>NZ_CM151122.1:4977500-5033705 GCF_056480905.1 Stenotrophomonas sp. 96582_Sma | reverse complement strand
CAGCAATAATCGTCCGGTGGCCGGGGCATGGACGCGACAAGGCGCCCAAACACAGGCCGGAAAGGGGGGAAATGGATGGCTCAGACTACCACCGAGCGCCCGCCTTCGGAATGCTTGTCCCCTACTTATTCACAAAAACATCCACAGCTATTGCACAGCCCAGTGAATTCGCGTAGCTGCCAGGGGTTGACTTGGGGCGGGGTACCTCTCTAGAATTTCCGGTTCTTTCCGTCCCATTCATACGAGAGGCCCCCAATGGCCACGAAGCGCACCTACCAGCCCAGCAACCTCAAGCGTAAGCGCGACCACGGCTTCCGTGCCCGTATGAAGACCGCTGACGGCCGCAAGATCCTGTCGCGTCGCCGCGCCAAGGGCCGCAAAGTCCTGAGCGCCTGATTGCCATGCCGCACATCGCGGCAGACGCAATCCCTTCGACAGTGAATACTGCAGACCCGCGCAAGCGATTCCCTCGCTCTGCGCGGGTTCGCACGCGTGCCGAATACTCAACGGTCTTCAACGGCGCCCGCCGTGTGTCCGATCCGCTGATGACCCTGCACTGGCTGCCGGCTGACCGGCCGGCCAGGCTGGGTCTGGCGGTTTCCCGCAAGGTTGATCCGAACGCCGTCGGGCGTAACCGGATCAAGCGCGTCCTGCGGGACATCCTGCGTCAGACACGTACCGATATCCAGCCAGGCGACTTTGTCGTCGTGGCTCGAAGTGCTGCGCGTTCCGCCAGCAACGACGAGATCCGCCAGGCCTTCCTGCGCCTGCTGCGTCGCCTGCGTGCATTGCCCACGCCGGGCGTGGACGGCACAATGCCGCCGCCTGATGGCATCGCAACTCCTTCTTTGACCGAGCCGGCATCGCGTCCCGGCCCCGCCGAGCCTGTCCGCTGATGAACCAGACCCGCGTATTCCTCATTTTTGCCTGGCTGATGGTGGCCGTGCTGCTGTGGATGGAGTGGAGCCGTGAAAAGGCTGCTCCGACCCCGGCACCGACGACCACGTCGGCCCCGGCCGCCGCACAGAGCGTTCCGGGCGCAACCCCGGGCGCCATCCCCAGCGCCCAGGTGCCGGGTGCCCCCGGCCAGGCCGCCGTGCAGGCCCAGGCCAGCGCCACCCCGGCCAGCCAGCGAGTGACCGTCACCACCGACGTGCTGCGTCTGGTGCTCGACGGCGGCCGCGTGCTCGATGCCGAGCTGCTGCAGTTCCCGCAGACCAAGGACGAAGGCAGCCCGCCGGTCCGCCTGCTGACCGAAGACCCCGCGCACCCGTACAGCGCGATCAGTGGCTGGGCCAGCGAAGACAAGAACACCCCGGTCCCCGGCGCCGACGGCTTCAAGCTGGTCGGTGACACCAAGGACTTCGTGCTGGCCAAGGGCCAGAACGAGCTGCAGATCCCGTTCGTGTGGACCGCCGACAACGGTGTGACCATCAAGCGCACGCTGACCGTCTCGCGCAACGAGTATGCCGTGCGCTTCAAGGATGAAGTCAGCAACGCCGGCGCCGCGCCGTGGAACGGCTACGTCTACCGCACCCTGGACCGCACCCCGACCATCCTGTCGCGGAGCATGACCAACCCGGATTCCTTCAGCTTCAACGGTGCCACCTGGTACGACAACGACAAGAAGTACCAGCGTCGTGCGTTCAAGGACTACCTGGAAGACGGCACGCTGAACCAGAACATCACCGGCGGCTGGCTGGCGATGCTGCAGCACCACTTCTTCACCGCCTGGATCCCGCAGAAGGACCAGACCGCACACTACGTGCTGTCGCAGGTGGCCGGTCGTGACCTGATCGAAGCGCGTGGCCCGGCCTTCACCGTGGCCCCGGGCCAGTCCACCAGCACCGAAGCCCGCCTGTGGGTCGGCCCGAAGCTGGTCAACCTGATTGCCAAGGAAGACGTGCCGGGCCTGGACCGCGTGGTCGACTACAGCCGCTTCTCGATGATGGCGGTGATCGGCCAGGGCCTGTTCTGGGTGCTGAACCAGGTGCACAAGCTGGTCGGCAACTGGGGCTGGGCGATCGTCGGCCTGGTGGTGCTGCTGAAGCTGGTGCTGTACCCGCTGTCGGCGACCCAGTACAAGAGCGGCGCCAAGATGCGTCGTTTCCAGCCGCGCATCGCGCAGCTGAAGGAACGCTATGGCGATGACCGCCAGAAGTTCCAGACCGCGATGATGGAGCTGTACAAGAAGGAAAAGATCAATCCGATGGGCGGCTGCCTGCCGATCCTCATCCAGATGCCGATCTTCTTCGCCCTGTACTGGGTGCTGGTGGAATCGGTCGAACTGCGCCAGGCGCCCTGGTTCGGCTGGATCCAGGACCTGACCGCACGCGACCCGTACTTCATCCTGCCGGTGATCAACGTGGCGGTGATGTGGTTCACCCAGAAGCTGACCCCGGCACCGGGCATGGACCCGATGCAGCAGAAGATGATGCAGTTCATGCCGCTGGTGTTCGGCGTCATGATGGCCTTCATGCCGTCCGGCCTGGTTCTGTACTGGGTGGTCAACGGCGGCCTGGGCCTGCTGCAGCAGTGGTGGATGACCAAGCGCCATGGCGGCGAGCCGGTCCCGGCCACCACCGCCCCGGCCCCGGTCAAGAAAAAGTAATCGGTAGAGCCGGCCGCTGGCCGGCTGACCCCAGCAGAAGCCCGCCGCAAGGCGGGCTTTTCGCATGCGGCGTTAGAATCGCCGGCACACCGTTCCTCCATCCATCGAGTCCGCCATGCCGCGTGCGTCGTCGTTCCGCCTGTTCCTGCCCTCGCTGTTGTTGACGCTGGTTGTTGCCGGCTGCGGCGACAAGGACGCGAAGGCGCCGACGACCACGGTGACCCAGCCCAGCGCGCAGGCCGCGGCCGCCGCCGATCCCGCCGCCGCGCCGTTGCTGGCTGCGCTGCAGAAGCAGCTCGACGGTTACCGTCGGATCATCGTGCTGCTGGCCGACGAAGAACAGCAGTCGGCCGCCGACCGCGGCACCTCCACGCGTGTGGGCCAGCAGCTGTTCCATGATGGCCTGGAACAACGTACGGCCATCGCCGCGCAGTTCGACACCCTGCTGCGCGGTTCCAGTCCGCAGCGCTTCGCCACCCTCGGCACCGTGCTGGACTACATCGAGTCGGCGCCGGAACTGTTCGATGCCGACCGCTTGGCCTTCCGCGAAGTGCTGCGTGATCTGCATGAGCGCATTGGCACGGATTCGTCGCTGCCGGCGGTGAAGCTGCATCAGCGCATCGGCGAGGACCTGGAGGCGCTCGACGAGATCGAACGCAACTACAACCAGGAACTGACCCGCATCTTCAGCCGCTTCGAGCGCACCCGTGCCATCGAGCTGAAGCGTGAGAAGTGGGACGACTACATCGCGCACCTGCACAAGGACTACAGCCGCGAAGCGATCCTGCGCGACTATGGCGTGATCGAGCCGTACCCGATGTCGATGAAGGACAGCGACCGCGAGATCTTCGGCCGCGACCTGCCGGCCAAGACCGTGGTGCTGACCTTCGACGATGGCCCGCACAAGGCCTACACCGATGAAGTGGTGGCCATCCTCAAGCGCTATGACGTGCCGGGCGTGTTCTTCGAGGTAGGTCGCAACCTGGGCAAGGTCGAGGCCGACGGCAAGGTCAGCCTCGGCCCGATGGCGAAGATCAGCCGCAACCTGATGGAAGAGGGCTATGCGGTCGGCAACCACAGCCTGACCCACGCACAGCTGTCGCGCACCACCGGCGACGCGCTGCGCCAGCAGGTGCTGGACACCGACACGCTGCTGAAGGACGTGGACAGCAAGCGCGCGCCCCTGTTCCGCTTCCCGTACGGCGCGCGCAACGCCGAAGGCCTGCAGCTGCTCAACGAGGCCGGGCTGAAGTCGATCATGTGGAACATCGACTCGATGGACTGGGCCGACCCGGTACCGGAGTCGATCGTGCAGCGCGTGCTCGACCAGGTGAACAAGGAACAGCGCGGCATCATCCTGTTCCACGACATTCACGATCGTGCGGTGAAGGCGCTGCCGCAGATCCTCGACCGGCTGATCGCCGATGGCTACCAGTTCGCTGGCTGGAACGGCCGCGACTTCACCGTCGCCCGTGCGCGAAAGGGCGACGCCGGTGCCGCCACCGTCACCACCGGCTACGAGAAGTCCTGGGCGATCGTGGTCGGCATCGACAACTACGCCAAGTGGCCGAAGCTGGAATACGCCAGCCATGATGCTCAGGCAGTGGCCGATACCTTGACCGGGCAGTTCGGCTTCCCGTCCTCGCAGGTGATCGTGCTGAAGAACGAGCAGGCCACCCGCAACAACATCCTGGCCGCTTTCCACGACCGCCTGGCCGACGACCGCACCGGTAAGAACGATCGCGTGTTCGTGTTCTTCGCCGGTCATGGCGCGACCCGCCAGCTCGCCTCCGGGCGCGACCTCGGCTACATCATTCCGGTCGATTCGGATCCGAAGGAATTTGCCACCGACGCGATCGCGATGACCGACATCCAGAACATCGCCGAAAGCATGCAGGCCAAGCATGTGATGTTCGTGATGGATGCCTGCTACAGCGGCCTGGGCCTGACCCGTGGCGGCCCCTCATCGTCGTCGTTCCTGCGCGAGAACGCCCGCCGCAGCGCGCGGCAGATGCTGACCGCCGGTGGTGCCGACCAGCAGGTGGCCGATGCCGGCCCGAACGGCCATTCGGTGTTCACCTGGGTGCTGCTGCAGGCGTTGGCCGGCAAGGGCGACCTCAACGGCGACGGCCTGATCACCGGTACCGAACTGGCCGCCTACGTGGCGCCGGCGGTCTCGGCGGTCTCGCACCAGACCCCGGCCTTCGGCAGCCTGCCCGGTTCGCAGGGCGGCGAGTTCGTGTTCCAGGTGCCGGACAGCCAGGAATTCCTCAACGCCGATACGCGCCAGCTGACCGCCGATGCGATCGCGCTGAACAACAAGGTGGATGCCGCCAGCGAGGCCAAGGGCAGCCAGGCACCGGTAACCGTGGCCGACCTGCAGGGTGGCAAGGCCAAGCTGGTGGTGCCCACCGCCGGCCCGGCGTCCGACCGCCAGCGCGCGCAGCAGGCCAATGACCGTGGCCTGCAGCTGTACCGCGAGAAGCAGTACGACGAAGCGGTAGCCCAGTTCACCGAGGCGCTGAAGCTGCGCCCGGACTTCGCCCAGGCCGCCAACAACCTCGGCTTCGTCTACTACCGCCAGCAGCGCTATGCCGAAGCGGCGCGCTGGCTGGAGAACACACTGAAGATCGACCCCTCGCGCGCCGTGGCCTATCTCAACCTGGGCGACGCCTACTTCAACGCCGGCGACAAGGCCAAGGCCAAACAGGCCTACACCACCTACCTGGCGCTGCAGCCGCAGGGCAGCGGCGCGGCCCAGGCGCGTGCGCAGCTGGAGAAACTCTGAGCCATGAACGACGCGATCCGCACCGACACCATCGTGGCCATCGCCAGTGCGCCCGGCGCCGGCGGTGTCGGCCTGCTGCGCCTGTCCGGCCCGCGCGCTGCAGCGATTGCCAATGCGCTGGGTGCACCTGCACTGCGTCCGCGCCACGCGCACTACGCGCGCCTGCGTGATGCCGACGGCGAGGTCATCGACGATGGCATCGTGCTGTGGTTCCCGGCACCGAACAGCTTCACCGGCGAAGAGGTGGTGGAGCTGCAGGGCCATGGCAGCCCGGTGCTGCTGCAGCAACTGGTCGCGCGCTGCATCGCGCTCGGTGCGCGCCAGGCGCGCCCGGGTGAGTTCAGCGAACGGGCGTTCCTCAACGGCAAGCTCGACCTGGCCCAGGCCGAGGCCATCGCCGACCTGATCGCCGCGGGCGACAATCGTGCCGCGCGCGCTGCACGCCGTTCGCTGGATGGTGTGTTCTCGCGCCGCATCGACGCCGTGGTCGAACAGCTGGTGCTGCTGCGCATCCATGTGGAAGCGGCCATCGACTTCGCCGACGAACCGCTGGATACCCTCGGTGGCGCGCAGGTGCGGCGTGGGCTGGAACAGGCGCGCAGCGACCTGGCCCTGCTGCGGCGGGATGCCGAGCGCGGCCGCCGCCTGCGCGATGGCCTGCATGCGGTGCTGATCGGGCCGCCGAATGCCGGCAAGAGTTCATTGCTCAATGCGCTGGCCGGCAGCGAACGCGCCATCGTCACCGACATCGCCGGCACCACCCGCGACACCCTGCGCGAGACCATCCGCCTGGACGGCCTGGAGCTGACCCTGGTCGACACCGCGGGCCTGCGCGACGGTGGCGACGCCATCGAACGCGAAGGCATGCGCCGCGCGCATGCGGAAATCGAGCGTACGGACCTGGCGCTGATCGTGCTGGATGCGCGCGATCCAGCGGCCGGCGAAGCGGCGCTGGGCGATGCCGTGGCGGCGGTGCCGCACAAGGTCTACATCCACAACAAGTCGGACCTGCTGGAGGCGTTGCCGGCACTGGACGATCCGGACCGCGTGTTCGTCTCGGCGGCCACCGGTGCTGGCCTGGAAGACCTGCATACCCGCCTGCGTTCGATTGCCTCGGCCGGGGCGGGCGAGCAGGTGGATGGCGAGTTCTCCGCGCGCACGCGCCATGTGGATGCGATCGAACGTGCGCAGGAACACGCGCAGCGCGCCGATGCCGAACTGGCGCATGAGCACCTGGAACTGGCTGCCGAGGAACTGCGGCTGGCGCATGATGCGCTGGGCGAGATCACCGGGCAGATGAGCGCCGATGACCTGCTGGGAAGGATCTTCTCCAGTTTCTGCATCGGCAAGTAAGGTCGGGGCCAGATCCCCGAAGGGATCTCTGACCCCGTCATCGATCAATCGCGCGGCTCATGCTCTGGCAGGCGCCAACCTTCGCCCTGGCAGGTGCCAACCTTCGCTCTGGTAGGTGCCAACCTTGGTTGGCACAGGGCGTCCGGGGTCATGGACGTCGGCTGGCAGAGCGCCGACCAAGGTCGGCGACTACCGGATCCATGGGGTCCCCCACCTGTCACATTGCCGCCGCATACTGACGCCCATCACATACCGCTTGGGGAAGTCGCAGTGAAGTCGTGGGGTTGTGCGTTGCTGTTGTCGCTGGCCGTGGCACCATCGGTGGCCATGAGTGCTGAATCCTCCACCCCGGCCGCGCACAAGGTGTCGGTCTATGGCCACCGCGGGGCAAGCGCACTGCTGCCCGAGCACACCCTGGCGGCCTATGCGCAGGCCATCGCCGATGGCGCCGACTACATCGAACCGGACCTGGTGATGACCAGGGACGGGGTGATGGTGGCCCGCCACGAGAACGAGATCAGTGGCACCACCGATGTCGCCTCGCATCCCGAATTCGCCAGCCGCCGCACCAGCAAGGTCATCGACGGGCAGAAGGTCGATGGCTGGTTCACCGAAGACTTCACCCTGGCCGAGCTGAAGACGCTGTACGCGCGTGAGCGCCTGCCGGAACTGCGCAGCACCGCCTACGATGGCCAGTTCCGCATCGCCAGCCTCGACGAGATCCTTGCCTTCCTGGTGCAGCAGGCCGGCCGCGCCAACCGCGGCATCGGCGTGGTGCCGGAGATCAAGCATCCGACCTACTTCCAGTCGATCGGCCTGCCGATGGAAGACAAGCTGCTGGCCGCGCTGCGCGGCAATGCCTATACCAACGTGGGCCCGGTCACCATCCAGTCGTTCGAGACCGCCAACCTGCGCTACCTGCGCGGCAAGATCGGGCGGGGCAGCAACATCCGCCTGCTGCAGCTGCTGTGGAAAGGCGATACCCAGCCGGCCGACATCGCCAAGGCCGGTGGCAAGCTGACCTACGCGCAGATGATGACGCGGGCCGGACTGAAGGAAATTGCCAGCTACGCTGACAGCATCGGCCCGGAGCTGCGCTCGATCATTCCGCTGGACGCCAAGGGTGCACTGGGGACACCGACCACGCTGGTACAGGACGCACATGCAGTGGGCCTGATGGTGATTCCGTATACCTTCCGCCCGGAGAATCATTTCCAGGCCAGCAACCTGCGCAAGGGCGCCGACAACGCGCGCAATGCCGAGGGGTCAATTGCCGAGATGCGCGCCTATCTGGCCACCGGCATCGATGCGTTCTTCACCGACGACCCGGCACTGGGCCGGCAGGCGGTGGATGGGATGGGCGCGGCGGGGAATACGGCGAACTGACCGGCCAATGCCGCCGGGCATGGCCCGGCGCTACCGGATGTGACGGAATGCTCTGGTAGTTGCCAACCTTGGTTGGCATGCAGCAGGAGCGCCGACCAAGGTCGGCCACTACCGGGTCATGAAGATGCCGGACCCCGTCACCCGATCAACCGCGCGGCTCGTCCGGCCGGCGGAACGGGATCACCACGTAGTCCTGGCCCTCGCGCGGCTGCCACAGCACCGGCACGCGCTGCGGTGACGGCGGCTCCAGCTCGTCGTCGGCCAGCGGTTCGACGTCTTCTTCTTCGTCTTCCCAGCTGTAGCGCGGGCGCGGCGGCAGCGGGTCGGCGTTGCGGAACAGCAGCGCAGCAATGATGCCGGCGAAGGCGCCGCCCATGTGCGACTGCCAGGACACACCATCGGCGTGCGGCAGGATGGTCATCAGCATGCCGCCGTAGAACAGCATGCCGATCAGGCCGGTGGCGATGGCCGCGCGATCGCGGCGCAGCAGGCCCAGGCTGGCCAGCAGGAACATCAGGCCGTGGGTCACGCCGCTGGCGCCCAGGTGCACGCTGCCCGGATTGCCCAGCATCCACGCACCGATGCCCGAGCCCAGCCACAGCAGGGGCAGGGCGCGCACGGTGGCTTTCGGGTAGACGCTGCCGGCCAGCGTGCCGAGGATCAGGATCGCGATGCTGTTGGCGGCGATGTGCTCGACCGAGGCATGCAGCATCGGGCCGCCGATCAGGCCAAGCAGGCCCTTGGCTTCCAGCGGCGCGACTGCCCACGGTCGCCAGTCGAACGTGCCCTGCAGGGCGAACACGGCCACCAGCACCAGCACGGCGGCCAGGCTGACATTGAACGCCCGCAGGATGCGCGAGCGGTCATTGCGGGGGGCCGGCACGTCGCCAGCGGGCAGGGGCGCGTTGTTGTTCATACCTCAGCAATGGCGGTGGTTGGTGCGAAACCAAGGCCACCGCCGCGGGAGAGTGGAAACGGCCGGCGGGACAATCCCACCGGCCGCGCCATCCAGCGGGTCAGGCTCAGGCCTGGCCTTCGCCTTCCTTCGGCGGGTACTTCAGGCTCAACACCACGGTAGCGGCGATGATCACCGCCACCACGCCCAGCGAGATCGGGGTCGGGATCTTGAACAGGTCGATGATCATCATCTTGATGCCGATGAAGCCCAGCACCAGCGCCAGGCCGTACGGCAGCAGGTGGAAGCGGTCGGCCATGCCGGCCAGCAGGAAGAACATCGCACGCAGGCCCAGCACCGCGAACACGTTGGAGGTGAGCACGATGAACGGGTCGGTGGTGATCGCGAAGATCGCCGGGATGCTGTCCACCGCGAAGATCACGTCGGTGACCGCGATCAGGATCAGTACCGCGAACAGCGGGGTGAACCAGCGCACGCCGTCGCGCTTCACGCTCAGCGCGTTGCCCGCGTAATCCGGCAGCAGGCGCAGGTGCTTGCGCATCCAGCGCAGGGCCGGGTTGGCTTCCAGATCGGGCTCCTGACCGGCGGCGAACCACATCTTCCAGCCGGTGAACAGCAGGAAGGCGCCGAACACGTAGAGCAGCCAATGGAACTGGGTGATCAGCACGCTGCCGGCGAAGATCATGATCGTACGCAGCACGATCGCGCCCAGGATGCCGATGATCAGCACCTTCTGGCGCTGCTCCTCCGGCACCGCGAAGTAGCTCATGATCATCAGGAAGACAAAGATGTTGTCGACCGCCAGCGCCTTCTCGACCAGGTAACCGGTCAGGAATTCGAGGCCGACCTTGTTGGCCACCACCTGGCCGGCGGTCTCATTCAGGTAGTACCAGAGGCCGGCATTGAACAGCAGGGCCAGCGCGACCCAGCCGATGGACCACCACAGGGCCTCCTTGAAGGTGACCTTGTGCGGTCCACCATGGCGCATCAACACGAGGTCGACCAGCAGGGCGATGACCACCACCGCTGCGAAGCCGCCCCACAACCACACGTTACCGATCGTCTGCATTGGGAATGTCCGTTGGAAAGATGAATGCCAGGCCGGACGGCGAGGATCTGCAACGGAGGATCGGGAGCGGGATCCAGGGACAGAGCTTCGCCAGTACGGCGAAGGTCTCGCTCGCAGTTCCAGTCGGCTGGAACTGCCGTTGCACCGGAGCCTGCGGGCTCGAAATGACGGCGACAACGTCTGGGAGCTACTCCCCTTCTGGCGCCGATTCTGCGGCCTGGCCGGGCTGCCGTCAAATGCCGGGTGGCCGGGGCCCCCGCTCTGGTAGGTGCCAACCTTGGTTGGCACGCCTTGCCCGGGCCGTTCAGCAACGCCCGTCGCGCCAGCTCGACTCTACGAAAGCGCCCCCCGGCTACAATAGGTGGATGAATACCCCCCTTCCGATTGTCCGCCTCAAGAATGCGTGGCGTTCCAGCCACCCGTGGATCTTCCAGAAACTGGTCGAGAAGCCGACCGTCCGGCCCAAGCCCGGTTCCATCGTCGACGTGGTCGGCGTGGACGGGGAGTTCATCGGCCGCGGGTTCTACAACGGGCACTCGCGCATTGCCGTGCGCATCCTCGAAACCGACCAGAACGTGCCGGTCGATGCTGGCTGGTTCTCGCGCAAGATCGCCCAGGCGGTGTCGCTGCGCCGTGAGGTGCTGAAGCTCGACGCGGTGTCCGACGCCTGGCGCGTGGTGCACAGCGAGGGCGATGGCCTGTCCGGCCTGGTGGTGGACCGCTACGGCGACCTGGTGGTGGTCGAATTCTTCGCCGCCGGCATGTTCCGCCACCGCGAGTGGATCTACGACGCCCTGCGCGAGCAGTTCCCGGGCTGCCGCTTCCACAGCTTCGCCGACGAGCACGTGCAGAAGCAGGAAAGCTTCGACTTCCACGGCAACACCACCACCGAAGCGGCAGTGATCACCGAGTACGGCATCAAGTTCCGCGCTGACCCGGCCGGTGCGCACAAGACCGGCTTCTTTGCCGACCAGCGCGAGAACCGCGAGTGGCTGAGCCAGCAGGTGGAAGGCAAGAGCGTGCTCGACCTGTGCTGCAACACCGGCGGTTTCGCCGTGTACGCGGCGGCGCGCGGCGCCTCGGACGTGGTCGGCATCGACATCGATGAAGACGTCATCCAGATCGCCAAGGGCAATTCGCGCCTGAACAACGTGCGCCCGAAGTTCGTCCAGTCCGACATCTTCCCGTGGCTGCGCGACGCCGCCAACCGCGGTGAGCAGTACGATGTGGTGATCCTGGACCCGGCGAAGATGACCCGCGACCGCGACCAGGTCATCACCGCGCTGAAGAAGTACCTGGACATGAACAAGCTGGCGCTGGGCGTGGTCAAGCCCGGTGGCCTGTTCGCCACGTTCTCCTGCACCGGCCTGGTGGCCGAGGACCAGTTCCTCGACATGCTGCGTCGTGCGGCCTACTTCTCCGGCCGTACGATCCAGATCCTGAAGGTGGCCGGCGCAGGCCCGGATCATCCGTTCATGGCCCACGTGCAGGAATCGCGTTACCTGAAGGCCGTGTTCTGCCGCGTGGTGGACTGACGGTCCGCTTCTGCGTTCGCCGGGCATGAATCATGTCCACTGCCCGGCGGTCAACTTTCCGCGCATTGCGATGCGTTCGTGAAAGTGGCGCCCCGTTGATGAGGGGGCGCAGCTCGACTCTACAAATCCGCGGTCCGCAGCGCTATGGTCGGGCTCTTCCCATTGCCGGTGAGAGCCCATGCCATCGTTGAGCCACCTGTCCGTCGTGCTTGCCCTGGCGCTGTGCGCGCCGCTGTCGGCTCATGCCATCGAGTTCAGCGCACAGGAGCTGGCGCGCGCCAAGGCCCTGCAGCAGCGCCTGGTCACCCTCGACAGCCACCTGGATACGCCGGCCAATTTCGGCCGAACCGGCTTCGACATCGAGCAGCGTCACGACCGCAACGCGCTTTCGCAGGTCGACTACCCGCGCATGGTCGAAGGTGCGCTGGACGGCGGCTTCTGGGCGATCTACACCGATCAGGGCGACCGCAGCCCCGCCGCGCACCTCGCCGAGCGTGACCATGGCCTGCAGCGGCTGCTGGAGATCCGCGAAATGCTGGCGGCCAACCCCGAGCGCTTCGCGCTGGCATTGACCGCCGATGACGCGGCGCGGATCAAGGCCGCCGGCAAGCGCGTGGTCTACATCAGCATGGAAAACGCCAGCCCGCTGGTGGAAGACCCGAGCCTGCTGTCGTTCTACCACCGCGCCGGCCTGCGCCTGCTCAGCACCGTGCACTTCGCCAACAACGAGTTCGCCGATTCGGCCACCGACCCCAAGGGTGCGGAGTGGAAAGGCCTGAGCCCGGCCGGCAAGGACCTGGTGCGGCAGGCGGTGAAGCTGGGCATTGTGATCGACCAGTCACATGCTTCGGATGCGGTGTTCGACGACCTGCTGGCGATGATGCCGGTGCCGTTCGTGCTCTCGCACAGCTCGGCCAAGGCGGTCTACGACCACCCGCGCAATCTGGATGACGCGCGCCTGCGCAAGCTGGCCAAGGCCGGCGGTGTGATCCAGGTGAACGCCTATGGTGGCTACCTGATCGACACCGCAAAGACGCCCGAGCGCAAGCAGGCCGAGGAAGCGCTGAGCAAGCAGCTGGGTGGCTGGGAAGGCATGGGCATCGAACAGGGCGTTGCCCTGCTGAAGGCCGAGCAGGCGCTGGACCACGAGCACCCGGTGCGCCATGCCAGCCTCGACGACTTCTTCGCCCACTTCGAGCACATCCTCAAGGTGGTGGGCCCCGAGCACGTGGGCATC
This sequence comes from Stenotrophomonas sp. 96582_Sma, assembly GCF_056480905.1. Classification (NCBI taxonomy): domain Bacteria; kingdom Pseudomonadati; phylum Pseudomonadota; class Gammaproteobacteria; order Lysobacterales; family Lysobacteraceae; genus Stenotrophomonas; species Stenotrophomonas sp. 96582_Sma. The sequence goes on along the minus strand of NZ_CM151122.1, from coordinate 5,020,810 downwards.
GGCCTGGACTGGGATGGCGGCGGTGGCCTGAGCGACCTGCCCGATGTCAGCCAGCTGCCGAAGATCACCGCGTGGCTGCTGCGCAAGGGCTATACCGAGAAGCAGATTGCCGGCATCTGGGGCGGCAACCTGCTGCGGGTGATGCGCCAGGCGCAGGACTACGCTGCAAAGCAGGGCGGTTGACCGCCCTGCGGTAGTGCCGGCCGCTGGCCGGCATGGCCCGTATCAACAGGATGCGAGGTGCCGGCCAGCGGCCGGCACTACCGGTGATCCGGCTATTTCGCGATCAGCGCGTGGCGGCGGCTGTACAGGAAGTACAGCACCAGGCCGGCCAGGTTCCACAGCAGGAAGTACAGCTGGGTGCTGTGCGGCAGGCTGAGGAACAGATAGATGCAGCCCAGCGCGGCCAGCGGACCAACCACGAAGGCCAGCGGGGTACGGAAGGTACGTTCGCGGTTCGGCTCGCGCAGGCGCAGCACCACCAGGCAGATGCCCACGGCGGTGAACGCGGCCAGGGTGCCGGCATTGGCCAGCGCCGCGATCTCGTCCAGGCGGGCCACGCCGGCCAGCGCCGACACCACCACCGCGGTGAACAGCGTGGTCGCCACCGGCGTGCCGGTACGTGCGTTGACCTTGGACAGGCCACGCGGCAGCAGGCCATCGCGGCTCATCACGAAGAAGATGCGGCTCTGGCCGTACAGGAAGGCCAGCAGTACGGTCGGCAGCGCGATGATCGCGATCACGCCGATCACCATCGCCGCGGTCGGATGGCCCAGCTGACGCATGATCAGGGCCAGCGGCTCGGCGCTGTGGCCGAACACCGCGTAGCTCATCGCACCGACCGCGGCCAGCGCCACCAGCACGTAGACGATGGTGCAGCCGATCATCGAACCGATGATGCCGATCGACAGGTCGCGGCCGGGGTTCTTGGTTTCCTCGGCGGCGGTGGAGATCGCATCGAAGCCGTAGAAGGCGAAGAAGATGATCGCTGCCGCCGCCATTACGCCGTGTTCGACGCCATCAGGGCCCATCGACTTGGCAAAGCCATACGGCATGAACGGCTGCAGGTTGGCGCTGTCGAAGGCGGGCAGGGCCACGGCCACGAAGATGGCCAGCGCGATCAGCTTGAACACCACCAGGATGGCGTTGAGGGTGGCGCTTTCCTTGGTGCCGGCCATCAGCATGCCGGCCACCAGCCAGGTGATGACGATCGCCGGCAGGTTGATCATGCCGCCTTCCACGTGTGGGCCGGCCGCCAGCCAGGCGGGCAGGTGCACGTTCCAGCCGAACTGGGTGTGGACCCATTCGAGGAAGCCGACGAAGTAGCCGGACCAGCCCACCGCCACGGTACTCACCACCAGTGAGTACTCCAGGATCAGGCTCCAGCCCACCACCCAGGCGAACACCTCGCCCAGCGCGCTGTAGCTGTAGGTGTAGGCACTGCCGGCGGCCGGCATCATCGTCGACAGCTCGGCGTAGGACAGTGCCGCGCAGGCGCAGACCGCACCGGCGATGGCGAAGGAGATAAGCACGGCCGGGCCGGCCAGGTTGGCACCGACGCCGATCAGCGTGTAGATGCCGGTACCGACGATGGCGCCAATACCCAGCGCGATCAGGTGCGGCCAGCTGAGCGTCGGGATCAGGCGCCTGCCGGCTTCGTGGACGGTGACGGAATCTAGGGACTTGCGCCGGAACAGGGACATGCAGGCCTCGGAAGGGGTGACTAAGAACGACAAGTTCCCGAGTGTGACCGAACGCAGCGCAGCATTACCACTGACGGGGGTCATGCGAGGGTCAGATGCGTCACCGGCGCGGCTGTACTCCGAGCATTCTGCCGGAATCGGCACAAATGTTGGCAGGATTCGAAATGATTCGATCCCTCAAGGCGAGCCGGGAGGCGCTTGAAGCGTGAGAGCAGGGGCCAGATCGATGCTGACCCGCTGCGGATCAACCACTGGCGCCGCACCTTGGGTTCTCAACTGGGCCACCAGTACTTCGAAGCCCTGCGTGCGGCCGAACGCGTGCTCGTCCAGGGTCAACGGCAGCAGCTGCAGGAAGTCGAATCGTCCCGATGGCAGTTGCTGGGGTCCCGGGAAATGCAACGACGGAACGAAGACGGCCGCCTGCAGCATGCTCCCTGCGTGATCCACCGGCCCCCCCAGCTTCAGCCGGTCCCATGGCGCCAACGGATTGCCGGGCATGCGTGAGTGGCACAGCAGCAGGTGGTACGCGGTGAACCAGCGCAAGGTGGTCAGTGCCCAGGTCGCTTCTTCCTGCGTCTCAAGCATCAGTTCGATGCCCAACCCCGAATCGCCATCTTCGTGCCGCCCTTCCCAGGGGTTGGACAGGCCGGAGCTGACATAGATCCAGTGCCTTCGATCACCGTGCGGAGGGCAGGCATTGACGCCGACATGCAGCCAGCGCGGGTCGATCTGGTCCTGCTTGAAGACGTTGCGCAGCAGATCCATGTCGATCGGATAGATCCCCGGCCCGGTATCGCCGAACAACCGCCGGTACAGCGTCTCCTCCCGATATTCCCAGCTGCGCTCCAGCAGGGTGTCGTCGTCCATGGTGCTCACTCGGCCACCTTGCCGGGCCAGCGGCAGCCGTCTTCCTGCCAGGCCTCGACGTCATCGTGGAAGGTGGTGCGACGTCCGTCGCGGGCACGCTCGTAGCTCAGGTCCAGCACCAGCGCGCCCTGCGTGCTCAGCAGGTAGCGGCCGTTGAGGCGCCCGTTGATGCGCTCTTCCCAGACGCTGTCGAACTGGTAGGGGCGGTCTTCGGCCAGCACCGTGGTCTCCATTGAAACCCGGCGCAGCAGCAGGCGTTCGCGCTGCCCGGCATAGCGAACGTCGGCCTGGCCGTCATCCAGCCAACGCCATTCCAGATGGATGCCGTCATTGCGGCCGCCGCTCAGGCAGCGATGATCCTGTGCGGTGGCCGCCGGGGCGGTCGTGTTGGCCAGAAGCAGCAGGGCGCCCATCGCCGTCGGCCAGGGTTTCATCCGTTCAGCCCCAACCGGATGCCGAACCCCACCAGGAACAGGCCGGCCACGCGGCGCAGCGCATCGCTGATCCGCGGGTGCTGGATCAGCCGGCGACGGGCCAGGTTGCCCACGCCGATCAGCATCGAGCAGTAGGCGATGCTGACCACCAGGATGATACCGGCCAACGCCGCGAAGGTGGCGATGCCTTGGTGCGCCTTCGGATCGATGAACAACGGCAGGAAGGCCATGTAGAACAGGATCGCCTTCGGGTTGAGCAGACTGACCAGGATCGCCTGCTGGAAGTAGCGCCCCGGCTGCATGCGGATCGGACCGGCGTCGCCGCCCTCGTGCTTCGGCGTGCGCAGCAGGCTGATGCCGACCCACACCAGGTAGGCCGCACCCAGGTACTGCACGGCGTGGAACACCAGCGGGTTGGCCTTGAGCAGCGCCGCCACGCCCGCCAACGCCAGCCACATCAGGATCTGATCGCCGACCAGCAGGCCGGCCAGCGCGGTATAGCCACCACGCACGCCGCCACGGCCGGTGGCGGTCAGCAGGGTGAAGGTGCCGGGGCCGGGCAGGGCGAGAAACACCAGCACGGCGACCAGAAACGTCCACAGGTCCTGGATGCCCATCCACGGCATGGCGGCGTTCTCTTGTTACGTGGGGCCGCCATTGTCGGCCAGTGCCGCCGTTGGCGACAGGGGGCGGGTGAGGCCAGTGGGCATGCCAGACAGCAGCGGTTGCAGGTGCTGGCGCAGCTGCGCATGCAGTTGCCGTACCGCTGGCGAGAACTGCTTGCGGTGCGGGCATACCAGCTGCAGCGGGATGCTGCTGCCAACACCATCGAGCAGCAGCTGCAGGCGCCCGGCCAGCACGTCCTCGCGCAGGTCCAGCCAGGACTTGTAAGTGATGCCTTCGCCGGCCACGGCCCAGCGTCGCACTACATCGGCGTCGTCGCAGACCAGCGGACCGCGCACCGGAATCACGCTGCGACGCCCGTCGACCTCGAATGACCAGCGATCGTAGGCGCGGCCGTTGAGTTGATAGACCAGGCAGTCGTGCTCGCGCAGATCCTCCAGGCGGGTAGGCGTGCCGCGCCGCTGCAGGTAGCCGGGCGAGGCGGCCAGCACGCGTCGATTGCCTTCCAGCAGCGGCAGCGCGACGTAGCTGGCGTCGTCGAAGTGGCCGATGCGGATGGCCACGTCGACCGGGTCGCGGAATACATCGGCCACCTCGTCGGACAGGCGCAGGTGCAGGCGCAGCCGCGGGTGCGCGGCGCGGAAGGCGCTCAGCCAGGGCAGCAGCAGGTTGCGGCCGAGGTCCGAGGGCGCCGACAGCTGCAGGGTGCCGTGCAGCTCGGTGTCCTCGCCCTGCACACGCGCCTGGCCCTCGCGCAGGGTGGCCAGTACCTCCTGCGCATACGGCAGGTACAGCGCACCCTCGCCGGTGAGGCGCAGGCTGCGGGTGGTGCGCACGAACAGGCGCAGGTCCAGCTCGCGTTCCAGCCGCGCCACCGCCGCGGCGACCTGCCCGGGCAGCAGGTCGGCCTCGCGCGCCGCCTGCGAGAAGCTGCCCAGTGCGGCAGTGCGGACGAACAGCTGCAGATCGTCGAAGCGGATCATCTTCATTGCCAGAGTGAAAGTGCTGCCCGATTCTGCGCCTTTCTGTGGGAGCGCGTGCGGCGCAACCTGTCGCCTCCTTCCCCACTGGACCGCTGCCATGCGCGCCATTGCCTACACCCAAGCCGGCCTGCCGATCGATGATGCCCAGGCCCTGATCGACATCGAACTGGAGCTGCCGCTGCCCGGCCCGCGTGACCTGCGCGTGGCGGTACGTGCGGTGGCGGTGAACCCGGTCGACACCAAGGTCCGTCGCGCCGTGGCCACCGATGGCCCACGCGTGCTGGGCTGGGATGCGGTCGGCATCGTCGACGCGGTGGGCAGCGAGGTGACCCTGTTCCAGCCTGGCGATGCGGTCTACTACGCCGGCGTCATCGACCGCCCGGGCAGCAATGCCGAGTACCAGCTGGTGGACGAACGCAGCGTCGGCCGCAAGCCGGCCAGTCTGGATGACGCCGCCGCCGCGGCGCTGCCACTGACCGCGATCACCGCCTGGGAGCTGTTGTTCGACCGCCTGAGAATTCCCGAGGGTGGCGGCGAAGGCCAGACCCTGCTGGTGATCGGCGCTGCCGGCGGTGTCGGTTCGATCCTGGTGCAGCTGGCGCGGAAGCTGACGAAACTGACGGTGATCGGCACCGCCTCGCGTCCGGATACCCAGGACTGGGCGTACGCAATGGGTGCACACCATGTGATCGACCACAGCCTGCCGCTGGCCGAGGGCCTGGCGCGGCTCGGCATCAGCGAGGTACAGCACGTGGCCAGCCTGACCCACTCCGACCAGCACTACGCGCAGATCGTGGAACTGCTGGCGCCGCAGGGCCAGCTTGGGCTGATCGATGATCCCGGCCAGGTGGACGTGATGGCGCTCAAGCGCAAGGCGTTGTCACTGCACTGGGAGTCGATGTTCACCCGGCCGCTGTACAAGACCGCCGACATGCAGCGCCAGCATGACCTGTTGAACCGGGTGGCCGAGCTGATCGACACAGGCGTGCTGCAGACCACCCTGGGCGAGCATTTCGGGCGCATCGACGCGGCCAACCTGCGGCGTGCCCACGCGCTGCTGGAGAGCCACCGCGCCAAGGGCAAGATCGTGCTGGAAGGCTGGTAAGGCCCGGTTTTTCCTGTGGAGCCGAGCCTGCGCCCGGCTCTACAGCGTTTCATCCACGCATGGCGTGGATCAGCCGTGTCGACCAAGGTCGACACCTGCCAACAGCTGCGGAAGCCACTGCTCAGGCCACACCGTTGTCGACGTACTCGGCGAAACCGGGCTGCTGGCGTAGGCGTTCGAACCAGGCATCTACGTGTGCCAGTACCGGCTTGCTGCCCGGCGTGCTGCACCAGCGTTGGGTCGACAGCCCGAGCACGATGTCGGCCAGAGTGAAGGTGTTGCCCGCCACGTAGCCGTCGGTAGTGGCCAGCTGTGCATCAAGGACGCCCATCAGTCGGTTCCACTGCGCCAGGCTGGCCTCGGCACGGGCGTCATCCGGATAGTCCGGATGCTGGCGCACGCGCGCCATGAACACATGGCGCCATGCGCTGTTGAGGTCGCTGGCCTGCCAGTCCATCCACTGCTCCACCCGGGCCCGGTCCTTTGCTGCATGTGGCAGCAGATCCTCGCGACCGGCGCGTGCGGCCAGGTAGCGGCAGATGCTGTTGGATTCCCACAGCACGAAGTCGCCATCACGCAGCACCGGCACCTGCCGGTTGGGGTTCAGCGTGGCCAGCAGGTCCGGCGAGGGGGCCGGTTCGTGGTGCAGGGGCAGATCCAGCCCCGCGCACAGCCACAGCACTTTACGCACATTGATGGAGGTGGGCTTTCCGTAGAGGACGACCATGGTCCTGACGCAGCAGTTGAGACTCGGCCAGCCTACACTTGCCCCATGCAAACCGAATATCTGCTCATTGGCGGCCTTCTATTGGCCGTGCTCATCCTGCAGCTGGTCGCCCTGCTGCGCCGCCCGCCGCATGACCGCCTGGAACAGGCGGTGCGCGAGGAGGCGCGGGCCGGGCGCAGCGAGCTGCGCGAACAGCTCGATGGCTTCGCCCGCGCGCTGACCGATCTGTCCACCCGCACCGACCAGCGCCTCGACCTGCTGCGCGAAGCGCTGGGCGAAGATGCCCGCAAGGCGCGCGCCGAAGCGGCCGAGAGCCAGCAGCGCGGCGCGGCGTTGATGGGACAGCGGCTGCAGGAGCTGCGCGGCCAGCTGGAGACCTTCGGCCAGCAGCAGGAAGCCCGCATCCATGCGTTTGGCCAGCAGCTGCAGGAGCTCACCGGGCGTACCGATACCCAGCTCGGCGCGCTGCGGCAGACCCTGGTGGACGATGCACGCAAGGGCCGCGAGGAGGGCGCGCAGTCGCAGCAGCGCCTGACTGAAAGCCTTGGCCTGCGCCTGCAGGAACTGACCCAGCGCAACGAGCAGCGCATCGCCGAGATGCGCACGACGCTGGAAGAGCAGCTGCGCGCGCTGCAGAGCGACAATGCGCAGAAGCTGGAACAGATGCGCGTGACGGTGGATGAGAAGTTGCAGTCCACCCTGGAAACACGCCTTGGCCAGTCCTTCAAACTGGTCTCGGAGCGCCTGGAGCAGGTGCAGCGCGGCCTCGGCGAGATGCAGCAGCTGGCCACCGGCGTGGGTGACCTCAAGCGCGTGCTGACCAACGTCAAGACGCGCGGCAGCTGGGGTGAAGTACAGCTGGAGAACATTCTCGAGCAGACCCTGATCCAGGAGCAGTACGCGCGCGGGGTGAAGGTACGCCCGGATAGTGGCGAAATGGTCGACATCGCCGTGCGCCTGCCGGGCCGCAGCAGCGATGACACGCCGGTGTGGCTGCCGATCGACTCCAAGTTCCCACGCGAAGACTACGAGCGCCTGCTGGACGCACAGGAGCAGGGTGATGCCGAACTCGTACGCGTGCAGGGTGCGCAGCTGGAGCGTGCGGTGAAGGTGCAGGCCAAGTCGATCTGCGAGAAGTACATCGTGCCGCCGCACACCACCGACTTCGCGGTGATGTTCCTGCCTACCGAAGGCCTGTATGCCGAGGTGATCCGGCGCCCCGGCCTGGTCGATCTGCTGCAGCGCGACCACCGCGTGGTGGTCGCCGGGCCGACCACGATCACCGCACTGCTCAACAGCCTGCAGATGGGCTTCCGCACGCTGGCCATCGAGAAGCGGTCCAGCGAGGTGTGGAGCCTGCTGGGGGCGGTGAAGACCGAGTTCGGCAAGTTCGGCGATGTGCTGGACAACGTGAAGGCCAAGCTGGACCAGGCCAGCAAGCAGATCGACCAGACCGGGGTGCGCACCCGCGCGATCGCCCGCAAGCTGAGGGATGTCGAGTCGCTGCCGGTTGAGCAGAGCCGCCAGTTGCTGCCGGACGCGCTGCCAGCAGAGGAAGGCAGTGACGGCGACGAGGCCTGAGCCACGCTGACACGCCGCCTGCATCGCCGATGCGTATGCTGGCGGCCTGTCCGCCTCGATCAGGTATCGTCATGCGCCTGCGCCGCTTCACCAGCCTTGTCCTGACCGCGCTGCTTGCCGCCTGCAGCAGCGCACCACCGGCTGCCGATACGACCGCGGCACCTGCCGCAGCCACCAGCCCTGAAGCGGCCGAGGCGTATCGCGAAGCGCGCGACGTCGACTGCCAGGCCGCCGGCGGCAGCCTGCAGCGGCTCGGCCGGCTGCAGCGCGAGCAGTGCGTGATTCCCTATGCCGATGCCGGCAAGGCCTGCAGCCGCAAAAGCGACTGCACGGGCCAGTGCCTGGCCGGTCCCGAGGTGGCCGCTGGCAGCGCCGCTACCGGTACCTGCCAGCGCGATGTGCGCCAGAACTTCGGCTGCCGCCAGCGCATTGATGACGGCAAGGCGCAGGGCACGATCTGCGTGGACTGATCGTAGTGCCGGCCGCTGGCCGGCAACCGCATGAACCCTTGCGAACGGTCGCACGACTGCCGGCCAGCGGCCGGCACTACCGCCATCGCGCGGCGCTATGCTGGTGGGCCATTCCCCGCTGTTGCCGGAGCCCCCGCGTGAGCACCCCGATCCAGGACATTTCCCTCACCACCATCGACGGCCAGCCGTCCTCGCTTGCCGACTACCAGGGCAAGGTACTGCTGCTGGTCAACGTCGCCTCCAAGTGCGGCCTGACCCCGCAGTACGAAGGCCTGCAGGCGCTGTATGCGGAAAAGCACGCGCAGGGTCTGGAAGTACTGGGCTTCCCCGCCAACAACTTCCTCGGCCAGGAGCCGGGCAGCGAGGCGGAGATCCAGCAGTTCTGCCAGCTCACCTACGACGTCAGCTTCCCGATGTTCTCCAAGATCAGCGTGGCCGGTGACGATACCCATCCGCTGTACCAGCAGCTGACCGCCGCCCAGCCGCAGTCGATCGGCGAAGGCCCGCTGCGTGAGCGCCTGGCCAGCAAGGAGATCCCGATCCACGCAGCACCGGCGGTGCTGTGGAACTTCGAGAAGTTCCTGGTTGGCCGCGACGGCAAGGTCATCGCGCGTTTCGCCCCGGACGTGGCTGCCGATGACGCGCGCCTGCGCGAGGCCATCGAGGCAGCGCTGGCAGCCTGAGGAAAGCGTGCCAACCAAGGTTGGCACCTACCGGAAAAGAAAAACCCCGCCGAGGCGGGGTTTTTCATGCGCTGCAGGCCGGACTCAGTGCGTCCACTGCGGCATCGGCATCGCATCGACCGGGATCGGCGAATTGGCATCGTCATGGCCACGGTCGCGCTTGCTGCGCAGATCGTTCTCGATCTGGTAGTTGCGGCGCTGCATCCACGCATCGCGTACCAGCGAGTACTCGTCCACGGCGGTGTCACGCAGGTCGTCGATCGCCAGCAGCTGCGCGCGGGTATCGACCAGCTGCATGCCCTGCAGGCCGATGCGGATCTTGTCCTCTTCGATGCGGCGGATCGGCGACAGCGGAATGTCACCGGCCAGGCCGAACACATCGCGCACGGTGCGAGGGCCGAAGAACGGCAGTTCCACGTAACGCGAACGACGCCAGCCCCAGGCACCCAGGGTCTGCCCGAAGTCCTCATTGCGACGCGGCACCATCGCCTTGCTGGCCGGATCGAACAGGCCGCCGATACCCAGCGTGCTGTTCATCAGGAAGCGGCCGAGGCTGTCCCACGCATCTGCACCGCGGCCCTGCAGCAGCTGGTTGGTGATGGTCACCGGTGCGCGCAGGTTGCTGAAGAAGTTGCTGACGCCGGTGCGGGCGAAGCGCGGCACCACGTGGGTGTAGGCCGTGGCCAGCGGGCGGGCGATGCCACGGTCAACCGCGTTGTTGAACGTGTGCACCTTGCGGTTGAACGGTTCCCACGGATCGTAGGCTGCCGCGCTGCCAGTGTTGCCGGCACCGCCGTAGAGGGCATCGAAGTCGTCGTCACCACCGGGGGCGGTCGCCGCCGCGGCCCTGGCCGCATCGGTGTCGGCGCTGCGGGCCGGTGCGGATGGCGGCGTGGCCGGCGCAGGTGCGGCAACCACGGCTGTTGCCGGTGCGGCATCGACCGTAGCGGTATCGGCGGTGGGGGCAGAGGCCTCGGCGATGGTGCTGGCCGGGACCACGGTGCTGGCTGCGGGCGCATCGCTGCGTGCGGGCTTGCCGGCGCAGGCGGTCAGGGCGGTGGCCAGGACGATCAGGGGGAAAGTGCGTACGACGTTCATGTCAGCTCGCAGCAGAAGTAGCGTTGAAATCCAGGTCGGGCGACAGCCGGTAGGCTGCGCTCAGCTCGTTGTAGCCGGCCGGCGCGCCGGAGACTGCCAGCGGGTGACCGCTCTTGCGCGCACGTGCGGCCAGCTCGGCCAGCAGCGCCAGGCCGGCGCTGTCCACGCGTTCGACCTCACCCAGCTCCAGCCGTGACAGCTTTGCCGGCAGGGCCTGCAGCTGCGGCCACAGCGCGATCACCGCGGCACGGTCGAGCACCCCGCGCAGGCGCAGGGTGTCGCCTTCCAGCAGCGCCAGTGCGTTACTTGCCATTGCCCGCGGGCCCGGCCTGCATGCTGCCGCTGTGCAGTTCGTTGGCCACCTGCTTGATGCCCTTCTGGCGCAGCGGGGTGTCGAACTGGTTGCGGAAGGTCTGCACGTAGGAAATGCCTTCGATGTTGACGTCGAAGATCTTCCACTGGCCGTTCACGTTGCGCATCCAGTACTCGACCGGGGTCGGTTCGTTGCCGGCGCGCACCAGTTCGGTGCTCACGCGCACGCCACGATTGCCCGGCAGCGGGCTTTCACCCTTCAGGCGGAAGCTCGGCTTGCCCTGGATGTTGAGCAGGGTGGAGCCGTAGCGCTGCATCAGGCTGTCGGCCATGGCATCGGCGAACAGCTTGATGTCGGCGTCGGAGGCGCCGCGGGCGTGCGGGCCCAGCACCAGGCGCGCGGCGTAGTCGCGGTCGAAGGTGCGGGTCAGCTCGCTGTCGATGTAGCTGCGCAGGCTGGCCGGGTTGCTGGTGAACTCGCTCTTGCGCTGCTGCAGCGTGGACAGGATGCGGCTGCTGGCATCGATCACCACCTTGCCGGCCTGGCTTTGCGTTGCGGCAGTGGCAGGCGCAGCGGCCTGGGCCTGGGCCAGGAACGGGGTGGCCGCCAGCAGCGCCGAGGCGAGCAGGGCCGGGATCAGTTTCATCTTCATGGTTGCGGTTCCGTTGCAGGCGCCTGCGCGCCATCGTTGGGCTTCTGAGCAGCGCCGCCACCGGCACCGCCACTGAACATGTACTTGCCGACCAGCTGGATCAGGTCCACCGCCGGCTGGGTGAAGACGATCTCGTCACCGGCCTTCAGCACGTCCGGATCACCGCCCGGCTGCAGACCGATATAGCTCTCGCCGAGCAAACCGCTGGTGAAGATGCCGGCCGAGGTGTCCGCCGGCAGGTCCTTGACCTTGCTGTCCATGCGCAGGGTGACGATCGATTCGAACTTCACCGGGTCCAGGTCGATCGAAGCGACCTGGCCGACAGTGACGCCGCCGATCTTCACCGGTGCCTGCTTGCGCAGCTGGCCGACCTGGGAGAAGCGTGCCTTCAGGTCGTAGCCTTCGCTGCCCCAGCTCCAGCGCTGGTTGGTCGAGGCCACGGCCAGCACCATCAGCGAGGCCAGGGCCAGCAGCAGGAAGGCGCCGACGGAAAATTCGAGTCTGGGACCGCGGATGGCCATGTGGATTACCTGATCGAGTCGTTGTGGCCGCGCGCGCCTGCGCACCGCCGGTGGAGGGGTTAGGTGAACAACATTGCCGACAGCACGAAGTTGAACATCAGCACCAGCAGTGAAGCGTTGACCACCGCACGGGTGGTCGCCACCGAAGTGCCTTCAATGGTCGGCTCGGCGTGGAAACCCACATAGGCGGCAACCAGCGCGGCAGTGCCGCCGAAGATCGCCGACTTCAGCATTGCCACGCCGAAGTCGTCCCAGAAGTCCACGCTGTTGCGCAGCGCCGACCAGAACACGCCATTGTCCAGGCCCAGCACGTGCACCGCTTCGAAGTAGCTGGCACTGATTGCAAGCGAACAGAAGATGCCGGTCAGCAGCGGCACGGTCAGCACCGCCGCCCAGAAGCGCGGCGCCACCGCCTTGGCCACCGGGTCGATCGCCATCAGCTCCAGCGCCTTGATCTGGTCGGTGGCACGCATCAGGCCTAGCTCGGCGGCGATCGAGCTGCCAGCGCGGCCAATGAACAGCAGCGCGGTCAGCACCGGTGCCAGCTCGCGGTACAGCGAAAGCCCGAGCAGGGTCGACAGTGCGTCGGCCGCACCGAAGGTGGTCAGCGTGCGGTAGCCCTGCAGGGTCAGCACCAGGCCGACGAAGGCACCGCCGACGGCGATGATCGGCAGCGAGCGCGCACCGATCTTGTAGATCTCGCGGGTCAACTCGGCCAGGAAATCACGGGTCGGCAGCGAACCGCGCAGCACGGTCAGCGAGAACAGGCCGGCACGACCCAGCGAGCGGGTGGCTTGAACGAACGGCATCAGGCGACCCTCGCGCGCGGCGCGGCATCGAACGGGATGGGGCCATCGGGCTGGCCGTGCAGGAACTGCCGCAGCAGCGGGTCCTGGCTGGACTGCAGTGCCTCGGGCGTGCCCTGGAACACGATGCCGCCATTGGCGATCGCGATCACCTGGTCGCAGATCGGCAGGGTCTCGTGCACGTGGTGGCTGACGATGATGCTGGTCAGGCCCAGGCTGTGGTTGAGGCGCTGGATCAGGCTCATGATCACCCCCGAGGCGATCGGGTCCAGCCCGGTCAGCGGCTCGTCGTAGATCATCAGCGGCGGGTCCAGCGCCAGTGCACGGGCCAGCGCCACGCGGCGCGCCATGCCACCTGACAGCTCGCGCGGCCAGGCATCGGCGGCGGCCAGCAGGCCCACCGCATGCAGCTTCATCTGCACCAGCCGGCGCAGCACGGCGGTCGGCAGGCGGGTGTGCGTACGCAGCGGCAGCGCCACGTTTTCCGCCACGGTCAGGTCGGTCAGCAGGCCGTTGCCCTGCAGCAGCACGCCCACGCTCTTGCGCATTTCCAGCAGCGCGCCGCTGTCATGCGGAATCGGCTTGCCGAACAGGGTGACCTCGCCGGCGACCGGGCGCAGTTCGCCGGTCAGCGCCGCCAGCAGGGTCGACTTGCCGCTGCCGGACGGACCCAGAACGGCGGTGATGCTGCCCTTGGGCACCTGCAGCGACACGTCGCGCAGGATCGTGCGTCCGCTCCGGTCGATGCGGACGTTGGATAACTGCACCAGACTGGAGGTGGAAGCCGACATGGGCACCATTAACGTTTTTTAGACATCGAAGGATCGGGCCCGTCGGCTGAACATAAGCAGACTGGACGGTGCAGTATTGTTGCACGACAAGCCTCGGCGGAGGCCGGGACAATCGGCTGGCGTCCCGGAACAATCCGTACCGCTGGCGGCCCAACCATTGAATACTGCCTGCTGTCCTGCACACTGTGCATGATGAGTGACCCAGGCAGCGATTTCCGCCTCTACCATTCCAACTCCCTGGACGTGCTGGCCGCACTGCTGGCGCGCAATGTGCGTGCGCCCGTTCCTGGCCAGCCGCTGCTGGCACCGGAAGTGGTGCTGATCCCGCAGGTAGCGATGCGGCGTTGGCTGCAAGCGACACTGGCCGCCGAGTTCGGTGTGGCTGCGAACCTCGAATTCCTCACCCCGGGTGAGTTCGTGGCGCGCGCGCTGAAGGCCAACGTCAGCGGCGAGCAGGACGACCTGGACGCGGCCGGCCTGCATTGGAAGCTGTACCAGGCCCTGCGCGACCCGGCGTTGCTGGCGCAGCCACCGATGCGCGCGCTGCAGTCCTATCTTGCCGGCGATGACGCATTGAAGCCGTGGGCGCTGGCTGGCGAGCTGGCCTCGGTGTTCGAGAAGTACCAGGCGTGGCGCCGCGACTGGCTGCTGCGCTGGGCGGCCGGTGCCGATCCAGCCGATCCGCAGGCGATCCTGTGGCGCACCATCACCCACGGCCACGACTATCGCGCGCGCCGCATCCAGGAGTACCTGGACCGCTTCGAGGGTGCCGGTAAGCCGCTGCCGCAGGGCTTGCCGCTGCGCATGTCCGCGTTTGCGACGCTCAACATCTCGCCCGACGTGCTGCGGGTGATGGCCACCCAGGCACGTGTTGGCGAGCTGCACTTCTATATGCCCACCCCGGTGCAGTCGTACTGGGGCGATCTGCAGACCCTGGCCGAGCGCCTGCGCAGCGGCGCGCCCGATCCCTTCGGCGAAGCAGCCGGCGAGAACCGTCTGCTGGAAGCCTGGGGCGCGGCCGGGCGCGACTTCATGGCGGTGCTGGGCAGTTACGAGGTGGTGCATCCGGCCGGCGAAATCGCCGCCTATTCCGATCCGGAGGACGACACCCGGCCGACCCTGGACGAAGGCGGCCTGTCCGACAGCCTGCTGCATCGCCTGCAGCGCGATCTGTTCCACCGCCGCGCACTGCCCTCGGGTGAGCTGCGTGACGGGCTTCGCAGCGACGACCCCAGCCTGCAGGTACACGCCTGCCATACCCGCCTGCGCGAGTTGCAGGTGCTGCACGACCAGCTGCGCAGCCTGCTGCAGGACCCGCGCTTCGATCCGCCGCTGCAGGCGCGCGAGATCGCGGTGCTGGCGCCGGACATCGATCCCTACGTGCCGTACCTGGAAGCGGTGTTCGGCGGCCGTGGTGGCGAGGAGGAGCACATCCCCTATGCGCTGGCCGACAGCAGCCCGCTGGCCGGTGAACCGCTGGCTGATGTGTTCGTGCACCTGCTGGGCCTGCCGGTCTCGCGCTTTGGCCTGAATGAAGTGCTGGACCTGCTGGCCAGCGCGCCGCTGGCCGAAGCGGCCGGGCTGGAAGCGGTGGACTTCGACCGCCTGCATGGCTGGCTGCAGCAGGCCGGTGCACGCTGGGGCCTGGATGCGAAGCACCGCCACCAGCACCAGGCGCCGGCCGACGACGCCTACACCTGGCAGTTCGCGCTGGATCGCCTGGTGCTCGGCCATGCCACCGGCAGCGAGGCCGACCTGGCGGGTGTCGCACCGTGGATCGAACTGGAAGGCGGCGCGCTGGACGCGCTGGACCGGCTGCTGCGCCTGCTGCGCGTGCTGGCGATCTACCAGCGTCGCCTCGGCGAGCTGCTGACCCCGGCGCAATGGCGACAGCGCCTGCTGTCGTTGCTGGATGCACTGCTGCCCACCGCGCCGAGTTCACCCAACAGCCAGCGTGCCCTGGAGCGCCTGCGCAAGCTGCTCAACCAGTTCGCCGAGGATGCTGCCAAGGCCGGCTTCGCGGAAGGCGTGCCGCCGGAGGTGGTACGTGCGCACTTCGCCGGCGCGCTGGGCGAGGCCGATACGCGCGCACCGCTGCTGACCGGTGGCATCAGTTTCGGCCGCATGGTGCCGATGCGACTGCTGCCATTCCGGGTGATCTGCGTGCTGGGCCTCAATGATGGCGATTTCCCGCGCCGTGACCCGGCGGCCGGTCTCAACCAGCTCACCGCCGAACTGGACACGCCGCGCCGCCGACCGGGCGACCGCTCCACCCGCGAAGACGACCGTTTCCTGTTCCTGCAGCTGTTCGCCGCCGCGCAGGAGGTGTTCTACCTCAGCTACCTCGGTGCCGATCCGCGCGATGGCAGCGTGCGCGAGCCGTCGGTGCTGGTCAGTGAACTGATCGATGCCGCCGCTGCGTATCACCTCGATCCGCCTGCGGCGGTCCGCGACTTCACCGTGCGCCACGCACTGCAGCCGTTCTCACCGGCGGCGTTTGGTGATGGCGATCCGCGTCGCTTCAGCTATCGCCGCCAGTGGCATCCGGCGGCCGGTCGCCTCACTGGCCAGCGCGGTGGACTGCAGCCGTGGTTCGACGCACCGCTGCCACCGCCGCTCGACGATGCGGTGGAGGACGACGTCGCACTCGATACCCTGCGCCGTTTCCTGTGCGATCCGGCCGGGCAGTTCCTCGCGCAGTCGCTGGGCCTGCGCCTGGCCGACGATATCGAGGAGGTCGATGACCTGGAACCGCTGGTGCTGTCATCGCGCGGCCCGGAAAAGCGCAGCGTGCAGGCGGCGGTGGTGCGTGCCACGCTCAGCGGCGATACCGAGCCGTTGTACCCGCGGCTGCGCGCGCGCGGCCTGCTGCCGTCCGGCCCATTGGGCGAGCGCCAGTTCGAGGGGGAGCAGTTGAAGACGCGCCCGTATGCCAGTGCGTTGCTGGGCTGGATGCAGGGCGAACCGCTGGAAAGCCGTCGCTACGAAGTGGACATCGACGGCGTGCGCCTGCATGGCCGCGTGGCCGATCGGCATCCCGAGGGCTTGGTGCGCCTGCGCGCCGGTACCCTCAATGGCAATGCAGTGATCCGCCAGGGCCTGGACTGGCTGCTGGCCAACGCCGCCGGCGATGCGTTGCCGCTGGTGCAGTTCCACGATGGCGGTGACGCCGGGCCCGGCCCGCATGTGCTGCCAGCACTGAGCGCCCCCGCTGCACGCACCGCGCTGCGTGCGCTGCTGCAATTGCGCGAGCGCGGCCTGCGTGAGCCGCTGCGCTTTGCCCCGTATACCGGCTGGGTGCTGTACAACGCGCCAGCAGAAAAACAGCGCAGCGAAGGCTGGAAGCAGTGGCATGGCAGCGACCGCAGCTGGGGTGAATCCAGCAGCGACGCCTGGCAGCTGCTGCTGCGCGGTGCCGACCCGTTTGCCACCGATGCCAGCTATGCCGAGCTGCTGCGCAACAGCCAGGTGGTCTTCAGCGCGGTGCGCGAAGGCCGCACTCTCGGTACCGAAGCACGCCAGGAGGGCAACGCATGAACACCGCCATCGAAGACAAGGAAACCCAGCGTATGGCGGGCGATCCCTACCTGGCCCTGCCGCTGGACGGCATTCGCCTGATTGAAGCCAGCGCAGGCACCGGCAAGACCTTCACCCTGGCCACGTTGTTCACCCGACTGGTGGTGGAGCAGGGCCTGCGTATCGGCCAGATCCTGGCGGTGACCTTCACCGATGCGGCCACCCAGGAACTGCGCAAACGCATCCGCGAGCGCCTGGCGCTGGCCGCGCGCCTGGTCGATCTGGAACCGGCCGAGGGTGAAGCACCCGACGCGAGATTGACCCGCGACGTGCTGCAGCGTCATCTGCAGGGCGGCTCCGAGAGCGCCGCTGCACTGAAGCGCCGCCTGCAGGTGGCTGCCGACGAAATCGACCTGGCGTCCATCTTCACCATCCACGGCTTCTGCACCCGCGTGCTGCGCGAGCATGCGCTGGAAAGCGGCCACACCTTTGATCCGCCGGAACTGCTGGCCAGCGATCGTGAACTGCTGGAGGAGCTGGCCGCTGATCTGTGGCGGGTGCATGCCAATGACCCGGCCACGCTGGAGCCGCTGACCTGGCTGTGGTCCAACCCGGACGCGCTGGCGGCCGATCTGCGCGCGCTGCTGGGAACGCCGCCACTGCACCCGTTGCCACAGCCGGTGACGCTGGCTGATCCACACCCGGCGCTGCAGAGCGCGGCCGAGGCACTGTCCGCAAGCGTGCGCGAACATGGCGAGCAGTTCTTCATCGACCTCTGCGATGCCGTCGACAACAAGTGGATCAACGGCGTGTCCTACAAGCTGGGCTGGCTGCACCCGCTGGGCCGACAGCTGCTGGCCTGGGCTGAGCGCGGCGACCCGCGCGAGCTGCTGGCCAGCGAGCGCCTGCCGGCGCTGCTGCCGGATGTGCTGGCCGACAAGACCAACAAGAAATTCCTCGACCGCACGCCGTCGTCGCTATTGCAGGAACCGTTGGCGCGCTATGTAGCGCTGCTGGCCGAACGCGATGCCTGGTTGCGTGCCACTGCATTGAATTTCCTGCACGCGCTTCGCGGCGAAGCCATGCAACGCCTGCAGGCGCTGAAGCGCACGCGCCGGGTACAGACCTACGACGACCTGATCGATGGCGTGGCGTTGGCACTGGAAGGCCCGCAACGGTTGACGCTGGTGAAACAACTGCGTGCGCAGTACCGCATCGCGCTGGTCGATGAGTTCCAGGACACCGACGATCGCCAGTGGGGCATCTTCCACACCGTGTTCGGCGATTCGCCGGAGGTGCGTGAACTCGGCCTGCCACCGGCGCTGTTCCTGATCGGCGACCCCAAGCAGGCGATCTACGGCTTCCGCGGCGGTGATATCCACACCTACCTGAAGGCCAAGCAGGTGGCACAGCAGGCGCCGGTGCTGGACCAGAACTTCCGCTCGCGACCGGCTGTGCTGCGTGCGTTGCAGGCGCTGTACGACAACGGTGGCGAAGACGCCTTCCTCGAACGCGACATCCAGTTCGAGCCGGTGCGGCCCGGTGGCGTGCGCATCGACGAGGACTACCAGCGTGATGGCCATGCCGCCACGGCACTCACCCTGCGCGTGCTGCGCAGTGGCGGTGACAAGGCGATGAGTGCGGACGCCTCGCGTGATGCCGCGACCCAGGCCTGCGTGGCTGCGATTCACCAGATCCTGGTCGAGGCGCGTGCGGGCAATGCCGTGCTGCGTGGGCGCCCGGTTCAACCCGGTGATATCGCGGTGCTGGTGCGCTCGCATCGCGAGGCCACGCTGGTGCAGCGCGCGCTGGCGGCGGTCGGCATTCCCGCGGTGGCAGCCGGCAAGCAGAGCCTGTTCGCCACCGCTGAAGCGCGCGATCTTCGTGCGCTGCTGCTGGCGCTGCTGCAACCGGCTGACGAAGGCCGCCTGCGTGCAGCGTTGGCCACTGTCCTGCTCGGTCAACGCGCCAGCGCGATCGCGGCGATGGAGCGCGAGGGCGACCTGCAACGCGAGTTCCAGGCACAGCTGCTGAACTGGCGCGAGCGCTGGCAGCGCGGCGGACCGTTCGCGGTGATCGCCGATGTCTGTGCCGCACAGGGCGAACGCCTGCTGGCGCTGATCGACGGCGAGCGCCGCCTGACCAATTACCTGCAGCTGGGCGAACTGCTGCAGGAAGCCTCGGCGCAGGCGCTGGGCATGCACGGTCTGCTGGACTGGCTGCAGGGGCAGATGGCCAGCGCCGATCAGGATGACGAGCAACAGCTGCTGCGCCTGGAATCGGATGCGCGCCGGGTACAGATCATCACCCTGCACAAGAGCAAGGGCCTGGAGTATCCGCTGGTGTTCCTGCCCTTCGTCGGCATCGACGGCGGCGCACCGAACACCGCCTCGCACTGCACGGTGCACGTCGGTGGCCAGCGCCAGCTGCACTGGAAGCTGGACAAGGACGAGGCCTGGGAAGCGGCCAGCAACCAACGTGAGCGCGAGCAGCGGGCCGAGGATGCGCGCCTGCTGTATGTGGGACTGACCCGTGCCGAGCATGCGCTGTGGATCGCCGTGGGTGATCTGGCCGGGCTCGGCAAGACGCGGCTGGCGCCGCTGCTGGGTGACCTGCAGGCGCTGCGCGCGCACGCCGATGTGCACATCGATGACAGTGAGGCAGCGGCCGCGCTGCCGCAGCTGGCGGCCGAAGTGGAAGGTGACCTTCCGGCGGTGCGTGCCCTGACCCGGCGCGTCCCGCACGACTGGTGGGTGTACAGCTTCACCCAGCTGGCCCACGCCGATGCCGGCGCGGGCAGTGATATCGAAGCCGCCGCCACCGAGCTGCCGGCGCCCGCTGCCGACGAACCCGCTGGCCCGGAACTGCCACTGGAACCGGCGTTGCCGGAACCCGCCGCGGCGGCCGAAGACAGCACACCGGTCGACCCGCGCTTCATGGGCAGTCGCTTCGGCAACGTGCTGCACGAAGCGATGGAGAACGTCGACTTCGCCGCATGGGGTGATTGGCAGCCAGGTCTGCAAGCCCCTGAGGGACAGGCCGAGGTATTGCGCAAGGCACTGCACGACGAAGGATATGCTGACGTCGATCTGGATGATGGCGTGTCCGTACTGGTGCCGCTGGTCGGCCACACGCTCACCGTGCCGCTGCCCGAAGGCGGTGCGCTACACAGCCTGGGTGAAGGCGAGCGTCGCGCGGAAATCGACTTCCATTTCGCCATCGAGCCGACCACGGTGCCGGCGCTGCTGCAGGTGCTGCATGCGCACGGTGTTTCCAGCACGCGACGCGGCTTCGGCCAGCGCCGCCGGTTGGAAGGGCTGATGACCGGCATGATCGACCTGACCTATGTGCGCGATGGGCGCTGGTACGTGCTCGACTACAAGTCCAACCGCCTGCCTGGTTACAGCCCGGACCTGCTGGCCATTGCCATGCGGCACAGCGAGTACGACCTGCAGGCGCTGATCTACACCGTGGCCCTGCATCGCTGGCTGCGTTTCCGCCTGGGTGCGGCCTACGACTACGAGCGCGACATGGGCGGCATCCGCTATCTGTTCTGCCGCGGCCTGGATGCCGCCGGCAACGGTGTGCATGTGGACCGCTTCCCGTTGGCGCTGGTGGATGCCCTGGATGCGTTGTTCGCCGGTGGCGAACAGGCCCAGGCCGAACTGGCTGCGCGTGCCCGCGGAGCCAGTGCATGAGCCTGCTGAAGGAACTGCACCAGAAGGGCCTGCTGCGCACCCTCGACCATGCACTGGCGACCAGCCTGCAGCGGCTGCGCGACGACACGCCCGAGAGCGTGGCGCTGGCGGCTGCGCTTGCGTCGCTGGCGGTATCGCAAGGCCATGCTGCGTTCGATCCGGCGCAACCGCAGCGGTTGCTGGAAGGCGTACCCGAGTGGCCTGCCGCGCAGGACTGGCTGGAGCAGCTGTGCGCATCGCCGTGGGTCGCGACGCCGGAGCAGGCCGACGCCATCGCCGAGGATGCGCCGCTGGTGTTGGAGAACGGCCTGCTCTACCTGCGCCGCTATCGCGAGTACGAGCGTCAGCTGGCGGCTGGGCTGCAGCGCATCGGCCGGCATCCGCTGCCGGCGCCGGACATGGCAGCGTTGGCGCCTTTGTTCGCGCAGCTGTTCCCGCAGGCACTGGGCGGCGAAGATCATCAGGCACGCGCCGCCGGCGTGACCCTGCGCCATCCGCTGGCGCTGGTCACCGGCGGCCCCGGCACCGGCAAGACCACCACCATCGCGCGCCTGTTGCTGCTGCTGGCCGCGCAGGCCCGGCACGCCGGCCAGCCACTGCCCGAGGTGGCGCTGGCCGCGCCCACCGGGCGTGCCGCCGAGCGCATGGCCGAGAGCCTTCGCGTCGCCGTGCAACGGCTGCAGGAACAAGGACTGGACCCGGCGTTGTGCGCGGCGCTGCCCAGTACCGGCACCACCCTGCATCGCCTGCTCGGCGTGATTCCCGATTCACCGCGCTTCCGCCACCATGCCGACAATCCGCTGCCGGTGGATGTGGTGGTGGTCGACGAAGCCTCGATGATCGATCTGCCGATGATGGCCAAGCTGGTCGACGCGATCGCCAGCGGCACCCGGTTGATCCTGCTCGGCGATCCCGATCAGTTGCCCTCGGTCGAGGCCGGCGACGTGCTCAGCGCGATCCTGCGTGCCAGCGGTGATGGCATCGGTACCCGCGCTGATGACGCGCAGGCACTGCATGGTCTTCTGGCGCCGGCCATCTTGCAGCCGCAGGCCGCACCACGCGCCTTCGCCGGGCGCCGCGTGCAGCTGCAGCGCGGCTACCGGCAGAGCGATGCGCTGGATCTGGCACCGCTGGCCCACGCCGTGCGCGAGGGCGACAGCAGCACAGCATTGCAGCTGCTGCGCAGCGGTGAACTGGCCGGCGTGCATTTCCACGAAGGCGAGGCCGATCCGCTGCGTGGCCAGCGCGAGCACCTGCTGGGCCACTGGCGCGCACTGGCCGACGCGGCTGATCCAGTGCTTGCCCTGCAGCAGGCCGGGCGCCTGCGTGTGCTGACCGCCTTGCGCGAAGGCCCGCAGGGCGCACGCGGGCTCAACAGCCGCATCGAACAGCTGCTGGCCGGCAACACCCCCGGCTACTTCCAGGGTCGCCTGCTGCTGGTCACCGAGAACAGCTACCGGCATCGCCTGTTCAACGGCGATATCGGCATCTGCCTGCGTGATGGCAGCGGCGCGATGGTGGCCTGGTTCCCCGGCGACAGCGTCGACCAGCCGCGCGCCTTCCACCCGGCCGCACTGCCCGCGCATGAAAGCGCCTTCGCGATGACCGTGCACAAGGCGCAGGGTTCGGAGTTCGACGAAGTGTGGTTGCAGCTGCCGCGCCAGGACAGCCGCGTGCTGTCGCGCGAACTGGTCTACACCGGCCTGACCCGCGCCCGCCAGGTGCTGCATGTGGCCGGCAGCGCCGATGTGCTGCAGGCCGCATTGAAACGCCACGCCAGCCGATTGGGTGGTCTGGCCTGGCGACTGGGTGCGGAAGCGGTGGCCGAAGAGCCGGCGCGCATTGAACAGCCCATGGTGCAGGGCACGTTGTTCTGAAACGGGCGCGATGCGCCCCTGTAGAGTCGAGCCATGCTCGACTGCGCCGCAATAATGTAGAGCCGAGCCATGCTCGGCTGATGGGCCACGGAGTCGAGCATGGCTCGACTCTACAAAAGAGCGTCCTGATCGCTTCGGGGTTCATCCACGCATTGCGTGGATCTACGCGATCAGTACCAGGCCATCCGGGAACACGATCGCCGCTTCATCGGCACTCACGTCGAAGAAGCCCACGCCGTGCTTCTCGGCCAGGTCCTGCACGCGGCCGTGCGCGCGCTCGGCCACCGAATAGGCAAACGCGCCGTAGATCACCTCGCGGCCGATGCTGTACTCGGTCACCTCGGCACGGTCGTCATCGTCGTTGCTCAATGGGCCGTTCATCGGCGGGAAGTCCTGCGCCATCTCGGCGAACCACGCCTGCAGCGCCGGGCTGCTGACCGCTGGATCGTCATACTCGTGGCGCTCGTTCCACTGCGTCTGCTTCTCGAACCAGGCGATGAAGGCCGCCGCCTCGCGTGGCGCGGCGCTGGCCTCGAACACCATCATGTCGTAACTCATTGGAGCTTCCTGTGCTGAGCGGGGGTCAGAGCCTTCGCCGGGGGCGAAGGATCCGACCCCAGCGCGGAGTCTGTGGACGCACAGGGTATCGCGCTACGGCTGCGTCGCCGCACTCATCGCCAGCCCCGGCGCCAATGCCTTGGCCTCAGGGAACAGCGCGAAGCGCAGGCCGATCAGGCCCATCAGGGCTTCATCGCGGGCCTTGCAGGCGGCCACGCTACCGACCCGTCCCAGCGAGGTATCCAGCCGCTCGCGCAACGCGTCGGCCGCCACAATCGGCTTGCGCGCGGCGATCTGCCGCCGGTAGTGCACGGCGACCTCTTCCAGAATGTGCTCGACCGCCTCGCGGCTGCGCTCGGGCAGTTCCAGCCGGGCGCGGCGCAGCTGCAGGATGTTCAGGCCGATGCGTGCTTCATTGAGCATGTCCACCGACGCGATGTCGCTGCCCTCCGGCGTCGCCGCCAGGCGCGGCGCGAGCAGGCCCAGCAGGTCGAGCATGCGTGCGGCGAAGCGCTGCCGGTCCTGCTGGCCACGGCCTTCGGCGGCCTCGGCCAGCGTGGTCCAGCCCTGCCGCACCAGGCGGCGTGCGGTCCACTCGGCACCCACCGAACGGAACAGGCGGGTCATCACCACCGCAAAGCCAATGCCGATGAACATCGCAATCGACGAGTTGAGGAAGGTCTGGATGTTGGCGCTGTAGGTGTTCTGCAGGCTCAGCAGCGCGGCCAGGTTCACCGTCAACGGCAACGCGAACAGCGCGCTCTTGGGGTGGTGCAGCATCAAGCCCAGCGGCAGGAACGCCACCGCCAGCACCAATGCCAGCAGGCCGAAGTCGTGCACCGCCGGGAACACGCCGAACAGGTACACGCCAGCCACCACCGAGGCGACCATCGCCCACACCAGGAACGACACCATGCTCGGTGCCGGGTCGTCCTGTGCAGCGAAGAATGCAGCGGTCACCGCGGCCATCATCGCGCCGTTGCCACCACCTTCCCAACCCAGCGCGATCCACAGCACGCAGTAGCTCATCAGCGCCACGCCGGCACTGAGCGCGGAGAACAGCGCCATGCCGTAGTCGACGTGCTTGTCGGCGGCCACGCGTTCGGTGCGGATGCGGTAGTGCGCGCGGTCCAGCGGCGCGGTGCCGTGGTCGATCGCGTGCTGCAGCGTGCGGCAGTCCTGCCACAGGTCGACCAGTTCCTCCAGGCGCAGCAGCAGGCTGGCCAGCTGCAGGTGCTGCAGGTCGCGGTCCACCTGCGGCTTCAGTGCGCTGATGCGCGCGCGCAGGCGGGCGTACTCGCTGGCGTTGGTCGGCCCGTCCAGCCAGTTGTGGATATCGTCGACCAGTGTCGGCAGCCCTTCGGGCAGGGCCTGGCCATCGCTGCGCAACGCACTCAGACGGTCGGCAATCGACGACAGCACCGGCAACAGCAGCAGCATGCGCTCGCGCAGGCGCTCCATCGACACCGCCGAACCGGCATGGCGCGGATCATCGCGGCGCAGGAACTCGATCAGCGCCTCGAACTGCACCAGGTCGGCGGCCAGCCGGTTGCGCGGTGCATGCGCGCGGCCACGTTCAAGGATCTGCCGGCACCACTGTGCGGCGTCCTCCATCCAGTTGCCGATGCGCGCGCGCAGCATCGGGCGTACCGAGGCCGGGAACAGCAGCGACGCGAACAGCACTGCCACCACCGTGCCGAGGATGATCTCCTCGCTGCGCGCCACCACCGTGTCGAAGATGGTTTCCGGCGAGGTGACTGCGGGGAAGCCGATGAAGGCCGTCGTGTAACCGGCCAGCAGGAACGCATAGCCGCGCGGCCCACGATTGAGCAGGGCCATGAACAGGCAGCCGGCCAGCCAGATCGACATCGCCGCGCTCAACAGCAGCGGCGTTTCCACCAGTGCCGGCAGTACCAGCAGGGTGGCCAGGCCGGCCACCAGGGTGCCGACGATGCGGTACACGCCCTTGGCTCGGGTCGGGCCGAGCAGCGGCTGGCTGACGATGTACACCGTGCCCATCGCCCAGTACGGGCGCGACAGGTTGCCGGCCATGGCGATGTACAGCGCGGCCACCGCGGCCAGGTAGGTCTTGATCGAGAACAGCCAGGCCTGGCGGTCGGTCAGCGCGTTCATGGCTTACTTCGCTGCGGTCGAGGCGTTGGGCGCGGCGGCGCTGGCCTGCCAGCCACCACCCAGCACCAGGAACAGGTGGATCTGGTCGCGCGAGACCTGCGCTTCGGCGGCGGCCAGGGTGGCATCGCTGGTGGCCAGGCTGCGGTCGGCATCCAGGCTGGACAGGTACGGCGTGCGGCCGCCCTGGTACAGCCGGCGGTTCTGCTCGGCGGCCAGTGCGGCCTGCTCCTGCGCGATGCGCAGCGACTGCAGCCGGCGCAGGTCCTGCGCATAGCGGTCCAGCGCGGTCTGGGTCTCGCGCAGCGCCTGCAGCACGGTGTGGTCAAACTCGGCCAGCGCGGCATCAGCACCGGCTTCGGCGGCGTGGATGCGCGCGTGGGTGCCCGAGGACGGCAGCGTCCACGAGATCAGCGGGCCGATCGACCACTGCTGGGTCATCGGCGTGCCGAAGTCTTCCAGCAGGCCGGCGGCACCGAGCGAGGCACCCAGGCGGATGTCCGGGTACAGCTCGGCGGTGGCGACACCAATCCGCGCCGTGGCCGAGGCCAGCTTGCGCTCGGCCTGGCGCACGTCCGGGCGACGCTGCAGCAGTGCACGGCCATCACCGACCGGCAGCGGCTGCGCCAGGCTGGGGGCGTGCGCGCAGTCGATCACACCGGCCGGCAGCTGGCCCGGGGTCTGCCCCAGCAGCGCGGCCAGCGAATAGGCGGCGGCCGAGCGCTGCGCCTGCAGCGGCGGGAGTGCAGCTTCCAGCAGCGCCACCTGGGCATTGGCGCGGGCCAGTTCCGGCGGCGTGCCACGGCCGGCCGCGATCAGGCGCTCGGTAACGCTGCGGCTGCGCTGCTGCAGCTGCAGCGAATGCTCGGCCACGTGCAGTTCGTGGTTGGCGTGGCAGATTTCCAGATAGCTGTCGGCCACCTGCGCGACCACGCTGACCTGGGCCAGGTCGCGTGCTGCGGCGACCGACTGCTCGTCGGCACGGGCCGCTTCGGCGCCGCGCTTGAGCTTGCCGAACAGGTCGAACTGGTAGCTGACCGCGAACTTGCCATCGGCCAGGTTGATCACTGGCAGCTCGTGTTCCTGCAGGAACGATTCGGCCGACAGCTGTGCGCGGCTGACCCCGGCCTCGGCCTCGTACTCGAAGCCACCGGCGTCCAGCGCCTGTTCGTACACCGCCGCCGCACGACGCAGGTGCGCATCGGCGGCCTTCAGCTCCACGTTGTCGCGCAGCGCCTGGGTGATCAGGCCATCCAGCACCGGGTCGTTGTACAGCGACCACCAGCGGTCGGGCAGCGCCTGGTTGGCGGCGATCTGCGGGTTCTGGGTATCGATGAAGGCGGCATTGGCCTGCGGGCGCTTGAACGCCGAACCTTCCGGCAATGCATAGTCCGGGCCGACGGTCCTGCACGCGGCCAGGCTGGCCAGCGCGACGATCAGGCCGAGACGGGGCAGGGCGGCGTTCACAGGCCCGCCTGTGTCGGCGCCGTGCCGGCCTTGTCGTTGTGCGGATGGCGGCCGGTGTCCACGGTCACCGTGGCGGTGCGGCCGGCGATCAGTTCCACACCCTTGGGTACTTCGTCGATGGCGATGCGCACCGGGATGCGCTGCGCCAGGCGCACCCAGTCGAAGGCCGGGGTCACGTTCGGCAGCAGGGTGCTGCCATTGCTGCGGTAACGGTCCTCGATGCCGGCGGCGATGCTTTCGACATGGCCACGCAGCGGGGTCGATTCGCCCATCAGGCGGATGTCCACGGCTTGCCCCGGGGCCACGCCACGCAGGCGGGTTTCCTCGAAATAGCCATCGATGCGGAACGAGCCGGTATCCAGCAGCGCCAGCACCGGCTTGCCGGCCACCACGTAGTCGCCCACGCGCATGGTGCGGTCGTTGACCCGGCCATCGGCCGGTGCGCGCACCTCGGTGCGCCCCAGGTTGAGCTCGGCCAGGTCGACCGCCGCCTGTGCGGTGGCCAGCGCGGCCTGTGCGGCCTGCAGCTTGGCGCGGCGCACTTCGGCGTCCTCGGCGGCGACCAGGTCCTGCAGGCTGCGGTCACGGCCGATCTCGCGGCGCAGCTGTGCCACCGAGGCCTGGCGCTCGCCCAGGCTGGCCTTGGCCTGTTCCAGCGCGATGCGGTAACGGGCACGGTCGACTACGAACAGCAGGTCACCCTTCTTCACCGCCTGGTTATCGGCCACCTGCACCGTTTCCACCAGCCCGGATACGTCCGGCGCCACCTGCACCACGTCGGCGCCGACATGGGCATCGCGGGTCCACGGCTCATCCATGTAATAGACCCACAGCTGGCGCAGCACCAGCAGGGCGACGATCACGGCTGCGCTGGTGAGCAGCACCGGCAGGGTCTTCTTCACGATCTTGTTCACGATTGCATCCAACGCAGGAGGTGGAACAGCAGGCCCAGCACGATTCCGTACAGCGCCAGGTTGAACAGCGCCGGGTGCCAGACATGGCGATAGGCGCCGGCACGCTGCAGCAGCGCGTGCAGGCCGCTGTTGACCAGATAGGCCAACAACATCAACCCGAGCAGGGTCGGGACGAACACTCCGTGGAGACTGAATTCACCGGGCATCGGTAGGGGTGGGGGCGAGGTGGGGGAGGGGAGGAACAACGAAACAACAGCAACGGGCAAAAGCCGCTGGCGTGTGCACGGCAGCGGCGGTGTTCGGGGGCAGCACTCTTACGTGATGCGGTCGGCGGCCTCGGCCAGCAGGCGCCATGCCTTCAGCACGGCGTGCAGTTCATCCATGGAAAGCTCGCCGAACACGTCCTGGCGCAGGCCGATCAACTGGTCTTCCAGCTCGCTGACCAGCGCGTGTCCCGCGTCGGTCAGCCACAGCAGGTTGGCGCGGCGGTCGCTGGCGTCGCTCTCGCGGCGGACCAGGTCGCTGGCGCACAGCTTGTCCAGCAGGCGCACCAGGGAAGGACCCTCCATGCCCAGCTGCTGGGCCAGCGCCACCTGGCGGATGCCACCGCCGGAGCGGCCGATCATCAGCAGCGGCATGGTGCAGGCGGTGGAGATGCCGTAGCTGCCGAGCCGGCTGTCGGCCAGGCGCTGCCACTGCCGCCCTGCGTAAAGCAGGCCGGAGCTGAGCTGCATCTGCAGCACGGTGCGTTCGTCGAGGGGGCGGTCCATAAGAGATAGATAGGATACTACTAATTTCATTCCTATCAATGGGTTTTTATGAATGGGCGGGTGTTTTGAGGAAAGCGTTGCGCCTGCCTGGTGTCGGGTGGGGCAGCAGCAGATGCAGTGCGGACCAAGGTCCGCACCCACCAAAGCAGGAAAAACCACAGCAGCGGCGCGGTGCTTCCGGAGCCATGAACCCCGCTTTTGACCCCCGCTTTCGGGCGGTCCGGTCGCGCCCGCAGGAAACCGTCAAGGAGGGGGAGAGGGGGCTGCGCAGGACCGTTGGCGCCATGGATGGCGCCATCGAGCCCCAGGGACGGGTTTACGGCGTGTCCTGCGCAGCCCCCTCTCCCCCTCCAAGCCGACAGCAACGACGCGCCAACAACGACCCCCCGATGAACCGTCCCAACAGGACGACCCACCCCCCGGTCGGGTACGATGCTCGCCCCCCGTTCGGGACGCTGTACGCAATGAGCAAGAACAACGAAAAGGCCGCCCCGCAGGGCGACGTGACCCAGGACCAGGCCGAGGATGCCGTGCGCACCCTGCTGCGCTGGGCCGGTGAGGACCCGTCCCGTGAAGGCCTGCTGGATACCCCCCGCCGCGTCGCCGAAGCCTATGGCGACTGGTTCAGCGGCTACCGCGACGACCCGCGCGCCTACATGGAGCGGACCTTCGAGGAAGTGGCCGGCTACGACGAACTGATCGTCCTGCGCGACATCGAGTACGAAAGCCACTGCGAACACCACATGGCGCCGATCATCGGCCGCGTGCATGTCGGCTACCTGCCGGCCGGCAAGGTGGTGGGCATCAGCAAGCTGGCCCGCGTCGTCGAAGCCTATGCCCGCCGTTTCCAGGTGCAGGAGAAGATGACCGCGCAGATCGCCCAGTGCATCCAGGATGTGCTGCAGCCGATCGGTGTCGGCGTGGTCGTCGAAGGCGCCCACGAATGCATGACCACCCGCGGCATCCACAAGCGCGGCGTCAGCATGGTTACCTCCAAGATGCTGGGCAGCTTCCGCGACGACGCGCGTACCCGCGCCGAGTTCCTGCGCTTCATCGAAGTGGGCGGCAAGCGCTGAGCCGCTTGCCCGCACTCCGCCGGCCGCTGCGGGCCGGCATGCCCACGGCTGCCCGCGCGGCCGCCGTGCGTGGCTGCTCGTCCCTGTCAGCCCAACAGACCTCTTTCGCTGCATGAAGCATCGCGAACGCATCTCCCGTTACCGCCATCTGCGCGAACAGCCCCAGTGGAAGCTGCTCGCCGCCGACCACGCTCCGGAAATCATCGGCCTGCTGCAGGGGCTGCTGATGGACGGCGAGCGCACGCTGTCGTCGTCGGTGCTCAACGAGCGCCTGCAACGTGCGCTGGACCAGCTCAACGGCGACGAACTGTCGCGCGACCTGCCGCGTACCGCGCAGGCCTACATCGCGCACTGGCTGGCCCAGGGTTGGCTGGAACGCCGCCTGCCCGAAGGTGCCGACCAGGAGCAGTACGAGCTGTCGACCGCGGCACTGCAGGCGATCCGCTTCGCCGACGGCCTGGAGCAGGCCCGCGTGGCCGCCACCGAAAGCCGGCTGGCGCTGGTCATCGAACAGCTCTCGCAGCTGGCCGCGCAGACCGAGTCCGATCCGGATGCGCGCCTGTCGGCGCTGCGCGACGAGCGTGACCGCATCGACGCCGAGATCGCCCGCGTCGGCGCTGGCCGCGTGATCGCGCTGGATGGCAAGCGCGCGCTGGAACGTGCGCGCCAGATCATCGGCCTGGCCGACGAGCTGACCGAGGACTTCCGCCGCGTGCGCGACGACTTCGAGCAGCTCAACCGCGATTTCCGCGAACGCATCATCGACGATGAGGGCGAGCGCGGCGATGTGCTGTCGCAGCTGTTCGAAGGCGTGGATGTGATCGGCGAGAGCGATGCCGGCCGCAGCTTCCAGGCGTTCTGGCGACTGCTCAACGACGCCGAACAGAGCGCACAGCTTGATGCTGCGCTGGAAGCGGTGCTGGCGCGTGGCTTTGCGCGCCGCCTGGACCGCAACGAGCGCAACTTCCTGCGCGGCTTCACCAGCACCATGCTCGAGCGCGGTGGCCAGGTGCACGATGTGCTGCAGAACTTCGCGCGCAGCCTGCGCGGCTTCGTGCAGAGCCGTGGCTACCTGGAACAGCGCCGCCTCAACCAGCTGCTGAAGCAGGCGCAGTCCGAAGCGCTGGCGCTGCGCGACGAGTTCCCCGCACAACGCGGCATCGGCCGTGACCTGCAGCTGACCACCAGCCGCCTGCGCTCGTGGTCGCAGTGGAGGCTGCACGATCCACGCAGTGCCCAGGTCGATGGCAACGTCGAGTACAACGACGCTGCCGCGATCAGCCTGGAAAGCGTCGGCGATCTGGTCGCTTCGTCCGAAATCGACTTCCGCACCCTGCGCCGTGACCTGCACGACCTGCTCGATGCACAGCCGCGGCTCAGCATCGCCCAGGCCCTGTCGCAGCGCGAAGCGCCGCAGGGCCTGGGCAGCGTCATCGGCTATCTGTCGCTGGGCACGCGCTTCGGCAACGTGGTCGCCGGCGAGCAGGAGCTTGCCGAATGGCGTGGTGGCGACGGACAGATCCGCCGCGCCCGCATCCCGCTGGTTTGGTTTACCCAGGAGAGACGCCATGAGCTGGCATGAAGATCCCATCGACGCACCGCAGGCCGACGTGGCGGAAGACGCCTACGAAGCCGAACCGGTGGCGGCCGTGGCGCAGCCCCGCCGTGGCAACGACGTGTATTACCTGGGCGATACCGGGCGCCTGCCGCTGGATGCGCGGCGCGCGCTGTGCCAGCTGCTGATCGGCCCCAGCATCGACCAGCTGCGCCACGCCAAACTGTGGCCGGCACTGATCCGCAGCGAAGCCGCCATCCGTTCGGCGCTGGCCGACCTGTTCCTGGAACTGGTGCTCGACCGCGACAGCGGCGTGGCGTTCACCCGCCAGGCCGACACCGAAGACGTGGATGCGCCGGTGCTGCTGCGCACCTCGCCGCTGACCTTCATCGACTCGGTGCTGCTGCTGTACCTGCGCCAGCAGCTGGCCGAGGCCGATGCGCGCGGCAACCGCGCGGTGGTCGCCGACGCCGAGATGGCCGAAGCGCTGGCCATCTACGAGAAGAACCTGTCCACCGACCGCGCCGGCTTCAACCGCCGCGTCGCCTCGGCGGTGCAGAAGATGAAGGACAACCACATCCTGACCCGCCTCAGCGGCCAGGAAGACCGCCACGAAGTCTCGCCGGCGCTGAAGCTGCTGTTCTCCGCCGAAGACGTGTCCCAGCTTTCGGCGGTGTACCGCCAGCTGCGCGAAACCCCGGCCGCCGAGGCCTGAGAGACCCGACCATCGCATGGCTATCTCCAAGCACACTCCCGCACTGTTCAACGAAGGCCTGCCGGACCCGCGCCTGCAGCAGTTCCGCATGCGCCGCCTGCAGGTGCACAACTGGGGCACCTTCAACGGCCTGACCGAAGTGCCGATCGCCGAGCGCGGCTTCCTGTTCGTCGGCCGTTCCGGCTCGGGCAAGTCGACCCTGCTCGATGCCATGTCCGCGCTGCTGACGCCGCCGGCCATCGTCGACTTCAACGCCGCCGCGCGTGAAGCCGAGCGCAGCGGCCGCGACCGCAACCTGGTGTCCTACGTGCGTGGCGCGTGGGCCGACCAGCAGGACAGCGGCACCGGCGAAATCGCTACCCAGTACCTGCGCAAGGGCGCGACCTGGACCGCACTGGTGCTGGAGTACCGCGCCGGCGATGGCCGCGTGGTCAGCCTGGTGCGCCTGCTGTGGATCTCCGGCAACGGCACCTCGGCCGGCGACGTGCGCAAGCACTACATGATCGCCGAGCGTCCGTTCGACATCGCCAAGGATCTCGGCGGCTTCGACCTGGACCTGCGCAAGCTCAAGCAGAAGCTGTCCGACCTGCACCACTTCGACACCTTCTCCGGCTACGCCGAGCGCTTCCGCGACCTGCTCGGTATCGACAACGAAATGGCGCTGCGCCTGCTGCACAAGACGCAGTCGGCGAAGAACCTGGGCGACCTCAACGTCTTCCTGCGCGACTTCATGCTCGACACGCCGAAGACCTTCGACGCCGCCGAGCGCCTGGTCAGCGACTTCGCCGAGCTCGATGGCGCGCACCAGGCCGTGGTCACCGCGCGCCGCCAGGTGGAAACCCTGTTGCCGGCACGCGCCTACTACAACGATCTGAAAGAGATGCACCGCCAGCGTGGCGACGACGAAGCACTGAAGCTCGGCGTCGACAGCTTCCGCGAAAGCCGCCGCCAGGCGCTGATCGAAGCGCGCCTGCGCGAGATGGACGTGCGTGACCGTGGCCTGCTCGGCGAAGAGGCCCAGCGCCGCGCCGCGCTCGACAACCACACCGAGCGCCTGGCCGAACTGGAACTGCAGCGCCGCCAGCAGGGCGGTGAGCGCATCGAGGAACTGGAACGCGAGCAGGGCCGCGCCGAAGCCGAGCGCGACCGGCGCAAGGCCAAGCGTGACCAGGCCCAGGAGGCGGCACAGCAGCTGCAGGCCGAACTGCCCGACGATGCACATGGTTTCGCCGAGCTGGTCGAGCGCGCACAGAACGAACTGCAGGACCGCCAGCGTGCCTCGGCGGCACTGGACGATGCGATCAGCGATCGCCTCGGCGGCAAGCGCGATGACGAGCGCCGCTTCGGTGAAGTGCGCGTCGAACTCGAAGCGATGCAGCGCACGCCGTCCAACATTCCGGCGCCGATGCAGAAGCTGCGCGCGCGCCTGGCCGAGGAAACCGGCATCGCCGAAGCGGCGCTGCCGTTCGTCGGCGAGCTGATCCAGGTCCGCTCGGAAGAGCAGGGATGGCAGGGCGCCATCGAACGTGTGCTGGGCGGCTTCGCGCTGTCGCTGCTGGTCGATGACAAGCACTACAACGACGTCGCCGAGTGGGTGAACCGTACCCACCTGGGCATGCGCTTCACCTACTACCGCGTGCGCCGCAACGATGATGCGTTCGCGCGCGAGCCGTCGGCGAAGTCGCTGCTGCACAAGCTGGAACTGCGCGAGCATGTGTTCGAAAGCTGGCTGCGGCGCGAGCTCGGCAAGCGCTTCGACTACGAGTGCGTGGATGCCAAGCAGCTGCGCAACGTCGACCGCGGCATCACCCGCGAAGGCCAGGTCAAGCATCCGGGCGACCGTTTCGAGAAGGACGACCGCAGCGCAGTAGGCGACCGCCGCCGCTGGATCCTCGGCTTCAACAACCACGACAAGGTGGGCGCCTTCGAGCGCGAAGCACAGGAACTGGCCAAGCGCATCGCCAGCTGCGAGACCGACATCGCGCGCCTGCGCGGCCAGCGTGACCGCGACAACGAACGCCGCCTGGCCTGCCACGAGCTGGTCAGCATCAGCTGGA
Source organism: Stenotrophomonas sp. 96582_Sma (assembly GCF_056480905.1). Taxonomy (NCBI): domain Bacteria; kingdom Pseudomonadati; phylum Pseudomonadota; class Gammaproteobacteria; order Lysobacterales; family Lysobacteraceae; genus Stenotrophomonas; species Stenotrophomonas sp. 96582_Sma. The sequence continues at coordinate 4,987,119 of NZ_CM151122.1, read as the reverse complement.
ACGAGATCGACATCGCCGCTCCGCAGCAGCGCCTGAGCGACATCGAGGCCACCCTGCGTGACCTGCGCGAAGGCAATGCCGATCTGGCCAAGCTGGCCAAGCAGATCGACGCCGTGCGCGCCGACATCGAACAATCCCGCCGCACCTATGAGGACGTCCGCGTCGAGCGCGGCCAGCTGGTCAAGGAGCGCGATCGCCTCGACCGCGCCCGCCAGCAGAGCCGTGCGCTGGTGCTGCCGAGCCTGGCCCAGGAGCAGGAAGCCGGCCTCGCCGAGCGCCTGCAGGAGCAGGGCCCGCTCAGCCTGGAAACGCTGGAAGCGCACATGCGCCAGGTCAGCAACGCGCTGAACGAGCAGCTGTCGTCCTCGCAGCAGGACCTCAACCGCATCGAGAACCAGCTGATCGGCTGCTTCCGTCGCTTCATCCAGCAGTGGCCGGAGGAATCGGGCGACTTCACCGTCTCGGTGGCCTCGGCCGAGGACTTCCTCGCCCGCCTCGAACGCCTGGAGCGCGACGGCCTGCCGCAGCACGAAGAGCGCTTCTTCGATCTGCTGCAGAACCAGAGCAAGAACAACCTGCTGGCCCTGCAGCGCCACAGCGCCGAGGCCCGCAAGTCGATCGGCCAGCGCCTGGACGAGGTGAACGCCAGCCTGGAACAGGTGCCGTTCAACCGTGGCACGCTGCTGACCATTGAACTGAGCGACCGCCGCCTGCCGGAAGTCGGTGAGTTCCACCTGCAGCTGCGCGAGGTGCTGTCGCAGCAGCAGACCGAGCAGCGCGAGCTGGCCGAATCGCAGTTCACCGTGCTGCGCCAGCTGGTCAACCGCCTGGGTTCACAGGAAGGCGAAGACAAGCGCTGGCGCGAACTGGTGCTGGACGTGCGCATGCACGTGGAGTTCATCGGCGTCGAGCTGGATGCGGAAACGCGCCAGCAGGTCGAGATCTACCGCAGCGGTGCCGGCAAGTCCGGCGGCCAGCGCCAGAAACTGGCCACTACCTGTCTGGCTGCGGCGCTGCGCTACCAACTCGGCGGTGCCGACAGCCAGCTGCCCAGTTACGCCGCGGTCGTGCTCGACGAAGCCTTCGACAAGGCCGACAACGAGTTCACCGCGCTGGCGATGAACATCTTCGACAACTTCGGCTTCCAGATGGTGGTGGCCACCCCGCTGAAGTCGGTGATGACGCTGGAACCGTTCATCGGCGGTGCCTGCTTCGTCGAAATCAGCGGCCGCCACGACTCCGGCGTGCTGCTGATCGAGTACGACGAAGAAGGCAAGCGCCTGAAGTTGCCCGAGCGCAGCCGCCAGCAGGCCAACGAACCGGAAGAAGCCGAGGCCTGACCGCCTCGGTCCAGCGACCTGTAGAGCCGAGCCATGCTCGGCTGCTCTTCGCGCTCGGAAACCGTGTGCCAACCAAGGTTGGCACCTACCGGAAGTCGCTCTGCTCTTGCCCTTGCTCCCAGCTTCCGCGCTCGCGCAGAGGCCGGGTAGCGGTTGGGTGAGGGGGCATGGCAGGACCGCGAGCGCCATGGATGGCGCTCACGAGCCCCCATGGACGGGTTCACGGCGTGTCCTGCCATGCCCCCTCATCCGATCGCCCACATGGGAGTCAGGCGCCAGCGACGCGGTGGATCACGCTCCGCGCAACGTATCCCACGCCATCCGCGCGATCAGCACCACCACCAGCCCCACGAACAGCTTGCGGATGAACGGCGTGCCGCCCTTCAGCGCCAACCGCGTGCCCACCACCGAACCGATGATGTTGGCCGCCGCCATCGGCAGCGCGAACAGCCACAGGATGTTGCCGGTCGGCACGAAGAACGAGATCGCCGCCACATTGGTCGCCAGGTTCACCAACTTCGACGCGGCCGATGCGCGCAGAAAATCCAGGCCGAAGAAGCGCACGAACAGGAAGATCAGGAAGCTGCCGGTGCCCGGCCCGAAGAAGCCATCGTAGAAGCCGATCGCTGCACCGATCGCCAGCGCGATCACCAGCTCGCGGCGGCCGATCTCCTGCGGCCGGTGCAGCGCACCGAAGTCCTTTTTCCACAACGTGTAGGCCAGCATCGCGATCAGCAGCACCAGCACCAGTGGGCGCACCGCGTCCTTGGGCAGCAGGCTCACCGCGGTGGCCCCGGCGAAGGAGAAGATGAAGGCGGTGCCGGCCGCGAACAGCACCGGCTTCCACGGGAAGCGCACGTTGCGCGCATAGCGCCAGGCAGCCGCACCGGTGCCGAACATCGAACTGAACTTGTTGGTACCGAACAGCATCGCCGGCGTCTGCTGCGGCAGCACCGTGAACAGGCCGGGCAGCTGCACCAGGCCACCGCCACCCACGGCGGCATCCACAAGACCGGCGATGAAGGCGATCACCACCAGCCACCACAACTCAGGGGGAACCAGTTCCAGCACGGCGATCAATCAAGGTGGGGGCGCGACAGCATACGCCTGTCCTGCTTCAGCTGGCCCGTGCCGCGCGTGGATCAATCCGCGCAACCCGGCGACAATGCCGGCATGAGCCGAAAACCCGCCGATCCCTGTCCCTGTGGCCTTCCCGCCGACTATGCAGCCTGCTGCGGCCGTTTCCACGCCGGTGAAGCCGCGCCCGATGCCGAGCGCCTGATGCGTTCGCGCTACAGCGCCTACGTGCGCGGTCTGGCTGACTACCTGCGCCAGAGCTGGCATCCGGACACGCGTCCGGCCGAGTTGACGCTGGATGATGCACCCGGCCAGCGTACCCATTGGCTGGGCCTGACCGTGCACGAGCACACCGTCACCGGTGCTGACAGCGCCGATGTCCGCTTCACCGCGCGCTATCGCGTCGGCGGCGGCAGTGCGGTCAAGATGACCGAACACAGCCGCTTCCAGCGCATCGACGGCCGCTGGTACTACCTCGACGCGGTCTGAGCCCTACACGCTGCGCGCAGCCAGCACGCGCTGGCCGCCGTGCGCGTGCACCTGGTTGCGGCCGCCGTCCTTGGCCACATACAGGGCCTGGTCGGCGGCCTTGACCACCGCCATCGGGCGCGGATCCACATGGCTGTCGGCCAGGCCGATGCTCACCGTCACCTGTACCACCTGGCCGCTGCCACCGCGTCCGCGCTGCTGGCGGCCGGCTTCGTCATCGCGGCTGCGGGTGCTGCGGTCGCGCAGCTGCATGCGGGTCTCCTCGATGCTCTGCCGCAGCGCCTCCACGGCATCCATGCAGGCCGCCGCAGGGCGGTCCAGGAACACCACCGCGAACTCCTCACCGCCATAGCGGAATGCACGGCCACCGCCGCCCACCCGCGCCAGCCGCGAGGCCACCAGGCGCAGTACATCGTCTCCGGTGTCGTGGCCATGGGTGTCGTTGAATGACTTGAAGTGGTCCACGTCCACCATCGCGATGCTGTAGGTGCCGCGTGCCCGCTGCAGGGTCTCGTTGAATGCCCGTCGCCCCGGCAGGCCGGTCAACTCATCGCGGAAGGCCATGTGGAAGGACTCCTGCAGCATCGCGCCCAGCATCAACAGCAGGGCGGCGCTGCTCAGCGCCGGCAGCAGTACCGGGTGCAGGAAGATCCGCGGCAGCATCCACCACAGGCACAGCAGGGTCAGCAGCATCGCCGTGTGCAGTGGCCGAGGATGCCGCCACGCCTGCCAGCCCAACGCTGCGGTCGCCAGCAGGAACAGCAGCGCCGGCAGCTGCGCCAGCGCGTTCCAGTCGGCGGGAATCCAGGCCCAGTGACGGTTCGACAGCAGATCGTGCATGCCGCGCGGCTGCTGTGTGGCTAGCAGCAGGAAGATCATCACCGCGGTGCCGCTGGCAATACCGCGCAGCAGCAGGTCCTGGCGCCGCCGTCCGCGCTCCGGCCACAACGCAAGGCCGGCAGACAACAGCGGCAACCAGGCCGAGATGGCGTGGAAGCGCAGCGGTGTCAGCGTGGTGACATGGCCATTGCGCAGGTAGCCAGCGACGTCCTGGTGCAGCAGCGCGAACATCACCGCCACAACCATCAGCAGGCACAACGTGCGCACCTGGTGGTAGAGCAGGGCCAGGCCGGCACCGAGGCAGGCCAGCAACCAGGGCAGGATGCGCTGCGCCGGGCTGGCCACGTCTGCGGTATCCAATGCGGTCCACACCACCACGGCAACCAGCACGGCAGGCAGCACGAACAGGTAATGCGCAGGCTGGCGGAGCGGATGCAGGGGCAAGCAGGAATTCCAGCGCGGTGACGACGCGGCCGCAGCATTGCCGTTAGCGGCGTTCGTGGTGGCTTCTTGAATGCGGCAGGCTCATCCATGTGAACGAAGTGACGCCGAACCATGACGTCGCACTCACCGTCCAGCGCCGATGCTGCCCACATGGACAGCGTACCCGCCGCCGTCGCTGCCCCGCAGCACGATCTCGCCCGCCAGTTCGCCCATGTACGGACGCGCAGCCTGCAGCTGGCCGCGCCGCTCAGCGCCGAGGACGCCATGCTGCAGAGCATGGCTGACGCCAGCCCGAGCAAATGGCACCTGGCTCACACCACCTGGTTCTTCGAACGCTTCGTGCTGGCGGGTTTCGGCACCGCGCCAGCGCATGACCCGGCCTGGGACTACCTGTTCAACAGCTACTACAAGAGCATCGGTCCGGCGCATGCGCGGCCACAGCGCGGGTTGCTGTCGCGCCCGTCGCTGCAGCAGGTGCGCGACTACCGCCAGCAGGTCGATGCGCAGGTGCAATCGCGGTTGGCGGCGGGCGATCTCGATGAACAGGCACTGCAGCATCTGCAGCTGGGCCTGCAGCACGAGCAGCAGCACCAGGAACTGCTGCTCACCGACATCAAGCATGCGTTCTGGTGCAACCCATTGCAGCCCACCTACCGCGAGGACCTGCAGCCTGCCACCAGCGCTGCCAGTGCGCAGGGCTGGATCGAATCACCCGAGCGCATCGTCACCGTCGGCGCCGCGGCATGGCCGCAGCAGGCCGCGTTCGCCTACGACAACGAATCGCCAGCGCACCGGGTGCTGCTCCCCGCGCACGCATTGGCCGAGCGTCCCGTCAGCAATGCCGAGTATCGGGCCTTCATCGACGCCGGCGGCTACCGCGAACCGCGCTGGTGGCTCAGCGAAGGCTGGGCGCTGCGCGAAGCCGAGGGCTGGCAGCACCCGCTGTACTGGGATGACGCCCTGCAGCGCGAGTACACCCTGGGCGGTTGGCGCGAACTGGATCCGCACGCGCCGGTCTGCCACCTCAGCTACTACGAGGCCGATGCCTGCGCCCGCTGGTCCGGCGCGCGCCTGCCCAGCGAGTACGAATGGGAAGCCGCCGCTGCGTTGCAGCCGCTGCGCGGCCATTTCGCTGACGACGACCGGCTGCACCCGCTGGCAGCGCAGGGCAGTGGAATACGGCAGCTGTTCGGCGATGTCTGGGAGTGGACCCACAGCGCGTATGGCGCCTATCCGGGCTTCCGTCCCTTCACCGGCAACCTCGGTGAGTACAACGGCAAGTTCATGTGCGGGCAGTGGGTGCTGCGTGGCGGCAGCTGCGCGACACCCCGCGGCCATGTGCGTGCCAGCTACCGCAACTTCTTCATGCCGCCGGCGCGCTGGCAGTTCTCCGGGCTGCGCCTGGCCAGGGACCTCACATGAGCACCGTGCATGACGCGCTGCAGGCATTGACCGATCTCACCCCCGGGCGGCAGCAGATCCTCTCCGACGTAGTGGTCGGACTCTCACGTACGCCGCGCCAGCTGCCGTCCAAGTACTTCTACGATGCGCGTGGCTCGCGACTGTTCGAGCAGATCACGCAGACCCCCGAGTACTACCCCACGCGCACCGAGCTGGCCCTGCTGAAGAGCGTGCTGCCGGACATCGCCCGCAGCGTTGGCCCGCGTCTGCACGTGGTGGAGCTGGGCAGCGGCAGCGGACGCAAGACCGCGCTGCTGCTGGCCGCACTTCACGACCCGGTGGCCTATACGCCGATTGAAATCTCGCGGGCCGCGCTGCTGTCCAGCATCGATCATCTGGCGCCGGCGTTGCCGGAGGTGGAGATGCTGCCGGTCTGTGCCGACTTCACCCGCCCCGTCGCCGTTCCCATGCCCGAGCGCGAACCCGCGCGACGGCTGCTGTTCTTCCCCGGTTCCACGCTGGGCAACTTTGAAGGCGAAGACGCGGTCGCACTGCTGCGGGCGATGCGCCAGACAATGGGCCGCGACGGCCTGGCCCTGGTCGGCATCGATCTGCACAAGGACCCGGCTCTGATCGAAGCGGCCTACAACGACGCGCAGGGCGTCACCGCCGCGTTCACTCTCAACCTGCTGGCCCGGCTCAATCGCGAGATCGGCAGCGACTTCGACCTCGACGGCTTCCACCACCGTGCCTGCTACAGCACCGCGCGGCTGCGCATCGAAACCGATCTGGTCAGCCGCTGGGCGCAGGATGTGCATCTGGACGGCCGCACCTTCCACTTCGCCGCCGACGAACCGATCCGTGTGGAGTACAGCCACAAGTACACCGACGACAGCTTCGAGGCGCTGCTGCAGCAGGCGGGCCTGCAGGTCACGCAGCGCTGGAATGCCGACAGTCCCGCCTACGGCCTGCGCCTGCTGAGTGCCATCTAGGGCGGCCGGCCAGCCGGTACCCCTTCAGGTTCTGCAGCACCGCTACCCCTAAGATGGCCGTGCAACGGCAACACGGAGGACGCCATGCCCATTCTGACCACCCTCGGCCTGGCGGCCGCTCTCGCCTCGCCCCCCGCGCTGCCTGCAGCACCGGATGCCAGCGTCGATCCGGCCTTCAGCCGCTGCCTTTCGGGCCTGCAGGCCACGGCCGCCAGCCAGGGCATCAGCGCCGAGCGCTTCAACGAAATCACCGCCGGCCTCACCCCGGACCCCAGCGTGCTCGGCCTGCTCGACGCGCAGCCGGAATTCACCACGCCGATCTGGGACTACCTGGCCGCGCTGGTCGATCGCCAGCGCGTGGCTGATGGTCGCGCCATGCTGCAGCAGCATCGCGACCTGCTCGATCGAGTGTCGGCGCAGTACGGCGTCGATCCGGCCACCATCGTCGCGGTCTGGGGCGTGGAGAGCGACTACGGCCGCGTGTTCGGCAAGCGCCCCCTGCTGCAGTCACTGGCCACGCTGTCCTGCGCCGGCCGTCGCCAACCCTTCTTCCGCGGTGAATTGCTGGCACTGCTCAAGCTGATCGACCGCGGCGACCTGCAGGCACAGGGCCTCACCGGTTCCTGGGCCGGTGCCTTCGGGCATACGCAGTTCATGCCCAGCACCTACGCACGCATCGCCGTGGACGGTGATGGCGATGGCCGCCGCGATCTGGTCGGCAGCATTCCCGATGCGCTGGCCTCCACTGCCAACTACCTCAAGCGTGCCGGCTGGCGCAGTGGCGAGCCGTGGGGCATGGAAGTTCTTGTTCCCGCTGGCTTCAACGCCAGCCAGGCCGGACGTACCCAGCGTCGCGCCCTGGCCGACTGGCGTGCGCAGGGCCTGACCGCGCTGGATGGCAGTGTGCTGGCTCCGGCCAACCTGCCGGCGGATGCGCGCGCCGCCCTGCTGCTGCCGGCAGGGATCAAGGGTCCGGCGCTGCTGGTGTTCCGCAACTATGACGCGATCTACAGCTACAACGCCGCCGAAAGCTATGCGCTGGCGATCGCCACGCTGGCCGACCAGCTGCGTGGCGGCAATGGGTTGGCCACCGCCTGGCCGACCGATGATCCCGGCATCGGCCGCGATGAACGCCGTCAGCTGCAGACCCTGCTGCTGGCGCGTGGCCACGACATCGGTACCGCCGACGGCATGATCGGTACCGCCACCCGTCGCGCGATCCAGTCCGAGCAGCAGCGCCTGGGCTGGGCCAATGCCGATGGGCGTGCCGGCCAACGCATCCTGCGCGCGCTGCAGGAAGAGGCGGCCGCCATCGCACCCGCTGCGCAGAAGGCCTTGCCCCAGGCACGCTGACCGCGACATCATCGCCGCGGTCTTCAAGGAGCGTCATCGCATGCAGTCGGATCCGGACATCAGCAGCGGCCTGTATCACGGGCTGGAGGCCTGGCACGTGCGCACCCCCAGCGCGACGGCGGTCATCAGCGTGTTCGGTGGACAGCTGCTGTCGTTCATTCCCGATGGGCAGCCCGATGTACTGTGGCTTTCGCCCACGCGCGCCGAGCTGCCCACGCCCATCCGCGGTGGCGTCCCGGTGTGCTGGCCGTGGTTCGGCCGCCAGGGCCAGAACAATGATGTGCCCGCGCATGGCCTGGTGCGCACCGAGTGTTGGGAGCTTCTGCAGGCCGGCCAGAGCGATGACGGTGAGGTCGAGCTGCAGTTGGCACCTGCACCCTGCGCCGATCCCGGCCTGCGCCTGCAGATGCAGTTGCGCATCGGCCGCCAGCTGCGTCAGCAGCTCGTCACCGAAAACACCGGAACCTCGCCGGTGACCTTCACCCAGGCCCTGCACAGCTATTTCCGGGTGGGCGATGCCAACCAGGTCGAGGTCGAGGGCCTTGACGGCCTGCAGTACCTGGACAAGTACGAGGACTATGCGCAGCTGCGCCTGCAACAGGGACCGTGGTCATTGCGCGATCCGCGTGACCCCGGTCGCAGCGATCGCATCTATACCGGTGCCGGCGGCCATTACGTGCTGCGTGATCCCGTACTGCAGCGGCGGATCGAGATCCGCAGCGAAGGCAGCCAGACGCTGGTGGCCTGGAATCCCGGTGCGGAGGCGGCAGCGAAAATGGCCGATGTCGGCGACTGCTGGCACGATTACGTTTGCCTGGAAGTGGCCAACGCAGGCCCGGAGCAGATTACGCTTGCGCCGGGTGAGCGCCATCAGCTGGTGCAGACCCTGGCCAGTACCGCGCTGTAGGCGCTGGCAGCGGTTTCAGTTTGTCGATGCAGTAGCAAGGACGGAAAACATGCAGGAAGCACAATGGTGGTACGCCAATGGCAGGCAGAGCAGTGGGCCGGTGGATCTGGCCGGTCTTCGCCAGCTGCAGCGGGAAGGGACGGTCACGGCGCGAACGCTGCTCTGGTGCGAGGGCATGCCCTCGTGGCGGCCGTTGGCGGAGCTGGATCAGGCCTCAACGCAGGTCGAGGTGGCTCCGGTCCTGGATATCGACGCAGCGCCTGCGGCTGAGGGCATTGCGCCGAGCGTCGGCGATCCGTCCGACCCCTATCGTGCGCCGGTCGCTGCACCGGATGTGGCTGCGGCTGCCGGGCTGGAGGGCGAGATGGCCTTGTACGCCAGCGTGGTCGGTGGCAACTTCCCGATCTATCGCCAGCGCTGGCGGCTGGATCAGGGCATCGCCACGGGCAGTGGCACCTGGCACTGGCCGGCCTTCCTGCTCGGCCTGATCTGGATGATGTACCGCAAGATGTACCGCCTGGCGGCGATGTGGGCTGGCCTGCTGCTGTTGATCAGTGTGGTGGAGACCTTGCTGGATGTGCCGGATGGCCTGTCGCTGGTCATCACCTTCGCGCTCAGCATCACCACCGGCATCTTTGGCAACAGTTGGTACCTGGCACACTGCCAGCGCCTGATCGCCCAGGCCCGTGCCGTCACCGGCGGCGATGACGCACGGCTGCGCAGCGAGCTGACCGCGCGCGGCGGCACCAGCGTGGTCGCCACACTGATCGCCATCG
>NZ_CM151122.1:335000-4972500 GCF_056480905.1 Stenotrophomonas sp. 96582_Sma | reverse complement strand
CGTAATAGCTCACTGGTCGAGTCGGTCTGCGGGGAAGATTTAACGGGGCTAAGCAGTGAACCGAAGCTTGGGGTGCATAACTTTGTTATGCGCGGTAGAGGAGCGTTCCGTAAGCCGTTGAAGGTGGATTGAGAAGTCTGCTGGAGGTATCGGAAGTGCGAATGCTGACATGAGTAACGATAATGCGGGTGAAAAACCCGCACGCCGAAAGCCCAAGGTTTCCTTGCGCAACGTTAATCGGCGCAGGGTGAGTCGGCCCCTAAGGCGAGGACGAAAGTCGTAGTCGATGGGAAGCAGGTTAATATTCCTGCACCTCGCGTAAGTGCGATGGAGGGACGGAGAAGGTTAGGTGTACCAGGCGTTGGTTGTCCTGGGGAAAGGCGGTAGGTTTGGATCTTTGGCAAATCCGGGATCCTTTAAGACCGAGCACCGAGACGAGCCTTTATGGCGAAGTCACTGATACCACGCTTCCAGGAAAAGCTCCTAAGCTTCAGCTTACGCAGACCGTACCGTAAACCGACACAGGTGGGTAGGATGAGAATTCTCAGGCGCTTGAGAGAACTCGGGTGAAGGAACTAGGCAACATGGCACCGTAACTTCGGGAGAAGGTGCACCCTTTTTGGTGGCTCGTGCGAGCTATAGCTGAAGAGGGTCGCAGTAACCAGGCCGCTGCGACTGTTTATCAAAAACACAGCACTCTGCAAACACGAAAGTGGACGTATAGGGTGTGACGCCTGCCCGGTGCTGGAAGGTTAATTGATGGGGTCAGCCGCAAGGCGAAGCTCTTGATCGAAGCCCCAGTAAACGGCGGCCGTAACTATAACGGTCCTAAGGTAGCGAAATTCCTTGTCGGGTAAGTTCCGACCTGCACGAATGGCGTAACGACAGCGGCGCTGTCTCCACCCGAGACTCAGTGAAATTGAAATCGCTGTGAAGATGCAGCGTTCCCGTGGCAAGACGGAAAGACCCCGTGAACCTTTACTATAGCTTTACACTGAACGTTGAGTTCGTCTGTGTAGGATAGGTGGGAGGCTATGAAACTGTGGCGCTAGCTGCAGCGGAGCCATCCTTGAAATACCACCCTGTCGTGCTTGACGTTCTAACCTGGGCCCATTATCTGGGTCGGGGACCGTGTATGGTGGGTAGTTTGACTGGGGCGGTCTCCTCCTAAAGAGTAACGGAGGAGCTCGAAGGTACGCTCAGCGCGGTCGGACATCGCGCACTGTGTGCAAAGGCATAAGCGTGCTTGACTGCAAGATCGACGGATCAAGCAGGTAGGAAACTAGGACTTAGTGATCCGGTGGTTCTGTATGGAAGGGCCATCGCTCAACGGATAAAAGGTACTCCGGGGATAACAGGCTGATACCGCCCAAGAGTTCATATCGACGGCGGTGTTTGGCACCTCGATGTCGGCTCATCACATCCTGGGGCTGTAGTCGGTCCCAAGGGTATGGCTGTTCGCCATTTAAAGTGGTACGCGAGCTGGGTTCAGAACGTCGTGAGACAGTTCGGTCCCTATCTGCCATGGGCGTTGGAGATTTGAGAGGGGCTGCTCCTAGTACGAGAGGACCGGAGTGGACGAACCTCTGGTGTTCCGGTTGTCACGCCAGTGGCATTGCCGGGTAGCTATGTTCGGAAGCGATAACCGCTGAAAGCATCTAAGCGGGAAGCGCGCCTCAAGATGAGATCTCCCGGGGCACAAGCCCCCTGAAGGAACCATGTAGACTACGTGGTTGATAGGTCAGGTGTGTAAGTACAGCAATGTATTGAGCTAACTGATACTAATGATCCGAGAGGCTTGACCATATAACCTCAAGTTGCCTTGGCTTTACGACAGCGTCGTAAGAGCATCCAAGTGCACGCTACGTCACAAGAACTACGAGAGGCAGGCGCCTTATCCAGCTGTATCGGATGGCGACGCTCCAACCGCCTCCCTGGTGAAATTAGCGCTGTGGAACCACCCGATCCCATCCCGAACTCGGAAGTGAAACGCAGCTGCGCCGATGGTAGTGTGGCTCAAGCCATGCGAGAGTAGGTCATCGCCAGGGTTTACACCAAAACCCCGCTGCTCACGCAGTGGGGTTTTTCTTTGTGCGCGCGAAATGCGGGTAGTGCCGGCCGCTGGCCGGCACTGCCGTGGCTGCACAGCGGCCGGTAGATCCACGCTATGCGAGGATATTCTCCGCGGGCAGCCACAGCGCCAACCAAGGTTGGCGTCTACCGAGTGCAGCCGGACCCACAGTAGATCCACGCCGTGCGTGGATGGGCTGTCCCTGCAAAGATCGGTGCCAACCCCGGCAGCAGGCCAGACGGTGCGCGTCGCTGTGATTGCCGGCCAGCGGCCGGCATTACCAGTAGATCCACGCCATGCGTGGATGCCCTCCGTGAGGAACCACGGCGCCAACCGAGGTTGGCAGCTACTGGCAGCAAGGCCTACGCAACAAAAAGACGGCGCCCTGCGGGCGCCGTCTTGATCAGGATCGAACTGAAGGCCCGGATCAGGCGGCCTGCGAGACCTCGTGCGGTTCCTGCTGGCGGAACACCGACACCGCCTCGGTAAGCGTACCCGCCTGCGATTGCAGCTCGCGTGCGGCCGCGGTGGCTTCCTCCACCAGCGCGGCATTCTGCTGTGTGGCCTGATCCATCTGCACTACGGTCTGGTTGATCTGCTCAATGCCGATCGACTGCTCCTGCGACGCCGCGGAAATCTCGCGCATCAGGTGGCTGACATCCTCCACGCCGCCAACAATGCCCTGCATGCGTTGGCCGGCGTCAGCTACCAGCTGGGCACCCTCACCCACCTGGCGGCCGGCTTCGTCGATCAGCTTCTTGATCTCCTGGGCCGCCGCCGCAGAGCGCTGCGCCAGTACCCGCACCTCGCTGGCCACGACCGCGAAGCCTCGGCCCTGTTCGCCGGCGCGTGCCGCCTCCACGGCTGCGTTCAAGGCCAGGATATTGGTCTGGAAGGCAATGCCGTCGATGACGCCGGTGATGTCGCCGATCCGCTTCGAAGCACCTTCGATGGCCTGCATGGTATTCACCACCCGCTGCATGGCCGTGTTGCCGTCACTGGCAGCGCTCTGCGTGGAAGCTGCCAACGCACTGGCCTCACGCGCGTGGGCGGCGTTCTGGCGCACGGTGGCGGTGAGTTCCTCCATCGATGCTGCGGTCTCCTGCAGGTGCGCGGCCTGGCGCTCGCTGCGCTCGGACAACGCGCCGTTGCCGGCGGCAATCTCGCTGGCGGCGGTACTGATCGACGCCGCACATTCCTGGATGCGACCGACCATGCGTGCCAACTGACCGGCCGTGGCATTCGCATCGCGCTGGATGGCAGCGAAAGCACCGTGATACTCGCCGTGCATGCGCCGGTCCAGATCGCCATTGGCCAGTGCCGAGAGCATCTGCCGCACTTCGTTGACGGTGCTGCCGAGCGTATCGAGCAGCTGGTTGATGCCACCGGTCAGCCCATCGAGGAAACTGGCACCTTCAGTGGCCTGCAGGCGCTGGTCGAGATCACCGGCCGCTGCCGCAGCGACGATGCCGGCCACGGCGTTTTCCAGCGCGAGTTCATGGGTGCGGTCATGCCATTCCACGGCGAAGCCCAGGCGCACGCCCTGCGCATCGAACACCGGGGTGACCACCTGCGCGAAGTGCACCGGGCCGATCTGCACCTTGCCGTTGTGCGTGACCTGCAGGCCATTGAGGATCGCGCGGATGCGGTCCGGGTTGGCGTGGAAGCGGTGGATGCTGCTGCCGACCAGGCGCTCGGCGTCGAAGTCGGGGAAGGCCTGGCGCAGTGTTGCCTGCTGGTTGCGCAGCAGGGCCACCACCGAGCGGTTCACGTAACGGATCACGTGGTCGTTGTCGGCAATCATCATCGCGGTGCGCGAGGCGTCGAGCGCCTGGCGGATCTGCGCATTCTCGGCATGCGCGTCAGCCTCGCGCCCACGCTGCGCCTGTACGTGGCGGGCGGTATCGGCCAGTGCATGGGCCAGCGAACCGGGTGCATAGGCCGCGGTATCCGCATGTGCGCTCAGATCGGTGCCCGTCGCGATATCGCGCGCCAGTGCCGCCAGGCGGCGTGGGCCGTGGCCAAGCGCCTCGGTCTGCTGGCGCAGGCGCAGCGCGACCTGGCCGAGGAACACGGTCAGGCTGGCGAACAGGCCCGCCTGCAGCAACGTCGGTCCCACGGCTGCGCCGTGCAGCAGCGGTACCAGCAGGGCGAGGGTGCCAACACCACCGGCCAGCCATACCGGCAGGCGATCGCGGTGGCTGAGCAGCACGCCCAGCAACAGCGCAATCGGCAATGCCGGTGACAGGCTGACGATCGCGCACAACAAGGCCAGCTGCAGCGACAACAGCAATGCCAGGCCATTGCGGGCGACGGCCCGGCCCGCCTGTGGACCGGCCAGCCAGAGGGCGGGCAGTACGGCGGCCGCGGCCAACGCAGCGCCCGGTACGTGGGGCCCACGCAGGGCCAGCACCAGGCCAGCCACAGCCAACGCCGCGCTGCCGATCAGCAGTCGACGGTCAGCGCGGTGCGCGAGCTGCTGCAGATGCGGCATGCGGGCGGTATCGGGGGGACGGGAGGATGCAACGGACATCGGCGACTCCTGGATCAGCAAACGACAACAGCCACGCCGCGGCACACGCAGGAGTGCGTGTGCAGGGCGCGAGCCGGGAATTCGGGGAATGCGGCGCGATCAGCGACGCGGAGACGGGACACCGTGGCCACATCCTGTGGGTGACGGTGCAGCAGAGCGGGCATGCGGACTTCCTTGCAGAACCAGACACACGCCGCAGGCCCGACCGGACCTGCGTGCTGCGGACGCAGGGGCCCGCAACTGATGTATCGGCCGCAAACGCGCGGAGTGAAGCGCGCGGATACTTCTGCTCAGCCGGCGTTGCCGTTGCTGAAGAAGTGCAGGATCACGCCCGCGATCTGTTCCGGGTCTTCCATGTGCAGGTGATGGTTGCCGGCAAACACCGCCAGACGGCCATCGCGCAGGTGCTGCAGGCGATCGCTGCGCATCGGCTCGGGATAGTACGACTGCGCCGGTGTGGCGTAGATCACCTGCGTCGGGCAGGCGATGGCCTGCAGCAGGTTGTCGATCTGGCCTTCGCTGAGGCGGATCGCAGTGGGCAGCATCAGGCGCGGGTCGCTGCACCAGCGGTAACCACCTTCGACCGGCTCCACGCCGCGCTCGACCAGCAGCCGTGCACAGCGCTCGCTGAGCTGGTTGGTCATCATCCGCGCGCGGATCGGCGCGGCGAGGTCGGGGAACACGCGCAGCTGCTTGCGTGCCAGTGCGCGTGTGGCATTTACATGTTCGCGCAGGCGGTTGGCGGTTTCTTCCTCAGGACCACGCAGGCCGCCGAGTGCTTCGATCGCCACCAGCCGTTCGACACGGTCGCTGACCGAGGCGGTGAGGCTGGCGATGCCGGCGCCCATCGAATGGCCAAGCAGGCTGAAACGGTCCCAGCCCAGCGCGTCGGCGACGTCGAGTACGTGACAGATGGCGGCGGCCGTGGTGTAGCTGGCACCGGCCGGCAGATGCGCGCTGTGGCCGTGGCCGGGCAGGTCGATGGCCACCAGCTGCAACGACGACAGGTGCGGCGCCAGCGGCACGAAGCTGGCCGCGTTGTCGAGCCAGCCATGCAGGGCCAGCACGCGCGGGCCATCACCGTAGTTGCGCAGGCCGGCGACGCGCGCGCCACCGACCTCGAGTTCAAACGGCTGCAGGCTCATGCCAGTGACGCCACGGCCAGCCGTGCCAGCGCACGCGCGTGCTCCGGTTCGGCGTTGAGGCAGGGGATGTAGCGCATCGTCGCGCCGCGCTCGGCCAGTGTTTCGGTGAAGCCCAGTGCCACTTCTTCCAGCGTCTCCAGACAGTCGGTGGCGAAGCCCGGACACACCACGTCGATCTGCTTCACGCCGGATTCGGCCAGCGCCCACAGGCTGGGCTCGGCATACGGCTGCAGCCAGCGCTCGCGGCCGAAGCGCGACTGATAGCCCATCTGCCAGTCGTCCCTGCCCAGCTCCAGCGCCTTGGCGATGGCCTGCGCACTGGCCTCGCAGCGCTGCGGATACGGATCGCCGGCATCGGCCAGGCGCTGCGGAATGCCGTGGAAGGAGAACATCAGTTTCTGGCCACGACCGTGCTGTTCCCAGTAGCGGCGGATCGAGCCGGCAACGGCGTCGACCCAGCCCGGATCGACCGAATAGTCGCGTACCAGGCTCACGGTCACGCCCGGATTGCGGCGCTGCCAGGCATCGACGCGGTCTTCGACCGAGGCGGTGGTGGTGGTGGAGTACTGCGGGTACAGCGGCAGCACCACGATGCGGCGCGCACCGTCGGCCGCCAGCCGGTCGAGTTCGCTGGCCAGCGCCGGTTCGCCATAGCGCATTGCATGGCGCACCGTCAGGGTCGGCAACAGCGCTTGCATGGCCTGCGCCAGCTGGCGCGTATGCACCATCAGCGGAGAGCCCTCCGGCAGCCAGACCTGGGCGTACTTGGCCGCTGAACGGCTGCTGCGCAGCGGCAGGATCAGTCCGCGCAGCAACGGCTGCCACAACAGTGCCGGGATCGAGACCACGCGGGGGTCGGACAGGAATTCAGCCAGGTAACGACGTACGGCGGGGGCCGTCGGCGTCTCGGGCGTGCCTAGGTTGACCGCCAGCACGGCGGTATCGGGTGCGTCGAGCATGAGCGGTATTGTCGCCGATCCGGTGCCGCGCCGGGATGCAGGGTTCGGATTGCAGGCATAGCGCGCATCAATGTGAGCAGGGAACGCTCATTGGGGATTCATGACAACACTACTAATTTCAGTCACTTGCTATATCTTCCTATGGACTGACTTCTGGAGCCTGCCATGCGTCGCCCGATCCAAGCCCTGCTGATCGCCGCCAGCCTGCTGTCCAGCCAGGCCATGGCCGGACCGCAGGAAGACCAGCGTGCCCGCAATGCCGTGCGCGTGCTGGCTGAAATCCAGGAAATCCCTGAACAGGGCATTCCGGACAAATTGCTCGACGAAGGCCGCGCGGTCATCGTCATTCCCGACACGATCAAGGCCGGTCTGGTCATTGGCGGTCGTCGTGGCCACGGCCTGATGTCCGTGCGCATGCCCAACGGTGCCTGGTCCAACCCGGTGTTCGTGAAGCTCACCGGCGGCAGCATCGGCTTCCAGGCCGGCGTGCAGTCCTCCGATGTGGTGCTGGTGTTCCGCAACGACCGTAGCCTGGACAACCTGGTCAACGGCAAGTTCACGCTGGGCGCCGATGCGGGTGTCGCCGCCGGCCCGGTCGGCCGCAATGCCGCCGCCGCCACCGACGGTCAGCTGAAGGCCGAGATCTGGTCCTGGTCGCGCGCCCGCGGCCTGTTCGCCGGTGTCGCCCTGGATGGTGCGGTGCTGCAGATCGACGATGCCGCCAACCTGGACGCCTACGGCAGCAACACCACGCCGCGCATGATCTTCGAAGGCCGCGCCGCCGGTTCGCCGTCGATGGATGTGGTGACGTTCCGCGACCGCCTGGAAGAGGCCACCTACGCCGCGCGTAACAACCGCAGCGGCAACGGCGGTAGCGCGCCGCGCCCGGCAGCGGCCCCGGCGGTTGCTCCGGCGCCTGTTCAGGGAGCGCCGGCCGCCCCGGCCGAAGCCACCACCGCACCGCTGCAGAACGTGCCGCAGAACCCGCCGCAGCAGCAGCAGGGCTTCCAGCCGGTCAACGACGGCGAAATCCGCACGGAAACGCTGGGCGGAAACTGACTTTCGTCACGCGCGCCGGCTAACACCCGGTGCGCTATGCTCGACAGCCTGATCACTAACGTAACGAGCGTCTTTATGGGCAGTTTCAGCATCTGGCATTGGTTGGTCGTGCTGGCCATCGTCCTGCTGGTGTTCGGCACCAAGCGCCTGACCAGTGGCGCCAAGGATCTCGGTTCGGCGGTCAAGGAATTCAAGAAGGGCATGCGCGACGAGGACAAGCCGAACGCGCAGCTGGGCGATGAATCGCGCAGCCAGGACGCCTCGCGCGCCGCGCAGGACGAGCACGACCGTAACGCTCGCTGATCCGGAGCGGTCGCGGTGTTTGATATCGGCTTCAGCGAACTGCTGGTGATTGCAGTGGTCGCCTTGGTGGTGCTCGGTCCCGAGCGCCTGCCCAAGGCGGCCCGCTTCGCCGGCCTGTGGGTGCGGCGTGCCCGTAATCAGTGGGATTCGGTGAAACAGGAACTGGAGCGCGAACTGCAGGCCGAGGACATCAAGCGGCAGATGCAGGACGTGCGCCAGGGCATGCAGGACACCGAGAACCAGCTGCGCGCCAGCGGTGAAGCGATCCGTCGCGAAGCGCAGGAGGCCCAGCAGCAGGGCGATACGCTGGCGCAGGAGGTGCGCGCGCCGGCGCCCGCAGATCTTCCGCCGCACATGAGCGCCGTGCCCGACGCCGATGCGCCGGCACAGGAGAGCGTTGCTCCCGAGCCGACGCCGGCGACACCCCCTGAAGCCGGTGCGCCGCCGCCGCAGAGCAGCCCGGAGCGCCAGCCATGAGTGAACAGGATTTCGGCGAAAGCTCGCTGGTCGAACATCTGGTGGAACTGCGCGGCCGCCTGGTGCGCGCATTGCTGGGCCTGGGCGTGGTGCTGCTGGCGCTGCTGCCGTTTACCCAGAAGCTGTACAACGCGCTGGCCGAACCGCTGGTCTCGCAGCTGCCGAACGGGCAGACGATGATCGCCACCAACCCGGCCGGTGCGTTCTTCGCCCCGCTGAAGCTGACTTTCTTCGTGGCCCTGTTCGTGGCGGTGCCGTGGCTGCTGTACCAGCTGTGGGCGTTCGTTGCCCCGGGCCTGTATGCGCGCGAGAAGCGCCTGGCGGTGCCGTTGCTGGTGTCGTCGGTGCTGCTGTTCTACGCCGGCTGTGCCTTTGCCTACTTCCTGGTGCTGCCGGCGGTATTCCACTTCCTCACCACCTTCAGCCCGGACGTGATCGCGATCACTCCGGATGCGAACGCCTACCTGGACTTCGTGCTGGCGATCTTCTTTGCCTTCGGCGGCAGTTTCGAACTGCCGGTGGCGATGGTGATCCTGGTGCTGCTGGGCTGGGTGACGCCGCAGCAGTTCAAGGAAGGCCGTGGCTACGCGATCGTCGGCATCTTCGTGGTGGCCGCAGTGCTGACCCCGCCGGACGTGGTCTCGCAGCTGATGTTGGCGATTCCGATGTGCCTGCTCTACGAGCTGGGCATCCACGCCGCACGCTGGCTGGTGCCGTCGTCGGTAGTGAAGAAACCCGCCGCCTGAAAGAAAAAAGGGGACGGAGGGGATTAAGTCGTCTATGCCCAGTGTGTGCAGCTAACGACTTAATCCCCTCCGTCCCCTTTTTCCGTCAGGCGTGGAACACGTCGCTTGAGGTCGGCGTGGTCGGGATCGGTGGGGCCGCGCGGCTGCCGCGATGCACGAACATCTGCTTCCACGCGGCGTAGACCGCGCCGACATACAGCGGCATCAGCACCGTGGTCAGCACCAGCTGGGCGATGAAGGCCGCAGCCAGCGGGCCACCGATCAGCATCGCGACCTGGATCACGATCACGAACAGGATGTACATGCAGAACGCGGCGATCAGGCCGAGCGCGGCGAACACGAACATCGCGCCGATGTTCTCGATGCAGCCCTGCAGGCTCAGGCGCAGCGCATGCATGCCGCTCTGCTTGTCGAACACCACCAGCGCCGGCTGGGTGAACATCGCCAGTGACAGCGCCACCGCGCTCAGGAACACCAGCAGCATCCACAGCGCGATGCGCTTGGCCGGCAGGTTGGCGACCAGCGCGGCCGCGTCGTCCGGCTTGATCTGCTGGCCGCTGCGGCTGATTTCTTCCATCTTGGTCATGACCTCGCTGAAGGCGGTGAAGCCCTCGCGGCCGATCATCATGAACAACAGTGCGCCCAGCAGCAGGACCGCCAGCACCTGGATCGCCAGCGGCACCAGCAGGTGGCTGACGCGGTGGTCGCGGATCGGCTGCAGCAGGTGCGAGGCCAGGCCCGGGCGGCCTTCGTCGATCTCGCCCACGGCATACAGCATGCCGCCGAACATGATCGGCGAAATGGCCAGGGTCATCAGCTGCACGGCCATGCCGGCGGCGCCGGGAATCAAGGTCGACAGCAGGGTCACCACCCAGCTCACCAGCAGCCAGGTCAGGCCGATCCGGGCCAGCTGCAGCGGCGCGCGCCGGTACAGGGAGAACGTATCCAGCAACCACTGGGCGCCCGCCGAGGCCGGCAGCTTGCGAATCTCTTTCATGGACATCCGGGAAGGACAGGAGGGGGCCGGGCGGCTGCCCGTGCCGCCGATTATCCCTGTTTTGCCACCGGCTGGGCTGAAGACAGCCGCGCCTGGCGGACGAAGCGGCGCAACAGCTGGCGGGCCAGTGGTGCGGCGCTGACCGCGCGCTCGATGCTGCGGGCGCAGCCGCCGTGGCGGCCGATGCAGTCGGCGCGGGCGCGCACGTAGCCGCGCATGTGGTGGGTGGCGAATTCCGGATGGAACTGCACGCCCCACGCCTGGCGGCCCCAGCGGAAGGCGTGGCAGCCGTCCAGCGGCGAGCGTGCCAGCACTTCGGCACCTTCCGGCGCGCGCAGCACGGTCTGCAGGTGGGTGGCATGGGCGGCGAAATGCTGCGGCAGGCCCTGGAACAGCGGGTCCTGCGCGGCCTGCGGCTGCAGTTCCAGCTCGATCGTGCCGGACTCGCGGCCAGCCGGGTTGTAGGCCACCTCGCCACCCAGCGCGTGCGCCAGCAGCTGATGGCCATAGCAGATGCCGAATACCGGCAGGTCGTCGTGGGCGGTCTGGCGCAGCCATGCGGCGCTGCGCTCGCTCCACTCGGCGTGGTCGGTGACGAAGGCGGCCGAGCCGGTCACCAGCACGCCAGCGAAGGCATGTGGGTCGGGCAGGGCGCCACCGTGTTCGACATCGACCACCACCGTCTCGTGCTCTTCCAGCCCGGCGGCGACGCGGATCCAGTGCGGAAAGCGCCCGTAGCGGCGCAGCGAGGGTACCGGGCGGCCGGTTTCAAGGATCAGGAACGGGGCTGGGTTCATCCGGGGGCGGCAGCACTGACAGGACTTCCTCGATTGTAGTCAGCCCCTGCGCCACCTTTTCAAGCCCGGCCTGGCGCAGGGTTCGCAGCCCTTCAGCCCGCGCAGCCCGGCTGAAACCGGCCAGATCCATGTCGGCGCGGATCTGCCCGCGCAGCCGCGAACCCAATGGCAGCAACTCATACAGGCCGATGCGGCCGAGGAATCCGGTGCGCCGGCACTCCAGGCAACCGACCGGCCGACAGGGCGTGGCGGCATCTGGATATGCGGCATGGCTATCAGCCAGCACCGCCCAGTCGGCGGCGCCGAGGCTGTGCGGCTGCTTGCAGTGCGGGCACAGCGTGCGCACCAGTCGCTGGGCGAGGATGCCGTTGAGGGTGCTGGCCAGCAGGTAGTGCGGCACGCCCAGGTCGAGCAGGCGGGTTACCGCCGAGGGCGCGTCGTTGGTATGCAGGGTGGACAGCACCAGGTGGCCGGTCAGCGAGGCCTGCACCGCCATCTGCGCGGTTTCCAGGTCGCGGATCTCGCCGATCATGATGATGTCCGGGTCCTGCCGCAGCAGGGTGCGCACGCCGCTGGCGAAATCCAGGTCGATGTTGGTCTGCACCTGCATCTGGTTGAACTCGGGCGCGATCATCTCGATCGGGTCCTCCACCGTGCACACGTTCACGTCCGGCGTGGCCAGGCGCTTCAGCGTGGAATACAGGGTGGTGGTCTTGCCCGAGCCGGTCGGGCCGGTGACCAGCACGATGCCGTGCGGGCGTTCGACCAGTGCATTCCAGCCCGCCGCCTCCTGCGGGCTGAAACCGAGCTGGTCGATGCTCTTGAACGCGGCATCGGGGTCGAAGATACGCATCACGCACTTTTCGCCGAAGGCGGTGGGCATGGTCGACAGGCGCATCTCGACCTCACGGCCACCCGGCGAACGGGTCTTGATGCGGCCATCCTGCGGGCGCCGGCGCTCGGCCAGGTCCATGCGGCCGAGCACCTTGATGCGGCTGACCACCGCGGTCATCACCGCCGGCGGTACCTCGAACACCTTGTGCAGCACGCCGTCGATGCGGAAGCGCATGCGCCCCATTTCGCGGCGCGGCTCCAGGTGGATGTCCGACGCGCGCTGCTCGTAGGCGTACTGCAGCAGCCAGTCCACGATATGCACGATGTGCTGGTCGTCGGCATTGACGTCGCCGGTGCGGCCCAGCTCCACCAGCTGTTCGAAGCTGGGCAGGGTGGTATTGGCTTCGCCACGCACGTCGCCACGGGCGCCGCGCACCGAACGGGTCACCCCGTAGAACTCCATGGTGTAGCGGTGCAGGTCCAGCGGGTTGACCACCGCCAGTTCGATGCGGCGCCGGGTCAGGTGCTGCAGGTCGCGGCGCCATTCCTGCACCAGTGGCTCGCTGGTGGCCACCAGCACGCGCTCGGCATCCACCGCCAACGGCAGGAAACGGTGGCGGCGCGCGTAGGCATGGGAGACCAGCGCGGTGACCGCGGCAACGTCGACCCGGGTCGGGTCGATGCGCAGGTAGCGGCTGCCGGTGCGCTGCGCCAGCCACTCGGTGAGGCGCTCCAGGGTCAGTTCGCCACCGCCGTTGGCGGCCAGCTTGAGGTTGGACAGCAGCACCAGCGGGTGCACTTCACTGGCGTTGCGTGCGCCTTGCGCGGAAAAGCGCATGCGCTCGCGGTCCTGCTCGGCCACCAGGCCATCGGCGATCAGGGCCGCGGCAATCTGCTCGAACTGCAGCCGTCCCCACGGCAGCGGTACGCGGCCAGCCTCGCCGGGCGTGCCCACCGGCAGCCGATGTTCCATCTGCCTGCTCCTCCCGGGTACGGAATGCCCCGCAGGTCGGCCGTTATACTAGCGCACCCCCTTGCCGGCCAAGACTCGTACGCATGTCCGCGACCCCGACCGTTCCGATCACCTTCCAGGGCCTGATCCAGACCCTGAACCAGTTCTGGGCCCAGCAGGGCTGCGTGCTTATCCAGCCGCTCGACCTGGAGGTGGGCGCCGGTACCTTCCACCCGGCCACCTTCCTGCGTGCGATCGGTCCGGAGAGCTGGAACGCGGCCTACGTGCAGCCCTCGCGCCGCCCGACCGACGGCCGCTACGGCGAGAACCCGAACCGTCTGCAGCGCTACTACCAGTACCAGGTGGCGATGAAGCCGGCGCCGGACAACATCCAGCAGCTGTACCTGGATTCGCTGAAGGCACTGGGCATCGATCCGCTGGTGCACGACCTGCGCTTCGTCGAGGACAACTGGGAATCGCCGACGCTGGGCGCCTGGGGCCTGGGCTGGGAAGTCTGGCTCAACGGCATGGAGGTGACCCAGTTCACCTACTTCCAGCAGGCCGGTGGCCTGGAGTGCCGCCCGGTGCTGGGCGAGATCACCTATGGTCTCGAGCGCCTGTGCATGTACCTGCAGAACTGCGACAACGTCTACGACCTGGTCTGGACCTACGGCCCGGACGGCCAGCCGGTGACCTACGGCGACGTCTACCACCAGAACGAGGTGGAGCAGAGCACCTACAACTTCGAATACGCCGACGTGGAAGAGATGTTCCACCGCTTCGATGCCTGCGAGCGTGAAGCGCAGAAGCTGGTGGAAGTGAACCTGCCGCTGCCGGCCTACGAGCAGGTGATGAAGGCCAGCCACACCTTCAACCTGCTGGACGCGCGCCGCGCGATCAGCGTGACCGAGCGCCAGCGCTACATCCTGCGCGTGCGCGCGCTGGCCCAGGCGGTGGCCAAGGCGTACTACGAGCAGCGCGAGAAGCTGGGCTTCCCGGGTGCGAAGAAGGCCTGACGGCCTTCCTGCACCGACCCGCTTTTCACCCACTACCCGGGGCGCCGGACGCGTTGCGCGCTGCGCCCCCACCACAGGATCGAACCGATGAGCCAACTGTCCCCCCTGCTGATCGAACTGGGCACCGAGGAGCTGCCGGTCAAGGCGCTGCCGGGCCTGGCCCAGGCGTTCTTCGACGGTGTCGTCGAAGGCCTGCGCAAGCGCGGCGTCGCGCTGGAACTGGGCGATGCGCGCCCGCTGTCGACTCCGCGCCGCCTGGCCGTGCTGCTGCCGGGCGTCGGCCTGGAACAGCCGGAACAGCACAGCGAAGTGCTGGGCCCGTACCTGAACATCGCGCTGGACGCCGAAGGCCAGCCGACCAAGGCCCTGCAGGGCTTCGCCGCCAAGGCCGGGATCGATTGGACCGCGCTGGAAAAGACCACCGACAACAAGGGTGAGCGCTTCGTGCACCGCGCGGTGACCCCGGGCGCGAGCACCGCCAGCCTGCTGCCGGAGATCCTGCGCGAGGCGATTGCGGCGATGCCGATTCCCAAGCCGATGCGCTGGGGCGATCACACCTGGGGCTTCGCGCGCCCAGCCCACTGGCTGGTGCTGCTGCACGGTGCCAACGTGGTCGAGGCCGAGCTGTTCGGCCTGCAGGCCGGTCGCGTCAGCCGTGGCCATCGTTTCCACCACGACCAGGCGGTGTCGCTGGCCCAGCCGCAGGATTATGTTGAAGCCCTGCGTGCCGCGTTCGTGCTGGTCGACCCGAGCGAACGCCGTGCGCGCATCGTTGCCGAGGTCGAGGCCGCTGCGGCCAAGGCCGGTGGCAGCGCCCGCATCACCGACGACAATCTGGAACAGGTGGTGAACCTGGTCGAATGGCCGTCGGCAGTGCTGTGCAGCTTCGAACGCGCGTTCCTGGCGGTGCCGCAGGAAGCGCTGATCGAGACGATGGAGATCAACCAGAAGTTCTTCCCGGTGCTGGATGCCACTGGCACCCTGACCGAGAAGTTCATCGGCATCGCCAACATCGAATCGAAGGACGTGGCCGAAGTGGCCAAGGGTTACGAGCGCGTGATCCGCCCGCGCTTCGCCGATGCCAAGTTCTTCTTCGACGAGGACCTGAAGCAGGGCCTGGTGTCGATGGGCGACGGCCTGAAAACGGTGACCTACCAGGCCAAGCTGGGCAGCGTGGCCGACAAGGTGGCGCGCGTGGCCGCTCTGGCCGAAGCGATCGCCCCCCAGGTCGGCGCCGACGCCGCGCAGGCCAAGCGGGCCGCGCAGTTGGCCAAGAACGACCTGCAGTCGCGCATGGTCAACGAATTCCCGGAACTGCAGGGCATCGCCGGCCGCCACTACGCCGTGGCCGGTGGTGAATCGCAGGAGGTGGCGCTGGCCATCGACGAGGCCTACCAGCCGCGCTTCGGCGGTGACGACATCGCGCTGTCGCCGCTGGGCAAGGTGCTGGCGATTGCTGAACGTGTCGACACGCTGGCCGGTGGCTTCGCCGCTGGCCTGAAGCCGACCGGCAACAA
Organism: Stenotrophomonas sp. 96582_Sma; assembly: GCF_056480905.1. Lineage (NCBI taxonomy): Bacteria > Pseudomonadati > Pseudomonadota > Gammaproteobacteria > Lysobacterales > Lysobacteraceae > Stenotrophomonas > Stenotrophomonas sp. 96582_Sma. The sequence goes on along the minus strand of NZ_CM151122.1, from coordinate 4,957,094 downwards.
GGACCCGTTCGCCCTGCGCCGCAACGCGCTGGGCCTGGCCCGCACGATCATCGAAAGCGGCTTCGAGCTGGACCTGCGCGCGCTGCTGGCCAGCGCCAACGCCGGCCTGGCCGCGCGCAACGTGCAGGCCGATGTCGGCGAGCTGTACGACTTCATCCTCGACCGCCTGAAGGGCTACTACGCCGACAAGGGCGTGCCGGCCACGCACTTCAACGCCGTCGCCGAGCTGAAGCCGGCCTCGCTGTACGACTTCGACCGCCGCCTGGATGCGATCGGCACCTTCGCCGCGCTGCCGGAAGCCGAGGCGCTGGCTGCGGCCAACAAGCGCATCCGCAACATCCTCCGCAAGGCCGAAGGCGACATCCCGGCCCAGATCGACCCGGCGCTGCTGCAGGAAGACGCCGAGCGCGCGCTGGCTGAAGCGGTCACCGCGGCCATCGACGACACCGGCGCCAGCCTGCAGCACAAGGACTATGTGGCTGTGCTGGCGCGCCTGGCACGCCTGCGCCCGCAGGTCGACGCGTTCTTCGATGGCGTGATGGTCAATGCCGAGGATCCGGCGCTGCGTGGCAACCGCCTGGCGCTGCTGACGATGCTGGGTGAGCGGCTGGGCAAGGTCGCGGCGATCGAGCATCTGTCGAGCTGATTGGCGGCCCATCCACGCATGGCGTGGATCTACTGGCATTGCCACCGCGCATCGGATCGGTCTGTGGGTTGCCGGCCAGCGGCCGGCACTACCGGATCACCGCTGGCGGATGTCCATCGGGGTCATTGCCGGCATCGCGCACGATGCCGGCATCCTCGGCTGCGATCACGACGATCGCCACAAAGGCGCGTATTTTGACCGCCACTTAACAACCGATCCCGAATGACGTGATGCATTTCGCATCGTCACCGTCGGTCGGTATGCTGTGCCGCATGCAGCCAAAGAAATACGCCCTGCCGCTGATGGTCCTGTCGCTGGCCGCCACCTCCGTGGCCCACGCGCGCGGCACCATCGACAAGGTGGACATCAAGGGATTGGACAAGGGCGACGACGCCGCAATCATCGAGAACATCCAGGAATCGCTGTCGCTGTACGACACGATCGGCAAGGAACAGGGCGAATCGCGCCTGGAGTACCTGCTGTCACAGGCCGAGCGGCAGACCCGCCAGGCACTGGAACCGTTCGGGTACTACAACCCGGTGATCAAGGTCGAGGCGCCGCGCGAGGACGAGCACGTGCGCGTGCTGATCCATGTCGACAAGGGCACCCCGGTGACCGTCCGCCGCGAGCACATCGACATCACCGGGCCGGCGATGTACGACCAGTACCTGCAGGACGATCTGGCCGCGTTCAAGCCGCGCAAGGGCCAGCGTTTCGAACATACGCAGTACGAAGCCAGCAAGATCACCGTCACCCGCCGCCTGGCCGAACGTGGCTATTTCGATGCCGACTACACCCAGCGTCAGGTGCAGATCACCCGTGCCGACAACGCCGCCGACATCGACCTGACCTGGGACAGCGGCCGCCGCTACAACATGGGACCGGTGCGTTTCGAGCAGGACTACTTCGTCGACAAGCTGTTCGATCCGCTGGTGTACTGGGAACAGGGCAGCTACTTCCACGAGGGCAAGCTGGACCGGCTGCGCGAGTCGCTGACCAAGCTGGACTACTTCAGCGTGATCGACATCCAGCCGCGGCCCGACCAGGCCGATGCGAACGGCGAAGTGCCGGTGGATGTGAAGCTGACCCGTGCCAAGCGCACCATCTACACCGCGGGTCTGAGCTACGGCAGCGAAAGTGGCCCGGGTGTGCGCGGTGGCATCGAACGGCGGTGGCTGAACAACCGCGGCCACAAGATGAACACGCAGCTGGACTATGCGCAGAAGCGCAAGAGCCTGGTCACCAGCTACCGCATTCCGGCCTTCAACTGGCTTGATGGCTGGTACACCTTCGCTGCCAGCGCCTACGACGAGCAGACCGACTACATCGACCTGCGCAACTTCAAGCTGATCGCCAGCCGCAGCGGCGAGATCAACGAACACTGGACCGCGATCGCCTCGATCAACGCGCTGCGCGAGCGCTGGCGCTATGCCTCCGGCACCGAATTCACCGACGCGGTCTACAACACGTCGACGCTGGTGTACCCGCAGATGGTCGCCGACTACGTCAACGTCGATGACGAACTGTTCCCGCGCAAGGGCATCAGCGGTACTGCGACGATGCGTGCCGGCGTTGAAGGTGCCGGTTCGGACACCAGCTTCGTGCAGGCCAATGCCGTGCTGCGCTGGTACATCCCGGTGGGCGAAAGCAACCGCCTGATCCTGCGCGGCGAAGGTGGCACCACCTGGACCAGTGATCTGGTGGCGATGCCGCCCAGCCTGCGCTACTTCGCCGGTGGTGACCGCAGCATCCGCGGCTATGCCTATCGCGAGGTGGGCCCGCGGACCCCGGCACCGGACAAGTACGCGCTGGGCGCCAAGAACCTGGTGATCGGCTCGGCCGAGTATGAGCACTACTTCAATGGTGGCCCGTGGGGTGCGGCGGTGTTCGTCGATACCGGCAGCGCCTTCGACAACACCATCGATCTGCATACCGGCGTCGGCTTCGGCGTGCGCTGGAAATCGCCGGTGGGCCCGGTGCGCGTGGATATCGCGCATGGCTTGAACAACCCGGATTCGCAGTTCCAGCTGTACCTCAACATCGGAGCGGACCTGTGAGTACGCCCGCACCCACTCCGAACCCGAGCACGCCGCCGCGCGTGCGCTTCTACCGCCGCCGCCGCTTCTGGGCCTGGTCCGGTGTGGGCGTGCTGGGCCTGGTGCTGCTGGCCCTGCTGGCGGTGTACTGGCTGCTGCAGACCGTGGCCGGCCGTGACGTGCTGCTGGCGCAGGTGGTGGCACGGCTGCCGGTGGGCGCCAGCTTCACCTGGGACAAGGTGGACGGCCCGGTGGCCGGTCCGCTGACCCTGTACAACGTCGACTTCCGCTACGACGACATCCATTTCCACGCCGAGCGCGCCCATCTGGAGCCGGACCTGCGCCCGCTGCTGGGCCGCAAGCTGCTGCTGGACAAGCTGGAGCTGACCAACGCGACGCTGAACCTGGCCAAGAGTGACGAGCCGTTCAAGCTGCCGTCGTGGCCGGATTCGCTGCCGCAGATCGAAATGCCGTTGGCGATCCAGGCCGATGCCATCGCCATCGACGGCTTCCGCATCAGCCAGGCCAACGAGCCGGTGATCGACATCAGTCGCGTGCGCGGCGGCATCGAGATCGCCAATGGCGAGTTCCAGGCACACAAACTGGTGGTGGACAGCGACATGGGCAATTTCACCGCCCAGGGTCGTTACATCCCGGCCAAGGACTACGACACCGATGTGACCGTCACCGCGGTGCTGCCGGCGCCGCGTGGCCGCACGGCCGCCACCGTCGGCCTGGTCGCGCGCGGTGACCTGTCGCACATGGAAGTGGCCGTAGCCGGGCGCGCGCCGAAGCCGCTGCACGCGATGCTGGTGTTCGATGGCCGCACCGATCCGAGCTGGAGCGCCAGCATCCGCAGTGACGAGCTGGATCTGGCGCTGCTGTCGCCGGCACTGGCCAGCTCGGCGATCGCGCCGCTGGCACTGGACTTCACCGCCGCCGGCAAGGGCGGCAACGCCAACCTGCGTGGCAAGGTGAAACAGGGCGATCAGGAACTGGAACTGGCACCGTCGGTGGTGTCGCTGCAGGACCAGGTGCTGAAAGTCTCACCGCTGCTGGTGAAGGGTCTTGGCGGTGAGGCGCGGCTGGAAGGCACCGCCGATTTCAGCCAGGAAGACCAGCAGAAGCTCAACTTCTCGGTGGTCGCACATGACCTGACCTACGTGCCAGCGGCGGACCCGAACACCGCCGGCAGCGCCCCGGTGCCGGTAACCTTGAAGGAAGCACGCTTCGGCCTGGCCGGTACCCTGAAGGCCTGGGCGGCGATCGGCCGCGCCGAGGTCGAGCGCGACGCGCAGAAGGCACAGCTGCACTTCGATGTGCGCGGCAACGATCAGGCCGCGTCGATCCACCAGCTGCAGGCGCAGACCCCGGGTGGCCAGCTGCAGGTGGAAGGCCAGGTGGCGTGGGCACCGCAGCTGGACTGGGATGCCAAGGCCACACTGAAGGACTTCGACCCCGGCTATTTCGTGCCGGGCTGGAATGGCCGCCTGTCCGGCAACCTGGCCTCCAAGGGCCGCCAGCTGCCGCCGCCGGCAAACGCACCGCCGGGTACCGCCGGCACGTTGGAAGCCACGGTCGATCTGCCGTCGCTGAAGGGCGTGCTGCGTCAGCGCAACCTGGACGCGCAGGGCAAGTTCGCGCTGCAGGGCGCGCAGGGCCAGGGTGACCTGAAGCTGTCGCTGGGCAGCAGCCGGGTGACCGCTTCGGGCAAGGTCGGTGACCGCCTCGACATCGATGCGCGTTTCGAACCGCTGCAGCTGAGTGACCTGCTGCCGGGCGCCGATGGCGGCCTGCGTGGTCAGGTACAGGTGAAGGGCCCGCGCGATGCGCCGGACATCACCGCCGACCTGGTCGGCAACAACCTCAACTGGGACGGCTACGGCGCCGAGAGCGTGAGCATCAAGGGCCACCTGCCGTGGCGCGGCGACAGCGGCACGCTGGCGATCCAGGGCCAGCAGGTCAATGCCGGCATGCTGCTGGAACGCTTGAATGTGGATGCGCAGGGCAGTGTCTCCAACCTGCGCCTGGCCGCGCAGACCCGCAATGAGATGGGCGCGATCGAGCTGCAGGGCAGCGTGCGCCAGCAGGGCGCGCAGTGGCGCGGCGAGCTGGCCGCGCTGCGCATCGCACCGGTGAAGGGCGATGCCTGGTCGCTGCGTGCACCGGCGGCGTTCGCGATCAACGGCAGCAACTACACGCTGGGCGAAGCCTGCCTGGCCGCTGCCAGCAGCGGCACACTGTGCGCACAGGCCAACTGGCCGCGCGAGGGCCTGGTGGTGCGCAGTGATGCGCTGCCACTGGCGCTGGTGCAGCCGTGGTTGCCGCCACAGTCCGGCCGTCGCATCTACCTGCGTGGCGATGTCAGCCTGGATGCGCAGATCCGCCCGCGCGGCAACGCCTGGGAAGGCCATGTGGAAGTGCGCTCGAAGGAAGGCGGCGTGCGCCTGGGTGAGAACCGCAATGCCGTGGGGGACACCACCCGTGGCGAGCTGGTGCGCTACGACCAGTTCTCGCTCAAGCTCGACATGACCCCGGCCAGCATCAAGGGCTACCTGGGCATGGGCTTCCAGGGCAACGGCTTCGTCGATGCCAGGATGCAGACCGGTTGGGAAGCCAGCGCGCCGTTGAACGGCGAGCTCTATCTCAACATGTCGCGGCTGTACTGGCTGGAGCTGTTCTCGCCGGACATCGTGCGACCGACCGGCCTGATCGAAGGCCACGTCAGCCTGCGCGGTACGCGTGGCCAGCCCTCGCTGGGCGGTGACGCGCAGCTGAGCAACTTCAAGGGTGAATTCCCGGCGCTGGGCCTGACCTTCGACCAGGGCAAGGGCAGCTTCGTGGCCCAGCCCGACGGTTCGGCCAAGATCACCGCGCAGGCCAACTCCGGCCAGGGCACGCTGTACGTGGATGGTGGCCTGTCGTGGTTCGGCGATGCACAGCCGCTGCAGTTGAAGATCCACGGCGACAACGTGCTGCTGTCCAACACCAGCGAGCTGCGCATCGTCGCCAATCCCAACCTCGACTTCACCCTGGCCAAGGCCGCGATGGAGCTGCGTGGCACCGTGCACGTGCCCGAGGCCGACATCGATCTGGAGCGCCTGGACCGCGGCACCTCGGTGTCCGAAGACGTGGTGGTGCTCGACCCGGCCGATCCGGAAGAGTCGCGTACCTCGCCGCTGGACATGGAGCTGACCGTCAGCCTCGGTGACAAGGTGAAGATGACCGGCTTCGGCCTGAAGGGCGCGCTGACCGGCAAGATGCAGGTCTGGGCCAAGCCTGGCCGCGAGATGACCGCCAATGGCGGGCTGGAAGTGAGTGGCCGCTACAAGGCGTACGGGCAGGACCTGACCATCACCCGCGGCAACCTCACCTGGAACTACAACGCGGTGTCCGACCCGCGCATCAACATCCGTGCCGAGCGCCGGATCGGTGATGTCACTGCTGGTATCGACGTGACCGGGCGTGCGCAGCAGCCGCGTGCGGACGTGTGGTCTGACCCGGCGATGTCGCAGTCCGAAGCCCTGGCTTATCTGGTGCTGGGACGCAGCCTGACCGGCGCCAGCAGCGACCAGACGCAGCAGGTCAATGCGGCCTCGGCGGCATTGTCGGCCGGCAGCGGCCTGCTGGCCTCGCAGCTGGGTGCCAAGCTGGGCCTGGACGATGCCGGCGTGAGCCAGTCGCGCGCGCTGGGTGGCTCGGTGATCGGCGTCGGCAAGTACATCTCGCCCAAGCTGTACGTCGGTTACGGCGTGTCGCTGGTCGGTGCCGGTTCGGTGATCACGCTGAAGTACCTGCTGCGCCGCGGCTTCGATGTGGAAGTGGAATCGAGCACGGTGGAAAACCGTGGGTCGATCAACTGGCGGCGGGAGAAGTAACGATGCGGTAGTGCCGGCCGCTGGCCGGCAACTGCACCGTATCTCCCGAGTTGCGTGGGTTGCCGGCCAGCGGCCGGCACTACCGTGCACGACGCCCCCAACCATCGGCCGTTGCCCCTTCCGCCCCCAGCGGCTATGGTCCCGGGCTGTTCTGTCGTACCGGATTGCCCCATGTCACCACGCAAAGCCCTTCCCACCGCCCTGGCCCTGGGCCTGACCCTCGCCGCCGGCGCCCACGCCGATGAAGGCATGTGGATGCCGACCCAGCTGCCGGAGCTGGCCAAGCCGCTGCAGGCCGCAGGCTTCAAGGGCAATCCGGCCGACCTGGCCAATGTCACCGCACCGCCGCTGAGCGCGGTGGTGCGTGCCGGTGGCGGCACCGGCTCGTTCGTATCGTCGGACGGCCTGCTGCTGACCAACCACCACGTGGCGATGGGCGTGATCCAGTACAACAGCTCGCCCGAGCACGACCTGATCAATGGTGGCTTCATCGCCAAGGACCGCGCCGACGAGCGCCCGGCCAACCCGGACTTCCGCGTGCTGGTCACCGTCGGCTTCGACAAGGTGACCGACCAGGTGCTGGCGCAGGCGCGTGGCAAGACCGGCCGTGCCTACTTCGATGCGGTGGATGCGGCCAGCAAGCAGATCGTGGCCGAGTGCGAGAAGGACGGCAGCGTGCGCTGCTCGGTGGCCAACATGTACTACGGCACCGATTTCTACCGCATCGCGCAGCTGGAACTGAGCGACGTGCGATTGGTCTACGCGCCGCCGCGTGCGATCGGCAACTACGGCGACGAGATCGACAACTTCATGTGGCCGCGCCACACCGGCGACTTCACCCTGCTGCGCGCCTATGTCGGCAAGGACGGCAAGCCGGCCGCGTACAGCAAGGACAACGTGCCCTACCAGGCGCCGGCGCACCTGCAGATGTCGGTGGAAGGTCCGAAGGAAGGTGACTACGCGATGCTGGCCGGTTACCCGGGCATCACCTATCGCCACCGTACCGCGGCCGAATTCGCTGGCCAGATCGATACCGTGCTGCCGCGCCGCGTATCGGTGTTCCAGCAGATGATCGACACCATCGAGGCCGCCAGCGCCAAGGACGCGCAGGCGCGCACCCGCTACGCCTCACAGCTGCAGTCGCTGAAGAACAACCGCAAGCGCGCCGCCGGTGAGCTGGAAGGCCTGTTGCGCAGCGACGCCAAGGCCCAGCGTGCCGCCGACGAGACGGCGATGCTGGCTGCCACCGACCGCAAGTACCAGGGCGACATCAAGGCGCTGCTGACCAACCTGTCGCAGGGTGCGGCGGTGGGCGAGCGTGACCTGCTGCTGGACCAGATGGCCGCACAGAGCCAGCTGCTGCGCTCGGCGCTGCTGCTGGAACGTCTGCGTATCGAATCTGCCAAGCCGGACGCGCAGCGCGAGAGTGGTTTCCAGCAGCGCGACCAGGCGATGATCGAAGGCGTGCTCAAGCAGGTCCAGCGCCGTTACGCGCCGGAGGTCGAGAAGGCGCTGCTGACCACCCTGCTGACCCGTTACCAGCAGCTGCCGGACGCGCAGCGCGTGGCCGAGTTCGATACGGCCTTCGGCCGTACCCCGGAGCAGCTGGCGAAGGCACTGGACACCCTGTACGCCGGCACCCAGCTGGGTGAGGAGGCACAGCGCCTGTCCCGTTTCGCTGCTGCGCGCGAAGGCAAGGCGCTGGCTGCCGATCCGCTGATCACCGTGGCCGCCCCGCTGGTGGCCGCGCAGCTGCGCATCGAGAACGAAAGCAAGACCCGCGAAGGCGAGCAGCTGCGCCTGCGCCCGGCCTACATGCAGGCGCTGTTCGCCTGGCGTGCCAAGCAGGGCCGCGCGGTGTACCCGGATGCCAACCGCACCCTGCGCATCAGCTACGGCAAGGTCGAAGCGCTGCATCCGCGCGACGGCGTGACCTACTCGCCGGTGACCACCGTGGTCGGCATCGTCGAGAAGAACACCAACGCCTATCCGTTCGATGCGCCGAAGCCGCTGCTGGCCGCGATCGCCAAGGGTGACTTCGGCAGCACCGCCGACCCGGCGCTGAAGACCCAGACGGTCAACTTCCTGACCAACCTGGATACCACCGGCGGCAACTCCGGCTCGCCGGTGCTCAACGCCAAGGGCGAACTGATCGGCCTGAACTTCGACAGCAACTGGGAATCGGTCAGCGCCAGCTGGTGGTTCGACCCGCGCTACAAGCGCGCCGTGCACGTGGACATGCGCTACCTGCGCTGGCTGCTGGCCAAGGTCTACCCGGCGCCGGAACTGCTGAAGGAAATGGGCGTGCCGGCCCAGTAAGAAGCCGGCCGCGACCAATGGTCGTGGCCCGCACCGCGTAGGCCCCCACCTTGGTGGGGGTGGTTGTCCCCAACGAGCCCGCACCCCCGGCCACGCCTGGCCTACACTGCGGGTTCTTCCGACGGAAACGCGCGCGTGGTCTCCAGCTGGATCCTGCTGCTGGTCTCGGTTGCCTATGCCGCGCTGCTGTTCGGCGTGGCGTGGTGGGGTGACCGTCGGCCGATGTACCCCGACCGGCCGTGGCTGCGGCCGGTGGTCTACAGCCTGGCACTGGCCGTGTACTGTTCGTCGTGGACGTTCTACGGTGCGGTCGGTACCGCCTTGCGCAACGGCGTGGGCTACCTGCCGATCTATATCGGTCCGTTGCTGCTGCTGTTGTTCGGCTGGCGCATCATCGAGCGCCTGGCGCTGATCGCACGCAGCCAGAACGTGGTGTCCATCGCCGACTTCATCTCTTCGCGCTTCGGTCGCTCGCGGCGGCTGGCGGCGCTGGTTGCGATCATCGCGCTGATCGGCATCATTCCGTACCTGGCCCTGCAGTACAAAGCAGTGGCGATGAGCCTGCAGGTACTGACCGGCAACACCGGCCCCACTGGCTTCTTCACCGATCCCGCGCTGTACGTGGCGCTGCTGATGGCGTTGTTCGCCACCCTGTTCGGTACCCGCCAGGTCGATGCCACCGAACACCATCACGGCATGATGCTGGCGATCGCCTTCGAATCGGTGATCAAGCTGTTGGCGATGCTGGCCGTGGGCGTGTTCGCCTACCTGTGGCTGAGCAACCGCACCGACGCGGTGGTTGAATCGGTGCATACGCTGTTCACCGGCCTGCCGCCGGTGGGCTTCATCTCGCAGACCCTGCTCAGCTTCCTCGCCATCATCTGCCTGCCGCGCCAGTTCCACGTGGCCGTGGTCGAGTGCGGCGATGTGCGCGATGTGCGCCGCGCGCGCTGGATGTTCGGCGGCTACCTGGTGCTGATCTCGGGCATGGTGCTGCCGATCGCCACCGCCGGCGTGACCCTGTTCGGTACCGGCGGCAGCGTCGCCGACGACTCGATGGTGCTGGCCCTGCCGCTGGCCGAAGGCCGCAATGCGCTGGCGTTGATCGCCTATGTGGGCGGCTTCTCGGCGGCCACCGGCATGGTGATCGTGTCGTCGATCGCGCTGGCCACCATGGTCAGCAACGATCTGGTGATGCCGGTGCTGCTGCGTCGCAGTGGCGACCATCAGGAGGCCGCCGACGTCGCCTCGCGCGTGCTGTGGATCCGCCGCCTGGCGATCCTGCTGCTGGCGCTGATGGCCTACAGCTACTACCGCACCAGCAGCAACGACAGCACGCTGGCCTCGTACGGCCTGATGGCGTTCGCGGCGGTGGCGCAGTTCGCGCCCGGCCTGATCGGCGGCCTATACTGGCGCGGTGCCAGCCGGCGCGGCGTCGAGGTGGGCATGCTGCTCGGCTTCGCCACCTGGCTTTACACCCTGCTGCTGCCTGCGATGACGATGGCCGGCTGGGTCGATGCTGGCTGGGTGCAGCACGGCCCGTTCGGCATCGAGTGGCTGCGCCCGCAGCAGCTGTTCGGCATGACCGGCTGGGACCCGCTGACCCACGGCACCTTCTGGTCGCTGCTGGTCAACGCGGCGACGATGATGCTGGTGTCCGCGCGCTGGCGGCCCGGTGTCGACGAGCGGCTTCGCGCCGCGCCGTTCCTCGATCCGTATGCCGAGCGTCCGTCGGTGGCCGGTGGCTGGCCCGGTCACGTGCACGTGGGTGACCTGCTGGCACTGGCCTCGCGCGTGGTTGGCGAGCGCCATGCGCGGCGTTCGTTCTTCGAGCAGGCGCAGTCGCTGGGCCGCGAGCTGCAATCCTCGGCGCCCGCGGACCGGCCGTGGGTGCAGTTCACCGAGCGCCTGCTGGCCGCCTCGATCGGTGCGGCGTCGGCACGCCTGCTGCTGACCAGCCTGCTGCGTGGCTCGGGCATGGATCTGGGCGAAGTGGTGGCCGTGCTGGACGAAGCCGGGCAGGAGCTGCGCTTCAACCGCGAAATCCTGTCGACCACGCTGGAGAACATCAGCGCCGGGGTCAGCGTGGTCGATCCGGACATGCGGCTGACCGCATGGAATCGCCGCTACCAGGACATGTTCGGCTACCCCGACGGCATGCTCTACGTGGGCCGCCCGGTGGCCGACCTGATCCGCTACAACGCGGAGCGCGGCGAGCTGGGCGAGGGTGATATCGAAGTGCAGATCAACCGCCGCATCGGTTACATGCGTGCCGGTTCACCGCATGTGTTCGAGCGCACCCGCAGCGATGGCAAGGTGATCGAGATGCGTGGCCAGGCGCTGCCCGGCGGCGGTTACGTGACCAGCTACAACGACATCACCGACTACAAGCACGCGGAAAAAGCACTGCTGGAAGCCAACGAGACGCTGGAACAGCGCGTGGCCGAGCGCTCGCATGAGGCCGAGGTCGCGCAGCAGTCGAAGACCCGTTTCCTGGCGGCGATCAGCCACGACGTGCTGCAGCCGTTGAACGCGGCGCGCCTGTTCGCCTCGGCACTGCGCGACAGTGATCACGTGAGTGACGAGCAGAAGCATCTGGCCGAGCGTGTGGACGCTTCGTTGCGTGCGGCCGAAGAGCTGCTCGATGGCCTGCTGGATGTGTCGCGGCTGGATGCCGGCGGCCTGCATCCGGTGATCGGCGAGTTCGACGTGAGCGCATTGATGCGCGAACTGGCCGCGCAGTACACCCCGGTCGCCGCCGGCCGTGGCCTGCGCCTGGACCTGTTCGCGCGCCCGGCATGGGTGCGCAGTGACCGCCGCCTGCTGCGCCGCGTGCTGCAGAACTTCCTGGCCAATGCGCTGCGCTACACCCGCCAGGGTCGCATCGTGCTGGCCGTGCGCCAACGCGGCGACGAAGTGGAGCTGCAGGTATGGGATACCGGTCCCGGCATTCCCGAGCACCACATGCGGCAGATCTTCGACGAGTTCCATCGCTACCAGCAGCCGTTCGACTGGGGTGAACAGGGGCTGGGCCTGGGCTTGTCGATCTGCCAGCGCATCTCCCGCCTGCTCGACCATCGCCTCAACGCGCGCAGCCGGGTTGGCAAGGGGTCGATGTTCTCGATCATCCTGCCGCGGGTGGCGCCGCTGCCGGGCTACACAGAGCTGGTCACACCTGCACAGAACGTAGCCGCACCAGTGCGCAGCGATTCGCTGGCCGGCCTGCGCGTGCTGTGCGTGGACAACGACGAAGAGATCCTCGATGGCATGCGCGCGTTGCTGGGCCGCTGGCAGGTGCAGGTGATCACCGCTGCCACCGTCGACCAGGCGCTGGAGAAGATTGCCGAGCGCCCGCAGGTGATGCTGGTGGATTACCACCTGCACGACCGCATGGACGGCCTGGATGCGCTGGTAGCGCTGCGCGAGGCGGCCGGTTACCCGCTGCCGGGCGCACTGCTGACCGCCGATGGTCGCGACGAGCTGAAGCGGATGGCGCGCGAACGCGGCTACCGCGTGCTGACCAAGCCGATCAAGCCGGCCTCGCTGCGCGCCTTCCTGGGCGCGCTGCGCGATGCGCAGTAGTGCCTGCCGCCCGGCGGTAGATCCACGCCATGCGTGGATGTGATGCACTGGTAGTGCCGGCCGCTGGCCGGCAACCACGCAATCGCTCGCCTCCGGCAAGTTACCCCAGGCCGTGCAGGTGTTCGTACAGGATCGTCGCGCCGATGATCACCAGGATCACGCCGCCGATGATCTCGGCACGCTTGCCGACCATGCTGCCCAGCACGCGGCCGAGCATGATGCCGACAGTGACCATGGTCAGCGTGCACAGGCCGATGACCGCTGCCATCACGCCGATATGCACGTCCATGAAAGCCAGGCCGATGCCCACCGCCATCGCGTCGATGCTGGTGGCGAATCCGGTCAGCGCCAGCTTCCAGAACCCGTGGTGCTGCGAGGGGTCTTCGTCTTCGTCGGCACTGTCCGGGCGCAGGCCGTTGTAGATCATGTGGATGCCCAGCGCGCCGAGCAGGCCGAAGGCGATCCAGTGGTCGAAGGCTTCGACGTACTGCAGGGCGGCGCGGCCGAGCAGCCAGCCGATGATGGGCGTGATCGCCTCGATGACGCCGAAGATGATGCCGGCACGCAGTGCGTCGCGGAACACCGGCTTGCGCATGGCCGCACCCTTGCCGATCGCCGCGGCGAAGGCATCGGTGGACATGGCAAAGCCGATCAGGAGGATCGAAATGGGGGACATGGGCGGCGGCTGAGGTCGGGCTAGGACGGACGCACGGCCTGCGCTCGCGCCCAACCTGACGTTGCGCGCGCGGGCCGCTGGTCTCGCCAACCATCATGGTTGTCCACGCCACGGCGCACTGGCCGAGTATGTTGACGTGGACGATTCCTGCGTAGGAATCCGGCTACTCCCCAAGGGGACGCGCAGCTTAGCATCGCGATTCACGCGCGGCGCATTTCCAGCGAAACGCGCAGGCAGGGCTGGTTTGTATAGCGATGGCTATATCGAGAGCGCAGCGGTGCCTGGTAGTGCCGGCCGCTGGCCGGCAGGTGCACCATCAAAAGCGTGCCAAGCAAGCTTGGCACCTACCGGAGCAGTGCCTGATGGTGCTGTGCCATGCCTGGAGGCCTGGGACCATCCGGACAGCCTTCGCGAACGAAAGCGATCAACGTGCGGATACTTTCGATTCTGTTGAGGGCAGGGTGAGAGGTTGCTCATCGGCTGGGCGGGTCATTGAACTGATCTGGAACTGACACCAGTCACCCATGATCTGCAGATTCGCAACCCGCTGCGGATCGTCCTCCCCGCTGGGCCCCACTGCACGAATGCGCAATGCAGCGATGCTTCTCTCGAGATCGTCGACATGGGTGAACAACTGCTCATTGGCTGCATATTCAAGATCGGCGAAGAGCCGCTGGTACCTTGAATAGCCGAGATCAGGCATGAACCTGCCACTCACGCGCCAGGATTCATATCGGAAGCACTGGACTACACCAATCTTCAAGCCGTCGGTATCGATCAGTGTCCAGGTGTCCATCGTTCCGGGCGGGAAGTTGGAACTTCCAGCTTGAGACCGAATCCATCATCCCGCCAGAGCTGATTGCGTCATCGGCGGGGCTGGGCAAAAGTGCCAAGCAAGCCTGGCACCTACCGAAGCGATTTCAGGCGGCTTCAGGCCAATGCCGGCCAGCGGCCGGCACTACCTTCAGTCTTCTTCCGGCGGCAGCACGATGGCGTCGTCGTCGATCGCCAGCTTGCCGGCCATCAGCACGGCCTGGGTGCGGTTGGTCACGCCCAGCTTGCGCAGGATGGCGGTGACGTGGGCCTTGATCGTCGCTTCGGACACGTTGAGGTCGTAGGCGATCTGCTTGTTCAAGCGGCCGGCGCCGAGCATCTGCAGAACGCGGAACTGCTGCGGGGTCAGCTCGCGCAGGCGCTGGCCGACTTCGCGTTCCTCGCTGCCGGTGGGCGGCACGTTGTGCGCTTCCGGCGGCGCCCAGGTCTCGCCATCGAGGATGGTGCCCAGTGCGTGGCCGATGGTGTCCGAATCCGCAGACTTCGGAATGAAGCCCAGCGCGCCATGGTCGAGCGCGCGGCGCATCACCGTGGCTTCTTCGCGCGCGGACACCACCACCACCGGCAGCTGCGGATGCAGCGAGCGCATGTGCACCAGCGCGTTGAAACCCTGCGCACCGGGCATGTTGAGATCCATCAGGACCAGGTCGGCGTCGTTGTGCTGGTCGGCCAGCGCGTACAGCGCTTCCACGCTGTCGGCTTCGAACAGCTGCACGCCGGGGATGACCCGCTGTACCGCCCCACGCAGGGCTTCGCGGAACAGCGGGTGGTCATCGGCAATCAGGAGGGTGGTCATGGGTCGAGCTTATCGATCAGGAAAAAGAGCGACGTGATGGCAGGTGCAGGACGGGTCGGACACGGCCGGGTCCCTCCTCCCGGCCACGTCCCTGGCGCGTCCTGCGCCTGCGGTCACGCCATCAGCGCACCTTGCGCTCGTCCACCAGCGACGCCACCACCGACGGATCGGCCAGGGTCGAGGTGTCGCCAAGCTGGTCCGGTGCGTTCTCGGCGATCTTGCGCAGGATGCGGCGCATGATCTTGCCCGAGCGGGTCTTCGGCAGGCCCGGCGCCCACTGCAGGTGGTCCGGCGTGGCGATCGGGCCGATCTCCTTGCGTACCCAGGCGACCAGTTCCTTCTGCAGCTCGTCGCTCGGCGCCTCTTCGGCCACCAGGGTGACGTAGGCGTAGATGCCCTGGCCCTTCACGTCGTGCGGGAAGCCGACCACGGCCGCTTCGGCCACCTTCGGGTGCGAGACCAGCGCGCTTTCCACTTCGGCGGTGCCGATGCGGTGGCCGGACACGTTGATCACATCGTCCACGCGGCCGGTGATCCAGTAGTAGCCATCTTCGTCGCGGCGGCAACCGTCGCCGGTGAAGTAGCTGCCCGGGTAGGTGCGGAAATAGGTATCGATGAAACGCTGGTGGTCGCCGTACACCGTGCGCATCTGGCCCGGCCAGGAATCACGGATGATCAGGTTGCCCTCGGTCGGGCCGTCCTGGATCTCGCCATCGGCATTGACCAGCGCCGGCTGCACGCCGAAGAAGGGCAGGGTGGCCGAGCCCGGCTTGAGGTCCATCGCGCCGGCCAGCGGCGAGATCAGGATGCCGCCGGTTTCGGTCTGCCACCAGGTATCGACGATCGGGCAGCGGCTGTCGCCGACCACTTCGTAGTACCAGCGCCAGGCTTCCGGATTGATCGGCTCGCCGACGCTGCCGAGCAGGCGCAGCGACGCGCGCGAGGTCTTCTTCACCGGCTCTTCGCCTTCGCGCATCAGTGCGCGGATGGCGGTCGGGGCGGTGTAGAAGATGCTCACCTTGTGCTTGTCGATGACGTTCCAGAAGCGCGAGGTGTCGGGGTAGTTCGGCACGCCTTCGAACATCAGCGAGGTCGCGCCGTTGGCCAGCGGGCCGTACACGATGTAGCTGTGGCCGGTGACCCAGCCGACGTCGGCGGTGCACCAGTAGATGTCGTCCTCGCGCAGGTCGAACACCGCTTCATGGGTGTACGCCGCGTACAGCAGGTAGCCGCCGGTGGTGTGCAGCACGCCCTTCGGCTTGCCGGTGGAACCGGAGGTGTAGAGGATGAACAGCGGGTCTTCCGCGTTCATGCGTTCCGGCTCGCAGGTGGCCGGCTGGCTGTCCACCACATCGTGGAACCAGCGGTCGCGCGGCGCCTGCATGTCGACCGCGCCGCCGGTGTGACGCACCACCAGCACGGTTTCCACGGTATTGGTGCCGGGCAGCTTCAGCGCAGCATCGACGTTGGCCTTCAGCGGAATCCTGCGGCCACCGCGCAGGCCCTCGTCGGCGGTGATGATCAGCTTGCTCTGGCAGTCGCTGACGCGGTCGGCGATCGAGTTCGGTGCGAAGCCACCGAACACTACCGAGTGGATCGCACCGATGCGCGCACAGGCCAGCATGGCCACGGCGGCGTCGACGATCATCGGCAGGTAGATGGTGACCCGGTCGCCCTTCTTGACCCCGAGGTTGCGCAGCGCATTGCCGAGGCGGCAGGTGCGCTCGTACAGCTCGCGGTAGGTCACGTGCTGGGCCGGTGCATCCGGGCCATCCGGCTCGAACAGCAGGGCGGTCTTGTCGCCACGCTTCTCCAGCTGGCGGTCCAGGCAGTTCACGCTGGCATTGAGCTCGCCATCTTCGAACCACTTGATGTGGAAATCGGACAGGTCGTAGCTGACGTTCTTGATCTTCGTCGGCTTGCGCATCCACTCCAGGCGCTCGGCGGCCTTGCCCCAGAAACCATCCGGGTCGGTCACCGAAGCCTGGTACTGCTGTTCGTACGACGTCTTGTCGATGCGTGCCTTGGCGGCGAACTGCGGATCGACGGGGTAGATATCAGCCATGGCACCCTCACTTGCACGTTGACTTTGTATGTGCGGTCGCAGCATCGCAGCGACCGATCCCCTTCAGTTTGCCCCATCCACCCCCGGCCGCGTCACCACTCTGGTTAGACCATGGTCGAAAGTGAGCGCCCAGCAGGGCCGGGTTCGACCAATGGCGAATAGCCGCTATACATAATCGCCCCGCAGTCTCGGCTCGACCGTGCCCCACGCGCGGCATCACCTTGCCACTTGGGAGAGAGGGCAACATGAGCCACCGTACGTTGAAAGCCGTGCGCAAACCTTTGGCGGCCTGCCTGTTGGTCGCCCTGGTCGCACCGGGCATGGCGTTCGCTGAGACCGCCAAAGAGAAAGCGCTGGAAGCACGCGTTGCCGAACTGGAACGCCAGGTCCAGCTGCTGCTGTCTTCGCAGCAACAACAACAGACCCAGATCAGCCAGACCCAGCAGGCGGTGACCGAAGTCCGCACGGTGCAGGCCGAGCAGAAGCCGGTCGCCTCGGTGCCGGCCGGCAAGCAGCCGATCCAGGTCACCACCATCACCCCGGGCGCCGCACCGGGTACCACGGTCAAGATCGGCGGCTTCATCAAGGCCGATTTCCTCGCCACCCAGACCAGCGATGGCCAGCTGGCCGACGACGCCACCGGCCGCTCGCTGTACCTGCCGGGCCAGACCCCGGTGGAAGGCGCCGGCGGCAGCGGCAAGCGTTCGGGTACCGATTTCAACGCCCACGCCAAGTTCTCGCGCTTCAACCTGGGCATCGACAACGTGAGCGAATCGGGCAACAAGGCCGGTGCGTTCTTCGAGATGGACTTCTTCGGCAACTCGCTGGGCAACCAGACCGCGACCAATACCTACGGTGTGACCCTGCGCCACGCCTACATGTACTGGAACAACTGGATGGCCGGCCAGACCTGGTCCAACTTCATGGACGCGGCCGCACTGCCGGAAGCGGTCGACTTCGTCGGTCCCACCGACGGCGTGATCTTCGTGCGCCAGGCCCAGGTGCGCTACACCCAGGGTGGCTTCAGCGTCGCGCTGGAAAACCCGGAAACCACCACCCTCACCGGTACCCGCAACCCGGTCACCGGCGCCTGGACCAACGCCAGCGCCAACTCCGATCGTGGCAGCCTGCCTGATCTGACCATGCGCTATGGCTGGAAGGGCGACTGGGGCACCTTCGGTGTCGGCGGCATCATCCGCCAGCTGAAGGTCGACAACCAGGCCACCGGCGCCAAGGCCGACAAGGTGGCCGGCGGCCTGACCCTGGGCGGCAAGTGGGTGATGGGCGACAGCGATTCGCTGCACTACCAGCTGACCGGCGGCGAAGGCATCGCCCGCTACATCGGCCTGGGCATCACCGCCGATAGTGCCTACGACGTGGCCCGCGACGAGCTCAACCCGACCGGCGTGCTGGCCGGCTACGTGGGCTGGCGGCATGCGTTCTCGCCGAAGCTGCGCACCAACCTGATCTACGCGCGCAGCGACTACGACAACGACAGCATCCTCGGCCCGCTGGTGACCAAGAGCGTGCAGAGCATCCGCGGCAACATCTTCTATTCGCCGCTGCCCAAGGTCGATATCGGCGCCGAGCTGATGTACGGCCGTCGCGAAGTGGAGAACGGCAACAAGGGTGACATCACCCGGTTGCAGTTCACCACGAAGTACAGCTTCTAAGAGCGTGCCGGCCAGCGGCCGGCACCTACCGAATTGTGTGCCGACCAACGGTCGGCACCCACCGACCCAGGTCGGCATCTACAGAGGGAAAACGTCCCATGTCCAGCACTGCATCCAGCCCGCACAATGCGGCGGGCACCCTGACCAAGGGCCACAAGAAGGTCATCTTCGCCTCGAGCCTCGGTACGGTCTTCGAGTGGTATGACTTCTTCCTGTACGGCTCACTCGCCGCCATCATCGCCAAGCAGTTCTTCAGTGGCGTCAATGAAACCACGGGCATGATCTTCGCCCTGCTGGCGTTCGCTGCCGGCTTCTTCGTGCGTCCGTTCGGTGCGGCCTTCTTTGGCAGCCTCGGCGACCGCATCGGCCGCAAGTACACCTTCCTGGTCACCATCCTGATCATGGGCATCTCGACCTTCCTGGTCGGTGTGTTGCCCAACTACGCCTCGATCGGTTTCGCCGCACCGGTGATCCTGATCATCCTGCGCCTGGCCCAGGGCCTGGCGATGGGCGGCGAGTACGGCGGTGCCGCCACCTACGTGGCCGAGCATGCGCCGGACGACAAGCGCGGCCTGTACACCAGCTTCATCCAGTGCACCGCCACGCTCGGCCTGTTCATGTCGCTGCTGATCATCCTGGCCTGCCGCTACTTCCTCGGCAACGAAGCCTTCGAAGCCTGGGGCTGGCGTATTCCGTTCCTGGTCTCGATCCTGCTGCTGGGCGTGTCCGTGTGGATCCGCCTGCAGCTGAGCGAATCGCCGCTGTTCCAGCAGATGAAGTCCGAGGGCAAGGGTTCCAAGACCCCGTTCCGTGACAGCCTGAAGGGCGGCAACCTGAAGCTGATGCTGCTGGTCCTGCTCGGCGCTGCGGCTGGCCAGGCGGTGGTCTGGTACGGCGGTCAGTTCTACGCGCTGTTCTTCCTCAGCAGCATGCTGAAGGTCGATGCCACCACCTCCTACCTGCTGATCGCGGCCGCGCTGGCACTGGGCGTGCCGTTCTTCATCTTCTTCGGCTGGCTGTCCGACCGTATCGGCCGCAAGAAGATCATCCTCGCGGGCTGCCTGCTGGCCGCCGTCACCTACATCCCGATCTTCAAGGGCCTGACCCACTTCGCCAACCCGGCCATCGAAGAAGCCCGCAGCAGCTCGCCGGCCTTGGTCGTGGCCGATCCGGCCACCTGCTCGTTCCAGTTCGATCCGGTCGGCCTGCGCAAGTTCACCAGCTCCTGCGACGTGGCTACCGCCGCGCTGACCAAGGCCGGTGTGCCGTACGACGTGCAGCCCGCCGCCGCCGGTTCGCTGGCGATGGTGAACGTGGGCAGCGCCAGCGTCACCTCGTATGAGGCCGCCGGCCTGACCAAGGAAGACGGCAAGGCCAAGGCCGATGCGTTCGGTGCGGAACTGAAGACCGCCCTGACCACCGCCGGCTACCCGGCCAAGGCCGATGGCGCACGCATCAACATCGCCGGCACGATCTTCATGCTGTGGCTGCTGGTGCTGTACGTGACCATGGTCTACGGCCCGATCGCCGCCTACCTGGTCGAACTGTTCCCGACCCGCATCCGCTACACCTCGATGTCGCTGCCGTACCACATCGGCAACGGCTGGTTCGGTGGCTTCCTGCCGGCGATCTCGTTCGCGCTGGTGGCCGGTACCGGCAACCTGTACTACGGCCTGTGGTACCCGATCATCATCGCGCTGATGTCGGTGGTGATCGGCGGCTTGTTCCTGCGCGAGACCAAGGACGTGGATATCACCAAGTAACCGGCGTGCCGACCAACGGTCGGCACCCACCGGGTTCCGGGGCCGCGGTGCAGACCGCGGCCCTCTTTTTGGTAGTGCCGGCCGCTGGCCGGCAAATGCACGATGTCTGCCGGAGATCCATGGGGCTGCCGGCCAGCGGCCGGCACTACCATTGCGTTGCACAGCACGCCGTATAGTCGGCCCATGACCATCACCACGCCGACCGAGCTCCCCGCCATCCTGCACACCCTGCGCAGCGCCTGGCAGTCGCAGCGCCCTTCGCTCGACCAGCGCGAAGCCGACCTGCGCCGCCTGCGCGAGGCGTTGAAGCCGCGCCTGGACGAAATGGCCCAGGCCATCGCCGAGGACTTCGGCCATCGCGCCCACGTCGAATCGAAGCTGGCCGATGGCATGAGCGTGCTGTCGGCCATCGACCACCTGCGCCGCCACCTGCGCCGCTGGTCGAAGCCGCAGCGGGTGGGCGCCGGTTGGCGATTGTGGCCGGCGCGCGCGCAGCTGCGGCCGACGCCTCTGGGCGTGGTCGGGGTGATCTCGCCCTGGAACTACCCGGTCACGCTGGCACTGGTACCGCTGGCAACGGCCATTGCCGCGGGCAACCATGTGCTGCTGAAACCCTCCGAGCACACGCCGCGCACCAGCGCGTTCCTGGCTGATCTGCTGGCCAGCGTGTTCCCGCCCGATCGCGTGGCGGTGGTGCAGGGTGGGGCGGATGTGGCCGCGGCGGTGTCGTCGCTGCCGCTGGACCATCTGCTGTTCACCGGCTCGACGGCCGTTGGCCGCAAGGTGATGGCCGCCGCCGCCGAGCATCTGGTGCCGGTCACGCTGGAACTGGGCGGCAAGTCGCCGGCCATCGTCTGCCGCGATTTCCCGCTGGACAAAGCCGCAGCGCGGCTGGCCACCGGCAAGTGGTTCAACGCCGGGCAGACCTGCATCGCGCCGGATTACGTGCTGATCGACACCGCGCGCCAGCGCGAGTTCGTGCAGGCGCTGCAGCAGCAGGTGCGCGAGCGCTACGGCGATTTCAGCAGCGCCGACGACTACACGCGCATCATCAACGAAGGCCAGTACCGGCGCCTGCAGGGTTATCTGGCGCAGGCGCGCGAACGCGGTGTGCCGGTGATTCCGCTGGCTCAGGTGGACGATGCGCGCGCTGATCGTGAGCGGCTGCTGGTGCCCACTGTGGTGCTGGACCCGCCGGACGACCTGGACCTGATGCGCGAGGAGATCTTCGGGCCGATCCTGCCGGTGCGGGCGTACCCGGATCTGGATGCGGCGCTGGCCGACGTGCTGTCGCGCGACCGGCCGCTGGCGCTGTATCCCTTCAGCCATGACGCGGCGACGGTGGAGCGCATCCTCGGCCAGGTGGTGGCCGGTGGGGTGACGGTGAATGACACGCTGCTGCACTTCGCTGCCGATGGCCTGCCGTTTGGCGGGGTGGGGGCCAGCGGCATGGGCGCGTACCACGGCCGGGCCGGGTTTGATGCGATGAGCAAGCGGCTGCCGGTGCTGTGGCAGTCGCGCTGGGCAGCCAGCGACCGGCTGCGGCCGCCGTATTCGAAGATTGCCAGGTTGTTGAAGTTCCTCTTGCGGTGATCGGGTTCCGGTAGTTGCCAACCTTGGTTGGCACACGGTGATTGCTGGCGCCAACCAAGGTTGGCGTCTACCGGGGTATAGGGGCGCCCATCAAGGCCCACCCGGGTAGAATGGCCCCCATGAAGATCGCCTCGTGGAACGTCAATTCGCTCAATGTCCGCCTGCCGCACCTGGAGCAGTGGCTCAAGGAGTTCGGCCCGGACATCGTCGGTATCCAGGAAACCAAGCTGGAGGACCACAAGTTCCCCGATTCGGCGCTGATCGCCGCGGGCTACCGCAGCGTGTTCGCCGGCCAGAAGACCTACAACGGCGTGGCGCTGCTGTCGCGTGAGCCGGCGCAGGACGTGCAGATCGGTATTCCCGGCTTCGAGGACGAGCAGAAGCGCGTCATCGCCGGTACCTTCGGCGACCTGCGGGTGATCAACCTGTACGTGGTCAACGGCCAGGACATCGGCACCGACAAGTACGACTACAAACTGCGCTGGTTGGAGGCGGTGCATGCGTGGATCGCCGAAGAACTGCAGCGGCACCCGAAGCTGATCGTGATGGGCGACTTCAACATCGCCCCGGACGCGCGCGATGTGCACGACCCGGAGGTGTGGAACGAAAACCACATCCTGACCTCCACCTCCGAGCGCGGCGCACTCAACAAGCTGCTGCAGCTGGGCCTGCACGATGGCTTCCGCCTGCACAACGACGAGGCCGGTGTGTTCAGCTGGTGGGATTACCGTGCCGCGGGCTTCCGCCGCAACCTGGGCCTGCGCATCGACCTGACCCTGGTTTCCGACGCGCTGAAGGGCAGTGCGGTGGCCTCGGGCATCGACCGTGAGCCGCGTACCTGGGAGCGCCCGAGCGACCATGCGCCGGCGTGGGTGCAGTTGGGTTGAACGAACGGGGCCCGACGATTGCCGGGCCCGTTCTGAAACGTCTGCCGGCCAGCGGCCGGCACTACCCTCAGATCACCGTATGCTCTTGCGGGTGAACAGGTTGACGATTGCCAGCAGGATCACCGCACCGATCAGCGAGAACAGGAAGGTGCGGATGGTGATCGCTTCGTTGATGCCGCCGCCGAACAGCCAGCCGGAAATCAGCGCGCCGACGATGCCGACCACGATGTTGAGGATGATGCCCTGCTGGGCATCGCGCTTCATGATGATGCTGGCCAGCCAGCCTACGATGCCGCCGACGATCAGCCAGATGATGATGCCCATGATCGAACCTCCGGTGGGGAACTGTGACCAGTTGACGCGCACGGCCGTGAACCCGTCGTGGAATTGCGTGATGGGCGCGTGCGGATGAGCCTGCCAGCCACCCTCGACGGCCCGTGGCGCTTCGGTCCGGTGACGGTCTGGCGGCGCCCGCACGTGCCGGGCCACCGCGGCGAACCGCAGGCGCGGCAGGTGCTGGCGCAGGCGCTGGGCGCCGACCCGGACACGCTGCCGCTGGTCCGCGATGACAAGGGCCGGCCGGAGCTGAGCGGCGCGTTGGCCCACTACGGCACCGGCTGGAGCCACAGCGGCGAGGTGCTGCTGGTGGCGCTGGGCGAGGGCGTGCGGTTGGGCGTCGACCTGGAACTGCTGCGCCCGCGGCCGCGTCTTCTGGAAATCGTGCAGCGCTTCTTCCACCCCGAGGAAGTGGCCTGGCTGGAAAGCCTGGACGAGGCCGGGCGCGAGCACTGGTTCTTCCGCGTGTGGTGCGTCAAGGAGGCCATCCTGAAGGCGCACGGGCAGGGCATCTCGTTCGGCCTGCACCGCCTGCAGTTGGCCCCGGGGGCCGATGGCGCCCTGCACCTGCGCTGGTGTGACCCGGAACTGGGCGAGGCCGCGCGCTGGCACCTGCACGAATGGCAGGCCACCGGGCAATTCCGCGCTGCTCTGGCCTGGTATCCGCACTGAAGCGGGGAATCAGCGCGCAAAACCGGCGATAATGGCGGCATGAGCGAACACCCACTTCCCGCCAGCGTGGCTGCCACGCTGGAACAGGGCCTGGCCAGCATGGGCCTGGACGCCGCGCTGGCGCCGCCGCTGCTGCGTTACCTGGCCCTGCTGCACCGCTGGAACGGCACCTACAACCTCACCGCCATCCGCGATCCGCAGGAGATGGTCACCCGCCACCTGCTCGATTCACTGGCGATGCAGCCGTTCGTGGCCGATGGCAGCCTGGCCGACCTCGGCACCGGTCCCGGCTTGCCCGGCATCCCGCTGGCGATCGCCTGCCCGGGCCTGCAGGTCACCCTGGTGGAGAGCAACGGCAAGAAGGCGCGCTTCATGCGCGAGGCCGTGCGCCAGCTCGGTCTGGGCAATGCCCGCGTGGCCGAATCGCGCGCCGAGGCGCTGGACGAAGCTGGCCACTACGACCAGCTGACCGCGCGTGCGATGGACACCCTGGCCGGCATCGTCCGCGTCGGTGGCCATCTGTTGCGCCCCGGCGGCGTGCTGTTGGCCATGAAGGGCGTCTACCCGCATGAAGAGATCGCGGAGCTGCCGGTTGGCTGGCAGGTGCGCGAGGTGACCCCGCTGAGCGTGCCCGGCCTGGCCGGCGAACGCCACCTGGTCACTGTTACAGGTCCCTGATTCCCGTCGCCAGCCCCTTGTGGAACAAGAGGTTGGCGATCCACGATTTCCGCAAGGGCCCGGTTGTACGCATAATGACCGGTCCCAGCACACGTCGACGAGGCACACCCGCATGGCCCGCATCATCGCCATCGCCAACCAGAAGGGTGGCGTCGGCAAGACCACGACCGCCGTCAACCTGGCCGCTTCCCTGGCCAACGCACCCAAGCGCGTGCTGTTGGTCGACCTGGATTCGCAGGGCAACGCGACCATGGGCAGTGGCGTGGACAAGCGCGAGCTGGTCTCCTCCACCTACGATCTGCTGCTGGGCGAGTCCAGCGCCGCCGATGTGCGCGTGCAGACGGCCGAAGGCTACGACCTGCTGCCGGGCAACATCGACCTGACCGCGGCCGAGATCCAGCTGATGGCGCAGAGCGAGCGCGAGCAGCGCCTGAAGCGCGCGCTGGCACCGATCCGCGACGAGTACGACTACATCCTGATCGACTGCCCGCCAGCGCTGTCGCTGCTGACGCTCAACGCGCTGGCCGCCGCCGATTCGGTGATCGTACCGATGCAGTGCGAGTACTACGCACTGGAAGGCCTGAGCGCGCTGGTGGAAACCATCGAAGCGCTGCGTGCCAACCTCAACCCGGCGCTGGAGATCGAAGGCGTGCTGCGCACCATGTTCGACGTGCGCAACAACCTGGCCAACGCGGTCTCGGCCGAGCTCACCGAGCACTTCGGCGACCGCGTGTTCCGCACCATCGTGCCGCGCAACGTGCGCCTGGCCGAGGCGCCCAGCCATGGCCAGAGCATCGTCGGCTACGACCGCGCCTCGCGCGGTGGCGTGGCCTACCTGGGCCTGGCCGGCGAGATCATCCGCCGCAACAACGAACGCAACAAGGCCGCCAAGGCCGTGGAGACCGTCTGATGACCAGCAGCAAGCCGGCAGCCAAGAAGCGAGGCCTCGGCCGTGGCCTGGATGCCCTGCTCGGTCCCAAGGGGGCGGTCAGCCAGGTGCAGGCCGCCACTGCGGTGATCGAGCCGCTGCCGGGTGAGGTGCTGCGCAAGCTGGCCGTCGGCCAGCTGCAGCCGGGCAAGTACCAGCCGCGCCGCGAGATGGACGAGGGCAAGCTCTCCGAGCTGGCTGATTCGATCAAGTCGCAGGGCGTGATCCAGCCGATCCTGGTGCGCCAGCTGCCGGCGGGCAACTACGAGATCGTCGCCGGTGAACGCCGCTGGCGCGCCTCGCAGCTGGCCGGCCTGGACGAAGTGCCGGTGGTGGTGCGCGAGCTGGAAGACCGCACCGTCATCGCGATGGCGCTGATCGAGAACATCCAGCGCGAAGACCTCAACCCGCTGGAAGAAGCCGAAGCGCTGCAGCGCCTGATCAGCGAATTCACCCTGACCCATGCCGAGGCTGCCGAGGCCGTCGGCCGCTCGCGTGCGGCGGTGTCCAACCTGCTGCGCCTGCTGGAGCTGCCGGTGGCAATCCGCCTGCTGCTGGAAACCCGCCGCCTGGAAATGGGCCATGCCCGTGCGCTGCTGACCCTTGCCCCCGAGCTGGCCGGCAAGCTGGCGCAGGAAGCGGCCGATGAAGGCTGGTCGGTGCGCGAGGTCGAGCGCCGTGCGCAGGCCTTCGCCGCCGGCAAGGTGCCGAGCAACCGCCCGGTCGCCACACCGAAAGTGCAGCAGGCCGACATCGCCTCGCTGGAAACCGAACTGTCCGAAGCGCTGGGTGCCAAGGTGGCGATCAGCCACGGCCGGGGCGGCAAGGGCAAGCTGATCATCCATTACACCGACCTGGATACCTTGGACGGCGTGCTGGAAAAACTGCGTACGCGCCAGGGCTGAGCCCGGCGCAGCGCCAGGGGATGCGGCCTGTTCCTGCCGTGTCCCGCGAATGACAGGGAACGTACCGCCGCGCGCGCCGTGGGATGTACTGCCTTCCGGCCCGTGGCCTCATCCAGGGAGCAGGACATGAGCAACGAATACGAGTACGAGGACGTCAGCCCGGACGGTACCCAGATACTGAGGCACCGGCGCGAAAAGGACTTTGTGCTCGCCATCGGCGAAGAGCAGCACATCGAAGCGATCAGCGGCCATATCGAGCGCCATCTCGGACCGATCGCCACGGTCCTGCACGAACTCATTTCCGACCTGGTGCACATTGATGTGCACGTGGTGCCGGCCAATGACCACTGCCCGTACCTGCGCCTGGTCACCTCCGGCATGAGCGACCTGCCGATGACCGTGCCCGCCGACGTGGACGCGGATGTGCCGCGCTACATGGAGCTGATGGTGACCCTGCCGGCCGACTGGCCGATGTCCCAGGACGCCTTCGAGGACGAGCGCAATTACTGGCCGGTGCGCCTGCTGAAGGGCATGGCGCGGTTGCCGCATGAGTACGACACCTGGCTGGGCTTCGGCCACACCATTCCCAACGGCCATCCCAGCGAGCCTTATGCGCCCGGAGCAGGCTTCGACGGTGCCATCGTGCTGATGCCGGTGACTGCTCCGGAGGACTTCGCCACGCTGGAGCTGGAGGATGGCAGGACCATCAGCTTCATGAGCCTGGTTCCGCTGTATCCGGAAGAGATGGACCTGAAGCTGAAGAAGGGCGCCGACGCCCTGCTCGACCGCTTCGATGCGAAGCAGATCAACGATGTGATCGAGCCGGGCCGGGTCAACGTCGCCAGGAAGCGTTTCGGTTTGTTCTGAGACCGGTAACATCAGGGGCCTGAATTTCTGCTTCCGGGCCCCTGCCATGACCATCCTGCTTACCGGCGCTGCCGGCTTCATCGGTGCCTACACCGCCCGCGCGCTGCTGGAGGCGGGCCAGCCGGTGGTCGGCCTGGACAACTTCAACGACTACTACGACCCGCAGATCAAGCGCGACCGCGTGGCCGCGCTGTGCCCGACGCTGGACCTGCGCACCCTGGACCTGACCGACCAACAGGGCCTGGCTGCGCTGTTCGACGAGGTGAAGCCGACCGCGGTGATCCATCTGGCTGCACAGGCCGGCGTGCGCTATTCGCTGGAGAATCCGCAGGCCTACGTCGACAGCAATCTGATCGGCTTCGTCAACATGCTCGAGCTGTGCCGCCACCGTGGCGTGCAGCACCTGGTGTATGCGTCGAGCAGCTCGGTCTACGGTGATTCGGCCACGCCGCCGTTCTCCGAGGACCAGCGCGTGGACCAGCCGCGCTCGCTGTATGCGGCCACCAAGGCGGCCAATGAGCTGATGGCCTACACCTACGCGCAGCTGTACGGCCTGCATGCCACCGGCCTGCGCTTCTTCACGGTGTATGGCCCGTGGGGCCGGCCGGACATGGCACCGTTGCTGTTCTCGCGCGCGGTGCTGGCCGGGCGGCCGATCGACGTGTTCAACGAAGGCCGCATGCAGCGCGACTTCACACATGTCTCCGACATCGTGTCCGGTATTCTCGGCGCGCTCGCGCATCCGGCCGATGGTCCGGTACCGCACCGGGTGTTCAACCTCGGCAACCATACGCCGGTCGAGCTGGAGCGCTTCATCAGCGTGATCGAGCAGGCCGCCGGTCGCCCCGCGCAGAAGGTCTACAAGCCGATGCAGCCGGGCGACATGGTGCGCACGATGGCCGATACCCGGCGCGCCCATGACGCATTCGGCTTCGACGCGGTGACCCCGATCGAAGCAGGGTTGCCCCCCGTCGTGCAGTGGTGCCGCGAGTATTTTGGCGACCGCGCCTGAGGAGGGATCCTCACACAGCCGGATTCATCTTCGGATAACCTCGGCTTCGGAGAATGCGCGGTCTTTGTCCCCCTTTGGCCGAGTGCCTTATGAGCCAACCCGAGCTTTCCGTTGTCGTCCCGGTGTTCAACGAACGCGACAATGTCGCCCCGCTGGTTGCCGAAATCACCGCCGCACTGCGTGGACGGCTTCCGTTCGAGATCGTCTACATCGACGACCACTCGCGCGATGACACCCTGGCGGTGCTGCAGGGCCTGAAGGCGACCACCCCGGAACTGCGGGTGCTGCACCATGTGAATCAGAGCGGGCAGAGCACCGCCGTGCGCACCGGCGTCAAGCACGCACGTGCGCCGTGGATCGCGACCCTGGATGGCGACGGGCAGAATGATCCGGCCGACATTCCCAAGCTGCTGGCGGCGCGCGATGCCGCCGAGGCACAGGTGAAGCTGTTCGCCGGCTGGCGCGTCAACCGCCAGGACAGTGGCAGCAAGCGCTGGGCCAGCAAGTGGGCCAACGCCATCCGTGCACGCATGCTGCGCGACGATACGCCCGATACCGGCTGCGGCATCAAGCTGTTCGAGCGCAGCGCGTTCCTCGACCTGCCGTATTTCGACCACATGCACCGCTACCTGCCGGCGCTGATGCAGCGCGCCGGCTGGAAGACCACCAGCGTGCCGGTCAACCACCGCCACCGTACCGCCGGTGTCTCCAAGTACAACAACCTCGGCCGCGCCCTGGTCGGCATCCGTGACCTGCGTGGCGTGGCCTGGCTGATCACCCGCAGCAAGCGCACCGCGGTGGAGGAGCGTTGATGGATCTGGAGCTGCACTGGCTCGACCAGCCGCTGACCTGGTTGTACTGGACCGGCCTGCATGTGACCGGCTGGAAGCTGATCGGCTATACCGGCGCGCTGATGTTCGGGGGCCGCTGGCTGGTCCAGTTCATCGCCTCCAAGCGTGCGGGCAAGCCGGTGATCCCACGCCTGTTCTGGTACATGAGCGTGGTCGGCAGCCTGATGACGCTGAGCTACTTCCTGTTCTCGGCCAAGCAGGACTCGGTGGGCGTGCTGCAGAACCTGTTCCCGGCGTTCACCGCGCTGTACAGCCTGCAGCTGGACATCAAGCACCGGGGCTGGAAGCGGGACAAGGCCAGTCACTGAGGCTGCGGGGTCAGAGCCCTTTCCGCAGGAAAGGGCTCTGACCCCGACCGGATCGCCGGCGCATCCACGCATGGCGTGGCTCTGTTGCATGTCCGGCGGCCGTGCCGGGTAGCTGCCAACCTTGGTTGGCACACGGGGAAAGCCAGCGCCGACCAAGGTCGGCAGCTACCCGGCACGGCCCAGGCAGGACCTTCGTCCCATGCCACGGGCCGTGGGCGGTGCCATCATCGGGGTCTGCCTTCCCGGGAACCTGTGCTCGTGAAAACCCGTCTTGCCGTTGCCCTGCTGATCGCCCTGTCCACCCCCGCCGTAGCCCTGGCCGCACCGCCCGCCGCCGCCGCGCCGGCCAGCGTGGCTACCGAATCGCCCGCCGATGCCGCCTTCCGCGCGCTGTACGAGAAGGAATGGAAGTGGCGCCAGGAGGGCGGCGGCGAGGCCAGCGAGGACGAGGACGCGCCAGCCAACGCCACCCGCATGCCCGACGTCGGCCCGGCCGCGCAGCAGGCGCGCCTGAAGGTATGGGATGAAACCCTCGCTGCGCTGAAGAAGATCGACCCGAAGACCCTGTCGCCCGACAACCAGATCAACTACGCGATCTACCGCGATCAGGTGTTCAACCTGGCCGAAGAAGTGCGCCTGCGTGGCTACGAGATGCCGTTCAACGCCGACTCCTCGTTCTGGTCCAACCTGTCCTTCATGGCCCGGCGCGAGATGAAGACCGTGCAGGACTACCAGAGCTACATCGCACGCCTGAACGATGTACCGCGTTACTTCGGCCAGCAGACCGAAAACATGCGCGCCGGCCTGAAGCGAGGTTTCAGCGTGCCGCGCGCGGTGCTCGATGGCCGCGAAGTGTCCATCGCCACCGTCGCCGAGCTGATGGATCCCACTGAGTCGCCGCTGTACGCGCCGTTCAAGAAGCTGCCCAACAGCATCCCGGCCGCCGAACAGGCCAGGCTGCAGGCGCAGGCGCGGGAAGCGATCAGTGGCAAGGTAGTGCCGGCGTTCCAGCAGCTGCGCACCTTCTTCGTCAGCGAGTACGTGCCGCAGGCGCGTACCACGCTGGCCGCCGAAGCGATGCCGGGCGGCAAGGCGTACTACAAGCAGCAGATCCACGAATACACCACGCTGGACCTGTCGCCGGACGAGATCCACCGCATCGGTCTGGATGAAGTCGCACGCATCCAGAAGGAAATGAACGACATCATCAAGCAGGTGAAGTTCAAGGGCAGCTTCGCCGAGTTCCTGACCTTCCTGCGCACCGATCCGCAGTTCTATGCGAAGACGCCGGAAGAGCTGCTGTCGCGCGCCGCATGGATCTCCAAGCGGGCCGACGGTCAGCTCGGCAAGTACATGACGCTGCCGCGCGCGCGCTTCACCATCGTGCCGGTGCCGCCGGACATCGCGCCGTTCTGGACCGCCGGCCGCGGTGGCATGGGCACCTACTGGCTCAACACCTACAACCTGCCGTCGCGCCCGCTGTACAACCTGCCGGCGCTGACCCTGCATGAATCCGATCCGGGCCACGCGCTGCAGGGTGCCATTGCCGCCGAGCAGAAGAACCTGCCCGAGTTCCGCCGCAACGCCTACATCTCCGCCTACGGCGAAGGCTGGGCGCTGTACTGCGAGAAGCTGGGCGTGGAAATGGGCATCTACGAAACCCCGTATGAGGACTTCGGCCGCCTGACCTACGAAATGTGGCGCGCCACGCGCCTGGTGATCGACACCGGTGTGCACAGCAAGGGCTGGAGCCGCGAGCAGGCCTTGGCCTACCTGCGTGACCACACCGCGCTGAGCGAGCATGAAGTGACCACCGAAGTGGACCGCTACATTTCCTGGCCGGGCCAGGCCCTGAGCTACAAGCTGGGGGAGATCGCCATCGTGCGCCTGCGTGCGCAGGCCGAGAAGGAGCTGGGCGACAAGTTCGACATCAAGGGCTTCCACGACACCCTGCTCAAGCAGGGCTCGGTGCCTCTGCCGGTGCTGGAACAGCAGATCCAGGCGTACATCGCCGAACGAAAGAAGGCCTGACCGTTCCAAGGTAGTGCCGGCCGCTGGCCGGCAACCCGCATGCACCGCAATTGTTCGACATTGCCGGCCAGCGGCCGGCACTACCCCTGATTGGAAAACGGGGTCGGATCGCAGGATCCGACCCCGTGGTCTTTCAGCCCACCGCCCTTGGCTTGGCCACCCGCGCTGCAAAGGTCGGCAGCACCAGCAGGGTCAGCACGGTGGCGGTGATCAGGCCACCGATCACCACTGTCGCCAGCGGCTTCTGCACTTCCGCACCGGAACCGCTGGCGATCGCCATCGGAATGAAGCCGACGATCGCCACCAGCGCCGTGGTCAGCACCGCGCGGATGCGGCTGGAGGCGCCGTTGATCGCCGCCTGCAGCGGCAGGTCACCGGCATCCAGGCGCTCGCGGATCGCCTGCATCAGCACCAGGCCGTTCAAGGTGGCCACGCCGGACACGGCGATGAAACCAACCGCCGCCGACACCGAAAACGGCATGCCACGCAGCAGCAGCGCGAGAATGCCGCCGACCAGCGCCAACGGCACGCAGCTGAACACCAGAATGGCTTCCTTGCCGCTGCGCAGCGCCATGAACAGCAGGCTGCCGATCAGCAGGAACACCACCGGCACCACCGTCGCCAGCCGCTTCTCGGCACGCTGCAGGTTCTCGAACTGGCCGCCCCAGGTCAGATACGCACCCGGCGGCAGTGCCACGTCGGCCACCGCTGCCTGCGCTTCGCCGACGAAGCCGCCCAGGTCGCGGCCACGCACGTTGGCCTGCACCACCACGCGGCGGCTGCCGTTGTTGCGGCTGATTTGGTTGGGCCCTTCGCTGACCGTGATGCGCGCGACCGACGACAGCGGAATCACCAGGCCTGCAGGCGTGGCGATCGGCAACGAGGCCAGCTGGTCCGGATCATTGCGCGAGGCATCGTCCAGGCGCACCACCACGTTGAAGCGGCGATCACCTTCGAAGATCTTGCCGGCGGCGGTACCACCGATGCCGGTGGACAGCGCGTCACTCACGTCCGCGGCAGTCAGGCCGTACTGCGCCGCCGCCACGTGGTCGATGGCCACATTGAGCGTGGGCAGGCCGGAGATCTGTTCCACCCGCACGTCGGCCGCACCGTTCACCGCACGCAGCTTCAACGCCACCTGGTCGGCCACCTTCTGCAGCTGGCTGAAGTCATCGCCGAAGATCATCACCGCCAGGTCGGTACGCACGCCGGAAATCAGCTCGTTGAAGCGCAGCTCGATCGGCTGGCTGAATTCGAAGCTGTTGCCCAGCTGCTGCCCGGCCAGCTTTTCGAAGCGTGCTACCAGTGCATCCTTGCCCAGTTTCGGATCCGGCCAGTCCTTGCGTGGCTTGAGCACGATCACGCTGTCGGAGATGTTGGTCGGCATCGGGTCGATCGCCGCCTCTGCGGTACCGGTGCGCGAGAACACGGTTTCCACTTCCGGCTGTTTGGCAATCGCCTTTTCCAGTGCCAGCTGCATCGCCAGCGACTGCTCCAGTGAGGTCGACGGCACGCGCAGGGCCTGCATCGCCACGTTGCCTTCGTCCAGCGTCGGCATGAACTCGCGGCCCAGCAGCGAGAACGAACCGATACCCACCACCACCATCATCACCGCACCGGCCAGCACCGTGCGCGGATGCGCCACGGCTTTGCGCACCACTGGTTCGATGCGCGCACGCAGCACGCGGATCAGCTTGGTTTCGTGCTCGCCATCGTCAGCATGTGCATCGCCGTCCTTCACCTTCGGCTCGCGTACCAGCAGTGCGGCCATCGCCGGCACGAAGGTGAAGGAGAAGATGAAGGCACCGATCAGGGCCAGCATGAACGTGGCCGCCATCGGGTGGAACGTCTTGCCCTCCACGCCTTCCAGGGTAAGGATCGGCGCGAACACCAGCAGGATGATCAGCTGGCCGAAGGCCGCAGGGCGCGCCATCTTCATCGCCGAATCGGCGGCCACGCGCAGGCGTTCCATCGCGGTCAACGCACGGCCCAGTTCGGCGCGGCGCTGGCCCAGCATCAGCAGGGTCGACTCGACCACGATCACCGCACCGTCCACCAGGATGCCGAAGTCCAGCGCACCCAGGCTCATCAGGTTGCCGCTGATGCCGAAGCGGTTCATGCCGATCACTGCGAAGAGGAACGACAGCGGAATGACCAGCGCGGTGATCGTTGCCGCACGCAGGTTGCCCAGCAGCAGGAACAGCACCACCACCACCAGCAACGCGCCCTCGGTGAGGTTCTTGGCCACGGTCTTGATGGTGGAATTGACCAGCACGCTGCGGTCCAGCACCGGTGCCGCCACGATGTCGGCCGGCAGCGATTTGTTCACCTGTTCCAGGCGCGCCGCAGCTGCCTGCGCCACGGTGCGGCTGTTGCCGCCGGCGATCATCAGCGCGGTACCCAGCACGGCTTCATGGCCGTTGCGGCTGGCCGCACCCAGGCGCGGTGCGCGGCTCAGGTCGACGTCGGCCACATCGGCCACGCGTACCACCACGCCATTGCGGGTGGCTACCGGGGCCTGTGCGAGATCGTCGGTGGTCAGCGCCAGGCCGTCAGCACGTACCACCAGGCCCTCGCCGGCACGCTGCACGAAACCGGCACCGGCCTGTACGTTGGAACGCTGCAGGGCAGTGACCAGGTCGGCCAGGCCGAGGCCGTGCGCGGCCAGCTTGGCACTGTCCGGATGCACGCCGTATTCCTTGACGTAGCCGCCGACCGTATCGACGCCGGCCAGCCCCGGGCTGGAACGCATCTGCGGCGCGATGATCCAGTCCTGCACGGTGCGCAGGTAGGTGGCACGTTCTTCCGGCGTGCGAAGCAGGTTGCCTTCTGGCGTGCGGTAGACCTCGCCGGCCTGCCAACCCGCTTCACCGGGCTTGGCCAGCTTGGCCGGATCGAACGCCGTGAAGTCCACCGTCCACATCAGCACCTCGCCGAGGCCGGTGGTGACCGGCGACAGCATCGGCGACGCGCCATCGGGCAGGTCTTCCGATGCCTCGCGCATGCGTTCGGCCACCTGCTGGCGGGCGAAGTAGATGTCGGTCGCATCGGTGAAGATCGCGGTGACCTGCGAGAAGCCATTGCGCGACAGCGAACGCGTGGTGGTCAGGCCGGGAATGCCGGCCAGCGCGGTTTCCAGCGGATAGGTCACCTGCCGCTCGATCTGCTCCGGGGTCAGTGCCGGTGCCACCGTGTTGATCTGCACCTGGCGGTTGGTGATGTCCGGCACCGCGTCGATCGGCAGCTTGCCCAGCTGGAACAGGCCCACGGCAGCGATCAGCGCCGCCATGAACACCACCAGCCAGCGGTGGCGCACCGCTGTTTCAATGATCAGCTTGAACATGGTCGCCTCCTCAGTGGCCGTGCTCGGCTTCGCCCTTGGCCAGTTCGGCCTTGAGCAGGAAGGCGTTGGCACCGACGATGCGCTCGTTGCCGGTCAGCCCACCGAGGATCTCGATACGGTCACCAGCACGACGGCCAGCCAGCACCGGCTGCGCCTTGAAGCCGCCTTCGACGGCGACGAACACCGCACTGCTGCCATCGACGTTCTGCACCGCATCGGCGGGCACGCTGAGCGAGCCATCCTGGCCTTCGGTGACGACCACCGCCGATACCGGCGAACCGGCGGGCGGCAGCGCGGCATCCACCGGCGTGGCACGGATCACCGCGACGCCGCCCTGCTGGCGGACATCGGCGGCCGACCCGGTGACGGTGGCGGTGAAGCTGCCACCCGGCACGCTCACTTCCAGCTTCATGCCCGGCGTGACCTGCGCGGCCAGCGCCGGCGGTGCGGTGAACACCAGCTCGTTCATCGTCGGGTCGGCGACGTCGGCCACCGCGCTGCCGGCGGCGACCACGCCACCCGGGGTGACCTGCACGTTGCCGACGATGCCGGCTACCGGGCTGGTGATGCGCACGCGACCGCTGCTGTCCGGCGAACCGTTGGCGGCGGCTTGGGCCTGCGCGGCGGCGGCCTGGGCCTGTGCCGCCAGCGAACGTGCGCGCGAGGTTTCCATTTCCTGGCGGGCGACCACGCCCTGGTCGACCAGCGCCTTGTCGCGGCCATAGGCCAGGCGCGCGGCTTCTGCTTCGGCCGAGGCGGCCAGCGCATTGGCGCGGAACACCGCGGCCTCGCCACTGACCACGATGGCCAGTGCCTGGTTCTGCTTCACCGCCGTGCCCGGCGCGACCAGCACGCGCTCGACGCGGCCGGTCACCGTGGAGGCAACCGAAGCGCGGGCGCCCACGGTGGGCTCGACCCTGCCGGACAGCCGGGTCGAGCCACCGCCACCGCGACCGATCGCGACCACTTCGATACCGGAGGCCTTGATCTGTTCCTGGGTCAGCTGCACCACGCCTTCATCGGCGTCGGCGGGGGCTTTCGCGGTTTCCGCCTTGGCCTCCTTGCTGTCGGCGGCATGGCCGTGGCCATCGTCGGTGCCGGCCTTGGCCGCAGCGGGGTCTTCATTGGCAGGCGTCTGCGCGTTGCCGGCGCAGCCGGCAAGCAGGACGGTCAGCAGCACGCCGCCGATCAGCGGGAAAGTACGGGAGAGAGTCATTTGGCCTCCACAAAAGGTGCGCGCCCCTCAAGGCGGGCAAGATCGATTTCGGCGCCGACGCGCGACAGGCGCGCATCCACGGCGGTGCCGCGGGCGGCGATGAGGGCGCTGCGCGTGCTGCGCAGTTCCAGCTGCGAGATGCGTCCGGCATCGAAGCCGATGCGGGCCAGGCGATACGCCTCTTCGGCGGCGACCACGCTTTCATCGGCTGCGCGGGTCCGGCTTCCGGCGGCTTTCAGTCCGGCTACGGCGGAGAGGCGCGCGGCCTCGCTGTCGCGGCGCTGCTGGTCCAGGCGGGCCTCGGCCGCGCGCTGGTCGGCATTGGCGGCGCGGATGCCCCCGCGGTTGCGGTCGAACAGCGGGATGCTGAGGCTGACCCCGAGGTTGTAGGCACGCTCGCCGCCTTCGCGGAAGCGGGTCTGTGCGGCGGTGACACTGAGGTCGGGCAGGGCGCGCTTGCGCTCCACGTCGACCAGCTTGCCGGCCGCATCGGCTTCGGCTTCGGCGATGCGCACCGCCAGTGCCACGTCGGTGGCGCCACGCGGCAGCGGCGGGGCCCGGTCGAGCAGGCTGTCGTCAATCGACTGCACCGGCGCATCCAGCAGCGCGGCACCGGCCAGGCGGGCCAGCGCGGCATCGCGGAAGGCCTGTGCCTCATCCAGTGAAGCACTGGCGTTGGCCACTTCGCTCTGCGCCTGCACCGCACGCAGCTGCGGCTCGCGGCCCTGCTTGACCATCGCGTTGACGGCGTTGGCGTCATCGCGGGTGAGGGTCAGTGCTTCTTCGGCCAGGCTGTAGCGGCGCAGTGCGCTTTCCGCCTGTGCGTAGACCACCGCCAGCTGGCTGGCCACGTCGCTGCGGCTTTGGGCACCACGCAGGTTGGCGGCCTGTGCCTCGGCGCGGGCGGCACGGACACGCGCGCCACGCTGGCCCCAGACCTCCAGCGGCTGGGACAGGGTGAGCACGGTATCGGCCTTGCCCATGCCGCCATAGGAGCCGGTGCCCCAGGCGTTTTCGGCGGAGTAGGAGAGGGAAGGATTGGGCAACGCACGGGCCTGGTCGGCACGCGCATCGGCGGCCTCGGCCAGTGCCGTACCCACACGGGTACCGGGCAGCTGGTCCAGGCGTTCAAGCAGGGTGTCGTAGGAGGGGGCGGCTTGCGCCATCACCGATGCTGCCGGGGCCAGGCCCAGCAACACGGCGACGACCAGCCCGGCCGCGCGCGGCGACCGAGGTGTCAGGATCGACATAGGGGGATTCCGGTTGTGAGTGAAACGGGAGCCCGCGATTGCGGGACGCGCTCAACTCACGCCCGGGGGGGACGCGTCAATTCATCCTGGGCGACCGCATAGGTCGCAACGTCGCCGGCATTCATCCAGCGCGCCGGCAGCGGCGTACCGAAGGCGGCGAAATCGTTCGCCGGCAGGCTCAGCGTGGAGTGGTGGCAGTGGTTATGCGTGCAGGCACCCGTGTGCTTGCTGTCGCTGTCGCTGTCACCGCCTGCGTCGTCCGCGAGGGATTCGACATGGGCGCTGCTGGCATGCGGTTCCACCGCACACACCAGTGCGTCGGCCACCGGCACGACCACGAATGCCGCCATCAGCAGCATCATCAGGTACGTACGCAGTTGGCGGGTGATCCGGCGCATGGAGGGGAGGCTAGCAAGCGGTTTTCGCCGGATACAATATCAATGGCCACCTCGGGAATTCGTCGGAACCTCCCGTTCAGGTGGGCGGCACACGCCAGCTCTGGTAGGTGTCGACCTTGGTCGACACGCTTTTCGACCTCCGACACATTGCTGCCGGCCAGCGGCCGGCACTACCGCCGGTCTGCAGACAGCTTCGCGATCACCCTGATCTCGAACTGGAACCCATACAGCCAGGTCACGCTGACTGCCCTGGTAGGTGTCGACCTTGGTCGACACGCTTTTCGACCTCCGACACATTGCCGGCCAGCGGCCGGCACTACCCGTATCACGGCAGCTTCGCGATCACCTTGATCTCGAACTGGAACCCATACAGCCAGGTCACGCTGACTGCCCTGGTAGGTGTCGACCTTGGTCGACACGCTTTTCGAACCCGACACGTTGTTGCCGGCCAGCGGCCGGCACTACCGGTCTGCAGGCAGCTTCGCGATCACCTTGATCTCGAACTGGAACCATACAGCCAGGTCACGCCGACTGCCCTGGTAGGTGTCGACCTTGGTCGACACGCTTTTCGACCTGCGACACATTGCCGGCCAGCGGCCGGCACTACCCGTATCACGGCAGCTTCGCGATCACCTTGATCTCGAACTGGAACCCGTACAGCCAGGTCACGCCGACTGCCCTGGTAGGTGTCGACCTTGGTCGACACGCTTTTCGGCCCCCGACACGTTGCCGGCCAGCGGCCGGCACTACCGGTCTGCAGGCAGCTTCGCGATCAAGTTGATCTCGAACTGGAACCATACAGCCAGGTCACGCCGACTGCCCTGGTAGGTGTCGACCTTGGTCGACACGCTTTTCGACCTCCGACACATTGCCGGCCAGCGGCCGGCACTACCCGTA
Source organism: Stenotrophomonas sp. 96582_Sma (assembly GCF_056480905.1). Classification (NCBI taxonomy): domain Bacteria; kingdom Pseudomonadati; phylum Pseudomonadota; class Gammaproteobacteria; order Lysobacterales; family Lysobacteraceae; genus Stenotrophomonas; species Stenotrophomonas sp. 96582_Sma. Next base: position 4,918,654 of record NZ_CM151122.1, on the reverse strand, counting down.
TCACGGCAGCTTCGCGATCACCTTGATCTCGAACTGGAATCCGTACAGCCAGGTCACGCCGATGCCGGTCAGGGTCGGGTGCGGTGCTTCGCCCCAGTACTCGGGCACGATCGCCCACGCCTTCTCGAAGTTCTTCTCGGGGTCGACCAGGAACACGGTCACGTCGACCACGTCATCGAAGCTGCAGCCGGCGGCAGCCAGTACCGCATTGAGATTTTCGAAGGCGCGGCGCACCTGCGCTTCGAAATCCGGTTCGGGCGAGCCGTCCTCGCGGCTGCCGACCTGGCCGGAAACGAACAGGAAGCCGTTGGATCGGATCGCTGGCGAGTAGCGGTTGCGCTCGTACAGGGTCTGGCGGCTGGCGGGGAAAACGACATCACGCTGTGACATGGGAAGATCCCGTGGGAGAGAACGCCCATCCTCCGCGCCAGCGCTGTCTGGATAAACCGCGATGATCGGCCTAGATTGATCGCCAATTCCAAACAATCATGACCCACCATGGACCGTTTCGAGGCGATGCGGGCCTTTGCCCGGGTAGTGGAAACCGGCAGCTTCACCCGCGCCGCGCAGACCCTGCAGATCAGCCGCACCACGGCCACCCAGCTGGTGCAGCAGCTGGAGGCGCACCTGCGGCTGCGGTTGCTCAACCGCACCACGCGCCGGGTCAGCGTCACCGCCGATGGCGCGGCCTATTACCCGCGCATCGCCCGCCTGCTGGCCGAGCTGGAAGAGGTGGAGGGCGGGCTGGGCGATGCGGCCACCCAGCCGCGCGGGCGCCTGCGGGTGGACGTGCCCGGACCCTACGCGCGGCTGCGGCTGGTGCCGGCGCTGCCGGATTTCCAGGCGCGCTACCCGGAGATCCAGCTGGACATCGGCGTGAGTGACCGCGAGGTCGATGTCATCGCTGACAACGTGGATTGCGTGATCCGTGGCGGCACGCCGGCCGACCCGGCGCTGGTGGCGCGGCCGCTTGCTGCGCTGCCGATCGGCTTCCATGCCAGCCCCGGCTATGTGCAGCGCTTCGGCGTGCCGACCGACCCGCGCGCGCTGGAAGGGCCCGATCACCACATGGTCGGTTTCCTCAGCCCGCGCAGTGGCCGCGCCCGCGTGTTCCGCGCCCATCGCGGCGATGAGCGCGTCGAGGTGCAGGGCCGCTACACGGTCGGCTTCGACGACGGCAACGCCTATCTGGCCGCTGCGTTGGCGGGGCTGGGCGTGGTCGCGCTGCCCAGCTACATGGCCGAGCCGCATCTGGCGCGCGGCGAGCTGCTGCCGGTGCTGGAGGACTGGCAGCTGCCGCCCATGCCGATGCATGTGATGTTCCCGCCGAACCGGCACATGAGCCAGCGGCTGCGGGTGTTCATTGATTGGGTGGTGGAAGCGTTGGGGTGAGTGCATCGGTCGCGTGCGAAAATCCGGCTGCACGTACTGGAGAACGCACACCCTGATGAGCCGCATCGTCGCACTGGATACCGAAACCACCGGCATCTCCCACCGCCTGGGGCACCGGGTGATCGAAATCGGTGCCGTCGAACTGATCGATGGCCAGCTCACCGGCCGCCAGTTCCACACCTACCTGCAGCCGCAGCGCAAGGTGGACTGGGGCGCGCAGCGCGTGCACGGCATCAGCGACGCGATGCTGGTGGGCAAGCCACTGTTCTCCAGCAAGGCCGCCGAGCTGCTGGAGTTCCTGCGTGGCAGCGAGATGGTCGCGCACAACGCCACCTTCGACGTGGGTTTCCTGGACAACGAGCTGCGCCTGGCTGGCATCCCCGGCACGCTGGCCCAGCATTGCCGCATTACCTGCAGCTTGAAGCTGGCGCGCGGGCGCTGGCCGGGTCAGGGCAACAAGCTGGATGATGTGCTGCAGCGCCTGCGCATTCCCAGCCAGCGCGGCCTGCACGGCGCGTTGAAGGATGCCCATCTACTGGCCCAGGTGATTCCGCATCTGCGCTGAGCTGGTTCTACAGGGAGCGACCGTCGCATTCAGCCCCAGCCTGTGGGTAACTTGCGCAAGTGCTTGAACCCGTGCATAATGCGCGGCTCGCTGTGTCCGGTTTTCTACCGGGCGGCGCCTCCGGGAGCACGTCCCCGGCCGCCCAACGCCAGCGTAACCCTTTGATTCTCTTGACGTGTGGTGGGCAACCATCGAGGCCGCCGTCTCCCGGGCTACGGGCTGACACAACTTACTATCGAGGTGCGCAATGTCCCGCGTATGCCAGGTTTCCGGCAAGCGAGTGCAGACGGGTAACAACGTCTCGCACGCCAACAACAAGACCCGTCGTCGTTTCCTGCCGAATCTGCACGAGCGCCGCTTCTGGGTTGCCAGCGAAAACCGCTGGGTGAAGCTTCGTGTTTCCGCGCATGCACTGCGCACCATCGACAAGAACGGTATCGATTCCGTTCTGGCTGAGCTGCGTGCGCGCGGCGAAAAGGTCTGAGGAGTAGACGATCATGGCAGGCAAGCGCGATAAGGTCCGTATGATTTCGACCGCTGGTACCGGTCACTTCTACACGACCGACAAGAACAAGAAGAACACCCCGGGGAAGATGGAATTCTCCAAGTACGATCCGGTCGTGCGCAAGCACGTCCCGTACAAGGAAGGCAAGATCAAGTAATCCGCAAGGATTGCTGATCCCCGCGAAGAAACCCGCCCTTGTGGCGGGTTTTTTCATGCCTGGCATCCAGAGGGTGGGTGCCGACCGTTGGTCGGCAACTTGTCCCGCCCCCGGTAGGTGTCGACCTTGGTCGACACGCTGTCCCTTCACCCGGTAGGTGCCAACCTTGGTTGGCACGCCGTCCCCACCCCCGGTAGGTGTCGACCTTGGTCGACACGCTGTCCCCCCCACCCGGTAGGTGCCAACCTTGGTTGGCACACGGCTTCAAAGCAGTCGAGCGTGGCTCGACTCTACACACCCCGCTGGGCAGAATGGCCCATCACCTCCCGACGGGCGACGCGATGCTGTTCGAGTGGTTGCTGGGTTCCTACCTGCTGCTGATCGACTGGCTGATCCGGCTGGTCGCGCTGTGCTGGATTCCCACCCGCACCACGCCGGGGGCGGCGCGCAGCTGGCTGCTGCTGGTCGGCTTCGTGCCACTGCTGGGCCTGCCGCTGTACCTGCTGTTCGGCCACCCGTGGCTGTCGCGCGAGCGCATCCGCCGCCAGGCCGAGGCCTCGCAGGTGATCCGCGAGGAGCAGGCGCTGCAGCATCGCCTGCGCTGGACCCCACAGCCCGACACCGCCAGCGCTGAGATCGTGCCGCTGGTGCAGCGCCAGGGCGATTTCATGCCGGTGCACGGCAACGCCGTCGATCTGCTGACCGACTACGACGAGTCGCTGCACACGCTGATCGCCGACATCGACCAGGCCGAAGACCGCGTGCACCTGCTGTACTACCTGATGTTCGATGACGCGGTCGGCGAGGCCATTGTCGAGGCCTTGCAGCGTGCCGCCGCGCGTGGCGTGCAGTGCCGCGTGCTGCTCGATGCGGTGGGCGCCAAGCGTGGCCTGCGCGCCTATCGCAAGCGCCTGCAGGCGCGCGACATCGAAGTGCGCGCGATGCTGCCCGGTGGCCTGCGCTGGCGCCGCAGCGGGCGCATGGACCTGCGCAACCACCGCAAGATCGCGGTGATCGACAACGAAGTGGCCTATGTCGGTTCGCAGAACCTGGCGGGCCCGCAGTTCGTGCCGGGCCACCCGAACCGCGAGCTGGTGGCGCGCGTGCGCGGCCCGGCGGTGGCGCATCTGGAAGCCGTATTCGCCAGCGACTGGTACATGGAGACCGGCCAGCGCCTGGACGTGATCGCCGATGTGCCCGAGTGCAGCGATGACATCGCCACCCAGCTGCTGCCCAGTGGCCCGGCCTATCCGTACAGCAACGCACGCGATGCGGTGGCCGCGCTGATCCACCTGGCGCGGCGGCGGCTGGTGATGGTCACCCCGTACTTCGTGCCCGACGAGGCCACGTTGAGCGCGCTGCGCATTGCGGCGTTGTCCGGTGTGCAGGTGCAGCTGATCCTCTCCGCCAGCAACAACCAGCGGCTGACCTCGTGGGCGCAGGAGGCGTACTACGACGAGCTGCTGCGCTGTGGCGTGCGCATCGCCCTGTACGAACCGCAGTTCCTGCACGCCAAGCACATGAGCGTGGACGAGGACATCGCCGTGCTCGGCTCGATCAACATGGATATCCGCTCGTTCGCGCTGAATGCCGAGATCGGCCTGATCTGCTACGACCGCGCGCTGGTGCAGCAGTTGTGCGAGATCGAGGACGGCTACCTGCGCGAGTCGCGGCAGCTGGACCTGCAGCAGTGGCGCAGCCGCCCTACGTGGCGGCGCAGCCGCGAAGGCATCGCACGCTTGGCCGATGCGTTGATGTGAGGCAAGGCCGGCCGCCCATTTCGGCAATCCGGCCTGTCATCGCCGATGGCCTACAATCGGCACATGACTGATTCACCGCGTAATGGCGAACTGGACCTGGCAATCATCGGTGGTGGTGCGGCCGGGGTGCTGGTGGCGATCCAGGTACTGCGCCAGGCCAAGGCGCCGCTGGCGCTGGCCATTTTCGAACCCGCCTCGCAGCTGGCGCAGGGCATCGCCTATGCCACGCCGTGGCCGGAGCATCTGCTGAACGTGCCGGCGGCGAAGATGAGTGCGTTTGCCGACCAGCCCGGCGATTTCCTCGACTACCTGATGGCCGCCAACGCCTACCCGGGCGAGGCGCGCGAGGTGCTGGGCGAGCGTTACGTGTGCCGCCACTACTTCGCGGCCTACCTGCAGCAGCGCCTGCAGGACGCTGCCGCAGCCAGCCCGGCGCAGCTGCAGGTGATCGCGCAGCCGGTACTGGGCCTGCAGCCGGATGACCACGGCTACCAGCTGACGCTCGGCGATGGCCACACGCTGCACGCCGCGCAGGCGGTGCTCGCCACCGGCAACAGCATGCGCCCGCTGCCGGTGGCCGGTGCCGATGCGCTGCCTGCCGACGATGTGATCGAGGCCTGGGACTACGACGGCGTACGCACCCTGGCCGGTGAGCAGGCCGTGGCCATTGTCGGGTCCGGCCTGAGCATGGCCGACACCGTGTTGGCGCTGGTCGCTGCCGGCCACACCGGCCCGCTGCACGTGATCTCGCGCCACGGCCTGCTGCCGTTGCCGCATGCGCATGGCGGCCTGCCCAGCTTCGACCCGGCCACGTTGCTGCCGATGAACCTGCGCCAGCGCCTGCACGCATTGCGCGGGTTCGCACGCCAGGCGCAGGCCGACGGCCTGCCGTGGCAGGGCGTGATGGACCGCATCCGCTCGCACGGGCAGGCGCTGTGGTGCAGCCTCGATGAGGCGGACCAGCGTCGCTTCCTGCGCCATGTGGTGCGCTATTGGGACGTGCATCGCCACCGCATCGCCGAAGAGGTCGATGAGCAGCTGCAGTCCCTGCAGGATAGCGGCCAGCTGCGTATCCACCGGTCCCGCCTGCAACGTGTCTGGCGCGACGGCGATGCACTGCGGCTGTCCGGCCGCGATGCCACTGGCAACGAGCAGCAGTGGACGATTGGCGGCGTGATCAACGCCACCGGCGTGGAAACCCGCGCCAGCGCACTGCGCAATCCGTTGCTGCAGCAGCTGCAGGCGGACGGCATGGCGCGCCCCGGTCCACATGGGCTGGGCCTGGACAGCACGGTGCCGGGCGACCGTCTGCGTGCCGCTGGTGGACAGCTGCAGGCGCGGCTGGGCGTGCTCGGCAGCCTGCGCATCGGCAGCCTGTGGGAAAGCCTGGCGGTGCCTGAACTGCGTCAGCAGGCACACGCACTTGCAACCCAGGTGGTCGCAGGAGCCGCGACGGCGATGCCGTAAAATGGGGGCATGGATGTCTCCCACCTGCTTGATGGCCTGAACCCGGCCCAGCGCGAAGCCGTCTCCGCTCCCCCCGGCCACCACCTGGTGCTGGCCGGTGCCGGTTCCGGCAAGACCCGCGTGCTCACCCACCGCATCGCCTGGCTGCATGAAGTCGACGGCGTGCCGACCCACGGCATTTTCGCGGTGACCTTCACCAACAAGGCGGCCGGCGAAATGCGCCACCGCATCGACGCACAGCTGCCCAACGGCAGCCGCGGCATGTGGATCGGCACCTTCCACGGCCTGGCCAACCGCCTGCTGCGCCTGCACTGGCAGGACGCGAAGCTGCCGGAAGGCTTCCAGGTGATGGATTCGGACGACCAGCTGCGGCTGGTCAAGCGCGTGGTGCAGGCGCTGGAACTGGATGACGGCAAGTACCCGGCCAAACAGATCGCGTGGTGGATCAACGCGCAGAAGGACGAAGGCCGCCGCCCGCAGCACATCCAGCCCGAACCGCACGACGCGTGGCTGGAAACCATGCGCCAGGCCTACATCGAGTACCAGGCGCGTTGCGACCGCGCCGGCCTGGTCGACTTCGCCGAGCTGCTGCTGCGCGCGCATGAGCTGCTGCGCGACAACCCGGCCCTGCTGGCGCACTACCGCGCCCGCTTCCGGGAAATCCTGGTGGACGAGTTCCAGGACACCAATGCCATCCAGTACGCCTTCGTGCGCGTGCTGGCCGGCGATTCCGGCCACGTGTTCGTGGTCGGTGACGATGACCAGGCCATCTACGGCTGGCGCGGTGCCAAGGTCGAGAACGTGCAGGGCTTCCTGCGCGATTTCCCGGGCGCGCAGACCATCCGCCTGGAACAGAACTACCGCTCCACGGCCAACATCCTCGGTGCCGCCAACGCGGTGATCGCGCACAACCCCGACCGCATCGGCAAGCAGCTGTGGACCGACAGCGGCGACGGCGAGCCGATCGACCTGTACGCGGCGTACAACGAGATGGACGAGGCGCGCTACATCGTCGAGCGCGCGCGCCAGTGGGTGCGAGACGGTGGCAGCTATACCGAAGTGGCCGTGCTCTACCGCAGCAACGCGCAGTCGCGCGCGCTGGAAGAGGCCCTGCTGAGCGAACAGGTGCCGTACCGCGTGTACGGCGGCATGCGCTTCTTCGAGCGTGCCGAAATCAAGGATGCGCTGGCCTACCTGCGCCTGCTGTCCAACCGCAACGATGACGCCGCCTTCGAGCGCGCGGTCAACACGCCCACCCGTGGCATCGGCGACCGCACGCTGGACGAAGTGCGCCGCGAGGCGCGCGCGCAGGGTATTTCGCTGTGGGAAGCGACCATGCTGGTCACCCAGGGCAGCGCGCTGGCCGCACGTGCGCGCAATGCACTGGCCGGCTTCCTGGTGCTGGTCAACGAGCTGCAGGCGCAGACCCTGCACATGACCCTGGCCGAGCGCGTGGACCACGTGCTGGCCCGCTCGCAGCTGCGCGAGCACTGGAGCAAGGAAAGTCGCAACGCGCTGGACTCGGAATCGCGCACCGACAACCTCGACGAACTGGTCTCGGTGGCCTCGCGCTTCGTGCGCCGCGCCGACGACATCGAGGAAGTGGGCGAGGACATGGACGAGCTGGTCGCATTCCTGGCCTATGCCGCGCTGGAGGCCGGCGAGGGCCAAGCGCAGGCGGGCGAGGACGGCGTGCAGCTGATGACCCTGCACTCGGCCAAGGGCCTGGAATTCCCGCTGGTGTTCCTGGCCGGCCTGGAAGAAGGCTTGTTCCCCAGCGCACGTTCGCTGGAGGAAAGCGGGCGGCTGGAAGAAGAGCGCCGCCTGGCCTACGTCGGCATCACCCGCGCACGCCAGAAACTGGTGCTGAGCTACGCCGAATCGCGCCGCATCCATGGCCAGGACAACTACAGCCTGCCGTCGCGCTTCCTGCGCGAGATTCCGCGCGAGCTGCTGCACGAAGTGCGCCCGAAGGTGCAGGTCTCGCGGCCGGCCTCGATGGGCGCGAGCCGGGTAATGGGCCACGCCTCGATCGAGGCGCCGCCGCTGAAGCTCGGCGCGCTGGTCACCCATCCCAAGTTCGGCGAAGGCATGGTGACCGACTACGAAGGCAACGGCGCCCACGCCCGCGTGCAGGTCGAGTTCGCCGACGCCGGCAGCAAGTGGCTGGTGATGGCGTATGCCAACCTGACGGTGATCTGATCACCGTCGGGGAGGGGAGAATCTCTCCTGTAGAGTCGAGCTTGCTCGACTGCTTTGCGCGTTCAGTCGAGCAAGCTCGACTGTACGAAAGCGGTGGCGCGTCATTCTGAGGTGAATTTCTCCACCGCGGAAATCACGCTCGCGCGATCCATCGCTTCTTCATCCTGGCGGTTGCGGATCAACACATAGTGGCCTTCCGCCGGCGACAGCACCTCGATCACCTCGCCGCGGTAGTTGGTGATCTCGATGAAGCCGTTGCCCACGCCGTTGAGGTTGTCGATCTCGGCAATCAATGTCTCCAGGCTCACGATGGCGCCGCCCTTGTCCGTTCCGCCGCCAGTGCGGGGATTGTCGAAGTACACGCTTATCTTCGGCTGCCTGGTCCTATGCCAGTTGTTGACGTCAACGATGTGATGTGTGGACCACCTGAAGTCATCTTCTGATTCGTTGCCGTTGAATTCACACCGGAAGATCGGCAGGCACAGGAACAGACCCGTGCGCTTCTCGATTCGGTTCAGAAGCCCGTGATACATGCTGGGAACCGCCATCGCATGGGTAAACCCGTAGGCGTTGGGTGGAATCTCGAAGATCGTTGGCCCATCATGTGAAAGATTGTGCGGTGCGTTCAGCACAACGCTGGCGGCGAATTCCGGATCATCGACATTCTTGGACGCGATCGCGAGGTCATGTGCCTTGGCATTCCTTATGCAGCAATAGAGCGTGTAGGTCGCGACTACGTACCTGCTGAAGTAGCAGCCGTGGGCCTCGGCTACCTCTGCGAACGTCGTTAACAGGTCATCCTTGGTGATCATGGGCATCTGGATGGTGGAAAGGCACATAATGGTTTGCTGAAGGTCTTCCGGCCATGCAACTTGTCTGAAAGCACCCGGTTGGCGTCAGAGCCCTTTTCCGTTGGAAAAGGAGTCCGACCCCGATACGCTGCGGGCATGACCCGCAACGTGCTCTTCCTCTGCAGCCAGAACCGCCTGCGCAGCCCCACCGCCGAGCAGGTATTTGCCGATTGGCCGGGCATCGAGACCGCCTCGGCCGGGTTGCTGGCCGACGCCGAGGAAGTACTCAGCCCCGAGTTGCTGCAGTGGGCGGACCTGGTGTTCGTTATGGAAAAGGCGCACCGCAACCGTCTGTCCAGCCGTTACAAGGCATGGCTGAACGGCAAGCGGGTGATCTGCCTGGAAATCCCGGACGATTACGACTACATGGACCCGGTGCTGGTGGAGTTGCTCAAGCGCAAGGTGGCGCCGTTCCTGCGCTGACGGGCTGTTGTAGAGCCGAGCCCATGCTCGGCTGCTTCTGGTGGGAAAGGCAGTCGAGCACGGCTCGACTCTACAAAGGCAGTCGAGCAAGCTATGTCGGTCGTCCTGACCGGCACCCTTCGGGCCGTCGCAAGCGACGTTGGCAGCGGCTCCTGCCGCTACCTTCGACTCTACAATGGGGCCTGACATCTTCCAGGAACGCCCCGATGACCGAACCCACGTTGCACGTCACCGTGAAGTTGAACGCCAAGCTGCAGCCCGAGCATCGTCATGAACTGTTCGAGGATCCGCTCGATGCGCTGCTGCAGGCGGCGCAGGTGGGTGAGCTGACTGGCGGCGGCACCGCGATGTCCGACCTCGGCGAGGTCGAATACGGCGATATCGAAGTGGCGCTGGTGGACGTTGCGGGCGTGCCGAAGCTGATCGACCTGCTGGAACAGCTGGGCGCGCCGAAGGGTTCGCAACTGCAGGGGGCGGGCGAGGCTGATCGAGGCTTCGGCGTGACCGAAGGCCTGGGCATCTACCTGGATGGCCTGACCCTGCCGGACGAGGTCTACGAGCAGTGCGATTCCAACCACGTGTTCGAGCAGCTGTCCGAGCGCATCGACGGCCTGGGCGAGATCTGCAGCTGGTGGCAGGGCCCGACCGAGACCGCGCTGTACATGTACGGCGAATCGTTCGAAGCGATGCGTGATGCGATTGCCGAGTTCGTCGGCAGCTATCCGCTGTGCCAGAACGCGCGCGTGGTGCAGATCGCCTGAGGGCAGAAAATGTAGAGCCGAGCCATGCTCGGCTGCTTCTGGCGGGAAAAACAGCCGAGCATGGCTCGGCTCTACAGAAGAGCGTTATCGGCCGGCTGACTGCCGGGCGTTGTCACGCAGCGCCATGTCCTTGCCCAGATGATAGCCGCCGTAGAACAGCACGAAGGCGGCGATGAGGCTCCAAAGGATGATCCTGAGGGGGCTTCGTGGTGTCGGCTTGCTGTCCTGCATGCGGGTTCTCCCAAGGCGGCGGTGCCGCCGCCCACCCAGCTTGCGCTGCAGTGTCCGGGTACGCAAGCCGGCGGTGCGCACACGCCGCTGCGCCGCGCCGGATTGATCCTGCTCAAGGCGCGCCCTGCACATCCGGTGTGCAATGGTGTTGTTCCCATCTGGCAGACCGCCACGGAGCCCCACCATGTACAAGCGCATCCTGATTGCCACCGACGGATCCGAGCTGGCCGACAAGGGCCTGGCCAAGGGTCTGGAGCTGGCCAAGGACCTCAACGCCGAGGTCGATATCGTGACCGTTTCCGAGCCGTGGGCCGTCGGCATGTACGACGCCATGGGCTGGAGCGTGGGCTACATGAACAGCCCTGAATACAAGGCCGACCGCGAGGAAGGCGCGCAGAAGGTGCTGCAGCCGGCGCTGGCCAAGGCGGCTGAGCAGGGCATTACCGCCAACCCGGTGCACGTGCTGGACCGCTATGCGGCTGACGGCATCATCGAGACCGCCGGCGAGCGCAACAGCGACCTGATCGTGATGACCTCGCATGGCCGCCGTGGTGTGACCCGTGTGCTGCTGGGCAGCCAGACCGCTGAAGTGCTGGCACGCAGCACGCTGCCGGTGCTGGTCATCCGCTGATACAAGCGTTCCCGGGGAGGGGACCCGACGCCGGCCGCAGGATGCGCGCCGGCGTCATCTTTTGTAGGGCCGGCAGGGGCCCATCCACGCATGGCGTGGATCTACTGAAGCGCAGGGATCCGACCCCGGTCACATCACCAGCTGTACAGCTTCCAGTACACCGGCGACACGCCGTCCTTGTCGTTGTCGAAACGGCCATCGCCGTTCTTGTCGTACATATAGAACGGGGCACCGCGCGACGGGGTCACCTTGACCATGCGCAGCTGGCCGGACACGCGGTATTCCTCGATGACATCGCCGTTGTCCATGGTGCGCTTGGACACATCCGCGCCCTTGACGTCCACCGGGGGAGCGCCCGCGCCACCCATGCTGGCGCAGCCAGCGAGCAGGAGCAGGGAAGCCAGCATCAGGATCTTCATCGGCGGGGGCCTTTGCCTGGAAAGAGCCTTGATTATGCCCCATCGCCGCGGCTGTGCCGTGTCGTCGCAGTGCAGGCACGGGCGCGTAGAATCGACCCATGAGCAGATTAGTCCTGATCGACGGGTCCAGTTACCTGTACCGCGCGTTCCACGCGCTGCCGCCCCTGTCCAATGCACAGGGCGAACCCACCGGCGCGCTGTTCGGCGTGGTCAACATGCTGCGCTCGACACTGAAGGAGCGCCCGGCCTACGTGGCGTTCGTGGTCGATGCGCCGGGCAAGACCTTCCGTGATGACCTGTACAACCAGTACAAGGCCAACCGCCCGCCGATGCCCGACGAGCTGCGCAGCCAGGTCGAGCCGATGTGCCGCATCGTCGAAGCCTTGGGCATCAGCATCCTGCGCATTCCCGGCGTGGAGGCCGATGATGTGATCGGCACACTGGCCCTGCAGGGCGTGGCACAGGACCTGAAGGTGACCATCTCCACCGGCGACAAGGACTTTGCCCAGCTGGTGCGCCCGGGCATCGAGCTGGTCAACACCATGACTGGCAGCCGCATGGATTCCGATGCCGCAGTGATGGAGAAGTTCGGCGTGCGCGCCGACCAGATCATCGACCTGCTGGCGCTGATGGGCGACACCGTCGACAACGTGCCGGGCGTGGAGAAATGCGGGCCGAAGACCGCCGCCAAGTGGCTGGCCGAGTACCAGCACCTGGACGGGGTGATGGCGGCCGCGCCGACCATGAAGGGCAAGATCGGCGAAAACCTGCGCGCCGCACTGGAGCGCCTGCCGCTGAACCGCGAGCTGGTGACCATCCGCACCGACGTGGAGCTGGACGCCAGCCCGACCACGCTGGCCCTGCGCGAGCAGGACGTGCCGGAGCTGACCGAGCTGTATGCGCGCTATGGCTTCACCCAGGCGCTGAAGGAGCTGGGTGCACCGCTGCCGGCGCCGACGGCCGCCAGCGAAGCAACGCCGAGCCTGCGTGGCACCGCCGCCGGCTTCGCCCGTGGCAGCGCCGAGGCACCGGCCGCCGGCACGCTGGATCCGGCGCTGGCCGCACCGGGTGAATACGAGACCGTGCTGACCGCCGAGCAGCTGCAGGCCTGGGTCGAGCGCCTGCAGCAGGCGGACCTGATCAGTTTCGATACCGAAACCGATGCGCTGGACGCGATGCGTGCGCGCCTGGTGGGCATCAGCCTGGCGGTCGAGCCGGGCAAGGCCGCCTATATTCCGGTCGGCCACGATTACCCGGGCGCGCCGGCGCAGCTGCCGATGCAGCAGGTGCTGGACGCACTGCGCCCGGTGCTGCAGGACCCGGCGAAGAAGAAGCTGGGCCAGCATGGGAAGTACGACCTGCATGTGCTGCGCCGCCACGGCGTGGAGGTGCAGGGCTACCACGACGACACCATGCTCGAGAGCTTCGTGCTCAATTCCACCGCCACCCGCCACGACATGGATTCGCTGGCCCTGCGTTACCTGGGCTACAACACCATCAAGTTCGAGGATGTGGCCGGCAAGGGCGCCAAGCAGATTCCGTTCTCGCAGGTGGGCATCGACGAAGCCAGCCGCTATGCGGCCGAGGACGCCGACATCACCCTGCGCCTGCACCGCGCGCTGCAGCCGCAGCTGCTGGCCGAGCCGGCGCTGGACAGCGTGTACCGCGACATCGAGATGCCACTGGTACCGGTGCTGACCACGATCGAAGCCAATGGCGTGCGGATCGACACCGATGAACTGCGCCGGCAGAGCCAGGACCTGTCCTCGCGCATGCTGGCCGCGCAGCAGAAGGCCACCGAGCTGGCCGGCCGTAGCTTCAACCTGGATTCGCCCAAGCAGCTGCAGGCGGTGCTGTTCGATGAGCTGAAGCTGCCGGCGGTGGTGAAGACCCCGAAGGGCCAGCCCAGCACCAATGAAGAGGCGCTGGAGGCGATCGCCGACCAGCACGAGCTGCCGCGAGTGATCCTGGACTACCGGGGCCTGGCCAAGCTGCGCAGCACCTACACCGACAAGCTGCCGGAGATGGTCAACCCGGACACCGGCCGGGTGCATACCAGCTACCACCAGTCCGGTGCCGCCACCGGCCGCCTGTCCTCGTCAGACCCGAACCTGCAGAACATCCCGATCCGCACCGAGGATGGCCGCCGCATCCGCCGCGCGTTCATCGCCCCGGAGGGCTTCCAGCTGCTCGCGGCCGACTATTCGCAGATCGAGCTGCGGATCATGGCCCACCTGTCCGAGGACCCGGGCCTGGTGCGTGCCTTCGAGCAGGGCGCCGACGTGCACCGCGCCACTGCCGCCGAGGTGTTCGGGCGCACGCTGGAGGAAGTGACCCCGAACGAGCGCCGCGCGGCCAAGGCGATCAACTTCGGGCTGATGTACGGCATGAGCGCCTTCGGCCTGGCGCGCAACCTGGGCATCGACCGTGGCCAGGCGCAGGACTACGTGGCGCTGTACTTCAGCCGCTACCCGGGCGTGCGTGATTTCATGGAGCGGATGCGCCAGCAGGCCCGCGACCAGGGCTATGTGGAAACCCTGTTCGGCCGCCGCCTGTACCTGAACGACATTCATGCACGTAACCAGGGCCTGCGCGCCGGTGCCGAGCGCGCCGCGATCAACGCGCCGATGCAGGGCACCGCCGCCGACATCATCAAGCGCGCGATGGTGGACGTGGACCAGTGGCTGCGTGACAGCGGCGCACCGGCACGGATGATCCTGCAGGTGCACGATGAACTGGTGTTCGAAACCGAAAGCAGTTTCGTCGAGGAGTTGCGTTTGCAGGTGGTCGAGCGCATGTCGCAAGCGGCCAAACTGCGGGTGCCGCTGGTGGTCGATACCGGCATCGGCAACAACTGGGACGAAGCACACTGAGGGTGTTTCAGGCCGAAAACGACGTGAATTCGTTCATTCGTCAGAGGTTTCTGACTCGATCATGAATGTTGCCCTGATGGAGGTTCATTAAATTGGGCCCCTTCACGAACCGTTAGTGTTCGGAGTGCTTCTATAACTCTCGACAGGCGCAACGCCTGTTGTGGATCTCTCCCATCCCCTGGAGCAGATCTCGGAACGGGGACTCCTCCCCAAGTGCCCGTTCCCCGGCCCCGTTGACCTCCCCCTGGTCAGCGGGGCTTTTTATTTGTGCCGTTGCCAGATGACGTGGCCTGCGCCACGCTGGGCCACCGCTCCGCAGGGGAACCCGCAATGCCCGATCTGTTCTCACTGGCGATGCCGTGGTGGGAGTTCATCCTGCGCGCGGTGGTGGTCTACGTCGTGGTGCTGGGCATGGTCCGGCTGAGCGGCAAGCGCCCGCTGGGGCAGATCACCCCGTTCGACGTACTGCTGGTGGTGCTGCTGGGCAACGCGGTGCAGAACGCGCTGCTGGGTACCGATACCTCGCTGGGCGGCGGCCTGCTGCTGGCGGCCACCCTGATCCTGCTCAACTATGGGGTGGGCTGGGTCAGTACCCGCAGCCGGCGCATCGAGCGCCTGGTGGAAGGAGAACCGGTAGTGATCGCGCGTGATGGGCGCCTGTTCGACGCCGTTCTGCGCCGTGAGCAGGTCACCCGCGCCGATTTCGAGGCCGCCATGCGCCAGCAGGGCTGCCTGGGCGTGGAGGATGTCGAGTTGGCCCTGCTGGAGATCAACGGGCACATCACCATCATCCCCAGGAAGAGCACCTGACGTGTAGCGTCGAGCAAGCTCGACGCTACGGGTACCCCTTCCCGCGCCCTCAGAGCGCGGCTTCGGCCTTCAGTGCCGGCCAGTTGCGGGTGGCGTCCACATCGCAGGCTACATGCGTGCCCTCGCCATCCTTCGCGCAGATCGCTGCCATGGCCTGCGGGATCTTCGGGTCGGCGGTGTGCGAATACACCGCTGCCAATGCCAGGCACCCTTCGCGGACACCGGCGCCGCACAGCGTCTCGAAATAGGGCAGCGACGCGGCCCATTTCTCGGCCTCGAACAGGGCTTCGCCGGCAACCTTGCAGCCCAGCAGCTTGCCCTCGGTGCAGCAGGCGTTGGCGCCGTCCTTGCGCGCCAGGGTGGGGCAATCCAGTGGCAGCGGGATCTCCACGAACGCCACCGGCGGCGTGCAGCTGGCATTGCCTGCGGCGGGCTTGCGCTCGTAGTAGGCGAAGCGGTTGCCGCCGTCGACGCTGGCGAGGTTTCCGTTCTTCAGCGGTTGCAGCACGAAGTCGCTGCCGACATCGGGACGGATGAGGATGCGGCCGTCCTGCAGGCGCGCGCGCAGGCGCTGGTCGCGGCCCTCGGCCTCAACCAGGCCGCCATCGAGGAAGCGCAGCTGCGAGAGCACACCGTACTCGGCTTCATAGCTCCCACACGGCAGCGCAGTGGCCGGCACCGGAGCCAGTGAAGCGACCGGCGCAGCGGCCAGGCTGGCAAGCGCCTTGGCGCGGCCGCAGGCCACGCCGTCCGCGCGCTGCGCGCACGACAGCTGCAGCGCTTCGTGGGCCTGCAACAGGCGCCCGCCACTCCACAGCACCTCGGCAACGTCGGCGCAGAAGGTCTCGCCGTGCTGCTGCCGGCACAATGTGGCCAGCTCATCGAGCTGCGCGGACGGCAACACGGGATCAACCGAATGCTGCAGCCCGAGCAGGGACTTGCCGATCATCTCCAGCCCGACCACCTCGGCGATCGCCCTGCAACCCTCGGCGTTGAAGGACGCGGAATCCTCCTTGCAGATCTCCGGCTTCGGCGGCTCGGCCCGTGCAGGCGCCGGGGCAGCGTCCTTGGCCTGCTGCTGGTAGGTCTCCAACAGCTGGGAGCAGGCCGCGCCCACGCCCTCGGCACACCAGGCGTGCAGCTTCACCGGTGCGGCCTCGGGCAGCGCCTCCAGGCACTCGGAGGTGTTCATCACGCAACCATCTTCGATGGGCTCGGGCATCGTCCTGCAGGCGGCGGCGTGCTCACGGGTGAACTCGCGATAGGGCGTGTTGATCGTGCGGTCGTTGTCCGAGAAGAACCAGTTTTCCAGGCGTCCCGTGGACAGGTTGCCGGTGCCGAGCACGTCTTCCTGGCGGGCGATGCGCAGCTCCTCGGTGGCCTGGTAGGGGCCGGACAGGAAGGCGTGGCCTTCGCTCTCGATGGTCAGCGTGATAGTGCCGCCGCTGTCCTTGTAGGTGCCGCAGGCCATCGACTGCGCGGCAGCCGGCAGACTTGCCGAGGCCAGCGCGAGCAACAGCAGGGAGCGCCAGCCCGCAGCGCGGGGGCGGAGGGAAACAGCAGCAGGCATGACGTCATCCTTGAAGAAGAAAAAAGACGACCTGTCCGGTGCAGGACGCACCGCAGGCAGGAGAAGACGCCACGCGTCAGGCGTGGCGCCGGAAGGTCAGAGCCAGTCGCGCGGCACCAGGTAATCGGCCAGGCGTGCCTCGGCGCTACCCGCTTCCGGGGTGAAGCCGTACTCCCAGCGCACCCGCGGCGGCAGGCTCATCAGGATGCTTTCGCTGCGGCCACCACTCTGCAGGCCAAACAGCGTGCCGCGGTCGTAGACCAGGTTGAATTCCACATAGCGGCCGCGTCGGTACAGCTGGAACTCTCGCTCGCGCTCGCCGTAGGCCGTGTCCTTGCGCTGCTGCACGATCGGCAGGTAGGCATCCAGGAAGCCATCGCCGACCGCACGCAGATAGTCGAAATCGCGCTCGAAGTCACCGTGCAGGTCGTCGAAGAACAGGCCGCCGACGCCGCGCGTTTCATTGCGGTGGCGCAGGAAGAAGTACTCGTCGCACCAGCGCTTGTGCGCGGCATAGCGTTCTTCGCCGAACGGGGCGCACAGGTCGCGCGCGACCCGGTGCCAGTGCTGCACGTCCTCGTCGAACGGATAGAACGGGGTCAGGTCGAAGCCACCGCCGAACCAGCTGGCCACCACTTCGCCGTCGCGCTGCGCCTGGAAGAAGCGCACGTTGGCATGGGTGGTCGGCACGTAGGGGTTGAGCGGGTGGAACACCAGCGACACGCCAGTGGCACGCCAGGAGGCGCCAGCCAGTTCCGGACGGTTGGCCGAGGCCGATGGCGGCAGGCGGCTGCCGGCCACGTCGGAGAAGCCGATGCCGGCCTGCTCGAACACCGCACCGTCGCGCAGCACGCGGGTACGCCCGCCACCGCCCTCCGCACGCTGCCACAGGTCTTCCTGGAAGCGGGCCTGGCCATCGACGGCCTCGATCGCCGCACAGATGCGGTCCTGCAGGTCGGTGAGGTAGGCGCGCACGCGCTCGAATTCGTTCATGGCGCGTACTTTACCGCAGGGCCCGCCCGAAGCTGCGGGCAGGCCCTGGCCGGCTCAGCGCTTGCGGTTGGAGTTGCGCGGCGCCGGAGCGTCGTCCACGGCTGCCTCATCAACCGCCTTCTGCAGGGCACCACCCAGCGTGATCAGCTCCCAGTTCTGGGTGCCGAGCACGTCGCAGGCCACGTGCAGGCCGCTGCGGTCGGCCTTGCACAGCTGCCCCAGGGTTGCCCGTGCGTCCAGTTCCGCGCCGTTGCCCTGCGCGGTAACCAGGTTCTCGCACCCTTCGCGCACGCCGGCGCGGCAGACTGTGGTGTAGTGCTCGGCGGCCTGCAGCCAGTTCCCGGACAGCGCAAGGCGGTTGCCGAGAATGTTGCAGCCCTGCAGCTTGTCCTGCGCGCAGCAGGCTTCGGCACCGCCCTCGTTGGCCAGCGCCAGCGGGCAATCCTGCGGCAGTGGCAGCACCTTGAACTGCTTCGGTGCACTGCACCGGGTCGGGCCCTCGCCGGTGGGGACGAACACCTGGAAGCGGGTCCAGTTATCCAGCCCCAGCAACTGGCCGCCGGGCAGCGGGCGCAGCACGAAGTCGCCGTCCCGGTCGTGGTGGATGCGGATGTCGCCCGCTTCGACGCGTGCGCGAAGATGGCTGCTCCAGCCAACGCCAACCAGGCCGGCGTCACCGAAATCCAGCGTGTCCATCAGGCCGCCGTCGGACCGGTAGTTGCCGCAGGGCAATGCAGTTGCGGGCTGCGGTCGCAGCGATGCGCCCACCGCCTGCAACGCCGGCAGGCGCTCGCAGGTGGCGGTGTCATTGCCGGATGTGCAGGCCGCAGCCAGCGCCTGCACCGCCTGCTGGGGATCTCCCGCCTCCCAGGACAGCTCAGCCACGCGGGTGCAGAAGCCGCCGTGCGGTACCTCGCGGCACAACCGCAACAACTGTTGCCGCCGCTCAGCTGGAATGATCACCGGCACGGTCGGTGCCGTCATCGTTACCATGGCTTCGGTCATGGCGGCCGTCATCGCGGCCTTGACCAGCTGCTCCTGCACTGCCGGGTTGGCCTCGAGTGCCGCGGCACACGCCGGGGTTCCCTGTTCGAAGCCACCGTTGTCACAGGCAGCGGGGAGTTTGATGCCAGACAAGGCGGCGTCGAGCGCTGCCTTTGCCAGGGCGGGATCGGCCTCGACCGAGGGTTTGGCCTCCTCGTGCCAACGATCAGCCAGTTGCAGGCACATGCCGGGCACGCCTTCCCGACACCCCGCTTCCAGGGCGGCCGGGGTCGCTTCGCGACGGTTGTCCAGGCACGCCGCCGCATCAGCCAGGCAGCTGCCTGCAGCCGGCGTGGCGGCTGCGGCGCACTGTGCGGGCGCCTGCAGGAGGTAGACCGTGCCATCCACCTCGACCGTGCGGCCACGATCGCGCACTTGCAGCGCGCTGGGCAGGCCGTACTCCAGGTTCACCAGTTGCAGCTTTCCGTCGATCTGCTGGAACGCGACCGGAGACGGCGCACTGCCGAAGTGCTTCTGCTCGCCGCGGTTCGGTGAGCTGATGCGCAGCGTGCCGCTGCCTTCGTCGGCCTTGAACAGGCCGCATTGTGGCGACTGTGCGGCGGCCATCGGCGCGGCCAGCAGCAGGGCCCAGGCCAGCCAGCGGCGGCGCGGTGCGGGTGAATGCATGTCGTCTCCTTGACGATCGAACGGGAAGCTCCTGGCGCTACGGCGAACCCTAGCCCTCGCGCGGGGGCGTGCATTGTGCCGTGCCGGGCACGAGCTGGTAACGCTGGTAGGCCGTCTGGTTGTCCATGCCGAGCAGGTCGCCGTTGCCGAGCTGGCGCAGCACAAGGGTTTCGCCGTTCTGCTGCAGCTGGACGGCGCCTTCGTGCAGGCGGGCACGCGCGCCATCACCGAAGTCGAGCATGTCGATCACGCCACCGTCGGCCTGGTAACGGCCGCACGGCACCTGCTGCAGCGGAACCAGGCGCAGGTCGGTGCCGAGGCCACGCAGTGGCGCGATACGCTCACAGGCACTGACGCGGCCTGCATCGCAGACCACCTGCAGGGCCTGCACTGCCAACGCAGGTTCCAGCGCGTTCAATTGCTGCGCGGCCACTTCCACGCAGAAGCGGCCACTGCGGTGCTGCAGGCACCGCTGCTGCAGCTGATCGCGTGCAGCGGCCGGAAGCGGCGAACCCAGCGTGTCTTCGTCTTCCTGCTGCAGGCGTTGATTCACCCGCTGCATGGCGGCAGCCAATGCATCATTGGTCAGCGCCTCGCAGGCCTGCGGGTCATGCCCGGGCGTGTGTTCGCGGCAGGCAGGCGGGCGTTCAAAGCCCGTGGCACCGACGTCGTCGGTGGCCTTTGCTGGGCTGCCATCCCGCAGTTGTCGCAGCAGCGCCGAGCAGCCCGCGCCAACGCCTTCGTCGCACGCGCACTGGATCTGGCCGGGCGAAGCCGCGGGCAGCTGCGCAATGCAGTGGCTGCCGGCGGCGCGGCAGCTGCCGGCAATCGCGGCGGGTTCGCTGGCGCAGCCCCGGGACTGGCGCAGCGTGTAGACCACCACGTCGTCTTCGATGCGCTGCCCATCGGCGCTGATCCGGACCGGCAGTGCCACGCCATCGTCGAGCATGACCAGTCGGGCCTGCGCCGCACTGCGATCGACCCACAGCGGCTCCGGCTCGCTGCCGTCGTCGCGGCGGTAGCCGCTGCTGGGTGATGTGAATATCAGCGCCATGCCACCGTCGGTGCTGCGGTATTCGCCACAGCGCAGCGCATCGGCGGCGGCAGGCAGCGCGGCGAACAGCAGCAGCGCGGGGAGAAGGGTCAGCAAGCGCATGCGACGGTCCTTGTCGTGCGGAAAAGGGGTGTGGCTCAGTGGAAGCGCGAGCGGATGTCTGGTCGCAGCAGGCGCCAGGCCAGCCAGCCCTGCAGGCCGAGGAGTACGAACGACATGGCCACCATGGTCAGCGTGATCAACCAGCGTTTCAGATGGAGTTCCTGTTGCAGGACGGCGTCGTCGGAGAGAAACGGGATGACGTCGCGCATGAACACGTCCAGCCACCCGGCGATCGCAAAGTTGGTCAATGCACTCATCAGCAGGATCGCCACAAAGCTCCACAGGCCCCAGCTGCGCTCGCGCAGCAGTCCCCAGCTGGCCAGTGTCGAGGCAAGGCACAGCAGTGCGACGATCATCGACGCGGCCACCGGATGCGCCAGAAGCCAGATCAGGCTGTGCAGGTGCTGGAGTTGTACTTCCCTCTCAACCAGGTGCCAGATCGGAAGGTTGTGCAGCGGCCACAGCAGCAGTCCCTGCATCACGAAGTAGACCGTGAGCAGCAGTGACAGCCAGAACGAGGCGTGTGCGATCGGGCGCACCCAAGCGTGATAGGTCGGTTGGACCAGCGAAGGAATCGGCGGGATCGACATTGACATCCGGTGTCCTTGCAATCGGTGCCCGCGCGCTCAGCGGGCCGTCACCCGGGTGGCGACGGCCGGCAGGATATGGTGTTCGCTCAGCGGTGCCAAGGGCAGGCCGTGCGGTGGCTGCAGCGGCACCCAGGCCAGTTCGGCGATCTCCGCGCGTGCCTGTGGCATGCCGTCCACCTGCACCCACCAGGCCTGGGCCTGCACGCGGTGGCCGGGCTCGTTCACCGCCCAGTCCTGGAACGTACCCAGCGCGACGGCGGTTTCGGCGTGCAGCTGCGCACCGAGTTCCTCGTCCAGCTCGCGGGCCAGCGCCTGCAGCGGTGCTTCGCCGGCTTCGGGTTTGCCGCCCGGCTGGATGAAACGGTCAGCGCCGTGCTTGCGCACCACCAGCGCCCGGCCGCGGTCATCCAGGATGACCGCGGCCACGATGTGGATCGTGGCCGCGGCGCTGCTCACTTCAGGTTCTGCTCGAACAGCTTGAGGATGCGCTTGTACTGGTCCAGCCAGGAATCGGCGCGGACGTAGCCGTGGCGCTCCAGCGGGTACGGTGCGATCGACCAGTTGTCCTTGTGCAGTTCGATCAGGCGCTGGGTGAGGTTCACCGAGTCCTGGAAGAACACGTTGTCATCCATCATGCCGTGGGCAATCAGCAGGTTGTCCTGCAGGTTCTGCGCGTACTCGATCGGCGAGGACACGCGGTACGCCTCCGGATCGATGTCCGGGGTGTTGAGGATGTTGCTGGTGTAGCCGTGGTTGTACTGGTGCCAGTCGACCACCGGGCGCAGCGCGGCGCCGGCCTTGAACGTGCCCGGCGAGCGGAACAGCGCCATGAAGGTCATGAAGCCGCCGTAAGAACCACCGTAGATGCCGGCATGGTCACGGTCACCCTGCTGGGTGTCGACCAGCCAGTCCAGCCCGTCCTTGTAATCTTCCAGTTCCGGGTGGCCCATGTTGCGGTAGATCGCCGTACGCCAGTCGCGGCCGTAGCCCTCGCTGCCGCGGTAATCCATGTCCAGCACGATGTAGCCCTTCTGCACCAGCAGGTTGTGGAACATCTGCTCGCGGAAGTAGGCCGGGTAGCGCTGGTGCACGTTCTGCAGGTAGCCGGCGCCGTGCACGAACATCACGATCGGGTACTTCTTCCCCGGTTCCTTGTTTTCCGGTTCGTAGTACTTGGCCCAGACCACGCCGGCGCCATGCTTGGACGGCACTGCCACCAGCTTCGGCTGGATCCACTGGCGCGCCTTGTAGTCGGCGGTGCGGGTGTCGGTCAGCACGCGGGCCTGGCCACCGGTGCTGGGCAGCACGGCCAGCTGCGGCGGCAGGTAGGCGCCGGAGTAGCGCACCAGCAGCTGCTGGCCGTCCGGCGACAGCGAGAAGTCTTCCACGCCGTTGAGGCTGGTCAGCTCGCGCACCTGGCGGCTGCCGGTGTCGACCGCGCAGACTTCGTAGTCATGCGGGGCCTGCTGGTTGCACAGGAAGTAGAAGCCCTTGCCATCGGCCGACGGCACCGGCGCCGAGGTTTCCCACTTGCCACTGGTCAGCGCCTGCGGCTTGGCGGTGCCGGCCTGGGTGTACAGGTGCGAGAAGCCCGATTCCTCGGACAGCAGCCACAGCGTGCGGCCATCGGCCATCCAGCCGAAATCGTTGAAGCCCCAGTTGATCCAGCCGTTGTCGGTCAGGCGATGGCGGTTCTGCACGCGGCCATCGGCAGCGTTGACACTGATGATCCAGCGGTCCTTGTTGTCGTTGGCACGCAGCATCACTGCGGCCTGCTGGCCATCGGGGCTCCAGCGGATGCCACCGCCCATGAAGTCGCTCATCACCTGCAGGCTGCGCTCGCCCTTCAGCGCGTCCTTGCCGGCCCTGCGGCGCAGCTCGGCCAGCGGATCGGTGCTGATGCCAGGCAGGCCGGCCAGCGAGACCTTCTCGGCCTTGCCGGTGCGCACGTCCACGTACCACAGGGTGTGCGGCTCGAAGCCGTTACGGCCGACGCGGGTGCGGGTGTCTTCGGTTTCCTCGTAGCCCGACTCGGTCACGTACAGCGGCATCTTGCCGCCGCGGCCGTCATCGAAGTCCTTCGGCTTGGTCACCACGATCAGGTGGGTCAGGTCCGGCGACAGCACGCTGTCGGCGATCTCCACGTCGGTGCCCAGGTACACCGGGCCCGGCGCGCGGGTCGGGTCGGCCTGGCGCCAACGCTGGTCCTGGTCCTTCAGTGCTTCGCGCTGGTCGCGGTCGCGGCGCAGGGTTTCCAGCGTGCGCAGCTGCTGGTCACGCAGCACGTCGGCCTTCGGCGGCGTGCGCGGATCCTTCTCGGCCTTCAGGCTGGCCACCTGCTGCACGCCGCTGGCGGCGGTCCAGTGGAACCAGTTCTGGCCAACGCGCCAGATCACGCCATTGTCGGCAGCAAAGTTCACGTTGCCCGCGCGCTCGTTGCTGCGGGTCAGCTGGGTCAGCGCGCCGCTGCGCAGGTCGCGCACGAACACGTCGCCATTGCGGACGAAGGCGCTGCGGCTGCGGCTGCGGTCGTAGACCGGCTCGGCCACGTCCAGGGTGCCGCGCTGGTCATCGGCCACCTGTGCGGCCACGCCACCCGCCACCGGCTGGCGGAACGTATCGCGCACCGGGCTGCCGTTGCGCTTGAGCTGGTATTCCACCTGCTGGCTGTTCCACGACCACCAGGCCTTCTCGACCGGCGGACCGATCCAGTCCGGGTCGGCCATGGCCTGTTCGATGGTGATCGGCGTCGGCGCGGCATGCGCAGCCGGTGCGGCCAGCACGGCCGACAGCAGGAGGGACAGGGGCAGCACTCGGGACATGGGCGGACGGCACCAGAAGAGGAAACCGGCCAAGCGTAGCAGCCGCAAGGGCCCGGGGCAGGGGCCACAGGTCATGGCGGCGGGATTGGCAAAGTGGTGCAACCGGTGGCCGGGGTTGCGCATCCATTCTTCTGAACCCGCATCATCCACCGAACAGGAGCCCGACCATGCAGGAACTGATCCCGATCACCCTCTTCATCTGCATCGCCTACGCGATCCATGCCATTGCCGATGCCCGCGCCCGCAGCAAGCTGGTGGCCCCGCACGTGCCGGAGGAAGTGATCCGCTCGCTGGCCGTGCTGGAAGAAGAACGCCGCCGCCAGGGGGCGCTGCGCTGGGGCATCAGCCTGGTCTGCCTGGCGTTGGCCATGGCCCTGCTGGAAGCCATCGGTGCCCGTGACCTGACCTTCGGTGCCGCCGCCGCGCTGGTCGGCAGTGCTGGCCTGGGCCAGCTGCTGGCCTGGCACTTCACCCGCCCCGCCGCACGCAAGGGCTGAGCCGGCCCATGTCACGGGCACAGGGGGCGCCCCGCAGATGAGCCTGCTCGGCGAAGCATTGTCGGCACTGCGGGGCCGTCGCCGCCACGATGCAGCGGCGACGGCGGCACCCGCCGCACCGCTGGATGCGGACCAGGCCCTGGTGCGGGCCATCATCGATGGCTCGCAGGCGGCGTTTTCGCAGCTGGTCGAGACCCACCAGCGCACCTGCGCACATGTGATCGGGCGCATGGTGGGCGACCGCGATCAGGTGGCCGACCTGCTGCAGGAGACCTTCCTGGCCGTGTTCCGCCAGCTGCACCGCTTTCGTTTTGAATCCTCGCTGCGCACCTGGGTTTCCCGGGTGGCCTACACCACCGCGCTGCAGCACCTGCGCCGGCGGCGGCTGGAGGCGCAATGGATGGTGGCGGTGGAGGTGCCGGAGGAACTGGGAATCGGCGATGAAGGACCGGGGCCGGCTGAACTGAGCGAGGCGCTGCAGGCGGGGCGCCATCTGGGCGTGGCGCTGGAGCGGTTGAGTGCACCGCAGCGCCTGATCGTCGGCCTGCACTACCTGGAGGACTTCGACCTGGTCGAGATCGAGCAGGTGACCGGGCTGGCACGCGGTACCATCAAGAGCCACCTGCACCGCGCGCGCCAGGTCCTGAAGCAGGAACTGACGCGGCATGCCGCCGCCGGAGAACTGCTGTGAGCCCATCGACCGACCCTCGCGATGCGGAAGAACGCGCGCTGGCGCAGGCGTTGCGTGAGCAGACACAGCAGGAAGAAACGCCGGATGTGAGCGAGGCGCTGCAGAAGCGCATTGCCGCTGAATCGCGCGATAGTGGCGTGGGCTATGTGGTGGTGCAGGTGGTGTTGTTGGGGGCGTTGGTGGCGGCGGCTGTCTGGTATTTCTGGCACTGAGGCACCCTCCGGGCGGTGGGCCGCTCCAGTCGCTGTTGGTAGATGCCGACCTTGGTCGGCGTCTGGGCGTGTGTGCCAACCAAGGTTGGCAGCTACCAGAACGGTTGACCCCTGCGACAAAGTGAAGCAGCGCGTCACCCGGTCGCATCCCACCTTAACGAAATCCTCCTAAAGTGGTCCGGTATCCCACCGGTCACAGGCAGGAGGCGTCCCTTGGACGCGTTGTTGTTGTCCCGGATCCAGTTCGGATTCGTCATCAGTTTCCACGTGCTGTTCCCCGCCTTCACCATCGGTACGGCCAGCTGGCTGGCCTTCATCGAATGGCGGTGGCTGCGCACGAAGTTGCCCGTGTGGCGCGAGCTGTATTTCTTCTGGCAGAAGATCTTCGCCGTGTCGTTCGGCATGGGCGTAGTCAGCGGCATCGTCATGGCCTTCCAGTTCGGCACCAACTGGCCACGATTGAGCGAGGTGGCCGGTACGGTCATCGGTCCGTTGCTGACCTATGAGGTGCTGACCGCGTTCTTCCTGGAAGCCAGCTTCCTCGGCGTGATGATGTTCGGCTGGGGCCGGGTCTCGCCGCGCCTGCATTTCCTGTCCACCTGCATGGTGGCGCTGGGCACGCTGTTCTCCACGTTCTGGATCCTGTCGTCCAACAGCTGGCTGCATACACCGGCCGGCTACGAGATGGTCAACGGCATCGTGCATCCGGTGGACTGGTGGCAGGTGGTGTTCAACCCCTCGTTCCCCTATCGCCTGGCCCACATGGCGCTGGGCTCGTTCATCACCACCTGTTTCGTGATCGGTGGCGTCGGCGCGTGGTACCTGCGCAAGGGCACACATGTCGAGGCCGGACGGCGCATGCTGATCGCGGCGGTGGCGTTCGCGGCGCTGACGGTGCCGGTACAGATCTTCGTCGGCGACATGCATGGCCTGAACACGCTCAAGCATCAGCCGATGAAGATCGCGGCGATGGAAGCGCACTGGCATGAAACCCAGGAAGGCGAGGGCGTGCCGCTGGTGGTGTTCGCGCTGCCGAACGAGAAGGAAGAGCGCAACGACTTCGAAGTGGCGATTCCGAAGCTGGGCAGCGTGATCCTCACCCACAGCCTGGACGGCACCTTCGATCCGCTCACCTCGGTGCCGGCCAGCGAACGGCCGCCGGTGACGCCGGTGTTCTTCGCCTTCCGCATCATGGTTGGGCTGGGCACGCTGATGCTGCTGCTGGCCTGGGTGTCGGCTTTCCAGCTGTGGCGCAGGAAGCTGCTGGATTCGCCGTGGCTGCTGCGCGGCTGGAACTGGATGCTGCCGAGCGGCTTCATCGCGCTGCTGTCGGGCTGGTTCGTCACCGAAATGGGGCGCCAGCCGTGGGTGGTCTATGGCGTTCTGCGCACCGCTGATGCGGTCGGCCCACAGAGCGCGTGGATGACCGCGCTGTCGCTGGGTGTCTACGTGGTCGGCTACGCATTCGTATTTGGTTGGGGCATCTGGTACCTGGTGAAGATCCTGCGCCATGGGCCGCAGCCGTATGCCGAGGGGCCATCGCTGGACCACGGCAGCCATACCCCGGCACGTCCGTTGTCGGCCGCCGACGAACCGCTGGAGGAGCGCTGACATGGACCTGATGACCTGGCTGCCGGTGGCGTGGTTCGCGGTGATCGGCTTCGGCGTGCTGATGTACGTGGTGCTGGACGGCTTCGTGCTCGGCATCGGCATCCTTGCCCCGTTCGCCGAGGACGAGGAACAACTGGACCTGATGATGAACACTGCCGCGCCGATCTGGGACGGCAACGAGACTTGGCTGGTGCTGGGCGGCGCCGGCCTGCTGGCGGCCTTCCCCAAGGCGTATGCGGTGCTGTTGTCGGCGCTGTACCTGCCGGTGCTGCTGCTGGTGGTGGCGCTGGTGTTCCGCGGCGTGGCGTTCGAATTCCGTTTCAAGGCGCATCGTTCGCGCCGGCTGTGGAGCGTGGCGTTCGGCCTCGGTTCGCTGCTGGCCACGTTTGCCCAGGGCGTGATCCTCGGCACCCTGGTGCAGGGCATCCCGCTGGTGGACGGTGTCTATCAGGGCGGGCCGTTTGCCTGGTTCAGCCCGTTCGCGATGCTGACCGGTGCCGCGCTGGTGGCCGGCTATGCGCTGCTGGGCAGCACCTGGCTGATCCTGAAGACCGAAGGTCGCGTGCAGGCGCTGGCGCGGCAGATGACCCGGCCACTGGTCGTGGCGGTGATCGCGGCGATGGGCCTGGTCAGCAGTTGGCTGCCGTTCCTCGATTCGCGCCTGATGGCGCGCTGGTTCAGCGACGGCAACTTCTGGTGGCTGTCGCCGGTGCCGCTGCTGACCCTGGCGGTAGCCGCCGCGCTGTGGCGCAGTGCCACCCACCCGCGCCGCGACCTGCCGCCATTCCTGCTCAGCCTGGCCCTGTTCGTGCTCGGCTTCCTCGGCCTGGTGCTGGGCATGTGGCCCTATCTGCTGCCACCGTCGATGACCTTGTGGCAGGCCGCCGCGCCGGCGTCGTCACTGGGCTTCACGCTGGTCGGGCTGGTCATATTGCTGCCGGTCATCCTCGGCTATACGGCGTGGTCCTACCGGGTATTCCGTGGCAAGGTGCACGCCGACACCGGTTACCACTGATCGATTGAAGACGGGGCCTGCCGGTGCCGGGCCCCGTGTTGGGGAATGTGAAACCTGCACACCCTGCGCGGGACGTGCTAGCGTGCGCTCCTTTCCGGCGGCCAGGGGGGCAGCCGGCGACGTCCTGGACGGACGCACGGCTGCAGGAACGGGGGGCCGCCGCGCGTCGCCGTAATGGCTCGTGCCTATCGTTCTCCCGTTGAAGCACCATCGCTAAATGATCGAATTCTCCATCGTCGACTGGGCTGCCTGGGCGCCCGGCCTGAGTGAGCGTAGCCAGTGGCTGGGCTGGGCCGATGCGCCGTACCTGCCGCACGGCGCGGACACGCCGGCGCTGGCCGAGGTGCCGGCGATGCAGCGCCGCCGCATCGAGCGGCTGGGCCGGATGGCGATCCAGGCCGCGTGCTGGTGCGAGGACGGGCAGGGCGCCGACAGTGACGTGCCGCTGGTGTTCGCCAGCCGCCACGGCGACGTGGCCCGTTCGATGGACCTGCTGGGCGCGCTGGTCGGCGACCAGCCGTTGTCGCCGACCGGATTCGGCCTGTCCGTGCACAACGCGATTGCCGCGCTGTATTCCATCGCCCGCGGCCACCGCGGCAACTACCTGGCGCTGGCGGCGGGCCAGGCCACGGTGGAGACGGCTTGCCTGGAGGCCGTCGGCCTGCTGGCCGACGGTGCCCGCGAGGTGCGGGTGGTGGTCTATGAGTCGCCACTTCCGGAAATTTACGCGACGTTCGCCGACGAACCCGACCCGTTCTTTGCCTGGTGCTGGCGCCTGACCGCCCCGGCAGAGGGCCGGCCGACGCTGTCGCTGCAGTGGCAGCCGGCCGACGCCCAGGCCAGCACTGCGCCCGGCCTGCTGCCGCACGCGCTGGACCTGCACCGTTTCCTGCTGTCCGGCGCGCCGGCGCTGGAGCACGTGGCCCAGGGCCAGCGCTGGCGCTGGGGGCGCCGTGGCTGAGGCGCTGCGCCGCCTCGATCATGCCTGGCGGGTGTTCGGCACCGGCCTGAGCTTTGTCGCATTTGGCCTGGGCGGCCTGCTGCTGGGCGTGCTGGTGATGCCGGTGCTGCTGCTGATGCGCGACCCGGTGGTCCGCCGCCGCCGGGCCCGCCGCGTGGTCCAGGCCGCCTTCGCCAGCCATCTGCGGCTGATGCGCGGGCTGGGGGTGATGACCTACGAGATCGAGGGCGGCGAACGCCTGCAGCGCGACGGCCTGCTGGTACTGGCCAATCACCCGACCCTGATCGACGTGGTCTGCCTGATCTCGCTGCTGCCCAACGCCGACTGCGTGGTCAAGCGGGCCGTGGCCTGCAACCCGTTCATGCGCGGCCCGGTACGGGCCGCCGGCTACATCTCCAATGACGATGGCGCCGGCCTGGTCGATGACTGCGTGGCCGCGGTGCATGCCGGCGGCACCCTGGTGATCTTCCCGGAGGGCACCCGCAGCGTGCCCGGGCAGCCGCCGCGGCTGCAGCGTGGGGCCGCCAACATCGCCGTCCGCGGCCGGCTGGACATCACCCCGGTGCGGATCACCTGCAGCCCGCCAACGCTGACCAAGGGGCAGAAGTGGTATCGTGTCCCCTCACGTCGCTTTCACGTTCGGCTGCAGATCGGCGAAGATATCCCGATCGCGCCATTTCTGGCCGAAGACGACTCGCCAAGGGGGGATGCCTTGGCAGCCCGTCGCGTCACCGAGCACCTTTCTCGTTATTTCGACCTGTCTGGAGATCCGAACCGTGCAAGCACTTGAGCACGAGATCAAGGAATTGATCATTTCCTCCCTTTCGCTGGAGGACATCACGCCGGAGGACATCGATCCGACCGCCCCACTGTTCGTCGAGGGCCTCGGCCTGGATTCGATCGACGCGCTGGAGCTGGGCCTGGCGCTGCAGAAGAAGTACGGTGTGAGCCTCTCGGCCGATTCGGAAGAAACCCGTCGCCATTTCTCCAGCGTGCGCGCGCTCGGCGAGTTCGTCGCCGCCCGCCAGTCGTAACGGTGCCAGGACCTGCCATGACCAAGAATGAACTGTTCGAACGCATCGTCAGCATCCTGACCGACAGCTTCGAGATCGAAACCGCCCGGATCACCCCCGAGGCCCGCCTGTACGACGACCTGGACATCGACAGCATCGACGCGGTCGACCTGATCGTTCAGCTGAAGCCGTTGCTCGGCCGCAACCTGCAGCCGGAAGCGTTCAAGGCTGTGCGTACCGTGCAGGACATCGTCGATGTGGTGCACAGGCTGCTGCCGGACCAGGCAGCCGCCTGACCGCAGCGTCGGCGGCTCCACCATGGCACGCGCACGCACGGTCGTGGTGGCTGCGATCTCGCTGGCCTACCCGGTGCTGGTGTACCTGGCGATGGGCCGCTTCGAGCCACGCTGGCTGTCGCTGCTGCTGTTCACCCTGGCCCTGCTGCGCGCGCTGAGTACGCGCCAGCCGCTGTGGTGGGCTGCGGCCGCCGGCACCGGCCTGCTGGCGGTGCTGGCCACTGTGCTCAACCAGGCCCTGCCGCTGAAGCTGTACCCGGCGCTGGTCAACGCAGTGATGCTGGCGGTATTCGGCACCAGCCTGCGTTTCGGCCCGCCGCTGGTGGAACGCCTGGCACGGCTGCAGGAACCGGACCTGCCCCCGTTCGCGGTGGCCTATACCCGCCGCGTCACCCAGGTGTGGTGCGGCTTCTTCGTTCTCAACGGCAGCCTGGCCCTGCTGACCGCGCTGTACGCGTCGGACCGGGTCTGGATGCTCTACAACGGATTGTTGGCGTACGTGATGATGGGCGTGTTGTTCGCAGGTGAGTGGCTGGTGCGGCGGCGGGTGAAGGCGGCGCACGCGCATGGCTGAGTGGATTGCCCTGGACCGGTTGCTGCTGGAGGCGCGGCCGCATCGAAGTGTTGGCGTCTGCGATGGCGAGGTGATCGACCACGCCCGCTTCCGCCAGCGCGTACTGGCCTGGCGCGCCGCGTTTGCGGCGGCCGCAGGCCGTGACTGGGCCCTGTATTTCGATGATGCGGTGGCCTTTGCCGCTGCGTTGTTCGGTGCCTGGCATGCCGGCAAGCGGGTGTTCCTGGCTGCCGACAACCTGCCGGCCACGCTGCAGGCGCTGCAGCCGCAGGTGAGTGGTTTCGCAGGCGACGTGTCCGCCGATTATCGTCCGCTGGCGGCGCTGGACGCCGCACCGGACGAGGGTCTTCAGGCGCTGGACGAGCGCGCCTGCGAGCTGTGCGTGTTCACCTCCGGCAGCACCGGACAGCCCAGTGCGATCAACAAGCGCATGGACCAGCTGACGCGCGAGGTGGACGCACTGCAGGCTGCGTTCGGCACGCAGCTGGAAGGCGTGCAGGTGCATGGCACGGTGTCGCACCAGCACATCTATGGCCTGCTGTTCCGCGTGCTGTGGCCGCTGGCTGCCGGCCGCCTGATCCATCCACGCCGGTTCTTCCACGAAGATCTGGTGGGTGCGCTGGCCGGTACCGATACGGTGCTGGTCGCGACCCCGGCCCACCTCAAGCGCCTGCCCGAGCAGCTCGACTGGGCCAGCCTGCATGGCCGCCTGCGCGCGGTATTCTCCTCTGGCGGCCCGCTGCCGGAAGAAGCCGCACGCCAGGTGCGGCAGTGGCTCGGCGTGGCACCGACCGAGGTCTATGGCAGCAGCGAGACCGGCGGCATCGCCTGGCGCCGCTGGGACACCGACCTGCCGCCGTGGCAGCCGCTGCCCGGCGTGCAGTGGCGCATCGAGGAGGGCTGCCTGGCGGTGGCCTCCGCACATCTGGAAACCCCGGATTGGTGGCGTACCCAGGACCGCGTTGAAGCGTTGGCCGATGGCCGCTTCCGCCTGCTGGGCCGCGCCGACCGCATCGTCAAGATTGAAGAGCGCCGCGTTTCGCTGGATGCACTGGAACGTGCGTTGCGCGAAGACGCCGAAGTGGATGACGTGCGCGTGCTGGTGCTGCCCGGGCAGCGCGAGCAGCTGGCCGCGGTGGTGGTACCGGCCGACCCGACGCTGCTGGAGGGCGGTGAGGCCGCGCGCCGCGCGCTGGGCCAGCGCCTTGGCACACGCCTGGCACAGGCTCATGACGCGGTCACCCGGCCGCGCCGCTGGCGGCTGGTGCCGGCGCTGCCGATCAACGCACAGGGCAAAGTCACCCAGGCGGCACTGGCAGCGCTGTTCCAGCCGCTGATGCCGGTGCCGGTCTGGGATCACCGCGATGCGGCCAGCGCCACGCTGCGGATGACCCTGGACCCGGCGCTGCGGCCGTTCCAGGGCCACTTCCCGCAGGCGGCGATCCTGCCCGGCGTGGCGCAGCTGGACTGGGCGGTGCGGTTTGGCCGCCAGGTGTTCGCCATGCCGGCAGTGTTCCTGCGCATGGATGCGGTGAAGTTCCAGCACGTGGCCCGCCCGGGCGATGAGCTGACCCTGCAGCTGGACTGGGATGCCGCACGCAACGTGATGGCCTTCCGTTACACCTCCAGCCACGGTGTGCATGCCAGCGGCAAAGTGGTCTTCGCCGATGCGGACTGATCCGGCCGTTGCCGGTGCCGCGTTCGCGCCACTGGTGGTGATTCCCGTCTACGACCACGAGCACGCCATCGCGGCGGTGGTCGACGGCGTGCAGGCCGCCGGCCTGCCATGCCTGCTGATCGACGATGGCTCGCATGAGGCGTGCGCGGCAGCATTGCGTTCGCTGGCACAGCGCCAGGGCGTCGACCTGCTGCGCCTGGACGTCAACCAGGGCAAGGGCGGGGCGATGCTGGCCGGTTTCGCCGAAGCCGGCGCGCGAGGCTACAGCCACGTGCTGCAGATCGATGCCGACGGCCAGCACGATACCCGCGATCTGCCACGCTTCATCGAAGCGGCGCGCGCCCATCCCGAGGCGGTGATCTGTGGCATTCCGGCCTACGACGCCAGCGTTCCCAAGGCGCGCCTGTATGGCCGCTACGCGACCCACATCTGGGTCTGGATCAACACGCTGTCGCTGCATCTGCGCGACACCATGTGCGGCTTCCGCGTGTATCCGCTGCCGCCGGTGCTGCGCCTGATCGGTGAAGAAACCATCGGCCGGCGCATGGATTTCGATACCGAAGTGATGGTGCGCCTGTACTGGCGGCACCTGCCGGTCGAGCACCTGGCCACGCGCGTGACCTATCCATCCGATGGCGTCTCGCACTTCGATGTGTGGCGCGACAACGTGCGCATCAGCCGCATGCACACCCGCTTGTTCTTCGGCATGCTCTGGCGCGCACCGCGCCTGCTGTGGCGCCGCCTGCGGGGGCAGCGCTGAGATGGCGGCCGCACAGGGTGCCCCGCACTGGGCCGACATCGGCGAATCCACCTCGGTGGCCGGCGTGCTGTTCCTGTGCTGGGTGCACCGCTGGTTCGGGCGCTGGCCGTTCCGCCTGTGCGTGTGGCCGGTGGTGGCCTGCCATTGGCTGGGCAACCGCGTCGGCCGCCAGGCCTCGATGCAGTACCTGCAGCGGCTGCAGGCATACAGCGGCGTGCTCGGCCGCACGCCGACCCGGGGTGACAGCCTGCGCCACTTCTTCGCCTTCGCCGATACGATGCTGGACAAGATCCTCGGCCTGGGCGGGCGCTATCCGGCCGAACGCATCCACCTGCATCGCGACCTGGTGCTGGAGAAGATCGCGCGCCGCGAAGGCGGGCTGATCCTCACCGCGCACATCGGCTGCCTGGAGCTGTGCCAGGTACTGGCCGAACAGGTGCCGGGGTTCCGCATCACCGTGCTGGTGCACACCGCGCATGCGCAGCGCTTCAACCGCCTGCTGCAGCGGCTGGACCCGCTGGCGGCGGTGGAGCTGGTGCAGGTAACCGAAATGGGCCCGGCCACGGCAGTGATGCTGGCAGAGCGCGTGGCGGCCGGTGGCTTCGTCGCCATCGTCGGCGACCGCACGCCGGTGCAGGGCGGCCGCAGCGTCACCGCCGATTTCCTTGGCCACCGCGCGCCGTTCCCGATCGGTGCCTACGTGCTCGCCGCCGCGCTGGGCTGCCCGGTCTACACGATGGCCTGCCTGCACCAGGGCGAGGGTTATCGCGTGGCGTTTGAACAGTTCGCCGAACGCATCGTGCTGCCGCGTGGCTCGCGCGATGCCGCACTGGCCGAACAGGCACAGCGCTTCGCGCGCTGGCTGGAACTCCAGGTCATCCAGTCCCCGTTGGACTGGTTCAACTTCTTCCCCTTCTGGGATCAGGCTCCGCATGACGACTGACGCCGTACCCGTGTGCCGCTTTGGCGATGCACCGTTGACCATTGAAGACGTGGTTGCTCTGGCCCAGCGCCAGTGCGAGGCCGCACTGAGCGACGCGCCGGCGTTCCGCGCGCATATCCAGCGCGGTGCCGACTTCCTCGACCGCCTGCTGCGCGAGGACGGCGTGATCTACGGCGTGACCACCGGCTACGGCGACTCGTGCACGGTGAACATCCCGCCGGCGCTGGTGGCTGAGCTGCCGCACCACCTGTACACCTACCACGGCTGTGGCCTGGGCCGTTACCTGGACCCGGTCGAGACCCGCGCGGTGCTGGCTGCGCGCCTGGCGTCGCTGGTGCGTGGCATGTCCGGTGTCAGTGTGCCGCTGCTGGAAGGCCTGGCCACACTGCTGCAGCACGACGTGCTGCCGATGATTCCGGCCGAGGGCTCGGTGGGTGCCAGCGGTGACCTGACCCCGCTGTCGTACGTGGCCGCGGTGCTGTGCGGCGAGCGCGAGGTGCTGCACGACGGCCGCGTGCAGCCGGCGGCGGATGTGTTGGCGAAGATCGGCATGACCCCGTTGAAGCTGCGGCCGAAGGAAGGCCTGGCGATCATGAACGGTACCGCCGTGATGACCGGCCTGGCCTGCCTGGCCTGGCAGCGCGCCGATTACCTGGCGCGCATGGCCACGCGGCTGACTGCGTTCAACGTGCTGGCCAGCGACGGCAACGCGCATCACTTCGACGAAACCCTGTTCGCCGCCAAGCCACACCCGGGCCAGGGCCGCATCGCCGCGCGCCTGCGCAGCGACCTGCACAGCGAGCGTCCGCCGCGCAATGAACAGCGCCTGCAGGACCGCTACTCGCTGCGCTGCGCGCCGCATGTGATCGGCGTGCTGGAAGACAGCCTGCCGTTCCTGCGCCAGCTGATCGAAACCGAGCTGAACAGCGCCAACGACAACCCGCTGATCGACGCCGATGGCGAGCGCATCCTGCACGGCGGCCACTTCTATGGCGGCCACATCGCGCTGGCGATGGACACCCTGAAGAACACCGTGGCCAACCTTGCCGATCTGCTCGACCGGCAGCTGGCGCTGGTGGTTGATGCCCGCTACAACCACGGCCTGCCGGCCAACCTGTCGGCGGCCACCGGCCCGCGCGCGGCCATCAACCATGGCCTGAAGGCGCTGCAGATCAGCGTTTCGGCGTGGACCGCCGAAACGCTGAAGCAGACCATGCCGGCCAGCGTGTTCTCGCGCTCCACCGAATGCCACAACCAGGACAAGGTCAGCATGGGCACCATTGCCGCGCGCGATTGCCTGCGCGTGATCGAGCTGACTGAACAGGTGGTGGCCGCGATGCTGGTCGCTGCCCGCCAGGGCCTGGCGCTGCGCGAACGGGTTGGCATGAACGCGCAGCTGCATGGCAGTCTGGCCGACATGTACGCCGACCTGGGGCAGCGCATCGCCCTGGTTGAAGAAGACCGCGCGCTGGATCGCGAACTGCGGGAACTGCTGGTGGAGATCCGCGCGCAACGTTGGGAGCTGTATGCCGGTGAATGAGGCAATCGAACTGGTCGGCGAGATTTCGCTGACCCCCGCCTTCCATGACTGCGATCCGATGAACGTGGTCTGGCATGGCAACTACTTCAAGTACTTCGAGATCGCGCGCTGCGCGCTGCTCGGGCGCTACGACTACGACTACCCGCAGATGCTCGAATCGGGCTACCTGTGGCCGGTGGTCGATGCGCGGGTGAAGTACGTGCGTCCGTTGCTGTTCAACCAGGCCCTGCGCGTGATCGCGCGCATCGTGGAATGGGAGAACCGGCTGAAGATCGAGTACGAAATTCTCGATGCGCAGAGCGGCCAGGTGCTGACCCGTGCGATGACCATCCAGGTTGCGGTGGACGCGACCAGCAAGGAAATGCTGTACCAGTGCCCGCCGGTACTGTGGGAACGCCTGGGAGTGCCTGCGCCATGAACCGAGCGAACCGTTTCGCCCGTGCGCTGCTGTGCGCGCTGCTGCTGGCCGCACCGCTGGTGCAGGCGGCCGACCCCGCCATCGATGCGATCACCCAGGCGGTGGCGCGGCCGGACGTGCTGCGCGGCCAGTTCAGCCAGGAAAAGCAGGTCAGCGGCTTCAAGAATCCGCTGCGCTCGCAGGGCCGGTTCGTGGTCGCGCGCCAGCACGGTGTGATCTGGACCACGCTCAAGCCGTTCCCCTCCGAGGTGGTGGTCACCGCCGACCGCATCCTCAGCCGCCAGCGCGATGGCAGCACCCGCGTCGAACTCGATGCACGGCAGCAACCGGCGATGCGTTCGGTGAACGCGATCATGTTCGCGCTGATGAGTGGCGACGTGCAGGCGCTGTCCAGCCAGTTCAACGTGGCGGCCAGCCGTGAAGGACAAGGCTGGCGGCTGCGCCTGACGCCGAAGTCGGCGATGCTGGCCAAGGCTTTCGAATCGCTGACCCTGCAGGGCGACCGCTACGTGCGCCAGGTCGAGATCGTGGAGGCCAACAAAGACCGCACGCAGATCCAGTTCAGCGCGTTGAGCGAGACGCCGGCCACGCTCAATGCCGACGAGGCCCGCCGCTTTGAGTGAGGCCGCGGCATCGAACGCACCGGACCGGTTGCGGCGCTGGTGGCACTGGCTGGGCATCGCCTGGCTGCTGGTGCTGGTGGTACTGGGCGCGCAGCAGTGGCACCTGTGGAGCCAGCAATCGCGGATCGACACCGACATCCTCGCCCTGCTGCCGCAGGACGCACACGACCGCCTGTTGAGCGACGTCACCCGGCGCATCGCCGACGGCAGCTCGCGGCAGGTCGTGGTGCTGCTCGGCAGCAAGGACAGCGCCGCCGCCAAGCGTGCGCAGGCGGCTTTTGCCGCGGCCATGGCCAAGGACGCCGATCACGCCCTGCTGGTACCCAGCGGCTCGATCGAAGGCTGGTTCGATGAGGCGCGCGCGTTCTACGCGCCGTACCGTGACCGCCTGCTGACCCCGGCCCAGCGCGAGCAGCTGCAGGGCAGCGAGCCGGGCGCGCTGGCAGAACAAGCGTTGGCTGCGCTGTACGGCCCGATGGGCGCGCCGCGCCTGACCGACTGGCGGCAGGACCCGTTGTCGCTGTGGCCGCAATGGTGGCAGCAGCAGGCGCAGGGTTCGGGACTGCGGCTGGGCGATGACGGCCTGCTCGAAGCCGAGGACAAGCATTGGGCCGCGCTGCAGTTCGACACGCCGGGTTCGGCGTTCCAGCTCGACGGCGAACGCCATCTCGATGGCCTGCTGGAACGTGCCGGGCAGGCAGCAAAAGCGGCCGCTCCGGATCTGGAGATCCTGCATGCCGGCGTGCCACTGCACGCCGAAGCGGCCGCGGTGCAGGCCAACCAGGAGATCAACACCATCGGTTGGGGGTCGCTGGCGGCGGTGCTGCTGCTGGTGTGGCTGGCATTCCGCTCGCTGCGGCCGATCCTGCTGGTCGCCGCCTCACTGCTGATCGGCTGTGGCGTGGCGCTGGCAGTGACCGTGCTGGTGTTCGGCAAGGTGCACGTGCTGACCCTGGTGTTCGGTGCATCGCTGGTGGGCGTGGCCGAGGATTACGGCATCCACTGGTTCGCTTCGCGCCAGGCCGAGCCGGCCGATCGTCGCTGGAAGCTGCTGCGGCACCTGTTGCCGGGCCTGTGGCTGGCGTTGCTGACCAGCGCACTGGCCTACCTGGCCCTGGGCCTGGCCCCGTTCCCGGGCCTGCGCCAGATGGCGCTGTTCTCGGTGGTCGGCCTGGCTGCCGCCTTCCTCACGGTGATCTTCTGGTTCCCGTGGCTGGATGGTGGCGAGATCCGCCAGACCCGCTTCTCGCAGTGGCTGGGCAACACGCTGGAGCGTTTCCCGCGCCTGCATGGCCGCCGCGCGGTGACGATGTTCGTGGTGATCACGCTGGCACTGTCTGCCATCGGCATCGCGCGCCTGCAGAGCAACGACGACCTACGCAGCCTGCAGTCGTCGCCGCCGGCATTGATGGCGCAGCAGATCCGCCTGAGCCAGCTGCTGGGCATGCCCAGCCCGGCGCAGTTCTACCTGGTGCAGGGTGCCGATGCCGCGCAACTGCTGCAGCGCGAAGAAGCGCTGACCGAACGCCTGCGTGTATTGGCCAACGACAAGCGCATTGGTGGCTATCGCGCGATCAGCGATTGGCTGCCGTCGCCGTCGCGGCAGCAGGCCGATGCCGCGCTGACCGCGAGGGTGGAACCCGGCGTGCTGTCGGCCGTGTCCGAGGCCGTCGGCGAGCCGCTGCAGCGACCGCAGTTCGCGGCCGCACCACTCAGCGCCGAAGCCTTCCTGGCCTCGCCGGCCTCGCAGCCGTTCCGTCACCTGTGGGTGGGTGAGGTCGGTGGACAGATGATCAGCGTGGTGATGGTCGATGACCTGTCGCGCGCCGATGCGCTGGCCACCCTGCAGGGTGCGGCCGAAGGCCTGCCGGGCGTGCGCTGGGTGGACCGTACTGCCGACTTCTCCACGCTGCTGGGCCACTACCGCAAGCTGATGGGTGGGCTGCTGCTGGTCGGCATCGCGCTGGTGTTCGGCGCGCTGTGGCTGCGCTACCGCCGCCAGGCCTGGCGCGTGTTCGCACCGACCCTGATTGCCGGTGCCTTGACCCTGGGCCTGCTGGGTCTGTTCGGCCAGCCGCTGCAGCTGTTCAACGTGCTGGCACTGATGCTGCTGCTGGGCATGGGCATCGACTACGGCATCTTCCTGATCGAGCACCGTGGCGATGCCAGCGCCTGGCTGGCAGTGTGCGTGGGCGCGGCCAGCACCTGGCTGTCGTTCGGCCTGCTGGGCCTGTCGCAGACCCCGGCGCTGCGCGCGTTCGGCCTGACCCTGCTGTTCGGCATCGGCCTGGTCTGGTTGATCTCGCCGCTGTTCCGGCCGCCGCCACATGACCTGCCGCCAGCTTGAACCTGTCTTCCGACTTCCTTCTTTCCACCTGATCGAGCAACAAGGACGCACCGATGAATACTGCTGTGGATGCTGTCGAACGTACTGAAATCCTGATCATCGGCGCGGGCCCGGCCGGCTCGGTGGCCGCGGCGATGCTGCGCCAGCAGGGCCGCCAGGTGCTGATGCTGGAGCGCCAGCAGTTCCCGCGCTTCTCGATCGGTGAAAGCCTGCTGCCGCAGAGCATGGAGTACATCGAAGCGGCAGGCCTGCTGCAGGACGTGGTCGAAGCGGGCTTCCAGCACAAGAACGGCGCCGCCTTCGTGCATGGCGAGGCGCGCACCGCGTTCGACTTCAGGAAGAAGTTCTCGCCAGGTTGGGGCACCACCTACCAGGTGCAGCGCGCCGACTTCGACAACGTGCTGGCGCGCGGCGCCGAACGCATGGGCACCACGCTGCGCTTCGGCGATGAAGTGCTTGCGGTCGAGCCGGGCGAGCAGCCGGCGGTGACCGTGCGCCGCCCGGACGGCAGCGAGTACCGCATCGAGGCTGATTTCATCCTCGATGCATCCGGTTTCGCGCGCCTGCTGCCGCGCCTGCTGCAGCTGGAATCGCCGTCCAACTTCCCGGTGCGCGGGGCGATCTTCTGCCACGTGCGCGACAACATTCCGGCCGAAGCGGACTTCGACCGCAACAAGATCCTGATCACCACCCATCCCGAGCACATCGACGTCTGGTACTGGACGATCCCGTTCTCCAACGGCTGCTGCTCGCTGGGCGTGGTCGCCGAGCCGTCGTTCTTCGAGCGCTACGAGGGCGACGACCTGCAGAAGCTGCAGGCCATCGTTGGCGAGGACCCCAACCTGACCCGGCTGCTGGCCAACGCCGAATGGGCGGTGCTGCCGGTGCGTCGCATCACCGGTTACTCGGCCAATGTCAGCTCGTTGTGGGGCCCGGGCTACGCCCTGCTGGGCAATGCCGGCGAGTTCCTTGACCCGGTGTTCTCCTCCGGCGTCACCATCGCCTTCAAGTCCGCGCAGCTGGCCAGCGAATGCCTGGCGCGCCGCTATGCCGGCGAAACCGTCGACTGGGAAGCTGAATTCTCGATCCCGCTGCGTGCCGGCGTGAAGACCTTCCGCCGCTTCGTTGAAAGCTGGTACGAGGGCGGCTTCCAGAAGATCATCTACCACCCGCAGCAGCAGCCCGAAGTACGCGACATGATCAGTTCCATCCTGGCCGGCTACGCCTGGGACACCAACAACCCGTATGTGGCCGACGAAAGCGGCCGCCGCATGCGCGTGCTGGAGCAGCTGTGCAGCGCCTGATCGCCCGTACCGCGGCCGTGCTGCTGTGCCTGCTGCTGGCCGCCTGTGCCGGCCGCATGCCCAAGCCATTGGTGGAACTGCCGCCGCTGCGCCTGTCGCCGGCCAGCCTGCCGGCGCCGCTGGCATTGCAGCAGCAGCTGCATTTCCGGTTCGGTACGCATGAGCGCGACCTGGATGCTCTGCTGGAAGCCGATGCGCAGCAGGTGCAGCTGGCGGTGCAGGCGATGGGCCAGACCGGCGTGCGCCTGCAGTGGGACGGCCAGCAGCTGACCCAGCAGCGCGCGCCGTGGCTGCCGCCGCAGGTACGTGCCGAGCGTGTGCTGGATGACCTGCAGTTCGCGCTGTGGCCGACCGCGGCCATTGCCGCCGCGTTGCCGGCAGGTTGGCAGGTCAGCGATGACGGCCGGCAGCGCAGCCTGTCGCGCGACGGCACGGTGTGGCTGCAGCTGCAGCGCCTGGACGATGGCAGCGTGCAGTTGGACAACCGCGCCGAAGGCTATGCGCTGCGCATCGAATCGATCGACATGGCCGGGCAGGACCGATGAGTGCACCGATCTACCTGAACGACCTGGGCGTGGTCTGCGCGCTCGGCGATGGCCGCGCCGCGGTCGCGTCGGCGATGTTCGCCGATGTGCCGGGCGGGCTCAGCGACAACGACAGCCTGCTGCCGGGGCGCACCCTGGCGCTGGGAGAGGTGCGCACGCCACTGCCGGCGCTGGAGGACCTGCCGGTGGCCCTGCGCGGGCGCAACAACGCCCTGCTGGACGTGGCACTGGCGCAGATCGCACCAGCGGTGGCCGCCGCGATCGCCCGCCATGGTGCCGAGCGTGTGGCGGTGGTGCTGGGCACCAGCACCTCGGGCATTGGTGAATCCGAGCAGGCCCTGCGCACCCACGCCGAACAGGGCCAGTGGCCGCAGGGCTTCGATTACGCCCAGCAGGAAATGGGCACCGCCGCGCAGTTCGTGCGCCAGCGCAGTGGTGCACAGGGGCCGGCATGGACCCTGTCCACCGCCTGCTCGTCCAGCGCCAAGGCGCTGATGTCGGCCGCCCGGATGCTGCGCGCCGGCATCGTCGATGCGGTGATTGCCGGCGGTGCCGATTCGCTGTGCCGCTTCACCGTGGCCGGCTTCAGCGCGTTGGAATCGGTGTCGGCACTGCGCTGCAATCCGTTCTCGCAGCACCGCTCCGGCATCAACATCGGCGAGGGCGCCGCGCTGTTCCTGCTTACCCGCGAGCCGGGTCCGGTGTGCCTGGCCGGGTGGGGCGAATCGGCCGATGCCCATCACATGTCCGCCCCCGATCCGCAGGGGATGGGGGCCATCGACGCCCTGCAGCAGGCGCTGCTGCGCGCCGGCTGGGGCGCCGACGAAGTGGATTACGTGAACCTGCATGGCACCGCCACCGGGCACAACGATGCGATGGAAAGCCTGGCGGTCTCG
Organism: Stenotrophomonas sp. 96582_Sma; assembly: GCF_056480905.1. Taxonomy (NCBI): domain Bacteria; kingdom Pseudomonadati; phylum Pseudomonadota; class Gammaproteobacteria; order Lysobacterales; family Lysobacteraceae; genus Stenotrophomonas; species Stenotrophomonas sp. 96582_Sma. Next base: position 4,876,881 of record NZ_CM151122.1, on the reverse strand, counting down.
CAGGTGCTGGGCAATGGCGTGCCGGCCAGTTCGACCAAGCCGCTGACCGGCCATACGCTGGGTGCCTCGGGCGCGATCGAGGCGGCGCTGTGCTGGATCCTGCTGGCCGAGAACCCACAGCAGCAGCTGCCGCCGCACTGGTGGGACGGCGTGCCCGACCCCGCACTGCCGGTGCTGCCGCTGGTCGCGCCGGGCTCCTGCCTGGCGCAGGCGCCGCGGCGGGTGCTGAGCAATTCGTTCGCCTTCGGCGGCAGCAATGCCGTGCTGGCACTGGAGCGTCGATGAACACGCTGTACGCGATCGAGGACGTGGTGCCGCACCGCCAGGACATGTGCCTGCTGGAGCGCATCACGCAGTGGGACCAGGACACCCTCGAGGCTGAACTGGTGGTGCCCGAATCCGGCCTGTTCGTGGAGAACGGCGAAGTGCCGGCGTGGGTCGGCATCGAATACATGGCGCAGGCCATCGCGGCCTGGGCCGGCTGCCGCGCGCGTGCGGCCGGCAAGCCGCCGCAGCTGGGCTTCCTGCTCGGCAGCCGCCGCTACAGCAGCGCGCGCAGCAGCTTCCCCAGCGGTTCGCGGCTGCGCGTACAGGCGCGCTGCGAGCTGTTGGGTGACAATGGATTGGGGATGTTCGCCTGCCGCATCCTGGCGGGCGAGGACGAATGGGCGACAGCCAACGTGTCGGTGTTCGAACCGGCCGACGCGATGGCCTATCTGGAGAGTGGACAGGCATGACAGGGAATCGAAGCGTGCTGGTGACCGGCGCCAGCCGGGGCATCGGCCGGGCCATCGCGCTGCGCATCGCGCGCGATGGCTTCGACGTGGTGGTGCATTGCCGCAGCCGCCTGGAAGAGGCACAGGCCGTGGTGGCCGAGATCCAGGCCATGGGCCAGCAGGCCCGCGTGCTGGCGTTCGACGTAGCCGACCGCGAGGCCGCACGCGCCGCGCTGGAGGCCGATGTCGAAGCGCACGGCGCGTACTACGGCGTGGTCTGCAATGCCGGCATCGCCCGTGATGGCGCCTTCCCGGCGCTGTCGGCGGAGGATTGGGACCAGGTCATCCACACCAACCTGGATGGCTTCTACAACGTGCTGCATCCGCTGATCATGCCGATGGTGCGGCGGCGCAAGCCGGGCCGCATCGTCACCCTGTCGTCGGTGTCCGGGCTGGCCGGCAACCGCGGCCAGGTCAACTACAGTGCCGCCAAGGCCGGCATCATCGGTGCCACCAAGGCGCTGGCACTGGAACTGGCCAGCCGCCAGATCACCGTCAACTGCGTGGCCCCGGGCCTGATCGAGACCGAAATGCTCAATGATGAAGTGATCGAACACGCGCTCAAGCTGATTCCCGCCGGCCGCGTCGGTCGTCCCGACGAAGTGGCGGCCACGGTGGCGTTCCTGCTGTCCGAGCCGGCCGGCTACATCACCCGCCAGGTGATCTCGGTGAACGGAGGCATGCTCTGATGGCCGCCGATCGTCGCGTGGTGGTCACCGGTGCGGCCGCCATCAGTCCGCTCGGCCACGACTGGCCGACCATCGAAGCGCACCTGCGCAGCTGCCGCAATGCCGTGCGCACGATGCCCGAATGGGATGTCTATGCCGGCCTGAACACCAAGCTGGCCGCGCCGGCGCAGGACTTCGAGCTGCCGCCGAACTACAACCGCAAGACCACCCGCTCGATGGGCAAGGTCGCGATCATGTCGGTGCGCGCCACCGAGGTGGCACTGCACGAGGCTGGCCTGCACGAGCACCCGGTGCTGCGCAGTGGCCGTACCGGCGTGGCCTACGGTTCGTCCTCGGGCAGCCACGAGGCCACCGGTGAATTCGGCCGCATGCTCAACGAGTTCACCACCGACGGCATCAGTGCCACCACCTACCTGAAGATGATGAGCCACACCGCGCCGGTCAACATCGGTGTGTTCTTTGGTTTGTCCGGGCGCGTCTACACCACCTCCAGTGCCTGCACCTCGGGCAGCCAGGGCGTGGGCGCGGCCTACGAAGCGATCCGCAGCGGCAAGCAGACGGTGATGGTGGCTGGCGGTGCCGAGCAGCTCGATGCCACTGCCGCGGCAGTGTTCGACACCCTGTTCGCCACCAGCGTGCGCAATGATGCGCCGCAGACCACGCCGCGCCCGTTCGATGCCGGCCGCGATGGCCTGGTGCTGGGCGAGGGTGCCTGTACGCTGATCCTGGAAGACCTGGAGCACGCGCGGGCACGTGGCGCCACCATCCTTGCCGAGGTGGTCGGCTACGGCACCAACAGCGATGGCCAGCACGTCACCCAGCCCAGTGCCGACACCATGGCCCAGGCCATGCGCCTGGCGCTGGAGGATGCCGGGCTGGACGCGGCGCAGATCGACTACGTCAACGCCCACGGCACCGCCACCGACCACGGTGACATCGCCGAGACCCAGGCCACCGCGCAGGTGTTCGGCAGCCGCATGCCGATCAGCTCGCTGAAGAGCTACGTCGGCCACATGCTGGGCGCCTGTGGTGCGTTCGAGGCCTGGATGAGCATCGAGATGATGCGCGCCGGCTGGTTCGCGCCCACCCTGAACCTGGCCGAGGTCGATCCACGCTGCGGCCAGCTCGACTTCATCACCGGCCAAGGTCGCGAATTGCAGGCTGAGTACGTGATGAGCAACAACTTCGCCTTCGGTGGCATCAACACCTCGCTGGTGTTCCGCCGCTGGCGCGAGTGATCCACCGCCCCACCGCCGCTGTTCCCGCAACCTACCCGCACCCTCGACAAGGAGATGTTCCGATGCGCCGCACCCTGATGATCGCCACGGCCACCGCACTGCTGGCCCTGGCCTCCACCGCTTCTGCCCGCGATACCCGCGTGGAGCAGTCCCTGCAGGAACTGGTCAGTTCGCAGGCTGCCAAGGACGCCGGCATCGACGGCAGCGTCCGCTTCTACCTGGCCGGCCAGCCGGTCAGCGTGCAGCAGCGCCTGGGCGAAGACGTGACCAACAAGAAGACCAACGCCGCCAACAAGAGCGACGCCGAGGCTTGCCGCTGGGTTGCGCTGTCGGCGCTGCGCGCGCTGCAGGACGGTGCCAAGTCGCGCGGCGCCAACGCCGTGGTCGACATCGTCAGCTACTACAAGAAGAACGAGTTCAAGAGCAGCACCAACTACGAATGCTATGCCGGTGCGATCCTCGCCGGTGTCGCGCTGAAGGGCACCTACGCCAAGGTCAAGTAAGCGCCCGTGTGGCGGCGGCGTTGGCTGAACGCCGTCGCCACATTGCTGAATCCCGCCGGGGAAACGCCGCCGATCACGCCGCCATCGTCGGCTGACGGCTTTCCCCGGTGTCGGCTTTCCGACACAATCATGGCTCTTCCCGGGTTATCGTCCCGCGGACATGCACGCCTACGTCTATAAAAGCCAACTCAAGCCGGACACCTACGTCTACGTTCCCCGTCGCGATGATTTCAGCGCGCTGCCTGCGCCGCTGCTCACCTCGCTGGGTGCGCTCACCTTCGTCCTGGACGTGGCCCTGGATGCCCAGCGCCGCCTGGCCCAGGCCGATCCGGAAAAGGTCCGCAGCGAAATGAGCGAGCGCGGGTTCTACCTGCAGGTGCCGCCATCGGTGGCCAGCCTGATGCCGCGCCACTATGACTGACACGTCCCGTCCGCGCGCCCTGTCGATCGCCTTCGCCGTCGGTGCCGTGCTGGCGCTGGGCGCCGCTGTGGGCGGCGTTCCAGGCGCCATCCTTGCGGCACTGGCGCAGCCGGCGTTCGCGCTGGGTGTGTCGTGGTGGCGTCGCAGCCGAGCGCTGCTGCCGCTGAAGATCGTCGCGCGCCAGGACCTGCCGGCGCTGCTGGCGTTGTGGACGGCGGCGCCGCTGTTGCTGGCGCTGCTGCTGGCCTGGCCGCTGGCGGCGCTGCGTGACAGCGGCAGCCTAGCCGCGGTGCTGGGCCTGAGCGTGCTGGTCAGTGCCGGCCTGCTGGCGGCCTGGCGCACCTGGCCGCTGTGGAACGATGTCGAACGCCTGGACGGCAATCTCGCCCAGCATTGGCAGGCGCTGGCCGGACGCGACCTGACCGCCTGGCGCGGTCTCGGTGTCGCCGCGCTGGTGATCGCGCTGGCCGCGCTGGTGGTGCTGCCGGCCTGGCCGGGCCTGTTGCCGGAAGGCGCGCGCTGGCCCGCCGCGCTGGCGGTGGTGCTGCTGTCTCCCGTGCTGCACCTGCTGCTGCAGCGGGTGGCGCCGGCACCCTTGGTGTCGCTGCGCGCGAGCCCGTTGGCCAGCGCCGGCAACGAGCACGAACCGATGTTCGCAGCTGCGGCCGAAACCGCGCCGCTGGAGGCGATGGCGCCGCAGGAGCTGACCCCGGCCCTGTATGAAGCCGCCCGCCATGGCCGCATCGACCGGGGCCTGCAGTTGCTGCAGGCCGGTGCCGATCCGTATGCGCTGCCGGACCCGAACTGGCGCGACCAGCGCAGCCTGGCGGTGCTGGCGGCGGTGCTGCCGGACCTGCGCCTGCTGCGCGAACTGATCGCCCGCGGCGTCGATGTGAATGCGCCGCACCGGGGCATGACCCCGCTGCTGGCCGCCACCCGCGACAGCTGGCACGGCCGCCCCGAAGCGGTGATGACCCTGCTCGCCAACGGTGCCGATTCGCGTGCCATCGACAGCGATGGCAACACCCCGCTGCACCATGCGGCGCGCAGTTCCGACCCGGGCGTGGCCGCGCTGCTGCGCGATGCCGCCGCCGAAGTCGACGCGCTGAACAACGAGGGCTGGTCGCCGCTGGCCGTGGCCTGCCAGGTCGGCAACTGGCGCCTGGCCCGCTTCCTGCTCGAACGCGGTGCGCGCAGCGAACCGGCCGAAGGCACCCCGGTGTTGCTGGCCGCGGCCGCCACCGAAGACGACGATCCGGCCGGCGTGCAGCTGCTGCTCAAGCACAAGGCGCGGGCTGACGCGCGTGATCGCCAGCGCCGCAGCGCGCTGCATGAGGCCGCACTGGCTGGCCACGTCGAGATCATCGGCGTGCTGCTGGGTGCCGGTGCCAATCTGGAAGCGCGCGATGCGCTGGGCCGTACGCCGTGGCTGGAAGCGGCCCGTGCCGGTCGCGCTGCCGTGGTCGAGCATCTGCTGCCGCATAAGCCGGATCTGGTTGCGGTGGACGGCGAAGGCCGCAATGCGGTGCAGCTGGCGGCGATGGCCGAGGATGTCTCGCCATTGCTGATCAAGCGCCTGGTCGAGCTGGGCATCGCCGCCGATGCCACCGATCCGGTTGGCCGCCGTGCGGTGGACTACGCCGCCGAAGCCGGTCGCTGGGCGATTGTGGCCCTGCTGGACCCGTCCTATCCGTTGCCGGCCGCCGTCAGTGATGGCCTGGCCGAGCGCGGCGAAGCCGCCAGCGCCAGTGGCCTGCTGCCGGACCGTCCGCCGCTGACCCTGCTGCGCGAAGCGCTGGGCTTCGGCAACACCGATGGCATGGCCGCGCTGGCCAAGCTGTGCCAGCCGGAAGAACTGGGTGGCCTGCTGCTCGATCCGGAACTGGCACTGGAGCCGCGTGCGGTCGATTGGCTGCTGGGCCACGGCGCCGATCCCTACGTGCGTGACGCCTGCTCCGACACGCCGATGTTCGCGCTGCTGTCGCGCGGCATCGATGCGGTGCCGGCGCTGCAGGTCATGCTGCAGCGCGGCCTGTCGCCGGCCGGACGCGGTGGCCTGGCGCGCTTCCTTGCCGCCTGCGCACAGCACGATCAGGCGGCCCGTGGCCTGGAGCAGCTGGCGCTGGAACTGCTGGAACGTGGTGCCGATCCGTTCGCGGCCTCGCCGGCGGGTGACCCGCCGTTGTCGCTGGCAGTGCGCCTGGGCTGGCTGCGCCTGCAGCAGGCCCTGCTCAAGGCCGGTGTCGATCGTGAAGCGCGTGACAGCCATGGCATGACCGCATTGCATCTGGCCACCGCATTGGCCCGCGAAGGCGCGCTGAAGCTGCTGGTGCAGCACGGTGCCTCGCCGGAAGCACGTGCCGCCGATGGGCAGACGCCGCTGGGCGTGGCGCTGTCGATCGGTCGCCGTGACCTGGCCGACTGGCTCGACTGGCGGGTGTGGCCGTTGCCGCGCCGCACCCTGCGCGAGGCCGATCTGCCGGCCGCTGCGATGGCCGGTGACGTCGATGCGGTGCGCCGCCTGATCGATCTGGGATTTGCCGTCGACGCAGTCGACGCACAGGGCTGCACCGCGCTGCTGCGTGCGGCCGGTGGTGGCCATCTGGCAGTAACCGACCTGCTGCTGGCACGCGGCGCCGATCCGCAGCACGCCGCTGCCAGTGGCGCGACGCCGCTGTCGGCGGCGGTCAGCATGCGCCAGGTGGACATCGTTTCGGCCCTGCTCGACGCCGGTGCCAAGCTGGAACACCGCCTGCCGGGCGGCGTGACCGTGCTGATGCTGGCCTCGGCGCTGGGCCTGCCGGACATCGTCGCGCGCCTGCTCACCGCCGGTGCCGACGTGCATGCCGGTGACGCGCAGCAGCTGGGCCCGCTGCACTGTGCCGCGCTGTACGGTTTCAGTGCCCGCGACCGCTCGCGCCTGCTGGCCCTGCTCGACACCCTGCTGCTGGCCGGTGCCGAACCGGACCAGGCCGCTGCCGGTTCGGTCACGCCGCTGCTGCTGCTGCTGGGTGCGCGTGCCGAGCCGGGTACCGCCTGCGACGAGCAGGTGGTGATGGCGGCGGTGGAACGCCTGCTGGATGAGGACGTGAGCCTGGACGTGCGTGATCCGCGCGGTTTCGGCCCGCTGCACCTGGCCGCGCTGCATGGTCTGCCGCTGCTGGTGCAGCGCCTGCTGCGCGCCGGTGCCGATCCGGAAGTGCGCGACAGCCTCAACCGCAGCCCGCGCGAGATCGCGGTGATGCGGGGCTTCATCGACGTGGCCGGCGAGTTCGAGCCGCGCGTGCCTGGCGTCTCGTCGATGGCGCGGTTCCTGCGCGACAACGGCTGATCGGGACCCAGTAGATCCACGCCATGCGTGGATGATCGTGTCCGGAATCCAAAGCATCCACGCATGGCGTGGATCTACTGCCGGAATCCGCAGTGGGTAGTGCCGGCCGCTGGCCGGCAACCTCATGAAACCACCGGAATTTCGAGGCTGCCGGCCAGCGGCCGGCACTACCGCAATCTGTGGTGGGTGCCGACCGTTGGTCGGCACGCCTACTTGCCGTCGCTTTCCGCGTCGGCCTCGAACAGGTGCATCAGGTCGTTGCGTGCATCGCGCGAGGTCTGGATCACCGCAGCCTCGTCGTCGTACACCAGGTACTGGTCGCGCAGCAGCTGCTCGTCGTGCTCACGGAAGCGCTGCACGTGGCGTTCAGCCACTTCAGGTGCAACACCCAATGCAGTCAGCACGCGCCCGCTCATTTCCAGGCTGGTGCCGAACACTTCGCGGAACGGCTCAGCCGACATGTCCATCAGGCGCCACGCATGCTGGCGGTTGCGTGCGCGCGCCAGCACCTTCGCGTCCGGGTACAACCGGCGCACCATGCGCACCGCGCGCAGGTTGGTCTCCGGGTCGTCCACGGTGATCACGAACACATCGATGTGCTCGCCGCCGGCCGCGCGCAGCATCTCCGGCCGGGTCGGGTCGCCGTAGTACAGCTGGTTGCCGAAGCGGCGCAGGTCGGCCACGGTATCGGGGTTCGCTTCCAGTGCCACGAACGGCACCTTCTGCGCGGTCAGCAGGCGCGCGATGACCTGGCCGAAGCGGCCCATGCCGGCAATCAGCACCTTCGGCCGGTTGTCCGGCGCCACCTTGTCGGCCTCGGCTGCCTCGCGCGGCGTTGCCTTCTCCTGGCCGAGCAGCTTGAGCAGCGCGATCATCAGCAGTGGCGTGATCGCCATCGACAGGCCGACGATCGCCACCAGGCGGTCATGGTTGGCGTTGCCCAGCAGGTGCGCGCGCTGCGCTTCGTTGAACACCACGAAGGCGAACTCGCCGCCCAGCCACAGCACGCTGCCCAGTAGCAGCGAGTGCCGTGAACTGAGCTTTGCGATGCGCCCGATCACGTACAGCAGGCTGAATTTGACCACCAGCAGGATCGCCACGCCGGCGGCGATCAGCCACGGCTCGGCAACGATGCGGTCGAGGTCGATGCCCATGCCCACCGCAATGAAGAACAGGCCCAGCAGCAGCCCCTTGAACGGCTCGATCTGCGCTTCCAGTTCGTGCCGGAACTCCGAATCGGACAGCAGCACGCCGGCCAGGAACGCGCCCAGGCTGGGGCTGAGGCCGGCCTCCTGCATGAACCAGGCGGTGCCCAGCACCACCAGCAGTGCGGTCGCGGTGAATACTTCCGGGCTGCGGGTACGCGCGATGATGCCGAACACCTTGCGCAGCACCGGTCGCCCGCACAGGATCACCACCGCCAGCGCGCCGAGGGCCACGGCGGCGTCTTCCCAGCGCAGGGTCTCGTTCTTTACCCCGCCCAGCAGCGGGATGGCCGCCAGCAGCGGAATCGCGATCAGGTCCTGGAACAGCAGGATGGCGAACCCGAGCCGGCCATGGTCGCTGTTGATCGCCTTGTGTTCTGACAGCAGCTGCAGGCCGACCGCGGTGGACGACAGCGCCAGTGCCACGCCCACCACCAGTGCGCTCTTCCATTGGAAATGGTCGAGCAGCAGCAGGCCGCCCAGCACCAGCCCGGACAGCGCCACCTGTGCCGCACCGGCACCAAACACCGAGCGCCGCATCACCTTCAGGCGGGCCGGCGACAGTTCCAGACCGATCACGAACAGCAGCATCACCACGCCGATCTCGGCGGCGCCGAGGATGCGGTCGGCGTCCTGCACAAAGCCCAGCCCGTCCGGGCCCAGCACCACACCGGCCGCCAGATAGCCCAGCACCGCGCCGAAGCCGAACTTCTTGAACACCGGCACGGCGATGACCGCCGCCAGCAGCAGCACCAGGGCCAGTTCCAGACCACCGCTATGCATGGGAATACCTGGTCATCGGAGAAGCCCGCGGTGCGTCCGTTCGGGTGGGGGAAGGGGAGGCGAGTGCCACCGCGTCATTATGCGCGCCGGCCTGTGTATGCACGAGCACAACCTGCCGGGCAGGCGCCCTGCGCAAGGCTGCCGGGTTGACCTGCATGGCCCACGGGTCCAGACTGCCCGCCGCTGGCGGCGCGTCCGTCGGCATACGCATCCCGGAGTCCCCAACCCATGTCCAGCGACAGTAGAAGTCGACCTTGTTCGACGCCAGCGATGGCCACCGCCTGACATCGGGACGGTTTGCCTGCGTTGGCGTTGCGCGAGGTCGCACCCCCACAAGGCAAAACCGATGAACCAGAAGCAATTGCTGCGCCCGGTGGCCGATGCCGCCGCACTGGCCGCACCGCTGGCGAACTACAACACCGCCGACGCGGTGGAATTCCTCAATACGCTGGAACTGACCCGCGCCGCGGAAACGCTGGCGGCGCTGCCGTTGCCGCGTGCAGTGAAGATGCTCGAAGCGCCGGAGCTGCACCGCAGTGGCGAACTGGTCGCCGCGCTGCCGCCGGCGCGGGCTGCGGCGCTGCTGGGCCTGATGGCCGATGACCGCGCCACCGACATCGTCCACGAGCTGGATGAGGAAGAACGCGCGCGGCTGATCCCGCTGCTGGGCACCGACGCCCGCCAGGCCATCCAGAAGCTGCTCAGCTACCCACCGAACACTGCCGGTGCGCTGATGACCACCGAGTATGTGGCGGTGCCTGCCAGCTGGACGGTGGCGCAGACCCTGCAGCACATCCGCCAGGTCGAGCGCACCCGCGAGACGGTGTACGCGATCTACGTGCTAGACCCAGCCAGCCAGCAGCTGCAGCAGGTAGTGACCATGCGCCGGCTGATCACCGGCCTGCCCGAGGAATCGATCCTGGACGTGGCCCAGGTCAATCCGCCGGTGACGGTGGATGCGCTGATGGACCAGGAGGAAGTGGCGCGGCTGATCCGCCGCCACGATCTGCTGGCGATTCCGGTGGTCGACGCGCAGCAGCAGATGCTTGGCATCGTCACCGTCGACGACGTGCTCGATGCGCTGATCGAAGAGTCCACCGAAGATGCGCACAAGTTCGGCGGCATGGAGGCACTGGACAAGCCGTACATGCAGATCGGCTTCTTCGAGATGCTGCGCAAGCGCGCCGGCTGGCTGAGCGTGCTGTTCCTGGGTGAGATGCTGACCGCCAGCGCGATGCAGCACTACGAGGACGAACTGGCACGCGCGGTGGTACTGACCCTGTTCATCCCGCTGATCATGAGCTCGGGCGGCAACTCCGGCTCGCAGGCTACCTCGCTGCTGATCCGCAGCCTGGCACTGCGCGAACTGCGCCTGCGTGACTGGTGGAAGGTGGCCCTGCGCGAAGTGCCCACCGGCATGGTGCTGGGCGCGATTCTCGGCTGCCTGGCCATCGTGCGCATCGTGATCTGGCAGCTGGGCGGCCTGCACGACTACGGCGAGCACTGGATCCTGCTGGCGATCACCATCGGCGCCGCGCTGGTCGGCATCGTCACCTTCGGCTCGCTGTCCGGCTCGATGCTGCCCTTCATCCTGAAACGGCTCGGCTTCGACCCGGCCAGCGCTTCGGCGCCGTTCGTGGCCACCCTGGTGGACGTGACGGGCCTGGTGATCTACTTCAGCATCGCCGCGATGATCCTGCACGGCACGCTGCTGTAAGCCGGAACCATCGTGCTCCGGTAGGTGCCGACCTTGGTCGGCATGCAGAACAAAAAGGGGACGGAGGGGATTAAGTCGTTTAAGGCACATGAGGCACAAACGACTTAATCCCCTCCGTCCCCTTTTTTGGGTACCGTAGGCGCATGAGTACCTACCACCTGCAGTCTGTGTTCCGTCCGCAGTCGGTCGCGGTGATCGGCGGCAGCCCGCGCGAGCGCTCGGCCGGGCGCGCGGTGATGCGCAACCTGCGCGGCACCGGCTTCCCCGGCAAGGTGGCGTGGATCAACCCGCGACACGCCGAGATCGATGGCATCCGCACGGTCAAGCGGTTGAAGGACCTGGACTGGGTGCCCGAGCTGGTGGTGATCACCGCACCGGCGGCGATCGTGCCGCAGGTGATACGCACCGCCGCCGAGCGCGGCGTGCAGGCCGCGATCATCCTCACCGCGCATCTGGGCGAAGGCCCGGGCTCGTTGTCGGAACAGGTGGAAACGGTGGCGCGCAAGCACGGCCTGCGCATCCTTGGCCCGCACTGCCTGGGCGTGATCGCACCGCATGCACGGCTCAATGCCAGCATCGCCGCACATTTTCCGCAGGCCGGCGATCTCGCGCTGGTCTCCGAATCCTCGGCGATTGCGGCGGCGCTGGTGGAATGGGGCGTGGCGCGCTCGGTCGGCTTCTCCGCCGTGGTCTCGCTGGGCGACACGATGGACGTCGACTTCGGCGACCTGCTCGACTACTTCGCCACCGACTACCGTACCCGCGCCATCCTGCTCTATGTCGAGCAGATCAAGGATGCGCGCAAGTTCATGTCGGCCGCGCGTGCCGCCGCGCGTGCCAAGCCGGTGGTGGTGGTGAAGTCCGGCCGTGCCGAGCGCGTGCAGCCGGGCAGCCGCGATACCCATGTGCAGGCCCTGGCCCGCGCCGATGATGTGTACGGTGCTGCCTTCAACCGCGCCGGCCTGCTGCGCGTGGGGGCGCTGGACGAGCTGTTCACCGCCGCCGAATCGCTGGGTCGGTTGGGGACGTTCCCCGGTCGCCGCCTGGCCATCCTCAGCAACGGTGGTGGTGTGGGTCGCCTTGCGGTGGACCAGCTGATCGCATTGCGTGGCACGCTGGCCAACCTGTCCGACAGCACCATCGAGAAACTCGACGCGGTGCTGCCGCAGGGCTGGTCGCGCAGCAATCCGGTCGACATCGTGGTCGACGCCGATGGTGATCGCTATGCCGCGGCCATCGAAGCGCTGCTGGCCGACAACGAGAATGACGCGGTGATGGTGGTGAACGTGCCGACCGCGTTCACCTCATCGGCGGACGCGGCGCAGGCGCTCACCCGCACACTCGGCCTGCGCCCGCGCCATCACCGCGACAAGCCGGTATTCGCGGTGTGGCTGGGCAACGACGACCAGGCCACGGCCACGCTCAACGCGGCACGCGTCCCGACCTACCCGACCGAGGCCGAAGCCGTACGTGGCTTCCAGCACCTGGTGCGCTACCGCGAAGCGCAGAACGCGTTGATGGAAACGCCGCCCAGCCTGCCGCAGGATTTCAGTGTCGACACGGCCGCCGCGCGCGCACTGGTCGATGCCGCGCTGGCCAACGGCCAGCAGTGGCTGGACCCGCTGGCCACCCATGAACTGCTCAAGGCCTATGGCATTCCGTCCGCGCCGGTGATGCATGCGCGCGATGCGCACGAAGCGATGGATCTGGCGCAGCCGCTGCTGGAGCGCGGTGCCACGGTCGCACTGAAGATTCTCTCGCCGGATATTCCGCACAAGTCGGAAGTGGATGGCGTGCGCCTCAACCTGGCCACGCTGCCGGCGGTGCAGAGCGCGGCCAACGCGATCCTGTCGCGCGCACGCCAGCTGCGGCCGGATGCACGCATTGATGGCCTGCTGGTACAGCCGACCATCGTCCGCCCGAAGGCGCGCGAACTGATCGTCGGCATCGCCGATGACGCGACGTTCGGTCCGGTGATCGTGGTCGGTCGCGGCGGCACTGCCGTCGAAGTGATCAACGACAAGGCACTGGCGCTGCCGCCGCTGGACCTGCGCCTGGCCCATGAGCTGATCGGCCAGACCCGCGCCTCGCGCATCCTCAAGGCTTACGGTGACGTGCCGGCGGCTGACGAGCGCGCACTGGCGCTGGCGCTGGTGAAGCTGGCACAACTGGCTGCCGATATCCCCGAAGTGCGCACGCTGGACATCAACCCGCTGCTGGTCGACGGCAAGGGCATCCTCGCCCTCGATGCCCGCGTAGCGGTGGCACCGTCGCGCATTCTGCACAAGGGCCGCGGCCATCCGCGTTTCTCTGTGTTCCCGTACCCGAAGGAGTGGGAGCGCACCATCGAGCTGTCCGATGGCGGCCGTGCCTTCGTGCGCCCGGTGCGGCCGGAGGACGACGCACTGTTCCGTGCGTTCTTCGCCCGCGTCAGTGACGAGGATCTGCGCCTGCGTTTCTTCCAGTCGGTGAAGCACTTCAGCCACGAGTTCATCGCGCGCCTGACCCAGCTCGATTACGCACGCTCGATCGCGCTGGTGGCGATCGAACCGCGCAGCGGCGAAATGCTGGGCGCGGTACGCCTGCACGCTGATGCCGATTACCACCGTGGCGAGTACGGCATCCTGATCCGTTCGGACCTGAAGGGCCACGGCATCGGCTGGCGGTTGATGGCGATCATGATCGAGTACGCCAAGTGGCTGGGCCTGGACGTGGTCGAAGGCCAGGTGCTGCGCGAGAACAGCACCATGCTGGCGATGTGCCAGAGCCTGGGCTTCAAGACCAGGCTGGATCCAGACGATCCGACGGTGATGATGGTGACCCTGCCGGTGCAGCAGGTCGAGGTGCCGGCACCGGACTTGTAGAGTCGAGATCCTATGTTCGCGGTCAAGCCTGCTGGAAGCAGGCTTGACCCACCTTCAGCATGGCCGGATCGAAGTCCCGGCCGCTTTTGAAGACACCCCAGGCGATCCTGGCCAGCTTTCTGGCCAGGATGTTGAAGACGGCGGTGCTGGGGTGACCGCGTTTTGACAGCTCGTCGTAGAGCGGTTGCCCCCGGCGACACCGCTTGAGCCCCATTGCGGCCATGTAGAGCATCTGGCGCAGCACTGGCGCGCCCTGTTTGGACAGCCGACGCCGTCCCGTTCTGCCGCCAGACTCGTTGGGCCGGGGATCCAGGCCCGTGCAGGCGATCCACGCGTTGGCGTTGGCCAACGGCCAGCGCGTCATGTAGTAAATCAGGTGAGCGGCGACGGCAGGGCCGATACCAGGGATGGTCAACAGGCGCTTGTAGAGCGCGCCATGCTCTCCATCGCGACCCAAGCGCTGCAGTTCGCTTTCCAGCTCGGACAGCGTCCCAGCCAGAGCGCAGAACAGATCTGACAGCTCCCCGGGGGCACTTTTGCTTACCCCGAAGGATTGCTCCAGGCGCGCGCGTGTCTTTACCAGCGTCTGCCGCTTGCGCAGCAAATCGTGCATCTGCTGCTGCTCGTCGGTACGCGGTACGTATTCACGCAGGCGATCGTTCTCCTTCTTCACGTACCGGGCGATCGCTTCGGCGTCCATGGCGTCCGTCTTGCCACGCGAGCCCGTCGCCCGGCCGTAGTGCTTGATCAGACGTGGATTGATCACATAGACAACGTGGCCTGCTTGGCCAGCCATCCGAGCCAACAACTCGTAGTACCGCCCCGTCGCCTCCATGCCAATCCGGCATCGCTGGGGCAAGGTGTTGAGCCACTGGGCTATGCCGGCCCGGGTGTTGGCGATCCTGTCGCCGGCCTTGCGGTCGGCCACTGCCGGTACGAACTCCTTGGAGTCCACGTCCACGCCAATATCGAGAGAATCAGACATTTGTACGGCTCCCAGCTATCTTTAAGGGGCTGGGGTGGTACCGCACCGACGTTAGCTTGCCTACATCGACGATCCCCTTTGGGGGCCGTACGATCCTTTATCGACGTTCGTGTGCGGGATGGGGATCGCTCGACTCGTCTGTCGGCTAGTATCCGCAGATGCATGCTTGACGGTCCCTCCACCCTGGCTCCTACATACCTCGTAGGAGCCGGGAGGAACATACAAGCTTGCTCGACTGTCGCCATCGGGAAGCAGTCGAGCAAGCTCGACTCTACGGCCAGGTTAGCGGAGGGGCTCCACCACCACCGCCGTGCCATAGCACAGCACCTCGGTCAGCCCGGTCATCACATCGGTGGCGTCGTAGCGCATGCCGATGATGGCGTTGGCGCCCAGCTGCCGCGCGTGCTTGACCATGTCGCGGTAGGTTTCCTCGCGAGCCTGTTCGCACAGTTCGGTGTAGATGGTGATGTTGCCGCCGAAGATCGTCTGTATACCGCCGAGGAAATTGCCGACGATCGAGCGCGAGCGCACGGTGATGCCGCGGACCACACCCAGATTGCGCACGACGCGATGGCCGGGCAGCTCGAAGGCGGTGGTGACCAGCGCATCGTCGAAGCGCAGCGCGGGCGGGGAAGGGGAGCCGCTGTTGTAGGGGTCTGCCATGGTCGCGTCCGTGTCGTTGCTTTCTGTAGAGTCGAGCCATGCTCGACTGGCTGTGGCGCAGTCGAGCATGGCTCGACTCTACAACGCAGCCGCCCGTTGCGGCATGGCTCCGTCACCGTGATGGCGCGACAATACCCCCATGACCAACCGTATCCCCCTGTTGCTACTGCCCGGCCTGCTCAACGATGCCGAGCTGTGGCGCTCACAGCTGGCTGACCTGGCCGACATCGCCGATTGCACGGTGGGCGACCAGACCCGCGGTGAAACCCTGCAGGGCGTGGCCGAAGACGTGCTGGCTCAGGCGCCGGAGCGCTTTGCGCTGGCAGGTTTCTCGCTGGGCGGCTTCGTCGCCCAGCAGATCCTGCGCATCGCGCCGGAACGTGTGCTGCAGCTGGCGCTGATCGATACCTCGATCCATGCCGATTCGCCGGAACGTGCCGAGCAGCGCCGCAGCCAACGTGCCAGCGTGCGCTTGCCGGGAAAATTCCACGGCTTCGGTGACGCGTTGATGCGCAGCTACATCGATGCCTCGCGGCTGGACGACTACGTGCTGGTGCAGCGTGTGCGCGACATGACCGGGCGGTTGGGCGCCGAAGTGTTCCTGCGCCAGAGCGCGCTGGAGCGCCGCGACGGCCATGACGTGCTGGCCGGCTACCGCGATCCGCTGCTGATCGTCTGCGGTGCGAACGACCGCATCACGCCGCTGGCGGTGAGCGAGGAGATGCACGCCCTGGTGCCGCACTCGCAGCTGGTGGTGGTGCCCGATTGCGGGCACCTGGCACCGATGGAAAAGCCGGACGAGGTCAGTGCGGCCATGCGTGGGTGGTTGCTGCAAGGCGAGGGATAGCGCTGCCTTGGGTAGGTGCCGACCCTGGTCGGCACGATGTGTCATCGACTGACCAGAGGCCAGTGCCGACCATGGTCGGCACCTACGATTCCGATACGTAACCCCAGTTGGGATCAATCCCAGGCCGGGGCAATCCCTTCCGGATTCGCGAGGCGATGGCCGCGATCCAGCTTGGCGATCTGCGCCATGTCTTCGTCGGTCAGGCGTACGGCCGCTGCTTCCAGGTTGGCTGCCAGGTTTTCGCGCTTGGTCGACGACGGAATGACCGAGAAGCCCTGCTGCAGCGCCCACGCCAGCGCAACCTGCGCCGGCGTAGCCTGGTGACGGCCGGCAATGGCCTGGATCACCGGGTCCTTCAGCACTTCGCCATAAGCCAGACTCATGTAGGCGGTGATGTGGATGCCGTTGTCCTGCAGGAACTTCACCAGCAGGCGGTTCTGCAGGTACGGGTGGATCTCGATCTGGTTGGTGGCGATGGCTTCGGCGCCGAGGATCTCGATCGCCTTGCGGGTCTGCGCGATGGTGAAGTTGGAGATGCCGATCTCGCGGGTCAGCCCCTGCGCCTTGGCCTCGGCCAGTGCCGGCAGGTATTCCTCCATCGGCACGTCGACCTTGTCATTCGGTGACGGCCAGTGGATCAGCGCCAGGTCGACGCGGTCGGTGCGCATCTTCTCGAGGCTGGTACGCAGGCTGGCCAGCAGCGCATCGCGCTTGAACTCGGTGATCCACACCTTGGTGGTCAAGTACAGATCATCACGCGGCACGCCCGACTCGGCGATGGCCTGGCCGACTTCGGCTTCATTGCCGTAGATCTGCGCGGTATCGATGGCGCGGTAGCCGACCTCCAGCGCATTGCGCACCGAGTCGATCACGGTCTGGTCTTTGAGGCGGAAGGTGCCGAGACCGAAAGCGGGGACAGTCATGGGAAGCTCCAACGGGGGAAGGGAGTAGCAGAGGGAAGAGGGTAGGACAGGCACCGTATGCATGCCGGCAACGGTGCATTGCATGGATCAATGCGCGGTGGCGGCAATGCCGTCGGCGCGGTGGTCGACGCCATCGCGGCGGTCGAGGCGGCCACTGAGCACGGTCAGCGCGTAGGCCAGCACGACCACCAGCGCGCCCAGCCAGGGCGTATGCATCAGGCCGATGTGCTCCACCACCAGGCCGCCCAGCGAGGCGCCCAGGGCGATGCCGACGTTGAACGCGGCGATGTTCAGGCCCGAGGCCACGTCGGTGGCCTGCGGTGCATAGCGCTGCGCCTGCTTGACCACGTAGACCTGAAGGCCGGGCACGTTGCCGAACGCTACCGCACCCAGCGCCAGCACCGTCAGCAGCATCAACCAGGTGTTGTAGGCAGTGAACGTGAGCACGAACAGCACTAATGCCAGCAGTCCGAAGATGCGCTTCAGTGCGGGCACCGGGCCCATGCGGTCGGCCATGCGCCCGCCCCACAGGTTGCCGATCGCCACTGACACGCCGTACACCAGCAGCACCAGGCTCACGGCGTTGGCCGGAAGGCCGGTGACGTCCTGCAGGATCGGCGCCAGATAGGTGAAGGCCAGGAAGGTGCCACCGTAGCCCAGCGCGGTCATCGCATAGACCAGCAGCAGGCGTGGCTGGCCGAGCACGGCCAGCTGCTGGCGGAGGCTGGCCGGCGGACTCTGCGGCAGGGTGCGCGGTACGAACAGCAGCGCGCCGATCAGGGCGACCACGCCGAGGCCGGCCACCGCCAGGAAGGTCGCGCGCCAGCCCAGATGCTGGCCGATGAAGGTGCCCAGCGGCACGCCGGTCACCAGTGCCACGGTCAGGCCGGTGAACATGATGGCGATCGCGCTGGCTGCCTTCTCCTTCGGTACCACGGCGGTGGCGATGATCGCGCCGATCGAGAAGAACACGCCGTGCGCCAGGCCGGTCAGGATGCGGGCGATGATCAGCGAGGTATACCCGGGTGCCATCCAGGCGACGACATTGCCGAGCGTGAACAACACCATCAGCGCCACCAGCAGTTGCTTGCGCGGTACGCGTCCGGTCAGCGCAGTCAGCACCGGCGCGCCGATGGCCACGCCCAGCGCGTACAGCGAGACCAGCAGGCCGGCCGAGGGCAGGCTGACCTGCAGGTCTCCGGCGATGGTCGGGATCAGGCCGACGATGACGAATTCGGTGGTGCCGATGGCGAAGGCACCGAGGGTCAACGCCAGCAGGGCGAGGGGAATGCCACGGGTCATGACAGGGTCCAGCAGGAGGAAGAGGCTGCGCAGTCTGCGCCGCCGACCTTTGCCGAAAAACCGGTCTTCACGTCAATCACTATTGCCGTGCAGTCAATAATAGGGACATGAAGACCACTCTAGATGAAATGCAGGCGTTCCTTTCGGTGATCGACAGCGGCTCGATCAGTGCCGCCGCCGAGCAGCTGGGGCAGACACCCTCGGGCGTGAGCCGCGCGCTGGGGCGGCTGGAGGACAAGTTGGGGATCACCCTGCTGACCCGTACCACCCGCCGCCTGCACCTGACCGCCGAAGGCGAGGCGTTCCTGCGCCATGCGCGCGCGATCATCGATGCGGTGGAATCGGCCGAGGAACAGATGGCGGCGCGCCGCGAGCGCCCGGCAGGGCGCCTGCGCGTGGATGCGGCGATGCCGTTCGTGCTGCACGTGATCGCGCCGCTGGTGGCCGGCTATCGCGCGCGTTACCCGGAAGTGCAGCTGGAGTTGAACAGTTCCGACCGCTACATCGACCTGCTCGAACGGCGCACCGATCTGGCGATCCGGATCGGCCCGCTGGCCGACTCCACCCTGCATGCGCGGCTGCTGGGCCGCTGCCAGCTGCGGCTGGTGGCCAGCCCGGACTACCTGGCCAGGCACGGCGAACCGGCCAGCGTCGCCGCACTGGGCCAGCACACGCTGCTCAGCTTCAACGAGCCGGAATCACTCAACCGTTGGCCGCTGCCCGGAGAGTCGGATGGGCTGCTGCTGGTACGGCCGGATATCGCCGTGTCCAGTGGCGAGACGTTGCGCCGGCTGGCGGTGGAAGGTGTGGGCATCACCTGCCTGTCCGACTTCGTCACCGATCGCGACCGCAGCGCCGGCACCCTGGTGCAGGTGCTGGCGGGGCAGACGCTGGATGTGTACCAGCCGATCCATGCAGTGTACTACCGCAACACCGCCGTATCGTCGCGGATCAGCTCGTTCGTGGATTACCTGGCCGACGCGATGGCGCAGAGCGATTACGTGCGCTGAGGTTGCCGGCCAGCGGCCGGCACTACCGCTCATCGCATGGGTAGTGCCGGCCGCTGGCCGGCAACCGGATCAATCAGGCCGCGCGCGCCAACGCGTCCTTCGCCGCTGTTGTGGTCGACAGATCGAACACATCCACCGCGTCGATCAAGCGGTTCGCCTGTTGTTCCAGGCTGCGTGCGGCGGCACTGGCTTCCTCCACCAGCGCGGCGTTCTGCTGGGTGGTGCCATCCATCTGGATCACGGTCTGGCTGACCTGCTCGATACCCGCGCTCTGCTCCTGCGAGGCCGCGGAAATCTCCGCCATGATGTCGGTCACGCGTTGCACCGATGCCACAATCTCGGCCATGGTGTCACCGGCCTCGCGCACGCGCTGTGCACCGTGTCCGACCTGCTCAACCGAGGTTTCGATCAACGCCTTGATCTCCTTCGCGGCCGCCGCCGAGCGCTGCGCCAGCGTGCGTACTTCACTGGCGACCACCGCGAAGCCGCGGCCCTGCTCGCCGGCACGCGCGGCTTCCACTGCCGCGTTCAGCGCCAGGATGTTGGTCTGGAACGCGATGCCATCGATCACGCTGATGATCTCGGCGATCTGCCGCGACGAGGTTTCGATCGCGCTCATCGTCGTCACCACCTGGCCGACCACGTTGCCGCCCTGCGAGGCGACCGTGTGCGCGCCGATCGCCAGCTGGTTGGCCTGGCGTGCGTGCTCGGCGTTCTGGCGCACGGTGGAGGTCAGTTCTTCCATCGACGCGGCGGTTTCTTCCAGATTGGCCGCCTGCTGCTCGGTACGGCGCGACAGATCATTGTTGCCGGCGGCGATCTCTGCAGCCGCAGTGTGGATGTTGCCGGAGGCGTGCTTGATGTCGGTGACGATGGTCGCCAGCTGCGCGGCGGTGGTGTTGGCATCGCCGGCGATGCGCGCGAACACGCCCTGGAAATCGCCATGCATGCGCGCGCCGAGGCGGCCATCGGCAATCGCGCGCAGCATGCTGGAGACCTCGCCGAGGTTCAGTTCGGTCGTCTGCATCAATCGGTTCAAGCCGTCGACCATCGCGCGGAAGTCATGCTCGAAGCGCGCGCTGTCGCCACGCTGGCTGAAGTCACCCCTGGCAGCGGCTTCGGCCAGGCGGCGGATCTCGCCATTGATCGTGCCCAGATTGGCCTTGGCGGTATCCAGTGCGTCGGTGATCACCGCCTTCTCGCCGGGCAGGCGTTCCATGTCCTGGCTGAGGTCACCGATGGCGTAGCGCCCCATGATCGCGATCGCGCGCAGCTTTACCTGGATGTGCGCATCGACCAGCGCGTTGCTGTCGGCCACCATCGTGCCGAACGCGCCGGGGAAGGCACTGGCATCCATGCGGTGGCTGATGGTGCCGGCTTCATGCGCCTGTGCCATCGTGGCCTGTGCATCGAGCACACCGCGCAGCGTGGACTGCACCGCCTGCATGGCCTGCGCGAGGCGACCGATCTCATCGCGGCTGCGCACCTGCACAACATGCTGCAGATCACCGGCGGCCACTGCACGCGCAGCGGCTTCCACCGCCAGCACCGGCTGCACCACCGCACGCCGCAGCCACCAGCCCAGGCCCATCAGCAGCAGCACGGCGGCCAGCACGGTCAGCGCCGCGCACAGCAGCAGCGTCTGCCGCGCCTGCTGCGAACGGGCCGCTACCGCCGCTTCGGCCACCTGCGTGGCGTGCGTACTCAACGCATCCAGCGCGGTTGCCACCGGGCGGTCCTTGCCGCGCACGAGGTTGTCGCCGGCGGCGGGATCGTAGCTGGCCTCGGCGAACGCCTGCAGCGCCGCGTGATAGTCCTGCTGCAGCTGCGCATGCAGGCCGATGAAGGCCTGCGCCAGTTCGCGCGTGCGTGCATCCGGGCTGCTGACCAGGCCCTTGGCCAGCTGCTCGACCAGACGACCCTCGCTGTCGAAGGCGTCCAGGTGGCGTTGGCGCAACGCGTCGTCGTGGCCGCGCAGCAGCACGTTCTTCCATTCCTGCACCTGGCCGCGGAACTCGCGCTGCAGGCGTTCGGCATCGCGGCTGTGCGCGACTTCGGGTGGAACCTCGGTGGACAACTTCAACCAGGCGGAGGCCAGGCCGGCCAGAGCGCACAGCAGGACCACAGCCAGACCAACAGAAACCGCGCCGAGCAGCTTGGACTGCAGGCGCGGAGCACGGACAGACGCATTCATGGGGAAGAACTCTCGGGAAGGGGCACTGCGGTATCGACCCGCTGCGCACGCCCTGAAGTGGGATGTTGATCACATTCGCGTTTCGTTTAGTGATGTGAAGGAGATGTTTCATAGGACAGATGTGTCCATATGGAACGAAAGCAGACCCTCGACAGAGGAATTAAATGTAACTAATGTTGTTACATGAAATCCGCGAACCCACTCTCCGACGCCCTGCACGTGATGGCGCATCTGGTCGGCCATGCCGCCCCGCGCACGTCCGAACAGCTGGCGTCGTGCCTGCCGACCCATCCGGTGGTGATCCGTCGTCTGCTGGCACAGCTGCACAAGGCCGGCCTGGTGCGCAGCACCCGTGGTCACGGCGGCGGCAGCCTGCTGGCACGCGATGCCGCGGCGATCACCCTGCATGACATCTATCTGGCGGTGGGAGCACCGCCGCTGGTCCAGGTCGGCGCTCGCGATTCCGGCGGTGGCTGCCCGATCCAGCAGCTGGTCAACAGCGCCCTGCTCGAAGGCGCGCGCGAGGCGCAGCGGCTGCTTGAGCAGCGCCTGCAGGCGACCACGCTGGACCAGCTCGGCGCCGACTTCGCCCGCCATCTTGCCCATCACCGTTCCCTGGAAGGTCACCATGAATCCTGATGTGCTCATCGTCGGCGGCAGCTACGCCGGCATTGCCGCCGGCCTGATCCTGGCCCGTGCCCGTCGCCCGGTCACCGTCATCGATGCCGGTTCACCGCGCAATCGCTTCGCCAGTCATTCGCACGGGGTGCTGGGGCTGGATGGCATCAGTGGCGCCGAGCTGCTGAAGACCGCGCGTCAGCAGCTGTTGGACTACCCCACGGTGCGTTGGGTGCATGCCGAAGTGGAGCACGCCCGCACCACCGCCGAAGGCGTGGAAGTGCGTACCGCCGATGGCCAGGTGCTGGCCGCGCGCAAGCTGCTGCTGGCCAGCGGCATCGCCGACCAGCTGCCGGAACTGCCCGGACTGGCCGAGCGCTGGGGCAGCACCGTGCTGCACTGCCCCTACTGCCACGGCTATGAAGTCGGTGGTGGTGCCATCGGCCTGCTCGGCGGCCATCCGATGTCCGCCAGCAAGGCGCCGCTGTTCGCCGACTGGGGCAATGTCACGTTCTTCAGCTTGGGTCTGGAGATCACCGATGAGGAACGCGCCGCCATGCAGCAGCGTGGCGTGCACATCGAGACGTCACCCGTGCTGGGTGTGCAGGGCGACCAGCCGACCTGGCTGGAAGTGGAGCTGGCCGATGGCCGCCGCATCGCACAGCGTGCGCTGTTCGTGCCGGCTACCCAGGCGATGGCCACGCCGCTGGTGCAGCAGCTGGGGTGCACCTTGGTCGAGAGCCCGCTGGGGGTGCTGATCGAGGTCGACATGATGAAGCAGACCTCGGTGCGGAACGTGTACGCCGCAGGCGATGCAACCACGGTTGGCAACATCACCCTGGCCACCGCCGAGGGCGTGCGTGCGGGGATCGGCGTGCATCATGCGCTGGTGGCCGAGGACAGCGTGCCGCGCTGACCCCCGACGCGACGTGCTGCTCTGGTAGATGCCGACCTTGGTCGGCGCCGTTTCATCCACGCATGGCGTGGATCTACTGCAGGGTGGTCGGGCACCATTGAGGCACGGTGGGTGCCGGCCGAGGCCGGCACCGTTCCATCATCCCTTCACGCACAGCACCTGGCGCAGCGTGTGCACCACGTCGACCAGGTCGAGCTGCGCCGCCATCACGTCGTCGATCGACTTGTACGCGGCCGGCGATTCATCCAGCACGCCGCTGTCCTTGCGGCATTCCACATGCGCGGTGGCCTCGCGGTGCTGGGCCAGCGTGATCTGCTGCCGCGCAGTGCCACGGCTCATCACCCGGCCGGCACCGTGGCTACAGCTGTGGAAGCTGTCCGCGTTGCCCTTGCCACGCACGATGTAGCTGCGCGTGCCCATGCTGCCGGGAATGATGCCCAGCTCGCCCTCGCGGGCACTCACTGCACCCTTGCGCGTAACGAGCAGCTCCTGGCCGTGGTGCGTCTCCTTCTGCACGTAGTTGTGGTGGCAGTTCACCGCCATCGCCGCCAGCTGGAACTTCGGCAGCCGGTGGCGCATCTCGGCCAGCACCCGCGACATCATTGCCTCGCGGTTCTGCCGGGCGTAGTCCTGCGCCCACGACACTGCTTCGACGTAGTCATCGAACAGCGGCTCGCCTTCCATGAAGAACGCCAGGTCCTTGTCCGGCAGGTGGAAGCCGAGCACACGGCGCGCAAGCTCTTCGCGCGCCTTCTCGATGAAGTAGGTGCCGATCAGGTTGCCGGTGCCGCGAGAACCGCTGTGCAGCATCACCCACACCGTGTCCGTCTCGTCCAGGCACAGTTCGATGAAGTGGTTGCCGCCGCCCAGCGTACCCAGCTGGCGGTCCAGCTTGTCGGTGCGGATTCTGCGGTGCTTGTCCTTGATCTTCTCCAGACCGGCGGCCAGCCCGGACTGCACCAGCCGCGTGTGGATGCTGTCGGGCATGCGGTGGTGCTCGCCGCCACGGCCGTTGCCGACCGGGATGCTGCGCTCGATGCTGGTGCGCAGCTGCCGCAGGTCATCGGGCAGGTCGTTGGCACGCAGCGTGGTACGCACCGCCGCCATGCCGCAGCCGATGTCGACGCCGACCGCGGCCGGGATGATCGCACCGCGGGTCGGGATCACCGAGCCCACGGTCGCGCCCTTGCCCAGGTGCACGTCCGGCATCACTGCCACCCACGGCCCAACGAACGGGATCGCGGCGATGTTGCGCAGCTGCTCATGCGCCTGCGCTTCCAGCGGCACACCGTTGACCCAGCCCTTGATCGGCGTGGTGCCCTCGGCGTGCAGCCATTGATAGTTGTGTTGAGTGTCCATGTCTTCGTGTTTGTCCTTGATGGGCCGGCGGCGCGTCCCTGCGCCGCCGCGACCCCCTACCTGATCGTCACCAGCTGCTTCAGCACGCCATCCAGGCCGCCGAACACGGTGAGCTTGTCGATCTTCTCGGTGACCTTCTCCAGTGCCTCCAGCTCCTTCAAGCGCATCAGCACCGGGTTGTCCTCGATCAGCTTTGCGGTGTTGAGCTGCGAACGCGTGGCGTTGGCCTCCTCGCGACGGCGGATCACGCTGGCCTGGGCCTGCTTCTCGGCCAGCACCACACCGTTGAGGATCTCCTTCATCTCACCCGGCAGGATCACGTCCTTGATGCCCACGCCGAGCAGCCGCACGCCGTGGCCCTCGATCGCTGCCTGCACATGCGCGGCGATCTCGCCGTCCAGTGCGGCCTTGTCGCCCAGCAGCTCGTCCAGGCTGCGCGCGGCAATCGCCTGGCGCAGGCCGAACTGCAGCTGCCGGTAGACGAACTCATCGGCATTGCTGAGCGTGCGGTGCGCACGCACCGGGTCGACCACCTGCACGGTCGCGGCCAGGTTCACCCGCAGGGTCACCTTGTCGCGGCTGAGCAGTTCCTGGCCGGACACGTCCAGCGAACGCGCACGCAGCTCCACACGCTCCACCGACACGTTGCCGTTGAAGTTCCAGAACGCGTGCAGGCCGGCGTCCAGCGTCTGTCGCAGCGTGCCATCGATGAACAGCAGGCCGACCGACTCGCTCGGCACGGTGCTGATCACTGCCACACGCGGCAGCACGCCCAACTGGCCCAGGCGCTGCTGCACGTCCGCCGGAATGCGCGGCTCGTCACCCAGCGCCATCACGCGCACCTGGGTGTCGACCGAACCCCGCCAGTACAGACGGCGGCTGCCCGGCGGCAGCACTTCATCGATGCGGCCGTTGCGCAGCAACAGGCCGACCTCGCTGGCGCCGACGTTGGCCAGCACGAAGTGCGTGTCCAGCTCGGTGCCCAGCGCTTCGATCAGGCTGTCCTGGTCGCTGCCGGTATAGGCCGCGCCCTTCGATGCGGTGTGGATGTCCACGTGCGGGCGGCCGCCGAACGGCGACAGGCGGTGCACGCCCGGCAGCAGGATCTGCTGGAAACGACGGTTGCGATACACCAGGCCGCGCTCGCCGTCGCCGATCACGACCTTGATGGTCCAGAACATGGGAGTCTCTCCTTGTATGGCTCTGGTGGTTCGACCCGATGGGAATGAATCGCCATGACCCGGGTCGATCAGGTCGTGGCGAGGCCGCCTGCACACCACGTGCAGGCAGCGGAAGAGGGCGGCCATCGGCGGACGGTCCGCGCGCGGAGCCTTCGGTGCACCGGCACGGCTGCCATCGTCGTTCCCGGCAGGCAGCACCGGTGCGGAACGTGGCTGGCAGTGGCGGCGGGCCGGGGCCCGGCGTGCGGTCCGTTGCCTTCCACGTTCCTGCCCGAAGGCGTTGTCCGTGGACGGCGACGATGGCCGCTGGGGCTTGCGCCCCGGGTGTTGCTTCAAGTCATGACGTGACAGGTCATGTGGTTTGGAGTGGGAATCGAACCCACGACAGACGGAATCAGGATCCGTTGCTCTACCCGACTGAGCTATCCAGTGGTGAACCGCGCGGAATCGAACCGCGTACCGGCGAACCGGTGCCTGCCTCCAGCAGGCGATCCAGGCGATGGCATGTCCGCGACCTCCGGCATACGCCACGGCAACGCCGCGCGCACCAGCCCGTGGTGGAAACGGGACCGTTGGAGAATCGAGGGTGCAGGCCACCGACATTATCGCGAGCGATAATGTTTGGGTGCGATGCAGATAATGTCCAGGCGCTGCCACTCGCGCGAAGTAAATCCTTCGGCGGGGCGGAAAAGCCTGGGTCAGTGAGCGGCGGGTTGCCGCGCGGGGTGCAGTTCTGGCATCGCGGGTCCTTGTGCCGACGCAAACGAAAACGCCCCCGGGACTTGCGTTCCGAGGGCGTCGTCAGGCCTCGGAGATCGGGGTGGCCGATCTCCGCAGGGCGGGTATCAGGCCGTTGTCAGCTGGTCTTCCTTGCCGAACGCGCGCGCCAGCACGTCCATGCGCAGGCATGGCAGCAGTTTGGCGATGGCGACGGAATGCGCGTTCAAGGGAAGTTTCCAGTGGTTGTTGAAACGAGGTGCGCACGATAAACCACGATTTACTCGCGCGCAACCATTTTGTTCAATTATTTTCTTCTTTACCGCGCAATGCCGGCCAGCGGCCGGCACTACCGGGTCTCAAGCTTCCGTGCTGGCGGCATCCAGCTGCGCGACATCCTGCACGCTCAGCGACACGTTGGCTGCGGCCAGCAGATCGTGCAGCTGCTCGACGCTGGTGGCGCTGACGATCGGCGCGGTGATTGACGGCCGTGCGATCTGCCATGCCAGTGCGATCTGCGCGGCACTGGCGTTGTGCTTGCTGGCCACGTCATCCAGTGCCTGCAGGATGCGCAGGCCACGCGGATTCAGATAGCGCTTCACCACGTTCTCGCCACGCGCCGGGCTCTTGGCCGCATCGGCCGGCGTGCGGTATTTGCCGCTGAGGAAGCCACTGGCCAGCGCGTAGTAGCCGATCACCCCGATCTGTTCGCGCTGCACCAGCGGTTCCAGTTCCTTTTCGTAGCCGGCGCGGTCATACAAGTTGTACTCCGGCTGCAGGGTTTCGTAGCGTGGCAGTTTGTAGTCGGTGGATACCTTCAGCGCATCGGCCAGGCGCGTGGCGCTGTAGTTGGAGGCACCGATCGCACGCACCTTGCCGGCTTCGATCAGCCGGCCGAATGCGGCCAGGGTCGCTTCCAGCGGCGTTGACTCGTCATCCTCGTGGGCCTGGTACAGATCGATCACGTCGGTCTGCAGGCGGCGCAGCGAATCTTCCACCGCGGCGTTGATGTTGTCCGGGGTCAGGCCGGGGCGCTCGGCCCACTTGGCCACCTTGGTCGCCAGCACCACCTTGTCGCGCTTGCCGCTGCGGGCAAACCACTTGCCGATCAGCGTTTCCGATTCGCCGCCGGCATTGCCCGGCACCCAGGCCGAATACACATCGGCGGTGTCGACCAGGTTGAAGCCGGCATCGACGAAGGCATCGAGCAGGGCGAAGCTGGCCTTCTCATCGGCGCTCCAGCCGAACACGTTGCCACCGAAGGCGAGCGGACGTACATGCAGGCCGGAACGGCCCAGTTCGCGGGTTGCCGTCATGGGCACGGACTCCTTGGGGGAAGTGTTCCAGAATAGAACGCGTTGTGTGACCGTGCTGCGGCGGTGACCACAAAACAGTGTTCCGCGATACGCACGCAGCTAACGTTTTGTGAACACCTGGGACGCCGCGGCTGCTAGTCTCGCCGCATCTTCCGCTGGAGTCGCTCCGATGATGCCTGCTTCGTCCCTGCGTGGTTGCCGCCTGCTGCTTGCTTCGGCCCTGCTTGCCGCTGTTCCCGCGTTCGCCGCACCGGCCACGGTGGCACCGGCGAAGATCCAGGTGTCACCGGCCATCGATGCGGCGGTGAAGGCGTCGACCCGTGATGCCAACAACGTCAAGCGCGATGGCTTCCGTCATCCGGCGCAGACGCTGTCGTTCTTCAAGGTGACGCCGGAAAAGACCGTCATCGAGATCACCCCCGGCAACGGCTGGTACTCGGAGATCCTGGCGCCGCTGCTGCACGACAGGGGCCACTACGTTGCTGCGGTGGTCGATCCGACGGCCGTTGCCGAAGGGCGCGGCCGTGACTACCAGCAGCGCAGCCGCGACAGCCTGGAAAAGAAGTACGCCGGTGCGCCGGCACAGTTCGGCAAGACCGCCGTGGTCGCCTACGATCCGGCCAAGCCGGTGTTCGGCCCGGCCAGTTCAGCCGACGTGGTGCTGACCTTCCGCAACGTGCACAACTGGCGCAAGGCCGGCCAGGCGCAGGGCATGTTCCAGGGCTTCTTCAACGTGCTCAAGCCGGGCGGCGTGCTGGGTGTGGTTGAGCACCGCGCCAAGGCCGACGTGGCCGATGACGATGACACCGGCTATGTCGGCCAGCAGCAGGTGATTGCAATGGCCGAAGCCGCCGGCTTCAAGCTGGACGCGCGCAGCGAGGTCAACGCCAACCCGCGCGACACCAAGGACCACCCGAACGGCGTGTGGACGCTGCCGCCGACCAACCAGCACGACAAGGCAGATGATGCGAAGTACCAGGCCATTGGCGAAAGCGACCGCATGACCCTGCGCTTCATCAAGCCGTAAGAGGGGTGCCGGGCTGGCGCATGTTGACTCTGTAGAGCCGAAGGCAGCGGCAGGAGCCGCTGCCAACGTCGCGTGCGACGGCCCGAAGGGTGCCGGTCAGGACGGCCGGCATCGTCCCTGCTCGGCTCATCGCGCGTAGCGCGGCGCATGGCTGGTCCCAAGACCGGCCATGCGCCGGAATTCGATCGTATGCAAGGACATGAATTGTTGAAGAAGGTCTTTTACATCGCTGTCGCGGTGCTGGTGCTGGGGCGGTTGATCGATTTTGTGTTCTACGGTGGTCATGCCCACGATCTGATGGCGACGGTAGGGTTTGCCGTGCTGTTCGCGGGTGCCATTCTGGAGGAACGTTCGCGCAAGGCCGACCCGCCGGCCGCAGGCCTGCGGCGCCGGGCCAATGTCATCGCCGCGTGCGGCATCGCACTGGTGCTGGGCTCGTTCCTGCTGGAATGGAAGGTTTTCGGCTGAGCCGGCCGAGATTGGGGCGGCAGGAAAGCGCAGCCGCAACCACGCTCACCGCGCGCAGCGCAACGTATGGCTGGCCCCAGGTCCGGCCATGCGCCGGAGTCCAATCGAATTCAAGGACATGGACCGTTGAAGAAGGTGCTGTATATCGTCATCGCGGTGCTGGTGCTGCCGAGGCTGTATGACTTTGTGTACCACGGTGGGCATGCTTACGACCTGCTGGGAGCGACGGGTTTTGCGGTGCTGTTCTTTGGCGGGGTGCTGGACGAACGCGCCCGCATGACCTGTCCGCCACCCGCGGCCCTGCGTCGCCGGGCCAATGTCGTCACGGCATGCGGTTTCGTGTTGGTGCTGGGGTCGTTCCTGCTGCAGTGGAAGGTATTCGGCTGAGCCCTTCGTGTTCGTGGTCGCAGGAAAGCGCAGCCGGGCATGGGCTATGCCGGCCGACTTGACCGGCACCTTTCGAGCCGCCGCAAGCGGCATGGGACAATGCCCCACCCGCCGCCTGCCGTGCCCGCAATGCTGATCGCCTTCAACAAGCCCTTCAACGTGCTCTGCCAGTTCACCGACCGCAGCGTGCCGCCGCGGCCGACCCTGGCCGGGTTCGGCCTGCCGCCGCGCGTGTATGCCGCCGGTCGCCTGGACCATGACAGCGAAGGCCTGCTGCTGCTGACCGACAACGGTACGCTGGCGCACAAGCTGACCGACCCGAAGCACAAGGCTGACAAGACCTACTGGGTGCAGGTGGAAGGCATGCCCAGCGACGAACAGCTGCAACAGCTGCGCGACGGCGTGGTGCTCAATGACGGGCCGACCCTGCCGGCGAAGATCGAGCGCCTCGATCCGGCGCCGTCGCTGTGGACACGCGATCCGCCGGTGCGCTTCCGCAAGACCGTGCCTGACAGCTGGTTGGCGATCACGATCCGGGAAGGCCGCAACCGGCAGGTCCGGCGGATGACCGCGGCGGTGAGCCTGCCGACGCTGCGGCTGATCCGCGTGTCGATGGGGCCTTACCGGCTGGACGACCTGCAGCCGGGGCAGTGGCGGCAGATCGGTTGATGCAGAAAGGGCCGGATACCTTCCGGTGTCCGGCCCTCATGTAGTGCCTTGGGGTCAGAGTCCTTCCTGTGGAAAGGATCCGACCCCGGCAGGCTCAGGCGTCGCTGCCGATATCGCTGTGCTCGTCCACCACGGTGTCGTTGCGGCGGTCACGTGCGTTGATCCGCTGCGCCTGCCCATTCACCACGTGGCCATTGGCGGCCTTCTTCTTCTGCTGCTTGCGGTACAGCGCGTAGCCGAGCAGGCCTACACCGACCGCAGCGGCGGCCACGGCCACTGCCGGATTGCGGCGCACGAACTTGGTTGCGGCCTTGCCGCCGGTCTTCACTGCGCCGATGGCGGCGCCGGTCTTGATCCAGTCCGCATTGCGCAGGCTGCCACCGGCGCTCTTCAGGCCATCGCCAGCGGTGTGGGCCAGCTCCAGGGCGCGCTCCAGAGCGCGGTCGGTGATTACGGTCAGCTTGCTCATGCGGGGGTCCTTTGCCTCGGGTCGAAGTCCAGTGTCGCGTGTTGCCCGTAAACGGTATGTCAGTCGAGGTCACACGTGGCGTGACTTTACCGCAGCCATTCAGGATCAGGCAGGGTCCGCAGCCGGCCCCACCGGTCAGGTCCCGCGCGGCTTGGCCCGATGGGTGGCCGTCGCCGTCCACGGGTCATCCGGCCACGGATGGCGCGGGTAGCGGCCCTTCATTTCCTTTTTCACTTCCGCGTAGGTGTTTTCCCAGAAATTGCGCAGGTCCTGGGTGACCTGCAGCGGGCGGCCACCGGGCGAGAGCAGGTGCAGGGTAAGCGGCACGCGGCCGTCGGCGATGCGCGGGGTGTCAGCCAGGCCGAACAGTTCCTGCAGCTTCACCGCCAGCACCGGCGGCAGCGGTTCGCCGCTCTCGCTGTCCAGCGCATAGGTGATCGGCCGCTCCAGCCCGGACGGCACGGTGATGCGGGTCGGCGCATGACGCTCGACCAGCTGACGCTGTGACCACTCCAGAGGCGACTTCAGCGCTTCGCCGAAGCTGGACTCGTCCAGCGCATCCAGGCGGCTCTTGCCGGCGAACGCGGGCTGCAGCCATTGCGCACGCGTGGCCAGCAGGGCGTCGTCGCTGCAGTCGGGCAGGCCGAGTTCGGGCATCCAGCGCCGCAGCGACTCCACGCGTGCCTGCCATTGGCGCAGGCCTTCGGTCCACGGCAGCGCCTGCAGGCCGAGTTCGGCCACCGCGTCGGTCAGCGCCTGTGCGGCGTGCTGCGGATCAACCCGCCCGGCCGAGCGGCTGTCCAGCACGATGCGGTCGAAACGGGTCTCGCGCAGTGCCACCAGGGCGCGACGCTCGCTGTCCCAGCGCACCACATCCTCGGTCACGAAGCGCTCCGGCCACGCCTTGCGCAGCTGGCCCTCGTCCACCGGTGCGGCACGCAGCAGCAGCGCGTCGCGTGCCTCGAAGCGCAGTTCACTGGCTACCAGCCACGGCTCGCCGCGCAGGTCGCTCAGATCGTGCAGGCGTGCGCTGCGACCGTTGGCCAGCAGGTAGCGCAGTGGGTCGCTGGGGTGCTGGACACCGATGCGGTCGGGGAAGGCGTGTGCGAGCAGGTCACCGAGTTCATGGGCTTCGATGCTGGCCGGCGGTGCGGCATCGCAGCGCAGGCGGCGACGCCACTGTTTGGCGGCGGCATCAATCGCGGCCAGGCCGCTGCGGTTGGCGTCGCCCGGTGCGCGGCCATTGCGGAACGCCGCCAGCGCACGCCAACGCGCCGCCAGCGCGTCACCGCCCTGGCGCAGCGGGTCGCGCGCCTCCAGCAGGGCGGCCAGGTCGGCGGCCAGGGCTTGCGCACGTGCACCGGGCGCCGCCAGCAGCATCGCCGCCATCCGCGGATGCGTACCCAGCGCCAGCACGCGCCGGCCAAGTGCGGTGATCGCGCCGCTGCTGGACAGCGCGCCGAGCCGCTGCAGCAGTTCGCGGGCGGCACCCATCGGGCCGGCCGGTGGCGGATCGAGGAAGCGCAGGTCGCTGCTGCCCCAGGCGGCCAGTTCCAGCGCCAGTCCGGCCAGCTCGACCTGATCGATCTCGGCGCGGCGCTGCGGCTCCAGCCGCTGCGACTGCGGCCACAGCCGCCAGGCCACGCCTTCGGCCACGCGACCGGCGCGACCGGCGCGCTGGTCGGCCGACGCCTGCGCGATGGCCACCACGTCCAGCCGGGTGAAGCCACTGTTGGGGTCGTAGCGCGGTTCGCGCGCCTGGCCGCTGTCGATCACCACGCGCACGCCCGGCAGCGTCACCGAGGACTCGGCCACGTTGGTGGCCAGCACCACGCGCCGACGACCATCACTGGCCGCCTGCAGGACCCGCGCCTGCTGCTCCACCGGCAGTTCACCGTGCAGGGCCAGCACTTCAACACCCGCATCCAGCGATTCCTGGAGCCCGGCCTGCACCCGCGCGATCTCGCGCTGGCCGGGCAGGAATACCAGCAGGTCACCCGGGTGCTCGGCCAATGCCTGCTGCACCGCGCGGCGAACCTGCAGTTCCAGCGCCTCATCGCGGCGCGCCGGGAAATGGCTGACCGTCACCGGGTAGCTGCGGCCTTCGCTGCTCAGCCGCGGCGCATCAAGGAAGCGGGCAAGTCGCTCGCCATCCAGCGTGGCCGACATCACCACCAGGCGCAGGTCGTCGCGTAGCTGCGCCTGCACGTCCAGCGCCAGTGCCAGGCCGAGATCACCGCTGAGGTGGCGTTCGTGGAATTCGTCGAACAGGATCGCGCCGACCTCTTCCAGCATCGGGTCGTCCTGCAGCATGCGGGTCAGGATGCCTTCGGTAACCACCTCGATGCGGGTGCGCGACGAGACCTTGTTCTCGAAGCGGATGCGGTAGCCGACGGTGCCGCCCACCTCTTCGCCCAGCTGCCGCGCCATGAACAGCGCGGCGCTGCGTGCGGCGACCCGGCGCGGTTCCAGCAGGATGATCTTCCGCCCCTGCAGCCACGGTGCATCGAGCAGCGCCAGCGGCACCTGGGTGGTCTTGCCGGCGCCGGGCGGTGCCTCCAGCACCAGTCGTGGCTGCGCGGCGAGGTGCTGCTGGATCTGCGGCAGCAGCGGGGAAATCGGGAAGAGCGGGGCGTTCATGTGCAAAGGATAAAGGGCCATGGCAGCCGCAGGTACAATGCGCGGGCACTTTTCCCCCGCGATGACCATGCACCTGATCGATATCGGCGCCAACCTGACCCACGACTCCTTCGACCGCGACCGCGATGCCGTGCTGGACCGCGCGCGCCAGGCCGGCGTGGTGCAGATGGTCATTACCGGCGCCAGCCGCGAGCACTCGCCGCTGGCCGTGCAGCTGGCGCAGCAGCATCCTGGTTTCCTGTATGCGACCGCCGGCGTGCACCCGCACCATGCGGTGGAATACACCGAGGAATGCGACGCCGAGATGCGCGCGCTGCATGCCCACCCGGAAGTGGTGGCGGTGGGCGAGTGCGGGCTGGACTACTTCCGTGACTTCTCGCCGCGCCCGGCCCAGCACCGCGCGTTCGAGCGCCAGCTGCAGCTGGCCGCAGACAATGGCAAGCCGCTGTTCCTGCACCAGCGCGACGCGCATGCCGATTTCATGGCACAGATGAAGAACTTCGAAGGCCGTGTCGGCCCGGCGGTGGTGCATTGCTTCACCGGTGAGCGTGACGAGCTGTTCGATTACCTGGACCAGGACTGGTACATCGGCATCACCGGCTGGCTGTGCGACGAGCGCCGTGGCGCGCACCTGCGCGAACTGGTGAAGAACATCCCGGCCAACCGCTTGATGATCGAGACCGACGCGCCGTACCTGCTGCCGCGCACGCTGAAGCCGATGCCGAAGGACCGCCGCAACGAACCGATGTTCCTCTCGCACATCGTGGAAGAGCTGGCGCGCGACCGTGGTGAAGACGTGGCGGTGACCGCCGCGAATGCAACTGCCGCGACGCGTACGTTCTTCCGCCTGCCGGACGCGGGTTGATCAGGTAGTGCCGGCCGCTGGCCGGCAGCAGCATGAACGCCGCAAACATCGCGCGGTTGCCGGCCAGCGGCCGGCACTACCGGAGCAGGTCGCGCAGGCCCTCACGGTAGCTGGGGAAGCGCGGCTCCCAGCCCAGCGCCTCGCGCGTACCGGTGCTGTCGATGCGCTTGTTGCTCTCGTAGAAGCGCCGCAGCGTCGGGCTGAGTGCAGGGTCGTCCCATGCCACTGCAGGTGGCATCGCAAAGCCGCCCAGCTGCGCGGCGAAGGCCAGTACCTCCTGCGATGGTGCCGGCTCGTCATCGGCTGGCAGATACAGCCCATCCACGCACGGCCGCTGCATCGATGCGATAACGACCGTTGCCAGGTCATCCACGTGCAGGCGGTTGAACACCAACCCTGGACGCACTACGTGGCGCGCACGTCCCTGTGCCAGCTGCAGCAGCGCATTGCGTCCCGGCCCGTACAGGCCGGGCAGGCGGAATACCGCCGAGGCGATACCGCGCTGCTCCGCCAGCGCACGCCACTGGTCCTCGGCGCGTCTGCGTTGCATGCCGGTCGTTTCAGTGGCATCGGCCACGCTGGTTGCGTTGATCCAGCCGCCGGCCCGATCGGCATAGACCGACGTGGATGACAGATAGCCCACCCAGTGAAGTGCTGGACTTTCCTGCAGTGCCGGCAGCAACAGACGCAGTGCCGGGTCACCCTCGGCATCGGGCGGCACGCTGCACAGCACGGCCTCGGCCTGCGCGATCTCACCGAGCAGAGCGGGCGATGGCGTGTCGTCGGCACGTAGCTGATGGCGCAGCAGGCCATCGTGCGGTGCTGATGCCAGGTCGCGCACCGTGCCGGCCACGTGTACGCCCAACGCCCGCAGATGCGTGGCCAGCACGCACCCGCTCCAGCCCATGCCGAGGATCAACACCCGCGCGGGCAGGGCGTTGGCCTGCGTCGTATCGCTCACGCGCTGCGCAGCGCCTGGTAGGCCTGCAGGCTGCTGTAGGCGACCTGCAGCAGCAAAGCTTCCTGGTCGGCCTTGCGCGCGCGCGCCAGCATGTCGCCGACGATCTGCTCGGCTTCCACCTGCTGGCCGGCTTCCAGGTCTCGCAGCATCGATGCCTTCAACGCAGAGCCCGCCTGGGTGAGGGTGCCGCGTGCGGTGTCCTGCGCGGCATCAGGAATCGGTTCACCGGCAGCCTCGGCCACGGCCAGGCACTCGTCGTACAGGCCACGCACGATCGCCTCGCCATCATCGGTGGCGACGATGCTGCCGATATCCGCGCGCAGCAGGCAGGTCGCGGCGGCCAGCGCGGTCAGGAAGGTGTACTTGATCCACTGTTCCTGGCCGATGTGCTCGCTGGCCAGGTGATCGAGGTTGGCCTGCGCGCAGGCGGCGGCGAAGGCACGCATGCGTTCTGAGATGGCACCGCCGTCGCGCTCGCCGAAGGTGAGCTTGGCCGGCTTGCCCAGGTGCAGCACGGCGCCGTCGGGGGCCTTGGTGGCGCTGATGAAGCATAGGCCACCGAGCACAGCGTCGCGGCCGAAGCGCAGGTCCAGCGCGTTGTAGTGATGCAGGCCGTTGAGGATCGGCAGCACGGTGGTGTTTGCGCCCACGGCCGGAGCGATGGCATCGATTGAGCTGTCCAGGTCGTAGGCCTTGCAGCTGAGGATGACCAGGTCGAACGGCTTCTGTGCGGCCAATGCGGGTAGCGCATCGGCGGTGACGTGCTGCACCGGGAAGCTGGCATCGCCGAGTGGGCTGCGGATGACCAGGCCGTCGCGGTCCAGCTGGGCGGCGCGTGCGGGGCGCACGAGGAAGGTCACATCTACGCCGGCCTGAGCCAGGCGACCGCCGAAGTAACCGCCGGTACCGCCGGCGCCGAGGATCAGGATGCGCATTGCACGTTCACCGTTTTCTGGGGAATCAGGAGTGCGATTGTGCCGGAGATTGCGGCCAACGGCGGAGCCCCTCGTGGTGGAAGAAGCACAAGCCGTGCCTGGTCGGGCGGTCCCGGTGCGCGGGGGGCGCCGCAAGTACGTCCGTGTAGCAACTGTGTTGCTGGAGAGTCTCAGGCCCGTCAGGTAAACGGGCACGGTAGTGCCGGCCGCTGGCCGGCAGCCTTTGGTCTTTCGCCCTGGCTCGCCTCAGGCGGGGACTAGCCCGCTTTCAGCGTCGCGCACACGGGCGTTGAGGATGACCAGCATCTTCCGCATCACTGCCACGATGGCCACCTTGCCTTCCTTGCCGCGGGCTCGTAGCGACTGGTAAAAATCGCGCAGCCGAGGTTCATGCCGCATGGCCGACATTGCCGCCATGTAGAGCACTTGCCGGATTTCGGCTCTTCCACCGTGGATGCTTCGTTTTCCTCTCATCGTGCCGCTGTCGTGGGACATCGGGGCTACCCCGACCAGGCTGGCGATGCGCTTGCCAGTGATCCTGCCAAGCTCTGGCAGATAGCTGGCTAGAACTGCCTGCAGCACAGGCCCTACGCCCTTCATCGACTTCAGCATCTTCAGTTGAGGCTGCTGACCAACCTGCTCGACGATCTGCTTGCCCAGACGCTCAACCAACGTTTGTAGGCGGGTGATGTTGCCCTGCAGTAGTCGGCGCAGTTCACGATCAAGCACCATTTCCTGCTGTTGCCGCGCGATGGTCAGGGCGTCCATCGCCTGCCGACGTGCCCGAACGAACTCCCGCATCTTCTGCTGCCAAGACTGCAGCGGCTGATAGGGAGGCAGCTTCACCAGGGCGGCCATCTGCGCCAACGCGTAGGCATCCAAACGGTCGGTTTTGGCAGTCTGACCCAACCCCTGAGCCAGTTTCCGGGCGCGCAAGGCATTGGCACGGGCCACCGGATGACCGGCCTTGTGCAGGAAATCCAGCACCGGCTGCTCATAGCCACCCGTGGCTTCAAGCACGATCTGGCGGGTCGGACGCTTCTTCAGCCAAACATCCAGTTCAGAAAACCCGGAGCGGTTGTTGCTGACCTGCAGGGTTTCTCCGTCCGTCGTACCGATATCCAGCTGACGCTTGCTGACATCAATCCCGATCCCGTTCATCACCTGACTCCGTATAGTCTGGAAGGGTCGAGAGCTCCCCCGCTTGCCCAGTCTTATCGCTTCGAGTGGTCGCTCCAGCAACTGTTCGGGCGGATCAAGGGAGATTCCGGCGTGGGCGCCAAGCTACATGGCGATCGTCGCGATCCTGGTTACGGATCGTCGAGATCTAGGCTCGCACGGCGGCCCACGCCGGCTCTCGACGCCTACGCTGCCAGATTCCGATCAGATAAGGCTTGGCCGCCGCATCCATGCGGCGGACACCCCCGCGCACCCGGACCGCCCGACCCCTGACAGTTTCCGGGTGCGGCCACCACGGAAGACAGATCAGGAGCGAAAGCGGGTCGCTCGCTGCGCTCGCTCGTGTGGAGCGGTGCTCAGGGCAGTTGTTCGCTGAAGTCTTCGGTGTAGCCCAATAGCAGTGTGGTGCGGGTGGCCAGCGTTGCAGCCAGTTGTGACCAGGTGTCGTGCGTTCCGGCCGCGTAGACGCGCTGCAGGTCCGCGACCAACGCGCTCGCCTCTGCAGGCGACGGTGCGCGGTCGCGCTGGAAGCCGAGCCACGACGCACCGAGTCCGAACAGGCGGTAGCCGTATCGCTGCTGAAGGTGCCGGATCAGGGCGTGGTTCTGGAAGAGGTCCCAGTCCGCGCTGAAGTAGCCGTTGGGCAGGGCGGCAATCAGCAGGTCATCGCGGGCCACGGGTACCTGCTGCACGCAGACCACGTCATCGATGATGAGATCCGGCTTCGCATTGGCGGCGACCAGCGCCTCGATGTCTTCGTCGCTGCACATCAACGTACCCGCCAGCGCTGTCCACTGCAGCCGATGCGTGGAATGCTCAAGCTGCGCGACGACGTGCGCCAGCAACCGCCCGCGTGCCGCCAACGCATCTTCCGGCGTCGCCGGGTCTTCGTCCTCGTACAGCGCGATGCGTTCGTCATCGGACGCGTGCATGCTGGTGTAGCGGCACTGGCCGACATCGTCGAGCGTGCATAGATAACGATGAAGGGGATCAGCCGCCTGCAGCGAGGCCAGGCAACCGAGCACCTCATCCAGCGTAGGCGAATCGCTCAGCAGGACGTGGCTGAACGCATCGATCGGACCATCCGACACGGCCTTGTCCAACGGAATGGAAGTGATCTTCATCGCCACAGCCTAGCCGTAATCCGAAACGAAAAGAGCCAAGCATCGGCTTGGCTCTACAGGAACGCTTCATCCACGCATGGCGTGGATCTACCGTGTCGACCAAGGTCGACACCTACCAGCAGCAGCGGAGAACGCTGTCCCGACAGATCGCAGAAACCTGTCGAAGGCGGGGTGGGTCCGGTTGCGGGGGCGTGAGCCGCATGGGCCCGAGGCATGCCTCGGGCGGGTTGGGCAGGACGCCCAACCCCGGTCTTGCCGTGTGCGCAGGACAGCGCACACGAGCAAGCGGCGACCGAGCTTACATGGACGTACTTGCAGCGTCCCCCGCAACCGGATCCACCCCGCCAACCCACGGAATGCCAGCTTTTGACGTTGCCGTAGAAGTTGACGTTGACGTTGATTCGGCGGGTGCAGGGCCGCAGGCCCTGCAGGCAACCCTCAGCTGCGCATGCCCACGCCACGGCGCAGCAGCCACAGCGCCAGCGCCGTCAGCACCACCACGAATCCGATCATCAGCCCGTAGGCCACCGGCAGCGGCACATCGCTGCTGCCCAGCAGGCCATAGCGGAATGCATTGACCATGTAGAAGATCGGATTCGCGTGCGTGGCGGCCTCGGCCCAGCCCGGCAGCAGCTTCACCGAATAGAACACGCCACCCAGGTAGGTCAGCGGGGTCAGGATGAAGGTCGGCACGATCGCCACGTCATCGAACTTCTTCGCATACACCGCGTTGATGAAACCGGCCAGCGAGAAGATCGTCGCACCCAGGATCACCGTGGTCAGCATCACCAGCGGGTGCGGGATGCGCACCGGGGTGAAGAACATCGCGATGATCAGCACGATCACGCCCACCATCAGGCCGCGCAGCACCGCACCGGCCACGTAGCCCCACAGGATCACCCAGTTCGGCATCGGGCTGACCAGCAGCTCTTCCACGTGGCGGCCGAACTTGGCGCCGAAGAACGAGGAGCTGATGTTGCCGTAGCTGTTCTGGATCACGCTCATCATCACCAGGCCCGGCACGATGAACTGCATGTAGGTGTAGCCGCCCATGTCCCCCACGCGCGACCCGATCAGGTTGCCGAAGATCAGGAAGTACAGGGTCATGGTGATCGCCGGCGGCACCAGGGTCTGGCCCCAGATGCGCATGATGCGGGCGACTTCGCGGCGCACGATGGTCATCAGTGCGACGCGGTTGCGCTGGCCGTCGGTCAGCTCGGTGGTGCTCATGCAGGCTTCTCCAGGTTGCCGGTGAGGCGCACGAACAGCTCCTCCAGGCGGTTGCTCTTGGTACGCATCGAACGCACACGGATACCGGACTCGTTGAGCGTGGCAAACACGCGGTTGAGGTCCATTGCGCGCGGCATGTCGATGTCCAGCGTGTGCGGGTCCGGTGCGGTCAGCGTCGCGCCCTCGATCACCGGCAGCTGCGCAGGCAGGTCACCGTCGATGTCCAGCAGGAAGCCTTCCACGTCCAGCTTGGCCAGCAGGGTGCGCATCGGCCCCTGCTCGACGATCTGGCCATGATTGATGATCGCCAGGTGGCGGCACAGGTACTCGGCTTCTTCCAGGTAGTGCGTGGTGAGGATGATCGTGGTGCCGGCGGCGTTGATCTCCTTCAGCACGCGCCACATGTCGCGGCGGATCTCGATGTCCACGCCGGCGGTCGGCTCGTCCAGGATCAGCAGGCGCGGGCGGGTCATCATCGCGCGGGCGATCATCAGCCGGCGCTTCATGCCACCGGACAGCGTACGGCTCATCACCTGTGCCTTTTCCCACAGGTGCGCCCGCTTCAGTTCCTCTTCGGCACGCTGCTCGGCTTCCTCGCGCGGCACGCCATAGAAACCGGCGTAGTTCACCAGGATGTCGAAGGGCTTTTCGAACAGGTTGAAGTTGATCTCCTGCGGCACCAGCCCGATCAGGCGCATGGTGGCGCTGCGGTTGCGCACCAGGTCGCTGCCGAACACTTCCACCTGGCCCTCGCTGAGGTTGACCAGGGAGCTGATGATGCCGATCAGGGTGGACTTGCCGGCACCGTTGGGGCCGAGCAGGGCGAAGAAGTCGCCCGGGGCCACTTCCAGGGAAACCCCCTTCAGGGCCTGGGTGCCGTTGTCATAGGTCTTGCGCAGGTCGCGCACGCGCAGGGCGGGCGCCGTATCGTTCTGGGATGCCAAGCTCGAAGCCTTCGCGCCCATGGGCTGGCGCTGGAGAGGGGCGGGGAGGGGCTATTATAGAAGACCCCGAGGGCTTGCCCCGGCTACACACTGTCCCGAAAAGTCGTGCCTGTTCAATTCCCCCTCAAGCTGGTCGGCTGCCGCATGCTGGCCCCGACCGTCGGCCACTACCAGTTCGTGCGTGACGATGGACAGCCGCTGGATTTCCAGCCCGGCCAGTTCATCCAGGTCCATTTCAGCTACGCCGACGGCACCGAAACCAAGCGCAGCTACTCGCTGGCGACCATCCACGACCACGCGCTGGGCCCGGGCGAGGCGGTGGATATCGCGGTCAGTTTCGTCCCCGGTGGCGCCGCCACGGCCCTGTTCGAGGCGCTGGAGCAGGGCGGCCAGATCAGTGCGTCCGGCCCCTATGGCCGGTTCTGCCTGAATCCCGGTGACCACAATGCCCGCTACCTGCTGATCGCCACCGGCACCGGCGTTACCCCGTACCGCTCGATGCTGCCGCTGCTGGAAAAGGCCATGGCCGAGCGCGGCGTGCAGATCGTGCTGCTGCAGGGCGCGCGCAGCCCGGGTGAGCTGCTGTACAGCGAAGATTTCTACAGCTTCGCCGAAAAGCACCCGAACTTCCGTTATGTTCCATGCCTGTCGCGCGAACTGCCGGCTGATCCGCACCCGGACGTGCAGCACGGCTACGTGCAGCAGGCGCTGGCCGGCTTCACCCCGGACCCGGCCACCGACATTGCCTACCTGTGCGGCAACCCGGACATGGTCGACGCCTGTGCCGAACTGCTGAAGGGCGCGGGGCTGGGCAACCCGCAGATCCGCCGCGAGAAGTACGTCAGCAGCAAGTAAGCCTGCGTAGTGCCGGCCGCTGGCCGGCAGCCCATGAACCAGGGGCGGCATCACGCCGCCCCCGGTGTCCTGCCTCAGTACGCGATCCAGGCGTCGCGCCACGCATAGCCGGTGCCCGGACGATAGGCATCGGCATTGATGTTGCACCAGGCGCCTTCCGGGAACGGGCGGCAGGCATACAGCTTGCCGTCAGTGCCCTTCACCACGGTCTCGCCCGGCTTGTAGCTGCCGAGGCCGGCCGGGTACACGAAGTCGAAGTCGCCGCCCGGCGGATCGACTGGATCGATCGGGCCCGGACCCGGCACCTGGGTTTCCAGCTGGAAGCGGTTGCCCTGCTTCAGGTACACGCGGTTGTCGGTGGCCGAGGCGACCGGCGTGATCACGCCGTTCTTCATCACGCCCACGCGCGCATGCTGTGCACTGGCATTGACCTTGCGGGCCAGGGCCAGCGGCCACTGCGTCGGGCTGGTCTGGCCAGCGGCCAGTTTGGTTTCCACGCGCTCCAGATCATTGCCGTTGGCATTGAACACACGCAGGGTCACGGTGCTGTCCACGTCCAGTGCGCCATTGGCGGTCACCGCGCCGGCATCCTGCCACTGCGGCGGCGGAACCACGCCACCGCCACCTTCGAAGCGCACGTCCATGCAGGTGTAGAACGCTTCCTGCGAATCCGAGCGCTGCCAGGTGTTGTAGATGATGTGCTGGCCAGTGCGCTTGGGCAGCGGGCAGTCCAGCTTGTAGACACCGCCTTCGGACAGCGGCACGTTGCCCAGGGTGCAGAATTCCTGCAGGTCGGCCCAGCGCAGCGGGCTGCCCGGCTGCCAACCGTCACGGGTGACGTAGAACTTCCACTCGCGGGTGGCGTGCGGCGCCGGCGCCAGGAATTCGAAGGTGTAGCGGCCACGCGAATCGGCGCGCATCGGCGTGGTCGGCCAGTCGCTGCGATTCAGATCGAGGCCGCGGTACTTGGGGATGCTGGCGCTGCACAGCTCGCCATCGCGCACCAGGTCGCGGTGGTTGCCATTGGCGTTGCCGTGGGCGATCGCGCTCCAGTCATAGAACGGCTGCGCGCCGCCGATGGCCTTGGCCGCGGCACAGGCCGGGTTGGTCGGGTTTTCCGGATTGCCTTCGTGGCACTGCTTCACGCGGCTGAGCGGCTTGGACATGGTGCCGTGGGCGAGGGCGCTGCCGGACAGGGCCAGGCCGGCAACGACGGACAGAGCGAGGACTGCCCGGTGGGACAGGTGCATGCAGGAACTCCTTTGCGAAGTGTGGGAAACCTCGCGCAGTCTTCACATGCAGGGCCGTCGGCAACATCGGACAAGTTTGAAATCGATGGCGGCTGTGTTCGATCTGCAACACGGTGCTCACTGTGCCGCCATCCGGGCGAAAGGCGGTGCACTGTGCACCGCCTCCCGCATCACTGCCTCAGTACGCGATCCACGCATCGCGCCATGCTGCACCCACGCCCGGCCGGTAGGCTTCGGCGTTGACGTTGCACCATGCACCTTCCGGGAACGGGCGGCAGGCATAAAGCTTGCCGTCGCCGCCCTTCACCACGGTCTGGCCCGGCACGTAGCTGCCGATACCGGCGGGATACACGTGGTCAAAATCACCGCCCGGTGATGGCGTGCCGGGGTCGGGCACCTGGGTATCGAGCTGGAAGCGGTTGCCATCCTTCAGGTACACGCGGTTGGCGGTGGCCGAGGCCGTCGGTGTGATCACGCCATTGCTGAGCACGCCCACGCGTGCGTGCAGGGCGCTGGTATTGACCTTGCGGGCCAGCGCCAACGGCCACTGCGCGGCCGCAGTCTGGCCACTGGCCAGGGTCGCTTCCACGCGTTCGACATCATTGCCGTTGGCGTTGAACACGCGCAACGCCAGGGTGGTGCCGACCGGCAGCTCGCCGCGCGCGGTGACCGGGCCGGCATCCTGCCACTGCGCTGCGGGCGGGGTGCTGCCACCGCCTCCTTCAAAGCGCACGTCCATGCAGGTGTAGAACGCTTCGGTCGAATCCGAGCGCTGCCAGGTGTTGTAGATCACATGCTGGCCGCTGCGCTGTGGCAGCGTGCACTGCAGCTTGTAGGTGCCATCGGCCGACAGCGGCGTGTTGCCCAGCGTGCAGAACTCCTGCAGATCGGCCCAGCGCAGCGGGCTGCCCGGTTGCCAGCCGTCGCGGGTGACGAAGAAGCGCCAGTCACGCGTGGCGTGCGGCGCGGTCGCCTTGAACACGAAGGTGAACTTGCCGCTGGCGTCTGGCTGGATCGGTGTGGTCTGCCAGTCGCTGCGGTTAACATCCAGCCCGCGGAAGGTCGGGTTGTTGCCGCTGCACAGCTTGCCGTCGGGCACCACGGCCTGGTGGTTGCCGTTGGCATTGGCCTGGTTGATGCCATTCCAGTCGTAGAACGCCTGCGAACCGCCTACCGCTTTCGCGGCGGCGCAGGCCGGGTTGGTCGGGTTCTCCGGATTGCCCTGGAAACAGGCATAGACGCGGCTGACCGGCGTGGTCATGGTGCCGTGGGCGAATGCGTTGCCGGCCAGGCACAGGCCCGCAGCGGCGAACGAGGTGGCCAGCAACAGCGGTGTGGATCGGAATGACATGGCGCTTCCTTGTGGTCGTCGAAAGAGAACGGTGACCGCAGGAGCTGCGCTGCACGGCGGACTTTCGGCGGCACCACAGCGAGTATCGAGTCGCGATGCAAGGGGCGGAACCACCGAAGCGCCGATCCGTGACTGGGGGTGTGAAGCCCTTCCCGCAGGCTTCACGCGGGACTGAACGGATGCGTTGACCATCACGTCTTCGGCGTGGCATCGATCACGTCGTGGAGATCGTGCTACGTCGCCGGCATACCCACCCGATCTGCCTGGCACGAGAAGCAGCCGTGGGCCGCGTTGTGCAGTTGCACGAAGGCCACGGCAGGGTCGGCAAACAGCGCGTCCAGCCGGGCGGCAACATCAGTGCCCGCGCTGATCTCTGCGGCCAGCATCAATGCAGCGTGGTCATAGGCGCGCAACGAGATCGTACGGCGTTGTACATAGGCGGGTACCTCGCCCGGCGGCAGCACGCAGCGCGTTACGCCACGCTGCACGAAGATCGGGCCCGAGGCGTGATAGGGCGAGTGCAGCGGCAGGTGCACATGGGACAACAGCAGCAGCTCGCTGCCGCTGGGCGGATCGCTCAGGCCGATCCGGCAGGGGTGTCCTCCTGTTTCGCCGGCCCAGCGACGCTGGATGCCCAGCGCAGCCAGCGCGGTGTCACTCTTCTCGAACAGGTGCTGGAAGGGGCGGTGGTCGAGGCCACCGAGGTACCACGCATGCATGGGCGTCTCCTTGGTTTTCCCCGGATTCTGCGCACGCACCGGCCGTCATGCTCGCCGTTTTCAGACCCGGCATCGCCATCGGGCCAGGCAGTGCCACGGGGATCGCACCGCAAGGCGCTAAGATGCGCGCGCCGCCCCGGCCGATGAGCGCCGCATGTCCCTGGATTTCCCCACCATCACCGTGCTTGGCTTCCTGCTCTGCA
This sequence comes from Stenotrophomonas sp. 96582_Sma, assembly GCF_056480905.1. Classification (NCBI taxonomy): domain Bacteria; kingdom Pseudomonadati; phylum Pseudomonadota; class Gammaproteobacteria; order Lysobacterales; family Lysobacteraceae; genus Stenotrophomonas; species Stenotrophomonas sp. 96582_Sma. Next base: position 4,832,047 of record NZ_CM151122.1, on the reverse strand, counting down.
TCGGCATTGCGGTGGGGTTCTCATTGCTGCTGGTGGTGCTGCGCGGGCAACCGGTGCTGCGCCAGTGGACCGCCAGCCTGTGGCTGCTGACCCTGGGCGTGACCCTGCTGGCGCTGCGACCCTACCTGCCGTTGGCGCCGGCCATACTGGCCGGGAATGCGGCGATGGCCGGCTGTGCGGTGCTGATGCTGCGCGGCGTGGCGCTGCATCTGGAACAGCCGCTGCCACTGTGGCGGCCGTTGTTGATGGCAGCCGCGTTCATGGCCTGCATCTTCGCCTTCCTGGTGCTCTGGCCGGACTTGGGCGTGCGCCTGCAGGTGTTCAGTGTGTTCACGCTGCTGGTCGATGGCTGGATCGCATGGCTGCTGCTGCGGCATGCCCCCGTGCAGCAGCGCACCAGCTGCCGTCTGGCGGCGGCGGTGTTCCTGGCCGAGGCGGCACTGTACGCGGTGCGCCTGTTCCTGCCGGTGGCGCCCGATGCCGGTGAGGACATCATGCGCACCGGCACGCCGATGTTCGTCACCTACATTGCCGGGGTGATGCTGGAGCTGGCGCGATGTTTCGCGATGGTGCTGCTGCTGGTCGAGCGCATGCTGGTCGATCTGCGGCGTGCGGCACGCACCGATGGCCTGACCGGGCTGCTCAACCGCAGCGCGGTGCTGGCCGATGGCCAGGCGCAGTTGCAGCGGCTGCGTCGGCAGGGCCGGCCGCTGGCCCTGTTGCTGGTCGACGTCGATCACTTCAAGCAGATCAACGACCGCTGGGGCCACCTGGCCGGTGACCAGGTACTGCGTCACTTCGCTGCGCTGCTGCAGCATGGTTTGCAGGGCCACGACACGCTGCTGGGCCGCTACGGTGGCGAGGAGTTCGTGCTGGTGCTGGCCGGCAGCACACAGGGTGAAGCGATGGCGTGGGCCGCCGCGATCCGTACCGCTCTGCAGCAGTACCCTGCATTGCTGGCCAGTGGGCCGGTGAGCGTCACCGCCAGCATCGGCCTGGCCATGGACGAGGGCCAGGGTGACCTGTCGACGTTGCTGGCAGCGGCTGATGCCGCGTTGTACCGGGCCAAGGCCGCGGGCCGCGATCGCCTGGTCTGCGCCACGCCGGCGGAGATTTCGCGTCTGCCCATCGCCGACGACGCCGTGCCCGTGTAAGTTGAGTCACATCTTCCGCGGCAGCCCGTCGTGGTTGCCAGGAACGTCCTCCAGGGGAAACGAGCACGATGCACAGACACCACCTCGCGTTGGCCGCAGCGTTGGCCAGCCTGATACTTGCCGGTTGCAGCCAGTCACCATCACCCGGCGCCGAAGGCGCCAGCGATGCACCCAGCCGCCATTTCGGCACGATCGACTTCCAGCCCTGCACGTTGTCCACCGAAGGCGCCAGCGCCAACGTGGAAGCGCAGTGCGCCACCCTGCAGGTGCCGGAGGACCGGGCCCAGCCCGATGGCCGACGTATCGGCCTGCGCATTGCCTGGCTGGAATCGGGCAGCAGCGGCTCCAGCCAGCCCGACCCGGTGTTCTTCCTGGCCGGTGGCCCCGGCCAGGCGGCCAGCGAAGTGGCGGTCATCGTCGATACCGCGCTGCGCCAGGTGCGCAAGCAGCGTGATGTGTTCCTGATCGACCAGCGCGGCACCGGCGGCTCCAGCCCGCTCAGCTGCCTTGGCGCGGATGGCAAGGAACTGGCCATGGAGGAGGACGCCGCTCCCACCGAGGCGTCGCTGCGCGACTACGCGCAGCGCTGCGCGGCCTCGCTGCAGGGGCGTGCCGATGCCCGCTTCTACACCACCACCGAAGCCATCGCCGACCTGGATGCGGTACGCCAGGCCTTGGGCGTGGACCGGATCAACCTGGTCGGCGGCTCCTACGGTACCCGCGTGGCCCAGCGCTATGCCGGTGCCTATCCGCAGCACACCCGCAGCATCGTCATCGATGGCGTAGTGCCCAATGAACTGGTGGTGGGCGGCGACTTCGCCACGACGTTCGAGGATGCGATCGCCCTGCAGTCGGCGCAGTGCCGCAAGGATGCCGCCTGCAGCAAACGCTTCCCGACCGACACCCGCGCGCAGCTGCGCAGCGTGGTCGAGACCCTGCGCCGTGCGCCGGTCTCGGTGGAGTATCGCGACCCCGGCACCAACCAGACCCGGCAGGATGTGCTGAGTCCGGACAGCGTGATCGGCCTGGCGTTCGCCTTCTCCTATGTGCCGCAGTATTCCTCGCTGCTGCCGCTGGTGCTCGATGAAGCCGCGCATGGCCGCTATGCACCGCTGGCGTCGCTGGCACGCGGTGCGAACCGCAGCATGGATTTCCAGATCAACCGAGGCATGCAGTGGTCGGTGATCTGCAGCGAGGATGCGCCGCGTTACAAGGCGCCGGCCGAGGACCCGGAGCGACTGTTCGGCAACGACGTGGCCAGTGCCTTCTTCGCGGCCTGCCCGGTATGGCCGCACCAGCCGGCGCCAGCGGCCAATGCCGTGCCGCTGCGCAGCGACGTACCGGCGCTGCTGCTGTCCGGTGAACTCGACCCGGTGACGCCACCACGCTATGCCGAACAGGTCCTCAAGGGCCTGCCGAATGGCCGCGCGCTGGTCGCCCGCGGCCAGGGCCACGGCACGCTGAGTGCCGGCTGCATGCCGCGCCTGCTCGGCCAGTTCATCGACAAGACCGATGCCAAGGCGCTGGATGCCGGCTGCCTGGACACGCTGAGCTACGTGCCGGCGTTCACCTCGTTCAACGGATGGGAACCATGATCGTCGCCGACAACCTGCACAAGGCTTTCGACACCCGCACCGGCCGCATCCAGGCGGTCTCCAATGTCGGCTTCCGCGCCGAGGACGGCCGCATCACCGGCCTGCTGGGCCCCAATGGTGCCGGCAAGACCACCACCATGCGCATGCTGTACACGCTGATGACCCCGGACCAGGGCAGCATCAGCGTCGATGGTGTCGATGCCGCACGCAATCCGGTGGAAGTACGCCGCCACCTTGGCGTGCTGCCCGATGCGCGTGGCGTCTACAAGCGCCTGACCGCGCGCGAGAACATCGCCTACTTCGGCGAGCTGCATGGCCTGTCGGCCGAGCGCATCCGCGAACGCATCGAAGTGCTGTCGCATGCCCTGGACATGGGTGACATCCTCGACCGCCAGACCGATGGCTTCTCGCAGGGCCAGCGCACCAAGACCGCGATCGCCCGCGCGCTGGTGCACGACCCGCGCAACGTCATTCTGGATGAGCCGACCAACGGCCTGGACGTGATGACCACGCGCGCACTGCGCCGCTTCCTGCTGGGCCTGCGCGAAGAGGGCCGCTGCGTGATCCTGTCCAGCCACATCATGCAGGAGGTGGCCGCGCTGTGCGATCACATCGTGATCATCGCCAAGGGCACGGTGATGGCTGCCGGCAGCGCCGATGAACTGCGTGCGCAAGCCGGCGAATCCAACCTGGAAGACGCGTTCGTGAAACTGATCGGCAGCGAAGAGGGCCTGCACGCATGAGCATGATGTCGACCCTGATGACGGTGATGCGCAAGGAACTGCGCGACCTTTCCCGTGATCGCCGCACGCTGCTGCTGACCCTGCTGTTCGGGCCGCTGCTGTACCCGGTGCTGCTGCTGGGCATGGGCAAGCTGGCCGAGAGCCGGGTACGCACCCAGATCGAGCAGCCGCTGCAGATTCCGACCATCGGTGCGGAGAACGCCCCCAACCTGGTGCGTTTCCTCGCCGCGCAGGGGCTGAACACCGCACCTGCACCGAAGGACCTGGCCGAGGCCATCCGCAGCCAGGAGATCGACGTGGCGCTGCGCATCAGCGATGACTTCGGCAAGGACTGGGCCGATGGCAAGCCGGCGCTGGTGGAGGTGATCAAGGACAGTACCCGTCGTGCCGCCGAAGTGCCCAGCGCACGTCTGGAGGCGGCACTGGCCACCTACAACGGCCAGGTGGGGGCACTGCGATTGATGGCGCGCGGCATCGACGCACAGGTGGCGCGGCCGCTGGATGTGGCGCGCCAGGACCTGGCCAGTGCCGAGGCCAAGCGCGGCATGATCCTGTCGATGCTGCTGCCGGTGCTGCTCACGCTGACCTCGTTCATCGGCGGCGCCTATCTGGTGATGGATGCCACCGCCGGCGAGCGCGAGCGGCAGTCACTGGAACCGCTGCTGGCCACGCCCGGCTCGCGCAGCGCGATCGTCAGCGGCAAGATCGCTGCTGCCTGCGTGGTCGGGTTCGTATCGCTGCTGCTGACCCTGGTGGCGTTCAAGGTGAGCGCACAGATCGCGCCCGGCAACATCGGCCGCCAGTTCAACATGAACGTCGGTTCGATGCTGCAGATGCTGCTGGTGATGCTGCCGATGCTGATGATCGGCACCTCGCTGCTGACCTTCCTGTCGGCCGCGGCCAAGAGCATGAAGGAAGCGCAGAGCCACATGACCTGGCTGATGCTGCTGCCGATGATGCCTGGCTACGCACTGGTGGCGTACCCGCTGAAGAGCGAGCTGTGGCAGTACGCGGTGCCGTTCCTGTCGCAGAACCAGATGCTGCTGAAGGTGATCCGCCACGAGACGATCACGCCTGCGGTGTGGGCGATCTATCTCGGCGCCAGCCTTGGCCTGGCCGCAGTGCTATGGTTCGCCGCCGTGCGCCGTTACCACAACGAGCGTCTGGCGATCTCGGGCTGACTGCAAAAAGGGGACGGAGGGGATTAAGTCGTTTTTAACCCTCCGCCCCCTTTTTCTGAGGGCGCCCCCGCTTGCGCAGCACCACGGGGCGGCCCAGTGTCTGTTCCACCATCCGCAGGTAAGCTGCATTTCCCAACGGATGCTGCCCGGCACTGTGCGCGCGTATTGCCGGCAGGTCGGCGGACGCGTTCACGTCCCGCAGGAACTGCGCATAGAGCGTCGTCCGCTGTCGCTTGGTCGAGGCCAGTGCCTGAAAGGCGGGGTGTTCTGTCAGCATCGGATCATCGCGGCGCTGCAGGTTTCCATGCACGCTCGACCATGGGTGATCTTCCGGGGCGCCTGTCCTGCCTGCACGAACCGGATTGAGTTCGATGTAGCGATAAACGCTGAGCAGATAGGCGTCGCTGTCCACCATCGAAGAATGGAAGCGGCCCTGCCAGAGTGGTCCGCTGCGCTCATGCCGCTGATTGAACGCCTGGACATAGTTGTTGCCCTGCATCCGCATCGCGTTGGCCAAGCCGGCCTGAGTGGAGGGTGTGGCCAATAGATGGACGTGATTGCCCATCAATACATAGGCATGCAGCGCGACCTGATGCTTCAGGAAGGCGCTGTGCAAAAGGTGCAGAAACAGCTGGCGGTCGATATCGCCAACGAAGATCGCCCCCTTGTTCACACCGCGCTGGGTTACGTGATACGGCTGTTCGGCCAACATCAGGCGTGCTTGTCGAGGCATGGCAGTTCAGGGGGTTCAAGGAATCATCAGCCTGCCGCCTCCGTGACCGCGAAGGGCATCAGGCGATGCCGCGAGTTGATGTGGGGGAGGGCAGAAGCGACTTAATCCCCTCCGTCCCCTTTTCCATACCGCGCAGGCGTCACCCCCATCTCGCGCTTGAACACGGCGATGAAGGCACTGGGTGTGTCGTAGCCCATCGACAGCGCGACGCTGATCACCGGCTCGCCGGACAGCAGGCGTGGCAGTGCCAGCAGCACCCGCAGGCGTTGCCGCCACTGGCTTGGCGACAGGCCGGTCTCGGCCAGCCAATGGCGGGCGAGGCTGCGGCTGGACAGACCGCTGCTGGCGGCCCAGTCCTCGATGCTGCGGTTGTCGTGCGGTGCGCGCGCCAGTGCGGCGGCAAGTTTCTGCAGTCGCCGGTCACGCGGTTGTGGCAGGGCAAGCGGCAGAGGCTTGCTGGCGGCAATCTCATCGGCGATCACACCGGCCAGTCGTGCCTGTGTGGCATCCAGTGGAACATGCGGCCACTGCAGCGCCCGAATCACCGCGGCCTGCAGCAGCGGCCCCGGCTGGAAGATGCGAGGGGCTGCAGGCAGGTCGGTGCAGGCCTGCGCGCTGAAGTACAGGCTCCAGCCGTCGAACGCACTGGTACTGGCCAGTGCGTGGGGCAGCGAAGGTGGTATCCAGGCGACATGACCCGCCGGCAGCAGCCAGTGCAGGTCGCCGACCTCGATCCGCAGCAGGCCCTGATGTGCACCCAGCAGCTGCCCGCGGGCGTGCTGGTGGCGTGCCGTGCGGCGCGGACCCGGCAGGCGCAGCTGCGCCCCCAGCAATGCAGGCCCGTCGGCGGCATTGGCCAGCGCCGGGTCAATCAATGCGGTGGTTGTCTGATCTGCCATATCAATTGGCAGTTATACGGCAGAAACGTCGCGTCCGGGCTCCGACACTGGAGCCCACTTCAACGGAGCGCTTCCCCATGCAGCCACAGGACATTCTTCCGGACCATCAGAACGAGGTGCAGGTAAATGGCCTCACCGTGCGCAAGGGCAGCGTGGGTGCTTTCCTGGCCAGCGTCCGCGACTGGCAGGATCCCGCCAGCGATGATGCCACCCGCGCCACAGCCGAATCTGACCTGCGTGCGTTGCTGCCGGGCCTGCACGCGCTGGGCCTGTTCCAGGTGCTGGCTGCGCGCGATCCGGCGCTGCAGCGCCTGATTGATGGCGCTGCCTGAAACGGACAAGGCCCGGACGGACCGGGCCTTGGCGTCATGGAGGTGGCAGAAACGACTTAATCCCCTCCGTCCCCTTTTTTGCGGTCAGCCGCCCGGTGCGAACACCAGGGTGCGGCGGGTGGTGACCGGCGCGTTGACCGGCTCGAAGCGCCAGCGCTTGACCGCGTTCAGGGCTTCGCGGTCGAAGGTCCGTCCCGACGTCGCGCGCAGCACGCGGGCGCTGACCACTGAGCCGTCGGTACCGACGGTGATCTCCACCAGCACTTCGCCCGACGTTCCCGAACGCAGTGCCTCGGCCGGATAGCGCGGCGCCGGCGTGCTGACCGGGCGGAGGGTGGGAGCTGCCGCGGCGGCTGCCTGGCGTGCGGCGCTGGCCTGTTGGGCGGCGGCCTGCTGCTGTTTCTGTTCGGCATCGCGACGGGCCGCGGCCTGGCGCTCGGCCTCCTGGCGCTCGTTGTCGCGGCGTGCGGCATCCTGCTGCGCGGCAATCTGCTTGGCCGCATCGGCTTCCTTGGCGCGCTGCTCGGTCAGGCGCTGCTGTTCGGCCTGCTGCTTGGTCCGGTCTTCGGCGTCCTTCTTGGCCTTCTCGGCTTCGGTCTCGCTGCGCTTGGCCGCATTTTCCACGCCCTTGGCCAGGCCTTCCTTCAGGCGCGGCAGGGCGGGAGCGGAGGCGTCCACCTTCTCGATCAGTGCCACCAGGCGCTGCGCCTCGGTGTAGTCCTCGCGGCCCAGGTGCTGCTCGGCGGCGATCAGGGTGTAGGGCAGCAGGTCGGTCAGCGCGCTCTTCACCGACGCGTCGTCCGGTGTCTTGTCGCGCAGGGCGAGGTAGTACTCGATGGCGTTGTCGCCGGCCGGCGCGTACATGCGGTTCTCGCGCAATGCCTGGCTGGCCGATTCACGCAGCTGTTCGGTGCCCATGGACTGCACCTTGGCGGCGACCACCGGTGCGGCCGGTGCAGCAGCGGCGGGTGCGGCGGCCGGGGCCGGTGCTGCAGATTCTTCCTTTCCCGAGCAGGCGGCCAGCGCCAGTGCCAAAGCAACCGGCAGCCACCGGCGCGCGGCGGTGATCGTTGAGACGTGCGACATCCTGCTCCCCTCTAGAAGACGACGTGACGTAAATCATTGATACGCATGGCCGGGACCTGTGGTCCGGGCGCGGAACGATGACGTTTCCCGACGCCACCGCCGGCAACGGCGAGGGTGCAATCTAGCATCCCGGCCACCGCCGCGTACAAGGGGCAGGGGCCGGGATGGGGCAGCGGCGAAGGATCGCTGCCGGTTGCCGCATCAGTGGTCGTGCGACTTGCTGTGGCTGTTGGACATCAGCTTGTCGGTCCAGGCAATACCGATCGCCGACAGGATGAACACGCAGTGGATGATGGTCTGCCACAGCACGCCTTCCTGGGTCAGCATCGAGCAGCGGGCGACACCGATGTTGGCGGCGGCCACGCTCATCTGCTCCGGCGTGCACAGTGGGATGCCACCCAGCGCGCCACTGGCGATGAAGGTCTTCAGCAGGTGGATCGAGGAGATGCCGATAATCGCCATTGCCAGCTTCACTTTCAGCACGCTGGCATTGACGTGGCTCAGCCATTCCGGCTGGTCCGGATGGCCTTCCAGGCGCAGGCGCGAGACGAAGGTCTCGTAGCCACCGACGATCACCATCACCAGCAGGTTGGAGATCATCACCACGTCGATCAGGCCCAGCACGATCAGCATGATCTGCTGTTCGCCCATCGAGGCCGAATGCGAGATCAGGTGCCACAGTTCCTTGCCGAACAGGAACACATAGACGCACTGCGCCACGATCAGGCCCAGGTACAGCGGCAGCTGCAGCCAGCGCGAGGCGAAGATCAGCGTGGACAGCGGGGAGAGCGGCGGGCGGTTTGCACTCATGCGGAGGATGCTGCGTTGCGGGGGAGAGGCGAGGTTACCGGCCCGTCGTGACGGTGCCAACCCAACTCTCGCACTAGACTTCAGGTTCCTTTCCGCACCCCGAGCCGCCGCCATGATCGACCTGTATTACTGGCCCACCCCGAACGGCCACAAAGTGACCCTGCTGCTGGAAGAAGCCGGCCTGGAGTACCGCATCCATCCGGTCAACATCGGCTCGGGCGACCAGTTCAAGCCGGAATTCCTTGCGATCTCGCCGAACAACAAGATGCCTGCGATTGTCGACCACGCCCCGGCCGATGGCGGCGCCCCGCAGAGCGTGTTCGAGTCCGGCGCGATCCTGCTGTATCTGGCCGAGAAGACCGGCCAGTTCCTGCCCAGCGACCCGCGCGGCCGCGTGACCACCCTGGAGTGGCTGTTCTGGCAGATGGCTGGCCTGGGTCCGATGAGCGGCCAGATGGGCCACTTCAATGTGTATGCGCCGGAGAAGATCCCGTATGCGATCGAGCGCTATGACAACGAAGTGCGCCGCCTGCACGGGGTGATGGACAAGCGCCTGGCCCAGCACGCCTTCCTGGCCGGGGACGCGTACACCATCGCCGACATGGCCAGCTACCCGTGGATCGGCGCCTACGACAAGCTGCCGGTGGATTTCGCCGCGTTCCCGAACCTCAAGCGCTGGCACGAAGCGATTGCTGCACGCCCGGCCACCCAGCGCGCCTATGCCCTGCGCCAGCAGGTGAACCCCAACGCCGGCAAGCCGCTCAGCGACGAAGAGCGCAAGCACCTGTTCGGCCAGCGTTGACCCGGAACGGTGGGTGCCGACCGTTGGTCGGCACGCCTCATGGGCAGAAGGTCATGCTGCCTTCCCGCACCGGCTTGGTTAGGATGGAGGCTGACCGCCCCGCGTCCATCGCGGTGGCGGACCTGCCGTTTGCCGGGATCCTCCATGCGCCACCTGTTCGCTTCGCTCGCCCTCATGCTCGCCACCAGTACCGCCGCCCACGCTGAAAAGCTGACCCTGGAAGCCATCACCGGCCCGCTGCCGCTTTCCGGCCCGACCCTGATGAAGCCGAAGGTCGCCCCCGATGGTTCGCAGGTCAGCTTCCTGCGCGGCAAGGACAGCGACCGCAACCAGCTGGACCTGTGGACCTATGACATCGGCAGCGGCCAGACCCGCCTGCTGGTGGATTCGAAGGTGGTGCTGCCCGGCACCGAGACCCTCAGCGATGAGGAAAAGGCCCGCCGCGAGCGCCAGCGCATCGCCGCGATGACCGGCATCGTCGATTACCAGTGGTCGCCGGACGCGCAGCGCCTGCTGTTCCCGTTGGGCGGCGAGCTGTACCTGTACGACCTCAAGCAGCAGGGCCAGGCCGCAGTGCGCCAGCTGACCCACGGTGAAGGATTCGCCACCGACGCCAAGCTGTCGCCCAAGGGCGGTTTCGTCAGCTTCATCCGCGGCCGCAACCTGTGGGTGATCGACCTGGCCAGCGGCAAGCAGCTGCAGCTCACCCGCGACGGCAGCACCACCATCGGCAACGGCGTGGCCGAGTTCGTCGCCGACGAGGAAATGGACCGCCACACCGGCTACTGGTGGGCGCCGGATGATTCGGCCATCGCCTTCGCGCGCATCGATGAAGCACCGGTGCCGGTGCAGAAGCGCTACGAGGTCTACGCCGACCGCACCGACGTGATCGAGCAGCGTTACCCGGCCGCGGGCGACGCCAACGTGCGCGTGCAGCTGGGCGTGATCGCACCGGCCGCCGATGCGCAGCCGCGCTGGGTCGACCTCGGCAAGGAACAGGACATCTATCTGGCTCGTGTCGATTGGCGCGATGCGCAGCACCTGAGCTTCCAGCGCCAGTCGCGCGACCAGAAGCAGCTGGACCTGGTGGAAGTGGCGCTCGATTCCAATCGCCAGCGCGTGCTCGCCCACGAGACCAGCCCGACCTGGGTGCCGTTGCACAACAGCCTGCGTTTCCTCGATGACGGCAGCGTGCTGTGGTCCTCCGAGCGCACCGGTTTCCAGCATCTGTACCGCATCGACAGCAAGGGCAAGGCCACCGCGTTGACCCATGGCAACTGGCCGGTGGACGAGCTGCTGGCGGTCGATGAAAAGGCCGGCAAGGCCTACTTCCGCGCCGGCATCGAGACCTCGCGCGAAAGCCAGATCTACGCGGTATCGCTGCAGGGCGGTGAGCCGCAGCGCCTGTCGAAGGCGCCGGGCATGCACAGTGCCAGCTTCGCCCGCAACGCCAGCGTCTATGTCGACAGCTGGTCCAACAGCACCACGCCGCCGCAGATCGAACTGTTCCGCGCCAATGGCGAGAAGATCGCCACCCTGCTCGAGAACGACCTGGCCGATCCCAAGCACCCCTATGCGCGCTACCGCGATGCGCAGCGCCCGGTGGAGTTCGGCACGTTGATGGCTGCCGACGGCAAGACCCCGCTCAACTACAGCCTGATCAAGCCGGCCGGCTTCGATCCGTCCAAGCGTTACCCGGTGGCGGTGTACGTCTACGGTGGCCCGGCCAGCCAGACCGTCACCGACAGCTGGCCCGGCCGTGGCGACCACCTGTTCAACCAGTACCTGGCCCAGCAGGGCTACGTGGTGTTCTCGCTGGACAACCGCGGCACCCCGCGACGTGGCCGTGACTTCGGTGGCGCGTTGTACGGCAAGCAGGGCACGGTGGAAGTGACCGACCAGCTGCGCGGCGTGACCTGGCTGAAGCAGCAACCGTGGGTGGACCCGGCGCGCATCGGCGTGCAGGGCTGGTCCAACGGTGGCTACATGACCCTGATGCTGCTGGCCAAGGCCTCGAACCAGTACGCCTGTGGCGTGGCCGGTGCGCCGGTGACCGATTGGGGCCTGTACGACAGCCACTACACCGAACGCTACATGGATCTGCCGGCGCGCAACGAAGCGGGTTACCGCGAAGCGCGCGTGCTGACCCATATCGACGGCCTGCGCTCGCCGCTGCTGCTGATCCACGGCATGGCCGACGACAACGTCTTGTTCACCAATTCCACCAGCCTGATGAGCGCGTTGCAGAAGCGTGCACAGCCGTTCGAGCTGATGACCTACCCGGGTGCCAAGCATGGCCTGTCCGGCGCCGATGCCCTGCATCGCTACCGCGTGGCCGAAGCCTTCCTGGGACGCTGCCTGAAACCCTGATCCACAGCCGGGAAGGAGCCCGCCATGACCCTGCCACCACCGATTCCCACCCCTGGACAGGCCTCCACCGGTTGGTGGTGCCGTCATTGGCGCTGGGCGATGCCGTTGACGGTGGTGCTGGTGCTGGGTGGTGCAGGGGGTGTGGTGACCTGGAGCGTGCTGCGCTGGAGCGAGGCGGCACGCGAGAGCCCGCCGATGCGCGAGGCGCTGCGACGCGCGGGCTGCAGTATTGAACTGGTGGAAGCCTTTGGCGAGCCGCTGCATATCGAATCGATGCCGCTGGGCAGCATGCAGACCGCGATGAACGGCCAGCGCGACGTCGGCCTGACCGTTGCGCTGGAAGGACCGCATGCGCACGGCCGGCTGTTCGTGCAGGGCAGCCGTCGCGATGAAGTCTGGGATTACCCGGTGATGTATGTACTGGCCGAAGACAAGCAGACCTTCGACCTGACTGCACTGGATGACGACGAGGCTGCGGGGGAGTGCGAGCTGCAGGCCTGCCGTGAGCGTGGCGAATGCCCGCTGACCGCCGCGCTGTGACCGCAGGTCGCGCGGCCGGGTAAGGGCGGCCATGTAGAGTCGACTGTTAGTCGACTGCTCTCCACAAGACGCCTGAAAAACCCCGCGCTGCGCGCGATAGTCGACTGACAGTCGACTCTACCCATCAGCCGCGCCGTGACCTCCAGCCGATTGTCGCCATCGCCGTGAGCGCGTAAGTTGCGGGCAACCCTTTGCTGGAGTGTCCCATGAAGCCGATTGCGCTCGCTGTTGCCCTGGCCCTGACTGCCGCCCCGTTGCTGTCCGCACCGCCGGCGCTGGCTGCACCCGCCGCCAAGGCCGCCACTCCTGCCAGCCCGGCCTGGGTGGCCCGCAGCAATGCACTGGCGCAGATCCTGCTTGATGCACAGGGTCCGTTCCAGCCGGAGGAAACCGGCTTCTTCGGCGTTCCCGGCTACGACGACAAGGTGGCCGACCTCGGCCCGGACAACGGCAAGCGCTACCGCGCCGCGATGGCCAAGGCCCGCGACGAACTGAAGGCGAAGCTGGCCACCGAGCAGGATCCCAATGTCCGCCAGGACCTGGAGATCATGATCCACGCCGCCAGCCAGAACATCGAAGGCAGCGAGCTCAACGAGAAGTACCTGTTGCCGTGGAGCGATGCGCCGCAGACGGTGTTCAGCGGCCTCAACCTGCTGCTGTCCGACCAGGTGCCGGCCGAGCGCCGGGCCAAGGCGCTCGACCGCCTCAAGGCCTACGCCGGCCTGCAGCCGGGCGGCACCGCCTTCACCACGCTGGCGCGCCAGCGCTATGAAGAGCGCTTGAAGGACAGCAGCCTGCTGCAGCCGACGAAGATCGAAGTGCAGCAGTCGCTGGACAACGTCGAGACCTACATCACCGGTATCGAGTCGCTGCTGAAGAAGTACCAGATCGCCGGTGCCGATGAAGCAATGAAGGCGCTGGCCGGGCAGATGAAGGACTACGCCGCCTGGACGCGCACGACCGTGCTGCCGAAGGCACGTGCCGACGCACGCCTGCCGGCGCCGCTGTACGCCTACCAGCTCAAGCAGGTCGGCATCGACATCGACCCGAAGCTGTTGATGCAGCGCGCGCAGCTGGAGTTCATGGAAACCCGATCGGCGATGCAGCAGCTGGCGCCGCTGGTGGCGAAGGACAAGGGCCTGAAGGTGGCCGACCCGAGCGACCCGGTGGCGGTGATCCGCGCGCTGAAGGCTGACAAGATCGCCGACGATCATCTGGAAGGCCACTACCGCAAGGTGATCGACGCGATCGATCCGCTGATCCGCGAGCACGCCATCGTCGACGTGCCCAAGCGTGCCATGCAGATGCGACTGGGTTCGGCCGCCGAGAGCGCCGCCAGCCCGGCGCCGCACTTCCTGCCGGCGCCGCTGGTCAACAACACCGGGCAGCAGGGCACCTTCGTGCTGCCGCTGGGCAATCCGGCCGCCGGTCCGGGTGCGCAGTACGACGACTTCAACTTCGGCGCGGCGGCGTGGACGCTGAGCGCGCATGAAGGCCGCCCCGGCCACGAGCTGCAGTTCACCGCCATGGTCGAGCGCGGCGTCTCGCTGGCACGCACGATGTTCGCGTTCAATTCGGTGAACGTGGAAGGCTGGGCGCTGTATGCCGAAGCCGAGATGGTGCCGTACGAGCCGCTGGACGGGCAGATGATCGCCCTGCAGTTCCGCCTGCTGCGGGCTGCGCGCGCGATGCTGGACCCGATGCTCAACCTCGGCCTGACCGACCGCGCCAACGGCGAGCGCGTGCTGATCGAGCAGGTCGGCCTGTCCAAGGCGATGGCCACCCAGGAACTGGATCGCTACATGGTGCGCATGCCGGGCCAGGCCGGCAGCTATTTCTACGGCTACACCCGCATCCTGGAACTGCGCATGCAGACCGAGCTGGCACTGGGCGCGAAGTTCGACCGCCTGGCGTTCAACAACTTCCTGCTCGACCAGGGCCTGCTGCCGCCGGACCAGCTGGCCGATGCGGTGAACAAGGTGTTCGTGCCGAAGTACAAGCGCTGAGCATCACCGGTAGTGCCGGCCACTGGCCGGCGCCGCGGGTTTCGTGCCAACCAAGGTTGGCACCTACCAGAGCGATGCGTCGGTTGTTGCAGGGGTAGTGCCGGCCGCTGGCCGGCAATCGCCGTTGGTAGATGCCGACCTTGGTCGGCGCTGTGGGTTTCGTGCCAACCAAGGTTGGCACCTACCAGAGCGATACGTCGGTTGTTGCAGGGGTAGCGCCGGCCGCTGGCCGGCAACCGGTGTTGGTAGATGCCGACCTTGGTCGGCGCTGTGGGTTTCGTGCCAACCAAGGTTGGCACCTACCAGAGCGATGCGTCGGTTGTTGCAGGGGTAGTGCCGGCCGCTGGCCGGCAATCGCCGTTGGTAGATGCCGACCTTGGTCGGCGCTGTGGGTTTCGTGCCAACCAAGGTTGGCACCTACCAGAGCGATACGTCGGTTGTTGCAGGGGTAGTGCCGGCCGCTGGCCGGCAATTGCCGTTGGTAGATGCCGACCTTGGCCGGCGCTGTGGGTTCGTGCCAACCAAGGTTTGCACCTACCAGAACGATGCGTCGGTTATTGCAGGGGTAGTGCCGGCCGCTGGCCGGCAATTGCCGTTGGTAGATGCCGACCTTGGTCGGCGCTGTGGGTTTGTGCCAACCAAGGTTGGCACCTACCAGAGCGATGCGTCGGTTGTTGCAGGGGTAGTGCCGGCCGCTGGCCGGCAAGCGCCGTTGGTAGATGCCGACCTTGGTCGGCGCTGTGGGTTTCGTGCCAACCAAGGTTGGCACCTACCAGAGCGATACGTCGGTTGTTGCAGGGGTAGTGCCGGCCGCTGGCCGGCAATTGCCGTTGGTAGATGCCGACCTTGGCCGGCGCCGCGGGTTTCGTGCCAACCGAGGTTGGCACCTACCAGAGCGATGCGTCGGTTGTTGCAGGGGTAGTGCCGGCCGCTGGCCGGCAAGCGCCGTTGGTAGATGCCGACCTTGGTCGGCGCTGTGGGTTTCGTGCCAACCAAGGTTGGCACCTACCAGAGCGATACGTCGGTTGTTGCAGGGGGAGTGCCGGCCGCTGGCCGGCATTTCCCTTGGGCGAAGAGGATTTCTGAGGTTGCCGGCCAGCGGCCGGCACTACCGGCGGTGACCCTCTCGGGTCACCGCTGCGGCTGCGGTGTGATCACCTGTGTCGGCAACCGCGCGGGCGGTGCCGGATTCGGCACCCAGATCGCGACGCCGGCGGCGCGCTTCTGCGTGGTCGGAATACCGATGCCGACGCCGCCACCGACGTGCGAACCGAACGTGCCGGCGCCGACCGACATGCCCACCGGCGAGCCACTGCTGCCCACGCCCATCAACACCACGCCATTGGCGCCGAGCGCGGCGGCCTCACGCTTCAGGCGTGCCACGGCGGCATCGGTCTGGCCCTGGGTGCCGAAGCCGACGGCGGACGCCGATTCCAGCTGGGCGATTTCCTGGGAACCGGCCGGTGGCGTCGAATAGATCTGCACCAGCGCCGGATCGATCGGTGCGCGGGCGCGGCCCAGCATCACCTTGGAGGTACTGGCACAGCCAGCGGCGACCAGCAGGATGGCCGCCAACGCGGCCCAACGGATGTTCATGGCACGACCCCTGTAGGACTGGTTGCGATCATCGGCGGGCCACTCTGAATCGGCGCCAACACCCGGGCCAGGGCACGCACGGCAGCACGCTAGCACGGCGGGGGTGACAGCCCCGCCAATGGCAGTAGGCGGCGGCAGCGGGAACGTCTATGGTTGGGGCAGGAACCAACTGCGGGAGAGCGGCATGGGTGTGATCAGTCTGTTGTGGGGCGTACTGGCGCTGTTGTGGATGATCCTGGCGCTGATTCCACTGCTGGGCTGGGGCAACTGGTTCCTGATCCCGTTCGCTGCGGTGGGCGCGGTCATCGCCGCGCTCGGCATCCTGTTCACCCACCCGAGCAAGCGTGGCCGGGCCTGGGCCGGGCTGGTGCTGAACGGCATCGTGGTGGTGGTGGGCATCCTCCGCCTCGGCCTGGGTGGCGGCGTGATCTGAGCCCGCACCCGGGTGCGACAGGGCGTCGCAGGCGCACGGCCCATGGCCGGGCAGGGGCGTACAATGAATGGCTGCGCGAGCCCCCCGCGTGCCTGTGAATCCGCGCCCGGCGCGGCTGCCCCATGATCATCCGACCCCGTCCCCACGGCTGGCAACTGCTTTACATCCTGCGCGGTTCGATCGTCAAAGCGATCGCGCCCAAGGTGCTGGCCATCCTGATCCTGTCCATTGCCGTGGCTGCGGTGGTGGAACTGGCGCCGCCCACCGGCATCGAACGCGTTTCCGTCACGCCGTTCACCCTGCTCGGCCTGGTCCTGTCGATCTTCCTCAGCTTCCGCAACAGCGCCTGCTACGAGCGCTGGTGGGAAGGCCGCAAGCTGTGGGGCCAGCTGGTCTACGAATCGCGCTCGCTGGCCCGCCAGGTGAACCTGCTGCTGGCCGATGACACCGGCCGCCGCCGCCGCATCGCCTACCTCACCACCGCCTTCGCCCATGCACTGGCCGGTCGCCTGCGCGGGCGCATCGTGGCGCTGATGGCCCTGCCGTGGCTGGACAAGCGCCAGCGCGAACAACTCGGGCAGCGCGAGAACGTGCCCGACGCGCTGCTCTCGATGATCGCTGCGGAACTGGCGCAGGCCCTGCGTGCCGGTGACCTCGACCCGATCCTCTACACCCAGCTGGAAGAACGCCTGCACGCGATGTCGTCGATCCAGGCCGGCTGCGAGCGCATTCTCACCACACCGCTGCCGTTCGCCTACACCCTGCTGCTGCACCGCTGCGCGTGGATGTTCTGCGTGCTGCTGCCGTTCGGCCTGGCCAGTTCGCTGGGCTGGGGCACGCCGGTGCTGTCGGCGGTGCTGGCCTATGCCTTCTTCGGCCTGGACCAGCTGGGCGAAGAAATGGAAGACCCGTTCGGCCTGGAGCCGAATGACCTGCCGCTGGACGCGCTGGTGCGCACGATCGAGATCGACCAGCTCGACGCGCTCGGCGAACGCCCATTGCCCGAACCCCTGCTGCCGCAGGGCTACCTGTTGCAATAGCCACTCCTCGGAGCCTGCCATGTCCCACCCGCTTTACCGCCCGCGCCGCATGCGCCATGACGAGTTCTCGCGCCGCCTGATGCGCGAGAACACGCTGACCACCGACGACCTGATCTACCCGGTGTTCGTGCACGAACTGGCTGGCCGCACCGCGGTGCCGTCGATGCCGGGCGTGGAGCGGCTGTCGATCGAAGAACTGCTGAAGGTGGCCGAAGAGGCGCTGGAGCTGGGCATTCCGGTGATCGACCTGTTCCCGGTGATCGACCCGTCGCTGAAGTCGCTGGATGCATCGGCGGCGTGGGCCGAGGACGGCCTGGCGCAGCGTGCGATCCGCGCGCTGAAGTCGCGCTTCCCGGAACTGGGGGTGATGACCGACGTGGCGCTGGACCCGTACACCACCCACGGCCAGGACGGCATCATCGACGACAAGGGCTATGTGCTGAACGACATCACCGTCGAGGCGCTGGTCAAGCAGTCGGTATCGCACGCCGAGGCCGGTGTGGACATCGTCTCGCCGTCGGACATGATGGACGGCCGCATCGGCGCGATCCGTCGTGCGCTGGATGCCGACAACCACATCAACGTGCGCATCATGGCCTACTCGGCCAAGTACGCCTCGGCGTTCTACGGTCCGTTCCGTGATGCGGTGGGCAGCGCCGCCAGCCTCGGCAAGGCCGACAAGAAGACCTACCAGATGGACCCTGCCAACGGCGACGAGGCCCTGCGCGAGATCGCGCTGGACCTGGAAGAGGGCGCCGACATGGTGATGGTCAAGCCGGGCATGCCGTACCTGGACCTGGTGCGCCGGGTGAAGGAGAAATTCGGCGTGCCAACCTTCGCCTACCAGGTGAGTGGCGAGTACGCGATGATGAAGGCCGCCTTCGCCAACGGCTGGCTGGACGAGCGCGCCTGCGTGCTGGAGTCGCTGCTGGGCTTCAAGAGGGCCGGTGCCGATGGCGTGCTGACCTATTTCGCGCCGCAGGTGGCGCGATGGCTGCGCGAGCGCTGACAATAGCGCCACGATAGACGGAGGACTGCGCGATGGGACCCGAACTGGGGTGGATGCAATGGCTGATCTGGGGCACCGGTACGCTGGTGTTCGGCGCCATCATCGTCGGTGTCTTCATCGCCGCCTGGCGGGCCGGCAAGCGCCCGCCGGAGCAGCTCTCCGCCGCGCGCCACGTGGCCCGTGAGCAGGCCCTGCCGGACAGCGTGCAGGCCGAACTGGCCGCGCTGAACCAGCGCAAGGACAATGGCCAGCTGAGCGAGATCGAGTACGAGCAGCAGCGCGCCAAGGTGTTGTCGCGCTGACGGGTGGGTGCCAACCTTGGTTGGCACTTTCCCGCATGCCAACCAAGGTTGGCATCTACCAAACGGCCATCCACGCACGGCGTGGATCTACCGCACGCACCTGGCGCCTCCATCGCCCTGGTAGCCGCCAACCTTGGTTGGCGTTTGCCGTCACCGTGCGCCCGGCACGCACCCCGCAACCGCCACCACCTTCGGCACCGCCAACCGGTACACATCCACGCCACCGGCACGCGGTGCCTTCGCCGCACTGCTGGCGACCATCATCTCGCCCGGCTTGGCGTTGTCGATCACCGGCGCGCCGGTCCAGCCGCTGGCCTGGTTGAACGACAGCCCCAATGGCTGCAGCGCCGCACCGGTCCACGCACAGCCGCTGCTCCACACCTGCGTGGTCGTGCCGTTGCCGCGGCTGAACACCACGGCGCCGTCATGCCCCAGCCAGTCGCCGTCGGTCTCGTCGTCGGCACTGTTCAACGCGCTCAGTGCGCTGGCCGGGCCACGCAGTCCCTGCGCATCCAGCGTCGCCACGAACAGGTCCCAGCCGGCACCACGGCCCTGCTGGCGGGCAAACAACAGCTGCCTGCCATCCGCGCTCAGGGCCGGCCCGCGCTCTTCCCGGCGGCCCGCGTCGCCCGCCAGCAGCTGCGCGGTACCCAGTTGGCCATCGGTGGCGAGAGCGGCCCGATACAGCGCCAGCTTGCCCTCGCGGCCGGCCGCGAACAGCAGCCAGCGGCCGTCGCGGCTGAAGTAGGGATCATGGGCTTCACCGGCCACGCCTACCGGCAAGGCCTGCGCCTGCTGCCAGCGGCCGTCCACCACGCGCGCCTCCCACAGGCCCCAACCGGCCTCGCCACGGCGGGCGAAAACGATGCGCTGGCCATCGGCGCTGATCGTGGCGCGGCCCTCGTCGGCACGGGTCGAGACCACGCCCATGCCTTCGATGCCGTACTCGTTCAACGCCATCGCCACGGGGGCAGAGAGTAGACTGGCGGCAAGCACCAGCAGGGGCGGGGTGATGCGCATCATCCGGGTCCGTGCACGAAAGAGCATCAGTCTAGCCAGCTTGAGGATTCCATGACCGACCGTTACGCCGTCTTCGGACACCCCGTTGCCCACTCGAAGTCGCCGCAGATCCACGCGACGTTCGGTCGCCAGGAAGGCATCGCGGTGGATTACCGCGCGATCGACCTGGCCCCGGATGCGTTCCTGGCCGGCCTGGAGGCGTTCGCCTCAGAGGGCGGCGTCGGCGCCAACGTCACCTCGCCGCACAAGGAAGCCGCGTTCTCGGTGTGCACCACGCTGACTGCACGTGCGCGCCGCGCCGGTTCGGTCAACACGCTGCTGCGCAAGGGCGACCGCTGGCACGGTGACACCACCGACGGCATCGGCCTGGTGCGCGACCTGACCGACCGCCACGGCCTGGACCTGCGCGGCCGCCGCATGCTGCTGATCGGTGCCGGTGGCTCCGCGCGCAGCGTCGCCCCGGCCTTCCTCGATGCTGGAATCACCGAACTGGTGGTGGTCAACCGCACGCCGGAACGTGCCGATGAACTGATCGACGCCATGGGCGAGCCGGGCCGCGCGATCAGCCGCTACTGGGAAGACCTGCGCGAGCTGGGCGACTTCGAGCTGATCGTCAATGCCACCTCGGCCGGCCGCGACCGTGACGTCGAGTTCAAGCTGCCGCTGTCGCTGGTCAACTCGATGACCACCGCCGTCGACCTGAACTACGGCGAGGCCGCCATCGCCTTCCTGGCCTGGGCGCGCGCAGCGAACTGCCGCAATACCGTGGATGGCCTGGGCATGCTGGTCGAGCAGGCCGCCGAGAGCTTCCTGCAGTGGCACGGTGTGCGTCCGCAGACCGACGAGGTCTACCAGACGCTGCGGCAGGGCTCGGCCGTGCTGGCCGGCGAGGACTGATCGATGGACAACACGACCCTGATGGTGACGGTGCTGAGCATCGTGGGCGTGCGCCTGCCGGTGCTGATCGCACTGTGCGTGGGCCTGGTCTGGGTGGTCGGCGCACCGCGCGATGCCACCCGCACCGGCGCCCTGGTCGGCCTGGTGCTGTTGCTGCTGTCCAGCCTCGGCGGCATGGCCGCCGGCATCCTGCCGATGTGGTTGATCAACAGCGGCAACTTCGACGCCATCTCGGGCATGAGTGCCATCCTTGGCGTGCTGCACTTCGCGCTGGCGATGGTCGAGGCCATCGGCGTGGTGCTGCTGGTGTGGGCGCTGGTGCGCCTGCTGCGTACCCGCACGATCCCGGCATCCTGACCGGTAGCGCCGGGCCATGCCCGGCGTATCTGGCCCTTGGGCGGTCCGCCCATCGGACCGTGACCGCCGCCTGGCGTCGTCGCTGGCCCGTTCAGGGTGCCAGCGACGGTGAACGCGGCCGGCCATGCGACAATGACCGGCCTGATCCAGCCACGGTACTTCCCGGCGTGACCGAAACCGTCGCCGCTCCGCGCACGCTCGATGACACCTTGAAGGACGCGATCCGCAAGGCGTACACGACGCTGCAGGCCAATACCCCCGGCTTCTCCACCCGTCGCTCGCAGAGCCAGATGATCGGCGTGGTGTCGCGTGCGCTGTCGAAAAGCGGTGGCGTCGGCGTGGTCGAAGCGCCCACCGGCGTCGGCAAGAGCCTGGGCTACCTCACCGCAGGCGTGCCGATCGCGCTGGCCAGCAAGAAGAAGCTGGTGATCAGCACCGGCACCGTGGCGCTGCAGTCGCAGCTGGTCGAGCGCGATATCCCGAATTTCCTCAAGGCCACCGGCCTGGAAGCGACCGTGGCGCTGGCCAAGGGCCGTACCCGCTACCTGTGCACGCGCAACGCCGCCGAGGCGCAGGGCGAGGGCTCGCAGGGCGGCATGTTCGAGGATGACGCGCCGCTGTTCGACCGGCCGCTGGCGCCGATCGAGATGGACATCGCCAAGCGCCTGACCGATGCCTTCACCGGCGGCAGCTGGGATGGCGACATCGACAACGCGCCGGAGACCATCAGCCCCGGCCTGCGCAGCCGCATCACCACGCCGGCTTCGGGCTGTGCCGGGCGCCGCTGTGCCTATTCGGCGCAGTGCGCGGTGCTGCGTTCGCGCAATACGGTGCGCGACGCACAGATCGTGGTCACCAACCACGCGCTGCTGCTGTCGGCGCTGTCGATCGGTGACAGCGACAACGGCCAGCCGTTGATCGCCCCGCCGTCGGACATGCTGCTGGTGTTGGACGAAGGCCATCACATCGGCAACGTGGCGATCGACCAGGGCGCGGCCAGCCTGGCGCTGGACGAGATGGCCAAGCGCACCGGCCGCCTGCAGATCCTGATCGCCGGCGCCTACCGCGCGGTCGACAAGGATCGGTTGGGCAACCTGTTGCCGAACGAGGCGATCGAGGTGGCCAGCAACGTGGCCAAGCAGCTGCGCGCGTTCCGCGACCACGTCGAGCGGGTGTGGATGCCGGCACCGGCCGACGAGGAACCGATGTGGCGCGCCGCCAATGGTCGTCTGCCCGAGGCCTGGCGCGAGCCGATCGAAGCGCTGGCCGACGACACCCGCAGCCTCTACAACTGGGCGCATGCCGCCACCGCGCAGGTGGCCAAGGGCAAGCCGGACGATGCCGCGCGCGAGCGCCTGCAGCGCAACCTGGGCATGGCGCTGGAAATGATCGAGCAGCAGTACAACCTGTGGCAGGCCTGGCGCCGCGAGGACAAGGACGGCGCGCCGCCGATGGCGCGCTGGGTCACCGCCACCCGCGACGGCGACCTGGTGCTGCATGGCTCGCCGGTGTCGGCCGCGCACGTGCTGCGCAAGCTGCTGTGGGATGAAGTGGACTCGGTGGTGATGACCTCGGCGACGCTGACCGGCGGTGGCGACTTCCAGTCGCTGGCGATCGACAACGGCATTCCGGAAGAGGCCGAGATGGTCTCGCTATCGTCGCCGTTCGACCTGCCCAACCAGGCCGAGCTGATCGTGCCGAAGTTCCCGGTCACCCCGGACGACCGCGAAGGGCACCCGCGCGAAGTGGCGCGCTACCTGGACACCGAACTGGACTGGGCCAAGGGCTCGATGGTGCTGTTCACCTCGCGCTGGAAGATGGAGAAGGTAGCCGGGCTGATGTCGGCCGCGCGCCGAAAGCAGGTGCTGGTGCAGGGCGAGATGTCCAAGACCCGGCTGATCGACGAGCATCTGCGGCGCGTGGCGGCAGGCGAAGGCTCGGTGCTGTTCGGGCTGAATTCGTTCGGCGAAGGCCTCGACCTGCCCGGTGAGGCCTGCACCACGGTGGTGATCACCCAGGTGCCGTTCGCGGTGCCGACCGATCCGCAGACCGCCACGCTCAGTGAGTGGTTCGAGGGGCGTGGCCTCAATGCCTTCAACCTGATCGCCATTCCGCACGCGCTGCGCACGCTGACCCAGTTCGCCGGCCGCCTGATCCGCACCTCCACCGACACCGGCCGCGTGGTCATTCTTGATTCGCGACTGCTGACCCGCCGCTACGGCAAGCGCATCATCGACGCGCTGCCACCGTTCAAGCGCGTGATCGGCTGACCGGTAGCAAAAAGGGGACGGAGGGAATTAAGTCGTTTATGGCAAAAACGACTTAATTCCCTCCGTCCCCATTTTTGCGAGCACTGTACAGATGCCGGCCAGGGGCCGGCACTACCGCACGGGCTGACGATCGGACAGCGGCGCTTGGTGGTTACCGGGTGCCTGTTTCAGGCGTCCGGCAGCCTGGCCCATAGGCCTCCATGTAGGGTTTGCCGAAGCAGCGCAGTAGCCCATCAAGCACATCCAGGTTGGGCGGCCACGGCATCTGCACCTGCTGCCCGCCTTCGGTGGTGAACTGGTAGCGACCGTCCTTGATGTTCTCCGCCATCGCGGTGGGCGTCGGTATCGCGACCAGCCTCGCACGAGCCTTCTCCAGGGCGCTGCGGTCCTGGCGCAGGAACGCGACCATGCCGTCCACGTAGGCATTCCAGTAACCCGGGTCGCCCGCGTTCACGGGTTTGTGGCTGCGTTCCATCAGCGTGATCGCCTGCGCGGTCTGCCCCAGCTCCGCGCGCAGCTGGCCCTCGTGCCAGGTGATGATGACGTTGCCTTCTGCCTTGGGCAGAGCGCCGTAGGCGGACAGCAGGTCGGCCGCTTCGCGGGTACAGCCACGGTCGGCCAGCGGGCGCCAGCCACCTGCCAGGTCCTGATCGAATCGGCCAGGTTCCATCGCCAGCATCGCGGCACGGTCGTAGCTGCAGTCCGGGGCTTTGGGCGGTTCGGCTGACGTGCCCATGGCAGTGGCCAGCGCAAAGGAAAGCAACATCATCTCAACCTCCGTGTTGGTGACTTCCTGGACCACCATAACGGATCAGGAGGGGTAGCGCCGGCCGCTGGCCGGCAACCTCATTGATTTGCAGACGCATTGTGCAGATGCCGGCCAGCGGCCGGCACTACCGCACGGGGATCAATCGCCGAGCAGCGCGGTGTTGCGTACGGCGCCCTTGTCGGCACTGGTGGCCAGCAGCGCGTAAGCCTTCAGCGCGCTGGTGACCTTGCGCGGGCGCGGTGCGCGCGGCTTCCAGCCGCGGGCATCGGCGTCGGCGCGGCGCTGGGCCAGCGTGGCCTCATCCAGCAGCAGATCGATGCGGCGCGCCGGGATGTCGATGCGGATGCGGTCGCCGTTTTCCACCAGGCCGATGACACCGCCACTGGCGGCTTCCGGCGAGACATGGCCGATCGACAGGCCCGAGGTTCCGCCGGAAAAGCGGCCATCGGTGAGCAGCGCACATTGCTTGCCCAGCCCCTTCGATTTCAGATAGCTGGTCGGGTACAGCATCTCCTGCATGCCGGGGCCGCCCTTCGGGCCTTCGTAGCGGATGACCACCACCTCGCCCGGCTGCACCTCGTCAGCGAGGATGCCGGCGACGGCGGCGTCCTGGCTTTCGTAGACGCGCGCGGGGCCTTCGAACACATGGATCGACTCGTCCACGCCGGCGGTCTTCACCACGCAGCCATCGATGGCCAGGTTGCCGCGCAGCACGGCCAGCCCGCCTTCCAGCGAATACGCGTGCTGCAGCGAACGGATGCAGCCCTCGGCGCGGTCCACATCCAGCGTCGGCCAGCGCGTGGCCTGGCTGAAGGCTTCCTGGGTGGGGATGCCGGCCGGGCCAGCCTTGAAGAAGGTATGCAGGGTGTCGTTGTCACTGCGCACCACGTCCCAGCGTTCCAGTGCTTCGGCCAGGCTGGCGCTGTGCACGGTCGGCACCGTGGTTTCGAGCAGGCCGGCGCGGTCCAGTTCACCGAGGATGCCGAACACGCCGCCGGCGCGGTGCACGTCCTCGATGTGGTACTTCGGCGTGTTCGGCGCCACCTTGCACAGCTGCGGTACGCGCCGCGACAGCGCGTCGATGTGGGTCAGGTCGAAGTCGACCTCCGCTTCCTGCGCGGCAGCCAGCAGATGCAGGATGGTGTTGGTGGAACCGCCCATGGCGATGTCCAGGGTCATCGCGTTGGCGAACGCGGCCTGGGTGGCGATGCCGCGCGGCAGCGCGCTCGGGTCTTCGCCGCCATACCAGCGGTGGCAGAGTTCGACGATCAGGCGGCCGGCGCGGCGGAACAGCGCCTCGCGGTCGGCATGGGTGGCCAGCGTGGTGCCATTGCCCGGCAGCGACAGGCCCAGCGCTTCGGTCAGGCAGTTCATCGAGTTGGCGGTGAACATGCCCGAGCAGGAGCCGCAGGTGGGGCAGGCGCTGCGCTCGAACGCGGCGACCTTCTCGTCGGAGGCGCTGTCATCGGCGGCCACCACCATCGCATCGACCAGGTCCAGCTTGTGCTCGGACAGCTTGGTCTTGCCCGCTTCCATCGGCCCGCCGGAGACGAACACCACCGGGATGTTGAGGCGCAGCGCGGCCATCAGCATGCCGGGGGTGATCTTGTCGCAGTTGCTGATGCACACCAGCGCGTCGGCGCAGTGCGCGTTGACCATGTACTCCACGGCATCGGCGATGATCTCGCGGCTGGGCAGCGAATACAGCATGCCGTCGTGGCCCATCGCGATGCCGTCGTCCACGGCGATGGTGTTGAATTCCTTGGCGACGCCGCCGACCTGTTCGATCTCGCGCGCGACCAGCTGGCCGAGGTCCTTCAGGTGCACGTGGCCGGGCACGAACTGGGTGAAGGAGTTGGCGATGGCGATGATCGGCTTGTGGAAGTCGCCGTCCTTCATGCCGGTGGCACGCCACAGGGCGCGGGCGCCGGCCATGTTGCGGCCGGCGGTGGAGGTGCGGGAGCGGTATTCAGGCATGGCTGGCGGAACGGGCGGGCCGTACAACGTGGGGGTCGCCCGATCATGGCCAATTTTTTCGGTTGCTGCTGCAACCACCCGTTTTCGGTAGATGCCGACCTTGGTCGGCGCCGTGCCGTGTGTGCCAACCAAGATTGGCACCTGCCAGAGCGGTGCGCCGCCCGGGGTCGGATCCCATCGCGGCGCGATGGGCTCTGACCCCAATGCCCGACGAAAATGAAAGTCCGTTCATCTTTCGGACTTTGCCGATTCCGGTTGCTGGTCCGGATTTGGCATCATTGGGGCATTGATCCGTCGACAGGGCATGAGGCCATGAAACGTTCCCGCACCACCGCGCTGCTGCTGATGAGCGCTGCGCCGCTGCTGTTCACCGCCTGCCAGAAGGAGCCGGAGGTGAAGGTGCAGGAAGGCCTGTACACCTCGGTGGAGGCCTGCACCGAGGCCACCGGCGATCCCTCGTCGTGCCGCAATGCCTTCGCCGAAGCGCAGAAGCAGGCCGCCGATGCGGCGCCGAAGTACGCCAGCAAGGAAGCCTGCGAGAAGGACTACAAGCCGGAACAGTGCGTGCAGCAGCACACCTCGGCGGGTACCTCGTTCATCGGCCCGATGATGATGGGCTTCTTCATGTCGCAGATGCTGAGCAACCGCGGCGGCCTCGCGCCGCAGGCGCCGGCGGCGGCGCCGGCCTACCAGGACAAGAGCGCTGGATGGGCGCGTCCGGCACCGGGCGGTACCGGTGGCCTGAACACCGCCAGCGGCATCGGCGCGGGCAAGGCCGGCCTGGCCCCGGTCACCAGCGAGCCGAACCGTGCGGTCACCGCCAGCCGTGGTGGCTTCGGCAACACCAGCGCACGCCGCAGCACCAGCGGCAGCTACGGCGGCTGATCGACCCATGCAGCGCATCCGGATTGCCGAGCGTGCCCAGTGGCGGGCACGTGCGGATGAAGCGGGTTTCCGCTTCCACACCATCGACGGCCAGCCGTATTGGGATGAAAGCGCGTACTACGCCTTCACCCTGCGCCAGATCGAACAGGACATCGAAGACCCCAGCGCCGAGCTGCACCAGATGGCGCTGGACCTGGTCGGTGATGTCATCGGCAGCGAACGATTGATGGACCAGCTGGCGATTCCGTCGCATTACCGCGACTGGATCGCCAACAGCTGGCGCCAGCGCCAGCCGCATCTGTACGGTCGCCTGGACCTGGCCTACGACGGTACCGGCCCGGCCAAGCTGTACGAACTGAACTACGACACGCCGACCTCGCTGTTCGAGGCCAGCTTCTTCCAGTGGCAGTGGCTGGAAGACCAGCGCAACGCCGGTCGCCTGCCGCAGCATGCCGACCAGTTCAACGCGATCCACGAAGCGCTGGTCGAACGTTTCGGCGAACTGGCCACGCAGTTGCCGCCACCGCTGTATTTCAGCGCCGTGGGCAGTTCGGAAGAAGACCGCGGCACCGTCGACTACCTGCGCGACTGTGCGTCGCAGGCCGGCCTGCATGGCCAGGCCATCGCCATCGAGGATATTGGCCTGTCCGAGGACGGCCGCTTCACCGCGCTGGACGATTCGGTGATCGGCACGCTGTTCAAGCTGTACCCGCTGGAAGACCTGATGGCGGAAGAGTTCGGCCGCGCGCTGCCCGGTTCGGGCGTGCAGCTGCTGGAGCCGGCGTGGAAGGCGGTGCTGAGCAACAAGGGCATCCTGCCGCTGCTGTGGCAGCGCAACGTGGGCCATCCGAACCTGCTGGAAGCGCATTTCGATGACGGCAGCACGCTGGCCTCGGGCTGGGTGCGCAAGCCGCTGTTCTCGCGCGAAGGCGCGAACATCGAGATGCACCTGGCCGATGGCAGCACCCAGCGCAGCGACGGTCCCTACGACGGCCCGGCGATCATCCAGCGTGCGCACCCGCTTACCCGCTTCGAGGGCGGCTATCCGCTGATCGGAAGCTGGGTGGTGGGCGACCACGCCTGCGGCATCGGTATCCGCGAGGACGACAGCGCGATCACCCGCGACAGCGCGCGCTTCGTGCCGCACGCGATCGTTGATGAGGCGCCGACGCGGATCTACGTCTGATGACGGTGTAGCGTCCCCAGGGCCGGCGCGGGCGACCGACGCCGGTGGCAGGGCGACATGGGTAGTGCCGGCCGCTGGCCGGCAACCGCAATTGGTAGTGGCCGACCTTGGTCGGCGGTTGGGTTTTGTGCCAACCAAGGTTGGCACCTACCAGAGCGGCTGCGAACCAGAGCAATGTGCCGGTAGCGCCGGGCCATGCCCGGCGAGCGCAGCGGTCCCGACAGAGCCGCCGGGCATGGCCCGGCGCCATCGATTAGAGCAGCCCTTCGCGCTTCACCGCCAGATAGCGTTCCACCAGCGCACCAGGCAGGGCATCGGCGGTCACGTCCAGCACCATCACCTTCTCGCTGCGCAGCGCTTCATGCGCCTTCGCGCGCTGCTGCAGGTACAGCGCAGCGGCACCGGCCTGGGTGGCGTCTTCCAGGGTCTGCACGTCACCCTCCAGCGCAGCGTCCAGTTCGCGTTCGCGCAGGCTGGCCACGCACACCAGGTGGCGGCGCTGCAGCAGGCGCACCGCTGCCAGCAGGTCCTCGATATCCTCGTCACGCACGTTGCTGACCAGCATCACCAGCGCCCGCCGACGCTGGCGCAGTGATACTTCGGTGGCGGCCGCCAGATAGTCGGTGGCCACCGCGCGCGGCTGCAGGTCGTAGCTGGCGCGCAGCAGGTGCTCGACGGTGCCCATGCCGCGCTGCGGCGCCACCCAACGGCGCTCGCCACCGGTGGCGAACAGGCCGGCGGCGTCGCCCTGGCGCAACGCCAGGTAGGCCACCACCAGCGAGGCGTTCAAGGCATGGTCGAAGTGCGAGAGCCCGCCTTCGCTGGCCAGCATGCGCCGACCGCTGTCGAGCATCAGCAGCAGCTGCTGGTTCTTCTCGTCCTGGTATTCGCGCGAGATCAGCTTGCGCGCACGCGCGGTGGCCTTCCAGTCGAGCTGGCGCAGGCTGTCGCCGATGCGGTACTCGCGCATCTGGTGGAAGTCGGTGCCTTCACCGCGGCGGCGCTTCACGTGTGCACCGACCAGCCGCGAGGCCTGGTCGGCACTGAACAGGGCAAAGCGGGTGAGCGGCACGAAGTTCGGATAGACCCGCACGTCCAGTGCGGGCGGCAGCGTGCGTTGCTGCCACCACAGCCACCACGGTGAACGCATGCGCAGATGCACGCCTTCGAAGCGGAAATGCCCACGCTGCAGCGGCTGCAGGTGGTAGTGGAGGGTGGAAGCACTGCCCGCCTGCAGGCGCACGCGCTGCGGCAGTGATTCCAGCGGCCAGCCGCCGGGGACCAGGTCGAACACCTGCACCGTCATCGATGCGTCCGCCTGCAGCCGCAGCGCGGCCTCGCGGCGCACGCCCAGTGCCAGCGCTTCGGGCAGCTCACGCTGGATCTGCGGCGATGGACGCCGCGTCTGCCGCCACAGATCCATCAACGCTGGCACGGCAATCGCCACCGCCGCCAGCGCCCAGCTCCAGCGCGGCAGCAGGCCGCCCAGCACCAGGCCACCCAGGGCGGCCCAGGCCAGCAGCAGCGCCAGCAGCAGCGGGGCCGGCCTCATCGGCGCGGTGCTTCCACCTTGGCCAGCAGTGCACCCAGCACGTCGTCGGCGTCCTGGCCTTCGATCTGCAGTTCCGGTGCCAGCGCGATGCGATGGCGCAGCGCGGGGCGCGCGATGTCGCGCACGTCGTCGGGGGTGACGAAGTCACGGCCGGCCAACACCGCCTGCGCGCGCGAGGCACGTACCAGCGCGATGCTGCCACGCGGGCCAGCGCCGACCGCGATACCCGGCCACTGCCTCGTGGCCGCCACAATCCGCACCGCGTAGTCGATCACTTCGTCATCGACGGTGATCGCCGCGGTGGCACGCTGCAACTCCAGCAGTTCGCCGGCACCGAGCACGCGTGGCACCTGGCTCAGGTCGAAATCGCTGGCGGCACGACCACTGGTGATCGCGGTCACCATGCGCTTCTCGTCCTCCAGCTGCGGGTAGTCGATCAGCACCTTCAACAGGAAGCGGTCCAGCTGTGCTTCCGGCAGCGGGTAGGTGCCTTCCTGCTCCAGCGGGTTCTGCGTGGCCAGCGCCATGAACGGCGGCGCCAGGGTGAAGGCCTTGCCTTCGATGGTCACCTGGCCTTCCTGCATCACTTCCAGCAGCGCCGACTGGGTCTTGGCCGGTGCGCGGTTGATCTCGTCGGCCAGCAGCAGGTTGGTGAACACCGGGCCGCGACGGATCTTGAAGCTCTCGCTCTTCGGGTCGTACACCGCGTGGCCACTGACGTCGCTGGGCATCAGGTCGGGGGTGAACTGTACACGCCCGTAATCCAGCTCCAGGGCCTGTGCCAGTGCGCGCACCAGCAGGGTCTTGCCCAGCCCGGGCACGCCCTCGATCAGCACGTGACCACCGGCAAGCAGCGCCACCAGGATCTGGTCCAGCAAATCGGCCTGGCCGATGAAGGCGTGGCCGACGGCATCGCGGATGGCATCGACGCGTTCGATCAGGCGGGCGTTGGCAGCCGCCGGCAGCTCGGGGACTTCAGTCATAGCAGGGATCTCATCTGGAGCAGCAAGCGGATGCGCTCGCGCAGGGCGGAGGAATCGTGCGGCGGTGGGGGCGTGAGCGCGCTGGCGACGCGGCCCTGCGGCCACTTCAGCAGCTCGGCGATGGCCTGATCGCGCGGCGCACCATCCAATGCGGCGGCAATCGGTGCGCGCAGGCGCAGGCGGTGCAGGAACAGGGCGAGCACGGCCTCGTACAGGCGTATGCCGTGACCGAAGCGCAGCAGCAGTTCGCCACTGGCACGCACGTGCTCCAGCAGTGAACGACGTTCCAGCACCGGCGACGGCAGCAGGCTGCCGAAGCGCTGTGAACGGCCCCACAGCCAGCCCAGCAGGGCCAGCAGCAACGGCACCCACAACGGCCAGCCCTGATAGAACATGCGCGACCACAGCGACGGCGGGCGGCTGGCATAGACCAGCCAGACCGCACCCTTGCCATAGTTCGGATCGAGCAGGTAGCGGGTCAGGTCGCGATGCGACGCGTCGTGCAGGCCGTCGCTGGCCCCGCCACCTGCCGACGCCAGGCGCGCTGCCGGTGAGTCCACTTCGCTGCGCATGAACTCCATGTCGGCCAGCACGCTCACTCTGCCCTGGCCGTGGCGCAGGCGCGCGAACACCAGGTCGCGATCAGTGCCCCAGCGGCGTTCGGCCTGCGCACTGGCCGCAAACCCCAGGGTGAAGCGGCGGCCACCACAGAATTCGACGTGGCCCGGATCGTCGTCGACATGGAAGGCCTGGCAGTCGCTGCGCTGGAACAGGCTGTCTACGCCCAGCCGGTCCAGCAGGGGGCCCTGTGTGCTGCCGGCATCGTCCTCGGCCGGCGGCGGCGTACGTACCAGCAGGTGACCACCACCGTCGACCCAGTCCAGCAGTGCGCTGGCGACGGGCGGCGGCAGTTCGCTGCTGTCCTGCAGCAGCACTACCGTGTCGTGGCGCCCCAGCGTCATCTGCTGCAACTCCAGCCGCGGTCGCGAATGCACGTCGATGCCATCGGCGCGCAGGGCCTGGCCGAGCACGTACAGCGGGTTGTAGGCGGCCTCGCCCTGTGGCGGCAGCCGGATCGTCTCGGTCACCCGTTCGTGCGTGCGCAGGTAGAGGATGGTCAGCGGTACGCCGAACAGCACCAATGCACCGAGCAGCAGCGACCAGAACAGGCGCGGACTCATGCCTGCCACCCGTACTGCTGGCGCAGGGTATCGGCCAACGCATCGAAATCGGCGCGGCTGGGCAGGCGGCCACCGTAGGCGGCGTACTGCCACATGCGCACGATGCGCGCGAACAGGTCACGGTCGCCGGCCTGGGGCATGCGTCGCGATGCGCGCAGGCATTGCGCTTCGGTGGCACCGGGTGGAAGCGCGATACCGCTGCGCTCGCCCACCGTGCGCACGCTGGCGCGGTACAGCAGGGCCAGCGCCTGCCGCGGCCGGCCCTGGTCCCAGAGCAGGCCGGCCTGGGTGGCCACGTCCGGCGGCAGCACCACCGGCAACTCCACCTGCTCCTCCAGCACCTTCGGTGCAGCGTCGGCCTTGCGCCGGCCACTGCCACGCAGCCACGGCAGCCACAGCCGCGCGGTCAGCAGCAGCACCAGCAGCAGGATGCCGAGCAGGCCCCACAGGCCCCATTCGGCCAGCCGTGCCAGCCAGGCGATGCCGTCCTTGCGCGCCTTGCGTTCACCTTTGCTGTTGGTGTCACGCTGCAGCTGCTTGTCTTCCTTCTTTTTTTCCTCGGCCTGCTCGATCGGCTTCCAGCGGGTGACCTGGCGGGTCGGGCGCTGCAGCGGGTCTTCATAGGCGCGGTTCACTGCCTGACGGAAACCGGCGGTGTCCACCGGCGCTGTACCGAAGATCATTGCCGGCGTATTGGCGGGGTCGTTGGCCGCGGTGGCCGGTTCTTCCGCACTGTCTTCGTCCTCTTCGGCATCGCCTGCCTGCTCCGCGACCGTCTGCGCGTCCTGCGCATGCACCGGTGCGGACACCAGCGGCAGTGCCAGCCACAGCAGCAGCGCCAGCGTCGATGCTGCCGGCAGCAGCCGCTCGCGCAGGCGGCGCAGGGCGATTTCGACGTCCCAGGCTTCCATCTGCGTTCGACGGTTCAGGTACAGGCCAAAGCCCGCACCGACGAAGAACGGGCCGATCAGCACCGAGGCCAGCCAGCACGCCAGGTTGAAGCCCAGCCGTGCCCATGCCGGCGTGTCCTTGCCAATCATGTCCCACGCCGCACGCCACGATTCGGACATCAGCTCCAGTGGCATGAACATGAACACCGCACCGATCGCGCCGGATACCAACACGGCTTCGAACGCCAGGCAGGTCACCGTCAGTACCAGTGCCGCGCCCACCGCGCCGGCTGCCACCGCACGACGGCGTGGGCCGCGCTGGCCCGGTGTGTTGCCTTCCAGCAGGTTCACCGGCAGGCACAGGCTGCGCAGCACGCTGAAGCGACGCCAGCCCAGGTAGCGCCAGAAGCCGCTGTTGCCCCAGCTTCGCTGCGCGCGCAGGGCGGCCAGCGTGCCGACCGGCTCACCGAAAATGCCGCGCGACAGCACGTACAGCGGCGCGCGTTCGAACAGCGGCTTGCACCACCACATCGCCAGCCAGGCCCAGCCGAAGGCATCCAGCCACCAGCCGAGCGCGTTGAAGATCACGAACAGCGGTGCACTGGCCAGCAGCCAGCTGCCCCACAGCGCACGCGCGTGACGGCGGGACAGGGCGGTGCCCAGCTCCATCGCTTCCCAGCCACTGCGGGCGCGCAGCGCCACATCCAGGCGGTCAATGCGCATGGCCGCCCCCACGTCCGCCGCGCCACAGCCACAGCAGCACGCCGGCCCACAACACACCGGCCACGCTGAACTTGCCCCACGCCGGTACTTCGGCAAGCGAGGACCAGAAGGCTTCGATGAAGGCGGCCACCAGCAGCATGAAGGCGACGCCGAGGCACAGCCGTGCGCCGATGCGGCCGCCTTCGACCAGTGCATCCAGGCGGCTGCGCCGACCCGGTGCCAGCAGCTTCATGCCCAGCTGCAGACCGGCACCGCCGGCGATCACGATCGCGGTCAACTCGAAGGCACCGTGGCCGACCACGAAGCGCCAGAACGGGTCGCCATGGCCGATGTGCTGCAGGTGACCGGCCACCGAACCGATGATCACGCCGTTGAACAACAGCACCAGCAGCGTGCCCAGCCCAGCCAGCAGCCCGCTGGCGAAGGTGCGCAGGGCGATGCTGATGTTGTTCATGATGTAGTGGCCGAACATCATCCAGTCGGTGCCGCTGTCACGCCCCAGGCGCTCGGCGGCGGGATCGTACATGCGCTCCATCTCGGCGATCTGGCGGTTGTCCATCAGCATGTGGATCAGGTCCGGATAGACCTGCACCAGCACGAAGCAGGCCACCGCCGGCAGCGCGAACATCGCCAGCGCCACCCACATGCTGCGCGCCTGGCTGCGCACCAGCAGCGGGAAATCGGCCACCAGGAACTCCAGGGCACCCCGCCAGCGCGTCGGCGGCGTGCGGTACAGCACGCTGTGGCCCTGCTGCATGAGCTGCTGCAGGCGCTGCACCAGCTGCGGGCTGTAGCCGCGTTCGCGGGCCAGCGCCAGTTGCTGGCACAGCCGCCGGTAGCGCTGCGGGAAGGTGGTGTCGTCCAGTGCCAGGCCGCTGGCCTTGCGGCGCGTGCGGCGTGAGGCACCAGCACGCAGCAGCAGCCACTGCTCCAGGTCCTGCCATTCCTGCTGGTAGCGGGCGACGAACTGTTCCTGCTTCATCGCCGCCCCAGCAGCCAGTTGGCCATCGCATACAGGCGCAGCACGCCGACCTGGCCATGGGTGCCGGTCAGTGGCTCGGCAATACCGGCCAGCTCCTGCTGGCGCGCCGCCGACAACCGTGGCGCGCGCTCGGCGAAGGCCATCAACGCAGCCTGTTCCTCTGGTCGCAGCGGCTGCGGCGGGGCCAGCACGCTGTCGATGGTCGGCGGCGGTGGCAGGTACAGCGCGGGTGCGTGCACCACCACGGTGCCCGCCACCAGGTCGCCAAGGCGGCGGCCATGCGGATCGAACAGGCTGCTGATCAGGCCCAGCGCATAGCCGAACGGCAGCATGTCCACCGTGCGCAGCAGGTTGCGGGTGATCGCCGCCATCCAGCCTACCGGCGCGCCATCGCGGGACAGCACGCGCAGCCCCAGCGCACGCTTGCCCAGCGTGCGCCCCCACAACGCTTCGCAGACGATCGGGTAGGCCCAGTAGACCAGGAACATCAGCACCAGGTAGAGGCCGGAGCCGAACTTGTCCAGCAGCGCCAGCGGAATGGACACCAGCACCAGTGCCGCGATGCGCACGCCAAGATCGACCAGCCAGGCCATCGCCCGCGGTACCGGGCCGGCGGCAGGCAACTGCAGCGGCACACCCTCCGGCGTCACCACCTCGCGGTAGGTATCGAGCATCGGTGCGGCCATCAGCGCGATGGCCTTCGTTGTGGGCGCCGGAGTCCTCTCCGGCGGGCAGCCACAGGCATGGGGGGCTCGACAGGTCCTGGTCGGGCCAAGACTTTAGCAGAGCCGCATGGCAGCGTCGGGGGCTCAGCCCCGGTATTCGTCCTTCAGCCGCACGTAGTGGTCGGCCGAGTAATGCAGCGCCTCGATCTCCTTGTCACTGAGCGTGCGTGCCGGTCGTGCAGGGTTGCCGACCCACAGCTCGCCTTCGCCCACCACCTTGCCGGGGCCGATCACCGCACCGGCGCCGACGAAGCCATGGCGCTCCACGCGGGCGCCATCGAGGATGCAGGCGCCCATGCCGATCAGGCTGTAATCGCCGATCGTGCAGGCATGGATGATGCAGCCGTGGCCGACGGTCACGCCTTCGCCGATCAGGGTCGGGTAGCCGGCCTTGTTGTACGGGCTGTGGTGGCTGACGTGGATGATGGTGCCGTCCTGCACGTTGGTGCGTGCACCGATACGCACATGGTTGACGTCGCCGCGGATGACCGTGCCCGGCCACACCGACACGTCATCGGCCAGCTCCACGTCGCCGATGATGGTGCAGGCCGGATCGATGTACACGCGTTCGCCGAGGACGGGCATCTTGTCGCGGAAGGGGCGCAGCGGGTTCATCGAAGTCTCCGGAAATCAGGGCGTTCACGACGATGATACCTGCGTGGTCTGCACGCCGCGCGCGCACCGCAGGGTAGTGCCGGCCGCTGGCCGGCAACCTCAAGGTCATGTCTGGAGTTCTGCGGTTGCCGGCCAGCGGCCGGCACTACCCGCTACGGTTCGTAGCTGTAGCCGATGCTGTATGCGGAACAGCGGATCGCGCGCAGCATTGCAGTAGATCCACGCCATGCGTGGATGGCATCTATCGCGCTCGTGTTACGCCACGCGTCCCCGGCGTGCGCGCTCCAGGTGCACCAGCAGCAGCGAGATCGCTGCCGGGGTCATGCCCGGAATGCGCTGTGCCTGGCCGATGGTCTGCGGGCGTACGCGCTCCAGCTTCTGCAGCGCTTCGGCCGACAGCCCGCGCACCGTCGCGTAATCGAAGGCTTCAGCGATCGGCGTGGCTTCGTGCCGCTGCTGGCGCTCGATCTCCTCGCGCTGGCGGTCCAGGTAGCCGGCGTACTTCACGCCGATCTCCACCTGCTCGGCAACCTTACCATCAGCCACCGCCGGGCCCAGCGAGGGCACCTGCATCAGCTTGGCGTAATCCAGCTCGGGGCGCTTGATCAGGTCCAGCACGTTGCTCTCGCGACTGACCGCCACGCCCAGCGTCTCGTTCACTTCGCGGCCCAGTGCATTGGCCGGGGTTGCCCACAGCGCACCCAGGCGTGCGCGCTCGGCAGCGACGGCGGCCTGCTTGGTCTCGAACGCGCTCCAGCGGCGATCATCCACCAGGCCCATTTCGCGGCCGGTCGGGGTCAGGCGCTGGTCGGCATTGTCCTCGCGCAGCTGCAGGCGGTACTCGGCGCGGCTGGTGAACATGCGGTACGGCTCGTTGGTGCCGTGGGTGATCAGGTCATCCACCAGCACGCCCAGGTAGGCCTCGTCGCGACGCGGGCACCAGCCGTCCAGCCCGCGCACCTGGCGTGCGGCGTTGAGGCCGGCCAGCAGGCCCTGCGCGGCGGCTTCTTCATAGCCGGTGGTGCCGTTGATCTGGCCGGCGAAGAACAGGCCGTTGACCAGCTTGGTCTCCAGCGAGGCCTTCAGCCCGCGCGGGTCGAAGAAGTCGTACTCGATCGCGTAGCCGGGGCGGGTGATGTGTGCGTTCTCGAAGCCACGGATGCTGCGCACCATCTCCAGCTGCACGTCGAACGGCAGCGAGGTGGAGATGCCGTTGGGGTAGATCTCGACGATGCCCAGGCCTTCGGGTTCGACGAAAATCTGGTGGCTGGCCTTATCGGCGAAGCGCACCACCTTGTCCTCGATGGACGGGCAGTAGCGCGGGCCGATGCCTTCGATCTGGCCGCTGTACAGCGGCGAGCGGTGCAGCGCGTCGCGGATGATCTGATGGGTCTGTTCAGTGGTGTGGGTGATCCAGCAGCTGACCTGCTGCGGATGCTCGTCCACCGAGCCGAGGAAGGACATCACCGGCCGCGGCGAATCGCCGGGCTGCTCGTCCATCACGCTGTAGTCCAGCGAGCGGCCATCGATGCGCGGCGGCGTGCCGGTCTTCAGGCGGTCCACCTGGAACGGGCGCTCGCGCAGCCGCGCGGCCAGCGTGGTGGCCGGCGGGTCGCCCATGCGGCCGGCGGCGTACTGGGTCGGGCCGACATGGATCTTGCCGGCCAGGAAGGTGCCGGCGGTCAGCACCACGGCCTCGGCATCGAAGCGCAGGCCGGTCTGGGTGATGACCCCGCGCACGGCGTCGCCTTCGATGACCAGGTCGTCCACGGCGGCCTGGAACACGGTCAGGTTGGCCTGGCCTTCGACGATGGCGCGGATCGCCATGCGGTACAGGTTGCGGTCGGCCTGGCAGCGGGTGGCGCGCACGGCCGGGCCCTTGGAGGCATTGAGCGTGCGCCACTGGATGCCGGCGCGGTCGGCGGCATGCGCCATCGCACCGCCCAGCGCGTCGATCTCCTTGACCAGGTGGCCCTTGCCGATGCCGCCGATGGCCGGGTTGCAGCTCATCGCACCCACCGTTTCGATGTTGTGGGTCAGCAGCAGGGTGCGCACGCCGGTGCGGGCCGCGGCCAGCGCGGCTTCGGTGCCAGCGTGGCCACCGCCGATGACGATGACGTCGTAACGATGGAAGGACGGATTCATGGGGGCTGTTCAGCTGGGGGCGGGCGCGGCCGGAGGTGGCGCCGGGGTGGCGATTTTAGCGCCATTCGGGGCCGGGACGTCGCCGCCGGCCGGCCAGCGCCGAAATCAGCCCTAAAGTTGGCAGGATTTTTGCAGATAACCCAATAGCACCCACCGTGGCTGGCGCCGTAGGCGCCCGTGACCGGAATTGGAACAGGGGCCGGTACAGGCGCACGGTGGGGGAGCAGAGGGCCGGCAGTCGGGGGACTGTCCGGCCCTGTTTTTTTGCGGCTGTCGGGAAGGCGCCATCCACGCATGGCGTGGAGCTACTGACGCTGGGGCCCTCGGCGGTTGGCGACCCAACAAAACAAACGGCCCCGCATTGCGGGGCCGTCTGTCTTCAGAGGTGCCGACATCCGACAGGGCCGGAACAGGGGGGATCCAGATGTTCCTGTCGGATATCGACGTAGAGCTTTTTGCGGCGGCCCGTGTCGTTTTTGTCACTTTGTGACGTGGGCCGTCACTGTCCGCGTAGATTGCGGCTTAGACCGTGTGAAATGCAAGACGGTTCAGCGCTCAACTGTGCGCTGCGTCGCACGATCCATGTTGCGCCAAGGGGAACCGTTCATCCTCGGCGCACTCGGTGCCGGTGTCGGACGGGTCTGCGGCGGGGGCGCCGACGGCTGGGCGTTCGATTGCGGCGGGCGGCGCATGGAGTCCATGTTCCGCCACGGCGAACCCCCGTTGTACGACGGTCGCGACGGCGGCGGCGGACGGTGCTCGCCGCCATTGCCCGGACGCGGCGGCGGGCGGTGGTTGTGCGGCGGGCGGTAGATCGGGCGCGAGTAATACGGGTTGCCGTAGCCGCCGTAGTAGCCGCCATAGCCACCGTAGTAGGGGCCGTAGTTGTAGGGGTAGCCGGCCGGGTAGCGGTATTCCACCGACGGCGCACCGTGGTAGTAGCTGCCGCTGCGGCCGCCGCCGACATAGTCGTAGGTGGTGCAGCCGGTCAGGGCCAGCAACAGGCCACCGGCAAGCATCAGGCGCATTTTCATGGTGGGTCCCCCCAGAGGACGGGTGTGCAGTCAGCTTCGGGCGCCAGCGTTGAATCGGCCCTTAATTCCGCCGGCCAGGATGAATGGAGGCGTAGGGCTGCATGCTGGCATGACCTGTGTCCCGGTCGCCAGCGCGGGGGCATACGTTAATCTTGCGTCATGAGCGATTCACTGTTGCCCCGCGCCGACGACGTCCTGCTTGCTGCCGCGAGGATCGCCCCGCATGCCAGCGTGACCCCGGTGCTGCGCTCGCACACGCTCGATGCGCTGGCCGGGGCACAGCTGGCCTTCAAGGCCGAGCACCTGCAGCGTGGTGGTGCGTTCAAGTTCCGCGGTGCCTGCAACGCGGTGTGGTCGCTGGAGGCTGATTCCGCCAGTGCCGGCGTGGTCACCCACTCCTCTGGCAATCACGGCGCCGC
This sequence comes from Stenotrophomonas sp. 96582_Sma, assembly GCF_056480905.1. Classification (NCBI taxonomy): domain Bacteria; kingdom Pseudomonadati; phylum Pseudomonadota; class Gammaproteobacteria; order Lysobacterales; family Lysobacteraceae; genus Stenotrophomonas; species Stenotrophomonas sp. 96582_Sma. The sequence continues at coordinate 4,792,806 of NZ_CM151122.1, read as the reverse complement.
CCTGGCGCTGGCCGCACGCACCCGTGGCATTCCCTGTCACGTGGTGGTGCCGGAAGGTGCGGTGGCGGCCAAGCTGGCCAATATTGCGCGCCATGGCGCCACGCTCTGGCACTGCCCGCCGACCATTGCCGACCGTGAGGCCACCTGCGCCAAGGTGCAGGCCGACACCGGCGCGACCCTGGTGCATCCCTATACGAATCCGGCGGTGATGGCCGGGCAGGGCACCGCCGCCCTGGAACTGCTGCACAGCGACGGCCCGTTCGACGTGCTGGTGGTGCCGGTGGGCGGCGGCGGCCTCGCCAGCGGCACTGCGCTGGCGCTGCAGCACGCCAGCCCGCAGACCCGTCTGGTGCTGGCCGAGCCGGCCGGTGCCGACGATACCGCGCGCTCGCTGGCCGCTGGCGAGCGCCAGGACGCGTTCACCCCGGACACGATCTGCGATGGCCTGCGTACCCTGATCGGCGCGCCCAATTTCGAGTTGCTGCGCGCGGCCGGTGCCGAGGTGATCGTGGTCGATGACGCGGCGACGATGGCCGCGATGCGCCTGCTGTGGGAGGTGCTCAAGCAGGTGGTCGAGCCGTCCTCGGCCACCGTGCTGGCTGCGGTGCTGGCGCAGCCGCAACGTTTCGCCGGACTGCGCGTGGGCCTGGTGCTGTCCGGCGGCAACGTCGACCTGCCAGCGCTGCGCTGGGGCGCGCCGTGAGCCGCGACCGGCAGCGGCCTCGCACCGGCCTGCTGGGCTGGCTGTGGCGGCTGTTTGTCCTGCTGGTGATCTGGCTGCTGGGCGTGACTGCCTGGATCGTCTGGGTCGGCGAGCGTGACCAGGCCGCCAAGGCCGACGCCATCATCGTGCTGGGTGCGGCCGCCTATGACGCCAAACCGTCACCGGTGTTCGAAGAGCGTATCCGGCATGGGCTGGACCTGTACGAGGCCCAGTACGCGCCGCTGCTGATCTTCACCGGCGGCTACGGTGGCACCGGTGCGCGTTTTTCCGAATCGCAGGTGGCGCGGCGTTATGCGCTGAAACATGGCGTGCCGGACGATGCGATCCTGATCGAAACCGCCTCGCGCAATACCGTGCAGAACCTGGTTGAAGCCAAGCGGCTGATGGACCAGCGCGACCTGCACCGGGTGATCATCGTCAGCGATCCGCTGCACATGGCGCGCGCGCTGCGCCTGAGCAAGGCGCTGGGCATCGATGCGCTGGCCTCGTCCACGCCCAGCACGCGCTTCCGCAGCTTCCACACCAGCTGGCGCTTCCTGGTGCAGGAAATCTATTTCTTCCACCGTGACCTGGTGCGCCCGCCGCTGAGTTCGCCGGCCAATACCTGAGGGTGCCGCTGCGCTCGCCGGGCATGGCCCGGCGCTACCCGGTTCACGTGCCGGCCCATACCCGCCTTTGGTAGGTGCCGACCTTGGGCGGCACACTGCTGGCGGCACCGCGATCTGATGGGGTGTGCCAACCAAGGTTGGCACCTACCAGAGCGATTCGCGTACGGCGTGGCATGCGGTAGTGCCGGCCGCTGGCCGGCAGATGCCCAGCATGGAATCGTGAAGTTGCCCGCCAGCGGCCGGCACTACCGGATGATCAGGTCTGCTTGCGCCGGATCGGAATTGCCGACACCGGCACCGCGGCCACGTCATGCCCGCCTTCGCGGATCGGTGCGCCCGGGTCCGGTGCCCAGGCGTGGGCATAGATCACTTCCCAGCTGCTCGGCAGCTTGCCGTCGGCACGACGCATCGGTTCATACGCCGCTGCAGCAGCGGCGAAACGGCCACGCCCGGTCAGCGTGTGGCGTCGGTCCACCCGTGCATTGGTTGCGCCCATCGCGCGCAGTTCGCGCATCAATGACGGAAGGTCATCATAGGTCAGGGTGAACAGATCGCGGTCCAGCACCGGGTCGCGGAAGCCGGCCATCATCAGCGCATCGCCGAACTGGGCGATCTGCGCGAAGCGGCTCACGTGCGGGCGGTCATCGGCGGCCGCGAACGCCTCGTTGAGTTCCACCAGCGTTTCCGGGCCGAAGGTGGAACACAGCAGCAGGCCACCGGGCTTGAGCACACGGCGGAACCCGGCAAACACCGCCGGCAGGTCGTCCACCCACTGCAGGCACAGGTTGCTGAAGATCACGTCCACGCTGTTGTCGGCCAGCGGCAGCGCGGCGGCGTCACCGCACAGGCGCTGGAACGGCTTCCACCAGCCGGCCTGGCGCTTGGCCTGGTCCAGCATCGGCAGCGCCACGTCCAGCGCGATCACCTGCGCCTTCGGCCAGCGCTTCTTCATCAACGCGCTGGCATGGCCGGTGCCGGCACCAATGTCCAGCACCACCTCGGGCTTGCGTGCCTCCAGGTAGTCCAGCGATTCGATCAGCCGCGACTGCACTTCGCGCTGCAGGGCGGCGGCGGCGTCGTAGCTGTTGGCGGCACGGGCGAACGCGCGGCGGACGTGGCGGGCATCGAAGTGGGACGGCATTGCGAAAGTCTCTTAGAACGTACCGGGGTAGGCGCCGCCGTCGATCAGCAGGTTCTGCCCGGTGAGGTAACCGGCCTGTGCACTGCACAGGAAGGCGCAGGCGGCGCCGAATTCGTCGGGTGTGCCGAAGCGGCCGGCGGGGATCTGCTGGCGGCGGCGTTCGGCCACTTCGCCGGCGTCGCCGTCCTTGCCCGCACTGTGGGCGAAGTTGGCGCGCAGGCGGTCGGTGTCGAACTGGCCGGGCAGCAGGTTGTTGATGGTGACGTTGTGGGCCACGGTGCGGCGCGACAGGCCGGCGACGAAACCGGTCAGGCCACTGCGCGCGCCGTTGGACAGCGCCAGGATATCGATCGGGGCTTTCACCGCCGACGAGGTGATGTTGACGATACGGCCGAAGCCGCGCTCGATCATCGCGTCGACGGTGGCGCGGATCAGCGCGATCGGCGCCAGCATGTTGGCGTCCAGCGCGGCAATCCAGTCGTCGCGCTCGAAGGTGCGGAAATCACCGGGCGGCGGGCCACCGGCGTTGTTGACCACGATGTCCACCTGCGGGCACGCGGCCAGTGCTGCGGTACGGCCGGCTTCGGTGGTGACGTCGGCGGCGACCGCGCGCACCTCGGCGGCACCGGCCAGCGCGCGCAGCTCTTCAGCGGCGGCCTGCAGGGCGGCTTCACCGCGGGCCACGATCACCACGTTGACGCCTTCACGCACCAGCGCACGCGCGCAGCCCAGGCCCAGCCCCTTGCTTGCGCCGCAGACCAGTGCCCAGCGGCCATTGATACCCAGATCCATGCGTCAATCCTGCGGAATTCGGAAGGCGCTCATTGTCCGCCATCGGCCGGTGACAGGCCGGCAACGAAGTGTTGCAGGGCGGCGGCGACCTCGTCGGCATGGCCGAGGAAGGGCGCATGGCCGCCGTGGGCGATGGTCAGCGCCTGCCCGCCCGGGGCCAGTGCCGCGGCGGCCTGCATCGCCGCCGGAGACACCAGCCGGTCGCGTTGGCCGGCGATCCACAGGCTGGGTTTACCCAGTGTCGGCAGTGCGCCGCGCAGGTCGGTGCCTTCCAGCAGGCGCAGGCCTTCCAGCAGGGCGCGTTCGGTGGGCGCACCGCGCTCGACCAGGCGCTGGCGCAGCGTGCGCAGCTCCTCGCGGGCGTGTGCCGAGCCCATCACATCCAGCGCCAGGAAGCGCTCCAGGGTGCCACCGAAGTCGCTGGCCAGCTCGCGCCCGAACTGCTCGAACACGGCCGGTTCCACCGCGTCCGGCCAGTCTTCGCCACGCACGAAGCGCGGCGTGGCCGCGATCATCGCCAGCCCGCGCACCTTTGGCAGCGTCGCGGCAGCATGCAGCGCGAACAGGCCGCCCAGCGACCAGCCGCACCACACCGCCGGTGGCGTCGCCGCCGCAATCGCGTTGACCACGAACGGCAGGCGCAGCGGCGTGGTGTCCTCGCGGCTGTGGCCATGGCCGGGCAGGTCTACCAGGTGCAGGGTGAACTGGTCCGCCAGGCGCTGCACCAGTGGTGCGAACACACCGCCCTGCAGGGCCCAGCCGTGGATCAGAACCAGGTCCGGCCCACGGCCGGTCACTTCAATATGCATGGGGAACTACACGGAACTCAGGCATAAGCGGGCAGCGGCGGTGGCGCGGCTTCACGCACGGCCAGGGTCACGCGATCGCGCGCGCTGGCGATGGCCTCCACCAGGCCGCGCACCTGTTCCGGCGTATGCAGTGCGGACAGGGTGACGCGCAAGCGTGCCTTGCCTTCCGGCACCGTCGGTGGGCGGATTGCGCCGACCAGCCAGCCGGCCTGTTCCAGCGTCGTGGACATCGCCACGGCGGTATGATCATCACCACATAGCAGCGGCTGGATCGGCGTTTCCGAAGCCATCAGGTCCAGGCCGTGGCGACGTGCTTCACTGCGGAACAGCGCGATCAGGTCGGTCAGTTTGGTGCGGCGCCAGTGGTCGCGGCGCGCCAGGCGCACTGCTTCAAGCGCCGCAGCGGCCATCGCCGGTGGCACGGCGGTGGTGTAGATGTACGGGCGCGCGGTTTCGGCCAGATGCTCGATCAGGTCGTCACGGCCCAGTACCAGTGCACCGGAACCGCCCAGTGCCTTGCCCAGCGTGACCAGTTGCAGCGGTACGTCGTCCACGCCCAGCCCGGCGGCGGCCACGGCACCACGGCCATCACCGACCACGCCCACGCCGTGCGCGTCATCGACGTAGAACAGCGCCTGCTGCAGGCGTGCCACAAGCGACAATGCACGCAGCGGTGCGATGTCGCCATCCATGCTGAAGACACCATCGGTGGCCAGCATCGCCGCGCCATCGGGCGCGTGCTTGAGCTGACGCATCGCGCCTTCTGCATCCAGATGCGGATAGCGGCGCAGGCGTGCACCGGCCAACCGCGTCGCATCGAGCAGGCTGGCGTGGTTGAGCTTGTCCTGCACGCAGACATCGTTCTCTTCGCTCAGCAATGCCTGCTGCACCGCCAGGTTGGCTGCGAAGCCACTGCCGAACAGCAGCGCACGCGGATAGCCCAGCCACTCGGCCACTTCGCGTTCAAGTGCCTCGTGCAGGGCGTGGTGGCCGCAGACCAGGTGCGAGGCACCAGCGCCAGCACCTTCGCGCGCGGCAGCATCCTGCAGCGCATTGACCACGCTGAACTGCTGGGCCAGGCCCAGGTAATCATTGCTGCAGAAGCCGGTCAGCCACTGGCCGTCCACTTCCAGGCGCACGCCATCACGACGGCTGACCGTGCGTCGCGGGCGGCGACGGCCTTGGGCATCGCGCAGGGCGCGCTGGGCGTGGAGGCGGGCGGTCAGGTCGGGGCGGGCCATGGTGGCTGAATGCGTCGACGGGGCGGCTAGGGTAGCGCGTTGCCGCGGCGCCTGCTTGCGGCCCGTCTCAGGCCGCGTGAGCGCAGCCACAGCCGGGCGTATCGGCACTGATATCGGCGTGCACGGTGCCGCCGTGGTCGTGGCCCTCGGCATCCACCTGCACCGACATCGGCTGCAGTCCCAGCCGCGCGAACAGCGCCAGGTCGCGCTCGCTCTCCGGGTTGCCGGTGGTCAGCAGCTTGTCGCCGTAGAAGATCGAATTGGCACCGGCAAGGAAACACAGCGCCTGCAGTTCGTCGCTCATCGCCTCGCGCCCGGCCGACAGCCGCACCATCGAGCGCGGCATGGCGATGCGTGCCACCGCCATCATGCGCACGAACTCGAACGGGTCCAGTTCGGCACTGCCATGCAGGGGCGTGCCCGCCACCTGTACCAGCTTGTTGATCGGCACCGAATCGGGATGTGCCGGCAGCGAGGCCAGCGCCAGCAGCAGGCCGACGCGCTGCGCGCGCGTCTCGCCCATGCCGACGATGCCACCGCAGCAGGTCTTCAAGCCGGCATCGCGCACGTGCTCCAGCGTATCCAGACGGTCCTGGTACTGGCGCGTGTGGATGATCGAATCGTAGTAGTCCGGCGCGGTGTCGAGGTTGTGGTTGTAGTAGTCCAGGCCCGCATCCTTCAGCGCACGCGCCTGCTCGCCGCTGAGCATGCCCAGCGTGGCGCAGGTCTCCAGGCCCAGTGCCTTCACCCCGGCGATCATCGCCGCCACCTTCGGAATGTCGCGGTCCTTCGGCGATCGCCACGCGGCACCCATGCAGAAGCGCGAGGCACCGGCGGCCTTGGCCTGGCGTGCCTTGGCCAGCACCGCGTCGGTCTCCATCAGCTTCTGCGCGTTCACCCCGGTGCTGTAGCGCTGCGCCTGCGGGCAGTACGCGCAGTCTTCCGGGCAGCCGCCGGTCTTCACCGACAGCAGCGTGGAAACCTGCACCTGCGACGGGTCGAAGTGCTCGCGATGGACCGCTGCGGCGCGGAACAGCAGCTCGGGGAACGGCAGATCGAATAGCGCCTGCAGTTCGTCGTGTTGCCAGTCGTGGCGGATGGCGGCAGCCATGGCGGGACCTTGGGTACGAGTGGAGCGAGGGCGGCAGTGTGGGTGGGCGTGCGCAGGCTGTCAACAATATTCATGTTCACATGGTTTACAGTGTTTGCACTCCGGGCGATCCCGCCCGGAGCGTTGCTTCTGTCGTCGAGCGCGAAAAGTGATCGGCATCAAGGCGTGTGCGGTGTTTCGCTGATCAACGCGGTCACCTTGCCGAGGATGAAGGGACCGTCATCGAAGTAGCCGTGGCCCCAACCTTCGCGCTGGTCGGCATTGAGGTCATCAAGGGTCCACCAGCTCACCGCGCTTTTTCCCTTCCGGGCGAAGAACGCCTGGCAGGCCGAGATGTCTGCCCACGCCGCAGAGTTGCGATAGACGTTCTCCCGGGTGAAGAAGCGCTCCATGCCGAGCAGAGGCTCATCGGCAGCATCTTCGAAGATGTTGGACACGATGTAGAGCAGCGAACCGGGAAAGAACAGTGAGCGCTCGTTGGCTTCGTCGGCATCCTTCATCGCCAATTGCCGGAACCTCCCGATTCGGTCCTCGTGCTTCGAGATGGCACGCGCGAACCGACGACACGTCACCGCAGGCGCTTCGAGAATAAGGTCGAACTTCAGATCCGGAAGGATCTGCGCCGCCTGGTCCAACAGCTCGCACAGGAAGATGCTGCCGGCGCTGTGGCCGACGAGCGTGATGCGGGGAACAGAGGCTTCGGACTGCAACTGCCTGTGCAGCTCGCGCAGGAATCTGACGCCACCCGATGCCGGGCCGTCGAATGAATCCTGTGCATCCTTCTTCATGGGATTCCACCAGCCGATGCGCCCCACGTCATCGAGATAGAACTCTCGCAGTACTTCTTCCACGATCACGGCGGAGACGGCACCTGGCCGGCCCCGGCCACTGTGCTGGCGTTGCCAAACGCGTATCACCAGTCTGGCCACCTTGATGGCCAGCGCGATCCAGTTCAATGCTACGGCCTTGTTGGGTGACGGAGTGCCAAACAGTTCCATTGCCGTGCGCTCGTTGACGATGGCCGCGTGTTCGGCTGGCGGTTCATGTGCCAGCATCTTGTTTACGGGCGTCAGCGTCGCCTCCCTGTAATCCTCCCGGGCCTCGGCAAGGGCCTGGTTCACCTCGGGATCTTCAGCGAACTCCTGTGCGAGATCTGCCGAAAGGCTCTCCTCGTCGTGTGGCGCGGCGTTGAGGATCTTCATGCCGGGCGTGAATGCCTGTTCACCGCCGAGCTTTTCAAGGATCTTGTCCTGGACTTTCCTGAAGAGCAGTTTGGCGAGTACTGCACCCAGGATCTCGCCCAGGTTGTTCAACGGAGCTTCGATGTCACCCGTTTCCCAGACGAAGAACAAGGGGTAGGCCTGTGCCCGCACATAGGGGTCATGCAGGGTTTCTGCGATGCGCCGTCCACGCTTCTGCGAAACGCGGCCGCCATGTACATGGATGACGATTCCGGAAGGTGACCTAGCCTGCAGCGCGCGACCGACAATCCGGCGAAGGTCTGATTCCTGCAGCGTGCCATCACGAAGATGGATGATGTGATCCAGCGGGTCGTAGGCATTCATCTCACACTCCATTGTCATTGAGGATGTCGAGAACGAAGCAATTCACGCAGATGTCGGCACGCAGGTGCTGGCAAGCGCTACCGCGATGACGAGCGGTGGCGGCCTTTCGTTGCCGGCGGAGCTGCACCCCTCCCCAGAGGGCAGCGGCTGCAATGCTACCTCCACGAGGCGCGGTGGACGAACCCGGCAGGAATCGGCCGGCCTTCACGCATGTGGGACGGCATGCCATTGCTGCCAAAGCATGCGGTTCCCGGCGCGTGAGCGTATTCACCACATCCTGCAAGGCCTTCGGCCACAGTGGCCGCTGCCCAACCAAAGCGCTGGCGCGCAGACTCTGCCCCATGACTGATCTCCATCGCCTCCGCGGCCGCATCACCGCGCTGGTTCTCAGCGAGGCCTGGCGCCGCCGTGCCGCGCTCTGGGGCGGCGCCGTGGCCGTGGCACTGGTGGCCATCCTGTTCGCCAAGGCCAGCGACGCGGCCTTCCATCTGTTCCAGCGCATCACCGCGCACTCGCGGTGGTGGGCCCTGCTGCTTACGCCCGGCATCTTCGCGCTGTTGGCCTGGTTGACCGCGGGCGTGCTGAAGCCCACGCGGGGCAGCGGCATTCCGCAGGTCATCGCCGCGTTGGACAAGCCGGATGAGTTGTTTCGCAGGACCAATCTTTCGCCTGCGGTCTCGGCCGGCAAGCTGTTGCTGACCTCGTTGTCGCTGCTTGGCGGCGCGTCGGTCGGGCGCGAGGGCCCGACGGTGCATGTGGGTGCCAGCCTGATGTACCTGTTCGGCCGCTGGTTCGGCTTCAAGGACCCGCGCGAGCTCTCGCACTTCCTGCTGGCCGGTGGCGCGGCAGGCATCGCGGCGGCGTTCAACACGCCGTTGGCCGGTATCGTCTTCGCCATCGAAGAGCTCAGCGGCCGCTTCGAGCATCGTTTCTCCGGCACCTTGCTGACCGCGGTGATCGTGGGCGGCGTGGTGTCGCTGGGCCTGCTGGGCAACTACACCTATTTCGGCCATGTAAGCGCGCGGCTACCGCTGGGCCAGGGCTGGCTGGCGATCCTGCTGTGTGGCGTGGTGGCCGGGCTGCTCGGAGGCTTGTTCGCGCGTGCGGTGCTGGCGAGTGCGGCGGGCCGCCCACGTTGGCTGGGCCAGTTGCGGCAGCGACATCCGGTTCTGTTGGCCGCAGGCTGCGGCCTGGTGGTGGTACTGCTGGCCCTGGTCTTCGGTGAAGGTGCGTTCGGCACCGGCTACGAACAGGCGCGCAGCCTGGTGCAGGGGCAGGCGATGGTGGGCCATGAATTTGGTTTGATGAAGCTGCTGGCCAATCTCGCATCGTACGTGGCCGGTATTCCCGGCGGCCTGTTCTCGCCGGCGCTGGCGGTCGGTGCCGGCCTTGGCCACAACCTGGCGGTGTTGATGCCTGGCGTGGACCCGCGTGCATTTGTACTGTTAGGCATGTGCGCCTATCTGACCGGCGTCACCCAGGCACCGCTGACCTCGGCGGTGATTTCGCTGGAGCTGACCGACAGCGGCGATCTGCTGCTGCCGATCCTGGCCACGGTGCTGATCGCTCGTGGCGTGTCCGGGCTGGTGTGCCGCGTGCCGATCTATCGCGGGTTGGCGGAGTTGTTGATGATGCCCGCCGTCGCGCCACACTCGCCTCCCAGCGGAAAGGATTTCACGAAATGAGCTACACCATCGCCCCTGAACAGGTCATCGATTACCCGCCCGAGCGCTTGCGCGAGTTCCATGGCAGCGTGGTCGAGTACATCGACAACCGGGTGTTCATGCTGGATCCGGGGCAACTGGTCGGCGAGCCTGCCGCGCAGGCCTACCGGGAGACCGCAGCCGGGATGTTCACCGCACTGGGCTGGCAGGGAGATGGCCGCATCGAGCTGTTGTGGCTGCCTGCCTTCGTTTTCCCGCTGTCGGAGCACATGGCGGATGTCGGAATTGGCGTCTGGCACGTCAAGCAGGACGAAGACGGTATCTCCTACCTGTTATCGCCGGTGCCGATGCCGTTCGAGGCACTGCACAACACGCCACACTGGAAGGAGGTCGGTCAGACGGCAGACCGCAGGCGCGGTGCACTGGGCCGAGCGGTGGATGAAGTCCTGCACTATGTTTGGGATCCAATAGGCATCCAGGCCAATCCGGACTGCCGTGGCGAGTACGCCGCCTATGCAGATCGCATCGAGTCCCAGCTCCTGCGCGGTGCAGGCGAACAGGAACTGTGTATGGCCCTTGCCGGCATGGCGCGCAATGAGATGGGCGTCAATCCGGATGAGTACAGGACCCAGCGTGCCGCCGCCGCCCTGGTGGCTTGGCGGGCATCGCTGCGTGACTGACCCGATGAGACGGCCGACAGCACTGCGTCCGCTTTCCTGACCGTCCGGTGTGGTTGCCGGTGATGGTTCCGGCATCGCTGCGCGGGCAGGTTGGGGTATGCCTCTTGCCTACCTCCCTCTACCGGCGGATTGGCCCGCAGTGCTGCTTCGCGTGCTCCTGCCACTGCGGTGTCTGGTCTGCGGCGACCCGGGCCACGATGATCTTGACCTGTGCCGCGCCTGCCTTGCCGACCTGCCGTGGGCCGGCCGCGCCTGCCTGCGCTGTGCATTGCCGCTGCCCGACAACGCCCTGATCGTCTGCGGCAGCTGCCGCGAGGAAGCGCCACCGCAGGCCGCTACCCATGCCAGCCTGCTGTACCTGCCACCGGTCGACCAGCTGCTGGTGCGCTACAAGTTCCATCAGGATCTCGCCGCCGGTCGCCTGCTCGCGCAGTTGATGCAGCGCGCGCCGCCGCCCTGGTGGTGTCCGCCACTGGTGCCGGTTCCGCTGCACAATCGCCGGTTGCGCCAGCGCGGCTACAACCAGGCGGGCGAGCTATGCCGGTTGCTGCCGATGCCGGTCTGGCAAGGGCTGTACCGGCGGCGGCATACCGCGCCGCAGTCCGAGCGTACGGCCGAACAGCGCAGGGAAAACCTGTTCGATGCGTTCGATGTACGTGGTCCGGTGCCGCCGCGACTGACCGTGGTGGACGATGTGATGACCACCGGCAGCACGGTGATGGAGGTTGCGGAGACGCTGCGGTGGGTGGGAGCGGACGAGGTGCGGGTATGGGTCTGCGCGCGGGCGCCGTGATCGCCCTCTTCATCACCAGGGGCTAGGATGAGCCCGGTTCCGGATCGAAGGAGTGGCCATGAATTCCCCCTTGTCTCCCTTGTTGTCGGCGGTTGGGCGCAGCTGGTGGATCCTCCTGCTGTATGGGCTGGTTGCGCTGGGCTTTGGCATCGTCGCCATCGGCTGGCCGCTGTCTGCAGCCATGGCATTGGCATGGACGCTGGGTGTGATGGCCATCGTTGAAGGTGTCATCAGCCTGTTCGCACTGGTCAGCGGCGGCAGCGGTGCCTCGCGTGGCTGGCTGGCGCTGTATGCCATCGCCTCGCTGGGTTTCGGCATCCTGGCGGTGATCAATCCGCTGGCCACCGCCAGCGTGCTGGTGCTGTTTCTGGCAGCGTGGCTGCTGGTGGCCGGCATCTATCGCATCGTGTTCGCGATCCGCGTGCGCAAGCAGATCCAGGGCGAGTGGCTGCTGATCCTCAGTGGCGTGCTGGCGGTGGTGCTGGGCGTGCTGTTCGCGGCCAACCCGTATGCGGGCGTTGCGGTGACCACGCTGTGGATCGGCATCGGCAGCCTGCTGTACGGGCTGTTGCAGGTGCTGGTGGCGTTCAAGCTGCGGAAGCTGAAGTGAAGGCTGCGCTTCCCCTGTTGCTGGGCATGGCGTTGACCCTGACCGGATGCATGCCGGGCGCTACGCCCGGTGCGTTGGCAGGCAAGGATCATGCGCCACGCCCCGGCGTGGACGTGCGCCTGAGTGCGGTCGATGCGGCGGGCAAGGGTACGCCGGCGCAGTGGCAGGGCGAGACCCTCGCCCTGCGCGAGCCGCCGATTGCCGGCAGCGCGGATATTGCCGATGTGCGCTATGTGCTGGATGAAGGCAAGCAGCCGGGCCTGCAGATCCGCTATCGGCCGGAGGCGCATCAGCGCATCCACGATGGCACCGCGGCACTGGTGGGCCAGCGTGCGGCGATCAGCGTGGATGGCCGCGTGCTGATGGTGGCGACGGTGCAGGGGCCGTTCGGCGAATCGATGATGCTGAGCGGCTTGTCCAGCGTTGCCGAAGCGCGGGAACTGGCCAGGCACATCACCGGCGAATGACGGGCGCACCATGAACCCGCGCTGCGCGCGGAGGTCGACCAAGGTCGACCGCTACCGGGCGAACCGTGCTTCGATTTCTTCCAGCGACTTGCCCTTGGTTTCCGGCAGCCAGAACGCGGCCACCAGGAAGAACACGAAGGTGCACGCCGCCCAGAACACGAACATGCTGGCATAGCCGTAGTGGCCGACCGTGGGCAGGAAAATCGCGGCAATGGTGGTCGACACGAACTGGTTGATCAGCAGCGCGATGCTCATGCCGTTGGAGCGGATGCGGTTCGGCATCAGCTCCGACAGTGCCAGCCACACACAGACGCCGGGGCCAACCGCGAAGAACGCGACGAACACCAGGATGCAGGCGGCCACCGCCCAGCCATGCGCCGGCGGCGGTACCGGGCCGATGCGGGCCTGTTCGATGCGCAGCGGCGCCTGCGCTGCAGCGGCCGGATCGGCGAACGGGTTCAGGTGCAGTTTGCGGAAGAACGCGCCGATCACGCTGTCGGGCTGCACGGTGCCGGCGCGCTCGATGCGCAGCTCGCGGTCGGTCAGGTTGTCGCTGCGCAGGGCGCGCACGTTGGTGAAGTCACCGTAGGCGTAGGAGACGGTCAGCTGCATCGGCCGGCCTTCGCTGTCGATGCCAGCGCCCAAGCGCTGCCACTGCGTATCGTCCAGTACCAGCTGCAGGCCATCGCCGCTGACCGCCGCCTGCAGCTGCGGCTGCACGTCGGTGCGACCGCGTTCGGCCTGGAAGAAGAGGGTGGCGGCGGCCAGCAGGGCCACGCAGATGCCGCCACTGCCGAGCATCAGCAGGAACTTGCGGCCCTTGCGGTCGACCAGCAGCAGCGCGACCACGGTCATCACCGCATTGAGCAGCTTGATCGCCACATCGGCACCATTGGCCACCGAGCCGGACAGGCCCGCCTGGTTGAGAATGTTCACCGCGTAGGCCAGCACCGAGTTGATGCCGGTGGCCTGGGTGCAGGCCAGCACTACGCAGGCGAGCAGGAACGGCACCACGTAGCGGCGGCTGAGCAGCGGGTCGCGCTTGCCGCTGCCGCTGCTCGATTCCGGTGCCTGGATCTGTGCAAGCGTCGGCTCCACCTCCGAAGCGGGCAGCACGCGCTGCAGGCTGCGGCGCGCATCATCGATGCGGCCGCGACGCACCAGCCAGCGCGGCGATTCGGACAACCAGAAGATGCCGGCGCAGAACAGCAGGCCCGGCGCCAGGCAGGTCCAGAAGATGGTGCGCCAGGCGTGGTCCTTCACCGCAAACAGCTCCTGCGCCTGCTGCGCGACCGGCAGTGAGCGCACGGCTTCGGCGGCGGCATCCACGGCGTGCGCGTGGTAGAGGCCGATCAGGGCAGCCAGCACCAGGCCAACGGTCAGCAGCAGCTGGAACATGGCCGCGCCGCGCCCGCGTCGCTCGGGGCTGAGCACTTCGGCCAGGTACAGCGGAATCACCACGCCGATCAGGCCGCCACTGATGCCCTGCAGCAGCCGGCCGAGCAGCAGGGGCGTGTAGCCCGAGGCCAGTGCCATGATCGGGATTGAGGCGGTGAACAGCAGCCCGGCCAGCAGCATCGCACCGCGGCGGCCGATCAGGTCGGCAATCATGCCGGCGAACAGCGAGGACAACACACTGCCCAGCAGCACCGCAGCCACAACAAAACCGAGCTGCTGGCTGCTGAGTTGCCACGCGTGGCTGGCAGTCGCTTCAAGATAGGGCAGGGCGCCGGCGATGATGCCGATGTCGATGCCATACAGCAGGCCACCGAGGCCGCCGATGAAGAGCAGGTAGCGTACGGGCCAGCGCGGAGCGGTGCTTGCGGTCATCGGCAGTTCCTGTGGTAGCGCCGGGCTATGCCCGGCGACGGTTCGTCGCAGATTGCTTTCTGTAGAGTCGAGCCATGCTCGACTGCTCTTCGTTCCGATATCGAGGTTCCCTGCACCGCGCGTTGCGCGGTGAGTCGAGCATGGCTCGACTCTACAAAAACGCAGATATCAGGCGTTTGCGGCGTTCAAATCAACTACGCGCCCACCAACCACCACCTGCTGCAGGCGCAGTTCGGCGTCCAGCACCACCAGGTCGGCACGGGCGTCGGGCGCGATGCGGCCGCGATCGTCCAGGCCCAGGTAGTCCGCCGGGAAGGTGGAAACACGCTGCGAGGCATCGGCCAGCTCCAGGCCCACTTGCACCAGGTTGCGCAGCGCCTGGTCCATGGTCAGTGCACTACCTGCCAGCGAACCGGTCGCCAGGCGCACGCAGCCGCCGCACTTGTGCACGCGCTGTTCGCCCAGCGCGTACTCGCCATCGGGCATGCCGGTGGCGGCGGTGGCGTCGGTCACCGCGTACAGGCGCGGGATCGCGCGCGCGGCCAGGCGGATCACGCCGGGGTGGATGTGCTGCAGGTCGGGAATGATCTCGGCGTACTGCGCATGTGCCAACGCCGCCGCTGCAATGCCCGGGCGATAGTGATCGACGCCGGTCATGCCGTTGAACAGGTGGGTGAAGCCGGAGGCACCGGCCTGCAGCGCGGCCACGCCTTCCTCGTAGGTACCGGCGCTGTGACCTAGCTGCACGCGGATGCCCATCGCCGAGAGCGCGGGAATCAGCGCGGTGTGTTCACCGATTTCCGGGGCCAGCGTCATCACCCGGATCGGAGCCAGCGCATGCAGCTGCTGCACCAGTGCCAGCGTCGCCTCGATCGTGCGGTTGGGCTGCGCACCCAGACGCTGCGGGCTGATGAACGGTCCTTCCAGATGCACACCGACGATGCTGGCGGCGTCTGCATCGGGTGCCGCCATGGTGGCGGCCACGCCCTGCAGCGCGTGCTTGATCTCGTCCAGCCCGGCGGTCATGGTGGTCGCCAGCAGCGTGGTGGTACCGAAGCGCAGATGGGTGCGGGCGATGGTGCGTGCCACGTCGCCGCCCTGCATCAGGTCCACGCCGGCCGCGCCATGCACATGCAGGTCGATGAAGCCGGGCAGGATCACCGGCAGCTGCAGGTCGTCAGCACCGCTGTGGTCATCCACCTGCAGCTGGCGCACCTGCGAATCGAAGTGGACGTGGCCGCGCCGCCAACCCAGCGGGGTGAGGATGCGGCCATGCAGAGTGCGGGTGTCGGTCATGCGGCGGGCTCGGCGATGATCACTTCGATGCCCAGCCGCTGCAGCCCCTCACGGGTTGCGTCGTCAATGCCGGCGTCGGTGATGATGGCGTGGATCTGATCCAGCAGGGCGATGCGGTGCAGGCTGACGCGGCCGAACTTGGAGGCGTCGGTCAGCACCACGATGCGGCGCGCACGCTCGACCATGCGGTGGTTGAGGCGGGCTTCGGCCTCGTCGTGGGTGGTCAGGCCGAACTGCAGGTCCAGGCCGTCCACACCCAGGAACAGGGTGTCGAAGCTGTACGAATTGAGGCTGGCCTCGGCCTGGCTGCCCTGCAGCGACAGCGACTGCTGGCGCAGCAGCCCACCGGTCAGCAGTACGGTGATGCCTGCGGCATTGGCCAGTTCCCAGGCGATATTCAGGCCGTTGGTCATCACCGTCACGTCGCGATGCGCGCGCAGGTGGCGGGCCAGGGTCATCGTGGTCGAGCCGGAGTCGATGATGATGTTGTCGCCGGGCTGCACCAGGCGCGCAGCGCGCGCACCGATCGATTCCTTCAGCGGCAGGTTCAGCGCGTCTTTCTCGTGGATGTCCTGTTCCTGCGGCGGCGTACGAACGAGCGTGGCGCCGCCATGGGTACGGTTGGCCAGGCCCTGCGACTCGAAGTGGGTCAGGTCGGCACGGATGGTCACCGCCGACACGCCGAAGCGCTCGACCAGATCGGCCACCTGCACCGAGCCATGCTCGATCAGCAGCTGCAGGATCTGTTGCCGGCGGGAGCGGGTGTTGCGCATGGCCATTCTCGGTTTCGCGGGAAAAGGTAGAGATTAGCCGTTCGCAGGAACGCCGGCAGCCGAGCCCGCATTCTGCGTGCGGGGGCCGGCCTGGTTGGCGCTGCAGGCGCGGGCGTATTCGCCCAGGCACAGGCCGATGCGGTGCTGCACCAGGGCGGTGGGGGTGTTGGCCAGGCTGCCCTCGCGCACGGCGCGGTACTGCTCCGGCAGGTGCTGGCTGAGCAGTACCAGCGGCGGCGCGTGCTGTTCCAGGTTGGCGAACAGGGTCTGCACCGCCTGCACCAGCGCCGGCTCGCCCCAGTAGTAGCGGCAGCGGTCGCTGAAGGAGTAACTGCGCAGCAGGCGAAGCGTGGCGTCATCGCCCTGGTAGTAGGACTGCCAGTATTTCGGCTGCGCCAGCATCACCTCGTCCAGCACCTGCGGCAGGCGCGAGCACTGCGCGGCCGGCAGCAGCTCGGCCTCGATCGCGGCCAGCGCGAACAGCGCCTCGCGATAGGCGAAGGTGGCGGCCGGGCCGACCTTCAGGATGGCGAAGTGATCGCGCACCAGTGCATGCAGGCCGCTTTCGCGCTGGTAGTCAGTGGAATGCGCTTCGAACACGATGCGCGGTTGCTGTTCCAGGAAATCAGCCAGCGTGCTGGCGGCGGCCGCGTCGTACTCGTGCACGCTGCTGTGGTCGAAGTCCACGCCCGGCTGCACCACCATCGCGATCACGCGCTGCCACGCGTCGCGAAGCTGCGGCGTGTCGAACGCCTGCTGGTGGATGGCCAGGGTCTGCGCGGCGGCGGCCGGCGTGGTTACCTGCAGGCCTTCGGCCAGCGAGGCTTCGCCACCGGGAATCGGCACTTCGGTACCGATCACGTAGACCGGCGGCGGCAGGCCGTGCTCGGCGGCGGTGCGCTCGGCGATCTCGGCCAGCTCGGCCGAACGCGCGGCGACGATGGCATCGGGCAGCGGCACCGGGTCATCGGCGCAGGACATGCTGCAGTCCAGGTGGATCTTGTGGAAGCCGGCGGCGACGTAGGCTTCGATCAGCACGCGCGCGTGGGTCATCGCTTCGGCGGCCGGGCGCTTCTGCCAGGCATTCGGGCCGAGGTGGTCACCGCCCAGGATCAGCCGTTCGCGCGGGAAGCCTTCCTCATCGGCCAGCGTGCCCACGTAATCGCGGTACTGCGGCGGGGTCATGCCGGTGTAGCCGCCGAACTGGTCGACCTGGTTGGAGGTGGCCTCGATCAGCAGCACGGTGCCGTGTGCCAGCGCCACGTGCATGGCCGCGCGCAGCACCTGCTCGTTGCTGCAGCAGACGCTGTACAGGCCGACGTTGGCACCGGCGCGGTGGGAGGCAAGCAGGGTCTGCAACGGGGACATGGTCAGGCTCCGGACATCAGGAAAACGAGGGTTGGCAGGCGAGCAGGGCAGCACCACGTGCGCCACCGGCATCGCCGAAGCGTGGCGGCACGATCGGTGGCACCTGCACACCCTTGAACAGATGGGCGGCGATGGCGTCGGGCAGTTGCTGGTACAGCGGCGCGTACTGCGAAAGACCGCCGCCGAGCACGATCACGTGCGGGTCCAGCGCCAGCACCAGCGCCGCCAGACTATGGCCGAGCAGGTCGCGATGGATGTCCAGCGCCTTGCGCGCGCGGGCGTCGCCGGCTTCGGCCAATGCAATCACCGCGCTGGCATCTGCGGCGCTGCCACCGAGGTGGCGTTCGATCATCGCCACGCCGCTGCCGGACACATAGCGCTCCACGCAGCCCTGCAGGCCACAGGCGCAGTCGATCAGCGGCAGGCCGTGGCGCTGCAGCAGATGACCGGGCACGCTCCAGTGGCCCCATTCGCCGGCCAGCCCGTTGAAACCGGACAGCAAGCGGCCGTGCAGGCAGAAACCACCGCCCGCGCCTGTGCCGAGGATGGCGCCGAACATGCTGGGGTAGCCGTCAGCGGCACCGCCGTGTGCTTCCGACAGGGCAAAACACTGCAGGTCGTTACCGAAATGCAGCGGCCGCTGCAGGCGCGCCTGCAGGTCGGCCGCCACGCTGTGGCCGGTCAACGCCGGCACGTTCGCGCTGAGCTGGCGGCCGCTGCGGCGGTCGCGCACGCCGGGCAGGGCGATGCCGATCGCCGCATCACTGCGGCCCAGCGCGGCATCGGCCTCGGCGACCAGGGTCACCACCGCCTGCAGGAAACCGTCGTAGTCGCCCTGCGGCGTGGCCACGCGGCGGCGCCAGGTGACCTGCATCGCCGCATCGCACGCCACCAGCTCGATCTTGGTGCCGCCGATGTCGATGCCGTAGCAGGCGTGGGCGATCAGCTCAGCCATGGTGGATGGTGACGCCCTTGACCACGCGGTTGACGGTGCCATCCGGGAACGGATTGTCCGGAGTCAGGCCCAGCGCAGCCGAGCGCTGCAGCGCGAACAGCTGCGCGAAGCCCAGCCACACCGGTGCCAGCCACGGATCATCCAGTGCCGGTACGGTGAGGGTGTACTCGTCGTCCGCACCGATGTCCGAATGCGGGCCGATCGCCAGTACCTGGCCGGCCACGCCATCGCGGCGCAGTTCTTCCAGCAGGTCCTGTTCGTAGCGGCGCGCCAACGGCTCCACGCTGCGCAGCACCACCACCAGGGTGTTGCCGTCCAGCGTCGACTTCGGGCCATGGCGGAAGCCCAGCGGCGTATTGGCCAGCGCCAGCACGCGGCCGGCGGTCAGTTCCAGCACCTTCAGCGCGCACTCGCGTGCCAGCGCTTCCAGCGGGCCGCTGCCGAGGTAGATGATGCGGTTGAACGGGCGCTGTGCCAGCGCCGCCACCGGTGCATCCCACTGTGCCAGGCCTTCGCGGGCCAGCGCGGCGATCTGCTTCAAGCGCGCCACACGCGCATCCCACGGCGAACGATCGAACACGGTCAGTGCGGCCAGCAGCATGCAGGTCAGGCTGCTGGTCATGGCGAAGGCACGGTCGCAGCTGGCCGACGGCATCAGCAGAGTGCAGGTATCGGCACGGCCGGCGCCACGACGGGCCAGTTCGCCATCGGCATTGCAGGTGATGTCGAGGAAGCGCGCGTCATCCACGTCGCTGCGCACGCGGTCCACCGCCGCCACGCTTTCCGGGCTGGAGCCGCTGCGGCCGAACGAGACCAGCAGGGTCGGGCGGTCGCGCTGCAGGTACAGCGCCGAGTGGGTCAGCAGGCTGGTGGTGTGCACCACGCGCACATCGGCCTGCCATTGCGCGTTGATGGCATCGGCCACCATTTCGGCGATGAAGCCGGAGCTGCCGGCGCCGGTGAACAGCACGCGCTGGTTGGGATCGTTGAGGCTGTCGCCGAGGAAGGCCTGCAGGCGGTCGCGGGCACGCGACAGGTCCTGTGCGAGGGCTTCCCACAGCGCAGGCTGCTGCGCGATTTCGGTAGCGGTATCGGCTCCGCCAAGGCGCTGCCAGGCGGACACATCGGAAAGCAGGGTGACGTCCATTCAGAGGTTCCAGTTGGGCCAGCGCACCATCTGCGTTTTCTTTCGAAATGTCAAACATCGAAAGTAAAAAGAAAGAAAATGGGGTGATGACTTTTCCCGCCGTGGAGTGCTCCGAAAAACGAAAGAACGAGCCGAATTCCGTATCGCACAATGCTTAACAGGAGCCTGCAAGCGTTTACACAAAGTATTGCGGCGCAACAACTTTCGTTTCAATGGAATATATCTTCCTTTTTCCTTTCAATTTGTTGACATCTTTCGAATCGCTGCCCTAGAGTCGGCCCAATCGCTTTCGAAACGCCCGGCGAACGGGTTGGGAGTCCGCGTGGAAATCTGCGTTCGTCGCTCGCCGCTGATGCTGGCCCTGTTGCCGGCATTGATGCTGGCGTCCATGCCGGCCCGGGCCGAGCCCGTCGGCAACCTGCGTTCGGTCAGCGCCAGCGCCAGCCGCGACGGCGTGCAGGGCTGGGATCTGCAGACCGACAAGGGCGCGCGCATCCGCATCGAACTGCCGGCCACCGACATCATCCGCGTGCAGGCCGGCCGCAACGGCAAGCTCACCGGTGCAGGTGACAAGGCCGCACCGATCGTACTGCCGCAGCCCAACGCGAACGTGCGGGCGCAGCTGGAAGAGGACGTGCAGGAAATCCGCGTGCGCACCGATGCACTGGTGCTGCATGTACAACGGCAGCCGCTGCGCCTGCGTCTGGAGCGCTTGGACAACGGCCAACCCACCGCCCTTTGGCAGGAGCTGCAGCCGCTGGACCTGGATGCCACGCAGAGCGTGCAGGTGTTGTCCTCGCAGGCCGATGAAGGCTATTACGGTGGCGGCCAGCAGAACGGCCGTTACCAGTTCAAGGGCCGCGAGCTGGAAGTGTCCTACTCCGGCGGCTGGGAAGAGGGCGACCGCCCCAGCCCGGCGCCGATGCTGCTGAGCAGCCGTGGCTGGGGCATGCTGCGCAATACCTGGAGTGATGGCAGCTACGATCTGCGCGAGGCCGACCAGGCCACGCTGCTGCACCGCGAAGACCGCTTCGATGCGTACTACTTCGTCGGCGCCGACCTGCCGAAACTGATCGAGCGCTACACCCAGCTGACCGGCCGCCCCAACATGGTGGCGCGCTGGGCGCTGTCCTACGGCGATGCCGATTGCTACAACGACGGCGACAACAGCAAGAAGCCCGGCACCGTGCCCGAAGGCTGGAGCGACGGCCCGACCGGCACCACCCCGGATGTGATCGACAGCGTGGCCAAGCAGTACCGCGCCCACGACATGCCCGGTGGCTGGATCCTGCCCAATGATGGTTACGGCTGCGGTTACAAGCAGTTGCCGGAAACGGTGAAGGGCTTGGCCAAGTACGGTTTCCGCACCGGTCTGTGGACGGAGAACGGCGTCGACAAGATCGCCTGGGAAGTGGGCAAGGCCGGCAGCCGCGTGCAGAAGCTGGACGTGGCCTGGACCGGCAAGGGCTACCAGTTCGCAATGGACGCCAACCGCCAGGCATTCAATGGCATCCTCGACAATTCCGATTCGCGCCCGTTCCTGTGGACGGTGATGGGCTGGGCCGGCATCCAGCGCTATGCGGTGGCATGGACCGGCGACCAGAGCAGCAGCTGGGACTACATCCGCTGGCACGTACCGACGCTGGTCGGTTCGGGCCTGTCCGGCATGGCCTACGCCAGCGGCGACGTCGATGCGATCTTCGGCGGCAGCGCCGAGACCTTCACCCGCGACCTGCAGTGGAAGGCCTTCACCCCGGTGCTGATGGGCATGAGCGGCTGGTCGTCGAACGCGCGCAAGCACCCGTGGTGGTACGACGAGCCCTACCGCAGCATCAACCGCGACTACCTGAAGTTGAAGATGCGCCTGACCCCGTACATGTACGGGCTGGTGCACGAGGCTGCGCAGACTGGCGCACCGCCGGTGCGTGGCCTGATGTGGGACAACCCGCGCGATCCGCATGCGCAGGATGAAACCTACAAGTACCAGTTCCTGCTCGGCCGCGACCTGCTGGTGGCGCCGGTGTATCGCAGCCAGGCCGCAAGCCGTGGCTGGCGCCGCGACATCCACCTGCCTGCCGGCGGCTGGATCGACTACTGGGATGGCCGCCGCGTGCAGGCCGCCGCCGATGGCCGCCAGCTCGACCGCCAGGTGGACCTGGCCACGCTGCCGGTGTTCGTGCGTGCCGGTGCGATCCTGCCGATGTACCCGTCGATGCTGTTCGATGGCGAGAAGCCTCTCGATGAAGTGACGTTCGACCTGTACCCGCAGGGCGAGTCGCAGTACACGCTGTACGAAGACGACGGCAACACCCGCCGCTACCAGCAGGGCGAATCGAGCACGCAGCAGATCCGCGTGCAGGCGCCGGCGCAGGGCAGCGGCCCGGTGCAGGTGCAGATTGATGCCGTGCAGGGCCAGTACAACGGCCAGCTGGCGCAGCGTCGTTATGGCCTGCGCGTGCTCAGCCGCCAGGCGCCGCGCGCGGTGCAGGCCGGTGGTCGCGCGCTGCCGGCGCTGGCCGATGCCGCTGCGTTCAACAACGCCAGTGAAGGCTGGTACTTCGATGCCAAGGAGCGTCGTGGCACCGTGCATGTGCGCACCGCCGCCCAGGACATCCGCCAGCCGCTGCAGTTGCAGCTGGACTTCGCGGTGGCTGCCGCGGCCGCCGACGATGCCTATCCGGCCGCGCCGGTGCTGGGCCGCGAACTGCCGGCCGACAGCCTGCTGGTGGTCAACCGCCCGGCCGAAGAACCCGGCCATGCGCTGGAGAATGCCTTCGATGATGATCCGGGCACCTGGTTCCGCAGCGTGCGCAACCAGGCCGTGCGCACCGGTGCGCACGAGTGGGTGATCGGCTTCGGCGAGCGCAGGATGATCGACGGCATCGACATCGCGCCGCGCAACGACAAGAACTGGAAGCACGGCCAGGTACGCGACTACGAGGTCTACCTCGGCGACAGCAATGGCGAGTGGGGCGAGCCGATCGCCCGCGGCCGCCTGCAGCTGAAGGAAGGCGTGCAGCGCATCGACTTCCCGGCCCACGCGGGTCGCCTGCTGCGTTTCCGCGTGCTGAGCGTGCAGAACCCCGAAGGCGACGGCGCCAGCAGCACCGACCCGATGGTGACCGCCGCACAGGGCAGCGCCCGCGCCTTCGATGCATTGCAGCCGCGCGATGTCGGCCCGATCGCCTTGTCCACCTTCCACATTCTTGAACACCAGGAACCGGAGCGACCGGCCCGGCAGCGCTATCTCTCCGAGCTGCCGGTGCCGGCCGCGCTGGCCAGCCAGGTGCGCACCGACCAGTCGTTCCGTGGCGACGCCGGCATGCGCATGAACGGCCTGCAGTTCCGTCGTGGCCTGGGCGTCGGCGCCAACAGCCGCATCGACCTGCGTCTGCAGGGAGGCTGGCACCTGCTGCGCGCCGACCTCGGCATCGACGACGCCTGCCGCACTGCCGGTGGCCTGCAGTTCCAGGTCTGGGGTGACAACCGCCTGCTGTACGACAGCGGCCTGGTCAAGGCGCCCGGCGTGGTCAAGCCGGAGCTGGACATCCGTGGCCTTTCCACCCTGAGCCTGCGCACGCTGGGTGCGCAGGGCAGCCAACCCGCCCAGGTCTGTGCCAACTGGGCCAATGCCGTGCTGATCGGCCAGGAGGGCGACTCCGCCAGCATCGTCGCCCCATGACTCCAACGTAACACCGCTCCTCCCCCCGCCCATTCCGACTACGGCCCTCATGGCCGTGGCCCGGGAGCGTTTTGCCCGCCGAACGCCCACGCGCTCACTTTTTGCGCCGCACCCCTGCCAGGAGAGAACCCCGATGTTGCCCGCACGCCACCACCGTCCCCCCTGTCGTTCGATCGCTCCGCTGACGCTGGCCATTGCCGGCGTGCTGTTGTCGGTCACCGTTCCTGCCTTCGCCCAGGAGAGCAAGGACAAGGCCACCGACCTGGCCCGCATCGAGGTCACCGGCTCCAACATCCGCCGCACCGACGTTGAAACCGCCTCGCCGGTGCAGGTGATCAGCAAGCAGGACATCCAGAACATGGGTGCGCGCACGCTGCTGCAGGTGCTGGACAATCTGCCGGCCGCACGCCCGGCGCAGCAGGATGCGCGTTCGCTGTTCACCGGCTCCGATGGTGCCTCGCAGGCCAACCTGCGTGGCCTCGGCGCACAGGGCACGCTGGTGCTGCTGAACGGCCGTCGCCTGTCGTACTACGGTGCGCCGGCAGGATTCCAGACCCAGTTCGTCAACATCGATGCGATCCCGGCTGCAGCCATCGAGCGCATGGAAGTGCTGACCGACGGCGCCTCGGCGGTGTACGGCACCGACGCGGTGGCCGGCGTGATCAACGTGATCACCAAGCGCAACTTCCAGGGTGCCGAGGTCAGCTTCACCAACGACACCTCGTCGCGCATCGACTCCTACGGCGAGCGCCAGGCCAGCATCACCGCCGGCTTCGGTGACCTGACCGAGAACCGCTTCAACATCTACGGCGCGGTGAACATGTACCGCCGCGACGCGATCCCGCTCAGCGACTTCTACGACAAGCGGCCCGACCAGTACTACGTCAACAATCCGAACTACCTCAACAACCTGCGCCTGGGCGTGGGCAGCAAGCCGGGTGAATTCAATCCGGGCACTTACTTCGCCTTCGATCCAGTCACCGGCCGCCGCGTGCAGGAAGCTGCGCCGGGTTGCCGGAACGTGCTGACCAGTGAAGCGGCCGGTCCGCGTTGCGTCTGGGAAACCTGGATGAACAACGAGATCGACGCTGGTGCCAAGTCCGAGCGCAACACCGCCTACCTCAACGGCACCTTCCTGGTCGGTGACAGCACCGAGATCTTCGCCGAGGCGACCTACACCGACATCGACCTGCGCGCCAACGGCGGCACGCCGCGTACCTACGGCACCACCACCGGCAACCCGACCAGCTGGTTCTCGCGCAATACCGGCAACACCGTCAACCAGTTCCTGTACCCGTTCCTGGGCCCGAACAACGAGTACAACCACGCCAGCCCGCAGATGAAGGCGATGATGGGCGGTGTGGTCGGCCTGAATTACCTGCTGCAGGATGCCGGCCCGAACTATTTCGGCCAGCGCAATACCGACAAGAGCTACCGCGTGCTGGCCGGTGCGCGTGGCAACCGGGGCGACTGGAACTGGGAAACCGCGTTCGCCAGTGCCGGCACCCACTCCACCACGTACCAGACGATCAACGTCAACACCAAGGGCTTCGAGAAGGCCTTCGGTCCGTACACGATCGATCCGGGTACCGGCCGCGTGATCATCTCAGACCACCCGGCGTACAAGTTCGGCGAGATCAGCGAAGCCAACGCTGCCTTGATCCGTGAAGCGTTCCCGACCTTCGACATCCAGTCGTGGACCCGCCTGCACACCCTGGACGGCAAGATCGAAGGCCCGTTGTTCCAGCTGCCGGCTGGTGAGATGCGCGCCGCGTTCGGCTTCAATGCCAGCCGTGAGACCTTCTATACCCCGGGCAACGCCGATGCGGCCAATGGCCTGATCACCCAGCAGGGCGGCTCCTGGTTCGACGGCAAGCGCAACACCTACGCGCTGTTCGCCGAGACCGTGGCGCCGATCACCGACAAGCTGGAACTGGACGCGGCGGTACGCGTGGACAAGTACCCGAACTTCAGCGCCAACGTCGCGCCGAAGATCGGCTTCAAGTACCAGGCGTTCGATCAGCTGATGCTGCGCGGTACCTACTCGACCGGTTTCCGTGCACCGAGCCTGGCCGAATCCGGCAACGGCGGCGTGTTCGCGCAGCTCGGCGGCTACCGTGACGAGCTGCGCTGCAACGAGACCAACGCCATCGCCAACCTGCTGCTGAAGTCGCAGCGGCCGGGCGATGTCGATCTGGGCAAGACCATGCTGAACGTCGATTGCAGTCGCACCGTGGCACGCATGACCCAGCCGAACAAGGACCTGAAGCCGGAGAAGGCGAAGATCGCCACCCTCGGCTTCGTCTACGAGCCGGCAACCTGGCTGTCGGTGTCGGCCGACTACTGGTTCATCTACCGCGACAATGAAATCGTCGCGCCGGACTACCGCCGCATGGAAGACATCATCTCCTCGTCGCGTTCGCCGATCACCGACAGCGACCGGGCCAACCTGGCGCAGCTGGCGGCGATGTGTGCCGACCCGGCCAGCGGCGTGAACTGCCCGTCGGCACTGCCAGGCTATTCCGCCGGCAACGTGGCCAGCGTGGTGGGCCAGTACAAGAACCGTGGCAAGACGCTGATCGACGGCTTCGACATCGACGCGCGCAGCCGCTTCTCGCTGGGTGACTGGGGCAACCTGAACATCGGCCTGGCTGCCACCATCGCCAACCGAAACCGCTTCTACATGGACGAAGCGAGCGGCTGGTACTACGGCGACGTGGTGGGCTACTACAACAACCCGCGCCTGCGTGCCACGCTCAACGCCGACTGGACCTACAAGCAGGTCACCACCAGCATGTTCGTCAACTATGTGGGCGGCACCAAGTGGGCCACCGACCAGGTCGACGAAAAGAGCAACAACAAGGAAACCTGCACCGGCGGCTACCTGGCCCTGCAGAAGAGCAAGTGCGACGGTGCACCGTCGTGGTGGACCGCCAACATGAGCGTCACCTGGCGCCCGGATGATGCGTGGAATCTGAGCTTCACGGTCAAGAACCTGTTCAACCGCCTGCCGTTCTACGACCCGAACAGCTTCCTGGGTGACTCCAGTGACTACGCAACGATCTTCGGTCGTGGTTACAGTGTGACCATCGGCTACCGGTTCAAGTAATTCCGTTTGCGTGACCTGGCGTGCCGGCTTCGGTCGGCACGCTGCCAAGAGGAGAGATGTTTGCCATGAAGCGTAGGGAATTCATCGCGGCCAGTGCCGCTGTTGCCGCCAGCAGCCTGCTGCCGCAGACCCCGGCCTGGGCACGCGGGCGCAAGGTGCGCCTGGCCATGATCGGTACCGGCATGCGTGGCCTGGTGCTGCTGAAGGAACTGGTGCGCCGCGACGACGTCGAGGTGGTCGCCGTCTGCGATATCGAGCCGATCATGCTTGGCCGCGCCGTGGAGATGGTCAGCAAGGCCGGCAAGCCGGCACCGAAGACCTACGGCCAGGACCGCGACACCCATGCCTGGAAGCGCCTGCTGGAACAGAAGGGCATTGATGGCGTGATCATTGCCACGCCGTGGGAGTACCACGCGCCGATGGCGATTGCTGCGATGCAGGCCGGCGTGGCAGTGGGTTGTGAAGTAGTGGCCGGCATCACCCTGCAGGATCACTGGGACGTGCTGAAGACCCAGCTGAGCACCGGCACCCCGTACATGCTGCTGGAGAACGTCTGCTACCGCCGTGACGTGATGGCCGCGCTGCAGATGGTGCGCCAGGGTCTGTTCGGCGAGCTGGTGCACCTGCAGGCCGGCTACCAGCACGACCTGCGCGGCGTTAAGTTCAATTCCGGTGACCCGAACCAGCCCTACGACAGCGGCGTGGAGTTCGGTCCCAAGGGCTGGAGCGAAGCCCGCTGGCGCACCGAGCATTCGGTGCAGCGCAACGGCGAGCTGTACCCCAGCCACGGCATCGGCCCGTGCGCGATGTATACCGGCATCAACCGTGGCAACCGCTTCACCCACATCAACGCTTTCGCGACCAAGGCGCGTGGCCTGCACGAATACACCGTGGCCAAGAGTGGCGGCACCACCCACCCCAGCACCAAGGTGAAGTTCAAGCTGGGCGACATCGTGACCACCACGCTGGCCTGCGAGAACGGTGAGACCATCCTGCTGCAGCACGACACTTCGCTGCCGCGCCCGTACTCGATGGGCTTCCGCGTGCAGGGCACCAAGGGCCTGTGGATGGACGTGAACCATTCGATCCACATCGAAGGCCGCAGCCCGCCGCACCAGTGGGAAGAGTTCAAGAAGTACCAGGACGAGTACGAGCACCCGCTGTGGAAGCAGAATGCTGACACCGCTGCCAGCGCTGGTCATGGTGGCATGGACTGGTTCGTCATCCATGCGTTCGTGGAAGCGCTGAAGGCCAAGGCACCGATGCCGATCGACATCTATGACGCCGTGACCTGGAGTGCAATCACGCCGCTCAGCGAGCAGTCGATCGCCAACAGCTTCCAGACGTTGGAGTTCCCGGACTTCACCGCTGGTGCGTGGAAGCAGCGTAAGCCGATTTTTGCGTTTGACGGCAAGTATTGATTCGCTCTTGTAGAGTCGAGCCATGCTCGACTGTTTCGAACACAACGCCGGGCCATGCCCGGCGTTGCTGTTTGCGGCGCCCCCTAACAGGCCCATGCTAGGCTCGGCTTCGTGCCCGGCAGTTGATGTCAATCGACAGAGAGGAGCTTGCCTGATGCGCCTGCTGACCTTCACCTGTCCACTTTGCGGCGCTGCCGGGCAGCGATTCCCGCTGCTTTCCGCATCGAGACGGCAGGCGAAGACGGCATGCAGGGGATGTGGCGTGATGCTGCGCTCGGATCCCCGCTTGGGCCTGCACACGCTCTACCTGCTGCATACGCAGATCATCGTGCTGCTGGCTGCATTGCCCATGATCTGGGCCTGTGCCTTGGGCCGATGGTTCTGGTTGGCTGTGATCTGGGCCGTGGCGCTGGCGTTGTGCTGGTTCCCCGGCGTAATCAGGCACGCACGAAGTCCGATCATGCGCGCCTGCCGCGATCCGGATTACAGCTACGCGCGCAGGCCGGGTGCTTCCACTACGCGCGCTGCTGCAAACGCTGGGCAGGGTAGCGACGTGCCAGGTGCCAGCCCATGATCCGGCCGATCATTGCCCTCCTGACCGCAAGCCTGGCCGCGTGTGCATCGCACCCAGCCGATGCCGTGCAGTGCCCCGAGGCCACGATCACCTACATCGGCAGTGAAACTGTGGATGCCGTGGTCCTTGGCAGGTTCCAGATCAGTACGGAGGGATCGCAGGCACTACGACTGCCACTGGCCAGCGTGGATCGGCAGGCGCATGCACACGCGGTATCGACCGATATCCGCGACGAACACGGTCTTGCCTGGCGTCCCTTCAGTGTTGTTCTGGAAGAGCTCAAGCCGCCGGCTGCGGACCTGATGGTTGCACGAGGTGAAATTGAAACCTTCCTGTACGACGGCAAGGGCGCCTTCCTGCCCGGTGCGGTGCAGAAAGGGCAGGAGCTTTCCATCGTCGTGCGCGATCTTCAAGGTTGCGCACATCGCTCGATGCCGTTCGCTCCTGAGCTGCGTTGACGTGGAAGCGCAAGCGAGAGGCCCGGAGTGACGGGTACGAGCAGGGGAAGATGGCGCGCCCGGAGGGATTCGAACCCCCGACCAATGGCTTCGGAAGCCACTACTCTATCCGGCTGAGCTACGGGCGCGTTGTAGAACCGCCGCGCCACCGACCAGTGCCGGGGCGGGCATCGCAGCGCCATGAAGCGGTGCGGGACCGGCATTCTATCCAGTTTCGCCGAACAAATCTCCCCCCATGGGCAAAGCCCTGCCGGAGGGGCAGGAGTATCCTATCGCCATGGCTGATACCCCCCTCACTTCGCCGCAGTCGCCGGCGACGCCGCGTTGGCGGCATTACTGGAGTCTGATGCGCGCTGATCGCCCGATCGGCACGCTGCTGCTGCTGTGGCCCACCTGGTGGGCGTTGTGGCTGGCCGCGGGCGGCCTGCCGCCGCTGTGGACCCTGTTCGTGTTCACCGCCGGCGTGTGGCTGACCCGCTCGGCCGGTTGCGTCATCAACGACTATGCCGACCGCTGGCTGGATCCGCACGTGGAGCGAACCAAGGCGCGCCCGCTGGCCACCGGCGCAATCAGCGGCCGTGCCGCGCTGGCACTGTTCGCCGTGCTGATGCTGGTGGCGTTCGGCCTGGTGCTGACCCTGAACGGGCTGACCATCGGCCTCAGCTTCATCGGCGTGTTCCTGGCCGCCAGCTACCCGTACCTGAAGCGCTACACCCATCTGCCGCAGGTCTACCTGGGCATGTCGTTCGGCTGGGGCATCCCGATGGCGTTCGCCGCCGTGCAGGGCGAGGTGCCGATGCTGGGCTGGCTGCTGTATGCCGGCAACATCCTATGGTCCACCGCCTACGACACCTGGTACGCCATGGTCGACCGCGAGGACGACCTGAAGATGGGCTCGCACTCCACTGCGATCCTGTTCGGTGACCTCGACCTGGTCATCCAGGGCGTGCTGTACGCGCTGTTCCTGGCGACCATGGCGCTGGTCGGCGTGCGCGGCGGGCTGGGTGGGTACTACCTGGCCGGCGTGGCGGTGGCCACCATTCTGGTGGTGTACGA
The DNA here is from genome assembly GCF_056480905.1 of Stenotrophomonas sp. 96582_Sma. Taxonomy (NCBI): domain Bacteria; kingdom Pseudomonadati; phylum Pseudomonadota; class Gammaproteobacteria; order Lysobacterales; family Lysobacteraceae; genus Stenotrophomonas; species Stenotrophomonas sp. 96582_Sma. The sequence continues at coordinate 4,762,932 of NZ_CM151122.1, read as the reverse complement.
GTTCTGGATCTGCCGAAACCGCGAGCGCGGCCCGTGCTTCAAGGCGTTCCTGCACAACAACTGGGTGGGCGCCGCGCTGTTCGCCGGCATCGCCGTGGACCTGGCGCTGCGTTGAGCCCAGGGTGAGGTAGAGCCGGCCGCTGGCCGGCTGCACCCGTGTGCGATCCCGAGGTTGCCGGCCAGCGGCCGGCACTACCATTCCGCCACCTACGACCAATAGGTGGCTGACAGCCTGCACCTCACCGCCCAGAATCGATCCATCGAACCTGGGAGGGTAGGCGATGGCCTCGACGGCAGCAGTACAGGACGGCTGGATGGCGCGCGCTGCGCTGCGCTCGGCCGCCTGGGCGGAAAAATGGTTCCCCGATGCGTACGTGTTTGCGGTGCTGGGCGTGGTCATCGTCGCGCTGGCGGCGATGGGCTTCGGCTCGACCCCACAGGCTACCGCCAGCGCCTTCGGTGATGGCTTCTGGAGCCTGATTCCCTTCACCATGCAGATGGCCTTCGTGGTCATCGGTGGCTATGCCGTGGCCACTGCACCGGTGGTCGCACGCTTCATCGATTTCCTCGCCCGGGTACCACGCACCGGTCGTGGCGCGGTGGTGTACGTGGGGCTGGTCAGCATGCTCGCCTCGCTGCTCAGCTGGGGCTTCTCGCTGGTGTTCGGCGGCCTGCTGGTGCGCGCGCTGGCGCGCCGTACCGAACTGCGCGTGGACTACCGCGCGGCCGGTGCTTCGGCCTATCTCGGTCTGGGTGCGGTGTGGGCGATGGGGCTGAGTTCCTCGGCCGCGCAGCTGCAGGCCAACCCGGCCAGCATGCCGCCGGGACTGGTCGAGATCACCGGCGTCCTGCCGTTCACCGAAACCATCTTCCTGTGGCAGTCGATCGCGCTGACCTCGGTGCTGATCCTGGTTTCGCTGCTGATCGCCTGGCTGACCGCACCGGCTGCCGGCAGTGCGCGTACCGCTGAGGATTTCCCCGGCGCCGCGCAGGCCGAGCCGGAACCGCTGCAGCGCCGCACGCGCCCGGGTGAGTGGCTGGAATACAGCCCGCTGCTGACTGTGCTGCTCTCGTTGCTGGCGCTCGGTTGGCTGTTCAACGAGTTCGCCAACAAGCCGGTGGTCACCGCCATCGCCAACCTCAATACCTATAACTTCATGTTCATTTCGCTGGGCCTGCTGCTGCACTGGCGGCCGCGCAGCTTCCTCAACGCGGTGGCCAAGGCGGTGCCCAGCACCACCGGCGTGTTGATCCAGTTCCCGCTGTACGGTGGCATCGCGATGATCCTCACCCATGCTGCCGGCGGCGATGGGCAGACGTTGGCGCACCGCCTGTCGAGCCTGTTCGTACACGTGGCCAGCACCGATACCTTCGCACTGGTGATGGGCGTCTATTCGGCGGTGCTGGGCTTCTTCGTGCCCTCCGGCGGTGGCAAGTGGATCATCGAGGCGCCGTACGTGATGCAGGCCGCCAACGAACTGAAGGCACACCTGGGCTGGGCGGTGCAGGTCTACAACGCGGCCGAAGCGCTGCCGAACCTGATCAACCCGTTCTGGATGCTGCCGCTGCTGGGCGTGCTGGGCCTGAAGGCACGCGACATCGTGGGCTTCACCTTCATCCAGCTGCTGGTGCACATTCCGTTGGTGCTGGGCCTGCTGTGGCTGCTGGGCATGACCCTGGCGTATGTGCCACCGGTGATGCCCTGAAAGCAGGGTTGGCTTCCCTGCGTGCGTTGGGAAGCCAACCTTGTTCAGCGCGTGTTTCCGGCGGCGAACGCCATGAATGCGTGCAGGCTGACGATGGCATGAGCACATGCCGAACCCGCATGAATCCTTCAGCCGCTTGTGCCACAAGGGCTTCTGCGCGTTCATTCACAGGCGTACACACAGATGTAGCCGCCCACCCACGCGTGATTAACCATTCGCTGCAGACGATGGCCACGTCCACCGCATTCCGCGAGTGGCTTTGGAGATCGGACATGGCACAGCAGAACCAGAACCCGAACCAGAAGCAACAGGGCCAGCAGAACCAGCAGGATCAGCAGCAGGGTCGTGGCCGTGACCAGCAGCAGCAACAGCAGCAGGAACAGCAGAAGCGCAACCAGAACCAGCAGCAGGGCGGCCACGACGAAGAAGAATGACCGCGCCGCGCATGCGGAGTGGCCGGTGAAGCCCCGCCTTGCGCGGGGCTTCGCTTATTCCAGCACCCCGATGCGCTGCAGCACCGGCGCCGCCGACATGTCGTTCGGATTGCTGCCGGGCTGATCCTGCGGCACCTCCATGCCCATGCCGCGGTACAGATCCACCCAGTGCTGGGCGATCTCCCCGGTCTGCGGGTTACGGAAGTTCATCGGCTGCAATGCGAATACGTGGTGCGCACGGAAGGCGCGTTCGATGAAGTCCGAGCAGTAGTAGCTGTCCTCGTTCAACACATACGACGTGTTGTACGGCTTGCCCAGCATCGTGCGCGCGGTCGCGACCGCATCCTTGATCGCTGCCTGCTGCGGCGCGCGCAGGCGATAGACCACGATCTGCCGCTGCTTGGCGCGCGCTTCCTGGCGGAATTCGACCAGCGATTGCCGGCGCGATCCTTTCTCGTCTGCATGCAATACCTCCCAGCCCTTCGGCGCGGAAGCGACCAGCGCGACGTGATCGAAGCTGGGCGCGCCCTGTTTGCCGGTGGCATCGTCGATGGCCGCACTGAGACCGCTGCGGCCGGCAGTGACGAACAGCAGGTCGCCTTCGTGGACATCGACGGCCCTCGCCACCGCCGGCCACAGGGCAGGCAGCAGCAGGCCGATCAGGAGCAGGAGGCGATGCATGAGGACTCTCGGACAGGCGGAATGCCGGAATTGTAGGGTGCGCGGTAGCATGGAGCGACCGGACCGGATTCAGGATGAGCCCATGTGTCGATACCGTTCTGCCGCACCGTTGATGCTTGCCTGTAGCGCGGTGCTGGCAGCCTGTGCGCCAGCGCCGCAGGCACTGCAGACCGCGACCGAAGCCTCACCTGCCGCAGCGGCGCCGGCGACCACCCCCGCCGAGCCCACAGCTGTGGCTGCACGCGGTGAATGCCTCTACCCGGAATTCGATACGTTCCTGAAGCATTTCGGCAACGAGATCGCGTTGCAGGAAAAGACCACCGCCGATCCGCTGCTGGACAGCTACATCGATGCAGAGGCCGAGCCGGAACCGCGCAAGGTGGAAAGCCGGCTGGCGCTGGCCGATGTCGAGTGGCCGGTGATGCCTGATCCCGCCGCATTGGCCGGGCAGGGCCGCGAAATGCAGGTCAGCCCCCTGGCCGATGGACAGCGGCAGGTGCAGATCCGTACGCCGGACAGCAGCGACCAGCAGACCTACACCTTCGCGCAGGCGCCGTGCTGGACGCTGGTCAAGCGTGAGGATGAGTCGATCTGATGGCTGATCCGGCACAGGCGCGGCGGGCCAGCGGCTGCTAGGCTCGATCCCTGGTCCAGGCAGGGAGACGCCGATGCAGGCTTTCAGGAAGCGCACCACCACCGCCGCCATTGCCGCCGTATTGGCGATAGCCCCCTTCAGCGGCGCGCAGGCACAGTCGGTGCATGCCGATGACCGCACCTACTTCGCCAGCGCCGCGTCCGAACAGACCGCGCGCGACGCGCTGGGCAAGCGCGTCGAGGCCCTGCAGCAGGCGTCCACCCTCGCACCGGCGGAACGCTTCCAGCAGGCCGAGGCACTGGAGGCGCAGTGCCTGCGGCATCTCGGCTACCTGCATCTGCAGTCCGCCCGCAACGCGCGCGATCTTCGCCCGGCACAGGCGATGGAGCAGGCAGCGGGGCTGTGCAGCCGCATCGCTCGCAGTGGTCGCGCCGCACTGCGCGAGGCGCCCGCAGATGCGGCGTGGGCAGCACCGTATGGCTTCCTGCGCACTCGGGCGCTGAAGGAGGCTGCCACCCCGGCCAACGCCGCGCTGGATGAGGCCGTGGAGGCACTGGCCGATCCGGCGCTGGACAGCTTCGCGCGCCTGCGCGGGCAGATCCTGCGCAGCGCCGAGTATCCGCAGATCGAGCACGGCGGTCGTCACTGGGACACCGGACGCGACAAGCAGCTGCTGGCCCAGCAGCCCGACCGCGCCCTGCGCGAGGCCGGCTGGAAGGGCTACTGGCAGGGGCTGCACTCGCGCCGTGAGCCGATGGCCTCGGTGCTGCTGGGGCTGGTGCAGGTGAATGACGCCGCCGCACGCCTGCAGGGTGACGGCTCGGCGCCGGCATATGGCTACCAGCGCATGGGCCTGGATACTGCCGCAGTGGATGCAACGCTGGTGGCGATCGAACAGCACGCCGGGGACCGCCGTGCCTACCAGGACATGCTGCTGCGCCACGCTGCGCGATCCGGCATCGACGCGCCGCAGATCTGGGATACCACCGTGCCCGATGCCGGCTATACGCCACCAGTGCTGACATTGACGCAGCTGCGTGACAATGCCGCCGATGCCATGCAGCACCTGGGGCCGGCGTACGTCGCCGAACTGCGCGCGCTGCTCGATCCGGCCAACCAGCGCATGGATCTGGCCACCGAACGTGGTGACCGCAGCCAGGACGCGTTCCCGGTGAGCGCTCCCGGTGTGCCGGCAATGCTGTTCGTTGGCCTGCGCCGTGGTGATCTGGAAAGCGACGTCGAGATCGCCCATGAAGCCGGTCATGCCGTGCACGGCGAGTGGATGCAGCGCGGTCATGCGTCGCCGCTGCAGCGCAATGGCAGCCAGTGGCTGACCGAGGCGTTCGCGATCTACAACGAGCTGCGCTTCCGCGACCAGCTGTACCAGCAGGCAGAGGATCCGCGCGCCAAAGCCTATTACCTGAAATCGCTGCTGGACGACATGGTGCTGCAGCTGTTCACCTCTTCCGAGGAAGCGCAGCTGGAGCAGTCGATCTATCGGGGCGTGGCCGCCGGCACGCTGGGCACCGCCGATGACCTGGACGCGCTGACCGGGCAGGTGCTGGCGCGCTTCGGCCAGCAACCGGAGCGCTACCCGCAGCTGCGCAACACCTGGATCGGCAAGCGTCTGATGTATGAAGACCCGAATTATCTGGTGAACTACCTGTATGCGGGGCTGCTGGCCGTGCAGCTGTACGTGCAGGACCAGCGCGACCCCGAAGGGTTCCGTGAGCGCTATCTTGCCGTGCTTGGCGAGGGCTTCGACCGCGCGCCGAGCGAGCAGGTGGCGCAACTGCTGGGGCACGCGCCTGACTGGGCGGCCCTGGTGGATGCCGATCTGCAGGTGTTCAACCAGACGGCGGCGCAGCTGCAGGCGCTGCATGCGCAGATCGAGGCAGGGCAGGGTACGTGAACCCGGCGCGCCCCTTGCAGCAGGCGGCCGCCACCGTGTGGCTGCTGTTGCTGCTGTGCCTGCTGCCGATGGCAGCGCTGGCGGTCACCCCGATACCTGCGCTGGACGATCCGGTGGTGGATGCCGCCAACGCGTTGTCCGCCGACACCCGCGCCACGTTGCGCACGCAGGCGCTGCAGCTGCAGGCGCGGAAAGGTGCACAGCTGCAGGTGCTGGTGGTACCCAGCGTGGGCAGCGAAGGCATCGAGGCCTATGCACAGCGGGTGTTCGATCAGTGGCAGCTGGGGCGCGCCGGTGTCGACGATGGTGTGCTGCTGTTGGTGGCGGTGCAGGACCGCCGCGTGCGCATCCAGACCGGCTATGGCCTGGAAGGAGCGCTACCGGACGCGTACGCCGCTCGCATCATCGACAACGCGATCGTGCCGCGCTTCCGTGAGGGCGATGTCGACCAGGGCGTGCTCGATGGCACGAAGATCATGATGGCGCTGATCGATGGCGAGGACCTGCCGGCATGGGAAGAACCGTCGGCCAGCAATGTGCTGCCTGCGGACTGGCGACGCGCAGACTCGGTGGTGGCGTTGACCCTGCTGGCCGGTTTCCTGGCCGGGCTGTGGCGCTCGCCGCCGCCCCTCCCGCCGGCGAAGACCGAGGACGATTTCAGCGGCAGCCGTCGGGAGCGGCGGCGCAAGGCACTGGCCGCCAATGCATCGGCACCAAAACCAACCTGGCCGACCTTGCCGGCCTGGGGGCGCCCGATGCTGGTGACCGCTGTTGTGGGTGCGGGCATGCTCTCCGTGGCGCTGCTGCTGCCACGCCATGTGCTGCCGGGCCTGTGCTTCGTGCTGGCGCTGGGTGTGCCGGTGGCGACCCTGCTGGGCTGGTGCTGGCGCCGCAGTCGAGGTGTGCGCATCGTGCTGTGCGGGATGCTGATGCTCAGCGTGCTCTTCCTTGTGCAGGCGCTGCTGCGTGGCCAGCTGCCACCGAGCCTGGCCCGGCACCTGCTGCTGCAGGTCGCTGCGGGCGTTGTCACCCTGATGGTGTTCCTGCTGGTGCAGGCCTGCCGCACACGCTGGAAGAAGAATCGCGGCAGCTTCGTCGTGCGCATGACGGTGCTGGTGCTGTTGACCCTCGGCTATGCCGCGGGCGCGTTGCTGGCGATCCATCGTGCCGAAGGTGACGATCCACGGCTGCTGGCAATGATCGTGTCCGGGGTGTGCGGCGTACTGCTGTACTTCGTGTGGTTGTTCACCATGCTGCCGGGCGAGCGCGCACGTGGCCGGGTTTCATCCTCCCGCGAACGCACGTCGTCCCGTTCGTCGTCCTCGTCGAGTTCGTCGTCGAGCAGTTCCAGCAGCTGGTCTGGAGGCGGCGGCCGCAGCGGCGGAGGCGGCGCGTCCGGCAGCTGGTAGTTCAGGTCGCCTGCACCCGCCAGCCGAGCGAGGCGTCCTCCACAACACCCGGGCCGGCGACGTCGCCGACCTGCAGCTGCAAGCCGCGCGCGTTCGGCAGGTCCTTCTGCTCGGGGAACCAGCGACGATCCGCCGCAACCACGATCAGCAGGCCCTCATCGTCGCCCATCGGCGCGAACTGCGGCGACGGCGGGCTGATCGGTTGCAGGCCGAACCGCAGGCTGGACTGTTCGCGCACAGCGTCGACATCGTGGCTGGGCAGGCCGACTTCGCTCAGGCAGGTCAGTTCGCTGCCGTGGAAGGCGCCCTGACGCGTACTGGCCGGCAAACGGCGGCGGCCGATCAGTTCCAGGATCAGGCCGTCAGGACCAGTGAAGTACACCGACTGCGACTGCCAGCTGCTTTCCAGCGCGAAGTAGTCCAGTCCCGCCGGATTGCGCTGCAGTGGCGTGCGTTCACGCAACCAGGTCATCGCCTCGCCGAAGCGGTTGTCCGCGACGTTGAAGGCCAGGTGCACGCCACCGACCGGATGATCAGCCGCCGGCTGCAGTTCGATCGTGCTCCAGCCGATGTGCACATGATTTCCGACCACGCGCTGCTGCAGCACATCGTGGAAATACGCGGCGACGGTGGTGACGTCGGACACTGGCAGGGTGAGGTGAAGCAGGCGCATGGCCGATCCTCCGTGGATGCGCCCACTGTAGCGCCGGGCCATGCCCGGCGGCCACTACCGCAGTGCTTCGGCGAAGAATCGCACCGCGGCATCCACTGCCTGCGCGTGGGTGTCCGCCATCGGAACCGAACTGCTGCAGAGCTCGGGCAGCCTCTGCACACCAACCGCTGTACAGGCCGCCAGGAAGTCGTAGTGACCGACATCCGGCAGACGCTGCAGCACAGCGCCCGGAATCAGTGTCTGTGCAGCCTCGCCATTGCTCTGCGGTGGCGCAACCGTGTCAGCCTCGCCCAGCACGATCGACACTGGCTGCCTCAGCGAGGACAGCTGCTCGGGCGCGAACGCCTGCACGATCGCGGGTGCCAGCAGGAATGCCGCACGCACGCCGGGGATCGCGCGCGAGTCGTTGGCGTGGGAGATCCAGGGAGACATCGCGGGTGAGCCCGCAGCGGCAACACGCGCGTCCATCGTGTGCGTGGCGGTTTCCTGTTGTGGCCGGCAGACGCCGTCATCCGGGTGCGCGCGGCAGAAGGCCAACAGCCGCTGCAGGTCGGGGCGTGCACCGGCGGCCAGCAGCGCGGTGTAGCCTCCGGCCGAGAACCCGGCCACACCCAGTCGCTCAGGGTCGACATGCGGACCCAGCAGCGGATCGGCCTGTACTGCAGCGAGTGCCGCGCGCAGGTCATCCGCACGCAACCAGCTCAGTACGCTGCCGGGCAGGGTCATCTCGTCCACGCCGTTGTTGCCGGGATGATCGACCGCGATTACCAGATACCCGGCGCGCGCCAATGCCGTGCCCAACCAGCCCATCATGCGCGCGCTGCCGCCGTTGCCGTGGGAGAGCAGCAGGGTCGGCAGGCGCTTGCCCGCGATCGGGGCATCCGTGGCTGAGCGGCCGACGTCGAACAGCGGCGCATCGGGCGGACCGATGGTCAGGGCGGTTTCCGTGCTGCCAGCGGGCGCGGGATACCAGACCGTGTAGCGCAGGGCGTCGCGATGCTGCGCATCGCGAACCGCGGCGCTGGCCACTGTGGTGGTGCCGTGGCGTTCGCCTGCTTTCCAAGGCTCGCCAGCGCTGGCGGCCCCCGCGGAGGCCATCAGCATCATTCCCATCACAGTGGCTGTCATGCGCATCCTCAACTCCTTGTCAGCGTGGGCGTTCGTCCACCGGCAGCCAGATTTCCACGCCGCCGTTGCCGCTGTGCTCATCGAAACGCATGTCGTAGCGTTCCAGATCGGGGGCATCGGCCAGGCTGAGCCCGGAGCCGGGCAGGTAGTGATCCAGCAGCCAGAACCAGGTCGAGCGGATGGTCGAGATGTGCCCGCCGTGCCAGGCCACCAGGTAGCGACGCGGCGGAATGTCCACGCGTTGCCAGTGCGCAGGTACGCTCGGCACCGCGCTGGCCGGCAGTGCGGCGATGTAGTCGAAGCCGCCATCGTCATCACTGTTGCAGCACACGCCGAAGCTGATCGGTGCCGGAGTCGGCCATTCCCGGTTGAGCTGCGCCCACTGTCCGGGTATCGCACCGCCGCTGTCGCGGGTATGCCGCATGCCGATACCCGCGACCTGGAAGGCAGGGGTATCGAGCAGGCGCGGCGCTTCACCGCAGGCAGTCGGCGCATCGTCCACGCGGATCGCCTGCACCAGCGCCAGCCCATCGGTGCCTTGTTCGCGTACCCGCTCCGGGGTCTGCCCGAACTGTTCGCTGAAGGCGCGGGTGAACGCGGCATGGGTGGTGTAGCCCGCGCCCAGTGCCACCTGCAGGATGTCGCCCGCCCCGTTGGCCAGCCGCTGCGCGGCAGCGGTCAGGCGCCGTCCCCGCAGATAACGCACCACCGAGGTGCCGGTGCGGGCCTGGAACAGGCGCGACAGATGGAACGGCGAAAGCCCCGCTGCGGCGGCAATATCGGCCAGCGCCAATGGCTGGTCCGCATGGGTTTCGATGTACCACAACGCCTTGCCTGCCGCGCTCATCCTGCCGTTCCCCGAATCCAATGCCGGGCACAGTAGCGGATCGCGTGGCGCTTCGTTTAGCAGTTCTTGCGCTCCAGCGGCATCAAGCTGTCGCACTGACGTCATGGCTTCTTCACAGATCGCGCCGAGACTGCGCGCCTTGTCCACGCCTGTTGTGTCCGAGCAGGTGCTGGCCCTGTCGCGTCCTCCCGGAGCCCTGCCGTGCATCGTTCGAAGCTTTCGCGTTCCATCCTCCTCGCCCTTTCCATGGCCAGCGCAGGCGGCGCGATCGCAGCGGAGGCCGATGCGGTCGATGCCCCGGCGGGCAGCCGTGCGGCGCCCACCCAGCTCGAAGCGATGCTGGTCACCGGCACCCGCGCCTCCAACCGCACCCAGTTCGAAACGTTGGCGCCGGTGGACGTGTTCACCAAGGAAGATATCAAGTCCGTTGAATCCACCGACCTGAAGGACGTGCTGGCGCAGCTGGTGCCGTCGTTCGTGGTGCAGCGCCTGCCGATGGCGGACGGTCAGGTGTTCGTGCGCCCGGCCACGCTGCGTGGCCTGTCGCCGGATCAGACGTTGGTGCTGGTCAACGGTCGTCGCTTCCACCGCAGCGCGCTGCTCGGCAACCGTGGCGCGCAGGCGGCCGATCTGGCACAGATTCCGACCAGTGCGATCAAGCGCATCGAAGTGCTGCGCGACGGTGCGTCGGCGCAGTACGGCTCGGATGCCATCGCCGGCGTCATCAACATCATTCTCGAGGATGGCCCGGGTACCGAGATCACCGCTGGTTATTCGCAGTATGCGCAGGGCGATGGCGCCTCGCGCGATTTCAGCGCACGCACCGGCTGGTCGCTGGGTGACTATGGCAGCCTGGTGCTGTTCGCCGAATCGTCCAACTCCGACGCCACCTCGCGCACCCGCCAGCGCCCCGATGCCATCGCCTTCCAGGCCGCGCATCCGGATCTGGACGTGCCCAACCCGGTACAGCGCTGGGGCCAGCCGGAGCTGGAAAGCCGCCGCGTCGGCTTCAACGTGAAGGCCAACGCCAGGGAGACACTGGAGCTGTATGCGTTCGGTCTGTACAGCCACAGCGACGGTGTCAGCGATTTCAACTGGCGCAACCCGGACACCACCACCGGTGCCTACCGCACCACGGCGATCTTCCCCGGCTGGAACCTGCGTTCGATCTATCCGGTGGGCTTCAGCCCGCAGTACGGCAACGTCCAGAACGACCTGCAACTGGTTGGTGGCCTGCGCGGCGAGATCACGCCCAAACTGCGCTGGGATGTCAGCGCGTCGTATGGCCGCAACGCCATCGACTACAGCCTGAAGAACTCGATCAATGCTTCGCTCGGCCCGGCCAGCCCGACCGCGTTCGATCTCGGCCGCCTGACCCAGACCGAGAAGAACGCCAACGCCGACTTCAACTACGAGTGGGACGTAGCCGCGCTGTCCAAGCCGATCAACGTCGCCTTCGGTGGCGAGTTCCGCCAGGAGACTTACCAGGTGCGCGCCGGTGACCCGGCCTCATACGCAGTGGGTCCGGGCGCGGCCGCGGGCCTGGAAGCCAACTCCAACGGTGCGCCGGGCTTCTCGGCCAGCCAGGCCGGGCAGTGGAGCCAGCGCAGCAAGGCGGCCTACGTGGATATGGAAGTGCCGCTGGGCGAGCGCTGGAGCATCGGTGCGGCCAGCCGTTACGAGGACTTCTCCAGCTTCGGCAGCACACTGGATGGCAAGCTGTCGGCGCGCTTTGCGATCACCCCGGACGTGGCCCTGCGCGGCACCGTGTCCAGCGGCTTCCGCGCACCGACGCCGGCGCAGCTCAACACCACCAGCACCACCCAGGGCCTGGACACGCGCACGCTGCAGATCTTCACCAGTGGCCGCCTGTCGCCGAACGATCCGCTGGCGCAGCTGCTTGGAGCCAAGCCGTTGAAGCCGGAGGAATCGCGCATCGCCTCGCTGGGCCTGACCTGGCGCACCGACCTGGGTCTGTCCGGCTCGGTTGATGTCTACCAGATCAAGCTCACCGACCGCTTCAGCCAGTCGGCCAGCTTCGCCATTCCGGCCGGTACGCCCAATCCACTGGGCTACACCTCGGTGAACTACTTCACCAACGACTTCGATACCACCACCACCGGCGTGGACGTGGTCGGCAACTACCTGCGTGATCTCGGCGCCGGCCGCATGACGTTGACCCTGGCCTACAACTACAACCGCACCCGCGTGGACAACGGCAGCACCTCGGTGGCCACCAACGAAACCCAGCGCGTGCTGTTCGAAGACCGGCTGCCCGAGCACAAGGGCAGTCTGACCGGCAGCTGGGACATCGGTGCCTGGTCGCTGATGGCGCGCCTGCGCTACTACGGCGCCTGGACCGATTCCAGCGGCAACGCGGTGGGCGACATCTACCAGCGCTTCGGTGCGATGAGCTTCCTCGACCTGGCCGTGGGCTATCGCATCAACGAGCACCACAGCCTGCGCGTGGGCGCCGACAATGTGTTCGATCGCTACCCGGATGAGGCCACGTTCCAGGCCAGCCGTGGCCTGGTCTACTCGCGCAACGCGCCGTACGACACCGACGGTGCCAACCTGTACGCGCAGTACCGGTTGAGCTTCTGATGGACCGCACGCGCCGCTCCCTGCTGCGTGCCGGCACCCTGCTGCCCGCCGCAGCCGCACTGTCTTCACTGCCCGCCATGGCTGCCACGCGTTACGCTGCGCCCATGCAGATTCCCGCAACGACCGTGGCGCCGGACGTGCTGGCCCGCGATGAAGGCTATTGGGCCTCCGTGGCCAGTCACTTCGATATCACCGATGAAGTGAACCACCTGGAGAACGGCTACTGGGGTGCAATGGGCCGCGAGACGCTGGCGAGCTACCAGCGCCACACCGCTGAAGTGAACCGTGGCAACGCCTGGTACGGCCGTCGTGAGTTCCCGGCGCAGTACATGGCGGTGCAGCGGCAGGTGGCCGAGCTGCTGGGCGTGGGTGCCGACGAGATTGCACTGACCCGCGGCGCCACCGAGGCGATGCTGGCCCTGATTGGCGGCTACAACCGTCTGCAGCCCGGCGACCAGGTGCTCTACGCCGACATCGACTACGACAGCATGATCGGCGCGATGCGCTGGCTGCAGCAGCGTCGCGGCGTGCAGGTCGAGCGTATCGCGCTGCCGGCCGTGCCCGACCACGCGCAGATCCTGCAGGCCTACGAGGCCGGATTCGCGCGGCTGCCACGCCTGAAGCTGGTGCTGCTGACCCAGGTCAGCCATCGCCATGGGCTGGTGCTGCCGGTGGCGGAGATCGCCGAACGCGCGCGAGCGCGCGGTATCGATGTGATCGTCGATGCCGCGCATGGGTTTGGCCAGATCGACTACGCGGTGCCGCAGCTGAAGGCCGATTTCGTCGGCATCAACCTGCACAAGTGGATCGGTGCGCCGGTGGGCGTCGGCGCGATGTACGTGCGCAAGGGGCGTGTGGCCGACCTGGATCCCTACATGGGTGAAACCGACGATGGCCGCGTGGGCAGTCGCGTGCATACCGGTACGGTCAACTTCGCCGCCTACCTGGCACTGCCGGATGCCATTGCCCTGCATCAGCGCATCGGCGTGGCCAACAAGCAGGCGCGGCTGCGCTACCTGCGTGAGCGCTGGACCGTGCCGGCGCGGCAGATGGCGCATATCGAAGTGCTGTCCTCGCCGGACCCGGCGCTGGCCAGTGCGCTGGCCAGCTTTCGCCTGCGCGGGCGCACCAGCGTGGCTGACAACCTCGCGCTGCAGAAGCGGCTGCTGGATGAGCATCGCGTGTTCACCACCCATCGCGATGGTTTGGATTCCGGCGCATGCGTGCGGGTGACGCCGTCTGTGTTCACCCGGCCGGAGCAGATGGATGCGCTGGTGCAGGCGCTCTCCGCCCTGGCCTGACCCTGCTTTGGTGGGTGCCAACCTTGGTTGGCACATTCCGTCCGTGCCGGGGAATCTTCCGCCGGCCAGCGGCCGGCGCTACCAGGTCCAGCGCACATCCACGCATGGCGTGGATGCATTGCGCCTACCGCTCGATCGCCGGCAACGCATCCGACAGCAACAACTGATCAATCCGCCGCAGCGCACTTTCCAGCTGCCGGCGATCCGCCGCCAGCCCCAACGACAGCCGCACGCCGCTCTGGTGCGATACCCCCGGCAGGCAGAACGCCGATGACGGCGCGATCGCCAGCCCCTGCAGCTGTGCGGTACGTACCAGCGTGGCGTCGGTCCACGGCGCCGGTATCCGGCACCAGGCATGCGGACCTTCCGCGCGCTGCAGCAGCCGGAGCAGATGGATGCGCTGGGGCAGGCGCTGGTGACATTGGGGTAGTGCCGGCCGCTGGCCGGCAACCTCATGATCCGTGCATGCCATTGCCGGCCAGCGGCCGGCACTACCAGACCTACCGCTCGATCGCCGGCAACGCATCCGACAACAACAACCGGTCGATCCTCCGCAGCGCACTTTCCAGCTGCCGACGGTCCGCCGCCAGCCCCAGCGACAACCGCACCCCGTTCTGATGCTGTACCCCCGGCGGGCAGAACGCCGATGACGGTGCAATCGCCAGCCCCTGCAGTTGCGCGGTGCGCACCAGCGTGGCATCGGTCCACGGCGCCGGCACGCGGCACCAGGCATGCAGGCCTTCAGCCCGCTGCAGCAGCGATGGCGCCAGCAGGTAGCGGGCCATGCGAATGCGCTCGCGCGCCTCGGTGCGCACCTGCGCCAGCAGTGACTGCGCCGAACCATCCAGCAGCAGCTGGCTGGCCAACGCCGATACCAGCGGATGGCCCATCAACCGCGTTGCTCGCAGCGCGGCCGTCATCGCCTCGGCATGCGCGGCGCTCGGGCAACGCACGAAGGCGGTGCGCAGGCCCGGGCTGATCACCTTCGACAGCGTCGCCACGTAGAACACATGACGCGGTGCCAATGTTGCCAACGGTAGCGGCGCATCTTCGGCCAGATGCCAGTACGGATCGTCTTCGATCGCCAGCAGGCCTTCGCTTTCCAGCACACGCGCCAGCGCTTCGCGCCGATGCAGCGGCAGGGTCAGTGCGGTCGGGTTCTGGCAGGTGGGATTGAGATAGACCAGGCGCGCGCCGCTTTCGCGTGCCAGCCGGGCCAGTGCATCAGGGCACATGCCGTGTTCGTCGCTGTCCACCGGCAGCAGGCGCCGGCCCAGTGCGGCAGCGGCCTGCAGCAGGCCCGGATAGACCAGCGCATCGCAGAGGATCGCGTCGTCGTCGCGTCCCTGGCTGACCAGGATCGACGCGAGCGCCACCTGTGCGCCTTCGGTCAGCAGCAGGCAGGCATCGTCCACCTTTCCCAGCATCGACTGCAGCCAGCGCGCCGCTGCGTGGCGGTCGGTCGGGTTACCGCCGCCCAGGTGATAGGTCATCAGGTTCGGTGCGTTGCTGCGCGCAAGCACGGCGGCGGCACCGCGGCGCAGCGTCTCGGCCAGCGCATCGGCATCGGGCACCGGTGGCACGTTCATGCTCAGGTCCACCACCTGGTCAAAGCCGGCCTTGGGCGGTGCGATGAAGCTGCCCTGTGGCCCGCGTGCTTCGATCAGTCCACGCTTGCGTGCTTCATCGAAGGCGCGGGTGACCGTGGTCAGGTCGATACCGAGCTGCTGCGCCAACGCGCGCTGCGAGGGCAGGCGCTGTCCCGGTGCGAGACCACCGCGGCGCACCGTGCGTTCCAGCGAGTTGACGATGCGCAGGTAGATCGGCCCGCTGTGCGCGAGT
Source organism: Stenotrophomonas sp. 96582_Sma (assembly GCF_056480905.1). Taxonomy (NCBI): domain Bacteria; kingdom Pseudomonadati; phylum Pseudomonadota; class Gammaproteobacteria; order Lysobacterales; family Lysobacteraceae; genus Stenotrophomonas; species Stenotrophomonas sp. 96582_Sma. The sequence continues at coordinate 4,747,800 of NZ_CM151122.1, read as the reverse complement.
ACGTCCTGCACCCATTCGCGGGCTGCGACATCCGGTCGCGGCATGTACGGAGCATGTCGGGGCGTATCGTTGCTTCCAACGGCGGGAGCCTGTCCATAACCATCGGTCGGTTCGGACAGGTGACCGCCGTTGTTGTTTGCGGCGGCCACACCGGCCAGCGTCAGTGATGTCATTGCGCGTCCTCAGCGCTTGGCCTGCCAGGGGCAGTAGCAGCCCACGGCAAGCAGTCCTTTCGGGCGCACGGTCTCGCCGCGCACCAGTCTGTCCAGCAGCGGTTCGACGAAGCTGTTGGCCGAGTTGCAGACCATGCCGATGCTGTACGGTCCTGCGTAGGCGAGGTGGCCCTGGCGATCCCAGATGGCTACGGCGGGGCTGGCCGGAATGTGTTCGATGCCGTCGATGGTCGGCAGGTTGATCACCTTGTTGCGCAGTGGCTCGGGCAGCTCGCCCTGCGTACCCGGGCGGCGGATGGCATAGAAGTCGATGCCGGCGCGGCGGTACATGCTGATCAGGTAGCTCAGGTGCGCACCGGTCTCGCGATTGCACACGCCGCAGGCCGGGTCCCAGAAATGCACCACGCGGATGCGGCCGGTATCACCGGCCAGGTCGGCCGGCAGGCGCAGCTGCGAATCGTCGAAGACGATGGCCTGTTCGGTGAAGGTGGACTGCGCGCTGTAGCCGAAGTACTGCCACAGCGCAGCCGCGACGCCGGCCATGAACAGGCAGGCGAGGGCGATCATCGTCGGCAGCAGCCAGCGGCGACGCGGCGCGGCTGCGCCCATCAGGAATCTTCCCGGCCGAACTTGTGCACGTACTGCTTGCGCATCTCGCGGCAGGAATCGGCCTGAGCGCGGCGCTGGATCTCGCTACGCGACGGATCCTCGCTGCGCTGCACGCATTGCTCGATGGCGTGGCGTTCGGCGGCCTGTACGTCCACGGTCTGTGGCTGCAGGCAGACCCAGGCCAGCGCGGCCAGCATCAGCACCACAAAGCCACCGCACCCGGCCATCACCAGGTGGAACTTCAGTTTCTCGGCGCGCATCGATGCACGTCCCTTCATCCATACATTGCATACAAAATATCATCTTGTATGGATAAAGCGCCATGCACCCGTTCAGACGATGGCGTTGTGCCGGGCCTCGGGAGCTTCAGACAGGATCTCGTTCAGCTTGGCCAGCGCCCCGGCCAGCGCGCCCTGGTCAACCGCGCCACCCAACGACAGGCGGATCGCGTTGCCCGGTGGCGGCTCTTCCACGCTGAAGGCGTCCGAGCTGGCAATGCCCAGCCCCTGCTCCTGTGCGGCCTGGATCAACCGGTACTGGTCCAGCCGCGGCGGCAGTGGCAGCCACACATGCAGGCCGGCGGGATGCGCCTGGGCGCGGGCCGGCAGGTAACGGGCGGCAATGGCCTGGCGCTCGCGCAGCTCCTGCTGGAAGCGCTGCACCATGTCCTGGGCCTGGCCGCTGCGGATCCACTGCGAGGCCACCGCTACCATCGACTGGGTCGGCATCAGCGCGATCGCACGCAGGGCGTCCAGCACCGGTTCCATCGGTTCGCCGGCCGGCACCACCAGGTAGGCGGTGCGCAGGCCCGGTGCCAGGCACTTGGACAGGGTGGAGATGTAGTACACCGGGCAGCCTGCGTCGCGGTGGGCGGCCAGCGGCGGTGCGGCGTCCCCGGCCAGCAACCAGTAGGGATCGTCTTCGATCACGGTCAGATCGTGGCGTTTCGCGACGGCCAGGAGGGCCTGCCGGCGTTGTGCCGACATCGTCGCCGTGGTCGGGTTCTGGATGGTCGGCACCAGGTACAGCAGGCGCGGGCGGCGCAGCTGGCAGGCCTCCTCCAGCGCCTCCGGCAGCATGCCCTCGGCGTCCATCGCCACCGGCACCACGCCCCGTTGCAGCACCCGCGCGGCAGCCAACAGGCCTGGGTAGGTCAGCTGCTCGGCGGCAATCAGCTCGCCCGGCTGGGTGCGGGCCAGGATCAGCGCGCACAGCGCGGTCTGCGCGCCGGGGCAGATCACCACCTGGTCGGCACCCACCGTGCCCAGCATCGGCGCCAGCCACTGCACCGCGGCGGCGCGGTCCTCGCGAGTGCCGGCGCCGACGTGGTAGCTCATCAATTCGCCCTGGCCCAGCTGCTGGCCGACGTGCTGGAAGCCGGTCTCCATGCCCTGTGCGAACGGCGCGCTGCCCAGCAGCGGCGGGATGTTCATGCTCAGGTCGACCGAGGTGCTGCGGTTGCCGGCCGACAGTGCGATGAAGGTGCCGCCGGCGCCCTGGGCATCGAGCAGGCCGGCCTGGCGCAGCTCGGCGAAGGCGCGGGTGACCGTGGTCAGGTCCACGCCCACCTGCTGGGCCAGGTCGCGCTGCGGCGGCAGGCGGTCGCCCGGGCGCAGCACGCCGTCATCCACCGCCTCGCGCACCTGCTGGGCAATCTGCAGATACAGCGGGCCGGCGCCCTCGCGGAAGGGGCGAACCCAGGTGCGATTGGGGTGTTTCAGGCGGCGGCCGGCGGCAGGTGGCGTCATCGGTCAGTTTTTTCCATACGTGCAGATGCACAATTCCATACAATGCTGTATCTTGTATGGGCTTGATTGGAGTGGTTCACCTTTTTGTAGGCGACCTCGTACCCACAGTGTAGCCGCTCCACGCCCGGGCGCTGCGCGCAGGCGAGCCGGTCAAGCGCGCTTCTTCAACAGGGTTGACCTCCAATGAATATCTGCTGGAACCGCATCCGCCTGGCGCTGGTCGCCCTGGCTTGCATCGCTCTGACGGGCTGCGACTGGGTGCTGCTGGATTCGAAAGGCATGGTCGGGATCGCCCAGCGCGACCTGATCCTGATCTGCATCGGCCTGATGCTGATCGTGGTGATACCGGCCATCGTGCTGACCTTCGTGTTCGCCTGGCGCTACCGCGCCGGCAATACCAAAGCCAAATACATGCCTGACTGGTCGCACTCCACCAAGGTGGAGATCGTGGTCTGGGGCGTGCCGCTGATCATCATCGCGGTGCTGGCGGTGATCGTGTGGACCTCCACCCACGAGCTGGACCCCTACAAGCCGCTGGACGTGGCCGGTGAGCCGCTGCATGTGGACGTGATCGCCACCGACTGGAAGTGGGTGTTCGTGTATCCGGACCTCGGCATCGCCACGGTCAACCAGCTCAACTTCCCGGTCGACCGCCCGCTGGCGTTCAACATCACCTCCAACTCGACGATGAACACCTTCTTCATCCCGCAGCTGGGTGGGCAGATCTACGCGATGGCCGGCATGCGCACGCAGCTGCACCTGATCGCCAACGAGCCTGGCCAGTTCCGTGGCATGTCCGGCAACTACAGCGGGCATGGCTTCTCGAACATGAAGTTCATTGCCACCGCCAGCAGCAACGAAGACTTCGAGCGCTGGGTGGCCGAGGTACGCAGCGCGCCGGACGCACTCAGTTTCGCGGAGTTCAAGGCGCTGGCCGCGCCGTCGCGCAACGCGCCGGTACAACACTTCTCCAGCGTCGAACCGCTGCTGTTCAAGAAGGTCATCGACCAGTTCATCGGCGTCGGTGAGAACACCGCTGCTGCGGCCCCTGCGGGTGCCGCCGGCGGTGCCCAGGTTTCCCAGGAGTAACGAACATGTTGGGTAAATTGACGTGGGAGGCCGTGCCACTGCACGAGCCGATCGTGGTGATCACGCTGGCGGCCATGGTGCTGGGTGGCCTCGCGCTGCTTGGCGCGGTGACGTACTTCAAGCTGTGGGGCCCGCTGTGGCGTGACTGGTTCACCACCGTGGACCACAAGAAGATCGGCATCATGTACGTGGTGGTGGCGCTGGTCATGCTGGTGCGTGGCTTTGCCGATGCGCTGATGATGCGCGCGCAGCTGGCGGCGGCTGGCCCGGGCAGTGACGGCTTCCTGCCACCTGAGCACTACGACCAGATCTTCACCGCGCACGGCGTGATCATGATCTTCTTCGTGGCCACCCCGTTCGTGGTCGGCCTGATGAACATCATCGTGCCGCTGCAGATCGGCGCGCGCGACATGGCGTTCCCGTTCCTCAACGCCTTCAGCTTCTGGATCTTCGTGGTCGGCGCAGCGCTGATGATGATCTCGCTGGGTGTCGGCGAATTCGCCATGACCGGCTGGGTGGCCTATCCGCCGCTGTCGGGCATCGAGTTCAGTCCAGGCGTGGGTGTCGATTACTACATCTGGGCGTTGCAGGCTTCGGGCATCGGCACATTGCTGACCGGCGTCAACCTGTTCATCACCATCCTGCGCATGCGTGCACCGGGCATGACCCTGATGAAGATGCCGGTGTTCACCTGGACCGTGCTGGTCACCAGCGTGATCATCATCGCCGCCTTCCCGATCCTGACCGTGGCACTGGGTGCGCTCACCCTGGACCGCTACCTGGACTTCAACTTCTACACCAACACGTTGGGTGGCAACCCGATGATGTACGTGAACCTGGTGTGGGCCTGGGGCCACCCGGAGGTGTACATCCTGGTGCTGCCGGCGTTCGGCATCTTCTCTGAAGTGACTGCCACGTTCGCGCGCAAGAAGCTGTTCGGCTACAAGTCGATGGTCGGTGCCACGCTGGCGATCGGCATCCTGTCGTTCATCGTCTGGCTGCACCACTTCTTCACCATGGGCTCCGGTGCCAGCGTCAATGCCTTCTTCGGCATCATGACGATGATCATCGCCATCCCCACCGGCGTGAAGATCTTCACCTGGCTGTTCACCATGTACGGCGGCCGCGTCGAGTTCAGCGTGCCGATGCTGTGGACCATCGCCTTCCTGGTCACCTTCACCATCGGTGGCATGACCGGTGTGCTGCTGGCCATCCCGGGTGCGGACTTCCTGCTGCACAACAGCCTGTTCCTGGTCGCGCACTTCCACAACACCATCATCGGCGGCGCGCTGTTCGGCTACCTGGCCGGCTTCGCCTACTGGTTCCCGAAGGTGTTCGGCTTCACCCTCAACGAGCGCCTGGGCAAGTGGTCGTTCGCCTGCTGGGTGATCGGTTTCTACCTGGCCTTCATGCCGCTGTACATGCTCGGCTTCATGGGCATGACCCGCCGCATGAACCAGTACGACAACCCGGCGTGGACGCCGTACCTGATCGCTGCCTTCATCGGTGCACTGTTCGTGTTCGCGGGCATCATCCTGATGCTGGTGCAGATCTACGTGAGCGTGCGCGACCGCAAGCGCAACCTGGACGTGACCGGCGACCCGTGGAATGCACGCACGCTGGAATGGGCCACGCCGTCGCCGCCGCCGTTCTACAACTTCGCCGTGGTGCCCAAGGCCGATGAGCTGGATGCCTTCCACGAAGCGAAGAAGCGTGGCCTGCCGCCGCCGCCGAAGAAGTACGCGCCTATCCACATGCCGAAAAACACCGGCGTACCGCTGATCCTCAACATCTGGATCCTGGTGCTGTGCTTCGCCCTGGTCTGGCACATCTGGTGGATGGCCGCGGCCAGCTTCATCGCGATGATCGTCACCCTGATCGTGCGGTCCTACGACGAGGACGTGGACTACTACGTCAGTTCCGAAGAGGTGGCGCGCACCGAAGCGGCCAACCTTGCCAAGCTGAAGGAGGTACGCGCATGAACCTGTTGACCCGCCCCGAGCTGGCCAGCGACACGCAGGCGCACGAGGACCACCACGAACACGACCATGGCCACGAACAGGGCGGCATGAAGGTGTTCGGCATGTGGGTCTACCTCATGTCCGACCTGGTGCTGTTCGGTTCGCTGTTCGCCTCGTACGCGGTGCTCAGCACCGCCTACGCCGGCGGCCCCACCGGCAAGGACCTGTTCTCGCTGCCGTTCGTGATGGCCGAGACCTTCCTGCTGCTGGTTTCCAGCATCACCTACGGCCAGGCCGTGCTGGCGATGCATCGCCACGACACCTCGGCGGTGCTGCGCTGGCTGGGCGTGACCTTCGTGCTCGGTGCCTCGTTCATCGGCATGGAGATCTACGAGTTCTCGCACCTGATCCACGAAGGCGCGGGCCCCAGCACCAGTGCCTACCTGTCGGCGTTCTTCGCGCTGGTCGCCACCCACGGCCTGCACGTGGCCAGCGGCCTGATCTGGATGGCGGTGGTCATGCACCAGGTCTACAGCCGCGGCCTGACCCCGACCAACATCACCCGCGTGTCGTGCCTGAGCCTGTTCTGGCACTTCCTGGACCTGGTGTGGATCTGCGTCTTCACCTTCGTCTACCTGATCGGAGCCTTCTGACATGGCCCACGTCGAAACCTCGCGCGCCGGCAATGCGCACGGCTCCACCAAGTCCTACCTGATCGGCTTCGTGCTGTGCGCGCTGCTGACCGTGGTGCCGTTCGCGCTGGTGATGAACCCGGTGCTGTCGCGGCCGCTCACGCTGTTCCTGCTGGTCGGCTTCGCGGTGGCGCAGATCCTGGTACAGCTGGTCTATTTCCTGCACATGGACCGCAAGTCCGAAGGTGGCTGGAACCTGGCCAGCTTCGTGTTCACCCTGGTGATCCTGTTCATCGTCGTCGCACTGTCGGTCTGGATCATCTGGAGCATGCACTACCACATGATGATCAACTGACCGTGGCTGGGGTGATCGGCATGGACCGCGCGATCACCCCGGCACCTCCGTCCTCTTTCCCCCACGGGCAGGCCTGACCGAGACCCCGCCCGCGTCTGCGTTGGTGGTACCCGTGAAGCGTCCTGCTGCTGTTGTCCGTTCGTTGTTCTCTCCCCGATTCCGCCTGCCGCTGCTGGCAGGCCTGGCCATCGGCCTGCTGGCTGGCTGCAGCGCGCAGTCGCGCATGGATTTCTACTCCAAGGACATTGCCTGCGAAGAGCTCGGCCAGCACTGGTCGATGCCTGACAGCTACGGCGCCGTGCGCGGGCCCAAGGACCTGCAGGGGCAGGTGACCTATCTGTTCTTTGGCTTCACCAGCTGCCCGGACGTGTGCCCGACCACCATGGTCGAGCTCAGCCAGGTCAAGCACCTGATGGGCAAGGATGCCGACCAGTTGCAGGTAGTGTTCGTCAGTGTTGATCCCGCACGCGACACGCCCGAAGTCGCCCGCACCTATGTGGAAGCCTTCGACCCCAAGGCGATCGCACTGGTCGGCAACGAAGCACAACTGGCCGCGATGGCCAGCAACTTCAAGGCGTTCTACGAAAAGGAACCCGGCCCGGTGCCGGAGACCTACACCATGAGCCATATCGCCGGCGGCTACGTGTTTGATCGCCAAGGCCGTCTGCGCCTGTTCGCGCCCTACGGCATGCCGGTGGACAAGCTGTTCTCCGACGTGCAGCGCCTGCTGCTCGAGCCTGGCCATCCGGCCGCCGGCAACGGCCCGCTGGCCAGCTGCCACCTCAAGCAAAGCGATATGCTCGCCGCCCGGTAATCCTGGACCATGCCCGGCTGATGCCGCCTGTTCGTCGCGCCCGCTGCCCCGGTAGGTGTCGACCTTGGTCGACACGCGGTGAATGAATCTGGTGGGTGCCGACCGTTGGTCGGCACACCCCCCACACACCAATCCCCCGACCGGCCAGGAGAGCCAACCGGCCGGGGGCACCACTCAACGCCTTACTTGGTTTCTTCCCACTGCACCACGTCCGGCTCGGCCGCCTTGATGCCGGCGGTCGACAGCAGCTTGGTGGTCGCATCCAGTGCCGCGTTCACCGACGGATACTCCACAATCGCGCGGCCCGAGGCCTTGGATACCTTCACCACGGTGCCGCCGGTGGCGGTGGCCGCACGCTGCGCCGAAGCCGCATCGGTGAAGAACACCTTGACCCGCGAGGTCGCCACGACCGGTGCGCCATCGTTGGAGACAGCGGCCGCAAACTTGCTGGCACCGGCATCCGCACGTGCGGCCACACCGGTAGACGCATCCGTGGACCGCTTGCTGCGGGTGCCGACGGCCGCCGCGCTGGCATCAGCCCCGGTGGTGATCCGGAACTGGCCGCCGCTGGCCTGCTGCACGGTTGCCGACGGTGCCAGCTGGAAGCGCGAGCCGCCCACATTGAACGAACGGCCAGTGGCCTCCGCCTTCAACTGCTGCGTGTCTACGGTCGACAAGGTCTTCGCCGGAGGTGTCTGGCCCGAGCTCTGTGCCCAGGCGGTGGTGGTCATCGCCGCGAGGGCGAGGGTGCTCAACAGAATGGTCGTCTTCATCATCAGTGCCCCAGAACGCGGATCTTGAAGAATTCGAGGTTGCCACGCGATGCAGCGTTCGCGGCCTGCCCCAGGTCGGTGACTTCCAGCGTCCAGGTGCCCGTGGCGTTCTCATCCAGGAAGGCATTGCTGGACAGCAGGTCCCAGTTGGTGAAGTTGCGCTGCACACCATTGAGGCCAGAGCCGATCGCGGTGAATGCCGGTTGCACCACGCTGCGGGTGCCACTGGGCGAGATCAGCACGAACTGCAGCTGGCGGGTGTTGCTGTGGTTGACGCGGAAGCCGAGCTGCACGCTCTCGATGTTGCGCGCACCGTTGGCGAGCTGGAAGGTCAGGCGCGCCGCGGCCGCCGAGGTATTGCCGATGGCCACGGTACGCGTCGTGTTGCGCCAGCCACTATCCACCAGTGCACCCAGCGGCTGGAAGTCCTCTGCGACCTGTACCGCGCGTGCCGCATTGACCACACCGAAACCGTACCAGTTGCTGTAGGCACGGCCGGCGGCATTCACCGTCCAGCCCGGCACCAGCACGCGGCCGTCGGAGTGGGTCACCGCTGCCCGGTTCGGATCGGTGCGGGTGGCGGTGGTGGCCAGGATGTACTTCACATCGCGGTAGGACAGGTTCGGGTTGGTCTCCAGCAGCAGTGCCGCCACGCCCGACACCATCGGCGTGGCCGCCGAGGTGCCGTTCATCTTGCCTGTGTAGTTGCAGGTGCTGTCGATGGCAGACTGGTCGCCGTCCAAAGTGTTGCGCAGGCTCGTGTTCTTGTTGCTGCCCTGCGCGCAGCCGGTGACATCGGTGGTGAGGATGGCCGGATCGTAGCGGATCGCCAGCTGCCCCGGCACGACCTGCCGCTGCCAACCATTCTCACCGCCGAAGCCGGACACCCACAGCGCCGAGCCGGTGGACGAGTAGGACGAGCGCACGCCATCGGCGCGCACGGCGGCAACGGTGATCACGTTGAACAGGTTGTTACGCGGGTCGCGGCCGGCCGGAATGCAACCCGTGTTGCGGTTCTTGGTGTCTGCCGAGCAGATGTCGGTGCCATCCGAGCGTGCGCCGTTGTTGTGGTTGTTGCCGGCGGCCTTCACGTAGATGCCACCGCGGCCGCCACGGGTGCCGGACATGGCCTGCTCATAGGCGGCGATGTCGTTCTGGCTGTAGGCCAGCGGCAGGTTGGGGTTGCCCGGGCTGGAGCCCCAGCTGTTGTTGAAGACCCCCACGTCGGCCACTTCGGCGCCGTCCCACCACGAGTACTCGATGTTGGAATTCGAATTGCCCTGGGCATTGGAGGCCAGGAAATTGAAGCCCTTCAGGGTGGCCGCCGAGGCCACGCCGCGCACGCCCAGATTGTTGGCACCTACTGCACCTGCGATGCCGCCGACCATGGTGCCGTGATTGTCGCGGTCGGGATTGGACGGTGAAGGGTTGTTGCTCTGGTTGGCGAAGTTCTTGCCGGCGACCGCCGCAACGTTGGCGGCCAGGTCCGGGTGTGCGATCTGCAGGCCGTCATCGACGATGGCGATGGTGACGCCCTGGCCACGGATGCCATTGCGGAACAGGCCATCCACGTTCAGATCGTTGCCAGCCACCGGCAGGGTATCGCCCAGTACGGCCTGTCCGGTGTTGAGCAGATGCCACTGACGCCCGGCCAGCGGATCGGCCTGCTGGGCCTGGGCGGTGACGGCCAGGCTGCCCAGCACCAGGGCAGTGGCAAGGGCCAGGCGCGCGGAGCGCGGTGGCGCGGAGCGTTGCGTGTGTCGCTTCATACACGAATCCTTCTGTTGTGAATCGGCATGGCAGGACGGCGGGGCGGAACTGCCCCATCGCAACGAGCCAAACGCGACACAACGAACAACCCCCTACCTCTTCACACTCCCAATCTGCAGATGTGCCGATTGCGTCACAAACGCTTATGCCGTGGGGTAATGACGACTGCAGCGGCCCGCATCTGGTAGGTGCCCACCTTGGTTGGCACGCGTATCGACGCATGGCGTGGATCTACCCGGCATCATCGCGCCCCCTCACATCCGGCTGTGCTACTACAGCCCGTGCACCCTTCCGCATCGGAGCACGATGATGGTCAACCCTCTGGCCCAGGCCCATCGCGGCCTCGGCACCACGCTGTTCAGCCTGTTGAACCCGATACCCTTCGGCTTCTTCGTCGGCGCGCTGATCTTCGACGCGATCTATCTCAACAGCGCCGAGGTGATGTGGGGCAAGGCCGCTGCCTGGCTGATCACCTTCGGTCTGCTGATCGCCATCATTCCGCGCCTGATCAACCTGTTCGCGGTCTGGCGCCGCAACGGCACCGCCACCCGCATCGACCGCATCGACTTCTTCCTCAACCTGGTCGCGGTGGTGCTGGCCATCTGGAACGCCTTCGTGCACAGCCGCGATGCCTATGCCGTCGCGGTGCCGGGCACGATCCTGTCGGCGCTGACCGTGGCCCTGATCGCACTGGGCCTGATCTTGCTGTCACTGCAGCCGCCGGTGCTGCAGGGAGGTCGTCATGGCTAAGCACATCCTGCCCACCGTGGGCGCCCTGGCGCTGGCCGTGATGCTGTCGGCCTGCGCGGGCAAGGCCGAGTACCACCCCACCGACCAATCCGGTGCGAAGCCACCACTGCCGACACCGAAGAACTTCCTGATGCCGCCGATGCAGGTGCCGCGCGGAGTGGGTTGGGCCGAGGGCCAGTCACCCACGGTGGCCGAAGGCCTGAAGATCGAACGCATCGCCGCCAACCTGCAGCATCCGCGGCGATTGTTGACTCTGCCCAACGGCGATGTGCTGGTGGTGGAGGGCAATGGCCCCGGCGAAGAACCGGTCACCACGCCCAAGCAGTGGATCGCCGGCAAGGTGAAGGCACGCTCGGGCAAGGCCGGCAAGGGCGGCAACCGGGTCACCCTGCTGCGCCGTGCGCCTGGCACTTCCACGTGGACCCAGCACGTGTACATCGAAGGCCTGCATTCGCCGTTCGGCATCCAGCTGATCGGTGACACGCTGTACGTGGCCAACACCGGCAATATCGTGCAGTACCACTACGTGCCGGGCGAGACCCGCATGTCCGACAAGGGCCGCGAGTTCACCGACCTGCCCAGCACCATCAACCACCACTGGACCAAGGAACTGCTGGCCAGCCGCGATGGCCGCAAGCTGTACGTGGGCGTGGGCTCCAACAGCAACATCACCGAGAATGGCCTGGCCGTTGAATACCGCCGCGCAGTGGTGCTGGAAGTGGACGTGGCCACCCGTGGCAGCCGCATCTTTGCGTCGGGCATCCGCAACCCGACCGGACTGGACTGGGAGCCGAGCACCGGCACGCTGTGGGCCGTGGCGAACGAACGCGATGAAATCGGTGCGGATCTGGTGCCCGATTACCTCACCTCGGTGAAGGAAGATGGCTTCTACGGCTGGCCCTACAGCTACTACGGCCAGCACGTGGACGAGCGCGTGCAGCCGCAGCGGCCGGACCTGGTGGCGAAAGCCATCACGCCGGACTACGCCATCGGCTCGCACGTGGCACCGCTGGGCCTGCTGTTCTACACCGGCCAGGCACTGCCGGCGCAGTACCACGGCGGCGCCTTCATCGGCGAGCACGGCAGCTGGGATCGCTCACCATTGAGCGGCTACGAAGTGGTCTACGTACCGTTCAAGGACGGCAAGCCGACCGGGCGGCCGCAGACCGTCGTCAGCGGCTTCGCCTCCAAGGACGAGAAGACGCTGATGGGCGCGCCAGTGGGCATGGCCATGGATGCCGAGGGTGCATTGCTGGTCGCCGATGACGTGGGCGACGTGGTGTGGCGGGTGTCAGCCAAGTAGTTCTGTAGCGTCGAGCCACGCTCGACTGCGTTGGATCTGGCCCTTGTAGAGTCGAGCCATGCTCGACTGCTTTTGCCAGCAGCAGTCGAGCATGGCTCGACTCTACAGAAGACCATAAGCAGCCGAGCCTGGGCTCGGCTCTACATTTCCGAAGGCGCAGCGCGGAATCCACTGAACACCGACTCGGCGGCAAACCCCACGCCACCCAGCAGCACGCCGAAATACACCACCGTAGCCACCACGAAACCATAACCAGCCGCCACCGCCGCACCATCGCGCTGGATGAAGCCGATCGCAAACGACATCAGCGCCAGTGCCGGCAACGTATTGCTGAACGGAATCGGCCCGGCCGGCGCCATCAGCAGCAGGGTCGCGAACACCAGCATCAGGTTGTTCAGGCGCATCATCTTCTTCGAGCGCACCATCACCGCCAGCCGCATCGGCCGCGACAGGCGCTCCATGCGGTGCACCCACTTCAGCGCACGGCCCAGGTTGGCCTTCAGCTTGTCGGTGGCGATCTCGCGGCGCGCCAGTTTCTGCGGCACCCACAGCGGGCGGTTGCGCACGCGGCTCAGGCCGATCAGCAGGATCGAGGCACCAAACACCGTACTCAGCCCGGGAATCGACACCGGAATGATGAAGATGGCCGAGAGCAGGATCACGATCAGCAGCAGGCCCTCATCGCCCAGCGCGCTGAGCAGGGTGCCGATACTGACCTGCTCACCGGGCAATTCGTCGATCATCTGCTCGATCTGCTCGGCCAGGGGCGCGCTGTCATTGGTTTCGGGGGCACGGTAGGTCATGCGTCGCAAGGTTCTCCAGGGAAGGGCGGTCAGCGGGCCGTCCTGCGGTGGGGGACGCACAGGCTCCCGCAGTATCCCGGCCAACGTGGGCAAAGAGGTGAACCGGGCATGAGGGGTTAAACTGGCGTGCCCCGCACGAGTTGAACGCAATGGACATGGGCCGCAGGCAATCGACCATCGAACTGGTCGCCATCGACATGGATGGCACCCTGCTGGACCCCAGCCACACGCTCACCGCGCGGGCCAAACAGGCGATCGCGCAGGCGCGCGCGCTGGGCGTGCACATCGTGCTGACCAGTGGCCGCCCGGTTCCGGGCCTGGAACCATTCCTGCACGAGCTGGGCATCACCGGCGACGACGACTACTGCATCGCCTGCAATGGTGGCCTGGTGCAGCGCATCGGTACGCGCGAAACCGTGGTCGAGTATCCGCTCAGCTTCGACGACTTCCTGTTCTGCGAGCAGGTGGCCCGCGACCTGGGCGTGCATTTCCAGGCGCTGGACAGCCAGCGCATGTATACGCCCAACCAGGACATCAGCTACTACACCGTGGCCGACTCGCATCTCTCGCGGATGCCGCTGTCCTATCGCCGCGTGACCGACATGGACCCGTCCATGTCGTTCATCAAGCTGATGATGATCGACGAGCCCGACGTGCTGGATGCCGCCATCGCGCGCCTGCCCAGCGAACTGACCGAGCGCTTCGCGGTGCTGAAGAGCGCACCGTTCTTCCTGGAAGTGTTCGACCACCGCGCCGGCAAGGGCCCAAGCCTGCAGAAGCTGGCCGAGCACTTGGGCATCGACCGCGCCAACGTGATGGCCATCGGTGACCAGGAGAACGACCTGACCATGCTGCAGTACGCCGGTACCAGCGTGGCGATGGGCAATGCCATCGACGCGGTGAAGGCGGTGGCGCGGTTCGAGACCACCAGCAATGCAGACGAAGGCGTGGCGCGCGCGATCGAGCGTTTCGTCCTGCAGTAACCGCGCGTTCCTACGCCCCGGTAGGTGCCAACCTTGGTTGGCGCACGCACACCGTATGCGCCGACCAAGGTCGGCCTCTACCATGTCCCATCCGCCCTGGTAGGTGCCAACCTTGGCTGGCACACGCAAACGGCAAGCGCCGACCAAGGTCGGCCTCTACCAGGCTCCCTCTGCCCAGGTAGTTGCCAACCTTGGTTGGCATACGTAGACCGTAGGCGCCGACCAAGGTCGGCCCCCACCACGCCCAGGCTATACCCACGTATAACCCACCCATCCCCATCGCCATCCGCGCTGTACCACCGCGCAATGGCGAATGCGGCACTGCGATGCAAGAATTTCGCACGTCGAAATCACCCCATCGAATCCCACGGCAGATGATCGCCTTCGTCTGCTGACCGGCGCGCACCGCGCCGTCACTCCCTCAACGCAATCGCATCGCCAGCCAGGGCGCCGACACCGGTGCTGCAACGCGCTGGGCGTGCGCCTGCGCCGCTCTCTCCCTGCACCCTGGATCTGCCCATGAACACCCCACCCACGACGCGCCTCGCTCTGGCCATCATCACGGCCATCACCGCACCTGCGTACGCCGCCGAGATTCACGACGCAGCACATGACACCCCCACCACCTTGAACGCCCTGCAGGTCATCGCTACCCCGCGCGGTGCGGCCGTTGCGCCCACCCAGGTGGTCGGTCCAAACCGCTACATCATCAAGGCCGAAGACCTCGACGCGATGGTCACCGGCAACAACGGCCTGGCCATGCTCAAGCAGGTGCCGGGCGCCAGCTACACCGCCACCGACGGGCTGGGCCTGGATATCTCCGCCACCAGCCTGTTCGTGCGCGGCTTCCGCATGAATGAAATGGGCATCACCTTCGAAGGCGTGCCGCTGAACGACAACGGCTTCCTCTCGCTCACCGGCACCAGCGTGGTGAACGTGGGCGTGCCCGATGGCATCGGCGCGATCACGGTCAGCCCCGGCGGCGCACCCGTCAGCGTGTTCTCCAGCAGCGTCAACGGCGGCAGCCTGGAATACCGCCTGCGCGAGCTGCAGGACACGCCCAGCCTGCGCGTGAAACAGGGCGTGGGCAGCAACAACACGCTGGTCACCACCGTGTCCGGGCAGAGCGGCCAACTCGGTGAGCACGGCCCGAAGGTGCTGGTCGACCTGCAGCGAGTGTCCGCCGACAAGTACCAGGGCGAGGGCACCCAGAACTTCCTGCGCGGCGACCTGAAGCTGCAGCAGGACGTTGCCTGGGGCGACTTCACCGTGTTCCTGTCCGACAGCAAGGCCAAGGTCTGGGGTTACAACAACATTTCGTTCGACATGATCCGCAAGCTGGGCTGGAAGGCCGACATCTTCTATCCCGATTATGCCTGGGCGTGGTACGTGGCCTCGCCGGAGAATGCGGACAAGTCCTGCGGCGCCTATACCTGCGGTGAGCTGTCCGAACTGATCCCGTACGACACCGGCCAGATCACCCGCGATCGCGTGTCCTCGATCAACCATCGCTTCCAGATCAACCCGGCGCTGAGCGGCAACGTGCAGTTGTACAACGCCAACAGCCACACCCAGGCCACGCTGACCGACCCGACCGTGCCGTCGCCAAACGGCGCACCGTTCTCCGAACAGGTGCAGACGCCGCGTGTGAATCGGCTGGGTGGCATGGTCAACCTGCAGTTCGAGACCGGCGCGCACACCTTCACCGCCGGTTTCTGGCAGGAGAAGAGCAAGGCCGCGGCCAAGACCGAGTGGTACCAGCAGCCGCTGCTGGGTGAGGGCCCGCCGCTGAAGGCCACCGGCCCGTTCGATGTGTACGGCCCCGCGTTCAAGACCGACAACGCATCGAGCTGGGTGACCCGCTCGCGCCAGTTCTACCTGCAGGACGACATCGTGTTGAACGACACGCTGAAGCTGGGTGTCGGCTTCAAGGCGGTGGACTTCCGCACCAGCGGTGGCGGCCTGGGTGATGCCAAGGACCGGCCGGTGAACGGCACGCTGCGCGCGAAGAGCAACTTCCTGCCGCACGTCTCGCTGTTCTGGAGCCCGACCGAATCCACCGACGCCTTCATCGACTTGGCCAATACCATGAACGGCTATCGCGTGGCGCAGCGCGGCAACATCGGCTACACCGCCTCCGCGTGGACCATCACCGACCAGGAAGAGTTCGACCGCGTGGCCGGCACGCTGCGCCCGGAGAAGAACTGGAATCTGACCGTCGGCGCGTCGCATCGCTTCGACCGGCTGACGATCACCGGTGACGTGTTCTACAACGACATCCGCAACCGCCTGCTGTCGGCGGCCATTGGTACCCAGTTCGCGCAGATCAACACGGTGCGGCTGATGCCGAAGATGCACGTGATCGGCGCCGACCTCGGCATCACCGCCGACCTGACCGACCACCTGCAGTTCTACCAGGGCGTGGCCGTGGCCCGTTCGTACTACGACAGCGATTTCGTGGTGGGCGACACGGTGTACCCGATCAAGGGCAACGCCCAGCCGGGCTACCCGCAGATCTCGCTGGTCAGCGACCTGTCCGCCCACTTCGGTGACTGGCGCTTCGGTGCCACCAGCACCTCATACCTGCGCCAGCCCTTCACCTACGAGAATGACATCCGCGTGCCGACCTTCTGGCAGGTCAACACCTATGCCGCCTACCGCTTCGGTGCGGACAGCGCGGTGCCGGGGCTCGAGCTGCGGCTGGACGTGAGTAATCTGTTCAACCGCCACAACATCGGCACCGCCACCATCGCCGGCTCGTCGTTCTCGGGGGATTACCAGACCCTGCAGCGCAGCGCGCCCCGGCAGCTGATGTTCAGCACCTCGATGACCTTTTAAGTAGATCCACGCCATGCGTGGATGCACTTGGCGGTCCCCAGGCAGGTGCCCAGATCCGCCCACAAACCTGCCTTGCGCAATCAACAGGGATTTTCTGGCGGCGACGCAAGGTTCCCACAATGTTGCTGGGTCATGCTGTCGGCATGGCTCAGTACAACCCCCGATCACCGTTGTTCGACATCCGGGGCCCAGGACGGCCCCGGCAGGCGCTGTCCGTGGCGCCTGTGATCGACCTGCAGGCCGAGTACCAGTTCTGGCACGTCTACGAGCGTGTGGTCCGCCCGTTGCCCGGTGGGGGGCTGCGGCTGGCCTGGCTGGTGTGCCAGAAGGTGTACCGGGACCGGTGGCAGCACCCGCACGACAGCGACGAGGCGGCGTTGTCGCGGGTGTTGTTCGGCGGGAACATGACGGCTGACCGGGCGTCGGAGCTGGCGGAGCTGCACGCGCTGGTCAGCCGTCGGGTGGCGTTGCTGGCGAAGCGTGGGCGGGTGGATTCCGCAGCCTGATGCGTGGGGGCTGCTATCGGCGTGCCGAGCTGCCATGACCCGCTCTGGCACCATCGCACCATCCGTCGCCATGACCCGCTGTTGGTAGAGTCGACTGCTAGTCGACTGCTCTTCGCGCGCGAGTCGACCAACGGTCGACTCAACCAACGACCACTCCGAACGGTGCTCCTAGGGCTTCCCCCGATCCAACTGCCGGTAACCGATCGCCTCAGCCAGATGCGCCGTCTGGATCGTTTCACAACCCGCCAGATCAGCAATCGTGCGCGCCACCCGCAGAATCCGGTGCATCGCTCGCGCAGAAAGTTGCAGACGCTCAATCGCCTGCTCCAACAGATCCTGATCAGCCTCGCTCAGTTTGGTACAGGCACGCAGCGCCGCCGGTGGCAGATGGGCATTGAGCGCGCCACGCGCCTGCTGCCGGGCATGGGCGGCTTCCACCCGTGCACGTACCGATGCACTGGGCTCACCCAGCGGCGTGCTCTCGCGCAGCTCCACCGCATCCATGCGCGTCACGCCGATATGCAGATCGATGCGGTCCAGCAACGGACCGGACACGCGTGCGCGATAGCGGTTGATCCGCTCATCGCTGCACAGGCAGCGATTGCTGCGGTCACCGGCCCAGCCACACGGGCAGGGGTTCATCCAGATGTTTTGTGAGGAATAGTGCTTGGGAAAAAAGATAAGGTGCGGCAAATTAGCTCTGCTCACCACGGTAGCTCACATTGCATGGCAACTAGAAAGAAGAAGGGTGTCGGCGAGGTCCAAACGGGCCCGGACGGACTTTGGATCACGGTAAGGGCGATCGGTCGGGCGCATGGAGTAGCGTCGATTGACTTCACATTTCTTCGGAGTTGGATCGGACCTCGCGGTCAAGCCGCATTTGTCGATGCAATTGTCAAGCTATCAAGGCGCTACGTCGCGGCCCAGAACACGTACTCGGTTCGCTGCGTCCTTCAGTTCTGGCAGGCCCTCGGTGCAAGAAGGGGGTGGCCGGCTCCAAGTCGTCGAATCAGTTCCGCTGCCTTGGTCGCGCAACTGTCTGATCTTCGGGGTGAGTTCTACGCGGCCAGAGCGGCGGTTGGAGTCGCGCTAACTACGATCACGAATCAGTGGACCAGCTTTGTTCGATTCATCCCCTGTCTTGTTCAGACCGGTGCAATCAACTTCGTCGAATCGAAATTGGCTGCCATCTCCGCTCCGCCTCGCGCGCTCATCATTGCGGATAGGGAGCATGCTGCAAACTCACCAGTGTGCCTGAACAACGCCCCAAAGACTTTGAACTCGGCACAGAACTCATACAACGACAATCTCTTCGAGTCGATCTCAATCGTTGATGGAAGTGCAGAGTACCTAGATCGCTATCAGGAAAAACTTGGGAAGGCAGTAAACACGATTCTCCACTGCGCAGTGAAGGACTTCGAGGAGTTCGTGGCTCAACGAGAGAGAGGCTTGGCTGAAATTAGCCGTTTCGACGTAGGTTCACTACATGAGCTTAAGGCGCATCGCCGAGGCGGATTCTCCCGAGAGAACTGGGGGCACCTGCTGAATCAAGAGCGATATGAGAAGGGTCTCAGGATTGCCTTGGGGATATGCGTCTTTGATATGGGCGGGATTCCTAGGCAGCGACGCAAATTCGATGTGAAGTCGAGCAAGGCATCCATCTTAGATGGGTCTAGCAGAATCTGGGACTTCGTTTCTTCGTTCGGAAAGAACGAGCTCCTGCCATACCTTGGCATCATGAGTAGCAAGCAGGCGGCAGTCTGCATACTGATCCTACTCATTGAACACCCGATTCTTAACCCAGTGGCGTTGTACAGGGCCAGGATAGAAAGGGATCGTCATGGTGGAACCTACATCTCCTCCGATGGTCTTGTCGGAAAAGGGGGTATCCGCTTTAGCGTGGAGAAGCTGCGTGCGGGCGAGGAGAAGAGTGTGGAGCTTTCGCCTCTTGCCCAGCGAGTTCTTGTGAAGGTCTTCGAGTGGACCGAGCCCGTACGTACTCGGATGATCCAGGAAGGGAGAAGGAAGGATGCAAACCATCTTTGGATTGGCATCAGTAGCCTCGACTACCGTTTGAAAGCCTTCTCGGAGAAAGCGTTCCTGAATGCACTTGGTGCATCTGAAGCTTGGCGCAGTGTCAGGGGAGCCGGCATGGTCACCCGGGCAACGAACTTCGGGGAGCGCCATGCCGAGCTCGCTCCATGGAGAGAGAAGCTCACCTACAAGAATCTACGAATGAACTCCGGAGTGCTAAAGTTCCTTGAGGCAGATGGTGATCTTGTCGTAGCGGCGAGGATATTTGGCCACCGATCGGTCAAGACGACCTTGGGGCACTACGTCCCAAATGCCCTTCGCATCGCCTTGTTTGAGAGGCAGGTTAGGCGGCACCAGAACAGACTGATCGTTCAAGCATTTTCTGATCACGAGCGGCTTCTTGAAGTGTCGGATTTCTCGACGGTTGAGGACCTCCACCTGTTCCTCTCGGGTAGCGCGGACGAGGCTGCTGAAGCTCAGGTTCCCCGCCGTGTGTACAAGGCCGCTTCTCCTGGCGCGGGACTGATCCTCTGTAAGGATCCTGATGCGCTGGCGGTTGCAATGCTCTACCGGGATCGCTTGGAAAGCGCCAGTGCGACCTTCCTGGATCGACCTGATCTCCGGACCGGAGTTGCCCCGCGATTCTGGAGAGACTTTGTGGATGCGCTGACCGCGCCATTGCCCCCGGCATTGATTGAGATCACTGATCTTGTCGAGTGTGCATTGGCTAGAAAGACTGTCATCATTTCTCGCATTCGGCTGCCGGAGATCCGGTGATGGCTCAACTTCCCTCGGAGGTCCTGTCCTTCTTCAGTCGGACCCAAACCGGTTTGAGCCCATTAGTGCGTCCGTGGTGGCTGAAATCCGCGGTCCACGAATCTGTATGGAGAGTTGAGACGGGAAAGAGAGATCTGCGCCAAGTCGGTGAGAAGAGTCGCGGTGGGCAGGTTCTGAGATGGGATCTACTGCTACCAACGGGACGATTGAGCACATCATCTCACGCAGTTATCTGTGAACAATGTAAGGCGTTGATCATCGCCGTAGCGAAGGTACGTGGATCAACCCGGTCGCTCAGATCAGTTCATGGCGCACTGTTTCTCTTCGCAGAGTTCTTGGCCCTTAAGTACGAAGAGAAGTTCCTGCGTGACGGACTCCTAGTCGCTCATCTGGACGACGTAGAGGCATTCATGGAGTCCTATGCTGAGGCGGGGTCTTGCGGGACGGGGCGGTTCATTGAGCGCCTTAGCTCTTACCTTTCGGCTGAGATTCCGTTGGAACGGTTAGACGCGGATGAGGTTAGGAACCACTTTGGCTTGACGGAAACAAACCAGTTGAGTTTGGTCGCCATTGGCGCGGCTATATCGGTGGACTGGCAGAGGCTGCGCAGTAGTCCCGCATTTCGGAGCCATCTGACCCAGTACGGGTACCGAGGAGAACGCGACTTAAGCCGCGGCGCTCGTACCACCAGCGGCTATGCGGATATCTTTCCGCTACTGGCTCAGGCCTCGCACTCCGTCCAGACCCTAAGCGCGTGGGCTTTGAGCAATGTTCGCGAGGTTCGCGATGCTTGCCGACCTTTTCGCAGAGAACAGTCGGGCCGCACGGCGACATTGCCACCGACCGTCTGTAGGCAGTTTGTTAGGTCAGCGTGTGCGTGGATGCTTGAGGAGGCGCCTGCATTGGAGGCTCACCTTGCAGGGTTGATTGATGAAATCGCCCAAAGTGGTGACCTTGGCCACCGGTCGCCAACTGCATTGTTGAAGGATGCGGAAGCGCTGATTGAAACCGGTCCACTAGTACGCTGTTCGAGGTTCGTTTCCCAGCGTTTCAGGGAGAGAGGGGATGACAGGTACTGTGATTTGGAACCCTATCGGTTGTTCCCTTTGGTTCTCGGACTGATCCGAATCCATCTAGGTGTTTGCTTTGGACTTGTGGCCTTGTTTGCTTGTGCAAGGAGATCCGAGATCATTGACATGGGGTTGCATGCGCTCCTGACATCTGATGGTCGCTACCACTTGACGATTCACCAGGCAAAGCGGGGGGAAGGGAACGAGAGGCCGAGGTTTGACAAGCCTGTGCCACGTATCGTTGCCATGGCGATATCGATCATGAACAATCTCAGGACGCAACTACTTCGGGTGATGCCCAGGGAGGATTCGTTGCTGGATGATCGCGTGATGTTCTTCGTCGGAATGCAGGGCATCAGGCCATTCAGTGAGAATCATCCGCGCGTCGTTCTCCAGCTCATAAGTGACTACTTTGATCTCCGTGGCCCCGACGGAAAGCGATGGGTGCTTGAGCCTCATCAACTGCGAAGGAGCTTTGCTATGACATTCTTTCATTCGGAGGGGGAAGAGTCATCTCTACCTGCGCTCGCGTGGCTCATGGGTCATCATGATGTCGAGGAGACTTGGAGATACGTGAAGGAGTCTATGACGGGCAAGGAGATCAGTCATGCAGAAGCCTGTTTGGCGATGGCGGCTGTGAACTCAGGTGATGGCTCGGAATCTGCCCAAAAATTGAAGGCGCTTCTTCTCGAGCACTTCGGAAGCGACGATCTCGCTGTTCTCGATCATGATGATGTCTTGGAGTATCTGGAGATGCTCTCTGAGGAGCGAAAGATCAGTGTCAAGCCGATTCAGATTACAACCGGCGATCGTAGTACGTTCACAATCCTCATTTCGCACAGAGGGGAATGATGCCAAGGCTCAGTAAAGGACAGGTAGCTGCGGGTGTGCGGGACAAGCAGCTTCGTGCTGAACGGAGTGTTCGGGGCATCATCGCCATCCTGGACGAGGCGGTGGCAGTTGGGTCCCTTCTTGAAGAGCATAGTGATCTCTTTAGACGCATGAGTGATCTTGCCGGGATGAATGATGAGGCTCGAGGCATCTTTCCGATGTCGGTTCGAACACTCAGGAACAATGTGGAATCGCTGTACCCAGGCGGGATGGAAGCGTTTAGGCGTGCCATCGGAGAGCTTCTGGGGGCCGCGAGGAAGCCTGTTGCACAGCAGGAAGATGAGGCTTGGCTGGAGGATGCTGTTCTGGACATGACCGCTAGGTACAGTGATCTCGTGCAACGCTTCAAGAGGCTGGCTCTTGGATCGGAGGTCGCAGCCGATGAGCTAAAGCGACACTTCGATCGGTACCGCGGCTCTAGCTCCCTACGGGTAGTGAAGTGAAGATTGATGGTGGTTTGTGTAGGAGGGCCAGCAATCAATTCCGGTTACCGGGGGTTGGACGCGTCACCTCGTTCCTCGATAGGGGCGCGGCAGGAGGCATGAAGGTGGTGTTCTTCCCAAACGGCCGTTCTTGCTGGGAAGTGAATGCGTACCTAGTTCATTGCCGACGCCTTGGGCTGACGGTAGGTACGATATCCACCTATGCGAGTGAGCTAAGCCTGCTGGTACGATTTCTGTACTTGCGTCGCCTGGAGCTGAGAGAGATCGATGATGATCATCTGATCGAGTTTGCTGATTGGCTGGTGGTTCGGGATGAGTCCAGCGCAAGGCACATCAATCGTATCCTCTCACGTGTTCTCGCTTTCATTGGCTGGGCCGAATGTATCAGTCTCGGCCCTTTCCAGATCGGCCGGCTTGGTGAGCAGGCGATTATCACGGTTGAAAGGCGCGTGGTGAGGACGAAACGGCTGGACCGGGTGTCCTCGGACAGGCATGCAGCGATGCTTCCAAGTGGTGCAAAGCGAGTCGTACGACCAATGCCTCTTGAGGTATTTCGCCGACTCCTGGCGCAGTGCGAGCGAAGCGCGAAGCGCACCTTCGTAAAGAGTCGCAATCGCGCGATGCTCCTGATACTCGCGGATACCGGGATCAGGCGCGAAGAGCTTGTTTGGATCAGGGTCACCGATGTACTTGATGCATCGAAGGGTGATGGCATGCTGAAGGTGCGGACCTCGAAGAGGAGGGGGAACCCTATACGTCTGGTTCCTGTTCCCGCACTAACTTTGCAGGAGGTCATGAAGTACATCAGGGTGCAACGGGAAATGCATATGCGCCGCCATACCAAGTCCGGACGGGGGAGTCGCGACAAGGGTTGGGTCTTCTGCTCTCAGAGCGGTTCAAGGCTAGCTGCTGCAACGGTGAGCCAGACTTTCTCGGATCTGCGGGCGCTTGCCGGAGTTTCAGAGCGCGCTACGGCTCATATGCTTCGACACAGGTACATAACTCTTCAGGTCATCGATCGGATCAAGAGGCTTCGAAACATTGGGATTCTTGGCGTTGAGGCAGCAGCAACGGTACTCGCACAGGTGGCTTCTTTAAGCGGCCACTCCAATCCTACTAGCATGTGGGACTACATTGACTGGGCCTATCAGGAAATGGCCTCGGATGCCGAGAACCGCGGGACCTTGGAGATTGGCGAGCTCATCCGGGAACTGGAGGTTTTTGAGAAGCGGCGATAGAAAGCTCCGAAGGGAGAGCCCTGCTTAGCCGAGTTCGTAGCGCACTTGCTTCGCAGCTTGAGAAGGCTCCGAAACTGGGTGTACTCGCCCACCAAGGGATGGGGCTGGGATGAACTGCTTGTGCAGGGGCGCCGGTGGTATGGGTGAGAGCCCTTTGCTGTTGGTGTGGTGCGGGCGATCCAGCACCTCTAGTAGCCGGAAGCGACGTCCATCGAACAGGGCGTCACTGGGGACAGTGAATGTCCTACAGAGTATTGGGTGTCGTGACCACCTTGATCGGTTGCCGGCGACGCCGTAAAAAGCGCCTTCTTCCTTGCGGATGCGATGCACACGCTTGTGGTCGTCCCACCAGGCGTCCCAGCGAAGCATCACCAACACGGGCTCACAGCCATAATGGATGCGCGCGTGAGTGCCCGAAAGCACATGGTTCGCGTTCCGAGTCGCCCTTGCACTGACCGGAATTCAATCGTTGGCGGTCGTGCTGTTCGCTGGCGTCGTACTTCGAGCGTGTAGCTCGTTTCCCTCGGTGCCCTCTCCGCTGGATGCTCAGGCATTCTGGGCAACGGTAGCGTGCTTGATCGTCGGCCGCACCGTCTTCGCTATAGGTTCCCAGAGCCTTGGGCCAGGCATTGCTCGGTCACGCGTGTTGCGCTGCTGGTCGGAACCGAACCGCTCTCGGAGCGCTATTTGACTCTATTTGGATGGGTGAGGTCATTGGAAAAGCGGCTTGGGCGGGGGCGAGGCCGGACAGTCCGGAGGAGCGCTTGGGCTGGCGCCGATACCGATTGTGCTCAACGTCCCGCGGGAACCAGTCCAAAGCGCATCAGCTGAGCGGGTGCAGCTGGGCTGCTGACGTGAAACTCTGATATCCGCTTCTGGCCGAAAGCGGACGCTTAGCTCAGTGGCTGTCTATACGGCACATTCCTGGTCGGCGTGCTGACGGAGATTACCAAGTGGGTCAAGCGGAGCGGGCGAGGGATTGAACGGCGCTCCGGCAATAGCACACGCGTCGGCTGGCGTCGCGGCAGGTGAGATGGGCTGGGCTTAGCTTTTTGCCAAACTCGGCGGAAGGCGGCATAGTCTTGCACATATTACCGATCAAGTACTTTGCGGATATTCCCATGGACAAGAAGGGCAAGGCAGCCAACCAAGCTCTCTTTGAGGAAGACTACGTGCTGCGGTCACTCGGGCGGATTGGCTATGACCCAGATATGGCGCTCACTGAGCTGGTGGCCAACACGTGGGATGCAGGGGCTGCCAGGGTTGCCGTGATCATCCCGGAGGAAACAAGTGGCATGCTGTCGGTCGAAGACGATGGCCACGGGATGACCGAGGACCAGTTTCGCAAGCGCTGGATGACCTTGGGATACAACAGGCATCGAAGCCAAGGGGCGAACGTCCAGTTTCCTTCCGAACGCGACGATTGGGTACGCATGGCCTTCGGACGCAACGGTATTGGTCGCCATGGCTTGTTGTGCTTTTCTGATCATTACACGGTCGAAACTTGGACAAATGGCGTTCTTTCTACCTTCGTGATTGGGACCCGAAATCAGCCGTCGCCGTTCTACATCCAAAGCCATGAGACAGCCACCCGTTCGGGCCATGGCACCCGGTTGTTGGTGGAGGTTGAACGCCACCGCCCAGATCCAGATCGGATCAGGACGGTCCTGTCAGGACGCTTCCTGCACGATCCGCAGTTCGTCGTTTCGGTGAACGGCCAGTCCGTCCCGCTGTCTGAGCATGAGGGCCTTCTGGAGGAACGCAAGATTCAGGTCGAACCTGGCTTTGATGTCACGGCGTATGTGGTGGACACAACACGCACAGCGAAATCCACCCGCTACCAAGGCGTAGCGTTTTGGGTGAGCAATCGGTTGGTCGGGCTGCCGAGTTGGACCGTTGGGCCGATGGTCGTTCTGGATGGGCGGGTGCGCTTTGCCAAGCGCTATGCCCTCGTGATTGAGTGCGGATCGGAGTGGCTTTCCGAAATCGAACCAGACTGGTCGA
Organism: Stenotrophomonas sp. 96582_Sma; assembly: GCF_056480905.1. NCBI lineage: Bacteria > Pseudomonadati > Pseudomonadota > Gammaproteobacteria > Lysobacterales > Lysobacteraceae > Stenotrophomonas > Stenotrophomonas sp. 96582_Sma. The sequence goes on along the minus strand of NZ_CM151122.1, from coordinate 4,722,236 downwards.
AGTTCAAGACTACGGAGCGAACTGATCACCTTTTCGAAGCGGCCAACGGGTATGCCCAGGAAATGGTCGAGAAGTTGTCGGCCCACCTGATCGAGGAGAACTCAGAAGACGCGCTCTACAAGAATCGAGAGGATCTGCGGACGCTACCTAGGCGATCCATGCTTGAAGTAGCCCAGTTCACAAAGACCGTGGTGCATGACCAGCCAGGGATACCGCCGGAGACCCTCAACAAGGTCGTCAAAGCGGTTATCAAGATTCAGAAGGCACGAAGCGGTTCAAGTTTCCTTGACAAGCTGATGCAGCTGGATGAGCACGACATCGACGGGCTGGATCGATTGCTAGGACAGTGGACTGTGGAGGATGCGCTCACGGTTCTGGATGAGATCGACAGTCGTTTGTCCATCATTGCCGCCATGGAGAAGCTCAGCGGCGACCCGGAAGCTGACGAGTTGCATACCCTTCATCCGCTCGTGACGCAGGCGCGTTGGCTATTTGGGCCGGAGTTCGACAGTTCGGAGTATGCATCGAACAACACCCTGCGAACAGTCGCCACCAGTCTATTCAAAGCGAGAAAGCAGAATCAGACCTTTGCTAATGCTGCGAAGCGCCCCGACATCGTCGTCCTCTCCGATGCCACTCTCTCAATCGTCGGGACGGAAAGTTTTGATACCGGCAAGGATCAGCTCGTGATGATGCGCGATGTCCTGCTCATCGAGTTGAAAAAAGGGCGTTCTGAAATCGGTCGCAAAGAAATGAATCAGGCGGCAGAGTATGTCGATGAACTTGTCTCCAGCGGAGGCATACAGGGTGGGCCTTTCTTCCATGCCTTCGTGGTCGGCCATTCGGTCGCATCCAATATCCCAACTGTCAATAACCGGGAATACAACGGAGCCCAGCGCGGACGGGTAACAGCGACCACTTACAACCAGCTCGCATTGACAGCAAACCGGCGCCTCCATGGGCTAAAGGCAAGAATACCCTCACGGTACGAGGAGGTTTCTGGTTACGAGCTTGTCCAGAAAGTCATGGGGACGCCAAGCCAAGCATCGTTCGCTCCGCTGGCAGAGTAGGGCGGTGTCTAGCCCGGGTTAGACGATCGCTTATGGCCGAAAGCAGACATCGTTGACGAATCCCGCTGGGGCAGAGCTCCCGGAAGGCCTATTCAGAAACCACGTTCATCAACTGCTAGTGTTCGAGGGGAAGCCGCCCTGGCAGCCGTATGAAGTATGTGGACGAGGAGATCTGCAGATGAACAACCTTGATGACTGGCTTGCAAAAGCCGCAAACGCAACGCGCGCAGATGCCAGCGCGGGAACCGATGCGCTGCTGGCCCGCCTGGCCCAGGAGCCGCCACCTGCCAAGTGGGCGGGACGCCGCGAGCTCCGCCGCGCTGTGACCTGTGCTGCGTTGTCTGCGGTGCTGACCTGTGGCGGGGTGGGCTCTGCATTCCTCGTCACCCAGTCCAACCCGCGGCCCACTTGGGTCGCGGCGCCGTCTGCCATGTCCCCCTACGCCCTGCTGGTGGAACGCTGATGGCTATCGGAACCGCCATGCGCCTGCCTTTGGCGACCTTGGCCGGCGCGGTCATCGGCGTGGTTTGCGCCCTGGGGATCGGCTGGGGCTGGCACTACCTCAACCCTGGCCACAGCGACCTGCATGAACGGCTGCACGCCGTGGTGCCCCTGGACAATTCGGAGAAGGACATCCTGCAGGCCAAAGAGCAGCTCTTTGCGACGCGCAGGGGCGAGATCGAGGCGCGCTTGCGAATCGCCAACCGTCAACTTGCCGATGCCATTGCGGCCGATCCTCGCTGGAGTCCGCAGGTAGAGGCGGCAAGCAGGGAGGTCGAGCGTGCGGCGGGTGATCTGCAGCGTATCACGCTGGAGCACGTCTTCGAGATGCGTGCAGGGCTGAAGCCCGATCACCGCGCTGCCTACGACAAGGCGCTGCTGGACGCACTGCGCAACGATTCCCCTTGAAAGCATGGCCTGAGCGTGACGATCGAGGAAGACAACAACTGGGCCGTCGAAGCTGCTGCGGGTGACCCAGCGGCATTCGCGCGCCTGGTGCGCAGGCACTCGCCGGCCATCACACAGATGGTGCGAGGCATGGGCGTTCCGGAAACCGACGTGGACGACGTCGTTCAGGAAACTTTCGTGTCGGCGTGGCGCGCGTTGGCTGAGTATGACCCCGCTCGCCCAGTGCTTCCGTGGTTGATGCGTATCGGAATCAACAAGGTTCGCGATACCCAGCGTTTCCGCCGCGTGCGTTACTTCCTATTCAAGGCCCGGCCCATCGACGATGAAGAGGGCCGGACGCTGGTATCGGATCAGGCCGGCCCGGAACAGAGCGCCAGTTCCAGCCTTGAACTCGCCAGCGTGATGCGCGTGCTCGACAGCATCGATCCCGCCTTACGCGAGGCACTGGTGCTGACGGCATTCGTCGGTCTGTCCCAGGTTGAAGCGGCCGCTGCGCTGGGAATCAGCCTGAAAACGATCGAAGGCCGCGTACTTCGCGCCCGGGCAAAACTGGCCTCGGCGTTGGGTCGTTAGAAAAAAATCTCCCAGATGTGAGGGGAGCGGCACACAGGCCGCGTAGTGCATGAGACGACCGCTGATGCGGCATCACTGCACTGGACCCCTGGATGAAGTACTCATTGCTTGCCTTGTCGACACTGCTGGCGCTGTTCGGCACATCGGTGGCGTGGGCCGCCGACGCGCCCACCTACGAAGATCTACTGGAACAGAGCAGGGCGCAATCGCCTTACCTGCAGGAAAAGCGCTTCGACACCGCAGCGGCCGCCGGCGATGCCCGGCAGGCCAGAGCATTGCGCAACCCCACTATCGACGGCCTTGTCGAGAATCTCAACGCACCCTTAAGCAATGGCAGCAGCCAGCGCCAGACGACCTACACCCTGACCCAGCCGCTGGAGATCTTCGGCCAGCGGAGCGCGCGTATCCAGGCGGGCGAGAAGGGCCTGCAGGCGGCCGAAGCTCGGCAACACCAAGCGCAGGTTGAGTTCTCGGCAGCGCTGGCGGTGGCCTACGCCGCTGCCGAGGCCAGCCTGATTCGCCGGGCAATCGCGCAGGAGGATGTGGAGCGCGCCGAGGGCGACCTGCGTGCGGCCAAGGCTCTGGTGGAAGCTGGCAAAGAGGCCAGCCTTCGTTCCGCCCAAGCCCAGGCCGGCCTGAGCGCGGCGCAATCGGCTGCTGCCAGTCGCGATGCCGAGACGACGGCTGCTCTTGAGCAGTTGTCGGTGCTGGCCGGCCAGACCGAGACGTACTCAGGTGTGGGCCAGTCCCTTCTAGAGCGCGACTGGCCAACGGTGGGCGCAACCGCAGGCGATGCCACGGCGGTGCTGACAGCCAAGGCGGACGTGGACGCTACCGAAGCCCAACTGCGTATCGAAAGGCTCAAGCGTGCGCCGGACCTGAGCGTGTCTGCAGGGCGTCGCAGCTTTGCAGCAGGTGGGGACGCGCTGGTCGTGGGCCTTTCGCTGTCCGTACCGCTGTTCGACCGCAACAGTGGCGGCATCAGCGCCGCCCGTGCCCGTACCGACGCGGCCAGGGCGCGATTGGACGCTGCGCGCCTGCAGAGCCAGGCAGATCGCGCTACCGCGTTGTCCCAGGTGGCTGCGGCGCGACGCGGCCTCGAGGCAGCTGCCGAGGGTGAAAAAGCCGCGGCCGAGGCCTACCGCATGGGCCGTCTGGGGTATGAGGCCGGCCGCACGCCCCTGGTGGAACTGCTGCTCAGCCGCCGCACGTTGACAGAAGCGCGGCTGACCGTGGTCGATGCGCGCCTTGCCCGGGTCCGTGCCTACGCATCACTTGCAATGGCCAATGGCCAGATCGTCTTCGGAGACCGTTGAATGAAGCGAAACACCCCTTCCGTGAATACTCTGGGCATGCTCGGCGTCGCCGCGCTGGCGCTTGGCGCAGGCTTCGGCATCGCCCGCCTTTCGCAGTCCTCCAGCGCGCCTGCCCCGGCAGACGCTGCGCCCACTGCCGCTGAAGATAACGGCGGCGTGCAGGTCGTTGCCATTCCCGATGCATATCTTGGAGCAGCCGGTATTGCCGTTGAGGCTGTCACCTCTGCCGACGTGGCAGCCAACATTGGCGCAGCAGGCTCCGTCGTTGCCATTCCGGGTGGTGAAGCCGTGGTGGTATCCAGGGCCGCAGGCAACGTGACCGAGGTGCTTCGCCAGGTGGGCGACAAGGTCGCCAAGGGCGATGTCCTTGCACGGGTCGCCAGCCCTGATGGCGCACGCATTGCAGCAGATCTGCGCGTGGCCAATGCCGGTCTTTCCCTGGCGCAGAAGAACGCCAGCCGGGACCAGTCGCTGTTGGCGCAGGGGGTGCTTGCCCGGCAGGAGGCCGAAGCCAGCCAAGCTGCCTACCTGTCGGCACAGGCCGAAGCGCAACGGGCTGCGCTGGTGGCTCGCACCGCCAACGTCGATGGCGGCGGCAGCGTTTCGGTGGTCAGCCCCATCGCCGGGACCATCAGCAGTTCCCAGGCCACACTGGGTGTATTCGTTGAACCACAGGCCACCCTCTATCGCGTCACCGGCTCGAACGGCGTGGAGGTGCAGGCATCGGTGCGCGCGGGTGATACCAGCCGGATCCGCTCCGGTGATCCTGCCACCATCGTGCGCTCTGACGGCACCGTGGTATCAGGCAAGGTCCGTTCTGTAGCGACGGCGGTGGGAGGATTGACTCGAGCTGCAACCGTGGTGATTACGCCGGAAAACGCTGGCGCCGGACTTGTCGTCGGTGACGGCGTGCAGGTGCGCCTTGTGGCGTCAGCCGGGCAGTCCGGTGGCATGTCCGTTCCCGAAGAAGCCGTGCAGAACATCGATGGCAAAGACGTGCTGTTCGTGCGCACGGAGAAGGGGTTCAACGCCCAGCCCGTGTTCGTAGGCGTGCGTAGTGGTGGAATGGCGCAGATCCTCTCCGGTGTTTCCGCAGGAACCCGCGTAGCAACCCGCAACGCCTTCCTGGTGAAGGCGGAAATGAACAAGTCCGGCGGAGACGAGTGATGATCGAACAGGTGCTTACAGGTGCCGTGCGGCACCGCTGGCTGGTGTTGTTCATCACGCTGGTGATCTCGGTCATCGGTGCCTGGCAGTTGAACATGCTGCCGATCGATGTCACCCCGGACATCACCAACAAGCAGGTGCAGATCAACACCGTCATCCCCACGCTCAGCCCGGTGGAAGTGGAAAAGCGGGTGACCTATCCCATCGAGACCGCGATGGCGGGCCTGCGCGGCGTTGCCAACACGCGTTCGTTCTCGCGCAACGGTTTCAGCCAGGTGACGGTCATCTTCGATGAAAGTGCCGATCTGTACTTCATGCGCCAGCAGGTCACCGAGCGCTTGACCCAGGCCCGGCCGCAGCTTCCCGAAGGCGCCGAGCCGCTGATGGGGCCGGTTTCCACTGGCCTGGGCGAGGTATTCCACTACAGCGTCGAGTTCACACACCCCGATGGCAAGGACGCGCCACGCAACGATGGCAAGCCCGGATGGCAGAGCGATGGCTCGTTCCTGACCGATCAGGGCGATCGCCTGGCCGATGACATGGCGCGCCTAGCGTACCTGCGCACGGTACAGGACTGGATCGTGCGCCCGCAGCTGCGCACGACGCCGGGCGTGGCTGACGTCGACAGCCTGGGCGGCTATGTGAAGGAGTATGTGGTCGAGCCCAATGCAGCCAAGCTTGCTGAGTATGGGTTCTCCTACACCGACCTGGCGAACGCGCTGCAGGATGCAAATCTTTCGGTGGGTGCGGACTACATCCAGCGCTCTGGCGAATCCTATCTGGTGCGAGCTGATGCCCGTATCCGTTCGGTGGATGAGATCGCGCGGGCCGTGGTGGGTAACCGCAACGGTGTTCCGGTCACGGTGGGTGATGTTGCGCGGGTGGTGATCGACGGCGAGCTGCGGCGAGGTGCCGCCAGTCGCAACGGCTACGAGACGGTAGTGGGCAGCGCGCTGATGCTGGTGGGCGCCAACAGCCGCACCGTGGCCGCCGCCGTCGGCGACAAGCTCAAGGAGATCAGCAAGACCATGCCGCCGGGCGTGAGCATCGTCCCGACGCTGGATCGCTCGCAGTTGGTGGTGGCGACCATCAAGACCGTCGCCAAGAACCTGACGGAGGGCGCGCTGCTGGTGGTGGTCATCCTGTTCGCGTTGCTGGGTAACTGGCGTGCGGCAGTGATTGCTGCACTGGTAATTCCGTTGTCCCTGCTCTTCACCGCCATCGGCATGAACAAGCTGGGCATCTCCGGCAACCTGATGAGCCTGGGAGCGCTGGATTTTGGACTGATCATCGACGGTGCTGTGATCATTGTCGAAAACTCACTGCGACGATTGGCCGAGCGTCAGCATGCCGAAGGTAGAATCCTCACTCTGAGCGAGCGCCTGCACGAGACCATCGCGTCCTCCAAGGAGATGGTCCGCCCGACGATCTACGGACAGGCGGTCATCTTCCTCGTCTTTGTTCCGTGCCTGACGTTCCAGGGCGTGGAAGGCAAGATGTTCTCGCCGATGGTGATCACCCTGATGCTGGCGCTTGCATCGGCCTTTGTCCTCTCGCTGACATTCGTTCCGGCGATGGTCGCGGTCATGTTGAAGGGCCACATCTCCGAGAAGGAAGTGCGTGTAGTGGCGGCCACGAAGAGCCGTTACCAGCCGTTGCTGCGCAATGCGATCCGGCAACCGATGCCATATCTTGCCGGCGGATTGGGCGTATTGCTGGCCGGCGCGGTGGCGTTCTCCTTCGTCGGACGTGAGTTCATGCCGACACTGGACGAGCAGAACCTGAACCTGTCCTCCGTTCGTATTCCCTCCACCTCCATCGAACAGTCGGTAGCCATCGATCTTCCCCTGGAGAAGGCTGTGCTGACGCTTCCCGAGGTGCAGACCGTCTACTCCAAGGCGGGTACGGCGAGCCTTGCCGCAGACCCCATGCCGCCAAACGCATCGGACAACTACGTCATCCTGAAACCGAAGGACCAGTGGCCTGATGGTGTGAAGACCAAAGAGCAGGTCATCGAGCGCATCCGCGAGAAGACCGCGTTCCTGGTGGGCAACAACTACGACGCCACGCAGCCGATCGAGATGCGCTTCAACGAGCTGATCGGTGGTGTGCGCAGCGACGTGGCGGTGAAGATCTACGGCGAAGACCTGACGGCCTTGGCCACCAGCGCAGACAAAATTGCTGCTGTGCTGAAGAAGATTCCCGGGGCATCGGATGTGCGTGTGGCCCAGACCGGTGGCTTCCCGACCTTCGACATGGCGTTTGATCGCGCAGCGATCGCCCGCTATGGCCTGACCGTTAAGGATGTGGCTGATACGGTGTCGGCCGCGTTGGCCGGACGCCAGGCGGGCCAGATCTTTGAGGGCGATCGCCGCTTCGATGTGGTGGTTCGACTGCCCCGCGTCGACCGAAGTGATCTGGACGTCCTGGGTGCGGTGCCGGTCATGCTGCCGCCGGGGAATCAGGAAGGCAGCCCTTCGGTGCCGCTGCGTGAGCTGGTCAGCTTCCGCTTCACGCAGGGTCTGAACGAGGTGAGTCGTGACAACGGCAAGCGCCGGATCTATGTAGAGGCCAACGTAGTGGGGCGTGATCTGGGCAGCTTCGTGGACGATGCCAAGGTAGCGATCGCACAGCAGGTGCAACTGCCGACCGGCTCGTGGATCGAGTGGGGCGGGCAGTTCCAGAACCTGCAGGCAGCTACCCAGCGTTTGGCCATCATCGTGCCGCTGTGCTTCATCCTGATTGCCGCGGTGCTGTATATGGCCATCGGCAACGGGCTGTTGACCGGCACTGTGCTGACGGCCGTACCGCTGGCGCTGGCCGGTGGCTTCTTCGCGCTGGCCTTGCGTGGCATTCCGTTCTCGATCTCGGCAGCAGTGGGGTTCATTGCTGTTTCGGGTGTGGCGGTGCTGAACGGACTGGTGTTGATCTCCGCCATCAAGAAGCGTCTGCATGACGGCATGGAGCCGAACGAGGCGGTGGAGCAGGGTGCAATGGAGCGCGTCCGGCCCGTGTTGATGACGGCCTTGGTTGCTTCACTGGGGTTTGTACCCATGGCGATCGCAACCGGCACGGGTGCTGAAGTCCAGAAGCCGTTGGCGACCGTGGTCATCGGCGGCCTCATCACGGCAACCGTACTGACCCTGTTCGTCCTGCCGGCACTGTGTGGGCTGGTGCTGCGCAGGACTGCGCGCAGGAAGGCAGCGGGCATCGAGGACCCACTGCCGGCGCCGGAAACCGATTGAGTACGTTCCCTTCCACAGTTTCACGCCCGGCCCTGCGGATCGTTCTACGATCCGCAGGGTATTGGCATTTCTGCACTCCATTCCTCCGAGGACAGCCATGATCGAGGTTCTCCGTTTTCCGACCTTCAGGAATCTGTTCGCTGCCCAGGTGATTGCGTTGGTCGGTACTGGCTTGGCGACCGTGGCGCTTTCGCTGCTCGCCTATGACCTGGCCGGCGCGCAGGCCGGCCAGGTGCTCGGCACGGCACTGGCCATCAAGATGGTGGTCTACGTCCTGCTCGCGCCTATGTCCGGCGCGGTCGTGCCAGCCAATCTGCGTAAGCCGGTCCTGATCGGGCTTGATCTGGTGCGCGCGGCCGCGGCACTGTGCCTGCCTTTCGTGAATCAGATCTGGCAGGTGTACCTGCTCATCGCTCTTCTGCAGTCGGCATCAGCCTGCTTCACGCCGCTGTTCCAATCGACCATTCCGGAAATCCTCAAGGAAGAGCGCGACTACACCCGTGCATTGTCCTTGTCGCGGCTGGCGTATGACCTGGAAAGCCTGCTCAGCCCTGCGCTGGCGGCGGCCCTGCTGACACTGATCAGCTTCCATGGCCTTTTCGCCGGTACGTCGGTGGGCTTCGTCTGCTCAGCGCTGCTGGTCGTGGTCACGGCATTCCCCTTCGTTGCAGCCTCGCCGCGCAAGGAAGGCCCCTATGCACGGGCCATCCGTGGCATGCGTATCTATCTGAAGACGCCTCGACTGAAAGGCCTGCTGGCGCTGAACCTGTGCGCTGCCGCGGGTGGTGCGATGGTATTCGTCAATACGGTGGTGGTCGTGCGCAACGTGCTGGGCGGTGCTGAAGCCCAGGTCGCCTGGGCCCTGGCTGCGTTCGGCGGCGGCTCGATGCTGATGGCGTTGGTTCTTCCCAAGGTACTGGACCGCGTACCGGACCGTCGCGTGATGCTCTCTGCAGCCAGCATGATGCTTGCGGTGCTTACCGCCTTGGGGGTTACGTGGTGGCTGACGCCCTCCGCGATCGGCTGGCCCCTGGTGCTGTCCGGCTGGGCATTGCTGGGCATGAGCTACGCCGGCTTGGTGACACCAGGCGGCCGGCTGCTACGGCGCTCGGCAGAGTCCACTGACCTTCCTTTCCTGTTCGCCGCGCAGTTCTCGCTTTCCCACGTCTGCTGGCTGATTGCCTACCCACTGGCCGGTACCGTGGGGGCACGCCTGGGCATGCCGGTGGCGGTTCTGGCGCTCGCGGTGGTGGCCTGCGCGGGGCTTCTATTCGCCTGGCGTACCTGGCCTGCGAATGATCCTGACGCAATCACCCACCGACATGATGATCTCCCTGCGGACCACCCGCACATGCAGGAACACGCGCATACGGAACAAGGCCACTCGCACCGTTTTGTCATCGATGACAACCATACCCGTTGGCCCGGATGAACGACGAGTCACCAGAGATGCCCAGTAGCGCGCGCACGCTGAACACCCCCCCTTTTTCGTGTCGACTTTGATCCAGCAACACACTAGTCTTTGAGCATGACATCACTGCGCCGGATATCGAATGTGCGACTGCTCACCAGCATCTTTCTGATGCTGGTGGCGAGCATGTTCCTGCGCCCGGTGCTGAATCATCTTGGCGAGCTGCATGGTCTGCAGCACATGGTGCAGACCGCAGCCGAACATGGACATCCGCACGCGGGCGATCGTGATGCTGCAGATCGGGATCCTCTGCACGCGTCGGGCGGCCATGGCGTGCTGCACCAGTCCGATCTGGGCGGGTCACTTGGCATCCTGCTGGACGTAGCACTCCACGATCCAGCCATCGGCCGTGGTGCGCACCCCTGGCATCGCCAGGCAGCGTTCATTGCCCATCACTGCTCATCGTTGTTCAGGCCTCCCATCGTCGCGGCCTGATGCCGGGCGCATGTCTGCCGCGCTGCCTGCTTTCTGCGGGCGTGCGGCTGGCTTGCGGCTAGACGCATCGCAGTTCCCCTCTGTATTCCGGCCACGATCCGGCTGACTCCTGCGCCACCGCGCGGTAACGACGTGCATGCGTGCCCTGGCACACATCTGCATGGCGTTGCCGTGCGCCTGTGGCGGGGCGCGGCGCGGAGGTCCGTGGCATGTCATGTCACTCAAGAACTCCATCATGATCCCCAGACCACATTCCGGGTTATCCACCCGTACCCATCCCATGGCCATGCCGTCGCACTGGCCGCGCACGCTGCTCGCAGCGATAACCATGTTGCTACTTGTTTTCACTGCCGATGGTGCTCTGGCGCATGCCATCGCCGAGGGCGACAAGGGTTACATCCAAGAGATATCAGGGGTAAATCTGATCGCCTTCGCTTACCTGGGCGCCAAGCACATGGCCACCGGGTATGACCACATTCTGTTCCTGCTGGGCGTGATCTTCTTCCTTTACCGGATGAAGCATGTCGCGCTGTACGTCACCCTGTTTGCCATCGGTCATTCCACGACGATGCTGCTGGGTGTGCTCTTCAATGTGGGCATCAACAGCTATCTCATCGATGCGATCATCGGCTTGTCAGTGGTCTACAAGGCGCTGGACAACCTCGGTGCCTACCAGCGTTGGTTCGGCTTCCAGCCCAATACCAAGGTCGCGACACTGGTGTTCGGACTGTTCCATGGCTTTGGCCTGTCCACCAAGATCATCGAGTACGACATCTCCCCCGATGGTCTTCTTCCGAACCTGCTCGCCTTCAACGTCGGGGTGGAAATGGGGCAGATGCTTGCCCTGGGCGCCATCCTGATTGTGATGGGCTACTGGCGCCGCACCGCCAGCTTCTTCAAGCACGCCTACTTCGCCAACGCGGCAATGCTCTGCGCAGGTTTCGTCCTGATCGGCATGCAGCTGACCGGCTACGCCATTTCCTGAATCCTTGAGAGATCCCTACCATCATGTACAACAGCAAGCCCCTCGAAAGTGACCTCCCCAGCAGCCGCCAGCTGGCGCGCACTACCCTCATCGCCGCCGGCATCGCCGTCGTGCTTCTCATCGGTGTCGTGCTGCCTGCGGAACACGCCGTGGATCCGTTGGGTATAGGCCGAATGCTGGGTCTGACCGAGATGGGACAGATCAAGCAGCAACTGTCCGAAGAAGCCGCAGCGGATGCGGCCATGGATGCCCGGGCCGAGGAGGGCCTCGCCGTGCTCACCCAGGTCTCCACGCGGGATCGCCAGACAGTCGAAGTCACTCCCAAGCCGGCCGCTGCTTCGGCCTCAGCGCCCGCAGCCACGGAATGGCGTGACGAAGCCGAAGTCGTGCTGGCGCCCGGTCAGGGTACCGAAATCAAGCTTTCCATGAAGGAAGGCGAGCGTGCGACCTACACTTGGTCGGTCCAGGGCGGGGTGGTGAACTTCGACACCCATGGTGACGGCGGTGGTCGTGCGATCAGCTATGAGAAGGGGCGAGGTGAGGCGTCCGACCAGGGCGTACTTCTGGCCGCCTTTACGGGCAACCACGGCTGGTTCTGGCGCAATCGCGGCGAGGAACCGGTCACCCTGCTGCTGCGTACGGGCGGGCAGTATGAACAGCTGAAGAAAATGTAAGACCAGGCCAGGAGGGCGTGCCCGGGGCAGCCGGGTACGCTCCTCTGCAAACATTCGTCCTACCATCTCGACAAGGCCACGTGCCACATTTACCCTAGATCCCATGCGTCTTTCCGCCCGCCACCGTGTGCTCGCCCGCATCAGCCTTTTCGCGCTGATGCTGCTGAGTGTTGTGGCGCGGCCGATGGTGATCCAGCTGAGCGAACTGCATGGTCTGGAGCACGACATCGCCGCTGCGTTCGACCATGGGCATTCCCATCCGGCCGGAGCCAGTGACAACCTCGACGACGACCACGCCTCTGGTGCGCACAGCGTGCTGCACCAGGCAGACGCAAGCTTCGCAGGGAGCCTGTTCAATGGCCACCACCAGGTAGTCGCTCTCGCACTGAGCGCCGACGTGCCCGCATTGCGGCTGCTGCGCGTGCCTTTGGGTTATCCCGCCTCGCCCTTCCGGCCTCCGATCGTCTGACAACGCCTGCCGCGTCCGCGCGGCCTGTTCTGCTGCCTGCCTTAGCGGGCGGCAGCGCGTTGTTCTAACATCTTTCCGGAGGCTTCCGTGAAATTCCGTAGTGTGTGGGCGCTGGCCATTGCCGGCGCCTGCGGTATGGCCGTGCCTGGCCATGCCGCCGAAGTTCTGCGCCTGGAGGAAGCGGTCGCCCGCGCCCTGGGCAGTCATCCGAGCGCCGCAGCTGATGCCGCCCAGCTGGAGGCAACCCGCAGCCGTGCAGCCCGGGAGGGCCTGCCGGCGCCCATCATTCTGGGCGGGGAACTGGAGAACGTTGCTGGCAGCGGCAGCGTTTCAGGGATGGATGCCGCTGAGGCAACGTTCCGCGTATCCCGCCTGCTGGAACTCGGCGGCAAGCGCGCTGCGCGACAGGCATTGGGCGGCGCGGAGATCGACGCGGCCCAACGGGCAGGGGACGTGACTCGCGTAACCATCGCCACCCGAGCCGCAGGACGGTTCATCGATGTGCTGGCCGCGCAGGAGCATGTGGAACACGCGCAGGAGCGCATCGCGATGGCGCGCGCCCTGCAGCGAGAGGTCGGGCGTTGGGTCTCGGCGGCGCGCAATCCTGATTCCGACCTGCGAGCGGCAGAAATCGCAGTTGCCGACGCCGAACTCAAGCGCGATCAGGCGCTGGAGCGTCTGGAGTCGACACGCCATGCGCTCGCAGCTTCATGGGGTGCGTTGACGGTCGACTTTGGCGCCGTCGCTGGTGATACCTCGGTGCTGCCCCCCTTGAGCAGTTCCAGGCGATGGCCGCGAAGCTGCCTTCGACACCTCAGCAACAGCTTCTTGAGTCCCAGGCAGGCGTGCTGACCGCGCGCCGTAACGTGGCGCTTGCCGCCGCCCGGCCAGATGTCAGCGTGGGCCTGGGCATTCGCCGGCTGGAAGCCACCAAAGACAGCGGATTGGTGATGTCGGTTTCTGTCCCATTGGGCAGCCGCAAGCGATCAGCGTATTCCGTTTCTGAAGTCGACCACGAGCTGTCTGCCCTCAGTGCCCGGCGCCAAGCGCAGGCCGTTGAACTGCAACAGGAACTTTTCGATATCTACCAGCAATTGCGGCAAGCGCAGCTGGAGGTCGAGTCGGTACGCGAACGCCAGCTGCCCAAGGCCGAGGCAGCACTGAAGCAGAGCCGGCGCGGCTTCGAGGAGGGCCGATTCTCCTATCTGGCGCTGGGCCAGGCGCAGAAGACCCTGTTCGACCTTCGCGAGCGCGAAGTTGAAGCCGCCGCCCGCTATCTCCGACTGCTGGTCGAGGCAGATCGCCTCACCGCCTCCGCTCTGGACATCCGCCCATGAACCGCTACGCATTCCTGATCATGTTCCCCTTGGTCCTTTCCGCCTGCGGCGGTGACAAAGCCGCGACCGAAGCCTCTACCGAGACAGCTGCCGCATCCGCCGACTACGAACGAGGGCCGAATCGAGGGCGCATGCTGCGTGACGGCGATTTTGCCCTCGAGATCACCGTTTACGAAACCAACACGCCGCCACACTTCCGTCTTTACGCGTATCGCAACGACAAACCGATTCCGCCTTCCGAAGTGCAGGCGAGCATGCAGCTCAAGCGTCTGGACGGCGAGGTCAATACCTTCAGCTTCAAGCCGGAGAACGGCTACCTCGTCGGCAGTGGGGAGGTCACTGAGCCGCACTCGTTCGATGTGGTGGCCGAAGCCACCGCAGCAGGCAAGTCCCATCGCTGGAACTACCCCTCCTATGAAGGCCGTACGCGAATCGAACCACAAGCAGCTAAGGACGCGGGCATCGTGGTGGAAGCAGCAGGCAGTGCCAGCATCCGCGACACAGTGACCTTGATGGGCAACGTGACGGTCAACACGGCGCGGCAAGCCGCAGTGAAAGCACGCTTTCCCGGCGTGGTGCGCAGCGTTGCAGTCGAGATGGGCCAGCGAGTCAGTGCGGGCCAGACTCTGGCCACGGTGGAAGGCAACGACAGCATGCGCAGCTATGCCGTCATCGCGCCGTTTGGCGGAATTGTGTTGGCGCGTAATACCAGCGTTGGGGACGTGGCGGCAGACAACACGTTGTTCGAGATCGCCGACCTCTCCGAGGTATGGGTAGACCTGCGGGCACTGGGCACCGACGCCGAGCGGCTTGCTGCAGGCCAGGTGGTGACGCTTCGCTCAGCCACTGGCGCCCATGAAACCCAAGGACGGGTGCAGAGCCTGCTCCCCTTGGCCAGTGCCGGCCAAAGCGTAGTCGCACGGGTCAGCATCCCCAATGAAGACGGCCGGTGGCGCCCGGGTATGGCCGTGTCGGCCGAGGTCGTGTTGTCCGAAACCCAGGTCCCGTTGGCAGTCAAGGAATCCGGGCTGCAGCGCTTCCGTGACTTCACCGTGGTCTTCGCACAGGTGGGCGACACGTATGAGGTGCGCATGCTTGAGCTCGGCAAGCGCGATGGGCAGCTGGTCGAGGTACTCGGTGGCCTCAAGCCCGGTACCCGTTATGTCAGCGAGCAAAGCTACCTGATTCGCGCGGACATCGAAAAGTCTGGCGCGAGCCACGATCACTGAGGGGCATCCCATGCTAGAGCGAATCATTCGCGCGTCCATCGCGCATCGATGGCTTGTGCTGCTGCTCGTGCTGGCGCTGTCCGGCCTGGGCATCTGGAACTACAGCAAGCTTCCCATCGACGCCGTGCCTGACATTACCAATGTACAGGTACAGATCAACACCGAAGCCCCTGGCTATTCGCCACTGGAAGCCGAGCAGCGCGTGACTTTCCCGGTTGAAACCGCACTGGCCGGGTTGGCACGTCTGGAGTACACACGCTCAATCTCGCGCTACGGCCTTTCGCAGGTGACCGTGGTATTCGAGGATGGGACAGATATCTACTTCGCCCGCCAGCAGGTTGCTGAGCGTCTGCAGCAGGCGGCCTCCCAGTTGCCCAATGGCCTGAAGCCAACACTGGGACCGGTTGCCACGGGCCTGGGCGAAATCTTCATGTACACCGTGGAGGCCGAACCAGGAGCTGAGAAAACCTGGACGCCAATGGCACTGCGTACCCTGCAGGACTGGGTGGTACGCCCGCAGATGCGGCACCTGAAGGGCGTGACCGAGGTCAACACCGTGGGCGGTTACGTCCGCCAGTTCCATATCACGCCAGACCCCCGCAAGCTGCAGGCCTATGGCCTGACCCTGCAGGACGTCATGGAGGCCGTTGCCCGCAGCAATGCGAACGTCGGTGCGGGCTACATCGAGAAGAGCGGCGAGCAATACCTGGTACGCGTGCCTGGGCAGGTTGCCGACATGGACGGCCTGCGCAAGATCGTGGTGGCCAATCGTGAGGGGCTGCCGCTGCGAGTAGGCGATCTTGCTGATGTCCACGAAGGCACCGAGCTGCGGACCGGCGCCGCCACCAAGGATGGCAAGGAAGTTGTGCTTGGCACGGCCTTCATGCTGATCGGCGAGAACAGCCGGGCCGTTGCCCAGCGCACCGCTGCCAAGCTGAAGGAGATCGACGGCACGCTGCCCGAGGGCGTTCGTGCACACCCGGTGTATGACCGAACCGAGCTGGTGGATCGCACCATTGAAACGGTGAAGAAGAACCTCCTGGAGGGCGCGCTGCTGGTCATCGCGGTGCTGTTCCTGCTGCTGGGCAATCTGCGCGCCGCGCTCATCACCGCTGCGGTCATCCCGTTGACCATGCTGCTAACGATCTCCGGAATGGTGCAGAACCGGGTATCGGCCAACCTGATGAGCCTCGGTGCGCTCGACTTTGGCCTGATCGTGGACGGCGCGGTCATCATCGTGGAGAACTGCCTGCGCCGCTTCGGTGAACGCCAGCATGCGCTGGGACGCCTGTTAACGCGCGAGGAGCGATTCTCCCTGGCCGCTTCGGCAAGCGCCGAGGTCATCAAGCCCAGCCTGTTCGGTCTGTTCATCATCGCGGCGGTGTACATCCCGATCTTCGCGTTGTCGGGTGTGGAAGGAAAGATGTTCCATCCCATGGCCTTGACCGTGGTAATCGCCCTCACCGGTGCCATGGCGTTGTCGCTGACGTTCGTGCCGGCTGCCGTGGCGCAGTTCGTCACCGGCAAGGTGTCCGAGAAGGAAACCAAGGTCATGCGTGGCGTAACCCGCCTGTATGGCCCTCTGCTGGAGCGGGCGGTCAGTGCCCGTAGGTGGGTGGTCGGCGCAGCGGTTGCACTTACCGTGGTGGCCGGCATCGGTGCCAGTCGCATGGGTACAGAGTTCATCCCCAACCTGGATGAAGGCGATATCGCCCTGCACGCGCTGCGCATCCCCGGAACCAGCCTTACCCAAGCCATCGGCATGCAACGCCAGCTGGAAGCTGCCATCAAGCAGTTCCCTGAAGTCGACGAGGTGGTGGCCAAGATCGGTACTGCCGAGGTGGCGACCGACCCGATGCCTCCGTCGGTCGCCGACACCTTCATCATGCTCAAGGATCGGGACCAGTGGCCGGACCCGCGCAAACCAAAGGCCCAGCTGATTGCCGAGCTGGAGAAGACCGTCAGAGCCATCCCCGGCAACAACTACGAGTTCACTCAGCCGGTGCAGATGCGCATGAATGAGCTGATCGCCGGCGTGCGCGCGGAAGTGGCGATCAAGCTCTATGGCGACGATCTGGATCAACTCGCACAGATCGGCAGCCAGATCGAGGACGTTGCCAACCGGATCACCGGCGCAGCGGACGTGAAGCTGGAGCAGGTCTCGGGCCTTCCGTTGATGACCATTACGCCTGACCTGGACGCGTTGGCGCGCTATGGCGTGGCAATCGACGATGTGCAGAAGACCGTATCGGTCGCATTGGGTGGGGAGTCCGTTGGCCAAGTATTCGAAGGTGATCGTCGTTTCGACATCGTCGTGCGGCTGCCCGAGAACCTGCGTCAGGACACGCGCACGCTGGAATCACTGCCTGTACCGGTGTCAGGTTCGACAGAGGCCGATGCTGATCGCGGTTTCGTTCCGCTGGGGCAGCTGGCCAAGGTTGAGGTGGCTCCAGGCCCGAATCAGATCAGCCGCGAGAACGGCAAGCGGCGTGTGGTTATCACCAGCAACGTCCGCGGACGCGATCTCGGCTCGTTCGTCGAGGAGCTGCGCGCCGCCGTCGGAGATGAAGTCCAGCTGCCTGAAGGTTACTGGGTGGAGTATGGCGGCACGTTCCAGCAGCTCATCTCGGCCAGCGAGCGGCTGATGGTGGTGGTGCCCGTAGTGCTGGTGATGATCTTCGGCCTGCTGTTCATGGCGTTTGGTTCGGGACGTGATGCCGCCATCGTTTTCAGCGGCGTGCCGCTCGCCCTTACCGGCGGTGTGGCGGCTCTGTGGCTGCGTGACATTCCGCTGTCCATCTCGGCCGGTGTCGGGTTCATCGCGCTTTCGGGCGTGGCGGTACTGAACGGCCTGGTGATGATCAGCTTCATCAAAAGCCTGCGGGAACAGGGTGTGCCTCTCCACCGCGCTGTCAGCGAGGGGGCAGCGGGACGCTTGCGACCTGTGCTGATGACTGCCCTGGTCGCCAGCCTGGGCTTCCTGCCCATGGCACTGAACGTCGGTGCCGGCGCTGAAGTACAGCGTCCTCTCGCCACGGTGGTCATCGGCGGCATCGTCTCGTCCACGCTTCTGACGCTGCTGGTGCTTCCTGCGCTTTACCGCCTCATCCATCGCGAGGGCGATACGTCCAAGGATGAAGCCGAATGACGCTTTCCCTTTTTCCAACGTTGAGGAACCTACGCTTGATTCCGTTGAACAGACCGTTGTCGTGGCTCCTCCTGCTGGCCGCGCTGTTGATTCCCTGGGCTGCGTTCGCCCACGGTGTCAGTGAGGGTGACCAAGCCTTCCTGGAGGACAGCACGGGCACCCAGCTGATTGCATTTACCTACCTGGGTGCCAAGCACATGGTCACAGGGTACGACCACCTGCTGTTTCTGTTCGGGGTGATCTTCTTCCTGTACCGGATGCGTGATGTCAGCATCTACGTGACCTTGTTCGCCATTGGTCACAGCACGACGCTGCTGCTGGGCGTGTTGGGTGGCTTCCACGTGAATGCCTACGTGGTGGACGCCATCATCGGACTGTCAGTGGTCTACAAGGCACTGGACAACATGGGGGCGTTCAAGCGCTGGTTCGGCGTGCAGCCCAACACCAAAGCAGCCGTGCTGATCTTCGGCTTCTTCCATGGCTTCGGATTGGCAACGAAGTTGCAGGATTTCACCCTGTCCGCTGACGGGCTGGTGCCCAACATGCTGGCGTTCAACGTCGGCGTGGAGCTGGGCCAGCTGCTGGCCTTGGCCGGCATCCTGATTCTGATGGGCTTCTGGCGTCGCCTGCCGTCCTTCCATCGGCAGGCCTACAGCATCAATACCGTCCTGATGTGTGCCGGCTTCGTGCTGATGGGCATGCAACTGACGGGCTACTTCGTTTCCTGACCTTTGATCGAGGCTTTCAATGTCCATTTCCATCAATCAGCAACTTCCCAGCACTCGCCGACTGCTCAAATCGACCGCGCTCGCCGTGGCGGTCGCTGGTGTGATTCTGATCACTACCGTACTGCCCGCCGAGTACGGCATTGACCCGACTGGCGTGGGTCGTGCCCTCGGTTTGGATGCGCTGGCCGCGAGCGGCGATTCCTCCGCATCTGAAGCCGTTCCTCAAACCTCAAATGGGCGCCCGGAAGCCATTGCGGCCTTGTCCGAGAAGGCCAAGGTCGCCTTCGGAGAGAACAAGGGGCAATCCCTTGATCCAGCGGCTGTAGGTTTTGGTTCTGGCGCGCTGCGTCAGGACACCATGACCATCGAAATCGAGCCAGGCAAAGGCATGGAGCTGAAGTCCCACATGACCACGGGTGCAGGAATGCTGTTCCGCTGGACATCCAGCGCTCCGGTTGCCGTGGACATGCATGGCGAGAGACCTGACGTGAAGGGAGCCTGGACCAGCTACGCCGTAGAGGGCGCCCAATCGAAAGCAGAGGGGACTTTCATCGCTCCCTTCGATGGAACACATGGCTGGTATTGGCAGAACCGAGGTACCTCGCCGGTGATCATCACAATCGAACTGAATGGCTATCAGGCCGACCTGTATCAGCCGTAACACCCCCGGCATTCCGCCGGAACCAACCCAGGAGTCAATCCATGAAACTGCGTTATACGTTCGCTGTATGCCTCGTTGCCGGCCTGACATGGTCCTCAGGCGCATCTGCCCACGATCCTGCCTTGCATGCCGATCCGGTGCCGGCCGCCGCGCCACAAGCTAAGCCAAAGACGTGCGAGCAGCTGGCTGATCGATCGAAGTACAAGGTTGATCTGAATGACTCTCAGACCAAGGCATTGAAGGAGCGTTGCGACGCCGAGGCGGCTTCGGGCGCTAAGAAGAAGTAAGCGGTGGGCAATGTGGCCCGGCTGTAAGTGTCGGGCCACATTGATGCAGAAGTCGCAGTGCAGGCACCGTGTGCTGGGACGTCCGTTTCTGGCCGAGATCGGACATTGCCCGCCTCGTTGAGCCGTACGCCTTGGCTGCTTAGGGTCTCTTGCACTCGGTGCCGATCTGCTCAGTGAGAACTGTCAGGGACTGCTGGAATGCGGCGGCGAATTGCTGGCTGCCCTCCCTCTCGTGGCTATGGGCGATCGAGGGGAGCAGTCTGGTCCACGTGTCGAGCAGAATCACCGGGTCTTGGTGTGTTAGAAACGAAACCCGCAACCCATACTCCATTGCTTTGAGGTAGCCGCGGTGCATCTCAAGTGCGGCCTCGCAAGCGTGGAGGCGCTCAAGGATTTCTGTGATCTCGGAGGTCATGGCAGTCTGGACAGGCAAGGGGTGGGAAGGCGATAGTTTGCGAACATCTGGACGAGTCCGCCATGAGCATCCTCAACCTTCTGCTCACTCGTGATCACCTTGTCGTCGCCGTGGATACCTTGGCAGAGGATGCTCTCACAGGGGCACATTCCGCCGGGGCAAAGCTGCTGCTGATCCCTCAGCACAACCTGATGTTTGCTACGCGAGGTTCTACGCAGTTCTTCCTTCGCATTTATGAGCTGGCGCTGCAGGCTAGCTACCGCGCAGATTTCACAATGGAACAGTTATCTGCCGAGCTGGGGTTGGTGGTGGACCAGCTGTGGCCGAACTACGAGAAGGCGGCAGCCGAGGCAGGATTACCGATCGAGCAGCTCGGGACCGAGTTGGTGTTTGGTGGCTGGTCGTCGAAGAGCGACCGGATGATGGCCACGGCATATGCCAAGAGCGGCAGCCAGCACCCTTGCGTGGTCCAGCCGATCCGGGGGCAGCTGGCCTCACCAGGCGAACCGCTCCGGGCCGTGATTCCTAGCATGGCCCAGAAGGATCTGCTGGCCCACGCACGCCTGCAGGCCAGCTACCTCAATGAGCAACTTGGCCGGCGAGTGGCGGGAGGCCGGTTGCTGGCTGGGTTCTTGCAGAAGGGACAGGCCGTGCTCAAGGATCTTGGAGAGATCTAGGTCGTTGGCGGCAATCCGGCTAACGCCAGAATCCGCCCGCCCCTTATTTCTCTTCTCCGCGGGACCAGTAGGCTCAAGGCTAGTCGTGGATAAGAAAGATCTATCGGGGGAGGGGGCTATCGTCTTCTGACCGAAGCCGGGCATTGGTCAGTCGCCCGATACTGACTTGCGCCGGCTGCTGCCGCGCCCTCTCCTAACGCGACGATCCTCAGCAGCGACACGTTGGGGTTGGTCTTATCAGAAGGACAGGAAGCTGATCAGTGCTTCCCTAGAGGTGATGTGAGGCAGATGCCCAGTTGTGCAGGAACTCCTCTTGCTCCAATGTCTCAACGGCACCAAGGCGTACCATTCTCACGCGCCTGATCGCATCCTCGCTGCTCAGGGAAGTCTTGGTGCTGAGGAGAAGCATGCAGGCGACAGTGCCTGCTCTGCCAAGTCCGCCCTTGCAATGGACGACAACCCGTTTGCCGTTAAGTAGCGCGTTGCAGATGGACGTCTCCAACTCCTTCCATCGCTGGAGGAACCCGTAATCGGGCGCGGCGCCATCCACGATCGGCAGTCCGTACCACCGTAGACCATGGTCTGCTGCACGCTCTGGCAGAGCGGCGATCTGAAGATCCTCGAACTCCCAAGGCTCAATTAGACTGATGAGATGACTTGCGCCCCATGAACTTATAGCTTGAAGGTCCATATCCAAGTCTCGCGACCACGATCCGGTCATAGCTGTGACTTGATGCTTGCCAGGCGCGAACGTCACCCCGATGGCCCCACCGCAATGGCCAACCGGGAGAGTCGCAATCTGAAGGGGGTGGGAAAGACTGGTTCTAGTCACGCTGACTCCGGCGATTGAATGGCGCGCTCTGTCATGCAGAGAACCTAGACGTGGCTTCGTCTGCGGCTCTGGCGCGATGGCTTCGATTGATGCTTAGTCAGGCGAGCTAGAAAGCAGCGACACTCTCTCCCCGATGCGTCGCTGGGCGGCCTGCAACCCACTGTCATCAGCAAGGTACGGTGATGCGAATAGCGGGGCCTCAACCCAGAACTTGTGTTGACCCCGGTGGATGTAGGGGCGGTGGTCGTCAAGCAGCAGAGCTTGGCCAAGTAGTGGAGACACGAATCGAAGGTCCTTGGTAGGCCCAGTCCATTCGACGTAGCGGACCCCTGTGAACCAGCCAGGCACATGGCCTTCCTCAGCCAGAAGTAAGGCGATTCTTAGCGACATATGCCGAGATACCGTTGTGAAAAGCACAACCTCATCAAAGGTGGTTCTAGCATAATCTAGGAAATCCCGAAGTCCTGGTCGAGGAATTTGGCTGACCGCATTGGAGATCAGGGTTCCCTCGAGATCGAGGGCGAGGATACTGGGGCGCATGCGATAGGAGCCTATCTACGTTTGAGTGCGTCGTAAGAGACGCGATCTGAGTCCTGGCCCCTCTTGCTGCCGAGCCAGAATAGGAGGGGCGAGCCAGTAGTCGTCGCCAATAGGCAGTAGGCACTCCAACGCGACATCGACCATCAGCGGTCGCCGCCATGCAGGGTCCGGCAGAAAGCAGTAGTCAGACTTGCTTAGCGTTCCTGATGCTTGCTTGCGAGATAGCCAATCTGCTCGACCGCGTATCTCGCGGCTCAGCACGGTCAATGCTGCGGATTCGTCGCCGCCGGTGCTTAAGAACTCACTCGCAGCTCCCCGGACTGACGACCAAAGCACGTATCGCTTGCGTCCCAAACTCAGCTCACGCCATTCTCTTTCCTGTACACATAGGATCTCCTCGGCGTGTTGAGTACGGATCCGATGCTTGCGTAGCAATGACACGAGATAGGCAGCAGCTTCGCGGTCGGAAAGCTGACGCCAGAGCCACTGTCGGTCCTGTGCTCCAAGCGAGGGGCGCCATGCTCTAAGTGCATGGGTTAGTGAACTACTCAGGTCGTCAGGCAGCTGACTGCTCTCCCGATAGCTCCAGCTAATAGGGTCGTAAAGAGATCGCCTTGTAGAGCCATTTGACGAGCTCGTCTCAGCTAGGACCCCCGCTGTCTGAAGGAACAGCAGCAAGTGCTGCGCAACTGCTGTGTCAGCGGCCACAGGTGCGGAAATCGAAGTGGAGCGCTCGAGCGCACACCACGCGCACGCGTAGAACGGCCCAAGCGATACTAGCAGCGCATCGAGGTCTGGCCACGGAGGGATGAGGGTCTGTTGGTCACGACCATAGATCACTCGATCCCCGGCAGTTCAACCGGCTCTGATGCTAGCAAGCCACCGGAAAGTCGTCTACACAATTTTCATGTAGTGCCCGGCTCGGCCATAGATTTCGTTCCGCTCCTCCAGGCGGACCTGATGGCTACCAAGACGATCTACCAAAGTGCGTACCTTCGGTTGGTCGGCCTGCTCCGCGAGCGACGTGAGTCGTTGGGTATCAGTCAAACCCGGCTAGCCGCTCATCTGGGGTGGCCTCAGCAGCGAGTCTCTTCCGTTGAGTCTGGGGCCCGGCGCTTGGACGTATTGGAGTTCTGCCTCATCGCCGCTGCCTTGGGGTTCTCTCCGGCTGAGGTCTCTGATCAGGTCATGAAGATGCTACAGAGCGTGCGCGGCAGCCAGATTAAGGACCGGCACTAGCGAGCGACGGTGGTGATTGCGTCAAGCCAGATGATTCATGTGGGCTCTTTCTGCGGGGGCCACCTGTGAAGCGAAGAACCTTCTTGGTTGAGCTGCTGCCAACGTTCGGCCTTGTCTGATCAATGACTGTTCTGGTTCGAGTTGCCTCGCGACCAATACGGCATGCTCATTGCTATGCAACCGCAACCAGCCGACTCAAGGTAGCTGGCTGCCGGCATAGTGCGTGCACAGTTTAGAGGGGGCCCCATTCCGTTCGTCTCCAGTGCTCACGGACCGCGGCAAGGTCGATTAATTGGCCGCTGCACATCAGTGCCAGCGCGATAGCACCATTGAACGGACGTCCGGTATTCGGCCGACGTATCCAGCCATCGGCGTGTCGCTGATCGGAAAAGTGTTGTGCAGTGCAGCGTGAATGCCAATCAGGTAGCTCACGCGCTCAAGCGTCTCTGGCCGGGTAGCATCGGATGCGCTTGAATATGCGACAGCAAAGGCGATCTCAACCGGCTGCCAAGGAGCGCGCTTTGCTCTTGATCGGTCAAGGACCATGCCATCGCGATCTGGCGGAAGGTTTGGCGAGCGGCTTCCGCAAGTCTGACCACCTCTGCATTAGAGAGTTCGCCCATGGTAGCTGCCCTTAAGGTCGCTTCCCGCCATGCTACGCCGGTTTGAAGGATCCAGAGCCATCATGGATGGCGGGCGTGGTGGGCATGGCGGGCATGGCAGGTATGGCAGGTATCGAAACAGTGCCCAGCCGGACACCAATGAAGCTGCTGGTGCCGGGATGAGTCGTACAATGGCAAGGAACGATACGGAGATCGGGCTTGACTGGAGACCTGTACCTGAAGGCGATTCTTACGAGAGAGGCCGTCGATACGTCCTTGCTCTCCCCTGCGTTCTTAGCGAGGGCAACGCTGACCCCGGTGATCAATGCCTGGGGCGGTCGGTACGTGCAGTCAGTAACTCCAAGCGGATCCTTCGCGAAGGGGACAGCCAATAAGAGTGGCACTGATGTGGATCTCTTTATTTCCTTGCGTCCTTCGACTCCCGATAGTCTTAAGCAGATCTACCTGACGCTCTTCAACGCTCTGACAGATGCGGGCTACGTTGTGCGTAAGCAGGATGTGTCTCTGGGCATTCGGGTGGCTCAGATTGATGTGGATCTTGTGCCTGGGAAACAACAAACGGCGCTCACCACAGACTATAGTCTCTATCGCAGCCGGGCAGATACTTGGACGAAGACCAACGTTCAAACCCACATTGACGTAGTACGCGCGGCCGGCATGCAGCCTGAGACAAGGATCATCAAGCTCTGGCGGGATCAAAACAGGTTGGACTTCCCATCGGTCTACCTTGAGTTGGTTGTGATCCGGGCGTTGCAGCTCAATTTCTCCGTTAGCTTGGCCGAGCGCGTTCTGGTGGTGCTTCGCTTCTTGGCCAATAGTTTCGTAGCCGCTCGGGTTACAGACCCCGCTAACGCGAACAACGCGATCTCTGATGATCTTACGTTTGCAGACAAACTTGCGATTGAGCGCGCCGCTCAGGTTGCGCTTGCGCAAGAGACATGGGGCAGCATCGTCCAATGAATCAGCCATCACTTCCCAACCTTCTGGATCACTTGCACGAGCAGGTGGAGGCCGCGCTCAGAACTGCCCGCCTTGCGTTGCATCACCCCACCGACAAGGGAGATGCAAGTGAACAGGTCTGGATCGATCTGCTAAGCAGCTACTTGCCCAAGCGGTACGTGGTCAGCAAGGCCCACGTTGTGGATAGCGAGGGGAACTTCAGTCAGCAGATCGACGTGGTTATACACGATCGCCAATACTCCCCATTGGTGTTCACCTACTTGGGGGTGCACTACGTTCCTGCGGAGAGTGTGTATGCGGTCTTTGAGGCCAAGCAGGTAACGAGCGCGGAGACTATCGGCTATGCGCAATTCAAGGCAGAGAGTGTGAGGCGCCTGATCAGAACCACCATGCCGGTGCCTACAGTCGATGGTCCCAAACCAGCGAAGGAGCCGGCTCGCATTCTCGCCGGGTTGCTGTCATTGAGCTGCCCGTGGGTGCCACCGCTGGGACAGACCCTGGCCGACCATGTTCTTGGTCAAGCCGGGAATAGACAGCTGGATATGGGCTGTATTGCAGATGCGGGTACGTTCTTCATGAACGATGAAGGCGCGCTCGAACGGCAGGCTGGGCCGCGGGCAACCACAAGGTTCTTGCTTGAACTGATGGCTAGGCTGCAGGAGCTCGGAACGGTACCGATGCTCGACATTCGTAGCTACGCCAAACACATCCCGTAGATTGGCAAGGGAATGCCTGCCGCTGGGGCATGCGGTCACAATGGCGCAATCTGCGCACCAGGCTTTGGGGGTTTCTCTCCTTGGCGATGAATGCTCCTTCATCGTGCATGCCAGCGTAGCGGTTGCCTCGCACATGCTCTGGCCATAGCTGTCCAGGAGGGCCACAAAGTCCAAGTGAGGATCAACTTCGTCGGCGGGCCCGATGTCGGCGTACCAATCAAAACGAAGTCCTTGCTCCATGCCTTGGCGAAGGCGAGCGGGTAGCTTTTGAGCAGATTCCCAACGCTGGAAATGCCAGTGGCAAAGTTGCCCAGCGCGAAGTCGCGAATCGCTGTGTGTCCTGCCTAGGGGTAGACCCAGTAGCTAAGGCGGACTCCATGAGGAAGACCGGAGTCGGGGTTGAAGAGGTGCCTGCTGAGGCGCTCGTCGTTCCTTCCGCGGCCTACGGAGCAGATGTGCCCGAGGATTCCTCGAACTACCTGCTGTGGGCGTATCCCCATTGATTGATAGTAGGTAGCATTTTGGCGATCGGTAGGGTCTGCGTCGTACCACCGGTGGGGGAGAGGTCGAGTGGTTCCCTTCACCTCATGGGCTACTCGACGGCGCAACACCGGCCGCGGAACTGACTAATAATTTTGCCGGCGTGCTTCGGGGTGCTCGTACCTAGTGCGAAATCGATGATTGATGGGCAGCTGCTGTGACGACGCTGAGTGGTCCAAAGCGGCCGATAGCTGTGACGCGTGGGTCGGCATCTTGTGATGGGCTCCGACGTTACGAAGTACTGTATGGATAAGCCCAAGCTCGCGTCCAACGGTCATTCAAAGTGAGGAGCAGGGCGCGACCTCAATGTGTATTTCGATGGTGAGTTTAGCCACGGCACATGGCAACACCGTAGTAGCTTCCGGGCAGATCCCCGAGCGCAGCGAAGAGTGTTCCGAACAGGGCCATTGTGAAGCCGGTCTGATTGATGTGTTGGCGAAGTGTTGTCCCGTCGCTCAGCTCATGGCAGACCTTTGACTGATCAGCCGCAATGTATCCCTGCACAAGAACTGACAATCCGATGTAAATCGCTCCGATTCTCTGCGGCCAGCACAGATCACCGAACAGTCTCGCTACTAGTACGCAAACTAGCGGCATTCCGAAGGCAAGCAGAAATGCGAGGGGAATGATGTACTTTCGGACGGGCTTGGTTCCTGGAATGCTCACGGCAATAGCTAAGATTACTCAGTGACCCCTTTGGGGGCTGTGGCAATCATAAAGTATCCGTCGCGACTGCTCGGTGCTCTTTGCCGTCTGCCGTGAAGAACTGGTCGGCTCGATTGGTCATCCCTGACGACCTAAATGCCTATATGGTGAGATTCCTCACAAAAGCTGCCACAAGCTGGAACCGCGCCGGATACTGCACGCTGCGCGCCGCGCGGGCGATGCGGATGTGGCCGGATTCCAGCGGCTCGCGCAGGGTTTCCAACGCACTTCGATTCCATTCCGGAATTAGGTAATCCTGTGTCATGTCACGCGGCTACACTGTATCCGAGGGACTCCACTCGGGAGATCATCCTATGCTTCTGCTGATAGTGAAGGTGCGTGATCCCAGCCTATTCAGTCAGTATCTTCCTGCCGGTACCCAACTGGGGGCCAACATGACAAGCAGGCTTCCTGAAGGTTTTCCATTGCTCATCGATGGTGAGGGGAAGCTAAATTGGGCCTGCTTTTGCTATCTCTTGGAGAAGTACCGGATAGATAGTGCTCGGGATCGTCGGAGAACGCTCCAGACCTATGCCGAAGGATTGAAGGACTGGTTACAGCACCTTGACGCTCGGGGTATGGACTGGACCAGGCCACCTCCAGTGGCGCTGAGTGATTTCAGGAGGTCCATGGCACAGGGTATCGGGCGAGGGCATCCTGCCTCAAACTCTACAGTCAATCTAAGAACTGCAATTGTCAGTGACTTCTATGCCTTCCTGGTCGATTGGACCAGATGGCGCCTCCATCATCCTTTGGAAGAGATCGACCGATATCCGATTGATAGGTTTCTGCATGCGGCATCGAAAGTGGCAGCCGCCAAAGCCTACAAAAAAGTTCCGAAGGCGCTCTCTGCGCAAGATGCTCAGAGCATCGCTGTTGGACTGAAGCTTCCTTACTCGCTGATGTTCAAGTGGTGCATAGCCACGGGGCTTAGGCGGACCAATGTTGCAAATTTAACTATCGCGCAACTCCCTGAAGAAGTCGACGAAATTGCCTATGTCAGGCTGACGGTAAAGGGAGGTAAGCCGCTAGATGTCCCTGTTACCAGAGCTCTAATGAGTGTGACTTGGGACTACATTGAAACGGTTAGGCCGAGGCTTCTGTCGAGGACGCGCATAGAAACGGATCAGATCTTCGTCAATGAAAAGGGAATGCCTGCTACTTCCAGCTCTTACTACAGTGCATTTCGACGTGCCGCAATGCTGGCGGGAATACGCGCGTCACCTCACTGTACACGTCATACCTTTGCCGCTCACATGAACGCTGCCCTCGAGCGTTGTGCAGTCAGTGGTGCCGGGATAAATCCGACCAAAGTTCTGCAGCACATTCTTGGTCATTCCAGTCCTGCGACAACAGAGCTATACCTGGATACCGTTAAAGCGATGGACCTCGGAGTGCTGCGAGCGCTGATCGAAGTGCAGGAGAGCCTTGAATGAAGAATGAGAGCCTAGTGATCAGGTTTGTGAGCGACATTCCGGGACGGGACGTGGAGTCATACGATTTTCGTTTGTTGGGTCTCAGTCCTGCTGTCGCCTCGCATCTAGCAAGGTCATTCCAAGCATTGACGGCGACCTACAGATCCGTAAGCAGAAGGCAAGCGTGGGCCTCGGTAAGAAAGTACTGCAGATACTTGGCAACTCAGCGTGATCCTAATGTGGCAGTGAAGCGTCAGTCAGTCATTAAGGACTTCCTCTGCTCCATGGATCGGAATGTTCGCCAGTCAACTGCGATCTCTCACTACAACTTCATTGCAGCGATCTACAGATGGCTTTCGCTGAACGACGCAGCGAACACAATTTTGTGGATGAATGTTGATTCCGGTCCTTGCGGATTGACGCGAGAGGCGAAGTCTGTGCGCAGTATCAGATTGTCTGTCAGCGACCTATCTGTGATTTTTTCAGCTAGTAAGAAGGGCATTGATCGTGTGCGTCGACGATTAGAGGTTGGCGAGACCGCGATCAGAACTGGCGAATGTGAGGAGCTCTCCGGCCGTGACGTTGTCACATTGGTTGGCATCCAGAAGGGGTTGCAGCGAGGAGTGCTAGCAAAGCACCGGCTGACAAGGAGTGGCTTGATTCAGCACAGCTGCCGGTACAGGGAGGTTCGTCGCTACCTCGTCTTGGACGCACGTGATCTCATCCCATATCTCATTTGTCTGATGTGCCAGACACTCGCTAATCCTCAGTCGGCAATGGAGATCTCTGTGGACTGTGTTGAAGCGCATCCGGTTGACCCGTTGAAGAGACGCGTCATATGGGACAAGTACAGGGCCGGACGGCAACAGGTGCTAGACGTGAGTGCAGATGGTCGTTACTCAGTTCCTGCTCTGGTAGACGATATCACTCAAAAAACTCGCGTCTTACGCCCGATTGCTGGTGATTTTTCAGCGCGCTTGTTCATCAGTCCGTTCGGGGCGGGGGCGAGGACTCCCAATGTCCAGGGTTGGCACAACGCGCTGGCCGAATTCATCAAGGAGCATGATCTTCCGGACTTCAACTTCGTCGACATTCGCGCGTCTGGTGCAGAGGCTCTGAGTACATCAGGTGTTGGAATTGAGTCCATACAGAGGAAGATGCAGCACAGCCATCCTAGGACAACGCAGCGATACCTGAGTCAGCATCCTCCCTCGTCACAAGCTCGAAGAAGAGTTGCGACGTTCATTGGCAAGGTTCTGGAAGAGGCCAGGCGTCCAACTGTGCGTCGCTACGAAACTGTGACGGGATTGCAGTGCTCTGATCCGTCTTCGGGGGTCGCGCCGCAGTCAATTGTTGGGAAGGAGTGTCTCCAGTACCTGCAGTGCGCGACATGTCCCAATAGCATTGTGGTGATTGACAGCGCGAAGCATGTGTCCAGGATGCTCGCGACACTGAGTTCGCTAGAGCGAATGAAGAAGCAGGCCAATAAATCATTCGATGTCCGAGCACGCTATCTGGAAGCTTTTGAGGCAACGCACCAGGTCTTGCTGGCATTGCTGGAAAGGGTTCCCAAAAATGTGCTTGAAGTAGCGAGGCCGCTCGCTCTGAAGATCCCGCATCTGAGTATGGAGTGATCTATGAAGAGGGTCCGATCTGCGCCAGAGAAGGTTGATTTCGATCTCGCAAAATTTGGTGTCCGGTATGAAGATGGCTGCTGGGAGCTCCGTCAGTACGTCGTTGGCGATTCCTATCATAGGATCTGCTTAGACTTCCATAAGTTTCCCCCCGCTTGGAGGTCTTCCGCGAAAGACTACTTTGCGAAAACTCTTCTAGGGTTGGTGCCGCGGGCGTCGACTATCCCATTGACATTGAGAGAGCGGTTCTACGCCATCAAGTCGTTCGCTGTCTGGTGTAAAGAGCACGGCGCTGCGTCGCCCAAAGAAATTGATTCTGAGCTGATTGAGTATTGGGGCCGCGAGGTTGTCGGATTTCAGAAGGGTAGGCGGATCACGCCACGTGCGGAGGGCTGCCGGTCTGCGAACGTGGAGGATTTTCTGAGAGGACATACTGACTGTTCTGTCGAGGTACGGGCGGCCTGCTCTGCGGTCGCGCAGCGATCGCGCAAGAGAATTAGGATGGCTGGGAATGAGGCCGGAACAGACGCTCTCGGCGAGGATCTGATTCTAAGGGTGCTGAGGGACGCACTGGTGGTGGTACAGGAGGACGCACCGGAGGTACTTAAGCTCGTCAGCAAGTTCGCCGGACCCAGGGCCACAAGGACTGCCAGACGTGGACGTCGTCATTGGCACTCAGAGTGGGTAGGGGATCGGCCGAACTTTAGCTCTGAGGCCATGAAGAGGCTTGGAGAGCGCACGTGTTTGAGCGAAGAGCGAATGATTGGGACGGTGATCGGAGCTGCTATCGCGGTGATTGCGCTTCTTTCGGTTATGCGAACGTCTGAGTTGCAGCGACTATGTGTCGGGTGTGTTGAGAAAGAGGGTGACGGTGAGTTCGGCAGTTGGGTCATCAAAGGAATTCTCGCCAAAAGTGGGCGTGCCCACACTTGGATAGTCGTCCCAGAGGTCAAAGCTGCGGTGGAGGCAATTGAACTATTGGGGGCAGAAGTACGAGCTAATAGCGGCACTAAGGCGCTTCTGGCGGCTCGAGTGGTGAGCAGAAAGCCGTATCTAAGTGGCCGGACGCGCGCACCATCCAAGGTTGCATGGGCTTCGATGTTGCTATGCAGGGTGAGAGAATTCGCCCAGCTTTCGTGCCCTGAGGGAGGAACGGCGCTGGAGCACCTGACTTTTCGGAAGACTAGGAGGTTCTTAGCCCGATTCGTTGCAAGGCGAGATCGCTCCAGTCTCGGCGCCCTCGCATTTCAGTACGGCCACTTGGATGCGCAGATCACTGATACGTACTATGTCGGCAGCGACCCAGAGCTGACCAAGTTACTGAACGAAGAATCCAGCTTAGAAGTGATCAGGGCCATGGAGGATCTTGCGCACTCTGATTCCGTACATACGAATATTCCTGCTGAAGTGATGGAAGCGACTAGGCGGAGGATCGAAGCTGTACTGTCGCGCGTGAGTACCCAGAAGGAGGTGTTTCGAATGCTGGGTGCCGGGGTCGTTCTGGGTCCTTGCGATTGGGGATACTGCTTCTACCGGCAAGAGCGATCGAAGTGCGAGGGGAATGAAGACGGACCGAACAAAGCGAATAGAACTCCAACTACCTGTGCGAGCTGCTTGAACTTCGCAGCGACGCCTCGGCATGCCGAGTGGTGGAGGCGGCGCGTTGCTGACTTGGAAGAGTTCGCCAGGTTTCGAGGAACTCCGGCGCAGTCCAAGAGGATCGCCGCTGAGAGATTGGCACAGGCAGTGAAGATTCTCTCTGTTATTGGGGGAAGTGATGAACCGTGAGTGTCTTTTGACCGAGTTCGAGCTGCAGCTGGCGGCTTGGAGGGCGGGCGGCAGAAAGCCATCAGTTAGATCGGTCGCAGAAGGCTGTGGGATCTCGAGACAGTCCGTCTATCGGTCCCATCAATGCGTGGTTGCAAAGATTGCTGAGCTCTCAGACCCACAAAAGCGCGAAAGGGACGTAGCCTTGAAGATCGATCTTCTTCGAGAGCGACTCAGGCGCGAAGTTGAGAAGGTCGGGATTCTTACCACGTTGTGTGGTGAGCTGGCAGCGGCCCTGCATGATGCCCGTGAGGAGCTGGCCTTTGCGCAGTCAACGGTTGAACGACTCCGAATGAAGAAGGCGCGAGGATGAGGTTCGGCAAGCCTGTAGCCACATTCTGAGGACCTTTGTGCCGATGCCTGGTCAGTTCTCTGACTGGAATTCAGTAAGCGCAGCCCTCAAGACTTGATGGGGCATTGTTGCGAGCAGCTCTGCAGGCGATCGCCCATCCAGAAGGGCATGGCCGGAGAGAAACCATTCAATCTCTGACCAACCAGTGGTTTGACCCTTGGCGTCGAGAAACTGGCCGGTGCGCCGAATCGATCCAAGGATCTCTGCGAGGTATTGGACCGGCTTGCCATCGCAACCGAACTGCCAAGGTGGAAAGTGCCAGCTGCCGCCCGAGTCAGGTAGATAGGCTGCCAGAAGTCTTCCTTCACGAAACCACCGCATAGCGAATGGCGCTTGGCCGCTTCGCTCGTCGCCAAGAGCTCGCTCGACTTGGGTTGCAGTCGGCCATTGGGTGGCGAGGTCCGTTCGCCGCGCGACTGCAAGATGCTCTAGTGAGATCGGGCTTCCAATGCTTCGCATAGAGCTTATCTCCGGCTGAGTCAGGACACTCAAGGGGATTGGCACAGGTTGTCGAGACGACAAGTCAGTGCAATGGATGGTGCCCCCGGTCGGGCTCGAACCGACACAAGCCGCTTATCTGGCGCTGACGGGTTATAAAACCGCTGCTCTACCTATTGAGCTACAGGGGCATGTCAACGGACGATGCCTCCGTATTCGGTGATATGAAGCGGAGATCTCATTCATAGGGCACCATCGCCGGCGAGAAGATCCCGGTTGAGCTCCGCAACCTGGACGACATCCAGGAAGACAGTTTCGGCCAGATAGATCGACAACTGTCGGAGGAGGCTATCTCTAAATGCGTCAGCGCCTGAGTCGCGCTCCGTCACGCCCAGTCGGAAGTCGGTCACGGCCTGAACCTCCGGACCAGATACTCCATCCCGGACCTCACGAACGGACCAACTCAAGATCACTTCGATCATCTTGTCTCCTCATCCGGCGGGATGCGGCCAATACCCAAGCGCAAAGCCGGCCAAGCATACGGGGTTAGCTGGACGGGCTCGCCTGATACTACATGATTTTCGTGTAATCGGTGAGCGAGTCATACCGTACCTATCGCCCAAGCTTGGCGATGGTTCCATGGCCCGAAAAACGATCTACCAGGCCGAGTATAGAAGCCTGATCGAAGCCCTGCGGCGTCGACGTGAGGCGCTTGCAAGAAGTCAGACGGAGGTCGCGAAGGCACTGGGCTGGTCTCAGCAGGCCCTATCGGCAGTAGAAGCAGGAGCGCGCCGTCTCGACATCATTGAATTTGTTCAGCTATGCCGGGTGCTCGAAATCTCTAAGGAAGACGCATTCACCCTCCTAACACATCTCCAGTCCGACTCGGTCTGATGCTCAGGGAATGTGCTCCAAAGCTGCTGCATCTGAGGCCAGAGAGGGCCGCACCTAACAGGATCGCGTCCCTTCCTTGCGGACATCGTGCGAATTCTGCACGAAAGTGGTCTGTTCCTGGACCCCCAAGGTCGCTCCACCGGCTGGCGGCGTAGGTCCTTTATCGGCATGCCCGCCTCGGCCTCGCGCAGGAAGCCGATGATCTGTTCTTCGGAAAAGCGCTTCTTCACGTCCAATCTCCTTGTCGTTGAGGATTGGACTCCAAACCGTCGCGCTACTCAATCTCGGGGGGACGTCGGGACGATTACGCATCCTATGCGCACCCTGGGCAAGAGCACCTCTGGGTTGAGGCGCCTCTCTTTGGGTCTCCTTATCTGCCAGACGATGGCGGACTTGAGATTGCGTCTGAACGTGTTCTCATGCGGATCAGCGAGCTGGATGTGCGATGAGCGGCAGATTCGCACAATCAAGTGCTCTCGCCGGACAGGATCCGCTTTGCTTACGACAGGGCCACTTGCCCAGGTCGCTCTGGTGGCGACGTCCCCGCCTTCAGTGGCGGGGTCTTTTAAAGTGAAGGTTTCATCGTAGCGGTCTTTGACGCGAGCTGTCCGATGCAGGCGGCTGAGCTTCAACGTCGGCCAATTGGTACCAGGTGTTTGGTGGACTATTGGGGAAGCACAAAGAGATTGTTCTCTTCGGCGTGCTCAAACCCAAGGTTAAAGCTCATTAGCTCTAGATACGCCTTGTCTAGATCTCGTTCCTGCCGATTGTGCATTCTATCGCCCATCACGCTGACCCAGATGTGATGCTCTGCTAGAAGAGCGTGTGCAATGTGGTTACGAGATTCAGTAATGTACTTCAGGCCCGCTAAGACTTCTTCGCGCACTCCGTTGCGTCGCATGCGTTTGCCGAGAATGCCCAGCGACATCTCCTCCACTTCGTCGAAGTCCTCGTTGAACTTGCCGACAAGTACGCGCTTTACGCCCATCTCCAATAGTTGGGCGTTGGCCATGTACATGCCGAATTTCTCGAGAAAATTCAGCTCGTTGTAGCCCGCCGTACGCCTGTCGAGCTCATCCCGGAGCCATTGAGCATCTGGGGCGACCGCGTCGTTTCCCGCCATTGTATTCTTCCTGAAGTTGGGTCGTTATCCGTGATCCCAGGCAACGTTGCAGCTGATTTCTCGCTCTGGGTGTGGGCCCGCATATAGCAAGTACAGTCGGTACTGGTCGTTCCTACTCAGCGATTGGAAGTAGACTCGTGCCGCACTTTGCGGTGTTGTGTGATCACCTTCTTTGAGGTGGATGTTTGAGTCGCTTTGGTGAATCAGCTTGATGCCCTTCATTAAGCAGACCGACGTCTTTATACCGCCTGTTTGTGCCAGAGGTGCTCGCTTCTTTGCAAAGAAGGCATCCAGCGTCATTCCAACCTGGCCCTTCTTTCGACACAAGTCTTCCAACGCCTCGGCCGATCTCTTCAGAAACGCATGCCGAACCTCGGCGACCTCGTCGCAAATGTCCAATGCGTTACCCAGGATCTGGTAGTCCTTCAGCCCTTTCTCAGACGTTCGGAACCGTGCCGAGGGAAGCGGCGGCTTCTCGGGCAGCTTTTCCCAGCCCAAAAGAGTCAGTAGGGCGTCATAGAGCTGGCCCTCCACATCATTGCCTTGTGGGTTTTCAACAAGACTGCTAGGCCATCCGTCTTGTGCGGGAGTAGGTCTAAGGACGGTTCCCCCACCGTACTCCACGAAATCCTCGAGCATCGGCATCATCTCATGCGGCTGCTCGGCATAAGGCAACACTAGGATCGTGGATCCGGGCTCGGGGTTGTTATCGATGAATCGCTTAAGCGCAATCGTCGACTGCCCCTGCGGTGGAATCAGGAAATAGTGGTCATTGTGACGCTTTATCAGCAGAAGCTCGGCACTGAGATCTCTCTTCTTGGCTTCAGCCAAGAAAAGCGCCTTTTTGCCCGCCGGAAGTCCAA
The DNA here is from genome assembly GCF_056480905.1 of Stenotrophomonas sp. 96582_Sma. Classification (NCBI taxonomy): domain Bacteria; kingdom Pseudomonadati; phylum Pseudomonadota; class Gammaproteobacteria; order Lysobacterales; family Lysobacteraceae; genus Stenotrophomonas; species Stenotrophomonas sp. 96582_Sma. The sequence goes on along the minus strand of NZ_CM151122.1, from coordinate 4,686,739 downwards.
CTACTAACAGTGCCATCCTTGGGATATCCGTCAGCGATGCGATTTCACCATGATGATTGAGGCCATGAGTGGAACAAGCGTTCCAGCGATCTCATCATCCGTCAATGCTTCCAAAAGCTTCAGTGCGCGTTCCTTGGCGGACATCTCAGTGGTTGCTGATTCGACAGGCCGTGGCGTTGGGGGCTGACTCGCGGAAGTTCTGGGGTCGATGGGGCATAGAAGTGACAAATCCACACCGGATTGCTGAGCCCAGCGACAAATGGCATCGATCATCCTGGTAGTACGGTACTTGCGCCAGCGACTACCATCCGGTCCTAATGCCTTGGTGAACTCAGCATTCACTTCGGTTCGGTAGGGCGCGTTGAGCATGGGGAACGCATCTGCCTCAATTCCCGGCGTTGCGGCCACAAACTCTCTCATCCAAGACTGTTGAACTACAGCTTCAACCGGCTTGATGGGGATCCAGTCGGGACCAGGCTTGTTCACCGTGATTTCCGCATTACCCGGTTTGTGATGGAAGACGCTGCCACTACTGCGGTTGAAGTAGCGAACGCGCAACGGGTCTGGATTGGCAAACGCAATCCAGATGTCACCACGCACTGCGGGGACGCGGCGAGTGGCAGCTTCCATCGCGGGCTGTTCGTTGTCGGTCTCAGTAGCCTTTCGCAGGCTTACAAGCATCGTTCCTTCTGCATCGACGTCCCAGTGCAGGATGTCCGCGCAAGCTTCGAGGAAATTGCGAAAGCGCTTGAAACCCAGCCGTTTGTAGTCAAAGCCGCCGAGCTCAACGGTGTTGCCCCGGGATACCAAGCTTTGCATCAATCGAGCGGCAGGCTCTGGTGGGCGGTCTTTGAGCAGCGTCAGAAGAAGGGGTTTCCAAGCAGTGACACTGTCCACACCAAATTCCTTGTTGGAGGGCAAAAAGCGGAAAAGCCGTTACGCATAGTAACGGCCTTTCCTGAGATCATGCTTCAGTTTTCATCTTGCTAAGTTCCAACCTTACAAGGCGTCGTCCGAAACGAGAGAACTTAGCAGCACTCTTTCGGCCCCTGGGCGCCCTACAAGTTCCACCAGCGCACTTCGATGAATTCGAGGCATTGATGGGGTGCCGGCGAGACGCGCGTCTCCAACCGAGCCGGGGTAGTATCGCTGAGCCAAGAATTGGTGTCAATTTGGTTGACACTCTTTGGTGCTCAATTTTTCAGATAGGCCAATTCCGAAGGCCAAATTTTGAACGGCAACCTTGAAGTCATTCCGTTCGCGGGGCACTGGGTGATGATGAAGACGTTCAGTATAAGCTTGTTCCTCATCTACTAGCCTGGCAAGGACATCATTCGAACTACCCTGTTCTGAGATGTTGAGTCTTCGTAAGTGATTAATTTACAAGAATAAAATTTCGTTCAGGGGGCGTTGGTCGCGAAGTCTATGCCCCCTCGGTCTGTCGAACCCCGTAACCTCTGCTGAGTTGAGCTCCAAGAGTTCGCTGTCAGCTAGAGGTGGCGAAGCGGTATTCAGGGAGCCTTTGGGTTTGGAGGCCTCCCTACGCAGCAAGCGTGTTGACCGTGAGCCTCTATCATCGGGGGCGGGGCTGGTGCGAATAGATCCTCATCGCCTTTGCTCTGAGTTCCCTGCTTGGTGGTCTCAGCTCAAGCTCCAAATCCCGCCTTGAGGTTGGTCATTGGTGAACTTGACTCTGGCCACAGCCGCTGGCAGAGTTTTCGCATCAGCAGCCTAACGGCGATTGCTGTCATGCTCTGCCGGGAGCATTGAGCTGCAGCGCGGTGCCCGACGAAACCCGATTGCGCCCCTTGGCGCATCTTTTTCATTTGTTTCGTCTAGGAGTACTGTATGAACCAACGTCACGACCGTGGCGCGCTGCCTGCTGGCATCGCGATCGAGCTCGATAGTCTTAGCTTGATCGCTCTCACCACCGCGCACCAGCATCTCCAGCTGTTTCCTAAGTCAACTTGGAGCCTTCTCACGTTGGCACCAGAAAGGCTGATCGCACCTGTGCATCGCACGTGGTTGGAGGGGCTGCCCTGGATTCGCCATACGGAGCTTTTCACGGCTGCGTACTTCGGCGTGCTCCTGCTGGACGCTAGCGCCAAAGCGTGGCGCGCTCGCGTCAACCGTGTCGGCCGCCTGATTGCCGCAGGAAGGCTCAAGAGCGACGGCATGCCGCCCGTCCGCAACCTTCGTCGTAGCAAGGATCAAAAGATTCTCGAACGAGACGCGGCAGCCCAGTACGGCTTGCCCAACGCAGAGGCAATCGACGTAATCTTCGCCAAGCTGGAGAAGATGGCCGGCGACTTGGAAATGACGTTCCAGGAGCTGTGCAGCACGCAGGCGTACATCGACTACGCAGTTCGCAATAGCTGGTCAAATTGGGAGTGTCCGACGGAGCAGGAGCTCAAAGTGCTGGCCACTGGACCGGCCTACCTAGTGGACATAGTCGGCCGTTCAAGAGCAAAGGGGATCGAGGATGTTTTCTTTGCTGCCTGCGAAGAGTGGCTGCTGGTCGTGAACGCTGCGGAACCAGGCAAGGTCAAATGTTCGGCTATCTACCCGCCGGAGCTGCTCATCTGCGGTTTTGAAAATCAGCCCTTCCAAGGCTGCCCGCGCACCCCGCCCAGTCATGTAATCTCCGAGCTTACGGCCCTCAGCGAGAGGCATTTTCCGGGTCGGCCATGGGAGGTCGGTTGGATGTGCATGGACACCAATCTGGAAACTTTAATTGGTGGTCCGGGAGTCACGGCATGAGCTCACCCGGAGTAAGCATGAAGGTTCCCTGCCCAGAGTGTCGGCGGTCTGGGCAGGCTCACCAGGTCCAGTGCTGGGTCGAGCGGCGCCTGCTAGATGAGCTGGAGGTCGAGGATGTGACAGACATCCCATTGGACGTTCTCTACCATCACTTTGATCATAACGATGGCGTGCATATCGATCAGGTGTGCGGTGAGTGCGGCTCTGACTACACTCGCGACGAGGACGGCAACATCATCGACTAGCCAAATTGCGCCCGGCTCATGTCGGGCGCTTCCTTTGTCGAATACAAAGGCCTATCAGTAGAGTGGAATCAATCTGTCAGCTCCACGCAGAGGCGGGTCGACATTTGGGTGTCGGTCGCGCGTGTGGCAAGCCGCAGCACCCGTTTGACCGCGTCAATGTTGAGTGCCTTGCCCCCTTCATCGTCATATCCGGCACGGAAGCAGACCTCAGCAGGCTGGATTGGGGAAGATGGGGCATCAACTGAATCGGCTCCTACCTCAGCCTGTGCGGGGGTTTTTGTAGAAGTACGTGTGCTTAAACACAGCAGCACTGGAGAATGCGCCTTGGCCCACCTCCCATTTCTAACGATCTCTGGCAGCCTTCGACCGTCGATTTCTGCAATCATCAGCAGCCTGTCCGAGGCGATTGTGTCGGTTCGTGACTCAAGGATGACAGTGATCAAGCTCTCGCATTGGCGCTACCGGACTACTCTGAGTTGCGGGGCCCAGTAGGGCATCGGCACCCCGACTTGCATCGTATTCAAGTGCAGCCTGGTAGTGGTAGGAAGATGTGCGCAACACGGATGTTGCCGTCTTTCCAAGCTTGACCGGCTGGCCGAACATGCTGAGTGTCAAAATCCGCATGAGCGTCAAAGAGCTCAGAGGGCATGCAAACATGCTTGCCTGCATCGTTGGCCACCATGGACAGCGAGGTTTGAGCCGTTGACTTGCCCAGGTCCGCAGAGAGCTTGCTGATGCAGTCCGCCCGATTCTTGAGCGTCATGCCCACCATTGCGGCAATGGGCTGATGCTTGGCGTAGTGGCCGTCGACGAATCGCTGCAGGCCATCCTTGCCCCGATACTTGCTGCGGCTTGAGGATTCGGGGCTGAGCTTCTTGAACTCGTACACCATGTCCAGCTGAGGTAGCTGGGCATTGGAGAAGTACGTAATATCCATGCGCATGCGCTTGATGAGCTTTTTGGTTGCTGAATCAAGCTCCATCAAATGGCGCTCATAGCTCCACTGCCCAGTTAGTCGACCGACAGGTCCGCTAGTTTCATTGAGGTGCCACCAGAAATTTTCCGTCAGTGCGGGCTCTAGCTGGCTTGGCTTCAGATGGTCTGGGCACTCCTTCACAATGCGATGCCAAGTGGAGACCAGAAAGTTGGTGGCCTGCCGCGCCTCATCGAGAGGGAACATATCCTGCCAAGGATCTTTGCTAGCGCTATCCATAGCATCGGCTTTCATGAGTTTTCCATTCCCCTGGCGTATCGCACGATACGCTCGGCATCGCGCTGAGCCGATCCCGTCATCCAGAAGCGGCTAATAAAGGGTTTTGCCAGATAGATGTTGTTGCCATGTCGGATGATGATGTCGCCCATCACGTACAGGCACTCCCCCCAGCTCGCCGGCAAAAGATCATTGCTCCGGAGTTCGTCGACCAGCGCACGAACGGCTTTATTCGACTCCGCCGTCTCAATCTTGGACTGAGCTGCCTTGTTTGGTTTCATGCGCACGACGCCAATCGGCCCTCGGGCACCGACCGCGTTGAACGCCAGGTCTGCCTCGATTGATCCAATGCCGCCCGCGGCCTGTTGCCAAGCACGTAGCTCAGAGCTCAGAGTTTTCGCGTATTCCTGCACTTCGCTATAAGAAGGGCGCCGATGAAGCTCTGTCTTTAGATCAGAGATGGTCCCAGGCTGGATGCTGTCGACCACCAGTGCACCGATCTCTCGGATCCGTGCGTACTGCTGCGGACTAAGCTCGAAGTAATCTGCAAGAAGATCTTCTGCTTCCTGCCGCTTGGTAGCATAGAGGTCGCCATGGAGGATCGGCGATTTGGCCTCAATAGCCGCAAGAAGGTCGGTGAGCTTCTTGACGATAGCTGTGGCGGCCTTCGGGTCGCGATGCGCGTCAGGTGCGACAAACGGCAAAGCTTTCAAATCGTTCAAGCTCACGCGCTCTCGCTCAAAGGCGATCTGGTACGCGGTCATGAGTAGGAAGTAGCGAGCGATGTCAGACTGCAGATAGAAAGCGATAAAGCGCAGTAGCCTGGCTTGACCTTGCGGGGCAGTGATCACGCCTATACTGCTGGTAAAGCAGAAGGAGGCGCTGGAGTACGCGGCGCACACCCTACGGTCCTTGGCCAAGCCGTCAGTGAACACGATCCTAGGTGCTTGGAATGCATTCAGCATCGCCGGCGGGATGCGAGCTACCGTCGGCCATTTTGCCGTCGGGAAGGGTCTGAGCACGTCACGGTCGAGGATTGAGCCTGTGCTGCTAAATGATCTTGCATCCAGAAAGGGAATGACGGCCAAGGGCTGCGATGAAGCTGGCTCCTCAACCGAAGAGTCCAGAACGTGGAAGCCCTTCATACTTGTCCAGCCATCGCGCTTGAGTAGCGTTCCCAGCGTACCCTTAAGACGCTGCTGGCTGATCATCGCGACATCGTGGGTGTTGCCCCAGAACAGCGTGGTCAGCAGTTCGTTGCTGTAGGAAAGTGACTGCGCTCGGATCTGGCTACGATCAGCGCCATGGACCGTCAGGCGGCCGAAGGCGAGGCTGACATCTGCTTTAGGTGTCCAATAGTCGATCTGCTCATCTCGGACCGGGCCAAACTGATCCTCTTGCCGTGGCTTCGCAACCATTACCATGGTGGGCTGGCGTGCAGATGAGAACAGAAGCTTACGGACGTCGCCAAAGTTGATCAGCTTGTCAACGCGATACTGCTCCAGCAAGTCCCGCATGAATTCCTTGCTGCTTGGGGCGGCAAGCAGGCTCACTGGGAGAATGAAGCAAACTTTGCCGTTCGGTACTAGGCACTGCTTGGCTCGGAATACAAAGGCAGCGGCCGTCTGCCGTCGAGGCAAATCCAAGCCGTTGGCGCGCGCCCACGTATCACTGCTTAGGCTGACCGCCTTGGGAGGTTCGACCCAGGGCGGATTGGAGAGAAAGATGGTGCACGTCGGGCGCTTTGCGCGCGGATTTGATACATCGAAGAAGTCGCCATCGACCTCGCCGCCGCGTAGATTTTTGCCCACCAACTTGGGGAGCTTCGCCTTTCCTTCCGCAGCAAGCGTGGCTAGGTCGGCAGGTGCCAGACCTTCTAGCACCGAGAGATAAAGGCTGAAGGCGGTGACGCGGCAGGCCGACAAATTCAGATCAGACCCAAAAATTGAACGCTCTAGCAGCTCTACACGCTCCGCGAACGTGAGCGTCCTATCGCGGCAGCCCTGGGCGTGACCGATCAGGCGACGGAAGGCGGTTGTGAGGAGAATCCCTGAGCCGCAGGCGCCGTCGTAAATGCGCTCTTTGAGCACATCCTCGGAGCCCTCCAGGGCAAGATCCACCGCCAGCATCGCCAAGTGTCGAGGCGTATAGAACGCTCCGACCTCCTTCTTGTCTTCGGACAAGAAGGACTCATAGATGCCCGAGATCAGCTCAACCGGGATAAACCGGAAGTCATAGCGCCAGAAGCTGAGTTGTCCGCTTTCAAGGTCATCTCGCTTAAGGAACCCGTGCAGGCTCTGGAGCGAAGCCGGCGACAGGCCATTCCAGAACCGATCAAGGCGTTCGCCGGGCTCAAGCAAATCGCCATTGAAGTCCTTCTTCAGCTGGCGGAGCAGCTTGACTATTCCGGCCGGGTTCTTGGCCGCCACCAACGTGGAGAGAGGCTCCACTCCGTGTTCGGTGCGGTACTGATCGCCGATAATGCCCCTGTGCTCCAGGTAGGAGACAAACATCACTTGGGCCATCAGGAGCTGGGCATCGGTTTTGGTCAATCCCTGCTTCTGCAGGACATCCACCATTACCTTCAAAGACCTCAGCAAGACCTGATCGACTCGATTCTCGGCAGAGAACCACTCGGGGTGGTCAGCGAACACTGTGCCCGATTGCACGTCGGCGCTGGAAAACGGGCCAAGCGGATTGGCTTCGTCGCGACTTAGCGAGACCGCATCGGCCTTACGACCACTTACGGGCAGGGCTTGCGCGCTTTCCTGATCCACAACGAGGACGACGGAGACCAGGTTCTGGTTCCAGATCCTCTCTCGAATGCCGTCCAGGACGGCCTTCTTGCTGGTGCGCGAATCCTTGGCCAGGAAGCAAACGGTCGGGACGCCATCGACGTCGAAGACAGCGCGGGCGCGGATGTCTCCATTGGGATCAAGGAGGTCGTCGATCTCACGGGCGTAGGGGTGCGAACCGGGAACCTTGCCGGCACGGTGGAGGTTGCCTGCTTCCTGCAGGTAGCCCCAAGCATCTAGCCAATTGTTCAAAGCGGCGGTTTTCACGGCAAGCCTTTGCCCTGAGCAAACGGCCCGATATTAACACAATGGTTGAGGCAATCAACTTGTGTGGTAGCATTCTGACGAGGGTACTACTCGTCCTGATTGGGGGCGTCGCGGTTGACGACTGAACTGAGCCCAGCGCAGCTACAGCGATTTAGATTTATCGAGGCCCAGCTGCTGTGGGAGGGGTGTCTACAGCGTAAGGATCTGTGCGCGGCCTTCGGGTTGACCCTTAACCACGTGACGCGGGAGATTAGCAGCTATCGGGCGCGCTATCCCGGCTTTCTTGCCTACGACCCCGAGGTAAGAGCGTGGCGAGCAACTGAAAGCTTCAAGCCGCAGCATGCCTCTGGCGACGCCCAAGAGTACTTAGAGCTTCTGCTTGCCTACTCGCTCGCACATGATCCAGCCATCATGGCCGGTGCTGGGCCGGCGTTGGCAGTCGAGGTGCTGCCCAGCATGCAGGGCAGTATTTCCGCCCAGGTGTTGAGACCTATGGTTTCTGCTATCAGTCAGCGGCAAGGCGTCGAGATCATATACCAGTCGTTTTCAGAAGATGGTCCTCAGCGCAGGATCATCTGGCCGCAGAACTTGGTCTATGTTCTTTCTCGCTGGCACGTGCGTGCCTATGATGAGCGGAAGGCGCGCTTTGCGGACTTCGTTTTGAGCCGTATCAAAGAGTGTGGCGCGTCGGTGGTTGCAGCCGATCCATCCGCCATCGACAATGCGGATGCTGAGTGGAAGGCGCTTGTCGAGGTGGCCATCCAGCCAAGACTCGCCTTGTCGAAAGCCCAGCAGGAGATTGTGGCGCAGCAGTTTGGCATGGAAGAGACGCCTGACGGCTGGCGATGGTCCGCGACGATGCGTCAGTGCTTGGTCAAGTACTTCCTACATCAACACCGCCTGGATACCGCGCCTAATGGAGGTCCGGGTGTTCGAGTTGCGCTTTGCGATCCTGCGCTGGCAGAGCGCTATCGCTTCAGCAACGACTAAGGGCCCGCTTACCACTACGATAGCGCGACTACATCAAAGTTCATAAGGCACTTTAAGTATCCTGAGCGGACGCTCTTTGCGCGGCGGGATCCCGGCATGCTGAGCAACAAGTGCATGTATAAGCGCGGCATCTGGAAGGAAAGCCCTCAGCCTATTCTCCGGCCTCCGCTTGCCGCAGAACGTTTGCGACGGTCCTTAGTTTGGCCAGCAGCTCATCGAAGGTGACAATGCTTACGTCCTTGAGAGCGCCGCGGAAAAGTTCGAAGGATCTGCGATCGTCTCTCCCTTCAGTAGTGGTTCCTGCGATAAGAATGCAATGCACTGATGCGACATCCTTGTTTTCAAGCTCTTTGCCTTGAATGTGCGAGAAGTCGCTAACCAAGTGGAAACGCTGCTGCAAAACCTGGGCCACGGCTGCAGCTAGGTCGCGGCTAGGTCCCTTCAAGGTGCCCCGGTAGGGTCTTGCCTCAAGGAGCATTGTGGCGGGTGTCTTTATCTCAATCACTGCGACACTCCCTGAGCATTCATTGGCCATCATAAAGTCTAAGATGCTCTGGCCGCCCCCACTTATGTTCTTGCTGCCCACGTGAGCTTGCTCAGCGATGAGCACAGCTGGAAAGGCAAACGCAAGGCCCAGTACGAACGCATTGGTCGCAAAAAACTTCTGCCATACCGACTCGTTGTGCTTAGATGTGAGGAGTTGTTCAAACTTGACAATGAGTTGTTCGAGCGCAACGCGCTGAGCTGTCTGACCGAGCCGAAGCACTGTAGGGATGGAGTCCTGTGCGACAGCTTCCAGACTGGAGGTTGCGGCTGCGATGAGGGCGCGCTGGTCAGCCTCGGGCAGGTTGGCAACTTGATCTTCGGTTTCGATAGCTCTACGAAGTACGCCCGGAAGCAGGACCTCCGGCTTGGCAGGAAATTTGGAAGGTTGAACCGAGCTCAGTAGCGTGTTGTGAGCATGGCGAGAACGCTGGGACTGCATTTCTCGACGCCCGCGTGCGGTGATTCTATCGAGCTCCTTACGAATGCTCTCAAACGACTTAACACCGAGGGTATAGGTGTCTCCGTCAAGCTGAGCGCGATTGCCTCTGGTCAGCACCAAGCGCTTGATTCCTTCGATCTCGGAAATTTGTTCCGGAATGGATCGATACTCATAGAGAAATCCAAGACCAAGATCACCAATTCTGTTGAAGCCCGTGGGTAGCTCGGTTAAGAGCTCCGTAAAGGTGTCAAGATCGTTTACATGTTCGAAGGAAAACCAAGAGGATGTCAGGGCGATTTCGCGCAATGGACCGTATTTGGAGCGCATGAAATCCGGCTTCCCCGGATTTATATTAATCGGATAGGTGTGGATGTCTGAGTCATCCACGCGGGCAATGACAACACTTCGCTGACTAATCGTCGAATCTACCTGGAGCGCCAAGGCGCTTGGCGCTGCTCTGACGATCAAGTGGCGGCCCGATCCTTCGCCCTCCAGAGTGAAGCTTAAGTCGAGCATTCCTGAAAACCTGACGCCCTCGCGCCTGATCTTCGGAGTTCTTTGGCTGGCCATCTGTTAGTCCCCTGGACGCATTAAGGCGGCAAAGCGATCAGACACTGCTTTGGAGCTTTCAATCATCGTCATCATCCAAGCCTACGTCGTCATCAAGCTCTTCGCGGATGTCGTCAAACCTAATGGCGCCTTTGCGTAAATCTGCTAGGTCAGAAGAAAGATATTTCTTCGCGGTGATGGCCGGCGCGCCATCAAGTAAGTTGGAAGGGATTAGCCCAAACCCTCCGCGATCAAGCTCCACAAGGATGACGCCTAGGGAATCAAGTTGTGCGTCAAGCATCTCTACGAATGCGCCACGAATATGTTTGCGCTTTGACAAGCGCCGGATCGTCGCCACGCTGATACGCGCTCTCTTCTGTTCTGAGCGTTTCAGCAAAAGCGCTATAAGTAGTGCAGTTTCTTCTGGGGTTCGGATCATGATTTCGGCTCCTCTATAAGAATCCGAATATAGGATCACATCAATCCTATGTCAACAGTCGGGTGCGGTTCATGTGCCCTCCGTGGCGCTTGGTCGGATTTGGGGTCTTAGATTCGTTGAGAATTGCAAAGAAATTGACCTATCGAGGCGGCTTCGTGTAGCTGACCGAGAGTCAACTGGCTCGAAAGATTGAAGTGGTTAGGCCGTAACGCGGTGGAAATTGAAGAGTCGCAGCTGGAGTAGTACCTACGCCATTGTGATGACGCTGGACTAGCTGTAATTGACGGCAATGGATCTAGGTGCCACCTAGCGCTGGCAACTTTTCCGGCGACAGTGTTGACAGACAACTTGACGACCTAACTTTCAGCTCGTCCAGGAACAGCACGCCATGATGGGCCAGCGAGATTTCGCCGGGGCAGGGCGGATTTCCGCCGCCCACCAGCGCCGCCGCACTTGCACTGTGGTGGGGAGAACGGAAAGGCCGTTGCCGCCAGCGTCGTGGGTCCAACCCTTCACCACTCACCGAGGCAATCGCCGCCAGCTGCAACGCCTCCGCTTCCTCGGTATCCGGCAGCAGGCTGGGCAGGCGTGAGGCCAACAGCGTCTTGCCGCAACCAGGGCTACCGATCAGTAATAGGTGGTGTCCGCCCGCAGCGGCGACCTCCAACGCGCGCCGTGCATGCGCCTGCCCGCGCACGTCGGCCAAATCAGGCAGTGGCAGGGGCGTCGTGTCCACGCGTTCTACGGGCGGCAGCAGGCGTGGGTTCCCCAACCCAGCGCAGCATTCCAGCAGCGTGCGCGCCACTCGCACATCAGCGTGCTCGGCCAGAGCTGCTTCTGCCGCATTCCCGGGTGGTACCACCAGAATGCGCCCGGCTTCGGCCGCCGCAATCGCCGCCGGCAGCGCTCCGGCTACCGGCCGCAGTTCACCGGTCAGGCCCAGCTCGCCGAGGAACTCGTACTGCAGCAGCGACTGTGGGTCGACCTGGCCACTGGCAGCGAGGATGCCCAAGGCAATCGCCAGGTCATAGCGACCGCCCTCCTTGGGCAGGTCGGCAGGCGCCAGGTTCAGGGTGATGCGGCGCTGCGGAAAGTCGAAGCGTGCGCAGAGCAGGGCGGCACGGACGCGCTCGCGGGACTCACGCACGCTGGTCTCGGCCAGTCCCACGATCTGCGTGACAGGCAGGCCGCCAGAGAGATGCACCTCCACCCGCACCAGCGGGGCATCGACCCCGGCGCGGGCACGGCTGTAGACCAGCGCCAGGCCCATGTGTGGTTTCCTGCAGAGGGGCGCTTGATGGTGCGGCGGCGGTGCGCCGATCACCATCGGAGTACTCCGGCGGTGTATATAGGATTTGTCCGGCCAGCCACTACGTGTGGTTCAGTCGTCGGGACGACGTCAGATATGTCGTTCGGCAGACCTCATCAACTCAACAATGTTGTCGAGGAGGGAGATCGGAAGGTTGCGCGATGCCGTCAACATGTGGGCTTCCATCTGCAGGCGCATACCTTCAGGCTTCCCACCATCGGCGATGGTGTTCCCCGTAATCAGCCAAGATACGCTCACGCACGTGACCCTGCTCAACGCATGCAGATGGTCGATAGACGGCACGAAGCCTAGTTCGCGTTCCCAGTGGCCCACCGTCGCCCGGTTTACGTTCAGGGCTTTGGCGAGATCGGTTTGAGATAGCCCGTTGCTGATACGCGCAACGCGGATCCGGGCGGACAGTGAATCAGTGCGGAACTCCATGAATACTCCCCTTCCTATGCTCCCTTGCACAGGGCGTGCGGGGAAGTGTGTGAGCGCCAATACAGATCGTCAATTCTGTAGCAGTTCTACATATGTCGGTTCTCGCACGAATATCTTCTTGAATGCGCTGAGGACGCTGCTTCTGACACGTGGCGATACGGGATGAACGCCGCGTCCTCCCTATCTTTGGCCAAGACGTTAGCGACAGTGACGTCCTTTCGGGGCCAGCACGCAAGCGAAAATTCAAGCACTCGATTGGCGATGGTTGCCCTCTGCACGTAGTGAAAGCTGGGGCGCAACCGCCCGCGCACGGCGGAAGCTGTGCACGGCACAGCAGCGAGGTTGCAGCTGGATGCCGGCGGGCCGTTGAATCAAGTTGAGCCACAACGCTGATCACGTTCGCAGCTCAGAAGATCAAATGCCCACCATTACATGGAGTAAAGAAAAATGACCCAACGCACTGCTGTAAAGACTCTCTCGTCCCTCACGCTGATCATTGCGGGTGTCGCGGCAGCAGGTTCGGCTTCTGCTGCTGCATCGAACGGAGATTTCGCCAATGACATTGCGGCGTCGACGTCCATCCAGGCGGATATGCAGTCTCTGAGCATCAGTGAGTTCAGAGACGAAAAATCCGCGCTTCTCGCAGATGGGCACCATCACTCCGATTCATTCGGATCCCATCACCATCATGACACGGCGAGCAAGCAGATGGCATTTGCTTCGCGCATTGCCGCGGATTCCCGATTCGACGTCTGAAGAGAGAGGGGCGGGGATCTCTCCGCCCCTTGCACGTGAATCACTGTCATGCAGAGCCTATGGAGGCCGGAGGCGGCTTCTTGTCTTCGGCCTCAAAGTGGATTTGAAGGGTGGATAAGAGCTGCCAGAAGCAAGTGGCGAGGACGGCGATCACCACATGGAGTAGGAGAATGAGTTCGATGGCCCAGGCCCAACCGCCAGATGTAAAAAACCCGATCTGCCTGATGGAAATCGCAGATGCAACAGAAAGCATGGAGTCGGTCGTCGAGGGCATCCTCTGGTCAAGACTCCGCAGGATGAGAGCGCGACTTCAGGAAGTGCTTGCCGACCAGCAGTACGGGGCCATGGCTCGTGTCATGCACCAGATGTACCAGTCAATCGGTGCCGATCACCAAGCCCGCGTACTGCTCAGTTCCGAGTTCTGTGAGCAGTATCTGTGCCTGGAGTCCGCACGGAAGGGTAGGCTGGAGGCGGGAGCCGACGAGCAGGAGAGGGCGGAGGAACAGGCCCGCGCGCTTGGCGCGCTGCACGACATCATCGCTCGGGAGAAGTCGATCGCCGAACTGGCACAGGGACGGACAGGCAGGTACCTGAGGGAGGCGCGGCAGTGGCAGCTCTACAGTCCAGTTGGAGACTGCGTTGCGGAAAAGGATGCCACGGGCGTGTGGACCCTTCGGCAGTTGCCGAAGCTGGGCGACTGTATCGCGTTGGATCTTGAGAGCCCACCGGCGCGGCATCATGAGCCACGCTCTGGAGTGCTGAGCCAACCGTGCCTGCCGCTGACCGATGCGGAGCGCGAGCATGTCTCGCGAAAGCTGTCAGACGCACTGGCGGCGATCGATAGTGCAGAACCCATGTACGGCCTTCTCATCCGCAACTTCGTCCGGCGGATCACCGTGCGCAAGTCGGCAGACGTCACCTCCGATGAAGCCGGGCGCTACGGCTCGGAGCATGTGCCGAGGCAGCCGGGTTCCATTCGACTGCTGAACACGCATAACCCTGAACTTCTGGTTGAGGCATGCATGGAGAGCATCATGCATGAAAGCACCCACAACTATCTGGCCGCATGGGAGCTGGCCAACGGATTCTTCGTTGCCAATGACTACCAGCATCGTGTCGTATCTCCCTGGTCCGGGAATCCCATTCCCAACTCCTCCTACATCCACGCTGTCTTCGTCTACTACGTGTGCCACCGCTTGCTGAAACGTCATCTTGAAGTCTCGCCGGACCTGGGTGAAACCGCCAAGCGCCACGTCCAACGCAGGCTGGCCGTCTGCGCTGCCGGCTTCCTGATCGAGCAGGATCTCAGTGGTCGGTTGATGACCAAGGACGCCATCAATAGTGAGGTTGGGCAGATGATCGATCGAATGCAGGCCGAAATGAAGCGGCAGTATCGCTATGGGGAGTGGCAGCAATGAGCAGAACGGTCGTCATCCATGCGGATCACCTTGACCCTGTCGCCCTGCGGGCCATGGCTACAGGTGTCCCTGCCATGCACATTGATGAACTGATCCCGGTAATGGAGGGCCAACCCTGGCCCGAAGTACTCCGCTTGAGCCCAGGTGCGCATCTCGAGCGTCTGTTCCGCGGAGCCAATGTGGTGAATCGGGTCTTCTCACTGGCAGGAACGCAGATCGAACAGTTTCTGGCCGAGCGCGGAGTGGACGCCCGCTGGTTCCATATCCGCCTGCAGCCGCTTCTGGCGCGGGGGGTGAGCCTCTGTCACGACACGGGCACGCGCGGTGTGTCCCGGTGCCTGGCTCCATTGAACGTGCAGTGGTTTGAACTCGAACGCGCTCTTCCAGGCGCGAACACGCCTGACTTCGCCTACAGTTTTGGCTACGAAGAACCAGACCTGTCCCGCATCGAAGACCCCATGCAGAAGTCGGTATGGTCACTTTTTGACTGGCGGCAGGAACGGCAGCTTGATGATGAAGAGCGCCGCAGACACCAGTTCCACGTTTCCAGGCCGAAGGGCGTCCCCGTGGTTGCGTGGTTCCTTGGGCGGGACTACAACGGAATCCACTTTCCCCGTGAAAGCGTTGAGGTCGATGGTGGTGTGTGCGAGCAACTAACGCGAGCGGCCGCACACGCCTTCCGATCCGAAGCGGGAGAGATGCTCCTGTACGTGACGGATGAGGCGGTAACCTTCCATGCATTCTCGCCTTACCTTCGTTCCGTCGCGGCCGATGCGGCTGTGCAGGATGCGTTGGATGCGTGGTTGCTTGCCGGCAACGCCGGAGGTGTGAATGCTGCTTGAAAAGCTGAGCTCGCTGCGCGAGTCCATGGGCTGGGTTTACGGAAGCGAGGATCTGTGCGTACTGCTGTACAGCTTGGTCAAGCGGATGCGCCCACGCATCGTGGTTGAACTGGGCACCGGGTTTGGCGTCACTGCGGCCTGGATGGCCGGTGCGCTGCGGGAGAACGGTGGCGGTGTCATTCACACCTACGACAATGGCTCGCACTTCTCCAGCGAGCCAGGCATCAGGTTTGTGGAGGGCCTGCAGGGGCCGTTTGCCGATCTGCTGCGGGAAAAGGCGCAGGACTATCCCGCTTTCCTGAAGCACGTATTCCAGTGGGCCGGGGTCGAGAATCACGTTGTCTCCAACTGGCAGGAAATCGGCTTTGCCGATATTGCCCGGGCCCCCGCCTTTGACGGCGGAATTGACATGGTCTTCTCCGACTTCAATCACTCCCAGGACAGCATCCAGGCCTTGCTAGCGGCGTTTCTGCCGCGCATGGCGGAAAGCGCCTCGATCTTCATCGACAGTGCCTCTACCCAGCGGCTTGGTTACCTGACCCTGGAAGCCGTTGTGGACGCCCTGAATCAGAACAAGATACCCAGGGCGTTCATCAAGGATCGCAGCGAGAAGGGCATCGAAGCGATCCTTCGGATCGTCCAGCGCTCGCGCTTCCGCCTGATGCATCTGCTGGAAGCCCGCGACAGGGCGCAGAACAGCACAGCGTGGATCTCGATTGAACCGGTGGACGTGATTCCGACTGCGGCCACATTCCTGCATTAGAGAGACGTATATGTTAGGCCATTACTTTGCGCTGGCCCGCACAAGGCTTCTGGAAACCAAGGGAATGAGCGCCGCGCTGATCCTGGCGCTGGGGTTGGGCATTGGCGCGAGCATGACGATGTTGACCGTCGTGCGGACAATGACGTGGGATCCACTGCCGGGGCGAAGCGAGCATCTCTATCACCCCTTCATCGACGCACTCCCCACCTCCTACGACGTCAGGCCTGGCATGGACCCGCGGGTGGCCCTTACCTGGGTAGATGCCCAGAACCTGCTGCGGCAGGCCCCGGCCTCCCATCAGGCCGCGCTGGCATCTGCTCGTCTATTGGTGGATGCGCAGCGCAGCGTGCAGATTCCATTCTTCACGCAAGGGCAGTATGTCACTGCGGATGCGTTTGCCATGTTCGGCATCCCAGTGGTGCAGGGCAGGGCCTGGACGCGTGAAGATGATGCTGCCCACGCCCGGGTTGTCGTGCTGGGTCAGGATCTGGCTGCTCATTTGGGCGGTGAAGGCCTGGTGGGTACGACTGTTCGGCTGGGTGGCCAGGCATTCACGGTGGTGGGTGTTGCCGGTCCGTGGAGCCCGCGCCCACGGTTCTATACGGACCTTCAGCAGGACGTGTTCAAGGGGCGCGAAGACTTCTTCATACCGTTAGGTGTCGCGGCAGAGATGCAGATGACGGTGTCCAACAGCGTCTTTTCATGGAGTGGTGACAAATCCCCCAATCGCCTGCAGGACGCTCGCACGTCGTGGATCCAGTTCTGGGCCGAGTTGCCTGACGCGGCCAGTGTCGAGCAGTACGAGCGCTTCCTGGGCAACTACGCACGTGCACAGCACCAGGCGGGAAGGTTTGACAGGACAACTGCACCGCGGATGGTGTCCCTGAAGGACTTCCTGGTCGAGCATCGCATCATCCCCAACGAGGTGAAGCTGCAGTTGGCGCTGTGCCTGGGGTTCCTGATCGTTTGCCTGCTGAACATGAGTGCCTTGATCTTCGCCCGCTTCATCCGCCGGTCCCATGAAATATCGGTCCGTCGGGCGCTGGGTGCGCGTCGGCAGGACGTCATCTATCAGCTCTGCACTGAAGCACTGATCATCGGCGGCTTGGGCGGGGCGGTAGGGTTGATCGTTGCAGAGGCCGGCCTCTACCTTGTGCGGACGCAGCCGGAAGACTACGCCTCGCTGGCCAACATGGATCTCAGCATGGCCGCTCTCACCATGGGCCTGGCGTGTGTCTCCAGCGTGATCGCTGCGTTCTTCCCTGCGCTGCGCGCTACCTCGGGCCGTCTGGCCATGCAGATCAAGGCGTCAGAATGAGCATTGCAGAAGTTCCCCTTGTCGTCCGCGCGCTCACCCGCAACCGCGTCATCGCGTCCATTCTTCTGGTGCAGGTGCTGGTTGCCACCGCGTGCGTGACGAACCTTGCGTTTCTGCTGTCCGAGCGGCTGGGAACCCTCACCTACAAGACGGGCCTGGAAGAGGCGAACCTGGGCGTCATCGAGACCGAGTACCTGGGGCCTGCAGCAGCCAACCCTGCAGCCTCGATCAGGACCGACCTGGAGGCCATCCGGCAACAGCCAGGCGTCGAACAGGTAGTCGCAGCAGAGTCGCTTCCCCTTTCCCAGCGCAGCTGGTCGGTGGGATTCACCAACAAGGTGCTTGAAGGCAATGACATCTCCGGTATCGTCGAGGCAGAGCCGACTGTCTACACGGCATCTTCGCCAGCAGTCCAGGTGTTGGGCCTGACCCTTGTTGCCGGCCGTGACCTGTCTGCGGGAGCGTTCGTGCCGATGGAGGCCAGCGCCGACTATGCCGGGCTCTACAAGGCAAGCGAGGCCGTTGTCTCGCAGGCACTGGCAGACAAGCTGTTTCCGGAAGGCGGCGCAGTCGGCAAGTTCCTGTATGCCGATGCGCAGCATCCCATCCAGGTGGTCGGCATCGTCAAGTCGCTTTCCCGGCCTGTTCTGAAGACCGATGCAGACAATGACATGTCACTCATCCTGCCGCTTATTCCGGACGGGCCTCGCGTGATGTTCGCCATCCGTGCCGCGGATGGGCGGGTGGCGGATGTGATTGCGTCCAGTGAGGCGGCCTTGTCGCAGCGCGACGCAAACCGCACCATCGCCCGCAGCACCTCGTTCCGGGAACTGCGCGCCGACTACTTCCGCCACGATCAGACCATGGCGATAATGTTCCTGAGCTCCGGGTTGGCGCTGTTGGTGGTAACGGCTACGGGCGTGTACGGACTGGCCAGCTTCTGGGTTCGCAAGCGGTATCGTCAGATCGGTATCCGGCGCGCATTGGGTGCCCGGAAATCCGACATCCTCCGGTACTTCCTGGTGGAGAACCTGATTCTCACCGCCACCGGGTCTGTTGTCGGTACCGCACTGGCCATCGGCCTGAACATGGCCGTGGCCCGGTACTACGAGGTAGCCAGGATCGAGGCGCCATTTCTCGCCATTGGCGTACTGACCGTGCTTCTGTTGGGCCAGGCCGCAGCCTATGTTCCGGCGCGACGAGCAGCCAAGGAAGCCCCGGTAGCGATCCTGCGCAGCGCCTGACGCCGACGGGCCGGTCATTGCGTTTCATGGAGTATGCATTGTCACACTGCCATCAGCCCATCCGCGGCCCCTGCCGGCTCTCTTCCTGCTGCTGCTCCTGCACTTGCGCCAGCTGCTGTGACCGCTCCTGGTCCTGAGCGCCGAGGCTTCGGTTGGCCGCGGCATACTGCTGCTCCGGTGCCGCCGCCAGCGCGTCCTGCGTCGGCATCTGCACCCGGTTGGCGGCGGGGTCCGATGACGCGCCCGGCCCCGAGCGCGTCACGAACAATGTGGTACCCGCAGCACGGGTTTCGGTGGCCTCATTCAACGCCATGTCTATTTTGTCGCCGGGTTTGAACCCGGCCTCTGCCGCAAGCCTGTAGGCGCTGGCCAGCAGGCGATCACTGCTCTGGTCCCACGGTTTGTTGTTCTTTTCATCCAGCATGGCCACCGACGAGCGCAACTGCCCCAGCAGCCCGGCGTTCTCCGGGCGTGGCGCTGTGCTGTGGTGTTGGTCTACTTCAGTTTTGTGCTGTGTAGCAGGCGAGGTGGTATGTGGCGAGGGTGCGCTCGGAGGAGCGACTGCGGATGGCTGTTCCTGCGGAGCGGTCGTGCGCTGCAGGTGTGCCTGTGCAATCTCCGCCGGCGTGGTAACGGAAACGATCTGCATGCGCTCGTCATCCTTCCCCGCCAAGGTGGCCAGCGAGCCATCCTTCTGTACCTGCAGCATGAAGGTGCCAAAGCTGGGCACGGTGCGTGCGTGATCCTGGGCAACAGCGGCTACAGCGTCATCAATTTCTTCTGCGTTTCGCTCAATGCCGGCGCTTCGGTAGGCGTCCACCACTTGGCTGCGCAAGCCGTACTCGGTTGGCGTGGGATTGGCCCGGGCGATGTCGGCCATGGATGTCAGCTCCTGCACGCCGGCCTGCTGGCTCTGGCGCGTACGATTGAGCTCCTCGATGATGCTGCCCTCGGCCGGGTTGGTGCCATACACCCAACCCGGCGTTTGCCACTGCCCGTTGGCGTCCTGTGTGTACTTCTCGCCGTTGGAAGCGCGCAGGGGCTGCGTCTGGGTCAGCGCGTTGGTGATCACCTCCGGTACCGGCTCAATGGTGGCGAACTCGTGCCAGTTGTACTGGTTGAACGCGACCTGGTAACGGGCGGCGAGCGCCTCGGGCGTGTTTGCCGCGTTCTGGGCAATGATGCGCTGCGATTCCCGTTCCAGTTGGCCGGACTTTTCCGGGCCGACGGGCACGCTGTAGTCAAAGGGAACGCGTCCATCAATCATTGAGTGGATGGAGAGGTTCCATTCGCCGTTGTTCGGATTGCGCACGTAGTGGCGGTTGGTTTCAAACGGCTCGCGCGGCGGCGTGCTCTCGCCGCCTGCATCGAGCTTGAAGGGGGTCTGCGGCCTGGGCAGGTTGGCCATGCCCAGTGAATAGGAGTCGTTGGCGGCTTTGTAGTTCAGCTCGTCCACCAGCCGGCCACCGGCGACCATCGTGATCTCGCGGTAGCTTCCGTCGGGCTGCGGTGTGCGCACGCTGCGGCTCCAGGTGCCCTCTGCATTCTCCGGGTCGCGGCTCCATTCGTTGCCACTGCGGTCCACCTGGGTGTAAACGGCTTTCTTGTCCTGGTACTGGGCCCAGTACTCACCGGCGAAGCCGCCGGCCACGCCGCCCAGCAGTCCGGTAGCCAGCGCACCTGGCCCGGTCCACGAGCCGGTAACGACTCCGTACCCTGCGCCCAACAGGAAGCCGCCGCCAAAGCCGCCCGCGGTGCGCCCCACGAAGTGGGTGGCCGCAGATTTTGCGCCGGCGTCGTTGCCCTCGCTGCGCAACTCGGCCACGCGGTGGCCGGTGATGGCGAAGTCCACGGCCAGTGCGGCGACACCCGCGGCCCCGAGTACGCGGGCGCCGGTAATCTGTCCGCGCGCGGCGGCAGCTTCGGCGGCACCTTCTGCAGCGCCCGCTCGCCCTGCAGAGCCAGCCAGTTCCGGAGCCGTGCTTGCCGGGCCAGGGCGCACGATGGTCAGTGGCATTTCCGGGTTGAACGCAGTGCGTACGCGGGCAGCGGTGTGCTCGGTCAGCGGCAGGCGACCGCCCTGGTTGGCCTCCTGAATCGCGGTGCCCATCGATGCGCGGCCACCCCAGCGCTCGCTCAGGGTCGAGTTGCCGGGTTCGTCGATGGCATCCAGCGCCGCCTTCACGTTGGCTTCGGACTGGGTGACAGCGCGCCAGCGCAACTCGGAGGGGTTGAGGGTCTTCAGTTCCGCAATCTGCGCGGCGTGGGTGCGCTCGTAGCCGTCCAGATCGGAGAAGAAGGTGCGGATCTTGGCGTTGGCTTCCGCCGCGGTCATGTTCTCGGGCGTGTTGGTGACCAGGTCGCCGTTGAGGATGCCGGCGCGAAGGGTGTATTCCAGGTTCTGGATGCGGGCACCCATACGCTCGACGGCGGCGGCGCGCACATCCGGCGGAGAATCCTTCGCCAGCAGGGTTCGGCCATCGTAGGTTTCCGTGAGGTCCTCGAGAACGAACTTCAGTTGATCCGTGTACGCACTCAACGGGCCGCCTGAGTGTGGCGAAATACCCAGGCGGGTTGCCAGCGCGGGGTTCGCGGGCAGGTTGAGAATGTTGTCGGGTCCGTGGAGCGTGAAATGACCACTCCTGGCAAGCGACTTCAGCAGTTGGCTTTGCTCGAACGCATTCTGTTCGATCAGATGGTGTCCCTGAAAAACCGGCGTGTCGGCCATGCGCACCACCTCGTTCAAGAATCCGTTTGAAGGAGCTCGTCTTAGAGATCGGCTACATCACGCAGCCGTACGCCGGAGAAGTTGGCCGCAGCCAATGCATCAAACATCGCGCGGTCGCAGATGGGCGGTGCGCCCATGCGATCCTGGCGGAAGATATGGGCATCACCCACAACGTCCTGTTTGAACACCAGGCTGGCTCCGCCGACAAGGCTGTAAAGCTTCTCGTCCTCGCCGGTCTGATAGTTGTGGTCGAGCTTGATTCTCACGCGAGAAGCGGCTTCATCCAGGGCATCGAGCCTGCGCAGCACATTGCCCAGGTAGTACCGAGGGCCGGGGCTGCCGTCGGCAAGGCTGAAGTCGCAGGCCACAAAGGCAAACGCTTCGGGGTCCATCCGTTCAAACAGCTGCTTCAACGGCTCAGAGACAATCCAGATGCCAGCGAGCTCTTCCAGATCGCGTGGCATTGCGCCCTTCTCAGGTACATGAACCAGGTGGGGACGCTCCGGATACTGGTCTGGCGTTCCGTCAGGACGCGAGACGACATTCATCCCCGGATCGATCAGCTTCTCTTCGTTGGCGATCTCTACACCGGGAACCTTACCGTTGCCCAGGAGGCCGGCGTCGATCAGGAAGAATTCGCCCTTGTGAGATGCGGCTTCGGTTGAAACTTCAGTGGCGGTCGATTCGGTCACGGGGGCGTCCATCTATGGATGCGGGGGCAGAACGGGAAAGCCGTTGGACCGATGCTAGCTGGGCTTCGGTGCAGCCACAAGTTGCGCCGAAACGCTGCCCGAGGTGCTCGATTCGCGTGAATCCCGGGAAAGTTCGGAACAATGCAGAAGAGGGCGCTGCGATTCATTCGTCACTCCGCACACAGACAGAAAACGCCGCGCCATACGCGCGCTCAGTCCTTGGGTCGCATCCGCTCGTGGATGAAGGCAGTCAGCGCGAGATCCGCCATCACCAGCCCCTCCATCACCCGGTCGCCTACGTACTGCTCGGGCTCACCGTTCTGGCGCGTACGCTCGGCCGCCAGCAGGATCTCCTGCACGATGCGCTGGCCGGTGAGGGCGCAGTCGGCATCGGACAACGCCATCTGCCGGCTGCGCAGGTGATGGCGCTCGGGCCAGGGCTGGCCGTCGGCCGCAGCGCCCGCGCCGATGGCGTGCAGGATGGCGATGAGGCTGTTCGGGTCCGGGGCCGGAGCGGCCGAGGGCGCTTCCTGGATGGGGCGCGGGGGCGGGGAGTGTGGCGTGGTCATGACGGGCTCCGTGCAAGCAGGCGGAAGCCGCCACCGATAAAGGTGGCGGGCAGAGCGTGGCTCGAAAACCGGATGTTGGGAACCGGCGGGTACAAGACCCCCACGCCCCGCCCGCCATAGCCGGCAGACGGATTGCCAGCCGGCACCACGCGCGGTGGTGCCGGCTGGCAAGCGCAAACTACTTCCCAACAAAACGGGCTTTCGAGTCCCGACCACCGATGCACGGTGGCGCAGTAACGATTACCTGCTGTTGTTCGGAATGCCAACGGGTAGGGGTCAATGCCGCCAAAACCCGAGACGCTTTTGGCATTGTCGCATAGCACCGGAAGCGGCGAGAGCCTTGGCGTGCTAGGCGGAACGGCACTTCTGGAACCGAGTCGTCAGAACCTTCCGTAAGAGACGCAGGGAACGGCAAATGCGACAACATCGGGCCGACGGCAACGTGTGATCGCCATTGCGAAGGAACCGGTGCGACGACCGCCGATGGGTGCCGCGTACTTCGCCTCCAAGCGTGAGTGACTTTCTGCCTATTGACCCCGTAGGACGTCACGCAGAATCTGACTACTGCTGTAGTCACCCGGAACTGTCCTGCGCGGAGCAGGAAGGATCTGCGGCGTTTGAACGGATTCCACCCACTGGCGCAGGCCAAAACAAGGATCACTGCACGTGTTACGCCGCAATCGACTTCTTCTGTCTGCGGGTCTGGTCCCGCTTCCGTGGTTCCTGTTCTGGACCAGCGTTGCCGCCCTGTTCGCGCCGGGCTACAACCCGCTTGCACAGCACGCCAGCGAGCTGCTGCAGGCGCCAACGATCGCAAGCGTTTGCGGCAGGGTTGCCGCCATCGGCTCCGGCGTGGGCTTCGTGGCGTTCTCCATCGGGGTATGGCGGGAGTCCAGCCGCCGGATTGCCGTAGGCGCGATCTGCTGGATGATCTTTGGCATCTCGATGCTGACCAACGGGCTCTGGCCCATGGGCCATCCGATGCACGGCTTCTACACCATCGGTATCGCAAACATCATTGCACCGGCGATGTCGCACATCGAATTGAGCGCATGGTCTGCAAACCGAAGGGCGTATGCCGTGACCGCAATGGTGAGCATCGCGGGAATCGTCTATCTCTGGTTGAACGTGGTGGGAGCGGACCCGGAGGGCTTCAGGGGGCTGACACAGCGGCTGTTCTCGTCGATCAACTCGCTGTGGCCATTCCTGGTGGCGCTGTACCTGCTGCGAAGGGATTCCAACGAGCTGAAGACGCACCTAGAGCACTGATGGGCACACATGCGGGTTGATGTGTTCAATTGGTGGACGGCCCACTACTTCTGACTGGATGAAGGACCTCACGCGATGAAACTTCCAGCCCGCTTCTGGGTGCATCTTTTCAGTCATCTGGGGTTCGTCGGGATCTTGGCCGGGCTGTTGGCCGGCTGGGTAGGGACGTTCTTCGATGCCCTTGCCGGTCATTCCGATGCCGCAACCGACGCCGCCCGGGTGAGCGGCGTTGGAACGCTGTTCGGGTTCTGCATGCTTGCCCTGTTGCTGCTGGGAGCGCTGACCGTCTCTGGCGAGCTGTTCGGGCTGATCAGGCCGTACGACCGCAAGGCGCCCTATCGGCATGAGGCGCAGGCGATGCATCGGAAGGTGTTGCTGATTGTCGTGGCGGTACTGTCCTGGGCGGGCCTGACTGCGGCGTTCGTCATTGGGTCGATGATGCGTTCCAGCTAGGCGCTGATGGTGGTGCTGTCATCTTCGGATTCCTCGGCAGAAGGAATCGGCGGGTTCGACACGGGAAGCCGGGCGGAATGGTGATTCATCCGGAATCGGTTGCCCTGACCAGGGACAGCCTGCGGGTTGAGGTGATACCGGTGCGGTCGCCGCGATGAGACGACTGGAGGATGAGATGCCGTGTGGCATGACTCGCGGATAAGGGCAACACGAGCGTGTTGATAGGAAGGCGCCGACGTGCCCCGTCGGCGTCTTCCTCCATCAATTGATGATCTCCCCACTCCCCGAAGCAACAAACGCCTTCAACTGCCGAACGAATTCCGGGTCATAGAGCTCCCACTCCACAATCTCCCCAACCACCCGCAACGGCTGCGCACTCCGATACGACCGCGTCGGGTTCCCGGGAAACTTCTTGTTGGTCACGTTCGGGTCGTCTTCAAACGACCCGGTCGGCTCCACCACATACACGCGCGGCCGCCCCTCGCCCCTGGCCATCTCCGCAGCCAACCCGGCGCCCTTGGCAATCGTGGTGAAGTAGATGTGGTTCATCACCACGCTGTCGCGATAGTTGGAGCGGAAGCCCGCGCTCAGCAACTCGCCCACCGCGAGGTCTGCGCGGGTGCCGTGGTAGAACGGCCCGGCGACCTGGTCGCAGGTGTCATGCGAAACGGGTGTCCATTCGGTGTCCTGCGCCATCGGCACTGCCCCTGCGTGTCCTGCCGGATCGACAGGCCGGCGAGTCTAGGGCGCCCGGCGGGCCTTGCTGCAAGGCCCCATCCGGGAAATAATCTGTAAACGGGAGGCGCGGTGCGCCTCCTTTTTTCATTCTGCGGCGCCGCGCCCTTCCAGCTCGCGCACGGCGGTTTCCAGCGCGTCCAGCTTCTGGCGGGTCTTCAGCAGCACGGCGCGCTGCACTTCGAACTCCTCTCGGGTGACCAGATCGAGCTTGGCCAGGCCGGCCTGCAGCGCGCTCTTGAAGGTGGCCTGCAGTTCCTCGCGCGATTCGCGCAGGCCCGGCGGCACCAGGTCGCTGAGGCGACGGGCGAGGTCATCGATGTGGTTCAGGTCGATCATGGGGTGCTCCGTGGGGGTGGGCCCGTGCATCCGGCGCGGGCAGGCCATTCGGGCACAAGGATACTGCCGGCACCCATCGCCCGGACAGGCGGCGGCGGCTTCGCACGGGCCGCGTTCAGGCGCTATCCTCCACGCCGGAAGACAGGAGATAGACGATGAAGATGGTCATGGCGGTGATCAAGCCGTTCAAGCTCGATGACGTGCGCGAAGCGCTGGCCGAGCGTGGGGTCACCGGGATCACGGTGACGGAAGTGAAGGGCTTTGGTCGCCAGAAGGGTCATACCGAGCTGTACCGCGGCGCGGAGTATGTGGTCGATTTCCTGCCGAAGGTGAAGCTGGAAGTGGCGGTGACCGATGACCAGGTTGAGGCCGTGGTTGAGGCCATCGTGAAGGCCGCCGGCACCGGCAAGATTGGTGACGGCAAGGTGTTCGTGTACGACCTGGGCAGCGTGGTGCGTATTCGTACCGGGGAACTGGACGCGGACGCGTTGTAAGCCGTTCGGCGCGATGTTGTGGAGCCGAGCCGATGCTCGGCTTGCTCTTTGTAGAGTCGAGCTTGCTCGACTGCTCTGCGCTTCAGTCGAGCAAGCTCGACTCTACAAAGAGCGGTAAAGCGGTCGAGCAAGCTCGACCCCTACCAAAGCAAAGCATTTACCGGCGCTTGGCCCACTTGTAGAACCGCTTCCAGCCCTGCCGCACGGCGGCGACCCAACCCGGGTCGGCCACCAGTGCAGCCTGCGCGGCACTCGGCGCCTGGCCGGTTACGCGCTGGCGGATCTTCAGCAGGTTCTTCATGTCGCTGCGGCGCATCTGCCGGCTCAGCGGGCCGCGGCGCAGCCAACGCGGGGCCCGCCAGGCCGAGGTGAAGTCCAGCAGCACCGGTACGCCGCTGCTGACCACCACGTTGGTGCCATGCAGGTCGTTGTGCGTGATGCCGGCGGCGTGCAGGCGGCTGAGCGCGTGCTGCAACTGCTCGAACACGTCGTTGCCGACGGCCTGTGCGGTGCTCAGGGTCTGGCCGGGAATGAACTCCATGCCCAGTGCCAAGCCACCCAGCGTGCCGAGCAGTGCGGGGGCATGCTTCCAGCCGCCGAGGCGCTGCAGCATGCGTGCTTCACGGCGCACCATCAGCCGTGCAATCAGCGAAACGGGGGTGCCGCGGTAGCGGGAGTAATCCTTGATGACCGCCTCGCGCCCGTCCAGGCAGGTGCGGTAGACGTCGGGGGCCAGGAAGCGTTCGCCGCGCTTGAGCAGCAGCGGGGTGGCGGCGTCATCGCCGCAGGAGGAGGGGGGCAGAGCGGGAAGATACATGTCGGGGTCTCGGACGACCCGGTGGGTGGCGCAAAGCGTCAAGCGAACCGGTGTTACAGGGAGTTACTAAGTTTTCGTTAATTTTAGTACTCGCCAGTTCGCTATTCCACGATTTGTCGGAGAAATGTCGGGGTCGTGGCTGGAACAGTTCGTCGCGCCCAATCGGACAATTATGTCTCACTTGGCCGATGATTCTTTCAAAATCAATAGGTTGCGTTTCGCTCTATTTCGTTCATCCGCGGCCCGCTGAACGTCACGCACGTCCAGCTTGACCCCGACGCACGGCCTGCCGACCATAAGCTGTTAATTCGCGACATCGGCGGCCGCCCCTTCCTGGCACGTCCCCGTCCCCTGCCGCGGTCCCCACCGGTGCTGGCCGTCCGGCCGTGCATCGCCCTGATTCCCGTTCCGGCTGCGGCTGGAGGAAAGTGTTTTGATCATCAAAATCGTCATTGCAGCGCTGTTCGTCGCCTGCGTGCTGTACATCCACTTCCGTGGCAAGGTCCGCGCGCGCTGGTCGCGCCAGCTGCTGGACCACTCCAGTTTCATGGCCCCGATCAACGTGGTCATGTACATGTTCTCGAAGGTGCCGACCACGCCGTTCCTGGACCCGGCCAAGGAGTTTCCGCAGCTGGAGCCGCTGCGCCAGAACTGGCAGATGATCCGCGACGAGGCGCTGGCGCTGCGCGATGCACAGAAGATCGCTGCGTCCAGCACGTTCAACGACGCCGGCTTCAACTCGTTCTTCCGCCGTGGCTGGAAGCGCTTCTACCTGAAGTGGTACGGCCCGTCGCACCCGTCGGCGAAGGCGATGTGCCCCAAGACCACGGCGTTGCTCGAGTCGCTGCCGGACGTGCGCGCGGCGATGTTCGCGCAGCTGCCGTCGGGCAGCGAACTGCGCCCGCACCGCGACCCCTTCGCCGGTTCGCTGCGCCTGCACCTGGGCCTGGCCACGCCCAACAACGACGGCTGCTACATCGAAGTGGACGGCATCAAGAAGAGCTGGCGCGACGGCGAGTGGATGATGTTCGACGAGACCTACATCCACCACGCGCACAACGAGACGCCGGATGACCGCGTG
Organism: Stenotrophomonas sp. 96582_Sma; assembly: GCF_056480905.1. Lineage (NCBI taxonomy): Bacteria > Pseudomonadati > Pseudomonadota > Gammaproteobacteria > Lysobacterales > Lysobacteraceae > Stenotrophomonas > Stenotrophomonas sp. 96582_Sma. The sequence continues at coordinate 4,659,231 of NZ_CM151122.1, read as the reverse complement.
ATCCTGTTCTGCGACATCGCCCGTCCGCTGCGCTTCGGCCTGCCGGGCCTGTTCAACCGCGCGGTGGCGGCCACGCTGCTGGCCGGTGGTGCCTCGCCGAACCTGCCGGGTGACCCGACTGGTGGCGTCAACAAGGCGTTCGGCAGCGTTTACAAGGTGCGCCTGAAGGCCAAGGCGCTGCGCGAGCGCAGCGTGGTGGCCTACCAGCTGATCAAGTGGGGCCTGGTGGTGGCGGTGATCGCCGGTATCTGGGCGCTCTGATCGTTACATGCGGTTGCCGGCCAGCGGCCGGCACTACCGGACCATGAAAAAACCCGCGCTGTTGCCAGCGCGGGTTTTCTTTTGGGTGGGTGCCGACCGTTGGTCGGCACGCCTTACTTCAGCGCCGCCTGCACGAAGGGCGGGGTCACCAGCACGCCGGTGTGCAGCGCGGCGGTGTAGTACAGGGTGTTGAAGGTCTTGGCGGCTGAGTCGGCCTGGCGGAAGTCGAAGCTGCTGTCGCCCTTGCGCGCCATGGTCACGCTCCACCAGCCGGTGGGGTAGCACGGCTGCGGGAACGGCAGGGTCTTGAACGAGCCGAAGCCGGCCTTGCCCATCTCGGTGCGCATTTCGTTGATCAGGTCCAGCTGCATCAGCGGCGACTCGGACTGCTGCACCAGGATGCCGTCGTCCTTCAGGGCCTTGAAGCAGCTCTCGTAGAAGGCCTTGTTGAACAGGCCTTCGCCCGGGCCGACCGGGTCGGTCGAATCGACGATCACCACGTCCACGCTGCCGGCCGGGCAGTTGGCCATGTAGGCCACGCCGTCGTCGAACAGCAGCTCGGCGCGGGCGTCGTCGTTGGAATCGCACAGTTCCGGGAAGTGCTTGCGCGCCATCACGGTGACCTGCTCGTCGATATCGCACTGGGTCACGCTCTCCACGCCGGTGTGCTTGAGCACTTCGCGCAGGGTGCCGCAGTCGCCGCCACCGATGATCACCACGCGCTTGGGCGCGGCGTGGGTGAACAGCACCGGGTGGCTGATCATCTCGTGGTAGAAGAAGTTGTCCTTGCTGGTCAGCATGATGGCCCCGTCGATGGTCATCAGGTTGCCCCAGTCGGTGGTCTGGAAGATCTCGATCTTCTGGAACGGCGACTGCACCTCGTCCAGCTTGCCGGTGATGCGGTAGCCGATGGCCGAGCCGGTGCGCTCGAAGTGCTCGATGTACCAGTTGTTGCTGTCAGTCATTTGAAAACAGTCCTGTTCGGAGAGGTGAAGCCGGGCTGGCGGGCAGGGCCGCGTGGCACAGATGCCACATCCGGACGGATCGGCCCGTTCAGGTTGGAACCTGTCACGGGCGCGGGCGCGCATGATAACGAACCTGTGGGCATATAGGCGTTATCATGCCCCCCCCTTTTATTGCCAACAAGGCCGACTGAAATGACCGATTGGTCCCTCGACCAAGCCCGCAAGACCTACTCGATCCCGCATTGGGCGGACGGTTACTTCGACGTGGATCAGGCCGGGCACATGGTGGTGAGACCGACCGGGGCGGACGGCCCGGTGGTGTCGCTGCCCAAGGTGGTCGATGCGGCCCGTGCGGCCGGCGCCAAGCTGCCGCTGCTGGTCCGCTTCCCGGACATCCTCGGCCAGCGCCTGGGCAAGCTGCAGGCGGCCTTCGGCCAGGCCCAGCAGGACTGGGAATACAGCGGCGGCTACACCGCCGTGTACCCGATCAAGGTCAACCAGACCCGCGGCGTGGCCGGCACCCTGGCCAGCCACCACGGCGAAGGCTTCGGCCTGGAAGCGGGCAGCAAGCCCGAGCTGATGGCCGTGCTGGCGCTGTCGCGCCCGGGTGGCCTGATCGTCTGCAACGGTTACAAGGACCGCGAGTACATCCGCCTGGCCCTGATCGGCCGCAAGCTGGGCCTGCAGACCTTCATCGTCATCGAAAAGCCTTCCGAACTGAAGCTGGTGCTGGAAGAGTCCAAGGCGCTGGACGTGAAGCCGGGCCTGGGCGTGCGCATGCGCCTGGCCTCGCTGGGCGCCGGCAAGTGGCAGAACAGCGGTGGCGACAAGGCCAAGTTCGGCCTGTCGCCGCGCCAGCTGCTGGACCTGTGGAAGTCGCTGCGTGACACCGAGTACGCCGACTGCCTGAACCTGCTGCACTTCCACATGGGCTCGCAGATCTCCAACGTGCGCGACATCGCCAACGGCATGCGCGAAGCCACCCGCTACTTCGTGGAGCTGTCGCGCCTGGGCGCGAAGATCACTCACGTCGATGTGGGCGGTGGCCTGGGCGTGGACTATGAAGGCACCCGTTCGCGCAGCTTCTGCTCGATCAACTACGGCCTGCATTCCTATGCCAGCAACATCGTGCAGCCGCTGGCCAATGCCTGCGAAGAGTTCGGCCTGACTCCGCCGCGCATCGTCACCGAGTGCGGCCGCGCGATGACCGCGCACCACGCGGTGCTGATCGCCAATGTCTCGGAAGTGGAAGAGGCGCAGGAAGGCCGCGTGCCGGACCAGCACGACGACGAGCCGGCCGCGATCCGCCACCTGCGCGAGATCCACGACGAGCTGGACGTGCGCCCGGCGGTGGAACTGTTCCAGGAAGCACAGCACTTCCACGCCGAAGGCCTGGCCAGCTATGCGCTGGGCCAGATCGACCTGCCGCAGCGTGCGCGCATCGACGATCTGTTCTACGCCATCGCCCATGGCGTGCGTGCGCGCCTGAGCTACGACGAGAAGAGCCATCGCCCGGTGCTGGATGAACTGAACGAGCGCCTGGTCGACAAGTACTTCGTCAACTTCAGCGTGTTCGAATCGATCCCGGACGTGTGGGCGATCGACCAGGTGTTCCCGATCGTGCCGATCGAGCGCCTGGACGAAACCCCGGACCGTCGCGGCATCATCGCCGACATGACCTGCGACTCGGACGGCATGGTGGAAACCTATGTCGAGAACGAGAGCCTGGACAGCTCGCTGCCGCTGCACAAGATGAAGCCGGGCGAGAGCTACCGCATCGGCTTCTTCATGGTCGGCGCCTACCAGGAAATCCTGGGCGACATCCACAACCTGTTCGGCGATACCGACGCGGTGGAAGTGCTGGCCGATGCCGATGGCTACGCCATCACCCAGCAGCGCCGTGGTGATACTACCGACGTGATGCTGGATTACGTGGGTTACCGCCTGGACGAGCTGCGTGCGACCTATGCGCAGCGCGTGGCCGAGGCGCAGCTGTCGCCGGAACGTGCGCAGGAGCTGTCGGAGGCGCTGGAAGCCGGCCTGACCGGTTACACCTACCTGTCCGACGAACCGCTGGTCTGAGGTCAACGGGAACGCCGGGCATGGCCCGGCGCTACCGGCCCCGATGAGCGCGCGCGCGATCTTCCACCTGTTCCTGCATGCCGCCGTGCCAGCCCTGCTGGCATGGCTGTTCTGGCGCAAGCGCTTCGCCTCGGCGTGGCTGCTGATGCTGCTGGGCTGGATCATCGATCTGGACCACCTGCTGGCCGATCCGATCTATGCACCGAACCGCTGCAGCATCGGTTTCCATCCTTTGCACACCGCACCCGCGATTGCCGTGTATGCAGGCCTGTGCGTGCCGAAGAGAACGCGGTTGTTCGGTATCGGTTTGATCATCCACATCGTGCTGGACGCGATTGATTGCTGGTGGATGCATCACCGTTGATGCTGGGTGGATGCCGACCTTGGTCGGCGCCTGCCCGGTGCACGGCGATCGGTCGGATTGGCGCTTGGTAGAGCCGGCCGCTGGCCGGCTTCCGCAGGGCGTTCCCGGTGATCACGTGGTTGCCGGCCAGCGGCCGGCACTACCCGCCGTCAGGTTGGCCGCCTCACGCCACCGGCAACCACAACGTGGCCCGCAATCCCGGCTGCGCATTCTCCAGTGCCAACCGCCCGCCATAACTGGCAGCGATATCACCCACAATCGCCAGGCCCAGCCCACTGCTGCCCTCGCGCTCATCCAGGCGCACGCCACGCTGGGTGACCTGTTCCAGCGCGTCTGCGGCCAGCCCGGGGCCGTCGTCGCGTACCTCAATGCGCAACTGCCCTTCGATGGTGTCTGCAGTGACGTCCACCTGTTGCTTCGCCCACTTGCCGGCGTTGTCCAGCAGATTGCCCAGCATCTCCTCCAGGTCCGCACTGGCACCGGCGAACTGCAGTGCCGGATCGATACCAGCCGCCGTGAACGTGATGCCACGTTCGCCATGCACGCGTGCCATCAGCCGGCACATCGCCTGTGCGACTGCCGCCACGTCGGTGCGCTGGCGATGGTCGGCGGCCAACCCTGCGGCCAGGTAACGGTCGACGCTGGCCTGCATACGCGCACTCTGCTCGCGTACGGTGGCGCGCCAGTCCGCGCCGTCGCCGTCGGCCTCAGTGGCCAGCACGCTCAGCGGGGTTTTCAGCGCATGCGCCAGATCCTGTGCACTGGTGCGCGCGCGCGCGACCATGCGTTGCTGATGCTCCAGCAGCGCGTTGAGCTCCTCGCCCAGCGGTGCGACCTCCGCACCCAGCCCCTGTGTATCGATGCGCTGCGCGTCGCCGCGCCGCACCCGTTCCAGCTGTGCACCGAGGCGATGCAATGGACGCAATCCGAAGTGCACCTGGCTGGCCAGCACCGCCAGCCACGCCGCGACCAACACACCCAGCGCGATGGCAGTACGCTGGCGGAACGCGGCAACGTCTGCATCCAGCGCGCTGCGATCGGTGGCAACCACGGCCACGAACGGTTCGTTGGCGCGTGGCAGGCGCACCTGCTGCACGCGTGCGCGCAGGGATTGCTGCAGCGGCCCACTCAGATTGCGCGTGGCCGGCCCGCTGGCTGTGACGGGCAGGGTTTCATCCCACAGCGAGCGCGACTGCAGCAGCACACGGCCATCGGCACCGGCGATCTGCCAGTAAGCACCTGAGAACACGCGCTGGAAGCGTGCGTCATTCGGTTCCTGGCGCAGGCGCAGCTGTCCGTCCGCATCCACTTCGGCCTGCGCCAGCAGGGTCAGCATGTCCTGCTGCAGTTCATGGTCGAAGCGATCGCGCGCGCTGCGCTTGAACAGCTCGCCCAGCAGTGCACTGGCCAGCAGCGAGACCAGCAGCAGGCCGACACCGCCAGCCAGCAGCAGGCGCCGTCGCAGCGAGGGTTGCCGGTTCATGGCGCGGCCAGCCGCCAGCCCTGGCCGCGCACGGTCTGGATCAGGTCGATGCCGAGCTTGCGGCGCACCCGCCCGAGCAGCACGTCCAGTGCGTTGGAGTCCGGGTCATGGCCGCAGTCGAACACCTGTTCGCCCAGGCGGTCGCGGCCGATCACCTGGCCGCTGTGGTGGATGAAGTAACTGAGCAGGCGGAACTCCTGCGGGCTCAGCGACAGCGCCTGCCCATCCAGTTCAAAGCGGCCGGCGTTGACGTCCAGCTGCAGCGGGCCGCAGTGCAGGCGCGGGCTGGCGTGGCCGTGGCTGCGACGGATCAGTGCGCGCAGGCGCAGCACCAGTTCGTCGGCCTGGAATGGCTTGGTGAGATAGTCATCGGCACCGGCATCGAACCCAGCCAGCTTGTCGTGCCAGCGCCCGCGTGCGGTCAGCACCAGCACCGGAAAGCTGCGGCCGTTGCCGCGCCAGCGCTCGATCACGCTCAGTCCGTCCAGCCCGGGCAGGCCCAGGTCGACGATGGCGGCCTGCAGATCTTCGATCTGGCCGATCTCCTCGGCCTGGCGGCCGTCGGCGACCACGTGCACCACGTAGCCGGCCTGCTCCAGCAGGGGCACCAGGCGCTGTGCCAGCGCGGCATCGTCTTCGGCCAACAGGATGCGCATCAGTCGTCGAGCTCCGTCTTCAGCAGCTTTCCGCTGCGCGCATCATAGTCCAGCTCCACTACCACGCCGTCGCCGCGCAGGATCTCCACTTCGTAGACGCCATCGTCCAGCTCCACTTCCAGCAGCTGGCCCGGAAAGCGCTTGAGCGCATCGCGCACCACGCTTTCCAGCGGCACGTAGCGGCCCTGCTGCACGGCGCGGCGCGCGACCTGCTGCGCCGGGTCCTGTGCCGGTGCGGCGGCGGTCGGGGCGCTGGCCAGGGCCAGCAGCAGGGGCAGGGTGGAGAGCATCGGGGCGCAGGGAGGGCTGTAGGAACAGGCGCGAGTGTGGAGGGGGTGACTAACAGCTGGCTAACAGTGCCGGCTAAGGAGCTGTTAACCACGACGGGGGCATTGTGGCGCTGCCGGGATGGTCCGGCCACGAACACGAACAGGAGAACCCCCATGTTGAAGTCGCTCACCCTCGCCACTGTTGCTCTGCTGGCCATCGCACCGGCCGCACAGGCTGCACCGCTGGGCATGGCCCAGGTCGAACAGACCCTGCGCAAGGCCGGCTACACCCAGATCCACGAGATCGAACGCGATGATGGTCTGTGGGAGGCTGACGTGAGCCGCGCCGATGGCCGCTTCAGCGAGGTCTACGTTGACCCCAAGACCGGCGAGATCTTCGACGAGCACAGCGGCCGCGCGCTGTTGACCACCGAGCAGGTGCTGGCACGGGCACAGGCGCATGGCCTGCGCGAGATCCATTCGCTGGAACGCGATGGTGCGACCTGGTCGCTGGAAGCCCGCAATGCCCGCAACCAGAAAGTGGAGGTGCGCCTGAGCGGCTATGACGGCCGCATCCTGCACAGCGAGCGCGATGGCTGGCTGGATTGATTCGCGTGCCGGTAGGTGCCGGCCGCTGGCCGGCACACGGGGAGAAAGCGTGTCGACCAAGGTCGACACCTACCGGACACGTGCAGCGGTAGCGGCCGACCTTGGTCGGCCCAGGCCCGACGCGGCGCTTACCAGCCAAACGGCGGCGGGTAATCCCAGTAGCCCGGGCCGCGGCCGTAGTAGCCGCCGTACGGGCCGTAGAAGCCCGGGCCCTTGCCTTCGCTCACGTGGATGTTGACGTTGACCCCGTGGGTCTTGCCCTCATCGGTGGTGTAGTTCTTGCTCAGGTTCAGCGTGGCGGCGTTGTAGTGGCTGTTGCCACCGTTCTTGGAATAGCCGATGCCGGTGGTGAAGCTGCCGGACACTTTGACCTTGTCGTCGGTGACGTCGGCTATCTTCGCGTCGTCGTGCACGCGCGGGCCGCTCTTGTCACCGTAGTACGTGCCCGGCGGGTCCTGCTGCAGGGCCGGGTCGTTGAGGTAGCGCATCGGCGCCTGCGGCAGCGTCAGGTCCAGGCCGGCGGCCTGCGGCGCGGTGGCGCCAGCGGCGGACTGGGCCAGCACGGTTCCCGGCAGGGCCAGGCACAGCAGCAGGGTCAGGGGGCGGATCATGACGGCGCTCCAGCGGACAGGTGGCCACGCAACACGCGGCGGTACAGGCCGACGCTAGCAGGGGTTGCTTGAATGATGCCTGTCGGCGCCGGATTGGGGTAGAGCCAGGCCATGCCTGGCTGCAGGTCACAGCCGCCCGAACCCGAACAGCCCTTCCAGCGCATGCCTGCGCCGCTCGATCCGGGCCCGCAGCAGCTGGGCGCCGATCATCGAATAAGTGATGCCGTTGCCGCCGTAGGCCATGGCGAAATGCACCCGTGGCCCCCACTGATCGTGCGGGCCGAAGAAAGGCAGGCCGTCGGCGGTTTCGGCGAAGGTGCCGGCCCAGGAGAAGGCGGGCACCGGATCCAGCCGCGGGAACCAGTGCTGGAGCTGTTTCATCAGCTTGTCGGCCTTGCGCTCTACGCGCCTATCGCGGCGGGCGGGGATGTCGATGGCGTCGTCCAGCCCGCCCACCAGCAGGCGGCGGTCGCCGGTGGCGCGCAGGTAGAGGTACGGGCGTGCGCTCTCCCACACCATCGTGTTGCGCAGCCGGCCCAGCACGTCCGCATCGATCGGGTCGGTGATGAAGGCATAGCTGCTGCGGTTGCGTGCGACGCGCTGATGCAGCCAGCGTTGGTTGGCATAGCCCATTGCCAGCACCACGTGGCGGGCGTGGATCGTGGCGCCGCCCTCGGTGAGGGCGGTTACCCCGCGCGCGCTGGGCGTGAGCGTGTGCAGTACCGTACGGTCATGCACATTGCCGCCGCGCCGGCGCACGCGCTGCAGCAGCGCATAGGTCAGGCGATAGGGATCGACCCGCGCCGCCTGGCGCGTGAGCAGGGCACCGCCGGCGTCCACGTCGAAGCGCTCCCGCAGTGCCTCCGGGCCCAGCCAGCGGGCATCCAGGCCGATTCCGCGCCGTGCCTCACCTTCGGCCATCAGGCGCGGCACGTCGCGATGGCGGCTGGCCAGGTACAGGCTGTCCATGCGCTGGAAATCAACGTCCTTCACCCCGCGCGCCACCTCGGCCAGTGCCGGGATTGCCTCCGCACAGGCCCGGTACGCCAGTGCAGCGGCGTCCTGGCCATAGCGTTCGGTCAGCTCCAGCAGATGCGTATCGATCTCGTACTGCAGCAGCGCAGTGCTGGCAGCGGTGCTGCCCCAGCCGATGTCGCGCTGTTCGATCACTGCAACCTCGTGGCCGTGATGGGACAGCTCGTCTGCGATCAGCGCACCGGTGATGCCGCCGCCGACCACCAGCACGTCACAGCGCAGGTCCTGCTGCAGCGCAGGAAAGGCGTGGATCAGGCCGTTGCGTACCGCCCACCACGGGTAGCCACTCTTCAGGTCCATGCGTGGCGTCACTCAGGCCGTGGGCTGGCCGGTATGCGGGGTCTGGATCAGTTCGGACAGATCGAAGCCCTGCAGGCGGGCGGCCGCCAGATAATGGTCCTGCACGGTAGCGTCCAGCTGCGGTTCGCGGGCCAGCAGCCACAGGTACTTGCGGTCCGGGCTGCCGACCAGTGCCACGCTGTAGTCCGGCGCGACCTGGATCACCCAGTAGTCGCCCTTGGCGAACGGCAGCCAGCGCAGGCCCTTGGGCAGGAAGCTCACCTCCAGGCGCGCGCTGTCGTTGTCGACGGCGCAGGCCTCGCCGGTGGCTTCCTCGACCTCGCCGTCCATACGGCAGCGGTTGGTGACGCCGACGTTGCCGTTGTCGAGCAGGGTGTAGTGCGCCGACACGTCGGTGCAGCCTTCCGGTTCATGGCGCATCGGCAGGCGTGCGATCTCGTACCAGGTGCCCAGGTAGCGGGGCAGCTTGAGGTCGGCAACGGTCTTCAGCGGCGGGTACTCGGTCATCGGCGGTCGTGGCAGGGGTGGGCCTCCACGATGCCGATGGCCTTGCCATGGGCGGGTGAAGCCGGGGCGATGGCCGTGTCCAGAACGTTCCGTCGCCCCGGCGGAGCGCCCGTTGTCACCGGCGTGGCGGTATCCTGCTGCCAGCGCCGTGTTTTCCTGATCCAACCGAGGTGGAGGTGCCGATGTACCAGGTGATCCTGTTGAAGAGTGAATCCGCGTTCGCACGCGAACAGTGGCCGCAGGTCGATGACCTGGTCGACTACGAAGGCGTGGCCTACAGCCTGCGTGCCGGCCCGCGCCAACCGCTGCCGACCGACCACGACTGGCACCCGGTGGCGGTGTATGCGCCCGATGAAATCACCGAGGAAGAGTTCCAGGACTGGTACGCGCTGCAGCAGCCCACGGTGGAAGAGCTGCGCCTGAAGTACTGATGCTCGACGCTGCCGGGGCCACCCATCCGCCCTTGACCGGCTCTGCCGTATAGTCGCGCGCAGGCGCGGTGGTCCGCGCGAACCGGTGTGGCTGGCTTGTCTTCTTTCCTGCGATCGATCCGTGCACGGGGCCCTTGGCTGGCCCTGCCGCTGTGCACTGCCCTCCTGCTGTCCGCGCCGGTGCTGGCACAGGATGATGCGCCCACGCCGAAGCAGCAGCTGGCAGATATCGATGCGAAGCTGAAGGAGGTCGACCGCAAGCGTGGTGATGCGGCTGCCATCGAGACGCTGGCGATGCTGTCCGAGAATGCCTCGCAGGTACGGCGTGACGCCGAGGCGCTGGAAAAGGAGCTGCAGCCACAGCTCGTCCGCCTCGACGAACAACTGGCGCAGCTGGGCACGCCTGCCGAGGGCACCACCGAGCCGCCCGAACTGGCGGCGCAACGGCGCAGCATCAACAAACAACGCGACGGACTGGCCGCGTCGGTAGCGCAGGCCAAGACCAGTGCCGTGCGCGCCCAGCAGCTGGCGACCGACATCGACCAGCAGCGCGCCGCGCAACGTACCGAAGAACTGGGGCAGAAGGTTGCCTCGCCGTTGTCGCCCGCGCTGTGGAGCAAAGTTGCCGAGCGCCTGCCGATCGATATCGCACGCGTCGCGCCGTTGGCCGAGCAGGGGCGCGATACGTTCGTCGCTGGCGTCCGGGCCAATGGCTGGGGCACGCCGCTGCTGGGCCTGCTGGCTGCACTGGTGATGATGTTCCCGCTGCGGTTGTGGCTGCGCCGGCTGGGTCGCCGCTTTGCCGCGTCCGAGCGTGCGCCCGATGGCCGCCTGCGGCGCTCCGGCCTGGCCATGTGGCTGCTGCTGGTGGGCACGCTGCTGCCCGGCTATGCCGTGGTGGTGCTGATGGCGGCGCTGGATGCCATCAATGCGATTGCGCCGCGCCTGCAGGTGGTGGCCGACGGGCTGGAGACCGCAACGTTCCGCGCTGCGTTCATTGCGGCACTCAGCGCCTGCATGCTGGTTCCCAAGCGGCCGTCGTGGCGGTTGCTGAATCTGGATGACACCGCCGCGCTCAAGCTGCGCAAGTACGCGTGGGGCGCGGCGGCGCTTGCCTGGCTGAGCACGGTGCTGGTGGCCCTCGATCAGGCCACGCGTACCAGCGATGTCACCACGGTGGCGCTGGATGGCCTGATTGCGCTGACTTACCTGGGCCTGATCATGGCCATGCTGGTGACCCTGGCGCGCCTGCATCGCCGGCAGACCGCCGAGGCCGAGGCCAAGCTGGAGGCGCAGGCCGATGGCGTGGGCGCTGCCACTCCGGTGCGCCGCAGCAGCTGGCTGGTGCTGGCGCGCGTGGCGGGCAATGTCGCGGTGGTGGCCGCCATCGTCGCGACGTTGATGGGCTACCTGAACTTCGCCAAATTCGTGAACCAGCAGCTGATCGGCGGCAGCATCGTGGTGCTGGCGGCGACGCTGCTGTTCAAGTTCGTCGATGACTTGAGCACGTGGATGCTCAACGCCGACAGCAAGGTGGGTCAGACCATCCTGCTCAGTACCGGCCTGAGCGTGTCGCGGCTGGAGCAGGCCGGCGTGCTGCTGTCGGCGGTTCTGCGTACCGTGGTCGTGCTGATCACATTGCTGGCGCTGGTGGCACCGTTTGGCAACATCGGCGCGGTGGTGGAACGCTTCTCTTCGCTGCTCACCACGGGCATTCCGTTGGGTGGAACCACCCTGAAGCCGATGCAGATTGTGCTGGCGGTTGTGGTGCTGCTGGCCGGCCTGGCGATCACCCAGCTGGTGCAGCGCTGGCTGACCGATACCTACCTGCCCAAGACCGAACTGGACCTGGGGGCGCGCAACTCGGTCAGTACCGTCGCCCGCTACGTCGGCATCATCCTCGCCGTGATCTGGGCGTTGACGGCGATGGGGCTGGAGCTGACCAAGCTGGCGCTGCTCGTCAGTGCGTTGTCAGTGGGTATTGGTTTCGGCCTGCAGGTGATCACACAGAACTTCGTCTCCGGTCTGATTCTGCTGGCCGAGCGCCCGGTGAAGATCGGCGACTGGGTGAAGCTGGGCGACCAGGAGGGCGACATCCGCCGCATCAGCCTGCGTTCGACCGAGATCCAGGTAGGCGACAAGTCGACGTTGATCGTGCCCAACTCCGAGTTGGTCACCAAGACCGTGCGCAACATGACGATGGGCAACAACCAGGGGCGCATCCAGATCCAGTTCGCGGTGCCGCCCAGCACCGATGTCGGCAGCCTGCGTCAGGCGCTGCTGGATGCGTATACCGCGCACACCAACGTGCTGAAGCAGCCGGCCCCGACGGTCTACATCGACAGCATTGCCGGTGGCCAGATCACCATCAACAGCTTCGCGTACGTGGCCAGCCCGCGGCAGGTGTATGCGACCCGCAGCGATCTGTACTTCAGCCTGCTGCAGATCCTGGCGGAGCGGAACATCCCGCTGTCGACCCCGACCGACATCCACATCACCCGCGATCCACAGGAGTAGAGGGTCTGCAGGGCTGCGCCCTGCACCCGCTGAATCAACGTCAACCGCAAGAGCAACAGCAACAGCATGCATTCCGTGGTTTGGCGGGGCGGTGTCGGAGTGCGGGGACGCCGTAAATCCGTCCATGGAGGCTTGGCAGCCGCATCCATGCGGCTGACACCCCGCACTCCGACACCGCCCCACCTCTGACAGATTCCTGCGGCTGTCGGTAGGTGTCGACCTTGGTCGACACTTCTGTCAGATATCGAAATCAATCTGGGGTCAGATCCGTTTTCCTCCGGAAAACGGATCTGACCCCATCGGCATGTCCAACAGACCGCAGCAAACTGTCGAAGGCGGGGTGGGTCCGGTTGCGGGGGCGTGAGCCGCATGGATGCGGCGACCGAGCTTACATGGACGTACTTGCAGCGTCCCCCGCAACCGGACCCACCCCGCCAAACCACGGAATGCACGCTGTTGCTGTTGCTTCTGAGGTTGCCGGCCAGCGGCCAGCACTACCACGGGTGCAGGGCGCAGCCCTGCAAAGAAACCCCTATCCTCGTGGTCGGCTGCGCGAGGGCACCAGTGCGAACGTATCCACTGCCAGCTTCTCGGCATGGTTCAACCACGCGCGGATCTCCAGATCATCCACTTCGTGGTCCAGCCCGAACGACACGTTGATCTTGCCGTTGGCATCGGGCTGCACCCACTGCTGCGCCAGTACCACCTTGCGCTGCGAGGACACCGCCTCGATCCAGAAGCCGCGATCCGGGCGCGTGCTCGCCACCAGCTGCAGCATGTACTGGCCGGCACGGGTACGACGACCCTTCTGGGTGATCATGTGCGCCTGGCGCACGCTCGGGCGCGGGCCCTGGAACGCATCCAGCGGTGCATCCACCGCGATGCCGCCACGCAGGTCGTTGTCGCGGTACAGCTTGATGCCGTTGTCGCGGTTGACCAGCAGGGCGCACCAGTCACCGTCGGCCGAGCCGTCCTCGAACGCGGTGCAGCGGTCGACGTAGGCCAGGGTGTTGTCCGGGTTGGCATCGTCGAACTGGCGTGAGGTGTTTTCCAGGTACACGGACTTCAGACTCCAGTCCTTGTCGTACTCCAGCAACACCGGTGGCTGTACGTGCTGCAGGCCGACCACCACCTGGTCATCGCCATCGATCTTCAGCTCGCGGGTCGGTTCGCCCAGCCACAGTGAACGCGCGAAGGCCAGATACTGCGGATAGTCACGGCCACCATCGCGCTGGGTGGCCACGCTGGCGCTGGGCGCGCGCTGGCTGTCGATCAGCGAACGGCCGAAGCCCATCGTCTTCAGGTTCGGGTCCAGTAGGCTGAGCAGGGTCGCACCCGAATCCAGGGTGGTGCCGGCATCGGCGCTGAGCTGCTGCGGGGCAATGCCATCACCCAGGAACAGCAGCAGGTTCTCACGCTTCTGCCGGGTCAGGATGTGGGTCAGATCGTTGGGCATCGCCAGGTGGTCGGAGGCGATCACGATCAGCGTGTCCTTGCCGTACGGGCTGGCCTGGATGCGTTGCACCAGCTGCGAGATCAGCCGGTCGCTGCACTTGAGCGCGTTGAGCATGTTGATGTTGCCGTACTGGCTCTGGTAGCGCTCGCCCTTGCACGACACCGGCAGATGACCGGCCGGGTGGTGGGTGTCCATGGTCAGCGTGGTCAGCATGAACGGCGAACCGGCGCGCGAGAGCTGCTCGAAGCGCTGGTAGGCGGTATCCAGCAGCACGTCATCGTGCACGCCCCAGGCCGAGTAGTGGATGCGGCCGATCTTCTTCTGCTGCTTGAACCACGCCAGGTCATGCACTTCATCGAAACCATGGCTGGCCAGGAACTGGCCCTTGCCGGCGAACTGGCCGTTGGCACCGCCCAGATAGTGGTTGGTATAGCCCTGCTGCTTCAGGTAATCGCCCAGGCACACGGCCTTGGGCAGGAAGCTGCCCATGCGGTCCATGCTGTTCTCATCACCCTGCGAGGTGGTCAGCGGCACGCCGCACATCGACGACACCAGGCCGGCGATGGTCCAGCCGCTGCCCTCGGCCGAAGCCAGGCCGCGTACGTCCAGCGACTCGGACGCCAGGCGGTTGAGGTTGGGCATCAGGCCGGGAAACACGGCCTCGTCCAGGTAGGTGCGTTCCAGGCTTTCGCCGTAGATCCAGACGATGTTGCGCGGGCGCTGCAGCGGCTGCGTCGGCACTTGGTACTCGGGGGCGATGCGGGCGAAGTCGACCGGGCGCAGCTGCTGGTACAGGCGCTGGCCGTCGCGGGCCAGAGGGCTGATCATGATCGTGGCCACCCATACGGCCGCGAAACTGGCGAACAATGCGCCACCATGGCCGGGCCGGCGCCAGCGCTTCACCCGCGTAGCGAACAGCGGTAGCAGCGAGACCAGGGCCAGCACGATGAAACCGGCGATATAGCCCTTGAAGTCGGAGACACCGGCGCCTTCCATGTCGGCGCCCAGGTGGTACAGGGTGGCGGCATTGAGCCCATCACCGGACAGCTTGTCGATCAGCCACCACGCGCTGAGCATGAGCAGCAGCAGCGAGAATGCACCAGCCTTCCACCACACCCACTTGTCGGACGCGAGGAACAACCAGCACAGCAGCAACAACGACAGCAGCAGTATCCAGAGCATAGGCAGCTTCGGCAGTGACGGGGTGGTGGTGATGGACGTCGTACCGACGCGTGTCCATCCGACCGACGCTGCCACAAGCACATGCACATGACAGGCCGATGACCCGATAGTGCATGCACGAACCTGACTGAAATGTTTGTTGAAATAACACGCGCGCAATCGCGCTCAGAAGGTAAAACGAGCGTGAAGGGCTTCGTTGGATTACATTAAAAACCGCATGAATACGGCGGTTTTCGCTGATGCGCTAGCGATGACCACGTTCTTCGCGTGCCCGCGCACGACGGTCGAACAGCAATGCACTGGTCACGATGCCAAGGCCGAGCACCACGCCGATGAACAGCAGAATCAGCGCAATGAGCGGGTAGCCGAACAGGTGCCAGCCGGTGTCGATCTTCATCATCATCGCGGCGGCCATGATCAATGCGGCGCTGATGATGCCGGCCGCCACGCGGTTGGCGATCTTCTGCAGGTTTTCCATCAACCGCGATTCTTCCAGGCCGGTCACCTTCATCTGCAGGCGGTTCTCGGCCAGCAGCGCCATGATGTCCGACAGCTTGCGCGGCCCATCGCGCAGCAGCTGCTGCAGCTCCATCGCCTCGCTGGCGAGGTTGGCGGCAGACAGCGATTTCTTCAGGCGCGCACGCATTACGTGCTGCAGCTGGCGCTCGACGATGCGGCGGGTATCCAGGTCCGGTGCCAGCAGCCGGCACACGGTTTCCAGATTGAGCAGCGCCTTGCCCAGCAGGCTCAGTTCCGGCGGCGTGCGCAGGCCGCAGGCGGTGGCGATGCGCACCATGTCCAGCACCACGCGGCCTTCGGAGAAGCTGCCGCTGGCGGCGTAGCGCGCGATCAGCTGGCCCGTCTCGCGCAGATAGCGTTCTTCGTCGAACGCCTCCAGCCGCGTGCTGATGCTGATCAGGTCGTCGGCCACTTCTTCGCCACGACCATCGACCGCGGCGAACAGGATCTTCAGCAGGCGCTCGCGCAGACGCGGCGGCATGTGCGCGACCATGCCCAGGTCGAAGATCGCCAGCCGTCCATCTGGCATCACCCGCAGGTTGCCCGGGTGCGGGTCGGCATGGATCTCGCCATGCACGAAGATCTGGTCCAGGTAGCCGCGGATCAGCGCCGCCGCCAGCGGGTCCATCGACTGCTCGGTGCGGCGCACATCGGGAATCGCATCTACGCGCACGCCGGTGGCCAGTTCCATGGTCAGCACACGCTGGCTGCTGTAATCCCACAGCGGCTGCGGAATCCACAGGCGGCGGAACGGCTTCAGGTGCCGGCCGAAACGGGCCAGGTTCTCGGCCTCGGCGTGGTAGTCCAGCTCCTGCATCAGGGTCTTGGCGAACTCGTTGAGCCAGTCGCGCAGGCGCACGCGACGGCCCACCTGGGTCAGGTGGTCGGCGGCCAGCGCGAAGCTGCGCAGTGCCTCCAGGTCCGAGCGCAGCTGCGCGGCGACCTCGGGTTTCTGCACCTTCACCGCCACCTGGCGGCCATCGTGCAGCACCGCGCGATGCACCTGCGCGATCGAGGCACAGCCCAGTGGCTCGGGATCGAACGCGGCAAACAGCTTGTTCACCGGCGCGCCCAGCTCCTGCTCGACGATGGCATGGATGCGCTCGACCGGGATCTCGGCCACCTTTTCCTGCATGCGCTCCAGCGCGGTGGCGAACTCGACCGGCACCATGTCCGGGCGGGTGGACAGCATCTGGCCTAGTTTGACGAAGGTCGGTCCCAGCGCTTCCAGGTCGCTGACGAACTGTTCCGGGTTGCCATCGGCGGGGACGTCGGCCTGGTTGCTGGCGGCGTCCAGGTTCATGCCCGAGAACACGCCCGAATGGCGGTAGCGCATCAGCAGGCGCAGGATCTGGCTGCGCCGGTTCATGCCTTTGACCAGCGGGGGATTGCCATTGGCGGTGGGCGGATTGCTCAAGCGACACTCCCATGCGACGGATACAGGTAGTGCCGGCCGCTGGCCGGCAATGTCCGGATTACGCAGTGTCGCCGGGGGGCGGTAGGCACGCGGTGAATCCGACCGCTTCCGCAGCTGCCCCGGTATCGGTCAGAATCCGCTCATTCCCTTTCTTGGACGCCCCATGGCCGGTGCCAGCCTGTTCGCCCTGCTCGACGATATCGCCACCCTGCTCGACGATGTCTCGGTCCTGACCAAGGTCGCGGCAAAGAAGACCGCCGGCGTGCTGGGCGACGACCTGGCGCTGAACGCGCAGCAGGTGACCGGGGTCAACGCCAACCGCGAACTGCCGGTGGTGTGGGCGGTGGCCAAGGGCTCGCTGGTGAACAAGGTGATCCTGGTACCGGCGGCGCTGGCGATCAGTGCGCTGGAGGCCTGGCTGCACAGCCGTGGCTGGAACGTGCCGCTGATCGTGCCATTGATGATGATCGGTGGTGCCTTCTTGTGCTTCGAGGGCGTGGAGAAGCTGGCGCACCGCTTCCTGCATTCGGCTGACGACGATGCCGAGCATCAGGCCGAGCGGCGCAAGGCGCTGGCCGATACCCAGGTGGACATGGTCGCGTGGGAGAAGGACAAGGTGAAGGGCGCGATCCGCACCGACTTCATCCTCTCGGCCGAGATCATCGTGTTGACCCTGGGCGTGGTCGCCACCGCGCCGTTCACCAACCAGGTGGTCACCCTGGCCGTGGTCGCACTGGCGATGACGGTCTTCGTCTACGGGCTGGTCGCGGGCATCGTGAAGCTTGATGACGTCGGCCTGTACCTGTCGCGCAAGGGCGGTGCCATTGCTGCCTTCGGTCGTGGCCTGGTGGCCTCGGCGCCGTGGCTGATGAAGTTCCTGTCGGTGGCCGGGACCATCGCGATGTTCCTGGTCGGCGGCGGCATCCTGGTGCACAACGTGCCGGCGCTGCACCACGCGGTGCAGGCGCTGGGTGGCGAAGGGCAGTGGGGCTGGCTGATCAGTGCTGCGGCCAACATGGTGGTGGGCATCATCGCCGGTGCCATCGTGCTGGCGGCGGTGACCGGGTTCCAGAAGCTGCGCGGTAAGTAAGCGGCGGCCCATTGCCCGGTGGAGGCCGACCTTGGTCGGCGCTTTGTTTACGCGCGTGCCAACCAAGGTTGGCACCTACCGAGGCGCTGTCCTTTGCGTTGGTAGAGGCCGACCTTGGTCGGCGCTTTGTTCCGGCGTGAGCCAACCAAGGTTGGCACCTACCGAAGCGCTGTCCTTGGCGTTGGTAGAGGCCGACCTTGGTCGGCGCTTTGTTCCGGCGTGAGCCAACCAAGGTTGCCACCTACCGAAGCGCTGTCCTTTGCGTTGGTAGAGGCCGACCTTGGTCGGCGCTTCGTTCCGGCGTGAGCCAACCAAGGTTGGCACCTACCGAAGCGCTGTCCTTTGCGTTGGTAGAGGCCGACCTTGGTCGGCGCTTCGTTCCGGCGTGAGCCAACCAAGGTTGGCACCTACCAAAGCGCTGTCCTTGGCGTTGGTAGAGGCCGACCTTGGTCGGCGCTTTGCCCCGGCGTGTGCCAACCAAGGTTGCCACCTACCAAAGCGCTGTCCTTTGCGTTGGTAGAGGCCGACCTTGGTCGGCGCTTTGTTCCGGCGTGAGCCAACCAAGGTTGGCACCTACCGAAGCGGTTCGCGGTGGGCCGGGCGATCAACCCGCCTGCACCCGGTTCTTGCCCTGCCGCTTGGCCGCATACAGCGCGTCATCCGCGCGCCGCAGCAGCGCTTCGGTGTCATCGCCGGGCTGCCATTGCGCCAACCCGGCACTGAAATGCACCGGCACGCGCTGGTCCTGCACGGTCAACACGCGGTGCGCCAGCGAGCGCTGCAGGCGTTGCACGGTGGCCATGCTGTCGGCACCCTGGGTTTCAGGCAGTACCAGCACGAACTCGTCGCCACCCAGCCGCGCGATGCCGTCGGTTGCCCGCAGCAGCAGCTTGCACACGGTCACCAAGTGCTGCAGCAGTGCATCGCCACCGGCATGGCCATGTGCATCGTTGGTCTGGTGGAAATCGTCCAGGTCGATCATCGCCACGCCCAGCGGTGAGTTGTTGCGCGCGGCGCGGGCCAGCTCACGCTGCAGCAGTTCGTCCAGGCCGCGGCGGTTCAGTGCCTGGGTCAGGGGATCGATGCGGGCCAGATCGCCGGCCGCGCGCAGTTCCTGCTCAAGCTCGGCGATGCGCTGCTCGGCACGTTCCACTTCCTGGCGCGCGCTGGCCAGATGATCGCGCGCCTGCGCGGCCTGCTGCTGCACCTTGCCGGTATCGCGCATCACTTCCTGCAGCAGCTGGTTGAGGTCGGCGATGCTGCGTGCCTCGCGCAGCTGCAGTGCATAGCTGCCGATGCGGTCGTGGTACTCACCGGTGCTGGTGGCCATGCCATCCATGCGTTCGATGAACTCACCCATCAGCCCGCGCATCGCCGCCTTCGAATCGTCGATGCCCTGGCGCAGCAGGCCCTGCTTGTAGATCACTTCGCGCAGCTCGGCGCGGGTGCGCTCCACCGCTTCGGCTTCCAGCGGTCCGTCCAGCAGGTGGCGCACTGCCGCGATCTGGCCCTGCAGCCAGCTGCGGTCATCCAGCAGCTCGCTCACGTTCTCCAGCAGCAGCGCGAACAGCTCAAGCAGCAGCGCCTGCTGCTCCTGCCAGCTCTCGGCACGCACGCCGACCTGGTGGCCGAGCTCGCGCACGCCCTGTTCGATCGGTTCCAGCGCCGTGCCCGGTTGCCACTGGCGCAGCTGCATGGCCAGCGTCTGCGCCTGCTCGCGCAGGTCCGGATCGTGCTGCAGCAGGGCCACCACCGCGCCGCCCAACAGTAGGCGCAGCTGCTCGGACAGGCGCAGGCTTTCCGGCTGCCCATCCGGCGAATGCTGTTCGATGGTGCGGATGTACTTGTCGATCAGCTGCCGCATCGCGCGCCCATAGCGCGGCCAATCGGCGCTGGCCTGCGCCGACTGCAGGCGGTCGCCCATGTCGCCCAGTTCGCCGGGCAGGGTGGCCATGCCATTGGCGAACGCGGCCAGCAGCGGCTCCGGTGCGTCGGCCCCGGCGAACAGCTGCTGCAGGGCCACCCCACCGCCACCCTGCAGCACCACGCGGTCGCCCAGCCCATCGTCCACCACCGCGCGCACGCGTGCCGGCGGCCCAAGGGCGGTACCGGGGGCAGGGCGGTGGTCGGGCTGGTCCGTCATGGAGCAAATCCTGGGGCTGGCAGGGACTGGTTCCAGCATATCGGCGCGGCCGCCGACGGCTTGAACGGCTAGGATGGGCGACAGGATGCCGCAGTGGAGGTGGTGATGCGCGTGATGTTGCTGGGGGCGACCGGCCTGGTCGGCGGGCTGGCCCTGCCCCGCCTGCTGGACGACCCGCGCTGCAGTGGCGTGGTGGCGCCCACCCGCCGCCCGTTGGGCATGACCCACGGGAAGCTGGAGAACCCGGTGCTGGCCTTCGACGCGTTGCCCACTTCGCCAGCATGGGCGCGCGTGGACGCGGTCATCTGCGCGCTCGGCAGCACCATTGCCCAGGCCGGCAGCCGCGAGGCTTTCCACCGCATCGATCATGACTACCCGCTGGCGTTCGCGCGGCTCGCACAGGCACAGGGTGCACAGACTTATGTGCTGAATTCCGCAGCCGGCGCCAATCCACAGTCGTCGATCTTCTACAGCCGGGTGAAGGGCGAGCTGGAGCGTGACCTGCGCGCGCTGGACTTCAACGCGTTGACCCTGGTTCGCCCAGGGCTGATCGGGGGCGAGCGCAACGAGGTGCGTCGTGGCGAGCGCCTGGCCCTGACGGTGTTGGGTGCATTGGGGCCGGTGTTGCCACGGGCGTGGCGGATCAACCCGGCCAGCGAAATCGCCAAGGCTCTGGTCGAGGCCGCGCTGGCCCCGCAACCGGGTGAGCACGTGGTGGCATCGAGCGCACTGGCCGGCTGATGTCGCGTGCGCTGCGCCTGACCCAGTTGCTGCAGCTGCTGCGCCGCCATCGGCGGCCGGTGGCCGGGCAGACGCTGGCCGAAGCGCTGGGCATCAGCCTGCGCACGCTGTACCGCGATATCGAGACCCTGCGTGAGCAGGGCGCTGACCTGCGTGGCGAGGCCGGCGTTGGCTACCAGCTGGCGCCGAGCGACACCCTGCCACCGATGACCCTGCCACCGGCCGAGATCGACGCGCTGGTGCTGGGCCTGCGCTGGGTTGCGGCCCGTACCGAACCCGCGTTGGCCGAAGCCGCACGCGATGCCCTAGCGCGTATCGCGCATGTGCTGCCAGCAGCGCGTCGGGAAGCCTTGCGTGACAGCGGCCTGCGCGTTGGCCCTTTGCGCGCTGCAGCCAAGGTGCCGCCTGCGCGCCTGCAGGCCGTGCGCGAAGCAGTGGGTTCACAGCAGCGCCTGAAGTTCGGTTACGAGGATGCGCACGGCCAGCGCAGCGAGCGCACTGTCTGGCCGTTCGCGCTGGGCTACTTCGATGAAGTGCCGATGCTGGCGGCGTGGTGTGAGAGCCGCGAGGATTTCCGCCATTTCCGGCTGGACCGCATCCGCCAGGTGCGTGCACTGGAAGATCACTACCCCGTGCCGCGCGCCACCCTGCTGCGGCGCTGGCAGAAGGCGCAGGGCATCGCACCGGACTGGCTGGATCGTTCGTAGCGTCGGGCTTGCTCGCCTGCCTCTGTGCTTCGCTTCCTGCTTCGGGGAGAGGTGGGCTTCGCTCTTTGCTCCTGGTAGTGGTCGAGCTTGCTCGACCGCCTTTGATCTTCGCGAATAGCAGTCGAGCAAGCTCGACATCTACCAGGGCAACGGCAACAGCAGTCGAGCAAGCTCGACATCTACCAGAGCAACGGCAACAGCAGTCGAGCAAGCTCGACGCTACTGACAGAATCTGTCAGCAGGGCCGTACCACCATGATTGCTCCCAACAACGGAGGTTCCCCATGTTCACGCCCAGCACCCTGCTGCAGTACGTGCGCGACGTCGCCACCAGCGCCACGTTTTACAGCGGCATTCTCGGCAAGCCACCGGTCGAGCAGTCGCCCGGTTTCGCCCTGTTTCTGCTCGGCGATGGCGTCGCACTGGGCCTGTGGCAACGCGACGACGTGCAACCGCCGGTGTCCGCACAGGCCGGTGCCGCCGAACTGGCGATGGTGGTCGGCAACCCGGAGGCCGTGCAGCAGATGCACGATGCGTGGCACGCACTCGGCGTGCAGATCCTGCAGGCACCGGTGACCTTGGAATTCGGCCATACCTTCGTCGGCGCCGATCCTGATGGTCACCGCCTGCGTGTCTACAGCCGCGCCGAGGGGTTGGTCGCGCGCGATTGATTCAGGGAGGGAGCCGGTGCTGGCCGGCTCCTAGACCTGCCCTTGCTTCTGCGCTGCTTCGATGACGATTGAAAATGTCTCGTCGTCTTCCGAATCCCATTCAATGGCCAGCTGGGCCAGCTCTCCGACCACATCGCGGCCGGGATTGCACCGCCTGAGTTCCTTGATGAACTGCCGTATCTGACGGGGTGTCAGTTCACAACCTGGATAGTCAAACAGATTGAGCGCGGCATCTGAAGCACGGTCCAGCAGTTCAGGTGCGAGGATGGAGTAGGCTTTGATGTAGCGGGAGAACGGAATATCCGACAGGAAGTTGTCAGTTGCAGTCATGATCGACGCATCATGTGGTGGGTCGCGAAGAAATTCCCTCATGACTGCCAGGACGACTTCCAATGACGGTGGTTTCGTCAGAGGCCGGTAGAAGTGGTTGGCATATGCCCAGCAGCTTTCTCGGGTGACCGCAGCATCCGATAGCGTTGCCAGCGTTGAGATCCAGACATCAGCGTCCAGCGGCGTAGCCGGTTCAGCGTCTCCTTGTTGATCAGCATTGGGGATGACCGCCCGGACGATGGGCTCGCCATTGCGCCATGACTGCAGACGGGAGTCGATAACTGCGTACACCTGCTCCTGTTTGTCCCACATGGCGTCCGGCGAAGGTATGGCGTCTTGAGGGAACAACGAGAAGAAGTCCGACAAGTAGGGGGCAGCCATGCAGAAGTAGCGAACGGTGAACTCCAACAATTCCGGGTCGAACGCAGCGCCGGGGATTTCGTCCTGGAAGGCAGCTTCGATGCATGCCAAGGTATTTGCTGGCGAGGGTGCGGCGACCACCGTAGAGCCGACCGATGCGTCGAGAAACGCGCGATTTCGAGCGAGCCAGCGCAGGAAGATGATGCTGAGGACCCAGTTCGCGTCAGACGGATCCTCATCCCTCGTCAACCGTAAGAAAAATGGAGAGGCGCGGAAAAAATCATCGCCCGCCTTCAGGAATTCTTCGAGTTTGGGTGGTGTCTCGAACATGGAAATTCGACGTCTGCAGAGAGGCTCAATGCTATCGAGCTACTCTTGGGAATCCATGCAACTATTCTCAAAATGCCCCCTTGCGCTCTCGCCCGACCGTCGGAGAGCCCAGTAGATCCACGTCCATGCGTAGATGGGGTGCGACGGAGCAGGCACAAAAAAACGCCGGGCATTGCCCGGCGTTTCTCCACTTCATGTGCCAACCAAGGTTGGCACCCACCAATCAGTTTCATGTGCCAACCAAGGTCGGCACCCACCGATAATGTGGCCGATCAGCTGGCCAGCGCCAAATCGTCCATCATCGCGCGCAGGAAGCGGGCCGCTTCACCACCGGTGGCCGCGCGGTGGTCGAAGGTGACCGACAGCGGGATCACCTTGTGGGCTTCCACGCCGCCCATCACCGGGGTCATCTGGTGGCGGGCACGGCCGGCACCAACGATGGCCACACACGGCGGCACCACGACCGGGGTCGCGTAGCGGCCGGCGAACATGCCGAAATTGGACAGCGAGATGGTGTAGCCGCTCAGTTCCGAGGCGGCGATCGAACGCGATTCCACCTGCTCGCGCAGGCGGTTGACGCCTTCGCGGATGCCGCGTGCATCGAGCATGTCGGCGTTGCGCAGGGCCGGTACGAACAGGCCGTCGTCGGTGTCCACGGCGATGCCGATGTCCACCTGCGCGTGCAGGGTGCGGGTCAGCGCTTCACCGTCGAACCAGGCGTTCATCGCCGGCACCTTCTGCGCGGCGACCACGATCGAACGCACCAGGCGCGCGGTGACGTCATTGCCCGGCAGCCAGGCGTGGATGTCGGCGTCGTCGTTCAGCGTGGTCGGCACGACCTTGCTGTGTGCGTCGGCCATCACGCGCGCCATGTTGCGGCGCACGCCCTTCAGCGGTTCCGGCTGGCCCTTGGCGACCACGCCCGGCGGCTGGGTGCGCATCGGCTTGCCGGCGGCGGACAGCGGGGTGCGCGCTTCGCTCTGCACCGGGGCAGACACCTGCGCCGGGGCCGGCGCGGCATAGGCAGCAGCGGCCGGAGCCGGAGCGGCACCGATCTTGGCGCTGCCATCCGCAGCCGCCTGCTTGACGTCGGCCATGGTCACCGCGCCATCGGCGCCGGTGGCGCGCACGCGGGACAGGTCCACGCCCAGCTTGCGCGCGGTGGCACGCACGGCCGGCACGGCCTTGACGCCACCGACGGCCAGCGCCTGTTCGGCGTGCACGGCGTTGGAGCTCTGCATCGCGCCGACCACGGTACCGGCGTCATCACGCTCGGCGGCGGCGGGCTTGGCGGCTTCGGCGGCCACCGGTGCGGCAGCGGCCGGCAGCGGCGGCGGGGTCGGTGCTGCGGCAGGTGCGGCATGGCCGTGGCTGTGGCCGGTGTCCTGGCCATCGGCGCGCTGCGGCAGGTTCGGGTCCAGTTCGAAGCTGGCCAGCACCGAGCCGGTCGGGATGATGTCGCCAGCAGCGCCTGACAGCTTCAGCACCTTGCCGGAGAACGGCGACGGCACTTCGACGACGGCCTTGGCGGTCTCCATCGAGACCAGCGGCTCGTCCAGCTTGATCACATCGCCTTCCTTGACGAACCACTCGACGATGGTCGCGTCCGGCAGGCCTTCGCCCAGGTCGGGCAGGTTGAAGTTCTTGGTCTGGCTCATTTGCAGTTCTCTTCCAGCAGTTCCAGTTCGCGGGCCGGCAGCCAACCCGTCGCGCCATTGGCGCGCTCGGACCACCACCACCCGCCGTGTTCGTGATGAAGCTTCACCATCTCGCCGCTTTCCACATCCAGCTCGCGGGCGTCGTAGTCGCACAGCGCTTCGGCGCGACCCTCGTCCAGCAGCTGCAACCAGGCGATGGGCGCCCATCCAGCGCGCCCATCGTTGGTGCGTACCCAGGCAAACGCCGGCCATTCCTCGTCACGGACACCTACTTCGACGATCTGGCCGGTGTTGAACCGGAGCGGGTTGGGATACTGGCTGCGGTAAGCCCCCAGAAGGCGGGCCCGCATGTCAGCCGGCCGCCACCGCGCGCTTGGCCGCAGCCACGATCCGCTCAACGCTCGGCAGGTACTTCATTTCCAGGCGGAACAGCGGAATGTGGGTGTCGTAGCCAGTGACGCGCTCGACCGGGGCCAGCAGGTCGTAGATCGATTCCTCGGCCAGGCGCGCGGCGATCTCGGCGCCGAAGCCCGCGGTCTTCGGGGCCTCCTGCACGATCACGCAGCGGCCGGTCTTGGCCACCGATTCGGCGATGGTGGCAAAGTCCAGCGGACGCAGCGTGGCCACGTCGATGACTTCGGCACTGATGCCTTCACCGGCCAGCTTGTCGGCCGCTTCCAGCGCTTCCTTCACCTGCGCGCCCCAGGTCACCAGGGTCACGTCGGTGCCGTCGCGCAGCACGAAGCAGACGTCCAGCGGCAAGGCTTCGCCGTCGTTGACGACCACTTCCTTGTACTGGCGGTAGATGCGCTTGGGCTCCATGTAGATCACCGGATCCGGTTCACGGATCGCGGCCAGCAGCAGGCCATAGGCACGCTGCGGCGACGACGGCAGCACCACGCGCAGCCCCGGCACGTTGGTGAAGATCGCCTCGTTGGCTTCGCTGTGGTGTTCCGGCGCGCGGATGCCACCGCCCCACGGCACGCGCAGCACCATCGGGCAGTGCAGGCGGCCACGCGTGCGGTAACGCAGGCGTGCGGCGTGGCAGACGATATGGTCGACCATCGGGTACATGAAGCCATCGAACTGGGCTTCGGCCACCGGCTTCATGCCCTGCGCGGCAAGACCAATCGTCAGGCCGGCGATGGTGGTTTCATCCAGCGGGGTGTCGAGGATGCGGTCCGAGCCGAAGCGCTGCTGCAGACCGGCAGTGGCGCGGAACACGCCGCCGTTGACGCCCACGTCTTCGCCCAGCACCAGCACCGACGGGTCGTGTTCCAGCTCCCAGGCCAGCGCCTGGGTGATGGCTTCGATCAGGGTGATCGGGGTGGTGGTCATGCTCTCTTCTCCGCGCGCGACCGCAGCGCTGTCGGCGGCGTTGGTGTGCGCGCCGGGCGCGCCGTTCTTGATCTCATCCATGGCGCTTCTCCAGGGCGATCGCCTGGGCACGCTGGGCCAGCAGGTCCGGCGGCGGATCGGCATACAGGAAGTCGAACATCGCCTCGACCGGCTGCACCGGCGTGTTGAGGTACAGGTTCACTTCCTCGTCCACGCGCGTGCCGCACTCGGCGACCCAGGCGGTTTCCTCTTCTTCGCTCCACACACCGGCGTTGATCAGGTACTTGCGCAGGCGCAGCATCGGCTCGCGCTGCCAGGCATCCTTCACTTCGGCGTCGTCGCGGTAGCGGCGCGCGTCATCGGCGGTGGTGTGGTCGGACAGGCGGTAGGTCATCAGTTCCAGCACGGTGCCGCCGTCGCCGGCCAGCGCACGTTCGCGCGCCTGCTCCATGGCCGCCAGCACCGCGATCAGGTCGTTGCCGTCCACCTGCAGGCAGTGCAGGCCACCGGCCAGGCCCTTCTGCGCCAGTGTTTCGGCACCGGTCTGGGCCGAACGCGGAACCGAGATGGCCCAACCGTTGTTGACGATGCACAGGATCAGCGGGAGCTTGTAGGCGCCGGCCGAATTCAGTGCTGCGTAGAAGTCGGTCTTGGAGCTGCCGCCGTCGCCGCACACCGCCACCGCGATCTGCGCTTCCTTGTTGAGCTTGAACTTCAGCGCGGCGCCTGCGGCATGCAGGCACTGGGTGGAGATCGGCACGCAGAACGGGAAGTCCTTGGCCGCGTTGCCGCCGTAATCGTTGCCGCGTTCGTCGCCGCCCCAGTACATCAGCACGTCGTGCGGGCGCACGCCACGCATGAACATCGCGCCATACTCGCGGTACGAAGGCGCGAACACGTCGTCCTTCTGCATCGCCGCGCCGATACCCACGTGTGCGGCTTCGTGGCCCAGGCAGGCGGCATAGGTGCCGAGCTTGCCGGTGCGCTGCAGTGCGATGGATTTGCTGTCGAACGTACGTACGAACAGCATCTGCTTGAACAGCGGTACCAGGACCTTGGGGTCGCGCAGCGACGCGGGCAGGTCATCGCGGACGAGTTTGCCGTCCGTATCCAGGTACTGCAGGTATTCGATCTTGAATTCAGCGGCAACCGTCATTGCGTACTGCACCTTCGACAGAGAAGTTACAAATGATATGAATCGCCATGTTAAGGAACGCGTACGGAATAGCCTTCCTGCGGCGCAACACGGCGACACCCCGTTTTACCCCTGCCGGCGGGTGGGGGGCCAATAACAACAACGTATTCAGTCGTTGCTGCAAAGCATCAGAATATGCCTCTGGCTGACTGCCCGCGCAACGGCCTGATCGGTTCCACGCGCAGGCCCGGCATCGGGCGATGCTCCACGGCCTTCCGCACGCCCGGGTATGGACCCGGCGGCTGCCAGCGCGGCGGCAACGCGCTACCCTTGCCGCCCCCGATCTGGTCCCGCCCATGTCCGTCGACAACAACCAACGCGATCTCGAAGCCGGCATCCACACCGACCTGCAGGGGCGGCTGACCTATGGCGGCTACCTGCGGCTGGACCAGCTGCTCAGCGCGCAGCAGCCGTTGTCCAACCCGCCGCACCATGACGAGATGCTCTTCATCATCCAGCACCAGACCTCGGAGCTGTGGCTGAAGCTGCTTGGCCACGAACTGCGTGCCGCAATCGGCTTCCTGCAGCGTGATGAAGTCTGGCAGTGCCGCAAGGTGCTGGCGCGCAGCAAGCAGGTGCTGCGCCAGCTGACCGAGCAGTGGTCGGTACTGGAAACGCTGACCCCGTCCGAGTACATGGGCTTCCGCGACGTGCTGGGCCCGTCGTCGGGCTTCCAGTCGCTGCAGTACCGCTACATCGAGTTCCTGCTGGGCAACAAGAACGCACAGATGCTGCAGGTGTTCGAGCACGATGCGGCCGGGCAGGCGCAGCTGCGCACCGTGCTGGAGGCGCCCAGCCTGTACGAGGAATTCCTGAAATACCTGGCCCGCTTCGGCCATGCCGTCCCGGCGGTGTACGAGGCCCACGACTGGACCCAGCCGCATGTGGCCGATGACGCACTGCAGCCGGTCTTCGAACGCATCTACCAGGACACCGACCGCTACTGGCGCGAGTACTCGCTGTGCGAGGACCTGGTGGACCTGGAGACCGCCTTCCAGCTGTGGCGATTCCGACACATGCGCACCGTGATGCGGGTGATCGGCTTCAAGCGCGGCACGGGCGGCTCGTCCGGCGTGGGCTTCCTGGCCAAGGCGCTGGAACTGACCTTCTTCCCCGAACTGTTCCAGGTGCGGACCAGCCTGCAGGCCGGGCCCCCGGCAGAAGAGGGTTGATCCGTATTCAGCTTGGATCCCGGCCGGCGGCTGGATCGTTTCAGATGCAAGTTCAGGGAGCAGGCTGGCACCTGCCTCAAACGGCGTGTATTTGACGTGAACGCCAGAAGTCGGTGATCCTCGCGCGTTGCTCCAACTGCACATCGGACGTGCTCGTCATCCACCGAACCAGGAAATCCGCATGAGCGTAAACGCCACTGCGAACACCCCAGAGCCGGCGCTGCCGGACTTCAAGACCACGCTGGGCCACCCGCGCCCGTTGTGGATGCTGTTCATGACCGAGTTCTGGGAGCGCTTTGCGTTCTACGGCATCCGCTGGGCCTTGGTGCTGTACATCGTCGCCCAGTTCTACAACGGCAGCGCTGCCGGTGAAGGCGACGCCAGCCGCATCTACGGCGCCTACCTGGCCCTGGTGTATGCCGCAGCGATCTTCGGTGGCTACGTGGCCGACCGGGTACTGGGTTACCAGCGATCGATCCTGACCGGCGCGATCATCATGGCCGCCGGCCTGTTCATGATCTCGCTGCCGCAGGAGCACATCTTCAAGCTCGGCCTGGCCACGATCATCGTCGGCAACGGCCTGTTCAAGCCCAACATCTCGACCATGGTCGGCAAGCTGTATGGCCTGAAGGACGAGCGCCGTGATTCGGGCTTCACCATCTTCTACATGGGCATCAACATCGGCGCGATGATCGCCCCGGTGCTGACCGAGTATCTGGCCCGCAAGGTCTTCGGTACCGACGCGATGCCGTCCTACAAGGTCGTGTTCATCGCCTCGGGCGTGGGCATGCTGATCTCGCTGGTGTGGTTCTACATCGGTCGTGCCGGCCTGAAGGGCATCGGTGCACCGCCGGCCGGCGCTGAAGGCTTCGGCCGCATCATCATGGTGCTGGCCGGTGCCGTGGTCGCCATCCCGGTCGCCTACTTCCTGCTGGCCACTGGCGCCACCGCGCTGGCCTGGATCCTGGGCGCGATGTTCACCGCGCTGGCCATCCTGCTGCTGGTCGAGGGCATCCGCGAGGGCAAGGTGCAGCGCGACCGCGTGATCGCGATGCTGATCATCTTCGCCTTCAACGTGATGTTCTGGATGTTCTTCGAGCAGGCCGGCAGCTCGTTCACCTTCCTGGCCGAGAACATCGTCAACCGCCAGATGGGTGACTGGACCTTCCCGACCGCGTGGTTCCAGTCGGTCAACTCGGTGGCCATCATCACCCTGGCGCCGATCATCGCCTGGATCTGGGTGGCCCTGGGCCGCGCCAATCCGTCCATCCCGCGCAAGTTCGGCCTGGGCCTGCTGTTCAACGGCGCCGCCTTCGCCCTGCTGATGTACGCGCTGTCGCAGATGGTCGTGGACGGCAAGATCCCGTTCTGGACCCTGTTCATGGTCTACGTCATCCAGTCGGTGGGTGAGCTGTGCCTGTCGCCGATCGGCCTGTCGATGGTGACCAAGCTGGCCCCGGTGCGCCTGGTCGGCTTCGGCATGGGTGGCTGGTTCCTGTCCACCGGCATCGGCAACAACCTGTCGGGCATCTTCGCTGGCGTGGTCAGTGGTGAAGGCGGCATGACGGTCGAGTCGGCCCTGAAGGGGTATACCTTCGGGTTCTGGGCCCTGATCGGCTCCGGCGTGGTGCTGTTCCTGGTCGCCCCGCTGATCAACAAGCTGATGCACGGCGTCAAATGATGATGAGAGGGTAGAAGGCATGCGCAGCAAGCTCGGTGGTGCAATGGTGGTGGTCTGTGCGGCGCTGATCGGCGCCTGTTCCCAACCGCAACCGCCTGCCGCCGCCGAGCCTACGCAGCCTCTGGATACCCGGCCCACCGAGCCACCGGTCGCTGACCCCAGCGAACCGGTGGCCTCGGGCAACACCCCGGTGGCGGCGGACATCGCCGCCATCGCAGGGCTCGGCGCGCAGTTCGACCCGGCCCGCGATCCCGCCGACGACCTGGCCACCGCCAAGGTGGAAGCCCAGCGCGGCAAGAAGCGGATCCTGCTCGAGGTCGGCAACGCCGCCTGTGAGCGCTGCCGGGCGCTGGACGAGGTGGTGGAAGGCAACGGCGACCTGCGCCGCTTCCGCGATGCCCACTACGTGTGGGTGAAGGTCAACACCAGCGACGAACAGCCCAACACCGCTTTCTTCGCCCAGTTCCCGATGATGGAACGCGACTACCCGTACCTGCTGGTACTTGATGCCGATGGCGGACTGCTGGTGTCGCAGGCCACCGGCGAGCTGCGCAAGGGCGAAGCCTTCCAGCCCGCGCGGGTGACCGCGTTCCTCAAGCAGTGGGCACCTGACAAACCGGAATAGGGTAGTGCCGGCCGCTGGCCGGCCGCTTCGGTGGATGCCGACCGTTGGTCGGCACTGAGGCACATCCACGCCTGGCGCGGCTCTACTGTGGGTGCGGTCACACTCTCTGAATCGGCGTCTCAACTTCACCGCACGTACGCCGTTACCGGCAAGGACCTCAGTCGACATCCCGTCGATGCAACCTTCCGGAACGCCCATGCACAGCGACCACGCCGAACGACTGCCCGAACCTGCCAGCGACCTGGCCGAGGCTGGGGCAGGCGAGGGCGTGACCCTACCGCCGCAGGAGGCGTTGCTGGATGACGCCGGTACCGGCGAGGACACCGTTGAACTGGCACCGCCGCGTCACCGCCTGCCGCAGATCGCGCTGCCCGACAACGTGGTGCTGAATGGGGCGGTGCAGAAACTGGTCGAGCAGAAATCACGGCTCGATGCATTGGCCGCCGACGGCCAGCTGGCCGGGCTGCTGCCGCCGGAATGGCAGGGCCATGGCGTGCGTGCGATCGAACTGTCCACGTTCATCCAGGGCGTGCTGCCGTTCCTGCAGCCGGGCGAACGCGGTGAGACCGCACCGGCGCGTCTCCCAGTGCGCCACGTGCTCGGTGACGACAGCCGCTGGGGCCTGGAGGACGTCTCTGAACCAAAGTCGCTGGCCTGGTACCTGGCCAGCGACGAGCGCGCCAGCGCCGGCAGCAAGGACGTGGCGGAGGCCTATCTGGTGGGTGCATTGGGGCTGGCGTGGATGCAGGAAGGGCGCAGCCGCCCCGGCTTCCTGCGCGCGATGGGCCAGGAGAGCCTGGCCGCGCGGGTGACCATGCTCGGCTACCCGCCGGCCAACGAACTGGCGCTGTACAGCGTCACCGCGCACGGCCAGCCGCAGATCTGGTGCGTGCATGGCCGCCGCCGCATGCGCCCGCTGGTGGCGCCGTGGCTGAGCGTGCCGCTGCTGGCCGCCTATGGCGTGCCGGCGCCGGTCGCGTGGCCGTCCAGTTTCCCACCGGTGGAGGCCGTGGCCGAGCTGCTGGCGACCGCACGGCAGGGGCGCGCGCTGCCGGAAGTGGACCTGGCCAAGGCGGTGGCGAAGATCGCCGAGGACGCTGCCTCGGAAGCCTGGCAACCGGTCAGCCTGCTGCAGCTCAATACCTGGTCACCGCGTTGGCATTTCTTCCTGGGCACCTTCGTCGGCCTGCCGTCGCTGCTGCTGGTGGCGGCAGCGCTGGCGCTGCCGGGGGCGGTCGAAGCAGCCACGGTTGCGGCCTCGCTCGGCTTCGCCGGTGGTGCCATCGCGGCGCTGGCGGTGCCGTGGATCCATGCGCGGCGCAAGCATCTGAGCTGAAGCATGAGCGCCATCCACGCGCGGCGTGGATCTACAGGGGGCCGGGTGCCGCGGTCTGCAGCTTTTGCCGGGCCCGCCCCATGGCGGTCTGCAGTCTTTGCTTGAGGACCTCACGAGAGGGCAGCGTGGTCAGGTATTCCGCAACATGGATGCCTGAGCGATCCAGCTCCAGCAATTCGATCTGACCCGCCTTTTTCCCCGTGCAGAGGATGATGCCCAACGGCGCCTGCTCGCCGTCCTCACGTTCGTAGCGGTCCAGCCAGCGCAGGTAGAGTTCCATCTGCCCTTTATAGGCGGGCTTGAACTCGCCGATCTTCAGCTCGATGGCGATCAGCCTGCGCAGACGCCGGTTGTAGAACAGCAGGTCCAGGTGGAAGTCATCGCCGTCGATCTGGATGCGCTTCTGGCGGGCGACGAAACTGAAGCCCGTGCCAAGTTCGAGCAGGAAGCCCTGCATCTCGCGAAGGATCGCGCTTTCAAGGTCCTGCTCGTCCCAGCTGTCCTTCAGGCCAAGAAAATCCAGGACGTAGGGATCACGCAGTACCAGCCCTGGAGACAGCTGCTGGTTGCCACGCAGTGCCGCCAACTCATCGGCGATGGTCTGCTCGGGTTGACTGGAAAGCGCCGTGCGCTCGTACAACATCGAATCGATGCGCTGGCGCAGCATGCGCACACTCCAGCCCTCGGTGGCGGCCATCTGCGCATAGAAGTCACGCTTGAGCGGATCCGCCAGGGGGATCAGTGCGATGAAGTGGGTCCAGCTCAATTGTCGTATCAGCGATACGACAATCTGCTCGTCTGCAAATGCGGTGGAGAACTGCACCATCCGGCGCAGGCTCTTTTCACCGAAGGAGGTACCGAATTCGGTCGTCAGCGCCTTGGCTATCCGGGTGAAGACAAGCTCTCCGTAGCGGGCCCGTCGGCCCCTCAACTGATCAGCGTGGATGCGCCGCCCGATCCGCCAGTACAACAGCGTGAGCTCGCTGTTGATGGTTCTGTGCATCCTGTTGCGCGCCGCGCAGATCAGCTCTCTGAGATCGGCCAGCAATTCCTGGCCATGCGGCAGCGTTGAATGCGAGTCATCCATGAGGGGGTCCGTCCGATGTGGATCCGTGGCCGGGCTGATACCCGTTGAACGTTTACCGTTAGGCCGCACACGTGAGCAGTCCAATAGGAGAATTCACTGGATCAGCCCGTTTCGATACACCAGCCTGGCGGAAACGGGCCGTATCGGGCCAATGCGGAAATGTCGCTGGGCGAGGGCGACACTTCAGGACGGGATCTGCGGGGGGGGGGAACGCGTCCGATGGCATCGTCTGCGGTCGGTCCGCAGTCCGCCAAAGAGCGGGTCCCGTCAGATCAAAGGGGGCGGACGACAATCGCCCAGCCACTGTTCCGCTGCCGGTCGGGGTCGGAACCCGCGATCTGGGGGGCCAAAACGACTTAATCCCCTCCGACCCCTTTTTTCTTTCAGACCCCTTCGCCCATCCGCTCCAGGCCTTCGCCGGCCAGGCGCAGGATCAGTCTTTCCAGCACCTGCTCTTCCTCTTCGCTCAGCACCGACATCAGTTTGCGGGTGATCTCGATCACCATCGGCGCGATGGTCTCGTACACCTCGAAACCGGCTGCCGACAGCGCCAGCACCGAGCGGCGGCGGTCGTCGCCGTGGGTCTCGCGCTTGATGAAGCCGCGCTCCAGCAGGCGGGCCACGGCACGGCTGACCGCCACCTTGTCCATCGCCGTGCGGTCGGAGACCTCGCTGGCCGAGGAGCCCGGGTACAGCGCCAGGATGGTGATCACCCGCCACTCGGGAATCGCCAGACCGTAACGATCGCCGTATAGCTTGGCGATGTTGCCGCTGACCCGGTTGGACAGCACGCTCAGCCGGTACGGCAGGAACTGTTCCAGGTCGAGCAGGACGTGCGAGGAACGCAGGCGGGTCGAAACGGGATCGGCGGGGCTCATGTTGCGGTGCACCTTGCTGGTGGTTTCAAGTGTAACTATAAGGGGTAGGTCCAGACCCTGCATTCTCGCCGGGTCCCTACCTGCCCGCACCTGGTTTGTACCGATGCGGTACCGATTCGGAGCCACGCCATGAATACCGCAGTCCCGACCGCCTCGCACCCCAACCCCGGCATGCAGGTCACCACCTTCGAGAACCCGATGGGCATCGACGGCTTCGAGTTCGTCGAATTCGCCGCCCCGGCCGGCCGTGGCCAGGAGCTGCACGAGTACTTCCGGAAGATGGGCTTCAGCGCGGTGCTCAAGCACAAGCAGCGTCCGATTACCGTCTATCGCCAGGGCGACGTCAACTTCCTGGTCAATGAAGACCCGGATTCGTTCGCTTCGGACTTCGCCGAAAAGCACGGCCCGTGCGCCTGCGGCTTCGCCATCCGCTTCAAGAAGCCGGGCCAGGAGGTCTACCAGACCGCGCTGGGCAACGGCGCCGAAGCCGTCGCCTTCAAGCCGGACAGCAAGGCGGTCAGCGCGCCGGTCATCAAGGGCATCGGCGACTGCATGCTGTACCTGGTCGACCGCTACGGCAGCGCCGGCAGCATCTTCGACGGCGACTACGAGCCGATCGCCGGCGCCGACCTGCACCCGGTGGGCTTCGGCCTGACCTTCATCGACCACCTGACCCACAACCTGTACTTCGGCAACATGCAGCAGTGGTCGGATTACTACGAGCGTCTGTTCAACTTCCGCGAGATCCGCTACTTCGACATCAAGGGCCTGAAGACCGGCCTGGTGTCCAAGGCGATGACCGCGCCGGACGGCATCGTGCGCATTCCGCTGAATGAATCGTCCGACCCGAAGAGCCAGATCAACGAGTACCTGGACGCGTACAAGGGCGAGGGCATCCAGCACATCGCCTGCTTCACCGAGAACATCTACGAGACCGTCGAAGCGATGCGCGCGCAGGGCGTGGATTTCCTCGACACGCCGGAGACCTACTTCGACGTGATCGACCAGCGCGTGCCGAACCACGGTGAAGACGTGGCGCGCCTGGCCAAGAACAAGATCCTGATCGACGCTGATCCGGAAACCCACCAGCGCAAGCTGCTGCAGATCTTCACCCAGAACTGCATCGGCCCGATCTTCTTCGAGATCATCCAGCGCAAGGGCAACGAAGGCTTCG
Source organism: Stenotrophomonas sp. 96582_Sma (assembly GCF_056480905.1). Lineage (NCBI taxonomy): Bacteria > Pseudomonadati > Pseudomonadota > Gammaproteobacteria > Lysobacterales > Lysobacteraceae > Stenotrophomonas > Stenotrophomonas sp. 96582_Sma. The sequence goes on along the minus strand of NZ_CM151122.1, from coordinate 4,624,052 downwards.
GCGAAGGCAACTTCACCGCACTGTTCGAAAGCATCGAGCGCGACCAGATCCGCCGCGGCGTGCTGTAAGGTCTGCAGGCAATGTTGGCCTCCCGCCGACATTGCCTGTCCAAATGGTAGTGCCGGCCGCTGGCCGGCAATCTCTGGAGTTTCCATGTCCACCGCCATCTCCGCCCGCGGCTACCAGTCCGGTTTCGGCAACGAATTCGCCACCGAGGCCGTCGCCGGCGCGCTGCCGGTCGGGCAGAACTCGCCACAGAAGGTGGCCCACGGCCTGTACGCCGAACAGCTGACCGGCACCGCCTTCACCGCGCCGCGCGGCAGCAACCGCCGCAGCTGGCTGTACCGGATCCGCCCGGCGGTGACCCATGGCGAGTTCACCCCGTTCGCGCAGTCGCGGTTGCAGTGTGATTTCGGCGCACAGCCGGCCTCGCCGAACCAGCTGCGCTGGAGCCCGCTGCCGCTGCCGGAATTGCCGACCGACTTTGTCGAAGGCCTGTACACGATGGGTGGCAACGGCTCGCCCGACGCGCATGCCGGCGTGGGCATCCACCTCTATGCCGCCAACCGCGACATGGTCGGCCGCTACTTCTACGATGCCGATGGTGAACTGCTGATCGTGCCGCAGCTGGGCGCGCTGCGCCTGCTGACCGAGCTGGGCGTGATCGAGATCGAGCCGCAGCAGATCGCGGTGATTCCGCGTGGCGTGCGCTTCCGCGTCGAACTGCCCGATGGCCCGAGCCGTGGCTACATCTGCGAGAACTACGGCGCGCTGCTGAAACTGCCGGACCTCGGTCCGATCGGGTCCAACGGCCTGGCCAACCCGCGCGACTTCGAAACCCCGCACGCGGCGTTCGAGGATGTCGACGGTGATTTCGAACTGATCGCCAAGTTCGAGGGCCGCCTGTGGCGTGCGCCGATCGACCATTCGCCGCTGGACGTGGTGGCCTGGCATGGCAATTACGCGCCGTACCGCTACGACCTGCGCCGCTTCAACACCATCGGTTCGATCAGCTACGACCACCCGGATCCGTCAATCTTCCTGGTGCTGCATTCGCCCAGCGACACGCCCGGCACCAGCAACATGGACTTCGCGATCTTCCCGCCACGCTGGCTGGTGGCGCAGAATACGTTCCGCCCGCCGTGGTTCCACCGCAACATCGCCAGCGAGTTCATGGGCCTGGTGCATGGCGCCTACGACGCCAAGGCCGAAGGCTTCGTGCCCGGCGGCGCGTCGCTGCACAACTGCATGAGCGGCCACGGTCCGGATGCGCCGACCTTCGACAAGGCCTCCAATGCGGACCTGTCCAAGGCCGATGTGATCAAGGACACGATGGCTTTCATGTTCGAGACCCGCGCGGTGATCCGCCCGACCGCACAGGCGCTGGCCGCCGGCCATCGCCAAGGCGATTACCAGCAGTGCTGGAACGGCCTGCGCAACAACTTCCGGTCGTCCCGCTAGCTTGGTGGGTGCCGACCTTGGTCGGCACGGATCCTGATCGCATCCACGCCATGCGTGGATGTTCTCCGCCGGAACCTGCGCTTACGCCACCTCCGCGAACGCGTCGCAATGCTCCAGCGGCAGTGCTTCCAGCAGGCGCTGGCGTACGCGCTGGCAATAGCCGTCCGAGGTCAGCCCGGGCAGCATCTGCATCGCCGACTGCAGCCGCTGCAGCACCTCGTCTTCCGCACGCGCCTGCTGCAGGTCGCGGAACAGTGCTGCCGCCTGCGGGTGGCGCTGCATCTCCAGGATGCCCAGCACATAGATGCGCGCGGCCACCAGCGAGCGGCGGCGTTCGACCGCGGATGCAGCAAGCGCTGCAGGTGCGCCTGCCGGTGGCGTGGGCACCGGCGCTACCGCGGTTGCGGGCGACGGTGCTGGGGTGCCGGTGCTCAGGTACCCCGCCTGTACAAGCTGGATGACCATCGCAGGTGCGTCCTGGCCGAGCAGGCCGGTCAGGTCGGCAATGGTGCGCTGGCCGTCGCAAAGGATCAGCAGCCGTCGCTGGCGCATGTCCAGCGGCGCGCGGTGGGCCTGCAGCGCGGTTCGGGCGAGATCGGTCTTGCGCGGTTGCATGGAAGGGACGGCCAGATCGGTGCTCGCCGAGCCTGAACGAAGGCGATGAAACCGCGATGACAATGCAGCGCCTGCACACAGGATGGGCTAGCGTGCAGCCACCTTCGTGCCAGGGAACCGCACCGATGAAGCACCTTCCGCTTGCTGGTCTGTTGCTCCTTTCGCTCACCGCCTGCGGCGGCCAGGACAAACAGGGGGCGGCCGGCAGCGGCAGCGATACCCCGGCCGAAACCGCCTCGGCTACCGGGCCCGCGCAGTCCACGGATCCTGATCTGGCAGCCCGTCCAGCCAATGACCGCCGCGAGGACAGTCCCGCGCACCTGGAGGGCTTCGCCGGCGCGAAGCTGGGTGCCGGCATCGCTGAGGTCCGCAGTGGCTTCGGCGCGCCGTTGCAGGGGCTGGGCACCGATGCCAGTGGCAAACCGCTGCCGGTCGACGACAGCAACGATGGCTGCTATTTCCTGCGACCGCAGAATGCCGAAGACCCGCGCCTGATGATCGAGGGCCGCAAGCTGGTGCGCTACGACGTGCGCAGCGCCGCCATCATCGCACCGGGCGGCGGCAAGGTCGGCATGACCCTGGGCGAGCTGCAGGTGCTGTATCCCGAGCGCGGTGACGTCGGCCCCGACAAGTACGACGAGAAGGCCCAGCACCTGCGCGTGCGTCCGGCGCAGGAGGGTGGGGCGGTGATCGACTTCGCGCTCGGTGCGGACGGCCGGGTCGGCGCGTGGCGGGTCGGGCAGACCCCGCAGGTCGATTATGTGGAAGGCTGTGGCTGATCCTTGATCCGCGGCCCAGCCATGCGCGCGGGGCCAGCGTAGAATCGCGCCACGACCGCTGGGGGAGTGCTCGATGATCGCCATTGCCATTGCCTGGTTCCTGCTCGGCCTGCTGTTGCTGGCGCTGGGCGGGGACTCCATCGTCAAGGCCGTGTCCGGCTTGGCGCAACGTTTCGGGGCCAGTCCGTTCACGGCTGGTCTGTTGCTGCTCGGCGTGACCACTTCGCTGCCGGAACTGGCGGTCAACGCGCGCGCGCTGGCGGTCGGTCAGCCGGAGCTGGCGCTGGGCAACGCGGTGGGCAGCAGCATCGTCAACCTGGGCCTGACCCTGGCCGTGGCGGCCATGGCTGTGCCACTGCTGCTGCGCGCGCGCCTGCAGACGGTGCTGTGGTGGTCGCTGCTGGCGGCCGGCGTGCTGCTGATCCTGTTCGGTCTTGATGGTGGCCTGGCGCGCTGGGAGGGCGGCGTGCTGCTGGCCGGCTTCATCGTGGTGCAGGTGCTGCTGCTGCGCCGTGGTCGCAGCGAGAGTGCGGAGGTGCAGGCAGCCATCGCCGAGTCCGCACTCAGCCGCACCAGCCTGCCGTTGAATGTACTGCGGGTGCTGATCGCCGCGCTGGCCCTGTACTGGGGCGCACGCCTGGTGGTGGGGGCCGCAGCGGACTTCGGTACTGCACTGGGTTGGACGCCGCTGCTGGTCGGTCTGCTGCCGGTCGCGATCGGTACCGCGCTGCCGGAGGTGGCAACCGCGATTGCTGCCGCACGCCGTGGTCATGGCGACATGGTGCTGGGCCACGTGCTGGGTTCCAGCGTGGTCAACCTGTTGCTGGTGATTGGTGCGATGGCCGTACTGCAGCCGCTGGCGCTGCCGGCCTCGTTCGTGCGCCTGGAACTGCCGGCGCTGCTGGCCTTCGCACTGGTGCTGTACCCCATGCTGCGCGGCGATCTGAAGATCAGCCGCGGCGAAGGCGCGATCCTGCTGGTCGCGTTCGCGGGCTGGTTCGTGCTGGAGCTGCTGCTGGTGGGTGCCCCGGCGTTGTAAATCCAGGCCATGCGTGGATGCGGTTGGCTCCGTGCTGACCAACGGTCGGCACCCACCGGTCCACCCACCGATGATGCGGTAGCTGCCAACCTTGGTTGGCACTCAGGGAAACAAAGCGCCGACCAAGGTCGGCCTCTACCGGGCATTGCAGTCGGTAGATCCACGCCATGCGTGGATGCGGTTGGTTCCGTGCCGACCAACGGTCGGCACCCACCGGTCCACCCACCGATGATGCGGTAGCTGCCAACCTCGGTTGGCACTCGGGGAAACAGAGCGCCGACCAAGGTCGGCCTCTACCCGGCATTGTGGTCGGTAGATCCACGCCACGCGTGGATGCGGTTGGCTCCGTGCCGACCAAGGTCGGCACCCACCGGTCAACCCACCGATGATGCGGTAGCTGCCAACCTTGGTTGGCACTCAGGGAAACAAAGCGCCGACCAAGGTCGGCCGCTACCGGATTCACCGGTTCTGCGTGGTTTCTTCTTCCCGCACCGGTTCCGGCGGCGGCAGCTGCTCTTCGGCGGCCGGTTCGTTGCCGGGCAGGCTGGGGCGGGTTTCCATCAGCAGCGACAGCGCGGCCTTGGCCATCATGTGCGCGCTGATCGGTGCGGTGATGAACAGGAACACGGTGATCAGCAGCTCGCGCGGCTGCGGGTCCTGGCCGAGGAAGATGTGGTAGCACACCGAACACACCAGTACGCAGCCCACGCCCAGCGTGCTGGCCTTGGTCGGTGCGTGCAGCCGCTTGAAGAACGTGGACAGCTTCACCAGGCCCAATGCACCGACCAGGATGAAGAAGCAGCCGAACAGCAGCAGGATCGACAGGCCGATCTGGATCGCGGTGATCATTCGACGATGTCCCGGCGCAGCACGAACTTGCTCAGCACCACGGTGCTGCCGAAGCCGAGCATGGCGATGATCAGCGCCGCCTCGAAGTAGATCGGCGAGTTGAGGTACATGCCGAACAGCATCAGCTCGGCAATCGCGGTCACCGACAGCGTGTCCAGCGCGAGGATGCGGTCGGGCACGGTCGGCCCGCGCAGCAGGCGCCAGGTGGCCAGCAGCATGGCCAGGCCGACCACGTGCATGCACACCACCAGGGTGGTCTGGATGACTTCAAAACCGGTCATGGGAAGATCTCCATCAACGGCGCCTCGTAACGGCGCTTGATCGTATCGATCAGGTCCTGTGGGTCCTCCAGGTGCAGCACGTGCACCAGCAGGAACTTGCGGTCGTCACTGAGCGCGGCCGAGACCGTGCCCGGGGTCAGCGTGATCATGCTGGTCAGCGCGGCGATGCCGTGGATGTTGGCGATGTCCAGCGGCAGCCAGATGAAGCCCGGATGGATGTTCTTCTCCGGGCCCAGCACCTGCACGGCAACGCGGATGTTGGACATCAGGATGTCCCACAGGGTCACGCACAGCAGCTTGGGCAGCGGGCGCAGGGTACCGATGCGGGCGAACTCGCGGTCCAGGCGCGCGGCGAACAGCGGCACCACCACGCCCAGCACCAGCCCCAGCACGAACTGGCCGAGGGTGAAGCTGTCGGACATCAGCAGCCAGAACGCCACCACCATGATGCTGAGCATCGGCGAGGGAATGACGCGACGGAACAGGGAGCGCTGGGCGGTCATGGCTGGCGGATCTCCGGCGTGGTCGCGCGCAACTGCTGCACGTACTCGCTGGGGTGCAGCAGCTGTGCGGCGGTGGCGTCGGTGTAGCGCATCAGCGGTGCAGCGGCCAGGGTCATGCCGATGCCGTAGGCCAGCAGGATGCAGGCCGCGTACAGCTCGACCCGGCGCAGGCGTGCCTTGCGCGGCTTCGGTGCATCGGCCTCGACCGGCGGCACGCGCCAGAACAGGCGGATGCCGCCACGGGTCAGGCCCATGATCACCAGCAGGCTGCTGACCAGCACCGCGGTCCAGACCGGGGCGGTGTACTGCGCCGGCATGCCGGCCAGCAGGGCGGCCTTGGCCAGGAAGCCGGAGAGCGGCGGCAGGCCGGCCACGGACACCGCGCCGATCAGGAACAGCACCGCCGGCGTTTCCTTGCCCGGCATCGGCGCGACCACTTCCTTGCGGTCGCTGGCGCCACCGCGGCGGCGGCGGATCAGGTCGGCAATCAGGAACAGTGCGGCGGCGACGAAGCTGCTGTGCGGCAGGTAGTACAGGCCGGCGGACAGCACCTGCGGCGTGCCTACCGAGAAGGCGATGAACAGCGTGGCCGCCGAGACGATCACCAGATACGAGATCAGCACGCGCAGGCGGGTCGCGGCCAGCGCACCGAGGCCGCCAAGTACCAGCGTTGCCACGCCGGCCCACAGCAGCCAGTCGCGGCCATAGCCGGCCATCGCACCGGCATCGTCGCCGAACCACAGCATCTGGATGCGCAGCACCGAGTACAGGCCGACCTTGGTCATGATCGCGAACAGGGCGGCCACGGCGGCCGGTGCGCGCGAATAGGCTTCCGGCAGCCACAGGTACAGCGGCATCAGTGCAGCCTTGGCGCAGAACACCAGCAGCAACAGGCCCATCGTGGCCTTTACCAGGGTCAGCTGCGCCGGCGGCACCTCGGCAATGCGCTGCGACAGCTCGGCCATGTTCAGCGAGCCCAGCGAGGCGTACAGCAGGCCCAGTGCGATCAGGAACAGGGTCGAGGCGGTGACGTTGAACACCACGTAGTGCAGGCCGATGCGCATGCGCAGGCCGCGGCCGCCACTGAGCAGCAGGCCGTAGGAGGCGATCAGCATCACCTCGAAGAACACGAACAGGTTGAAGATGTCGCCGGTCAGGAATGCGCCATTCAGGCCGACCAGCTGGAACTGGAACAGTGCATGGAAGTGTGGTGCGCGACGGTCCCAGCCCGAGCAGGCATGCAGCAGGCAGGGAATGGCCAGCAGCAGGGTGGTCAGCAGCATCCACGCCGACAGCCGGTCGGCCACCAGCGCGATGCCCAGACGCGACGGCCAGTCGCCGAGCAGGTAGACGTTGATCTCACCAGTGGCGGTGGCGGCAAACAGCAGGCCCACCGCCAGCGCCAGCGCCGACAGGGCAGTCCAGGCCACCGCGCGCTGCACCTTGGGGCCATACCGGCGGTGTTCGACGAACAGCGACAGTGCAGCACCCAGCAGCGGAATCAGGATGGGCAGGATCACCAGGTGGTTCATGCGCGGTCCTCTCCCTGGCGCGGCAGCATGCGCTCATCCTGCAGGTCGTCATCCGGCTCGTGGGCGTCCACATGATCGCTGTGGTTGTCGCTGCGGCTGCGCATGGCCAGCACGATGCTGACCGCGGTCATTGCGAAGGCGATCACGATCGCGGTCAGCACCAGCGCCTGTGGCAGCGGATCGGTGTAGTTGCCCAGGTGACTGTCCACGCCTTCCTGCAGCACCGGTGCCTTGCCCAGCACCACGCGGCCACCGGCGAAGATCAGCAGGTTGGTGGCGTAGGACAGGAAGGTCATGCCGAGGATCACATCGAAGCTGCGCGCACGCAGCAGCAGGTAGATGCCGATGGCGGTCAGTACGCCGATCGCGGTAGCCAGGGCCAGTTCCATCAGTGCATCTCCCCGGTGCGTGCCGAACGGCGTTGCAGGTCGATCTCACCCTTGCGGGCAGTGCGGGTACGCGACGGCTTGATCGTGCCCATCATCGACAGCATCAGCATGGCGCCACCGAACACCACCAGATAGACGCCGATGTCGAAGCCGATCGCACTCGCCAGCGGCACGTCGCCGATCAGCGGCAGGTGCAGGTCGAGGTGGCCGCTGGTCAGGAACGGCACGCCGAACAGCATCGACGCGCTGCCGCTGAGCAGGGCGATCAACAGGCCCATGCCGATGCAGCGGATGTAGTCGAAGCCGAAGCGCGACTCCACCGACGCGGTGCCCTGGATCACGTACTGGATCAGCAGCGGCACCGCCAGCACCAGGCCGGCGATGAAGCCACCGCCCGGCGCGTTGTGGCCGCGCAGGAACAGGAAGATCGATACGGTCAGGGTCAGCGGGAACATGATCTGCGCCAGGTCGGCCGGCACCGGCAGCTTGATCGGTGGGCCGGGCATGATCTGCTCCGGCGCCATCCGCGTGCGACGCAGCAGCGCATGCACCACCAGTGCGGCGATGCCGAACACGGTGATCTCGCCGAAGGTATCGAAGCCGCGGAAGTCGACCAGGATCACGTTGACCACATTCTGGCCGTAGGCCTCGGGCAGGGCACGGGCGAGCAGCTCGCCGGCCATGGTGTTCGGCGGCAGCGTCATCGCCGAATAGGCCAGCGCACCCAGGCCGGCGCCGGCGATGATCGCGATCACCGCATCGCGGCGCTTGCGCCAGCGCGGCCGCTCCGGCCCGGACTGCGCGGGCAGGTAGTTCATGCCCAGCAGCATCAGCACCAGGGTCACCATCTCCACCAGCAGCTGGGTCAGCGCCAGGTCCGGTGCGGACAGGAACACAAAGGTCAGCGCCACCATCAGGCCGACGCCGCCGACCAGCAGCACCGCCAGCAGGCGCTGCTTGTAGACACGGAGGGTGGCAACGGCGCAGGCCATCATCACCAGCCACAGCACCCAGCCCAGCAGCGGGATCGGCTGCGGCGCGGTCCAGTTCGGCGAGGCCGGGTTGGCCACGAACGGCGCGGCGGCGACCGCGATCGCCACCAGCACCAGGCCCAGCAGCATGCGCTGCAGGCTGCCATTGGCGATGCCGTTGGTCAGGCGCATGGCCAGCGCGGAAAGGGCATCCAGCTGCGCATGGAACACGTTGCGGCCGGTGGTGCGGGTTTCCACCCCGTGCAGGTTGATCAGCTTGCGCAGGCCAAAGTACAGCGCCACGCCACCGACCACGGCGATCGCGCTCATCGCCAGCGGCAGGTTGAAGCCGTGCCATACGGCCAGGCTGTACTCGGGCATGGCGTTGCCGAGGATCGAGGCCGCAGCGGCATGCAGCACTGGCGCCACGGTCAGTGCCGGGGCGATGCCCACCGCCACGCAGATCACCACCAGCAGTTCCACCGGCACCTTCATCCAGCGCGGCGGCTCATGCGGCACGCGGTCGAGGTCGTGCGGGCCGGGGCCGAAGAAGGTGTCGTGCACGAAGCGCAGGCTGTAGGCCACGCCGAACACACCGGCCAGCAGCGCCGCGATCGATACGGCCGTGCGCATCGCGCCCGGGCCGCCACCGGCGGTCAGCGCTTCGGCGAACAGCATTTCCTTGGACAGGAAGCCGTTGAGCAACGGGATGCCGGCCATCGCCAGCGAGGCGATGATCGCCAGCGCGCTGGTGAATGGCATCAGTTTGCGCAGGCCACCCAGCTTGCGCATGTCACGGGTGCCGGTTTCGTGGTCGATGATGCCGGCGGCCATGAACAGCGAGGCCTTGAAGGTGGCGTGGTTGAGGATGTGGAACACGCCGGCCACCACCGCCATCGGCGTGGACAGGCCGAACAGCAGGGTGATCAGGCCCAGGTGGGAAATGGTCGAGTACGCCAGCAGGCCTTTCAGGTCGTGCTGGAAGATCGCATTCCAGGCGCCGATCAGCAGGGTCAGCGCGCCGATGCCGCTGACCGTGTAGAAGAACAGGTCGCTGCCGGCCAGTGCCGGGTGCAGCCGCGCCAGCAGGAACACACCGGCCTTCACCATGGTGGCCGAGTGCAGGTAGGCCGAGACCGGGGTCGGCGCCGCCATCGCGTGCGGCAGCCAGAAGTGGAACGGGAACTGCGCGCTCTTGGTGAAGATGCCGGCCAGCACCAGGAACAGTGCGTACGGGTACAGCGCGCTGGCACGGATCTGCTCGCCGGCGGCCAGCACCACGTCCAGGTCGAAGCTGCCGACGATGCGGCCGATCAGCAGCACGCCACCGAGCAGGGCCAGGCCACCGCCGCCGGTGATCACCAGCGCCATGCGTGCGCCTTCGCGGGCGTCCTGGCGGTGCGACCAGAAGCCGATCAGCAGGAACGAGCTGATGCTGGTCATTTCCCAGAAAATCATCAGCAACAGCAGGTTGCCCGACAGCACCATGCCCAGCATGGCGCCCATGAACAGCAGCAGGTAGCAGTAGAAGCGGTGGGCGTTGTCCTGCTGGCTCAGGTAGTAGCGCGCATACAGCACCACCAGCGCGCCGATGCCGAGCACCAGCCCGGCGAACATCCAGGCCAGCCCGTCCAGGCGCAGGGTGAAGTCCAGACCGATCTGCGGCAGCCAAGGGACCATCGTCCGCACGACCTGGCCGTCGAGCACCGATGGGGTCAGCCAGCCGAGGATGGCCAGTCCGCCCAACGGCGCCAGCGCCGCCAGCCAGGCAGCAGTCGAGCGCGAACTACGGGGGAAGGCCGCAACAGCCGCTGCCATCAGGAACGGCAGGGCCAGCAGCAGGGGCAGGCTGGGGAGCATGCAGGGAATCCATGATTCACGAGCAGGTCAGGGAGGATAACAGGCTGCGAAATGTCGCCGAAACCCATCGAACAGCGATCAATTGCATGTAACGTCCGCTGATTCATTTTTTCTGCAGCGCAGCATCGCGTTGCTGCGGTCCCTCCCCGGTTGCCCTCGGGGGACACCCTACGCCCACGCAGGGAGACCGCAGGCCCTGTCGCACAGGGGCTGCCGTCGACGGGCGGGAGGTGGGGAACGGATCACCGGTGCAGGCTGGCAGGGCCGTCGTGGAGTGCGGGTGACGGAATCTGCCCGTTCAGGAAACGAGGGGCACCGTCGGCCACGGGCAGGTCAGTAGCGCCAGTCGAGCTTGCGGTAGAACTTGGCCATCACCCAGGCCGGGCCGATCAGCAGGTAGGTCAGGTCGGTCAGGAAGCTGGGCTTGCGGCCCTCGAACTTGTGACCGATGAACTGCGCGATCCAGGCCACAACGAATACACCCACCGCCAGCCAGAACAGGTTATGCAGGCCGATCTCGGCCTCCAGCAGGCGGCATAGGCAGCCGAATACGAAGAACTGGATGAGCATGCCGATGCCCAGCGGGCGCGACAGCTTGTTGTAGAAGCACCAGGCGCTGAACATCGCGAACGCCGACCAGATGCCGTACTGGAACCAGGTGATCAGCGGCGGCAGGCACCACAGCAGGGCCACCACCGACCACAGGATCGCCGGCACCGCCACCACGTGGATGCGCTGGTTGATCAGATTGCGGTGGTCGTCGGAGTAGCTGGCGAAATAGCGGTCGATCGGCCGCGCAAGCTCGGTGGATGTCTGCATGCTGCGTTGCTTCCTCGGACAACGGTAGTGCCGGCCGCTGGCCGGCAATCCAGAGCATAGCCGAGTTCGCGAGGTTGCCGGCCAGCGGCCGGCAGTACCCCAGGCAACCGGCAGTAGAGCCAGGCCATGCCTGGCTGCAGGTTCGCGAGGTTGCCGGCCAGCGGCCGGCAGTACCGCATTCAGAACGCCCCCAGCCAGACCGGCGGGGGGCGCAGGTCATCAGTCGACGCTGATCCCGGCCAGGCGCTGCAGCGCCTCGGCGTACTTGGCGCGGGTGCGCTCGATGATCTCGGCCGGGATGGTCGGGCCCGGGGCGGTCTTGCCCCAGTCCAGCGTCTCCAGGTAATCGCGCACGAACTGCTTGTCGTAGCTCGGCGGGCTGGTGCCCACTTCGTACTCGTCGGCCGGCCAGTAACGCGAGGAATCCGGCGTCAGCATCTCGTCCATGATGTACAGGCGACCATCGGCGTCGGTACCGAACTCGAACTTGGTATCGGCCAGGATGATGCCGCGCTCGCGGGCGTACTCGGCGGCGAACTTGTAGATGCGCAGGGTGGCATCGCGCACGCGCTCGGCCATCTCGGCACCGACCTGCTTCACCATCGCATCGAAATCGATGTTCTCGTCATGGTCGCCCACGGCGGCCTTGGTCGAAGGGGTGAAGATCGGCTCGGGCAGCTGCTCGGCCTGGCGCAGGCCGTCGGGCAGGTCGATGCCGCTGACCTTGCCGGTGCGCTGGTAGTCCTTCCAGCCGCTGCCGATCAGGTAGCCGCGGGCGATCGCTTCCACCGGCACCGGCTTCAGCTTGCGGGTGACCACCGCGCGCTTGGCGTACAGGGCCGGGTCCACGCCTTCGGGCAGCACGCTGGCCACGTCGATGCCGGTCAGGTGGTTGGGCATCAGGTGCGCGGTCCTGGCGAACCAGAAGTTGGAGACCTGGCAGAGCATCTCGCCCTTGCCCGGAATCGGGTCGGGCAGGACCACGTCGAACGCCGACAGGCGATCGGTGGCCACCATCAGCAGGTAGTCGCCCGGCGGGGTCCCTGCTGGCAGCCGCTCGCGCGGGATATCGAACACATCACGCACCTTGCCGCGATGGCGCAAGGGCAGGCCGGGGAGATCGGATTGCAACAGCGTGGTTGGCACGGGCACTCCTGGGGCGTTGTCGATACGGCTGCTGCCCAACGGACCCGGCGGGCCCGCTGACCAGCGGGCGGCCTAGTGTAAAGCCGTCCGGGCCCGCTGTGACGTAAAATGAGCGTCCATTTCGTCGGTCGACCCCGGAGCGCCATGCGCTGGTACGGAAAACTGCTCGGATTCATCGCCGGCGCCCTGCTGTTCCGGCCCAATCCGTTGTTTGGCGCGGTGGTCGGCCTGTTGATCGGCCATGCCTTCGATTCGGACTGGTTCCGCCTGAACAAGGAGAACCCGTACCGGGAGCTGGGGCTGACCTCCGAGGCCACCGATGCCGAGGTCGAGCGCGCCTACCGCAGGCTGATCTCGCAGTACCACCCCGACAAGCTCGGCGGCGCGGCCCCCGAGCTGCAGCAGCAGGCCGAGCAGAAGTCGCGGCGGATCAATGCCGCCTACGACCGCATCAAGACCCTGCGCAAGCGCTGACCCTCTTTCCTACCGTTGCAAGGCCCGGCCATGTCCAACTGCCTCATCGCCCCCTCCATCCTGTCCGCCAACTTCGCCCGCCTCGGCGAGGAAGTCGACAACGTCCTCGCCGCCGGCGCGGACTGGGTCCACTTCGACGTGATGGACAACCACTACGTGCCGAACCTGACCATCGGCCCGATGGTCTGCCAGGCGCTGCGCAAGCACGGCGTGACCGCGCCGATCGACGTGCACCTGATGGTCGAGCCCGTGGACCGCATCATCCCGGACTTCGCCGAAGCCGGTGCCACCTACATCAGCTTCCACCCGGAAGCGAGCCGCCACGTGCACCGCACCATCCAGCTGATCCGCTCGCTGGGCTGCAAGCCGGGCATCGTGCTCAATCCGGCCACCCCGGTGGACATCCTCGACTGGGTACTGGACGATCTGGATCTGGTGCTGCTGATGTCGGTCAACCCGGGCTTTGGCGGCCAGGCCTTCATTCCCTCGGCGCTGGACAAACTGCGCGTGGTGCGCAAGATGATCGACGCCAGCGGCAAGGACATCCGCCTGGAGATCGACGGCGGCGTGAAGGCCGACAACATCGGCGAGATCGCCGCCGCCGGCGCCGACACCTTCGTTGCCGGTTCGGCCATCTTCAACGCCAAGACCAGCTACCAGGACGTGATCGCGCAGATGCGCGCGAACGTCGCTGCGGCGCGCTGACAAAAAGGGGATGGAGGGGATTAAGCTCGCCTGATTCCCTCCGTCTCCCTTTTCCGCCCATGGCTCTGTTGAACATCCGTCCGGCCACCGTTGCCGATGCCGGCCTGATCCTGCATTTCATCCGCGAACTGGCCATCTACGAGAAGGCCGAGCATTCGGTGCAGACCGACGAGATCGGCATCGCCGAAAGCCTGTTCGGTGCCGATGCCACGGCGCGCGCGTTGATCTGCGAAGCCGACGGCGAGCCCATTGGTTACGCCGTGTATTTCTACAACTACTCGACTTGGCTGGGCCGCAAGGGCATCTACCTGGAAGACCTGTATGTCAGCCAGGAAAAGCGCGGCGCAGGCGCCGGCAAGGCGCTGCTGAAGTACATCGCACGCCAGGCCGTGGCCGAGGGTTGCGGTCGTTTCGAATGGTCGGTGCTGGACTGGAACACCCCGGCCATCGAGTTCTACACCGCCGCTGGCGCCACGCCGCAGGACGAGTGGACCGTGTACCGGCTGCAGGGCCAGGCATTGCACGATTTCGCCAACGGTTGAAGCGAAGTGCATCCACGCATGGCGTGGATCTACCAACCGGGTGGGTGCAAACCGCAACACTGTGGGTGCGAACCGCAGCCTGGTGGGTGCGAACCGCAACCCGGTGGGTGCGAACCTTGGTTCGCACTCCCTGCGAACTCCAAAAAAAAGCCACGCCAATCACTGGCGTGGCCTCGCTGCATGCGTGGGAGGCTGATCCTGCCTCCATCCGTCGTCCCTGCTATGGCCTTCCATTCTCCAGCAGCTGAATGACACCTGCGTGACATTCACTGCGGACAAACGGCGCATTGCTAGCCTGTGCCACCCCCGTCCTGGAAGCACCGCATGACCACCCCGCGCTGGCGCCTGATCCTCAACGGAAAATCCGCAGGCAATGACGAGCTGCGCGACGCGGTCGGTCATTGGCGTGGGCAGGGCGTGCAGCTGGAAGTGCGGGTGACCTGGGAAGACGGTGACGCCGAACGCTACGTGGCCGAGGCGATCGATCATGGCGTGGACGTGATCGTGGCCGCCGGTGGCGACGGCACGCTCAGCGCGGTGGCCGAGACACTGGCGCATCGTGAGGAGCCGGCAGATGCGTTGCCCTCGCTGGCGCTGATCCCGATGGGGACCGCCAACGACTTCGCGACTGCGGCCGGCATCCCGACCGAGCCGAAGGCGGCCTTGGCCTTGATCGGGCAGGCCACGCCGCATGCCATCGATCTGCTGCGCGTGGACGCCGATGGCACGCAATGGTGGTGCGCCAACCTCGCCAGCGGTGGCTTCGGCACGCAGGTGACGGTGGAGACCGATGCCGGCCTGAAGAAGATGCTGGGCGGGCTGGCCTACGTGATCACCGGCATTGCCAAGCTGGGGCGGATCGAGCCGATCCATGCGCGCCTGTCGGGCCCGGATTTCGCGTGGGAAGGCGACTTCATCGCGCTCGGCATCGGCAATGGCCGCCAGGCCGGTGGTGGCCAGCAATTGTGCCCGCAGGCGCTGATCGATGATGGGCAGCTGGACGTGACGGTGCTTCCGGAGCTGGAAGGTGAAGTCACCGCCACGCTCGGCCAGATGCTGAAGTCGGGCACCCAGGCCGCACTGGAACAGCTGGCAACGCGCGCGCGCCTGCCGTGGCTGCAGGTGGAATCCGAGCGTCCGTTGACGCTCAACCTGGACGGCGAACCGGTACAGGCGCGCCAGTTCCGCATCGCGTGCGTGCCGGGCAGGGTGCGGATGCACCTGCCCGTGGGCTGTGCCCTGTTGTCCGAGCCGCGCTGAGCCGGACCGGAAGTTCTACAACGGGGGGATGTCCTGCTCCTTCGCCGGGAACCCGAATGCTTCACGCTTTTCGCGGATGTACTGCGGCAGCGGCGGCCGGGCAATGCCGTGATCGATCAGCCACTGCTGGCACTTCTTCTGCCAGGGCAGCAGGTCCGGTGTGGTGATTTCCCAGTAGATGGCTTCGACCATGGCCATCCGATCGGGCGCGCCCGGTTGCGCCGATGACGGCGATGCAATCGTGGGGTCCGCACCATGCTCAAGCAGCCAGTAAGCCTGCTCGAAGCCGCCACGGCCGGTGTACCAGCTGAGAACGGTATCGGCCTGGCCGATGTTGGATTCGTTGACGTGCGCGCCTCGCTCCACCAGCAGCTGGATGTTCTTCCACAGGTTGCCGGAAATGAAAGCCTGGAACAGCAGCGTTTCGGTATTGGAGGTGCGCGTGTCCGGGTCGCCGCCATGATCCAGCAGCAGGGCCAGGTAGCGCGGATCGTCCATCTTCGCGGCATAGACCATGGCGTTGTTGTGGCGGAACGTCTCGCCGTCCAGCGTTTCAATACGCCGTGCATTCGGGTCGGCGCCGTTGTCGAGCATCGCGCGCAGGCCTTCCAGGTTCCGTGCGCGCAACGGCCACGCGATGAGCGGAATGCCATCCTGCTTCGAGAACTCCTTGTCGGGGTTCACGCCTTCGGTCTTGATCAGACGCGTGATCGTCGCTGCATCACCCTGTTCGGCGGCGATGGCCAGTTCAAGTGCCTTGCCCTCGAAATAGCGCTCCGCGCCATGTGAAGACGTGCGCGCGCAGGCGCTCAGCAGCATCAGCAGCATCAGCGCCAGGCAGGAAAATGGCGTAAAGGAACTGTGAGGGTGACGGTGCATGTGATCCCTTGACATGGACGCGTTCGGGGGATGATAGCGTTGGCCGTGGTCATTCCAGCAGGTCCTGGATGACCGTGTCTTCACTGATGAGCAATGGAGTCTGCCATGAGCGGTCACGATCCCGAGCAGCAGGAACGCCTGTTGCAGGCCCGCGCCAAGAGCGTCCAGGCGCAGCAGCACCTGGTCGAGCAACTGCAGGGAGGTGGACATGCCACCGAGGCGGCGCGCTTGCGCGAGACCTATCACGCCCGCGAGCTGGGTTCGCTTGCTGATGATGTGTATGCCTCGGCAAAGGGCAAAGGTGAACCGCCGGTCGGGTGGACGCGAGCCAGTGCTGTGACCGACCCGGACACGCTCAAAGCGGCGGGCATCAGCCTGGGTACGGCCGACCTGAAGAAGCTGATGCGGCCGAACGACTCGGGTTTCCGCGCGGAGATCTACATTCCGGACAAAAGGGTGTTCGGTGATGACGCCAAGCCGGTGCTGGTGTTCAAGGGATCAACGGGCGAAATCATCGATCCCCGGGCGAAAGGCGGGCGGCGTGAGTCCGGAGGCGAGGATTTCCTCAACAATGGACGCCAGGGCGTAGGCATGCAGAGCGACTACTACGATCGGGCCATGGCACTGGCGAGTCGCTTGAAGACCTCTGGTACCCAGTTTGAACTCGCCGGTCATTCGCTTGGTGGCGGCATGGCCTCTGCCGCTTCGGCGGTTACCGGTGTACGTGCGACCACCTTCAATTCGGCGGGGCTGCATCCGGCCACCGCCGATCGCTACGCGAAATCCAACGGATTGCCGGTGTTCAACACGCGCGACACGGTGCACACCTACCAGACGTCGGGTGAAGTGCTCAACGATGTGCAGAATGGATTGAAGCGGCTCAACGAGCATCACCGGCAGGGCTTTGGCCTGTTGGCCAGCGAGACCAGCCAGCTGCTGCGTCAGCCCGGCGTGCAGCAGATGGTTACCCGCAAGCTGCAGGAGATGATGCCGGCGGGTGCGCAGACGGCCACGGCCCAGCTGGTTGACCAGCTGGCGTCGAAATCCGGGGCAGAGGCATTGCGCAATGTTCCGGTGGCCGCGGGCAGGATGGAACTGTTGCTGGACGCCAAGACCGAAGTGAACGGAAAGGTGGTGGACCGCCGCCATCGAGAAGCGCCAAGCCAGCTTGCCGAATACGGTGGCCCGCTGGCCGAGGTGCTGATCGCAGGTGCGCGCGGCATGCGTGCCGGACGGGTTGCCGGTGAACATGTCGAGCAGGTCGGCGTGCTGGCGGGCCGGGGCATGAGCTTGTCCGGCGTGGCCGTCGAGCGTGCGTCGACCCTGCAGGGAAATGCGATCGGCACCGTGGTCGACTACGGTGGCAAGAGCATGCGGGTGGGCATCGAAGGCGGTGCGACGGTCATTGCCAAGGGGCGCGAGCTGCAGGGTCTGGTCGAATCGGTCAGCCACCGCGTGCAGGCCAAGGGCAGTTACGGCTGGAACATCGGGGCCAGCGTGCTGGGTGCGCTCGGTGCCGACGACATGGCCAGACAGATGCGTGAGCACGGTGATGCGGCGCGCAATCAACACGAAACCAAGGCCCGTGAAGCCACCCGTGAAGCGGCGGCGGATGCCGGCCGCATCCGTGCCGGCGGCCATCATCTGGGCGGCCAGCTGCAGCAGGGCGTGCATGGCGTGGCCAATGGGCTGCGCAACGGCTATGCCGTGTACGGCGCGACTTTCCACATGGGCATGAACTGGAGCAGCCATCAGATCACCGGGCTGACCTCGCAGGCGCCGGCCGTGCTGGCCGGCACCGTCGGGCTGGGCGCGATGGCCAACAAGGGCATTGCCACGCACCTGCCCACGCCGGCACTGCCGCAGAACCTGGTCAACCTGGCCAAGACGTCGTGGGTGATCGGGCGCGGCAGTGCGACCATGGGGGAGTCGGTGGACCGGCATGGCATGAGCGAGACGATGAACCCCAGTCTCGACGCGGCAATCGCGAGCCAGGAGGCGGCCGCGCGCAAGCTGCTTGGACGGCCGCATGCGCAGCTGCAAGAGGGGGGCGCGAAGATACCCGCGCTGAACGATCCGGGGCACATCGATTTCCATCTGTTCAAGGGCGCGCAGACCGGTGTGCACGGCCTCGATGTGGCACATGGCCGCATCCCGAACCTGCAGAGCGATCAGCTGGCCGGGGCGTTGGCTGCGCAGGCCAAGCGCGAAGGGTTGCAGGCCATCTCCCATGTGCTGCTCAGTGACGACCGCACGCGGGCATTCGCGATCGACACCCCGGATCTGCAGGCGGCCCACCGCCGACATGCGCATGTGGACGTGGCGGCCGGCATGGCCCAGCCGCTGGCCGTGAGCACGGCGCAGGTTGACGCCCTGAACACCGGTCGCGAACAGGCGACGGCAGCCGGACTGGCACAGCAACAGGGGCTGGAGGCCCAGGACAACGCCCGGCGGATGGGCTAATGGCCGAATGAACCGCGACGCCGCGACGGGGTTCCCCTCCCGCCCCGGCTGCGATACAGTCAAGGGGTGTCCAGCCTGACGACCCCGCATACCCTTTCTTCCGCACGCCGTTGGTGGCGATGGTGGCCCGTTGCCGTCGTCCGCCCCCATAACGCTGTGTCCCGGAAGGAAAGTCGTCTTGAACTCGCACGCTCAGTTTCTGCAGCAGGCCGCTGAAGGCCACACCCATATTCCCGTCGTCCGTGAAGTGCTGTCCGACCTGGACACGCCGCTTTCGGTCTATCTGAAGCTCGCCGACGGCCCCAATACCTACTTGTTTGAATCCGTCGAAGGCGGCGAGCGCTTTGGTCGTTACTCGATCATCGGCCTGCCGGCGCGCCGCGTGTATGCCTTCCATGGCCACACGCTGACCGTGCGCGAAGATGGCCAGGTGGTGGACACCCGCGAGGTGGCCGACCCGTTCGCCGAAGTCGAGGCGCTGCGCAGCGCCCACTCGGTGCCCAAGCTGGAAGGCCTGCCGGGCTTCACCGGTGGCCTGGTTGGCTGGTTCGGCTTCGAGTGCATCGGCTACATCGAGCCGCGCCTGGCCCCGCCGGCTGGCCGCGATGAGCTGGGTACGCCGGACATCCTGCTGCTGGATTCCAACGAGCTGGCGGTGTTCGACAACCTCAAGGGCCGGCTGTACCTGATCGTGCATGCCGACCCGCGTGTCGAGGGTGCGTTCGAGCAGGCCCAGGCGCGCCTGGATGCACTGACCGCCAAGCTGCGCGCGCCGGGTGCTGGTTATCCCGCACCGCTCAACAGCGATGTGCTGGACGAGTCCGATTTCGTCTCCGGTTTCACCCGCGAAGGCTTCGTCGATGCGGTCCAGCGCAGCAAGGAATACATCCGTGCCGGCGACATCTTCCAGGTGGTGCTGAGCCAGCGCCTGAGCGTGCCGTTCAAGGCGCGCCCGGTGGATGTGTACCGTGCGCTGCGTGCACTGAACCCGTCGCCCTACATGTATTTCCTCGATGTCGGCGACCTGCAGGTGGTAGGTTCCTCGCCGGAAATCCTGGTGCGTCTGCAGGATGGCGAAGTGACGGTGCGCCCGATCGCTGGCACCCGGCCGCGCGGTGCCACTGTCGAACAGGACCTGGCGCTGGAAGCCGAGTTGCTGGCCGATCCGAAGGAGCGCGCCGAGCACCTGATGCTGATCGACCTCGGCCGTAACGATGCCGGTCGCGTGTCCAAGGCCGGCACCGTGGAAGTGGGCGAGCAGTTCGTGATCGAGCGCTACAGCCACGTCATGCACATCGTCAGCGAAGTGACCGGGCAGCTGCAGCCGGGCCTGAGCTATGCCGACGTGCTGCGTGCCACCTTCCCGGCCGGCACGGTCAGCGGTGCGCCGAAGATCCGCGCGCTGGAAGTGATCCGCGAGCTGGAACCGATCAAGCGCAATGTCTACGCCGGCAGCATCGGCTACATCGGCTGGCATGGCGATGCCGATACCGCGATCGCGATCCGCACCGCGGTGATCAAGGACGGCCGCCTGTATGTGCAGGCCGGCGCCGGCATCGTCTACGACTCGGACCCGGACAAGGAATGGGACGAGACGATGAACAAGGGCCGCGCGCTGTTCCGCGCCGTCGCCCAGGCCGCCAAGGGCCTGTAAGCCTGCCTCGCCACGGCCGCTGCGCCGTGGTCGTTCCGCCGTTCCCGTTCAAGACAAGGAGTACCGCATGAAGCTGCTGAGCGCATTGCTGTGGTCGTCACTGCTGGCCACGATGGCCCCGTCTGCGTGGGCGCAGGCCAACACCATTCCCTCGCAGCCGCACCTGCTGGTGAAGGGCGAGGCGCGCCGCGAGGTGATGCCCGACCGGTTCGGCCTGCAGTTGAATATCGAAGAGACCGACATGGATGCCGACGCCGCGCGCCGCCGCGTGCAGGACAACGTCGCGCGCGTGCTGGCGCTGTTCAAGCAGCACAAGGCGGTGGAGGGCAGCGTGCGTGCGGACAATCTGCGGATCGGCCCGGCCACGCGCTATGAGCAGAACCGGCAGGTCTTCGTCGGCACCCGCGTGTCGCGCCAGCTGCGTGCCAGCTTCGCCAGCGTGAAGGCGATGCAGGACGTGCTGGGTGCACTGAAGGCCAACGAGAACCTGCAGGTCAGCAGCGTGGCCCCGACCTACTCGGGCGAAGTGGCGCTGCGGCGCGAACTCAAGGGTGAGGCCGCCGCGTCGACGCGCCAATCCGCGCAGGGCCTTGCCAATGCCTACGGCACGAAGCTGCGCGGGCTGTACAGCATCTCTGATGTGGCGCCGAACTTCGCCTATGGCGTGCAGGCGGGCAATTGGCCCAGAAGCGACGACATGGTGACACCGCCATCGCCGCCGTCACCTGCGGCGCAGATGGACATGATCGAGACCACCGGCTCACGCCTGCGCGAATCCATCGAAGCCGGCCCCATCACCTACACCGAAAACGTATACGCCATTTTCCTGATAAGCGACGGAACCTGACCATGTTGTGGATGATCGACAACTACGACAGCTTCACCTACAACCTCGTGCAGTACCTGCAGACGCTGGGCGCCGAGGTGAAGGTGGTGCGCAACGATGCGATGAGCGTGGACGAGATCGCCGCGCAGAAGCCTGAGCGCATCGTCATTTCGCCCGGCCCGTGCACGCCCAACGAAGCGGGCGTGTCGCTGGAACTCATCCAGCGCCTGGGCCCGACCACGCCGATCCTCGGCGTGTGCCTGGGCCACCAGGGCATCGGCCAGGTCTACGGCGGTACGGTCATCCGCGCCGGCAACATCATGCATGGCAAGACCTCGCCGATCCGCCATGAAGGCAAGGGCGTGTTCGCCGGCCTGCCGGACCGTTACCAGGCCACCCGCTACCACTCGCTGGTGGTGGACAAGAACAGCCTGCCCGAGGTGCTGGAAGTGACCGCCTGGACCGAGAACGACGACGGCTCGATCGAAGAGATCATGGGCCTGCGCCACCGCCAGTTCCCGGTGGAGGGCGTTCAGTTCCACCCCGAATCCATCCTCACCGAACACGGCCATGCCCTGCTGCGCAATTTCCTGCAGCGTCCGGCCGCCTGATCCCAGGAGCATTCCCATGAGCTTCTCCCCCCAGGAAGCCCTGCAACGCACCATCGAGCACCGCGAAATCTTCTTCGACGAGATGGTCGACCTGATGCGGCAGATCATGCGCGGCGATGTCTCGCCGATGATGACTGCCGCCATCCTCACTGGCCTGCGCGTGAAGAAGGAAACCATCGACGAGATCGCCGCTGCGGCCACGGTCATGCGTGAATTCGCGCTGGCGGTGCCGGTGGCCGATACCACCCACCTGGTCGACATCGTCGGCACCGGCGGCGATGGCTCGCACACCTTCAACATCTCCACCTGCGCGATGTTCGTCGCGGCCGCGGCCGGTGCGCGCGTGGCCAAGCATGGCAACCGCAGCGTGTCGTCCAAGTCCGGCAGCGCCGATGCAGTCGAAGCACTGGGTGCGGCCATCGAGCTGCAGCCGGCGCAGGTGGCCGCGGCCATCGAACAGACCGGCATCGGTTTCATGTTCGCGCCGATCCATCACCCGTCGATGAAGGTGGTCGCGCCGGTCCGCCGCGAGATGGGCGTGCGTACCATCTTCAACATCCTTGGCCCGCTGACCAACCCGGCCAGCGCACCGTCGGTGCTGATGGGCGTGTTTCACCCGGATTTAGTGGGTATCCAGGCACGCGTGCTGCGCGAGCTGGGCACCGAGCGCGCCATGGTGGTCTGGGGCCGCGACAACATGGACGAGATCTCGCTGGGCGCCGGTACCCTGGTGGGCGAGCTGCGCGACGGCAAGGTACGCGAGTACGAGATCCACCCGGAAGACTTCGGCATCGCGATGTCGGCCAGCCGCAACCTGCGCGTGGATGGCCCGGAGCAGTCCATTGCCATGCTGCGCGCCGTGCTGGACAACCAGCCCGGTCCGGCGCTGGACATCGTGGCCCTGAACGCCGGCGCCGCGCTGTACGTGGCCGGCGTGGCCAGCGACATCGGCGACGGCCTGGCCCGTGCCCGTGCCGCCATCGCCAACGGCAGCGCCCGCCAGCGCCTGCAGCAGTATGTAGAGACCACCCGCGCGCTGGTTGCCTGAGCGCGCGGTTCAGCCTGACCCTCTTGATGGCCGATAATGGCCGTCCTCACCGCCCCCGCACCGAATCGAAGACGATGAGCGACATCCTGCAGACGATCCTGGCCCGCAAGGCCGAAGAAGTGGCCCAGCGCCGTGCCCAGCGTCCCCTCGAGGACCTGCAGGCCGCCGTGGCCAGCGCCCCGCCGGTACGTGGCTTCGTGCGCGCGCTGCAGGCGGCAGTGGCCAACGGCGATCCGGCGGTGATCGCCGAGGTGAAGAAGGCCAGCCCGTCCAAGGGTGTGATCCGCCCGGATTTCCGCCCGGCCGACATCGCCGTCAGCTATGAGTTCGGCGGCGCCAGCTGCCTGTCGGTGCTGACCGATGTGGACTTCTTCCAGGGTGCCGATGCCTACCTGCAGCAGGCCCGTGAGGCCTGCACGCTGCCGGTGCTGCGCAAGGACTTCGTGATCGACGCCTACCAGGTGTACGAGGCGCGCGTGCTGGGTGCCGACTGCATCCTGCTGATCGTCGCTGCGCTGGACGACACGCAGTTGGCCACGCTGTCCGAACTGGCGATGTCGCTGGGCATGGACGTACTGGTGGAAGTGCACGACATCGACGAGCTGGAGCGTGCGCTGCAGGTACCGGCACCGATGATCGGCATCAACAACCGCAACCTGCGCACCTTCGAGGTGTCGCTGCAGACCACGCTGGACATGCAGCAGGCGGTGCCGCGCGATCGCCTGCTGGTCACCGAGAGCGGCATCCTCGGTCCGCAGGACGTGGCGCTGATGCGCGATGCCGGCATCCACTCGTTCCTGGTGGGCGAAGCCTTCATGCGCGTGGAAGAGCCGGGCGAGGGCCTGCGTCAGCTATTCTTCGCGGCATGAAAACGCACTATCCGACGCCGCGCGACGATGCGCCGCTGGTGGTCTTCGATTTCGACCACACCCTCTACGACGGCGATTCGGGTACTCACCTGTTCGCTTCGCTGATCAAGCGCAACCCGCTGCGCATGCTGGCGGCGCTGCTGGTCACGCCGATCGCCGGGCCGATGGTGGCGCTGCTGCCGACCCGCCGTACCGGCATTTCGGTCTATGTGTGGATCGGCAGCTTCGGCCTGCACCGTGCGCGCGATTTCAACAAGGTGATCGACGCCTATGTGCTGCGCAACGAGGCGCAGATGCGCGCCAAGCTGCTGCCACAGGCGCTGGAGGTGTTCGCAGCGCACCGGGCCAAGGGTGACCGCGTGGTGGTTGCCACGGGCGCGCCACCAGAGCTGGCACGCGCGATCCTGGCCTTCGTCGCCCACCAGGACGTACCGGTGATCGGCACCGAGGTCGGCCCACGGCTGGGTGGCGTCGGCCCGACCCGCCACTGCCACAACGAAGAGAAGATGCGCATGCTGCGCGAGCGCGGCTACGGCGACATCGATATCGCCTACTCCGACAGCACCGCCGACCTGCCGTTGCTGCTGGCCGCCAAGGCGCCGGTGGTGGTGAACCCGAAGCCGGGCAGGGTGGACTTCTTCCGCCGCGTGCTGCCGGCCGGCACCCGCATCCTCAACTGGGGCTGCGTGGACCGCGGCGGCGACAAGGCGTAACGCGCGGAATCCGCCGGGGATGGGATGACGGAGTGCCGGGCTGCGACCCGGTAGTGCCGGCCGCTGGCCGGCAACTTCATGATTGCGGAAGGGCTTGCGGGGTTGCCGGCCAGCGGCCGGCACTACCGAATCCCGTGCAGCTAGCGCCGGGCCATGCCCGGCGAGCGCTCAGCGCGCCAGATACCCGGTCAGCGCATGCCCGATCTGGAACAGGCTGATGCCCAGCACCAGCACGCCCACGGCCACCAGCACCCAGCGCTCCTTCAGGCGCTTCACCAGCAGTGCGGCCACCGGCGCGGCCATCATGCCGCCGATCAGCAGGCCGGCCACGATCTGCAGGTGATGCAGCCCCATCGACAGCAGGAACGTTGCTGAAACTGTCAGGGTGACCACAAACTCGGCCGCGTTCACCGTGCCGATGGTGGTGCGTGCCTGGCCGCCGCGGGCCAGCAGGGTGGAGGTGGCCACCGGCCCCCAGCCGCCCCCGCCGCTGGCATCCAGGAAGCCGGCCACGAAGCCCAGCACGGGCACCCGCTTGACCTCGCCCTTGGGCATCAGGCGGCCGGCGGCACGTGCCAGGATGATGATGGCCAGCACCAGCAGGTACAGGTAGATGAGCGGGCGGATCACCTCGCCGGGCAGCTGGGTCAGGCCGTAGGCACCCACGGCGCCGCCTACGGCGCCGGGCAGCGCCAGGCGCAGGAACAGGCGCTTATCGACATTGCCGGCGACCAGATGCGACACGCCGGAGGCGCCAGTAGTGAACACCTCGGCGGTGTGGATGGCTGCACTGGCCTGCGCGGGCGGAATGCCCATGGCCAGCATCACTGACGACGACACCAGGCCGAACGCCATGCCCAGCGCGCCGTCCACCAGCTGGGCGCCCAGGCCGATGAGGATGAACCACCAGAATGCGCTGCTCAGTTCCATGTACCGAGCCTAGCGCGTGAAAGAGTGCGGACCAAGGTCCGCACCCACCGGGTGCTCAACGGTCAACGGGTGCCGTACAGCACCACGGTCTTGCCGCGGGCATGCAGCAGGCCGTCGGTCTGCAGCTTCTTCAGCACACGGCCGGCCATTTCACGCGAGCAGCCGACCAGGCGTGCCAGCTCCTGGCGCGAGACGCGCAGCTGGCTGCCCTGCGGATGGCTCATCGCCTCCGGCTCCTGCGCCAGGTCGTGCAGGGTGCGCACGATCCGGTCGGTAACGTCCAGGAATGCCAGGCGGCTGGCCTTGCGGCTGGTGTCGAGCAGGCGCTTGGAGATCTGCTGGCCCAGCGCGTACAGCAGGCGCGGGGCGTCGGCCGACAGCGGGCCGAGGAACAGCTGGTGCAGGCGCTCGTAGCTGATTTCGGCCAGCTCGCAGGCGGTACGGGTCCGCAGGATCACCTCGCGGCGGTCCGATTCAACGAACAGGCCCATCTCGCCGACGAACTCGCCGGCACCGAAGTAGCCCAGCACCAGCTCGCGATCGTCATCTTCCTCGGCCATGATCGAAACCGAGCCGCTGATGACGTAATACAGGGTTCCCGCCGGGTCACCGGGTCGGAAGACGTCGGTACGGGTGGGGTATCGCCGCCTGTGGCTGTGCGCCAGGAAACGATCGATTGTGGCGATATCCAGGGCCAGTGGACTGCTAGCTAGGCGCACGGTTGACACGATAGGAGCGCTCCCTCTGCGCATGAACGGATTCACGGGGTCGATAGCGGAGCTTAACCAGCGCAATTGTTAAGGGCAAACAGTGTGCCAGATGTGAGCGCTCTTCACGTTCCCCCCGGGGACAGTTTGCCCCATAATTCCCCCTTTCCCTTCTTACACAGGAATCGACCGCCGTGGTCAAGCCGTTGCCTCGCCTGAGGCTGCAGGGTTTCAACAACCTCACCAAGGCGCTGAGCTTCAACATCTATGACGTGTGTTACGCGCGCACCGAAGAGGAGCGTCAGCGTTACATTGAATACATCGATGAAGAGTACAACGCCGACAGGCTGACTCAAATCTTGACCGATGTCGCCGAGATCATCGGCGCCAACATCCTGAACGTGGCCCGCCAGGACTACGATCCGCAGGGTGCCTCGGTGACCATCCTGATCTCCGAAGAACCGGTGATCGACAAGAAGCAGGCCGGCAAGGAGCTGATCTCCGATGCCGTGGTCGCGCACATGGACAAGTCGCACATCACCGTGCACACCTATCCGGAAACGCACCCGCAGGAAGGTATCGCCACCTTCCGCGCCGACATCGACGTGGCCACCTGCGGCGTCATTTCGCCGTTGAAGGCGTTGAACTACCTGATCGAAAGCCTCGAGTCGGACATCGTGATCATGGACTACCGCGTCCGTGGCTTCACCCGCGATGTGAAGGGCAAGAAGCACTACATCGATCACAAGATCAACTCGATCCAGAACTTCCTGGCCAAGAACATCAAGTCGCGTTACGAGATGTTCGACGTCAACGTCTATCAGGAAAACATCTTCCACACGAAGATGCACCTGAAGGACTTCGACCTGGACCAGTACCTGTTCGAGGAAAAGGCCAAGAACCTGTCGTTCAAGGAACGCATGAAGATCGAAGCGCTGCTCAAGCGCGAGATCGAAGAGCTGTTCCACGGCCGGAACCTGTCCGAGTAAGCCCCATGTGCGATGCCCGCAGGCATCGCCGCCCAGGCGGGACGACCCGCCCCGTGGAACCAGTGCCCCGCACGCGTTACAGTTCCACGGTGATGTACCGACCCACGGCCCGGTGTGAAAACACCGGGCCGTTTCGTTTTTCTCAAAAAAGGTAAGGAGCCCCCACCCATGCCCTGGATCTACCTGCTGCTGGCCGGCCTGTTCGAGATCGGTTTCGCCCTCGGAATGAAGTACTCCGAAGGCTTCAGCAAACCCCTTCCCACCGCTGCCACGGTCGTGTCCGCGCTGATCAGCCTGTACCTGATGAGCCAGGCGATGAAGAGCATCCCGGTCGGTACCGCCTACGCGATCTGGACCGGTATCGGTGCCATGGGCGTGGCGGTGCTGGGCATCTACCTGTTCAACGACAGCGCATCGCCGGCCCGCCTGGCCTGCGTGGGCCTGATCGTGGCCGGTGTGATCGGCCTGAAGCTGGTCTCGCCCAATTAACTGGTAGTGCCGGCCGCTGGCCGGCAACCTCCGGATCTTCTGCGGCGTCTGCGTGGTTGCCGGCCAGCGGCCGGCACTACCTGGCGGTCACAGCCGGTAGGCGATGGTCTTCATGACCTTGGAAGCCAGCGCCATCGCGCCCGGGATCGGGAACGGCAGGCGGCGTGCGCCGGCCTGCTCGGCGTGGTCCGCATGGCGGGCCTCGTCTTCCTTCATCACGGCGATGACCGCGCGGCTGCGCAGGTCGCCGGCCGGCAGGTCGACCAGGTGCTCGTCCAGATGGGCTTCCACCTGGCGCTCGGTCTCGACCACGAAGCCCAGGTTCCAGCCGTCGCCGCGCAGCCCGGCCAGGGTGCCGATGGTGTAGCTGCCGGCGTACCAGAGCGGGTTGAACAGGCTCGGACGGCTGTCCAGTTCGCCCAGGCGGGTGGCGCACCAGGCCAGGTGGTCGGTTTCTTCCTGGGCCGCTTCCAGCAGGTGTTCACGCGTGGCCGGGTCGCGGGCCACGGCCGCCTGGCCGAAGTAAAGGCCCTGTGCGCAGACCTCGCCGACGTGGTTGATCCGCATCAGGCCGGCCGCGTGGCGGCGTTCGGTGCTGTCCATGCCCGGCTCGTCGGTGTCCGCAGCCGGATAGGGGCGGGCCGCCGGCGGGTTGCCGAACACCGTGTCCAGGGCGCGCTGCGCCTCGGTCAGCAGGTGGTCCAGCGGGGTGATCTGGCGGAGCACGGTCATGGCGGTACACGGTGGGGCGGAAGACCCCGCGATTCTCGCCCGACCCCGTCCCCCTGCCAACCCGGTCAAGGGCCGGCTTGCAACGGGGGGCTGACCTGCGTACAATCCCGCCTCTTACGCTTCACCTTTTCACAACGCGTGGCAGAGTTCCGGCGAGCCTTTCGCCGCAATGAGCCCGACCTAACCTAGAGTTCTTCATGAGCACTTTCACTGCCAAGAACGAGACCGTCCAGCGCGACTGGTACCTCGTCGACGCCGAGGGCAAGACCCTGGGCCGTCTCGCCACCGAGCTGGCCCGCCGTCTGCGTGGCAAGCACAAGCCGGTCTACACCCCGCACGTTGATACCGGCGACTACCTGGTCGTCATCAATGCAGAAAAGATTGCCGTCACCGGCAAGAAGCTGCAGGACAAGATGTATCACCGTTTCACCGGTTACATCGGCAACCTGAAGACCGAATCCCTGGCACAGGCGCTGGAGCGCCACCCGGAGCGCGTGATCGAGATCGCCGTGAAGGGCATGCTGCCGAAGGGCCCGCTGGGTCGCCAGATGTACCGCAAGCTCAAGGTCTACGCCGGCACTGAGCATCCGCACGCCGCACAGCAGCCGCAGGTTCTGGATATCTAATCATGGCTATCACTCAAAACTACGGCACTGGCCGCCGCAAGTCCTCCACCGCTCGCGTGTTCCTGCGCAAGGGTTCGGGCAACATCACCGTCAATGGCCGTCCGCTGGACGAGTTCTTCGGTCGTGAGACCGCGCGCATGATCGTGCGCCAGCCGCTCGAGCTGACCAAGAACACCGAAAGCTTCGACATCCTGGTCACCGCCGCTGGCGGCGGCACCACCGGCCAGGCCGGTGCGATCCGTCTGGGCATCGCCCGTGCTCTGGTCGAGTACGACGAAACCCTGAAGTCCGAGCTGCGCAAGGCTGGCTTCATGACCCGTGACGCCCGTGAAGTCGAGCGTAAGAAGGTCGGTCTGCACAAGGCCCGCCGCGCCACTCAGTTCTCCAAGCGCTGATCTACCGCGCCTGGTTGGGCTCCTTCGGGGGCCCGCTGGTTGGACAAGCAAAAGCCCGGCTTCGGCCGGGCTTTTGTCGTTCTGGGGTCGTGGATTTCCTGGTTGCCGGCCAGCGGCCGGCGCTACCCTTGGTCCGCATGCCTGACCCCGGTCTCTGTCTGGAGAAGAGCCCCCTTGTTGTTCAAGGGGGTGCGCCGACAGGCGCGGGGATAAGGTGGAATGCGCGACCAAATTAAAAGCAAAAGGCCAGATCTTTCGATCTGGCCTTTTGCTTTTAATTTGGCTGCCCCGGATGGATTCGAACCACCGAATGCCTGAGTCAGAGTCAGGTGCCTTACCGCTTGGCGACGGGGCAAAACGTGCAACTATTTTCTCACTTTTCACGCTGAACAACAACTTGATTTTCAGTGTGGTGGCTATGGGTGGACTCGAACCACCGACCCCAGCATTATGAGTGCTGTGCTCTAACCGGCTGAGCTACATAGCCTTGGTGAGCCCGCTATTCTGCGGATGTGTATCGCCCCTGTCAACACTTTTGTATCGTGCTTGTGGGCCGACAGGCGGCATGGGATAGTCCCGACCAGTAGATTTTTTAGGAGTCCGCATCGTGATCGATCCGGACGGCTATCGACCGAACGTCGGCATTGTGCTGATGCGGCAGGACGGACAGGTGTTCTGGGCACGACGTGTGCGCCGGGACGGCTGGCAGTTCCCGCAGGGTGGCATGAATACCGACGAGACGCCTGTCGAGGCCATGTATCGTGAACTGCAGGAAGAGACCGGCCTGCTGCCTGAGCACGTGGAAGTGCTCGGGGCAACGCCCGGCTGGCTGCGCTACAAGCTGCCGGCGCGGGCCATCCGCCGCAACGAGCGGCAGGTCTGCATCGGCCAGAAGCAGGTCTGGTTCCTGCTGCGCCTGACTGGCGACGAATCCCACGTGAAGCTGGACCACACCGACTCCCCCGAGTTTGACCACTGGCGCTGGGTGGACTTCTGGTACCCGGTGGAGCACGTGGTGATGTTCAAGCGTGGCGTCTATGCGCGCGCCTTGCGACATCTGGCGCCGTTGGCGCGCGGGGTGGCCGGGCAGGGCGTGACCGCCATGCCCAAGAGCGCTGCGGAGGCCTGGATGCCGGGCCATACCGCCGGGCATGACCGCCCACGCAAGCGCCCACGGACCCGCGGCTACTGGCCGAAGAAGGCCACCGGCGATGGTCCGGCCACGTGACCGGCTGAACCGTATCGAGAATGGTTCAGGTCTCTGATTGACAACCATTCTCGTTTCCATTGGAATAGCCAACAGGCCACTCTTGGCCTGTCAGCCCGGTTCACGCCTGTGTACGTCTGCATCTGCAACGGAGTCACCGACCACCAGATCCGCGAAGCCGCCAGCCATGGCGTCAGCACGGTGGCCGAACTGACCATGCGTACCGGTTGTGGTGCCACCTGCGGTTCCTGCCTGGACATGGCCGGCGATCTGCTGGCCAAGGCGCGTGCCACCCACGATCTGCCGCTGCCGGTCCTCGGTCTGGCCCAGGTCGCCTGATCGTCTCTTTCGCGGCGCGTTGACGCCGCGCTTTCGCATCCTTCACGTGCGGCCGCACAGGCCAATGCGCACGATTCGCGTTCCTTCACGGCCGCGCGCAAGGCGTTAAAGTGCCTGCGTTTTCAGCGTGCAGGAGCACCCCCATGAAGGGCGACACCAAGGTCATCGAATTCCTCAACAAGGTCCTCTACAACGAGCTGACCGCGATCAACCAGTACTTCCTGCACGCCAAGATGCTGAAGAACTGGGGCATCAAGGAGCTGGCCGAACACGAGTACAAGGAATCGATCGACGAGATGAAGCATGCCGACATGCTTGCCGACCGCATCCTGTTCCTCGAAGGCCTGCCGAATTTCCAGGCGCTGGGCAAGCTGCGCATCGGCGAGAACCCGACCGAGATCCTGCAGTGCGACCTGTCGCTGGAGCGCGACGGCGTAGTGACCCTGCGCGAGGCCGTGGCCTACTCCGATTCGGTGGGTGACTACGTCAGCCGCCAGCTGTTCGTGAAGATCCTCGACTCGGAAGAAGAGCACATCGACTGGCTGGAAACCCAGCTCGACCTGATCGAGCGTATCGGCGAGCCGAAGTACCTGCTCAGCAAGCTGGAAGAGTGACGTAGCGTCGAGCTTGCTCGACTGTGATCAGCATGGCGATGGTCGAGCAAGCTCGACGCTACCGATGCTGTGCCAGGTAGCCCGTCAGCGCCACGCGCGCCCGGGCGAATTCGGCAACCAGCAGCGCCACCGCCACTGCGGGGCGCTGCAGGCTGCCACTACGGGCCTCATGTTCGATCCGCTGCGCGACCGCCGACAGCGACAACGCCCCAACGTTCGCACTCGATGATTTGAGGCTGTGGGCGATTGCCTGCAGTCGCGGCTCGTCGCTGCTCTGCGCGGCCTGCTGCAGCTGCTGCACCATCGCCGGCGCATCCTCCAGGAACACCGAGACGATCTGGAGGGCGGTATCGCCGATCATCGCGTGCAGTTCGTCCAGCACATCACGGTCCAGCACCGGTTGCGTCACCGCTTGGCTTTTCGTCTCTTGTAGAGCCGGGCCATGCTCGGCTGGCGGGATCCCACTGGCCCCGGATGCATCACCGTCGAGCAAGCTCGACGCTACGACATCGCGTGATCGCTGCCCCCAGCGCCTCAACAGCGCATGCAAGGTGGCGCGTGCGATCGGCTTGGACAGGTAGTCGTCCATGCCGGCCTGCAGGCAGCGTTCGCGGTCACCGGCCATGGCGTTGGCCGTCATCGCGATGATCGGCAACCGCGAGCACCCGGTTTCCGTTTCTTCCGCACGCCAGCGGCGCGTGGCGGCGTAGCCGTCCAGCACCGGCATCTGGCAATCCATCAGCACCACGTCCACGCCGCCTTCGCGAAGGGCGGCCAGTGCCTGCTCGCCGTCGGCGGCGTTGCGCACCTCGCACTGGAACACGCGCAGCAGATGCTCGGCCACCATCCGGTTGACCGTGTTGTCTTCCACCAGCAGCACGCGCAGGTGCAGTGGCGGCAGCGTCGGTGCGGGCAAGCCGTCTTCGGCATTGGCCAGCAGGGCGGCAGGGCGGGCAGGCGTGGCAGGCGCCGCCAGCAGTGCATGCAGGGCTGCATCATCGAAATGCGGGAGCAGCTGGCGTTGGCGCGGGCGTTGTGCAGGCGTGTCTTCCTGCAGCCACAGTACCTGCAGTGCATCATCGTCGCCGCGGTCGGCCAGCGCCTGCTGCAGCGTGACCTCGCCGTTGCGGCGGGTGCGGGAATCGACAATCAGCCATGCCGGTGCTGGTTGTCCGGGCCGCGCGGGAGCGCGCAGGCGCTCGACCACGGCATCCAGCTGTGCCAGCACCTGCACCTGCAGCCCATGGTGGGCGGCGATGCGCTCGATGCGTGCCTGCAGCGTTGCATCGGCGCTGAACAACAGTAGCGCTGCGGGGGCGCGCGCCATCGCAGGCAGGTCGCCGGGTACTTTCAGCAGCGGGATCTCGAACCAGAAGGTCGCGCCCTGGCCCGGCGTGGACTGCACGCCGATGTGCCCGTGCATCAGGTCGATGATGCGCTTGCAGATGGCCAGGCCCAGGCCGGTGCCGCCATAGAGGCGGGTGGTGGACGCGTCGGCCTGGCTGAAGGACTGGAACAGGCGTGCCTGCAGCGCGTCGTCGATGCCGATGCCGGTGTCGATGATCTCGAAGCGCAGCTGGTGCTGCGCGGCACCTTCGCCCAGGCGCTGCACGCGCAGCTGCACCTGGCCGCGGGCGGTGAACTTGATGGCGTTGGCCAGCAGGTTGCTCAGCACCTGGCGCAGGCGTACCGGGTCGCCGCGCACCGGCAGGCGCACCGATGGGTCAAGCTGCAGGGCCAGGGACAGGCCCTTGGCATCGGCGGCGCGCTGCATCAGCTGCACCACGCCATCGAGCAGTTCGCGCAGGTTGAAGCTGGTGATCTCCAGTTCCAGCGCCTGCGCTTCCAGCCGGGAATAGTCGAGGATGTCGTCGACGATGCGTAGCAGCTGCTGTGAACTGGCCGAAGCGGTGGCCAGCATCTGCCGCTGGTCTTCACCCAGCGGCCCGCGCGCGATCAGCTCCAGCATCGGCAGGATGCCGTTGAGCGGCGTGCGGATCTCGTGGCTCATCGTGGCCAGGAACTCGCCCTTGGCCAGCACGGCCGCTTCGGCGGCCTGCTTGGCCTGCAGCAGCTGCTGTTCCAGCTGGCCCTGGCGTTCGGTGGTATGGCGCAGCTGGTCGCGCTCGGCGGCCAGCGCGCTGTGCTCGCGCTGCAGCTGGGCCAGTGCCCGGCTGCGCGCGCGCAGGCGCATGCCCAACAGCAGCAGTGCGACGGCCGCAGCAAGGGCAACCAGCAGCACGCCCCACAGCGGCACCTCAGAGCACCGCGTTGTGGAAGTCGAAGTTCAGGTCACTGCCGGCCGACTGCACCATGTTGCCCTGGATGTAATCGACGCCGCCGACCCACATCGCTGCCGCGGCCTGCGGGTCCTCGATCTGCTGGCCGATGATCTGCAGCCCGGCGGCATGCGCCTGTTCGATCGCCTTGCGCAGTTCCTCGCGCGTGGCCGGGTTGGAATGGCTGCTGGAGAAACGCGCGGCCATGCGCACGAACGACAGCGGCAGCTGGGTCAGCAGTGCATCGGCTTCGCCACTGGGTTCGAACTGGCTCAGGCAGAAGCGCACGCCGGCGCCGGCCATGCGCTGGCAGAACTGCTGCAGCGGCACGGTGTGGATCAGCGCGTCGGGCAGGCGCACGTCGATCACCAGCGCACTGCCGGGCAGGTCACGCTGCTGCAGCGATTCCAGCAGCCAGTCGCCAAAGGCATCGCGCTGCAGGGTGCGCAGCGACTGCGAAACGAACAGGTTCAGCGGTTGCGTTGCGTGCCGGTACAGGTCCAGCAGGCCCAGCGCATGGTCCATCACCTGCTGGTCGAGGTCGGCGATGCGGCCTGCCGCTTCGGCGGCGGGAATCACCTGGCCGGCCGCCAGCACCGTGCCGTCGGCCTGGCGCAGGCGCAGCAGCAGCTGGTACTGCGCGGTGTTGCCACCGGCGACAGCGACGATCGGCTGATAGGCCAGCTCCAGCTGGCCTTCCAGCAGTGCCAGGTGTTCCTGTTCGGTGACGGCCTGGCGATGCACGTGGCCTGCCACGCCGGCGCTGAGCAGGCGTGCCTGCAGGGTGGTGCGCTCGACCGCTTCCAGTGCGGCGTTGGCATCGTCGAAGCCCGGCGACAGCGGCGCGTAACCCACCACGCCGCGCAGATGCACCGATTCATCATCGCGGATCACGAAGGCGCGCGCCGAGAGCTGCTCACGCAGGGTCGCGGCGATGCTTTCCAGGCTGTCTTCATCGGTATTGCGGGCCAGCAGCAGGAAGCTGTTGTCGTTCAGGCGTGCCAGCAGGTGCGGATGGCCGGCCTCGGCCAGGCGCTGCCCGGCCTGCACCATCAGGCGCTCGAAGGCGGCGTAGCCATAGCGTTCGCGCAGGCCCAGCGCGCTGGCCACTTCAATGAAGAACACGCCGCCCCGGTCGCGATGGGTGAGGGTGGCGTTGAGTTGCTGCAGCACGTGGTGACGTGTCGGCAGGCCGGTTTCCGGATTGCTGGTGGCCGGTGCGCCGGTAGCACCAGGCAGGGTCGCTGCCTGCGCACGTGCGCGGCGGATGCGGTTGGCCACGGCGGCGATCAGGTGGCGGGGGCGGATCGGCTTGCTCAGGTAATCGTCGGCGCCGCTGTCGAGCACCTCGAACTGGCGTTCCGGGTCCGGATCGCCGCTCAGGAACACGATCGGCAGCAACTGCAGGCCAGGCTGCTGGCGGATCAGCGCGGTCAGGCGCATGCCGTCCAGGCCGGGCAGGTGCAGGTCCATCAGGATCAGGTCGGGCCGATGCTCCTTGATCGCCTGCAGCGCGCCGTCGGCATCGCTGTGCACGATCGCCTGCATGCCGGCGCCATGCAGCACGCTCTGTGCGAACAGGGCCTGCGCGCGGTCGTCCTCGACGATCAGCACGCGGTAGGGCGAATCGGAGGGCGGCGGCGCCTGGTCGTTGTTGCCAGCCTCGGCCAGCACGGCCGGGGCCGGCAACGGCGGCGGTGCGCTGCCGATCGATGCGGGTGCGTCGGAGGCGGCCAGCGGCGGAACCGCGGCCGGCGCTGCGGCGACCGCGCTCGCCGGTTCAGCGGTCCAGCGTTGCCAATGATCGGCCGGAGGGGTTTCAGCGCGTCCCGGGCGGGCGCCCGCGGGGGATTCGTTTGCGGCCATCGGTGCTCCTGGTGTTCGCGTCCATTATGCGACAAGCCCGGCGATCAACCGGTACCGGGCTGGCGTGGACTGTCGGGCGACGCACTGCGTGCCAGCCAGCGCACGCCCTTCCACAAGGTGCGCCAGACCAGCCACACCAGCAGCGCGCCGGCCAGGCTGCAGGCCAGCACCACGATCAGCGCGATCCACGGGTGTGCCAGGGCCAGGGCCAGGCCACCGACCACCACGGTGTCCTCGGCGGCGGAGGCCACCCAGTTGCTGGCAGGCTCGGGCGATGTATTGAGCAGGGCGCGGGTGCCGGCCTTCAGACCATGGCTGGCCAGCGCGACACCGGCACCGGCAGCAAGTGCGCCGGTGCCCAGCTGCCCATCCGGCGACAGCGTGGCTGCGGCAAGGAAGGCACCTGCGGGTACGCGTGCCAGGGTCTGCACCAGATCCCACGCCGAGTCGACGCCGGGAATCTTGTCGGCGAAGAATTCGGTCACCGCCAGCGCTGCCGAGGTGCCCAGCACCCACCACGATTCGGTGGCCTGCAGGGCCGGCGGCAGGTCGACCCAGCCGAGCAGGCCGGCCAGGCCGACACCGAACACGGTGAGGTAGACGCGGATGCCGGCCAGCCAGGCCAGCAGGATGCCGATCACGAACAGGTGGGCTTCGGTCATGGCGATGCTCCGGCGACGGAACTGTGCAGGGGACCACACTATCGACGATGGCATGCCTGAACGCCACAGACGGTGGCTCGCCACTGCGCAGGAAACCCACCCGTCCTGTCATACACTAGCCCGTCGTTTGCCACAGGGGCCGTACCGGTGTCGCCCTCGCGATGCCCCGGAATCCACCCATGACCAACCGTCCTCCCATGCGCGTGCAGGTTCGCCTGCCCGGCGCGCCGCAACCGCCGGCCGACCGTCGCCGCCTGCTGGTGATCGGCGGCATCTGGCTGCTCAGCCTGGTGCTGGCCGTGCTGGGTGGCTGCTGGATGGCCACGCCGCGCGATGCACAGGGCCAGCGCCTGCAGGCCGCCGAGAAGCGCGCCGAGACGTTGCAGGCGCAGCTGACCGAACTGCGCCAGAAGCAGGCCACGCTGGAAGCCTCCGACCGCATCAGCCGCGCCGCCAACACCGAGGTGCAGTCCTCGCTGGCCGAACGCGATGAGGAAATCGCCGGCCTGCGCGCCGACGTTGCCTTCTATGAGCGCCTGGTGGGTTCGACCAGCCAGCGCAAGGGCCTGAACACCCATTCGATCGAGTTCAGCCCGGAAGCGGCCGGCACCTGGCAGTACACCGCCGTGCTGACACAGAACCTCAACCGCGGCGCCATCAGCCAGGGGCAGATGCGTTTCACCGTGGAAGGCGTCAAGAACGGCAAGCTGGCCACGATCAGCTGGGATGATCTGCACCAGCGCAGCAAGGTACCGGGACAGGATTACTCGTTCCGGTACTTCCAGCAGCTCACCGGCAGCGTGATGCTGCCGGCTGACTTCACCCCGCAACGCGTGCGGGTGACATTGGGGAGTGGTACGGGGGGTACCACCCAGGTATTCGACTGGAAACAGGCCGGTGCGCCGGCCGCCAAAGGGGAGTAGGCAGATGTTCGGAAGCAGCAAATCCAACCGTGAAGGCCAGCTGGTGGTGGATGCCCTGATCGGCAACCAGGTGGTGATCCGCGGTGATGTGGAATTCAGTGGTGGCCTGTATGTGGAAGGCCGCATCCATGGCAAGGTGATCGCCGCCGAAGGCGCCAGTGGCGCGACCCTGACGGTCGCCGAGCATGGCGTGATCGAAGGTGAGATCCGTGCCCAGGTGGTGGTCATCAGTGGACGCCTGGA
Organism: Stenotrophomonas sp. 96582_Sma; assembly: GCF_056480905.1. NCBI lineage: Bacteria > Pseudomonadati > Pseudomonadota > Gammaproteobacteria > Lysobacterales > Lysobacteraceae > Stenotrophomonas > Stenotrophomonas sp. 96582_Sma. The sequence goes on along the minus strand of NZ_CM151122.1, from coordinate 4,586,763 downwards.
CGGCGACGTGCATGCCACCGAGAAGGTCGAACTGACCCCGAGCGCGCGGGTCAATGGCAACGTCCATTACCAGGTGGTGGAGATGAATGCGGGTGCCCAGCTGAACGGCCGCCTGATCCATGCCAGCGCCCCGATGGCGGCCCTGCCGGCCCCGGAAGGTGATGAGGCCAATGGCGGCAAGGGTGACACCGCCGCACGCCGCAAGCTGGCCGAGGCGATGGCTTGAAAGCCATCGTCGGCACCCCCATGCTGACACCATGAGCACGCTAGTCTCCCTGCCCGGCGCCACCCCGGTTGCCGCGCCCGATTACCAGTCGCTGGAGCGCCCGCTGAACTTCACCGAGTCGGCGGCCGCCAAGGTCAAATCCCTGATCCAGGAAGAGGGCAACCCCGACCTGGCCCTGCGCGTGTACATCGAAGGCGGTGGCTGTTCGGGCTTCCAGTACGGATTCGAGTTCGACGAGAACCGTGCCGAGGATGACCTGGCGGTACAGACCAGCGGGGTGACCCTGCTGGTCGACCCGCTGAGCCTGCAGTACCTGATGGGCGCCGAGGTGGACTACACCGAGAGCCTGACCGGTGCCCAGTTCGTGATCCGCAACCCGAACGCCAAGACCACCTGCGGCTGCGGCAGCAGCTTCAGCATGTAAGAGGCCTGTGGCCGGAATGTGCCAACCAAGGTTGGCACCTCAGTAGATCCACGCCATGCGTGGATGCTGTGCCTGCACGCCCACACCGGCAGATTGCGCACAGCGCCGAACTTGCCACCTGCATCGATTGGCGGCACGCTTGCCGGATGCCCAATACTCCTTCGCCGCTTTCCGGTTTCGCCTTCGTTGGCGAACCGCTGGAGCGCGCCGATGCCCTGCGCGACGATGCCGATGCACTGGCGCGCCTGTGGCCGGGCGCGCGCATTCTCGTGCTCGATCAGGACGGCAGCGTCTTCACCGGCGATGACGACCAGCCGCTGGCGCTGACCGGCGCCGACATCGGCGGCGGCCCCGGTGCCGCGATCTTCCTTGGCCTGCGTGGCGAGCAGGCCTGGTTCTCGGTCGAAGCCGCCAACGTTACCGTCACGGCCCCGCGCCGCCTCGACCTGCGCCAGGCCGCACTGCTGTGGCCGATGGCCGATGCGACCGCCTTCAGTTATGCCCGCGGCATGTCCTACTGGCACTCGCGCACCCGCTTCTGCGGCGTGTGCGGCGGCGCCGTGGCGTTTGCCCGTGGTGGCTTCGTCGGCCGCTGCGGGCAGTGCGCCACCGAGCACTACCCGCGTGTCGATCCCGCCGTGATCGTCGCCGTGGAAAACCAGGGCCGGCTGCTGCTGGGCCGGCAGTCGAACTGGGCACCGCGGCGTTACTCGGTGCTGGCCGGCTTCGTCGAACCCGGCGAGACCTTCGAGCAGACCGTGGTGCGTGAAGTGCACGAGGAGAGCAAGGTACGGGTGACCGCCTGCCAGTACCTCGGTTCGCAGCCGTGGCCGTTCCCGGGCGCGCTGATGATCGGTTTCCGTGCACAGGCGCAGGATGACCTGCCGACCGTGGATGGCGAGCTGGAAGATGCGCGCTGGTTCAGTGCCGACGAGGTCGGCGCGGCACTGGCACGCGATGTGGAGGACGATGGCCAGGGCATCCGCCTGTCGCCGCCGATCTCGATTTCGCGCGGCCTGATCGAACACTGGTACCGGCAGCAGAAGGGCTGAGCGGGGCTGACGGTGGCGCCTGTATTGCCGCCACCTGAACACGGCCCGGGTTACAGTCCGGTTCACCGCTGAGGGCGCCGCTGCGACAGGTAAGGTAGCGACGCCGAGCGTTCTGTTTCGTAGGGAGACCTGCCATGTTCACCACTCTGGCCGCCGTGCTGGTGGCACTGGCCCTGGGCCATGTTGCCCCGGCCGCTGCCGCCTCGCTGCGCCGTTTCGACGGCTTCCGGCGTTGGCTGGGCTGGCTGGACGCGCGGGGTGGCAAGGCCTGGCAGGGACCGGCCGGCGTTGCCCTGGCACTGCTGCCGCCGCTGTTGCTGATGGCGCTGCTGGCGTGGCTGCTGCGCGGGGTGCTGTTCGGCCTGCCGTCGCTGCTGCTGGGCGTGGCGGTGCTGGCGTGGTGCTGGGGCCCGCGCGATCTGGACCGCGATATCGAAGCGATCATCGATGCCGATGACGCGGCGACGCGCCAGGCCGCGGTACGTAACCTGCAGGCGGCCGGTGGCAGCCTGCGCGAGGACATTCCGTCACTGGTCGAGGCAACCGTGCTCAACGCCTTGCGGCGCTGGTTCGCGGTGCTGTTCTGGTTCCTGCTGCTGGGCCCGGCCGGTGCTCTCGGTTACCGGCTGCTGGCGCTGATGGCGGAAAGCCCGATGCGTGCCCGCGTGCCGGTGGAGCCGCTGGCGCTGGCGCAGCGCCTGCTGGGCTGGATCGAGTGGCCGGTGGCGCAGCTGATGGCATTTTCGATGGCGCTGGTGGGCAACTTCGATACGGCGTGGAAGGCCTGGCGCCAGGCCCACGGCGAGCGCCTGGCCGGCAACATCGGCTTCCTGGGCGCGGTGGCGCGGGCCAGCGTCAATGCCGAGCTGCGCGAGGATGCGCACGATTACACCGAGGCGGGGCTGTTGCCGGTGTGGCAGCGGTTGCCGGACCTGCGGGATGCGATGAGCCTGGTGTGGCGGATGCTGCTGCTGTGGCTGGCGATCCTCGCCCTGCTGGTGATTGCAGGCTGGGTGACGTAGTTGCTTTGCAGGGCTTGCAGCCCTGCACCTGCAGAGGCAACAGCAACAGCAACAGCAGCTCTGGATTGGTGATGGTTGGGCGGGGCGGTGTGGGGCTGCAGGACACGCCGTAAACCCGTCCTTGGGGGCTCGATGGCGCCATCCATGGCGCCAACGGTCCTGCAGCCCCACACCGCCCCACCCCCGACAGATTCCCGCGGCTGTTGGTAGGTGTCGACCTTGGTCGACACGGTAGATCCACGCCATGCGTGGATGCAGAGCGAAGCGATCCGCTTCCGCTTTCGCTTTTGATCTTCTCTTTCTTTTCCGTGGTGGACGCACACGGAAACTGTCCGTGGCCGGGCGGGATGGGTTTGCGGGGGTGTCCGCGGCATGGATGCCGCGGCCAAGCCTCCACGGACGGATTCACGGCGTCCCCCGCAAACCCATCCCGCCCGGCCAACCCCATGATCGACAAACGCCGCCCACCACGAGGGGCTGCGCCGTTGGCTGGAAACCTAGATCGGTGCCAGTGCAGTGAACGGTGCCCACGGCAGGTTGCGCAGCAGCGCATACCCGGGCAGCACCCAGAGCCAGAACACGGGATTGGCCAGCACCCGCATCAGCGGGTCGAGCACACGCGGGCGGATGCCGGCGATGTTCAGCAGCATCAACAACAGGAACGGCAGGCTGATGACCAGCAGCGGGTTCATCGCCATCGCGCCGGGCAGGTCGAAGTGGACCAGGGAATACAGGCAGCGCGTGCTGCCACAGCCCGGGCAGTACAGGCCGGTCAGCGCGTACAGCGGGCAGCTCGGCAGGGGATTGCCGGCGACATACGGATTGACGTTGCGCAGCACCACCGTGGCACCCACGGCCAGGCCGGCGGAAACCAGCAGCGGTGCCCAGCGGGCGAGTCGGGAACGAGCGGGAAGCGCGGACATGCAACAACGGATCCGGCGCAGGCGCCGGATCCGTCCAGACGTATCAGTAGTTGCCGTTGCTCATCGCGCCCATGCCGCCGAGCACAACGAAGAACAGCACGTAAAGCACGACCAGCACGACCCAGGCGATGGCCGACCACATGGCCCACTTCTTGGCCTTGGCGGCGGAGTCCTGGGCGCCGGCGATGTCGCCGGCCGCCAGCTTGCCGTTGACCTGGGCGGCGTAGACGATCGACACGATGCCGGCCGGCAGGCAGCAGAACAGGGTGGTCAGGATCGCCCAGACCAGGTTGTTCGGGACCTGCGGAGTAGCAGTATTCATGGGTTCAAGCTCCTTGATGGGTGGTGGTGGTGAATCATTGGTCGGAAAGAGCGCCCAGTACGGCCAAGCCGCCGAACAGCCCGAACCACAACAGCAACAGGACCGGCAGGGCCACGGCCGAAGCCACCGCCCACCAGCCCGCCTTGCGCGACGCACTGTAGGCCCCCGGCAGGTCGCCGGCCGCGCGGCGGCCATCGACCTGGGAGGCGTACACGATCGACACCACGCCCAACGGCAGGCAGCAGAACAGCGTCGTCAGGATCGCCCAGACCAGATGGTTGGGGATGTAGACCGGACGGCTGAGCGGTGGTGGTTGATTCAAAGCGAGACTCCATTCCTTGGTGGCCGGCCATGATGAATCGGCCGGACCTCCCCCCTGTGGGTGCGTAATCTACCGCAACCTGCGTTGCATGTATGCGTTTACAGTCACGGCATGTCGCGTACACCACTGGACGGTGACGTATGTGGGGGAGTCCGCTGGGCCCGCTCGGCGGGCCCATCTCGTCAGGCGTGATCGCCGCGCAGGGCCCGCACCTGGGCCTCCAGCACCGGTGCGCTGGTGCTGTGGCCATCCACGGCCGCTGCCGCCACCACCTCGACGGTGGCGCGGAAACGGCGCGGCACGCGCATGCGGCCCAGGCGGCTGTCGCGCCGGCTCCACATGCTCGACCACATGCCGCGCAGCGCCATCGGCACCACCGGCACCGGCCGCCGTTCGAGGATCTTCTCGACGCCGGACTTGAACGGTGCCATCGCACCATCCTTGGTCAGCGCGCCTTCCGGGAAGATGCAGACCAGCTCGCCTTCGGCCAGCGCTGCATCGATGTCATCGAACGCGCGCTGCATCAGCGCCGGGTCTTCGCGCGCACCGGCGATCGGGATCGCCTTGGCGGTCCGGAAGATCCAGCGCATCACCGGAATGTTGAAGATCTTGTAGTACATGACGAAGCGCACCGGGCGCGGGATCGTCGCCGACAGGATCAGTGCGTCCATGTAGCTGACATGGTTGCAGACCAGCAGCGCGGCACCCTCGTCGGGCACGTTGGCCTCGATGCCGTGCGGGCGCAGGCGGTACAGGGTGCGCACCATCAGCCAGCTGAGGAAGCGCATCAGGAATTCGGGGACGATGGTGAAGATGTAGATCGCCACCAGTGCGTTGGCGATGGCCAGCGCCAGGAACTGCTGCGGGATGGTCCAGTGCAGCAGCTTGTGCGCGGCCAGCGACAGCAGGGCTGCGCCGACGATGAAGCCGGAGTTCTGGATGTTCAGCGCCGCAAACACGCGCGACATCTGCGCCTTCGGCGTGCGGCTCTGGATCAGCGCGAACAGCGGCACCACGAAGATGCCGGTGAACAGGCCGATGCCGATCAGGTCGATGACGATGCGGATGCTGCCCGGCTGCTGCAGGAACGTCCCGATGGTCAGTCCGTGCACGGTCGCTTCGCCGCTGCGGGCGAAATACAGGTCGAGCAGGAACGCGGTCATGCCGAACGCACCCAGCGGCACCAGGCCGATTTCCACCGTGCGTGCCGACAGCTTCTCGCACAGCAACGAGCCAACGCCGGTGCCGACCGAGAACAGGGCGAGGGCGAACAGATACAGCTTGGGTTCGCCGCCGAGGTTGGCCAACGCGTAATTGGGCAGCTGCGAGGTCAGCACGGTACCGACGAACCAGAACCAGGATACCCCGAGGATGGCGTTGCGCACCGCCTTCTGCTGCCGTGCCATGCGCAGCACGACCCGCGACTCCGGCAAGGGGTTCCAGTTGATCTTCAGGTTCGGATCGCCGGCGTCGACCTTGGGAATCAGGCGCGCCGCGATGTTGCCGCAGATGGCCAGAGCGATCACCGCTGTGGCTGCCACGATCGGACCGTAGCTGCCCGCAAGCAGGAATACAGAGCCGCCGATGATCATGCCGGACAGGATCGAGATCGAAGTACCCATCTCGACCAGGCCGTTGCCGCCGGTCAGTTCCTCGGGTTTTAGCACCGAGGGCAGTACCGAGTACTTTACCGGGCCGAACAGGGTCGACTGCATGCCGGTACAGAACAGAGCGACCAGCAGGAACGGCAGGTTCTCGGTGATGAAACCGACAGCCGCCATCGACATGATCACGATCTCCATGGTGGTGGTGATCACGATCAGCCGCGATTTTTCCAGTTTGTCGGCGATCTGCCCGGCCAGCGCCGAGAACAGGAAGTACGGCAGGATGAAGATGGCTGGCGCCAGCGTGGTGTAGAGCGAACGCTGCTCCTCCGAAACGCCCAGATAGAACAACAGGCCGATGATCGCCTGCCGGTACACGTTGTCGTTGAACGCTCCGAGCGCCTGGACGACGAAGAACGGCAGGAAACGGCGCTGGCGCAGCAGGGCGAACTGGTTGTGACCGGACATGGAGCCTCCTTGACCGGCGCAGCCTAGCATTCCTGCCTATCCGCCGGGACCATGGCGGGATGCATCCACGCATGGCGTGGATCTACTGAAGCCCCACAACTGTGGGTGCGGACCGTTGGTCCGCACACCTTGATAGGTCTCAGACGATATCGTCGACCACGCCGCCATCCACGCGCAGCGCCGCACCCGAGGTCGCCGAGGCCTGCGGCGAGGCCAGGTACACCACCATGTTGGCCACTTCCTCGACCGTGGCGGTGCGCTGGATCACCGAAGACGGCCGGTGTGTCATCACGAACTCGCGGCCGATCTGCTCCAGTGGCTTGCCGCTGCGCTGGCGTTCATCTTCGAACATCGCCGCGAAACCGTCAGACAGGGTCGGGCCGGGCAGCACCGCGTTGACGGTGACGCCGCTGCCGGCCACGCGCTTGGCCAGGCCGCGCGACAGCGACAGCTGCGCGGTCTTGCTGACGCCGTAGTGGATCATGTCGGCCGGAATGTTGCGTGCCGATTCGGACGAGATGAACAGGACGCGACCCCAGCCGGCATCGACCATGGCCGGCAACAGTGCCCGCGACAGGCGCACGCCGGACATCACGTTGATCTGCCAGTAACGTTCCCAGGTCGCGTCTTCGGTCTCGAAGAAGTCCTCGGGGCCGAAAATGCCGGCGTTGTTGACCAGGATGTCGACCTTGGGCAGGCCTGTCAGCAGCGTGTCGACGCCGGCCGCATCGGAGAGGTCGGCGGCCACGCCGAGCACGTCGGCACCCGGAACGGCGGCGAGCAGGCGCTGGCGGGCGCGTTCGACGCTGTCGGTGCTGCGGCCGTTGAGAATGATCCGCGCGCCCGCGTTGGCCAGGCCCTGGGCAATCGCCAGGCCGATGCCGGCGGTGGAGGCGGTGACCAGCGCGGTACGGCCGGAGAGTTCAATCTTCATGGGGAATCCGGGGGAGCAGGGATCGCCCAGTATCCGCGCGGGAACGTGATCGGGGCGCATCGCCATACGCAACACACGGTTGCACGCGGTGCAGTAGATCCACGCCATGCGTGGATGGAATGTCCGACCAGCGATGAGGGATCAGGTCAGGCTGGTCACCGCCTCATTCGCCGCCGCCCGCACCTTCGGCAGCATCCGCAGCACCAGCGCCATCTGCGTGCGGATCAGCTGCAGCTTCGGCGGCATCGCCTCGTCGATCTGTTCCAGTTCGGCGGCCACCGCGCGGTCGGCATCATTGTCCTCTTCCGCGACCGGTTGCCGAGCGCTCAGGGCCGTCGCCAGCTGCTGCAGCGCCTTGCGCACGCGCTCACCGGCAGCCAGCGCCAGCGGATCGCCGGCGTAGCTGTCCACCTGGTCGCGGTGCGCACCCAGGGCCGACAGGTGCCCGAGCAGTGTGTTGGACAGCGCCAGGAAGTGGAAGCCGGCATCCAGATTGCGGCGCACATGGCCGGGCTCACGCAGCATGTTCGACAACGCGGTGGACAGCGCGGCGTCGGCGTTGTGCATATCGCGGCGGGCGATGCGGTAGGCCAGATCGTCACGCATGCCGCTGCGGTACTGGCCCAGCACCGAATCCAGATAGCGCGCGGCGGTGTCCAGCACCCGCGCCAGCACAAGATGCAGCTGCCGGCCCTGCCAGTCGGGCAGGATCAGGAAGGCGGCCGCGGCGGCGATCGCACAACCCAGCAGCGTATCGACCATGCGCGGCACGATCAGCACGAAGCCGTCGCCGATCAGGTTGAAGCAGGTCAGGGCCATCACCGTGATCGCCGCCGACGCCACCAGGTAGCGGTCGGTGCGGGTGAAGAAGAACAGCAGCGCCGACAGCAGCGCGATCAGCAGCTGCACGTGCAGTTGCGGGAACAGCTGCAGCAGTGCCCACGTGAGCACCAGGCCGGCCACGGTGCCGACGATGCGTTGTGCAAGGCGCTGGCGGGTCGCGCCGAAGTTGGGGCGGCACACGAACACGATGGTCAGCAGCACCCACGAGCCGTTCTGTGCATTGAACAAGCGGATTGCCGCGAAGCCGGCGATCAGGGCCAATGCCATGCGCAGGCCGTGGCGGAACAGGACCGAGCCGGGCGTGAGCTGCTGGCGCACGCGCACGCCCATCTCGCGCAGGGTGTGCGGGTTGCTGTCGCGCAGGCGGGTATCGACGTTGTCCAGGCTGGCCTCGGAGCGCTCCGCATCCAGCAGGCGGCGCTCGATGCTGCGCAGGTTGTGCACGAGTAGATCCAGCGAGCCAAGCAGTCGCTGCCACTGCGGCCGCTGCTGGTCGCGCAGATAGGCCAGCGCATCGGCCAGGTCGCGCCCGGCCTGCTGGTTGCTTTCGCCATACACGAACGGACGGCGCAGGCGGATCGCCTCGCCCAGCCGTGCGCAGGCCTGCCCCTGCAGGTCGAGCAGGCGCTGGCAGCGGTACAGCACATCGCTGTGGAAGAAGGCATCGACCAGCGCACCGTAGGGGTAGTGCGAGGAGCTGGCGCGCTCGTGGAAATCCTGTGCCATGTAATAGAGGCGCAGGTACAGGCCGGAGTTCACGCCGGGCCGCCCGGAACGGCCGAAGCGGGCCAGGATCGCGGTCTTGGCTTCATTCAATGCACCTACCACGCGCCGGTTCTGTTCGGCCAGGTCGAGCTGGCGACGCTGCAGGTCGGCCTCGCGCACCGGCTCGAACAGTGTTGCCTTCAACTGCAGGTAGCGGCCCAGTTCAACGTACAGTCGCGCCACGCGTTCGCGTACCGGACGGTTGGCGAACAGTGCGGTCCACAGGATCGACAGCAGGCCGTACCAGACCGCACCGGCCAGCAGGTGGCTGACCGCGTCCAGCGCGCTGTGCAGGTCGCTGGCGCCATGCTGCTCCAGCCCGATCATGGTGTAGATCGCCAGCGTTACCGTGGCCTGGGCGATGGACGCATAGCGCTCGCCGAGCGCACCCAGCAGGGTCAACCCGAAGGTGGACAGCGCCAGCGCGCCGATGAAGATCCATGGCCAGGGGAACAGCCAGATCACCGAAGCGGCGGCGAGGCAGAAGCACAGCAGCGACAGCAGTACCGCCTTGGTACGGCCCCACCAGTTGTCATCGGTCTCGGCGATGGCGCTGGCGATGATGCCGAGGAACACGCCGGGCAGGGCAGTGAGCGCGTCCAGCTGCCAGCACACGGCAAGCGCTGCGGTCAGGGCGATGAACACCCGAAGGCCATAACTGGCCTTTTCGTGGGCCCACAGGCGGCTGAGGCGGGATTCGCGGGCGGGCATGCAGGCTCGGTGGAAGGGTCTCCCACCATTATTGCGGGTACGGGGTGAAATATGGAGTGCGGACCAACGGTCCGCACCCACCGTCCATGTGCGGGCCCGTCGTCCGCATGGACGGCGGGGACCGGCACCTTACATCTCCCAGCGCACGCTCACCGCGAACGTGCGCGGCAGGCCGGCGCCGGCGTTGGACCAGTACCTGCGGTTGGCCAGGTTCTCGACGCTGGCACGCAGAGTCACCGGATGGCCGGACGCCAGCAGGCGATAGCCGATGCCTGCATTCACCAGCGTGTAGTCAGGCAGCTTCAGGGTGTTGTCGGCGTCGTACCAGACATCGCCGTAATAGCGCACGGCGGCATAGGTTTCCAAGCCGTCTACCCACGGCAGCTGGTAGGTGGCGTGCAGTACGCCGCTCCAGCGCGCAGCACCGGCGGTGCGGTTGCCTTCCTGTGCGGCACTGCCCGGGGACAGCTTGTCGTAGGTCGGATCCAGCCAGGTCACGCCGCCGCCGACGGTCAGTGCATCGTTGAGGTGCAGGTCGGCACTGGCTTCAATGCCTTCGTACAGCGTGATGCCGTCCTGCACCAGGCGCTTGCCGGCCGGCGTGAGCTCATCGATGTTGGCACCACGTTCCAGCCGGAACGCGGCCACGTTCGCATTCCAACGCGCCGCTTCGACCTTGGCTCCGATCTCGTACTGCTTGCTGATGGTGGGATCGAGCACGTCACCGGCGTTGATGTAGCTGTTGCCTACGCGGCTGCCCGCTTCGAGCGACTCGATGTAGCTGGCGTAGAGGGTGACCGCCTCGCTGGGCTTGAACATCACGGCGTAGGTCGGGGTGACCGGGTAGGTGTGGTACCGCCCCTTGGTTTCGAAGTCGTTGTAGCGCCAGCCCGCCAGCACCGACCAGCCGCTGCCGAGGTTCACCGTATCGCTTGCGAACACCGCCTGCTGCACCGTCTCGTCGCCGCGGGTCATCACCCGCGAACCAACGGCGTCGTGGCGGATGGCATGGCGCTGGTACAGGTTGGCGCGGCCAATCAGGTTCCACTCGTAGGGGCGGTCCCACCCCAGTCCGGTCTGGTGGCTGATGCCCGCCACCACCTGATGCTGAAGGGGGCCGGTGCGGAAGCTGCCCTGCAGCATCGCCTGGGCCAGCTTCCACTCGCTCTTGCCACCCAGTTCGTAGACGTTGACGTCGTAGTCGCCGTTGAGATCGTCGATGTAGGCGAAGATCTTGTTGACGTCATTCCACGAGGTGGTGACGCCGTAACTCAGGCTGGCTTTCCAGTCGCTGTTGATCTGCCAGTTCAAGCCGGTCGACAGCAGGCTGGAGCGTGTGTCGTAGTAGGTGCCGGGCACGCTGTTGTCGGTATCTCCGGCGATCGGCCGCGGCAACGAGGTCAGGCCACGGAAGTAGTACTGCGGCGATTCCTCGCGCAGGTCGCGCGACTGGAACACACCGTCGAAGGTCCAGGTGAGCGCATCGCTCAGGCGCGCGTCCAGCGACAGTGCGCCCACCTTGCGATCGACGTGTCCGCCATTGAAGGTCTCGCCTTTTTCCTGGAAGGCGTTGAAGCGGTAGCCGAACATCTGCTCGTTGCCGAAGCGGCCGCCAACGTCGATGCCGCCGCTGACGATGCCTTGTTCGCGCCAGCCCAGCTGGGCGGAGAAGGTGGGCGTGTCCGTCGGCTTCTTGGTGATGTAGTTGACGATGCCGCCGGGGGTGCCGAAGCCATACAGGAATCCGCCCGGGCCTTTCAGCAGATCGACCTGTTCCATCACTTCCAGCGGCCATTCGGTGCCCCAGGAAGAGACCTGCAGGCCATTGACCCGGTAGCTGTCGTAGTTCAGCTCCAGACCGCGGTTGCGGATGGGCGAGCTCCAGCCACTGGCATAGGCGCTGACCTGGGTGCTGACCGAAGGGTCGAGCAGGAAGGCTTCGCCCAGCGAGACCACCTGACGCTGCTCGATCTGCTCGCGGCCAACAGCGGTGATCGCGAACGGAGTGTCGCGCAGGGCGCGGTCGCCCAGTGCGCCAGCGTCGGTATGGGTGCGTTCGGCGGTGACCTTCACCGCATCCAGATCGGTGGCGTTACGGCTGACGGCCGGCGCTTCGGCATGGGCAGCGCAGGCGGCTGACAGGGCGATGGCCAGCAGGGCCAGGCGGGGAGAACGGGAAGGCAGCATCGATGGTGGTCCTCGACGGACGGCCACAGGCCATCCGCCCACGGGTGGGGGAAGGGGCAGTGGCTGGGATCACGCAGGCTGGCCGGAGATGGCAGCGGGGCGCCGCGAAGGGGCGCAGGACCATGGCTGGATGAGAATTGTTCTCTTTTCGTTACCGTGCGTCAAACCCGGAGGTATGCGGACCAACGGTCCGCACCCACCATCCGCGCCCACGGTTCGTACCCACCATCCGCTCCCACGGTAGTGCCGGCCGCTGGCCGGCAGATTGGCTGTACGGAGAACGCCGGCCAGCGGCCGGCGCTACCAGTAGATCCACGCCCTGCGTGGATGGGCCCTTCTACGCCCGTTGCGCGCGCTTGAGCAGCTTCGCTTCGCGCCTGCGTGCGCGACGTGCGCGCCAGCGCTCGGCCAGGCAGGAGAAGATCACGTACAGCGCCGGCGTGCTGAGCAGGGTCAGGCTCTGCGAGAACAGCAGGCCGCCGATCATCGCGATACCCAGCGGACGCCGCAGCTCGGACCCTTCGCCCAGGCCGATCGCCAGCGGCACAGCAGCCAGGATCGCCACCATCGTGGTCATCATGATCGGGCGGAAGCGCACGATGCTGGCCTCGCGTGCCGCTTCGCGCGGTGCCAGCCCATGTTCGCGCTGCGCCACCAGCGCGAAGTCGATCATCATGATCGCGTTCTTCTTGACGATGCCGATCAGCAGCACCAGCGCGATCATCGAGATCACCGACAGTTCGGTATTGGTGCCGAACAACGCCAGCAGCGCACCCACGCCCGCCGCCGGCAGCGTGGACAGGATGGTGACCGGGTGGATCAGGCTCTCGTACAGCATGCCCAGCACCAGGTACACGGTCAGGATCGCGGCAAACACCAGGATCAGCATGTCGCTGGGGTCGGAGTTGAAGCCGAAGCCGGCGTCATCAGCCAGGCGGATGTCGCCGGGCATGCGCATGCCGGCCACGGTCGCGTCGATGATCGCCTTGGCCTCGCCCATGCTCACGTTCGGCGCCAGGTTGTAGCTGAGGTCCATCGTCGTGTACTGGTTCTCATGGGTGATCTGTGAAGGCGCCAGCCCCGGCACCTGCTTGGCCACCGCCGTGAGCGGCACCATGTCGCCGTTGCGCGCACGCACATGCACCTCGTCCAGCGCCGCCGGCGTAGCGGTCTGCGAGGGCAGGGCGTTGACCACCACGCTGTACTGGTTGATGTCCGAATAGATGGTCGAGATCTGGCGCTGGCCGAACGCACCGTACAGGGCGCCGTCGATGGCGCCGACCGAAACACCCAGGCGGGCGGCCTTGGCACGGTCGATCTCGATGTTCTGGCGCAGCCCGGCATTGTCCACATCGGTGCCGACGTCGCGCAGCTTCGGGTTCTTCTTCAGCTCCGCCTGCAGCTTGGGCAGCCATTCCTGCAGTGACGCCAGGTCATTGCCCTGCAGCGAGATGCGGTACTGCGCGCCCTGGCTGGAGCCACCGCCATCGTTGCTGGGCAGGTCCTGGATCGCGCGCAGGCGCAGCTGCAGGTCGGGGTAGCGGTCGGCCTTGGCGCTCAGTCGCGCCAGGGCATGTGCGGTGGTTTCGCGGCGGCCTTCCTTGCGTGATTTCAGCTCGACGTTGAACTGTGCGCTGGAGCCCTGGCGACCGCTGCCCAGGCGCACACCCACGGTCTTCACCGCCGGGTCGGCCATCAGCATGTCGGTGATGCGGCGCTGGCGGGCGACCATGTCCTCGAAGGATACGGTGGCGCTGGAGTTGGCGCGGCCCCAGATCAGGCCGGTGTCCTGCGGCGGGAACGCGCCCTTCTTCACCGCGCCGAACAGGAAGACGGTGGCACCGATCAGCAGCAGCGGCGTCAGCGACAGCAGCAGCGCATGGCGCAGCGAGAAATCCAGGAACACGGTGTAGATGCGCAGCATGCGCTCGTGGCCGGCATCCAGCCAACGGCCGAAGCGCGACGGCGGCGCCGTGTGGTCGTGGGCGCTGAGGAAGCGGCTGCACAGCGCCGGGGTCAGCGTCAGCGAGACGATCATCGAGACCACGATGGCCGCCACCAGGGTGACGGTGAACTCGCGGAAGAACGCGCCCATCATGCCGCTGGCGAACAGCAGCGGGATGAACACCGCCACCAGCGAGGCGGTGATCGAGACGATGGTGAAGCCGATCTCGCGCGCGCCGGTCAGCGCTGCCTGCATCCGCGGCATGCCTTCGTCGAGGTGGCGCATGATGTTCTCGATCACCACGATCGCATCGTCGACCACGAAGCCGATCGCGATCACCAGCGCCAGCAGGCTCAGGTTGTTCAGGGTGAAACCCATCACGTACATCACCAGCGCGGCACCGGCCAGCGACAGCGGCACGGTCACTGCGGCGATCAACGTGGGTGCCAGCCGGCGCAGGAACAGCTCCATGGTCAGCACCACCATCGCCAGGCTGATCAGCAGAGTGATCTGCACTTCATGCAGCGACGAGCGGATGGTCGGCGTACGGTCGAAGTACGGCGTCATCGTGGTGCCCGGCTGCAGGTAGTCGCGCAGCGCGGGAATCTGTGCCTTGACCCGGTCCACGGTCTCCACGATGTTGGCGCCGGCGCGGGTGAACACGTACATCACCACCGCCGGCTTGTGGTCGAACCACGCGGCCTGGTAGGCATCCTGCTGGCCGTCGTAGACGTTGGCGATGTCCTTCAGCCGGATCACCCGGCCATCGCCCTGCGTCTTGACCACCAGGTCGGCGAAGTCGGCGGCGCGTGCCACCGAATCGTTGGCGATGATCGCGGTGGTGGTGTTGCCATCGCTGAGGAAGCCGGTGGGCGAGGTCACGTTGGCCGCGCGCACGGCGTTGCGCAGGTCGTCGGCGGTCAGGCCGAGTGCGTTCATCAGGCGCAGGTTGACGTCCACGCGTACCGCCGGCGTCGAGGCACCGGCGATGTCGACCGAAGCAACACCGCTGATCTGGCGGATGCGCTGCGCCAGCAGCGAATCGGCGACGTTGTACAGCTCGTCGGCCGACTGCGTCTGCGAGGTGAGCGCGATGGCGATCACCGGGTCGTCGTTCGGGTTCGCCTTCTGGTACATCGGCGAGCCCATGCCCGAAGGCAGGTCGGCCTGTGCCGAGTTGATCGCGGTCTGTACGTCCAGTGCCGCCGAATCGATGTTGTGGCCGCTCTGGAAGATCATGAACACCAGCGAGCTGCCTTCCGAGCTCGACGAGCGCATGCGGTCGATGCCCGGCAGCTGGCCGAGATGACGTTCCAGCGGCGCGGTGACCGTGGAGGCCATGGTTGCCGCATCGGCACCGGACTGGCTGGCGTGCACGAAGATCACCGGGATCTCGATGTTCGGCAGCGCCGACACGCCCAGCCGCAGGTAGCAGATCAGGCCGACCATGAACAGGCCGATGGCCAGCAGCGCGGTGCCGATCGGGCGGCGGATGAAGGGGCCGGACAGGTTCATCGTGCGGCCCCCCACGGCAGCGGGGCGTGGATCATGCCTGCGGCTCCTGCAGCGAACCGTCGCGCAGTGCGCGCTGCTCGCGGCGGCGGGCCAGCCATTCGGAGAAGCGCTCCATATACAGGTAGATCACCGGCGTGGTGTACAGGGTCACCAGCTGCGACAGCAGCAGGCCACCGACGATGGCGATGCCCAGCGGGCGGCGCAGTTCCGAGCCGATGCCGGTGCCCAGCGCCAGCGGCAGTGCACCGAGCATGGCCGCGGCGGTGGTCATCATGATCGGGCGGAAGCGCAGCAGGCAGGCGCGGCGGATCGCTTCATGCGCGTTGGCGCCGGCGCGGCGCGCCTCGATCGCGAAGTCCACCATCATGATGCCGTTCTTCTTGACGATGCCGATCAGCAGCACGATGCCGACGATGCCATCCACCGACAGGCTCAGCCCGCACAGCATCAGTGCCAGCAGCGCGCCGACACCGGCCGGCGGCAGCGTGGAGATGATCGTGATCGGGTGAATGTAGCTCTCGTAGAGCACGCCCAGCACGATGTAGATCACCACCAGCGAGGCCAGCAGCAGCCACACCACATCGGTCTGGCTGCCGGTGAATTCGGCGGCCTTGCCGATGAATTCGGCATGCAGGTGGGTGGGCATGTCCAGGCTGTCCTTGGTCTCCTGGATTGCACGCACGGCGTCGGACAGCGAATAGCCCGGCGCCACGTTGAACGAGACCGTCACTGCCGGTAGCTGCTGCTGATGGCTGACCAGCAGCGGCGCGCTGCTGACCTTGCCTTCGGCCAGCGCCGACAGCGGGATGATGTTGCCGGCGCCGACGGTGATGCCGGTGTTCTGCGCGCCGATGCCGGTAGCCGTCGATGAGTTCGACGAGGTGACCTGGCCGAAACTGGTGGCATTGGTGCCGGTCAGTGCACCGGCACCATTGGAGGCAACGGCCAGCTGTTCCATCAGCGCGGTGCTGGTGCGGAACTCCGGCGCCACTTCCAGCACAACCCGATACTGGTTGAGTTCGGTGAAGATGGTCGAGATCTGGCGCTGGCCGAACGCATCGTAGAGGGTGTCGTCGATGGTCTGCATCGGCACGCCCAGCACGCTGGCCTTGTCGCGGTCGATGTTCAGTTCAAGCGCGCGGCCCTGGTTGGACAGGTTGTTGTCGACGTCGGCCAGTTCCGGGCGCTTGCGCAGCGCTTCGGTCAGGCGTGTGGCCTGGGTGGCCACGGTCGCCGGATCGACGTCCGACAGCGAGTACTGGTACTCGGTGGCGGCCACGCGGGTATCCAGGGTCACGTCCTGCACCGGCTTCAGGTACAGCGCGACACCTGGAATGCCGGCGACGGCCTTCTGCAGGCGCGGCAGGATCTTGTCCAGGCCGTCGCGCTCGCCGCGTTCCTTCAGCACGATCGACAGCTGGCCCTGGTTGAGCGTGGGGTTCATGCTGCCCGCGCCGATGAAGGCTGACACGCCGGTCACGTCCGGGTCCTGGCGCAGCGCTTCGGCCACCTGCTTGGTGCGCTGCTCCATCTGCGGGAAGGCGATGTTCTGGTCAGCCTGGACCACGCCGGTGATCAGGCCGGTGTCCTGTTCGGGCAGCAGGCCCTTGGGAATCAGCACGTACAGCAGCACGGTCAGCACCAGTGCGCCGCCGGCCACGGCCAGGGTCAGGCGCTGGTGGTCCAGCACCCAGTCCAGGCTGCGCTCGTACAGGCCGACGGTGCGCGTCCACAGGTTCTGCTTGCCGGCCGCCGCCGCGCGCTCATGCGCGTCCTCGCCTTCGGGCAGGGCGTCGGGCTTGAGCAGGTAGGCACACATCATCGGGGTCAGCGTCAGCGAGATCAGCATCGACAGCACGACGGCGATGCTCAGCACCCACGCGAACTCGTGGAACAGGCGGCCGGTGACGCCGGGCATCAGCAGCAGCGGCAGGAACACCGCCACCAGCGAAACGGTCAGCGACAGCACGGTGAAGCCGATCTGGCGCGCACCGATTTCGGCCGCTTCCTTGCCACTCTTGCCCTGCTCGATGTAACGCACGATGTTCTCGATCATCACGATCGCATCGTCGACCACGAAGCCGGTGGCCACCACCAGCGCCATCAGCGAGAGGTTGTCCAGCGACATGCCGGCAAAGGCCATCACCGCGAAGGTGCCGGCCAGCGACAACGGCACCGCCACCGAGGGAATGATCGTGGCCCACAGGCGGCGCAGGAACACGAAGATCACCGCCACCACCAGGCCGATGGTCAGGATCAGGGTGAACTGCACCTCATGCACCGAGGCGCGGATGGTCTCGGTACGGTCGTTGAAGATCTCCAGGTGCACGTCGGCTGGCAGCACGCCCTGCAGCTGCGGCAGGATCGCGCGGATGCGCTCGACGGTCTGCACGATGTTGGCGCCGGGCTGGCGGCGCACTTCCAGCAGCACCGCCGGCTTGCCATCGGCCCAGGCGGCCAGCTGGTCGTTCTCCACGCCATCAACCACTTCGGCCACGTCGGACAAACGCACGGGACGTCCGTTCTTGTAGCTGATGATGGTGTCGCGGTACTCGGCGGCACTGGTGAGCTGGTCGTTGGTACCAATGCTGTAGGACTGGGTCTTGCCGTTCAGCGAACCCTTCGGCGCGTTGACGTTGGCCTGGGTCAGCGCGCTGCGCAGCTGTTCCAGGGTCAGGCCCATGTTCGACAGCTGCGCCGGATTGACCTGGATGCGCACGGCCGGGCGCACGTTGCCGGCGATCGAGACCAGGCCCACGCCCTGCACCTGCGACAGTCGCTGGGCCAGGATCGAGTCGGCGTAGTTGTTGACGTCGCGCAGCGGGCGCGTGTCAGAGGTCAGTTTCAGGGTGACGATGGCCGCGTCGGCCGGATTCACCCGGTTGTAGACCGGCTGGTAGGGCAGCGACGAGGGCAGGGTGGCCTGGCGGATCGCCGCCTGCACGTCCTGCGCGGCAATGTCGATGTTCCGGTCCATCGAGAACTGCAGGATGATCGTGGACAACCCGGCCGACGAGTCGGAGGTCATCAGCTCCAGCCCGGAGATCTGCCCGAACTGGCGCTCCAGCGGCGTGGTGACCAGCGAGGCCATGGTGGTGGCGTTGGCGCCGGGGTACTGGGTGGTGACCACCAGGCTGGGCGCATCGATTTCCGGCAGCGCCGACACCGGCAGCTTGCGGTAACCGAGGATGCCCAGCAGCAACAGGCCCGCCATCAGCAGCGAGGTGGCGATGGGGCGGCGGATGAAGATCGTCGAAAAGCCCACGGACTGATCCTTGCTGGCACTTCAATGTCGGCGCCGGCAGGCTTGCCGGCGCGAGGGAGGTCGGTAGCCTGCGCTCAGCGCGGGCCGCCGCCACGACGGCCACCGCCGCCGTTCTTCTGCTCGGCGGCCTTCAGCTCGGCTTCGGTCGGCACCGCCGGGGTTTCGCCCGGCTTCAGCGCGGTGACCTTGCTGCCCGGCTTCAAGCGGAACTGGCCTTCACTGACCACCCGCTCGCCGCCCTTCAGGCCCTCGGCGATCTGCACCTGGCTGTCACCCACTTCCACGCCACTGCGCACGGTCTGCATCTTCACCGTGTTGTCGCCCTGCACCACATAGACGTACTCGCCGTCCGGGCCACGCAGTACGGCCTGGGTCGGAACGACCACGCCACCGGCAATCGTGCGCAGCTGCATGCGCACGTTGACGAACTGGCCCGGCCACAGGCCGTTGTCGGTGTTGTCGAAGATCGCGCGCGCCTTGAACGTGCCGCTGTCGGCACTGATCAGGTTGTCGACCACGTCAAGCTTGCCGTCGCCGGACAGCACGTGCGAATCGGCGCGGTCCAGTGCCGCGACGGGTACCGCACCGGCGGCCTGCGCCTGGCGCACATCGCCGAGCTGGCGCTCGGGCAGGTTGAACAGCACGTGGATCGGATGGATCTGGGTCAGCGTGACCAGCGCGGTGCCGGCGTTGACCACGTTGCCGGCGTCGACCGCGCGGATGCCGGCGATGCCGGTGATCGGCGCGGTGACCTTGGTGTACTGCAGCTGCACCTGCGCCGAGCGCATGCTGGCCTCGTTCGCCGCGACTGCGCTTTCGTACTGTGCCACTTGGTTTCGCTGTGTATCCAGATCGGTCTTGGCGACGAACTGGCGATACTCCGGCGCGTTCGAGCGCTGGTAGTTGGAACGCGCGGTGGCCAGCAGCGCCTCGTTCTGGCGCTTGGAGGCCACGGCCTGGTCATAGCTGGCCTGGGCGGTGCGCGGGTCGATCACCGCCAGCACATCGCCCTTCTTCACTTCCTGGCCTTCGCGGAAATTCAGGCTCATCAGCTGGCCGCCAACCTGCGGGCTGACGGTGACGGTGTTCATTGCGGTCACCGTACCCAGCGCGCTGGCATAGACCGGCACGTCCTGGCGTGCCGCATCCACCACGGTCACCGGCACCGGGCCGGCATCCGGGTCTTCACCGCCCTGGCGCGCAGCTGCCGCCGGGCCACCGGCCTTGTCCTTGCCCCCGCCGAGTACGCGCAGGCCGACCACGGCCAGCACCAGTACCGCCACGACCAGCAGCACGATCTTCCAAACACGTGACATTCAAGGACTCCAAGAGGGCTGGACGGGGCACGGCCCCGGTTGGCAATGCGCAAAGCATACCTGCGCCACATCACGTTTCCTGCATGACGGATGGGACGGGCGCTAAGACCGGATCCGGCCGCGGAGGTTCCCGTAGCGGCGGTGTTGCCCTACATTCAGCTGGAACCCCCTGCCGTGGAGATCGTGATGCGCCGTTCGTTGCTGCTGTCCGCCCTGCTGCTGGCCTTGCCGGCTCTTGCCCACGCCCAGGACGGGCAGCGCCCGGAGGTGACCGCTGCCGCCCAGCGGCTGCAGGCCAAGGTGGTGGAATGGCGGCGCGATTTCCACCAGCACCCGGAACTGTCTAACCGTGAGGTGCGCACCTCGGCCGAGGTCGCCAAGCGCCTGCGTGCGATGGGCCTGAAGCCGAAGACCGGCATCGCCCACCACGGCGTGGTGGCGATCATCGAAGGCGGCAAGCCCGGGCCGAAGATCGCCCTGCGCGCGGACATGGACGCGCTGCCGGTGACCGAACAGACCGGCCTGCCGTTCGCCTCGAAAGCCACCGACCAGTACCGCGGGCAGACCGTGGGCGTGATGCATGCCTGCGGCCATGACGCGCACACCGCCACCCTGCTCGGCGTGGCCGAGGCACTGGTGTCGATGAAGAAGGATCTGCCGGGCCAGGTGATGCTGATCTTCCAGCCGGCCGAAGAGGGTGCACCGCCGCCGGAAGAGGGTGGTGCTGCCCTGATGCTGAAGGAAGGCCTGTTCGCCGACTTCAAGCCGGAAGCCGTGTTTGGCCTGCATGTGTTCTCCAGCGTGCAGGCTGGGCAGATCGCGGTGCGCGGTGGCCCGCTGATGGCCGCCTCGGATCGTTTCGGGATCAAGGTGATCGGTCGCCAGACGCATGGCTCGGCGCCGTGGAACGGTGTTGATCCGATCGTGGCCACCGCTGACCTGGTCGGCACCGCGCAGACCATCGTCAGCCGCCGCGCGAACCTGTCCAAGCAGCCGGCGGTGCTGACCTTCGGCGCGATCAACGGGGGCATCCGCTACAACATCATTCCGGATGAAGTGGAAATGGTCGGCACCATCCGTACCTTCGACGAAGGCATGCGCCAGCAGATCTTCGCCGACCTGCGCAACGTGGCCGAGCACACTGCCGCCGCGCACGGTGCCAAGGCGGTGACCGACATCTACGAGTCTGAAGGCAACCCGGCCACGGTGAACGACCCGGCGCTGACCGCGAAGATGCTGCCGAGCCTGCAGGCGGTGGTGGGCAAGGACAACGTGTACGAGCCACCGCTGCAGATGGGTGCGGAGGATTTCTCGCTGTACGCGAAGGAAGTGCCGGGGATGTTCTTCTTCGTCGGTTCGACCAGCGTGGGCATCGACCCGGCGACGGCACCGGCGAATCATTCACCGAAGTTCCTGCTGGATGAGAAGGCGCTGGATGTCGGGTTGCGGGCGTTGCTGCAGGTGAGCCTGGATTACTTGAACGGTGCCGGCACTCCTGCTGGCTGAGGGTTTCCGGCAGGGCTGCGCCCTGCACCCGCCGAAGCAACGGCAACGTCAACGGCAAAAGCGGTGCTGGATTTCTGTTGGTTGGGCGGGGCTGTGTGGGCCTGCAGGACACGCCGTAAACCCGTCCATGGGGGCTCGATGACGCCATCCATGGCGCCAACGGTCCTGCAGGCCCACACCGCCCCGCCCCCGACAGGTTCACGCGGCTGTTGGTAGGTGTCGACCTTGGTCGACACGGGCAGACATCCGGAATGTCTGAAGGATTGGCTTTTGATTTTGATTTTTCTGATCTTTCCCGTGGTGGTGGCCGCGTGCAGGGAACTGTCAGGGGCCGGGTGGGTAGGCGGGGCGGGGGTGTCCGCGGCATGGGCCCGAGGCATGCCTCGGGCGGGCTGGGCAGGACGCCCAACCCCGGTTTTGCCGTGTGCGCAGGACAGCGCACACGAGCAAGCCGCGGCCAAGCCCCCAAGGACGGGTTAACGGCGTCCCCCGACCCGCCTGCCCACCCGGCCAGGCCGATAGACCGCCTTTCGCGACCATCCAACACAACCACCACGGAGGGGCTCCGCCGTTGGCCGGCCCGGCCGAAGGCCCGCTTCTGGCGCGATACAATGACGCCCATGAACACCCCACAGGATTCCAGCCTCGGTCGCGAGGTCAGTTACCCGTCGCAGTACGATCCCGGCCTGCTGTTTCCCATCCCCCGCAGCGGCGCCCGCGCCGAGATCGGCCTCGATGACGGCGCGCTGCCGTTCGTCGGCCACGACCGCTGGCATGCCTTCGAGCTGAGCTGGCTCGACCCGCGTGGCAAGCCGCAGGTCGCCGTCGCCACCGTGCAGGTGCCGTGCACCTCGCCGCGGCTGATCGAATCTAAGTCGTTCAAGCTGTACCTGAATTCCCTCAACAGCACCCGTATCGACAGCGCCGAGGCACTGCGCGCGCGCATCGTCGACGACCTGTCTGCCTGCGCCGGTGCGCCGGTCCAGATCGAGTTCGGCCTGCCGGGCCTGCGTGAGACGCCGCTCGGTGAATCCATCGACGGACTGGACGTGGAGATCGACTGCTACGGCCCGCCGCAGGCGGACTTTCTGACTGCCGACGCGGGCGAGGTGGTGGAGGAGACCCTGGTCTCGTCGCTGCTGAAGTCCAACTGCCCGGTCACCGGCCAGCCGGACTGGGCAACGGTCAGCCTGCGTTACCGTGGGCCGAAGATCGACCGCGCGGGCCTGCTGCGCTACCTGGTCAGCTACCGCGAGCACGCCGAGTTCCACGAGCAGTGCGTTGAGCGGATCTTCAGCGAAGTGTCCGCCCGCTGCCAGCCGCAGTGGCTGGAAGTGGAGGCGCGCTATACCCGCCGTGGTGGCCTTGATATCAACCCTTGGCGTGCCAGTCCCGGCATCGCCGCCCCCGCTGCGACCTACCGCGAACTGCGGCAATAACTGCCGCAGGCGATTACGGGTAGTGCCGGCCGCTGGCCGGCAACCGCAGGGAACCCGCATCCAGGGCCAGCGCAAACCGGCCAGCGGCCGGCACTACCGGGCGTCTATTCCCCCGATTGTTCAGCCGCCCCGGGGGGCGGCTTCACATCTGCACCATCCCCATTTAACAACCTCCATGGCACCGTGCGAATCACGTAGTCATGCAGACGGGAGTTGTGGATGAGTACCGAGAAGAAAGCCGATTTCTCCGGCGTCAGTGGCAGCGTCGACAGTACCGCCGAGCAGGTGCCGAAGGCGGACTTCTCCGGCGTCAGCGCTTCGGTGGACAGCACCGCAGACGTTGTCAGCGGCGGCACCTATACCGTGCAGAAGGGTGACTCGCTGTCGAAGATCGCCAAGCAGCATCTGGGCGACGCCAATGCCTGGAAAAAGATCTTCGAAGCCAACCGCGATGTGCTTGATGACCCGGACAAGATCTTCCCGGGCCAGACCCTGAAACTGCCGCCGAAGTAAGCCGGCCATCGAACGCCGTCCGACAATCCCTGGGAGGAACCCCGAATGATCAAGACCACCCCGCTCCAGACCGCCCTGATCGCCGCCCTGCTGGGCAGCGTTGCCCTGGTCGGTTGCAAGAAGAAGGAAGAGTCGACCGACAGCAACGCCGCTCCGGCAGCGACCACCCCGGCCGAACCTGCAGCTCCCGCGCCGATGACCGGCGCACCGCCGCCGATGGCCGAAGCCGCTGCGGTCAGCGTCTCCTCGGTCACCGTCGGCAAGACCGCAGCCGCCGACAAGTCGGTTGCGACGACGGCATTGTTCGCACCGAAGGATGACGTCATCGTCTCGGTCAAGACCGACGGTGCTGCCAACAACGTCACCGTTGGCGCGAAGCTGACCTACCAGGACGGCCAGGTGGCCGGCGAACAGAACGCCACCCTGAACACCAGCGGTGCGGAAACCACCAACGTCACGTTCAAGAATGCAAAGGGCTGGCCTGCCGGCAAGTACCGCGCAGAAGTCACCGTCGATGGCAAGGCGGCCGGAACGCCGCAGGAGTTCGAGGTCAAGTAAGTCCTGCCGACTCTCTCCCGGCAGGGCTCACGATGGACGCAGCCGCGAGGCTGCGTCCTTTTTTGTTGGGCGATGCCCGCTTTAGGGAGGCTAGCGGGGTACGCTGAACGGAACACGGACAGGTCGGGGGACAGCATGCTCAGCTGGATTGCGCTCGCACTCGCAATGGGACCCGCGAATCTCTGGAGCTACAGCTGCGACCACTTCCTATACGGCGCCTGTCTGCGCGTGCCAACAGGCATGTCCGTGACCTACGAGGCACCTGTTGACTTTGGTCTGCACCGCATCAGGCATGAAGGTAGGGAAGTCGCCTTGATCTACGAGGGCGATGCCCCCGAAAAGCCTGCGTCAGGAAGCACGCCGGATCTGCGCTTCACGGACGGCGGATATGTCGTGTCGGGGTATGCAAGGGCGGAAGGAGGTTCCACCCGGTACGACGTCTACGTTCGACCCGGATCGTCTGGCGCCGGTTCGCTGCACATCCGAGGCTCTGCAGCGACGGCTGATGAACTCGCCAGCCTGGCCGCCGTCGTTGGGGGATTGCGCATCTGCAACTTCCAGCAAAGCAAGCGCTCACAGACATTGACCTGTCCAAGGCGTGCCGAGTGGGGGCCGCGATTGTCGGAATGGGTCATGCGTTCCTCCACGAGCGGGAAGTCGAACTAGCCATCAAGCCTCAGCTTCCAGACCGGAAGCGAGCCAGCGGCGCAACACAGTGGTGCAGTACCGCCGCGTATGGCGCGGCTTTGCCCCGCGCGGCTGAAAACGCGACAATGCAGGGGTTTCCCCGCCGCGCGCCCACCCTGACGGCGGCGGGGGAAGTGACACGGTTGCACGTGGCCCGGCGCTGGCGCCGGCCTTCCCCTGAGCATTGCTACAGAGTCCAAGTCCCCCATGTCCAAGATCCTCTACACGCTGACCGACGAAGCACCGTTCCTGGCCACCCAGTCGCTGCTGCCGATCGTTGGTGCCTACACCGCCACTGCCGGCATCGTGGTGGAAACCCGTGACATCTCGCTGTCCGGCCGCATCCTGTCGCTGTTCCCGGAACTGCTCAGCGACGCGCAGAAGGTCAGCGACGATCTGGCCGAGCTGGGCCAGCTGGCGACCACGCCGGACGCCAACATCATCAAGCTGCCGAACATCTCCGCCTCGGTGCCGCAGCTGAAGGCGGCCATCAAGGAACTGCAGGACCAGGGCTATCCGCTGCCGGATTACCCGGAAACCCCGGCCGACGACCAGCAGCGCGACTACAAGGCGCGCTATGACAAGGTCAAGGGCAGCGCGGTGAACCCGGTGCTGCGCGAAGGCAATTCGGACCGCCGCGCGCCGCTGTCGGTGAAGAACTACGCGCGCAAGCACCCGCACCGCATGGGTGCCTGGGCGCCGGATTCGAAGTCGCACGTCGCGCACATGGCCGCCGGTGACTTCTACGGCAGCGAGAAGTCGGCCACCCTGGCCAACGCCGGTGCGCTGAAGATCACCTTCCACGGCAACGACGGTAGCACCGTCGTGCTGAAGGAAAAGACCGCAGTGAAGGCGGGCGAGATCGTCGATGCCGCCGTCATGAGCCGCAAGGCGCTGGCCGCGTTCATCGCTGAGCAGATTGCCGATGCCAAGGCCCAGGGCGTGCTGTTCTCGCTGCACCTGAAGGCGACCATGATGAAGGTCTCCGACCCGATCATGTTCGGCGTGGCGGTCAACGAGTTCTACAAGGACGTGCTGGCCAAGCACGCCGACGTGCTCAAGCAGGCCGGTTTCGATGCAAACAACGGCATCGGTGACCTGGCTGCGCGCCTGCCGTCGCTGCCAGAGGCCACCCGCGCTGCGATCGAAGCCGACCTGGCGGCCGAGTACGCACAGCGCCCGGGCGTGGCCATGGTCAACTCGGACAAGGGCATCACCAACCTGCACGTGCCGAGCGACGTGATCGTCGACGCCTCGATGCCGGCGATGATCCGTGACTCCGGCAAGATGTGGAACGCCGAAGGCAAGCTGCAGGACACCAAGGCCGTCATCCCGGACCGCTGCTACGCCGGTGTGTACCAGGCCGTCATCGACGACTGCAAGGCGCACGGCGCCTTCGACCCGGCCACCATGGGTTCGGTGCCGAACGTCGGCCTGATGGCACAGAAGGCCGAAGAGTACGGCTCGCACGACAAGACCTTCCAGATCGCCGCCGACGGCGTGGTCAAGGTCACCGACGATGCCGGCACCGTGGTGTTCGAGCACGCCGTGGAAGCCGGTGACATCTGGCGCATGTGCCAGACCAAGGACGCGCCGATCCAGGACTGGGTCAAGCTGGCCGTCGAACGCGCCCGCCTGAGCAGCACCCCGGCCGTGTTCTGGCTCGATGCCGCCCGCGCCCACGACGCGCAGGTCATCGCCAAGGTCGAGCAGTACCTGAAGAACCACGACACCAGCGGCCTGGATATCCGCATCCTTCCGCCGGTGGAAGCCACCGCGTTCTCGCTGGACCGCATCCGCAAGGGCGAGGACACCATCTCGGTGACCGGCAACGTGCTGCGCGACTACCTGACCGATCTGTTCCCGATCATGGAGCTGGGCACCAGCGCCAAGATGCTGTCGATCGTGCCGCTGATGGCTGGTGGTGGCCTGTTCGAGACCGGTGCCGGTGGTTCGGCCCCGAAGCACGTGCAGCAGTTTGTTGAAGAGGACTACCTGCGCTGGGATTCGCTGGGTGAGTTCCTGGCCCTGGCCGCGTCGCTGGAACACCTGGGCAACCGCTACGACAACGCCGCGGCCCGTGTGCTGGCCAAGGCGCTGGACGAAGCCAACGGCCAGTTCCTGGACAACGACAAGTCGCCGTCGCGCAAGCTGGGTGGCATCGACAACCGTGGCAGCCACTTCTACATCGCGCTGTACTGGGCCCAGGCCCTGGCCGCGCAGGACGAGGACGCCGCACTGAAGGCGCGCTTCGCCCCGCTGGCCAAGGCGCTGACCGACAACGAGCAGAAGATCGTCGAAGAGCTGATCGCAGTGCAGGGCAAGGCCGTGGACATCGGCGGCTACTATCGCCCGGACGTGGCCAAGGCCAGCAAGGCGATGCGCCCGAGCGCGACCTTCAACGCCGCGCTGGAGCAGCTGCGCGGCTGATCCATCGCCGCTCGGCCGTGACACCGGAACCCGCGCTTCGGCGCGGGTTTCTTTTTTGGCCAGGCGATGAAACCGTGACATCCGTCGGCTGTCGGAATGCCGTCAAAGGGGCATGAAACTTGCCCGCGATGGCCGTCGCAGAAACGACAGGAGGCAGTCTGCAACCGCCTTCAATCTGAGCAGTCGATCACGACGGCTGCCGCTGGCGATGCCCTAGCCTTGGCGACGCGAGACCACCGGGGAGGTGGTCGCTCGGGGAACACGGATGGCACGCGTGCTGGTAGTGGGAACCGACATCCAGGGCGAGCAGGCCCTGCTGCAACGGCTGCGCCTGGCGTCGGCACTGCCGGATGGCCAGATCCGCCGCAGCCAGGATCTGGACGATTGCGACCTGCTGGTCATCCGCGATACCCCTGCACTGCGCAACGCGGCCCAGCGCATGCGCCAGCAACGCCCGCGATTGCAGTGCTGGATCGAGGATATCGGCGGCCAGCTGCGTGACGGCGACGGG
Source organism: Stenotrophomonas sp. 96582_Sma (assembly GCF_056480905.1). Taxonomy (NCBI): domain Bacteria; kingdom Pseudomonadati; phylum Pseudomonadota; class Gammaproteobacteria; order Lysobacterales; family Lysobacteraceae; genus Stenotrophomonas; species Stenotrophomonas sp. 96582_Sma. Next base: position 4,559,275 of record NZ_CM151122.1, on the reverse strand, counting down.
CACCAGGACGTGCTTGACGATGGTGCCATCGGCCGCGCGCTGCGCCGCATGCAGTTGGCACCGGAGCCCATGGCCATGCACGCACCCGCACCGATCCGTCTTGCCGATGGTGCACACGCCATCACCCGCCTGCTGCGCGAGCGGCTGCCGCTGCGACAGGGGCAGGCACTGTTGAGTGATGCGAGCGGGCCTCTGCTGCTGATGGATCTGGAGCACGACCAGGCCGTGCTGCTGCAGGAACCGGCTGCGGCGCTGGTGGAGCGTCTGGCCGATGCCTTCGAACACCTGCAACTGGATGCGCTGACACCCGCACGCCTGCAGGCGCTGGCCGGTGAGCGGCCACGCCAGCCACTGCGACCGCTGCTGTGGCAGTGGGCACAGCGCAGCCGCCATTGGCAGGCATTGGACGAACGCCTTCGTGGCGCTTCAGTGAAGCTGCTGCGCTGGCCGGACTTCCGCGTACTGGGCCACGACCATGATGGCTTCCGCCTGTGTTCGCTGCTGCTCAAGCGCGCGTGCACGGTTGACGAGTGCGTGATGCTGCTCGAGTTGCCGGCTGCGGCGGTGCGCGATTTCATCCATGCCGCCTACCTGTGCGGCTACGCGCAGCTGCAGACTGCATCGGCGACGCCGCTGATGGCGACAGGTGGCACCCGCACCGACAACGGCCTGCTTGCCCGCCTGTGGCGGCACCTGCGCGGGAGCGAACGCAATGCGTGAGCACAAGGTGGTGGTGCTGGGCGGCATGGGCAGCGGCAAGTCGACCCTGGTACGCAGCATCGCGGTTGGCGCGGTGGTCGACACGGATGTGGCCAACAGTGATCGCCTTGGCGCCGACAAGGCGTCCACCACCGTGGCGCTGGACTACGCAGACATCGATCTGCCCAATGGCGAACGCCTGCGGTTGTACGGAACACCCGGCCAGCAGCGTTTCGATTTCCTGTGGCCGATCCTGCTGCAGGGCGCGCGTGGCGCGGTGCTGCTGCTGGATGCGCGTCGTGCCGGCATGGCCACCGAGCTGGAGGACTACCTGCAGGTGCTGCAGCCGTTCGCATCATCCTTGGCACTGGTGGTGGCGGTCACCCACCTGGACCAGGCACCGCAGGCCGCACTGGATGACTGGGCCGCCCGTGCCAGCCTTGACGACCAACCACTGCCGCTGCTGGCGGTGGATGCCCGCGACCGCGAACAGGGACTGTTGCTGATGGATGTGTTGATGAGCGAAATGGAAGCGTACGCACTGGTGGCGGCGCATGGCTGACGGGCAGATGGCGGTACTGCCCGATGCCGGTCAGCGTGAGCGCCTGCAGCCGCTGCTGCAGGACCTGCAGCAGCGCGTGGAAGGCGTGCGCACGGTGGTGCTGGCCAGTGTCGATGGCTTCGCCCTGGTCAGTGCCGGGGCCGAAGGGCGCGGCGAACGGCTGGCGGCGATGACCAGCGCGATGCTGGCGCTGGCCGCGGCAGTTGGCCGCGAACTGCTGCTGGGCGATCTGCAGACGCTGATGCTGGAAGCCGCGGGCGGCAAGGTGCTGATGCTGGCGATCCAGGCCGAAGGGCGCGCACCGCTGCTGCTGATGGCGGCCTGCGACCAGCGCAGCGTGATCGGCCAGGTGCTGTGGCAGAGCAGGGAATGTGGCCAGGCGATCCTGGCCGAACTCGGCGGATCGTGAGCCCGGCCGCAGGGGAACGAGGGGCTCGAACCAACATCGACAAGGGGTGCGACGTGGCTGGATTGAATGAATCGTTGAACGCACTGATGGGCATCGACGGCGCGCAGGCAGTGGCGCTGGTCGACTACGAAAGCGGCATGCTGCTGGGCGAAGCCGGTGCCGGCATGGACATGGAAGTGGCCGCCGCCGGCAACACTGAAGTGATCCGCGCCAAGATGAAGACCGCCGCGTCGCTGAACCTCAACGACAGCATCGAGGACATCCTGATCTCGCTGGGCAAGGCGTACCACATCATGCGCCCGGTGGCGAAGAAGAAGGGCCTGTTTTTCTACATCGTGCTGGACCGGACCAAATCCAACCTGGCGCTGGCGCGGCGCAAGGTGCAGGACGTAGAGGCCGAACTGGCGATCTGATCCACCGGCGCGTTGTAGAGTCGAGCTTGCTCGACTGCTTCTGCCCCTGCCTTCTGTAGAGTCGAGCCGTGCTCGACTTCGGCCAAAAGCAGTCGAGCATGGCTCGACTCTACACAAGCCACCCCACGCCAGCGTATGGTGAAGCCGGTCCTCCCGGATGAGCCCTGCATGTCCACGCCTGACATCGTTGCCGAGCTGGCGCCGCGTATCGCCGGTGCCATCCGCGATGGTTTCGAGCAGTACCATGCCCGCTTCGCGGCGATCACCGCGCGGGCGCGGCAGCGCTTCGAGCAGCGCGATTGGGCGGGTGCGCGACAGGATGCGGTCGAGCGCATCGCCCTGTACGACCTGTGCATCGCCGAGCAGATGGATGCGTTGCGCCGCCTCGCCGGTGACGCGATCGGCGAGCGTGCGCTGTGGCTGCAGGTGCACGCGCAGTACAGCGGGCTGCTGCAGGGCCTGATCGACGCCGAGCTGTACAAGACCTTCTACAACACGCTGTCGCGGCGCCTGTTCGCTACCCGCGGCGTGGACCCGGCGCTGGAATTCATTGCTTTCGACGTCGAGCCCTCCGATGCAATCACCCATCCGGTCGCGCGGCATACCTACGCGGTCTCGCCGACGCGGCCGGTGGAGGCCCTGCAACGCGTACTGGCCGACTACCGTTTCGACATCCCCTATGCGCACCAGCTGCGCTGTGCGGCGGCCATCGCCGTGCGCCTGCAGGACGACCTCGCCCATTGGGGGGACACGCCGGTACGCAGCATCGAACTGCTCGACACGGTGTTCTACCGCGAGCGCCGCGCTTACCTGGTTGGCCGCGTGTTCGGCGAGCATCGCTTTTCGCCATGCGTGATTGCCCTGGTCAACGATGCGCGCGGCCTGCGTGCCGATGCGGTGCTGACCCGGCGCCGTGATGTCGCCCATCTGTTTGGCGTGTCGCGCAGCTACTTCCAGGCTGACCTGGGCACCGTGGGCGACGCGGTGGTGTTCCTGCGCAGCCTGCTGCCGGGCAAGCCGATCGACGAGATCTACACGGTGCTGGGACGTGCCAAGCAGGGCAAGACCGAGCGCTACCGAACCTTCTTCCGACACTTCAACGAGCATCCGCAGGAACGGCTGGTGCATGCCGAAGGCACGCCGGGCATGGTCATGGCGGTGTTCACCCTGCCCAGTTATCCATTGGTGTTCAAGCTGATCCGTGACCGTTTCGCCTGGCCCAAGGCAATGTCGCGGCAGCAGGTGGAAGAGAAGTACGCGCTGGTGTTCAATCTCGATCGTGTCGGCCGCCTGCTTGATGCGCAGCCTTATCGCCACCTGCGTTTCCCGCGCGAGCGCTTCGCGCCGGCCCTGCTGGAAGAGCTGCTGCAGCAGTGCGCGCAGAGCGTACGTGTCGATGGCGACGAGGTCGAAGTCGCACTGTGCTATGTGCAACGTCGTTTCCGTCCTTTGAACCTGTACCTGCGCGAGCAGTCCGGCGAGGCGGTGCGCGCGGCGGTGCTCGACTACGCGCAGGCCATCACCGACATGGCGCGCAACAACATCTTCCCCGGCGACATGCTGCCGAAGAACTTCGGTGTGTCACGGCACGGCCGGGCCGTGTTCTATGACTATGACGAGCTGTGCCTGGTCAGCGACTGCGTGTTCCGCGCCTGGCCGCAGCCACGCACGCCAGAGGAAGCGATGGCCGACGAGCCGTGGTTCCATGTCGGCCCGCGCGACGTGTTTCCCGAGCGCTTCGGTCCGTTCATGGGCCTGCCTGCTCCGGAGCTGGCAGCCGTGCGCGAGCACTACCGGCACCTGTTCGACCCGGGCTGGTGGCAGGGCCTGCAGGAACGCTTCGCCCGGGGTGATTATCCGGACACGCCGCCCTACGCAGGCGCACACCGGCTGGCGTGAACCGGCTGTCATCGCGGCTGGGACTGGGATAGGCTCGCCGTTCATCACCAAGGATCCGGCAATGATGCGTTCCCCACTGTTTCTCGCCCTCGCGCTGGCCGTAGGTGCCGGCGCCCCCCTGCTTGCAGGCGATGCAACTGCGCAGACCGCACGTGCTGTACGTGCGACTGCGGAAATGAGCATGGTGCTGTCCGGTCATATCGAGGTCACGCCGGAGGGCGCGGTCCGTTCGCTGGTGCTGGACCAGAAAGCCATGGTGGCCCCGAGCATCGCCTCCTTCGTGGAAGGCACCATCGGTGGCTGGCGCTTCGAGCCCACGCTGCGCGATGGCCAGGCGGTGGCTACGCGGGCCCCTTTGCGCGTTCGCCTGCGCGGCAAGGCTGCGGCCGATGGCGGTTATGAAATCAGCATGACCAGTGTCGACTTCAGCGAGTACGATCCGAAGGCCACCGATTCGGTGACCCAGCTGCACATGACGCCGCCGCGCTACCCGGAAGCGGCCTACCGTAACGGTGGCCAGGGTGAGGTGCTGCTGTTGGTCAAGGTGGCCCGTGACGGAACGGTGGCCGATGTGGCCGCCGAGCAGGTGAACATGGCCGTGGTCGCACCTGAGCGGACCCTGGCGAAGATGCGCGACATCCTGGCCAGAGCCAGTGTCAGCACCGCCCGCACGTGGACCTTCAAGCCGCCGACCACCGGCGAGGACAGCACCCGGGACAGCTGGACGGTTCGCATCCCGGTGAACTTCGCCCTGAACAATGATCCCAATGCAGTGGCGGAACGCTATGGCCGCTGGCGCGCCTTCATTCCGGGGCCGCGGCAGACCGTCCCGTGGCGCGAGGCGGACCCGGTCGAGCAGGTCGGCAGCGATCTGCTGCCGGAAGGCGGCGTCTACATGGTGGACGGCGCCAAGCGCGGCCTGCGCCTGCTGACCCCGCTGGCGCAGGGCTGAGACCCGCTGCGGAGCCGGGCAGCCCGGCTCCGCGTCAGTCCGCGTACGGGTAGACCACCACCCGGTTGCGGCCCTGTTCCTTGGCCATGTACAGGGCCTTGTCGGCCAGCCGCAATGCCTGCTCGGCGTCGACGTGGAAGCTGGGGAAGTGGGCCACGCCCAGCGATACGGTGATGGTGCCGACCGGTTCGAACGGATGGTCGGCGATGTGCTGGCGCAGGCGTTCACCGGCCTGGCGGGCCGATTCAGTACTGATGCCCGGCAGCAGCAGCAGGAACTCCTCGCCGCCGGCGCGGCAGAGGATGTCGCTGTCGCGCGAGTAGCGGCGCATCTGGTCGGCGATGTGGACGATGGCGTTGTCGCCGACGTCATGCCCGTAACTGTCGTTGATCGACTTGAAGCGATCGATGTCCAGCGCCAGGATCGCGAACGGAATGCCCTGCACCTGCAGCGCATCCAGCGCCTGTTGCAGCCCGCGGCGGTTGAGCAGGCCGGTCAGCGGGTCGGTGCGGCTGGCACGGTTGAGCGTGCCGATACGATCCTGCAGCGCATTGAAGCTGTGCAGCACCGCCTGTTTGAGCTGGGCGACCTCGAAGTACCAGGCGCGGATGCCGCTGACGTGGTTGATCGCGTTGCCGGTGTCCTCGCCGCCCTGCACGTTGCGCGCCAGTTGCCACAGCGGCATCGAAATGCGGCGCGCGAACCACCAGGTGACCAGCAGCGACAGCAGGCCGAGTGGAATTGCATTCCAGATCACTGCGGTCATCAACCGCGACAGCGGCTGCAGGGTGGCCTCGGTCGGGCGCTGCGCGATGATGCCCCAGCCGGTGGCCGCCACCGGTGCATAGCCGGCCAGCATCGACACGCCGCGGTTGTTGCGTACCTGCTGTGCGCCCCGTTCTCCGCGCACCACGGCCTTCACCGCCGGGTTGCCGACCACGTAGTCACCCACCCGCTTGCTATCGGCGTGGTACAGCAGGCGGCCATTGCGGTCCACCACGTACAGGTAGGAACCGTCGCGGTAGTAGTGCTTGCCCAGCAGCGTGTGCAGTGCACTGCGCTGGCGCAGGTACAGGGTGCCGCTGACATAGCCGCGATAGCGGCCCTCGCGGTCGAAGATCGGGTGCGACAGCGACACCAGCAGCTTGCCGGTGGCCGATTGATAGGGATCGCTGATCATCGGCTGGCGCGCCGCCAGTGCCGCGTTGTTGCCGACACTGTGCAGCACCTCACCCTGCAGCTGCAGGGTCTGCGGCGAGGTGGCGATCACCAGGCCGTCGGCATCCACCACCAGCGAGGAGTTGAAGCTGCTGGACTGCAGCTGCAGGCGGCTGGCTTCATCCTGGGCCTGCTTCGGATCAAGGTCGTCCTCGCCCAGGCGGGTCGCGGCATAGGCCAGCTGCTGCTGCGCGGCCAGCAGGAAGTTCTGGGTGGTCTCGGCCAGCTTGGTGGCGTAGACGCGGTTGGCTTCCAGGGTATTGCCGACCAGCTGGTCGCGCTGCACCCGGTAGCTGGCCAGCAGGGTGTTGGCCAGCGCGATGATGGCGCTGAGCAGGGCCAGGGCGAGGATCAGCTTGCCCAGGTTGAGGCGGGGAGACAGCGTTCGCATGCGTCGACGGATCCGGCAGGAGGCTGGACCCGACCGGTTCTCCGGAAGGGGCGACAGCGGGAATCGGTGGCCGGGCCCACGGGGCCGGGCAGGGTATCGCGCGGATTATCGCCAAAAGCGGGCGCCAGCGAAGTGAAGTGCGTCGCCCTGCAGGCAAAAAAAAACCTGCCGCAGCGAGCGGCAGGTTTCTTCTGATGCAGCGCCAGGGATCAGCGCTTCATCGAACCGAAGAACTCGTCGTTGGACTTGGTGTTCTTCATCTTGTCCAGCAGGAACTCCATCGCGGCCATTTCATCCATCGGATGCAGCAGCTTGCGCAGGATCCAGATCTTCTGCAGCAGCTCCGGTTCGATCAGCAGGTCTTCGCGGCGGGTGCCGGAACGGTTGATGTCGATGGCCGGGAACACGCGCTTTTCAGCGATACGGCGGCTCAGGTGCACTTCGCTGTTGCCGGTGCCCTTGAACTCTTCGTAGATCACCTCGTCCATCTTCGAGCCGGTGTCGACCAGCGCGGTGGCGATGATGGTCAGGCTGCCGCCTTCTTCCACGTTGCGCGCGGCACCGAAGAAGCGCTTCGGGCGGTGCAGGGCGTTGGCGTCCACACCACCGGTCAGCACCTTGCCCGAGCTCGGCACCACGTTGTTGTAGGCGCGGGCCAGGCGGGTGATCGAGTCGAGCAGGATCACCACGTCCTTCTTGTGCTCGACCAGGCGCTTGGCGCGCTCGATGACCATTTCGGCCACCTGCACGTGGCGCGCGGCCGGCTCGTCGAAGGTCGAGCTGATGACCTCGCCGCGCACGGTGCGCTGCATCTCGGTCACTTCTTCCGGGCGCTCGTCGATCAGCAGCACGATCAGGTGCACGTCCGGATGGTTGGTGGTGATGGCGGTGGCGACCTGCTGCATCATCATGGTCTTGCCGGCCTTCGGCTGCGACACGATGAGCGAGCGCTGGCCCTTGCCCTGCGGGGCCATCAGGTCGAGGATGCGGCCGGTGATGTCTTCCGACGAACCGTTGCCGCGCTCCAGGGTGAAGCGGCGGCGCGGGAACAGTGCGGTCAGGTTCTCGAACAGCACCTTGTTCTTCGACGCTTCGATCGGCTCGCCGTTGATGGTGTCGACGATGTTCAGCGCGAAGTAGCGCTCGCCGTCCTTCGGGAAGCGGATGCGGCCGGAGATGTGGTCGCCGGTGCGCAGGTTGAAGCGGCGGATCTGGCTGGGCGAGATGTAGGTGTCGTCCGGGCCGGCCAGGTAGCTGGCTTCGGCCGCGCGCAGGAAGCCGAAGCCGTCCGGCAGGATTTCCAGCACGCCGTCGGCGGCGACGCCGTCACCGTGGCGGGTCAGCACCTTCAGCAGGGCGAAGATCACGTCCTGCTTGCGGGCACGGGCCACGCCTTCGGAGATCTGCAGCTGCTCGGCGATTTCCAGCAGCTTCTGTGCCGGCATGCGCTTGAGGTCGCTCAGCGAGTAGACCGGGAAACCCTCGGGTACGTTGGCGTGCGGGCGCGGCACGAACGGCTGCTGCTCGCCGCCGTCGTTGGGCAGGCCATCGTCGCGGAAGCGGTTGTTGCGGTCACGGTCGCGGCGGTTGCGGAAGCGGTCACGGCGGTTGCCCTGACCTTGCCCCTGGCCCTGCTGGCCGTTCTGGTTGTACGGGTTCTGGCCCTGGTTCTGGCCACCCCCCTGGTGGTTCTGCTGGCGCGGCTGGCCGGATTCGCGACCCTCACCGCCTTCGCCACCGCCACTGCTGGCGGGGGCCTCGGCGGCGGGCGCGCTCGGTGCAGGGGCAGCAGCCGGTGCCTCGGGCGCGGCGGCCAGCGGCAGGGTCGGCTGCGCCGGCGCGGCGCTGGTTTCGGCGGCTGCCGGAGCGGCGGCCTTGCTCACGCGGGGCTTGCGCACGCGCTTTTCGGCGGGCGCATCGGCGCTGCCGGTTTCGGAAGTGTTATCGGACAAGAGCGTTATTCCTCGCTTGAAGGTGCGAGCGCCCGGCTGGGGCGGCGAACGTTGGGAATGGGTCTGGAAGAAACTGCGTCCAGAGGGTGCGGCACGCGAACGCGGCCGGATATGCCGACACTATCATCGGCCTGCGGCGCCACGCAAGGGTCGCCGGGAACAGCATTCATCATGGGCGCGGGGCGCCCGCCGGCAGCCGCGGTCGGCGGCTGCCGGAGAACAGCAGGATCAGGCCAGGGCCTTGTCCAGCAGGCCGGCCAGCTGGGCCTTGCCCACCGCACCGATCTGCTCGCCGACCTTCTCGCCGTCCTTGAACACGACCAGGTACGGAATCGAACGCACGTGGTACTTGGCGGCCAGCGCACGGTTGTGGTCGACGTTGACCTTGGCGATCTTGGCGCGGCCTTGGTAGGCATCGGCCAGTTCGTCCAGCGCCGGGGCGATCATCTTGCACGGGCCACACCACTCGGCCCAGAAATCGACCAGCACCGGTTCCTTGGAATTCAGCACTGCGCTATCAAAGTCGGCGTCGCCGACATGTACAACCTTGTCGCTCATCTTGGTTTCTCGTCTTGGATTGCACCCGGCCATGCCGGAGGTGGGTGAACTGGGCCATGCCCGGTGGCGCGACCCTCGTCGTTGCCTCGCGGCGCACTGCCGCGGTGCGTTCGGCGGGATGCCTGGACGCTCACGGCCGGCAGTGTACCCCTATCGCAGGGCGGGGACAGGCGCCGGCTGGAACCCAGCGTATCGTGATCGCTTCGATGCCTGGTATGTGTCGGATTTCACTGTCTTCCTGTACATGGGGCTGGCAGCGGGCGATACCAGCGGCCCTGGCAGGGCCGTTCAAGTCCGGTGTGGCTGGGTGAAGGGTGCCGTCTCTTGACTTTATGAGACAGCTCATTCCGGTTTGCCGGCCCGAGTGCGTTAAACTGGGGCATTGTGCGGCGCGCGGACCGGGTGGTCCCAGCCTGCCAACCCGCCGCAGGGGCCGCAGTTTGCGACGGTGCCCCTAGACGATGAAGTGCCAGCCGCCCCACGGGCCGGCGGCCATACCAAGACGGACTCATGAGCGACAAACCGCTGACCGATTTGACCTTCTCCTCCTTCGAGCTGCATCCGGCCCTGCAGGCCGGCCTTGAAGGAGCCGGATTCACCCGCTGCACCCCGATCCAGGCGCTGACCCTGCCGGTCGCGCTGCCCGGTGGTGATGTTGCCGGCCAGGCCCAGACCGGCACCGGCAAGACCCTGGCCTTCCTGGTCGCTGTCGTGAACCGCCTGCTGACGCGTCCGGCCCTGGCCGACCGCAAGCCGGAGGATCCGCGCGCGCTGATCCTCGCCCCGACCCGCGAACTGGCCATCCAGATCCACAAGGATGCAGTGAAGTTCGGTTCCGACCTGGGCCTGCGTTTCGCCCTGGTCTACGGCGGCGTGGATTACGACAAGCAGCGCGAACTGCTGCAGCAGGGCGTGGACGTGATCATCGCCACCCCGGGCCGCCTGATCGACTACGTGAAGCAGCACAAGGTGGTCTCGCTGCACGCCTGCGAGATCTGCGTGCTGGACGAAGCCGACCGCATGTTCGACCTGGGCTTCATCAAGGACATCCGCTTCCTGCTGCGCCGCATGCCCGAGCGCACCACCCGCCAGACCCTGCTGTTCAGTGCCACCCTCAGCCACCGCGTGCTGGAGCTGGCCTACGAGCACATGAACGAACCGCAGAAGCTGGTGGTTGAAGCCGAGACCATCACCGCCGCGCGCGTGCGCCAGCGCATCTACTTCCCGGCGGACGACGAGAAGATCCCGCTGCTGCTGGGCCTGCTGTCGCGCAGCGAAGGCGCGCGCACCATGGTCTTCGTCAACACCAAGGTGTTCGTCGAACGCGTCGCCCGTTCGCTGGAAAAGGCCGGTTACCGCGTCGGCGTGCTGTCCGGCGACGTGCCGCAGAAGAAGCGTGAGAGCCTGCTCAACCGCTTCCAGAAGGGCCAGCTGGAAATCCTGGTGGCCACCGACGTGGCCGCGCGTGGCCTGCACATCGATGGCATCAAGTACGTCTACAACTACGACCTGCCGTTCGACGCCGAAGACTACGTGCACCGCATCGGCCGTACCGCGCGCCTGGGCGAAGAGGGCGATGCGATCAGCTTCGCCTGCGAACGCTATGCGATGGGCCTGCCGGACATCGAGGCCTACATCGAGCAGAAGATTCCGTCCGAGCCGGTCACCAAGGAACTGCTGACCCCGCTGCCGCGCCCGGAACGCCCGGCCCCGGCTGCGGGCGAGGAAGGCGAGGACAACGAAAGCGTCGGCCAGATCTTCCGCGAAGCGCGCGAAGCCCGCGCTGCCGAGGAAGAGCGCCGTGGCGGTGGCCGTAGTGGCGGCCGTTCCGGCAGTGGCGGTGGCCGCGGTGGCCGCGACGGTGAGCGCAGCGGCGAGCGCCGTTCGCGTGGCCCGCGCAAGCCGCGCGTGGAAGGCGAGCAGGGCGCTGCCGCCCCGGCCGCCGGTGCCGAAGGCGCTGCCGCACAGGCCCCGCGTCCGCCGCGCCCGCCGCGTGCTGAAGGCGCACCGGAAGGTGCGGTGGACGGTGAGCACAAGCCGCGCAAGCGCCGTCGTCGTCGCCACGGCCGTCCGGTCGAAGGTGCCGAGGGTGTGCAGAACGCCGCCGGCAATGGCGCCAGCCCGGTCACCCCGGTGCAGGTGGTGGCCAAGCCGGTGCGCACGGCTGCTGATACCGGCGATTCGTTCCTGACCCGCATCGGCCGCAAGATCCGCCGGATGCTGTCGGGCAGCTGATCGGCGCTGCCGATCAGCGGGTAGCACCCGACCGTTGGTCGGGTGACCTTGACCGGTGTGCCGACCAACGGTCGGCACCCACCCTGGCCGGCAACCCACACCGCTGCCGGCCAGCGGCCGGCACTACCGATCATATGACCGTCTCCACGACGTCGCGCCGGTCCTGCATAATCGGGGCATGAGTGTCCTGCGCTTCGACAATGTCAGCAAACAGTACGCCGGTGGCCACGAGGCGCTGACCGATGTCAGCTTCGAGGTCGCGCCGGGCGAGATGCTGTTCGTCACCGGCCATTCCGGTGCGGGCAAGAGCACCCTGCTCAAGTTGATCCACCTGGACGAGCGGCCCAGCCGCGGCGCGGTGGTGTTCGACGAGCGCAACCTGCTGAAGGTGCGCGGTGGCGACGTGCCCCGCCATCGACGCGCGGTCGGCGCGGTCTACCAGGACCACCGCCTGCTGATGGACCGCTCTATTGCCGAGAACGTGGCGCTGCCGCTGATCCTGCGCGGCACCCGCCGTAGCGACATCAACAAGCGCGTGCGCTCGGTGCTCGAGCGGATGGGCCTGGGCCATCGCGAGAAGGCGCTGCCCTCGCAGCTGTCGGCCGGTGAGCAGCAGCGCGTCGGCATCGCCCGCGCCATTGTCGGTGAGCCCAAGCTGCTGGTGGCCGATGAGCCGACCGGCAACCTCGACCCGACCCTGGCGGCGGAGATCATGGCCCTGTTCGCCGAGCTGCCCGCGCGCGGCACCAGCGTGCTGGTGGTCAGTCACGACCTGCCGCTGCTGCGCCGCATGCGCAAGCGCGTGCTGATCCTTGACCACGGCCGGCTGGTGGATGACATCTCGCCGCAGGACTTGGCGGAGTAATCGATGGCGAAGAACGAAAACAGCGAAGCCGCCGCCCCGTCGCGTGTGGGCGTCTGGTTCCAGCACCACGTGCACAGCGTGGTGTTCAGCCTCGGCCGCGCCTGCCGTAAGCCGTGGGCGACCCTGCTGACGGTGATGGTCATGGCGCTGGCGCTGGCCCTGCCGCTGGGCCTGTCGATCGCGCTGGACAACCTCAAGCAGTTCGCCGGCAGCGTGCAGCAGTCGCGCGACATCAACGTGTTCCTGAAGGGCAACGTCGATGGTCCCGGCGCGCTTCGCCTGGCCGGCCAGCTGCGCGATCGCGATGACGTGGCCGAAGTGAACGTGCGCACGCCCGAGCAGGGCCTGCAGGAACTGCGCGATGCCGGCCTCGGCGAGGCGATCGATGCACTCAACGACAACCCGCTGCCCTCGCTGCTGGTGATCACTCCGGGCCAGGGCAAGGACGACGCACGCCTGGCGCGCACGCTGGAAAGCCTGCCCGAGGCCGACCTGGTGCAGCACGATGCGCTGTGGCGCCAGCGCCTGGATGCCTGGCTGGCGTTCGGTGCGCGGCTGGTGCAGGTGCTGTCGGTGCTGCTCGGCGTGGGCGCCGCGCTGGTGGTCGGCAACACCGTGCGCCTGGACATCCAGGCCCGCCGCGAAGAGATCGGCGTGCTGCAGCTGCTCGGCGCCAGTGATGGCTTCATCCGCCGCCCGTTCCTGTACCTGGGCGCGTGGTATGGCCTGGGTGCCGGCGCGGTGGCGCTGGCCCTGATTGCTGCGGCCGGCGCTGCCCTGCGCGTGCCGCTGGCCGAACTCTCGCGCAGCTACGGCAGCCCGTTCGTGCTGCACGGCCTGGACCTGCTGCATGGCAGCCTGGTCCTGCTCGGCACACTGCTGCTGGGCTGGCTGGGCGCGTGGCTGGTGACCGGCCATTTCCTTCGCCAGACCCGCCCGACCGATACCTGAGACCGGCATGCAACCGCAAGCGCTGAAGCACCTTGAAGGGCCCGCGACGCGGGTGATGGTGGTCGATGGGTCAAAGCTGGTCCGCAAACTGATCGCCGACGTCCTGCAGCGCGACCTGCCGGGCGTGGAAGTGATCGGCTGCGACAGCATCGAGGATGCGCAGCTGGCGCTGGCGCAGGGCCCGGTGGATCTGGTGACGACCTCGCTGACCCTGCGTGATGGCGACGGCCTGGCACTGGCGCGGATGGTCCGCGAAGCCGCAGGCCAGGCCTATGTGCCGGTGATCGTGGTCTCCGGCGATGCCCAGCAGCACCTGGAGCAGCGCCGCTTCACCGAGTACGTCACCGACTATTTCGACAAGGCGCTGGGCCACGAGGCACTGGCGACCTTCATCCGCGGCTACGTGCAGCCGCAGACCATTCCCGGCGCCACCATCCTCTATATCGAGGACAGCCGCGTGGTCGCCGAGGCTACCAAGCGCATGCTGGAACGCCAGCAGTTGAACGTGCTACACGTGGTCAGCGCCGAAGAGGCGTTCACCCTGCTCACTGCCGAGTCGCTGGGCCGCAGTCGCCACCGCATCGACCTGGTACTGACCGACGTCACCCTGAAGGGCGAACTGAGCGGTCGCGACGTGGTGCAGCGCGTGCGCGTGGACTTCGGCTACGGCAAGCGTCGCCTGCCGGTGCTGGTGATGACCGGCGATGGCAACCCGCACAACCAGACCGGGCTGCTGCAGTCCGGTGCCAACGACCTGGTGCTCAAGCCGATCGAAGAGCGCCTGCTGGTCACCAAGGTGCTGTTCCAGCTGCGCCTGGCCCGGTTGAACGATGGACCCCTGATTCGATGAAGTGGCGTGATGATTGATGAAGTAGCCGGCACCCCGACGATCCAGCTCGAGCCGAGCTGGAAGCAGCATGTCGGCGATTACCTGATGCAGCCGCAGATGCGCGAGCTGTCCAGCTTCCTGCGCCAGCGCAAGGCCAGCGGTGCGGCGGTGTTCCCGCCCGGCCCGCAGATCTTCGCTGCGTTCGATGCCACGCCGTTCGAGCAGGTGAAGGTGGTGATCCTCGGCCAGGACCCGTACCACGGCCGCGGTCAGGCGCATGGGCTGAGCTTCTCGGTGGCGCCCGGAGTGGCGGTGCCGCCGTCGCTGCTGAACATCTACAAGGAGATCGAGAGCGATCTCGGTATCCCGCGTCCGGACCATGGCTGCCTGATCCCGTGGGCGCAGCGCGGTGTGCTGCTGCTCAATGCCGTGCTGACGGTGGAAGAGGGCCAGGCCGGTGCCCACCAGGGGCGTGGCTGGGAAGGTTTCACCGACCACGTGGTGGATGTGCTCAACCGCGAACGCGACGGCCTGGTGTTCATGCTCTGGGGCGCGTACGCGCAGAAGAAGGGCAAGGTCATCGACACCCGCCGCCACCGTGTGCTGAAGTCGCCGCACCCGTCGCCGCTGTCGGCCCACCGCGGCTTCCTGGGCTGCCAGCATTTCTCGATGGCCAACGAGTACCTGCAGCGCCGCGGCCAGGCCCCGATCGACTGGTCGCTGCCGCCGCGTTCGGCGCTCTGACCGCCGGCGGGTGACCGGGGCTGAACGCCGGGCAACGTTTCCGGGCCTGAATGGGCTTTGCGGACGGCCCGTTCAGCTCCGCTTGACCGGAATCGGCCGGTTTCCAGCAGGTAATTGATTGAATTCCAAGGGATTGTGAAGCCCGAAAAGCGTGCTCGCCACTGTCATCAAATCGCGCTACGGTAGGGTTCTGTTTGGGACCAGTGTTGCATCAATAGGATGCTGGAACTTTTTCCTCCTTTAGCAGTCCAAATGCCGGACTGCTAAGATGGGTGCCTATGAGCCAGAACACCTCTACTGCCCTTGTGGCAAACAATCTCCCGATTCCCAGTGCGCTCGGTTCGCTGGACGCCTACATCGGTGCCGTGCACCAGATTCCGGTGCTGTCGGTCGATGACGAACAGGACCTGGCCCGTCGCTTCCGCGACGGCAACGATCTGGACGCCGCCCGCGAGCTGGTGCATTCGCACCTGCGCTTCGTGGTGCACGTGGCCCGCGGCTACAACGGCTACGGCCTTGCGCTGGGCGACCTGATCCAGGAAGGCAACATCGGCCTGATGAAGGCGGTCAAGCGCTTCGACCCGGACATGGGCGTGCGCCTGGTCTCCTTTGCCGTGCACTGGATCCGTGCCGAGATGCACGAGTTCATCCTGAAGAACTGGCGCATCGTGAAGGTCGCCACCACCAAGGCGCAGCGCAAGCTGTTCTTCAACCTGCGCAAGTCGAAGACGCGCCTGGGCTGGATGAACGCGGCTGAGGTCAGCGCGGTGGCGAAGGACCTGAACGTGTCCGAGCGCGAGGTCATGGAAATGGAGTCGCGCCTGTCCGGTCGCGATATCGGTTTCGATGCGCCGGCCGACGAAGACAACGAACACGCGCCGCCGTCGCCGGCTGCGTACCTGGTTGCCAACGACGAAGACCCGTCGATGGCCTACGAACGTGCAGACAGCGAAGACAACCAGATGCAGCTGCTGCGCGAAGGCCTGGCCGAGCTGGATGCGCGCTCGCGCGACATCATCCGCCGCCGCTGGCTGGATGCGGACAGCAAGGTGACCCTGCAGGAACTGGCTGACGAATACGGCGTGTCGGCCGAGCGTATCCGCCAGGTTGAAGCGAACGCGCTGAAGAAGATGAAGGCGCTGTTCACCGCGTAAGCGGAAAGGCGTCGCAATTGTGAAAGGCTCGGCAGCAGTGCCGGGCCTTTTTCGTTTGTGGGGCTTAGCTACGCATGACTTGGCTCTATTCTGACGCCAGGACGGTGGTTGCGCCGACCTGATCATGTGCTGGATGCTGATGTTCACGCTGTACCACGCAGTGGCACGGTATGATCATGCCACGCGTCTTCCTCACACGAAGTTTCAATCGCAGCATGCGCAGGACCACCCTGTCCGACGCTGCGCTGTACCGGTCGGTACGTGAAATGGAAGCGGGTCTGGTGGATGCTGATCTTGGCGGCGGAATCTTCAAGAAGCGCGTTGCCTTGCCGTGGCGAGGAAAGCGTGGGAGCGTTCGAATCATCGTCGCCACACAGCGAGGCGGGCATTGGTTCTTACTTTTCGGCTACGAGAAGAATGAGCGTGCTGCGATCACGAATGCGGAACGCGATGCGCTGCAGTTGTACGCATCGGAGTTCCTGAAAATGAGTGCGGCGCAGTTGAATCGTGCCGTGGAGTACGGGGATCTACAGGAGATCGACCATGACGAAGACCCCTGAGCGACGGCGCGCGAAAAGTGCGCTTCTTGAAGCGGTGCATGATGCCGCTGTGAGTCTGCACGCGCATGGTTTCATCGATAAACGTCGATTGAGCAGCTACGAAGCGCTTTGCCTTGAGCCGGTGCCTGAGTACAGCAGTGCCCAGATACGTGCCCTGCGTACGTCATTGCAGCTCAGTCAGCCGGTCTTTGCGGGAGTTCTCAATACCAGCGTTTCCACCGTACGCAGCTGGGAGCAGGGCGAAAAGAAGCCCAGCGGACCGTCACTGAAGTTGCTTAACCTGATTGATCGGAAGGGACTCGAAGCAGTCCTGTAAAGCAAAGGCCCGGTTCTGACGGGCCTTTGCCTTTCCGTGGTGTTCAATCCACGCATGGCGTGGATCTACCCAGTGTCAGTAGAGCCACGCCATGCGTGGCTGCGGCGCGGCCGTCACTCTTCGCGTGCGATCGCGCGCCAGCCGATGTCGTTGCGGTGGAACTCGTTGGCCCAGGTCACCTTGGCCACGCCTGCATACGCATTCGCCTGCGCGTCGCGCACGCTGTCGCCCAGTGCCGCCACGCACAGCACGCGGCCGCCGGCGCTGACGACCTGGCCCTGCGCATCCAATGCCGTACCGGCATGGAACACCTTGGCACTGGCCGGCACATCATCCAGGCCGGAAATCACGTCACCGGTGATCGGTGCTTCCGGGTAGGGCTTCGCGGCCAGCACCACGCCCAGCGACGGGCGCGGATCCCAGTGTGCTTCCACCTGATCCAGCCGGCCATCGATGGCGGCTTCCACCAGCTCCACCAGATCCGACTGCAGGCGCAGCATCACCGGCTGGGTTTCCGGATCGCCGAAGCGCACGTTGAATTCGATCACCTTCGGCGCGCCGCTGGCATCGATCATCAGGCCGGCGTAGAGGAAGCCGGTGAACGGGATGCCGTCGGCGATCATGCCCTGCACGGTGGGGTTCACCACCTCGCGCATCACCCGTGCATGCACCTCCGGCGTCACCACCGGGGCCGGCGAATAGGCGCCCATGCCGCCGGTGTTCGGGCCGGTATCGCCGTCGCCGACGCGCTTGTGGTCCTGCGAGGTGGCCATCGGCAGCGCATGCACGCCGTCCACCATCGAAATGAAGCTGGCTTCCTCGCCGTCGAGGAATTCCTCGATCACCACGCGCGCACCGGCATCGCCGAACGCGTTGCCCGAGAGCATGTCACGTACCGCGTCCTCGGCTTCGGCCAGGGTCATCGCCACGATCACGCCCTTGCCGGCGGCCAGGCCATCGGCCTTGACCACGATCGGCGCGCCCTTCTCGCGGATGTAGGCCAGGGCGGCGTCCACGTCGGTGTGCACGGCGTAGAACGCGGTGGGGATGTTGTGGCGGGCCAGGAAGTCCTTGGCGTAGGCCTTGCTGCCTTCCAGCTGCGCAGCGGCGGCGGTCGGCCCGAAGATGCGCAGGCCGGCGGCGCGGAAGCGGTCTACCACGCCAGCCACCAGCGGTACTTCAGGGCCGACCACGGTCAGTGCCACGCCTTCGGCCCGGGCAAGCGCCAGCAGACCGTCGATGTCGGTGACTTTCACCGCCACGTTGCGGCACTTGTCTTCGCTGGCGGTGCCGGCGTTGCCGGGTGCCACGATCACTTCGGTGACACGGGAGGACTGGGCCAGCTTCCATGCCAGGGCGTGTTCGCGGCCGCCAGAGCCGATGACAAGTACGTTCATCACGAGATTCCAGATTGCGTGGGAAGGGAAGATCGATGTCCCCGGCGGCGCGCGCGGCTCACTCGCAGCCTTCGCGTCGCAGCGATTCGGGGAAGGAATAGGCCCAGGTCTTCGGGTCCAGGGTGAAGCGGTGTTGCTGCCGGACCTGCTTGCCACCGCAGGTGGTGCCGGTTTCGTCGATCAGCAGCGGCCAGACCCGCGCGCTGCGGTCGCTGTCGTCGAAACGCAGGGCGAAATCGATGCTGAAGCGGCGGGTGCGGCAGTCATTGGCGGTGTCCGGGTCGGTACTGGCGTCGACCGTGTCGCACTCGTACTGGGCGTCATTGTCGATATGGCTGCGCACGTTGCCACTGGCCACCAGGCCGTTCGGGCCCGGCAGGATCAGCGACTGCGAGAGCAGCGAGAAGCCCTGCCCGAACCAGCCGTCCTCGACGCGGAAACCATAGAAGTCACTGCCGGCGCGGATGATGCTGGCGGTGCCGGGCTGGCCGCCGCTACCGAAGCGCTCGCCGGTCAGTTCGCTGGTCACCTCGAAGCCATCGCCCTTGGGGCGCAGCACAAAGAACTCGATGGTTCCCGGGTCGATGTGCGCGCCATCGACCAGCGCACCGCACACGGCCAACAACTGCTGCCAGCTGTCCCCGCTCATCACCGGTTGTTCCGCGCAGACCTGCCAGTCCACCGCATGGGTATCGCCATCGTCGGTCCAGCTGCCGCGCCATTCAGCGGAGAGCGTGGCGTTGCTGCCGTAGCGCTGGACCAGGAACGCCTGCAGTCGTGCGGTGCGGCTGACATGCTGCGCCGGTGAGGCGGGGGCCATCGCAGGCGCATCTGCCTTCGGGCTCGCGCTGGGCTCGACAGCAGGCTTGCAGCCGGCCAGCATGGCCGCGCCCGCGAGGGCGAGGGCGGCCAGCGATCTCATTGAAACTGTGGACATCCGTGTCGCTCCAGGATCAGTGGCGGAAGTGGCGCACGCCGGTGAACACCATGGCCAGGCCATGTTCGTCGGCGGCGGCGATCACTTCGGCATCGCGCATCGAACCGCCCGGCTGGATGACCGCCTTGATGCCGGCGGCGGCAGCGGCATCGATGCCGTCGCGGAACGGGAAGAACGCGTCGGAGGCCATCACCGAGCCCTCGACCACCAGGTTCGCATCGGCGGCCTTGATGCCAGCGATGCGGGCCGAGTACACGCGGCTCATCTGGCCGGCGCCGACACCGATGGTGCGGTTGTCCTTGGCATAGACGATCGCGTTGGACTTCACGAACTTGGCCACCTTCCAGGCGAACAGCAGGTCGGTGAACTGCTTGTCGGTCGGCGCCAGCTTGCTGACCACCTTCAGTTCGTCGCGGGTCATGCCGCGGTTGTCCGAGGACTGCAGCAGCAGGCCCGAGCCGACGCGCTTGCTGTCGAAGTTGTTCAGGCCGTCGCCGTGCGGGATGCGCAGCACGCGCACGTTGGCCTTCTTCTGCGCGTATTCCAGCGCGGCCGGCTCGTAGTCCGGGGCGATCAGCACTTCGACGAACTGGCGGTCCAGAATCACCTTGGCGGTGGCGGCGTCCAGCGGTTTGTTGAAGGCAATGATGCCGCCGAAGGCGCTGGTCGGGTCGGTGGCGTAGGCCAGCTCGTAGGCATCGCCGTTGCCGGCACCGACGGCCACGCCGCACGGGTTGGCGTGCTTGACGATGACGCAGGCCGGCGCATCGAACTGGCGCACGCATTCCCACGCCGCGTCGGCATCGGCCAGGTTGTTGTAGCTCAGTTCCTTGCCCTGCAGCTGCTGGAAGGTGGCCAGCGTGCCCGGCACCGGATACAGGTCGCGGTAGAACGCGCCGCTCTGGTGCGGGTTCTCGCCGTAGCGCAGGTCCATCACCTTCACGAAGGTGGAGTTCATCTGTGCCGGGTACTCGGTACGCGCCGGCACCGCAGCGTCGGTGGCGGTGACCGCCGACAGGTAGTTGCTGATCGCGGCGTCGTACTGGGCGACGCGGTTGAACGCGGCCACCGAGAACGCGAAGCGGGTGGCAGCCGACAGCTGGCCGTTGTTGGCGTCCAGCGAAGCCAGCAGCTCGGCGTACTGCGACGGATCGGTAGCCACCGCCACGCGGGCGAAGTTCTTGGCCGCCGAGCGCAGCATGGCCGGGCCGCCGATGTCGATGTTCTCGACCGCGTCGGCCAGGGTGCAATCGGCCTTGGCGGTGACCGACTCGAACGGGTACAGGTTCAGCACCAGCAGGTCGATGGCACCGATGCCGTGCTCGGCCATCACCGCATCATCCAGGCCGGAACGGCCCAGCAGGCCGCCGTGCACCATCGGGTGCAGGGTCTTGACCCGGCCGTCCATCATTTCCGGGAAGCCGGTGACGTCGGCCACGTCCTTCACGGCCAGGCCGGCATCGCGGATCGCCTTGGCGGTGCCGCCGGTGGACAGCAGCTCCACGCCGCGTGCCGCCAGCGCAGTGGCCAGCTCGACCAGACCGGTCTTGTCGGAAACGGAGAGGAGGGCCCGGCGGACGGGCAACAGATCAGCAGTCATGGGACAGAATCGGCAGCGGAGCGGGGCCGATATTGTAGGCGGTGGGGGCCGGTGGCGGGCGCTGGAAGGGGCAATTTGCCATGGCAATCGACGTAAGGCCGGGTCGGGCACATCGATCCGGACCGGTCCGGGGGCTGGGCTGTGGACCGGAGCCGGGTTGTCGGAATCCGCCGACGATGGGGTAGGCTGTGCCCGCACTGCCAAGGATCAGCGGGTACGGATCATGTCGATCTATGCATTGAAAGGACGTTTCCAGGACCTGTTGCGTCCAGCCGTACGCGGTCTGTACCGCATGGGGATCACCGCCAATACGGTGACCGTGGCCGCCGCCGTGGTCTCGCTGATGGTGGCCGCCGCCGTGTGGTGCTGCGCGCCGTCCCAGCCCCTGCTGTACCTGCTGCTGCCGCTGTGGATGCTGCTGCGCATGGCACTCAACGCGGTGGACGGCATGCTGGCCCGCGAGTTCGGCCAGCAGTCGAGGCTGGGCGCCTATCTGAACGAGCTGTGCGATGTGATCGCCGACGCGGCGCTGTACCTGAGCCTGCTCAGCGTGCCGGGCGTGCGCCCGGAAGCGCTGTGGCTGCTGGCCTGGACGGCGGCCCTGAGCGAGTACACCGGGGTGCTGGGGCTGATGGTCGGTGCCAGCCGCCGCTATGACGGCCCGATGGGCAAGAGCGACCGCGCGTTCGTCATCGGCGTGCTGGGCCTGCTGCTGGCGTTCGGCTGGGGGGCTGCGATGACTGTCACTGGCGTGGCCGCGGCCATGGCGGTGCTGTGCGTGCTGACGATGATCAATCGCGTCCGTCGCGGACTGCGGGAAGCGGCGGTTTCGCCGAATTAATCAAGCAGATACAAAAAGACAATCAGGAGATTGCATGCGTCAGGCGCAGGAACGGGAATTCCACAGCTTCGACCAGGTACCGCTGTTCTACCGGTACTGGGCGAGCACCACCGCGACCCCAGCCACCAAGGCTGTCGTGCTGCTGCATCGCGGCCATGAACATTCTGGCCGGGTCACCCACCTGGTCGATGAGCTGGACCTGCCCGACACCGCCTTCTTCGCCTGGGATGCACGCGGTAATGGGCGTTCGCCCGGCGCACGAGGCGATGCCCCGGGCTTCCCGGCGCTGGTGCGTGATCTGGACAGCTTCATCGCCCACATCGGCGCCGAGCATGGCATCGCGGTGGAAGACATCGTGGTGATCGCACAGAGCGTGGGGGCGGTGGTCGCCGCCACCTGGGTGCACGACTACGCGCCGCGCCTGCGCGCGCTGGTGATGGCTTCGCCGGCGTTCAAGGTGAAGCTGTACGTGCCGTTCGCACGCCCGGGCCTGGCCTTGATGCAGAAGCTGCGCGGCAATTTCTTCGTCAACAGCTACGTCAAGCCGCAGTGGCTGACCCACGATCCGGCGCGGGTGGAAAGCTACCGCACCGATCCGCTGATCACCCGGCCGATCTCGGTGCGCGTGTTGCTGGGCCTGTACGAAGCGGCCGACCGCATCGTCGCCGATGCGCAGGCGATCAGCGTGCCGGTGCAGCTGCTGGTGTCCGGCTCGGATTTCGTGGTGCACCGTGGCCCGCAGGACCGCTTCTACGAGCGCCTGTCCAGCCCGATCAAGGAGCGCGTGCATCTGCCGGGCTTCTTCCACGACACGCTGGGCGAGCGCGATCGGGCGCCGGCGCTGGCGCGTATCCGCAGTTTCATCCAGGCACGTTTCGCCGAGCCGCTGCGCGAACTGTCGCGGCGCGATGCGCACCGCCATGGGCCGACTTTCGAAGAATCGGAGATCCTGGCCTGGCCACCGGAACGCAACAGCCTGGCCGACCTGCGCTGGCGCGTGGTACGTGGCGGCCTGCGCTTCGGCGGAACGTTGTCCGAAGGCATCGCGCTGGGCCTGCAGACCGGATTCGATTCGGGCAGCACGCTCGACTACATCTATCGCGATGAGGCGCGCGGCAAGGGCCCGTTGGGGCGCATGATCGACCGCAACTATCTGGATGCGATCGGCTGGCGCGGCATCCGCGTGCGTGGCAAGCACCTGCAGGAGCTGCTGCGCGATGCCGCCCAGCGCCTGCGCGGGCAGGGCGCGCCGGTACGCGTGCTGGACGTGGCCGCTGGTCATGGCCGCTACGTGCTGGAAGCGTTGGGAACGGGCGAGCAGCGTGCGGACCGCATCGTGCTGCGCGATTTCAGCGATCTGAACGTGACCCAGGGCAAGGCGCTGATCGAGCGCCTCGGCGCGACCGACATTGCCCGCTTCGAACAGGGCGATGCGTTCGATCCCGCGCAGCTGGCGACCGTGGACCCCGCACCCACGCTGGCGGTGGTTTCGGGGCTGTATGAATTGTTCCCGGACAACGATGCGGTGCTGCGATCGCTGCAGGGGATTGCTGCAACGGTGCCGGTCGGTGGCTACCTGGCCTACACCGGCCAGCCGTGGCACCCGCAGCTGGAGTTCATCGCACGCGCACTGACCAGCCACCGTGGCGGCGCCGCGTGGGTGATGCGCCGCCGTACCCAGCAGGAAATGGACGAGCTGGTGCGCCTGGCCGGGTTCGAGAAGGTGGCGCAGCGTATCGACGAATTCGGCATCTTCACGGTGTCGCTGGCGCGCCGGACAGAGTGATGGCGACGCTCGCCGCATCCCCGCTGGCCGCAGAGGGGCGCCCCTGGCGGCGCGCCCTGTTGTGGCTGGCCCTGCTGGGCCCATTCTTCTTCGCCAGCTATGGCTTCGCCAACTGGATAGCCGGCCGCCATGCCGAACTGCCGGTGATGGCGTTCGGATGGGAAACGCAGATTCCGTTCGTACCGTGGACGATCGTGCCGTACTGGTCGATCGATCTGTTCTATGCGGTTTCCTTCTTCCTGTGCCGGCAACGGTTGGAGCTGGACCGGCATGCGTTGCGGTTGTTCAGTGCACAGTTGATCGCGGTGACCTGCTTCCTGCTGTGGCCACTGCGCTTCAGTTTCGAGCGGCCGGAGATCGGCGGTGTGTTCGGCTGGTTGTTTGATGTACTGCTGGGCTTCGACAAGCCGTTCAACCAGGCGCCATCACTGCACATCGTGTTGCTGATCGTGCTGTGGGTGAAATTCGCGCAGTACCTGCATGGGGTGTGGCGTTGGGTACTGCATGTGTGGGCGCTGCTGATCGGCGTCTCGGTGCTGACCACATTCCAGCATCATTTCATCGATATCCCGACCGGCCTGCTGGCCGGTTGGCTGTGCGTCTGGCTGTGGCCGGAGCAGGGCACGCCACCCTTGCGTGCCTGGCGCACCGCGCGTGACGCCAAACGTTGGCGCCTGGCAGCGCTGTACCTGCTGGGGGCCGCTGCATTGCTGGTGCCGGTGGTGCTTCTGCGTGGCGCGGCGTTGTGGCTGCTGTGGCCGGTGGTATCGCTGCTGCTGGTGGCGCTGGCCTATGCCGGGCTGGGTACG
Organism: Stenotrophomonas sp. 96582_Sma; assembly: GCF_056480905.1. Classification (NCBI taxonomy): domain Bacteria; kingdom Pseudomonadati; phylum Pseudomonadota; class Gammaproteobacteria; order Lysobacterales; family Lysobacteraceae; genus Stenotrophomonas; species Stenotrophomonas sp. 96582_Sma. The sequence goes on along the minus strand of NZ_CM151122.1, from coordinate 4,535,198 downwards.
GCGGTGTTCCAGAAGCGCGCCGATGGACGTCTGGCAATGGCGGCACGCTGGCTGCTGGCGCCGTACCTGGGCGCAGCCTGGATCAATTCGCGGCTGTGGACGCGGCGTGCGCCGCAGCCGGTGCCGGTGATGGACGGTGTATGGCTGGGGCGTGTTCCCTGCGCTGCATTGCCGGCACCCTTGGTCGGCGTGGTCGATGCCTGTGCCGAACTGTCCTGTCGTGCACCGGGCGCGGCGTATGCCAGCGTGCCGATGCTGGACCTGGTGGTGCCCACGCCGCACCAGTTGCGCGAGGCGGCCGAGGCGATCGAGCGGCTGCGTGCGCATGGACCGTTGCTGGTGTGCTGCGCACTGGGCTATTCGCGCAGTGCTGCCAGTGTGGCGGCCTGGCTGTTGCGCAGTGGTCGTGCCACCGATACCGATGCCGCGGTGGCGATCGTGCGCACGGCACGTCCGGGCATCGTGCTGGGCGCGGCGCATCTGCATGCCATCACTGCTGCAGCGGGAGCACGCACGTGAGTAGGGTTCCCGATCTGGCGACCATGCAGCTGCTGCTGCGGCAGGGCCGTTGGCCGGCCGGCCTGTCGCTGGGCCTGCTGCTGGTGGCGCTGCTGCTGCTCGGCACCGAACCTGGCCTGGCGATGATTGCCGCCGGCGTGTTGCTGCTCAGTGTTGCCGCGGGCATCGCACAGATCTACCACGCGTGGCGGGTGGCGCTGGATGCCAGCCTGCTGCAGCTGCTGCGCGATGAAGGCCTGGAGGGTGACGCCGCCGCGCGCCGCACCGACCAGCTGCTGCACGCCAGTGGCCTGCGCCGCATGCAGCCCGACGCGCCGCTGCGCGGCTGGGATGCGCGCTGGGCCGGCATGCGCCGCCTGCTGCTGCGCCAGTACCTGCTGACAGCGGTGCAGTTCGCACTGCTGGTGCTGGCCGTGTTGTGGCCGCAGACGTGAACGGGAGGGACCGATGTTCGCTGAATTGATTGCGCGCGCCTGCAGTGGCGCGATCCATGTAGTGACCGGCGCCCGCGCGCTGTGGATCGGCTGTGCGCCGTCCAGCGAACGGCGCGTGTATTACGGCAACCACGCCAGCCATGGTGACTTCGTGCTGATCTGGTCGTCGATGCCACCGGCACTGCGGCGCCAGGTGCGCCCGGTGGCCGCGGCCGAATACTGGCAGCGCGATGGCCTGCGTCGCTACCTGATCGATGCGGTGTTCAACGGCGTGCTGGTCGAGCGCGAGGCCGGCCATCGCCAGCAGGATCCACTGCAGGCCCTGCGTGACGCGGTGGACGAAGACTGCTCGCTGATTCTGTTTCCGGAAGGTACCCGCAACGTGGGCGAAGAGCCGCTGCTGCCGTTCAAGAGCGGCATCTATCACCTGGCACGGCAACGCCCGGAGCTGGAATTCGTACCGGTGTGGATCGACAACCTGAAGCGGGTGATGCCCAAGGGCCGGTTCCTGCCGCTGCCGCTGCTGTGCACGGCCACCTTCGGTACGCCGCTGCGGCTGCAGGCCGACGAGGACAAGGCCGCCTTCCTGGCCCGCAGCCGGCAGGCGCTGCTGGACCTGGCGCCGAACGGGGGCAGGGCATGAGCTTCCTGATCGATGTGTCCGGCGACCTGGCCACGCAGAGTGTCGGCCAGCAGACCGGCCTGCTGTTTGCTGGCGTGGGTGCGGTGCTGGTGCTGGTGCTGGCCACGCTGGTGGCCGAGACATTGCGCTGGCGCCAGCGTGGGCAGCCCAGCGCGGTGATCGCCAACCTGGTCTCGCGCATCCGCGCGTGGTGGGTGATGGCGATCGTGGTCGGGCTGGCGCTGTTCTTCGGTCGTGCCGGGGTGATCGTGCTGTTCGCGATCATCTCGCTGTTCGCACTGCGCGAGTTCATCACCCTGGCGCCGACCCGCTCGGGCGACTACTACGCGCTGCTGGCCGCGTTCTACATCGTGCTGCCGTGGCAGTACTACCTGGTCTGGATCGACTGGTACGGCATGTACACGCTGTTGATTCCGGTCTATGCGTTCCTGTTCCTGCCGATCCTGTCGACCATTGGCGGTGATACCACGCACTACCTGGAGCGGACCGCGAAGGTGCAGTGGGGGTTGATGATCTGCGTGTTCTGCATCTCGCATGTGCCGCTGCTGCTGAACCTGCACGTGCCCGGCCATGACCCGTCGCGCAACGTGCTGCTGTTCGCCTTCCTGGTGATCGTGGTGCAGTCTTCGGACGTGCTGCAGTACATCTGGGGCAAGCTGCTGGGCAGGCATCTGATTGCGCCGAAGCTGTCGCCGTCGAAGACGGTGGAGGGCTTCGTGGGCGGTGTGCTGAGTGCCAGTGCGCTGGGTGCGGCGCTGTGGTGGATCACCCCGTTCACGCCGCTGCAGGCGTTCGGCCTGTCGCTGCTGATCAACCTGATGGGGTTCTGGGGCGGCCTGGTGATGTCGGCGATCAAGCGCGATCGTGGCATCAAGGACTGGGGCCACATGATCGAGGGCCATGGCGGCATGCTCGACCGACTGGACTCGGTATGCTTCGCCGCGCCGGTGTTCTTCCATGTGGTGCGGTACTACTGGAAGGCGGGCGGCGGCGGTTGATTCTGCCGGCTTCCATCCACGCATGGCGTGGATCTACTGGCGGGCGGGGGCGGTTTACTCTGCCGGGCTTTCATCCACGCATGGCGTGGATCTACCGGTAGTGCCGGCCGCTGGCCGGCAACTGCAACATCCTGCCATCGTTCATGGGGTTGCCGGCCAGCGGCCGGCACTACCCTCGTGCGCGCTTACGCGCTGATGCCGTATTCCTTCAGCTTCTTGCGCAGGGTGGCACGGTGGATGCCCAGCATCGCGGCGGCGCGGCTCTGGTTGCCTTCGCAGTGGTTGAGCACTTCCACGAACAGCGGAATCTCCATCTCGCGCAGCACGATCTCGTAGACATCGTCCGCATCGCAGCCATCAAGGTCACGCAGGTAGCGGCGCACGGACTGGGCGACGTGTTCACGCAGCGGTGGCCGGGGAGCGCCACGACTGTTGTCAGGACGAGAAAGGACAGCGTTCAAGGGGGTTCCCGATTCGGTTGGCCCGTGCGCGCGGAGCGCGCGGCCGGACGAGGTGGTGGCGGCCAGTCTAGCGCGAGCGTGCCCGGCCTGCCACGGCTGGTCGCCTCTCCCCGGTCAGAGGAAGTCGAAGGTGAATGCGACGGTGGACGCAGCGGGCTCCTGCAACCGGAAGGCGACGCGCGCGCTCTGGCCCGGTTCCAGCAGGGCTGCACCGGGGTTCTCGCCCAGGTACTGCGCGGGCGTGAACACGCCGCTGCCGATCACCCGGCCATCGGCATCGGACAATGACAACCGCAGGTCCGGCCACGCCTGTGCCCAGCGCGCATCGTTGCGGATGCTGGCCTGTACCTGCAGCACACCGGCCTGGCCCGGCAGGGGGCGGATCTCGCGGCTGGTCATGGTGAATGCAGCGGGTTCGTGCCAGGCAGGCAGGCTGCAGCGCAGCACGCCGCACAGCGTGCCCAGCCATGCGCGGTTGCCGGCGTCGGCGGCCAGCCGCGCGCGGTCGGCCAGCACGCTCTGCAGTACCAGCAGCAATGCCAGCCCGGCGACCAGCAGCCAGTGCCAGCGGGGTGCTGGCAGCGTGCGCGTGCGCGCGCTGCCGAGGAAGCTGGGGGCATCACTGGCGACCGCCGTTGCCTGCACCGCGACCGGCGCCGGTTCGATGGCCGCTGCTTCATCAACGATGACAACGTCATCGTCGTGTCGCATCTCTGTCGCCGGTGGGCGTGCCAGGTCGATGGGCTCGGCCTGCATCTGCTCCACGGGCGTTGCGTGCCCGGCTTCGTCCTGCATACGCGCATCGGTCGCACGCGCATCGGTCGCAGGCGCAGGCTCACCCTCCGGCGTCGTGCGCAGGAAGGTGGCCAGGGGACGGCGCGGTGGGTTCGGCTCGGACATGCTCAGGGCGCGGGCTCGGATCCAGCGGTCATTCAACCACGATCAGGCGCGGCGCACGCCGGTGATGCGCATCCAGTCGCCATCCTGGGTGGCCTGCAGATCGTCGAACCATGCTGCATAGCGCTGCAGCAGTTCGCCTTCCTGGCCATGCAGGATGCCGGACAGGGCGATGCGGCCACCGGCAGCAACGCGCGCAGCCAGCAGTTCGGCCAGCGCATCCAGCGCCGAGGCGAGGATGTTGGCGACCACGATCGGATAGGTCGCGACCGGTTCGTCCTGCGGCAGGTACACATGCATGCGGGCCTGCTCGCCGTTGCGCTCGGCATTGTCGGCGGTGGCGACCAGGGCCTGCGGATCGTTGTCCACGCCGATGGCTTCGGCGGCGCCCAGCTTCAGCGCGGCCAGTGCGAGGATGCCCGAGCCGCAACCGAAGTCGAGCACGCGCTGGCCCTGCAGCAGGCCATCGACCGCCAACTGGTCCAGCCAGCGCAGGCACAGTGCGGTGGTCGGGTGGGTGCCCGAACCGAACGCCAGGCCCGGGTCCAACCGCACCACGGCGGCATCGGCGGCCTGTGCGGCATCGGGCAGTTCATGGTTCCACGGCACGATCCAGGTGCGGCTGCCGAAGTCCATCGGCTGGAACTGGTCGAGCCAGGCACGTTCCCAGTCTTCATCCTCGACCGCGCGGAAGCTGCCGCTGCTCCAGTCCAGCTCCGGATCGAAGGATTCCAGTGCGGCCAGCAGCAACAGCGCGTTGCTGTCGGCGGGGAACAGTGCGCTCAGCACCAGCGTGTCCCACAGCGGGGTCTCGCCCACGCCCGGTTCGAGAATGGCCTGTTCGTTGCTGGTATCGGCCTCGGCATCGAGCAGGGTCACGGCCAGTGCACCAACGTCCTCCAGCGCATTTTCATAGCGGGGCTGGGTGGCTTCGGTGCAGCGCAGGGTCAGTTCCAGGAACGGCATGGTGGTGGGGGCAATCGCAGGAAAGGGGGCCATGCTAGACCATCGGGGCGTCTCCGTATTGCCTGAGATGCCGCTCCGAGATGAACGAAGCCCGTTCAGACAGGCCCGTCGGGCCTTGCTAAACTTCGTGCTTTCCTATGCGCCGCATCGCCTACCGCCGCCGATGGCCTTCGCTCCGACCCTGAAAACCTGGTTGCTCGTACTGCCGGCTGTGGCCGTGCTGGGCGTGGCCGGTTATCGGGCCAGCGGCCATGCTGCGACGTCTTCGGTAGCGTCGGCGGATCTGGCAGGTGCGGTCGCGGCCGCTGACAGTGCGGCGCCGCTGCCGGTGATGCCGGAGGCGCTCGCGCGCCGCCTGGCACCCTTCGAGCGTGGCAACGCATTGCCGTCCGGGCTGCCCCTGGATCTCCGCGCCGATATCGAAGACGCCACCGACCTGTATGCCTATGCTCAGCGGTTGCGTGCCCAGGCGGACGAAGGCAACCACGAGGCGCGCTGGATGCTCAGCCGTGTCTATGACTATTGCGCGCAGTACGCGGTCGATCCGGGTGGCTACCGCTTGGACAACAACGTGCTGGCCGGGCTGGGCCTGACCGCCGCACCGGCGATGGTGCAGGCGCGCGAACGCGTCGCGCAGCGTTGTGGTGGTTTCGTGCCGGGCGACAAGTTGGGCACGGCCTTGGTGCTGTCCGAACGTCGCAAGGCGGCCGCACAAGGCAATCTGGCTGCTGAGGCTGCGTTGTTCGCCGAGGGCGAACCGCTGCAGGACAGCCCCGAGTACCGCCGTGACCTGGTTGAACGGGTGCGCACCTCGCGCGACCCGGAGGCCTTCATGGCGATCGCACCGGGCATGGGCGTGCGCGCCTCGGGTGACCGCGCGCTCAACGGCCTGGTGGCGGGCGAGCAGCTCAGTGAACTCGCATGGCGGCTTGCGGCCTGCGAACTCGGTCTACCGTGTGGGGCAGACAGTGTGCTGGTCAACAGTTTTTGTGCGAACGGAGGGATCTGTTCGCAGGATGGTACGCAGGATTTCCGGGATTTCGTGTATGACGCTGCGGTATCGCGGCAGGGCGCTGGGAAGATGAAGGAATGGATCAAGCGATTGGTTGGAAAGAGGAACGAGCAATGAACTACCGCCGATTCCTGCACGGGGCCAAGTTCTGGTTCTGGGTGGCCCTGTTCGTGGCCTACTCGGCCGGCGCGGTTGGCCTGTTGATGATCGATACCTATGAAGATCGCTACCGGCATCTGTCGAAGGTGGAACTGACCACGGTGAAGGCGCAGGAAGACGTGCGCCGTGCCGGTGCCAGCCAGGTGGCCGCGGTCTATCGCGCGCAGAGTGGCATGCCGTTCGCGTCGCTGCCGGCGGGCAGCACCTTCCAGGTGGTGTGGCCGGATGGTTCGACCGAGACCATGGTGATCGTCGACCCGACGTCGCCCAATGGCGTGCGTCCGCTGGCGAACTCGCAGATTCCGGCCGAAGCTGCCGACAAGCGCTGATGCGCCTGCTGTAGCGCCGAGCCCACGCTCGGCTGAGCTTTCCGGCAAGCCGAGCATGGGCTCGGCGCTGCAGCAACAGAAAAGGGCGGGGATATCCCCGCCCTTTTCATGTCCAGCACGTGGCGCCGATCAGGTCAGCGCGATCGGCTTGTTCTTGCGTTCGGCCAGGCGCTTTTCCAGGTAGTGGATGTTCTGGCCACCGGCCTGGAAGCCCTTGTCGCGCATGATCCGCTGCTGCAGGGCGACGTTGGTCTTGATGCCATCGACCACCATTTCGCTCAGTGCCACCCGCATGCGGGCAATGGCGGTTTCGCGGTCCGGGCCGTGCACGATCAGCTTGCCGATCATCGAGTCGTAGTTCGACGGCACGCGGTAGCCACTGTAGATGTGGGTGTCCACGCGCACGCCGGGGCCGCCCGGCGGATGGAAGCCGGTGATGGTGCCCGGGCTCGGCACGAAGGTTTCAGCATCTTCGGCGTTGATGCGGCACTCGATGGCATGGCCGGTCAGCACCACGTCGCTCTGCTTGATCGACAGCTTCTGGCCGGCGGCGATCTTCAGCTGCTCGGCCACCAGGTCGATGCCGGTGACCATTTCGGTGACCGGATGTTCCACCTGGATGCGGGTGTTCATTTCGATGAAGTAGAAGCGGCCGTCCTCGTACAGGAACTCGAACGTGCCGGCACCACGGTAGCCGATGCGTACGCAGGCTTCGGTGCAGACCTTGCCGATCTGCTCGCGCTGCTCGGCAGTGATGCCCGGTGCCGGCGCTTCTTCCACCACCTTCTGGTGGCGGCGCTGCATCGAGCAGTCACGCTCGCCCAGGTGGATGGCGTTGCCCTGGCCGTCGGCCAGTACCTGGATTTCCACGTGGCGCGGGTTCTCCAGGAACTTCTCCATGTAGACCTCGCCATTGCCGAACGCGGCCTTGGCCTCGCTCTTGGTGGTTTCGATCGAGGTCTTCAGCGAGGCTTCGGCGTGCACCACGCGCATGCCGCGGCCACCGCCACCACCGGCCGCCTTGATGATGACCGGGTAGCCGATCTCACGGGCGATCTTGGTGTTGGCGACGATGTCTTCGCCCAGCGGGCCGCCCGAGCCGGGCACGCACGGCACGCCGGCGGACTTCATCGCGCGGATGGCTTCGACCTTGTCACCCATCATGCGGATGGTGTCGGCCTTGGGGCCGATGAAGATGAAACCGGACTCTTCCACGCGCTCGGCGAAGTCGGCGTTCTCCGACAGGAAGCCGTAGCCCGGGTGGATGGCCTGGGCGTCGGTGACTTCCGCCGCGGCGATCAGTGCCGGGATGTTGAGGTAGCTCTGCGGCGACGGCGCCGGACCGATGCAGACCGACTCGTCGGCCATGGCCACGTGCTTGAGGTTGCGGTCGACCGTGGAATGCACGGCCACCGTGCGGATGCCGAGGGTGTGGCACGCGCGCAGGATGCGCAGCGCGATTTCCCCTCGGTTGGCGATGACGACTTTGTCGAGCATGGCGTGCCCCTCAGCCGATCACGAACAGCGGCTGGTCGAATTCGACCGGCTGGCCGTTCTCGCCGAGGATGGCGACGATGGTGCCGGACTTGTCGGCTTCGATCGGGTTGAACATCTTCATCGCTTCGATGATGGCCAGGGTCTCGCCTTCCTTGACCTGCTGGCCAACGCTGACGAACGCAGGCTTGTCCGGGGCGGACGAGGCGTAGAAGGTGCCGACCATCGGCGAGCGCAGCACGTGGCCTTCCGGCAGCGCCGGGCCCGGCTTGGCGGTGCCACCGGTGGAGGCTTCGGTCGGCGACTGCATCGGCATCGCCTGCGGCGCCGGAGCGGCCGGAGCGGCGTACACCGGGGCGGCGACCGGGGCGGCATAGCCGGCCACCGGGGCGCGCGACAGGCGCACCGACTCTTCGCCTTCCTTGATTTCGATTTCAGCCAGGTTCGACTCTTCCAGCAGGTCGATCAGCTTCTTGATTTTGCGGAGATCCATGGTGGCCTCTTTGCTCTTGATGTCAGTGTGGTGGGAAGCGCATCGCGCTCGGGTCAAAGCAGTTCGTAGAACTCGCGCAGCTGCCGCGTACGGTCGCGCGTCTGGGTGATCAGGCACTGCATCTTCGCAGGGTTGCGCGAGGTGCCGTCTGCATTGAAGGCGTAGACTGCCTCGCAGTCTGCATCGCGCAGGGTTATCCAGATGCGCTGGGCCTTCACCAGCTGCTGTTCGGCCGCTGCGCAGCGACTGCAGCTGCCATCGGCGGCCTGCGCCTTCAGTTCGCCGCGCGCCTGGACGTAAACGGCGTTCAATGCGCTGTCGGCGTCATCCAGGCGATCGGAATCGCACATGTCGCGCTCGTAGCCGCCGGTCGCCTGCGCGCAATCAATGCCGGCGGCCGCGCGCTCGGCGGCGACGCTGGCGCCGCACACGCCGGCCCACAGCACGATGCAGGCAAGCACTCTTGGGAGCATCTTCACGCGCGGGCCGCCTGCACGCGCAGCAGCGCCGCGTCCATCGCGTAGCGGTAGCTGTCGGCGCCGAAACCGCAGACCACGCCCACGGCTTTGTCACTGAAGTAGCTGTGCTGGCGGAACGGTTCGCGGGTATGCGGGTTGGACAGGTGGATCTCGATGAACGGCACCGCCACCGCCGCCAGCGCATCGCGCAGGGCGACCGAGGTGTGGGTGAAGGCGGCGGGGTTGATCAGGATGAAAGCGGTTCCGTCGTCGCGTGCGGCCTGCACGCGGTCCACCAGCACGTGCTCGGCATTGGACTGCAGGCTCTCCACCGCGTGCCCGGCAGCCGAGGCCTGGGCGGCCAGCGCCTGGTCGATGTCGGCCAGCGTGGTGTGGCCGTAGACCTCCGGCTCGCGGGTGCCGAGCAGGTTGAGGTTGGGGCCGTGCAGGACCAGCAGCTTCGCCATGGGATCCGGAAGACGGGAAAGGGCGGCAGTCTGGCGGAACCGGCGGATGCTGTCCAGTTCGGCGAAGTTTGCAGCGTTTCAATCGACTGTTTGAAATTCCCCGGAGGGCTTGCGGCCGTATGGCGGGCGCTGGATCAAGGCGCGCTGAACGCCGTGCAGCTGGGGGATGCGTGCACGTAGGCCGACGATGGCGGCAGGCCGGGCGATGACCGATGCCGCAACGGGCGGTGATGCGGTAGATCCACGCCATGCGTGGATGAAGGAAGTTCGGTGCGCAGCAGGCTACGCACCCACCGAGGGGCAGCCCAAGGTGCGCTGCACGCCACCCACCGCCCCCGCCACGCACCCGCTCACGTCTCCAGCGGCACCGTCGGCACCACGTTCGGGAACACCTCCTCCAAGGGCTCCCGTTCCCCCGGCTTCGGTGCCGGCCAGTTGTAGGCGTTCACCGGCTGCGCGCGGTTCACCCACAACGCGTAATACAGATGGTCGGCGCGGCCATCACCGGTATTGGGGTGGATCAGGATGGTCAGGCCCAGGCTGTTGAGCTGCAGCCATGGCACCAGCACCGGCAGCAGGTCGTTGGTGAAGCCGAAATAGAACGACGGGGTGACGTGCGGTCCGCGTGGTTCCAGGTTCCAATTGCCCAGCTCCACCGGGAAGCGCTCGGCCGCCCAGCGCCGCAGCAGCGCAGCTTTCTCGAAGCTGTCCTCGTCGAAGTAGATATGCGCGTGATAGCTCTTGATGTCGGTGTAGGCACGTGGGGTCGCGGGCAGGGTGGCCTCCCCGGGACGCACGCTGGCTGGGCGCGGGGTCGGTTCGCTGGCGGTGACCTGGCCCCAGGGGCTGCTGCCCTTCACCGGCGGCGGGACGATGGCACGGAAGCCGGGGCGCCCGGGTTCGGTGGTGTTCACCGTGCTTTCGCCGCGCGGGGCTGCGGCGGCGGTCGACGCACTGGCCAGGCCGCCGGCGGCCAGACCGGCCGATGCGATCAGGCGGCGGCGTGTGGGCGAAAGCAGGTCGGCCCAGTGGGCGTCATCGTCGCCGGCGTCGATCAAGGTCAGCGGGTCCGGGTGCATGAAGGGCTCCGTGGCGGCATCGTGTGGGCAGGCAAGCACGCTCGGGCACCTGCATCCACAGCGTCCAATAAGCAGGTGGCATCACCTCATGCAGGTTTGCCCCGTCGTCGTTGAGCGCGGCTGCAGGGCGGGCTAGGGTGCAGGTCTGCCGCCCCGGAGCCCGCCATGACCTCGCCCGATGCCGATACCCAATGCAAGCGCGCGGCCTTCCGCCAGCTGCATGCAGCAGGGTGCTTCGTACTGCCCAATCCATGGGACGTGGGCAGTGCGCGCTACCTGCAGCGGCAGGGCTTCCAGGCACTGGCCACGACCAGTGCCGGCTGTGCCTGGAGCGAAGGGCGGCCGGACGGAGCGGTTTCGCTGCAGGCCACGCTGGACCATCTGCGCCTGATGGCGGCAGCGACGCCGCTGCCGTTGAACGCCGATTTCGGCGATGGTTTCGGTGATACGCCGCAGAAGGTGCAGGAGGCGGTGGCCGCGGCAATCGACACCGGCATCGCGGCGTTGTCGATCGAGGATGCCAGCGGCGTCGCCGATGCACCGCTGCGTCCGATCGATCAGGCGGTGGAGCGCCTGCGCGCTGCCCGTGCAGCCATCGACCGCGCGGGCGGCGACGTGCTGCTGGTTGGCCGTGCCGAGAACTTCTTCGTCGGCGTGCCGGATCTGCCGGACACCCTGCAGCGCCTGCGCGCCTATGCCGAGGCCGGCGCCGATGTGCTGTATGCACCGGGCATCAGCACGCGCGAGCAGATCAGCGCGGTGATTGCCGCCGCAGGGTCGAAGCCGGTGAACCTGCTGGTCGGTGGGCCAACACCGCTGAGCCTGCAGGACATCGCCGCACTCGGCGTGCGCCGGGTCAGCCTGGGCGGTGCGCTGGCGCGTGCGGCGTGGGGTGGGCTGATGCAGGCGACCCAGCCGATCGTGCAGGACGGCCGCTTCGATGGCCTACAGCAGGCGGCTTCCGGGGCCGCGTTGAACGCGCTGTTCCGTTGAGGGAAACGCCGGCACTGGCCCAGGCCAGCAGACGGAAGTAGATCCACGCCATGCGTGGATGGATGCGCCTGCGATTACAGCGCTTCCATTCCACCCTTGGGCAGCGTCACCCCAGGCTCCAACGCCGGCAGCAGTTGCCGCAGCAGCGCGGGATTGTCCAGCAACGCAGCACCGTCAATGAAACTCCATTGGGCTGTGCCGACGCGGCGCACGGCGAGCATGAACGAGGTGCTGCGCATCGGCGCCTCGCGCACGCGCAGCAGCGACTGGCGTGGCACGAAGCAGACTTCCTCATCACCGGCTGCATAGGTGCGGCCCGGCACGCCGGCCTCGTCGCTGATGATGGTGACCCCGGCCTTGCGCAGCTCTTTCAGGGTGTCGCGAGTCATACGCGCATAGGCCTCATCGCCCCCGGCCAGGCGCTTCAGGCTGGGATGGGTTCGGGCGATGATCAACTCGGCATCGCCGCGGGCGAATGCGCCCATCATCGCCTGCACGTCCTGGCGCAATGCGGCTGAGTCTTCCGGACTGAGCTCACCGGCCAGCGCTGGCGCAACGGCCATTGCCATCGGCAGGGCCAGCAGAAGGGCGAGCAGGTATCGGTGCATCGTCGGGTATCTCAGCGGGAACCGCCGCACTATACGGCGGATGCGGAAACAGCGTCCCACGCATGGCGCTGGTGTCCCGGGCGTCATTAACTACTATTGGTAGGTAGTGAATTCCGGACATCCCCCATGCACACCCTCATCGTTACCGCCCATCCTGAATCCGCCGCGTTGACCCATGCCATCGCCAGGCGCATCGGCGAAGCCATCACCGCAACGGATGCCGCCAATACCGTGACCCATGCCGATCTGATGGCCGAAGGCTTCGATCCGCGCTTCAACACGCACGACCAGGCGCTGTTCCGTGGCACCGGCGCACCTCCAGCCGACGTCGCCGCCGAGCAGGCGCGGCTGGATGCTGCCGACACGCTGGTACTGGTCTACCCGCTGTACTGGTGGTCGTTCCCCGCGCTGCTGAAGGGCTGGATCGATCGCGTGTTCACCCAGGGCTGGGCCTACCAGGACGGTGCAGACGGCAAGGTGCAGAAGAAGCTGCAGCGGTTGCGCGTGCACCTGGTCGGCATCGGTGGAGCCGGCGCGGACATGGTCGAACGTCGTGGCTACGGCGCGGCGATGAAGACGCAGATCGACATGGGCATCTTCGACTACTGCGGCGCGCGCGTGCTGACGTCAGACCTGCTGCTGGATGCCGATACCGGTGCGGCCGAAACGCATCTGCAGACCGCGCTGGCGATCGGCCGTAAAATCGGAACTCCGATGCACTGATCGCCGTGTTCCGCCGATGCCTGCCAACGCCGCTCCCACGCGCCGCCGATTGACCCGCGAGCAACGCGCCCGCCAGTTGCTGGACGTGGCCTGGGCGCTGGTTGGCGAAGAAGGCACCGACGCGTTGACCCTGGGTCGGCTGGCCGAGGCCGCGGGCGTGACCAAGCCGGTGGCCTACGATCACTTCGTGACCCGCAACGGCCTGCTGGCCGCGCTCTACGATGACTACGACGGTCGCCAGACGGTGGTCTTCAACGAGCGCATCGGCCGCGCACGGGCGCAGTTGGCCGATCGTGCGGCGGCCATCGCCTCCGGCTACATCGACTGCATCCTCAGCCAGGGCAGTGAAGTGCAGGGCATCCTCGCCGCGCTGGTGGGCGCTCCGGAACTGCACGAGGTACGGCGGCGTTACCAGCAGGATTTCATCGACAACTGCGACGCCTGGCTGGGCCCGTTTGCTGCCGACGGCACGGTATCGCTGGCGGGACGCTGGGCGATTCTCGGTGCGGCCGAAGCCCTGTCCGAAGCCGTGGCAGCAGGCGCGCTGGACAAGGCCGCAGCCGAAGCCGAGCTGCAGCGGCTGATCGTGGCAACGGTCAAGCGACGCTGAGCCGCTCAGGCGTCGGCGGTGCTGTCGGCCAGCGCCGCGAACCCGGCGGCCAGCCGCTCGCGCACAAGGGCATCGCGTGCGTCGCGGCTTTCAGAACCCAGCACCACGGTGATCAGGCGTACCGGCTGATCCCGCCCGGGCACTGCCCGGCAGGCGGTGGCGGCCAGGCAGAAGCCTGCGGCCTGGGTGTAGCCGGTCTTCAAGCCATCCACGCCGTCATCGCCAAGCAGGGCGTTCTGGTTGCTGCGGCTGAAGCTGCCGTGCGCGAACACGCGCTGCGCGGTGATCGCCAGGATCTGCGGATGATCGTTCAACAGGCAGGCGGCCAGCACCGCCATGTCGCGCGCGCTGGACGCATGGTGCGGGGTGGTGATGCCGGACACGCTGGCGAACCAGCTGCTGCGCAGGCCGAGCTGGCGCGCGTGCCGGTTCATGCGCTCCAGGAACGCAGGCTGTGATCCGTCCAGATGGCGCGCGATGGCCAGCGCCGCGTCATTGCCGGAGACGATCATCAGTCCTTCCAGCAGGCGCGCGAGGGTGACTGTTTCACCGGGCACCAGGCCCATGCGTGTTTCATCATCGGCCACCGCGTGCACATCCCCGGTGGCGATGGTGACCGCTTCGTCCCACGCGCCTCCGTTCTCTTCGACGCATTCGTACGCCGCATAGGCGGTCATCAGCTTGGTCAGCGAGGCCGGTTGCCTGGCGATGTCCGCGTTGTGCTGGTGCATCACCGCGAACGTTGCCGCATCGAGGGTGATGGAGGACAGCGGTGCACGCGCAGGAGCAGGAGACGGCATGGAAGGGCCGATGGAGGAGGGCCTGCAGGATAGCCCGCGGCGGCTGCATGAAGCTGCAATATTGCAACGATATAACGTATCGACATTGTGGGCCGCCGATGGCCCGACGGGACACCCGATGACTGCACGCATTCCACGCCGCTGGCTTCATTCTTCGTTGCTGCTCGCGCTGGCCGCACTTGGCGGCTGCCAGCCCAATCTGCGCGCCGAGGCTGTTGCTTCCGGCCCAGCGCGCCCGCACAACGTGATCGTGATGATCAACGACGGTGCCGGTTGGGGCACCTGGGACGCCGCCGCCTACTGGCAATACGGCAGCCGCGAACGGGCGCCGTATGCGGATTTTCCGCAGCGCCTGGCGGTAACCACCTTCCCGTTGAATGCCAGCAGCCAGCCGACCCGCGACAACGCGCAGACCTTGGGCTACGACGCGGGCAAGGCCTGGGATGACACGCCGGTTCCTGCGCAGGACCTGCCGTTTGCGGGCTACCAGTACCTGGCTGCGGTGGCTACCGACAGTGCGGCGGCGGGCACCGCGTTGTCCTCGGGCATCAAGACCTACAACAACGCCATCAACTTCAACAACGATGGCAATCCGGTCGAGTTCAATACGCTGCGCGCCAAGCGGCTGGGCATGGCCACCGGCGTGGTGACTTCGGTACCGTTCGCGCATGCCACGCCGGCCGCGTTCGCGGCGCAGAACGAATCGCGCAACAACTATCACGCCATCGCCCATCAGATGCTGGCGCAGGGGCATATGGATCTGGTGATGGGCACCGGAGGCCCGGGCTACAGCGTTGATGGTCGCGCCTGTGACGAGAGTGCCGGCGCGGCCAAGGTCGAGGGCTGCGCGAACCCGTGGGAATGGGTGTCGCAGCAGGATTGGCAGCAGCTGGAAGCGGGCAGCACCATCGGCGGCAATCCGTCGGGGCCGTGGCGCCTGATCCGCAGCAAGGAAGCGTTCGCCGCGCTGGCGCAGGGACGGTTGCCGGCAGACCGGCCGCTGATCGGCGTGCCGCGCGTGGCCAACACGCTGCAGCAGGCGCGCCAGCTGCAGGTGCTGGGCAAGGATGCGGCCACACCTTCCGGTGTGAGGAAGATCGACAGCGTGCCGGATCTTGCGACCATGACCCGTGGTGCGCTGCAATTCCTGCAGCAGCGTTCGTCCAAGGGGCTGTTCCTGATGGTGGAAGGTGGCGCCACCGACTGGGCCGCCCATACCAGTGCCTGCGGCACTGAATGGCACTACGGCCAGTGCAGCGACCAGCCGCAGTACGGCCGGCTGATCGAGGAAACCGTGGAGTTCAACGACGCGGTGACAGCAGTGATCGAGTGGATCGAACGCAACGGTGGCTGGGAGCGCAACCTGCTGATCGTCACCACCGACCACGACAACAGCATGCCGATGGGCCCAGATGCACAGAACGTCGCCTTCGAGCCGGTGCGCAACAACGGCCGTGGGCGCATGCCGGGGATGAGCTTCCGTCCCACCGGCAACCATTCCAATGCGCTGGTGCCGTTGTGGGCCAAGGGCGCGGGCGCGGAGCTGCTGGGCCAGCGCGTGCGGGGCGTTGATGCCGGCTACCGTCAGCACGTGCGCTGGAACGACGGCAGTTACATCGACAACACCGACGTGGCTGCCGCGGTGCAGGAAGCGCTGCAGCGTCCACGGTAACGCCCGGTTGCACGCGGGCTGTTGTCGAGGCAGCCTGCGTACATGCAGTCGGATATCCGCATCGACGGTCGTGTCTTCGCCTACGTCTTCCCCTGTGCGTGGGAAGACTACGCGAAGATTGGTTTCTCACGTGATCCGCTTGGGCGCATCAGCGCATTGCATCGGCGTTGGTTCGAGTTCTTCGATCTCGACGCCGGTGCGCTGGTGGAAGCGGAAAGCGAGCGCGATGCGCGGGATCTGGAGCTGCAGCTGCGTTCGCCGTTCAAAGCGCACCGCGCGCCGGCGCCGATGACGGTCCAGGACAAGGCTGGAGGCCGCACCGAATGGGTGCGTGGTGCCAACCACGCTTTGTCGCTCGCGGTTGCCGGCCTGGGCGAACAGGGCTATCGCTGTTATCCACTGAAGGGGTGGCTGCGAGCCGCCCTTCGCCTGCGCATGGACCGGTTGCACGACTGGGCTGCGGTGCAGCTTCCCGAAGAGGAAGGCCTGCGGATCCCCGATGGCCCCGGCGAGGGCGCGCTGCGTGACACCCTCGACGGTTGTCGGGCATTGGACATCGATCCGATCCCGTGGCTGCCTGAACACATCCAACGCTGGTATGCAGGTTGAGGAGCGTTCAACGGGCTCGCGGCGGCTGAACCGGCGCGGCCGGTTGCCGCGCGCACTGCGGGGCAGGTGTGGACGGGCTGGCCAGCTGGCATGCCAGCTCGGCACTGGCCACGTGGCCGTGCAGGAACAACAAGCCGCTGAAGATGTTCATGAGCGTGCCTCCACTTGAGTGGATTGCACGATACGGGCAGCATGGACGGGCAAAAAGCGACATTTCCGCAAGCATGCCTTGAGAGAAATTCAAGCCTGATGTCCCGCCCTCCGCTCCATGCCCTGCAGGGCTTCGTGGCTGCTGCCCGGCTCGGCAACCTGACGCGTGCCGCCGCGTCGATGAATGTGACCGTCAGTGCGCTCAGCCATCAGATGCGGCAGCTGGAAGAACGGCTCGGGCAGCCGCTGCTGATCCGCCAGCCGCGTGGTGTCACCCTCACCCTTGAGGGGCAGCGCCTGCTCGACCAGGTCGGACCGCATCTGGATGCGATCAACGAAGCCTTCCAGCCCTATGCCGCACGTGCCGAGCACGTGCTGACGATCAGCGCGGTGCCGTCGATGGCGTCGGCCTGGCTGGTGCCGCGCCTGGGTCACTTCGTGGCCGAGCATCCACAGATCGAGATCAACCTGCAGTCGAGCGAACGCCTGATCGATTTCGAGCGGCAGCGCCAGTTCGACGCCGCGCTGCGTCTGGGCAGCGGGCAATGGCCGGGCCTGGTGGTGGAACCGCTGTTCGACGAGTGGCTGGTGCCGATGGCGAGCCCGGCGCTGATCGAACGCATGGGCGGCATTGACCGTGTGCCGTTGACCCGGTGGCCGCTGCTCGGTGATCCGGACGGCGCGTGGGGCGCCTGGTTCGCGTTGAGCGGGCAGAGCCCGCCGTCGCGTTTCGTGGCGGTGCTGGATGATTCGGAGGCGCACCATCGCGCCGCTCTGGATGGCGTGGGCGTAGCGCTCGGGCGGGTGACGCGGGCGCGGCTGCTGCTGGATTCGGGCCAGCTGGTCGCACTGTCCAGCCAGCGCCTGAAGACCGACTGGCCGCATTGGCTGGTGTACCCGCAGCGCTCGGCCAGCCATCGTGGCTTCCTCGCGTTCCGCGACTGGCTGCATGCGCAGGCCGCCGAGCACGTGCGGCACATGGCAGACGCACATCTATAGCGTCGAGCCATGCTCGACCATTGCATCTGGATCTGTAGCGTCGAGCCATGCTCGACTGCTGGTGCTCGACTCTACAGTCATCGCACCAGCGTGACCGCCTGCCCGGCACGCGCGAACGCTTCCTCAAGCAAAGGGCCGGCCTTGATCGCCTCCACTTCCTCGAACAACGTCCGCAATGCATCGGCCGGGCGTGAGGCCGGCGCCGCCACTGCCTGCTGGATCGCGGTGAAGCGGTCGGCCAGCACACGGTGGCCGGGATGCGCCTGCGCCCATGCTTCCAGCGGCTGGCGTACACCGGCGGCGGCATCCAGGCGCTGCTGATCGAACAGGGTGATGGCCGCCGCCGAGGTCTCCGCCCGCTCGATCGTGGCATGGCGCAGTTCGCGACTGAGGAACAGGTCATAGGCCGCGCCACGCCCCACCGCGATGCGCAGCCCCTCGCGATCCAGGTCGGCTACCTGCTGCGCAGGGCTGTCCGCGCGAACCAGATAGGTACCTTCGATCTCCAGGTACGGGGCACTGAAGGCAATGCGGTCGGCACGTGCCGGATCGATGGCCAGGAAGGCCAGATCCCAGCCGTCTTCGCCTGCTGCCTCGACCACCGAGGCTGCGGCATCGTGGCAGGTGAAGCGAGCCTGCACCCCCATCCGTTGCGCCAATGCGGTAGCCAGTTCCAGTGAGGGGCCGCGCGGTGAGCGCGCATCGCCCTGTGCCAGCACCGGGTTGCCCAGGTTGATCGCCACGCGCAGGAAACCGTGTGGTGCCAGCGTACTTCGGTGGTCGGCCAGGGACATGCGGGACTCCACGGGGCAGGGGAGACCCAGCATGCCAATAACGGTGTCCGCGTGGCGTGGAATCAGCCGCGCGCGGCGAAGGTGCCGTGGAAGCCCAATGGCACCGCATACGGCAGCCAGGCCTGTGCCAGCGGACCGTCGTCCAGGTGGCGGGCATCGAGCACCGCCAGACCGCTGCGCTTGTTCACCGGGTCAAGCAGGGTGCCGATCAGCCAGCCATCATCGGCGTTGCGGCTGCCCGGGCGCGGTACGAACACATGCTCTTCGGCCATGATGTCCGGGCCATAGTTCCACAGCTGGCGGCGCCCGTGCTCGATGTCGAACGCGGCCACGGCGTTGAAGTACGGCGCATTGGCCGTGCCGTCGATGGTCGGCGCATACAGCCGTGCGCCACGTGTGTTCGCCGAGCGCGGGTCGAACAACGGGAACTCCACTGCGCTGATGCCCAACATCTGCCAGCGGGCCTGGCCACGACGCAGGTCCAGATGCAGCTCGACCAGGCTGGCGCCACTGTTGGCAGCGTGTGCGCCATCACCGGCCATCGCTTCCTTCATCGGCGAGCGCGCCTCATTGATGTCGTCGTGGCGAACTGCGCGCAGCACGATGCCGCCATCGCGGGTGAACGCGTCGCCGAAGTGGTAGATCGCCGCGAACGGGGCCTCGAACCATTGCGCCTTGTCCGGCGCATCCTTGGCGACCACCGCGATGCGCACAGGACGCTGAGGCGCGAACTGCATTCGCTCGAAGAAGCTGCTGCCTGCGCCGGTGAAATCGAACGGCATCATCACGAACACCAGGTGCTGGTCGGTCATCGCGAAGGCATGCAGGTAGCCATGCTCGGGTGTTTCGATCACATTGGCGCTGCGCAGCTGGCCGTTCGCACCGATGTGCCAGACCAGCAGGCCATGGCCCCCCATCAGGCTGATCGAGCCGAAGTTCCAGAGGCTGCCGTCGCGGTCGCGCAGCGGGTGCGCCGAGAACGGCAGTGCAGCGAGGTCCGGACGCCAGGTCACCGGACCCAGTGTCTGCAGCGAATCGGGATCCACTTCGAACGCCGAGCCGGACTCGCACAGCGCGAACAGGCGGCCATTGATCATGGTTACCGAGGTGTTTGCCACGTTGGCATCGTCGTTGTTTCGAACTGCCAGCGCACCGGGAACGCTGGTGCCGGCAGCCGGATACTGGAAGCGGCCGGCCTTCTGTTCACGGGTGAATTTCGGCGTGGCGACCATGCGCCCGTGATGGGTCAGGCTGCCGTCACCATTGAAGCGCCAGCCATGCACCATGCCGTCGCCGTCGAACCAGTGGTCGTAGCGGAAGCCATCGCGCTCGGTCCAGGCCGGGCCGTTGCGGTACAGCGTACCGGCCAGGCCTGACGGCAGCTTTCCCTGCAACTGCACGGTGGCCGGGCCGAGGCTTTCGCTGCCGACGCTGCGCCAGCCGAGCAGCCACGGGTGTTCCTGCATGCCCTGCGCGAACCGCGCCGGGTCGCCGGCGAAGGCGGGAGCGCTGCGCAGCGCGGTGGCGCCCAGGGCCAGACAGGCACTGCTGCTGAGCAGGGTACGAAGGAAGCGGCGACGGTCCATGGTGGCCTCGGGTATGGATGCGGAATCAGCGCAGGGTGATGTCGATGGCGGTGCCGGCGGCCGGCACGTCGACGCTCGCCTCGTCGAAGGTCGGCTTGCGCATCACCTGCGGGTTGTTGCTGAAGCCGTAGCCTTCCACCGGCATCCCGACCAGGTTGGTGTCGAGCTTGCCGTTGTCGTTCTCGTCGTGGGTGAGCAGCACGGCATAGCTGCCGGCCGGCACGCCCTTGAACGTGAAGTGGGCACTGTCGCCGCTGGGCGCCGCCTGCTGGGCCTGCACGGGCCTGGCCTTGCCGTCCCAGGCGGCGGCGTTGCCGACCAGCGCAACGCGCAGGGTGCCGGTCTGCGCGCGGACGTCGTGCACGGTCACGGCCAGGTCGGCGGCGTGGGCACTGCCGACCAAGGCCAGGGCAGTCAAGGCAGTGCTGAGCAGGGCGGTGCGGATCATGGCAGTGGCTCCGGAAGTGTGTGTGGCGGTGTGGAGCCAGTCTGCGTGGGGCGCTGCACCGGGTTCAGGGCCAGTGGTCATCGATTCGACGTGCCAGAAGTCACTTTCTGCGCCGGACCCATTGCCGCCGGCGTGCGCGGCCGTCAGCATCTGGCCATGCCCAGCCTGTTCCGCCATCTGTTGCGTCCGCTCAGCCTTGCCGGCCTGATCACCGTGCTGGTGGTCGGCCTGTCGTTCGCAGTGCAGCGCAGTGGCGCCGGGCTGAGCCTGCTGTTGCTTGCTGTGTTCCTGCTGCTGTTCGTGGTGCACGGCTGGGCGTCGATGCCATCCCGCGTGCGCGCCGCCGCTGCGGTGTTGCAGGCGCTGCTGGCGATTGCGCTGGTTGCGCTGCAGCCGCGTACCGGTACCGCCCCGGTGCTGCTGGTGGTGCTGGTTGCACAGCTGGCCGAACACTGGCCGCCGCGCTTCGTGCTGGGCGTTGCGCTGCTGGCCAACCTGGCGGTGTACGCCGTGCTGCGCCACAGCGGCTTCAGCCAGCCGCTGCTGGTGGTGCTGCTGTATGGCGGTTTCCAGGCCTTCGCCGCGCTGACCGCGCACTATGCGCGCAGCACGGCGCTGGCCCGCGATGACCTGGCTCGGGTCAACGCCGACCTGCTGGCCACCCGCGCGCTGCTGGCCGACAGCGCACGCGATGCCGAGCGCCTGCGCCTGGCGCGCGAGGTGCACGATGTGGCCGGGCACAAGCTCACCGCGATGCGGCTCAACCTGCGCGCCCTGGCCGCTGACCCTGCGCTGGCCGGCCGCGATGGGCTGGTGCTGGCCGAACAGTTGTCCGGCGAGTTGCTGGCCGACATCCGCCAGGTGGTGCAGTCGATGCGCGATGATCGCGGCCTCGATCTGGCCACCGCGCTGCATGCGCTGGCCGCACCCTTCCCACGACCGAAGCTGCAGCTGCAGATCGGCGACGGGGTGCGCGTGGCTGACCCGTTGATGGCCGAGACCGTGCTGCGGCTGGTACAGGAAGCCCTGACCAACGCCGCCCGCCACGGCAATGCAGACACCGTGTGGCTGACGATCAGTGAAGAGGATTCCCAGTTGCGTATTGATATCCGCGATGACGGCCAGCGCGCCGAACGCATCCGCGAGGGCAATGGCATCGCCGGCATGCGCGAGCGTCTGGCGGCCGTACAGGGGCGGCTGGAGTTGGCCCGAACGGCGCAGGGCGGCATGCATCTGACCGCGCGGTTGCCGGCATGAGTGCCGCCATGATCAGGGTGGCGCTGGCCGATGACCAGGCGCTGGTCCGCGCCGGCCTGCGCGCCCTGTTACAGGGGCTGGGCGTGGACGTGGTGCTGGAGGCCGAGGATGGCCAGGCCCTGCTGGATGCGCTGGATACGCAGCGCGTGGATGTGGTGCTCAGTGACATCCGCATGCCCGGGCTGGATGGGATCGAGACACTGCGCCAGCTGCGCGCGCGCGGGGATGCCACGCCGTGGCTGCTGCTGACCACCTTCGATGAAAGTGATCTGCTGCTGCGCGCCAGCGAGGCCGGCGCACAGGGCTTCCTGCTCAAGGATGCCGCGCCGGCCGACCTGCGCGAGGCCATCGAACGCGTTGCCGCTGGCGAGACCCTGCTGCTGCCGGTCAGTACCGATCCGGTGCGCGCGCGTTACCGCTTCCACGATGAAGCGCCACCCACCGATACCTTCGGCGAACGTGAAGTGGCAATCCTGCGCCTGCTGGCCGGGGGCTACAGCAACAAGGAGATCGCGCGCAGCCTGTTCCTGGCCGAGGGCACGGTGAAGAACTACGTGTCCGCCATACTCGACAAGCTGGGCACCCGCGATCGCACCCGTGCAGTGCTGAAGGCGATTACCCTGCGCATCATCTGAGTGGACGTGGCAAGGAATGTCAGTGAACCCGATCCTGCATGTGGAAATCCCGGCCAGTGACCTGGACCGGGCCATCACGTTCTACCAGCGATGGCTGCAGGTTGCGGTGGACGAACCCATCGTGCTGCATGACTGCCGGATGGCCTATCTACCGTTTTCCGATGAGGCCGCCGGTGCCAGCATTGCGCTGGTGCATGGTGCGGACTATCTGCCTTCCGAACAGGGCGCGCGCATCTACATCGGCGTCGATGACCTGGATGCCAGCCTCGACCGTGCGCTGCAGGCCGGAGCCGAGCTGCGCTTCGGACCGGCCGATGCCGGCGATTGGCGCGTGGCCGAGATCCGCGACAGCGAAGGCAACCGCATTGCGTTGCAGGCGCGCACAGCGCCGTAACGTCGACTCTACAGCGTCGCGGCGCGCGAGCGCTGCAGCCAGTCGTTGATCGCTGGATCCAGCCGCGGGTCGTCCGGCAGCTGGATGCCGAAGCGCTGCTCCAGCACGTCGCGCACATCACCCACATCATGCAGCGGGCGCTTGTCCGGTGCCTGTCCGGGGCGGTACTCGGTGTAGTTGCCGCTGCCGATGGTGCAGCGCCAGTCCGGCCCGGTCAGCGACGCGCGCAGCTGGCCGGGGAAACTGGAATCGGGATGGGTACAGACGTACCAGTTGCCCACCACGTTGTCGATCGGCGCCGGCGCCTGCAGATCGAAGCGGTACATCGCCCGCCAGCCCTCGCTGGATTCGGCCGACAGCATGAAATCTCCGCCGTCTTCCAACCGCTGCAACAGGTAGCGTTCGTGCGGGGTGGCCTGCGGCTGCGGGTCATGCAGGCGCAGCGGTACGGTCGGGGTCAGGCTGCCAAAACCGGCATCCACCAGCCAGTCATCGCCGTCCACGTGCACGCGCAGCAGCAGATGGGTACGCGCGGTCAGTTCGCCGTCCTGGGCGGCCAGCAGTACGCGCGCGCTCAATGGCTGGGCATCGAAGCCCAAGGCCTGCAGCAGCGCCAGCAACCCACCATTGAGTTCGAAGCAGTAGCCACCGCGGCGCTCGTCAATCAGCTTGCGCTGCACGCTGTCCAGGTCGATCGGCACCGCATCGCGCAGCAGGCAGCTGAGGGTTTCGAAGGGCAGCAGTGCGTTGTGGCGCTGCTGCAGCAGGGTCAGGCCGGCCAGGGTCCGTGGTGGCGGCGCATCCAGCTGCAGGCGCTGCAGGTAGCGGGGGACATCAAGCGTCGTCATGGGGGCACCGGGCGGGGAAGGGAGGTCCACTGTGCTCCCCCAACCGGGGTTGAGGTCAAGCACGGCGGCCGTGTCATGCCCCCGTCGCCTGCACCCGGTACAAAGACCGCGTCCGCCAGCGACGGCGGGACGCAGACGAAGAAAGGTCTAAAGTTGCTCTGAATCCGGCCGATACAGGTGCGTCCTTCCGCCTGGAGTCTGTCATGTCGGCCGTTGTCCCCCACCTCCGGTCCCTGCGCACGCGTCTTGCCACGTTGCGCTCGGCGTCCCCCGGCCTGCTGCTGTGGCTGCAGCCGCATCGGCTCAGCGTGGCCAACAAGCTCAAGGCGACCCTGTGGGTCTGTGGTCTGGGCCTGGTGGCGATCGCCGCTGTCTACGCCTGGACTGGCCATGCCAACGCCCTGGCCGCGCGCGGCCAGGCCAGCTACCAGCGCGGCAGCGATCTGGCTGCCAGCCTGTCCACGCGGGTGGCCGAAGCGCGCCGCCTGCAGACCCAGTATGCACGCAGTTTCGATGATGCTGACCGCAGCCAGTTGCTGGCAACACAGAAGGCCCTGCAGGCTGACCTGCAGGCGCTTCGCGCGATGCCGATGGACGCCGGCCGGCGCAAGGCGCTGCAGGTGCTGACCGAATCGGCCGACGCGTTCTCGCAGGGTGTCGCCGCCCTGTTTGAACGTGTCGATGAAATGGGCCGCGGTGATGCCGGTCTTGCCGCACAGCTGCAGCAGGCCGCCGACACCCTGCAGGTGCAGGTGGATGCGCTGCAGCGGCCGTCGCTGGCGCTGTCCCTGCAGAAGATGCGTAGGCAGGAGGCACTGCTGCTGCTCGACGGTGATTCCACTCACGCCGACCGCGCCAGCGAGGAAAAGCTGCCGTTCGACCTCGCGCTGGCGGGCCTGCCTGCGGATGCGCAGGACGCCCTGCGCAGCGGGATGGAGGGCTATCAGGGCGCACTGCTGGGGTATACCGCTGCCCGCGTCGGCCTGGATGTGGAAGCGCAGTCGCTGCTGGATACCGCCGCGGGCGTAGCGCCGGCGCTGGCCGCTTTCCAGCAGGCGCAGGTGGCAGCGCTGGCCAGGGCGCAGGCGCGCCAGCAGGTCGGCGCGCGCACGATGAGCGTGCTGTTCGCACTGACCCTGCTGCTGGTGGCCGGCGTGCTGATCACCAGCCTGGTGCTGGCGCTGCGTGCGGTGCGCCAGCCGATCCAGGACACCCTGCGTTTCGCCAGCGACATCGCCGACGACCGCCTCGACACCACCCTGCGCGTCTACAACGCCAACGATGAAATCGGCCAGCTGGCCCAGCGCCTGGTCGACATGCAGCAGCGCCTGCGCGCGCGCATCGAGACCGAGCGTGCGGTGGCCCGCGGCAACACCCGCGTGCGCCAGGCGCTGGACAGTGCGCAGACCGGGCTGATGGTGGTCGATGCCGAAGGCCTGGTGGCCTATGCCAACCCGGCGCTGCTGCTGCAGCTGGAACGCCAGAGCGATGAGCTGGTGGGCAGCGATGCGGTACGCCTGCATCCGGCGCTGGCCAGCCTGGCTGGCGTGCGACAACGCGAAGAACGCGAGATCGGCCATTCCGGTGTGCGCTATCAGCTGGTCGCCAATCCCATTGTCGACGAGGAGCATTTCCTCGGCGTGGCGGTGGAATGGCGCAGCCGCGCGCTGGAAACCCTGCTGGAAACCGAAGTTGCGGCCCTGGTCGACGCGGCCGCGCACGGCGACCTGCACGGGCGCATCGCGCTGGAGGGCAAGCAGGGCTTCGTACGTACATTGTCCACCAGCATCAACCGCTTGCTGGCCACCTTCGAGGCCAACCTCGGCGATCTGCAGGCGCTGCTGGCTGCGCTGGCCCGCGGTGACCTCAGCGTGCGCATGGAAGGTGAACTGCAGGGCGTGTTCGCGCGCATGCGCGATGATGCCAACGCCACCGTCGCGCAACTGGGCCGCATCGTCACCCGCATCCAGCAGGCCACGTCCAGCCTCGATACCGGTGTCGGCGAGATCGTTGCCGGTCACCACGATCTGTCGCAGCGCACCGAGCAGCAGGCGGCCAATCTGGAAGAGACGGCAGCGTCGATGCACGAGCTGACCGATACCGTGGGCCGCAATGCTGACGCCGCTGGCCGTGCGGATGCGCTGGTCAAGGGCGCGGCGGCAGTGGCCCAGCGCGGCGGCGAGGCGGTCGGCCAGGTGGTGGCAACCATGCATGGCATCAGCGAAGCCTCACGGCGGATCGGTGACATCACCCAGCTGATTGATGGCATCGCCTTCCAGACCAACATCCTCGCGCTCAACGCGGCGGTGGAAGCGGCGCGTGCCGGAGAGCAGGGCCGCAGCTTCGCCGTCGTGGCTGCCGAAGTGCGCCTGCTGGCACAGCGCAGTGCGGAGGCGGCCAAACAGATCAAGGGATTGATCGAGGATTCGGTGGCGCGTGTCGGGCAGGGCAACCAGCAGGCCGAGCAGGCTGGCACCACGATGGGCGAGATTGTCGGCAGCGTGCAGCAGCTGGCGGACCTGCTGGCCGGGATCCGCAGCGCGTCGCAGGACCAGCATGCCGGCATCGCACAGGTGAACCAGACCATCGTGCAGATGGAAGCCAGTACACAGCGCAACGCCAGTCTGGTGGAAGAGGCGGGGGCCTCGACCGCGCAGATGCAGGCGCAGGTGCATGCCCTGGCAGAAGCCGTGGGCGCGTTCCGTCTGCAGTCGATGCCACAGGCGCGCGCTGCGGCCTGATCCCGCTCCGGTAGTGTCGGCCGCTGGCCGGCACCGTCGATGATCCTGCCGGCCAGCGGCCGGCACTACCCTTGTGGCTCAGTACACGTCGCGCCGGTAGCGCCCGGTCTCCAGTAGCGTTTCCACAACCTCATCGCCCAGCGCAGCGCGCAGCACCTGGTCCACGCCTTCGGCCATGCCCTGCAGCGAGCCGCAGACATGAATCACCGCGCCACGCTGCATCCATTCGCGCAGCGCATCGGTGGCGGCATGCAGGCAATCCTGCACGTAACCACCTTCGCCATCGCGCGAGAACGCCAGGTCCACCCGCGCGAGATGGCCATCGGCCTGCCACGCTTCGATCTCGTCGGCGAACAGGAAGTCGTGCGCGCGCTGGCGCTCACCGAACAGCAGCCAGTGCCCGTGCTCGCCTGCATGGGCAGCTTCGCGCAACAGGCTGCGCAGACCCGCGATGCCGGTGCCATTGCCGATCAGCACCATCGGCACACCGCCAATGCGATGGAAACCGGGGTTGCGATGCACACGGGCCACGATGCTGGCACCGACCGGGGCATGCAGCGCCAGCCAGCCCGAGCCCAGCCCGGCTCGACCCGACAGGTCATGCACCAGGCGCACCACCAGTTCCACCACTTCATCACTCGTGGAGGAGGCGATGGAGTATTCGCGTCCGGGCAGCGTTGGCAATCCGGACAGCCACAGGCAGGCATCCTGCACCGCCAGCGCGGCGTCGGCCTCGGGCAGCTCGCGTTCACTGGCCAGCGCCAGCAGGGTGCGTGGGTGGCCGTCCACCAGCAGCGGCTGCAGCGGATCCAACCCCTGTGCCTTCAACACGGCGCTGGCGTGCCGTGCGTTGTGCCGGGGCGCGATATGCAGGATGTCGCCCGCCTGCCACTGCACGTCGGCCGGTGGCGCAAGACGGATGCGCCAGATGGCACCACCGATGCTGCCCGGATTGAGCCGGTCGCGGCCGAGCAGCCGCCACTCATGCATCTGCGTGGCCGCTGGCAGTACGCTGTCATCGGTGACGATGCCGGTCAGCGCGCCCAGCTGCAGCTGCCATTGGCGCAAGGCCGCTACCGAGGCGGCATCGACTTCGATGCGGTCGAACAACGGGCGCGCGCCGTTGCCGAGCAGCCAGCCATCAACCTGGCGACCGAAGCCGCAGTAGTGCGGGTACTGTCGGTCACCCAGCGCCAGCAGTCCAAACTGCAGGCCTGACAGGTCGAGTGTCTGTGCCATCAGCCGTCGTGCAGCGCCTCGCGCCGCATCCGGTGGCTCGCCGTCGCCGAAGGTGCTCAGTACCCACAGCACCTGCGCGGTGCGTGCCAGCTGCGCGGCATCGACGCGGGCCAGTGGCAGCACCTGCACCGCATGACCGGACGCCTGCAGCTGCGCGGCGGCGCGCCATGCCAGTTGTTCGCCCAGTCCACTCTGGCTGGCATGCACCACCAGCCACGGCGTACCACCGCCATCGGCAGGCGTTGCTGGCAGCGACTGGCGCAGGTCACGCGCGGCGCGCTGGCTGCGGCGGCGGTCCAGGTAGAGCATCCAGCCGGTGATGAAGAACAGGCTCATGCCCAGGCTGCTGAGCATCACCACGACACGCCCGGGCACGCCGAAGTAGCTGCCCGAGTGCAGCGCGAACACGCTGGTGGCCAGCTGCGCGCCGGCGCCCTGGCGCGCATAGGGGCGGGCATCGAGCGTGGCCCCCGTGCCTGGGTCCAGCTGCAGCAGATCATGCGCGCGGTCATGCTGGCCGCCGCGCTGCGACGGATCACCGGCCATCACCCGCACGTTCAGTGCCTGCCCCGGCTTCTCCGGCAGGCGCAGGTCGATGTAGCCGGTGCGCACGCCGGGCAGTGCGTACAGCGTGGCTTCGATGCGTTCCAGGTTCAGGGCGGCACCGGTGGCGACCTTGTGCTTGGCGGCCGGTGCGACGCCCAGCAGGGTGTTGGCGGCACTGCGATACCAGTCGAACGACCACCAGAGGCCGGTCAGCGCACTCATCAGGTAGATCAGCAGCACCCAGGTGCCGACCACCGAGTGCAGGCTCCACAGGAAGCCACGGCCGCTGCGTTTCCATTCCACCGCCAGCCAGCTGCGCCAGTGCCACCAGCGCCGCGGCCAGCGCAGGTAGAGCCCGGACAGGGTGAAGAACAGCAGCGCGATGGCACAACTGCCGGTGATCCATTTGCCGCGCTCGCCGGCGGCGAGGTGGCGATGCAGATCCTCGACGAAATCGAAGAACGCCTGCCCGCGCAGGGCGCTGAAGCGCTCGCCGGTGTACGGATCGAAGTAGACCCAGTGTTCCTTGCCACCGGCGAAGCGCGCCACCGAGGGCCGTTGCCCGGTGGCATCCACGCGCAGGCGTTGCAGGGGGCGATCACTGCCGGTCTGCAGCAGCGGCACCAGTTCGCTGAGTTCAAGCGGAAGCTGGCCGTCGGCATGGTGCTCGGCGATCTCGGCGAAGCCGGGATTGGCCGCCCGCAGCAGTTCATCCTCGAAGGACAGCACGGCGCCGCTGAGGCCCATCACGGCCAGCACGGCACCGGCGGTGATGCCCAGCAGCCAGTGCAGTTGGAACAGGACGTTCTTGAACATCGAAGGAGGAGGGCCTGGAAGGCTGCCGCCCGCATCCTGCGCAACAGCAAATGAGAATTAGTCGCGGAATTCTCCGTGGCGGACGGGCTACGGTCAAGGAGGGTTCTGTTGCAGGGCTTTGCAGCCCTGCACCCGCTACAAGCCGGAGCAACGTCAACGTCAAAAGCTGGCTTTCCGTGGGTTGGCGGGGTGGGTCCGGTTGAGGGGGACGCTGCAAGTACGTCCATGTAAGCTCGGTCGCCGCATCCATGCGGCTCACGCCCCCTCAACCGGACCCACCCCGCCTTCGACAGTTTCCTGCGATCTGTCGGAACGGCGTTCTGCTTTGGTAGGTGCCGACCGTTGGTCGGCACGGGGTCTGATTCCGTTCTGAATATCGATATCTGACAGATGTGTCGACCAAGGTCGACACCTACCAACAGCCGCGAAGATCTGTCAGAGGCGGGGCGGTGTCGGAGTGCGGGGTGTCAGCCGCATGGATGCGGCTGCCAAGCTTACAGGGACGTACTTGCAGCGTCCCCGCACTCCGACACCGCCCCGCCATCCCACGGAATGCCCGCTTTGGCTTTGGCTGTTGCCGTTGCATTGAGCAGGGTGCAGGGCTGCAAGCCCTGCAAAAAACACCCTCACTTCACCCAGCTGTCGATCTCGCCGTGGGCGAACGGCCCCAGCTTCGCCTTCACCAGCCGGCCCTGTGCATCGAACAGCACGCTGTAGGGCAGCAGGCCCTGCGTATTGCCCAGCTGCACGCTGGCATCGCGTGGCCCGGGTGTCTCGATCACGATCGGGTAATCCACCGGTACCCGCTGCAGGAAACCGCGCACGTCTTCCGGCGTATCCAGCGCCAGGCCAAGAACCTGCACACCGTTATCGCCCTGGGTATGGGCAAAGCGTGCCAGCTCCGGCATCTCTTCCACGCAGGGGGCACACCAGCTGGCCCAGACGTTGATCAGCAGCGGGCGGCCGGCAGCGTGCTGGCGCAGGTCCAGCGGTTGGCCTTCAAGATCGGGCAGCGACAGCGCGGGCAGGCTGTCGCCGACCTGCAGGGCGGGTGCCACCGTCGCCACCGCAGGCGCCGCTGGCATGGCCTCAGGCGCAGCCGGCGCGGGAGCCAATCGATGCCCGGCCCACAGGCCGAGGCCGGCGGCCAGCACCGCTGTCCACAGCAGCGCTGGCCGTTGCCACTTCATCGTGCGGTGCGCAGCAGCGCTTCCTCGACCACCGCCTGGGTCAGCAGGGTCGGCAGCACGGTCGGCGGTGCGCCGGGGCCGTACACCACGTACAGCGGCACGCCCACGGCCTTGTGCTCTTCCAGGAACGTGGTGATCTGCGGATCGACGTTGGTGTAGTCACCGCGCATGTACACCGCGTTGGTGCGCTTCAGCAGTTCCTTGAACTCTGGGCGCGACAGCACGGCGCGCTCGTTGGCCTTGCAGCTCACGCACCAGTCGGCGGTCATGTTCACGAACACCACGCGGTTGTCGGCGCGCAGGCGATCCAGCAGCTGCGGCGAGTATTCGACCACGTTGTCAGTGGCCGCCTGTGCGGCACGCGCCGGCGCTGCCAGCTGGGTCACGCCCCAGGCCGGAACCAGTGCACCGATCGCCAGCAGCACGCCGAGTAGGGTGACGGCGCGCGAGCCGGTCCAGCGGTTGCGTTCAAACAGCCACAGACCGAAGGCCAGCAGCAGCAGGCCACCCAGTACCAGCGCCATGCCGTCCACGCCGCGCTGCTTGCCCAGCACCCACAGCAGCCACAGCACGGTGGCATACATCGGGAAGGCCAGCACGTGCTTGAGCGTTTCCATCCACGGGCCCGGCTTGGGCAGGCGGCGCGCCAGCGCCGGCACGAAGCCGATCAGCAGGAACGGCAGCGCCAGGCCCAGGCCGAGGAACAGGAACACGGTCATCGCCTTCAGCGGCGGGGCAATGAACGCGTAGGCAATCGCGCCGCCCATGAACGGGCCGACGCAGGCACTGCCGACCACGCAGGCCAGCGCACCGGTGAAGAAATCACCGGCCGGGCCACTGCGGCTGGCCAGCGACTGGCCGAGGTTGCCAATGCCGCCGCCCAGTGTGAACACGCCGGACAGGCTCAGGCCCACCGCGAACATGATGTAGGCCAGCGCCGCCACCACGCCCGGGTGCTGCAGCTGGAAGCCGATGCCGACGGCGTTGCCGATCGCGCGCAGGCCAACCATCAACGCACCGATCACCGCGAACGCGACCAGTACGCCCAGCGTGTACCAGAGGGCATGGCTGCGCGCGCGCTGCGGGCTTTCGCCGCTCTGCGCCAGGCTCAGGACCTTCAGCGACAGGATCGGCAGCACGCAGGGCATCAGGTTCAGTACCAGGCCACCGGCAAGGGCCAGCAGCAGGACCCATACGAACGAACGGTCCGGATTCGGCGTGGTCACCGGCGGTCGCGTGCGCAGCGCGTTGTCGCCCTGTGCATCGGCGGCGAACTCACGGCTGGCGGTGCCGTCACCTGCTGCAGCAGGGGCCGTTGCATCCGTATTGGGCACGGTTGGCAGCAGGCGCAGCGGCGCGCCGTTGGCGGCTTCGCGTGGTGCGCCGCTGGCAGCAGGCAGCGGGCTGATCACCTCATTGCGCGGTGGCGCCTGGTCGGCACTGCTGCTGACCTTGCCGGCCGGAATGGACAGCTTCACCCGGCGGGTCATCGGCGGGTAGCAGATGCCATCGGTCTGGCAACCCTGGAAGGTCACCACCAGAGTGCTGTCGACCGCATCGGCGATGGAGCGGCGCAGCGGCAGCGGCACTTCCACCTGGTTGAAGTACACCGAGACATCGCCGAAGTGTTCGTCGCGATGCGACTGTGCGGCAGGCCAGCGCAGCTTGTCGGCCAGCACCCCGGTGCTGCCGTCCAGCTTCACCGAAGTGCGGTCGCGATACAGGTAGTAGCCCGGCGCCGGGCTGAAGCGCAGCAGCAGGGTATTGCCGTCGCTGGCGATGGCGTCGAAGCCGAACGCCTGCTCCGACGGCAGCGGCAGCGCCTGGCTGTTGCTGGCCGCGCCCGGCAGGCGCAGGCCACCGCTGTTGCCGGCACCGGCCAGCGGGTTGTTGAACGGGCTTGCGGCACCGGCACGCGCGGCAGGCACCGCGGCCGCCGCACCGGCGCCCGGCAGGGTGACCTGCACCACGCGCTTCTGCGGCGGGTAGCAGACACCGGCATCGGCGCAGCCCTGGTAACGCACTTCCAGGCTGATGGTGCCGGCGGCGTCGGTCGGCGTGCCGGGCAGGGTGGCCTGCAGGCGTTCGCGATAGGTTTCGACTTCGCCGAAGAAATCGTCGTGGTGCTTGTCGCCCTTGGGCATCTGCAGCGCGCCGGCATTGAAGGCCGGATCCGCCTTGACGCTGGTGCGGTGGCGATACAGGTAGTAGCCCGGCGCGATCTTGAACTGCAGCTGCACCTGGCCGCGTTCGGGGGCGGTCGCTGTCAGCGCGAACGCCTGGTCCACCGGCAGCAGGTCCTTCTCATCCAGCGCGAAGGCCGGCAGCGAGAGCCACAACAGGGCGCACAGGGCGGCGCCACGCGCAAACAAAGTCTTCAATCAGTGTCCTCCCGGGTCTGTGCCCGGATCCAGTCCAGATACGCCGGCAGGCCGGCCCGGGTTTCGACCGCGATGCACTCCGGGAGTTCATACGGATGCAGTTCGACGATCCGGGCGATTGCGTCATCGACGCGGCTCGCGGTGGTCTTCACCAGCAGCTGCAGTTCGGTGTCGGTAGTGACCTCGCCCTGCCAGCGGTAGGTCGACTGCGCGCCCTCCAGCCGTGTGACGCACGCGGCCAGGCGCTCGCCAACAAGCGCGTGCGCGATGCGCTCGGCACTGGCCCGGTCCGGGCAGGTGGTCAACAGCAGCAGGACGGGATCGATGGTCGACATGACCGTCGAGTATAGGGCCGCCGCCGGGTCAGGGCCCGGCGGCGGCAGTGGACCGCTGCGTTGCGCGGTCAGTTGGCCAGCTGGCAGGAGGCCGGCTTGGCCGAGGTGAACAGGCCAGGGGTCGCCCACTCGGGGTGGTCGATGAACGGGTTGCGGTTGCCCTGGAAGCTGTAGATCACGTCGTTGCGGGCACGCTCGGCATCATCCGGCGGATCGGACAGGTGCCAGTCGATCAGCGTCGAGAGCAGGCCCATGTAGGCCGGCGAACTGCTGGTCTTGACGATCCTGCTGCGGTCGTCGGTCAGCTCCAGGTCCGGCTCGGACTGGCCGGTGGCCGCATCCTTGCCGCCCTCGTAGCGGATCGCCATGTACATCACCGCACGCGCCATGTCGCCCTTGCGCTTGCCCCACACCTCGAAGGTGCCGGTGTTGCCGTCCGGCGTGCGCACCCAGTTGGAGTTGCCCGGGTAGCCGCCGCTGCCGCCGCCCTGGCCGTTGTTGGCCTCGGTGGCGCGTTCGCCGCAGTTGGCGTCGCACTTGCCGAATGGCTTGTTGCCACGGTCGGCGTTCCACTGCGCGTCGGTCAGGTACAGCATGTGGGTGTCGGTGTACGGCGCGTACGGCAGGCCCTTGTCGCCGGTGGTGCTGGCAAAGCCCAGCGAGTTCGGCCAGGTGTGCTCGCGGTTGTACTTCAGGCCGCCGCCGCTGCCGGCGCGGTCGGTCACCTTGGCGTAGCTGCGGTTGCGGTACGCATCCAGGATCCTGCCGCTGTTGTTCGGATCCTCGTCGGCGATTTCCAGGATGGTCCAGGTGCTGGTGCCCGAGCCGCTGTACGGGTAGGCGGTGTGGCCCTTGATGGTGGCGTGCAGCGAGCAGCGTAGCTGGCTGGGGCTGCTGGTATTGACCTTGGAGTAGTAACCGGCCGGCACGCCCGGGTTGCCCGGGTCCGGATTGCCGCCGGTGCTGGCCACGGTGAAGGCGATGCGGCTGTCGGCGGCCGGGTGTGCGCCCTGCAGGTCGGTGATGCGCGCGGCGCGGATGTCGAAGCGGCAGGCTTCACCGGCCACCAGCGCGGTGTTGGTGGACAGCTTCACGCTGCGGCCGCTGGCCGGGTAGGTCAGCGGCACGCTGCCGGAGGTGCCGCAGCTCAGGGCGAAGGCGCCGCTGGCCAGGTTCACCGTCTCGCTGAACACCACTTCCAGGTCGGCGGCGGCCGGGAAGGTGCTGCTGCCCTGGGCCGGGGTGGTGGTGGAGACCGACGGCGGCGTGTTCGGGCCCGGGGTGCCACCCCCGCTGAAGGTCTGGCCGTTGTTGCAGCTGCCAAACGTCTGCTTGGCCGATTCGGCCCAGGTGAAGTGGGCGTACTGGCTGCCGCTGCCGGTCAGCTGCAGCGAGGTGCCCGGGGCCGTGCTGTTGGTCTCGGCCACCGGAATGTTCTGGCTGGTCATGCCGGCGGCAGGGCCACCGGAGGCGGTGATGGCGCCCTCGTAGCTGAGGAACTGGACCACCTTGCCGCTGGCATCGACCAGGGCGATGCCGTCGTTCGGGCCGTTCTGCAGGCCGTTGGTCGGGTAGCTGACCACGGCCAGGGTGGCGCTGCCGCAACCCGCGGCGGTGCCGGCCGGGACCGGATTGTTGGCGTAGACCGTGGCGGCCGAAGGATTGCTGCCGTTGTAGAGATAGAGGCGGTAGCCGGACAGGTCCTCGCCCGCGGTAGCGACCACTTCGATGGCTTCGCCGACGTCACCGGCGGCGGTGCTGTCGTCGTAGTGCAGTTCGTTGATGAAGACCTCGGCCTGGGCCGGCGCGGCGGCCAGCGCCAGCAGGCAGGCGGCGGCAAGCGGGGACAGCAATCGCATCGACTACTCCTTGTGATTGGGAATGCGCGGCCGAGCCTAAGGCCGATCCAGTGACACTTTGTCGTAAATGAACGTCAGATATCTGACAGTGCGACGCGAGTCACCAAAAGTCGAGGATTCCAGAGACAGGGTTGCCGCGTTGCACCGGCATCCAGGCCTTCACATGGGCGCAGATCGAGTGGGCCCGGGGCAGTGAAATTTTTTCCGCGAGCGGCCTTGAAAGGTCCGGGGCCAGCTCCATCTCTGTCCTGCTCCCGATCCATCGGGCTTTTTCGCGAGCAATGCTGGCAGTCACCTGGGGTGAGTGCTAACATCGCCAGACTTTTTCAGACCAATCAATAACTTAAGAGGTCTCTCATGAGCATCAAGCCGCTGCACGACCGCGTTGTGGTCAAGCCGATCGAAGCCGACGAAATCTCCGCCGGTGGCATCGTCATTCCGGATTCGGCCAAGGAAAAGTCCACCAAGGGTGAAGTCGTGGCCGTCGGCCCGGGCAAGCCGCTGGACAACGGCAGCGTGCGCGCGCCGTCGCTGAAGGTCGGCGACAAGGTCATCTACGGCCAGTACGCCGGCAGCTCGTACAAGAGCGAAGGCGTCGAGTACAAGGTCCTGCGCGAAGACGACGTGCTCGCCGTCATCGGCTGAGCCTCGGCGCGACCTGCTTTTCTGTAAGACATCCCCTTTCGTCGCCGGGCCCGGCCCGGTGCAAACATCGAGGTAATCGCAATGGCTGCCAAGGATATTCGTTTCGGTGAAGACGCCCGTTCGCGCATGGTGCGCGGCGTCAACGTTCTCGCCAATGCCGTCAAGGCCACCCTGGGCCCGAAGGGCCGCAACGTCGTGCTGGAAAAGAGCTTCGGCGCGCCGACCATCACCAAGGACGGCGTGTCCGTCGCCAAGGAAATCGAACTGGCTGACAAGTTCGAGAACATGGGCGCGCAGATGGTGAAGGAAGTTGCTTCGCGCACCAACGACGACGCCGGCGACGGCACCACCACCGCCACCGTGCTGGCCCAGGCCCTGATCCGCGAAGGCGCCAAGGCCGTTGCCGCCGGCATGAACCCGATGGACCTCAAGCGTGGTATCGACAAGGCCGTCGTGGCCGCCGTTGCCGAGCTGAAGACCATCTCCAAGCCGACCGCCGACGACAAGGCGATTGCCCAGGTCGGTACCATCTCGGCCAACTCGGACGAGTCGATCGGCCAGATCATCGCTGACGCGATGAAGGAAGTCGGCAAGGAAGGCGTGATCACCGTTGAAGAAGGCTCGGGCCTGGACAACGAGCTGGACGTGGTCAAGGGCATGCAGTTCGACCGCGGCTACCTGTCCCCGTACTTCATCAACAACCAGCAGTCGCAGACCGCTGACCTGGATGACCCGTTCATCCTGTTGCACGACAAGAAGATCTCCAACGTCCGTGACCTGCTGCCGGTGCTGGAAGGCGTCGCCAAGGCCGGCAAGCCGCTGCTGATCGTTGCCGAAGAAGTTGAAGGCGAAGCGCTGGCGACCCTGGTGGTCAACACCATCCGTGGCATCGTCAAGGTCGTGGCCGTCAAGGCTCCGGGCTTCGGCGACCGTCGCAAGGCGATGCTGGAAGACATGGCCGTGCTGACCGGCGGCACCGTGATCTCCGAAGAAGTGGGCCTGTCGCTGGAAAAGGCCACCATCAAGGACCTGGGCCGCGCCAAGAAGGTGCAGGTCTCCAAGGAAAACACCACCATCATCGATGGCGTGGGTGACAAGGCTGCCGTCGACGCACGCGTCGGCCAGATCAAGACCCAGATCCAGGACACCTCCTCGGATTACGACCGCGAGAAGCTGCAGGAACGCGTGGCCAAGCTGGCCGGTGGCGTTGCCGTGATCAAGGTCGGTGCTTCGACCGAAATCGAAATGAAGGAAAAGAAGGATCGCGTCGACGACGCCCTGCACGCTACCCGTGCAGCCGTTGAAGAAGGCGTGGTCCCGGGCGGCGGCGTGGCCCTGGTCCGTGCGGTCACCGCACTGGCCGGCCTGAAGGGTGCCAACGAAGACCAGAACCACGGCATCCAGATCGCCCTGCGCGCGATGGAAGCCCCGTTGCGCGAAATCGTGGCCAACGCCGGTGAAGAACCGTCGGTCATCATCAACAAGGTCAAGGAAGGCACCGGCAGCTTCGGCTACAACGCCGCCACCGGCGAGTTCGGTGACATGCTGCAGTTCGGCATCCTGGACCCGACCAAGGTGACCCGTTCGGCGCTGCAGAACGCAGCTTCGATCGCTGGCCTGATGATCACCACCGAAGCCATGGTTGCCGAAGCTCCGAAGAAGGACGAGCCGGCCATGGGTGGCGCCGGTGGCATGGGCGGCATGGGTGGCATGGGCGGCATGGACTTCTAAGTCCCCACGTTCGCCCCGCAATGAAAAACCCCGCCGCAAGGCGGGGTTTTTTTGTGGCCGGCCGCAACGGCATCGCTTTCCGAGCGGCTCATCCTGCGTCCTGCAGGGTGTGTGTGCCTGCTTCCTGCGGCGTCATCAATGCTGCATGCAACCAGGTCATGAAAGCAGGTATCGCCGCGTTGGCCTCGCCGTCCGCACGCGTCACCGCGTA
The DNA here is from genome assembly GCF_056480905.1 of Stenotrophomonas sp. 96582_Sma. Classification (NCBI taxonomy): domain Bacteria; kingdom Pseudomonadati; phylum Pseudomonadota; class Gammaproteobacteria; order Lysobacterales; family Lysobacteraceae; genus Stenotrophomonas; species Stenotrophomonas sp. 96582_Sma. Next base: position 4,497,969 of record NZ_CM151122.1, on the reverse strand, counting down.
GTAGGCGAAGGCCTGTGGCCAGGGCTGGTCGATCACCACCTGCAGCCGGCCATTGGCGAGTTCTTCGGCCGCGTGGATGTCGCGCACCAGGGCGATGCCTTGCCCGGCCACCGCCGCGCGGATCAGCAACAGGTCGTCATCGAACGCAGGGCCGCGCTCCAGTCGTTCATCGACGGGCAGATCCAGTGCCTGGAACCACAGCCGCCAGTCGCTGCGGTCGGCGTCCTGCAGCAGCGGCAGCTGCAGGCAATCCTGTACCGAGCTGACCGTCGGTGCGCCGGCCAACAATGCTGGACTGGCCACCGGCAGCAGTACCGGCGCCAGAAGATGCTCGGCATGCAGGCCAGGGTAGCGGCCCAGTCCATGACGGATCGCGATGTCCACGCCGTCGCGGCGCAGGTCGACCAACGCCGCGCTCGAGTCCAGCTGCACGTCCACCTGCGGATGCAACGCACTGAACCCGCCCAGTCGCGGCGCCAACCACTGTGCGGCGAAGCTCGGTGCCGCGCTGATGCGTAGCGTGCACCGTGTTTCCCAGCGTTCGAGTGTCTGCAGGCTCTGTGCGATCTGATCGAAGGCCTGCAGCAGCTCCGGATACACGCGCGCGCCGGCTGCACTGAGCACCACGCCATGCCGGGTGCGGTCGAACAGGCTCACGCCCAGCCGCTCCTGCAGCTGTCGAAGCTGCTGGCTGATTGCACCAGGTGTCACCCCCATCGCATCGGCGGCGGCGGTCAGGCTGCCATGTCGGCCGGTTTCAACGAAGGCCCGCAGGCCCAGCAGCGGCAGCACCGCACCCATCTCAACTCTCCTGTAACCGCGTCGGCACGCGCCGCGCTGCGACAGCATATCGACCGCACTGCAGGCTGTCGCGCGCGCGTCGCGCACGTTGAGCCCCGCTCAACTCCCCGTGCAGAAGACATCGTTTCCCCGCGACGCAGGCCTTTCCTAGACTGCCTGCACGGCTGCTGCAGCGCCCGTTCCCGCATCGCCCGGCCACCTTCAACGGCCGATGCATGCCGTCGCTCCCTGCGTCCAGGATTCCCATGAACGAACCTTCGCTGCACCTGTACTCCGACAGTTCTCCCAATGGCTTCAAGGCCACCATCGCACTGGAAGAACTGGGTCTTCCCTATCACCTTCACCACGTCCACATCGCCGATGGTGAACATCGCCATCCCGACTTCCTGCGGCTCAACCCGCATGGCCGCATTCCCGTGCTGGAAGATCGCGCGCGCGGCATCGTTGTCTTCGAGTCGGCGGCGATCCTGATGTACCTGGCCGAACAGGGCAATGCGTTGCTGCCTTCCGAACCGGCTGCGCGCTGGGAGACGCTGACCTGGCTGATGTTCCATGCCGCCAGCGTCGGCCCGATCCTCGGCCAGCGCGTGCACTTCGAGCATTTCGCACAACAGCCCGATTCCGCGGCAATCGAACGCTACCGCCGCCTGAGCGACGAGCTGTTCGGCGTACTCGACCAGCGCCTGCAGGGACGCGAGTGGTTGGCTGGCGATCACTACTCGATTGCCGACATCGCCCACTTCGGCTGGCTGCACATCGCCCGCATCATCGACATCGATTTGTCGCGGCATCGCCATCTGGATGCGTGGTACGCACGGGTTGCCGCACGCCCTGCGGTACAGCGCGGCGTGCAGCTGCCCGAGCCGGCCACCGGACCGTAAGGAGGCGACGCATATGAACGATACCATTGCAGTGCCGGGCGCGTCGGCGCCGGTCTTTGCCACGCACCCGGGCTACCAGCGCATGTTCCGCGCCGACGCGCTGACCCTGGGCATCTACCTGCCGCTGCGCTTCTACCAGGGCGACATGGCCGTGCTGCAGGGCCAGGCGCGGCTGGTGGAGGAGATCGACCGCCATGGCTTCGCTGCGGTATGGGTGCGTGACGTACCGCTGTTCGATCCGTTGTTCGGCGATGCGGGGCAGCTGTTCGATCCATTCACCTACCTTGCGTGGCTGGCAGCGCGCACACAGCGGGTGGCCCTGGCCACCGGCAGCGTGGTGCTGCCACTGCGCCATCCGATCGATCTGGCCAAGGCCGCGGCGTCGATCGATCAGCTGTCCGGTGGGCGGCTGGTGATGGGTGTGGCGTCCGGTGATCGACCGCTGGAGTTTCCGGCCTATGGACTGGAGCACGCGGCGCGCGGAGAGCGTTTTGCCACCGCAATGAACGAGATGCGCCGTTGGCTGCAACCGGGCACGGATGGGCGGATGACACATGCCGGTGCCGAGCAGGGCGTGCAGTTGCTGCCGCCCACGGTCAGTGGCCGCGTTCCGCTGATCGTCACCGGTGGCGCACGCCAGCCACTGGAATGGATCGGCCAGCATGCCGATGGCTGGCTGACCTACCCAGAGGCCACCCATGACAACGCTGGTCCGCAGCGGCTGGCCGCGAAGATCGGCGCCTGGCGCGCGCTGATTCCGGACGGCGGCTTCCGTCCGCACATGACCAACGAATGGATCGACCTGGTGGATGATCCGGATCATCCACGCATGCCGCTGCGGGGTGGCTTCACCCTGCGCACCGGCCGCAAGGGTCTGATCGATCTGCTGCAGGCCTGGCAGCGGGCCGGCGTCAACCATGCCGCACTGGGGATCCAGTTCGCCGAGCGGCCTGCCGGCGAGGTGCTGCAGGAGCTGGCCGAGGAGGTACTGCCGTTGTTCCCGTCGCATCCCGGGCCGGCGGCGAAGGTGATGGACTGGTAGCCACGCCGAAGGGGATGGCATATGATTAGGCGCCTAATCATATGCTCATCACGAGATGATCGAAGCCAAGCACCATGCCCTGATGGATGAGGCGCAGCGACGCGGCCACGCCAACGTCGCGCAGCTGCGCCTGTGCTTCCAGCTGCTCTCGTTGTCGTCGTCCATCGACCACGATTGCGCCACCCGGCTGGCGCCACACGGGCTCAGTGAGGGTCGCTTCATCGTGCTGTTCCTGCTGCATGGGGCCGGTGGCACGTTGTCGCCCCACGAGCTGGCCGAACGCGCAGGCGTGACCCGCGCCACCATCAGCGGCCTGCTCGATGGCCTGCAGCGCGAAGAACTGCTGCAGCGTCGCAGCGATGCTGAGGATGGCCGTCGCCTGCAGATCGTATTGACCGCACGGGGAAAACGCTTGGCCGAGACACTGTTTGACCAGCACACACAGTGGATCGGTGGCCTGTTCAATGGTCTGGATACCGATGAACAGCAGCAGCTGTCGCGGTTGCTGCACAAGGTCTGGCAGCACACCGATGCTGGACGAGAGTCTGCAGCATGAGCCCGGCGATTGCGGCGCAACGCCTGCATGAACTCAACACCGGTCGCGTTGCCACCACCCATCTGGCCGAATGCCTGGCAGTGGATTTCGCCGCGTTGCTGCAGGTGGTGGCGCCTGCGCCTGCACCGGAAGCGCTGCAACGCATGCGTGATGCCTCAGGCAAGAAGGGCATCACGCTGCGCATGGCCCTGGCCGCGCAACTGCTGCGTGAGGCGGGGCAGGGTGCGCCTGAGTTCTGGCAGGATCACAGCTCCGATACCGTGCGTGGCTGGGCCTGCTATCTGGTCGGCAGCGATGCCCGCGCAACGTTGGCAGAGAAGCTGCAGCAGATGCGCACGCTGGCCGATGACCCACACTTCGGTGTGCGCGAATGGGCGTGGCTGGCGCTACGCACGGACATCGTTGCCGCGCCGATGCAGGCGCTTGAGTACCTGCAACCCTGGACACAGGAAACATCGCCGTACCTGCGCCGCTTTGCCTGTGAAGCGCTGCGCCCACGCGGTGTCTGGGCCACGCATATCGCACTGTTCAAGCAGCATCCGGAACTTGCGTTACCCATGTTGGAAGCACTGGCTGACGACCCGGAGCGCTATGTGCAGGATTCGGTCGGCAACTGGCTCAATGACGCCGGCAAGACTCAGCCGCAGTGGCTGCGCGAGCTGTGCACGCGTTGGCAGCACGAGCGCCACAGCGACGCCAACGCCTACATCCGCAAACGCGCACTGCGCTCGTTCCGGTAGTGCCGGCCGCTGGCCGGCAACCCCGCAACCTCGTAAACCTCAAGGAAGAACCTCATGTCCCATACCTTCATCGAGCTCTACACCGCCACACCTGCCTGGACCACACTCCCACCCGAGCAGCGGAATGCCTTCTTCGCCCGTATTGGCGCCGGCATGCAGCAGTTCGATCCAGCCCGCATCACGCCGCTGGCGATGGGCCGCATTGCCACGGGCGTACCGCACGGCAGCGATGAGCAGTTCTATGCGGTCTGGCGCTGTGCAAGCCGCGAGGAGGTCGATGCGCTGGTGGCCGGCATCGCCGCGACCGGCTGGCATGCGTACTTCACCACCACCCATGCGGTAGGCGCGATGGACAGCATGGCCCAGCACCTGGCCGACCTGGCCGCCCTGTAGCGGGGCGGCAGACGCCGGCAGATCCCGGGCCTCGGCATGGGAGGCACATGCGCCTGTCACCCAGACACGGTAAACAGTGCATTGCCCATGTCCATCCGCAGGGAAGTTGATCATGCAGAGCACGCTCCAGGTCACGCTGTTCGGCCCTCTTGGCGACAGCCCGGCGTTGCAGTTGCCGGGCCTGGAGGGGCCGTCGGTGGCCATCCCGGAATCGGCCCTGCGGCGGTTGGTTTCCGACCTCTACACCGCGCGTTCCCTGCTCAACCCTGAGCAGCTGGACGAAGCCCGGCAGGAACTGGATCGCGTGCTGGAGCGCTGGGCCGACATCCACGAAGGCCTGCTGCTGGACGTGGAAGTGCATGGCAAATGAGCAACTTCGCGTGGCTGCCGCCGCGTAGGCATGGCTGGTGCGCACCTCGCTGAACCGCGTCCCCAGTTGCGGATGAAACATTTTGCACTGCGCAAAAGCTGTGTTATCAATAGATCCCATGAACGCAGCCGCCACCCGCTTTTACTGGTATTACTTTCCGAAGCCACTGGCGGAGGAAGGACTGCGCTCACCCTGAAGAAAGCTTCAGACGCATTCCCGAAAGCCGCCAGCGAACCTGGCGGCTTTTTTCATGCCGCCACGCTGGGGACCCCCAACGTTCCGGAGATCTCCTGCAATGCCCCCGCACACCGACGACCTGCGTATCCGCACCATCGAACCGCTGACACCGCCCGCCCAGCTGCTGGCGATGCTGCCCTGTGACGATGAAGCCTCCGACACCGTCAGCGCCTCGCGCGCGGCCCTGCACCAGATCCTGCATGACCGTGACGACCGCCTGGCGGTGGTGGTTGGCCCGTGCTCGATCCACGACCCGAAGGCCGCCATCGAGTACGCCCAGCGCCTGAAGCCGCTGCGTGACGCGCTGGCCGGAGAACTGGAAATCGTCATGCGCGTGTACTTCGAGAAGCCGCGCACCACGGTGGGCTGGAAGGGCCTGATCAACGACCCGGACCTGGACGGCAGCTTCAGGATCGACAAGGGCCTGCGCATCGCCCGCGGCCTGCTGCGCGACATCAACAAACTCGGCCTGCCGGCCGGTGTCGAATTCCTCGACGTGATCTCGCCGCAGTACATCGCCGACCTGGTGGCATGGGGCGCGATCGGCGCACGCACTACCGAAAGCCAGGTGCATCGCGAGCTGGCGTCGGGGCTGTCGTGCCCGGTCGGCTTCAAGAACGGCACCGATGGCAACGTGAAGATCGCCGCTGACGCGGTGGGTGCCGCGTCCAATCCGCATCACTTCCTGTCGGTCACCAAGCAGGGCGGTACCGCCATCGTGTCGACCACCGGCAACCCGGATTGCCATGTGATCCTGCGCGGCGGCAAGCAGCCGAACTACGACGCAGGCAGTGTTGCTGAGGCCTGCCAGGTGCTGGCCAAGGCGAAGCTGCCGACGCGTCTGATGATCGACGCCAGCCATGCCAACAGCCTGAAGAACCCGGAGAACCAGCCGAAGGTGATCGACGACATCGCCGTTCAGCTGGAAGACGGCGAGCAGCGCATCGTTGGCGTGATGATCGAGAGCCATCTGGTCGGTGGCCGCCAGGAACTGGTGGAAGGCCAGCCGCTGATCTACGGGCAGAGCATCACCGATGGCTGCATCGACTGGGACACCACCGTCACGGTGCTGGAGCGACTGGCTGCGGCCGTGCGCGCCCGTCGCGACGTGAAGGTGTCCGAAGCAGCTTGATGGAAGCCGCCTGAGTGCGGCACGTGTGTGGATGGCGGCCAGCGCCTGCGGGGGTGCGGCCGCGATCAGGGCCGGTCGGAGTTGGAGACCGGCCCATCTGCACCGGCGATGCGCCTGGCGCTGCGCATGAGCGACAGCGCCAGGTACATCGCCGGGGTGGCAGTAGATCCACGCCATGCGTGGACGATTCGCCGTCCCCGGCAATGACGGCTACGACCCGCTGGAGGCCACATTTGTCGCGGGCCCGTCGGGTCGCACCCGGCACGCCAAGTGGTCCAGTCCGCACAGTGCGATGATCCGCCTTGGACACGTAGAGTCGAGCTTGCTCGACTGCGGAAAAACGTGCACCAACGGCAGTCGAGCAAGCTCGACTCTACTCAAGGTCCGCAGTAGATCCACGCCATGCATGGATGTGGGCCACAATGCGATCACTTCTCCTTGCGGCTGCCGCCATGAAAGAACTGATCATCCCTGAAGCTGCCCAACGCGACGAATCTTCGGTCGAGATGATTCGCGTGTGGATCGCTGAGCGCGGGCTGCATGCATCATTGAAAGTGGGGCTGTACGAGGATCGCCCCGACATCCGCGAAGAACGTGCCTGGGGGCGAATTCTTGCCGACGTTGCCCAGCACGTTGCCGACGCGCTGGTGACCAGTGAGGGCATGGACCGTGACGTGGTGGTCGAGGCCATCAAGGCAGCCTTCAACGAGGAGCTGCAGGCGCCATCCAGCGGCCGGTCCGGCGGGTTCGTCGTGCGGCATTGACGGTAGATCCACGCCACGCGTGGATGAATTCCCCGCCCCACATTCACCGCTTCGCCCGAATCCTCGCCAAGGCCAGATACATCGCCGGGGTCGTGTACAGCGTCAGCCACTGGCTGACCAGCAAGCCGCCGACAATCGCAATGCCCAGCGGTTGCCGCAGCTCCCAGCCTTCGCCGTTGGCCAGCATCAGCGGCAGCGTGCCGAGCAGCGCCGCCAGCGAGGTCATCAGGATCGGCCGCAGGCGCAACCGCGCGGCTTCCATCACTGAATCCTGCGCGCTCAGCCCGCGCCGCTCGCCGGCCAGTGCGAAATCCACCAGCAGGATGGTGTTCTTCATCACCACGCCCACCAGCAGGAACAGGCCGAGCAGGGCGATCAGGTTCAGTTCGTTGCCGAACAGCCACAGCGCCAGCAGCGCGCCGACACCGGCCGAAGGCAGGGTGGACAGGATCACCAGTGGCTGCAGGAAGCTCTCGTAGAGGATGCCCAGCACCAGGTAGACCGCCAGCGTGGCGCCCAGCACCAGCCACAACTGGCGCGAACGGAGCTGCTCCAGGCCGCCGGCTTCGCCGGACAGTTTTCCCTGTACCGACCGTGGCAGCATCAGTTTCGCCATCGCACCATCGATCGCCTGCGTGGCCTGTTCCAGGCCCACCCCCGGTGCCAGCGCGAACTCGATCCAGATCGAGGCGAACTGCTCGCTGTGGTACACCCGGTCCGGTGCCATGCCATAGCGCCAGCTGGCGATGCTCGACAGCGGAATGCGCTGGCCGTTGCCATCGATCACCTGCAGGCGTGACAGCGTGCCCGGGTCCTGGGTGTGCTTCGGGTCCAACTCCATCACCACGCGGTACTGGTTGAGGCTGTCGTACAGCGTGGCGACCTGGCGCTGGCTGAAGGAGTTGTTGAGCATGTTGGCCACCGTGCGCAGGTCGACGCCGTGGCGCGCGGCTGCTTCGCGGTCGATATCCAGCACCACCTGGCGCATGCCCGCTTCACCCTGTGCTTCCACGTCCACCAGTTCGGGCAGGCCACGCAGCGCGGCCGCCACCTTCGGCGCCCATTCGCGCAGTGGTGCTGTATCGGCCGACAGCAGCTGGAACTCGTACTTGCCGCTGCTGCCGGCGCCCTCCAGGCGGATGTCCTGGTCCACCCACAGATAGAGATTGCCGCCGGGCAGCTTGGGCAGCCGCGCGCGCAGGCGGTCGATCACCTGTTGGCTGGACACCTTGCGCTCGGCCAGCGGCTTCATCTTGATCATGATGAAGGCGTTGTTGACCCCGTTGCTGCCACCGATGTAGCCGATGATGTCCTCGATGGCCGGATCGGACAGCAACAGCTTCCTGTACGCGTCGATCTTCGGTTGCATGGCCTGGAAGGACAGGCCGTCATCGCCGCGCGCGAAGCCGCGCAGCTGCGCGGTGTCCTGCTTGGGCACGATGCCCTTGGGCACCTGCTGGAACAGCCACGTGTTAAGCGCGATGACTGCAACGAAGGCCAGCAACGGCCAGCGCAGCCGGCGCAGGCTGGCCTGAAGCGTGCGCAGGTAGGCGCTGCGCACACGTTCGAACAGCGCATTGCTGCCCCGCTGCCAGCGCGAGGGTTGCTGCGCGGCATCCACGAACAATCGTGCACACAGCATCGGCACCAGGCTCAGCGCGACCAGCACGGAGACCGTCATGGCCGCCACCAGGGTCAACGAGAATTCGCGGAACAGGCGTTCGACGAAGTCGTCCAGGAACAGGATGGAGACGAACACCACGGCCAGTGCAACGTTCATCGACAGCAGCGTGGCACCGACTTCCGATGCACCCCGTACTGCCGCCTGCCAGCGGTCGGCGCCCAGTTCGCGATGGCGGGCGATGTTCTCCAGCACCACGATGGCATCGTCCACCACCAGCACGGCGGCGACGATCAGCGCCATCAATGAAAGCGTATTGAGTGAGAAGCCCATCAGCGCGATCAGCGCCAGCGTGCCGAACAGCACCACCGGAATGGCCACGCTGGGCACCAACGCTGCACGCCAGTGGCCGAGGAAGCCGAGCACCACCAGCACCACCAGCACGATCGCCAGCACCAGCGTGAGCTCTGCTTCGTGCAGGGTGGCGCGGATCACCGGCGAGCGGTCCATCACCAGCCGCATGTCCACGCTGGAGGGCAACAGCGCATGCAGTTGCGGTAGCTGCGCCTGGATGGCATCAACGGTGGCGATGATGTTGGCGCCGGGTTGGCGGCTGACGATCAGCAGCACGGCGGGGCGTTCGTTGTGGAAGCCGCTGGCGTAACGGTCTTCCACGCCATCGGCAACGGCGGCGACATCGCCCAGCCGCAGCGTGCGGTCGTCGCTGACCTTCAATGCCAGTTCGCGGTACTGCGCGGCCTGGCGCAGCTGCAGCGGCGCTTCCAGCTGCCACTGCTGGCGGTCATCGCCCACGGCACCCAGCGGGCGCATGGCGTTGGCGCGGCCGATGGCCTGGGCCACGTCCTCCAGTGCCAGGCCTGCATGGTTCAGTGCATTCGGGTCCAGCGATACACGCACGGCGGGCAAGGCGCTGCCGCCCACCTGCACTTCGCCCACGCCCGGCACCTGCGACAGCTTCTGCGCCAGCACGGTGGAGGCCAGGTCATACAGCTGGCCTGGCGAACGCGTGTCCGAGGTCAGTGCCAGCGCCAGGATCGGTGCCTGTGAGGGATTGACCTTGCGGTACTGCGGCATGCCGGGCATGCCACTGGGCAACTGTCCGCGTGCAAGATTGATGGCGGCCTGCACTTCACGCGCTGCCTCATCGATGTCGCGGCCGAGTACGAACTTCAGTTCGATCTGGGTCTGGCCCTGGGTGCTGGCCGAGTCGATGCGTGAGATGCCGGGCAGGCTGCCCAGTGCGCGCTCCAGCGGCGTGGCGACGGTGGCTGCCATCGACTCGGGCGAGGTGCCGGGCAGGCTGGCACTGACTTCAATGGCCGGGTAATCGACCTGTGGCAGCGGCGCCACCGGCAACAGGCGCAATGCCAGCAGGCCGGCCAGCACCAGCGCCACCGCCAGCAGGATCGTCGCTACCGGGCGCTGCACGCAGGCCTGCGCCAGGCGCGCGATGGGGGTCACGCGCTCGCCTCGTCAACGGCCACCGGGGACGTCGCACGGCCACGCTGCAGGCGATCAAAGGCCAGGTAGATCACCGGCGTGGTGAACAGGGTCAGTACCTGGCTGACCAGCAGCCCCCCTACCATCACCCAGCCCAGTGGCTGCCGCAGCTCGGCGCCGGAACCGCTGGCCAGCATCAGCGGCACTGCGCCGAACAGCGCGGCCAGCGTGGTCATCAGGATCGGCCGGAAGCGCAGCAGCGCGGCCTGATGGATCGCCTCGCGCGGTGACATGCCGCGTGTGCGCTGCGCGTCCAGCGCGAAGTCGATCATCATGATCGCGTTCTTCTTCACCAGGCCGATCAGCAGCACGATGCCGATCACCGCGATCAGGTCCAGGCTGCGTCCGCTTACCCACAGTGCCGCCAACGCACCGACGGTGGCCGAGGGCAGGGTGGAGAGGATGGTGATGGGGTGGATGAAGCTCTCGTAGAGCACGCCCAGCACGATGTACATCACCACCACCGCGGCCAGGATCAGCCACAGTGTGGACGACAGCGAGCTGCTGAAGGCCGCTGCGGCACCCTGCAGGCGAAGTTCGATGCTCTGCGGCAGGTTCACCTGTGCGCGCGCGGCGTGCACAGCCTCCACCGCTTCGCCCAGCGAAGCACCCGGGGCAAGGTTGAACGACAGCGTGGCCGCCGGGAACTGGCCGACATGGTTGCGCAGCAGGGCGGTCGGGCCCAGATCCACGCGTGCCACCGCACCCAGCGGCACGGTCTGCCCACTGCTGCTGCGCACACGCAGGCCCGTGATCGCCTCCGGCCCGGGCTGTCGTGAAGGATCGGCCTCCAGCACCACCCGGTACTGGCTGGCCTGGGTGAAGATGGTCGAAATCTGGCGCTGCCCATAGGCGTCGTACAGCGCATCGGCTACTGCTTCCACGCTTACGCCCAGGCGCGCCGCCGCATCGCGGTCGATCGCCACGCGCGCCTGCCGGCCCTGCATCTGCAGATCGCTGGCGACATCGCGCAGTGCAGGTTGCTGGCGTAGCGCCTGCAGCAGCTTCGGGGTCCAGCGTTCCAGTGTTTCAAGATCCGGCGTGGTCAGGGTGAACTGGTACTGGGTGCGGCTGATGCGGTCTTCGATGCCCAGCTCCTGTACCGGCTGCAGGTACAGGGTGATGCCGGGGATCTTCGACACGCGCTGTTGCAGGCGCGCCATCACTACGGCGGCGCTATCGCGGTCGCCGTGCGGTTTCAGCTCGATCAGCAGGCGGCCGGTATTGAGCGTGGCGTTGTTGCCGTCCACGCCGATGTAGGACGACACGCTGGCCACCGCCTGGTCGGCTTCGATGGCCGCCGCCAGTGCCTGCTGGCGCTCGCGCATGGCCTGGAACGAGATCGCCTGCGGCGCTTCGCTGATGCCCTGCACCAGGCCGGCATCCTGCACCGGGAAGAAACCCTTGGGCACGGCGAAGTACAGCGCCACGGTCAGTGCGAGGGTGGCAACGGTGGCCAGCAACATCAGCGGCTGGCGCTGCAGCACCCAGCGCAGCTGGCGGTCGTAGAGGCCGATGACGCGGTCGAAGACATCGGGCGCATGTGCAGTCTTCGCGTGCGGCTTCAGGAACCGCGCGCACAGCATCGGCGTCAGCGTCAGCGAGACCACCAGCGAAATGCCGATGGCTACCGCCAGTGTCACTGCGAACTCATGGAACAGTGCACCCACCAGGTCGGCCATGAACAGCAGCGGGATCAGCACCGCGATCAGCGAAACAGTCAGCGACACCAGGGTGAAGCCGATCTCGGCTGCGCCTTTCAGCGCTGCATCGCGGGGGCTTTCGCCTTCCTCCAGATGGCGGGCGATGTTCTCCAGCATCACGATGGCGTCGTCCACCACGAAGCCGGTGGCGATGGTCAGCGCCATCAGCGTGAGGTTGTTGAGCGAATAGCCGGCCAGCAGCATGACCGCGAAGGTGCCGATGAGCGACAGCGGCACCGCGACGCTGGGAATGAGCGTGGCCGGCAGATTGCGCAGGAACACCCAGGTGACGAGCACCACCAGGCCGATGGCCAGTACCAGTTCTTTCTGCACGCCGCGCACCGACGCGCGGATCGATTCGGTACGGTCGCTCAGTACATTCATCTGCACGCCGGCGGGCAGCGTGGCCTGCAGCTGCGGCAGCAGCGTACGCACCTGCTCGACCACGGCGATCACGTTGGCGCCGGGCTGGCGCTGGATGTTCACCAGTACTGCCGGCGTGGTACCGCTCCACGCAGCCAACTGGCGGTTCTCGGCGCCATCGGTAATGGTGGCTACATCGCCCAGCCGCAGCGGCGCGCCGTCGCGCCAGGCCAGTACCAGGGCGCGGTACTCATCCACGCTGCGCATCTGATCGTTGGCATCGAGCATCACCGCGCGGATCGGGCCGTCGAAACTACCCTTGGGCAGGTTGACGTTGGCGGCGGCGATGGCGGTGCGGATGTGGTCCATGCCCAGGTTGTTGGCGGCAAGCGCCGCCGGATTGACCTGGATGCGCACCGCCGGGCGCTGGCCCCCGGCCAGGCTGACCAGGCCGACGCCGGGCAACTGCGCCAGGCGCTGGGCGATGCGCGTATCCACCAGATCGTGCACCTGCGGCAGCGACAGTCCTTGCGAGGTCACCGCCAGTGTCAGGATCGGGGTGTCGGCCGGGTTGACCTTGCGGTACACCGGCGGCACAGGCAGGTCCCCGGGCAGGAAGCTGCCCGCCGCGTTGATGGCGGCCTGCACGTCCTGCTCGGCCACACCCAGCGACACCTCCAGCCCGAATTGCAGGGTGATGACCGAGGCGCCACCGGAACTGGTCGACGACAGTTGTTTCAGGCCGGGAATCTGGCCGAGCTGGCGCTCCAGCGGTGCGGTGATGGTGCGTGTGGTCAGTTCGGGGCTGGCCCCCGGATACAGCGTGGTGATCTGGATGATCGGGTAATCGACCTGCGGCAGCGCCGCCACCGGCAGCAGGCGATAGGCCAGCACGCCGGACAGCAGCAGCGCCACCATCAGGAGAGTCGTTGCGACCGGGCGCAGGATGAACGGGCGCGAGAGGTTCATGCGCCGGCCTTGGTCGCGGCCTCCTCGGTGATGATCTCCACCGCCGTGCCGTCTTCCAGCCCGTCGATGCCTTCGATCACCACCTTGTCCCCTGCGGCCAGCCCGGAGCGCACGGCCACGCGTCCATCATCGGCTGGACCGAGCACCACGGTGCGGCGTTGTGCCTTGCTGTCCTTGTCGACGATATGCACGTAGTTGCCCTGGCTGCCGAACTGCACGGCGGCATCGGGAATCAGCAGCGCGGGCTGCTCGCCCAGCTGCAGGCGGACGTTGACGAACTGGTTGGGGAACAGCGCCAGATCGTGGTTGTCGAAGTGCGCACGCAGTTTCAACGTGCCGGTGGTGGTATCGATGCGGTTGTCGACGCTGGACAGCGAGCCGCGGGCCAGCTGCCGGCGTTCTTCGCGGTCCCAGGTTTCCACCGCCAGTGCCGGTTGCGCCTGCACGGCATCGAGCAGCGCAGGCAGCTCGGGTTCGGGCACGGTGAACAGCACGCTGATCGGCGCGGTCTGCGCCAGCGTCACCAGGCCTTCGGCATCGCTGGCGCGCACCAGGTTGCCCACGTCCAACCGGCGCAGCCCGACGCGGCCACTGACCGGCGCGGTGATGCGGGTGTACTGCAGCTGCAGGCGCGCTTCATCAACAGACGCCTGATCGCTGAGGCGGCGGCCCTGCAGCTGGCGCACCTTGCTCTGCTGGTCGCTCAGTTCCTGCCCGGACACGTAGTTCTGCTTCTGCAGTTCGCGGTAGCGCTGCAGCTGGCGTTCTGCGTTCTCCAGCTCGGCCAGGTTCTGTTGCTGCGTGCCCTGGGCCTGTGCCAGCTTCACCTCATACGGGCGCGGGTCGATCTGCGCCAGCAGGTCGCCGGCCTTCACCTGCTGGCCTTCCTGGAAATGCAGCCGCAGCAGTTCGCCATCCACGCGGCTGCGTACCACCACGCTGTGCAGCGGGGTGACCGTACCGACCGCCTTCAGGCGCAGCACCAGCGGCTCGGCGCTGGCGCGGGCGATGCGCACGGGCACCGTCTTGCCGGGTGCATCGTCGCTGCTGCCGGCACCATTCCGGGACCACAGCCACCACGCCAGAAGGGCGGCGAGGGCGATGGCCAGCACCGCCCACAACAGGCGGGCACGACGGAAGCGGGAATTTTCGGCGACAGACATGGGGCATCCTGCGCCCTGCGCGCGCAGGGACATGCGGGCCCGTCGGCGCGTTCACGGCACCACGGGCAGCGGGGAGGGAGTTGTCTGGCGGGGCCGCGGGCGCGGCGTGGCTGGATGCCGTCGCGGCAGCGACGGGGTGACAATGGTAGCCAATCACCCCGGCCAATGCCGTATGACCATGGTCATGCAGCGCATTCGGTAGTGCCGGCCGCTGGCCGGCAACCTGCCGGAATCTGCGGGCGTGTGCCGTGTTGCCGGCCAGCGGCCGACACTACCGACAAACAATCAATGCACTTCGTCGTGATAGACGAACTTCGGCATTTCCCAGCGGTAGTGGATCGCCAGCAGGCGCAGCGCGAAGCCGCCGCCGAGGCAGCACAGGATCGCGGTGGCGTCGGCCACGCCCCAGTGCAGCAGCAACAGGTAGGCCGCGCCGGTCAGCAGCGCGATGATCGCGTACAGCTCCTTCTGGAAGATCAGCGGCACCTCGTTGCAGAGAATGTCGCGCAGCACGCCGCCGAACGCGCCGGTCAGCATGCCGGCGATCAGCACGATCGGCATGGCATGGCCGGCCTCGCGCGCGATCGAACAGCCGATCAGGGTGAAGGCGATCAGGCCCAGGCCATCGAGCACCAGGAAGGTGCGGCGGAAGTGGTGCATCCAGCGCGCCACCCAGGTGGCGATCAGCGCCGCGCACACGGTGAAGCCCAGGTACTCGGGATGCTTCACCCAGCCCAACGGGTAGTGGCCGAGCAGGATGTCGCGCAGCGAACCGCCCCCGAGGGCGGTGACACAGGCGATCATGACCACCCCGAACAGGTCCATGCGGCGGCGGCCGGCGGACAGCGCGCCGGTCATGGCTTCGGCGGAAATGGCGATCAGGTAGATGATGGACAGCAGCATGGGACAGGCTCCGGGCGCGGTGGGGCCGGCCATGCGCGACTACCGCCACTGCCTGCGCAATGACGGGATGACGATGACCGGTGCCGCTCCCGCTGTCCTTTTGCCTGAGAGTTCAGCGGCGTAGGCCGCGTGCCCCTTCGGCGGATCGTCCCGGGCGTGCCCGGTGACCTCTCTCCAGCTCGGCGAGTCGAATGCATGGTTGGTGGGATTCCAGCCCACCGGCCTGAGCGATCATGGGAGCCTGCGCCTTCGGCGGGCGCCAGCGCGGCGCCTCTCTCCTGCATTCGGGCGCCAGTATATCCGCTGCAGTGCAGCACGGCATAATCCGGGCATGGCCCCGTCCCTCCGCCCGTGGTTCCTGTACCTGCTCGAATGCCGCGATGGCAGCTATTACGCCGGCATCAGCACCGACGTGGACGCGCGCTTCGCCGCCCACCAGGCCGGCAAGGGCGCGCGTTACACCCGGGCGCGGCCGCCGCTGCGCGTGCTGGCCGTGCGCGAGTACCCGGACCGGGCTGCCGCCTCGCGGGCCGAGTGGCAGCTCAAGCAGCAGCCGCGCGAACGCAAGCTGGCCTGGCTGCAGGAACCGGCCGAGACGCTTCTGTAGATCCACGCCATGCGTGGATGGGCCACTTGGCCCATGCCATGATCACCCCGCGCCCAGCCCTGGAGACCCGGATGTCCGCGATTGCCCTGCTGTTCGCTCTTTCCGCAGCAACGAGCCCCACTGCCGATCCGGCCACCCTCGAGGCCATTGAAGCCACCTGCCACGATTACGTCGACGGCCAGCTGGAAGCCGACCCGCAGCGCGTCGCCCGCTCCCTGCACCCGGACCTGGCCAAGCGCGCGGTCCTCGGCGATACGCCCGACGAACGCCTGGGCCTGCGCCGCATGTCGAAGGAAGAACTGGTGGCGCTGACGAAGCAGGGCGCGTTGAAGACCCCGAAGGATCAATGGGACCGCCGCTGCACGGTGCTGGACGTGACCGGCAACGCCGCCTCGGTGCGACTGGAAACCCCGTGGTTCGTCGACTACTTCCACATGGGGCGCTTCGACCAGCGCTGGGTCATCGTCAACGCACTGTGGTACGCGAAACCAAAGGCGCAGTAGAGCGATGCGTGCCGCCGGCAAAGCATGGATCTGCGTCGTCATGCTGGTCGCCGGCATCGCGCTGCTGCCTGGCCTGCTGTACCTGCTCGGGTTGGCGCTGGTGGAAGGCCGGCCGAACTTGGCCGACCGCACGCCCAGTGGTGTGGCCGCGTGCAGCAGCGAACCGCGGGCGGGATACCAGCCGATGACTCCATGGAGCTTCACGACGCGGTTCTTCGATCCTGAAGCGTTGAAGAAGGCGACTGATGTCGAGCGCGAAGCGTTCTGGGTTGCACGCCGCCACCTGATGCGGCAGCCAAGGCACGACATGCTGCGCTGGCATCTCAGCAGTACCGCACTGACAATCTGGATCACCCGGCATTGGAGTACCGCGCAGATTGCTGATGCCGCGAGGAAGGAGGATTTCTGCCGCACCTGGTCGAAACGGCGGGTGGCCCGATGAACCGGTAGATCCACGCCATGCGTGGATGGTGTTGACGGGGTCAGAGCCCTTTCCTGCGGAAAGGGATCCGACCGCGCAGCAGCCGGCCAGCGGCCGGCACTACCGTCGGGGTCGCCGGTCTTCCTGATCATCACCGAAGATGATGCGCGCGCTCCGCTGGTAGCTCCAGTACGCCACCGCCCAGTTCAGCAGCACCACGATGCGGTTGCGGAAGCCGATCAGGAAGAACACGTGCGCGGCCAGCCAGAACCACCAGGCCAGGATGCCCGACAACTGCAGCCGGCCCAGGTGCACGATCGCGGCCATGCGGCCGATGGTGGCCAGGTTGCCGAAGTCGGCGTACTTGAACGGTCCGGGGACTGCCTTGCCGTGCAGGCGCGCGCGGATCACCTCGGCCACGTACTTGCCCATCTGCTTGGCGGCAGGGGCCACGCCGGGTACCGGCTTGCCGTTGGCCTGGTTCAGTGCGGCCAGATCGCCGGCCACGAACAGTTCCGGGTGGCCGGGCAGGGTGAGATCGGGTTGCACCTGCACGCGGCCGGCGCGGTCCAGCGGCACGTCCAGCGTGCGCGCCAGGGGTGAAGCGGCCACACCGGCGGCCCAGACCACCGTGCGTGCCGGCACGAAATGCTCACCGAGCTTGAAGCCCTGGCTGTCGATGTCGCTCACCGGGGTACCGGTCAGCACTTCCACTCCCAGTTTTTCCAGCTGCCGGCGCGCCTTCAGCGAAAGCACTTCCGGGAACGAGGACAACACGCGTGGGCCAGCTTCGACCAGCCGCACCTTGGCGCTGGCCGGGTCGATGTGGCGGAACTCGTTGCGCAGCGTATGCCGCGCGATCTCGGCCAGAGTGCCGGCCAGTTCGACGCCGGTAGGTCCACCACCAACCACGGCAAAGCTCAGCCATGCGGCCTTCTTCGCCGGGTCCGGTTCCGCCTCTGCGCGCTCGAACGCCAGCAGCAGCTTGCGGCGCAACGCAATGGCATCGTCCAGCGTCTTCAGACCGGGCGCATCATCGGCCCACTGGTCGTTGCCGAAGTAGGCGTGGGTGGCGCCGGTAGCCAGCAGCAGGCTGTCGTAGTCCAGCGTGCTGCCATCGGCCATGCGGATCTGCCGGGCCTGCTTGTCGATGGTCACCACTTCGCCGAGGCGGACTTCCACATTGCGCTGGTGGCCGAGGATGTGGCGCAGCGGCGCGGCGATGTCCGGCGCGGACAGGCCGGCGGTGGCCACCTGGTACAGCAGTGGCTGGAACAGATGGTGGTTGCGGCGGTCGACCAGGGTGATGCGTATGCGCTCGCGGGCCAGGGCACGGGTGGCCCAGAGGCCGGCAAAACCGCCGCCGACAACAACCAGGTGGGGAACGCGCTCGCGACTCATCGACTCACTCCAGTGGGGGCATTGGGGGAAGCGCCTGGCATCTTCGCACGATGGCGCCCTGTCACGTCAGCGCCCGCATGGATCGGCGATACTCGGGTTCAGGCAACCGCCCGTGAGGAGCCCATGAGCGAACCGGAAAAGCGCATCGCCCTGTTGATCGACGCCGACAATGCGCCGGCCTCGAAGATCGACGAGGTCCTGGCCGAAGTCGCCCGCTACGGTGTGGCCAACGTGCGCCGCGCCTATGGCAACTGGAAGAGCCCGCGGTTGAAGGGTTGGGAGGCCGTGCTGCACGAATATGCGATCCGCCCGATCCAGCAGTTCGCCTACAGCAAGGGCAAGAATGCCTCGGACATGGCGATGGTGATCGATGCCATGGACCTGCTGTACGCGCGCAATCTCGATGGCTTCGCCATCGTGTCCAGCGATGCCGATTTCACCCCGATGGTGATGCGCCTGCTGACCGACGGTGTGAAGGTCTATGGCTTCGGCGAGAAGAAAACCCCGGAGCCGTTCGTCAACGCGTGCTCGAAGTTCACCTATCTGGAAGCGCTGGGCCAGACCCATGCCAGCGTGCCGGATACCGAACAGGCGTCCAGCGAACAGGCATCGAACGAGCCTGTTGCCAACGACGATGCCCGGCCACGCAAGAGCGGTGCGGAAATGCGCAGCGATACGCGGCTGGTGAAGATGCTGCGCCGTGCGGTGTCCTCGGCCGAGGGCGAGGATGGCTGGTCGCACCTTGGCCCGGTCGGCAGCCAGATCGGCAACCAGGCCTCGTTCGATCCGCGCAACTACGGTTACGGCAAGCTCAGTGACCTGCTGGCAGCGATCGGGCTGTTCGAGCTGAAGAAGGACGGCAAGTCCTCCTACGTGCGCGCGCTGCCGAAGAAAAACCGGTAGTGCCGGCCGCTGGCCGGCAAGCCCCAGATGCCAGATCCCGCATCCGCCACCCACACACCCACTCCGATCAGGCGTATCGTTGCCGCTCGCATTGCCAGCAAGGAAAAAACCCGCATGTTGAAGATCTGGGGCCGCCGCAATTCCAGTAACGTCCGCAAGGTGCTGTGGTGCGCCGAGGAGATCGGCCTGCCGTATGAATCCATCGAGGTTGGTGGCAGCCATGGCGGCACGCAGACGCCGGAGTACCTGGCGATGAATCCCAACAGCCTGGTGCCGGTGATCGAAGACCATGGCCTGCCGCTGTGGGAATCGAATGCCATCGTGCGCTATCTGAGTGCGCGCTACGCGCTGGGCACGCTGTACGCCGAAGACCCGATGGAACGCGCCCAGGCCGAGAAGTGGATGGACTGGAGCACCTCGCGCATGGCGCCGCTGTACACCGACCTGATCTGGGGCATCATGCGCACCGCCCCAGCTGACCGCGACGAAGCGCGCATCAATGCCGCCATCGTGCGTGCCGGTGACTACCTGGCGATGGCCGATGCCACGTTGGCCAGACAGCCGTGGCTGTCGGGCGAGACGTTCGCGATGGGTGACATCCCGCTGGGCTCGCTGATCTATGCCTGGTTCGAACTGCCCATCCAGCGCCCGGAACTGCCGCACCTGGCCGACTGGTACGCCCGCCTGCGCGAACGCCCGGCCTACCAGCGCGGCGTGATGTCGCCGCTGACCTGAGGGGTAGCGCCGGGCCATGCCCGGCGAGCGTGGTATGCGGAGGACCGCCGGGCATGGCCCGGCGCTAGCGTTCGTCTGCCTCAATACAGATCCGTCGGATCCACATCCAGCGACCAGCGCACCTTGCGTGCCTCCGGCAGCGCATACAGCTGCGGCACCAGCTGGGCCAGCACGCCATGCAGCGGTGGCCGCTGAAGCGCGGACAGCAACAGCTGCGTGCGCTGGTAACCGGCACGCCGCGGCATCGGCGCCGGCATCGGCCCATAGGCCTCGACCACGTTCTGTTCGCCCAGCAACTGCCGCGCCGCCAGCAGGAACGCATTGGCATGCTCGACCTGCTGTGCCTCGGCGCGCATCAGTGCCAGATGCGCGAACGGCGGGAATCCGGCGGCCTGGCGCTGGTTCAACTCGGCCTGCGCGAACGGGTGGTAGCCACCGCTCACCAGGGTTTCCAGCAGCGGATGCCCGGGGTGATGAGTCTGCAGCCAGACCTCACCAGGATCACGTGCACGGCCGGCGCGGCCAGCGACCTGGATCAGCTGCTGTGCCAGTTTTTCACTGGCGCGGAAGTCCGCGGAGAACAAACCTTCGTCGATGCCCACCACCACCACCAGTGTCAGCTTCGGCAGGTCGTGGCCCTTGGCCAGGATCTGCGTGCCGACCAGGATGCCGGGCTGGTCACCCAGTTTCGCCAGCTGCTGTTCCAGTGCGTCGCGTCGTGAGGTGGTGCCGCGGTCGATGCGCACCACCGGAAAATCGGCGAAGGCGGCGGTGAGGTGCTCTTCCAGGCGTTCGGTACCGATGCCCTGTGGCTGCAGCGCCAGGCTGCCGCAGGCCGGGCATGCCAGCGGCGCCGGTTGCCGCGCACCGCAGTGGTGGCACTGCAGCCGGCGGCCGCCACCATGCACGGTCATCGGTGCATCGCAGCGGTTGCACGGTGCGGTCCAGCCGCAGTCGTGGCACAGCAGCACCGGCGCATAGCCACGGCGGTTCTTGAACACCAGCACCTGCTGGCCACGCTGCAGGTGCTCGCCGATGCCGGCCAGAACATCGGCCGAGAGGCCATCGTGCAATGGCCGTTTGCGCACATCGAGGATGCGCACGCGCGGTGGTCGTGCATCGCCGGCACGCTGCTTCAGGCGCAGGTGGGCGTAGCGCCCGGCATAGGCGTTGTGCAGTGTTTCCAGCGAGGGCGTGGCACTGCCGAGCAGCACGGGAATGCCGAGCGCCTTGGCGCGCACCAGGGCGAAATCGCGCGCGTGGTAGCGGATGCCGTCCTGCTGCTTGTAGCTGCCGTCATGTTCCTCGTCGATGATCAGCAGACCGGCCTGCGGCAGCGGCGTGAACACTGCCGAGCGGGTGCCGACAATGACGCGTGCTTCACCACGTGAGGCGGCTGCCCAGACGCGAGCGCGCTCGTTATCGTTCAAGCCCGAATGCAGCGCATGCACGGCGATGCCGAGGCGGCCGCGGAAGCGTGCCAGGGTCTGCGGAGTCAGGCCGATTTCCGGCACCAGCACCAGCGCCTGCCTGCCCTGTGCCAGGCAATGGATGATCGCCTGCAGGTAGACCTCGGTCTTGCCGCTGCCGGTCACGCCATCCAGCAGGAAAGGCTGGAAGCCGTCGGCGGCGTTGATCGCAGTCACGGCCTCGGCCTGGTCCGGGTTGAGCGTGGGCCCGGGCAACGGCTGCGCATGCTGCGGTGCCACCGTCATCGCCACGCGCTCGGCCAGTGCACGCTTGGACAGACTGCGTGCGGCGGTGCGCCAGTCCTCCATGCGTTCGCCCAGTACGTCTTCATCCACCACGGCCTCGGCCAGCAGTTCGGCCAGCTGCCGCGGGCGGCTGCCGGCGCGCAGCTTCCCGCGCTGGGCATGGCCTTCGGGTGTCAGTTGCCAGCCCCAGTGATGGGTGTCGGGCAGGGCCTCGCCGTGGCGCAGCGGGCCGGGCAGGGCGGTGCTGAGTACTTCGCCCAACGGCGCGTGGGTGTAGCGCGCCAGCCACTGCAGGCTCTGCCACAGCTCACCCTGCAGCAGCGGCTGCGGGTCGCACCAGGCCAACGCCTGGCGGAGTCCCTGGCCGTCGTCGGTCTGGCCGTGTCCCACCACCACACCGACCAGCTCACGGTTGCCGAACGGCACCTTCAGGCGGCAGCCGACCGCAACCGTGGGGGCCACGCCCTCCGGCGACAGGTAGTCGAACAGGCGGGGCAGGGGGACGGGCAGGGCGACCTGCAGGGTCGGAATCGGTGAAAGCATCGGGCCAGTGTACCGGGCCATGCGCGCGCGAATGGCGGGGTGGGCGGCGGCGGGACGGCGCCCGTTGAATCATAAATGTCACCTAAATATCGGTGTCCATTGGAGATTCAGTCTTATCCACATGTTCTGTGGATAACGCTGTGCGTTACCGGTCGGCGGGCGCGCAGGAGGCCGATGGCGACGGCCTCACGCTCCGGTTGGTCAAAAAATCGCCATACTTTAAAATCCATCAAAATCAATTACTTAAGTGTGAAACAGTGCTGAAACAGAGTGAATTCAGCTGGATGCCACAGTTTCCTGCGCAGGCAGCGTGGTGCTGTGCACAACCTGCAGCACGAAGTGCCTGTGGGCGCAAGTCCTACGGGCGCCGATGGCCTGCCGCTATCATGCGGGCAGACCTTTGGAGTGATCGATGACGGCTGTGCCCGCCCCTGTTTCCTCGACCGCGGCCGGTGCGCTGTCGGCGTTCCTGCGAGGTGTTGAACGCCGCGCCCTGGTGGTGGCTGAACTGCAGTGCGGCGATGCTGCCCGGGCCGAACAGACACTGGTGGCGGTGATGCGCGCGTTTGCGGCGGTCGCCAGTGACCTGCCGATGGCGCAGTGGCCAACCCGCTTCTGGACCCTGCTGGGCCAGCGCCAGGCGCTGCGTGAGCCGGTGGGCGGCCAGTGGGAGCCGCCGCTTGCCGCCTTGGGCCAGATGGGACCGTTGCCGCGCCTGGCGCTGTTGCTGCGGGTGGGCGGCAGCCTGGATGAAGGTATCGCCACGCGCGTGCTCGACCAGGACGAAGCCGGCTACCAGCAGCTGCTGGCCGATGCCTGCCCGCGTGACGCGCACGGCCAGCCCGACGCCTCGGCCTGGCGCCAGCTGGCCGAACAGGTGCAGCTGCGCATCCGCGATCTGCCCGTCAAACGCCTGCAGCAGCTGCAACAGCCGGCCGCACCGACGAACAGCAGTGAAGCGCCGACCTCCAGCTGGCGCACCCCGCAGCGCGACGAGCGGGCTGCAGCCACTGGCAAGCGCCGCCGCGCCAATGCCAAGCCGCGCTGGCGCGGTCCGTTGATCCTGCTGATAACCGTGGTGGTACTGCTGGCCGCCGCGCTGGGCTGGCGCCATTGGCAGGGACATTCGTTCGGCAGCGACGCACCGCTGCCGGAAGGCGTGGTTGGTGAGGCGGGTCCCGTCACGGTGGAAGCACTGCCGCCGAGCAAGGTCAATGCCACGCCGGACGCGACCCCTGCGCAGGCGACGGACGACGCCACGATGCTGGCCGACCGCGACTATCCGCTGGTGGCCGATGCCGATCTGTATGCATGGACCGCCGCGGGCGGCCCGCTGCCGGTGGACGAGTCGCAATCCAAGCCGAGCCGGCCGGAGCCGGCCAGCGCCACGCTGGAAACCGCTGCTGCCGATGAATAAGACCGTATTCGCCAGCCTGCTGCTGGCCCTGCCGTTGTCGCTGTCCGCCGCGCCGCAGACCTTGAACGTGCCGCTGCCGCCGCCAGTGCCGGGCAGTTCACCGGCGGCCCCGGCCACCACAGGTACGACGCCCGCTACGTTCGCCCAGCTCGATGCCCAGCAGCAGCGCCAGCGCCGCGCCGACTACGCCGCATGGCGGGTATTGCCGGAGGGCGAGCGTGAGCGGATCCGTCAGGCCGCTGCGCGATTCAATGCGTTGCCGGCCGACCAGCAGCAGCGCCTGCGGCAGCAGTTCCAGGCGCAGGACCAGGCCTTCCGCGAAGGCTGGCGGCTGGGCCCGCAGCTGGGCCTGGAGTTCCCCAAGCTGCACGGCCTGTTCGGCTTCGTGCCGCCGGAACAGCGCGAGGCCGCGCTGGCCGTGCTGCGCCAGCTCAGCCCGGCGCAGCTGGCCCAACTGACCCTGGTGGCACAGCGCACGCCACCGCAGGAGCGCGACAAGGTCCGCGGCGCGTTCCTCGCGGTGCCGCCGGCCGAGCGCGATACCTGGCTCAAGCGCCAGGCCGGGCAGTAGAAAGAAAAGGGGACGGAGGGGATTAAGTCGTATTCGGCACAGTCGGGCTTGAAACGACTTAATCCCCTCCGTCCCCTTTTTCTGTTCGTAACGCGATCGCAACGCGTGATGCCGGGGCCTGCCGGAACCCAGCATTCACGCCATGTCATGGGAATGCGCGCGCTGCGCGCGTAAGATGACCGGCCGCAACCCGGTGCCTGTGCCCTTCGCGCGCAACCGTAGTTCGCGTCAAGCACCTTATGTCTACTGCAACCTCCACGCCGCGCTTCAGCAAGGAAGTAGGCGCTACCGGTCTGCTCGCCCTGCCGCTTGTGCTCGGGCATGTGTCCACCGGTCTGATCTCCTTCGTCGACAACGTCATTGCCGGCCACCACGCTACGGCGACCCTGGCCGCGGTGACCATCGGCACCGCCCTGCTGTGGCTGCCGATGCTGATCCCGATCGGCACCCTGATCTCACTCACCGCCTCGGTGTCGCAGCTGCATGGCGCTGGCCGCGAGCGCGAGATCGGCCCGCTGTTCCGCCAGGCACTGTGGCTGGCGCTGGGCCTGGGCCTGATCATGTTCACCTTCCTCACCGTGGTGCCGCCGCTGCTGCCTGCGTTCGGCATCGCACCGGACATCGTGCCGGGGGCCACCGCGTTCCTGCACGCGGTGCGCTGGGGCGGACCTGCGCTGACCCTGTACTTCTGCATGCGCTATCTCAGCGAGGGCATGCACTGGACCCTGCCGACCATGCTGCTCGGCTTCGGTGGCCTGCTGGTGCTGGCACCGATGGGCTACGTGCTGGCCAACGGCAAGCTCGGCTTCCCGGAAATGGGCGCCGAGGGCCTGGGCATCGCTTCGGCGGTGATGATGTGGCTGCAGGCGATCGCCTTCGCCACCTACCTGTGGTTCACCAAGCGCTTCGCCCACCTGCAGCTGTTCTCGCACTTCGAAGGACCGCGCTGGAAGGCGATCTGGGACCTGCTGCGCACCGGCCTGCCGATCGGCATCACCGTGCTGATGGAGGGCGGCCTGTTCATCGTCACCGCGCTGCTGATCGGCCGCCTCGGTGCCAATGAAGCGGCCGCGCACCAGATCGCGATCAACGTCGCCCAGCTGTGCTTCATGATCCCGATGGGCGTGGCCGAGGCCACCACCGTGCGCGTCGGGCATGCGGTCGGTCGTGGCGATGGCTTCGGCGTGCGGCGCGCGGCCTGGGCCGGCTACGCGATCATCATGGGTACGCAGACGTTGTCGGCAGCGGTGCTGCTGTTCGGCCATGACGCCATCGTCGGTGTCTACACCAACGACCTGGCGGTGGCCGGCCTGGCCTCCACCCTGCTGCTGTACGCGGCCACCTTCCAGTTCCCGGATGGCATCCAGGTGCTGTCGGCGGGCGCGCTGCGCGGCCTGAAGGACACCCGCGTGCCGATGTTCATCGCCATGTTCGCGTACTGGGGCCTGGGCATGCCGCTCGGCGCCGGGCTCGGCCTGGGGCTGGGCATGGGCCCGCAGGGCATGTGGATCGGCCTGATCGTCGGCCTGACCGCCGCCGCCATCCTGATGGGCTGGCGCCTGCGTCGCAGCAGCCTGCGCATCGGCCAGTCGGCACTGTCCTGATCCGCCCCGCCCGCCGCGATGACCCGTGGCGGGCGATCCCCTGACTTGTGTCCGATGCCGCATCACACGGCACCGGCTATGCTGGCACCACGGCAAGAAGCCATCCGGAGCGTTCCATGAATCAACCCGTGCCCCCGCTGCCCCCGGCGCGTCGCAACCCCGTCGCCAGTTTCTTCATCGGGCTGTGGGACGTCATGAACTTCACCCGCCGGTTGATCCTCAACCTGGTGTTCTTCGGCCTGCTGTTCCTGCTGCTGGTGATGTTCGTCATCGCCGCCGGCATGGGCGCCGGTGCCAGCAAATCGCTGCAGGACCGCACTACCCTGGTGATCGCGCCGGAAGGCCGCCTGGTCGAGCAGTTCAGCGCTGACCCGGTCAGCCGCGCGCTGGCCAAGGCGGTGGGCGACAACGGTGCCGAAGAGATCCAGCTGCGCGACCTGCTGCGGGTGATCGAGTCGGCCAAGGAAGACAAGAAGATCGAGCGCGTGGTGCTGGAGCTGGACAAGCTGCAGCCGTCGGGCTTCGCTTCGCTGCGTGAAGTGGCCGCGGCACTGCAGGACCTGCGTGCGTCCGGCAAGCAGCTGGTGGCCTACAGCGAGAGCATGGGCCAGTCGCAGTACCTGCTGGCCGCACAGGCCGACGAGGTCTACCTGGACCCGATGGGGTCGGTGGTGCTCGAGGGCCTGGGCCGCTATCGCCAGTACTTCCGCACCGGCCTGCAGGACAAGCTGGGTGTGGACGTGCACCTGTTCAAGGTGGGCGAGTACAAGTCCGCCGCCGAACCCTACGTGCTCGACGCCGCTTCGCCGGCCTCCAAGGAAGCCGACCTGTTCTGGATGAACGACGTGTGGCAGCGCTACCTGGGCGACATCGCCAAGGCCCGCCGCCTGGATCCGGCACAGCTGGCCGCCGGCATCGACACGCTGCCGGAAGGCATCGCCGCTGCCGGTGGTGACCTGGCCAAGTTCGCCCTGCAGCAGAAGCTGGTGACGTCGCTGAAGACCCGCGAGGAATTCGAGGATCTGATGATCGAGCGCGGCGTGGCTGACGACGATGCCGACGGTGGTTTCCGCAACATCGACTTCGGCTCCTACCTGGGCCAGCTCGATGCGCGCCGCAACCCGGTCGACAGCCGTCCGCAGGTGGCGGTGGTGGTGGCTGCTGGCGAAATCAGCGGTGGCGACCTGCCGGCCGGCCGCATCGGTGGCGAATCGACCTCGGCGCTGCTGCGTGCCGCGCGTGACGACGAGAACGTGAAGGCCGTGGTGCTGCGCGTGGATTCGCCGGGTGGTGAAGTGTTCGCCTCCGAGCAGATCCGCCGCGAAGTGGTGGCCCTGCAGGCCGCCGGCAAGCCGGTGGTGGTGTCGATGGGCGACCTGGCCGCCTCCGGTGGCTACTGGATCAGCATGAATGCCGATCGCATCTATGCCGATCCGTCGACCATCACCGGTTCGATCGGCATCTTCGGCATGGTGCCGAACTTCAGCCGCGCGCTGGACAAGATCGGCGTGCACACCGACGGTGTCGGCACCACCCGTTTCGCCGGTGCGTTCGATGTCACCCGCCCGATGGATCCGGCCGTGGGCCAGGTCATCCAGTCGGTGATCAACAAGGGTTACGCCGACTTCACCGGCCGCGTCGCCGACGCCCGCAAGAAGCCGGTCGAGGCCGTCGACGAAGTGGCCCGTGGACGCGTGTGGAGCGGTGCGCAGGCCAAGGAACGTGGCCTGGTCGATGCCTTCGGTGGCCTGAAGGATGCGGTGGCCGATGCCGCCAGCCGCGCCAAGCTGGGCAAGGCTGACGCCTACCGCGTGCGTTACATCGAGAAGGCGGCAACGCCGTTCGCGCAGTTCGTCAGCGGTTTCGCCGGCAGCCGTGCAGGTGCCTGGATGCTGTCCGACTCGGGCATGGCGCGGATGGTGCTGGCGCGCACGATGCCGGAAGTGGATACGCAGCTGCGCTTTGTCGAGAACGCGGCCCGCGAGAAGGGCAACGGCACGCCGGTGAAGGCGCTGGCGTACTGCTTCTGCGGGTTCTGATCGGAAGCCATCCACGCACGGCGTGGATCTACTGGAAGCGCCCGGCCTCGGCCGGGCGTTTTCGTCTGCGGGGTTACTGCGTCGCGTCGGCCTCGGCCTTGCGCTCACGCGCGGCGGCATCGTCCACGGTCTTCTGCACGCCCTTGGCGCGGTCCAGCGGTTCGTTGATTGCGCGCGACATCGCCCGGGGCACCGGTGGCTTTTCCGGGTTCGGCGCCGGTGGGCGCTGGCAGCCCGCCAGCAGCGCGGTGGCCAGCAGGGACGTGAACAGGATCAGGATGCGCATGGCGGCACTCCGTGATGGGCGTGCGGGCAGTGTCGCATCCTCGGTAGGGGGCGGCCGTGAGCGCGTATCCTTGCCGCATCGAAACACAGCGGGCGCGGCCCGGGAGAACACATGACCCAGCAACGGTGGCGCCTGGACGGCCAGACCGCCCTGATCACCGGCGCCAGCGCCGGCATCGGCCTGGCCATCGCGCATGAACTGGCTGGCTTCGGCGCCGATCTGATGATCGTCGGCCGTGATATCGACATGCTGGAGACCGCGCGCGACGAACTGCTGGACGTGTATCCGCAGATGCAGGTGCATGCGCTGGCCGCCGATGTCTCCGACGACGAGGACCGCCGCCAGATCCTGGACTGGGTGGAGGATCATAGTGATGGCCTGCACATCCTGGTCAACAACGCCGGCGGCAATGTCACCAAGGCGGCCACGGAGTATTCCGAGGACGAATGGCGGAAGATCTTCGAGACCAACCTGTTCTCGGCCTTCGAGCTGTCGCGCTATGCACATCCGTTGCTGGCACGCCACGCGTCGTCATCCATCGTCAACGTCGGCAGCGTGTCCGGCCTGACCCATGTGCGCAGCGGCGTGGTCTACGGCATGACCAAGGCGGCGATGCATCAGATGACCCGCAACCTGGCCGTCGAGTGGGCCGAGGATGGCATCCGGGTCAACGCGGTGGCGCCGTGGTACATCCGCACGCGGCGCACGTCCGGTCCGTTGGCGGACCCGGACTACTACGAGGAAGTGATCAACCGCACACCGATGCGTCGTATCGGCGAGCCGGAGGAAGTGGCCGCAGCCGTGGGCTTCCTGTGCCTGCCGGCGGCCAGCTATGTCACCGGCGAGTGCATCGCGGTGGACGGCGGTTTCCTGCGCTACGGGTTCTGATCTTTCAGCAGGTAGTGCCGGCCGCTGGCCGGCAACTGCAACCATCTGAAGATCCTGTGGTTGCCGGCCAGCGGCCGGCACTACCGGTGGGTCTCACCCTGGTACCGGGCAGTTGCTGGCCTCCAGCACGCCCTGCAGCCGTTCGCGTTCACCGCGCGCGGTATCGCGGTTCTCCGGCGCGGCGAAGCGCTCACGGCCGCGGGCATCGCGGAAGCGCTGCTGCCAACCACCGCAGCGCTGCGCTTCGGGAAGCGCTTCGCAGTGGTCGCGCACCACTTCACAGCTGGCGGCATTCACCGGCGTCACTCCGCCAAGGCCCTGTACCGTCATCAGCTCGCAGCGGCCGGGCGCGGCTTCGTACTCGTACAGGTAGCCGCCGCCCTGGCTGTCGGTGCACTGGAAGATCGGAGGAAGCGGCGGCTTCGGTGGACCGTCACCTGCGGCGGCGCGGGCCTCGGCATCGCGGCGCAGCGTCGCGCTGTCGAGGATCTGGTCGTCTCCTGCGTGTTCGACCATGCCTGCTTCCATGATCGTGCGTCCTTCGTCCGCGCGTCGTGGTTTTGCTGGGGCCGCAGGGGCAACGGCCGGTCCGGACGGCACCGGCGCGGGTGTTTCAACGGGCGCGGATGCAGGTTCGGCGGCTACAGGCGCAGCGGCGGCCGGCTGCGAGTTGGCCGGGTCGGGGATGCGCAGCACCTGCTGCTTGCTGCCGGTGGCGCACGGCGTGCGCTGCAGGGTAGGGACGTCACTGCTGCTGGAGGTACAGCGGTAGATCACGCCCTCTTCGGCCAACGCGCTTCCGGGCAGCAGGACCAGGAGCAGCCAGATCACTCGGTTCATGCGCACAGCGTACAGGCTGCGACGGCGTGCTGCGCTCAGCGTTCGCAATCGCGCGACAGGCGCGCATCGATACCGCGCTGTTCGTTGCTGATGGCGGTGCGTTCACTCTGCAGCGCGCTGTTGTAACGGCGATCCAGCTCCCAGCGGCGGTCACTCAGCCGTGCGCAGACTTCCTGTGGTGGCAACGCATGGCAGCTGTCGCGGACCAGCACGCTGCCGGCCGGCACCTGCACGTCCATGCCGATCGAGGGGCGGCGATAACCCGTGCCTTCGCCGATCGGCGTGCCGATGGCCGGGCGTGGTCCGGGATAGGCTGGACCACGATGGCCGTGCGGCAGCCAGACACTGGTCCACAGCGGCACCCAGCGCGGATTGCCTTCGTTGTTGTCGCTGGTATAGCGCCGTCCGTCCTCGCTCACGCACTCGTACATCGGCTGCGGCGGCTGGATGTAGACGTGGCGGACTTCGCGCTCGCGGATGACCGGGGTTTCGCTGGGCGGCGGAGGCGTGGCATCACTGCGCACCACCCGTGGAGCGGGATCGCGCGGGCGCTGCAGGTCGCGCACCTGCTGGCGGCCGCTGTTGCACGGCCTGTCCTGCAGGGCGACGGCACCGTTGCTGGCAACGCAGCGGTAGACACGCACGTCCTCGGCCGCGGGTGCCGTCCACGGCAGCAGCAGGCACAGGCTCAAGGTGGCGCGTAGCAGGGTCATGGCGGCAGGGTGCGTGATTGTCCGCAGCAGCGCAATCGCCGGCTCAGGAGCGCAGCACGTTGCCGCTGAGCGCGTCGCGGATCGGGGTGGGTTGGGCCAGGCCGCCGGTCTGCCCATCGAGGATGCCGTCGAGCAGGCGCAGCAGGCGCGGGTCCAGTTCTTCGCGGCTGCGTGCCGGTGGTTCGCCGGCCAGGTTGGCGCTGGTGGAGACCAGCGGGCCGCCCCAGGCGCGGCAGAGTTCGGCCACCAGCGGGTGCGCGCTGATGCGCACCGCGATACCGCTGTGTTCGCCGGTGACCCAGGGCTGCGCGCGCGGGCCGGCAGGCAGGATCCAGGTGTTGGCACCGGGCCAGCTGGCCAGCACCGCGCGCTGGCGGGCGTCGGGCAGCGCCTGCAGCCGCACCCAGCCTTCCAGCTGCGCCAGTTCGGCCGCGACCAGGATCATGCCTTTCTCGATCGGGCGCTGCTTCAGCCGCAGCACCATGTGCACCGCAGCTTCGTGCGAGGGATCACAGCCCAGACCCCAGACCGCTTCGGTCGGGTAGGCGATCACGCCGCCCGCGCGGAGCGTGGCGACAGCAGAGTCCAGGGTGAGTTCTTTCATGGCGGCGACCGGCCCGGCGTGGGCCTTCATTATCCCCCTGCCGCGTGCAGAAGGGGTGGACCCTGGCACCCGGTAGTGCCGGCCGCTGGCCGGCATCAGCGGTAGGTACTGACTGCTGATGGTGGGTGCGGACCGTTGGTCCGCACACCTTGACCCTCATCCACGCATGGCGTGGATCTACTTCTTTGCAGCGGCCTTCTTCGCCGGGGCTTTCTTCGCGGCAGCCTTCTTCACCGCTTTCTT
The DNA here is from genome assembly GCF_056480905.1 of Stenotrophomonas sp. 96582_Sma. Lineage (NCBI taxonomy): Bacteria > Pseudomonadati > Pseudomonadota > Gammaproteobacteria > Lysobacterales > Lysobacteraceae > Stenotrophomonas > Stenotrophomonas sp. 96582_Sma. The sequence goes on along the minus strand of NZ_CM151122.1, from coordinate 4,466,777 downwards.
TGCCGGGGCCTTCTTGGCAGGCGCTTTCTTTGCAGCGGCCTTCTTCGGCGCCGCTTCCTTCTTCACCGCCGCCTTCTTTGCCGGGGCCTTCTTCGCGGCAGCCTTCTTGGCGCCGAAGCCCTTGCGCACCGGCTTGCCGGTTTCTTCCATCAGCTGCTGCACTTCGGCCAGGGTCAGCGAGGCCGGTTCGCGATCCTTGGGGATCTTGCCGTTCATCTTGCCGTCGCTGATGTACGGGCCGAAACGGCCGTTCAGCACCTGGATGTCGCTGCCCTCGAACTCCTTGATGATCCGGTTGCGCGCGATCTCTTCCTTCTCTTCGACCAGGAACACGGCGCGGGCCAGGTCGATGGTGTACGGGTCGTCTTCCTTCTTCAGCGAGGCATAGGTGCTGCCGCGCTTGGCGAACGGGCCGAAGCGGCCGATGCCGACGCTGACCGGCTCGCCCTTGTCCTCACCCAGCGCGCGTGGCATCAGGAACAGTTCCAGCGCGTCTTCCAGGGAGATGGTGTGCATCGACTGGCCGGGGCGCAGCGAGGCGAACTTCGGCTTCTCCTCGGCGTCCTCGGCGGTGCTGCCGATGGCAGCGTAAGGCCCGAAGCGGCCGAGGCGTACGCTGACCGGCTTGCCGGTCTTGGGGTCGGTGCCGAGCTCGCGCGCGCCACTGGCCTCGGCACGGTCGACCGATTCCTTCTTGTCTTCCACCAGCTCCTTGAACGGCTCCCAGAAGCGGGCCATCAGCGGGATCCACTCTTCTTCGCCACGCGAGACGGCGTCGAGCTCGTCTTCCAGCTTGGCGGTGAAGTCGTAGTCCACGTACCGGGTGAAGTGGCTGGACAGGAACTTGGACACCGCGCGGCCCACATCGGACGGGCGGAAGCTGCGGCCTTCCATTTCCACGTACTTGCGGAACAGCAGGGTCTGGATGATCGAGGCGTAGGTCGAGGGACGGCCGATGCCGTACTCTTCCAGCGCCTTCACCAGCGCCGCTTCGGTGTAGCGCGGCGGCGGCTGGGTGAAATGCTGTTCGGCCTGGATGCGTTCCAGCGGCACGCGGTCGCCGGGCTTCATCGCCGGCAGCTTGCGGCCTTCGTCCTCGTCTTCGGCGCTCTTGTTGTCCTTGCCTTCTTCGTACACGGCCAGGAAGCCGGGCACCACCACGGTGGTGCCGCTGGCGCGGAACACGTGTTCGCTGCCGGCGGACAGATCGACGCTGACGGTGTTGAGGGTGGCCGGAATCATCTGGCAGGCCACCGCACGCTTCCAGATCAGCTCGTACAGCTTGCGCTCGTCATCGGTCAGGTAGCGCGCCACCTGCGCAGGCGTGCGCAGCGCCGAGGTCGGGCGCACCGCTTCGTGCGCTTCCTGGGCGTTCTTCGACTTGGTCTGGTAGGTGTTCGGCTGGTCCGGCAGCGAGGCGATGCCGTAGTCGCGGGCGATCACGTCGCGGATCTCGGCCAGCGCGTCCTGCGACAGGTTCACCGAGTCGGTACGCATGTACGAGATCAGGCCGACGGTGCCTTCGTCACCGATCGCCACGCCTTCATACAGCTTCTGCGCCACCTGCATGGTCTTGCGGGTGGTGAAGCCGAGCTTGCGCGAGGCTTCCTGCTGCAGGGTGGAGGTGGTGAACGGCGGCGCCGGGCGGCGCTTGCGCTCCTTGCTGGCCACATCGGTGACATGCAGCGAGCCCTGCGCGGCCTGCTGGATGCGCAGGCGGGCGGCCTCGGCGGTGTCGCCGTCGGTGATGGTGAACTGTTCGAACTTCTGCCCGTCCAGCTTGATCAGCTTGGCGTTGAAGTGCTGCGACGGGTGCGCGCACTCGGCGGCGATCGACCAGTATTCGCGGGCGATGAAGGCTTCGATCTCTTCCTCGCGCTCGACGATCATGCGCAGTGCCGGGCTCTGCACGCGGCCGGCGGACAGGCCGCGCTGGACCTTGCGCCACAGCACCGGCGACAGGTTGAAACCGACCAGGTAATCCAGCGCGCGGCGCGCCTGCTGGGCGTCGACCAGGTCGCTGGCGATCGCGCGCGGCTGGCTGATCGCTTCCTTGATGGCGCGCGGGGTGATCTCGGTGAACACCACGCGCTGCATCGGCTTGTCCTTGACCAGCCCGCGTTCCTTCAGGATCTCGGCGATGTGCCAGCTGATCGCTTCACCCTCGCGATCCGGGTCGGTCGCCAGCAGGATGTCGTCGGCGCCCTTGGCGGCCTTGGCGATCGCATCGACATGCTTTTCGTTCTTGTCGATCACGTCGTAGTGCATGGCGAACCCGTTGTCCGGGTCGACTGCGCCTTCCTTCGGGATCAGGTCGCGCACGTGCCCATACGAGGCCAGGACCGTGTAGTCCTTGCCGAGGTATTTGTTGATCGTCTTGGCCTTGGCCGGCGATTCGACGATGAGCAGGTGCTTGGGCATGTCAGGAAAGGTCTGTGGGCGGACCGGGGGAGAGGGGCCGCTAGGGTGGAGCAAACGGCCGCATTAGTGAAGCGGCCACGGGCAAATCCATAAACTGAACGCCCGGTAATGTGCCGGGCGTTCAGGTTTCACCTTATTAGAGGAATCACGCCCGGCCAGCCCATGTCAAGCAGCCAGGCGTGAGGATGGCCGTTCATGAGGCCATCTTGGCGATGAAGCCAACCGCGAACACCATGAGCGCCAGGCCCACCAGCGACAGCAGGCCGGTCAGTACGAGCACCAGCACGGTCACCGTGCCCAGCTCCCGGCGCTGCAGCTGCGGCTGGTCGGTGTAGGCCCAGCGGTCGACCACCAGGGTGTCGCAGATCATGTCGTGCAGGCCCTGCTTGCGCTCGGTGAAGGCGGCCATCAGGAAACCGATGCCGAGGGTGAAGGTGCTGAGCACCGCGGCCCAGTAGCGACCAAATGCGCGGGCCTTGGTCAGGCGCTCGCCATTGCTGCGCACGACCTTGATGCCGACCGCCATCTTGCCCAGCGTGGCACCGCCCTGCGAGGCATGGAACCAGGTGTAGTACGCCATGCCGATGGCCAGGTTGATCAGGGCACTGGCCAGCTGGGCCACGATTTCGATGGCCGATTCGCCGCTGCCCACCGCACCCATGCTGGCACCAAGCACCACACCGAGGATGGCGCCGATGATGCCGCCGGGGATGGCCAGCACGAAGTAGTCGATCATGTAGGCCGCCACGCGCTTCCAGAAGCCCGCGTAGACCACTTCGCCGCCCATCACCGGCTGGGCATGGCCGCCGCCGCCGAGCGCCGCAGGGGCGCTGTAGGGCGAACTGCTGAGGGCGCCGGTGCCAGGCAGTGGCGCCGTACCGTTGTCGATCGCGGCATAGTCGCCACGCAGGTCGAAGCCGCCACTGTCGGTGGCCGTGCTGGCGTCGGCCAGTGTCTGCAGTCCCAGTTCGTCGACCACCTGGCGCAGCGCAGCCCACTGCGCCATGCCTTCGCGCCAGACCAGGGTGTCCAGGTTCAGCTGGCCGCGCTGGAAGCGCTGGCGGATCTCCTGGACCGGCAGCGGGCCCTGGCGTTGCTGTCCTTCGGCGTAGTACCACTCAGTCATTGCATGTTCCCTGTTGAATCATCCTTGGAGGTGCTGGCGTGCGCGTGGCTCAGCCGCGGCACGTCGGCGGCAGGTACTTGTCGTTGCTTTCGCCACTGCATTCCCAGCGGCCGCTGTCGCGATCGTATTCCAGCCACAGCAGGTCGCCATCAAGGCTCTTGCCGGGCAGTGCCAGGGTGGCTTCGATGCCGCAGTGGCCATTGTTGAAGCGACCGATGTTCACCGCCGACAGCCCTGCATGGGCGAAGTCACCCGGGGCCGGGAAGCCGGCGTCGTTGGCACCGGGGCAACGGCCTTCGTCATCGGCGAAATGCTGCACCTGGTCCTTCAACGGCTGCAGCGCGGTCACTGCGCCGGCGACCTTGGCGCGCACGGTGTAGTCGTTGTAGGCGGGCAGCGCGATGGCAGCCAGGATGGCCACGATCGGGACCAGCACCAGCAGCAGGCCGCCGCCGATGATGGCGGTCAGGGCGCAGCCGGACAGCTTCTTCTTCGGCGCTGGCAGGGCGGTGGCCGATGCACTGGTGGTGTAGGGCGTGGACGGCGGCAGTACCGGCGGCTGCGGCGGAGGCGGTGCCACCGGTTCCGGATCGGGCTCGGGTTCCACGGGCGGTGCGGCAGCGTCCAGCGCCGGCACGATCAGGCCGAGTTCGTCGACCACGGTGCGCAACGGCTGCCATTGCGGCAGGCCGTCGCGCCAGACCAGGGTGTCCAGGGAGATCTGGTTGTTGCGGAACAACTCGACCAACTGTTCCGCCGGCAGCGGACCCTGCTGCCGGTTGCCTTCTGCATGGAACCACTCGCTCACGGGGACGCTCCTGAATGCGCTATGCCCCCAAGTGTACGGTCAGTGCAGGGGTTCTGGCTCGTCCATGAACATCTGCGTCTCCATCCAGGCGTACGCCGCCTCGGAGCCGGGCTGGTTGAACAGCACCATCAGCACGACCCACTTCAGGTCGTCCAGGTCCAGTTCGTCCTGGTCCAGGGCCATGGCCCGGTCCAGCACCAGCTCGCGCTGGTCGGCGTCGAGGATGCCGTGCTGTTCCAGGTACAGCAGGAAACCACGGCATTCCACGTCCAGCTTGTCCAGCTCGGGGCCGTGGTAGACGCGCACGGGGCCATCGACCCGTGCCTGGGCCACGCTCGGCCGCTGCGCGGCCAGGGCATCGAGCCAGTCGAATGCCTTGTTGATCTCGGTTGGGCTGAAACCGGCCTGGATCAGGCCGTTCTGGAGCGAATCGCGGTCACGGATCAGGTCCGCATCTTCGCTGAAATAGTGTTCAAACAGGTACAGCAGTACGTCCAGGATGCTCTCTTTCATTGCCCCTCGGCCTGCGTCGCGCGACGCTGTGGAGGTGAAGAAACTAGGGAGTTCGACAGTAGCGGCCGTGTACGCACACCACGATTCCCGCCAGTTCCATGGCCAGCAGCATGGAGGACACCTGGGGCGCCGTCAATCCACAGCGCGTGATCAGTGAATCCATACCGCTTGGGTTGTGGTCCAGGGCCCGCCACAAGCTCTGGTAGTCAGGGTCGTCGGCCCAGCGCGCCGGCAGGAGTGCCGGCGGTGCCTGTTCAGTGGGGGTGGCGAGCCGTGATTGCAAGCCCGGCAGCTGCTGGCGAAGGGCGGGCGCCAGCAGTTCAAGGACCTCCTCCGGGCGCTCGACCAGTGCGGCACCCTCGCGGATCAACCGGTGGCAGCCCGCGGCGCGTGGGTTGAGTACCGAACCGGGCAGGGCACAGACCTCGCGGCCGGCCTCGGCGGCCAGGCGTGCGGTGATCAATGCGCCGGAGCGCTGGGCGGCCTCGACCACCACCGTCGCCAGCGCCAGCCCGGCCACCAGGCGGTTGCGGGCTGGAAAGTGACCGGGGCGTGCCGGTGTGCCCGGGAGGTATTCGCTGAGCACTGCGCCTTCGGTGGCGATGCGGGCCTGCAGCCTGGCGTGGCTGTCCGGGTAAGCCCGGTCCGGGCCGGTGCCGATCACCGCCACGGTGCAGCCACCGGCGTCCAGCGTGGCCTGGTGGGCGGCCGCGTCGATGCCTGCCGCCAGGCCGCTGGTCACCGCCAGCCCGGCTTCGACGAAGCAGCCGGCAAACCGGGCGGCCAGGGCGCGTCCGCCCGGCGTCGGCGAGCGGCTGCCGACCAGCGCCACCGACGGGCGCCAGGCCAGGCTGGGGTCGCCGGCGATGAACAGCGCCAGGGGTGGGTTCGGGACATCCAGCAGGGGCGGGGGGAATGCCGGATCGGTGAAGGCCAGCAGGTGCTGGTTGTCGTCTTCCAGCCAGCGCCGTGCCACGGCCCAGGCCCGGGTGTCCGGGCATTCCAGCGCGGCGCACTGCTCGGGCGTGCAGCCGTGCGCGCGCCAGTTCGCGGCGCCCTGCGCGATCGCAATCTCCGCGCTGCCTGCGGCCTGCAGCAGTGCCCGCCGTGGCGCCAGCGCGCCGCCTGCCATCAACAGGCGCAGCAGCGCCTCGTCAGCTTGGTTGGTCATCTCCCCACTATCGAGCGCATACAACAAAGGCGCCCTAGGGCGCCTTCGCATGTGGCTGTCAGGTTTTGCCGGAGGTGCCTGCCGGCCAGAGGCCGGCACTACCTGCAGTGGCCGGGCAACCCGGGACTGGTTACTTCGCGTCCGGGTGCAGTGCGTTGAACCCCACGCGCACCGGCTTCACGCCCTGCATCACCAGCGCGTAGCTGACGTTGTCGAAGGTACGGAACACCATGGCGTGCGCGGCGTATTCGTCCGGCAGCGAAACCCGGCCGGCGCCGGTGCTGAGCGAATCGTCCATGCGCGACGAGGTGGGGTACTTCATGCGGTGCGCCACGTGGCGGCCCGGGCGCCACAGCGAGAACACGGTGCCGTTGTCCACGCCCTGGGCGCGACCTGCGGAAATCGCGATCACATCGCGCGGGCCAGCGGCGGTGAACATGTCGGTGACGGCCAGCACGCGCACATCGACGCCCTCGACACCGGCGGCCGGGACATGGGGGACGAACTGCAGGTCGTACGGCTTGGCCTCGACCGGGACCAGGCGGTCGCCGGCACGCACCTCGCGGCCGCCTTCGTTCTTGTCCAGCACCAGGGTGGACGCCTCGACCTTGCCGCCGGCGACATGGGTGATGGTGCCGGTGGCGACCTGGGCCAGCTCATAGCCGAGTATGCCGCGGCGGTGGTTGGGGGCGTTGTAGGCCCGCCACAGGTTGCCGCTGCCGGGGGTGACGTCGCCGTTGGCGGTCAGGTCCTCGGTCGGCTTGGGCTGGGCGTAGCGCACGGTCGGGCGGACCACGGCCCAGCGCTGGCCCAGCTGGGCGTCGGCCAGGCGCACGTAGACCGCACTGCCGCTGGTGACGCGCAGGCGTTCTTCTTCCAGGCCGGCCACGTAGGGTAGCTGCTCGATGCTGTCGACCACGCTCAGCTGCTTCAGGAACGGCTCGACCTGGGCCAGCGGAATGGCATCGATCGGGGCTTCCTGGCGCGGGCCGGGCTTGGCAGCGACGGTCACCCGGTCCAGATAGGCCAGGCTGAGCACGTCACCGGGATAGATCAGGTGCGGATTGGCGATCTGCGGATTGGCCTGCCAGATCTCCGGCCACAGCCACGGCTTCTGCAGGAAACGTGCGGCGATATCCCACAACGTATCCCCTTTTCGGACCACATAGGTGTCCGGGTGCCCGCCATTCACTTCCACGGCGGTAGCATAGGCAGCCACGGTCAGCATCGCCGCGGCGACGACCGTACGAAAACGAAGCAACATAGGTGTGAAGCCCTGATTCCCCAACAGGTCCGCGCACTATAGTCCAGAAACCGGGGCGCAAGGCAAGCGTTGGAGCTAGAATCTGCGACGTATGCCGGCGTGCCGGCCCCCTATCCGGAAACAGCCATGGCCCTTCTCCCCATTCTCGAGTTCCCCGATCCGCGCCTGCGTACCAAGGCTGCGTTGATCGAAGCCGCCGAAGTCACCACGCCGGCCTTCCAGGAACTGATCGACAACATGTTCCTGACCATGTACGACGCCCCGGGCATCGGCCTGGCCGCCACCCAGGTGGACGTGCACAAGCGCTTCATGGTCATCGACGTCAGCGAAGAAAAGAATGAACCGCATGTGTTCATCAACCCGGAAATCGTCGCCAAGGACGGAGGCCGGGTGTATCAGGAGGGCTGCCTGTCGGTTCCGGGCATCTTCGCCGACGTGACCCGCGCCGATACCATCACCGTGAAGTACCTGGACCGCAACGGCCAGGAACAGCAGCTGGAAGCCGGCGAAGTGCTGGCCACCTGCATCCAGCACGAGATGGATCACCTGGACGGCAAGCTGTTCATCGACTATCTGTCGCCGCTCAAGCGCGAGATGGTGCGCAAGAAGCTGGCCAAGCAGCGCAAGCACGTGGCGTGATCGCCAATCCGGGCCGCCCATCGGGTGGCCCGTGCCTGCGCGACGCGCGCGGGCTGTACGGCGCCGGCCGACGGCGCCGTTTTCTTTCCTGCACGAATCCATCCTGCAAGTGGGGTAGCCATGAGGATTGTCTTTGCCGGTACGCCGGAATTCGCGGTGTCGTCGCTGCGCGCGGCTGCGCGCCACCATGAGGTCGTGGCCGTCTACACCCAGCCTGATCGTCCGGCCGGCCGTGGCCGTGGCCTGGCGCCGTCGCCGGTCAAGCTTGAAGCCGTGGCCCGTGGCATTCCGGTCTACCAGCCCGAATCGCTGAAGGATGAAGCCGCCCAGCAGCAGCTGCGCGACCTGCAGCCGGACCTGATGGTGGTGGTGGCCTATGGCCTGATCCTGCCCAAGGCGGTGCTGGCCATTCCGACCCACGGCTGCTGGAACGTGCATGCCTCGCTGCTGCCGCGCTGGCGCGGTGCCGCGCCGATCCAGCGCGCGATCCAGGCCGGCGATGCGAAGACCGGCGTCTGCCTGATGCAGATGGAGGCCGGCCTGGATACCGGCCCGGTGCTGCTGCACCAGGAGCTGCCGATCGCGGCCACCGATACCGGTGGCCAGCTGCATGACAAGCTGGCGGAACTGGGCGCGCAGGTGCTGTCCGACGGCCTGGGCCTGCTGCGGGCCGGCATCAAGCCGATCGCGCGGCCGCAGCCGGAGCAGGGCGTGACCTATGCGCACAAGCTGGACAAGGCCGAGGCCCGTCTGGACTGGGCGCTGGATGCAGGGGCGCTGGCACGCACCGTGCGCGCCTTCAATCCGTGGCCGATCGCCGAGGCGACGCTGGCTGGCGAGCGGGTGCGCATCCATGGCGCGGTGGCGCTGGATGAGGCCCACGGCCAGGCGCCGGGCACGGTGCTGGCGGCCAGCCGCGATGGCATCGATATCGCCTGTGGCCAGGGCGCACTGCGCCTGCGTGTGCTGCAGCGGGAAGGTGGCAAGGCGATTACTGCGGCCGACTACCTCAACGCCCGCCGCGATCTGCGCGTGGGGGCATAAGCGGTGTCGAAGCAGAACGATTTCTCCGTCGCCAAGGCGGCGCCGGGCGCGGCCACGCGCATGCTGGCCGCACGTGTGCTGGCACAGGTGTTCACCCGTGGCCGTTCGCTGAAGGCCGAACTGGCCTGGGCGCTGCCGAAGCTGGCCGACAGCCGCGACCGTGCGCTGCTGGAAGCCCTGTGTTTCGCCGTCCTGCGCCGCCGCAGCACCTATGACGCGGCGCTGCAGTCGTGGATGCAGAAGCCGCTGTCGGCGCGTGATGCCGATCTGCGCACGCTGCTGATGGTCGGGTTCGCCCAGCTGGACGTGCTGGAGCTGCCGGCGCACGCGGCGCTGTCGGCCACCGTCGATGCCGCGCGTGCACTGGGCCGTGAGCGCCAGGCGGGCCTGGTCAATGCGATCCTGCGCCGCGCGCAGCGCGAAGGTTTCCCGGAGCAGCCAGCGCGCGATGCCTTCCCGGAATGGCTGGCCGATGCGGTGGAACGCGATTGGCCGGCACAGGCCGACGCGATCTTCAGCGCCAGCCTGCAACCGGCGCCACTGTGGCTGCGCGCCAACCGCCAGCAGGGCGGTCGTGACAAGGCACTGGCCGCGCTGGCCGAAGCCGGCATTGCCGCAGAAGCCAGTCCGCTCAGTGCCGACGCGTTGCGCCTGGCCTCTCCGGTTGCCGTGAATCAGCTGCCCGGCTTCGCCGAGGGCGCGATCTCGGTGCAGGACCTGTCGGCGCAGTGTGCCGCCGATGCGCTGGCCCCGGTGGCCGGTGCCCGCGTGCTGGATGCTTGTGCGGCCCCCGGCGGCAAGTCGGCGCACCTGCTCGAGCGCGACCCCAGCCTGCGCCTGCTGGCGCTGGATATCGACGCGCGCCGCCTGGCCCGTGCACGCGATACCTACACCCGTACCGGCGTGGGCGAGCATGCGCAGACCCTGGCGGCAGATGCCAGTGATCCGGGCGCCTGGTGGGATGGCGTGCCGTTCGACGCGATCCTGCTTGATGCGCCGTGCTCGGCGACCGGCGTGATCCGCCGCCAGCCGGATGTGATGTTCCACCGTCGCGCCGAAGACATCGATGCACTGGTCGGCGTGCAGGCGCGCCTGCTGGAAGCCTGCTGGTCGATGCTGCGCCCGGGCGGCGTGCTGTTGTATGCCACCTGTTCGATCCTGCGCGCCGAGAACATCGATCAGGTGCGCGCGTTCCTGAAGTGGCATCCGGATGCCGTGGCGCAGCCGCTGGGCGATGCATTCGGCGTGGATTGCGAAGGGGTGGCGCGCCAGAGGCTGCCGGGTGAAAACGATGCTGACGGTTTCTTCTACGCGCGTCTGTTAAAAGCAGCCTGACCCCCGCTGCCGTTTCGAGTCCCATGCTGAAAGCCCACGCGTCGCGCCAGACGTGGTTGTTGGTGGTGATGGCCCTGCTGGTGCTGGGGGCCGGCCTGGGCCTCCGTGATCCGTGGCCCTCGGACGAGCCACGTTTCGCGCTGGTGGCCAAGCAGATGGTCGACAGTGGCTACTGGTTGTTCCCGCATCGCGGCCCCGAGCTCTATTCGGACAAGCCGCCGATGCTGATGTGGTTGCAGGCGGCGATGTACAGCCTGGTCGGCCACTGGCGGGTGGCGTTCCTGCTGCCCTCGCTGCTGGCCGCGCTGGGCACGCTGTGGTGCGTGGTCGATCTCGGCCGCCGCCTGTGGACGCGCCAGGTGGGGCTGTACGCGGGCTGGGCACTGCTGTTCGCGCTGCACTTCACCTTCCAGGCGAAGAAGGCGCAGATCGATCCGCTGGTGGTGCTGTTCATCACCCTGGCCAACTACGGCCTGCTGCGCCATCTGCTGCTGGGTCCGGCCTGGCGCTGGTGGTGGCTGGGCTGGTTCTTTGCCGGCATTGGTGTGATCACCAAGGGCGTAGGCGTGCTGGCGCTGATGATGATCGTGCCGGCGGCAGTCGCATCCGTGCTGCACTGGCCACGGGTACGCCTGCACGTGCGCGACCTGCGTTTCTGGCTGGCACCGTTGGCCTTCCTGCTGGCGGTGTCGTTGTGGCTGGCGCCGATGCTGCTGGCAGGCTTCGCCACCGGTTCGGAGCCGTACCGCGCCTACATGGACGACATCCTGTTCCGGCAGACCGCGCGGCGCTATACGCAGTCCTGGGACCATCACCAGCCGTGGTGGTACTTCCTGGCGATCATGCCGTCGATGTGGGTTCCCGCGTTCCTGCTCCTGCCCTGGGCGCTTCCGGCCTGGTTCCGGCGGCTGCGCCGGCGCGATGCGCGCTACCTGCTGCCGTTGGCCTGGTGGCTGCTGGTCGTGCTGTTCTTCTCCCTTCCGCACGGCAAGCGCGACGTCTACATCCTGCCGGCATTGCCGATGTTCTGCCTGGCGTTGGCGCCGTTGCTGCCCGGGCTGCTGAGGCGGCGCGATGTGCAGCGCGTGCTGGGCGCATTCACCGCGTTGCTGGCACTGGCGCTGGGGCTGGTCGGTGCGCTGGCGCTGCTGGGTGATCCGGATTTCGAAGTGCGCCTTACCCATGGCCGCGGGTTGCTTCCCGGTGCCACCGATGCGCTGGCCTGGGCGGCGCTGGCGATGGCGGTCTGGTCGGCCTTGAGCCTGTGGGTGTGCGGGCGCCAGCGTCGGCACGTTGCCCTGGTCTCTACCCTGGCAGGAGTCTGGGTGCTGTACAGCCTGGTCGGTTATCCGGTGTTGAACGACTCCAGCTCGGCCCGTGGCCTGATGCGTGAAGTGAGTGCACGCATCGGCCCGCAGGCCGAGCTGGGACTGGTGGCATGGAAAGAGCAGAACCTGCTGATGGCCGATCGCCCGGCGGCCACCTTTGGATTCGAAGCACGTTGGCATCAACAGCTGCAGGCGGCCGTGCGCTGGCAGCGGCTGGTTCCGCAGCAACGCTGGCTGCTGGTGAACGAGGATGCGATGCAGGCCTGCATCGATCGTGCGCGGGCCGAGATGGCGGGCATTTCCAATCGTCGCCGCTGGTGGCTGGTGCCTGCCGATGCGGTCGCCGGCGACTGCCGGCCGTCAGTGGCGGAACTCGAGCACGAGCGCCGCCTGCAGGGGCCCGGCATCATCGATTGAGCGTTCGGGGAGCGTGGCTCAGGTGCTGGCCAGGGCGGCGTGGTAGCTGGCCAGCGTGGCGTCGGCGAATGTCTGCAGGCCGAACTCCCGCTGTGCATGGCGGCGTGCTGCGCGGCCCTGTTCCGGCAGCGCATCGCGCTGTGCGTACAGCGCCTGTACCTGGGCGGCGATGGCGTCGATGTCGCGTGTGGCAACCACCCAGCCATCGACGCCTTGTTCGATGTTCTCCGGCAGGCCCGCGTAGTCGCTGACCAGCATCGGCTTGGCGCTGGCCATCATCTCGCGGCAGGCGAAGGAGATCGTCTCGACGTCATGGGACAGTACGAAGCCAGCATCGCCGGCCGCGATCAGGACACGGGTATCGGCCAGCAGGCCGGTGAAGTGCACCTGCGCGGCCACCTCGCCCAGCGCCTGCACCTGTTCGCGCTGCTGCGCACTGGGCAGGTGGCCGGCCACGGCCATGTGCACATGCGGACGCACCGCATCGGGCAGCCGTGCGATGGCCCGGGCCAGGTCGATCCAGCCCTTGTAATCGTCGGTGCCGGCGTTGCTGACCAGCACCAGCGCCTGTGGATCCTGCGTCCACTGCTGGCGCAGCGCGCTGCCGGTGCCGGCCGGCTGCGGTGAGTAGCGCTCCAGGTCAACGCCATTGCGGACCACGTCGATCGGGCAGCGACGGTACGGGCCCTGTTCCAGCAGGCGCTTGGTGTCGGCCGAGACCGCGATCAGCCGATCGGTGGCCCAGCGTGCGCGCAGCGCATTGCCAAAGGTATTGGTGGGTTTGCTGTTGTGCTTGGTCAGCACGATCGGCGGGCGGCGCATGCCCAGCAGCCCCTGCATCACGAAGCGGTGGTCGCGTGCACCGTTGACATGGATCAGGTCGATGCCTTCATCGTGCACCAGCCTGCGCAGCGCGCGCTGTTCGGCCAGCTGCCGGGGCAGCGTTGGCAGGCCGCTGCCGAACGCAATCGGCAGTGTGCGGGCAATGCCTTCATCGGCCATGGTCCGCAGCAGGCGGCTGTCGGCCGGCGCGGCGACGTGGAGCGTGTGCTGGCCGTGCAGCGCACGCGCCAGCGAGACGATGTACGTGGTGTGGCCGCCACCGTCGCCGTAGTGGAAGTTGGTGTACAGGATTTTCATGGGGGGTCTTCAGGCAACGCCCACGCAGTGTGACACAGCGTGGTCAAGGCCGGTCCGCGGAAGGCACCGGGTCGGCCACCGCCTGTCCATTGCCCAGCATCCACAGCATGATGGTCTTCTGCCGCACGTAGTTGGCGCGGACGTAGGCGTAGACCAGGCCGTGCCAGCCGTCGCGGAAGCCGCCACGGAACAGGAAGCCGCGCCAGAACCGCCAGGCCGGCGCCAGCACCAGCTTGCCCAGCGTGGCCCGCTTGCCGCGTGCGAACTCGTGCTCGGCCATCATCCGCGCGTACTTCTCGGTCTTGGCCAGCTGCTGCTGCAATGACCGGTACGGATAGTGGATCAGGTCGCCGCGCAGGGTGCCCACACTGCCGTCGACACTGGCCGCCTCGTGGATCTCGCGCTTGCCGCGCCAGCCGCCGCGGCGGCGGTCGAACAGGCGCATCACCCGGTCCGGGTAGGCATTGCCATGGCGCAGGAACTTCCCGAAGTACTCCGAGAGGCGGGCGAAGCGATAGCCGGCCTGGCCGCCGAAGCCACCGTCGCGGGCCTGCTCGATGGCGGTGCGCAGCTCGGGGCTGATGCGCTCGTCGGCGTCCAGGCACAGCACCCAGTCGTGGCTGGCCTGCTCGACGCAGAACGCCTTCTGGCTGCGGAAGCCCTCGAACCGGCGCTGCAGCACGCGGGCACCGGCGGACTCGGCGATGGCTACGGTGGCATCGGTGGACTGCGAATCCACCACCACGATCTCATCGCAGAAGGCCAGCGAGGCCAGGCAGTCGCCGATGCGCCCGGCCTCGTTGAACGCGATAATGCAAGCCGAGATGCGAGGCCGTTCGATGGGAGCGGTCGTGGAGGACATGATGGCCGGGTACCTGTTGTTTGCGACGGAGCGCTATGCGCTGCCTATTCTCGCCCCGTTGGCGCAGGCCTTGCACGCGTCCGGGCAGGAGGTGGCGGCCTGGTTCGAGGACGGCGCGGCCGGCAGCAGCCTGCCGGGGGTGCCCAACGTGGGCCTGAAGCAGGCTCTGGCAATGCGTCCGCGGGCGGTGTTCAGCGCGGCCAACTGGGTGCCGACCTTCCTTTCGGGGGCCAAGGTGCAGCTGTTCCATGGCTTCAACGTGGAGAAGCGGGACAGTGCGCGCGGCCACTTCCGGGTGCGCGGCATGTTCGACCTGTACTGCACGCAGGGGCCGGCCACGACCGCACCGTTCCGCGAGATCGCCAGCCTGCAGGGCCACTTCGCCGTGGCCGAGACTGGCTGGCCGAAGCTGGATCCGCTGTTCCGCGATGACGGAGGCGAGAGTTCCGCGCTGCGCGCACCGGCCGGTGACCGCCCGGTGATCCTGTTCGGTTCCACCTTCACCGAGCGGCTCAGCGCGGCTCCGCACCTGCATGCGCAGATCGCCGCTGATATCGCCGCCGGTGACCACTACTGGCTGCTGACCCTGCACCCGAAGTGCCCACCGGAACTGTTCGAACGCTACCGCGCGCTGGCCGGTGCCAATGCCCGCTTCATCGAGCCGGAGCAGGTGATGGCCGCGCAGCGCGCCGCCGATGTGCTGGTGTCGGACACCTCATCGATCGTTTCGGAGTTCATCGTCCAGCACAAGCCGGTGGTGACCTTCCGCAACCGCGTGCCGAAGCCGCACATGATCGACTTCGATGATCCTGCGCAGCTGCAGGCGATGCTGCAGCGCGCGCTGCACCCGGACGCCGCGCTGCAGGCGGAAATCGTGCGCTACGCCGATGCCATCCACCCTTACCGCGATGGCCGCTCCAGTGAACGGGTGATCGCGGCCACCGAGGATTTCCTGTCCGGTGAAATGGGTGCGTTGCGGCGCAAGCCATTCGGCAGCTGGGTGCGCGATCTGCAGATCCGCAAGGACCTGGGGTATTGGGGCCCGTCGCAGCGCTGATGCCTCGCTGACCCCGCTCGCGGTAGTGCCGGCCGCTGGCCGGCAACCTCGGGAATGGCGGCAGTTGCCGGCCGGCGATCGGCACGACCTGTAGTGCTTACCAGCGCAGCTTGCGCCGCGCCAGCGCCACGGCCAGTTGATCCATCACCTGTTGGGCCTGTGCCTGCGGCAGATGATGCAGCGTCAGCGCCACATCACCATGCGCGCCGGCGGTATCCAGCTGCAGGCTGCTGGTGCCCAGCAGTTTGTCCAGCGGCGAGCGTTGCAGGCGCAGGCCCTGCACCTTGTCCAGCTCGGCCCAGCGCCACCAGCGCTTCCACCAGCCGCCGCGCACCGCCACATAGTGTTCGTCCAGGTACCAGCCCATGCGTGCCATCTGCCGGTGCGCGACCAGCAGCGCCACCGGTAGCCACGCCAGCACCAGCAGGCCCCATGGGCCCCAGCGCCAGTACGCGGCCGCAGCCAGCAGCGGCACCAGCACCAGTGCGCCCAGGCACAGCCGCCACCAGCCGCGCTGCGGAATGGACTGCCATTGCAGCGGAGGCCACTGCAGCTGCGGCAGCAGGTGCTGCACCAGCTGCTCACAACGTGTACTGGACGCCAGCGGCGCGAGTTCGCGCAGGGCGCGGTCCTCATCGCGCGCGGGGCCACCGGCGGCACTGTCGATGCGCAGCTGACGCAGCCCGAACCAGCGCTGCAAAGTACCTTCGCGCAGCGTCCAGGCCTGGATGCGCCGGCGCGCCACGCTGCTGCGGGTGCGGCTGAGCAGACCGGCCGATACGGTCAGGCGTCGGTCCTGCTCGCTGAGGGTGAAGCCGTGGTAGCGCAGCAGCGTCAGCACCACCGACAGCACGCGCAGCGCCAGCCAGCCCAGCAGCAGCGCGGCAGCCAGCAGCAGAAACGCGCCGGTCACGCCGGGGTGCAGATGGCTGGCGTATCCAAAGGCTTCGCGTCCACCGCGCTGGAGGGCATCGTCCATCACCGGCCGTGGCACGGTCTGGAACAGCACGCCGAACGCGGCGATCGCCAGCGCCCAGCCGCGGTTGGAGAGCAGGCCCATGCGTACCACGTCCCAACTCGACAGGCGCAGCAGTACCTGCCCGTTCTCAGTCGCGGTGCTGGCAACCGGGTCGGGCTCGGTGATGCCGGCGGCCTGCGGCGCCTGCCCGCGCTGGCGGACCAGCCGTTCCAGCGCCAGCGCCTGGTCCAGCTTCAGCACCCGCATCTCCGCTTCCGGGCGCACGCCACCGGCCGATTCCAGGCGCAGCTCGGCCACACCAAACAGACGGTGCAGCGGGTTCTGTCGCACCTCCACGTTGTGGATGCGCGCGAACGGAATCTCGCGCCGGTTGCGCGCGAGCAGACCGCTGCGCACGGTGATCGCATCACTGCCGATACGGTAGCGGTAGCTGAGGTACTGCAGCACCGACACCAGTACCAGTGCGGCAATTGCCGTCAGCGGAATCAGCTGCGCCCACATCGGGTCGCGGTCGCCGCGCTGGCCGAACACCAGCAGTGCGACCAGCGGCAGGAAGTAATGGCGCAACTGCATCAACAGTACGAACAACCACGACCACGGATGCAGGCGGTGGTCCTCGCCGCCGGCGGGCAGTGCTGCAGGCAGAGGCGGTGGCAGGCTCACAGGGCGTCGGCGTCCTGGTCTAGCTGGTGGGACAGGGTATCGCGCAAGCGCTCGGCATCCGCCTCGTCCAGGCCGCTGACGGTCACCGCGCTCATGCGGGTGCCGGCGGTGTGCACGATCAGCGTGGCCAGGCCGGCACGGCGTTCCAGCGGGCCGCGGCGCAGGTCCAGGTGCTGCACGCGCGACAGGGGAATGCGGGTTTCCAGCTGCCACATCAGGTCACGGCGCAGGCCCAGGCCCTGTGCGTCCAGCCGCCAACGGGTGCGGACCAGGCGGCGGTGGCCGAGCCACGCGCCACATGCAGCCCCCACCAGCAGCCCAAGGGCGGCCGTCCACAGGCCGCCGGGCAGGTCGAAGAACCACGCGGCTGCGGCCAGCGGCAGGCCCGGCACAAACAGGCCGCCGAAGGCACCTTCCAGTGCGGCCAGCCGCGCGGCGCGGCGCGGCAGCGACTGCCAGGCATCGGTGGTCGGAGCAGTAAGGGGAACGTCGGTCACGCGGGCTCCGTCAGGTGGCAGGGCGGGCGGTGGCGGCCGTGGCCGCACCGCGCAGACGGTAGCAGGTCGGCTGCGTTACTGGGCAGCCTGGATCAGCGCGTCCACATCCAGCATGTGGCCGGCACGATCGGCCTTGGTGCGCAGGTAGTGCTCGTTCTCGGCGGTGATCTCGCCGGTGACCGGAATGCAGTCCAGCACCTCGATGCCAGCGTTGCGCAGGCGCTGCGCCTTGGTCGGGTTGTTGCTGAGCAGGGCCACGCGCGAAATGCCCAGGCCGCGCAGCATCGCCACCGCGCTGCCGTAGCGCCGTTCGTCGGCGCCGAAGCCGAGCTGTGCATCGGCATCGATGGTGTCCAGGCCGTCATGCTGGTAGCCGTAGGCACGCATCTTGGCCGCGATGCCGGTACCGCGGCCTTCCTGGTCCAGGTACAGCAGCACGCCGCCGCCCAGTTCCTTCAGCTTGCGCAGGCCGCGCCGCAGCTGGTCGCCGCAGTCGCACTTGAGCGAACCGAACAGGTCGCCGGTCAGGCACGAGGAGTGCACGCGTACCGGTACCACCGCCGACAGATCCGGTTCGCCGACGATGATCGCGACCTGGTCACGCTGGGCGACGCCACCACGGAACACCGCGAACGTGGTCATGCCGACATCGCGCAGCGGTACCGGCGAACGCGCCACCAGTTCGTAGTCATGCGCGGCATGTGCTGCGCCCTCGGCCAGGTCGCACAGCGCAACCTCGGCCGCGCCATCGAAGGTGTGGTCTTCGGCGTCCAGGCGCACCGCCACCATCGCCGGCAGCAACAGGCCGAGGCGGGCCAGTTCCACCGCGCCTGCATCGAAGGCGTCACCGGCGCTCCAGCCGTCCGGCATCGGGCCCGGTTCACGCAGGTAGCCCAGCGAGGGCAGGGTATCGAAGGCAATACCCGCCAGCGGCAGGCGTGCTCCTTCCGGGGCCTCCACGCCGAGCACGCGGGCGCGGGTAGCGGTCAGGAACAGGTAGTGGCGCTCGCGCGCGGCGCTGGCGAACGTGGCGAAGCTGCTGGCGGTGGCGCTGTCCAGTGCGATCACCGCCAGGCGCTGGCCCTGGCCATCGTGGAGCAGCACCGGGCGACCGGCGCGCAGTTCGGCCACCGCGCGTTCGCAGCGGATCGCGGCGGGATCGCCGAACAGGGAAGAGGCAGCAGGCATGGCAGGACCGGGGGAGGCGGACATCGCAGTCTCTATGGGGGCGCCGGCGTCGTATTCAACGTGGTGCGGCCGCCGGTCGCAGGTGCCAGGTGGGCCTGAGTGCGGCAGCCGTCAGTGCGGATGCTCTTCGGTCGCATACGGGTCTTCCTCGCCGCTGCCCGGTGGCCGCAGCGTATAGCGCTTGTAGGTCCACTGGTACTGGGCAGGATCGCGGCGCGCAATGCGCTCGATGCCGGCATTGAGCGCGGTGGCGGCCACCTGCGGGTCCGGGTCGGCCACGGCCGGGTCGGTCGGCTCGATGTGCAGGGCAAATTCCATGTCCGGCCCGATGCGCTCGCACCAGCCGTACAGCACGGTGGCGCCGGTGCGCTCGGCCAGCCGGTTGACCAGGGTCATGGTCAGCGCCTGCACGCCGAAGAACGGCACGAACACGCCGTCGCCTGCCTTGGGCTGCTGGTCGGGCAGGATGCCGGTGGCACCGCCGTCCTTGAGTACCTTGAACAACTGGCGCACGGCCGGGCCTTCGGCGCGCACCTGCTGTACGTTCTGGCCGCCCCGCACCAGCTGCAGGAAGGCATCGCTGGCTTCGTCCTCCGGCGGCTTGTAGACGATGGCGATCTGCCCGCGCGAGGCCAGCCACTGGTTCAGCAGCTCCCAGTTGCCGAAGTGAGGTGCGGCCACGATCACGCCCTTGCCGCTGGCCAGGGCCGCGTCGTACAGGGCCTCGCCGTGGCGCTGCTTCAGGTGCAGGCGCAGGTTGTCGGCCGGCGCCTGGCTCCACAGGCGCAGGGTCTCGATGGCCTGCAGCGCGGTGGAGCGCAGCAGATCGCGGTGCAGGCGATCGCGTGCAGGGCCGTCCAGCTCGGGGTAGGCCAGCTCCAGGTTGCGCCGGGTGACACGGCTCTCACGGGCGTTGAGATTGATCCAGGCCCACGCCAGCGCGCGCGCGAATCCCCGCAGCATTGGCCAGGGCAGGCGGGCGAACAGGGTGGTGGCGCGGTAGACCAGCCGGGCTTTGCGTTGCGGATTCATCGGCGCCAGTTTAGCCAAGGCCGCTGCTATCGTGGCCGGCCCTGTTCATTGGAAGCCCACGATGCTCGTCCTGATCCAACGCGTCAGCCAGGCCGCCGTCCATGTCGATGATGAAGCGGTGGGGCAGATCGGCCCGGGCCTGCTGGCCCTGGTCGGCATGGAGCCGGGCGATACCGAGGCCCAGCTGCGGCGCATGGCCGAGCGCCTGCTGGGTTACCGGGTGTTCGCCGACGAGGCGGGAAAGATGAATCGCTCGTTGCGCGACACCGGCGGCGGCCTGCTGCTGGTCAGCCAGTTCACCCTGGCGGCCGATACCCGTTCGGGCATGCGGCCCAGCTTCACCAGCGCCGCACCGCCGGACGAGGCTGAACGCGGGTTCAATCGATTTGTCGAGATCTGCCGTGAAAATCACGCGCCAGGGGTGGAAACGGGCCGATTTGGTGCCCATATGGTCGTCAGCCTGGTCAATGACGGTCCCGTGACCTTCCTTCTCAGGCCCTGAGCCTGCGGGACCACCGCCCGGCAGGCGGGGCCCCGGGCTGGTATAATGCTACGTTCCCTATTTCTCCCTAGCCGGTGGCGCGAGCACTACATGGCCAACGAACGTCCTGCCCAATCCGAAATCAAGCAACTGATCAGCAAGGGCCTGGAACAGGGCTACCTGACCTACGCCGAAGTCAATGACCATCTGCCGGACGACATGGTCGACCCGGAACAGATCGAAGACATCATCGGCATGATCAACGGCATGGGCATTGATGTCCATGAAGTTGCGCCGGATGTGGAAACCCTGCTTCTCAACGACGGCAACACCGGTAACCGCGAAGTCGATGACACCGCGGCCGAAGAAGCCGCCGCCGCGCTGAGCGCGCTCGACACCGAAGGTGGCCGTACCACCGACCCGGTGCGCATGTACATGCGCGAAATGGGCACCGTCGAGCTGCTGACCCGCGAAGGCGAAATCGCCATCGCCAAGCGCATCGAGGAAGGCCTTTCGCAGGTCCAGGCCGCCCTGGGCCAGTTCCCGGTCTCGGTCGAGTCGCTGCTGACCGACTACGAAGCCCACAAGGAAGGCAAGAAGCGCCTGGCCGAAGTGATCGTCGGCTTCAACGATCTGGCCGATGAAGTGCCTGCGCCGGCCGCTGCCGCGTCCGATGACAGCGATGATGCCGACGCCGAAGGCGACGAGGACGAGGACGATGATGTCGAGGGTGGCGAGGAAGAAGCCGCACCGACCGGTCCGGACCCGGAGGAAGTCGCTGCGCGCATGCAGGCGCTGAGCGATGCCTTCAATGCCTTCAAAAAGGCCGCCACCAAGGGCGACAAGAAGAACCTGCCGCGCCTGCGCGAAGAGATGTCGGCGGTGTTCGTCACCCTGAAGCTGCCGCTGCCGCTGACCGACGTGCTGACCAAGCAGCTGCGCGACACCATGGCGTCGATCAAGGCCCATGAGCGCCGCGTGCTGAATCTGGCGACCGTCACCGCCCGCATGCCGCGCAAGGACTTCATCCGTTCCTGGGAAGGCAACCAGACCAATCTGGAATGGGTGGAAGATGCGCTGAAGCGCAAGCAGAAGTGGTCTTCGGCCCTGCGCGAAGTGAAGGACCAGATCATCGCCGAACAGCAGGCGACGATCGACATCGAGAAGCTGACCCAGCTGGACCTGGAAGAGCTGAAGGAAATCAGCCGTGCCATGGCCTACGGTGAAGCCAAGGCGCGCAAGGCCAAGAAGGAAATGGTCGAGGCCAACCTGCGCCTGGTGATCTCGATCGCCAAGAAGTACACCAACCGCGGCCTGCAGTTCCTCGACCTGATCCAGGAAGGCAACATCGGCCTGATGAAGGCCGTGGACAAGTTCGAGTACCGCCGCGGTTACAAGTTCTCGACCTACGCCACCTGGTGGATCCGCCAGGCGATCACCCGCTCGATCGCCGACCAGGCGCGCACCATCCGTATTCCGGTGCACATGATCGAGACGATCAACAAGTTGAACCGCATTTCCCGCCAGATGCTCCAGCAGTACGGCCGCGAGGCTACGCCGGAGGAGCTGGCCAAGGAAATGGACATGCCGGAAGACAAGATCCGCAAGGTGATGAAGATCGCCAAGGAGCCGATCTCGATGGAAACCCCGATCGGCGACGACGAGGATTCCCATCTGGGCGACTTCATCGAGGACACCAACGTGGAGTCCCCGATCGAGAACACCACCAACATCAATCTGTCTGAAACCGTGCGCGACGTGCTGGCCGGCCTCACCCCGAGGGAAGCCAAGGTGCTGCGCATGCGCTTCGGTATCGATATGAACACCGACCACACCCTTGAGGAAGTCGGCAAGCAGTTCGACGTGACCCGCGAGCGCATCCGCCAGATCGAAGCGAAGGCCCTGCGCAAGCTGCGTCACCCGAGCCGCTCGGAGCAGCTGCGCAGCTTCCTGGATATCGATTGATTTCCAGCGGCTGTTGAAGCGTTGAGAGAAACCCCGCTTCGGCGGGGTTTTTCTTTGCCCACCATATCCCTGCAAAGGCCGGCCCATGCTCGGCTGAGGCTTATGATTACGTAACAAATAATGTAACAAAGACCCGCGTCGAAGCTGGCTCTTCGTGAATATGCCCATTATTTTCAAGCTCATAGGTGCACGGCCGCGCTTGCAGCCCCGCTTTTTTGATGCTAATTACGTAACAAATTTCGTATTACGTAATGCACATGCCACGCGCTCAACGCCCACAGGTACTGGATCTGATCGCTCAGCTGGCCCCCGGCCAGCCGCTACCTGCCGCGGCGCTGGCCGAGCGTCTGGGGGTGGACCGGATGGCGCTCAGCCGGCTGGTGGCCGCCAGTGGCCCGCAGGTGGTGCGCATGGGCAGCACCCGGGCAACTGCCTATGCACTGCGGCGGCCCACCCGGGCCGGCAGCGAATGGCCGCTGTACCGGCTGCGCGAAGATGCGACGCTGGAGGAGCTGGGGCGGGTAATTGCGCTGGTAGGAGGCGGCTTCCACGTCGATGCCGGGCCTGACTGCCCGAACCTGCGACGCGCGCCCGAAGGTGACGTTGCCGCCTTCTTTCCTGACTTGCCGTGGTACCTGGATGACCTGCGACCGCAGGGATTTCTTGGTCGCAGCTTCGCCCATGGCCGTGCGCAGGCGCTCGGCCTGCCGAAGGACCTCAAGAGCTGGCAACCGGACGATGTGTTGATGGCCCTGGTAACCGCTGGCGGGACTGAAGCGGGCGATCTGCTGCTCGGTACCGCCGCCGTGGAGGCGGCGATGGAGACGTTGCAGGTGCCGATCGATCGGGTTGCGGCCGACGATCGTCTTGCACAGTATCGCGAGCGTGCGCGTGCTGCGCTGGACGGAGAGGACGTGGGCTCCTCGCCGGGTGGCGAGCAACCCAAGTTCACCGCCACCGTAGAGGCCTACGGCAGGCGCCGCTCGGTCCTGGTCAAGTTCGCGCAGCCCGATGAAGGCGCCGCCGCCCAGCGCTGGAGCGATCTGCTGGTCTGCGAACATCTGGCGCTTGAGGCCCTGCGCGAGTCCGGGCAAGCCGCGGCGTCCAGCGAACTGCTGCAGTCGCCTACGCACACCTTCCTGGAAATCGAGCGCTTCGACCGCACGCCCGATCTGCTGGGGCGGCGAGGCCTGGTCTCGCTGCTGTCGCTATCGTCTGCGTTCACCGGCGAGGTCACCCCAGCGTGGCCGGTTGCAGGCGCCGAACTGCGTGATCAAGGCTGGCTGACGGCCGACACCGTGCAGGCGATGGGCCGACGTCACGCGTTCGGGCGGCTGATCGGCAACAGCGACATGCACCACGGCAACATCGCCTTCCACTTCATTGATCGCGGCCCGCTGCCGCTGGCGCCGGTCTACGACATGCTGCCGATGTCGCTGGCGCCGTCAAAGCTGGGCGTGTTGCGCGCGGACGAGCCGCTGTCGCCGGTCGCGCCGCTGGGCAGTGGTGATCTGCAGCATCTGCGCTGGGCGGCACCGGTGGCTGAAGCATTCTGGCAGTGCGTGGCTGTTGACGGGCGGATCCAGTCGCCGGCAATGCGGTCGTTGGCGGGGGCGAACGCCGAGCGGGTGCGGGAGATGGGCGCGCGGTTTGGGTGAGCCAGCTGTTGCGCAAGCCTGGGCGCGTGGCGTTGCGCAGCGATGGCTGAGGGTTTTTCAGTGTGTCTTGGCGCCGGCGGGTAGCCGGTTGAGCGCAGGCTCCACTACACTGTAAAGCTGCGCAGGGCCTATAGCTCAACGGTTAGAGCAGGGGACTCATAATCCCTTGGTTCCAGGTTCGAATCCTGGTGGGCCCACCATCGAATCAGGCACTTAGGATCAACCGCAGTGCCTTCTTCGTCAAGCCAGCCCCTTCCGGTGACCGCTCGGTGACCGTTCAATGCCTGGTAGTGTCGCAGTCCGCCGCCGGCATTGCCGCGTTGTCAGGCTGCCATCGAGGGGCATTGCTGCGGGCCGCGATCCAGCGCTGAACGTCGCTCTGGAACCAGCGGGTGCCGCCCCCGATTTTGTGCCTTGGCGGGAACGTCCCTTTTTCCATCTCGCGATAGATGTAGCTCTTCTTCATCCCGGTCTGTGCTTCGACCTGCTCGAGCTTCAGCAGGACTTCGGGGATGTTCTCAGCTGCGCCCATGATTGACCTCCGGTACTTCAGGAATCAATACCGGCAGCAGCGGCCCCGGCGACGCTGCGCGTGCGCAGATAACCTGGTTGGCGATCTGCATCAGGTCCAAGGTCGGATCGTTGAACAGCGACTGCCCGATCTGGGCCGTCAGCCTCTGGCTCGCCGTTGCCGCCAGCGGCACCGGTGTATCGATCATGGAGTATGCGTATGCGCGCCAGGCATCGCGTGCGGCCCGCAGCTGCGGCTCACCCACGAAGGTGAAGGTCAGCGACCATCCGCCGGCGGCGGTCTGCTCCGAACTGGTCAGGGCGGTTTCAAGCGCTGCCGCAACCGCAATCGCGCTGCGCTGCTGGTGGGCCAGCGGGGTCAGCCTGGCCGGGGTGAATTGCTCGATGTTCAAGGCTGTGTCTCCTTCGTGTGCTCTTCAATGGATCTGCGCATCTGTGCGATCTCTCGATTCCAGTACTCTCGTTCCTGCTTGCCTTCCCGGCGCATGGCGCGTTCCAGACGGTCCAGTGCGGGAACCACCCAGAGCGGGTTGTAGGGCTGCCGCTTCAAGGGGATGCGCACCGGCTCCTTCGGGGGATCGCAGAACGGTTCTGCCCAGTCATGCGGCGAGTTGCATCTGGTGCAGTGGGTGCGGTCAGCGGACCAGGTGTGATCCAGCGTGCCCTTGCGGCGCTCTTCTGGCAGCGGGTGGACGTAGAGCGCGCGCAACTTCTGCCTCTCATTCCGCGCGCGATGCCACCCACGTTCATCCACCTGGATCCAGTGAGGGGAGCCCGTCGCGCACGCCTCCAGGCGCACCGGCCGCTGCTCTGCATACAGCTGATCCCGGATTGTCTGGAACCACTCGCCAACCTGCTCCGCCGGCACCGTGCCGCCGGCGCGCGCTGCATCGCGCATGGCGCGCAACGTGTCGCTGACCACCGGTTCCCCGGCCTTCGTGCTAGCGCTCGTGGTGCTCAAGCTTCCTCCAGCAGCATTGACGGATTGATCTTCCAGCCGGCCTCGCGCGCTGCGCGCAGGCGCAGCTCGTTGGCATCGAACTCGTCCAGTTGCAGGGCAGAGATCGCGCCTTCCACCTGGTGCGGCTGCAGCGGGCGCGTGGTTCGTCCGAATGCGCGCCACACGCTGAATTCTTTACAGCCCCACGCAGGGGCAAGGCAGGCCAGCTGCTTACCGTGCTCCCGGCAATGCCGGCGGATCATGTCGCGTGCCGACACGTGCGAAGGGACAGGACCGCGAAGGGCTGCCCGGATGGATGCGGCGTTGCGGCCTGGGCTCATGCGAATAGGTCCAGTTGGGCCGGCGTGACCATCGGTGGTGACGCAGGTGACGGCTTCGACAGCTGGGTATCGATCAGCTGCAGCAACCGCAAACGATTTGCCGCGACCAGGTGCATGCAGTGCCAGAACGGCGGATCCATCAAGCCGCCATTGCCTGGGCCATGCAGGCGCACGCGCCGAGCGAGTGCCAGGTGCTGCCGCATGAAGATCAGCAGCCTGTGTCGGGCGAGAGGGAAGCCAGCGGCGATCATCGGAACATCTCCAGTTGCTGCGGGAGGGTCGGACGACCGATTGCGTAGGGGCTGGGATCTCGCTCGTTGAGCAGGTCCTGGGCGATATGGAAGTGGTAGCCGCGGCCGTTCATGTCGGTGATGCAGACCATCGGGAAGTAGCAGACCGCGATGGCCCCGGAGCAGAACAGGTAGTAGCCCCGACCACACGGCGCGCGGCCGCTCTCGGTGCTGCTGATCAGCATGTCGCGCGTCCAGCCGGCGGCAGTGCGCACGGCTACCGCGTTCGATGCGATCTCCCATGCTTCGTATCGGTCCATGATCCGCGAGGACACCAGGCCCATGGTTCGCAGCGCGCCGTCCATGTCGCCGGCGGCGAGTGCCTGCAGCGCCTGGCCTCGGGCCTCCCATAAGCGAGCATCTTGGGAAGCGATCGAGTCGAGCTCGACCCCACACATGCTGGCCAGCTGCCGGCCGACCTCGCGGTGGTCGATTGCCGCGGTGAGCAGCTGGTCAGCCATGGTCAATCACCTCGCCGGTTCGGCTGCGCCACTCGTCGCAGATGGCATGCGGTTTGGTCAGGAAGTTCCCGAAGCTGCAGCGGTCCACGATAGGGTTGAGGACCGGATCCTTCCGCAGCGGCACCTTGCGCGTCACCATGTTCCCCCGGCGATTCGGTCGGGAGACAACCCGGTGAAGCGTGTGCGGCTCGCGGCGGAAGTACACGCAGGTCATGCAGCGCGGCGGGTCAGCGTCGAAGTTCTGCTCGGCCTTTGCGCCGTGGGCTACAAGGATCATTGGATCAGCCATTGGTCGATTCCTCCGATCCCCGTGCAGCGAGCCTGCCGTGCAGCACCTTCACGAACTTGGCGGACACATCAGCCCATCCACAGGTAGCGATTGCAGACAGCGCTGCCATGGCCAGGTCGTCTGAACTGGCAAGCGGTGCGCCCGGCACCGCAGTGACCACGCTGGCGGGATCATCCGCCTCGACAGCGACGATTCCGGCCTCAGCCATTCGCTTACGGTCGCCGGCAGTCAGTTGCCCGCGCGGGAAGACGATGATCTGGCTCATTTGCCCACCGCCTGGCTGTCGATCAGGTCCAGCAGCGCGCTTTTCGGCATCCAGTGGGAAACCTCGGCGTAGTCGCAGCTACCGAACAGCCATCCGTTGTTCCACTCCATGTCGTCCGCATCGTGGCGACTTTCGCCCACGTCCCACTCGCCCTGAACGCTGTTCGGGGTGTTGTAGCGGTAGCGCACCACCACGTCCCCACTCTCGCCGTAGTCTTCCTCGCTCGGCAGCCGATCATTGACGCTTACCCAAAGCTGCCCCAGGTCCACGGCCTGCGCGGGCGGGGCGTCATACAGCGGCTTGGTGTACTTGCTGCCGGGTTCCCGCCACAGGACGATCTGACCCATCAGCACGCAGTCTCCGGGGCGCGCCAGCATGAATTCAGCGTCCGGGTCCATGTAGCCAACGAGATGTCGTTCCGGCTCCCCCACCGGCTGGCGGGCTGCAGCTTCGTCAGGAATACCGTGTGCCCCAGCGCCGACATACTGCCCAGCTTCCTTCTCAGCCATCGAGCGAGACCAGTCCTCTGCTGACACCAGTTGGCGGGCGGCGAGTACGGCTTGCAGTTCTGCCGCGTGTCGCATGGTGCAGTTCGCGATCTTCTGGCAGAGCGTGTTGTCGCTGATTCCGACCTCGTCGGCGTCCCTGCGCCACCGGGCGACCAGCGATTCCAGCAACGCGTCCCCCTGACCACCCGGGGTGGGTTGGCGGGCGGCGAGGGCGGCAGACAGCACTCGCCGCAGAACCTCCGCAAGCTGGGTGTTTCGGTAGAAACCCGGATGATCGAGTTTGCCTCGCTCGATGTTGTCCGCGATGACGCCGACAATGCGGGCATCGTCGGGAAGCATCCCCACGGCTTGTGCCGACAGCGCATCCTGACCACCCGGGGAGGGCTGGGCGGAGATCCACTGCCGGATGTTGTCAGCGACCACCTGCGGATCAACGATGCTTCCTCCGGGGACACATGCAGCGAGCATTGATTCCAGGTCGAAGCTGCTGGCCGGGGAGGGCTGGGCGGAGAGGGCGGCGCGTCCACGCTGAATGCAACGCCACACGATGTTGCGGGACTCACCGCCGACAGTGCTGTGCAGCGTTTCCACAAACTGCAACGCATCCAACAATGCAGCGCGGACAGGATCGGCATCGCCCAACTTCACGCATCCGCCGTGCTTCGCGGTCGCCAGGGTCTTGTCGTTGCTCATGCTGATTCTCCTTTGACGCGGGCGAGGGCACGATGAACTTTCGGTACGAGGCGTATGACTTCCGGATACTCGTCATGCGTTTCGAGCACGCGGGCCAAGTGGTAGGCCAGTTCAGGGGTCATCTTGCGGCGCAGCCGATCACCCTTGTAGTGGGCGAGCTCCTCCTGAACGCCATACTCCGTAAGCGTGTAGTCGAGCAGCTGCCCACAGTCAGAACAATGGCAGCAGCCGTCGCTTTCCTGATTCCAGCCGCCATCTACAAACTCGCCCTCCCCAGCGGCTACGCGTTTCTGGGCGCATTCGTAGCAGTAGGAGGGGCCTTGGTCTGCGTCACCGCCAAGCCAATGCTGGTAAGGAACTTCGATCTGGCGGGCTACGTCATCAAGCTGGGTGAGCACCGCCAGCACATCAACGGCCAGGGTGGCGGGGGTCTTGTCGGTGGTCATGCTGATCCTCCTTTGACGCGGGCGATTGCAGCATCCAGACGGCGGAAAAGATCAGCATCGTTGGCGTCATGTCGCACGCAGCTGTTTTCGACGGCCTGCGCCGCCTCGATCAGCTCGGCGACTGCGGTGATCGCGTATTCAAGCCGGGGAGCTTCCTGCGCGCTGTATGCGTCAGACCCAGCAGAAGCACGGTGGCTTTCTGCATGGCGGCGCAGCACCGCCAGCACATCGATAGCCAGGGTGGCGGGGGTCTTGTCGGTGGTTATGCCCTTACCCATGAGTGGCCACCTCTTCGCGCAGTGCCATCACATCGCGCAGGACGATGGCGCGCTCGAAATTATTGTTGCTGATCGCCAGCGCGAGTTCCTGCTGCAGCCGCTTGTTGGCCTGATAGGCCGGAACCGCCTTGCGTGGCACGCCTGGGGAGTAGGAAAAGAAACTCCCAGCGCTCTCGTGCACGTGGTCACGGTGGCCAGGACCGTAGACAAGCATCCACATGCCGTTGATGCCGCCGTAAACCCGTCCCCTGCGCAATCGCCCCTTCCTGTCGCGAAGGCATCGCACGTCGCCATGCTGGAGGACAACACCGTCCGCGTCCTTCCTTCCCCAGCTTCCGAGCGTTTTTTCAGAAGGCCAGCCGTCTGCACCACGGTCGAACCGGTGGGTTCCACGCTTCTTTTCGTGCTCGCTATCCCAGCTCTCGTTGAAGTAAGCCAGAGGGCATGGATTGGGGCTGGTGATCCTGGGAGTCTGGAAGGTGTACCCATCGAACACGTTGACCAAGTAGTCGCGCAGCCTCCGACGGGTATGTTCCATCTGCAGGCGCAGGAGATAGGGCATGCGCTGCTCTTTGTCGAAGTCGTAGCGCCCGCCGTTGGGGTTGGAGACGTTGTGCAGCTCCTGCCAGAACTTCAGCTCAATGTGTCGCCCACCGACGCTCAGCTGCGCGTGCAGATCACCTTTTCGGCAGTAGCGGTCACGTCGCGCGAAGTTGATCCCATAGCGTTCGATCATTTCGGCGGGCACCTCGCATACCCAGCCCATCCGGTTCAGCTGTTGGATGATCCGCCCGAATACGTCTGCCTTGAACTGGCGCTCCCAGGCGTTGCCAAAAGTAAGGGGCATGCCTGGTTCTTCCCAGACGTTGAGGCTTGCATCGCCGAAGCTGACGACGCCGGTACGAGATGGCGCGCTCACTTGCCCACCTCCTGGCTGCAGTCCTGCGCCGTCCCGGTGAGCCGAATACGCTCGCTAATCGGCTCACGATCCAGGGCCTGGCTGTCGATCCTGCGCAGCTTGTCTCGAACGTTGTCGCGCCAGCGTTCGGGCAGTTCGAGGTAGCTGTTAAGCAGAAACAGCAGAACAGCAGCCTGCTCGCTCTCGGCACGGTGCGGGATATCGTCCCCGCGCATCCGCAGCATTCCGGCCAGCTCGATGCATCCGAAGTTTGGACGGCCGAGGATGTGGCGAACAATCTCGTTGTCCGGAACCTGCATTACCTGCGGGACGATCGACTCACCGCGCAGGTGCAGCATCATGCAGAAGTTCGCTACGTCGCGCGGGTCGCCTTTCTCGACATGCTCGCGGAGCATGAGTGACAGATCATCGGCGGTGCACTGCGCGGGATCTTCCCAGCCACCACGGCCCTTGGCGCGCGCTTCGGTCATCCTGGCCTTCATAGCGGCGGCGAACGCATCGACGGCTAGGTCGTCCGGGTGCTGATCGGTCACCGGCTGTTGGGCGGCGAGTGCGCAGATAGCCGCATCCAGTGCGGCGGTGCGCGACGGGCTGCCGGTATTGGTGAACCTGGCGCGCATCTCCTGCAGCACCAGCACATGGGCATTGCGGCGCAGCTCGGAGTTGGAGGGGGCATCCGCGGGCTTCTGGCCGCTGTTCGAAGATTCAGTCATGGCGGGCCACCTGCTGGGCTGCTTGCTCGCGGATGCCAGTCGCAAACTTCGCCGCGCGCGCGCCGATGTCATTGAGCGACGAGCGGGTGCCCACCAGCGTGACGCTGTCGAAGATCCTTGCCAGATCCTCCGCGCGCTGGTCCATTGCCGCCTCCAGGGCGGATTCGAAGCTCTGCGCACCATGGGCGGCGAACCATTCGTCATGCCCCCCGAAAATGAACATAGGGACGCCGTCGCTACCGTCTTGGGCATCGAGCGCGTACTTGCCGCTGCCAAGCATGCAGATGGCGATTCCTGCCAGCACCAGGTCATCTGCTGTCAGGTGATAGGGGTCGGACGGGTTGATGATCTTGTAGACGGTCACGGGGTGGCCTCCGGCGTTGTATCCGGCAGCAGGTGGGATTCAGTGATCCCCATCGCCACCAGTTCGCGGACCGTCTTGTCGCTCATTGCCATTGCAGAGTCGCTGAGCGTGCGGGCGCTGTCGGCGAGGGCCATGTAGACCCTGCGCACGTGGTCAGCGGCAGCGCCGGGCATCGTCACCAGCACCGGCCCGTGCCGGCGGGCGGCTTCCTGCTGGCATTGGCTCAGAAGATCAGTCAGCACCGGCGCGCGCGCTGCCGATGCCTTGCCGTTGAGGGCGATATCGAGCTGGCGCACCAGGTGGCTGTGAGATTCCTGCTCCAGCGAGAGCATTGCGTCCTGGCTGACCAATGGCGCTGCTGCAGCGAGGCCCGCGCGGATGGCATCGGCGTAGCCCTTCTGGGAGCCGTGGGCGGCGTATGCAGCGCGGAATGCTTCGATCGCGCTGTCTGGAATGGTGGATTCAGGTCTGGCGACGCTGGGCTGAGGCTGTTTCATCGGGAGTGATCTCAGGCTGCGGTGGTGGCCGGCTTCTCGGCCATGGCTGCCAGGCGTTCAAGACGCTTGGCTTCGGTGATGTAGTAGTCGTGCCGGTCCTGTCGGACCTGAGCGGAGAAGAACGGGTCGGTCAGTGCGTGCTCGGCGGCGGCGCGGTTGGCCTTGGCCAGGCGGGCTGGGTCGTGGTCGAAAATGTCGAGCTGGTTGCGGTGGTCCATGGATGCCGCCGGCGGAACATCAGCGGAGGTAAGTGCGCGGCCAGAGAGCCGGCATCTGCCGTTGCCACGCTGCATAGCCCACCCGGATGCCGTTCTTCAGCGAGCGCTGCAGGATTCGGCCGAACTGCACACGCAGCGAGAACCATCTGCACGGGTGGGCAGCAACAGCCGCCGCGTAGCGCTGTAGCCTCTCTTCGGGCGTCGGTGCGGCCGTTCCTACGATCACGGCGTCCAGGCCCCCGCCTATTGGGTGCAGGCCAGCCATCAGCGCACCATCCTGTGCACGCCCGGCGCGATGCGCTCACGGCGCTCTGCTGCTTCGCGCTGCTCTTGACCGCTGCCTTGGTGGACGCGGTACGGGTGCCGGCGCGGCTTCTTGGCGCGGTCCAGCGCCGCGCGCTGGTCCGGGGTCAGGGCCGGTGCCGGTAGCTTGATGCCAGGGGATTTCATTCGGCGTGGTCCTCGCTCGGCGCGTGCTGGCGTAGCGCGTGGTCGACGGCTTCGCAGTCGTCGCATACGTGGTTGTTGGTCGGGGCGCATTCACAGCGATGCGCTGCCGGTACTGCCGGCCGGGCGATTGGCGGAAGGCCGACGGCCATGGCGGCGAAGAAGTCGGGATCGGTCATGCGGCACCGCCTTTGACGCGGGCGAGGGCAATGGCGCGCCGCCCCCAGGCTTCCCGCGCCGCCTCGAACGATTCGTGATCGCTCGGCGAGTTGAGCCACCGGTCTCGCGCTTGGTCGTAGTCCTGATCTGCCGCAACCAGCGAATCAATGGCCTCGCCAGCTTCCTGCAGCGCGTCGGCGTAGCGGCGGGTGTCTGCGCCGTCGTCAGCGGCACCATGAAGCGCGCTCACCGCGTGGCGGATAGCTGCGATCTTGGACGGGGCGCTCATGCAGCACCGCCTTGGGCGCGATGCATGCTGCGCAGAGCCTTGCGCACGTCCGCGATGGCGCGGCCTGCGCTGGCGCGACGGTCCAGCACGGCGAAGGCTGCAACGTCGGCGGCAGCGGCCACCTGGTTCGGTGCGAAGCCCATGCCGGCGGCAGCGGCGGCTACGGCCCTTGCAGCGCCGGCGGCGCGCTCGGCCAGCGGGTAGCTGATGGCGGCGATCACGCGGCACCTTCCTTGCTGATCGTGTAGCCGCGGCTGCGGGTGGCGTTGATGCTGTAGCCGTGCTGGATCAGCTTCTGGCGCAGTCGGCAGACCGTCACCTGCACGGTGTTCGACTTGCAGCCGGCGGCGCCGTACAGCTTCTCTTCCAGCGCCGCGCGGCTGACCGGGGTGTCGCCGGCTTCGATGATCAGCTGCAGAACCTTCGACTCGGTGGGGCTGAGCGGCAGGCGGAGGCCGCCGACCAGTGCCGCGCGCGGCTCGGTGCGCAGGCCGGCGATCACGGTGCCACCTCGATGAAGGCCAGGTCGTACATCACGCACTGCGCCCGGGCCAGCACGGGGGAAGTGCTCGGCTCTCTGCCGTCTGCAGTTGACAGGGGGACAACCGCATTGGCCCGGACGCATGCTGCCGGGGAGACCTGGTAGGAGCCGCTCAGCACGGCATCGGCCGCGTCCAGGGCGAGCTGCCAGCGCTCGGGCTGGAAGCGGTGGGTGAGGGCCTTGGTGATGCCGGGCGCGCAGTCGGGCACGCGCTCTGCGGTGCGGAAGGCGTTGAGGCTGGTATTGGCAACGGTGGCGCGCAGGCCCCAGTCGTCGGGGGCTGCCATCTCGTACACGGCCAGGGCGGCGCAGATGCGCGGGCTGGTGATCACCAGCCCATCCGGGGCGCCACCAGCGGCATCAGCCGTCGGCTCGTCGGCGGGCGAGGCCCAAGCCGCGACGGCCAGGGCGATGAAACAGGCGAGGGCGACAAGGCCGAGGCGGGCCGAGCGCAGGTTGATGGTGGTCAGGTGCATTGCTTTCTCTCCGTTAGCGGCAGAAGCCGGCTACGGAATATAAAAGCATGCTAATACTGCGAATGCAAGCACGCTTATTCAGCGTGCTTCTACGCTTTCCTCATCAGATATGAAGGAAGCGCCATGATCAGGGTGGTTTGGCTGTTGTGCATGGCCGGGCTCTTGCCTGCGCCGGATAGTGATGCCACAACTGCGGGGGTGACCCGTGAGGCGGTGTTGCCGCCGAGCCGCGCGGAAATTGGAGCGCGAAGCCCGTCTTTTGACTTCATGGGAATTCAAATTGGCGGCGACCTGGGCACATCTTGTGCAATCGAAGAGATCGAATCGCAGCGCTTTGAATTGCCATGCTGGATCGACTCAGATCTGAACGACGATCCGAGAAGGAAGCGGCACTACTATGGCGATCAAGACGCGCTATCGGTCCATACGCCGACGAACAAGCGTCCTGTGGGCACAAGTGACGTATCGGCCCTTGTATTGAATGGCCGGGTCGAGGCCGTAACAGTCAGGACTGATGGCTTTGCACATCAGGAGCAGATCTTTGACCAGCTCCAAGTAAAGTTCGGCAAACCGGACTCGGTGCGCAGAAGTCCTGTGATCTCTGCTGTCGGTGCCAAGTTTGATTCGATCGAAGCCGTATGGATCTTACCCACTGGGCGGGCGGAATTCGTTGGGATCAGTAGCCAGGTCACCCGTGGCTTCATCAAGGTGTACAGCAATGATGGTTACGCACGCGCTTCAAAAGAAGCAGCGCGTGACGCAGCGTCGTTCTGAGCTTCAAACTTCCTGTGCGCTGCGGAGCAGCGCCAATCCAAGGATCTTGCCGCCCACGTGGAGTTGATCGGCTTC
The DNA here is from genome assembly GCF_056480905.1 of Stenotrophomonas sp. 96582_Sma. Taxonomy (NCBI): domain Bacteria; kingdom Pseudomonadati; phylum Pseudomonadota; class Gammaproteobacteria; order Lysobacterales; family Lysobacteraceae; genus Stenotrophomonas; species Stenotrophomonas sp. 96582_Sma. The sequence continues at coordinate 4,432,674 of NZ_CM151122.1, read as the reverse complement.
CTGGGCAGGCACTACTTCGCTGAGATACTTACGGTTGGTGCTGATGACGTGCAGGCCGTCCCGCAGAAGCTGCAAGCGCTTTACGTATGTCAGCCCGTGCAGATTGATTAGGTACAGGCCGTCGCCATCGAAGTAGTCCTTGGCGACGTCCACAAAGACTACGTCTCCATTCTTGATGTCGGGATACATGGAATCCCCGCGCACGGTGACCAGGCGTACCCGATCACCTTCAGGCACGAAGCCCAACTGTTGGCGAACCTGCCACTCTGCGATGTCTAGTTCCCGGACGACATCCGGGTAATCCTGATTCATTGCGCCAAAGCCCCCTGAAGCCTCGCCTTCCATCACTCGGAGGCGAACATACCCGGCGGGTGTCTCACTGCCTGATATCGCAGACCCATGAGACTCGTCCCAGCGCTCAGGTAGTTCACCGGTGATCAGCCACTCAACCCTGAAAGGCTTGTAGACACGCGCGAGCTTCACCGCCGTTTCGCCGCTGAGTGACTTCGTCTTGCCGTCTTCGAGCTGGTAGAGGGCAGAAGCGGTGATGCCAGCGCGTCGCGCTGCGTCTGCTGGTTCGGTGATGCCGCACTCGGTGCGGGCACGCTTTAGGCGAGTGGCAAGGGCAGTAGTCATATTAGCCAGCTTATTAGTCCGTTAAGTTAGTGTGCTTGCACGAAGAGTAGAAGCGTGCTTATATGTGGGCATGAACATGCCCCGGATTACCAAGGAAGAAGCCATCGCCGCTTACGACGGCAATGCCGCCGCGCTTGCGCGCGCTCTCGGCATCACGCCGTCGGCTGTGTACCAATGGCCTGACGGTCAAATTGATGATCTGTGGGCACTGAAGCTGCGATTCGTGCTGATGCCGGCGCACTTCCAGGCGCTCCATCATCCGCCGACGAACGATCCAGACGCTGACCGCATCGTTCCGGTTGAGGGCGCCTGAGCCATGGCCCGTTCAAAGATGCGTCGCCTCGGGACCATGGAACAGCTGCAGATCAAATTGGATCTGCTGCGCAGCCAGCAACTTGCTCTCGAAGCAGAGTTGGCCGAATGCCCCATTGAACGTGCACGAAAGCACGCAGCCTCCAGGCAAGCCCTGATGCAGGCGATGCAGATCAATTCATCGCCCACGGCAACCGATAGCGAGGTGCCCGCAGTCTCGGCGGGGCATAGCGTCGATGTCCTGCTGCTCAGGATCGCCGAGGTGCTCGAGCGGATCGATGCACGCCAGGCCGCTGCATGCCGCCCCGATCTTAAGTCGTTGAGTACTCGTCGATGACTTCGCGCGCGCTCTCCATCTCGATGACGGCCATCCGCAACGCCGCTTCTAAGGTGAGCATGCGCACTTCGCGACCACCAATGTCGATGGTCACCTGCACGTCGCCTTCCACCTTTGCCAGTTCTGGATACGCCTGCAGCTCCCTTGCTCGCTTCGAAATCAGAAGCGCTCGAATGTCCCTTAACAACTGAGTTTCCATGTCGACCTCCCTGCGGGCTGTGTTGTTCGCACATCCAGCTTAACGCAGGGAGGGCGACACCCAATTCCTTGATATCGGTCGTCCTGTCCATGGCGACCACTTTGCATCGCCTCCCGAGGTGCGTAAATGAAGCCAGATCCTCAGTACCAAGAACCCCGGTCTGCAGTGGTGTTCCGCCACACGACCGACGCCATCCGCAACAGCGGTCACACCGACACCAGCTTGGCCCAGGCCATCGCCGAGCAGTACCTGGCGGATGTGGCCCCGACCGAGCGCATCGTCCAGTTTCATGCCGGCACTGATGCCGACAGCATCGAGCGCGCGCTGAAGGCGAACGCCCAGCTGATCGGCCGATATCGCAACGGCACGGTCAAGATGCCGGTGGACCTGGAGGAATCGTGGGTCCGCGCGCTGCCGGCGCAGTGGCGCGATGCCTGCGCTCGCGAGCTGGCTCAGCGCTACGGATTCCTGGGTGCGCGCATTCCGATGATGGAGCCGCACGCCGGCGTCTTGGCCGTGGCTCGCCTGTCAGTGGAGTTCGGTCTCACCCTGGAGGCGCTGACCAACATCCTGGCCGATGGCCGCATCTGCCCGAAGGACATCCCGGAGATGCGCCGTGCGCTGGACGAGATGGGGCAGCTGCAAGCCGAGCTGATCACCGCCAGGCAGTACGTCACCGGCCACCTGCAGGATCTGGCGCCGCGCGCGGTGCAGGGCCTGCAGCGATGAGCGGCGGTGCAATGGTGAGCTGGGCGATTGCCGTGGTCGGCGAGTTCGACAGTGCTGGCCGTCGGATCCCGGAAAGTGTGGTGCCGCTGCTACCCATGGTGGAGGTGGTCCTGTGGGCCAAGGATCAGGCGCAGCCGCTACGCGTCGACGCGCTGCAAGAACGATTCGGCCTGTCCCGCGCGACCGCCTACCGCTGGCTGCTGGCGCTGCAGGACCTGAACGATCCAGCGGCCGCGAAGCGGCGGCTTCCCAGCCTGCGGCAGTTGAGTACCGCGCTGGGACGTGAGGTTCCCGCATCGGGCCATGTGGGGGCGACGGGATGAACATCAGTCCAACCCTCGGGCTGCGCTGTGGCCCTGCGCGTTGCACCTCGACGGCCGAGCGCGAACCGGCTGTAGCCCCCATAGCCGCCGTGACATCTGCGACGGAACCGCGGCGTAGCGCTCCTCAGCATGCGCTTGCTGGCTACAACACCACCAGGATCGTCATGGAGTTCATGCGCTGGGCGGTCGAGCGCAGCGAGTTCCCGACCGTGGAGGCCATTGTCCGGCACTTCAGCGTGAGTCGCGCCACGGCATATCGCTGGCGCAACAGCTTGGGCGAGACGTACCGGCTGGAGACGCTGCCGCCCAACGAGTATGAGCTGATCAGGATTGGAAGCCCTGGCTCTGCAGCGCGCGGCAAGCACGGCGCCGGGGAACCCTGATGATCTACTTCGAGATGTACCCCGGTGACTACCTCAAGGACACCACACGGCTGTCCCTGATCGAGCACGGCGCTTACTTCAAGCTGATGCTCGCCTATTACGCCGAAGAACAGGCGCTGCCGGAGAGTCCGGCTGAGCTTTACATCATTGCCGGCGCCATCAGCGCAGGCGACAAGGCAGCGGTCAAGAAGGTCGCCGAGCGCTACTTCCCGGTGGGTGAGGATGGCCTGCGTCACAGCAAGCGCTGTGACGAGCAGATCGCCAAAGCCCAAGGCCGTATTGCCGAGGGTAAAGGGCGACGCGATGCGAAGAAGAGCAATGAAACGGAACGCCAAGCACGAACCCGTGCACGTAGGACGATGCTGTTCGAGGATCTGCGGCGTGTCGGGGTCGTGCCGGAGGGGCTGGCATCAATGGCTGAACTTAAGGCGCTCCATGTCACGCATGTCACGCACAGCGAAAGCGTGACAAATGCATCTTTGTCACGCGTGACAGGCCGTGACATGTCACGCCAGTCACGCGTGACAGGGGGCGTGAACACAGGTGTGAACACGGGTAACCAGACCCCAGACCCCATATCTATTACTCCAGATACATCACTGCACACTCAGAGATCTCTGAGCGGTGTGACTGATGCGGGGCGTGCGTGCCTGCTGATGCGGAAGGCCGGCTGCCATTCGACCAACCCCAGCCATCCCGACCTTCTGGCTGCGCTGGCCGAGGGTGTGACCCCGGAGACGCTGGGGCACACGGTCGCTGAAGGGCTGGCGCGATCGCCACCGATTACGAACCCGTTCCCCTGGGCAATCAGGACCGCCCGCAACCGACACGCCGCCGGCGCAGCGCCGACGAACACCACCAACACCGGAGGCCCCAATGCAAACCCTCAACTCGGTTCTGCCGACCACGTCGCCGAGGAGCGACGCAAATTCGAACAGCGCACGGCAGTTGGCAGCCTTGGCGGAACAGGCGGAGACGTCATCGATGCAGAGTTCGAATACGTCCAACACTGACCCGGACCAGCGTGCGGTGAGCGCCCTGTGGACCGTGTGGGAGCGCATGGCCGGCATGTTTCCCGGGAAGTGGGTACGCGAGAATGGTGCTGCCCCGGTGAACAATGCTGGCAACCTGACCACCGCCGGTGAACTGTGGTTCCAGGTGATGTCCGGTATCACCCCGCGCCAGATGGCCGAGGGTCTCGCCAACTGCCTTCGCAGCGCGCTGCAGTGGCCACCGAACCCCGGGCAGTTCCGCGCCATGTGCCTGGGCGTTCCGGCGCTGGCCGAAGTAGACGGCCAGATGCGGCCCGGCCAGGACCACAGCGGGTTCACCGTGCTGGTGCGGTCGAAGCTGGACCTGCACGCCTACCGCACTGCGGAGAGCGGCGCGCTGCAGCAGCGCATGCTGGCCAACGCCTACGAGCGGGCGGTGAAGCACGTCATGGACGGCGGCGCCGTTCCCGCGCCGGCGGCCGCGCTGCCCGCGCCGAAGCCGGAGCCGCAGGTGGTGCGCGATCGCGATGCCGCGCGTAGCGCCATGGCGCTCGCGGCTGCCGAGCTAGGCTTTGGAGGCGCGCATGGAGCCGGCTGATATCCGCGCCTACCAGCGCCAGCTGATCCTGTTCTGCCTGGGGATCCACGGTGACAGCACCGCAGCGGAAGCGCTGGAGTTGATGGGCAACGCCGCGCTCGAGGGCGGGGCGCCGCGCGAGGCCATGCTGCTGACCACCGCGGCCGCCGCCGGCCTGCTCCGCGAGCTGGACCGCGATGGTCTGGTGTGCCGCTGCGAGAACCGCGTCAGCATGCGGCATGGCCGACCGGAAGCCACATGGGCGGTCACTGAGGCCGGCCGCGTGGACAGCATGCCGCTGCCGCCGTCCGGCCAGCAGCAGCTGGCGATGCCGCAGCTGGCGCCGGCGCCGACCCACCGCACGCGGGGCGGCATTTCCATGGAGCAGTTGATGGGTCTGCTCAATGTCGAGTTCGACTGCATGCTCGAGCAGATGGACCGGGAGCACCAGGCCGCGCAGCAGCGCGCCCGGCACGAGTTCGAAGCATTCCGCCAGCGCGCCATGCGCGTGTGGGGCGCTATGGAGGCAACCGCCTGATGCCGCCGAAGAAGACGTCCAGCCGCTCGCTGCGCTACGCCACCACGCAGGACATGCCGGAGGGCATGCGCCGTCTAATACAGGCAAGCACGGCTGCCTCCGCCCCGGCGCCGGCCGCGCCGCGAGCCTACAGGCCGCCGTCGGCCGCTCAGCCTTCCGGCAGCGGCAATGCCGCAGGCAAGGTCGCGCGTGGCCGGCCTCGCCACGTGCCTGGCGTGATGAACCAGACCGAGGCCGCCTATGCCGAGCACCTGCAGCTGCAGCTGCATGCAGGCGCGGTCGTCTGGTTTCGATTCGAGTCCGTGAAGCTGAAGTTGGCCGAGAAGACCCATCTGACCATCGACTTCTTCGTGATGACGGCGGCCGGCGAACTGGAGGCCCACGAGGTCAAGGGCTATTGGGAAGAAGACGCCCGAGTGAAGGTGAAGGTTGCCGCTGCGATGTACCCATTCCGATTCCTGGCAGTCCAGCGCGCCGAAGGCGGCGGCTGGAAAACGGAGGTGTTCTCTTGAACGCGATGATGATTGGCGGCGCCAGTGTGCGCCGCGACGACGTGGGCAGGTTCTGCCTGAACGATCTGCACCAGGCAGCCGGCGGCGCCAAGCGGCACCAACCCAGCGACTGGCAGCGCCTGAAGCAGACCGAGGAACTGGTGGCCGAGCTGGTCAATTCCGGGGAATCCCGGGTTTACCCCGTGCACTCGGTGGCCGGCCGCTACGGCGGCAGCTACGTGGTGCGCGAGCTGGTCTATGCCTACGCCATGTGGATCAGCCCGAGCTTCAGCCTGCAGGTGATCCGCGCCTACGACGCGCTGGCCGCCGGTGTTCCCGCACCTGACCCGATGCAGGCGCTGACCGATCCGGCGACGCTTCGCGCGCTACTGCTGTCCTACAGCGAGAAGGCCGAGATCCTCGAGGCGCGCGTGCAGTACCAAGAACCGCAGGTCCGCGCGCTGCTGCGCCTGACCCAGGCAGATGGCGCCTTCAACATCAGCACCGCGGCCAAGATGCTGCAGGTGCAGCCGCGCCAGCTGTTCGCCTGGCTGGCCGAGCACGGCTGGATCTACCGCCGCGCCGGCAGCAAGAACTGGCTGGCTTACCAGAACCGTCTTCAGCAGGGGGTGCTGGTGCACAAGGCCTGCGTGCAGCGGACCGAGGGCGAGCAGGAGCGCGTGCACGAACAGGTGTTGGTCACGGCCAAGGGCTTGTCGCGTCTGGCCGAAAGCATCGACCGGGGGCAGATGACCTGGGCCCAGGCTGACGCCGCGACCGGGCTGCAGCTGGCAGCGGAGGTCTCCTGATGGACGCTATCGAGAAGCGGGCGCGGGAGTTGCTGGACACCGAGCTGCGAAAGCTTGGGCTACACGAGGACGCCTACCACGTTGGCTGCGGTGCTGACGTCGACAGGAACGACCAGGCCGCGATCAACGCCATCATCGCCGCCCTCACGCCGCCCACAGGCTGCATCCCCGAGCGCCCCGTCCTGGTTGCCGCGACCCGGATACGGAGGCTGGCCAGTGCTGCCACGCCGATGGCGCGCACGGCCTACATCAAGGCTGCCGAGATGGTCGAGATGGCAACGATCGCCGGTCGCCCGGAGGCACACGATAGTACGGCGGTGAAAATGGTCTCAAAGGCCGAAGCTGAAGCACAGAGCAGGCGGCGCATTCCACGCATGGAAGGGGCCGAATGATGGGTGGACCGATCATCACGCAGCGGGAGGTGGCACCTGTGAAGCCGGGCACCGCCATGGAAGAGCAGTTGCAGTTGAAGGGAATTGGCCGGCTGCTGGCTGGGTTCGGGTATCGCTACGGATCCGAGGTGCAGCTGCACCAGGCACTGGCCACCGTCTTGGACCAGGCGGGCCATGCGCACCTGCGTGAGTACCGTCTGGACGCCAGCAACCGCGCTGACTTCTGGCTGGATGGCTTGGTGATCGAGGTGAAGGTGGCCGGCTCGCTCGCAGATGCCCTGCGGCAGGTCGGGCGCTACATCACCCTCCCGCAAGTGCGCGGCGTATTGCTGGCGACCACAGAACGCTGGGGCGAACGACCGCTCGTGGCCCGGCCGGCCTGGCAGGGAAAGCCGTTCAACATCATTCGCCTGAAGAGGCAGGCGCTGTAATGCAGACGACCTACGGAACCCTCCTGTACAGCGCCTCCCACAGCACCTGGCGGGTGATCTGCGAGCCGCAAGTGCGCGCGCGGATGAAGCGCGTGTTTCCCAGGGTGCGCCAGCATGCCGCAGAGCATATCGACCTGTCGGCCACGCCAGAGAACAGCCGGGAGCTGCAGTGGTTCACCCAGCGCTACCCGCTGTCGATGGATGCTGACACCCAGCGCGCGCTGCAGCTGCTGGCCGATGAGCATGTGGACATGGAGCGCAGCCTGGGCGACCTGCTGGCCGGCCGCGTGCAGATCCCGGAGTTCACCCTGGCCAAGCCGCCGCGCGAGTACCAACGCGTGGCGGGGGCGCAGCTGTCCATCCGTGGCGGCCTGCTGTTGGCGGATGATCTGGGCCTCGGCAAGACGGTCACCGGCATCTGTCCGATGGCCGCTCCGGGAAACCTGCCGGCGGTGGTGGTATACCCGGCGGCGCTGCCGAACCACTGGCCGGAGAAGCTGGCCGAGTTCGCGCCTCAGCTGCGCGTGCACCACATCAGAAAGGGGGCGCCGTACCCGCTCGTGCTGCAGCCGAAGCAGAGGATCAAGGATCTGTGGGACACGCTGCCAGACGTAATCCTGATCAGCTACCACAAGCTCCGCGGGTGGGCTGAGACGTTGGGGGAGATCGCGCAGTACGTGGTGTTCGAAGAATGCCAGCAGCTGCGCAGCCCAGACAGCAGCATCCACCGCGCCTGTCGCTACTTGGCCAACCGCGCGCGCCTGCGTATGGGGCTGACCGCCACCCCGATCTACAACTACGGGTGCGAGTTCTTCCACGTAGTCGACCCGCTGCTGCCGGGCTGCCTCGGCACCTATGACGAGTTCCTCCGGGAGTGGTGCATCTCTGCCCCGGGGGAGAAGGCCAAGCTTCAGGACGCTGAGCAGTTCGGCCAGTACCTGCGGCGCCAAGGGATCATGCTGCGCCGCACTCGAAAGGAAGTGGGGCGCGAGCTGCCGGCGCTGTCGAAGATATCGCACGAGGTCGAGGCCGATGCCAAAGCGCTGGACGCCATCACCGGTGACGCCGCAGCGCTGGCGCGGATCATCCTCCGGGCCAACGAGCAGTACCGGGGCGAGAAGATGCAGGCAGCCGGAGAGTTCGACCGGCTGCTGCGACAGGCGACAGGCGTGGCCAAGGCGCCCTACGTGGCCGAGTTCGTCAGGCTGCTGCTGGAGAGCGGCCAGAAGGTGTTGCTGTTCGGGTGGCACCGGGAGGTCTACAGCATCTGGCAGGAGAAGCTGGCTGACTACAACCCTGTCATGTACACCGGCAGCGAGTCGCCGAGCCAGAAGCAGGCAGCGAAGGAGGCATTCATCGCCGGCGACAGTCAGGTGATGCTGATCAGCCTCCGGTCTGGCGCCGGCATCGACGGGTTGCAGCACGTGTGCAGCACCGTAGTGTTCGGTGAGTTGGACTGGTCCCCTGGCGTCCATGAGCAGTGCATCGGCCGCGTGCACCGCGACGGCCAGACTGAGCCAGTCATGGCGTACTTCCTGCTCTCCGACAGCGGCAGCGACCCGATCGTGTCGGACGTGCTCGGGGTCAAGCGGGAGCAGATCGAGGGCGTGCGCAGCCCGGGGGAACACTTGGTGGAGCGTCTGGACGTAGGCGAGAACCAGCTGCGCGCGCTGGCCCAGCAGTTCCTTCAACAGCAGGGCGCGGCCCTGGAAACAACCAACGTTACAACCATGGAGACCTCCCGATGATTCTCAAATTCCTCAGCCTGGACGAGGCAACCCACCACCTGTACCTGGAAGGAAAGGAGGGCCCCATCAGGTGCCAGGTCGACGGCAGCCTGTGGGAGGTCTGGCAGGACGGCCGGTCCCGCTGGGTCAGCAACTGCGAGGTGGTCTGATGTCGGCAGTGGCCGCGCCCGCGGTGGACCTGACGCCGTGTGGCAACTGCGGCAGCGACGACGTGCGCATGCGCGCGCGGGGCAGTGCCGGCAGCCGCCGCAGCGCGCAGGTGGTGTGCGCGCGCTGCAGTGCCCATGGTGAGCTGTGCGTAGGCGCATATGCAGAAGATCATGCGGCCCATGCATGGGGGCACAAGCCCCACGTGCTTCCAGCGCCGCCGGCGGCCGGGGTGGTGCGTGGCCGGGTGCCGGTGCCGGAGCCAACCCTGGTGCGTGACCCGCTCGAGTTGATCGCCCGCATGCTGGTCGGTGGTAGTTTCCGGGAGCCATCGGACGGCCGGTCAACCATGCCGCCCCTGACGGCGGCAGATATCGCCGGCGCGGTCGGCATGATGCGCGACTCAGTCGCCAAGCAGGTCGTGCTGGCGGTGGCGCTGCGCGGGCAGGGGGTGTCTCTGTCGTCGTTGGGGCGCTCTCTGGCCAGGCGGGTGATGCGGCAGATCCAGTGGCAGCGGCGCTACGGCACAAAGCCAGCGCTGCGAATGGATGACCCGGCTGACCGCTGGCGCATGAGGCTGGTGCTGCAGGATGCGGTGAACGACCTGGTGTGGCCCGAAGGGAAGATCGCCGCACAGGATGCTGCCAAGGCGGCAAAGATGCGGAAGGGGGACTACCTGCGCGTGTACGGGATCGCTGCCGCAGCGCTGCGACAGACGCTGGAAGATGGGCGGAAGGAGTTCAGCGGCAGGGTATTCAATAGGTAGGTGGGGGACCAGCGCGCCCCCCCACTCTATGTTAAGAATTCAGGTAGCTAATGGGAGTTCCCATCACTGCAAACGCATGCTTGAAGTCATCGAAAGCGGTTCGTGCCTTCTCGTCGCTGCTGAACACCAGCTTCAACTCGTGGCCGGACTTCAAGAGCACTTCAATTGTTGCGGCACTGGCGTGGAGTTGGAACGATGCGACGGCATCTGTCGAAATCACTTGGTTCTCGAACACAACGAGTTGACCCATTACTCAATTCCTCAGTAGGTGATAGAGCGGAGAATATTAAGGAACATTACCGCAGTCGCCGCGAACCTTACCGCATTCGCCCGACTGCGGTAAGGAACCTTACCGCAGTTGCATTGGGAACCAGGATTGTTGTCCAATCGATAACGTGGGCGAGGTTCCAATCAACCCGCACTCAACGGCCGCAGGCCTGGACTCGGGAGGTCCAGTGACCTGCGGTTCGTCGTTTCTGGGGTGCGAAGCCCAACCATCAAACAGAGCGACGCCCCGATGCCTGCCAGCACCGGGGCGTCGCCGCAGTACACGCGTTTCAGCCGCGTGCCATTGGCCTAAGCCCTGCCGCCCTCCGGAGAGCGCGAGCAGTTTGCTTAACGAATGTCGCAACAGCTGAGACTTGAACACAAAGACCCTATTCCCTTGGCCGGGCGGTAAAACGCGCCTGGTGAAACACCTACTTCCCCTGATAAATCAGAGGGACCACACCTGCTACGTTGAAGCCTTCGCCGGCAGTGCAGCGATGCTTTTCGAGCGCTCGCCAGCGAAGATCGAGGTGCTCAACGACACCCATGGCGAACTGGTACGGCTGTACCGTGTCGTGGCGAACCACCTGGACGAGTTCGTTCGACACTTCCGCTGGTCCCTTACCAGTCGTGAGATGTACAGGTGGGCACAGCTGCAGCACGTCGACACCCTGACCGACATTCAGCGCGCTGCTCGGTTCTACTACCTGCAGAAGCTCAGCTTTGGCGGGAAGGTGGAAGGCCAGACGCTTGGAGTGGGCCCCACCGGCACGAAGCGCATCAACCTGCTCCGGTTGGAACAGGACCTGAGCGATGCCCATCTGCGGCTGCATGGAGTGGTGATCGAGCAGTTGACCTGGCAGCGGTGCATTGAAAAGTACGACCGGCCCGAGACGCTCTTCTTTCTTGATCCGCCGTACTGGCAGACCACAGGCTATGGCCAGGCATTTCCGCTGCAAGAGTACGAGCAGCTGGCCGCCGTGATGGGCGCGTTGAAGGGTAGGGCGATCCTGACCATCAACGACCACCCTCAGATGCGCGCGTTGTTCGATCGATTCCACCGCGTCAGCGTGCCTATTCGATACACAGTCGGCGGCGGTGCTGGGGTAGCACGCACTGAACTGATCTACACCACGTAGCTGGGCCACGGCCCAGCGTTCTCTATGCCCGTTCCCCGACCGGATCAACCCTCGCGCCTAGCCGGCAGCGGGGCGGGCGCCTTTCAGCAGGAATCTCCGATGGCCAAGATCACCGCTCAACAGGCAGGCGGTACGAATGTCGTTGCCTTCCTGGACATGCTGGCGTGGTCGGAGGGCACCAGCACCAGCCCCGCAACGAAGAATCAGGGTTACGACGTGATCGTGACTGGTGCCGATCGTGTGCCGGAGATCTTCACCGACTACTCGGTGCACCCGTTCTCCCGGGGGCGGAAATCCAAGGCCATCAACCGCAAGGGCCTGACCTCCAACGCATCTGGTCGCTACCAGTTCATGCTGAAGGACTATGCCCACTACCGCGCTCTGTTGAAGCTGCCGGACTTCGGGCCGCTCTCGCAGGATCTCTGGGCCATCCAGCTGATCCGCGAACGCCGCGCACTTCCGTTGATCCAGGCGGGGCGCATCACCGACGCCATTCGGGCCGTGCGCAACATCTGGGCGAGCCTGCCGGGTGCGGGCTACGGCCAGCCGGAGCACGCCGTCGAGAAGCTGCTGACTGCATACTGCAAGGCTGGCGGGGCAGTCGCGCCGTGACCGAGCCCGTGAGCACCTTCAAGATCGTCGTCGGGACGTTCACCGCCGCCGTTGTGGCACCGGCAACCGCAGACGCACTACGTGAGGCAGAGCGAATCATCCTCGGCGTTCCGCAGTCAGTACTGCTGCTTGCATTGGCCGGCGCGCTGATCGGTGTGCTGATCCTTCCGGACAAGGACGCTGGGCGGGTGGCGGCAGACGCCAATAGGCTCCGCCGGCATCGGCTGCTGCAAACGGCAGCTCGCTGGGCCGCGCTGGCCGTTGCGGTCGCAGCGTACGCAGTTCTTGCAGCCTGGGTGGTGGCCATCGCGGCATGGATCTGGCCCCAGCTCGCCGGTGCACCGCAGCTGCCGCTGGCGGGCATCTCCGGCGTTCTGATCCGCCGGCTGCTGCCCGGCTACGTGCGCATGGTGGAGAAAGCCACCGGCGCCATCGGAGGCGATAAGCCATGAGCGTACTGATTCGATTCCTTCGTGCCGCGTGGGGCTTGGTCATTGGCGCGGCCGCCGACGCACTGCAGTGGCTGAGCAAGCCCGGCAGCAAGATTAAGGTGGTATGCGCGGTGCTGGCCTTCGGTTGCGCGGTGTCAGGGCTGACTGCCTACGAGAAAGAGCAGAAGATCCGCGACCTGAGCGCCCAAGTGATCAAGGTCCGGGCCGACTGGGACGCAGATGCGGCTCGACTGCAGGCCGACGTGGACACCCGCGATCAGCGCCTGGCCGAGGTCGCCACCGCGCTTAGGGCAGAGGCCGAGAAGCTGGAAGCCCTGAAGGCAGAGAGCGCGGCGGCACTGCAGGCACTCGCCGGCAAGATCGAGGCGTCCGAGAAGGAAGCGTCCACCTGGCGCAGCCGCTATGAGCAGCGGCCCGACACCTGCAAGGCGGCGCTGGAGCTGCTTGATTCCGCCTGCCCAGCTTTGAAGGGGTACTGACATGCGCGTCATCGTGGTTGTCACAGCTGCGCTACTGGCTGCATGCCAAGCCGCGCCTACCAAGCCGAATCCGCCTGCGCCTGCCTTGATCAAGGTTCCGGTGGCTACCTATGTCCCCATCGATGCCGCCCTGACCAAGCGCTGTAGCTGGGTGCGGGACGGTAAGCCCTCGGCAGTGTTCGATGTGAGCAACGGCCGCAAGCGCTGCCTGGTGCAGTACGAGGCGCAGTTCGATGCGATCAACCAGGTGCAGGGCAAGCCGGCTGCGGAGACGGGGAGCTGAACCCGTGGAGCTTCATGCGGGCATGATGTTTCACGGGTCACGTTCCACGAACGAGGGGGCCCCTGGGGTTATCCACAGCAACCGGGGGGAATTCGGACCCCGGTAAAAGACAGTATTTCGGCCTCTAGGGTGCTCCACCACAGGCCACGCATTTGGCGGTTTTTGCCGGGAGAAACCGCATTTTCTGGCCTGAATAGGCTGTGCATCGGGTAGAACATGGCTGACATCCACGAATTCACCAAAGGCTGGTCCGTGGCCAGGCTGGCGGATGAGTTCGGGATGGACCGCCGGACGGCCAGCAAGCGCCTGAAGGAGGCCGGCGTCCCGCCGCTGACCAAGCGCGCTGGGCACGACGTCTATCGCCTGGCCGATGCAGCCCCTGCGCTGGTGAATCCGGGTGCCGCGGCGTTCGGCGCGGAGGGTGTGGTCGATCCGCGCGACCTGCCGCCGATGGAGCGCCGCGCCTACTACCAGTCGGAGAACGAGCGCCTGAAGGTCGAGTCGACCATCGGGCAGCTGGTGCCGGCGGCTGAGGTCGAGGCCGACTACGCCGAGCTGGTGAAGAAGGTCGTGCAGTTCTTCGACACGCTGCCTGATGTGCTCGAGCGCAAGGCCGGGCTCACGCCAGAGCAAGTCGTGAAGGTCCAGGACGAGTGCGATCGCGTCCGGCAATCCATGTACGAGGGCATCACCGATGACGACGTACGCGACAGCGCGTAGCGTGCGCCAAGGCGTTGCCGAGATGATCCGGCCGCCGCGCCGCATCAGGGTCAGCGAGGGGGCGCGGGTGCTGCAGGTGGCCAATGCCGCTGGCGCCGCCGGCGGCTGGGATCCGGACACCACGCCCTACATGGTCGAGCCGCTGGATACGACCGGCAGCCGCCACTACGAGGCGGTGGTGTTCGTAGGGCCGGCGCGGTCGGGCAAGACCATCTCGCTGATCGATGCACGGCTCGCGTATCTGATCACCTGCAACCCGGCTGACGCCATGGTTGTGCAGATGTCCAAGGATGCGGCCGAGGACTACAGCAAGACGCGTATCGCCCGCAGCATCGCCGCCAGTCCGGAACTACGCTCCCGGCTGAGCCCGCGTGCCCACGACGACAACATCCTGCTGAAGTTCTTCCGCTCGGGAATGTCGCTGCGCATGGGCTGGCCCTCGGTGTCGGTGCTGTCGGGCAAGGACATCCACGACGTCCTGATGACGGACGTTGACAACTACACCGGCGACCTGACCATTGATGAATGCTTCGGCTTGGGCCTGAAGCGCACGCAGACCTACATGTCAGCCGGCATGGTGGTGGCCGAGTCGAGCCCGGCAACGGACTACGCCGACGGCGCCTGGAAGCCGCTGCACCCACACCAAGGCCCACCGGCAGCCGGTATCGCCGCGCTGTATGCGCGTGGCGACCGGCGCCGCTGGTACTGGCCGTGCCCGGAGTGCGGGGAGCGGTTTCAGGCCGCGCCGGGCTATGACGGTTTCGCGTTGCCGCCGATGGAGGAATTGCTCGAGCGGGTGGTGCTGGACGACGTGCAGAAGATGGCGCGGCACTACTCGCTGCTGCACTGCCCGCACTGTGGGGTTGGTCTGCAGCACCGGTGGAAGGATGGGATGAATCGCGCTGGCGTCTGGGCTGCAGAGGGCCAGGTCGTGCACGCCGACGGAACGGTCACCGGTGAGAGGCCTGAGGCGCGCATCGCCAGCTACTGGCTGGGCGGTGTTGCTGCGGCCTACCAGTCCTGGGAATCGCTGATCGAGCGCTACCTCCAGGCGCTGCGCACCTTCGCCACTACCGGCGAAGAGCGGCCCCTCAAGACCACGCACAACGTGGACGGCGCAATCAACTACGTGCCGATGGCGGCACGCTCGGCCAGCGATCCGGGCGAGATGCAGGAGCGTGCAGAGGTCTGGACAAAGGGCGCTGTGCCTGCGGGCGTCCGATTCCTCCTTGGTGAGGTCGACGTCCAGGCAAACCGCTTCGTCATCCTGGTGTTGGGATTTGGAATCAACGAGTTCGGCCAACTGGAACGCTGGATAGTGGATTCCTTCACCCTGCGCACCTCCAAGCGCGAAGACGGCTCAGGCGGCTTCCTGCCGCTGGACCCGCCGAAGTACCTGGAAGACTGGGAGCGGCTAGTCGAGAAGGTCATCAGCCGTCGCTACCCATTGGACGACGCCACCGGCCGCAGCATGCCCGTGCACGCGGTGGGCATCGACTGGGGTGGCAAGTCGGGCACCTCGGTGCGCGCGCTGGAGTTCTGGCGTTCGCTCAAGGCCCGGAAGCTGCATGCCAGGGTCAGGCTGATCAAGGGCGATGCGCGCCGCGAGGGCGGACTGTTCCGCGAGACCTTCCCTGACAGCAGTAAGCGCCGGGATCGCAAATCAGGGTCGAAGGGCGATGTGCCGCAGCTGCTGCTCAACGTGGACAGGCTGAAGGACACGGTAGACGCCAACGTGAAGCGGGCCGAGCCCGGTCCGGGCTACTACCACTTCCCCGACTGGCTGCCAGAGGCGTTCTACGCCGAGCTGACAGCCGAATCGCGGACGGCAAAGGGCTGGGAGAACCTGGCGAAGCGACGCAATGAGGCGTTCGACCTGTGCGGCTATGCAGAGGGCATGGCGCTGTGGCTGAAGGTTCCGGCCATCAACTGGACCGCGCCGCCTGCATGGGCTGCGGCGTGGGACGACAACCCTGACGTGAGGGCAGACGACGCCGCACCGGCGCCAATGCCGCGTGCGCGCACCCGCCGCGTCATCCGAAGCAAGTACCTGGGACGCTGAGATGGCATTCACCAACAAGCAAGTTGAGCAACTGGAGGCCGCGATCGCGGCCGGCGTGCTGAGCGTCCGATATGCCGACCGCACCGTGACCTACCAGAGCCTGGTGGAGATGCGCCGTCTGCTGAAGCAGATGCGCGACGAACTGGGCCAAGCCGCAGGTGCACCGCGGCGTCGACGCATCGTGCGCCTCTACCAATCGGGGACGGGCAATGTCTGATATCGCCGAAAGCAGCTACCGCGCCGCCGGCAACGGCCGCCGCCTGCGCACCTTCCGGCCGACGTCGCTCGGGCCCAACGCATCGCTGTTGGGTCTGCCGACGCTGCTGGCACGGGCCCGGCACCTGGCCCGAAATGACCCATGGATGGTCAGCGCGCTCAACAAGAGCGTGTCCAACGGCATCGCCACCGGCATCCAGGCAAAGCCCATCTGGGGCACGAAGGAGCACAAGAAGAAGGTCACCAAGCTGTGGATGCGCTGGGGCAAGTACGCTGATGCCGATGGCGTGCTTGGCTGGGACGGCCTGCAAGCGCTTGCCTGGCGCGAGTGGAAGGAGGCCGGCGAGGTGTTCGCCCGCATCCGGTATCGGCGGCCCGAGGACGGCTTGCCTGTGCCGCTGCAGGTGCAGCTGATCGAATCAGAGCAGTGCCCGCAGCACTACAACGGCGTGGCCAGCAACGGCAACGTGATCCGGCAAGGCATCGAGGTCGATAGCATCGGCCGCCGCGTGGCCTACTGGATGTACCGGGAGCACCCCGGCGACCTGCAGCTGACCGTCAACGGCAACGAGTTGGTGCGCGTTCCGGCCGAGCAGGTGCTGCACCTGTACCGGCCGAACCGAGCCGGTGCGATGCGCGGTGTGCCGGGCTCGGCTCCCGCCCTGCTGCGCATGTTCAACCTGGACCGGCTGGATGACGCGGTGCTGGAACGGCAGGCCTTGGCCAACCTCTTCGCAGGCTTCATCACCACCGAAGCAAACGCGGATGGGGAAGAGGGCGAAGCCATCGGCGACCTGATCACCGGTGAGGATGCAGACGGTACGGCCCTCGGTGGGCTCGAGCCGGGCACGATGCAGGAGCTGCCACCGGGCCGCAAGGTCACCTTTGCCGCACCGCCCAGCGCCGGCTCGGACTATGCCGAGTTTCTGCGTGGGCACCTGCTGGCGATATGCGCTAGCCAGGACGTGCCCTACGAGGTGCTCACCGGCGACCTGCGCAACGTATCCGACCGCGCGCTGCGCCTGATCCTCAACGAGTTCCGCCGGGTGATCGAGCAGGACCAGTGGCTCTTCATGATCCCCATGTTCTGCCAGCGGGTGCGCGACGCGTTCATCGACCAGGCAGTGCTGTCGGGTCTGCTGAAGGTGCCGCGCTATGCAGCCCTGCGTGATGACGTGACCGAAACCCTGTGGGTGCCCGAAGGCTGGCCCTGGAGCCATCCGGTGCAGGACGTGACCTCAGAACTCAAGGCGGTGCGGGCGGGCTTCAAGTCGCGCAGCAAGGTGGTGCTGAGCGCTGGCGAGGATCCCGAACAGGTTGATGCCGAGCAGGCGCTGGACAACGAGCGCGCAGACGCGGCCGGGCTTCGCTACGACAGCGACCCGAGGCGAACGAACGCCTCCGGTGCCCGGCAGGACGACGAACCCGGCGCCCCTGGCGCCAACGACGATGAAAGGAATGACGATGACGAGTAAGCCTGGCCTGTTGGCCCGAATGCTGGGTCGCGGCAGCCGTGCGCCCGTGGTGGCCTCGCTCGCTGCCGCGGTCCTCAATCAGCCCCTGCTGGTGCAGCCGGCCATCGGTGAAGCGCTGGTGGGCGGATATCTGGAAGGGAAGGTCACCAGCGACGACAGCGTCCTGAAGGCCGACCGTTTCGAAGTGTCCGGCCCCGATGGGCAGCCGGTTGGCGTCACCCAGAACCTGATCGGTGTGATCAACCTGTCTGGTGCGATGGTCAACCGGCCGATGCCGGGCGCCAGCGGTCCTGGGCCGGTGAGCTATGCCGCGGTGCGCGACACCTTCGATGAACTGGTCAACGACGATGCGGTGACGTCCATCATCCTGCGGCTGGATACGCCGGGTGGTATGGCGTCGGGCTGCTTCGATCTGGTCGACCACATCTTCCAGGCGCGTGGCCGGAAGCCGGTGTACGCACTGGTCGATGACCATGCCTACTCCGCCGGCTTCGCCCTCGCTTCGGCGTGCGATGAGATCTGGATCAGCCGCACCGGCGGTGTCGGGTCGGTCGGCGTGGTCTGCTATCACCACGACTGGAGCGGCAACAACGCCCAGATCGGACTGAAGGTAACCCCGCTGTTCGCCGGTGCTCGCAAGGTCGACTTCAATCCGAACTTCCCGCTTAGCGAGGAAGCGCATGCCGAGGCGATGGCCGATCTGGAGGACATGCGCACGATGTTTGTCGACACCGTGGCGCGGAACCTCGGTATGGAAGCTGAAACCGTGCGCGCTACCGAGGCGGCCTGCTATCGCGGCCAGGCCGCCGTTGCGGTGGGCTTCGCTACCCGGATCGGCACTTGGCACGACCTGATCGCGCACCTCGGCGCGGCCGAAGCGGCAGCGCCGCCCGCGCCGGGCAACCCTGATCCGGACGACGAGCCGGAGGCAGCGGCAACGCCGCCGGTGCCCGAGGCCGCACCCGCACCGCCTGCAGCCGTCGTGGAGAACCCGGCAGCTGCGTTGGCAGCTGCGATCGCATCCAGTGAGCTGCCGCCGGCGCTCGCGGTGGCCGTGCTGCGGCGCCCGCTGCAGGAGGGTGAACCGGCTGCCAGCGCCATTGAGTACGCGACCGACGTGCAGGACGCCTGCGCTGCGGCGCTGCGTGGCGATGACACCCTCGCTGCCAGCTTCATCGAGAAGAACACCGACCTCGACACGGTGCGTGCACAGCTGCTGTCGATGAAAGCGGAGGAAGGCCGCAGCACCCAGGTCGTCACCGCACACCCGGCTTCCATGGCCGATCAACGCGCCGCCGACAACAAGGCGAAGCTGAATCCCAATCACATCTACAAGCAACGAGGTAACTGACGATGGAAATTTCCCTGGCCGGCACCCGTACCGGCGAATTCCTGCTGTCCGAAGCGGGCGGCGAGCGCAGCCGCGAACTGATCCGCCTGCCGGCCGGGCAGGGCATGCTGTCCGCCGGCACTCTGCTCAAGGCAGACAACACCGTCGCCGCCAACGGCACCGACGCGGTGAAGGTGCTGTACGGCCCGATCGACACCGGTACCGAATCCTCGGCGCTGGCCGTCAAGGGCGCCGCGATCGCGCGCGACGCTGAAGTGTTCGGCGAAAAGCTGGTGTGGGCCAGCGGCGTCACCGCTGATCAGAAGCTGCTGGCCGCGCTGAGCTTGGCCGAGTCCGGCATCATCACCCGCTGGACGCAGCAGCCGATCGCATCGAACGCTGCCGATCACCTGGTGTTCGTGTCGGCCCCGCTGACCGGTACTGCCGGTGAAGCGCTGGGCCCGATCGTGGCGCACGTCAAGGACGTGTTCGGCGCCCTGGTCACGGGCAGCACGATCAGCGCCACCCTGGCCAAGGCCACCGGCACCGGCACCCTGGCCGGTGGCGGTGCGAAGGCAGCCGTGGGCGGCGTCATCACCTGGGATGCAGCGACGCTGAGCGCCGCCGGCGACTACACCCTCAAGGTGACCGCCACCGATCTGGACGAAGCCGTCAGCGACACCATCACCATCGCAGCTGCCGGCGGCTGACCGCCGAGCAGAGCCCCTTTCACCCGTTGACCCTTGGCCCCGCTTCGGCGGGGCCTTTTCGTATCCCCTTTCGAGAGAGAAATCACCATGGATCTGCAGATTCTTCTGGCGCTGGGCGTGCTGAGCTTCGATGCCCTGAACGCCTACATCAACAACCTGCCGCGCATCTCCACCCGGCTGGCTGACATGCGCCTGTTCCAGGAACAAGGCCTGGTCGGCACCACCATCGTCAAGGTTGGTATCAACGGCACCAAGCTGGTGCTGGTCCCGAACGTGCCGCGTGGTGCGCCCGGCCAGCCCAAGGGCCTGGAGCGTGGCAAGGTGAAGCTGCTGGAAACCACCCACCTGCCGCAGAATTCGACGGTCATGGCTGACCAGCTGCTGGGTGTGTACGACCCGGCAGATCCGGAAGGCAACAACGTTGCCGCCGTGGTCAACGCGCTTCAGGTGGTGCACAAGCGCGACCTGGACTTCACCATCGAGTATCACCGTATGGGCGCGCTGCAGGGCAAGCTGCTCGATGCCGATGGCTCGGTGATCATCGACTTCTATGAAGAATTCGGTGTCGACCAGTCCGTCATCGGCATGGAGCTGAACAAGGACGCCACCAAGGTTCGCGCCAAGTGCATGGCCATCAAGCGCGCGATCGAGGAAAATCTGGGCGGCATTCCGTACACCGGCATCCACGTGTTCTGCAGCGCCGGTTTCTTCGACGCCCTGACCGACCACCCGGAAGTGCAGAAGGCCTACGAGCGCTGGCAGGATGGTGCCGCGCTGCGCGATGACGTCCGCAAGGGCTTCGTGTTCGGCGATATCACCTTTGAAGAGCTGCAGGGCAACACCGGCGGCGATCTGGCCCTGGCCGACGGCGTAGCCATCGCGTTCCCGCTGGGTGTGCCGGACATGTTCCTGACCCGCTTCGCGCCGGCGGACTATCTGGAAACGGTGCGCGGCATCGGCCTGCCGTACTACACCAAGACCGCGAAGATGCGCATGGACAAGGGTATCCAGCTGGAAAGCCAGTCCAACCCGCTCAACATCAACACCCGACCGGACGCGGTGATCCGCCTGAAGGCCGGCGCGAAGTAAGCCAGCAGTGCCTGGCCCGCTCCGGCGGGCCGGGCAGGAGGGTGTATGGCCCAGATCAGGATCGGGGTGGACCCCGACAACGTGTTCGGGCGACAACTTACGGAGCTTGAGCAGTCGCAGTTGCCCTTCGCCGCCTCGCAGGCCGCCAACAAGGTGGCGTATGAGATCCGCGAGCGCTGGAAGCGCCAGGCACCGAAGGTGTTCGACCGTCCGACGCCGCTCACGGTCAATGCGGCTATGTATCGCAAGGCCACCAAGGCCCAGCCGTACGCAGAGATCTTCATCCGCGACGAAGCCTTCAAGGGCACGCCGCCGGCGAAGTACCTGCTGGCCGAAGTGGATGGTGGTCAGCGTCGCCGGAAGGGCTTCGAGCGGCTGCTGCAGAGCCGAGGCCTGCTGTCTCCGACGCAGTTTGCGGTGATGGGGCGCGGCGCCCAGGCCAACCAGTTCGGCAACGTGCCGGCCGGCCAGGTGACCAAGATCCTGTCCCAGCTGGGCGCCCAGCGGGACCGATACCAGAACCAGACCAACGTCAGCCAGAAACGGCGACGGGGCAAGCGCAACAACCGTGATGGTGAGTACTTCGTGATCACCAAGCGCCGCGGCGTGCTGCGCCCGGGCATCTATGAGCGGATCGGGCGCGGATCCGGTGTCCGATCCATCTTCATCTTCACCAACACCGCCGCCTACACACCGCGCTACGACATCTTCGGCATGGCCGAGGACACCTGGAAGCGGCTGATGCCGTTCTTCCTGAAGCGCGAGCTGGAGAAGGCGATGGAAACCGCGAGGCCGCTGCCTTGAACCAGAAAGCTTTCCTACAGGCGTTCGACGCCGTGGCCATGGGCGCATTCCGCGCCGCCGGCGTTGCAGATGGCGCCTTCTACCTGCCGCCAGGTGCGAGCGCGGAGGTGCCGTGCACGGTGCTGCTGGATGAGGGCGTCGAGCAGTTCACGCCCGATGACCTGGCGCCGGTGGCCACCACCATCGACAAGGTGACCCTGCAGCTGTCCGAGGTGGAGCCGCGTGCAGGTGGTGTGGTGCGAATCGAAGGCACCGGCCGCCGCCTGAAGCTGGTGCAGAAGATCCGCGGCGACGAATCGACGGCGGTGTGGGAGGTGGCCAATGTCTGATCGCACTCCCAGCCCACGGAAGCAGCTGCTGCTGGCCATGGGCAAGACGCTGCAGCTGATCAACACCGACAACGGCTACCTGACCAACGCAGGCGCGGGCTGGACGCTGGAGCCTGCACCGGGTGACCAGGACACCCAAGTCGTGCTGACGGCCGTGATCGAGAAGCAGCTGCGGGCAGAGAGCCCGTCGAAGGTCCACACGCATCGGCTGACCACGGTCAGCGTCATCGCCAAGGTTCCCTCCGATACCGAGGCGTACCAGCAGGCGCTGGACGACCTGGTGACCGACATCGAGGCGGCCTTGGACAGCCGCGAGGTGGCCCGGAACTTCCCTGACGGCATCTCAGTGCCGGTGTACGTCGGCATGGAGCCGCTGATGCCGGAGAAGGCCAGCGCCGGCTGGGTGGGCGTGCTGCTCACTTACCAGTCCCACATCCCCAAGAAATAACCCGCCGCACAGCGGCAACCCAACTGGAGAGCCACCATGGCCGAAGATTACAGCTACCTGGGCAGCGGCATCGTCCTGATCCGCCTCTGGAACAGCAACGACCCCTTCCTCGAAGTCGGCAACGTTTCCGCCTACACCGTCGCGCCCCAGACCACCACCCTGGAGCTGGCCGACAGCCAGAACCCGGGCGGCGGCACGGCCAACAGCGTCGATCGCGTCACCGGCTACAACCTCAACTACACCTTCCACGACTTCAACGCCGAGAACTTCGCGCGCGCCACCCGTGGCAAGGTTAGCAGCATCGCCGCCGGCACCGTGACCGACGAGCTTGTGGTGGCGACGCCGGAGCGCTTCTCCCCGCTGTCGCGCCTGGCCAGCGAAATCACCTCGGTCAAGCCCGTCACCGGCACCGATACCTACGTGGCCGGCAAGGACTACCGCTTCGAGCGCGGCATGCTGTTCATTCCGGCTGGCTCGGCCATTGCGGCGCCCGCGACTGCGGGCACGCCCAACGTCAAGGTCACCTACAAGAACGCTGATCTGGGGCACGTCGAGGCTGCCGTCACCTCGCAGCAGTTCTACGAGATGCAGTTCTACGGCGCCAACGAAGCCCGTGGCGGCAAGATGGTACGTATGGTGGCGCACAAGGTCTCCGGCGGCGTCATCGAGAGCATGGGACTGATCGGCAACGAGTACGGCGCCGGCAGCGTGCCGGGCAAGCTCGTGAAGGACGCCTCCAAGGCGACCGGCTCGGACAAGTCGGCCTACTTCTACTGGCAGCAGGAGAAGTAAGCCATGGCAGATCTGGACGTGATCACCCCGCCATCGCGCACGGTCCCTTTCCGTGGCCAGGCGCTCTCGGTGACGCCCCTCCGCCTGCAGCAGATCGGTCTCTTCATCACGGCCAGCCGCACCATCATCGCCCGCGTGGCGATGATGGTCGGCGCTGTCGAAGGTGCGCCGGCTGCTGCAACGGGCGCCATTCTGCTGGACCTGCTCGAGCAGGACAGCGCCGATCTCGCCGCGGCACTGGCAGTGGCATCTTGCCCCGAAGCTGACTGGACCTCCGGCGCGGAGCTGGATGAAGCGCTGCGCAACCGATCGGCGTGGATTGCCGGGGGCACCTTGGACGAAATCGCGGGCCTGCTCGAGGCCGTGGTGGGGCTGAACCGGGATTTTTTCGCCCGTCGCCTGCGGAGCCTGCTGCTGCAGGCCAAGCCGCCGGCGGACGAGAGCTTGGATTCGCCGACCTTGCCCAGTACCTGATCGCCCGCGGCCATAGTCGGGCCGAGGTGATGACGTACACCCTCGCGCAGATCAGCGGCTTCACCGCCGCCGCTGCTTATGACGAGCGTGAGCGCGAGCGGACGCGAGCCATCCACCTTGCCGACGCCATGCGCACGGCGATGTGGGCAGATCAGGGCGACTGGAAGAACTACCTGGACGCACTGAGCGGCAAGGCCCCTGTGCAGCTGAAACAAGGAACCACGACCCATGGCTGAGCCTTCAGCGAATCTGCGCGTTCGTATCAGTGCCGACCTGGCCGACATCCGGCAGGGCCTGGGCGTGCTCACCCGACAGCTGCGCGAGGTGCGCACCGAGGCTGCTCGCCCGCTGCCGGCAAAGAACAACATCAGTGATCTGGGCGTTTCTGCCGGCCAGACCGCGCAGGCGATGCGACAGCTGCCGGCGCAGTTCACCGACATCTTCACCAGCCTGCAGGGTGGTATGCCCTTCTTCACCGTGTTGGTGCAGCAGGGTGGCCAGATCAAGGACAGCTTCGGAGGTGTCGAGCCGGCTCTGAAGGGCGTCTCGTCAGCACTGCTGGGCATGGTCAATCCTTTCACGGTAGCGGCGGCCGCCGTGGGTCTGGTGGTGTTCGCGTGGTACGACGCAGAGAAGCAGGCCCAGGCCTATACCAAGGCGCTGGTGCTGTCGCGCAACGAGGCGGCCGCGACGACGCTGACGCTGGTCGATATGGCCAAGAAGACCAGTGATGCGCTGCAGGTGTCTGCAGGGGCCGGCGCGGAGGCGGCTCAGGCGGTAGGATCGAACGGCAAGATCGCCGCACAGAACCTGCAGGCCGTCGCCAATGCGGCTGTGGCCATGAAGGAGGTCAGCGGCCAGGCGCTGGAAGACACCATCGCTCTCTACGCGAAGCTGGCGGAAGACCCGGTCAAGGGTGCGCAGAAGCTCAACGAGCAGGTCAACTTCATGACCGTGGCGCTGTACGAGCAGGTGAAGGCGCTGCAGGAGCAGGGACGCAACCAGGACGCGGTGACGGTGATCACCCGTGCCGCTGCCGATGAGACGGTGATGGCCTTGGCCAAGGTTCGTGCCAGCCAGAACCCGGTGATCAGCGGCTTCAAGAGCTTGTGGGTCGAAGCCACCCGTGCGTGGTCCGCCATGCAGTCGAACGTGGGCCTCGGGCCAGCCGCAGCGCAGATGCAGCACCTTCTGGCGGAGAATCAGCGCGAGCTTGCGAAGCTGAATGCACTGGCGTCCGGTGACCAGAGGGGCCTGCCGCTGGCGCGGAATCCCATCGCTCTCGCGGCGATGGAAAAATCGATCAAGGACCGATCGGACAAGATCAAGGCGCTGGCTACCGACCTGATCAAGGAACGGAAGGACGCCGAGGTGAAGGCATCCCAAGCTGCATCCACGGACTTTGTGGCTGAGATGGACACCATCATTGCCGCCCAGGCCAGCAAGGAGGGAAAGAAGCGGGAAGAGGTCGGACGCATCAATGGCGAAGCCGAAGTGGCCCGACGCAGGGCACAGGCAGCCGGCTTGGTCGAAGAGGTGAAGAAGATCGAGGAAAGGCGCGCTGCAGCTGTCGCCGCTATCGAGAAGAAGTACGCCGAGAAGCCGAAAGCTGGTGGTGGCACAGGGTCAGCAACGCGGGCAGCTGGCCTGCAAGGCTACAAGGACGACCTGGTGGCGGAACAGGCCCAAGTAACCGCCAGTACGCAACTCCTGCGCGCCCAATTCTCTGCTCGTGAGATTACCGCCTCTGAATACTACAGCCGCATGCGGGAGCTGGCGCAGCAGGGGATGGATGCTCAGGCACAGTCGGTGCAGCAGCAGATCGACTATCTGAAAGAGCAGTCCGTCAACGGCAAGGAGGCCATCACCGTCAACCGTCAGTTGGGTGAGCTTGAAGCCCGGCTTGCCAGGCTGCGAATTGAAGGGGCGACGGCGCTCGAACTGCTGAAGAAGGAAGAAGAGAAAACTGCCAAGGCCCGGGAAAATGCGTTGAAGGCCTATGGCGATGCACTGGATGCAAGCAATGCGGCGCTCCAGAGGCAGCTCGATACGATGGTTGCCGGCGTTGGGATGGGGGATCGCCAGTACGAGATTCAGCAGCGGATCAATGATGCCTACGCCGATCAGGTGGATAAGCTGCGAGAGCTCACCCGTCAGAGGGATGCCAGCGAGTTGACGGGGGCGGAGTTTGAAGAGCGTAGGGCCACGCTGATGGCCAAGACCATCGACCGCCTGCAGCTGATCAAGGATGGCTACGAGGATCTGCGCCTGGCCGAAGGCAACTGGCTGGCTGGTGCCGGCGCGGCTTGGGCCAATTACCAGCAGGAAGCGGGCAACTACGCCCAGCAGATGGGCGACACGGTCACCACCGTCATCGGTGGGTTTGAGGATGCCTGGGTCCGGTTCACCACCACCGGCAAGCTGAGCTTCTCGGACCTGACGAAGTCGGTGCTGGCCGACTTGGCCCGCATCCAGATCAAGCAGGCCATCGTCGGCATCGGCAATTGGATCAGCGGCTCCATCGCGGCGCAGTCCGGCTCCATCAATACCGCCGGCAACACCGCTGTCACCCAAGGCACGTCGACCATCAACGACGAGCTGTTTCAGCGACTAATGCGGAACGGCAAGGCCGACGGCGGCTACACGGGAGACGGCGCCAAGCATGATCCGCGCGGCATCGTGCATGCAGGCGAGGTGGTCTGGTCACAGGCCGATATCGCCCGCGCGGGTGGCGTGGGAATCGTAGAGGCGATGCGCCTTGGCCTGCGCGGGTACGCGAATGGTGGCGTTGTGGGCGCTCCGCGCGCTGCAGCTGCGGGAATGGCACGCGGGGACGTCAACGTCTACATCGATGGTGTGAAGAGTGACTCCGGCGCCGCCCAGGCCGAGGTTGGCACTTCCGGCGACCTCGATATCAGCGTCTCCCTCCGCGAGCTGATGCGGAGCCAGATCCGCGGCGGAGCGTTCGACAACGACTTCCGTAGCCGATACGGGCTCACCTACAGGGGGAACCGAGGTGGTTGATCTCTACATGCCATCGAGCATTCCCGACCCTGAAAACGAAAGCCTGGAGTTCGCGCCGCATGGTGAGGACGTCATGCGATCGACCATGGGCGCGGGGACGAAGACGCGCCCGGTCCGGACCGGTTCCCTCGAGACGTTCAAGTGCCGCCTGTATCTGAGCCCGGCGCAACTGAAGACGCTGATGGACTTCTACAACATCAGCGCCCGGCGCGTGCTCCCGTTCTACTGGTGGGACTGGCGCTGGTCCGGCGCCGGGCAGAGCCAGGCCACCTACAAGTTCATGGCGCGGCCGAGCTACGTCAAATGGCAGGACATGTGGCGGGCGGAACTGAGCCTGCTGATCGTTGCCAGCTATGAGGGGCAGTTCCTGCTCGACATCTACGACACCAACAACTGGCCGACAACCTGATGCCACGCGTCCTCTCAGCCGCAGCCGCCAGATCCATTCTGGCGGAGGACACCGCCGAAACCTGGCTGTGCCTGCTCACAATCACCCATCCGGATCTGCAGACGATCCGGATCGTCAACAACACCGAACCCGTGGCGCGGGGAAGTACCGTCTGGCAGCCATACCCCTTCGAGGCATCGTTCCCTGACGACACCGACGACGCCACCCCTAACGTCTCCCTGCGCATCGATAACGTCGACCGCGACATCACCCGCCAGATCAAGGCGCTGCAGGGGCCGCGCCCGCAAATTCGCCTGGAAGCCGTTCTGGCGAGCCAACCCAGCGTGGTGGAGATGGGGCCGTTCAACTTCTCCGTGCTGCAGGTGGACTTCGACATCATGGAGCTGGGTGTGCAGATCGGATACCAGGAAGACTTCCTCAACCAGGGCGTGCCCGCCCAGACCTACACGCCCTCTAACTCGCCCGGGCTGTTCGTATGAGGAAGTGGATCGGCATCCCCTACCAGGGCGAGAAATTCTGCCGCGAGTTCGCCCGCTTGGTGCTGGCGGAGCAGGGCATCCCGATGCCCGATGTGGCGGCTCCTGCGGATGCGACCGGCTGGGCCGAGGTCAAGATCCCGGAGCGTTTCGACGTGGTTGTATTCAACAGCGCCGGCAGACCGTGGCACGTCGGCGTGTGCATGGGCAGCGGTGAATTTCTGCACGTGGAGCTGGGCCGCACCAGCCGCATCGAGCGGCTTGGCTCACCCATGTGGGAGACGCGCATCGCTGGCTTCTATCGGTACATGGGGAAAAGAGATGAATGAGGTTCCGCTGCACCTGCGCGGCCATGAATTCGATGCCCCCGGCGTGGTGTACGCCAGCCCGGGCCAGACGCTTCAGGAGATGCTGCAGGAGGCCGCCGGCGGAGCTGAGATCTCCGCCGACGTTGTGGTTCGGGTCGGAGGCTATGCGGTGCCGCGTGAGGCATGGGGCCGTCTGAGGCCCAAGGCCGGTGTGCGCGTCGATGTTCTGCGGCAGGGCCTGGCCAAGGGCGGTGCGCGCCAGATACTGGCTACGGTGGCGATGATCGTGGTGGCCTACTACGCACCGGGGTGGGGCGCTTCGCTGGCCAAGGGGGCAGGCTGGAGCGCCGCTGCAGGCAACGCGATCGCGTCGGGCATCACGCTCGCCGCGTCGCTTGCCGTGAACGCTCTTGTCGCCGTTCCCATGGCGACTGACGGTGGATCGGAAGCCCAGCGCTCATGGAACGCCCTGACGGGTAGTTCCAACCAGATCAACCCCTACGGCGTAATCCCGCTGATCTTGGGTGAGCATCGATACTTCCCGCCGCATGCTGCCATCCCCTACACGGATGTGCTGGGGTATGACGCCTATCAGTGCTGCATGTTCGACCTTGGGTTTGGCGCGCTGAACGTCTCCGAATTGCGCATTGGCGACACGCCCGCGCAGAACTTCAATGACTTTCAGTGGGAGCTGTCATGGCCGGGTGGGGCGGCGGCCAAGCTGTATACCAATGACATTGACGAGCAGGCCGTCAACGCGACCATGAATTCTGAGGGCGACCAGGTGCTGCGCACGACCGCGCCAGGCGTGGACGCCATCAGCTTGGATCTGCTGTTCTCGAACGGCCTGAAGGTGTTCGGCGATTCCCTCAACAAGGGCTGGCCGATGTGGGTGCTGTGGCGCGTCGAGTACCGCCCCGTCGGGTCGCCGACTTGGCTCACTCCGTCCAGTCCGCGCTTGTCAAAGTTGCTCAGCACGTGGACCGCCGGAGCCGACGAGTATCCGACGACCCCACCGGCACCGGGGCTGTACCTTACCTGGGACCAGACCCGTGACCCATTCGCCTCCGGCATCGCCTGGGACGTGGATGGCGGGCAGTACGAGGTAAGGGTCACGCGGGTGGCGCGCAAGGATCAGACGAACCGGACCTGGGCCGACGGCGCAATCTGGACCTCTTTCCGCAGCATCCGCTACACCTCGCCCAGCACCACCGGCACTTCCAAGCTCAACGTGCGCGTCAAGGGCACGGATCAGTTGTCGGGAACCCTGCAGACCTTCAGCGTGCTGGCCAGGTCGATGGTGCCCGTCTACAACCGAAATACCAATGCCTGGAGCAATCAGTACACGCGAAATCCGGCATGGATTGCATACTGGCTGATGACGCGGTGCCAGGCCTTGGCGACGCATGTTCCTGCCTCCCGAATCGATCTGAATTCGTTCGCTGACTTCGCGGCGCACTGCTCGGCGAACAGCCTGGAATGCCGGATGGTTGTAGATGCCCAGGTGACCGCGCGCGACCTGCTCAGCAAAGTGCTTGCCTGCGGGTTGGGTGACATCGGCAACAGGGATGGCCGCTACTGCGTGGTGTTCGACCGGAACAGTTCCTCGGCCACTGAGGAGCTATCCCCATTGGATATCAAGGAATTCAGCGGCAGCCGGCAGTTCATCAAGATGCCGCACGCGCTGCGCGTGCAATTCAAGAACCCGGATGCGGACTGGCAGGACGACGAGATCATCGTGGTCCAAGACGGCTACAGCTATCGCGGTGTGGACGCACGGGGAAATCCCTCCACGGAGCCGGCGGCGACCCTGTTCGAAACCCTGCGGCTGGAATGGGCCATGCTGGCGAAGCAGGCATGGAGGGTAGCTCGCTACCACCTGGCGCAGGGCCTATATCGCAACACGGTGTACAGCTTCACCACCGACATCTCTGGCCTTGGGATCGTCCGTGGCGATATCGTGGATGTGGCACACGACGTGGCCGAGTGGGGCACCGGCTGGGGCCGCATTTTGAGCGTGGTCAACGGTACGCCGGAAGGGAATGACGGCGCCACCGTGAGGCTGGACACGGAGATCTACACCGATCCCTTGAAGCTCTACGGAATACAGACGCGCACGGCGGGCGGTGCAAAACGGAAGGTGAACTGCCGGCCGCACAGCGCGTTCAGCGACACGTTTTACACGGACGGCAGGCTCGCTGGAGCTGTGGTCGGCGATCGTGTGGTTGTGGGTGAGCGCGGCCTGGAGATGACCACGCTGATCATCACCGGTGTGCGCTACTCGGAAGACTTGTCGTCCTCGTTCACCGCGGTGACGTATGACGAGCGCGTGGATTCCTACTGGAAAAACCCGCCCGAAGCGATCGTCAGCGAAATCAGCGGCCGCAACTACGGAGTTCCAGCAGCGCCCAAGGTCACTGTGGCGGTGTCGGACCCGGTGAATGATGAGGTTGACGACGCTGGCATTCCCACTGCGGTGGTTCGAATCGGGACCGCTCCGCGCCATGGCTACAACACAGTGGAGATGCTCCAGTGACGGTTGCGATCGCTTCGTATGAGCTGCGGTTCCGTGAAGTAGGAGCACCGGACACGGCGTGGCAGTACCGCAGCCAGGTCGCCGGGCAGGTGTTTGTCGTTCGTGAGCTGCAGCGTGGTACTCCCTACGACCTGCAGATGCGGTCCATCGGCGTCAACGGGAGAGCCTCGGAATGGGTGGACGTGGCAGTGAACGTGCCCGACACAAATCGCGTCGGTGCAGCCGCCCTGCCCAACGTCGGGAACCAGCAGTCGATGTGGGACATGGCTACCTCGGTCACCTTTGCAGCGTCCAGCGACGCCGAGGGCGCCTCGGTGGCCACCATCAGCGTCACCGCTGGCACCTTGGTTATCGGCTCAGTCCAGGTCGTCTATGCGGCCAGCAGCGCCAGTCTGACCGGCACGGCCGGGCAGAAGGTCACGGTCTACCTCTACTACTACGATCCGCAGTTGCAGGGAGGAAGTCGACAGCTGCGGGTTACCACCAACGTGGTGGAGACGGCCAACGCCAATGGCAACGTGGCGATCAGTGCCCTACAGATCACCTTTCCTGCTGCCGGAGCCAGCGGCACCGGCGGCGGGAGCATTGGTGGCGGCGGAGGGAGCGGTGGTTCGCGGAACCCTGTAAATCAGGAGCAAATGATCGAATGAGCTACGTAAAGAAAGAGGGTATCGCCGTTGACGCCGGACAGACCGTGGTCGAGCTGGACACCGGGGACCTGGTGGCGGTTGTCTGCACGCGTTCCCTTCAGGGTGGACAGATCTTGTTCCGTGGCCACGCACGAGCCGTAACCGTCACGGGGGCAGCGTTGGTAGGTGCCGATGGCAAGCACATCGAGCGCGAATTCCAGCACAGCGATCCCCGGCCGGCAAAGGCCGATGAGGTCGCCAGAGACGTGCTGCTCGCCCTGCTGGGCGAGGCCCCGCTGCTGGTCGTGTGGTCGGAGCAGGTGCTGTTGGACGTGAGCATTCGCCAGGCCCTGGCGCTGGCCACCATCAATACCGGGGCCGTGGACGCCTCGGCCGTTCTGTAGGAGAGAGATGATGACGATGATTGATGGGCGCCAGATCATTCCTGCAGCCGATCTTCCTCAGAGGGGGGCGGGCAGGTATGACGCGCTGATCGGCGTGGTGCGCTCCTCGGATTCCTTGGCCACCTTCCCTGTGCTGGACCTGCCGACGCCGAAGACCGCCCAGGCCGAGATTGACGCCTTGAAGGCCGGTCAGTCGACCAGTGCCGTCTACAAGGCGACCCTTGCCGAGCTGGAGGCCACGCCGGGCACCTATGTGGGGCAGGGCGGCTTTGTTCCGCTCGTAGGTCAGTACAGCTGGGATGGTGCGCAGTGGGTCAAGATTGCCGATGACCTGCTGGTCAACAAGGCCGATAGGATTCCAACACGTTACGGCATCGCCAATGCGGCTCGTGACGCCGACGATGCTTTGACCCAGGTGGCCGTCACTGAGCGCTCGGTGACTCGTGTGGTGCCCAATGCAGAGTTCTTGGCCGTTTCCAATCGAGCGGTGTATTCGGCATCGGAGGCTGCAGCCGGACTGCCGGTCAACGCGTATCGCTTCTGGATGCAGAACGTTCCGCTTTTGGGCGATATCACCCTGGAGGTCTACCGCCGTGTGCAGGGCGGCACGTCTGCCTATCCGCCGACCGCGAGTGACACGCTACTTGCCTCGGTGACGGTCAACGGTGCGGATCTTGCCGACAGCAATGCATGGCAGTACGTGGAGATCCGCCTCCCGCACGCCGTGACTGTCACCGGACTGGACTTGCTTGTCTGGAAGCTGAGCACCGCCGGCGGCCTGTCGATGGGCATGCGCAACGACGCCAGCGGCGTCACACAGTTCCGCCGGGGCTGGTTCGGCAATGCAGGCGGCACAAGCCAGCTGGTCGGTGCTCCCAATCAGCTGGCTTTCGAGGCGTACTTCCGCGAGGTGGCAAGCGCGCTGGCGCCGCAGATCAACGCCTTGGAGAGCCAGGCCAGCGTCCTGGACCGCAGCTTCAGTCGAGGGTTCGTCGCGTCGGCAGCCCGTGAGCCCAACGAGCAGACCTATCCGCAGAGCGGTGGACATTACGCTTGGACGTTTGGTGCACAGGCCGGCGCGGGCCAAGACGTCGCCGCCGGCGCGTCCATCGACACCTTGGCGCTGATGGTCGAGCTGGCCAATGACGTCGCGAGCATGCGCCTGCGAGTGTGGTCTCGCCCCACAGATTCGGTTACCGCCGGGATCTACCCGGCGAGCGATGGCACGGCGACGCTGCTCTATAGCGGCATCATGACCGTGGCTGAGCTTGGTTTGGAGGCGGTGGCCGGCTTGTGGCAGGACCTTCGCTTCCCGTTCCCCGCCATCCAGACGGTCGACGGGCAGACGTACCTGTTCGAGCTGTGGGGATATACCAACGCGTCTACCCCGGTGGGCATCGGCATTACACGTGCAGCGGACAACGGCTACAACCAGCAGCAGCGTGGATGGTATCGAGGTTCGTCAGCCATCGCCGCTGGCTCGGCGCTTGCCTGGAGGCTGGGTGGCGATGTCTACAGGGTCGCGTCCGATGACAGCGACGACGGCAGCATGCATTTGCTGGAGGCATACGACCTCGAGATCGGAATCGCTGGGCTGTCGGTCTTCGTTCATGGGTCTGCCTATGGTGATGGCCGTAGGGTCGGGGTCAACGCGGCACTGTCCGTCGCTGCAGCGACGTCGGGTGCCGAAACGAAGGAGGGCTACAGCCTCATTTATGACACCGACACGGTGTTCCCAAGCATCGCGGGGGCATGGCTGGGCCGCCGGCATATCAATGGCGTGTCCGCCGTGCGCAGTGACAACGGTGCGGCACTGACGCTCGGGACCGACTATGCGTATCACGTAAACGGCAAGATTCGCGGCCTGCTGAACGTCGCCGCCTACGATGTGGATGCGAGCTATAGCTACAAGCGGGAGCGATACGACCTGGTGCAGATCGACCCGCAGACGCAGGTTGTTACGGTTAAGGCCGGTACCGAGCGCGACTTTGATGCGATCGAGTATCGGCCCGAGCCGGATGCTGGGCGCGTGGTGATTGGCTATCTGCATGTGGTGGGCAACACGGTCACCGCGATCAACGCCTCCAAGTTCCTGGGCGGAGTGGTGCGTCGGGGCAGCGAAGCCGACTGGCAGCAGTTGCTGATGCACAATCGCGCGTGCTTGCGCCGGCTGCTGGCTAAGGCGGCGCACGGGGAGCCTGTGACCGTGGCCAGCTACGGCGATTCCATTGTCGCGGTGCAGCTGGGTGATCCACCGTACACAGCCAACAGCGCAGCGCGTGATCGACCAGAGAACTACCTGATCAACATGCCGGCGGACACGGTTGCCGCACTGCCCAGGCACGATTTCGGCGACGGCGCAGGGCAGGTCCACGTGAAGATCAGTGCCATGTGGGCGCTGGTTGCGGCGTTGGAGATGTTGAGCGGAAATCAGGTCGAGTACCTCAACTTCGGGCGCGGCGGGTCGACCTCTGCCAACACCCTGCACAACGGGCTTTGGCCCGCTCGCCTGCAACCGGTATTGGATTCCGGGGCGGACGTGTTGCTGCTGCACTTCGGCATGAACGAGCTGGGACAGACCACTACGCTGGCCAACATCAAGAGCATCGTCGGCCAAGCGAAGTCGGCCGGTATGGAAGTGGTCATCATGTCCGTGCCGCGCCGCAACGTGGTGGATGGACCGGCCCTGTCCGGCTGGAACTACACCAACAGGGCGCTGTGGCGTGCTGCAGTCGAGGCAGGGGCAGCGTTTGCCCCGCAGCACTGGATCGTCATGGACGAGCAGCTGGGCGGCATGGGCGCCAGTCCGGACTCGCTGGGGGCTGCCGCGCTGTTCAACCATCCAGGCCCGGCGGAGTTCGCGCGGTACGGCCAGGTGCTGGTGGAATCGGTTCTCGGGTGACTGATCCTCACGCGGCAGCAACGCCGCGTGAGGCTTCATTTTCGCCATGTGCTATTCCGCCCAGATCGAAGCCGCCTACCAGAAGCTGGTCCGCATGACCGGCGCCACCGTGTCGCTGCAGGAGTTCGCCGCGCTCTACGCCCACGACCCGGGCAAGAAGCGGCCCAAGACTCCGAAGGCGATGGATGATGCGTTCCGTGGCGGCACCAGCGCAGCAGAGCGGGCCGTGTGGGCGGAAATCCAGCAGTGGAACCAAGCCGAGGCCGCCATTCTCGAACAGGAGCTTTTCGCCAACCGCAAGCGCCTGGCCGATGCGGAGCGATCGCTGCAGGCCAAGGAGACGAAGAAGGCCCGGGAAGACGTGCGGATCGCCGGCAACAAGATCGAGCGCGCCATGGGCAAGTTGGCCGACCTCAAGCGCGCCGAAGGCAAGGACCGGGACAGCCGGATCTTCCCCGGGGTTTACGCCCCGGTGATTGTCTCCGACGGCGGCAAGCTGACGATCAAGCCGATGCGCTATCAATGCCGACTGGCCGGGAAGCCGGCCAACTACGATCAGCGTTTCCCGGGCACCTACAACGCCCGCCGCGACAGCCTGGAGAAGTTCTGGGCGCCAGTCTTCGGTCACACCCACGGCCTGATGGTGGTCGATACCTTCTACGAGAACGTGGAGGGGCCGGAGGGCAAGAACCAGGTGGTGCAGTTCACCCCGCGCACGGGCGAGCCGATGCTGGTGGCCTGCCTGTGGTCGCACTGGATTGACCCGGCCGGCAAGGAGCCGGATCTTCTGTCCTTCGCCGCGATCACCGACGATCCGGAACCCGAGGTGGCCGCCGCCGGCCATGACCGGACCATCATCAACATCAAGCCCGAGCACGTCGACGCCTGGCTGAACCCAGACCCGGCCGACCTGGCCGCGCTGTACCGGATCTTTGACGACAAGCGGCACCCGTTCTACGAGCACCGACTGGCGGCCTGATGCTTGCGGTAATGTGACGGCCGTCTGGGCGTGGCGCCGGAGACTGCGATGGGGCTGCATGCCTCGCTACTTCAGCCTATCGCCGAGGCTGCCTAAGTTGGGGCGGTTTGCCAGTCCCTCCCGGCTGGTCCTCGCAACGTGAAGTATTTGCCTGTATCTGGAAGAAAGCGGTATCTCAGCTAGTGAGAATCCCATTCATTAGTATTGCTGCTAACGATCAGGGTTTGCCGTCACCCCCCGACATGCCTTAACGTTCGCGTTTCACAGAGTTTGACACCGGACGTCTCCAATGACTGTGCCAGAATGGAACGGGGCAGGGGTACTACCGCCCTATGATGTGGATAGCCCAGTGTCTCGGCAGCGCTCGCCCTATGAGGTCACGGTTGCAGACATCATCGCTAAGCTGTCTACCACCCCTCAACGCTGCGCGATCGCCGACGGATTTCTCCGTTACAGGGCGGACCTTCACGCGCTTGGGTTCACCTCTGGTTTTCAATGGATAGACGGCAGTTTTTGTACCGACGTGGAGACGCTTGAAGGAAGAGCGCCTAGCGATATCGACCTTGTGACGTTCCTTGATACGCCTCCGGATATGGATCACGAGGCGGCGTTCGTAGCCAAGCCTGACCTTTTCTTGCAGCCGAGAGAGGCTTACTCCTGTGACGCGTATTTTGTTGAATTGAATGGCGCGACCCCGGAGTACTTGATCGCAAACTCTGCGTATTGGTCGAGCGTATGGGGGCACACTAGGAGTGGCACTTGGAAGGGCTTTTTGCAAGTGAGTCTTGACCCGGAATTCGATGGGCTCGCAAGGGACATGCTGCAGGCAGCCGAGGTGGCCCAATGAGAACTTTTGAAAAGAATTCTCTCAAAAGTGAAATCGCGGAAGTTTCAAGGTTGTTGCGTTTGGCGGGTCCCAAGGATGTTTTTACCCGGATAGGGTTGGAGCGCAGACTTAAGGAGCTCACGACACAGCAGGATCAAGATCCAGGAAATCACTTTCAGTCGCGTGTAACCTTCAAAGGTTCGCCGGTAGTAGGTAGCTACGGTATCTCCGCTTCGTTTGGCGCCAAAGCGATGACAGCGTTTTCAGACGCAGTATCCGCAGTCGGTGCCTCTTTGAGAGGGGTGCTTGCGGCGCGTGGTCCACTACCTGACCGCCCTGATTTTGAAATGCTGATAACGGGGACTGCCGTTGGCTCTTTTGGCTTCGAGCTGGAGAGCAGGAATCGTGAGTTGGTAGAAGGTGGTGCCGTATCAGAGGCTGTCGAGCGAGCGCAAATTCTACTGGAGGCTGCATCACAGGAAGAAGATGACGCCCTTGCGGAAGCGGTTGTAGACCTCGATCGACGTGCGATTGCCACTGTTAGGGCCTTTGCTGAAATTTTGCATCAGCATGGAGCGTTGTGCACAGTCGCTACTGCGCATAGAACTTTTAGTTTCTCTAACAGTCTTGAAGTTGTAAGGAGTGTGACCCGACTTGAGGACGCCAACATCCTGGAGGACGAGCAGACCCTTTCGGGGGTTCTGATTGGCGTGCTCCCTGTGACGAGAACTCTTGAATTTCGTCTCCCGAACGCTGAGGTCATACGTGGCAAAGTGGACCGTTCAGTTGGTGCGCTGGAGACAGTTCACGAGGCTTTGCATAAGCGCTCCACGGTCCGCGTTCGAACTACTCAAGTAGGAGACGGCAAGACTAAGTATTTGTTCGTGGGTAAACCCGATGTACAAGACAACGGGGTCGACCTTTTGGATCATCAGTGAATTCGGCTACAACGGAGTCAGCACCTAGCCGGCGGGATCTCGTGCACTGACGTCGTGTAGTTTGGCGACAGCATATGCTGTCGCATTCCCCAGGCCGGCCGTGCCTGCCAACCCGATGCGCCCAGCCCGGCAGTGCCGCGGCCGAACTTCTGGTTGATCCGGTCCATGGTGGCCATCAGCTTTTCATTGCCGACCACAGTCGGTCCGAACAGATCCGCCTGCAGCTCATCCGGCCGGGCAAGGTCGAGCAGTGCCACGCCTGCCTTCTTGTATCCGATCCCGTCGCGGAGCAGGCCGCGTAGCAGCTTGCGCACGACGCCCAACACCACGGTGGTGTCTGCGGTCGACGCGGGCAAGCCCACAGTCCTGCTGGCATTGTGCTGCCGCAGCTCTGGCCGGAACACGTCGGAATGGGCGAACACCCAGATGCCGGCGGCGACGAGGCCCCGGGCACGCAGCTTCTCGCACGCGCGCACGGCGAAGGTGGCCAGCGCCTGGGCGACGGCTTCGTGGTCGTCGACTCGATCAGCGAATGATCGGCTGACCATGATCTGCTGGCGGTCCGGCTCTACTTCCTCCAGCTCCATGCAGGGATGCCCCTGCAGCTCACGCTGGGTGCGCGCCAGCGTGACTCCGAAGGCGCCCAGGATGTCGTCTGCCGGCGCGTCGCGCAGCGCGGCTGCAGTGGTGATGCCCATCGCCTCTAACCGCGGCGCCAGCCTGCGGCCAACGCCCCACAGATCCCCTACAGGGAAGGTGCGCAGCACGGCGTCGCGGTAGCCGGCGTCCCCGAGGTCGATCACACCGTCGGCGCTCTTGGCCACCTTGTTGGCCAGCTTGGCCAGCGTCTTCGTAGGCCCGATGCCGATGCAGTTGGGGATGCCGGTCCATCGGTGCACACGCTGCCGCAGATCCCGGGCGAACCGCTCGCGGTCCCGCACGCCCTCCACGTCGATGAAGCTCTCATCAATGCTGTAGACCTCCACCCGCGGCGCGGCTTCACGCAAGATGGCCACAACGCGTGCGCTCATGTCTCCGTACAGACCGAAGTTGGCCGAGCGCATCTGCAGTCCGTGGCGACGCACCAGGTGCTTCAGCTCGTGGGCCGGCTGGCCCATCTTGATGCCCAAGGCCTTAGCCTCAGCCGAGCGCGCGATCGCGCAGCCATCGTTGTTGCTCAGCACCACCAGCGGCACGCCGCGCAGCGCCGGCTGAAACACGCGCTCGCAGCTGGCATAGAAGTTGTTCCCGTCAACGAGTCCGAACATTGCCGCCCCGGCGCTTCATCTGGCGAACCACGCCGACCACGGCGAACACCTCCACCTCGGTGGGCTGCTCGAGCACGATCGGCGGGAAGTCTGGATTGGCAGAGTGCAGCTCCATGTGGCTCTCGAACAGCTGCAGCACCTTGCAGGTGGGTTGGTTCCCGTCCCAGATGGCAATGACCAGGTCACCGGCCAGCGGCGTGACCGACCGATCCACCACCAGGATGTCCCCGTCGCTGACGCCGACGCCGCTCATGGACCAGCCATCGGCTCGGTACAGGAAGGTGGCGGCGGGGTTGCGCACCAGTAGGCGATGCAGGTCGATCGCATCGTCCATGAAGTCGTCGGCCGGCGACGGGAAGCCCAGCCGCGCGCGCGCTGCGGCCAGAGGCACGTACTGCGCCGGGCCGTCGATCAAGGCCGGCCCAATGGGCCGCGCCAGGGTGTGGGGGAAGGGGAGGGACTGCATGGGCGTACTCTGGGAGCGGCTTGTCTCACGAGTCGAGACGGCACGCATATTAGTACAATTACTAACGGCTAGCCGTGAGTGAGGATCGGCTGGTTGCTGAACGTGTTCCGCTTCAGTAACGCCGCCGGCGCGCCAGTCGCGGCCTCCGCGACAAGGGGCGGGCATCCTGCAGCAATGGCGAAATGGCACAAGGATCAGGCCTCATTGGAGGCCCAGGCTGCGGCCAAGCTGCAGCAGGCATCGGCACTTGAACAGGATGCCTCCGGTAGCTGGCGGTCCCGCGCACGCCGGCAGCGAAGTGCGCAACGGCTTCGGCAGGCGGCCAGTGGCCATCAGCGCGCCGCCAGCCGGTTGGCAGGCCTGGACTTGCCCGAAGATCTGCCGTTCTAAGAGCCCGCGCTCTTTCGCATCGGCACTACCGTTGCACCTGCACCGGTGAGCAGTTGGTGCAGTGCCTCCACCGCGGCGCGCTTCTCCGCGTCATATTCGAAGAAGTTGTAATGCCGCTTTTGGACGCCGCTGAGGCCGTGAGACTGCAGGTGACCGCGGACTTCTTCCGACAGCCCCAGTGCCGCGAGCCGCGTTTCCACCGTGCGGCGTAGGTCACCCGGTGTGAACGGCGATGCGAGCTCTTCAGCGGCCACCATGTTGCTCACCACCGGATCCATGATTCCCCGGAACACGTCATAGCTGGCCGGCGCCTTCCCGGCGGTAAGCGAGAAAAGGTGCGGCCTGGCGCCGGCGTCGTTGTCTTCGTCGTCGCCGCGCAAGGTGGCGAGATCCGAAGCAATCTGGGGGAGAAGTGGCACCAGGTGCACTCGGGGTAGGCGCCGACGACCCTTGATGTCGAGCAAACGGACGGATCCGGTACCGGTGTCCGCGTCGTGATCGTGATCTGACCACTGCAGCCGGATCAACTGGGCGATGCGCTGCCCGCCGGTCAGTAGGTGGAAGCGCAGTAGAGCGCCCTCCCGCCCAGGCATGCCCTCGATTCTGCGCCAATAGGCGCGAAGCTCAGCCACAGAAAGGACCCGGTCGCGTGGCTGCCCGCTGTCGAGCGTGGCGAGGTCGCGTGCTGGGTTCCTGGACACGTTAAGCGCACGCAGGGCGTCGGGGGCGGCCGCGTCCTGTTTCGCAGCAATTGCAGCCGCGTAGGCCGCGCGCAAGTAGGACCGTATCTTGCCGCCCTCACGCAACTTCTTAGCGCGCACCATGCGTGACAGGATTGGGAGCAGGTCATCCAGCTCGAGTTCGGATGCGGGGCGGGTCCAAAGGGCTGGCCACGGCTCTTCGATGTGGCGCTTGATGGAAGCGCGGGTTGCGGCGGCAGAGACCTTGCCAGCATCCTCCAGACTCTGGGCATAGGCCAACATCAGCGCACCCAGGGTCGCGCCGGATCGGCGCGTCGATTCGGCCAGCGCCTCCGCTTTCGCGCGCTCAGCTGCTGCAGCCTCGGCGGCCATAGCGTCGCGCAGATCCCGGTCGCCGGCCTGATACCGGCGAGACAATGCCGCGGCCGCTTCGCGCGCTGCGGTCAGCGCCAAGCCCGTGCCGATCAGTAGACGATCACGCTGGCCGTTGGCCTTCGTGTACCGGTAGTAGAACCGTAGCTGCCCGCCCGCCAGCTTGCGCACATCCAGGCAACCCGCGCCGCGTGGGGCCGGATCTGACGCCCATTCGCCGACCGGCAATGCGGCCAGTCCCTTCGCTGTAAGCATTCCCTTCATTGCGCCCATTGGTGACCGCTCGGTGACCGTTTGTCCGTGGAAAGTGGTGGACGATGATGGGCGCAGGTGGTCGCACAGCCTGAGAAAATCAACGACTTAGCTTAAAGTCGGGACGCCTATGGAAACTCGTGGAAGCTCTATAGAGGCCTCATAATCCCTTGGTTCCAGGTTCGAATCCTGGTGGGCCCACCAACCCAGCGTGCATGAACGGCTGCTGGTCTGCCTTCAAGGCAACATCTGATCCACACGCAAGGATCGAACATGCCCGACACCCGCCCCCCGGTGGAAGACTTCACCACTGAAATCGAAGACAGCCGGCATCTGTTCGCCTGGTGCCTGGTGCGCTACGGCCAGATTCCCGAAGCGCTGGCAATCGAACAGGCACGCGAACGCTATCCGGACCAGGCCGCCGGCCACGAATACGAGCACGAACTGCTCTTCCACGACGAGCCCTGGCATTGGGCGATGCTGCATGTGCTGGGCGAAGGGTACTGGCACCAGAACCCGGAACTGTTGCAGCCGTCGCTGGAGTACGACACCGAATCGGACGCGCTGTGCCTGGCGCGCGGCGAGCCGATTCCCTTGCTGGATGAGGATGAGTATCTCGGTGCGCTTGCGCACGCGCGCCATATGCATGCGTGGACGTTGATCCATCAGGCAGGGATTGACGAAGAGCAGGCACAGCGGCAGGCGCTTGAGTACTACGCGTACTTTCCGCCGCATCATCGCTGGCGCATGTGCGTCCACGATGCGCGCGCTGCATGGGTCGACGTGATGAGCGTACTGCACATCAATGACTACTGGAGCCGGCCCGAACTGCAGAGGCCGCCTGAGGCGTACTGGCGCGCGTCACGTGCATTCGCCCTGGCGCAGGGGCTCCAGCTGCCGGAAACTCCGCCTCCCTCATGAGAGGGCGCTGCAAGGGTGGCATGATGCGGCTTCCGCCGATCCGTACGACAAGGAGCCCGCATGAAGCGCAGTGCCCGTATGTTCGTCGCCCTGACTACCCTTGCGGCACTGCCTGCCGCTGCAGAGCCGTCCGACTCACCCAGGCGCCCGTCGGTTGACACCCTGCAACGCCTGATCGTCGACAAGGCACCGCAGACGCGCGTAGCAACACCGGACCACGAGCGCATCACCGCACGGCGCATCGATATCGTCGATGACACGGGGGTGATCCGCATGACGCTGTCCGGAAAGACACCGGCACCGATCATCGATGGCCTGCAGTACAAGCGCGCCTTCAACGTGGCCGGCATGGTGCTGTACGACGACAAGGGCAGCGAACGCGGTGGCTTCGGCACCGCCGATGTCGACGGCGGCATGGCGGTGCTTGCGCTGGACCATCCGGCGATGGATGCGATCGGCTGGCGGGTATCGCCGGACGGCGCGGTGAGTTTTTCGATCAACCAGGCGCCGAAGCTGATCCGCGAGCCTGCGCTGGGCAACAAGCTGATTCCTGGGGTGCAAGCACCGACCCGCATCGGTCTGGTGGTCGGGCCTGACGGCACGCCGGCCATCGCCTTGAACGACAAGGCAGACCGCACGCGACTGCGCCTGACTGTCACTGCGGAAGGCTACGGTGCGATCGAGTTCCTCGATGCGCAGGGCAAGGTGATCCACACATTGGCGCCGGAGGCTGAGCTTCGGCGCTAGCGCGTGGGGGGCGCCGATCGGCGCTTACCCGCGCCGCCCTCTGCCATCAATGCTGTACCGCCCGGCCCCGGTGCAGGCCAGCAGCAGGAAGCCACCGGCCAGCCCCAGGTTCTTCAGGAACATGATCTGTTGGGTCTGGTCGGCGAAGTTGTGATGGAAGATGAAAGCGGTGACCAGGCTGAAACCCACCAGCACGATCGACACCAGCCGGGTCTGGAAGCCGAACAGGATGCACAGTCCGCTGCCGATCTCGAAGGCGATGGTGGGCCAGAGCAGGATGCCGGGCACGCCCATCGCTTCCATGTAGCCCTGGGTGCCGCTGAGATCACCGAGCTTGCCCAGGCCGGAGATGAGGAACAGCGCCATCAGCAGGATGCGTGCAAGCAGGTAAGCGAGCGAATGGGATGAGTGGCTCACGTCGGTGTCCTCGGAGATGGCCGGCGAAGGCGATCGGAGCCCACCGGCAGTGAAGCCCGTGTCTACGCCAAGGGCAAGGCGCCTTGACAGCTGGCCGTCCGCAGGAGACCTTTCTCCCATGACGATTGATATTGAATCGCTCAGCCTTCGGGAGCTGGGCGCCTTGGTGGTTGCCGCTGAACAGCGGAAACAGCTCATTTCCAGCCGCCGCCCGGCCAGCGCGGTGCGGCGGATGTTGAAGGCCGCCGCGGCCGAAGCCGGTTACACCCTCGAAGAACTCTTCGGTGGCGAAGCCTCGGAAACACCTGCGCCCGCCCGCAAATCCGCCCGCCGTAAATCCGGCAAAGTCGCGCCCAAGTATCGCGACCCGGAATACAAGCGCCTGACCTGGACCGGTCGCGGACGCATGCCGCGCTGGTTGGCGTCCAAGGTGTCGATGGGCCACAAGGCGACCGATTTCCTGATTCCTGGCTTGGCCAGGCCGACCGCTGGCAAGACCAGCACCATCGGCAAGCGGACCGTCATCAAGAAGGGATGAGGCTGCGGCACTGCTACCCTGCCCGGGTCTTTCAACCAAGGAGCACGGGATGGCACACGAGGGTGGCATGACGATCACGCCGAAAGTCCTGTACACAGCCGCAGGCGCGGCCGTGCTGGTCAGCCTGCTGGCCTGGGCGGTGGAATGGAGCGGGATGGCCTATGTCTGCCCGTACTGCCGCGTGCAGCGCACGGTCATCGGCGTGCTGGGTGTGCTGACGCTGTTCGCGCGACCGGGCGGCTTCATCGTGCCGTGGTTGTCGTATACCGCGGGCGGCTTCGCATTCGTGGTCGCGGCGATGCAGCACTTCAACGGCTGGAAGCGTATTTCCGCCGGAGATTTCAGCTTCAACGCGCAGTGGTATATCGACCCGTGGCTGCTGTCAGGTTGCGCGATGCTGATCCTGGTGGCGCAGCTGATGCTGGTGCAGACCGCATGTCGGCGCAGTCTGCACTGAAGCCTGCCCACGGGCGTAGCGTCAGGCGTTCTGGAACACCGCCAGCTGCGCAGCAAACGCACGCTGGTAGGCGGGGCGCTGCGTTGCACGGCCCACATAGGCCACCACCTGCGGGTACTCATCGAGGAGGCCGCTGCTCTTCAGGCGCAGCAGCACCGAAACCATCATCAGGTCGCCAGCGCTGAACTCGCCCTCCAGCCACAACGCCGATCCCAACCAGGCGGACAGCTGTGACAGCCGCATACGCACGCGCTCATCGAGCATCGGCAGACGCTGCGCATACCAGGGCTGCTCGCGCTCCAGCACCCAGGCCATCGAGCGCTCGACGATGGGCGGCTCCACCGTATTCAATGCAGCGAACACCCACATGATCGCGCGCATGCGTGCATCTGGATCAGCAGGAAGCAGGCCGACATGCTGCTCGGCCAGGTGCAGCACGATCGCGCCGGATTCGAACAGGACCTGGCCGCCGTCCTGCCAGGTGGGGATCTGCCCGAAGGGGTTGCGCGCCAGGTGCGCGGGCTGCTTCAGCTCGGCAAAGCCGAGCAGCTGCACGTCATAGGGCACGGCCAGCTCCTCCAGCGCCCAGCGTGCGCGCATGTCACGGGCCAGGCCCTGGCCGCGGTCCGGGGAAGTGGCGAAGGCTGTGAGGATCGGGCACATCGTGGCACTCCTGCAGGTCGAAGGGCCTGCCTT
Organism: Stenotrophomonas sp. 96582_Sma; assembly: GCF_056480905.1. Lineage (NCBI taxonomy): Bacteria > Pseudomonadati > Pseudomonadota > Gammaproteobacteria > Lysobacterales > Lysobacteraceae > Stenotrophomonas > Stenotrophomonas sp. 96582_Sma. The sequence continues at coordinate 4,388,527 of NZ_CM151122.1, read as the reverse complement.
TCCTGTTCCGACGAACCACGGGGCGGGAAATCGACACCCTTCCCGGGACGGCGGGCGATACACTGCCCGCCACCCACCACTCCTGTGCCTCCTCATGTGGCAGCGCCGCACTTCCCTGGCCGAACTGCAGCAGCAACGCGATGTGCTGCAGGCTGAGATGGATGCTGACGCCCAGCGATGGGTCTCACAGCTTCCGCCGGATGATCTCGTGGCAGCGCTGACGCCGCAGGCGCGCCGGCTTCAGGAGCTCAATCAGCTGATCCTGCGGGCTACACCACCGCGTGAGCTGATGAAGCGCCTGAAGGCGCTTGAGCGCCAGCTGCTCGAGCCCGGTACACAGAGCGCAGGCGTGCGGAGGGGACTGGAAGATGAACTGCGCGATCTGCACCTCTACTTCAGCAATCCCCGCCGTCGCCCATTGACGGCAAAGGTCATTCTCATCCTGTTCGCCTGCGTTCTGGCCGCCTTGTTCCTGCCGAGGCTGCTTGTGGACCTGCTGATCGCTCTCTAGGCCGGCCTCACCCCGCCCGATGCAGTTTCCGGTACTGGTCCGGCGTGCACTGCGCGTGCCGCTTGAACATCTCGGCGAAGGCGCTGACGCCGGAATAGCCCAGCTCCTCGGCGATCCGGCTGATCGGCCTGCGGGTGCACAGCGCCTCGGTGGCGCGCACGAACTTCACCCGTCCACGCCAGTCGCCGAGCGACATGCCCAGCTCGCTACGTGCCAGGCGTTCGAGCTTGCGCACGCTCATGTGGTGGCGCAGCGCGATTTCGGCAACCGATTCGGCCATCGACAGGTGTTTCTCCATGTACGCCATCACCTGCTTCAGCGCATCGCTGCTGGCGATCGGCAGGAAGCTGGGCAGTACGGCCGCATTGACGATCTGGTCGATCACCACGGCGGCCATGCGCCGCTGGGCCGGGGTCTGCGGATCGGTCACGCCCTGTCGTGCCAGTTCGTGCAGCAGCTCGCGCAGCAGCGGGCTGACTTCCAGTGCACGGCAGCGATCAGGCAAGCGGCGTGACAAGGCCGGCGACAGATAGGCCGAGCGGTAGGCCAGCTGCGAGCGGTTGCGCGAGTAGTGGGCCATTCCCGGTGGAATCCAGATCGCGTAGTGCGGCGGGGACACCATCCATTCGCCGTCGATCTTCATCTCCATCACACCCTGCGCGACGAAGTTGAACTGGCCCCACGGATGGCTGTGCGTGCCCCAGTCCGTGGGCTCCATCGCACCCTGCCGGAAGTAGATCGGACCGGGCAGCTTGTGGAAGGTGGGGATTGGCTCCATCGGTTGCCGCAAGCCGGGGTCGGTGTGGCGCATTTTCGGGATGTCCTCGATATGCGCCAAGCGTACGCTGGCCATTCCCCTACGTACACCCGCGTTCCGTGAACTATCTTTTCCCGATCCTCGCCTGCCTGCTGTGGGGCGCGAACACCATCGTTACCAAGCTTGCTTCGGGCTCGGTCGGTCCCATCGACATCGGCTTCTTCCGCTGGCTGGTCGCGGCGGTGGTCCTGCTGCCGTTGGCGCTGCCACGTCTGCGCGAAAACCTGCCGACCGTGCGCGCCAATCTCGGGCGCTTCCTGGTGCTGGGCTGCCTGGGTGGGGTGATGTACCAGTGCCTGGCCTACTATGCGGCGCACTTCACCTCGGCCACCAACATGGGGGTGATCCAGGCGCTGATTCCGTTGATCGCGCTGGCGCTGTCGCGCGTGTTCATGGGCCATCCGGTGCGAGGCACTTCCATTCTTGGCGCGGTGATCTCCACTGCCGGTGTGGTGGCGGTGGTCTCGCAGGGCGACCTGGCACGGCTGGCGGCGCAGGGCCTGAACCGCGGCGACGCGATCATGCTGATCGGCGCATTGGCCTTCGCCGCCTACAACGTGCTGATGCAGCGCTGGAAGATTCCGCTGTCGGTGCTGGAGTCGCTGTTCCTGCAGGCCATCGCTGCATCGCTGATCCTGTTGCCGGTACAGCTGCTGGTCGGCACCGGGGTGAACAACCTCACGGCGGTCGGCTGCATCGGCTTCGCCGCCGTGTGCGCTTCGATCCTGGCGCCGCTGACCTGGATGACCGGACTGTCACGCCTGGGCGCTGCGCGCGTCTCTGGCTTCTTCAACCTGGTGCCAATCGTGACCGCCGCGTTGGCTGTACTGCTGCTGGGAGAATCGCTCAGTGGCTGGGTACTGGGCGGTGGCCTGCTGGCGGTGTCCGGCGTGGTGTTCGCTGAGTACAGCGCCAGACGCACCGCCGCAGTGCCGAGCGAGCAGCCCGCATAGGGCTTCGGTCATGCGGGATACGTGTCTCCACTCAGCGCCTGTTCCACCCGCTGTTGCAGCGCGTCTGCATCATGGCCGCGTTTGCCCTGCAGGCTGAGATACAGCGAAAGCGGGTCCACCACATCGCCAATACTGGTGAATGCCGGCGGATAGGCCCAGATCTGCAGCCGTGCGCTCTGAAGGCAGTCCGGGCCGGGCATGGGAAGTGCGCCCAGCAACCGCCACGCATCGATGTGCAGTGCGCGGGTGCCACCGATCGGGAGCGGTGACGTTTCAGCAAGCGCATCGAGGCCAGCCGTCGGCGCCGGATGCCCCGCATCGCGGAGTGCCTCGGCGGTCGGGCCCCAGCAGACATCCACTTCCTTCAGGATGGGGGAACGCAGGAACGGCTGTGCCCTGGCCCAGACCTCGTCGCGGTTGCCGGCCAGCTTCAGGAAGCGCTCGCGGCCCCCGGTGGAGCGTTCAACCAGGCCGCGACCGACCAGTTCGGCAGACAGGCGCGACGCCGTCATCGAGGTGTAGCCGGCGACGGCACTGATCTCGCGCGGCGACCACCAGCGCGACTGGCCGCTCAGCAGCACGTGGATCAGTACGGCCTGCGCCGAAGGCAGCAGCGAGATGGCTTTCTTCTCATGATCGGGGTCGTCGCGGAACTCAATGGCCAGGCTCGGCGCGAACAACTGGGTGTGCGGGACCACGAAGTCGATGTGGTTCTCGACCAGGAAGCGGCGCTGGGTCGGCGTGAGATAGGGCGAGACGTACAGCACCAGTGCATTCGCTGCAGAGCGCAGGCAGCGCACATCCTGGATCACGCGGGTGCTGGATTCGCCCGGCTCGCGGGCCACGGCGAGCATGGCGGGAGTTTCCCCGTACAGCATCAGCCCGGCGAGGTGGTAGCGCGATGCCATCGCGTGGGGAATGGCATGCAATGAAGCAAGTGGATGCACTGCCGAGGCGAGCCCGGGGAGAATCCTGCGCAGGTACCGCTGCGCGTCAGCGACCAGGTCGGTCAGGCCGGTGCGAACTGCCGTCGTCATCTCGTACTTCCCTTGCGGCGGCATGTCCGGAAGATCGGAACCCGGCCACACCGTCACATTCAGTGGTGAACCTGGAGACGGGTGTGCAGTGTCGGGGCGCGTGGCGATCCATGCGGTCCTGCTCCTTAGCCGTCATGACATCAAGTGTTGCCGGGAACCTTGGAGATTCCGTCGAAAAACGATGGAGATTGGGTGGAGGCGGTGTGCATCGTGGCCGGCGGACTCCCCTTCCGCCGGCCACGAGCACGGACCTGCCCGTCAGAAGCGCTGCGAGTACTTCACGTACACGGTGCGGCCGATATCGAAGCCGCCGTAATAGGGGAAGGAGCTGGACGGCTTGGAGAACATGATCGGGCCCTGGTGGTTGAACACGTTGTTCGAACCCAGCGCCACGGTGCCGTCCCACGGCAGCTTGTAGCTGACCTGGATGTCGTGGAAGGCATTGGAGCCGACCTTGCGCAGGGCATCCGGTTCACCGTAGGCGTAGCGGTCGGGCAGGGTGCACGGACGGTTCGGTACGCAGTTTTCAACCATGCCGGAGTAGTAGCGCACGGTGTACTGCGTGCTGAAGTTGCCGAGCTGCCAGTTCACACCCAGGTTCGAGCGCAGGCGGGAAATGCCCGGCTGGCCGATCCGGCCCATCATGATCGTATCGCCGGCCGAGTTCTGGTTCTCCTCGTCGTACTTGGAGACATAGCTGTTCTGCAGGTCGATGGTGAAGCGGCCGAACGAGAACTCGGGCAGGCGGTAGCGGATACCCAGGTCCCAGCCTTCGGTTTCCATCGAGCCCAGATTGGCCAGACCGTAGAACATGCTGGTGATGTGGCCATCGCCAGCGCGCTTGACGCTGCCACAACGCGAAGCGTTGCCGAGCACGTAGCAGTCACGCAGGATGCGGTCGACGCTGTCCTGGATGATCATGTTGGTGATCTTGTAGCTGTACCAGTCGAGGTTGATGTCCAGCCCGTCCACCCAGCGCGGGCTCCAGACCACGCCCACGGTCTTGCTCTTGGACTCTTCCGGGCGCAGCTTCGGATCGGAGCCGGTGGTGAACTCGTCAGGCGTGGCGCACGGATAGCTGGCGCAGGGCTTCAGACTCTGGTTCAGCTGCTGGTAGCCCAGCGGGACGCCGGCGGCGTTGCAGGCGGCATTGCCGTTGACGCTGTTGGTGGCGCCGATGCCGCACGGGTCGACATAGGTTTCGAAGCTGGTGCCCAGGCCGCCATACAGATCGGAGATGCTCGGTGCGCGGAAGCCTTCGGCGAAGGTGCCACGGATCATGAGCTCTTCGATCGGACGCCAGGCGAAGCTCGCCTTGGAGTTGGTGGTGCTGCCGAAGTTGCTGTAGTCGGAGTAGCGCGTAGCCAGGTTCACGGTCAGTTCCTTGGCGAACGGCAGGTCGCGCAGGATCGGCACGTTCACTTCGGCGAAGAACTCGTTGAGGCTGTAGTCACCGGCGGTGGTGGATGCGCCCAGTGCAGTGCTCTGGCGCGACTGGGCGAAGGCATCGGGCACGAAGCGGCCTTCTTCCTTGCGGTACTGATACCCCAGGGCGACGGACAGGTCACCGGCAGGCAGTTCGATCACCGGGCCGGAGATGTTGGCGAAGTAGCTGCGGGTCTTGGTGATGCCGGTATCGTTGAACGTCGGGAACAAGAAGCGCTGCAGTTCGGGATCGGAGAGAGAGCCAGCCCCCGCGACCCCGAACGGCAGCAAAGGATTCCAGGCCAGGCAACCCGAGACCGGCGATGCCGCCGTGCCACACCGGGCCACACCGTTGGCATCGAGGTAGGAGGGCCCCAATGCCTGCCGGGAAGCGATCAGGCTCATGTCGCCACGGCCTGTTTTTGTAACTTCATTGCGGTTGAACAACGCGCCGACTTCCCAGTCGTACGTCTTGGTGCCCAGCTCGAAGTAGCCGGACAGACTGGGTGCAACCCGCAGCGACTTCAGCTTGCTTTCGGTCGTGCGCGGCACTTCCCACAGGCGGCGATTGAACGCGATGCCGTGGTCGAGCGGGTTGAATACGCTGGCCGCGTCCAGGGGCGTGCCGAACTTGGTCGACTGGTACGGGTAGCCCGCGATCTGCTGGTCGGTGGTGCGCTCGTTGTAGCCGATGTCGGCAGTGAACTTGATCTGGTCGGTCAGCGCATAGTCCGTGCTCAGGAACAGCGAGCGGCGCTCGATGCCGGTCTGCAGGTGCATCTGGTCGTTGCCGTTGGCGAACTCGGCCGGCGTGATCGGGTGGTAGTCGTTCGGGTTCTTCGGATCGCCGCCACGATTGAGGGTCTTGAATACGGCATCACCGGTATTGCACTTGTAGAGCGCCGGGTCGCACCACGAACCGTTCTGGCTGATGTTGCTCCAGTCCGCGCCCGGGTAGTTGGGGCCGGCGCCGCCGTACCGGGAGAACTCCCGGTCGCGGGCAAACACCGGGTCTGACTTCTGGTATTCCAGTGCGAGCGTGTACCCGCCACGCTCCCCACGGGCGCCGGTGACCAGCGAGAACGTGCTGTCCTTGCCATCGCCCTGGCTGAACTGCCCGTGCTGCATGGACACTTCCAGGCCTTCGTAGTTCTTGCGGGTGATGATGTTGACCACGCCAGCGATTGCATCCGAGCCGTACAGCGAGGAGGCGCCGTCCTTCAGCACGTCGATGCGTTCCACCGCGCTCATCGGAATCTGGCTGAGATCCTGCAGGCCGCTGGTGGTCGCGCCGAGCCGCTTGCCGTTGACCAGAACCAGGGTGCGCGTGGCACCCAGATTGCGGATGTTGACGTAGTAGCCGCCAACGTTCTCGCCGGACGCCAACGCGCGCGCACGCGAGATGGTCGGCGCGCCGGTGGAGGTCAGGTTCTGCAGCAGGTCGGCGATGGTGGTGAAGCCCTGCTGCTCGATCATCGCGCGGGTGATGGCGATGATCGGCTGCTGCGTTTCGATATCCACGCTGCGGATGGCCGAACCGGTAACCTGGATGCGATCGAGGTTCTTCGGTGTTCTATCGCTGTCATCCTGCGCATGCGCGGCCGGTGACCAGGCCGCGGCCAAGGCCGTGCCCACTGCCAGGGAAAGCAGGGTGTACTTGTAGTGCATTTGGCTCTCTCCAAATCCAGTTGAATGGGTTTCCGCATCGCTGCGTGGAAACCGATCTGAAATCCCGCTGTGCGGAATCGGAAGGAACCTAACACTCCGTTTACAACTCGATTACGTTATGGACGCGTTATCGTCGCGCGCCGGATACAGCGTTCATGCACAGGCCATGCACGAAACCGCGACGCGCACCAAGGGTGCTCTGCTTCAGTCTGGCTGCGGGCTGATGACAGACTCCAGGAGACATCCGATGAATACCCCCGGCAAACCAAGACCCACGTGGAAGCAGTGGCATGTGCTGTTGCTGGTGCTTGCCATCGCATTGTTGGTGACGCTGATCATCGTCATCGCGCCATGGTGAATCGTCGGCGTTCTGCTCAGGTACCGTGAACGCGGAAATGCGACGGGATGAAGGAGTCAGGGCGCGTTGAGGGTGGTGATGCATGCATCAATTCGTACTCACCCAATCGGCACATTCAAACCTCCACAGTGGTCCCGAAGGCAACGCACTCGCGCTGTCATTCTCCATAGACCATCGAGCACACAGGAGCGATTCCATGAGCACCCAGTCCACCATCGAACACCGCCTCAACGATCTGATCGAGATCGCCCGCGACGGAAAGTCGTTCTACGAGGAAGCTGCGACCAAGGTGAAGGATGCCGAACTGTCGGCCCTGTTCACTCGTATTGCCGGCGTCAAGGGCCGCATCGTCGCCGCACTGAGTGGCTCCGTTGCTGCCAGCGGTGGCAAGCCGGCCGAGCACGGCACCGTGGTCGGTTCGATGCAGCAGTTCTATGGCAAGGTCCGCGCTGCATTCGGCGACACCAACTATGGTTACGTGGCCGAGCTGGAAGAGTCCGAAGACCGGCTGCTTGGCGCGCTCAAGGACGTGCTGAAGGATAACGAACTGCCGCCGGCCGTGCGCCAGGAAGTCACCCAGCTGCTGCCTGAAGTGCAGGAGTGCCATAACGTGATGCGTGCTCGCAAGCACGCCATGAAGGCGGCCTGACGATCATCGGCGGCCTTCTCCCCGGGGCCGCCACGGTCGGGGCAGCGTGGCTGCCCCGGCCATCTTTGCAACCAGCGCTCCAACATCATCGCCGCGTGGTGCTACGGCCCAGCAGCAACACCGCAAGGCTGGCCAGCAGCGCGGCGATGGCCGACGTCCACAGTGCACTGGCAAATCCATGGCTGTAGATCGCCTGTGCGAAGGCGGCGGTGCGCGCATCGGCGAAGGTGCCGGTAGCGATCGCATCGGCCATGGGCAGTACGTTGCGCGCGGGAACCGCCGCGGACAGTGCGCTGCGGATGCCCAGGCTCAAGGCACTGGACAGTACGGTGAATCCGAGCAGGATGCCGACAAAGCGCGTGGTCGCGCTGATGCCGGAGGCCATGCCGGCGCGCTCGCGCGGTGCCGCGCCGATGATGGCTTTGGATGTCTCGCCATTGAGGATGCCGCCGCCGGCACCGATCACCACCATTGCGACGAGTGCCAGCCACGGCAGGTGCTGCCACGCGGCCAGTCCGGCCACGGCATTGCCCGCGGCGGTGACCGACAGCCCGATCGCCAGCACCGCCGGACTGGTCAGATGGCGACCGAGCCGCCGGCCCACGCTGGGAAACAGCAGCATCGCCGCAGCGAACGGAAGCATGCCAGCACCGGCAGCCAGTACGCTCAGGCCGATGCCGTTCTGCAGGTACTGCGGCAGCATCGATGCCATCACCTGTGCGCTGACCGAATAGCCGACCATGGCAATGAGTGCGCCGACGAAACGCGGACTGGCCAGCAGCCCGAGATCGACCATGGGATGTGACCGTGCCAGTTCAACGATGACGAAGGCAACAGCCATGATGATGGCCAGGCCCAGCCCAATCAGCGCCGGGGCCGATGACCATCCTTCTGCCAGTCCTTCCACCAGGAAGAACACGATGCCGAAGATGGCAGCGCTGAACGTGATGATGCCGGGTGGATCGAGCGGGCGGACCACGCTGTCTGACGACTCGGGTATCCAGCGCAGCGTGCCGTAGCCGAGCAGGCCCAGGAACGGCAGGATCGCGACGAACACCGCGCGCCAGCCCCAGAGTGCGGACAGCACGCCGCCGATCAGCGGTGAGAGCACCATCATCACGCCCATGGCTGTGCCCCAGAACGCCCATGCAGTGTCCTTGGCGGCCCCCTCGTGGTACGTGTGGCCGATGATCGACAGCGAGGGTGCCAGCAGAAAGGCCGCGCCAATGCCCTGCAGAGCCCGCGCCAGGTAGAGCAGGGCAGCACCGGGCGCCAGTGCACAGAGCAGAGAGGTGAGGGCGAACAGGCTGATGCCGATCAGCAGCACCCGGCGGCGGCCGTAGCGGTCGGCGACAGCGCCGGCGGGCAGCAGCAGTGAGGTGAAGGACAGGATGTAGGCACTGATCACCCACTCGATATCCGCGAATCCGGCGTGCAGGTCACGCGCGATGCTGGGCAATGCGACCGCGACGGCATTGGTCTCCAGCACGGTCATCGTGCAGCCCAGCGAGGCCACCAGCAGGACCGCGTCAGGCAGCGTGTGCCGTGCAGGCGAAGGGGGAGGAGAGGGCGGCACCGGTCACTCGCAGGAAGGGGAGGACGGCCATTCCATCAATGATCGGTGTTTGTTTCATTCTCGGTGTTTTCTGGTTACGTTAGCTTTAACCTAACGAAATGCCGCCCATGGAACGCCGTCACCTGGAGTACTTCGTGACCCTGGCCGAGGAACTGCACTTCGGTCGTGCGGCCCTGCGCCTGGGAATTGCCACTCCCACGCTGAGCGTGCAGATCCAGGACATCGAGCGTCGGCTCGGCACGCGCCTGTTCGACCGCGGCCGGCGCGAGGTGCTGCTGACCTCGGCAGGCGAGGTGTTCCTGGCGGAAGCCCGTGATGTGCTGCGCCGGTTCGAACAGGCCGAAACCCTGGGCCGGCGCGCGGGGCGGGGTGAAATCGGCAAGATCGAGATCGGCTACGTCGGCTCGGCGCTGTATGCCGGAGCATTGCAGGATCAGCTCAGCCGGTTCCGCAGCCGCTACCCGGGCGTGGAACTGCAGGTGAGCGAATGGCCGATGGGCGAGCTCCCGCAGCTGCTGCAGGAAGGACGGGTGGATGTGGTGTTCTGCCGGCCTCCGATGGATGTGCCCGACAGTTTCGGCGAACACACCCTGGTCGAAGACCAGTTCTGCGTGGCCCTGCCGGAAACCCATCCGCTGGCGCAGGCCCGGTCGCCGGTGCAGCCGGCGTCATTGGCCCGGGAGGGTTTCGTCATGCCGGAGCAGCCGGTGGGCGCAATGGAAGTCGGGCGCCGCGGCGGGTTCATTCCACGTATCCGTTCCCAGCCCGGGCATCTGGCGGCGGTGTTGGCCGAGGTGTCGGTCGGCGTTGGTTCGGTGGCGATCGTGCCATCGGTACTGCAACGCACGCTGGTGCTGCCCGGAATGATCTATCTGCCACTGGCGGGCCCCACCATCGTCTCGACCATCGCTGTGCAGTACCGGCGGGCAGAGACTTCGCCAGTGGTGCGGCGGCTGATCGAGCAGGTGAAGGATACACCGTGCAGGCGCATCGACATGTTGCCCCTGGCCTGAGCGCCGCGCGGCAGGTGGACGATTGCTACACTGGTGCCACCTGCATTCGCATTCGATGGACACCATGAACAACGGGAACGGTCCGCAGACAGTTCGCTGAGCCGCAACAACGATGCAGACGTTGTTGCGGTGATCATCCCTGCGATGCACGCGAATTGGATGGATCACCGCCGGATTCACTCTGGGCGGAGACTCCCCATGTTCAATCGACAGGCCCCGCGTTGGGCCCACCCGCTGCCATCGGCCATTGTGCTGATGGCGCCGTTCGACCTCCTGGCCTCGCTGGCCATGGACATCTATCTTCCTGTGGTGCCGGTGATGCCGCAGGCATTGCAGACATCACCGACGCTGGTGCAGCTCACCTTGAGCATCTACCTGCTGGTACTTGGCCTCGGCCAGTTGCTGTTCGGCCCGTTGTCCGACCGCATCGGGCGGCGGCCGGTCCTGTTGCTGGGGGCGTTGCTGTTCGCGCTTTCGTCGTTCGCGCTGGCCATGTCCAGCAGTGGCGCGGCATTCCTGACCTGGCGAACCGTACAGGCGGTGGGGGCGTCGGCGGCACTGGTGGCGACCTTTGCCACGGTGCGTGATGTGTATGCTGATACAGCCGAAGGCGCGTCGCTGTACGGGCTGTTTGCCTCGATGCTGGCCTTCGTGCCGGCGCTGGGACCGATCCTCGGCGCGCTGCTGGCAGGCGCCTTCGGCTGGCGCGCGATCTTCGTTCTGCTCGGCGTACTGGGCATGATCGCCGGCATGCGCGCGGTACGGCATTGGCAGGAAACCCGCCCGCAGTGCCGGGACGCGTCGCGACCCGCGGTACGACGCATCCTCGGCAGCGGCGCGTTCTGGGTCTACACGCTGGGCTTCAGTGCGGGCATGGGCACGTTCTTCGTGTTCTTCTCGGTCGCGCCCCGGCTGCTGGTCGGGCGCATGCAGTACTCGCCGCTGTCGTTCAGCCTGGCCTTCGCCACGGTGGCGCTGGTGATGATCGTCACGGCGCGGATGGCGAACGTGTGCATTGCCCGCTGGAACGTGCGCGGTACCTTCCTGCGTGGCCTGTGGGTGATGGTGGCCGGGGTACTGCTGATGGCGTTGGCCGCAGCGCGGCCTCCCTCGTTCGTCGGAGTGGTGCTGCCCATGTGGGGCATCGCGGTGGGGCTGGTGATGGTGGTTTCGGTGGCTGCAAGCGGCGCGCTGCGTGATTTCGCCGATGCGTCAGGTACGGCGGTGGCCCTGTACTACGCCGTGCAGAGCCTGATCGTGGCAGGCATCGGCACGCTGGTTACCCTCGTGCTGCCCGGCGATACAGTGTGGCCGCTGGTGGCCTATGGGTTGCTGTTGCCACTTGCCAGCCTGGCAGGTGCCGCCGCGCTGCGGCATCGCGCATAACGCTGGGTGGCGGGCAAAAAAGGGGGCGGCCGCAAGGCCGCCCCAACCCGTCAAGAGAGCACGTGTTTAGAAGCGCACAGACCAGCGTGCGGTGGCGCCATGGTCGCGGCTTTCACTGCCGAACTGGCCGCTGTAGCCCAGCTCCAGCTGCTGCCGCGGGGTCAGCCACGCCGACAGGCCCAGCTCGGCCACCACGGCGTTGTCGGCAATTGGTGCGCCCTCGACCGCGAAGGTGCTGCTGCTGTTGGCGAAGGCCAGGTTGGCCACCTGGCTGCGGTCGCCAGAGGCGCGGCGATAGCCCACGCCACCGCGCAGGTGCAGCCAGCTGTCCTGCTGGAACGATGCCTTCAGGCCCTTGTCGAAGCGCAGGCCAGCGGTGGCGATGGTGGTGCCGGTGTCGTCCACCTTGCCGTGCAGTGCGGCCGCGCCGCCACGCTCGTTGATCTGCTTCAGGTCCACTTCCACGCGGGCGACCTGCAGGTACGGCTCCAGCCCGCCTTCCGCATTGCCGAAGCGGTAGCCCGCTTCGATGAAGGCCTGGCGCGTACGTGCGTTGTAGCGCGCGCTGAGGCTGTCGCTGAAGCCGGCGAAGGCAACATCACGCGTGCTCTTCACTTCGTTGCGGCTCCATGCCACGCCACCACGCAGGCCGAAGCCGCCCCAGGTGTGGCTGGCATAGGCGCCGAAGTGCGTGTTGTCGATCTTCGACTTGGCACGACGCTCCTGCTGCTTCACGTCGGTGCGGCCTGTACCGGCCAGCACGCCGATCTGCCAGCCACCGAACTCGCGGTCGATGCCGACCAGCAGGCCGTTGCTGTTGGCGTCGGTGCGCGCGGTGTTGCTGTTGCCATCCAGCTTGCTGTTGCCGCCCAGTGCCTGCACCCAGGCGCCGGTGGCATCACCCGCATCGGCACCGGGTGCGGTGGCACCGGCACGACGTGACAGTGCGGCATCGCGCACATAGCGGCTGCCCTCGACCAGGGCCAGCGCCGTGGCCGGATGCAGCTCGCCGCTGAGGCCATCGAGCACGCCACCCACCTGTTGCGGGAACAGTTGGGTCAGCGGCTTGGGCAGGCCCTGGTTGATCGCCAGTCCATCGGCCACCGCCGCGGCCGCACGCTGGTTCGGCGTGGTGGCGGCGCTGGCGAGCGAGGCACCCCGGGTCACGTCGATGCGGGTGCCATTGGCGCCGTAGGCCAGGCTGAACTGCAGGAACGGCGAGAACGCGCTGAAGTCGGTTTTCGCGAACTGGCCGCTGACACCGCCGTCGGCGCGGATGAAATTGAACTGCTCGCCGAGGTAGTAGGTACCCGGCTCCGGCAGCGCGACCAGGGTGCCGCCGAGAGTGGCGGTGCCGGTTACGTGCAACTGGTCACTGCGGCCGCCCGGGGCAAGTTCGGCGGCATAGACGCCGGTTGCACCCTGCACGTAGTTGCCGTTGATGGTCAGCGTGCCGATCGAATTGCCGGGCGCGATGATGCCGTCCACACGGGTGTTGCCCAGCGTGCCGATGCCCTTCAGCAGGCCGTTGGCACCGACCGTGGTGGTGCCGCCGGTCTGCGTGCCGTTGAAGGACACCACGCCACCGTTGACCGTCAGGTTGCTGTCCTTCAGCAGGCCGCTGCTGCTGACCGTGCTCACGCCTCCAGTGGTGTTCAGGGCGGTGGAGACCAGCGAGCCGTTGAGCAGGAACTGGCCACCCTGGACTTCGACCGCTGACGTGAGTGTGTTGGTGCCGTTCAATTCCAGCGTGCCGTCCTGCAGCACTGCGCCGTTGAAGGTGTTGCCACCACTCAGGCGCAGCCAGCCGATGCCGGACTTGGTCAGCTTGCCGGGGCCGCCGATGTCGTTGGTCCAGTCATCCCAGGCATCGCCTTCCCACACCTTCAGGCCACCGGCCTTCTGGTTCATCACCACGTTGGTGTCCACGCGCAGCGAGCCGTAGCCTTCGATGGCCTTGCGCAGGTCGACCATGCCCCAGCCGTAGATCGGATCGATGCCTGCTGCACCCAGGTCGCGTGCGGTGGTCAGCAACACGTCGCGGACCTGGGCGTTGTCCAGATAGGGGAAGCGCTCCATCAGCAGGCCGAGCGCGCCGGTGATGTGTGGCGCCGCCATCGACGTGCCCGTCTTGGTGCCATAGACGTACTGGGTGCTCTCGCTGTCGATGATCAGGCGGACATAGGCGGAAGTGTTCTCGACGCGACCCTGGATATCACCGGACACAATGGTGCTCAGGATGTCGGTGCCCGGTGCCGAGATGCACCAGTTGGCGGCAACGCCGCAGATGCTGGAACTGCCATCGATCACGTAGTCGGTTTCGCCCGCAGCAGCGTTGGGCCGGCGGACGTTGGCCACGGCCAGCCAGTACGGTTCAAGTTCCGGCCTCCAGCGCGGCATGGCGGCCGTGATTCCGGCGACGGCGCCACTGCCGTTACCAGCCGACCACACCTGGATGAGGGTGGAGGAGGGGGCATCGCCATCGTTGGCGTAGATGCTGCCATACACGCCGTAGCCGTCACCGATCGCTGCATACTGTGCATCCAGCGCGGCAGCAGTCATGTTGCGGGTAGAGATACCCCAGCTGTGGTTGATGGCGCGCACGCCCTGCGCCTGGATCTGCGCATACATATCCAAGGTAGCGGTGTCATCGGGATCGGTGCGATATAGCGCGCGCGGACGATAGAAGTTGTCCGGATCCAGGCGCCACTCATAGTAGGTATCACCAAACACACGGGCTGCGGTCAGGTTCGAACCGAATGCTACGCCATGCATGCCTTTGCCATCGCGGTTGGCACCGATGGTACCCAGCACGTGGGTGCCGTGGTCGGCGTAGCTGAAGCCATAGGGCTGGCCTGCCGCGATCAGGCGTGCGGCCAGTGCGGCGGGAACGCCGGGGCCAAGGCCGTAGTAGTTGTAGCCTGGCTGCTCGCCACGGGTTTGTTCGCAGGCACCGGTACCGGCCACCACGCCTGGCGTGGCGCAGTCCGCGCCGATGGTGATGCTGGACGTATTGCGCCCCGCAAATTCCTGATGGGCCAGTGCCGAGCCCGAATCGAACAGGGCAAGACGTACGCCCTGGCCGGTCAGTCCACGTGCATAGGCGTAATCGGCCCCCATCGCACCCAGCCCCCAGTCAGCGTTGAATTCATCGCTGCGCCAACTGGCTGCATCGCCGGGGTTGCCGAGAACGGACGTGTTGGCCGCCGCTGGCGTGGTGGCCGTCGGTGCTGCGGACGCGCCGACGCCTGGTTGCGCCCAGGCCGCCTGCAACTGGCGCTGTTGTTGCCAGACCTCGAATGAGTCGTTGGCCATGGCGGGCAACGTGCTGGCAAGCAGCAATGTGCTGGTGACCGCCAGCGCGAGGCGGCTGTGCAGGGGAGAACGGGAGTGGGACGAACGGCCGTGCAGCGGGTGATTCATCGGACAACTTCCTTGATTGACGGACAACAAGGCCGTTAACCCCGCAGCGCGCCGATCACCCCCAGTGGTGTTAAGGAAATTTAATGAACAGGTTAATGTTCCGTGACACGGGCGTTCACTCCATCTCCCGAGGGCCTCGCTACCGTGGCCCGGCCTGGGCTCACCAGGCTTATCAAGGAGTGATGTCGATGCGTACTTTCAGGAAAATGATCGTGGGTGCGGTGTTCGCCTTGACCTGCAGCGGTTCGGTTGCTGTGGCTGGGCCGATTCCGCCATGCGATCTTCCCTGTTGGAAGGCTTACCAGGCCTGTCTGTCCGGTGGCGGTGACGCGATGGAATGCCAGTACGAATACGATCGTTGCGTCATGGATCGCTGCGGCGCCGTGTAAGCAGTGGCAACGCAGGACTGATGGCGAGCCCCGTCATTGACGGGGCTCTTCTGTTTCAGTGCAACGGACGCCTGCGATCAGTGCTGGCGCGCGGCCCGCAGTGCGTTGCAGTCCCAGATCGCCATCAGCGCATCCACGGCAGCATGCAGCTCGGTGGCACGGCGCCCATCCCGGGCCTGGATGGCGATGCCCTTGAGGAACACGTCGAAGGCGGTGGCCAGCGCGGTGCAGTCGACGTCCGGGCAAAGTTCGCCCACATCACGGCCAGCCTGCACGCAGGCGGTGATGGCCTGGCTGGTCTGCCGGCGCGCCTGCTCGACCTGTGCGGCGATGTCCTCATGGCCTTCGAAACAGTTCAGGCCGGACAGTACCGCCATGCAGCCGCGCGGGCGGGTGCGCGAGGTCTGTGCGGTCACAGCGGCATGCAGGGTGCGTCGCATCGCCTCGCGTGGGCCGTCGGTGGTGTCCGCCAGCAAAGTGGCCAACTGGCCGCAGGACTGCATGTAGAGCGACAGGCATTCGCCGAACAACGCCTCCTTGGAGCCGAACGCCGCATAGAAGCTTGCAGGCGAAAGCCCTCCCAGCGCGCTGCGCAGGTCGTTGAGCGTGGTTGCCTCGTAGCCGCGTTCCCAGAACAACAGCATCGCTTGTTCCACAGCGTCGTCGCGGTCGAATTCGCGGGGGCGGCCAGTGCGCGCCATGAGTAAGCCAGGGTCAGGGGAATGACTTAAAGACTAGTCATTCCAGAATTCATTGACAAGTCAGCCGGTGGCACTCAACTTATGGAGCGTACATTCCATAACTGATGCAGGGAGTTTGAACATGATCAGCCAGTTGACCAGCGGCAACTTCGACATGGCCGTACGCAACGCGCCGGGCGTGCACGTAATCCGTTTCTGGGCCGAGTGGTGTCACCCATGCCGGGTGATGCAGCCGATGTTCGAGCAGGCAGCGGATGAGTTGAACAGACTGGTTCATTTCGCTGAGGTGAACATCGACGAATCGCCGGCGCTGGCCAACGAGTTCGGCGTGATGAGCATTCCGACCATGGTGGTGGTGCGCGATGGCAAGCCGGTGGCCCGCACCGTTGGCGCGTTGCCGAAGAGCGCGATCACCCAGCTTGCGATGAGCCATCTGGGCTGAGCACGCTTGCAGGCCATGCACGCAGCGGCGAGGATGGGGAATCGCATCGGAGCCGCCGCACATGGCCGTCAAACGTGTCGTCGCCAACATCGCCACGCCTGACCCTGCGCGTGCCGCAGCGTTCTATGGCGAGCTACTGGGCATGCCGGTGGTGATGGACCACGGCTGGATCGTCACCCATGGCGGCGAGGGTAGCGCGCTGGCGCAGGTCAGCTTTGCCACTGAAGGGGGATCCGGCACCGCAGTGCCGGACCTGTCGATAGAAGTGGACAATCTGCAACAGGTACTGGAGCGCATGCGCGCGGCCGGCATCCCGCTGGAATATGGCCCCGCCGATGAGCCCTGGGGGGTGCGCCGCTTCTTCGTCCGTGACCCGTTCGGGCGGTTGTTGAACATCCTCGCCCACATCTGAGCAGCAGAAAGCCCGTCAGCGACGTTTGGCACCGGTTGGTGGCACGCCGACCATGCGCAGGCAATCGGCCTGCACGGCTTCGATGAACGCATCGGCATCCTGTGTCGGCGTGGCGATCAGGTCGTCGGCGGCGCCGTGCACGCCGGCGTAGATCAGCGAGGCGGTGACCTGCGGCGCTGGAAGCTGCCACAGTCCAGCGGCGTTGCCCGCCTCGAGGATGCCCAGCAGTTGCTGCTGGATCGCATTGCGTTCGGCATTGCCGCGCTGGTGGTGGTGATGGTTGGCGTACACCACATCGTGCAGTGCATGGGTGCGCACGTAGAGCTCGATGTTGGCGCGGATCCAGGCACGCAGGCGTGCCACGCCATCGCCGTCGGGCTGCTGCTGCACCGTCTGGTCGACCGCTTCCATGAACTGCCGCGTGTAGCGTTGTGCCAGCGCCTGCTGGATCTCGGTGCGCGAGGCGAAGTAGGTATAGAACGTGCCCTTGGCCACATCAGCCGCGGCGACGATGTCGCTGATGGTGGTGGCGTCTACCCCCTTTGACAGGAACAGTGCCTGCGCGGCGTCCATCAGTTCTTCCTGACGGGTTTCCGCGGGCTTGGTGCGAGGCCTGGCGACAGCTGGGGTCTGCATGGTGGGCAAGGTCCGGGTGCGACGGTGGCCATTCTAGCTGTCCTACGGCATTGACTGACCGCCAGTCATTGACCGACGGTCAGTCAATGGCTACGATGCGCGGACGTCCTCCCCCGGGATCCACCCATGCAGCGTTTCCAACGTCCGGCCCTGGTGCTGGCGGCCTACCTCGGCACGTTCCTCGCCTCGCTGGACATCAGCATCGTCAACGTCGCGCTGCCGACCCTGCAGCAGGCGTTGAATACCGACATGGCCGGCCTGCAGTGGGTGATCAATGCGTATGCGATCGCGTTGTCGGCGCTGATGCTGTCGGCGGGGCCGCTCGGGGACCGTTACGGTCATCGGCGGATGTGGCTGCTCAGCGTCGCCACCTTCACTCTTGGCTCGTTGCTCTGTGCCTGTGCCGGCAATCTTGCGACGCTGGTGGCTGGACGCGCGGTGCAGGGCATCGCGGGCGCGCTGCTGATTCCCAGCGCGATGCCGATTCTCAGTCATGCATTCCCTGATCCGCGCCAGCGCGCGCGGGCGATCGGTGGCTGGTCGGCGTTCAGTGCGTTGGCCCTGGTGCTTGGCCCGTTGCTGGGCGGCGTGCTGGTACAGCGCGTCGGATGGCCCAGCATCTTCCTGATCAACTTGCCGTTGGGCCTGCTCGCACTGGCGCTGGGCGCCTGGGGAATTCCGGAGCGGCGGCATCCGCAGCACGCTGCGCTGGACCCTGCCGGGCAGCTGCTCAGCGTCGTCGCGCTGGGTGCGCTGAGCTATGGCCTGATCGCGATCGGCGCGCATGGCCTGCTGGCCCCGGTGACGCTGCTGGCGCTGGGCGTGGCAGCTGCCGGGTTGATCCTGTTCGGCATCGTCGAACGCCGGGTGGCACGCCCATTGCTGCCGCTGGACCTGTTTGCCGACCGCCGCTTCGGCATGTTCAACCTGGCCTCGTTCGTGCTGGGCTTCACTGCCTATGCCAGCCTGTTCTTCCTGTCGCTGTTCTTCCAGCAGGCGCAGGGGCACAACGCTGCGCTGGCAGGCTCCCAGTTGGCCCCGCAGTTCCTGTTGATGGGTGCCGTCTCGCTGTTGTTCGGGCGTCTGGTCGCCCACCTCGGGCTGCACGCCGCGCTGGTGCTGGGCTATGCCCTGGCCGGGGCGGCGCTGTGCGCGATGGCCACGTTCGAACCGGCTACTTCGCACGCCTATTCCAGTGCTGTGCTGGTGCTGCTTGGCATTGGAATGGGGCTGGCAGTGCCGGCGACCGGCATGGCGGTCATGGCCAGCGCGCCGGTCGAGCGCGCGGGTATTGCCTCAGCCACGATGAACGCGTTACGTCAGGCAGGCATGAGCCTGGGCATCGCGCTGCTGGGCAGCCTGATGGGCCAGCGCGCCGTGCAGCAGTTCGCCGCGTCCGCGCAGGCGGCCGGGCAGCGGGGGCTGGTGGCACAGGCACGCGAACTGATCCTGCAACCGGGCTCGATGCACGCCACGCCGCAGATGCTGACGTGGTATCGCAGTGCGATGGCCAGTGGTTTCGGATGGGCGATGGCTGTGGCCGGTGCGCTGGCCCTGCTTGCGGCGCTCGGGCTGTATCGGCAGCGCGCACCGGCCTGACGCGCTGCATTCAGCCCTGCTGGCGTTGCGGACCCGCTGCCGTGCGTTCGATCTCATGAGGCTGTTGTTGCTGCTGGCGCGCATTGGCGTGGCGAGCGTGTCCACCTTCACGACCGATCTCGGCCATGTGCTGGCGGTTGCGGCTGATCGCCTCGCCGCCCTTGCGGCCTGCGACACGTGCCTCGGCCGGACTGAATTCATGCGCGTTCCCGGAGGCATGTGCGGCGCGCCCGCCCTTGGCAGCGATCGCGCGCTGCTTTTCCTGGTCCATTGATGCGAAACCCCGGTTGGAGCTGCGCGGGTTCTGCTCAGTCATGTGAAATCTCCTGCGGTGTGGGCGTCGCCTTCGTAGACGACGGCATCCATGCTTGGCCATCGCACGCTAAGTCCAGGTCGCCATCTTGGCCACGATTTTCACGCGCCCTGCGCACGGGGCTGATCACGCAGCCATTCAGTCAGGTGCTGCCTTCGCTGCCGCCAGTGCCATGCCACTGACCACCGACGCGATCGTCTCTACGTCTGCCAAGGGAGCTCCCTGGTTCAGTCGCGCCTGCAGAGCCCCATGGGAGACCGCGAAGACGATCGCTTGGCCGAGCAGGGCGTGGGTACGCAGCACCGTCTCGGCGCTGGATGGTTCGCTGCCGCGCAGGCACGCTACGCACGCGGCCAGCGTGGTGTGCAAGGGTTCGAACAGCGTACGGTGGGCGCTGGCGAACGCGGCCGTCGGTTGGATCTGTTCGCGCGCCAACAGCAGCGTGCGTGGACCCGCATCCGGCGCCGACAGCAAGGCTTGGACGAATGCCCGCATCAACTGCTGCAGCTGCTGCGCGGCCTGCCGCGCGCCGTTGGGTGGCGTTGCCGGCAGCGGCAATCGCTCGGCAATGGCTTGAGCGCAGCGCTGCAGTACGGCGGCATACAGTTCCTGCTTGCCACCGAAGTGATAGGGAATGGCTGACTGGCTGCAGCCGGCCATGTCCACCAGCTGGCGGGTACGCACACCCTCCACGCCGAACGCGCTGAACAGCTGCAGCCCCGCGTGCAGCAGTCGGGCTCGGGTCTGCCCGCTGCGCGTCTCGGCCGCGCGCCGCCGTGCCGGTGTCTGCAGATGGGCGATGAACTCAGGCATCGGCCTGCATCAGCCGTGTCGAGTTTTCATTGAGCGCGGTACCCGCGTCAGCGCCGACGATGACCGTACCGCCGATGTTGGCCATGTGCCGGCCGAATGCACAGTTCGGTTCGAAGGCGAAGCACATGCCGGCCTGAAGGGGCAGTTCGCGCCCGACAGTCGGCAGCGGCGCGATGTGCGCATAGCGCGCGGCCTCCGGCAGCGCTTCGATGCCCGGTGCACGGCCGAAGCCAATCGGTCCATAGGGGTTGAGGCTGTGGACCAACGGGTGCACGTGCCAGCCACCCGCCTCCAGCAGGGGCGCTTCCATCGCGTCGACGACATCGCCGAAGGTATTGCCCACGCGCAGTGCGGACAGGCCTGCTTCGTAGCTGCTGCGTGCGACGGCAGCGGCGCGATGGATGTCGTCGTGCACCTCGCCAATGGCAACCGCGGCCTGATGCTGGGTTTCCATCAGCCCGTACAGTGCGAAGATCTCCGACAACACCAGATCACCATCGCGCAGAATGCGCGGCGGCTGCGCACGATACTGCCAGGCGGGTGGTCCCCAGCCCACATACTCCGGACCCGAGCCGAGCAACACCTCGGCGGTATAGCCCCCCAGCGAGAAACAGTCGGCGGTCACTGCGGCAACCAGTTCGGCTTCCGAAACACCGGGGCGAGCAGTGGCACGCAGCGCCTCGCTCATGGATTCACCGATCCAGGCGGCATGCGCAATCAGCGCCAGTTCCTCCTGGCTCTTTACCGAGGCGCGCTGGAAGAACGCACGATATACCGGTACGAATTCCGCGTTCGGCACCGCCGCCTGCATGCCCTGCAGGGTGCGCGCGGGCATCGCGCCGTCGAAGTAGAACGGTGGATAGGGCTCCAGCCCCAGCACGCCGATACGTGCCGTGTGCAGGCCACATTGCTGCAGCCAGCGGCCAACCTCCAGACCGGATTTTCCAACCCACAGCTGTTCGGGTGCAATCCACTGCAGGTCGCCGCGCAGGCAGGCCTGCAGGTGGTCGGCAATCATCAGCGAGGCAAAGGTGAACACCCGTGGCGGCTGGTCGCCGACGAACACCACGATCGAGCCGGGCCGGTCATTGGTGAAGTAGCAGTCCGGCGAGAACCCGGCCGGTGCGGCGGCTTCCCGGTCGCCATGCACAACCAGGGCATCGAGGCGTTCACTGGCCATGAGGTCGCGGGCCAGGGCCCAGCGGCGGTCGCGTTCCATCAGGCTGAGCGGTGCGGGCGGCGTGCGCATGAGGAGTATTCCAGGGGAAGGAGCGCGCAGGCTCGATTACGCAGTTGAATGAATCAACCGCTTGAATCGGCATTGCACGTGCGCTGCTGCGGGGGCAGCTGAAGTCGGCGATTGCGCAGCGTTGTCGATGATCATGATGGGGCCACCGTCGCTGTTGATAGGATGCGCAACAACGCCACTCGCTTGGCCACGACAGGGAAGTAGAACATGAACAGGATTGGATTGATCGCAGTGCTGGCCTGTACCGCTCCGGTCCATGCAGCCAGCCCCCTGTTGTCCGGCAGCTTTGTCCACGTCGGCTATTCGGCTACCGACGAACAACTACCGGCTGCGCAGTTGCCGCTGTTCCTGGATGAGCTGCAGGACCTGGGCAACGACACGATCATCCTCGGTCAGGTGCGTGCCACTCGTGCCGGCGTCGGCTGCGCCAGCGGCGTGCAGGATTTCGAATGGATTGCCGGCTTTCCCGGCAAGCTCGGCACCGTGCTCGATGCGGCGGCCGCGCGCGGCATGAAGGTCGTGGTCGGCACCACCTACAGCTCGGGGCAGTGCGCCACCTTCTGGCAGGGGCAGAACGCAACGGCCGTGGCACAGGATGCGGCGCAGTCGCTGGCCCAGCTGGGCCAACAGTACGGATCGCATCCGGCGTTCGCTGGCTGGTACATCACCGACGAGCCAGCACAGGTGCCGGCTGATCGCGCGCCGTTCTACCGTGCGATCGTGACGGCGCTCAAAGGCAGTACACCCTCGCGGCCGGTGATGGTGGCCCCCTACCTGGCGTCATCCAGCGTGGATCCGGCCAGCGTGGGCCGGGCTGCTGCACAGTTCCGTACGGCCACCGGCGTGGATGTGCAGATCTGGCAGGACGGCATCGGCGCCGCCTCGCATGCACGCCTGTTCCAGTGGGATCGCCCGGGTCATTCGACCGAGGCGTATTACGAGGCGCTGTCGGTGGCGCTGGGGGCCAGCGGCCTGTGGGCCGACATCGAACTGTTCAACCATGGCAGTCCTTTATTCCTGGAAACCGGCAACGGATTGTCCGGTGCCTATCGCTCCGCGTCGGTGCAGCGCATCAACCAGCAGTTGTGGAGCGCGCGTTCGGCCGGCAAGCGCGTTGCCTGGCTCAACCAGTACCACATGTCCGAGGTGGTCGGCCCCGGCCAGGGCTATGCCGAATCGCCGCGGCTGATGAACACCTATCGCGGGCTGTATGGGCTCGGCGCGTCCTACCTCGTCGATCCGGTGCAGACCACGTACAGCTACAGCGTGGCACCGGATGCGAACTATCCGGACAGCAGTGGCCACGAGCTGTTCGATCGTCGGGTGGGGGATCCGCGCAACCCGATGGATGCAGGCTGGGTAGGCGTGCATGGCAACGCCAGCATCACCATCGACCTGGGCCAGCGCCGGCGGGTGGACTGGATCGGCCTGCATACGATGACCCGCCCGGCGTGGGGCATCGTCACGCCGACAGCTGTGGACGTGATGTGTGCCGAGCCGGGCGCCGCTGCGGTGAAGATCGGTGTGCTGTCGGCGCCATTCACCCAGGCCGGACTGAGCGGTTCGACCGGAGAGGAATACGTGCTGGGCAACGCCGCGCCGCTGGCCGCGCAGTGCCGCACGCTGGAGCTGCGGTTGGCCAATGGCAGCTGGACGTTCCTCAGCGAAATCGAGATGGCGGTCGAGCAGTAAGCGCCTCAGCGTTGGGGCGTGCCGCGCAGTCGCTGCGCGAACGGTCGCTGTTCAAGTGCCTGCAGTGCCTCGCGCAGCACCTGCTCCAATGACTGTCCAAGATCGGCATCGAGGCTGCGCGCCGCGCGTGCCGTGGCCTGCCACTGCGCCTGCAGCGCCGGCAACGCCTGCAACGCGCGCGGGCTCAGCTGCAGGATGCGCTCGCGGCTGTCTTCACCGACCGCAGCGTGCAGCCAGCCGTCGCGCACCATTGCTGAAACCGTCTGGCTGAGCGCCGAATGGCTGAGCCCGCAGGCCAGTGCGAGATCCTTGATGCGGCAGGGTCCCTGCGCCATCAGCGTGCGCAGCACCGGGGTGTAGCGCGGCCGGTAGTCCAGCTTCAGGTCGCGGTAGGCCTGCTCGACCGCCGGGTCCAGCTGGTCGAGCAGGGCCCGCAGCAGTGTTCCCAGGGTGGCATGTTGGAGATCCATGGTGGCGATGATATGTAAGCACTTATATATCATCAACATGGGGTGCGGTCATGGCGGTTTCGTGGATGCTGGGCGCGCTGCTGGCGGCGTCCTGCCCGGCCCAGGACGCGGTGCTGCAGGCGGCGGCCACGGCGATACAGGCGCAGTACCTGGACGTGGCCGAAGGCGCGCACATTGCCGAGGCCGTTCGAGGCTGGTCCACCCAGCAGCGCTATGTGGACAGCTGCGCGGACCCCAAGGCGTTCAGCGCACGCTTGAACCAGGATCTGGACGTGTTCGATGGCCACTTCCATGTCGAGCGGGTGGATGCCCGCGCCGGCCAGGACGACTGGCTGATGGCCTGGCGCGCGGATGCGCGCAGCAATGGTGCGGGCGTGCGCGAGGTGCGGGTGCTGGAAGGCAACATCGGTTACCTGCGCCTGAGCACCTTCTATCCGCTCGATCTGGCCCGGCCGAAGCTGGCCGCAGCCTTCACCCTGCTGGCCGACACCGATGGCCTGGTGCTGGACCTGCGCCAGAACGGTGGTGGCGATGACGGCAGTGCGGACCTGCTGGTGCGGACCCTGCTGGCGGCGGAGATCACCCAGGTGCAGTCACTGCAACGCCGTGGCCAGCGCCGTCCGGTACCGTTGCCACCGGCGAGCCTGGGGCTGTACCTGAAGCCGCTGGTGGTGCTGATCGACCGCCGCACCGGGTCGGCCGCCGAATTCGTCGCGTACTCGCTGCAGGCGCAGGGGCGGGCACGTGTCGTTGGTAGTCGAAGTGGCGGCGCGGCACATATGTTCGATGATCCTGTGCTGCTGCCGGATGGCTATCAGATCAGCATTCCCGACCGGCAGCCGATCAACCTCCGTACCGGAACCAACTGGGAACGCACCGGCGTCACGCCTGATGCAGCAGGCGGTGACGATCCGCTGTTCGTCGCCCGCCAGCTGCTCGCCCGATCGGCATCGCCAGAATGAACGCACAATTGCAACCGCGCCCTATCGCAGACGACATGCAGCGTGCCTAGAATCGATGCATCCCGGTAGTTCCCGGGCGCTTCGAGTGAATGGACTCAATGAAGATTCTGTTGACCGGCAGTTCCGGGCGGATCGGGCGTGCAATCTTCGGCGCGCTGGCGGCGGCCCACGAAGTGGTGGGGCTGGATCGCAGCCCATTCGCCACCACCCGCATCATTGCCGATGTCACCGATCGTCAGGCCGTGAAGCAGGCAGTGCGGGGCGTCGACGCGGTGATCCATACCGCCGCCCTGCACGCACCCCATGTCGGCCTGGTGCCGGATGCGGTATTCCAGCAGATCAATGTGGAGGCGACCGCACACCTGTTGCAGGCTGCCCGCGAGGCCGGTGCACGCCGCTTCGTGCTGACCAGCACCACGGCGTTGTATGGCCATGCGGTGGTGGCGGGCGGTTGCCGCTGGATCGATGAAGATACCGAGCCGCTGCCACGCACCATCTACCATCGCAGCAAGCTGCAGGCCGAGGCGTTGGCTGAAGCCGCTGCGGCGCCGGGCTTCAGCGTGCGCGTGCTGCGCATGGCCCGCTGTTTCCCCGAGCCACCGGAGCGGATGGCGATGTTCCGCCTGCACCGCGGTATCGACGCGCGCGACGTGGCCAGCGCACATGCCGCGCTGCTGCACGATGAGGGCGCTGCCTTCGCACGCTACATTGCCTGCGCACCGACGCCGTTCCTGCGTGAGGATTGCCTGGAACTGGCGACCCAGCCCCGCAGGGTGCTGGCCCGCCGCGCCCCGCAGTTGCTGGCCGAGTTCGAGCGCCGTGGCTGGCCGCTGCCGCTGAGCATTGACCGCGTCTACGACAGTGCACTGATGCGCAGCACACTGGGCTGGCAGCCGCGCTTCGGCCCGGACGACGTGCTGCAGCAGTACGCGGTTGGCAGCATCGAGGTGCTGCCGCGGGCGGAATGGATCAAGGACCGCGTGGCCGAATAGGGCGGCAGCGGGGCGGGTTCCTGACCCGACCCTGAGCAGGTTCAGGAATGTGCAGATGGACCGCCTCAACCTCGTTCGCAGGCGGCCGCTAACCCGGTGCGCTTCCAGCGCCGGGCGTGTCCCGGCGGCCGGTGGCCTGCGCGACGGATCGCGCACCTGCGCGGTGCCCTCGCGGTGCCGGTCGTCCTGAACTGCCTTGCGGATCCTTCCATGCCTTCTCCCCGTTCCGCCGCTGCCCGCCGCCCGGGCAGCATCGCCCACAAGCTGATGCTGGGCACAGCTGCGATCGCGCTGCTGTGCTTCGGCCTGACTGCGTTCCTGATCTACCGCCAGGCCAGCGCCAGCCTGATCGACGCCTCGCGCCAGACCATGGCCAGCGAAGCCACCGCCGAAGCCCGCCAGGTCGCGGCCGATCTGGGCACCGCCTTTGCCAGCAACGACGCCATGGTCGAGGCCGTGCTCGCCCAGCGCGCGCGCGGCGATGTTCCGGACCGTGCCAGCCTGGCTGCCGTGCTGGGCGAGCAGCTGCGCACCCACCCCGAGTGGCTGGGCAAGAGCACCATGTGGGAGGCCGACGCCTTCGATGGCAAGGATGCCGAGTTCGTCAACACTGAAGCGCACGATGCCACCGGTCGTTACATGAGCTACTGGGCCTGGCACGATGGCAAGCCGCAGCAGTCGACGATGACCGACTACACCGAGACGGCCAGTGGCTCCGGTGACTGGTACATGGTGCCCAGCCGCGACAAGCTGGCGAAGGTAAGCGAGCCCTATGCCTACGACATCGGTGGCCAGCAGGTGCTGATGAGCACGTTGAGCACGCCGATCATCGAAAACGGCCGGTTCCTCGGTGTATTCACTGTGGACTTCTCGCTGGCGGCGCTGCAGAAGCACCTGGCCACGCTGAAGCCGATGGGCGCCGGGCGCGTCGAACTGCTCTCGCCGAATGGCGTGGTGCTGGCCTCGGCCAATGCCGCCGAAATCGGCAAGCCACGTGGCGACGCATTGACCCGCAGCATGCTGGCAGACATCGCCGCCGACCGCCGGTTCGAAGCCTTCACTCCGGATGCCGCCGGCAACGTGCGCGTATACGTGCCGCTGCGTGTGGGCGATGCGCCGCAGCGCTTTGCACTGGGTGTGGTGATGCCGCACGCGGTGATCGTGGCCGAGGCGCGCCAGCTGCTGTGGCTGACCCTGCTGGTTGGTGTGGTGGCCGCGCTGACGCTGAGTGCCGGTGTCTATGTGCTGCTGCGCCGGTTGGCGATCCGCCCACTGGCCGAAGCCGTGCGCGTGGCCGGCGACGTCGCCGCGGGCAAGCTGGACAGCACCCTGCCGGCACGCAGCAACGACGAAGTGGGCCGCCTGCTGGACGCGATGCAGGGCATGCGGGGGCAGCTGCAGTCGGTGATGGCGGCGCAGGCGGAAATGGCGCGTCGCCATGACGCCGGTGAAATCAGCTACCGCATGGACGCCTCGGCGTTCCCGGGTGAGTACGGCCGGATGGTGGCTGACAGCAACAAGCTGGTGGCCTCCAGCAACGCCGTCACCCAGCGCCTGGTCGACGTGATGCAACGCTATGCGGTGGGTGACCTGAGCGTGGACATGGAAGCGCTGCCGGGCGAGAAGGCGGTGTTCACCGCTGCAATGGCCACTACCAAGAGCAACCTGGCTGCGATCAACGATCAGATCCAGCAGCTGGCCGCTGCCGCCGCCGCCGGCGATTTTGCGGTGCGCGGCGACACGCTGCGTTTCGACCACGACTTCCGCCGCATGGTGGAAACCCTCAACACCATGATGCAGGTCAGCGACCACAACCTGGCCGAGCTGTCGACGCTGCTGCGCGCGATTGCCGCAGGCGACCTCAGCGCGCGCATGCAGGGCGACTTCCACGGCGTGTTCGCGGTGATGCGCGACGATGCCAACAGCACCGTGCAGCAGCTGACCCAGATCGTTGGCCAGATCCAGCAGTCGGCGGCCAGCATCCGCCTGGCGGCGGGTGAGATTGCCGCCGGCAACAGTGACCTGTCGCGCCGCACCGAGCAGCAGGCGGCGAACCTGGAAGAGACCGCGGCCTCGATGGAAGAGCTGACCTCCACGGTGCGCCAGAATGCCGACCACGCGCTGCAGGCCAACACCCTGGCCGGCTCCGCAGCGGGCGTGGCCAGCGAAGGCGGGCAGGTGGTCAGCCAGGTGGTGCAGACCATGGAACAGATCGAGGCCTCCTCGCAGCGCATTGCCGAGATCATTTCGGTAATCGATGGCATCGCGTTCCAGACCAACATCCTGGCGTTGAACGCGGCGGTGGAAGCGGCGCGTGCCGGCGAACAGGGCCGCGGATTCGCCGTGGTCGCCAGCGAAGTGCGTGCGCTGGCCCAGCGCTCGGCAGGCGCGGCCAAGGAGATCAAGGAGCTGATCGACGCCTCGGTGGCGCAGGTCGGTGCCGGTGCGCAGCTGGTGCACGGCGCGGGCCGCACCATGCAGGAAATCGTCGGCCAGGTCGGCCGAGTGAACGAGATCATGGCCGAGATCTCGGCAGCCTCGCGCGAGCAGTCGGCGGGCATCGAGCAGGTCAACCAGACCGTGGTGCAGATGGACGAGACCACCCAGCAGAACGCCGCACTGGTGGAAGAGGCCAGTGCCGCCGCGCGTGCGATGGAAGAACAGGCCGAGCAGCTTGCGGTGGCGGTCTCGCGCTTCCGCCTGCAGGCCGAGCCGGTGGCTACGGTCCGTCGCGCGGCCTGATCCTGTTGCGCGCACATGAAGACGCCCGGCCAAGGCCGGGCGTCTTCATGTCTGCTTGATGCTATGCCAGGCCGGAGTGCGGCGGCAGCATCGCGTCAGAACATGCCTTCGAAGGGATTCCAGCTGGCTTTGCCCTTCACCTGCTCCAGGTAGTAGCTGTAGTTGGTGCTGGCGGCAACCAGGAAGTTCATGGCGATGAACAGCGGGCGCGCGATGATGTCCGGCAGGAACAGGGACACGATGCCCAGCACGAGGCCGATGCCGATCACCACCAGCGCCTTGCGCCACATGCCCAGAATGAACAGGTAGATGAAGCCGAAGAAGAAGGCGAAGAAGTTGATGTTGATCTTGAGGCGGTCGCCGAAGGACAGCGCCTTCCAGGCTTCCTTGAAGCGCGGCTCCTTCGGAGCGCCGTGCTGCTGGAAGAAATTGAAGCGGAACTGCCACTTCGGGCTGAAGCGGGAGAGGTCGACGGCGTTCATTGACGATTACGTCCTTGTAGGAAAACGGTTACATGATACGAGGCCGACGGTTCAGGAAACTACCCTCAGCCGTCAAAAATGTGACGCGCCCGGCATGTGCAGGCCTGCGGCGGGGCGCCGCACCGTCACCCATCCGCCTTGTTTTTAGGATAGGGTGCGCAGTTCCGCTGCCGCCCCAGCTGAACCCGGGCGGCGGCGGGATGTCCATGGAGGTTGCATGACCACACCTGCTATACCGGAAAACGCACCGGGACCGGTGCTCCTGCCGACACCTGAAGTGGTGCAGGCACAACAACTGCTCGCACGCCAGCAACTGGCGGTAGCGATGGACCGTGCACGCACGGCCGCTACGCAGAACGCGGCCGCGGCCGCGCTGGAAAGCGAGTAATCCGCAACACCGCCGATCGCGCTGGCGTGCTGCCAGCGCGATCGCGGCGCGCGCCGCCGGTCAGAACCGCGCGGTCATGCTCATGAAGTAGCTGCGCCCGGCCACGAAGTAGTCGGTGGAGCCTTCCGCATACAGCTTCTTGTCGGCCAGGTTGCTGACACCGCCGCGCAGGGTCAGCACCTCGTTGACGTTCCAGGCAGCGGTCAGGTCATACAGGGTGTAGGCCTTGAGGAAGGTCGTGGCCGTACCGGTCTGCTTGCCGGTGTACTGCGCCGACAGGCTGCTGGAAAACACCGTGTTGGGCGTCCAGTCCAGCGACGAATAGCCGGAAAACTCCGGCGTATCGATCAGGTTCCTGCCGGTGCTCAGGTTCTTGGCTTCCTTCATCCAGGTGGCCGAGGTGCGCCAGCGCCACTGCTCGCCGAAGCGGACATTGAAGTTGCCTTCCATGCCACTGGTGCGCGCGCGCTGCACGTTGCTCATGCGCGTCCACCAGATGCCGTTGAACTTGCCCAGGGGCGCGTACTCGATCTTGTTCTTGAAGTCGGTATGGAAGTAGGTCAGGCCGGCATCGAACAGGTCATTGTCGAAGCTGATGCCGATCTCTCGGTTGGTGCTGGTTTCAGGGTCCAGGTCCGGGTTGCCGGCCATGTAGCAGCCGCCACGGGTATAGCCCAGCGGGATCAGCGAGGTGCAGCCGCGGCCGCCGGACTGGGTGGCCGCGCTGGGCGAGTTCTCGGTCAGGCTGGGCGCGCGGAAGCCCTTGGAAACACCACCACGTATCGTCCACTGTTCGGCCGGGTGCCAGACCAGGTAGGCGCGGGGGCTGACGTGGCTGCCGAACTTCTCATGATGATCCAGGCGTGCGCCCAGGGTCAGCGCCAGCGTGCGGTGCAGCTTCAGTTCGTCCTCGACAAACAGTGCCCAGGTATCCACTTCCAGGTTGGAGCCGCTGACGGCATTGCCGGCATAGTCGATCGGCGCGCGGCCGATGGTATCGGTGTTGGTCAGTTCCTGGCGCTTCCACTGACCACCGACGGCGAACTGGTGTTCAACGCCCAGCGTGAAGGGCGTGGTCAGGCTGCCTTCGATGATCGTATCGGTCGCCTCGGAGCGGCCGGTGGCGCCGATGTCGTTCTTGTACTCGGTCCAGTACGCGCTGAGCTTCGAGTTGCCGAAGCTCCACTTGCCATCGTGGTT
This sequence comes from Stenotrophomonas sp. 96582_Sma, assembly GCF_056480905.1. Taxonomy (NCBI): domain Bacteria; kingdom Pseudomonadati; phylum Pseudomonadota; class Gammaproteobacteria; order Lysobacterales; family Lysobacteraceae; genus Stenotrophomonas; species Stenotrophomonas sp. 96582_Sma. The sequence continues at coordinate 4,358,229 of NZ_CM151122.1, read as the reverse complement.
GAGTGCCAGCGAGCTGCGCTTGAGTTCGCTGGCACCCCAGGCGCCTTCGTCCTGCTTTTCCAGCGATGCGTCGATGAAGGCCTGCTGCACGCCGTGGCCGGCTTCCAGCGACAGTTCCTGCGCATCGCTGAGCTTCCACTGCAGCAGCGCGTCGACATTGCGGTCCTTCTCGCCGGCGTAGGCATTGCCATAGACACCACCGTTGGAGCGGTCCGAGTCGCGGCGCATGCTGTTGGCACCGATGCGCAGGCCGAAGCGCTCGCCGAGCGGGCCGGAGAACGTCGCACCGATCTGCTGGGTATCACCGCGCTTGCCATCACCCGGGCGGGTATAGCTGTGGGTGGCGCTGCCGTTCCAGTCATCACCGATGCGCTTGGTGATGATGTTGATCACGCCGCCCATGGCGTCGGAGCCGTACAGCGACGACATTGGTCCGCGCACCACCTCGATCCGTTCGATCTGGTCGGGCGAGATCCAGTTCAGATCCTGGCGGCCGAGGTCGGGACGGTAGTTGGTCGAGGCCGAGCTGCCCATGCGCTTGCCGTCCACCAGCACCAGCGTGTAATTGGACGGCATGCCACGCAGCTTGATCTTGGACTGCTCGCCGACCGCGCTGAGGCCACCGGTCACGCCCGGCACGCGGCTGAGCAGGGTGGCCAGGTCGTGCACCGGCTGGCGCTCGATGTCCTCGCGGCTGATCACGCTGATGCTGGCCGGTGCATCCTTGATCCATTGCTGGTTGCCCGAGGCGGTGACCACCACGGTATCCAGATCCTTGGTGGAGGCATCGGCGCTGGCCTCTGCGGCGGCCAGGCCGGGCAGGGCCAGCAGGCAGGCGGTGGCCAGAGCGCAGGCCAGGCGGGTGCGCGGCAGGCGCGCGGAAGGGGTACGGAACGACAGGGACATGACGGCTTCCATCGGAGGAGGGGGACCCGGTGGAAGCAGCAGGCGCACGCAGACAGCAGGCAGCCCCCTTCCATGGGTCGTTGGGCGCTGGGTTGGAACCGGCGCAGCTGGGTGGGTCTCGGCCGTGCGGAAGACGGTGACCTGCCTGGTTAATGAAATGATAACCGTTCGCGTTTGTTACGATCCAGTACCTGGGGCGACCAAGTGACATCCGTTCCCCTGCCCCGGCACTCGCCTGCTGTTTGCTGAATGGGGACAAATCCCGGCGTAGACCTTCGCACTCGGCTTACATCCGGCGCCCTAGACTGAGCCGCATTTTCGATTCCGCCCCGTTGGAGATCGTGTGGGTTCCGGTAGTGACAGACAGCGACTGCGTGGCGTGACGCCGACGCAGCCAGGACAAGTGCGGGCGCCGGGAAAGCGCGCCGGGAACCTTGGTGCATGCAGCCCGGCCGGGATGGCCGGCCGTGCCGACTGCGCGGAGTAGGCGGCAATGGAGGTGCAGACCATCCATGCGGAAGCAGATACGTCCCGGCTTGATGCCGGCTGGACGCTGCTGCCGGCCGAATCGCCGTTGCAGATGCCCGAGCAGACCCTGCGCGAAGGCCAACTGAAGGTTCGCCGCCACCGCACCTCGCCGCGGCTGATCGGCCTGCGCCGGTTCTATATCTTCGGCGGCACGCTGGCGATGACCGCCATCGCTACCCGGATGATGTGGCGGGTGCTGTCGGCCAATGGCATCAGCGTGCTCGAGGCCTGCCTGCTGGTGCTGTTTGTCGGCCTGTTCGCCTGGATCGCGCTGTCTTTCGCCAGCGCCGTGGCCGGCTTCCTGACTGCCGTGTTCGACCGGGGGTATCGCCTCGGCATCGACCCGGACAAGCCACTGCCGACAGTGCACAGCCGCACCGCGCTGCTGATGCCGACCTACAACGAAGATCCGCGCCGGCTGCTGGCCGGCCTGCAGGCGATCTACGAGTCGGTGGCCGCCACCGGCCAGCTCGACCGGTTCGACTTCTTCGTGCTCAGTGATACCCGGCGCGAAGACATCGCACGGGCCGAGGAGCAGGTGTTCGCCGAACTGCGCGAGCGCGTGCCCGATGGCCAGGCGCGGCTGTTCTACCGCCGCCGTGGCGACAACAGCGGGCGCAAGGCCGGCAACATCGCCGACTGGGTCCGCCGCTTCGGCGGTGCCTACCCGCAGATGCTGATCCTCGACGCCGACAGCCTGATGACCGGCGACAGCATCGTGCGCCTGGTCGCGGGCATGGAGCACAACGCCGACGTCGGCCTGATCCAGACCCTGCCGTCGGTGATCGGCGGGCGCACCCTGTTCGCGCGCATGCAGCAGTTCGGCGGCCGTGTGTACGGTCCGGTGATCGCCCGTGGCGTGGCCTGGTGGCACGGTGCCGAGAGCAATTACTGGGGCCACAATGCCATCATCCGCACCCGCGCCTTCGCCGATCAGGCCGGGCTGCCGGCGCTGCCGGGGCGCAAGCCGTTCGGTGGCCACGTGCTCAGCCATGACTTCGTCGAAGCGGCGCTGATGCGTCGTGGCGGCTGGGCCGCGCACATGGTGCCGTACCTGGGCGGCAGCTATGAAGAAGGTCCGCCGACCCTGACCGACCTGCTGGTGCGCGACCGCCGCTGGTGCCAGGGCAACCTGCAGCACGGCAAGGTGGTCGGCAGCCGTGGCCTGCACTGGATCAGCCGCATGCACATGCTGATCGGCATCGGTCATTACTTCACCGCGCCGATGTGGGCGATGCTGATGCTGATCGGCATCGCCATCCCGTTGTTCCAGGAAGGCATCGATTTCAACGCGCTGCTGCACCTGTCGCCCAGCGTGTACTGGCGGGCCCAGGACGAGGAACAGGTGGTGCGCCTGTTCGCGGCGACCATGGCGGTGCTGCTGCTGCCCAAGGTGCTGGGTTACCTGGCGATGCTGCTGGACCCGGTCGACCGCCGCGGGTGTGGCGGTGCCCTGCGCGCGTTCGTCTCGATGCTGGTGGAAACCGTATTGGCCGCGCTGATGGCGCCGGTGGTGATGTACGTGCAGTCGCGCGGCGTGGCCGAAGTGCTGTCCGGCCGCGATTCGGGCTGGGACGCGCAGCAGCGTGACGATGGTGGCATTTCGTGGCTGGCGCTGATCCGTGGCTACGGTGGGCTGGGGGTGTTCGGCGCCTTCATGGGCATGCTGGCCTGGGCGGTGTCGTCATCGCTGGCCGCGTGGATGGCGCCGGTGGTGATCGGCATGGTGCTGGCGGTACCGGTGGTGGCACTGACGTCTTCGCGTGGCCCCGGCGCCTTCCTGCACCGTCTTGGCCTGCTTGATATCCCCGAGGAGAACATCCCGCCGCCGGTGCTGGTACGCGCCGCGCAGCTGCGCCGGGAAGCGGCCGAACAACCGCCGCTGTACTGATCGTCCCGCGGCAGCGGCATAATGCGGCTCGAACTTGAAGGAGCCGCATCATGCTGCAAACGGTGGAACAGGAGACCGGCGCCTCGCCGCAGTGGTCGGTGATCTGGCTGCACGGCCTCGGTGCCGATGGCCACGACTTCGCGCCGATCGTGCCGGAGCTGGTGCGTCCGCATTGGCCGGCGCTGCGCTTCGTGTTCCCGCATGCACCGGTACGGCCGATCACGATTAACAACGGCGTGCCGATGCGCGGCTGGTACGACATCGTCGGCATGGATTTCCGATCGCGCGCCGACATGGTGGGCGTGCAGGAATCGGTGGTGCAGCTGGATGCGCTGATCGCGCGCGAGATCGAGCGTGGCATCGCGCCGGAGAAGATCTTCCTGGCCGGTTTCTCGCAGGGGGGCGCGATCATCCTGACCGCCGCGCTGTCACGCACTGCGCCGCTGGCCGGCCTGATCGCGCTGTCCACCTACCTGCCCGAAGCCGACGGCGCAAAGCGCGCTGAAGGCGCCGTGCAGGTGCCGGTGTTCATGGCCCATGGCAGCAGCGATCCGGTGATTCCGCAGGCGGTGGCCGCACACAGTGCGCAGGCACTGCAGGCGCTGGGCCTGGAGGTGGAATGGCACAGTTACCCGATGGCCCACCAGGTCTGCGCCGAAGAGATCCAGGCGCTGGGTGAGTGGTTGCAGGAACGCCTGGGCGCTGCCTGACCCATGCCGCCGGCCAGCGCCCCGCCCTGGATGCCGGAACTGTGCCGCCTGCCGCGGCTGGCGGCGATGCTCGGCCTGGCCGAACTGGTGGTGGTGGTGCTGGCCCTGGCCCCGGATGGCAGCCGCCACTGGACTGTGGGCGAACTGCTGTCGGCCAGTGGTTTCGCGTTGTGGCTGGCGCTGGCCGTAACGGCCAGCCTGTGCCTGCTGCGGAACGCGTTGTCGAGGTTGCCACAGGTTCTGGGGGCGGTCTCGGCCATCGCACTGGCGACGCTGATCGCGGTGGTCTGCGCGGGCATCGTGCATGCCCTGTACGCGGTGCTTGGCGACAGCTTCGCCCGCGGCATCAGCTTCTGGCGCTTCACGCTGGGCAGCGCGGCGACGACGGCGCTGATCACTGCCTTGGCCCTGCGCTACTTCTATGTGAGTGATCGCTGGGCCGCGCAGGTACAGGCCAACGCACGCGCACAGGCCGATGCCCTGCAGGCGCGGATCCGCCCGCACTTCCTGTTCAACAGCATGAACCTGATCGCCAGCCTGCTGCATCGCGACCCGGTCGTGGCCGAGCGTGCGGTGCTGGACCTGTCCGATCTGTTCCGTGCCGCGCTGGGGGCGGGCGAGGGTGATTCCACCCTGCGTGACGAATGCGAGCTGGCCGAGCGCTACCTGTCGATCGAATCACTGCGCCTGGGCGAGCGCCTGCAGGTGCGCTGGCAGCGCGACGAACCGCTGCCCTGGGATCTTCCCCTGCCTCGCCTGGTACTGCAGCCGCTGGTGGAGAACGCCGTGCTGCATGGCATCTCGCGGCTGCCCGAGGGTGGCACCATCGAGTTGCAGCTGATGCGCGAGGGTAATGAACTGCAGATCTGCGTGCGCAATCCGGCGCCCGACCCGCAGGCCCCCGGGCTGGCCCTGGCGCGCGGTGCCGGCCATGCCCAGCACAGCATCGGCCATCGGCTGGCCTGGCGCTTCGGCAGCGCCGCGCGGATGACGGCTGGCTGGAGCGAGGGCTACTATGCCTGCCAGGTGACAGTGCCGATCCAGTGAGGGAGCGATCGTGAGGGTAGTCATCGCCGATGACGAACCGCTGGCGCGTGAGCGCCTGCGCAGCCTGTTGGCCGCGCAGGACGGCGTGGATGTGGTGGCCGAAGCCGGCAACGGCGAGCAGGCCCTGCACGCGTGCGCGGAGCTGCAGCCGGACCTGGTCCTGCTGGATATCGCCATGCCCGGGCTGGATGGCCTGGAAGCCGCCCGCCACCTGGCCAGCTTCGAGCCACGGCCGGCGGTGGTGTTCTGCACCGCTTACGATGCGCATGCGCTGTCGGCGTTCGAGGCGGCCGCGATTGATTACCTGATGAAGCCGGTACGCGCCGAGCGTCTGGCCGCGGCCATCGCGCGCGCGCGCACGTTCCTTGCCGGCCGCGATGGCCAGCCACAGGACCACCGCGGGCAACAGGCGCGCAGCATGCTGTGCGCGCGCCTGCGCGGCAGCCTGCGCTTGATTCCGCTGGACGACATCCATTACCTGCAGGCCGAAGAGAAGTACGTGGTGGTGCACCACGCGCGCGGAGAAGACCTGATCGAAGAGTCGCTGAAGTCGCTGGAAGAAGAGTTCGCCAGCCGCTTCATCCGCATCCATCGCAACTGCCTGGTGGCACGCCATGAGCTGGTGGAGCTGCGTCGTGGCACGGGTGGGCAGGTGCAGGCGATGTTGCGCCATGGCAAGCAACCGCTGGAAGTCAGCCGCCGCTGCGTGGCGACGCTGAAGCAGGAGTTGCGGCACCTGTGAGGTGTCCGCGCGGCCTGCGGCCGCGACTGCTTACAGATCAACATCAAGATCAACAGCAACAGCGGGTCATGGCTCGGTATTTCTACGTGCTGGGTCGGGCCGGGGTGGGGTGGCGGGACACGCTGCAAGTACATCCCTGTAAGCTCGATGGCGCCATCCATGGCGCCAACGGTCCCGCCACCCCACCCCGGCCCAACCCTCTCGTTCTCCACTGCATCGGACAGCAAAAGCATTGTTGTTATCGGGTGGGGAGAGAAATGTAGAGTCGAGCCATGCTCGACTCAGAGCGAAGCGACCCGCTGTTGCTCTGCTCTTCTTTTGATCTTCCGTGGCTGGCGCGCACGGAAACTGTCATAGGCCGGGCGGGGTGGGTTCGCGGGGGTGTCCGCGGCATGGATGCCGCGGCCAAGCCTCCATGGACGGATTCACGGCGTCCCCCGCGAACCCACCCCGTCCGGCCAAGCGCGATAGATCCAGCCGACGCACCAGCCACGAGGGGCTCCGCCGTTGGCCGTATCCGCGCCGAAGGCGCGATAATGACCGGATGGAAACCGTCCGCATCGCCACCCGCAAGAGCCCGCTCGCCCTCTGGCAGAGCGAACACGTCGCCGATCGCCTGCGCCAGGCCCACCCCGGCCTGCATGTGGAACTGGTGCCGATGAGCACCCGCGGTGACGAGGTGCTCGATCGTTCGCTGGCCGCCATCGGTGGCAAGGGCCTGTTCCTGAAGGAGCTGGAGCTGGCCATGCTGCGTGGCGAGGCCGACTGCGCCGTGCATTCGCTGAAGGATGTGCCGATGGAACTGGATGAACCCTTCGCGCTGCCGGCGATGCTGACCCGCCACGATCCGGCCGATGGTTTCGTCTCCAACCTGTACGCCTCGCTGGATGCGCTGCCGATCGGTGCGCGGGTTGGCACCTCGTCGCTGCGCCGCCAGGCCCAGCTGCGCGCGCTGCGCCCGGACCTGGAACTGCTGGACCTGCGCGGCAACGTCAACACCCGCCTGGCCAAGCTCGACAACGGTGGCTACGACGCCATCGTGCTGGCCGTGGCCGGCCTGGAGCGTCTGGGCCTGGGCGCGCGCATCGTCGCGCGCCTGCAACCGCCGCAGTGGCTGCCGGCCCCGGCGCAGGGCGCGGTGGCGGTGGAGTGCGACGGTGGCAATGCGCGCCTGATGGCGCTGTTCGCGGGCTTGGATGACGCGGAAACCCGTGCCTGCGTGGAAGCCGAGCGAGCGATGAACCGTGCGTTGCATGGCAGCTGCCACGTGCCGGTGGCGGCGATCGCGCAGTGGCAGGGGACCGACCTGCACCTGCAGGGCCTGGTCGGCAGTGCCAGCGATGGTCGTGCGGTGCGTGCCGAGGCGATCGGCCCGGTCAGTGACCCGGAAGCACTGGGCCAGCGCGTGGCGAAGATGCTGCTGGATGCCGGTGCCGGCGAACTGCTGAACGTCTGAGCCATCGCAGGTAGTGCCGGCCGCTGGCCGGCAACCTCGTGCTCCGATTGAATGCAGTTGCCGGCCAGCGGCCGGCACTACCGAAAGAAGAACGGGCGCCTTTGGCGCCCGTTCCTTATTTGAATTTGTAGACCACGTTCATCGTGGTCAGCGAATCGGTCTTGCGCTTGTCCTCGGCCACGTCACTGTTGTAACGCGCCTGCCAGCCGGCCTTCAGCGCCAGATGTTCGTTCATGCTCACCGAAACACCGAAGTCGTTCTGGCCGAAGGTGTTGTAGGAACCCGACTCGACCAGCAGGGTGTTGACCAGGTCGGTGTTGTCGGTCAGCGAGTACTTCATGTCGAACAGGCCGCGGCCGATCATGCCGGTGCGGGTGCGGTCGTCCTCGGTGCTGTGGGTGCGGCGCACACCGGGGCCGATCTGCGCGTCGAACGAGAAACGCTCGGTGTTCCACAGGCGGGTGCCGTAACCCAGACCGAACGAGCTCTGGCGGTCGTAGGTGGCGAAGTCATCGCGCTCGGTACGCACCGTGGCCGTCAGCTGGCGGTGCTCGCCCAGCTGCAGCGCGCTGCCGGCACTGCCGGTATAACGGTTGGCGGTGGTGTTGTTGCGGCGGCTGGTGGAGCCGTCGTCGCGGGTCTCGATCACCTTGGAGCTGGAACGCAGGCCAGCCAGATCCATGCTGTGCACCCAGTCACCATCGGTGTAGCGCAGGCGCAGGCGGCCGTTGAAGCTCTCGGTGCTGCTGTTGCCGCGTGCCGAAGCGAAACCGAGCTCGCCGCCACTGCCGCTCCACGGCGAGGACATCGCCGCCAGTTCGGAGGCATCCTGCGCATACGCGAGCGGTGCGCACAGCAGCAGGGGGATCAGCAGGGACACGCGCAGGGACATCGGGGCTTCTCCGAAGCGGTTGACAGCCGGTGATGATACTGGAAGCGTGATGGCGGTCCGAATCGATCCAAACGGTTTCTTCAGCAGGCGTTGCCGCGATCGCCTATTCAGGGCAGATCGACGCGCAATGCCGGGTCGTTGAAGCGCGAATAGCGCAGGCGCAGCTGGAAGCTGCGGCCATTGCTGCTGCCGCTGCGTACGATCTGCCGCGGCAGGCCCTGCGCGTCCACCCAGTACTCCAGGCGTTCGCCGGGCTGCGCGCCACGCAGGCGGTAGTGACGCGTCTCGACCCCGTCCAGCGACTGGCTGCCCAGGTCTTCGGCCTGCAGATCGGCGGGCAGGGCATCGGCCGGCAGCGGGTTGCGCCATTGCTCGAGCAGGCCCGGCGGGGTCGGCACCTGCCGGATCGCGTCGTCGGCCTGCAGGAACATGGTGTCGCCGATGATCGTCTGCGGACCGGCCGGGGTCTGCACCCGGAAGCGGTCGGGGGCGACGAAGTCCATGGCGCTGCGCACCGGCTGCGGCGCGCCCAGCACCTCCAGTTCGGCGTGGAAGCTGCGCAGGGCCGAGAAGCGCTGGCTGGCGCCCAGCACCGCCAGCGCCGGATCCGCCGCAGGCACGGGCGCTTCGGTGCTGGCCGGGGCGGGCGCGCGAACACAGGCGGCCAGCAGCAGGCAGGCCAGCAGGGACAGGGCAGGCAACCGGCGCATCGGGTGTTCCAGAGGGGTGGGGGCGACCACGATAGCCCAAACGTCCCACACAAGACCCGCGACTCGGACATAATCGGGGGTATGGACCGATACGAACGCATCACCGCCCTGCATCGTCTGCTCAAGTCCGCACGCTATCCGGTGACGGTGGTGACCCTGCAGGACAAGCTCGGTTGCTCCCGTGCCACCGTCTACCGCGATCTGGCCTTCCTGCGCGATGCGCTGATGGCACCGATCGAGGGCGACGGCGAAGCCGGCTTCCGTTACCAGGCCGACGAGAGCGACCGCTTCGAGCTGCCCGGCCTGTGGCTGAGTTCGGAGGAACTGCACGCCCTGCTGGCCTCGCAGCACCTGCTGGCGCGGACCGGCGGCGGCGTGCTGTCCTCGGTGCTGGCACCGCTGCAGCAGCGCATCGAGAGCCTGCTGGCGGCCCAGGCTGGCGTTTCCAGCTGGCCGGTGGACCGGGTGCGGGTGATTCCGCACCGTGGCCGCAAGTTCGATGAAGGCAGCTTCCGCAGCGTGGCTTCGGCGGTGCTGGAGCGCCGCCAGCTGGCGTTCGAGTACCGCGCCCGTTCCACCGACGAGCCGACCAAGCGCACCGTTTCGCCGCAGCGCCTGACCCACTATCGCGACAACTGGTACCTGGATGCCTGGGACCATGACCGCGAGGCGCTGCGCAGCTTTGCCGTGGATCGCATCCACAAGGCGCGGGTGATCGACAGCACCGCCCGCGACGTGGCCGACAGCGAGCTGGACGAGCAGCTCGGGGCCAGCTACGGCATCTTCTCCGGTGCGCCGAAGGGCTGGGCGACCATCCTGTTCAGCGCCAAGGCCGCCCGCTGGGTGGCCGACGAGCACTGGCATTCCAAGCAGCAGGGCCGCTTCCTGGCCGATGGCCGCTATGAACTGAAGGTGCCGTACAGCGTCTCGCGCGAGCTGCTGATGGACGTGCTGCACTACGGCTCGGATGCCGAGATCGTCGAACCGGTGATGCTGCGCGAGCAGGCCAAGGCGCTGCTTGAGCTCGCCCTGAGCAACTACGACAACTCCTGACACTCCCCCCGAGAACCCTTCCGCCCATGAAGAAGACCCTGTTGCTGCCCCTGCTCGCCGCTGCGCTGGCCCTGACCGCCTGCGGCAAGTCCGGCGAGCCCTCGCAGAAGCTGGTGGTGGCCGCTACGGCCGTGCCGCATGCCGAGATCCTTGAAGTGGTCAAGCCGATCCTCAAGCAGGAAGGCGTGGACCTGGACGTGCGCGTGTTCAACGACTACGTGCAGCCCAACGACCAGCTGGTGCAGAAGCAGGTGGATGCCAACTACTTCCAGACCGAGCCGTATCTGGATGCCTACAACCGCGATCGCAAGACCGATCTGGTGAAGGTGATCGGCGTGCACATCGAGCCGTTCGGTGCGTATTCGCGCAAGATCAAGTCGCTGGCCGAGCTGCGCGAAGGTGCCGACGTGGTGATCCCGAACGACCCGAGCAACAACAGCCGTGCACTGATCCTGCTGCACAAGGCCGGTGTGATCGAGCTGAAGGATCCGACCAACGCGCTGTCGACCCAGCGTGACATCAGCGCCAATCCGAAGAACCTGAAGTTCCGCGAGCTGGACTCGGCGATGCTGCCGCGCGTGCTGGACCAGGTCGACCTGGCCCTGATCAACACCAACTACGCACTGGACGCTGGCCTCAACCCGACCAAGGATGCACTGGCGATCGAGAGCAAGGACTCGCCGTACGTGAACTTCCTGGTCGCACGCCCGGACAACAAGGACGACGCCCGCGTGCAGAAGCTGGCCAAGGCCCTGACCAGCCCGCAGGTGAAGGCCTTCATCGAGACCAAGTACAAGGGCGCGGTGCTGCCGGCGTTCTGACGGCCGCTGGCCATGTGGTAGTGCCGGCCGCTGGCCGGCAATCTCCAGGCGCCCCCAAACATCATAGGGTTGCCGGCCAGCGGCCGGCACTACCGTCAGTCGACGTGGAAGGCGAGGGTGGCCGCCACGGCCTGCTGCCATCCCGCATACAGCTTCTCGCGCCGCGCCACCTCCATCTGTGGCTCGAAGCGCCGGTCCAGGCCCCATTGCGTGGCGATCTGTTCGCGGCTGGTCCAGAACCCCACCGCCAGGCCGGCCAGGTAGGCCGCACCCAGTGCGGTGGTCTCGGTCAGCCGCGGCCGCAGCAGCGGCACGCCAAGGATGTCGGCCTGGAATCCGGCCAGGAAGTCGTTGCCGATCGCACCGCCATCGGCGCGCAGCTCGGTCAGCGCGATACCGGCATCGGACTGCATCGCATCGAGCACGTCGCGGGTCTGGTAGGCCATCGACTCCAGCGCGGCACGCACGAAGTGCGCTTTGCGGGTGCCACGGGTCAGGCCGAACATCGCGCCGCGCACATCACTTCGCCAATAGGGCGCACCGAGGCCGACAAATGCTGGTACCAGGTAAGCACCGCCGCTGTCGGGCACCTGCGCGGCCAGCGCCTGGCTGTCGCTGGCGCGTTCGATCATGCGCAACCCATCGCGCAGCCACTGCACCACCGAGCCGGCGATGAAGATCGAGCCTTCCAGCGCATACTCCACGCGCCCGTCCAGGCCCCAGGCGATGGTGGTCAGCAGTCCATTGCGCGAACGCACCGCCTGCGCGCCGGTGTGCATCAGCATGAAGCAGCCGGTGCCATAGGTGTTCTTGACCATGCCCGGCTGGAAGCAGGCCTGGCCGAACAGCGCCGCCTGCTGGTCACCGGCGATGCCGGCGATCGGAATCGGGTGATCGAAGAAGAACTGCGGCCGGGTATGCGCGTACACCGCGCTGGAATCGCGCACCTGCGGCAGCATCGCGCGCGGGATGTCCAGCAGCGCCAGCAGGTCGTCATCCCAGTCCAGCGTGTGGATGTTGAACAGCAGCGTGCGCGCCGCGTTGCTGTAGTCGGTCACATGCGCCTGGCCACCACTGAGGTTCCAGACCAGCCAGCTGTCGATGGTGCCGAACAGCAGCTCGCCGCGCTCGGCACGCTGCTGCGCGCCCTCCACGTGGTCGAGGATCCAGCGCACCTTGGTGGCGGAGAAATAGGCATCGATCAGCAGGCCGGTGCGCTCGCGGATCAGCGCCTCATGCCCTTCGGACTTCAGCCGCTCGCAGATGGCGTGGCTCTGCCGCGACTGCCAGACGATGGCGTTGTGGATCGGCTGTCCGGTGGCACGGTCCCAGACCACGGTGGTTTCGCGCTGGTTGGTGATGCCCAGTGCGGCGATGTGGCGCGGGTCGATCTGCCCGCGGCTGAGCAGTTCGGTCAGCGTGGCATAGACGCTGGTGAGAATCTCGCGCGGGTCATGCTCGACCCAACCCGGCTGCGGGAAGATCTGCGCGAATTCGCGCTGCGCGCTGCCGACGATGTCGCCGGCGCGGTCGAACAGGATCGCGCGCGAACTGGTGGTGCCCTGGTCGATGGCCAGCACGTAGCGGGGCGTCATGCAGCGTCTCCGGTAGCGATGGTGTTGGTAGAGTCGAGCCTGCTCGACTGCTTTTCATGTCAGTCGAGCAAGCTCGACTCTACCGTCTATCGATCCACGCCTGCAGCCGCGCCACCTGCGCAGCATCCAGCCGCAACCCCAGCTTGCTCCGCCGCCACAGCACGTCCTCGGCGTCCCAGGCCCATTCGTGGTCGCGCAGGAAAGCCACTTCCCGCGCATGCAGGCCGCCGCCGAAGTCCTCTCCAAGATCGTCCATGCCCCGTGCACCCTGCAGAAGGGCGGCGCTGCGGCTGCCGTAGGCTTCGGCCCAACGCCGTGCGATCTCCACGGGCAACCACGGTGCCAGCGCCTGCAGGCGGGAGCGCGCCTGTGTGGCGTCACCCCAGTCGCTGCCCGGCAGCGGGTCTCCGCCTGCCGTCCAGGCCGGTCCCATCTGTGGCAGGGCAGGGCACAGCAGGTTCAGCGCTTCCTCGGCCAGCACGCGGTAGGTGGTCAGCTTGCCGCCCAGCACATGCAGCGCCGGCGCCGGGTTGGACTGCAGCTGAAGGCGGTAGTCGCGGCTCAGCGTTGCCGCACGCGGGTCCGGGTCGGCCAGCAGGGGACGTACACCGGCGAACTGCCAGACCACGTCTTCCGGAGTGATCGGCTCACGCAGATAGCGGTTGGCGGCCGCGCACAGGTAGCTCACCTCGGAAGGCAGCACGCTGCAGCGCGCCGGGTCACCGCGGTAGTCGGTGTCGGTGGTGCCAATCAGCAGATGATCGTGGGTGAACGGCAGCAGGAACACCACGCGGCCATCGGGCTGCTGCAGCAGGCAGGCACTGTCATCGGGCCAGGGGCGGCGCAGCACGATGTGGCTGCCCTGTACCAGCCGCAGCGCGGGGCCGCCGCTGCGGGCCTCCATCTGCTCCAGCAGACCACCGGCCCATGGGCCAGCCGCATTGGCGACGGCGCGCGCGGTCACATGCTGCTGGCCATCGGCGGATTCCAGCACGGCCTGCCAACGGCCCTGCACAGGGCGCAGTTCGATGCAGCGGCTGCGCACATGTACCTGTGCGCCACGCGAGGCAGCATCCAGGGCATTGAGCAGTACCAGACGCGCGTCATCGACCTGCGCGTCGGCGTAGCTGAAGGCCTGCCGCAGATCCGGGGAGAGCCAGGGGCCGAGCGGATCATGCTGAAGGTCCAGGGCGCGCGAGGCGGGAAATGCCGGGCTGCGTGGGCCCAGGTGGTCGTACAGCCACAGTCCCACGCGTAGCATCCAGCGTGGGCGCAGGTGCGGTTCCCACGGCAGCACGAAACGCAGCGGGCGGACCAGATAGGGTGCCTGCCGGCGTACCACCTCGCGTTCGCCCAAGGCCTTGCGTACCAGACCGAACTCGCGCTGTTCCAGGTAGCGCAGGCCACCGTGGATCAGCTTGCTGCTGGCGCTGGAGGTATGCCCAGCGAGGTCGTGCTGCTCGCACAACAGCACGCGCAGGCCGCGGCCGCTGGCATCACGGGCGATGCCGGCACCGTTGATACCGCCACCGATCACCAGCAGGTCGACGTCGTGCATCGCGCCTCCGCATCCTGTGTGTAGAGTCGACTGTCAGTCGACTGCTCTTGCAAAAGTCGAGCAAGCTCGACTCTACGAAAGGCAGTCGAGCAAGCTCGACTCTACGAAAGGCAGTCGAGCAAGCTCGACTCTACGAAAGGCAGTCGAGCAAGCTCGACTCTACGAAAGGCAGTCGAGCAAGCTCGACTCTACAGAACGCGGGTGACGGAAACGACGACGGGCCCCGAAGGGCCCGTCGCGTTACATCAGTGAAGCAGTTGCAGCCTGGATCAGAAGCGGGCGCCGATGCCGAAGCCGACGGTCCACGGATCCATCTTGGCTTCGCCGATCTTCTCGCCGCCAACCTTCACGTCCGGGCGGGCGCGCATGTAGCGGGCGTCAGCACGGGCGAACCAGGTGGAGTTGATATTCATGTCCACGCCGACGGTGCCGATCACGCCCTTGGCATCCTTGAAGCGGATGTCGGTGTCAGCGCCGTTGCCCAGCTTCTCGTTGCTGAAGCTCGACTGGTAGTAGCCCACGCCCACGAACGGACGGAACACGTTGTCAGCCTGACCGAAGTGGTACTGGCCGCTCAGCGCGATCGGCTGCTGCTCGACCGAGCCCAGGCGGGCGTTGTTCGGGCCCTTGAACTTGTTGTCGAACTTGTCGGCAGCGCCCCACAGTTCAACGGCCCAGTTGTCGTTGATGTAGTAGCTGAAGCTGACGGTCGGCGCCGGGCCACCATCGGTCTTCTTGACGCCGGTGATCGGGTCGTTCTTCGGTTCCAGCAGCGAGATGCCGCCAACAACGGCAAAATGCTTGCCCGAAGCGGTGTCGGTGCTGCTGCTGTCCTGGGCGAAAGCGGCCGGCGCGAAGGCGGCGGAGGTCAGCAGGGCGAGACTCAGGATACGGATGGAGCGCATGGGGGTATCTCCTAATGTTTCTTGTTTTGGGCCCCCGGTTGCGGGGCGAGCACACCGTAGTCGCCCCAACATGAATCGAATCCGACGCACGTTAAAAAATAGTTTCCCTTGTTCAGCGACTGGAGCGAAAAGCCTGTTTTCATGGGCTTTTCGGCCTTCGGCGACATTCATGCAGTTGGAGAAGATGTGAGCGAAGCAACGGTGTGCATCGGCCTGCAAGCGCAGGTGAAGGCGGATTGCAGGGTGCTGCTGCTGGGTTCGATGCCCGGCGTTGCGTCATTGCAGGAGCAGCGCTACTACGCGCATCCGCGCAATCGCTTCTGGCCTGTGCTGGCCGATATCTGTGGCTTCGATGTGGCCCTGGCGTACCCGCAACGGCTGCGCGCACTGCAGGCAGCCGGTGTGGGTCTGTGGGATGTGATCGGTCAGTGCGAGCGGCGTGGCAGCCTGGATGCCGACATCGTGCGTGGCACGGAAGTACCCAATGCGCTGCCGGCATTGATCGCTTCGCTTCCTGAGCTGGAGCTGATCGGCTGCAACGGTGCGGCATCGCTGAAGGCATTCCAGCGTTGGGTGCTGCCCGGCCTGGAGGCGCCGCCAAGGCTGCTGGCGCTGCCGTCCACCAGCCCGGCCAACGCGGCCTGGTCACTGCCGCGGCTGCGCCAGGCCTGGCAGCCGGTAGCCGACGCACTGGCGACATGAAGCGGACATCGTCCGGACAATACGCTACCGACTGGTCGCGGCCGCAACCCATGAGCAACAGCGTGTCCCGGCTGCGTGAGTACTGAAAACACCTGTAACGGTTGGCGCTGGCCCCCGCTGGCCGCACAATAGACGTTTCCCTACACCAGATTGCCGGAGTTATCCCCATGGCCGAAATCAAGGAAGCACTTGTCCCCGATATCGGTGACTACAGCGATATCCCGGTAATCGAGGTGCTTGTCGCCGTCGGCGACACGGTCAAGAAGGACCAGGGCCTGGTGACGCTGGAAAGCGACAAGGCGACCATGGAAGTGCCGTCGGCCGTCGCCGGCGTGGTCAAGGAGATCAAGGTCAAGGTCGGTGACACCCTGTCCGAGGGCAAGGTCGTGGCGCTGATCGAAGTGGCTGAAGGCGAGGCTGCCAAGCCGGCCGCTGCCGCCCCGGCACCGGCCAAGGCCGCAGCGCCGGCCGCTGCCACCCAGAGCACGCCGGCCCCGGCCGCAGCTGCGCCGGCCGCTCCGGCTGCCAGCGGTGGTGCGGTTGAAGCGCTGGTGCCGGATATCGGCGACTATTCCGGCATTCCGGTCATCGAAGTGCTGGTCGCCGTCGGCGACACGGTCAAGAAGGACCAGGGCCTGGTCACGCTGGAAAGCGACAAGGCCACCATGGAAGTGCCGTCGTCGGTGGCTGGCGTGGTCAAGGAACTGAAGGTCAAGGTCGGCGACACTCTGTCGCAGGGCAATGTGGTCGCCATCATCGAGGCCGAGGGCGCTGCCGCGCCGGCGCCGACCAAGGCAGCCGCTGCTGCCGCTCCGGCTGCCGCCGAGACCGCCACCAAGGTCGAGCCGGTCGCTGTGCCGGCGCAGCCGGACAAGCTGGCGGCCCGCGAGGTCGCCTCGGCCGGTACCCCGTCCAGCCCGCCGGTGCAGTTCAACGCCGATGGCGTGCTGCCGGCCAAGGTGCCGTATGCCACCCCGGCGGTGCGTGTGTTCGCCCGCGAACTGGGCGTGGACCTGCTGCAGATCAACGGCACCGAGAAGGGTGGCCGCATCACCAAGGGTGACGTGCAGAAGTTCGTCAAGGCCGCACTCAGCGGTGGCGTGCCGGCTGCCGGCGGTGCTGCTGTTGCTGCCGGTGGTGGCCTGAACCTGCTGCCGTGGCCGAAGGTCGACTTCAGCAAGTTCGGCGAGACCGAAGTCCAGCCGCTGTCGCGCATCAAGAAGATCTCGGGTGCGAACCTGGCCCGCAACTGGGCCATGATCCCGCACGTCACCCAGTTCGAACAGGCCGACATTACCGACCTGGAAGGCCTGCGCGTGGCGCTGAACAAGGAAAACGAGAAGGCCGGCATCAAGCTGACCATGCTCGCCTTCCTGATCAAGGCCAGCGCCGCGGCGCTGAAGAAGTTCCCGGAGTTCAACGCCTCGCTCGATGCCAGCGGTGAAAACCTGACCCTGAAGAAGTACTTCCACATCGGCTTTGCCGCCGACACGCCGAACGGCCTGGTCGTGCCGGTCATCCGCGACGTGGACAAGAAGGGCGTGGTGCAGATCGCGCAGGAAACCGGCGAACTGGCCAAGAAGGCGCGCGACGGCAAGCTCGGCCCGGCCGACATGAGTGGCGGCTGCTTCTCGATCAGCTCGCTGGGCGGCATCGGCGGCACCGCGTTCACCCCGATCGTCAATGCACCGGAAGTGGCCATCCTCGGCGTCTCCAAGTCGTCCATCCAGCCGGTCTGGAACGGCAAGGAATTCGCACCGAAGCTGATGCTGCCGCTGTCGCTGAGCTACGACCACCGCGTCATCGATGGCGCCCTGGCCGCACGCTTCACCACGTACCTGTCGCAGGTACTGGCCGACATGCGCCGCGTGCTGCTGTAAGGCACCGCTTCGCCCCCACCGTGCGGCCGCCGCCCCTGGCGCGGCCGCGTGAACAGATGCAGTGACAGCCCGCCGGTACCGCCGCGCGGGCACGAGGAAAACCCACCATGGCCACGATTGAAGTCAAGGTTCCCGACATCGGCGATTACAGCGATGTGCCGGTGATCGAAGTGTTGGTCGCCGTCGGCGACACGGTGAAGAAGGATCAGGGTCTGGTGACCCTGGAATCGGACAAGGCCACCCTGGAAGTGCCGTCCTCGGCTGCCGGCGTGGTCAAGGAAATCAAGGTCAAGCTGGGCGACACCCTGTCCGAAGGCGCCGTGGTCGTGGTGCTGGACGCCGAAGGTGCCGCCGAAGTCCCGGCCAAGGCCGCCGCGCCGGCCCCGGCAGCGGCCGCTCCGGCCAGCAAGCCGCCGGTGACCCCGTCGCACCGCGCCCCGGCTGAACCGGCTGCGCCGAAGCCGGCGCTGTCCAGCGGCAAGCCTGCCGACATCGAATGCGAAATGGTCGTGCTGGGCTCTGGCCCGGGCGGCTACACCGCCGCTTTCCGCGCCGCCGACGTCGGCCTGGATACGGTGCTGGTCGAGCGCTACGCCAGCCTCGGCGGCGTCTGCCTCAACGTGGGCTGCATTCCGTCCAAGGCGCTGCTGCACGCTGCAGCGGTCATCGACGAAGTGGCCCACGCCGGTGATTTCGGCGTCGAGTTCGGCAAGCCGACCATTACCCTGGACAAGCTGCGCGAGTACAAGGAAAAGGTCGTCAACCAGCTGACCAAGGGCCTGGCCGGCATGGCCAAGCAGCGCAAGGTCCGCAGCGTGCAGGGCGTTGGCAAATTCGTTTCGGCCAACGAGCTGGAAATCACTGCCGCTGACGGCAGCACCCAGCTGCTGCGCTTCCAGAAGTGCATCATCGCTGCCGGTTCGCAGGCGGTGAAGCTGCCGAACTTCCCGTGGGACGACAAGCGCGTGATGGATTCCACCGACGCGCTGGAGCTGGCCGAAGTGCCGGGCTCGCTGCTGGTTGTCGGTGGCGGCATCATCGGCCTGGAAATGGCTACCGTGTACGGTGCGCTGGGCAGCAAGGTGACCGTGGTCGAGTTCATGGACCAGCTGATGCCGGGCGCCGACAAGGACCTGGTCAAGCCGCTGGCTGACCGCCTGAAGAAGCAGGGCATCGAAGTGCACCTGAAGACCAAGGCCTCGGGCGTCACCGCCGATGCCAAGGGCATCACCGTGACCTTCGACGCCGCCGAGGAAGGCCAGTCGCCGGCCCTGGCGCAGGGCACCTTCGACCGCGTGCTGGTGGCCGTGGGCCGCTCGCCGAACGGCAAGAAGATCGATGCCGAGAAGGCCGGCGTGCAGGTCACCGACCGCGGCTTCATTCCGGTCGACCGCCAGATGCGCACCAACGTGCCGCACATCTTTGCCATCGGCGACATCGTCGGCAACCCGATGCTGGCCCATAAGGCTACGCACGAGGGCAAGCTGGCTGCCGAAGTGGCTGCCGGCCACAAGAAGGAGTGGGTGGCCCGCGTGATTCCGTCGGTGGCCTACACCAACCCGGAAATCGCCTGGGTCGGCGTGACCGAGACCGAAGCCAAGGCCAAGGGCCTGAAGGTCGGCGTGGCCAAGTTCCCGTGGGCCGCCAGTGGCCGCGCGATCGGCATCGGCCGCACCGAGGGCTTCACCAAGCTGATCTTCGACGAAGAGACCCACCGCATCATCGGTGGTGCGATCGTCGGCGTGCACGCCGGTGACCTGCTGGCCGAGATCGGCCTGGCCATCGAGATGGGTGCGGAGGCGGAAGACATCGGCCACACCATCCATGCTCACCCGACGCTGAGCGAGTCGGTGGCGATGGCCTCGGAAATCTACGACGGCACGATCACCGATCTGTACATGCCGAAGAAGAAGTAAGGCGCCCGCGCCTTCGCGAACGAGAAGCCTCGGCATCTGCTGGGGTTTTTTGTTTCTCCGCTCCGGATTTTTGCGAGCGGTGGGGCCGCTGCGCGGGTGGCAGGCGTCTGGACAAATGTCCCCCGTCGTCCGCCTGCGGCGGTCGCCTCCTCCTTTACTTTGTCCAAGCGCCTGCCACCCGCGCAGCGGCTCGGCTTGCGGATAGTCGAGAGCCACAGCTTGGCCCGCCTGGATGCCTGACACGCGGGGGTAGAGGGGCTTGCGTGCGAAGTAAAGGAGGAGGTGACGGCCGCAGGCCGGTGCCGGGGGACATTCGCACACAAGCCCCTCTTCCCCCAGCGCTCGACCAACCTGCTTCTCTGCTCGACGATGCAAAGAAAAAGCGCGGCCCCGATGTTCCGGAGGCCGCGCCAGGAGAGAGTGTGCCGTGGAAGGGGCGGGGGATCAGAACACGAAGCTGACGCCGGCCACCGGGCCCTTGAATTCCTGCTTCAGGCCGATGGTGCCGTCGCTGCCCTTCTTGTCCGCGTCGAGCTTGAACCAGTCGTAGCCAGCGAACACACCGAAGTTCTTCGTGAAGCGGTAATCGACGATGGCGTTGGCGCGGCTCAGGTCGCCCTTGTAGTCATCGAAGCTGCCCCAGCGCGTGTTGAGGTACTGGCCCTGCAGCGTGATCATCCACTTTTCCGACGGGGTGAAGCTCAGGCGCGCACCGACCACCGGCGCCACGCCGTCCGTCTTCTCATTGAGGAACTGGCCTTCGTAGACGGTACCCAGATCGGCGTAGGCCTTGGTGCTGACCTTGGCGTACTCGGCACCCAGCTGCAGGCCGAGGTCGAAGGTATCGGTGTCCACCACCGAGTAGTCATAGACCAGGCTGGCGACCTGGTACTTCAGTTCGCCCTTGACGAAGCTGCCAGACGGCACGTTGACGTCACCGAAGGAGATGTCCTGGCCAAGGGTCTCGCGGCGGTCCTTGTCGTACTTGAAGTAGTTGAACAGCAGGCGCTGGCGGTTGCTGATGCGGAACATGCCGTCGATGCGCGGTTCCCACTCCTTGCCACCCAGCTTGAAGTCCTCGGAGAAGCCGATGTCCTGGCCGGCGACGTTGGTCTTGCCGCGAAGGGTGTTGTCCGAGTCGATGTTCATCGCACCCAGGCGCAGGGCGAAGCGGTCGTCGCCTTCAGCGGCGTGGGCGGCAGTGGCGAACGAAGCGCCGGCGGCGAGCAGGGAGAGGGCGAGAAGGGTGGGTACGGGGCGCATCGAAGAGTCCTTGCAGTGGTTCATCAGAATGAAGACCACTGTGCCGGACAGGCCCGTCCACCATCCGTGAACGTATGGTCCACGAAGTGTGCACGGTTCAGCGCTGTCGCGACGATGCAAAAAGATGGCCCCGGAGCCGGGCTTCGGGGCCATCGTGGGACCTGCGGGGCGGAGCGTCGACGAGGTTGCTGCAGGCAGGTCGAAAGATCGGACCGGCGCATTCGGTGAAAGTTCCGCGGCCTGCGACCAAAGTTCAATACTGCGCTGCAACATCATACGGACGTCATTGTCCCCTGGGTGGCACGCAAAAATGTAACCGTTACCGCAACTTGCGGCCTCCCGGGATGAACAGGGAGCGGTTGTCTCGCAAATTGTCCCATTGCTATAATTTGGCGGCTCGATGAGGCCCCCCCTGCTGTAGTCGCCTCAGCCCTCCACTTGCAACCACGCGGGACGTCCTGTGCTGAACTCCGTTGATGCGGGTCGGCGACTGATGCTGCGCGCCGCGGTCTACCCGCTGGCCGCAGTGGCTGTCCTGGCCCTGGCCTTCCTGCTGGTAGGTCCGAAATATGCCCTCGGCGCGCTGGCGTCCGGTGTGGCCATTTCGGCCGGTGGCTGGGTGGCGGCACGGATGGCACTGGGCGGTGGGGCACTGGCCGCAGGATCGGCGATGGCTCGCCTGATCATTGCGATCGTGGCCAAGTGGGTGGTGGTTTTCGGCGTCCTGCTGGTGGGGTTCCTGGTCTTCAAGCTGCCTGCATTGGCGCTATTGGCTGGTATCGCCGTCGGCTTGATGTTCCAGGTCCTGGCGATGGCCAGGCGTTGACAGAATTCAATTAACTGAAGGTTCCGGACACATGGCGGGCGAGGCTCTAACCCCTACCAGCTACATCCAGCATCACCTGCACAACCTGACCGCGCCGGTCGGCAAGGGTGAGGGTATGTTCTGGCATATCCACGTCGATACCTTCCTCACCGCGGTCCTGATGGGCCTGGTGATCGTTGTCGCGTTCTGGCTGGGCACCCGCAAGGCCACCGCCGGCGTGCCGGGCAAGTGGCAGGCCTTCGTCGAGATCTGCCTGGAGTTCGTCGACCGCCAGGCCAAGGACACCTACCACGGCAAGAGCAAGCTGGTCACGCCGATCGCCATCACGATCTTCTTCTGGATCCTGTTGATGAATCTGCTGAAGATGATCCCGGCCGATTTCATCGCCAAGCCGCTGGAATGGGTGGGCGTGCACTACTGGAAGCCGGTCCCGACCGCTGACGTCAATGCCACCCTGGGCATGGCCATCAGCGTGTTCTTCCTGATGCTGTTCTTCGCGCTCAAGTCCAAGGGCCTGGGCGGCTTCATCAAGGAATTCCTGACGGCGCCGTTCGGCAAGTGGATGATGCCGTTCAACCTGATCCTCAACATCGTCGAGTGGCTGAGCAAGCCGATCTCGCTGGCGATGCGACTGTTCGGCAACATGTTCGGCGGCGAAATCGTGTTCCTGCTGATCTGGGTGCTGGGTGGTGCCGGTTTCTTCGGTGCCATTGCCGGTGGTGTGTTCGGCCTCGGCTGGATGCTGTTCCACCTGCTGGTGATCCCGCTGCAGGCCTTCATCTTCATGATGCTGTCGATCGTGTACCTGAGCCTGTCGGAAGACGCTCACTGAGTTTCAAGCTTCAACGCGTTTCAACCTTCATCCGTTTCATCACCCTTAGCAACTTAAGTTCCTGGAGATAACCATGTACTTCGCCGTCCTGACCAACTTCGCGCAGATTCAGAGCTCCACCGCCCTTGCCGTCGGCATCATGATCGGCCTGGCCGCGCTGGGCGCCGGTCTGGGTCTGGCCATCATGGCTGGTAAGTTCCTGGAGTCGGCCGCCCGCCAGCCGGAACTGATCCCGGTCCTGCAGGTCCGCATGTTCATCACCGCCGGCCTGATCGACGCCGCGTTCATCATCTCGGTCGCCGTCGGCCTGCTGCTGGCCTTCGCCAACCCGCTGTCGGCTGCCTTCGCTGGCGCCGTCACCAAGGCTCTGGCCGGCTGATACAGCGGTTTGAGACGACCGGGTGCTGATGCACCCGGTTTCGGATGAAGGCCGGATGCGCCGCTACGGCGGCGCGTCCACCCCGAAACCAGCGATCGAGCTAACCATGAATATCAATTTCACCCTTCTTGCGCAGGCGCTGGCCTTCGCTGGTCTGATCTGGATCATCGCGACCAAGATCTGGCCGCCGCTGATGAACGCGATCGAAGAGCGCCAGCAGAAGATTGCTGAAGGCCTCGCTGCTGCCGACCGCAGCCAGAAAGATCTGGCCCAGGCGCAGGAGAAGGTCAACGAAGCGCTGAAGGAAGCACGTACCAAGGCCAACGAGATCATCGATCAGGCCCACGCACGTGCCAACCAGATCGTTGATGCTGCCCGTAACGAAGCGATCACCGAAGCCACCCGTCAGAAGGAACTGGCCCAGGCTGAAATCGACGCCGCCGCCAACCGTGCCCGTGAAGATCTGCGCAAGCAGGTGTCTGCGCTGGCCGTGACCGGTGCCGAAAAGCTGCTCAAGCGCGAAATCGACGCCAACGCCCACAAGGCGCTGCTCGACGAGCTGGCCTCGGAGATCTAAGGATGAGCCAGGCCCTCACGCTTGCCCGCCCGTACGCCCGCGCCGCGTTCGCGACCGCGCGCGACGAAGGCGCGTTCGCGCCGTGGTCGGACGCCCTGGCGTTCTCCGCCCACGTCGCCGCCGATCCGCGCGTGGCGGCCCTGCTCGCCAACCCGGAGCTGGGTCGTGACGACGCCGTCGCCCTGCTGGCGCCGGTGTCCCACGGCGAGACCTACTCGCGCTTCCTGGCCATCCTGGCCGAATCGCATCGTCTGCCGCTGCTGCCGGAAATCTCCGGCATGTTCGACGCCCTGCGCGCCGAAGCCGAGCACGTGGTCAAGGCCACGGTGACCTCGGCTTCCGAGCTGTCGGCCGGAGAGCTGGACGCGATCAAGGTTGCGCTGCGCAAGCGCTTCAACCGCGAGGTCGACGTGACCACCGCGGTCGATGCTTCGCTGATCGGCGGCGCCGTGATCGACGCCGGCGACGTGGTCATCGATGGTTCGCTGAAGGGCAAGCTGGCCCGTCTGCAGACCGCGCTCGCTAACTGAATTCATTTAACGTCCGGCCCCGCTGCCGGCACTAGGACTTGACGATGGCAACCACGCTCAACCCCTCCGAAATCAGCGAACTGATCAAGAACCGCATCGAGAAGGTCAAGCTGGCCGCGGAATCGCGCAACGAAGGCACCGTGACCAGCGTGTCCGACGGCATCGTGCGCATCTTCGGTCTGGCCGACGTGATGCAGGGCGAAATGATCGAACTGCCGAACAACACCTTCGCCCTGGCCCTGAACCTGGAGCGCGACTCGGTCGGCGCCGTGGTCCTGGGTGACTACGAAAACCTGCGCGAAGGCGACGTCGCCAAGACCACCGGCCGCATCCTGGAAGTGCCGGTCGGTCCGGAACTGCTGGGCCGCGTCGTGAACGCGCTGGGCGAGCCGATCGACGGCAAGGGCCCGCTGGGCACCGACCTGACCGCTCCGGTGGAGCGCGTTGCTCCGGGCGTGATCTGGCGCAAGTCGGTCGACCAGCCGGTGCAGACCGGTTACAAGTCGGTCGACTCGATGATCCCGATCGGCCGTGGCCAGCGCGAGCTGATCATCGGTGACCGCCAGACCGGCAAGACCGCGATGGCGATCGATGCGGTGATCAACCAGAAGGGCACCGGCATCAAGTGCGTGTACGTTGCGATCGGCCAGAAGGCTTCGACCATCGCCAACATCGTGCGCAAGCTGGAAGAGAACGGCGCGCTGGCCCACACCATCGTGGTGGCCGCGACTGCTTCCGAATCGGCTGCCATGCAGTACATCAGCGCCTACTCGGGCTGCACCATGGGTGAGTACTTCATGGACCGCGGCGAAGACGCGCTGATCGTGTACGACGATCTGTCTAAGCAGGCCGTCGCCTACCGCCAGATCTCGCTGCTGCTGAAGCGCCCGCCGGGCCGTGAAGCCTACCCGGGTGACGTGTTCTACCTGCACTCCCGTCTGCTCGAGCGCGCAGCCCGCGTGTCCGAGGAATACGTCGAGAAGTTCACCGAAGGCAAGGTCACCGGCAAGACCGGTTCGCTGACCGCGCTGCCGATCATCGAAACCCAGGCCGGCGACGTGTCCGCCTTCGTTCCGACCAACGTGATCTCGATCACCGACGGCCAGATCTTCCTGGAAACCGACCTGTTCAACGCCGGCATCCGCCCGGCCGTGAACGCCGGTATCTCGGTGTCGCGCGTCGGTGGCTCGGCCCAGACCAAGATCATCAAGAAGCTGTCGGGCGGCATCCGTATCTCGCTGGCCCAGTACCGCGAGCTGGCTGCGTTCGCGCAGTTCGCCTCGGACCTGGACGAAGCCACCCGCAAGCAGCTGGAGCGTGGCCAGCGCGTCACCGAGCTGATGAAGCAGAAGCAGTACGCGCCGATGTCGATCGCCAACCAGGCGCTGTCGATCTACGCCGTCAACGAGGGTTACCTCGACGACGTGCCGGTCAACAAGCTGCTGGCGTTCGAAGAAGGCCTGCACGCCCACTTCGCCAACACCCAGGGCGAACTGGTCAGCAAGGTCAACGCCACCGGCGGTTGGGACAACGACATCGAAGGTGCCTTCAAGAAGGGCATCGCCGAGTTCAAGACCACCGGCAGCTGGTAATCGCGGTCCTGTAGAGCGGAGCCTCTGGCTCCGCTGGACCAGATGACAAACGGTTGAACAACGCGGGGCAGCAGCCCCGCGCCACGGGAAACAAGAGATGGCAAGCGGACGCGAAATCAAAACCAAGATCAAGAGCGTGCAGAACACCCGCAAGGTGACGCGCGCCCTGGAAATGGTCTCGGCCTCCAAGATCCGCAAGGCGCAGGATCGGATGAAGACCTCGCGTCCGTACGCGCAGGCGATGAAGCAGGTGATCGGTCACCTGGCCCAGGCCAGCACCGACTACCAGCATCCGTTCCTGGTCGAGCGCGAGCAGGTCAAGCGGGTCGGCTTCATCGTGATCTCCTCCGATCGCGGCCTGGCCGGCGGCCTGAACAACAACCTGTTCCGCAGGATGCTGGGCGAAGCCAAGGCATGGCAGGACAAGGGCGCGGAAGTGGACCTGGTGACCATCGGTCAGAAGGCATCGACCTTCTTCCGCCGCGTAAAGGTCAACATGGTCGGCAGCGTGACCCACATCGGCGACGTGCCGAAGCTGGAATCGCTGATCGGTGTGATCAAGGTCATGCTCGACGCCTTCACCGAAGGCAAGGTCGACCGCGTGTACCTGGTCTACAACCGCTTCGTGAACACCATGACGCAGAAGGCCAGCTTCGATCAGCTGCTGCCGCTGCCGCCGGCTGAGAAGCAGGTCGCTCACCACGACTGGGATTACCTGTACGAACCCGATGCCGCGACCGTGCTGGAGCACGTGATGACGCGTTACATCGAGTCGCTGGTGTACCAGGCGCTGCTGGAAAACGTTGCCTCCGAACATGCCGCACGCATGGTCGCGATGAAGGCGGCGAGCGACAACGCCAACAAGCTGATCGGTGAGCTGCAGCTGGTCTACAACAAGGCACGCCAGGCAGCGATCACCCAGGAAATCTCCGAAATCGTCGGCGGCGCGGCAGCAGTCTGACCGCGTTCGTTCAAAGCACACATTTAGAGGATGCAGCAATGAGTCAGGGCAAGATCGTTCAGATCATCGGCGCGGTCGTCGACGTCGAATTCCCGCGTGAGTCGGTGCCGAAGGTGTACGACGCACTGAAGGTCGACAACACCGAAATCACCCTCGAAGTCCAGCAGCAGCTGGGCGACGGCGTGGTGCGTACCATCGCCCTCGGTTCCACCGACGGCCTGAAGCGCAACCTGGTTGCCACCAACACCGACCGCGGCATCTCGGTGCCGGTCGGCGCTGGCACCCTGGGCCGCATCATGGACGTGCTCGGCCGTCCGATCGACGAAGCCGGCCCGGTGGCCGCCAGCGACAGCTGGGAAATCCACCGTGCGGCCCCGTCGTACGAAGACCAGTCCCCGGCTACCGAGCTGCTGGAAACCGGCATCAAGGTCATCGACCTGATGTGCCCGTTCGCCAAGGGCGGCAAGGTCGGCCTGTTCGGCGGCGCCGGCGTCGGCAAGACCGTCAACATGATGGAGCTGATCAACAACATCGCCAAGGCGCACAGCGGTCTGTCCGTGTTCGCCGGCGTGGGTGAGCGTACCCGTGAGGGCAACGACTTCTACCACGAAATGAAGGACTCCAACGTCCTCGACAAGGTGGCGATGGTGTACGGCCAGATGAACGAGCCGCCGGGCAACCGTCTGCGCGTCGCCCTGACCGGCCTGACCATGGCCGAGTACTTCCGCGACGAGAAGGACGAAAACGGCAAGGGCAAGGACGTCCTGCTGTTCGTCGACAACATCTACCGCTACACCCTGGCCGGTACCGAAGTGTCGGCACTGCTGGGCCGCATGCCGTCCGCCGTGGGTTACCAGCCGACCCTGGCCGAGGAAATGGGCGTTCTGCAGGAGCGCATCACCTCGACCAAGAACGGTTCGATCACCTCGATCCAGGCCGTCTACGTTCCCGCGGACGACCTGACCGACCCGTCGCCGGCGACCACCTTCGCCCACCTGGACTCGACCGTCACCCTGTCGCGTTCGATCGCCTCGCTGGGTATCTACCCGGCCGTCGATCCGCTGGATTCCACCAGCCGCCAGATGGATCCGCTGGTCATCGGCCACGAGCACTACGACACCGCCCAGCGCGTCCAGCAGACCCTGCAGAAGTACAAGGAACTGAAGGACATCATCGCGATCCTGGGCATGGACGAGCTGTCCGAAGAGGACAAGCAGGCCGTGTCGCGCGCCCGTAAGATCGAGCGCTTCTTCAGCCAGCCGTTCCACGTGGCCGAAGTGTTCACCGGTTCGCCGGGCAAGTACGTGCCGCTGAAGGACACCATCCGTGGCTTCAAGGCCATCGTCGATGGCGAGTACGACCACCTGCCGGAGCAGGCGTTCTACATGGTCGGCGGCATCGAAGAAGCGGTCGAGAAGGCCAAGAAGATGGCCGAGAAGGCCTGATCCGGGACGGGCGGGAGCGATCCTGCCCGACCTGACGCCGGCGCCGGGCAACCGCCCGCGCCGGTGGACTCCCACGGTGGCATTGCGCCGCCGCGAACAGCGAAGAGATTTGCATGAGCACGATCCGTTGCGACATCGTCAGCGCCGAGCAGGAAATCTTCCGTGGCGAAGCGACCCTGGTCGTGGCCACCGGTGAGCTGGGCGAACTGGGCATCGCGCCCAAGCACGCGCCGCTGATCACCCGCCTGAAGCCGGGCAAGGTGGTGGTGACCACGCCGAACGGCGAGCAGCTGGATTTCGCCATTTCCGGCGGCATCCTGGAAGTGCAGCCGCAGGTGGTGACCGTGCTGGCCGACACCGCGATCCGCGCGCAGGACATCGACGAAGCCTCGGTCCGCAAGGCCAAGGAAGAAGCCGAGCGCATCCTGGCCAACCGCGGCGAAGCGATGGAAGTGGCTGAAGCCCAGCAGAAGCTGGCCGAAGCCGTCGTCCAGCTGCAGGCGCTGGAGCGCCTGCGCAAGAACCTCAAGCACTGAGGTTTCTCGCGCTGCATCCACGAGAACGCCGGCCCTGTGCCGGCGTTTTTGTTTGTGCGGGGTAGAGTGTCGGCTGGGCAGAGTCGACTGTCAGTCGACTATCGCGCGCAGCGCGGGATTTCCGCAGTCTGATGGAAGAGCAGTCAACCAACAGTCGACTCTACCGATCCCGATCCCAGCGCCGTATCAGCGGTAGACCACGTAGCGCATCAGCAGGAAGGAAACGCACGCCAGCCCGCCTTCCACCAGCGGCTTGGCCAGCCAGGTGTACTGCAGGCCCAGCGCGTGGTCGACCAGGCTCACCAGCAACGTGCTTGTCGCGGTCAGCAGCAGCCACAGCCCGAAGAAGCGTGAAAATCGACGCCAGCCAAGGCGCGCATCACCTGCGTTGGCAAAGGTGTAACGGCCGTTGAGCCAGAAGCCCAGCAGCATCCCGGCCAGGCGACCGGCAATGTTGGCAGGCACCACCGGCAGGCCCAGCGCGGTCGCGGCGACGAACACCAGCCAGTCGAGCAGCAGCTGCACGAGCCCGATGATGAGATAGGTGCTTCCCTGGCGGACGAGGCCCATCAGTGCGGTGAAGGAGGTGGGATGCACATGTTAACGGCCCACGCTCTAGAATCATCGGCAACGAACCACGGACTGCCGTTTCCATGACCCAACCCCTGCACGTCATCATCCTCGCCGCTGGCGCGGGCAAGCGCATGAAGTCGGTGCTGCCGAAGGTGCTGCAGCCGATCGCCGGCCAGCCGATGCTGGCGCATGTGATCGATGCGGCCCGCGAACTGCAGCCCTCGGCGATCCATGTGGTCTTCGGCCATGGTGGTGAAGCGGTGCGCCAGCACTTCGCCGACCAGCCCGATCTGCAATGGGCTGAACAGGCACGGCAGCTGGGCACCGGCCATGCGGTGGCCCAGGCGATGCCGCAGGTGCCCGACGCCGCGCAGGTGCTGGTGCTGTACGGCGACGTGCCGCTGATCCGCGCGCAGACCCTGCGCGACCTGCTGGCGCAGCCGGGTCGCCTGGCGGTGCTGGTCGCCGATGTCGATGACCCGACCGGCTACGGCCGCGTGCTGCGCGATGCCGAAGGCAAGGTGGGCTCCATTGTCGAGCAGAAGGACGCTACCGACGACCAGCTGCGTGTGCGCACGATCAATACCGGCATCATTGCCGCCGAGTCGACCGCGCTGCGGCGCTGGCTGTCGCAGTTGTCCAACAGCAACGCTCAGGGCGAGTACTACCTGACCGACGTGTTCGCCTTTGCTGCGCACGAGTACACCCCGGCCGAAATGGCACTGGTGGCCGACGCGCAGGAAGCCGAAGGGGCAAACGATCCCTGGCAGCTTTCGCAGCTGGAGCGTGCCTGGCAGCGCCGCGCGGTACGGGCCCTGTGCGCGCAGGGCGCGCGCGTGCGTGACCCGGCACGACTGGATATCCGTGGCACCGTCACCGTGGGCAGCGATGTGCTGATCGATGTCGACGTCGTTCTGGAAGGCCACATCGTGCTCGGCGACGGCGTCACCGTGGGCCCGTTCAACCGGCTGAAGGACGTCAATCTTGGCCCGGGCACCGAAGTGCGCGCGCATTGTGATCTTGAAGGCGTGGTCACCGAAGGCGCAGCACTGGTGGGACCGTTCGCGCGGCTGCGCCCGGGGACCGTGCTCGCCGACGGCGTGCACGTGGGCAACTTCGTCGAGACCAAGAAGGTCACCCTCGGTGTTGGCAGCAAGGCCAACCATCTGACCTACCTGGGCGATGCGGTGATCGGCAGCAAGGTAAACATCGGTGCCGGCACCATCACCTGCAACTACGACGGCGTGAACAAGTCGACCACCACCATCGGCGACAACGCCTTCATTGGTTCCAACAGTTCGCTGGTAGCGCCGGTGACCATTGGCGACAGTGCGACGATTGCCGCCGGTTCGGTCATCACCCGCGACGCCCCGGATGGCAAGCTGACACTGGCACGTGCACGACAGGAAACCATCGATGGCTGGAAGCGCCCGCTCAAGAAGTCCTGAGCCACGCATCCCGCATGCCGACGAACTCGGCATGCTGCCGGCAATTGAACAACGTGCCGGTGAACTGCTGAAGGGTCACCAGGCCTACCCGGTGTTTGCCGGGCATGGTCTGGACCTGCCGACGCTGCAGGATGGCCTTCAACGTGGCCAGTTGTGGGTGGTGGATGCGGCTGACGGTGGTATCGCGGGTTACCTGCTGGCCGGTGAACTCTGCGGTGAATTCCATGTGTTGCAGATGGACGTGGATCCCGCACACGCGCGGCGTGGCCACGGCCGCGCTTTGCTGCGCCATGCCTTGGCGCAGGCGAGGGCGGGAGGCTACGCGGCCGCGGTGCTGACCACGCTGTCCGATGTGCCGTGGAATGCGGCCTTCTATGCCAGCGAAGGATTCGACGTAGTGCCCGAGGCGCAGTGGAACGATGGCCTGCGCGCGGTGATGGCCGAAGAGGCTGCGCTCGGGTTCCCGATGCACCTGCGGGTGGCGATGCGGCAGGTTTGGTAGGTGCCGACCTTGGTCGGCACATCCGCGCATGGCGTGGACCTACCCGCTCAACCCACCGGCAACAGGATCGACACGCACAACCCGCCATCGCCGCGATTCTGCAGTGATACCCGGCCGCCATGCGCTTCCACGATCTCGCGGGTCAAGGCCAAGCCCAGCCCGGTGCCATTGCGCTTGGTCGAATAGAACGGCATCAGCGCATTCTGCAGCACCTGCTCGTTCATGCCCTTGCCGCGATCCAGTACGTCCAGGCGCAGCCACTGCGGCAGCCGCGTGAGTTGCACCTGTACGTCGTCGTTGGGCGGTTCTGCTTCGGCGCAGGCTTCGTGCGCGTTCTTCAACAGGTTCAGCAGTGCCTGCCCGAACTGGGCGATGTCGATGCGGCTGCTCAGTTCCTCGTCCGGCTCACGTTCCATGCCGAATGGGATCTGCTGGCGCAGGCTGGACAGGAAGGGGGCCCAGTGCACGGTCTGCAACTGCGGTTGCGGCAGCTTGGCAAAGCGCGCATAGCCGCGGATGAAGCCTTCCAGGTGGCGTGCACGATCCTCGATGGTGGTGAAGATCTCCGGCAGCCGGTCAAAGCGCTCACGCTGCACCAGTACACCGCCGGAGTGGGCCAGCGAGGCAATCGGTGCCAGCGAGTTGTTGAGCTCGTGGCTGATCACCCGGATCACCTTCTTCCAGGTCTGTACTTCCTGGCGGCGCAGCTCGGCGGTCAGCAGGCGCACCAGCAGCAGGTCGTGCGGACGACCATTGAGCTGGAAGGCGCGGCGCGAGAGGTGGTACACCTGCTCGTCGTCCTCATCGCCGTCCTCGCCCTCGGCATGCACCGCGAACAGGCTGTCGCCACCGCGGGCGATGGCATCGCGCAGCTCCACCGGCACCTGTTCCAGCACGTCCTCCAGGCGCTGGCCTTCCAGCTTCCAGCCGCCATGCAGCAGCTTGCGCGCAGCCAGATTGGAGAACACCACGCGGGCGATGCCATCACCGCCCGAGGCGATCAGCAGCATCGCCACCGGCGTGTTCTGCACCATCGTGTCCAGCAGAAGTTCGCGTTGCACCAGGCCCTGCCGCTGCGCACGCAGCACATCGCCCAGTTCGCGGTGTGCCTGCACCAGGTCGCCGAGCTCGTCATTGCCGGGCCAGTGCACGCCGAAGTTGTATTCGCCGTCGCGATAGCTGCTGGTGGTGCCCGCCAGGGCCCGCATCAGTGACCGCACCGGGGCGGTAGCGCGACGCAGGGTCCACCACATCAGCGACAGCAGGATCAACGCCGACACCGTGGTCACCACCCAGCCATGGTCCATCCAGTAGGCCAGCAGCCACGGCAACGCGGCGGCCAGCGCCAGCACCGGCAGCAGGCGCAGGAACAGGCGGAAAGTGAACGAGCGCCGTTTCATTCTCGCGGGATACCGTGGCGGTCCATGCGCCGGTACAGCGCCTGGCGGCTCAGGCCGAGTTCGGCGGCGGCCTGGGCGATGACGCCATGGTTGCGCGCCAGTACCTCTTCGATGCGCGCGCGGTCGGGGTCATTGCCCGCACTGGGGGCCGGGCGCGGTGCTGCGGCTGCGCGCGGCAGATTGAGATCGGCCACTTCAATGCGGTTGCCGGTGGCCAGCAGTTCGGCGCGCTGGATCACGTTGCGCAGTTCGCGCACGTTGCCTGGCCACGGGTGCCGCTGCAGGGCGGCGGTGGCGGCGCTGGACAGGGGCTTGCCAGCGGTCAGGAAGCGCTCGGCCAGCGGCACGATGTCGCCCGGGCGATCGGCCAGCGGCGGCAGCACCAGTTCCACCGTGTTGAGGCGGTAATAGAGGTCTTCGCGGAAGGTGCCGTCGCGGATCATCGCCGGCAGGTCGGCATTGGTCGCGCTGACCACGCGGACCTTGACCTGGCGTTCGCGGTTGGAGCCCAGGCGCTCGAAGCGGCCGGTTTCCAGCACACGCAGCAGCTTCATCTGCCCGCCCAGCGACAGGTTGCCGATCTCATCCAGGAACAGGGTGCCACCATCGGCGGCCTCGAACTTGCCTTCGCGTGCCTTGTTGGCGCCGGTATACGCACCGGCCTCGGCACCGAACAGTTCGGCCTCGATCAGTTCCGAAGGCAGCGCGCCACAGTTGACCGCCACGAATGGACCCTTGGCCACCAGGGAATTGGCCTGGATGATCTGCGCGATCTTCTCCTTGCCGGCACCGTTCGCGCCGGTGATCAGTACCGGCAGTTCCGAGCGTGCGACCTGGCAGGCGAGAGCGATGACGCGCTCGCTGGCGGGGTCGGCGAAGACCGCGCCGCACAGGTCGTACTTCTCTTCCAGCGCATTGCGCTGGCGCAGTTCACGGCTGCGGCGCCGGTCCAGTTCGCGGCGCGCCTCGGACAGTTCCAGCAGGTTGTTGACCGTGGTCATCAGCTTGCGGTCGTCCCAGGGCTTGGCCAGGTAGTCGGCCGCACCGGCCTTGACCAGATCCACCGCGCTGCTGAGGTGGGTCCAGGCGGTCAGCAGGATCACCGGCAGATCGGGATGGCGCGCGCGGATCTGCGCGAACAGGGCCTCGCCTTCTTCGCCGGAGGTGGTGTCCTCGCTGAAGTTCATGTCCTGGATCACCAGGTCGACCGGCTGCGACTCCAGCAGGGCCAGCCCTTCGGACGGGCTCTGCGCCTGCAGGGTGTCGATGTCGTGCAGGGAGAACAGCACGTCCAGCGCGGTACCCACGCTGGCGTTGTCGTCGATGATCAGGATCGCAGGCATCAAGCGGTTCTGCAGAAAGGGATGGGCGGCGCCGTTGGAGCCGTTCGTGTCCACGCACCGGGAGAGCCCGGCGCCACCCATCAAGCATAGCCAAACCCGTGGCTGTGCAGGAGCGGCCCTCGCTCAGCGCCGGGGAGGCGCCGGGGGCCGTGGCGGCGCAGGTGGCGGCGGCACCTCCAGCGCCTGGCGCCAGGCTGCGGCGTCGACCGCCACCGTCAGTTCGCGCTTGTCGCGGCGCAGCAACAGATAGGCGGTGGCTGCGTTGGAATGACGCAGGGCCTCGGCAAGGTGTTCGACCCGGCGCACCGCCGTGTCGTCCACGCGCAGGATGCGATCGCCACTGCGCACGCCGAAGCGCGTTTCCGGGCTGGCGGCCTCCACGCGCACCTGGCCCTCCGTTGAGCGCAATGACAACCGCGCGGCATCCTGGCGCCACTCCAGTGTCTGCGCACTGCCACCGCCGGCCAGCGCCGGC
The DNA here is from genome assembly GCF_056480905.1 of Stenotrophomonas sp. 96582_Sma. Lineage (NCBI taxonomy): Bacteria > Pseudomonadati > Pseudomonadota > Gammaproteobacteria > Lysobacterales > Lysobacteraceae > Stenotrophomonas > Stenotrophomonas sp. 96582_Sma. The sequence continues at coordinate 4,324,235 of NZ_CM151122.1, read as the reverse complement.
AATGGCAGGAGCAGCATCAGGCACATCGCGCGGGCACGCATCTCACGCGCCCCGCGTGGCGACCGCAGGCGGCACCGCTGCCGCACGCCGCGCCGGCCCGAACACCGCGATCTGGCCCAGCACCCACAGCAGCAGTGCACCCAGCGGCAGGTAGTACAGCGGCATGCGCGGCAGCTCGTACAGGTTCATCAGCGCCAGGTTGATGGCGTAGGCCGCCAGCATGCCCAGCACGATGCCCAGCGTGGCCAGCAGGAAGTTCTCGGTCTGGAAGTAGCGCAGGATCTGCCCGCGGGTCGCGCCCAGCGCACGGCGGATGCCGATCTGCTTGCTGCGCTGCTGCACCCAGAAGCTGGCCAGGCCGATGATGCCCAGCGCGGTGACCACCAGCAGCGAGATGCTGACGGTGATCAGCAGGCCGACCATCGCGCGGTCGTTCTTGAAGAAGTCCTTGCGCTGGTCTTCATAGGTCAGCTTGTCGCGCATCAGCCGGTTGGGGTCGTTGCGTTCCAGCGCGGCGGCACCGGCATCGAGTACTTCCTTGCGGCGTTCCGGCGAAGTGCGCAGCACATACGTGCCACCTTCGTCGAAGGTGCGCCGCATGGGCAGCAGCATCGAGTTGGTCCAGTTGTCATTCCAGCCGTTGGGCGTGCTGAGCGTGTCGACGATGCCGACCACATGCAGCGGCTGCTTGCCCATGTAGTAGGTCTTGCCCAGCGCACTGCCATTGGGTTCCATCTTGGCGGCGGTGGCCTGGGTGAGGATGACCGGGATCGCGTTCTCCTTTGCGCCGCCCTTGCTGGCGTCTTCGAAGTTCTGGTACTCGTCGGGCAGGAAATCGCGGCCTGCGATCAGGTTGATGCCCATCGTGGCCAGCCCGTTCTCGGACAGGGTGTACATCGAGGCGTTGGTGGTCGGCCGTTCCTGGTCGATCACACGCGAAATGCTGCTGCTGGAGGAGCCGTTGCGGAAGGGGACCTGGTTGATGATGGTGACGTTGCTGACGCCGGGAATCGCGCGCAGCGATGCCAGGTCCTCGCGGGTGCGGGCCATGGCGTCGGTCTGCTTGCCGATGCCGCTGACGCGCAGCATGACCAGTTCGCTCTCGGCGATGCCGCTGGGCATGCTGATCTTCTCCACGCGCTGGCTGACCAGGAACAGCGCGTTGCAGACGATGGCGCAGGTCAGTGCGACTTCCAGCACGATCAGGGCAGCGGCGGTCTTGTGCCGGCGCAGCGTGCTGAGGATGGGGCGGATGTCCATGGGAGTCCTCGTTCGGGTGCTTACTGCGACTTGAGCTGGATGGCCGGGGTGACCTGCATGGCGCGCCAGGCGGGCAGGAACCCGGCGGCAAGACTGGCGAGCAGGGTCAGGCCCAGCGCGAGCAGCAGCATGTTGCCGTCCAGGTGGGCCAGCTTTGCGTATTCCACCGGTTGCTGGCGCACCGCGAACAGGCCAAGCAGGGCCAGACCGATACCCAGCACGCCACCGACCACACCGACCGCACCGGCTTCCACCAGGCACTGCAGGAAGATCTGGCCACGGCTGGCGCCGAGGGCGCGGCGCACGCCGATCTCACCACTGCGGCGCAGGAACTTGGCCAGCAGCAGGCCCACCGTGTTGACCAGGCAGACACCCAGGAAGCCCAGCGCCAGCCACAGCTGCAGGCGCACATCGCTGGGGACCGCGCCATTGAAGTCCAGCCATTCCATCACGGTGCGCAGGCGCACGTTCGGCGGATGCTTGAAGCGGCCGGCCTCGCGCTGCTGGGTCGAATAGTTCTCCAGGTAGCGGCGGTAGTCGGCGGCCTTGGCCGGGTCCATCTCCACCCAGTACTGCAGCCATGCGCACGGTGCGTTGAGCGAGTAGCTGTTGCCGTCGGGATTCTCGCCGAAGCAGTTCATGTTGCCGTTGTTGCCCAGCTTCAGGTCGAAGGAGGTGGAGATCGGCAGCAGCAGGTCCTCGTTCTTGCCGTAGCTGCCCGTGGTCAGGTCGTAGAAGTGCGGCTCCGGGCTCCATTCCTTCATCACGCCGACAATGCGGTAGCTCTGCCCTTCCATGCGCAGGTCGCGGCCGACGCTGTTGGCGCCCTGGTACAGCTTGTCATTGAGCGCCTTGGAGATGACCACCACGCGTGCACGGCCTTCATCGTCCTCGCGCGTCCAGGCGCGGCCGTACTGCATGGGCACCTCGAACATCGGGAAGAAGTCGGCCGAGGTCCAGCGGGTATCGATGCTGAAGGGCTTGAGGGTGCTGTTGTCCGGTTCGATGGTGCCGCCGCCGCCGCTCATCAGCGCCTGGCGCTCGCCCTTGGCTTCGCGCAGCAGGGCTTCACCGTCGAAGCGGGTCAGCTGGGTTTCCGGTTCCTCGCCAGCGACATAGGCGCCGGTCGCGGCATCAAGCTGCACATAGAACAGGCGGTCACTCTTGCCGGGAATCGGGTCACCGGACAGCACGTGGAACACGGTCAACGTGGTCATCGAGGCGCCGATGCCGAGCGCGATAGCGATCACCATCAGCGCGGTCAGTACCTTGTTGCGGCGGAAGCTGCGCACCGCCAATCGGGCGTAGTAGGCGAACATGGTCGGGCCCTCACTCGTTGACGGCGACGATGTGGCGCGGCGGGGTGGCCAGCACCGGCTCGCGCACCAGGTCGGTCACCTGGCCATCGACGATGTGCACGTTGCGCTGCGCGCGCGCAGCCAGTTCCGGGTCGTGGGTGACCATCACGATGGTGGTGCCGGCAGCGTTGATCTCCTCCAGCAGTTCCATCACGCCGCGGGCCATCTGTGTGTCCAGGTTGCCGGTCGGTTCGTCGGCCAGCAGCAGGCGCGGGCTGCCGGCAAGCGCACGCGCAATGGCCGCGCGCTGCTGCTGGCCACCCGACAGTTCATTCGGATAATGCTTCATGCGCGAGCCGAGGCCGACCTGGCTCAGCGCCTTCTCGATACGTTCGCGGCGCTCGTTGGCGCTCATCTTCCGATAGCGCAGCGGCACGTCGACGTTGTCGAACAGGTTCAGGTCGGGGATCAGGTTGAAGCCCTGGAAGATGAAGCCGATCTTCTGGTTGCGCAGGCGGCTGCGGGCGTCGTCGCCCAGCGTGCTCACGTCCTGGCCGTCCAGCATGTAGGTGCCGCTGGTGAAGGTTTCCAGCAGGCCGGCGATATTGAGGAAGGTGGTCTTGCCGGAGCCTGACGGGCCGGTGACGGCGACGAACTCGCCTTCCTTGACCTGCAGTTCCAGCGAGCGCAGTGCGTGGGTTTCCACCTGTTCGGTGCGGAAGACTTTGGCGACCGAACGCATTTCGAGCATGTACATGGGGTGTCCTCTCTCCAGGATTCAGGTATCAGGTATCAGTTGACGGAGACGCGTTCGGCGTCCTTGAACAGGTCGCTGCCAGAGACCACGATGCGGTCGCCCGGCTGCACACCCGACTTGATTTCCACTTCGCCCAGGCTGCTGACGCCCAGTTCCACCGGACGCCGCACTGCGGTGCGGCCATCCATCACGTAGGCGATGCCGTTGCCCTGTTCGACGAACGGGCCGCGCTCGACCTTCAGCACGTCCTTGCGGGTGTCGAGCAGCACGCGCACCGACATCCGCTGGCTCTGGCGCAGGCCTTCCGGCTGCGCGCTGGCGAAGCGCACGCGGGCGTTGACCTCGCCGTTGACCACTTCCGGCGACACCGCGCTGATCTCGCCCGGGAACGGCTTGCCGTTGCCGCCGGTCAGCTGCGCCGGCATGCCGATCGCCAGGTCGCGGGCGAAGCTTTCCGGCACCTTGATCTCGACCTCGAACTTGGACAGGTCGACCACGCCCAGCACGGGCGCATTGGCGGCCAGGTTGGTGGACTGGATAGCCTGCACCTGGCCGACCTGGCCGTCGAACGGCGCGCGCAGGGTCAGCGCGTCCACCTGGCGCTGCACCTCGGCCACCACGGCCTTCTGGCGGTCGGCCAGCAGGCGCTTGTTGCGGGCGTCCAGGTCAGCGCCCTGGCTCTGCAGGCGTGCATCGGTGGTGGCGTTGGCCAGGGTGATGTCGGCCTTCTTCAGCGAGTCCTTGGCCTTGGCCAGATCGATCTGCGGTACTGCACCGCCGTCGTAACCGCGCTGGTAGCGCTGCAGGTCGCGGTCGGCGGCCTGGCGCTCGATGGTGGCCTGGTCGGTTTCCTTGCGCGACTTGGCGCGGGCCAGGGTGGCGTCCAGCGCGGCGCGGCTGGCCTCGGCTTCCAGGCCGGCCAGGGTGGCCTGCTCCTGAGCCAGCTTGCTGCGCAGTTCCGGGCTGTCGATGACCGCCAGCTCCTGGTCCTTCTTGACCACGTCACCGGCAACGACTTTCAGGTCCACGGTACCGGCCGAGATGGCGTACAGGATCGGGCTGTTGGCGGCGATCACGCGGCCGTCGGCGGCGATGTCGCGGACCAGGTCACCGCGCTTCACTTCGGCGATGCGCACGCGGCTGCTGTCGTAGGAGCGGCTGGCGTTGGACCAGGCGTACACGGCCCAGCCGATGCCGGCCAGCAGCGCGATGGCGCCCAGTGCCGGCCAGCGGTAACGCTGCCAGTTGGCGCGGGTGGTGCCGGCCGGGGCGGAGGAAACGATCTGGTCCTGTGCGGAGGTGTCGCGGATCATCGGGTGCGTGCCTGACGGTGGTAGTGGGTACCAAGCACGTAGCGTGCCAACTTTATTTCCTTGTGGGTCAATGGGTTGGGAGGCGCCCTGAAGTGTCCGGGTGTCCGCGGACACCTTTCCGGACACTTTCATTAAGCGGACAGGAGGGGGAGCGCGGGCCCGCAGGCTAGAATGCGGCGATCGTCTTCAAGGAAACGCGTGACATGTGTGGAATCGTGGGTGCGATCGCTGATCGCGACGTAGTGCCGGTGCTGATCGAAGGCCTGAAGCGCCTTGAGTACCGTGGTTACGATTCCTCGGGCATCGCGGTGATCGACCATGCCGAACGGCCGGATGTGCGCCGCGTGCGTCGTACCGGCCGTGTGTCGGAAATGGCCACTGCGGCCGAGGCCGAGGGCTTCAATGCAGTGCTGGGCATCGGCCACACCCGCTGGGCCACCCACGGTGGTGTCACCGAGGCCAACGCGCATCCGCACATCAGCCACGGCGTGGCGCTGGTGCACAACGGCATCATTGAAAATCACGAGGAGCAGCGCGAGAAGCTGCGTGCCCTGGGTTACACCTTCGAGTCGCAGACCGACACCGAAGTCATCGCGCACCTGATCCATCACCACCTGAAGGACGGCGACGACCTGCTGGTGGCGCTGCAGCACACGGTGAAGGAGCTGACCGGTGCCTACGCGCTGGCCGTGGTCAGCCGCGCCGAGCCGGAACGCTTCGTCTGCGCGCGCATGGGCTGCCCGCTGCTGATCGGCCTGGGCGAGGGCGAGAACTTCGTGGCGTCCGACGTTTCGGCGGTGATCTCGGCCACCCGCAAGGTGATCTTCCTGGAAGAGGGCGACACCGCCGAAATCCGCCGCGACGGCGTGCGCATCTTCGATGAGCATGACCAGCCGATCGAGCGCGAGGTGCACCTGTCCGACGTATCGCTGGCATCGCTGGAGCTGGGCCCGTACCGCCACTTCATGCAGAAGGAAATCCACGAGCAGCCGCGCGCGCTGGGCGACACCATCGAGGCAGCGATCGACGCCGGTGGTTTCCCGGCCGAACTGTTCGGCAAGAATGCCGAGGCCGTGCTGTCAGGCATCGAAGGCGTGCAGATCATCGCCTGTGGCACCAGCTATTACGCCGGCCTGACCGCGCGCTACTGGATCGAAGCCATCGCCGGCCTGCCGTGCAGCGTGGAGATTGCCAGCGAGTACCGCTACCGCGCCGCCTATGCGAACCCGAAGCACCTGATCGTCACCATCTCTCAGTCCGGCGAAACGCTGGATACGATGGAGGCGTTGAAGTACGCCAAGTCGCTGGGCCACAGGCACACGCTGTCGATCTGCAACGTGCCGGAAAGCGCGATTCCGCGCGCCAGCGAGCTGGTCTGCTACACCCGCGCCGGCGCCGAGATCGGCGTGGCGTCGACCAAGGCCTTCACCACCCAGCTGGCCGCACTGTTCCAGCTGACCGTGGTGCTGGGCAAGCTGCATGGCCGCATCGACGCGGCGCAGGAAGCGGACTACCTGGAGCAGCTGCGCTTCCTGCCGGGCAGCGTGCAGCACGCGCTGAACATGGAGCCGCAGATCGCCGCCTGGGCCGAGCGTTTCGCCCGCAAGAGCAGTGCGCTGTTCTTGGGTCGTGGCCTGCATTACCCGATCGCGCTGGAAGGCGCGCTCAAGCTCAAGGAAATCTCCTACATCCACGCCGAGGCCTACCCGGCGGGCGAGCTGAAGCATGGCCCGCTGGCGCTGGTGGACGAGGACATGCCGGTAGTGGTGATCGCGCCCAACGACAGCCTGCTGGAGAAGGTGAAGTCGAACATGCAGGAAGTGCGCGCGCGCGGCGGCGAGCTGTTCGTGTTCGCCGACCAGGACAGCAACTTCAACGAGTCCGAAGGCGTGCATGTGATCCGCACGCCGCGCCATGCCGGCGTGCTCAGCCCCATCGTGCACACCATCCCGGTGCAGCTGCTGGCGTACCACACCGCACTGGCACGTGGCACCGACGTGGACAAGCCACGCAACCTGGCCAAGAGCGTGACGGTGGAGTAACTCCGCCGGAACCGCTGGAAGCTGCATGCGAAAGGGGCCCCACGTGGGCCCCTTTCGTTTGCGCCGGTGGTCGTGCCAAGTGGGACAGCCGCCGGGTGTTCTGTCCGCTGTCGGCAGCAGGCAATCAATCTTTAATGCGCGACATCGCCTGTATTCAGCGGCGGTTTCAGCCGCGGTGCCATTCTCTGGATCGTCAGTTGGTTCCCACGACGAACTGTCCTATCGATGCCGGTAGTGACCGATGGTCGCAGTCGTAGAATCGATTTGACCGAGGGCCGGGTTGAGCGGTTGAACCCACCTCGTTCGCGTTGCAGCACGTCGTCTGCCGATCCATTTCCACCGGCAGCCGGGTGCGCCAGACGTGCGCTGAAAGGTCTGTTCCCGGGGAGGGGGCGTATCGGAAGAGCACACTTTTTGACTTAGTGACCTGCACCAGGAAACAAGAATGAACGTCCGCGAACTCCTGCAATCCAAGAAAGAAGCTGTCATCACCATCGACGCCGAAGACACCATCGGTGCCGCCGCCCACAAGATGAGCGCGAACAAGATCGCTGCGCTGGTGGTGATGAAGGACGATGCCCCGGTCGGCATCATTTCCGAGAAGGACATCGTGCGCACCCTGGCCGACGACGGCCCGCAGGCCGGCCGCCGGGTGATCTCCAGCCTGCCGTCCACCGGCCTGGAAGGCATTGCGCCGGAAGCGACCCTGAAGCAGGCCATGTCGCTGATGACATACTCGCGGCGCCGTCATCTGATGGTCACCGAAGGCACCCTGCTGGTGGGCATCCTCAGCCTGGGCGACATCGTGAAGAACCTGCTGGGCGAGCTGGAGCTGGAAAAGGCCGTGCTGCAGGACATCTACATGGCCGCCCACTGAGGGCTGGACCCTTGGATGCAGAGAAGCCGGGCATTGCCCGGCTTCTTCGTTCACGGCTTCGGTGATATCAGAAAGTGACCTTCACCGAATCGGCACTGTAGTTCGCCGGACCGTGATAGACCACTTCGATGTTGTTGCCATCCGGATCGAGCACGAAGGCGCCGTAGTAGCCGGGATGGTAGGGGCGCTCGCCGGGCGCGCCGTTGTCGGTGCCGCCGGCGGCGATCGCGGCGGTATGGAAGGCATCGACGGTGGCGCTGTCGCGTGCCTGGAAGGCCAGATGGTGGCGCCCGGTCAGCTGGCCGGCGGCGGCCTCGCTGCTGGCGCTGGAAATGAACAGCTCATCGGCCCAGAAGTAATCCTCGCCTTCGCCGGCGATCGGGATGCCGATCGTATCGAACACCGCCTGGTAGAAGCGCCGGCTGGCGGCCAGGTCGCGCACCACCAGCTGGATGTGGTCGATCAGGCGGCCACGGTGCAGTTCCATCGTTTCCATACGAACCTCGCAAAAAAGGGGACGGAGGGGATTAAGTCGCTTCCAGCCAATAGTGCCAGAAACGACTTAATCCCCTCCGTCCCCTTTTTGGGTCAGACGTTGGAGATGATCTCGACCCAGTAGCCGTCCGGATCCTTGATGAAGGCCAGGTTCTTCATGCGGCCATCGGTCAGGCGCTTCTGGAAGGTCACGCCCAGGTCCTCGAAGCGCTGGCAGGCGGCTTCGATGTCCGGCACGGACACGCAGATGTGGCCGAAGCCGCGCGGGTCGCTGTTGCCGTCGTGGTAGACCGCGCCGTCCTGGGTCTCGGTGCCGTGGTTATGGGTCAGTTCCAGCACACCCGGCAGGCCGGCCATCCACACGCGGCGCTGGGCATCGTCTTCCGGCACCACCGCGCCGGCCTGCACGTAGGCCAGGAAGTACAGGCTGAACTGGGCCTCCGGGAAGTCGCGCTTGTCGATCAGCTGGTAGCCGAGCACGCGGGTGTAGAAGTCCAGCGAGGCGGTGATGTCCTTCACCCGCAGCATGGTGTGGTTGAACACGAAGCCGGTGGTCTCGGCCGGGGCCTGGGCGGCGACGCCGGGGACATCGCGCAGGGCGGGAATGGTCATGGGGGAGGTCCTTCAGACAGGGCCGTTGCTGGCCGGATGGGGCCATTCTACCGGCCGTCACCTGACGGCACCGCGACGTACAATGGGCGGATCGCACCGTTCCGTTCTGAGCATTGCCCGCCATGTCGCAGCGTGAATGGGTGGCTGCCGCCATCCGCAAGATCGAAGCCGATTTCAACCGTTCCGCCGATACCCACCTTATCCCGCTGGCGCTGCCCGGGTTCGCGGGCATCGATGTGTACTTGAAGGATGAATCGAGCCATCCCACCGGCAGCCTCAAGCACCGGCTGGCGCGCTCGCTGTTCCTGTATGCGTTGACCAACGGCTGGCTGCGCGAAGGACGGCCGGTGATCGAGGCCTCCAGCGGCTCGACGGCCGTGTCCGAGGCCTATTTCGCGCGCCTGCTGGGGGTGCCGTTCATCGCGGTGATTCCGGCCACGACCTCGCCGGAGAAGATCGCCGCCATCGAGTTCCACGGGGGCCGCTGCCACCTGGTCGAGCGCGCCTGCGAACTCAACGGTGAATCGGAGAAGCTGGCCCGCGAAACCGGTGGCCACTTCATGGACCAGTTCACCTATGCCGAGCGGGCGACCGACTGGCGCGCCAACAACAACATCGCCGAATCCATCTTCAAGCAGATGGCCGAGGAGCCCAGCCCGGTTCCGGAATGGATCGTGTGCAGCCCCGGTACCGGCGGTACCGCAGCGACGCTGGGCCGCTATGTCAGCTACCGCCGGCATGACACCCGCATCCTGTGCGCGGACCCGGAAGTGTCGGTGTTCTTCGATGGCTATCAGGCTGCCGTGGCCGGCCAGCAGGACTGGCGCGGCCTGACCTGCAGCGGCGGTTCGCGCGTGGAAGGCATCGGCAGGCCGCGGGTGGAGCCGAGCTTCATCCCGACCAGCGTCGATGCGATGGTGAAGGTGCCCGACGCGCTGAGCCTGGCCGCGATGCGCCATGTCAGCCGCCAGCTCGGCCGCCGTGTCGGTGGCTCCACCGGCACCAACTTCATCGGTGTGCTGCAGGCGGCGCAGTGGATGCGTGAGGCGGGCCACCAGGGCAGCATTGTCAGCATCCTGTGCGACAGTGGCGAGCGCTACGCGCAGAGCTATTACGACCCGGCGTGGTACGCGCGCCAGGGCATCGATGTCGACGGCGCCGATGCGCAGCTGGCGGCGGCAGTGGCCGGGCAGGGGCTGCCGGAACTGCCGTGGTGCAGCCTGGAAGCATTGTAGAGCCCTTGTAGAGTCGAGCCATGCTCGACTCCGGGAAAGAGCCGTCGAGCATGGCTCGACGCTACAGATTCAGTAGCCCGCCGCGGTGAACGCGTCCAGCACTGCATCTCGCAGCGCATCGGGCAAGGCCTCGATGTCCATCGCGCGATCATCCAGATGCAGGCTTGGGTCCAGGATGCTGGCACGGCCCTGGGCCAGCGCCTGCAGCCACAGCAGCACGCAGATCACGAACTCGCGCTCATGGCCCAGCCGCAGCTGGCTGGCGCCGCGTTCGATCACCTCGAACGGGTACCACTCCTGGGCATCGTTGAACATGCCGCCCTGCTGCAGCACTGCCTGCAGTTGATGCAGGTGACGCGGGGCGTCGTCGCCGGCATCGCACAATGCGGCGATCCAGGTCAGTTCGGCCGGGCTGGCGGACAATGCCAGTGACCGGGCCGGTGAGGCGGATGCAACTGCAGCCAGACCTTCCATGTAGGGCCTCGTTCGGTGCGTATCGCTGCGGACTCCCCCGCAGCCAGAGCTTCAGCGCGGGACCGTAAGGCCGACGTGAATGCCGGGCCGTGCCCCCTTGTCAGCCCCGCCTGCCAGCGCCATATCCTGCATGCTGCCCGCCCGCCGGGCCCGTACCCTGGAGATCTGACGTGACCGTTGCCAACCCCCTGCTCGATTTTTCCGGCCTGCCGCGCTTCGAGGCCATCCGCCCCGAGCACGTGGCGCCGGCGCTGGACGTGCTGCTGGCCGAGGCCGAAGCCGCCGTCAGCACGGCCGAGCAGGTGCAGCCGGTGCGCTGGGAGACCTTCGTTGCCCCGCTGGACGATGCCACCGAGCGGCTGTGGCGCGCCTGGGGCCTGGTCGGCCACCTGCAGGGCGTGGTCAACACCCCGGAACTGCGTGAGGCCTACAACAGCAACCTGCCGCGGGTGACCCGCTTCGCCAGCGCGCTCAGCCAGAACCTGGCGTTGTACCGGCAGCACCAGACGCTGGCCGCCAGCACCGAGGCGGCGCGCTTCGACGAGGCTCAGCGCAAGGTGCTGGACAACACGCTGCGTGACTTCCGCCTCGGCGGCGCCGAGCTGGCGCCGGAGGCGCAGCAGCGCTTCGCGGCGATCAAGGAAGAACTGTCGGCGCTGTCGGCGAAGTTCTCGCAGAACGTTCTTGACGCTACCGATGCCTGGTCGCTGATCGTCGAGGACGAAGCGCGATTGAAGGGCCTGCCGGAAGACGTGAAGGCCGCCGCGCATGCCGCAGCACAGAAGGACGGCAAGTCTGGCTGGAAACTGACCCTGCAGATGCCGTGCTACCTGCCGGTGCAGACCTGGGGTGAGGACCGCGACCTGCGCGAGATCCTGTACCGTGCCAGCGCACAGCGTGCGTCCGAATTCGGCGATGACACGCTGGACAACAGCGGCAACATCGACCGCATCCTCGCCCTGCGCGCGGAACTCGCCGCACTGCTCGGCTTCGGTTCGTATGGTGATTATTCGGTGGCGACCAAGATGGCGCAGGACCCGGCCGAGGTGCTCGGTTTCCTGCGTGACCTGGCCTCGCGCGCCAAGCCGTTCGCGGCCAAGGACCGTGCTGAACTGGAACAGTTCGCACGCGAGCAACTCGGTATCGACAGCCTGCAGGCCTGGGACTTGGCATTCGCTGCCGATCGCCTGAAGCAGGCGCGTTACAGCTATTCCGAACAGGAAGTGAAGCAGTACTTCACCGAACCGAAGGTGCTGGGCGGCCTGTTCTCGGTAATCGAGCAGCTGTACGGCCTGCGCGTGCAGGAGGACAGCGCGCCGGTGTGGCACGAGGATGTGCGCTTCTTCCGCCTGGTCGATGCGCAGGGTGCGCTGGTGGGCCAGTTCTACCTGGACCTGTACGCGCGCGAAGGCAAGCGCGGTGGCGCGTGGATGGATGATTGCCGTAACCGCCGCGAGCGTGCCGACGGCAGCGTGCAGACGCCGCTGGTCTACCTGGTGTGCAACTTCGGCCGAGGTGCCAATGGCAAGCCGGCTACCTTCAGCCACAATGAAGTGACCACCCTGTTCCATGAAATGGGCCACGGCCTGCATCAGCTGCTGACCCGCATCGGCGAACTGGGTGTGGCCGGCATCAACGGCGTGGAATGGGACGCGGTGGAGCTGCCCAGCCAGTTCATGGAGAACTTCTGCTGGGAATGGGAGCACCTGCAGGCGATGACCGCACATGTGGACAGTGGCGAGCCGCTGCCGCGCGCGCTGTACGAGCGCATGCTGGCTGCACGCAACTTCCACAGCGGCATGGCCACGGTGCGCCAGCTGGAGTTCGGCCTGTTCGACATGCTGCTGCACAGCCAGTTCGAACCGGCGCAGGACAGCGTGCTGGCACTGCTCGACCGCGTGCGTGCGGAAGTGGCCGTGAACCATCCGCCGGTCTGGAATCGCTTCCCGCATCAGTTCAGCCACATCTTCGCCGGCGGCTACGCAGCCGGTTACTACAGCTACAAGTGGGCCGAGGTGCTGAGCGCCGATGCCTATGCGGCGTTCGAGGAGGCGCCGCAGGCGCTGGCTGAAACCGGCGCGCGCTTCCGCGATGAGATCCTGTCGCGTGGTGGCAGCCGCCCGGCGGCGGAGAACTTCAAGGCCTTCCGCGGCCGCGCACCGCAGATCGACGCGCTACTGCGCCACTCGGGCATGGCGTAAGGTGTTTGGTAGGTGCCAACCTTGGTTGGCACGTTACCGTTATCCACGCATGGCGTGGATCTACCGGAATGTTCGGACATGGCGTAACGCCTTGGTTGGCGAAAAGCCCAGGCCAACCAAGGTTGGCCTCTACCGGGCGTCGCGCCTTGGGGTCATTCGGCGTAGATCATCTTCCGGGTCATGCCACCGTCCACGATGAAGTCCTGGCCGGTGGTGAAACCGGACAGCGACGACAGCAGGTACACCGCCAGTGCACCGATGTCTTCGGGGCGGCCGACCCGGCCGACCGGGTGTTGCGCATGGTCGATGGCTGAGTATTCCGGCGCGTGGCGCCGTGAGGGGGCCTGCCACGCAGTGGTGCCGATCCAGCCGGGGCTGATGCTGTTCACACGCACCGCCGGACCGGCGCTGATCGCAAGTGCATGGGTGAAGGCCACCAGCCCACCCTTGGCTGCCGCATAGGCTTCGCTGTGTGCTTCGGATTGCCAGGCCCGGGTGGAGGCGATGTTGATGATCGCACCGGCGGCGCTGGCGGTCAGTGCAGGCAACGTGTGCTTGCTGCACAGGAATGCACCGTGCAGTGACGACAGCCGGCGCTGCCACTCGTCCCAGTCCATATCCTGCAACCCTGTGCCGTGTGGACCGGCGATGCCCGCGTTGTTCACCAGTCCGTCGATACGGCCGAAACGCTGCAGGGCCACGGCGATGAAGTCGCGCACGCTGGCTTCGTCGGTGATGTCCAGGCGCTGGAACGCGGCATCCTCGCCGCGCTGCCATTCCGCCAGACACGCTTCTCCGGCCTCCACGTCCAGGTCGCCGATCAGCACGCGTCCACCGGCACCAAGTACGGCCTGGGCAATACCACGGCCGATGCCGTTGGCACCGCCGGTGACCAGCACAACCTTGCCCGACAGTGGCGCGGCCGGCCATGCGGCAATCGGCGGCACGGTGCTCACGTCAGGTCTTCGCCGCGCAGGCGGCGATGCCAGCCGTCCACACCGATGCGGTCCAGGGTCTGGATGTTGCGCTCGACGATCACGTCCGGGTCCGGATAGACATCCACCGCGCGTGCCACGCTGTCTTCGCGCAGCAGGTGCAGGGTGGGGAAGGGCGCGCGGTTGGTGTAGTTGCTGGCGTCGTCCGCGGCCACGCCATCGAACTGGTAGTCCGGGTGGAAGCTGGCCACCTGCAGGATGCCCTGCAGGTCCAGTGCCTCGATCGCCGCATCGGCGTTGTCGAGGAAATCGTTGTAGTCGAGGAAATCGGTCAGCACCTGCGGATGCACGATCAGCGTCGTGTCGATCTGCTCGGCCGGCGTATCGCGCAGCAGCACCAGCTCCTCGGCCAGCTGTTCAACCAGCGCTTCCGGCGTGGTCGCATCGCTGAGCACGATGCGGACCTGGTCCTTCACGTACACCGCCTTGGCGAACGGGCACAGGTTCAGGCCGATGACGATGCGCTCCAGCCACAGGCGGGTGGCTGCGATCGGGTCATCGGTGGGCAGGGAGGTATCGGTCATGGCGGGCACGTGGGCTGGCGGGGCCGCCATTGTAGGCAGTGTGCCGGTGCTGCGCTGTCCACTGTGCAGGAACTGGACAGTGGCGAAGCTGGAAATTCCTGAAGATTCAAACCGTTGCGCGCTACCGATGGATGGCCGATTGCCAGTCCGGGGCGACGGGCGTGGAATGGATGCACGACACAGGAGGACACCCATGACTGCATCTTCCCCGTGGCTGCCGGACGCCCTCTGGGCCGGCGCCTTCTTTGATGGCCACTGGCAGGCTGCCCCGCAACGGCACCCGGTGATTGAACCGGCCACTGGCCGGGAGCTGGGCGAGATCGGCCTGGCCGACCCGGCGCAGATCGCGCGTTCGGCGGCTGCCGCGGCACAGGCGCAGCAGGCTTGGGCGGCGGCGCCCTACGAACAGCGTGCCGACGTGCTGCGCAAGGCCGCGCGTCTGGCCGAAGAGAACATCGACACCCTGGTCGAGTGGCTGGTGCGCGAAAGCGGCTCGACCCGCCTGAAGGCCGGCTTCGAGACCAAGGTGACGATCAAGGCGCTGCACGAGGCCGCCGCACTGCCGTCGCGCAGCACGGGTGAGATCCTGCCGTCCGAGCCGGGCAAGCTGAATCTGGCGCGGCGCCGCCCGCTGGGTGTGGTCGGGGTCATTTCGCCGTTCAACTTCCCGCTCTATCTGGCGATGCGTGCGGTGGCCCCGGCGATCGCGCTGGGCAACGCTGTGGTTCTCAAGCCGGACCCGCGTACGGCAGTGTGTGGTGGCGCGGTGATCGCACGCCTGTTCGAGCAGGCGGGCCTGCCGGCAGGCGTGCTGCACATGCTGCCCGGCGATGGCGCGGCCGGGGCCGCGCTGACCAGTGACCCGCACGTGGCGATGATCCAGTTCACCGGTTCCACCGCCGCCGGGCGCAAGGTCGGCGAAGCGGCGGGCAAGCACCTGAAAAAGGTTTCGCTGGAGTTGGGTGGCAAGAATTCGTTGATCATCCTGGACGATGCGGACCTGGACCTGGCGGTGGCCAACACCGCGTGGGGCGTCTACCTGCACCAGGGCCAGATCTGCATGGCGACCGGCCGCGTGCTGGTGCACCGGAAGATCCACGACACGTTCCTGCAGAAACTGGTGGCCAAGGCCAACGCGCTGAAGGTAGGCGACCCGGCACGTGAGGACGTGGCGATCGGCCCGCTGATCAATGCTGGCCAGCGCGACCATGCTGCACGCGTGGTCGAGCAGGCGGTGCAGGCCGGTGCCACGCTGGAAGCGGGCGGCACACACCGGGAGCTGTTCTTCGCACCCACCGTGCTCGGCAACGTTGCGGCCGACAATCCGGCCTTCAGCGAGGAAATCTTCGCGCCGGTAGCGGTGGTGGTGCCGTTCGACAATGACGACGAAGCGGTGCGCCTGGCCAACGACAGCGAGTACGGGCTGTCGATGGCGATCGTGTCCAGCAACGTCGGCCGCGCACTGAAGATCGGCGAGCGCCTGCGTACCGGTCTGCTGCACATCAACGACCAGACCGTGAATGACGAGGTGATCAATCCCTTCGGCGGCGTCGGCGCGTCCGGCAACGGCACCAGCATCGGTGGCCCGGCCAACGGCGAGGAGTTCACCCAGTGGCAGTGGTTGACCGTCAAGGGCGAAGCGCCCGCTTACCCGATCTGATCGAAGGAGCCATCACGATGAACGACAACAACGCAACGCGTGAGATCACCGCCGCCGTGGTACGCGGCAAGGAGCAGCCCTTCGTCATCGAGCAGGCGACGCTGCGCGGTCCCCAGGACGACGAGGTGCTGGTGAAGGTGGTGGCCACCGGCCTGTGCCATACCGACCTGATCGTGCGCGATCAGTACTATCCGGTGCCGCTGCCGGCGGTGCTGGGCCATGAGGGGGCGGGCATCGTCGAAGCGGTTGGCCCGAACGTGCGCGACCTCAAGGCGGGGGATCACGTGGTGCTGACCTACGGCGCCTGTGGTCACTGCAATCCCTGCCGGGGTGGACACGGTGCTTACTGCAGGGATTTCTTCGCCCTGAACTTCGGTGGCGATGATGGCCACGGCCATACCGCCATCACCGATGCGCAGGGCCAGCCGCTGCACGATCATTTCTTCGCCCAGTCCTCGTTTGCCACCTACGCGCTGGCCCGCGAGATCAATGCGATCAAGGTGCCTGATGACGCACCACTGGAACTGCTGGGCCCGCTGGGGTGCGGCATCCAGACCGGTGCCGGTGCGGTGCTCAACTCGCTGCAGGTGCGGTCGGGCAGCAGCTTTGCAAGCTATGGTGCCGGTGCGGTGGGCCTGAGCGCGGTGATGGCGGCCAAGGTGGCCGGGGCCACCACCATCATTGCCATCGACGTGGTGCCTTCGCGCCTGGAGCTTGCTCTGGAGCTGGGGGCCACCCACGTGGTCAACAGCCGGGAGACCGATGTGGTCGAGGCGGTGCGTGCGATCACGGGTGGGGGTGCTGACTTCGCGCTGGAATCGACCGGTCGTCCGGACGTGCTGTCCGCTGGCGTCGAGGCGCTGGGGGGGCTGGGCATGATGGGCGTGGTCGGTGCGCCGAAGCTGGGCACCACCGCCAGTTTCGATGTGAACAACCTGCTGCTCGGCGGTCGCAGCATCCGCGGCATCGTCGAGGGCGACAGTGTGCCGCAGGTGTTCATTCCGCAGCTGGTGACCCTGTTCCAGCAGGGACGCTTCCCGTTCGACAAACTGGTGAAGTTCTATCCGCTGGAACAGATCAACCAGGCGGCCGAAGACAGCACCCGTGGCATCACCCTGAAGCCGGTGCTGCGCATCGCGGCGTAGTTTCCCCTGTTGGTTGTGCCGGCCGCTGGCCGGCATGGGGCAGATCCGTTTTCCATAACGGCTCTGCCCCTTTGTTTGAACGCGTCTTGAAACGGAAACGCTCCGTTGCCGAGACGTAACATGACGTTGCCGCTGGCGGGTGTACGCTGCGTCCATGATGGCCACGACAGTCGGGCAGCAACAACTGGTGGCGGCACGTACCGCTTTCGCCGACGGCGATGCGCGCTCATTGGGCGTGTTGCCGCTGCCGCTGCAGCAGTCATGGCTGCGTTCGCGCGCAGCGGGCCTGCAGCCGGGGCAGGAGCCGGACTATCGGCCGCTGCTGGGCGATGGCCGCCATCTGTCCCATCCCGATGACCGGCGCCTGGCGCGTTGCGTGCAGCCGGAGCTGGAACAGCTCTGGGCGGCCTTCGGTGGGCGTGGCTGGACGATGTTCTGCGCCAACCGCGACGGCATGGTGATCGCGCAGCAGGCCCACGGGCTGGAAGATGCTCCCTTGCTGCGGCCGATCCAGGTCGGGCGACAGCTGGGCGAGACCGAGATCGGCACCACTGCGCCAGCGGTCAGCCTGGCCGACGATGTGCCGGCACTGGTGCGCGGCAACGAACACTACCTGCAGCGGTTCGCGCCGGTGTTCTGCCTGAGCGAGCCACTGCACGATCTCGACGGTCGGGTCTGCGGAGTGATCGATATCACCGGTCTTGGCGAGCGCGATCCCGCGCTGCTGCAGGGCTATTTCCGGCAGGCTGCGCTGGCTAGCGAAAATCGCTTGTTCCACAGCCTCACCGACGTGCATCTGCTCGCCGTGCAACATGATCCGCGCTGGCTGGCGTCACCGCTGCAGGGACTGCTGGCGGTGCAGGAGGATGGCCAGCTGCGTGCAGCCAACCGCGTTGCACGGCGCCTGCTGGGCCTGCCACGGCGCGGGCCGTTGCCGCTGCTGGGTCTGGAAGCGCTGTTTGCCGGTGCCAGTGCGGCGCAACGGCGTCGGCTGCTGCAACCGGGCGCAGCGCATCGGGTCCGGTTGGGCGAGGGCAGTGCGGTCTACCTGCAGCGTCTGCAGGGGCCGCGGGGCGCGACGCACCGGTCTACTGTGCGAAGCACCCCGGCAGACCCAGGCGCGCCGCTGCTGCGTGACCAGCAGCGTGAGGCCGCGCGTCGCGCGGCCCTGGCCGCTGACGGCAACCTCAGCCTGGCCGCACGCCAGTTGGGAATCTCGCGCACCACGCTGTACAAGCTGCTGCGCGATTGACCGCGTAGTCCACCGGGCAGGTCCCGGCGGGGGCATCAGTCGCGGAAGTTGTTGAACTGCAGCGGCAGTTCGAACTTGCCGGCCTTGAGCACGGCGATGGCGTCCTGCAGATCGTCGCGCTTCTTGCCCTGCACGCGCAGCTTGTCGCCGTTGATCTGGCTTTCCACCTTCAGCTTGGCGTCCTTCAGTGCCGCCGCGATCTTCTTGGCGATCTTCTGCTCGATGCCCTGCTTGACGGTGATCTTCTGCCGGGCCTGGGCCAGGTTGGTTTCGATGTCGCCGAACTCCAGGCTGAGCACGTCGATGCCGCGCGCGGCCAGGCGTGCGCGCAGGATGTCGTTCATCTGCTTGAGCTGGAACTCGGTCGGCGCCGTCTGATTGATGACATCGCCATCGCGTTCGAACTTGGCGTCCACGCCCTTGAAGTCGAAGCGGGTGGCCAGTTCGCGGTTGGCCTGGTCGATGGCGTTGGTCAGCTCGTGGGTGTCGACTTCGGACACGACGTCGAAGGAAGGCATGGGCGGTGCTCCGCAGAATTCAGTGGCGGTCATTCTATCGTGCTGGCTGCATACCCGTTTTGTGGAGTCGAGCCATGCTCGACTCGCTCCCTCCCTTGTAGCGCCGAGCCATGCTCGGCTGCTTTGTGAAGAGCAGTCGAGCATGGCTCGACTCTACAAGGCGGCCCGCCGAGCATGGCTCGGCGCTACATAAGAGCAACAGGCGGGCGATAATGGGCCATGAACCTGCAACGCTCTCCCTCGCGCGCGGTGACCTGGATGGTTGCGGCGGTCGCCTGTTTCTCGCTGATGGACGCCGGCATGAAGCAGCTGTCGGCCAGCTATCCGACCCTGGAAGTGACCTTCCTGCGTGGTGCGGCTTCGTTGCCGTTCGTGCTGGTCTGGGTGCTGGTCAGCGCCGGCCCGCGCTCGCTGATCCCGCGCCGCTGGGGCCTGCACCTGCTGCGTGGTGGGCTCGGCATGGCGATGATCGGCTGCTTCGTGTTCGCCCTGCGTGACCTGCCGCTGTCCACCGCCTACACCATCTATTTCGTTGCCCCACTGCTGATCGCCGCGCTGTCGGTGCCGTTGCTGGGTGAGCGGGTTGGCCCGCGGCGCTGGGTGGCCATCGGCATCGGCCTGGTCGGCGTGCTGGTGGTGCTGCGGCCGGGCGTGGACGGCTTCATTTCGGTGCCGGGGCTGATGGTGCTGGCCGCGGCCACCGCGTATGCGGTGGCGGCGATCACGGTCAGCCTGCTCACCCGCACCGATACCTCGCAGTCGATGGTGGTCTGGTTCCTGGTGATCATGGCCATCGGTGCCGGCCTGCTGGCCCTTCCCGGCTGGGTGCCGCTGCAGCTGGAGCATGCGCCGCTGATCGCCGGCATGGGTCTGGCCGGAGCGCTCGGTCAGATCGCACTGACCAAGGCCTTCCAGCTGGGCGAGGCGTCGATGATCGCGCCGTTGGAGTACAGCGGCCTGGTGTGGGTGATCGGCTGGGACCTGGCCTTCTGGGGCCAGCTGCCGGACAGCTATACCTGGGTGGGCGCGGCGATCATCGTCGCCTCGGGGCTGTACCTGCTGCACCGTGAGCGGGTGAACCGGCAGGAACCGCCGAAGCCGCTGGATCATCCCTGAGCCGGGGTAGTGCCGGCCGCTGGCCGGCAACTCCTTGCCCCGGAGGGATCGCTGCAGGTGCCGGCCAGCGGCCGACACTACCGGGTGCGGGCGACTTAGAACCAAAAGGAATAACATTCTGGCCCATGGCGCGGGCGCGCGACCGCCTGCGCTGGTAGGCTGCACGCCCCCTTCCGTCACCCAGCCGGTGAGCCACGCCCGTGATCGAGTTCCAGCGCCTGCACAAATCCTATGCCGTTGCCGGCCGCGCAGTCAGCGCGCTGCAGCCGCTGGACCTGACCATCGAGGCCGGTGAGGTATTCGGCATCATCGGCCATTCCGGCGCCGGCAAGTCGACCCTGATCCGCATGATCAACCGCCTGGAAGAGCCCAGCGGTGGTCGCCTGCTGATCGGTGGCGAGGATGTCACCGCACTGGACGCGGATGGCCTGCGCGCGCTGCGCAGGCGCATCGGCATGATCTTCCAGCACTTCAACCTGCTGTCGTCGCGCACGGTGGCCGGCAATGTCGCCTTCCCGCTGGAGCTGGCCGGCACGCCGAAGGCGGAGATCGACGCGCGCGTGGCCGAGTTGCTGCAGACCGTGGGCCTGGAGGCGCATGCGCAGAAGTACCCCGCACAGCTGTCCGGTGGCCAGAAGCAGCGCGTCGGCATCGCCCGTGCGCTGGCGACACGCCCGCAGATCCTGCTGTGCGACGAGGCCACCAGTGCGCTGGACCCGCAGACCACCGCCTCGGTGTTGTCGCTGCTGTCGAAGATCAATCGCGAGCTGGGCCTGACGATCGTGCTGATCACCCACGAGATGGACGTGATCCGCCGTGTCTGCGACCGTGTCGCCGTGCTCGACGCCGGCCAGATGGTCGAGACCGGGCCGGTCACCCGGGTGTTCCTGCACCCGCAGCACCCGACCACGCGCCGTTTCGTCAGCGAATCGGAGCACGTGGATGAAGGCGCGCTGCACCGTGATTTCGATGCTGTCGGTGGCCGCATCGTGCGCCTGACCTTCCTCGGCGGAGACACCTACGAACCCCTGCTCGGCAGTGTCGCGCGGGAGACCGGGGTCGACTACAACATCCTGTCCGGCCGTATCGACCGGATCAAGGACACCCCGTATGGCCAGCTGGTGGTCGCCCTGGTGGGCGGTGACCAGTCCGCCGCGCAGGCCGCGTTCGTGGCTGCCGGCGTGCACGTTGAGGAGCTGCGTCGATGATCATCGCCACTGCCGGCGGATTCTTCCGCCACCTGGATGCGGGCAAGTGGGCCGACATCGGCCAGGCCACCATCGACACCCTGCTGATGCTGCTCGGTTCGCTGCCGCTGACCCTGGCCATCGGCCTGCCGCTGGGCGTGCTGCTGTACCTGTTCGGCGCGCCGCAGATGAAGCGCCGTCCGTTCGCCTACGGCGTGCTGGCGCTGGTGGTGAACCTGTTGCGCTCGGTGCCTTTCATCATCCTGATGATCGTGCTGATCCCGGTCACCCTGTTCCTGATGGGGACGTCGCTGGGGGTACGCGGTGCGATCGTGCCGCTGGTGATCGGTGCCGCGCCGTTCTACGCGCGCCTGGTCGAAACCGCACTGCGCGAAGTGGACCGTGGCGTGATCGAAGCGACCCAGTCGATGGGTGCCACCACCTGGCAGCTGGTCACCCGCGTGCTGCTGCCCGAGGCGCGCCCCGGCCTGATCGCCGGTGCGACGGTCACCACCGTGGCGCTGATCGGCTTCACCGCGATGGGCGGTGCGATTGGTTCCGGCGGCCTTGGTGACCTGGCGTTCCGCGATGGCTACCAGCGTTCGCACACCGACGTGGCCCTGGTTACCGTGGTCCTGCTGTTGGTTCTGGTGCAGCTGCTGCAGATGCTCGGCGACCGCCTGGTCGCGCATTACAGCCGCAAATGACGAGGCGCCGGGGCGCTGCCCCCGGCGTCGCCCGGTGCATCGCGGCAGCCGGCCAGCGGCCGGCTCTACCCCATTGCCTGGAAACGGTAGTGCCGGCCGCTGGCCGGCAGAGCCTGCAGAACCTGCAGAACTTCGACAGTGTGCCTGTCATAGCGCCAGGCTCTGGAAGCCGCCACACCCATCAGGAATCGATATCGCCAGACTGGGACTGGCAGCACACCCCGTTCCTTGGTATGTTCCGTTCAACGTAATACGTTTTACGGAATGATCCGTTCATTCCGCTGCAAGCAGACCCGTGCCCTGTTTGAAGGAACCTGTCCACGTGCCTGGCTTTCGATCCGGCGGGCTGCCGAGCGCAAGCTGCAGCTGCTCGACTCGGCACAGACGTTGGCATTCCTGCGCAGCCCGCCCGGGAACCGACTCGAGGCGCTGTCAGGTGATCGGAGAGGGCAGTACAGCTTGCGTATCAATGACCAGTGGCGGCTGTGCTTTACCTGGACTGACAACGGTGCCGATGCCGTGGAAATTGTTGACTATCACTGAGGTGCCCGCCATGAAGCGTCCCCACAACGGCATGCGCGCCATCCATCCTGGCGAGATCCTGCGCGAAGAGTTCCTGATGCCTCTGGCGTTGAGCGTGAACGCGCTGGCAAGGGCCTTGGATGTTCCCGCAACACGGCTGCACGCCATCGTGCACGGGGAGCGCAGTATTTCGGCCGATACCGCGGCACGGCTGGCGCGACATTTTGGTGGGGATGCCGCGTCCTGGCTTGCGATGCAGGCGGCCTACGACCTCAAGACATTGCCAACGCGCAGCGAGATCGAGCGACGGGTACAGCCGCGGGCAGCGTGAATTCGGGGCGCACGGACCGAGGTCCGCGGCCACAATCCAGTCAACGCACGTTCGGTACTTCGTAGCCCAGCTTGCCGACCTGCTCCGGGTGCTGCGGCACGCGCTTGAGCTTGTCGGTGTTCACGCCGTACTCGTCACGCAGGCGCTCGGCCAGCTCCTTGTACAGGGCTTTGTCCATGTCCGGCGTACGCGAGAAGATCCAGGCCATTTCGCGGCCCGGGTAGCCGATCAGTGCCCACGAGTAATCCGGCGCTACTTCCAGCACCCTCGAATGCGTAGGCACGACACGGTAGAACCAGGTGCGCCAGCCGTGGTTGCCGCTGTCCGGGTCGACGCTGGCGCGGGCACGCACTTCCTGCAGCGGTTCGCCGAAGCCATCACGGTAGCGGTAGGTAATGCCGACCTTGTGCTCGTCGCGCAGTTCGTAGTTATTGACGCTGGCCACATGGCCGCGCTCGATGAAGTTCGGCACGCGGCCGATCACGTACCAGGTGCCCATGAAGCGCTTCAGGTCGATCGGTGCGTCCAGGGCAGCCGCACCAGGGGCGCTGGTACGGGGCGACGGCGGCTCACTGGCGGCCACGGCGGGGCCGGCCAGGGAAAGGGCCAGCAGCGCGGCGCAGAGCGGGCGGATCGAAGTCATGCGGGAGCGGGCTCCAGTGGGCTTGCACGCGCATGGTCGACTGTGTGCACGCGATCCGTCAATGGTGTCGCAACCTGTGAGAAGGGGGTTGCCCATGCTGTGTTGCATTGTCCACCGGAGAAGCCCCATGAACGCACGTTCCGTCCGCCGCTCTGCAACTGAACGCGTCATTCTCGAGCGTGCCGACCCGCGCCTGCTGCGCAGCGTGCAGCAGCTGGCCCTGGCCGGTATGGCGCTGGTACTGGTCTGGCCGGCCGCGCGCGGCAGCAGTGCCTGGCTGGGCTGGCTACCCATGTGGCTGGTGGGCATGCCGCTGGTGGCCTGGTGGGCGTTGCTGCGCTTTCCGTTGCCGCGCCTGTCGTGGCTGCGGCTGGCGCGTCGTACCGGTGGACAGGCACGTCGCCGTAGCGGCGGGGCGGCGCGAGGCCGTCGCGGCTCCACCGCCGCGGCCTGACCTTCGACACGGGGGCGGCCGCGGCGATCCATGCTAGCGTTCCACGGCTTATGACTGCCTGGAGCTGCAATGTCTCGACTCGCTTCCGCCTGCCTGCTGGCCGGCATGATGACCGCTGCCTCGGTGGGGACCGCCGTGGCCGCTGAAGACACCGATCGCTACGCCTGGCTCGAAGACGTCACCGGCGACAAGCCGCTGACCTGGGTCAAGGAACAGAACGCCAAGTCCGAGGCGCGCCTGGCGCAGACCCCGGCCTTCAAGCAGATGGAGACCAGCATCCGCGAGGTGCTCGACTCCGATGCCAAGATCCCCGGCGTGCAGAAGATCGGCGACTACTACTACAACTTCTGGAAGGACCAGCAGCACGAGCGCGGCCTGTGGCGGCGCACCACCCTGGCCGAGTACCGCAAGGCCTCGCCGCAGTGGGAAACCGTGCTCGACCTGGATGCGCTGAACAAGGCCGAGGGTGAGAACTGGGTCTGGCACGGCGCCGATTGCCTGCGCCCGGATTACAGCCGCTGCCTGATCGCGCTGTCGCGCGGTGGCGCCGACGCCGACGTCACCCGTGAGTTCGACCTGGCCAACAAGACCTGGATCAAGGACGGCTTCTTCCGTCCCGAGTCCAAGGGCGGCCTCAACTGGGTCGACCGCGACACCGTGTTCGTCTACACCGACTTCGGTGCGGGCTCGATGACCACCTCCGGCTACCCGCGCGTGGCCAAGCTGTGGAAGCGCGGCACGCCGATGACCTCGGCCACCGTGGTGTACGAAGGCAAGCCGGAGGACATGTACATCGCGGCGATGCACGATGACACCCCGGGCTTCGAGCGCAACCTGGTCAGCCGCACGCTGGCGTTCTACAACAACGAGCTCTACCTGCGTGGCGACGACGGCACGCTGACCAAGATCGACGCGCCGAACTCGGCCGAGAAGGGCCTGCACAAACAGTGGCTGACCCTGGAACTGCGCGATCCGTGGACCGTGGGCGGCAAGACCTACGCGTCCGGTTCGCTGCTGGCGACGAAGCTGGACGACTTCCTGGCCGGCAAGCGCGACTTCGAGGTGCTGTTCACCCCGACCGCGACCACCTCGCTGGCCGGCGCCACCTGGACCAAGAGCCACCTGGTGCTGAACGTGCTGGATGACGTCAAGAACCGCCTGTCGGTGCTGACCCCGGGCGCCGATGGCTGGCAGACCAGCCGCTTCGTCGGCGCGCCGGCCTTTGGCACGCTGGCGGTGGGCGCAGTGGACAGCAACGACAGCGATGCGGTGTGGCTGACCGCCACCGACTACCTGACCCCGACCACGCTGGCTCTGGCCGAGATCGGCCAGGCGCCGGAAACGTTGAAGACCATGCCGGCCTTCTTCGATGCCAAGGGCAAGGTGATCGAGCAGCACTTCGCCACCAGCAAGGACGGCACCCGCGTGCCGTACTTCGTGGTGCACGACAAGGCGATGAAGCTGGACGGCTCCAACCCGACCCTGCTGTACGGCTATGGTGGCTTCGAGATCTCGCTGACCCCGAATTACTCCGGTGGCATGGGCCGCGCCTGGCTGGAGAAGGGCGGTGTGTACGTGGTCGCCAACATCCGTGGTGGTGGCGAGTACGGCCCGCGCTGGCACCAGGCAGCGCTGAAGCAGAACCGTCACAAGGCCTATGAAGACATGGCTGCGGTGGCGCGCGATCTGGTCAAGCGCAAGATCACCAGCGCCAAGCACCTGGGCGTGCAGGGTGGCAGCAACGGTGGCCTGTTGACCGGCAACATGCTGACCCAGTACCCGGAGCTGTTCGGTGCAGTGGTGGTGCAGGTGCCGCTGCTGGACATGAAGCGCTACAGCCACCTGTTGGCCGGTGCCTCGTGGATGGCCGAATACGGCAACCCGGACACCAGCGACTGGGAGTTCATCAAGACCTTCTCGCCGTACCACCTGTTCGACGCGAAGAAGAAGTACCCGCCGGTGCTGTTCACTACCTCCACCCGCGATGACCGCGTGCACCCGGGCCATGCCCGCAAGATGGCGGCGAAGATGATCGACGCCGGCAAGGACGTGACCTACTACGAGAACATCGAAGGTGGCCACGGCGGCGCAGCCAACAACGCGCAGGCCGCACACATGTCGGCGCTGGCCTACAGCTTCCTGTGGGAGCGGTTGGGCGGTAAATAAGCAGAACGGAAAACGCCGCCCCAGGGCGGCGTTTTTCGTTGGGTTCACGTATCCACGCATGGCGTGGATCTACCTACGTATCGTGCGCTGGGTCAGTAGATCCACGCCATGCGTGGATGCCGTTCGCGCAGATCGATCAGGCGCCCCAGCTCTTCAACCCGCGTGCAATCCGCGCCACCGCCTCCTGCAGCCGCGGCACTTCCTGGGTATAGGCCAGGCGCACATGCTGGTTGGCGCGATGGAAACCGAAATCCAGGCCCGGGGTGAACGCCACGTGTTCGGTTTCCAGGAAGTGCGCACAGAACGCCTGCGCGTCGTCAGTGAACGCGCTGACATCGGCGTACAGGTAGAACGCGCCCTGCGGCTCGACCTCGATGCGGAAACCCAGCTCGCGCAACGCGGGCAGCAGGAAATCACGGCGCTGGCGGAACGCCTCGCGGCGCTGTTCGAAGATCGCCATCGATTCCTCGCTGAAGCAGGCCAGTGCGGCGTGCTGGGCGATGCTTGAGGCGCTGATGTACAGGTTCTGCGCCAGCTTCTCCAGGTCCGGCACCGCCGCCGGCGGCGCCACCAGCCAACCCAGCCGCCAGCCGGTCATGCCGAAATACTTTGAGAAGCTGTTCAGCACGAACGCGCTGTCATCCACCTGCAGCACGCTGGGTGCATCCAGGCCGTAGGTCAGGCCGTGGTAGATCTCGTCCACCACCAGATGGCCGCCACGCGCGTGCAGGGCCTGCGACAGTGCTGCCAGTTCGTCGGCGGACAGCACGGTGCCGGTCGGATTGGCGGGGGAGGCCACCAGTGCGCCGACGCTGTCGGCATTCCAGTGCTGTTCCACCAGCGACGGTGTGAGCTGGTAGGCGGTGTCCGGGCCGACCGGAACCAGCTGTGCACCGCCTTCCACCAGGCGCAGGAAATGACGGTTGCAGGGATATCCGGGGTCGGCCAGCAGCCAGTGGCGGCCCGGATCGACCAGCAGGCTGCTGGCCAGCAGCAGCGCACCGGAGCCGCCGGGAGTGACCAGGATGCGTTCGGGATCGATATCCAGCCCGTAGTGGCTGCGATAGAAACCACTGATCGCCTGGCGCAGGGCCGGCAGGCCACGTGCGGCGGTGTAGCGGGTATGGCCGGCGGCCAATGCGGCCTGGCCGGCACGCACGACCGGTTCGGCCGTGGTGAAGTCCGGTTCGCCGATTTCCAGGTGGATCACATCGTGGCCCGCCTGTTCCAGCGCCTGCGCGCGGGCCAGCAGGGACATCACGTGGAACGGAGCGATTTCATGGCTGCGCCGGCTGTAGCCCGGCGTGTGGGGCAGGGTACTCATGTGCCCATGGTACGCCGCGCGTCCTGGTCGTGCCGGCCGCTGGCCGGCAACCACCCGCCTCTGTTTATCCCAAGGTTGCCGGCCAGCGGCAAGCACGACCCATGACGATCCGCAGGGTTGCCCGCAACCCTCCTGCAACCCAGACTCGAGCACAAGGACGCCATTGCATTGCGGCTCAAGGAGCCTTATCTCATGAAATCCACCCTCTGCCTGTTGCTTGCCAGCCTGATGACCACCACTGCCACCGCCGCCACGCCGCCCGTTCCGCCGGATGCCGCCAAGCATCCGCATGTGGTCAAGGCGCCGTTCGGCGCGACCCGCAACGACGACTATTACTGGCTGCGCGACGACGAGCGCGAGAACAAGGACATGCTGGCCTACCTGCAGGCCGAGAATGCCTACGCCGACCAGTTGCTGGCGCCGCTGAAGCCGCTGGAAGACACCCTGTACAAGGAGATCGTCGGCCGCATCAAGCAGGACGATTCCAGTGTGCCGGCGCGCGAGCGCGGCTACTGGTACTACAGCCGCTTCGAGACCGGCCAGGACTACCCGATCCACGCACGCCGCAAGGGCAGCATGGATGCCGCCGAGGAAATCCTGCTGGACGTCAACACGATGGCCGCCGGCAAGGGCTACTTCAGCGTCGGCTCGATGGAAGTCAGCCAGGACAACCAGCTGCTGGCCTGGGCCGATGACGATGTCGGTCGCCGCCAGTACACCATCCGCTTCAAGGACCTGGCTACCGGCAAGGTGCTGCCCGATGTGATCACCGGCAGCTCCGGCGACCTGGTCTGGGCCGACGACAACCGCACCGTGCTGTATGTCGAGAACGATCCGGAAACGCTGCTGACCGTACGCGTGAAGAAGCACGTGCTGGGCACCCCGGCCAGTGCCGACACCGTCGTCTACGAAGAGAAGGACGACAGCTTCTACATGGGCATCGGCCGCACCCGCGACGATCGCTTCATCACCATCGGCGTGCACAGCACTGTGTCCTCGGAAGAGCGCTACGCGCCGGCCAGCGACCCGACCACGTTCACCGTACTGGCGCCGCGCCAGCGCGATGTGGAGTACGACGCTGACCACTACGACGGCCGCTGGGTGATCCGCACCAACGACGGTGCGAAGAACTTCAAGCTGGTCACCGCACCGACCGATGCGACCTCGCGCGCACAGTGGAAGGACTGGATCGCGCATGACGATGCGGTTTTCATCGAAGGCTTCGAGCTGTTCGATGCGTACACCGCCATCGCCGAACGTTCCGAGGGCCTGGAACGCATCCGCCTGCTGTTCAAGGATGGCCGCAGCGACTACGTGAAGGCAGATGAGCCGGCGTACTCGATGGGCCTGGGCGACAACACCGAGGCCGATACGCCGTGGCTGCGCTACGTCTACACCTCGATGACCACCCCCACCACCGTGTTCGAGCTGAACACCGCCACCGGCGAGCGTCGCCAGCTGAAGGTGCAGCCGGTGATCGGCTATGACGCGTCGAAGTACGAAACCGATCGTGTCTGGATCACCGCACGCGATGGCGTGAAGGTGCCGGTGTCGCTGGTCTACCGCAAGGGCTACCAGAAGGACGGCAAGGGCGCGCTGTTCCAGTACGCCTATGGCAGCTACGGCATGTCGATGGATCCGTACTTCAACCAGACCGCGGTGAGCCTGCTCGATCGTGGCGTGGTGTATGCCATCGCCCATATCCGTGGCGGCCAGGAGATGGGCCGCGACTGGTACGAGAACGGCAAACTGCTGCACAAGCAGAACACCTTCAACGACTTCATCGACGTCACCCGCGGCCTGGTCGCACAGGGCTGGGCGGCGAAGGATCGCGTCGCCGCGTCCGGCGGCAGCGCCGGTGGCCTGCTGATGGGCGCCGTGGCCAACCAGGCGCCGCAGGACTACCGGGTGATGGTGGCGCAGGTACCGTTCGTCGACGTGGTCACCACCATGCTCGACCCGACCATTCCGCTGACCACCAACGAATACGACGAGTGGGGCAACCCCGAGCAGAAGCAGTATTACGACTACATGCTGTCCTACTCGCCCTACGACAACGTGAAGCAGCAGGCGTACCCGGCGCTGTTCGTGGGCACCGGCCTGTGGGATTCGCAGGTGCAGTACTGGGAGCCGGCCAAGTGGGTGGCCAAGCTGCGTGACGACAACACCGGCCATTACCCGATCCTGTTCCGCACCAACATGGAAGCCGGCCACGGCGGCAAGTCGGGGCGCTTCCAGCGCTACCGCGAGCTGTCCGAGTCGTACGCGTTCGTGCTGCAGCAGCTGGGCATCGCCCAGCCGTAATGGTGCAGGGGTGCCGGGCGTTGCCTGGCACCCCGAACCGGTATCCTTGCGGCCATGAGCCAGTCCGACCCCTCCGCACCCCGCGATGCTGCCACGCCACCGCGCGTGGTGCGTTTCCGCTGGGCGTGGTGGCTGCTGGCCTACGTCAGCCTGGGCACCGGTATCGTCGGCATCTTCGTGCCGGGTCTTCCCACCACCGTATTCATCCTGATCTCGGCCTGGGCTGCCTCGCGTGGTTCCGAGCGCCTGCACACCTGGCTGCTGCAGCACCCGCGCTTCGGCCCGGCCATCGCCAACTGGCAGGCACACGGGGCGGTCAGCCGCTACGGCAAGTGGATGGCCACGATCACCATGGCAGTGTGCGCCGGCATCATGCTGTGGTGCGTGCCGATCGCCTGGGTGAAGTGGTTCTCGATCGGCAGCATGACCGTGGTGGCGATCTGGCTGTGGACCCGGCCGCTGCCGCCGCCTGCAGATTGAACGCCTGCGGTGGTGCCGGCCGCTGGCCGGCAACCCGATCCCCTGCACCAACCGCTCAGCCGCCAATGGCTATACTCGGGGCATGAAGATCCCCCATCGAAACGCCATCCTGATTCCGCTGGCAGCGGCCTCGCTGCTGCTCCTCGCCGCCTGCGGCAACAAGGGCCCGCTGGTACTGCCGCAGAAGCCGGTGCCGGTGGAAGAAACCGTCGAACCGGTTGCCGAGCCCGCTACCGAAGCGACCCCGGCGGAGACCCAGGGCAGCGCCACGCCGGCCACGACCGTGGACCCGGCTGCACCGACCCCACAACCGGCGCCTGCACCTGCGAAGAAGGTGGGCGGCGGGAATGAGTAAGGCCGGTTCCAAGGCGCTGCGCTTCAGCAAGATGCATGGCGCGGGCAATGATTTCGTAGTGATCGACCTGCGTGACGGCACTGCGCCGCCCACGCCTGAACTGGCCGCGCGCCTGGCCGACCGCCACACCGGCGTCGGCTGCGACCAGATCCTGACCATCGAAGCGCCGCGCGCGGAAGGCTCGGTGGCGTCGTACCGCATCTGGAATGCCGACGGTTCCAACTCCGAGCAGTGCGGCAACGGCGCGCGCTGCATCGCGGCCTGGCTGGTGCGTGAGGGCAGTGCGCAGGGGGATCAGTTCGTCATCGACAGCCCGCTGGCCAGTCATGGGGTGAAGGCCCTGGGCGATGGCCAGTTCGCGGTGACCATGGGCGTGCCTGCGTTCGAGCCGGTCAACGTGCCGCTGGTGGGCTTCGCCCATGCACGCGAGGAGTACCTGCTGCCGTTGCAGGGCGAGAGCATACGCTTCGCCGCGGTGTCGATGGGCAATCCACATGCGGTGATCGAAGTGGGCCTGATCGATGCAGCACCGGTCGAGCGCGTCGGTTCGCTGCTGCAGCAGCATGCCTCGTTCCCGCGCTCGGTGAACGTGGGTTTTGCCCAGGTGATGGGCCCGGCGCATGCACGTCTGCGTGTGAATGAACGTGGCGTCGGCGAAACCCTGGCCTGCGGCAGCGGCGCCTGCGCCGCTGCGGTGACCCTGATGCAGCGTGGCCGCCTGCAGCGCGATGCGCGCATCAGCCTGCCCGGGGGTGACCTGCGCATCCAGTGGCCGGGCGATGGCCAGCCGGTGGTGATGGCCGGCCCGACCGCATTCGTCTTCGAAGGGGAGTGGATCGCATGACCGAAACCGTCGACAAGCTCGGGGCCCATGAAGTCGCTGCGTGGTTGCGGCGACATCCCGGCTTCCTCAAGCAGTTCCCGGACCTGGCCCTGACCCTGGTGGTGCCACGCGACGATGGCCCGACCGCGTCGCTGGCCAGCTACCAGCTGGAAGTGCTGCGCGAGAAGAACCGCGAGCTGGCACGACGGTTGGCCGATCTGGGTGCCACCGCCCAGGTCAATGAACGCCTGGCAGTGCGCACGCATCAGCTGACCCTGGCGCTGATGAAGCAGGACAACGCCGCCGACACCCTGCGTGCGATGGCTGCCTCGCTGCAGGAAGATTTCGCCGGCGACCTGGTGCGATTGGTGGTGCACACACCGGTGGCCGGGCTGGAACAGGCCGACTGGCTGCAGGTGATCGCCGCCGATGATGCGCAGCTGGGCCCGTTCCGCGACTGCCTGAACGACGGCGAGCCGATCTGCGGGCGCCTGCAGCCGGAAAAGAATGCCGTGCTGTACGGCGTGCGCAGCGAAGAAGTGCAGACCACCGCGCTGCTGCCGTTGCCGGGCGTGGGCCTGATTGCTGTGGGCAGCCACGACCCGAACCGCTTCTACCCGGGCATGGGCACGCTGTTCCTGCGCATGATGGGCGATGCGTTGGCCACCGGCCTGAAGCGCTTCCCGGGCTGAGCAGGATACGACGATGAGCGCGGTACAGGCCTTCCTGCAGCATCTGCAGGTAGAGCGGCGGATGTCGGCACATACGCTCGACGCCTACCGCCGCGACCTGGACGCGCTGTCGGCCTGGGCCGAGCCGCGCGGTGTTGCGGTGGAAGCACTCGATGCCGAGTCGCTGCGTCAGTTCGTCGCCGATGAGCACCGGCGTGGCTTGTCGGCCAAGAGCCTGCAACGCCGCTTGTCGGCGTGCCGCAGCTTCTACGCCTGGCTGTTGAAGCATGGACGCATCGAGGTCAGCCCGGCGGCGACGCTGAAGGCGCCACGCGCACCGCGCCGGTTGCCGCAGGTGCTCGATGCCGACGAAGCCGTGCAGCTGGTCGAGCTGGAACCGGAAGGTGAACTCGGCCGCCGTGACCGCGCGCTGCTGGAATTGTTCTATTCCTCTGGCCTGCGCCTGAGCGAAGTCTGCGCGCTGACCTGGCGCGACCTGGATTTCGACAGCGGCCTGGTCAACGTGCTGGGCAAGGGCAATCGCCAGCGTCGCGTGCCGTTCGGCCGGCCGGCGCGCGAAGCGCTGCAGGCGTGGCGTGCGGAAAGTGGCGGCGGCCCGGCCTCGCCGGTGTTTCCCGGTCGCAACGGGCCGATCAGCCAGCGTGCGGTGCAGATCCGCATCCGCCAGCTGGCGCAGCGCCAAGGCCTGTTCAAGCACGTGCACCCGCACATGCTGCGGCACAGTTTCGCCAGCCACATCCTGGAATCGTCCGGTGACCTGCGTGGCGTGCAGGAACTGCTTGGCCATGCCGACATCGCCACCACGCAGATCTACACCCACCTCGATTTCCAGCACCTGGCCAAGGTCTACGACGCCGCGCATCCACGTGCGAAGCGCCGCAGCAAGGACGACAAGGCTGAATAGACCGCCCTTGATCTGGATCAGGGCAGGGCGGCCGCTACCGGCGCATTGTGGCCGCAGGCCACGAGGACACCGCCACCATGGCGAAGCCCATTCCGCTGCATCCCAGGCACCCCGAACGCATCTGCTGGGGCTGCGATCGCTACTGCGCGGCTGACGCGCTGGCCTGCGGCAATGGCTCCGGCCGCACCCAGCACCCGATCGAGACGCAGGGTGAGGACTGGTACATCGCCTGGGGCATCGAGCCGAATCCGGATCGGCCTTCGCAGGCCAAGCGCTGAACGGCAGGCGTTCCACGTTCGGGCGGCGGGGTCCGCGCGCATTGCGATGCGCTCGTTAAAAGGGCGCCCTCTTCCCATGGGGCGCCGCCAAGCGCTGAACGGCAGCCATCCGCACAGGCTTGATCGCACCCGGCGCTGTCCCCATGTCCCGGGAACAGCTATCGGAGGCCGCATGGACCCCAGTCAGAATCCCAACGTTTTCCACGCCACCACCATCGTCTGCGTCCGTCGCGGCGAGCACGTGGCCATTGCCGGCGACGGCCAGGTCACGCTGGGCCACACCGTGATGAAGGGCAATGCGCGCAAGGTGCGCCGCCTCGGCCGAGACGGCCAGGTGCTGGCCGGCTTCGCCGGTGCCGCCGCCGATGCCTTCACCCTGTTCGAGCTGTTCGAGGCCAAGCTGGAAAAGCACGGCCAGCTGCAGCGCGCTGCGGTCGAACTGGCCAAGGATTGGCGCACCGAGCGCCGCCTCGGCAAGCTCGAGGCCCTGCTGGCAGTGGCCGACAAGGAAACCTCGCTGATCATCAGCGGCACCGGTGATGTGATCGAGCCGGAGGACGGCATCATCGCCATCGGTTCCGGTGGTTCCTATGCACTGTCGGCCGCGCGCGCGCTGATGGCGCACACCGAACTGGATGCGCGCACCATTGCCAGCGAAGCGATCGGCATTGCCGGCGACATCTGCATCTACACCAACCGCAACGTGGTGGTCGAGGAGCTGTGAGGGTCGTGCCGGCCGCTGGCCGGCAACCTCATGATCCCCCGCACGCGTGCCTGGTTGCCGGCCAGTGGCCGGCACTACCGACAATGAATCCGTGAGCACATCCATGTCGAAGATCGAAGTTTCCTCCGCCACCATGACCCCGCGCGAGATCGTGCAGGAACTGGACCGGCATATCGTGGGCCAGCACGACGCCAAGCGCGCCGTGGCCATTGCCCTGCGCAACCGCTGGCGCCGCATGCAGCTGGTGCCCGAGCTGCGCAATGAAGTGATGCCGAAGAACATCCTGATGATCGGCCCGACCGGCGTCGGCAAGACCGAGATCGCGCGTCGACTGGCCACCCTGGCCAACGCACCGTTCGTGAAGGTCGAAGCCACCCGCTTCACCGAAGTCGGCTACGTCGGCAAGGACGTCGAGCAGATCATCCGCGACCTGGCCGATACCGCGGTCAAGCTGTACCGCGAACAGGCCAAGGTGCGCGTGCGTACCCAGGCCGAGGAGCGCGCCGAAGACCGCATCCTCGATGCGCTGCTGCCGCGCCGCAGCGGTGGCATCGGTTTCGATCCGGAAGTCGCCCGCAATGAGCCGTCGGCGCAGGACAACGAGACCCGCATCAAGTTCCGCAAGATGCTGCGCAACGGTGAGCTGGACGAGCGCGAGATCGAGCTCGACCTGGCTGCCAACGTCAGCATGGACATCATGACCCCGCCGGGCATGGAGGAAATGGGCCAGCAGCTGAAGTCGATGTTCGCCAACCTCGGCGGCGGCGCCAAGGCGCACAAGCGCACGCTGACCATCAAGGCCGCGCGTCCGCTGCTGATCGAGGAAGAAGCCGGCAAGCTGGTCAACGAGGACGACATCCGCACTGCCGCGATCGAGGCCTGCGAGCAGCACGGCATCGTCTTCATCGACGAGATCGACAAGGTCGCCAAGCGTGGTGACAACGTGGGTGGTGGCGACGTGTCGCGCGAAGGCGTGCAGCGCGACCTGCTGCCGCTGGTGGAAGGCTCCAACGTGTCGACCAAGTACGGCACGATCAAGACCGACCACATCCTGTTCATTGCTTCGGGCGCGTTCCACCTGGCCAAGCCCAGCGATCTGATTCCGGAGCTGCAGGGCCGCTTCCCGATCCGCGTGGAGCTGGGTGCGCTGAGCAAGGGTGATTTCGTGCGCATCCTGACCGAGCCGAAGGCCGCGCTGACCAAACAGTACGAAGCGCTGCTGGCCACCGAAGGCGTCAAGGTCAGCTTCACTGCCGACGCCATCGATCGTCTGGCCGAGATCGCCTTCCAGGTGAACGAGCGCCAGGAGAACATCGGTGCCCGTCGCCTGCACACCGTACTGGAGCGCCTGTTGGATTCGCTCAGCTACGAGGCACCGGACCGCGACGGCGAAACCCTGGCCATCGACAGTGCTTATGTCGATGCGCACCTGGGTGAGCTGGTGCAGGACCCGGACCTGAGCCGCTACATCCTGTAATGCCCGACGCTGCAAAGCATGAGGCCGCCGAAAGGCGGCCTTTTTGTTGTTGGTCAGTGCGGATGTCTGGCGCGGTAGGCCTGCAGCACCTGGTCGATCACCGCGCTGGTGCGGGCGGCGCTGATGCCGTTCGATGGCGAGTGGCCGTTGCCGCGCAGCTCATCCACCAGAGTGGCGATCAACGGTTGCTGGATCGACGGCGGGTTCGGGATGTCGAACGCCTGCACGCCGGCCTCGGTCTCCAGAACCACCGGGATGTCCTCGAAGGTGGCAAAGCGCAGTTGTCCGCGATCGCCGGTGATTTCGATTTCATCCTGGCGGCGGAACGCGCAGAAACTCCATTGCGCGATGCCGTGCGCCCCCGTCCCGGTGCGGAAGCACATCGAGACGCTGTCCTCGGCGGCATACGCGCCTGCCTGCGAACTGGCCAGGCCACGCACATCGGTCAAAGGCCCGAGCAGATGATCGAGCAGGTCCAGGGTGTGCGAGCCCAGATCGACGAACAGGCCGCCGCCGGCGATCGCGGGGTTGGTCCGCCAGAAGTCCGGCGATGCAGCGTTCGCCGAATGTGGCCGGTGCAGGGTGGCGCGCACGCTGCGCGGCGTGCCGATCGTGCCGCTGTCCAGCAGCTGCTTCACCTGCGCGAAGCGGGGCAGGGCGCGGCGGTAGTAGGCCACGAACACCGGCACGCCACTGCGCGCGCTGGCCTCCAGCACGCGTTCGCATTCCGCGTGATCCATGGCCATCGGCTTCTCGATGTAGACCGGCTTGCCCGCGGCAATCGCCTGCAACGCGTAGTGCATGTGCGTGGAGGGCGGCGTCGCAACGTAGATCGCGTTCACTTCCGGGTCGGCGATGAGTGCATCGGCGTCCGTGTACCAGCGGGGAATCGCATGGCGCCGCGCATAATCCTCGGCCAACGCCGCATTGCGGCGCATGACCGCCGCCACCCGTGAGCCCGGCGTGTTGGCCAGGGCCGGCCCGCTCTTCTTCTCGGTGACGCTGCCACAGCCGATGAAGCCCCACACCACGTTGTCCAGGATCATGGGTTCGTCCTCAGATGAGTGTCGCGGTGGCGGCAGCAGCTCTACTCATGCTTCGGGCAGCGGCTCGGGCACCGTTCCGGGCACGAACACGCCTTCTTTCACGTAGGCGGCCAGGGTCATGTCCAGCGCAAGCATGCCGTCGCGCTTGAGGTCCATCAGTTCCGGTTCGACCATCGCGCCATGCAGTACGCCCAGCACAGTGGCGTGCAGCATGCGCGCGGCGATCTTCGGGTCCGCGCCTTCGCGCAGCTGGCCCAGGTCCTGGGCCCGGCGCAGGGCGCGCTCCATCCGGTCCAGCGCATCGCGGAAGCCGGCCTGCTGCATTTCGGTCAGCACCTTGGTATCGGCCGAGGCGTCGCTGCGCAGCATGATCTCCATGGTCTTGCGCAGGCGTTCGTCCTCGGACAGCTCGATGAACGAGTGGATCATCACTGCGCGCAGGTCGTGCACCGGTGTGTCGCGCTGGTCGGTGGAGGTGCGCTCCAGTTCCTGCATGAAGGGCAGGTGCACCCGTTCGACGATCGCGGCCAGCACCTCGCTCTTGTTCTTGAAGTGCCAGTACACCGCGCCACGGGTATAGCCGGCGCGGGCACCGATCATCTCCAGCGTGGTACGGGCCACGCCGTGTTCATGGAAGCAGGCTTCGGCGGCGTCAAGGATGCCTTCCCGGGTTGCCTGGGTGTCCTCTTTGGTCTTGCGGGCCATGGGTGTGGGTACGAGTGCGGGTGAAACGTGGCTGAATTGTACCGGTTTACAAACAAACAAGCATGTATGTATATTTCGCACCCATCATTCCCGTCGTGTGCGTGGCAGGCCCGTCCGGCTCCCACTCCGCCCGGGTGGGCGCTGTTCGCACGGTCTTCACCTTCGCTGGTGGAGGGTCCGCCGTATCAGCGCTGGCTGAGACCCTTTCCTTCAAGAGCCTTTCCGTCATGTTGCTGAGCCGAATCCGACCCTTTGCACTGTCGCTGGCAATCGCCGCGACCGTGGCTGCCTGCGGCGGCCAACCCCAGGCCCCCGAACAGGGCCCGGGTGACGTCACCGTGGTCACGCTGAAGTCCGAGACCGTGGGCCTGACCCGCGAGCTGCCGGGCCGTACCAACGCCTTCCTGGTCGCCGAAGTGCGTCCGCAGGTCAACGGCATCGTCGCCAAGCGCCTGTTCACCGAGGGCGGCATGGTCAAGGCCGGCGAGCCGCTGTACCAGATCGAGGACGCCAGCTACCGCGCACAGGCCAACAGTGCCCGTGCCCAGCTGGCGCGTGCCGAGGCCACCGCCAACGCCGCGCGCCTGAGTGCCAAGCGCATCACCGAGCTGGCCAAGGTTGATGCGGTCAGCCAGCAGGACCTGGAAAACGCGGTGGCCGCGCAGAAGCAGGCCGAGGCTGACGTCGGCGCCGCCAAGGCCTCGCTGGATGCGGCCAACGTCACTCTGGGCTACGCCCGCATCACCGCGCCGATCAGCGGCCGCATCGGCAAGTCCAGCGTCACCCAGGGTGCGCTGGTCAGCGCCGGCCAGGCCAATGCGCTGGCCACCGTGCAGCAGCTGGACCCGATCTATGTGGACCTGACCCAGTCCTCGGCCGAGCTGCTGCAGCTGCGCCGTGAGCTGGCCGCGGGCCGCCTGCAGGACAACCAGACGCTGCCGGTCAGCATCCTGATGGAAGACGGCAGCACCTTCGAGCACAAGGGCACGCTGGAGTTCTCCGAAGTCAGCGTCGACCCGGCCACTGGCAGCTTCGGCCTGCGCGTGAAGGTGGACAATCCGGACGGCCTGCTGATGCCGGGCACGTACGTGCGCGCGGTGATCGGCGGCGGTGTGCGCAGCGATGCAGTGCTGGTGCCGATGGCCGGCATCGCCCGCGATCCGAAGGGTGACACCTCCGCGATGGTGGTCGACAAGGACAACAAGGTCGAAGTGCGCCCGGTCAAGGTCAGCCGCACGGTCGGCGACAAGTGGCTGGTCGAGGACGGTCTGAAGGCCGGCGACAAGGTCATTGTCGAAGGCCTGCAGAAGATCGGCCCCGGCATGCCGGTCAAGGCCACCGAGAAGGGCGCTGCTCCGGCCAAGCCGGCAGCGGCCGCCCAGCCTGCCGCTCCGGCCGGCGACGCGAAGTAAGCGGAGAACCCCATGGCACGCTTTTTCATCGATCGACCCATCTTTGCATGGGTGATCGCCATCATCATCATGCTCGCCGGCGGCCTGGCCCTGTTCAAGCTGCCGGTCTCGATGTACCCCAACGTCGCACCGCCGGCGGTGGAAATCAGCGCCACCTACCCGGGTGCATCGGCCAAGGTGGTCGAGGACTCGGTGACGCAGATCATCGAGCAGAACATGAAGGGCCTTGATGGCCTGATCTATTTCTCCTCCAACAGCTCGTCCAACGGCCAGGCCACCATCACCCTGACCTTCGAGAGCGGCACCAACCCGGACATCGCCCAGGTGCAGGTGCAGAACAAGCTGCAGCTGGCCATGCCGCTGCTGCCGCAGGAAGTGCAGCGGCAGGGCATCAACGTGGCCAAGTCCAGCTCGGGCTTCCTGAACGTCATTGCGTTCGTGTCCGAGAACGGCAGCATGGACGCCAACGACATCGCCGACTACGTCGGTTCCAATGTCGTCGACCGTCTGAGCCGCGTGCCGGGCGTGGGCAACATCCAGGTGTTCGGTGGCAAGTACGCCATGCGCATCTGGCTGGACCCGAACAAGCTGCATACCTATGGCCTGTCGGTTGCGGAAGTGACCGCAGCGATCAAGGCACAGAACGCCCAGGTGGCCATCGGCCAGCTCGGCGGCGCGCCGTCGATCAAGGGCCAGCAGCTCAACGCCACCATCAATGCGCAGTCGCGCCTGCAGACCCCGGAACAGTTCCGCAACATCATCGTGCGCGGCGCGCAGGACGGTGCCGAACTGCGCCTGGGCGATGTCGCCCGCGTCGAACTGGGTGCAGAGTCCTACGACTTCGTCACCCGCTACAACGGCCAGCCGGCCAGCGGCCTGGCGGTCACCCTGGCCACCGGCGCCAACGCGCTGGATACCGCGGCCGGCGTGGATGCCGCGCTGCAGGACATGAAGAGCTTCTTCCCGGCCGGCCTGAAGGCCGAGATCCCGTACGACACCACCCCGTTCGTGCGCGTGTCGATCAAGGGCGTGGTGCAGACCCTGATCGAAGCGATCGTGCTGGTGTTCGTGGTGATGTACCTGTTCCTGCAGAACTTCCGCGCCACCCTGATCCCGACCATCGCCGTTCCGGTGGTGCTGCTGGGTACCTTCGGCGTGCTGGCGATGCTGGGCTTCTCGGTGAACATGCTGACCATGTTCGCGATGGTGCTGGCGATCGGCCTGCTGGTGGACGATGCCATCGTGGTGGTGGAGAACGTCGAGCGCATCATGTCCGAGGAAGGACTGTCGCCGCTTGAGGCCACCCGCAAGTCGATGGGCCAGATCACCGGCGCGCTGGTGGGTATCGGCCTGGTGCTGTCGGCGGTGTTCGTGCCGATGGCCTTCATGAGCGGCTCCACCGGCGTGATCTACCGCCAGTTCTCGGCCACGATCGTTTCGGCGATGGCGCTGTCGGTGCTGGTCGCGATCGTGCTGACCCCGGCGCTGTGCGCGACCATGCTCAAGCCGCTGAAGAAGGGTGAGCACCACGTCGCACACAAGGGCTGGTCCGGTCGTTTCTTCAATGGTTTCAACCGCGGCTTCGACCGCACCAGCGAGAGCTACCAGCGCGGTGTGCGCGGCATCATCCACCGTCCGTGGCGCTTCATGGGCATCGTGGCGGCACTGTTCGTGCTGATGGGCGTGCTGTTCGTGCGCCTGCCCAGCTCGTTCCTGCCCAACGAAGACCAGGGCGTGCTGATGGCGCTGGTGCAGGCGCCGGTCGGTGCCACCCAGGAACGTACGCTGGAATCGATCGCGGCACTGGAAAACCACTTCCTGCAGAACGAGAAGGATGCGGTGGACTCGGTGTTCTCGGTGCAGGGCTTCAGCTTCGCCGGTATGGGCCAGAACGCGGGCATGGCATTCGTCAAGCTGAAGGACTGGAGCGAGCGTGACGCCGACAATGGCGTGATGCCGATCACCGGTCGCGCCATGGCGGCACTGGGCCAGATCAAGGATGCCTTCATCTTCGCCTTCCCGCCGCCGGCCATTCCGGAACTGGGTACCGCGTCGGGCTACACCTTCTTCCTGAAGGACAACAGCGGCCAGGGCCACGAGGCACTGGTGGCCGCGCGCAACCAGCTGCTGGGCCTCGCCGCCGGCAGCAAGAAGCTGGCCAACGTGCGCCCGAACGGCCAGGAAGACACGCCGCAGTTCCGCATCGACATCGATGCAGCCAAGGCGACCTCGCTGGGGCTGTCGATCGACCAGATCAACGGTACCTTGGCCGCCGCATGGGGCAGCTCGTACATCGACGACTTTGTCGATCGTGGCCGCGTCAAGCGTGTGTTCGTGCAGGCCGACCAGCCGTTCCGCATGGTGCCGGAGGACTTCGATCTCTGGTCCGTGAAGAACGACAAGGGCGAGATGGTGCCGTTCAGCGCGTTCGCCACCAAGCACTGGGACTATGGTTCGCCGCGTCTTGAGCGCTACAACGGTGTGTCGGCGATGGAAATCCAGGGCGAACCGGCCCCGGGTGTCGCGTCCGGTGATGCCATGGCCGAGATCGAACAGCTGGCCAAGCAGCTGCCGGCGGGCTTCGGCATCGAGTGGACGGCGATGTCCTACCAGGAACGCCAGGCCGGCTCGCAGACGCCGCTGCTGTACACGCTGTCGCTGATGATCGTGTTCCTGTGCCTGGCCGCGATGTATGAAAGCTGGAGCGTGCCGACCGCGGTGCTGCTGGCGGCCCCGCTGGGTATCCTCGGCGCGGTGCTGGCCAATACCTTCAAGGGCCTGGAACGCGACATCTACTTCCAGGTGGCGATGCTGACCACGGTGGGCCTGACCAGCAAGAACGCGATCCTGATCGTCGAGTTCGCCAAGGAAAACCTGGAGAAGGGGGCCAGCCTGATCGAGTCGATCATGCACGCCGTGCGCGACCGCTTGCGCCCGATCGTGATGACCTCGCTGGCCTTCGGCATGGGCGTGGTGCCGCTGGCAATCTCCACCGGTGCCGGCTCCGGTGCCAAGCAGGCGATCGGCACCGGCGTGCTTGGCGGCATGATCGTCGGCACCGTGCTCGGCGTGTTCTTCGTGCCGCTGTTCTTCGTGGTGGTGCAGCGCGTGTTCAAGCGCAAGTCCACGACGTGACCTGAAACGGTAGTGCCGGCCGCTGGCCGGCACCTACTGCCCGCGTGATGTGAATCCAACGAGGTTGCCGGCCAGCGGCCGGCACTACCTCCTGCCATCCGGCAGTACCGATGGAAGTCATTCCCATGAAAAGTGCATCCCTGTTCCTTTCCATTGCCGCCGCGCTCGCGCTCGCCGGCTGCTCCACCCTGGTGCCGAAGAACACCGCCGTTGCTCCGGCCATTCCGGCGCAGTGGCCGGCCGAGGCCGCGCAGGGCGAGGTGGCCGATGTCGCCGCCGTCGGCTGGCGCGACTTCTTCACCGATGCGCGCCTGCAGCAGGTGATCGACCAGTCGCTGCAGAACAACCGCGACCTGCGCGTGGCCGTACTCAACGTTGAACGCGCGCGCGGCCAGTACCGCGTACAGCGCGCCGACCGTGTGCCCGGCGTGGCCGTCACCGGCCAGATGGACCGCCGTGGTACCGACGCCGGTGTCACCGAGCAGTTCACCGCGGGTGTCGGCGTAGCCGAGTTCGAACTGGATCTGTTCGGCCGCGTGCGCAATCTCAGTGAAGCGGCGCTGCAGCAGTACTTCGCCGTGGCCGCCAACCGCCGCAACGCGCAGCTGAGCCTGGTGGCCGAGACCGCCACGGCGTGGCTGACCTACGGAGCTGATGCGCAGCGGCTGAAGATCGCCGATGCCACGCTGAAGACCTACGAGGATTCGCTGCGCCTGGCCGAGGCCCGCCACGAGCGTGGTGGCAGTTCGGCGCTGGAGCTGACCCAGACCCGTACCCTGGTCGAGACCGCGCGTACGGATGCTGCACGCCTGCGTGGCCAGCTGGCCCAGGACCGCAATGCGCTGGCGCTGCTGGCCGGTGGCCAGCTGGATCCGGCACTGCTGCCGGACAGCATCGAACCGCAGCTGCTGGCACTGGCACCGCCGCCGGCCGGCCTGCCCAGCGACGTGTTGCTGCAGCGCCCGGACATCATGGCCGCCGAACATCAGCTGCTGGCGGCCAACGCCAACATCGGTGCGGCACGCGCGGCGTTCTTCCCGAGCATCTCGCTGACCGGCAGCATCGGTAGTGGTTCGAGCGAACTGTCCAACCTGTTCGACAGCGGCACCCGCGTGTGGAGCTTCCTGCCGAAGATCACGCTGCCAATCTTCCAGGGTGGCAAGCTGCGCGCCAACCTGGCCATCGCCAACGCGGACCGTGACATCGCGCTGGCGCAGTACGAGAAGTCGATCCAGGTGGGCTTCCGCGAAACCGCCGATGCGCTGGCGTTGAATGTCAGCCTGGATGAGCAGGTGAGTTCACAGCAGAGGTTGGTGGAAGCGGCCGAACAGGCCAACCGCCTGTCGCAGGCACGCTACGACGCTGGCCTGGACAGCTTCGTGACCCTGCTTGATGCGCGCCGTACCGCCTACAACGCGCAGCAGACTCAGCTGCAGGCGCAGCTGGCCCAGCAGGCCAACCG
Organism: Stenotrophomonas sp. 96582_Sma; assembly: GCF_056480905.1. Lineage (NCBI taxonomy): Bacteria > Pseudomonadati > Pseudomonadota > Gammaproteobacteria > Lysobacterales > Lysobacteraceae > Stenotrophomonas > Stenotrophomonas sp. 96582_Sma. The sequence continues at coordinate 4,281,330 of NZ_CM151122.1, read as the reverse complement.
CATCACCCTGTACAAGGTGCTGGGCGGCGGCTGGCACGAGCGCGGGTAAGCAGTGCTTCTGGTAGGTGCCAACCTTGGTTGGCACGGATGCGTCAGCGCAGACGGCTGGCCCTGTGCCAACCAAGGTTGGCACCTACCTGGAGATCGAGGGTAATGCCGGCCGCGGGCCGGCATTGTCATTTCAGGGCCTGCTACACCGCTTCATCGTCGCGCCGCGCTGCATGGCAGGCGCGCACACGCGCCAGCGCGTCGCCAGCCTCGCGCGCCATCTGCTCGTACTCGCGCCGGATCTCTTCCAGCCGCTCCTCGTCCAGTTCTTCCAGATCCAACAGTTCGTTGTTGGCTTCGGCCGTCGCGCGGATCAGCTCGTCCAGCTTGATCTGCATCGCGGCGGTATCTGCGTTCTGCGTGTGCTGGATCAGGAACACCATCAGGAAGGTGATGATGGTGGTACCGGTGTTGATCACCAGCTGCCAGGTGTCGTTGAAACCGAATACCGGGCCACTGATGCCCCAGATCACCACGATCGCTACCGCGGCCAGGAAGGTCCACGGCGAGCCGGTGGCGGCCGCGGCCTTCTTGGCGATCGTATTGAACAGGTTGCGTGCTTTCATCGTCGTCGTCCCACTCAGGTGACGAGGATGATCGGCAGCGGCTCGTGCAGGGGCCGTGCAGCTCAGGCGCGCAGGCGCGGGGCGTCCTGCAGGCGCACCGGGCTGGTCTGGTAGACGTGCTGCCAGCAACGGTCGACGAATTCGCGGGCCTGGGCTTCGCTCAGGCGCGGCATGATCTGCAGGGCGTACTGGGTCTGGAACATCTCGTCGCGCTGCGCATTGCTGGCGCGCGGCTGTGTGATCAGCGAATCACAGGCGAACTTGATCCACGGCACGTAGGAGCCGAACGAGTTGTGCGGTAGTGCGCCGTCGGCATGCTGGCGGCGCCAGTGGTCAAGCTCGGCGTCAACGTTGATGACCGGGGGAATGGTGGGAACTTCGGCGTGCATGACAATCCAGTTCGGTTGAGTGGAGAGGGAGTGGGGGTTCATCCGAGTGTGGCCGATGGGGCAGTGGAAGCCGCGTCAGCGCGATGTGCAGCTGGCGTTGCGATTGCCTACCAGTTGCGCATGCTCGACCGCGCCGAGGTCTTCGGCCATGTCGGCCATTGCATTGCACAGGCGCTCATGGTCGAGCGGGTGGCCGCGCACCAGTTCCAGCTGCAGGCCCTGGTAGGCAGTCCAGAACAGTGCTCCACGCTGGTGCAGCGCGTACTGCTGCTGCAGGCGCTTGCGGATGGCGTCGAGGATCGGGTCGGGCGTGGGGCGTACGGCGTGCGCGCACATGGCTGGCTCCGCCGGGGAAGGAAGTCCCGGTAACCCCACCCTAGGCGCGGCAGCCGGGTGGGGTGTTACCGCAGCGTGTGCACACAGCGCAGCTGACTGTGCACAGGTTCACGGCATTGGCCGCAAACGCTGCCGGCACTAGGGCGTGCCGGCACTGAAGCGTTCATTAAGCGGGTTCAACAGCACACTGCGTGGTGATCATTCACCGATGTCTTCGTTCCAGATCTCCGGGTGTTGCGCAATGAAGCCGCCCAGCAGGTCCACGCATTCCTGGCTGTCCAGGTCGATCACGTTGACGCCGTTTTCCCGCAGCCAGTCGATGCCGCCCTGGAAGGTGCGCGATTCGCCCACCACCACGGTGCCGATGTTGAACTGGCGCACCAGGCCCGAGCAGTACCAGCACGGCGCCAGGGTGGTGACCATGATGGTGTCCTGGTAGCGGCGCTGGCGGCCGGCCTTGCGGAACGCATCGGTTTCGCCGTGCACCGACGGGTCGCCTTCCTGCACGCGGCGGTTGTGGCCGCAGCCGAGCAGGCGGCCGTCGTTGTGGTACAGCGCCGCGCCGATCGGCACGCCGCCCTCGGCCAGGCCCTGGCGGGCTTCGGCGATGGCGGTCTGCAGCAGGGCCTGGTAGTCGGGCGTGGTGATCATGCGGGGCTCCGGTAAGTCGTGGCCCGCCATGATACGGGCAGGGGGTGCCGCTGGCCCCCGGCGGTGCGATAATCGGGGCCATGAGCGAATCCCCCTACAAAGCCGGTACCACCCATTTCGGGTTCCGCGACGTCGCCGCCAAGGACAAGCAGAAGCTGGTCGGCCAGGTGTTCACCTCGGTCGCGCGCAACTACGACCTGATGAACGACCTGATGAGCCTGGGCGTGCACCGGGCGTGGAAGCGCTACTACGTGGCTACCGCGCAGGTGAAGCCGGGCGACCGTGTGCTCGACCTGGCAGGCGGCACCGGCGATATCGCCGCGCTGCTGAAGGAGCGCGTCGGCGCCGAGGGCTCGGTGGTGCTGGGCGACATCAACGCCGGCATGCTGTCGGTCGGCCGCGACCGCCTGACCAACCGCGGCCTCGTGCTCGGCCTGGACTATGTGCAGTGCAACGCCGAAGCCCTGCCGTTCCCGGACAACAGCTTCGACCTGGTGACCATCGCCTTCGGCCTGCGCAACGTGACCGACAAGGACGCTGGCCTGCGCGAGATGTACCGCGTGCTGAAGGTGGGTGGCCAGGCCCGCGTGCTGGAATTCTCCGAAGTCACCGCCGACTGGTTCAAGCCGATCTACGACTTCCACTCGTTCAAGATCCTGCCCAAGCTGGGCAAGCTGTTCGCCAATGATTCGGACAGCTACCAGTACCTGGCCGAGAGCATCCGCAAGCACCCGCCGCAGGACGAACTGAAGGCGATGATGGGGCAGGCCGGCTTCGAGCGCTGCCACTACAAGAACCTGACCGGCGGCATCGTTTCGATCCACTCCGGCTACAAGCTGTAAACCGCGCTTTTGTAGGTGCCAACCTTGGTTGGCACACGCCTGCACCGGGCGCTGACACATCCGTGCCAACCAAGGTTGGCACCTACCGGTAGAGGCCAACCTTGGTTGGCATGCGCCCGAGGCGCAGCGCAGCCCCGGCCGCCCGTACCGCGTCCGCCGCCATTCCGGTAGAAGCCAACCTTGGTTGGCATGCGCCGGAGGCGCAGGATCGGCCCCGCCCGCCATTACCCCGCACCGCGCAACGCCTGCGGGGCCGGAGGGAGTTACCATTGGGGGTCTGATCCCCGTAACGGTCCCGATTCATGCGTAATCCGCTGATGCTCCTTCCGCTGGCCGTGGCCCTGGCCGCCGGCTGCTCCCAGGAGGCGGCTGCACCCGCCGCCGCCCCGACTGCCGCCAAGGCCCCCGCCGCCCCCGTGAACGCCGAGAACCGCAGCCACGACGAAAGCTCGTACGCCGAGCCGGACAAGGTCGTCATCAAGGACATCGCGCTGGATCTGAAGCTGGACTTCGACCAGAAGCAGATCGGCGGCACCGCCACCTACACCCTGGAATGGAAGCAGAAGGACGCCAAGCAGCTGGTGCTCGACACCCGCGAGCTGACCGTGTCCAAGGTCGAGGCCGTCGCTGCCGATGGCGCGCGCAGCCCGTTGAAGTTCGAGCTGGCCGCCGCTGACAAGGTGTTCGGCAGCAAGCTGACCATCGAAGCCCCGGAACAGCCGGCCAAGGTGGAAGTGACCTACCACACCGCGCCGACCGCCTCGGGCCTGCAGTGGCTGGCACCGTCGATGACCGAGGGTAAGAAGCTGCCCTTCATGTTCAGCCAGTCGCAGGCCATCCACGCCCGTTCCTGGGTGCCGCTGCAGGACACCCCGAGCGTGCGCTTCACCTACAGCGCGCACGTGGTCTCGCGCCCGGACGTGATGGTGCTGATGAGCGCCGACAACGATCCGAAGGCCGCGCGTGACGGTGACTACACCTTCAAGATGCCGCAGCCGATTCCGTCGTACCTGCTGGCCATCGCCGCCGGCGACCTGGTGTTCGAGCCGATCTCCGGCCGCTCCGGCGTCTGGGCCGAGCCGACCATGGTCAACAAGGCCGCCAAGGAGTTCGAAGACACCGAGAAGATGATCGGTGCCGCCGAGAAGCTGTACGGCGAATACCGCTGGGGCCGCTACGACATGCTGGTGCTGCCGCCGTCATTCCCGTTCGGCGGCATGGAGAACCCGCGCCTGACCTTCGCCACCCCGACCGTGATCGTCGGTGACAAGTCGCTGGTCTCGCTGGTCGCCCACGAACTGGCGCACAGCTGGTCGGGCAACCTGGTGACCAACGCCAGCTGGAAGGACATCTGGCTCAATGAAGGCTTCACCACCTACGTCCAGGGCCGCATCACCGAAGCTCTGTACGGCAAGGAGATGGCCGAGATGGAGAAGCAGATCGACCAGACCGACCTGCTGGCCGAAGTGAAGGACATGAGCCCGGCCGACCAGGCGCTGGCGCTGCCGCCGCTGAACGAGCGTGACCCCGACGAAGCCCTCAGCCAGGTCGCCTACGTCAAGGGTTCGTGGTTCCTGGAATTCCTGGAGCAGCGCTTCGGCCGCGAAACCTTCGATCCGTTCCTGCGTGGCTGGTTCGATGACCACGCCTTCCAGAGCGCGAACACCGACCAGTTCGTCGAGTACCTGAAGAAGAACCTGCTGCCGAAGAATCCGTCGGCAGTGACCGAGGCCGAACTGAAGGCATGGCTGGACGAGCCGGGCATCCCGGCGTTCGCGGCCAAGGCGCAGTCGCGCAACTTCAGTAGCGTCGATACCGCGCGCATCGCGTTTGCCAGCGCCGGCACCGTGCCGAGCAGCCAGGTCATCGCCGACTGGAGCACGCAGGAATGGGTGCGCTTCATCGACGGCCTGGGCGCGACCCAGCCGCTGGACAAGCTGGCCACGCTGGACAAGGCGTTCCACTTCACCGGCACCCCGAATGGCGAGATCGCCATGCGCTGGTACCCGCTGGCAATCCGCAGCGGTTACGAGCAGGCCAACGAAGGGGCCGCTGCGTTCATCGAGCGCGTCGGCCGTCGCAAGCTGATCATGCCGATCTACGCTGAACTGGTGAAGACGCCGAAGGGGCTGGAGCTGGCCAAGCAGGCCTTCGAAAAGGCCAAGCCGGGATACCACCCGATCACCACCGGCTCGGTGCAGGACATGCTGTCCAAGGCTGAAGCCAAGTAAGAAAAAGCGCCGGGCACCCCCCGGCGCTTTTTTGTAGAGTCGAGCCATGCTCGACTGCTGTTGAAGCGCCAGTCGAGCATGGCTCGACTCTACAGAAATGCGAAAACACGAAGGACCTCCGCCATGAAACGACTGATCCTGCTCACCGCCTGCACCCTGGCCCTGGCTGCCTGCAGCAACCCCGAGGAAGAGCGCAAGGCGCAGGAAGCCGCCGCAGCCGCCGTGCAGGCACAGAAGGAAGCCAAGGCCGAAGACGTGGCCAAGCAGTACGACATGGCCGTGGCCGCACAGGACTGGGAGCGTGCGCGCCTGCATGGCGCCTCGCTGCTGGACCAGTACAAGGACACCGCCGCCGCCGAGCGCATCGCCGCCGGCTTCGACGAGGTCAAGGCCAAGGGCGATGCTGCGCGCGACCTGCGCCGCATGCAGGCGCTGTGGCAGTACAACCAGATCCCGGTGGGCAACAAGGGCAACCAGGTCTCGGCGCAGATCTACAGCAAGGAACGGGTGGACGTGGATGGCAGCGGTGCCAAGCCGGTGCAGCTGGTGTTCCGCGATCATCCGGAGTGGAAGCGGCATGCCTACCTGGTGCTGCAGGCCGGCGATTTCCGTTGCCCGCAGTGCGCGGTGAAAGTAACCGTGGACGACGGCAAGCCGATTTCCATGGCGGCCTGGCGCCCGAAGACCGATGAAGCCATCGCGCTGTTCATCACCGACCAGAAGGCACTGTGGAAGCTGGCGCGCAAGGGCAAGTCGATCAGCATCGAGTTCCCGGTCAAGGCCGGCGGCACGCGTACTGCCGTGTTCGAAACCGGTGGTGTCGACGCCAGCCGCATGCCGCAGTGGTGGCAGTGATGGTTGCGGCGGGCAGCGCAGTGCACGCGTTGTCCGCGATCCGGCACTGGGTGTTCGACATGGACGGTACGCTGACTGTCGCCGTGCATGATTTCGCCGCGATCCGCCGCGCGCTGCAGATCGCCGCGGAGGAAGATATCCTCGACCATATCGCAGCGCTGCCGGATGCGCCGGCGCAGGCCAAGCGCGAGTGGCTGCTGGATCACGAACGTGCGCTGGCCGAGGAGGCACTGCCGGCGCCGGGTGCGGTGAAGCTGCTGCGCGCGCTGTCGGCGGCGGGCTGCCGGCTGGGCATCCTGACCCGCAACGATCATGCGCTGGCGAAGCTGACCCTGGACGCGATCGGGGTCGGGGAGTTGTTCGACGATGCCGACATCATCGGCCGCGATGAAGCGGTGCCCAAGCCGTCGCCGGATGGCCTGCAGCAGCACCTGCAGCGTTGGGGCATCGCGGCGGCAGAGGCGGTGATGGTGGGAGACCACGCCTACGACCTGGAGTGCGGCCGCGCCGCGGGCACCCACACCGTGCTGGTCAATCTGCCGGAGAACCCGTGGCCGGGCAGTGCCGACTGGCATTTCGCCGATTGCCGCGACCTGTTGGCCGCCTGGCAGCAGAAGGGGTAGTGCCGGCCGCTGGCCGGCAGTGTCGACCAAGGTCGACACCTACCAAGGCACAGGGTGTCGACCAAGGTCGACACCCACCGAGCGGGTGCGCGGGCAGTTCGTTTACGCGCCCAGCGCGTAACCGAACTGCTGCTTGAACTGCTCGTTGAACTCGTCAAAGGTGAAGCGCTGGTTCTGCGTGCCCGGGTGCTCGACCTTCAGCGCGCCCATCAGGTTGCCCATGCGGCCGATGGTCAGCCAGTCGTAGCCCTTCTGGATGCCGTAGATCAGGCCCGCACGGAAGGCGTCGCCACAGCCGGTCGGGTCGACCACGCGGCGCTCGTGCGCCGGCGGGATGTCGTAGCTCTTTTCCGGGGTGTGGATGACCGCGCCCTTCGGGCCGCGGGTGGTGATGTAGGCCTTGACCCGGCTGACGATCTCCTTCTCGTCCCAGCCGGTGCGTTCCTGCAGGAGGTTCGACTCGTAGTCGTTGACCACCACGTAGTCGGCCTGGTCGATGAAGGCGCGCAGCTCCGGGCCGTTGAACAGCGGCATGGCCTGGCCCGGGTCGAAGATGAACGGAATACCGTCTTCGTGGAATTCCTGCGCGTTCTGGATCATGCCTTCGCGGCCGTCCGGGCCGACCAGCCCCAGAGTCACGCCCGGTACGCCACGCACGTGGTTCTCGTAGGAGCGCATCATCGCGCCCGGGTGGAAGGCGGTGATCTGGTTGTTGTCGTGGTCGGTGGTGATGAACGCCTGCGGGGTGAACAGCTCATCAATCACGCGCACGCGCGACAGGTCGATGCCCAGGCCGTCGAAGTATTCGCGGTACGGGCCGAAGTCCGAACCCACGGTGCCCATCGGGATCGGCTGGCCGCCCAGCAGGTGCAGGTTGTAGGCGATGTTGCCGGCGCAGCCGCCGAACTCGCGGCGCATGCGCGGGACCAGGAAGGACACGTTCAGGATGTGCACCTTGTCCGGCAGGATGTGATTCTTGAACTGGTCCGGGAACACCATGATGGTGTCGAAGGCAAGAGAACCACAGATCAGAGCGGACATCGATGTAAGCCTATGCGGTGAATTTTGGGGTGGGCCGGCCCGGTTCGGCGGGCAAGCAAACGGCGCCCTTGGGCGCCCGACGGCGCAAAGGTTACCCGCTGGTGCCGCTCAGGGCCAGAACCGGGTGAGACCCGATCAGGCCGAAAGCCTGTGAAGACGCGGGTTCAGCTAGTTTTTTCCTTGCTCGGCGGCAGGCGGGTTGCTAGGCTTGTCGGCCTCGATTTCTGCCCATTTTTTCGCCATCCCGCGGCGGGCACGACACCCCTCAGGACTCCTTCCTCAGATGTTCAAGAAACTCCGTGGCATGTTCTCCAATGACCTGTCCATCGACCTGGGCACGGCCAACACCCTCATCTACGTGCGCGGGCAGGGAATCGTGCTGAACGAGCCATCGGTCGTGGCCGTGCGTCAGGACCGTGCCATTGGTGGCACCCGCTCGGTGGCAGCCGTAGGCGCCGAAGCCAAGCAGATGCTTGGCCGTACCCCGGGCCACATCACCACCATCCGCCCGATGAAGGACGGCGTCATCGCCGACTTCACCTACACCGAGGCGATGCTCAAGCACTTCATCAAGAAGGTGCACAAGTCGCGCGTGCTGCGCCCGAGCCCGCGCGTGCTGGTCTGCGTGCCGGCCGGCTCGACCCAGGTCGAGCGCCGCGCGATCAAGGAATCGGCCGAGGAAGCCGGTGCCCGTGACGTGTTCCTGATCGAAGAGCCGATGGCCGCCGCGATCGGCGCCGGCATGCCGGTCACCGAAGCCCGTGGCTCGATGGTCATCGACATCGGCGGCGGCACCACCGAAGTTGCGGTGATCTCGCTCAACGGCATCGTCTATTCGGCTTCGGTCCGCATCGGCGGCGACCGCTTCGACGAGTCGATCACCAACTACGTGCGCCGCAACCACGGCATGCTGATCGGTGAAGCCACCGCCGAGCGCATCAAGGTCGAGCTGGGCTGTGCCTACCCGCAGGCGGAAGTGATCGAAATGGAAATCTCCGGCCGCAACCTCGCCGAGGGCGTGCCGAAGATGATCAAGATCAGCTCCAACGAAGTGCTCGAGGCCCTGCACGAACCGCTGTCGGGCATCGTCAGCGCGGTCAAGCTGGCGCTGGAGCAGACCCCGCCGGAACTGTGCGCCGACGTCGCCGAGCGCGGCATCGTGCTGACCGGTGGTGGCGCCCTGCTGCGTGACCTGGACCGCCTGATTTCCGAGGAAACCGGCCTGCACGTGCAGGTGGCGGACGATCCGCTGACCTGCGTGGCCCGCGGCGGTGGCCGTGCGCTGGAGCTGGTCGACATGCACGGCAACGAGTTCTTTGCGCCGGAATAAGCCGTCCCGGCTGCCTGCGCCCGCAGCGCCCCTCCGGGGTGCGGCCCACCATGAGGGTAGGCCGGCACCGGCGGGGCGTCCGCGTGTTTCCCTTCCGCCTTCTGCCAGTTGAATCGTTGCCGTGCCGCCCTACGCCGGACCTCCCGTTGCTTCCCGATCCGGTGATGCCGCCAGCCCGCTGCGTCTGCTGGCTTATCTCGCACTGGCCATCACCCTGATCGTGCTTGACGACCAGGCCGGCTGGCTTGCGCAGCTGCGCGGGCAGGCCAACAGCCTGGTGCAGCCGGTATGGGCACTGGCGGGACTGCCGGGCAAGCTCGGCAACCAGGTCAAGGACTCGGCGGCCAGCCACGGCCAGCTGGTCAACGAGAACCGTGAACTGCGCAACCAGCTGCTGCTGGCCAACGCCCGCCTGACCCGCCTGCAGACCGCCGCGCTGGACAACGCCCAGCTGCGCGAACTGCTGAACGTGGCCGAGCGCAGTGGCCTGGACGTGCAGCTGGCGCCGATCCTGGACATCGACCTGGATCCGGTGAAGCAGCGCCTGGTGCTCGACGCCGGCAGCCGCGAAGGCGTGCACGTCGGCCAGGCGGTGATCGATGCCGGCGGTCTGATGGGCCAGGTGATCAGCGTCACTGGCGGTACCTCCACCGTGCTGCTGCTGACCGACCCCGACCATGCCGTTCCGGTGACGGTGGCCCGCAACGGCGTTCGCCTGATCGTCTACGGCCGCGGCGACAAGCTGGAACTGCGCGACATCCCGCTCAGCGCCGGCGTGGAAGTGGGGGATGAGATCGTCACCTCCGGCCTCGGTGGCCGCTTCCCGGCCGGCTTCCCGGTCGGCACCATCACCGGCCTGCGTCCGGACGATACCCATGCCTTCCTGGTCGGCGAACTGAAGCCGGCGGCGCAGCTGGATCGCGGCCGCGACGTGCTGCTGCTGCGCCCGGGTGCAGCAATTCGCTTGCCTGCGGCCAGCGAACTGCCGCCGACTGCACCTTCGGTGCAACCGGCCCCCGCATCCTCCCTTACCCCCGCGCCTTCGGCGCGCCCCCCTCAACAAGAGGGGGGCTCTCCACCCGATGCTGGGTCGGCGACGGTAGTGCCGGCCGCTGCCCGGCAACCGACCGCGCCGGAGGCCCAGCGATGAGCCGCCTGCGCGACAACCCGTGGGTGCTGCCGGCCAGCCTGGTGGTGGCGCTGCTGCTGGGCCTGCTGCCGTTGCCGGCGCTGCTGCAGCCGCTGCGCCCGTATTGGCTGGCGCTGGTGCTGGCCTATTGGGTGATTGAAGCGCCTGAGCGTGTCGGCCTGGGCGTCGCTTTCGCCAGTGGCGTGATCGCCGATCTGCTGTACGGCGGTGTACTCGGCGAACAGTCGCTGCGGCTGGTGATGCTGGCCTTCATCCTGCAGCGTTTCCGCGCCCGCATCCGCTTCTTCCCGATGTCCCAGCAGATGCTGGCCATCGGCGGCCTGCTGTTCAACGACCGCATCGTCAGCGCGCTGGTCCACATCGTGGTGGATGAGCCGACCCTGCCGTGGTCGTACTGGTGGGCACCGCTGCTGGGCATGGGCCTGTGGCCGCTGGTATTCGTGCTGCTGGACGCGGTGCGCTTCGGCAAGCGCGGGCGCTGAGCCATGATCCCGCGCCGCCAGGTCAAGAACCCCCACGCCGAAGCCGAACAGTTCCGCCGCCGCGCGGCGCTGGGCTTCCTGGGTGTGCTGGTCTGCCTGCTGGGCCTGGGCGGCTGGTACTTCAAGCTGCAGGTGCTGGACCACGACGTCTACGCCACGCGCTCGGAAGCCAACCGCATCAAGCCGCGGCCGGTGGTGCCCGGGCGCGGCATGATCTACGACCGCAACGGCCGCCTGCTGGCCGAGAACGTGCCGGCCTTCCGCCTGGACGTGACCCCGGACAAGGTCAAGGACATGGACGCCACCCTGGAAGGGCTGGCGAAGATCATCAGCATCAGCCCGGAAGAACTGGAAGCGTTCAACAAGTCGCGCAAGGCGCGCCGCAAGTTCCTGCCGGTCACGCTGAAGCTGCGCATGAGCGACGAGGAGATGGCACGCTTCGCCGTCGACCGCTGGCGCTTCCCCGGCGTCGAGCTGGAACCCTATCTGACCCGTCGCTATCCCTATGGCGACCTGTTCGCGCACATCATCGGTTACGTCGGCCGCGTCGATGACAAGGACCTGGAAATCCTCGGCGAGGGCAATGCCGCGCTGACCCACATCGGCAAATCCGGTCTGGAGCGCTATTACGAGCAGCAGCTGCGCGGCAAGGTCGGCTACGAGCAGGTCGAGACCAACGTGCAGGGGCGTGCGATCCGCACCATCGGCCGCGTCGCCGCGCAGTCCGGCGCCGACCTGCGGCTGTCGATCGACGCCGACCTGCAGCGCGCCATGGTGGCCGCCTTCGGCGACCAGGAAGGCTCGGCGGTGGCGATGGACCCGCGCACCGGCGAAGTGCTGGCGATGGTCAGCCTGCCGTCCTACGACCCCAACCTGTTCGTCAACGGTATTTCCCATGCCGACTTCAAGGCGCTGAACGACAACCCGTCGCGGCCGCAGTTCAACCGCCTGGTGCTGGGTGGCGTCGCGCCCGGTTCCACGCTGAAGCCGCTGATCGGCCTGGCGGGCCTCGATTCGGGCGTGCGCCGCCCGGAAGACAAGGTGCTGTCCACCGGCATGTTCTACCTGCCCGGCACCTCGCGTGGCTGGGGTGACTCGCACCGCGGCGGCCACGGCTGGACCGACCTGCGCAAGTCGATCGCGCAATCGGTCAACACGTACTACTACAAGCTGGCGCTGGATCTGGGCATCGAGCGCTTCGACCATTACATGGAGTACTACGGCTTCGGCCAGCCGACCGGCATCGACCTGACCGGCGAGATCGGGGGCATCCTGCCGTCGCCGGCCTACAAGCGGAAGAGCCGCAAGGAAGCCTGGTATCCGGGCGATACAGTCAACATCAGCATCGGCCAGGGTGACTGGAAGGTCACTCCGCTGCAGCTGGCGCGGGGCGTCAGTGGGCTGGCCAACGGGCAGCTGCGCACGCCCCATCTGGTGATCCAGCAGCGTGCGGGGTTCGACCACGACTGGATGGCGACCGACCCGGGCGAGAGCAAACCGGTCAGTCCGAACCCGAACAACCTGCAGGCGGTGCGCGAAGGCATGATGGCCACCATGCTGCCTGGCGGCAGCGCTGCGCGGATGGCGGCCGGCGCGCCTTACACGATGGCCGGCAAGACCGGTACCGCGCAGGTCATCAGCCGCAAGGGTACCGCCGCGGTGAATCCGAAGAGCCTGCCGATGCACCTGCGCCACCGCGCGTTGTTCGTCGGCTTTGCGCCGGTCGAACAGCCGGTGATCGCGCTGGCGATCGCAGTGGAGGGCGGTGGTTACGGCGGCGCGGCGGCAGCGCCGATCGCACGCAAGGTGTTCGACGCCTACCTGCTGGGCAAGATGCCCGAAGGCATGCAGCCGCTGGACAGCGAGCGCGGCACCACCGCCATCGGTGCAACCGCATTCGACAACGAAGATGTGGGCGCGCGCCAGGCCGGTGACCTTGCTGCGGCACAACTGGGGGAACACCCCGTGCTGATTGGCGTGCCTGCGCCGGAACCGGCACCCGCACCGCAGCCAGGGACGCCGGCCGCCGCGGCGTTGCCGGCCACGCCACGCCCGACCACCGCGGAGCCCGCACGATGAGAGTGTTCCTGCGTTGGGCCGGCGACATGCTGCGCCGCTTCTTCAGCACGCTGGACTGGGTATTGTGCCTGGCCCTGGGCGCGCTGATGGTGATCGGCCTGGCCACCTTGAAGAGTGCCGGTGGCGACGGCCTGGTGATGGCCCAGGGCGCGCGCTTCGCAGTGGGTATGGCCGCGCTGTGGGGCATCTCACGGGTACCGATCCTGCGTATCCGCTCGGCCACACCTATGATCTACGCGATCTCGATGATCCCGTTGCTGGCGGTGTTCGTGCTCGGCACCGGCAAGTACGGGCGGCAGTGGCTGGACCTGAAGTTCTTCTACCTGCAGCCGGCCGAACTGCTGAAGGTCAGCCTGCCGATGATGGTGGCCTGGTACCTGCACAAGATGCCGTTGCCACCGCGCTTCAATACCGTGCTCGTGTCCCTGGTCATCATCGGCGTACCGACCGGCCTGGTGATGCTGCAGCCGGACTTCGGTACCGGTGTGCTGATCGCCGCCAGCGGCGTGTTCGTGTTGCTGTTGGCCGGCCTGCCGTGGTGGTGGGTCGGGCTGGGCGTAGGTGGCGTGGCTGCGGTCGCGCCGGTTGCCTGGTTCTGGCTGCTGCGGCCGTACCAGAAGGACCGCATCATGATGTTCCTGGACCCGGAGATGGATGCGCTGGGTGCTGGCTGGAACATCATCCAGTCGAAGATCGCGATCGGTTCCGGCGGCTTCGATGGCAAGGGCTGGGGCGAGGGCTCGCAGTCACATCTGAACTTCATTCCCGAGCAGACCACCGACTTCGCGTTCTCGGTGCTGAGCGAGGAGTTCGGCTGGATCGGCGTGGCCACCGTGCTGGCGCTGTACCTGGTGGTGATCGGGCGCTGCCTGTGGATCGCCAGCCAGTCGCGCGATTCCTATTCGCGCCTGCTGGCCGGCGCCACCGGCCTGGCGTTCTTCGTCTACGTGCTGGTGAACGGCGGGATGATCTCCGGCCTGCTGCCGGTGGTGGGCGTGCCGATGCCGCTGATCAGCTATGGCGGTACCTCGGCGGTCTCGCTGCTGGCCGGCTTCGGGTTGGTGATGGCCGTGCGTAGCCACAATCCAGTGCACGGCGGCTACGGGTAACACCGGCCGCGCCTTTCATCGCGCTTCCATATGCTCGATTGCTTCTCGCTGTTCTGTAGAGTCGAGCCGTGCTCGACTGCTTCTGCTGCATGAAAGGCAGTCGAGCACGGCTCGACTCTACAGACGCAGAAGCACCCTGACAGCTTCACGCAAGCGCGCGTTGTTACCGTGGCCAGCGTGGACTGGAAACGAATGCTTGGCGGCTGCCGTGAGGCGGTGCGCACGATCGACCTGCCGTTGCTGGTCGCGCTGTTGATCCTGATGGGCGCGGGGCTGGCGGTGCTGCACAGCGTGTCCGGTCCGGTCACCGGGCAGGCGGCGCGCTTCGCCGGTGGCCTGCTGGCGATGTGGCTGCTGTCGCGTGTTTCGCTGCTGCGCCTGCGCGCGTGGACACCGGCGCTGTACGCGCTGTCGATGCTGCCGCTGATGGCGGTGTATGTGATCGGCACCGGCAAGTACGGGCAGCGCTGGCTCAACCTCGGCGTCTTCTACCTGCAGCCCTCCGAGCTGCTCAAGCTCAGCCTGCCGTTGATGATGGCCTGGTACCTGCACCGGCAACCGCTGCCACCGTCACCACGCACGGTACTGACGGCCGCAGTGCTGATCGGCTTTCCCGCCGTGCTGATCCTGATGCAGCCCAACCTCGGCACCGCCACGCTGGTCACCGCCAGCGGCGTGTTCGCGTTGTTGCTGGCGGGCCTGCACTGGGGCTGGGTGGCCACCGGCGCGGTGGGGCTGGCGGTGGCCGCGCCACTGGCCTGGCTCGGCGTGTTGCGGCAGTACCAGAAGGATCGCGTACTGACCTTCCTAGACCCGGCAGCAGACCCGCTCGGCACCGGCTGGAACATCCTGCAGTCGCGCATCGCGATCGGTTCCGGTGGCTGGCAGGGACGTGGCTGGGGGCAGGGCACCCAGGCCACACTGGATTTCCTGCCCGAGTACACCACCGACTTCGCGTTTTCGGTGCTGGCCGAGGAGTTCGGCTGGATCGGTGTGGCGACGCTGTTCGCGCTGTACCTGTTCGTGGTCGGGCGTTGCCTGTGGATCGCAGTGCACGCGCGCGACACGCATGCGCGGTTGCTGGCCGGCAGCCTGGGGCTGGCGTTCTTCGTCTACGTATTGGTGAACGGTGGAATGATTTCCGGCCTGCTGCCGGTGGTGGGCATTCCGATGCCGTTGATCAGTTATGGCGGGACATCAGCGGTCTCGCTGCTGGCCGGCATCGGACTGGTGATGGCTGTGCGTGGGCACCGACCCGTGCACGGGGGATAGGGTTTCCAGCCAACGGCGCAGCCCCTCGTGGGTGGTCGCGCAAAGCAGTTCATGGGTGGGGCCGGGTAGATGGGCTGCGCAGGGGACGCTGCAAGTACGTCCATGTAAGCTCGGTCGCCGCATCCATGCGGCTCACGCCCCTGCGCAGCCCATCTACCCGGCCACGGACAGGTTCCGTGCGCGTCCACCCACGGAGAAGAAAAAGAAGATCAAAAGCAAAAGCGGCCTGGCGGGTCGCTTCCTTGCTTTGTGTAGAGCCGAAGGCAGCGGCAGGAGCCGCTGCCAACGTCGCTCACGGCGACGGCCCGAAGGGTGCCGGTCAGGACGACCGGCATAGCCATGCTCGGCTCTCGAGCAAGCGCAGCGCGCGACCCGCTTGTGATCTTCTCTTTCTTCTCCGTGGGTGGCAGACCACCGAAATCTGTCAGAGGGCGGTCGGGTTGGGTATGCGGGGGTGTCAGCCGCATGGATGCGGCTGCCAAGCCTCCAGGGACGGATTCACGGCGTCCCCCGCGTACCTAACCCGACCGGCCCACCCGCGGCTTCTGCTTTCCGCAACACACCCCACCCACGAGGGGCTGCGCCGTTGGCTGGAAACTTCCTGACTCTGCGCAACGCCCGTTGTGGAAGCGTTCTCACAACGATGCACGGCAGCACGCCCACTGACCAAAGTCCGGAAAAAGCGTTAGCTGGTTCACACTTTTACAGCGCGTTGATCTTGATCAATGGACTTGTCGTAATCGGCCTGCACAATGGCGGCCCGTTCGGCACGGCGCGCCGTCAATCGTTGCAGCGCGAGGGGGCGTCGGGCGGGAAGCAGTACTGATCCAACGGGTACAGGGAGCGCGGAGCACTGCCACTGGGGAGCGGCAGCCGCGCGGGTACCGACCGGATCCGGTCGCCGGTTGCGTCTGCGGGGATGGGGACGCAACCGGCAACCTCTATCTGAATGGGGAAGTGTGATCACGACGTCTTCACATTTCCCGCTGCTCGCAGGCAAATCGTTGTGATTCATGGTGTTAGGGGTTTTAATTCATCCATGACCTGCTAACCTGCGACGATGATTCGACGCACTCTGGCCTGCATGCTCACCCTCGGCCTGGTCGCCTGCGCGACCCAGCCGAAGTCCCCACCGTCTTCGCCCCAGGCCAGCAGTACGCCGCGCCAGCCCGCCGCCAAGGCCCATGGCCCGGCCGAGGCCGCGCCCGAAGCCGCTGCCGCCACCGCGCCGCCGGTCGATCTCACCCCGGTGCCGTTCGAGGTCGCACGGGCCCGCTTCATTGCCGATACCGCCAAGCGCTATGGCCTGAAGCCGGAGCAGATCAGCAGCGTGCTCGACCAGGCGCAGGTGCGCCAGCCGATCATCGCCGCGATGTCGCGCCCGGCCGAACGGGTCAAGCCGTGGAACGAGTACCGGCCGATGTTCATCAGCAAGGCGCGCATCGATGGCGGCCGCGCGTTCCTGGCCCAGCATCGCGCCGAACTGGATCGCGTCCAGCAGCGCACCGGTGTGCCGGCCGAAGTGATCGTGGCGATCATCGGCGTGGAAACCAGCTACGGGAAGAATGCCGGCAGCCACCGCGTGCTGGATGCGCTGTACACGCTGGCCTTCTATTACCCGCGCAGCGGCGACCCGGCCAAGCTGGAACGCGAAGTGCGCCGCGAGCTGTTCTTCCGCGATGAGCTGGCCAAGCTGTTCGAGCTGGGCCGCGAAGAGAACCTGGACATCACCACGCTCAAGGGCAGCTATGCCGGCGCGATGGGCATGGGCCAGTTCATGCCGTCCAGCTACCTCGATTACGCGGTGGACGGTAATGGCGACGGCCGTCGCGACCTGTTCACCAGCTACGACGACGTGTTCTCGTCCATCGCCAACTACTTCGTGAAGAAGGGTGGCTGGGTGCGTGGCGGGCAGGTGGCCGTGCCGGCCACGTTGGCGCCGGGCCGCGAGGAATTCAATCCGACCGAATGGATGCCGACCTGGTCGCTGGCCGACCTGGCGAAGCGTGGCTACCAGCCCAGCGCAGCGGTGCAGCCGGACGCCACCGCCACGCCGATCACGCTTGAAGGCAGCACCGGCAAGCAGTACTGGCTGGGCTTCCAGAACTACTACGCGATCACCCGCTACAACCTCTCGAAGATGTACGCGATGGCCGTGTTCCAGTTGTCCCAGGCCATCGCCGGACAGGAGCTGCCCCCGGCATGAACATCAGATGGCTGGTCCCAGGCTTGATCGTCCTCGCGCTGGCTGCCTGCAGCAGCGCGCCGAAGAAGCCGGCCACGGCCGGCCATGGTGGCAAGTCCGGCGGCACCCTGGTGCAGGGTCGTGGCTCGCGCCCGGCACACTGCCCGGAAGGATCGCCCTACGCGGCGGCCAAGGAAGACCTGAGCACCCGCGGCAACTACACCGCCGGTGGCCTGTACAAGCCGGGCGTGCGTGACAGCACGCCGGACTACATTCCCAACGTGGCCTGCATCCCCGAGCCGGAAGTGACCGCGGAAGAACGCTCGGCGATCGGCAACAAGACGCCGTACGTGGTGCTGGGCAAGTCGTACAAAGTGCTCGACGACACCCGCAACTATGTCGAGCGTGGTACTGCGTCGTACTACGGTGCCAAGTTCCATGGCCGCCTGACCTCCAACCGTGAGGTCTACGACATGTACCAGTTCACCGCTGCGCACAAGACGCTGCCGCTGCCCAGCTTCGCCCGCGTGACCAACCTCGACAACGGTGAGTCGGTGATCGTGCGCGTCAACGATCGCGGTCCGTTCCATGATGGCCGCGTGGTCGATCTCAGTTATGCCGCTGCCGTGCGCCTGGGCATCACCCAGCGCGGCACCGGCAACGTGGAAGTGCGCGCGCTGCAGCCGGGTGAGGGCAACCTGCTGGCGCAGAAGCCGTCGCGCCGCGAGCGTCGTGCTGCGGAAGCGGCCGCCGCCAGCGCTGTAGCCAGTGCGCGCCCGGCACCGACCGCGCGTGCCGCCGCCGACAGCGACATCGATCGCCTGGTCAAGGGGCTGCCGGCCGATGGCATGCCGGCGCGTGGCCAGCCGGCCACCACCCAGGGCGTGGCCAGCACCGTGCCGGATGTGGCGGTCAGCAGCCTGCCGCCGAGTGCTCCGCCGGTGCGCAGCACCACATACGCGCCAGCTCCGGCGGTCGTTGCCAGCACCACGCCGCGCGCCGCTGCGCAGGCACCGGTCCGCACCGCCGCCGCTACCCCCAGCCTGTCGCAGCAGGTGGTGGGCGCAGTCATGGTGCAGGTTGCCAGCTTCTCCAACCGTGACAACGCCAACCGCGCGATGGGCCAGCTCAACGCCGCGGGCATCGTCGGTGCCACCATCAGTGACATCGCCGCCGGTGGCCGTACGCTGTTCCGCCTGCGCGTTCCCGCCAGCGACCATGCCAGTGCCGCGGAACTTGTCGGCCGCATCGCCGGTCTGGGGCTGGGTTCGCCGCAGATCGTCAAGGATTGATCCACCCGGGCCGGTGCTGCCGGCCCATGCTGCCCCGGCCTTACAATGGCCGCTACGTTCCACCCTCCATTCCCGGCCGTCCCCTGGAGCCTGCTGTCCAATGAATTTCCGTTCCGCCGCCACCGCCCTGGCCGCCACCCTGGTGGTGGGCCTGGCTTCCGCCCAGACGCCGCTGCCGACTCCGGCCACGCCGGCGCCTGCCGCCGCCGCTGCCGCCCCGGCCACCGTCGCCACTCCGCCGGCGCCGGCGCCGAGTGTGTCCAAGGCCTGGGTGCTGATGGATTACGCCACCGGCCAGGTGCTGGCTGGTGAAAACATCAACGAACAGCTGGCTCCGGCCAGCATCACCAAGGTGATGACGTCCTACGTGATCGCCGCCGAGGTCAAGAACGGCAAGGTCCGTGCGGATGACCAGGTGATGATGAGCGAACGCGCCTGGCGCGAAGGTGGCGCGGGTACCGATGGCAGCTACAGCGGCTTCCCGGTCAACCAGACCGCGCGCCTGGAAGACATGGAAAAGGGCATGGCGATCCAGTCCGGCAACGACGCCGCGATCGCCCTGGCCGAGCACGTGGCAGGCAGCGAAGAAGCTTTTGCGTCGCTGATGAACAGCTATGCCGCCAAGATCGGCATGAAGAATTCGCACTTCGTCAACGCCCATGGCCTGACTGCGCAGGGCCACCACAGCACCGCCTACGACCTGGCGCTGCTGGGCCGTGCGATGGTGCGCGATTACCCGGAAACCTACGCGTACAACAAGATCAAGGAATTCCAGGTCGGCAACATCAAGCAGCCGAACCGCAACCTGCTGTTGTGGCGCGATGGCAGCGTGGACGGCATCAAGACCGGCCACACCTCGGAAGCCGGTTACTGCCTGATGAGCTCGGCCCAGCGCGGCGACCAGCGCCTGATCGCCGTGGTGCTGGGCGGCCAGTCGGAAAAGCAGCGTGCCGATGACAGCCTGGCCCTGCTGAACTGGGGTTTCCGCTTCTTCGAGACCCACCGCCTGTACGAGCCGGGCAAGGCCGTGGCCGAGCACAAGGTCTGGAAGGGCACCACCGACAAGGTGCAGCTGGGCGTGGCCCAGCCGATGCTGGTGAGCGTGCCGCGTGGCCGTTACAACGACCTGAAGCCGAGCATCGACGTGCCCAAAACCCTGGAAGCACCGTTCACCGCCGGCCAGCAGATCGGCACCGTGAAGGTGATGCTGGATGGCAAGCTGGTGGCCGAAGCGCCGCTGGTGGCGGTGGCTGCCGTCGAACAGGCCGGCTTCTTCAAGCGCCTGTGGGACAGCTTCTGGATGTGGTGGGAATCGGAATGATCCACGCCCCGGCGTGGTGAAGGAAAAGGCCGGCAAATGCCGGCCTTTTCTGTTTCGGGATGCCGCTTGCGCATGAATCCTGCCGGATGTGGGTAGTGCCGGCCGCTGGCCGGCTCCTCATGAACCCATCCGGATATGCCGGCCCCGGTGTGCCGACCAACGGTCGGCACCTACCTACAGCGAGCGGCTGATGGTGAAGCTGCCGAACACCGGCGCTTCGCGCTGGCCGTTGAACTCGCGCGTGCTGTGGTAACGCGCCGCGGCGAACTTCCAGCGTCCGTACATCACCGCCACGCCATAGCCGCCGTAGGCCACCACATGGCGCTTGTCCACACTGTGGCTGTTGCGGAACGTGTTGCCATCCAGCGTGATGTCACGGATCACCCAGGCGGCGTCCGAGGTCGCGAACAGGTGCCAGGACCAGCCATTGGGACGGCCGCCGCGGGTCGGCGCAGTGTTCTCACCGGCCGGGCGCAACGGCGTGCTGCCGAAGTCGTCCGGCAGCTTCCAGCCGAAGCGCACTTCACCGCCGAGATTGGCCTTGGTTTCCAGGTTGCCGATTGATCCGCCGTAGCGGCTGATCGCGTCCCAACCCCAGCCGTCGGCATTGACGCTGGCATCGCCCGGCCAGCGGCGCATGCGCTCATGGGTCAGCATGAACAGGGGCTCGTTGTGCAGCTGGTTGTCCCAGCCCTTGAATTTCTCGTCGCCCAGTACTTCGTGCACCGCATTTTGCACCTGCTTGCCCTGTGCCCACGGGCCAACCACGCCCAGCGTCAGCTGGGTGGTCTGCAGGCGGTCGCCGCTGCGCGCATTGAAACCGAAGTTTGCGATCAGTACGCCGGCGTAAGGGCGGTCGTCCTCGATCAGGTCCCTGCGGCTGAAATCGGTCGGGGTGAAGATGCCCTGGCCGATGCTGAAGATCATGTTCTGCTGTTCGAACTTGCCCGGATGCAGCCCTTCCAGGTACTGGTTCACCCAGCGGGCCATGCGTGGCAGGCAGGGGTCGTCGGTGTAATCGACCAGATTGGGCGAGACCAGGGTCAACAGTGCACCATTGGTATAGCCCTGGTCCTGGTGGCGGCCGCCGAACAGGTCGTTGTCAACGCGGAAATTGACCTGCGGAGGGTGGTCGCGCATCGCGTCCGGGCCACATTGTTCGGCCGCCTGGGCGGCGAGGGGGAGGGCAGCAGCCAGCAGGCCGGACAGCCCGAGGGCTGCAAGGCGGCGTTGGGAAGGGGGGCTCATGTGGAGGTTTTTTCTGTCTGTCGTTATATGCCGCGACACGGTACTCGTGCGGGCGTGATGGAACGAGCGCGTTCGAATCACTTGTCTGTTCCGAAAACGACATTGTCTCGTGAAGACAATCCTGCACTGTCCTGCGGCGCCCCAAGGGGCAACGGCCAATGCTGAACGGCCGTTCAGCTGCAACGCAGCGACTCACCGGTGCACTGTTTGACGTTGATGAATACTCTTGGGTTTGTTGGCCTGCGGCCCGATAATGGGGGCATGGAAATCAAGTCCGACAACCCCGACCACGGCTTCCAGTTCCCCGGCCAGTTCGAGCTCAGTGCCATGGGCCCGGCCAACCGCGGCCTGGAACATGAGCTTCCCCGCCTGCTGCTGGCTGCCGGCATCGATGTGGTGAATGAACGCATCAGCTGGAAGCATTCCTCCAACGGCAAGTACGTGTCCGTGCGCATCGTGTTCAAGGCCGAGAGCCGCGAAAAGTACGACCTGGCGCACCAGGCACTGCGCGACCACCCGGAAGTGAAGTGGACGCTGTAGCCGACAGCTGCCCGGCCGAAGCCGCCCCGGAAGACCGCGCGCCGCGCCCGGCGCTGGTCCGCGACCTCGGCCGCCAGGCCTATGAACCGGTGTGGCGCGCCATGCAGCGCTTCACCGACCAGCGCAGCGAGGCCGACGCCGATGAGCTGTGGGTGGTCGAGCACGACCCGGTATTCACCCTGGGCCAGGCCGGCAAGGACGAGCATGTGCTGGCGCCGGGCGAGATCCCGGTGCTTCACGTGGACCGCGGCGGCCAGGTGACCTATCACGGCCCCGGCCAGCTGGTGGTCTATCCGCTGCTGCGCCTGCCACGGCTGGGCATCGGTGTGCGCGACTACGTGTGCCGCATCGAGCAGGCCATCATCGATACCCTGGCCGAGTGGAACATCGGCGCCGAACGCCGTGAGGGCGCCCCGGGCGTCTACGTCGGTGGCGCCAAGATCGCCGCGCTCGGCATCCGCGTGCGCCGCGGCTGTACCTTCCATGGCCTGGCCTTCAACGTGGCCATGGACCTGGAACCTTTCCACCGCATCAACCCCTGTGGCTATCAGGGGTTGCAGGTGACCTCGGTAGTAGACTTGGGCGGGCCCTCCGGGATGGAGGCCGTCAAGCCGGTGCTGCTGGACCACCTGGCCCGCCAGTTCGGCCTGCTGCTGCAGCCCACGCCCGAACTGCCTGATCTTTCTGCGGCCGCCTGACCGCCCCCCGGAACTGCCATGACTGAAACCACCGCCCGTTCCATTCCCCTGCAGATCGTGCAGGGCGACTCTCCGTCCGCCGCGCCGTTGCAGGCCGGGGTCAAGCAGCTGGGCGGTGACAAGATCAACCGCTCGCCGGTGCAGTTCGCCGATGCGCCGGTGCTGCGCAAGCCGTCCTGGATCCGCGTGCGCATTCCCTCGGGCAATGCGGTGCAGAACCTGAAGGCCAAGCTGCGCGAGAACCGCCTGGTGACGGTGTGCGAGGAAGCCAGCTGCCCGAACATCCACGAGTGCTTCGGCCACGGCACGGCAACGTTCATGATCCTCGGCGAGGTCTGCACCCGCCGCTGCTCGTTCTGCGACGTCGCCCACGGCCGCCCGAAGCCGCCGGATGCCAACGAACCGGCCAGCCTCGGCCAGACCGTGGCCGACATGGGGCTGAAGTACGTGGTGGTGACCAGCGTCGACCGCGATGACCTGCGCGACGGCGGTGCCCAGCACTTCGTCGACTGCATCAGTGCCATCCGCGCGAAGTCGCCGGGCACCCGCATCGAAGTGCTGACCCCGGACTTCCGCGGCAAGGGCCGCATGGAGCGCGCGCTGGAGATCCTGGCGCAGAACCCGCCGGACGTGTTCAACCACAACATCGAAACCGTGCCGGACCTGTACCGCAACGTGCGCCCGGGTGCGGACTACCAGTGGTCGCTGAACCTGCTGAAGAACTTCAAGGCGCAGCACCCGGACGTGCCGACCAAGAGCGGCATCATGCTGGGCCTGGGCGAAGAGTTCGAACAGATCAAGGCCACCATGCGCGACCTGCGCGCGCACGACGTGGACATGATCACCATCGGCCAGTACCTGCAGCCGACCGCGCACCACCACCCGGTGCTGAAGTACTGGACCCCCGAGGACTACAAGGCGCTGGAAGACTACGGCTACGAGCTGGGCTTCAGCCACGTGGCCTCCGGCCCGATGGTGCGCTCGTCGTACCACGCCGACGTGCAGGCCAAGGGCGCCGGCGTCTCCTGACGCCCCAGGCGGGTGCGGACCGTTGGTCCGCACGCCTTCGCCAAGCACGGCCCGGCGCTGCCAATGGGTGCCACCACCATCGTGGGTGCGGACCGTTGGTCCCACGCCTTCGCCTGCATTCACAATTTGCTACACCGGCCCCGCTAGGCTGGTTTTCCACCGAGCGCGGCCGGGTGACAAACCCGGCAACTTTCGGCACTGTCGTGGTGTCTTAACACCCCGCAGTCTCCCCCTTGGCAAGGCGCCTCCGAGCACGTCAATGAAATTCAAAGCCCCCGCATTCCTGATGGCCCTGGCGCTGGTCGCGCCGCTGGCGCTGGCGGCCAAGGCCGATTCGCCGGCATTGCCCGCTGCGGCAACCGCCGATCAGGTGACCACCTCCAAGCTGGTGTACGGCCTGCTGTCCGACAGCCGCTACGCGTACCGCCCGCGTGCGCTGGACGAGGCCACCTCCAAGGACGTGTTCAAGCGCTACCTGGAGACGCTGGACGGCGGCAAGCAGTACTTCACCCAGGCCGACGTGGCGCGCTTCGCGCCGTTCGAAGCCAACATTTCCTCGGCCATCCGTGGCGGCGAGCTGGAGCCGGCGTTCCAGGTGTTCGCGGTCTACAAGCAGCGCGTCGGCGAACGTGTGGCCTACGCGCGCAAGCTGCTCAAGCAGGAGCCGGACTTCACCACCGACGAGCGCTTCGAATACGACCGCAAGAAGGTGCCGTGGGCGGCCAGCAGTGCAGAGCTGGATGAGCTGTGGCGCAAGTCGGTCAAGAACGACTGGCTGCGCCTGAAGCTGGCCGGCAAGAAGCCGGACGACATCCGCAAGACGCTGGACAAGCGCTACGCGACGCTGGAGAAATCGGTCAATGAACTGAAGGGCGAAGACGTCTTCCAGTTCTTCATGAACTCGTACACCAGCGCCGTTGACCCGCACACGGATTACTTCACCCCGCGCACCGCCGAGAACTTCAACCAGGCGATGTCGCTGTCGCTGGAAGGCATTGGTGCGCAGCTGCAGCGCCAGGACGACGTAGTGGTGATCCGCGAGATCATCGCCGGTGGCCCGGCCGCAGTGGATGGCACGCTGAAGCCGGGTGACCGTATCGTCGGCGTCGGCCAGGGCAAGTCCGGCCTGGTCGAGGACGTGATCGGCTGGCGCATCGACGACGTCGTGGCCAAGATCCGCGGCGCCAAGGATACCCAGGTCAAGCTGGAGTTCATCCCGGCTGCTGAGGGCGCCGACGGCAAGCACCACACCCTGGTGCTGACCCGCCAGAAGGTGCGCCTGGCCGAACAGGCCGCCAAGGGCGAGACCATGACCATTCCGGCCGCCAACGGCGAGCCGGCGCGCAAGGTCGGCGTGATCAAGCTGCCGACCTTCTACCAGGACTTCGAAGGCCGTCGCCGCAACGCGGCAGACTACGCCTCGGCCACCCGCGACGTGGCCAAGCTGCTGGCCGGCTTCAAGAACGACAAGCTGGACGGCGTGGTGCTGGACCTGCGCAACAACGGTGGTGGTTCGCTGGATGAAGCCATTGAACTGACCGGTCTGTTCATCGAGCAGGGCCCGGTGGTGCAGGTGCGCGAGTCCGGTGGCCGCGTCACCGTCAACAGCGACCGCAACCAGGGCGTGGCATGGGATGGCCCGCTGGCAGTGCTGATCAACCGCGGTTCGGCCTCGGCTTCGGAAATCTTTGCCGGTGCCATCCAGGATTACGGCCGTGGCCTGGTGATCGGTGAGACCAGCTTCGGCAAGGGCACCGTGCAGAACATCGTCGACCTGGACCGTTGGCCGAGTGGCGAGACCCAGCGCTTCGGCCAGGTGAAGCTGACCATCGCCCAGTTCTTCCGCATCAGCGGCAGCAGCACCCAGCACAAGGGTGTGGTGCCGGACCTGGCGTTCCCGGCCAGCGTCGATGCCACCGAGTTCGGCGAGAGCACCTACGACAACGCGCTGCCGTGGACGCGCATCGCTGCCGTGCCGCACACCCAGTACGGCAACTTCGCGCCGCTGCTGCCGAAGCTGGAAACCCGCCATGACGCGCGCATCGCCGCCGACAAGGAATTCCAGTGGTGGAACGAGGACGTGCAGCAGTTCCGCACCGAGGCCGCGAAGAAGTACATCTCGCTCAACGAGGCCACCCGCCGCGCCGAGCGTGAGCGCCAGGACACCCAGCGCAAGGAGCGCCAGGCGATGCGCAAGGAACTGGGCCTGGCCCTGGACCCGCTGGCCGATGACAGCAACGACGACGGCCTGACTGGCAACGAGCGCGACATCGTCAAGGATGCCGCCCGCGAGAAGGCTGCCGAGAAGCGTCCGGACCCGCTGCTGCGCGAGTCGGCCTCGATCCTGGCCGATGCGGTGAACCTGCTGGCCAATGATCGCCCGCTGTCGGCGCAGGTGCTGCCGCAGTCGACCGGCGCTGGTCGCTGGGCGGACTGAGCCGGCGACGGCATGTGATACCCGAGGGGCCGGCATTGCCGGCCCCTTTCTGTCTGGGGACCTCGTTCACGGTAGCGCCGGGCCATGCCCGGCGAGCGAAGTGCCACAAACGACTTAATCCCCTCCGTCCCCTTTTCTGTGCATGAACCGGCAGCAACGGGGTGGCTCGGTCACGCCGGTTTCAACCTGCCGCACACGGCCGCAGGGCTACCCTTGGCGGTACCGTCCTCGCAGGAGTACCCATGCGGGCCTCCCGTCTTTCCAGTGCTGCCGTGGCGCTCGCCAGCGCCCTGATCCTGTCGGCCTGTGGTGGCCGCGCCGCCGACAGTACGTTGCTGCGCGAATCCTTTGATTCCGGCGACACCTTCTCGCGTACCGTCGATGGCCGCCCCGGTGACGCCTGCGAGGCCGCGCGGCGCACCCTGCTCAGCCAGGGCTACGCCATCGCCCGCTCCGACGAAGCGCAGGTGGAAGGCAACAAGAACTTCCAGCCACGCGAGGATGATCACGAGCAGCTGGTGCTGCGCATCTCCTGTGCGCCGCGTGGCAGCCAGACGCTGGTATTCGTCAGCGCGGTGCAGGACCGCTATGCGCTGAAGAAGAGCCCGACGTCGGCCAGCGTGGGCGTGGGTGCATTGGGCTCGGTGTCGCTGCCATTCGGCAGCAATGACGATTCGCTGGTAAAAGTGGCCAGCAGCACCGTCACCGATGCCGGGTTCTATCAGCGCTTCTTCCAGCGCCTGCAACAGTACCTGCCTGCGGATGCTGGCAGACCCGCACCGCCTGCGCTCGCACCTCCCGAGCCTGCATCGTCTGAGCCCGCACCGGCCCGCAGCACGGATCAAGGGTGATCGTGCGCGGC
Organism: Stenotrophomonas sp. 96582_Sma; assembly: GCF_056480905.1. Lineage (NCBI taxonomy): Bacteria > Pseudomonadati > Pseudomonadota > Gammaproteobacteria > Lysobacterales > Lysobacteraceae > Stenotrophomonas > Stenotrophomonas sp. 96582_Sma. The sequence continues at coordinate 4,254,714 of NZ_CM151122.1, read as the reverse complement.
AGGTTGATGGGCGTGGCACTCCTGCTGATGCCCGCGCTGGGCATTGCGTCCGCAACGCCGGACTGCACGCAGGGCCTGCTGCAGCGGCTGGGATGGCGCTTTGACGAGGTCACGGCCGGTGCACCACAGGTGCACGGCGGCCCGGTGTGTACACGTGCCTCGCTGGCTGAAGCACAGGCGGCAGGCGATCTGCGCGTGGGGTGGCCGGCCGGAATGTCCGCTGCAGCACGCCAGGCGTCGCTGCAACAATTGCTGGACGATCCGGCCACGGTCTGTGCCTATGCGTTCCAGCTGGGCGCAGCCACGCAACGTGCGGCCTCGGCACTGCAGGACAACCCCACCTTCCGCTTCTCCGGCCCGCAGCTGGGCTGGATCGGCTTCGGCCTGCAGGGCCCACGCGCGCAAGGCTGGCAGCGCACACGCAGTTTCGGTCGTGGCTTCGTGCCGAGCGCGGGCAACAGTCATGCACTGGAGGCGTTCTACAGCGGTGCCGTGCGTGCCGAATGCGGGGTCGGCCGCCAGGTCGCGCAGTTGGCCACGCAACGAGAGCTGTATGGCGATGCCGCGTTCGATGCTGAGTTCGCTGCGGATGAACTGTCGATCGGCACCTTCCTCGCCCTGCACGATACCGACAGCATCCTGCTCGGCGCACATGCCGGCGATTTCTTCGCCGATGGCAAGGCGGTGCGCACCTCGGCGATGGGGCGGCAGGCCTTCGTTGGCGTGCCCGGTTTCATCGAACATGTGTACGACAAAGGCACGCTGGACGACCTGAGCAACCAGGCCGAGAACTTCGTGGTAGCCGACGTGGGCGCAGATGCTGCGCAGGCACTGGCGATGCACGGTGGGCTGGCCTGGTACGACCAGCGCAATGTCGAACTCTGGAAACTCGCGCAGGGTATCCCGCGCATCGGCCAGCGCTACTTCGAGCGCCTGCTGTTCGAGCGCGATCCCAACCTTCGTGCACGGCTGGAACCGCGCTACCACGACACGCTGGCACGCATGGACCAGCTGCTGGACGATCCGTTCTACCAGCAGTTCGTGATCTATGTGCATCCACGCGGTATACGTCCCATCGGCTACCACATCGCCCGCCTGCTCGATCGCAACCCGCGGACGCCGTTTTCGATCGACCTGGCGGTGCACAATCTGCATACCACGCTCTACCGGCGTTGGCGCGAGGCGCAGCTGCGCCAGTGCGCGGCTACCGGCAGGCCAGGCAGCCTGACCCTAGACCCCAACTGAAGGTGAAACAATGGACATTGCAATGATCGGCCTTGGCCGCATGGGCGCCAACATGGCCCAGCGCCTGCATCGCGGCGGCCACCGCGTGGTCGGCTACGACCCGGGCGAGGGTGCCCGCCAGCGCGCTGCCGAGGCCGGCCTGGAAGTGGTTGATTCGCTGGCCGCCGCGGTTGCCGCGCTGCCGGTGCCGCGCGTGGTGTGGCTGATGGTGCCGGCCGGCGAAACCGTCGACCAGACCCTGGGCCAGCTGACCCCGCACCTGGCCGAGGGTGACATCGTCATCGATGGCGGCAACTCCAACTACCAGGACTCGATCCGTCGCGCCAAGGCACTGGCCGAAGACGATCTGGGCTACGTCGACTGCGGCACCAGTGGTGGCGTGTGGGGCCTGCAGGAGGGCTACAGCCTGATGGTCGGTGGCGAAGCGTCGGTGGTGGAGCAGATCGCACCGCTGCTGCGCACGCTGGCACCGGCCGAAGATCGTGGCTGGGGTCGTGTCGGCCCGTCCGGCGCTGGCCACTTCACCAAGATGGTCCACAACGGCATCGAGTACGGAATGATGCAGGCCTACGCCGAAGGCTTCGCGCTGATGGAGCGCAAGCAGGAAATGGAACTGGACCTGGCCCAGGTCGCCGAAGTCTGGCGCCACGGCAGCGTGGTGCGTTCGTGGCTGCTGGACCTGAGCACTGAAGCCCTCAAGCGCAATCCCTCGCTGGATGGCATCGCCCCGTACGTGGAGGATTCCGGCGAAGGCCGCTGGACCGTGGCCGAAGCGATCGCGCTCGATGTGCCGGCACCGGTGATCACCCTGTCGCTGCTGGAACGCCTGCGTTCGCGTGAATCGAATTCGTTCACCGATCGCCTGCTGTCGGCGATGCGCAATGAATTCGGCGGCCACGCCATCAAGAAATCGTAAGCACCGCGGTGGGGTCGGAGCCCTTCGGCGTTGCCGAAGGGCTCCGACCCCATGAAGCCAGTCGAGCATGGCTCGACTCTACAAAAGCCGTCTCCGATGGTTTCCACGTCGATGTGTCGACCAAGGTCGACACCTACCGTCGGACCCACCCCGCCATCTCACGGATAGCTTGCTTTTGACGTTGACGTTGACGTTGACGTTGCCGTTGATTCGGCAGGTGCAGGGCGCAGCCCTGCCGATCACTCCAACGCGATTCGCCGCCCTTCGCGCGCGCTGTCCATGCCGGCCTGCAGCAACCGCATCAGCTGCAGTGCCTGCACCGCACTGACCGTCGGCTCGCCATCGCCGTGCATCGCCGCCGCGAACTGCGAATACAGCCGCCGGTAGTCGCCCGGCAGGTTGTCCACGGTACTGCGCTGCACATTGTCCTCAGCATCGCAGCGCACCAGCTCGCCGTGCCGTGGGTCGATGCCCCAGCCTGGCGCTCCTGGCGCAACACCGCGCCGCAGCTGTGCCTCCTGCACGTCCAGCCCATGCTTGATCCAGCTGCCACGGCTGCCATGCACACTGAAGTGCGGCGTGGGGGCCGCCACCAGCGAACCGGCATGCACGATCGCGCGATGCCGCGGGTAGTGCAGTACCGCGTGGAAGTAATCGATGCCGCTGCCGCCTTCGCGCTGCACGGCCAGATCGGCATCGATCGCCTCGGGCCAGCCGAACAGCACCAGCATCTGGTCGAGCAGGTGCGGGCCGAGGTCGTACCACAGGCCACTACCCGGCCCGTCCTGCTCGCGCCAGCGGTCGCGCACCTGCGGGCGGTAACGATCAAAGTGTGCATGGCACTCGGCCACGTCACCGAGCGTGCCTTCGGCCAGCAGCGCCTGCAGGGTGAGGAAGTCGGCATCGAAGCGCCGGTTCTGGAACACGGTCGCGATGCGTCCGGCATCACGTGCCGCAGCCAGCACCGCTTCGGCTTCAGCGACATCCAGCGCGAACGGTTTGTCGACCAGCACGTGCTTGCCCGCGGCCAATGCCGCGATCGCCAGCGGTGCGTGTTGTCCGTTCGGTGTGGCGATCACCACTGCGTCCACCGCCGGGTCGTCGAACACCTCCTGCGGCGTGGCGCGCACGTGCACGTCGCTGAACGCGCGCAGCAACGTGTCGCGCTGCGAACTGACGATGCTGTGCAGCACCAGCCCGGGCGTGTGCTGGATCAGCGGCGCATGGAAGACGCGGCCGGCGAGGCCGTAGCCGATCAGGGCCAGTTGCAGGTCGGGGCGCATGAGACGGCTCCGGCAATGGGGAAGGGCAGGTTAAACGACACCTGCGTACAGGCCAAAACTGAACCGTTGCCGTTGGAAACGCCTCGATTCACAGCGGCATGACCGCAACGCCACGCCTGCTCTACGGCGGCTTGTCCAGACTGGCAGCACATCCCGAAGGAGTACGACACGATGAGCAATACCACCCGCACGCTGATTGCTTCCGCCCTGACCCTGGGCCTGGCGCTGTCCTCCTCGGCTGCATTCGCCAAGGACCCGGCCGCGAAGAGCCCGCCGACCAGCACCCATCCGGCAACCCATGCTGATCGCCATGACTCCAACGAGCCGGTGACCGATACCTGGATCACCACCAAGGTGAAGGCCGATCTGCTGGCCAGCAGCAACGTTCCGGGCACTGAAATCAAGGTGGAAACCGTGAACGGCGTGGTCAGCCTGAGTGGTGCCGTGGCCACCCAGGCCGAGAAGGACAAAGCGGTCACCACCGCCAAGGGCATCAAGGGCGTGACCCGCGTCGATGCCGCTGCATTGAAGGTCAGCGCTGCTGCCAAGCGCTGACCCCGGAGGGCGCCCCGCATGGGGCGCCCGCTGCCTGGGTAGAGTCGAGCTTGCTCGACTGCCCTTTGGGTTGCAGCCGAGCGTGGGCTCGGCTCTACAGCACCGGATTCCGAACCCGTTCAGCCAACCAGGCTGGAAACTCCAGAGTTGTGACCGCCTGCGCTATATTGCCCGTTCCGCCGCAGCCGGGCCGGTATCGGCCTACGCTCCGCGGCTGTGCTGACGAGGAACTATGGCGCTGGTTTTCAGTGATGACATCTGGGACCGTTGGCGGTTGCCAGCCTTGGCGCTGGCTGCTGCCGCGATCATCGTGGTGCCGTGGTTGACCCTGCGCCAACTGCAGCAGGACAGCGAAGATGCGATGGCCTGGGTCAATCATACCCAGGCCGTGGGTGTGGCCCTGCAGCAGCTGCAGGCCGATGTACGCGATGTCGAATCGGCTGCGCTGACCCTGTCCAAGGGTGTGGATGCGCCTGGCCTGCGCGAGCGCATGGCCAAAGCCAATGACCTTCCCGGTCGCCTGGCTGAACTGGGCCGGATGACCCGCGACAATCCTGAGCAGCTGATCCGCATCGGCCGTATCGAGTCGATGCTGGAAGGGCGCATGGCGCTTGCCCGCGAACTGGCGAAGTCCGAACCCAACAGTGATCAGCGCGAGCTGGTGCAGGACCTGAGCACGCGCTATCCGATCCGTGGCCTGGTGGAGGAACTGCAGGCGAGCGAGCAGAAGCTGCTGACACAGCGCGCCGAGCAGGCCGCACGCCAGCGCAAGCAGACCGAGCTGGTGTCGTGGAGTTCGCTGGTGATCCAGCTGGCGCTGCTTGGCCTGGTGCTGTGGCTGCTGCAGCGGCAGATCGGTCGCCGCCTGCATGCCGAACGACAGTCGCTGCGTTCGGCCGCGCGTGCAGCCTCGGTGCTGCAGACCGTGCGTGAGCCGATCGTGCTGCTCGACCGCGACCTGCGTGTGCAGCTGCACAACCCTGCCTTCGCCGAGCTGTACGGGCTGCAGGATGAACGCGCCGATGGCCTGTTGCTGGACACTGTCGGCGACGGTGCATGGAAAGACCCCGTGATGCGCCAGCGACTGTCCGATGTGCTGTTGCGCGGCCGCGAACTGTGGGACTTCGAGCATGAACAGCGCGCCGCCGATGGCATGGTGCGCTACATGCTGCTCAACGCGCGGCGCATGCCGCTGCCGGACACCGACGACGAAGTGGTGTTGCTCACGGTCAGCGACGTCACCGTGCAGCGTGCCGTGCAGCTGCGGGTGGAGGAACTGAACCGCCAGCTGGAAGGCAAGGTTGCGCAGGTGTCCGAGGTCAACAGGGAACTGGAAGCCTTCAGCTACTCGGTGTCGCACGACCTGCGTGCACCACTGCGCCACGTGGCCGGTTTCTCCGACAAGCTGTCGCGCCATCTGGGCGACGCCGCCGATGACAAGAGCCGCCATTACCTGGAGGTGATCTCCAGTTCGGCGCGGCGCATGGCGGCACTGATCGACGACCTGCTGGTCTACTCGCGGCTGGGCCGCGCGGCAATGCGCCAGCAGGCGGTGGACATGCAGTCGCTGGTGGCCGATACCCGCGCCATGCTCGATTCCAACCTGCAGGCCGAGGCCGAGAACAGCGGCCATGCGCACCACGTGGAGTGGAGCATCGCGCCGCTGCCGATCGTGGTGGGCGATGAGAACATGATCCGCCAGGTCTGGCTGAACCTGCTCGGCAACGCGGTGAAGTACTCGGGCAACCGCGAACCAGCGAAGATCCGCGTGGACTACCAGCCGCAGCCTGACGGCGGTCATCAGTTCACGGTCAGCGACAATGGTGCAGGCTTTGACATGGCCTACGCCGGCAAGCTGTTTGGTGTCTTCCAGCGCCTGCACAAGGCCAGCGACTACCCGGGTACCGGCATCGGCCTGGCCAGCGTGCGCCGCGTGCTCACCCGTCATGGCGGCCGTATCTGGGCCGAGGCCGAACCGGACGTCGGCGCCACCTTCCACTTCTACCTGCCTCCCGCGATCGATGCGGACAAACAAGGGCCTTCTGCATGACCACTCTGCGCACCATTCTTCTCGCCGAAGACAGCCCGGCTGATGCCGAAATGGCGATCGACGCCCTGGAAGAGGCGCGTCTGGCCAACCCCATCGTGCACGTCGAGGATGGCGTGGAAGTGATGGACTACCTGTTGCGCCGTGGTGCCTTCGCCAACCGCGAGGAAGGCCTGCCGGCGGTGCTGCTGCTGGACATCAAGATGCCGCGCATGGATGGCCTGGAGGTGCTGCGGCAGATCCGCGAGCACGAAGAGCTCAAGCGCCTGCCGGTGGTGATCCTGTCGTCCTCGCGCGAGGAAAGCGACCTGGCCCGCAGCTGGGACATGGGCGTGAACGCCTATGTGGTCAAGCCGGTGGACGTGGACCAGTTCTTCGGCGCGGTGCAGACCCTGGGCAAGTTCTGGGCGTTGATCAACCAGGCACCGGAACTCGAGTGAGCCCATGCCCCTGACCGGTCCCGCCCTGGGGGCGCTGCGCATCCTGCTGGTGGAGGACTCACCGGAAGATGCCGAGCTGATGTCTGAACAGATGCTCGACGCGGGCCTGGAGGCCCGTTTCGAGCGCGTCGAAAGCGAGGCCGAACTGCGCCAGGCACTGGTCGCGTTCCAGCCGGACATCGTGCTGTCCGACCTGAGCATGCCGGGGTTCTCCGGTGACGACGCGCTGCGCATCGTGCGCGAGACCTCACCGGAAGTGCCCTTCATCTTCGTCTCCGGCACCATGGGTGAGGAGAACGCGGTGGCGGCGCTGCAGAAGGGCGCCAACGATTACATCATCAAGCACCTGCCGGCGCGCCTGCCGTCGGCGGTGGCGCGTGCGATCCGCGATGCACGCAGCGCCATAGAGCGCGCGCGGGTGGAAACCGAACTGATGCGCGCGCAGCGCCTGGAAAGCCTGTCGCTGCTTGCCGCCGGCCTCAGCCACGACCTGCGCAACATCCTGCAGCCGCTGCTGATCATGCCGGACCTGCTGAAGGCGCGCACCGAGGATCCGCAGCTGCACCACCTGGCCGATGTCATCGCCGAGTGCGGCCGCCGTGGCCACGAGATGGCCGAATCGATGCTGTCGTTCGTGCGCGGCTCGCGCAAGCCGAGCGAGCGCATCGAGATCGATGGCCTGTTCGATGCGGTGGCGCTGCTGTTGCGCAGCAACGTGCCCGATGCGGTGCGCCTGGAGTTGCAGGTGCAGGACGAAGGCCTGGTGGTCGACGCCAACTACACCGAACTGCAGCAGGTGATGCTGAACCTGGCGCTCAACGCGATCCAGGCGATGCCCAACGGCGGGCGCCTGAGCCTGACTGCCAGCCATGCCGGCGAGCGCGATGGCGTGGACTGGATGCAGATCTGCGTGGCCGATGAAGGCATCGGCATGGATGCGGACACGCTGTCGCACCTGTTCAATCCGTTCTTCACCACCAAGGCCGATGGCACCGGCCTGGGGCTGATTTCCTGCAAGCGCATCGTTGAAGGCGCCGGTGGCAGCATCCACGTCAACAGCCAGCCGGGGCAGGGCACCTGCTTCGAGCTGCGCCTGCCGATGCATGAGGCCATCGATGGCAGCGAGCCGATCGAGCAGCTGGTGGCGCTGGGCAGTGGCCAGTCGATCCTGGTGGTTGACGGCGAAGCCACGCGCCTGTCGCTGCTCGGTAATGCGCTGTCCAGCCAGGGCTATCAGCTGCAGCTGGCATCCGATGGCCCGGCGGCGTTGCGCTGGATGCAGCAGGAGGCGATGCCGGCGCTGGTGATTGCCGATGCCGGCTCCAAACTGCTGCCGGCCAGCCAGCTGCTGGGCGAGATGGCCACGCTTGGCTACCGCGGTCCGGCGCTGGTGCTGGAGGACCCGTCGGTGCCAGTCGCGGCGGACGCGTTCCCGGCCGGTGTGGAGGTGCATGTGCTGCACAAGCCGCTGCAGATGCAGCAGGTCTTCCGCGCGGTGGCCGAAGCGCTGGGCTGATGCCCGGTAGTGCCGGCCGCTGGCCGGCATCGCCGTGCGATGGGATCACTGCGGTTGCCGGCCAGCGGCCGGCACTACCAGTCCCCGGTTTCCCTGGAGATGCGTGGCTGGTATTGGCCGCTGCCGATGCAGCAGGTCTTCCGCGCGGTGGCCGAAGCGCTGGGCTGATGCCCGGCACTACCGGTCCCCGGTTTCCCTGGAGATGCGTGGCTGGTATTGGCCGCTGCCGATGCAGCAGGTGTTCCGCGCGGTGGCTGAAGCGCTGGGCTGATGCCGCGGTAGTGCCGGCCGCTGGCCGGCATTCCCGTGCGGTGGGATCACTGCGGTTGCCGGCCAGCGGCCGGCACTACCAGTCCCCGGTTTCCCTGGAGATGCGTGGCTGGATTTAGCCGCTGCAGATGCAGCAGGTGTTCCGCGCGGTGGCCGAAGCGCTGGGCTGATGCCGCGGTAGTGCCGGCCGCTGGCCGGCATCGCCGTGCGATGGGATCACTGCGGTTGCCGGCCAGCGGCCGGCACTACCGGTCCCCGGTTTCCCTGGAGATGCGTGGCTGGTATTGGCCGCTGCCGATGCAGCAGGTCTTCCGCGCGGTGGCCGAAGCGCTGGGCTGATGCCGCGGTAGTGCCGGCCGCTGGCCGGCATTCCCGTGCAGTGGGATCACTGCGGTTGCCGGCCAGCGGCCGGCACTACCGGTCCCCGGTTTCTCTGGAGATGCGTGGCTGGTATTGGCCGCTGCCGATGCAGCAGGTCTTCCGCGCGGTGGCCGAAGCGCTGGGCTGATGCCGCGGTAGTGCCGGCCGCTGGCCGGCATTCCCGTGCGGTAGGATCACTGCGGTTGCCGGCCAGCGGCCGGCACTACCGGTCCAGGGTTTCCCACGGGAAGCGTGGCAGCGCGTCCACCGCCTGTTCCAGCCGCCGCGACCAGTTCTGGTGAATATCGGCATACAACGCCGAATCCGCGCCCAGCCGCAGCTGCTGGCCGATGCGCAGCTCGCCGTCGCGCAGCAGCGCCAGATCGATCGGCAGGCCCACCGACAGGTTGGAACGGATGGTGGAGTCCAGCGAGACGATCGCCGTACGCGCGGCATCCTCCAGGTGTGTGGCCGGGCTGAGGATGCGGTCCAGGATGGGCTTGCCGTACTTGGACTCACCGATCTGAAGATAGGGCGTCTCCGGCGAAGCGGCGATGGCGTTGCCGAGCGGGTAGATCATGTACAGCCCGGGCCGCTCGCCAGCGATCTGGCCACCGAAAATCAGCGTCGCCTGGGTGTTGACCCCGTCATGGCCGTGCTCGCTGTGGCTGCTGTGCACCTGGCTGTCCACCAGCAGCTGGCCGACGTACTCGGCAGCTTCGAACAGATGGGTCATGTCGCGCAGGTTGGGCGTGCGCCGTTCGGCGGCATCGCGCCCCAGGCGCGACACCAGCAGCTGGGTGGTGGCCAGGTTGCCAGCCGCCATCAGCACGTAGGCTGCCTGGCCGGGGTACTCGAACACGTGCAGCTTGCGGTGCACGCGCACATCGTCCAGCGAGGCATTGGTCCGGGTGTCGGCGGCGAAGACCAGGCCCTCGTCCACCTCGATTCCAACGCAATAGGTCATGTCGGTGCCCTATCATGTGCGTCCCGGATTGTAGGCAGGCCGCCGTGACGACGGCATGTCCACGCCCCCCCCAAGTGCCGTCACCTGAACCGCATGACCACCGTGCTCCTGAGCCTGGGCAGCAACGTCCAGCCCCGTCGCTACCTCCACGCCGCGGTGGCGGCCCTGCGCGAGCGCTTCGGCGCGCTGCAGGTGTCGCCCGCCTACCGTACCGCCGCGGTCGGCTTCGATGGCCCGGCCTTCCTCAACAATGCGGTGGCGATCGAAACCGACCTGCCGCTGCAGGAACTGGACGAGTGGCTGCATGCGCTGGAAGACGCGCACGGGCGCGACCGCAGCGGGCCGCGCTTCTCCGATCGGACCCTGGACATCGACGTAGTGTTCTATGGGGATCTGGTGGTGGAAGGTCCCGGCCACCTGCGCATTCCGCGCCCGGAGCTGAAGCACGCCTTCGTGCTGAAGCCGCTGGCCGACATCGTGCCGGGCTTCATCGACCCGGTCAGCGGGCAGGACCTGGCAACGCTGTGGCGTGCGCACAGACAGTTTGGCGAGGCGTTCGAGGTGGTGGACCTCGGATGACGGAGGTTGCCGGCCAGCGGCCGGCACTACCTCAACTGACCGTTCGCCCACCATCCACGCGCAGGGTGTGGCCGGTGACGAAGCTGGCTTCGGCCACCAGCCAGTAGACCGCCTCGGCGATCTCCTCGACCGTGCCGATCCGTGCCAGCGGCGTGCGTGCCAGCAGCGCCTCGCGGGCGAAATCGTCCTTGCCCTGTTCCGGCCACAGGATCGCCCCCGGCGCTACCGCATTGACCCGCACTTTCGGCGCCAGCTCCAGCGCCAGCGAGCGGGTGGCCATCTCCAGCGCGGCCTTGGCCATGGTGTAGGCGATGTGGTCGCGCATCGGGTCGGTGCCGTGCAGGTCGGTCAGGTTGACGATGCAGCCCTGCTGGCGGCGCAGGTAGGGCGCCGCCGCCTGTGACAGCAGCAGCGGCGCGCGCGCATTGACCGCATACAGCTCGTCCATCGCCTCGGCGGTGACCTGGCCGAGCGGGGTGGGGAAGAAGTTGGAGGCGTTGTTGACCAGTGCATCCAGTCGCCCGAAGTGGGTGACGGCCTGCTCCACCAGGTCGGCCAGGGCGTCGGCGTCGCGCAGGTCGGCCTGCAGGGCCAGCACGCTGCCCGGGCGCACGTTGTCGAAATCGAACGCGGCCTGCTGCAGCTCCGCGCTGGAGGTGTTGGCGTGCAGCACCACCGACCAGCCACAGGCATGGAACTGGCGGGCGATGGCCGCACCGATCCGGCGCGCGCTGCCGGTGATCAGGACCACGGGGTGGGTGTCGCTCATCGAGGGTCCTCCAAGGCTCGGCTATCCTGTGCACCATTGTCACCGCATTCGAAGACGCCATGCAGCCCACCTTCCCCCTGCCCGAAGCCGATGCCCTGGCCCACAGCGACCAGCTGGCCGCCGCCCTGCGTGCCGAAATCCTTGCGCAGGGCGGGGCGATGCCGTTCTCCCGCTTCATGGAGCTGTGCCTGTACACCCCCGGCTGGGGCTATTACAGCGCCGGCGCCAGCAAGTTCGGTGGCAGCGGTGACTTCACCACCGCGCCCGAGCTCGGCAGCCTGTTCGCCGGCAGCGTGGCCAATGCGCTGGCGCCGGTGTTCGCCCAGCTGGGTGCGCAGGCGCGCATGCTGGAACTGGGCGGTGGTACCGGCGCCTTCGCCGAGGCGGTGCTGCTGCGCCTGGCCGAGCTCGACGCACTGCCGTCGCGGTACGCCATCCTCGAACCCAGCGCCGACCTGCGCGAGCGCCAGCAGCAGCGCCTGCAGCAGAACCTGCCGGCCGAGCTGGCGGCGCGCGTGGACTGGGTCGACCGCCCGTTCGAGGAGGACTGGGAGGGCGTGGTGTTTGCCAACGAGGTGATCGACGCGCTGCCGACCCCGCGCTTCCTGATCCGCGATGGCGAGGTCTACGAGGAAACCGTCGAGCTGGATGCCGAAGGCAACTTCATCCGCGGCGCGCAGCCGGCCGACATCCTGCTCAATGGCGCGGTACGCCACATCGAGCGCTATCTGGAAAAGCCCTTCGCCGAGGGCTACCGCTCCGAAGTGCTGCCGCAGCTGCCGTACTGGCTGCAGGCGGTCGCCGGTGGCCTGCAGCGTGGCGCGATGCTGTTTGTCGACTACGGTTACAACCGCGGTGAGTTCTACCAGCACGACCGCGACGATGGCACCGTGCGTGCGTTCTACCGCCACCACGTGCACAACGACGTGCACCGCTGGCCGGGCCTGCAGGACATCACGGCGTCGGTGGATTTCACGGCGATGGCCGAGGCCGGCATGCACGGCGGTTTCGAGCTGGCCGGTTACTGCAGCCAGGCCAGTTTCCTGCTTGGCAACGGCCTGGACCAGGTGCTGCTGCTGGCCGAGGAACGCACCGATGAGGTCGGCCGCATCCAGCTGCGCGACCAGGTGAAGAAGCTGACCCTGCCGACGGAGATGGGCGAGCGCTTCCAGGCTATCGGCCTGCAGCGTGGCGTCGACTTCGAACCGGCCTTCGAGCTGGGTGATCTGAGCTGGCGCCTGTGAGCCACGCGTTGCCGGTGATCAAGCCGCTGCGGCGGCCGCGGCTGTGGGGCGTGCTGTGGGCGCTGGCGGTGCTGTTGGTGATCGTGGTCTGCCTGATCCCGCCGCCGCCGATCCCGCTGCCGGAAAACAGCGACAAGGGCGAACACTTCCTCGCCTATTTCATCCTGGCCGGCAGCGCGGTGCAGCTGTTCCGTCGGGGCCGCCCGCTGCTGTGGGTGGGCGTGGGCCTGGTGCTGATGGGCATCGGCATCGAGTTCGCGCAGGGCGCGCTGACCAGCAACCGCATGGCCGACCCGATGGATGCGCTGGCCAACACCATTGGCGTGCTGGCCGGCATGGCCACCGCACTGACCCCGATGCGCGACCTGCTGCTGCGCTGGCGCGGGTAAAGGCGTGCCAACCAAGGTTGGCACCCACCTGTAGATCCACGCCATGCGTGGATGGAATCCGTAGATCCACGTCGCGCGTGGATGAGCTGCCCGGGGTGCCGACCAGGGTCGGCACCCACCAGGACAGACCTGCCGTTACTTCCCCAGCGTGACCTCATCCAGCACCCACATCGCCGGGCGCGTGTCGCCGGTGAAGTTGATGCACAGGTCACTGGTGCCCTGGGTACCCTTCGGCAGCGCTGCACGCAGTGTCACGAAGCCATCGGCACCGGGCTTGGCCGGCAGCGGTACCTCAGCCAGCACCTTGCCGCTGCAGTCGCCGCGACGCACCTGCATCTCGCCGTGCGCGCGCTTGGCCTTTTCGAAGCGGCGCTTGGGTTCGTCGTGGGCCAGCTGGAAGTAGTACGGAATACGTCCCGCACGCACTTCCACGCTGCCGATGCCGTCCAGCTGCGCCTGCGGCCAGCGCCAGCACGGCTGGAAGATGTCCACGTTGAACACCGCACGGTTGCCTTCGCGGGGGCCATCGTCTTCCAGGCGCAGCACCAGCCCCTTCTTGCCCACGCAGCTGAGCAGTTCATCACTGCGGCGGCTGAGCAGCGATTGCGCAGTGAAGTCCGCAACCGTCGGCTTCGCGGCCAGCATCTGGCCCTGGTAGAACGCGGCGGCCTGCACGGCGGCGGGCAGCTGCGCCGTCAGCGGCTGCTGGTACAGCGGTGACTGCGCGCTCACCGGCTGGCCATCGGTGCTGTAGCGCACTTCATAGCCCAGCGGATTGGCCAGCGACACCGTCACCGTGTTGTCCGCGCGATTGTCGGTGTAGTCCACGCCCACTTCGAACGGAGTCTGCGCATAGGCCAGGCCCCAGGCACGGTAGCGCTGCAGCTGGGACGGCAGGCGCGCGAGGAAATCGCGGAAATCGCGATGTTCCGGCGTGCTCCAGCCGGTCTCGGCCACGGCGGCCAGGCGTGGGAACAGGTTGTGCTGCAGGCGTGCGTAGCTGCGCGTGTGCTCGGTGAACATGTTGGCCTGCAGGCCGAGGATGTGCCCGCGCTTGTCAGCGGCCAGCTCGGCCGGCACCGGCTCGAAGTTGTACAGCTTGCCGAGGTTGACCTGGGTCGGGCGGCCGGGCGGTTCGTTCGGCGAGGCCGTCTGCAGGTAATCCAGATAGAGGTAGCCGACCGGCGACATGATCACGTCATGGCCGGCGCTGGCCGCAGCCAGGCCGCCTTCGGTGCCCTGCCAGGACATCACCGTGGCCTGCGGCGGCAGCCCGCCTTCGAGGATCTCATCCCAGCCGATCAGGCGCCGGTCGTGCTCCTCCAGGAAGGTCTCCAGGCGCTTGATGATGTGGCTCTGCATGGCCATTTCATCCTTGATGCCCAGCGCACGCATGCGCTGCTGCACCTGCTTCGACGCTTCCCACTGGTCCTTCACTGCTTCGTCGCCACCGACGTGCACGTACTTGGCCGGGAACAGGTCGATCACTTCTTCCAGCACGTTCTCGAGGAAGGTGACGGTGCTGTCTTCCACGTTGAACAGGTTCGGGAACACGCCCCATTCGCTGATCGGCTTCAACGGCGTATCGATGGTGCCCAGCTCCGGATACGCAGCAATCGCGGCAGTCGCGTGGCCCGGGACATCGATTTCCGGGATCACCTGGATATGCAGCTTCGCCGCATAGGCGATCACCTCGCGAATCTGGTCCTGCGTGTAGAAGCCGCAATACGGATGCTCCTTGCCAGTGACCGGATCGATGCCACCGTCGCCGGCCGGCAGGCGGCAGCTGCCCACGTCGGTCAGCTTCGGGTAGCGCTTGATCTCCATGCGCCAGCCCTGGTCGTCGGTGAGGTGCCAGTGGAAGGTGTTGAGCTTGTGCGCGGCCATCGCGTCGAGCACGCGCTTGATCTCGTCCAGGCTCTGGAAGTGACGTGCGGAATCGAGCATGAAACCGCGCCAGCTGAAGCGCGGCGCGTCCTGGATCTGCACCGCCGGCAGCACGCCATTGCTGCCGCCGGTGGCGAGCTGGGCGAGGGTGGTCGCGCCGTAGAACAGGCCGGTTTCGTTGCCGGCCTGGATCAGTACGCCCTGCGCGGTGCTCTCCAGCGTGTAGCTTTCGCCGCTGTCGCGGAAGGTGGGCACGATCTGGAAGCGGATGCTGCCCGACGTGCCTGCCGCCTTGCCCCTGGCTGGTGCAAGGCGCGGACCACCGCTGCGGGCCAGCAGATCGGCGAACTGGCTGGCGACGCGCTGCGCGGCTTCGCCTTCGGCCTGCAGCACGGTGTCGGCGCGGACGGTGATGCCGCTGCCCTGGCCGCGCTGCACGGTGGCCGGGGCAGGAATCAGCATCAGGCTGTCGGCGCGCAGCAGGGGGCCGGGTGCTTCAGTGGCGGGTGTGGGGTCGGCGGCAAGTGCCGGCAGTGCCGGCAACAGGGCGAGCAGGCTGCCCAGCAGCACTGCGCTGCGCATCCGGGCGCGGGAAGGCTTGACCATCGGTACGACTCCTTGGAACGGTGCGATGAACGCTATACATGAAAAACGCCGGGCCCGGAATGACCCAGGCCCGGCGTGCGTGCACGACTCGGCGATGTTGCCGCCGCTGGATCAGTACTTGAAGCGGAAGTTGAGGTAGTACTGGCGACCGTTGCTGTAGAACGAGGTCGGGATGGCCGCGGTCTGGTAGTACTTGTAGGTCGGGTTGTTGAGGTTGAGCGCATCGAAGCTGATGCTCAGCCAGTCGGTGGCCTTGTAGCTCAGCGACGCCGACAGGGTGCCGAAGTCATCCTGGTAGTACGGGTTGGCGCCGGACAGGCCGATCAGGAACGACGAACGGCGGGTGTAGCTGACGCGTGCACCGAAGGTATCGTTCTCGAAGTAGGCACCGACGTTGTAGGTGTTCTTCGAAGTACCCAGCAGGTTGTCGCTGCCATCGGCCCAGGTGTGGTCGGTGCTGCCATCGGCGTAGGTGTAGTTGGCATTGACACCGAAGTACTCGCCGATCGGCTGCTCATAGGCCACTTCGATACCGCGCACCTTGCCGTCGGCATTGCGCGGGCGGGAGATGTTGTATTCCTCGAGACGGTTGGTCAGCTCGCTGAACAGCATTTCCTTCTCGGTGCTGAAGGCGACGTAGTCCTTCAGGCGCATCGAGTAGGCACCGATCGACAACATGCCGCGCGGCATGAAGTACCACTCCAGGTTGGCGTCGAAGTTGGTCGACACCACCGGCTTCAACTTCGGATTGCCGCCACCGCCGGTCCGGTTCAGGTCCGAACCGTACGACGAGGCACCCAGTGCCGAGAAGTCCGGCAGGGTCTGGGTCTGCGAGGCGGCCACGCGCAGTACCAGGTCGTCACGCAGGTCGTACTTGAAGTTGGCGCTCGGCAGCACACGGTTGTGCTTGTTCTCGAATGCTTCGCGGGTCCACGCGCCGAACAGGCTGCTCACGTCCGGCACGGTCGAACCGGTGGCGGCGGCGTAGGTATCGATATCCTGCTTGATGTTGACGTAGCGCAGGCCGACGTTGCCGCTCCAGCGGTCGCCGCTGAAGTTGCCCTGTACGTAGGCAGCGAAGTTCTTCTCGGACACCGTCCACTCGGCGCCGTAGTTGTGGCGGCCGGTCGGGCCGTCATTGCCGGACAGCCAGGTGGAGTTGTTGGTCACTGCTTCCTTCAGTGCGCCCGGGGTGAAGTACCACAGGTCACGCGGGAAGCTGCCACCGATGCCGTTGGCGAAGCCACCGGGGAAGTTGGCGGTGGCGCCGTTCTTCAGCGCATTCCAGATCGCGCCCGGGGTTGCGCCTTCCGGCGACTTGGCCTCGCGCTTGTGGTCGCCGAAGCGGGCGCCGAAATCAATCGAGTTCAGTACGCCAGCGTCGGCGAAGTACTGGTTGAAATCGAGCGTGGCCCACTTTTCCTTGTCGATCGCGGTGACCTGCTGGTTGCCCCAGGTGCCGAAGTCGGTCACGCCGCTCGGGCCGATGTTGCCCCCGACGTTCCAGTCGATCGGCGAGCCGTTGCCGTGGGTCGCCCAGGTGGCGCCGCCACCACGGGCCAGGTTGACTTCGGCGATGTACTGGCGCGGCGTTTCGCCGGTGCCCTTGGTGCTGCCAGCCTGGAATTTCATGCCCAGGTTGTCGCTGATCTGCCAGTCGGCATCGAAGGTGATGTAGTTGGTCTTGGCCTTCGACTCGCGGTAGATCATGTCGTACACCGCGTAGTCGCGGTCGGCCTGGCCGGCGAAGGTGGCGTTGGACAGCACGCCATCCTTGATGACGTAACCCGGATTCGGGGCCTGGCCCGGAATCAGGATCTTGTTGCCATTGGCATCTTCAACGGTGCGGTCATTGAGGATGCGGCCACCCCACAGCATGAAGTTGCGGTTGTAGTTGTTCGCCTTCAGTTCCGAGCTGAAGCCTTCCAGGCCCAGGGTCAGGTTGTCCATCGGCTTGAACTGCAGCGACACCAGGCCGCCCTTGCGCTCGCGGGTCTGTTCGAACAGGGTCGAGCCGAGCAGGCCCGGGGCATAGACGCCGGCCAGGTCCGGGTTGGACTTGGCCACGGTGCCATTCGGATCGATCTGGAAGAAACCGCCCGGGATTTCCTGCGCTTCGCGGCGCAGCTCGCGCTTCTGGCTGAAGGCCTGCACCATCACGCCGAAGTTGCCTTCGTCGTTCTTGTAGTTGAACAGTGCCGACAGCTGCGGGTCGTTGGACTTGGCCTGGTCCGAACGCACCATGCCGATGGAGCCTTCCGCTGTGAGCTGCTTGGAGAATTCCAGCGGCTTGCGGGTGAGGATGTTGACGGTACCGGTGGTGCCGCCGTCCTGCAGCTTGGCCTGCGAGGACTTGTTCACTTCCACCGAGCGCACCAGTTCCGACGGCAGCAACGAGTAGCTCACGCTGCGGCCGACGTTGTTGCCCTGGCTGAGCACGAACCAGTCGGCGGTGCCGACGGTGTGGCCGTTGATCAGGGTCTGGGTCAGGCTCGGGCTGGTACCACGCAGGCTGACGCGGTCGGCTTCGTCGAAGCCGCCTTCGTCGGCGCTGGACGAGCTGATGTTCACGCCCGGCAGGCGCTGCAGGGTGTCGGCGACGTTGTGCGCGGGCAGCTTGCCCACGTCTTCGGCGGTGACCACTTCCACGCGCGCATTGGCTTCGCGCTTGGTGTCCAGCGATTTTTCCATCGACCCACGGATGCCGGTGACCTGCACGGTATCCAGGTCGGTGGCGGTCTGGGCGGCCTGCTGCGCATGTGCACTGAAGGCGATGCAGCTGACGATGGCGGCCGAAAGCAGGGTCTTGCGGGTGTTCATGATGTCTCTCCTCATCACTCGATTGGATGCCGGCGGCGGTGTTCGATTACGGTTGCGATGACATGCGCGGGGCGGCGGCGAAGTCCCGTGCGTTGGCGTGCCACGTACTGCGTGCTGCGATTGCGTTGAAGCCTGTTGCGGTGTCAGGCGGCCGACTGCTGCTGCAGGTACCAGCTGGCAGCGCCGACCACGCCCAGCTGGCCGTGCTCGACGACCTTCACCGGGATGCGTGCCAGCGCTTCGCCCATCGGTCCCTTCTGCAGGTAGCGTTCGACGAAAGTGCTGGCGTGCAGGTATTCACGGATCTGCGGCAGGATGCCGCCGGCCAGGTAGACGCCACCGTGGGCGCCGTAGAACAGCGCCATGTCGCCGATGGTGCTGCCGAGCAGGCCGCAGAACACATCCAGCGCCTGGCGCGCATGTGCATCGCTGTCGGCCATGGCCGCAGCGGTGACCGCGTCGGGGCTGGTCAGGCTCGGCGCCTGGCCCTGCAGTGCGCACACCGCGCGGTACAGGTTCATCAGGCCCGGGCCGGAGATCGCGTGTTCGATCGACACGTGCGCGCGGTCGCGCTGCATGTGGCGGACGATGGCCATTTCCAGTTCGGTGCTGGCGGCCAGGGTCGGTTGCCCGGCTTCGGTCGGGAGCACGACCGGGCCGTGCGCGGTAGGGATCCACAGCGCGGCGCCGAGGCCGGTGCCGGGGCCGACCACCAGGGTCGGGCCGCGGGCGGCGGTTTCCGGTCCGCACAGGTGCAGCACGCCACTGGCGTCAACCTGCGCGGCGGCGTAGGCCACGGCTTCGAAGTCGTTGACGATGTAGACCCGCTGCAGGCCGACGTCGGCTTCCACCTGGCGCGCCGACAGCGGCCACGGCAGGTTGGCGGTGATCACCGTGCCGTCCTCGCGGGCGTAGCCGGCACTGGCGACCACGCAATGCGTGGGCCGCGGGCCTTCGCCGAGGAAGTCGGACAGGATCGCGCTGAGGCCGGCATGGTCGGCGTTGCGGTACTTGCGGTACTCCAGCACCTGCACCGGATGGGCGGCATCACCGCTGGCCTGGACCCGGGCCACGCGCACATGGGTGCCACCGACGTCGGCGGCCAGGAACGTCGGCGCGACTCGGGACAGGACATGGGCCGGGGCGGGGTGGCTGGCGGTCACGCGGGCTCCTGCTGCAGGTGGGGCCGGACCCGGGATCGGGGGCGGCGATTGGGGCGGAGTCTGTAACCCCGCTGACAACGATGTCAACGAGTTCGTGACACTTTCGTTGCTGCATCGCAACGAATGCGACATGCAGTAAACGTTTACATGGCGTGAGTGCAGGTTTCACGTGGGAACCGTTGCCGCACATGGGCCAAGGCCTTCGGCGCATTCAGCACGATGCGTTGCGATCGGGTTGCGCAGTGCAGCACGAGGTTCACAGGGCTGCGCGTGGAAGTTGACAAACCGCGGCTGTCCATCGAAAGAATGTGACAACGTTGTTCCCAGCCACTCTCCGACGCCGCGTTCTGCGGCCGTCGCCGCAGGAGCCCTCCTGATGTCCGCCGTCCCCGCTGCAAGCGCGCGCCCGAACGTGGCCACCTCCATCGCCATCGTAGGCGTGTTGTTCTTCCTGATCGGCTTCTTCACCTGGCTCAACGGCCCGCTGATCACCTTCGTCAAGTTGGCCTTCGAACTCAGCGAGGTCGGTGCCTTCCTGGTGCTGATGGTGTTCTACCTGTCCTACTTCTTCCTGGCCCTGCCGGCGTCGTGGATCCTGCGCCGCACCGGCATGAAAAAGGGCCTCAGCCTGAGCCTGCTGGTGATGGCCGGTGGTGCTGCGTTGTTCGGTGAGTTCGCCACCCAGCGCTGGTACCCGGGCGCGCTTGGCGGCCTGTTCGTGATCGGCAGCGGCCTGGCCCTGCTGCAGACTGCGATCAACCCCTACATCTCCATCCTCGGCCCGATCGAGACGGCGGCACGCCGCATCGCGCTGATGGGCATCTGCAACAAGATCGCCGGCATGCTGGCGCCGGTGCTGATCGGCACGCTGGTGCTGCACGGCATCGGTGACCTCGATGCACAGGTGCAGGCCGCAGATGCGGTCACAAAGGCCGCGCTGCTGAACGAGTTTGCCGCCAAGATCCACACCCCGTACCTGGCGATGGCTGCGCTGCTGGTGGTGCTGGCGGTGGCGGTGCTGTTCTCGCCGCTGCCGGAAATCAAGTCGTCCGAAGCCAACGCCACGCCGGCGGCTGCCGGTGCCGCCGAGCGTCGCAGCATCTTCCAGTTCCCGCATCTGTGGCTGGGCGTGCTGTGCCTGTTCGTCTACGTGGGCGTGGAGGTGATGGCCGGCGATGCCATCGGTACCTACGGCCACGGCTTCGACCTGCCGCTGGACCAGACCAAGATGTTCACCTCGCTTACCCTGGGCGCAATGCTGGTCGGTTACGTGGTCGGCCTGCTGCTGATCCCCAAGGTTGTCTCGCAGTCGCGCTA
Source organism: Stenotrophomonas sp. 96582_Sma (assembly GCF_056480905.1). Taxonomy (NCBI): domain Bacteria; kingdom Pseudomonadati; phylum Pseudomonadota; class Gammaproteobacteria; order Lysobacterales; family Lysobacteraceae; genus Stenotrophomonas; species Stenotrophomonas sp. 96582_Sma. Next base: position 4,234,341 of record NZ_CM151122.1, on the reverse strand, counting down.
CCTGACCATTTCGGCGGTGCTTGGCGTGGTGTTCTGTCTTGGCGCCTGGGCCACCCACGGCTATGTGTCGGTAGCCTTCGTGGCCCTGCTGGGCTTTGCCAACGCCATGATGTGGCCGGCCATCTTCCCGCTGGCGATCCGTGGCCTGGGCCGCTTCACCGAAACCGGCTCGGCCCTGCTGGTGATGGGCATCGCCGGTGGCGCGATCATTCCGCAGCTGTTCGCCGTGCTCAAGCAGCACATCGACTTCCAGCTGGTGTTCGTTCTGCTGATGGTGCCGTGCTACCTGTACATCCTGTTCTATTCGGTGATCGGGCATCGCGCCGGCCTGCCGCAGGACAAGGCCTGATCGGCGATGATGGACGGCAGCCAACCCCAGGGAAAACCCATGCGCAGAGCGACTATCAAGGACGTTGCGGAGAAAGCCAAGGTCTCGCTGAAGACGGTCTCGCGCGTGATCAACAACGAGCCCTCGGTGATGCAGGCCACCCGCGCGCGGGTGCTGCGTGCCATCGCCGAGCTCGACTACGAACCCGATCCGTCCGCGCGCAACCTGCGCAGCGGCACCACCTTCGTGATCGGGCTGGTCTACGACAACCCGAACCCGTACCACATCATCGGCGTGCAGAACGGCGTGCTGGCCGCGTGCCGCGAGACCGGTTTCGGCCTGCAGATCCATCCCTGCGATTCCAGCTCGCCGCTGCTGGCCGATGAGCTGGCCGACTGGGTGCAGCGTTCGCGCCTGGCCGGGTTGGTGCTGACCGCACCGATGTCCGAGCGCCGCGACCTGATCCAGGCGCTGACCGCGCGCGGCATCAAGCTGGTGCGCATCATTGCGGCCACCGAAGACCCGGCCGATGGTGCCTGCGTATTCGTCGACGACCGCGAGGCCGCCTACGAGATCACCGAGCACCTGATCCAGCTGGGCCACCAGCGCATCGGCTTCCTCTGGGGCGGCATCTCGCACCGCTCCTCGGGCGAACGCTATGCCGGTTACGAAGCCGCGCTGAAGGACTACGGCATGACCGTGGACAAGCATCTGGTGGTGCAGGGCGACTACACCTTCGACGATGGTTTCCGCGGCGCGCGCCGCCTGCTGGCGCTGCGCGAGCCGCCCACCGCCATCTTCGGTTCCAACGACGAAATCGCTGCCGGCGTGCTGGCCGCTGCCAAGTCGGCCGGCATGAACGTGCCCTACGACCTGTCCATTGCCGGTTTCGAGGACAGCCCGTTCTCGCGCCAGTCGTGGCCACCGCTGACCACCGCCAAGCAGGCCACCGAAGACATCGCCCGCCACGCCGCGCGCCTGCTGATCGCACAGCTGCGCAGCGACGCCTATGACGATGCGCCGGCACCGCTGCACAACCAGGGCTTCGTGCCGCAGCTGGTGGTGCGCGGTTCGACCGCGCCGATGCGCCCGGCCGGCGCACGCCCCCTTCCTTCCGATCCTGCCTGAGCCTGCCATGTCGCTGTCAGACCCCACGTCCACCCTGATGTTCGCCGAAGCCGCTGAAGCGGCCGACGTGGTCGCGCGCCAGTTCTCGCGCAACCACGCCACCATGGAAACCCTGGCTGCCAGCCTGCGCGCCGCGCCGCCGCCGTTCGTGGTCACCTGCGCACGCGGCAGCTCCGACCATGCCGCCACCTATGGCAAGTACCTGCTGGAAACCCAGCTGGGCCTGGTGGTCGCATCGGCTTCGCCGTCGGTGGGTTCGGTCTATGCCGCACCGCTGCAGCTGCGTGGCGCGCTGTTCATCGTCATCTCGCAGTCGGGCAAGAGCCCGGACCTGCTGCGCAACGCGGAAGCTGCCAAGGCCGCCGGCGCGCGCGTGATCGCACTGGTCAACGTCGAGGATTCGCCGCTGGCGCAGCTGGCCGATACGGTCATTCCGCTGCATGCCGGTGCCGAGAAGAGTGTGGCGGCGACCAAGAGCTACCTGGCGTCGCTGGCCGCGCTGCTGCAGCTGGCTGCCTACTGGAAGCAGGACGCAAGCCTGCGTGCGGCGCTGGACCTGCTGCCGGACGCGATGCGCGAGGCCTGGCAGTGCGACTGGACGCCGGTGACCGAGGGCCTGGTCGAGGCGACCAACCTGTTCGTGCTCGGCCGTGGCCTGGGCCTGGGCGCGGCGCAGGAAGCCGCGCTGAAGTTCAAGGAAACCTGCAGCCTGCATGCCGAAGCCTACAGCTCGGCTGAAGTGAAGCATGGCCCGATGGCGCTGGTCGACCGCGGTTTCCCGGTGCTGGCCTTTGCCCAGCCTGATGAAACCGGCGCCGGCACGCGTGCCGTCGTCGAGGAATTCACCGCGCGGGGTGCACAGGTGTGGATGGCCGGTGCCGGTGGCAACCTGCCGGTAGCGGCCGCGCCGCATCCGCTGTGCGCACCGCTGCTGACCGTGCAGAGCTTCTACCGCGCGATCAACGCGCTGGCGCTGCGTCGTGGCTTCAATCCGGATCTGCCGCCGCACCTGAACAAGGTCACGGAGACGGTGTGATGGCCACGGTCCTGCGCAATGCCCGCATCCTGGCAGGCGACGAATTCCGCGATGATCTGGCGGTGGTGATCGAGCACGGCCGCATCAGCGCGCTGCTGCCCGATGCAGCGCCGCAGCTGGGCCAGGCCGCCGAGCAGGTTGATCTGAGCGGTGGCTGGCTGCTGCCCGGTTTCATCGATGTGCAGGTCAATGGCGGCGGCGGCGCGCTGTTCAACAACACGCCAGACGTGGCGGCACTGCGCACCATCGCGCAGGCGCACCGCCGCTTCGGTACCACCGCGATGCTGCCGACGCTGATCAGCGACGACGTGGGCGTGATGCGTGAAGCCATCGATGCGATGCGCGAGGCGATCGCGCAGGGTGTGCCAGGCGTGATCGGCATCCATCTGGAAGGACCGTACATCGCGCCGGCCCGCAAGGGCACGCACGATGCCAGCAAGTTCCGCGTGCCCGACGAAGAGGAGATCGCACTGGCCGCATCGCTGGACAACGGTGTGACACTGCTGACGCTGGCACCGGAACGCGTGCCGCTGGAGACCATTCGCGCGCTGGTCGAGCGCGGCGTGATCGTTGCCGCTGGGCATACCGCAGGCACCTACGAAGAGATCCGCGCCGGTCTGGATGCAGGCGTGCGTGGCTTCACCCACCTGTACAACGCGATGTCGCCGCTGCAGGGCCGTGAGCCCGGCGCGGTGGGCGCTGCGCTGGAAGACCGCGACAGCTGGATCGGCATCATCGTCGATGGCGTGCATGTGCATCCGGCCAGCCTGCGCGTGGCGCTGGCAGCCAAGCCACGCGGCCGCCTGCTGCTGGTCACCGATGCGATGCCGCCGGTTGGCGCCGACGATCCCAGGTACGTGCTGTACGGCGAAACCATCACCGCCATCGACGGCGTGGTGCGCAATGCCGCCGGTTCGCTGGCGGGCTCGGCGCTGGACATGGCCACCGCGGTGCGCAACACCGTGCAGCTGCTCGGCCAGCCACTGGCCGAAGCCGCGCGCATGGCCTCGACCTATCCGGCGCAGTTCCTCAACGTTGACGATCGTCTGGGCCACATCGCCGAGGGTTACCAGGCCGACCTGGTGCTGCTGGACGATGCCCTGCAGGTGCGTGGCACCTGGATTGCCGGACAATACGAGGCCGCTTGATGAACAGTATGCCGCCGCGCCGCTTGGGCTCGATCGATGCCCTGCGCGGCATCACCGTGGCGGCAATGCTGCTGGTCAACAACCCGGGTGACTGGAGCGCGGTGTTCGCGCCGCTGCGTCATTCGGAATGGCATGGCTGCACGCCCACCGACCTGGTGTTCCCGTTCTTCCTGTTCCTGGTGGGCGTGTCGATGGCCTTCAGCGTGGCGCCACGCGCGCTGGACACGGCGGCGCGACCCGCGTTGGCGCGCGGCGTTCTGGAGCGCGCACTGCGCATCCTGGTGGCCGGTGCGTTGCTGCACCTGCTGATCTGGTGGGCGCTGGATACCCATCACTTCCGCATCTGGGGTGTGCTGCAGCGGATCGCGGTATGCGCGGCGCTGGTGGGCGTGCTCGCGGTGTATGCGCGTCCGCGCGCACAGGCGGCCGTACTGGTCAGTCTGCTGGTGGGGTATACCGTGCTGCTGGGCGTCGGCGATCTGGCGCCGTGGACCAATCCGGCCAGTCGTCTGGATACCGCGCTGTTCGCACCGTGGATCTACCAGTGGCATGCCGATACCGGGCTCGGACATGACCCGGAAGGATTGCTGAGTACGCTGGGCGCGCTGGCCAGCACGGTGCTCGGCCTGCTTGCCGGTGGCCTGCTGCGCAATGGGCGTTCGGCGGCATTGGCCGGGCTGGGCGTGGCGACCGCTGTGCTCGGCCTGTTGCTGGCCATCGTGTTGCCGCTGAACAAACAGCTGTGGACGCCCAGTTACGTGCTGTGGACGGGCGGTCTTGCGGCGCTGGCGCTGTGGCTGGGCCACGTGCTGATCGACCAGAAGGGCTGGCCGGCGCTGGGCCGGCGCTTCGGGGTCAATGCAATCACCGCCTATCTGGGCGCATCGGTGATGTCGGTGGTGTTGATGGCGACCGGCGCCTGGGGCTGGATCTGGCAGCAGCTTGCCACCGCGATGCCGCAGGCGCTTGAGCTGGCGTCGATGCTGCAGGCGCTGGCGTTCGTCGCGCTGTGGTGGGGCGTGGCGTGGTGGCTGGACCGGCGGAAGATCTATCTGAAGATCTGACCCCATCCGCCAACGGCATCCACGCATGGCGTGGATCTACCAGGTGCCATGAGTGAATCGATTGGCAATGCAGGGTCAGTAGATCCACGCCATGCGTGGATGCTTTGCGCGTGATTCCCAAGTGCCAAAAAATGAACGATTTCAGCCACATCACATTGGCGTGAGGACCGGGGGATTTCACATCTGAACTGTGATTCTCTGCACGCAAGTTCACCTGTCGAAACGGTTCACCACACGGCAGACTGCAAGCGCAGTGCCGCACATACGCAGTTCCTGATTTCCCGTCCAGGAGTGCCCCATGTCCCGTGCCGTTCCGCGTGCGTTCCGCCCGCGCCGCCTTGCTGTTTCCGTGTTGCAGGCCCTCGCCGTTCCCTCCCTGCTTCTGACGACCGCCAGCGTCGCCTGGGCCGGCTGTAACAACTCGACACCGACCGCCGGCCAGACGGTCACCTGTGATGCCAACGCACCGAATCCGCAGACCACTCCCGTTACCGCCAGTGGCGCGGCTGGCGTCACCGTCAACGTCGGCAATGGTGCCCAGTTGCAGCAGAGTGGTGGTGGATCGGCCCTCGTGCTGGTCGGTGCCGGTGGTCACCTGCTGTCAAACCAGGGCACGATCAGTTCGGTGGGCGGTGCGGCCGTGCAGCTTGGGGGCGGCAGCCGCGTCGACAACCGCGGCAGCATCAGCACCGGCAACAACATTGCCCTGCAGTTCATCGGCGCAGGTGACAGCGTGCTGGTCAATCGGGGAACGATCAGTGGTCAGACCGGCGTGCAGTTCGATGCGGGCAACGATCGCCTCGAGATGCAGGCCGGCAGCATCACCGGAGGCGTACTGCAGGGCGATGGAAACGATGTGCTGCTGCTCAGTGACGGCACGATCGACAGCGTCGACCAGGGCGGTGGCGATGACCAGATGACTGTCACCGGCGGCACCGTCACCGGCGTGGTGGTGCAGGGCAGCGGCCGCGACGATTTCGTCATGACCGGCGGCACCGTCGGGGCCCTCCAGCAGGGTGACAACATCGATACCTTCCGCATGAGCGGTGGCCGCATCGTCGGTGCGTTCGAGGATGGCGACCAGGCCTGGATGACCGCTGGCCGCATCGGCCGCGTCAACATGAAGCTGGACAAGAATCTGTGGGATCAGTCCGGCGGCATCGTTGAGGGCAACGTGGTCACCGGCTTCGACACCGACACCATCATCATCTCGGGTACGGCCTACATCGGCGGCAACATCAGTGTCAGTGGTGGTGCCGACAGCGTGACCATCACCGATGGCACCGTGCGCGGCCAGGTACTGCTCAGCACCGGCAACGACACCTTCAACTGGAACGGCGGCGGCATCGTCTACGGCGCGATCGACATGGGGCCGGACAACGACGTGGCCAACCTCAGCAACCTCAACCAGGGAAACCTTGGTGCAGTGCCGCTGTTCGACGGTGGCAGTGGCATCGATCAGCTCAACTTCAACAACGTCAAGGCTGCGGGCGTGGGACGCTTCCAGAACTGGGAGACAATCAGCCTGGCCAACAGCACCGAGCTGACCTTCGATGGCGATCTGGTGCTGGGTGACAGCGGAACCGGCACCGGCACCGGCACGCTCACGGTGGATGACACCAGCACTGTCTACGCGGGCAGTGGCGGCCATGCCGTCCGTCCGTTCAACAGTGGCGCACTGGTGGAGATGGTCAATGCCGGGCGTATCGACCTGACCGGTACCGGTGCTGGCGACGTGTTTACCGTGCGTGGCAACTATCGTGGTGACGGCGGTGGCCTGTACCTGCGTACCGTGCTCGGCGCGGACAATTCCACCAGCGACCGCCTGGTGATCGATGGCGGTACCGCCACCGGCACGACCGGCATCGGCGTCATCAACGCTGGAGGCAGTGGAGCGGCCACGTTGGCCGATGGCATCCTGTTGGTGCAGGCGTTGAATGGTGGTCGCACCGCGCCGGGCGCGTTTTCGCTGTTCGCACCGGTGGCGGCCGGTGCCTACGAGTACTTCCTGTTCAAGGGCGGTGTCAGTGCCGGTACCAGCGAGAACTGGTACCTGCGCTCGACCCTGGTGGCCGGGCCTGCACCGGCGCCCAACGGAAGCGGTATCAATGGCGCACCGCCGCCGCCGACACCACCCGTCGCACCCCCACCACCGATCACCCCGGCACCGCCGCCGCCGCCCGAAGGTGCAACCGATCCGGATCTGACCGCAGGCGAGACCGCGCCGCCACCACCGCCGCCGGAACCCGTGCCGGTGGCGCCGCCCAGTGATCCAGCGGTGCCGGACGTGCCGGTGGCTGGCGGAGCGCTGCCCGGAACCGGTGCGCCGCCGACGCCGGGTGCACGCCCCGCCGAGGGCGCAGTGGTACCGCTGTACCGCGTGGAAACCGCCACCTACGCCGTGGTGCCGCCGCTGCTGCGCGAGACCTCGCTGGCCAGCCTCGGCACGTTCCATGAGCGGCAGGGCGAGCAGCGCCTGCTGTACAACAAGGGCGCATTCCGCACGGCCTGGGGCCGGTTGGTGGGGCAGAGCAGCGAGATCCATTGGAAGGGCGATGCGCAGCCGGGCTTCGATGGCGATGTGATGGGCCTGCAGGCCGGCCTCGATGTGTGGGCCACGGCCAATGACAGCCATCGCAATCAGATCGGCGTGTTCGTCGGCCGCACCCGCGCGCAGGGCAAGACCACCGGCCTGGCACTCGGCTGGGAGAACGTGCAGGTGGGGCAGAACCGCTTGGACGACAAGCACGTGGGCCTGTACTGGACGTTCACCGACAGCAGCGGGGGGTACATCGACGCCGTGGCGATGCAGAGCCGTTACGACGGCCGCGTACGTTCCTCTCGCGGGCTCGGCTTCGGCCTGAGCGGCGACGGCACCAGCGTGTCGGTGGAGGCCGGCAAGCCGCTGCTGCACTTCGGTCAGTCCGCATGGTGGCTGGAACCGCAGGTGCAGGTGATCTGGCAGCGCACCTCGCTGGACGACCGTCGCGATGAAGTATCGAGCGTGCGTTTCGACAACGACAATGCCTGGACCGGCCGCATCGGCCTGCGCCTGGCCGGCGATTACCAGTTGGCCGACAACGGCTGGCAACCGTACTTCAAGCTCAATTACTGGCATGGCCGTTCCGGCGAGGACCGCGTCGGCTTCGACAACGACACGATCATCAATTCGCAGCGCTCGCGCGCACTGGAAGCCGGCGTAGGTGTGGTCGGGCGCTTCAACCGCACCATCAGTGCGTACGCCGTGGCCGACTACACGTGCGAGCTGGGCGGCGACCGCAACGAGAAGCGCCGCATCATCGAAGGCAACATCGGCCTGCGCGCGGACTGGTGACCACCGCAGGATTGGGTAGGTGCCGACCTGGGTCGGCACAGATTCCACCGGCGCCATGACCTTGCTCTGGTAGGTGCCGACCTTGGTCGGCACGACTCTCTCCGCTGCCATGACCCTGTAGAGCCGAGCCATGCTCGGCTGCTTCGGTCCACTCCCACAGAGCCGAGCATGGGCTCGGCTCTATAGAACACTGGTGCGTGGCGAGATCGATCCCGCCACGGCTATCCTAAGGCTTCGATACATGACAAGGAGTCGTCGATGCTGGACCTAAGGAATGTTCGTGCCGCCATGCTCGCCACGCTGCTGCTTTCATCTGCGGCCGCTGTTGCAGAGGAAACAGTGGAGCTGCCGTCGCCCGAGGCGCGTGAGCAGATGCTGCAATTGTTGGAAACCCAGTCCTTGTACCGTGGCCGCGTCGATTGGAACGACGTGCGCGCACGCCTGAACGCCGCAGGCGATGACCGCGCACAACAGCGCCGTGTTCTGGATGAGGCCGCCACACGCAGCAGCGGAGGCCACGGCCGTTGGTTTTCACCAAGCGAGCAGCGTCAGCGCTCCGAACGTGCTCAGCGCTTGAATGCCGCTCAGGCGACCGACCTCGCTGCCCCCAGACACGCCAATCCCCGCATCGGCGTGCTGCGGGTGAGCCCCTTCGTGGAAGACCTGCAACGCAGCGAATCGGAACGTTATGAAGCACGCAAGGTCTACGCGCTGGCGTTGCAGGAGCGTATCGCTGGCCTGGATGACGGAATGCGGTGCGGCTGGGTAGTGGATGTAAGCAGCAATGGCGGCGGCAACATGTGGCCGATGTTGTTTGGTTTGTTGCCATTGCTGCATGGAACGCCGGATACGCAGGGAGCGTTGATCGGCGCTTTCCGTAGTGCCAATGGATTGCTGTGGTGGCGGCAGGCGGAAGGTGAAGTCGTGCAAGGCAACGCATCGATGCTGCGTTCACGACAGGGCGCGTATCGGCTGCGTGCGGGCACGGCACCGGTGGCGGTGGTGATGGGGGCAGGCACTGCCAGCTCCGGCGAAGCAGTGGCACTCGCGTTTCGAGGGCAACCAGGGAGTCGTAGTTTCGGTCAGCCGAGCGCGGGCTTTTCTACCGGCAATCGACCGACGACGCTGGTGGACGGTACCACCTTGCTGTTGACCCACAACGTCATGACCGACCGTAACGGCCAGGGCGACGGTGGCAGGATGCAGCCGGATCAGGCTACCCCCAGCGGACCAGCCACCCTTGCCGCCGCCCAAGCCTGGCTGCTGGCCCAGCCCGCCTGCCAGAGCAGCTGATCCATGATCCTGAACGGCCAGCAGGAGCGGGTGGTGGTCGGCCCAACCGAACCCCAACACTGCCTGCGCTGCCAGACGGAAACCGAGTTCGCGCCCCAGCTGCGCTACAAGATGGCGCGCATCGACCTGCTGTTCGGCCTCACCTACCATCGCCGCTACGAGACCCGCTCTGGTAGGTGTCGACCTTGGTCGGCACAGATTCCACCGGCGCCATGACCCTGTAGAGCCGAGCCATGCTCGGCTGCTTTGATCGTGTCCCATGCAGCCGAGCATGGGCTCGGCTCTACAACGGCTATCCGCATAATGGCGCGGCATGATTCGCCACGGTTATGCTGTGAACCTGACCCAACGACAAGGAAACGTCGCATGCAGATGTGCAAGGGAGTGCCTGGGAATGGCGCGCTGATACTGACCCTTCTGGCAGCCAACGCAACGGCCGCCATCGCGTCCACCACCGAAGTACCTTCGCCGGAAGCGCAGGTACAGATCCTGGATCTGCTCGAGCATGAAGCCTTGTACCGCGACAAAGTGGACTGGCCTGCCGCTCGTAAGCGACTGGCGTCGTTGCAGGCGTACCCGGGTGCGTTGCATACCGCTCTGCGTGAGATCATCGTGGAGAGCACCGGGGGCATGGTGTCTGGATGACGCTTGCACGCAAGCGTGAAGCCACGGAGCGCTCGAAGCAGGTCGGCGCTGAGGCCGTTGCCAAGGCGAAAGTGACTGGTGCCGTCGATGCACGCATTGGCTGGGTGGTCATCGAAGGCTATGCCGCCACGCCGGGGGCTGCGCGGCAGGACGAGTTCAATCAGGACATCCAGCGCGCGCTGCAATGGCAGGATGTCATCCGTGGCAAGGACAGCGGCGATCGCTGTGGCTGGATTGTCGATCTGCGCAGCAACCATGGGGGCAACATGTGGCCGATGCTGCTGGGTGTTGCGCCGTTGCTGCGCACGTCGTCGACAGGCGTGGAAGAGGTCGGGTCGTTTGCTACTGCCCACGGGTCGCGGCGCTGGAGTCTGACGCCGACCATGGTGCAGGTCGATGGTCGTCCCAGGCTGGGATTCGGTCGACCGGGGTATTCCCTCAAGCAGCCCGGCGCGCCCGTCGCCGTTCTGGTCGGGTCGAATACCGCCAGCTCTGGCGAAGCGACGATGCTGTCATTCAGGGGGCGCCCCCAGACGCGGAGTTTCGGGCAGTCGACAGCGGGCTTCTCAACAAGCAACATCACGCGCACGTTGGTGGATGGAAGCGTGCTGGCGCTGACGACCGCGGTGATGAGAGACCGCAACGGCGTCGGCGCCGGTGCCCGACTCGCTCCGGATGAACTGACGATAGGCGATGTAGCCACCCTGCAGGCCGCCCAGCAATGGCTGCTGGCCCAACCCGCCTGCCAGGGCCGCTGACCCATGATCCTGATCGGTCAGCACGAACGGGTGGTGGTGGTCGGCCCCACCGAAGCCCAGCACTGCTTCCGTTGCCAGACAGAAACCGAGTTCGCGCCGCAGCTGCGCTACAAGATGGCGCGCATCGATCTGCTGTTCGGCTTCACCTACCAGCGTCGTTACGAGCTGGCCTGCACCCGCTGCGGGCACGGTTGGCTGCTGGACACCGACACCCTGGACCAGCAGCTGGGCGGGGTGCCGATCCCGTGGCGGCACCGCTTCGGCCTGCCGCTGATGCTGGTGGTGGTGGCCGGTCTGGCTGCGCTGGGCTGGCTGTGGCGGAACGGATTCATCGGTTGAGGACTGGGCCTGTTAAAGTCTGCCCTGCAATCACGTACCGGAAGCGACCATGGACCACGACACCCCGTTCGAACCCCTCAACGACCTCGAGGTGCGCCTGCTGCAGGCACAGGACGGCACGCTGACCGCAGCGCAGTTCCTCGACGGCCTGCTGACCTCGACGGCGTTCGTGCTGCTGGACAAAGCCATTGGCGAAGACGGTGCCTGGGATGAAAGCATTTCGCCGCTGGTGCTGACCAGCGAGAGCGGCGAGGCGATGTTCGCGGTGTTCACCGCGCCCGAGCGCGCCGGCCTGTGGCACGAGCAGCTGCCGCAGTTCGCCCATGCCATGCCGATTGCGGTGCATGCGCTGTTGGCCGGTATCGGCGACGGCGTCGGCCTGGTGCTGAACCCGGGCCTGGACGTGGGCATGGAGATGATTCCCGATGCCGTGGCCCAGCTGAAGCAGCGTGCAGCGGCGATCACCCGCGGCATGGCGCACTGAATCCAGGGATTGTCTGGTTGCCGGCCAGCGGCCGGCACTACCCGTGATGCCGGACGGCGGCGATGGTTTGCAAGTGCGTCCTGTTCAATGGAGAGGAGCATCGTGGGCAAGCGTTCTAACCGATCGCTGTGGGTCTATGAGATCGGCCTTCTTGCGGGTTTGGCACTGGCAGCTGCGTTCATCACCCGGTTCAATCCGGTGGAGACGCTCCGGTTGGGTGGTTGGCTCTTCCTCTTGATGCAACCTATCTTGTTGGGTGCTCATGCAGTCGACCACTTCTCGCGCAAGCGTCGTCGATAGACGGGCGATGTGAAGGTGCCGGCCAGCGGCCGGCACTACCCGGGCTTCAGCGGGCGGCGGCGATGGCTTTCACCCGCGCCTTGGCCAGTGCTTCGCCGATGGCCGGGCCCTTCAGATGCGTGGTATCCAGATCCCGTGCCTGCACTGACAGCGCCGCCTGGTGCAGGCGCTTGAGCGTCTCGCCCTGCGGGTAGTCGCTGTCCTCGAAACCGAGCCGGCCGCGCTTGTCGGCCTCGCAGCACAGCGCGATGCGGGCCACGCGTTCCGGCCGGCGCAATGCATCGCAGCGACCCAGCAGTTCCAGCACGGTGGCATCGCGCAGTTCGTCGATGCGGTGCACGTTCAAGTGCTCGCGGCAGACCGCTTCGGCCAGTTGCTGGTGCTCGGTGGGAATCTTCAACCTCGCGCACAATGCCTTCAGCGGTTTGATGCCGCGCTGCTCGTGCATGATGTGGCGTGGCCATTCCTCCGGCGGGGTCAGGCCCTTGCCGAGGTCGTGGGTGAGGGCAGCGAAGCCGACCAGGTCATCACCCGGTGCCAGTTTCGCGGCCATGTCGCTGACCATTTCCTGGTGGATGCCGGTGTCGACTTCCGGATGGAATTCGGCACGCTGCGGCACGCCATACAGCGCTTCCAGCTCGGGCAGGATCGGGCCCAACGCATGCGCAGCGTGCAGCGTGCGCAGGAAGGCGGAGGGCCGTTCACTGACCAGCGCCTTGCGCAGTTCCTGCCAGACGCGTTCCGGCACCAGCGCGTCCAGCTCGCCACTGGCGGCGACCTCGCGCATCAGCGCCATGGTCTCTTCGGCGACGGTGAAGCCCAGTGGCGCGAAGCGTGCCATGAAGCGCGCCGCACGCAGCACGCGCAGCGGATCTTCGACAAAGGCCGGACCGACGTGCCGCAGCACACGCTGTTCAACATCGCGTACGCCGCCGTAAGGATCGACCAGTGTGCCGGTCTCCTCATCGCAGGCAATCGCATTGATGGTGAAGTCGCGGCGCTGCAGGTCTTCTTCAAGGGTGACCGCCGGATCGGCATCGACCACGAAGCCGCGATAGCCACGGCCGGATTTGCGCTCGGTGCGCGCCAGCGCGTACTCCTCGCCGGTCTTCGGGTGCAGGAACACCGGGAAATCGCGGCCGACGGCGGTGTAGCCCTGCGCCTCCATCTGCGCGGGCGTGGCACCGACCACCACCCAGTCGCGGTCGCCGGCAGGGCGTTGCAGCAGGCGGTCGCGCACGGCGCCGCCGACAAGATAGATCTTCATGGGAGGATGATCGCATGCCCGGCGCAGATGCACCGGTAGTGCCGGCCGCTGGCCGGCAACCCCTGGGCAAATAGCGGTTGCCGGCCAGCGGCCGGCACTACCGACGCAGATGCATCACGGCAGGCCGCGCCACTCCGGCACGAACAGGCCGGCCAGGAACCACAGGCCGTAGACGATCCACAGGCAGAGGAAGTAGAGCTTGATCTGCGCTTCGTCCCACAGGCTGCCCCAGCTGTCGACGAAGGCCAGCGACTTCCAGCCTTCCATCCAGGCCGCGCCACCCCAGCGCAGCACCCAGGTGGCGAACAGGCTCCAGGCGGCGAATATCCCGATCCAGGCCAGCAGGCTCATCGCTTTCCCCTCCCCGGGAAACGGATGCCGGGTAGTGCCGGCCGCTGGCCGGCAACCCTTGGATAATGGCCGAAGCCGGCCAGCGGCCGGCACGACCGCAGTGCGATCAATCGCCGCCTTGGTCCGCGTTGGCGGCGCAGCTGAAGCTCTTGCGCTTGTCCACCAGGCGGCCCATCAGGCGGTCGCTCAGCGGCAATGCATCGCCATTGAGGCGCCAGTCGTAGATCACGCTGAAGGCCAGCACGCGTGCGACGTACTCGCGGGTTTCCTTGTAGCTGATGGTCTCGATCCACAGGTCCGGGTCATAACCCGGGCGCTGGCCCTGCCAACGCGCGGTCGGGGTCGGGCCGGCGTTGTAGGCGGCGATGGTCACGTACGGCAGACCGTCGTACTTGTTCATCAGCTGGCGCAGATAGGCGGTACCGATGGCGATGTTGGTGTCCGGGTCGTACAGGCTGTCGGCGCCGCCGTAGCCGGTCAGGCCGATCGACTTGGCCACGCCGGCACCGGTGGCCGGCAGCACCTGCATCAGGCCCATGGCGTTGGCAGGCGAGCGCGCGCGCGGGGTGAAGGTGCTCTCGGCGCGGATCTCTGCCGCCACCCAGGCCGGATCGATCGCATTGCGCGCCGATTCGCGGCGGATGGTGGCGTCGTGGTGCAGCGGGAAACGCAGGTCGTACAGGCGCTGTTCCTGCGGCTGCTTGCCGAGTGCGAACACGGCGCGGTCGAACCAGCCATTGTCCTGCGCCACGCGAACGGCGAGGCGGCGCTGGGTGTCATCGAAGCGCGACAGCGCACTGTTCCATTCGGCCACGGCCCAGCCGGCGCGATCGATCTGGTACAGCGCCATCGCGCGCTGGATGGCTGGGTCGCGTGCGATCACCGCCTGTGCCTGCGCGCTGTCGTTCGGCTTCCACGGGCACAGCGTGTAGCCCTGCTGCAGTTTGTCGGCGGCGAGGAAACCATGGAAGGTCGGTGCGCGCGCGGCCTCGCGGAACAGCGGCTGCGCCTGTTGGGCCTGGCCGGTCTTCTCCAGCATGCGGCCTTCGAAGTAGCGCCAGCGCGGGTCGCTGCGCTGCTTGCTGCCCATCTTGCGGATCGCGGTCAGCGCCGCCGGCCAGTCACCGCGCGACATCGCTTCGCGCACGCGCCACTCGTGCAGGCGTTCGTCGTACGCCGATTCCGGCACCGCGTTGAGGCGCCGCGCCGAATCGGGCAGGTAGGACGCCACCGTCCACAGTGCGATCTGGTACAGCACCTGGCCCTGCTGCTCGGCACTCAGGCCCAGTGCCTGCGCGTACTGAGGCAGCTGCTGTTCGGTGGCGCCGGGATCGGCCTTGGCCAGCTTGGCCAGGCCATCGGTGGCGATGCGCCGGCTGCGCTCGTTGCGCGGCCAGTTCAATGCGCTGGCGTTGGGCTTGTCGACAAAGGCCGCGTAATTGTTGGCCAGCGCCAGGTCGGTGGCAGGCAGGCCCCGTGCGGCGCTGCGCATCACAGCGGGTTGCTGGGCGTCGGCGGCAGCGTCGATGCGTTCCCAGCGCAGGGCGTCGCTCAGACCTCCCTGTGCCTGCAGCACGGCAAAAACGGCATCACAGCCGTCCGGCAGCGACTTGCCGTTCTTGCGCCACAGATCCTGCGCTTCACTGATCCACTGCGGATCAACCTTGCCGGTCACCTGGCGCGCGGTCAGCTGCGCACAGCGCAGGCCGGCGTTGTCGGTGGGCGCCCAGTTGGCGAGCAGGGTCGGCCAGTCCTGGCGGCGTGCGACCGAGGGCAGCCATACGCTGCGGAACGTGGTGGCCACGGCCTGGCCGTCATAGCGCTTGAGGAAGGCCTGCGCCTGCGCGGTATCGACGGTGTCGATGTTGCGGCGCAGGTTGGCGTACTCCAGCCAGCCGTATGCCGGATGGCGGCTGAGTGCGGCGGCCTGGCCGGGATCGAACTGGCCGCGTTCGGCGGCAGCGATCGCGGCCTTCAGCTGCGCGTTCTGGGCGTCGAGGGACTGGGCATTGGCGCAGCCGATCAACAGCGTGGTGGCCAAGGGCAGCAGGGACAGGGCGGTCGAAGAGCGTCGGGTCATGGCGGGCAGCATAGCGGGCAATGGCTGAATTCAGTTTCGCATTGCGTGCACGCGATGGGTCGGCAACGGCAGCTGAATGCTCGTGCAGCAGGCACTGCCTCGCGAGCCTGCGGGCGACGTAGTGTCGAGCTTGGGCGAACGGCCCGGCTGCAGGGAGCGGCACATGGCGTTCAGTAGCGCAGGAAGAAGCGGCCCGCTGGCGGACATCAATGTCACGCCACTGGTGGATGTGATGCTGGTGCTGTTGATCATCTTCATCGTGACCGCGCCGATCGTGGCCCGGCCGATTGCCGTGCAGTTGCCACAGGCCACCGATCGCGTGGTCGACCGTCCCGAACCGCCACCGCCGATCGAGCTGCGCCTGGACGCTGCCAACCAGCTCAGCTGGAATGGCCAGCCGATGGCGATCAGTGAGCTGCAGGCGCGTCTGCAGGCACAGGCGGGCGAACATGCCGGCAACCTGCCGGAGCTGCGCATCGCCACCGATCCGGCGGCCGAATACGAAGGCATGGCGAGGATTCTGGCCGCAGCCGAGGCGACCGGCATGGAGCGCATTGCGTTCGTGCGGTAGTGCGATGTCTCACTGCCGCTCATGCGGTGATTGCTGCATGAGCGGCGCTTCCCCTGCTGACAGCGTCGCATCCAGGATCCGCAGAAAGGCCATTTCAATCTGCGCTGGAACCGGGGTTGGATGTGCTCGCCACCTTCCGGTCCCAGGGGCACGTTCAACGTCGAAAGCAGTCAACTCGGCTCTCTCGAAATCCACCACAACCGTCAATCCCTCTCCCGAGGCCAAGGCCGCATCGTTGGGAGAAGGGCAGTTGTTGCACTCGATCACGCCGCCTGCTCTCGATTCGCCCGCCAGGGAAAAAAGCAGCGTCATCACCGTCGTGACACCCAGCACCGCACTCACCGCTTTCATGATCGACCCTCCCGCGAATGGCTGGAGGTGCGAGTCTGCGCTGGATCGACTAGCGGCGCCTTCTGAAAGAGGGAATTTCAAACTATTCCTGAAACGGTCCGGCAGAGACCCTTTCCATGAATGTGGCAGCCCCCGGCGCGCGCTGTCGCAGCCGGCATCAAGGCTGCCTGTCGTGAACAATATCGTCCGGTCATAACCTGCAGCCATCTGACGCAATCGGCCTGCAATTGCGTCAATTCCGCGTGAAAGAGTGTCGATCATCACGCCGCGATTTTTACCACTTGTTTACAAAGGAGACGGCGCCGCCATGCAGGGAGGGAGTGCGGCAGCCCATGTCCCGACATTCCTTTGGAGAGAGAGCGAATGAATCACCTGCACCACCGCCCTTTGGCGGTTGCCGTCGCGCTGTGCGTGATGACCCTGGCACCGTTGGGTGCCGCTGCACAATCCACCACCAACCTCGATGCGGTGGAAGTCACCGGTACCCGCATCAAGCGCGCTGAAGTCGAAGGCCAGGTGCCGATCCAGACGCTGACCCGCGGTGATATCGAACGCACCGGCCTGACCTCGATCGGCGAAGTGCTGCAGCAGCTCACCGGTTCCGGTTCCGCGCTCAATGCCAAGTTCAATTCGTCCGGCAACTTCGGCTTCCCGCCCGATGGCAGTGGTGTAGGTGCTGGCTCGGCGCAGGTGGACCTGCGCCATCTGGGCGCCAAGCGCGTGCTGGTGCTTGTTGACGGCATCCGCTGGGTCAATGAGTCGTCCGCCTCCGGTGTGGGCTCGGCCACCGACCTCAACACCATTCCGCTGGCCATCGTCGAGCGCATCGAAGTGCTCGAAGATGGCGCGTCGTCGCTGTATGGCTCCGATGCCATTGCCGGTGTGGTCAACATCATCACCCGCCGCGACTTCGATGGCGGCCAGGTGACCCTGAACTACGGCGAGTACAGCAAGGGCGATGGCACGCAGAAGGGCGTGGATCTGGCCTGGGGCAAGAGCGGCGACCGCTTCAGCCTGTTCCTCGGCGCCAGCTGGACCAAGCAGGATCCGGTGTTCGCCAAGGACCGCGAGCAGTCGCGCTTCCCGATTCCCGGCACCGGCCTGGCCTTCGGCAGCGGTGGCATTCCGCAGGGCCGTTTCATGTTCACCGACCCGAACACCGGTGCGGTGCAGAACATCGTGCCCAATACCGGCGTGAGCAACCCGCGCTACGACGGCAGTGCCGGCTGCGCGCGCACCGATGACTATCACTGCTTCACCAGTGCTGATCGCTTCAACTTCGCCGAATACAACATGGTGCTGACACCGTCGGAGCGTAAGGGCCTGTTCGGTCAGTTCCGCTTCGACATCACCGACAACGTGCAGTGGTACGTCAAGGCACTGGGCAACCGCCGTGAGTCGACCAACCAGGCCGGCCCGGAGCCGCTGTTCTTCGGTCCCGATGGCGCCACCGGCAATCCGCTGGCCGACAACATCACCGTGTCTGCGCTCAACCCGTACAACCCGTTCGGCTTCGACCTGGTCTCGGGTGACAACCTGAGCCTGATCGGTCGCCGTCCAGTAGAGGGCGGCGCGCGCGTGTTCAAGCAGGAAGTGGACACCACGTATTTCGCCACCGGCTTCGTCGGCAACTTCCAGGCGGCTGACCGCAGCTGGTACTGGGACGTCAACGGCATGTACAGCAAGAACAAGGCCGAACAGACCAACTACGGCAGCTACAACATCTACAACGTCAACATGGCGCTGGGCGATCCGTCCGTCTGTGTGGCGACGCCGGGCTGCGTGCCGCTGAACATCTTCGGCGGTGCCGGTTCGATCACTCCGGACATGCTGAAGTGGATCCAGCCGGTGGTGCGTGACCGCAGCCAGAACGAACTGAGCCTGTTCACCGCCAACCTGTCCAGCGACCTGTTCACGCTGCCGGCCGGCCCGGTGTCGTTCGCTACCGGCTTCGAGTATCGCAAGTACGAGGGTTCGTACCAGCCCGATCCGCTGACGGTGGCGGGCCACTACAACGGCGTGCCTTCGCAGCCGACATCCGGCTCGTATGACGTCAACGAGGCCTACCTGGAGTTGAGCGTGCCGATCTTCGCCGACTCTTCATTCGGCAAGAAGCTGGACCTCAGCCTGGCCGGCCGCTATTCGGACTACTCCACCTTCGGTGGCGAATTCACGCCCAAGTACGGCCTGCGTTGGCAGGTGACCGACGATTTCGTGCTGCGCACGACCTATGCCGAGGGCTTCCGTGCACCGTCGATCGGTGAGTTGTACGGTTCGGCCGCGCGTGCCGACCTGCAGTTGTTCGATCCATGCTCGGTGGGCCTGGGCGGTACGCCGCCGCGCGGCAGCGCCGCCAACTGTGCCGCGCTGGGCGTGCCGGCCGGCTTCCAGCAGGCCAACTCGCAGATCTCGGTGACCACCGGCGGCAACCGCGAGCTGGATCCGGAGCGCTCGCGCAGTTTCAGTGCCGGTTTCGTGTGGAGCCCGTGGTTTGGCAACAACACCTCGTGGTCCGAGCGCTTCGACGTGGAGGTGACCTTCTATCGCCATGCCATCGATGGCGCGATCCAGGCAATCAACGCGCAGACCCAGCTGGACCTGTGCGTGGAAACGCTGGATCCGATCTACTGCGATGGCATCACCCGCGCCAATACCGGTGCAGTGAGCAGCTTCAACAACCGCCTGACCAATCTCGGCTCGATCAAGACCGATGGCTGGGACGTGGATCTGTTCTGGACGTTGCCGCAGAGCTCGATCGGCCAGTTCAAGCTGGGCTGGAAGAACACGTTCGTCGGCCGCTACGAGGCCACCGGTGCGGCGGGCCAGAAGCAGCCGCAGAAGCCGGGCGTGGAAGTGGCCGACAGCTCGATTCCGGAATGGACCAGCAATGCCAGCATCGGTTGGACGCTGGACCGCTGGAGTGCCAACTGGACCGTTCGGCATATCTCCGAATTGACCGAGAACTGCGGTGACGCCTCTGTATTCCCGGTCTGCAGCAACCAGGCCGCAGGCACCAATACGCTGTCGGCCACCACCTTCCATGACATGCAGGTGGGCTACAAGATCGACTGGATGAAGGGGCTGCAGCTGACCGCTGGCCTGAACAACGTGTTCGACAAGGATCCGCCGATCTGCCTGTCGTGCTCGTTGAACGGTTACGACGCTTCGACCTATGACATCCCGCGTGGCCGCTACTGGTACCTGCGCGCGGACCTGCGTTTCTGATGAAGGGACGGCGCCGGGCTCAGCCCGGCGCCGTTGCAGCGTCGAGCCATGCTCGACTCCATGAAGGTGGTCAATCCGGAATGTCCTGTTCTGGGTCATCCTGTTCAAGGCTGGCACGGCGGAACGCGGTGCGTGCCCATCCCAGCCCGGCCACGATCATCATCGGCCCGACCGCGAAGGCGGGCAGTGAGGGAATGCGGAACTGTGGCAGTGTTTGGACCAGCAGGTTGTACAGGATCCAGGCCACCAGGATCAGGCCGATCCCCGCGCACAACAGTCCGAACAGCACCTGTGGAATGCCCATTGCCAATCCCAGCGCGCGCTCGGAGCGGGTGGGAGTGGGGATGGCGCGCAGTTCACGGCCCAGATCGAACCAGAACAGGATCGCTGCGGGCAGGCCGATCAGCAGAAGCAGGATGAAGTAGCCATTGCCTGTAGCGACCATCAGCGGCAGCGAAGAGAACAGGGCCACGAGCGAGAGACCGAGTTTCGTGCGGGTGCGCATGGCCGGTCGTCCTGGAGGGGAAAGGCGCGGAGGTATCCGTCTGCGCGACGCTACACCTGCAAGGGCAGCGCGGCAAAGGGGGCGCCGAGCGCCCCCGTTGTGGTGTCGAGCCGTGCTCGACGACCCCGTGTGATCGAGTCGAGCATGGCTCGACGCTACAAGGCCGGTTGGATCAGAACGCCCAGGTGAACGTCAGCGAGCCATTGCGGCCGTCGCCGTAGGCACCGTAGCCGGTGATCTGCGAGTAGTACTTCTTGTCCAGCAGGTTGTTGAGGTTGGCCTGCACGCTGAACTCCGGCGAGATGCGGTAGCGCACGAAGGCACTGACCAGCGCGTAGCCTTCCTGTTCGAAACGGCCCACTACCGGCGCAGCGTAGTAGATGCGGTTCTGCCAGTTGGCACCGCCGCCGACGGTCAGTTCCTGCAGCGATTGCGGGGTGTAGCTGGTGAACAGCTTCAGCGCGGTCTGCGGCAGGTTGGTGTTGATGTCGGCGCCGTTGATGTCCTTGGCCACGTAACGTGAAGCACCGAAGGTCGCGTTCCAGCCCGGTGCCAGTTCGCCATTCACTTCGAACTCGAAGCCACGGCTGACGGTGCCACGTGCAGCGATGTAGGCGGTCTCGTTCATTTGCCCGTCGACCTTGTCCATGGTTGCCTGGCCAACGTTGTCCTGCTCGATGCGGAACACTGCCACGGATGCATTCAGCCGGTTGTCGAACCACGCGCCCTTGACGCCGACTTCGTAGCTCTTGCCATCGACCGGATCGAGGTAGCTGCCCTGCTTGTTGCGCAGCGTCTGCGGCTGGAAGATCTCGGTATAGCTGGCGTAGGCGGAGTAGGTATCGTTGATGTCGTAGACCAGGCCGGCATACGGCGTGGTCACTTTGTGCGAGCGGTCGTTGCCTTCGTCTTCGCTCTTCCAGTCGGTGTAGCGCGCACCGATGATCAGCTTCAGTGGATCAGCCAGCGACAGGCGTGCGGCGGCATAGCCGGCCTTCTGGGTGATGGTGCCCTGGCTGGCAAGCTTCAGCGGTCGCCAGTTCGGCTGCGGGAAATCACCGGTCCAGCCGAAGTAGCTGGCCAGCGGCAGGTACTGTGCATTCGGATCGTTGAAGTCAGGCTGGAAATCACCATAGTTGGCGAACTCACGCTTGTTGTAGCTCAGGCCGGCCATGAACTGGTGCTCGCGGCCGAACAGCTGGAACGGCCCATCGATGTAGCCATCGATGCCATCAACCTTGCGCTCGGTGTTGTAGAAGCCGGCCATCGGCGTGATGCCGGCGCCCGTGGTCTTGTTGAACGCGGTGTAGGCCGGATAGAACAGCTTGTCGTCGGCCTTGGTGCGGTCGTGGGTGGCGCCGATCTTGAACTTCCAGCCGTTGCTGAAGGCATGCTGCAGGGTGGCGAACGCACGCTTGCTGGTGGTGTCCCAGTAGGTCCAGTCCGGCGACGGATTGAACGAGGTCGGATAGTTGGTCGGGCTGCCATCGGCGTACCACATCGGGAAGCCGCCCCAGGTCGCGCCGTTGGCGCGCTTCTGCTGGTAGTCGTAGCCTACGCTGAGCTGCGTGTCCGGGGTCAGGTCGGCGTCGATGACGGCATAACCCAGCGTCTTGCGCTGGTTGTAGCGGTCCATCTGACCATCGGTGTCCAGGTAGCTGCCGATCACCCGGCCGCGCACCGTGCCACTGGCGTTCAGCGCGGTGCCCACGTCCACGGTGGTGCGTGTGCGGCCCCAACTGCCGACGTTCACCGAGATGCTGCCGGTCAGTTCTGCGCTGTCGGCGTGTTTGCGGATGAGGTTCACCGAGGCGGACGGATTGCCGGCACCGCTGAGCAGGCCGGTAGCGCCGCGTACCACTTCCACGCGGTCGTACAGCGCAAGATCGAGGCCGGAATCGCCGTAGCTCCAGTTCTGCACCATCTGCGTCGGCAGGCCATCGAACTGGTAGGCATCGATGTAGAAGCCACGCGCGTAGAACTCGGTGCGCTCGCTGTCGGACTGGGTGCTGGTCACGCCGGTGGTGTTGGCCAGCACGTCGATGATGTCGTCCAGCTTCTGATCTTCGATGCGCTGGTGGCTGATGATGCTGACCGACTGCGGGATCTCGCGCGGTGCCAGATCGAAGCGGGTACCGGCCGAGGTGCGGCGCACCGAATAGCCTTCGGCACGTTCGCCCTTGACCACCACCTTGTCCAGCGTGGTCGGATCGGCGGCGGTGTCGGCGAAGGCGGCCGGGGCCACGGCGCAGAGAACGGCAAGCACGGCAACGGACAGCCGCTGCGGCTGCAGGGTACGGAAGGCGGGACGGGTCATGGGGGTCCTGGACGAGCACGCGCGTTCGGCCGGCATCCAGGAGGCGAGGCGCTACGGGTAGGGGAAGGGCGGGCAGGCCGTCCTGGCACCACCGGAAACGAAAGAAATGGTAATACGAACAATTCCTATTTACAAATCATGAACGGATCGATCCGCGGGGGCGCAATGGTGGTCAGCGCAGCAGCGGCAACGGGTCGCGGGGGCCGTTCGTGGCGTAGATGCCCCAGTGCAGATGCGGCGGCGTGCCCTTGGCATTGCCGCTGTCGCCCACGTGGCCGAGCAGGTCACCGGCCTGCACCACCTGGCCGCGCGCCAGGCCCTCGGCCCAGCCTTCCAGATGCGCGTAGTAGTAGCGTTCCCGCCCGGGCCCGATCACCCAGACCTGGCGGCCACCGAGGCCGCGTTCGCTGACATCCGCGATGACGCCGGCAGTGACGCTGCGCACCGGCGTGCCGCGCTGGGCGAAGATATCGATGCCGGCGTGGGAGCGGTCGCGGCCGCGCGGCGCGCCGAAGGTATCGGCGATCTGGCGGGGGCGCACACCCTCCACCGGCACCGGGAGTTCGGTGGCCGGCGGCATGCGCGAGAGTCTCCACAGCATCCTCGGCGTGGCCGCCCATGGGCTGTTCCACAGCGCCATCGCGGCAACGACGGCAATGGCCAGCCACAGGCCGCGCAGCAGCCAGCGGCGCAGGCGACCGGCAGGAGAGGAAGGAGTGCTCATGGTCTCCGACTGTAGCGTCGAGCCATGCTCGACGGCTGTTGCTCTGCGGTAAAAACGCAGTCGAGCATGGCTCGACGCTACAGAACCGGTGCCAGCGGGACCTCGAAACTCCGCTTCAAGGTGCCCAGTGCCACCGAGGTACGGAAGCGCTCGATGTTGTCATCGCCGCCGAACAAGCGCTCGGTGATCGCCTCGTACTCTTCCATCGACGCCGCCGAAAGCAGCAGCAGGAAATCGCCGTCACCGGTGATCGAGTAGCACTGCTGCACGGCCGGGTCGTCCTGCACGCGGCGCTTGAACGGCGCCACCCGCTCGCGCTGCTCGCTGACCACGCGCACCTCGACGATGATGGTCAGCGGCCGCCCGACCTTGGCGGCGGCGACCACCGCTACATTGGCCGCGATCACGCCGCTGTCCTGCAGGCGCTTGATGCGGCGCTGCACGGCCGGGGTGGACAGGTGCACGGCCTCGGCGATTTCGCGCTGCGGCAGGGTGTTGTCCCGCTGCAGCAGGTCGAGGATGGCGCGGTCGAAACTGTCGAGCACGGGGGCGATGGCCATGGCGAGCAGAAGTTGCACGAACGGGCCGTCAATTGAGCCAAGTGCTCGGCGCCGGCGCAATAGACTTTGCGCATGCAGACCTCACGACTCGCGCCGATGTTGCCGGCGCTGGCGGTGCTCGGCTCGGTCACCTCGCTGGCCATCGGCACCTCCTACGCAAAACACCTGTTCCCGCTGATCGGTGCCCAGGGCACCAGCGCGCTGCGCGTGGGCTTTTCGGCGCTGTTGCTGCTGCTGTTCTGGCGGCCATGGCGCTGGAAGACCAGCCGCGTGGATGCGATCACCATCCTGCGCTACGGGCTCACCCTGGGCCTGATGAACCTGCTGTTCTACATGGCCCTGCGCACGATTCCCTTCGGCATCGCGGTGGCCATCGAGTTCACCGGGCCGCTGACGGTGGCGATGCTGTCATCACGACGACCGATCGACTTCCTGTGGGTGGGCTGCGCGGCGGTGGGGCTGCTGTTGCTGTTGCCGATCGGTGGCGGCCCGGCGCTGGATCCGGCCGGCGTGCTGTATGCCATGGGTGCGGCGGCGTGCTGGGGCCTGTACATCGTGTTCGGCAAGCGTGCCGGCCATCTGCACGCCGGGCATTCGGTGTCGCTGGGGCTGCTGGCGGCGTCGCTGGTGGTGGTGCCGGTGGGCGTGGTGCATGCCGGCGCCGCACTGCTCGATCCGAAGATCCTGGCCGCTGGCCTGCTGGTGGCGTTGGTGTCCAGCGCGATCCCGATGTCGCTGGAGATGATGGCGCTCAAGCGCCTGCCCAAGGAGACCTTCGGCATCCTGATCAGCATGGAGCCGGCAGTAGCCGCGCTGTGGGCGATGCTGCTGCTGCACGAGCACCTGCATGGATTGCAGTGGCTGGCGATCGGCTGCACGGTGCTGGCCTCGGTGGGCAGCACGATGACCGCGCGGCGGCTGAAGGTGCCGGTGGTGCAGGCGGGGTAGCGCCGGGCCATGCCCGGCGGAGAGCGTGCCAACCAAGGTTGGCACCCACCAGGAGCGGTCAGCGCAGGGCGTCCGCCGGGACGTCGATCTGCATCGCCAGGGCGAGGTGATCGGAGAACGCGGCCGGTACGGCTTCCACGGTGCGGGTCTGCAGGCCGCTGCTGACCAGGATGTGGTCGATGGCGCGATCGGGGCGCCAGCTGGGGAAGGTCGGCACGATGCAGCCCGGTGGTTGCAGGCGGGTCTTCTGGTACAGCACCTGCATTTCCGGGCGTTCGGCCAGGCAGTTGAAGTCGCCCATCAGCACCGCATTGGGATGGTCGGACAGCAGCTCGGCGATGAAGCCCAGCTGCGACATCCGCGAACCCGCGCCCAGCGACAGATGGGCTACCGCTACCGCCAGGCCATCGGCGCCGTCGCCGAACTTGGCCAGCAGCACGCCGCGCCCGCCGATGCGGCCGGGCAGGGCGTGATCCTGCACTTCCACCGGTTCCAGCTTGCTCAGCAGGCCGTTGGCGCTGGAGGCGACCCCGCCCATGCGCCGGTTCGGCTGGTGGCTCCAGTAGTTGAAGCCGGCACGCTGGGCCAGGTAGTGGGTCTGGTTGGTGAAGCCCGAGCGCAGGCTGCCCGGGTCGGCCTCCTGCAGGCCGACGATGTCATGTTCGCGCGCCAGGGTGGCGATCGCGTCCAGGCTGCTGCGCTTGCGGCCCGCCGGCAGCGCATGTGACCAGCTGCGGGTCACATAGTCGCTGTAGCGGCGGGTACTTGAGCCGGCCTGGATGTTGGCCGTCAGCAAGCGCAGGGTCCGTGTACGGGGGGAATTCACGGCCGGGAAACGCTTCTCTTGGATCAGTGAGCCTGGGCCGCACCGCGTTCGCGGGCGATCAGGTGGTCGGCAATGCGCAGCATGTCCGGGAAGCTCTTGCCCTTCACCAGGTACTTGCCATTGACGATGATCGACGGGGTGCCGCTGATCTGGCTGCGCTGGGCGAACTGCTTGGCCGAGTTGGTCTTGGCATTCACCGCGAAGCTGCCCATGGTGGCGGCGAACTGCTTCGGATCCACGCCGTAGGCACCGTAGAACTTGGCGATGTCGTCAACCGAATCGGTGCCGCGCTCGCCCTTCAGGGTCTTCTGCGAATGGATGGCAGCGTACAGGGCTTCGTGGGTCTTCTCCTGCACGCCCAGGGTCTGCGCGGCGTAGAAGGCACGGGCGTAGTTGTCCCAGGTACCGCCGAACATGGCCGGCACGTAGACGAAGTTCACGTCGCTCGGCAGGCCGGCCTTCCACGGGCCGACCAGCGGCTGGAACGCGGCGCAGGCCGGGCAGACATAGCCGAAGATCTCGGTCACTTCGATCTTGCCGGCGGCCGGCTGGAACGGCTGGCCGTTCGGGATCACCTGGTAGTCGGCGCCTTCCACCGGGGCCGGGCCGGTCAGTGCGGTGGTGGTCGGGGCCGGTGCAGCGGCCGGGGCGGCTTCAGCCGCGGCCTTCTCGCCTTCGGCAGCGGCCGGGGCGGCGCCTTCGCTGCCAGCGGCCGGTTCGGTGGTCGCCGGAGCTGCAGCCGGTTCGGCCGGGGCCGCGGTGGTGTTGGTGCTGCCGTCGTCGGCCTTGCAGGCCGCCAGGATCGGCAGCAGCGCTGCGAGGGCGAGGGCGTAACGGATCTTCATGGAAACGTCTCCAGCATCTGGAAAGGTGGGGCCGGCGTCATGCGCCGGCCAGGGGGAAATGATGACACGCGGCGGCGACAGCGCCGTGTCGGTGGTGGGTGTTGGTTCAGCGGCCGCGGGCTGCGCGGGCCTGGGCGATCAGCGCCGAGGCGATGCGCAGCTGGTCGTCGAAGCTGTCGCCACGGACCAGGTACTGGCCGTTGATGATCAGCGCCGGGGTCCCGGGGATCTTGGTGCGCTGGGCGAACGCGCGGGCGGCATCGACCTTCTTCTGTACGGCATCGCCGCGCAGGGCCTGCAGGTAACGGTCCGGGGTCACGCCATAGGCCTTGTAGAAGTTGGCGAGCTCATCGGCCGAGACGTTCTGCATCGGCAGCGAGCCGTCCTGGTGCAGGGCCTTGAACACGGCGGCATGGCTGCGCTTGGCCACGCCGACTTCGTCGGCGGCGTAGTAGGCCAGTGCCCAGGCATCCCAGGCGCCGCCGAAGGCTGCCGGTACCGGAGTGAAGCGCACATCGGCCGGCAGCTTGGCTGCCCAGGCTTCCAGCTGCGGTTCGAAACGGGCGCAGTGCGGGCAGGTGTAGCCGAAGACCTCGACCACCTCGATCTTGCCGGCCAGCGGCTGGAACGGGCCCGGCTGGGCGATGCGCTCGTAGTCCTTGCCTTCGACCAGCGGGGCATTGGCGGGGGTGGCGGCGCAGGCTACCAGCGGCAGCAGCACCAGCAAAGACAACAGCAGGCGGGAAATCAACCTCATCGACACGCATCTCCGTTGAAAAAAGCAACGCCGGCGCGGTCGCCGGCGTGAAGGAAACATACCGCAGCCGCGGGCCGGCGTGGCGACCCGGGCCGACCAGTGGTGGTCAGGGGGCGGCAGCCGGTTGTGCCGGCGCGGTGGCAACGGCCACGTCGTCGGCCTTGTTGTGCAGGCCCTGCAGGTAGCTCGACAGCGCCTGCACCTCCTGCTCGCTCAGCTTCTGCGCAACCGCAGCCATGATCTGGAAGTGCGCCTTGTCGGTCTCGTTGGTCTGGCCAGCCTGGTATTCCTGCAGGCGGCGCGCGACATAGCTGGCGTGCTGGCCACCGATGTGCGGATAGGCCGGCCCCGGATTACCGGCGCCGCTGGGGCCGTGGCAGGCCATGCAGGCCGGCAGGCCGCGTTTGGCGTCACCGCCACGGTACAGCTGCTGGCCGATCTCGTAGAACTTCATGCCCTTGTAGGGGCCGTCGGTGACCGCCGTGTCATCGGCGATGCCGGCAGTGGCCTTCTGCGTGGCGAAGAACGCGCCGATGTCGCGCATGTCCTGCGGGGTGAGGTTCTGCACGAACGGCACCATCGCCACCGCCGCGCCGGAGCTGCGCTGCCCGTTGGCGATCAGGGCCATCTGCTGGGCGACGTAGCGTTCGCTCTGGCCGGCGATGGACGGGTACATCTCCACCGTGGAATTGCCGTCGGCGCCATGGCAGGCCGCGCAGGCCGAGGCCTTGGTCTGGCCGGCCTTGGCATCGCCCCAGTGGGTCTTGCTGAAATCGACCTCCAGCGAGGCGGTGTTGATCGGCCCGTTGTCGGGCAGCGGGGTCAACGTGGTCTGCGCGAACGCAGCAGCGGCAACAACTATGGCAGTGGCAAGGGCGGATACGGCAAGAACGCGAGCGTGGCGCATGCTAAAGCTCCGTATGGACCGGGCCGGGCGGCAGCCACGGCATCGTCCGGATTATCAACGCCGTTTCCGCGCACGGTCAACGCAGCAGTGCAGCATTTTCCCGGCGGAGGGCCCGGGGCCGGGCGCGCGGTGCCACAACATGCGATCCTATGCACATGTCATTGCTCATCGAACGCGCCCAATACCACCTCTCTGCCCACAACATGGGGCAGCTGCCGCCCGATGAGGGGGCCGAAGTGGCCTTTGCGGGCCGCTCCAACGCCGGCAAGTCCAGTGCTCTCAACGCATTGACCCGCCAGAACAGCCTGGCCCGGGTCTCCAAGACCCCCGGCCGCACCCAGCAGCTGGTGTTCTTCCAGGTGACCCCGGAAGCCCATCTGGTCGATCTGCCCGGTTACGGCTACGCCAAGGTGCCGCTGGACCTGCAGGCGCACTGGCAGGCCTTCATCGACCGCTACTTCCGCACCCGCAATGCGCTGAGGGGCCTGGTGGTGGTGATGGATATCCGCCACCCGCTGAAGGACTACGACCGGCAGATGCTGGCCTATGCCGTGCAGCGTGGCCTGCCGGCGCATGCGTTGCTGACCAAGGCCGACAAGCTGAGCCGCAGCCAGCAGATGCAGACCCTGCAGAAGGTGCGCAAGGAACTGCACTCCTCCTTCGGTGATACGGTCAGCGTGCAGGTGTTCTCCGGCGCCGCCCGCACCGGTGTGGACGAAGCCCGCGGCATCATCGGCGGCTGGCTGGGGCTGGAATAAGGCGGCCAGCGGTCGCCTGCCTTTTCATCGGGGTGTACGGATGGAAGGATTTGCAGCAACGTTCTGGCAATGGCACGGGGCGGGTGACGGTGCCCGCGTCGAAGCGGCCTGCACCTTGCTCTCTGCCCTCGATTTCCTCCAGCAGGACGCATTGGGCCAAGCGGCAAAGCTGCCGCAGTGTCTTGCCTGTGAGGTCCAGTCGTCGGTCCTGATGCCTCTGGTGGCCGTCATGGACGGTCTGGCCGATCAGGTGCCGCCATTGGGCCAGCAGGCGCTGCTGAGGCTTCGCGAATCCTGCGCTGAGCTTGATGCGACCTCGCTCAGCTGTTCTGATGACGGGATCTTCGAACACGCGCAGTGGCAGGCGATCCGGATGGACGCGCGGCAAGCGGGTTTGTACTTGGCGCTGCAGGAACTGTTGCCGTACCTGGACGAACTACGGGACGCGCAGCGCTCGGCACCCGGCCGGTAGGGCCGGGCATGGCCCGGCGCGACCGGTCTGCTTCCGGGTAGTACCGGCCGCTGGTCGGCGATACCTCATTTCAACGGCGAATACTCCGCCGGCACCCACGCATAGGCCTTGCCCTCGCCACGCACATGGCCCAGACCGGGGAACGGCAGGTGCGCACCGGCCACCCACCAACCGTTGGCGGTGGCCTGCTGCAGCAGGCCGCGACGGCTGGCGATGGCCGCTTTGCGGTCCGAATCGGCCTCGAAGGCCGCCTCCGGGTGCGCGAACTGCACCGCGTGGAAGTGCAGCACATCGCCCCACACCAGCAGTGACTGGCCCTGGCTGTCGAACCGGTAGGAGACATGGCCGGGCGTATGGCCATGGGTGTCCATCGCCACCGCGCCACCGGGCAGGGCATCGCCGGGACTGAAGGTGCGCAGGTGGCCGCTGGCCTGATAGGGCGCTACCGCGTTGCGCGCCAGCGGGAAGGCAAAGCGCACGCCCTTCGGCGCGGTGGCCTCGCTGGCCGGGTTGAGCCAGTAGTCGGCATCGGCCTTGGACAGCCACACCGTGGCATTCGGGTAGGCCGGCTTGCCCTGCGCGTCGAGCACGCCGCACAGATGGTCCGGATGGGCGTGGGTCAGCAGCACTTCATCCACCTCGGCCGGGTCCACGCCGGAGGCGCGCAGGTTGCCCAGCACCTGGCCCAGGCCGGGGCCGAAGCACTGCGCCGTACCGGTATCGACCAGGGTCAGGTGGTTGCCCTGGCGCACCAGGAAAGCATTGATCGCGGTCTGCAGGCCCTTCTTGTCTTCGGGCACGTAACGGCCTTCCAGCAGGCGGCTGACCAGCGTCGGCGGCACGCCCACGACTTCCTGCCGGCCCAGCGCGACCACGCCATCGAACAGGGCGGTGACCTGCAGCGCACCGACGCGCTGGTGGTAGACGCCTGGGACCTGCTGGGTGGGGGCAGGCGACGTGGTTTCGGCCAGCGCGGCCAGTGGCAGGGATGACAAGGCCAACAGCAGGGCGCGGTGCAGCGGCAGGGGACGCAGGGTCATGCTGGTTCTCGGTGGACGACGGGCGGTTCCGTTGCCGTATAGCGTGCCGTGGTCGACGTGTGTGCGGCGCTCAAACCACTACGCGGAATGCTCAGGGAAGGGGTGTTGTCTGCAGGGCTGCGCCCTGCACCCGCAGAGGCAACAGCAACAGCCGAAGCAACAGCAACAGCCGAGGCAACAGCAACAGCGGGCTATCCGTGGGATGGCGGGGTGGGTCCGGTTGCGGGGGCCGCTGCAAGTACGTCCATGTAAGCTCGGTCGCCGCATCCATGCGGCTCACGCCCCCGCAACCGGACCCACCCCGCCTTCGACAGTTTTCTGCGATCTGTCGGAACGGCAAACTGCTCTGGTGGGTGTCGACCTTGGTCGACACAGTAGATCCACGCCATGCGTGGATGACTCATTCGATATCTGACAGAGGTGTCGACCAAGGTCGACACCTACCAACAGCCGCGGAGATCTGTCGGAGGTGGGGCGGTGTCGGAGTGCGGGGTGTCAGCCGCATGGATGCGGCTGCCAAGCTTACAGGGACGTACTTGCAGCGTCCCCGCACTCCGACACCGCCCCGCCATCCCTCGGATAGCCGCTGTTGCTGTTGCCTCGGCCGTTGCCGTTGCCTCTGTGGGTGCAGGGCGCAGCCCTGCCGAACCCCCTCAAATGTCTGTGGGAGCCAGTCCGTACTGCTCGGCGAAGCGCTTGCTGAAACTCGCCGCAGACCGGTAGCCCGCGCGTGCTGCGACGGTCTTCAATGGCAGGTCCGTGGTGTAGAGCAGCTGCATGCCATGCGCCAGCCTGGCCTCGGTGAGCAGCTGGCGCAGGCTGGTGTCCTCGGCGGCGAGACGACGACGCAGGGTCGCACCGCTCAGCGCGAACTGTTCTTCCACATCACGCGATTGCCAGTCGCGTGCCGGTTCGGCGGCGATGCGGTCGCGGATCTGTTCGCCCAGGCTCGGCGCCTGCGGCAGCAGCAGGTTGCCGTGGCCCTGCCGGCACAGGGTCAGCACCAGCGAGGCCAGGGCCAATCGTGCCTCGCTGTAGCGGCCGTCCTGCAGCGATTGCCGCCACTGCCGCAGCACCGGGCCATGGTCGATCAACGGCAGACGTGCCATCGCCTGGCCAGGGGCGGGAAGGTCCTCGCTCCACAGCGTGCGTGCGGCCGCCAGCACTTCGGCACACAGCGGCACGATGGCACTGAGGTAGCGGCCGGTCCCCGGGTCGGGCGTGTTGACCACATCGATCCGGCAGCGCTGGGTCAGCAGCAGGATGTCGCCGGGGATGAATTCCAGCGACTGGTGCGCGGTGCGCACCTGCTTGCGGCCCTCCAGCAGGATCGCGAACTGCGGTTGCGGAATCTCCACCGAGCTGGCGCCATGCTCGCGACGGGCGGTGATGCAGGCATAGCCTTCGGCGCGCTCACAGCCTGCCAGACTGGCCATCTCGGCCAGCAGTGCGGTGGCCGGGGGCAGCATGGCGGTCATGTCACGTGTGCGCCGAGCAGGCGACCGACGCCGGCGGCCGCGGCCATCGCCAACGCGCCCCAGAACATCACCCGGATCGCGCCGCGTACCGGCGGTGCGCCGCCGGCCTGGGCCGCCATCGCGCCGGTCAGGCACAGGCCGAGCAGGGTGCTGGCGGTGGTCATCATCGCGACCTTGTCGACCGGCGCGAGCAGCGCGGTCAGCACCGGCAGTGCCGCACCACAGGTGAAGGCGCCGGCCGAGGCCAGCGCTGCCTGCAGCGGGCGCGCGCGCAGGGTATCGGTGATGCCCAGCTCGTCGCGGGCGTGGGCGCCCAGTGCGTCGTGGGCGGTGAGCTGCTCGGCCACCTGCCGCGCCAGCGCCGGCTCCAGGCCGCGGTGGCGGTAGATCGCGGCCAGCTCTTCCAGCTCGCTGTGCGGATCTTCGTGCAGTTCGCGCTTTTCCATCGCCAGGTCGGCATCTTCGGTGTCGGCCTGGGTCTGCACGGAGACATACTCTCCAGCGGCCATCGACATCGCGCCGGCCACGGTGCCAGCCACGCCGGTGGCCAGAATGGTCGCCGCGGAGGCGCCGCTGGCGGCCACGCCGACCACCAGGCCGGCCACCGAGACGATGCCATCGTTGGCCCCCAGCACGGCGGCACGCAGCCAGCCGACGCGCTCGGAGCGGTGCAGTTCGGGGTGTCGTGAATGGCGGCTCATGGCCCCGAGTGTACGAGGGTCAAGAGGGCGTCGGTAGGATGCTGAAAACCGTCTCCGTCGCATGACGCAACGGGTCGCCACGCTATAGTGCGCCCTTGCGATGGAAGGCCCCGGGCCCCACATCCCCCGCCACTGTCCAGCGAGCCTTCCCCTTGTCGAGCCCCAGCCACGTCGCCGATACACCCATTACCGACCGCTCGCAGCTGGTGGAGGTGATCGCCTCCGGCGAGAAACCCCGCGCGCAGTGGCGCATCGGCACCGAGCACGAGAAGTTCGGGTTCCGCCTGGATGACCTGCGCCCGCCGACCTTCGAGGGCGAGCGCGGCATTGAGGCACTGCTCAACGGCCTGGTCCGCTTCGGCTGGGAGCCGGTGCAGGAGAACGGCAACACGATCGCCCTGCTGCGCGATGGTGCCTCGGTCACGCTGGAACCGGCGGGCCAGTTGGAACTGTCCGGCGCGGCGCTGGAGACCATCCACCAGACCTGCGTGGAGACCGGCACCCATCTCAACGAAGTGGCACAGGTGGCAGGTGAGCTGCAGCTCGGCTTCCTCGGCATGGGCTTCCAGCCGAAGTGGAAGCGCGATGAGATGCCGTGGATGCCGAAGGGCCGCTACAAGATCATGCGCGCCTACATGCCCAAGGTCGGCTCGCTGGGCCTGGACATGATGACCCGCACCTGCACGGTGCAGGTGAACCTGGATTACGCCACCGAAGCGGACATGGTGAAGAAGTTCCGCGTGTCGCTGGCGCTGCAGCCGATCGCCACCGCGCTATTCGCCGATTCGCCGTTCACCGAAGGCAAGCCGAACGGCTACCTGAGCTACCGCTCGCACATCTGGACCGACACCGACGCCGACCGCACCGGCATGCTCGACTTCGTGTTCGAGGATGGCTTCGGTTACGAGCGCTATGTCGATTACCTGCTCGACGTGCCGATGTATTTCTCCTACCGCGATGGCATCTACCACGACGCCAGCGGGCAGAGCTTCCGCGATTTCATGCAGGCCAAGCTGCCGGTGCTGCCGGGCGCGCTGCCGACGCTGCGCGACTGGTCGGACCACATGACCACCGCGTTCCCGGAAGTGCGCCTGAAGAAGTATCTGGAAATGCGCGGTGCCGACGGTGGCCCGTGGAGCCGCCTGTGTGCGCTGCCGGCATTCTGGGTGGGCCTGTTGTACGACGACACCGCACTGGATGCGGCCTGGGACCTGGTACGGGATTTCACCCTGGCCGAGCGCCATGCACTGCGCGACGGCGTGCCGAAGCATGCGATGAACCTGCCGTTCCGCACTGGCAGCGTGCGCGACCTGGCCCGTGAAGCGGTGAAGATTTCCGTCGAAGGCCTCAAGCGCCGCGCGGCGCGCAATGCCGACGGCCAGGACGAGAGCAAGTTCCTGGACGTGCTGCAGGAGATCGTCGAGTCCGGCCTGACCCCGGCCGAACGCAAGCTGGCGCTGTTCCATGGCCGCTGGCACGGCGACGTCGATCCGGTGTTCCGCGAGTTCGCGTACTGACACTGTTCCGGCGGGTGCCAACCGGGGCCGGCACCTGCCGTTGCGTCACCACCCGCGCGCTGCGAACAGGCGCGCGTAGATGCCGCGAACCACATCCTGCTTGCTGCGGTTGTAGGCCTGCACGTTGGCATTGCCCTGCAGTGCTGCCTGCTTGGCCTGTGCATAGCGCCTGCGGTCATCTTCATGGCTGCGCAGCCAATCGCGGAACAAGCAGTGGCGGAGGTGCTCGGCGCAACCAGGTGCGAACACGTGCAGGTTCACGCGCGGCACGTCCAGTCGCAGCATGCGGTGCTGGTACCACGAGGGTTCGCGGATGGTAAGCACGTAGCCCAGTGCCTGCAGCGCTGGCAGCCAGGCCGCTTCGTCGGCGGGATCGGCAACCAGCAGGTCGATGTCCAGTACCGGTTTGGCCGGCAGGCCCGGCACCGCGGTGGAGCCGACATGTTCAATGCCCAGCGCGGTGTTGCCGAGTGTCGCCTGCAGCTGCGTGCGCTGCTGCTCGAACTGGTCGGCCCACAGCGTGGACCAGGGCACCACCTGCAGCGCTTCCGGCTGCGGCGCGCCGAGAACCCAGGGATTCTCCTCAGGGTCGCCATCGGCGAAGGTGGTGATTGCGGTGGGATCGAACGGGATATCGGACATGCCCACCATGGTGCCATGCCCAGCGGTGATGTCAGCCCGGCTTGCCGTCGCGCCGTGGGCACAGGTAGATCCAGCCCAGCCGCGCCACCCACGGTGCCAAGGCCAGCAACCAGCCGATGGCTGCGGCGAAATGCCACGCATGGGCGTCGGGCATCAGTTCGGCAGCGATGCGCATGATCGCCACCGCCTGCAGCGCGACGAACGCAAACCAGGCCACTGCCGGCATCACCAGCGGTCGGCCGGAATGGCCCTGGGTGACCCGGGTCACCATCGCCACCAGCAGGCTGCCGAACAGGCCCACGGCGAGGGCATGCAGCGGCGCGCGGCCGAGCAGTTGCGGATGGCCCAGCATCTGGCCGATGTCCTGCAGCAGATACAACGCGAAGCTGATCGGCAGCCACGCCAGTGCCAGGAACAGGGCCGCGAGCAGGCCCGGCATCGGCCCGCGTGGCCACCAGTGCCATAGCGCCTGCAGCGACAACATCAGCAGCGGCGCATCGGCCAGCCACAGCAGGTGGTCGATCTGCAACGCGCTCAACAGCAGGCGCAGCATCAGCAGCGCCCACATCGCAGCCAACCAGCGCAGCGGGCGCCACGCCACATAGCCATCCACCACGTTGTTGGCGAAGAACGGGATCATCCGGTGCGCGACGGTGAGGTAGACCGGCAGCAGCAGGCCGAAGGTGCCGAGTGCCACCGTGACCGGCATCAGCGTGGCGTGGCCGCGCCCCACCGCCATGAACAGCAGCAGCCCCAGCCAGCCCAGCAGCAGTGCGGCATAGCAGGCGCGCGCATGCCAGTTGCGGTTGGGACCGGCGGCCTTGAGCACGCGTCCCAGCACGATCAGTCCGGCGCTCCAGCCGGCCAGTGCCAGCAGCAGGCCGGGCCACAGCCCGGGTGTCCACCCGCAGGCGGCGGCAATCAGCAACGCCTGCCCACCAAACAGGCCGATGCCGACCGGCGCATAACGGCTGCGTGGCAGCTCCGGCT
This sequence comes from Stenotrophomonas sp. 96582_Sma, assembly GCF_056480905.1. Classification (NCBI taxonomy): domain Bacteria; kingdom Pseudomonadati; phylum Pseudomonadota; class Gammaproteobacteria; order Lysobacterales; family Lysobacteraceae; genus Stenotrophomonas; species Stenotrophomonas sp. 96582_Sma. The sequence continues at coordinate 4,198,652 of NZ_CM151122.1, read as the reverse complement.
GTGCCAGCCAGCGCGGGAACACGGTGAGCAGGAAGCCGAAGATGAAACTGGGCAGTACCAGGTACTGCATCAGCAGCGCGTGCAGCCAGGCCGGAGGCAGCGGCGGTGGCTGCGGCGTCCACAACCCGCGCAATGCGCCCAGCCACAACGCCCACCACAGCATTGCCAGCAGCAGGTTGCTGGCGCCGATGAAGAACAGCAGCCGGTGCGGCGCGCGCATCAGCATCGCAGGGGAGGGCAGGCGGGCCATGCAGCGAGTCTGCGCCCGGCTGGTGGCCGGGTCCTTGATCTTCGTCATGCCCAAGGAGGGAGGCAACCGCTTCGCTCGCCGGGCATGGCCCGGCGGACGGGCCGTGCAACGCAAACAAGAAACCCCGGCAGTGCCGGGGTTCTTCGTTCACAGTCGCCGATCGATCAGGCGGCGTTCTTCATCGTCGCCATGTCGATCACGAAGCGGTAGCGCACATCGTTCTTCGCCATGCGCTCCCAGGCTTCGTTGACGTTCTTGATGTCGATCATCTCGACATCGCTGACGATGCCGTGCTCAGCGCAGAAATCCATCATTTCCTGGGTTTCGGCCATGCCGCCGATCGCCGAGCCGGTCAGGTGCTTGCGGCCGAAGATCACGCTGCCGCCGGTCAGCGGCGGATCCAGTTCGGTCAGCACGCCGACCAGGCACATGGTGGCCTCGCGCTTGAGCAGGCCCATGTACGGGTTGGTGTCATGGCCAACCGGGATGGTGTTGAGCAGGAAGTCGAAGCTGCCGGCGTGCGCCTTCATCTGCGCGGCATCGCGCGAGACCAGCACTTCATCGGCGCCCAGGCGCTTGGCATCGGCACCCTTTTCCGGCGTGGTGGTGATCATCACCACGTGCGCGCCGAGGGCCTTGGCGAACTTCACGCCCATGTGGCCGAGGCCACCGAGGCCGATCACGCCGACCTTCTGGCCCGGGCCGACCTTCCAGTGGCGCAGCGGCGACCAGGTGGTGATGCCGGCGCACAGCAGCGGGGCGGCGGCCTTCAGGTCCAGCGTTTCGGACACCTTCACCACGAAGCGCTGCTCGACCACCACGTGGTCGGAATAGCCACCGTAGGTCGGCGCGCCGCTTTCGCGTTCACGGCCGTTGTAGGTCCAGGTCGCGCCTTCGGCGCAGTACTGCTCCAGGTCGTGCTCGCAGGCGTCGCAGTGGCGGCACGAGTCGACCATGCAGCCCACGCCGGCGTGGTCGCCCACCTTGAAGCGGGTGACGTTGCTGCCGACCTCGGTGACGCGGCCGATGATCTCGTGGCCCGGCACCATCGGGTAGATCGAGCCACCCCAGTCGTCGCGGGCCTGGTGCAGGTCGGAGTGGCAGATGCCGCTGTAGAGGATCTCGATACGTACATCGTCCGGGCCGACGGCGCGGCGTTCGAACTCGTAGGGGATCAGCGGGTCGGTATGTGAATGGGCGGCGTAACCACGGGCGAGGGACATGGGGAATCCTTGGCAGGGTTTGTCGAAAGGCGCTTTACAATACGCCCCGTACCCAGTGGCAAAAAGCCCGGATATCGGCATGATTCATCAAGTGAAACTGCACAATCATGGCCACTGACAATCTCTCCCACCTGGCCGCGTTCGCCGCAGTCGCCCGCCACCGCAGCTTCCGCCGTGCCGGCGCCGAGCTGGCGCTGTCGACCTCGGCGGTGAGTTATGCGATCCGCGCGCTGGAAGAACGGTTGGGGGTGGGCCTGTTCCATCGCACCACCCGCAGCGTGGCCCTGACCGAGGCCGGGCAGCGCCTGCTGGAGCGCCTGCAGCCGGCCTTGGGGCAGGTGCACGATGCGTTGGAGGAGATGAACCAGTTCCGTGCCGCACCGGCCGGCCTGCTGCGCATCAATGCCACCCGTGCGGCGGTGGCGACACAGCTGGGACCACGGCTGGCGCGCTTCCTGCACGCCCATCCCGACGTGCGGGTGGAGCTGACCGAGAACGACGGCCTGGTCGACATCGTCGCCGAGGGCTACGACGCCGGCGTGCGCCTGCACGAGTTCGTACCCGAGGACATGGTGGCAGTGCCGATGGGGCCACCACTGCGCGGGCTGATTGTCGGATCGCCGGAGTATCTGCGGCGGCATCCCGCGCCACAGCATCCGCGCGATCTCGCTGCACACGAATGCATCCGCTTCCGCTTCGCCAGCGGGCATCTGTACAAGTGGCAGTTCGAGCGCGGTGGGCAGGCGCTGGAGATCGACGTGCCCGGACGGCTGACGCTGGGCGAGCAGGGCACCGTGGTCGGCGCGGTACTCGATGGCATCGGCCTGGCCTACGTGCTGGAAGACACCGCGCGGCCCTACATCGAATTGGGGCAGATGGTGGCGGTGCTGGAAGACTGGAGCGAGCCGTTCGCCGGCTTCGCGCTGTACTACCCGAAGCAGCGGCAGATGCCCGGTGCGCTGCGTGCGTTCGTGGATATGCTGCGCGAGTGAATCGCGGTGGATGGCGCAGTGCCGTCCAATGACCGGCTCCAACGAGAGCTTTCCGAGTGGATCCGCGCCATGCGGGGATGGCGTTCACCCGCTAGAGTGAGTCTTCTCAACAAAAGGACGTCATTGAGCATGCTCGCCGATCTCGAACAGGCTTCCGGCCAGACCTTCCCGCCGTTGTTCCGCCAGCTGGTGGAAGACAACCGTTTCAGCTGGGGCGAGCAGGGCCCGAACTGGTACCGCACGGTGTTCCCGCAGGTGCAGCCGCAGCCGCCGGTACTGCTGTATGCCAACGACTATGAACCGATCGAGCCGAGCGAACTGCGCGCAGCGTGGGAAGATCTGACTGCCGAAGATCATTACAACCCGCTGCGCGATGACCTGAAACTGCTGCCGTTCGCGCGCACCGGCGCGGGTGATCATTACTGTTTCTGGACCAATGCACCGGGTTCCAGCGAGTCGCCGGTGCTGCTGGTCTGGCATGACGATGATCGCGCCGATCTGCTGGCCGCGAACTTCCAGGACTTCCTGTTCCGCAAGATGGCCGAAGCGGTGGTGGAGCTGGAGGAAGAGGAGTCGCTGCTTTCGGAGGGCGATATCGGAACCAATCTGCAGGCTTGGCTCGGTACCCATCGTGGCTGGCTGCGAGGGGACCAGGTAGCGGCGCTGGAGGCATTGTATGCACGCGTGGATGACATCACTGCGGGTGAGATCAGTGACGAGGACGTGCAGCCGCTGCTGCAGCTGATCGCGTTCGACGGTATCGACAGCGAAATGCCCTACGTGCAGGCGTGACCTGATCCGAAGCGCTGCCGGTAGAACCTCGCCATGCGTGGATGCGGCCGGCTACGGCACCTGCAGTACGGGTGCCAACAATTCCAGGCAATCACGCAGATGCACCTCTACCGGCGCATCCTCGGCCACCATACCGATCACGCGTTCGCGCAGCGGCTCGGCCACGGCCATCGCCAGGATCAGCCGTGCCATGCACGCGGCATCTCCCTCGCGCAGCAGCCCGCGCTGCTGCTGACGCGCCAGCCAGTCGGCCAGCAGCGCACGGCCGCGTTCGATGCCATTGTCCAGATAGGCCTGCAGCAGCGCGTCCTTGCCGGGAAAGTCGGTGGCCAGCAGGCGGAATACCTGCACTGCCTGCGCCGACAGTGCCTGCGCGCACACCGCGTGCAGGATGGCCCGCAGCAACGGCATCACCTCATCGGCGTCGTGCGCATCGCGCTGCAACTGCGGCGCGAAGCCGTCGGTCCACTCGCGCACGGCCAACCCGACCAGTTCTTCGCGGTTGCTGGCGTGGCGGTACACGGTCTTCTTCGCTACCCCGGCGTGCGCCGCCACCGCTTCGATGGTGGTGGCCTCGTAACCCTGTGCCAGCAGCAGCTCCAGCGTGGCCTGCAGCACGGCGTGGCGGACTTCGGCTTCCGGCCGCGCAGGGCGGCCGCGGCGGCGGATTGGTGAGGGTGGCTCGGGCAGGGTGGTGCTGTTCATTGCGCCCATCTTACCGCATTCGGATAATTGCGAAACGAAGAGCGTTTCCGTATTGTCGGGTCTCCCGACATGCAGGAGACCCCGATGGATACCGCTGTGAACGCCCGCGCCTGGCTGGACCACCACGATCTGCTCGACCCCGCACCGATGCGCTTGGAAACCGGCATCCAGCGCCGCGAAGATGGCACCCTGCTGGTGGCGGTGCGTACCGATCTGCACGGTTGCAAGGGCCGCATGCTGGACTGGTGGTTCACCTTCTTCGAGACCACACAGCACATCCGCTGGTGGCATCCGGTCGATCATGTCGAGCATCGCGGCTGGGACGCGGCCTGGCAGCGCGGACGCAGCTACCACGGTGCCAGCATCCACGCGGTGGAATCGCTGGCCGATATTCCGCCGGTGGCGGCGCGTTTGAAGTTCCATGACCCGCGCACGTTGCTGGTGCCCGAGCGCCTGCAGGTGGCACAGGATGCAGGCGATGTATCGGCAGTGATCGCCGCGCGCATCGGCTTCGGTGACCACGTACGCCTGGATGCAAACGGTGATCCCTGCGACGGGCAGATGCTGCATGTCGCGCGCGATACGCCGTTTGGCTGCGTGCTGCGCAGCCGCTTCGTGCTTGGCCTGGACAGCACCGATCCGCAGCGCGATGCCGACGATGCGGTCGGCCTGGGCCTGCTCAGGCATTGCTACACGGAGTTCAGTTTCCTCTCGCGCCTGCTGCCGTCGCTGTACTACGGCGAGCGCGCCAACGGTGAAGTGGCGCCGTTGCCGTGGTGAACGATGCGCCGGTCACTCGGCCAGCGCGTCGTAGCCTTCGCCACTGAACTGGATCAGGCAGAAGCCGTGGCCGAACGGATCGGCCAGCACGGCGATGCGCCCCCAGCGGCGCTCGCGCACGGACTGCTCAAGCGTCGCCCCGGCCGCAACCGCACGTGCCAGTGCCGCCTCGATGTCATCCACCACCCAGTCCAGGTGCAGCGGCGTCCAATGGCGCTCGTAGTCGCGCACGTCGCCATCATCGGTGGCGGCGCTGCCGGCCTCGTTCTGCAGCAGGTACAGCGGCGTTGGCCCACCGAGCAGCTCCACGGCGCCTGGGCCTAGACGGCGCCCGATGCGCAGGCCGAAGACTCGGATGTAGAAGTCCTCGGCAGCGGCAAGATCGGGGACATCGAGGTTGACGATGAACGATGCGGTGGGCGTATCCATGGGCAGATCCAGTGGATGCGGGTGAGCAGTGTACGCCCGCATCCACGCATCGCGTGGCTCTACTGCGCGCGCGGGTAGTCGAGGTAGCCTGCCTCGCCGCCACCGTAATAGGTATTGCGGTCGGGCGTGGCCAGCGCGACGTTGTGCTGCAGGCGTTCGACCAGATCCGGGTTGGCGATGAACGGCTGGCCGAATGCGGCCAGGTCGATGGTGCCGGCCTCGACCAGCTGCAGGGCGCGTTCGCGGGTCATGCCACCGGCCAGGATCAACGTGCCACCGTAGACCTGCTTGAACTGCTGCAGGAACGCCTCGCCCAGCACCGACTGCCCCGCCTGCAGGTTGTCGTTGAGATGCACATAGGCCAGCCCGCGCTTGCCCAGTTCCTCGGCCAGGTACAGATAGGTGGCTTCGTTGTCGGGGTAGAACGGCATGTCGAAGGTGAGGTTGTTCGGTGCCAGGCGTACGCCGATTCGGTGCGCGCCGATGCGCTGGGCCATCGCATCCACCGTCTCCAGGATCAATCGCGCGCGGTTCGGCAGCGAGCCGCCGTAGCGGTCCTCGCGTTCGTTGATGAGCGGGTTGAGGAACTGCTCGAACAGGTAGCCGTTGGCGGCATGCAGTTCGATGCCATCGAAGCCGGCAGCGATGGCGTTGTCGGCGCCGCGTGCGAAGTCGTCAATGATGCCGGGGATCTCCGCAGTCTCCAGTGCACGTGCCGGGGTGGGATCGGCGTGGCCTCGGCTGCCGTCGTCCAGGTACACGAACGAGGTGTTCTTCGGTGCGCTGGCCACCGGGCGGGTACCGGCGCTGACCGGTTGTCCGCCCTCAGGCTGCAGCGAGGCATGCGACATGCGGCCGACGTGCCAGAGCTGGGCGAAGATCGTGCCCTGCGCGGCATGCACCGCCTCGGTGACGAGCTTCCACCCGGCCACCTGCTCGGCCGACCAGATACCCGGCACGTCGATGTAGCCCTGGCCCTGCGGCGAGACCGGCGTGCCTTCGCTGATGATCAGGCCGGCGCTGGCACGCTGCCGGTAATACTGCGCGGTGAGCGCGTTGGCGATCGCGCCGGGATTGCGGGCGCGGGTCATCGGCGCCATTGCGATGCGGTTGCGCAGGGCGGTTCCTGACAGGTCGATCGGGCGGAAGAGGGCGGTGGTCATGTCGGTCATCTCGGTGCGGGGGAGAGGCGCCAGCGGCGCGATGCACACAGGATGGAGTTGACATGCAGGCGCATAAAGCGCTTCGATCTCCCTTGGTGCGGGACTATTTGTCCCCAATGGAGTGCGAACGATGCTGCCGCTGGAATCCTTGAATGGCCTGGTGACGTTCGTCACGACCGCACGCTCGGGCAGCTTCACCGAGGCGGCAGACGCGCTGGGCATCTCGCGCTCGGCGGTGGGCAAGGCCATCGCCCGTCTGGAAGCGCGGCTGGCGGTGCGCCTGTTCCATCGCACTACGCGGCGCATCGCACTGACCACTGATGGCGAGGCGTACTACGCCTCCTGTGCGGCGGCGCTGGAAGAAATCTCCGCGGCCGAGGCCTGTCTGGGTTCGGCGGGCCTGCCCAGCGGGCGGCTGCGCATTGACATGCCGTCCTCGTTCGGGCGGCTGGTGGTGCTGCCGGTGCTGCTGCGGTTGTGCCGCCAGTATCCGGACCTGCAGTTGACGATGACCTTCACCGATCACTTCGTCGATCCGGTCGAAGAGGGCATCGACCTGCTGATCCGTTTCGGTGGGCTGCACCAGGCCGAGCACCTGGTCGCGCGCCGGCTGGGGCGCCAGCGCCTGGTCACCTGCGCATCGCCGGCGTACCTGCAGGCGCATGGCGTGCCGCGCACGGTGCAGGAACTGGCGCAGCACCGCAGCATCGTCGGCTTCCGCCACGGGCAACCGATCTGGTGGCGGATCGGCAGCGAGGAGGACGAGGGAACGTTCATTCCCAGTGCGCCCTATCAACTCAACGATGGCGACGCGGTGATCGAAGCGGCCATCGCCGGCCTCGGCATCTGCCAGATGCCCATTTCACTGGTGCGCCGCCATCTCGATTCCGGCGTGCTGCAATCGGTGCTGGACGAACACATGCAGCGGCACATCGACATCCATGCGCTGTGGCCACCGACGCGCCACCTGCGGCCGAAGGTGCGCTACGTGGTGGATGAGCTGACCCGGTTGGCGGAACAAGGTCTGTTTGATTGAGCGGGGCCCGTACACCGGGCCCCGCCTGTGGAAACGCTGCGCCAGGCCTACTTGAAGTTGTAGCGCAGGCTGGCCATGTAGCGACGGCCCAGTGCATCCAGTACATACGGGAACGGCCCGATGTCATCGCCCACGTTGATCACCGACAACGTCACGCGCGCGGCGTCGGTGATGCGGTAGGTGACGTTGGCGTCCCAGGTGGTCCAGCTGTCGCGGTAGAAGTACTGACGGCTTTCCGGGGTATCGGTCATCGTGTACTGGGCGCGGCTGGTGTAGTTGGAGGCCACGCCGTAGTTCCAGTTGCCGATGCGATGCTGGGCCGTCCAACGGAACTGGCGCTTGGGCTCGTTGAAGCTGCCCGCCTGTTCGACGAACGGCACGTCCCGGTTCGCGGCCTGGCCACGGTTCTTCGGCATGTAGCCGTAGAAGTCCAGGTCCAGTACGCCGAAGCGCGACAGGTCCCAACGGTAGCCGACTTCGGCGGTCCAGCCACGGAACATCAGCACCGGGCCGTTGCCATACTCGGTCTTGATGCTGGTAGCCACGCCGGTGTTCGGATCACGCGTCACCAGGCTGCAGAAGCGGTTGGCGTTGGGCACGTTGGCGGCGTTGAAGTCGGCAGTGTCGAAGCAACCGGTGATGATGTCGTTGGCGCTCAGCGACGTGATCACGTTGTTGATCTTGATGTCATACCAGTCGGCAGCGACGCGCAGGCCCGGGATCCATTCTGGGGCGAACACGATGCCGGCCGTCCACGACTTCGCCGTTTCGTTCTGCAGGCGGGTGCTGCCGTTGGTCGAACCCAGCGTATTGGTCGGCTGCTGGCGGAAGGTGTTCGGATCGGCACCCGGGTAGGCGGCGAAGAACGCCTCGCAGTTGCGGCGACGCACCGCCGGATTTGAGCCGCCGCTGATGTTGTCCAGCGAGCACACTTCCGGGATGTTGTAGTAGGCCGGCTGCTGGGTGGTGTAGAGCTCGGCGATGGAGGGCGCGCGTAGTGACTGGGTCTTGTTGCCGCGCAGCTGCAGGCCGGCGATCGGTTCGTACTGGATGCCGTAGGTGAACGCATTGAACGCGCCGGCGACGGAGTTGTCGACGCGGCGGAACTTGGCGGTCAGGTCTAGGCGATGCAGGCCCGGGATATCCCAGTCGGGATTGAACAGCGGTGCCAGCACTTCGGCGAACACTTCGTTGGTGTGGTACTTGCCCTCGGCCGCCTGGGTCGGCACCGAACGGCCCTGGCCCAGGCGCTGGTACTCGCTGGGGGTGAAGGAGCCTTCTTCGCGGCGGTGCTCGAAGCCGGCCGCCGCGGACAGCTCGCCGCCGGGAAGATCGAACAGGCCGCCGGATACCGACGCATTGATGACGGTCTGGCGGGTCTGCGCCTTGGCCACGGTCCGGGTGGAGACATAGTCCAGGGCTTCGCGCGACGCCTGGTTCTCGCCGAACAGATTCAGCGGGCGGCAGTTCGCATCGGCCGTGGTGCCCGGGCGGGTGGCATCACAGATGATGCGCCCGCTGGCGTCGGTGGTGACGTTGATCGCATTGATGAAGTTCTGCTGGATCAGGCCGGTGCCGAGGTAGTCGAAGTCACCGCGGCCGTGGGTGACGCTGGCTTCCCAGTTGAAGCTGCGTTTTCCGACCTCGAAGAAGCCGTTCAGGCCGAGCACCGCACGGGTCAGGCGGGTCTCGGTGCTGGCGTTGTTCATCGACAGGTCGCGCGAAGATCGCGACAGGCGGAACGAGGTGATGCCGTTGTCGGCGAGGATCTTGCGGGTTTCCGCACTGAGGAACGGATTGCTGGCGCTGAAGGTCAGTGCACCGCTGGCGGTACCGCCGCCGTCCAGGCGCGCATTGCCGAAGGACACCGCGTTGTAGACGTTCTGGTCGAGGGTTTCGCGGGCGGTCGCTTCGTATCGCGAAAGTTCGAAGAAGCCACGCACGTTGTCGGTGAAGTCGAAGCTGCCGGTGGAGAACACCGAGCGTCGTTCGAGGTCGGCGATCAGCGGCACCGTCTCGAACAGGTTCAGGCCGTCACCGCCGGAGGCGTTGCCGCCCGCGTAGCTGGTGCCGGGATTGAACTCGACCAGCTTGCCCTCGTTGTTGAACTGCCACAGTTTGTCTTTGTTCGGGCCGAAGCCAAGGATGTCGCCCAGGCCGTTGCGCGTGTAGCTGCCGGTCGCCGGCATCACCAGGCCACCGAAGGTCATGCTGGCAATGCGCCGGTTGCGGATCCAGACCTGGTCGGGGATACCATCGCGGGGCCCGGTGTTGAACGGAATGCTGCCGTCGATGCGGCCATCATTGGTCGGCCGGCGCAGGGGCTGGGCAGTGGCATTGGCCGCCGTGGGATTGGCCTGCAGGCTGTAGCCCTGGCGGTAGAAATCGCGTTGCAGCGCGTTCACCCCATCGGCGTTGTCCAGTTCCGCCGCCACCACAATGTGGCCACGGCCATCAGCGAAGTCGGTACCGAAGATGGCCGACCAGGAGTAGCGCTCGTTGTCGTTCTTGCTGGTCCTGCCGTAGCCCAGCTCGACTTCGGCACCCTCGAACCGGTCGCGCAGGATGATGTTGTTGACGCCGGAGATCGCATCCGAGCCATAGGTGGGGGCACCGCCAACGCTCAGGCTTTCAATGCGTTGCACCATGACGCTGGGAATGGCGTTCATGTCGACCTGGATGCCCGAGCCGCCGCCGGCTCCGAAGATGGTGGGCGGTGTAGAGGTGACGAAGCGGCGTCCATTGACCAGGGTCAGCAGGCGATTGCTGCCCAGCCCGAACTTGCTGGCGAAGTTGACGCCTGCACCGAAGCCGGCCTGGTCGCCGCGCGAACTGACGCCGGCACTGACCCCGGGAATCCGGGTCAGGGCATCGATGAGGTTGGTGTCGCCATAGTTCTCGATCGATTCACGGCTGACCACCGCGGCGGGCTCGAGCGTGTCGAAACCGGCGCGGTAGATGCGCGAGCCGGTGACGGTCATCCGGTCCAGCTGCACGGGGGTCTTGCTGCTGGCGGGCTCGGCCTTCTGTTCCTGTGTGGCGGCCTGCTGCGCCATGGCCGGTGCGGCGGCCACCAGCACCAATGCCGAACCCAGCGCGACAGACAAGCGACTGCGGGCGAACAACGGTCGGTACATGATTTCTCCCTGGTCACGCCAATGTGACTCAGGGGTAAACGCAGGGTCGAATGCGACACCCTACGTCATGAAAAAGTAACAAATGAGTATATTTATTGTTCATTCATATTCTGGGCTGATCTGTCCCTGGGGCATGCCTCGGCAGCACCAGATGGCTTCATTCGCCCCTCTGTGTATACTATCCCCCAGTATAGTTTCGATGTGGCCCCGCCATGCCGCACTCCCCCGAAGAGAAGAAGAAGGTCCTGGCCCGCGTGCGCCGCATCCGCGGCCAGTGCGATGCGCTGGATCGCGCGCTGGAAGCCGGTGCCGACTGCGGGCCGGTGCTGCAGCAGATCGCCGCCATCCGTGGCGCGGTCAATGGCCTGATGTCCGAGGTGATGGAGGCCCATCTGCGCGAGGAGTTCGGGCAACCCGCTGCCTCAGACGAACAACGCGCCGAACGCGTGCGCGACATGAGCGCGTTGATCCGCTCGTACCTGAAATAAGCATCGGCGCCATATCGCGCCGATCGTCCTGCCATTCCCTTTCCGCCTGATCCTGGAGAAGCCACCATGAAGTCCCGTGCCGCCGTCGCCTTTGGTCCCGGCCAGCCGCTGCAGATCGTCGAGATCGACGTCGCCCCGCCGAAGAAGGGCGAGGTGCTGGTCAAGATCACCCACACCGGTGTCTGCCACACCGATGCCTTCACCCTGTCCGGCGATGATCCGGAAGGCCTGTTCCCGGTGGTGCTGGGCCATGAAGGCGCCGGCATCGTGGTGGAGGTCGGTGAGGGCGTGACCAGCGTCAAGCCCGGCGACCACGTGATTCCGCTGTACACCGCCGAGTGTGGCGAGTGCCTGTTCTGCAAGAGCGGCAAGACCAACCTGTGCGTGTCGGTGCGTGCCACCCAGGGCAAGGGCGTGATGCCCGACGGCACCAGCCGCTTCAGCTACAACGGCGAGCCGCTGTACCACTACATGGGTTGCTCGACCTTCAGCGAGTACACCGTGGTGGCCGAAGTCTCGCTGGCGAAGATCAATCCGGACGCGAACCCGGAGCACGTCTGCCTGCTCGGTTGTGGCGTCACCACCGGCATCGGCGCGGTGCACAACACCGCCAAGGTGCAGGAAGGCGACAGCGTGGCGGTGTTCGGCCTGGGTGGCATCGGCCTGGCGGTGATCCAGGGTGCGCGCCAGGCCAAGGCCGGCCGCATCATCGCGGTGGACACCAACCCGTCCAAGTTCGAACTGGCGCGCGAATTCGGCGCCACCGACTGCATCAACCCGAAGGACTACGACAAGCCGATCCAGCAGGTCATCGTCGAGATGACCACCTGGGGCGTGGACCACAGCTTCGAGTGCATCGGCAACGTCAACGTGATGCGCGCGGCGCTGGAATGCGCGCACCGTGGCTGGGGCCAGAGCGTGGTGATCGGCGTGGCCGGTTCCGGCCAGGAGATCTCCACCCGTCCGTTCCAGCTGGTGACCGGGCGCAAGTGGATGGGCACCGCCTTCGGCGGCGTGAAGGGCCGCAGCCAGTTGCCGGGCATGGTGGAGGACGCGATGAAGGGCGATATCGAACTGGCACCGTTCGTCACCCACACCATGGACCTGGACAAGATCAACGAAGCCTTCGACCTGATGCACGAAGGCAAGTCGATCCGTTCGGTGGTCCACTACTGAGCCGCGTCATGGGCTGGCTGGATGCTCTGCGCCGGCCGCGTGCGGAAGACCCGCGCGCGGCCCTGGTGGCTCCGATCGAGCAGGCGTTGCGTGCGCTGGGCTGGGTAGTGGGGGAGGTGGGGCCACCGCGTGCGGTGACCTCGGCCTTCGGCAGCGACGATGGCATGCCGTTCGAGCAGTGGCTTGCGCAGGTATTCCTGCCGCGCCTTCATGAGGCGCGCGCAGCCGGACAGTGGCCGCCGCGCAGCGATGTGGCCGTGGCGGCCTGGCGCAATCTTGATGGCCAGCCTGGCGTCGAATCGTTGCTGCGCCTGCTGGCGCAGCTGGATGAACGGATCAACAAAGGCATCCACGCCGCGCTTGGATAAGCCGACCAAGGTCGGCATCTACCAGAAGCACGCGTGCGCTGACGCGCCGCGCAGGAGAGCACCATGGAACGCATTGAACACCGCGCCTGTTTCGGCGGATGGCAGGACGTCTACCGCCATCATTCCACCACGCTGGGCTGCGACATGCAGTTCGCCGTGTACCTGCCGCCGCAGGCGGAAACGCAGAAACTGCCGGTGCTTTACTGGCTGAGCGGGCTGACCTGCACCGAGCAGAACGTCATCACCAAGGCGGGCGCGCAGCGCTACGCGGCCGAGCATGGCGTGATCATCGTCGCGCCCGATACCAGCCCACGCGGCGATGACGTGGCCGATGCCGAGGGCTATGACCTGGGCAAGGGGGCGGGGTTCTACCTCAATGCCACCCGTGCACCGTGGGCGAAGCACTACCGCATGCACGACTACGTGGCGCAGGAACTGCCGGCACTGATCGAGGCGAATTTCCCGGTCACCGATGCGCGCGGCATCAGCGGCCACTCGATGGGCGGTCACGGTGCGCTGGTGATCGCGCTGCGCAACCCGGGGCGCTACCGCAGCGTGTCGGCGTTCTCGCCGATCGTTGCGCCCAGCCACGTGCCGTGGGGGCAGAAGGCCTTCCACGCCTACCTGGGCGACAACCCGGCGGACTGGGCGCAGTGGGATGCCAGCGAACTGGTCGCCGTGGCCACTGAGCGCCTGCCGTTGCTGGTCGACCAGGGCCAGGCGGACGAATTCCTGCAGACCCAGCTGCAACCGCAGCGCCTGCAGCAGGCCTGTGATGCCGCCGGCCATCCGCTGACCCTGCGCCTGCAGCCGGGCTACGACCACAGCTACTACTTCATCGCCAGTTTCATCGGCGAGCACATCGCCCACCACGCCCGCGCCCTGCACGGCTGACGGCTTTCCGGTTGTGCCGGCCGCTGGCCGGCAACCTGCAGCCCTGTGATTCCCCGGGATTGCCGGCCAGCGGCCGGCACTCCCATGGCGGGGCACGCGAAGTGTCGTATTTGCTGTATTGGATCACGTGGCCGTGGCGCGAGCGGGGCTATCGTGCGCCCATACGGCCTTGCGGATCGGGGGATGCATGCCGGTAGTGCTGGCGCTGCTGTATGTGCTCTGCCACGGCCTGGTCGTGGCCCTGTGGTCGGGTCCGGCCGGTGCGGGTTCCTTCGGGTTCCTCACGGGTGCCCCGTTGCTGGCGGCGGCGGCCTGCCTGTGGCGGGCGCGCCGCGACCGTGCCGCGCTCGGCTGGCGCGCCACCGCCCTGGCGCTGCTGCTCTGGGCGGGTGGCATGGCCGTCAACATGATCGATGCGCTCGGTGCCGGCCGTGCCGATGTCACGCCGCAGGCCAGCCTGTTCCTGTATGTGCTGTACGGCGTGCCGCTGGTGTTCATCCTGGCCCGTGCACGCCGCGAGCGGCTGAGCATCAGCCTGATCGACGCGGCGATGGCCGCGTTGCTGGGCGTGCTGTTCTTCGTGCATGCGCAGTCGTTCGCCGCGCGCGTCGACATCGACGACCACGCGTTGTCCAACATGCAGCGCATGTTCGATATCCAGAATCTGTGCATTGCCGGGTTTGCGGTGGTGCGCTGGCTGGTGGGAGACGTTCCGGAGCGGCGCAACTTCTTCCGCGCGCTGGCGATCTACGCGGTGGGCTACCTGATGGTGGCGTACTACATCAACCACTACACCTCGGAACAGTCCTTCGGTGCCTACAACGATCTGCTGATCGACCTGCCGTTCCTGCTGCTGGCGTTGCTGGCGATGAGCCAGGCGCCTGCGCCGACGTTCGTGATGCACCCGAGGCTGGGCAGAACGGTGCAGGCGGCGGGGCCGATGATCCTGCCATTGCTGCTGCTGGTGGTCGGTACCCTGGTGGTTGATCATGCGCGGCCGCTGGCGGTCACTGGCTTCGTGGTGGCAACGCTGGGCTTCGGCGTGCGCAGCATCCTGTTGCAGGTGGACCTGATGGAACGGCAGGCATCGCTGGACCAGCTCGCTCGGCAGGATGGCCTGACCGGTGTGGCCAACCGGCGTGAGTTCGATGCACTGCTGCTGGCGGAATGGAACCGTGCGCGGCGCAGCGGCACCGAGCTGGGCCTGCTGCTGGTGGATATCGACCACTTCAAGGCCTTCAACGACCGCCACGGACATCCGGCCGGGGACCGCTGCCTGCAGGCCGTGGCCACGGTCCTGAAGATCAGTGCCGGCCGTGCCGGTGACAGTGTTGCCCGTTACGGCGGCGAGGAATTTGCGGTGATCGTGCCCGGAAGCCCGCTGTCGGGCGTGCTGGCGCTGGCCGAGCGCCTGCGTGAGGCGGTGGCGGCGCTGCCACTGCCGGAAGGGTCGGTCAGTATCAGCATCGGCGTGGGCTACCTGCACCCGCCGGCTCTGGCCAGCGCGGATCAGTTGCTGGCGGATGCCGATGCCGGCCTGTACGCCGCCAAGCGTGCCGGTCGCAACCAGGTGATCCTGCATGCGCACGTGCTCGACGACGAAGGCAGTGCGCACGGCAGGATGGATTGCTGAGCGCGCCGGGTGCCCGGTCCCCGTGCGTGATTACGCACGGGCGGCGCGGCCGGGTCAGCGCTGCCGCAACCAGCCAGTGGGATCGAGCAGCCTCAGCCCGACCGGTGACAAAGAGCGCTGGCGCAACGGCAGGTTTGCCGCCTGCACGGCCATCGCACAGCGCGCCAGCTGCTGGCGCAACGGTGCCAGCGTGTCATCTTCGCGCGGGCGTGCATGCCGCCACTGGGCGATGCGCAGCAGGCAGACCAGCAGGTCCAGTTCGCTGGCCGCGATGAACGGTGAGCCAGCGGGCAGCAGGTCGATCGGGGCGGTGGGCGTGGCCAGCAGCGGCAGCAGGCCGACGAACGCGTCGCAGCCTTCGGGATCAATACCGAGGCTGCTCAGCTGGGCGAGTCCATCGGCCTGTTGATCAGGATCGTGCAGCTGGCGTATCGCCGCCAGCAGTGCCTGTTCGCCGCGGCCGAACTGGCGGCCGAAGGCGCGGTAGTTGACGCGGGTGGGAAACAACGGGGAACGGGAGGCCATGGTTGCTAGGGTTGTGGGTCGCGGGTTTCCACCAGCACGGGACAGGGCGCGTGGTCGATGGTCCATTGCCCGATCGAGGGTTCGAACAGGCGTTCCAGGCGGGACAGGTGGCGGTGGCCGATGACGATCAGGTCGCACTTCAGGCGCCGGGCCTGCTCGCTGATCACTTCGCCCGGGTCACCCGAGGGAATCTGCGCGATGGCGTCGACGCCGCGCTCGCGCAGCTCGGCCAGGGCTTCGGCCAGCACCGCTTCGGCCCGCGAGCGCTGGCGGGCGGCTTCCGGGTACTCGATGCGGTCGGCTTCGCTGGCATCGGCCGCCAGCGCGAATTCGGGGTCGAGCACGCACAGCAGGTGCAGGCGGCTGTGGGGGCCGGCGATGGCTGCGGCCAGGTCCAGCACGCGTGCGTGCTGGGGGCCACCGTCCAGGGCGACCAGCAGGGTATTGAACATGGATGTCTCCTTGGCAGGCCGGGGATGGTCGCCGATGTCACTGCGCGCACCCATGCCGTGCGCGGCAGTCAATGAATGCGTAAAACGCAATCGACTGTGGTTACAAGTGTCGTAGAGTCATCTGATTTACTGGAGACTGTCATGCCCCTGCCGGACCTGAACCTGTTGCTGGCACTGGACGTGCTGATTGACGAATGCAGCGTGGCCGCCGCCGCGCGGCGGATGAACCTGAGCGCGCCGGCGATGAGCCGTACCCTGGGCCGGATCCGCACCGCGCTGGGCGACCCGGTGCTGGTGCGTGCCGGCCGCGGTCTGGCCCCCACGCCCCGCGCGCTGCAGTTGCGTGAGCAGGTCCGCGATGTGATCGAGCAGGCCCACCGTGTGTTCAACGCCGGTCGCGAGATCGACCTGCGCACCCTGGAGCGCACCTTCAATGTCCGCGCCAATGATGTCTTCATCGGTGGATTCGGCGGACGCCTGCGTGAACTGTTCCGCCAGCAGGCGCCGCGCGCGGTACTGCGCTTCGTGCCCGAGGGCGATACCGACGACGACGCGATGGCGCAGGGCCGGATCGACCTGTACATCAGCACCGCCGGCAAGCACGCGCCCGATACCAAGGTGCAGAACCTGTTCAGTACCTCGTTCATGGGCGCCGCGCGCGAAGATCATCCGTTGTTCGATGAGGAGATCAGCGCCGAGCGTTTTGCTGCCTGCGACCACATCGCGGTGTCGCGGCGGGGGCTGCCGCGTGGCCCGATCGATGACGACCTGGCCACGCTGGGCCTGCAGCGGCGGGTGGCGCTGATCAGCCCGACCTTCCACGGCGCGATCTTCGCTGCCGCCGAGTCGGACCTGATCCTGCCGCAGATGCCGAGCGTGATGCTGGAGCGGATCGTCAGCATGCGCCTGCCGCTGCGCCTGTTCCCGCTGCCGATCCCGGTGCGCACCGCCGCCATCGTCCAGGCCTGGCACCCGCGGCTGGACAACGATGCTGCGCATCAGTGGCTGCGGCGCTCGATCAAGACCATGTGCGAAAGCGCAGGGGAGGCTCCGCGCTGACACTTTCATGCGTGCGCTTGACGCACGCCTGGGATGCGGGCTGCGCCATTTTTCGCAGGGTACCAGCTCCCTAGACTGCGCTCCCCTGAGTTTCACTGAGCGCATTCCAATGACCCTCAACATGCCGTGCACTGCACGGATCGGTGCCCGGCGATGAGTACGCCGGCCGCCGCTGTCCCGGCCGCTGCTGCGCCCCGTCCTGCCGCCGCCCCCGGGCTCGACCGCCGCGTTCTGGTCGGCCTGTGTGGCGTGCTGCTGGCGGTGCTGGTGTCGGGCTTCAACGAGAACATCACCAAGGTCGCCCTGGCCGACATCCGCGGTGCGATGGGTTTCAGCGTCGATGACGGCAGCTGGATCGTCGCCCTCTACAGCGCGATGTCGGTCAGCGCGATGGCCTTCGCCCCGTGGTGTGCCGCCACCTTCTCGCTGCGCCGCTTCGCGCTGGCGATGATCGGTGGCTTCATGGTGCTGGGCGTGCTCTGCCCGCTTGCCCCGAACCTGCAGGTGTTCCTGCTGCTGCGCGCGCTGCAGGGGCTGTGTGGTGGTGCGCTGCCGCCGCTGCTGATGAGCGTGGCACTGCGCTTCCTGCCGCCGGGCATCAAGCTGTATGGCCTGGCGGGTTACGCGTTGACCGCTACCTTCGGCCCGAGCATGGGCACGCCGCTGGCCGCGTTCTGGGTCGAGCAGGTGGGCTGGCACTGGGCGTTCTGGCAGATCGTGCCGTACTGCCTGGCTGCCATGGCGATGGTCAGCTGGGGCCTGCCGCAGGACCCGCTGCGGCTGGAGCGTTTTGCCGAGTTCGATGGCGTGGGCCTGGCGCTGGGCCTGCCGGCGCTGGTGCTGCTGGTGCTGGGCCTGGTGCAGGGCCCGCGCCTGAACTGGTTCGACTCGCCGATGATCACCCTGATGATTGGTGGCGGCGCCGGCCTGATGGTGCTGTTCATGATCAATGAATGGTTCCACCCGCTGCCGTTCTTCAAGCTGCAGCTGCTGGCCAACCGCAACCTCAGCTACTCGCTGGTGACGCTGGGCGGCGTGCTGTTCGTGCTGCTGGCAGTGATCTCGATTCCCTCCGGTTTCCTGGCCAGCGTGCAGGGCTACCGGCCATTGCAGACCGCACCGATGCTGCTGTGGGTGGCGCTGCCACAGGTGATCGCACTGCCGTTGGTGGCGGCGTTGTTGAACATCCGCGCAGTGGATTGCCGCTGGGTGCAGGCCACCGGCCTGGCGATGCTGGCGCTGGCCTGCTGGCTGGGCTCGCACCTGGATGTGGCCTGGATCCGCGACAACTTCCTGTGGGTACAGCTGCTGCAGGTATTCGCCCAGCCGATGGCGGTGTTGCCGCTGCTGATGCTGGCCACTGGCGGGCTGGCACCGCAGGACGGTCCGTTCGCCTCGGCGTGGTTCAACACGGTCAAGGGCTTTGCTGCCGTGCTCGCCAGCGGCGTGCTGGATGCCGTCGCCCAGGGCCGCCGTCATTTCCATTCCACCGTGCTGGTCGACCGCCTTGGCGAGCAGCCGTGGCTGGCCGAGGGCCCGCAGCTGGGCGCGCGCCTGCATGCGCAGGTGCAGGCGCTGACCTCGGCCGACCTGTACTGGGTGGTCGCGCTGGTGGCGCTGGCCTTCATTCCCCTCATTGCCTGGATGCCCACCCGCATCCATCCGCCACGTGCCGTGGCCTGAACCTTTCGCAGGAACCCCCTCATGACGATCAATCGAACCACTCTCAATACCGGCCTGGGCCTGGGCGTGCTGGCCCTGGCCATCGGTGCCTGGCTGCTGCTGCGCGACGGCGGTCACCAGACCACCAACAATGCCTATGTCGTTGCCGACTACACGCTGGTCGCGCCGAAGATTCCCGGCTTCGTCAGTGCCGTGGAAGTAGAGGACAACCAGTCGGTGAAGGCGGGCGACGTGCTTGCCCGCATCGACGACCGCGACTACCAGGTGGCCCTGCAGGCGGCCCGTGCCGACCTCGCCAACGCCCGTGCACAGCTGGCCAACGCGCAGGCCGCACTGGCCCAGCAGGACTCGCTGATTGAACAGGCCAGGGCCAGTGTCGATGTCAGCCGCTCCGAACTGACCCTGGCCAGCGCCGACCAGCAGCGTTACCGCGAACTGGCCCGTGATGGCGCCGGCACCGTGCAGAACGCGCAGCAGGCGCAGTCGAAGCAGGCCGTGGCCAGTGCGCACCTGCAGCAGGGCCAGGCCGCGCTGTCGACCGCACGCCAGCGCACCGACATCCTCAGCGCTGGCGTGCAGGCCGCACAGGCGGCGGTACAGCGTGCAGAAGCGGCGCAGGCGCGTGCCGAACTGGACCTGTCGCACACCGTGCTGCGCGCGCCGATCGACGGCATGGTCGGCCGCCGTGCGGTACGCGTGGGCGCCTACCTGACCCCGGGTACGCCGGTGGCTGCGGTGGTACCGCTGAAGCGCGCCTTCGTGGTCGCCAACTTCCAGGAAACGCAGATGACCCGCATGCAGGCCGGCCAACAGGTCGAGCTGAAGGTGGACGTGTTCCCGGGCAAGCCGCTGCGCGGGCACATCGACAGCATCGCACCGGCCACCGGCGTCACCTTCGCCGCCGTCGCACCGGAAAACGCCACCGGCAACTTCACCAAGGTGGTGCAGCGCATTCCCGTCAAGATCGTGCTGGAACCCGGCCAGCCACTGCTGGACCAGCTGCGTGCCGGCATGTCGGTGGAAGCCAGTGTTGACCTGGGCAGCCGCGCCCGCGCGCAGAGCGTGCAGCACAGTCCGGGCCACAAGAGCGGGGAGGGTGCATGAGCGCAGTCACCCTGTTCCGCACCTTCGTTGCGGCCAGCCTGTGCACGGCCCTGGCTGCCTGCACGATGGGTCCGGACTTCGTACGCCCGCAGGCGGAACTGCCCAGCCACTGGCAGGGTGAGGCGGTCGCCGGCAACGCCATCGACCAGGACGCGGCCTGGTGGGCCGGCTTCGACGATCCACTGCTGGGGCAGCTTGCCGGCCAGGTGCTCGCGGCCAACCTGGACCTGCAGCTGGCCGCCAACCGCGTGCAGCAGAGCCGCGCCGCACGTGGCATCACCGCCGCCGATCGCCTGCCCAGCGTCAGCGCGAGCGCCAGTGGCGTGCGTGCACGCAACAGCGAGGTGGGCCTGAATGATCCGTCCGGCAACGGCGGCCGTGATGACTACGGGCTGTTCCAGGCCGGCATCGGCCTGAGCTGGGAACTGGATCTGTGGGGGCGTGTGCGCCGCCAGGTGGAAGCGGCCGACGCACGCGTGCAGATGGCCGAGGAGGATGCACACGCGGTGCGCATCGCGCTGCTGGCGGAAACCGCGCGTGATTACCTGCAGCTGCGCGCGACGCGGCAGCTGCTGGCGATCACCGAGGACAACCTCAGCATCGCCCTCGACATGAAGCGCCTGACCGAGGCACGCCAGCAACAGGGCGTGGCCAGCACGCTGCAGGTGTCCAGCGCGTCCGCGCAGGTGGCATCGCTGCAGGCACGCATCGCGCCGCTGCGGCATCGCGAATCGCAGCTGCGCAATGCGCTGGCGTTCCTGTTGGCGCAGCCGCCGCAGGCGCTGGACGCGCAGCTGCAGGATGCACGCCGTGACTGGCCGGCGTTGCCGGCGGTGGCGGTGGGGCTGCCCAGTGAACTGGCCGAGCGTCGCCCGGACATCCGTCGTGCCGAAGCGGCACTGCATGCGGCAACGGCCGGCATCGGCGTGGCCAAGGCCAGTTTCCTGCCGCGCATCACCTTGAATGGCGACGCTGGGTTCCAGGCCAAGCAGCTGGATGATCTGGATGGCTGGAACGCGCACCGCTTCAGCATCGGGCCGTCCATCAGCGTACCGATCTTCCAGGGCGGGCGGCTGAAGGCCAACCTCGCGCTGAGCAGGCTGCAGCAGCAACAGTCGGCGCTGCAGTTCCGCCGTACCGTGCTGCAGGCCTGGCATGAAGTGGACGACGCCATCGATGGCTATGCCGCCGAGCAGCAGCGCACGGTGCAGCTGCATGTGGCGGTGGACGAGAGCGAGAGCGCACTGGGCGCGGCGCGCCGGCAGTACCAGGCTGGCGTGGTCGACATGCTGGATGTGCTGACCACCCAGCGCGTCGCGCTGGACAACCAGGCTGCGCTGGCCAACAGCCAGGCCACGGCTGCGATCGCGCGGGTGGAGCTGTACCGCGCGCTGGGCGGTGGTTGGTAGGGAAATGGAACCGCCGGGCCATGCCCGGCGGTTCGTCGGTAGTTGCCAACCTTGGTTGGCGATTTTCCCGGAAGCGCCAACCAAGGTTGGCGTCGACCAGAGCACGGCCTTGGGCGGGGGCTGGTAGGAAATCGTCGGGGTAGTGCCGGCCGCTGGCCGGCACCTCCATGGATGTTGTGGCTGCCGGCCAGCGGCCGGCACTACCAGGGCATGGCCTCAACGTACGTCGCGCAGTTCCCAATGGTGGCCGGCCAGAAGGCGCAGGCGCTGCTTGAACACGTCACTGTCAATACGGGTGGTGGCCACCAGGTTGATGCGCAGGTCCTTCTGCTCGCCGGTCACGGTGGCGTCCGGGTCGGTTACGCCCCATTGCACCTCCACCGCGTCCGGGTCGGGCTGCTTGGCCTTCCAGCGCTCGAACAGGCTGCCATTGCGCAGCGCATCCTGCAGTTCTTCGGCGAAACCGGCGGCGCCCTGCGAATGGAAGGACAGGTCAGGATCGTTGCCGCGGGCCTTGGACGGGTCGGGCAGGCTGATGTGGTACTGCGCAGGCATGGTGTTCTCCTTGAAGTGCTGCAAGGCTGGCACAGTCGCGGTGGAATCGTTGTGCAGATTCCAGCCCGCGTTGGCCCTCATTCAAACCGATGCGGCCCATCGGCGAAGCCCACGGTGACTGCGCCCTTGCCGACGTTGACCATGCCGGTCAGGCTCATCACCGATTCGTACACGGTCACGCCATGGGTGGCGCAGACCTCTTTCAGCTGTGCATAGCCGGGCAGGGTGCGCAGCTCTTCCAGCTCACCGCCGTAGCTGACGCACACCGTCGGTGTCATCAGCCCGGCGCGTACGCGCTGGCCAACTACCGCGAACAACTTCTGCACGGCGTTGTCGAAGCCCTTGATCTTGGCCACCGGTCCGGTCTCGCCGCGGTAACCGTGCAGCACCGGCTTGATGTCCAGCGCACTGCCCAATGCGGCGCTGAGCAGGCCGACACTGCGGTCGCCCTTGTGCCGCGCACGCGCGCGCATGTAGTACAGGTCGCGGGTGACCATGTAGCCGTGCACGTTGCTGGCCAGCTCCTCCAGCCGCTCGCGGATCTGCTGCACGCTGGCGTTGCTGTCGCGCAGGCGCACCGCTTCCACTGCGGTCACCGCCTGCGCGGCGAACAGGTTCTGGGTGTCGAGCACGCGCAGCGCGAACGGCGAGTTGTAACCCGCTGCCTGCCGCACCGGCTTGTAGTCGTTGAGGATGGCGAAGCTGGCCTGCAGCGCGTTGTCATGGATCGGGCTGCGGGTCTTGGTGATGGTCATGCAGAACACGTGGTCGTAATCGATCACCAGCTGCTGCAGGAACAGGTCGCGGATCTGGTTGACGCTGAAGGGGATGGTTTCCGCTTCAGCACCGTGTTCGGCCACGTGCGCGTGCAGGAAGCTCAGTGTGGCCTGTTCATCGCGATGATCGGCCAGCACCGCTTCGCCGATGCGTACGGTGATCGGCAGCAGCACGATGTTGTGGGTGGCGATGAAGTCCGGCGGCAGGTCGCAGGCCGAGTCGACGACGATTCCGATGCGCATCCGCGGCTCCCCCTCCAGGGCGGTTGTAGGTTCGGAAACGTGAAATCTATCTCAAATCCCAGCCAGGCGCGCGAGGGAAACGCGCCACGCCCTGTTCAGCGACTGCGCTGCACCGCCACCGGCAGGGTGGCCAGGCGCAGCCATTCGGGCTGCCGCAGCAGGCCCGGATCGGCCAGCACCGCCGCCATCAGAGGGTGCGCGTCGTTGCCCCAGAACAGCTCCTCATCGATAGCCAGGGTCGGCACACCGAACACCCCGGCGCCAATTGCGGCCTCGGTGTTACGGCGCAGCTGCTCCTTCACCGCCGGGTCGGCGATGGCGCTGGCGACATCGTCAATACCCAGCTGTGCGGCCGGTTCGCGCAGGGCGTCAGGGCTGTCGGCCGCGTTGCCGTCGCGCCAGATCCAGTCGAACAGGACGTCCACCGCCTGCACGCTGGCACCCGCGGCCAGGCACAGGCGCAGGGCGGGCAGCGGGTTGAACGGATGGCCGGGCGGGAATCGCAGCGGTGTGCCCTCGGCCTGCGCGGTCCACAACAGCTGGCGGTAGATGAAGCGGCGCTTGGCCGGAATCTCGGCCGGCCCTAGGTTGCCCAGGTGATGCAGCACCGCACCGAAGGCGATCGGCACGGTCTGGATCTGCGCGAACTGCGGCAGCTGCTTCAGCTTCTGCCAGTGCAGGTAGGAGTAGGGCGAGATGAGGTCGAAGTACCAGCGCAGTGTCGCCATCGGTGTGTCCTCGTGTGCGGTCAGGGCTGCGCGTTGCGCTGCAGGTAGCGGTCACGCAGTTCGGTCTGGCGCGAGCGCATCGGCATCGCACGGCCGCCCAGCCAGACCTGCTCGGCATAGTGCGCCACGTCCAGCGGATCGCCCTCCCACAGCACCAGGTCGGCGCGCTTGCCGGGTTCGATGCTGCCGATCTGGTCGGCCACCCCGAACGCCTGTGCAGGCACCCGGGTCAGCCCGGCCAGGCCATCGGCCCACGGCAGGCCATTGGCCACCGCGTTGCTGGCCAGCTGGCGCATCTTGCGCGCGTTGTGGGTGGCGTCGCCGCGCTGCACGAAGGAGACCGCTACGCCAGCACGCTGCAGGCGCGCAGCGTTTTCCAGGGTGGCACCGATCTGGTCGAAGCTGGCGGGCAGATTGGCCAGCACATCGACGAACACCGGCACGTGCGCAGCGGCCAGTTCCGGGGCCACCTGCCAGGCCTCGCTGGCACCGGCGATGGCGATCTTCACCTTTTCGCGGGTGGCCCAGCGCAGCAGCTGGCGGATATCGGCGGCGCGATCCACCTCCACCACGATGCGGCCCTGGCCGGCCAGGTAACGACTGAGCGTGCGGCGTCCGGCTGGCGTCAGCAGCGCGTGCGGCGAGTCCGCAGCCACCTGTCCGCGTGCTTCGTCGATCATCTGCTGCAACAGCATCCATTGCGCGGCGCGCGAATGCCCGGTCAGTTCGGAGGCTGCCGCGCCGATGCGCAGGAACAGGGCACGCGGGCCGATCGGATCGGTGCTGCCATCGAGCCGCATCACGCCGCCCTGGCCGGCCACGAAACCACCGCCGGTGGCAGCGCCCAGCGCGGTGAAGCCGATGCCTTCCAGGCGCGTGACCGGAATCAGCACTGAGGCCGGGTTGTAGGCGAGGGTGACGTCGAATTCCGGCCGCAGTGGCTGCTCACCGAGCTTCAGCGAACTGTCCACCGTGCTCGATTCACCGGAAACTTCTTCGATACCGGTCTCGGTGATGCCACCGAACAGTGCCGGTGTCAGGGGACGGCCATTGGCCTCGACCACGCTGGCGCCGGCCGGCGCCGACAGGCCGTTGCCCACCGCGCGGATGATGCCGCCCTGCACCAGCACATCGGCGTTCTGCAGGCTGCCACGCGTGCTGGCCGTATGCACGGTCGCGTTGCGCACCAGCAGGTCCTGCGCCGAGGCTGCGGTTGTCATCAACAACAGCGCAACCAAGGTAGCGCCGGGCCATGCCCGGCGACGCTTGTTCAACACGCCCATCAGCGCACCTCCTGGCCAAGCTGGAAATCGGAACGCGGCGTCGCTGCCGGTGCACTGCGGTCGTACAACCTGCGGCCATCAATGAAGACCTGCTCGGCCAGCGCGTACGAGCTGAAGGGATTGCCGTTCCAGACCACCACATCGGCCATCTTGCCGGCCTCCAGGGTGCCGGTCTGGCCTTCAATACCCAGCGCCTTGGCGGCGTTGGCGGTCATCCAGGTGATGGCGTGTTCGGGCGTGATCTCCGGCATGCGCGCGCGGCGCGCGGACGCCATCACCTTGGCCGCTTCCTGGTTCAGGCGCTGGATGCCTTCGGGTGAGTCGGAGTGGACGATGGCGCAGCTGTTCTTCGGCCGGTCGACCAGCGCGATGTTCTCCGGGATGCCGTCGAAGGCTTCCATCTTGAAGCCCCACCAGTCGGCCCACAGCGCACCGCAGACGCCGTCGGCGGCCAGCCGGTCGGCCAGCTTGTAGGCCTCCACGCCGTGGTGGAAGGCGGCTACCTTGAAGCCGAATTCCTTGGCCAGATCGAGCATGGTGGCCATCTCGTCGGCGCGGTAGCAGTGGATGTGCACGCGGATGTCGCCTTCGATCGCACCGGCCAGCGTGTCCAGCTTGAGATCGCGCTTGCCGCCGGCATCACCGGCGCTGTCGCCCTTGTCGCTGCCGAACCAACCCTTGCGCTTGGCCGGCTTCGGCTTGTTCTTGGCGATGTAGTCGGCGGCATCGATGAAGGCGGCGCGGTAGCCGGCCACGTTGCCCATGCGCGTGGCTGGGGTCACGCCCTTGCCTTCGCCATAGACCCGCTTGGGGTTCTCGCCGCAGGCCATTTTCAGGCCCCAGGGTGCACCGGGGAACTTCATCGCCTGGTAGGTCACCGCGGGTACGTTCTTGAGGGTCACGCCGCGGCCACCCACCAGGTTGGCCGAGCCCGGCAGCACCTGCATGCTGGTCACACCGCCGGCCAGTGCGGTGGCGAAGCCCGGGTCCTGCGGCCACACCGAGTGCTCGGCCCAGACGTTGGCGGTGACCGGTGCGGTCATCTCGTTGCCGTCGCTGTGCGCGCCGACGCCGGGGCTGGGGTACACGCCCAGGTGCGAGTGCACGTCGATCAGGCCAGGGGTGACCCACTTGCCCTGCGCATCGATGCGGGTGACACCGGCATCGGCCTGCAGCTGGCGGCCAACGGCGACGATGCGGCCCTCGCGCAGCAGCACGTCGGCATTGTCCAGGCGCTGGCCGGTGCCGGTCAGCACGGTGGCGTTCTGGATCAGCACCGGCGCATCGGGATGCGCCTGGTAGGTGCTGGGGTAGGGATCGGCGACGAAGCGCGAGGCGCCCACCGCCGGAGCCGTGCTCAATGAAAGCAGTGCCAGGGCTACCCCGGCGCGCAACAACGTCGATGCCATGCAGTTCCCCTTGCAGCTGGTCCAACCGTCGACGCTAGCCCGGAGGCGGCGGGCTTGCCAAGTGACCTTCTTCACAGGCCTGTCGACGGTGGCTCGACGGCACCGGCCGGGTGGCTGAAAATACCCGGTCCCCCGCCGTACCGGACTGCCCATGAAGAGCAAGCAGGAAATCGTCGACAACTGGCTGCCGCGCTATACCGGCGTACCGCTGGACCAGTTCGGCCAGCACATTCTGCTGACCAACTTCGGCGGCTACCTGCATACGTTCTCCGAGCTGACCGGCGCGCCGGTCATCGGCCTGGACCGGCCGATGGCCAGTGCCACCATCGATGGCATCACCATGATCAACTTCGGCATGGGCAGTCCCAATGCCGCGATCATCATGGACCTGCTGTCGGCGGTGATGCCCAAGGCGGTGCTGTTCCTGGGCAAGTGCGGTGGTCTCAAGCGCAAGAACCAGCTGGGCGACCTGGTGCTGCCGATCGCGGCGATCCGCGGCGAGGGTACCTCGGGCGACTACCTGCCGCCGGAAGTACCGGCGCTGCCGGCCTTCGCGCTGCAGCGTGCGGTTTCGACCATGATCCGCGACCTCGGCCACGATTACTGGACCGGCACCGTCTACACCACCAACCGCCGGGTCTGGGAGCACGACGAGGCCTTCAAGGAGCGGCTGCGGGCGATGCGCTGCATGGCCATCGACATGGAAACGGCCACGGTGTTCGCCGCCGGCTTCGCCAACCACATCCCCAGCGGCGCGCTGCTGCTGGTTTCGGACCAGCCGATGATCCCGGACGGGGTCAAGACCGAGGCCTCCGATGCCAAGGTCAGCTCCCAGTTCGTGGAAAACCATATCCAGATCGGCATCGAGGCGCTTAAGCTTATCCGGCGCAACGGCAAGTCGGTCCGCCACCTGCGCTTCGACGAATGATGATGAAGGCCGGGCGCGGGGCGTCCGGGCCTGGGAGTAGGTAATGGACGTTGCCGCGCAAGTGGTGGAATTCTGGAAGGAGGCGGGCCCTGCGAAGTGGTTCGCCCGCGACGACGCGTTCGACGCGCAGTTCCGCCAGTTGTTTCTGGATGAGCATTTCGCCGCCGCTTCGCGCGGGCGCGAGCATTGGCTGGGCAGTGCCGAAGGGGCGCTGGCCCTGATGCTGCTGCTGGACCAGTTCCCGCGCAACTGCTTCAGGGGCACTGCCCATTCCTACGCCACCGATGGCCTGGCCCGGCATTACGCCATGCGTGCCATCGAGGAGGGCCTGGACCTGCAGCTGGTGCCGAAGCTGCGCGCCTTCATCTACCTGCCGTTCGAGCACTCCGAGGATCCGCTGGACCAGGACCGCTCGGTGGCGATGTTCGACGTGCTGGGTGACAAGGAATACCTGCAGTACGCCGAACTGCACCGCGACATCATCCGCCGTTTCGGGCGCTTCCCGCATCGCAACGCCGTGCTGGGCCGCATCCCCACGCCGGAAGAACTGGATTACCTGGCCGAAGGCGGGTTCGCCGGCTAAGAAAAAGGGGACGGAGGGAATTAAGTCGTTTTTGCCACAAACGACTTAATTCCCTCCGTCCCCTTTTTCAGTGCCGATCAGTACTTCGGCACGCCGTTGTCGACGTCTTCCGACCAGGCGTTGATGCCGCCGGTGACGTTGAACACCTTGGTGAAGCCCAGGGCGCGGAACTGCTCGGCGGCCTGCGCGCTGCGGCCACCGTGGTGGCACATGAAGGCCAGTGCGGTGTCCTTCGGCAGGGCTTCCAGCGCGGCGCGGCCGTTGCCGTCGAAGCTCTTGAACGGTACGCCGACGGCTGCGATGGCGCGCTCGTCGGCCGGGCGCACGTCCACCAGGGTGATGTTGCCGGCACGCACCAGGTCGTCGGCGTCGCGCACGCTGATTTCCTGTACCGGCTTGGGCGCATTCGGGTTGTCGATCGCCAGGCCCTTGCCGCGGATGTCGTCCACCCAGTCGATGGTGATGCCGTTGGCGCGACGCGCGCTGGCCAGGTCGAACTGCACGCGCAGGCCGTTGGACTCGGCGGCAATCGCGCCTTCGTCGTGCGGGGCCAGCTGGAAGTTCGGCTGGAAACCGGCGTCGATGGACAGCTGCAGGGCAGCGCCCGGAGCATCGGCCAGCGCGCCCTTGAGCATTTCCACGGCGGCAGGAGTGACGGTGATGCTCGGCGGGGTACGGTCCGGCGCAGCCAGGCCCAGCACGCTGCTCAGCTCGCCGCTGGCGGCCATCTGCAGCACGATGTCGCTGCCGCCGACCAGTTCGCCGTCGATGTACAGCTGCGGGATGGTCGGCCAGTCGCCGTAGGCCTTGATGCCTTCACGGATTTCCTGGTCGGCCAGCACGTTGACGTGGGCGAACTCGACGCCGAGGTCCTGCAGGGCGCCCACGGCCTTGGCCGAGAAACCGCACTGCGGCATCGACGGCTGGCCCTTCATGAACAGCACGACGCGGTTGGCGTTGAGGATGGATTCGATGCGCGAACGCAGGGCGGGATCGAGGGACATGGACGTCGGGTTTCCGGGAATTCGAATCATCAATTCTAACCCCCATGGCATCATGGGGGATGAGCAACGCAGGAACATTGCATCGCATCCCGGCCCGCCCCTGGCGCTGGCTGCCCTGGCTGGTGGCGTCGCAGCTGGTCGTGATCCTGGTCTGGGCCCTGGACGGCTGGCAGTGGGGTCTGCCGCTGATGGTGGCCAGCCACGCATTGTTCATGGTGCCGGTGTTCCTGCCCAACAGCCGCTTCTATGCGCCGGTGCTGAGCCGACTGCCGGAGGCCGGCAACACGGTATGGCTGACGATCGATGACGGTCCTGGCCCGGAAACCCGCGCCGTGCTCGACCTGCTGGACCGCCACCAGGCACGCGCCACCTTCTTCCTGGTGGGGGAACGTGCGCTGGCACAGCCGGAACTGGTGCAGGAGATCCTGCGCCGTGGCCATGACCTGGGCAATCACAGCCACAGCCATCCGCAGGCGCGCTTCTGGCGGCTGGGCCCGGTGGCGATGCGCGCCGAGATCGAGGGCTGCCAGCATGCCCTGCAGGCGGTAAGCGGCCAGCCGGTGCGCTGGTACCGCTCGGTGGTGGGCATGACCAATCCGTTCGTGGCGCCGGTGCTGCAGCGGTTGGGGCTGGTCCGGGTAGGCTGGAGCGCGCGCGGCTACGACGGCGTCGGCTGCACGCCGGACGGCGTGCTGGCACGGTTGCTGCCGGATCTGCGCCCGGGCGCGATCGTGCTGCTGCACGAAGGTGCCGCCCATGGGCATAACCTGGTGATCATCGAGCGCGTGCTGCAGGCGCTGGACGAGCGCGGGCTGAAGGCGCAGCTGCCGGCCGGATAACCGGTAGCGCCGGGCCACGCCCGGCGAGCGCAGCGGCATGGATGGAATCCGCCGGGCATGGCCCCGCGCTACCGGATGCGGTGCGCCACCAGCAGCCAGCTGTTGAACGGGGTACGCCCGTGCAGCGGCCGGGGCGACGTCACCTGCAATCCGGCCTCGATCAATGTCGCCTGCAACACCTGCGGATCGGGATAGTGGCGCGGTCGTGTGCCCATCCAGCCGATCAGCCAGGCCAGCCGGTCGGCCACCCGCGTGGTGCGGTCGCGGCCATCGCCGGTGGCCAGCGGTGTGCGCAGCAACAGGCAGCCGCCGTGGGCCACCTGCGCGCTGGCCGCGCGCAGCAGGGCCTGCTGTGGGCCCGCGTCCAGATACTGAAGCACGTCCAGCAGCAGGACGTGCCCGGATTGGGCCGGCAGCGGCGCCTGCACATCCACGCAGTCGAAGCGCACGTCCTGCAGGTGGGTGGCAGCACGTTGCGCGCGGGTGATCTTGCCGGCATCCACGTCCACGCCCAGGTAATGCTGGGTACCGCCGCGCTGGCGCAGCACATGGGCGAACAGGCCCAGCCCGCAGCCCAGGTCCAGCACCGGCTGCCCATCGTCAGGCAGATGCTGCAGCACGCCGTCGTACAGCGGATCGCTGCCAAGTTTGCCGCGTGTGTAGTAGTAGTCGCGGCGGCTGCCCCAGACCTGCGCCGGCCGGAATGCGTCGGCGATCAAGCGGGCTTGCGGGGCCGCCAGGGGAGTGCAGGGCAGGGGCGTGCCAGTCCGTGGCGTGCCGTCCATCGCCTCAGTCCGTGCCGCCAAGCAGGTGCGCGGCCACCGGCAGGGCGCGCGCGCTCCACAGCGCGTACATCCGCGCCGAAGGGTGCAGGCCGTCCTCGGCAATCATCGTCGGGTCTTCGCCCTGCGCGCGGCTGATATCGGTGATGTCGACGAAGGCCACGCCCTGCTGGGTGCTGATCACCTCGGCAGCCGCGTTGAACTCGTCGGTCTCGATCTCGATGGCGGCCAGGTCGCGGCCACTGCCGGCGCCGAACGGGGTCGCACCCCAATCGGGGAAGGACAGCACCAGCACGCGGCCGGCGTCACCGCCAGCGAAGCCGATCGCCCGCTGCAGCAGGGCCTGGAACTGGCTGCGGTATTCGTCCAGCGGACGCCCGCGGTACTGGTTGTTGACGCCGATCAGCAGGCTGACGAAATCGAACGGCCCCTGCGGCGCGGCCGCATCGATGCCCGCATCGAGTTCGTCGGTGGTCCAGCCGGTGGTCGCAATGGTCTGCGGATCGGACAGCTCAGTGCCCTGTGCACGCAGTGCGGCAGCCAGCTGGTGCGGCCAGCGGCCTTCGACTGCAACCGCTTCACCGATGGTGTACGAATCGCCCAGCGCCAGGTAGGACAGGGTCACAGGTCAGGCCACCGAACGGCGCGGCTTCAGCGGCACGACCTTGGTCGCGTCCTCGGCACGGCGGGCCAGGGCACGGTCAATGCGCGCGAATACATCGCGCATCACCGAGGCTTCCGGCATCAGGGTCACGCGGAAATGGTGGCGGTAGGGCACGTTGAAGCTCGAGCCCGGCACCACCAGCACGCCCTCGTTGTTCATCAGGTCCAGCGCGAAGTTGTGGTCGTCGAAGCCCTTCGCCGCAGCGCCGACCACGGCCGGGAACGCGTACAGCGCGCCGGCCGGCGCGACCAGCGACAGGTGTTCGCTGGCTTCGCAGGCTTCGATCACCGCACGGCGGGTTTCGTACAGGCGGCCGCCCGGCGTGCACAGCTCGGAAATGGTGTCCGGGCCGTTCACTGCGGCCTCGATGGCGTACTGGCCCGGCACGTTGGCGCACAGGCGCAGCGCACCGAGCAGGTCCAGCGCCGCGCGGAAGTCACCCAGGCGGGCATCGTCGCCGCTGAGGTGGGCCCAGCCCACGCGCCAGCCGCAGGCGCGGTGCACCTTGCTCAGGCCGCTGAAGGTCAGGCACGGATGATCACCAGCCAGCGGTGCGACCGGCTGGAACACCGCGTCGTCGTACAGGATCTGGTCGTAGATCTCATCAACCAGCAACAGCAGGTTGTGGCGGCGCGCGATCTCCACCACGCGCTCCAGCAGTTCGCGTGGGTAGCTGGCGCCGCTGGGGTTGTTCGGGTTGATCAGCACGATGGCGCGGGTGCGCGAGGACACCAGCGTCTCGATCTCGCTCGGGTCCGGCTGGAAGCCGTTCTCCGGTGCGCAGCGGTAGTACACCGGGCGGCCATCGTTGAGGATGGTCGAGGCCGACCACAGCGGGTAGTCGGGCGAGGGCACCAGTACTTCGTCGCCGGGATTGAGCAGCGCACGCAGCGACAGGTCGATCAGTTCGCTGACGCCATTGCCGAGGAAGACGCGGTCCGGATGGGCATCGGGCGCGCCACGGCGGGCGTAGTAGCTGGCGATGGCTTCACGCGCGACCGGCAGGCCCTGCTGGTGCGTGTAGGGGTCGGTGCGGCCCATGTCGTCGGCGATCGCACGCTGAAGGTGCTCCGGCGCGCGGAAACCGAAGGCGCCGGGATTGCCGATGTTGAGCTTGATCAGCTTGCGGCCCTGCGCCTCCAGCTCCCGGGCTCGCCGCGCCAGTTCTCCGCGGATTTCGTAGCGCACTTCGGAAAGGCGCTCGCGGATGGCCAGGGGCTTGGGCGAGTTGGTGGACATGGGAGCTGGGCCGTCAAAAGGCATGGGGCTTCCATCCTACCGGAATTGCTGCAATGCATGGCAAGGGCTCCGGGCCCGTCATTGCTGGGCTGGCAGGGCGCCGGCACTGGTAGAATGGCGGCGATGACCCAGACCCCCGATTTCATCGCCCTGCAGACCATTGGCTGGCCCTGGCCGGGCCCGGCGCAGCAGGCCGACTGGCAGGCCGCGATGGCCGCACATCCGCAGGCCCGCCCGGCACGGGTGATCGAACAGCACCGCACCCACTACGTGGTGGCCGATGGCCCGGATGCGTCGATCAAGGCCGAGTCGCTGCCGGAATGGCAGCGCCCGCGCTTCCCCAGCCATGAACGGCCAGCGGTGGGTGACTGGGTGCTGCTCGATGGCATCCGCATCGTCGCCCTGCTGCCGCGGCGTACCGCGATCAAGCGCGGTGCGGCCGGCGAGCATTACCACCAGCAGGTGATCGCCGCCAACATCGATACGGTGTTCATCGTCTGTGGTCTGGATGCCGACTTCAATCCGCGCCGCATCGAACGCTACCTGCTGCTGGTCGGTGGTGGCGGTGCAGAGCCGGTGGTGGTGCTGACCAAGGCCGACCAGACCGAGTACAGCGAAGACGCACTGGCGGTGCTGGAAGAGCTGGAGATGCAGGGCATCGCGCTGCATGCGATCAACGGCCTGGATGCCGACAGCGTGGCGGTGCTGCAGCCGTGGCTGGGCCCGGGCCGCACGGTGGTGCTGGTCGGTTCCTCCGGTGCCGGCAAGTCCACGCTGACCAACACCCTGCTCGGCGAGCAGCGGATGAAGACCAACGCAGTGCGCGCCAACGATTCGCGTGGACGCCACACCACCACGCACCGCGCGCTGATGCCGCTGCCGACCGGCGCCTGCCTGATCGACACCCCCGGGATGCGCGAGCTGAAGCCGACCGGCGAAGAGACCCTGTCCGAGGGTGGGTTCGCGGACATCGAAGCGCTGGCCGCACAGTGCCGTTTCAACGACTGCAAGCACCAGCAGGAGCCGGGCTGTGCCGTGCGTGCAGCGATCGAGGCTGGCGAGATTGAAGAGAGCCGGCTGCTGAACTACTTCAAGCTGAAGGAAGAAGTGGCCGCCGCCGCCGCCAAGCTGGCAGTACGCCAGGCCGAGACCGCGCAGGAACGCGGTGGCAAGAAGGGCAAGGGCCAGCAGTTCCGCCCGGCAGGCAAGCCGCGCAGGCGTTGATCGGTATCGCGGGGTCGGATCCCATTGCACCGCAATGGGCTCTGCCCCCTGCAATGAACCTGCGTCTGCCTGCTTCGGGTGGGTGCCAACTGCCCGCTCCTGGTAGGTGCCAACCTTGGTTGGCACGGATGTATCCGAAGTCCGCCTCTGCCCGCTCCTGGTAGGTGCCAACCTTGGTTGGCACGGATGTATCCGAAGCCCGCCTCTGCCCGCTCCTGGTAGGTGCCAACCTTGGTTGGCACGGATGTATCCGAAGTCCGCCTTCGGCGGATGCCAACCAAGGTTGGCAGCTACCCGATCCATTGCACCTACCAACGCGCGGGCAGGGCGCTATAGTCCGCGCATGGAACCGACTGCGACGCTGGACCGTGACGTGGCCCACCATGCAGCGCTCGATGCGCGCCTGGTCGAGGCCGTGGGAGGCATCCGCCTGCTGGGCCTGACCAGCTGGCCAGCGACGCTGCAGGCACCGTTCCTGGCCAGCGTGGCACGCGGCCAGCCGGTACTGCCGAAGGTGGACTACCCGAAGCTGGATTTCAGCGAGGAACGTCGTGCGCTGGCCGCGATTGCCGCCGACTGCGACGACAGCCATCCACTGGGTCACTACGTGCGGCAGTCAGCGCAGAGCTGGGACCTGGCTGCGCAGCTGCTGGAAGGACTGGGCACTGCCGCCGTCGACTCCTGTTCGGTGCAGCTGTTCGGCGCCCCCGAGCAGCCGTTGCCGGGCAATGGCCCGAGCACGCGCGAAGCGGCGCGCCACTTCATCCAGATCGCCGCCGAGCTGGACCACGAACTGCTGGCACCGGAAGAACAGGTGCCGGTCTCGGCCATCGCGCTGCAACTGCAGCTGCAGAACGATCTGGACGCGTTCTTCGAATCGCGCATCATCCAGGTACAGCTCGACCCGGAGCTGGTGTCCAAGGCCGCCGCCGGCCCGACCCGCATCCGCCTGCGCACCAGTGCACGCTTCAGCGCCTACGACCGCGCGCAGCTGTTCCACCATGAAGCGCTGGTGCATTCACTGACCGCCCTGAACGGCCGCGAGCAGCCGGTGCTGCCCAGCCTGGCACTGTCCTCGCCGCGGGTGACGGCAACCCAGGAAGGGCTGGCCACCTTCGCCGAGCAGATCACCGGCAGCATCGACATCGAGCGCCTCAAGCGCATCAGCCTGCGTACCGAAGCGATTGCGATGGCCCGCGAAGGTGCTGATTTCATCGAAGTGTTCCGCTATTTCTGCGATGCCGGGCAGAACGCGGAAGAGAGTTTCGCTTCGGCGCAGCGCGTGTTCCGTGGCGTGCCGCCCAGTGGCGGCCTGGCCTTCACCAAGGACACGGTGTACCTGCGCGGCCTGGTGTCGGTGCACACGTTCTTCCGCCACATGCTGGCCGAGGACCGCCTGCAGGTCTGCCGCTGGTTGTTTGCCGGCAAGATGAGCCTGACCGATGCGATCGCGTTCGCGCCGTTGTTCGATGCGGGGGTGCTGAAGCCGCCGCGTTGGCTGCCGCACTGGGTGAGCCGGGCGAATGGCCTGGCCGGGATGCTGGCGTTCTCGCTGTTCGCCAACCGGATACGGATGGACCAGCTGGCGCCGGAATGAAATGCGTTGGCGGACCCGCCAGCGCCTGCCTGCTATCGGTGGGGAGGAGGCGGGGCACCCTGGCCAGGACACGCAAAAGCCCCTCCATGGTGCTCGATGGCGCCATCCATGGCGCCAACGGTCCTGACCAGGGTGCCCCGCCTCCTCCAGACAGTTTCCTGCGGGCGCGGCAGCAGGCCCACCAGAGGGATTGCGTTTGAAAAGCTTGAAAAGCAAAGCGCCGGGCACTGCCCGGCGCTTTGCTTTTGCTCTTGCTTTCAATTGTCTCCGCGCCGGCGCGGGGAACTGTCCAGCGTGGGTAGGCAGGCCCATGCAGGACCGTGAGGCGCATGGATGCGCCGATCGAGCCCCCATGGATGGGTTTACGGCGTGTCCTGCATGGGCCTGCCTACCCTCGCCATGCAGGAACAATCAACGCGCCGCAGCGCCCGCTTTCGATTTAGAACTCCGCCGCCACCGTCATGAACAACTGCCGCGGCGCGCTCGCGTGGATCGCATAGCGCTTGCCCTCCGGATCGGTCGGTGCGAACGAACTCAGCTGGCCCGCATAGCGCTTGTTGGTCAGATTGGTCGCGTTCAACGACACCCGCACATTGCGCAGGCCCAGGCCCGGGCCGAAATCGTAGCCCGCACCGGCGTCGAAGGTAGTCACGCCCGGCACCGACTGGTCGTTGGTGTAAGTGTAGTAGCGCTTGCCGGTGTACTTGGCACGCAGGCTGGCGAAGAAGCCATCGCGGTTCCAGCTGATTTCACTGGAGGCCATGCGCTGCGGCGTATCCACGGTGATCTTGCCGGCCACCGGCACTACCGCGCCGCCGGACAGGTAGTCGTCCTCGTAGGTGGTCTTGTTCCAGGACAGCGCGTTGTACCACTGCAGGCCGTCGATCGGCTTGAGGATGAAGGTCAGTTCCGCGCCGTAGCTCTTCACCGAACCGACGTTGATGAAGCGCGTCACGCACTCCGGACGCGTGCCGACTTCGATGCTCGAGCACGGGTTCAGCGACAGCAGGCGGTTGTCGAACTTCACGTTGTAGCCCGCGATCGACGCCTGGTACTTCTCGCCGAAGGTACGGAAGCCGGCTTCCAGGCTCTTGGACTTCTCCGGCTCCAGCCCGGCACTGGCCGCGAACGATTCCGGCGACACCTGCAGCGGGCCGCCGCTGCCACCACCGACGAAGGCGGCGATGTTCTCGGCGTAGGAGGCGAACAGCTCGTTGTTGGCGTTGAGCTTGAAGCCCAGGCCCAGCTGCGGCAGCACCGATTCCTTGGCGGTCAGCGTGCCCGAGGCGATGCTGGTTTCCACGCCGGGGTTGGCGGTGGCGCGCATGCGGGTGTTGGGGCTCTTGATGCCCACGTCCACGGTCAGGCGCTGGTCCAGGAAGCGCATGCGGTCCTGCACGTAGAACTGGCGCGTGCGGATGTCGAAGTCCTGGTTGAACAGCAGGCGGTCCGGGTTCTTCAGGTACAGGTCGTCCAGGAACGGGCCGCTGATGTAGTAGAAGTTGCGCGACACGTTGTGGTCGTTCTGCTCGTACCACAGGCCGGCTTCCAGCTCGTGGATACCGACCGTCCACGACAGTGCGGCGGTCAGGCCATCGCGGTTGATCGTGTAGTTGGTGCTGCGGATCGAGATCGGCAGCATCTTGTCGGTACCCGGGTAGGACGGCTGGCCCGGTGCCCACCAGTGGCCCTGGCCACGGTTGTCGTGGTGGTAGGCCAGCAGCTTCAAGCGACCCTGCTCACCCAGGCGCAGGTCGGCATCCACCGAGTACAGGTTGTCGTCACGCAGTGCACGGCTCTGGTAATACGCATCGTCGATGCTGGTGACGCCACCGCTGAACTTGCACTTGCTGCGGTCCAGAGTGCCCGGCGCGCAGTACGCAGCAGCCACGGCTCGATCCCAGTCCGGCGCGTAGATGTTCCAGTCATAGCCCAGGCCACGTGCCAGCATGTCCTTGGACAGGTAGGCGTAGTTGGCCTGGCTGGCGCGCGAGGTGGCCACGAACGCACCGAAACGATGGTCGCCCACGTTCCACACCGCCTTGGCGTTGAACTGGCGGGTGGTCTGGTTCTGGTACGGCGCAGCCCACATGTCCTGGTCCTGGTGCACGCCGGACACATAGGCCGAGAAGCCGTTGATGTCGCCGGTATCCACGCGCAGGTAGCCACGGCGCTGGCTGTTGTCGCCAACGGTGACGCTGGCGCGACCGCCGAATTCGGTGGACGGGTCCATCGAGAAGTACTGGATGGTGCCGCCCAGGTTGCTGGTCGAGGCCACGCCCAGCGAACCGATGCCCTGCGACAGCTCGGCGCCGGCCAGGTTCTCGGCGATGATCGCGCGGGCGATGCTCAGGCCGTTGTAGTTGCCGTAGCTGTTGTCGCCCAGCGGGATGCCGTCCAGCGTGTAGCCCAGGCGGCTCTTGTCGAAGCCACGCAGGCTGATGGTCTGCGATTCCTCGTTGGCACCGAAGGCGTCGTTGGACTGCACCGACACGCCCGGCAGGCGATCGAGGATCTTCTGGCCGCTGGTGCCCGGCGGCAGCACCTGCTTGTCGACGGCGTTGATGCGCTGCACCTGGCGGGTCTCGCCCTGGCCGATCACGGAGACGGTATCCAGCGTCTGCGCGCTCAGCGCGGCATCGGTGCTGGCGCCGGTATCGGCGGCGGTGGCAGCATGGGCGCTGGCGGCGGCGGAAAGCGCGATCGCCACGGCGATCGTCAGGTGTCGGGTCTGCATGGTGGTCCGTTGCATTGGGGGTGGTCACCGGCACGCGTGCGCGGTGCATGGCCACTATGCGAACGGAACATGAAACCTTCTTTACGGAAAACCAACGAACGATGCAGGGCAGTGGTGTGCGTCCTGCAACCTGTTCGTCATGGTGGTATGCCGGAGAGAATCAGAAGCGCTCACCGGGCCACCTGAATTTGAGCTGGTCCATGCAGTCACGATCATGTTCGGAGAATGAGAACCCGATCTGGATGCCGTTCAGTACCGTGCCGAACACCGTCGACTCGTCCAGACTATGCCCTGACGGGACGGAAAGGACGTTGAAGTCGGGGTAGCGACGACCCATCTGCTTTCGCGAGATGCAGGCGCCGCCCAGCGACAGCGTAATGCCTTTGATGATTCGCCCCGACGCGTCGGTGTGGATCTGGCCAGAAGGCCCCTTGATCCTTCCGGCGACCACGAATGGCGCCAGATCGATGGTGGCGCTGTCGCCCCGGCCCCTTCCTGCTTCCGAACGCGAGCCGGCCGGAGCCAGTGGTGACAGCTGCGCGACAAGGTCAGAGCGTGCCAGCTGCAAGGACCAGCGCTCCGCGAGCCGCCAGGTTGCGTCCGCCTCTTCTGCAGTGGCAGCGGGTGGGGTTGCCGCCAGTGGCGTGGTGGCGACCGCAAGAAGCGCAATCAGCATTGCACGCATGCCAACCTCCTTGATCCGCGATATCAGCCGTTCGTCCATTGGGCGCGGCAAGCGCTGGCAGCTATAGCACCGGTTCTGCCGATGCATCGGGAAGTGCGTCTCAGAAATGCAGAAACAAAAAGGGGCCGGATCCCCCTCGCGAACGAAGGTTCACCGGCCCCGCGCACTCCGTGGGGGAGGCGGTCCACGCGCTGCGTGGAGACGGGCTCAACCCATGTACAGGCCACCATTGACCGGATAGTCGGCGCCGGTCACGTACGAGGCTTCATCCGAGGCCAGCCACGCGCACAGGCCGGCTACTTCCTCCGGGCGGCCGAGGCGGCGCACCGGCACCGACGCGGCCAGCCGGTCCAGCACATCCGGCGGGAAGCTGCTGATCGCCTGGCTGGCGATATAACCCGGCGACAACGTGTTGACGGTCACCCCGCGCGAGGCCACTTCCGCGGCCAGCGCACGGCTGAAACCATGCATCGCGGCCTTGGCGGTGGCGTAGTTCACCTGGCCGATCTGGCCCTTGTGGGCGCTGACCGAACCGATGTTGATGATGCGGCCCCAGCCCCGCGTGGCCATGCCGTCCACCACCTGCTTGGTCAGGTTGAACAGCGCATTGAGGTTGGAGGCGATCACCGCGTTCCAGTCTTCCACCGTCATCTGCCGGAACAGCAGGTCGCGGCTGCCGCCGGAATTGTTGACCAGTACATCCACCTCGCCGACTTCGGCGCGGACCTTGGCGAACGCCGCGCTGGTCGAGGCCCAGTCGGTGGCGTTGCCTTCGGAGGCGATGAAGTCGAAGCCCTGTTCGCGCTGCTCGCGCAGCCAGTTGGCCTTGCGCGGTGAGTTCGGCGCGCAACCGGCGACCACGGTGTGGCCGCTGCGGGCCAGGCTCTGGCAGATGGCAGTACCGACACTGCCCATGCCGCTGGTGACGTAAGCGATTCGAAGCGTCATTGCAGAAGGCTCCTTGGTAAGGGGTCAGGCCGCGAGCGGGTACAGGCCGAACAGCAGGCTGCCGACCATCAGCAGCATCGAGATGGCGATGGCCCACTTCAGGGTGAACTTCTGGTGATCGGCGAACTCGACCTTGGCCAGGCCAACCAGCAGGTAGGTGGACGGCACCAGCGGGCTGAGCAGGTGCACCGGCTGACCGGCCAGCGAGGCGCGCGCCATTTCCACCGGGGTGATGCCGTAGTTGCCGGCGGCTTCGGACAGGATCGGCAGCACGCCGAAGTAGAACGCGTCGTTGGACATGAAGAAGGTGAACGGCATCGACGCCACCGCCGTGATCACCGCCAGGTACGGCCCCCACGATTCCGGGATCACCGCCAGGAAGCTGTGCGACATCGCTTCGACCATGCCGGTGTTGTTGAGGATGCCGGTGAAGATGCCAGCGGCGAAGATCAGCGACACCACCGACAGCACGTTGCCGGCGTGGTTGACCACGCGGCGGCGCTGCTCGGCCAGGTTCGGGTAGTTGATCACCAAGGCGATGGCGAAGCCGACCATGAACAGCACCGGCATCGGCAGCACGCCGATGATCAGCGCGGTCATCAGCGCTACGGTCAGGGCCAGATTGACCCACAGCAGCTTCGGACGCTTGATGTCCTCGGCGTCTTCCACGGTCGGCAGCGGGTTGCTGTCGTCGGACACGCTGTTGTCCATCCAGCTGCCGCCCTTGGGCAGGGTCACCACGCCGAGGCGACGGCGTTCCTTCAGGCCCAGGTACCAGGCCAGCAGCAGCACGCCAGCACAGGCGATCACCATCGACGGGATCAGCGGCACGAATACATCGGCCGGGTCCACGTGCAGCGCGGTGGCCGCGCGGGCGGTCGGGCCGCCCCACGGGGTCAGGTTCATCACGCCGCCGGCGAGGATGGTCACGCAGGTCATGTTCAGCGCGTTCATGCCCAGCCGCTGGTACAACGGCAGCATCGCCGAGACGGTGATCATGTAGGTGGTCGAGCCATCACCGTCCAGCGAGATCAGCATCGCCAGCACCGCGGTGCCGAGCACGATCTTCATCGGATCGCCCTTCACGAAGCGCAGGATCACCCGCACCAGCGGATCGAACAGGCCGGCGTCGATCATCACCCCGAAGTAGAGGATGGC
Organism: Stenotrophomonas sp. 96582_Sma; assembly: GCF_056480905.1. NCBI lineage: Bacteria > Pseudomonadati > Pseudomonadota > Gammaproteobacteria > Lysobacterales > Lysobacteraceae > Stenotrophomonas > Stenotrophomonas sp. 96582_Sma. The sequence continues at coordinate 4,157,972 of NZ_CM151122.1, read as the reverse complement.
GAACATCAGCATCACGCCGGTGGGCGCGATCTTCTTGATGCCCTCCAGCATCATCTCGTCGATGTTGGCGCCGAAGCCGCCGATCAGCGCGAACAGGATGGGGATGGTGATCAGGGCGACGAGCGGCGACAGGCGTTTGCTCATGATCAAGTACATGAACGTAATGACCATGCCAAAGCCGAGGATGCTCAGCATCATCTGCGGACTCCTTGCGAAAACAGGACGTGGGGGAGTGGAAGGGGCCCGGGCGGCATGCCCGGAACATCAGGTCTAGAAGTCGTACTGCAGGCGGCCGGTGACCGCACGCGTGCGGTCCACCGTGATCCCGGCGAGGCGGTCGCGGTTGCGGCTTTCGATCACGTTGAGCATGAAGCGCAGGTTGTCGCGCAGGTACCAGTTGCCACCCAGCGTCCACGCTTCGGTGCTGCCGCGGCGCAGGTCCGGTGCACCATCGAGGTGCTGTGCGCCCCACATCTGGTCGTAGCGCAGCGCCACTTCGAAGGCACCGGCCTTGTGCCGGATGTCCTTCACCCGCGCGAAGCGGCCGGTCTTGCGGTCGTAGGCGCGGCTTTCGCCGGTGACGAACCAGCTGAGCATGCCGTAGGCGGCCATTACGTCGCCGCGCTGCGCGCCGTCATCGAAGGTGGCGCCACTGAACTCGCCCTGCCACGACAGCGGGCCGCGCACCTGCGCGTATTCCAGCGACCACTTGTTGACATCGGTATCGCGGCCGGCGGAGAAGTCGACCAGGGTCAGGCGGCTCTCGTCGGACAGGTGGCCGGCCGGGCGCGGGCGGATGCGCAGGCCAGGCACGCCATTGGCGCCGGGGTTGTCGTAGGCCTCACGGGCCAGCGACAGGCCCAGGTGCAGCACGTCGCCATCGCTGGGCGAGGGCGCCCAGGTGACGCGGCCACCGGCGGCGCGGCCCTTCACCTGCCAGGCGTCGATGCTTTCCAGGCTGTAGATTCTGGCCGCCCAGGTGAAGTCGCCGGGGTTGGCCTGCCACGATGCGCCCAGGCGATACAGCGGCGCCAGCGTGGTGCCAGCGTTGCCGCGCTCCAGGAAGCTGCCGTAGTTGGAGCTGGTGCGGTCATCCAGCGAGAAGTACTGCTTGAACTGGCCCACGGTGAGCTTGCCGGCCTTGCCGAAGCTGCGTGCCAGGTACACGTCCTTGGCCTCGACGCGGTCGCCGGAGAAATCGGCTTCCAGCTTGTAGTCGACCACGAAGAACTTGCCGGACACATCGACCCAGGCACGGCGGATCTCGGTGTCATCCTTGTTCGGCGTACCGCGGTTGTCGTTGTCGAAGGTGGCGAAGTCCAGGTGCAGGCGGCCTCCGAGCGAAGCCGTGACCGGACGATCGTCTTCGGCGGCAAAGGCCGGCGCCGACAGGGCAGCCAGCGCCATCATGGCGGCAGGGCGCCGCCAGGCAAACGTGAATTCCACAAACCCTCCCAGGTGCGCGCCAGGCGCGCGGCAATCGTGGGCACCGGACGGTGCGCGGCCGCAGTCTGGGTTGCCGTAGCTGTCATCGTCCTGTCAACGGATTGTGCGGTGCAGCGTAAAACCGGCCACTGCGCTCACTGGGCCACGCCCGGCAAGCGCGGCGGCGGCATGCGGTAGCATTCGTTTCCCCTCCCACCCCCGTGCCCATGCGCCTGCTGCTGGTCGAAGACAACCCGGATCTGGCCGATGCGATCATCCGCCGCATGCGCCGCAGTGGGCACGCCGTGGACTGGCAGGCCGATGGCCTGGCGGCCGCCAGCGTGCTGCGCTACCAGAGCTTCGACCTGGTGGTTCTGGATATCGGCCTGCCCAAGCTCGATGGCCTGCGCGTGCTGGCCGGCATGCGCGAGCGCGGCGACAGCACACCGGTGCTGATGCTGACCGCGCGCGACGGCATCGAAGACCGTGTGCAGGCGCTGGACGTCGGCGCCGACGATTACCTGGGCAAGCCGTTCGATTTCCGCGAGTTCGAAGCGCGCTGCCGCGTGCTGCTGCGACGCGCGCGCGGCCAGGCCAGCGAAGTGGTGCAGATCGGTGGCTTCCAGTTCGACAATGCCGCGCACCGGGTCAGCCTCGACGGCGAACCGATCGAACTGCCGAACCGCGAGTACCGGCTGCTGGAGATTCTGGTCGGCCGCCTCGGCCAGGTGGTCGGCAAGGATGAGATAGGCAATGGCCTGTTCGGCTTCGACGATGAAGCCGGCCCGAATGCCATCGAGCTGTATGTGGGGCGCCTGAGAAAGAAGCTGGCCGCCGCGCCGCTGCGCATCACCACGGTGCGCGGCGTCGGCTACCTGCTGGAAACCAGTGATGACAGCACCGACGCCGATGCCTGACGCGCGGACCGCGAACGCCGCACCGGGCTCGCTGCGGCGCACGCTGCTGCTCTACCTCGGCGCGTTGCTGGCGGTGTTCGCGGTGGCTCTGCTGTTTGCCGCGCGCGGCTATGGCCAGCGCGCCGCCAACCGTTCCTACGATCACCTGTTGGTGTCCTCGGCGTTGTCCATTGCCGATTCGGTGGCCCTGGTCGATGGCCAATGGCAGGTCGATCTGCCCTATGCGGCGCTGGACCTGCTGGCGATGGCCCCGGAAGACCGCGTGTTCTATCGGGTCGCCGACAGCCGTGGCAACCTGATCACCGGCTATGGCGACCTGCCGGCGCCGCCGCGCCGGCCCGGCACGCAACCGCAGTTGTTCGATGCCGCCTACAGCGGCGAGACCGTGCGCTTCGTGGTGGTCGGCCGCAGTTTCGCCGCCGCCTCGGCGCAGGGCGAGGTACAGGTGCAGGTCGGCCAGACCCGGCGTGCGCGTGAAGCGGTCGCGCAGGACATGGTCAACCGCGCACTGCTGGCGATCGGTGTGCTGTCCGGCCTGCTGCTGGCGCTGGTGGCCTTTGGCGTGCATCGCGCATTCCGGCCATTGGTGCGGGTGGAACGCGAGCTGTCACGCCGCGAGCCCTCTGACCTGAAGCCGCTGGATGCCCGTGTACCGCGCGAGATGGACCAGATGGTGGCGGCGTTGAACCGCTTCATGGAACGGCTGTCCAGCAGCAACGAGACGCTGCGCGCGTTCATGGCCGAGGCCGCGCACCAGATGCGCACGCCGTTAGCGGCATTGCGTGCGCAGGCACAGCTGGCGTTGGATGACGACGATCCCGAAGACATGCGGCGCAGCCTGCAGGCGATCGAGCGCAACGCCACCCACATGAGCCGGTTGTTGAATCAGTTGCTCAGCGATGCCAGCGTGATCCATCGTTCGCATCTGCAGCGCTTTGCTGCAGTGGATCTGGCCGAGACCGTGCACCAGGCCCTGCATGAAGCGCTGCCGCAGGCCGGCCCGGCGCCGCGCGTGCAGCTGGCGATGACTGCCGAGCCGGTACAGGTGCATGGCGATGCGCTGCTGCTGCGCGAGGCGATCAAGAACCTGGTCGACAATGCACTCAAGTACGGCGGCGACGGTCCGTTGCAGATCGCATTGACCGTGGAAGGCGGGCAGGCCGTGCTGACCATCGCCGACCACGGTGCCGGCATTGCCGCCGCCGATGCCGAACGCGTGTTCGAGCGCTTCGCCCGTGGCGAGGGCGCGCCGTCCGGCGGCGCCGGGCTGGGCCTGGCCATCGTCAAGCGCGTGGTCGACAGCCATGGCGGCCGCATCGATCTCAGCAACCGTCCGCAGGGTGGTTTGATCGCTACCATCCGCCTGCCCCGGAGCAGTTCATGATCCGCCTGTTCGCCACCGCCGTTGCCCTGCTGTTGGCCCTGCCGGTGCTGGCCGCGCCCGGCGATGTGCGCCGTTTTCCCGCACAGGCAAAGACCACGGCGCAGCTGCGCATCCACGGCACCACCGACATCGAAGTGTTCGCGGTGGTCATCGCCGACTACCAGCGGCTGCACCCGGGCACCGAAGTGGTGTACGAGGACATCATCACCCAGGACCTGTACGCGCGGTACCTGCACGACCGCGGCGGACCGGCATCGCCGGACCTGCTGATCTCCAGTGGCATGGACCTGCAGACCAAGCTGGTCAACGATGGTCATGCACTGCCGCACCGCTCCGCTCAGACCACCGCGCTGCCGGCCTGGGCGCAGTGGCGCAACGAGGCATTCGGCATCAGCTATGAGCCGGTGGTGATGGTCTACAACACCCGCGCGCTGACGGCTGCGAGGGTGCCGCACACGCGCCGGCAACTGCTGGACCGGTTGCGCGCCGAAGGTGCACCGCTGCGCGGCAGGGTCGGCACCTATGACATCGAACGCAGCAGCGTCGGCTACCTGCTGTCAACGCAGGATGCGCAGCGTGGCAGCATTGCCGGTGCGCTGCTGGGCGCGCTGGGCGACAACGACGTGGTGCGCGAGGAGCGCACCGGCGTGCTACTGGACAAGGTGGCCAGCGGACAGCTGTCGCTGGTCTACAACGTGCTCGGCTCTTACGCGCAGGCGCGCATCGACGCGGGTGCTCCGCTGGCGATTGTGGAGCCTGAGGACTACACGCTGGTGGTACTGCGTACCGCGGTGATTCCACGCACCGGCCCACACCCGGAAGAAGCCCGGCGCTTCCTCGACTACCTGTTGTCGCCGCGTGGCCAGCAGGTGCTGTCACGCGAGGCACGGCTGATGCCGATCGTGACCGGCAACGCACGTGGCGACGATGCACCCGGCCGCAGCCGTCGCCCGATCCAGCTGGGCCCGGGCCTGCTGGTGTACCTGGATGCACTCAAGCGCCGCCAGTTCCTCGATGCCTGGCGCAGCAGCGTGGAGCCGGCAGGGCGCTGAGGCGACGGCCTGCCCGTACAATGGCGGCATGAGCGAATACACCATCCTGATCGCCGATGACCACCCGCTGCTGCGTTCGGCGGTGGTGCAGTCATTGCGGCAGAGCCTGCCGCTGGCGCAGGTGCGCGAGGTCGCCAGCGCCGAGGCATTGGCCGAAGCCCTCGACGCGCACCCGGACGTGGACCTGGTGCTGCTCGACCTGACCATGCCCGGCGCGCACGGCTTTTCCGCGCTGCTGCACGTGCGCGGCTCGCATCCGGACATTCCGGTGGTGATCCTCTCGTCCAACGACCATCCCCGTGTGATCCGCCGCGCGCAGCAGTTCGGTGCTGCCGGTTTCATTCCGAAGTCGGCTCCGGCCGAGACCATCGGCGAGGCGGTGCAGACTGTGCTCGATGGTGGCCTGTGGTTCCCGGCGATGGCCGCCGAGCGCTCGGAGGCCGATGCGCTGCTGGCCAGCCGCCTGGCCCAGCTGACCCCGCAGCAGTTCCGCGTGCTGCTGTGCCTGGCCGATGGCCTGCTCAACAAGCAGATCGCCTATACGCTGGGATTGGCCGAGAACACGGTGAAGGTGCATGTCACCGCGATCCTGAAGAAACTCGAGTGCCATAGCCGCACGCAGGCGGCGGTGCTGGTGAAGGCGCTGGAGCCCGAGGGCGACGCCGGCATCGGGTTGTAGTTTCCAGCCAACGGCGCAGCCCCTCGTGGGTGGACACGTAGAGCAGTTCATGGGTGAGGCCGGGCAGGTGGACTGCGCAGGGGCCGCTGCAAGTACGTCCATGTAAGCTCGGTCGCCGCATCCATGCGGCTCACGCCCCTGCGCAGCCCACCTGCCCGGCCACGGACAGGTTCCGTGCGCATCCATCCACGGAAGAGAAAAGAACATCAAAAGCAAAGGCAGCCTGGCAGGCCGCCTTTTGTAGAGCCGAGCCCACGCTCGGCTGCTTTGCGGTCAGTCCGCGATGCCGAGCATGGGCTCGGCTCTACACGAGCAAGCGCAGCGCGCGACCGGCTTTTGTTCTTCTTTTTCTTCTCCGTGGGTGGCAGGCCACCGAAATCTGTCAGAGGCCGGTCGGGTTGGGTTCGCGGGGGTGTCAGCCGCATGGATGCGGCTGCCAAGCCTCCAGGGATGGATTCACGGCGTCCCCCGTGCACCCAACCCGACCGGCCCACCACGGCTTTTGCTTTCCACGACCAACCAGACACCACCCACGAGGGGCCGCGCCGTTGGCTGGAAACTACCCGCGATGCCGGATCAACAACTGACTCATCAGCGCCCGCAGCGCCGGCGGCTTCACCGGCTTGGCCATCATTCCCCAGCCACGCTCGGCGGCCATCTCGCGCAATCCCGCATCGCGCTCGGCAGTGACCAGCACCACCGGCGGTCGGGCCCGCCACAGCTCTGCCAATGTCTCGTACAGCACCGGGCCGTGGTGGTCACCCATGCGCACATCCAGCAGCACCAGCTCCGGCACGGTTGCCGTCGTGGCCAACTGCAGCGCTGCCTGCGGGCCATCGGCCAGCAGCACCTCGCAGCCCCACCGCTCCAGCAGCGCGCGGCTGGCCGCGCACACGTGCGGATCGTCATCGATTACCCACACACGGCGCCCTCGCAGCGGGTTGTCCGCCGCCGGTTCCTGCGCCAGCACCGGCGCGGGCGCGGTGGCGGGTATCGCGCTGGCGTCGCCGAACGGCACGCCCACGGCGAACACGCTGCCCTGGCCCAGCTGCGAGCGCAGCCGGATCGGATGTCCGAGCAGGCGGCCGATGCGGTCGACGATGGCCAGGCCAAGCCCGGCACCGCGCTGCTGGCCGTCGTGCAGGCGGCGGAATTCCTCGAAGATCTCGCCCTGCAACGCATCGGGGATGCCGGGGCCCTGGTCGTGCACTTCGATCCACAGCAGGCCTTCGCGGCGACGGCAGCCGAGCAGCACACGGCCGCGTTCGCTGTAGCGCAGTGCGTTGGACAGGAAATTCTGCAGGATGCGGCGCAGCAGCGCTTCATCGCTGACCACCACGGCATCGGTATCGACCCAGTCCACCACCAGGCCACGTGACTGCGCGGCGATGCCGAATTCGCGCGCCAGCGTCTGCAGCAGCGGCCCGAGCCGGAACGCCTGCACACGGGTCGGCAGGCTGCCCGATTCCAACCGCGCGATATCCAGCAGGCTGTTGAGGATCGCATCCTGCGCGGCCAATGCAGCGTCGATGTGATCGCTGGTCTGCTGTTGCGCCGGGTCGCTCAGCTTGCCGCGCAGCACCGAGACGAACATGCGTGCTGCGTTGAGCGGTTGCAGCAGGTCGTGCACGGCCGAGGCGACGAAGCGGGTCTTGTAGCGATTGGCCTGCTCGGCTTCGCGACGTGCTTCGTCCAGGTCGTGGGTACGTTCGGCGATGCGGTGTTCCAGTGCATCGGCCAGCGAGCGCAGTTCGCGTGCAGCATTCTTGTAGCTGGTGATGTCGGCGTAGCTGGTGACGAAACCGCCGTCGGGCAGCGGGTTGCCGCGGATCTCCAGCACCGTACCGTCGTCCTTCTCACTTTCGCGCATGTGCGGACGGCCGCTGCGCAGGTGGTTGAGGCGACGCTCGATGGCCTCGTCGACCGGGCCGGGACCGAGCAGGCCACGGCGTGCGTTGAAGCGGAACAGTTCCTCGATGGGCCGCCCCACGCGCACCAGGTCCAGCGGGAAACGGAACAGTTCCAGGTAGCGCGAATTCCATGCGACCAGACGCAGGTCCCGGTCGATCACCACCACGCCCTGCGGCAGGTGTTCAAGGCTGCGGCTGAGGCCGCTGTCGGCATCGGTGGCGGCCTGCAGCAGGCCATCCTGTGCGGTGCGCAGTTCCTGTGCATGCTGCTTGAGCAGGGTTTCCAGCTCGCGGCGGCTGCGCAGGCGATGCTTGGCCAGGCGCCGGCGCTGCTGTATGAACAGCACCAGGAAGCCCAGCGCCAGCCATGCGGCACCTCCGGTAAGCGCGGCCGCACGGCCGGCGGCGGTGGCGGCACTGGCGTCGTGCAGCAGGTGCAGGTTCCAGTCTTCGGCCGGCAGCGCAAGGCTCTGCCACAGCATCGGCTGCGGCAATGCCGGATCCAGCAGGCGCACCATGCGGCCGCCATCGGCCAGTACATCCTCGGTACGTGCGCGCAGTGGCTGCAGGGTGCGATCGGCGTACTGGCGGGCGTCCAGCATCTCGCGGCGCTCATCGGCGCCCAGTGGGCGCAGCAGGCGGTAGCGCCAGCTGTCACGGTTGGCCAGGAACACCACGTCGTGGTCGTCGCTGGCCAGCACCACGTCAGGGCTGCTCAGCCACTCCTGCTCCAGTGCCGACAGCTCGACCTTGATCACCACCACGCCGAGCCGCCTGCCGTCTTCCTCGATGGCCTGCGACAGGTAGTAGCCGGGCACGCCGGTGGTCATGCCGATGCCGTAGAAGCGGCCGCGGCCCTGGGCCAGCGCCTGGCGGTAATAGGGACGATAGCTGTAGTTCTCACCGACGTTGGTGGTCGGCTGGTCCCAGTTGCTCGCCGCCACCGCCACGCCATCGTGACCGACCAGGGTCAGGGTCGAGGCACGGGTGACTTCATTGGCGCGTTGCAGCTTGAGGTTCAGCCGCTGCCGTTCGGTGGGCGAGGGCGGTACGCGCAGCGCGTGCAGCAGATCCGGATCCAGTGCCAGTACCTGCGGCAAGGTGCCGAAGCGGTCGATGCGCTGCTGCAGGCCCTGGCCATACAACTGCAGCTGGCGTTGTACCTGGCTGCTTTCCTCGCCGAGGGCGCGCCGCCAGGCGTAGTGGCCGGCGGCGACCGCACACAGCACGGTGCCGCCGACCATCACCGCGATGGTCAGCAACAGCATCCGGTGGCGGCTGAGCCAGTACATGGCGGCAGTCTACGCAGGGCCGGCGGGCGTGGCGTGCACGCCCGCCGGGATCTGACGTGGAAGGGGTCAGAAGTGCATCTGCGCGCGCAGTTCGAAGATCTCCGGCGTGCTGTGCACGCCGCGACGGCTGGCGTCGACCTTGACGTAGTTGGCCTGGAACTTGAAGTGGCTGGTCAGGTACCAGTTCGCACCCAGAGTGAGGTCGTGCTGGCGGCCGCCGAGGATGCTGCCATCGTCGAGGTCCATGCGGCTGTAACGGGCCACCAGTTCCACCGCGCCGTAGTCGTGCGCCGGCTTGATGTTGGCCACCGCACCGGCGTTGTACGGGCGCGATTCGCCGGTCAGCACCCAGCTCGCCATCGCGTACTGGCCGCTGCCGGTGTAGTCGGGCTTGCCGTCATGGCGGGTGACCGTGGCGCGCAGGGCTTCGGCCTGCACCGAGAACGGGCCGCGGATCCAGATGCCTTCCAGGCCGGTGCGGCGGATCTGGTCGGCGGTGACCAGCGCGCCGGAATCGACATAGCGGATGTCGGTCAGGCCGGCTTCCGGACGTGCGCGCAGGCGCGCGCTGGCCTCGTGGTGCACGTCGCGGCCATCGCTGTAACCGCGCGGATTTTCCTGCGAGTAGGCCAGGCCCAGGTGGATCACGTCACCCGGCGCCTTCACCGGGGTCCACACCGCACGCACGGCCTGGGTGGTGCCCGGGTTGTCACCCTGCAGGTCCTTGCCGCCATAGGCGCCGGCCTGCAGCAGGTACTGCGGGCGCTCCAGCACCCATTCCACGCCGGTGCGGCGGCCGGCGTAGAAGGCCTGCACCGGCAGCGCGGTTTCCAGGAAGCTGCCGGCGCGCGAGGACGTGTTCGCGTCCAGACCGACCGGGGTCTTCATGTAGCCGAAGCGGAAGCGGCCGATGTCGCGGCCGAAGAAGGCCTTGCTTTCAAAGCGCACGAACACGTCCAGCCAGGTATCGGACTGGAAGTCGTAATAGGCCATCGCGTCGTAGACGCCCTTCTTCTTCAGCGTCGCACCGAACTCCTTGCGGCGCACGGCGTCGTCGTCCTCAAGGCCGCTGTCCGAGGAGAAATCGTTGTAGTCGTAGGCGATGTTGGCGGTAGCGGCCAGCTCGGTGCCGTCGCCGAAGGCGTACTTGGTCGGCCAGTTGTCGAAATCGGCAGCCGAAGCGAAGGCGGGAAGCGCGGCCAGCGACAGGGCCAGCAAGGTGGGAATCGGGCGCATGTTGGGTGCGGCTCTCTCAGATTGCGTGTGGACAGGACAACAACGGCCGCAAGGGCCGGAACTTTCGCAATGACGCGCCCGGCCGTTCAGCTCGGGCCACCGGCCTCCCCGTGATCGGGCGGTGCGGCGCCAGTGTAGGCATCGCGGCCACCTGAACCGGGGGGCTAGTACCAATAGGTTATCTGCGCCAGCGTGCCCGGCGCGTACAAAGGCGTCCATTGGTCGCACCCCCTGCGCGTGCTGCACAGGGCCTGCGGTCAGTTTCCACGGTAACGGTTCCCGTGCAGTCCCGGGGCCGTACGTGCCTGAAAACGCCCCTTCCGGAGTCCGCCATGCACATCCCGACCGCAGCACCGGTGCCTGCAAAGCCGTTGCCGATCTATCGCCAGCTGTACTTCCAGGTGATCGTGGCGATCGTCCTGGGCGCCATCCTCGGCCACTACGAACCGTTGATCGGCGAGAAGATGAAGCCGCTCGGCGATGCCTTCATCAACCTGGTGAAGATGATCATCGCACCGGTGATCTTCCTGACCATCGTCACCGGCATCGCCGGCATGACCCACCTGCGCACGGTGGGCCGCGTATTCGCCAAGGCGATGGCGTACTTCCTGTTCTTCTCCACGCTGGCGCTGATCGTCGGCATGATCGTGGCGCACGTGGTGCAGCCCGGCGCCGGCATGAACATCAATCCGGCCGAGCTGGACCAGACCGCGGTGCACAGCTACGTCGAGAAGTCGCATGACCTGACCCTGGTCGGCTTCCTGATGGACATCATCCCGAAGACGCTGCTCAGCGCGTTCGTCGATGGCAACATCCTGCAGGTGCTGTTCGTGGCCGTGCTGTTCGGCATCGCGCTGGCTTCGGTGGGCGAGAAGGGCAAGCCGATCGTGAACTTCCTGGAGGCGCTGGTCGCCCCGGTGTTCAAGCTGGTCCACATCCTGATGAAGGCCGCGCCGATCGGTGCCTTCGGCGCAATCGCCTTCACCATCGGCAAGTACGGCGTTGGCTCGCTGATCAACCTGGCCTGGCTGGTGGGTTCGTTCTACCTCACCGCCTTCCTGTTCGTGGCGGTCATCCTGGGCCTGGTCTGCCGCCTGTGCGGCTTCTCGGTGTTCAAGCTGGCGCGCTACCTGAAGGCCGAACTGCTGCTGGTGCTGGGCACCTCCTCGTCGGAGTCGGCGCTGCCGTCGCTGATGGAGAAGATGGAACGCGCCGGCTGCAGCAAGTCGGTGGTGGGCCTGGTGGTCCCGACCGGCTACTCGTTCAACCTGGACGGCACCAACATCTACATGACCCTGGCCGCGCTGTTCATCGCCCAGGCCACCAACACCGAACTGACCCTGGGCCATCAGATTGCCCTGCTGCTGGTCGCCATGCTCAGCTCCAAGGGCGCGGCCGGCGTCACCGGCGCCGGCTTCATCACCCTGGCCGCCACCCTGGCCGTGGTGCCGGAGGTGCCGGTGGCCGGGATGGCGCTGATCCTGGGCGTGGACCGCTTCATGAGCGAATGCCGCTCGCTGACAAACTTCATCGGCAATGCCGTGGCCACGGTGGTGGTCTCGCGCTGGGAGGGGGCGCTGGACCGCAACCGCCTGAAGCTGGCGCTGGATGGCCGCGAAAGCGAACTGCCGCCGCTGATCGATGCCGTGCCCGAGGCGCTGCCGGCCAGGGGCTGATCCAGGTGTGTCGTACCGCGGGGCCGATCACGACAGTGGTACGGCCCCGCGGCGTTTCAAGGCGTCCCATGGCTGTCATGGGACGCACCGAAGCTGGTGTCGCGGTACCGTCGCATACGGCACGGAATTGTGCGGTCGCAGCATGCCTGCGACAGGATAGCGACAGGTCCAGACGCTCCAACGGGGGTATCATCCCCTGTCCCTTCTGCCCATTCATGTAACCCACATCGATGTCCAACGAAGATTTCAAACAGGCCGCCCTCGATTACCACCGGATGTCCCCGCCGGGAAAGATCAAGGTTTCCGCTACCAAGCCCATGCTGACCCAGCGCGACCTGTCGCTGGCGTATTCGCCGGGCGTGGCGTACGCCTGTGAAGCGATCAAGGCCGACCCGCAGCAGGCCAGCGAGCTGACCGCCCGTGGCAACCTGGTGGCGGTGATCTCCAACGGCACCGCGGTGCTGGGCCTGGGCAACATCGGCGCGCTGGCCGGCAAGCCGGTGATGGAAGGCAAGGGCGTGCTGTTCCAGAAGTTCGCCGGCATCGATGTGTTCGACATCGAAGTGGATGAAACCGACCCGGACAAGCTGGTCGACATCATCGCCTCGCTGGAACCGACCTTCGGCGGCATCAACCTGGAAGACATCAAGGCGCCGGAATGCTTCGTGGTCGAGCGCAAGCTGCGCGAGCGCATGAAGATCCCGGTGTTCCATGACGACCAGCACGGCACGGCGATCATCGTCGGCGCAGCGGTGCTCAACGCCATGGCGATCACCGGCAAGAAGATCGAGGAAGTGAAGCTGGCGACCACGGGCATGGGCGCAGCTGGCATTTCCTGCGTGAACATGCTGGTGCAGCTGGGCCTGAAGCCGGAGAACATCCTGGCCTTCGACCGCGAGGGCGTGATCCACACCGGTCGTACCGACCTGGACCCGGAAAAGCAGCGCTATGCGCGCGACACCGACAAGCGCACCCTGGCCGAGATCGTCGACGGCGCGGACATCTTCCTGGGCCTGTCTGCGCCGGGCATCCTGACTGCCGACATGGTCAAGACGATGGCGCCGGATCCGGTGATCTTCGCGCTGGCCAACCCGACCCCGGAAATCATGCCGGAACTGGCGCGCGCCGCCCGTCCGGACGCGATCATCGGCACCGGCCGTTCGGATTACCCGAACCAGGTCAACAACGTGCTGTGCTTCCCGTACCTGTTCCGCGGTGCGCTGGACGTGGGTGCCACCGCGATCAACGAGGAAATGAAGATCGCCTGCGTGCGTGCCATCGCGGCGCTGGCGCGTCGTGCGGCCACCGACATGGGTTCGGCCTATGGCGGCGAGACCCCGAGCTTCGGTCGTGAATACCTGATCCCGCGCCCGTTCGACCGCCGCCTGCTGGTGGAGCTGTCGGCCGCCGTGGCCCAGGCCGCGATGGACTCGGGCGTGGCCTCGCGCCCGATCGACGACATGGGCGCTTACCGCGACAAGCTGGCCCAGTTCGTCTACCGCACCAGCCTGATGATGAAGCCGGTCTACGACCGCGCGCGCAGCGACAAGCAGCGCGTTGTGTATGCCGAGGGCGAAGAGGAAGTGGTGCTGCAGGCGGTGCAGAACGTGGTCGATGACGGCCTGGCGCACCCGATCCTGATCGGCCGCCCGGAAGTGATCGAGTCGCGCATCGAGCGCCTCGGCCTGCGCCTGAAGATCGGCGAGAACGTTGAAGTCACCAACATCAACGACGACCCGCGCTTCAACGAGTACTGGCAGTACTACCACGGCCTGACCGGCCGTCGTGGCGTGACCGTGGCCGCGGCGAAGAACCTGATGCGTTCGCGCCCGACCCTGATCGCTGCAGTGATGGTGGCCCGTGGCGAAGCCGATGCGATGCTGACCGGCATCGTCGGCCGCTTCCACAAGAAGCTGGGTTACGTGCGCAGCGTGCTGCCGCTGGAGCCGAAGGTCACCTCGACCTCGGCGATGACCGGCGTGATCAACCAGCAGGGCGTGTTCTTCTTCGTCGATACCCACGTGCAGGAAGACCCGACCGCCGAGCAGCTGTGCGAAGCGACCCTGCAGGCGGCCTACCGCATGAAGCTGTTCGGCATCGAGCCGAAGGTGGCGCTGCTGTCGCACTCCAACTTCGGCAGCCACGATTCGAAGGACGCGCTGAAGATGCGCCAGGTGCGCGAGCTGCTGCTCAAGCGCAACCCGCGTCTGAACGTGGACGGCGAAATGCAGGGTGACACCGCATGGGACGAAGCGCTGCGCCAGAAGCTGCTGCCGGGCTCGACCCTGCAGGGCCGTGCCAACCTGTTCGTGCTGCCGAACCTGGAAGCGGCCAACATCGCCTACAACCTGGTGCGTGTGTTCACCGACGGCGTGGCGATCGGCCCGATCCTGATGGGCGTGAACAAGCCGGTGCACATCCTGACCACCAGCGCGACCTCGCGCAGGATCCTGAACATGACCGCCATTGCAGCGGTGGATGCGCAGATCCGCAAGCAGCTGGAAGCGGAAAAGAAGGCGTAAGCCTTCTTTCCAGCGTCAGCTGCAGAAGCGCGCCCCCCGGGGCGCGTTTCTGTTTCCGCAAAGCGGAAACGGGTAGTGCCGGCCGCTGGCCAGCAACCGCAATCATGTCCACCACCACCGCAGCCGGCCAGCGGCCGGCTCTACCGCCCGCCGGCCTGTGCCACACGCGTTACGCCGCCCGGTCATGTCCCTGCAACGCCGTTGCGGCCCAATACGCCCACGCGGCCCGGCCGTGGGAAGGGACCGGACCGGCCTTCCCACCCTGGGCCCGACCAACTTTTCATGGGCGAGGGTGTCATGCGCAATCGAGTGACGCGTCGTTATTTCCGGCAGCTGTTCGCGCTGTACGCCGGCTTCGTGCAGTCGCGCTGAGGCAGCGATGTGGTAGCGCCGGGCCATGCCCGGCGAGCGCGCAGCGCGGCGCTCTGCATTCCGCCGGGCATGGCCCGGCGCTACCCGTCAGCGCTTGCCGCGGCGTGCTGGCGCCGGCGGCGCATCCGAACGCGGCTTGGCGTACTGCGCCCAAAGTGCCGGCAACGCCTTGCCGGTCTGCTTCTGCCACAGCGCAGGCGTGTAGCGACCATCGCGCAGGGCCTTGTCCAGCGCCAGTACCAGGCCCGGATGCTCGGTCTCGGCCCACTTCAGGAAGGCGCCGGTGACCCGGTAGCCGCTGTCGACGTTCTGCCCCTTCTCGACCTTGACCGGCAATGCCCAGCCGGCGGCGGCGTTATCCATGCCATAGCGGTCGCGGGCGTAGTCGGCGATGCCTTCCACCAGCCAGCCCGGTACCCGTGCATCGCCGTAGCCGGGATACCCCTGCACGATGTGCATCGCCTCATGGGTAACCAGGTCGATGTCGTTCGGGTGTTGCGCCAGCCAACCCGGATTGATGGTGATCGTCGCCGCCTGTTCCTTGTCGCCAACGAAGGCGATGCCGGTGTAGGCCGGATCGATCACGATGCGCACCATCGACGGCGCCGCCGGATGGAAGTCCGCGCGTTCGCGCAGATAGGCGAAGAAGAACGTATCGATCACCCGCTTGCGCTGCGGTGCGGCCAGGGCGCCACGGGCGTCCTGGTAGTTCAGCGTCACGCCGTCGCGGGTCAGCTGCGTATCGAACGCCTGGGTCTGGCCGAAGCTTGAGAAGGACAGGGCAACTAGGGCCAGAGGCAGTAGACGGAAGCGCATGCAGCTCATTGTACGGTGCCGGGCGCCAGCAGTTCGATCTCCGCCAGCGGCAGCCGTGCCGGTGCCGCCAGGCGCAGGCGGTATTCGCTGTAGCGACCGGGTTTTGCGATGCGGAACGGACGGGTCTGGCGGGCGGATTCGAAGTCTTCGCCACGGCGCTGGTCGAGCACGGTCCAGCTGCCGCTGCCATTGCGCGCCTCCAGCGTCCATTCGCCGCCCTGGATGCGGCCGTCACCGCTGGTCAGCGTGTACATCGTCGGGGTGCCCTCGGCCAGGCCGGTCAGCGCGATGGTTGCACCGGCGCCCAGACCCACCGTGGTGCCGGCATCGTCATCGACCAGCGCGGGCAGGGCACGGCCATCGGCCAGCGTCGCCTTCGCGCCGCTGCCGAGCAGGTCGTGCAGCAGCTGCGGGTGCTGGCCGCGCGCGGTCAACGAGCGCGGCACATCGTCCACGCCGCTGCCCCAGCGCGAGGGGCGGGGTCCCATCACGAAGTCGAGGGTCGCGCCCTTGGCGATCAGGTCGTGCGGCACCCAGGTCTTCGTCCACGGCGTACCGTTGATCTTCAGCGACTGCACGTAGACGTTCTCACGCGAGTTGTTGGCCGCGTTCACGGTCAGCACCGCGCCACCCTGCAGCTCCACCCGTGCATGCTCGAATGCCGGCGAGCCGATCACGTACTCCGGGGCGCCCATGCGCAGCGGGTACAGGCCCAGCGAGGCCAGTACGTACCATGCCGAGGTTTCACCGTTGTCCTCATCGCCCGGGTAGCCCTGGCCGATCTCGCTGCCGACGTACAACCGCGACAGGATCTCGCGCACGTGCTGCTGGGTCTTCCACGGCTGCCCGGCGTACAGGTACATCCACGGGATGTGGTGCGCCGGCTGGTTGCTGTGCGCATACATGCCCATGCGCACGTCGCGCGCTTCGGTCATCTCGTGGATGGTGCCGCCGTACGAGCCGGCCAGTGCCGGGTCCGCGGTTTCAGGTGTGGCGAAGAAGGTATCCAGCTTCGCCGCCAGCTTTTCGCGGCCGCCATACAACGCGGCCAGGCCTTCGCCATCGTGGGCGGCGGTGAAGGCGAAGGTCCAGCCATTGGATTCGGTGTAGTCGTGGCCCCACACGCGCGGATCGTAGGCCTTTGCGTCCACGCGCCAGCGACCATCGGCCTTGCGGCCCTGGAAGAAGCCTGCCGCCGGATCGAACATCGTCGCGTAACTGGCGGCGCGATGGCGGAAGTAGTCGGCCTCGGTGCTGTAGCGCTCGCGTGCGGCGGGCGCGGTCGCGCGCTTGGCCAGGGCATCGGCCATGTTGGCGATGCCAAAGTCATTGAGTGCGCCTTCCATCGTCCACGACATGCCTTCGTGCACGTCGGCACTGGCATAGCCGCGGAAGGTCGAACGGTTCATGCCCTTGCGGCCGACATGGCGGTCCGGCGGCACCACGGTCGCGTTCTTCAGCGCGGCGGCATAGGCCTCGGCCGGATCGAACCCGCCGACGCCCTTCAGCCATGCATCGGCGAAGGCCACATCGGAGCTGGTGCCGACCATCAGATCGGCGTAGCCCGGCGACGACCAGCGTGCGATCCAGCCGCCGGCGCGGTACTGCTCGATGAAGCCCTGCACCAGCTGCCCGGCATCGTCGGGCGTGAACAGCGCATAGGCCGGCCAGGTGGTGCGGAAGGTGTCCCAGAAGCCGTTGTTGACGAACACCTTGCCGTCGCGCACGGCGGCATAGCTGCGGGTCGCGCTGCCCTCGGTGTTGTCATCGCTGGCGCTGGCCTGGTTGGCGTAGCGCCACTCCGGTGCGGCGGCGCTGCCCACGTTCTCATGGCCGGAATTGGGGTACAGGAACAGCCGGTACAGGCTGGAGTACAGCGTGGTCTTCTGGTCGTCGCTGGCATCGCCGATGTCGAAACGGGCCAGGCGCGCATCCCATGCATCCTGCGCACGGCCGGCCACGCTTTCCAGCGTATCGGCTGCGGCCATTTCCAGGGCCAGGTTGTGCCGTGCCTGCTCCACCGAGATCAGCGAGGTGGCGAGGCGCATGGTCACCCGCCGGTCGCTGCCGGCATCGAACTTGATGTAACCGGTCGGTCGGCCGGTGTTGAGGCGCCCACTGCTGCGCCACGGCCTGTCGAAGCTGGCCACCACGTACATGCGACTGGCGCCGTTGGACAGGCCGCTGCGCGTATCGGTGTAGCCGGACAGTGTCTGCGTGGCAGCGTCCAGGGTCAGGCCACCGCGTGCATCGACATTGTCGAACAGCAGGTTGGCGTCGCCGCCCTCGGGGAACTCGAAGCGGAACAGCGCGGCATGATCGGTCGGCGCGATGGCGGCCGCGATGCCGTTGTCGAAGCGCACGTCGTAGCGATACGGGCGCGCGCTTTCATGGCTGCGCTCGAATGACAGCGCGCGCTTGCGACGGTCGGCCTCCGGCACGCCACGGCTGGCCGAGGGCATCACCTGGAAGGTCTGGCGGTCGCCCATCCACGGGCTGGGCTGATGGCTCAGCGCAAGCGCCTGCAGCTGCGGACGGTTCTGTGCGTCGTTCTGTTCGTTCCAGCGGTACAGCCAGTTCAGTGCGCCAGCATCGGTCACCGGGGTCCAGAAGTTGAATCCGTGCGGTACCGCGGTGGCCGGGAAATTGTTGCCGCGCGAGAAGGTGCCGTTGGCCTGGGTGCCACGGGTGGTCAGCACCCAGTCGGAGACGCGCGCTGGCTGCTGACGTGGCACTGTGTCCAGGCGCACGTCATCGATCCAGCCCGAGACCGGTGCACCGTCGGCACTGGCCACCTCCAGTTCGATCGCCACCACGCGGCGGCCCTTCAGCGCGGGCACGTCGCCCAGCCGCACC
Organism: Stenotrophomonas sp. 96582_Sma; assembly: GCF_056480905.1. NCBI lineage: Bacteria > Pseudomonadati > Pseudomonadota > Gammaproteobacteria > Lysobacterales > Lysobacteraceae > Stenotrophomonas > Stenotrophomonas sp. 96582_Sma. The sequence goes on along the minus strand of NZ_CM151122.1, from coordinate 4,139,835 downwards.
GCCTTGCGCGCCCACTGCTGCGGATACAGCGTCTTCGAATCGCCCTGCGCGCGCGCACCGATGGCCACGCCATGCTGGTCGCGTGCAGCGCTGGCCGAAACGCGGCTGTCATCGTCCAGCAGCAGGTCCAGTGACACATAGGTCGAGGCCACGGTGTCCTTGCCGACGATCTCCGGCAGCACCAGCCACGACAGGGTGGTATCGGCCTCGATGGTCATGTCCGCCTTGAACAGCTCGCGTCGCGCGCTGCCGCCTTCGCTGCTGTAGCGCAGTGCATGCAGGCCGCTGTAGCCCGCATTGCGCTTGGCGGCGTAAGGCGCAGCAGGGCCGTTGCCGATCGTGACCTGCAGTGCGCCTGCGGCCGGTGCCGGCGTCGGCTGGCCCGGTTCGAACGAGGTCTGCAGTCCCTGTGCCAGCACCGGCATCGCGGTAGTCGCACAGGCCAGGGCCAGGGCGAGCGGAAGCAGGGCGCGGCGTGGATCGGACAGGGTCATGCAGGGGTCTCCCGGAAGGGCAGGCGGCGGGCAGAACCCGCATCGGCGGACACCACGGACAGCATCGCTCCGCCCGCCGGGATGGCAGTGGAAGAAGCGATGCCGGTCCGGTGGGGGCGGGCCATGCGATCGGGTCGGATTGGAGTGGGCCGGTTTACGACCTGGCCCGATCCTGCAACAGCCGTGGCAACCTGACAAGTGCCATTTAGTTCGATCCAAATGCGGGAAATATCGTTTTCGGCGGATTTTCGGCGTGAACCTGCAGGATCGATCGGGAATTTCCGCCGGCACCCCGTCCCGAGGTGGCATGCAAGGCCGCAGGGAATCGGCCCGGTACGCGCAAAGACCCGTTGCGGCGCAATGTCGGGGCGGCCCAGATGCTAGAATCACAGGCCTCGCAACCCGTTCATCGACATCCGCCATGAGCCATACCGCCACTGCGCCCGCCAACGCCGAGAAGCGCTACACCGTGCACCGCAGCGATCTGCCGCTGAGCTGCCCGACCCCGGAAATGGCGCTGTGGAACTCGCATCCGCGCGTGTACCTGCCGATCGAAGACGAGCCCAACGGCGAAGCGCAGTGCCCGTACTGCGGTTCCGTGTTCGTGCTGGCCGACTAAGCGGCCGCCCCTTCGATGCGCCGATTGACCGTGGTGCAGTTGCTGCCGGCGCTGCACTCCGGCGGTGTCGAGCGCTCGACCCTGGAAATTGCTGCGGCCCTGGTCGCTGCCGGCCATCGTGCGCTGGTGGTCTCCGCCGGTGGCCGCCTGGTGCAGCCGCTGCTCGATAGCGGTGCCGAGCACCTCACCCTTGATATCGGCCGCAAATCGCTGCTGACCCTGCGCCACCTGCCGACCCTGCGCCGCCTGTTCGCTGAAGTTGGCGCCGACATCGTGCATGCCCGTTCGCGGCTGCCGGCCTGGCTGGGCCTGTACGCGATCCGCGCGATGCCTGCCGCACAGCGCCCGCATTGGGTGACCACCGTGCACGGGTTGAACTCGCCCAGCCGCTACAGCGCGGTGATGACCAGCGGTGAACGCGTGATCTGCGTGTCCAATACCGTGCGCGACTATGTGCAGCGGCACTACCCCACGGTTCCCGGAGCGAGGCTGCAGGTGATTCCGCGCGGCGTCGATGTCGCACAGTTTCCCCGCGTGGCCCGCGCCGACCGTCGGCCACGACTGGCGCTGGCAGCCGATTACCCGTGGCTGGCGCAGGTTGAGGGCCCGCTGCTGCTGCTGCCGGGGCGGGGCACCCGGCTGAAGGGGCATGCTCATGCGCTGCAGTTGCTGGCGGATGTGCGCGCGGCCGGTGTGCCTGCACAGCTGTGGATGCTGGGCACCGATGAACCCGGCCGTGAAGCCTACGTGGCCGACCTGCGCCGGCAGGCGGCTGCTTTGGGCGTGACCGACGCCGTGCAGATCAGCACGCCGACCGCGCGCATCGCCCAGGCCTATGCGGCCAGCGATCTGGTGCTGCAGCTGTCGGACAAGCCCGAAGCGTTCGGCCGCACCGTGGTCGAAGCGTTGTCGGTCGGTCGCCCGGTACTGGGCTGGGACCATGGCGGCGTCGGCGAACTGCTGCAGCAGCTGCAGCCGGCCGGCGCCGTGCCGCTGGGCGATGCACGGGCGCTGGGTGAACGTGCGCTGGCCCTGCTGGCGCAGCCGCCGTCCTTGCCGACCCGCATCCCGTTTACCCTGCAGGCCATGCAGCGCGACACCCTCCGCCTCTATGCCGACCTCGCCGGCTGACCCCGCAACCCTCGTGCGCGAGGACCGCGCCGGGCGCTGGGCGCCCTGGTGGGTGCTGGCGTACGTGGCGCTGTGGCCGTTGCCGGGCATCGCTGAAACCGTGCTGGGTCTTGGTGCGCTCTATGCCGCGGTGCGCATGATCATGCGCCGCCTGCAGCGCCGCCCGCACCTGCTGACACCCGCCGCGTGGGCGCTGACCTCGATCCTGTTCCTCGGTTACTGGCTGCCGCAGGCGTTCTCCGCCTTCGATGCGATCGATCCGGCGGCGTCGTGGACCAAGGCGGCCGCCGGCCTGCGCTACCTGCCCTTCATGTGGCTGGTGGCGATCGCCGTGGCCACGCCGCAGCGGCGCCGCCTGATCTTCGGTGGCCTGGCGCTGATCACCGCGCTGTGGACGTTGGATGCGCTGGTGCAGTCGGTGGCGGGCACCAGCCCGTGGTTCTGGTCGCTGCAGCAACTGAAGCTCGCCGTCAGCGGCCATGCGCTGTGCCCGGCCGAGGAAGCCGCGCTGGCCGACCGCCTCAGTGGCGCGCTCGGGCCGTGCAACCTGAAATTCGGCCAGGTGCTGGCCAGCCTCTCGCCGTTCCTGCTGCTCCCCGCCGCACGCCGCTTCGGCACGCCGGGCTGGCTGCTCGCCGGTGCGGCGCTGGCCATCGTGCTGCTGCTGGCCGGTTCGCGCGCGTCCTGGATCACCTTCGCGGTGATCGTGGCCTACAGCGGCGTGCGCCAGCTCGGTTGGAAGCGCCTGGGCCTGCTGGCGGTGGTCGGCCTGCTGGCCGCGGCGGCACTGACCGCCAGCGTGCCGCAGCTGCGCGAGCGTGTGGCGCGCACCGCGATGGCCTGGGACGGCGGCACCGAGGGCGTCGACCAGGCGCTGTCCGGACGTGGGCGCATCTGGAGTGCGGCCGGTTGCATGATTGCCGGGCACCCGATCAACGGCGTGGGCGCACGCGGCTTCCGCGATGCGTACCCGCAGTGCGTCGGTGACGATGGGCCCGCGGTGTGGGGCGCCGAACCGGCGCTGCACGCACACCAGATCGTGCTGGAAATCCTTGCCGAAACCGGCGTGCTGGGCCTGCTGTTGTGGCTGGCCGCCGTCGCCCAGGCGTGGCGCGCCTGGCGTTTCGCACCGCCCGCGGCCCGTGACCGCGCGCGCCCTGCGATGCTGGCGCTGGCCGCCACCGTATTCCCGCTCAACACCCACCTTGCGTTCTATTCCGCATTCTGGGGGGGGCTGACCGTGCTGCTGGCCGCGTTGTTCGCCGGCAGCCTGTTGGCCCGCGAAACGGACGACACGCCGACGGTGGTGTGATCGTCCATCCACGCATGGCGTGGCTCTACTCCACGTACCGAACAAACGTCCCCATGGTGGATCCACGCCATGGCGTGCATGGGGCGGTCACCGAACGAACGTCGCCGTAGTAGATCCACGCCATGCGTGGATGGGGCTTTACCGACGCAAACACGCGCCAACCTCCACTAGCCGTGCCTCCGTGTGTATCGCACGCTGAGGCCATGGCCAGCCCAAGACTCCGCTACGGTCGTTACTCCTGCACCGGTAACGTCTATTCATTGACTACGGTAACCCTCGATCGTGAACCCTTCTTTGCCGATGCTTCCAACGTAGCGATTCTGGTTGAGGCACTGCGCTTCGTAGAGCGCAAGGGGGGGAGCCACAGCTTCACCTGGGTGGTGATGCCCGACCATCTGCACTGGTTGATGGAATTGCGCGGGGGAACCCTGGCCGAGTGCATGGCCCTGCTCAAATCACGCAGCAGCCGGCTGCTGAATCGGCGATTGGAGCGGCGAGGGTCGCTGTGGCAGCACGGTTACCACGATCACGCCGTACGCAGCGATGAATCCCTTCACGAGAAGGCGATGTACATCCTGGCCAATCCGGTCCGTGCGGGCTTGGCGTGCGTGATGGGGGAGTACCCGTACGCCTGGTGCCGCTGGCCGTTGTGAATCCCGGCACGGAATCGAAGAGCATCCACGCATGGCGTGGATCTACTTCAGAATGCCCCACGTCATTGAATCCACGCCATACGCGGATGAAGCCGCACAAGGCAGTAGATCCACGCCATGCGTGGATGAAGCCATCCCTCCCACCGCTACTTGTAGAAATCGCTCCGGCCGCCGGGCTGGCGCTTGAACCGCCGATGGATCCACAGGTACTGGTCCGGGGCTTCGCGCACCATTTCTTCGATGGCCTGGTTGACCCGCGTGGTATCGGCTTCCACATCCTCGCTGGGGAAATTCTCCAGCGGTGCGCCGATCTTCAGGAAGTACTTCCCGCCCTCGCGGCGGTGGAAGTACGGAATCACCGCGCAGCCGGTCATCCGCGCCAGCTGGTGGGTGGCGGTAATGGTGGATGCGGTATGGCCGAAGAACGGCACGAACACGGTGTCCTTGCCACGCATGTCCTGATCCGGCGCATACCAGAGGAAGCCGCCCTTCTTCAGGTGGCGCACGGTCGCGCGGATGTCCTCGTTGGCGAACATCGCCTTGGCATAACGCAGGCGGCCAAACTTCACCGCCCATTCGTACACCGGGTTCTTGTGCTTGCGGTACATGCCCGACAGGTCAACGTAGTCGCACAGCAGGCGGCCGCACATCTCCAGCGTCATGAAGTGGCCGGAGACCAGCAGCACGCCGCGGCCTTCGGCCTGCATCTGCCGCAGATGCTCGAGGCCTTCGATCTTCACCTGCGGGCGGATGCGGTCGATGCTGCCCCACCAGGCGCGGATGCACTCGAGCACGCCCACGCCCAGCGCGTCGAAGCTGTCGCGCACCAGGCGCTGGCGCCAGGCTTCGTCCTTCTCCGGGAAGCACAGCTGCAGGTTGACCTCGGCGGCGCGACGGCGGCTGCCGAGCAGGCGCCAGCTGATCCAGCCGACGCCCCGGCCGAGCGCACGCTGCAGCATCCACGGCAGGCGGGCGATGGCGAAGGCGCCGAGCATGGCGGCGAACATCGGCCAGTTGCGGGGATCGCGCAGCGACGGGCGGACGGCGGTGGTGGCATCTGACATGGCGCCATTCTACCAACCCGGCTGCGTGTCTTTCCCGGGGGGCTCCCGTATCCTTGCCGCATGCGTAAAGACCCTGTCGAATGGATCCTGCGCGGCCTGTACTCGGCCGTGCTCTACATCCTGCTGCCGATCACCGTGTACCACCTGGTCTGGCGCGGTTTCCGGGTCCGTGAATACTTCCGGCGCTGGGACGAGCGTTATGCCTCGTATCCGCAGCCGACCGGCCAGCCGCGGGTCTGGCTGCACGCGGTCTCGGTGGGCGAGGTCAATGCCGCCGCGCCGCTGGTGAATGCCCTGCGCCAGCAGCGTCCGGACATCCGCTGGGTCATCACCACCATCACCCCGACCGGTTCGGAGCGCGTGCGCGCGCTGTGGGGAGACGCGCTGGACCATGTCTATCTGCCGTACGACGTACCGGGCAGCGTCAACCGCTTCCTCGGCCATTTCCAGCCCAGCCTGGCACTGATCCTGGAAACCGAGCTGTGGCCGAACATGCTGTTCGGCTGCCGCGACCGTCGCATCCCGGTGTACATCCTCAACGCCCGCCTGTCCGCGCGTTCGCTGCGCGGTTACCGGGTGCTGGCGGCGCTGATCCGCCGTGCGCTGCGCACGGTCACCTGCGTGGCCGCGCAGTCGCAGGACGACGCCGAGCGCTTCGTGCAGCTGGGTGCTGCGCGTGAACAGGTGCAGGCGCTGGGCAACCTCAAGTTCGATATCGCCACGCCGGATGTGCAGGGCTTCGTCGAGCAGTTCCACGCCTGCGTGCCCGCCGGGCGCCCGGTGTGGATCGCGGCCAGTACCCACGATGGTGAGGAGCAGGCGGTGATCGACCTGCATCGGCGCCTGCGCCAGCAGCACCCCGACCTGTTGTTGCTGTGGGCGCCGCGGCACCCAGAGCGCTTCCCGAAGGTGGAGGCGCTGGCGCGCGAGCAGGGCTGGAACGTGACGACCCGTCGCGCGAAGCAATGGCCGGAGGCCGGCACGGATGTATTCGTCATCGACACCCTGGGTGAGCTGATGCCGTTCTATGCCTGCGCGCAGGTCGCCTTCGTCGGCGGCAGCCTGCAGCCGATCGGTGGCCACAATCTGCTGGAACCGGCGGCGATGGGCACTGCCGCTGTGACCGGCCCGCACCTGCACAACTTCGCAGAGATCTCACGGCGCATGCGTGAGGCCGGTGCCTTGCTGATCGGCGAGGACGTGCAGGCAGTAGGTGACCTGCTGCAGCACCTGCTGGGCGACGCTGCGGCGCGCGAGGACATGGCCCGTGCTGGATGCACGCTGGTCAGCAATGGCCGCGGTGCCCTGCAGCGCACGTTGGCGCTGGTCGCGCCACATCTGCCGCCGCCGCGCAGCTGAGCCGGGCAGCAACACCGCCAGGGCGGACACTACGTGGACCGACTGACGTGATCGACTGCATCAATTCTGCTTAGCAACCGGATTCCTGTCGCAGCAGGACCGGATGCGTGGCTGCGAACGTGTTTGTGGTCACATCGCGATGCGCACGGTACGGATTCTGATACCGCCCTTTGGCGCAGGCTGCCAGCCTGCTGTCGACCGCGCATGGGCGGAATCAAGAGGGCTTGCGATGGACAGCGACAACCGCCGTGGCCGGCACGCGCTGCTGGGAATGGATCACTTCGCGTTGGTGGCGTTGACCTTGTTGCTGGGGGGCAGCGTGATCGCCCTGGTCGGCCAGTACACCGCCGCCCAGGCCGGCCCGGCCATCGTACTGAGTCTGCTGCTGGCCGCACTGGGCACAGCGCCGATGCTGTATTGCCTGCACGTGCTGAACCAGCAGCAGCCGGAAGCCGATGGCCTGTACGGCCCGCTGCGGGCCGCTTGGGGCACAGCAGTCGCGCGCCTGCTGGGTGCTGTGCTGCTGCTGGAGCTGGTGGTGACCAGCGCCGGCGTGGCGCAGTCCATGGCGGGCCACGCGCGTGCGGTGTTTGCCAGTCGCGGTATTGAAACCGGCAGCGCATTGCCGGATCCGGTGATTGCCGTCACCAGCCTGCTGGTGCTGGGTGCGTTCGTGTTACTGCCTCCGCGTCGCATCGCGCTGATGGTCTGCGTGCTGTTGACGGCGAAGATCGGTGTAGGGCTGTTGCTGCTGGCGCTGGCGGTCCGCCATGTGCACTACGCGAACTGGATTCCGTGGCTGCCGGACGCCACCGCGCCCTATCGGTTCGGACCTGGCGGTGTGCTGGCGGCAAGCGTGCCCTTGCTGGCGGTGTTTGCCAGTGTGGGTCTGGTATTGGGGTTTCCTGGGCGTGGCCCGCAGGTGCGTGCGCGGTCACCAGGGCTGCTGGCGGCCGCGCTGCTGCTGGCAATGCTGCTGCTGATCGTGCTGGCGGCGTTGCAGGCCGGCCTGGTCGAGTTCCCGGCATTGGCCAGTACGCGGCCGTTGTCGGTGGCATTGCAGGGCCATCCGCAGTTGCAGTGGCTGCTGCCGTTGCTGCCGCTGGCGGGCATGGCCGGGTTGGCAGCACTGCTGCTGGTGCTGTTGTCGTTGGCCACACATCTGGCAGCGCAGCTCTGGCCTGTGGCCGCGGATGAAGCGCCCGGGTTCCGGACGCGGCTGATACCGGTCACCGTGGTGCTGGCGGCGCTGCTGGCGTTGGGAACACCCGTCGATGCATTGCCGGTGCTGCCGGGCCCGGCCACCCTGCTGGTGATGGCGGCTTTGTGCCTGGCAGCACTGCGTGTGCGCGCGCCTATGCCGGGGGCTGCGATGGTGCTTGCGCCCCTGGCCGCGGCGCTGTGCGTGCTGGCCGCAGTGGAGCGGGCAGGCGCGTGGCCGGGCTGACGGCCGGCGGATCTGCGCCATGCCTGGGTGGGGCCGTACGCGCTGCCCACAAAAAAGCCACCCTCCCGGGTGGCTTCTTCGTTGCCGGCAGGGCGACGACTCAGTGCGTGGTCGTCGACGGGTTGCCCGCGTCCTGGGTCAGCAGGCGGTTCACGTCCTGCAGCTCGGCCACGTCCAGCGCACCCAGCGACTGGCTCAGCAGCAAGCGGTTCTGCAGGAAGGTGTAGCGGGCCTGTGCATAATCCAGCTGCGCCGAGAACAGGATGCGCTGGTTCTGGATCACGTCCAGCACGGTACGGGTACCGACTTCCAGGCCGACCTGCGACGCGTCGTACGCGCTCTGCGCCGAGACCACCGCCAGGCGGCGGGCTTCCACTTCGCTGATGCCCTGCACCAGGGTCTGGTAGGCATTGCGGGTGTTGCGGTCCAGGGCACGCTTCTGCTGCTCGTAGCCGTCCTGGGCGATGTCGCGCTGGGCCAGTGCCTGGCGCACGCCGGACTGGGTGGCACCACCGGCGAAGATCGGCACGCTCAGGGTCAGCCCGATGCTGTTGGTGCGTGCATCCGGCGACAACGAGCCGGCACCAGTGCTGTCACCCCAGGTTGCGCTCTTGCCCCAGCTGCCGCCCAGCGACAGGGTCGGGTAATGGCCGCCACGAGCGGCCTGCACGCCAGCCTCGGCGGCGCTGACCTTCAGTTCCTGGGCCTTCAGCGCCGGATTCTGGTTGGTGGCCTGGTGCACCAGCTCATCGATGTTGCCACGGTTGGCCGGCACTTCCGGGCGGAAGTCCGCCGGCAGGCCGCGCAGGTTGACCACCGGCTGGCCGGTCAGTTCGGTCAGGGCCTGGTAGTTATCGGCCAGGGTGTTCTGCGCAACGATGGTGTTGGCACGCGCCTGGTCGTACTGGGCGCGTGCTTCGTGCACGTCGGTGATCGGCGCCAGGCCCACTTCCAGGCGCTTGTCGGCGAAGTCGAACTGCTTCTTCGCGGCCGCTTCATTGGTCTGTGCGGCGTTCAGCGATTCGATTGCCACCAGCACGTTGAAGTAGGCCGCCGAGGTGCGCACGATCAGGCTGTCGTTGGCCGAATCGAGGGTGAAGTCCGCGGCCTTGCTCAGCTCGCGCTGCGAACGCAGGTTGTTGATCTGGGTCCAGTTGAACAGCGTCTGGCTCCCTTCGATCGTGTAGTTGCGGCGCTTGCTGGTCACGGTGCCGGAGTTGGCGTCATGGTCCGCCTCGCTGCGCGAGCGGTTCAGCGTGGCCTGGCCGTTGATCTGCGGCAGCAGGGCAGCGCGGGCCTGCACGGCGCCTTCCTTGTCGTACAGCCGGGTGGATTCGGCGGCGGACAGCTGCGGATCGCCATTGCGCGCCATTTCGTAGACCTGCAGCAGGTCGGCGGCATGGGCGGACAACGGCAGCAGGGCAGTGGCCAGCGCAACAGCGAGGGATCGGCGGATCATTGCGGCTTCCTTGGACTCAGAGGTGGAACTGGGGGGCCGGGGCGGCACCACGCAGGTAATCAATATCGGTCTCGAACAGGGACTCGGTGCTGCCGTCGGCCTTGACCAGCAGGGCCTCCATCGCCGGCGAACGGCCATGGATCACGAACAGGCGACCACCCGGACGCAGCCACGAGGCGAACTGTGACGGCACCACGTCGACCGCACCAGTGACACAGATCACGTCAAAGCGGCGTTCGGTCTGCCAGGACAGGGCGTCGGCCACTTCCACGCGGACGTTGGTGCCCAGGCCGGAAGCGTCCAGGCGGGCACGCGCGGCGGCGGCCAGTTCCGGGTCGATCTCCAGGCTCAGCACGTCGCGCGCCAGCGCGCCGATGCAGGCTGCCAGGAAGCCGCTGCCGGTGCCGATTTCCAGCACTTCGTCACCCGGCTGCAGATCCAGTGCCTGCAGGGTACGGCCCTCGATGACCGGCTTCATCATCTTCTGGCCATGGCCGATCGGGAGTTCAACATCGGCGTAGGCCAGCGCCCGGTGCGCGTCGGCGACGAAGGCCTCGCGCGGCAGGCGGGCCAGGACGTCGAGCACCTTGATGTCCAGCACGTCCCAGGGACGGATCTGCTGTTCCACCATCAGTTCGCGGGCGTGGGCGTAATCAATCGTCATGAGGTTCAAATCCAGCGCAGTGGGCCGGCCATTTTACCGGTGCCGGAGGCCGGCGGCGCGCCCAGAGCATCAGCTGCCGGGTGGCCGGGGTCGCAGTGCCGGAAGTCATCGCGACCTCCGGTTCGTTCAGTTTTGGTTATCCGGCCGTCCTGGCCCCTCGTGGCGCATAGGCGCGCAGGAAGAAGTCGATGCTGGCGGTCACGTGGGTGAGAGGGTCGCATTCCACTGGTGACAGTGGCATGCCGCACATCATATGCATGTGCACTTCGCCCTTGACCAGGGTCAGGAACTGCTGGCCGGCCAGGTAATAGTCGGGGATGTCCAGCTCGCCGCGTTCGCCGCGCGCGCGCAGGAAATCGGCCAGGGCCTCGCAGGTACGTTCCGGGCCGGCCTGCCAGAACAGCTCGCGCAGGCGTTCGTCGGTCTCCGGCGCCATCATCATGCGCTGGATCGAGATCGCTGCGTCGGAGGTGATCAGCTCGAAGAAGGCCAGGCCGATGCCGATCAGCTGGTCGCGCAGGGGGCCGTCCGCGTCGGCCACGAACAGCGCGTCAGGCAGCATTTCAATGCATTTTGACTGCACGGCCTCGGAGAACAGGGTTTCCTTGTCGCCGAAGTGGCTGTACACAGTCAGCTTCGAGACGCCGGCCTGAGCGGCGATGGTGTCCATGCTCACGCCGGTATAGCCCTGTTCGATGAACAGTGCCTTGGCTGCTTCAAGGATCGCCGCGCGCTTGCCGAGGTCCTTGGGGCGCCCGGGTCCGGCGGCCTTGGCAGCGGGCTTGGCCGACGGCTTGCGGGAAGTGTGAGAACTCATCACGACAATACTAGACCAAGCGGTTCGATATTTATACTATACCGGCCGGTTTATTAAATTGGGCCGGCAGTCGCGGCTCTCCCTTAGTTGCAACCCTGCGTTTTCAGGACGTTGACCGATGAAGATCGTGCGCTGGATGGGCGGTATGGTGTGGGTGGCTGCGCTGGCAGCCTGTTCGGGACAGGAACAGGCGCCACAGGCGGCCGTACCGGTGCTGGTGGTTCACCCCGGCGAACAGGCCGGGCAGGCCCCGGCGGCGTTCCCGGGCACGGTGCGTGCCCGGCAGGAAAGCCCGCTGTCGTTCCGCGTCGGTGGCAACCTGGTCAAGCGCCATGTCGATGCCGGGCAGCGGGTCAAGAAGGGCGATGTGCTGGCCGAGCTGGACGTGGCCGACTTCGCGCTGCAGGCCCGCGCCTCGCAGGCGCAGCTGGCTGCGGCCGAAGCCGATCTGGTACGTGCCCGCGATGACCTCAAGCGTTACCAGGTGCTGGCCGACCAGCAACTGGTCAGCCGCTCGCAGCTGGACCAGCAGTCCGCCGCCTTCAAGGCCGCACAGGGCCAGGCCAACGCCGCCCGCGCCAACCTCGATGTGCTGCGCAACCAGGCCGATTACGCCCAACTGCGCGCACCGGCCGACGGCGTGATCGCCAGCCGCGAGGCCGAGGCCGGGCAGGTGGTGTCGGCCGGCCAGACCATCTTCAACCTGGCCGCCGATGGCGGGCGCGAAGTGCTGATCGACCTGCCCGAGGCCACCATCCGCGACTATGCGGTGGGCCAGCCGGTCGAGGTGGAACTGTGGAACCGTCCTGGCCAGCGCCTGCCGGGCACGATCCGCGAGATCGCCGCCGCCGCCGATCCGCAGGCACGTACCTACGCGACCCGGGTCAGCCTGGCCGCCGATGCGCTGGCCGATGTCGAACTGGGCCAGAGCGCACGCGTCTACAGCAGCGCCGGCCGCCACGGCACCCTGCAGCTGCCGCTGGGCGCGCTGCAGCGCGGTGCCAACGGTACCGCCAGCGTGTGGCTGGTCGACCCGGCCAACAGCACGCTGAAGGCTGCAGCGGTCACCACCGGTGCGTTTGGCAGCGAGACCGTGCCGGTGCTGTCCGGCGTGAGCGCAGGTGACTGGGTGGTTGCTGCTGGTGGCCATCTGCTGCGTGCCGGTCAGCCGGTGATCGCCGTGGACCGGCAGAACCGTCCGGTGCTGAAGCCGGCCGCGCCGGCCGCTGCCGCCAAGGCCAAGGAGTAAGCCGGTGCGCCGCTTCAATCTCTCCGAGTGGGCGCTGGCCAACCGACCCCTGGTGCTGTTCGCGATGCTGGCGTTCGCGCTGATCGGTGCGTGGTCGTACAAGCATCTGGGCCAGTCCGAAGATCCGCCGTTCACCTTCAAGGCGATGGTGGTGCGCACGCTGTGGCCGGGCGCCACCGCCGAACAGGTCTCGCGGCAGGTGACCGAGCCGATCGAGAAGGCGCTGATGAACACCGGCGAGTACGAGTTCATCCGCTCCTATTCGCGCCCCGGCGAATCGCAGGTCATCTTCATGGCCCGCGACAGCCTGCGTTCCAGGCAGATCCCGGACCTGTGGTACCAGGTGCGCAAGCGCGTGGGCGACATCCGTGCGACGCTGCCGCGCGAGATCGTCGGTCCGTTCTTCAACGACGAGTTCGGCGACACCTACGGCAACATCTACGCGCTGACCGGCAAAGGCTTCGACTACGCGGTGATGCGTGACTACGCCGACCGCATCCAGCTGGAACTGCAGCGCGTGCCCGACGTCGGCAAGATCGACCTGGTCGGCCTGCAGGACGAGAAGGTGTGGATCGAGCTGTCCAACACCCGCCTGGCCACGCTGGGCGTGTCGATGCAGCAGGTGCAGCAGGCACTGGCCGACCAGAACGCGGTCACCGGCACCAGCTTCTTCGAGACCGCCACCGACCGCGTGCAGCTGCGCGTGACCGGCCAGTTCAACGACATCGACGCCATCCGCCAGTTCCCGATCCGTGCTGGCGACCGCACCGTGCACCTGGGCGACATCGCCGAGGTCAAGCGCGGCTTCGCCGACCCGGCGTCGCCGAAGATGCGCTTCATGGGCGAAGAGGCCATCGGCCTGGCGGTGGCGATGAAGGATGGCGGTGACATCCTCAAGCTCGGCGCCAACCTCGATGCAGAGTTCGAACGCCTGCAGAAGACCCTGCCGGCCGGCATGCAGCTTCGCAAGGTGTCCGATCAGCCGCAGTCGGTGGAGGAGTCGGTCGGCGAGTTCGTGCAGGTGCTGACCGAAGCCGTAGTGATCGTCTTGCTGGTCAGCTTCTTCTCGCTGGGCCTGCGCACCGGCCTGGTGGTAGGTGTGACCATCCCGCTGGTGCTGGCGATGACCTTCTTCGTCATGCACTACTTCGACATCGGCCTGCACAAGATCTCGCTGGGCGCGCTGGTGCTGGCGCTGGGCCTGCTGGTGGACGATGCGATCATCGCGGTGGAGATGATGGCCACCAAGATGGAGCAGGGCTACGACCGCCTGCGTGCGGCCAGTTTCGCCTGGGAGTCGACCGCGTTCCCGATGCTGACCGGTACGCTGATCACGGCGGCCGGCTTCCTGCCGATCGCCACGGCGGCATCGAGCACGGGTGAGTACACCCGCTCGCTGTTCCAGGTGGTGACCATTGCGCTGGTGGTGTCGTGGATCGCGGCGGTGCTGTTCATCCCGTACCTGGGCGACAAGATGCTGCCGGACCTGTTCAATCCGCAGCCGCCGAAGCCGGGCAGCCTGTCCGCGCGCTGGCTGGCCAAGCGCCAGCAGTGGGCCGACCGCTATCCGGCGCTGGCCAACCTGATCGCGCCGCCGCAGCACGGGCACGACCATGATCCGTACCAGCGCCCGTTCTATCGCAGCTTCCGTCGCTTCCTCGATGGCTGCCTGCGCCACCGCTGGTGGGTGATCGCCGCGACCATCGCCCTGTTCGTGTTCTCGCTGATGATGTTCCGCTTCGTGCCGCAGCAGTTCTTCCCGGATTCGACCCGGCCGGAACTGATGGTGGACATCGAGCTGGCCGAGGGCGCGTCGCTGCGCTCGACCCAGGCCCAGGCAGAGAAGCTGGAGAAGCTGCTGTCCAACCGCGATGGCATCGCCAACTACGTGTCCTACGTGGGCACCGGTTCGCCACGCTTCTACCTGCCGCTGGACCAGCAGCTGCCGGCCACCAACTTCGCCCAGTTCGTGGTGCTGGCCAAGGACATCAAGTCGCGCGAAAGCACCCGCGACTGGCTGCTGCATGAGGTGATCCCGAAGTTCCCGGACGTACAGATGCGCGTCACCCGCCTGGAGAATGGTCCGCCGGTCGGTTACCCAGTGCAGATGCGCATCTCCGGCGAGCACATCGAGAAGGTGCAGGCGATCGCACGGCAGGTCGAGGCCAAGGTGCGTGAAAACCCGCACGTGATGAACGTCAACCTGGACTGGAGCGAGCCGAGCAAGGTGGTGCGGTTGGTGATCGACCAGGAGCGTGCGCGCGCGCTGGGTGTGAGCAGTGCCCAGGTCAGCCAGTTCCTGTCCAGCTCGCTGGCCGGGCAGTCGGTGAGCGTGTATCGCGAAGGCAACCGCCAGATCGAGATGCTGCTGCGCGGGCCGGCCGATGAACGCAACCAGCTGGAGCTGCTGTCCAGCCTGTCGATGCCGACCGCCAACGGCGGCAGCATCACGCTGTCGCAGGTGGCGACGATGGAGTACGGCTTCGAGGATGGCATCATCTGGCACCGTAACCGTCTGCCGACGGTGACCGTGCGCGCCGACATCAGTGATGGCATGCAGCCACTGGACGTGGTGCATCAGATCCTGCCGACGCTGGATGGCATCCGTGCCGAACTGCCGAATGGCTACCTGCTGGAAACCGGCGGTACCGTGGAGGATTCGGCACGTGGCCAGAACTCGATCAAGGCCGGCATGCCGCTGTTCCTGGTGGTGGTGGCCACGCTGCTGATGCTGCAGCTGCGCAGCTTCTCGCGTGCGGCGATGGTGCTGGTGACCGCGCCGCTGGGCATCATCGGTGCGACCCTGTTCCTGCTGCTGTTCCGCGCCCCGTTCGGCTTCGTGGCGCTGCTGGGCACGATCGCGCTGGCCGGCATGATCATGCGCAACTCGGTGATCCTGATCGACCAGATCCAGCAGGACATCGATGCCGGGCATGACCGCTGGCATTCGATCATCGATGCCACGGTGCGCCGCTTCCGCCCGATCGTGCTGACCGCGCTGGCGGCGGTGCTGGCGATGATTCCGCTCTCGCGCAGTGCGTTCTATGGCTCGATGGCGATCTCGATCATGGGTGGCCTGATCGTGGGCACGGTGCTGACCCTGGTGTTCCTGCCGGCGCTGTACGCGGCGTGGTTCCGGGTCAAGCCGGACGAATCCGGGGCGTAATGCCCCGGGTTCGGCGGCCACTGCCCTGGTAGGTGCCAACCTTGGTTGGCACTGATGCACGCATCCACGCATGGCGCGGATCTACCACAGCGGGTCTTGGCCCTGGTAGGTGCCAACCTTGGTTGGCACTGATGCGTGCATCCACGCATGGCGTGGATCTACTGCAGCTGCAGGCCGTTCCGCAGCACCGGCACCAGCCATTCGATGAACACCTGCACGCGTTGCGCGCGGTGCTGCCGATGCGGTTGCAACAGGGTCACCGGCAGCGGTTGCGCCACGTGCTGTGGCATCACTTCCACCAAGGTTGGTAGTTTCTGCAGTAGAGCCACCCCATGGGTGGCTGCGGAGGACCAGGCTCAGTCATCCACGCATGGCGTGGATCTACTGATCTGCGTGGCATGCATCCACGCATGGCGTGGATCTACTGCAGCTGCAGGCCGTTCCGCAGCACCGGCAGCAGCCATTCGATGAACACCCGCACGCGTTGCGCGCGGTGTTGCCGGTGCGGCTGCAACAGGGTCACCGGCAGCGGTTGCGCCACGTGCTGTGGCATCACTTCCACCAGCGCACCGGATTGCAGTTCGGCCTGCACGTCGTAGCGCGGAATCTGCAGCAGGCCGAGCCCCGCCACGCAGCACGCGATCGAGGCCTCGGCGCTGTTTACCCGTACCCAGCCAGGCATCGGCAGCGTGCGCAGCTGGCCACCGTCCTGCCATTCCCACGGTTCCACCCGCGCCGTGGTCGGCGATGCGTAGTTCACCGCGCGGTGCTGCTGTAGATCAGCGGGATGCTGCGGCACTCCGTGCTCACTCAGGTAACTGGGCGCGGCAACGTTGACGAAGTCGAGCTGGCCCAGCGTGCGTGCCACCAGGCTGGAGTCGCCCAGGTGGCCAACCCGCAGCACGGCATCGCAACCGTCCTCGATCAGGTTCACCGCGCGATCGGTCATGCCCAGGTCCAGTTCCACCTGCGGGTAGCGCGCAAAGAAATCCGGCAGGGCGGGGGCGATGATGCGTCGGCCGATGCGGCTGGGCACGTCGATCTTCAGTAGGCCAATCGGCTGCGCATCATCCTGGCGGAACAACGATTCAGCGTCTTCGACTTCGGCGATCAGGCGCAGGCAGCGCGCATGGAACACGTCGCCGTCGTGGGTGGTGGAGACCCGTCGTGTGGAGCGCTGCAGCAGGCGGGTGCCGAGCCGCTGCTCCAGCTCTGCAATGGCTGCCGAGACGGTGGAGCGGGGCAGGCCGAGCTGGTCGGCGGCGCGGGTGAAGCTGGCGCTCTCCACCACCCGGGTGAAGATACGGAAGCGATCGATCCGGTCCATTGTTCGCTGACTCTGGAAAGTTAAGTCAATATAGCGGGCTTTATCCGGATTTTCTGCACGATATCGTCATCAGGGCAGGTTGCCATCCCGGGCAGCCCCTCCCCGAGACCAAGCCATGACTGACCATTCCCTCAAGGGCAAGACCGTGCTGATCGCTGGCGGTGCCAAGAACCTGGGCGGGCTGCTGGCCCGCGACTTTGCCAGCCAGGGCGCCAAGGCCATCGTCATCCACTACAACAGTGCCGCCACCCAGGCTGATGCGGAAGCAACGGTCGCCGCCGTACAGGCTGCTGGCAGCAAGGCGGTGGCGCTGCAGGGCGACCTGACTTCGGCCGCAGCGATGGAGCGCTTGTTCGCCGATGCCGTGGCTGCAGTCGGCCGGCCGGACATCGCCATCAATACCGTCGGCAAGGTGCTGAAGAAGCCGATGCTGGAGATCAGCGAAGCCGAGTACGACGAGATGAGCGCGGTCAATGCGAAGTCCGCGTTCTTCTTCCTCAAGGAAGCCGGTCGAAACGTCAATGACGGCGGCCGCATCTGCACCCTGGTCACCTCGTTGCTGGGCGCATTCACGCCGTTCTATTCCAGCTATGCCGGTACCAAGGCGCCGGTCGAGCACTTCACCCGTGCGGCGTCGAAGGAGTTCGGCGAACGCGGCATCTCGGTGACTGCGATCGGGCCTGGCCCGATGGACACGCCGTTCTTCTATCCGGCCGAGAGTGCCGATGCGCAGGCGTATCACAAGACCGCGGCGGCACTGTCGGCACTCACCCGCACTGGCCTGACCGACATCGCCGACATCGTGCCGTGGATCCGCTTCCTGGTCACCGATGGCTGGTGGATGACTGGGCAGACGATCCTGGTCAATGGTGGGTATACCACCAAGTAAAGCAGCCACGCATGGCGTGGCCCTACTGCGGTGGTGGGTGCCGACCTTGGCTGGTACGGATGGCTGCATCCACGCATGGCGTGGATCTACTGCGGTGGTGGGTGCCGACCTTGGTTGGCACGGATGGCTGCATCCACGCATGGCGTGGATCTACTGCACGGGGTTCGAACCATCCACGCATGGCGTGGATCTACAGTAGAGCCACCCCATGGGTGGCTGCGCACAATGTCCAAAGGGAGGGGCGCCACGCATGGCGTGGCGCTATCGGATCAGTTGAGCTTCGCCAGCACCGCATCTGTCGCAGCGGCGGTACTCACCGCCTGGCCCTTGGCGGCCAGGTCGGCAGTGAACACACCATCATCCAGCACGGCGTGCACCGCCGCTTCCACCGCAGCGGCTTCCGCTTCCAGCCCCAGCGAATGGCGCAGCAGCATCGCCGCGCTGAAGATCGTTGCGTAGGGATTGGCGATGCCCTTGCCGGCAATGTCCGGGGCCGAACCGTGGATCGGTTCGTAGATGCCGACCGCACCCGGCTCGCCCAGCGAGGCCGACGGCAGCAGGCCGAGCGAGCCGGCCAGCATCGACGCCTCATCGGTGAGGATGTCGCCGAACATGTTCTCGGTGACGATCACGTCGTACTCGCGCGGCTTGGCCAGCAGGTGCATCGCCATTGAATCGACCAGCTGGTGCTCCAGCGCAACGTCCGGGAACTCCTCGCGGCCGATGCGCGCGGCCACGTCACGCCACAGGCGCGAGGTTTCCAGCACATTGGCCTTGTCCACCGAGGTGACCTTGCCGCGACGCTGCTGCGCCAGACGGAACGCGCTGCGCAGTACGCGCTCGATCTCGGCCACGGTGTAGCGGCACAGATCGCTGGCGCTGTCGGCGTCGCGGGTCTTGTCGCCGAAATAGATGCCACCGGTCAGCTCGCGCACCACCACGAAGTCCACGCCCTGCAGCAGCTCGGCCTTGATCGGCGAGGCGTGCAGCGCGGCTTCATGGGTGCGCACCGGGCGCAGGTTGGCGTACAGGCCCAGCGCCTTGCGGATCGCCAGCAGACCCTGCTCCGGGCGCACCTTGGCATTCGGGTCGGACCACTTCGGGCCGCCGACCGCACCCAGCAGCACGGCGTTGGCGGCCTGGCAGGCGGTCAACGTAGAGGCGGGCAATGGCTCGCCATGGCGATCGATGGCGACGCCACCGATGTCGTGCTCGCTGAAGGTGAAGGTGTGGTTGAAGCGTTCGGCGACGGCCTTCAGGACGGCGACTGCCGCGGCGGCCACTTCCGGGCCAATGCCATCACCGGGCAGGACAACAATTTCAGCGTGCATGCTCACTCTCGTAGCGTTCGATTTCAGGGACACGGCCCAACAGATACCCCAACTGGTCGACACCTTCCAGCAGGCAGGTCTGCGAGAAGCCATCCAGCGGGAAGGGATAGATACGGCCATCCGGGGTGCGCAGTTCGCGCGCGGCCACGTCGATGGTCAGCTCATCATCCGGGCGCTGCATCAGCGCCTGCACATCGGCCTCATCCAGCACGATCGGCAGCAGGCCGTTCTTCAGCGAGTTGCCGCGGAAGATGTCGGCGATCTCGCTGCTGACGATGGCGCGCAGGCCCAGGTCGGTCAGTGCCCACGGCGCATGCTCGCGCGAGGAACCGCAGCCGAAGTTGCGGCCGGCCAGCAGGATGCTGCGGCCGGCGTTGTGCGGCTGGTTGAAGGCGAAGTCGGCGACCGGCGAACCATCGGCCTGCCAGCGCCAGTCATTGAACGCATTGCGGCCCAGGCCGGCGCGCTCGGTGGTGGACAGGAACCGTGCGGGAATGATCTGGTCGGTATCGATGTTGGTCTGGCGCAGCACCACGCTGGCCGAGGTCAGGGTACGGAATCCGCTCATCACGCCACCTCCTGTGCGAACAGTTCGCGGGTATCGGCAACGTGCCCGTTCACTGCGGCCCATGCCGCGCTCATTGGCGAGGCCAACAGCGTGCGCGAACCGGGGCCCTGGCGGCCTTCGAAATTGCGGTTGCTGGTGCTCACGGCCAGCTGGCCGGGCGCGACCAGATCGCCGTTCATGGCGATGCACATCGAGCAGCCCGGCTCGCGCCACTCAGCACCGGCCGCGCGCACGATCTCATGGATGCCTTCGGCCTCGGCCTCGCGCTTGACGATCTCCGAGCCCGGCACCACCAGCATGCGTACCCGGTCAGCGACGCGACGACCGCGCAGCACCTGCGCCACTTCGCGCATGTCGCTCAGGCGCCCATTGGTGCACGAGCCGACGAACACCACGTCCACCGGCGTACCCGCCAGCGCCCTGCCTGCCTGGAAGTGCATGTAGTCCAGGCCCTTCTGTGCGGCGGCATCGTTGGCTGCCGGAATCGGCGCATCCACTGCGATCGCGGTGCCCGGATGGGTGCCCCAGGTCAGGGTCGGGCGGATGTCGGCAGCGTCGATGTGCACTTCGCTGTCGAAATGCGCGCCGTCATCGCTGCGCAGCTGCTGCCAGCGCGCCACGGCAGCATCGAAATCGGCGCCCTTGGGCCCGCGCGGTGTAGCGGCGACGAAGTCGAAGGTGACCTGGTCCGGGGCCACCATACCGGCGCGTGCGCCGGCCTCGATCGACATGTTGCACAGGGTCATGCGCTGTTCCATGTCCATCGCTTCGATGGTGCTGCCACGGAACTCGATCACGTGGCCGGTGCCACCATTGACGCCGATCACGCCGATGATGTGCAGGACCACGTCCTTGGCGCCAACGCCGGGTGCCAGCGGCCCATCAACGGTGATCGCGAAGGTCTTCGCCTTGCGCTGCAGCAGGCATTGCGTGGCCAGCACGTGGCCGACCTCGCTGGTACCGATGCCGAACGCCAGCGAACCGAACGCACCATGGGTGGAGGTGTGGCTGTCGCCGCAGACGATGGTCATGCCGGGCTGGGTGAAGCCCTGCTCGGGCGCGATCACGTGGACGATGCCGCGGTTGTCCGAAGCCATGTCGAACAGTTCGATGCCGTGCTCTGCGCAGTTGCGTGCCAGCGTGGCGACCTGTGCCTCGGACGCCGCGCTGGCATAGGGCAGCGTGCCATCGGCGGCAGCCGGCAGGGTCGGCGTGGAGTGGTCCATCGTCGCCTTGGTGCGATCCGGGCGGCGCGGCGACAGGCCGCGCTCGCGCAGTTCGGTGAACGCCTGCGGCGAGGTCACCTCGTGGATCAGGTGCAGGTCGATGTACAGCACGGCGGGCGCGCTGTCGGATTCGGGAACCACCACGTGGGCGTCCCACAGTTTGTCGTACAGGGTGCGGGGTGCGGAAGTCATGCGTGTGCCTGGCAGAAGTACGAAGGTGCGGACATCAGGAAAGATAGCGAAAAGGTCAAGTCAGCGGCGACGGGCAAGCACCCGCAGCCGCACGTAGTCGGCCAGCGGCTGACCGCCGGCGTTGCGCGGCAGCTCGGCCAGCAGAACGGTGGCGGCCTCGCGCACGGTGGCGCGTGCCTCGGCTGGCAGGTCATCCAGCAGCGGTGTGGCGAATACCCGCAGCCAGCCGGCCACGCCGGTCGGCAGTGCGGTCGGTCGCGGCGTGCACTCGATCAGCTGCACCTGGAAGCCATGCTGGCGCAGGCGGTCGGCGTAGGCATCGGCAGTGGGGAAGTACCACTGGAATGCGCTGGCGCCGTGGCCATGGGCCACGCGTGCGGCCTGCACCGCGGCAATGATCGTGGCCACGTTGCCATGGCCGCCGAACTCGGCAACGAAGCGGCCACCGGGGCGCAGGGCGCGGCGCACACCTTCCATCACCCGGTCGGGGTTGCTCATCCAATGCAGCGCTGCGTTGCTGAATACCGCATCGAACTCACTGTCGAACGACAGCGCGTGGCCATCCATCACCTGCGCATCGACGCCGCGCGCACGCGCGGCGATCACCAGCTCCGGCGAGGCATCCACGCCGTGGATGTGTGCGCCGCTGAGCGCCAGCTCAGTGCTGAGCACGCCATCGCCACAGCCCAGGTCGAGGATGCGTTCACCGGCGCGCGGGTCGAGCAGGCGCGATACCGCGCCGCCGAGCAGCGGCACGAAGCCGGCGTCGATCGCATAATCCTGGGCGTTCCACTGCTGGCCAGCGGCGCTGGTGGGGGTGGGGGTGTCGAAGGCGCTCATGGCGGGGTCCTCAGGCGGTGGCGGGGGTGGCAACGTCGGTGTTGCTGTGGGCGGCAGCCTGGCGCTGGCGCAGCAGGCGGTTGGCCACATCCAGCCAGGCCAGCGCAGAGGCTTCGATGATGTCCTTGCTGGTGCCGGTGCCGTCGTACTCCACGCCCTCGTGGCGCACGCTCAGATTGGCTTCGCCGCGCGCATCGGCGCCGATGCCGACGCTGTGCACGTGGTAGCTGTCCAGCATCAGCTGCACGCCGGTAGCGGCCGACAGCGCGCCGAACAGCGCATCGACCGGGCCATCGCCCTGCGCGGTCTCGGCCACGCGGTTGCCGTCCGGGTCGGACAGTTCCACCAGCGCATTGGCGCGGCTGCCGACGTCGCTGATGGTCATCGACGCCAGGCGATAGCCCTGCGCGTTGGAGCCGCCCTGCATCAGCGTCTGCAGGTCGGCATCGGTGACTACGCGCTGCTGTTCGCACAGGCCCTTGAACTGCTCGAATACCAGCTTCAGTTCGTCTTCGTCCAGCCAGAAGCCCAGCGCACGCAGGCGTGCTTCGACGGCGGCGCGGCCACTGTGGCGGCCCAGCACCATCTGCGAATCCTCCCAGCCCACGTCTTCCGGACGCATGATTTCGTAGGTGCCGCGATGACGCAGCATGCCGTGCTGGTGGATGCCCGATTCGTGGGCGAAGGCATTGGCACCGACGATGGCCTTGTTGCGCTGTACCGGCATGCCGACCAGGCGCTGCAGCAGCTGTGAGGTGCCGACGATGCGCGGGGTGTTGATCGAGCTGTCCTGTTCGTAGAAGGCCTGGCGCACCTTCAGCACCATCGCGATCTCTTCCAGCGAGCAGTTGCCGGCGCGCTCGCCGATGCCGTTGATGGTGCACTCGACCTGGCGTGCACCGCCTTCGATGGCGGCCAGCGAGTTGGCCACGGCCAGGCCCAGGTCGTTGTGGCAGTGCGCGCTGAAGATCACATTGGCGGCATTCGGCACGTCGGCGACGCCGGCGATGACCTGCTGGAACATCGCGCGGATCTCTTCCGGCGTGGTGAAGCCGACGGTGTCGGGCAGGTTGATGGTGGTGGCGCCGGCAGCGATGGCCACGCGCGCGACTTCGATCAGGTAGTCCAGCTCGGTGCGGGTGGCATCCTCGGCCGAGAATTCGACATCGTCGATATAGGACCGGGCCAGCGATACGTGCTTGCGTACCGACTCCAGTACCTGCTCGCGGGTCATCCGCAGCTTGTGCTCGCGGTGCAGCGGGCTGGTCGACAGGAACACGTGCAGGCGCGGGTTGGCAGCGGCCTCCAGCGCACGTGCGGAGGTTTCGATGTCGGCCTGCAGGCAGCGCGACAGCACCGCCAGGGTCAGGCTCGGGCGGCGCAGTTCGCGGCCGATCAGTGCCATCGCCTCACGGTCGGACTGCGAGCTGGCCGGGAAGCCGGTCTCGATGATGTCCACGCCCAGTTCGTCCAGCGCACGCGCCATCACCAGCTTCTGCGGCGGGCTCATGCTGCAGCCGGGGGACTGCTCGCCGTCACGCAGGGTGGTGTCGAAGATGCGGATGCGCGGGGTGGTAATTCGTTCGATGGTGGTCACAGGGAAATCTCCTCGACAGCGGGTGCGACGGCTTGCAGGGGGGAAGGGGAAGAGGTGGGGGAAGCGATGGCGCTGGCCTTGGCGGGCGAGCGCGGTGTTTCGCTGCGCCGTCGCCGTGGTTTGCGTGGCGGGCGCGGGCGGATGTCGGTGAGCAGGCCGGCGAGGACGCCGGCATCGATGTTGCCGCCGGAGACCACCGCGCACTTGCGGCGGCCGGCGACGCGGCGGCCGGCGGCCAGCGCCAGCGCACCGGCACCCTCGGCGATGATGTGTTCTTCCAGTGCCAGGCGGACCAGGGTTTCGCGCAGTTCGGCTTCGCGCACGATCACCACGTCGTCCAGCAGCGAGGTGCACAGGCGGCGGGTCAGGAAGCCGGGAATCTTCACCCGCACGCCGTCGGCCAGCGAAGCAACGGGGGCGATCTCGCGCACGTCACCGCGGATCGCGCGGGCCATCGAATCGACGCCTTCCACCTGCGCGCCAACGACGCGGACGCCCTGCGATTTCAGTGCCAACGCAACGCCGGAGGCCAGCCCGCCGCCGCCGATCGGCACGATCACCACGTCCGGCGCGTGTGCGGCCAGCTCGATGCCGACCGTGCCCTGGCCGGCGATCACATCGGCATCGTCGAACGCGGACAGGAAGCGGTAGCCGTGGCGTTGTGCCAGTTCGACCGCGAAGGCGTAGGCCTCGTCATAGCTGGTGCCGTGCTGGCGCACGGTCGCGCCCCAGTGGGCGACGCCGGCGATCTTGGTGGCCGGTGCGCCGTGCGGCATCACGGTGATGGCCGGCACGTCCAGGCGGTAGGCCGCCCACGCCACGCCCTGGGCATGGTTGCCGGCCGAGGCGCAGATCACCGGCCGGGTGTCGCCGCGCTCGCGGCCGGCCAGCAGCGCGTTCAATGCACCGCGTACCTTGTAGGAGCCGGTGCGCTGCAGGTTTTCCAGCTTCAGCCAAGTGCCGAAGCGCTCGGCATGGTGCAGCGGGGTGGGCGGCAGGAAGCGGCGCAGACGAGCCTGCGCCGCCAGTACGTCGGCGACGCTTACGTCACCGACATCGCTTTCCTGGCTGGTGTCAGCGGCCGGCATGGGCCACCAGCGCAGTGCAGAAGACCGCCGCATGCGGGCGCGGGCGGCGAAGAAGACGCCTCCGTACCGGCACCGTGGTCGCTACGGTACGGGTGTTCATACGGATGCTCCTTCCACGGCGGTGACCTGCACGGACACACAGTCGTAGATCTTCTCGATCTGCCGGCACAGCGTTTCCGCCGGACGCTGGCCATCCACCACCAGCTGCAGGTGCCAGCGGCCATCGTCGGCGGCCACCGGCGCACCACTGATCGCACGCGGCGCGAAGCCACGGCGTTCGGCCATGCCGATCACGCGCAGCAGCGCGCCTTCGGCCGGGTGCAGCACCAGGTCAAGCCGGTATTGCATTGGGGGTCTCCTGGCGGGCGTGGGCGGGATTGCTTTCCAGCATCGTGCTGTTGGCAGTGTTCGGCGGCACCAGCGGCCACACGTTGGCGCGTGCATCGATGGCCACGTGCAGCAGCGCCGGGCCTGGTTCGGCCAGCAGTGCGGCCAGGCCGCCTTCCACGTCGTCGCGGTTGTCGATGCGGGTGGCGGCGATGCCGAACACCTGCGCCAGTGCCACGAAGTCCGGGTTGTCGGACAGGTCGATCTCGCTGTAACGCTCGGCGAAGAACAGCTCCTGCCACTGCCGCACCATGCCCAGCGAACTGTTGTCCAGCAGCACGATCTTCACCGGCAGGCGGCAACGCGCGATGGTGGCCAGCTCCTGCACGTTCATCATGAAGCTGCCGTCGCCGGAGACCAGCACCACGGTGCGATCGGGGCAGGCGAACTGCGCACCCATCGCGGCCGGGAGGCCAAAGCCCATGGTGCCCAGCGCGCCACTGGTCAGATGATTGCGCGGGTGGTTGAAACGGCAGTGCTGGGCGACCCACATCTGGTGCTGGCCGACATCGCAGGCGATCACTGCATCGGCCGGTGCCAGCTCGCTCAGGCGCTTCAGCAGCGCCGGGGCGTAGATATGCTGGCCGGGGGCGTCGTAACGCGCAGCGAAACGATCACGATGCTGTGCACAGCGCTTGCGCCATGCGTCCTGGTGGGCCTTGGGGGAGGGGAAGGCCGCACGCAGGGCGCGGATGGCATGGCTGACGTTGCCGGGCACGGCGACGTCGGCGCTGCGCAGCTTGGAGATCTCGTAGGCGTCGGCGTCGATGTGAACGACGCGGGCGAACGGTGCGAACTCGGCCAGCTTGCCGGTGGCACGGTCATCGAAGCGCGCACCCAGCACCAGCAGCAGGTCGCTTTCCTGCACCGCCATGTTGGCCGCGCGGGTACCATGCATGCCCAGCATGCCCAGCGACTGCGGGTGGTTGGCCGGCAACGCGCCCAGCCCACGCAGGGTCATCACCGTGGGGATGGCACTGGCCTCGACGAAGTCGCGCAGGTCCTGCACCGCGTCGCCCAGCGCGATGCCACCACCGGCGTAGACCACCGGCTTTTCGGCGGCTGCCAGTGCGGCGATGGCCTCGGCGATGGCCGCTTCGGCCGGCGCAGGCGGCGGCTCGATGTTGCTCGGCACGTGCGCTGGCAGATGACTGGCATCGGCCAGCTGCACGTCCTTGGGCAGGTCGATCAGCACCGGGCCGGGCCGGCCTTCGCGGGCGATCCGGAATGCATCGGCGACCACGCGCGGCAGGTCATCGACGCTGCGCACCAGCCAGCTGTGCTTGACGATCGGCATCGTCAGGCCGAACACATCCAGTTCCTGGAAGGCGTCGGTGCCCAGCAGCGGCGTGCCGACCTGACCGGTGATGCAGACCATCGGTACCGAATCCAGCATCGCATCGGCAATGCCGGTCACCAGGTTGGAGGCGCCCGGGCCGGAGGTGGCCACGCAGACACCCACCTGGTTGCTGGCGCGGGCAAAACCGTTGGCGGCCAGCGCCGCGCCCTGCTCATGGCGTACCAGGATGTGCTTCAGCGACGAATCCACCAGCGCGTCGTAGAACGGCATGATGGTGCCACCGGGATAGCCGAACAGCGTGCGGACGCCTTCGGCCTCCAGCGCCTGGGTCAGCCAGCGCGCGCCGTTGGGCGGCGCGCTGCGATGTGTCGAAGAGTTCATGGGGGAACCTTGCAAAGCGGGTGGGGGAGGGCCGCGCGGTTACGCGGCCTGTCCTTGCAACCAGACCATCTTGGCGCGCAGTTCCTTGCCTACCTTCTCGATCGGGTGCTCCAGGTCGGCCTGCTTGAACCTGTTGTAGTTCGGCAGGCCCGCTTCGTACTCGGCCACCCAGTTCTTGGTGAAGGTGCCGTCCTGGATGTCCTTCAGCACTTCCTTCATGCGCGCCTTGGTGCCGGCGTCGATCACCCGCGGGCCGCTGACGTAGTCGCCGTACTGCGCGGTCTCGGAGATGAACTCCAGCATGCGCGAGATGCCGCCTTCGTAGAACAGGTCCACGATCAGCTTCAGTTCGTGCAGCACTTCGTAATAGGCGATCTCCGGCTGGTAACCGGCTTCGACCAGGGTTTCGAAACCGGCCTGCACCAGTGCCGAGGCACCGCCGCACAGCACCGCCTGCTCGCCGAACAGATCGGTCTCGGTCTCTTCCTTGAAGGTGGTCTGGATCAGGTTGGCGCGAGCGCCGCCGAGGCCGGCCGCATAGGCCTGCGCGTGCTGCGCAGCCTTGCCGCTGACATCCTGGTAGACCGCCCAGATGCACGGTACGCCGCGCCCGATCTCATACTCACGACGCACCAGCGCACCCGGGCCCTTCGGCGCAACCAGCACCACGTCCAGGTCGGCGCGCGGCTCGATCATGCCGTAGTGCACGTTCAGGCCATGCGCGAACAGCAGGCAGGCGCCCTGCTTCATGTTCGGCGCCAGCACGTCGTTGTAGAGCTTCTTCTGCACCATGTCCGGGGTCAGCACGGCGACCAGGTCGGCGTCTTTCACCGCTTCAGCGGGCGCGATCACGGTGAAGCCATCGGCCTGCGCCTTGGCTTCGGTCGGGCCGCCCGGACGCAGGCCTACCACCACATCGAAGCCGGATTCACGCAGGTTCAGCGCGTGGGCGCGGCCCTGGCTGCCGTAGCCGATGACGGCGATCTTGGTCTGGGGCAGGTCGTTGGTGCTCATGGGGGAGGTTCCTTGCGGTGGGAAGAAAAAAGAACGGCCGGTCGTCGAGGTGACGTGCCGGCCGGTCAGGGGAAAGCGGTGGAGGAGGCGCCGCGCGTTGCACAGGCACAGCCACCACGAGGCGTCGCGGTGGTGCAGGTCCGGGTTGTGCGATCGGCGTTGTGCATGGTGGTTGCGTCTGAAACCAGGTCCTGAAATGAAAAAACCCGCACCGGGGCGGGTGCGGGTTTTTGAAGAGTTCCGGTGTGTTTGTTGCTTACACGCTGGCTCGTCCCGCACCTGTTGGTTGGGTAATAAGTACGAGCACAAGAATCGAACGCAGCGAAGCGGCGCCGATATCGGCGGCTTCGATGTGGGTTCGCGGTGGCGTGTTGTGATGCAACATGTGATCGAGAGAAACACAGCCGTTTCGGCGCTGTCAACCCTCGCGACGGATTTTTTTATCGGTTTCCAGTGCATCCAGCGCAATCGCTTGCGGCACAAGGATGGTTGCCGCTGAAAGTGTTTCGGTGAACCCCAATTCACTCCTTTCAGGCCGGCTTTTGCGCGGAATCCGGCGGATTTTCGCCTTGGCGGGTGCGGAGCTTCCGCACCCCATCCCAGGATCAACGTCCATGACCTCTGCCCGATACCGCGTGAAGGCCGCAGCGGCGAAGATCGAGGGACCACCCTTCCATCGGAACCCGACCGTGTCCCGACGCCTTGCCCGTTCCCTGCTGGCCGCTGCTCTACTGGCCGCTGTGCCCGCACTGTCTTCTGCCGCCGACCGCATCACCGGCCACACCTTTGCCACCCGTTCGGAGGTGATCGCCCCGCATGCGATGGCCGCCACCTCGCAGCCGCTGGCCACCCAGATCGCGCTGGACGTGATGAAGGGCGGTGGCTCGGCGGTGGACGCGGCGATTGCCGCCAACGCCGCGCTCGGCCTGATGGAGCCCACCGGCAACGGCATCGGGGGCGACCTGTTCGCCATCGTGTGGGACCCGAAGACGCAGAAGCTCTACGGCTACAACGGCTCGGGCCGCTCGCCGAAGTCGCTCACCCTGGCCGAGTTCCAGCGCCGTGGCCTGAAGGACATCCCGGCCACCGGTCCACTGCCGGTGTCGGTACCGGGCGCTGTCGACGGCTGGTTCGCACTGCACGACCGCTTCGGCCGCAAGCCGATGGCGGACAACCTGGCACCGGCCATCCGTTACGCCCGCGAGGGTCACCCGGTGGCTGAGGTGATCGCCTACTACTGGGACCGCTCGGTGCCCAAGCTGTCGCAGTATCCGGGGTTCAAGGAACAGTTCACGATCAACGGCCACGCCCCGCGCAAGGGTGAGATGTGGAAGAACCCGAATCTGGCCAGTACGCTGCAGAAGATCGCCGACGGCGGCCGTGATGCCTTCTACAAGGGCGATATCGCCCGCACCATCGGCGACTATTTCAAGGCCAACGGTGGCTACCTGAGCTACCAGGACATGGCTGACCACCACGGTGAGTGGGTCGAACCGGTCAGCAGCAACTACCGTGGCTACGACGTGTGGGAGCTGCCGCCGAACAGCCAGGGCATCGCCGCGCTGCAGATCCTCAACGTGCTGGAAGGCTACGACTTCTCGAAGATTCCCTTCGGTTCACCGGAGCATGTGCACCTGTTCGTTGAAGCGAAGAAGCTGGCCTTCGCCGATCGCGCGCGCTTCTATGCCGACATGGCGTTCCAGCCGGCGCCGGTGCAGAAGCTGATTTCCAAGGACTACGCCGCACAGCGCCGCGCGCTGATCTCGATGGACAAGGCGCTGAAGGAAGTGCAGCCGGGCACGCCGAAGCAGCTGGAGGAGGGCGACACGATCTACATGACCGTGGCCGACGCCGACGGCATGATGGTTTCGCTGATCCAGTCCAACTACCGTGGCATGGGCAGCGGCATGGCACCGCCCGGTCTGGGTTTCATTCTGCAGGACCGTGGCGAGATGTTCGTGCTGCAGAAGAACCATCCCAACGGCTACGCGCCGGGCAAGCGTCCCTTCCAGACCATCATCCCGGGGTTCATCACCAAGGGCGGCAAGCCGTATGCCAGCTTCGGCGTGATGGGTGGCGCGATGCAGCCGCAGGGCCACGCGCAGATCGTGATGAACCTGGTGGATTTCGGCATGAACCTGCAGGAAGCCGGTGATGCACCGCGCATCCAGCACGAGGGCTCGACTGAACCGACAGGTCAGGCCACGGCGATGACCGACGGTGGTGAAGTGAATCTGGAAACCGGCTTCCCGTATGAAACGGTGCGTGCGTTGATGCGCAAGGGGCATCGCATCGTGTTCGCCGACGGTCCGTATGGTGGGTATCAGGCGATCATGCGTGATCCGGAATCCGGCGTTTACTACGGTGCGTCTGAGAGTCGAAAGGATGGGCAGGCGGCGGGGTATTGAGGTTTCCCGGCCACCGGGCGCAGCCCCCTCCGCGGTGATGGTTCGTGGAAGCGGGATCATGTGATTGGGCCGGGCGGGTGGGCTGGTCGGGGGACGCCGTGAATCCGTCCCTGGAGGCTTGGCCGCGGCATCCATGCCGCGGACACCCCCGCCCAGCCCACCCGCCCGGCCCCTGACAGTTTCCGTGGCCATCACCGCGGGAAAAGAAAAAAGAAGATCAAGAACAAAGGCAACGGCAACAGCCGCGTGCTGTGAGTAGGGGGCGGATCCATTTTCCGGAGGAAAACGAATCCGACCCCTTCTTGTTTTCCGATACACCTCATCCACGCATGGCGTGGATGGACCAACCGTCACACGTAACCTGTCGGGGGTGGGGCGGTGTGGGTGGGCAGGACCGTTGGCGCCATGGATGGCGCCATCGAGCCCCCAGGGACGGGTTTACGGCGTGTCCTGCCTACCCACACCGCCCCGCCCAACCAGCAGAAACCCAGAGCCGCTCTGGCTTTTGAATCTGCACTTGCTTGAAAGAAGCGGTGCAGCCGCAGGCTGCAAAACACCCTCAATCCTGATCGTGCGCGCGCGCCGCCTCCGCCTGGGTCTCCTCCTGCGCCGCCATCTCGCGCGCGATCCACGCATCGATCATATGCCGCTGGCGCTGCGCCTGCCGCCGCTCGCGCGTGTACTCCTGGTCCAGCACCCGGTACAGCGACACCATCACCAGCACCATCAGCAGCGCGAATGGCAACGCCGCAATCGTGATCATGCCCTGCAGTGCATCCAGGCCACCGGCCAGCAGCAACGCCGCTGCGATCAGCGCCACCGCGATGCCCCAGGCCAGCTTGCGCTTCAACGGCGGATCGCCTGCCTCGTCAGTGGACATGCTGGCCAGCACCAGCACCGCCGAATCGGCTGATGTCACGAAGAAGATCATCAGCAGCACCAGTGCGATGCAGGAAAGCAGCAAGGGCAGCGGCATGCTGTCAAACAGGGTGAACAGCACCGTTTCATAGCCATTGCCCAGCGCCTGCACCAGGTCGGCGTGGCCGAAGATCTGCGCCCACAGCGCAGTACCACCAAACACCGCGAACCAGAAGAAGCCCAGCACCGTGGGTGCCAGCACGACGCCGATGACGAACTCGCGGACGCTGCGCCCACGCGAGATGCGCGCGATGAACGAGCCGACGAACGGGGCCCAGGAAATCCACCACGCCCAGTAGAAGATGGTCCAGTCCGCCACCCATGTGCTGCCCGAGAACGGCGACATGCGCAGGCTCATCGTCACCAGCTGGTTGAGGTACGACCCCAGTGTGGTGGTGAACGTATCGAAGATGAATCCGGTCGGACCCAGCACCAGTACGGTGGCCGCAAGAAGCGCGGCCAGCGCAAGATTGAAGTTGGACAGCCACTTCACCCCGCGCTCGACACCGCTGGCGGTGGAGGCCATGTACAGCACGAACGCGATGGCGATGATGGTCAGCTGCAGTGGCACACCCGCGTGCAGGCCGAACACGCGTTCCATGCCGGCAGCGATCTGGATGGTACCGAACCCCAGCGTGGTGGCCACGCCAATGGCAGTGGCAACAACCGCGGCGATGTTGACCACGCGTCCGATCCAGCCGCGATGGTGCCGGCCGATGATCGGTTGCAGCATGTCACTGACCAGTCCACGGCCATTGCGGTTGAACTGGAACCAGGCCATGGCCAGGCCGATCAGCGCGTAGATCGCCCACGGGTGCAGGCCCCAGTGGAAGAATGCATAGCGCATCGAAGCCCGCGCCGCGTCCATGCTCTGCGGTGCGAGGCCTTCCGGAGGCTTGGTGAAGTGGGAAATCGGCTCGGCGGCGCCCCAGAACACAAGGCCGATGCCCATGCCGGCGGCGAACAGCATCGACATCCAGCTGGCGCGCGAGAACTCCGGCTCGGCATCTTCACCGCCGATGCGCAGGTTGCCGAAGCGACCGAATGCCAGATACATCAGGAACGTCAGTGCCAGGAACACGACCAGAAGATAGAGCCAGCCGACACTGCGGATGACATCGGCCAGTACCGACTGCACCACGGTATTGAAGGGGCCGGGTGCAACACCGGCAAGCAGCACCAGAAGCAGAACCAGTGCGATGGAAACGCGAAACACCATGAAGGAGCTTCTCCGATCAAGGGATTGAGGGGAGCGAGCAGAGCTTGCTGCGAGGGGCCGGCGACATGCAGCACAGACCGGGCAGGGGCCGCGGAGGCGGCGGGGAAACACCGGCCGCAGCGGCACGATGCGTGTGCACGTTACTGAATGCGATGTCACGGTTCTGTTAATACAGAAACAGCGGATCCACGCCGTGCGTGGATGGAACAGCCAGGAGCTGCAGTGCGTTCTATGCTCTAATGCACACCAAGAAGCGGGGGTACCGCGGCCATGTGGCCACGGTTGAGACAGTCCCTTGGAACCTGATCCGGCTCATACCGGCGTAGGGAAGCTTTGTAGTGCAGCCATGCCCGGACTCCGCCCAAGGACCGTCCGGGCGCGGCAGCAGTGCGCCGCCGCTTCGTCCCTGACCTTCCTGGACGATGCCCGATGAACGCACAGCTCTCCGCCCTGCAGCAACAGGCCCAGCAACTCTCCGAATCCGTGACCCGGCCCATTCCCGGCTCGCGCAAGATCCACGTGCCCGGTTCACGCCCGGATCTGCAGGTGCCGATGCGCGAGATCGCGCTGACCCGCACGCCGACCTTGTTCGGCGGCGAAGAGAATGCACCGGTGACCGTTTACGACACGTCGGGCCCGTACACCGATCCGGAGGTGCGCATCGATCTGTCCGCTGGTTTGCCGGCACTGCGTCGCGGCTGGGTGGAAGAACGCGGTGATACCGAGCGGCTGGAAGGACTGAGCTCTTCGTTCGGTCGCGATCGCGAGCATGACCCGAAGCTTGATGCGGTGCGCTTCCCCGCGCGCAGCCTGCCTCGCCGTGCGCGTGCAGGTGCCAACGTCACCCAGATGCACTACGCGCGCCGCGGCATCATCACGCCGGAAATGGAATTCGTCGCCATCCGCGAGAACCAGCGGCTGGACGCGATCCGCGATGCCGGGCTGCTGCAGCAGCACCCGGGCGAGGCGTTCGGCGCTTCGATCCAGAAGATCATCACCCCGGAGTTCGTGCGCGACGAAATCGCCCGCGGCCGTGCGGTGCTGCCCAACAACATCAACCATCCGGAAAGCGAGCCGATGATCATCGGCCGCAATTTCCTGACCAAGATCAACGCCAACATCGGCAACAGCGCTGTTTCCTCGGGCATTGCCGAGGAGGTGGAGAAGCTGGTGTGGGCGATCCGCTGGGGCGGTGACACGGTGATGGACCTGTCCACTGGCAAGCACATCCATGAGACCCGCGAGTGGATCATCCGCAACTCGCCGGTGGCGATCGGTACCGTGCCGATCTACCAGGCGCTGGAGAAGGTCGACGGCCGCGCCGAGGCGCTCACCTGGGAAATTTTCCGTGACACGCTGATCGAACAGGCCGAGCAGGGCGTGGATTACTTCACCATCCACGCTGGCGTGCTGCTGCGCTATGTTCCGCTCACCGCCAAGCGGGTCACCGGCATCGTCAGCCGCGGTGGCTCGATCATGGCCAAGTGGTGCCTGGCACACCACAAGGAGAACTTCCTCTACACGCATTTCGAAGACATCTGCGAAATCATGAAGGCCTATGACGTGACCTTCTCGCTGGGTGACGGCCTGCGCCCGGGCTGCATCGCCGATGCCAACGACGCTGCGCAGTTCGGTGAGCTGGAGACGCTGGGCGAACTGACGAAGATCGCCTGGAAGCACGACGTGCAGACCATGATCGAAGGCCCCGGCCACGTGCCGATGCAGCTGATCAAGGAGAACATGGACAAGCAGCTGCGCGAATGCGGCGAAGCGCCGTTCTATACGCTGGGGCCGCTGACCACCGACATCGCACCGGGCTACGACCACATCACCAGCGCGATCGGTGCGGCGATGATCGGTTGGTTCGGTACGGCGATGCTGTGCTACGTGACGCCGAAGGAGCACCTCGGCCTGCCCAACCGCCAGGACGTACGCGACGGCATCATGGCCTACCGCATCGCCGCGCATGCGGCCGACCTGGCCAAGGGACACCCCGGCGCACAGGTGCGCGACAACGCGCTGA
Source organism: Stenotrophomonas sp. 96582_Sma (assembly GCF_056480905.1). Classification (NCBI taxonomy): domain Bacteria; kingdom Pseudomonadati; phylum Pseudomonadota; class Gammaproteobacteria; order Lysobacterales; family Lysobacteraceae; genus Stenotrophomonas; species Stenotrophomonas sp. 96582_Sma. The sequence continues at coordinate 4,105,693 of NZ_CM151122.1, read as the reverse complement.
GCAAGGCACGCTTCGAGTTCCGCTGGGAAGACCAGTTCCATCTCGGGCTGGACCCGGAGAAGGCCAAGGAATTCCATGATGAGACGCTGCCGAAGGATGCGCACAAGCTGGCGCACTTCTGCTCGATGTGCGGCCCGCACTTCTGCTCGATGAAGATCACCCAGGACGTGCGCGACTACGCCGAGGCCGGCATGAAGGAGAAGTCGGAAGAGTTTCGCGCGGCCGGCGCCGAGGTCTATCACCAGGGCTGACGTGTAACGGGTAGTGCCGGCCGCTGGCCGGCATTCCGTCGTGCGTGGGACCGGGAGAGTGCCGGCCAGTGGCCGGCACTACCGCTCATCACGTCGCTCCCGGCTATCCTCCGCCCATCACCCTGGGGAAGGACGCCATGCCCGTTGCCATCACCACCCGCTGGCTGGCCATTGCCCGCCGCCATCCTTCGGCCTGGCTGCTGGGTGCCCAGTTGATCGCGGTGCTGCTGTATCCCGCACTTGATGACACCGCCGGCGGCCGTGCGGCACTGGGCATGTTCGGCATGGCGGTACTCGGCCTGGCGCTGTGGGTGGTCCAGCGCAGTCCGCTGGGCACCTGGCTGGCACTGCTGCTGGCCATTCCTTCGGTGGTGTTCTCGCTGGCCGGCGCACTGCTGGATCGCAGTGCGCTGCTGACCACCGCGCAGCTGCTGGAAAGCCTGCTGTACTTCTATACGGCCGGTGCGCTCATCGCCTACATGCTCCAGGACCATAAAGTCACCCGCGATGAACTGTTCGCAGCAGGTGCGACATTCACGTTGCTGGCGTGGGCCTTCGCGTTTGCTTTCGCCGTGTGCCAGCAATGGTATCCGGGCAGTTTCCAGGGCACCGGTGGTGGCGCGCAGCGCACCTGGATGGAGCTTCTTTATCTGAGCTTCAGTTTGCTCTCGGGTGTTGGCTTGAGCGACGTTGTGCCACTGCATCCGCAGGCGCGCGCCTTGGTCATGCTGGAGCAGTTTTCAGGCGTGATGTACGTAGCTTTGGTGGTTTCGCGACTGGTTGGATTGACCATGCTGCGGCGCATGTGAAAATGAACGCCAGATAAAAATTTCGCGCCCCGCAGGGCGCGAATGGTGCAGCAAATTATGTGAATGCGTCGGCGAGAGAGAGCCTGGATGTCGACCACGCGATAGGCGAGGTAACCCGCATAGGCTAGTATTCGCCCGCTTCATTGTTTTTGCGGTATGCGCCGATGCTTTGTGCGGAGTCTGGCTTTTTGCTGTTCCCAGGACGGGAGGGTATCGAAGGCAAACGCTGCCCCGGACCTGTCTCTACTGTGTAGCGGAAAATGAACAGCAGTGAAAACCAGCCCCCCGGATTCGATCGGATCCGGATAGGAGAGTGCACTGTCACTCTGTCCTCGCGCGAAGTCGAGGTCGTGGGTGCGCGTCGCCCGCGTCGGCTGACGCCGAAGGCGCTGGGCGTGCTGCGTGTGCTGCTGCGCCAGCCGGGGCGTGTTGTCACCCGCGATGAACTGTTCGCGGAAGTCTGGCCGGACACGCTGCCGACCAATGATGTGCTTACCCAGGCCGTCACCCAGCTGCGCAAGGCGTTCAGCAACGACGACGACAACGGCCAGGCCTATATCGAGACCATCGCCAAGACCGGCTATCGCCTGCTGGTGCCGGTGCAGGTACTGGACGATGTCGAGCCGGCGCCGCCCGCGGGAGCCGATGACGAAATCGTGGACATGCAACCGGCGATGGCCATCGCCGAGATGATGCCGCCACACGTGCAGGCATCGCGCCGCCGCTGGCGCCACGTCCGCCGGCGCGTACTGCTGGTGCTGGGCGTGCTGATGCTGGCCACGGTGGTGGTGCTGACCGCGCTGCTGCTGCGGCGGGCACCGGCCAGCAGTTCAGCTGTGGACGCGGCCGTGGAGAACGGCACGCGCGTGATCGGCAGCCCGCAGCGTCCCTATCGGTTGATCACCGCGACCAGCGGCTTTGAAACCTATCCCACGCTTTCACCCGATGGTTCATTGGTGGCCTATGAGGGCGCCAACGAAGACGGGCAGGGCGGTGGCGCGATCAAGGTGCAGACCTCCGGCAACGCGCCTGCGCGGCAGCTGCTGGCTCCGCCGGCCGGCTCGGTCGATCGCTTCCCGAGCTGGTCGCCGGATGGACGCGAGATCGCCTTCGCGCGGTTCAGCAACAACGGCGGTTGCCAGGTGCTGATCGCCAGCGCGACCGGTGGTGCCCTGCGCCAGGCCACACGGTGCGATGGCACCGAGCTGCTCAGTTTCGACTGGACGCCGGACGGCCGTGGCCTGGTGTTCGGCAGCATGGTGGGGCGCTATGCCCATCGCGGCATCCGCAAGCTTGATCTGGCCAGTGGCCAATGGGAGGCGTTGGACTACGGTGTCGCCGAGGATGACTTCGACTATGCGCCGCGCTACTCGCCTGATGGCAAGTGGCTGGTATTCGTGCGCAATCCGCAGCTGGGCGACCTGTGGCGCATGCCGGCCGCGGGTGGCACGCCCGAGCAGCTGACCAACGAGGCCGCTGAACTGCGTGGCTGGGCCTGGTTGCGTGATGGCCGGACGATCGTGTTTGGACGCCGTGTCGACAGTGAGGTGCGCCTGTACTACCTGGACGTCGAGAGCCGCACGCTGCGCGACGCCGGGCTCGACGACGCACAATGGCCGGCGACGGCGCGCCGCGCGGGGATGCTGGCCTTCGTTCACCGCCGCGCGCAGTTCGGCATCTTCAAGGTGCCGATGGAGGGCGGTTCACCCCCGCAGCGCTTGTTTGCATCCAGTGGTCGGGATGGGCAGCCGATGGCGGCGCCGGATGGACGCCAACTGGTGTTCACGTCCGATCGTTCAGGCAGCTTCGCGCTGTGGTGGGCGGACATGGAGCGCCCCGATTCGCTGCGGCCTATCGAAGGATTGCGGCCTGAGGCACGTCAGGCACCGGACTGGTCGGCCGACAGCCGGCGGTTGCTGGTGGTGGGGCGCGACGAACACGGACGCACGGTGGTCTATGAGATCGCACCGCGTGACGAACGCGTCCAGCCGTTGCCGGTACCGTCGGAGCAGCCGCTGCAGGCACTGTACGGTGCAAACCCGGACCAGCTGCTGGTAGTCGAGCGCGATGACCTGCAACAGACCCGGCTGAGCCTGTTTGATCGAAGCGTGCAGCCTTGGCGCCGCCTTGCCAGCATCGAGGGCGTGTCTCAGGCGCGGTTCGATCGCAGCAGCGGGCGTGTGCTGTTCACCCGCCTGGCGGCAGGCGGCCTGTGGTCGGTGGATGCGGCGCTGGCGTCAGGCAGCGTGCAGCAGATCAGCGATGACCAGCCCAGCCGGTGGCGGTACCGGGCCTGGACCGTGGCCGGCAACAGTGCGATCGGCTATCTCGGTACGTCCACCCGCTGCGGTACGACACTGGTGCTGATCCAGGCCGGGCGCGAGGAACCGGAACGCTGCCTGGATGCGGAACGCCTCAGTGCCGGCAACGGGCTGAGTGCCGGCGCCGATGGGCGCACCCTGTTCGTGGCAATGGCGGTCAGCGACGGTGCCGACATCGGTGTGATGCGTTTGCCCGAGCGCTCGCCGACGCTGCTTCCGGCGTTCTCCAAGTTGTTGTTGTTCAACGGAAATGGGCCTTCGTAATTTCTTCGTGGCGACCTCGCCGCGAATTCGTGGCGATCTCGTCTGACTTTCCTGACGTGGTGCCGCCTGATTTGGCAAAACGGAGGCCTGTACTAGGCAAATCCGTGGTGCCCCCATGCGTCAACTCTCGCTGGCCGATCGCGGCCAAACCGTCTCTCTGGACCGGTCGCTCGACGATGCTGCGCCGACCTGCCTGGGCGTGGCCCGGCTCGGCAGCCTGCAGACCGCAGGCAGCAGCTTCACTGTGTGGATGCAGGTGCGCGGCAGCTCCTGGGTGGAAGCCAAGGAAGGACGCTTCCGCTTGCGCCAGGGCGAGTGGATCGCCTTCGAGAAGGAGTCGCGGCCGCTGGTGCAGGCCGGTCGCAACGGCTTGTGCGTTGGCCTGAACCTGACGGTCGAAGCGCTGCGCGTGCTGGCCGAGATGGCCGATTGCGGTCTGTATGCCGGGCGTGGCCGCATGAACCGTGGCGATGCCCGCGTTGCGCTGCGCCTGTGGCGCGATGCGCTGGCCAGTGGCCAGCCGGCACAGGCACTGCGCCCGCTGCTGCTGCACCTGGCGGGCCTGCAGCGTGGGCTGGCCGACAACGTGCAGCGTTGCCCGGGGCGCTCGCGCAGCCGCAAGCGCCAGGTGTTCGGCCGCATGCAGCGCGCCCGCCTGTACCTGGAAGGCAACAGCCACCGCGTGGTGCGCATCGGTGAACTGGCCGAGCTGACCAACTTCTCCAGCTGGTATCTCTCCAAGACCTTCCAGAGCCTGTACGAGGAAAGCCCGCAGTCGCTTTCGGCGCGGCTGCGCCTTGAGCGCGCTGCCGACCTGCTGCGTGACACCGACATGATGGTCGGCGAAGTTGCTGCAGCCAGTGGCTTCGACAACTGCTGCAGCTTCGCGCGTGCGTTCCGCGCCCGCTACGGCCAGTCCGCATCGCGCTTCAGGGAGAACGGCGGCTTGCTGCCGCCACAATCTGCAAAGTCTCCGGTTGGTTCGCGCAAATACAGCGCTGCAACGCAATCGTAACGTGCTGGGGTGTTTTAACACGCTGCTAACACGTACCTTGGAGAGATAGATGAACGTTCGTAATCCCGCAGTGCGGCTGGGCCTTCTGCCGGCTGGCATTGCGTTGGCGCTGACGCCCGCCTTTGCTTCTGCACAGGAAGCAAAGGATGCGACCACCCTGGATCGCATCGAAATCACGGGCTCGCGCATCCGCGGCGCCTCGATGGAGACCCAGCAGCCGGTCCTCACCCTGAGCCGTGAGAACCTGGAAAAGCAGGGCTACACCACCGTCGCCGATGTCCTGCAGAACCTGACCTCGGCAGGTTCGCCGGCCATTTCCCGTGCGGACTCGCTGTCCTCCGGCGAAAACGTTGGCGGCTACTACGTCGACCTGCGCAACCTGGGCGCGCAGCGCACCCTGGTGCTGATGAACGGCAAGCGGCTGGGCGCGACCACTGCCGGCTACCAGGATCTGAGCCAGATTCCGATGGCCGCCGTCGAGCGCATCGAAGTGCTGAAGGATGGCGCCTCCGCCATCTACGGTTCGGACGCCATCGCTGGCGTGGTCAATGTGATCACCCGCAAGCGCTTCGACGGTGCTGAAGCCAGCGTCTACGTCGGCCAGTACGGCCGCGGCGACGGCGACACCAACACCTACTCGTTCACCCTCGGCTCCGAAGGCGAGCGTGGCGGCGTGACCCTGTCGGCCGAATACTCCAAGCAGGATCCGGTGTGGGCGAAGGATCGTTGGTTCAGCCGCGACGGCGGCCTGGGCCCGAACACCACCTCCGGTGATTGGAGCCCGCTGAGCCAGAACAGCACCTGGTGCGATCCGCGCGTGTGGGGCGACTGCAAGCCGCGCGCTGCAGGCCAGCCGCAGCCGGAGTGGATGACCCTGAACCCGGGCGGTGACCCGAAGAATGCGGCCGACTACCACCAGCTGACCCCGGCCGAGTACTCCAATGCCAACCAGCAGATGATGGTGCAGACCGGCATCGAGCGTAAGTCCGTGTACGTCAACGGCAGCTACGATCTGGCCGACTCGATCACTTTCAATGCTGACGTGCTGTACAACCAGCGCACCACTGACCAGCAGATCGCGGGTTACCCGTACCAGTCGCTGTCGTTCGGTACCCCGCTGTCGAAGGACAGCGCGTTCAACCCGATCGGTCAGGACGTCGAGTTCCGTCGCCGCCTGTGGGAAGTGCCGCGTACCACCAAGAGCGACCTCAAGACCCTGCGCTTCGCGCCGAGCCTGAGCGGCTTCTTCGAATTCGCTGGCAAGACCTGGGATTGGGACGTCGGCGCGCTGTGGAACCGCAACGAGCTGACCAAGACCGGCTACGGCGACATGAGCCTGATCGCCTCGCGTCAGGCATTGGGCCAGTCGTTCATCAATGGCCAGGGTGTTGCCCAGTGCGGTACTTCTGCCAAGCCGATCCCGCTGAGCCAGTGCCGTCCGTGGAACCCGCTGCTGCCGTATGGCGTCAACGGCCAGGGCTCGCTTGCCGACCGTGATCTGCAGAACTTCCTGTTCCCGACCTACACCGACACCGGTGTGACCAAGACCACCAGCTACACCGCCAACCTGTCCGGTTCGCTGTTCGAGCTGCCGGCCGGTGACCTGGGCGTGGCCATGGGCTACGAGCACCGCAAGGAAGAAGGCCGCTTCGTGCCGGACGCCTTCCGTCAGTCGGGCCAGTCGACCGGCCTGGCGTCGACCACCACCTCGGGCAACTACTCGCTGGATGAGTTCTACCTGGAACTGAACGTGCCGATCCTGTCGGACCTGCCGTTTGCCAAGGAACTGACCTTCAACGTCGCCAGCCGCTACTCCGACTACAGCAACTTCGGTGACACGATCAACTCGAAGTTCGGCCTGGTGTGGCGCCCGATCGAAGAGCTGCTGGTCCGCGGTACCTACGCAGAAGGCTTCCGCGCGCCGACCGTCGACGATCTGTACGGCGGCACCAACTCGAGCTTCGAGCGTTACACCGATCCGTGCGGTTCGACCTCGCCGGGCAACGTCGCTGGCAATGCTGCCTGCGCCGGGGCTGGCGTGCCGGCCAACTACGTGCAGGTCGGCCAGGGCTTCGCGCCTTGCAGCACCTTCCCGTGCGCGACCCCGGACCAGTTCGTCAGCGGTTCGAATTCGGCTCTGAAGCCGGAAACCTCCAAGAGCAAGACGGTTGGCCTGGTCTGGAGCCCGCGTTGGGTGCAGGGCCTGGACATCTCGCTCGACTGGTACCGCTACGAGCTGAAGAACATGATCATCGCTGACAGCGTTGATCGCATCCTGCGTGACTGCTACGTGCTGGGCAACGCAGCTCGCTGCGAAGGCGTCACCCGTGCCGCCGATGGCCATATCGAGGCGCTGACCTACGGCCTGGCCAACCTCGGCTCGATGGAGACCGAAGGCTACGACCTGGGTGTCAAGTACCGCCTGCCGGAACTGTCGATCGGCAAGTTCAGCATCGACTGGCAGACCAGCTACCTGGCCAAGTACGACGAAGCCGGCCAGAACAAGAAGGGTGAGAACATCACCATCGGTCGCGTTGGTGAGCCGGGCCTGTTCCGCGTCCGTTCGAACCTGGGCGTGAACTGGGAGCTGGGTGACTTCGGTGTCAACTGGACTGCTCGTTACTACTCGGGCATGAAGGAAAGCTGCATCGACGACGCATGGTGCGACGCCCCGAACCACTACGCCAATGGTGAGCCGGATCCGCTGCGCCACACCGGCTCCAACACCTTCCACGACGTGCAGGTCAGCTGGAAGGCTCCGTGGGATGCCACCATCGCCCTGGGTGCGAACAACGTGTTCGATCACCGCGGTGCGCTGCAGTACTCGGCGCCGAACTCGAGCTTCGCCTACTATGGTGGCTTCGACGTCGGTCGCTTCCTGTACATGAAGTACACCCAGCGCTTCTGATCGTTCGAAGTGCGATAGCAATACCGGGAGGGCGGACCGCAAGGTCCGCCCTCTTTTTTTGTAGCGGAATTCCGAAATGTCGTGGAAGGTGAGCAGAGTCACGTTCCTGTCGTGTCGCAATCAACACAGTTGCTGGGTCCACTTGCGGACACTTGCACATGGAGAGAGCGATGAAGAGCACGCTGTTGCACAAACTGTCTGCTGCTGCACTGATCTATGCAACATTGGTGGGTGCGGTGTTCGCCCAGACCGGTGGCGTCTGTGGGGGCGGGCTATACTGCGAAGAGCTGCGCCAGCAATGCCTGGCTGCAGGCAATTCGAAGGTCATGTGCGATCTGCAGTATCGCCACTGCGTGCAGGACGCCTGCGGCGCGCGCTGATGCAAAAAAGTGCCGGTGTCAATTCTTTCGCGCAAATCAAGAAGGACTTGAAACCGTATATGGGACAGTAGGTTAGCTCCTTTCGGGGCCGCTTAGAAGAAGAGCGGCGTTGTCGGCTAGGAGCGACATAGGAGCGTTGGGAGAGAAAGCCGCATCGCACTGTGTAGTGCTGGATTGCCGAGGAACGGCGGGCCTGTCGCATCATCATAGCCCAACAGGCTCGGCGGCATCCAGAATGAAGAACGCGCAGCCTGGGCTGCGCGTTCGATGGATGCCGTTGAATAGCATGCGGTGCAATCATGGCGGCTTCGGTGGTGTGCTGCGGGTCGCCGTGCCCTTCCTGAATCCTCGATCCCCCGCCATGAACGCTTCCAGCATATGCGGGATCAGCGTCGCCGCATCAACGGCCTCGCCATACGCCTGCGCGTGTAGCGCGGCGTAGCGGTCGAGGTCGACTTTCAAGCTGGTCGGGCAAACGAAAGTCAGCTTGGTGCTCTCGGTCTTCGGCAGCGGGCCGAGCCGCAGCTTCTTGGTCGTGCTCATCGTGAAGTCCCCCGGTTGAAGAACAGCGGCTGGTACGGCCGCAGCACCAGATCCCGGTTGACGATGATGCGAACCGGCAGGCCCGGCCGTTGCGTTAAGGTCGGCTGGATGTTGAGGTTGCGCCGGGTCATCTCCTGGCCGACCTGATTGATGCTGTCCTGCGCGCTGTCGCGCCCAGCGATGATGACGCGATCACCATCCTGCCGGTTCTCCGGCGCGGCCAGCTCGGCACCGACGCCCAGCAGCGTGGTGAGTGCCGCACCGGCAAAGATGCGGCCCCAGTGGTAGTCCACATCGTCCTCCAGCCCGGCATAGCCGGCTGGGTCGGTGCCGGCCAGGTTGTCGAGCGTGAGCGAAGACGTGTCCGGCAGGATGATCCGGTTCCAGACGACTTGAACGCGGCTCTGCCCGTAGCTGACCTGGCTGTTGTATTTGCCCAGGATGCGCGAACCCTGCGGAATCAGCAGGAAGCGCCCGGTGGCTGTGTCATAGACCGGCTCCGTCACCGTGGCGATCACGTCGCCGGGCAAGTCCGACTTGATGCCCGTCACCAAGGCACCTGCGACCACTGTTCCGGCCATAACCTGATACGGCGAAATTGGCAGAGTCAGATTGCCGGAATTACGGGTTTCAGTGGGGCCAGCTTTCATGAAAGCCTCTTTCTGGTCTTGCCGGTTTTGCACCGCTGTCGGGTCAGCAGGTTGGGCCGCCGTGGAGGCCGGCCCGGCCGCCAGCGGGTCAAACGCCGCATTGGCGGCGAAGCCCGGCGCAGCGGCCACCTGTGTCTGCGCTACCGGCGCCGCATTCTGCCCACCCGAGCGGAAGAACACGGACGAGGCCGCGGCCGCCTCGGCTTCTTTTCGCAGGGCATCGTTCGGGTCGTGACCGGGGGCCGCGTAGGCAGCCGTCGCCGGTTGCTGCGACTTCACGATAGCCGGGCCAAGATCGCCCGGCAGCGGTGGCCCTAGTTCGGGAACGGCAGGCAGCAACGCCGGCGGCAGCTTGGAATAGTCCGTCGGCAGCGCATCCAGTCCTTCCGACTTTGACACGCGATCGACGTTGTAAAGCTCGGTCTGCTCGCCTGTGCTGCGTCGATGAGGTTGCAGCGACCACATCAGCGCGCCGAGCACGGCGACCGCTAGGACGCCGGCAAGGATGGCCAGCGAGCGCCGGTTCAGGCGTGTGACTGGACGCGGCTGGGCGCGCAGCGCCACTGCCTCCGGCGCCACCTTGTCCGCCTGCGGCGCGGCAAGGTCGGGAGTGTCATCCTGGCTCATGGTCAGTTCCTCCGTGCAACACCATCGGTGCGCTCGATCCGCACCACGTCGCCGCCATCGCCGCCCAGCCGCAGTTCGGCCGCGCCGAACAGGCGATCCACGACGTAGTACGGCGAGCGAAAACGGTAGTTCACCAGTTGCCCGTCGCCCTGCGCGCCGATGACAAACAGCGGCGGCAGCTCGCCCTGGGCGATGCCCGGCGGGAACTGGATATAGACCTTCTCTCCATCATCGAAGGCGCGCAGAGGCTTCCACGGCGGGTTGCTGCCCGATACCGCGTAGCGGAAGCGGATCTTGTCCAGCGACAGGCCCGTATCGACAGGCGTTGTTGCCTGCGCTGCCTGCGCCTGGCGCTGCAACGCGAGCATTCGGTCTTTCGGATAGTCCCAGGACACCGACGCCATCCATGCCCTCTCGGTCGAGGTCAGCTCCAGCAGGTAGGTGCGCCGACTGGTGGTGATGACGAGATTGGTTTTCAGACCGGAGCGGATAGGCTTGACCAGCACATTGACGCGCAGATCGGCCCCGCCGCCGCTGGACGTGTCGCCCACGATCCAGCGCACGGTATCGCCGGCGGCGACCGTTACCAGTTCCTCGCCCGGTTGAAGCGAAACCACCGTCACGCGCCCCGGCGACGCATAGACCTGATAAAGCGCGCCATCGGTGAACGGCCACACCTGAATCGCGTTGACGTAGCCCTCACGGGTAGGCGCGATACGCGCTTCTGCATTGGCACGGGAAACGCGCACCTTTTCGTCGGCCGGCTCCGGCGCAACGGGGGCCTCATCGAGTTCCGGCAGGGGCTTCAACTGCGCCGGCAGCGCCAGCGGTTCAGGGACGGCGACGACTTCGACGGGCTTGGGCGGTTCGGGCAACGGCTGGGCCAGCACCGTCTCGTCGAGCGAGATGGATGGCGGCGGCTTCCCCTGCGAGGCGCAGCCCGCGAGGGCCAGCAGCGTCAAAGGAACAACGTAAAGGCGGAAACGAAGTTTCATGGTTTGGCTCCTTCGGAAGAATCCAGTTCGCGGCTCCATGACAGGCCGTTGACGTAGATACCCAATGGGTTCTTGAGCAGGCGCTGTTCAGTACGCGGGGTTTGCAGGACGGTCGAAAGCACGGCGTTCCAGCGTTCGGTGCCGGCGGGCGCACCGTTGACATAGCGCTGCTCTGTCCAGCGCACGTTGAAAGACGTGTCGCTCGCGCGAACCACGCTGGTGATTTGCACCGTTACCGATTCCTTGCCGATGCGGGCGAATGGGTCATTGGTGCGGGCGTAGTCGTTGAGCACCGCCGCGCCCTTGTCGGTGGTGTAGTCGTAGGCATCGAGCCAGTTCTGCCGCACCACGATGGGGTCGATGGACAGCGAGCGAACCAGCGTCACGAAGCGCGCCAGGTGGTGCGCGATCTGCGCGTCGCCGGGCCGGTACGGCGTGGCGGCCTCTCCCACGGCGCGCACCTGCCCGGCTTGATCGACCTCGATGACATAGGGCGTCACGATGGACTGCGCCGAGCGCCACACCAGGCCGCCGGCCATCAACAGCGCGAGCACTAGGCAGCCGAAGGCCATCAGGCGCCAATTCTTCGCCTGCACGCGGGCGGAGCCGATACGGTCGTCCCACACCTGGGCGGCGGCTTGATACGGGGTGGCAGGCTGCGGCGTATCGGCGTAGCGCACCTGCGGTCGTTTGAATCGCATGGGTGTTCTCCTTGAAGGTTAGGTATCGGAATCCCGCAGGCTCGGGCCTTGCCCGGAGCCGCCGCCGTCGCCGCCGCGCAGCGTGTGGGCGGCAGTGGTCGCGGCATGGGTAGCCTGCTGGCGGCGGTGCATCCGCTTGGCCCAGGCCGGTTGCTCTTGCTTCTGCGAGCCTGCGGTGCCGTCTGCGGTCTGGCCGGGGCCAGCACCGTCGCTGCCGGCTTCTGTGCCGTTCCAGCCAGCGCGGAAGGAGTCGGCCACCTTCTGCCCAACAGCGGAAGCACCAGAGGTGACGCTGCGGCCTGCGGCTTGTGCGCCAGTCTTGGCGACATTGCCGAGGCCAGCCGCCGCGCCCTTGGCACCGCCGCCGGCCGCAGCGGAACCGGCCTGGAACGCCGATCGGGCACTGCCGGCCGCCGAAGTCGCGGCACGCGCACCGGCACCGGCCAGCTTTGCGGCCGCCGGGGCCATTCGTGCCCCGGCCATGACGGCGCCGCCCACGCCCGTTACGGCGGCGCCGATGGCAACGCCGGTGCCGACAGCCCCGACCGCAGCACCAGCCATCGCGCCCGCACCAAGCTGTGGCGCACCGGACACCAGGCCGGTGGCGATACCGGGGCCGAAAATGCCCAGCGCCAGCAGCGCGAGCGAGGCCAGCATCACGACCAGCGCGTGGTCGATGGATGGTTCGTCGGGATGCACCTGGAACTCGGCGAACAGGCCTGAACCGATGCCGACGATGACGGCCAGCGCCAAGACCTTGATGCCTGACGACACCACGTTGCCTAGCACCTTTTCCGCGAGGAACGAGGTCTTGTTCCAGAGTGCAAACGGGATCAAGACGAAGCCGGCGAGCGTAGTCAGTTTGAACTCGATCAGCGTGATGAAAAGCTGTACGGCCAGCACGAAGAAGCAGAGGATCACCACCAGCCAGGCGATGAACAGAACCACGATAGGGTCGATGTTCACGAACACCTCGGGGAACCCAGCCATGTCCCCGATCTGTTCCAGAATCGGCGCGGCTGCGTCGATGCCGGTCTTCGCCAGCCGGCCCGGCTGAAGGAAGTTCTCCATCGTGATGGCCGAGCCGGTAGCGGTAATTCCCAAGCCGGCGAACGAGCGGAACACGATGCTCGCCAGCCAGTTGAAGTTGCCGATGATGTAGGCGAACGCGCCGACACAGAGCACCTTGCGCAGCAGCTTGGCGATCACGTCGTCGCCCTGGCCGGTGGCGTGGCTCATGGCCCAATACAGGCCAGCGATCGTCATGTCGATGACGATGAGCGTGGCGGTGAGAAATGCCACTTCGCCCTGCAATAAGCCGAAGCCCGAGTCGATGTAGCGCGAGAACGTATCGAGGAAACGGTCGATGATGGTCACGTCGTTCATGGCGAATCCTCGGGCGGAGTGAGCGGAACGGCGCCCTCTGGCAATTCATCTGCGGGCGTATCGAAGCTCGGCGGAATCGGCGGGAGTTCAGCCAGCGAGTTGTATTCATCCGGCCCGGTATGGCCGGCGAAGAAGCGCCGCCGGAAGGCTTCAGCGGCGGCGCGGCAGGCATCCTCGCCCACGGCCTGCCGGTCGGCCGCGCATTGCCCGCGCAACGCCTTGAGCCGCACCGGATCTGCGGCCAGGGCGTCGGCCAGGTTCTCGGCCGGCTGCTGGCCGCACGCGGTCAGCAGCACGGCCATCAGGACGGAAGCGCATCGCATGGCCGCCTCCGGTCAGTTGTTATAGAAGTTGACGGACTGCGGCGTGTACGGCGTGCCGGTGCCCAGAAAGCGCCGCCGCACTTCGCGGGCGCGCTCCATAGCCGCCGCTTGCCGCGCCAGTTCCAGTGAAGCGGCCCGGTCTTGCGTGATCTGGAGCTGCTGCGCCTGGATCGACTGCTTGGCCTGCAAAGCCAGGAGCTGGTTCGTCGCCTGCATCGCTTGCAGCGCGCCGGTGGCCGACTGGCTCTGGCTCACGAGATCGGCCAGCGCGCTTTCGTCTTGGGCGAGGTTCTGCGACACCTGCGCCTGCATCCGCATCGCGGTGTGCAAGCCGTTCAAGGTGTTCTGCCAGCGTTCGCGGGCGTCCTGTGCCATGCGGTCGCCGCTGATGGTGGCGGCGTACTGTTCCGGGTACAGGCGGGCGAACGTGGCATCCATGCTCTGCACGTCGTAGGCCAAGCCGCGCGCCTCGGCGATCAGGCGCTCGGTGGTGGCGAGCGTCGAGCGCAGGCGGTTGACGATGTTGAAGTCGAGATTTGCCAGGTTCCTGGCCTGGTTCATCAACATCTGCGCCTCGTTCTGAAGCTGGTTGATCTGGTTGTTGATCTGTTCCAGCGTGCGCACGGCGGTCAGCGTGTTCTGCACGAAGTTGGACGGGTCGAACACCGTCAGCGCGGATGCGGGCTGCACGGCCAGCAGCGATACCGACAGCACGGCAGCGAGTGAGACAGAGAGCAAACGGGGCTTGGTCTTCATGGTGAAACCTCCAGCGGTTGAGAAGCGAGAAAGGAAGCTGCCGCCGGAGCGGACGGCAGCAGGTCGGCGGCCCAGCCGAGGCCGCGATGGCGCAGCCACGCGCCGGCGAAGCCGGGAGCGCCGGCCTGCGTCAGCACGCGGTCAATATCGCGTTGGTCTTGAGGGGTGGATGCGCCCGCGAATGCGAGCGCGACAGGCCCCAGGTCGAGGTCGAACAGGCGATTGCCGAGGCGCGACTGGTAGTAGTAATCGCGCTTGGGCTGTGCGGTCGCCACGATCTCAATCTGGCGGCTGTTCAAGCCGAAGCCTTCGTAGATCGTGCGAATCTGCGGCTCGGTGGCCTGCGGGTTAGGTAAGAAGATCCTGCTCGCGCAGCTTTCGATGATGGCTGGCGCGATGGTCGAGTCCTTGATGTCGGCCAGCGACTGCGTGGCAAAGATGACGCTGACGTTCTTTTTTCTGAGCGTCTTGAGCCATTGCCGGATGCGGGCCGCGAAGGACGGCTCATCGAGGAACAGCCACGCTTCATCGAGGATCAGCAGCGTGGGCGCGCCGTCAAAACGTTCGTCGAAGCGGGCGAACAGGTAGCGCAGCACTGCTTGCACGGCGGCGGGGCTGTGCATCAGTTCTTCCATCTCAAAGCCCTGCACGTCGGCCATGCCCAGCCGGTCGTGGTCAGCGTCCAGCAGCTTGCCGTGGGCGCCGCCCAACACATAGGGCGCGAGCGCTTGGCGCAGCGCGTTGGACTGCAATAACACCGACAAGCCGGTCATGGTGCGCTGCTCCACTGGCGCACCGGCAAGGCTTCGCAGCGCCGACCAAATGGCAGCCTTCTCGTCCGGGCCGACCGTCACGCCTTCGTGCAGCAGCCGGCCCTCCACCCATTCGGCGGCCCAGGTGCGGTAGCCCTCGTGGGCTATTCGCGCGAGTGGCTGGAAGGCGATGCCGCCATCGGCACCGAGGTCGTAGTGCTCACCGCCAAGGCCGAGGATGGTGGCGCGCATCGAGCGCCCCATGTCGAAGGCGAAGATCCGCGAGCCGAAGTAGCGCCGGAACTGCATGGCCAATATGGCGAGCAGCACCGACTTGCCCATGCCGGTCGGCCCGGCGACAAGGGTGTGCCCCACGTCGCCGATGTGCGTCACCAGCCGGAACGGCGTCGCGCCATCGGTGCGGGTGACGATCAGCGGCGGGCCATCGAGGTGTTCGTTCTTCTCCGGCCCAGCCCATACCGCTGACATCGGCATCATGTGCGCCAGGTTCAGCGTCGAAACGATGGGCTGACGCACGTTCGCGTATGCGTTGCCGGGGACGGACGACAGCCAGGCATCGACTGCGTTGAGGGTTTCGGGGATGGTCACGAAACCCCGGCCCTGGATGACGCGCTCCACCATGCGCAGCTTCTCGTCGGCCACGGCCGGGTCGGCGTCGAGCACCGTCACCGTGGCGGTGAGGTAGCCGAAGGCGACTTGATCGCTGCCCAGCTCCTGCAAGGCGGCATCGGCGTCGGCGGCCTTGTTGCTGGCATCGGTATCGACCAGCGGGCTTTCCTGCTGAAAGATCGTTTCGCGCAGCAGCGCGATGACGTTCTTGCGCTTGGCGAACCATTGGCGCCGCAAGCGCCCCAATTCCCGTTCCGCCTCGGCTTTGTCCAGGCACAGGAAGCGCGTACTCCAGCGATACGCAAAGCCCAGGCGGTTGAGGTCGTCCAAGATCCCCGGCCAGGTCGAGGTCGGGAAGCCTCGTACCGACACCACGCGCAGGTGCTGATCGCCCAGCATGGGCGCCAGGCCGCCGACCAGCGCGGCATCGGCCAGCAGTGCGTCGATATGGAACGGCACGTCGGGCACGCCGACGCGATAGCGCCGCGTGGAGACTGTGGCATGCAGGTAGGTCAGCGTCTGGCTATCGTCCAGCCAGGCAATCTCCGGCATCACACCATCGAGCAGGTCGAACACGCGATCGGTCTCTGCCACGAAGGAATCAAGCCGACCACGCCAGTCCACACCCTCAGTGGGCCGGTTCTCGTACAGCATCCCAGCCGCACGGGCGCGAGACTCTTGCGGCGGTAGGTGTTGCAACGTGAAGTGATAGACGCTCTCGAAATGGCCATCCGACTCCTCGAACGCCGCGCGTCGCTCCTCATCCACCAGCCAGGACAGTGGTTCGGGAAAGGAGGATTGCGGATAGCTCGATGCCCGCATCCGCTCGGCCTCGATATAGAAGGCCCAGCCAGACCCGGTACGGCGAAGCGCGTTGTTCTGCCGCGCCGACGTGGCAATCAGCTCGCCCTGTGTCGCACTGTCCAAGTCGGGGCCGCGAAACTGGAACGTGCGTTGAAACGAACCATCTTTGTTCAGCACAACGCCCGGCGCGACCAGCCCGGCCCAGGGCAGCCAGTCGGCAAGCAAGGCCGGGCGCTGACGATATTCGGCAAGGTTCAGCATGGCGTCCTCCCCTCACACGTCCAGAAGCGGGCGGTGTTTGATATGCCGCGCGAAGACCTGCATGAACTGCGGATCGACGCGCGCACCCCATACGGCCAGCGAGTGGCCGACGATCCAGAGCACCACGCCGGGAATCCACAGTTGCAGGCCCAGCCCGACGGCGGCGGCTAGCGTGCCGTTGGCAATCGCCACGGTGCGCGGCGCACCGCCCAGCAGGATCGGCTCGGTCAGCGAGCGATGCAGCGGCACTTCAAAGCCCGGAAGATCGGTGGCCTTACTCATACGACGGCCCCTCCGGAGAAGCTGAAGAACGACAGGAAGAACGAGGACGCGGCGAACGCGATGGACAGGCCGAACACGATCTGGATCAGCTTGCGAAAGCCGCCGCTGGTATCACCGAACGCCAGCGCAAGCCCCGTCGAGATGATGATGATCACCGCCACGATCCGGGCGACTGGCCCTTGGATGGATTCGAGGATGGAGGTCAGCGGCCCTTCCCACGGCATCGAGGAACCGGCGGCCTGCGCCGTGCCCGCCAGCAACAGCATCAGCGCGGCCAGCAGCAGCCCTTGCCCTGCGGGACGGGCCAGGTGGCGCAGCCGCGCCATGCTGGACAGGCGAGAAATAGGATTTACGGAAAGACGGAAAGCATCAACGTGCGTCATGGCAGTTCTCCAGGTTGGTCAGGGGTCGAGGAAGGCGCAGCGGCAGCGGCTGCAAGAGGAACCGGCGGCAGCTCGGGAAACGGCGTTTCCAGCGCATCTGTCAGGCGATAGCCCGCACCGTCGAAGCCGACGACACGGGAGATGGTTTCGACGTGACGTTTGCGGCCACGGCCTGCGATGTGAATCACCACGTTGACCGCCTCGGCGATCAGGGCGCGGGGCGGATTCACTGCCACTTCGAGGATCAGTTGCTCCAGACGCAGCAGTGCGCCCAAGGCGGAGCCGGCATGGATGGTGGCAATGCCGCCGGGGTGGCCGGTGCCCCAGACCTTCACCAAGTCCAGGGCTTCGCCGCCACGCACTTCGCCGACGATCACGCGGTCAGGCCGCAGGCGCATCGTGGCCCGCACCAGCTCGGTCATTGTGACGACGCCGGCGCGGGTGCGCAGCGGCACATGGTCGCGGGCCGCGCATTGCAGCTCGATGGTGTCTTCGAGCACCAGCACGCGGTCGCCTGTGGCGGCGATCTCGGCCAGCAGCGCGTTCGCCAGCGTGGTCTTGCCGGTGCTGGTGCCGCCGGCGATCAGGATGTTCTGCCGCTCGCGCACGGCGCGGCGCAGGAACTCGGCCTGCCCGGCGGTCAGGATGCCGTCGGCCACGTAGCGATCCAGGCCGATGATGCTCACGGCCCGCTTGCGTAGCGCGAAGGCTGGCCCCGGGGCGGCCGGAGGCAGGATGCCCTCGAAACGCTCGCCGGTTTCCGGCAACTCGGCGGTCAAGAGCGGCTGGCCGCGATGCACCTCCGCGCCGACATGCGCGGCGACCAGGCGGATGATGCGTTCACCATCGGCCTCGGGCATCTCCACGCCCAGCGGCGAGCGACCCGACGACAGCCGATCCACCCACAGGGTGCGATCGGGGTTGAGCATGATTTCCACAACATCCGGATCTTCGAGCGCAGCGGCGATCAGCGGCCCCATCGCCGTGCGCAGCATCTGGATGCGGCGATCCTGGGACGCCGCGGCGGATGAGCGAGATTCAGGCGGAATCTGCGGAACGGCACTCATGACGCACGCTCTGCAGCTCGCTCATCGGCGGACGCCATCGCTGCTGCGTCATCCATCCGCATCGGATCGGGGTGCAGTTCCTCCACCACGTCGCGCACCAGACTGCGGCCACGCAGCAGGTGGCGACCCAACTGCTCGACGAACTGCTCGAAGCGCGCTTTGCCCTGGGCGCGGGCCGCGTCCTTGTGGGCTTCTGGCACCGGCGTGCTGATGGTCAAGAAATAGCGGATGAACAGCGCCAGCGTTTCGATCTGGATGTTCTGGTCGCGCTCCATGCGTTCGGTCTGCCGCGACAGTCGATCCAGCCGCTTGGCAATGGCGGCCTCACGCTGGTCGCCCGCATCGGGTGACAGCCAGGACGCCAAGGCCGCTGCGACGATGGAGGACTTGGACACGCCTTTCTTGGCGGCAAGTTCATCCAGGCGCTTGGCGTGCTCGGGCTGGATGAAAAGATTGAGGCGGTATTGGCTCATAGGTCGATTCCGTCGTTGGGGTCGAGAGAAGCCAGCCGGGCCGTGCGCTGCATGGCCGGGTCGAGCTGGCCGGGAAGCGGGAGCGCCAGGTCGTCGTCATCGAGCAGCTCCAGGTCGTTCGCACACGCGTCCAACTCGGGCTCGTAGGCGACGGTTTCGGAGAGTTCGAGCTGGCGGCGCGGGCCGCCGTCATCGGTGCCGCCCGGACCATCGGCGGATACCGAGGTCGGCGCCGTAGGTACGGCCGGGATCGCCAAGCCGCTCCAGTCGTCGGGGCGGGCTGGCGGCGCGTCGGCGTACCTCCCGACTGCGAGCACGGGCGGTGGCAGGACGCGATCCTTGAAATTGGCGTCGACGTAGTAACGCAGCTTCTTCGCGCGGATCGGGGCAACGCTGGACACCATGACTACGGCGTCCTCAGGTGGAAGCTGCATCACCTCGCCGGGCGTCAGCAGCGGACGTGCAGTTTCCTGACGCGACACCATCAGGTGCCCCAGCCACGGAGCGAGGCGGTGGCCCGCGTAGTTGCGCTGCGCGCGAAGCTCGGTGGCGGTGCCGAGGGTTTCGGAAATCCTTTTCGCCGTCCTTTCGTCGTTGGTGGCGAAAGTCACCCGGACATGGCAGTTGTCGAGGATGGAATGGTTCTGCCCATACGCCTTGTCGATCTGGTTCAGGCTTTGAGCGATGAGAAAGCTGCGGATGCCGTAGCCGGCCATGAAGGCAAGCGCGGACTCGAAAAAATCGAGGCGACCCAGCGCCGGAAACTCGTCCAGCATCAGCAGCAGCTTGTGCCGGCGCGCGATGCCATCGCTGCCGTCGAGCGATTCGGTCAGCCGCCGCCCGATCTGGTTCAAGATGAGCCGGATCAGCGGCTTGGTGCGGCTTATGTCGGAGGGCGGCACCACCAGATAGAGCGATACCGGGTGCTCGGCGGAAATCAGGTCGGCGATGCGCCAATCGCAGCGCGATGTGACTTCGGCCACGGTCGGGTCGCGGTACAGGCCGAGAAACGACATGGCGGTGGAGAGCACGCCCGATCGCTCGTTGTCCGACTTGTTGAGCACTTCGCGGGCAGCGGATGCGACAACCGGGTGAGGCGCATCGCCCAGGTGCTTCGTCGTCATCATCCGGTGCAGCGTCAGCTCGAACGGACACGCCGGGTCGCTGAGGAAGTTGGCGACGCCGCGCAGCGTCTTGTCCTCGCCTGCGTACAGAACATGCAAGATTGCACCGACCAGTAGCGCGTGGCTGGTCTTCTCCCAATGATTGCGCTTCTCTAACGCACCTTCAGGGTCAACCAGAATGTCGGCGATGTTCTGCACGTCGCGCACTTCATGTGCGCCGCGCCGGACTTCAAGCAGCGGGTTGTAGGCGGCCGACTGCCTATCGGTGGGGTTGAAAAGCAGGCAGTGCGAAAAGCGCGAACGCCAGCCCGCCGTGATCTTCCAGTTCTCTCCCTTAATGTCGTGAATGACGGCGGACGCCGGCCACGAAAGCAACGTAGGCACCACCAAGCCCACGCCCTTGCCCGAGCGCGTGGGTGCGAAGCTCAGGACATGTTCCGGCCCCTCATGTCGGAGGTATTGGTCGTCGTGTTGGCCGAGGAAGACGCCCGCCGGGAGGGTCAGTCCAGCTTTGCGGATGTCGACGGCATCGGCCCAGCGTGCCGAACCATAAGTCGTAACCAGCCGCGACTGCCGAGAACGCCATACCGACATGGCGATGGCGACGAGTAAAGCGAACAAACCGCTACCACCCGCAATCGCACCGCCTGTGTCGAAGACGTGCGGCGCGTAGGCATCAAAGAAGAACCACCATTCGAACAAGCGCCACGGGTGATAAACCGGTACACCTAGAAGATCGAACCAGGGCGATCCGAGGCGTACTTGATAGCCAAGGGTCGCTGCTGTCCATTGTGTGGCGCCCCAGACGCCGGCGATCACGATGCCGATTACCACAGCGATCTGGCCGAACAGAACGTTCGTCCCTTGCATGACCTGTCCTCCGATTTCTCCTGCGCTGGTGTCTCATTGAAAGCGTTGCACAGGGGGTGTCGCAGGCGTCAGGATCGGTTCTGGGCTAGTGCCGGTCAAAGACCGTTCGCAGCACAATGGTCGAGGGAAAAGAAAGAATGAGCGCGGTGGCGAGTCAAAGAAAAGCGCCGCAAGCGAAAGCGCACTGCGGCGCATACAGAGTTCCAAGCAAGTTACCCAAAAAAAGCCGTCAATGGGCCTTGCTTCCACTCATAGGCAATATTTAGATATCATGAAAAACGATGATATTTAAGATTGGAATAAAAATGAAAAATATCAAGAGTATGGATCTCAACTTGCTCAAGGCGCTGGACGCATTGTTAGACGAACGCAATGTGACACGGGCGGCGGCCCGTCTGGGACTAACCCAGCCGGCCTTGAGTGGCATGCTGACGCGGTTGCGCGAGAGCTTCGGTGACCCGCTTTTCGCGCGCTCGCAGCGGGGTATCGTTCCAACGCAGCGGGCGCTGGATCTAGGGATGCCTGTCAAGCAGGTGCTCGCCGAAATCGACGCGCTGCTCCAGCCACCTTCCTTCAATCCGGCCACCGCACAACTGACCTTCTCCATCGCCGCGACGGACTATGCGCTGCGTGCCGTTGCTGTCCCATTTCTATCGGCACTTAAACGGCACGCACCGCGTGTACGAGTCTCATTAGTGCCAGTCGAGAGCGGGCAGCTACAGAACCAGCTTGAGCGCGGTCAGATCGATTTAGCCCTCCTGACGCCAGAGATCACTCCGCCAAATCTGCATGCCCGAGAGCTGTTCAAGGAACACTATGTGTGTGTCCTGCGGGAAGACCATCCTGCGGCTATGGGGCGCAAGCTGACCGTTAAACAGTTCTGTGCTCTCGACCATGCGCTTGTTTCCTACGATGGTGGAGGTTTCCGCGGCGTCACCGACGATGCGCTAGAACAGTTGGGCAAACGACGCAGCGTCACACTGTCGGTCAAGAGCTTTCTGATCTTGCCAGACATCCTGCGTGCCAGTGACATGGTTGCGATCTTGCCGAGCCGCTTGGTCGCCGGTATGGACAAGCTGGCTATCTCCCTGCCGCCGGTGAAGATACCGGGGTTCACCAAGACGGCTGCTTGGCACGAACGCACCCATCACGATCCAGCACATCGCTGGATACGAGCACTGCTGTTCACTTCCTGTGCTAACAACAAGTAGGCAAGATCGCTCCTATCGTCATGCTCAGCACAACTCTACCTCGCACTACAAATAAGCAATCAGTCGGCTCAATTGGAGACGCGCCCTTTCGTAGCGCCGCTGCGAGATAGCCTAGTCGGTGGATGGCAGAACCTAGGCCTTGATATCATATTTTATGATATCAAAAATAGAAACTTAGGATTTCACTTATTGCAGATGGAGGCTCATGATTTGCTCCATGACCACTTGAATGACGCAGCCACCCCTGTTGCGTCATCGACATTTTGTGAAGGAGCTTCGATATGAGCAAGCAACAGAACGCCATCCTCTGGCCCGAAGGCTACACGCCGGGCTTTACTGAGAATTTCGCCTCCAATGAGATCATCGCCGCCGGCTTGAGCGCGGCCGACGTATGGCCTCTACTCGTCACACCATCGCTGTGGCCAAGCTACTACGCCAACTCGGCTAACGTGTGCTTTCATGACGGCAAAGGCCCGGTACTGGCCGACGGCGATCGGTTTTACTTCGAGACCTTCGGCTTCCCGGTAGAGGGGCAGTGCAACGAATACGTGCCACCTGCGGATGGGCAACCCGGCCGCGTGGCCTGGCACGGCTGGTCCGGCGAGGAAGGCACAGATACGCGCCTGGATGTGCATCACGCCTGGCTGGTTGAGAACCTGGACGGCAGGCGCGTGCGCATCCTCACGCAGGAAACTCAGAAGGGCAAACCGGCCGAGGAGCTGCACAACGCCAAACCCAACCCGATGATCAACGGCCATCAGGACTGGCTCGACAGCTTGGTCGAGGCAGCGCGCAAAGCCAAGCAGGCGTAGTGGTCTCCGGCCGCTTGATCCCAAGCGTCTGAACGGAGAAAACCATGATGAGAACTCCCCTCAGGATTCTGCTGGTCCTGACTTCGCAGGCAACGATGGGCGACGAACTGCTCAACCGCGAATGGTTCCGCAGTCGGACCGAAGCGAAGGTGCTGATCGAACGTTGGCGACAGTTCTACAACGAGCAGCGGCCGCATAGCGCGCATGCTTACAAACCGCCGGCGACGATCCGGCGCAACTGGATCCAATCCGATAGCATCCCCTCCGAACTCACTGCCTGACTGGCTACAAAGTTCGTACTCAGGTCACCTTGGCGCAGGCACTGAAGGTGGAGCCACCCGGAATGGGTGCTCCCACCGCCTTACGCGCACTGGCTCGAACTCTCCCGAGGCGCCGGCAAGCTCGTCACATAGCGACTAGAGAGAGGAGGTGACCGTACGAGTTCCCAGCGCCCGATCCACTCTGGGAGCTGGGTCGCCTAGCGACTACGCTACCAATGGAGCTAGCGATCAACTCGATAACTTGAGCGTGATAACGCCCAGGATGATCAACGCCACGCCAAGGTATCGCATCAGGGAGGTTGGGTCGCCATAGAAATGAATTCCGACTAAGAAAGTTCCCGCCGCTCCGATACCCGTCCACACCGCATAAGCAGTCCCAATCGGTATCTGACGCTGAGCAAGCCATAGGAAGGCGCCGCTAATTGTCATGAAAGAGACGGCTACTGCGACCCCACTCCAACGCGATGTTGGCTCTTGCGCCATTTTCAGCCCGACCGGCCATCCGATTTCAAACAATCCAGCCAAAACAAGATAGATCCAACCCATTGCGATTCTCCTTCAAATTTTTCATATCCGGCATACATACTCCGGCATGACCACCAGCTTAGAACTTCGGCGGCTCTTTAGGCGTGGTGTGGGGCACATCGCCATCTTCGTAAAAGCGCTTTCGCGTAGCCTCGGCAACCCGGTTACATAGTTGGTCGCCCAGCATTGGTCGATCCAACTTGCATTGCTTGCGCAACTCTTTCAGACGCTCAGGATTGAGCGCTAATTCATCGACTGTCGGAAGGTTGGCTTTATCTGGTTTCCCAGATGGGCTGCAGGCTGCCAATGTCGAGGAAAGCAATATGAGAGCAATCTTCTTCATGGTTAATTTTCTTTGGGAGATTGTGTGATGGTTTACCGCCGACCTTTGGCATCTGGAGATTTGATCGAATGAACGCGTTCCATGAAGCGAGTCAGCATTTCTGACGGCTCGCTGGCCGGCCGTAGTAGATAGGTCGTGAGCATTGGCGAACGTCCAGTCAGCGGCCGTGCGACCACCCCCTGTTCCCTGCTGGCTGTGATATGCGCGCCTCCTGTGAGGCCTAGTGCAAGTCCCGCCGAAACCAGGACCATCATTAGATCGCTGGAAGTCACGCGTTCGGCAATCAGTGGCTCTATGTCCACGCGACGTAGCACCCGTTCAACTTGCCGAGCATGGCCCTCACACGCCACCGCGTCGCAGAGCACCAGCGGATACCGCAACAGCTCTTCTAGGGGAATCTGTTTGTGGGATAGCAAGGGGTGCCGTGCGGGCACAGCTACCATCAGAGGGTCACTCCACACCGGCACGGCGATGATGCCTTCGCCGACTTCATCCGATTGAGCGAAGCCGAGATCGTACAGTTCGCCACACAATCCCTTGATTTGCTGTGCCAAAGGCACCTCGAAGAAGCGAACTTCCACTTCCGGCTCTTCCTGCCGGCAGAGCGCCAACAACGCAGGCAGGCGCGATGGCGTGATTCCATCAGACAATGCAATACGGAGCTGGCAATGAAAGCCATTGGCTGCGGCGTTCACACTGTCGCGCGCCTGCTGCAAAGCTGCGAAGACACGCGGCACGCTCTCAAAGAAGAGCCTGCCCGCACGAGTCAAGCGGGTGCTCCGAGTGGTTCTCGCAAATAGCGCTACGCCCAACTCTTCCTCAAGTTCCTTGATGGCGCGCGACAGCGGCGATGTCTCTATGTGGAGGCGCTCTGCGGCTCGGGCAAAGTGCAGCTCCTCTGCCACCGCCAGAAAGTAGCGCAGGTGTCGAATTTCCATGTTCGCATTCCTCATCACTCAGGCCTCACCACCTTCGCCTTGCGTCACGCTATTTAGCTAGCCTTCGCAAGCTGCTCCAGCATGTTTCTGCGATCAAACAGGAGAGCCGGATAATGCTTTTGCCAGGACGCCCCATTGCATGGCTGTCTCGGCCCGCGTGCGGATCAGCGAAGCCTGCGCTGACAGCACCCCGGCCTCAGCCTCGGCCACCACCGTGGCGTCCACTTGTCCCGCCTCGAACAGACGTCGGCTGCGATCGAGCTGACGCTCCGCGACTGCGACACCCTCGGCCTGATGCTCCAGTGCTGCGTGCTGCGTATGCCAACCGAGATATGCGTTCTCTACGTCCTGCAAAGCACTCAACAAAGTGCGCTCGAACTCCGCACGGGCAGCTCGGCTGCGCGCCTCTCCGGTCTCGATGCCGGCACGGATCGCGCCACCATCGAAGATCGGCAACGACACCCCGGCCTCAAGTGAAAAAATGTTTCCAGTGATGCGGGTTCCCACACTCTCTACGCGCTGCCGTCCGCCGCTCAGGTCCAACACCAGCCTGGGGAAGCGTTCGCCTTCGGCTGCGTTCCAGCGCGCGGTTTCGGCGGCGAACTTCGCTTCGGCGGCGCGCACGTCGGGCCGCTCACTCAGCAGGTCCGCAGGTATGCGTGTCGGTGTCCAGTCCGGGACGGCGAGCGACGCAAGAGTTGGGGAAGCTGCAGGCGCTCCGGGCGTTTGTCCCACTAGTACATCGAGTGCATGCGTCGCCTCGCCGCGCGCACGCCGCAGTTGCTCTTGCTCCACGCGCAGTGCGACGACGCCGGCGCGGGTACGCTCGATGTCGAAGCCGGTAGCTTGTCCGGCCTCGAACTTCCGTTGCATCAG
This sequence comes from Stenotrophomonas sp. 96582_Sma, assembly GCF_056480905.1. NCBI lineage: Bacteria > Pseudomonadati > Pseudomonadota > Gammaproteobacteria > Lysobacterales > Lysobacteraceae > Stenotrophomonas > Stenotrophomonas sp. 96582_Sma. Next base: position 4,080,132 of record NZ_CM151122.1, on the reverse strand, counting down.
CAAGACGAGTCGTTCTGCGGATGCCAGCCGCGCCGCGGCTAGCGCTTCGAGCTCACTGGCTTGGCGCTGCTGCACAGCCGCCGACACTGTTTCAAACGCGACCTGCCACCGCGTGGCAACCCACGCTTGTTCGGCTGCCACCGCATCCAGGCGCGCACCTTCTGCTGCCTGCGAAAGCCGTCCCGACAGGTCTGCCTCCCACGATGCGGACAACGTGGCGCGGCCATCATTGCCGATTGCAACGTTCTCTGAATAGTCGCGTCCTCGAGTTGCCTGCGTGCCCGCGGACAACGAGGGGAGCAGGGAGGCCCGTGCTCGCCGCGTGGCGGCCGATGCCTCGTCCACGCGCGCTCGCGCAATCGTCAGTTCGGTATTGCGCTCCAGCGCCGCCCGGACCAAGGCATTGAGGTGCGGATCGCCGTAGGCCGTCCACCAATCGACGGGAAGAGTACGGCGGGACGATTTGTCCAAGATGCCTTCACCTCCCTCTTCATTTGAGAAATGGGCCGGTACATCCAGGCGAGGTGGATCGGCAGAGTGCGGGGCATGGCTGCAGGCCGCAAGAAGCAGTAGCGGAGAAATCATGGCAATGAGGCGATAGCGTTCAAGAATTTGAGACATGGCAGCTCCTTGCGTTCCGAAAAAGTCTTGACGGACTGTTGTATGGCTTCTACTATACCGTCTGGACTGTATATGACTCAAGCTTTTTTGGAGCACGACCATGCCGCCCCGCGCGAAAACAAAGTTGCCCCCCCCCGTCCACTGCCCATAGCAGCGCCGATGCGCAGCCCGGCCTCCAGCAAGGAGCCCAGCGAACTCGCGACCGCATCCTGCAGGCCGCCCGCGAACTGGTGCTGGAGGAAGGTGCCAGTCGCTTGACACTGGACGCCGTCGTTGTGCGGGCCGGGTTGAGCAAAGGGGCGTTTCTCTATCACTTCAAGACCAAACGCGATTTGTTCGTGACACTGATCGACGAGATGATCCGGGCGTTCGACGCGGTACAAGCCAATCACGAGCGCAGGTTTGCCGGAGATCCGGACCCCTGGCTGTCGAGCCAGGTGGAAGCGATGCCCGACGACGAGATGCAGAAGATGGGCGCAGCGCTGCTCGCGGCAGCTGCGGAAGATCCAACACTTCTCGACCCACTGCGCGAGTGGTACCGCGTGCAGTACGAACGCGTGCGTCGATCCCCGCGTGGCACCGAGACCGCGGCACTCATCATGCTGGCATTGGATGGCGCCCTGTTCGCCGATCTTCTGGGTTTGCCAATACTCGCACCCGCAGAGCGGCGGCATTTCTTTCGGGCGCTCCAGGATCTCGCCTCGGGCCATCTCGAACTTGTCCCGGCAAAAGGACGCACATGAGTCGCGTCCGTAGCGGTGTCATGACCGCGTGCGCACCGCGCTCCTTGGCGGTTGCTTGCACACTATCCATTTCGACTCTGCTCTCAGGGTGCGGAAACTCGCAATCCACCGTATCCGAGCCTCCGCGCGCAGTGAAGCTCGCCGCCGCGCAGTCGGATCTCCCGCATAGCTCTCGCATCGAATTGACTGGCTCGGCGCGAGCAACCGAGCGCAGCATCCTAGGATTTGAAACAGGAGGACGGATCGCCAAGTTGAACGTCGACGTGGGTGAACGGTTCTCCCGCGGCCAAGTCCTGGCAGAACTTGATGCGCAACCTGACCGGCTTCGCGTGACACAAGCGCAAGCATCCCTGGCGGCCGCCGAAGCCGGCCTGATGGATCGACGTGTACAGACAGATCAACAGCGCCGGTTGCTCGAAAGCGAAGTCATCTCCCCTGCTGCGTTCGAGAGCGCGAAGGCGCAGCTAGCGGTCGCAGAGGGTCAAGCGCGCACTGCCAAGGCGGCGCTTGGCCTGGCCGAACGAGCACAACGTGGCACGATGATCGTCGCTCCTTTCGATGGTGTCGTGGCGGAAAAGCTGGCTTTGGCGTTCACCGACATTGCTGCTGGTGCGCCGGTATTTCAGGTCGACGGCGTGCGCAGTGGCACTGAGATCATCGCGAACGCGTCTACTACACAGGCACCTCACATAGATGTCGGCCAACGCGCAGAACTGAGCTGGAGCGGAGCCGAACAACCAATCCGAGCGGTGGTACGTCGTGTCGGTCTGCGCGCCGAAAATGGCTCGCTCCTACCCGTGGTGCTAGTGCCTGAAGATAACGCGCAAGCGCGCGCACTTCGGCCAGGTATTCCCGTACAGGTCGTGCTCGACGCACCTGCGGCAACCTCCAAGACCTCTCGGCCCGAGACTGTATCCATACCTTATGCCTCGCTGGTGCTCGGCACGAAGCCGGGCGAGGCTTCCGTCTTCGTCTACACCCCTGAAGATAAGAAGGTGCACCGTCGCGCGGTGCGCTTCACGCCGGTACAGGAAGGAGACAGCGCGCGCGTCCTCGCTGGACTCAAGCCCGGCGAGACGGTGGTTGCCGCCGGAGGAGGATGGCTCACCGATGGACAGCCAGTGACACCACTGGAAGCCACCACTCAATTGACCAAGCGCTAACGCGATCCACCAGGTTACTTCATCATGAAGATCACCGAGATGGCGCTGCGCGCCAGTCGACTTACCTACTTTGTAGCGCTCATCATTTTCGTCGCCGGCATCGCGACCTTCCTGAATTTTCCTTCTCAGGAGGAGCCGACTGTCACGGTCCGCGATGCGATGGTCACGGCGTTGAACCCGGGGCTGCCCGCCGAACGCGTTGAGCAACTCATTGCCCGGCCGATCGAGGAGCGCTTGCGCGAACTGGCAGAGGTCAAGCGCGTGACGAGCACCGTGCGCGCAGGCAGCGCCATGATCCAGGTCACGATCTGGGACCGCTACACCGACTTGGCACCGATCTGGCAGCGCGTCCGGGCCAAGGTCGCCGATTCGAAGGATGCCTTACCACAGAGCACGATGGGGCCTTTCGTCGACGAAGACTTCGGCCGCGTCGCGGTTGCCTCGATTGCGGTCACTGCACCAGGTTACTCCATGAGCGAGATGCGCGTCGCGCTCAAGCAGATGCGCGACCGCCTGTACACCGTGCCTGGTATTGAGCGCATCACTTTCTACGGCCTGCAGGAAGAGCGCGTCTATCTCGAATTCGATCGGCCTAGGCTCGCGCGATTGGAGCTGACACCACAGGGGGTGATCGACCAACTCGTCAAACAGAACGTCGTCGCTTCGGGTGGACAAATTGTTGTCGGCGGCATCAATGCAACCTTGGCGGTCAGTGGCGAAGTGCGTGACGCTCCCTCCCTGCGAGCAATGCCGATCGCGCTGCCACGACCGCAAAGTAGTACGGCGCCCGTGCCGACGATCGCATTGGGTGAACTGGCGCAGGTGAGTGTGCGGCCAGCCGATCCGCCGGAATCTGCTGCCATCTACAAAGGCCAGCCCGCTGTCGTCATGGCGGTTTCGATGGCCTCCGGTCAGAACGTGGAGCAGTTCGGAAAAGCGCTCAAAGCACGGGTTGCAGACCAGGAGAAGCTGCTGCCGGCGGGTTTCGATCTGTCATACGTCACTTTCCAGGCCGATGTCGTCAAGCACGAGATGGGCAAAATGAACCACGTCATGATGGAGACGATCATCGTCGTCCTCGGTGTCGTCGTGCTATTTCTCGGTTGGCGCACCGGGATCATCGTGGGCATGATCGTGCCGTTGACGATCCTCAGTGCACTCATCGTCATGCGCGCGATGAACATCGAGCTTCAGAACGTCTCGATGGGCGCCATCATCATTGCGCTCGGCTTGTTGGTGGACAACGGCATTGTGATTGCCGAAGACATCGAACGCCGCCTGGCCGGTGGCGAAGATCGTAAGCATGCCTGCCTCGAGGCGGGCCGCACGCTCGCCATTCCGCTGCTCACGTCCTCGCTCGTGATCGTGATCGTGTTCTCGCCGTTCTTTTTTGGCCAGAACGCCACGAGCGAGTATCTGCACAATCTCGTGGTCGTGCTGGCACTGACGTTGTTCGCTTCGTGGCTGCTGTGCCTGACTGTCACGCCCCTATTGTGCTACCACTTCGCCAAACCCCATCACAAGCAGGAGCAGGGCGACGCCTATGACACCCGCTTCTACCGTGGCTACCGGCGCGTACTGGAGTGGGTGCTCCACCATAAGGCGGTCTATGTAGCGTCGATGATCGCGGCGCTTGCCATTGCGCTGTATGGCTTCACCACCCTGCCGTACGATTTCATGCCCAAGTCCGACCGGCTTCAGTTCCAGATTCCGGTGCAGCTCGCCCCCGGTACCGACTCGCGCGAAACGCTCGCCCGCGTGAAGCAGATCAGTGGTTGGCTGGGCGACACGAACATCAATCCAGAAGTCTCCGATCACATCGGCTACGTCGCCGATGGTGGCCCGCGCTTCATCCTTAGCCTGAATCCACCACTGCCGGCATCGAACATCGCGTACTTCGTTGTCACATTGAAGCCGAAGAGCGACATCGACGCCGTCCTCGCCCGCACCCGCAGCTACTTTGCGCAAGCACATGGCGACGTGCGCGCCGAGCCCAAGCGTTTCTCGCTCGGTGCGACCGAGTCAGGGACTGCCATTTATCGCGTCAGCGGTCCGGATGAGGAGGTATTGTTGGGGGCCGCGTCCAAAATCGAAGCAGCGCTGCGCAAGCTGCCCGGCACCATCAACGTCAAGAACGATTGGGATACGCGCGTTGGCCGCATCGACGTACGGGTCGACCAGGACCGCGCGCGTCGGGCGGGCGTGACGACTGAAGACATCGCTGGCGGGCTGGATGTCCGCTACAGCGGCAGATCGATCTCGGTTATTCGCGACGGTGACACCTCCGTCCCGATCGTCCTGCGCAGTATCGTAAGCGAGCGTCGCAGCACGGCAGACGTAGGCGCGACGCTCATCTATCCCACCAACGGCGGTCCAGCGGTGACGCTGGCTCAGGTCGCAGACGTATCGCTCGCGAGCGAGCCCTCGGTCATCCAACGGCGCAATCTCATCCGCACGATCACCGTGCAAGGACAGAACACCTCTTACACCGCCCAGGAGATCATCAACCGCCTGGCGCCTAGCGTCGCTGCCCTGGACCTGCCCGCGGGCTACTCGGTTGAACTTGGCGGCGAGATCGAGGAAGCCGCCGAATCGAACGCCGCGCTGTCGACCTACATGCCCCTCGCATTTCTGGCGATGCTGATGCTGTTCGTATGGCAGTTCAATTCTTTCCGCAAGCTCGGTGTGATCCTCGCGACGATCCCTTTCACGCTTATCGGCGTGGTATTGGCTCTGAAGCTGACCGGCACACCTTTCAGCTTCATGGCGACCTTCGGCGTACTGGCCCTGTTCGGGATCATTGTCAACAACGCCGTGCTCTTGCTGGAACGCATCGACCAGGGGCTAGCGGAAGGCCTGCCACGCCATGAAGCCTTGGTTGGGGCCGCGATACAACGGCTTCGTCCAATCGTGATGACCAAGGTCACCTGCATTTCGGGACTGGTGCCACTCATGCTCTTCTCCGGACCATTATGGAAAGGGATGGCGATCGCGATGATCGGTGGGCTGGCACTCGGAACGCTGGTGACGTTGGGCTTGATTCCGCTGCTTTACGAAGTCCTGTTTGGAATCAAGCGAATTGGGCCGTGGAACCTGAGTGTCGCCACCGCGCATGGAGATCGCTCATGAGTCTCTTGCGAGCCGCCGCGTGCTGCGCATTCTCAGAATTCGTATGCACCCACGCTTCATGCGTATGTCTCGCTAGGCTTATGCGATTCAGCACCCATCCGCTGATCTGGAAATCCTGGTCGATTGTCATTGCCGCAGGGGTTCTAGGAGCGGGCTATCCACTGGGCCTGCGGGCCATCACGGCGGGCGGTCCGATGCGCTGGGTCGGCCTCTGTGTGGCAGTGACGTGCATGGCGGCCAGCGGCGCACTTTTGTGGTTCGCGCTCAAGCGGATTCCGATCAGCGCGGCCTCTGCAGCCTGGGCAGGAATCGGGCTACTTGGAAACTTGGGCGTCGGCGCCCTCCTACTAGGCGATGTCGCATCGGTAACGCGCTGGTCTGGCACCGCCCTCATCGCAGCAGGCATTGCCTGTCTTAGTTTCGTTTGATCAAGGAGACCCATTATGAAGAGCAAAACTGCATTGATCCGCGGCGGCATCTTTTTTTGCGTAGCAGGCGCGCTCTCTGGATGCGCGACCAACAGCATGACGCGCTCCGGATTTCTCGGCGACTACGAGAAGTTATCGCCGACACGATACGAGAACGTACTGATGTACCGCGCAGCGGGATTCGAGCCCAAGCGTTATGCCGCTGTCGTGGTGGAAGAAGCGCAGATCAAGACCGCCTCGGGTCGCATCGATGGGCTCGATGACGCGCAGCAGCGCGAAGTGCTAGACCATGTGACGAGCGAACTGAAACGCCAGGAAGGCAAAAGTCCCGCCCCCCCAGGTGGCGCGGGACAGGTTCGGGTGCGTGTAGCGGTCACCGAACTGCAGACACCGAATCGGGCAGTCAATGCAATGACGACCCTGCTGGTTGGACCCGTGACGACGGGTGGTGCCAGCCTAGAGTTCGAAGCAGTCGATTTAAGGACGGGACGCCGGGTTGCTGCCGCCAGTTGCTTCGAGCGCGGCAACGTCATTAAAGAGTTCGCCGGTTCGTACACATTGCTGGGTCATGCCAAAGCGGCGATCACGAACTGCATCGAGCGCATCGACAGCGCTTGGCGGGACACGCAGCCATGAGCAACGCTTCACAGGCTTGGCTCCGGCAGGATGCCATGGTCGGCGGTGATCACAAATGGCTGGCGGGTGGCGACTGGACGATAGAGCACTACGCCAGTCTGGCAAAATCCGTGTCCGCCGCCCGCATCAGTCATGCCGAGGGGTACGCCACTCCCTTACTCGACTGGACGCAAGTCCAGAGACTGGACACCGCCGGCGCGGCTCTGCTGGTGGAAATTCTCGGGCCAGACTCGATACTCGACCGGCCGGAGGCAGCTCCAAATCTGTCCTCGGATCGCCTCGCCCTAATGAGAGCGCTGGCCGCCGCTGCTACCGATCAGCAGAAGACGGAGAAAGCAGCGGTGAGCGGGAATCCTCTGCTCCGCGGTCTGGGACGCATAGGCCTGACCTTGGAACAGGGCTGTCGTGCGTGTCTTGGTCTGGCCGGGTTCGTGGGCCAGATCATCGAAACATGGAGCCGTACCGTTCGTCACCCGCGTCGCTGGCGCGCGACCTCGGTGATCGCTCAAATCCAGCGATCAGCGGTGGACGCCATTCCCATCGTGGCGCTACTGAGCTTCATGGTAGGAATGGTGGTGGCGTTCCTGGGAGCAACGGTGCTGGCCAACTTCGGTGCGAGCATCTTCTCGGTGCATCTGGTCGCCTTCTCGTTCATGCGCGAGTTCGGAGTGCTGCTCCCGGCCATATTGATTGCAGGCCGTACCGCAAGCGCGTACACCGCCCAAATCGGTTCGATGAAGGCAAATGAAGAGATCGATGCGCTTCGCTCCAACGCGCTCGACCCCATCGAGTTACTGGTGCTGCCACGCGTGCTGGCGCTTCTTGTGTCCTTGCCACTGCTCACCTTAGTAGGCATCTTGGCTGGCATTGCGGGCGGCGCCACCGTATGCGCACTGAGCTTGGAAATTCCTCCCGCACAGTTCCTTGCCATCGTGCAGGAAAAAATCGAGGTGCGCCATTTTCTTGTCGGAATGAGCAAGTCCCCGCTCTTCGCGGTGATGATCGCCGCTATCGGCTGCCATGAAGGGTTCAAGGTCGCCGGTAGCGCTGAGTCGGTAGGCGACCACACGACGTCTAGTGTCGTGCAATCAATCTTCATGGTGATCCTGATAGACGCCATCGCTGCACTGTTCTTCATGGAGATGGGCTGGTGAGCGCGGTGAAGCAAGACACCGACAACGGTGTGCGACACGCTATTGAAGTGCGCGGCCTGGACAACAGGTTTGGAACCCAGCAGGTCCATCAGGACCTAGACCTGGACGTGCGGCGCGGGGAAATCCTTGGCGTGGTGGGAGGGTCAGGCACCGGGAAATCCGTGCTCTTGCGTAGCGTCGTCGGGCTGCAGAAGCCGCATTCGGGCGTGGTCCGTATCGGGGGGCGCGACCTACTGCGAGCCCAATGGCTTGCGCGCGCGCGTATGGAGCGAAGGTTCGGCATTCTGTTCCAGAAGGGCGCGTTGTATTCATCGCTGACCGTCTTGGAGAACGTCGCTCTTCCTTTGATCGAGCATGTCGGTCTGGCGCGGCCTCTTGCCGAGCGTTTGGCAAGAAGCAAGCTGGGCTTGGTGGGGTTGCCTGCCGGAGCGGGAGACAAGTATCCGGCCTCGTTGTCCGGAGGCATGGTGAAACGAGCAGCACTGGCGAGAGCCTTGGCGCTTGATGCGAACATCCTGTTTCTTGACGAACCCACCGCAGGACTGGATCCAATCGGGGCTGCATCTTTCGACCAATTGATTCTGACCCTGCGCAATGCACTGGGCCTCACGGTGTTTCTGGTAACCCACGACCTCGATACGCTGTACACCATATGCGACCGTGTCGCGGTCCTGGCGAACCAGAAGGTACTCATCAACGACGGCATCGAGGCAGTCGAGCGCTTCAAGCACCCGTGGATACAGGAATACTTTCACGGCCCCCGTGGCCGTGCGGCCGCACAGGCCACTGGTGCTTCCAGCCAAGAGACGCAGCCATGAAACCCCTCCGCATCTGCATCATTCTTCCGTCGCGCACGCATTGGGCTGGGCGCACGCAATATTTAAACTCTGAGAACGAGGTGGTCTGATCATGGAACCACGTGCCCATCATGTATTCATTGGTCTGTTCGTCGTGCTGCTCGGTGCGATTGGTATTGGCTTCGCGCTTTGGCTCAGCGACACACGTTCCGACCACGATTACCAGTATTACCGGATTATGTTCGATGAGCCAGTGACCGGGCTTACGCCCGGCAGCCAGGTTCAGTACAGCGGAATCACGATTGGCGAAGTCGTTGCACTTTCTCTTTCACCGCGAGACCCAAGGCGGGCGATAGCGCGCGTACGCATCAATGCCACCATCCCGGTCCGGCAGGATACCCGCGCTGAATTGGTCATCACGGGAATTACCGGCAACGCGGTGATCGAGTTGAGCGACGGTGGGCCAAACGTGCCATTGCTGGATCGGAGAGAGGACGAGGAACCGTTGATCCTCGCACCACGTTCGGCGATGGCATCCCTGGTCTCCGGTGAGGGGAACAGCATGACGACACTCAACGGCATCTTGCTGCGCACGCAGGAGTTACTGTCGAAGGAGAATTTGGCTCTTGTGCACCGCAGTCTGGTGAATCTTGAACAGACCACGGGCGCGGTCGCTGACCAGAGGGCCGAGATCGCGACGTTAATCAGCAATCTGACCGAAGCAAGCAGAGAATCGACAGCTGCCGTGCGCCAAGCAAATAGCACTCTTCGCGATGCCAACCTGCTACTAAATAACGATGGTAAGCAAATCATGGTGAACACGCGTGATGCAACGGCATCCCTCGAACGCGCCGCTTTCAGGGTTGAGACGCTACTGCAAAACAATCAGGAATCGCTGAACCAGGGCTTGGCCGCCACAGGTCCTGCCATGCACGAACTCCAGCAGGCGCTGGCCAATCTAAACACCGTGCTGCGCCGACTGGATCGCAATCCGGCGCAATACCTGCTCGGTGGAGAGAACATTGAGGAAACCAAGCCGTGAACACTTCCGCCAGGATGATTCCCGTCGCTGCCGTGACTATGACGCTAGTACTCGGCTTGTCCGCGTGCAGTGTGCTTCCCAAAGCAGCTCCAATGGTCACCTACAAATTGCCCGACTATCACATCGCCCAGGCGGAGAGTACGCCGCGCGCCGTTCCGGGACCCGGGGCGCTGCGCGTCTACGCCCCTGAGAGTAGTCGCGTCCTGGATTCGGAGCGGCTGTTCATTGCGCAGCCCGATGGTCGCTTGTCGGCTTGGCAAGGAGTGCGTTGGGCCGACCCCGCACCGGTGCTGCTGCGTGACCGAATCGTCGAAGCCTTCATGCGCGATGGGCGGTCGACTTCCGTGATTACCGATAGCACCCCAATGAGCGCCGATATGGAGTTGCGCAGTACGCTGCGGGCGTTCCAGCTCGAATACCGCGGCACTGAAGCGATCGCCGCGGTTCGGCTCGATGTGCAACTGGTCGATCCGGCCAAACGGACTGCTATTGCCAGTAGACGCTTCGAAGCAATCCAAGCCACAGGCAGCAAGCGAGAGGCCGATGTGGTGAGCGCGTTCGGTGTCGCCACGGATATATTGGCCGGGCAGATCGTTGAATGGGCAGTTCAGGTCGGGGCAGCGCGTTTGCGAGTTGCACCGGAATTGGCAAGCAACCATGCACCCACAGCGTCGTCGATAAGCACAGACTAGTCGTCTTAACGGAGCACAGAAGCTAGGGCCAAAACGCTGCTCGACACCTTAACTCGGTACGACAGCCTACGGCCCCGATCCAATCCCAGGACCTCTTTGCCGTCCAACCTCCCATGACACACCGCCGCCGCGTACAGTCGCGGCGATCTGCTGCCCCAGTCGTGGCTCGATTATCGGCCGCCAAGGCACCAGACTGAATCCCATGCCGTCATCGAGCAGCGCATAGCGACCGCTGGCGAGCATGACCGAGCGCCGGTAGATGCCGGCTACGCGCTGCCCGTCTGTGACGTGCCGATGCTCCAATCCGCTATCGGCGGCAATGTGCTGGGCGGCCTGCGCCAGCTCCCGATTGCGCAGCGTTTCCAGCAGATTCCGGGAGAGAATCAGCCGCTGCCCGCGCCGCTGGGCCAGCCCCTGTTCTTCGAGGAAGTCGGCGCGCTGCTGCAAGGCTTGCCTAGCATCGCCGCCAAAGCCCAGGTCGCCCAGTCCCTTGCCGCCGCCGATCAACTGCTGATCCAGCCAGGTCGCGCCGATGACGCGGGCCTGCCGTTCAATCGGCAGATGCGATTTCAGTTCGACCGCCACGCCGCCCAGCCGCTGCGCGTCGTACTGGCGGCCACGCTCGGCCAAGTCGTCCGGCACCTTCCATAACCCCTCGGCCACGCGCTCCACGATGCCGGCCCGCCGTAGGGCTTCCAGCCGGCGGATATGGGCCGCCACAGCCTCTTGCGGGTCGCGGCCGGGCTTGGCTCGGCCTTGCTCGATCGCCAGGTGGTGATCGGTGCGGTACAGGCCATTGCTCGCCAGCGTGGCGATGTTCTTGTCGGCCGCCCGCACCTCGGCGGAACCGCGTACCTCCACCACCGCGCCGATGGGATAGTTCGCCAGCTCGTCGCGGGCGTCCAACGCGACGTAGTGGGCTTTGCCGTCCAACCCGTCGATGACCAGATAGCCGCGGTCGTGCAGCTCGTCGGCCAGACCCTTAGCAGCCACGCGACCGACGATAGTGCGGCCGTCGTCGCCCGGCTCGAACACCGCCAGCTCGCGAGGCTTGCCGCTCATGGCCCGCTGCATCGTTCGGATGATGTCGCCACGCTCGCCCAGGGCACGCAAGGTCTTCTCCGCGTCCGCATGGACGGCCCAGGTGCCGGGCTGCACCTCGTCGGCCAGGCCCAGGCGCTGCAAGTGTTGCAGGCGGCCGATCAGCAGCAGGCGCTGGCGTTGCAGCCGGGGTTCGTTGAAGCGTTCGATCTGCACCCGGCCATCCTCGCCGGCCTCGCGCTGCAACGTGCGGTCGAGGCTCGTCCACCGCTCTTGCTCCACCTCGCGCTGCAAGGTCTGCTGGATCTCCAGTTCGGTGCGCGGCCCCAGCCATTCCGTCGCCAGCTCGGCGGCGCGATGGCGGAAGCCGTGGGCGATGTAGTCGCCCGCGATGATGAGGTCTTTGCCGGTATCGTCGCGTCCGCGCACGATCAGGTGCGTGTGCGGGTTGTCGGTGTTCCAGTGATCGACCGCCACCCAATCCAGCCGCGTCCCCAGGTCGGCCTCCATCCGGTTCATCAGGTGCCGGGTGTAGGTGCGCAGGTCGTCCAGCTCCGCACTGTCTTCAGGTGAGACGATGAAGCGGAAATGATGTCGGTCGTCCTGGCAGCGTTCCTTGAAGGCATCGAGGTCGGCTTCGTCGGTCTGCGGCCCGTAGGCACGGCCCGGCTCGCCGTTCCGGCCGGCACCGTCGCGCTCGATGTAGCGCAGGTGCTTGGCGAGCGACTGCGGACTGGCGTTGCGCTGGTTGACCAGCAGCGTCTTGATGGTCACGCGCCGTGACATAGGGGTCAGCTTTGCGCCTGCGAAGCGCGCCGCCGTATGGCCGCGTCCAAGCCGTGAGCCGGGCCGCTGGCCGGCGTGCTGGCCGCTCCCGCCAGCGGTAGGACGGCGCACCGCCGACTTGCCGCCGCTGGCCTTGCCAGCCTGCTTGAGCACCTTGGAAACGAAGCTCTGGCCCTGGCCTTTGCCTCGGTTCTTCGGCGCGCCAGGGCGCACCCAGAAATCATGGTCGCCGCGGTCGGTCATGGCTGTGCTCCCTGCAAGCTCCGGCGTGTCCGAGCGTGCGAAGCACGCGGACATGCCTGCATCGGCGCGTGCCTCGCGCCCCACGCGGCACGGCGGCGAAGCCGCGCCGTGCCGCGCCACCCCCACGTGCAGACTGGCTTTGCGGGCGGCAGAGTGCCGAACCCTTTTGTCTTGCCTTCCGCCTTTGCCCCTCGCTCCCGCTCCGGGCATCGGCGGCCCGGCGGCGCTGCTGCACGAGCAGCCAGCCCGCCGGCGAACACGCCAATGGCCGCAGGCCAGGCGCGTTCGAGGCAAGACGCCTGCACGTTGGGCGGCTGCGCCGAAGGCAGCGCGAAGTGCGGTGCGAATGCACCCGCACTGCACGCGCGACGACACGGCGACGAACAGTAGAACGACATGCCCGATGGCACGATGAGAGGCGCGGCAAAGTGCAGCGAATCGGCGGCCATCATGGACGTGTCTCCAGCCAGATCGGATGCGCAACGCCGATCACGGCGAACGCGCTGACCGGCCCGAAATAGCGGCTGTCGAACGACGCCGGGTTGGTCGCGCTCAACAGGAACAGTTCGCCCGGTTGGAGACGGCGGCAAAGCTGCAAGGATGGCAGCGGCCGGCCCAGCCGGTCGGCAGGCAGGGCGGCGGCCACCGGCACGCCGTCGATGCGAACCTGGCCGGCGACGATGCAAACGTGTTGTGGCGCGACTGCGCCCACACGTTTGAGCAGCGGAACGCGGGTCGGCAGGTAGCCGCGCTGCGCAGCCAGCATGGCGGCCCTGTCGGGCAGCGGCATCAGCACGATGCTGTCCACGGACAGCGGACGTGGCCGCGAGGCGGTGCGCGGGTCGAACGGTTCGATGCGATACCAACCGACCGCCACGCTGTCGGACGGGTTGTAGGCCATTCGCGGCAGGGGCTGCACGAACGCCGCCCAGGCCAGCGCAGCGAGGCCGACGGTGGCGAAGCCTGCCAGCACGAGGCGAGCGCGCAGGCGCGAGCGAGGATGCGGCACGGGGCCGGTCGTGGAAATCGTGGTCATGGCAATGCCCTCCCGGCCAGCCAGGCGGCGTGCCGTTCTGCGGTGTATGTGGGTAGCGCCGAGCGCGCTGCGAGCCGGTTCGCGAGCGTGCGCCAGTACGCGGGCGATGTGTCTGCGGCTGCGATGCCCAGCGCCTCGATGCCGTCGATGCGTTCCAGCACGGCGCGCACGTTGGCATCGCCTTCGGCGTGCAGCAGCAGACGCGCGCCCGGCTGCACGCCGGGGATGCGCTGCACGGCGTCCAGCGGCGTGGCGGTCTGCATCACCATGAGCTGCCAGCGGATCGTGCCGTAGTCGTTGGCCTGCCAACGGATGCGGCACAGAACCGCGTTCGGCAGGAACACGGCGCAGCGCCGCCAGCGGTCGAGCTGGAGCGTGCGCGCCGGTTCGCCGAAGCGCAGGTAGAGCTTGAAGCGCGGTTCGATGTAGGCCAGCGCCACGCGCGTCAGCGGCACGTTGCCGGCCTGGCCGGCGAGTGTCGAAGGCGCCGGCGGCGGCGCAGCCGTGGGCGCACTTGCTTTGGGGGTGTGGGCGGTCGAAGCGGATGCGTTCACGGCGTGCCCTCCGGGGGAAACTCCCGCTCCAGCAGGTCGCGCAGCAGTTCGGCTACGGTCACGCCTCGCGTGAAGGCCGACACCTTGATGCGCGCCCGCATGGCGGGCGTGATGTCGAGCGTCAGTCGAGCGGTGTAGAGGTCGCCTTTCTGCACGGCATCTGCGTCGCCCTGGCGAATCCACGCTTCGGCGTGCGGATTCGCTGGGGGACGCGCACCGATGCCGACGCGCTTGCTGCGTGGTGGTGGCTTCCCAGTCATGTCGGCCACCGCAGCAGTTCGTCGGTGAGCGCGGCGATCTCGCGGGCAGCGGCGCTGTCGGGCGCGGTTTCGCGGGCGAGCCGGCCAGCGGCTACGCTGTCGGCAAAGACGATGCGCTGGTGGATCTCCGAGCGCAGCGCGGGCAGCGGCTGTTCGGCCAGCGATTGCCGTGCCTCCCTGCCGATGATGGTGGTGCTGACGCGCCGGTTGATGACGAAGGCCGCGCGCAGCGCTGGCCGGAACACCTGTGCTTCGCGGATCAGTGCGACCATCTCGGCAGAAGCCCATACGTCGTAGGGGCTGGGCTGCACGGGGATCAGCACGCGCTCGGCCGCCAGCAGCGCGGAACGCGCGAGGGCGGCGATGCGCGGCGGGCCGTCGATGATGATGTGATCGGCCCGCCTGGCGAGTTCTGGCGCTTCCTGATGCAGCGTTTCGCGGGCAAGGCCCACGGCGCTGAACAGACGGGGCAGGCCCTGCTGGCTACGCCGCTGCGTCCAGTCGAGCGATGACCCCTGCGGGTCGGCATCCAGCAGGATGACATGCAGGCCGCGCATCGCCAGTTCGCCGGCGATGTGCGTGGCGAGCGTGGTCTTGCCGACGCCGCCTTTCTGGTTGAGAAACGCGAAGATCATGGCGCGGCCCTCCGAGCTGGAAAGCCGGCCTGGCCGTGCCGTTTCGTGGTTGTCCACCGAAACGGCGCGCTTCTACTAAAAGTTATGTATTTCTTGTTAGGTAAGTTAGAGGGAACGCAAACCCGCGCCGTTGTTGGCTTTCCGGCGTTTTCGTACTCCTGATAGCACGAGGGTCGTACTCCTGATAGCACGATACCCGGTACTCCTGATAGCACGAGGCCGTCCACAGGTTCTCCCGCAGTTATCCCCGTGCCGCGTGCGGCACGGGCCGGAAGGTCAGCAGCTCGGTGTTGTCGTCCGGCATCCGCTCGATGCCGAGGACGTAGCCGGGCAACGACTGCCGCGCCACCAGGGCGCGCACGTCGTAGGCGAAGTCCGAGAAGCGGGCCGCGCTGCCGGATTTGCGGTACAGGTGTCGGAAGTCGAATTGCCAGCCGTGCTCCTGCCGCCCGCCATGCTTGCGCACCAGGCGGTACAGCCAGCGTTCGATACCGCCCTTCAAGCGGAAATAGGCCGGGTCGATGGTCAGCACCAGGGCGGCGTCGAGCACGCCGGCATAGAACCAGTCCGGCAAGATCAGCTCGATGCCCAGCGGGGTGCCGCTGGCGTCGGCGAGTTCCTTCCACTCGTTGATCCACGAGAAGCGATGCAAGCGCCTTCCCGTGGTTTCGCGGATGGACGTGGCCACCGTGGTCGATTGCAGCCGGTCGAGGGCGGCCTTCAGGCGCTGGTAGTCGTTGAGGGACGTGCCGCGCCCGATGAAGCGCAAAATCTCGTAAGGCGTGGCGCGTATCCAGCGCGACGGGCGCAGGCCCGCGTCGCGCGCCTCCACGATCTGCGAGGCGGCCCATATCAGCACGTCGGCATCCCATATCGTTGCGATGCCGTGCTCCTGCGTGCCTTCCACGCGAATGGTGACGTTCCCGCTGCGGAAGTCGATCGGCGCCGTGCGCCGCGACTTGGCAAGCGAGAAGAACGGAAAGGCCATCAAGTCCTGGGAATCGCGTGGCGCCATGTCGCCCGGCAGCGCGCGGAACAGATCGAGCTGTTCGCGCTGCGGCAAGGCTTGCCCTGGCGGGCTGGACATGGCGAAGGCCACCCACGCGCCGACGATCAGCGGCCATCACGGTAGTCGCCCGCGTGGCGCTCGGCGTATTCGGGATCGGACGTGGCCTCGTAGCTGCGCTGGTCGGCCCAGGCATCGAGGTCGGACACCGCGTACATGACGCGGCGGCCGAACTTGCGGAACTTGGGGCCGCCGCCGATCACCCGCTGCTTCTCCAGCGTGCGCGGCGACAGCCGCAGGTAGTCGGCGGCTTCGTCGTTTGTCAGGTAGCGTTGAGGCTGCGAGGTCGCAGTGACGGCAGCGGCGGCAGGCCGCGAGGGAGCAGGTCGCATGGGATGTACCTCCATCAAGCCCGGCCACACCACGCGGCCGGATAGAGGCACTCTCAAGAAAGCAAGGCTTCTTGCTAAGGGACGATTCGCACGGGTCGAGAAACGTCCCCCCTAATGCGACGGGAACATTGGAAGCTGCGCTAGTCGGCGGTAGCCGCCGTGCATCAGCTCATCGCCGCGGCGTACCAGCCGCCGTACGCGGGCACGCAATGCACTGTCTTTGTGCCAGTCGGCCGCGACGGCATCCGCGCCGAACAGACCTTCGCCCACCTCGCGCAAGGAGGCTCCCGCGAGGGTCGCGTCGAGCGCTTGCAAGGTATGCAGTTCCAGCAGCGCGGCGGGCGTGGGGCGGGAGCGGGCTGTTGCCACAGGCGTGGCCACGGTTGCGGCAGATAGCGCATCCAGCTTCGCAGCGAGCGTGCGGTAGCGCGCACAGGGCGTGGCGCAGGCGCGTGTGGCGTAGAGATAGGCCGAACCATCTTCCAGGTCGGGTGCGAGTGCCAGCCGAACGCAGCAGCCTGGCCAATGCGATACGAGCACCAGGCGCTTGCCGTCGTGGGTCAGTTGCTTGCGCCCAGGAATGCGCCAGAACTCGAAGGTATGCGCATCGGGTGGTGGGTCGGCGTCGGGGTATAGCTGCACCACGGCATCGTGATCGGGGAACCAAGCAGGATGTGCGTCGCGCGCATCCAGGCCGGGATCTTCCAGCAGGCGCAGGCCCCAGGCCTGCGCCGCATCAGGCTTGCGACGCCGGCGTAGCCAGTCGCGCCGGTAGCTTGGATTCCTGCGCAAATACTCCCAAGCCAGCGCTGGGCCATCGAGGTGCAGCGTGTAGAGATACGCGGCCGTGGGATACCAGTGTTGGCTGCTGCGGTCAGTCATGGCGAAACCTCCCTGTTTCTGGGAACGTCGCCACAATTCCGCTGTGCGGGAGCTATCGAATCGCCATCAAGTGGTCATCAAACTCGGGTTACGCTTTAACTGCTGGTGTCAAGACAGATTCGCTCCAGTGCATTGCCGAAATCGTCTAAATGCGACGACTGCACCGCCCGGAAATGGGGTGCAGCATTGAACACCGTGCCGAATCTCGCGCCTGGCATCATGACTGTTTTGGTCAGGAGCGCACCACCCTGGTGCAAGCATGCGGATCAAGACTTGCCAGGTCTTGGCTAAGACCGAAATAGTCACAATGCGATACTTTTTGCCTGGTCGCGCTGGAATGCGTCAATCGGTGATCGAACCGTTTTCCTGAGCCAGTCGAACGTATTCCGACAGCGGCCGCGTCGGCTGGAAATACCGATCTCGTATCACGGGCTGCTTGAGCGGCCCGACGATGGACGCCAGATCGGACAGCTTCACCGTCGCCAGGGCAGGCATCCCGATCCCGAGGTCGATCAGGCCGTAGGCCGTATCGCCATCGGTCGGATCGAGCGCGGCCAATAGCCAGGTCGCATGTGCGTCCGGTGTGAACAGGCGCACCACGGGCAGCGGGTCACATTCCTGGCCTGCGGCGCGGGTGAGGCCGTGGGCCAGTAGGTGCACCCGGTCTTCCTCGGTGACAAGCGTGGTCAAGGCCGCGCCCCTTCCACGAACACACGCAATCGCCGAGGCGCATCTGTGCCTGCGGACGGATGCACGTATGCGCAAGCGCACGAAGCCGCAAAAGCGGAGAGGCACGAAGGCGTATTGGTGGAAGTCAGGAAAGACACGGATGCGGTTCCCTGGGTCTGAGGAAATCCGCAGATGCGGATCTCCGTAAAAGCACGGAAAAGGAAAACATCACCACCAAATGAACACTATAGATTGTAGTCCTATAGGGCGCAATGGGCTGTCATCTTGGTTTTTTGGGGAAACCATAGGTGGCAGCGAAGAACTCATTGGCAGCGGCGATTCGGACGGTAAGGAAGGCGCGTGGTTTGAGCCAGGAAGCGTTCTCCAACGTGTCCAGTCGCACCTACATGAGCACGCTGGAGCGCGACCTGAAAAGCCCAACCATCCAGAAGCTGGCCGATCTGTGCGAGGTCATGGAAGTGCATCCGCTCACGCTGCTCACATTGGCTTATGCCGGTGACAGCACCCGCGAAGCTGATGAATTGCTGGCACAGGTGCGCCAGGAACTCAGGGCGATATTGGAAGAGCCCGACACGCCTTAGCGCGTTGGCGTGTGGTACTGAATTGCAGCAAGCGGAGCGCGCAGCGCCGCAGGCGCGAAGGCGTGAGGGATTGAAGCCGGATGGCCGTGACGGCTTGCCGGCACGGGGCGAAGCCCGAAAGCCCGGCGGCGCTTACAGCGCCGACACGCCACACACCGCTCGTTGACACGGATTGCGAGCCACAAGGCACGCATGCAGGCCCGCCGTGACGGGCGTATCCAGCACGCGGCAGCAGCAGAAATCCTGCGCGTGCGGTGCTGCGATCAGCAGCATCGCGCCCCGCCGCAGTGGGCGGGACGCGGTAAGCGGCTGTCAGGCCGCCTTCGGCTTGTTGCGCGACCAGATCAGGTCGTGCGTGCCGTCCTCGTTCTCGATCAGGCGGGCATAGACCGTCGCCGGGAACGAAGGGTCGTCGATGGATACGGACAGGTATTCCCGCCCGGCCTCGCTGGTCTTCTTCCACGCTGCGCCGACTTCGTGGCCAGCCGCTTGCAGGTGGAAGTCGGGGGCGTTCTCGGTGTCGCCCTTGTCGTTGGGAACCAGCTTGACCTTGACGTTGAGCGTCAGGGTGCGAAGCGTGCCGGTGAAGCCGTCTTTCTCTGCGGTGAAGGTGCCGATGTTAGCCATGATGTTTCTCCTTTCGGGTTGAACAAGGTCGCGCCAGTGCGTCCTTGTTGTGATCCGGCCGGCGGGGGATGGGCTGGTCGCACCGCACAGCGGTCGCAACAACGTGGAGAACCTGGAAGCGAAAAGAATTTGTCCCGCGAGGAATGCGCGCAGCGCAGGGGAAATTGTTTTCGCTGCAAGGTTGCGGCCATCAAGCACAAGGCGCAGCCGCGCCACCGCCAGGATTCACAACAAGACAAGGACGCACAGGCCGCCCGCTCCCGAATGGAGACGTGGCCAACTCGGCATCCCCGCGTGACGGCTGCACCGGCTTGCGCCCTGACGCGGGCCAGGTCAATGCCCCGACGACAAGGCCAGAGCGCCCCTGCCGCAGCTCACGGCCACATACTGAGGCGTGGTGTGGAAGCTCCATAGAAGCGAGGCTGGGCGGCGTGTCGGTGAACCGTCTTTCGTGACGTACAGACAACGAACCGCCAGCGTCGGGGACGGCACGCTTTCGTGCAACCTGCCGCAGCAAGCCGGGGCGTAGCCACACCAGCCCCGCCCATTGCGGCGGGGCTCGGTCGAATCGTTGGCGGCGCGATGCGCCGCCACACTTGCTGGCTTCGTGGATTTCGCGCACGAGCGCCCTTGTGCGTGGCCCCATCGCCGCCTGTCCGAAGGCGGCGATGGGGCGTTTTGGCTTTGAGCAGTGAAACCGGGCGCGGCCACCGCCGCGCCCGGAGTTTTCGACCACCGGCCCCAAGGCGGCACGGCTTGGGGCCGGTGCGGCTCGTTATTCCTTGGTTTCGATGATCCACCACACGGCGCGCGGCAAGGCGCGGCCCGTGAGGGGATGCAGATCGGTCAGGTCGGCGCGGGCCGTCCAGCCACGCGGCGGACGGTAGCCGCGCACGTCGCCGTCGCCGTGCCAGCGGCGGGCGCGCACCGTGCCGGAGGCATAGGTCGCAGCTATGCGGGGGCGGTTTGCGGGTTGGTGGGTCATGGCAGGCATCCTCAACATGAAGCGCCCCGGCCGGAACCGGGGCGCTATCTACGGTGCGAAGTCACGCGGCCAAAGCCTCGGCCTGCGGCTGGTCATCCGCCACGGCGGCCACTTCTTCCTGTGCTTCGGCTTCGCCATCCGCCGGCGCGTCCTGCCCGGTCTGCTGCGGGCCTTCGGAGCGGAAGATGGCGGGCATCCAGCCGGTGCCAGCGGCCAGCCGTTCGGCTTCGCTGGCAATGTCGCCCTTCTTCAACTTCGCCAGTCGGGTGACGTGCGAGGGCGCGAACCCGCCAACGGCTTCCAGAATCGCGGCCTTCGGCACATGCCGGAAGTAACCCTCATTGGTGGGCTGCCACCACGCGGCCATATCCAGCCCCACGGCCTGCGCCAGTTCCGCGCCGGGCTGGTGCGGCGTGGCGCGAGGCGTCACCACGTCCACCGTGGAAGCTAAGCACACGGCCAACAGCCGCACCAGTTCATCCTGTGATTTCGCCAGCAGCGCGGCGAACAGTTCGGCGCTGTCCTCCGGCAAGGTTTCGCCTGCCACCTGTTGCAGTTCGCGCAGCGCCACGGCGGCGGGTGATTCCGGCCAGTCCGGGGCCATGCCTTCCAGCCGGTCTTGCACCGTGAGGCGCACACCCAGCGGCAGGTCGTGCCCGTAGTGCCTTTCCTGCAAGACGGTCTGCACCATGCCATGCACCACGGCGGCCAGCGCTGCTTGCGGATGCCGTGCAACTTCGATTTGCAGCGCAGCGGTACGGTGCGCGCTCAACCGCTGCGCCAGTCGGTCAGACATGGCGGCGGTCTTGGGCTGCTCGTCGTCCTCGCCTGCGTCCTCGTTCGCGGCTTCGCCTTCGCTGCCGAAACCCTGCCGCAGCCGCTCCAGCGTGCGCAGTGCCTTGGCCTCCGCTTCGCGCAGCAGCCCGCGATGAATCGCGGCCTGCCCGTCGCGGTCGATGGTGACAATGGCACCGGCTGCGGCCTTCACGTTGGCCGCATAGTCCAGCAAGCCATCTTCCAGCGCCTGCAACTGCTCGCCCAGGCGTTCGCCTTCTTCCTGCAAGGCATCGGCCTTTTCCTCGTCCTCGTCGTCCAGCGCGGCATCCACCGCCTCGGCCAGTTCGTGCAGCTTGGTTTGCAGCTTCTCGATGCGCTGCGCGTCGCGCTTGTTCGGACTGCGGCGTTCCCTTGGCGCACGCTGGAAGGCTTGCAGATCGGCATGGGTCATGCCCGGCGTGGCATCCACCCACGCCCAGCCCTCGGCCTGCACCTTGGCGGCGATACCTGCCAGCTTGTCCTGCGCCAGCCGTTCCAGCAGTGCGGCATCGGTCAGATACACGCCTTTGTCGCCCTCCGCGAACAGGTCGCGGCGGATGCCACCGCCTTCCTGCTCGTAGCCGTCCAGCCCGACAAAGCGCACCAGCGGATGCCGGTAGGCGTCGATTTCGCGTTCGGTCAGGCGGTCGCGCAGGTTGTGCGGGCCGCGCTGCCATGTGGGCGCATCGTAGAACGCGGCTTCCTGCGCAGCATGGTCGTCGGTGATGGCGAGGGCCATCAACTGGTCAAGGCTCACGGCCTCGGCCCGGTAGTCGGCCAGCAGGCGCGGCGACACGTTGGCGAGTTTCAGACGGCGCTGCACCACCAGCGGCGTGACGCTGAAATCCGCTGCAATGTCCTCGATGCTGCGGCCTTCGGCCACGAGCGCGGCGAACGCCTCGAACTGGTCGGCGGGGTGCATGGCTTCGCGCTGCACGTTCTCGGTGAGGCTGGCCGTGCGGGCGGTGCCATCGGCCACCAGCAGGCAAGGCACCTCCCATTCCTTGCTAATGCGGTGCTTTTTCGCCAGCAGCTTCAACGCTGCGAGGCGACGGTCACCGGCCACGACCTCGTAATGCTCGCCATCGGCGGCGGCAATCACGATGAGGTTTTGCAGCAGGCCGACACGCTGGATGCTGGCGGCGAGTTCGGGAATGGACATGCGCGGGGTCTTGCGCACGTTGCGGCCAGTGGGACGCGACACCAGCCGCGACAGCGGAACCAGAATCAGGTTCTTGGTCGGATCAGCGGCTTCCAGCGGGATAGCGGCGGCGGTGTTGATGGCGCGGGCTTCGGTTTGGGTAACGGCGTTCATGGTGATAACTCCTATCGGTTCAGGGATGCAGCAGCGAAGAAAGCGACAAGGGCTGCTGCCTGCCCCTGCCGCGTGGGGATTCAGGCTTTCAACTGGCGCATGCCATCGGCCAGCAGCCAGAGGGCGCGATTTAGTCGGATGTTTTGGTCGATGCCCTGCACCGGGCGGGTTTGCTGTCGGCGCCCGTTGGCGCTGCGGCCACGCAGCCCGCCTTGGGTCAGGTTTTCTTGGGTGCGGTTGAACACGCTCCACAGGTCGGGGCGGCGGTCGTCGAAGCGGCGCGGCATCAGGATTTGCGATTCCGTGATGGGCGCGGGCTTGTCGGGGTCGTCGTACTTGAGGGCGAGCGCGGCGCGGGCGAACACTTCGGATTCGCCATCGTCCAAGGTGATGCCGCGCATGGCATCGCGCGATTCCTTCACCCGATCGAAACCGCTCAAGACTTCGTAAGCCCCCTCAATGACCAGACCGGCCACGTCGCCTTTATGGGGCACTCGCACATCGGCCACGGTGTTGCCGCAGACAAGGCCATTGCTGCACACGAACCGGAACATTCCGGCCAGCATCTGATAGCTGCTGGTGCCGTCGTGCGAGTTCAGCAGCACGATTTCGTTGGCCTCCGCGCCGTTGATCTGGCTGGCATGGCGCAAGCGAATCATGTGTTTGGTGTGCTCGCGCTTGCCTTCGTCGCGCACGCGGGTTTGCGTCACCATGAAAGGCTGGAAGCCTTCTTTGCGAAGCTCGGTCAGCACGGCGGCGGTGGGGATATAGGCGTACCGCTGCGAACGGCTCTCGTGCGGGGCATCCGCGAAGATGGACGGGGCCACGCGGTGAATCTGGTCGTCGGACAGCGGGTAATCGCTGCGCAGCGAGGGGGAGCGGAAAGCGAAACGGGATGCGAGTTGCATGGTCTTTCTCCTGACAAAAGAGGTTTGCTGTTCACACCGCACACCGGATTTCTAGATTCGGAGCCCAGCCTTTCGGCTGTTTGGTGCGGTCGGCACGAGGAACCCGGTTGGCCCTGTTGCCACCGTCTTTCCTGAGTTCATCGCCCGCGCCCAAAGGAGCGCGCGGACGGGGGCCGTCAAGGAGCCAAGCGCAGGGTTGGTGCGGCCCGCAGGCGCAGCCGAGGACACGGCCCTGCGCGCCTTGACGGCACACGGTCGCGGGCTACGGTCGCGGGTAAGGTGATGAAGTCAGGGGAGACGGCTGGACAAGGCAACGGCCATCCCTTTGTGCTGACCGCACGCAAGCGAAGCGCGCAGGCCCGAAGCTGGAAGCCGGGCCGTAGGCGTCAGCGATGCGGAAGGCTGGCGAAGCCAGTCCCGCCAGGGATGAGCGACTAGCGAACCTGGAGCAGCGCGATCCGCGAAGCGGAGACGCAAGAGGACTCTTCGTTTACCATTTGTTTCGCAAGCAAATGATGGGAAAGCAAGAACACGGAGATATAGAGATGATTGTCTGCATCAACCGCCTCAAACAGTTCGGAATCTTCAGCGACTTCAATGGAACGAAGATCCAAAAGTTCGGCCGGTACAACCTGGTCTATGGTTGGAATGGAACAGGCAAGTCAACGTTATCGAATCTATTCTCTTGCTTTGAGCTTCGCTCGATGGTTCCCCGCTTCAGCACGGGCCAATTTTCAGTAGTTCTGGAGGATGGCTCAACGATCACGGAATCCACACTCCACTCATCCCAATTGAATATTCATGTTTTCAATCAACGCTTCGTGCATGAGAACATTGATTGGGACAAATCCGTAAAGAGCATCCTTCTTATTGCGAAAGAGAAGATTGATGACTTGCAGAAGCTGGAGAAGCTGAAGAGCGAGCTTCAGTCGAAAAAGAAGGCTCACGACGACAAGCAAAGCGATATCAAGAAGCAGCGTGAGGCATTAGAGAAGTTCCTGACCAATGCTGCCAAGAAAATGAAGCTTGGACTTCAGGCGATTGATACGAGCGACAGTTATTACTTGAATTACGACCGCCGCAAGCTCTTCAACTTCATACAGAATAACGGCGAGACAATTATCAAGGCGGAGTCGGTTCTTCCAGATGAGAGGGTTATCGACCTTACGAATGCCGCCAAGCCAGATCAGCTTCCAAGCATTGCTTTCGCCTCAACGGCCATTGAGCCGGACTACTTTAAGAAAGCGGCGGGCCGCATCAGAGATTTGATTGGGACTACGGCGGTCAATCAAGCAATCCAGCGGCTGACCGATAACCCGGAAATCCGCGAATGGGTTCAAGCAGGCTTGGAAATCCATAAAAACCACGACTCGCAATCCTGCGAGTTCTGCGGCTCTCCGTTCGCCCAGCTTCGTGCCGAGGCGCTTGCTGCCCACTTCAGCAAGGAGTTCACGGAGTTTCAGAGCCGACTTCAGAACGCGGCGACATGGATTGAATCTCAAGGCGCTCCAGCTAATCAGTTTCCCGCATCGACCGAGTTTTATAAAGAACTATCGGCCGAGGCAGAGAAGCTTCAAAAGGACTACGCAACTGCTGCTGAAAAGATCGACCAGCAAATCGACGCCTGGCGGGAAGCCCTGAAGGCCAAGATCACAGACCCTGGGAAGACAGACATTCAGATCTCGGATGTGGTTGAAGACGATGTCACCAATTTCAATGACATCCTGAAATCGATTGTTGCTCTCGTTGGAAAGCACAACAATAAGACTTCAAATTTCAAATCTGAGACCTCAAAAAGCAAGGTGGCACTGGAGCTTCACTTTGCTGCGGCTGAGGTGCAAGAGTTTGACTATGCTGGAAGTGAGAAGAAGTGCAATGACCTTGAGTCAGAAGCAAAGAACGACCATAAGGAAATTGAAAAAATTAGTCTAGAGGTCGGAGCCATAGAAGCGGCGCTCTCGAATGAAACGGTCGGGGCAAAGGAGTTCAATGACATCCTGCATCGCTTCATTGGCCGCTCTGAGCTTTGCCTGAACTTCAATCAGAAGAAGAAAGGCTATGAGATCATCAGAAACGGGGTTGGTGAGCACGATGGGAATTTGAGCGAAGGTGAGAAAACTGCGATTGCATTTGTCTATTTCATCACGAAGCTCAAAGAAAATGGAAATAACATCAAGGATACGATCGTCGTCGTTGACGATCCGGTCTCAAGCTTTGATTCTAATCACTTGTTTCACGCCTACTCGTTTTTGAGAACGCAATGCACTGAAGCCAAGCAACTTTTTGTGCTGACTCACAACTTCACTTACTTTAAGCTAGTGAGAGACTGGTTCACTGGCACCAATAGGAATCGAGTCAAAAAAGGCAACGCCGAGAATTGCTTCTTTTATCGCCTGGATGCGCCACCTGGCTCCCCTCGTCACTCCCTACTTGTGGATGCCGACGACTCACTCAAGAACTACGGTTCCGAGTACCACTATATCTTCAAGAAGCTCTACGAATATAGGGCGCACACAACACTCAATCGAGATGAGGCGTTCTTGACCGCCAACCTCGCCCGAAAGCTTGTTGAATCGTTTTTCACCTTCAAATATCCAAGGCGTCGAAGCGACATTAGTCAATTGATGGAGGCTGGCCTAAAAGATTGCACCATCACGACACCAGAGCTTAAAGAAAAAATCTACCGCTTTATCAATAAGTATTCACATAGCGACGTTATTGAGATAACAGAGGAATCCGCAGAAAACTTGGCAGGCGAAAGCCACAGCGTCATCGGGAACATCTTCCAGTGGCTGGAAGAGGTGGACAAGAAACATTACGACGAGATGATTCAGGTTGCGACGGCCTGAGCATCAGGCCGCGAGGGCCATAGCTATGCCACCAGGCGCAGCAAAAAGGGGCCGAAGCCCCTTGGGCTAGATCAGCCCATGCTCGGCGAACGATGCCGTTTCGTTGCCCGCAACGATGATGTGATCGAGCACGCGCACGTCCACCAGACCCAACGCTTCCTTGAGCCGCTGGGTCAGCGCCCGGTCAGCCGCGCTCGGCTCGGGGTTTCCGCTCGGATGGTTGTGCGAAACGACGACCGCCGCCGCATTGAGCCGCAGCGCCTCCTTGACCACTTCGCGCGGATACACCGACGCACCGTCAATAGTGCCGTGGAACATCTCCCTGTATTCGATCAGACGATGGCGCGTATCCATGAACAGCACTACGAACACCTCATGCTCGAAGCTGGCCAACTTTGTACGCAAGTATTCCTTGACCGCCGCCGGCGAAGTGAACTCTGCTCCGCGCCGCATTTTCCGGTCAATGACCTGGCGCGCAGCTTCCAGAATGTCGTCGGCCGATGCCGGTAGATAGCGCCCGTGCGCGTCGCGCACCAGCAGACAGGAATCGAACGAGGGAAAGGACAGTTGCGACATGATCGTGCTCCGGTTGCTCGGGCGGAATTGCCCGGAACCGGCGGCAGCACGGCGCAGCGCAAGCAGTCAGGGGTCGCAGACGGCCGCCAGGACGCAAGCGCGCATGGCGCGCGCCGCCCTTGACGGCGAGAACGCCGTGATACGGTGAAGGGAACAGCAAGACCGCCCACACCCGCCCACTGCACAGAGTCGATTTTTGGCAAGCGGAGCGCGCAGGCCCGGATCAACGAGCCGGGACGGAGGCGTCAGTGATGGAAGCCCGACAGGGGCGAGACTCGCGCAGCGAAGCTCGATGCGCAGCACGACAGCGCGACGGCGGCACGCCGGGACGCCCGACTGCTTGGGACAGGACTACTCGTTGTCCGTCTTGCGCTGCTCGATTTGCAACTGCGCCCGTTGCGTTGCCTGTTGCAGCCGCTCCACCAGCACGCCCCTCGGCGGCAAGGCGGTCAGATACTCGGCAACGTGGATGCCGGACTTGTCCAGCTCCAGCAATTCGATCTGCTCGCGCTTCTTGCCGGTGCAAAGGATGATCCCGAGCGGCGAGGCTTCCTCCGGCTCCCGTTCGTGCTTGTCTAGCCACCGAAGGTAAAGCTCCATCTGCCCTTTGTAGGCCGCCTTGAAGTCACCTACCTTCAACTCCACCGCAACCAGCCGCCGCAGCTTGCGGTTGTAGAACAGAAGGTCAAGGTGGAAATCCTCGTCGTCGATCGGAATGCGCTTCTGCCGGGCGACGAATGAGAAGCCCGCGCCCAGCTCCAGCAGGAAGGACTCCATTTCACGGATGATCGCCGCTTCCAAGTCGCCTTCCTGCCAAGTGTCCCGCAGGCCCAGGAAGTCGAGGATGTACGGGTCGCGCATGACCAGGGCCGGCGACATGCGCTGCGCATCGCGCAGGGTCGCCAACTCCTGCGCTATGGTTTCTTCCGGCTTTTGGGAAAGCGCCGTGCGCTCGTACAGCATCGAGTCGATACGCTCGCGCAGCGTCCGCACGCTCCAGCGTTGGGTGCTGGCCATCTGTGCGTAGTAGTCCCGCTGGAGCGGGTCTTTCAGCGGCATCAGGGCGATGAAGTGCGTCCAGCTCAATTCTCGTATCAGTGATACGAGAATTCGCTCGTCGGGGAAGGTGGCGGCGAACTGCACCATGCGGCGCAAGTTCTGCTCTGCAAAGCTGCTGCCGTACTCCTCCACCAACTGCGCAGCCAAGGTGGGCAGAACTTCCTTGCCGTAGGCGCCCCGGCGCCTGTCCAAGACCTGCGTGTGGATGCGTTGGCCGATGCGCCAGTAGAGCATCGTAAGCTCGCTATTCACCGTCGAGGCGGCGCGCAAGCGCGCCGCCTCGATCAGTGCCCGAATGTCGCCCAGCAGCGCCGCGGGCGCTGCGAGCGATGCTGCTGATGGCCGGCGCCCGTTCATGCCACCGCCTCCGCAAGCTGCCGCGCGCCCGTGATGGCTTGGCGGCGGCTGGCCACCAGCTCGGCCGCCTCGCGCACCGGCTTGTCCTCGGTGTGGACGTAGTGCATGAACATCGCCACGGTCTTGTGGCCCGTCAGCTTCATTCCCACTTTGGTCGGCACACCGGAATTGGCAATGTCGGTGGTCGAGCGATGACGGATGCCGTGCGTGCCTACGTGCGGCACGCTGGCGGCCTTGAGCGTCCGGCACCAGCCGCCATAGTGCTCGCCAAAGGTCAGGTGCTTGGCCGGGTCGTTCGGCGACGGCAGGACGTAAGGGCAGCCTTCCAGACGCGGCGCCGTCGAAAGCAGCCGATAGGCTTCCTCGCTCATGGGCTTGGAAATGCCGCCAACCTTGCTGTCGGGCCACACCACGCGCCGGTTCTCGAAGTCCAGCCAGCTCCATTCGAGCGGGCAGATTTCGGAGCGCCGCGCCGCAAACTCGAATTGCAGCCGGATCGCCAACGGGATGACGTAGTTCTCCAGCCCCTCCGCCTCCAGTTTCTCCAACTGGCGGAAGATCCGCACCATTTCCTCGTCCACGATGAGCCGGGTTTCCTTGCCCGGCGGGTACATCGGGACGTGGCGGCACGGATTCGTGCCGTCCGGGCGGAAGCCCCAGACTTCGGCCAAGTTGAACATCTTGCGCAGCACGCCGAAGGTCTTGTTGGCCTCGGTCGGCTTGTAGGCCAGCTTTTCCATGAGCCCCGCAATGTCGGGCCGCTTCACGTCATGCACCTTCTTGCGGCCCAGCAGCGGGATGATGTTGCGGTCGATGACGCCCTGGTAGCCGTCCTGCGTGCTGACCTTGTTGCGCTTCTTGGAGTAGTCCTCCATGAACTTTTTGCACAACTCGGCCATCGTGGGCGCCTTGCGCGCCTCGGCCTTGGCACCGCCGGGATCACCACCCCGGCGAACCTCGGCCAGCCAGTCCTGCGCTTTGACCCGCGCCTGTTCGACGGTTAGCTCCCCGTAGAGTCCCAGCGAGGGCTTGCGGGGCTGGCCAGAGTTCGTGCGGTACTGGAGCATGAACACCCGGCGTCCCGTCGAGGTAATCTTGCAAAGGAAGCCGGGCACGACGGTATCCCGTAGTTCGATGTCCTTCGCCTGGGGTTGCGCCGACTCTACGGCGGTCTTGGTGAGCTTGATCTTTGCCATGATGACTCCTTGGAACGACCCGGATTCCAGGAGCCAGATAGGAGCGGCGCGAGGGAGAACCGGGTCAAGTTTCAGAAAGCACCGGCATATGATGGAAGCGCGTAAGCTATTGATAAACCTGCTGTATCGGGCTACGTCGCAGTCCAGCGAACTACCGGGCTGGAGTCATCGTGAAACAAAAAAAGGCGCGCCTTTGGGCGCGCCTTCGAGGTTGTTCCTGCGTTGACAGCTCAGGCCTCGCTGGGTACCAGTCCCATCAACGCATTGGCATGCTCGCGCCACTGCGGCAGCCTGTTGAGTACACCTGCGCGCTGCAGGTAGTCCTCATCCACCGGATCGCCGTTGACCAGCGCCAGCGCCACATGCACCGCACCGGTCACCCAGAAGCTGCGCGTATTGGCGCGCTGCGGCTGCAGGTGGAAGGCAACCGCTTCGATGATCGGCATCGGCAGGCCCCACAGGCCCAGCAGGTAGGCGCCGGCCTCGGCATGGCCGGGGCGGGTGTCACCGGCCAGCGACGGTTCGCTGCGCTCGTTGCGTACGCCGGGCAGCAGCAGGCCGATGTCGGCCAGCAGGGCGGCGGTCGCGCCCAGTTCGGCACTGGATTCGGGCAGCAGGCGCGCGGCCAGGCGCGAGGCGAGCAGGGCGCGCTGCTGCAGCGAATTGCGTTCGGCGGTGGACAACGTGGGTGCGGAAAACACCTCGCTGGCCAGCACCAGGTCGCGCAGCGTCGACAGGCCCAGGCGGGTCACGGCCGTGCGCAGGTCAGCGATGGTGCGTCCCTGGCTGAAGAACGCCGAGTTCGACAGCTGCAGCACCTTCGCGGCAATGGCCGGGTCGGCCGCCACCAGCTTGGCCACGTCGGCGCTGTCGGCGTCGTCGTCATGCTCCAGCGCCTGGGTCAGGCTCAGGTACAGGTGCGGCGGCGAAGGCAGTTTCTCGATACGGCCGATGGCATCGCGCAGGCGTGGGCTGTCCAGCACTTCGCGCAGCTCTTCCAGGCTGGTCAGTGCCTCCAGCAGCACTTCCGGTGCCAGTGGCAACGGCAGGAAACGGTGGGCGACACCGATCAGGCGTGCCGGCGGCGGCCGGTTGCCATGCTGGGCATCCACCAGCGCAATGCGGATGGTTTCCGGGCGCAAGGTCCGGATCTGGCCCAGCAGCGTGGTGGCATTGAGGTCCGGCAGCTGCGGGCAGACGATCACCGCATCCACGCCCTGCGTAGCCACCGCGGTCATCGCGGTCTGGCCATCAGTGGCGGTCAGCGGCTGCCAGTCTTCCCCAAGATCGGCAATGAATTCGGTCAGCTCGGCCGGCAGGCTGGCTGCATCCCCAACAAGCAGAATACGCACGACACATTCCCCTGGCTGTCTCGACGATGGATGTCGACGACGTGTGAAGTGACGCAATTTACCTAATACGGCGGCACGTGTGATGTGCCGTCGTCATGAAACGTGACCCGCATCGCTCCAGCGGGGTGCCGCCGGAGCGATCCGGTTCAGGCTCAGGCCTTGCTGTCGAGATGGCGCTGGTGCGCCTCGATCAGGATCTGCTTGGCCTCAGCGGCGCCGCCCCAGCCGTCGAGCTTGACCCACTTGCCCTTCTCCAGGTCCTTGTAGTGCTCGAAGAAGTGGCCGATGCGCTCCAGCCAGTGGCTGGACACCTGGGCGATGTCTTCGACGTGGGCATAGCCACTGAAGATCTTCGACACCGGCACGGCCAGGATCTTCTCGTCGCTGCCCGCCTCATCGCTCATCTTCAGCACGCCGACCGGACGGCAGCGCACGACCGAGCCCGGCACCAGCGGCAGCGGCAGCACCACCAGCACGTCGGCCGGATCGCCGTCGCCGCACAGGGTGCTCGGCACGTAGCCGTAGTTGCAGGGGTAGCGCATCGGGGTGGACAGGATACGGTCGACGAAGATCGCGCCGGTTTCCTTGTCCACTTCGTACTTCACCGGCTCCGAGTCCTTCGGGATCTCGATGATGACGTTGATTTCTTCCGGCGGGTTCTTGCCGGGCGAGACGAGTTCCAGACCCATGGTCGTGCTCCAGGTGGGGGATATAGACGGATAGCTCCCCATTTTATGCCTTTGCCGGGCGCTGTGCAGAGGGAGGGGCCGACGGCGCTGTGGGGCGGGGGCCTACCCGGCAGGCCGGGATTGGCTGATGGGGGCGGCCGGCATGGGAGCGCAGGCTGGACCAACCTTCCCAAGGAGTCTGCCCATGAACGTGTCTGCCCTGCCGTTTGGCCTGACCTGCATGCTGCTGGTTGCGCCTTTGGCCCAGGCGTCCCCTTATGTCGACCTGATCGACTACCCGCATCAGGAGGCCAACTGGGACCGCTTCTTTGCCCTGGAAGGCCGTTTGCAGCATGGCTTCGATGCCATCTGTGGCGACACCTTCTGCGAGGGCGAATACAGCGATATCCGCGCCCTGCGCCTGCGCTGTTCGGTGGATGCGGTGCGGGGAACCGTGCATGAATGCCTGTGGGCATTCGCCGGCAGCGATCTGGACGTGTCCCGCAACGATGGCGCGATCGTGGCCCGGCAACCGACCTGGCTGTGCCGCCTGCCGCTGGTGGCGGGAACCCCGGTGGAAGCCTTCCATGCCGCGCTCGCCGCGCGCAATCCACTGCATGACCCGCTGCCGGGGACCTCGCAGAGCGTCTATGACGGGCTGACCGGGTGCATCCATTGATGCGAACGTGACTGATTCTCATTAACGGAGTAGCATGCGCGGCGCCTTCCGTCTGTCGTCCCGGTTCCGCGCATGTCCTCCAATGCCGCCTCCCTCACCGAACTGCTGATCCGCGAGCGGCCCGCGCTGCTGCGCCGGGTGCAACGCATCCTGGGGGGCGACAACGGCGCCGAGGACGTGATCCAGGCGGTGTGGTTCAAGGCACGTGGCGTCGATGACAGCCAGGCCATCGACAACCCGCGCGCCTATCTGTACCGGCTGGCCGCCAACCTGGCCACCGACCATGGCCGCGAATCGACCCGGCGCAGCCGTCTGCTGGCCGACCACTACCTTTGGGGGCCGGACGAGGTGATCTCGACTGAGGAGCAGGCGATGGCACAGGACGAGCTGCAGCGGGTGCTCGACGCGGCGGGACACCTGCCGGAGCCGACCCGCACCATCTTCCGGCTCAACCGCCTGCAGGGCCTGACCCAGGCCGAGATCGCCCGCCGTCTGGGTGTGTCGGTGACTACCGTCGAGAACCATGTGCGCACCGCGCTGCAACGCCTGGCCTGGGCGCGCAGCGGCCGATGATCGCCCCGGCTTGGGGCTGGCCCTCGCTGAAACGTCTTGATCACTGGACCGTGGATGCGGTCTAGTTCCTCCGCCCGCGCTTGAATGCGCCTGTCCGCCAGCCGATGAGCCCGCCGAACACGCTGCCCGCCGCCAATGACGATGCCCTGGCCGAACAGGCCCGGGGCTGGATCGCGTGGCTGGCCTCGGGTGACATCGGCGAGGGGCGCATGCATGAGTTC
This sequence comes from Stenotrophomonas sp. 96582_Sma, assembly GCF_056480905.1. Taxonomy (NCBI): domain Bacteria; kingdom Pseudomonadati; phylum Pseudomonadota; class Gammaproteobacteria; order Lysobacterales; family Lysobacteraceae; genus Stenotrophomonas; species Stenotrophomonas sp. 96582_Sma. Next base: position 4,047,440 of record NZ_CM151122.1, on the reverse strand, counting down.
GAACGCTGGCTGGCACAGCCGGGGCACCGTCGGGCCTTCGAGCACGAGCGCGCGCTGTGGCGCAGCGTCGGACCACGCCCGCAGGCCCGGCCCGCCGAACGCCGGCGCCCGCGGCGGCGGCGCTGGGCAATGGCCGCTGCAGCTGCGCTGGCGATGCTGGTGGCATGGCCGGAGGCCTGGTTGCGGCTACAGGCCGACCATCGCAGTACGCATGTCGTGCAGAACGTGCAACTGCCCGATGGCAGTCGAGCCGTGCTGGATGCGGACAGCGCGATCGCCGTGCGGTTTGATGCCGATGCACGCCGGATCGAGCTGCTGCGCGGGCGCGCCTGGTTCGAGGTCAGCCCGGATGCCCAGCGGCGTTTCAGCGTGCGCGCGGGCAATGGCGTGGTCGAGGACATCTCGACCGCGTTCTCCGTCGCACGCGACAACGATCAGGTGGAAACCCAGGTCGGACAGGGCAGGGTGCGCGTGGCCAGCCCGGCCGACGGTGGCTGGACCTACCTGCAGGTGGGACAGCGTGCGGTCTATGGCGAGCGCAGTGGCGTGACGCGTCTGGGAGATGTGGCGGCCGACAGTGTCGGCGCGTGGCGGCAGGGTGAACTGCTGCTGGAGCAGGCCAGCGTCGCCGAGGCCATGCAATGGGTCGGGCGCTATCGCGCTGGCCCGACCTTCGTGCGTGGCGATCTGTCGCAGCTGCCGGCCGTCAGTGCAGCATTGCGCATCGATCGCCCGGAGCAGGCGCTGGATGCGTTGGCGGCAACAGCAGGTCTTCGGGTTACTCGTCTTCCATTCGGCGTCGCCATCGTGCAGTAGATCCACGCCATGCGTGGATGACCGTCCCTGTGCCGACCAACGGTCGGCACCCACCACTGCAACCAGCCGACCCACGGTTGGCACCCACCGCGGCAACCAGCCGACCCACGGTCGGCACCTGTCGCGGCCGCAAATCGCTCTTGGGGTTGCCGCGCTTTCATCCGTCTTACTCCGCGAACGTACCCGCCGCCGCCAGTACGTCGCCGTGTCCGCCCGTGTTGCGGATGTCGCCGCGCCCGCGGCACCGATTACCTGACAGGTTCCCCCATGTTCGATTTCCATCGTCCGGGCCGCATGCCGCGCCCGTCCCGCCTGTGCATCGCCCTGCTGGCGGCCGGCCTGGCCAGCGCCGCGCCCTCCGTACTCGCGCAGGATGCCAGCGGTGACCACGCTGCCCTGCAGCGCTTCGATATCCCCGCGCAGCCACTGGACGAGGCGCTGCGCAGCTACATGCGCCAGTCCGGCGTGCAGGTCGTGTACCCGGCCACTCTGGCCCGGGGTGTGACCTCGCGTGCGGTCAGCGGCAGCCTGTCGGCCAGCGAGGCTTTGCAGTACCTGCTGCAGGGCAGTGGCCTGGCGGTGCGCCGGGTCAGTGCCGATGCGGTGACCCTGGAAGCGGCAGCGTCGGCGCAGGCCGACAGCGGTGTGATCGTCACCGATACGCTGAGCGTGGCCGGCGACCGTATCGACAGCGGCGCAACCAGCGACGAGGCGCGCCTGCTCGACGGCTATCGCAGCGTCGGCTCCACCACCACGCTCAACCGCACGCACCTGGAGCGATTCCGCGGTACGTCCAACGGCGACATCGTCAAGGGCGTGGCTGGCGTCACCGCCGGTGATCCGCGCGTGGGCAACGGCTTTGACGTCAACATCCGTGGCATCCAGGGCCAGGGCCGCGTGCCGGTGATCATCGACGGTGGCCAGTCCAGCATGGATACCTACCGTGGTTATGCCGGCCAGTCGCAGCGCACCTACCTCGACCCGGACCTGATCTCCAGCCTGACCATCACCAAGGGCCCGAGCCTGCAGGCCAACGCCTCCGGTGGCATCGGCGGCGTGGTCGAGATGGAGACGCTGAAGATCGGTGACGTGCTGCGCGAAGGGCGGGACTTCGGCGTGCGCGTGCGTGGCGGCCTGGCCAACAACAGCGCCAACAACCTGCCGTCCTACAGCGCCGCGCCGCGCACCGACCGCAGCGCCACCGGTAGCCAGTTCTTCAACGTGGCCGCTGCGGGACACTGGGATCGCTTCGACCTGGTTGCCGCCTACGCCTACCGCGACAACGGCAACTACTTCTCCGGCAAGCATGGCTACGATGACTTCCCGCAGACCCGGCGCACGCTGGCACCGCTGAATCCGCCGCGTACCGAGGTGTTCAATACCTCGGCCCGCGCGAAGTCGGCGCTGCTCAAGGGCACCTGGCGCATCGACGATGCACAGACCCTGGAAGCGGGCTACCGCCGCTACGAGGGCACCGCCGGCGAGATCATGGCCTCGCAGATCATCCGTGTGGATCGTGACCGCATTCCGCAATGGGACCCGGGCCACGTCGACATGGACAGCTACACCCTGCGCTATCGCTTCAACCCAGACAGCGAGCTGGTCGACCTGCGCGTCAACGCCACGTACACCGACACCGACAGCGTGATGTACAACAGCCTGACCGGCATCACCCCCTGGTACTTCGATCGCCGCACCGAGTGGTACGACGCGCCCAGCTTCAGTGGCGACCCCGGTTACAAGGATGCCTACCGCAATCCGCTGCGGCAGAAGCGCTTCGGCCTGGATGCCAGCAACACCTCGAAGTTCGAGACCCACGCCGGTGCATTCACCCTCGACTACGGCCTGTCCTACAGCGATGAGGACATTGCGCCGGGCAGCTCGGGGCCGGTCATGCACGATGACCTGATCAACAACCGTTTCCTGCGCAACGCCGAGCGCAAGGAATACAGTGCCGTGGCCTCGCTGAAGTGGCAGCCCGATGAGCATTGGGAACTGCTGGCCGGCGGCCGCTGGAACCGCGTGGATGTGCACGACCGCAACCGCCTGGCCACGCCCGATGCCTACGAGGTGCAGGGCCAGTACCGCTACACCGAGTTGCTCAATGGCAACCCGGCGCTGCCGTCGTGGCGGGCCAAGCGCATCGCGCTGCTGAACTGGTATCCGGATGCCAACGGCAACTTCACCCAGGAATCGCTGCTGGCTTCACCGTACAAGAAGGGCACGGTGGGCGACATCGGTGGCTGGAACTTCTACGACGCCGGCAAGGCGCAGGACCTGGAAGTGCCGGTCAGCTGGAGCTGGTCGCAGCCGATCCGCCGTCGTGACACTGCGTTCTCGCCGACCGCCAGCGTGGCCTACCGCTTCAGCGAAGACACCATGGTCTACGTGAAGTACGCCGAAGGCACCAAGCTGCCGAGCCTGTTCGAGACCACGCTGGGCCTGTTCACTGCCGCCAAACCGGTGGGCGAGCTGAAGCCGGAGCGCGCGCGTAGCTGGGAAATCGGCGCCAGTACCATCCGCTACGACCTGTTCACTGCCGGCGACCGCCTGGCGCTGAAGCTGGCGTATTTCGATACCCGCATCGACGACCTGATCACCCGTGACTACCGCACGCTCTCGGCCGGCCTGATCCGCAACGTCGACCAGTTCAAGGTCTCGGGCATGGAGTTCCAGTCCAGCTATGACAGCGGCAAGGTATTTGCCGATCTGTCCGCGCACTATTACTTCAAGGCCAAGACCTGCGCACCGGACATCGCAGCCGAGCGCCGTGCTTATGGTGCACAGCGCAGGAACGATGAACTGGCCAACACGCCGAACTGTGTGGACGGCGGCTTCGAGGGCTCGTACACCAATACCCAGAACCCGCCGCGCTACATGGTCAACCTGACCCTGGGCTCGCGCCTGTTCGACGAGCGCCTGACCTTCGGTACCCGCGTGGTCCACAACGCCGGTCCGATCAGCAAGCTGGACAAGGACTGGAACGTGGGCCTGTCGGCGATCCAGCAGCTGTACCGGCCGACCACCCTGGTCGACCTGTTCGCCAGCTGGAGCTTCAACGACCAGCTGTCGGTGGAAGCCGGCATGGACAACCTGACCGACCGCTACTACCTGGACCCGCTTGCCCTGGGCGTGATGCCGGCCCCGGGCCGTACCGCACGGTTGGCATTGACCTGGAAGTACTGATCGTCGGGGTCGGATCCCTTTCCTGCGGAAAGGGCTCTGACTCCAGCGGGAGACAACGGTAGCGCCGGGCCATGCCCGGCGCCTTCCTCCAGCCAGTTACAGCCCGGTCGCCGCCTTAACGGCATCTTCGTGCAGCGACTCGTTCAGCTCATCCACCACCGTGGTCCACGCCGCGTCGGCCTGCAGCGATTCGGACAGGAACTGGCGCTGGGCATCGTTCCAGTACGGCGCTTCGACCACTTCCACATCGGTGGCCAGCTGGTGTTCGCGGATGAAGCGGGCGATGCCCTCGGCGCTGGCGTCCAGGCCCAGCTGCAGGAACAGGTTGGTCATGCGCGGTTCGGTGGTGATCATCGTCGGTTCCTGCGGGAAGAAGGGATGCGCCATTATCGGTGCACATGGCCTTGGGGAAAGCCCCGTGGCGAACGTCTACAGCAGGACGACCCCCTTGGCATCCCCCATGAACGCACACATCGCCCCTGAAGACAGCCGCAGCCTGCGGCTCAAGGCCGCCACCCGCGACAGCCATGGCGCGCTGGACAAGCGCATCATGGCCGGCGACATCTTCGCCGACCGCAGCAACTTCGCCCGTTTCCTGCGCGTGCAGTACCGCTTTCATCGCAGCATCGATGCGCTGTATGCCAACCCTGCGCTGGATGCACTGCTGCCGGACCTGGGCGAGCGCCGCCGCCTGACCCAGGTGGCGCGCGACCTGCAGGATCTGGAGCAGACCCTGCCGGGGGCCGACATCGCGGCGTTGCCGTCCGATCTGGAGCTACCCGCCGCATTGGGGTGGCTGTATGTGGCTGAAGGCTCCAATCTCGGCGGCACCATTCTGTACAAGATGGCTGCCAAGCTCGGCCTGGATCGTGATTTCGGCGCCCGCCACCTGGCCGCACACCCGGATGGCGCGGCGCGCCACTGGCGTGAATTCACCGCTGCGCTGGATGCGGTGCCGCTGAGCGCCGAGCAGGAGCAGCAGGTGATCGATGCGGCGGACGCCGCCTTCCGCAGCGTGCACGGCCACGTTGAAGTGGAATTCGCCTGATGGACACCTTCTGCGTGCAGGCGCACGGCTGATGCGCTGGCTCTGGTTCGCGCTGGGCTGGGTGATGGTCGGCCTCGGGGTGATCGGCGCGCTGCTGCCGGTGATGCCGACCACCATCTTCCTGATCCTGGCCGTGGGCTGCTTCGCGCGCAGTTCGCCGAAGTTCGAGCAACGCCTGCTGGCGCACCCGCGCTACGGCCCGTCGCTGCGGCTGTGGCGTGAGCAGGGCGCGGTGTCGCGCAAGGGCAAGGCGTTTGCCAGCGCCGGCATGGCGGTGGGCTTCGCGCTGTTCTGCTGGGGCGCACATCCGTCCTGGCGGCTGCTGCTGGGCGTGGGCCTGTTCTTCGCGGTCAGCGCCGGCTACGTGCTCAGTCGGCCCGCACCGCGGCTGGAACCCAACCCGGTCGTGGAAGTGGACGACGCCAATGATCCGCGCACGACACGCCGCCGTGCAGCGACCCCTGATGCTGATGGAAAACGAGACGATGCTGCCTGCTGACCTGGCCCCAGTGGCTGCCCCTGCACTGACGCCCTGGGGCATGTATCTGGCCGCCGACGTGGTGGTGAAGACAGTGATGATCGCGCTCGCGCTGGCGTCGCTGGCCACCTGGACCGTGCTGCTGGCCAAGGGCTGGGAACTGGCCCGCCAGGCACGGCAGCTGCGCGCAGCGCGCACGCTGTTGCTGCAGGCGCCGAGCCTGTCCGGCGAGAGCGCCGAGGCCTGCCTGCAGCAGGGCACCGCACTAGCCATGCTGGACGCTGTCCGCACCGAGCTGCGCCTGTCGCAGGAACTGGACAGCCGCGACGGCATCAAGGAACGCGTCGCGTCGCGCCTGGACCGCATTGAACTGGAAACCGCGCGCGTGCAGCGACGTGGCATCGGCGTGCTCGCCAGCATCGGCGCGGTGGCGCCGTTCGTCGGCCTGTTCGGCACGGTGTGGGGCATCATGAACAGTTTCATCGGCATCGCGCACAGCAACACCACCAACCTGGCGGTGGTTGCGCCCGGCATCGCCGAGGCTCTGCTGGCGACCGCGCTGGGTCTGGTCGCAGCGATTCCCGCCGTGCTGGTCTACAACCACTTCAGCCGTGTACTGGCCGGCCTGCGGGGTCTGCTCGGTGATCTGTCGGCGGCCGTGCAGCAACTGGTCTCACGCGATCTCGATCGTGCCGTTCCGCGTACCGCAGCGGCGCCGCTGCGTGCGGTGCACTGAGGCGCGACGATGGCGATCAGGACCGCGTCCGACCGTGACGATGCGCCGGAAGAAGCGCATGAGATCAATGTCACGCCCTTCATCGACGTGATGCTGGTGTTGCTGATCATCTTCATGGTGGCCGCACCGCTGGCCACCGTGTCGGTGCCGGTGCAGCTGCCGGCCAGCAATGCCAGTGCCACGCCGCCGGAACAGGCACCGGTGTACGTGACCGTGCAGGCAGATCTGTCGCTGCGCGTTGGCGAACAGGCCGTAGCGCGCGACGGGCTGGCGGCTGCATTGCAGGCGGCCACTCACAGTGACACCACGCAGCGCATCTTCCTGCGTGCCGATACCCGCGTGCCCTATGGCGAACTGATGGCCACGCTGGATGCGCTGCGAGTGGCCGGCTACCTGAAGGTGGCGCTGGTCGGCCTGGAGCAGGGCGCACGATGAGTGGACTGCGGCGCTGGGCGACCAGCCTGGCGATCGTGCTGCTGGTGCATGCGCTGTTGATCGGCGCGGCCTGCTGGTGGGCGGCTCGTGCGCCAGCGCTGACGGCTGCGGTTCCGCCTGCGGCGCTGATGCTGGAACTGGCGCCGATGGCGCAGGCACCGCCGGTGCCGCCGCGCGAGGTCGCCACCGGGCCGCTGCAGCAGCAACAGCAGCGGCAGGCGCCGAAGCCGGCCCTGCGCGAGCAACCCAAGGCGCCGGTGCAGCCGCAGGGTGAGCTGCCACCGCCGCGTACACCGGAGCCGACGCCGTCGCCGCACACCGCTGACGCCAACGTCGCGCAGACCAGCGCACCGCCGCAGGTGGCGGCTGACGCGGCCACACGCTACACCGCACCGCAGACCACGGCCGGCGAACGCAGTCGTGCCGAGGCGACCTGGGAAGGACGCCTGCTCGGGCACCTGCAGAAACACCGCCGCTATCCGCGCCAGGCCGAGCGGCTGCGCCAGCAGGGTGTGGTCTACGTGCGCTTTGCGGTTGCCCGCGATGGCGCGGTCTCGGGCTTGAAACTGGGCCGCAGCAGTGGCTTCGCGCTGCTCGACCAGGAGACGCTGGACACCGTGCAGCGGGCCAGCCCGGTACCGGCGCCGCCGGCCGAAGTGGCCGGCGACCCGGTGGAAGTGATGGTGCCGGTGTCGTTCTTCCTGCGCGGGCGGTGACCTTGTAGCGTCGAGCTTGCTCGACTGCTCTTGCGGTGTGGGCCAGAAGCAGTCGAGCAAGCTCGACTCTACGGGTTTGCGCAAGGCGTGGATCTACAGCAGGGGCACCAGCAGCAGTGCCACGATGTTGATGATCTTGATCAGCGGATTGATCGCCGGGCCGGCGGTGTCCTTGTAGGGGTCACCGACGGTATCGCCGGTTACCGCCGCCTTGTGCGCCTCGCTGCCCTTGCCGCCGAAGTGGCCGTCCTCGATGTACTTCTTGGCGTTGTCCCAGGCGCCGCCGCCGGTGGTCATCGAGATGGCCACGAACAGGCCGGTCACGATCGTGCCGATCAGCAGGCCGCCCAGTGCGCGCGGCCCCAGCAGCAGGCCGACCACCACCGGCACCGCCACCGGCAGCAACGAGGGCACGATCATTTCGCGGATCGCCGAGCGGGTCAGCATGTCCACCGCCTTGTCGTACTGCGGCTTGCCGGTGCCCTGCATGATGCCGGGGATCTCGCGGAACTGGCGGCGCACTTCCTCCACCACCGCACCGGCGGCGCGGCCGACCGCTTCCATCGCCATCGCACCGAACAGGTAGGGAATCAGGCCGCCGATCAGCAGTCCGATGATCACCGTGTGGTCGCTGAGGTCGAAGCGGAATTCCTGCCCCGGATGTGCTGCCTGCAGGTTATGGGTGTAGTCGGCGAACAGCACCAGCGCGGCCAGTGCCGCTGAACCGATTGCATAGCCCTTGGTCACCGCCTTGGTGGTGTTGCCCACCGCATCCAGCGGGTCGGTGATGTCGCGGATCTCCGAGGGCAGCTCGGCCATCTCGGCGATGCCACCGGCGTTGTCGGTGATCGGTCCATAGGCATCGAGGGCGACGATCATGCCGGCCATCGACAGCATCGCGGTGGCGGCGATGGCGATGCCGTACAGGCCCCCAAGCGCGAACGCGCCCCAGATTGCCGCACACACCGCGACCACCGGTAGCGCGGTGGACTTCATCGAAATGCCAAGGCCGGCGATGATGTTGGTGCCATGCCCAGTGGTCGAGGCCTGTGCCACGTGCTGCACCGGCTTGTACTGGGTGCCGGTGTAGTACTCGGTGATCCACACGATCAGGCCGGTCAGTACCAGCCCGATCAATGCGCAGCCATACAGCGCCATCGGCCCATGCACGTTGTCACTCATCAACCCGGTGGTGATCGGGTAGAAGGCGATGGCGGCCAGTACGCCGGAGACGATCACGCCCTTGTACAGTGCGCCCATGATCGAACCGCCCGGCTTCACCTTGACGAACAGCGCGCCGATGATCGAGGCGATGATCGACACGCCGCCCAGCACCAGCGGATACAGCACCGCATTGGCGCCTGCCTCGGCCAGCATCAGGCTGCCCAGCAGCATGGTGGCGATCACGGTCACCGCGTAGGTCTCGAACAGGTCGGCGGCCATGCCGGCGCAGTCGCCGACGTTGTCACCGACGTTGTCGGCGATCACCGCCGGGTTGCGCGGATCGTCTTCGGGAATGCCGGCTTCGACCTTGCCGACCAGGTCGGCACCGACGTCCGCGCCCTTGGTGAAGATGCCGCCGCCCAGGCGCGCGAAGATCGAGATCAGCGACGAGCCGAACGCCAGCCCGACCAGTGCATGCAGCGCCTGGTCCATCTGCAGGCCCATGCGCAGCAGCAGCGCGTAGTAGCCGGCCACGCCCAGCAGGCCGAGGCCGACCACCAGCATGCCGGTGATGGCGCCGCCGCGGAAGGCGACGTCCATTGCGGCGCTGATGCCGTGGCGTGCAGCTTCGGCAGTGCGTACGTTGGCGCGTACCGAGACGTTCATGCCGATGTAGCCGGCCGCGCCGGACAGCACCGCACCGATGGCGAAGCCGATCGCGGTGTACCAGCTGAGGAAGATGCCGACCAGCACGAACAGCACCACACCGGCCACGCCGATGGTCAGGTACTGGCGGTTGAGGTAGGCACGCGCACCTTCCTGGATCGCGGTGGCGATCGCGATCATGCGTTCATTGCCGGTGGGTTGGCGCAGGATCCAGCGCGCCGAGACGATTCCGAACAGGATCGCGAGAATGGCGCAGCCCAGCGCCAATGACAGCCCGTGACGTTCCAGCATTAGACCCCTCCGCAGAATGGATGTAGGCATCCAGTGGCGATGAACGGCACCACGAGGGGGACGACGGGCTGCAGCCTGGAACCAACCCGTACCGACCTTGGTGGTCGTCCGACGTATGGCGGTGTTCAGCATTCCCTGGTGCCCGCAGTATGCGTGCCGCGCACTGTAGAGTCGAGCCGTGCTCGACTGGTTTTTACGAGCCCCGCCGCATCACCCGTGGGCGCCCTCCCGCTGAACGCATCGCCATGCGCGCGGAACCCGCCGCCAGTCCATGAGCATGCTTCGAGATCCACAGGCCTTTGCACCCCGTTAAGCCAGCCTCTGCAAGCCTGCGCTCAGTCCCGTAGGAGATTCCCCATGCGCCTGTCCCTGTTGATGCTTGCCGCCCTGGTCCCGGCCGTACCGGCACTCGCCGCGGAAACCCCGGAGCTGCAGCGCGCCGTGGGTGCCCCCCAGGCCGTGGGCGCGGTGCATACCCTGCGGCAGATTCCCGAGGCCTGCGCGCGCCTGGAAGGTGCCTTCACCGGTCAGGCGGCCGAGCCGTATCGCTTCGCGCCGGTGCGGACCAGCGAGCAGTGCCAGCCGCGCGCGCGTTTCGTCGACTATGCCAAGGCGCAGCCAAGCGCCGACAAGGGCTGGAAGCTCAATGATGTGATCCGCGTACCCAATGCCGCGTGCCCGGCGCAACAGGCGGTAGTGCGGGTGTGGCGCCTGCCGTCGAGCAACAAGGTCGAGCTGGACGGGCAGGGCCAGTCGCGCATCTATCTGGAAGAGGCCAAGAAGCAGGCCGCTGCCGGCCAGATTCCGCAGGTGACGATTTTCGCCGCGCAGCTGCAGATGGAAGGCAAGGCCTGCAATTGAGGCCGCCCAGCAGCGCGCATCAACGCATGGCGTGGATCTACTGACGTGCCCGGCGCTGCGCATCCACGCATGGCGTGGATCTACTTCGCAGCGCATCGGTAGTGCCGGGCCATGCCCGGCGGGCAACCTGGTAGTGCCGGCCGCTGGCCGGCAACCCTGCAATCATCACTCCGCCAGCGTCGCCCCGCGCGCCACCAGCAGCTCTCGCAGGGCCCTGCGATGGCAATGCGCTTCATCCTCGCAGTAGCACCCCACGCTGATGTCGCTGTGCTGTGACATCGTGGCCAGAAGATCCAGCGCGTGGGCCGCGTCCGGCGCCTTCATCTCGGCCTTGTAGTGGCGGAAGAAAGCAGTCCAGTCGGCGGCGGTCTTCGCTTCGTGCGCCCGCTTTACCAGTTCCGCGCTGGGTGACAGGGTCGGGAACCAGACGTCGTACCAGTCCTGTTCCGCGAACTCACTGCGCGGCACGCCGCGTGGCGGCCGCCGCACGGTACCGATGCGCAGCCCTTCGCCGGGGTGGCGCGGCGTACCCAGCCGAACAACACGCAGTGCCATGATGACCTCCGGACGGGGCATCCATCATCCTGCGATGCACGTGCGCCAGGTGTGAACCGCTGTGGAAACGAAAAGGCCCGGGCGCCTGCGCACCCGGGCCTTTTCCCATGCTGGCAGCGATCAGTTGCCGCGGCAGTCCTTCAACCACAACACACGACCAATCTGGTCGTAGCTGTCGACCACACCAGTCAGTGTCACCTTCTCGCGCGGGCGCAGGGCCAGCGCATACGCGGCCTGGTTGGCTGCGAACGAGCAGGAAATGGCCACGCGCTCAAAGTCGATGCTGCCATCGCTGGGCAGGTCGAAGCTGGTGTTGTAGGTGCCGCCACTGCGCAGCACGGAGGTGATGCGACCGGTGATGGCGTAGGTCTTGCCCTTGTAGCGCGGCTCGACCGCGGCCGGGTTGTCCTTGTTCTGGTTGCGCAGCTGGAAGCCGAAGCGGTCGGCGGCAATCGTCACCACCGACGCCTGCGGAGTGGCCTTGGCCGCCTGTTCGCCAGCCTTGCCCGGCTTGATCTGGTTGAGCAGCTTGCACATTTCTTCGCGCACGCCGTCGGCCGAGGCAATGGCGCCCTTGTTGACCTTCACCACCATGCCGACGGTGCCCTGGCCGCCTTCGGAGGTGGCACTGATGATCATCGGAATCGGCTTGTGGGCCATGGATTCCGGCTCTTCGATCAGCATCGAGCCGCCTTCCACGTCCTCGCTGAGGACGTCCATGTTGGCGTTCTTGGCGATCACCCGCATCTGGCCGATGGCACTGGCCACGGTCAGGTCTGGATGGGTGACCGATGAGGTGAAGGTCGTGCCGACGAAGGGATTGCCCTTCTTCTGGAAGTTGCTTTCGCAGGTCGCAGCGAAGGCCGGCGCGGCGGCACCGCACAGCAGCGCGGCGATCAGGATCGGGTGCTTCATGGTTACAGTCCTTGTGAAATGGCAGCACAGGCCCGGGCCTTGAAGGCCGGGCAGCGTCGAATCTGGCTTGCGGCGGCCCCTTTGCCCCGGGCCGGAGCCCGATTGTGGGGTGCTTCGAAGGCCGCCGCAATGTGCCCTGCGCTCCGCACAGGGCTCAACACAAAGGGGCGTATACGACTTAATCCCCTCCGTCCCCTTTTTCGGCTCAGCCCTCGAAGGCCGGCAGCTTCTGCTTCACGGCCACGTTCTTCAGCGTCACGTACTTCGGCAGGCCGTCGGTGCCGTACGGCAGCGGGGCTTCGCCCTTGATCAGCGGCGACAGGTAGGCGCGTGCCTTGGCGGTGATGCCGAAGCCGTCGCGGCGGATGAAGCCGGCGGGCATCTTCTTTTCATGATTGGCGATCTTCGACAGCGGCGCCGCTTCGATCTTCCAGCGATAGGGCGCATCGCTGCTGCGCACGATCACCGGCATCACACCGTTCTGGCCCTTCAGCGCCAGCTGCACGGCGGCCTTGCCGACCGCCTGCGCCTGCTCCCAGTCGGTCTTGCTGGCCAGGTGGCGGGCCGAGCGCTGCAGGTAGTCGGGCAGCGCCCAGTGCACCTTCAGGCCCAGCTGGTCCTTGACCCGGCCGGCCAGGTGCGCGGCCACGCCGCCCAGCTGCGAGTGACCGAACGAGTCCTTGCCGCCGCCCGCGTCGGCGACGAAGCGGCCATCGGCGGTGGCGATGCCTTCCGACGCCACCACCACGCAGTAGCCGACGCGCTCGACCACCGCCTTGACCTTGGCCAGGAACGCTGCTTCGTCATAGGCGCGTTCGGGCAGCAGGATGATGTGCGGCGCTTCGTCATCGCCGTTGCCGGCCAGACCGGCGGCCGCAGCCAGCCAGCCGGCGTGGCGGCCCATGGCCTCGTAGATGAAGACACGGGTGGAGGTCTCGGCCATTGCCGCCACGTCCAGCGCCGCCTCGCGCACCGACACGGCGGTGTATTTGGCCGCCGAGCCGAAGCCGGGACAGGTGTCGGTCACCGCCAGATCGTTGTCGATGGTCTTGGGCACGCCAATGCAGGTCAGGTCGTAGCCGGAGGCCTTGGCCAGCTGCGAGACCTTCAGCGCGGTGTCGGCCGAGTCGTTGCCGCCGTTGTAGAGGAACCAGCGCACGTCGTGCGCGCGCAGCACTTCCAGCAGGCGGTCGTAGCGGGCACGGTCGGCGTCCAGCGATTTCAGCTTGACCCGGCACGAACCGAAGGCGCCGCCCGGGGTGTGGGCGAGGGCGCGGATGGCCGCAGCACTCTCCTTGCTGGTATCGATCAGTTCCTCGCGCAGCGCGCCGAGGATGCCGTTGCGGGCGGCCAGGACCTTGATGCCCTTGGCCCGGGCCTGCTCGATCACCGCCGCTGCAGTGGCATTGATGACTGCGGTGACACCGCCGGACTGGGCATAAAGGAGAGTACCGTTGCGCATGCTTCTACCTGCTCGGGGGAGGGGACATTGCAGGGACATTACCCGGATGCGGTAAAGTGGCGCTATTGCGGTGCAGCGATACCGGTCCGTCCGGGACGCGAACCTTCTTTGTTTTCAACACGTTGGAGTCAGGTCAATGCGATTGGTTCTGTTGGGACCGCCCGGTTCGGGCAAGGGGACACAGGCGACGCGCCTGAAGGAAAAGCTGGGGATCGCCCACATTTCGACCGGTGACATGCTGCGCGCGGAAATCGCCGCGGGCACGGAGCTGGGCAAGCAGGCCAAGACGGTGATGGATGCCGGCAACCTGGTGTCGGACGACATCCTGCTGGGCATGCTGGAGTCGCGCCTGACCCAGGCCGATGTCGCCAAGGGCTTCATCCTCGATGGCTACCCGCGCAATGTGGCCCAGGCCAATGCGATGGACGGCCTGCTGGCCAAGATCGGCCAGCCGCTGGATGCCGTGGTGCAGCTGGACGTGGCCACCGAGCTGCTGGTCGAGCGCATCGCCGGTCGTGCTAAGGAGCAGGGCCGCGCCGATGACACGCCGGAAGCGGTGCGCCAGCGCCTGCAGGTCTACAACGACCAGACCGCCCCGGTGGTCGACTTCTACGCCGGTCGTGGCACCCTGGCCCGCGTCGACGGCGTCGGTGAGCTGGATGAGATCGAAGCCCGCATCCTGGCGGCGATCAAGGGTTGATCCTGCAGGGCCGGTGCACTGCCGGTCCTTCGGGCGCAAAAAGCACAGGCCTGGTCCGCGAGGACCAGGCCTGTGTCGTTTGATAGGCGCCAGCAGAGGGCTTGCTCAGGGCCCCGCAGCATGAGCTCCCTTGGGGATGGCCTCTTGGGGAGTAGGACCGGTTCGGGTACTGCGGCTGGCAGTTCGAATTGTGTCCGGGTTCACAGAACATCGCTATCGGGATTTCCCTGACAGATGATTGGAGTTTTCTCACATCCTGTGTAGGACTTGTCTTACCCCGGATCGGACATTGGCCCTATACAGCCGTCATCGGTCACAATCCTCGGTCATGAGCAGCGTACATATCCTTGCAATCGCCGGCACCTTCATGGGCGGCGTGGCCGCCCTGGCGCGGGAACTGGGCCATACGGTCAGCGGCAGCGACCAGGCCATCTATCCGCCGATGTCGACCCAGCTCGAACAGCTGGGCATCACCCTGGACCAGGGTTACCGCGCCGACAGCGTGCCGGCCGGCACCAACGAGGTGGTGATCGGCAACGCGCTCTCGCGCGGCAACCCGGCCGTGGAGGCCGTGCTCGACGCCGGCCAGCGCTACATCTCCGGCGCCCAGTGGCTGTCCGAACAGGTGCTGCCGGGCCGCGACACCCTGGCCGTGGCCGGTACCCACGGCAAGACCACCACCACCACCATCCTCACCTGGCTGCTGGAAAGCGCCGGTCGTTCACCCGGTTTCCTGATCGGCGGCGTCGCCGAGGATTTCGGCGTCTCGGCCCGCTTGGGCCAGGGCCGCGAGTTCGTGGTCGAGGCCGACGAGTACGACACCGCCTTCTTCGACAAGCGCAGCAAGTTCGTGCACTACCGGCCGCTGGTGGCCATCCTCAACAACCTTGAATACGACCACGCCGATATCTTCCCCGACGTGGCCGCGATCCAGCGCCAGTTCCACCATCTGGTGCGCACGGTGCCGGCGCGTGGCCGACTGATCGTCAACGGCGAGGATCAGCATCTGGCCGAAGTGCTGGCGATGGGCTGCTGGACGCCGGTCGAACGCTTCGGATTCGATCCGTCGCTGGAATGGCATGCCGAGCTGCTGGCCGCCGATGGCAGCGCCTTCCGCGTGCATCACCGCGGGCAGGCAATGGGCGACGTGCAGTGGTCGTTGCTGGGCCGCCACAACGTGCTCAACGGCCTGGCTGCGTTGGCTGCCGCGCATGCGGTGGGCGTGGCACCGGCCGACGTGATTCCTGCGTTGTCACGCTTCCGCAGCGTCAAGCGCCGCATGGAAGTGATCGGCCAGCATGACGGCATCACCATTTACGACGATTTCGCCCATCACCCGACCGCGATCGCCACCACACTGGAAGGCCTGCGTGCCAAGGTGGGTGATGCGCGCATCGTGGTCGCGATGGAGCCGCGCAGCAATTCGATGCGGCTGGGCGCACATGCGCAGGCGCTGGCACCGTCGCTGGCGCTGGCCGATGAAGTGGTGTTCCTGCATCGTCCGGAACTGGCCTGGGATGCCGCTGCGGTGATCGCTGCGGTGCGTGGCGAAGCGCACGCCGTGCCCGATACCGACGCGCTGCTGGCGCAATTGCAGGCCAGCGCGCGCAGTGGTGACCACGTGGTGTTCATGTCCAATGGTGGCTTCGACGGTGCACCGCGCCGTTTCCTGGCCGCGCTGCAGGCCCGATGAGCGTCGACGGTTCGCTGCCGCTGTTTCCGCTGCACACCACGCTGGTGCCGGGTGCGGCGGTAGGCCTGCGCGTGTTCGAGCGCCGCTATCTGGACCTGGTCCGCGACAGCGGCCGCAGTGGTGAGGGGTTTGGTGTCTGTCTGATCCTCGATGGCGAGGAAGTCGGCGCACCAGCAACGCCGGCCGCCTATGGCGTGCAGGTACGCATCGAAGACTTCGATGTCGGCGCCGACGGCGTGCTGCAGTTGCGCCTGCGTGGCACCCGCCGCTTCCATGTCGAGCGCACCCGCGTGCGCGACAACGGCCTGGTGGTGGCCGACGTGCGTTGGTGTGATGAAGACCCGGACGATGAGCTACGGCCGCAGCATGCGCTGCTGGCCACGGTGCTGGGTCACATCATCGAACAGGCCGGCGAGGCCTATGCGCCGGCCAACCCGGCGTTGCTGGACCAGGCCAGCTGGGTCGGCTGGCGGCTGGCCGAACTGCTGCCGCTGAGCGAGCAGCAGCGCCTGCAGCTGCTGCAGATGGATGACCCGCACCAGCGGTTGCAGCAGTTGCTGGGCTGGATGCCGTAGCCGATAACCGCCAACCAAGGTTGGCCACTACCAGAGCGCAGCGGAACCGGGAAACGCCAACCTGGGTTGGCGACAGCCAGAGCGCGCCGGAACCGGGAAACGCCAACCAAGGTTGGCGACTACCAGAGCACGGCGGAACCGGGAAACGCCAACCAAGGTTGGCGACTACCAGAGCGCAGCGGAACCGGGAAACGCCAGGGTTGGCGACGGACAGAGCGCGCCGGAACCAGTAGTTGCCAACCTTGGTTGGCAGCCTTCACCCGAAGCGCCAACCAAGGTTGGCGACTACCAGAGAAGCACCGGCTCGATCACGGCATGGTCTTCAACCGCAACACCGGCAGCCCGGTTTCGCTGTGCACATCCTCCCGCTGCGGCAGGTCCTGCACGGCGTCCTTCACCGCGTTCAACGCCGGGTCGACACCCCGCAGCGGGTGCCACATGCCGATCCATTCGAAGTGGCGCTCGTAACGCAGGGTCTGTGCACTGCCCAGCCACAGCGGCGTGTTGCCCGGCTGCAGCTGCGCGGGTGCCGGCCACAAGCGCAGCACATAGCGCTCATCCGGCTTCGCGCCCTGGCGCACCATCAGCAAGGCTTCCACGCGGGTGTCCAGCGTTGCCGGCAATACCGGCAGCTCATCGGCGCCGGTGTTCTTGTCCAGCATCAGCAGCGCCTGCTGCCAGCCGGCCTGCTCCTGCCGCTTCCAGCCGCGGGCTTCCAGCTGCGCCTGCAGCGGCGCCAGCGGGCCCGCCACCTGCACGTCCAGCGGCCAGCGCTGGTCGTCGTCGAACTCGTTGCGGCGCGCCGGCAGCGTGGCCCAGTCGTGCTGCCACCAGGCCTGCGCATCCATCGCCTGCGGTGCCGGCAGGGTCGGCTCGAAACGCTCCAGCTTCACCGGAATGTGGCGCGGCGCGTACCACATCGCCGCCACGGCGAATACGCCGTAGAACAGCCAGGCCACCGGCTTCACCCAGAACGAGCGGTTGAAGCGGCGGCGGTAGGCGATGCCCAGCACCAGCAGCCAGAACGTGCCGAACAGCATGCCGCCGATCACATCGCTCAGCCAATGCGCGCCCAGGTACAGGCGCGAGAAGCCGATCAGGCTGACCACGATGCCCGACACCAGGTACGGCCAGACGCGGGTGCGGCCGGGCATCTCGCGGGCGATCAGCACCGCGAAGAAGCCGAAGGTGATGGTGGCCATGGTCACCGACACCGACGGGAAGCCGAAGCCGCTGCTGGCATCGATCGGGCGCACCACATCCACGGTGGCGCCCAGCAGCATGGTCAGCGCCAGGCCGAAGGCGAGGGCGGCCAGCCAGTGCGCGGCCGCCATCCAGCGCCGTCGCCAGATCAGGTAGCCCATCGCCGCAGCGGTGGCCGGCAGCAGTACCTGCCACGCCCCCAGCGAAGCCAGCGCGGCCATCGGGTAGTCGGCCAGCGGGTTGCGCAGTGCCAGCATGGCCTGGTGCACCAGCAGATCGATTGCCAGCGGCTCCCCATGCGCAACTACCACGGTCAGCAGCGCGAACCAGCCCCAGCCCAGCACCAGCAGCATCAGTGCCAGCATCGCCAGCGGCACCGACTCGCGGCGCTTCGGGTCCAGCACGCCAACGGTGTAGCGGCCCAGCGTCGGATGACGGTTGGACCAGTCCAGCAGGCGCGCCAGCCAGTTGTCCATGCGCGCGGCCGACCAGCGGTAGCCGTACAGCACGATGGCCCAGACCAGGCTGAGGATCACCGCCAGCAGGCCGACCACCACCACCAGACGCCCGGCCACCGCCGCGACTGCGTCGTAGGCTTCGCCGAGGATCCAGCCCGGCGCCAGGAACAGCACCGCCCAGGAGATGCTGGCGATGCCGCTGGCCTGCACGTAACGGCTGGCGGGCATCTTCATCATGCCGGCGATGGCCGGCACGAACGGTCGGATCGCGCCGACGTAGCGTGCGATCAGGATGCTCTTGAAGGCATTGCGGCGGAACAGGTTCTCGCCGCGGTCGAGCAGCTGCGGGTAGCGGCTGAACGGCCAGACGCCGCGCAGTCGGTCACCCCAACGGCGGCCGATCCAGTAGCTGATGCCGTCGCCGGCAAAGGCGCCCAGGGCTGCAGCCGCAACCGCGTACGGCCCGGAGATCTGGCCCAGGCCGATGAACACGCCCACCGCGAACAGCAACGGCAGCGCCGGCACGATGGCGCCAAGAATGATGACCGCATCGCAGAAGGCGATGAGGAAGATAACGGCACCCGCCAACACGGGGTGAGCGGCAATCCACGCGAGCGTGGCGTCGATCCATGAAGAGTCCATTGCCCGATTATAGGGGCGTGAAGGTGACTGGTTCCCAGCCGCTTCGTGACCGTTTGCAACCGGCGCCATCGCCTAGAATGGGCTCATGCCGCATACGCCAGACGCTCCACCGCATGCTTTGAAGGCCGACAGCTTCGGCCAGATCCTTCTTGTGAAAGGGCCCGATGGCCCCTTCGTGCGCCGTGATCTGGGCGCCACGCCGCTGTGGCTGCGGCTGCCGGCCTGGTGGCTGGCCCGCCGGGAAGCACGCGCGCTGCGCCACATCCACGGCATGGCCGATGTGCCGCAGCTGCTGGCGTGGGATGGCCGTCATCTCGACCGCAGCTTCATGGCCGGCGATGCCATGTACCAGCGTCCACCACGCGGTGACCTGGCCTGGTTCCGCTCGGCGCGTCGGCTGCTGCAGCAGCTGCACCGCAATGGCGTGGCCCACAACGACCTGGCCAAGGAAGCCAACTGGCTGGTCACCGAAGACGGTCGTCCGGCGCTGATCGACTTCCAGCTGGCGGTGATAGGCAACCCGCGCTCGCGCTGGATGCGGCTGCTGGCCCGCGAGGACCTGCGCCACCTGCTCAAGCACAAGCGCATGTACTGCCGTGAATCGCTCACCCCGGTGGAGAAGCGGTTGCTCAAGCGCACCTCGTGGGTGCGCGAACTGTGGTTTGCTACCGGCAAGCCGGTCTATCGCTTCGTCACCCGCCGCATCCTGCATTGGGAAGACAACGAAGGGCAGGGGCCGAAGCCGTGAGCAGTGCGTCCGTCGTGAGCAGGCCGCCAACTGCCTGCAGTGTGCTGCGTGCGCAATTGCCCGGTGCCGACTTCGTGCACGCCTGCCAGGCGACGACTCGTCGCGATGGGCGCTCGGCCCTGCAGGCCTACCGCGATATGGCCGCGACCATTCCCGGCTGGTTCGATGGGCTGATGGCGCTGCGCAACCACGGCATGCGCCTGCTCGGCATGAAGCACCTGGGCTCGTTGCGGGCGGTGCAGGTTGTTGCGGATCCTCAACCCGGCCAGCGGCTGGGCATCTTCACCCTGCAGTCGCTGGACGACGATGCCATCGTGCTGGAAGACGACGACCGCCACCTGCGCGTGCAGCTGGCGCTGCAGTGGCAGGGCGACGTGCTGGAAGTGGCGACCGTGGTGCATACGCACAACGCGTTCGGGCGCGTGTACATGCTGCCGGTTGCGCCCGTGCATCGGCTGATCGTGCCGCATCTGCTGGAGAAGCAGGTGCAGTTGTACCGGTAGAAACACGCCATGCGTGGATGCTGTTCGCAATTCAATGATTGCGCACAGACGCCAGATAATTGGCGCTGAAAACATCTTTCATCTGCTCGTGGTACTCACCTAGAATCGAGAGCGAGAGAGTCGCATGGAAGCGTCGTCGCGCCGCCCTGGCGCGGGTTCGCATGCGGACGCGAGGGGAATGCTGTGAGTCGATTTTCTGCTTGGCAGTACCGCGCAGTTGCGGTACTGGTGCTGTGTGTGGGTGCGGGAACGGTCTCGGCGGTCCAGCCGTATCAGGAGTATCGCAAGCTCATCGAGTCCGCACAGAATCTGACCGCGCTGAAGGACGATCTCTTTGGTGAGAGTGTCAGCCTCTACAACGGCAAGACCGAATTTGCCGTGACCGATGTCAGCCTGCCCGGCAACAACGCACTGCCTGTGCAGATGCGGCGTCGCTCCAGCGTCGAGATGGATCTGGTGGGGGCTGGAAGCTTCAACGCCAACATCGAGGGAACCGTCGGAAAGGTGAGATGATGATTGATTCTGATGAATTGGCTGACGTGGCGAAAACTATTGCTTGGTACAAGAGCAATTTCTTCGAAGGCTGTGAAGAGGACTTTGTTGCAGACTTTATGGTTTTCTGTTGGCAGGCGGTTGATCCCGGTCGCGTCGCTTCCCTGGATTTGGATGACGAAACTGTAGATGCATGTGCCAATATGCTCTCTGGGTTGAAGCTCTTTGTTGATGAGAAACGCGGGAAATGGGGGGTTTCTGCTTTCTGGAGGCGCTACATCGATTGGGCGGATTACGCCATAGATTTTCCGCTTGATGAGTGCAGGCGATTCATGCGAGAGACTGTTGGTTATCTTGAGCCCTCATTTTTCGTATTTACGGCCACCGGTGGTGCCGAGATGAGGTCCGAGGCAATGGCGATTTTTGCCGAGTACTCACAGTCCGGCAAGGCGCGGGCTACCTATGTTAGATCGGTAATTGAAAGCCGGTTGGCGACTGAATCATTCTATCGACGATCCCTTTGATTCTCTCCGTCGCGAAATACGAGGCACTGCCGCTCTGGTCGTCGTTCGGCTTTTGGTCAGGGGAAAGCCAATATCCATGGTCCGCTCGGTCGATGTCGCCGGGCATGGCCCGGCGACCACAGCATCGCGACGCTCAACGCCTTACGGCGTCGCCGGCACCACCTGCTGGCCGATGAAGTTGCGCTTGGCATCGAAGTCATAGGCGATCTGCAACTGCCCCACATCCGGGCAGGCGTGGCAGTCGCGCAGCGGCGTGCGGTACAGCAGGCGGATGCCGCCGTTGTCCAATGGCGAAGCGCCGGCCGACTGTGCCGGCGCGAACGGCGTGGCCTGCGGGTTGGCCTTCAGCAGTTCCTGCACAGCGGGGTCGGCACGCAGGGTGTCGTCCAACTGCACGGCATCCACATCGATGCGCTTGCCGCTGGCATCGACCAGGCGGGTGCCTTCATTGGTGTTGGCGCGGAACGGATACTCGACCGTGGCAATGCCCAGTCCTTCGTTCTCGTGCCAGGCGGTCACATAGGCCAGCTCACCGCCGCTGGACAACTGCTCGGCGGCGGTAACGGCATCGGTACTGGCGCCACCGGCGCGCATCGCATCACGCAGGCAATCGCGGGTCGCAGCGTTCTCGCCCTGGCGGCAGGCGTTGAGATCGCCATCCCAGACCACCGCCTCGCTCCAGCGCATCTTGCCGTCGGCGGCGGCCTTTTCCGCGCTGGGCGCGTCACCGGCGGGCGGCTCCTTTCCGGGTTCCGGCGAACGGCCCTGGCAGGCAGTCAGCAGGGCAAGCCCCAGGGCAGGCAGCAACAGGCGGGAACGGCGCATGGCGTGGACCTCGTGCGTTGTCTGGAGGCCCGAGTATCGTCAAGGCCGGGTGAACTCCGCGTCGGCGCGGCATACTAGCGGCTCATTGCATACGCTGGAGTGTGGAACGTGGGCAGTCTGCAGGGCAAAACGCTTTTCATCACCGGTGCCTCGCGCGGCATCGGCCTGGCCATCGCACTGCGCGCTGCGCGCGACAGCGCCAATGTGGCCATTGCAGCCAAGTCGTCGGTGCCGAACCCGAAGCTGCCGGGCACCATCCATACCGCGGCCGAAGCGGTAACGGCGGCCGGCGGCCAGGGCCTGGCGCTGAAGTGCGACATCCGCGAGGAAGAGCAGGTGCAGGCGGCGGTGGCGGCCACGGTCGATACCTTCGGTGGCATCGACATCCTGATCAACAACGCCAGCGCGATCTGGTTGCGCGGCACGCTGGATACGCCGATGAAGCGTTTCGACCTGATGCAGCAGGTCAATTCGCGCGGCAGCTTCCTGTGCGCGCAGGCCTGCCTGCCGTACCTGCAGCAGGCGCCGAACCCGCACATCCTGACTCTGGCGCCGCCGCCGAGCCTGGAGCCGAAGTGGTGGGCACCGCACACCGGCTACACGCTGGCGAAGATGGGCATGAGCTTCGTCACCCTGGGCCTGGCCGCGGAATTCGGTCCGCAGGGCGTGGCGGTGAATGCGCTATGGCCGCGCACGGTGATCGCCACCGATGCGATCAACATGATTCCGGGCGTGGATGCGGCCGGCTGCCGCACGCCGCAGATCATGGCCGATGCCGCGCATGCGGTGCTGGTGCGCGAAGCGGCAGGCTTCCACGGCCAGTTCCTGATCGACGATGAAGTGCTGGCGCAGGCCGGTATCACCGATCTTTCGGGCTACGCGGTGGATCCGTCGCGGCCGTTGCTGCCGGATCTGTTCCTGGATTGACCGCGCGTCGCCGGAAGAAGCCGAGGGCTGCGACTCTCGGCCTGCTGCGCTAGAATGCGTGGCTGTAATCGTTTTCAACAAGGATGTGAGCACATGTCACGCACTCTTTCCGTCGCGGCGCTGGCCGCTTCGCTGTCGTTGATCCTGGCCGCCTGCGGTGGCAAGGCACCCGTAGCTGCGGGCGGCGCCGCTGCCTCCGGCACGCCGGACGCCAGCACGGTCCCGTCCGATACACAGCAGCAGTTGACCGCCAAGCTCAACGCCTACATCGGCTGCTTCAACGCGCTGGATTCGAAAACCCACGGCAGCATCCAGTCCTACACGCGCTGGATCAAGGATGTCGACGCTGGCCCGACCGGACGCGAGACGCACGTGTACGGCCCGTTCGAGATCAGCGACTACGACATGAAGCAGTGCGACGCCCCGGTGACCGAGGCGATCGCTGCCAAGCCTGCGCTGGCCGAACTCGATGCGGCTGCAGGTCACTACCAGCAGGCGCTGAAGGCGCTGGTGCCGGTCAGCAAGGACGCGCATGACTACTACGATCGCCAGGACTACGAAGACGACCAGTTCGCCAAGGGCAAGCAGCTGCACGCGCCCTTGATGGCCGCCTTCAAGGATTTCGTGGCTGCCAGCGAAACGTTCAATGCCGAGCTGGAGCGCCAGAACGACGCCGCCCAGCGCGAGCAGCTCAAGGCGCTGGAACAGGCCGAGGGGCGCACGCGCGAGTACTACCGTCTGGCGATGATGCTGGAAGCCAAGGCCATCATGGATCTGATGAGCGAGGATGATTTCGATCAGGCCAAGGCCCGCGAACGCCTGGATGCCTTCAACCGCATTTCCGATGAAGCGCACGCCAAGGTTGCCGACCAGGAACCGGGCAAGTCGGACTGGGAAGGCTTCGAGCGTGGGGCCGAGAATTTCCGGCGCGAAGGCAAGGAGCGGCTGCAGCGCGTCAGCGAGAAAAAGCCTTACACCGATTTCGAACGACGCATGCTTGATTCGCCGTCGATGGCGCCGCGTGGCTCTGCCAGCAAGCTCATGCAGGAATACAACACGCTCGTTTTCCAGAGCAACCGCCAGTAGCGCTCCCGCTCATGGCGTGATCAGCGAGCGCCGGTGTACATCGCCGGCGCCCGCATCAATGACTGAACGCATCCGGCAGCTGGCCACCGCACTTGCGGCAGTGCCGTGCATCCGGTTCGTGTCCTTCCAGTCCGCAGTCCGGGCAGCCACGTGCATCACGGCGTGCGGCCAGCTCGGCTTCGCGCATGGTGCTGGCCAGTTCGGCGGTGTAGATGCCGGTGGGCACGGCGATGATGCTGTAGCCGATCAGGATCAGCACTGAGGTGACGAAGCGGCCAAGCACGGTCTGCGGCACGATGTCGCCGAAGCCGACCGTGGCCATGGTCACCACCGCCCAGTACATGCTGGCCGGGATGTTGGTGAAGCCGTGTTCGGGACCTTCGATCACGTACATCAGCGCACCGGCGATGATGGTGATGGTGATCACCGTGAACAGGAACACCAGCACCTTGCGCCGGCTGCGCCACAGCGACGTCATCAGGACGCCGCTTTCCTCGATGTAGCGGGTCAGCTTGAGGATGCGGAACACGCGCAGGATGCGCAGCGCGCGCACCACCAGCAGGCTCTGCGCGCCGGGGATGAACATCGACAGGTAGGCGGGCAGGATCGACAGCAGGTCGATGATGCCCCAGATGCTCACCGCGTAACGCAGCGGGCGCTTGACCACCGCCAGTCGCAGGAGGTACTCGGCGGTGAAGATGATCGTGAAGGCCCATTCCAGGATGTACAGGCCGGTGGACCATTCGGCATGCAGGTGCTGCACGCTGTCGATCATCACCACCAGGATGCTGGCGACGATCGCCACCACCAGGATCAGGTCGAAATTGCGCGAGGGCCGCGAGTCGTGGCGGTAGATGATGTCGAACCACCGACGGCGCCAGCCGGTCTCGGTGGCGGGGTTCAGCTGGGGGGCGGAAAACGGTCGCATGGGCGCATTGTGCCGCAGGGGTTCCGGCGCGAGAATGGGGATTCCTGAACCCTGCCGACTGCCATGACCGCCGCTACCGATCCGCTGATCTCCCTTTCGCACTATTACCTGCCGGTCTACAAGCCCCGCCAGGTGGTACTGGAGCGAGGCCAGGGCGCCCGCGTGTGGGACAGCCAGGGCCGTGAGTTCATCGACCTGGCTGCCGGCATCGCCGTGTGCGGCCTGGGCCACAACGACCCGGACCTGGTGGCCGCGCTGGTCGAGCAGGCCGGCAAGCTCTGGCACACCAGCAACGTGTTCTACAGCGCGCCGCCGCTGCACCTGGCCGAGGAGCTGGTGAAGGCCAGCCGCTTCGCCGAGCGCGTGTTCCTGTGCAATTCCGGCGCCGAAGCCAATGAAGTGGCGATCAAGATGGTCCGCAAGTGGGCCTCCAGCCAGGGGCGTCCGGCCGACAAGCGGGTGATCATCACCTTCCGCGGCAGCTTCCACGGCCGCACCATGGGCGCGGTGACCGCCACCGCCCAGCCGAAGTACCAGGAAGGCTACGAGCCGCTGCCCGGTGGCTTCCGCTACATCGATTTCAACGATGAGGTGCAGCTGGAAACCGCGATGGCCGCCGGCGATGTGGCGGCGGTGATGCTGGAGCCGATCCAGGGCGAGGGCGGCGTGATGCCGGCCAAGTCCGGTTTCCTCAAGCGCGTGCGCGAGCTGTGCGACCAGCACAACGCGCTGCTGGTGCTCGACGAGATCCAGGCCGGCATGGGCCGTACCGGTACGCTGTTCGCGCACTGGCAGGACGACGTGGTGCCGGACATGGTCACCCTGGCCAAGGCACTGGGTGGCGGCTTCCCGATCGGTGCGATGCTGGCCGGCCCGAAGGTGGCCGAGACCATGCAGTTTGGCGCGCACGGCACCACCTTCGGTGGCAACCCGCTGGCCGCTGCGGTGGCCCGCGTGGCGCTGCGCAAGCTGGCCTCGTCGGAGATCGCCGCCAACGTCAGCCGCCAGTCGAAGGCGCTGCGCGATGGCTTCGCGCGCATCAACGAAGAGTTCGGCGTGTTCAGCGAGGTGCGTGGTCGCGGCCTGATGCTGGGTGCGGTGCTGAGCAAGGACTTCGCCGGCCAGGCTGGTGCGATCCTCGACCACGCTGCCGGGCAGGGGCTGCTGACCCTGCAGGCCGGCCCGGACGTGCTGCGATTCGTGCCGTCGCTGAACATCACCGACGAAGAAGTGGCCGAAGGCCTGAAGCGCCTGCGCGCGGCAATTGCCGCGTTCATCGCCGCGCGCTGACGCCCTGGCGTCGGGGTCGGATCCCTCTCCTGCAGGGAGGGCTCTGACCCCGATCAGCCCACCGCGTAACGCTTCAACACCTTGCCCAGCCCACGGCCATCGCGCACGGTTTCCGCGTGCAGGCCGGCGGCGCGTGCGCCGCGCACGTTGGCGAACAGGTCATCGACGAACAGCGTGCGCGCAGGTGCCACGCCGAGTACCTCAAGCGTGCGCAGGAAGACTTCCGGCGCCGGTTTGCGCAGGCCGAAATCGGCGCTGCAGAACACGCGGTCCTGCAGGGCAGGGAACAGTTCCGGTAGCAGGGTGGGCAAGGCCTGTTGCATCAGCGCGCCGTTGTTGGTCAGCACTGCCATCGGCAACTGCAGTGTCTGCAGTCGCTGCAGCACCGCGCGCTGCGGATGGCTGGCGGCCTGGCGTGCGGCGGTCCATGTCGTCACATCGGCGGGTCTGCCCAGCAGTGCGCACAGCCGTGCCAGGTAGGCCGGACCATCCAGCGTGCCATTGTCATGTGCCGCTTCCAGCCCGCTGTCGTACAGCGCGGCCTGCACGGTTTCCGGCATGACATCCAGCGCCTGCGCAAGGTGCAGCACGCGCTGCGCGCGCTGGTACTGCACCAGCACGCCATCCACATCCAGCAGCAACAGGTCGATCCGCATTGGTCGAGCATGCCATTGCAGTGAACACGCGGGAAACCCTGGAGCAGCCATGCGACAGACGGTCGCAGACGCGGCCGCAGGGGCCTGCCTAGAATGGCGCTTGAATCCGCAGGAGATGCAACGATGAAGGCTTGGATGGTGGCAGTGGGACTGGGCGCGCTGATGCTGGCGCCGTCGGCGATGGCGCGGGTATGTGCGGTCAGCATCGACAGCACCGACCAGATGAGCTTCAGCAGCCGCGAGATCAAGGTGGCGGCCGACTGCACCGCCGTGGATCTGACCCTGCGCCATACCGGCAAGCTGGCTGTCACCGCGATGGGCCACAACTGGGTACTGACCCGCAGCGCTGATTACCAGCCGGTAGCGATGGCCGGCATGCGCATGACCCTGGCCGACAGCTACCTGCCGAAGGCCGACAAGCGCGTGCTGGCGCACACCAAGGTGATCGGCGGCGGCGAGACCACGCGCGTGCGCTTTTCCACCCAGGGCCTGCAGAAGGGGGGCGACTACACCTTCTTCTGCTCGTTCCCCGGCCACTTCGCGATGATGAAGGGCAAGTTCGTCTTCGGTTGAGCAGCCACGCATGGCGTGGCTCTACCAGTAGATCCACGCCATGCGTGGATGAAAAAGGGGACGGAGGGGATTAAGTCGTTTGTGCACAAACGACTTAATCCCCTCCGTCCCCTTTTTCGTGCAGAGCGGGCTCAGCCCTTGGCGGCCTTGAACGCCACGCATGCAGCGGCGAGGGTGGCCTCGATCACCGCGTCATCGTGAGCGCTGGACAGGAAGCCGGCCTCGTACGCCGACGGGGCCAGGAACACGCCCTGCTCCAGCATTGCGTGGAAGAAGCGGTTGAACGCCGGAATGTCACAGGCGGTGGCCTGCGCATAGGTCTCCACTTTTTCACTGGTGAAGAACAGCCCGAACATCGCGCCCACGCAGGTGGTGGTCACGACCACGCCGGCGTCGGCGGCGGCCGCTTCCAGGCCGGCACACAGGCGCGCGGTGCGCTCGGCCAGGTCGGCGTGGAAGCCCGGCTGCTGGATCAGTTCCAGCATCGCCAGGCCGGCGGCCATCGCCACCGGATTGCCGCTCAGCGTGCCGGCCTGGTAGATCGGGCCGGCCGGGGCGATCTGCTGCATCAGTTCGCGGCGGCCGCCGTAGGCACCCACCGGCATGCCGCCGCCGATGATCTTGCCGAAGGTGGTCAGGTCCGGGGTGATGCCGTAGTGCGCCTGTGCACCGCCAAGGGCAACGCGGAAACCGGTCATCACTTCGTCGAAGATCAGCAGCGCGCCATGCTTCGTGCACAGTTCGCGCAGGTGCTGCAGGTAACCCTCGCGTGGCGGAATGCAGTTGGCGTTGCCGACCACCGGTTCGATGATCAGGCCGGCGATGTCGTCACCCTGCTGTTCGAACAGGGCAGTAGCCGCTTCGAAGTCGTTGTAGGGCAGGGTCAGGGTTAGTTCGCTCAGGCCGGCCGGCACGCCCGGCGAGGTCGGCACGCCCAGGGTCAGCATGCCACTGCCGGCCTTGACCAGGAACGAGTCGCCATGGCCGTGGTAGCAGCCTTCGAACTTGACGATGCGGTTGCGGCCGGTGGCACCGCGCGCCAGGCGGATGGCCGACAACGTAGCCTCGGTGCCGGAGTTGACCATGCGCACCATCTCGCACGACGGCACCAGGCGGGTGATGGTCTCGGCCATGGTGACTTCGGCCGCGCACGGCGCACCGAAGGACAGGCCATTGTCGATCGCCTTCTTCACCGCCTGGCGCACGGCCGGGTGGTTGTGGCCGACGATCATCGGGCCCCAGGAACCGACGTAATCGATGTAGCGGTTTCCATCGACGTCGTACAGGTAGGCGCCATCGGCGCGCTCGACGAAGAACGGTTCGCCGCCGACCGATTTGAACGCGCGCACCGGCGAATTGACGCCGCCCGGCAGCAGCTGCTGGGCGCGGGAGAACAGGGCGTGGGACTGGTCGTGGTTCATGCGGATTTCCTGGGCATTACGCGAACTGGGCGAGGTAGGCGCGCTGGATCGCAACCGGGTCTTCGGCGGCGAACACGCTGCTGACCACGGCGACCAGATCGGCGCCGGCGTCGATGATGGGACCGACATTGTCCGGCGTCAGGCCGCCGATCGCCACCCGCGGCACGCCCAGTGCGGCGCTTTGCCGCAGCAGGTCGGTGTGGGCGCGGCTGCTGGTGATCTTGGTGGTGGTCGGGAAGAACGCGCCGAAGGCCACGTAGCTGGCGCCGGCGGCCACGGCCTGCTCGGCATTGGCCAGCTGGTCGTAGCAGGACGCGCCGATGATGGCCTCGGCACCAAGCAGCGCACGCGCGCTGGGGATGTCACCGTCGGTGCCGCCCAGATGCACGCCGGCGGCGCCGACCGCCTTCGCCAGCGCCGGGTCGTCGTTGACGATCAGCGGCACGCCGTGTTCCGCGCACAGCGCCTGCAGGGCGGTGGCCTGCTCCCGCCGCAGCGCGTCGCTGGCGGTCTTGTTGCGGTACTGCAGCCAGGTGGCGCCGGCGGCCAGCAGCGGCGCGGTGCGGGCCAGCAGGCGCGCGGTATCGGGCTCGTCCGGGGTGATCAGGTAGACGCCGCGGGGCGCCGGGGAAGCAGAAGTCATCGATGGCTACCGGTGAGTGGGCCGCGATGGGACAATGGCGGCCCGTGAATCCAGCCTTGATTATCCGATGAGCGATGCCACCCCCACCACCTTGCGTACCTGGATGTGCGTGGTCTGCGGCTTTCTTTACAGCGAAGCGGAAGGCTTGCCGGAAGAAGGCATCGCGCCGGGGACGCGCTGGGAAGACATTCCCGAGACCTGGACCTGCCCGGATTGCGGCGTGACCAAGGCCGATTTCGAGATGGTCGAGGTCGATTGATGGCGGGGCCTGCAGGCCCTTCTGTGGGTGCGGACCGTTGGTCCGCACACCGGACACCCTCAATGCAGCCGCGGCACTGGCCCGCCGAGGTCGATCAGCTTCTCGCGCAGCCACTGCGCATCGCTGGCTTCCGGGTTGCGCTTCAGATACTGCCCCAGGTCGTGGCGGGCACCGGCCAGGTACTCCAGCTGCAGGTAGGCCAGGCCGCGATCACGCAGCGCGTCGTCCTGCTCCGGGGCCAGCTTCAGCAGGCGGTCGGCACTGCGTGCGGCACGGTCCCATTCGCCCGCTTCGGCATACACACCGTGCAGGTTGCGCAGCATCCGCATCAGGATCGCGCGCGCAGGGGCCGGGTCGAGGATCTGCGCCAGCACCTGGTCGTCGGGCATCTGCCCGCCCAGGTGTGACTTGGCTCGCTCGCGCAGTTCGTCCACGTCCAGCGGGCGGCCGCCATTGAACGGGTCCATCACCAGCACACCGTCGTCCACCGGCAGGCGCACCAGGAAGTGGCCGGGGAAGGACACGCCGTCGAGCGGGATTCCCAGTCGGCGCGCGACTTCCATCTGCACCAGCGCCAGCGAGATCGGGTTGCCCAGGCGGCGCTCGAATACCTGGTTGAGGTAGCTGTTGCGCGGGTCGTAGTACTCGTCGTGGTCGCCGCTGTAGCCCAGCTCGTCGAACAGATGGCGATTGATCGCTGCCATCTTCAATGGGCTGTTGTCGATGCTGTCCACTTCCGAACGGAGGTGGTCGACATGGCTCTGGATCAGCGCGTCATAGGTGGACGGCTGCAGATCGGGGTATTCATCGCGCGCGATCAGCAGCGCGGTCGGCAACAGTGGCAGCGCCTCGTCTTCGAGGTCGGCCAGTGCATCCCAGTCGGGGAGTGAGATCTGGTCCTGCATGACCACAGACTGGCGTCATTCGCAGGCGGTTTCAAGCGGTGCCGCGTGAAAAGAACATCGCCTTGGAAATGTCGTGTCGACCAAGGTCGACACCTACCAACAGCCGCCGGCCAACTGTCAGAGGTGGGGCGGCGGTGTGGGCTTGCAGGACCGCAGGCGCCATAGATGGCGCCTACGAGCCCCCAGGGACGGGTTTACGGCGTGTCCTGCAAGTCCACACCGCCCCGCCATCCCTCGGTAACCCAGCTTTTGCCTTTGATGTTGATTCGGCGGGTGCCGGCCGCTGGCCGGCCGCATCGTTTACTTTTCGATGCCCGGGCCGAAGGTCAGCTGGGTCCCGTCCTTCAGCTTGAGCTTCTCCGCCTGACCGGCGTTGAGCTCCAGCACATAGCGCGCCGGGCCACCGCTGGGGTAGGGCGGGCACATGTCGCCGGCCGAGCACGGCGGCACGTCGCGCTGCTGGCTGACAAGCTTGCGCTGGCTGTCGAAGTACAGGATGTCCAGCGCGATCCTGGTGTTCTTCATCCAGTACGCCTGCATTTCCTCGCGGTCGTGGATGAACAGCATGCCGTGGTCGGCCGCCATCTGGTCGCGGAACATCAGACCGCGTGCGCGGGTTTCATCGTTGGTGGCCAGCTCGACCTGGTAGCGGGCGCCATCCAGTTCGACCCAATGGCGGGCCGCGTCGGTAGCACAGCCGGCCAGGGCCAGCAGCGGAAGCATCAGCAGCGAACGCAACAGCGACATCGTCAGGATCCTTCGAAAGGGTCAGAGCACGACCGGCGGCTCACCGCCGACGATCACCACATCGGCGCGGCGGCGTGCGAACAGGCCGACGCAGACCACGCCCGGCAGCTGGTTGAGCTCGCGCTCCAGCTTTTCCGGATCGGTGATCTGCAGGTTGTGGATGTCCAGGATCTGGTTGCCGTTGTCGGTAACCACGCCTTCACGCCAGGTCGGCTGGCCGCCGGTCATGTCGCGGATCTGGCGGGCAACCAGGCTGCGCGCCATCGGGATCACTTCCACCGGCAGCGGGAACCTGCCCAGCACCGGCACCTGCTTGCTCGGGTCGACGATGCAGATGAAGCGCTCGCTGGCCTCGGCGATGATCTTCTCGCGGGTCAGTGCGGCGCCGCCACCCTTGATCAGGCACTTGTTGGCATCGCACTCATCGGCGCCGTCCACGTACAGCGACAGGTTGCCGCTGTGGTTCAGCTCGATCACCTCGATGCCGTGCTGCTTCAGGCGCGCGGTGCTCTGTTCGGAGCTGGACACGGCACCCTTGATGCGGTGCTGGATGCGGGCCAGGGCATCGATGAAATAGGCCACGGTGGAACCGGTGCCGACACCGACGATCATGCCGTCTTCAACGTACTCGATGGCTTTCTCGGCGGCCAGGCGCTTGGCTTCGGACATGGGAGAACTCTCAGGCAGGGAATCAGGATTTCTTTTCCAGCGACAGCAGCAGCTTCCACTGCGCGGCGGTCACCGGGAACACCGACAGGCGGTTGCCCTTGGCAACCAGCGGGAAGCCCTCGCCGAGTTCTTCGGCGTGCAGCTTGATCTCGTCCAGCGCGATCACCTGCTTGAGCTTGCGGTCGAAGGCCACGTCCACCAGCATCCAGCGCGGGTTCTCGCGCGTGCTCTTGGGGTCGTGGTAGTCGGATTTCGGGTCGAACTGGGTGTCGTCCGGATAGGCCGGGCTGGCGACCGTGGCCAGGCCGACGATGCCGGGCACCTTGGTATTGGAGTGGTAGAACAGGATGCCGTCGCCCACCTGCATGCCATCGCGCATGAAATTGCGCGCCTGGTAGTTGCGCACCCCGTTCCAGGGTTCGACCTTGACCTTGGCCAGGTCATCGATGGAGAAGGCGTCCGGTTCGGACTTCATCAGCCAGTAGCGCTTGCGGGCGGTCATGCGTTCACGGGGGCAGCGGAGGGGAACAGGGTGCCGTCTTCGGTGCAGATCGCATCCACCGGCACGTCCCACGACGCCACCGGCAAGGACTCGACCTGCTGCACCGCGAATGCAGCGCCGACCAGCCAGGGCGGCGCCGGCCGGTCGTGGCGGAAGGCGAAGCTGCGATCATACCAGCCGCCCCCCATGCCCAGCCGCCGGCACTGTGTGTCGAAACCCACCAGCGGGGTCACTACCAGCGCCATCTGCGCCGGTTCCAGGGTGTCTTCCACCGCCACGTCCGGCTCGGGAATGCCATAGCGGTTGCTGGTCAGCGGCTGCCCGGGGCGCCACGGTGCGAAGCGCAGCACGTCACCCGCCAGTACCGGCAGGCAGTAGGTCAGTGTGTCGGGTAGCTGCAACTGCCAGCGGTGCAGGGCAATTTCGCCATCCAGCGCCCAGTAGCCGGCCACGGCGCCTTCGCGCGGGGCGAACGGCAGGGCCAGCAGGGCATCGGCAAGCGATTCGGCGGCGGCGATGCGCTCAGCGGCGGAAAGGTCGCGGCGGCGTTGCCGCAGGTCGTGGCGCAGGGCCTGGCGCGGGTCGGTCATGGCAGCGTGCGGCAAGGATCAGCCGTCATTGTGCCGGAAAGAACAAGGGCGACGCCCGAAGACGCCGCCCTTGCTGGAATATTGCATTCTCCGCAATGTCGATGCATGCGAAACGACCTTGAACCCGGGGGCTCAAGTGGGAACGCTGGAGAACCATCGGGCTTCCCGCTACAAGGCGGACCTGCACTCCCGGCGCTGTCGCGCTCCCGGTGTCGTTCTTAAGGGACAAGGCGAATGTTTGCACATGCCGTCGAGTACCGCAGAGAACGCGTGGCCATTATAGCCAGCACGCAGGATCTGGATAGGCCGTTCGTCGGCAACAGTCCGTGCCAATTCAGATATGAGAAAAGGGGACGGAGGGGATTAAGACGTTTCCGGCACGGAAGGGGCGAATGCGCCTTGATTCCCTCCGTCCCCTCTTCTACGGGGTGCCGTCGATCGCGCGGTCCAGGCGCCGGTTCAGGTCGGCCAGCGTCTGCTGCAGGGCGACTGCCTGGCGGGCGTTCTCGTCGCGCAGCAGCTGCAGCTCGTGGGCCAGGTTCAGCGCCGCCAGCACGGCGACGCGGTCGACCGCGGCCATGCGGTTGCTGCCGCGGATTTCGCGCATGCGCGCATCGAGCAGGCGCGCGGCGGCCATCAGGCTGTCGCGTTCATCGCCGCCGACACCCACGGTGTATTCACGATCGAGGATGCGGACACTGACCGGTTCGGCGCTCATGTGTGCTGCTCCAGGGATTTGAGCCGGCTGATCATTGCTTCCACCCGCGAGCGTGCCTGCTCGTTCTTGGCCAGCAGCGTGGAACGCTCGGCCACCAGCTGTTCCTGCTGGTGGCGCAGGCTGCGGTTCTCCTCGGCCAGGCGCTGGTTGCGTTCAAGCAACGCTTCCACGCGGGCAGCGAAGTCCTGCAGCTGGGCAAGGGGATCGGCGGGTTCCATACGGGCACGATAGGCAAGCCGGGTAAGGGCGGTCAAGCGTTGTCGCAGCAAGGCCTGACGGCCGCAGAGAGGATGCCGTCGGGTTGCTACACTACGGGGTCTCACGGGCGCGCGCGTGCGCGCCCCGGGTTTCCTTTCCGAACGAGCCGCACGATGACCGAACTTCCCTCCGTCGACGACGTTACCCGCGCCAGCCAGGAACTGGGCCTGGGCGCCACCGCTGCCGAGCTGCACGGCGCACTGTGCGGCTGGCTGGCCGCCGGTGGTGCCCCCGGCAATGATTGGCCGGCGCGTGTGCTGGCCGACGACAACCTGCCGCCGGTGGCCGCCGACAGCGTGCTGGGGCAGCTGCTGCAGGTCACCATCAAGCAACTGGAAGACCGCGATTTCGCCTTCGAACTGCTGCTGACCGATGGCGACGACGTGTCCGCGCAGGCTGATGCCATGTTCAGCTGGACCCGTTCCTTCCTGGGCGGCTTCGGCCTGGGCAGCGGCGGCCGCCGCCCGACCCTGTCCGAAGAGGGCGAAGAAGCGCTGACCGACATGGCCAGCCTGGCGCGTGCCTCCAGCGAGGATTTCGAGGCCGGCGGCGATGACGATGACGAAGCCCTGTCCGAGATCGAGGAATTCATCCGCGTGGCGGTGTTGCTGCTGCACGGTGACGTGGTGCTGGCCTCGCGCCATCGGCAGCGCCTGAACTGATGGACATCAAGCAGCGCACCGGCATCGCGGCCGGCGAATACAAGCGTCGGCGCCGCCAGCTGATGGACATGGCCGGCGAGGATGCGATCCTGGTGCTTCCCGCCGCCGCCGAGAAGGTGCGCAGCCTCGATACCCATTACCCGTTCCGGCAGGATTCGGACTTCCAGTACCTGAGCGGCTTCCCGGAGCCGGAAGCGGTGCTGGTGTTG
Source organism: Stenotrophomonas sp. 96582_Sma (assembly GCF_056480905.1). NCBI lineage: Bacteria > Pseudomonadati > Pseudomonadota > Gammaproteobacteria > Lysobacterales > Lysobacteraceae > Stenotrophomonas > Stenotrophomonas sp. 96582_Sma. The sequence goes on along the minus strand of NZ_CM151122.1, from coordinate 4,012,705 downwards.
ATCCCGGGCCGCCGCCACGGCGAGGCCATCCTGTTCTGCCGCGAGCGCGATGCCGAGCGCGAGGCCTGGGACGGCAGCCGCGCCGGCCAGGAAGGTGCGGTGGCGCAGTACGGCATGGACGATGCGTACCCGATCGACGATCTGGACGACATCCTGCCGGGCCTGCTGGAAGGGCGTTCGCGCGTCTATTACCACTTCGGTCGCGACGCCGATTTCGACCTGAAGCTGATCGGCTGGGTCAACCGCGTGCGTTCGCAGGTGCGCCACGGCGCGCAGCCGCCGCATGAGTTCCTGGAGCTGGGCCACCTGCTGCATGAGCAGCGCCTGTTCAAGTCCGGCGCCGAAGTGGCGCTGATGCACCACGCCGCGCAGATCAGTGTACGTGCGCATCTGGCAGCGATGAAGGCGGCGAAGGCCGGCATCCACGAGTACGAACTGCAGGCGGAGCTGGAACGCGTGTTCCGCGCCAACGACGCGGTGCCGGCCTATTGCAGCATCGTCGGTGCAGGTCGCAACGGCTGCATCCTGCATTACCGCGACAACAACGCACGTTCGCGCGATGGTGAGCTGGTGCTGATCGACGCCGGTGCCGAATACCGCGGCTATGCCAGCGACATCACCCGCACGTTCCCGGTGAACGGCCGCTTCAGCGCCGAGCAGCGCGCGCTGCACGACCTGGTCGGTGACGCGCAGGCCGCGGCACTGGCCCAGGCCAAGCCGGGCGTGGCCTACGAGATGGGTCACCTGGCGGCGGTGCAGACCCTGACCGAAGGCCTGCTGCGGCTGGGCCTGCTGAAGGGTACGCTGGAAAAGAACCTGTCCGAGGGCCTGTACCAGCGTTTCTACCGGCACAAGACCGGGCACTGGATCGGCATGGACGTGCACGACGTGGGTGACTATCGCCTGGCCGGCGATTCGCGGCTGCTGGAGCCGGGCATGGCGTTCACCATCGAGCCGGGGCTGTATATCGGCGTGGACGATACGACGGTGGAACCGCGCTGGCGCGGTATCGGCATCCGTACCGAGGATGACGTGCTGATCACCGATGACGGGCATCGCGTGATGACCGAAGGCCTGGCGCGCAGCGCCGACGAGATTGAAGCGGTGATGGCGGGGTAAGGGGTTTCGGCAGGGCTTGCAGCCCTGCACCTGCTGCAATCAACGGCAACGTCAAAAGCCGAAGCGGCATTCCGTGGGAGGGCGGGGCACTGTGGGTTTGCGGGGACGCCGCAAGTACGTCCCTGTAGCAACTGTGTTGCTGGAGAGTCTCAGGCCCGTCAGGTAAACGGGCACGGTAGTGCCGGCCGCTGGCCGGCAGCCTTTGGTCTTTCGCCCTGGCTCGCCTCAGGCGGGGACTAGCCCGCTTTCAGCGTCGCGCACACGGGCGTTGAGGATGACCAGCATCTTCCGCATCACTGCCACGATGGCCACCTTGCCTTCCTTGCCGCGGGCTCGTAGCGACTGGTAAAAATCGCGCAGCCGAGGTTCATGCCGCATGGCCGACATTGCCGCCATGTAGAGCACTTGCCGGATTTCGGCTCTTCCACCGTGGATGCTTCGTTTTCCTCTCATCGTGCCGCTGTCGTGGGACATCGGGGCTACCCCGACCAGGCTGGCGATGCGCTTGCCAGTGATCCTGCCAAGCTCTGGCAGATAGCTGGCTAGAACTGCCTGCAGCACAGGCCCTACGCCCTTCATCGACTTCAGCATCTTCAGTTGAGGCTGCTGACCAACCTGCTCGACGATCTGCTTGCCCAGACGCTCAACCAACGTTTGTAGGCGGGTGATGTTGCCCTGCAGTAGTCGGCGCAGTTCACGATCAAGCACCATTTCCTGCTGTTGCCGCGCGATGGTCAGGGCGTCCATCGCCTGCCGACGTGCCCGAACGAACTCCCGCATCTTCTGCTGCCAAGACTGCAGCGGCTGATAGGGAGGCAGCTTCACCAGGGCGGCCATCTGCGCCAACGCGTAGGCATCCAAACGGTCGGTTTTGGCAGTCTGACCCAACCCCTGAGCCAGTTTCCGGGCGCGCAAGGCATTGGCACGGGCCACCGGATGACCGGCCTTGTGCAGGAAATCCAGCACCGGCTGCTCATAGCCACCCGTGGCTTCAAGCACGATCTGGCGGGTCGGACGCTTCTTCAGCCAAACATCCAGTTCAGAAAACCCGGAGCGGTTGTTGCTGACCTGCAGGGTTTCTCCGTCCGTCGTACCGATATCCAGCTGACGCTTGCTGACATCAATCCCGATCCCGTTCATCACCTGACTCCGTATAGTCTGGAAGGGTCGAGAGCTCCCCCGCTTGCCCAGTCTTATCGCTTCGAGTGGTCGCTCCAGCAACTGTTCGGGCGGATCAAGGGAGATTCCGGCGTGGGCGCCAAGCTACATGGCGATCGTCGCGATCCTGGTTACGGATCGTCGAGATCTAGGCTCGCACGGCGGCCCACGCCGGCTCTCGACGCCTACGCTGCCAGATTCCGATCAGATAAGGCTTGGTCGCCGCATCCATGCGGCTCACACCCCGCAAACCCACAGTGCCCCGCCTTTGACAGGTTCAGGCGGCTGTTGGTGTGTGCCGACCGTTGGTCGGCACATCTGTCAGATATCGAATGAATCCTCCACGCATGGCGTGGATCTACTGGCCACTGCGGCCGTTGGAACGCGCGGCTGTTGGTAGGTGTCGACCTTGGTCGACACAGAGCGAGCGCAGCGAGCGACCCGCTTCTGCTTTTCTTTTTTCTTTTCCGTGGTTGAACGCGGCAGGAAACTGTCAGAGGCGGGGCGGGGTGGGTTCACGGCGTCCCCCGCGAACCCACCCCGCCCCGCCAAGCGCGGCTTTTGACTTCTGCGACCAACCACAAGGGGCTCAGCCGTTCGCCGCCGCAAACTCCGGCCGCGTCAGGTTGTCCGCCTCGCCCTCAGTGCAAAGCACTTCGTCTTCGATGCGGATGCCGCCATACGGACGGAAGAAGTCCACGCGCTCCCAGTTGATCGCATCGCCATGGCCGGCATCCTTCACTTCATTCAACAGCATGTCGATGAAGTACAGGCCCGGTTCGATGGTCACCACCATGCCCGGTTCCAGCACGCGGGTCAGGCGCAGGTACGGGTGGCCCGCCGGGCGCTCGATGCGGCCACCCTCGTCGCTGGCCGCGAAACCGGCCACGTCGTGCACCTGCAGGCCGATCAGGTGACCGATGCCATGCGGGAAGAACGCGGCGCTGACGCCGGTTTCCACTGCGGTCTGCGGCGAGACCTTGATCACGCCGAAGTCCTTCAGCACGCCCATCAGCGAAAGATGTGCGTCCACGTGCAGCTGCTTGTAGTCGAAGCCCGGGCGCACCGCTGCGCACATCTGCTGCTGGGCACCGTCGACGGCGGCGATCATCGCGGCGAACTCGTCGTGGCCCTGCGCGGCGTAGGTGCGGGTGATGTCGCTGGCGTAGCCGTGCGCGCTGGCACCAGCATCGATCAGGAAGCTGCGCAGCGGCTGCGGCGCCTTGCGGCCCAGCTCGGTGTAATGCAGCACGGCGGCATGTTCGTTCAACGCCACGATGTTGCCGTAGGGCAGCTCGTTGGCGTCCTGGCCGACGGCCTGGCAGTACGCCATATGGATGCTGAACTCGTCGGCGCCGTTGCGGAACGCGGCTTCGGCGGCACGGTGGCCGCGCACGCCCAGCACCTGCGCCTGGCGCATCAGCGCGATTTCATACGGCGTCTTGCTGCCGCGGTGCCATTCCAGGTAGTTCACCACCGGCGCCGGGTTGTTCGGCACGTAGTTGCCCAGCGTGCTCTGCGGCTCGCCGAGGATCGCGCAGCGCGACGGGTCGGCCGGCAGCAGGGCCAGCGCCTCTTCGGGCTTGCGGATGATGTGGATGTCGAAGTGCTCCACCCACCAGCCACTCGGTGCGTCCGGTACCACGTGCCAGTAATCGAACGGCTGGTGGAAGATCACCGCCGGACGCTTGCCGGGGGTGAACACGATCCAGCTGTTGGGCACGCGGGTCAGCGGCAGCCAGGCCTTGAACTGCGGATTCACCGCATACGGGTAGTCGCGGTCGTCGAACACCTGGTAGTGCAGGGTGCCGCTGGGCACCACCAGGTGATCGAAGCCGCCGCGGGCCAGCGCCTGTTCGGCGCGTCGGCACAGCACGGCCAGGTGGTCGGGATACAGGGCGCCGGGGTCTTGCTGGATCATTGCGGTGGCTCGACACGGAAAACGGCCCTAGATTCTGCCGCATACCGCGAAAAACCGCTGTGCCGGAACCGGCACTCAGACCGTCGAAACCGGTCCCTCGTCGCTGTCCTCGCCCACCCACTGGCGCAGCAGCTGCCGATGTTCGCGTGACAGGGTCAGGAAGCGGAAGCCGGTCCAGCTCTGGCCGGGAACGTGTGCGGGCTCGCTCCACAGCAGGTGCACGCCCACGTCGATGGCCTGCTGGCGGCCATCACCCAGCGGCAACGGGAAGCGCAGCTGGTACAGCGCATCCTCGCGCAGCGGCACGCTGGCCAGCATCAGCATGCCGGTTTCGGAGACATTGCCGAGGCGCCCGACCACGCACTCGCGCATCTGGTCGGTGACCGGCACCAGGTCCGAGACCTGGCGGCGCGGCGCGCGGCGGGTGTCCTGCGGCGGTACGGCTTTCATGCGGGGGTCTCCTGTGCGCGGCCCGTGGCCAGTGCGCGCAGCGCACCAAGGCTGGCTTCCCAGGCACGGTCGACCAGCCGGCCCTTGTCTTCGGTGACCAGTTGCGCGCGCCCGGCACTGATCTGCCGTGCCAGCGTATCCAGGTCGGTATCGGTGATCTTCTGCCCGCGTGGATTGACGAACAGGGCGTGGCCGGTCAGCAGGCTGTACCAGGACAGGCGCTGGCGGCGCAGCGTGCCATCACCGGTATCGATGTCGAACCAGCTGCCGAACGGCAGCGTGGACAGTTGCTGGTAGGCGGCTTCTTCGGCACTGCTGCGGGGCGTTGCAGGCGCCGTGCCGGTGGGCGCGCCGGCGTGTTCGCCCAGGCGCGCACGTGCCTTCAGGCGGGCACTGAGTTCGGTACGCGAGGTGCTTTCATCCTCGCCGCCGGGCGTGGCCAGCCTGCGCGCGACGGCGGCGGCTTCCTCGGCGTGGTAGCCGACCTGCAGCAGTGCGGCCTCCACGTCCGCTGCCAACGCGGTATCGGTGCCGCCGGGGGCGTCGATGGCCTGTGCGGTGATGGCAGCGATGCGCTCGGTCTGTTGCAGGCGTTCCTGCCACTGTGGCGAATCATCGCCATGGCGCAGGCGGGTGAGGGTCAGTGCATCGGCCCAGGCCTGGCGCAACAGGGTCTGCACGAAGCGCGGTGGCGACTGCGTGTCGCAGCACTGGTCGATCTGTGCGGTGGCCTGGCGACGGGCCAGTTCCAATCGTTCCTTGCCGCGCGCGGCTTCCACGTGGCGGCGCTCGGCCAGTTCGGCACGATGGGCCGCCGCGCGCTGGTGCTGCTGCACGTCTTCGTTGGCGGCGGCAAAGGCCTCCGGTGCGCGCGCATCCTGCCCCAGCAGGCCCTGCACGCTCTGCGCCATGCGCTGCAGCAGCTGTGGGTCGACGTCATCGTCGCCCAGCCAGTTGGCGCCGACTTCGGCAATCTGGTTGAGCAGCTCGCGCGCCGGGTGCTCGTCACGTACGAAGAAGCCCGGATCGGCCATTGCCGCACGTGCCAGGGGCACCTGCAGGCGGGCCAGCAGGGCGGCCGGCACCGGATCGGGACGCTGCTGCTGTTGCACCTGCTGCATCAGCATGCGCAGCAGGTCCAGGTTGTCCCGATCGTGACTGCCCAGCTGGGCCTGCGCACCATGCTCGCTGCGCAGCTGCGCGACCACGGCGGCCTGCAGGTCGGCCACGCCGGTTGCCGCGCTGGACTGAGCCTGCAGACGCGCGAGTACCGCGTCGACTGCCGCACTGGGCACTGCGCCGCTGTCCGCCGGGGCAGGGCTGGCGTGCCGGGCCTGCTGCAGCAGCTCATGCAAAGCACTGCCGGTGGATGTGGTCACGCCCGGCGTGGCGGGGCCGGCTGCACCACCCTCGTGGAAGGCGTCCTGTACCAGGCTGGACCAGGAGCCGGCCGGTGCCGAACCGTTCCAGCCGGTCAGTGGGGCCGCGCTGCGCTTGGCCGGCTGCGTGGTGCGGCCGCCACCCACCGACTGGGTGATGATCCGCCGCGTGCTCGACGAGCGTGCCAGGTAGGGGGTGTAGACCAGCCCCGGCAGTACGCCGGACTGGGCCAACAGGGCATTGGCACGGTCAAGGATATCGCCCAGCCGTTCCAGCACCTGCCGTTCGAAACTGCGATACAGCGCCAGCTGTACCTCGACGCTCAGCGCGTCCTGTTCGGCAATCCGGCGCACCATCGCGCACAGTGCCTGCGGCGCCAGCGGCAGGGTGTCGGCCTCGAAGGCCGGCGCCGCCGCCAGTACCCCCAGGCGTTGGCCGAGCAGGTTCAGTGTGTTGGTTGAACGCAGGGTTTCGCGCCGCACCATCTCGGTCAGCAGCAGGTCGCGATCCACTTCGTGCTCATCAACCAGCGACAGCCCGAGCATGCCCGGCAGCGCTGGCGGCGTAGCACTGGTGCTGACACCGTTGGCCGGTTCGCGCAACCGTGCGAGGGCGTCGGCAACGGCATCGAGCATGCGGTCGGCGAAGTGGCCAGCGAAGGCGTGCAGCTGTCCACGCTGGGCCATCAGTTCGGCCTGCTGCTGCGGATTGCGTGCGCGATCGGCGTCGTGCAGCAGGGTCTGCTCCAGCGCTTCGACAGTCAGGATCAGGGGCGCGGCCAGCGTCTGCCGGCACAGGCCGATCAGCGCGCCCAGCAGCTCACGTACCCGCGGTGGCAGGTCGCTGGCGGCCAGGCGGTTCTTGTCGGCAGGAGTGATGGAAAAGACAGCTGACATCGGCAGGCGGTATCCGGATTCCCGCGGATCGATCTGGTGAATCTACCGTGTCGGCCGCTGTCGGCGCTACTTTAGGGCGAATGTGCATCCCGTTCGCCAGGCATGGCCCGACCGATGAACGGTAGTGCCGGCCGCTGGCCGGCAATCCGCGCCGATCGAGCTGCCGGCCAGCGGCCGGCACTACCCGCTACTGCAAGACGCTCACTCCTCCAGGAACAGGCTCACCACATCGTTGGTGAAGCGGCGGCCCAGTTCGGTCGGCTGCACATGGCCATCGGTCACGTCCAGCCAGCCGTGCTGCACGGCCTCGGCCAACGGTGCATCCAGCACGCTGCGCGACAGCCCGGTACGCGACTCGAAATCGCGCAGGCCGAAGCCTTCGTGCAGGCGCAGCAGATTCAGCATGTACTCGAAGGGCAGGCGCTCAGGAGCGATTACATCGTCACCCCCGAACGAGGCCGGGGTGCCCGCGCTGTCCAGATAAGCCTGCGGATGCTTCAGCTTCCAGCGTCGCAGCACGTGTTCCTCTGCACCGGAGCTGATCTTGCCGTGCGCGCCGGCACCGATGCCCAGGTAATCGCCGAAGCGCCAGTAGTTCAGGTTGTGCGCGCTCTGCCGGCCAGGGCGTGCGTAGGCGCTCACCTCGTACTGGCCGAAGCCTGCCTGCGCCAGCAGGGCCTGGCAGTGTTCCTGCATGTCCCAGGCGTTGTCTTCATCGGGAATGCCCTGCGGCGGCCGCGCGAAGAACACCGTGTTCGGTTCCAGGGTCAGCTGGTAGTGCGAGATATGCGCCGGCTGCAGCGCGAACGCACGTTCCAGATCGGCCTCGGCACCGGCCAGGGTCTGTTCCGGCAGCGCGTACATCAGGTCGATGTTGAAGTTGTCGTAGCCCGCGTCCTGCGCCATCTTCACCGCGCGCTCGGCTTCGCCACTGTCGTGGATGCGGCCCAGGCGCTTGAGCATGGCGTCGTCGAAACTCTGGATGCCGAAGCTGAGGCGGTTCACGCCGGCTGCGCGGTAGCGGTCGAAACGGCCATGCTCGGCCGTGCCCGGGTTGGTTTCCAGGGTGATTTCGGCGTTGGGCGCGAAGCGCAGGCGCGCGCTGGCCTGCTGCAGGAAGCGGTCGATCGCTTCCGGCGGGAACAGGCTGGGCGTGCCGCCACCGAAGAACACGCTGTGCACCACCCGGCCCCAGACCAGCGGCAGGTCCTGGTCCAGGTCGCGCAGCAGCGCATCGATGTAGGCATCGAACGGCAGTTCGCCCTTGGCCTGGTGCGAATTGAAATCGCAGTACGGGCACTTGCGCACGCACCACGGCAGGTGCACGTACAGCGACAGCGGTGGCGGTACCAGCCGCGGCGAGGTGTCGTGGTCAGCGGAGCAGGCTTCGCCGGGCAGGTGGTTGCAGTGGTCGTGGGCGTGCGGCATGGGCTTCATCGGTAGTGCCGGCCGCTGGCCAGCTTCCCTGGTTCGATCGGGTGGCGTCAGTACAGCGTCGCCAGCTGCTGCTTGAGCTGTTGCAGGGCAATGGCACGGTGGCTGATGGCGTTTTTCAGGGCCGGCTCCATCTCCGCGGCGGTCAGGCCGTGGGTGGTGTCAAGGAACACCGGGTTGTAGCCGAATCCATTCGTGCCGCGCAGTTCACGGATGATCTGGCCCTCCCAGCGACCTTCGCAGATCAGCGGCTGCGGATCGGTGGCGTGGCGCAGCAGCACGATCACCGCATAGAAGCGGGCGCCGCGCTGGCCATCGGGAACGTCGGCCATCGCCTCCAGCAGCTTGGCGTTGTTGGCCGCGGCATTGGTCGGGTGGCCGGCATAGCGCGCGCTGTACAGGCCCGGTGCACCGCCGAGGGCATCGACGATCAGGCCCGAATCATCGGCCAGCGCCGGCAGGCCGGTCGCTTCGCAGGCCGCGCGCGCCTTCAGCAGCGCGTTTTCGACGAAGGTCAGGCCGGTTTCTTCCACGTCGCCCAGGCCCAGCTCGGCGGCCGAGGTGATCTGCAGCGGCAGGTCGGCGAGGATCTCCTGCATCTCCACCAGCTTGCCGGCGTTGTGGCTGGCCAGTACCAGTTTCTTCATTGACGGGGCTCCAGCAGGTCCCAGGTGTTGCCATACAGATCGCGGAATACCGCGACCGTTGCATAGGGTTCTTCGCGCGGCGCTTCCAGGAACTCGACCCCGGCGGCCAGCATCGCCGTGTGGTCGCGGTGGAAGTCGTCGGTGTTGAGGAAGAAGGCGACGCGGCCACCGGTCTGGTTGCCGATGCGGCTGCGCTGTTCCTCGTCGCTGGCGCGGGCCAGCAGCAGGGCGGCAGCGCTGCCGTCGGTCGGCCCCACCACCACCCAGCGCTTGTGGCCCTGGTCGATGTCCTCCAGCAGTGCGAAGCCGAGCTTGCCGGTGTACCAGGCAATGGCTTCGTCATAGTCGGCCACCACCAGGGTGGTCAGGGCGATGCGCCGGTTCATGCCGACAGCGCCGCCTGCTGTGCGTCCAGCAGCTCGCGCACGCCCTTCTCGGCCAGGCCCAGCAGCGCGTCCAGTTCATCGCGGCGGAAGGCATGGCCTTCGGCGGTGCCCTGCAGCTCGATGAAGCCACCGCCGTCGTTCATCACCACGTTCATGTCGGTGTCGCAGTCGCTGTCTTCGGCGTAGTCCAGGTCCAGCACCGGGGTGCCGCGGTAGACGCCCACCGACACCGCTGCCACTGCACCCAGGATCGGGTTGCGCTTGATGTCGCCGCGCTTCATCAGCACATTCACCGCATCGACCAGGGCCACGTAGGCGCCGGTGATGGCGGCGGTGCGGGTGCCGCCGTCGGCCTGCAGCACGTCGCAGTCGAGGGTGATGGTGCGCTCGCCCAGCGCGTTGCGGTCCACGCACGCGCGCAGGCTGCGGCCGATCAGGCGCTGGATCTCCAGGGTGCGGCCGCCCTGCTTGCCACGGGCGGCTTCACGGTCGCTGCGGGTGTGGGTGGCGCGCGGCAGCATGCCGTACTCGGCGGTCACCCAGCCTTCGCCCTTGCCGCGCAAGAAGCCCGGCACGCGGTTCTCGACGCTGGCGGTGCACAGCACACGGGTTTCACCGAAGCACACCAGCACCGAACCTTCGGCGTGGCGGGTGAAGCCGCGTTGGATGACGACCGGGCGGAGCTGGTCGGGCTGGCGGCCGCTGGGGCGGGAATCGGACATGGTGCGGGTTCCGTAATGGCGAGGGAGTACGCCGCCACGCCCGCAGCCTTCACGGGGCGGGCAAGGGGGCTCTGGTGAGGGCGCTAGGGTACCATTCCCCCTTTGCACGCACCGGACACAATCCATGATTCGAAGCATGACCGCCTACGCCGGCGGCGAGCGGGTCACCCCGTGGGGCACGCTGGGCTGCGAGCTGCGCTCGGTCAACCACCGCTTCCTGGAGGTCGGCACCCGCCTGCCCGAGGAACTGCGGGCGCTCGAGCCGCAGCTGCGCGAGCGTATCGCCGCGCGCCTGAGCCGCGGCAAGCTGGATCTGGTGATGCGCCTGCGCGCGCCGGAAGCGGCCGCCAACCTGCAGGTGGACGAGGCCCTGCTGGGCCAGCTGGGCCGCCTGGCGCACCGCCTGACCTCCGATTTCCCCAACCTGCAGGTCAGTTTCACCGACCTGCTGCAGCTGCCGGGCGTGACCCGCGGCGAGGCCACCGATGCCGCCGCCCTGCAGGTCGAGGCACTGGCCCTGCTGGACCAGGTGCTGGACGGCTTCGTCGAGGCCCGTGAGCGCGAAGGCGGCAAGTTGTCCGCGGCCATCAGCGAGCGCGTGGACGGCATCGAGCGTATCGCCACCGAAGTCCGCACGCTGATTCCGGCCATTCGCGACGGCCAGCGCGCCAAGCTGGCCGCACGCCTGGCCGACCTGCCGCACCCGGTCGACCCCGGTCGCGCCGAGCAGGAACTGGTGCTGTGGCTGCAGAAGCTGGACGTGGATGAAGAACTGGACCGTCTTGGCAGCCATATCGTCGAGATCCGCCGCGTGCTCAAGCAGCGCGAGCCGGTCGGCCGTCGCCTGGACTTCCTGCTGCAGGAGTTCAACCGCGAAGCCAATACGCTGGGGTCGAAGTCGGTGGACAGCCGTACGTCCAATGCTGCGGTGGAGCTGAAGGTGCTGATCGACCAGATCCGCGAACAGGTGCAGAACATCGAGTGATGTTCTGCGCAATCGCCTGGGAGGATCACAGTCCTTCCAGGCAGTCCCCGGCTATCGCGACGCAGTGATCGAAGCCTGGCGTGTAGTCCAGCGTGTCGATGGCGTTGAACGCAATCTTCAATGTCGGGTGGGGATTGCGGATCTGATCAAGAAACGTTGATCGATGGCGGACCAGCGCGTGCGCGGCGGCCGCCAGCGCGTCCGGCTCGCGTTCGATGACCAGCGCAAGATCGAACAGGTCTCGGGCGGTTGTTCGATGCCCGCGATGGAACATTTTCTTGGCGATGATTTCCGCTGACGTTTCCACGCGTATGCGCCGGTCATCGATCGTCCATTCCTCCTTGGCGTCATCGAGAAGATTGGGAGCTGCGACGAAATCCACCTCGCCTTCCTCGAACTGCAGCTTGACCCATGCGCTGGGATCTTCGCTGTAGTCGCCGGTAAGGCTCGCGGCCACATCGCTCAAGCGGGGAGTGACGAAGCCCAGGTACTGGGGGTTCGGCACGAAGATGTCGATGTCCTTGCTGAGCCGGTGCCGATGTCGAAACATCAGTACCGTTCCGCCACCCAACGTCCAGAACGGATCGGTGATGCCGCCGTGGCGCCGGATCTCCCCGATGAGGACAAGCGCCCGGGGTAGCAGCGCCTGCCAGGCGCCGGCCGGCAATTCGCGGTTCACATCCACAGGTCCTTGCGGTGAGCAGAAAGTGTGTTGGCCATCTTCGCCACGTTGCGCCAGATGCGTCGTGGTGGCATCTGCGCGCCGATTGCAGCTTCCTCGACCGCCATCACCATCATGGCGGGAGGGGCTTCATCCAGCAGGTGCGCCATCTGCGCCGCGTAGGTGGCAGGAACCTCCCCGCTGACCAGTACGCGGGCCAGCTCGCCCGCAGTCAATTCGCTTGCGTAGCTCACGTTCGCGGTTCGCGCGGCCATTTTCAGGCCTTGCTTGCGCAGCCGGTTTTCGGTGGTGGGTGCCGGAACATTCAGACCGAGCACGGCCATCAGCTGTCCCACGCGATTGACGCCCAGGTCGCTCAGGGTGCCCCCTTCCACGCCGACCACGGTCTGCCGGGAAAGACCGCTGAGATGAGCCAGTTGGCCTTGCGACAGGCCAAGCTGCTCACGGCGGGAACGAACCGCCTTGCCGATGTCGATCAGGTTCATTGCCTGAGTGTCCAATATTTTGGACATAATTCAAGTGCCCGGAAGCGGCACGTTGGCAAACCTTCACGTCTCAAACCACCCTGACGCCCGCCGCTCCCTCGCTCAAGCGCCCCAGCACGGCCGCCTGGCCGAACCCCGCATCGTTGAAGCAGGCCAGCACCGCATCCAACGCTTCCGGCGCACAGGACACCAGCAGGCCGCCGCTGGTCTGCGGGTCGGTCAGCAGTGGCTGCCAGTGGGCGGCCAAGCCCTCGGCGAAGCGCACCTCGGCGCCATACGAGGCCCAGTTGCGGTTGGAGGCGCCGGTTACGCAGCCACGTTGCAGCAGGTCCAGGGTCTGCGGCAGCAGCGGCACCTGTGCACTGTCCACCTCGGCGGCCACGCCACTGGCGCGGCACACTTCCAGCAGGTGGCCGAGCAGGCCGAAGCCGGTGACGTCGGTCATCGCGTGCACGCCGTCCAGCGCGGCCAGCGGCACGCCCACGCTGTTCAGGCGGGTGGTCGACGCGACCATCTGCCGGTAGCCCTCGGCATCCAGCACTTCTTTCTTCAGCGCCGACGAATACACGCCCACGCCCAACGGCTTGCCCAGCACCAGCACGTCACCGGCGCGGGCATCGGCATTGCACTTGAGCCGTTGCGGGTCGAGCACACCGATCGCGGCCAGGCCGTAGATGGGTTCCACCGAATCGATGCTGTGGCCACCAGCCACCACGATGCCGGCATCAGCACAGGCGCGTTCGCCACCCTGCAGGATGCCGCGGATGGTGTCCTGCGGCAGGCTGTTGATCGGCATGCCGACGATGGCCAGTGCGAACAGCGGGCGCGCGCCCATCGCGTACAGGTCCGACAGCGCATTGGTGGCGGCGATGCGGCCGAAGTCGAACGGGTCGTCGACAATCGGCATGAAGAAGTCGGTGGTGGCGACGATCGCCTGCCGGTCATCGAGGCGATACACCGCGGCGTCGTCGCTGGTCTCGCGGCCGACCAGCAGCTCGGCCGGTGCCGGAAGCGCTGGAACGCCACGCAGCAGTTCGGTCAGCACGCCCGGCGCGATCTTGCAGCCGCAGCCACCGCCATGCGCGAGAGACGTCAGTCGCTGCGGGGCATCGGCCGTTGAAGGAGCGGGGGACTGCGCGTGCGTGGCCATGCCGACATCTCCTGCGGGAACGCGAATGGCGGAAGGCAGCAGGAGTCGAACCTACCAGGGAACGATCGACGCCCCCTACTGGGTTTGAAGCCCAGCCGCATGCCCGGATGCGCATGCCTTCCGAAAGTACGGCGGTACCGGTGGGCTCAGCCGCGGGCTGCGTTCCACTGCAGGTCGCCGCGCGGCCGATGTTGGTCACCGCCGCGTCGAGTGTAGCCAACGCGATTGAAGAACTCCAAGATCTGGATGCTGCGTTTGCGGCCCAGGCCGATGGCATCGCGGAACGCCGCCGCATCCACCGTGCCGCTGGCCTGTGACAGCTGCGCGACGATAGCAGCGAGTTCCGCAATGCGCGCGGGTGAATAAAACAAGTCCGGTACCACCTGGAACAGTTCACCACGTGCGGCGGCGCGGCGCAGGGCGGCGCGGACTTCGTCTTCGGCCAGGCCGATCTCGGCAGCAAGGGTGCGCACCCACGGCGGATCGAAGCGACCGGCGTGCAGTTGCGGCAGCACGCGTTCCAGCAGCAGACGCTCGCGTTCCGGTGGCGCATGGTCATGCCCGGGCAGGCGCCACCAGGCACCCACGCGTTGCACGCTGCCGTCGTCCAGCAGGTCCTGCAGCAGCGCATTCCAGAGGCTCGCTGCAAGCGCAGGCAGGGTGCTGCGCTGCAGGCGGCCGCTGTCGACACCGGGTTCGTCGGGGCGTCGCTCATGCCATCCACGCAGCGAGGTGATTACCTGCTCGCGCAGCGCCTGCCAGTGCGAAGCGAAGATGATCACCGTGTCATCGCGGGTCGCGATGCGTCGCGCGTCCTCGGGCAGGTCGATGCGGTCGGCAGCGCGTCGGCAATAGCGTTGCAACGCGGTGAGGGGAATGCCGGCAGGTGCCTGCTGCAGCAGCGGGACAACACCGGCACCGGCCGCCAGCTGCTCCAGTGCCCCCAGCCAGGCCAGCCGCGCAGGACTGCGCCGGCGCCGCTGTGGCGGGTCCGGATCGAGCACGAGGCCGCCGCCCAGCGTGTGGGTGGCCGCTGAATCGCGGGCAATGAAGCGATCGCCACACATCGCACAGACCGGAGCATCGAACACCAGTTGCACCAACTGCCCATCACCGTGGTCATGGTCCTCCAGCAGCACCACATGGGCCTGCCGGTGCATCGTGCCCCAGTGGATATGCAGCGGTGCCCAGTCGCGCAACGGTGCGGCCAACGCGGACAGCCGCAACCGCACATCAACGCGGGTGGTGGCCAGCAGTGCGCGTGCGTCGGCGATCCAGTCACCGCGGTGGATGTCGTCACGGGCGATGGCCGCCAGGTTCAGCGCGCAGCGCTGCCCGGCCATCGCGTGCTCGCTGGCCTGGTTCTGCGCATGGATGCTGCGCACGCGCACGTCGGTGGCGGCTGGCATCAGCTGCAGATGCTCACCCACCGCGGCGATGCCGCCATGCACCGCGCCGGTCACCAGCGTGCCGTGGCCGGCCAGCGAGAACACGCGGTCCACCGGCATGCGGAACAGTTCGCTGCGCAGTTCGGCCTGGCGTGTGCTGGCATCGTCCGCCGCCCATGCGTGCAGCTGGGTACGCAGTGCGCTGATGCCGGCATCGTCGGGTGCGGTGCTGTTGCAGGCGAACAGAGGAGAATCCTGCAGCGGTGTCGCGGCCAGCAGCGCGGTAATCTCGATCTCGACCCGTGCGAGGCGCGCCGCATCCACACGGTCGATCTTGGTCAGCGCCACCGCACCACGATCCACGCCCAGCAGCTGCAGGATGGCCAGATGCTCGCGGGTCTGTGGCATCACGCCGTCGTCGGCAGCGATCACCAGCAGGGCGACATCGATACCCGTGGCGCCGGCCACCATCGTATGCACGAAGCGCTCATGGCCTGGCACGTCGACGAAGCCCAGCGTCGCAGCCGGGCCTTCGGCGTCCCTGCTTTCCACCGGGACATAGGCATAGCCCAGTTCGATCGATATACCGCGCGTTCGCTCTTCCTGCAGGCGATCGGTTTCGATGCCGGTCAGTGCGCGTACCAGGCTGGTTTTGCCATGGTCGATATGCCCGGCGGTGCCGACGATCATGCCTGCAGCGCGCTCCATTGGGCGAGGAAGTCGGCTTCGTCGGCCGGTTCCAGGCAGCGCAGGTCCAGCCATAGCGCGTCATCGGCAATGCGGCCCAGCACGGGTCGCGGCAGCTGACGCAAGCGCTTGGCCAGGCGATTCAGTCCGCCACGGCGCGCGCTGGTAATGCGCAGTCCGGCGCTGGCCAGCTGCGCCTGTGGCTGGGCGCCGCTGCCGATCTGGCTCTGCATTGGTGACCGTTCAAGATCGTAGTCGGCCGCGAGCGCGGAACGCATCGGCTGCAGCAGGCGCTGGGCCTGCACATCGATGTCCTCCTGCGTACGTGACAGGGTGCGCAGGGTCGGCAGCCGCTGTGCCAGCAGCTCCGGTTCGCGGTACAGGGCCAGCACCGCTTCCAGTGCAGCCAGGCCCATCTTGTCCATGCGCAGTGCCCGCTTCAGCGGGTTGCGGTTGATCCGTGCAATCAGGTCGGCGCGACCGGCGATGATGCCGGCCTGCGGACCACCCAGCAGCTTGTCGCCACTGAACGACACCAGATCGGCGCCGGCCGCCAGCGTTTCCTGCACGGTGGGCTCGTGCGGCAGGCCGAAGGCCGCCAGATCGCACAGGCTGCCACTGCCCAGGTCCACCACAAGCGGCAGGCCGTGCTCGTGCGCGATCGCGGCCATCGCCGCGGTGTCGACCTTGGCGGTGAAGCCGGTGATCGCGTAGTTGCTGGCGTGCACCTCCATCAGCAGCGCGGTGCGCGTGCCGATGGCATTGGCGAAGTCAGCCGGATGGGTACGGTTGGTGGTGCCGACTTCCAGCAGCCGCGCACCGGCACTGCGCATCACGTCGGGAATGCGGAAGGCGCCACCGATCTCCACCAGCTCGCCGCGTGACACCACCACGTCGCGGCGGTTGGCCAGGCTGTTGAGCAGCAGCAGGACCGCCGCGGCATTGTTGTTGACCACAGTGGCGGCTTCAGCGCCGGTCAGTTCGCAGATCAATGCCTGCACCCGTGCATCGCGGTCGCCGCGACGGCCGCGGCTGATGTCGAATTCAAGATCCACCGGCGCGGTCATCGCGCGGGTGACCGCGTGCACGGCGGCATCCGGCAGCAAGGCGCGGCCGAGATTGGTGTGCAGCACGGTGCCGGTCAGATTGAACATCGGCTGCAGATCCTGCCGTGCGTCAGCGGCCAGTGCGGCCTCGACTGCTGCCACCAGCGCCGGGCCGTCAACCGCTTCCTGCAGCTGCGTGGCCGAGAGCTGGCCGGCGCTGATACGGTCGCGCAGCACCTGCAGGTGCGAACGCAGCAGCTGGGTGATACGGCTGCGGCCGTGGCCCTCGATCAGTGCTGCCAGGGCAGGCAGACGCAGCAACCGGTCCAGCGAGGGCAGGGCGGAAATCGATGCCGGGGTGGGGGGCGCGGCTGTCATCGCCTCACTCGCCGTCGGATTGCCACAGCAGCGGATTCTGGCTGGCACGCGCATAGCCCTCCTCTGCCAGCAGCAGATCCAGCGCCAGCGTGCCGAGGTCATCGGCCACCGGCTCCAGCGACGGGTCTTTTTCCAGATACAGGATCTTGCGGTAGCTGTGGCAGTGGTCGCAGGTCTCGGCACGGACCGCGCTCTCGCGCACCGCCTCGCCGCTGTCGCCGTCCACATCGGCCAGGGCGCGATAGGCGATGTCCTTGCCGGCCGCACCACACTGGCTGCACTGCACGCGTACGTAGTGCCACTGGCAGGCACACAGCGAGCACGACAGGTAGCGGTAGGAGGCATAGGGCGGCCGCGCCTGCACCACGCTGACCACCGGCAGGGTGCCGCACAGCGGGCACAGCCCCGGTGCATCGGCCAGCGGCTTCAGCTCGGTGGGGCGGAAGCTGTCCGCCAGCACCGCCCAGTAGACCTGCAGCGCGTTCATCACCAGCAGCGCAGCCACCGCATCCACCGACGGCGCGTCATCACGCTCCAGCACCGCATGCGCCTGCGCATCCAGCCACCCGTCATCGGCAGCAGCAACGCGCTGCAGTTCCTGGCGGGTTTCCGCGGGCAGCCCGGCTTCTTCAGCGCAGTGCTGGCATAGCGTGCGCAGCCAGCCGCGCCAGCGTCCATCCAGCTGAAGTGTGTTGGCGGGCCGCAACGGCATACCGGCGCCGGCTGCCGCACTCGACTGCTGTGCACGCGCCTGTGCCTGAAGTTCCTCGCGTTGCTGCGGTGTCAGATCCTCCAGCAGCGCCTGCTGCGCATCGGCCAACGCCGCCAGCAGCTGCAGGTAACCACCGATGGCACTGTGTGCAGCCAGACTGCGCAGGCGGTCCGCACGTCCGGCAAACAGCGACGCGGTATCGGGCAGGATGATGCGCGGAACATCGCGCGAGGCCAGCGTCTCGATCTCACCGGGTTCAAGGATGCGTTGCGCCATGCAGGGCCAGCCAGAAGAACCAGGCTCCATCCTCGCCGTTGTCGACGCCGGCGTCCAGCGTGTTCCAGGCAAAGCAGTCGAGCAAAGCAGTCGAGCATGGCTCGACTCTACAAAAAAGGCGGTTTCGATCATTGCCGTGTTCATCGTGTCGACCAAGGTCGACACCCACCAAAAGCACCGCGGACCTGTCGAGGGGGACCGGACCCACCGCGCCATCCCTCAGGAAACCCGCTCTTGACGTTGATGTTGACGTTGATCCAGCGGGTGCAGGGCCGCAGGCCCTGCCGCTACCCCTCTTCCCGCCGCCCGCGCAGGATGTCCCGGAACCACTGCCGGTGATGCTTGTACGCCCACCCGTAGGTCACCTTGCCCTGGGTCATCGCCCGCACCGAGCCCTTGATCCAGATCGCTGCATAGATGTGCACCACGATCGCGCACACCAGCACCCAGCCGAACAGCGCATGGGCC
Organism: Stenotrophomonas sp. 96582_Sma; assembly: GCF_056480905.1. Taxonomy (NCBI): domain Bacteria; kingdom Pseudomonadati; phylum Pseudomonadota; class Gammaproteobacteria; order Lysobacterales; family Lysobacteraceae; genus Stenotrophomonas; species Stenotrophomonas sp. 96582_Sma. The sequence goes on along the minus strand of NZ_CM151122.1, from coordinate 3,994,335 downwards.
AGCACCGAGAAGCGGATCACCCCGATCGGGAAGAAGTGGCTGAAGTACTGCCGCCAGATCACGAAGCCGGTCAACAGCAGCGCCGACAGGCAACCGATGATCGCCCAGAACAGCAGCTTCTGGCCGGCATTGAAGCGACCCACCGGTGGCAGCTTCTCGTCCTCGTTGCGCAGTACATCGCGCATGCCGCGCATCCACTTGCCATCGTCGGCGGTCGGCAGATTGTCGCGCCACATGCGGAACGCCAGCAGCGCAAAGCCCACCACCATGGCCAGGCCGATGAACGGGTGCAGGATGCGCGTCCATGGCCCACCGCCAAACAACTGGGTCAGCGGGAACAGGGCAGGGTGGAACAACGCCAATCCGGACAGCGCGGTCAACACGAAGCAGATCGCCACAATCCAGTGATTGATGCGGGTCGGCGCGCGGTAGCGGATGATCTGCCGCGGGTGCGGGGCGTACTTCATGGCCGCTGCTCCTCTTCGATCTTCTTCGCCTCGTGCTCGGCTTCCTCTTCTTCCTCGTCATTGACCGTGTTGCGGCCGATGCCGATGTAATGCAGGAAGCCGGCGAAGGCGGTAGCGGCAATCGCCAGCACGCCCAGCGGCTTGGCCACGCCCTTCCACACCTCCACCATCGGGCTGATGCGCGGGTCCTTCGGCAGGTCGGCATACAGTTCCGGCTTGTCCACATGCTGCAGCACGTACATCACGTGGGTGCCGCCCACGCCCTGCGGGTCGTACAGGCCGGCGTTCTCGTAGCCGCGCGATTTCAGGTCTTCCACGCGTCCCGCCGCGTGCTCGGTCATCGCCTGCTTGCTGCCGAAGGTGATCGCACCGGTCGGGCAGGTCTTCACGCAGGCCGGTTCCTGGCCCACCGCCACCCGGTCCGAACACAGCGTGCACTTGTAGGCCTTGTGGTCCTTCTTGGAAATGCGCGGTACGTCGAACGGGCAACCGGTCACGCAGTAGCCGCAGCCGATGCAGTTCTCTTCCTGGAAGTCGACGATACCGTTGGCGTACTGGATGATCGCGCCCGGCGACGGGCAGGCCTTCAGGCAGCCCGGATCGCTGCAGTGCATGCAGCCCTCCTTGCGGATCAGCCACTCCAGCTTGCCTTTCTCGTCCTCGTACTCGCGGAACTTCATCACCGTCCACGACTGTTCGCTCAGGTCGGGCGGGTTGTCATAGCTGCCGACGCAGCTGCCGACCTCGTCGCGAAGGTCGTTCCACTCCATGCAGGCGACCTGGCAGGCCTTGCAGCCGATGCACTTGCTCACATCGATCAGCTTGGCGACCTGGCCGGTGTGCGCGCCACGCGCCTCCGGCGAGGGCGTAGTGGTGGCCGAGCGGCGGATGATGTCCAGGGATTGCAGTGACATGGCGTGTCTCCTACACCTTCTCGACCTTGACCAGGATGCACTTCGATTCGGGCGTCTGCGAGTTGCCGTCACCGATGGCGTTGGTCAGCGTATTGGCGATGTATCCGGGCTTGGCCGCACCGAGGAAACCCCAGTGGATCGGCACGCCCACCTGGTGCACGGTTCTGCCATCAATCTGCAGGGCCTTGATGCGCTTGGTCACCATCGCCACCGCTTCGATATGCCCGCGCTTGGAACTGACGCGCACGCGGCTGCCGTTGTTGATGCCCAGCTCATCGGCCAACGCCGCGCCGATCTCGACGAACTGCTCGGGCTGGATGATGGCGTTCAACTTGCCGTGCTTGGTCCAGAAGTGGAAATGCTCGGTCAGGCGGTAGGTTGTGGCTACATGCGGGAACTCGTCCGGCGAACCGATCTGTGCGCGATCGCTGGCGAACACGCGCGCCGCCGGGTTGTTCAACGTCAGTGCCTGGCCCGGGCTGAGCGGGTTGCTGCGCAGCGGGGTATCGAACGGTTCGTAGTGCTCCGGGAACGGCCCTTCGGCCATGCCAGCCTTGGCGAAGAAGCGGGCGATGCCTTCCGGATTCATGATGAACGGGCCCATGCCGCCGGCGGGATCTTCATCCGCCTTGAAGTCCGGCACGTCCACGCTGCCCCAGTTTTTCCCGTTCCAGGCCAGCAGCGTGCGGCGCGGATCGAACGGTTGGCCAGCCACGTCGCACGAGGCGCGGTTGTACATCACGCGGCGATTGGCCGGCCATGCCCAGGCCCAGCCCAGCGTGTTGCCGATGCCGGTGGGGTCGCTGTTGTCACGTCGCGCCATCATGTTGCCGGTCGGGCCCCAGGCGCCGATGTAGATCCAGCAACCGGAGGACGTGCTGCCGTCGTCGCGCAGGTCGCCGAATGCCGCCAGCTGCTCGCCGGCCTTGCGCACCAGCTTGGTCGGGTCCTTCGGATCGAACACGTCGGCCAGTGCCTTGCCGTTGTATTCCATCGCCAGTTCTTCCGGCGTCGGCAGTTCCGGGTTGGAGTACTTCCAGGCCAGGTCGCGCACCGGCTCCCACCACGCACCGCCGTCCTTTTCGTACATCGCTTTGATGCGATGGAACAGCTCGGACATGATCTCGATGTCGCTGCGCGCTTCGCCCGGCGGATTGGCCCCCTTCCAGTGCCACTGCAGCCAGCGCGAGGAGTTCACCACCGCGCCGTTTTCCTCGGCGAAGGAAGTGGTCGGCAGGCGGAATACTTCGGTCTGGATCGTGCTCGGGTCAACGTCGTTCAGCGCGCCATGGTTCTGCCAGAACGCGATGGTCTCGGTTTCCAGCGGGTCCATGCTGACCATGAACTTCAGCTTGGAGAACGCGCTGATCAGCTTGCCCTTGTTCGGCGCCGAGGCCAGCGGGTTGAAGCCCTGGCAGATGTAGCCGTGGATCTTGCCCTCGTTCATCAGCTCGTACGCCTGCAGCATGTCGTACGGCTTGTCGAGCTTGGGCAGGTAATCGAAACACCAGTTGTTGTCGGCGGTGGCGGCGTCGCCCCACCACGATTTCATCAGGCTGACGTGGAACTTCGGGTAGTTCTGCCAGAACGACATCTGGTTGGCGCGCAGCGGCTTCTGCGTGCGCTTGGCGATGTAGGCGTCGTAGTCCTGCTCGTCCTGTTTCGGCAGCGTCAGGTAGCCGGGCAGCAGGTCGGACATCAGGCCGATGTCGGTCAGGCCCTGGATGTTGGAATGCCCGCGCAAGGCGTTCATGCCACCGCCGGCCACGCCGATGTTGCCCAGCAGCAGCTGCACCATGGTGCCGGCACGCACGTTCTGCGCACCGATCGAATGCTGCGTCCAGCCCAGCGCGTACAGGATGGTCATCGCCTTGTCCTTGCCGGCGGTGGACGCGATCATCTCCCAGACCTGGCGGATGCTGTCCGCCGGCGTCCCGCAGATGCGTTCGACCATCTCCACGGTGTAGCGCGCGTAGTGCTGCTTGAGCAGGGTGTAGACGCAGCGCGGGTCCTTCAGCGTCGGGTCGCTGCGCACGAAGCCATCGTCACCGTAGGCGTAGTCCCAGCTGGAGCGGTCGTAGCTGCGCTTCTCTTCGTTGTAGCCCGAATACAGGCCGTCCTTGAAGGCGAATTCGTCCTTCACCAGGAACGACATGTCGGTGTAGTTCAGCACGTACTCGTGCTGGATGCGGTCCTCGGTCAACAGGTAGTTGATCAGGCCGCCCAGGAACACGATGTCGGTGCCGGTACGGATCGGCGCATACACGTCGGCCACCGCGGCCGAGCGGTTGAAGCGCGGATCGACCACGATCAGCCGGGCCTTGTTGTGTGCCTTGGCCTCGGTCACCCATTTGAACCCGCACGGGTGTGCCTCGGCGGCATTGCCACCCATGATCAGGATCAGGTCGGCATTCTTGATGTCGACCCAGTGATTCGTCATCGCACCACGGCCTAGCGTCGGGGCAAGACCTGCCACCGTCGGGCCGTGTCAGACACGTGCCTGGTTGTCGAATGCCAGCATGCCAAGGGAGCGCACGACCTTGTGGGTCAGCACCGCGGTTTCATTGCTGGTCGCCGAGGCGGCGAGCATGCCGGTGGTCAGCCAGCGGTTGACCGTCTGCCCGGCCTCGTTCTTCTGCACGAAGTTGGCATCGCGGTCTTCCTTCATCAGCCGCGCGATGCGGTCCAGCGCATCGTCCCAGCTCAGCCGCTTCCACTCGTTCGAGCCCGGCGCGCGGTACTCGGGGTAGAGCAGGCGCGACTTGCTGTGGATGATGTCGGCCAGGCCGGCACCCTTCGGGCACAGCGTGCCGCGGTTGACCGGATGGTCCGGGTCACCCTCGATATGGAAGATGCTCGGCTCGGCGTTCTTGGCGCCATCGCCGAGGCTGTACATCAGGATGCCGCAGGCCACCGAACAATACGTACAGGTGTTGCGGGTCTCGGTCGCGCGGGTCAGCTTGTACTGCCTGACCTCCGCGAGCGCGATGCCGGGCGCGAAGCCCATCAATGCCAGGCTGGAGCCGACCAGGGTTGTCCCGGTCACTTTCAGGAACTGGCGGCGGCTCATCGATGGCATGCCGTTCTCCTGGGATGGCGGGGAGGCGCAGGCCTCCGGGCTGTCGTTGGGTACGGCCCGGTTATAGCACAGGCCCCCGTACGCCCATGTGGCACAAGGCCCGGCGCCCGCCAGACGGGCGCGCAACGGGGCCGCTCTGGTAAAGTTGCGTGCCCGCCCCCCGGGGAAAGCGTCTGCCGGGCCTGGTTCCAGGATGTTCCGCGCAGCCCCCGCCGTCCTGGCGCGATCCTCCGCGCCGGATCTGGAACACCGAGGAAAAATTTTGCGAAATCAACCCGTTGGATCCCCCGCATGAGCGCCCCGTCGAAGCCGTCGGACGCCGTTGCGCGCGGCACGCTGTACATCGTTGCCGCCCCGTCCGGTGCCGGCAAGAGCAGCATCGTCAATGCCACCCTGGCGCGTGACCCACAGATCGCCCTGTCGATCTCCTTCACCTCGCGCGCGATGCGCCCGGGTGAAGTGAATGGCCAGCACTACCATTTCGTCTCTGCGGAGAAGTTCGAGGAAATGATCGCCGCCGGCGACTTCTTCGAGCATGCCTGGGTGCACGGTGACTGGAAGGGCACCGCCCGCCAGTCGGTGGAGCCGCAGCTGGCCGCCGGCCAGGACGTGCTGCTGGAAATCGACTGGCAGGGCGCGCAGCAGGTACGCCAGCTGGTGCCGGGCACGGTCACCGTGTTCATCCTGCCGCCGTCCAAGCAGGCCCTGCAGGACCGCATGCGCAAGCGCGGCCAGGACAGCGAGGCGGTCATCGCCCAGCGCCTGGGCGCCGCCCGTGACGAGATGCTGCACTTCAACGAGTTCGACTACGTCATCGTCAACGAGGTGTTCGACACCGCCGTGGACGAACTGTGCGCCATCTTCACCGCCAGCCGCCTGCGCCGGGAGGCCCAGAAGGTCCGCCACGCTGGGCTGATCCAGGCCTTGTTGACCCCCGATCCGGGCGCAACTGACTGATTCCAAAAGAATCGGGTAGGGGCTGGCTTGATTTTGTCCAGCCCCTGCCAGTACACTCCGTCCCCTTTCCCTCATTCGACTGAGCGGCCGACCGGTCGCCGGGAGCCCGTATGGCCCGCATCACCGTAGAAGATTGCCTGGAAGTCGTTAACAACCGTTTCGAACTGGTCATGATGGCTTCCAAGCGTGCCCGCCAGCTCGCCAACGGCGTGCAGGCCACGCTGGACAACAGCGAGACCGAGGACAAGCCGACCGTGCTGGCGCTGCGCGAAATCGCCGCCCGCAAGATCGACAACGCGCTGATCGACGAAGTCGAGAAGGCCGAGCGTGAGCGCGCAGAGCGCGAAGCGCTGGAGTGGGCTGCCGCGGAAGTGGTCGCCGACGAAGACATGTCCAAGAACGACGATTGATCGCATCGATCAACGTAATCGTTGGATGTGCCGAACAGCCCGCCCCGTGCGGGCTGTTTCGCATTCAGGATTTGCCGTAAACGTCGCGCTGGAATAGGCTGCGGGCATGAACCCAGGCCCCACTGCCAAGGTCGCCGCAGCCCCCGCTGCCGCCGTACCCGACTACGTCCTCCAGCTTGAACGCGCCGCCCATTACCTGCCGCCGGAACAGCTGCCGCTGTTGCGCCGTGCCTGGGAAGTCGGAGCCGCCGCACACGCCGGGCAGACGCGCAAGTCGGGCGAGCCCTATATCACCCATCCGGTGGCCGTGGCCCAGGTGCTGGCTGAGCTGGGCCTGGACGTGGAAGCGCTGATCGCCGCGATCCTGCACGACACCATCGAAGACACTCCGCTGACCCGTGAAGCGCTGGCCGCCGAGTTCGGCGAAGCCGTGGCCGAACTGGTCGACGGCGTGACCAAGCTGGACAAGCTGAAGTTCCGCGACCGCCAGGAAGCGGCCGCCGAGAGCTTCCGCAAGATGCTGCTGGCGATGTCGCGCGACCTGCGCGTGATCATGATCAAGCTGGCCGACCGCCTGCACAACATGCGCACGCTGGGCGCGCAGAGCCGCGAAGCGCGCGGCCGCATCGCCCGCGAGACGCTGGAGATCTACGCGCCCATCGCCCAGCGCCTGGGCATGAGCCTGGTCAAGAGCGAGCTGCAGAACCTCGGCTTCAAGGCGCTCTACCCGTGGCGCCACGCCATCATTGAAAAACACATCCGCAGCCAGCCGGTGGTGCGCCGCGAGGCGATGGCGCAGGTGGAAGTGCAGCTGTCGCAGCGCCTGGCCAAGGAGGGGATCGAGCATCGGCTGATCAGCCGCATCAAGACCCCGTGGAGCATCTACAACAAGATGCGCGACGAGAACAAATCCTTCGACCAGGTGATGGACGTGTTCGGCTTCCGCCTGGTCGTGCGCAGCGTGCCCAGCTGTTACCACGCGCTGGGTTCGGTGCATGCCACCTTCAAACCGCTGGATGGCCGCTTCCGCGATTTCATCGCCATTCCCAAGGCCAACGGCTACCAGTCGCTGCACACCGTGCTGTTCGGGCCGTATGGCTCGCCGATCGAAGTGCAGATCCGTACCGAGGAAATGGACCTGATTGCCGAACGCGGCGTGGCCGCGCACTGGACCTACAAGTTCGGTGGTGATTCGCCCAACAGCGCACAGAGCCGCGCGCACGCCTGGATCGTCGAGCTGATCGACTCGCAGCGCGCCGCCGGGTCCTCGCTGGAGTTCCTCGACAACGTCAAGGTCGACCTGTTCCCGGACGAGGTCTACCTGTTCACGCCGAAGGGCAAGATCCTGGCCCTGCCGCGCAACTCCACAGCGCTCGATTTCGCCTACGCCGTGCATACCGACGTCGGCAACATGGCCGTGGCCTCGCGCGTGGACAAGAAACTGGTGCCGTTGCGCACCAAGCTGGTGTCGGGGCAGTCGGTGGAGATCATCACCGCGCGCTCGGCCACGCCGAAACCGCAGTGGCTGGAATTCGTGGTCACCAGCAAGGCGCGCACCGCCATCCGCCATCAGCTCAAGCAGCTGGAGCACGAAGACGCCGTGCAGCTCGGCCACCGCATGCTGGACCGTGCGCTGGAAGCGATGGATTCCTCGTTGGAGCGGCTGCCGAAGGGGCGCCTGGATGCGTTCCTCACCGAGCATCGTTTCCCGCGCCTGGAGGCGCTGCTGGCCGAGGTCGCGCTGGGCAACTGGATGCCGACCCAGGCCGCGCAGGCACTGATGGCCTACGCCGAACTGCGTGGCGGCCCGCATTCGCGCCACCATTCGCAGGAAAAGATCCTGATCAACGGCAGCGAGCGCGGCGTGGTCACCTTCGCCGGCTGCTGCCAGCCGATTCCCGGCGACGAGATCATGGGCTACCACACCGCCGGCAAGGGCATCGTGGTGCACCGCATGGACTGCCCGAACCTGGCCGAGCTGCGCAAGTCGCCCGAGCGCTGGGTGCCGATCGGCTGGGATACCACCGTCTCCGGCGACTACGACACCTCGCTGGTGGTGGAAGTGGAGAACGGCACCGGCGTGCTGGCGCAGCTGGCCGCCGCCATCGCGCAGAGCCATTCCAACATCGAGCGTGTGGACTACCTGGACCGTGATTTCAACGCCGCCGTGCTGGCGTTCAACATCCAGGTGCGCGACCGCAACCACCTTGCCGAAGTGATGCGCCGCCTGCGCCGCCTGTCGGTCGTGCAGTCGGTACGCCGCCAGTAACGCGAACCCGGTAGTGCCGGCCGCTGGCCGGCAACTTCGCGGTGCTTCCGACGTTCATGGGTTTGCCGGCCAGCGGCCGGCACTACCGAAGCGGCGCGGTAGATCCACGCCATGCGTGGATGCGCCCCCACCCGGTACAATCACCGCTCTGTTTTCCCCCAAGCACCGGAGCGACCCATGTCCCGCCAGATCATCAACACCGAAAAGGCTCCCGCCGCCATCGGCCCGTACTCGCAGGCCGTGCGCGCCGGCAACACCGTGTATTTCTCCGGCCAGATTCCGCTCGACCCGGCCACCGGTGACATCGTCGGCGCCGGTGACGTCGAAGCGCAGGCCCGCCGCGCCTTCGACAACCTCAAGGCCGTGGCCGAAGCCGCCGGCGGCTCGCTGGACAAGGTCGTGCGCCTTGGCCTGTACCTGACCGACCTGGGCGAGTTCGCCAAGGTCAACGCCGTCATGCAGGACTACTTCCAGGCCCCGTACCCGGCCCGTTCCACCATCGAAGTCTCCGGCCTGCCGAAGGGCGCCAACTTCGAGGTCGACGCGGTGATGGTCATCGACTGACCGCCACGTGGCACGCAAGGCGGCGGTCACCCCGGTCCTGTCACCGTCCGGCGAAGCATCCTTGGCGATGCTCGCGGGCGTGGGCCCGGCCGTGGCCGCCAAACTGCAGGCGCGTGGCCTGGCCACCCTGCAGGATCTCTGGCTTCATCTGCCGCTGCGCTATGAAGACCGGACCCGGCTGACCCGCATCGAAGACCTGCGCAACGGCGTACCGGCGCAGGTGGAAGGGCGGGTGGTCGCGGTCGAGCGCGGCATGCGCTACCGGCCGATGCTGAAAGTGGCGGTGGAAGACGAAGGGCGGGGCACTTTGGTGCTGCGCTTCTTCCACTTCCGCCAGCAGCAGGTCGGTCAGTTCGCGGTCGGCAACCGGCTGCGCTGCTTCGGCACGCCCAAACCGGGCCAGCTCGGCCTGGAAATCGTCCACCCCAGCTACCAGGTGCTGGGCCGCAACGACGATCCCGAACTCGGCGACCGCCTCGACCCGGTGTATCCCACCGTGGAAGGCGTTGGCCCGATGACCATGCGTAAGCTGATCGGCCAGGCGCTGGACCGCCTGCCCGAGGAAAGCGCGCTGGAACTGCTGCCCAGCGGCTGGCTCGATGGCCTCGGGCTGCCGTCACTGCGCAGCGCGCTGCTGACCGTGCACCGGCCGCCACCAGATGCCGATCTGGCCGCGCTGGCCGCCGGCACCCACCCGGCGCAGCGCCGCCTGGCGATGGAAGAACTGCTGGCCCATCACCTCAGCCTGCGTCGCCAGCGCATTGCCTTGCAGGCACACCATGCGCCGCCGCTGGCCGGTCCTGGCAAGCTGGCCAAGGCGCTGCTGAAGCAGCTGCCGTTCGCGCTCACCGGCGCGCAGGCGCGCGTGTTCAAGCAGATCCGCGAAGACCTCGCGCGGCCCAGCCCGATGCTGCGGCTGGTGCAGGGCGATGTGGGCTCCGGCAAGACCGTGGTCGCCGCGCTGGCGGCGATGCTGGCGGTGGAGCAGGGCAAGCAGGTTGCATTGGCTGCGCCCACCGAGCTGCTGGCCGAACAACATCTCAACAACCTGCGCGGTTGGCTGGAGCCGCTCGGTGTGCGCATCGCGTGGCTGGCCGGCAAGGTCACCGGCAAGGCGCGCGCCAAGGTGATGGAGCAGGTCGCCAACGGCGAAGCGCAGGTGGTGGTCGGCACCCACGCGCTGATGCAGGAGGCGGTGGTGTTCCAGGACCTGGCCCTGGCCATCGTCGACGAACAGCACCGCTTCGGCGTGCACCAGCGGCTGGCCCTGCGCGACAAAGGCGCGGGCGGCAACAGCGTGCCGCACCAGCTGGTGATGACTGCCACGCCGATTCCACGCACGCTGGCGATGTCCGAATACGCGGATCTGGATGTGTCGGCCATTGACGAACTGCCGCCGGGCCGCACCCCGGTGCAGACCGTGGCACTCAACAACGACCGCCGTCCCGAACTGATCGAGCGCATCGCGCTGGCCTGCCAGGAAGGGCGGCAGGTGTACTGGGTGTGCACGCTCATCGAGGAAAGCGAAGAGCTCGACGCCACGCCGGCGCAGGCCACTTACGAATCGCTGCAGGCGCTGCTGCCGGGCGTGCGCGTGGGGCTGGTGCATGGCCGCCTGAAGGCCGCCGAGAAGCTGGCGACGATGGTGGCGTTCAAGGCGGGTGAGATCGATCTGCTGGTGGCGACCACGGTCATCGAAGTGGGCGTGGACGTACCGAACGCTTCGCTGATGGTGATCGAGAATGCCGAGCGCCTCGGCCTGGCCCAGCTGCACCAGTTGCGCGGCCGCGTCGGTCGTGGTTCGGCGGTATCGCGCTGCGTGCTGCTGTACCAGGCACCGCTCTCGCAGATGGCGCGCGAGCGCCTGCAGACCATGCGCGAAACCAATGATGGGTTCGTCATCGCCGAGAAGGATCTGGAGCTACGTGGCCCCGGTGAACTGCTGGGCACCCGCCAGACCGGCCTGGCCGGTTTCCGCATCGCCGATCTCGCGCGTGATGCCGGCCTGCTGCCCGGCGTGCATGACCTGGCCGAACGCCTGCTGGCCCAGCAACCCGCGCTGGCCGATCGCGTGGTGCAGCGCTGGATCGGCACCGCCGTGCGTTACGCCTCGGCGTAGCGCCACCTTGATGGGTGTGGACCTTGGTCCACGCATCCACGCATCCACGCGTGGCGTGGATCTACTCCATGTTCATCCACGCATTGCGTGGATGTGTCGACCAAGGTCGACACCCACCAACAGCCGCGGAAATCTGTCGAAGGCGGGGTGGATCCGGTTGCGGGGGCGTGAGCCGCATGGATGCGGCGACCGAGCTTACATGGACGTACTTGCAGCGTCCCCCGCAACCGGACCCACCCCGCCATCCCCCAGGAAACCAGCTTTTGCTGTTGCTCTGGCGTTTGCCGTTGATTCGGCGGGTGCAGGGCGCAGCCCTGCCGAACCCCAACCCCCCGTACTTGCAACGGTCATCATCCCGGTCCACACTTCGTTGCCGATCTGAAGACGGCAACGATGACCCACAAGATCCCCCTGTTGATCGACACCGACCCCGGTGTGGACGACGCCCTGGCCCTGCTGATGGCCTTTGCCGATGAACGGCATGACGTGGTCGCCCTGACCATCGCCGCTGGCAATGTCGGCCTGCAGTACACCGTCCGCAACGCCCTCAAGCTCTGCGACATCGTCGGCCGCGCCGACGTACCCGTGTTTGCCGGCAGCCCGGATCCCCTGCTGCATCCCTCCGTTGACGCCGCCCACGTGCATGGCCGTGACGGCTACGGCGACGTGGACCTGCCGCCGCCGAGCCGCCAGGCTGAAGCCGAGCACGCCGCACTGGCCATCCTGCGCCTGTCGCACGAGCACGCCGGTGAACTGATGCTGGTGATGCTTGGCCCGCTGACCAACCTGGCGCTGGCACTGAAGCTGGACCCGACCCTGCCCCAGCGCATCAAGCGCATCGTGGTGATGGGCGGGGCGGTCACCTGCCACGGCAACATCACCCCGGCGGCCGAATTCAACATCGCGTTCGATCCGGAAGCGGCGCACGTGGTGTTCACTTCGTTCAAGCACCTGCTGGTGTCGGACTGGGAGGCCACCGTTGCCCATGGCCTGCCGCTGCAGGATGCTGAAAAGTGGCTGCAGGCCGATTCCGATCGCGCCCGTTTCTACGAGCTGATCTCGCGCAAGACCCGTGGCCTGTCCGAAGACAGCAAGGGCGGCCGCTGGTATACCGCCGATGCGGTCGCCATGGCCTGGGCGCTGAACCCGGAAGGGCAGCTGCAGGTCGAATCGCGGCCGCTGAACGTGGAGCTGAACGGTACGTTCAGCCGCGGCGCCACCATCGTCGACTGGAACCGCCAGACCGGCCAGCCGGACAACTGCGATCTGCTGATGGCCTACGACCAGCAGCGTTTCGAGGCCCTGGTGCGCCAGGCCCTGGGCGCGGACTGAAGTCTGTTGGCCCGCACCGGTTGCCCCGAGCGGCAACCGGTGCTTATAATGCCGCTCTTGACCACCAGCCCATTTACGGTGTGAGCCCATGAAGGCCGATATCCATCCGAACTACCGCGACGTCGTCTTCCATGACGTCACCTCCGATTTCAAGATCCTGACCCGCTCGACCATGGCGACGAAGGAAACCATCCAGTGGGAAGACGGCAACGAATACCCGCTGGTCAAGGTTGAAATTTCCTCTGCTTCGCACCCGTTCTACACGGGCAAGCACAAGGTCATCGACACCTCGGGCCGTATCGACAAGTTCCAGAAGCGCTACGCGCGCTGATCTGTCGATCCAGCTTCGAACCGACGGCCGCGCTCTGCGCGGCCGTTTGTTTTTCCCCAACGCCAACCCAACGGGCGTTTGGATGGGCGGAACACTGCGTTCGTGTGACAACACTTTTGCCGATCCGGGCCGCTCAACGGCCGGCGTCTGGCCGCCTGTCGTATACGACTTCTGTCTAGCGCCGGGCAAATGCTGCTGTGCGATAATGGCGTGATCCCCGGCACAGGCCGAGGACGTCATTCACGTGCCTGACCAATGCGCTTGGGCAGGCGCCTTCCCATGAAGGAGCGCACACAGTGTCCGATCTTGATCAGGTCACGCTCAACGCCGGCGATAAGTCGGTCGTTCTGCCCGTCATCAAACCCACCCTTGGCAACGACTGCGTCGACATCGCGAAGCTGACCAAGGAAACGGGGTATTTCACCTACGATTCCGGCTTCACCGCGACGGCCAGCTGCAAGTCCGCCATCACCTACATCGACGGCGACAAGGGCGTGCTGCTGTACCGCGGCTACCCGATCGAACAGCTGTCGGAAAAGTCGAGCTACGTCGAAGTGGCCTACCTGCTGATCAACGGCGAGCGCCCGAGCGCCGAGCAGCTGAAGGCCTTCACCGACGAGCTGGCGGCTGAAGCCAACGTCGATGAGTCGATCAACACCCTGATCGGCAGCTTCGCCAAGGATGCTCATCCGATGGCCATCCTGACCGCCGCCATTGCGCAGCTGTCGGGCATCTACCACGCCTCGCTGGACCTGTCCGACGCCGAACAGCGCCGCCAGGCCGCTGTGCGCCTGATCGCCAAGGTGCCGACCCTGTCGGCGCTGATCTACCGCCACGGCAAGGGCCTGCCGGCCAACAAGCCGGACACCTCGCTGGACTACGTCAGCCGCTTCCTGAAGCAGACCTTCGAGTCGGCTGATGGCCAGTACGATCTGAACCCGGACGTGGTCAAGGCGCTGGACCTGCTGTTCATCCTGCACGCCGACCACGAGCAGAACGCCTCGACCTCGACCGTGCGCCTGGTCGGCTCGACCGGTGCCAACCCGTACGCGTCGGTTGCCGCTGGCGTCACCGCGCTGTGGGGTCCGGCCCACGGCGGTGCCAACGAAGCCGTGCTGAAGATGCTGGAAGAGATCGGCAGCGCTGACAACGTAGAGTCCGCCGTGGTCAAGGCCAAGGACAAGACCTCCGGCTTCCGCCTGATGGGCTTCGGCCACCGCGTCTACAAGAACTTCGACCCGCGCGCCAAGGTCATCGGCGAGATGACCAGCAAGGTGCTCAAGCAGCTGGGCGTGCAGGATCCGCTGCTGGACGTGGCCGTGAAGCTGGAACAGGCCGCGCTGCAGGACGAGTACTTCGTCGCCCGCAAGCTGTACCCGAACGTCGATTTCTACAGCGGCATCATCTACAAGGCGCTGCAGATCCCGACCGAAATGTTCACCGTCATGTTCGCCCTGGGCCGTACCTCCGGCTGGGTCTCGCATTGGCTGGAACAGCAGGTTGACCCGGAAATGAAGATCGGCCGTCCGCGCCAGGTCTACACCGGCAGCGACGTGCGCGACTACCAGGGCTGATCGCCCGCGTAGATTGTGCCGAGAACGCCCCGCATCTGCGGGGCGTTTTTTTTGGAGCGGACCTGGTAGGTGCGGACCGTTGGTCCGCACGATTTCGGCGCCCGCGAAAAATCATCCACGCATGGCGTGGATCTACCACCGCATCCGCCTTCGGTAGGTGCCAACCTTGGTTGGCACGCTCTTCACCGCGCCAAGACCGCGTGATTCAAGGGTCTCGCCAGCTTCACAAGCGCTCGCGCAGCCTCAGGACGCCAGCTGCATCCGCAGCATCTGATCCGGAGCGTCCGTCCCATGAGTACCCGATTCGACCCACCCGAGCGCGGCCCGCTCGGCCCTGACGTCGGCACTGTCGTCGCCGCCCCCATCGTCGCCCCGCCAAGCGAAAGCGCCGTGTCCTGGGGTGCAATCTTCGCCGGTGCCGCCGCCGCCGCCGCGTTGTCCCTCATCCTGCTGATTCTCGGCGTGGGCCTGGGGCTGTCCTCGGTGTCGCCGTGGTCGTTCGAAGGCGTCAGCAAGGAAACCTTCGGTTGGTCCAGCATCATCTGGCTCACCTTCACTGCGCTGGCGGCTTCGGGTCTGGGTGGCTATCTGGCAGGACGCCTGCGTACCAAGTGGACGCAGATCCACGGCGACGAAACCTACTTCCGCGATACCGCACATGGCTTCGTGTCGTGGGCGGTGGCCACGCTGCTCACCGCCGGTCTGCTCACCTCGGCCATCGGCGGCGTACTCGGCACGGGCGCGAAAGTGGCCGGTGCCACGGCTGGTGCTGCAGTATCCACCGCCGGCGTCGCCGCAGCGGGCGCCGGTAGCGTTGCGGCGGCTGCACCGGAAGGCGACCTCAACTACTGGGTGGACTCGCTGTTCCGCAGCGCCACCAGCGCAGGGCCGTCTGATCCTGCAACGCCGCCTCCGCCGGGTGCGCCGATGGATCCGAATGCGGCCCCGTCGCCGCCGGTCGCAAGCGTCGGCCCGCGCGACGCGCGCATGGCCGCACCGCCGCGTCCGATGCCGGGTAATGGCCCGGTGGCTGACCGCCGTGAAGTGCGTGCCGAGGTGAATCGCATCATCGTCAACAGTCTGCAGGGAGATGGCCTGGATCCGGCCGACACCCAGTACCTGTCCCAGCTGATCGCGCGCGAGACCGGCATGAGTCAGGCCGAAGCGCAGGCGCGCGTGACCGATGTGCAGACGCGCATGCGTGCTGCGCTGGAGAAGGCCAAGAACACTGCCAAGCAGGCGGCCGACGACGCCCGCAAGGCAGCAGCGTATGCCGCGCTGTGGCTGTTCATCACGCTGCTGAGCGGCGCGTTCTTCGCCAGCCTCAGCGCCACCTGGGGCGGCCGCCGTCGCGACCTGTAACCCCCGTTCCATGCAAGGAGACCTGCCATGAAAATGATTCTGCTCTGGTTGTTGGGCGTGCCGATTCCGCTGCTGATCCTGTACGCGATCTTCTTCTGATCGCGCGCCAATGCGAGGTCCACGCATGCGTGGATGGGTATTTGTAGGGTCGAGCCGTGCTCGACTCTACAAAACCTTGCTTCAGGATCTGAACGAATTCTGACACTGAGTGTCGCTTTCACATCTTTTCGGATCTATTGCATAGGCATCACATCCGGGGCGATAGAACCTGAGGGCACTTACTCAGCCACGGAGACCACCATGAACCGACTGCTTGCCATTGCCCTCATCGCCACGCCGCTGGCTCTGCTGAGCCCGCACGCATTTGCCCAGTACACCGGCCCAGGCGCAGGAACCGCTGCCAGCACCGTGGCCGATGCGCGCGCCCAGCGCGACGACCAGCCGGTGGTGCTGCGTGGCAACCTCGTCGCCAAGCTTGGCCACGAGCGTTACCAGTTCCGCGATGCCAGTGGCCAGATCGAAGTGGAGATCGATGACGAAGACCTGCCGCAGCAGGCCATTGGTGCGGACACCGTGGTGGAACTGCATGGCAAGGTCGATACGCATCGGTTCAAGCCGACCGACATCGATGTTGATCGCGTGGCCGTGGTGCCCGCAGGCTGAGGCTCGCGCGCACAGCGCGAACAGCAGTCGAGCATGGCTCGACTCTACAAAGGCGAGGCAATGGGGTTTGTTGTATTCAACGCGTGAGGGAAGTTGCATAACCTTGTCTGTAGATCCACGCCATGCGTGGATGAACCACTGTAGAGTCGAGCCATGCTCGACTCGCACGCATAGCGCGAACAGCAGTCGAGCATGGCTCGACTCTACAAAGGCGAAGCAATGAGATTTTTTGCATTTACCGAATGAGGGAAATTGCATAAGCCTGGAACGTTGAACTAATTCAAAGATTCTTCTTAACGTTCAACGTTTTAGGAATGCTTGAATGGCCTGCAGGACAATGGGTTTCTAACATTCTCTCCGTCGCCCGCAACCACCTCTGCGGGCGGCGCCTCCCTCCCTTTCTCCTTAGGGGAGGGGGGCTTTCTCATTCCCCCCTTGTCCGAGAGAGACAACCCATGCACGCCATTCTCAAGAAGGCCGCGCTCGCTGCAGCGCTGGCCACGGCTTCGCTGTCCGCGCACGCCGTGGAAACCAAGATCTCCGTCTACGCCGACGTCGACCCAACCCTGGCCCTGCTGCGTGATGACGGCAGCGCACTGCCGGACGCCGTCACCCTGACCCATGATCCGCTACGCGGCCTGGTGCCGAGCACCCAGCATGTGCGCATCCACTCCAATGATGAAGCCGCCGATATCGAGGCCAAGATTGGTAGCGCCTTCGTGCTCGCCAACGGTGATGGCAAGGTTACTGTGCCGATGACGGTCAGCCTCAACAACCGCGCGCTGGCAGTGACTCCGATTGAGTTCAAGGCCGCCGATCTGTTCACCGGTGCCGGTTCCACCCCGGGCGCGTCGATCTCGATGCCGCTGGTCATCGCGCAGACCACGCCGGCCCCGATTGCCACCAAGGGTGCCTACACCGGCATCGTCAACATCGTGCTGAACCAGAAGGCCACCACGCCGTAATCCCCGCGCCGGCCCGCACGCCGGGCCGGCTGCTTTTCCAGCGGTACCCCCATGACCCCACACGCCCCCGCCATCACCCGGCTGGCGGTCGCGCTCGCCCTGGCGCTGGCAACGCCGCTGGCGGCGGCGCGCGGCGTCCCGCCCGGCTTCGAGGATCTGGTCGAAGGCCAGACCGAACAACTCGACATCCAGCTGTTCGGCCGCTCGGCCGGGCTGTCGCCGGTGCGCGTGACCCTGGAACACGTACAGCTGGAAGATCCAGCAAGCGTGCTGCAGGCGCTCGACCTGCCCGCCGAGGCGCAGGCCGCGCTGCTGCCCGCGCTGTCACAGTCCATGCCGCGCAACAGCCATCTGGCCTGCCGCTTCGGTGGCGCTACTGCCGGCTGCGGCTATCTCGATCCACCGGATGACCCCGCCGCCGTGCGCGCGTTGTACGACGAAGGCGAGGGCGCGGTGCGCCTGTTCGTTGCCCGCCAGTGGATTCCCGGCAAGCCGGCCGCAGAACGCTTCCACACCGTCAGCGCCAACGCCGAGAACGCCTTCCTGCACCAGCAGGTGATCAATGTGAGTGGCAGCCGCGATTACCAGACGCTGTCCGCGCGTGGCACCGGCGTGCTGGGCTTGTTCGATCGCGGGCATGTCTCCGCCGAATGGAACTTCAACCAGCAGCGCTACCGCAGCCGTGGCAGTGACAGCGCGTTCCAGTTCGACAACGTCTACTACCGCCATGACCTGGGGCAGGCGCATTACCTGCAGGCCGGGCGCATGGACCGCCGCAACCTGTCCAGCCCGCAGGGCGGCACCTTCAGTTTCAGCATGCTGCCGCTGGACCGCCTGCAGGGCCTGCGCGTGGGCACCACCCAGGCCTATGTCGACGCCGATGCCGCCGTGCAGGCCACGCCGCTGACCGTGCTGCTGGCGCGCGATGCACGCGTCGATGCCTACGACGGCACGCGGCTGCTGCAGACCTCCTACCTGCAGGCCGGCATCAACCAGATCGACACCCGTAACTTCCCGTTCGGCAACTACAACGTCACCCTGCGCATCTACGAAGACGGCGTGCTGGTGCGCAGCGAAGACGCGCCGTTCGACAAGGGCGGCGACTGGACCAACAGCCAGTGGCAGTGGTTCGTGCAGGGCGGCCAGCGCAACGAGCGCCGCAGTGACCGCTTCGATGGCGAGCGCGTGGCCGTGGCCGGGATGCGCGTGCCGCTGGGCCGCGACGTGGCGATGGTGGCCGGCGCCGCCGACCTCGGCGGATTCCGCTATGGCGAACTGCGCGTGGACCTGCGCCGCCTGTACGCCACCCAGGAACTGCGCGCCAGCATCGGCGGCATGCGCGGCAACGATGGCAGCACCGGCCAGCAGCACCAGCTGTCGTACCGCCGCACCGCATCCTGGAACATCTACCAGCAGCGCATGCGCGGCAAGGCCTGCCAGTTCGAGGCCGACGCCCGCGACCAGCTGGGCTGCACCAACTCGCTCAGCGCCTCGATGGCGCTGCCGCTGGCCGGTGGCAGTGCCTATGTGGGCTACACGCGGCGGCAGACCTGGCGCGCCGGGCGCGAGCTCCCCGGTGCAGAGGGCGACCCGCTGGCCGGGCTGGACCCGCTGCTGCTACCGCCGCCGCCGTGGCAGCCACGTCGCGAGCCGCAGCTCAGCCGCACCTGGCAGGCCAGCTTCAGCCGCAGCCATCGCTGGCAGGATTTCAGCGTCTCCACCCGCGTGGGTGTGTGGCAGCAGCGCGCCAGCGACAGCCTGCGCGGCAGTGACCAACGTGATCGCGGCATCTACTTCAACCTGAGCCTGACCCGCCTGCTGCGCGGCACCGCCGGCAGCGGCCAGCGCCGCTACAGCGTGGACGTGCGCCAGCCGCAGCACCAGCGCCCGGACATCAACTACAGCGTTGGCCACAGCCTGCGCCAGGAAGTCGATGCGCAGTACCGCGAGCTTTCGGCCGAACTGCGCGCCAACAACAGCGACCGCTACAGCGCCACGCTCAGTGGCCAGCTGCAGAACAGCCTCGGCCAGAGTGGCGCCACGCTGGCGCACTACCAGCAGCGCGGCCGCAGCGAGACCGCCTACAGCGGCATGCACAGCTCCGGCTTCGCACTGGGCAAGCGCGGCTTCTACTGGAGCGGCAGCAACGGTGCAGACGCCGGCCTGGCCGTACAGGTGGCCGACACCGACGACGTCGACCTGCGTGGCGTGGCGGCCGAACTGCAGGTGGGTGGCCTGCGCAGGCAACGCCTGCAGATTGGCGAGCGCCGGTTGCTGCCGTTGTCGTCGTACCAGTCGCACCGCGCCGAAGTACAGGACGCCAGCACGCTGGACAGCATTGCCGCCATCCGCGTGACCGGCGTGGGTGGCGCGCGGCCGATGTTCCTCAGCCCCGGGCGGCTGATGCGCATGCCGGTGCCGATCGAGGTGACCTACACCTTCATCGGCAACGCCAAGGATCTTGCCGGAGCGCCGCTGGGTGGCGCCCGCATCCTCAACGCGCCGGTGCCCGGCACCAGCGCCAATGGCGGCTTCGTCGCCGATTTCCCGCGTCGCGAAACAACGCTGTACCTGCTGCAGGACGACCGCCTGCTGCACTGCCCGCTGCAGGTGCGCGAGCGCCGCCAGGTGGTGCTGCTGGTCGGCGCCGTGCACTGCGAGCCGCTGGCCGTGGCCCAGCTGCCGCCGCAGATCCGCCAGCAGGCCCGCGTGACCCGCCTGCTGCAGGAACGCGCGTTGATTGCCGCCACGCCCCAGACCGCTGCTGCAGGAGGAACGCCATGAACCGGCGAGTGTTGTTGGTGTTGATGCTGGTGTGTGCGCTGGTGGTGCTGGCGCCGAGGGCGTGGGCGCAGTGGCCGCCGGAAACGCATCCGACGGATCAGAGCCGGGACATCGTGATGACCTGGGATCGCTCGGCCGTGCCGGGTGATGTGGAGCTGTGGGCACCGCGGACGGTGTTGGGGTTCAGTCACGACCTGGCGATGAAGTATGGGCAGATCCATGTGGTTTGTGGGTCTGCTTCCGATAGTGAGTTTGGGAGATGCCCGACGGAAGGCGTTCCGTCTGGTGCAGATGGAATCAGCGAGGTGTTGCTGGCTTTAGCTGATCAGCGGACCGGTCTGCGCATCGAGATTCGCGCGCTCGGAAGCCTGCAGAGAGTCATGTCTGACTGGGGGTGCGGAACCGACTACTGGGACACCTTGCAGAGGGTTCTGCATTCGGCATCTTGGTACACATGTGGCGCTGATCAGCCAATTGGAACTGGGGTGAGGCTCTCAGTTCCAGCAGAAGAACTTGCGAGGCTCGTCGCCGGCCACTGGAAGGCCACGATGCGCCTGAACATCAGAGCCGACCCTGCCGCAGCACCAGTAGCCACAGCCACCTTCAACTTCGACTTCACCGTCACCGACTACGACGCGATTTCGATCTACTTTCCCGGGTTCGATGGCGTTGCCCCCCTGGTCAACATGGACCTGCGCTACGACCCCATCCGCAAGGTCGTCGCTGGGCGCAAGGAAGTGGACATGTGCCTGTACGACGGTGTGGGTTCGCAGAGCGAATTCCTCGGCGTCACCGTGCGCGACAGTGGCCCACGCCCACCGCCTGGGCGTGACTTTGCGGTCTGGCATCAGGATGGTGGCAGCGACGACACCCAGCGCCTCGACTACCAGGTCGGCCTGAACTACGGCGGAAATCTGCTGGCGATGAAGCACGGCGAAGAACAGCTGCTGCGTGGCATCGACAGCGCGCAACTGCGCATGGTGCTGCTGCCGGGCATCAGTCAACCCGTGTACTGCGTGCCCACGCCACTGACGCTGGAAACACCACCCACGCCCATCGCCAGCAAACGCCCCGGTCTCTACGACGGCGAGCTGACGGTAGAGCTGCGCGTGCCGACTGCCAAACCCTGATCCCCACGGAGGCTCATCATGAAGAAGCTGCTGTTCTGCCTGTTGCCGTTGAGTGCACTGCTGGCCCCACCGGCACAGGCCAATCTGTCCATTCATCCGATGCGTGCAGCGGTGGACGCCAGGCACGGAACGAAGATCCGCGTGTACTCGCAATCCACCCAGCCGCAGTACGTGCAGGCGCGGCTGCTGCGCATCACCAACCCGGCGCAGGTGGGTGAGGAAGAGATCGAAGTGGACGCCGCCGATGCGGCGATTGCCATTACCCCCGGCAAGTTCGCACTCAGCGGCGGTAGCAATCGCCTGATCCGGGTGATTCCGCTGCAGACCGTCGAAAAAGAGGCGGCCTATCGCATCTACTTCGAGGGCGTGAATGGCCCCGACGGCACGATCCTGGAGGGCGACGAGCAGGCGGCGCAGGCCAACGTCGGCGTCAGCCTGGTCTGGGGCGCGCTGGTGAACGTGGTGCCTGCCAAGGGTAGCGTGGATCTGCAACTGCAGGGCAACACCCTGCGCAATACCGGCACGCTGCGTGTGGGTATCACCGGTGCGTCCGAGTGCAATGCCAGTGGCGTATGTACGCCGCGTGAGCTGTCGAAAAGCCTCTACCCCGATGCTGCGCTGACCTTGCCGTTCCAGCTCCAGCCGGGCAACACCCTGCAGTTGCAGTACCGCCTGTCGAACGACGGCTATCGCGATCACGTAACGACCTTGGCGCCGAGCGCCTGACCCTTTATCGCCCCGCGCAAGCGCGGGGCTTCATTTCCCTTTGTTGTTAAGGAGAACAAGCATGAATCGAATCTATCGACGTATCTGGAGTGTGGCCAAGCAGTGCTGGGTGGTGGGCAGTGAGTTGAGTAGTCCACGTGGGAAATCCTCCCGGACCAAGCCGCGGTTGCTGGTGTTGGTGGCTGCTGCATCGGTGGGAATCTCTGCATCAGCACAAGAGCGCCCGAAGGATGAGTATGAGAGCGGAGAGCCTCAGGAAGAGGTGACTAGGTTCTTGGCCAGCTCTCCCATGATCTCTTCGCTGTTCGCTGCGCAACCACGCAAGATCGTGGTGCAAGGCGCCATCGTGAATGATGCCTACTACAAAGACTCAACCCTCAACGGTGACATGCAGATGATTCTGGGCTCCAGATCCAGCATCAACGGTTGGGGTTCCGTAGTCGTCGGTACCGCGTCGGCGCTGGCAGGGAGGGGAAGCGTGCTTGTCGGAAATGAGGCGATTGCAAAGGGGGACCGAGCTGTGGCGGTTGGGTACAAGGCGGAAGCCGCGGGCGGCTACTCCACAGTGCTCGGTGCGAGTTCGGTTGCGTCGGGTGTTGGTACCACTGCTGTCGGTCACGATGCTCGTGCTTATTCTCAGAACTCCATAGCAGTAGGTAGTGGCGCCCGCACAGTTGAGAGCACGGCTGGTGTTTCACGCATCGCGATTGGCGGGAACGCCTTTGCCGGAACCACCGGGTACTCCGGAGCCATTGCAGTTGGTGGTAACGCGCGTGCGGAGTACAGCGGCGTCGCTCTTGGTCATCATGCGAAGGCGTTGGCCAATGGCTCGGTCGCCATCGGCGCCAATTCCGAAGCAACCGAGGCGAATTCATTTTCAGTGGGGAATACCTCAACCAAGCGACGGATTGTCAACGTGGCAGACGGGCGCTTGAATGCCACCAGCACGGATGCGGTGACCGGAAAGCAGCTGAATTCAACTAACAGTAATGTAACAGCCGCGCGATCGGTCGCTGATTCCGCGAAGGCGAATGCCGATAATGCGTCGGCGAAAGCCAATACGCTCTCTGGACTGCTGAGCCAGACATCCGCCTCGGGCAACGTCCGCGTAGGCGGGAGCAATAGCGGCATCGCGCTGGATGTCCGCAATAGCGGGAACGCCAATCGCAAGATCACGGGGGTGGCAGACGCTACGCTCAGTACGACAAGTACTGAAGCCGTGTCGGGCAAGCAGCTCAATGCCACCAACAGCAATGTCACGGCTGCGCGATCCGTCGCCGATTCCGCGAAGACCAATGCCGACAGTGCGTTGTCGAAAGCCAACACGCTCTCTGGACTGCTGAGCCAGACGTCCGCCTCAGGTAACGTCCGTGTAGGCGGAAGCAACAGCGGCGTCGTACTGGACGTGCGAAATAGCGCAAATGCCAACCGCAAGATCACGGGTGTGGCAGACGCTACGATCAGTGCCACAAGCACTGAGGCTGTGTCAGGCAAGCAGCTGAATGTGACCAACAGCAATGTCACGGCCGCGCGATCTGTCGCTGATTCCGCGAAGTCCAATGCAGACAGTGCGCTGACCAAGGCCAACACTCTCTCCGGGCTTCTGAGCCAAACATCTGCCTCGGGCAATGTCCGTCTGGGTGAAACCAACAGCGGCACCGTACTGGACGTGCGGAACAGCGCCAATGTGAACCGCAAGATCACTGGTGTTGCGGATGCAGTGCTGTCTTCTACCAGCACCGATGCGGTGACTGGCCGGCAGCTCAACACCACCAACAGCAACGTCAGCACCGCGCTGAGTGACGCCAGCGCGGCCAAGACCACCGCGAACACCGCCTTGACCCAGGTGGGAACGCTCAATGGGCTGCTGAGCCAGGCCAGTGCCAGCGGCAATGTCCGGATCGGTGAGAAGAACAGCGGCGCCGTTTTGGATGTGCGCAACAGCGCGAACGCGAATCGGAAGCTGACCGGCGTGGCCGATGGTGTGGTTAGCGCCAGCAGCTATGAGGCCGTCAATGGCAAGCAGCTCAATGCCACCAATGACAAGGTGGCGACGGTGGAGGGCATTGCCAGGTCTGCGGGCACGGACGCTGTCGTGGCAAAGACGGATGCAGCCAAGGCGCTGGCCGAGACAGCAGCGCTGGGTGGGTTGGTGGCGCAGGTATCCGCGACTGGCAGCATACGGCTTGGTGAGAAGAACAGTGGAACTGTGCTGGATGTTCGCAACAGTACCAATGAAAGCCGCAAGATCAGTGGCGTTGCAGACGGGCTGGTGAGTGGCGACAGTGCTGAGGCAATTTCGGGCCGCCAGCTTCATGAGACCAATAGTCGTGTATCGAATCTAGAGAGCTCTGGCCAGTTCCTGAGCATCGGCACAGCACCCATCATCGAGCGCGCTGAAGCAGGCTTGGCTGGTGTAGCACTGGGCAATGCCGCTAAGGCTGGCGCTGATGGCGGAACCGCGGTGGGGACTCGTGCAGTAGCAATGGGAAGAAATTCGGTTGCCGTCGGGCGCGGGTCTACCGTCTTCGAAGGGTCCGACAATGGCTTCGCACTGGGTGCCGGGGCCGAAGTTGGATCGATTGGTGGAGCTGCAAATGGGAGCGTGGCGCTTGGGGCCGGTGCAAAGGTTGGCAGTGGCGCTGATAGCTCGCTGGCATTGGGTCAGGGTGCTGAAGCTAGCGAAGGAGGTGTTGCATCGTTTGGCAATGCGATTCTCCAGCGGCGTTTGGTGAATATCGCTCGCGGCACTGCCGACCACAACGCCACCACTGTCTCCCAGCTCAAGGATTCCCTCGCCACCCTCGGCGGCAGCGCAGGCATGGATGCCAATGGCAACATCATTGCGCCGACCTACACGGTGCAGGGCGGAACGCAGAGCACCGTCGAGGATGCGCTGACGGCACTCGATGGCGCCGTCATCACTGTCGGCCGACGCACGGACAAGGTGGAAGGCCAGCTCAGCTCGATCTTCCAGGATTCACCCTCCGCCCGTGCTGATGGCATGAGCCAGATCGCGCTGAATGGCGTAAACGGCATGGTGCTGACCAATCTTTCCGACGGCCGAGTGGCGCCGGGAAGCCGTGATGCCGTTACGGGCAACCAGCTGTATGCCGCAGAGCAGAAGATCTCGCAGAATCGGAATGATCTGGAGGCGATGCGCAAGGAGCGGGAGATGAGGCAGCAGGCAGTGCGAGAGATGGATGCAAACGGCCCGATCGACTTCGGTGGTGCGCGTTTGACTGGCGTGGCCGATGGCTCCATTTCGGCAGATAGTCGAGATGTAGTTACTGGGCGCCAGTTGTTTGGCGTCAGTGATCGGGTATCCAATATTGAGCATCAAGGACGCTTCCTGAAGATCAATACAGATGAGCTAAGTGAAGATGCGTTTGCTGGCTTCTTGGGCGTGGCAATCGGCGATTCTGCAATGACTGGGGTCGACGGCGGCACGGCACTGGGGGCCTACGCGAGAGCGCTTGGCGATGGCTCTGTCGCTCTTGGTCGTGGCTCGGGCGTTTCTGCCGATGCGCCTGACGGTTTTGCGGTCGGCGTTGGATCTCGAGTGCACTCCGCACAAGGTATTGCGATTGGCCTTGGCTCGGTAGTTGAATCAGGTGCAGCGGGATCTCTGGCTATGGGCGCCGGCTCGGCGGCTACGGAAGTTGGAGTTGTTTCCTTCGGCAACCCGAACATGAAGCGCCGCCTCGTAAACATCGCCAACGGCACCGCCAACCACAACGCTGCCACCGTCGGCCAGCTGCGCGGTGCGCTCTCCGCGCTCGGCGGCGAAGTGGATGCCAACGGCAACATCATTGGTCCGCGCTTCAACGTCCAGGGCCAGACGCAGTCCACGTTGAACGGTGCACTGGAGGCGCTGGATGGTGCGGTCGTCACCAATACCTCGCGTGTGGACAGGGTCGAAACCCAGCTCCGCTCCGTCTTCCAGGACACTCCCTCGGTCCGCGCCGATGGTGTCAACCAGCTCACCCTCGCCGGTGCCAACGGCATGGTCATTTCCAACGTGGCCAACGGCCTGATCGCGGCCGGCAGCCGCGACGCGGTCAACGGCGGTCAGCTGCATTCGATGCAGCAGCAGCTCAACGGCCGCATGGATGGTCTGGAGCAGCGCATCGACGATGCCCCGGTACCGCGTGCGCTGGCGACGTCCTCGGTGCCGAAGCCGCAGGCCGAAGAGACCCCCGTAGTGCCGGAAGGCAAGGACTCCCAGCAGGTCGCCTCCGTAGGCGAGGGCGACAAGCCCACACCACAGCCGAAGGCCAACAAGGACGACTCGCCGAAGCCGCAGGTCGACACCGCTGAACTGGAGAAGATGCTGGCCCGCGCCAACGAGTACACCGATGGGGCGATCAGCAACTTCGAGCGCCGCCTGGACAAGATGGACAAGCGCTTCAACCGCATGGCGGCGATGAGCAGCGCGCAGACGGCGATGGCGATGAACACCGCCGGCCTGGCCGCCTACAACCGCCTTGGTGCGGGCGTGGGTTACAGCGAGGGTGAGTCGGCCATGGCGGTGGGTTACCAGCGCGTGCTCAACGAGAAGGGCTCAGCCACCTTCAGCCTCAATGGGGCGTTCACCAACAGCGGTGAGCGCAGCATGGGCGTCGGCGTAGGCATCGGCTGGTAAGCCATGGAGCCCCGGCGTGACGCGCGTAATCCACCCCGCCGCGCCGGGGTCCTCGCCCAGGAGATGGCGATGTACAGATGGGTAAAGGGAATCATCAGCTATCGCACGTTCTATATCTGGCGGGCGCGCTATCGCTACTACACGCGGAACCTGGATCTGTGGACGCTGATGAGCGGGCTGTGCATCGCCGGTCTGTTGCTGGTGCTGTGGTACATGTGGCGGATGCTGAGCGTGCCGACGCCGCGCGTGCACCCGGAGACAGCGGCGCTGCGCATCGAGGGTGTCACCAGGGAGGCGATCCATCGCATCGTGCTGGTACGCCACGCGGGCAGCACGCCGGGTGCCCCGTTCACTACGCCGGAGGAGGTGCGGGCAAGCACGCTGCGCACGATGCGGGTACGGCAGGTGATGGACAGCGAAGTGGTGTGGCGGCTGAAAGCCGACATGCTGGCGGACATTGCTGACTACATCACGGCCACAGGCGGGTGCTTCCCCTACGATTGCCGGCGGGTGCTGGATCGGCTGGACTACGTGCGCCAGGCCGGTGTGGAGAATGCGCAGATCAACGCGGCGCTGGCGACGATCCTGGAGGTGTCGTTGGACCAGATGCCGTCGTTGGAGGCAGACGAGCATGAGCGGGTGAAGAGTGGTTGGTCGGATGGGTTCAACGACATCTACTACCAGTCCTGGGTGCTGCGGGACCTGCAGGCCATGCACGCGCAGATGATGCGGGAGTATCCGCAGCGTGCCCCCGCACCGTGGTTGCCGCGGCTGCTCAGCGACCCGCTGCGCGATACCCGTTTTGTCTGGTAGCGCGCATGATGGGCATCACCTGCCAGAGCAGGTAACACCGCTTTTGTAGAGTCGAGATCCTATGTTCGCGGTCAAGCCTGCTGGAAGCAGGCTTGACCCACCTTCAGCATGGCCGGATCGAAGTCCTGGCCGCTTTTGAAGACACCCCAGGCGATCCTGGCCAGCTTTCTGGCTAGGATGTTGAAGACGGCGGTGCTGGGGTGACCGCGTTTTGACAGCTCGTCGTAGAGCGGTTGCCCCCGGCGACACCGCTTGAGCCCCATTGCGGCCATGTAGAGCATCTGGCGCAGCACTGGCGCGCCCTGTTTGGACAGCCGACGCCGTCCCGTTCTGCCGCCAGACTCGTTAGGCCGGGGATCCAGGCCGGTGCAGGCGATCCACGCGTTGGCGTTGGCCAACGGCCAGCGCGTCATGTAGTAGATCAGGTGAGCGGCGACGGCAGGGCCGACACCAGGGATGGTCAACAGGCGCTTGTAGAGCGTGCCATGCTCTCCATCGCGACCCAAGCGCTGCAGTTCGCTTTCCAGCTCGGACAGCGTCCCAGCCAGAGCGCAGAACAGATCTGACAGCTCCCCGGGGGCACTTTTGCTTACCCCGAAGGATTGCTCCAGGCGCGCGCGTGTCTTTACCAGCGTCTGCCGCTTGCGCAGCAAATCGTGCATCTGCTGCTGCTCGTCGGTACGCGGTACGTATTCACGCAGGCGATCGTTCTCCTTCTTCACGTACCGGGCGATCGCTTCGGCGTCCATGGCGTCCGTCTTGCCACGCGAGCCCGTCGCCCGGCCGTAGTGCTTGATCAGACGTGGATTGATCACATAGACAACGTGGCCTGCCTGGCCAGCCATCCGAGCCAACAACTCGTAGTACCGCCCCGTCGCCTCCATGCCAATCCGGCATCGCTGGGGCAAGGTGTTGAGCCACTGGGCTATGCCGGCCCGGGTGTTGGCGATCCTGTCGCCGGCCTTGCGGTCGGCCACTGCCGGTACGAACTCCTTGGAGTCCACGTCCACGCCAATATCGAGAGAATCAGACATTTGTACGGCTCCCAGCTATCTTTAAGGGGCTGGGGTGGTACCGCACCGACGTTAGCTTGCCTACATCGACGATCCCCTTTGGGGGCCGTACGATCCTTTATCGACGTTCGTGTGCGGGATGGGGATCGCTCGACTCGTCTGTCGGCTAGTATCCGCAGATGCATGCTTGACGGTCCCTCCACCCTGGCTCCTACATACCGCGTAGGAGCCGGGAGGAACATACAAGCTTGCTCGACTGCTCTCCGCTCAGTCATCGAAATGCACGAAGCACAGTGCGGACCAGCGGTCCGCACCTACCAAACACGGGTGCAGCGCCCCTGTAGAGTCGAGCCATGCTCGACTGCTCTCCGGTCAGCCATCGAAATGCCCGAAGCACAGTGCGGACCAACGGTCCGCACCCACCCAAGGCGAACGCCGCTGCGCTCGCCAGCCATGGACCGGCGCTACCGTCATCCGCCGATGTACGCAGTGATCTCCGCTTCGGCCAGCACCTGCCGCAACTGTGCCACCGACGCGCGTCGCATCGGCTTCTCATCCACCGGTGACAGTGGTGCCTGGCGCAGGGCGTCATACGGCAACACCGCGAGGTCGAAGGTCAGCTCCTCGGCACTGAACACCCACACCGGCACATCCAGGCAGCGTTCGCGGTCCATGCGCAGGCGGCGCGTCCGCGACTCGGCGGGGATGCCGTGTTCGTCCAGGAAGCGGTGCACGGCTTCCGGGTCGTCACTGTGCAAGTGCAGCTGCACGGGGCTGTTGGCGTCGGCGGTGCCGTCCAGCACGGGACCGGCCAGGCGCGGGGAGAAGCCGTGCAGGAACTCCAGCGCGCGCATCGCGGCTTCACGGCGGCGCTGCAGTTCGTTGCCGTGCTGGGGCCCGGAGAACAGCCGCTGGTACTCGCGCAGGGCGTCTTCGATCTCGGTATTGCGGGGCAGGGAGGCATCGTCGTGAATGCCGAGCCGGCTGGCGGCCTTCAACTTGGCCTGGTGGTAGTCGCGGATGCCGCCTTCGGCCATCAGGCGGGCGGCTTCGTGGGCGAGGCGGTGGCGCCGCTCGCGGGTCTGGCTGGCAGCATGCTGACGGGCGCGATGCATGCGATGACTCCCTGTTGCGACCTGGCTACAGACTAGCGCACGGATGTGACATCTGCGTGGGTATGGCGGATGCAACTGCTTTGGTGGGTGCCGACCTTGGTCGGCACGGGGCGCCAACCGAGGTTGGTACCCACCAACGCTTTGGTAGGTGCCGACCTTGGTCGGCACGGGGCGCCAACCAAGGTTGGCAACTACCGGGGCGGCATCGGTGCCAACCGAGGTTGGCACCCACCAACGCTTTGGTAGGTGCCGACCTTGGTCGGCACGGGGAGCCAACCAAGGTTGGCATCTACCAGGGCGGCATCGGTGCCAACCGAGGTTGGCACCCACCAAGGCTTTGGTAGGTGCCGACCTTGGTCGGCACAGGGCGCCAACCAAGGTTGGCAGCTACCAGAGCCGCATCGGTGCCAACCAAGGTTGGCATCTACCAGAGCGGCACCCACCGCACCCTTCCTCAGAAGATATCGAACGCGGCGGCGTCGGCCTGCGGCGTATTGAGGTTCAGGTCGTAGTCGGTCAGGCGGTCCATGTCTTCCACCTTCACCCACTCGGTGGCGCCGTTGAGGGTGGCTTGGACCATGCCGCTGGGCGGGTCGTTCTGCGCGATCGGGGTGTCCTTCAGCGCGGTGCGCATGTAGTCGATCCAGATCGGCAGGGCGGCCTTGCCACCGTATTCGCGGTAGCCCAGCGAACGGAAGTCGTCGCGGCCCACCCACACGGTGGTCACGTACGGGCCGCCGAAGCCGGAGAACCAAGCGTCACGGTGGTCGTTGGTGGAGCCGGTCTTGCCGCCCACGTCCTCGCGGCCGAGCACCTTGGCCTGGGCACCGGTACCGCGCTGGACCACGTCGCGCATCATCGACACCAGCTGGTAGGCGGTGCGGGCGTCGATCGCGCGCGGGGCGGTGCGGGCATCGGGGTTGACCGGCGCGGCCGGGGTTTCGGTCTTGGCTTCGGCCTTGGCGGCAGCAGCCGGGTCCACCTTCGGGGCCGGGGCACCGAAGTTGAAGCCGTCCACCACCTGGTTGACCGGCTGGTCGCTGCTGCCGGCGCAGTCGCGGCAGGCCAGCGCCGGGTTTTCCTTGAACACCAGGTTGCCGTCGCGGTCATTGACCTGGTCGATCAGCCAGGTGTCCACGCGCGAGCCGCCGTTGGCGAACACGGCGTAGCCGCGGGCCACCGACAGCGGGGTCAGCGAGGCGGTACCCAGCGACATCGACAGGTTCGGCGGCAGTTCCGATTCGGCGAAGCCAAACTCGCTGATGTACTTGCGCGCGTAGTCCACGCCCATGCCATCGAGCAGGCGCACCGAGACCAGGTTGCGCGACTGCACCAGCGCTTCACGCAGGCGCATCGGGCCGCGGAAGCCGCCGCCGTCGTTCTGCGGGGCCCAGGTCTTGCCGCGGCGGTCGCGGAACACGACCGGGGCGTCGAGCACGATCGAGGCCGGGTTGTAACCCTTGTCGAAGGCGGCGGCGTAGACGAACGGCTTGAAGCTCGAACCCGGCTGGCGACGGGCCTGGGTGGCGCGGTTGAACTTGTTGCCGGAGAAGCTGAAGCCACCCACCAGCGCCTTCAACGCGCCGTTGTGGGCATCCAGCGAGACCAGTGCGGACTGGCCGCGCGGGATCTGGTCCAGCAGCCACTCACCTTCCTTGGCCCCGGCGCGCACGCGCACGATGTCGCCGCGCTGCACCAGCTTGCCCGGGGTCTTGTTGGTCCACTTGGCGGCGCCGGCCGGCAGCACGATCTCGCTGCGGTTTGCCAGCACCACCGTTGCGCTGCCATCGGCACCGGTGCTGGCGACGATGGCCGGCAGCAGGCCGGCCTGGCCGTACATGCCACGCAGGTGCTCGGCCAGGGCAGCGGCGTCTTCGCCGGCACCCACCTGCACCTGCTTCTCCACGCCGTGCCAGCCGTGGCGGTGGTCGTACAGCAGCAGGCCGTCGCGCACCGACTGGTTGGCGGCGGTCTGCAGGGTGGCATCGATGGTGGTGGTGACGTGGTAACCCTTGTTGACCACATCGCCGCCGAAGCGGGCGATCATTTCCTGGCGCACCAGCTCGGCCACGTAGGGGGCATCGACCTGCACCGGCGGTTCATGCGCGGTGGCGTGCATCGGCACGGCCTTGGCCGCGTCGGCCTCGGCCTGGCTGACGAACTTCAGGTCGGCCATGCGCTGCAGCACGTAGTTGTCGCGGCGCTGGCGGGCACGTTCCGGGTTGGAGATCGGGTTGCCCGAAGACGGGAACTTGGGGATGCCGGCCAGCGAGGCCATTTCATCCAGGTCCAGCTCGTTCAGCTTCTTGCCGTAGTAGAACTCGGCGGCGGCGGCCACCCCGTAGGCGCGGTTGCCGAAGAAACTCTTGTTCAGGTACAGCTCGAAGATCTCGTCCTTGCTCAGCTCGGACTCGATCTTCCGCGCCAGCAGGATCTCGGCCAGCTTGCGGGTGTAGCTGTACTCGGAGCTGAGGAAGAACTGGCGGGCCACCTGCTGGGTGATGGTGGAGCCACCCGGCACGCGCTTGTCGTTGGTGGTGGCCAGCAGCCACACCGCTCGGCCGATGCCCATGTAGTCCACACCGCCATGCTCGTAGAAGCGGGCATCCTCGGTGGCCAGGAACGCCTGCTTCAGGCGCTCGGGCACGTCCTTCATGGTGATGGGGGTACGGCGGGTCTCGCCGAACACCGCCATCAGCTTGCCGTCGGCGGCATAGACGTACATGGGCTCCTGCATTTCCACGTCGCGCAGGGTCTGCACGTCGGGAAGCTTGGAGGACACGGCGTAGTACAGACCGCCCACGGCGGCCGCGCCGATCAGCGCCAGGACCAGGACAATCAGGAAGATCCAGCGCAGCCAGCGGCGGAGTCGAGTCATCGGGTTCAGATTCCGATTGCGAATTTCGTGGTCGCAGAGTATAGATTACGCAAGGTGGCGGCTGGGGTCGGCACCGGGGAGCGCAAGGGGAACAGTCAGGGGCTGCATGGTGAATCCGTGAGGGACTTCACAGCAGGGCCGTTGCCATTTGCTAAGAATACGTTATTAATGCTCGGGCGCAGGTCTTGCGTCCAAGTGCCCGTCGGCAGGGGAGAAACCGTGGGGCTCATCCCAAAAAGTCAGTCGCCGCTTGTAGGCGTCGACATCAGTTCGACTGCGGTAAAGCTTTTGCAGCTGTCCCGCAGTGGCAATCGTTTTCGTGTGGAACATTACGCTGTGGAACCTCTTCCGCCGAATGCGGTGGTGGAGAAGAACATCGTGGAAGTGGAGGCCGTGGGTGAGGCCATCCGCCGCGCGATGAACCGCTCGGGGAGCAAGGCCAAGCTGGCCGCTGCCGCCGTCGCTGGGTCGGCGGTGATCACCAAGGTGATCCCGATGCCGGCCGAGCTCGACGAGAACGACATGGAAGCCCAGATCGAGCTGGAAGCGGTCAACTACATTCCGTACCCGATCGAGGAAGTGAATTTGGACTTCGAGGTGATCGGGGCGATCCCGAACAACCCGGAGATGGTCCAGGTGCTGCTGGCCGCGTCGCGTTCGGAGAACGTGGAACTGCGCCAGTCGGCGCTGGAGCTGGGTGGCCTGCAGGCCAAGGTGATGGACGTGGAGGCCTTCGCGGTCGAGAACGCCTATGCCCTGGTCGCCAGCGAGCTGCCGGTATCCATCGAGGGTGTGGTCGCGCTGGTCGATATCGGTGCCACCATGACCACCCTCAATGTCCTGCGCGGCGGCCGCAGCCTGTACAGCCGCGAACAGGTGTTCGGTGGCAAGCAGCTGACCGACGAGATCATGCGCCGCTACGGCCTGAGCTACGAGGAAGCCGGACTGGCCAAGCGCCAGGGCGGGCTGCCGGAAAGCTACGAGATGGAAGTGCTGGAGCCGTTCAAGGAAGCCACGGTCCAGCAGATCAGCCGCCTGCTGCAGTTCTTCTACGCAGGCAGCGAGTTCAACCGCGTTGATCACATCGTGCTGGCCGGCGGCTGCGCCGTGCTGGGCGGTCTGCCGGAAATGGTCGAGGAACAGCTGGGCGTGCCGACCGTGGTCGCCAACCCGCTGGCGCAGATGACCCTGGGGCCGAAGGTGAACGCGCATGCGCTGGCCCAGGATGCCCCCGCGCTGATGATCGCAACCGGTCTGGCGCTGAGGAGCTTCGACTGATGGCACGCATCAATCTATTGCCCTGGCGCGCCGAGCGGCGCAAGCAACGCCAGCGCGAGTTCTACGCAATGCTGGGCATGGCCGCGATCGGTGGCCTGCTGCTGTCGCTGGTGATCTGGTTCTACTACGACCGCCAGGTGAGCGGCCAGATGGACCGCAACGCCTATCTGGAAGCCGAGATCGAGAAGGTCAAGGAACAGAACAAGGAGATCGACCGCCTCGACGCGCAGAAGGAACGCCTGCTGGCCCGCAAGAAGGTGATCGAGGAACTGCAGGCCAAGCGCTCGCAGATGGTGCACCTGTTCGATGCGCTGGTGCGCACGATTCCCGATGGCCTGGTGCTGACCGCGCTGAAGCAGGAAGGCGACGTGCTGACCCTGGAAGGCCGTACCCAGTCCAATGCCCGTGTTTCGGCGTACATGCGCAACCTGGAGACCTCCGGTTGGATGACCAACCCGGAACTGTCGATCATCGAAGCGCGTGATCCCGAGAAGGACAAGGACGGCAAGGTGGGCCCGCTGGCCGACATCAAGGCGCTGCCCTATGTGTTCGTGGTCAAGGTGAAGCTGCCGGCACAGAGTGAGGAAGTGGCTGGTACGCCAGGCCTCAACGCCGATGGTTCGGTGGCAACGCCGGCTCCGCCCGCAGTGGCACCGCTTGCAGCCGGCCCGGATGCAGCGGCACCTGCTGCACCGGCCGCCGGCCAGCCCGCTGCTGCACCGGCTGCACCCGCACCCGCCGCCGCGCCGGTCAACACACCTGCTGCCACCCCGGCCCCGGCCACGCCGAACCAACCGGCAGCCCCGGCTGCAAAGCCTGCGCCGAAGCCCGAGGGCAGCCGCCTGGCGCAGCCGCCGCAGGCCTTCAACGCCCCGCTGCAGGGGGATCGCGCATGAGCCAGAAAATCGATCTGAAGAACCTGGATTTCAACGACATCGGCAACTGGCCGCAGAAGGCCAAGATCGTCTTCTGCTCGCTGTTGGCGCTGGTGATCATGTTCGTGGCGTGGATGCTGCTGATCAGTGGCAAGCGCGAGGAACTTGCCGGCCTGGAATCGAAGGAAGTCGAGCTGCGTTCGGAGTTCACCAAGCAGCAGGAGCGTGCGGTGAACCTGGCGCCGCTGAAGCAGCAGCTGGCACAGATGGAACAGGTGCTGCAGCAGATGCTGCGGCAGCTGCCCAGCAAGACCGAAATGCCGGACCTGATCATCGACATCTCGCAGACCGCGCTGTCCAGCGGCCTGACCAACGAGCTGTTCGAGCCGGAACAGGAGCAGGTCAAGGAGTTCTACGCCGAGAAGCCGATCAAGCTGCGCATGGTGGGCAGTTACCACCAGTTCGGTGCCTTCGTCAGTGGCGTGGCGTCGCTGCCGCGCGTGGTCATCCTGACCATGCACGACATCAACCTCAAGCCCAAGGACAAGACCAGCGGCAACGCCCGCAGTGGTGCGCTGGAGCTGTCCGGCACGGTCAAGACCTACCGCTATCTGGATGAGACCGAGGTGCAGGCACAGCAGGCGGCTGACGCCGGCAAGGAGGAGAAGAAGTGATCCGTTCCCTCTTTGCGCGTTGTGGGATGGCTGCCGTCGTGCTGATGCTGGCCGCGTGCGGCCGCGATGTGACCAGCACGCCGGGTGATGCACCGAATCTTGAAAAGTGGGTGGAAGGCGAGCGTGCGCGACCGGCACAGCCGCTGGAGCCGCTGCCGGTGATGCAGCAGTTCGAAACCTTCGAATACTCCGCACAGGGTCTGCGCGATCCGTTCACCGATGCCTGGACCAATCCGCAGCAGGGGAATGGCGGATTGCGTCCGGATCCGAACCGGCGCAAGGAGCCGCTGGAAGGCTTCCCGCTGGACGCACTGGACATGGTCGGCACCATCGGCACCGGAGCCGCCACCGTGGCGCTGGTGATGGGGCCGGACAAGGTGACCTACCGGGTACGCCCGGGCGGCTACCTGGGGCAGAGCGACGGGCGGGTCACGGCGGTCTTCGAAGACCACGTGGAGCTGATCGAACTGGTGCCGGATGGCGCGGGTGGCTGGCTGGAACGGCCGGCAACGCTCTCGCTTGAAGATCAATGATCGTTTACTGGGGATAGCACGATGACCTTTCACCAAGCCAAGGGGCTGCGTCCCATCCGGCGCTCTACCTTGAACCGTGTCAGCGCGTTGGGAGTCGCGCTGATGCTGGCCTGCGCTCCGGCGCTGGCCGCCGCACCGGCGGAAAAGCCGGTGGGCGCCACCGTGGCACCGGCGGCAGCGCCGGCCGGCCTGTCGGTGGCCAAAATCGATTTCAAGCGCGGCGATGATGGCGCCGGGCGCCTGATCGTCCAGTTCGACGGCCAGGGCGCGGTTCCGGACCTGCGTACGCAGGGCAACAGCGTGGTGGTCGATGTCGGTAACGCCCGACTGCCGGCCAACCTGCAGAAGCCGATGAACGTCATCGACTTCGCCACGCCGGTGCAGCGCATCGACGCCAAGCCGTCCGGTGCCGGTACCCAGCTGGTGCTGAGCACCGGTGGCGCGGTGGAGTCGCTGGCCTACCAGAGTGGCAACGAGTACGTGGTGGAGATCAGCCCGCGGCAGGCGCCGGCCGCCGTCGGTGCAGTCACCGCCGGCAGCGTCACCCAGGCTGCCAAGGCCGTCGGCCAGCGTGGTTTCACCGGCAAGCCGGTGACCTTCAACTTCCAGGACGTGCCGGTGCGCACCGTGCTGCAGCTGATCGCCGAGGAATCCAATCTCAACGTGGTGGCCTCCGATTCGGTGCAGGGCAATGTGACCCTGCGCCTGGTCAACGTGCCGTGGGACCAGGCGCTGGACATCGTGCTGCGTGCCAAGGGCCTGGACAAGCGTCGCGATGGCAGCGTGATCTGGGTCGCTCCGCAGGCTGAGCTGGCCAAGTTCGAGCAGGAGAAGGAAGACGCGCGCATCGCCATCGAGAACCGCGAAGACCTGGTCACCGATTACGTCCAGATCAACTACCACAGCGCCACGCAGATCTTCAAAGCGCTGACCGAGGCCAAGGGCATCGGTGGCGGCAGTGGTGGCGGCAATGGCGGTGGTGGCGGCTCGTCGCAGGAGGAGAGTGGCTTCCTGTCCGGGCGGGGCCGCATCGTCGCCGACGAGCGCACCAACACGCTGATGATCAGCGACATTCCGAAGAAGATCGCGCGCATGCGTGAGCTGATCAGTGTGATCGACCGCCCGGTCGACCAGGTGCTGATCGAAAGCCGCATCGTCATCGCGACCGACACCTTCGCCCGCGAGCTGGGTGCGAAGTTCGGCATCAGCGGCAGCCGCGACAACGTGTACTTCAGCGGCAGCCTCGCTGCCAACGAGGAAACCCGCAAGTCGCAGGTCGATACCGCACTGGCCAACGCCAAGGCGGTCCGTGAGTGGCAGGCCGGTGGCAGCGTCGGCCCGGCGCCGATTCCCAGCGGCCCGACCATCAAGCGTGGCCTGAACTGGAACCTGCCGGTGGCTACGGCCAGCAATCCGGGTTCGCTGGCGCTGTCGATCCTCAACGCAGGCTACCTGCTGGACGTGGAGCTGTCGGCCATGCAGGAAGAATCGCGGGGTGAGGTGATCTCCAACCCGCGCGTGGTCACCACCAACCAGCGCGAGGCGATGATCAAGCAGGGCAAGGAAATCGGCTACGTCACCATCAGCGGCACCGGTGCTGCCGGTGGCGCCGGTTCCACCCCGAACGTGCAGTTCAAGGAAGTGGTGCTGGAACTGCGGGTGACCCCGACCATCACCAACGACAACCGCGTGTTCCTCAACATGCAGGTGAAGAAGGACGAAGTTGACCGCCTGATCGAACTGCAGGGCTACGGCACGGTACCGTCGATCAACCGCCGTGAGGTCAACACCGCGGTGCTGGTCGAGGATGGGCAGACCGTGGTCATCGGTGGTGTGTACGAGTTCACCGACCGCAGCAGCATCAGCAAGGTGCCGTTCCTGGGCGACGTGCCGTTCCTGGGCAACCTGTTCAAGAAGCGCGGCCGCAACAAGGACAAGGCCGAGCTGCTGGTGTTCGTGACCCCGAAGGTGCTGCGCGTGGCCAAGCAGAACTGAGCCCGCGCCTCCGCGAAACGCAGAAGGGCCGCCCTGCGCGGCCCTTCTGCGTTTCCGCCAGTAGATCCACGCCATGCGTGGATGGGTCGTTCAGCCGTTCTTGATGCCATTCGCAGGGCACCCTGCGATGATGTCGGGAACCCGTGCCGTCCCGCGCCGGTCAAAGGCCCCCATGAACCTGCCACCGCCGATGCCCGAAACCGTCTCGCCGCCGTCCGCGCCGGCCACTTCCCGCCTGCATGCCACTTTCAGCCAGCTGCGCGACGCATTGTCGGCCGAGATCGTCGGCCAGGCCGCGCTGGTCGAACGCCTGCTGATCGCGCTGCTGGCCGATGGCCACCTGCTGGTGGAAGGCGCTCCGGGCCTGGCCAAGACCACGGCGATCCGCGCGCTGGCCTCGCGCCTGGAGGCCGACTTCGCCCGCGTGCAGTTCACCCCGGACCTGCTGCCGGCCGACCTGACCGGCACCGAAATCTGGCGCCCGCAGGAAGGGCGCTTCGAATTCGTACCCGGCCCGATCTTCCATCCGATCCTGCTGGCCGACGAAATCAACCGCGCGCCGGCCAAGGTGCAGTCGGCACTGCTGGAAGCGATGGGCGAGCGCCAGGTCACCGTGGGCCGCCACACCTACGCGCTGCCGCCGCTGTTCCTGGTGATGGCCACGCAGAACCCGATCGAGCAGGAAGGCACCTTCCCGCTGCCGGAAGCGCAGTTGGACCGTTTCCTGATGCATGTGCGCATCGGCTACCCGGACCAGGCCGCCGAATCGGAGATCCTGCGCCTGGCTCGCGAGCGCGCCCGTGGTGCGTTGGGCGAAGCCGCACAAGCGCCGGAAAAGCTGCCGATGCAGGATGTGTTCGATGCCCGCCGCGAAGTGCTGGACCTGCACATGGCGCCGGCGCTGGAACGCTACCTGATCGAGCTGGTGCTGGCCTCGCGTGATCCGTCGCGCTATGACGCTGGCCTTGGCCGCCGCATTGCATGGGGCGCCAGCCCGCGCGGTTCCATCGCGCTGGAACGCTGCGCGCGCGCGCGCGCCTGGCTGGCCGGCCGCGATTTCGTCACCCCCGATGACGTGCGTGCGGTTGCTGCCGACGTGCTGCGCCATCGCGTGCTGCCCAGCTACGAAGCCACCGCTGAAGGCTGGGATGGTGAGCGCCTGGTGCAGGAGCTGCTGGCCCGGGTGCCGGCACCCTGAGCCTGCGCATGACCGATCCATCCCTGCACCACGCCTCCTCCGTCAGTGACGGTGACGGGCTGCGCCCGCAACTGTCCGAACTGGTGGCGCTGCGCCGCCTTGCACAGCGACCGCCGCCGCCACGCCGTGGCCGCGCCGGCAACGCCGGGCAGGCGCCGTCGCCGCTGCGCGGGCGTGGCATGGAATATGCCGAGTCACGCGAGTACGTGGCCGGTGATGATGCACGGCATATCGACTGGCGGGTGACCGCGCGTACCGGACGTGCCCACACCAAGCTGTTCCAGGCCGAGCGCGAGCGGGTCAGCCTGATCGTGGCCGATACCTCGCCGGCCCTGTACTTCGGCACCCGCGTGCGCTTCAAATCGGTGCAGGCTGCACGCGCGGGCGCCGTCGCCGCGTGGTCGGCGCAGCGTCGTGGCGATCGCATCGGCGCCCTGCGTGGCAGCGACCGTGAACCACCGATTGCACCGGCAGGCGGCCCGCGCGGCGTATTGCGCGTGCTGGACGCGCTCACCCGCTGGTATGCGCAGCCCCCGGCCGATGACCTTGGCCTGGAACGTGCGCTGGACCATGCCGGTCGCGTCCTGCGCCCGGGTGCACGTGTGCTGGTGCTGGCCGATCCGCAGCAGGCCATCCGTATTCCGCCGGCGCGCTGGAGTGCGCTGGCCCAGCACCACGACCTCAGTCTGGTGCTGCTGGTGGATCCATTGGAACTGCAGCCTCCGTCAGCCGCGCTGCAGTTCCAGACCCTGCAGCAGCGCATCGGCCTCGACCTGCGCCGCAGCGAGGTCCAGGCCCATTGGCAGGCGCATTTCGTTGAACCGCTGCAGGACCTGCGGCGCCAGCTGGGAGCGCGCCGCGTCGATGTGCAGGTGCTGTCCACCGACGCGCCCAGTGATGCCTGGCTGGCGCCATCCCCGACCGAGGTGCCGGCATGAGCGCGAACCTGCCGCTGCGCGATGTGCAGGTGCCACCCGCTCCATCATGGTGGCCGCCGGCACCGGGCTATCTGATGATCGGCGGCGTGGTGCTGCTGTTGCTGGTGGTGGCGGCCTTCTTCTGGTGGCGGCGTCGCCGTCGCCGCCAACGCTGGTTGCAGCTGTTCGATCAGGAGCTGGCATCCACCGCCGATGCTGCTGCGGAACTGGCGGCGATCGCAGGACTGCTGCGTCGCGCCGCACGCCAGGCGCAGCCCGGCAGTGAATCCCTGCGCGATGACGCCTGGTGGCAGCGCGTGGATCCGAAAGGCACGCTGCCCGCGGCACGTCGCAGTCTGCTGGCGGAAGGCGCCTATCGTCCACGGGTGGACGCCAACGATGTGGCGGCGCTGCGCAGCTGGGCGCGCGAGCGCTATCTGGCCATGCTGCTGGAGCGGCGCCGATGAATCTGCTGGCAAGTTACTGGCCATGGCCGGACCTGCAGCTGGCGTGGCCGTTGGCCCTGCTGGCGCTGCCGTTGCCGTTGCTGATGCGCTGGTGGAAGCGTCGTGCCGATCCCGGCGCTGCGCTGCGGGTGCCCTATGCGGCGACGGAACTGGAAGCGCTGTCCGGTGGCGGCCGCGTTGACGTGTCGTGGCTGCGCACGCTGCTGTTGTGGCTGGGTTGGTGCGCGCTGTGCGTCGCACTGGCTCGCCCGCAACAGTTGGGTGAAGCGATCACGCCGCCGCAGGAGGGCCGGCAGATGATGCTGGCGATGGACGTGTCCGGCAGCATGGGCGAGGGCGACATGGTGCTGGGCGGGCAGGCGGTGGATCGCCTGACCGCGGCCAAGGCCGTGCTGGCCGATTTCCTTGATCGTCGTGCCGGTGATCGCATCGGCCTGCTGATCTTCGGCGACCGCGCCTACACGCTGACGCCGCTTACGGCCGATCTGGCCAGCGTGCGCGACCAGCTGCGCGACAGCGTGGTCGGCCTGGCCGGGCGCGAGACCGCCATCGGTGATGCCATCGGCCTGGCGGTGAAGCGCCTGCGCAGCCAGCCTGAAGGCCAGCGCGTGCTGATTCTGTTGACCGACGGCGTCAGCAATGCCGGCGTGCTGGAACCGCTGCGTGCCGCCGAAGTCGCGCGTGCCGAAGGCGTGCGTATCCACACCGTCGCCTTTGGCGGCGATGGCAGCATGCGCCTGTTCGGCATTCCCATTTCCGCCGACCAGGATCCGGTCGACGAGGCTACCTTGAAGAAGATCGCGAGCATGACCGGCGGCCAGTTCTTCCGCGCCCGCGACACTGCACAGCTGGCCGGCATCTACGCCGAACTGGACCGGCTGGAGCCGATCGCCGCGAAGGGGCCAAGCCTGCGACCGCGCGAGGAACGCTATGCATGGCCGCTGAGCCTGGCCTTGCTGCTGGGCGCATTGGCCTGGCTGTGGCCGGAGCGCCGTCGATGATCGCGTTGGCTTCGAATCTTCCTGACTGGAACGCGCTGCACTTCCTGCGCTCGGAATGGCTGTGGGCGTTGCTGGCGCTGCCGCTGATCATCGTGGTGGCGTTGTATCGGCAGCGGCGCAGCGATGTGTGGCGAACAGCGGTGGATGCCCACCTGTTGCCGCATCTGCTGGCTGCGGGCACGCGCCGCCGTGCACGCCTGCCCTGGGCCGTGCTGCTGGGCTGGACCCTGGCAGCGCTGGCCATGGCCGGGCCGAGTTGGCGGCAGCAGGCACAACCGATGTTCCAGGCCAGCGCACCGCTGCTGGTCGTGCTGGATCTGTCCAGCCGGATCAATGCCACCGATCTGCCGCCGTCGCGCCTGCTGCAGGCTCGGGCGAAAGTGGGCGAGCTGCTGCGTGCCCGCCAGGGTGGCCAGGTGGGCCTGGTGGTCTATGCCGAGGATGCCTACACCGTGGCACCGCTGACCGATGACGGCAGCAACGTCGCGCTGTATCTGGACGCGCTGTCGCCGGATGTGATGCCGCGCGACGGACAACGCGCCGACCGTGGCATCGACTGGGCGACGCGGTTGATGCGCCAGATCGGGGCATTGCGGGGGCAGATCCTGCTGGTCAGCGATCAGGCGGATGATGAAGCGGCACTGGCCGCAGCGCAGGCGCGCAGCCTCGGCATGCAGGTGTCGGTACTGGGGCTGGGCACATCTGCCGGTGCGGCGTACCGGGATGGCACTGGGCAGATCCGCCAGGCCGCGCTGGATGAAGGCAGCCTGCGTGCGGTGGCGACCGCAGGCGGAGGCCGCTATGCCCGCATCGCCACCGATGACAGTGACCTGCGTGCGCTGGGCGTACTTGATGCACGCGAAGGTACTGCAGCGCAGCGGCCCGGCGAGGGCAAGCAATGGCGTGATGAAGGGTTCTGGCTGCTGCCACCGGTGATGCTGCTGGCGCTGCTCGCTTTCCGTCGCCGCGCGCTGCTGGCGGCGGTGCTGGCGGTGGGCCTGCTGCCATGGATGAGTGATGTGCAGGCGCAGGCGCCTGCGGTGCCGGCCGCACCGCCGGCGCAGGGCACGCTGTGGAAGCGCGCCGACCAGGTGCAGCACCAGCGTCTGGCCGAAGGTGCGCAGGCTTACCGCAACGGTGATTTCGCCAGTGCCCGCAAGCAGTTCGAGGGGATCGACAGCGATGCGGGCTGGTACAACCTGGCCAATACACTGGCCCGCGAGGGCAACTACGACGAAGCCATTGCCGCCTACGACCGCGCGCTGGCACTGCATCCCGGCATGGCCGATGCGGTCGCCAACCGTGCCGTGGTCGATGCCGCGCGCAAGCGCAAGCAGTCGGGTGGCAAAGGCCAGGATCAGCAGAAGCCACCGCAGAACGGGCAGCAGAAGCAGCAGAACGATTCACAGGGCCAGCAGAATCCGCAGGGCCAGCAGCCGCAGCAGGGCCAGCAGAATCCCGGTCAGGGACAGCCGCAGTCGGGTCAGCAGGGCCAGCCCAATCCCGGTGACGACAAGAACCAGTCGAGCCCGCAGCCCGGCGAGCGCGGCCGCGATGGACAGCAGGCGCCACCACAGGTGGAGGATGCCAAAGCGCAGGCCCAGGCTGATGAGCAGCAGCGCCAGCGCATGCAGCAGGCCATGCAGCAGGCACGTGAGGGCAAAGGCG
Organism: Stenotrophomonas sp. 96582_Sma; assembly: GCF_056480905.1. Taxonomy (NCBI): domain Bacteria; kingdom Pseudomonadati; phylum Pseudomonadota; class Gammaproteobacteria; order Lysobacterales; family Lysobacteraceae; genus Stenotrophomonas; species Stenotrophomonas sp. 96582_Sma. The sequence goes on along the minus strand of NZ_CM151122.1, from coordinate 3,951,619 downwards.
ATCAGGATGGCAAGCCCGTGCCAGGCAGCGACGGCACCACCCCACGCCAACGCGAGGAGCAGCAGGCGGTGGAGGCGTGGATGCGGCGCGTGCCGGATGATCCAGGCGCATTGCTGCGGGCCAAGTTCCAGCTGGAAAACGAACGCAGGAAGAGGGAAGGGCGATGACGCGGGCGATCAACATGCACGGGCACTGGCCCCGACAGGTACTGGCGGCACTGCTGCTGTGGCTGCCGCTGCTGGCCTGGGCGCAGCCGCGTGCGTGGCTGGACCGCGACCGCATCGCGATGGGCGACACGGTCACGCTCAATGTCGAGAGCGACCAGGGCGCCCCTGACTTCACACCGTTGCGCACCGACTTCGACCTCAGCGGGCAGACCAGCAGCCGCCAGGTAGCGTGGAGCAATGGCAGCATGCAGCAGCGCAATCTGTATGGCGTGGCACTCACGCCACGGCGTAGCGGTGCACTGGTGGTGCCGGGCCTGCAGGTGGGCAGCGTACGTACCGCACCGTTGACCCTGCAGGTGGATGCCGCTGCCGTGGCAGGTCCCGACAGCAATGCGGTGGCGTTCATCGAAACCGCTGTCGATGACGAGACACCGTATGTGCAGCAGAGCGTAGGCGTGGTGGTGCGGTTGTATTTCGCTTCGCAGCTGGCCTCCGGCGAACTGGTGCTGGATACACCGGCCGGCGCGTCGTTGCAGCGGGTGGGCGATGACCGCACCGATGTGCGACAGGTCAACGGCCGCCGCTACAACGTGGTCGAGCGGCGCTTCCTGCTGATCCCCGAGCGCAGCGGTGCACTTCGGCTGGCCGGTGCGCGCTTCAGCGGGCGCAGTGCCGGTGGCTTCTTCGACGATTTCTTCGGCGGCGGCGACGGGCGCATGAATGCCACTGGCGCGGACCGCACGTTGCAGGTGCAGGCGCAACCGGCACAGGCGCCGCAGCCATGGCTGCCGCTGCAGGGCCTGCAGCTGCGCTACACCAGTGCACCGACCAGCGCCCGTACCGGCGAGGCGGCCAACGTGGTGGTGGAGGCGATTGCCGAAGGCGCTACCCGCGCGCAGTTCACCGATCTGCCGGTGCCCGACCTCGGCAACGCCGCGCAGGTGTTCGCAGAACCTGCGCAGTACGAAGAGACCTTCAATGGCAGTACGCCGCGGCTGAAGATCACCCGCCGCTATTCGATCGTGCCGCGCCAGCCGGGTTCGCTGGTGGTGCCGGGGCCGCGCCTGCCGTGGTGGGACGTGCGCAATGGCAAGGCACAGGAAGCGAAGCTGCCGGACCTGACGCTGGCCGTGGTGGCCGGTAGCGGGGCTGGCAGTGCGTCACCTGCACCGCTGCCGCCGATCGACACCGATGCGGCGCTGCCGGATGGCGATGGCCAGGACAGCCGTATCGCGGCGACCGATCCGCGCGCCAGTGGTTTGTCCGAGCGTCCGTGGCCGTGGATGGGCGCCGCCATCGGCCTGGCGTTGCTGTGGCTGTTGACGCTGTTGTGGGGCTGGCAGCGAGGCCGTCGCCCGCGCGTGGCGGCACCCGTGGCGGCCAAGGGCGCTGTGCCGGCTGTGGCGACTGGACGTGCCGGCGTGGCCGAACTGCGCCGCGCGTTGGATGGTGAAGGGTTTGATCAGGTGGAAGCGCAGCTGTGTGCGATGGCCGGTGTCGAACGTATCGAGCAGGTCATCGCGCGGCTTGAGGATGCCGCCCAGCGCCAGGTGCTGCAGGACCTGCAGCAGGCGCGCTGGGGTGGGCAGGGCGACCTGGCGTCGCTGCGTGCGCGCTTGCGCGAGGCCTTCCGTGACGGACCGCACTGGTCGGCGGCTGCCGGCACCGCTGACACTGGCCTGGCGCCGCTGTATCCGCCGCGGCGAACCTGAACCGGCGCCGCTTGCGCGCTTTGTTAGAGTGCATTCATTTTTCGAGGAAACCCGCGCATGACAGCAGCTGCTGCCGACAAGAAGAAGTTGCCCCTGCATTGGAAGATGGGCATCGGCTTTGCGATCGGCCTGATCCTGGGACTGATCGTGCACGCCCTGGGCGGCAGCGTCGATGGTCTGCAGGCCGGTGCCAAGTGGGTAATGGACTACATCACCACCCCGGCTTCGGGCCTGTTCCTCAACCTGATCTTCATGCTGATCGTGCCGCTGATCTTCTCGGCGCTGATCATGGGTGTGTCGGAGATGGGCGACATCCGCGCCCTTGGCCGCATCGGTTGGAAGACCCTGGCCTATACCGTGCTGCTGTCCGGCATTGCCGTGGGCATCGGGCTGGTGCTGGTGAACCTGCTCAAGCCGGGTGTCGGCGTCGACCCGCAGGTCGCTGCGATGATGCTGTCGGAGAACGCCGAGCGCAGCAAGGAGATTGTCGCGGGCATCCATGGCACGCCGAAGGGCATGGACATGCTGCTGTCGATCGTGCCGAGCAACGTGCTGCAGGCCGCGTCTGACAACGGCGCGATCCTGTCGCTGATGTTCTTCGCGCTGATGTTCGGCATCGGCATGGTGCTGACCGACAACGAGAAGGTCGCGCCGCTGCGCCGCGCCATCGAAGGCGTGTTCGAAATTTCGATGACCCTGATCAACCTGGTCATCCGCCTGGCCCCGTATGCGGTGGCCTGCTTCATGTTCAACCTGGCCGCGCTGTTCGGCTTCGAGCTGATCATCCGCCTCGGCGCCTACGTGGGCGTGGTGGTGCTGGCACTCGGCCTGCACATGGTGGTGAGCTACGGCACGGCCGTATGGCTGTCCGGTCGTTCGCCGCTGTCGTTCTTCCGCGATACCCAGGAAGCGACGGTGATGGCGTTCTCCACCGCCTCCAGCAACGCCACCCTGCCGACCGCGCTGCGCGTGGCCGACCAGATGGGCCTGCCGCAGCGCGTGTCGCGCTTCGTGCTGACCGTGGGCGCCACCGCCAACCAGAACGGCACCGCGCTGTTCGAGGGCGTGACGGTGATCTTCCTGGCCCAGTTCTTCGGCGTGGACCTGAGCATCGGCCAGCAGATCATGGTGATGGCGGTCTGCATCCTCGGTGGCATCGGCACGGCCGGCGTGCCGTCAGGCTCGCTGCCGGTGGTGGCGATGATCTGCGCGATGGTGGGCGTGAACCCGCTGGGCATCGGCCTGATCCTGGGCGTGAACCACTTCCTGGACATGTGCCGTACCGCGCTGAACGTGACCGGCGACCTGGCCCTTACCACCCTGGTGGCCAAGGGTGAGTCGCACGATGGCCCGGCGCTGGGCCCGCAGCAGGACTGAGTCCGGATTCCCGTACCGGGACTCCGGGGACGGGTAGTGCCGGCCGCTGGCCGGGTACGCGTCATCGCATGCGCGCTGCCGCTCCCACGTTTCGCGATGCGAATCGCGGGCCCCCCTTACCGGCCTCCACACCCCGGCGCCTATGGCGCAGCCCCCGAACTCCGGGGGCGGGTAGTGCCGGCCGCTGGCCGGGTACGCGTCATCGCATGCGCGCTGCCGCTCCCACGTTTCGCGATGCGAATCGCGGGCCCCCCTTACCGGCCTCCACACCCCGGCGCCTATGGCGCAGCCCCCGAACTCCGGGGGCGGGGTAGTGCCGGCCGCTGGCCGGCAACTTCATGATCTTCATTGAATTCTGCGCAACTGCCGGCCAGCGGCCGGCACGACCGGGCAAGGTGAACCGACCCCCCGCCCGGCGACTATGGGACAATAGGCCGCCCGCACGTCCGCGGCCGCCTCCCGATTCCGACAGAACCATGACGCAGCCTACCCGTCGCCAGTTGGCCAACGCCATCCGCTTCCTTGCCGCCGATGCGGTTGAAACCGCAAAGTCCGGCCACCCCGGCATGCCCATGGGCATGGCCGACATCGCCGAAGTCCTCTGGAACGACTATCTCCGCCATAACCCGAGCAACCCGCACTGGTTCAACCGCGACCGTTTCGTGCTGTCCAACGGCCACGGTTCGATGCTGCAGTACGCGCTGCTGCACCTGAGCGGTTACGACCTGCCGATCGAGCAGCTGAAGCTGTTCCGCCAGCTGGGCAGCCACACCGCCGGCCACCCGGAACGCCACGAGACCCCGGGCGTGGAAACCACCACCGGCCCGCTGGGCCAGGGTTTCGCCAATGCCGTGGGCTTCGCCCTGGCCGAGAAGCTGCTGGCACAGCGCTTCAACCGCCCGGAACTGGAAGTGGTCGACCACCGCACCTGGGTGTTCATGGGCGATGGCTGCCTGATGGAAGGCGTGTCGCATGAAGCGGCGTCGCTGGCCGGCACCTGGGGCCTGCACAAGCTGGTCTGCTTCTGGGACAACAACCACATCTCCATCGACGGCAACGTCGAGGGCTGGTTCACCGACAATACCCCGGAGCGTTTCGAGGCCTATGGCTGGAACGTCGTGCGCGATGTCGATGGCCACGACCCGGAAAGCATCAAGGCCGGCATCGAGGCCGCGCTGTCGCAGAGCGACAAGCCGACCCTGATCTGCTGCCGCACCACCATTGGTTTCGGTTCGCCGAACAAGGCGGGCAAGGAATCCAGCCACGGCGCTCCGCTGGGCAAGGACGAGCTGGAAGCCACCCGCAAGCAGCTGGGCTGGGAATACGGTCCGTTCGAGATCCCGCAGGCGATCTACGACGGCTGGCGCGCCAATGGCGCTGGCACCCTGCGCCAGGCCGAGTGGGAACAGCTGTTCGACAAGTACGCCAGCCAGTACCCGGCTGAAGCGTCCGAGCTGACCCGCCGTTCGCACGGCGAGCTGCCGGCCGACTTCGTTGCCAAGGCCGATGCCTACATCGCCCAGGTGGCCGCTGAAGGCCCGACGATCGCTTCGCGCAAGGCCTCGCAGCTGGCCATCGAAGCCTACGCCCCGCTGCTGCCGGAAATCGTCGGCGGCTCGGCCGACCTGGCGCACTCCAACCTGACCCTGTGGAAGGGCAGCAAGTCGGTTGCCAGCGACGACGCCAACGCCAACTACGTGTACTACGGCGTGCGCGAGTTCGGCATGACCGCCATTGCCAACGGCCTGGCCCTGCACGGCGGCTTCATTCCGTTCGACGCCACCTTCCTGGTGTTCAGCGATTACGCCCGCAACGGCGTGCGCATGAGCGCGCTGATCCCGGCCCACGCCATCCACGTCTACACCCACGACTCTATCGGCCTGGGCGAAGACGGCCCGACCCACCAGCCGGTGGAGCACCTGGCCTCGCTGCGCTACATCCCGAACAACGACGTGTGGCGTCCGTGCGATGCGGTCGAGTCGGCTGTGAGCTGGAAGGCTGCGATCACCCGTCAGGATGGCCCGAGCTGCCTGGTGTTCAGCCGCCAGAACCTGCCGCACCAGCCGCGCGACGCCGAGCAGATCGCCCAGATCGAGCGCGGTGGCTACGTGCTGGCCGATGCCGCCGGTACCCCGGACGTGATCCTGATCGCCACCGGTTCAGAAGTTTCGCTGGCCACCGAAGCCAAGGCCCAGCTGGATGCAGCTGGCCTCAAGACCCGCGTGGTCTCGATGCCGTCCACCGACGTGTTCCTGCGCCAGGATGCGGCCTACCGTGAATCGGTGCTGCCGAACGCCGTGCGCAAACGCGTTGCGGTGGAAGCCGGCGTCACCGGTTTCTGGCGCCAGTTCGTCGGCCTGGACGGTGCGGTGATTGGTATCGACACCTTCGGTGCCTCGGCCCCGGCCGACCAGCTGTACAAGCACTTCGGCATCACCACCGCCCACGTGGTGGAAGCGGCCAAGGCGCTGTAAGCAGCCTCGCGAAGCAGGAAGGGAAAGGCCGGCGCACGCCGGCCTTTTCTTTGCTCGAGAGAAAAGGGGACGGAGGGGATTAAGTCGTTTGTGCACAAACGACTTGATCCCCTCCGTCCCTTTTTTTCAGGCGGTACGCGCCAGCGCCAGCCGCAGCAGTCGCGCGTCCAGGCGTTCGGCGAAATCCTTGGGTGCCTGCAGGCCCATGCGCTGCAGGTACACCGCATCGCCGTCGCCAGCCGGTTGCCGCAGCGCTGCCCAGACGGTACGCAGTTTGTCGCCGCGGGTCTGCGTGTTGGCCTTCAGCCAGCCCAGCGCTTTCACCAGCACCTGCTCGATCTCGTTGAAGTCGCTGCCCAACGGATAGTCGGGCAGGCTGCCATCGACGCGGAACGGTGCCAGTGCCGCGGACAGTGCCTGCGGCGTGTTGCGCTGCTGGCGCTCCGGATCCGGTTGCGTGGCCGCCAGCAGCTTGCGCGAGGCGTGTGCCTGCTGCAGCAGGCCGCCCTGGAACGGGGCCTCGGTGATTGCGGTCATCGCATGCACGCAGTCCTCGTCGGTCAGGCCGCGCAGGTCGGCGATGCCGTATTCGTTGAGGTAGATGTCGCGCAGGTGGCGTGGGATGGTGGTGTGCCCGTAGTTCCAGCGCACGTTGGATTCGCGCTGGCCCTTGTCATCGCGCGCGGCGCGGAACATCAAGACGCTGCGGGCTTCCGGCAGCGCATGTGCCATCGCCACGAAGTTGTACTGACCACCCACGCCGGACACCACACGTCCATCATCCAGCGCATCCGACACCGCCGCGCCCAGCGCGGTGGCCATCATGCAGGAGTTGAAGAAGCGCGCGTGCCGGCGCTGCAGGCGTTCCAGTGTCTCGTTGCCACCGTACAGCTGGTTGATCTCGCTGATGCGGCGCATGCCGATCGCACGGCATTCGTCTTCCGGCAGCGTGCGCAACCACTCGTAGAACTCCGGCGAGCCCAGGTAGAAGGCGCCATGCAGATACTCGCCCTCGGCAGCCAGGGTGGCGTGGTCGATGGACAGGGTGCTGCCGTTCTCGATGCGCTGCATCAGCGCCAGATCGTCGTGCACCTTGCGCTTGATCACGCCGGTCTGCACCAGCCGGCGGAAGCCCTCGTTGAGCATTTCGCTGCAGCCATACAGGCCGACCTCGAACGGATCCAGTCCGCCGATTTCCTGCACCAGCGGGTGGCTGGCCAGCTGCGGATCCAGCGCATGCAGCACGCGCCGGTAGCGCGCGTTGTCGGTGTGGCGCAGCACCAGCGCATGGCTGAGCGCGTCGGCCAGCGTGCCGATGCCGATCTGCAGGGTGCCGCCGTCGCGCACCAGCGTGCTGGCATACAGGCCGATCGCGTAGTCGGCATCGCCGACCGGCTGCCGCGGCAGCCCGAACAGCGCCGGATACGGCGGCGGCGGGGTGATCACCAGATCGAAGAACGACACATCGACCGTAGCCGAGCCGCCCATATAGGGCAGCTGCGGATCGATCTCGGCGATCAGCAGCGGGCGAGGCAGCCCGCGAGCGGTCATCGCATCCAGCGTGTCCTGGGTGATGTCGTTGTTGCACGACAGCGAGAGCCGGCGGTCGTTCGGCCGCATCGCCACCTTCTGCACGATCACCTGCGGCGCGCGCTGCGCCACCGCATCGGCAGCGTGGGTGTAGTTCAGGCTGGTATAGCTGGACTGCGCCTGCCGCGAGCCGAGCAGGGCGCCGGACTGCATGTAGAACTCTTCCACCTGCACATGTGCCGGCAACGCGTCGCGCGTGATCGCATCGGCATAGGCCAGGCGCGGGAAATCGTCGCCGAAATGGCGCTGCGCAAACGGCGCCATGAAGCGCGCTTCCAGGCCGTTGCCGCGCGCCTTCGGCGGGTTCAGCGACAGCGCGGTATACAGCTGCAGTGGCCGCGACGGATCGTGCTCGACGCGTGCGTAAAGGGCATTGAGCAGCCGATGCGGCTTGCCCAGTGCCAGCGGTGCCCCGATCCGCAGCGGCCCGTCCACGCGCGCGAACAACCAATCGACGGCGGCGTCCAGGTCGGTGAGGTGTTCGGTCATGCGCGGCGGTCCTGCGTGTGGGGGAGTGCGGGCATTACAGCATGTCGGGCTTGAACCGCCGTCGACGCGAGACTTCGGCGCCAGACACCATGAACTGCCCATCGCCCCGGTAATGCACCGTGCGCGGCAGCTTTGGGCGTGGTGCAACATGGGCCCGCACGATTTCCCAGATGAACAGGTTGCTCGATTCCACTTGGCTATCGTCGTAGAGGCGGCATTCGAAGCACGAATGGCATTGCCCGACCAGCGGTGCACCGACCTCGCGCGCCGGCAGCGCATCAAGCTCGAAACGGGCGAACTTGTCGACCTCGCGGCCGCTGCAGTTGCCGATGTCCACCACGGTATCGAGCAGTTCCACCCCCGGCACGTTGATCACGCACTCGCCGCTGCCGCGCGCCAGTGCATGGCTGTGGTTCTCGTGCCACAGGTAGGTGGCGACCAGCGAGGGCGAGAAGCCCATCACCATGTGCCAGCCCATCGTCATCAGGTTGCGCTGGCCGCGCCACGCCGTGCTGACCAGCACGATCGGGCCGGGTTCGAGGAAGCGGCGGGCCTGCTCGACCGGGAATTCCTTCTTGGGCAGCGCTTTCATCCGGGGCCTGGGGCGGGAGGAATCGATGCTGGCGCAGCCGGGATGAACCTGGAGTCGAGGGGCTTGACAGACGATTCGATTACGCGCGTAATCGGGTTATCGATTACGGATGTAAACCATGACCCCGATCAGCGAAGCCGAAGCCGTTGTGATGGAGGTGCTGTGGCAGCAGGCACCGCGTAGCGCCGATGACGTGGTGGCCGCGCTGGCCCATCGTGACTGGGCCGAGCCGACCATCAAGACCCTGCTCAACCGCCTGCTGACCAAGGGGGCGATCGCCGCCGAGCGCGATGGACGGCGCTACCTGTACCGGCCGCTGCTGCAGCGACAGGCGTGGGTGGAGGCGCAGAGCCAGGACTTCATCGGCCGTGTCTTCGAAGGGCGTGTGGCGCCGCTGGTCGCGCACTTCAGCGAACGGGGCCAGCTGAGTGCGCAGGACATCGCCGAACTGAAGAAGCTGATCCAGGAGCTGGACCATGACTGAGCTGCTCGACGGACTGTGGCAGGCCAGCCTGTGGCTGGCAGTGGGCGTGGTCCTGCTGGCGGTGCTGCGACCGCTGCTCGTGCGGTTGGGGGGCGCTGGGCTGGCCTACCGCAGCTGGTGGCTGCTGCCGCTGCTGCTGCTGGCCCTGCTGCTGCCGCTGCCACAGGTGGCACTTCTGGAGCATGTGCCGACGCTGCCGCTGAAAGTGGTACCCGGCGCCGTCGAAGGCATGGCAGGGCAGTCGTTGCCGTGGGCCGGGCTGTTGCTGCTGGCATGGATGCTGGGGGCGGTCCTTTGTCTGCTACGCGATCTACGTGCGCAGCGGCGCTTTGAACGTGGCATGGGCCAACTGTGTGCACGCGCCGATGGCAGCTGGCAGGCCAGCGCCGACCCGGGCCTGCCCGCGCTGGTCGGCCTGTGGCGTCCGCGCATCGTGGTAGGCCCGGACTTCGACCAGCAGTTCACCGCACAGGAGCAGGGCCTGATCCTGCAGCACGAGCGCAGCCACCGTCGCAATGGCGATCACTGGGCCAATGGGGCGCTGCTGATGGCACGCGCGGTGTTCTGGTTCCATCCGCTTCTGCCATGGGCTGCACGCCGCTTCCTGCGGGACCAGGAACTGGCCTGCGATGCCCGCACCATTGCCCCGCAGCCTGCGCTGCGCGGTCTCTACGCCAGCACGCTGCTGAAGGCGCAGCTGGTCCATCCGGTTGCGCCAGCGGTCTGCCATTGGCGCAGCCAACCCGTGTTGAAGGAGCGTATCGCCATGTTGAAGCAGTCCAAGCGGAAGGCATTGCCGTGGGTGTCGGGGCAAGTTCTGGTGGTCGGGTTGTGTCTGGGAATGGGAGCGGTGGCGTGGGCCAGCCAGGGCGGTGCAGCCGCAGACGGCCAGACAGGGGCCGCCATGGATCGGGAGATAGAGGTCGACAAGATGCCGCCACCGTCCTATCCGAAGTCCGCCATCGAACAGCGCCAGGTGGGCGTGGTGAACCTGCGCGTGGACGTGGATGCCAACGGCCATCCGACTGACGTCCAGGTGCTCAGTGCAAGCAATCCGGGTGTGTTCGATGCGGTGTCGATCGCCGCTGCGCGGAGCTGGACCTATCGTCCGGCGATGAAGAACGGAAAGCCCGTTGCAGGGGCTGTGAAGATTCCGATCACCTATGCCATGGACAACACCGAGGACTCCCAGTGAAGTCCGCGCCGCTGTTGATGATGGCGGCGCTGTTGGCAGGATGCGCAACCCAGGACCGGCTGACCACCGTGGATACCCGCAGCGAGAATGTCGGCCATCAGCGCCTGCAGCCGCAGGCCGGTGGCGGCAGCGGGCAAGTGCAGACGTATTCGCTGGGCGCGAGCGAGGGCTACCGGATGCCGCAGTTGTACGCGGCGCCGGATCCGGAGGTCGGTGATCGTGACCCGCGTGCGGAGCTGGCACCGACCACCATCTGCCTGCAGGTGGTGGTTGATGCACAGGGCAGTGTCGAACGCAGCGTGCCGCTGACCGATCGCCCTGAGTGCGCGGCAGGTGCTGCAGGCGAGAATGCGCCCCTGCTGCAGGCGGCGCAGGAAGCCGTGGCGATGTGGAAGTACTCGTCCGCAGCGGTCTGCCACTTCGCGGCTGGCAAGGTGCCTGCCGACCGTGGCGACTGTCGCGGCGCCGAGCGCGTCGAGCCGGTGGCGGTCACCCTGCAGTATGCCTTCACCTTCGAAATCGTGAAGGGACAGCACGTGGTGCGTACGCAGGGAAAATGATCGCTTGCGATGACCGGGGTAGCGCCGGGCCATGCCCGGCGAGCGCAGCGGCGTGGGTCAGGCCCCGCCCTGGATGTTGGCCTTCACCGCGGGCTGCATCAGCTTGGGTTCTTCCAGCGTCGCATCGCGTGCCTGGCGCACGCTGACGAACTCCGCCTCGGCCACGCCGTCATGCACGTGGATGTTGTGTGCGCGCTGTTCGCCGATGGTGGTTTCGTTGGCGAATGCACGACCACCCGGACCGTAGTCGTGGCAGACGAACACGCGCGTCGCATCGGGCAGCGCCAGCAGGCGCTGGATTGAACGGTACAACTGCGCGGCATCGCCACCCGGGAAGTCGCAGCGGGCGGTACCGCCGTCGGGCATGAACAGCGAGTCACCGGTGAACAGCGCATCGTCGATCAGGTAGGCGATGCTGTCGCTGGTATGGCCGGGCACGGCGATCACCTGACAGCGCAGTTCGCCCAGAGCAAAGGTTTCGCTATCGCTGAACAGGTGATCGAAGATGTCATCGGCCGCCGGAAGCTGCAGCCCATAGCGCGGTGCGAAGGTGGCCTGCACCGCGCGGATGCCTTCGCCGATGGCCAGCGTGGCCTGCGGGAAGCGCTCCTTCAGGCGGCGCCCAGCTGACACATGGTCGGCGTGGGCATGGGTTTCCAGCAGCCAGCGCAGCTGCAGGCCCTGTTGTTCGATGGCCTGCAACGCGGCATGCAGCGGCGCTTCACTGCTGGCATCGGTATCCGGGTCGTAGTCCAGGACCGGGTCGATCAGCGCTGCCTCGCCGCTGGCCGGATCACTGACCAGATAGCTGAAGGTATTGCTGTCACGGTGGAAGAACGACTGCACCTGGACTGACATTGGAACGCTCCTCAGCGCGTGCCGAGCACGCGGTTCAGCAACTGCGCCAGGTTCTCACCGGCCAGTCGCAGCTGCGCTTCGGCCAGCGGCCGGTAGCGCTCGGTGTATTCGTCACCGATTTTACGCGAGGCCGGATAAACGCCAGCTTGCATGGAGATGCGGCAGCTGGCTTCGGCCCACGTCTGCGGGTCGCGCTGCGGGTTGGACTGGCGCGCCAGCTTCGGCGCGCGCTGGCTCTGCAGCAGCGGGAGATAGCCGGCGTCGTCCAGCTTGCGGGTGTTGAGCATGCCGCTGTCCCACAGCGAGTGCAGGTTGGTACCGCGGTTGCCGAACTGCAGCTGGAAGTCGTTGCCGCCCTTGTCGTGGGCGTAACCGGCATGCATCGGCTGATGGATGTCGCCGACCAGGTGCACGACGAACTTCAGCGCCTGCAGGCGCTCGCCGTCGGTCAGGCTTCGGTCGCCGAGGATGGCGCTCTGTGCCTTCAGGGCCTCGACGATGCAGTTGCCGTTCTTGCAGTGCTTCGGTGCTTCGTAGTGGCAGTTGTCTTCGGCGATGTTGACGTAGTGCCAGCCGGCCGAGCGACGGCCCAGGCCCGGATCCTTGGCACGCAGCTGATCGGCCCACGGCGCGATGCTGGCCAGCGTGGCGTCCGGTTCGGTGGCCAGCAGGCGGTCCACTTCGGCGCGGGTGGTGGGGTTGAGGCGGGCGTCAGCGACTTCGGCGACAAGGCGGTGGCCTTGCGCGCCCCAGGCATGGGCGGGGGCGGAGACGGACAGCAGGGCCGGCGCCAGGGCGGCGGCGAGGAAGAAGGAGTGCAGGGCTTTCATGCGCACATTCTAGCGGGGGCAGGTGGATTGAAGAGCGGCGCGTTCCTGTTCCGAAGTGGGAGCGCAGCGGGAGGGGCGGCGGGACACGCCGTAAACCCATCCATGGGGGCTCGATGGCGCCATCCATGGCACCAACGGTCCCGCCGCCCCTCCCGCTGCGCTCCCCTCCAAACATGGCCGCGGAGGCGGATGCAAACGTCAAAGGCAACATCAAAAACAAATGCAGGATCAAAATCGGCCTCCTGCAATTACAGGCAACCACTACGCCTCGGATGTTCAGGTTCTGCTTCTGCTCTTGCCTTTGCTTGAGCTGGCACGCGCGCGCAGATGGGAAGGGTGGAGAGGGTGGGGTGATCGGGACCGTTCGCCGCATGGATGCGGCGATCGAGCCTTATCTGATCGGAATCTGGCAGCGTAGGCGTCGAGAGCCGGCGTGGGCCGCCGTGCGAGCCTAGATCTCGACGATCCGTAACCAGGATCGCGACGATCGCCATGTAGCTTGGCGCCCACGCCGGAATCTCCCTTGATCCGCCCGAACAGTTGCTGGAGCGACCACTCGAAGCGATAAGACTGGGCAAGCGGGGGAGCTCTCGACCCTTCCAGACTATACGGAGTCAGGTGATGAACGGGATCGGGATTGATGTCAGCAAGCGTCAGCTGGATATCGGTACGACGGACGGAGAAACCCTGCAGGTCAGCAACAACCGCTCCGGGTTTTCTGAACTGGATGTTTGGCTGAAGAAGCGTCCGACCCGCCAGATCGTGCTTGAAGCCACGGGTGGCTATGAGCAGCCGGTGCTGGATTTCCTGCACAAGGCCGGTCATCCGGTGGCCCGTGCCAATGCCTTGCGCGCCCGGAAACTGGCTCAGGGGTTGGGTCAGACTGCCAAAACCGACCGTTTGGATGCCTACGCGTTGGCGCAGATGGCCGCCCTGGTGAAGCTGCCTCCCTATCAGCCGCTGCAGTCTTGGCAGCAGAAGATGCGGGAGTTCGTTCGGGCACGTCGGCAGGCGATGGACGCCCTGACCATCGCGCGGCAACAGCAGGAAATGGTGCTTGATCGTGAACTGCGCCGACTACTGCAGGGCAACATCACCCGCCTACAAACGTTGGTTGAGCGTCTGGGCAAGCAGATCGTCGAGCAGGTTGGTCAGCAGCCTCAACTGAAGATGCTGAAGTCGATGAAGGGCGTAGGGCCTGTGCTGCAGGCAGTTCTAGCCAGCTATCTGCCAGAGCTTGGCAGGATCACTGGCAAGCGCATCGCCAGCCTGGTCGGGGTAGCCCCGATGTCCCACGACAGCGGCACGATGAGAGGAAAACGAAGCATCCACGGTGGAAGAGCCGAAATCCGGCAAGTGCTCTACATGGCGGCAATGTCGGCCATGCGGCATGAACCTCGGCTGCGCGATTTTTACCAGTCGCTACGAGCCCGCGGCAAGGAAGGCAAGGTGGCCATCGTGGCAGTGATGCGGAAGATGCTGGTCATCCTCAACGCCCGTGTGCGCGACGCTGAAAGCGGGCTAGTCCCCGCCTGAGGCGAGCCAGGGCGAAAGACCAAAGGCTGCCGGCCAGCGGCCGGCACTACCGTGCCCGTTTACCTGACGGGCCTGAGACTCTCCAGCAACACAGTTGCTACAGGGACGTATTTACGGCGTGTCCCGATCACCCCACCCTCTCCGCCCAATTCCAGATGCCGGTGCTTTTCGTGCAAATAAAAAAGCCCCGGCAATCACCGGGGCAACATGCTGCGAGGGTTTTGCATGTAGCGGGGGAGCGGGGGCGAAGCCCCCGCGCTCAACACACCGCTTTAGAACTTGAAGACGTACGAAGCGCCGTAGACCAGCGGATCGATGTTGACCGTGCCGATCTTCTCGCCGTTCAACTTCACCTTGCTGTCGATGTCGATCCAGCGCATGTCCACGCGCAGTGCGCCCTTCCCGCCGATCGCGAAGTCCACGCCCGCATGCGCGGCCAGGCCCCACGAATCCTGCAGCTTCAGGCGGCTGTCCTTCAGCGCACCGGTGGTGTCTTCGCTGAAGAAGGTCGTGTAGTTCACGCCCGCACCGATGAACGGCGACACCTTGCCCTTGCTGTTGAAGTGGTACTGCACGGTCACCACCGGCGGCAGCTGCTTGGTGCTGCCCACGCGGCCCAGGCCGTTGATGTTGATGTCGTGCTTGAACGGCAGCGCGGCCAGCACTTCGATGCCCAGGTTGTCGGCGATGAAGTACTCACCGGTGATGGTCGGCTTGACGTCGTTGTCGACGTCGACCTTCAGGGTGTGGTTGGCCAGCCAGCCGTTGTTCGACTTCGGGGCCACCTGGTGCACGCCGGCGGAGAGGGTCCAGTCGCCCTTGGACTGGGCCATGGCCGGGGCGGCGGCGAGGGACAGGGCGGCGGCCAGGCTGGCCACGATCAGGGGGGAGGTCTTGCGCATGGGGGTGATCTCGTTGCTGGGTGGATGCAGCCAGTCTCGGCCTCACATCGCGCTAACGCTTTGATCCGGATCAAATCCTGTCCGCCGGCCTGCTGCCTGCCGGGGCTGCCCGGCGGTGGCCAGCCCCGGTTTGCTAGACTTGTGGGCCCTATCCATCCCGCCGCACCCGTCGCGGCCGCAGGAGCTTGAGAACATGGCAATCAAGGTTGGTATCAACGGTTTCGGTCGCATCGGGCGTAACGTCCTGCGCTCGGCGGTGCTGAACTTCGGCGACGACATCGAAATCGTGGCCATCAACGATCTGCTGGAGCCGGACTATCTGGCGTACATGCTCAAGTACGACTCCGTGCATGGCCGTTTCAAGGCTGACGTGGCGGTGCAGGGCAACGACCTGCTGGTCAACGGCAAGAAGATCCGCCTGACCCAGGAACGCGACCCGGCCAACCTGAAGTGGAACGAAGTGGACGTGGACGTGGTGATCGAATCCACCGGCCTGTTCCTGACCAAGGAAACCGCGCAGAAGCACATCGATGCCGGCGCCAAGAAGGTCATCATGTCGGCCCCGTCGAAGGACGACACGCCGATGTTCGTCTACGGCGTGAACGACAAGACCTACGCCGGCCAGGCAATCGTCTCCAACGCGTCGTGCACCACCAACTGCCTGGCCCCGCTGGCCAAGGTCATCAACGACAAGTGGGGCATCAAGCGTGGCCTGATGACCACCGTGCATGCGGCTACCGCTACCCAGAAGACCGTCGATGGCCCGTCCAACAAGGATTGGCGTGGTGGCCGCGGCATCCTGGAGAACATCATTCCGTCGTCCACCGGTGCGGCCAAGGCCGTCGGCGTGGTCATCCCGGAACTGAACAAGAAGCTGACCGGCATGAGCTTCCGTGTCCCGACCTCGGACGTGTCGGTGGTCGACCTGACCGTCGAGCTGGAAAAGGAAGCCACCTACGCCGAGATCTGCGCGGAAGTGAAGGCACAGAGCGAAGGCCCGCTGAAGGGCATCCTGGGCTACACCGAAGACAAGGTCGTGGCCACCGATTTCCGCGGCGAGACCTGCACCTCGGTGTTCGACGCCGAAGCCGGCATCGCCCTGGACGGCACCTTCGTCAAGCTGGTCACCTGGTACGACAACGAGTGGGGCTACTCGAACAAGTGCCTGGAAATGGCCAAGGTCGTCGCCGCCAAGTAAGGCCGGCCAAGATCGCGCACGGACCCCGGCCTGGCCGGGGTTCGTCGTTTATGGGGCCAGCCCTGTCGTAGCATGGGGCGGTCGACCGCTGCCGCTGGGGCGCGGGATTGCAATGGAAGCATGCAATGGAAGCATTGATAGCCCTGGTGGTACTGGTTCTGCTGGCCATCCCGCTGCTGCTGGTGGTGGCGCTGGTGATGATTGCCGGCCTGCGCCGCCGAGTGGCCGCGCTGGAAGGTGCCTTGGCCGCCGCGCCGGCCGCCCGCCCGGCTGCAGCCGAGCCTGCGCCGGAACGGGCTGCGCCCATGCCTGCGGCTGGCGCCGATCCGCCGTTCCTGCGGCCGGTGGCGGCTGCCGCGCCGCCTCCCCCCAGCCAATGCCGCCGCCGGTGCACGAACCGGTGCCTGCGGCAGTGGAGGCGCCGCGCCCGGTCGCACCACCGCCGGTGCCACCCGTGCCAGTGCAGCCGCCGTTGCCTTCCGAACCGACGCTGCCGAACTTCATCGAGCGCGGCATCGGAGCGGTCAAGCGCTGGTTCACCGAGGGCAACGTGCCGGTCAAGATCGGCATGCTGGTGCTGCTGGCCGGTGTTGCCGCGCTGTTGAAGTACGTCAGTGACCAGGGCTGGCTGGTGCTGCCGATCGAGCTGCGCCTGGCCGGTGTCACCGTGGGTGCGCTGGGCCTGCTGGCGTTCGGTTGGCATCAGCGCGAGCGCCGGCGCTTGTTCGCACTGGCGCTGCAGGGCGGTGCCATCGGCGTGCTGCTGCTGACCATCTTCGCCGCATTCAAGCGGTTCGAGTTGCTCAACCCCGGGTTTGCCTTCGCCAGTTCGATCGCGCTGGTGGCCGGGCTGTGCGTGCTGGCGGTGGTGCAGAACTCGCGCACGCTGGCGGTGCTGGGCATCCTCGCAGGCTTCATGGCACCGCTGTGGCTGTCCACCGGCAGCGGCAACCACGTGGGGTTGTTCAGCTACTACGCGGTGCTCAACGCCGGCATCTTCGCCATTGCCTGGTTCCGGCCGTGGCGCGCGCTGAACCTGCTGGGCTTCGCCTTCACCTTCGGTATCGGTACGTTCTGGGGCGTGCTGCAGTACGCGCCGGACAAGTTCAGCAGCACCGAGCCGTTCCTGCTGCTGTTCTTCGCCTTCTACCTGCTGATCCCGCTGCTGTACGCACGCCGGCAGCCCGCCGGGCGGCGTGACCTGGTCGACGGCAGCCTGGTGTTCGGTACGCCCTTGGTCGCCTTCTCGCTGCAGGCCGGCATGCTGCACGAGCAGCCGATGACGCTGGCGCTGTGCGCACTGGGCCTGGCGGCGATCTACGCCGTACTGGCGCGGGCACTGATTGCGCGCGCGTCGTACACCGTGCTGGCGCAGTCGCATGCGGTGTTGGCGGTGGGCTTCGCCACGCTGGCGGTGCCATTGGCCTTGTCGGCGCGTGCCACCGGCGCGGTGTTCGCGCTGGAAGGTGCAGGCCTGGCCTGGCTGGGCCTGCGCCAGAAGCGCTGGCTGCCGCAGGTGTCCGGTGCGTTGTTGCAGATGGGCGCGGCGTTCGCTTTCGTGGCCGGTGGCGATCACTGGCATGAGGACCTGCGCTTCCTGCTCAACCCGACCGCGATCGGTGCATTGCTGCTGGCCGTTGCCGGCTTCGCGTCGGCCTGGAGCTACCAGCGCAGGCAGCGCCACGAGATTGCCCTGGTCTACTACCTGTGGGGCCTGCTGTGGTGGCTGGGTGGTCTGGTGCACGAGATCACCCGGTTCTTCCCGTACCGCACCGAAGTGGATGCACTGCTGGTGCTGGCTGCCGTTACCGCATGGCTGGCCGCCGAAGTACAGCGGCGCCAGCCGGCGCGTGCGCTGGGGCTGACCGCACTCGCGATGCTGGCGCTGGGCTTCCCACTGGCGCTGATACAGAGCGACGCGCACCATCAGCCGTTCGCCGGCTACGGCGCGCTGGCCTGGGCGGTGTTCGCGGTGCTGGGCGTGCGCACGCTGCTGTGCCTGCGCCAAGGCGGCAATGCCGTGGCACGCATCGCGCAGTTCCTGTGGTGGCTGCTGTGGCCGTCGCTGCTTTCGCTGCTGGCCCTGTGGGGCGGTGGTGAAGCCGGGCTGGCACAGGGCTGGACCACGTTGCTGGTGACGCTGCCGTGGCTGCTGATGGCGGCGCTGTCGCTGTGGCGCTGGAATGCGCTGCGCTGGCCGCTGGGTGCAGCGTTCGACCGCGTGCGCCAGCCGCTGCAGTGCGTGCTGTTCGGCCTGTTGTCGATCGGCTGGCTGTCCGGCCAGCTGCTGCCGGGCGATGCTGCGCCGCTGCTGTGGCTGCCGGTGCTGAATCCGGCGGAGATCGGGCAGTGGCTGAGCCTGCTGCTGCTGGCGCGTTGGCTGTACAGCGATCAGGCGCCGCAGGCGCTGCTGGGTATCCGCATGCCGCTGCTGTCACTGGCAACCTTCGTCGCGTTGACCAGCGTTGTGCTGCATGGCGTGCATCAGTGGGGCGGCCTGTCCTGGAACGCGTCGATGATGCGCTTCAGCCTGGCGCAGACCAGCCTGACCGTGCTGTGGAGCGTGCTCGGCGTGATTGCCTGGGTGTGGGGCTCGCGCCGTGGCCAGCGCGTGTTGTGGATGGTGGGTGCCGTGCTGATGGGCGTGGTGCTGGCCAAGCTGGTCATCGTCGATCGCCAGCACCTGGGCAACCTGCTGGGCATCGCATCGTTCATCGCCTACGGCCTGCTGTGCACGGTCGTGGGTTATCTGGCACCGGCACCGCCGAGCGCGGCGCCGACCGTGGAGGAAAAACAATGAAGACGTGGAGCAGGGCGCTGCTGCCGGCGATGTTCGGCATGCTGGCCGCCGTCACCGCACAGGCCGCCGATTACCGTACCCAGTACGCCGAGCAGTGGCCGCTGACGTTGTCCAGCGCACAATCGGGTGCCTACCGTGTCGTGCTGGAACCGGCGATCTACCGTCGCGCCGGTAGTGCGGACCTGGGCGATGTGCAGGTGTTCAATGCCGCCGGCCAATCGTTGCCGTCGGCATTGCTGGCGCCGGACCAGCCGCTGGCACAGCCGCCGGTGCAGCGTGAGCTGCCGTGGTTCGCGTTGCCGCCGCTGGCCGAAGCGCAGCGCAACGACCTGCAGTTGCTGACCGAGCGCGATACCGATGGCCGCGTACGCCGGGTCGAGGCGCGCGTGAGTGGTGGTGCGGTAGCGAACGGGCAGAGCGGTTGGCTGATCGATGCCAGCGTGCTCGGCCAGCAACCATTGGCGGCACTGGTGCTGGATTGGGCGGACAGTGGCCAGCCGTTGCAGGCACAGGTGCAGCTGGACGTCAGCGACGACCTGCAGCACTGGCGTGCGATTGGCCGCGACATTCCGCTGGTGGATCTGCAGCGCGCCGGCAAGCGCCTGCTGCAGCGCCGTCTGCAGGTGGATGGTGAAGCGCGCTATCTGCGCGTGCTGGCGCAGGGTGATGCCCGTCTGCCAACGCTGCGCAGCGTACTGGCCGAGTTGCCGCCGGCACCGGCCACACTGCCGTGGGAGTGGCTGTCGCTGGAACCGACCTCGAAGCGCAAGGGCGAATACACCTTCGAGATGGATGGCCGCTTCCCGGCGGCGCGTGCTGACGTGGCCAGCACCGACAACAGCCTGGTGCAGTGGACATTGTTCAGCCGCGATGACGAGAGCGCGGAATGGCAGCGCCGTAGTGCACCGTGGATTGCCTATCAGCTGCAGCAGGGCGCGCAGGGCCAGCGTCAGCAATCGGCTGCGCAGCCGCTGGGCGGTGTGCATCGGGATCGTTACTGGAAGCTGGTAGCGAATCCGGCTGAAACGGCGACGGCTCCAACCCTGCGTCTGGGTTATCAGCCGGAAGTGTTGGTGTTCCTGAGCCAGGGCGCGGCGCCGTATGCGCTGGCGGTGGGCAGCTCGACTGCGCGCCGGATGGAGGCGCCGATCGGTGTGCTGATCGAGGAACTGCGGCAGCGCAATGACCCCTCCTGGCAGCCGACGCTGGCGCGCCTGGAAGGCAGCCCGGAGCCGCTGGCCGGTGAGTCGGCACTGAAGCCGCAGCACGACTGGAAGTCGTGGCTGCTGTGGGCGTTGCTGGGGCTGGGTGTGTTGGTTGTTGGCGGCCTGGCGGTCAGTCTGCTTCGGCAGAAGCCGGCGCCTTCGGCGTAGGTTCCGGCGAACGGCGCAGCCCTCGTGGGTGGATTGGTCGTGTAAAGCAAAAGCAGAAGCCGCGCTTGGCCGGGCGGGTGGGCTGGGCAGGGGACGCCGTGAATCCGTCCCTGGAGGCTTAGCCGCGCCATCCATGGCGCGGATACCCCTGCCCAGCCCACCCGCCCGGCCTCTGACAATTTCCGGGTGCGTCCACCCACGGAAGAAAAAAGAAGAGCAAAAGCAAAAGCAACTTGGCTGCGCGCTCTTTGTAGAGCCGAGCCCACGCTCGGCTGCTGTTCGCGGAGACGGCCATCGGGGTCAGATCCGTTTTCCGCAGGAGAACGGATCTGACCTCTTCGTTCTTCATCCGACACCACACACTGCTTGTGCCTTTGCCATCCGCATCACCTCATGAACCTGTCGAGGCCGGGGTAGTGTGGGCTGGCAGGGGTGTCAGCCGCATGGGCCCGAGGCATGCCTCGGGCGGGTTGGGCAGGACGCCCAACCCCGGTCTTGCCGTGTGCGCAGGACAGCGCACACGAGCAAGCGGCTGCCAAGCCTCCAGGGACGGATCCACGGCGTCCCCTGCCAGCCCACACTACCCCGGCCCAGCCCCAGCATCACGAAGCGCCAGCGCTTTGGCCGTTGCCGTTGCTGTTGCCGTTGCCGTGCGCCTCTGCCTGCCGCAGGCATCGGCCCTCCCACCACCCGCACCCGATACAATGGCCGTCTGCCGTAGCCCGGCATCCCGTCCCTGAGCCAAAGAGTTGCCCATGTCCATCGTCCGCATGACCGACCTCGACCTCTCCGGCAAGCGCGTGCTGATCCGCCAGGATCTGAACGTGCCGATCGAGAATGGCCGCATCACCTCCGAACAGCGCATCATCGCTTCGCTGCCGACGCTCAAGCGCGCGCTGGAGCAGGGCGCGGCGGTGATGGTCACCTCGCACCTGGGGCGCCCGAAGGAAGGCGTGTGGAGCGAAGCCGATTCGCTGGCGCCGGTGGCCCAGCGCCTGTCCGAGCTGCTCGGTCGCGAGGTTCCGCTGGTGCGCGACTGGGTCGACGGTGTCGACGTGCAGCCGGGCCAGCTGGTGCTGCTGGAAAACTGCCGCATGAACGTCGGCGAGGGCAAGGACGATGAAGCCCTGTCGAAGAAGTACGCCGCCCTGTGCGATGTGTTCGTGATGGATGCCTTCGGCACCGCGCACCGTGCGCAGGCTTCGACCCATGGCGTCATCCGCTTCGCCCCGGTCGCGGCCGGTGGCCCGCTGCTGATGGCCGAGCTGGACGCGCTGGCGCAGGCGCTGGATGCACCGGCCAAGCCGCTGCTGGCCATCGTCGCCGGCAGCAAGGTCAGCACCAAGCTGGAACTGCTGGCCAACCTGGTCGGCAAGGTCGATCAGCTGATCGTCGGTGGTGGCATCGCCAATACCTTCATCGCTGCCGCCGGCTACAACGTCGGCAAGTCGCTGTACGAGCCGGACCTGCTGGACACCGCGAAGAAGATCGTGGCCGATGCCAAGGCGCGTGGCGCCGATATCCCGCTGCCGGTGGACGTGGTCACCGCCAAGCAGTTCATGCCGGACGCGGTTGCCGAAGTGAAGGCGGTCGACGCCGTTGCCGAAGACGACCTGATCCTGGACATCGGCCCGCAGACCGCGGCGCAGTACGCGCAGCTGATCGGGAAGGCCGGTACCGTGGTCTGGAACGGTCCGGTCGGTGTGTTCGAATTCGAGGCCTTCAGCAAGGGCACCGAAGCGCTGGCCCATGCCATCGCCAGTTCGCCGGCGTTCTCCATCGCCGGTGGCGGCGACACCCTGGCCGCGGTCGACAAGTTCGATATCGCCCAGCAGGTCAGCTACATCTCCACCGGTGGCGGTGCGTTCCTGGAGTTCCTGGAAGGCAAGACCCTGCCGGCGGTGGCCGCACTCGACGCGCGCGGCGCATGAATGCCGACTGCAGCAAGGATGTCCTGTTCTTCGACCTCGACGGCACGCTGATCGATTCGCAGGTGGGTATCACCGCCTGCATCGCCTATGCGCTGCAGAAGATGGACCATCCGGTGCCACCGCAGGAGACCCTGCTGGGCTGGATCGGTCCGTCGCTGCGCACCACCTTCGCGCCGCTGTTCGGTGAACCGGCGCGGGTGGAACAGGCGGTGGGCTACTACCGTGAGCGCTTCGACGTCGAGGGCTGGCGCGAGCACACGGTGTACCCGCAGGTGGAAGACACCCTTCGCACGCTGCATGGTCGTGGCCATCGCCTGGCGGTGGTCACTGCGAAGAACGAGCCGCACGCGCGCCGCATCCTTGCCCACCTGCCGTTCGGTGGGCTGTTCGAGGAGATCGTCGGTTCAACCCTCGATGGCTCGCGTAGCCACAAGCCGGAACTGGTCGGCGAAGCGCTGCGCCGGTTGCAGGTGCAGCCGGCGCACTGCTGGATGATCGGCGACCGCCGCATGGACATCGAAGGCGCGCGTCACCACGGCCTGCGCAGCGTCGGTGTGTTGTGGGGCTTTGGCGGTGAGGCCGAACTCACCGAAGCCGGCGCCGGGCAGCTGGCCCGTGAGCCGGCGCAGCTGGAAACGCTGCTGGCGTGATGCGCCGTTGATCGGTAACGCCGGGCCATGCCCGGCGGCTTAACCCAGCACCCGCCGGGCATGGCCCGGCGCTACCACCACCCTGCGCCAGCGTATGTCCGGGTGATGTCCGTTCCATGACCCGCGAAGTCAGGCCGCACAAGGCTGTAACCGTATACATGCGGCGTGAAGGATGTGCTAATTTCCGTTCTTTATCGGGAGAGGCCCATTCACCATGTTCGAGCGTCAGCGTCGCACCAAGATCCTTGCCACCCTCGGTCCGGCCACTGATCCGCCGGGCGTGCTGGAGGATCTGTTCCGCGCCGGCGTCAACGTGGTGCGCCTGAACTTCAGCCATGGCGATCCCTCCGGCCAGGCCAAGCGTGCTGCCGAAGTGCGCGCTGCCGCGGCCCGCGTGGGCGTGGAAGTGGGCATCCTGGCCGACCTGCCGGGCCCGAAGATCCGCATCGAGCGCTTCGCCGAAGGCAAGGTACAGCTGAAGGCGGGCAACCGCTTCGACCTGATCGCAAGCACCAGCACCGGCCCGGGTGACGCCACCCAGGTGGGCGTGAGCTACCTCGGCCTGCCGCAGGACGTGGGTCCGGGCGATGTGCTGCTGCTCGACGACGGCCTGATGCAGCTGCAGGTGGTGGAAGTGCAGGGCGAACGCATCATCAACACCGTACTGAACGACGGTGTGCTGTCCGACCGCAAGGGCCTGAACAAGCAGGGCGGCGGCCTGTCGCTGGGCGCGCTGACCGAGCGCGACAAGGAACTGATCGGCATCGTCGCCAAGATCGGTGTCGACTTCATCGCCGTGTCGTTCTGCCGCAATGCGCAGGACATGAACGACGCGCGTGAGATCGCCCGCTCGCACGGCTGCGATGCCGCGCTGGTGTCGAAGATCGAGCGCACCGAGGCGATCGAGAACCTGGAAGAAATCGTCGAGGCCAGCGACGTGGTGATGGTGGCCCGTGGCGACCTTGGCGTGGAAATCGGCGATGCCGAACTGCCGGGCCTGCAGAAGAAGATCATCAAGGCCTCGCTGGCGCAGAACAAGGTGGTGATCACCGCCACGCAGATGCTGCAGTCGATGGTCGAAAGCCCGATCCCGACCCGTGCCGAAGTGCTGGACGTGGCCAACTCGGTCATCGATGGCACGGACGCGGTGATGCTGTCGGCCGAGACCGCTGCCGGTGCCTGGCCGGTCAAGGCGGTGGAAGCGATGGCGCGCATCTGCCTGGGTGCAGAGCGCCAGTTCCAGACCGAGACCGACTTCAACGCCTCGCCGCGCAACCTGGAACGTGCCGACCAGGCCATTGCCATGGCCACCATGTTCCTGTCGCAGCACGTGGGCGTGCGCGCGATCGTGGCGATGACCGAATCCGGTGGCACCGCCCGCTACCTGTCGCGTTTCCGCGCCAAGGCGCCGGTGTTCGCGGTCACCCGCCACGACGGTGCACGCCGCCAGATGGCGCTGATGCGCGATGTCTACCCGATCAACTTCGACAGCCGTGGCCTGACCCCGCGTGAAGCCGCACGCGGCAGCATCCGCCTGCTGG
Organism: Stenotrophomonas sp. 96582_Sma; assembly: GCF_056480905.1. Classification (NCBI taxonomy): domain Bacteria; kingdom Pseudomonadati; phylum Pseudomonadota; class Gammaproteobacteria; order Lysobacterales; family Lysobacteraceae; genus Stenotrophomonas; species Stenotrophomonas sp. 96582_Sma. The sequence goes on along the minus strand of NZ_CM151122.1, from coordinate 3,927,360 downwards.
TGGAAGCCGAACTGCTGCAGGCCGGTGACCGCGTCGTTTTCACCAGCGGTGAGCACATGGAAACCCTGGGCGCGACCAACACCCTGCGCCTGCTGGAAGTGGGCGAAGACGGCCGCGCCAGCGGCCTGGGCGATCTGTAAACCCAGGCGGCCCTGGGTCGGAGCCGCTGCGCGGGTCCGACCCGGGGTCAGATCCCTGAAGGGGTCGTGACCCGGCGCAACAGGACATCGTCTGTCCGGTGCGGACATTGGAATCGTTTCCAGACTGCCCTGCACGTCGGTGCAACGGGCGGCGGGGCTATACTTACGTTTTTCCCGCACCCGCCACAGGAAGTACATGAGCATCGAACAGCTGGCTGAAACCGCCCAGGCCATGGTTGCCCCGGGCAAGGGCATCATCGCGATCGACGAATCCACCGCTACCATCGCCAAGCGTTTCGCTGGCGTCGGTATCGAGAACACCGAGGAGAACCGTCGTGCCTACCGCGAACTGCTGCTGACCACGCCGAAGCTCAACGAGCACATTTCCGGCGCCATCCTGTTTGACGAAACCATCCGTCAGTCGACCAAGGACGGCGTGCCGTTCGCCAAGTACATGGCCGACCACGGCATGATTCCGGGCATCAAGGTGGACAAGGGTGCGCACCCGCTGGCCGGCTGCCCGGGCGAGCTGGTGACCGAAGGCCTGGACGGCCTGCGCGAGCGCCTGCAGGAGTATTACAAGCTGGGTGCGCGCTTCGCCAAGTGGCGTGCGGTGATCAACATCGGCGAAAGCATTCCGTCGGGCACCTGCATCGAGTCCAACGCCCACGCGCTGGCCCGCTATGCCGCCCTGTGCCAGGAATGTGGCCTGGTGCCGATGGTCGAGCCGGAAGTGATCATGGACGGCGACCACGACATCGAGACCTGCTACGAAGTCACCGAAGCCACCCTGCGTTCGCTGTTCGATGCCCTGTACCAGCAGAACGTGCTGCTGGAAGGCACCATCCTGAAGGCCTCGATGGTCATCTCCGGCAAGGGCTGCGATGAGCAGGCCGACGTCGAGGAAGTGGCCGAGTCGACCGTGATGTGCCTGAAGAGCACCGTGCCGGCCATCCTGCCGGGCGTGGTGTTCCTGTCCGGTGGCCAGAGCGACGAGCAGTCCACCGAGCATCTGAACGCGATGAACCAGCTGGGCAACCTGCCGTGGCCGCTGAGCTTCTCCTACGGCCGCGCCATGCAGCAGGCCGCGCTGAAGCTGTGGGCCAAGGACATGAAGGGCAACTACGCTGCCGCCCAGAAGACCGTGTACGAGCGCGCCAAGGACAACGGCCTGGCCGCGCTGGGCAAGTGGAACGGTTGATCCGTCCCATCGCAGGATGAACAGGGCAACGCCGGCATCACGCCGGCGTTTGCTTTTGCGGGTATCTTTTCCGCCCCCATGCACCGGGCCGGTGTGCGGGACATACATGGAAGGCCAAGGAGAAAAAACATGCGTTTGGCAGTAATCACACTGGCCGTCGCCACGGTCCTGATCGCCGGCGGTTGCAACCGCATCGGTGGCGGTAGTGACGCAGGCAAGGCCGCGTCGCTCGATTTCGACAAGCCGGTGTCCGGCGAGATCACCTCGCGCAGCGGCATCAACTTCAACGACGGTAGCCATCACCAGCTGTACCAGATCAAGCTGGAAGACAGGGAACTGGTCGGCCTGAAGCTCACCGGCGCACTGACCGGTTCGATCGCCGTGTTCAACAACGGCAGCCTGGTGTCCACCAGCAATACCGGTTACGAACGCGAAGGCGATGTCTCGCTGGCATTCCGTGCCAACGGTGGCGGCACCTACCAGGTGGCGGTCAACGCCAACGGTCCGAGCGCCTTTGGTCCGTACCGCCTGCGCGCCGAGAAGCTGAAGCCGTACGACGGCAAGCCGCTGGTGGGCAGTGGTGAGATCGTCGATATGCTGGCCAGCAACTCGCAGGACTACACGCTGCAGGTGGAGAAGGCGGGCCTGTACGAGATCCGCCTGGTCTCGGATGTCTTCGATCCGGTGCTGAAGCTGTCCGGCCAGGGCGTGGATGCCGAGAACGATGATGGCGGCGACAGCACCAACTCGCGCCTGAACCTCTCGCTGAAGCCGGGCAAGTACACCCTGACTGCACGCGGCCTCGGCGACGGCGTCAATGGCATGTTCACCCTGTCGGCCACCCGCATTGAACTGCCAGGCAACCTGGTGGATCGCGATGGCACGGCACTGCCGAAGTCGGGCAGCGCGTACACCATGCTCGATAACGAAGGCCGCCGCCGCTTCCTGCTGACCCTGGATCGTCCGGCCGACGTGCGCCTGGACGCGATTTCCAGCCAGGTCGATACCGTGCTGCGCGTGGTCGGCGGCGACGTCGAGCTGACCGACGACGACGGTGGCAATGGCACCAATGCACGCCTGGAAGAGACGCTGCCGGCCGGTCACTACACCGTCGACGTGTCCAGCCTGAACAACGGTGCGGGCCTGGTGGAAGTGCGCGTGCAGGTCGAAGGTGCCAGCGCCGACGGTGCTGCCGCCTCGGCCGCACGCGCCGCTGCGGATGCAGCTGCTGCCGTGGCCGATGACGCCGCTGCTGCGGTGGAAGCAGCCAGCCGTTGAGGTGATCCACACGTAGCGTGGAATGACCTCAAGGTCGCAACGGGAAAGGCCGGGCAATGCCCGGCCTTTCCTTTTACCGGAAGCGCTGGGGTTCAGTGCGCAGCGGCGAAGCCCGCATCACCCAGAGGCGGCAGCATCGATCCACGCGGTTCGTTGTCCGTGCTTTGTCCCGCGGCGCTCAATGCCTGCTGGTAGGCCTTCGCCGTAGCAGTATTGAACGCCACCAGCACGATGCGCATCGGCTGTGCATGGCTGCGCTGCCACGCCAGTGTTTCCGTCACTGCGATCTGCGCGGCCTGGTACAGCGGATAGCCATACACACCGCAGCTGATCGCCGGGAAGGCGATCGACTTCACGCCCAGCGACTCGGCCAACTGCAGCGATTTCCAGTAGCAGTTGGCCAGCAATGCCGGTTCGTCGCGCTGGCCGTCGTGCCAGACCGGGCCCACCGTGTGCAGTACATGCCGCGCAGGCAATGCGTAAGCGTCGGTGGCGCGCACTTCACCGGTCGGGCAACGCACGCCCGGACGCAGTTCCGGCAACTGCTCGCACTCGGCCAGCAATGCCGGCCCGGCCGCGCGATGGATCGCGCCGTCGACGCCGCCGCCGCCGAGCAGTGTTTCATTGGCCGCGTTGACGATCGCATCCACCGCCAGGGTCGTGATATCGCCCTGCCAAACTTCGATCTTCATGCGTCCGTCTCCTGCCTGTGAGGTGTTCCGCGCAGCATCTGCGCCGGCTGTTCCCACGGTAGGGGACAGGGCATCGATACTGCGTCATGACCGTCTCACGCGCTGCGATCCGACGGCCTTCACGCACGATGGCGGGCGACGCCTTCACGCAGGCTGAAGCAGAAAGGGCTCAGAGCCTTTTTCCGCACGGAAAAGGCTCTGACCCCTGCGATCCATGGTTCTGGCGAACCGGGTCAGAGCCCTTTCCCTGCAGGAAAGGGATCCGACCCGATGCATCACGGCAGGCCGGCCAGCCAGTCGTCGTCGGAACCCTCATTCACATCGGCGAACAGCGGTGTGGAGAAATAGCGCTCGCCGGTATCGGGCAGCATTGCCAGGATCACCGAGCCCGGTTCAGCGCGGGCGGCCACGTCCAGCGCGCTGGCCACGGTGGCGCCGGCGGAGATGCCGACGAAGATGCCTTCCTCCGCAGCCAGGCGACGCGCGGTGGCGATCGCGCGGTCATCTTCGACCGAGACCAGTTCGTCCACCACATCGCGGTTGAGCACGTCCGGCACGAAGTCCGGGGTCCAGCCCTGGATCTTGTGCGGCTTCCAGTCATCGCCCTTCAGCAGCGCGGCACCGGCCGGTTCGGTGGCGATGATGCGGGTCTGCGGGCGCGCGACCTTCAGCACTTCGCCCACGCCGGTAAGCGTGCCGCCAGTGCCCCAGCCGCTGACGAAGTAGTCCAGCCGCTTGCCGGCGAAGTCGCGCAGGATCTCGGCGGCGGTGGTGTTGCGGTGGTAGGCCGGGTTGGCCGGGTTGGCGAACTGGCTGGCCAGGAACCAGCCGTGCTGCTCGGCCAGCTCGGCCGCCTTGCGCACCATGCCGCTGCCGCGCTCGGCGGCCGGGGTCAGGATCACCTTGGCACCGTAAGCGCGCATCAGCTTGCGGCGCTCCACCGAGAAGGTCTCGACCATGGTGGCCACGAACTTGTAGCCGCGCGCGGCGGCGACCATCGCCAGTGCCACGCCAGTGTTGCCTGAAGTGGCTTCGACAATGGTGTCGCCCGGCTTGAGCAGGCCGCGTGCCTCGGCGTCGAGGATGATCGCCAGCGCCAGACGGTCCTTCACTGAACCGCCCGGGTTGAACGACTCGACCTTGGCGTAGACGCTGACCTGCGCGGGCGCCAGGCGCTGCAGCCTGACGATGGGGGTGTTGCCGACGGTATCGAGGATGGAGTCGTACAGGGCCATGGAAGCGCTCCGGAAGAAACGGGGCCGCGCCGGGCTTCGGCGGGCGAAGGGGAGGGCTGGCTGTTCAGGCCAGCGGCTGCCGGCTGACCGTAGCGCCGGCATATGACGCCCGGAAATGACCAGATACCTTTCTTAAACAACCTTTGGTTATAAGCTGGTGACGGCAATTGACCCTAGAGTGGACCTCCGCCCCACGCCGCCTGCCTCCCATGACGCTGACCCAGCTGCGCTACCTGGTTGCCATCGCCGACGCCGAGCTGAACATCACGCTGGCCGCCTCGCGCGTGCACGCCACCCAGCCCGGCCTGTCCAAGCAGCTCAAGCAGCTGGAGGACGAGCTGGGTTTCCTGTTGTTCGTGCGCAAGGGCCGCAGCCTGGAGTCGGTCACCCCGGCCGGCACCGAGGTCATCGCCCGCGCTCGTGCGGTGCTGGCCGAGGCCAACAACATCCGCACCTACGCGGCCAACCAGCGCCGCGAGAGCCAGGGCCAGCTGATCCTGACCACCACCCACACCCAGGCGCGCTTCGTGCTGCCGCCGGCGGTGGCAGCGATCAAGCAGGCCTATCCCCAGGTGAGCGTGCATCTGCAGCAGGCCGGTGAAGCCGACGCGCTGGACCGCCTGAACCAGGGGGATGCCGATATTGCGATCATCAGCACCGCTGGCGGTGAGCCCACTGATGGCATCGCGGTGCCGCTGTTCCGCTGGCGACGTCTGGTGGTGGTACCCAAGGGCCACCCGCTGGACCGCGCCGGCCGCGCCCCAGACCTGGCCGCGCTGGCCCGGCAGCCATTGATCAGCTACGAATCCTCGACCCGGCCGAATTCCTCGTTGCAGCGCGCCTTCGCTGCGAACGGCTTGGTGCCGGATCTGGCGCTGACCGCGCTCGATGCCGACCTGATCAAGACCTACGTGCGTACCGGTCTGGGCGTGGGCCTGCTGGCGGAGATGGCGGTCAGTTCCAACGACGAAGACCTGAGGTCGTGGCCGGCCCCGGAGCCGATCACTGAGTGCATTGCCTGGGCGGTGCTGCCTCGCGATCGCGTGCTGCGTGATTACGCGCTGGAGCTGGTGCACGTGCTGGCACCGCAGATCGATCCGCGTGATCTGCGCAGGGTGCTGGATGGCAACCAGGCGGCGGCGTGGCCGGTGCCACCGACGTGGGAGTCACTGACCCAGACCATCACGGTGTGAGGTGGGTCGAGCAGGGCTTGCAGCCCTGCACCCGCGGTAGTGCCGGCCGCTGGCCGGCAACCTCAGAAGCAACATCAACATCAAATGCGGGTTTCCTGTGGGATGGCGGGGCGGTGTGGGCAGGCAGGACACGCCGTAAACCCATCCATGGGGGCTCGATGGCGCCATCCATGGCGCCAACGGTCCTGCCTGCCCACACCGCCCCACCTCTGACAGATTCCGGCGGCTGTTGGTAGGTGTCGACCTTGGTCGACACGGTAGATCCACGCCATGCGTGGATGCATTTCGATTCCAATTCGAAATATTCGATTCCGATGGAGATTCATCCACGCATGGCGTGGATCTACTGCAGATCGCAGAAATCTGTCGAAGGCGGGGTGGGTCCGGTTGCGGGGGCGTGAGCGCCATGGATGGCGCGACCGAGCCTCCATGGACGGATTTACGGCGTCCCCCGCAACTGGACCCACCCCGCCATCCCTCAGGAAACCAGCTTCTGCTGTTGCTTCGGCACCTGCCGTGGCCTCTGCGGGTGCAGGGCGCAGCCCTGCCGAAAACCCCTCCTGCGACGGTTCGTCGCACGGGCAACCCTGGACCCGGCTCTACACTAGCGGGGTGACCCGCCTGTCCCGCCCGCAGCGCCTCCTGCTCCAGCTCGCCGTCCTGGCGACGCTGTTGATGGTGCTTGCGCCGCTGGTCAGCCGCGCGCTGCAGGCGCAGCCGATGGAGCATGCCGCGATGGCAGGCATGGACCACGCCGCCATGGGCCATGACATGCACGGCATGGCCATGGCCGGGCACGATCAGCACGGCGCCGCGCCGGCCGCGCCCAGCCGCCCGCCCGACCCCCACGCCATGCACGGCGAAGCCTGCGAATACTGTGTGCTGGCCATGCGCCTGCTGCCGTGGCTGGCGGTGCTGGTGCTGCTGTTGCCGCTGCTGTGGCGGCCGCGGCTGGTGTTCCCGTGGTCGCAGCAGGTGCTGCCGGCGCTGCGTTGGCCGGCGCATGCCGCGCGCGGGCCGCCGCGCCTCTCCTTCGTCCGCTGATATCCCTATCGAATCTGCCGCACGACGCCTGACCGGGCGCCGTGCGCGCGTGCGTACTTTGGAGCTGTTCCGATGAAAATGACTTCCCGCCCCGCGGGCGCCTGCGCGCGCCTGCCGGTTGCCCTTGGCCTGGCCGTGGCCGCGTCACTGGCCCACGCTGCGCCTGCCGAAGAGGCACGTACCCTCGACACGATGGTGGTCACCGCCGCCGCACCGTCGTCCCCGCTGCACTGGGTGACCGACCCGCGCCTGCCGCGGCAGCCGGTGCCGGCCAGCGACGGTGCCGATTACCTGAAGACCGTCCCCGGCTTCTCCGCCATCCGCAACGGCGGCACCAACGGCGACCCGGTGCTGCGCGGCATGTTCGGTTCGCGCCTGAACATCCTCAGCAACGATGGCAACCTGATCGGTGCCTGCCCGTCGCGCATGGACAATCCGCTGTCCTACATCGCGCCGGAGAGCTTCGACCGGCTGACCATCATCAAGGGCCCGCAGAGCGTGCGCTGGGGGGCGGGCGCGTCGGCCGGCACCGTGCGTTTCGAGCGCGATACGCCGCGCTTCGAGGAGCCGGGCCTGCGTGCCGATGCCAGTGCGCTGGTCGGTTCGCGCAACCGCAACGACCAGGTGCTGGACCTGACCCTGGGCAACCCGACCGGCTACGTACGCGCCAGCGGCAACCGTTCCGAAGCCGATGACTACAAGGACGGCCACGGTGACGTGGTGCCGTCGAAGTGGCGCAAGTGGAACGGCGACGTGGCCATCGGCTGGACGCCGGATGCCGACACGCTGCTGGAAATTTCCGCCGGTGCCGGTGATGCGATCGCGCGTTACGCGGGCCGTGGCATGGACGGTGCCGCGTTCGAACGCACCAGCTACGCGGCGCGTTTCGAGAAGCGCAACCTGCCGGGGGCATGGGACACGTTGCAGGCCAACGTGTACTACAACAACGCCGACCATGTGATGGACAACTACACGCTGCGCACGCCGAACCCGCACAGCATGATGCCGATGCCGATGGCGTCGAACGTGGATCGCCGTACCCAGGGCGGCCGGGTCAGTTCCGAGTGGCGCTGGCAGGATGTGCAGCTGGTGGCGGGTATGGATGGCGAAGACAGCCGCCATCGTGGCCGCATGGGCATGGGCCGCGACACCTACCGCCAGGCCGCCTGGGAAACCGATGCCAACTTCCGCCGCTATGGCGTGTTCACCGAGTTGACCCTCGGCGCCGGCACCGACCAGCGCTGGATCAGCGGCCTGCGCATCGATCGCGCGAGCGTCCGCGATGAGCGGCAGTCGGTGCGCGGGATGATGGGCAACCGGCCGAACCCGACCGCTGGCCTGCAGCGCAAGGAATGGCTTGGCAGCGGCTTCCTGCGCTACGAGCAGGACCTGGCCGATGGCCTGACCTGGTACGCCGGCCTCGGCCACAGTGAACGCATGCCCGACTACTGGGAGCTGTTCTCGCCCAACCACGGCCCGGCCGGTGCGGTGAACGCGTTCACCGGCGTGCAGCCCGAGCGCACCGCCCAGCTTGATGTGGGCATGCAATACAAGGGGCCCCGTGTGCAGGCGTGGGTGTCGGCGTACGCCGGGCAGATCCAGGACTACATCCTGTTCACCTACCACGGCAGCGGCATGATGGGCATGAGCCAGGCCCGCAACGTCGATGCCCGCATTGCCGGTGCCGAGGCGGGCCTGGAAGTGAGCGTGGCCGAGCAGTGGAAGCTGGGCGGCACGCTGGCCTATGCCTGGGGCGAGAACCGCGACCAGCATCGCCCGCTGCCGCAGATGCCACCACTGGAAGCACGCCTGAGCGCGAACTGGGAAGGCCAGCGCTGGAGTGCCGGTGCGCTGCTGCGCGCGGTGACCCACCAGCATCGTGTCGCAAATGGCCAAGGCAATGTGGTCGCGCAGGACCTGGGGCCGAGTGCCGGCTTCGCCACCTTCGCGCTCAACGCTGCTTACCGCTTCAGTTCGCAGCTGCAGCTCAGCGCGGGCGTCGACAACCTGTTCGACCGTGCCTACAGCGAGCACCTGAATCTGGCCGGCAGCGCCGACTTCGGTTTTCCGGCTGACCCGGTGCGCATCAACGAGCCGGGCCGCAGCCTGTGGATGAAGGTGAACTACCGGTACTGATCCGCCGGGTGTAAAAAAAAACCGGGGCCGGATCCCCGCCAGGATCCGCCCCCGCCCGACGCCCTCTGCCGGGCAGCTTCGACTCTACGATGGCAACGCCTGCGGTGCACGGCTGGATACACCTCGACACATGCCGACACCGCTGCGGTCAGCCTTGCACGGAACGGGTTCACGGCGCTATCGCGACGCCGGTTCCACGCCAGTAAACGCTTGGCACATATCGCTTCTGTGGGCGCTTGCCTACACTCGGCGGCCGTGGATCACTCAGGACCGTTCATGTTGGCTCGCATCGCTTCGACCCTGGCCCTTGGCCTCAGCCTGGCCGTGCTGGCCGGGTGCGCGGGCAAACAGGAGGCCGCCGCCCGTCGGCAGGGAGAAGCGGTGCCGGTCACCGCGCAGGTCGTGCAGTCCACGCAGTGGAACGACACGCTGCAGGCACTGGGTACGGCCAAGGCGCGCGAATCGATCAGCGTCACCGCCAAGGTCAGCGAGATCGTCGAGAAGGTGCACTTCGAAAGCGGCCAGCATGTTGCCGCCGGTGCGCCGATCGTGACCCTGCGCGGGCAGGCCCAGGAGGCCGCGCTGGTGCAGGCGCAGGCCACCTTCCATGAGGCCGACCAGCTGTACAAGCGCCAGCGCGAGCTGGCCACGCAGCGGCTGGTGTCCAGCGCCACGCTGGATACGCAGAAGTCGATCCGCGATGCCGCCGAGGCGCGTGTGGCGCAGATGCAGTCGGACATCGGTGACCGCCGCGTGCGTGCACCGTTCGCCGGTGTGCTCGGCATCCGCCAGGTCAGCCCGGGCACGTTGCTGACGCCGACCACGGTGATCGCCACGCTCGACGACATCGAACACATGCACATCGATTTCCAGGTGCCGGAAGTGGAACTGGCCGCGCTCGGCGTCGGTGACAAGGTCAGTGCCACCAGCGTGGCGTGGCCAGGCCGTACCTTCGAGGGCGTGGTCAGCACCGTCGACGCACGCATCGATCCGGCTACCCGTGCGGTGACCGTACGGGCCGACTTCGCCAACGGCGACCATGCCCTGCGCCCGGGCATGCTGCTGGACGTGCGCCTGTTCCACCCCGAGCGCCCGGCGCTGGTGATTCCGGAAATCGCCGTGGTGCAGGTCGGTCGCGATACCTTCGTGTACCGCATCACCGCCGACGACAGCGTCGAGCGCGTGGATGTGGTCACCGGCGCGCGCCGTGCCGGCGTGGTCGAGATCAGGCAGGGCCTGGAAGCGGGCCAGCGCATCGTGGTCGATGGCACCGGCAAGCTGCGCCCGGGCCTGAAGGTCGCGGCCAAGGACGCGGCACCGGTCACGGGTGCGAAGCCGGCTGATGCACCGGCGCCGGTCGCGGCCGAGGGCCACGGCGGATGAAGCTGTCCGACATCTCCATCCAGCGGCCGGTGTTCGCCGTGGTGATGAGCCTGTTGCTGCTGGTGCTGGGCGTGATGTCCTTCACCCGCCTGACCCTGCGCGAACTGCCCGCCATCGATCCGCCGATCGTGTCGGTATCAGTGGATTACACCGGCGCTTCGGCCGCGGTCATCGAAAGCCGCATCACCCAGGTACTGGAAGATGCGCTGGCCGGCATCGAAGGCATCGATACGATCAACGCGCGCAGCACCAACGGCCGCTCGCAGGTCAGCATCGAGTTCACCTCCAACCGCGATATCGAAGCGGCGGCCAACGATGTGCGCGATGCGGTCAGCCGCGTCGCCGACCGCATGCCGGAAGAGGCGCGGCCGCCGGAAATCGCCAAGGTCGAGAGCGATGCCGACCCGATCATCTGGTTCAACATGGTCTCCTCGACCATGGACACGCTGGAGCTGAGCGACTACGCCGACCGCTACGTGGTCGATCGTTTCTCCAGCCTCGACGGCGTGGCCCAGGTCCGCATCGGCGGCCGCCAGCGCTATGCGATGCGGATCTGGCTGGACCGTGACCAGCTGGCGGCGCGCGGACTGACCACCGGCGACGTGGAAACCGCGCTGCGCAACGAGAACGTGGAACTGCCGGCCGGCCGCATCGAGTCGACCGACCGCGATTTCACCCTGCGCGTGGAGCGCAACTACATCAAGCCCGAAGACTTCGCGACCATCCCGCTGGGCAAGGGTCGTGACGGTTACGTGGTGCGCATGGGCGATGTGGCGAAGATCGAGCTGGCCTCGGCCGAGCGCCGCGCGTACTACCGCAGCAACGGCGAGCCGGGCATCGGCCTGGGCATCGTCAAGACCTCCACCGCCAACTCGCTGGACGTGGCGCGTACTGCGCGCGCTGAAGCCGAACGGGTCGCGCTGACCCTGCCCAAGGGCACGCAGATCTTCGTTGCCTTCGACAACACCACCTTCATCGAAGCCGCAGTGGACCGCGTCTACGCCACGCTGGTGGAGGCGATGATCCTGGTGCTGGCAGTGATCTGGCTGTTCCTCGGCAGTTTCCGTGCTGCACTGATTCCGGCAGTAACGGTGCCGGTGTGCCTGGTCGCCGCCTTCATCGCGCTGTATGCGTTCGACTTCTCGATCAACCTGCTGACCCTGCTTGCCCTGGTGTTGTGCATCGGCCTGGTGGTGGACGATGCGATCGTGGTGGTGGAGAACGTGCAGCGCCGCATCGATCTGGGTGAACCGCCGTTGGTGGCGTCCAAACGCGGTACCGCGCAGGTGGCGTTCGCAGTGATCGCCACCACGGCCGTGCTGGTGGCGGTGTTCCTGCCGGTGGGTTTCCTGGAGGGCAACACGGGACGGCTGTTCCGCGAACTGGCAGTGGCGCTGGCCGCAGCAGTGGCGTTGTCCGCGTTCGTGGCGCTGACGCTGACGCCGATGATGGCCTCCAAGCTGCTCAAGCCGCATACCGGGCAGGCGCCGCGTGGCCTGCATGGTTTCATCAACCGCAACCTGGAGCGCCTGGCCGGGGCCTATGGGCGGGTGCTCGACCACCACGTGGACCGCACCTGGATCTACCTGCTGGTGATGGTGGCCGCACTGGCCGCCAGCTGGGGCCTGCTCAAGCTGCTGCCGTCGGAACTGGCGCCGGCCGAAGACCGCGGTTCGTTCCAGATCATGATCGATGGCCCGGAAGGCGCCGGCTACGACTACACCGTGCAGCAGGTGCAGCAGGTGGAATCGATGCTGGCACCGCATGTTGGCCCGGACAAACCGATCGTGCGCGCCAATCCACGCGTGCCCGGTGGTTGGGGTGCCAGCGAGGAAATGCACACCGGCCGCGTCAGCATCTTCCTGCAGCCGTGGCGCCAGCGCAGCGAAGGCACGCCGGAAGTGGCCAACGAACTGCAGAAGGAACTGGACACCATCCGCGGCGTGCGCGTGCGTACGCAGGTGGGCGGTGGCCTGGTGCGCAGCGGCGGGCAGCCGTTCCAGATCGTGCTGGGCGGCCCGGAATATGCCGAGATCGCGCAGTGGCGCGACCGCATCCTGCTGCGCATGGCCGACAACCCCGGCCTGGTCGGTCCGGACTCGGATTACAAGGAAACGCGGCCGCAGATGCGGGTCAACATCGACCGCCAGCGTGCGGCCGACCTCGGCGTGCCGGTCACCGCGATCGGTTCGGCACTGGAAACCATGATGGGCTCGCGCCGCGTCACCACCTTCGTCGACAACGGCGAAGAGTACGACGTGCTGGTCCAGGCCGGTCGCGATGGCCGTGCCAGCCCGGCCGACCTGGCCGCCATCCGCGTGCGCGCGACGTCCGGCGAACTGGTGCCGCTGTCCAACCTGGTCACGCTGAGTGAGGTGGCCGAGGCCGGCACCCTGAACCGCTTCAACCGCCTGCGCTCGATCACCATCAACGCGGGCCTGGCGCCGGGCTATCCGCTGGGCGAGGCGATTGCCTGGGCGCAGCAGGTCACGCGCGAAGAGCTGCCGCAGTACGCGCAGGTGAACTGGAAGGGCGAATCGCGCGAATACCAGAGTGCCGGCGGCGCGGTGCTGCTGACCTTCGCCATGGCGCTGCTGGTGGTGTACCTGGTGCTGGCCGCACAGTTCGAGAGCTTCATCCACCCGCTCACCATCATGCTGACCGTGCCGCTGGGCGTGCTCGGCGCGCTGGTCGGGTTGTGGGTGAGTGGCGGTACCGTGAACCTGTTCAGCCAGATCGGCATCGTCATGCTGGTCGGCCTGGCCGCGAAGAACGGCATCCTCATTGTTGAATTCGCCAACCAGCTGCGTGACGACGGAAGAACCGTGCGCGAGGCGATCATCGAATCGGCGATGGTGCGCCTGCGCCCGATCCTGATGACCTCGATCGCCACCGTGGTCGGTGCGATTCCGCTGGTGGTGGCCGGTGGCCCCGGTTCGGCCAGCCGTGGCACCATCGGCATCGTGATCATCTTCGGTGTGACCCTCTCGACGTTCCTGTCGCTGTTCGTGGTGCCGGCGTTCTACGCGCGGCTGGCGCCCTACACCCGCTCGCCGGAAGCGGTGAAGCGCGAGCTGGAGAAGCAGGAGGCGGAGTCGCCGTCGGTGGGTGGTCATGCCTGATCCGACCACCGTGCTGCGAGGCGACGGCTTCCAACTGCGCCCCTGGCGCCCGGATGATCTGGAATCGCTGCTGCGCCATGCCAACGACGCCGAGGTATCGCGGGGCCTGCGTGATCGTTTCCCGTACCCGTACACGCGCGAGGATGGCGAGGCCTTCCTCGCCGGTCGCGTGCTGGCCCCCGGCACCCTGAACCTGGCCATCGAGATCGACGGCCAGGCCTGCGGCAGCGTCGGGGCCCAGCAGGGCAGTGCCGAGCGCGGGCACATGGCGGAACTGGGCTACTGGCTGGGCCAGGCGTACTGGGGCCAGGGGCTGATGACCCGGGTGGTCGGACTGTTCGCACCCTGGGTGATGGACGAGCTGTGCCTGTTCAGGCTGCAGGCCGGGGTGGTCGATTTCAACCTCGGCTCGGCCCGGGTGCTGGAAAAGAACGGCTTCCAGGAAGAAGGCGTGGACCGCTGCGCGGTCTACAAGCGCGGCGTGCTGCACGACCTGCGCCGCTTCGCCCGGGTGCGCACGCAGCTGCCCTGAACACGCGGACCGGCCGCGGTAGAGCCGAGGCCGTGCCCGGCCGCCGTCATCACCACCCCGAGCATGGGCTCGGCTCTACAACACAGCGCTACCGCAGCGGCCTTCGATCAGGGAGAATCGACCGGTCCCTTCCAGCCGACGGGACGTCCTCACAACCCGCCGACTGGAGAGAGCGCGCGTGGAAGCTACCGTACATTTCATCAACAGCATCATCTGGAGCAAGGCATTGATCTTCGTGTGCCTGGGCGCCGGCCTGTTCTTCAGCCTGCGCACGCGCTTCATGCAGATCCGCGGCTTCCTCGAGATGTGCCGCCTCACCGTCAAGGGTGAGAAATCCGACGCCGGTGTGTCGTCCTTCCAGGCCCTGGCCATGTCGATGGCCGGGCGCATGGGTATCGGCAACATCGCCGGCGTGGCCACCGCCATCGCCTTCGGCGGCCCCGGTGCGATCTTCTGGATGTGGGTGATGGGCTTCCTCGGCGCATCCACCTCGTACGTGGAATGTACGCTGGCACAGATCTACAAGACCAAGGACGCCGAAGGCCGTTACCGTGGTGGCCCGGCGTACTACATCGAAAAGGCCATGGGCCTGAAGTGGTACGCGCTGGCCTTCGCCATCGCCACGATCATTGCCGCCGGCTTCCTGATGCCCGGCGTGCAGGCCAATGCCATCGCCGACAGCATCATCAACGCCTGCCGTGGCACCGCACTGTGCGGCCCGCTCGATGGCCAGGCCTTCGGCATGGAGTCGGTGCAGGCGCTGAAGCTGGGCATCGGCATCGTGGTGGCGCTGCTGCTGGGCGTGGTGATCTTCGGTGGCGTCAAGCGCATCGCCAACTTCGCCGAAGTGGTGGTGCCGTTCATGGCGGCAGCCTTCATCCTGACCGCCATCGTCATCATGATCATCAACTACGATCGCGTGCCGGAGATGTTCGGCATCATCTTCAGCAGCGCCTTCGGCACCCACGCCGCGTTCGGCGCGATGATGGGCCTGGCGGTGGAGTGGGGCATCAAGCGCGGCATCTACGCCAACGAAGCCGGCCAGGGCTCGGGCCCACACGCGGCAGCCGCCTCGGAAGTCTCGCACCCGGCCAAGCAGGGCTACGTGCAGGCCTTCGCCATCTACTTCGACACCATGATGGTGTGCACCGCCACCGCGTTCCTGATCCTGGCCAGCGGCACCTACAACGTGTACTCGCCGGCAGGTGCCGGCGCCCCGCCGATCTTCCAGGGCCTGGCCGGCATTCCGGAAGGCGCGGGCTATGCCCAGGCGGGTGTGGAAGCCGTGCTGCCGGGCTGGGGCTCGGCGTTCGTGTCCATCGCCATCTTCTTCTTCGCCTTCACCACCATCATGGCGTACTACTACATGGCCGAGACCAATCTCAGCTATGTGAACCACAACAAGAAGCGTCCGCTGACCGTGCTGGTGCTGCGCCTGGGCATCATCGGCATGGTGGTGTTCGGCGCGTTCCATAATGCAACCCTGGCCTGGGCGCTGGGTGACATCGGCGTGGGCCTGATGGCCTGGCTGAACATCATCGCCATCCTCATCATCCAGAAGCCGGCCATCCTGGCCCTGCGCGATTACGAGCGGCAGAAGAAGCTGGGCCTGGATCCGATTTTCGACCCCGATGCCCTGGGCATCAAGAACGCCGATTTCTGGCGTCAACGCAAGCTGGAGTTGTCCCGTAGTGAATGATCCCTGGAAGAACGCCCGCCGCCCGTCGTCGCGACCGCCGCGGGCCACCCCGCTGCCACCGCGTGAGGGCGGCACCCCGCCACCGCCGGGGCGTGGCAATGACGAACTGCGCCTGTATGGCTGGAACGCCGTGCAGGCCCTGTTCGCCAAGCGCCCGCAGGCGCTGCGCAAGCTGTACCTGGTGGACGCGCTGATTCCGCGCATGCAGCCGGTGTTGAAGTGGTGCGTGGCCAACCGTGTGGGCTACCGCGTGGTGGAGGAGGGCGACCTCAACAAACTGGCCGCTACCACGCACCACGAAGGCCTGGTGGCCGACGTGCTGCGCGCGCCTGTCGTACCGCTGGCGCAGTGGCTGGAGGATCTGGGCGAAGGCCCGGCGTTGGCGCTGTGGCTGGACGGTGTCGGCAATCCGCACAACTTCGGTGCGATCCTGCGCTCGGCCGCGCACTTCGGCGTCAAGGCGCTGCTGCTGCCGGCTGGCAGCACGCTGGCGCTGTCCGGTGCCGCTGCGCGCGTGGCCGAAGGTGGTGCGGAGTCGGTGCCGCTGGTGCAGTTGCCGGAGACCGCCCAGGCGATGGCGCAGCTGCGTGCGGCCGGCTTCGGGCTGGCTGCGACCCTCGTTGATGGTGGCGACGACGTGTTCCGTGCGTCGCTGCCGGAACGGTTGGTGTACGTGATGGGCGCCGAAGGCGAGGGCATGGACCGCGGCCTGGCCAGTCAGTGTGACCAGCAGCTGTCGATTCCCGGCAGCGGCGCGGTGGAAAGCCTGAACGTGGCCTCGGCCACGGCCGTGTTGCTGGCGCAGTGGGCGAGCCGCCGCCACGGCTGATCCCGTCGTGCTGATGCTGTGTTGATCTCCTGACCCGGCCCTCGCGGCCGGGTTTTCTTTTGCGCGGCGCAAGAGCGCAAACAATGCACGCGCAGCAAACTGGGTCATCTGCGTCAGCTTACGTTGCTTCAAACACGCTTGATGGGTACGCAAGCGATTTTAGTATTTGTCTCATTGCTGGGCCGTTTCCCGCGCCGCACGGTGGAGTTCCTTCCAACGTCGTACAGGAGTGGTTCCATGCATCGAATCCAACGCCGCACACGTCGCACTTGCCTGGTGCTGGCACTCGCTGCGCTTGCCGCACCATCGCTACAGGCCGCGGAACGCAGTCTGGATGGCGTCAATTTCACGGGACCGCTGATCACTCCCAATCCCGCCGGCCTGCCGCAGGGCAGCTGGTACATCGAGCCCTATCTGGTGCGGGTCGACAGCCGCGACCACTACGACAACAACGGTGATCGTCGCCGCAGTGCCGAGCACAGTGGCGCCTGGGCCACGGTGGTGCCGATCATCTATGGTTTCAGTGACCGGGTGATGGGCCAGGTCAATCTCAGCGCCTCGCGCTCCGAATCCGGCAGTGCGCGCAGCAGCGGCTTCCGCGCCGGTGACACCACCGCGCGCCTGCAGTACCTGCTGCAGGCGCCGAATGCCGATGGCACCCGGCCGGCCATCTCGGTCGCGCTTGTGCAGCGCTTCAGTACCGGCAGCCACGATCGCATCACCGGCAATCCGTTGGATGCGCAGGGTGACGGCGTGCAGCGCACCACCGCGGCGCTGGGCGTGCAGCAGGTGGTGTGGCTGGGCAATGACCGCCCCGTGCGCTGGCGCGCCCAGCTCAGCGCCGGGCCGGCACCGTCGCGCACTGCCATTTCCGGCACCAGCGTGTACGGCACCGATGACAGCTTCCAGGGGCACATTTCGCGCGGCTCGGTACTGGGCCTGTCGGTAGGCGCCGAGTACAGCTTCAATTCGCGCTGGGTGGGGGTGATGGAAATGGCCGCCAGCCGCGAGACCGGCCAGCGTCTGAGCGGCTTCGCACGCAACGGCAGTGGTGCGATCGAGCGGATTGAAGAGCACCGTCCGGCCAGCCGCAACGTCAGCCTGGCGCCGGCGGTGGAGTATCACTTCAGCCCGTCGCTGGGCCTGATCGCCGGCGTCGAATTCACCGTGGCCGGGCGCAACACCGGCCGCATCATCAGCCCCCAGGTCGCCCTGGGCATGTTCTTCTGAGGGGCTGCCGATGAACATCGAATCCATCGTCAACACCATCCTCGGCATCGTCTGGAGCCCGTACCTGGTGGTGCTCTGCCTGCTCGCCGGCCTGTACTTCAGCGTGCGTACCCGCTTCATCCAGTTGCGCGCGCTGCCGGAGATGCTGCGCCTGATGTTCCGGCACGAGCGCTCCGAAGCCGGTGTGTCACCGTTCCAGGCCCTGTCGCTGTCGTTGTCCAGCCGCGTCGGCGTCGGCAACATCGCCGGCGTTGCCATGGCCATCGCCTTTGGTGGCCCGGGCGCGATCTTCTGGATGTGGATCGTCGCCTTCCTCGGCGCCTCCAGCGCCTTCATCGAATCCACGCTGGCACAGATCTACAAGGACCGCGATGCCAAGGGCCAGTACCGCGGTGGCCCCGCGTACTACATCGAGAAAGGCCTGGGCCAGCGCTGGTATGCAGTGCTGTTTGCGCTGGTCACCGTGCTGGCCGGTGCGATGCTGGCCGGCACCCAGTCCAATGCGATCACCAGTGCGGTGAACGAAGCCTGGGACGTGCCGGTGATGACCACCACGGCGGTTCTGCTGGTGGTGCTGGGCGTGATCCTGATCGGCGGTGTGCGCCGCATCGCGCGGGTTGCCGAGTGGGTGGTGCCGTTGATGGCGGTGGCGTATCTGCTGGTGGCGGCACTGGTAATGGTGCTCAATGCAGAGAAAGTGCCGGAGGTGATCATGCTGGTGCTGCGCAGTGCATTCGGTGTGGATGCAGCGTTCGGTGCAATGATCGGCACCGCCATCCAGTGGGGCGTGCGCCGTGGCGTGTTGTCCAACGAGGCCGGCATGGGCAGCGGTGCGCATCCAGCCGCCGCCGCCGAAGTCACCCATCCGGTCAAGCAGGGCCTGGTGCAGTCATTTTCGGTCTACATCGACACGATGGTGGTGTGCAGTGCTACCGCCTTCCTGATCCTGTCCACGGGCCTGTACAACGTCTACGACCCGGCTGTGAACGGCATTCCGGATGAGGCGCGCCTGCTGCTGGGCAATCTGCCTGGCGTCGAGGCCGGGCCGCGCTTCGTGCAGCACGCGGTGGAGTCCGCGCTGCCGGGCTTCGGCCGCTCGTTCGTGGCGCTGGCGATCCTGCCGTTCGCGTTCACCACCATCCTGGCGCTGTACTACATGGCCGAGACCAATATCAGCTACCTGTGCCGTGATCGTCCCGCGCCGTGGGTGATGGGCGGGTTCCAGCTTCTGTTCCTGGCCGCGACCGGCTACTCAGCGGTGAACAGTGCAACGATCGCGTGGTCGCTGGGCGACATCGGCGTCGGCCTGATGAGCTGGCTGAACATCATCGCCATCCTGCTGCTGCAGAAGCCAGCGCTGGCGGCGCTGCGCGACTACGAACAGCATCGCCAGGCGGGCAAGGATCCGCTGTTCAACCCGAAGCTGCTGGGTGTGCGCAACACCAGCGTGTGGGAGGGCTGACAGGATCGGGGCAGATCCCTCGCCACGGCGAGGGCTCTGACCCACGCCATCGCCCGGTGGGTGCGCCCTTGCCAGGTGGGTGCGAACCTTGGTTCGCACCGCTCTTCCCGCTGCTTTCGCCGGGCATGGCCCGGCGCTACCGCATCATTCGTTCGGCGGCGTGGTCGCCTTGGCCTCGCTGCCGAAGCTGCCATCGGCTTCCGCGGCCAGGTACGCGAACACGGTGTACGCGGCCACGTTCTGCGCCAGCGCCTTCGGGTCGATCTTGTCCAGCGTGTCGTCGGCGGTGTGGTGCAGGTGGAAGTAGTCCGAGCCGTCCTGCGCCAGCCATGCCCACGCGCCACCCTTGGCGGCCAACGGGCCGACGTCCGGGCCCGGGCCACCCTTGTCGGCCTGGTACTCGATGCCCAGCGGCTTCATCACTTCGGCAATCTGCTTCGTCGCTTCGCGCGAGCCTTCCGGGTTCGGCGAACCGGTATTGAAGGCATAGATGCGGCCGGCACCGAAGTCACTCTCGGCCGCCAGCTGGTGCAGGGCCACGTCCTTGGCATGCGCCTCGGCGTAGGCCTTGCCGCCATACAGGCCCTGTTCTTCGTTGGCGAACGCGATCACGCGGATGGTGCGCTTCGGCGCCTGCTTGAGCTGGCCGATCAGATGGCCCGCAGCCATGGTGATGCCCACGCCTGCGCCGTCATCCACCGCGCCGGTGCCCAGATCCCAGGAATCCAGGTGGCCGCCGATCACCACCACTTCCTTCGGCAGGCTGCGGCCGGTGATCTCACCGATCACGTTGTACGAGGTGGCGGTGCCATCCCAACCGCAGTCCAGCGCCACCTTCACCGTGGTGCTGCCACGTGCCAGCAGGCGGGCCAGCTGGTCGGCGTCGGGCACCGACAGTGCTGCAGACGGCACCGGGGTCAGGCCGTCGTCGAAGCGGGTGATGCCGGTGTGCGGCACGCGATGCGAGTCGGTACCGGCCGAGCGCATCAGGAAACCGACCGCGCCCTTGCGAATTGCTTCGGACGGGCCCTTGCTGCGGATCGCGCCACCACGGCCATAGTCGCGGCCATCGCGGAACGGCAGCATCTGGTAATCGACGAACGCGATCTTGCCCTTCAGCGAACCGGCCGGTGCGGCCTGCAGTGCGGCCAGGTCGGCGAAGCGGACCACTTCGGCTTCAACGGTGCCGCCCGGGCTGCCACCCAGCGCCGTGATCTGCAGCGGCTGCGGGTTCCTGCCGGTCACCGCGGCGTGTTCACTGCGGCGCTCCCACTTCGGGAACGTCACCGGTTCCTTCCACACCTTGTCGAAGCCGAGGGCCTTGAACTTGGCTTCGGCCCAGGCCACGGCGCGGGCGTCGGCCTCGCTGCCGGCGATGCGCGGGCCGATTTCGGTGGTGAGCGATTCAACCACTTTCCAGCCGGTGTCATCGGCCAGCGCCTGGTCGCGCAGCTGCGCGGCGGTGGCCAGCGACGCCGGGGGCAGGGTGGTGGTGTGCGGCGCCGCGAAGGCCGGGGCGGCCAGCAGGGCGAGGGAGGATGCGATGGCAAGGACGCGGCGACGCATGGACAGCTCCGGGAAGGGACCAAGCCTTGGAGCTTAACAGTCGTTCAGCCCGGCGCATGGGCGGGAGGTCATGGCTGGCGCGAACGCTGTTTTCCGCCATGACCGGCAAAGCGAAAGCCCCGCCAGGGCGGGGCTTTCACATGCTTATGTAGAGTCGAGCCATGCTCGACTGCTTCATTTCGCCCAGTCGAGCATGGCTCGACTCTACAGATGGGTGGGGCGCCAGTCGGCGCCCAGCACCCTTACTTCTTCAGGCTGTCGCGGATCTCGCGCAGCAGCACCACTTCCTCGGCCGGTGCGGCCGGGGCGGCTTCCTGCTTGCGCGACAGGCGGTTGATCGTCTTGACCACCAGGAAGATGGCGAAGGCCACGATCACGAACTGGATCAGCGTATTGATGAAGTCGCCGTAGCCGATCACCACGGCCGGGATTTCCTTGCCGTCGGCACCGATGCTGGCCGGTGACAACGTCCAGGCCAGCTGCGAGAAATCCACCTTGCCGATCAGCATGCCCAGCGGCGGCATGATGATCTTCTCGACCAGTGCGGTCACGATCTTGCCGAAGGCCGCGCCGATCACCACGCCGACGGCGAGGTCGATGACGTTGCCGCGCATCGCGAATTCCTTGAACTCGGTGAGCATTCCCATTGTTGTTTTTCTCCGGTGGGGGAAGTGGACAGCGCGCAGGGTAGCGCAGGTGATGTCAGCCGGCGATCACGCCGTGGCGCTCGGCCACGTTTTCCAGGCGGGCACTGAAGCGGTCGCCGGGCTTCAGCGCGGCCACTCCGGACGGGGTACCCATGAACACCAGGTCGCCGGCACGCAGCTGCCACAGCTTGGACAGCTCATGCAGAATCTCCGGCACGTTCCAGATCATCTGGTCCAGCAGCGCCTGCTGGCGCACTTCGCCGTTGACCTCCAGCGACAGGTTCAGCGCGGCCAGGTCGCCCACTTCAGCGGCATGGACAATCTCGCTGATCGGTGCCGAGGCATCGAAGCCCTTGGCTGCATCCCACGGATGGCCCTTGTCCTTGGCGGCGGCCTGCAGGTCGCGGCGGGTCAGATCCAGTCCGACGGCATAGCCGTAGACCAGAGCATCGGCATCGGCCACGGCCAGTTCGCCGGCTGGCGCATCACGGCCGATCGCCACCACCAGCTCCACTTCGTGGTGCAGGTTGGCGGTTGCCGGGGGATAGGGGATGGCATCGTCGTGGCCGACCACGATCGCATCGGCCGGCTTGCTGAAGAACATCGGACGGCCGCGATCGTCGGCCGCCGGCACTGCTGCGCCCATTTCGCGGGCATGGTCGGCGAAGTTGCGGCCGACGCAGTAGATACGGTGCACGGGGAAGCTGCCGCCACCGGCTACCGGCACACGCGGCAGGGCTACGGCAGGGATCACATCGGAGACATCGGACATGCGGGCATCCAGGAAGGGCGTGCCCGCAGTCTAGAACGCATGGCGCCCGCCGTCAGCGGGCGCGGAGGGCGTGGATCAACGCGAGGCCGGCAGCACCGGCTTGCGCACCACGCGGTACTCGCCTTCGACCACGGTCGGATCGACCGGACGGGCAACGCCCGGCTTGCGCGAGGCCAGCAGCTTCCACGCCAGGCCGACCAGGATCATTGCCGCACCGACGAATACGCCGATGAACACCATCGCGGCCAGGATCGCCAGGCCAAGCAGGCCCACGGCCACGCGCACCAGCGGGTGACGCGGCTTGCGCGGCGCGAACAGGGTGCGGAACTGGTTGAAGGCGGATGCGCGATTGAACATGACGGCTCGATAGGCTGGGATCAGCGAAACCAGAGTATCGGGAGGTGCCACTGTCATTGAGTGAAAAACTCGTTAAATATAGCCTGTGCTTATTACGAATCAATGACTTGTGTTCATGTTGCAGCCAGTCACCTGAGCGGGCGTGCGACAATGCGCGTTTACTGTCCGAGCCTTCGCCATGACTGCCGCCGCTGCCCTGATCGCCCTTGATGCCATTGCCGATGGCGCGTTTGCCGAGGTCGAAGCGGTGGTTGATGGCGATGCCGAATCGCTGGTGCTGTACCGCGACGGCGCGCAGGTGCGTGCGTTCCTGAACATCTGCCCGCACGCCGGCCGTCGCCTGGACTGGGCGCCGGGCCAGTTCCTGAAGAGCCGCGAAGGCCACCTGGTGTGCGCCGCCCACGGCGCCTCGTTCGCGCTGGACAGCGGCGACTGCATCGCCGGCCCCTGCAAGGGCGACCGCCTGCGCGCCGTGCCGGTGGATGTGCGCGACGGGCAAATCTACCTGGCCTGACCTATCGGTGTGCGGACCAACGGTCCGCACCCACCGGATCAACAGATATCCAGAGATCCATCCACGCATGGCGTGGATCTACCGTGTCGACCAAGGTCGACACCTACCAAAGCGGTGCACGACGCCGTTCCGACAGATCGCAGAAATCTGTCGAAGGCGGGGTGGGTCCGGTTGCGGGGGCGTGAGCCGCATGGGCCCGAGGCATGCCTCGGGCGGGTTGGGCAGGACGCCCAACCCCGGTCTTGCCGTGTGCGCAGGAAAGCGCACACGAGCAAGCGGCGACCGAGCTTACATGGGTGAGGGCGCTTTGCTTGCGAAGCACTGCTTCGCAAGCGCCCGAACGCACAGCCGCCAGCGGCTGGGCCGGGCCCCGGAGGGGGACTTGCAGCGTCCCCCGCAACCGGACCCACCCCGCCATCCCACGAAATGCACGCTTTTGCCGTTGCCGTTGCTTCGGCCTCTGCGGGTGCAGGGCGCAGCCCTGCCAACAAACCCAACCCTCAGAACATCAGGTTGATCATCAGCACCACCACGCAGGTGTAGATCAGCGACAGCGGGCCGCCGACCCGCCACATCTCGCGCGGGGTGTAGTTGGCCGGGCCGGTGATCATCGAAATCACCGGGTTGGAGGCCGTCATCAGATTGTTGGACGCCGACAGCGCCACGATCAGCGCGAATGCCGTCGGGTTGCCGCCCGCCGCCAGCGCAAGGTTCACCGCAATGGGCACCATCACGATGGTGGCGCCCACATGGCTGATGACCAGCGAGAACGCCGTGGTCAGCAGCGCCAGCGCCACCTCCAGTACCCATACCGGAATACCGGTGGGTAGCTTGTCGATGGTATGGCCGGCCACCCATGCCGCCGCGCCACTGGAATCCATCGCCCAGCCGAGCGGGATCAGCCCGGCCATCATGAACACCGTCTTCCAGTTGATCGAGGCGTAGGCCTCGTCCATGCGCAGCACGCCGGTCAGCAGCATGCCGGCCACGCCGGTCATCAGCGTCAGCGCCACCGGCAGCTTGCTGGTCAGCGCGATCAGGATGGTCAAGGCGAAGATCGCCATGGCGATCTTGAACTTGTGCGGGCGCTGCTCGCCGGTCGGGTAGTCGGTCACCACCACGAAGTCACGGCTGCGGGCGGCCTGCGCCAGGTCGGTCCAGATGCTGTGGAAGACCAGCATATCGCCGGCGCGCAGCTGCACGTCGCGCACGTCCTCGCGGATCACCTGCTTGTCGCGGTTGATCGCCAGCAGGCTGATGCCGCGCTCCTTGCGCAGGCGCAGATCGGCCGCGCTCTTGCCGATCACGTTCGAGGTAGGCGGCACCACCGCCTCGGAGATGCCGGCGCGGCTGGGATTGAACAGGTCGCCCAGGTGCTTCAGGCGCGAGGACATGCGCAGGAACTGGTTCTGCGCGAAATCGTGGATCTGCTCGCGCGGGCCCATCGCCCCCAGTACGCTGCCGACCCAGATGCGCATTTCCGCCGGTGGCGCCAGGCGGGTGTCGTTGCCGGTTTTCAGGGCCAGCAGCAGCGGCGCGTCATGCAGGTTCTCGGCCTCGCCCAGCGTCATGCCGACCAGCGGGCTTTCAGCGCTGACCACCAGCTCGAACACATCGCCTTCGATGCCATAGGTCTTGGCGAAGTAGCTTTCGGTGCGCGCCGGGGTGACCCCGTCGTTGACCAGGCTTTCCTCTTCCACCAGCTTGCGGTCGCCGTAGTAGCGGAAATACAGCAGCGAAGCGATCAGCAGCGCCACGCCGATCGGCAGCGGCGCGAACATGCGCAGCGGCTCGATCGTGGCCAGGCCGGAAGGCAGGTTGTTGTTGGCCGAGGCCAGCAGATCGTTCAGCAGGATCAACGGTGAATTGCCGACCATGGTCAGCGCACCACCCATCACGATTGCCGCCGAAATGGGCAGCAGCAGGCGCTGCAGGGTCAACCCGGTGCGCGCTGCCAGTCGCGAGGCGACCGGCAGGTACAGCGCCATCACCGACGGGTTCTGCATGAAAGAGGAATTCAGGCCGGCAATGGCCGTGGTCATCATCAGCAGCCGCTGCTCGACGCCATGGCCGCGCCGCAGCAGCCACGCGGCCAGCCGGTTCAGCGCCCCGGTGCGGTCCAGGCCCGCACCGAGGATGGTGGTGGCGATGATGCTCATCACCGCGTTACCGGAGAAGCCGCCGAAGATTTCCTCCGGCGCGATCAGCCCGGTGACACCGAGCACCACCAGGACCACCAGCGCGACCACGTCGGCGCGGATGCGCTCGAACAGGAACATCGCCATCGTGAAGCCGACCAGCCCGAGCACGAGCTTCATGTCGTTGGTCAGCGTCAGCGCGGTATCCATGTGGGGCGCGGTGTCCTCAGGCGATCGTCAGGTGCGGTCGTACAGCAGGTCCCAGACGCCGTGGCCGAGCTTCTGGCCGCGGGTCTCGAAGTGCGTCTGCGGCCGCCAGTCCGGGCGCGGCACGCTGCCACGCGGGCCGGCGCGGTTGACCAGGCCAGCGGTGGCGTCGAGCACGTCCCACATCTGCTCGGCGTAGTCTTCCCAGTCGGTGGCGCAGTGCAGGCGGCCGCCCGGGCGCAGCTTGCGCACCAGCAGCTCGGCAAATGCAGGCTGCAGCAGGCGGCGCTTGTTGTGGCGCTTCTTGTGCCACGGGTCCGGGAAGTAGATGCGCACTTCATCCAGCGCGCCATCGGCGATCTCGTTCTGCAGCACTTCCACCGCATCGTGGTGGTACAGGCGCACATGGTCGGCGTTGTCGTCGGCCAGCGCGTTCAGCAGCCGGCCCACGCCGGGCGCGTGCACTTCGATGCCGATGTAGTCACGCGACGGATCGTGCTGGGCAGCGAAGCGCAGCGCGGCACCGTTGCCGAAGCCGATTTCCAGCACCTTGTGCGCCGGGCGGCCGAAGGTAGCGTCCAGATCACGCGGCTGGCCGTTGTAGTCGATGCCGAAGCGCGGCCAGCGTTCGTCGAACGCGCGCTGCTGGGCAGGCGTGAAGCGGCCCTGGCGCAACACGAAGCTGCGCACCTCGCGGCGGCCCTCGCTCACGGTGAAGGGCTTGGGCGGGGCCTTGGAACCGGCGCTGTCGAAGGGATTGGTCATCAGCCGATCAACCCATCCACCGGGGAGGAGGCGCTGGCGTAGCGCTTGCGCGGGATGCGCCCGGCCAGGAAGGCCTCGCGGCCGGCCTCGACCGCCTTGCGCATGGCGCTGGCCATCAGCACCGGGCTGCGCGCACCGGCAATGGCGGTGTTCATCAGCACGCCGTCACAGCCCAGCTCCATCGCGATCGCCGCATCCGACGCGGTGCCCACGCCGGCGTCGACGATGATCGGCACCTTGGCGTCTTCGATGATCTGCAGCAGGTTGTACTTGTTCTGGATGCCCAGGCCCGAACCGATCGGCGCAGCCAGCGGCATCACTGCAGCGCAGCCGATCTCTTCCAGGCGCTTGGCCAGGATCGGGTCGTCGGAGGTGTAGACCATCACCTCGAAGCCGTCCTTGACCAGCTGTTCGGCGGCCTTGAGGGTCTGCACCACGTCCGGGTACAGCGACTTCTGGTCGCCCAGCACTTCCAGCTTGGTCAGGTTGTGGCCGTCCAGCAGTTCGCGCGCCAGCCGGCAGGTGCGCACCGCGTCTTCGGCGGTGTAGCAGCCGGCGGTGTTGGGCAGGATGGTGTAGCGCTCCGGCGGCAGCACGTCGAGCAGGTTCGGCTCGCCCGGGTTCTGCCCGATGTTGGTGCGGCGGATGGCCACGGTGACGATCTGGGCGCCTGCAGCCTCGGTGGCCAGGCGGGTTTCTTCCAGATCCTTGAACTTGCCGGTGCCGGTGAGCAGCCGCGAGCCATAGGTCTTGCCGGCGATCACCAGCGAATCGGGGGAGACATGAACGTTCATGGCGCGATTATCGCTTATCCGCCTGAAGATGGGATCACGCAATGGCGTGCAGGCCGTGGATGGGTAGGGTTTGTGCCGGCCGCTGGCCGGCAGATGCAGGGTGCCTGACAACGTCGGATTGCCGGCCAGTGGCCGGCACTACCCGGGATGGCCTCAGCCCCCGCCCAGCGCGTGCACGATCTCCACCACGTCGCCTTCGGCCAGGAGATGCTCGCCATGGCGGCTGCGGCTGACGATCTCGCCGTTGACCTCCACCGCCACCCGGCGCTGCAGCAGCTGCTCGGCCTCAAGCAGGTCGTGGAGGGTCGCCGAGGCGGGCAGGGTGCGGGGTTCGCCGTTGAGCTGGATGTTCATCCCTGCATTGTCGCTGATAGCCCGTCGGGATCGGAACGTTTGTAATTTGAACCGGGCGCCAGCTCCGGCACAGCAGGGTTCGGCGTGGTCAGGCGACAATCCATGCGGCGGCGCAGCGTGAGCAAACGGCGGCGCGGTGAAACCATTGACCGTGCGCCGGCGTACGTGCGCCGGATTCCAACTTGTTTACCCCACAGGAGTTCCTAGATGCAGCTCAGCAAACACCCGATCCGCTCCCTCATGGCGGCTGCGATCGCACTGGCCGCGCTGCCGGCCATGGCAGGCGAAAATCCGTACTCCAAGGCGGTGTTCTTCGGTGACAGCCTCACCGACGCCGGCTACTTCCGCCCGCTGCTGCCCGAGGCCACGCAGGGGCTCTCCGGCCAGTTCACCACCAACCCGGGCTGGGTGTGGTCGCAGCAGGTCGCCAATTACTACGGCCTCAACAAGGACCCCAACGGCAACGGCCAGAACGGCGACAACTACGCTGTCGGCGGCGCCCGCGTGTCGGTCGAAGGCAGCGGTGCCCTCGGCGCGATCCCGTCTCTGAAGTCGCAGGCGGCCCGCTACCTGGCGGCAAACGGTGGCAAGGCTGACCGTAACGCCCTGTATACCGTCTGGGGTGGCGCAAACGACCTGTTTGCCGCCGCCGGCGCTGCCGGTGCGGGTGCGCCGCCGGCCCAGGTGCAGGGCATCATCGGTGCGGCGGTCACCGACCAGATCGCGCTGGTCGGTGCCCTGAAGCAGGCCGGTGCCCAGTACGTGCTGGTGCCGAACCTGCCGGACGTGGGCATCACCCCGCAGTTCCGCGGCCCCAATGCAGCGGCTGCCACCGCCATGTCGGTCGGCTACAACAAGGCGCTGTATGGCGGCCTGAAGCAGGCGGGCATCGAGTTCATTCCGCTCGATACCTTCAGCATCCTGCGTGAAGTGACCGCCAACCCGGGCATGTACGGCTTCACCAACGTCACCGGCACCGCCTGCAAGATCAACCCGGCCAACACCACGGGCAGCATCATCGGCTGCAACCCGACCACCTACGTCAGCCCCGATGCGTACCAGACCTATCTGTTCGCCGATGGCGTGCATCCCACCGTTACCGGTCACCAGCTGCTGGGCCAGTACGCCGTCTCGGTGCTGGAGGCTCCGCGCCTGCAGCAGGTGCTGAGCCACTCGGCACAGACCGTCGGCCGTTCGCGTGCCGACCAGGTCAGCAACCACCTGGGCGCCCGTCCGGCCGATGGCCTGTCGTGGTGGGGTGGCGTGCGCGGTGACCTGCAGCGCTATGACCACGCCGACCTGTACGACGGCGTGGCGCCGGCCGGCCTGTTCGGTGTCGACTGGGCACGCAACGGCGTGGTGGTCGGCGGCTTCGCCGGCTTCGGTCGCATGAGTGCCGACTTCGGCAACAGCCGTGGCGACTTCACCCAGAAGGACACCACCGCCGGCCTGTTCGCTGCCTGGTATGGCGACCGCGTCTGGGTCAACGGCCAGGTCAGCTACACCTGGTTGTCGTATGACGTGAACCGCAAGGTCCAGCTGGGCCCGGCTACCCGCGAACACGGTGGCTCGCCGGACGGCAGCAACCTGACCGCTGCACTGAATGCCGGTTACGAGTTCGGCACCGAAGGTGGCTTCCGCCACGGCCCGATCGCTGCGGTGATCTGGCAGAAGGTCAAGATCGACGGTTACAGCGAAAGCGCCGCTGCGGGCACGCTGGCCACCGCCCTGGGCTACGACCGCCAGAACGTCGACTCGACCGTCGGCCGCGTTGGCTGGCAGGCACGCTTCGATGGCGGCACCGTCAAGCCGTACGTGCAGGTGACCTACGACCACGAATTCGAGGACACCAAGCAGGCCAGCGCGTGGCTGCAGACCCTGCCGGAACTGGGCAGCTACCGCGTGCCGGGCCTGGACTTCGACAAGAACTACGCCACTGCCGTACTGGGTGCGCGCATGGATCTGTTCGGCCTGCAGGGCAACGTTGGCCTGAGCACCACGGCCGCGCAGAAGCGTGCCCGTGACGCGACGATCTTCGCCACCGTGGGTGGCAGCTTCTGATGAATGCAACATCCCGGGCACCGCAAGGTGCCTGGGATGCCTGCACGGCAGCGCCGGGCCATGCCCGGCGGGTGCGGCGGCCACCATTGCGCAACACCGGCCGCTCCGCATAGACTTTCACCCGCAATGCGGGCGTAGCTCAATGGTAGAGCTGTAGCTTCCCAAGCTACTGACGTGGGTTCGATTCCCATCGCCCGCTCCATGTCTCCAGGGTGTTCACCCCAGGCAGACGCGGCGCAATCGTTGAACCACACCCCAGTCCAGCGTGTGGCAACGGCGCCGGAACCTCATTCTTCAATGCGTCGGGCTGTGGCTCTTCCGAGCCACAGCCCGGGTGGCTTATGCGCCCGCTTGCGCAGCCGCGTCCTTGGCCGCGGCAGTGACGGAACTCCCGAAACCGGTATAGGTCGATCCGTTGCAGTGCAGGTATGCGCGGAAGACGACGCCATTCAACTCGGCGTTGTCAAAATAGCAGTGCGTACCGGTCTTGGATGATTTCTTCACAAGCCGCATTGCCATTGCGTTTGAATCGTCGACGCTGGAGCCAAGACCGGCAACGCTCCAGGACTGGCCCGGGCGGTTGCAGGTGTAGGGATACTTATAGCCATGCGCCGACCCATAGTAGTAGTCGACATTGCACCAGGCCTGCGTCGCCGCCAGGTTGATGGCCAGCTCAAGTACGTTCTGTCCCGCAGTGGTGGTCGTCATGCCATAGGCGGAAAGCGGTGTGGAACTGCATTCCGCTTTGATGCCAACACCCGGTGCCGGGATGCTGACATAGGGATCGCGTGCGAAGACACTGCAGACGGGTCCTTCCTCGGCGACGGCAAGGAAGCCATTGGCGTTGGCCGTCGCAGCATCGATATTGCTGCCAACGCCAGCGACCGTTCCATTCGTGCCGCAGCGCCGGATCACCACCCCTCCGCCGTTCGGCAGCATGTCCATGCCGGGGTCGCAGATGCCAGGCCCGATCGAAGCCCCCGCGGCTCTGGTGTAGTCACCTTCCGCGTTTGCGGCCATCGGGGCCTGGGTGGAAAGCAGTGCCAGCATCAGCGGAAAAGAAATCGCAGCCATTCAAAACCTCGAATCCATGAGTGAGTCGTGACGCTAGCAGAGGCGCCATTCTGGAAAACTGGAATTCGACCAATCCGCCACTGCTGCAAGCCAGTGATCCGATTCAGAATGCCCACGTCTATGGAAATGTGCGGTAGTTCGCGCTGCGTCTCTGGCTGCGCGGCTGCCGCGGCGGGCTCCTGCAACCTCCGCTGTCTGCCGGGCCCGCTGGGCCGCAGGGTTCAGTTGGTGCTGGGCTTGGGGATGCTAAAAGATCGTTAACCCTTGCCTCCCATCGTCCGCTGCCCGGAGCGCGAATGATCCCCGCACTTTTGCCCCTCAGGCGTTGCTTTGATTTTTCAGGGCGATCCAACCGGAAGGAGTTCTGGTCGTACTCCCTGTCTGCTGCCCTTGTGGTGGCAGTGGGCTACACCTTGATGGACGGCGGATACTGGCTGACGGGCACCGTGCTGCTCGACGGGGAGGCCTTCGAGCCATTCCGGACGCTGGGGTGGGTCATGACGGTCTGCGCGGTCATCGTCCTCCTTCCGCCCATGCTGGCCCTGGCCGTTCGACGACTGCACGACATCGACGAGTCCGGCTGGTACGTCGTGATCGCCTTCATCCCGTTGGGTGTGTTCGTCCTCTTCCCGGTCATGCTTCTGCCGGGCAACGAGGAAGAGAATCGATTCGGCGGTGTTTCCGGCCTGCCGGGTGCCTGACTCAACGCCGGGCGAAGTCCACCAGGTCGGAAGGGTAGTGGGGGCAGGTGCGTAGCGTGGCGTCGTCACCGCCATACAGCACCACCAGCGCAGCCACTTCAAATGCCCAGTAGCCCCACGCGTTCGGCCCGATCAGGCGCCGGGTCCGCTTTTGAGCCTTTGGCGGCAGCAGGAAGAAGTCGCGGTACTGCACCTGCAGGTAGCCGGCCAGCAGTGAAGGGTCGAACGCTTCACCGTCGCGCAGCGGCGCGAACAGCTCGGCGAACGGTCGCGGATGAAAGACCTCATCACTGGCTTCCACCAGGCCCAGCGCCGGCGCGCTGAGGTAGTCCAGCACGCGGTCGGTGTCGAAACAGAGCACCTTCTCCACCAGCGCCGGCAGGCGTTCCTGCGCATCCAGCAGCACGCCCAGTGACAACAGCTGCAGTGCGTATTCGTAGTGCTGCGTTGTACGCGATTGCAACGACGCAGCCAGCGCGATGTCGTGGCCTTGCTGTTGCAGGCTGTCCCGGGCAAGGGCCAGCAAATGCGCATGCTCGAGCCAGAGATCTGCTACGTCGGCATGCATCTGCTGCAACGCCGTGGGGGCGAAGCCGCGGTCAACGCCTTTCAGCAGCAGGTTGCTGCCGGTCTGTGCAACCGTCTCCCAGCCGTAGGCATGCTCCAGGGCCGCATGTCCCTGCAGCGGTTCCTCCACAGATTCACCGCCATTGCGCGCATGGCGTGCAAGCAAGGCCATGCCTGCGTTCCAGTCCGCCTGCCAATCCGGCAGGCGAAGCGTGCGGCGCGGCTGGCCCGGGGCCTTGGCCAGTGCTCTCCATCGCGGCAGCATGTCCTGCAGCAGATTCCGGAGATTCACGGCAGTCATCGGTTCCATCATCAGCGAGAGTCTAGCGGCATTGCCGGCTCGAACCCCATTGCCTGGCAGAGCGTTGAAGGTTTGAATGGTGCACAGTCGCCGCCGCCCAGCCTGCATGACCGTTGATCGAATCGCCCTCCGCCGCTTCACCCAGTGGCTGCCGTTCCTGATATGGGTAGCGATCTGCGTGGTGTGGTGGTCGCCTTGGGGTGTGGTCGTTGGCCTGGCCGCATGCCTTGCCCTGGGCGGCGTGCTGCAGCACTTCGATCTGGTCGGCGATGCCGTAGGGGGCGCACTGCTGCGCTCGCGGGCGAAGCTGCCCTTCGCACCCCGGCCGCCCACGCATGATGTGCTGTTGGATTGGGGCGAGCTGGGCATGGGCGGGCCGGCCTACGGCACCCTGATGCTGCGCGATGGCGCCATTGTCGAGGGCGTATCCACCGCAGGCAGCCACGATGCCAGCGGCGAGTGGCTGGCGCTGGCGGGCAGCGCGCTGCGTGTGGCCAGTGGCTACAGTGATCGCAGCGAAGCGGTGATCGTCTACGACGAAGCGGACAAGAGGGTGATGCACCTGCTGGCGATTGTTCCCAGCCTGTTCTGGCAGGAACTGCACGAGCGCCGGCAGCTTGGCGGGGATGCCGAAGCCGCGATGTGGTTGCGGGATATTCCCAGTCGATCGACCACGCTGCGCCCCTGCCGGGGTTTATGGCTGGAACAGGAGCATCCGGCGCTGGCCGCCGGGGTGCCGCAGGTGTTGCGGCATGTCCTGCCTGATGCCCGGGTGCTGCAGGCCATCCCGCTGCTTCCCGACGACCTGCGCCTGACTGCGCATCCGACCTTGTTCGCGCGCATCTGCCCGTACGCGCTCTGTCTTGATGGCCAGCCCAGTGACCGTCACGCCTGCGATCTGGAGACGGTCATTGCCAGCCCGTCCGGACGATGCGTGGTGGTGGCGGGCAGCGTGCTTGATGGGGATCTGCGTCCCATCGAGGGCGTATGGCTCGTCCACTGGCAGGGGCGTTGGCAGGCCATTGGCCGCCGTGCGATGGGCGGCAGCGGCAAGACCCGGAGTGGGGCCTGGATCGATGTCATCGCGGTCGGCGATGACGGAACGCTTCGCTGCGAAGCCTATGAGGAACACTGGACGTTCGAGGCGATCACACGCGTCCCCACGCCACACACGGCATTGGCGCTGCCTGTGGAATGGCGGGAAACCGCATTGGCCGTGCGTGTCCGCGATGGGGGCTTCTCGCTGCGCCTGCCCCGCGCGGATCAGCGGCCCTCAGTCACAGGTTAGACTGCGTCCAATCAAACAGGAAGGTTCCGGCATGCGTCGTCGATGCACGCCGGGAAAGCGCTGGAAAAGCTGAAGAAATGGGCTGCGGGCAGTACCGGGTGCGGATGACCGGACTTCCGTATGGCTCATGCGTCTGCCGCCTGCACCTGTTGCGCATACTCCTCGGTAAACAGCCCTGACAATGCCCGGCGCTGCTCTGCATCGATGGCGCGCGAGGCGTTGGTTGTGTAGTCGAAATGCACCATCACGCAGCGCCCGCTGGCCACCAGGGCCTCGAACTGGAACGCCTGCTGCACGATCGACAGCGAGGAGCGGCCGATGTTTTCGATGCGGGTCTCGATGCGCACTTCGTGTCCCGGCTGTATCTGCTGCAGGAAGTCGATCTCGTAGCGGCGCAGGATCAGCGTCAGGTCGCGCATGCTGGCCTCGCGGCTGAAATGGCGGAAGATCTCCTGGCGACCTTCCTCGAACCAGACGGGCAGGGCGGTGTTGGTGACGTGGCCGAGTACATCCACTTCGGAGAAACGCGGAAGGATCGTCAACGGCATGAAGTCTCCGGGGTGTAGTGGGCGGGGTCTCCGGCGACGGTGCTGCCATCGCCGGAGACAGTGCGGCGACTACCGGCTGTCAGTCTGAGTAGAAGCCGTTGCCGAGGGTGCCGGGCAGGCCGGGTTCCGGCCACGGCATCAGTGACGTGCAGGCGTCATACAGCGTGCAGAAGTCCTGCCGCAGTTGCGCAGGCACCCAGCTGCCATAGGAAACGTCGGTCGAGTCGCCCTGGCAGGCGTAGGAAACATCGATCCAGCGGGTATTGGCGTGTGAGGCAACGCCCTGGTGCTGTGTCTTGCCCGTGCAGTAGCGCAGGCCTTGGCCGATCAGGGTGTTGTTGGCATAGAAGTAGAGCCGGGAGACTGCGTGGGTGGGCGCAGCCTGTACGTGTGCGGCGCTCCCCATCAGGCCAAACAGCAACAACAGCGGAATTCCCATTCGCATCTGTGGTTCTCCTTGGGTTGTGTAAGCCGGCCGTGTCCTGTCCTGTAGCCGGCAACAGCCATCTTCGCACAGCCTCGGCAGGCACGCAGATACGGCGGCCTGCAGGGCATCATCCGCCCGCCACACGCCCGCGCTATGCTGCGCGCCTGCCGTCCGATCCTGCCGCGATGAAGCTCGCCATCCTGTCCCGCAACAGCTCCCTGTACTCCACCCGCCGGCTGGTCGAGGCGGCGCGCGCGCGCGGCCACACCGTTCGCATCCTCGACCCGCTGCGCTGCTACATGCGCATCGCCGCCGATGGTTTTTCGATGCACTACAAGGGCCGGCCGATGACCGGCGTGGACATGGTCATCCCGCGCATCGGCGCCTCGATCACCCGCTATGGCACCGCCGTGCTGCGCCAGTTCGAGCTGATGGGCGCGCGTACTCCCAACCCGTCCGATGCGATCCTGCGTTCGCGCGACAAGCTGCGCGCGCACCAGTTGCTGGCAGCCAAGGGCATCGACATGCCGGTCACCGTGTTCGGCGACAACCCCGATGACACCGTCGACCTGCTGTCCATGCTCGGCCCGCCGCCGCACGTGGTGAAGCTCAACGAGGGCACCCAGGGACGGGGCGTGATCCTCACCGAGAAGGCCAGCGCTTCGCGTGGCATCGTCGAGGCCCTGCGGGGCCTGTACGCCAACTTCCTGATGCAGGAGTTCATCGGCGAAGCCAAGGGCGCCGACCTGCGCTGCTTCGTGGTCGGTGACCAGGTGGTGGCGTCGATGCAGCGCCAGGCGCCGGAAGGTGACTTCCGCTCCAACCTGCATGCCGGCGGCACCGCGGTGGCGGCCAAGGCCAGCCGCGCCGAACAGCAGGTGGCGGTGCGTTCGGCCAAGGCGCTGGGCTTGTCGGTCTGTGGTGTGGACCTGATCCGCTCCGCGCGTGGCCCGCTGGTGCTGGAGGTCAACTCCACGCCAGGGCTGGAGGGCATCGAAGCCGCCTGCGGGGTGGATGTGGCCACGCGTATCATCGAGCACGTCGAGAAGATCAAAAAGCCGTGATTAATCAATGGCTTGAAATTCTCATGGGCAAATGAGGCCGGCTTTAACGCGCCTTTAATCGGCGCCGGCGTAGCCTTCAGCGAACCGCAGCTCTGCCTCTCAGCAGGATCGGTATCGGGATACGACTTCAGACCCAGGCGGGGCACCGCCTGGGTCTTTTTTATGCCGCCGGAAGTCCCTTGTGGAGGCAGCGTGACGGCCGTAGAGTGGCGCCCATCGTTCCTGGATGGATCCGGAGGCTGGCGATGTACCGCATCACGATGATCGCGTTGTTGCTGGGGCTGTCTGGTGCTGTCTCCGCCAAGCCGGAGAAGACCGCCATACAGATGGATGGGCAGGCCCCGGTGGCCGAGCAGGTCCGGCGGGTTGAGAAGGCCCTCGATGACGGCGAGTACAGCGAGATTTCCGCCGATGACCGCGCCCAGGTGCAGCAGGCACTGGCGCGCATCACCCAGCGCATGGGCGACCACCGCACGCTTCAGGAGCTCCCGCCGCAGGTCCAGGCGGAGGTGTTCAACGACCAGGAGCGTATCAATACCGTTCTTGTCCGCGCCCACGAGGACAGCCGCCAGATCTGCCAGCACACCCGCACCACCGGCAGCAACATGCCTAAAAGCCGCTGCCTGACCGTGGCCGAGCGCCGCCGGATCGAGGAAAAGGGCAAGGCCCTGCTCAACGACCAGCGCACCTTCAACAACTTCAACCCTGCCACCAACCACTAGGCCGTCCGATGCCCCTGCGCATGGCACTTGCTGGCGTGAAGGTGGTGCGAATACAGTCAACACTCAACTCAAACAAGGATTCGTTTGTCATGAAGTCCCTCCTGATGTCGGCGGTCCTGATCTCGGGCCTGACCCTGGCCACCGCCGCCTCTGCATCGAACCAGTCCGGTGAGGTCTTTGTCCCCGGCAAGCCGCTGCAGCAGCAGATCGAGCGCATCGAAATCGAACTCAACGATGGCGAGACCTACAGCGAACTGAAGCAGACCGACCGCAGCCGCGTACGCGAGGCGCTGGTGCGCATGCGTACGGCCGTCGAGCAGCATCCTGACCGCGATTCCATGCCTGAACAGGTACGAACCGATGTCTTCAACGACCAGCAGATCGTGAACACGGTTTTGACACAGGCACGTGAGGATAGTCGTCTAATATGCCAACGTGAAAAGGCCACGGGTTCGAACCGGTCCACGACGCAGTGCACTACCGTTGCCGAGCGCGCCCGGCGGAAGGACAAGGCACAGCGTGATATGGGCCAGGCCCAGCGCATCGGCAAATTCGTAAATTAGAGGTGACAGTGAGAATCCTGGTAATCGAAGACAACAGCGACATTGCGGCCAACCTGGGCGACTACCTGGAGGACCGGGGCCACACCGTGGACTTCGCGGCTGACGGGGTTACCGGTCTGCACCTGGCCGTGGTGCACGAGTTCGACGCGATCGTGCTGGATCTCAATCTGCCAGGCATGGACGGCATCGAGGTCTGCCGCAAGTTGCGCAATGAAGCGCGCAAGCAGACCCCGGTACTGATGCTCACCGCCCGCGATTCGCTGGACAACAAGCTGGCCGGCTTCGATTCCGGCGCGGACGACTACCTGATCAAGCCGTTCGCGCTGCAGGAAGTGGAAGTGCGTCTGAACGCCCTGTCGCGACGCGGCAAGGGCGTGCAGACCCGCGTGCTGGAAACCGGCGATCTGGAATACAACCTGGATACGCTGGAAGTGCGCCGCCAGGGCAAGCTGCTGCAGCTCAACCCGACCGCACTGAAGATCCTGCAGGCGCTGATGGAAGCGGCCCCGGCCGTGGTGACCCGCCAGGAGCTGGAAACCCGTGTGTGGGGTGAAGAACTGCCCGATTCGGATTCCCTGCGCGTGCACATCCATGGCCTGCGTGCGGTGGTCGACAAGCCGTTTGAAGTGCCGCTGATCCAGACCCGCCATGGCATCGGATACCGCATCGCCACCCCGGAAGCCTGATTCGGTGGCAACCAAGGGGGAGCGCCGGCGCACGCCTTATCGGCGGCGCCTGCGCAGCCGCATCATCGTTTCGTTCGTGTTGTTGGGCTTCTGCCTGACGACACTGTTCGCGTTCGCCACCAACTGGGCCCGCCTGCGCGTGGAAAACCAGCTGGTGGAAGAGCTGATGAACCGCAATATCGACGAGTATGCGCGCCGCTATTACGAGCACCCCGGGCATAACCCGGACGCACCGGTGCTGCAGATCAAGGCCTATGCCTATTCGAAGGACAAGTTCGACCGGGTGCGCGAAGAGCGCGCGCAGTGGGCGGGCTTCTCCGATGGCATCCACAGCGTCAGCGGCGATGAGCACGGCGAGCCGTACTCCTACAAGCTGGCCGTGCGCAAGACGCCCGACGCCTGGTTCTTCCTCGCCTATGACATGACCGACAGCGTGCGCGGCGGCAAGCAGCTCAACCGCGCGCTGGTGCTGTCGGTGCTGGTGTTCAGCGTGCTGTCGCTGGTGCTGGGCTGGTGGTCGGCCTCGAAGGTGATGAAGCCGGTGTCGGATCTGGCCGCGCGGCTGCGTGCCTATCGCGGCGGCACCAGTGACCCCGA
Organism: Stenotrophomonas sp. 96582_Sma; assembly: GCF_056480905.1. Lineage (NCBI taxonomy): Bacteria > Pseudomonadati > Pseudomonadota > Gammaproteobacteria > Lysobacterales > Lysobacteraceae > Stenotrophomonas > Stenotrophomonas sp. 96582_Sma. The sequence continues at coordinate 3,889,471 of NZ_CM151122.1, read as the reverse complement.
ACCCCTGGCGCCACGCTTCCCCGACGACGAAGTGGGGCAGCTGGCACAGGCGCTGGACGACTATTCCTCGCGGCTGACCGAAGTGGTGCAGCGCGACCGTGAATTCAATGCAGACGTCAGCCATGAGCTGCGTACGCCGCTGGCAGTGATCCGTGGCGCCACCGAACTGTTGCTGACCCGGCCCGGCCTGGACGAAAAGGTGCTGCAGCGCCTGCAGCGCATCCAGCGCGCCGAACAGCAGTGCAGTGATCTGATCGGCGCGCTGTTGCTGCTGTCGCGCAACGAGCGCGGGCAGGGCACCAGCAATGTGGCCCGCGTGGCCGAGCAGCTGCTGGACGCGCATCGCGCGCAGCTGGGCGGCAAGCCGCTGGAGCTGCTGCTGGAAGGCGAGCGCAACCTGGTCATCGACGCACCCGAAGCCGCCTTGTCGGTGGCGCTGGGCAACCTGATCGGCAATGCGGTGAAGTACTCGCAGGACGGCGAAGTGCGCGTGTTCGTCGGCACCAACTCGGTGTCGGTAACCGACAGTGGCCCGGGCCTGAGCGAGGAAGACGCGGCCAAGCTGTTCCAGCGTGGCTACCGCGGCACGCATGCCGGCCACTCGCAGGGCGGCGGCATCGGCCTGTCGATCGTCAGCCGCCTGTGCGACCTGTACGGCTGGCAGGTAAGCGTGCGCCCCGGCGGCCAGCGTGGCGTGATTGCCACCCTGACGTTCTCGCCGAAGCCGTTGTAAGCGGTAGGTGCCGACCTTGGTCGGCACGAACCCCGCCGACCTTGCATCGCGCCCTGTGTCGCTTGTGCCACCACCGTGATCGCTGCCGCGCCCCGCGCGTGTAGATCCACGTCATGCGTGGATGCGCTTCGGTAGTGCCGGCCGCTGGCCGGCAACCAGGCCTCACCCCCCGGCCAACCCCAGATACCGCGCATGCAGCTGTTCCACCTGCACCTGCAGGTCCTCCGGCTGCCCATCATTGACCACCACGTCATCGGCCAGCGCCAACCGCTGTGCGCGGCTGGCCTGCGCAGCAATCATCCGGTCGGCCAGCGTGGCATCAATGCCATCGCGCTGCATCAGCCGCGCATGCTGCACGGCTTCGGGCGCATCCACCAGCAACACCCGGTCCAGCCACGGGTAGGCTTTCCGCCCACCCACCTCGGTCAGCAGCGGAATCGCGGCAATCGCATAGGGGCTCTCAGCCTGCTCGCACTGCTGTTGCATCAGCAGGCGGATGGCCGGGTGGGTGATGGCTTCCAGCGCCGTCCGCTCGGCCGGGTCGGCAAACACGTGGGCGCGCAGGCGCCCCCGGTCCAGGCTGCCATCGGCCAGCAGCATGTCGGCGCCGAAACGCTCGGCAATGCGGGCCAGCGCCGGGCTGCCAGCGGCAACCACGGCGCGAGCGGCCAGATCGGCGTCGGCCACCACGATCCCCAGCGCCTCAAAGCGCCGGGTCACCTCGCTCTTGCCGGAGGCGATGCCGCCGGTCAGGCCAACCACATAGCGGCTCATGGGGACTCCCCTCAGCGCAGCCCGCTGATCACCAGGTACTGCTCCACCAGCGGCGCACCCCACATGAAGTACAGCCAGCCGGCGATGGCCAGGTACGGCCCGAACGGGATGGGCGTGGCGCGGTCACGGCCGCGGCTGTACAGCCAGATCGAGCCGATGATGGCGCCCAGCACCGACGACAGCAGGATGATCGGCAGGATGCCCTTCAGACCACACCAGGCGCCCAGGGCCGCCAGCAGCTTGAAGTCGCCGTGGCCCATGCCTTCCTTGCCGGTCAGCTGCTTGAACAGCCACCAGACCGTCCACAGCGACAGGTAACCCACTGCTGCACCCACCAGGGCGGGCTTGGCTGGCATATACAGGTTGTCGATGCTGCCTATCAGCCCCAGCCACATCAGCGGCAGGGTCAACTGGTCGGGCAGCAACTGCGTGCGCAGGTCGATGCCGGACAGGGCGATCAGGAAGCAGGTCAGCACGATGGCACCGAAGCCCTGCCAGCCGAAGCCGAATTGCCAGACGCAGGCCAGCACCAGCACCGAGGTCAGCGCCTCCACCAGCGGGTACTGCAGCGAGATCGGCGCCTTGCAGTGGCGGCACTTGCCACCCTGGATGATCCAGCTGAACAGCGGGATGTTCTCGTACCAGCTCAGCTTGTGCTTGCAGTGCGGGCAGTGCGACGGCTCCACCACGATCCCCGGTGGGGGTGGTTCATAGAAGTCCGGTTCCTCCAGGACTTCGCGCGCATCGCGCTTCCACTGCCACTCCAGCCGCTTGGGCAGCCGCAGGATGACCACGTTCAGGAAACTGCCCAGCAGCAGTCCCAGGGCGGCCGCGGCGGGGTAGCCGAGGCCGGGGTGCTGGTCGAGAAATGCCATTGATACCTTTAGCCGACGACGGCGCCGAGTTTGAAGATGGGCAGGTACATCGCGATGACCAAGCCACCGACAATGGTACCAATGAACACCATGATCATCGGTTCCAGCAGGCTGCTCAAGGCATCCACGGCATTGTTCACTTCCTGCTCGTAGTATTCAGCCACCTTGAACAGCATGGCGTCCAGGGCGCCGGCCTCTTCGCCGATGCCGGTCATCTGGATGACCATGTGCGGGAACAGAGCAGTCTGCTTCATCGCCATGTTGACCGGATAGCCAACCGAAACGTCATCGCGCATGCGCAACACGGACTCCTCGTAGACCTTGTTGCCGGTCGCGCCGGCCACAATGCCCAGCGCCTCCACCAAGGGAACACCGGCCTTGAAGGTCACTGCCGTAGTACGGGCAAAGCGGGCGATGGCACTGTTGTGCATGATCTGCCCGATCACTGGTACCTTCAGAATGGCCCGATCCAAGCCATGCTGCATCTTTGGCGATCGCTTGTAGGCCATGATCGTTCCAACGACCACCGCAACGATCACGATCACGATGGGCAGCCACCAGCTAACCATGAATCGAGATAGTCCCACGACCATCTTGGTAAAGGCCGGAAGGTCTGCACCGAAGCTGGTGAAGACTTCTTCGAACTGGGGAACGACCCATACGAGCAGGATCGTACTGACCAGGAAGGCCACCACCAGAATCATGGCGGGGTAGAACAGGGCCTTCTTGATCTTGCCCTTCAGTGCTTCGATGTTCTCCTTATAGGAGGCGATCGTGTCCAGTACCGTTTCCAGCACGCCGGCGCTTTCACCCGCGCGCACAAGGTTGCGGTAGAGCTCGTCGAACTGGACAGGGTGACGACTGATCGCTTCGTTCAGTGAAGAACCCCCCTCGATGTCAGCCCGAATCCCATCCACCATCTTCTTCATGCGCGGGTTCTTGTGCCCGCTGCCGATGATTTCCAGTGCCGAGACGATCGGTACGCCGGATTTCATCATCGTGGCCATCTGCCGGCTGAAGAACGCGATGTCCTTGGCAGTCACCGGCTTGCCGGCTGCGCCGAACAGCGGCTTCGGCTTCGGTTTGACCTGGCCGGGGTTGATCCCCTGCTTGCGTAGTTCGGCGCGCAGCAGATTGGCGTTCTTCGCCAACTGCTCACCCTTCATCTTGATACCCCGCTTGTCGGTCCCCTCCCAGACAAACGGTTGCAGCTCCATGGTGCTTCGCGCCACGGGCTCTTTCTTGATCGCACTGCGACTGACAGACATGTTGGCTCCCCAAGGCCCGCCATCCCCAGGCGGGCATCCTGACCGGCGATGGTAGCCGGTTCGGGGCCGTCCGGGGAGCCTGCTGGCGTGACGCCGCGCAGGGTTTTCGACCTGGCGAGACGAAAGGTGACGTACCGCGTCACATTGCCGCGTCCATCGCAGATTCGCTTCTGGGGGGTTCCCATCCGCGAAATTGCTGCCATCATTGGCGCGGGGAAATCGGGGAGACGCTGCCATGGGAGATTGGCACGTAACCTGCGTTGATCCACCCGCGGGGACGGGCAGCCTGCTCATCCGGTCATTTGGCCGGCCGGCAGCCACCCCCGACATCAACCACTACTTATCTTGGGGATGTACCACCATGAAGAACCAGAAGGGCTTCACCCTGATCGAACTGATGATCGTCGTCGCGATCATCGCCATCCTGGCCGCCATCGCGCTGCCGGCCTACTCTGACTACACCAAGAAGTCGAAGGTGTCGGAAGTGATTCTGGCTGCTTCGTCGCTGCGTACCGCTGTGGCTGAATACGCTGCTTCGAACAATGCACTGCCCGCTGCGAGCTGGAGCGGTTATGAAGTGCAGTCGTCGAAGTACGTCAAGAGCGTGGCGTGGGAGGATGGCAAGATCGTTGCGACTGCCCAGGGCATCGATGCGGCCATTGATAACCAGACTATTGAGCTGAGCGCATCGCTGAACTCGACCAATGGCACCGTTGCGTGGACCTGTGGCGGTGACATCCCGGCCAAGTTCCGCCCGGGTAGCTGCCAGTAATTCCACCGCTCTTTCGAGCGGGCAGTGTTTCAAGGGAGCCCCGCTTTACGCGGGGCTTGCCTTTTTGGGGGAAGGATAGGGAATGAATGCTCTGCGCAGGATGGCGCCATGGTGTTTTGCATTGGCGCTGATTGTCTATTTGAGGCCATACACGGGTATTCGTCACGACGCCACTCTGTATCTTGCGCAAGCGCTGAGGGTAATTTCGCCGGACGTATTTAATCGTGATCTCTTCTTTGTTGCTGGAAGCCAGGCCGACTTCACGGTATTCCCGCAGCTCTTGGCCGCCTTGCTTCGTCATTTTCCAGTGGGCGATGTTTTTCTTGCGTTTACCTTCTTCACCAGGTTGTGCTTCTACGCTGCAAGTTGGTATCTGATCCGAGTGCTCTTCCCTGGGAAAATGCAGTGGCCTGCTATTTTCTCATTGATCGTGATGCCTACTGGATATGGCTCATACAGCATATTTGCATACGCAGAGCCTTTTCTGACCGCTCGCCCCATTGCCGAAGCTCTGTCTCTGATCGCTTTGGGCCTTTTGATTCGTCGCCACTCGATGTGCGCAATTATTGCCTTGGGCATCGCAGGAGGCCTGCATCCATTGCAGGCGCTGGGTGCGGCGATTGTTGCCTGGTGCTGGCTGGTTATGCAGGACCGACGTTGGCTGTGGGCGCTACTGGCGGCGATCCCTGTCTGCATCTTGGGCATTGCCAAGGTCGGGCCGTTCTCCGGATTGTTCACTAGGATCGATCCGGATTGGATGGAGCTGCTGCTGCAGTTGAGTGACAATATTTTCCTCTCCCACTGGGAGGTCCGGGACTGGTGCATTGTCGTCACGGATTTTTATCTTCTGTATCGGCTTTCCCGTTGTGTTCCCATCGATAGTCCTCTTGTCGCGCTCTGTAAGGCGGTCATGGCGGCATTCGCCGTCGGACTCACGTTGTCCGTTCTCTTCGCCGATATGCTGCAGTTGGCGTTGCCTGCAGGCGCCCAGTTTTGGCGTGTGCTCTGGGTAGTTCACTGGTTTGCGATGGCAGGTTTGCCATGGGTGCTGTGGGATCAGTGGCAACGCCAGCCGAAGGATTGGGTCGCGATTATTCTGATGGTGGCGATCGTCGGGACGGGCGCGAGTGTCTCCCGGACGACTCTGCCATGGGCCGTGCTCGGCCTGATTCCTCTGAGCATTGCTTGGCCATACGTTTCAACCAAGGTGGGAAGAACCATCAAGGGTTTCATGCTGGTTGGTCTCATTGCGATTCTTGTGGTCGCTTTGTTTCGCTATCAGTTCAGTGCGTGGCTGGTTTTCAAGGCGCTCGGTAGCAGTCTGGAACGTGTCCGTCAGGATGTAGTGATACTGGGTTACCCGTTAATAGCTGGCTCATGTGTGGCGCTTCTTGCCTGGATCTATACCCGCTCAGGGAGGAATCTCGGTGCTGCACTGGGAGTGCTTTCTTTGATTGCATTGGGAGGGGCGGTACACCTTTGGGATTCGCGGAGTCCTTGGTCGAGAGTGGTTGAGGCATCTGCAGGCCAAGATGTGTTCGGTGAGCATGTGCCGCTTGACTCGACTGTCTACTGGTACTCGGCAGAACCCTCGCCGTTAGGGCCATGGCTCGTGCTAGGACGTGCAAGCTACTTCAATATCTTCCAAATGGCAGGGCAGGTTTTCAATCGAGGCACATCATTCGCAGGCATACAGCGCCAGCTCCAGATTGGACCGGTGAACGTCCAAGGTGAGATCTGCGACACTGTGAACGCGGTAAACGGAGAGCCTGATTCGTGTTGGATCGGCGACGCTGGGCTGCGCTACATGTGTACGCCTTACAAGGACGTCGCTGCGCCCGACTATTTCGTCCTGCCTTTCCGACAGACTCGCCATGTGCGGGGAACATGGGAGGCTCGTCACCCGGATACCGATGAGCTTCTCGGCAGCTACTACCTGTACAAATGCAGTGACTGGAAAGATCCCTCCGGTAAGGCACACATTGATCGGCAGTCTTGGAACTCCGTTTCGGTTCGTGGTGGGGAGGGAACTGACAATGAATAGATCCTCGCGCGGCGCAATTCACGGGAAGGGAGTAGTTGGCGAAGGTATTGGCTATCTAGCAGCATCTGCCATCGCCTTGGCGGCTGATCTGGGAGCGTTCTATCTCCTCTCATGGTGGATTGGCGGCTGGTACTTTGCTGCTGCCGGGGGCTTCCTGGTTGGCAGTGTTGTCGCCTACGTCATTAGCGTTCGCTGGGTGTTCGTTCGACGCGCGGTCAGCTCGGCCTCGGCGGAGCTGGCCATATTCGTGCTGATTGGTTGCTTCGGTCTGCTGGTTGTCCAGGGCGTGATGTGGGTCTGCATTGAGTGGCTTGGTATGCCGGGGAGCATTGCTAGGCTCGTTGCGGTCGGGTTCTCGTTTACGTCGAACTTCGCATTGCGCAAGTTGATTCTTTTCCGGTCGCGGGCACGCGAACGGGCCATCGGGGAGGTGGCATGAGCAAGCATGTAGTAATCATCGGCGCGGGTCCGGCGGGTTTGACTGCCGCGTTGGAACTAGTGGGTCAGCCGGGTGTGCAGGTCACCGTGCTGGAGGCGGACGACTGCGTGGGGGGCATCTCGCGCACGGTCAACCACAATGGAAACCGCATCGATATTGGTGGGCACCGGTTCTTTTCGAAGTCGGACTGGGTGATGCAGTGGTGGGCGAACCTGATGCCCATCGAACACACAGGCGATGTGCCGTTGAATCTTCGCTATCAGGGCCAAGCGCGTGAGGGCTTGCCGACGGGGGCGCCTGTGGCAGAGAGCTCACAGCCGACTGCGATGCTGGTGCGCAACCGCCTGTCGCGCATCTATTTCAATCGGCGCTTTTTCTCTTACCCGTTGAAGCTGAATGCGGACAGTTTCCGAAACCTCGGGGTGGGCAAGTCCGTATTGTTCGGTTTCAGCTATCTGCGCTCGCAGGTTAGCAAGATTGAGCCGGAAGTGAGCCTGGAGGACTTCCTCGTGAACCGCTTCGGGCAGCGTCTTTATCGACAGTTCTTCAAGGAGTACACCGAGAAGGTATGGGGTGTGCCCTGTAACCAGATCAGTGCCGAATGGGGTGCGCAACGCATCAAGAGCCTGTCGATCACCAAGGCGGTGTTGCATGCTGCGCGAAGCGCGCTGGGCTTGAACGGAAAGGCTGAACAGACTTCGTTGATCGAGAATTTCCTGTATCCGAAGCATGGCCCCGGTGAGATGTGGGAAACGGCTGCCGCGCAGTTCGTCGCGCGTGGTGGCACGTTGTTGATGAAGCATCGCGCTGTTGGCCTGGAAGTGGGCGAAGGTCTGGTGCACAGCGTCACCGTACAGTCCGGGACTGGCGAAGCCTTCAAGTTGGAGTGCTCGCACGTTGTCTCGACCATGCCCGTGCGTGAGCTGGTGTCCGTCTCGCGGACAAGCTGGCCCGAGGATGTGGCTGCGATCGCCGATGGGTTGCAGTACCGTGATTTCATCACCGTCGGGCTGCTTTACGATGCTGCCGATCTTCCGCGGGCACTGGGCGACAACTGGATCTACATTCAGGAACCGGGTGTGAACGTTGGGCGGGTACAGGTCTTCAATAACTGGAGCCCCTACATGGTTCGTGACGCATCAAAGGTGTGGATGGGGCTCGAGTTCTTCTGTCGCGAGACTGACCCACTGTGGAACATGGATGATGCCGACCTGCAGGCACTGGCCCAGCGCGAGATGCTCCAGATCGGCTTGGTTACTACCGAGCGTGCACAGGATGCGGTCGTGATCCGAGTACCCAAAGCCTATCCAGGCTACTTTGGTGAGGCCTACGCTCAGTTCGACCGATTGCGGTCTGCATTGGATCAGGTACAGAACCTGTTCCTGGTGGGTCGCAATGGCATGCACCGCTACAACAATCAGGATCACTCGATGCTGACAGCCAAAGAGGCTGCTGATCAGATCCTGTCCGGTAACGTGGACAAAAGTCGGCTGTGGTCGATCAACGTGGACGATGAGTATCACGAAGAGGCCAAGGCCTGAGACCAAGGTCCTCCTCATGTCTCCTTCCCGGCGCGTGCCGGGATTGAGGAAGACGATAGTCCAGCGCGGTATTCGATCTGACGTGGAGTCATGCAGATGTGGAACGTCCTTGTCTGTGGAGGGGCGGGTTACATCGGTAGCCACATGTCACAGTGGCTGGCCGAACAGGGCCATGCGGTAACCGTGTTGGACAACCTGTCTACCGGTCACCGGCAGGCAGTTAAATGGGGGGAGTTCATCCAGGCAGATCTACTGGACGAGTCTTCGCTCGTGCGTGCGTTAAGCGGGCGGCGCTTTGACGTCGTGATGCATTTCGCTGCGAGTTCGTTGGTTGCATCTTCAGTCGTCGATCCATTTCCCACCTATCGGAACAATGTGGCCGGTACGCTGAATCTACTGACGCAGCTGCGGCGCAGTGATATTGGCAAGTTGGTCTTTTCATCCTCGGCTGCTGTCTTCGGGCAGTCGTCGGCTTCCCTTGTCGACGAACAGCAGCCGAAGCAGCCGATCAATCCCTATGGCGCCAGCAAGTTGATGGTTGAGCGGATGCTTGCTGACGCTTGGGAAGCGTATGGCTTGTCATCAGTGGTACTTCGTTACTTCAATGCTGCCGGTGCTCTTCCTGAACACGGCATAGGTGAGGCGCATGCGTGCGAGACTCATCTGATTCCGAACGTGCTCAGGGCCGCCGCCGGACGGGCGCCACCGCTCAAGGTATTTGGAGTGGACTACCCCACACCTGACGGGACCTGTGTGCGGGACTATGTGCATGTGCAGGATCTCGCACGGGCTCATGGATTGGCGATGAACCTGATGGAGCGGAGCCCGGGAGCCCATGACTTCAATCTTGGCAGTGAACAAGGCTACTCAGTCATGGATATCGTTGAGGCTGCCGCGCAGGTGGTCGGGCGCGCAGTACCTTTCGAGGTAGTCGGCCGCCGGCAAGGGGATCCGGCCCGGCTGGTGGCGTCCAGTGCCAAGGCGCAACGGGAGCTGGGATGGGAGCGAAGCTGGCAGGACCTGGTAGCTATCGTCGAGAGCGCTTGGGGTTGGCATCGGGAGCAGCCGTTCTGAAGGCGGACTTTGTGTGTCTGGACAAGCGTTCACACGGGCTGCGCGGTTAGTATGTCACCCCTGTAGACAACACTATGGCCGCCACGGCGGCCGTCTTGGGCCAGTAAAGGAAGCGTATGAGCGCAGTCACCACCCCCAATCTGGTCGGCATCACCGGCCTGGCCCGCCGCCTGGTCCAGGACGGCGCGCTGGACGAGGCATCCGCCCGCGACGCCATGGCCAAGGCTGCCGCCGCCAGGCAGCCACTGCCGACGTGGTTCGCGCAGAACAAGCTGGTCAGCGCCTCGCAGCTCGCCGCTGCCAACGCGGTCGAGTTCGGCATGCCCTTGTTCGACGTGTCTACCTTCGACGCCAGCCAGAACGCGATGAGCCTGGTCAGCGAGGAACTGCTGCGCAAACATAATGTGCTGCCGCTGTTCAAGCGCGGTGGCAAGCTGTTCGTGGGTACCAGCAATCCAACCCATGCACTGGACGAGATCAAGTTCCACACCAATCTGGTGGTGGAGCCGATCCTGGTGGATGAAGACCAGATCCGCCGCACGCTGGAGCAGTGGCACGCCAGCCACGACACCATCGGCGATGCGCTGGGCGGCGACGACGAGGGCATGGCCAACCTCGACGTTGGACTGGGCGACGAAGACAACGCGGGCGGCGACTCCGGCATCGACGCCAAGGGCGACGACACCCCGGTGGTGAAGTTCGTCAACAAGGTGCTGGTCGATGCGATCCGCAAGGGCGCATCGGACATCCACTTCGAGCCCTACGAAGACGATTATCGCGTGCGCCTGCGCATCGACGGCCTGCTGAAGATGGTGGCGCGTGCGCCGGTGAAGTTGAACCAGCGCATCGCTGCGCGCCTGAAGGTGATGGCGCAGCTGGATATCGCCGAGAAGCGCGTGCCGCAGGACGGGCGCATCAAGCTGAACCTGTCCAAGACCAAGCAGATCGACTTCCGCGTGAGCACGCTGCCGACCCTGTTCGGTGAAAAGGTGGTGCTGCGTATCTTGGATGGCAGTGCGGCCAAGCTGGGTATCGACAAGCTGGGCTACGAACCGGACCAGCAGAAGCTGTTCCACGACGCCATCCACAAGCCGTACGGCATGGTGCTGGTGACCGGCCCGACTGGTTCGGGCAAGACCGTGTCGCTGTATACCGCGCTGGGCATCCTCAACGACGAGACGCGCAACATTTCCACCGCCGAAGATCCGGTGGAAATCCGCCTGCCCGGTGTCAATCAGGTGCAGCAGAACAACAAGCGCGGCATGACCTTCGCTGCGGCGCTGCGCTCGTTCCTGCGACAGGATCCGGACATCATCATGGTCGGCGAAATCCGCGACCTGGAGACGGCGGAGATTGCGATCAAGGCGGCGCAGACCGGCCACATGGTGCTGTCCACGCTGCATACCAACGATGCGCCGCAGACTATCGCGCGCCTGATGAACATGGGCATCGCGCCGTACAACATCACCAGCTCGGTGACGCTGGTGATCGCCCAGCGCCTGGCACGCCGGTTGTGCGGCAACTGCAAGCGACCGGCCAACCTGCCGGAGCACGCGTTGCTGGCCGAGGGCTTCACCCAGGCGCAGCTGGATGCGGGCATCCAGTTGTACGAGGCGGTGGGCTGCGATGAGTGCACCGAGGGCTACAAGGGCCGAACCGGTATCTACCAGGTGATGCCGATGACCGATGAGATCGCCACCATCGTGCTGGCCGGCGGCAACGCGCTGCAGATTGCCGAGGCGGCGCAGCAGATCGGGGTGAATGACCTGCGGCAGTCGGCGTTGAAGAAGGCGGCAGCGGGTGTGACCAGCCTGGCCGAGATCAATCGCGTTACCAAGGATTGAGGTAAATCCACGCCATGCGTGGATGCCGCGATGCATGAGGTTGCCGGCCAGCGGCCGGCACTACCGCGTTTGGTGGGTAGATCCACGCCATGCGTGGATGCCGCGATGCATGAGGTTGCCGGCCAGCGGCCGGCACTACCACGTTGGTGGGTGGATCCACGCCATGCGTGGATGGTGCGGCGGCGCACGCCAACCAAGGTTGGCGCCTACCAGGGCCGTTCGGCCCTTACTCCATCCCCAGCTTCTTCAGCTTGTAGCGCAGCGCGCGGAAGGTAATCCCCAGCTGCGCGGCCGTGCGGGTCTTGTTCCAGCGGTTCTCTTCCAGCGCGCGCTGGATGGCGCTGCGCTCCAGCTGCTCGATGTACGAGGGCAGGGCGGCACCGCCCGGCTGCAGGTCGGCCACGGCTTCGGCAGGAGCAGCGCCGCCGGGCGCACGTGGGGCGTGCTGCGGCAGGCGCAGGTCGTCGGCACCGATGCGGTCTTCTTCGGCCAGTGCCAGCGCGCGCTCCAGAATGTTCTCCAGCTCGCGCACATTGCCCGGGAACGCATAGTGGGCCAGCGCTTCCAGCGCCGACGGCGCCAGCAGCGGGGTGGCACGGCCGTGGCTGCGGGCCAGGCGTGCCAGTACGGCGGCTGCCAGCTCCGGCAGGTCCTGGCGGCGCTCGCGCAGCGGCGGCACCTTCAGTTCGATCACGTTGATGCGGTAGTACAGGTCGTGGCGGAAGCGCCCGTCCTCGACCAGTTCGGCCAGGTCACGGTGCGTGGCCGAGAGAATGCGCACGTCCACCGGTTCTTCGTTGGCCGCACCCACCGCACGCACCGACTTTTCCTGAATGGCGCGCAGCAGCTTCACCTGCATCTGCAGGGGCAGCTCGGCCACTTCGTCCAGGAACAGGGTGCCGCCGTGTGCGGCCTGGAACAGGCCGGGCTTGTCGGCATGGGCGCCGCTGAAGCTGCCCTTGCGATGGCCGAAGAACTCGCTTTCCATCAGCTCGCCGGGAATGGCGCCGCAGTTGACCGGAATGAACGGTCCGGCCGCGCGCGCGCCCTGGGCGTGGATGGTGCGTGCGACCAGTTCCTTGCCAACGCCGGACTCACCCAGGATGTAGACCGGCGCCTGGCTGCGCGCGACCTTGCCGATGGTGGTGCGCAGTACGTCCATGGCCGGCGAAGCGCCCAGCAGGCGTGCAGCCTGTTCGGTGGCGGGGCCGGGCGCAGGGCGTTCGGTGTTGTTGAGTTCCAGCGCGTGCTTGACCAGGCCGCGCAGCACCGAGATGTCCACCGGCTTGCTGACGAAGTCGAAGGCGCCGGCCTTCAGCGCTTCCACGGCCAGGTCCATGCTGCCGAACGCAGTGATCATCGCCACCGGTGTGCGCGGGTAGTGCTGGGCGATCTCGCTGACGAGCTCGATGCCGTTGCCATCCGGAAGGCGCATGTCGGTGATGCACAGGTCGTACGGATTGCTGGCCAGCAGCTCGCGTGCTTCGGCCAGGTTGGCGGCGGTACTGATGCGCAGCCCCATGCGGCCGAGGGTCAGTACCAGCAGTTCGCGGATGTCGCGTTCATCGTCGACGACGAGGGCGCTGCGGGTTTCGTTCATGGGCGTGAAAGATAAACGAGGGGGCTGGAAGCGACAAATGTTTGACGCACAGAATTGGAATCAGGTGGGCAACAGCGTGTGCGGGCCAGGCAGCACCAGGCGGAAGCAGGAGCCGCCGGCGGGCACCGGGATGTAGTCGAGCCGTGCCTGGTTGGCGCGGCACAACTCGCGGGCGATATACAGGCCCAGCCCGGTGCCGTGCTCGGAGGTAGTGAAGAACGGGCGGAACAGCTGTGCGGCCACGCTCTCGGGAATGCCGGGGCCGCGGTCCATCACGTCGATCACCGCGCTGCGCTCGTGCTGCGCCACGCGCAGGCGCACGCGCGCCGGCTGCTGGCCGATGCGGCCGTACTTCAGTGCGTTGTGCACCAGCACGGTGAGCACCTGGTACAGGTGTTTGCTGTCGACCTGCGCCATCACCGCCGTGTCGCTGATGATCGGTTCGATGCTGTCGGTCTCCAGCGTCTGGCCCTGCTTGTACTCCAGCACGAAGCGGCGCACGAAGGCGACCAGGTCGACGTTCTCGGGTGTGGCGCGCTCGCGCCGTGCCAGCCCCAGCACGCTCTCGACAATGCCGTTGGTGCGCTGGCATTGCTGGCGGATGATCTGCAGCAGGCGGCGGTCGCTTTCGTTGAAACCGGTGCCTTCCTCCAGCAGCTGCACGGCGTAGTTGATCGCCGCCAGCGGATTACGGATCTCGTGGGCGAGGCTGGCCGAGAAGCGGCCCATCGCCGACAGGGTGAGCGATTCGGCGCGCCGCGAGACCACGCTGGAGTCGTCCAGGAATACCAGCGCCAGTTCGCTGCCGGCCAGCAGGCGGGCGAAGCGCGGTTGCACTTCCGGCTGGTCGGGGTTGAGCTGCAGCGGCAGTTCGTCCTGCGCCCAGCCGTTGCGCCAGCGCTGCAGGCGGCGCGCCAGTTCCGGCGCAGCACTGGCCAGATCCAGCCGTCCCGTCTCACCGATGCCGTCGTTGTCGCCGAGCAGCATCGAGGCCGCTTCATTGGCCAGGGTGATGCGGTTGTCGGCGTCCACCACCAGCACGCCGGTGCGCATGCGGCGGATGATCAGTTCGTTGATCTGGAACAGGTTGGCCACTTCGTCGCCGCGCTGGTTGGCCAGCTGCTGGTTGCGGCGCGCGCGGTTGCCCACCTGGTAGCTGATGAAGGCCAGCGCCAGGTAGCTGGTGGCAAACATGGCCAGCTCGGCCAGCGTGCGGGTGGGGTCACCGCCTTCGAGCACCTTCCAGAGGTATTCGGTACCGGTGGCCAGGCTGGCAGCAACCGCCAGGCCCAGGCCCCAGCTCAGCGGCAGCAGGGTGGCGGCAGCGGCGATGTTGAACAGCAGCGACATCGAAATGCCGGCGCTGGCACCGGGCAGGGCATGCGCCAGCAGGGTGGCGGCGATGATGTCCACCAGCACGCTGCTGACCACGATCGGGCGCAGCCAGCGTTCGTTGCGGCCGATCGCCAGGGCCAGCAGCGACAGCAGCAGATAGATCGCCGCGACGGTATCGGCCAGACGCGGGTGATGGGCCTCGCCGACCATGCCGGACAGGGGGCTGTAGAGCAGGCCGGCGATGACCGCGGCGATCAGCACCCGGTACAGCGCGAAGAAGTACAGCTCACGCCGCGGAATCGATTCGATGCGGTCGATCAATGAAGCACTGGGTGACACGCCGGAACTCCCCTTCTGGCTGCCTGGGTCTGGAATCTGCGGCGGCCCTGCCTGGCATCCCCTGAAGCCGGGCGGGTTCGTCGCTTCTATGTGGCCTGCGGCGGAAGCCGCCGGGCAAGCCCGACACTACACACCTTGGTTGACCAGTATAGGGCCCCCGGCAGGACGCCGCCGGAGCCGCCCGGATCGCGCATTTGGCCTGCCGTGGATACCGGTGGTCAGCGCCGGCCCGGGCGCAACTGCCTGAATGGCGGTGGAAATCTGGCCGGGTGTGGCGTTTTGTACAGACTTCTTTGCGCCCCGGCGCCGGCTCGGCCACAATAGTGGGCCCGCCGCGGTCCATGCCGGCGCCCCGCCGGGGCCCTGAGGAATTGCGTGCGGTCGTTCCTATTCCCACGGTGACGCATGAATTTCCACGAATACCAGTCAAAACAACTGCTTGCCGAGTACGGCATCCCGGTCCCGGCCGGCAAGGTCGCTGCGACCCCGGACGAAGCGGTTGCCGCTGCCAACTCCCTGGGCCAGGGCCCCTGGATGGTCAAGGCGCAGATCCACGCTGGCGGCCGCGGCAAGGCTGGCGGCGTCAAGTTCTGCAAGACCACCGACGACGTGAAGGCCGCTGCGGCCAAGATGCTCGGCACCAAGATGGCCACCTACCAGACCGCTGGCGTTGAACTGCCGGTCAACCTGGTGCTGGTGACCACCGCCGGCGAGATCGTCAAGGAACTGTACCTGTCGGTGCTGGTCGACCGTGGCACCAAGACCATCACCTACATCGCCTCTTCGGAAGGCGGCGTGGAGATCGAGCAGGTCGCCGCTGAAACCCCGGAGCTGATCCACTCGCTGAACGTCGACTTCGTCGAAGGCGTGCAGGGTTACCACGGCCGTGATTTCGGCTTCAAGCTGGGCCTGACCGCCAAGCAGGCCGGCCAGTTCGCCAGCATCATGGTGAACCTGTACCGCCTGTTCAACGAAAAGGACCTGGCGCTGGTTGAAATCAACCCGCTGGCCATCCTGGACGACGGCAACCTGTACGCGCTGGACGGCAAGTTCGACAGCGACGACAACGCCGCGTTCCGCCAGAAGGCCCTGGTCGCCATGCGCGACAAGACCCAGGAAGATCCGACCGAAGTGATCGCTTCGGAGCTGGACATCAACTACGTCACCATGGACGGCAACATCGGCTGCATGGTGAACGGCGCAGGCCTGGCCATGGCCACCATGGACGTCATCAAGCTCAACGGCGGCGAGCCGGCGAACTTCCTGGACGTGGGCGGCGGTGCCAACAAGCAGCGCGTCATCGAAGCGTTCAAGCTGATCCTGTCCTCGGACAAGGTCGAAGGCATCTTCGTCAACATCTTCGGCGGCATCGTCCGCTGCGACATGATTGCCGAAGGCATCATCGCCGCCGTGAAGGAAGTGGGCGTCAAGGTTCCGGTCGTGGTGCGCCTGGAAGGCACCAACGTGGAAGAAGGCAAGCAGCTGCTGCGCGACAGCGGCATGGCCATCATCCCGGCTGACAACATCAACGATGGCGCCAAGAAGATCGTTGAAGCTGTCAAGAACGCTGCCTGATTCGACACCAAGGAATTCCCATGTCTGTTTTGATTAACAAGAACACCAAGGTGATCGTGCAGGGCTTCACCGGCCAGCAGGGCACCTTCCACGCCACTCAGATGATCGAGTACGGCACCCAGGTTGTTGGCGGCGTGACCCCGGGCAAGGGTGGCACCACCCATATCGACCTGCCGGTCTTCAACACCGTTGCCGACGCCGTGCAGAGCACCGGCGCCAACGCTTCGGTCATCTACGTGCCGCCGCCGTACGCGGCCGACGCGATCCTGGAAGCCGCTGCTGCCGGCATCAAGGTCATCGTCTGCATCACCGAAGGCATCCCGGTGCTGGACATGCTGCGCGTCAAGAACGTGCTGACCCGTTCGCATCCGGACACCGTGCTGATCGGGCCGAACTGCCCGGGCGTCATCACCCCGGGTGAGTGCAAGATCGGCATCATGCCGGGCCACATCCACCAGCCGGGCAAGATCGGCATCGTGTCGCGTTCGGGCACCCTGACCTATGAAGCGGTCAAGCAGACCACTGAAGTCGGCCTGGGCCAGTCCACCTGCATCGGCATCGGTGGTGACCCGATCAACGGCCTGAACTTCGTCGACTGCCTGAAGCTGTTCAACGAAGACCCGCAGACCGAAGGCATCATCATGGTTGGCGAAATCGGCGGTGACGCTGAAGAAGCCGGCGCCGAGTACATCAAGAACCACGTGAAGAAGCCGGTCGTCGGTTTCATCGCCGGTGCGTCGGCTCCGGCCGGCAAGCGCATGGGCCACGCCGGTGCGATCGCCTCGGGCGGCAAGGGCACTGCTGAAGGCAAGTTCGCTGCCATGGAAGCTGCCGGTGTTGTCACCGTCCGCTCGCCGGGCGACCTGGGCGCTGCCATCGCCAAGCTGGTGAAATAAGATCGCTTGTGTAGAGTCGAGCCATGCTCGACTGACGCTCTTGCTTCAAACAGAAGGGCCGCCTCCGGGCGGCCTTTCTGCGTCTGGTGCCCTGACCATCCCGGTAACCCCATCCACGCATGGCGTGGATCTACTGAGCCGGGGCTGTCCACGCAGTGAGCGCGCCCGGCGCGCGCATGGCGCAGCGCTACAATGGGCACATTGCAACCACAGGCTGGATTCCCATGGCTTCGATCCGCATCGCGATGGCGCAGTTCGACTTCCCGGTCGGCGATGTCGCCGGCAACACCGAGCGCATCATCGAGATGATCGGCCAGGCGCGCGACGAGTACGGCGCCGAGCTGGTGATGTTCCCCGAGCTGGCGGTGAGTGGTTATCCGCCGGAAGACCTGCTGCTGCGCCCGGGCTTCCTGTACGAGTGCGAGCAGGCGATGGCCCGCATCGCTGCTGCCTGCCGTGGCATCACCGCCGTGGTTGGTTGGCCGCAGGCGGCCGGTGCGGTGGTCTACAACGCCGCCAGCGTGCTGCGTGACGGCCTGGTCGAGCAGACCTACCGCAAGCGCGAGCTGCCCAACTATGCGGTGTTCGACGAGCGCCGCTACTTCGATGTCGATCCGGATGGCGGCAGCTGCGTGTTCGAGGTCAACGGCATTCCGGTCGGCCTGCTGATCTGCGAGGACCTGTGGTTCGCCGAGCCGCTGGCCGACACCGTGCGCGCCGGTGCGCAGCTGGTGGTAGTGCCGAATGCCTCGCCCTACGAGCGTGGCAAGCATGCCCAGCGCGATGCGGTGCTGGCCGCACGCACCCGTGAGAGCGGGGCGGCGATCGCCTACCTCAACGTGGTCGGTGGCCAGGACGCGCTGGTGTTCGACGGCGCCTCGGTGGTGGCCGATGGCGACGGCACCGTGCACCCGGCCGCCGCCGCCTTCGTCGACCAGTGGCTGGTGGTGGAGTACGACGGTGAAAGCCGCCGCTTCATGCCGCACGTGTGGATGGACGATGGCGACGAGAGCATGGACGCGCTGGCCTGGCGCGCAGTGACCCGTGGCATCCAGGACTACTGCCGCAAGAACGGCTTCAAGAAGGTGTGGCTGGGCTTGTCCGGCGGCATCGATTCGGCGCTGGTGCTGGCCATGGCCGTGGACGCGATGGGCGCGGAAAACGTCACCGCCGTGCGGTTGCCGTCGCGCTATACCGCGGGCCTGTCCAACGACCTGGCCGCCGAACAGTGCCAGGCACTGGGCGTGAAGCTGGAGGCGGTATCGATCGAGCCGGCGTTCAAGGGCCTGATGGAATCGCTGGCGCCGATGTTCGAAGGCACTGCGCCGGACGTGACCGAAGAGAACCTGCAGTCGCGCAGCCGTGGCGTGATCCTGATGGCGCTGGCCAACAAGTTCGGTGGCCTGCTGCTGACCACCGGCAACAAAAGCGAATACGCGGTCGGTTACGCCACCATCTACGGCGACATGTGCGGTGGCTATGCGCCGCTGAAGGACCTGTACAAGACCGAAGTGTTCGGGCTGTCCAAGTGGCGCAACACCGTGGGCGGCGCGCCGGTGATCCCATCGGCCGTGATCAGCCGCCCGCCGTCGGCCGAGCTGCGCGAGAACCAGCTGGACCAGGATTCGCTGCCGGCCTATGACGTGCTGGACGGCATCCTGTACCGCTACATCGACCAGGAGCAGTCGCGCACGGAGATCGTTGCGGCCGGTTACGACGCGGCCGTGGTCGACCGGGTGCTGCGCCTGGTGCGCATCAGCGAGTGGAAGCGGCACCAGGCCGCGCCGGGGCCGAAGGTCTCGCGCCGGGCATTTGGCCGCGAGCGTCGTTACCCGATCAGCAACGGCTACAAGGGCTGAAGCTGCGGTTGGCGGGTAGTGCCGGCCGCTGGCCGGCAACCCGTATACCGCGCATCCACGCATGGCGTGGCTCTACTGCGTCCGGTAGTGCCGGCCGCTGGCCGGCAACCCCGCATACCGCGTATCCACGCATGGCGTGGATCTACTGCGTTCGGTAGTGCCGGCCGCTGGCCGGCAACCCCGCATACCGCGTATCCACGCATGGCGTGGCTCTACTGCATCCGGTAGTGCCGGCCGCTGGCTGGCAACCCGCATACCGCGTATCCACGCATGGCGTGGATCTACTGCGTTCGGTAGTGCCGGCCGCTGGCCGGCAACCCGTGTACCGTGCATCCACGCATGGCGTGGCTCTACTGCGTTCGGTAGTGCCGGCCGCTGGCCGGCAACCCGTATACCGCGCATCCACGCATGGCGTGGCTCTACTGCGTTCGGTAGTGCCGGCCGCTGGCCGGCAACCCCGCATACCGCGTATCCACGTATGGCGTGGCTCTACTGCGTTCGGTAGTGCCGGCCGCTGGCCGGCAACCCCGTATACCGCGTATCCACGCATGGCGTGGATCTACTGCGTTCGGTAGTGCCGGCCGCTGGCCGGCAACCCCCTATACCGCGTATCCACGCATGGCGTGGCTCTACTCCGTTCGGTAGTGCCGGCCGCTGGCCGGCAACCCCGTATACCGCGTATCCACGCATGGCGTGGATCTACTGCGTTCGGTAGTGCCGGCCGCTGGCCGGCAACCCCGCATACCGCGTATCCACGCATGGCGTGGCTCTACTGCGTCCGGTAGTGCCGGCCGCTGGCCGGCAACCCCGCATACCGCGTATCCACGCATGGCGTGGATCTACTGGGCGTCCTCAAGCAGCTGTTCGAGGCTGGCAGTTTCCGCAGCGTCGTTGAAGCGTCCGTCCCCCAGTCGTGCCCGCACAAACGCCAGGCCATCCGCCGCCGCCGCATCCAGCGTGCCGCGGTGGTCGACCGGGTAACGCCGGAACGCGACCGGCTCGCCTCGCAGGGCCAGGCCTGCGGCATACAGCAGGGTGGTCAGATAGGGCACATCGCGGTCCTCGCTGCCGTGGCCCAGCATCAGCGGTTGGCTGAAGCCGCGGCGCGGTACACCGAGATAGTCGTACAGCACCGCCCAGATGCCCGGCACGCTGGTCAGCGGTGCAGTGAACATGCTGCCGGTATCTGCACCGTCCAGCGTGGTGGCCAATTCGCCCAGGCACTGTTCGCGTGCCACTGCCACGCGGGCGCGACCGGTGTCGCTGAGGACGCGGTCGATCTGTGGCGCAACCTGCAAAAGACCGTCGAGCAGATACGCGTGATACGCGTTGAGCGCGCCAGGATTGGCGGTGCGGTTGTCCGGCTTCATCACCAGCGCAGTCAGCTCGACGGCGGTGGGCGTGCCGGTGGTGAAGCTGCCGCGGTAGTGCAGGGAAGGGCCACCATAGGTGGGCGCCAGATGCCCGGCTGTGAGGGCTGCAGCGCCACCCTGTGAATGACCGACCGAGACCCAGCGCGGCGACAGCGCTGCGTTGCCCAGGTACTGGCGGCTGGCCTTGACCAGGTCGATGGCATTGCGCGCGGCCGTGCGGACGTGCAGATAGGCATGCTCGCCGGGGCTGCCGAGCCCCTGGTAGTCCGCGGCGATCACCGCATAGCCCTGGGCCAGGAACTGATCGAGGAAGCGCCCGTCGCGTTCGGGTTGGTAGGGGCCGGACACCGAGGGCGCGCAGCGATCTGCGATGCCCTGGGTGCCATGTGCCCAGGACACCACCGGCCAGCCGCCCGCTGGAGCCGCGCCGGCGGGCAGGTACAGCAGGCCGGTGCCTTCGGCCAGTTGGCCGCGAAGATCCGGGGTGCGGTAGTGGAGCTTGTAGGCCTGCACAGCCTTGGACGGCACCCATGACGCGCGATAGGGGGCAGCAGACAGCAGATCGCCCGGTGCACCCGGTGCGGCAGCCAGGGGTGCCGAGGACAGCGCCAGCAGGGCGGTGGCGAGGAGGCAGGCGAGGGGGCGGAAACGGCGGGGCGGTAGGGTCATGGGGCGCTCCTTCACGGCCGGGATGGCCGTTGCGCCGCAGTGTGGAGGGCGTCGCCGGAGCGGGATGCGACCGGCGTCGCATCCGCCGGGAATTCGTAGAATTCCTAGTGTCGTGGTCCATGGGCGCACGAACCCTCCACGCATGGCGTGGATCTGCCGACAAAGAAAAGGCCCCTTTCGGGGCCTTCTTTTACTTCTTTTCCAGTCGCGCGTTGCGCTGGCCGGTGCTGGCGGACTTTTCGCCGGCGAACGGGTTCAGCTTGCGGATCATCCACGGGTACTTCGGCCACTTGCCTTCCAGCCACGGGTGGTCCGGCTGGTTCAGCTGCAGGACGCGGCGGGCATCGTCGGCCAGGGTCTTGTTGCCCAGGTGGGTGTAGGAATCGGCCAGCACAGCCACGGCGTCGTACTGGAACGCGCTCTGCGGGTAGGTTTCCAGCAGGTAGTTGGCGCGGCCGGCGGCCGAGACCCAGGCGCCGCGGCGCATGTAGTACAGGGCGTTGTCCAGCTCATGCTGGGCGAACACGTCACGCAGCTCCAGCATGCGCTGGCGCGCATCGGCGGCGTAGCGGCTGTTCGGGTAGCGGTCCACCACGATGTTGAAGTCCGAATACGCCTGGTGCGGCGTGGACAGGTCGCGGCGGCTGGCATCCAGCGACCATACGCGGCGCAGGAAAACCGTACTGCGGTTGGAGTTGGCCAGGCCGCGCAGGTAGTACAGGTACGCGATGTTGCGATGGGTCGGGTAGGTACGGATGAAGCGGTCGATGCTGGACACCGCGTCATCGTGCTTGCCGGCCTTGTACTGCGCGTAGGCGGTCTCGATCATCGCCTGTTCGGTGTACGGACCGTACGGATACTGGGCCACTAGGCGGCGGAAGCTGGTTTCAGCGCCGCTCCAGTTGCCACCCTGCATCAGCTTGTGGCTCTTCTCGTACAACTGTTCGACCGGCGTCCCTTCATCGGGGCGATCCCCCTTCTTGGCACCACGGTGGCAGCCGGTGGCGGCGATGACCAGCACCAGCAGCAGGGCGGTGAGGCGGACGGGCGCGGAGAGCATGGCGGAGCGTCGGATCATGGGGTCGAGGCGGGACGCGGCTGGAATACGAAGGGTCGATGATAGCCTAGTGTCCTGTCCAGCGACTGAAACCGGCCGCCGGGACCCCAAAATTTCAAAGAATGCCCCCTGCCATGTCTGAACAACCCTCTGAATCGGCCCGCCATGCCATCGTCCCCGACACCGCTGCCGGCCGTCGTTTCGACGCCGTGGTGGCCGAACTGTTCCCCGAATACTCGCGTTCGCGCCTGACCGAGTGGATCAAGGCCGGTGAGGTGCTGCTGGACGGCGCCCAGGTGCGCCCGCGCGATCCGCTGCGCGGCGGCGAGCTCGTGACCCTCAATGTGGTGCTCGAGACCCAGACCGACGCCCAGCCGGAGGACATCCCGCTGGACGTGCTGTTCGAGGACGAGCACCTGCTGGTGATCAACAAGCCGGTCGGCCTGGTGGTGCACCCGGGCGCGGGCAACCACAGCGGCACCCTGGTCAACGCCCTGCTGTTCCGCGACCCGTCGGTGGCGGTGCTGCCGCGCGCCGGCATCGTGCACCGCCTGGACAAGGACACCAGCGGCGTGATGGTGGTGGCCAAGACCCTGGAAGCGCAGACCGCACTGGTCGAGCAGCTGGCCGCGCGCGACGTGCACCGCCAGTACCTGGCCATCGTGATGGGGGCGCTGGTGGCCGGCGGTACCGCCGATGCCCCGATCGACCGCCACCCACGCGACCGCCTGAAGATGGCCGTGCGCGAGGACGGCAAGGAAGCGATCACCCATTACCGCCTGCGCGAGCGCTTCCGTGCGCACACCGCGCTGGAGTGCCGCCTGGAAACCGGCCGTACCCATCAGATCCGCGTGCACATGGCGCATGTGCGCCATCCGATCATCGGTGACCCGCTGTACGGCGGTGCGCTGAAGCTGCCCAAGGGCGCCAGCGATGAGCTGGTAGCCGCGCTGCGCGGCTTCAAGCGCCAGGCCCTGCACGCCGAGACCCTGGAGTTCACGCACCCGATCACCGGTGAGCCGGTGCGCAACACCGCGCCGGTGCCGGACGACATGCTGCACCTGATGAAGGTGCTGCGCGAAGACAGCGAAGCTTTCGCCGCACGCGAGCGGGACCGCTGGTGATGGCCGCCGCGTTGCCTTTGCTGCAGGCGGACTGGCCGGCGCCTCCGGGCGTCCATGCGCTGACCACGCGTCGGCACGGTGCGGGCATTTCGCCGGCGCCGTTCGCGCAGTTCAACCTGGGCAACCGGCACGCGGCCGATGGTGATACCCCGGCCAACGTGGAGCACAACCGGCAGCTGCTGCAGCAGGGGCTGGCGCTGCCGTCGGCACCGCACTGGCTGCGCCAGGTGCACAGCAGTACCGTGCTGCACTTCAACGCGCCGCCAGTGGCCGGTGCCAGCGAACCGGTAGCCGACGCCGCGGTGACCTCGGTGCCGGGCGTGGTGCTGGCGATCCTGACCGCTGACTGCCTGCCGGTGGTGTTCGCCGCCGTCGATGGCAGCGAGGTGGGCGCTGCGCACGCCGGCTGGCGTGGGTTGGCCGACGGCATGCTGGAGGCCACCGTGGCCGCCATGCACACCCCGCCGGCGCAGCTGCGCGCCTGGCTGGGCCCGGCGGCCGGACCGGCCGATTACGAGATCGGCGAAGAGGTCTTCCACGCCTTCGTCGGCCATGATCCGGCGGCCGAGGCGGCGTTTGTGGCGACACGCCAGGGGCACTGGAAGGTGGATCTGTTCGCGCTGGCGCGGCAGCGGTTGCAGGCGGCGGGGATGGATCCGGCGCAGGTCTATGGCGGCACGGTGTCGACGATGGCCGATCCGGACCTGTATTCGCACCGGCGCGACCGTCGCACCGGGCGCATGGCGACCCTGGCCTGGATCGCGCCCTGACCTCGCCGCTGTTCGCGCGCGTGCTGGGGTCGGCCTTCGCCACCCTGGCCGCGCCGGTGCAGGCGCTGCATGCCGTGCCGTTGCCTTGCCGCTACGTGGGGCAGGCGCGCATCGTGAGAGGGCGGCACTGGCTGGTGCCGCTGCTGGCCGCGTTGGCGCAGTTGCCGAAGGACGGCGACGCGCTGCCCACCGAAGTGGCGTTCAGTGCACACGGGCAGGGCGAGCAATGGGCACGACGATTCGGTCGCTGGCCGATGGTGTCGCGGCTGTGGGTACACGAGGGATACCTGCGCGAGCAGTTGGGCGCAGCGCGCTTCGAGTTCGACCTGCAGGCCCGCGAGGGTGGCATCGACTGGTCGGTGCGGCGGGTCTGGGCGTTCGGGCTGCTGCCGCTGCCGAGGCGCTGGTTTGGTGGTGTGCGTTGCCGCGAAGCCTGGCAGGGTGAGCGTTACACTTTCCTGGTCGATGTGACCTTGCCCTGGGCCGGAGCCCTGATCCGCTATGAAGGCTGGCTCGAACCGCAGTGATTCCGCCGCCGAGGCCGGCAGCGCGGTGATCGTGTTCGATGGCGTGTGCGCGCTGTGCAACCGCTGGGTGCGCTTCCTGCTGCGTTTCGACCGCAAGGGCCGCTACCGCTTTGCGGCGATGCAGGGCGCGCAGGGCAGTGCGATGTTGCGCGCGCATGGGCTGGACCCGCAGGACCCGATGTCGTTCCTGCTGCTGGACGAACAGGGCGCCTGGACCGATACCGATGCGATCCTTCGCGTGCTGGCGGGGCTGGGCGGCGCCTGGCGCCTGACCGGTGCATTGCGCGTGCTGCCGCGCAGTTGGCGTGATGCCGCATACCGCGCGCTGGCCCGCAACCGCTACCGCTGGTTCGGGCGGCATGATGCCTGTTACCTGCCCGCACCGGAGCAGGCCGCGCGGTTCCTGGATTGATCGCCGGCCTTCTGTAGAGTCGAGCCATGCTCGACTGTTTTTTTTTCCCTGCCGATAGCAGTCGAGCATGGCTCGACTCTACAAGAGCCAGTCGAGCAGGCTCGACGCTACAGGCGCGGCCTCGTCAGCCTTCCAGCGCGTCCAGGTAGCTGCGGCGCCAGTGGTTGATGTCGTAGGTGCGCAGGTGCTCCATCATCGCGTGCCAGCGTTCCTTGCGCCTGCGCAGCGACATCGTTGCCGCGGTGGCGATGGCGTCGGCCACGCCGTCCAGATCATGCGGGTTCACCAGCAGCGCCTGCTTGAGTTCGTCGGCGGCGCCGGCCAGCAGCGACAGCACCAGCACGCCGGGGTCTTCCGGGTCCTGCGACGCCACGTACTCCTTGGCTACCAGGTTCATGCCATCGCGCAGCGGCGTGACCAGGCCCACTGCCGCCGCCCGGTAGAAGCCGGTCAGCGTGGCATGGGTGAAGTTCTGGTTGACGTAGCGCAGCGGCGTCCAGTCCGGTTCGGCGTGCCCACCGTTGATGTGGCCGGCGATCTGTTCCAGCTGGCTGCGCAGCTGCCGGTACTCGGTGACATCGCCGCGCGAGACCGGGGCGATCTGCAGGTAGGTCAGCGAGCCGCGCTGATCCGGATGGCGCTCCAGATAGCGCTCGAAGCCGAGGAAGCGTTCGGGCAGGCCCTTGGAATAGTCCAGGCGATCCACGCCGATCGCCAGCTGGCGGTCACGCAGGCTGTTGCGCAGGTTCTTCACAGCGGCCTTGGTGGCGGCGGTGCCGGCCTGTCGCGCGATCAGCTCGGTGTCGATACCGATCGGGAACGCCGCCGCACGGAAGCGGCGCCCGCCCGGTGCTTCCAGCTCGCCGTTGTCGAGCACGCGGCCGCCGCCGAACAGGCGCAGGTAGGTCTGGAAGCGATCGGCGTCGCGCTGGGTCTGGAAGCCGACCAGATCGTAGGCGTACAGCGCGGAGAACAACCGAAGGTGGTCGGGCATGGCCTGCAGCAGGTCGGCCGACGGCATCGGGATGTGCAGGAAGAAACCGATGCGGCAGCCGATGCCACGCTCGCGCAGCAGCGCACCAAGCGGGATCAGGTGGTAGTCGTGGATCCAGACGATGTCGTCCTCGCGCAGCAGCGGCGCGAGCTTGTCGGCGAACAGCGCGTTGACCTTATGGTAGGTCTCGCGGGTGCCCCGGTCGTAGTCGACCAGATCCAGGCGGAAGTGCAGCAACGGCCAGAGGGTGCGATTGGCGAAACCGTTGTAGTAGCCATCCACCTCGCGCTTGCTCAGGTCGAGGGTGACGAATTCGATATCGCCATCCTTCTGCGTGTGCAGCGTGCCGCTGCCGTCGCGCACGCTCTTGCCGCTCCAGCCGAACCACATGCCGCCACGTTCCTTCAACGCGGCCAGCAGGCCCACCGCCAGGCCGCCTGCACGGTTCTCGCCCGGTACGGCCACACGGTTTGAAACCACCACCAGACGACTCACGATGCCTCCTGCCAGGACCGCGACAGGCGCATCGCGGCGGTGATCAGGCCGACGTGCGAATAGGTTTGCGGGAAATTGCCCCAGGCCTCGCCGCTGTCGAAGGCCAGATCCTCCGACAGCAGGCCCAGGTGGTTGCGCTGTTTCAGCAGCAGCTCGAACATCCCGCGTGCTTCGTCCATGCGCCCGATTGCCGCCAGCGCATCGATGTACCAGAAGGTGCAGATGGTGAAGCTGGTTTCCGGTTCGCCGAAGTCATCCGGCGCGATATAGCGGTACAGCGAGTTGCCATGCTTGAGGTCGCGCCCGATGGCGTCGACGGTGGCAATGAAGCGCGCATCCATCGCGTCGATGAAGCCGATGTCGGCCAGCAGCAGCAACGAGGCGTCCAGCCGATGACCACCGAAGGTGTCGGTGAAGTGGCCCAGCTCCTCGCTCCAGGACTCGGCCATGATGCGCGCATGGATGGTGTCGGCACGCTCGCGCCAGTAGTGGGCGCGGTCATCGCGCTTCAGGCGCACGGCGATCTTGCACAGGCGGTCGCAGGCGGCCCAGCACATCGCGCTGGTGTAGGTGTGCACTTCGGTGCGGCCGCGGAACTCCCACAGGCCGGCATCAGGCACGTCGTGCAGGGCGAACGCCTGTTCACCCAAGGGTTCCAGGCGGGCGAAGGTGTGCGCATCGCCCGGGTCCTGCAGGCGCCGGTCGAAGAACAACTGCGTGGACGCCAGCACCACGCTGCCGTAGACATCGTGCTGGCGCTGCACCCAGGCCAGGTTGCCGCGCCGCACCGGGCCCATGCCACGGTAGCCGGACAGGCTGGGTACTTCGTCCTCGTCCAGCTTGGCCTCGAAGCCGATGCCATACAGCGGCTGCAACGTGCCATCGGTGGTGGCCAGGTTGAAGATGTAGCCGAGGAACTGTTCCATCGTGCGCGTTGCGCCGAGGCGGTTCAGTGCGCGCACCACGAACGCGGCATCACGCAGCCAGCAGTAGCGGTAGTCCCAGTTGCGCACGCTGCCGGGCGCTTCCGGAATGGAGGTGGTCATTGCCGCGATGATCGCGCCGCTGTCCTCGTACTGGCACAGCTTCAGGGTGATCGCACTGCGGATCACCGCGTCCTGCCATTCCAGTGGAATGGACAGGTAGCGCACCCATTCGCGCCAGTAGTCGCGGGTGCGCTGGAAGGCTTCCTGCACATAGCCACTGATCGAGCGGTTGAGCGATTCATCCACGCCCAGGATCAGGTGGATGGGATGGTTGAGCACGAACGGCAGGCCATCGCGGATGAAGCGCACCGGCACGTCGGTGGTCAGCCGCAGCACGTGTTCGGGCAGGACCCAGCGCACGTGGTTGCTGCCCCAGGTGGACTCGGGCACGCGTGCGCCCCAGTCGGCCAGTGGCCGTGCGTGCACGGTGATGCGTGGGCTGCCGGCCAGTGGTCGTACCTGGCGGATCAGGCTGACCGGTCGGTAGAAACGGTCGTTCTGGCGCCAGCGCGGGGCGAAATCAAGGATTTCCAGTTCACCACCGTGCGCGTCGCGCAGCACGGTACGCAGGATCGCGGTGTTGGTCAGGTATTCCTGCTCGCTGCTCGCGAAGTCCTCCAGCTCGATGGCGAAGTCGCCACCCGTCTGCTGGTTGGGGCCGAGCAGGGCACAGAAGGTGGGGTCGCCGTCGAAGGTGGGCAGGCAGCTCCAGACAACGCGGGCACGTTTGTCGACCAGGGCGCCGAAGCTGCCGTTGCCGACCACGCCCAGATCAAGATCGGGTTGGGTCATCACGCGGTACATCTCGGTTGCGGCCGTGGGGTGGCCGGGTCAATAGGCATTCTCACGCAGCCAGGCGTGCACGCTGCGTATGTCGGGCAGCGCGAACACGGCTTTGCTGGGTTCCCGTTCGCCTACCAGTACGCTCCAGCCATGCTGGCCATTGGCGGCGTCGAAGCCGAACTCATCGGTCAGGTCATCGCCGAGGAATACCGGCAGGCGGCCGCGGAACGGCAGGTACTGCATCATCCGGCGCACGGCACGGCCCTTGTCGGTGCCGACCGGAACGAATTCGACCACATGGTCACCGGGCTGTAGGCGATAGCTGGCACGGCCACGCACATGGCGGTCGGCGAAGGCGCGCACATCACTTGCCGCGTGCGGCGCACCGCGCCAATGCAGCGCCAGGCCGACGCCCTTGTCTTCCACCAGCACGCCGGGATGGCCATGGGCAAAGCGCATCGCCTGCTGGTGCAGCGCGTGCAGCCACTCGGCGGTGTCGTCGTCGTGTTCGTCGCGCAGGACGCGACCGTCTTCGCCGCGCAGTTCGTGGCCATGCAGGCCGGCGGCGGGCAATTTCAGGGGAGCGAACAGTTGATCCAGCTGTTCAAGCGGGCGACCACTGACCAGTGCCACGGCACCTTCCAGGCGGTCGCTGATACGGCCGATGGCTTCACGCACATCCGGCAGAAGCTGCACGGCATCCGGGCGTGCAGCGAATTCGATCAGAGTGCCGTCGACATCGAGGAACAACGCACAGGCGTCATCCAGCAATGGCGGTGGCGGACGCAGGGGGAGCGGTTCAGCCATGACGCCCAGCTTGCCAGCGTGGGCGTGTACGTGGGGTCGAGGGCAGGCTACGAATCAGGGTAGTGCCGGCCGCTGGCCGGCAACCTCAGGGTGCATCCATGGACCGTGACGTTGCCGGCCAGCGGCCGGCACTACCGGACTGATGAATCAGAACGTATAGCGGACGCGGCCGTAGTAGTACGCGCCATTGCTGCCGATTGGCGACAGCACGTCGTACGGCAGGTTGCCGAAGTAGTGGATATCGCTGTTGGATCGATCCGGGTAGTTGTCGGTCAGGTTCTGGCCACCGATGGCCACGCTCCACTGCGGGGTGATGCGGTACTCGACTTCGGCATCCAGCTGCCATTCGGCCTGGTAGGTCTGGCGCGGGATGTAGCCGTCACCGAAGTTGAACACGCGGGTGGCGCTGCCATAGCGGTTCACGCGGGTGCTCAGCGACCAGTGGTCGTTGCTCCAGGCGGCCGAGAAGCTGCCACGGGTACGCGGCGTGGCATCGGTGAGGGTATTGGTCTCTTCGATACCGAACAGCACGTAGTCCGGATTCAGTGCACGCAGTTGTGCCGGCGTGGCCAGCACGTTCTTCAGTGTGGTCTTGGTGTACGCGTAGGTGCCGGTCAGCAGCAGCTGGCCATCGCCCAGCGATTGCCGCCAGTTGCTCACCAGCTCGGCACCGCGGGTGCGGGTATCGGCGGCGTTGACGAAGAAACTGGCGCTCTGAAGGCCGGTGACCCCGTAGTTGGCCGCCACGTAGTCGGTCAGTGCAGCGCCGGTGATGCTTTCCGACAGCGCGATGCGGTCGTCGATGTCAATCTGGAAGAAGTCCAGCGACAGGTCGAAGTGCTCACCGATGCGGCTGGTGAAGCCCAGCGAGGTGTTGATCGACTTTTCCGGCTTCAGATTCTGCGCACCCAGGCCACGTGCGATCGGATTGTTGACCGACAACAGGCGGCCCTGCACAAGCTGGCCGCCGGCGTTGTAGCCGGTGGAGGTGGATTCGTAGCCGATCTGCGCCAGTGACGGCGCACGGAAGTTGTTGGAGATGGCGCCACGCAGCGCGAACGCCGGGGTGAATTCATAGCGCAGGCCGAGCTTGCCGGTCAGTTCACCGCCGAAATCGTCGTTGTGCTCGTAGCGCGCGGCCAGATCGGTGGAGAACTTCTCGCCGAACTGGCTGGACAGGCTGGCGTAGGCGCTGGCGACATCGCGCGACAGGCGGGCCGCATCCTGCGGGGTCAGGCCGCCACCGGCCTGCGAGCCGGTCGGGCGATCGGTGTAGGGGCCTGCGGCGTAGCTGGCCGGGTCACCCGGGCGGGTCTGGTAGCGCTCATGGCGCGCTTCCACGCCCAGGCCCAGGGTGTGGCTGATGCTGTCGCTCTGGGTGAACACGCGGCTCAGATCGAGGTTGCCCACAGTCTGTGCGTACTCGTAGTCAGCGGTCTTGAAGCGGGTCGGGCTGGTTGGGCCCAGCGACGCGTTGAGCGAATCACGCAGGCGGTAGGTGAAGTCGTTCTGGCCGTAATCCAGGCTGCCGTCGTAGCTCCACTCACCCCACTGGCCGCGCACGCCGGCCACGGCCTGCACGTCTCGGTTCTCGCCTTCGGAGATCGGCCGGTAACCGTTCGGATAGACCTGCTTCCAGTTGGCATCGCCATCGGGATAGCGGAAGTAGTTCGCGCCTTCGGTATCACGCTGGTTGAAGGTGCCGAACGCGTAAAACGTCGAGGTCTGGCCCACCGGAATTTCGGTGTTCAGCCACAGGTTGATGTCCTTGCTCTTGCCATCGCCCAGCACATAGTTGCGCTTGCCCTGCAGCGCCAGGTTGTCCGGCGTCTGGTCCCACGGCGGAATCTGGTCGAAGCCGGCGCGGTTGGTGCCGTTGCGGTGCTTGTACTCCAGGCCGACACGCAGGAAGCCGCCGTCCTCACCCAGCGAGGTGCCGACCTTGGCGCTGATGTTGCCGGTCTGGCCGTCGGTGAGGGTGCGGCCGATCGGCTTGAGGTCGGTGTGGTTGGCACCGTAGCTGGCCTCGATCTCGCCGCCGTCGCCGCCGTTGTCGAGGATCACGTTGATCACGCCGGCCACGGCGTCCGAGCCGTACAGCGCACCGGCGCCGTCGCGCAGCACTTCGATGCGCTTGATCGCGCTGACCGGGATCGAATTGAAGTCGACCGGCGTGGTGCCCTTGCCGATCTTGCTGTCGGTGTTGACCAGCGCGGTGTGGTGGCGGCGCTTGCCATTGATCAGCACCAGCACCTGGTCCGGCGACAGGCCACGCAGCTGTGCGGCGCGCACGTGGTCGGCGCCGCCGGAGTTGGACTGGCGCGGGAAGTTGAACGACGGCAGCAGCGCCTGCAGCGCACTGCCCAGCTCACCGTTGACCACGCCGGCCTTGCGGATGTCCTCGGCGGTGAGCACGTCCACCGGCGAGGTGGATTCGAGCACGGTGCGGTCGGCGGCACGGGTGCCGGTGACGATCACGGTGTCGAGGTTGGTAGCGTCCTGGGCCAGAGCCGGGACGGCGGTGGAGGAAAGCGCGAGGGCGATGGCGAGGCCGAGCGGCGACGCGGGCAGGCGGATGGACATGGGGGCTCCAGCAACAACGACGACGGGGAAGGGGGGGAGATAGTTTCACTTACATCCATCCGGATGAAGCGATATATTATCTTCGCGTGATGGCCGGTGCCGATGCAAGCCCCTGCCGGTCCGGCATGAGTTGATGCCCCGTTGGCATCAGCACGCCGGACCGGTGGCGCTGTACGCTGCCGGCTCGCCTTGTCCCCCTTCCCCGGAGCTGTACCGATGAAACACCTTGGCCTCGTCTTCGCCGTGCTGCTGGCCACCAGTGGCTGCGCCAGCCTGTCCTCGCAGGCGCCCAGCGCCTATGCCACGGCCACCACCGCCGAACTGAAGGGCGATGCCGCCCGCCCCTCCGCCGGCCACGGCTGGGTGCGCAGTGAGCTGTACTTCGGCGTGGGCGAGGAGCAGGGCGCCGGCAACCGTCCGCAGGCCGACACCATCAGCGAGACGCAGTGGCGCACCTTCCTGGACAAGGAAGTGACCCCGCGCTTCCCGGATGGCCTGACCGTGTTCGATGCCTATGGCCAGTGGCTGTTCCGCGGCGATGCCTCGCCCAACCGCCTGCGCACCAAGGTGCTGGTGGTGCTGCACGAGGACACCCCGCAGCGCCGTACCGATATCGAAGCCATCCGCCTGGCGTGGAAGCAGCAGACCAAGCATCAATCGGTGCTGTGGTCGCGGCAAGCGGTCGAGGTATCGTTCTGAGTTGAAGGTGCCGCCGCGGTGCCGCAGGGAGCGATGATGAACTACAGGGAATGCCTGCTGGGCCTGGTATTGGCAGGTGTGCTGGCACCGACGGCGCAGGCGCGTGGGGACGATAGCGAAACGCTACGCTTCCAGGTGGCCGCGCATGTGCAGGCGCATGCCGATCCCCAGCAGGACGGCAGCATCGCAGTGCAGCTGTCACCGTCAGGCAAGCGCCAGACGCTGGCGGGTGCGGCGGATGCCGATGGCAATTCGCGATGGTCGCTGGAAGACGTCGATTTCGATGGATATCCGGAACTGGTCGCGCGTGCATCGGTGGGCATGGTCAACGAGGCGGTGGCGGTGTACCGCTTCGACCCGGCCAGTGCCGGGTTCCGCGCGCTGCAGGCCGACACCCATGGCAAGGACAGCTGCGGTGACCTGATGGGGTTGAGCGTGGATGCTGCCACTCGAACCCTGACCAGCAGCTGCCGCAGTGGCCCGATGTGGTACGCCGACCAGTACCGGTTTGCAGGTGCGAAGCTCTATCTCTACCGCAGCGAAAGCGTTCTGATGCTGGGCGACACGGTGAACGCCGCGTTGCAATGGGAACAGAGCGACGAGCAGGGCCCGTTGGCGGTCTGGCGTACCTATGATCCCGCCGGTCGTGTGCTGGAGACCGCCATCGCTGATGGCCTGGGCGCACCGCCGAATGGGCCGCTGCGTGGCCAGCAGGCCACCGTGGTGCCAGCGCGCCTGTTCCTGTTCGACCGACCCGGTGCATCCAGCACCAAGCGTTATCTGGTGCAGGGCGACCACGTGGAGATGCTGGATGAACAGGATGGCTGGATGAAGCTGCGCTACCGCAACCCGAAGCAGGGCGCGGTGGTGGGCTGGATCAACGTCAACGATTGAAGAAAAAAGGGGACGGAGGGAATTAAGTCGTTAACGGCACAAACGACTTAATTCCCTCCGTCCCCTTTTTTTTGCGGTGGCATCACTTCATCGGGTCTAGCCTCGGATGTTCCCCCGTTCGAGGATGTATCCGATGAGCAAGCGCGTGGCCGAAATCGTGGTGGACGCCCTGCGGCAGGCTGGTGTCCGCCGTTGCTACGGCATCGTGGGCGATACGCTCAATCATGTGACCGATGCGATGCATGGCAGTGACATCGCCTGGGTGCACGTACGGCATGAGGAAGTGGCCGCATTCGCCGCCGGTGCCGATTCGCTGGTAAGTGGCGAACTGACCGCCTGCGCCGGTTCCTGTGGGCCCGGTGGCCTGCACTTCATCAATGGCATCTTCGAGAGCAATCGCAACCGCGCGCCGATGGTGCTGATCGCCAGCCAGATCGTCACCAGCGAGCTGGGCATGGAGTTCCCGCAGGAAGTGGACTTCAAGGCGGTGTATGGCAGCTGCACGGTGTTCTGCGAGCAGGTGCACAGTGCCGAACAGGCGCGACGCGTGGTGGCGCTGGCCTGCCAGGCCGCGATCAGCCGTCGCGGCGTCGCCGTAGTGATCCTGCCGGCTGACATCAGCGAGGCCGAGGTGAAGCACGATGTGCCGTTCTCGGTGCACTACACCCAGCCGGTGCTGCGCCCGTCCGACGCCGAACTGCAGCGCATCGCCGAGCTGCTGGGGCAGGGCAAGCGCATCGGCATCTATGCCGGCGCCGGCTGCCAGGGCGCACACCCGCAGCTGCTGGAACTGGCACGACGCCTGCAGGCGCCGGTCGCGCATACCTCGCGCGCCAAGGATTTCGTCGAGCCGGACAACCCGTACAACATGGGCATGACCGGCATCTTCGGCATCGAATCCGGCTTCCACACGCTGATGGAATGCGACACGCTGCTGCTGCTCGGCGCCGACTTCGCCTGGGGCCAGTTCTATCCGGACAAGGCCACGATCATCCAGGTCGACCGCGATGGTAGCCACCTCGGCCGCCGCCATCCGGTGAACCTCGGCGTGGTCGGCGATATCGCACCGACGCTGGATGCCCTGCTGCCGATGCTGCCGCCGCGCGAGGACAGCAGTTTCCTGGACGAGTGCATCGAGCGCCGTGACAAGGCACTGAAGAAGCGCGAGAAGGAAGAGCAGCCCGGTGAGGGCGAGCTGATCCATCCGCAGCAC
This sequence comes from Stenotrophomonas sp. 96582_Sma, assembly GCF_056480905.1. NCBI lineage: Bacteria > Pseudomonadati > Pseudomonadota > Gammaproteobacteria > Lysobacterales > Lysobacteraceae > Stenotrophomonas > Stenotrophomonas sp. 96582_Sma. The sequence continues at coordinate 3,855,117 of NZ_CM151122.1, read as the reverse complement.
CTGACCGCGCTGCTGTCGAAGTACGCCACCGATGATGCACTGTTCACCGCCGACGGAGGCTCGCCGATGGTGTGGGTGTTGCGCCACATCCGTGTCAACGGCCGCCGCCGCACGCTGACCAGCTTGCTGCACGGCACGATGGCCAACGCGATGCCGCAGGCACTGGGCCTGCAGAAGGCGTTCCCGGGTCGGCAGGTGATCTCGCTGTCCGGCGATGGTGGCCTGGCGATGCTGTTGGGCGATCTGTTGACGGCCGTGCAGGAGAACCTGCCGATCAAGGTGGTGGTGTTCAACAATGGCTCGCTGAACTTCGTCGAGCTGGAGCAGAAGGTGGAAGGCCTGCTGGACAACTACACCGACCTGAAGAACCCGGACTTCGGCCGCTTGGCCGAGGTGATCGGCTTCCACGGCCGCACGGTGACCCGCAGCGAGGATCTGGAGGAGGCGGTGCAGGACTTCCTGGCGCAGCGCGGCCCGGCGCTGCTGGACGTGCATACCAGCCGCGCCGAGCTGGTGATGCCGCCGCAGATCGAGGCCAAGCAGGTGGCCGGTACCGCGCTGTATGCGGCCAAGGCGGTGTTGAACGGCCGCTTCGACGACGTGAAGCATCTGCTGGTGGACAACTTCCTGAAGAAGTAACGGGGTGGGTTTGATGCAGGGCTGCGCCCTGCACCCGCTACGAGCCGGAGCCAGAGCAGAAGCGGGTTTCCTGAGGGATGGCGGGGTGGGTCCGGTTGCGGGGGACGCTGCAAGTACATCCATGTAAGCTCGGTCGCGCCATCCATGGCGCTCACGCCCCCGCAACCGGACCCACCCCGCCCTCGACAGTCTCCTGCGATCTGTCGGAACGGCATATTGCACTGGTGGGTGTCGACCTTGGTCGACACGGTAGATCCACGCCATGCGTGGATGAACGAAAGAATGATCGGAATGATCTTCGGTAGAGCCGAGCCATGCTCGGCTGAGAGGCTTCGCATATGGCAGCCGAGCATGGGCTTGGCGCTACAACGAGAGCCTTCCTTTGCTTTTGATCGTTTGATTCTCTTCCGTGGCTGGAGTCCGCGGGAAACTGTCAGGGGCCGGGCGGGATGGGGCGCGCAGGACCGTTGGCGCCATGGATGGCGCCATCGAGCCCCCAGGGACGGGTTTACGGCGTGTCCTGCGCAGCCCATCCCGACCGGCCCTACCCAGAAATCGCTGTCCGCGACCAACCCAGCCACGAGGGGCCCCGCCGTTGACTGGAACCCATCATTCCACGACGGAATTGGCGCCCGGGCCCCGCTGGGCCTACCATCGGCGGTCCCCACCCCCACCGCCCCTTCCATGTCCGCTCCCGCTTCCGCCGCACCGCGTCGCTGGTTCGTCGCCGGCGACTTCAACGGCTTCTTCGGCCTGGTCGTCGACAACCTCTCCATCCTCGGTTTCATCGCCATGGCCCTGGTCGGGATCTTCCAGTTCCCCGCCGACGTGGTGTTCGGCCGCATGTTCCCCGGCACCGCCTTCGGCGTGCTGGTCGGCAACCTGCTGTACACCCTGATGGCCCGCCGGCTGGCCGCGCGTACCGGCCGCGATGATGTCACCGCCATGCCGCTGGGCCTGGATGCACCGACCAGCATCGGCATGGCGTTGCTGGTGCTCGGCCCAGCCTTCATCGCCTTCAAGCAGCAGGGCATGGACCCGCATGCCGCGGGTATCGCGATCTGGCAGCTGGGCATGGCCGCGCTGGTCATCATGGGCGTGCTCAAGTTCGTGCTGTCGTTCTTCGGCGAAGCGGTCACCCGCGCGCTGCCGCGGGCCGCGCTGCTGGGTTCCATCGCCGGCATCGCGCTGGTGCTGATGGGCCTGCTGCCGCTGCTGGAAACGCTGCGCTCGCCGCTGGTCGGCTTCACCACCCTGGGCCTGCTGCTGTATGTGCTGATCGCCAAGGGCAAGCTGCCGGTGCGTGGCCCGGGCGTGCTGCTGGCCTTCGTGTTCGGCACCGTGCTGTATTACGGGCTGGGCCTGGCCGGTCTGGGCGCGCCGGGCTTCCACGTGCCGGCGTGGGTGCCGCCGCAGGTGGTGCTGCCGCTGCCGACGCTGGGCTTCCTCGACGGCCTGCCCACCGCGATGACCTACCTGCCGCTGCTGCTGCCGTTCGGCCTGCTGATGGTGGTCGGTGGCATCAACGTGTCCGAAAGCGCACGCGCCGCTGGTGATGACTACCGCACCCGCGACATCCTGCTGGTGGAAGCGGTGGCTACGCTGGTGGCCGGTGTCTGCGGCGGCGTGGCGCAGACCACACCGTACATCGGCCAGCCGGCCTACAAGCACATGGGCGCGCGCAGCGGCTACACGCTGCTGACCGGACTGTTCGTCGGCATCGGCGGCATGCTCGGCATCATCTCCGGGCTGGTGCAGTGGCTGCCGCTGGCGGTGCTGGCACCGATCATCGTGTACGTGGCCATCGACATCACCACCCAGGCCTTCCAGGCCACGCCGCGCCACCATACCGGCGCGATGGTGTTCGGTTTCCTGCCGTCGGTAGCGTACCTGCTGGCGATCAAGGCGCCAGGCTGGATCGCACCGGACCAGCTGCCGCAGCTGCTGACCAAGCTCGATGGCCACGGATTGCCTGAGCTGGCGGTGATCTTCACCCTCGGCAATGGCTTCATCATCACCTCAATGCTGTGGATCTCTGCGGTGGCGGCCATGGTTGATGGCCGCCTGCGCCGCGCCTGCGGCTTCCTGCTGGTGGCGGCGGTGCTGACCCTGTTCGGCCTGATCCACTCGGTGGACCCGCGCGGTGGCATCTACCTGCCGTGGGATCTGGACGGCCTGGCGCGCATCATCAGCTGGCAGTTCGCCGGCGCCTATGTGGCATTGGCGCTGCTGCTGGGCCTGCTGTCACTGCAGAAGCAGGCGGTGAAGCCGCTGGGTGAGAACAGCTGACCCCAGAGTAGTGCCGGCCGCTGGCCGGCATCCTCATGGACCTCGGACGTAGTGTGCAGCTGCCGGCCAGCGGCCGGTACTACCGCTCGCCATCCAGTTCCAGGTAGTGGCGGAAGATGCCGTTGGTGTTGAACGGCAATCGCCGTTCCGAGTCCAGATAGGAGGCAATGTTGGGTCGTTTCGCCACCCGCTCCTGCAGCGCGCGCAGCAGGGGCAGGGTCGGTTCCAGTGCCTGCATGCGGCGTGGGAACATGTAGTTCAGCCCGCTCAGCAGCTGGAACAGCGACAGATCCACATACGAGTGCTCGCGCAGTGCATGGCGGCCACCGTTGGCCGCCAGCACCTGCTCGAAGTAGCTGAGGAACTTCGGTAGCCGTTCGCTGCGCAGCGACGCGGCACGTGCCTTGGCCTCGGTCTTCTGCTCTTCGTAGTACTTCGATGCAGCGATCGGATGGTGGGTGTCATGCACCTCGGCCACCAGGTCGGCGATGGTCAGCTGCAACTGCAGCGCCTGCATCCGCCGCGAGGCTGCCTGTGGCACCAGGTCCAGCGTCGGGCCCAGGAAATCCAGGATGGCCGCGACCTGCGCGATGACCTGGCGACCGGCCTTCAGGAACGGCGGCGCGAAGGGCTGCGCACCTTCACTGCTGCCATCGAGAAACGGCTGCATCACTGCATCGCCGTGCACCCGCGCCATGTCGATGTAGTCGGCACCGGCATCTTCCAGCGCCAGCCGCACGAACTCGCCACGGCCCTGGATGCCGGTCCAGTAATACAGCGCGTACTGCATGGCAGTGTCTCCACACGACAAGAGCAACAGCCTCGCGCGCGTCGTGCAAAGCAGGCGTGAGCATGGCTGCAGGTCCTGCCCAACCCAAACCGCAGCCGAACGAAGGGGGAACCCTCGCCGACACGGGGGGTCACACCTTCTCCATGCGTGTGAAAACGAGGTGCTGCATCATGCAGAGTGGAAAGGCGGTATGGCCCTGGGTGCTGGGCGTGGTGGTGATCGGTGGCGCGGGCGGTTGGCTGTTCCGCGACCAGCTGAAGAGCCTGGCGGACGGAGTCTCGGTGCCGGTGCAATCCACTCCCGCCAGCAGCGCCGCACCTCCACAGCCAATGACGGCCGAGCAACCGGCCCCGGCACCGCCACCGATCAGGCACCCGCTGGAGACAGAGGCGGCCGCTGATCCAGCACTGCCGAACTTGGCCGACAGCGATGCGGCGGCCTGGGGCGCGCTGAGCCAGTTGTTCCAGGGCGAAGGGCCGCTGACCCTGCTGCTGCGCGACCACCTGATCCAGCGCCTGGTCACCCAGGTCGATAACCTGGACAAACCCAGCGTGCCACCCACCGCGCTGGCCGCGCGGCCGCTGCCAGGCAGCCTGCAGGTCGAGCCCGGTGAGGGCGGCGAGCGGATCGCCGCCAGCAACGCGGCGCGCTATACGCCCTACGTGCAGGCCTTCACCGCGCTGGATCCGGCGGCGACGGCCACCGCGTACAAGCGTTTCTATCCGTTGATCCAGCAGGCCTATGTCGATCTTGGCCGGCCCGAGGGCTATTTCAACGACCGTCTGGTCACGGTGATCGACCACCTGCTGGAGACCCCGGAACTGGCCCAGGCGCCGCTGGTGCAGCGCGACGAACGGGGCCGCTATCGCTTCGTCGATCCCACCCTGCAGTCACGCTCGATCGGGCAGAAGGCCCTGCTGCGTATAGATCCGGCGCAGGCGCGGGCGGTCAAGCAGCAGCTGCGGGCGATCCGCAGCGCGATCACCCGTTGAACCCTTCCACCGCGCGGAACTGATCGGGATCAACGCGCCGACCACACCCGTTCCGGCATGCTGGCCGCAGGCTGACTGGCCTCGGGGTGCAGTCGCAGTCACCCTTGAAACGGGGTGGGGCAACCGCATCTTTCCAGCATCGCCGGCGCGGGCCGGCCCTGATGACCGATGAGGATTCGCAATGCGGATGGACAAGCTCACCTCGCGTTTCCAGCAGGCGCTGGCAGACGCACAGTCGCTGGCCGTTGGCCGCGACAACAGCATCATCGAACCGGTTCACCTGTTCAGCGCACTGCTGGACCAGCAGGGCGGCAGCACGCGCCCGCTGCTGGCCCAGGCCGGGGTGAACGTGCCGGTGCTGCGCGAGCGCCTGACCGAGGCGCTGGATGCACTGCCGAAGGTGTCCGGCCAGGCTGGCAACGTTTCGATGGGCAACGACCTCGGACGCCTGCTCAATCACACTGACAAGCTGGCCCAGCAGAATGGCGATGCCTTCATTGCCAGCGAGTGGTTCGTGCTGGCGGCGCTGGAAGACAGTGGCACGCTGGGCATGGCGCTGCGCGCCGCCGGTGCCGACAAGACCCGCCTGCAGGCCGCGATCGACAAGCTGCGTGGCGGCGAGAACGTGCAGTCGGAGAATGCCGAGGAACAGCGGCAGGCGCTGGAAAAGTACACCATCGACCTGACCGCGCGCGCCGAGAGCGGCAAGCTCGATCCGGTGATCGGCCGTGACGAGGAAATCCGCCGCACCATCCAGGTGCTGCAGCGCCGGACCAAGAACAACCCGGTGCTGATCGGCGAACCCGGCGTGGGCAAGACCGCGATCGTGGAAGGCCTGGCCCAGCGCATCATCAACGACGAAGTGCCCGAGGGCCTGCGCGGCAAGCGTGTGCTGTCGCTGGACATGGGCGCGTTGATTGCCGGCGCCAAGTTCCGTGGCGAATTCGAGGAACGTCTCAAGGGCGTGCTCAACGACCTGGCCAAGAACGAAGGCCAGATCATCCTGTTCATCGACGAACTGCACACCATGGTCGGCGCCGGCAAGGCTGACGGCGCGATGGATGCCGGCAACATGCTGAAGCCGGCGCTGGCACGCGGTGAGCTGCATTGCATCGGCGCGACCACGCTGGACGAGTACCGCAAGTACATCGAGAAGGATGCCGCGCTGGAGCGGCGCTTCCAGAAGGTCTTCGTCGGTGAGCCGTCGGTGGAGGACACCATCGCGATCCTGCGCGGCCTGAAGGAAAAGTACGCGCTGCACCATGGCGTGGAGATCACCGACCCGGCCATCGTCGCCGCTGCGACGCTGTCCAACCGATACATCACCGACCGCCAGCTGCCGGACAAGGCCATCGATCTGATGGACGAGGCGGCCTCGCGCCTGCGCATGGAAATCGACTCCAAGCCGGAGGAGCTGGACCGCCTGGAACGCCGGGTGATCCAGCTGAAGATCCAGCGCGAGATGCTGAAGAAGGAAAAGGACGAAGCCTCGCGGCAGCGCCTGGCCGATCTGGAGAACGACATCGATGCGCTGGAGCGTGAGTTCTCCGACCTCAATGAAATCTGGAAGTCGGAGAAGGCAGCGCTGCAGGGTGCGACCAAGATCAAGGAGCAGGTCGAACAGGCCAAGCTGGAGCTGGAAGCCGCGCAGCGCCGCCAGGATTTCGCCAAGATGAGCGAGATCCAGTACGGCCTGCTGCCGCAGCTGGAAAAGCAGCTGGCCGCTGCGCAGGAAGCCGAACACAGGGACTTCAAGCTGGTGCAGGACCGGGTCACCGACGAGGAGATCGCCGAGGTCGTGTCGCGCTGGACCGGCATTCCGGTCAACAAGATGCTCGAAGGTGAGCGCGACAAGCTGCTGCGGATGGAAGAGGTGCTGCACAACCGCGTGGTCGGCCAGGAGGAAGCGATCAAGGTCGTCTCCGATGCCGTGCGCCGTTCGCGTGCGGGCCTGTCCGATCCGAATCGCCCGGCCGGTTCGTTCCTGTTCCTCGGCCCGACCGGCGTCGGCAAGACCGAGCTGTGCAAGTCGCTTGCCGAATTCCTGTTCGACAGTGCCGACGCGATGATCCGCATCGACATGAGCGAGTTCATGGAGAAGCACAGCGTCGCCCGCCTGATCGGTGCGCCCCCGGGCTACGTCGGTTACGAAGAGGGTGGCTACCTGACCGAGGCCGTGCGTCGCCGTCCGTATTCGTTGATCCTGCTGGACGAAGTGGAGAAGGCGCATCCGGATGTGTTCAACATCCTGCTGCAGGTGCTGGACGATGGCCGCCTGACCGATGGCCAGGGCCGCACCGTGGACTTCCGCAACACCGTCATCGTGATGACCTCGAACCTGGGCTCGCACCAGATCCAGGACATGAGCGCTGATGACAGCCCGGAGGCCTACACGCAGATGAAGGCGGCGGTAATGGGCGTGGTGCAGGCGCACTTCCGCCCGGAGTTCATCAACCGCCTGGACGACATCGTGGTGTTCCACCCGCTGGACAAGCAGCAGATCAAGCAGATCGCGCGTATCCAGATGCGTGGGCTGGAAAAGCGCCTGGCCGAACGTGGTTTGAAGCTGCTGGTGTCCGATGCAGCGTTCGACCTGCTTGGCAACGTTGGTTTCGATCCGGTGTACGGCGCACGCCCGTTGAAGCGTGCAATCCAGGCGCAGCTGGAGAACCCGCTGGCGCAGAAGATCCTGTCCGGCGCCTTCGTCAACGGCGACACCATCGAAGTCGGCAACGACGGCGGCCACCTGGTGTTCGCCAAGGCGTGAGTCCATCGGGGCGCTGCCTGACCGCAGCGCCCCGTTTCCTGCGGAGTAAGCCGGGCCATGCCCGGCGCTCACTCAGAAGCGGTGCGTATAGCCGCTCATCAAGCCGAACTGGTTCGCCTTCTGCACGATCGGGCTGTCGGCCGCATCGCCGAGCAGGCGCGTGCCTTCGGCCGAGATGTACCAGTTGCCATTGCGGCCCACGCGGTGGCTCCATTTCAGGCCAAGACCGGCGCTGACTAGCCCAGCCTTCGGCGTGTGCTGGGCAAAGCCGGTGCGCGCCGCCTGTTCCGGGCTGACGCCGTACCAGGTCTGCATGTAGCCACGATTGCCGTAGTCGGTGGACACGCTGCCGCTGACCACGCCACCGGCCAGGTCGAACAGCGGCATGCTCAGATTCAGATGGATCTGCTGGGTAGCCAGGCCGTTCTCGGCCTTGTCCTCGTCCTTGCGGGTGAACTGCCAGGAGCCGCTCAGCACGGCTTCGCCCAGCGTATAACCAGCGGTGAGACCGACCAGGGGACGGGTATCGATATCACCCATGCCGCGCAGGAAGTCCGAACCGCCGAGCAGGGAGTCCTTGTCGCGGCGGATGCCGCTGGCGCCGATGTAGGCACGCACGCGGGTGTGCTCGCCGATGGACGTGCCCCATCCGATGCCACTGGTGCCCAGAAACCATCCCCCCGGCGAGGTGACATCGAACGACAGCGATGGCGTCGCGCGGTATTCCTCGCTGCCGCTGTAGCGTGGCGTCACGCCACCACCAGCGGCGAGCTCGAAGGTCCAGTGGTCATCCTTGGCGTGGGCGATCGGCGCGGCGAACAGCGGCAGCAGGGCCAGGCAGAGCAGGGTGGGGGAACGGCGAAGCTGGGACATGGAATCTCTCGACAATGGGAGGAAAGCAGCGCGCGCATCCGGCGAGTGCTGCAGGGTCGCCAGCGTGGCGATATGCCGGCGACCGATCCCTCCGCAGTTGTGCGGGAGTTGTAATCAACTGTAATGGCGCCCGTGGGCGTTCAGCTGGCAGCCAGCGGCCAGTGCATTTCCAGGCGCGCGCCACCCAGCGTGGCGCGGCTGATGCGCAGCTCGCCACCGTGGCGGGCTGCAATGCGGCTGACGATGGCCAGGCCCAGCCCGAAGCCGCCGGTATCGCGGCTGCGGCTGTCATCCAGGCGGGTGAACGGCCGCATCACCTTCTCGCGATCCGCTTCGGCGATGCCCGGGCCGTCGTCATCCACGCGCAGGCACGCGCGGCCGCCGACACCGACCAGCGACACTTCCACCTGCGAACGCGCGTGGCGCAGCGCATTGCCTACCAGATTGCTCAGCGCCAGCTGCAGCAGTCGCGGTTCGGCATCCACCCGCGGCAACGCACTGGGCTGCACGCGCAGGACCACGCCGGCTCGTTCGGCATCACGGCGTGCATCGGCCAGGCAGGCCTGCAGCCAGTCGTTGGCTTCAATGCGCTGCATCGGCTCGCCTTCGCCGGGATGCTCCAGGCGCTCATAGGCCAGCAGTTCGCTGACCAGCCGGTTGAGTTCGGCCAGGTCGCCGTGCAGCCCCTGTGCCAGCCGTGTACGGCGTTCGTGATCGTCGCTGTCCTGCATCAGGTCCAGGCCGAAGGCCACGCGCGCGATCGGCGTACGCAGTTCGTGCGAGATCGCGTGGGTGAGGTCGCGCTGGCGCTGCACCAGCTCGGCCACGCGCGCGGCCATGCGGTTGGAATGGTCGACGATGACGCGTATCTGCGAGCGTGGCGAAACCTGCGCACGTGCCTGCAGATCGCCCGAACCGATGCGGTCGGCATGCCGGCGCAGCGCTTCCAGGTCGCGCCAGAGCAGGCGCACCCACGCGTACAGGCTGGCGCCCACCAGCAGCAGGATGCTGAGGTAGGCGGCGATGGTCATGTACGTCGTCATCTGCACCGCGCCAGGCAGGCGCAGGTGCAGCCAGCGGCCATCGCTGCCCTCGATGGGCAGCAGGACCTGCTGGTATTGATCGCGCACGATGAAACCGTCGGCCTTCACGGCCACCTGTTCCTGCACGTCGAGTGCGGGAGGTTTGTCGAGCAGGGTCAGGGCGATGCCGTAGTGTGGCTGCCACTGCCGCAGGCGCTCACGCTGCTGGTCGGCATCCAGGCCGGCCAGGCCACTGCGTAGGGCGTACACCTGACCACGCACCTGCTGGACGAAGACGCGATCCTGCACGGGCGTGTAGATGCCGTCCAGGATGTGGTTGAGGAAGAACACCGACACCAGGAAGCAGGCACCCGTGATAAACCACAACCACAGGAACAGCCGCTTCATGCCGTCCAGGCCGACGGATTGAACTGGTAGCCACGGCCCCACACGGTCTTGATCCGCCGCGGTTCGCGCGCATCATCACCGAGCTTGCGGCGCAGCTTGCCGATGCTGACATCGACACTGCGGTCCAGGCCGTCAAAGCCGATGCCGCGCACCGCCTGCAGGATCTGGTCACGCGAGAGAATCTGCCCCGGCTGGCTGGCCAGCAGCCACAGGATCTCGAATTCGGTGGTGCCCATGTCCACCGGCTGGCCGTGCAGATGCACCTCGCGCTGCATGCGGTCGATCAGCAGCTCGCCGTGCATGAGGCGGCAGGGGCTGCCGGTGTTGCTGCTGCCATGGCGGCGGCGCAGCAGGGCGCGCAGGCGGGCCAGCAGCAGGCGCGGCTCGATCGGCTTGTGCACATAGTCGTCGGCGCCCGATTCCAGGCCGAGCACCTGTTCGATGTCGTCCTCGCAGGCGGTCAGCATCAGGATCGGCACATCGGAGAAGCTGCGGATCTGCCGGCACACATCGATGCCGCCAAGGCCGGGCAGCATCAGGTCCAGCACCACCAGTTCCGGCGCGTGCTGGCGGCAGGCCGCACCGGCGAGGTCGCCACGGGCCACATGCTGCACGGCGAAGCCATGTTCGTGCAGGTAGTCGCTGACCAGTTCGGCCAGGCGGCGGTCGTCCTCCACCAGCAGCACCGGGGTCGGCGAGCCGCTGGCGGCGGGTGTCCAGGGGGATGACTGCATGCGCTTGGGCCTCCGTGCCCGGGCAGGAGCGCCCGGCGGCGAAGCCTAGCAACGGCCCATGACGGCTGCCTGAATCGCGGCCAACCTGATAACCGGTGGTACTGGCGTCATCGCCAGCAGCTTTCAGCGCGTGGTTCTGGCTGGCCTATGGTGGCGGTTTCCCCGGATGGAGCCTGGCGCAATGAGCGACCCGCAGTGGCAACTGGAAACCCTGGCCGTGCATGGCGGCTACCGTCCCGATCCGACCACCCGCGCGGTGGCGGTGCCGATCTACCAGACGGTGGCGTATGCCTTCGATGACACCCAGCACGGCGCCGATCTGTTCGACCTGAAGGTGCCCGGCAACATCTACACCCGCATCATGAACCCCACCACCGACGTGCTGGAACAGCGCCTGGCCGCACTGGAGGGTGGCATCGGCGCGCTGGCACTGGCCTCGGGGCAGGCGGCGATCACCTATGCCATCCAGACCATTGCCGAGGCCGGTGACAACATCGTGGCCTCCAGTGCGCTGTATGGCGGCAGCCTCAACCTGCTGGCGCACACGCTGCCGCAGTACGGCATCCAGGCGCGCTTCGCCGACCCGGCCGATCCGTCCGCCTTCGCCGCGCTGATCGACGAACGCACCAAGGCGGTGTTCGTCGAATCGATCGGCAACCCGCGTGGCAACGTCACCGACATCGCGGCGATTGCCGAGGTCGCGCATGCCGCCGGCGTGCCGCTGATTGTCGATAACACCGTGGCCACGCCGTTCCTGCTGCGCCCGTTCGAGCACGGCGCCGACATCGTGGTGCATTCGCTGACCAAGTACCTCGGCGGCCACGGCAACAGCCTCGGCGGCGCGATCGTCGATTCCGGCCGCTTCGACTGGGCTGCACAACCCCAGCGCTTCGCACGGCTCAACCAGCCCGACCCCAGCTATCACGGCGTGGTCTATACCGAAGCGCTGGGGCCGGCGGCCTACATCGGCCGCGCGCGGGTGGTGCCGCTGCGCAATACCGGCGCGGCGCTGTCGCCGTTCAATGCGTTCCTGATCCTGCAGGGCATTGAAACCCTGGCGCTGCGCATGGAGCGCATCAACGCCAACGCGCTGGCTGTCGCGCAGTTTCTGAAGTCACACGCAAAGGTGGCCTGGGTGCGCTACGCCGGGCTGGCCGACGACCCCGAGCACGCCGCCGCGCAGCGCTACCTGGGCGGGCACGGCTCGGGCGTACTGACCTTCGGCCTGCCGGGCGGCCGTGAAGCCGGCGCACGTTTCCTCGATGCGCTGAAGCTGTTCACCCGCCTGGTCAACCTGGGCGACGCGAAGTCACTGGCCACCCATCCCGCCTCGACTACCCATCGCCAGCTGGACGCCGCCGAACTGGCCAAGGCCGGTGTCAGCGAAGACACCGTGCGGCTGTCGATCGGCATCGAGCATATCGGCGACCTGCGTGCCGACCTGGAGCAGGCCCTGGCTGGCGCCTGATAGCCGCACGCTTGGTCGTCATCGCCACAGGCGATCACCACCGGCACCGCGATGCGCTACGGTGGAACTGCCTCTCCAAGGCATGGCAACGTGGCGATCCAGATCCCCGGTCGATGCGGGTCGACCGGGGATTTTTTTGTTTCCGGGGTCAGATGCACCGCCGTGTCGACCAAGGTCGACACCTACCAACAGCCGCAGGAAATTGTCGAAGGCAGGGTGGGCCCGGTTGCAGGGGCGTGAGCGCCATGGATGGCGCGACCGAGCCTCCATGGACGGATTCACGGCGTCCCCTGCAACCGGACCCCCCCCCGCCATCCCACGGAATGCCAGCTTTTGCTTTTGTCGTTGCCGTTGCTTCAGCAGGTGCAGGGCTGCAAGCCCTGCCGCACCCACACTCCTCACACCACCGGAATGCTGTGCTGCCCGATATTCCGGTAGGGCGGCGTGGCCATCACCATCTCGGCCAGCGAATAGGCCAGCTCGCGCTCTGCCATCACCGTGCCATCGGCACCGTGCTCCAACAGATGCTTCACCTCCGCATCGCTGTGTGCTCGCGCCAGCAGGGTCAGATCCGGATTGATCGCACGCAGCTTGGCCAGCGCCTCACCGGCTTCCAGCGGCTGAGGAATCGCCAGCACCGCAATCTTCGCGCGTTCCGGATGCGCTTCGGCCAGCACGCGGTCGGCAGCAGCACTACCACGGATCGCCGCCAGGCCCTTGGCGTGCGCCTGTTCGACGTGCTCCTTGTTGTCATCGATCACCAGCACCGGCACGCCACGATCGCGCAACACCTGCGCCAGCTCGCTGCCGACCCGGCCGTAACCAATGACGATGGCATGGTCATGCAGGTCACGCGAGGGACCGGTGGCCTCTTCCGGCTCGGCGGCCTGGGGCGACTGCTCCTGCTTGGCCTGCCAACGGTCGAGCAGGCCGAATACCAGCGGGTTGAGCATGATCGACACCAGCGCACCGGCCAGCACCAGCGACTGGCCTTCCTTCGGCAGGATCTGCAGGGCGACGCCGAGGCCGGCGATGATGAAGGCGAACTCGCCGATCTGCGCCAGGCTGGCCGAGATGGTCAGCGCAGTGCTGGTCGGGTGCCCGAACGCACGCACGATGAAGAACGCGGCGGCCGATTTGCCGAACATGATGATCAGCACGGTGGCCAGCACCTGCCACGGGTGCTGGATGAGGATGTTCGGGTCGAACAGCATGCCGACCGAGACGAAGAACAGCACTGCGAACGCATCGCGCAGCGGCAGCGAATCATGCGCGGCCTTGTGGCTCAGTTCCGATTCGTTGAGCAGCATGCCGGCGAAGAACGCGCCCAGTGCGAACGAGACGCCGAACAACATCGCCGAGCCGAACGCCACGCCCAGCGCGATCGCCAGCACCGAGAGGGTGAACAGTTCGCGCGAACCGGTGCCGGCGATACGTTCGAGGATCCACGGGATGACCCGGCGCCCGACCACCAGCATCACCGCCACGAACAGGCCCAGCTGCACGAAGGTCCAGCCGATGTCGGCCAGCACGCTGCCCAGCGAGTGCGATTCCTTGGCCGCATCGGGGCCGAACACACCGGCCATCACCGGCATCATCACCAGCGCCAGCACACAGGCCAGGTCTTCCACGATCAGCCAGCCGACCGCGATCTTGCCGCGCATGGTTTCCAGCAGGCGGCGCTCCTCCATCGCCCGCAACAGCACCACGGTACTGGCGGTGGCCAGCGAGAAACCGAAGATGACGCCATGCAGGGCTGGCCAGCCCATCAAAGAGGCCACGCCCCAGCCGAGCAGGGTAGCGACCGCGATCTGGCCGATGGCACCGGGGATGGCGATGGCCTTGACCGCCATCAGGTCCTTCAGCGAGAAGTGCAGGCCGACGCCGAACATCAGCAGCATCACGCCCAGCTCGGCCAGCTGGTTGGCCAGCGCCTGGTCGGCGACGAAGCCGGGGGTGAACGGGCCTACGCAGATGCCAGCAACCAGGTAACCGACCAAGGGAGACAAGCGGAGCTTGTTGGCCAGCGCGCCGAAGATGAAGGCGAGCCCGAGGCCAACGGCAACGATGTTGATCAGGTCGGTGTCATGGTGCATCGGCACTCGCAGAAAAACGGGGGTATCCCGATTTTCACCGATGACGCCAGATACGGCAAACCTTAAATGCGAATGGGGTCAGATCCCTCTCCCGCAGGAAAAGGGATCTGACCCCACCGGGGAGTTGCCGGCCAGCGGCCGGCACTACCGCTTACCAGGTGTACTTGACCCGGCCGTATACGTACGCGCCGTTGAAGCCGAACGGCGAGTAGTTGCTGTACGGCAGCATGCCGAAGGTGGAGTTCTGCAGGTCTTCGGTGCGGTCCGGGTACTTGTCCAGCAGGTTGTCGGCGCCCACGGTCAGGGTCCAGTTGCTGCTCGGCTTGTAGCTGGCCGAGGCATCCACCACCCAGGCGTCGCCATAGGTCTGGTCGCGCAGTGCGGTGGCCGAGTTGCGCACGGTGAATTTGCCGTAGCGGGTCGCCGCCAGCCCCAGTTCCCAGTGGTCCGAACGCCAGGTGCCGCTCAGGATTGCCTTGTCGCGCGGGTAGCTGTCCTCGATGCGGCCGATTTCGTCGCGACCGATCAGCGACTGGTTCAGGCCCAGCGTGCCGAACACCGCCGGGGTGCCACCAACGCGGCGCACTTCGGTGTCGTTGTAGCTGTAGGCCGCGGTCAGCTCCAGGCTGCTGGCGCTGAACGGCACCGTGTAGCTGGACACGAAGTCGACGCCACGGGTACGCGTATCCAGGCCATTGGTGAAGTACGAGAACGCGGTCACCTGCGGCAGGCCCAGGGTGCCCAGCAGCGCGCTGGCTGCCGCATTGGTGGTGATGCTGGACGACAATGCGATGCGGTCATCGATGTCGATCTGGTAGGCGTCGACGGTGATGTACAGGCGGTCGACCGGCTGCAGCACCAGGCCCAGGCTGTAGGAGGTGGAGGTCTCGGCCTTCAGCGGCGAGGCGCCCAGCGCCTGCGCAGCCGGGCTGGTGGTGGGGAAGGTGCCGCGCTCGACGAACACGCCGTTGAGGAACTGGCTGGTGACCGCCTGGTAGCCCTGCTGCGCCAGCGAAGGTGCACGAAATCCGCTGGACGCGGTGGCCCGCAGCGCAACCTTGTCGGTGAATGCATAGCGCGCCGAAAGCTTGCCGGAGAAGCGGTCGCCGAAGTCCGAGTAGTCCTCGTAGCGGCCGGTGATGCCGGCCGAGAACTTCTCGGTCAGGTCCGCTTCCAGGCCAGCATAGACCGCGTAGTTGTGGCGGTCGGCATGCACTTCATTGGTCGGGGTGAAGCCCGCGAAGCCCTGCGCGCCGCTGCCGGTGTACGAGTTCAGTTCGCCCGGGTTCTGGTCCCACTTTTCCTTGCGGTACTCACCACCGAAGGACAGCGTGACCGGGTAGGCCAGGCCCCAGTCCAGCGACTTGGTCAGGTCGGCATTGAAGATGTCCTGCTGGTATTTCAGCGTGCCGTCGTAGAACGAGCGCGGGCTGGTTGCGCCGAGGCTGTAGTTGATGCTGTTGCGGGTGTGGAAGTCGAGGGTGTTCTCACCGTGGTTCAGGCTCAGGTCCCAGGTCCAGCCGTTGTCGGTGTTGCCCTTGACCCCGGCCACCAGCGAGCGGTCCTTCGAATACTGGTTGATCTCCGGCACGAAGCCGTCGGGGTAGGTCTGCGCCAGCAGCGCGCTCTGCCCGCTGTGGTTGCGCGAACGGTAGAACGCGAACGAGGTGATGTCGCGGTTGCTGAGCAGCGCGCTGGCGTAGCCGGTCACGTGGTCGCTGAAGTCGAAGCTGGCGTTGGCCGACGCGGCGGTGGCATCCACGCGCGGGTCGCCGACGATGAAGGTCTTCTGGCCGATGCTGGGGAAGTTGCCGGTGTTCGGGGTGGTGCCGCGGTACGGGCCGGCGCGGTTGCTTTCGTCCTGCTGGCTGATCTGGCCGGCCACGTGCACGCGGCCACGGCCGTTGCCGAACTCGACGCCGGTATCGCCGGAGAGCTGGTACTTGTTGCCGTCACCGGCAGAGTACTGGCCGTAGTCCACCGCCAGGCTGCCGCCACTGCCGCTGCCCTTGAGCACGATGTTGATGACGCCGGCGATGGCGTCCGAGCCGTACTGCGCCGACGCACCGTCGCGCAGCACTTCCACGCGCTCGATGGCGGCGATCGGGATCGCATTGATGTCCACTGCCGACGAACCACGGCCGATGCTGCCGTTGACGTTGATCATCGCCGAGGTGTGGCGGCGCTTGCCGTCGACCAGCACCAGCACCTGGTCCGGTGACAGGCCGCGCAGCTGCGCCGGGCGCACGCCGCTGGTGCCATCGGTCAGGGCAGGGCGCGGGAAGTTCAGCGAGGGCAGGGCGCGCGACAGCGCGGTGGCCAGCTCGCTGGTGCCGGTGGACTGCAGGGCTTCGGGGGTGATGATGTCGATCGGCGACTGCGATTCGGCCACCGTGCGGTCGGCCACGCGGGTGCCGGTGACGATCACCGTGTCCAGGGTGTTGGCGGCGGTGCCGGCCTGCTGGGCAGCGGCAACGAACGGAGAGCCACCGAGTGCGACAGCGACGGCGGCGGCGATCAGGCTGGTCTTGCGGGTCATCGGGACGGAGCTCCGGTTGGCGGGGGCGGCACCGGAATCGACATCACGGGGGTGAGGCGGACGGCGGTTGTTGCGGTGCGCAAAGCAGGAATTAACGGGATATTCAGTGCGTGTCAAATGCCAGTCATCGGAAAAAACGTTGCAGCAGCAACCATTTAGCCCGGATCGGCACTGGCGGGGGAGGGAGCCCGGGACGCGCGCGGCGAGGACGTGGGAGAGAGGAACGCCGGCCGCCGCGCATCCCGGGACGCGTCAAGTATTCGTTAACGCTAGAATTGCGTCGCAGGAACAGTGCTCACCAGCACATTCCATCTGGTTATATGGACGCCTCCCCCGATGATCTCCCTTCGTAATTTCGCCTTGCGCCGCGGCGAGCGGCTGCTGTTGTCCAATGTCGACCTGACCCTGCACGCCGGTTACCGGGTGGGTGTGGTCGGCCGCAACGGTGCTGGCAAGTCCAGCCTGTTCGCGGCAGTGAAGGGTGAGCTGGAGGCCGACAAGGGCGATGTGGACCTGCCCGGCAAGGTGCGCATCGCCAGCGTCGCCCAGGAAACCCCGTCGCTGCCCGACCCGGCGCTGAGCTTCGTGCTGGGCGGTGACGTCGAGGTGGCCGCAGTGCTGGCCGCCGAGGCCGAGGCGACCGCCCGTGAAGACTGGGAAGCGGTGGCCGAGGCGCACACGAAGATGGCCGAGCTCAATGCCTACGACGCCGAAGCGCGCGCCGGCAAGCTGCTGCACGGCCTCGGTTTCCCGGCAGAGACCCACCACCGCGCGGTGTCCTCGTTCTCCGGCGGCTGGCGCGTGCGCCTGAACCTGGCCCGCGCGCTGATGATGCCCAGCGACCTGCTGCTGCTGGACGAACCGACCAACCACCTGGATCTGGACGCGGTGTACTGGCTGGAGCAGTGGCTGCTGAAGTATCCCGGCACCCTGCTGCTGATCTCGCATGACCGCGAGTTCCTCGACAACGTGGCCACCCACACCCTGCACCTGCACGGTGGCGGCGCCAAGCTGTACCCGGGCGGCTACACCGACTTCGAGCGCCAGCGCGCCGAACAGCTGCGCCAGCAGCAGATCGCGCACGAGAAGGAACAGGCCGAGCGTGCCCACCTGCAGAGCTTCATCGACCGCTTCAAGGCGCAGGCCAGCAAGGCCGCGCAGGCGCAGAGCCGCATGAAGCGCCTGGCCAAGCTGGCCGGCACCGAAGCGGTGCGTGCCGAGCGCGAGTTCCGCATCGAGTTCGCGCCGCCAGCCAAGCTGCCGTTCTCGCTGATCCGCCTGAACCACGTCGAGGCTGGCTATGGCAACGACGCGGTGATCCTGCACAACGTCGGCTTCGGCCTGGAAGCGGGCCAGCGCATCGGCCTGCTCGGCCCCAACGGTGCCGGTAAGACCACCCTGGTGAAGACCCTGGTGGGCGAGCTGGCGCCGATCGTCGGCGAGCGCATGGCGCACCCGGACCTGAAGATCGGCTACTTCGCCCAGCACACGGTGGAGTCGCTGCACGAAGGCCAGTCGCCGATGGAGCATTTCCGCGAGATCGCGCCGGACGCACCGAACCAGTCGTTCCGCGATTTCCTTGGCAAGTGGAACTTCCCGGGCGACCGCGCGTTCGAGCCGGTCGATGGTTTCTCCGGCGGCGAGCGCGCGCGCCTGGCGCTGGCGCTGATCGCCTGGCAGCAGCCGAATGTGCTGCTGCTGGACGAACCGACCAACCACCTTGACCTGGAAATGCGCGAAGCGCTGGCCGAAGCACTGGCCACCTTCGAAGGCGCGATCGTGATGGTCTCGCATGACCGCCATCTGATCGGCCTGGTCTGCGATACCTACTGGCGCGTGGCCGATGGCGTGGTCGAGCCGTTCGACGGCGACCTCGACGCCTACGCGGCCTGGCTGCGCACCCGCCCGCAGGCGCAGGGCACCAAGGCGCGCATGGAACAGGTGGAAGAGCCGGTGGTGGTCAAGACCGCGCCGGTGGCTCAGGTGGTGCAGAAGAAGCCGGTGAACCCGCACAAGCTGGCCGCCGCCGAAGCCAAGGTGGCCGAACTGGAAAGCGCTCTGGCCGAGCTCGACCGCCAGCTGGCCGACCCGGCCAACTACGCCGATGCCACCCGCATGGCCGTGCTTGGCCGCGATCGCGAAACCGCCGCCGCGCAGCTGGAAAAAGCCGAAGCGACGTGGATGGAGCTGCTGGAGTCCTGATCACGCAAAAAAGGGGACGGAGGGGATTAAGTCGTTTGTGCCACAAACGACTTAATCCCCTCCGTCCCCTTTTTCATCTCTGTGCCTGCAGCCATTCGCGGAACCGCTTCGCCGGCTCACGCTCGGCACGCGAGCGCAGTCGCGTGAGCCAGTAGCGCCCCAGCTCCAGCGTGGTGCTGAATGGCTGCAGCAGGCGACCCTCGGCCAGTTCCTGCTCGAACATGCGCAGCGGCAGCAGCGCCACGCCGGCACCACCCACCGCGGCCATCGCCACCGTCAACGACGAATCAAACACCGGCCCGCGGGCTTCCACGCCACTCACTCCTGCCGCCTGCAGCCAGCGCGGCCATTCGTCGCTGCGGTAGGAGCGCAGCAGGGGCAGGGTGCCCAGGTCGCGTGGCTGTTTGAGCCGCCGCGCCAATGCTGGTGCGCACAGCGGTGCAAACGGCGCGTCGAGGATCGCTGTGCAGGCCTGGCCCTGCCAGTCGCCATCACCGAAGCGGATCGCCAGGTCCAGGCCCTCGCCGGCCAGATCGATGCGGTTGTTGTGGGTCTGCAGTCGCAGCTCGATGTCCGGGTGCGCGGCCTCGAACGCAGCCAGCCGTGGCAGCAGCCAACCGGTGGCGAAGGTGCCGACCACGCCCAGCGTCAGTACTTCACGGGCCGGGCCACCGGTGTAGCGCGCGATGCTGGCCGAGATGCGCTCGAACGATTCGTTGAGCACCGGATACAGCGCCGCGCCCTCCTCGGTGAGCGCCACGCCGCGCGGCAGGCGATGGAACAGACGGATGCCGAGCCGGTCCTCCAGCCCGCGGATCTGGTGGCTCAGCGCGGCCTGGCTGACGCACAGCTCCAGCGCGGCACGGGTGAAGTTCTGGTGGCGTGCGGCCGCCTCGAAGGCACGCAGGGCGTTCAGCGGCAGGGTAGGGTGCAGCATCGGAGTAGTCGTGAGCCAGGATGATGGCTGATCCTACCTGCCTCGCGCCCAGTTCAGGAGAATTAAGGGGTTGATTGCGACAGCCATTAATCCAGCTAATGCCTCCCGCTGATTTTTCGCGCTGGTCGCCTGCGTGCGAGGCTTCAATAATCGAACGGTCCCCCAGGAGAACCCCGCATGCTCGCCCGTCGCCGATTCCTGCAGTTCAGTGGTGCCGCCGTGGCTTCCTCGCTTGCCCTGCCGTTGCTGGCCCGTGCGGCGGGCAAGACCGCCGCCAGTGCACCGACCGATGCCGCCCTCACCGCCGCCACCGACTTCGCCGCACTGGAAAAGGCCTGTGCCGGCCGCCTCGGCGTGACCCTGCTTGATACCGCCAGCGGCCGCCGCATCGGTCATCGCCAGGACGAGCGTTTCCCGATGTGCAGCACGTTCAAGAGCGTGCTGGCCGCCACCGTACTCAGCCAGGCTGAGCGCACCCCTGGGCTGCTGGACACGCGCGTGCCGGTGCGCGATGCCGATCTTCTCTCGCACGCGCCGGTCACCCGTCGCCACGCCGGCAAGGACATGACCGTGCGTGACCTGTGCCGTGCCACGATCATCACCAGCGACAACACTGCAGCCAACCTGCTGTTCGGCGTGGTCGGTGGCCCGCCCGCGGTGACTGCGTTCCTGCGCGCGAGCGGTGATGCGGTGAGCCGCAGTGATCGCCTGGAGCCGGAGCTGAACAGCTTTGCCAAGGGCGATCCGCGCGACACCACCACGCCGGCGGCGATGGCTGCGACCCTGCAGCGCGTGGTGCTGGGCGAGGTGCTGCAGCCGGCGTCGCGGCAGCAGCTGGCCGATTGGCTGATCGACAACGAAACCGGCGACGCCTGCCTGCGCGCGGGCCTGGGCAAGCGCTGGCGCGTCGGTGACAAGACCGGCAGCAACGGCGAGGACGCGCGCAACGACATCGCCGTGTTGTGGCCGCTGGCCGGCGGCACGCCCTGGGTGCTGACCGCCTACCTGCAGGCGGGTGCGATCAGCAACGAACAGCGTGCCACGGTGCTGGCGCAGGTTGGCCGCATCGCCGATCGCCTGATCGGTTGAGGTAACCGGGGTCATTCAGAAGTGGCTTGCCGGATCGGTTCGGCGCGCGCATCCTGCGCGCGTTCGAATCACACGGAAGTCCCCCATGAGCCATGAACTGATCTACCTGCTGCTGATCTTTGCGCTGCTGGTGATCCCGCGCGCGCTGCAGCGTTTCAGCCTGCCCGCGCCGCTGACCTGCCTGCTGTTCGGCATCATCGGCATGCTCTGGCTGGGCGACCAGGCGCACGACGCGGTGATCGGTCTGTTGGCCACGCTGGGCATTTCCTCGCTGTTCCTGTTCGCCGGCCTGGAAGTGGATCTGCAGGCGCTGCGCCGTGGCATGTGGCCGCTGCTGGCGCATCTGGTGATCCGTACCGGCACGCTGTTCGGTGTGGGCTGGCTGGCCTGGCGTTACGCGGGGCTGCCGTGGCAGGCCGCCGGCCTGCTGGCGCTGGCGCTGCTGACGCCGTCCACCGGCTTCATCATGGATTCGCTGTCGCGGCTGGGCCTGAGCGAGGACGAGCGGTTCTGGGTGACCAGCAAGGCCATTGCCGGTGAACTGCTGGCGCTGGCGGCGTTGTTCATCGTGCTGCAGGCCGGTGATCCGGGGCACATGGCGCTGTCCAGCCTGGCCCTGCTGGCGATGATGGTCGGCCTGCCGCTGCTGTTCATCGCGCTGGGCCGCTGGGTGGCGCCGCACGCGCCGGGTTCGGAGTTCTCGCTGCTGGTCATGGTCGGCATGGTCGCGGCGTACATCACCTATCTGCTGGGTGTGTATTACCTGGTCGGTGCCTTCATCGCCGGCCTGGTCGCGCGCCTGCTGCACCAGCGCATGCCGCTGCTGGCCTCGCACGAGAACCTGCATGCGCTGCGCCTGTTCGCCTCGTTCTTCGTGCCGTTCTACTTCTTCAACGCCGGCACCAAGGTGCCCAGCGAAGCACTGAGCTTTGAGGCGCTGGGGCTGGGCATCGTGATCACCCTGGTGGTGCTGCCGCTGCGCATCGGCGTGGTCTGGCTGCAGCGTCGGGTGATGTTCGGCGAGAGCTTCCGCAGCAGCCTGCGGGTCTCGCTGGCGTTGGCCCCGACGCTGATTTTCACCCTGGTGCTGGCGGCGATCATGCGCGAGCGTTTCCAGATTCCGGCGGTGCTGTTCGGCGCGCTGCTGCTGTATGCCGCACTGACCACGCTGTTGCCGTCGCTGGTGTTCCGCACGCCGTTCGATGTCGATCCGGTTGAACAGGAACCTGCGGGTGAAGGCGAAGCCGCGCCGGTGGCGGCCACCGAAACCCTGCCAGCGGCATCTGCAGTCGATCGCTGAGCAGATGCTGCGCGTGCGGTTTGCGCACTTCGGCCATGGCCGTTAGGGTTGGGGCATGAAACTGCCTGCCGTTGTCACCGCTTCCGCCCTCCTGCTCAGCCTTGCTGCGTGTTCGCAGCGCTCCGATACGGTCGCCCATGATCTGGCGACCGCACCGGCCGATGCCTTCATGGCCGCCATCGCCGCGCATTGCGGCCAGGCTTACGCCGGCAAGGTGGTGGAGGACACGCCGGCACCGACCGGCAAGGATCCGTTCGCCGGGCAGCGCCTGGTCATGCATGTGCGCGGCTGTGCCGATCCGGCACACGAGCTGCGCATCCCGTTCCATGTCGGCGATGACCACTCGCGGACCTGGGTGCTGACCCGTACGGAAACCGGCCTGCGCCTGAAGCACGACCATCGCCACGAGGACGGCAGCCCCGACGCGATCACCCTCTACGGTGGCGACAGCACGCCGCCGGGCACCGCCGAGCGCCAGCAGTTCCCCGCCGACGCCGATTCGGTGGCGATGTTCCGCCGCGCCGACATGCTGGCCTCCACGCACAACACCTGGGCGATGGAGATTGATCCCGACCAGACCTTTGTCTACGAGCTGACCCGCCCGGAGGGCCGCCGCTTCCGCGTGCAGTTCGACCTGAGCAAGCCGGTTGCCCTGCCGCCTGCACCGTGGGGCGACGACAAAGCGTCCGCCCCGTGATCCCAGGGTCGGATCCCTCATGCGGAGGGCCCCGACCCCAGAAGGACCCTCAGTAGATCCACGCCATGTGTGGATGCGGGATACCGGACCGGGGCCAGAGCCCTGGCCGTCGGCCAGGGATCCGACCGTGTACTTACCGCGTACCGAAACGCGCGCGGCAGCCATTGCTCACCCACACCTGGCCACGTGAGTAGCCCCAGCTGCGGCCTTCCTGGCAGGCACTGCCGGACAGCTGCTGCTGCAGCACCGGGCGGCCCTGACGCTCATCCCAGTCGCAGGTCTGCGAGCGATTGTTGTTGCTGCTGCAGGTAACTGAGTAATTGCTGTTGCCGCCGCCCCAGCCACCGCCACCACCGCCCCAGCCGCGGGCTTCGGCGAATTCGGCACGGCAGCCGCCACTGACCCAGACCGCGCCGTTGCGCACGCCCCAGGTACGCCCTTCGTTGCAGGGGCTGCCGGACAGCTGGCGGACCAGGCGGGCATTGCGCCAACCGACCGGGCAGCTGCGCTCACGGTTGTTCTGGCTCTCGCAGCGGATGGTCTCGCCGGGCCGGCCGTTGTTGCCGCCCCAGCCACCGCCATTGCCGCCGCCCCAGCCACCGCGGGCCTCGACGAATTCGGCGCGGCAACCGTTGGTGACCCAGATGCTGCCGTTACGGCTGCCCCAGGTGCGTCCTTCATCGCAGTCCGAGCCGGACAGCTGGCGCACCAGCTGCGCATTGCGCCAGCCGGTGTTGCAGACCCGTTCGCGGTTGTTCTGGCTTTCGCAGCGGACCACGCCGCTCTGCGCATGCGCGGAAGGGGCGGGCAGGGCAAGGGTGCCCGCGGCACCCAGGCTGAGGGTTACGGCCAGGCTGGCCAGGGACAGCGGTTTCATGGCGGCATCCCATACGGTGGCAGGTGCCCGACTATAGGGAGGGGGGCGATCAAGCCGGTGTGACTGGCCGGATTTGCCCCGGCCGGGGCCTCGGCCGCAGAATACGAGGCTTTCCGGCCCCCATCCGGTGCCGGCGTTCTCCAGCGGAGCTTCCCCCATGCGTACCCACTTCTGCGGCCTGGTCGATGAGACCCTGATTGGCCAGACTGTCACCCTCGCCGGCTGGACCGACGTGGCCCGTAACCAGGGCGGCGTCTGCTTCATCGATCTTCGAGATCATGAAGGCATCGTGCAGGTGACCGTGGAAGTCGACAACGCCGACGTGTTCGCCGTGGCCGCGTCGCTGGGCTACGAGGATGTGCTGCAGGTGGAAGGCGTGGTGCGTGCCCGCCACGCGGTGAACGACAAGATGCGCACCGGCAAGGTGGAAGTGATCGCCACCGCCATCACCGTGCTGAACAAGGCCGCGCCGCTGCCGTTCCACGCCCACGAGAATCCGGGCGAGGAAACCCGCCTGAAGTACCGCTACCTGGATCTGCGCCGCCCGGAAATGCAGCGCATGCAGCGCACCCGCATCAAGCTGGTGCAGGCCCTGCGCCGCCATCTGGACGAAAAGGGCTTCCAGGACATCGAGACCCCGATCCTGACCAAGGCCACCCCGGAAGGCGCGCGCGACTTCCTGGTGCCGGCGCGCATGCATCCGGGCGAGTTCTACGCCCTGCCGCAGAGCCCGCAGCTGTTCAAGCAGATCCTGATGGTGGCCGGCTTCGACCGCTACTACCAGATCGCGCGCTGCTTCCGCGACGAGGCCCTGCGTGCCGACCGCCAGCTGGAATTCACCCAGCTGGACATGGAATTCGCCTTCGTCCGCGAGCGCGACGTGCAGGATTTCGTCGAGGACATGATCCGCGCCATCTTCAAGGAAGTGGTCGACGTCCAGCTGGATGCCAGCTTCCCGCGCATGACCTGGGCCGAGGCAATGCGTCGTTACGGCTCGGACAAGCCGGACCTGCGCATCGCGCTGGAGCTGGTCGACGTGGCCGAGCTGGTCAAGGACAGCGAGTTCGCCGTGTTCACCGGCCCGGCCAATGACGCCGAAGGCCGCGTCGCCGCGCTGCGCATCCCGGGCGGTGCAGCGCTCAGCCGCAAGCAGATCGACGAATACGCAGCGCATGCCGCCAAGTACGGCGCCAAGGGCCTGGCCTACATCAAGATCGCCGACAACGGCGAAGTCAGCTCGCCGATCCAGAAGTTCTTCAGCGAGGAATCCTTCGCCGCGCTGGTCGCCCATGTCGGCGCCGGTAACGGTGACATCGTGTTCTTCGGCGCCGGTGGCTACAACAAGGTCTCCGACTTCATGGGCGCGCTGCGCCTGAAGGCCGGCAAGGACTTCGGCCTGGTCGCCGACGGCTGGGCACCGCTGTGGGTCACCGACTTCCCGATGTTCGAGTGGGACGAGGAAGAACAGCGCTACGTCGCCCTGCATCACCCCTTCACCGCACCGGCCGTGGACGACATCGCCGACCTGCGTGCCAATGCCCGTACCGCCGTTTCGCGCGGCTACGACATGGTGCTCAATGGCAATGAAATCGGCGGTGGTTCGATCCGTATCCATCGTCCGGACATGCAGAGCGCGGTGTTCGAACTGCTCGGCATCGGTGCCGAAGAGGCCCGCGCCAAGTTCGGCTTCCTGCTCGACGCGCTGAACTACGGCGCGCCGCCGCACGGTGGCATCGCCTTCGGTATCGACCGCATCGCCGCGCTGATGGCCGGCACCGAGTCGATCCGCGACGTCATCCCGTTCCCGAAGACCACCGGTGCACAGGATCTGATGACCGACGCGCCGTCGCCGATCGTCGACGCGCAGCTGGCCGAAGTGCACATCCAGGTTCGCCCCAAGACCAACTGATCAGGAGATCCAGGCAATGACCGAGTTTGCGTTTTCGCTGGAGTGGGAAAAGCTGGGCAATGAAGGCTCCGAGGCCACCCTGGTCACCGAGCGTGCGCGCGTGTTCGGTGGTTGGCTGGTTCGCGTCGGAACCAACCCGGCGGCGATGGCCCTGACCTTCGTCGCCGACGGCGAAGGCCGTTGGGACGGTGAAGACTTCGGCGTCGAGGATTACGAGGACGACGAAGAGGAAGAGTACGACGAGGACGAGGAAGGCGAAGAAGAGGACGAGGACGAAGAGGAGTACGAGGAAGAGGACGAGGAAGAAGAAGCGGAATCGCCTGAAAAGGCTTGACCCGCGCTTCGCCCTGACGTCAACTTCCTGCATGTATTCGATCCGCCGCGCCACCGTGGACGACGCGCCGACCCTGTCGGCGCTGGCTGCCCGCACGTTCACCGAAACCTTCGGCCATCTGTATCCGCCGCAGGACCTGCAGGCCTTCCTCGAGGAGGCCTACACGGTCGAGCGCCAGCGCGTGATCCTGGCCCACCCCGATTACGCGGTGTGGCTGCTGGAGCTGGACGGAGAGGCGGTCGGCCATGCCGCCGCCGGCCCCTGTGGCTTGCCGCACCCGGACGTGAAGCCCGGTGACGGCGAACTCAAGCGCCTGTACCTGATCAAGACGCAGCAGAGCTGCGGCTGGGGCAGCCGCCTGCTGGAAACCGCGCTGGCCTGGCTGGAACACGAAGGCCCGCGCACGCTGTGGCTGGGCGTGTGGTCGGAGAACTTCGGCGCACAGCGTTTCTACGCCCGCTATGGATTCGAGAAGGCCGGCGAGTACCTGTTCCCGGTCGGTGATACCCAGGACCTCGAGTTCATCCTGCGCCGCGCACCGCGCGCGACCTGACGTTCACCGCCGCTTGCTGCGCGCGCGTGTTCAATCACCGTACGTTTCCGCCCCGCTGACCGCCAGGCTGTTTGCATGACTCCCCCCGTATTGCTGCTGCATGGCATCTGGAATGCCCGTGCCTGGGTCGGGCCGCTGGCCTGGCGCCTGCGCGCGCGTGGTTTCCAGGTGCACGCGTTCGGTTACTCCTCGGTGTTCGGTGGCCCCGACGTGGCCGTGCCGCAGCTGCTGGAGCGGCTGGCCGATGCCGGCCCGTTGTCGCTGGTCGGCCACAGCCTGGGGGGATTGCTGGCGCTGGAGGCCTTGCGCCGCCAGCCGCAGCTTGACGTGCAGCGCGTGGTCTGCCTGGGCTCGCCGCTGCGCGGCAGTGGCACTGCGCGTTCGCTGTCCGAGCACGGCTGGGGCCTGGCGTTGGGGCGCAGCAGCGATCTGCTGCTCGATGGCCTGCCGGACTGGCAGGGCAGGGCCGAGGTTGGCCTGATCGCCGGTTCGGTGCCGCACGGGCTGGGCAGCCTGCTGGGCGCCATCGACGATGCCTCCGACGGTACCGTGGCCCTGGCCGAGACACGACTGCCGGGCCTGGCCGACCATTGCGTGGTGCGCACCAGCCACAGTGGCCTGGTGGTATCGCCCGATGCCGCGCGGCAGACCGCGCATTTCCTGCGCCACGGCCAGTTCGATCACAGCCGCGACGCCGCCGCTGCGTAAGGCGGTTCGCCGGGCAGGGCGGTGCACTCTCGGTAGCGCCGGGCCATGCCCGGCGGCAGTAGATCCACGCCATGCGTGGATGGCGCCTTCCCGATATCCCTTCGGCCCTAGACACGGTTGCCGCCCCCGATCAGGTAGAATCCGCGCCTTGATCCTGAAGCAGCCAGACGGTAGCACCCATGGGTAGAGGCCCCTCCATCGAAGCCCGCAAGAACGCGTCCGACGCGAAGCGCGGCAAGATTTTCACCAAGATCATCCGCGAGATCGGCGTTGCCGCGCGCGGCGGTGGAGGCGACCCCAACAACAATCCGCGCCTGCGAGTGGCCGTGGACAAGGGCCTGGCCGTGAACATGTCCAAGGACGTGATCGAGCGCGCCATCAAGAAGGCTACCGGTGAACTGGAAGGCGTCGATTACGAGGAAATCCGCTACGAGGGCTACGCCCCGGGTGGCGTGGCGGTGATCGTCGACTGCCTGACCGACAACCGCGTGCGCACGGTGGCCGATGTCCGCCATGCGTTCAGCAAGTGCGGCGGCAACATGGGCACCGAAGGCTCGGTGGCCTTCATGTTCAAGCGCCTGGGCGTGCTCAGCTTCGCCCCGGGTGCCGACGAGGAAGCCATCACCGAAGCGGCCATCGAGGCCGGCGCCGATGACATCGTGGTCTACCCGGACGACGGCTCGATCGACGTGGTCACCAGCCCTGACGCGTTCAACGCGGTCAAGGATGCGATGGCCGCCGCTGGCCATGTCGCCGACCACGCCGAAATCACCTTCCGCGCGGACAACGACATCAAGGTCGAGGGCGAGGTTGCCCTGCAGGTCAAGAAGCTGCTGGACATGCTTGAAGACCTGGACGACGTGCAGGACGTGTACTCCAACGCCGAACTCGGCGCCGACGCCTACGCCTGAGCCGTCCTCGACGGCCTGGGCGCGGGCCGTTGAACGGTCACCGCGGACAGTCATGAGCCCATACGCCTGCCAGCGCCTCCCGTTCCGCCCCGCCAGGAGTGCAGCATGACCCGCATCCTCGGCATCGACCCCGGTTCGCAGCGGACCGGGGTCGGCATCATCGATGTCGACGCCACCGGCCGTGTCAGCCACGTGCACCACCAGCCGCTGGTGCTGCTCGGCGCCGACGATTTCCCGCAGCGCATGAAGCTGCTGGTGCTGGGCCTGGCTGACCTGTGCCGCGAGTACCAGCCGCAGGAAGTGGCCATCGAACGCGTGTTCATGGCCCGCAACCCTGATTCGGCGCTGAAGCTGGGCCAGGCCCGTGGCGCGGCGATTTCCGCCGTGGTGCTGCGTGACCTGCCGGTGCACGAATACGCCGCCAGCGAGATCAAGTTGGCGGTGGTCGGGCGCGGTGGCGCCGAAAAGCAACAGGTTCAACACATGGTCGGGCTCATGCTCAACCTGAAAACCAAGCTGCAGGCCGACGCGGCCGACGCGTTGGCAGTGGCGATCACCCATGCCCACGTAAGGGCAACGGCCAACCGCCTGGGGCTCAGTGCCCGCCAGGCGTGGGGCCGCAAATGAGGAGCTGCACGCAATGATCGGTCGACTGCGCGGCATCGTCGCCTACAAGGCGCCGCCGTGGCTGGTGGTGGACGTGAACGGAGTGGGCTACGAGCTGGAGGCGCCGATGAGCACCTTCTACGACCTGCCCGAGCTCGGCCGCGAGGTCACCCTGTACACCCATTACTCGCAGAAGGAAGACAGCGTCTCGCTGTACGGCTTCCTGCGCGAAGGTGAGCGGCGCCTGTTCCGCGACGTGCAGAAGGTCAGTGGCATCGGCGCGAAGATCGCGCTGGCCGTGCTGTCCGGCGTCACCGTCGAGGAATTCGCGCGCATGGTCCAGGCCGGTGACATCACCGCGCTGACCCGCATTCCGGGCATCGGCAAGAAGACCGCCGAGCGCATGGTGCTGGAGTTGCGCGACCGCGCGGCGCAGTTCGGTGCCGGCGGCGCGCTGCCGACCGGCAGTGGCCCGGCCCCGGCCGACCCGCTCTCCGATGCCACCGTGGCCCTGCAGCAGCTGGGCTACAAGCCGGCCGAAGCGGCGCGCATGGCCCGCGATGCCTTCAACGAAGGTGACGAAGTGGCCACCGTGATCCGCAAGGCGCTGCAGTCGGCACTGCGCTGACCCGCCTTCCTTTCCCCCAACCCACCGCCTGAGCCTCGCCAGGAGTCCCATGTCCAGCAGTCAAACCCCGCACGCGGCCGCCCCAGGCGGTCATGGTCACGCCCCTCCAGCCGGAGGCCTGGCGCTGATCATCGGTGCGATCGGCGTGGTCTTCGGCGATATCGGTACCAGCCCGCTGTACACCCTGAAGGAGGCGTTCTCGCCGCACTACGGGCTCAACAGTGACCACGACACCGTGCTGGGCGTGCTGTCGCTGGCGTTCTGGGCGTTGAACATCGTGGTCACGCTGAAGTACGTGACCATCATCATGCGCGCCGACAACGACGGCGAGGGCGGCATCATGGCGCTGATGGCGCTGACCCAGCGCACGCTGCGCAACGGGTCGCGCTCGGCCTATGTGGTCGGCATCCTCGGCATCTTCGGTGCCTCGCTGTTCTTCGGCGATGGCGTGATCACCCCCGCGATATCGGTGCTGGGTGCGGTGGAAGGCCTGGAAGTTGCCGCGCCAGGACTGCACGCCTTCATCGTTCCGATCACCGTGGTGGTACTGCTGGCCGTGTTCGCGGTACAGCGCTTCGGCACCGCGAAGATCGGCAAGCTGTTCGGGCCGATCACCTCGATCTGGTTCATTTCGCTGGCGGCGATCGGCATCTACAACATCGTCGATGCACCGGAAGTGCTGAAGGCGTTCAACCCGTGGTGGGCAATCCGCTTCTTCATGGAGCATGGCTGGCACAGCATCTTCATCCTCGGTGCGGTGGTGCTGGCAGTGACCGGCGGTGAGGCGCTGTACGCCGACATGGGCCACTTCGGTGCCAAGCCGATCCGCCACGCCTGGTACTTCTTCGTGCTGCCGTGCCTGGTGCTGAACTACCTGGGGCAGGGTGCGCTGGTGCTCAACCACCCCGAGGCGGTGAAAAATCCGTTCTTCGAAGCGGTGCCGTCGTGGGCGCTGTATCCGATGATCATCCTGGCCACCATGGCCGCGGTGATTGCCTCGCAGTCGGTCATCACCGGCGCGTTCTCGGTCTCGCGCCAGGCCATGCAGCTGGGCTACATCCCGCGCATGCGGATCAAGCACACCTCGCACGACACCATCGGCCAGATCTACATCCCGGGAATCAACTGGGGTATCGCGGTGATGGTGATCGGCCTGGTGCTGGCCTTCCGCAGCTCGTCCAACCTGGCGGTGGCCTACGGCATCTCGGTGTCGGCCACCATGCTGATCGACACCCTGCTGCTGGCCCTGGTGGCGCGCTCGCTGTGGCCGAAGGCGCGCAAGTGGATCCTGCCGCTGTGCGTGGTGTTCTTCGTCATCGACCTCGGCTTCGTCATCGCCAACGGCGCCAAGCTGCTGCAGGGCGCCTGGTTCCCGGTGGTGCTGGGCATCTTCCTGTTCACCATGATGCGCACCTGGCGCCGTGGCCGCGAGCTGCTGCGCGATGAGATCCGCAAGGACGGCATCCGCCTGGATACCTTCCTGCCAGGCCTGATGCTGGCGCCGCCGGTACGCGTGCCGGGCACCGCGGTATTCCTCACCGCCGACCCGACCGTGGCTCCGCATGCGCTGATGCACAACCTCAAGCACAACAAGGTGCTGCACGAGCGCAACGTGTTCCTGCACGTGGAAACCCTGCCCATTCCCTATGCGATGGAAGGGCAGCGGCTGAAGATCGAATCGGTGGGCGACGAGTTCTACCGCGTCTACGTGCGCTTCGGCTTCATGGAGACCCCGGACGTACCGCTGGCGCTGATGCGCTCGTGCGACCACGGCGGCATCTACTTCGACCCGATGGACACCACCTTCTTCGCCAGCCGCGAAACCATCGTCGCCACCGCCAACCGTGGCATGCCGATCTGGCGCGACAAGCTGTTCGCGCTGATGCACAGGAACGCCGCTCCTGCCACGGGCTTCTTCCGGATTCCGGGCAACAGATTGGTGGAACTGGGCGCGCAGGTGGAGATTTAATCTCCACCTGCGCTACGTCCCACGATCTGCTGCGCAAACCGTGGGTCCCGCGCGCATTCCACCTTATCCCCGCGCCTGTCGGCGCGCCCCCTTGAAACGCAGGCGCCTTGGGCGCCGGCGTTCCGCGCATTCCACCTTAACCCCCCGCCTGTCGGCGCGCCCCCTTGAACAACAAGGGGGCTCCACTTGCGGAGATGCCGCGCGCTTGAAGCTTGGCCCACTCTGCTCTCCAGTTTCCTCCACGCCTGGATCTACCGTGCCGACCAACGGTCGGCACCCACTAAAGCAGAACGCCGTTCCGACAGGCCGCAGGAAACTGTCGAAGGCGGGGTGGGTCCGCTTGCGGGGGCGTGAGCCGCATGGATGCGGCGACCGAGCTTACATGGACGTACTTGCAGCGTCCCCCGCAAGCGGACCCACCCCGCCATTCCCCAGGAACTCAGCTTTGGCTGTTGCTCCGGCCGTTGTAGTTGCTTCTGCGGGTGCCGGGCGCAGCCCGGCCGAAACCCGCGCTTTTGCCGCATAATCAGCACATGACCGACGACCGCATCATCGGCGCCGGCGCCACCCGCGAGGATGACGCCGCCGACGCCAGCATCCGCCCCAAGCGCCTTGCCGACTACCTCGGCCAGGTGCCGGTGCGCGAGCAGATGGAGATCTACATCCAGGCGGCCAAGGGGCGCGGCGACGCGCTCGACCACGTGCTGATCTTCGGGCCGCCCGGCCTGGGCAAGACCACCCTCAGCCATGTCATCGCCAACGAGCTGGGCGTGGCCCTGCGGGTCACCTCCGGCCCGGTGATCGAGAAGGCCGGCGACCTCGCCGCGCTGCTGACCAACCTGCAGCCGCACGATGTGCTGTTCATCGACGAGATCCATCGCCTGTCGCCGGTGGTGGAGGAAGTGCTGTACCCGGCGATGGAAGATTTCCAGATCGACATCATGATCGGCGAGGGCCCCGCCGCCCGCTCGATCAAGATCGACCTGCCGCCGTTCACCCTGATCGGTGCCACCACCCGTGCTGGCCTTCTGACCGCGCCGTTGCGCGACCGCTTCGGCATCGTCCAGCGCCTGGAGTTCTACAGTGTCGAGGAGCTGACCCGGATCGTGCGCCGCTCGGCAGCCATCCTGGCCATCGACTGCACCGCCGATGGGGCAGGGGAGATCGCGCGCCGCGCGCGTGGCACCCCGCGTATCGCCAACCGCCTGCTGCGCCGCGTGCGCGACTATGCGCAGGTGAAGGCCGGTGGCCACATCGACGAGGCCGTGGCCCAGGCCGCGATGAAGATGCTCAAGGTCGACCCGGAGGGCTTCGACGAGCTTGACCGGCGCCTGCTCAAGACCATGGTCGACTACTTCGACGGCGGCCCGGTCGGCATCGAATCGCTGGCGGCGGCGCTGTCTGAAGAGCGCGGCACGCTGGAAGACGTGGTCGAGCCGTACCTGATCCAGCAGGGCTTCCTGGTGCGCACCGCGCGTGGCCGCATGGCCACCCACAAGGCCTACCGGCACATGGGCCTGAAGCCGAAGAACCCGCCGCAGGACCTGTTCGCGGAGGTTCCCGATGTCGGTTGAGCCCCGATTCAGTTGGCCGACACGCATTTACTGGGAAGATACCGACGCAGGTGGCGTGGTCTACCACGCCCGCTACGTGGCTTTCATGGAACGGGCCCGGACCGAATGGATGCGTGCGCTGGGCTACGGCCAGGAGCGCATGCGCGCCGAGCACGGGATGGTCTTCGCGGTGCGCTCGATGCAGATGGATTTCATCAAGCCGGCACGGCTGGATGACACCCTGCAGGTGAGTGCCCGTCTGGTCCAGCTGAAGAAGGCCAGCATGGTCTTCGACCAGCAGATCCTGCGCGACGGCGAGCTGCTGCTGTCGGCGCAGGTCCGCATCGCCGCACTGGAAGCGGCCAGTTTCCGCCCGCGTGGCATGGACGAGGCCGTCCTTGCCGTGCTGCAACCCCACCTCCACCCCGAATCCGAACACTGAGGAACAACGGATGATCGCAACGCTCCTGGCCCTGCAGGCCACGGTCACCGAGGCACTGCCGGCCGATGTCAGCAACGCCGCGACACAGACCCTTGCCCAGGCCACCACCGGCGGCGGCATCAACTACCTCGAACTGATGGCCAAGGCCAGCCTGCCGGTGAAGATCATCGTGCTGCTGCTGCTGGTCGGCTCGTTCGTCAGCTGGGTGATCATTTTCCGCAAGGCCCGCGTGTTCAAGCAGGCCACCCGCGAAGCCGACGAGTTCGAGAACCGCTTCTGGTCCGGTGCGGACCTGGGCAAGCTGTACAGCTCGGCCACCGACCGCAGCCGCAATGTCGGCGGCCTGGAAGCCATCTTCGAAGCCGGCTTCCGCGAGTACACCCGCCTGCGCGACAAGCGCCGCCTGGACGGCCGTGCCCAGCTGGAAGGCGCACAGCGTGCCATGCGCACCACCTACACCCGCGAAGTGGACCAGCTTGAGCGCAACCTGGAACTGCTGGCCAACATCGGCTCGACCGCGCCTTACGTGGGCCTGGTCGGTACCGTGTTCGGCATCATGGTGACCATGCACGACATGATCAGCAGCGGTGCGCAGGCCGGCATCGCCGCCGTCGCGCCGGGCATCTCCGAGGCACTGTTCGCCACCGCCATCGGCCTGTTCGTGGCGATCCCGGCGGTGTGGGCCTACAACCGCTTCACCACGCGCGTGGAGCGCATGTCGGTGCGGTTCGAGACCTTCGCCGAAGAGTTCAGCTCCATCCTGCAGCGCCAGAGCGCTGGCGACGAGTAAGCGCCTGACCCGGGAGTCCAAGCCATGTCCGCTGCCATCGGTCGCCGCAAGCGCCGCAAGCTGAAATCGGAAATCAACGTCGTTCCCTACATCGACGTCATGCTGGTGCTGCTGATCATCTTCATGGTCACCGCACCGCTGCTCACCCTGAGCTTCGACGTCGACCTGCCGCAGTCCAACGCCAAGGCACTGGAGAGCAAGCAGGATCCGGTGATCGTCTCGGTGCGCCAGGACGGCCAGCTCAGCCTGAAGCTGCCCGACGCCAAGGACCCGACCGCCGTGTCGGCCGAGGAACTGGAAGGCCGTCTGGCCGGCATCGCCGCCCAGGACAAGGGCGTGCGCGTGATCGTCGCCGCCGACCGCGCCGTGGCCTATGAAAAGGTCATTGCTGCAATGGATGTGATCAAGCGCGCCAAGGTAGACAAGGTAGGCCTGGCCACCGATGCACGCTGACGCCCTGCCACCCCCGCATCAGCGCGAACCCGGCTGGGGCTTGCCCCTGGCGCTGGCGTTGCTGGTGCACCTGCTGGTCGCGCTGGTGTTCATCGTGGCCTGGTTCTGGTCGCCCGAGCGCAACACCGATGCCGCCGCCGGCGATCCCTCGGTCGAGGCCAGCCTGGCGCTGTCCGCGTCCGAGGCCTCCGCTGCACGCCAGGCCCTGCGCCAGTCGGAAAAGCTGGAAGACCTGCCGCCGCCGGTGGCCGAGCCGATCCCGGTGCCGGAAGACACCATCCCGCCGCCGCAGCCGATTCCCGAGCCGCGCCCGCAGGACGCCCCCACGCCGCAGCAGCAACAGGCGCAGGAGCGTGTCGCGCAGCCGGACACCAAGGACCAGGAAGCGGTGAGCGCGCTGGCCATCTCGCAAGAGAAGGCCAAGCAGGAACAGGAAGCCAAGCGCCGCCAGGAGCAGATCGACCTGACCGAACGCAAGCGCCAGGAAGAAGCGGAGCAGAAGCTGCGCCTGGCCAAGCAGCAGGAAGCGGACGAAAAGAAGAAGCAGGCCGAGCAGGAGCGCGTGGCGGCTGACAAGGCCGAGGCCGAGAAGCAGAAGAAGATCGCCGAGATCCGCGCCCGCCGCGAGCAGGCCGAGAAGGAAGCCAAGCTGGCCGAGCAGAAGCTGCGCCAGGTGGCAGCCGCGCGTAATGCTGCCGGCAGTGCCGCTGCCGGTTCCAGCGGTGCCTCCCAGCCGGCCGCCGGTGGCGGTGGCAACAGCGATGATCTTTCGGCCAAGTACGCGGCCGCGATCCAGGCCAAGGTGCTGTCGCAGTGGGTGCGCCCGGATACGGTGCCGCTCGGCCAGCGTTGCCAGATCACCATCACCCAGATTCCGGGGGGCACGGTGATGCAGGCCAAGGTCAGCCCGAACTGCCCGTACGACGAGGCCGGCAAGCGTTCGATCGAGGCCGCCGTGCTCAACGCGCAGCCGCTGCCGTACCGCGGCTTCGAGTCTGTGTTCGCACGCACGCTCAACTTCACCTTTACTGCCCAGGATCGCTGAGGCGGGCAGGGCAAGGTGGCTCTCGGGTCACCTGCGCCCACGGATGTCGCGCTTGCCTCTGGCGGGCCCGGTTTCGACCGGGCAGGCTGGGGGCTGCTGTGGAATACCACCCTGCGGGGCGGTGTGGCCGGGGCAGGCGGTGCGATGTTAGCCACGACGTTAACGGTGCGTGAGAGGACGGGCTGGAACTGACCCGGAATTCACGTACCCTTGGTTCATGATTGCGAAGCGGTTCACTCCCGCTTTGTTATCCCTCGTTCCGGTTTCCCCCTATTGAGCGCTCCATGAAAAAGATGCCTCGCTGGCTTGCCGTGTTTGCGGCCCTGTTGCTGCCCTTTGCTGCCGTCGCGCAGCAGAAGGGGCTGGATATCGACATTATCGGCGGCAATGCCTCCGCGCTGCCGATCACCATCGTGCCGATGCCCTACCAGGGTTCGGCGGCTGCACCGCAGACCGACGTCGCCGGCGTGGTCCGCGCCGACCTCGAGCGTTCGGGCCAGTTCCGCACGCTGCCGGAAGCACAGATCGTCGAAAAGCCCGTGCGGGGCGGCGACATCCAGTTCGCCACCTGGCGCGCGCTGAAGCAGAACTACATCGTGGTCGGCCGCGTGCTCGACGCCGGTGCCGGCGCCTACCGTGTCGAGTACGAACTGTTCGACGTACCGAAGGGCGAGCGCCTGCTGGGCCTGGCCATGACCGCCCGTGGCAACGCCATGCGTGACGTCGCCCACCAGATGGCCGACGCCATCTACGAGAAGATCACCGGTGTCCGTGGCGCCTTCTGGACCCGCATCGCCTACGTGACCGCCAGCGGCAAGGGCGACGCCATGCGCTACGCGCTGATGGTGGCCGACTCCGATGGCTACAACCCGCAGACCATCGTGCGTTCGGCCGAGCCGCTGCTGTCGCCGTCGTGGAGCCCGGATGGCAGCAAGCTGGCCTACGTCAGCTTCGAGCGTGGCAATTCGGCCATCTACATCCAGAACATCGGCACCGGTGCGCGTGAGCTGGTCACCAGCTTCCGCGGCATCAACAGCGCCCCGGCGTTCTCGCCGGACGGCCGCAAGCTGGCCCTGACCCTGTCGCGTTCGGGTAACCCGGAAATCTACGTGATGGACCTGGGCAGCAAGCAGCTGACCCAGCTGACCAACCACTTCGCCATCGATACCGAGCCGACCTGGGCACCGGACGGCAGCGCGGTGTACTTCACCTCCGACCGCGGCGGCCGTCCGCAGGTCTACAAGGTCGGTGCGGGCGGCGGCAGCGCCGAGCGCGTGACCTTCCAGGGCAACTACAATGCCAAGCCCTCGGTGTCCTACGATGGCAAGAAGATCGCCGTCGCCCAGGGCTCGGGCAACAGCTACAAGATCGCGATGATGGACAGCTCGCTGGGTTCGCCCCGCTGGAGCACGCTGTCCCCGGGTTCGCTGGATGAATCTCCGAGCTTTGCGCCCAACGCAAGCATGGTGTTGTACGCCGCCCGCGAGGGTGGCCGTGGTGTGCTGTACGCCGTTTCTGCCGATGCGCGCGTGCGCCAGCGGTTGGTTCTGGCTGACGGAGATGTGCGCGAACCGGCATGGTCCCCATACCGTACCCAGCGCTAAAAGAGTGTTAATATTTTCGCTGTCTTGAACCCCTCATCGGCCTAGGAGCCACAAAGGTATCGCCATGAACAAGTCCACCCGCGTTCTGCTTGTTTCCCTGCTGTCTGTGGCCGTCCTGGCCGGTTGCTCGAAGAAGGTGAAGGAAGATCCGGCAGCCCCGGTTGACACCGGCACCTCGACCACCACCCCGACCGCTCCGTCGACCTCCGGCCTGTACGGCCCGGGCGACCTGGACACCGACGCTTGCCTGCGCCAGCGCGTTGTCTACTTCGACCTGGACAAGGAAGACGTGAAGCCGGAATTCCAGGCCATCATGGCGTGCCACGCCAAGTACCTGCGTGACCGTCCGTCCTCGCGCATCACCCTGCAGGGCCACACCGACGAGCGCGGTTCGCGCGCGTACAACCAGGCCCTGGGCGAGCGTCGTGGCAACGGCGTCAACTCGGCCCTGCAGGCCAACGGTGGCTCGGCTTCGCAGCTGACCGTCGTGTCCTACGGTGAAGAGCGTCCGGTCTGCACCGAGTCGAACGAGTCCTGCTGGTCGCAGAACCGTCGCGTCGAAATCGTCTACACCGCGCAGTAATCCATGCGTATTGGCATCAAACTGATGCTGGTCGTTGCGGCAGCCCTCGTGGCTGCCGCACCGGCGCATGCACAGCGACAGAGCCTGGCCGACCGCGTTGGCGCGATCGAGCAGCAGATGTACAACAACAGTGCCAACCAGGACCTGTTGAACCAGATCAATCAGCTGCGGCAGCAGGTCACCAGCCTGCAGGCCTCGATCGAGCAGTTGCAGCACGACAACGCCCAGCTCAAGCAGTCCGCCCAGGACCAGTACCTGGATCTGGACAGCCGCCTGAACCGGTTGGAAGGGGGCAATGCCGCCCCGGCCCTGCCGCCCGTTCCGGCGAGCGCGCCGAAGGCCGCCCCGGCCCCGGCAAAACCCGCAGCGGCGGCCACTTCCGAGCGGCCGCCTTCCGTCCATGGTGATGCCGGCAGCCTTGCCGCCACCGGCGACGAGCGCACCTCCTACAACGTCGCCTTCGATTCGCTGAAGGCCGGCAAGTACGATGATTCGGCGCAGCTGTTCCTGAGCTTCCTGCAGCTGTACCCGAACGGCGTCTACGCGCCGAACGCGCTGTACTGGCTGGGCGAGAGCTACTACGCCACCCGCAATTTCCCGATGGCGGAGACCCAGTTCCGTGAACTGCTCTCGCGCTATCCGACCCACGACAAGGCCGCAGGCGGCCTGCTCAAGGTTGGCCTCTCGCAGTATGGCGAGGGCAAGGTCGACCAGGCCCAGCAGACGCTGGAGACCGTCGTGGCGCAGTACCCCGGCTCGGACGCCGCGCGCACCGCGCAGGACCGCCTGCAGTCGATCCGCCTCGGCAAGCAGATCCGCTGATCCGCTGACCGGGCGTACAATGGGTGCCCTGTAGAGCCGAGCCCACGCTCGGCTGCTTTCGTTTCCGGACCGGCAAACCCGCCCGGATCCGGTAGCGCCGGGCCATGCCCGGCGGCTTGCATTACCGGCTGGGCCACACCCGACCGGCTGCAGTTGTAGAGCCGAGCCATGCTCGGCTGCTTTCGTTACCGGCCACGGTAGCCCACCCGCCACGTGTCCCACCAAGAAGTCCCCGCCATGACCGCCGTTACCTCGTCCAGCGCCGCCGCCACGCCCAGTGAGATCGTGCAGTCGCCCCTGCCACGCCTGAAGATCACCGAGATCTTCACCTCGCTGCAGGGCGAAGCCGATACCGCCGGCTGGCCGACCGTGTTCGTGCGCCTGACCGGCTGCCCGCTGCGTTGCCAGTACTGCGACACCGCCTATGCCTTCCATGGCGGCACCTGGTGGGACATCGACGACATCGTGGCCGAGGTGCTGGCCCAGGGCGTGCGCCACGTCTGCGTGACTGGTGGCGAGCCGCTGGCGCAGAAGCGCTGCCTGGTACTGCTGCAGAAGCTGTGCGACGCCGGCATGGATGTCTCGCTGGAAACCTCCGGTGCGCTGGACGTCAGCGTCGTGGACTCCCGGGTATCGCGCGTGGTCGACATCAAGACCCCGGGTTCGGCCGAAGTGGCGCGCAACCGCTGGGACAACCTGCCGTTGCTGACCGCCCGCGACCAGATCAAGTTCGTCATCTGCAGCCGCGAGGATTACGACTGGGCCAAGTCCCTGTTGGCCGAGCACGATCTGGTGAAGCGTTGCACCGTGTTCTTCTCGCCGAGCAAGGGTGAGATCACCCCGCGCCAGCTGGCCGACTGGATCGTCGAGGACCGGCTGCCGGTGCGCTTCCAGATGCAGTTGCATAAAATCCTGTGGAACGATGAGCCGGGCCGATGAGCCCAGGCAGCGTTCCCTGATGTAGCTCCGGCGCGGGACAGCGTGCTGGCTTTCCCCTCCCAACCGGATGTTTTACCCATGAAGAAGGCAGTCGTGCTTCTCTCCGGCGGCATGGATTCAGCCGCCGTCATCGCCATGGCCCAGGAACAGGGCTTCGCCGTGCATGCCCTGAGCGTGCGCTACGGCCAGCGCCATACTTCCGAACTGGATGCCGCCGCCCGCGTGGCCAAGGCCCAGGGCGTTATCGCGCACAAGACCGTGGACGTGGACCTGCGCAGCATCGGCGGCTCGGCGTTGACCGACGACATCGACGTGCCCGAGGCCGGCGGTGCCGGCATTCCGGTCACCTACGTGCCGGCACGCAACACCATCATGCTGTCGCTGGCGTTGGGCTGGGCCGAAGTGCTCGGCGCCAACGACATCTTCTGCGGCGTCAACGCCGTGGACTACTCCGGCTACCCGGACTGCCGTCCCGAGTTCGTGGCCGCGTTCCAGGCGCTGGCCAACCTGGCCACCAAGTCGGGCGTGGAAGGCGCGGGCATCAAGGTGCACGCACCGCTGCAGTTCCTCAGCAAGGGCCAGATCGTCAGCGAAGGCGTGCGCCTGGGCGTGGACTTCGGCCTGACCGTGTCCTGCTACAACGCCGACGCCAACGGCGCCGCCTGCGGCCACTGCGATGCCTGCCGCCTGCGCGCGCAGGGCTTCACCGAGGCCGGCGTAGCCGACCCGACGCTGTACGCCTGACCGCGCAATCACTCTCTCGGTGGGTGCGAACCGTTGGTTCGCACTCCTTGGCCTACCGCTGCCGCAACCACCCCGACGCGTCAATAAACGCCCGCACCGCCTCCGGATCGGCATAGTCCAGTTCGATCATCCGTGCGATCGCCGCCTTCTCATCGGCCTGCTGCCGCATGTACCCCTGCGCGATGCGATACCCGGCGTAGTACCCCACATCACTCACCCCGAACGGATTGCGGGCGCTGTTGTAGAGCCAGTTGTCGAGATTTTCCCCGTTCATCTCAGCAATGAAGCGCGTGCGGATTTCCGCTTCGTGTGTTGCGCCGTAGTCGTAGAAGGGTAATGCCGGCCGGCGCCCACTGATGCGCTCCGCCACATACTCGGCCACACCCTCGCGCACCGCGTACTGGGCCAGGCTGCCGGTGGTCTCGCGTTGCTGCGTATGCACGTACTCGTGCAGGTTGTTCTGCGCGTTGTTCGCCCCCGGACGGCTGTCGTAGAAGATCCGCAGGCGGCTGCGCGTCGGCTCCGGCAGCTCGCTCACGTCCACGCGCTCATCGCCCAGCGCCATCTCCGCTCCGATCAGCACCTTGTCACCCAGCGTCGTGCCGCCGGTACGCAGAACACCGACCGCATAGGTGATGTTGGCGGGGCGCAGGGCGGGGTAAAGCTCCCGGAACGCAGCCAGGTCCCGTTCCAGGGTGGCGCTGGCCTGCTGCGCGTTGGCGGTCAATGGCCGTACCGACGTCCAGAAGCGCGGCCACGTACGCATGGCCGTGGCGTATTCGCGAGCGGTGTAGTTGCGCACCTGCATCAGCGCATGCAGGCCGGGGCTGCCTGGATCGATGTAGCGCTCCTGCACCAGTGCGACCTGGCGTTCAACGTCGGGCTCGGTGCGCACGGCGTCATAGGTAGCCCAGAAGCGGCCGATATCATCAGTGACGACCTGGGGCGGGGCGGCCAGTGCTGCGCAGGGCAGCAGCAGGGCGGCAATGAGGCAGAAGGGCAGGCGCATCCGTGGCTCCGGGGAAGGATCACAGATGGGATGCGACGGAGGCCCGGAAGGTTTAAGCCGGCGGCCCAGATCGTGGTAGTGCCGGCCGCTGGCCGGCAACCTCATGCACCAGGGTTTCACCCGGCCCGGCAAAGTAGGGTAGAATGCCCACCCCGCCGAAAGGCTGGGGCAGTGCAATGGGCCGTTAGCTCAGTCGGTAGAGCAGAAGACTTTTAATCTTTTGGTCGTAGGTTCGAATCCTACACGGCCCACCATATGCACCAAGGGTTTCAGCCCTTACCCATCGCT
Source organism: Stenotrophomonas sp. 96582_Sma (assembly GCF_056480905.1). NCBI lineage: Bacteria > Pseudomonadati > Pseudomonadota > Gammaproteobacteria > Lysobacterales > Lysobacteraceae > Stenotrophomonas > Stenotrophomonas sp. 96582_Sma. Next base: position 3,813,508 of record NZ_CM151122.1, on the reverse strand, counting down.
CCGCAAAATATCGACCGCTCCGCAATTCACTTTGTCGGGCTGGTCAACGCACCGCGGCGCTTCCGCACATAGATCTCTGTGGTGGTCACCGACTGGTGGCCGAGCTGCTGCTGTGCCTTCCGAATATCGCCAGCCGAATCGGCCTTATCGGTGCCGGCCTTGGCGCGCAGATCTCTGAACTGGAACTGGTCCTTCGGGATGCCGGCACGCTCGCGCGCCCGATCGAAGCGGTAGCGCAGTGCGTCCTTGCCGATCGGTAGCCAGTCCTCGCCCAGCAGCAGGCGCGTGCTGATCGGTGCATCGTCCGGCCGCTTCCTCGACAGCAGGCGGTCGATCAGCACCTTCAGCTCGCCGGTAATGGCGATGCGCATCTGCATCTTCGTCTTGCTCTGGCGCAACACCAGCACTCCGTCCTTGATGTTGCGGCGGTCCAGCTCGCGCACGTCCGCCGGTCGCTGGCCGGTCAGGTAGGCCAAGTCCATCGCGTCTTTCAGCACCTGGTCCGCAGCGTCGTACACACGCTGCAGCACGTCGTCCTCCACGTACACGTCGCGACCGTCCTCGCGATTGCGGTTAACGCCCGCGCATGGGTTCGGCAGATCGGTGTAGCCCTTCTTGCGGCACCAGTTCCACAGGTGCGACAGCAGCGATTTCTCACGGTTCGCGCTGACCGGCGCAGCGCGGCGCCACTGCAGGAAGTTGAAAACGTGCGTCGGTCGAATGGCATCGAGCGGGCCCGGCGGGTCATCGAAGAACTTCAGCAGCGTGTCCAGCTCGCGCAGGTTAGCCTTTCGCGTTCCCTCGGCCTTGGTCGGAATCACCTCGATGCGGTACCGCTCGGCGGCCTGACGGAACGTTAGCTTCGCATCGGTCGGTATCGTCGCCGCGCGCTCGAGCTCGGCCCACTTCTGGATGGCCAGGCCGTAGTCGCTGCCCAGCGCAGTTTCCTTGCGAGGCTTGCCGCCGTGGTCGTAGTAGTAGTGCACCACGCCGGATTTCTGTTTCCGGGGGCGGAACCGGGGGATTGCCCCCGGCTTCTTCGGTTTCCTTCCCATCACGCTGCTGCCTTGTTCGGTTTCCATTCCGTCGCCGGCGGCGTCTTTGGCTCCGGCTTGCCCTCGATCGCGGACCACAGCACCACTGGCCACCCGTGGGCGTCCAGATAGTGCCGGATCCCGTTGTTGCGCAGGAACTCGGCTTGGCCCTTGCGCCGCGGTGTGCGGCACAGCGCCTTGATATCGTCACGGGACAGGTAGGGGCTGTCGGCCATGGTGTCCTCCTTCAGTTCGTGGCCAGCGCAGCGCGCAGCTGCTCGGTGGCCTGGGTTGCTGCAGCCTTCAGGCATCGGACCACCGCGCCTTCAAGGCCTGATTCCATCAGCGCTGCCACGTTGTTCCAGCCGTAAGCGATCAGGCAGATCGGGCCGCCGCTGTTGCCCGTGGCCCGGCTTCCATCCGGCCTGCAAAAGTGCGGACGCTTTGCCAGAAACATGACGGCATCGGCCCGTGGCCAGACGTAGCGCTGGAACATGGCCGTCTCGGTGCGAGCGAACGCCAGCGCGATCCCATTCCCGTGATCGGCCATGCGCGCCAGCCATGCCTCGGTGTGCCGACCGAACGGAGGGTTGCACCACACCCGGCCATGCCACTCTGCAGACAGCCCGTCCTCTGGCAGCTCGATGTGTTGGGTGGCGGTCGGCCACGGGCGCGGCGACGGAGCGGCGCACGGGTCCAGATCGAACGCGCCAAGGGCCGCGATGATCTCCGGAGGGGTCAGCCACGTGTGAGTGGCTGCCTCCGGTCGTGCGGCGTAGGGATGCGCACGGCTCATTTGCCCACCGCCTGGCTGTCGATCAGGTCGATCTGTGCGGCGATCAACGCACCGGCGCGCACCAGGTCGTGGCGTGCGTCGACCGGCTTCCACCACTCCGGTGCCCACGGCCAGAAGAACGGCGGTTCCTGCGAGGCAATGTGCTTACGGCTTCCCACTTGGAGATCCATGGCAGCCAACTGCACGTAAGCGGTCGCAGCCCTGGCCAGTTCGCCTTCGCGATACTGCTCATCGGAATCTCTGGAGAAGCCTTCGATACACAGCTGACGCTCACGCTCCGAAGCGATTGCCTTGATGCCGGTTCCCAGGTCCACGGCCTGCGCGGGGGCGGCGTAGAGCGGGGACACCGGCCATCCCTTGGCGCGCCAGCGATCGGCGACGGTGCGGTCGTAGGTAGTCGCAGAGCGGTCGGTGAGGTGATCGTCGGTGAACCAGCCAATCGGCTCCCCCACCGGCTGGCGGTCCCCCTTCTCGATGCAGAATTCCGTTGCTTCGCCCTGAGCAACGCTATCCGGTTGCTTGGACGGCTGGCGGGCGGCGAGGGCTAGACGGTGTTCAGGCATTTCCAGCACCAGACAGATCGCGTCCACGCACGCCTCAATGCAGGCGGTGTAGCCAAGGTCTTTGCCGTCTGCCTCGGTGAACGCGTACTGGCCGGCTTCGAGTGCATCCGCCTTGGCGCGATCACTCCAAGTGAACGGAGCATCCCCCTGACCACTCGGGTAGGGCTGGGCGGAGAGGGCGGCTTTCTCCAGGTGCAGTCGTTCGGCCTCGGCCCAGCCTTCGCGCGCCCACGTTTCCCACGTCACGGGCCAGAGCGGACCGCAGCCATTCGGGCACGGCTCCGTCTTGCTGTCACCAGCACCGACAGTCCCGCTTTGCAGATACAGGTTCGTGCGGTGAAGTTGGAACGTGCACTTCGCACAGCGGACGATGCCCGGCACCAGGTCGGAGCGCTGATCCCCCAGCCTCACCCTCCCACCGGGCCGCGCGTCCGCCAGGGTCTTCGGGTTCGCGTGCTTCTTGATGGCCTCGATGATGGCCACCTGCAGGTTGGCGCGCTGCTGGCCAACCACGTCCACCGGGATGAATGCTCGCGCGATTTCCAGCGCGGTCTGGTCGATATCGTTCATGCAACCTCCTGCAGTGGGGAGGCCTGTTCGGCCTCGATCAGGGCATAGCCGATGCGGTCGACGCGTTCGCGCAGCTGGCGGCGTGCGATCAGCAGCTGCAGCGCGATGTGCCGGCGGTGGTCGTTGAGCTGGAACGTCCGCGTCTCGATGTGCAGCTTCCCGGCCAGGTCGCGGCGGAACAGGCGGTAGGTGAGGACGTGGCCGCCCAGCACCTTGTCGATGGACCGGCCCCAGGCGAAGCCCTCGGTGCGCTTCGGCAGCCGGCGGTCGTAGCGGTGGTGGGTCATGCGTGGCTCCGCAGCGGCACGCGGCGCACCGGCCCGTGCCACAGGTTGGTGAGGTTATTGAGGCGCACCTGCAGCGGATCGCGGCGCAGGGGTCGCAGCGGGTCGTGCAGGCGGCGCTCGGTGTTCCGGCAGGGCGCGCACGCGGCGGTGACCTTGCCGTTGATCAGGGGGAAGAACCGCAGCGGCAGCCGGGCCGCGCACTTCGTGCAGGTCTTCATGCTTCGGTACCCAGGTAGAACGGGTCGATCTTCCAGCCGGCTTCGCGCGCCGCACGCAACCGCAGCTCGTTGGCGTCGAACTCGTCCAGCTGCAGCGCGGTGATGGCGCCCTCGACGTGGTGCGGCTGCAGCGGCCGGTCGGTGCGCTGGAACACGCGCCACACACTGAAGGGCTTGCAGCCCCATGCGGTGGACAGCGCGCCCAGGCTCTTGCCGTCTTCGTGCACGTAGCGACGCACCAGGTCGCGGGCGGTAGCGTTCGGCGGGATCGGCTTCCGCATGGCAGCCTTCACCCCTGCGCGCCGGCCGCTCACGCTGCCACCTGCTGGTGATCGCCAGCGCGTAGGGACTGCTCGAACCCGACCACCATCTGCCGAAACAGTTCCAGGTCGGCGCGCAGCTTGCCGATGAAAGCCTCGTCGCGGTCGAAGCGGCGCCACCACAGCTGCTTACCGACGGCGGTCAGCGCCGGGCAGTAGAGACCGATGTGCCACCACTGCCGGCCGGTGAGCCACATGCAGCCCTGTGCCTGCTCGAACACCTCGCTCGCATCGTTGTCGATGTGGAAGGCGCGCAGCTTCTCGGGGTTGATGAAGCACTTGTATTCGCTACCACCGTCCTCGCCGATGAATCCGTCGGCCGAGCAGCCGTAGTCGCCGCAGTCGCTCAGCACGAACCCAGCACGCTTCACCAGCAGGCCGGACTGCACCTCATGCTCGGTGCGGGCCTCCGGCTCAAGCTCATGGCCGCGGCGCATGGCGAACGTCTCGAAGCCCTCGTCCAGCGGCTCGCCGCTGATGCGCTCGATGGCCAGCCGGAAGGCGTAGTTCTTCGACGCCTCGCTGAAGTCGCCGATGGGCTCACCGGCGATGGCCTTCTCGATGATGGCCGAGCGCGGCACGGCCTTGTAGCCGGCGCGCTCCATGGCGGTTTTCTCGGCCAGGCCGGACAGCACCGCGTCCACATAGGTGCGCTGCTGGTCGGTCAGCTCGCCTACGCGCGAGCGCGCGGTGGCGAACATGCTGGCCGTGATGATGCCGGCGCGGGCGCGGTGCCACGCCTCACTGCCCTGGTCGCACCCGATGACGATCACAGTGGCACCTCTTCATCGGCCGCCTGCTGCTGGTCGCCATCCTCCACGTCGGTGGCGCTGGCGCGCTCGGCGATGCCCTTCAGGGTTTCGTGGCCAGCGCTTCCGATCAGCTGGCGCTGTTCCTTGGACAGACGGCCCCAGGCGCCCTGGTATTCCTCCATGCCGCACTCGGCGAACTCCTGCAGGCTGGCATACAGCGCTTGCCGCTCCGGGGTGTCCTGTGGCTCGGCCGGCTGCTGGCGGGTGATGGCGCCGGCGGTGGAGGACCGGCGATCTGCGCGCACAGATTCGGCATCGATGATGTCCTTGCCTTCCATTTCCTCGGCGGTGGGCTGGGAGCCGACCGCTTCCGGGAACGCCTTGCGCAGTGCCTGGGCCTCTGCGCACTTCGCCAGCTGGCCGAAGGCGCGCTTTTCCCACATGGCGTTGGGACTGCCATCGCTCTTGGACGCGTAGTTTTCCAGCCAGTATTCCTTGGCCGAGAACTCGACCACCTGGCTGCCGAGCAGCTTGCGGACCGTGACCCGGCACCACTCCGGGTACTGAAGCTGGAACGGCTGCTGCGTCTTCTGCCGGCGGCCGTTGGGCGCGTTGGACCAGACGTCACGCACGGATTCCATGGTGCAGGTCGGCCCGAACTCGGGCTCGCTGCAGCCAGCGTACTGGCCGGTGCGGGATGCGTTGATGCGGTACAGGCCGATGCCGGGCATGACCACGTCGCGCATGCCGTTGACGGCGCTGCCGTCGGGGTTCTCGCCGATCTTCACCTTCATGGGCACGATGTGCACCGGCTTCGTCATCGGGTCGAGCCCGGCGGCCTGGCAGTAGCTCAGCACCATATCGATGGAGGCGTCGTTTGCGCCTGGGTACAGGCTGGACTTCAACGCGCCGCGGATGGCTTCGGCCTGCTCGCTGGTCATCAGGGCGCCGGCAGCGGCGCGGGTGGTCATCTGGTTCATGGGGGCCTCAGTAGCGGATGGCCACGGCCGGGACCTTGCCCTGCACGATGGCGGTGATGACGGCGGCGGCGGTTTCGTCTTCGATGCCCAGGCCGACCAGCGCGGCGACGGCGGCACGGTTGATCAAACGGCGGTGTTCGACGTCTGCGGCGCGGGCCTCGTCCGCCTGGCGCTGCGCATCGGCCTTGGCCTGGCGCTCGCGCTCGGCGCGGTCGGCTTCTTCCTGCGCACGGCGCTCGGCGGCGGCGACGGCTTCGGCCTTCTCGCGTTCGGCACGCGCTGCTGCGTCCTTGGCGCGCTGCTCGGCTTCGGCTGCCTCACGGGCCGCGCGTTCGGTGGCTTCGCGGGCCTCGCGTTCGGCGCGTTCCACTGCAGCGGCTGCCTCGCGCTTCGCGTTCTCGGCGGCCTCTGCCTGCAGGCGGGCCTCTCGTTCAACGCGCTCACGCTCAGCCTGTTCGGCGGCGACGCGCTGGCGTTCGGCTTCCTCAGCAGCGCGCACTGCTTCCTCGCGGGCGCGGATCTCTTCTTCCCGGCGGGCGATTTCAGCCAGACGGGCCTCTTCGGCTGCAGCGCGTTCGCGTTCTTCGGCTTCCACACGTTCGCGCTTGATGCGCTCCTGCTCGGCCTCCCAATCGGTGAGCGGCTTGCGCACTTCGTCGCGGAGCGCGTCCAGGTTGTCGCGGGCCTTTTTGCGGGCGGAATCAATGTCGCCGGTCTGCTTCTTCAGGTCCGCGACCAGCGCCTTGCCGGCGTCATCGATGGCGATCTTGGAGCGCGACACCTTGTAGGCAATCGAGGCGATTTCTTTGCGGCCGGCCACCGTCTTGACGTTCGGCACCAGGGTGACGGCTTCGGCGCGGATGCGGGCCAGAAGGTCGTCCAGTCCGCCGCCGGTGAAGACCTCGACGGCGTTGACGGATTCGAGCGGGATCAGGGCTTCGGACATGGCAATTCCTTTTTTTCGACATGAAATGAGGTGCCGGCTTTGTGGAAGGCCTGGCCGGCGCAGGCACCCGCAGGGGGCGGGCGGGGGGATTTCGTTACGCGGCCAGGTCGGCCTGCTGCGGGGCGGCGCTCGGCGGCGTGAGGGTCAGACGCACATCACCCCGGCGCCATGCAGAGATCAGCTCGGCGTCTTCGTCCTCGTCCAGCAGCACCGAGACGGTGAAGCCCATGGCCACGCTGCCGCCTTCGAGCGGTTTCCAGGTGATCTTTTTCACCTTGGCGTCGGCGAAGAACACCGCCTCGATGTGGTCCATCAGCGAGCCGATCGACAGCTCGTAGCCTTCGAACTTGCCGGTGATGTCCTGCTCGCCCAGCAGCGGCAGGTTGAGCGCCACCAGGTCGGTGCTGCCTTCCATCGGCAGGTTCTGCTGCTGACCCTTGTCGGCCTTCTTCCAGAACGCCGGCAGGATGGCCGGGTCGATGGTGTTGAGGATCGTGTTCGGAGCGTTCAGCGAGAACTTCAGGTCAGCCGCGGCCGCGTCTTCGTCGCCGTGCTTTTCCTTCCGCAGGTTCAGATGCGAGAACACCGCATCGTGTTGATCGAGTTGGAACATCGGTGGTGCCTCTCGTAGGAGCCGGCCGCGCCGGCGGGAAGTCAGGACCAGGCCAGCGGCCAGCACATCGCCCAGCCAAGGCCGAGGACGATGGCGACGCAGCCCAGGAAGGCGAGGAATTCGGCGCGGTTGCTGCAGCCGAAGAAGGTCAGGAGGCGCATCAGGCTTCCCCTGTGGCCTTGGCGATGGCGGCGGACAGGTCGAAGTCCGCGCAGGCATTGCCTAGCAGGCGCATGTCCTCGCTCATCTGCTCGGCGGCGTTGTGTGCAGCCTCGGGATACCAGTCAGCAACCCGGCGGTGATGTAACTCCTGCCTGATGCCGTCGATGAAATCCTGCGCACGCTTCAGCTCGGCCAGCAGCTCTGGCGCCGCGGCGATCAGGCGGGCGTTGGCTTCGATTTCGGCAGACGTGACTTGTGCGAGCTGGCAGATGAAGCGGTTGTTGGGCCCGCGCACGATGTGTGTGTAGGCATCGCTGTCCTCTTGATAGGCCCACGGCCCCGGCGTGTGCTTACTGCTCATCGTCGTTTTCCTCCACGCACAGGCCGTCCTCGGCCTCGCGGTTGTGATCGTTGTCGGTGGATTCGCACGCAGCCAGAGCGGCGCGCAGTCGGTCGTCGGCGGCCATCTGGTCGGCCAGGTCGCGGGCGGTCAGCGAGGCGTGCGCAGCAGCAAGAAGCTCGGTTGCCAAGTCATGGGCATCGCGCAGAACTTCGAACTCGCGAATCTCGGCGCGATCGGTAGCCATCGCGATCGCGTGTTCCAGCGCGTCCAGCAGACCGGCGGTCACGACAGCACCGCCTGCAGCAGCACGGTGGCCAGCACGCCCAGGCAGAACGACAGGGCATTGGCGACGACAGTGGCGACCACGTGGTGGCGCTGCTCGCGTTCGGCGGCGGTCATGCGGCACCGCCTTTGACGTGGGCGAGGGCGGCATCGAGTTCTGCAGTGCGTTCGTGGATGATGGATTCCGGCCCGCGCATGTGCTGCATCGACGCGCGTGCTGCCTGAGCCGCCTCGATCAGCTTGATGACATCGCCTCGGAAGACGAAGCATTCAGGGCAGGGCGAGAAGAACACACGTTGGTCTGTGCGTTCGTACGGGTTGTCGCGATCAAACACGCCCTGCGGAGCGCGGCTCTCGGCCACAAAGCCGCTCGACTGGCTTTCCTTGCCGCAGCAGGGGCAAAGCGGGGTGATCGACACCTTGATCTCGTAGGCGCTCATGCCGCCACCTGCTGCAGCGCCATTTCCAGCAGCTGCGCGTCGAGCGCGGCGGCCTCTTCGCGGGCCAGCCGGTACAGATCCTGCAGCACGCCCGAGCCCATCAGGTCGGCCGGGTCCGTGTGGTGCAGCCGGTGCAGCGCCAGCGACACCTCGGTGTAGTGGGTACCGCTGAAGGTGCCGGCCGTCAGTTCCTCGGCCTCACGCAGCTTCACCGGGTCGGTGCGGTAGGCCTTGGCCAGGTCCGCAGCCTGCTCGGCGCGGTGTTCCTGTTCAAAGCGCGGATCTTCCTGGTCTTCCCAGCTGCGCTGGGCGTTCCGGGCAATGTCGTTGGCGGTGTGGAGGCTCATGGCTCAGGCCTCCACCAGTTCAGCGTGACTGGCGGCAATGAACGCCTTGCAGTCCTCAATGGACCCTTCGAACAGCGGCCGTGCGATGGCGGATACAAACCAAGTGATCCGGCGAGCTGCCATGTCCGTGGCGTAGCCCGAGCAGGCCGGCTTCATCTTGAAGACCTTGCCGCCTCGAATCGTCATGCGGTTGAAGTTGTTCATCCTGCACCCCGTTTCAGATGGCCCGGGAGGGCCGACGGGGCAACTCTATGGCATCCCATAATTGAGTGTCAATGGGATTCCATAGATTATTTTCATGGGCAACAAAAAACCCCGCCGGAGCGGGGTTGTTCGGTCAGGGCTTGGCCGGTGGGGGCGGGGTCTGGGCCGGCGCTACAGCCTGAGTCTGCGGAGGCATCTGGATGATGATCGGAGGTGACGGTGGTGCAGCCTGCGGTGCCTGAATCGTCACCGGTGCCTGCGGTGGTGTCGCTGGTGCCTTGGGCACTGCGTTGTTCAGCACGAACGTCATGATCGTTACGAACAAGACGATGCCGCCAAGAGCGGTACCCACTATCCACTTGGTCTGATCGGTAAATCCCTTGTGGATCTCTGAGCGGAGCTCGGATAGGTCTAGCTTTGTAGCTAGGTTTGGTACCAGAGCTTCAAGATCAGAAAGACGTTTGTCCATATCACCACCATAGGGCGGCCCGCCACTACCTACAAGGGTTCCACCTTCCTTGAGGATGCGATCAACGCTCTTGAGATTGACTGTCATTGCTCAGAATCGCCGTCGTTGAGAAGGTCCAGGTACAAGCGAATTTGCGAAAGAACCGCTGGCCTAGCTTTCTCTCTTGTCTCCAGCGCATCCAGAAAGTCCTTGAGCTGAGCTCTGACAAGCTGCTTATTTGGATGACCCTGCAGAATTGAGACGAGCACAAAATCAGTGCCGGTTGCTTTGTCCACCAAGCGGCTGACTGTTTCAGTCAAGCCTTTTATCTGCTCTATGAGCAACTCGTTCGTTTCGCTCATCAGTCTGCCCATCCGCCAATCCAGTGCACACGGCCCACGACCGTGATCGGTTCCCGCTTGGAGTCCATCCGCCGTGGCTTCTGCCAGTGGTGGTCGCCTTTGGGGTTGTCGCTGCTGAAGAAGACCGTGCCGTCCAGCACCATGGCCCTCTTCACGTAGTACTCGGGGTTGGCCGCGCCGTGTACCTGGATCAGGTACAGACAGCCATCGGCCACCCTGGTGTCTGAGGTGTCGAAGAGGATTGCGTCGCCGTCCTCGATGGTCGGTTCCATCGAGTCGCCCTTGCCGTAGTAGATCGCCAGGTTGCGGCCGTAGATACCGCGACGGCGGAGGCTCGCTTTCTTGAACTTCAGGCTGTGGGTCTCGGCGTATTCCTCTGCCTCAGCGCCGGCGGCCCCCAAGCCCACAGCCTGGGAATAGCCGATTACGTCGGCGTAGTCATCTTGTTCAACGGTGGCCAATCCTACTTCCATTGGGCCCTTGCCAGTCTGGAGCCACTTCGCAGAGACGCCCAGCGCCTCGGCGATCAACGGCAGTTGCGTGGTTCCGGCCTGGTCGTTGTTCTCGATACCGGCCAAGGTGGGGTACTTGATCTTGGCGGCCTCGGCGAGCTGAGGCCGCGACATCCCACGCACGCGCCGGGCTTCCTTGATCCGTTCGCCAATCGTATTCATGGGCGCGAGCATTACGGAAAACCATTATGGGATGTCATTGACAGGGGTCTATGGCATCCCATAGGATCGGCGCATCCAATAGGAACGCGCACATGGAAATCACTTGGGCAGACCGAATCAAGGCGCTCGAACAGCGCGGCTGGTCCCTGACCGAAATCGGCCGGGCCATCGGCAAGTCGCCGCAGACCGTCAGTGATCTGAAGCAGGGCCGCACCAGAGAGCCGGGCGGGATGGCTGCAGTGAATCTGCACCACCTGTACAGCACTGGCGCGCGCCCGCCCGAGGCTGCCTGACATGGCCACCTCACACCGGCCTGGTGGGGAAGGGCACAACCACGCCCACCGCACCGGCCGCCATCGGCTCGCGCTTCTTCCGCTTCAGCGGACGAACGTGGGTCTTTTCCCCCGCCCTTACGAGGGCAAAGCACCGCCCACCGGTCCAGATCATCTGGACGACGTTTCCGTGGGCATTCCGCAGTGAACCGGGCATCGGGGCCTTCCGTTGTGGTGGGCCTCCATTTCCGCCCCCAACCCCCTGGCAAGAAAAGGCAAATCATGGAAATCACTGACAACCTGACGGATCCAACTGGACGGCTTCACCTGGGTATCTGCGTGACCAGGAAGCCGAAGGACGCACCGCTGCAGGTCGTGCGGCAGATCGAGACACCGGACCAGGCGCTGGCCATCGCGATGAGGGCCGGCGACCACAAGCTGGCCAGCGTGGCCGCTGCGATAGGCAAGTCGGAGAGCTACGTGTCGCGCATGCGCCGCGGTGTGCGTCCGATCCCGCGCCGTCTGGTCGGCCCGCTGTGCGCTGCGACCGAGTCGAACCTGCTGCGGCAGTTCTTCGACCTGCAGGCTGCCATGGAGCCCCGGTGCTGGCGTTCGGAAGTTTCGCGCCTGGCCGGGATGCTGAGGGCTTCCTGATGGCTCGCATTCGCACCGTCAAACCCGAATTCTGGTCCAGCGAACAGGTGATGGAATGCTCGCCGATGGCTCGTCTGCTGTTCATCGGCCTGTGGAATTTCTGCGATGACGGCGGCAACCACGTTGCCAGTGCGAAGACCATCAAGGCCGAAGTGTTCCCCGGAGACGATATTTCCTCGTCGGATGTTCAGGGATGGCTCGACGAGCTGTCGACGAATTCGCTGATCGCCTTCTACACCAACGCTTCCAAGGAGTTCTTGCACGTCACAGGCTGGAAGAAGCATCAGAAAATCGACAAGCCAACGTACAAACATCCGGCTTATTCGGACGATGATCGCCGAGGCCTCGACGAGGCCTCACCCCCGGAAGGGAAGGGAAAGGAAGGGAAAGGAGAAAAGCCCCCCCATACTCCCCCGGCTGCCGCCGTGGGGGCGAAGCTAGGGCGGAAGAAGCGGGAGAAGATCACCTTCGCTGCCTTCCTCGACCAGTGCCAGGACGCCGGCGAATCGGCCATCCCGAGGACGGACCCGATCTTTGCCTTCGCCCGTGACGCTGGGATCCCGAAGGACTTCTTGCACCTGGCATGGCGAGAGTTCGCTGGCAGACACCGCGACAGCGGAAAGATGCAGAAGGATTGGCGCGCCCACTTCCGCGATGCCGTCCGCCGGAACTGGTTCAAGCTTTGGTGGCTGCCGCCTGCAGGTGGGTGCGAACTGACGACGGCCGGTGTGCAGCTGGCCCGCGAGCGCGATGCCGAGAAGGCCCGTGAGCAGGAGCAGGCCCCATGAGCGCCCAGCCTGCCTACCGCGACGACTACGCCTACCTGCCGGTGCCACCGCACTCGATCGACGCTGAGCAGTCCGTCCTGGGCGGTCTGATGCTGGCGCCGGAAGCGCTGCGCGAGGTCCGCGACGTGCTGACCGAGCGGGACTTCTACCGCCGCGATCACCAGCTGATCTGGCACGCCATCTGCGATCTGGCCGATCGCGAACAGCCCTTCGATACGGTGCTGCTGATCAACTGGTTCGAGAACCAGCGGCAGCTGGAACTGGTAGGCGATGGCGCGTACCTGGTCGAGCTGGCCAGCACCACGCCGTCAGCGGCCAACATCCGCGGCTATGCCGAGGTCGTGCGCAACAAGGCGCTGCTGCGGGGCGTGATCGAGCGCGCGACCGAGATCACCAACGACGCCTACGGCACTGCCGACGAGGACGCCGATGCGCTGGTGGCCAGCGCTACAGCGAAGTTCGCCAACCTGAGCGTGCAGTCAGGCGGCAACGGTGGCCTGGTGATGGTGCGCAGCGACCTGCAGGGCATGTGGGAGGAAATGGAAGCCCGGTTCGAAGGTACCGCCGACCTCGGGCTGGTGCCACCGTGGCAGAACGTGGCCAGGAAGCTGCCCGGCCTGGAACCCACGGACCTGATGATCCTCGCGGCCCGGCCGTCGATGGGCAAGACGGCGAACATGCTGGAGTGGGTCTACAGCGTGGCAGTGCAGGGCAAGCACGCTGCGGTGTTCAGCCTGGAGATGGCCCGCCGGCAGCTGCTGGCGCGGTTGATGAGCATGCACTCGGGCGTGCCGTTGTCGCGCATGCGCGTGAAGGGCGAGCTGACGAACGACGACTGGCACAAGCTGAGCATCGCTCGGAACTTCCTGCACGGCCTGCCGCTGGCGATCGATGATTGCGGCTCGCTGCCGGTGGATTCGCTGGTGGCGCGCGCGTCCCGCATGCACGCCAAGGTGAAGGGCGGGTTGGGCGTGGTCGCGGTCGACTACCTGCAGCTGCTGTCGGGTCCGGCCAAGGCCGGCAATCGCACCGAGGAAGTCTCCTACATTTCGCGCACGCTGAAGAAGCTGGCCAAGACGCTGGGCTGCCCAGTGATCGCGCTGTCGCAGCTCAATCGCTCGCTGGAAACGCGCACCGACAAGCGCCCGGTAATGGCCGACCTGCGCGAGTCCGGCGGCATCGAGCAGGACGCCGACGTGATCGCCTTCATCTACCGCGACGACTACTACACGAAGGACGCCTGCGGCGCTCCCGGCATCTCGGAATTCATCCTGGCCAAGAACCGGCAGGGCGAGACCGGCACCGCTTACCTGCGGCACCACCTGGAATGCAGCCGTTTCGAGAACTACCACGGCGAGAAGCCGAACTACTCGCTCAGAACCGTGCTGCGCGATGCAGACGATGACAGCGGCGGATTCGATGCACCTCGCGATCGCCGCAGGAGCGGCAAGGACATGGCAACCGGAGAGCGCGCATGAACCCGAACGAGAGGGCGAACTGGTGCATTGAGCAGGCCGAACAGATCGAGGCCTGTTTGCCGCCAGTCGACGCCGATCTGGATATGAACCCCATCGGCTACGCAATCGCCGGCTGGTGCAGGGGCATGGCCACCACCCTGGCAGCGGAAGAGGAGCGCGCAGCATGAACCTGGGGACCTTCATTCTCCGAGCCGGCAATGCCCGCGACCGCATGGCGGCTGCATGGCACTTCGCCTGCCAGTTCCTGGAGCTGGGGCAGGACGTGTGTGTGACCGTCAAGGAGTACAAGCCCAGCCGCAGCCTGGAGCAGAACGCCATGTTCCACGCCATCTGCGGCGAGATGGCCACCCAGCTGAAGTGGGCCGGCCGCTACATCGACGCCGAGGGCTGGAAACGCCTGCTGGTCGATGCCTGGGCGCGCGAATCCAACCGCCAGCAGGGCGACGTGGTCCCGTCCCTCGACGGCGCCAGCATCGTGAACCTGTCCATCCAGACCCGGCGCATGACCGTGGGCCAGATGGCCGAGCTGATCACCTTCGCGCAGGCGTGGGCCGTGGAGAACAACGTGCGCCTGAGCGGCCAGGCGCCGAAGCGACTGCAGAGGTATGCGGCATGAAGCGCGGACGCAGCACCAGCAAGCCCACGGTCGAGCAGCAGCAGCGCATGGACGCCATAAAGGACATCGGCTGCGTGGTCGCCTATGCCCTCGGCCTGGGCTACATCCCCTGCGAGGTGCACCACCTGACCGTGGGCGGCAAGCACGGCCAGAAGCGGCGTGGCCACGACTTCACCATCGGCCTGAACCCGTGGTCGCACCGTGGGGAACCCTTCGGCGGCATGGACGCGGACACCTGCGAGCGCCTGTTCGGCCCGTCCTACGCCAAGCAGCCGCGCCGATTCCGGCAGGAGATCGGCAACGACGACTACCTGCTGGACCTGCAGAACACCGCGCTGGACATCTACTGGGGGAGGGTGAAGCCATGGCGAGCCGCCTGACGTTTGGAATTGACCCGGGCCTGACCGGCGCCATCGCCACGCTGGTGGATGGTGAGGCTGGCCCGGTGATCGACACCCCGATCATGGAAGTGGACGGCCACACCGAGCTCGACGCGCGCGCGATGGCGCTGTTCATCCGCGCAGCCAGGGAGATGAACCCTGGTGCCCACGTCTCGGCCTGCATCGAGCGGGTGCGGGCCATGCCGGCCAAGGGCCGCAAGCAGGGTGCGCAGTCCTCCATGAACTTCGGCGACACCTACGGCAAAGCCAAGGCTGTGCTGGAGCTGCTGGGCATACCGACCACCAGAGCGGAGCCTGCCAGCTGGAAGCGGTCCTTCGGGCTGCTGAAACAGGAGAAGGACGCCGCCCGCGTGCTGGCGATCAGCCGGTTCCCATCCGCTGCGCCGTCCCTGCGCCGCAAGAAGGACAACGGCCGCGCCGACGCGCTGCTGATCGCCCTGTGGTTCGAGAACACCTACCTGGCCTCGCACATCACCGACGAGGCCTCAGCCTGATCCCGACGAACCCCACCGGGGGAACGACCATGCGCAAGAAGACCGACAACCAGACGACCAGGCAGGCAGCACCGCACCGGCAGTTCCGCCGGTCAGCGGTCGGCCTTGCCGTGGTCAGCGAGGCGGACGTGCTGGTGGTGGCCAGGAAGGTGCTTTCCCGTGTGCGCGACATACGCAACGCCCAAGGAGAGGGCAGCTATGTGTTCGGAGACCCGGCCTGCAGCATCTTCGCCCTGCGCATTGGCTCAGCAGCGGGGGAGGGCATGCTTCGGGAACATCCCGACTGGCTGTTCGGGCTCTATGGCGCCGACACCGCCGACGGCAAACGGGTCAGTTTCCCCAGCCCGGAGCAGATCGCCGAGGACCTGCGGGAGCACTACGGCTGGGAGCAGCCCGAACCCATCCGCTGGCCGATGCAGCTGGAATTGTTCGCTGCTGCCTGATCGCCATTGATCGGAATGCCCAGGCTGGGATAACAGCAGCATGAGCGACCGCCAGACGCTATCCACCATGGAACTGCTGCACGCCAGCATCGTCCGTCCCGACGGAACGGTGCCGGCTATCGACCGCAGCCCGTCGCCCTGGTGGCGGAACAGTCAGGAAGCCACCCGGGGCGAGTACCGGGACGACCAGCACGCAGGTGTCGACAACAGTGTGCAGCCGACACGGGGAGAGCCGCGTTGCGGCGGCCATGGGGACTTGCCTCTCCATGGTGACGTTCATGCCCCCGGGAATCGGCAGCGTTGCCCGCAGAGGGCGAGCTGATGCCCCGCAAGAAGTCAGACGCCCCGAAGGCCAAACCGGCCAAGAAGGCCGCCAAAGCCCCTTCGAAGGGGGGCAGGCCCACCAAGTACCGCGCGGAGTTCACGCGCCAGGCCGCACTGCTGGGCCGCAGGGGCTGCACTGACCCGGAAGTAGCTGAGTTCTTCGGCGTGGCCCTGTCCACGGTCAACCTGTGGAAGATCAAGCACCCCGAGTTTTCGGAAGCCCTAAAGCTGAGTAAGGCCGAGGCCGACCTGCGAGTGGAGCGCGCCCTGTTCGAGCGGGCAACCGGCTACCGCTGCCGAGAGGACGACGTCCGGGTGGTGGAAGGGGAGATCGTGGTCACCTCGACGGACAAGCAGTTCCCGCCGGACACCACTGCGGCGATCTTCTGGCTGAAGAACCGCAAGCCGGGCAGCTGGCGTGACAAGCCAGAGGGCGAGGACGACGGCGAGACACCAGCACCGGTCGCGGTCACGGTGAACGTGGTCAGCGGGCGCCGCCGGAATGCCAACCCTTAACGAACCGCAGGCCGCGTTCCTGCAGCTGCCGCACAAGTTTCGCGCCTTCGTGGGTGGGTTCGGCTCGGGCAAGACCTGGGTGGGTTGCGGCTCGCTGTGCAGCCACGTGTGGACGCATCCGCGCGTGCCGGCCGGCTACTTCGCCCCCAGCTATCCGCAGATCCGCGACATCTTCTATCCCACCATCGAGGAAGTGGCCTTCGACTGGGGCCTACGCGCGCGCATCGTAGAGTCGAACAAGGAAGCCCACCTGTACTCCGGCCGGCAGTACCGCGGCACAGTCATCTGCCGGTCGATGGACAACCCGGCCAGCATCGTGGGCTTCAAGGTCGGCAAGGCCCTGGTCGATGAGATCGACACCCTGAAGAAGCGGAAGGCCCAGGACGCCTGGCGCAAGATCATCGCCCGCCTGCGCGTGAAGGCCGACGGCCTGCAGAACGGCATCGATGTGACGACCACCCCCGAGGGGTTCAACTTCGTCTACGAGCAGTTCCACCAGCTGCCCAGCGAGAACCCGAAGCTGCAGGCGCTGTACGGCCTGGTGCACGCCAGCACCTACGATAACGAGGCCAACCTGCCCGACGACTACATCCAGTCGCTGTTCGAGAGCTACCCGCCGCAGCTGGTGCAGGCCTACATCGATGGGATGTTCGTCAACCTGACCACCGGGTCTGTGTATCCGGCGTTCTCCCGCACCGCCAACAACACGACGGCCGAGATCCAGGACGGCGAGGCGCTGCACATCGGCATGGACTTCAACGTGCTGAACATGACGGCCATCGTCTGCGTGATCCGCGACGGCGAGCCGATTGCGCTGGCCGAGCTGACCGGCATTCGCGACACCCCCGCGATGATCCAGGCACTGCGGGACCAGTTCGGTGGCCACCGCATGACGATCTACCCGGACGCCAGCGGCGACAGCCAGCACACCAACAACGCCAGCACGTCCGACCTGGGCCTGATCCGCGCCGAACGGTCAATGACCATCGTGGTGCCGGCGGCCAACCCGCGCATCCGCTCGCGGGTGGTCAGCGTCAACGCCATGATCCTCAACGCCAAGCGCCGCCGCCGCTTCCTGGTGAACGTGCGCAACTGCCCGAAGCTGACCGAGGCGCTGGAGAAGCAGCCCTACGACGCCAACGGGCTGCCCGACAAGACGACCGGGTTCGACCATCCGCCGGACGCCCTGGGCTACTTCATCCACAGCAAATTCCCCGCCGCAGTAAGCGCGCGCGACCGACCGTCCATTGAACGGCCTCGGGTGCTGGTGCCCCATAGCCGCCAGTGGTTGGAGCATTCCGACCAGCCCTCACTCGCCGAACGTAGGAGATCCGCCCTGTGACCATGCCCACCGCCGACAGCTTCACCGACGCACTGGCGGCCGAGCAGGCAGCCGACGCAGAGCGCGAGGCGCAGGCCCAGGCGCTGGCACAGGAAGAGGCAGACGTCGCCAACTGGCACAAGCGCATCAAGGAGTCGCGCGAGTTCGACAAGCACGCCCGCAAGGGCTATGCGCTGGACCGGCGCTATTGCCGCAACCAGGTCGATCCGGTCTATGACGTGAGCGTGCCGATCGCCGGCACCTACGTGAACCTGCTGACGTCGTTCCTGTATGCGCGTGACCCTGAGCCCGCCGTGCAGCCCGCCGAGTCGGTCGGCTCCAGCCGGGTGAAGCTGGCCAAGCAGGTCGGCCGCACGCTGGAGATCGTCATCGCCTCGCTGTGGAAGCGCGGGCGCTTGAAGCACGCCGCCGACGCCATGGTGCGTTCGGGCCTGAGCATCGGCATCGGCTGGATCAAAGCGGCATGGCACCGCGAGACCGAGCGCGACCCAACCACGGACCAGCGCATCGCCGACCTGCGCGCCAAGCTCGAAGCCCTGGCCCTGATGGAAAGCGAGCTGGCCGAGGGAAACGCCGCCAACCCGGACCTGCTGAAGGCTCAGTACGAACAGCAGATGCAGACGCTGGAATCCCAGGTCGAGCACATCATCTACAACGGCCTGGTCTTCGACTTCGTGCGCGGCGAAGACATCCAGGTCTCCATGGACGTGGCCACTCTGAAGGACTACGCCATCTCGCCGTGGATCGCCCACCGCACCTTCATGCCGTACGACAAGGCGCAGGCCACGTTCCCGGAGCTGCGCGACGAGCTGGGGAAGGCCGAGGCCTACTACCACGTGCAGCCCGAGAGCCGCGCGCGCGAAGGTGGGTTCGCCCCGGCCGATGGTGTGGTGAGCGACAGCGACGCCGAGGTGTTCCGCAGCGCCACGGCAACGGGGCAGGGCAGTGATGCCGGCCCGCGCTTCCTGTGCATCTGGGAGGTGTGGGACCTGACCACCAACCTGGTGCACACCATCACGCCCGGCCTGCGCCGCAACCTGCGCCAGCCGTACACCCCCGACCAGCGCAGCACGCGCTTCTACCCGTTCTTCCAGTGGGCGCCGCTGTGGGTGGATGGGGAGCGGCACCCGCAGTCGCTGGTGGACCGCTCACGCGCCTTGCTGGACGAGTACAACCGCACCCGCACCAACTACCGGGAGCATCGCCGCCGCGCCATCCCGAAGCTTGGTTTCGACCGTGGCGCTGTCGAGCCGGGCGACGCAGCGAAGCTGGAGGGAGCCGGCATCGGGGAGATGGTCGGCCTGGACCTGAAGGGCTTGCCCACCACCAGCGTGCTGTTCCCCATCCAGTACAACCAGATCGACGCCGCGCTTTACGACACCGCGCCCATCCGCGCCGAGCTGGAACTGATCTGGGGCATCCAGGAGGCGCTGTCCTCCAGCATCCAGACCGCGAAGACGGCCACCGAGGCCGACATCCAGCAGCAGGGCACCGAATCCCGCCTGGGCTACAGCCGCGACAGCCTTGACGATGTGCTGGGCGAGGTCGCGCAGTACACCGCCGAGGAAGCCATGTCACCCGCCGGCCTTTCGCCGGAAGAGGTCAGCGACATTGCCGGGCCAGAGGCGCTGTGGTTCAACGCGACCCTGCCGGAGCTGGTCACTGCGCTGCTGAACGTCGACATTCGCGCTGGCAGCTCGGGGCGCCCGGCATCCAATCTGCGCCGGCAGCAGTGGGGCGCGATCCTGCCGCAGTTGCAGGAGGCCGTCGTCACCATCGGCCAGATGCGCGGAGCAACGCCCCTGGACATCGCCAACAGCCTGGAGCAGCTGATGGTCGAAACCATCGAGCGCACCGGCGACACGTCGATCGACGCCTACACCTTCATTCCGCAGGTGCCGCAGGTCGCCCCAGGCGCCGTGATCGATGCGCCGGCCTTGCCCGGCATGCCGCCTGCCGATCCGATGCAAGCCCTTCCGCCGGCCGAAGCGCCGGTACCCACCGCAGCACCCGTGGGCGGCGTTGTCGCCCCGCCTCTCTGACCACAGGAGCAGACCATGGAAAACCAGCACCGCAAGATCACCGGCTACCGCGAGTTGTCGCAGGCCGAAATCGACCTGATGAACGAGATCAAGGCCAAGGGCGCCGAGCTGGAAGCCCTGATCAAGAAGGTGGACGAAGTGAACTCGGGCACTGACGTTGGCGATACCGGCTGCTATCGCTGGTCGGCCATCGCCAAGACCGACTTCCAGACCGGCCTGATGGCACTGACCCGTGCCGTAGCAAAACCGGAATCGTTCTGATGCGCCGCCATCCCCTGACCCTGGCCATCTGGCGCGCGATCGCCAGCATGGCCCGCTGATCACCAGCACCACGCCATCCCGCCGCCAACTGAGGTTCCACCATGCACATCGAAGACCCGAACAGCCCGGCCAGGCCGGATGCCACCCCGACCGACGTACAGCCGGGCGACACCGGCGCGCCGCCGGTTGCCGATGGCGGCGATGCGCCGCAGCCGCCTGCTACTGAGCTGGATGCGTTCTCCGCTGGCGTTGAAGCTGCGCGCGAGCAGGAAGCACGCGAGGATGCACTGCCCGGCGACGCTCCGGCAGCAGACGGCCAGCCGCCGCAGGACGTCGCACCGGCCACGCCGGCCGCGGCAGACCCGAACGCACCGCCCGCCGGCGAGCAGCCGCCGGCACAGCCCGCGCAGCCGCAGCAGCCGACCGTCGATGACGAGGTGAAGCAGCTGGGCCTGAAGGAACGCGCGGCCGAGCGCTTCCAGGAGCTGCACACGCAGGCGCGCGACGCCCGCGAGCGAGTCAGCCAGTGGGAGGAAACGGTCCAGAGCACTGGCGCCACGCCGGAGCAGTTCGGGGGCGCACTGCGTTACCTGTCCGACATCAACTCGGGCGACCCAAAGCGCATGGCAGACGCATACGAGCGCATGCAGGGCGAGCTGCAGTGGCTGGGCCAACAGCTGTGCCGCGAGGCGCCTGGCTTCGATCCGCTGAGCGCCCACCCGGACCTGGCCGGCCGCGTCACCTCTGGTGACATCACCCGCGACGTGGCGCTGGAACTGGCCCAGCACCGGCAGACGAGCCAGCTGCAGCAGAACCACACCCAGGCGCAGCAGGATCGCCAGCAACAGGGTCTGCAGTACCAGCAGGGGATCGCATCGGTGCAGGCGCTGGGGACGCATCTGCGCGCTGGTGATGCCCTGTTCGATCAGAAGCTGGCGCTGCTGGCGCCGACGATCGACATCATCCAGCGCACGCTGCCGCCGGCGCAGTGGCAGACCGAGATTCACCGCGCCTACCTGGCGCTGCCGGCCACCGCGGTCGCCGCTCCTGCTGCAGCAGCACCAGTTGCCCGCAATGCCCCAAATCCGATTCGGGCGAACTCCGCCGCACCGGTGGCGCCGCAGATCACGCCCGACAACGCATTCGACATCGGTGTCCAGGCAGCCCGGGCGCGTGGGCAGTAACGGAGAAGGGGCCTTTCGGCCCCTTCTTTTCTGGATCAGTAGATTCGCGGGACCGAAACTACTTCGAACAATGGCTGGTCGCCGATGTCATCGCCATCCGGCCCGACCATCCATCCAGACCACTGGGTGAAGCGACGGCGCGAATCGCTGAGACCACTTCCATTAGACTGGATACCGTCCAAGCCAAAGAACCTGTCGCCTTGGCCGTACTGGGCGTAGAGGTAGGGCTTGTCGCCCAGCACCAATGCGGCGTTCCAGTTTCCGCGTTGGCCATCGACGGTTTCAGAAATCCATTCGATGCGCGCCTCCACCGTCCATCCGCCGCCGATGTAGGTCGAAACGCCGACCGGGTTGGGGAGAAACAGCCCTACCAAGTCGCCAGTGAGCTGCACTGCGGACATGTATCCGCCTTGGCCCTGGTTTGCATCAACTGAGATAAACCAATTGCCGTCCTTCAAATAGAAATGACCGGCGGGAACCTCGCGTGCTTCAGCAGCGAAAAATGCTTCTGCGGGAAAAATCATTCCATTGCCCCTGTATGTGGATAGCCGGCTTGCCCCGGCTCGCCGAGTGTACCGCCAGCGCCCATTGACGCGCCCACCAGCGCTGGCATCTTGACCACCGAGCGGCACACCAGCCGCCCCGCGTGTGACGTAAGCCGGGTTCGCCGCCGGTAGCGCTGTAACGAGCCTCGCGCCCTCGGAACGCGGAAAGACCCTCAGCCCCTCCGGGCTAGCCATCTTTCCTTCCGAGGCCATTCCTATGCCGCTTACCGCTGCGCAGCTGCTGTCTGGTGCCAACACCCAGATGCAGTCCTACGCCACCAACGACCCCATCGATCAGTTCACCACCCAGCGACCCCTGGCCGATTGGTTCATCCGCAACAAGGCCGATTCGGTCTTCGGCAACGGCGTCTTCAACGAGAAGATCCGCTACACGAACGACTCGAACTACCAGAACTTCACCGGTGACGACCAGGTCACCTACAACCGCAAGAAGACCGTGCGTCTGGCGCCATTCCAGGCGTATGAGGCATTCGACGGCTTCACCCTCAACGAAACCGAGCTGGCCAACAACGGCATCATCCTCACCGATGACCGCAATGCGGTGATGACCGAAGCCGAGAAGATCCAGATCGTCAACATCCTCCAGGAGAACTGGACCACCCTTAAGGATGGTTTCCAGGAGAACTGGGACATTGAAGTGCACCTGGACGGCGCCACCAACCCGAAGGCCGTTCCGGGTCTGGACGCGCTGGTCAGCACTACCCCGACGGTGGGTACCGTCGGCGGGATCGATCGCGCGGCCACCCCGTACTGGCGCAATTGGGCCGACATCGGCATCAGCACCGCCACCGCCGGCAACCTGATCTCGCACCTGGAAACCCTGTGGCGTAAGTCCATCGCCTACGGCAAGTTGGGTGCGCCTGACTTCATCGTGGTCGGCTCGGACATGTACGACGCCATCCAGGCGGACGCGCTGAAGGTCATGAGCCGCCAGATCACCATGGGCACTTCGGCCACCGGCGGCGTCACCCTGGACCCGTCCACCAAGGCGCTGGCCTTCAAGGGCGTTCCGGTGGTGTGGGATCCGACCTTCGACGCCCTGGACGACCTGCTGGGCGCCATCGCTGTGCCGTGGAAGAAGCGCGGCTACTTCCTCAACAGCAAGTCGCTGAAGCTGCGCCCGGTGAAGGGCCGCTGGATGGTCCGCCGCACGCCGCCGCGCGTGTACGACCGCCACACCCACTACTTCGGCATGACGGCGCACTACGGCCTGACGCTGAAGAAGGGCAACAGCAACGCGGTCTTCTCGATCGCCTGACCCCACGCAACGCCGGCGGGGCATTCCTCGCCGGCAGGAGAACGAAATGCCGAACGTGAAGACGCTCCCGACCGGGGGCACCATCGTCAAGCTCAACAAGACCCCGCTGCTGGGTGGCTGGGGCCGCGAAGGCCTGGCCAACCTGGGTGACAACACCACCGTGACCACCGGCGTTCTGCTGCAGGGCCATGAAGCACCGGCCGACGGCAGCACCCCGGCCGCTGGCAGCTCGGGCTGGTTCACCCTGCTGAGCGCAGCCGCCAACCTGGCGCCGGTGGTCGAGATCGCCGACCTGCCGGACTTCATCCGCACTGGCACCGCCGCGACGGCGCCAATCACCCTGGAGGGCGTGCAGTAATGGCCAAGACCGTATCCCTGCTGTTGCTGACGCTGGTCATCGACCGCGACGCAACCACCAAGCTTCCGGTGCAGATCTTCGATTACGAGCTGCCGATCGTGGAAGAGCTGTATCCGCCGGAATCCATCAGCGAATCGAAGCGCGAGGCCATCGAGGTTGAAAACTTCGATATGGCGGAAGTGTTCGCCGGCCTGCAGAACAAGTACGGCCGTACTGCGGAAGGTGCCGAGGCACTGAAGTACGCCTACCGCAACGAACGTGACTTCGCCAAGGCGGTGGCATCCAGCATCGCCGCGGCCAAGGACGAAGCCGAGCAGGTCGACCAGGACGACGAGGAAGAAGACGACCAGCCGACCGAGCTGGAAGCCCTCGCCGGCAAGACCGTCGCCGAGATCGAGGCGGCGCTGGACAACCTGACCGACGAGGACCTGCACGAGCTGGCGGCGATCGAGAACGCCCGCGAGAAGCCTCGCAAGGGCGTACTGGATGCCATTGCTGCGGCGCTGGGCGACCAGGGCAGCGAAACCGTTTAAGTCCGCTGGCGGCGGGCTGGCGGCCGGCCGGGGCGACTCGGTCGGCCGTTTTTCTTTCTGGAGAACGATATGGGCGGCAACAACGCACCGATCATGGTCAACGGCGGCAACGTCTACGACAGCCCGCTGGGGTATGACGCGCCGATCAACTACGACACCGGCCAGGTGAACCTGTCATCGCTGGGCGTGGAATGGTCCCTGAAGAAGGCACGGCAGGAGGTGATCCGGCGCCTGGGCTTCGTGGTCGAGCCGGTGAAGGTGCAGCGCACGTTCGACCAGCTGCGGCAGACGGTATCGACGGCGCTTGGATTCACCTACGTGGGCACGCCTGCGCCGCGCACGATGGTATCGCTGCGGTTGGATCTTCTGCGGCGGCTCGGCTTCTCTGCGCAGGCCACTGCCGATGCTTGGGCGCCGGGCGTCAAGGAGCTGCTGACGAACTTCCTTTCCGAAGCGCAGGTGGCGCTGCAGCACCAGTACCGGCTGAGCGTCAGCACGCCGCTGGCACCGTTCCATGACGACGCCGACGTGACCACGCTCGATCCGTGGGCCGTCTTCCTGCTGGCGCTGGCCAACGGCAAGGCCCACCACGGCCAGCAGGACGCGAAGGCTTACTACGACCAGCTTGGCGGCTACATCACCACCGTGGCGAAGTCTGCCGACGTGGACCAGATCATCAACACCGCGCAGGACTCGCTGCTGCAGCGGTACGCAATGGACCGCTACGGCGACGGGAAGGCGCCGCTGGTCGAAGGCGGCGACAAGACCCTGATCGACGGCGTGGCCGTGGAAATGCAGGCGATCGCCGATGCGAAGGCAAAGTACGGCCAGAAGGATGCCGAGGCCTACTACAGCCGCCTGCAGGAGATGGCACAGCGCCGGCCGTTCGACCTCGACGCGATGGTCGACAGCTTCATTCGTGACGCTCAGGACCAGCTGTATCAGCAGTACAAGGAACTGCGCACCGAGCGCTGGTGGACCATCCAGTGCGTGCCCGGCGCCAACCTGTACGACGTGCCGCTGGATCTGGATCAGTACCTGGACTTCCGACGCATCACCTGGGCAGGCATTCAGGACGACGTGCAGTGGACGCCCCTGATCGAGGGTATCGACCCTGTGCTGTACACCAGCACCTCGCTGAGCAAGCCGGCCTATTACCGGATCACCGGCTGCATCGAGATCTTCCCGGCACCCGACCGCGCGTACACGATCAAGATCCGCGGCCACCTTGGCCTGAAGTGGCTCACCGGTGACGACGACCTGCTGACGGTCAACAGCCGCGCGGTGTTCCTCCATGCTCTGGCGAACGCGAAGGCGCACTACAAGCAGCCCGACGCCGGCAACTACATGCAGCAGGCCCAGGCCTATGTGCGGCAGCTGATCGCCGGCTCCCACGGCACCCGGCGCTACGTCCCCGGCACGCGACAGATCCCGCCTGCGCGGCGTCCGATCCCCGTTGGCGGCTGGCCGGAGGGCAACTAATGCGTGCCACCTACCTGTCCGCCGTAAAGGCCGGCATCACCCGCCTGCGCGACAAGGGCGGCGCGTCGGAGGATGCGCTGTTCGACCTGCTCAACGGCTATGTGACCGCAGCCCGCACCATCCGCATGCGCCAGGCCGCGCGCATCCAACTGGACCTGCCGCCCGGTACGATCGGCCTGACCTCATTCAAGGGCGCGTTCGTCGTCTATGCGGACCAGGTGATGCCGGCTGGCCCTGGCTACTCGGTGGTGGTGCTGAAGCACCCGAGCAACGGAGCCGCGACGCTGAAGGAGATCCATTACTCGCTGCCGTACCTTGGGTTCCTGTACGTGGTGGCCGAGTTCTCCGATGAGTCGACCTATCACTACTGGCTGGAGGAGGGGAAGCCGTGGGCGGCCAACACCACCTACCTGCCGGGGGCGCTGGTCAGCCCGACGGCCCCCAACGGCCTGGCCTATTCGCTGGTCGACACCGGTGGTGGCCACGCAACATGGGAGGCCTACGCGGCGCGCACTGTCGGCAATGTGGTGGTGCCGTCGGCCAACAACGGCTTCAAGTACACGGTCAGCTCGGTGAGCGGTGCCAACGCGCGCTCCGGCGACACCGAACCGCAGTGGCCGGCAACTGCCGGCGGCACCGTGAACGAGGACGTGCCGCTGGAGAACCCGCTGGGGAATGCTGGCAGCGGCACGGCAGGTGGCTCGGTCCCGCAGTGGACGGCCGCCAAGCAGGCGGCCAAAGGTGACCTCATCAGGCCGGTGAACCTGCCCAGTCCGACGGCAACTGCACCGATCAACGGCAACTTCACCGACGGCAACACCGGCTGGGATCTGGAAGGTGGTGCGCACATCGTCTCGGGCAAGCTGGAGCTGCCAGGGCGCATCAGCGATGGCGCAGCGGTGAATCAGGCGCGCTTCGTCGTCGCTGACGGGGCTTCCCTCACGGCCAACTGTCTGATCGAGCAGGGCCCGGCCAAGGCTGGCGCCACGCGCGGCTGGGTAGAGATTCGCTGGTACGACAAGGACGACGTGATGATCAGTTACACGCAGGGGAACATCGTCAGCAGCGATGCGGCGATCTCCACTGCGGTCTCGCCGAAGCCAGCCGGCGCGTCGTATGCCCGGGGCGTCATCGCTCTGTGGTCGGTTGGTGACCATGACCACGTGACCGGTGCCGACAACCTCACTGTCAGCGGTGCCGTGAATGGCCTTCCCGCAGGCCTGGTGTATCGCGCAGTGCAGGACGTGGTGGCGCACACCGGTGCCACTGAGCCAGCGTGGCCGAACATCCTCGGCAAGCGCGTGGTCGATGGCGGGGTGACCTGGGAAGCTGTGGCGATCACCCGGGTTACCTGGACAGCGTCTCCGCTGTACGTGAGCGGCGGCAGCGAGCCGGCATGGCCAACCAACGTGGGCGGCACCGTGGTGGATGGCAGCGTGACCTGGCAGGCGGTGAGCCGCCGGGTAGAGGACCCGAACTGCCCCAACAGCAAGGTTGTGTTGATCGGCGCTTCCAAGGTCTTCGCCGGCAATGGCGACACCGTTCCATACAGCGCCACAGTGGCCCCAAAGGACTGGAGCAGCGCCAACGATGCCGGGTTCCTGCCCACGGGCCTGCAGAACTACGGCGCCAACCCGGTGGCTGCCATGGGCCTCTACCGCGGCAACCTGACCGTGTTCAATGCCGAGGCATTCCAGCTGTGGCAGATCGATGAAGATCCGGCCAGCATGTCGCTGCTCGACGCGCTGCCGGTGGGCAGCACCCAGCACCGCGCCATTGCGGCAGTGGGCAACGATCTGCTGTTCCTGGCCAGCCAGGGCGTGCGAAGCGTCGGCATCGCTGCCAGCAGCACGAACTTCCAGGCTGGCGACGTAGGCATGCCGATCGACCCGCTGGTGCAGGCATGGCTGGCGCAGCCTTCGGTGGTGCCGCGCGGCCTGTACTTCCCGGCCGCTGGCCAGTACTGGCTGATGTTCGCGAAGGACGGCCAGACAGAGGTTTTCGTTTACACCATGACGCAGATTGGACAGGTGGGTGCCTGGTCGCGGTACGTCTTCCCGTTCGAGGTGCACACCTGGGCGATCCAGGGCGACGCGCTCTACCTGCGTTCGGCCGACCGCATCTATCGCATGGTCGACGGCGCGATCGGGGACGAGCTCTCCCCGGGCGTGTTCACTCCGTTCCAAGGCGTGATCCAGTGGCCGTGGCTGGACTTTGGCCCGGCCGGCGTCACGAAGATGCTCTACGGCTTCGAGGTGGTTGGGCGGGGCAAGGTCGGCATCCAGGTGGGCTTCGACCAGACCAACGGTGGGGCGTTCACCCCTGCATACCAGGTCGACCCGGACACGCTCACCGGTGGGCCGGTGCCAATGTCGATGGCGGCGCCCACGTTCGCTGTGCGGCTGGTCTACGACGGCACCGAGGCATGGCAGTGGAATGCCTTCGGCCTGTACGTGCAGGACCTTCGCCCGATGGCGTGACCATTGATCAAGGGGGGTAGGAAGTCAGCATTTCGGCATGATTTCCCCCCGTCTCCCGCGCAATGTTGTGCCCTGTCGGCCACTCCACCTGGTGGTGCTGGCCGACATTCTTCGGCACGAAGAGCAGCGCCAGTTCCGGGCCGTCTTGGGCGGCACCAGCTACAGCCCGGACACCACCGCACACGCGCTGGTGAATGCCTGGGCCACTTCTTCCCCGTATGCCCTCACCGTGCTGCGCGCTGATGGGACGCCCGCTGCTGCTGGCGGATTCGAGCCGGTCGGCCCGGGCATCTGGCAATCGTGGATGGTCGGCACTGAACAGGGCTGGGCCGAGCAGTGGCGCGCGATGACGAAGGCCAGCCGCTGGCTGATCGACCAGCTATTCGAAGCCGGCGCGCGGCGTCTGCAGGTCAATGCTCTGGCTGACCGCTTGGCGGCCATCGAGTGGTTCGAACGGTCGCTGGGAATGCAGGACGACGGTGTCTGGAGCAGGCAGGGCGCCAACGGCGAGGACATCGCTCACTTTTCACGTATGCGAGGTGCCTGATGGGCGGCAGTAGCGGAAGCAAGGCGGCCAATGCCGCGGCACAAACCGAGGCCTGGCGAACCTCGAACATCAATCGCGCCACCGACCAGGTGAACCGGCTCTACAGCGCACCCTCGCGTCAGGCCGGCTACGACGACTTCCTGGGCGCCACTCGGGATTTCTATGGTGGCGAGCTGGGGCGACAGAAGGAGCAGGCAGACCGAAGCCTGAAGTTCGCCATGGCCCGCAGCGGCCTCGCAGGCGGATCCGCAGCTGTAGACGCCAACCGTCGCCTCGGCGAGGACTATCAGCGCGGCGTGCTGGATGCCGAGCGCCTGGCGCAGGGCGCGCTGGCCGACCTGAAGGCATCGGACGAGACGTCCCGCCAGAACCTGCTGTCGCAGGTCGCCGGCGGCATGAGCCTGACCAGCGGAGCCACGCAGTCGGCGCAGGCGCTGCAGGGCAACCTGCAGGCCGCACAGGGCCGACTGCGGGCTGATTCGCTGGGCGAGATCTTCGGCGGCCTTGCAGACGTGTATACCCGCAGCCGCGAGGCAGCAGCAGACCGCCGGGGCTTCCGCGATGTCTACAACACGCTGTACCAGCCAGGCTTCGGCTACGGCGGTGCCCGATGAACGCGATGCCCGACGTGATCAGCACCATGGCTCGGCTGGTGAGCCAGCCATCACTTGCTGACATCGTGCAGCTGCAGGAACTGTGCGCGCAGCTGCCGCAGGCGGACATGCCGGTGGAGCACACCTTCCTTCCTGGCCAGTACCTGCGCCGCATGTCGATGCCGGCCGGTGCACTGGTCGTGGGCAAGCGACACCGCTTCCGACATGCCCTGATTGTCTCTGGCCACGTCACCCTGCGCACCGCCGACGGCATGGTGGAGCTACAGGGCTTCCACGTCATCGACTCGCCGCCGGGAATGAAGCGGGCCATCTACGCGCACGCGCCGAGCGAGCTGGTAACCGTCCACCTCACGGACGAAACGGATCTGGAGCGGATCGAGGCGCTGGTGATCATGCCCGACGACGAGCCGCTGGAATTGGAGGAACAGCCATGACGTGGGTCGCAACGGCCATCGCGGTGATCGGCGCCGCGACGCAGCAGTACACGCAGCACCAGGCTGCCAAGAAGGCCGACAACCAGGCGGCGAACCGGATCTACCAGCAGGCGGCCAACCAGGAGCGTGCCGATTACGCGGTGAACCAGCTGCTGACCAAGCGCGCGACCGACGACGGCAGCGCGGAGCGGGCGGCCGTCACACGCAGCCTGATGGACCAGTCGCAGGCCGCGCAGATGGCGGCAAGCCGGGGCCTGAATCAGGGGGGCGCAGTCAGTGACGCTTACCGGGCGTCGGCCAATGATGCCGCGCTTGGCATCAGCGATTACGGCCAGCGCGCAGCCGGGCTGATGGCCCGCATCGACGCGCCACAGCAGCAACGCAGGCGCGAGGCGCTGCAGAGCGGGAATCTCGCATCGCAGCTGGGCCTGATCGGGCGCGAGGCGGCCAGCGATGACTTCCTGGCACAGCTCCGGCTGCAGGCTATTCGCCCCGATCCGTGGCTGACCGCCGCCGGCCAGATCGCCCAAGGCATCGGCAGCGGGATGGCGGCGCGCGGCGGTGCTGCGCCCAAGACCAATGCTGGGGCTACCGCCAACTTCGGCAACCAGGCCAGTACCTGGTACCAGAATTCGAACCTGTGGGGACGCTGAGATGGCTACGAACGGATGGGCCTCTCTGGGGCAGGCATTTGCAGGTGGCGGAGCGGGGCAGGAGCGGGCATATCAGGCCGGCCAGACGCGTGCTGCACAGCTGGCAGTCCTTCTCGCGAAGGCGGAGAAGGACACTGCAGAGCGCGTCGCCGCAGAGCAGCGTAGGGACGTTCTGCTGAAGGCGGGCTATAGCCAAGAGGATTCAGGCCTTCTCACCAATCTGATCGCAGGAAACATCGATCCCCGGCAGCTCAGTGGCTACCGCGGCGCCTTGCAGGAGCAGGACTTCCGCCAAGGCGCGGTGGCGCGATCGCTTGCCGGTGACTTCGGCGGCGGCAACGCCTACCTGATGGGCGTGGCGAATGGCCCGGTGGAGCTGGCCAGCATTCAGGGCCAGAACCTGATCAACAACCGGCTTCTGCCCGGCGGCGGCGGGATCAGCACGACCGACCAGGGCCGGGCAAGCATCGCTGCGGATACAGCACGCGCGCGCGCATCGGATGCGAGTGCTGCCAGCTCCTATGCCACTGCGGACGCCACGCGACAGCGCCTCGCTCTGGCGAAGGAGCAGTTCGGGTTGCAGCGGGACGGCCGCTGGAATCCAGGGGGGACTGCTGCCGGCGGCGCAGCTGGCGGCGCTGGACAGAAGATGAGTAGCGACGAGCTGAAGCAAGCGTTTGCGGGGAAGGCGCTGGCCGACGACGCCTACGACTTCGCTGCGGCGTACTTGGGCAAGACGCCAGAGCAGGTGCGGCTGATGACACCTGAGCAAATCCGGATCGAGGTGGCGAAGGGAGGACGCCTCACTGCAGGCCCGCTGGTTGGTCGCCTGCCTGGTGCCAACATTTTGGCCAACAGCGATCTCGACGCCTACACCAGCTCGGCCGCCGGCAGGCAGGCGCGCATCAACAACCCGTCTGGTCCAGTCACGGATGCGGACTTCAAGGCAGCGGAGCGCTCGGTTTTCAGCTCGACCAAGCCGGCCAGCGTCAACGCCGACCTGATTTATCGTGCCTTGATGCGTGGCGCGGCTTCGCAGGCCGGTGGCGAATCAGCGCCTTCGGCAGGCGGCGGTGTGGATGACCTTCTCGGCAAGTACGGGGTTCGCTGATGGCCACTCTGGAACAACTCGAACAGGCCCTGCGCGCCGCTGATGCCGCCGGCAACACTGAGGACGCCCGCCGGCTGGCACAGGCCTACAAGGCCCAGCGCGATGCGGAGCAGGGCCCCCAAGCGCCAACTGCCCAACCACCGATCACGGATCTACCAGCTGTGCAGGCCTTGGCGCCTGATGGCTGGGAGTACGGCATGGGGCGTGATGCGGCTTTCGGCCTCCGCTCGATTCTCCAGGGAGGCGGTAGCCTCCTGGGCGCCCTCGGCGGCGATGCCCTGGGCGCGCTGGAAACGAAGGTCACCGGCCGTCCCGTGGCCAGCTTCCGCGACAATGCCGCGCGCCTGGCCGATGTGCTGGGCCTGCCCCAGGCGCAGACCGCCGGCGACCGCGTGCTGGGCGATGTCGGCGAAGCGCTGACCGGTACCGGCCTGACGCTGGGAGCGGGTGGGGCGCTCAATGCTGGTCGCTCCGTTGCCGCAGCGCCCTCGGTGCGCACTGCTGCCGCCGACTTCCTGACCTCCCAGCCCGCGCTACAGGTCGCCAGCACGGTCGGTGGCTCCGCTGCCGCTGGAGGCACCCGCGAAGCCGGCGGCGGCGCTGGCCTGCAGTTGGCTGCGGCCTTGGCCGGCGGTCTTGCACCGGGTGCAGTTCCTCGTCTTCCCACATCTGGCGTGGTGCCGGCGGTGGCGGCGAACACGACGCGGCGAGTTCTGCGCGGTAGCGATCCAGGCGCTCTGAGAGCTGCTCTGGGTGAATTCGCGGAGGCTGGCGTGCAGCCAAGCATGGGGCAAGCCACCGGCAATCGTGTGCTGCAGGCTGCCGAGACGTTCCTCGGCAGTGTTCCGGGCTCAGCGGGTGTGATCGACCGATTTGCACAGCGGCAAGCCGGGCAGTTCGGACAGCGCATCGATGACATCGCGACTTCTCTGGCTCCGGGTGGCCAAGTCGTTGATCCAGAAATGGCCGGCTTGGCCATTCGGCAAGGAATCGCCGGACCGGGCGGATTCAAGGAGCTTTCGCGCGCCGAGAGCAATGCGCTGTATCAGCAACTGGATGAGCTGATTCCGCAGGACACGCGGGTCGACATCGGCAATGTACAGGCGGCGCTGGCTGACCTGAATCAGGCTATTCCCGGTGCGCCTTCCACCTCCCGTCTGTTCCAGAACGCACGCCTGGGCAGCATCGAGGGCGGCCTGATCGATGACACGCAGGGCGTCCAGGCACTGCTGACTCAGCCCGGCGTGCAGGAGCAGGCAGATGCATACCGCGGCTATCTGCAGGCCCAGGCCCGATCCATCGAGATGGAGAACGCGCGCCGCAAGTCGCTGGGGATGACCGTGATGGAACCGGTGCCGTCGGCTGACCAGATCGAGCAGAACGTCATGGCCACACTGGGCAACATGACCGACAACCGGCTGCCCTACGAGGCGTTGCAGAAGCTCCGGTCGCTGGTCGGTCGGGAGATCGACAACGCCAACTTCGGCAGCGATGTACCACGCAGCATGTGGCGCCCGGTCTATGCGGCGCTGAGCAGGGACATGGAAGAGGCCGTCAAGGCCACGGGCAACCCGAAGGCTGCAGAAGCCCTGACCAGCGCCAATCAGTACCACTCCCGCTACGTGGACCAGCTGGAGAACATCGACAACATCATCGGGAAGAAGGACGGCGAAGCGGCATACCTGGCAGCAGTGAGCGGCGCCAAGGATGGCCCGACGCGCATTCGCTCGATCATGCAGACGTTGCCCGAGAACGAAAAGAAGATGGTCACGTCCGCGTTCATCCGACGCATGGGGCGCGCCGTAGGCAGTCAGCAGACCGACGAGAACAACGTGTTCTCGATGTCCACATTCTTGACGAACTACGCCAACACCAGCCCCGAGGCCCGCAAGGTGTTGTTCGGCAGCTACGGGCCGGAGTTCCAGAAGAACATGGAGACCGTCGCCAAGGCCACGTCGCGCATCAGGGAGGGCTCCAAGGTGTTTGCCAACCCGTCAGGAACTGCTGGGCGTGAGGCACTGATAGGTCAGATCGCCACGACTGGCGCCGGTGCCGGTACCGCGCTGGCGATGGGAAATGCTGGCGGCGCCTTTCTTGCAGTTGGCGGATCGCTGATTGGTTCGGGTATCGCGAACGCGACGGCCAAGCTAATGACCTCGCCCAAGTACGTGAACTGGCTGGCGCGCACGTCTGAGAGGCCCGTTGGCGAACTTCCCGCTCAACTTCAAGTGCTGCGAGGGATTGCGGATCGGAGCCGTGACCCTGACGTGGCAGAGCTTGCGGATCAGGTGGAGCAGCAGCTCAGCGCAGGAATGACAGGACAAAACCAATAACGCAAACGAGCAGCAGAAGGGCAAGGAAGCCCAGCCACAGCAGCATCGGCGTGGGGCTGGCACTGACCTTCTCCAGCTCCGCCTCGGTCTTCTCGTTCTGGATCTCGGCCCATGTCTTCGGGGTGCCGTAGTTGGTCTTCTTCCAGTCGTTCATGATTTCCCCAGTAGCTGGTTGATAGCGCGCTGCATTCCCTGGAGCTCGCTTCGTAGCATGCCCACGCATTGCCCCTTCACATCAACGAGCTCGTACTGAATTTGGTCGAGCTCTTCAAGGATGTTGCCTGTCCGCTCGATACTGGCAAGGATCTTCTTCCGCTCTGCGAACATGCTGAAGCGGAGGTTGGCCCTGCTCTCGGCCAGAACACGATGGCAGATGGCTACATGATTCGAAACCTCAATCAGCCGACTATCCACAGCAACCATCACGGATAAGGCATCTTTGCCTTCAGCCAGGAGCTGCCTGGTGCTCGTCCGATAGTTTCGAAGCTCGTCCATCGACGAATGCATCAGGTTCATTCGATCTCTCATGGTTGGCCAGGGGCCTGACGATCCTTGGCAGCCCGGCCATCCCGGGCACGCGGATGGTACCACCAGCCCCGGCAGGCCTCCGCGCCAAAGGAAAGGCCCGGTTGCCCGGGCCTCATCGATCGTTCGAAGGTGGCTGTTAAGAGAACCAGCCGAAGCCCTTCGCCATCAGTCCAGCAAGACCAACGGCAACGAAGACCAGGGCGGCGAAAATCTTGTGAAGGTCGGCCTTCGCTTCATCGCGGACCTTCTTGAATTCGTCGTCAACCTTTCGAAACTCAGAGTTCACCAGAGTGCTGAAGTCGCGAATGGCTTGGTTGGTGATTTTCAGGTCGGACTTGATCTCTGCCACATCCCTTTGGATGTACTCAGTGGTCACTTCCAGCTTGGCAACTCGTGCTTCCATGGCTCCATCATGGGGCGGGCCACCACCACCTTCAAGCACAACTTGCTGAACGGCGGCATCAGTCGGTTCTTCAGAGTTCTTGGCATAGACCTTGGGTACGTCTCTGCCACCTTGGCTGTTGACGATGTAGAACTCGGGGGCGGCCATTTCAATTCTCGCTCTCGTCCACGTCGGCTTCACCTTCGGCGATCACCTTCGCGACAACGGACCTCTCCAGATCCCAAGTTGTACCGCAGTTCTTGCAGAACAAATGGATGAGTGGACGATGCTTTTGGGTTGGAATCCCTTCGGGGGATAGGATCGGCCCACCTACACCCCTCGTAAATTCGGTATCAGTCAGTTCCCATTTGGACACCCCACACCGAAGGCACGAGGCTGTGATCCCTTTGTCTTTGAAATATTTAACAATTTCAGAGGCTTTGATGTATCTGAGCGTCGTCATGGGCTAGGCGGTTGGTGTGGAGGCTCAATAGTAGCCCATTGAACCGGAACCCCCTGAAGGCACCGTAGGCCCATCACTTCCAAGGGGGCCGACAGTGGCACGAATCACAGCACAGGAGGCGGGCGGGCAGAACGTCGTGGCGTTCCTGGACATGCTGGCCTGGTCCGAAGGGACCGACAACGGCCGGCAGCCGACCAAGCAGCACGGCTACGACGTCCTGGTGGGCGGCGGCCTGTTCTCCGACCTCAGCAAGCACCCCGAGAGGCTGGTGCGGCTGAATTCCACGCTCAGCTCCACCGCTGCCGGCCGGTACCAGTTCCTGAAGCGGACTTGGGCCACCTTGCAGGCTCGGCTGAAGCTGCCGGATTTCGGCCCGCTGAGCCAGGACAAGGGCTGCATCGAGCTGATCCGCGGCCGCCGTGCGCTTGACGCGGTGAAGGCCGGTCAGTTCGACCGCGCCGTGGCGCTGTGTTCCAAGGAGTGGGCCAGCCTGCCGGGCGCCGGCTACGGCCAGCACGAACAGAGCCTGGAGAAGCTGCGGCAGATCTACAAGAAGGCCGGCGGCACTCTGGGTGGGGGCGTATGAGCATGGAAGCCCAGCCGAGCCAGGACGGCCGCACCCGCATTTCGCTCGGCCCCGTCGAGAAATGGATCGTGGGGGCCTTCGCCGGCTTCATGGTCGCTGGCGGGTATTGGCTGATCAGCTCGATGCAGGCGGTGCTGACCCAGCAGCAGGTCACGAACCAGCAGATGGCCACCGTGCAGCAGCAGCTGCAGACCTTCAACACGCAGCTGGCCGATGTGCCGGCGCTGAAGCTCGAACTGGCCAAGCTGGCCGTGCAGGTCGAGCAGAACAAGGCCGACATCAAGGAGCTGAAACAGCTCAGGGGGCTGAAATGAAGGTCGAGCTTATCGACGGGTGGCGCCGCGCCTGGAAGCTGGCCTCGGTGTGGGTGTTCGGCCTGGTGTGCCTGTTCCCGGACATGTACGACGCGATCGCCGCCATGGGCTGGATGGACGAACTGCCCGAGCCGGCGAAGTGGTCGATCCGAGCGCTCGGAGCGGTCGGTGTGGTGGCCCGCGTGCTGAAGGCCCGGAGGCGCTCCGATGCAAATCCCTGACCCGATCCGACCCTATGCAGACCTGATCCGCTGGGGCCTTGCGGTGGTGCTGGCCGGCGGCCTGTTCGTCGCCGGCTGCCAGCGAGGTGAGGACCGCCAGGCCGCACAGGATCGGGAGCAGATCGAGGCCGTGCAGCGACAGCTGGAAGGCGCACGCGCCGAGGCTGCAGAGAACCTGCGCGCGGCCAACGCCGCCGGCGAGCTGCTGCAGGAAGTGAACCGGCAGACCCAGGCATCGATCGATGCTGCCGAGGCAGCGCGCAAGGCCTCCGACGCGGCGGCCCGCCGTGCTGAAGCGGCGGCGGCCGAGGGCCAGCGCCGAGCCACCGCAGCGGAGAAGGCGTTGCAGGCGGCCAAGATGAAACCGGTATGCCGGTCCCAATTGGAGATGCAGCTGTGCGATTCCATCCCCTTGCTCTGATCCTGCTGTTGCCGCTGTGCGGCTTCGGCACCTGTTCGAAGAAGCCCGAGCAGCCGAAGCTGCCCGAGGTGGTTCGTCTCACCGTCGAAAAGTTGGTGCCGGTCGATGCACGGCTGACCAAGCCCTGCCCGACCAAGCGCGCAGAGTCGCGCACGGTAGAGGCGGTGGTGGAGGCCTACAACGCCAACCTGGAGACGCTGCAGGACTGCGACAGCCGCATGGGCGAGATCCGCAGACTGGGTGAGGGGAAGACCCAGCCGTGAGCAAGGTCAAGCTCAAGGACCAGCTCGGCCGTGTGGTGAACATCCCTACCGATGCCACCAAAGGCGCCATCGTGGGCGTCAACCTGTACGCGGCCGACGGCAAGACACTGATCGATCCGGCCCAACTCGGCGGCGGCACCGGCAGCAGCAGCGTGACTTGGGACAACGTGACCAACGTCCCGAAGAACCTCGCGGCGTTCGCCAAAGTATCGGGTATTGGCTACCCGGTTCTGGTCGGCCCTGCCGACTGGCGCATGCGGACCTTCCGTTCCGGCGGCGGGATCACCGTCGTCAACGGCAATGGCCGCGATGGCGACACTGTGGTTCGGCTGGAAGAAGTCGGGAACACCGAAGACGGCCAGGCGCTGTTGAAGATCACCCGCGACGTGTACGGCCGCGTCATCGCCACCGCGGTAGCAAGCACTGACGACCTGGCCGAGGGCGGGAGCAATCTGTACTTCACCGCCGCGCGTGCTGATGCACGGGCCGATGCGCGCATCGCTACGCAGAAGGGTCAGCCCAACGGTATTACGCCGCTGGACGCCGCCAGCAAGATCCCGACGCAGTACCTGCCGGCGCTTGCGATCACGTCCACCTATGTGGTGAACAGTGAGGCCGCGCAGCTGGCGCTGGTGGTGGAGGAGGGCGACGTAGCCGTCCGCACGGACCAGAACCGCACCTACATCCAGAACGGCGGCAGCGCCGGAACCATGGCCGACTGGACGCTGCTGCAGACGCCTCCTGACCTGGTGCAGTCGGTCAACGGGCAGACCGGCACAGTCTCGCTGGACGCCGCAGACGTCGACGCCACCCGTTCCGTGGTTGGCCTGCAGGGCGACGTCACTGCCGCCGACATCGCTGACTCCCTCGGCCTGGGGACTGCCGCCAACCATGCCGCCACCGACTTCGTGATCATCGCGTCGCTGGTCAGCCTTCCCAACGCCGTTGATGACACCGCAGCCGCAGCCGCTGGTGTGGCTGTCGGTGCCATGTACCGCAACGGTTCCGTCCTCTGTGTACGCATCTCCTGAGGTATCCCGATGACTACGAAATTCCCCAGCGAAATCGATCAATTCGACAATCCCCTGCCGAACGACAGCCAGGCGAAGGTGCGCTCCCACTCCAGCCAGCATGGCGACGCCAACGACGCGATCGAGGCTGTGCAGCGGAAGGTGGGGGTCGATGGCTCCACTGACGCAGATTCTCTGGACTTCAAGGTGGGAGCGGTCCAAGGGGTGATCGATAGCCTCGGAACTGCTGCCTTCGAGCCTTCCGGTAGTTTCGCCACTGCCGGTCAGGGCGCGCGCGCGGATTCGGCTGTGCAGCCGGCAGAACTCGACAGCACGAAAGACGTTCTCAACGGCCGGATTGATGATCTGGAGGCCGCGCAATCGAGCGATGCGATCTATGAGTCGACTTGGGCCGATCTGGCTGCGAAGACGGGAGCGTTTGCTGGGCAGGGCGCATTCGTCACGAACGATGCAGGTCAGCACACTGACCCGGTGAGCGGGTCGCCGGTGAGCAACGCCGGGCAATACAGCTGGACCGGAACCGCCTGGAAGTGGCTGCGCGCGGATCTGATTGCCACGAAGGCCGACCGCAACCCGACACGGTTCGGAATCGCCAGGGCTACCCGCGGTGCTGATGACGCACTCACGCAGGTGAATGTGACGGAGAAGATGGTCACGCAGGTCCTGCACAACGCGGTCAACGATCCGGTCGGCAATCGGGCTGTCTACTCCGCGTCAGAGGCGGTCGCCGGGCAGCTGGTCAATGCCTACCGGTTCTGGATGAGCAACGTTCCCTTGCTTGGAGACATCACGCTGGAGGTGTACTCGCGTGTGCAGGCGGGAAGCACGTCGGCCTACCCGCCGACCGCGAACGACACCCTGCTCACCCACGTTACGGTGAACGGCGCGGACCTGGCCGACGGCAACGACTGGCAGCATATTGAGTTCCGATTGCCGCAGGCGGTCACCGTTACCGGCTCGGACCTGCTGGTCTGGAAGCTCAGCGCGGCCGGCGGGCTGTCGATCGGCATTCGCAACGATGCTCCCGGCATCACGCAGTTCCGGCGCGGTTGGTTCGGCAATGCTGGCGGTTCGAGCCAGCTGATCAGTTCGCCCAACCGTTTGGCCTATGAGGCCTACTTCCGTGAGGTAGACAGCATGCTGGCACCGCAGGTTGATGCGCTCGAAGTGCAGGCCAGCGTCATCGATCGCAGTTTCTCGTTGTCCTTCATGGCATCTGCATCAAGGGTGACCAACGAAGCGAGGTATCCACAGACCGACGGTCATTACGCCTGGACGTTCGGAGCGCAGGCTGGTGCTGGCCAGGACATTGCGGCGGGTGCCTCCATTGCCACAGTGGCGCTCAACGTTGAGCTGGCCAGCACAGTGTCCACTCTCCGGCTGCGCGTCTGGTCGCGCCCCACCAATCCCACTACGGCCGGAATCTACCCTGCAAACGACGGAACCGCAGCGCTGATCTACAGCGGCAGCAAGACTGTGGCGGAACTCGGGTTGGTTGCCGCGTCCGGGGTATGGCAGGACCTGCGATTCCCGTTCCCTGCGATTACGACAGTCGAAGGCCAGACCTATCTCTTCGAGGTGTGGGCGTTCACGGGAGCATCGGCGAACATCGGGATTGGCATTACGCGCGCTGCTGACAACGGCTACAACCAACAGCAGCGCGGGTGGTTTCGGGGCTCTTCAGCAATTGGTACCGGCTCGGCGCTCGCCTGGCAGCTGGGCGGTGACGTGTACCGCGTGGCTTCAGAAGACGCAGGCGGGGGAAGCGCAAGCCTGCTGGATGCCTACGATGTCGACGTGGAGGTCTTCGGCCTGTCGGTATTCGTGTCCGGATCCGCTTACGGTGACGGTCGCAGGGTCGGCATCAACGCGGCGCTTTCCGTCACGGCTGCCGCCTCGGGGACCGAGACGAAGGAGGACTACAGTCTCATCTATGACACCGATACCGTGTTCACCAGCATCGCTGGGGTATGGATTGGCCATCGCAACCTGAGTGGCGTATCGGCGGTGCGCAGCGACACCGGCACGCCGTTGACGCTGGGCGCTGACTTCGCCTACCACGTCAATGGCAAGGTGCGCGGCCTGGTGAACGTCGCTGCTTACGATATTGATGTGAGCTACAGCTACAAGCGCGAGCGGTACGACGTGATCCAGATCGATCCGCAGACGCAGGTGGTTTCGGTCAAGGCGGGCGCCGAACGCGACTTCGACGCCATCGAGTATCGCCCCGAGCCGGATGCAGGGCTGGTGCCCATCGGCTACCTGCACGTGGTCGGCAACAGCGTCACCGCGATCAACGCTGGCCAGTTCCAGGGCGGCGTAGTGCGGCGAGGTAGTGAAACCGACTGGCAGCAGCTGCTGATGCACAACCGCGCCTGCCTGCGCCGGGTGCTGGGCAAAGCGGCGCGCGGTGAGGCGATCACGGTGGCCTCCTATGGCGATTCGATCACAGCCATCCAGACCGGCAATGTCGGATACACCGCCAACGGGCCTGGCCGGGACCGCCCCGAGACCTACCTGGGATATGTGCCGGCCGACACGGTGGCCGCGCTGCCGAAGTACGATTTCGGGGACGGAGCGGGACGGGTACACGTGAAGATCAGCGCCCCTTGGCACTTGGTGGCCGCGCTGGAAGAGCTGAGCGGCGCCGGAGTAACCCATCTGAACTTCGGGATCGGCGGCACCAACAGCGCCGACACGATCAATAACGGCCTGTACCCAGACCGCCTGGCGCCGATGCTGGCGTCCGGTGCGGACCTGCT
Source organism: Stenotrophomonas sp. 96582_Sma (assembly GCF_056480905.1). Classification (NCBI taxonomy): domain Bacteria; kingdom Pseudomonadati; phylum Pseudomonadota; class Gammaproteobacteria; order Lysobacterales; family Lysobacteraceae; genus Stenotrophomonas; species Stenotrophomonas sp. 96582_Sma. Next base: position 3,773,012 of record NZ_CM151122.1, on the reverse strand, counting down.
GCTGATCCACTTCGGCATGAATGAGCTGGGACAGACGGCCACGCTCGCGCGGGTGAAGAGCATTGCCCAGCAGGCCCAGACAGCGGGAATGGATGTGGTCATCATGTCCGTGCCGCGCCGCAACTCGGTGGATGGTCCCACGTTGTCCGGCTGGAACTACACCAATCGGGCTCTGTGGCGCGCAGCGATGGAGTCTGGGAGCGCATTCGTTCCGCAGCATTGGATCGGGCGGGATGACCAGCTCGGCGGCATCGGCGCGGCTCCAGAGTCGCTGGCGATGGCCAACCTCATCAACCACCCGGGCCCGGCGGAGTTCGCGCGGTACGGTCAGGTGCTGGTTGAATCGGTACTGGGGTGATCGCAGAGGGGCCGTGCAGAGCACATGCTCGGTCCCTCGATCAGGCAACCTGCTGCAGCAGGTCCTCGCGGTTGTTCCGCGGCGTGTTCACTGCGCGGCTGACGCGGTAGGCCTCCATCGCCGGCGTCTCGCTGGCCAGCAGCATGGCCATGGCGTCGTCGGGGCTGGCTGCCATCCACTCATCGATCTGGCTGGCCTGCAGCCAGACCGGCATGCGGTCGTGGATGTCGGCTGAGACGCCGCTGCTGTCGCCGGTGATGATGGTGAAGGTCCCCAAGTTGCCGTCGGGCAGCAGTGGGCTGGTGTCCTCCCACAGCCCGGCGGCCAGCAGCGGCCCGGTGGCGTGGATGAACCACGGGTCCTTCTTGCCGTCCTCGGGACTGACCGACCACTCGTAGTAGCCGGCCATGGGGATCACGCAGCGGCGCTTCTTGAACGCCGCCCGGAAGGCGGGCTTGGTGGCCACCGTCTCGATGCGGGCGTTGATGGTCGAGCCCTGCAGGCCTTTGGCCTTGGCCCAGAACGGCAGCAGGCCCCAAGCCAAGCGGGTGACCTGCCGGCCTTCGCCGCGGTCCAGGATCACTGAGGCGCGCTGCGTCGGCGCCAGGTTGTAGCTGGGCTGGATCTCGGCCAGGCCGGGGGCAAGGTCAGCCAGCCCCGGCTGGCCGAAGTCGATCACGGGGAGCTGGACGAATCGGCCGCACATGGCCGGAGGGTAGCCCGGCCTGCCGTGCCCGGGGCGTGTAGGGACAGCCCGACTCGACAGGGCGAGGTTGCCCGATGGCGCCAGTCGTGCCGGGCGGGCATCCTGACCTTGCCGGATCCGGGGCCGCAGGCAGCTCAACCCGGGGGCGCGTGAGCAGCGCCGCGCCGGCACCCATCCCGAACGATTCAGCCAGGTCACCCCCCGCGTTCGCAGGATCTGCGACGGCCGGTCGTATCCTTCCGGCCATGCCGCTCCCCGCCGACTTCCGCTGGACGACCAGGTCCGCCAGCCTGCCCAATGACCCGCTGACCGTGATCGCCTGCCACAGCGTGTGGGTGGTGGCTATGGCCCAGCGGGTGAATGACGGGATCTGGATCGCCTCGCTGGACCGGCATCGGCATGGCCCCGGCGGGCCGTTCCGCTGGTGCAGCAGCTACGAGCAGGGCCGGGCAGGGGCCGAGCTGTGGGTGACCAGGCACGAGGACAGGCTGCGGGAGGATGTGGCCAAGATCCTGGCATGGCAGGAGAAGGTCCGGGGGAACCGGCTGGCCAAGGCCGACCAGGATCCGCCTTTCGGCTGGATCGGGTAGGGGCTTTGGGGCGCTCCGCAACGAGAAACGGCGCCAAGCCACACAAGGGTTTCAGGGCGCCGTTGCAGATGGTGTTGCGGAGCGGGAATCAGGGCGAAAGCCTTGCGCCGCAATGGTTCTTCGTCAGACTTTTAATCTTTTGGTCGAAGGTTCGAATCCTTCACGGCCCACCATTGCATCCAATGACCCAGGTCATTCAGAAAGGCACCGCAATGCGGTGCCTTTTTTGTGGCGCTCGTCCAGGTCAACTACTTCGTCCGCGCATTCTTCGCTTTAGCCGCCGCCGCGTCGGCAGCCTCCTGTGCGGCCGTTGCTGCCGCATTCGCGGAACGAACCGCCTCCACTTGAGCCGCCTCAAAGTCGGCTCGGCGCTGGGCGCTGATTCGGCGTTCCAGTTCTGCCGATGCGACGTAGCTTTCCGGATGCTTCGAGGCGCAGGCCTGCTGCAGTAGCGGGATCGCGCGGTCGGACAATCCCGGTTGAAGGTGGGCTAGCAGGCAGTCCGCATACGCTGCGGATGCTGCGGGAATGCTGCTGGCCTGCGGTGAGCCGGCAGCAAGGGTGATGGCGATCAATACACTCAACATGGGAACCTCCTTGTGAATATGAGCCTGGCGGTGACCAGTCCGTGAGCCAAGGTGCGCGTTGCATGACCATCACCGACTCCATGGTGCTCCAATTCCAGTAGATCGGCAAAGTGCCGCGAACGACAATGTCTCCGGCGGTCTATGCTCAGCGCTTTCCTGGAATGGACCACCCCATGCGTCTGATCGTGCTGTCGCTGTTGTTGTCCGCCATCTCCGCCGCACCCTTGATGGCCGCCGAGCCGGCGCCGTCCGCACAGGCCGCCGCCGCAACCCCGCTGGTCATCGGCGAGACCTTCACCATTGAATCGAAGGCGCTGGGCGAAACCCGCCGCATCAATGTCTACCGCCCGCAGCCGTGGGGCCTGGACCCGAAGGCGGCGTTGCCGGTGCTGTACATGGCCGATGGCGGCATCGGCGAGGACTTCCTGCATGTGGCCGGGCTGGTGCAGGTGCTGAGCGGCAACGGCAGCATGCGTCCGTTCCTGCTGGTCGGCATCGAGAACACCGAGCGCCGCCGCGACATGACGGGCCCCAGCAGCGACCCGCAGGACCAGAAGATCGCGCCCCGCATCGGCGGTTCAGCGGCCTACCGCAGCTTCCTGCGCGATGAACTGATGCCGCAGGTGCGCCAACGCTACCCGACCACCGACGAGCGCGCGCTGATCGGTGAATCGCTGGCCGGCCTGTTCGTGGTCGAGACGTTGCTGCAGGAGCCGACACTCTTCAACAGCTACATCGCGCTGGACCCCAGCCTGTGGTGGAACCGGGGCACGATGTTGGCCGCTGCGGCCAAGCAGTTGCCGGCGGTGACGCGTGCGCAGCTGCGTGTGTTCCTGGCCAGCAGTGGGCAGCCGGAGCTGGCTGCGTCCGCCGCGCAGTTGGCCACGCTGCTGCAGCAGGCGTCGCCGTCGCCGCTGGTGAAGCACCTGCCACTGCCGGAGGAAACCCACGCGACGATCTATCATCCGGCCGCCTTGCAGGCACTGCGCACGCTGTTCCCGGCGCCGCCGCAGGCCTCGCCCTGATCCGGCGTGGCACTGCACCGCATGACGTGTGAGGATGCGGTAGCGGCGCCACCCGGGTGCGTCGCCCGCAATGGGAGAGCGTGGATGCAGCGTGTGCGTGGATGGAGTGTGGCGGCCTGCCTGGCCGTGAGTGGCTGTGCGATGTCGGTGGCGCCGCCGGCAGCGCAGAGTGAAGCGAAGGAGAGCGCGGCAGCCGCTGCGCCAGGCGTGGTGCTGCCGGATACGGAAGCGTTGCGCATACATGACCCCGTGGGCCGCGACTATCCGATCTGGGTGGCGCTGCCGGCCGACTATGCCGCGCACCCTGAAAAGCACTATCCAGTGCTGTACGTGACCGATGCGCTGTACAGCTTCCCGCTGGTGCGCAGCGTGCGCAATCTGGTGGGGCAGCAGGGCGTCAACATCGAGAATTTCATCCTGGTCGGTTTGCCGCCGCAGGAAGGCCTGACTTCAAAGCAGAGCCGCTCGCGCGACTACACGCCCAGCAATCCGGCGCGCACGGTCGATGGCTATTACAGTGATGACGTCACCTACGGCGGTGCCGCGCACTACCGTGATTTCCTGGCGACACAGGTGCTGCCGATGGTCGATGCGCGTTATCGCACCGATCCCGCCCGGCGCATGTTCGCTGGTCATTCCTATGGCGCGCTGTTCGGCGCCTATGTGCTGACCACTCAACCGGACATGTTCAGCACCTACATCCTGTCCAGTCCTTCGCTGTGGTTCGACCAGCTTCTGCTGCCGCGCATGCAGGATGCCGCAGTCATCCCGACGCAGCCTACGCGCGTGCTGCTGTCGGTGGGCAGTTACGAGACGGACAAGCCAGGGCCGCGTTATTCCACCGGCAACGACATGCTGAAGCAGACCGCGGACTTCACTGCCCAGCTGAAGCGCACGGGGCGCAAGTTGAAGGTGGACAACGTGGTGATTGACGGCGAGGACCATCTTACGGTCTACCCGCAGGTGATCACTCGCGCACTGCTGGAGGTGATGCCGGGTGAAGGGCCGTACACCGGCGGTTGATGGGGGGCTGCATCCACGCATGGCGTGGATCTACCGGTGGTGTTGACGCGGATCCATGCCGAAGAGAAACGGAATCAGTAGATCCACGCCAGGCGTGGATGATTGCCTCAGGCCGCGCTGGCCTGCGGCGGCGGTATCAACGTGGCATCCGCTGCGTGCCGGAAGCACAGCCGGATGGCGTCGAGCAGCTCGCTCATGCTGTACGGCTTGGGCAGGAAGTGGATGCCGGCGCGCAGCTGCGGCAGCACGCGGTGCTGGTCCATGCCGGAGGTGACCAGGATCGGCAGCTGCGGCAGGTGCTCACGCACGCGGTTGGCGGTTTCGATGCCGCTGATGCCGCCCAGGCAGACGTCGGTGAACAGCAGGTCGAACGGTTCACCGGCGTTGAGCAGGCCCAGCGCGGCCTCGGCGCTGCTGACAGCGGTGACCTGGCAGGCCTGGCTTTCCAGGGCGAGGCGACTGAGTTCCTGGGTTTCCTCGGCGTCCTCGATCAGCAGGACGCGCGGTTCCACAAAGCGCTTGGACAGCAACATGACGCGGCAACTCCGGACAACAGGGGGAGCGAAAGGCGCGCAAGTATGCGCAAGCCGGTAGTGAGCCCGGCGTGCACGGCAAGCTAAGTGGGCGTTACAGCTGTCCGCGCCGTTGGCGGCGCACGTGCCAGGCCAGCATCGCCACCGCCAGCAGCGCGGTGCCGATGCGCAGGCTGGTGGCCTGCCAGCCGAGCGCGACGGCGTCGTCAAGGCTGAACACATTCCAGGCCAGGTTCATCGAAACATGCAGGACCAGGCCGCACCACAGGGTGTCGCCGTCGAGGTGGTCAAGCCAGGCGAAGATGAAGCCGCCCACGGCGATCACTGCGCCGACGAACAGCGCGATGCCGCCACCGTCGAACCCACCGAAGCCCAGCCAGTGCACCATGCCGAACAGCAGCGCCTGCGGCAGCGCGAGCAGCGGCCACGGACCACGCACGATCTTCACCAGCAGCACGAAGCCCAGGCCGCGGAACAGCACTTCCTCGGCCAGTGGGAACAGCACGGCCAGCATCGTGGCGTCCAGCGCGGTCAGCGCGGTGTTCGGGGTGCCGAGCATCGCCAGGCCCAGCCAGCACGGCAGGCTGGCCAGCAACACCCACATCGGGCCGCCCCAACCATTCCCGCGCAGCCCGAGGCTGCCCAGCAGGCCCATGCCACGGGGCCGCAGCAGCGTGGCCAGCAGTAGTGCCACCAGCACCGCCAGCGCGTTGTCCAGCAGGCTGCCGCCGTAGGGTATGGGCAGGGCGGGAATCGGAGTCCCTGCGGCCGCAGCGATATCGCGCAGATTCAGGCCCAGGCCAACGCCCAGCAGGACCAGCAGCAGGCGCGCGGCGGTGGGCAGGCGGGACAACGCGGTCATGTACGCACTCCCTGCGGAACAGGGGCCCAGTGTGTGCGACTGCCGCCGCATCGGCACGCGTCGGAAGTCCCTGTGCCATCGGTCATGCGTTGCCGCACAGTCATCACCGCACAGGTACAGTCGATGCAGGACCGACAGGAGCAATGCCGATGCTGTGCCCCGTGTGCAAGACCCAGACCCTGCAGATGGCCGAACGCCATGGCATCGAGATCGACTATTGCCCCGGCTGCCGGGGCGTGTGGTTGGATCGTGGTGAACTGGACAAGATCATCGAGCGTGCCGGTGCCGGTGCCGGTGCGGCCGTGCCGCCGCCCGCGCCTGTACAGCAGCATCCGGCATCCTCTCCGCCGCCGGTGATGCACCGTGATACCCGCCACTTGGGCCAGCGCTACGAGGACAATCGGGGCCACGGATACAAGAAAAAGAAGAAGGACAGCTTCCTGTCGGAGCTGTTCGACTTCTAGGCGCTTCGCGCTTTTTAGAGTCGAGCCATGCTCGACTCTACAGGTTAGGTGCAGTCGAGCATGGCTCGACTCTACAGGTTAGGTGCAGTCGAGCATGGCTCGACTCTACATGGAGCGCGTGATCACGGCCGCCGCAGGATGAACTCGCGGTCGTGGGTGTCGCCGACGATGAAGTCGTACTCGCCAACCTTGCTGCAGCCGTAACGCGCATAGAAGCGCTGTGCGCCGAAATTCTCTTCCCACACGCCCACCCACAGGGTGCGGCGCTGCGGCTGGTCCAGCCAGGCCATGAACGCGTCCATCAGGCGTGCACCATGGCCGCCGTTCTGGTGTGCGGCCAGGATGTAGAACCGCTTCAGTTCGATGTCGCCCTCTCGTGCATCCGTGTGCGGCAGGGTGTTGGCACCGGCGGCCAGATAGCCGACCACGGCGTCACCGTCCATCAACAGCCAGATGGCACTGCGTGGATCGGACAGTTCGATGCGCTGCGGCTCGCTGCTGTAGTGCGCCTGCAGGAAATCGTGCAGCTCCTGCGGCGGATAGGAATCGCCCCAGGTTTCGTTGTAGGTGGCAATCGCGATGGCCGACAACGCGTCGACGTCGGCAAGGGTGGCGCGGCGGATCTGCAACGACATAGCGGTGCCTGCATTGGAACGTGGCGCAGTGTAGCCGGCCCCGGCGGCTGCCGGGGCTGGCCATTGCTCACGATCTGCTGCTCAGAACCACATGCGCACGCCAGCCACCCAGCGCGTGTCGCGCGCGTGGTCACCGGCATAGTCGGCGGTGTCACCAAACGTGCGTTCGTGGCTGATGCCGATGTAGGGCGCGAAGCGGCGGCTGAACTCATAGCGCAGTCGCAGACCGGCTTCGACCTTGTTCAGGCCACGACCGATGCCGTACTCCTTCTCGTCCTTGGCCGCGACGGTGGCTTCCAGCAGCGGCTGCAGGATCAGGCGATTGGTCAGCAGCACGTCGTACTCGACTTCGGCCTTGGCCAGCACCTGGCCGCCGGAGCCCATGTACAGCGTGGTCGAGCTCTCGAACTTGTACGGCGCCAGGCCCTGGATGCCGACGGCCGCCCACGTGCGCGAGTCGGCCGGGCGGAAGTCCTGGCGCACGCCGACCAGCACGTCCCACCATGGCGACACGCTGCGGCCATACAGTGCTTCCAGTGACGACGATTCCGTGCGGCCACGGCTGCGTTCGCCATCGGTGCGCAGCCACAGGCGGTTGATGTTGCCGCCGATCCAACCGGTCGCCTCCCAGGCCTGACCATTGCTGCTCTTGCCATCCCAATGTTCCAGACGGTCGATCAGCAGCAGGCTGTTGATCTCCGGCGCATGCTCCATCGCACCGTGGGCGATGGGCGGGAAGGCCGCGGCGCGGTCGGCGTCGGTCGGCACCGGGATGGGTTCGCGCGGTTCGGTCGGTGCAGGCGATCCGTGGCCCATCGCGGCGTGGTCCATCGTGGAATGATCCATCGTGGAATGGTCCATCGTCGCCGGCTGCCTCGCGCCATGGTCCATCTTCGAGTGGTCCATGGCTGAGTGGTCCATCGCACCCGAATCCATCTTCGAATGATCCATCTTCGAATGATCGACCGGTTCGACCGGTGCCTTCACGGTCTTCGCGGGCGGATCCATCGCGGCCATGTCGTGACCAGCGTGCGACTGCGCGAACACGGGCAATGCAGCGGCCAGGCCCAGGGCCAGCAGGCTGGGGGAAAGCAGTGAGCGGCTCATTCTTCGATCCTCACTTCGCGCATCATGCCCGCTTCCATGTGGTACAGCAGATGGCAGTGGTAGGCCCAGCGGCCGAGTGCATCGGCGCGCACGCGATAGCTGCGGCGGGTGCCCGGCGGCATGTCGATGGTGTGCTTGCGCAGCTGGAACTCGCCCTGTGCGTTTTCCAGATCGCTCCACACGCCGTGCAGATGGATCGGGTGCTGCATCATGGTGTCGTTGACCAGCACGATGCGCATGCGCTCGCCGTAGTTCAGCCGCAGTGGTTCGGCGCTGGCAAACGGGATGCCATCGAACGACCAGGAGAACTTCTCCATGTGTCCGGTCAGGTGCAGTTCGATCTCGCGGCTCGGCTCGCGGCCATCCGGGTCTTCGAACAGGCTGCGCATCGCGCCGTAGGTCAGCACCTGGCGGCCGTTGTCGCGCAGGCCGATGCCGGGGTCGTCCAGCTTCGGTTCGGAGGCCGAGCTCTGCATGTCCACCAGCGGGTTGTTGCGTTCGCTGGCGGGGTGCTTCGGTGCCTTGCTGGCGGCATCGCCGCCGCCGTGCGCGCCGTGGCCCATGCTGGCGCCGCAGCCACCTTCCATGCTTTTCATCGCGGCCATGTCGTGACCGCCGTGGCCACCACTGCCCATGTCGTGACCCATGTCGCTCATCGTCAGCAACGGACGTGGGTCGCGCGCGGGAATCGGTGCCTGCAGGCCATGGCGAACCGCCAATGTTCCGGCGGCGTAGCCGGTGCGGCCCATGTCCTGGCAGAAGATGGTGAAGGCGTCCTGGCCGCTCGGTTCGACGATCACATCGTAGGTTTCGGCCGGGGCGATGCGGAACTCATCGATGCTCACCGGGTGGATGTACTGGCCGTCGGCAGCGACCACGGTCATCTTCAGGCCAGGAATGCGTACGTCGAAGTAGGTCATCGACCCGCCATTGATGAAGCGCAGCAGCACCTTCTCGCCGCTGCGGAACAGCCCGGTCCAGTTGCCGGCCGGGGCGGTGCCGTTCATCAGGTAGGTATAGGTGTGCGCGTTGATATCGGAGATATCGGTGGGCGTCATCCGCATCCGGCCCCACATGCCACGGTCGGACAGCGCCGCCGACCAGCCGTCGCGTTTCGCGTCGCGCAGGAAGTCGGGCAGGGTGCGCTTGTAGTAGTTGTCGTGCTCGGCCAGCTTCTTCATGCGGCGGAACAGCGCGCCCGGGTCCATGTCGGTCCAGTCCGACAGCATGATCACGTGCTCGCGGTCGTGGTGGTACGGCGCCGGTTCGGCCGGGTCGATGATCAGCGCGCCGTACAGACCAGCCTGCTCCTGGAACATGGAGTGGCTGTGGTACCAGTAGGTGCCCGACTGCTTCAGCTCGAAGTGGTAGTGGTAGGTCTCACCAGGGCCGATGCCGTTGAAGCTCAGGCCGGGCACGCCGTCCATGTTGGCGGGCAGCAGGATGCCGTGCCAGTGGATCGAGGTCGGGTGGCGTTCCAGCGTGTTGCGCACGAACAGGTCGACGGTCTGGCCTTCGCGCCAGCGCAGGATCGGTGCCGGCAGCGAGCCGTTGACGGTGATCGCCGGGCGGGTGCGGCCGGTGAAATTGGCCAGCGATTCGCCGATGGCCAGTTCGATGCGGGTGTCGCTGAGCACGGCGGGGGCGCCGGCCAGCCGTGGGGCGGCCGTGGCGGCGGCGAGCGCGCGCTGCGGCACGCCGACAGCGGCGATGCCGGCAACCACGCCGCCGGCGGCCAGGCCCTGCACGAACAGGCGGCGCGACGGCATGGGCACAGCGCCCGGACCGGGGGGAATGCGGGTATTCATGGTGGTGACTCCAGACACGTAAAGACGCCGGCAGGCGGCCGGCTGCGGTGCGCAGGGCGCACGGTGCGTGTGGAATCAGCCGATGGGAGGACGCGAAATCGGCGGCAGCGGCGGCGCCGGACGGCCATTGGCCGGCATCGGCTGCGGGGCCAGCGACAATGCCGGGCCGGCCATGACCGGCAACGGCAGCACTACCAGCAGCGGGTGCTGGGCACAGCTGCGCACGCAGTCCTTGATCTGGCAATGAGCGTCATGGGCGGGGGCCTTGGCCTGCGGAGCCTCGTCGGCCTGCATGCCGGCGTGGTGGTGGCAGTCGGCGGTGCCGCCGTCAACAGCAGTGGCTGCGGCGTGGGCCATCCGGCCCATTTCCTCGTGACCGCTGGCCATGGCCGCGTTCAGCCCGTTGAGCAACAGGCTGAGCATGAGCACGACACGGAGCAGGGTCGAGGCCAGGGACATGACGCTAATCTAGCTGCAAGCGGGCGCGGATGCACTTCCGGCTGAATGGCCGGTTCAAGGTTGGACCAGCACCAATGTAGAGCCGCTACCCTTCTTCGCGCACGATCTCGACCAGGCGCGGGCCGTAGCGGCTCAGCTTGGTGCCACCGATGCCGCCGACCCGTGCCAGTTCATCCAGGCTGGTCGGGCGCTGTTCGGCGATGTTGCGCAGGGTGCTGTCGTGGAAGATCACGAAGGCCGGCACGTTCTGCTCGCGCGCCAGCTCGGCGCGCAGGCCGCGCAGGGCGTTGAACAGGGCCAGATCCTGCGGCAGCACCGACAGCCCGGTGCGCTGTGCGCTGCGCTCGCGGCTGCTGGTACTGCTGGCCGGATCGCGGCGCATGCTGATCTGGCGGCGGCCGGTCAGCACGTCGCGGCTTGCATCGGTCAGGCGCAGGCCACCGTGGCCCTCGCTGTCCACTTCCAGCAGGCTGGCGGCGACCAGCTGGCGGAACACGCTGCGCCAGGTGCGCGCGTCGAGGTCGCGGCCGATCGCGTAGGTGCTGAGCTTGTCGTGGCCCTGCTGCTTCACCTTTTCGTTCTCGCTGCCGCGCAGGACATCGATCAGGTGGCCGACGCCGAAACGCTGGCCGCTGCGATAGACACAGCTCAGCGCCTTCTGCGCCGGGATGGTCGCGTCCCAGGAGGCGGGCGGGGTCAGGCAGTTGTCGCAGTTGCCGCAGGGCTGGGGATAGGTCTCGCCGAAACCGGCCAGCAGCACCTGGCGGCGGCACTGCATGGATTCGCAGTAGCCCAGCAGGTGGTCCAGCTTGGACCGCTCCAGCTGCTTGCGCTCTTCGCCGGCTTCGGACTGCTCGATCATCTGCTTGAGCAGCACGACGTCGCCCAGGCCGTAGCACAGCCAGGCCTCGGCGGCCTCGCCATCACGGCCGGCGCGGCCGGTTTCCTGGTAGTAGCCTTCCATCGACTTGGGCAGGTCGGTATGCGCGACGAAGCGCACGTCCGGCTTGTCGATGCCCATGCCGAAGGCGATGGTGGCGCACATCACGATGCCGTCCTCGCGCAGGAAGCGGCGCTGGTTGCTGGCGCGTACTTCCGGTGGCAGGCCGGCATGGTAGGGCAGGGCGTTGAAGCCCTGGCCGCAGAGGAATTCGGCGGTCTCTTCGACCTTGCGCCGCGACATGCAGTAGACGATGCCGGCCTCGCCGCGGTGGCCGCGCAGGAAATCGGTCAGCTGCTTGCGGGCGTTGTCCTTCTGCACCACGGTGTAGCGGATGTTGGGGCGGTCGAAGGAGCTGACGAAGTGGCGTGCTTCCTGCAGATCGAGGCGCTCGGCGATCTCGCGCTGGGTCGGCGGATCGGCGGTGGCGGTGAGCGCGATCCGCGGGATCTGTGGCCAGCGCTCGTGCAGCACGGTCAGCTGGCGGTACTCGGGGCGGAAATCATGGCCCCACTGCGACACGCAGTGCGCTTCGTCGATGGCGAACAGGGCGATCTGGCTGCGCGACAGCAGCGACAGGAAGCGGCCGGTCAGCAGGCGCTCGGGGGCGACATAGAGCATGTCCAGCTCGCCGGCGAGCAGTTCGCGCTCGACGCGGCCGGCGGTCTCGGCGTCCAGGGTCGAGTTCAGGTACTCGGCACGCACGCCGAGCTGGCGCAGGGCTTCGACCTGGTCCTGCATCAGCGCGATCAGCGGCGAGATGACGATGCCACAACCGTCACGCAGCAGGGCCGGCACCTGGTAGCAGAGCGACTTGCCACCGCCGGTGGGCATCAGGACCAGGGCATCGTGACCGGCAGCCACATGCTCCACGATGTCCTGCTGGGGACCACGGAAATCGTCGTAACCAAAGACGCGTTGGAGCAGGTCGTGCGCGGGACGGGAAGCCATCCGGCTAGTTTACCCCGGCGGGGGGGGCTCGGCAGGGCTGCGCCCCGCACCTGCTACAAGCCAGAGCAACGTCAAAGGCAACAGCCGGCTCTGGGGTGATCCGTGGGTTGGCGGGGCGGTGTCGGATTGCGGGGACGCCGCAAGTACGTCCGTGTAGGCTTGGCAGCCGCATCCATGCGGCTGACACCCCGCAATCCGACACCGCCCCGCCCTCGACAGGTTCACGCGGCTGTTGGTAGGTGTCGACCTTGGTCGACACATCTGTCAGATATCGAATGAATTCATCCGTGTCGACCAAGGTCGACACCTACCAGAGCGGACGCTGTCCCGGCAGATCGCGAAAAACTGTCGAAGGCGGGGGGTGTCCGGTTGCGGGGGGCGTGAGCGCCATGGATGGATTTACGGCGTCCCCCGCAACCGAACCCACCCCGCCAACCCACAGATAGCCAGCTTCTGCTCTGGCTCTGGCCTTGGCTTCAAGGCCTCTGCGGGTGCAGGGCGCAGCCCTGCCGAACACCCCCAACCCTTACTGCAGCAGCGAGCGCAGCATCCAGGCGTACTTCTCGTGGGTCTGCAGGCGCTGGGTCATCAGATCCTCGGTCGGGGCGTCTTCACCCTTGGCCGCCACGTCCAGCACTTCACGTGCCGTACGGCAGACCGCTTCGTTGGCGACCACCAACTGGCGTACCATTTCACGCCAGTCCGCACTGTCGGTCAGGCCCGGTTCCTCGGCGATCGAGGTCAGCGCAGCGAATTCCCGGTAGGAGCCCGGGGCATTGAAGCCCAGCGCGCGGATGCGCTCGGCCACGTCGTCCAGTGCCGCCCACTGCTCGGTGTACTGCGTCTCGAACATGGTGTGCAGCGAGTTGAACATCGACCCGGTCACGTTCCAGTGGAAGTTGTGCGTTTTCAGGTAGAGCGTGAACGCATCGGCCTGGAAACGCGACAGACCGTCGGCGATCTTCTTGCGGTCGCCCTGGGTGATCCCGATATCGATGTTCGGCGCCGACGGTGCCGCCGCTGCAAGCTTCTGCTTGCCGGTCTTGGCCTTGGTCGTGCTCTTGGTCTTCGCCATGGGGTTCCTCCTTGTGGAATCGTTGGCCTTCACAATAAACCGGTCGTGATGACTGGTCGCTTTCAAAGTTTTGAACGAACCGATTGATGAACTCTATCGATAAAAATCCATCGCCCCGCCTGCGCCAACAGCGCGCCGCCATCGACGGCGCCATGAGCCGCGACCGGGGCCGTTTGCTGGGGATGCTCTCGCGTTGCCAGGCCAAGCCACAGGATGCGGCACTGGCCGCCACTTTCGAGCAGGCCTTGCAGGCGTCGGTGCAGCGCCGGATGACACGGGCGCAGCAGCAGCCGTCCATTACTCTGGACCCGCAGCTGCCGATTGCGCGTGAAGCCGACGCCATCATCGGGCTGATCCGCGACCACCAGGTCGTGGTGATCGCTGGTGAAACCGGCTCGGGCAAGACCACCCAGCTGCCGAAACTGTGCCTGGCCGCAGGCCGTGGCCAGGCCGGCATGATCGGCTGCACCCAGCCGCGACGGATTGCCGCACGTGCGGTGGCCAGCCGCGTGGCGCAGGAACTGCAGAGCGAACTGGGCCAGCTGGTCGGCTACCAGGTGCGCTTCAACGACAAGGTCAGCGAAGACAGCCGAATCAAGTTCATGACCGACGGCATCCTGCTGGCGGAAATCGCCAGTGACCGCTGGTTGTCGAACTACGACACGATCATCGTCGACGAGGCGCACGAACGCAGCCTCAACATCGACTTCCTGCTGGGCTACCTGAAGCAGCTGCTGCGCAAGCGCCCGGACCTGAAGCTGATCGTCACTTCGGCCACCATCGACACCGAACGCTTCGCCCAGCATTTCGACAATGCGCCGGTGATCAGCGTTGAAGGCCGCACCTACCCGGTGGAAGTGCGCTACCGCGCGCTGGAAGGCGAGGGCGAGCAGGAGGGCGAGCGCACCGTCAACGACGCCATCGTGTCGGCCATCGACGAAATCACCCGTCTGGATTCGCGCGGCGACGTGCTGATCTTCCTGCCGGGCGAGCGCGAGATCCGCGATGCGCACCAGTCGCTGGAACGCCGCAAGTACCGCAATACCGAGGTGCTGCCGCTGTACGCGCGCCTGTCCAACCAGGACCAGGACCGGGTGTTCAACCCCGGCCCGAACCGCCGCATCGTGCTGGCCACGAATGTGGCGGAAACCTCGCTGACGGTGCCACGCATCCGCTACGTGGTCGATCCGGGCTTTGCCCGCGTCAAGCGCTACAGTCCGCGCAACAAGCTCGACCGTCTGCACATCGAGCCGATCTCGCAGGCTAGCGCCAATCAGCGCAAGGGTCGCTGCGGCCGTATCGCCGAGGGTATCTGCTACCGCCTGTACGCCGAGGCCGATTTCCAGGCGCGGCCCGAGTTCACCGATCCGGAAATCCGCCGCTCCAGCCTGGCCGGGGTGATCCTGCGCATGCTGCAGCTGGGCCTGGGCCGCATCGAAGAGTTCCCGTTCCTGGAAGCGCCGGACGAGCGTGCGGTGGCCGATGGCTGGCAGCAGCTGACCGAACTGGGCGCGATCGACGCCGAGCGGCGCATGACCACCATCGGCAAGCAGATGGCACGCCTGCCGGTGGACGTGAAGCTGGCGCGCATGCTGGTGGCCGCGCAGGCTGCCGGCTGCCTGCGGCCGATGCTGGTGATCGCCTCGTTCCTGGGCATCCAGGACCCGCGCGAACGCCCGCCGGAAGCGCGTGGCGCGGCCGACAGCGCGCATGCGCAGTTCGCCGATGGGCGGTCCGAATTCGTCGGCGTGCTGCGCCTGTGGGATGCCTATCGGCAGGCTCACGAAGACCTGACCCAATCCAAACTGCGCGACTGGTGCGGTCGCCATTTCCTCGGTTTCCTGCGCATGCGCGAATGGCGCGAGCTGCATCGACAGCTGCGCCTGCTGTGCGAAGAACTGGGCTGGAAGGAAGAGGCCAACGAGGCCTCGATGGCGCCGTTGCTGGCTGGCAGCAGTGCACCGGCCCCGGCGCGTGATGATGCCGCCGCAGTGAAAGCCACCCGAGGCCAGCTGCACCGTGCCGCGCGCCTGGCCCGCGAAGGCAAGGCCGAGGCGGCCCCGGCGCCGGTAGCCGTGCGTGCGCAGAAGGAACAGGCACCGGTTGGCGGCGGTTTCAGCGAACGCGTGCGTGCCGCTGCGTACCAGACCCTGCATCGGGCGCTGGTGGCGGGCCTGCCGACGCAGATCGGCCACCGCACCGAGAAGGGAGATTTCCAGGCGCCACGCCAGCGCCGCTTCCTGCCGTTCCCGGGTTCGGCGCTGTCCAAGCGGCCGCCGCCGTGGCTGCTGGTGGCCAACCTGCTGGATACGCAGAAGGTGTGGGGCATGACCCTGGCGGCGATCGAGCCGGACTGGGTCATCGCCGAACTGCCGCACCTGCTGCTGCGCAAGCACTTCGATCCGCACTGGTCGCGCGCGCAGGGCCAGGTGCTGGCCTCCGAGCAGATCAGCCTGTTCGGCCTGGTGCTGGCGCCGAAGAAGCCGGTGCACTACGGTCGCATCGCGCCGGGCGAAGCGCATGACATCTTCGTGCGCCAGGCACTGGTGACCGGTGAGATCAACACCCGCGCCAGCTTCGTGGCCGACAACCAGAAAGTGCTGGAGATCGCCCGCGAGGAAGAAGCCAAGCTGCGCCGTGCTGGCATCGTTGCCGACGAGGACTGGCAGGCGCGCTGGTACCTGGACCGGGTGCCGCCGCAGATCCATTCGGCGGCGGGTCTGGACACCTGGTGGAAGGGGCTGGCGCCGGAACTGCGCAAGACTCTGCACTGGTCGCTGGTCGATCTGTTGCCGGGTGAGGGCAGCGAACAGGAGCGTTACCCGAAGTACCTGCCGCTGGGCCAGGCGCGCCTGCCGCTGCATTACCGCTTCGAACCGGGTGCCGACGACGATGGCGTGACCCTGGACGTACCGCTGCACCTGCTCAACGCACTGGACCCGGTGCAACTGGGCTGGCTGGCGCCGGGTTTCGTCGCCGACAAGGCCTCGGCACTGATCCGCAGCCTGCCCAAGGCGATGCGCCGCAACTACGTGCCGGCACCGGACTTCGGCCGCGCGTTCTACGAGGCGTTCCCGCAGCCCAGCGCCGATGCCATTACCGGCGAACTGGCGCGCTTCCTGTCACGTGCGACCGGCGCAACGGTGACCGCGCTCGATTTCGAGCCTGGTTCGATCGAACCGCACCTGCACATGAACCTGCGGCTGCGCGACGAGCAGGGCAAGGTGCTGGCGACCTCGCGCGATCTGGACGCACTGCGCGCGAAATTCGGTGGTCGTGCCGGCGATGCGTTCGCTGCACGCGCTGGGCGCGAGATGGCCGCCGATGGCCTGCGCACGTTCCCGGCCACGCCGATTCCGCTGCAGGTACCCGGTGAAGCAGGCGTGCCGGCCTATCCGGCGCTGCTGGACGAGGGCGACAGCGTGGCGCTGCGCATCTTCGCCGGTTGCCAGCAGGCGCAGGAGACCCATCCGCTGGGCGTGCGCCGGCTGCTGGAGATTGCCCTGGCCGAGAAGGTGAAGCAGGCGCGCAAGCAGCTGCCGGTTGGTGCCAAGACCGGCCTGTTGTATGCGGCGATCGAGTCGCAGGAGCGCCTGCGTGGCGACCTGGTCGATGCGGCGATGAACGCGGTGCTGGCCGAGGGCCTGGAAGACATCCGCGATGCGGCGGCCTTCGAACAGCGCCGTGAGCATGCGGCCAAGGCGTTGTTCGGCGAGGCCATGTCGCGGCTGAAACTGGCCGAGACCATCCTGGCGCTGGTGGCGGAACTGAAGCCGATGCTGGAAGCACCGTTGATGGGCTGGGCACGCGGCAATCTGGACGACATGGAAGCGCAGCTGGTCGGGCTGATCCATCCCGGCTTCCTGCGCGACACGCCGGCCGACGCGCTGGCGCAGTACCCGCGCTATCTGAAGGCGATGATCCTGCGCACCGAGCGTGCCAAGCGTGATCCGCCACGTGACCAGGCACGCATGCTGGAACTGCATCCGTTCCTGGAAGCGCTGGCAGCGGGGGAGCAGCAGGGACTGCGCGAGCGCCCGCAATGGCAGGCGCTGCGCTGGGATCTGGAAGAGCTGCGGGTGTCACTGTTCGCGCAGGAGCTGGGTGCGCGCACCGGCATCTCTGCGAAGAAGCTGGCGCAGCGGGTGACCGCATTGCGCCAGGCGTGACGTCGTTGCTGCAGAGCCGAGCCCACGCTCGGCTCTGCAGCAAGGTCACGGCGTTACTTGGTTCGGCGCACCTTCGGCTGGGTGTTCACGCCGTCGACCTTCAGGTACCACACGCCCATCACACCGGGCTTGATGCTGACGGCGGGGGACTGCTTGCGCACACCGGCCAGGGTGCTTGCATCGGTCTGCTCCCATTCCTGGCCGTTGTCCAGCACGTAGACGCGGCCCTTGCCGAAGCCGCGGAACTCGCCCTGCAGCACGCCGGTGATCGGCTCGCTGCTGCCGAAATCGAAGAAGCCGCGATTCTTCACGATCACTTCCTGACGGCCTTCCTCGCGCGCCGTTTCCCGTACGGCCGCAACCGCCTGGGTGGTGGCCGCTTCGACCTTGCCCTGCAGCCAGCGGTTCAGCGTGGCCAGTTCCTGCGCGTTGAGCTTGTCCAGGCCGGCCGCCTTGAACTCGGCCGGTGACATCTGCTGCTGCAGGTCACCCTCCACCACGCGCTGGGCCAGCGCAGGCGCCGACAGGGACAGCAACAGTGCGGCACAGGCCAGCAGCCGTAGGCGGAAACGCGGGACGATCGAGGACATGTCGGGACTCTCCTGGGTTTGCCCGCGAGTGTAGCGGCATGTCTTCATGCCGGGTGATGGTGGCCGCGGTGATTGTCCCTGAACGGCGCCGGCGCTAGTGTAGGGGCCTCTGTCTTGCCTGCTCGATGCTGTGAACCGCGCTTCCGTCCCCGGCCTGGATGCCTTGTTGAACCGCCCCTCGGCAGCCGTGCTGCCTGCTCCGCTGCGCCAGGCCCTGCGCGGGCACTGGGAAGCGCCGGACTGCGACCATCAGATGCGCGCCAGCTGGTCGGTGCTGGGCGACACCCTCGACGCACTGGCGATGCTCTCGGCCGACGAAGGCGCGGTGGTCGCGGCCCTGCTGTTCGATCTGCCCGGCCTGCGCGCCAGCCTGGAGCAACTGCCGCTGGGCAACCACAAGGCCGCAGTGATCGGCCTGCTGGATGGCCAGGATGCGGCCGATCCGGTGTGGGCGCTGCACGCCGGCCGCGAGGCCGGGCGCAACAGCGAGGGCCTGCGCCGCCTGCTGCTGGCGATCATCCGTGACCTGCGCGTGGTGCCCATCCTGCTGGCGCGGCAGCTGGCGCGCATGCGCGCGGCCGACAAGCTGGACGACGAGCAGCGCCGCGCGCTGGCGCAGCTGACCCGCGACATCCATGCGCCGTTGGCCAACCGCCTGGGCATCTGGCAGTTGAAGTGGGAGCTGGAGGACCTGGCGTTCCGCCACCTGGAACCGGAGACCTACCGGCGCATTGCGCGGGAGGTGGACGAAACCCGCATCGCCCGCGAGCGTTACGTCGAGAACGTCAAGAAGGTGCTGTCGCGCGAACTGGTCGCGCAGGGCATCAAGGCCGAGGTCAGTGGCCGCCCGAAGCACATCTACAGCATCTGGCGGAAGATGCAGAAGAAGCGGCTGGCGTTCGACCAGCTGTACGACATCCGTGCGGTGCGCGTCATGGTCGACGATGTCGCCGCCTGCTACGCCGCGCTGGGCGTGGTGCATGCACTGTGGGCGCCGGTGCCCAGCGAGTTCGACGACTACATCGCCCGGCCCAAGGCCAACGACTATCGCTCGCTGCATACCGCCGTGGTCGGCCCGGAAGGGCGCACCATCGAAGTGCAGATCCGTACCCACGAGATGCATTCGCAGGCCGAGCTGGGCGTGGCCGCGCACTGGAAGTACAAGGAAGGCGGCAAGGGCGCGGAGAAGTCCTTCGACCGCAAGATCACCTGGATGCGCCAGCTGCTGGAGCAGGCGCAGGACGGGCAGGGCAATGAACTGGCCGGGGCGCTCGATGCCGAGCTGACCGAGGACCGGGTCTATGCACTGAGCCCGAAGGACGAGGTGCTGGACCTGCCGCAGGGCGCCACACCGCTCGATTTCGCCTACCAGGTGCACACGATGGTGGGCCACCGCTGCCGTGGTGCGAAGGTCAATGGCCGTATCGTGCCGCTGACCTACCGCCTGCGCAGCGGCGACCGCGTCGAGATCCTGACCGGCAAGGAGGCCGATCCGCGCCGCGACTGGCTGATGCCGGCCAACGGCTTCCTGGCCAGCAACCGCTCGCGCGAAAAAGTACGCAGCTGGTTCCACAAGCTGGACCGCGCGCGCAACGTGCAGGCCGGGCGCGAACTGCTCGAGCGCGAGCTGAAGCGTCTGGGCCTGCAGCATTCTGATCTGGCGGTGGCGGCGAAGAAGTTCCATGCCGACAGCGTTGACGACCTCTACATCCAGGTGGCGCTGGGTGACACCGGCCCGAACCAGGTCAGTCGTACCCTGCTGGAAGCCGAACGTGCAGCGAGCCAGCCGGCGCCCGTGCCAGCCCTGCCGCGGCCGACCGCGCGCCGTGAGAACCTGGGCAAGTCCAAGTTCACCGTGCAGGGCGTGGGCAACCTGCTGGTGCAGCTGGCGCGTTGCTGCCAGCCAGTGGCCGGTGAACCGATCGTCGGCTACCTGACCCGTAGCCGGGGTGTCACCGTGCATCGTGCAGACTGTGCCGCGCTGGCCCGGCTGGCAGCCACCAGCCCGCAGCGCATCCTGCCGGTGGAGTGGGGCCAGGCCGGTGGCGGCTACGAAGTGGACGTGGTGGTCACTGCAGTCGACCGCCGTTGGCTGCTGAAGGACATCACCAACCTGATCGCCCAGGAAGACGCCTACGTGCTCGACATCCACAGTGACAACGTGCGCAACAGTGGCCGTGCCCACCTGCGCCTGCGCCTGAAGGTGAGCGACTACGGCCAGCTGTCGACCCTGCTGGGCAAGCTGGATGCGCTGCCCGGCGTGAGCGAGGCGCGTCGCCTCGGCTGAGCTTCACGCTGCCCCGGCTACCCTGCACGCATGGAACGCGAGCCTCCGCATCGCCCGCATGGCGCTGAACATCCTGCGCTGGACCGCGTCCGCCGCGAAGGCCGTTGGTGGTGGCTGCAGGCACGTCACGCGCGCCGGGTGTGGCGCTGGGCGCTGGTCGCGGCGCTGGCGGTGTTCGTGCTGCTGGTGCTGCTGCGCAAGCCGCTGGCCGACTGGTTCTGGGATGAGCCTCAGATTGAACAGTTGCTGGCCGAAGGCGATCGCGCACTGGCGGCTGGGCGGCTGAGTGCCGCCGATGGCAGTGGTGCGCGTGAGCGCTACCAGGCCGTGCTGGCGCTGGATGGTGATCGTCCGCAGGCCCGTGAGGGGCTGGCCCGTACCGGCGCCGCGGCCCTGCAGCAGGCCAGCGAAAAACTGCAGGCCAACGACCTCGAAGGCAGCGCGCAGGCGCTGGCACTGGCCCGGGAACTGCAGGTGCCGCAGGGCGATGCGGACGCCGTGGCACGCCAGCTGCAGGCCCGGCGCAGCGCAGGCGCCGGCATCGGTGCACTGCTGGCGCAGGCGCGCAACGCCTTTGCAGCGGGCCGGCTGGACGACGGTGACAGCAGCGCGCTGCCCCTGTTCCAGCGCATCCTGGTACTGCAGCCGGACAATCTGCCGGCGCTGGAAGGTCGCGAGGACGCACTGAGCGATCTGCTGCAGCAGGCCCGCATCCTGGCCGGGCGCGGCGAGCTGGCCGAGGCAGCCGCGATACTGCAGCGTGCGCGCCAGTTCGATGCCGGCCACGCCGATCTGCCCGCCAGCCAGGAAGCATTGGCACAGGCCGTCGACCAGCGCCTGCGCCAGGCCCAGCGCGCCTTGCAGCGTCGGCAGCTGGAATCCGCAGCGAAGGGATTCCTCGCCGTGCTGGCAGTGGCGGTTGATGATTCCAGTGCCCAGCGCGGCCGCGAACAGACCTTGCAGGCGGTGCTGGCACGCAGCCAGAAGCAGGCCGACGATTTCCAGTTCGAAGCGGCGCAGGCCGATGCCGCACTGGCAGCGGAACTGGGTGCTTCGCCGGCGGCGCAACAGCAGCTCGCGCAACGCCTGCAGCGCGCCCAACAGGCGCAGAAGGCGCTGCAGCAGCCGGCGGTCAGCAACACGCAGCGCGAGCGCCAACTGCGCGACCACCTGCGCAGGATCGAGCGCGCCGAACGTGCCGGGCAATGGATCAGCCCCCCCGGGCACAGTGCGTTCGACGCGTTGCGCGAAGCGCAGTCACTGGCGCCACGCGATGCACGGGTGAAGGCTGCCGCAGCGCGGCTGCTGCCCGCCAGTCGCCGCTGCTTCGACGACAACCTGCGGCAGAATCGCGTGCAGGCCGCAGGTGCCTGCCTGCAGGCGTGGCAGACCCTGTCGCCGACCGCGGCCGGGCTTCCCTCGGCACGCCTGCGCCTGGCCCAGCGCTGGCTGGCGATCGGCAGCGAACGGCTCGGCAACGGCGATCTGGCTTTCGCGGCACACGCCGCCGAACAGGCCCGGTTGCTGCAACCGGACCTGGCCGAGCTGCCGGCGTTCGAAGACCGCCTGCGCCGCGCCGGCGGTCGCCCGGATTAGGTGAAGAACACCCGCTGCACGGTCGCGCGGGCAGCGTCGAGGGAGAAGTGCTCTGCGATGTTGGCCAGGCCGGCGTCGGACAACTGCTGCCACAGCTGCGGATCCTGGTACAGGCGGACCACCGCATCGGCGAAGCCCGCCGCATCATCCGCCACCAGCACGTCCTGGCCCGGGTGCAGGTGCATTCCTTCCACGGCGCAGGTGGTACCCACCACCGGCTGGCCATGGGCCATGCTCAGGTTGATCTTGCCCTTCACGCCGGCGCCGAAACGCAGCGGCGCGATGGAAATGCGTGCGCCGTCCATGTAGGGCGTGATGTCCTCGACGAAACCGTGCATCTGCACGCCGGGCTGGCGTGCGGCCAATGCCAGCAGCGATTCCGGTGTGGCGGCACCGATGCAGTGCAGGCGTACCTCGGGCAGGCGGGCGCGGATGCCGGCAAAGACTTCGCCGATGAACCACTCCATGGCATCCAGGTTCGGCGGATGGCGGAAGCCGCCGACAAACACCAGATCATGGCGCTGTTCGAACGGCTTGCCGGCGCCGGCGACGTCGTGCAGGTTGGAGATCAGCTCCACCTGCACGGAAGGGGCGTCGGCCTGCAGCTGCTCGCGCTCGGCGGCACTGACCAGCACGGTGACGTCGCACTGCTCCATTACCGCCAGCTCGCTGGCGCGGGTACGCTCGGCGGCGCGCAGCAACCCGGCATCACCGGCGACTTCGGCACCACGACGTTCGCGCAGGTAGTGCAGGTCCACGGTGTCGAACACGGTGCGGGCCTGCGGCGCATAGCGCTTCAGCAGCGGCAGGCACTCGTGGGCGACATGGTGGCGGACCAGCAGCGCCACGTGGAAACGCGCACCGTGCGTTCGCAGCCAGCTGGCGACGCCATCGAGGAACGGCGCATACCAGACTTCCACGCCCATCCGCTGCAGTGCTTCGGTGGCGGCACCGCCATGTTCGCGGCGGGTGGGAACAAACACCACATGAGCGCCGCCCTGCAGCAGCAGGCGGATCAGGTTCACCTGGCGCAGTGACGCCGAATCGCGATCCGGTTGGGGTACTTCCTCGTCCAGGATCAACACCTGGCGTCGGCCACGCAGCAGCAGCGCGGGTGACGGCACTTCGCCCACCGCCGGATGGCGGGCCAGCTCGGTGGCCCAGCGGGCGGCGAAGATGGCCTGGTTGCGCACCTGGTAGGCCTTCACCCCGCTGCCGGTATCGGTGCCGTTGCTGGTGCCTTCATCGTGGATCACCCGGCTGGCTGGTTGCACCAGCACACGCAGGCCCTGGGCGCGAACGCGGAAGGCCAGGTCGGTGTCCTCGTAGTACGCCGGCTTGTAACGGGTATCGAAGCCGCCCAGCTGCTGCCAGAGGGCGCGCGGCAGCATCAGCGCCGCGCCGGAGCAGTAGTCGACGTCGCGCAGGCTGGCAAAGCGTGGGTCGTCCGCCGCCTCGAAACGGCCGTAGCTCCAGCCGCTGCCGTTGGCGAAGATCACACCCCCTGATTCCTGCAGGCGGCCATCCGGGTACAGCAGCTGGCTGCCGACCAGGCCGGCGTCGGGCGTGCTGGCGAACGTGTCCAGCAGGGCATCCAGCCAGCCCGGCTGTGGCACCGTATCGTTGTTGAGCAGCACCACATAGCGGCCGCGTGCGCGCGACACGCCATCGTTGCAGGCCTCGATGAAGCCGCCGTTGTGCTCGCGCACCTCATAGCGCAGTCCGGCGACCTGCGGCATCCACTGCACGGTGGCGTCGCTGCTGCCGTCATCCACGACCAGGATCTCGCACGCCGCCAGCGGCGGATGTGCCGCCAGGGCGCGCAGGCAGGCCAGGGTATGGCCGACGTGGTTGTAGACCGGGATGACGATACTCACTTGCGGCGTTTCGCTGAACGGCACCGTGAAGGGGGCGAAATCCTGTACCGGCGGCAGGAACAGCGGCGTTCGCGGCGCGGGAACGGCGCGCTGGGTATGCACGCGGATGCGCTGCCAGGTCGCCCGCCACCCACGGGTACGCAGGCTGGCCAGGCTCCGGCGGGCCAGGCCCGTGAGGCGGTTGATCAGGTATCGGATCTCGGCCAGGGACATCGCCATCCGGTTGCAACTCCAGCTTAAGCAGGGGAACCCGGGAGAATTCGCCAGCCGCAGCGGCTGGGGTAGACTCGCCAGACCCTACATTCTCGCATTCCCGTGCCCCGACGCTACGATTCCGACGACATCGACGATTTCGACGACGACGACCAGCAGGACAACGGCCCGCTGTGGCGGCGCCGGCTGATCACCTGGAGCATGGCTGCGGTCGCGTTGGGATTGGGTTTCCTCATTCCCTATACGCTGTACCTGAACCAGCAGGTGACCCAGCGTTTCGGCGAGCTGCGCTGGCAGATCCCGACGCGCGTCTACGCGCGCCCGCTGGTGCTCACCCCCGGCAAGGCGATGGATGCATCCACGCTGAAGACCGAGCTGGCCGCCTCCGCCTACCGCGATGACGGCCAGGGCAAGGAGCCGGCCACCTATGCGGTGAACGGCGGGCGCTTCGTCATCTCCAGCCGCGGCTACAACGACGTCGATGGCCGGGTTGCCCCGCGCCGGCTCGAGCTGTCACTGGCCGATGGTGCGGTCGCCTCGCTGCGCGACGCCGACAACCGCAAGGCCTTGAAGGCCGCGCGGTTGGACCCGGCCCGCATCGCCACCCTGTACGGCCAGAAGCAGGAAGAACGCCGCCTGATCCGCATGGACGAGGCGCCGGACCTGCTGGTGACCGGCCTGCAGGCGGTGGAGGACAAGGACTTCAACCGCCACCACGGCATCGACCTGTCCGGCATCGCGCGCGCGGTGTGGGTAACCATCCGCTCCGGTGGCCAGAGCCGCCAGGGCGCCTCTACGCTGACCCAGCAGCTGGCCCGCAGCGGCCTGCTCGGCATCGGCAAGGAGCAGACGGTTACCCGCAAATTCAACGAAGTGCTCTACGCGCTGATCATGGAAGCGCGCTACGACAAGCGCACCATCTTCGAGGCCTACCTCAACCAGGTGTACCTGGGCCAGCGTGGCAGCCAGGCCATCCATGGCATGTCCTCTGGCGCCGAGTTCTGGTTCGGTCGCGACCTGCAGTCGCTGGAGACCGAGCAGATCGCGCTGCTGATCGGCCTGGTCAAGGGCCCGTCCTTCTACGACCCGCGGCGCAATCCGGAACGCGCGCTGGATCGCCGCAACTTCGTGCTGGGCAAACTGCACGAAGCCACGCTGATCGATGACGCCGAGTACCAGCGTGCGTTGAAGGCCCCGCTGGGCGTGCCCAAGACGCCGGGCCTGGTTGCCGCCAACCGCTTCCCCGCCTATGTCGATCTGGTCCGCCGCCAACTGGGTCACGACTATCCGGAATCTGCCCTGCAGGGCGCCGGCCTGAGCGTGATGACCGGTATGTCGCCGTCCGCGCAGGCCTATGCCGAAGGCGCGGTGACCCGCACCATCAAGTCGCTGGAGAGCAAGCGTCGCCCCGAACTGCAGGCCGGCATGGTGCTGACCGACGTGCACAACGGTGACGTGCTGGCGGTGATCGGCAGCCGTGAAGTGTCCGAGGTCGGCTTCAACCGTGCGATCGAAGCACAGCGCCCGGTCGGCTCGTTGCTGAAGCCGTTCGTGTACCTGCTCGCGTTGGCGCAGCCGGACCGCTACTCGCTGGCCAGCTGGGTCGACGATTCACCGGTGACCGTGCAGCTCGGCCGCGGCCGCAACTGGAATCCCGGCAATGCCGACAACCGCAGCCACGGCACCGTGCGCCTGATCGACGCGCTGGCGCATTCCTACAACCAGGCCACGGTGCGCGTGGGCATGCAGGTCGGCCCCGAGCGCGTGACCCAGCTGATCCACGTGCTGGCCGGCATCAAGGCCGAGGCGAATCCGGCGGTGATTCTCGGTTCGACCGACCAGAGCCCGTACGCGATGGCCCAGCTGTACCAGTTCCTCGCGTCCGGTGGCGAAATCCAGCCGCTGCATGCGGTGCGTGGCGTGCTCGATCCGCAGGGCAAGCTGCTCAAGCGTTACGACAAGACCCCGGCACCGGCCCAGGAAGGCGACTCGATTGCCGCCAACCTGATCAGTGTCGGCCTGCAGCAGGTGGTTGCCAGCGGCACCGCGCAGCGGCTCAACGCCGATGGCCTCGGCCGCCTGCAGCCGGCCGGCAAGACCGGTACCACCAACGATGGCCGTGACAGCTGGTACGCCGGTTACACCGGCGATCATCTGGCGGTGATCTGGATCGGCAACGACCAGAACGAGCAGGCCGGCCTGTACGGTGCCACCGGTGCGATGCGGGTGTGGTCGGGCATCTTCCAGCGCCTGCCGAGTGCGCCGCTGCGGGTCAGCAACAAGGGCCTGGACTGGCAGTCGGTGGCGCCGACCGGACTCAACAGCACGGATGAAGGCTGTCCGGGCGCGCGTCGTTTCCCGTTCGTGGTGGGCTACGCGCCGGCCTATGCACCGTGTGCGCCGGCGGTGTCGCCGGACGGGCAGGGTGCCGAAGGCGAGGGCGGTGGCTGGCGTAGCTGGTTCGGCCTGGACCGCAAGCCTGAGCCGCCTGCTGAACCTGCTGCGGCGCCCGCCGCCGCCACTCCTCCTCCGAGCCGATGATGCCGATGAACATGCGATCCATGCTGCAGCCCCTGGCCCTGACCGGCCTCAGCCTGGCCCTGGCCGCCTGCGTCAGCAGCGCACCGCCGGTGGCCAAGCCGCCGGTTGATACCACTACGCCGGCACAGCGCCTGGCTGCGGTGGATGCGGCCGCAGGTCCGGACGACAAGGAGCTGTCGGTGCAGCCGCTGCGTGATTCGCAGGTGGAAGACCTGCGGGTGACCGCACAGACGCAGCGCCAGGCCAACGACCTGGCCGGTGCCGCCAGCAGCCTGGACCACGCGCTGGAAATCGTGGCCGGTGACCCGGCGGTGTTGCAGGAGCGTGCCGAGCTGGCGCTGCTGCAGGGCCAATGGGCACAGGCTGAGACGTTCGCGCGCAAGGCGGTGGATCTGGGCTCGAAGACCGGGCCGCTGTGCCGCCGGCACTGGGCGACGATCGAGCAGTCGCGTCTGGCGCGCGGCGAGAAGGAGAATGCGGTGTCGGCGCATGCGCAGCTGGAAGGCTGCACCGTGCCGGGGATCAAGCGGTACTGAGTTTCCGGCCAACGGCGCAGCCCCTCGTGGCTGGGCATACTGCGTAGAGTCGAGCTTGCTCGACTGCGGGTCGGCGAGGTGGGCCGGGCGGGTGAGCTGCGCAGGGGGCGCTGCAAGTACGTCCGTGTAAGCTCGGTCGCCGCATCCATGCGGCTCACGCCCCTGCGCAGCCCACCCGCCCGGCCCCTGGCAGTTTCCGTGTGCGTCCAGCCACGGAAAAGAAAAAATCAGATCAAGAGCGGGTCGCGCGCTGCGCGCACTCGCCGTCATTCTTCTTTCCTGTTCCACCCACCGCTTCTGAAATCCCAGTCGAGCAAGCTCGACGCTACACCGCCCGTGCATCCGTCACCGGGAAACTGTCGAGGGTGGGACGGGAGGGGCAGGCAGGACCGTTGGCGCCATGGATGGCGCCATCGAGCCCCCATGGATGGGTTTACGGCGTGTCCTGCCTGCCCCTCCCGCCCCACCCTGCACGCAGAAACCCAGAGCCGTGAACAACACCGTTGCCGTTGCTGGTGCTCTGGCTCTGGCTTGAAACGGGTGCCCGGCAGCGCCCGGCCGGGTATCCTTTCCCTCTGATGTCCGACCTTGTCCATGCCAGCCGCGAAGCCCTCAGCGACGGCGGCGCGCTCGCCTCGCACCTGGATGCATTCGTACCGCGTCCGGCACAGCTGCACCTGACCGAAGCCATCGCCGATGCGCTGCAGCAGCGTGATCTGCTGCTGGCCGAGGCCGGTACCGGCACCGGCAAGACGTTTGCCTATCTGGTGCCGGTGCTGCTGTCCGGGTTGCGCACCATCATCTCCACAGGCACCCGCGCGCTGCAGGACCAGCTCTACCACCGCGATCTGCCACGGGTGCGTCAAGCACTCGGGGTCGGCCTGCGCAGTGCGCTGCTGAAAGGGCGTGCGAACTACCTGTGCCGCTATCGCCTGCAGCAGGCGCGCGGCGAGCCGCGTTTTTCCAGCCCTGAACAGGCGGCGCAGTTCCAGCGCATCCTGGCCTGGTCCGGTCGCTCGGAGTTCGGTGACATCGCCGAGCTCGACGGGCTGGCCGACGACTCCCCATTGCTGCCGATGGTCACCTCCACCGTCGACAACTGCCTGGGCACCGATTGCCCGTTCTGGGATGACTGCTTCGTGGTGCGTGCGCGGCAGCGTGCACAGGCTGCCGATGTGGTGGTGGTCAACCATCACCTGCTGCTGGCCGATCTGGCCCTGAAGCAGGATGGCTTCGGTGAACTGCTGCCGGGCGCCCAGGCCTTCGTCATCGACGAGGCGCACCAGTTGCCCGAACTGGCCGCGCAGTTCTTCGGCGAGGGTTTTGGCATGCGCCCGTGGCAGGAGCTCGGGCGCGATTGCCTGGCTGAAGCACGCGGTGTCGGCGGCGCGCAGTCGGCGCTGCAGGAACCGGTCGACCAGTTGCAGCAGGCGCTGCTGGCGCTGCGTTCGGCGATGGAGGGACTGCCGCCGCGTGGCACGCAATGGCGCGCGCTGGCGATGCCACAGGTGCGCGACGGATTCGATACGGTGATGGCAGGGTTGGTGAACCTGGAGCAGGCATTGCAGCCGCTGCGCGAAGCGGCGGCGGGTCTGGATGCCTGTCATGCGCGGGCGCGCGAGGCGGTCTCGCGGCTCAGCCGCTGGCTGGGCGATGACGAACCCACTCTCGATTTCGACACCGATCCGTCGGAAGCGAGCAGTGCGGCCGATGTGCTCTGGTACGAGCTTACGCCGCGTGGTTTCCGTTGCCAGCGCACGCCGATGGATGTGTCCGGTCCGCTGCGTGAGCATCGCGAGCGCAGCCGTGCCGCGTGGATCTTCACTTCGGCAACGCTGACCGTGGGCGGTGGTTTCGATCACATCGCCACCCGCCTGGGCCTGGACGATCCGCACACGCTGGTGCAGCCAAGCCCGTTCAATTGGCCCGAGCAGGCGCTGTGCTACCTGCCCGAAGGCCTGCCCGATCCGGCGGCGCGCGGGTTTGGCACCGCGCTGATCCAGACCTTGCGGCCGGTGTTGCAGGCCTCGCAGGGCAGGGCCTTCCTGTTGTTCGCCTCGCACCGTGCATTGCGTGAGGCCGCCGAGGCATTGCGCGACGGGCCGTGGCCGCTGTTCGTGCAGGGTGAGGCGCCGCGCGCGACGCTGCTGCAGCGCTTCCGTGAATCGGGCAATGGCGTGCTGCTCGGCTCGGCCAGTTTCCGCGAGGGCGTGGATGTGGTCGGCGAAGCGCTGAGCGTGGTGATGATCGACAAGCTGCCGTTCGCGGCGCCGGATGACCCGGTGTACGAGGCGCGGCTGGAGGCGATCCGCAGCCAGGGCGGCAATCCGTTCCGCGACGAGCAATTGCCGCAGGCGGTGATCGCGCTGAAGCAGGGCGTCGGCCGCCTGATCCGCAGCGAGAGCGACCGTGGCGTGCTGGTACTGTGTGACCCGCGCCTGCTCAACCGTGGCTATGGCCGGGTCTTCCTCGATTCGCTGCCGCCGTTCCGGCGTACTCGCAGCCTGGCCGATGTGCAGGCCTTCTTTACGCCACAATGGTCGCCTGCGGCCGATGATGCGGCTGCCCCAGTCGCTGTTGCGACCGGCCCCGAGCCGGCGCCCGGTGCCACGTTCCCCTTGTTCTGACCCGATCCGATGAAACTGCTCGCCTTTGAAACCGCCACCGAAGCCTGTTCCGTTGCCCTGCATGTCGATGGGCAGGTGCTGGAACGCTTCGAGATCGCCCCGCGCCGGCACGCCGAACTGAGCCTGCCGTGGGCGGAGGCGCTGCTGGCCGACGCCGGCATCAGCCGCCGCCAGCTGGACGGCATCGCGCTCAGTCGCGGCCCCGGTGCGTTCACTGGCGTGCGCCTAGCGATTGCCATCGCCCAGGGCATCGCACTGGCACTGGACCGTCCGCTGCTGCCGGTCTCGACGCTGCAGGTGCTGGCGCTGCGGGCACCGGCCGAGGAAACGCAGATCCTGTCGGCGATCGATGCGCGGATGGGCGAACTCTACGTTGCCCGCTTCGAGCGCGTGGACGGCCTGCCGGTGGCGCGTGATGCCGAGCGCGTATGCGCACCCGCTGCGGTATCGCTGCCGGAAGGGCTGTCCGCCTACGGTGTGGGTACCGGTTTCGGCGCAGCCGAGGGCACACTGGTGGCGCAACTTGGGGCTGGCCTGCGTGGATTCGATGCCGCCGCATTGCCGCGCGCGTCGGACGTACTGGCACTGGCGGTGCCGGCCTTCGCCCGCGGCGAAGCCATCGCACCGGAGAAGGTCGAGCCGGCGTACCTGCGCGACAACGTGGCACTGACCCTGGTCGAGCAACAGGCCGCGCGCGAGGCGAAGGCGAAGGCCAACGGCTGAGCCCCTCGTGGCGGGGGGGGGATCGCGTAAATCAAAAGCCGCGCTTGGCCGGGCGGGGTGGGTTCGCGGGGGACGCCGTGAACCCGTCCCTGGGGGCTTAGCCGCGCCATCCATGGCGCGGATACCCCCGCGAACCCACCCCGCCCGACCTCTGACAGTTTCCGTGTGCGTCCGCCACGGAAAATCAAAAGAAAATCAAAGTCAAAAGCGGATCGCTTCGCTCGCATCCACGCATAGCGTGGATGTGTGTCGACCAAGGTCGACACCTACCAACAGCGGAGCGGGACGCGATGCGCCGGGATCTGTCAGAGGTGGGGCGGGGGGGCTGGGCAGGACCGTTGGCGCCATGGGCCCGAGGCATGCCTCGGGCGGGTTGGGAAGGATGCCCAACCCCGGTCTTGCCGTGTGCGCAGGACAGCGCGCACGAGCAAGGCGCCATCGAGCCCCCAAGGATGGGTTTACGGCGTCTCCTGCCCAGCCACCCCGCCACACCAAATCCACAGTCCAACCGCCGCCTTTGACGTTGACGTTGACGTTCAGCGGGTCCCGGGCCGCAGGCCCGGGCAACAGAACCCTACCGGTCGTCGTGCAGGGTGCCGCCCGGCAGGAACACCCACGTGCGCGTGACCTGCAGGATATCGATCTCATCCTCGGTCTTCGGCAACGGCGGGAACGGCTGCGCCAGCTTCACCACCCGCAGTGCGGCCTCATCCAGCAACGGCGTCCCGCTCGAACGCAGGATCCGGCTGCTTTCCACGCTGCCATCGCGGCGCACCCCCACGCTGATCACCACCTGGCCACCCAGGCGGCGCTGCCGGGCCTCGTCCGGGTAGTTCAGGTTGCCGACGCGCTCGGCGCGATCGACCCAGGCACGCAGGTAGTTGGCATAGGCATATTCGCGCGTGCTGGCCGACACGAACTTGCGGTTCGGACGCTTGGCGTACTGCGCCGAGCGCAGGTGCACTTCAGCGGCCAGGCGGGCCATTTCCACATCGCGCTGCTCGCGCGCGCTCAGCGGTGCGTCCGGTTCGGGCTGATCCGGCGTGGGCCGGGACTGCGCCTGCGCGACCACCTCTTCGCCATTGCGGCTGCTGACCACCCGCGCCTGCGGCGGCGGAACCGGTGCGGCCGATTGCTGCTGCTGCGGAATCGGGCTGATTCCGGACTGGGCCTGCGGCACGATGCCGGCCTGGTTGTCACGCTGACGCTGTGCGCGGTCGTGTTCGCCACCGCCTTCCTGGTTGGCTGCGGCCAGGAAATCAGCCTGCTTCGGCGTCAGTGCGGTGCGGGTCTGGCTGAAGATCACTTCCAGCGTCGGCACCAGCGGTGCATCGCCCTTCACGGCGAAGCCCACGCCCAGGATCAGCAGGGCGTGGACCAGCACCGACAGCGCGATGGTCGCCCCCAGCCGTTGCGCTTCGCGCGGCGGCGGGGGCAGTACGGCAGGTGCGGCAGACATCAGCGCAGGCCGGCCTCGAGTGCGTCGAACAGGGTGCCGGCAATGTTCAGGCCGTACTGTGCGTCCAGTTCGCGCACGCAGGTCGGGCTGGTCACGTTGACCTCGGTCAGGTAATCACCGATCACGTCCAGGCCGACGAAGCGCATGCCGCGACGCTTCATCTCCGGCCCGACCTGGGCGGCGATCCAGCGGTCGCGCTCGCTCAGCGGGCGGCCTTCGCCGCGGCCACCGGCGGCGAGGTTGCCGCGGAATTCATCACCCTGCGGGATGCGCGCCAGGCAGTAGTCGACGGGTTCGCCATCGACCAGCAGGATGCGCTTGTCGCCGGCGGTGATGTCGGGAATGAACTTCTGTGCCAGCGCCATCCTGTGGCCGCCGTCGGTCAGGGTTTCCAGGATCACATTCAGGTTCGGATCGCCCTGGCCGCTGCGGAAGATCGAGCGGCCGCCCATGCCATCCAGCGGCTTCAGAACCGCCTGGCCGTGTTCCAGGGCAAAGGCCTTCAGCGCCTTGGCATCGCGGCTGACCAGGGTCGGCGGGCAGCACTGCGGGAACAGCAGGGCGGCAAGCTTCTCGTTGTAGTCGCGCAGGCCCTGCGGGTTGTTGACCACGCAGGCACCGGCAGCGGCGGCCACGTCCAGCACCTGGGTGTCGTAGATGTACTCGGCGTCGACCGGAGGGTCCTTGCGCATCAGCACGATCTGGCCGGGACCGAACTCGGTACGGCTGAACGCACCCAGCTCATACCAGCCGGCCGGGTCGTCGCGCACCTGCAGCGGTGCGGTCTGGGCCACCGCTACGCCACCTTCCAGGGCCAACCCGCCCGGGCGCACGTAGTGCAGGGCATGGCCGCGGCGCTGGGCTTCCAGCAACATGGCGAAGGTGGTGTCCTTGGCGATCTTGATGTGGGCGATGGGGTCCATCACCACGATGACGTTCAACGGCATGGGCGCACCTGTCTGGCAAGGCGTTGATGGTAGCGGCAACGCCGGTCGCGCGCCTCCCCGCCGTACTGCAACGCAGCGTCCGCCCGGCGGTCGCGCACGCATTGCGAAACCCGTCACGTTCAGGAGGGTGCCATGCCCCGCGCCATGGGGCGGCCTTGAAGCGGGCGCGGAAAGTGCGATATAGATACGCTTTCGTAGCGGCCCCCGCCAGAGATCGGGCCGTGCGCTTGGGGATAGGCAATGACTGAAAACACGACTGCGGGCGGGGAACTCGCAGGACTCCGGGTGATGGTCATCGATGATTCGAAGACCATCCGCAGGACTGCGGAAACGCTGCTCAAGCGCGAAGGTTGCGAGGTGGTCACCGCCACCGACGGCTTCGAAGCGCTTGCGAAGATCGCAGACCAGCAACCGCAGATCATCTTCGTCGACATCATGATGCCGCGCCTGGACGGGTACCAGACCTGTGCGCTGATCAAGGGCAACCAGCTGTTCAAGGCGACCCCGGTCATCATGCTGTCGTCCAAGGATGGCCTGTTCGACAAGGCGCGGGGACGCATCGTCGGCTCGGAGCAGTACCTGACGAAGCCTTTCACGCGTGAAGAACTGCTGGGTGCCATCCGCACATACGTCAACGCCTGACCAGGGGGGAAAGGCACAATGGCTCGTATCGTTCTGATCGAGGATTCACCGACCGACCGCGCGGTGTTCACCCAGTGGCTGCGCCGTGCCGGCCACGAGGTGCTGGAAGCGGACAACGCCGAGGATGGACTGCAGCTGGTCCGCGACCAGGTGCCGCAGCTGGTGCTGATGGACGTGGTCCTGCCCGGCATGAGCGGCTTCCAGGCCACCCGCGCGATGGCCCGTGATGCGGCGATCAAGCACATCCCGGTGATCATCGTCAGCACCAAGGCCATGGAAACCGACAAGGCATGGGGCCTGCGCCAGGGCGCAGCCGATTACATCGTCAAGCCGCCGCGCGAGGATGAACTGATCGCGCGGATCAACGAACTGGTGGCCTGATGCGCTCGCCCTTCGACATCCTCGAAGCCTATGAACGGCGCAGCCTGGCCCATGCGGTGCAGCTGCCCGAGCGGCAGTTCGCCCAGGACCTCTGGCGTGGCGTGGGCTACCGCGTCGGCCAGCGCCGGCTGGTATCCGATTTCCGCGAAGTGGTGGAAATCGTGCCGATGCCGCCGGTGACCCCGGTGCCGTGCGCGCAGCCGTGGCTGCTGGGCGTGGGCAACCTGCGCGGCAACCTGTTCCCGGTGGTCGACCTGAAGTACTTCCTGGAAGGCACGCGCACCGTGCAGCAGGAAGGCCAGCGCGTGCTGATCATGCGCCAGTCGGGTGGCGACGTCGCGCTGACCATCGATGAACTGTTCGGCCAGCGCAGCTTCGAACTGGACCAGCAGATCGCGGCCGGCACGCTGGCCGAAGGACGTTACGGCCACTTCGTCGATCGCGCCTTCCACGCCGACGGCCACGACTGGGGCGTGTTCTCGCTCTCGCTGCTGTCGCGTACCCCTGAATTCCGGCAAGCCGCGGCCTGAGGCCGGGCATCGCCCCCTGCATTGAAGATCGAGGTTGAACGATGAGTACTGCTTCGGACGCCACCAAGACCGGCAAGCTGCGGCTGGGCGGCAGCAACCTCTGGTTGTTCCTGCTGCTGGCATCGATGATCCTGTTCGGCGTCAACACCGGCGTCGCCACCTGGCAGGGCAGTCGCCTGGCCGATGCCGGCTCCAAGGCGGCCGACCTGCAGGTGCTGTCACAGCAGCTGGCCAACCAGGGCCGTGATGCGGTGGGCGGCAACGCGCAGGCGTTCACTGCCTTCAAGGCCACCCGCAACGCGATCGAACAGAACGTGTCGACCCTGCAGGGACGCTACGGCAAGGAACCGGGCGTGTCCGGTGCGATCGCCACCCTGGCCGAGACCTGGGCGCCGCTGGGCAAGCAGGCCGGGCAGCTGGTTGCCAGTGAACCGGCGGTGCTGGCGCTGGCCGGCAATGCCAACAACTTCACCGGCGCGGTGCCGGGCCTGCAGGCCCAGCTGAACGAGCTGGTGCGCGCGATGTCCGCCTCGGGCGCGCCGTCGTCGCAGGTGTACAGCGCACTGCAGCAGGTCGTGGTGGCCGGTTCGATGGCCCGCCGCGTGACCGAAATGCGTGCCGGTGGCAGCGCCGCTGCCACCTCGGGCGATGCACTGGCACGCGACATCACCGTGTTCTCGCAGGTGCTCGACGGCCTGCGCAACGGCAACGAGGAACTGGGCATCACCGCCGTGCGCGGTGCCGCCGCCGTGGCCGCGCTGGAGCAGTCGCAGCAGAAGTGGGAAGCGATGAAGCAGGACGCCGATGCGATCCTGGCCAGCTCGCGCCAGCTGTTCGCCGCCCAGTCCGCCGCCACCGCGCTGGGCCAGGGATCGGCGCACATGCTGGACGACAGCCGCAAGCTGTTCGAGGCGTTCTCCTCGTTCGGCTCGGTGTCCGATACCCGCCTGTTCCCGAACTTCTGGATCGGCGTGGTGTCCGGTGCGCTGTCGCTGATCGCGATCATCGGCTTCGTCTCCACCAACGTGCGCAGCCGCTCGCGCGAGCAGGAACTGCGCTACCAGACACAGGTGGAATTCAACAGCCGCAACCAGCAGGCGATCATGCGGTTGCTGGACGAAATCTCCTCGCTGGGTGAGGGCGACCTGACCGTGAAGGCCTCGGTGACCGAGGACATGACCGGCGCCATCGCCGACGCGATCAACTACGCGGTGGACGAGCTGCGCCACCTGGTGACCACCATCAACGACACCTCGGCCAAGGTCGCGCTGTCCACCCAGGAAACCCAGGCCACCGCCATGCAGCTGGCAGAGGCGGCGGGCCATCAGGCCAACCAGATCACCTCGGCCTCGGACCGCATCGGTGAAATCGCGGCGAGCATCGAACAGGTGTCGCGCAACTCGGCCGAGTCGGCCGACGTGGCACAGCGCTCGGTGGTGATCGCCGCCGAAGGTGCCGGCGTGGTGCGCGAGACCATCCAGGGCATGGACCAGATCCGTGACCAGATCCAGGAAACCTCCAAGCGCATCAAGCGCCTGGGCGAGTCGTCGCAGGAAATCGGCTCGATCGTGGAACTGATCAACGACATTTCCGAGCAGACCAACATCCTGGCATTGAACGCGGCGGTGCAGGCGGCTTCGGCCGGTGAAGCGGGCCGCGGTTTCGCGGTCGTGGCCGACGAAGTGCAGCGCCTGGCAGAACGCACCTCGGGCGCAACCCGACGCATCGAGAACCTGGTCCAGGCCATTCAGGCCGATACCAACGAAGCGGTCACCTCGATGGAACAGACCACCGCCGAAGTGGTGTCCGGTGCACGCCTGGCCGAGGACGCCGGCACCGCACTGACCGAAATCGAGCGCGTGTCCAATGCACTGAACACCCTCATCAAGAACATCTCCATCGCCGCCCAGCAGCAGTCGGCTGCGGCCTCGGACATCACCCGCACCATGGGCGTGATCCGGCAGATCACCGGCCAGACCTCGCAGGGTGCCGGGCAGACCGCCGAATCGATCGGTCACCTCGCGCAGCTGGCGGCCGACCTGCGCCGTTCGGTCGCCGACTTCAAGCTGCCGGCGTGACGCGGGCAGGGCGGCGAGCAAGGAACCAGTCGATGAAGCATTTCCATTCCCCACGCCAGAACTCGCGCGGCTTCCGCGCGGCGGCGAACGGAGCGCGTCCATGAGCAGTCTGCGCGATGCGATGAGCCACGCAGCGCTGGGCTGGGTCAAGCCCGAGCTGGACGAGACCCTGCGCCAGGTGCGCAACGAAGTCGAGTACTACGCCGAAGACCCGACCGACGCCAGCCGCATGCGCATCTGCGCCGGCTACCTGCACCAGGTGCAGGGCACCCTGCGCATGGTCGAGCTGTACGCCCCGGCGATGGTGGCCGAGGAGCTGGAGCAGCTGGCCAATGCCATCGGCGCCGGTAGCGTGGCTGATCGGGATGAAGCCTGCGCGACCCTGATGCGCGGCAGCGTGCTGCTGCCCGATTACCTGGAGCGCCTGCAGAACGGTCACCGCGACATTCCGATCGTGCTGATGCCGCTGCTCAACGAAATCCGTGCCGCGCGGGGCGAAGAAGGGGTGCATGACAGCGTGCTGCTGGCGTTCGCGCCGGACAGCGTCAGCGCCACCGAGGCCGAGCTGGACCATGCCCGTGGCAGCCTGAGCGGGCGCAACCGCGAGCTGCTGGATACCGTGGGCAGCGCGGTGAAGGAAGAACTGCTGCGTATCAAGGATGCGCTGGACCTGCACCTGCGTACTGGCGGTGCGCCCGAACAGCTGCAGACCCAGGCCAACGAACTTGGCGCCGTGGCCGATACGCTGGGCATGATGGGCCTGGGCGTTGCCCGCGGGGTGGTCGTGCAGCAGCGCGATGCGCTGCGTGGCGTGGTCGAAGGGCGCCAGCAGATCGACGAGAACCTGCTGCTGGATATCGCCGGCGCATTGCTCTACGTGGACGCGTCGCTGGACGACCAGGTCGCCCATCTGGGCGCCGGCGGCAGTGGCGAAGATGACCCCAGCGCGATGGAGAACCGGCGCACGGTGGAGGTGCTGGCACATGAGGCCATCGCCAACTTCGCCGCCGCCCGCGAGCATTTCGTCGCTTTCATTGAAACCAGCTGGAACCATGCCGAGCTGCAGGACGTGCCGCGCCTGCTGGGCGATGTGTCCGGTGCGCTGCGCATGCTCGACCTGAACACCGCCGCCGATTACCTGCGCGGTGTGCAGCAGTACATCGAAGCCGAGCTGATCGGTCGCCAGCGCGTGCCCAGTGGCCGCCAGCTGGACACCCTGGCCGATGCCATGGCCAGCCTGGAGTACTACCTCGAGGCTCTGCGCGACCGCCGCCCGGGCCGCGAGGACATCCTCGACATCACCCGCAGCAGCCTTGAAGCGTTGCGCTATTGGCCGTTGCCGGACCGCAATGCGGTGGCGCCTGTTGCCGCCGCGCCGATTCCGTTCGCATCGCTGCTGGTGGACCGCGAGCCGATCGCGCTGCAGGCCGAGCCGGTAGAGCCGGAGCCCATCGAGATTCCGGTGCAGCCGGCCGCGCCCGCCGCCGGCACGGTGCCGGTGCCGCTGCCGGAATTCACCTTCGATCCGCCACCGGCCGCGCCTGCACCGGAGGTGGTGGACAACCGCCTGATGTTCGGGGCGCTGGGGAGTGTCGCCTCCACACCGCTGTCGCTGCATGACGACGCGGATGCACCGCTGGTCTTCGCCGCGTCCAGCGCGCCTGCGCCCGAGGTACCGCAATGGGATCTCGCACCGTTCCATCCGGACTCCGAGCCGACCGCGAGTGCCGAAGACGAGCGCAGTCCGACCTTCGCCAGCTTCGACCCGGTCAGTTTCGAACGGGCCGAAACCAGCGTGGAACCGGCGCCGCAGTGGACACTGTCGGAGGCAACACCGCCGGCATTGGCCGATGTGGCTGTGATGGATGTCGAGGATGACGTCGACGCGTCGGTGCCCTTCGACACCGCTGACGTTGCTGCGCCCGTGTTCGACCCGGTGGCTGCCGAGCACGATGTGGTCGCCGCTGGTGACGACGTGGTGTTCCGTTTCGACGCCGATGCGCTGGACAATGCCGACGACGTGCTGTCGCTGCACGCGATGGAGACGCTGTCGCTGGACGACGATGCCGGATTGCACCTGGCGCTGGAGATCGTCGATCCCGCTGCACCCGTGCGGGTGGACGAAAGCCCTGTCGTTGCCGAAGCGGACGCGGTTCCGGCGGATGTGCAGGAGGACGTGCCCGCGCCGATGGCCGAGGTGCTGACGCCGGTCTCCGATTCACCGGCACCGGCACCGGCGGTGTCGGTGATTGATATCGACACCATCGCGCCCATCGACTTCAGCGAAGCCGACGCGCAGTTCTTCGCCGAGCTGAGCGCCGCGGCGGCCGACTTCAATCCGCAGGCCATGGCGGCTCCGCCCGTTGCGGACATCCCGGTCGTGGCCGGGACCGAGGCCGGCTTCGAGGCCGGCTTCGACGACGATGCCGAGAACATCGACGAGGATATCCGCGAGGTGTTCCTGGAAGAGTTCGACGACGAGCTGGCCAACCTGGGCACGCTGCTGCCGGCATGGCGCATGCAGCTGGACAACATGGATCGGCTGCGGCCGATCCGCCGCATCTTCCACACCCTCAAGGGCAGTGGCCGCCTGGTGGGTGCACGCACCCTGGGTGAGTTCGCCTGGAAGATCGAAGGCATGCTCAATCGCGTGCTCGATGGCAGTCGCCCGGCGACTCCGGCGGTGCTGGCGATGGTCGACAACGCCCATGCCGCGTTGCCGCAGCTGAACGCCGCGCTGCGCCATGGCCAGCGCATCAGCGTGGACCTGCAGGCGATGCAGGCCATTGCCGATCGGGTCGGTGCCGGCGAGGAGACCTTCTACGTGCCGTTGCCGGCTGCGGCCGCACCGGCAGCGACACTGGCCGAGTCCGAAGGCGAAGACGAAATCAGCCGCCTGCTGGAAGCCGAGGCCGCTGCGTCGGCGCAGGCCGATGCCACGGCGGTGGCGGAAGACGCCGGTACCCCGGCCAACATCGACAGCGTACTGCGCGAGATCCTTGAGGCCGAGGTCGAAGTCCACCAGGCGACCCTGCAGGAATGGCTGCGCTCGGCGCAGCAGGCACCGCAGCCGGTCAGCGACGCACTGCTGCGTGCGGTGCACACCATGAACGGCGCCTTCGCGATGACCGAAGTGCCGGAAATCACGGCGGTCACCGGCGGTGCCGAGTCCTACATCAAGCGCGCCCTGGCCGCCGACGTGGTGCCTGGCGACGAGGGCGTAGCCGCACTGGATGCGACCGCGCAGGCGATCACCGCGACCATGGAGGCGCTGCAGGCCGAACAGCCGCGGATTGTTCCGCAGGGCGCGCTGGTGCAGCGGCTGCAGGCATTGGCCGGCGAGCTGCCGGAAGCGCGCTGGCCGCTGTTCGCGCTGGAAGACGAGGACGAAGAGGGCGTCGAGCTGGCGCCTGATGCCGAGCAGGCATCCGCGGCCGAAGCGCCGCTGGCCGGGCTGGACACGCTGGACGAAACCAGCATGCCGTCCGCTTTCAATGCGGCGACCGATCTCATTGCCGAGCCGCAGTCGCATGCCGAAGATGCGCTGGAACCGGTTCCAGCTGCAACCGGGCTGGAGGCGCTGGACGTCGCAGCCGACAGCGGCCTGGACGTGGGTGAGCTGACCGCCAGCGACGATCTTTCGCGTTACTTCGACGCCGGCTGGCCGTCGGTGCCGGGCGAAGGTGAACCTGCCGCGGACGACACCGGCGCGATTGAATCGATCCAGCCGATTGAAAGTGCGCCTGATGTCGCCCAGGACGAATCAGATGCCGTGCCGGCGATCGCGACGGTCGACGACGCTGACCTGACCATGGCGGACGATCTGTCGCCGTACCTCGACGCCAGTGCGCTGCCGGTGGATGACCGCGACGCGGAAGAGTTGCCGGTGTCTGCGGAAGTTGACGCGATCGACCTGAATACGCCGTTGCCGTTTGATTCGGACAGTGACGATGACAACGTCATTGACGACGCTGCTGCACTGCCACTCGACAGCGAGCTGTCGAGCCTGCAGGATGAAATGGCTGTGCCGGGTTTTGCAGAACCGGTCACGCTGGCAGCCGCGCTCGAGGCCGGCCTGCACGTGATCGAGGAGGAGCAGACCCTGGACGACGACGGGCAATGGCCCGTGATCGGCCTCCAGGCCAGCGAACTCGCGCCGGGTGAGGCAGATGCCTTTGCCGAGGATGCGGACGTCGGCGGGGAGGCGGCGGTCGGTGAAGGAGAGAGCGCCGATCAGCCGTCCCCGGCGACGGTGATTGAGGAGATCACCGCAGAGGCGCCGCAGGGCGGCACTGCTGCGGTGCGCTTCTTCGAAATGGAAGACGCACCGGGCCAGGGCACGGTCGATACCGATGCACAGGTTGCAGCGACCGACATCGTGCCGCGTGCGCCGCACCACGAGCAGGCACCTGTTGCGGCGGATGCCGAAGACGGCGCCGATGCACTCGACTTCAGCGTGTACGACCGCGAGCTGGTCGATATCTTTGTCGAGGAAGGCAAGGACCTGCTCGACCACTGCGATGGCCTGATCAGCGAACTGCGCGATGCACCGCAGGACCGCGAGGTGCTGGCCGGCCTGCAGCGTGATCTGCACACCCTGAAGGGTGGCGCACGCATGGCTGGCATCAATGCCATCGGCGACCTTGGCCACAGCATCGAATCGCTGCTGGAGGCGGTGGCCGCTGGCCGTACCGAGATCGAACGTCGCGACGTGCAGCTGCTGGAGCGTGGCTTTGACCGCCTGCACCAGCTGCTCACCCGCACCGGCGCGCACCGCGTGGTGGAGCCGGCGCAGGATCTGGTCGAAGCCTTCGAGGTCCGCACCACCATCGATATCGCCGCAGCCGCTGCGGCCGCGCGTGCGGCCAGCGAGATCGAGACCGTGCCCGCACAGGCCGCGGGCCCACTGGCGGCCCCGATCGAAGCGCCGCTGTCGGCTCCGCTTCCGGCCGAGGGCGTGGTCGATGAAGATCCGCTGGCGCGTCCGCAGCAGGAGCAGGTGCGCGTGCGTGCCGACCTGCTCGACCGCCTGGTCAACCATGCCGGTGAAGTGGCGATCTACCGCTCGCGGCTTGAACAGCAGCTGGGTGCCTTCCGTGGTGCCATGGGCGAACTGGAGCGCACCAATGCGCGACTGCGCGACCAGCTGCGGCGACTCGACCTGGAAACCGAGGCGCAGATCGTCGCCCGCTACCAGCGCGAGCAGGACCAGGCCGACCAGAAGTTCGATCCGCTGGAGCTGGACCGCTTCTCCACCCTGCAGCAGCTCAGCCGTGCGCTGAACGAGTCGGCGGCCGACCTGGGGGGCCTGCAGGGCGTGCTGGACGATCTGTCGCGCCAGTACGATTCGCTGCTGCAGCAGCAGTCGCGCGTCAGCTCCGAGCTGCAGGATGGCCTGATGCGCGCGCGCATGGTGCCGTTCGATGGCCTGGTGCCGCGCCTGCGCCGCGTGGTCCGCCAGTCCGGCATGGATACCGGCAAGCAGGTCCACCTGACCCTGGAAGGAACCCACGGCGAACTGGACCGCAACGTCCTCGACCGCATGGTCGCGCCGCTGGAACACATGCTGCGCAACTCCGTGGCCCATGGCCTGGAAGCGCCGGAACAGCGCCGCGCCGCCGGCAAGCCGGAGGAGGGCGAGATCGCCATCCGCCTGCACCGCGAAGGTTCGGAAATCGTGCTGGAAGTGGCCGATGACGGTGCTGGCCTGGACCGCGAGGCGATCCGCCGCCGCGCCATCGACCGTGGCCTGCTGGCCGCCGATGCGCAGCCGAACGAGCAGGAGCTGGACAACCTGATCTTCGCGTCCGGCTTCACCACCGCCGACCAGGTCAGCCAGCTGGCCGGTCGTGGCGTGGGCATGGACGTGGTGCGCAACGAAGTGCGCCAGCTCGGTGGCTCGGTCGACATCCAGTCGGTGCGGGGCCAGGGCGTACGCTTCACCCTGCGCCTGCCGCAGACGCTGGCCGTCACCCAGGCGGTGTTCGTGCAGATCGGCGAAACCACCTTCGCGGTGCCGGTGGCCTCGGTCAGTGGTATCGGCCGCCTGTCGCGCGAGCGTTTCGAAGCCGCCGACAGCAGCTACCGTTACAGCGGCGAAGACTATCCGCTGTACGACCTCGGCAGCCTGGTCGGGCAGGCCCCGGCGCGTGCCGATGGCCAGGACCAGGTGCCGCTGCTGCTGGTCCGTGCCGGTGATCTGCGTGCCGCCGTGGCGATCGACCAGGTGCTGGGTAATCGCGAAATCGTGGTCAAGCCGGTCGGCCTGCAGATCGCGTCGGTGCCGGGCATC
Organism: Stenotrophomonas sp. 96582_Sma; assembly: GCF_056480905.1. NCBI lineage: Bacteria > Pseudomonadati > Pseudomonadota > Gammaproteobacteria > Lysobacterales > Lysobacteraceae > Stenotrophomonas > Stenotrophomonas sp. 96582_Sma. Next base: position 3,730,401 of record NZ_CM151122.1, on the reverse strand, counting down.
TACGGTGCCACCATCACCGGCGATGGCCGCGTGGTGGTGATCCTGGACGTGGCGCCGCTGGTGCGCCGCTTCCTCGCCAACCCGACGCTGCCTGTGCTGGCCAACGCACCGCGCCAGGAGCGCCAGGTGCCGCTGGTGATGGTGGTCGACGACTCGCTGACGATGCGCAAGGTCACCGGCCGCATCCTCGAACGCCACAACTTCGAGGTCAGCGTCGCCCGCGACGGCGTGGAAGCGCTGGAACGCCTGGAAGAGCGCGTGCCGGACCTGATGCTGCTGGATATCGAGATGCCGCGCATGGATGGCTACGAGCTCGCCACCGCGATGCGTGCCGACCCGCGCTACAGGGACGTGCCGATCGTGATGATCACTTCGCGCAGCGGTGACAAGCACCGCCAGCGCGCCTTCGAGATCGGTGTCCAGCGTTACCTGGGCAAGCCGTACCAGGAACTGGACCTGATGCGTAACGTGTACGACCTGCTGGGGATCGCCCGTGTCCGTGAGTGAAACCCAAGCGGCTCCGGCCGTGGCCCTGCTGGCCCGTCCCGGCGCGGCGCGTGAGCGCCTGCGTGAGGCGTTGTCGCACGCCGATGTGCAGCTGGTGCTGGAAGATGATCCCAACACGCTGGAGGCGCGGGTCCTGCAGGAGGCGCGCCCACAGTTCGTGGTGATCGCGCTGGAAGCCGCCATCGAGGACGCCTTGGAGCGCCTGGAAGCGGTGCTGTCCGCACCGGGTCTGACCCTGGTCTTCGACGAGGCCGAACTGGCTGCACGTCGTGATGGTTGGGAGGCTCAGCGCTGGGGCCGTCATCTGTCCGCCAAGCTGCATGGCCACCAGCAGGTGTTGCCGCCGGGGGCCGAAGAAGAACCCAGCCTGCAGCTGGAGCCGGGCCACCCGGCACCGGCACCGGCGCCGCAGGAAGAAGCGCTGCAGCCGCACCTGGAGCAGGCATTGAGCTGGGCCGACGAGGTCCCCGCTGACACTCTGTACTCGCCGCCTGCACAGCTGCACGAACCGATCGCGCTGGAACAGGCGCTGGCCGCGCTGCAGCCGGTGGTGCCTGAGCCGCTGCAGGCCCCCGCACTGCCGTCGCTGGCAGAGACCGCGTCCGCAGTACCGCCGCTACCGCCGGTCTCCTTCGACCACACCGCCTGGTCGCTGGTCGATGACGTGGTGGATGCACCGGCCGCTGCTGCCAACATCGCTGCGGTCGAAGCGGCACCGCCCTCGTTCGATACCGATCACCTGAGCTTGGTCGATCTGGACGCTGCCGCGCCGGTCGGCGCGCGCGCCGGATCGCTGCTGGTGCTGGCCGGCATCGGTGGCCCGGATGCGCTGCGGCGCCTGCTCGGCGCACTGCCGGCGTCGCTGGCCGTGCCGGTGCTGGTGCACATGCGGCTGGATGGTGGTCGTTACGGCAACCTGGTCAAGCAGATGGCACGGGTGTCGCCGTTGCCGGTGCAGCTGGCTGAAGCCGGTCAGCGCGCCACGCCCGGTGAAGTGCACGTGCTGGCCGATGACATCGGCGTGCAGGCGGCCGGTGATGGCCTGCATTTCATCAGCGACGCACAGGGCATCTCGATTGCCGCGCTGCCAGCTGACCACACCGCGCTGGTCCTGCTCAGCGGCGCTGACCTTGCGCATGTTGGTCCGGCGCTGGATCTGGCCGCCGCTGGTGCATGGGTGGCCGGGCAGGTGGGCGAGGGCTGCTACGACCCGGCTGCAGCCACGGCGGTGGTTGCTGCCGGCATGGTGGCCGGTGAACCGCAGGAACTGGCGCAGGCGATTGCCGCGCGCTGGGGTGAGCAGGACGACAACGGAGAAGCACCATGAGCTATGCCAGCAATGACGAAATCCGTGGCGTCCTGATCCAGGCCGGCAACGCGCGCGTGCTGCTGCCCAATGCCACCGTGGCCGAAATGATGTCGCGCGTGCCGGTGCAGCCGGTCTCCGATGCGCCGCGCTGGCTGGTCGGCAAGATCGGCTGGCATGGCTGGCAGGTGCCGCTGGTGTCGTTCGCACGTCTTTCGGGACTGGGCGAAGAAGCCGTGGGCGGCCACAACAAGGTGGTGGTGCTGAAGGCCCTCAGCGGCAACGCGCAGCGTCCGTACTACGCGCTGCTGACGCAGAACTTCCCGCAGCTGATTTCGGTGCCGCGCGACGGCCTGCTGGCTGACGCCTCGGAAGAAACCCTGCCGGACATCGTGCACATGCGTGTGCTGCTGGGCGAGCAGAGCGCGCTGCTGCCGAACCTGGACGCGCTGGAAGCTGCCCTGGATTCGCTGGCGGCCTGATCGGACATCCGCCGGGCATTTTGAATTCCTGGTAGTGCCGGCCGCTGGCCGGCATCCACGGAATCATGCGGTTGCCGGCCAGCGGCCGGCACTACCAGGAATCGGGCCTTACCCCAGATCCCCCAACCGCGCCTGCAGTGCTGCAATCGCGGCCAGGCCGGCCGTTTCCGTGCGCAGGATGCGCGGGCCCAGCTGCAGGCCCTGGAATCCTGCCGCCGCCAACTGATCCCGGTCGCGCGGCGACCAGCCACCTTCCGGGCCGATCGCGATCACGATGCCGCCTGCCGGAGCGGCCGCCAGCGTCGACAAGCGATGTGTGCCCAGCGGGTCCAGGGTCAGCCGCAGCGTATCGGGCGGCAGCGCCGCTGCCGCCTGCGCCAGCGACAGCGGGGATCCCACCTGCGGAATGCGCGCGCGCCCGGACTGGCCGCAGGCTGAGGTCACCACGTTGTTCCAGTGCGCCACGCGCTTCTCGGCGCGTGCTGCATCGAGCTTCACCTCGGTGCGCTCGGCGTTGACCGGAATGATCGCCGCCACGCCCAGCTCGGTGGCCTTCTGCAGGATCAGGTCCATCTTCTCGCCACGGGCGATGCCCTGCAGCAGGGTGATCGTCAGCGGCGATTCGTTGTCGATGGCCTGCACGGCGTCGATGCGCACCTGCACTTCGCGCTTGCCGGCCACGGTCAGCGTGGCGCTGTAGTCATGGCCGTCGCCGTTGAACAGCACGCAGGTATCGCCTTCGCGCAGGCGCATCACCCGTACCAGATGGTTGGCCGTCTCTTCCGGCAGGGTCACGGTCTGGCCGCTGTGCAGCGCCAGGTCGATGGGGCAGCGGGTCACGCGCATGCAATCGCCTCGTCAATCGCCGCCAGCGTGGTGTGTGCCAGCAGCTCCAGTTGTTCATCGTCCACGCAGTACGGTGGCATCCAATACAGCACATCGCCCAGCGGGCGCAGTACCACGCCGCGTTTGAGCGCGGCCTTGTAGGCGTGCAGGCCCAGCCGCATGGCCGGGTCGAACGGTGTGCGCTTGTTGCCATCGCGCGACAGCTCGAAGGCCACCACCATGCCGGCCTGGCGCACGTCGGCCACGTGCGGATGGTCGCTGAACGGTGCCGCCAGCGTGCCCATCACCGAGGCGATGCCGCGGTTGCGCGCGATCACATCGTCGTCGCGGAAGATGTCCAGCGTCGCCAGCGCGGCCGCGCAGGCCAGCGGGTTGCCGGTGTAGCTGTGCGAATGCAGGAAGGCGCGCTCGCGCGAGTCGTCGAGGAACGCGTCGTACAGGGCCTGCGTGGCCAGTACCGCGGCAAGCGGCAGGAAGCCGCCGGTCAGGCCTTTCGAGAGGCACATCAGGTCCGGCATCACCCCGGCCTGCTCGCAGGCGAACAGGGTGCCGGTGCGGCCGAATCCGGTGGCGATCTCGTCGGCGATCATGAATGCACCGTGCGCATCACACAGTTCGCGCACGCGCTGCAGGTACACCGGGTCGTGCATGCGCATGCCGCCGGCGCACTGCAGGCGCGGTTCCAGGATCACCGCGCAGATCTCGCCCGGGTGCTGGTCGAACAGCGTGGCCAGTCCATCCGCGGCCTGCCGCGCGCGATCTGCCGCACTCTGGCCCGGCTCGGCCAGGTAAGCGTCGGGCGAGGGCGCGAACAGGCCTTCGGCCAGCAGCGGTGCATAGACACGGCGGTACAGGGGGATGTCGCCCAGCGCGAGCGCGCCCAGGGTCTCGCCGTGGTAGCCGTTCTCCAGCGCGATGAAGCGCGTGCGGCGCGGCTCTCCGCGGTTCTGGAAGTACTGGAATGCCATCTTCAGCGCCACTTCCACGCCAGCTGAACCGTTGTCGGCGTAGAACACCTTGGCCAGCGGCTCGCGGCCGGGCTGCCGCGGCGCCAGCGCCAGCAGGCGTTCGGCCAGGGTGATGGCTGGCTCATGACCGAAGCCGGCCAGCATCACCTGTTCCAGCTGCGTGGCCTGGGCGGCGATGGCACCACCGATGCGCGGTTCGGCATGACCGAACAGGTTGGTCCACCAGCTGCTGACCGCATCCAGATAGCGATTGCCGTCGTGGTCGATCAGCCAGGCACCTTCGCCGCGGGCGATCGGCACCAGCGGCAGGGTATCCGGATGCTCGCGCATCTGCGTGCAGGGGTGCCACAGCACCTGCAGGTCGCGCTGCCGCCAATGGCGGGCCAGCGGGGAGGGGGTTGGGTCTGCTAGCATTTCGGGCTCATGAACATGTTGCTGCCTGCACATTCTATCGGCCCCGGCGCAGGCGCCGGCCGCCGCGGAGATTCCGCATGAACGATGACCGTGCCGGCCGTCGCTTGCCGATCATCCATCGGATCACCGATGAGGAGAACGGTCCCTTCCAGCGCCAGCACCTGGACCTGGAGTTCTCCAACGGCGAACGCCGCCGCTTCGAGCGGCTGGTCAGCCGGGGGCATGGCGCGGTGGTGGTGGTGCCGATGCTCGACGACGAAACCGTGCTGCTGGTACGTGAATACGCCGCCGGCATGCACCGCTACGAACTGGGCCTGGTCAAGGGCCGGATCGATGCCGGCGAGACCCCCGAGCAGGCCGCCGACCGCGAACTGAAGGAAGAGGCCGGTTACGGCGCGCGCCGGGTGGATGTGCTGCGCGCGATGACCCTGGCCCCGACCTACATGAGCCACCAGTCGTGGCTGGTGGTGGCGCGCGACCTGTACCCGGAAAAGCTGGCCGGCGACGAGCCGGAAGAGCTGGAAGTCGTCCCGTGGAAGCTGGCCGAGTTGGACCAGCTGATGCTGCGCGAGGACTTCTCCGAGGGACGCTCGCTGGCAGCGCTGTTCATCGCCCGCCAGTGGCTGCAGGGATTGCGATGATCAAACTGACCACGGACCTGCGCGAGACCGCCATCGCCATTGCCCAGGAAGCCGGACAGGCCATCATGCAGGTCTATGCCGATGGCTTCGACGTGCAGATCAAGGACGACAACAGCCCGGTTACCAGTGCCGACCTGGCGGCCAACCAGGTCATTGAACAGGGCCTGCAGCAGCTGACCCCGGATCTGCCGATCCTGTCCGAGGAATCGGCGCAGGTACCCTGGGAGCAGCGCCGCCACTGGGGCGCCTACTGGCTGGTCGATCCGCTCGATGGCACCCGTGAGTTCGTCAAGCGCAACGGCGAGTTCAGCGTCAACATCGCGCTGATCTACCAGGGCGCACCGGCCTTCGGCGTGGTGCTGGCCCCGGTGACGGGCATCGTCTGGCATGCCATGCGCGGCGAGCTGGCCTATCGCCGGCAGGGCCTGCACGACACCGTGCTGCGCACCCGCACGCCGGCCACCGCACCGCTGCGGGTTGCCGCCAGCCGCTCGCACCGCTCACCGGAAACCGAGGCGCTGCTGGCGCGCATGGGCCGCATCGAGACCATCGCGCAGGGCTCGTCGCTGAAATTCTGCCGGATCGCTGAAGGTGGCCTGGATGTCTATCCGCGTCTGGGCCCGACCTCCGAATGGGATACCGCCGCCGGCCAGTGCGTACTGCACGCCGCCGGCGGTGCGGTACTGTCGGCAGCGACCGGCAAGCCGTTCCGCTACAACCGCCGCGAGACCCTGTTGAACGGCGATTTCATTGCCCTTGGTGATACCAGCCTGCCGTGGCGCGACTGGTTGTCCGACTGACCCTGGAGGCCGCATGAGCGCGCATGACACCCCCATCGCCGGCAGTGCAGCCAGCAACGAACTGGAACGCCTGCTGGCGATCATGGCGCGCCTGCGCGATCCGCAGGGCGGCTGCCCCTGGGACCTGGAACAGAACTTCGCGACCATCGCGCCGTACACCATCGAGGAAGCCTACGAGGTGGCCGATGCGATCGACCGTGGCGACCTCGATGATCTCTGCGATGAGCTGGGCGACCTGCTGCTGCAGGTGGTGTTCCATGCACGCATGGCCGAGGAGCAGGGCGCCTTTGCCTTCGCCGAGGTCGCACGCGCGATCAGCGACAAGATGCAGCGCCGCCACCCGCACGTGTTCGCCGATGTCAGCGTCGATGACGCCGACGGGGTGACGCGTAACTGGGATGCGATCAAGCGTGCCGAGCGTGCCGCCAAGGGCGAGCAGGACACCTCCGCATTGGCCGGCATCTCGCGTGGCCTGCCCGAATGGCAGCGAGCGGTGAAGCTGCAGTCGCGCGCGGCCAAGGTCGGTTTCGACTGGCCGGGCCCGTTGCCGGTGCTGGACAAGGCGGCGGAGGAACTGCAGGAGCTGCGCGAGGAGTTCGAGCGCGGCGATATTGCCGGCAACAAAGCGCGCCTGCAGGAAGAGCTGGGCGATCTGCTGTTCGTCTGCGCCAACCTGGCACGCCACGCCGATATCGATCTGGGTGCGGCGCTGCGCGGGGCCAACCACAAGTTCGAACGCCGCTTCCGTGCGATGGAAGCGCAGGCTGACGCCCAGGGTGGAGCGCTGGCGTCGATGGACCTGGATGCGCAGGAAGCACTGTGGCAGCACGCCAAGGCGGCGGAGAAGGCGTGAAGACGCTCGCGCTGTTCCTGCTGACCGCGCTGGCCGAAATTGTCGGCTGCTACCTGCCGTGGTTGTGGCTGCGCAAGGGCGGCAGCGTGTGGCTGCTGCTGCCGGCTGCCGCCAGCCTGGCCCTGTTCGCCTGGCTGCTGACCCTGCACCCGACCGCCAGTGGCCGGGTCTATGCGGCCTACGGTGGTGTCTACATCGGCACCGCGCTGTTCTGGCTGTGGCTGGTCGATGGCATCCGCCCCAGCCGCTGGGACCTGTTCGGCGCAGCCCTCTGCCTGGCCGGCATGGCGGTGATCATGTTCGGGCCGCGCACGCCCCCGGTGTAGCGTCGAGCCATGTTCGGCCGCTTCGGCTTTTGTAGCGTCGAGCCATGCTCGACGGCTTCCGCTCTTATGTAGAGTCGAGCCATGCTCGACCGCAACTGGGAGGGCCAGTCGAGCATGGCTCGACGCTACAAAGGCAGCGCCACCGGATCATGCACTGCCTTGTCAGAATCGGCCACGCCGTCCAGGCCGCTTTCCCTCCCAGGAAGGCGCATGATGGCGGTGACCACGGCCCCCGGAGCACGCATATGTCCCGCTTCGCCAGCTTCCGCGAGTTCTATCCGTTCTATCTCAGCGAGCACCGCCACCCGGTATCGCGCCGGCTGCACTTCGTCGGCAGCTGCGGCGTGCTGCTGCTGGTCGTTGCAGCAATCCTGCGCGGGCAGCCGGTGCTGTTGCTGGCCGCCCTGTTCTGCGGTTACAGCTTCGCCTGGGTCGGCCATTTCTTCTTCGAGAAGAACCGCCCGGCCACCTTCCAGCACCCGCTGTACTCGTTCATGGGCGACTGGGTGATGTTCGCCGACATCCTGCGCGGGCGCGTGCCCTGGTAGCTCCGCTGTGAATGTGGCCTTCACGCGCTATGCTGGGGCCTGGACGTCATAGATAAGGAAAGCAAGATGTTCCCGACCATGTTCTTTACCGTGGTACTGGCCTTCGTGGCCGTGGTCATCCTGTTCAAGGCAGTACGGATGGTGCCCCAGGGCTACGAGTGGACCGTCGAGCGCTTCGGGCGCTACACGCACACCATGACCCCCGGCCTGCATTTCCTGATCCCGATCGTGTACGGGGTGGGGCGCAAGGTGAACATGATGGAGCAGGTGCTGGACGTGCCCAGCCAGGAAGTGATCACCAAGGACAACGCCGCCGTGCGCGTGGACGGCGTGGTGTTCTTCCAGGTACTGGATGCCGCCAAGGCCGCCTATGAGGTGGCCAACCTGGAAGTGGCGATGATCGCCCTGGTGCAGACCAACATCCGTACCGTGATCGGTTCGATGGACCTGGATGAATCGCTCAGCCAGCGCGAGGTGATCAATGCCCAGCTGCTGAGCGTGGTCGACCATGCCACCAATCCCTGGGGAGTGAAGGTCAACCGCATCGAGATCCGCGACATCCAGCCGCCGCGCGATCTGCTGGATGCGATGGCGCGGCAGATGAAGGCCGAGCGCGAAAAGCGCGCGCAGATCCTCGAGGCAGAGGGTTCACGGCAGTCGGAGATCCTGCGCGCCGATGGCGAGAAGCAGGCCACCGTGCTGGAAGCCGAAGGCCGTCGCGAAGCTGCGTTCCGCGATGCCGAGGCGCGCGAGCGCCTGGCCGAGGCCGAAGCGATGGCGACCAAGGTGGTGTCGGCGGCGATTGCCGAGGGTGACGTGCAGGCGATCAACTACTTCGTCGCGCAGAAGTACGTGGAAGCGTTCAAGGAGCTGGCCAGTTCGCCGAACCAGAAGCTGGTGCTGATGCCGATGGAGGCCAGTGGCGTGATCGGTTCGATCGCGGGCGTGGCCGAACTGGCGAAGCAGGCGCTGGCCAGCCAGGACAACAAGGCCGCCGGCAAGCGGCCGCCGCCGCTCGGAGGCTGACATGCGCTGGGAAGTCGTCGGTTGGGGCGCGCTGGCGCTGCTGCTGTTCGCTGCCGAAGCGCTGGCGCCGGGTGCGTTCATGCTGTGGATCGGCATTGGCGCGGCGGCGGTGTTCGTACTGGTTGCGGTGTTCAGCGACATTCCACTGTTGTGGCAGGTGATCGCTTTCGTCCTGCTGAGTGTGGTCTCGATCCAGTGCTACCGGCGCTGGGGGAGGCCGCGGGCACGGCCCAGCGATGCGCCGTTGCTCAACCGCCGTGCCGAGCAGCTGGTCGGCCGGGAGGTGGTACTGCAGCAGGCCATCGTCGGTGGCCAAGGACGGGTCAGCATTGACGATGCGTCCTGGCAGGTGAGCGGTCCGGAGCTGCCTGCAGGTACGTGGGTACGGGTGGTGGCGGTGCAGGGCAGCACGCTGCTGGTCGAAGCGGTGGCCTAGGGGTTCCCAGCCAACGGCGGAGCCCCTCGTGGGTGGTCGCGGAAGGTGGTTCATGTGTCTGGGTCGGGCGGGTTGGGTTCGCGGGACACGCCGTAGACCCCGCTCCGCGGTCCGGCCCAGCCGCTGGCGGCTGCGCGTTCGGTCGCTTGCGAAGCAGTGCTTCGCAAGCAAAGCGCCCTCACCCATGGGGGCTCGATGGCGCCATCCATGGCGCCAACGGTCCCGCGAACCCAACCCGCCCGGCCCCCGACAGTTTCCGTGCGCGTCCAGCCCACGGAAAAAGAAAAAGAGCAAAGAGCAAAAGCACTCGCTCCGACCCGCCCAGGCCGAGTCAATCCAGAGCCGATGAACTCAGGCTTTGCGCTCCAGCTGTAGAAGGCGGCGCCGGCCGCAGGCCTGCCAAACACCCCGCTGCGCTGCGGCGCGACCTGCGGGCGACCGATCTGGGATAATGGGGATTCTTGTTTCCTCTGCTGCCGGACCCGGTCATGACCCAGAAGACGCTGCTCAACGATACCCACCGCGCCCTTGGCGCCAAGATGGTCGATTTCGGGGGTTGGGACATGCCCATCCACTACGGCTCGCAGCTCGACGAGCACCACCTCGTTCGTCGCGAGTCGGGTGTGTTCGACGTCAGCCACATGACTGTGGTCGACCTGCGCGGTGACCAGGTCAAGCCGTTCCTGCGCCGCCTGCTGGCCAACTCGGTCGACAAGCTGAAGGTGACCGGCAAGGCGCTGTACTCGTGCATGCTGAATCCGCGCGGCGGCGTCATCGACGACCTGATCGTCTACTACCTGGGCGACGATTTCTTCCGCATGGTGGTCAATGCCTCCACCCGCGAGAAGGACCTGGCCTGGCTGCGCGAGCAGGCTGCACCGTTCGGCGTCACCGTCGAGCAGCGCCCGGACCTGGCCATCCTCGCCGTGCAGGGCCCGCAGGCGCGCGACATCGTGATCGGCCTGGCCCGCGAAAGCGATCGCGCAGCGCTGGCCAAGCTGGGCCGTTTCGCCGCCCTGCAGGTGCAGTCCGATGACGGCGTCGAACTGTTTGTCGCCCGTACCGGTTACACCGGCGAAGACGGCTTCGAAATCCTGCTGCCGCAGGACGCCGTGGTCGCGTTCTGGAACCGCCTGCTGGCGGCGGGCGTGAAGCCGGCGGGCCTCGGCGCACGCGACACGCTGCGCCTGGAAGCCGGCATGAACCTGTACGGCCAGGACATGGACGAAGAGATCAGCCCGTACGAAGCGGCGCTGGCCTGGACCGTGTCGCTGGACGAAGGCCGCGACTTCATCGGCCGCGAGGTGCTGGAAGCGCAGAAGGCTGCCGGCACCGCCCGCCAGATGATCGGTCTGGTGATGGACGAGAAGGGCGTGCTGCGCCATGGTCAGGCGGTGACCACCGCCGGCGGCCAGGGCGAGATCCTGTCCGGCACCTTCTCGCCGACCCTGGCCAAGGGCATCGCCTTCGCCCGTGTACCGGCCGGTGAACTCGGCGAGGTCACCGTCGACATCCGTGGCCGGCAGGTGCCGGTGCGCGTGGTCAAGTTCCCGTTCGTGCGCGAAGGCCAGGCCCAGCCCGGCGTGCTCGCCGACGCCTGATCCGAAACTGCCGATCGTCACTGACAGCAGTGGCGGCCGGTTGGTTACACTAGCCCCGTTTTTTCCACCCCTGCATATCTCTGGAGCAGTCCCATGAGCGAGATCCCCGGCGACCTCAAGTTCCTCAAGTCCCATGAGTGGGCCCGTGTCGAAGGCAATGGCCGTGTCACCGTCGGTATTTCCGACCACGCCCAGGGCCTGCTGGGTGACCTGGTCTACGTCGAACTGCCGGAAGTCGGCGCCGACGCAAAGGCTGGCGAGCAGATCGCCGTTGTCGAGTCGGTGAAGGCCGCCTCGGACGTCTACAGCCCGATCAGCGGCAAGGTCGTCGAGGTCAACTCGGCGCTGTCCGACAAGCCGGAAACCATCAATGAAGATGCCTACGGCGAAGGCTGGATGTTCGTGGTCGAACTGACCAACGCTGAAGAGGTCAACGAACTGCTGGATCCGGACGCGTATGCCGAAGCCCTGGAAAACGACGACCACTGAGTCGTCACTTCCGGGTTCTGGAACGGCCACCTTCGGGTGGCCGTTTTTGTTTTGGCGAGTGCGTCGGACTCATGACGGCGGGTTCGCTCTGCACCCTCGGCGTGGCATCAGCCGACAGACGAACGGTGCCGATCAGCGTGCGCAGTTTTGCGCAAATCCGCGTTTCCGCCCCGCGCCGAAGCGATCGAATGTGAAAACTTTTCGCCCCCCGTTGCGGCCCCGTTGTGCTGGCGTTGGCGACGGTGCGGGTGACCATCGGCGATGCACGTGCGCTGTTGTCCGGAACATGTGCCTATCTGCGCAGAGTGCTTATTTCAAGTGTTTTTTGTTCAGAGAGCGCATCGACTTCGTCGTATGCGGCGCGCGTGCGCGCCGCTTCAATGGTCGTTGCAGGGCGCGCACGGCGGTGGCGAGGACGGCGTCCGGGATGGCGCGGATGTGAAAATTTTTCGCGGGGGTTGTTGACAGTAAAAAAAACCGTGATTAGGTTTCGCCTCAGCAGACCTTGCCTGCCCAACCGAGTGCGCAGAATCAATCGTCCGATGCGAAGCAGCCCCTTCAAGACCACCGCGACCCTGATGACGGTGGACATGGCCCCGCTTCCCCCGGAGAAATGCAAGGCAACTCCCGTTCCGATGTCCGCTCCGCCGATCGAGGCGGGCATTGCCGCATCCGTAACGGCGCGCCTGACGCGCCGGCGGTCCCCGCACGCAGCATCCGCGGGTTTGATCCACCTGGGCGTTTCAACTCCCTATCACTGACGAGGAGCCATCCCATGGCAACCAAGAAAGCTGCGAAGAAGAAGCCCGCCGCCAAGAAAGCGGTGAAGAAGGTCGCGAAGAAGGCCGCTGCCAAGAAGGCAGTGAAGAAGGTCGCGAAGAAGGCGACCGCCAAGAAGGCAGTGAAGAAGGCTGCGAAGAAGGTCGCCAAGAAGACCACTGCGAAGAAGGCAGTGAAGAAGGCGGCGAAGAAGGTAGCCAAGAAGTCCACTGCCAAGAAGGCCGTCAAGAAGACCGCTAAGAAGGCCGTCAAGAAGGTAGCCAAGAAGGCCACCAAGAAGACTGCCAAGAAGGCAACGGCCCGCAAGCCGGCCAAGAAGGTCGCGAAGAAGGCAACTGCCAAGAAGGCCGTCAAGAAGACCGCCAAGAAGGCAGTAAAGAAGACCGCGAAGAAGGCGACCAAGAAGGCTGCCCCGAAGAAGGCAGCGAAGAAGGTTGCCAAGCGCAAGCCGGCCGCCCGCAAGAAGAAGGCTGCTCCGGTCGCTCTGCCGGCAACCCCGGCGCCGCTGATCTAAGTACTTCCCGATAGCCGCATCCTGAAACCCCCTTCCCTGACTGCCCAGCGGGGAGGGGGTTTTTTTATGGGCCGTTTGCAGGGTCGAGCCGTGCTCGACTGCTTTTCTGACGGTCGACGCTAGCGGTGCGGCGCCGGTGGAAAGCGCTCCACCAGGAAGTCCAGGAAGCTGCGCAGGCGGGTCGAGTGGTAGCGATCGTGGGCGTAGACCACGTGCATCGGCCGACCGGTCTGGCCGAACTCAGGGAACAGCTGCACCAGGCGTCCGGTGTCGATGTCGGCAGCCAGCAGCAGTGCCGACTGCAGCACGATGCCCAGCCCATGCAGCGCTGCCGTGCGCAGCGCTTCGCCGTTGTTGATCTGCAGCCGGCCGCCAGGCACACGCTCGAGTTCGCCAGCATCGGCCTGCAGCCACTGTGCGAGTGCGCTCGGTTCGAAGGACAGGCACTGATGCAGGGCGAGGTCCTGCAGGCTGCGAGGCGTGCCATGCCTGGCCAGGTACGCCGGCGATGCGCACATCATCAAGCGATACGGTGCCAGCGCACGCGCCACCAGCATGCTGCTGTCGGCCAGCGTGCCGATGCGCAGCGCCGCTTCGAAACCCTCCTCGGCGAGGTCGACCACGCGGTCGCTCAGCGTGACTTCGACCCGGACATCCGGATGGCGCGCCATGTATTCGGCCAGTGCCGGTACCAGTGCGTGCGTGCCGAAGATCACCGGCGCACTGATGCGCAACGTGCCCGCCGGTGCCAGCTGCTGGTGCTGCGCCTGTGCGTCCGTTTCTTCCACCAGCCGCAGGATCTCCCGGCAGCGGGTGTAGTAGTCCTCGCCGAAGGGCGTCATGTGCTGGCGCCGGGTAGTACGGCTCAACAGCTGCATTCCCAGCCGTGCTTCCAGCGCACGCAGGTGCTTGCCGGTCATCGTCGCCGAGATATCCATCGCCGCCGCCGCAGCGCTGAGGCTGCCCTTGTCCACGATCAGCACGTAGACCTGCATGCTCTCCAGCAGATTCATCTGACACCCCGGGTGTTGAATGCTGAAACCTGCGCGGAGTTTATCAATCAGGGGTGATCAAACAGCATGTACTGCACGGGCCGGATGTACCGGCTGGCGGATTGGGAGAGCATCATGGATCTGGGGCTTGAAGGGTGTACCGCGCTGGTCACCGGGGCGGGCAGTGGCATCGGTGCCGGTGTGGCCAGGCTGCTGGCGGCCCAGGGAGTACGCATTGCGATCAGCGCACGGCGTGCCGAGCCGCTGCATGCACTGGCGGCAGAGATCGAATCTGCAGGCGCGCCGGCACCGATCGTCCTGCTGGGCGACCTCACCGATGCGGAGCAGGTACGCCACATTGCGGATGCAGCCTCGGCGGCACTGACGCGTGTCGACATCCTCGTCAATGCGGCTGGAGGAGGCCGGCCGACCACCGTGGATGCGGGGGACGATGTCTGGGAGGAAGCCATGGCCTTGAACTTCTCTTCGGCACGACGCCTGACCCAGGCACTGCTGCCGGCGATGCAGGCGCAGGGCTGGGGGCGGGTGATCAACCTCAGCGGTTCAATGGAGCCGCGCGCGGTGAATGCTGCCACGGCGGCGAAGGCGGCGTTGCATCTGTGGAGCAAAGGGCTGTCGTCGGCGCTGGCCTCACAGGGCATCACGGTCAATGCAATCGCGCCGGGACGCATCAACAGTGCTCAGATCCGGGACCGGCTGCATCCCACCGAAGAAAGCCGGCGTGAGTTCATCGAACGCAACATTCCGATCGGGCGTTTTGGTGATCCGGAGGAGGTGGCGCCGCTGGTGGCCTTTCTGGCCTCGCCCTTGGCCGGCTACATCACCGGCGCGGTGATTCCGGTGGATGGCGGCATGCACTACTTCGCGCATTAGCCTTCCGTTTGTAGAGTCGAGCGGTGCTCGACTGCTTTGCTCTACAACTGCCAACAAAAAGGGCGACCCGCAGGCCGCCCTTCGCACACACGGTGAAGCCCGCCAACTCAGCGCGGCGAGGCCACCGCACGGTTGCTCGAAGCACCCTTGCCCTTGCGCTTGTCCTGCTGCGCCGGGCTCGCGCCTTCGGCCATCAGGTTGTCACTGCCGAAGTCGGTGTCCACGTCCAGCCAGCGCTGCGTCGGCAGGCCGAGCGCGGAATCGAGCACCGTCGGCAGCAGGCCGCTGGGCAGGCCGCTTTCGCCGTTCCACATGATGGCGATGCCGAGATCGCGTTCCGGCACCAGCGCGACCAGGCCGCGATAGCCCTGCACGGCACCGGCATGGAACACCACATCGTGGCCGGCGTAGTCGAAGGTGCGCCAGCCCAGTGCGTAGCCGGCCGAATGCAGGCGCTCGCGGCGCCAGCCCGAACGCATTTCGCCCGGGGTGTTGATCAGGCTCGAATGCAGGGTGGCCAGCAGCGGTGCCGGCAGCACGTCCGGGCGATGGCCGGTGTGGGCCAGCAGCCACTGCGCCATGTCGCTGGCGCTGGCGTTGACGCCGGCGGCCGGGGCGACGCGGTAGTAGGTCGGCTTCGGTGTCAGCGACACCCAGCCATTGCGGCTGCGCACGTGCGGACGCGCCCAGCGCGAGCTGGCCTGGATGCCGGCCAGGCCGAGGCTGGCATCGTTCATGCCCAGCGGCTTGAAGATGCGGCGCTCGACCGACTGCTCGTAGAAGCTCCCCGAGGCGGCATAGACCACGTCGCCGATCAGGCTGAAGGCCACGTTCTGGTAGGCGTAGCAGTCGCCCGGCAGGCACTTCAGGCTGGTATTGGCCAGCTTCTGGGTGAGTGCGTAGTACTCGGCGTTGCCTTCGATGTCGCGGTCGTAGGCGTTGTACGGCAGGCCGACGCGGTGGCTGAGCACGTCGGCCACGGTCAGGCGATCGGTCGCTTCCGGAGAGTTCAGGCGGAAGCCCGGCACGTAGTCGGTGACTTTGCTGTCCCAGCGCAGCGTGCCATCGTTGACCAGCAGTCCGGCCATGGTGCCGGCGAAGGCCTTGGACAGCGATGCCAGGCGGAACACGGTGTGGGCGTCGACCGGCAGCGGGTTGTTGACATCGGTAACGCCATAACCACGCGCGCTGAGTACGCGGCCACCCTGCACGATGGCCACGGCCATGCCGGGCACACGCTCGCCATAGGTGAGCTGCTGCGCCATCGATTCGATGTTGGCCACGTTGAAGCCGGCCGCCGGCAGCTGCACCTGCGGCACCAGGCCGGTGCGGTAAGCGGCGGGCTGGGTGTGGGCGACGGCGGTGGCGGCGGATTCGATGTTGGCCGGCATCGGCGGCAATGGCGGCGGGGTCTGCGCGGTGGTGGACAAGGCAACGGGCATCAACATGCCCAGCAAACCGGTGGCCGCCGAACGGATCGGACGACGCAGGCTGTTCTTTTTCATCGTGGAGACCCGTGCGCGACTGCTGATGGCGATTCTAGCGCCGCTTTTCCCTTGTGCACAAACAAAGCGAAGATGAATGCGCATCTCGTTGAAAAAGTTGGAATTTTGACGCCCCGAAAGCATGTGTCGGAACGTGTCGTCCGGGCGGGGCCGTGACACTGCGTTGCGGCCTTCTGCGTGGCTGCTGCTGGCGATGTTGCAGTGCATTGGCTAACGTACGCGCTTCACCGCCCCCGGAGCCTGCCATGCCGCTGTCCAACCGCCGTCTTCTGGCGAGGGACACCGCGTGAGCGCGGTGAAGGGCAAGGGGCCGTTGCGTGGGCTGACGGCGGCACTGCGTGAGTCGCCGGCGCTGTGGTGGTCGTTCCTGTACTTCTTCTGCCTGCTCAGCGGCTACTACGTGCTGCGCCCGGTGCGTGAGGCGATGGCTGCCTCGGCCGATCTGGAGACCGTGTTTCCGCCGATGCTGATCGCCTGGTTCGCCAGCCACGGCATCGCGCTGAAGGATTTCGTCCTGCAGTTCCTGTTCTCCTGCGTGTTCGTGATCATGCTGGTGCTGCAGCCGGTGTACGGCTGGCTGGTCAGCCGCTTCCCACGGCGGGTGTTCCTGCCGGCGGTGTATGGGTTCTTCATCGTCACCTTGCTGGGCTTCTACGCGCTGTTCGACAGCAACGTGCCGGGGCGCGGCATGGCCTTCTTCCTCTGGGTGATGGTGTTCAACCTGTTCGCGGTGGCGGTGTTCTGGAGCTTCATGGCCGACGTGTTCTCCAACGCGCAGGCGCGGGCGTATTACGGCTACATCGGCGCGGCTGGCACCATCGGCGCGTTCCTGGGCCCGCTCATTACCAGCGCGCTGGCACAGCGTGTGGGCATCGCCAACCTGATGCTGGTATCTGCGGGTTTCCTGATTGTCTGCTTGTTGAGCATCTGGCGACTACGGCACTGGGCGGTGCTGCGCGAACGCGAGCAGCAGCTGGTCTCGGGCGAGAAGCCGATGGGCGGCAGCGTGCTTGACGGCCTGAAGCTGATCGCACGCGAGCCGCTGCTGCGCTGGCTGGCCGTGCTGGTGGTGTTCGGCGTGGGCGTGGGCACCCTGTTGTACAACCAGCAGGCCAGCATCGTGCGCGCGGCCTTCAACGACCCGGCTGCCAGCACCGCGTTCTTCTCGCGCATCGACCTGGCGGTGAACGCGCTGACGCTTCTGTTGCAGTTGAGTCTGACTCGCTGGCTGTTGTCGCGCCACGGCATAGCCCCGGCCCTGCTGATTCCCGCGTTCGCCATCCTGATCGGCTTCTCGGTGCTGGCCGCATCGCCGCTGCCGATGATGGTGGCGGTGGTGCAGGTGCTGACCCGCGCCAGTGAATTCTCGCTCTTCAAGCCGGCACGCGAAACCATCTACACCCGGGTGGACCGCCAATGGCGCTACAAGGCCGGTGCGGCCATCGACACGGTGGTCTACCGTGGTGCCGACCTGAGCTTCACCTGGGTGCACAAGGGCTTGTCGCTGTTTGGTTCACACGTGGTGTTCATCGGCGGCGTGGTGGTTGCCGCGTGCATGACCGCCGCCGCATTCGGTGTGCTGCGCGAAGAAAAGAAGCTGCCGCGCGACCGCTGATCCCGTCCAGTCTTTTTGAGGAGAGAAACGATGTCGCTGATCGCGCTGCTGCTGACCGTGCTGGTCGCGGTGCTGCACCTGTACTTCCTGGTGCTGGAAATGTTCCTGTGGACCCGCCCGCTGGGCCTGAAGACCTTCCGCAACACGCCCGAGAGGGCAGAGACCACGCGCGTGCTGGCGGCCAACCAGGGCCTGTACAACGGCTTCCTGGCGGCGGGCATCGTGGTGGGGCTGGTGATCGATCAGCCGGTGCTGGTGACGTTCTCGCTGGCCTGCGTGGTGGTGGCCGGGTGCTATGGCGCGTACAGCGTGAGCCGGCGCATTTTCATGATCCAGGCCGTACCGGCCATTCTGGCGCTGGCGTCGCGAGCGTTCTGAAGTCGGCGCGTGCTGGCAGGCGCCGCCGCTCAGCGGCTGATGGCGCGCATGATGCCCAGCCACATTGGCACGGCATGCAGCGCCGCACCCAGCACGAACAGGCCCGTCAGCAGGTGTACGCGCCAGTCGTTGATGCGCAGGAAGACGAATTGTTCAAGCGCGCGGCCCACCCAGAACACCGCCATGAAACCCAGCAGGACCAACCCCAGACGAGTGCCGACCAGGTCCGGGGCAAAGATCAGCGCGATCAGCCCCATTCCCAGGAACACATAGATCACGCGCAGATTGAGGATCTGCATGATCGCGCGGTTGACCGTGCCGAGCTGGGCGAGCTCGCGTTTCCAGCCGAACAGCCGCCAGAACGCCAGATGGAAGGCGGCAAACCCCAGGCTGTGAATGCCTGCCAGGCGCACAAGCAGTTCAGCGGTCGTCATGGTTGATCAGCCTGTGCGCGGAGGGCGCGGCGATACCCACATCGCGATGGTCGCATGGAACACCTCGGTCCCTGCCGCATCGGTCACGCTGACCTTCACGGGCAGGTCGTAGCCGTCCGCAGCACTGACGATGGACAACATGGGCGTCGCCACGGCCTTCAACGTGCCCAAGGCCTTGGCCTGGTATTTCACTTCCATGCCCTTGGGGATCCAGCGCATGTCTGGCGGCAGGCTGGCGTCCACCATCACCCCGCCGACCAGCTCGGCCAGGTTGCACATCGCGATCGCATGTACCGTGCCGATGTGGTTGTTGATGCGGCGGTGCTGGCGGATCACGCCTTCGCAGCGGCCTGGCTCCAGTGCGGTGATGGTGGGCGCGATGCTGGCGAAGTAGGGCGCCTTGAAGCACACCGCGCGTGAGAACAGCCAGTTGCCGGCAGGCCAGCGCTGCAGGCGGTGGTAAAGCGAGAGCAGGGGCGTGGACATGGTTGATGTTCCGGTCGGCGGATAAAGCGACGGCGGGCCGAGGCCCGCCGTCGTGGCAACGCGTGTCGCGGGCGATCAGGCCGCCTGCGAATGCGGGTCCTTGTGCTGGCGGTCGTAGTAGCTGGCCGCGCGCAGTTCGTGGGTGTCGAAGTCGTCCACGGTGATGGTGTCCAGGGTCAGCGTACGCAGTTCTTCCAGCAGGCTGCGCTCGTCCTGGGTGATGACGCCTTCGGCCACGGCTTCGTCCAGCTGGCTCTTGAAGTCCAGCGCTTCGATGCCCTTGCTCTTCAGCGCCTTCAGGAACTTGCGCTCCACCGGCTCGGCCATGATCGCCTTGCTCAGGTAGCTGTTGATACGGCCGCCCGGGTTGTTCTCGCACGGGGTCAGGAACACGCCGCTGGCCAGGCGGTCGCGGGCTTCGTTCGGCGCCATCAGCAGAGCGGCAACACGGCGGCTCAGGCGGTCGCCGGGGGCCTCGGCACGACGGCCCAGCGGGAAGATCAACGCCCACATCAGCCAACCGATCGGACGGATCGGGAAGTTGCGCAGCGCGGCCGACAGCGATTCTTCGATCTTGTGCACGCTGTCATGGAAGGCCCAGGCCAGCAGCGGCTGGTCGGCCTGCGGTGCGCCTTCGTCGTGGTAGCGCTTGAGCATGGCGCTGGTCATGTAGACGTGGCTCAGCACATCGCCCAGGCGGCCGGACAGCGATTCCTTGAACTTCAGCTTGCCGCCGAGAGTCATCATCGAGATGTCGGCCATCAGCGCCAGGTTGGCCGAGTAACGGTCCAGCTTGCGGAAGTAGCGGCGGGTGTAGGCGTCACCCGGGGCAGCACCGAAGCGTGCACCGGTCAGGCCGAACCAGAACGAACGCACGGCATTGGAGAGGCCATAGCGGATGTGGCCGAACAGGCTGCGATCGAACTCCTGCAGACCGGCACGGGTATCCGGATCCTGCGCAGCCTTCATTTCCTTCAGCACCCATGGGTGGCAGAGGATCGCACCCTGGCCGAAGATCAGCAGGCTGCGGGTCATGATGTTGGCGCCTTCCACGGTGATCGCGATCGGCGCGGCCTGCCAGCTGCGGCCGGCGAAGTTGCGCGGCCCCAGGATGATGCCCTTGCCGCCGATCACGTCCATCATGTCCGAGATCACTTCGCGGCTCATGTTGGTGCAGTGGTACTTGGCGATCGCCGACGGCACCGACGGCACGTCACCACGGTCAACCGCCGCCGCAGTGGCCTGCGAAAGTGCGCTGATCTTGTACGCCTTGCCGCCGATGCGGGCCAGCGCTTCTTCCACGCCTTCGAAGCGGCCGACCGACAGGCCAAACTGCTTGCGGATGCGTGCATAGGCGCCGGTCACGGCGGCACCGGCCTTGGCACCACCACTGGCGGTGGACGGCAGGGTGATCGAGCGGCCCACGGCCAAGCACTCGTTGAGCATGTTCCAGCCCTTGCCGGCCATGGCAGCGCCACCGATCAGCTGGGTCAGCGGAATGAACACGTCCTTGCCGCGGATCGGACCGTTCTGGAACGTCGAGTTCAGCGGGAAGTGGCGGCGGCCGATTTCAACACCGGCGGTGTCGCGCGGCAGCAGGCCCAGGGTGATGCCGATGTCGCGGGTATCGCCGATCAGGCCATCCGGATCGTACATGCGGAAGGCCAGGCCGATCAGCGAGGCAACCGGGGCCAGGGTGATGTAGCGCTTGTCGAAGGTCAGCTTGACGCCGAGCACCTGCTCGCCGTTCCACTCGCCCTTGCAGACGATGCCGTAGTCCGGAATCGAGGTGGCGTCGGAACCGGCGAACGGACCGGTCAGGCCGAAGCAGGGCACTTCGCGGCCATCGGCCAGGCGCGGCAGGTACTGGTCCTTCTGTTCCTGGGTGCCGTAATGCACCAGCAGTTCACCCGGGCCCAGCGAGTTGGGCACGCCGACGGTGGAGCTGACCACCGAAGACACCGACGCCAGCTTCTGGATCACCTTGTGGTGGGCCAGCGCAGAGAAGCCCAGGCCGCCGTATTCCTTCGGGATGATCATGCCGAAGAACTTGTTCTTCTTGATGAAGGCCCACAGTTCCGGCGGCAGGTCGGCGTGGACGTGGGTGATTTCCCAGTCGTTGACCATGATGCACAGCTCTTCCACCGGGCCATCGAGGAAGGCCTGTTCTTCGGCGGTCAGCTGCGGCTTGGGATAGTTGAGCAGGATGTTCCAGTCCGGATCACCGGTGAACAGTTCACCCTCGAAACCGACCGAGCCGGTTTCCAGCGCGATGCGCTCGGTCTGCGACAGTGGCGGCAGCACCTTGCGGAACACCTTCATCATCGGGCCGGTCAGCAGCGGCTTGCGGATGAACGGCAGCAGCAGCGGCACGGCGATGACGGCCAATACAGCGGCCGCGACGATCGTGGCGGTCTGGTTGACGTAGGGAATGAACCAGCAGGCGGCCAGCAGGGCCACGCTGATCAGCGTCCAGGTAACCAGCCGCATGCGGTGGTAGGCGACGAACGCGCCTGCCAGCAGCAGGGCGAGGAAGGGAAGAACGATGCTCATGAGCGTGCTCCGGTGACGTGCTCGTTTGTGGCGGACGAAGCCGCAGCGTCTGCTGCGGGCAACACGTCCAGATAGTCCAACACAGTAGCGGTAAAGGCGTCGTTGTCATCGCCGGCGACCATGTGCGTGGCCTGCGGCAGCTGTACATGGCGCGCGTGCGGCGCCAACGCCAGGAATTCGGCCACGGTCTGCGGCGTGACCAGGTCGCTGCGACCGCCGCTGACCAGCAGCAGCGGGCACTTTACCTGGCGCGCGGCTTCGGCCAGTGCGTCCTGGTGCTGTTCGCTGTCGCGGGCCAGTTCGGCCACCAGGCGCGGATCCCAGTGCCAGCGCCAGCGGCCGTGACCGTCTTCGCGCAGCAGCGCGCGCAGCGACTGCTCGGATTTGCGCGGACGGTGCGGCATGTAGGCCGAGATCACGTCGGCGGCCTGGCTCAGCGAGGCGAATCCGTCGGGATGGGCGGTCATGAAGGCGAGGATGCGCTCGACACCGGCGGTATCCCAGCGCGGGGTGATGTCGACCAGCACCATCGCCGAGAACAGGCCCGGCCAGCGCGACTCGGCCAGCAGGCCGAACAGGCCCCCCATCGAGGCCGCAACCAGCACCGGCGGGCGCGGCTGTTCGCCAGCCAGCACGATCAGGTCATCGGCGAACTGTTCGCCATGATAGGGCAGGTCGGCGGCATTCCAGTCCGAATCGCCGTGACCACGTGCGTCATAAGCCAGCGTCTGCAGGCCGGCTGCAGACAAGGCACGCGCGGTGGCATTCCAGGCGTGACGGGTCTGGCCGAAACCGTGCGCGAACAGCACCCGGCCACGACGACCGTGGTCGCTGGCAGTGGCGGCGAGGCGGGCACCATGGGCCGCCTCCAGGTGCAGGTCATGGAACGCAGCGGGAGTAGGGGACGTAACCATACTTGCTAGTATGGATCGCTTGTGAGGGAAGTCAATACTGCATCGTATGGTGCGGTGCGGCAGCCCTGCAGGAGAGCCCTTTGACGGTTTCGCCCGCAACGGCGTACTGCAACGAACCCCGGCGTATGGTTAAATCAGCCCATGAATCAACCTGACGCTTCCGCCGGCGAACCGCGCGCCGGCCGCAACAGCCGCCTGAGTGCCGAAGACTGGGCCCAGGCGGCCCTCGACCTGATTGCTGAACAAGGCGTAGGCGCCGTTGCGGTGGAACCGCTGGCGCGGCGCCTTGGCGTGACCAAGGGCAGTTTCTATTGGCATTTCCCCTCGCGTGACGCCTTGCTGCAGGCTGCGCTGGAACGCTGGGAACTGTTCGAACAGGAACAGGTGTTCGGCAGCCTGGAAGACGTGCCGGACCCGCGCGTGCGCCTGCGCCAGCTGTTCCAGATGGTGGCGCATGAAGTGCAGCCGCACATCATCTACAGCGAGCTGCTGAAGGCATTGGACCATCCGATGGTGCGTCCGGTGATCGACCGCGTGTCGCAGCGCCGCCTCGACTATCTGATCGCCTCGTTCCGCCAGGCAGGGCTCAGCTCGACCGATGCGCGCCACCGCGCACGCCTGGCCTACGCCGCCTATGTCGGCTTCCTGCAGCTGTCGCTGCAGCTGCAGCAGCCCAAGCAGGCGCGCGAGGATTTCGAGGCCTATGTCGAGCATCTCATCGAGACGCTGATTCCGAACGGTTGAAGATTGCCGTACTGGTCACGAGAAAGCCGCGGCACTGCCGCGGCTTTTTTCTTGCGCCATCCATGTATTGCCGGAGGCACAAAAAACAACGGCCCCTTGCGGGGCCGTTGCTGCATCAGCTGATCAGTGGATCGATCAGAACTTCTGCTTGTACTGCATGTACATGTAGCGGCCCGGCAGGTCGTACTGCGGGTCGAACATGTTGTACGAGGTGTAGTACGAAACCGGCGGGCTCTTGTCCCACGCGTTGTTCAGGCCGACCATGATGGTGCCCTTCCACGGCGTGTTGTAGCGGAACTGGATGTCGTGGTACGTCGTGGCACCAATGTGGTTCGTTCCCTTCGCGCCATCAGAGCAGTATGCGAAGGTTTCCGGTTCCTTGACTGGATCAAACGGGCACGGTTCGGTCATGCCGGACTTGTAACGAATGCCGTAGTTGACCCCGAAGTCCCCGTAGGACCAGTCCACATACAGATTGGAACGGATGCGCCAGTACGGATCCTGGTCGAGATAGCGTCCCTGGCGACCCTCGATCGGAGCATCCTGAGTCGACTTGGTATCCCACTTGGACAGGTAGGTGCCGTCCAGAGTGATGGTGAACTGGCCGATCGAAGTTTCCGGCAACTTGTACAGGATGCCCAGATCCCAACCTTCCACCTTGTACGACGCCAGGTTCTGCAGCGGCATGTTGACGTTGGTGATGGTGTAACGCTGGTTGGTGCTGCCGTAGTTCGGGTCACGCGTGATCAGGCCGCAGTTGGCTGCCTGCTCCTGCGCGGTGCCGCCATAGCAACGATCCATGATGTCCTGGATGGCCGGACGGGTGATGGCGTCCTCGATCTTGATCTGCCACCAGTCCAGGGTCACGTTCAGACCCTGCACGAAGCTCGGGCTCCACACCAGGCCCAGCGTCTTGCTGGTCGAGGTTTCCGGCTTCAGGTTCGGGTTGGCCTGCCAGGTGAACGGCTCAGGAGTCTGCTTCGCACCACTACCAGCGCCCGGCTGAACGAAGCCGATCGGCACGCCCTCTGCCGCACATTGTGCCGCGATAGCGCCGGTACGGCGACCAGACGTTGAGGAGCACGGATCGATGTAGCTCTCGAACGAGTCAGCATCACCGCGATACAGGTTGTTGATGCTCGGGGCGCGGAAGCCTTCCGAGTAGTTACCACGCACCATCAGGTCGTCGATCGGCTTCCAGCGGAAACCGAACTTGTTGTTGGTGGTGTTGCCGAAGTTGCTGTACTTCGAGTAGCGGGTTGCCGCGCTGAAGTCGAGCAGCTTGGCGCCCGGCAGGTCAGCCAGCACCGGGATCGACAGTTCCAGGAAGAACTCGTCCAGGTCATAGCTACCCTTGGTTGGGGATGCTCCGTTGCCGGTGCTCAGGCCAGAGGCGATGAAGGCGTCCGGATCGAACTGACCGGTTTCCTTGCGATATTCGTAACCAGCTGCGAAGCCCAATGCACCCGCCGGCAGCTGCACGATTTCGCCGGAGATGTTGGCGTAATAACCCTTGGACACCAGGCTGGCGGAGTCATGCGCGGTGAACGAGGTGTAATCCAGTGCCTCCTGCGAGATCGAACCCATCCCACCCAGCGGATTGATCGGGGCGCAGCCCGGAATGATTGCGCCAGCGGAGTTGAGGCACACAGCCTTGCCATCGCGGATCGCCGAGGGACCATATGCCTCGGCCAGACGCTGCTTGTTGAACAGGCCGTAGGTCAGATCGTTCTGGTCGGTCTTGTCGTAGCGGTAGCCGACATCCCAGTCGAAATTGCGGTCGGCGAATTCGAAGAAGCCCTCGAAACCACCGTAGAAGTGCCAGTTCTTGACGTTCTGGTTGAACGAACGTCCACCGGTTTCGTTGAAGCGGCGCGCGACGCCAGTCAGATCAACGCCGTACGGATTGTACATGCTGCCCGCGCTGAGGCGCTGGCCGGTGACCGGCATGGCAGCCAGCAGCTGTTCGGACTTGCGTTCGTTGTACATCGCCTCGGTGCGGAAGGTGATGTTGTCGGTAACGTTGTAAGAACCCACCGCGAACAGCGAGGTGCGCTCGTTGGGGGTCAGCAGGTAGTTGTCCGGCGCGGTGTTGTAGCCGTGAACATTGGGATCGAACGGCGTTTCAACGCCGTTGAGGATGATGTAACGCTCGTCGTTACGCAGATACGAACCCGGAATACCGGTGCTGCTCTGGCCGCTGAAGAACGGCGGGCCACCGGCGGAGATCTTGCGATCGCCGGCCATCACGGCCTTTTCGTTGACGTAGGAGACGCCCAGCACCAGCGAAGCGCGGTCAGTGGTGGTGCCCAGAGTGAAGTCGGCCGCTTCGCGGTCGCCGTCACCGGCGCTGTACTGGCCCTTGTAGAAGTTGGCTTCCGCGCCATCGAAGTTCTGCTTGGTGATGATGTTCACCACGCCGGCGATCGCGTCCGAACCGTAGATGGTCGATGCGCCGTCCTTCAGGATGTCGATGCGCTCGATCATCGCGGTCGGGATGGTGTTCAGGTCGACGCTGCCATCCAGGCCGGTGGTCCAGCGGCGGCCGTTGACCAGTACCAGGGTGCGCTCGGAACCCAGGTTGCGCAGGCTGACGCCGGCAGAACCGTCACCGCCGTTGTTGTAGGTACGGTTCAGGGCGGCACCGTTGGCGGCAACGCGCTGCAGGATGTCGGCGACCGAAGTCACGCCCTGCTTGTCGATGTCGGCGCGGGTCAGGCTCAGGACCGGCTGCGAGGTTTCGATGTCGGTGCTCTTGATGCGCGAACCGGTGACCGAGATGCGGTCAAGGTTGGTCGCTTCCTGGGCCTGGGCGGTGGCAGTGGACGCCACACCGGCAACGAGCGCGACCAGAACGGCATCGCGCAGCTTGTTGGACTGGAAATTCATTGGCTCTCTCTCTCCAAGAAATCTTGGCTGGGTTAATGCCCGGCGGGGGAGCGAAAAGCGCTCCCAAATCGCGAGGCTGAGTCGATAGTAGCGGGCGCTCGCCAAGAATTAAAGCTACGTTAATCAAGTCTGTGATTTTAGTAAAAATGAAATTTAATGCGAAAAATCAAAGGCTTGTATGTGTGGAAGCTCAGCTGCGTCTCGTTTGTTATGCGGAAGTGATGAAAAAATTTTCACTGTTGTGTATCGCAGCATGTCGAAATGCATGCCAGCGTCTCTCCGGCGTAGGGTAGCGTTCAGTCTGTATCGCGATCACGCATGCGCCACGGGCGCCTTTCGGCGCCCGTGGACAGTCAATCGTTGGACCCACACCTGGTGGGGTCAGAGATCCTGTTCGTAACGCACATACGGCACAGTGCCGTCGTCGTTGCTTTCATTGCGCGGGGAGAACGGATTCTTACCGCGGCTGATCACGTTCTCGGCGCCAACAGTAAGCTGGCCAGACCACGGGGTACGCCAGGTCAGGCCGATACCCAGCCCTTCCCACTTGCCGGGCTTGCCCGGCACATCGATCACGCGGCCGATGATGCTGCCGGTGAAATTGCCGTAGCCGGCGCCGATGCTCAGGCTCTTGCTGTCCCAGCGGTCGACGATGGACGGTGCGGCGTCGGCCAGCGGCACCAGGCGCGCCTTGGCGTAGGTACCGGCAATCGAGACAAAGCCCTCGCGGCCGATGTTCTTCTGCGCGAATACGGTCAGATCGTTCTGCTCGGCACGCAGCGAGGGTGTCTTGTTCGGGCCGGACAGCCACGCCGGCAGCGTTTCACGGCCGGTGCCGGCGGTGATGCCGAGACGGCTGCTGCTGCGGTTCAGCGCGGCGGTACCGGTGAAGCGGCGGCTGTTGAGGTCGTCGTCGTCACCCAGGCTGGCCAGCATGCAGTGACTGGCCAGGCCGCTCATGCTGGTCCCGCTGCTGCTGTTGCAGAGCAGGCCCAGCGAATCGCCGGAGGACAGGCCGAAGGCCGCATCCAGTGAGTTGCGGCCGAAGTGCCAGCGGGCGCCGGCGGCCTGTTCACCGGTGGGCTCCAGGTACAGCAGGGCCTCGACCTTGCCGCTGCCCTTGTTCCATACCGGCAGCACGGTCCGGGTGTCCTTGCTCTGCGCGTGCACGCCCGTGATCGCGCCAAGGGCGATCAGCAGGGCCAGCGGTAGACGCAGGAAGGTACGCATCGGACCAGTTCAGACAGGGACGGACAACGGAAGTTCCCGCGGAGACGGGAACTTGATCCTAGGGTGTTTATGAATTCTTAACAAGCCTTGATCCCCCCAGATGCAAGACAAGCCGTTTACTGAAGCCGTTCAGGCGCCGGTACAGTCCCCTCGGCACCGTGGAACAGTATGCCGAACTCCGTCAAAGGAAAGTGATACTCCCGCCCGCAGAATTCGCAACGGACCTCGACGGCGCCGGTGTCCGCGGCTGCGGCACGGGCCTCGTCCTCGCCCAGCGACTGCAGCATCGACGCGACCCGCTCGCGGGAACAGGAGCAGGCGAAGGACAGCGGCTTGCCGCCCATCAGTTCCGGCTTCTCTTCGTGGAACAGGCGGTGCAGCAACTGCTCGGCCGGGGTGGCCAGCAGCTCGGCCTTGCCCAGGGTCTCGAACAGGGCGCTGGCACGCGCCCAGCCGTCCTCGTCACCCTCGTCACCCGGCAGCTTCTGCAGCAGCAGGCCGGCGGCGCCGTTGCGGTCGGCGGCCAGCAGCAGGCGGGTCGGCAGCTGTTCGGACTGGCGGAAGTAGTCCTCGAAGGCCTCGTCCAGCTCCGGTGCGGTCAGCGCGACCAGGCTCTGGTAGCGCTGCGGCTCGCGCGGGTCCAGGCCCGGGTTCTCGATGGTGATCGCGAGCAGGGCGTCATCACCCAGGCTGGACAGGTCGCGCGGCGCATCGGCGCCGTCGCTGAGCTGGGCGATGCCGCGCAGGGTACCGGCGGCGGTGCACTCGGCAAACAGGGTGCGCAGCGCGGTGCTGCTGCGCAGCTGGATCGAGAGGCGGCCATCGATCTTGGTGTGGCCGGTGAACAGCGCCGAGGCCACGCAGGCCTCGCCGAGCAGTTCGGCGGCGGTATCCGGGTACTCGGCGTGGGACAGGATCTCCTGCCAGGTAGCCTGCAGGCGCACGTGGACGCCACGGACGCCAGCGTCGGGAAGCAGGAAGCGGATCAGGGAATCGGGGTTGGCGGTCATCGGCTCACATCGCGCGTAAACGAGGGCGGTTGCCGGATAATGCGCCGACAACCGGATAGAAGAAGGATGCACCAGTAATGGGGGCAGGGGGAGAGCAGCACAAGGTGGAGGCCATCGCAGAAGTCCCGCGCCGCAGGCGCTGGCGCTGGAAACGGCTGCTCTGGCTGCCGCTGCTGCTGGCCGCTTTCAGCTGCTTGCAGGTACTGGTGCTGCGGTTCATCGACCCGCCGGTATCCACGGTCATGCTGTGGCGCTATGGCGAGGCATTGGGGGAGGCCGACTGGTCCTATCGCCTGCATTACCAGTGGCGCGACCTGGACCAGATGGCAGCGAGCCTGCCGATCTCGCTGGTGGCCGCGGAGGACCAGCGCTTCCCCGACCACAATGGCTTCGACCTGCAGGCGATCGAGAAGGCCCGCGACCACAACGCCAAGGGCGGACGCCTGCGGGGGGCCAGCACGATCAGCCAGCAGGTCGCCAAGAACCTGTTCCTCTGGCAGGGCCGTAGCTGGATCCGCAAAGGCCTGGAAGTCTGGTACACGGTGCTGATCGAAGCACTGTGGCCGAAGGAACGGATCCTGGAGATGTACGCCAACATCGCCGAGTTCGGCGACGGCGTCTATGGCGCGCAGGCGGCGGCGCAGACGTTCTGGGGCAAGGATGCGTCCCGGTTGAGTCCGGCCGAGAGTGCACGGCTGGCGGCGGTGTTGCCGGCACCGCGGCGCTACAACGCGGCAAAGCCAGGGCCGTACGTGCAGCGGCGCGCGGCATGGATCCAGCGCCAGGCACGGCAGCTGGGCGGCGCGGCTTACCTGTCGGAAGACTGAGGACACCTGCCCTCGGGGCGGCAGGCCATGCACCTGCAGGCAACGTACAATCCGGGCATGAACCGCGAACGCCTTACTTTCGTCATCGCCGCCTACAACGAGGAGCAGGCGCTGCCGTGCCTGCATCCCCGCCTGTGTGCGGTGCTGGACGGAATGCCCGACATCGATGGCCACATCCTGTATGTGGACGATGGCAGCCACGACGGTACCTGGCAGGTGATCGCAGGATTGGCGCAGGACGACGCGCGCGTATCGGCGTTGAAGCTGTCGCGCAATTTCGGCAAGGAGGCCGCGCTGACTGCCGGCCTGGATCTGGTGCGCGACGGCGCGGCGATGATCCTGGATGCCGATGGCCAGGACCCGCCGGAACTGGTGCCGCAGTTCGTTGCGCGCTGGCGCGAGGGCCATGACAACGTCTATGGCACGCGCATGGCCCGCGATGGCGAAGCCTGGATCAAGCGCGCCACGGCGGCGGCGTTCTATCGGGTGATCGGTCGTCTGTCACGCACGCCGATCCCTGCCGACACCGGTGATTTCCGCCTGTTGTCGCCACGCGCGCTGAGTGCGCTGCGCGAGATGCGTGAACGCCACCGCTTCATGAAGGGCCTTTTCAGCTGGGTCGGATTCAAGCGTATTGCTGTGCCCTACCACCGTCACGCGCGGGTGGCCGGCTCCAGCAAGTTCAGCCTGTGGCGGCTGTGGAATTTCGCCTTGGAGGGCATCACCGGGTTCTCGACCGTTCCCCTGCGGGCGGCGACCTACATGGGCCTGGCAACGGCGGCGGTGGCCTTCGTATTCGGCGTTTGGGTGATTGCCAAGGCGGCCCTGTACGGTGACCGGGTGGCGGGTTGGCCGACGATGATGGCGGTGATCCTGTTCCTGGGCGGGGTGCAGTTGATCGCGCTGGGCCTGATCGGCGAGTACCTGGGACGGCTGTACGAGGAATCCAAGCAGCGCCCGTTGTACCTGGTTGACGCCTGGCTAGCATCCGCCGTGGCAGACTCGGCCTTGCAACCCACCCTCGGAGGGCAGGCAGATGACCACGGTACGGCAACTGTTGGACGGCAAGTCTCCTGAAGTACATGCGGTCGCGCCGGATGCGGCGGTGATCGATGCGATCCGGTTGATGGCGGAAAAGGGCATTGGCGCGGTGCTGGTGATGGACGGTCCGCGGCTGGTCGGGATCCTTTCGGAGCGCGACTACGCGCGCAAGATCGTGCTGCGTGATCGTTCGTCGCGGGATACGGCGGTGGCCGAGATCATGACGGCGAAGGTGGTGACGGTTTCGCCGGGCGAGCAGGTGGAGCAGTGCCTGCAGCTGGTGACCGACTACCGCATCCGCCACCTGCCGGTGGTGGAGGGGGCACAGGTGCTGGGGGTGATTTCCATCGGCGACCTGGTGAAGTCGGTGATCGATGCGCAGCGGCGCGAGCTGGATCAGCTGCAGCAGTACATCGTGGCGGGGTGAGGTGTTC
This sequence comes from Stenotrophomonas sp. 96582_Sma, assembly GCF_056480905.1. Classification (NCBI taxonomy): domain Bacteria; kingdom Pseudomonadati; phylum Pseudomonadota; class Gammaproteobacteria; order Lysobacterales; family Lysobacteraceae; genus Stenotrophomonas; species Stenotrophomonas sp. 96582_Sma. Next base: position 3,699,918 of record NZ_CM151122.1, on the reverse strand, counting down.
GCTGGCGGGCCTGCGGCCCGCCGGCCCGCTTTTCGAAGCCAGAGCCAGAGCTGAGGGCAGCGCCTTCCTGGTACGCCGGGAGGCTGAGGGCATGGGCGTGCAGGACACGCCGCAAGTACGTCCCTGTAGGCTCGATGGCGCCATCCATGGCGCCAACGGTCCTGCACGCCCATGCCCTCTGCCTCTGGATACATTGCCGCGAGCGCGGTGAGATTCGCCCCAGACGATCTGCTTTTGGTAGCTGCCAACCTTGGTTGGCAACAGCTTTTGAATTTGCTTTTTTCTTCTGACTTTGAATTTCCGCTCTCGTTCCGCGCGCAGGAACCTGTCCGGAGCCGAAGCAAGGCGGCAGGCAGGACCGTGAGGCGCATGGATGCGCCGACCGAGCCTACGGGGACGTATTTACGGCGTGTCCTGCCTGTCGCCTTGCTCCGGCTCTACGCGCGGGAAAAGAGGCGCCGCGAACAACGCTGTAAACCTACTTCGCATATTGCCCACCGCAGTCGGCATCCTTCCCCGGCCCCAGTTCGATGGTCGCCAGCAACGCCGCCGGCGGGGCAATGCTGCCCAGTGCCAGGGCCACGGCTCCCCGGATGCCCAACGCCTTGAAGTCCGGTCGGAATGACGGGTCCTTGAACGTGCCACTGATGTGCAGTGGAGAGCGCAGCACCAGAATGCTCTTGTCCTTCGGGCGCGGTTTCAGCAGCAGCTCCAGGGTCTCGTCGCGCAGGCTGACCGTGCCTTCGCCGATGAGGATCGTATCGGTGGTGTCCACCGCCAGCGCCTGGCTGGTCATCAGGCCGTCGCGCACGCCGAAGTCGGCGAAGGCGCAGCGCAGGGGAATCTGTTTGTCGCCGGTCACCAGGAATTTCAGCGATTCGGTGATGTCCAGCCCTGCCAGTTCCATCACCAGGTTGCCGACATGGCCGCGGCCCATCGCCAGGCCGACCTTGCCACTGCTGCTGCCGAGCATTGCGGCGATCGAGTTGCCGCGGCCGCTCAGGTCCACCTCGCCGCCGATGCCGCCCTTGGCCTGCTCGGCCAGTTTCGCGTCCGGAAACAGCTGGCTGAGCTGCACGCCGCGCACGCTGGCCTTCAGGGCGGTGCTGATCTGCGGACGGCGCGCGTCCATGCGGATCGTGCTGCGGATATCGCCTCCGGCCACGCCGAAGTTCAGCGGGTCCAGCCGCAGTACGCCGTCATCCAGCAACAGGTGTGCATCCATGTCATCCAACGGAAGCGATGGCGCGTTGATGCGGTGGGCCTTCCAGCGCACGTCGGCATCCATCGCGCGCAGCTTGCCGAGGTTGTAGGGCGTGTCGGGCAACACGCGTGCGCGGGCGGCAACCCGTGCGGCCTCGGCCTTCTGTTCGGCGTTGGCGGTTTCGCCGCCGCCGGTTTTCGGTGGGGCACCGACGAAGCCGGCAAGGTCATCGAAGTCCAGGCGCTTGGATTCCAGCGTGGTGGTCAGCCGCGGCCGCGCACCGCCCACTTCGAACTGCAGATTGCCACCGAGGTCGCTGTCGCCGACCTTGCCGGTGAAGGCGTCGTAGCGCCAGACGTTGTGGTCACGCTTGAGCCGGCCGTTCAACGCATAGGGTGGCGACGGCGGAATGGCAATGCCGAGCAGCGGATAGAGGTCGGCGAGGTCCTGGCCGCTGAGCGCAAACTGCAGATCGAACAAGCGCAGCTGGAAGGGATTGGTCAGCGTGCCACTGGCTACCGCGTGGGTGGCGCCTGCTCGGCCATCGAGATGGATGCGGAACGGATGGTCGCTGTCGGTCAGCTCCAGCGGTGATTCCGTGCCGCCACGCAGGGTGAACGGATTGCCGTGCCAGTGTCCCTTGCCCTGTACCAGCAGCGGTGGCGCCGCATCGGCCTGTTTCGGCTGGCCGCTGCGCACGTCCACGCGGATATCGGTACGGCCGAGCGCGTCGAGGAACTGCAGGCGACCGTCATCGATGCGCAACCGTTTGAGCTGCGGGCTGGCCCCACCGGCGCTGCCACCGAGGAAATCCCAATTGCCCGGGTCGCCCTTGCGCGGCGCTGTTTCCAGCAGCACGTCCGGCCGGGTCAGGCGTACTTCGGGCAGCTGCACGCTGCCGCGCAGCAGCGGCCACACCCGCATGTCGATCTCGACGCGGTCTGCGGTGGCCATATCGGGTTGCTTCGCCCAGCTTGCATTGGCGAAGGTGATCGCATCGGCGCGGATCGTACTGGTGCGGCCGAGGTCGACATCAAGGTTCCCGATGTGCAGCGCACGGCCGGTACGTGCCTGCACCGCACGCTCAACCGGCCCCTTGAACCAGTTCCAGTCCCATAACGCGATCAGCAGCAGGAGTGCCGCCAGCAGGAAGATCAGGATCGTGAGCCAGCGCCGGCCTCGTGGGCCGGGGCGGCGGAGGCGCCAGCGGGTCGTGCGCTTTGTGGCAGGGGAGGTGGCAGCATTCACGCCGCCATGGTTGCCCCCTCTTCGTGGACAGGGCGCGAAGCGTCCATGTGCGTGGTGTGCAAACGCCGCGTTCGAACGCTGGTTTACAGCACCTGCATGGTGACCGCGACGAAGTGGCAGACGCTGCCACCGATCACGAACAGGTGCCAGATCGCATGCGAATACGGGATCGATTCACGGTGGTAGAAGTAGGTCCCCAGCGTGTACGACAGGCCACCGGCGAACAGCCAGGTGAGGGTGCCGCCGTCGATCGAAGCCCACATCGGCTTGATCGCCACGACCACCAGCCAGCCCATGGCGATGTAGATCACTGTTGAGAGCACCTTGAAGCGGCCGGTGTAGAACAGCTTGAACACCACGCCGCCCAGCGCCAGCGCCCAGATCGCGGTGAACAGGCCCCAGCCCCACGGACCACGCAGGCCGATCAGGGTGAACGGGGTATAGGTGCCCGCGATCAGCACGTAGATCGCGCAGTGGTCGAACACCTTCAAGCGGCCCTTGGCGACCGGATGCTGGATGGCGTGATACAGGGTGGAGGCGGTGTACAGCAGCAACAGCGCGATACCGAATACGATCGCGCTGGCCAGCTGCCAGCCGTCGCCGTAGATCGCAGCCAGGGTGATCAGCACCGCGCTGGCTGCCAGGGCGAACACCGCGCCCAGGCCATGGGTCAGGGCGCTGGCGATTTCTTCACGGATCGAAGCAATGGACGTCGTGGACATGGGCATGGGCATCGTTCACGGGGAGGGGGACCCGCGTCCCCCTATCATCGCCGCGATGGCCGCCGTGTGCACGCCCGTCACCGTATGGTGGGTGAATCCCTGCGTTGCGCCGATGAATCCGTGAGCGGTAGATCCACGCCATGCGTGGATGAACCACCCGCGACGGCCGGGGGCAGAGCCCTTTCCTTGCGGAAAGGGATCCGGCCCGCTGGCATCAGCCCACCGAAACCGTATGCGCCGCTTCGCGGGTGGCCGAGAAGCGCACGTCCGGCGAGCGTTCCTGCGCCAGCTGCAGGTTGACCCGGGTCGGTGCCAGGTAGACCAGGTGGCCGGCTGCATCCAGCGCCAGGTTCAGCGCATTCTTCTCGCGGAACTCTTCCAGCTTCTTCTCGTTGCTGCAGTGGACCCAACGCGCAGTGGTCACGCTGACCGGCTCGAAGGTGGCTTCCACGCCGTACTCGTCCTTCAGGCGGTAGGCGGCCACGTCGAACTGCAGCACGCCGACCGCACCCAGGATCAGGTCGTTGCTGGTCAGCGGGCGGAAGAACTGGGTCGCACCTTCCTCGGACAGCTGGGCCAGGCCCTTCTGCAGCTGCTTGAGCTTGAGCGGATCGCGCAGGCGTGCGCGGCGGAACAGTTCCGGGGCGAAGTTGGGGATTCCGGTGAAGGTGACTGCTTCGCCTTCGGTGAAGGTATCGCCGATGGAAATGGTGCCGTGGTTGTGGATGCCGATCACATCGCCCGGCCACGCCTCGGCGGCGATCTCGCGGTCGCTGGCCATGAAGGTCAGCGCGTTGGCCAGCTTCATTTCCTTGCCGGTGCGCACGTGGAAGGTCTTCATGCCGGCGCTGAAGCGGCCCGAGCAGACCCGCATGAACGCCACGCGGTCACGGTGCTGCGGGTCCATGTTGGCCTGGATCTTGAACACGAAGCCGGTCAGCTTGTTCTCTTCCGGGGCGATCTCGCGGCCGGTGGTGGAACGCGCCTGCGGCGACGGGGCATGTTCGACGAAGAAGTCCAGCAGCGGCTGCACACCGAAGTTGTTCACGCCCGAGCCGAAGAACACCGGGGTCTGCTTGCCGGCGCGGTAGGCGTCCAGGTCGAACGGATGGCTGGCGCCCTGCACCAGTTCCAGTTCGTCGCGCAGGTCGGCCAGCATCTGTGCACCGATCTTCTCGGCCAGGCCGGGCGCATCGATGGACGGGAAGATGGTCGAGTCCTGGCGGGTGAAGTTGCGGCCCGGTTCGTACAGGTGCACTTCGCCGGTCAGCAGGTGGACCACGCCCTTCAGGCGCTGGCCCATGCCGATCGGCCAGGTCACCGGCGCGCACTGGATGCCCAGCACGGTTTCCACTTCATCCAGCAGCTCGATCGGGTCCTTGCCCTCGCGGTCGAGCTTGTTGATGAAGGTCATGATCGGGGTGTCGCGCAGGCGGCAGACTTCCATCAGCTTGATGGTGCGCTCTTCCACGCCCTTGGCCACGTCGATCACCATCAGCGCCGAGTCCACCGCGGTCAGCACGCGGTAGGTGTCCTCGCCGAAGTCGGCGTGGCCGGGGGTGTCGAGCAGGTTGACGATCTTGCCTTCGTACGGGAACTGCATCACCGAGGAGGTGACGGAGATGCCGCGCTCCTTTTCCAGCGCCATCCAGTCGGAGGTGGCGTGGCGGGCGGCCTTGCGGCCCTTGACCGAACCGGCCATCTGGATCGCGCCTCCGAACAGCAGCAGCTTTTCGGTCAGCGTGGTCTTGCCGGCGTCAGGGTGGGAGATGATGGCGAAGGTGCGGCGACGCGACGCTTCGTTGGCGACTTCGGACATGGCAGTGGCGCCCGCCCGGGGCGCTTTTCAAAGAGATAAGCGCCCGATTATACCGGCCGGGGCCGTTCAGCGCCCGATGCCGCCCTCGACCTCGTCCTGGCGGGCGAACTGCAGTTGGCCCTGTTCGGCGAAGATGCGTGCCGGCACCGAGCGCAGGCCCATGCCGCGGTTGACCTGCACCACGAAGTGCAGGTGCGGCGCGCTGCTGAAGCCGCTGTTGCCGGACAGGCCGAGCGGCTGCCCGGCCCCCACCGCCTGGCCGCGACGCACGCGCATGCCGCCGGCCTGCAGGTGGCCGTACAGCGCCATGCTGCCGTCGCTGTGCAGCACACGGATGAAGTTGGCGCGGGCACCATCACGTTCGCGGTCCTGGCCGTTGCCACGAAAACCATCCTGGATCTGCATCACCGTGCCCTCGCGCGCGGCCAGCACCAGCGTGCCCTCCGGCAGTGCGAAGTCCACCGCGTCGCGGTTCTCCTCGTCATCGTGGCTGAACCGGCCCTGCGGCGCCTGGTCCACGCGCGGACGGGCCGCATCGAAAGGCAGGCGATAGGCGACATCTTCGGCCTGTGCGGCCGGGTTGCCCGGCACCGACTGCAGGCGCAGATCCAGCGTGCGGCCATCGAGCGGGGCGGGCAGGTGGCCGACCACCAGGCTGCTGTCGCCCTGGATCAGCGATTGCAGCGGCAGCCCTTCGACCGGGCGTCCGGGTGCAGCGCGCAGTTCGATCTGCAGCGGTCCTGCCAGCCCATTGTCGATCCGGGCCTGCCATTGCGTGCCGACCGGCTGCAGGCGCAGCCGGGCCATGGGGGCGGCGCCCTCGGCACTGCCAGCGTGGGTGGTTGGGGTGGCGGGGGAAACCAGTCCCCAGCCCTGGCGCCAGTCACCGGCGCTGGCCGTCGTGCTCGCCAGCAGGGACATCAGCAGGCAGGTCAGGGGCAGGCGCAGCATCAGTGGTTCCAGAGGGTAGGGACCGCCGGGACTGTAGCCGATCCTGAACAGGACGACCGCGACCGCCTTCGCATAGTCGCGTTGAAAATATTCATCGCTTTATCCGCATGAAGGGATTGACAGTGCCGGAAAGGGCTGGCATCGTGGCTCCACCATCGAGACCGGCAGAGGGACAGGCCCTTTGAAGCCGGGGCAGCCCGCGGATGCGAAAGCGTCTGCGTAGGTGCCAAATCCTGCGGGGACCGTGGCGTCCACCGAAAGATGGTTCGAACCATGCACCCCACGTGCATCTCGAACGCGGGCCCCGCGAAGGCTCGATGGCCGATTCCCCAACCGGATCCCGCCATGAGCTTCGCCGCCAGTACCGCGCTTCGCCCCGAACCCTTTGTCCCCGTCAGCGTGCCGGTCGAAGACCGCGTGCATGCCGAGCGCGGTGAGTTCGCCGCGGTGCTGTCGATGCGTCACGCCGGCCCCAGCCCGGTGCGCCTGCGCTATGAGTGGGTCGGCCCGGCCAATGCGCCGGTGGTGGTGCTGGCCGGTGGCATTTCCGCCCATCGCCACGTGGCGTCCAATGCACAGTTCAGCGAGAAGGGCTGGGCCGAAGACCTGGTCGGCAGCGGGCGCGCGCTGGATCCGCAGCAGCTGCGTGTACTGGCCTTCGACTTCATCGGCGCCGATGGTGCACTGGATGTGCCGATCGATACCGCCGACCAGGCCGATGCACTGGCGCTGCTGCTGGACCATCTCGGCATCCGCACGCTGAAGGCGTTCGTGGGCTACTCCTACGGGGCGCTGGTCGGCCAGCAGTTCGCGATCCGCCACCGTGCACGCGTGCGCCAGCTGGTGCTGGCCAGTGGCGCGCATCGCCCGCATCCGTATGCCGCCGCCTGGCGCGCATTGCAGCGCCGCGCGGTCGCGTTGGGCCAGCTGCAGTGCGGCGAAGACCACGGTCTGGCGTTGGCCCGGCAGTTCGCCATGCTCAGCTACCGCACCCCGGAAGAGTTCGGCGAGCGCTTCGATGCCGCGCCGGAAGTGATCAATGGCCGCGTGCGCGTGGCCGCCGAAGACTATCTCGATGCGGCCGGTGCGCAGTACGTCGCGCGCACGCCGGTGACTGCTTACCTGCGCCTGTCCGAATCGATCGACCTGCACCGCGTCGACCCCACCGCGATCCTGCCGCCCACCGTAGTTGTCGCGGTGGAGGGTGACCGCCTGGTGCCGCTGGCCGACCTGGTCGGTCTGGTCGAAGGGCTGGGCCCGCGCGGCAGTCTGCGCGTGCTGCGCTCGCCCTACGGCCACGACGCCTTCCTCAAAGAAACCGATCGCATCGACGCGATCCTCGCCACCGCCTTCCGCACTTCTGGAGAGTCCGCATGAGCCTGCACGCAAACGAGCCGTCCTGTAGTCGCACCACTGCCGCCGTCCGTGCCGGCATCGATCGGGACACCGCGCATGGTGCGGTCACGCCGCCGATCGTGCTGTCGTCGAACTTCAGTTTTGAAGGCTTCGGCAACAAGCGCCAGTACGACTACACGCGCAGTGGCAACCCGACCCGTGACCTGCTCGGCGAGGCGCTGGCGGAACTGGAGGGCGGCGCCGGCGGCGTCATCACCGCCACCGGCATGGGTGCGATCAACCTGGTGTTGAACGCATTGCTGCAGCCGGGCGACACCCTGGTGGTGCCGCACGATGCATACGGCGGCAGCTGGCGCCTGTTCAATGCGCTGGCGAAAAAGGGCCACTTCGAACTGGTCACCGCCGACCTGACCGATCCGCGCGCACTGGCGCAGGCGCTGGCCACGCAGCCGAAGCTGGTGCTGGTGGAAACCCCGTCCAACCCGCTGCTGCGCATCACCGACCTGCGCTTCGTCATCGAGGCCGCGCACAAGGCCGGTGCACTGGTGGTAGTCGACAACACCTTCCTGTCGCCGGCACTGCAGCAGCCGCTGTCGTTCGGCGCGGACCTTGTGCTGCATTCCACCACCAAGTACATCAATGGCCATAGCGATGTGGTCGGTGGGGCGGTGGTCGCGCGCGATCCGGCGCTGCACGAGCAGCTGGTGTGGTGGGGCAACGCGCTGGGCCTGACCGGCTCGCCGTTCGATGCGTTCCTGACCCTGCGCGGCCTGCGCACGCTGGATGCGCGCCTGCGCGTGCACCAGGAAAACACCGCGTCGATCGTCGCATTGCTGGATCAGCATCCGGCGGTCGGCACGGTGTACTACCCGGGCCTGGCCGATCACCCGGGCCACGCCATCGCCGCGCGCCAGCAAAGCGGCTTCGGCGCGATGCTGTCGTTCGAACTGGCCGACTGCGAAGGCGATGATCCGCATGCCGCAGTGCGTGCCTTCGTCGATGGCCTGCGCTGCTTCACCCTGGCCGAATCGCTGGGTGGCGTCGAAAGCCTGATCGCGCACCCGGCCACCATGACCCATGCGGCGATGACCGCTGAAGCGCGCGCGGCCGCCGGCATCAGCGAAGGCCTGCTGCGCCTGTCGGTCGGCATCGAGGCCGAGCGTGACCTGCTGGCTGATCTCGGCGCAGCGCTGCAGCGCGCCGAAGCCGTGATCGATGCGGCTGCGCGCCGCAAACAGGTGGTGGATGCATGAGCGCGCTCGCCGCTGACATTCCTGCGCTGGGCGTGGGACGCCTGGCGCTGCTCGGCACCGGCACGGTGGGCTCTGCCTTCGTGCAGCGCTACCAGGCGTTGCAGGCACGCGGGTTGGAACTGCCCAGCGTGCAGTGGCTGGCCAATTCGCGCACCGCACTGGCGATCGACCGTGATCTGGCGTTGCCGCTGGAGCTGGCACGACGCGCACCGCGTGACGGTCTCAGCTCACCGCCATGGGCGAGCGCCGAAGGGCTGGAACGGGGTGACGTGGTGGTCGATGCCACTGCCAGCGAAGATGTGGCCGCACGTCACGTGCAGTGGCTGGCGCGTGGGGTGCACGTGGTCACCGCCAACAAGCTGGGCCGCGGTGCGCAGCTGGCACGTGCCACGGCCATCGCCGAGAGCTGCGCAGACAGTGGCGCACGCTATGGCGACAGCGCCACCGTCGGTGCCGGCCTGCCGTTGCTGAGCAGCCTGCGCGCGCTGGTAGCCGGTGGCGACCACATCCACGCCATCGAGGGCGTGCTGTCCGGCTCGCTGGCGTGGCTGTTCCATCGCTATGACGGCCAATCGCCGTTCTCGGCGGCGGTGCGCGAGGCGCTGGCGGCCGGTTATACCGAACCGGACCCGCGTCTGGATCTGTCCGGCGAGGACGTGCGCCGCAAGCTGTTGATCCTGGCGCGCAGCAGCGGGCTGGCGCTGGATGCTTCGCAGGTGCAGGTGGATTCACTGGTGCCTGAAGCGCTGGCAGCGCTGCCGCTGGAGGATGCGGTGGCCGCACTGGAGCAACTGGATGCGCCGCTGCAGGCGCGTTGGCAGCAGGCGCGCGACAATGGTCGTGTGCTGCGTTTCGTCGGCCGCGTTGATGGCGAGGGTGCGCAGGTAGGCCTGCGCGAGTTGCCGGCCGATCACCCCTTGGCGCAGGGCGCGGGCACCGACAACCGCGTGGCCATCCACAGCGATCGCTATCACCGCCAGCCGTTGCTGATCCAGGGGCCGGGCGCGGGTGCGGAAGTCACTGCGGCCGCGTTGCTGGATGACGTGCTGCGGATCGTGGGTTGATGTCCGTGTTGCTGCGCTCGCCGGGCCATGCCCGGCGGGCCCGCAATCTCAACGCGACCTCAACGCCTTCAACAATGCCGCATTGAACTGCTTCGGGTCCTGCACCTGCGGCGAATGGCCCAGTTCGGCGAACTCGACCAGCGTCGCGCCCGGAATGGCCGCGGCCGCTGCTCTGCCCAGCACCGGATAATTGCCCAGCGTCGCCTTCACCGCAGGCGGCGCCAGGTCACGGCCGATCGCGGTGCGGTCCTTCTGGCCGATGAACAACGTGGTCGGCACCTGCAGATTCTTCAGTTCGTAGACCACCGGCTGGTTGAACACCATGTCCGATGCCAGTGCCTGGCTCCACGCAACGACCTGCTTGCCCGGGCCTTCATACATGCCCGACTGCATCCGCGCCCACGGTTCATACGCCGGCTTCCATTTGCCGTCGTAGTACACGTCCAGCTGGTAGCGGCGGATGCTGTCATAGCTGATGTTCATTTCGCCGGCGTACCACGTGTCCACGCTGCGCCAGGGAACACCCAGCGCCTTCCAGTCTTCCAGCCCGATTGGATTGACCAGTGACAGGCTCCGCAGGTCCTGCGGGAACATCAGCGCGTAGCGCACCGCCAGCATGCCGCCCATCGAATGACCGACCAGGTGCACCGGTACATCACCAAGTTGCAGCTGTTGCAGCAGGGCATGGGTGTTGGCGGCCAGCTGCGCGAACGAATACTGGTAGCGTTCGGGCTTGCTGGATTTGCAGAAGCCCACCTGGTCCGGGGCGATCACCCGGTAACCGGCGTTCAGCAGCGGTGCGATGGTCTGCTGCCAGGTGGCTGCGCAGAAATTCTTGCCGTGCAGCAGCACCACCACACCGATGGCGCGGCGCTTGGGCAGGACATCCAGATAGGCCATTTCCAGTGGCTGCCGCTGCGACTCCAGTGCGAAGATCTTCACCGGATAGCCGTAGTCGAAACCCTCCAGCCGCGGCCCGTAGGTGGGCGCGGCCAAGGCAGGCAGCGGCAGGCAGGCAAGCAGGGCAGCAGCGATCACGCGCATGGGGCCAATCCGGGGCAGGGGAGCCCCGAGCCTAACCGGAACGCGGTGACGGTGTCGTCCGATGTTGAGCCGGGCTCATGCCCGGCTGCAGGGTAGAGCCAGGCCATGCCTGGCTGCGGCCATCAGCACTCGATGACGTTCACCGCCAGGCCACCGCGGCTGGTTTCCTTGTACTTGTCCTGCATGTCGCGGCCGGTATCGCGCATGGTCTTGATCACCTTGTCCAGCGACACCTTGTGCTTGCCGTCGCCGCGCATCGCCATGCGCGAGGCATTGATCGCCTTCACCGCACCCATCGCATTGCGCTCGATGCACGGGATCTGCACCAGGCCGCCGATCGGGTCGCAGGTCAGGCCCAGGTTGTGTTCCATGCCGATTTCCGCAGCATTCTCGATCTGGCTCGGGTTGCCGCCCAGCGCCGCGACCAGGCCGCCGGCCGCCATCGAGCAGGCCACGCCCACTTCGCCCTGGCAACCCACTTCGGCACCGGAAATCGAAGCGTTTTCCTTGTACAGGATGCCGATCGCCGCCGAGGTCAGCAGGAAGTCGAACACGCGCTGCTCGTTGGCGCCCGGGCAGAAACGGTCGAAGTAATGCAGCACCGCCGGCAGCACGCCGGCTGCACCGTTGGTCGGCGCGGTCACCACGCGACCACCGGCGGCGTTTTCTTCGTTCACCGCCAGTGCGTACAGGTTGACCCAGTCCAGCGTGGTCAGCGGATCGCGCATCGCCGCTTCCGGCTTCGACGACAGCTCGCGGTACAGCGCCGGTGCACGACGGCCGACCTTCAGGCCACCCGGCAGCACGCCTTCCTCGCGGATGCCACGCGCGACGCACGACTGCATCGCGCTCCAGATCTCGCGCAGGTTGGCGCGGATCTCGTCTTCGCTGCGCCAGCACTTCTCGTTCTCGAACATCAACTGGGCAATGCTCAGGCCGCTGCGTGCGGTCTGCGCCAGCAGCTCGTCGCCGCTCTTGAACGGGTAGGGCAGCGGGGTCTCGTCGGGCACGATGCGGTCATCGGCCGCGTCGTCCTGGTTGACCACGAAGCCGCCACCGACCGAGTAGTAATCGCGGGTGGCAATTACTTCGTCCTCGGCGTTGTACGCGGTGAAGCGCATGCCGTTGGTGTGGTACGGCAGCTTCTGGCGCTTGTTCATGCCGAGGTCGCGCTTTTCGTCGAAGGCGATCTCGTGCTGGCCCATCAGCTGGATGCGCTTGCTGCTGCGGATGCGCTCCAGCGTGGCCGGGATGATGTCCGGGTCGATCAGGTTCGGCCGCTGCCCTTCCAGGCCGAGCAGGATCGCCTTGTCGGTACCATGGCCGCGGCCGGTCAGCGCCAGCGAGCCATAGACATCGGCGCGGATGCGCGCGACCTCGTGCAGGCGGCCCGGGTCGAGCAGCCAGCGGTGGATGAATCGCTCGGCGGCCTTCATCGGCCCGACGGTGTGCGAGGAGCTCGGGCCAATGCCGATCTTGAAAACGTCGAACGTGCTGACAGCCATGGTTGCCGTACTGCGGGTACCGGAAGAGACCGCTATTCTAGCGGTTCACGCCGCACTTCAATGGCTGCGGCGCAGCATTTCCACCAAGGGGACCCTGCCGGTGTTGACTCTGTTCCAGCGTGACGACTGCCACCTGTGCGACATGGCGCTGGCCGAGCTGGCCAAGGCCCGGGCGCCGGAATTCGAATCGGTGTTCCTGGATGACCAGCCAGCGCTGGAATCGCGCTACGGCGCGCGGGTGCCGGTGCTGCGCGACGAGCGCGGCGACCGTGAGCTGGACTGGCCGTTCGACGCGGCTGCGGTTCAAGCCTGGCTGGCCGTCGAACGGTAGTGCCGGCCGCTGGCCGGCACCACCGGAGATGATGGCCGGGGCGGTGCCCCGGCCTGTTGATCATTTCGCGTCGAACTTCACGATCGTGCTGATCGCGGTTTCGTCCGGGATGGTCTTGGTGTCGGCCCAGTCACCGCTGCCGACGCCGAAGTCCAGGCGCTTGACGGTGGCCTTGCCGGTCAACACCGGCTGGGTGCCCGGCTTCCAGGTGAAGGTAAGGGTGACCGGCTTGCTGACGCCGCGCAGCTCCAGCGTGCCGTCGGCGGCGAACTGGTCGTTGCCCACCGCACGGAAGCCCTTGGCGGTGTAACGCGCAGTGGCGAACTTGCCGACGTTGAAGAAGTCGGCGGTCTGCAGGGTCGAGTCGCGGTCGCTGTTGCCGCTCTTGGCACCGGCCAGCGGAATCACCACGTCCAGCGAACCGGCGGCCGGGTTGGCCGGGTCGAAGCTGAGCTTGGTGGCAAAGCCCGGGAAGCTGCCGGTGAACACTTCGCCGTCGTACTTGGTGGCGAACACCAGGATCGAGCCGGCGCCGGGGGCCTGCGCGTAGTCCGCGGCGAGCGCCGGGGCGGTGGCCAGCATGCCGGCCAGGGCGGCGGCCACGGCGGCCGGAGTGGTCAGTTTCAGGTTCATCGGTCAGTCCTTCTGAGGGGAGGCGAGCCAGCCGCGCGGCAACATGCGGGACAGCGTTGCATCGCGCTGGAACAGGTGGTGGTAGAAGGCAGCGCCGGCATGGGCCAGCACCACCGCGATCAACAGCCAGAAGCCGTATTCGTGGATGGCGTGGGACACCGCGACGACCTGCGGATCCGGGCCACTCAGCTTGGGCACATCCACCAGGCCGAACCAGCGGAACGGGCGCAGGCCACTGGCCGAGTCGTACAGCCAGCCCGACAGCGGGATGGCGAACATCAGCACATACAACAGCACGTGGGTGGCGCTTGCGATGCGCTCCTGCCAGCTGGGCACGCCCGGCACCGGCTTGGGGGCGCCGGCGTACAGGCGCCAGCCGAGGCGGAACAGCACCAGCGCCAGTACGGTGATGCCGATCGACTTGTGTGCGGTGTAGACCCAGAAGTACTTGGGCGTCTTGGGCAGTTCGCCCATGGTCAGGCCGACCACGCCCAGGGCGAGGATCAGCAGTGCGATCAACCAATGCAGGATCTGGCTGACACTCCCCCAGGCGGCGGGGGTGTTCTTGGCGGTCATGAAAGGTCCTCTAGCGGGCCGTCTTGGGGTCGGAGTGCGGAACGGGAGCGGGAGTTCCCGGGGCGTCGCTGCGGTCGAGGGTGGCTTCAGCCTCGATCCTCAGCTGTACTGCATCACCGATGACGCCCGGCCAGGCGGTGATGCCGAACGCGCGCCGGCTCAGCGTGGTGCTGGCGGAAAAACCGGCGGTGCGTCGGAACGGGGGAAGGGGGTAGCGCTTGATGGCGTTGAGGGTCACGTCCAGGGTGACTTCCTGGCTGACGCCGCGCAGGGTCAGGGTACCGATCACGTGCGCACGCTTGGCATCGATCGGTTCGACCCGGCTGGAGACGAAATGTGCCTTCGGGAAACGCTCGCCATCCAGAAGGCTGCGGGCCAGCGTGGCCTGGTTCCATTTGGCATCACCTAGGTCCAATCGCGACACGGGGACCTCGACATCCAGTGTGGCCTCGCGCCAGTTGTCGGGATCGAACTGCAGGCGGCCCTCACTGCCGGAGACCGTCCCCATCGCCTGCGAGTAACCCGCGTGGTCGATGGTGAACAGCACACGCGTATGCACCGGATCGAGGCGATAGGTATCTGCATCCGCCCAGGCGGGGGCGGTGGCGAGCAGCATCGGCAGCAGGGCCAGGCAGGGACGCATCGATGGCGGGCTCCGGAAGGGGGACGTTGCGATCATACGCACAGCCCCCCGCCAACGTTGCGTGCATGGCTGCAACAGTTCGTGGTGGGTCCACCGGTGGAAACAGGCTGTTGCAGCCATGAACCCGGCCCTGTGTGACAATCGGGACAGGACAGGGGGGTTCAGGATGACGAGCGGTTGGCGCCTGTGGTGCCGAGGCATCGCGGGAATGGGGCTGCTGCTGATGGCGTTCGCCACGGCGGCCACGGCCCTCGACATGGCGGAAACACCGCGCCTGCGCCGTTTCGGTGCAGCTGAAGGCATGCCCTCGCGCATGGTGCTGGCGCTGGCCGAGGACCGCCAGGGCCATATCTGGGCGGCCACCGATGGTGGCCTGGTGCGCTATGACGGCGGCAACCTGCGGGTCTGGGAACATGATCCGGAGCAGCCGGGCTCGCTGCCCGGCAACGAGATCGAGACCCTGCTGGTCGATCCCCTGGACCGCGTCTGGGTCGGCATCAATGGCAAGGGCGTGGCCCGGCTGGATGCCGACCGCGAACGCTTCAAGACCTTCGATGCGGTCAACGGCCCCTGCATGAGCCAGTTCTGGACGCTGGCCTACGCCGAGGATGCACTGTGGATCGGCACCAGTGGCCATGGCGTCTGCCGTTTCGGTGAAGACGGCAGCCTGCGCTTCTTCGAGCATGATCCGGCCCGTCCTGGCGGGTTGCCCAGCAATACCATCTACAGCAGCCTGGTCGATGCGCAGGGGCGACTGTGGATCGGCACCGAGGCGGGCATTGCGCGCTGGAACGGGACTGGATTCGAGGCTGTCGCGCCGCGCGAACTGGGGGCGCTTAGTGTATTGCGGCTGAGCCGCGACCCCGATGGCTCGATCTGGGCCGGCAGCCAGAATGACGGCCTCTACCGTATCGACGCGCAGGACCGGGTCAGCCGTCCGCGCTGGGCCGACAGTGCACACCTGCGTTCGGCACTGGTGCTGGCCGATCGCCAGGGCGGTTACTGGGCGGGCACCTCCGATGGCCTGTTGCGTGGAGATGCCAGCATGCTGCGGCGGCTCGACGGCGACCGCGGCAGTGGCTTCCTCACTGCCCAGAGCGGTGTGCTTGATCTGATGCAGGACCATGAGGGCGGATTGTGGGTGGCGCTGCTGACCCAGGGCCTGGCCTACCTGCCGCCGGACTGGCGCCGGTTTTCGATCTGGAACCAGCTTGACGGCAAGCCGCTGGACAGCCAGTACCTGCTGAGTGCAGCCAGTGATGGCCGGAATTACTACGTCGGCTCAGCGCATGGCGTGTACCAGCTGGACGCGCAGGGAGTACTGAAGTTGCTGGCCAGCGATCGCGAGATCGGCAGCGGGGCGGTGTGGTCGGTGCTGCCGCGGCCGGACGGGCGCCTGTGGCTGGGGCGTGCCGGCCGCATCAGCGTGTACGACCCGGCCACCCGCGCGCTGCACGATTGGCATATCGATGGGGGAGCCGATCTGCGCCAGCGCATCGATCTGATGCGGCAGGCCCCCGATGGCACGGTCTGGCTGTCGGTGATGAACCTGGGCCTGCAGCAGCGCAGCGCCGATGGCCGCGTGCTGCGTAGTTACCCGCTGGAGGATCTCCGCAAGACCGCCGATTCACCGGTTGAGCAGATCCGCTTTGATGCACAGGGGAAGGCCTGGGTGATGGGCGACATGGGGATCTGGCGTGAACAGGCCGGGCGCTTCGAAGCGGTGCCGGGCGTTTCGCGCGGGTTGATCTACGATCTGGTGTGGGTGGATCCGCAGCAGCTGTGGCTGGCCCGGCAGGGGGCGCTGGAACGCTACCAATGGGATGGCATGAGCCTGCGCCTGATCCAGCGCATCGATGGCAGTGCTGGCGTACCCTCGGTCAGCATGGGAGGACTGGCGCTGGCCGAAGACGGCCGCCTGTGGGCGACCACGCCACGTGGCCTGCTGCGGTGGGACCCGAAGACGCGCCGCCTGCAGCAGTTCAACGAACGCGATGGCCTGCCCGACGCCGAGTTCACCAGCAGGCCGCCGGCGGTGAATGCCGATGGTCGCGTGCTCGCGGTGGCCCAGACCGGCCTGGTCGTGTTCGATGTGAATGCTGCCGATGCGGTGCTGCCGCCGTCGTCGCTGGTGATCGCCGAGGTCCGCGTGCGGCGCGATGATGCTCGCGGCTGGCAACCGCTGCCGACCACCGGCACGCTGTTGCTGGGGCCGGATGATCGTGATCTGCAGATCGATGCGCGACTGCTTTCCTATGCCAATCCGCAGGGCAACCGTTACCGCTTCCGGGTGCAGGGCTACGACCAGAACTGGGTGGAGCAGGGCGGTGACGGCCAGCGCACGCTGTCGCGGCTGCCGACCGGCAGCTACGTCATTGAAGTCCAGGCGGCAACGGCCAGTGGCACGTGGACGCCTTCACAGCGGTTGCAGGTGAAGGTGCTGCCACCCTGGTGGCGCAGCGGCATGGCGATCTTCGGCTACCTGCTGATCGGCTCGCTGCTGCTGCTTATCCTGGTGTGGTCGATCCGTGCGCGCCTGCGCCGCCGCCAGCAATGGCAGTTGACCGTGCACAAGCAGCAACTGGCAGAGCAGGCCTCCCAGGCCAAGAGCCGGTTCCTGGCCACGCTGGGCCATGAGGTGCGCACGCCGATGACCGGTGTGCTCGGCATGAGCGAGTTGCTGCTGGCCACCCCGCTGGATGCGGTGCAGCGCAGCTATGCAGGCTCGATCCAGCAGGCTGGCAGCCACCTGCTGCGGCTGGTCAATGACGCACTGGATCTGGCCCGCATCGAGGCAGGCCGGCTGGAGCTCGACCTGCGCCCGTTCGATCTGGCTGGCCTGCTCGACCAGGTGCAGGCGTTGATGGAGCCGATGGCGAAGCAGCGCAACCTGGGGTTCCAGCGTGGGGGCGATCCGCCGGGGCCGATCAGCGTCAGCGGCGACGAGATGCGCGTGCGGCAGATCCTGCTCAACCTGCTGGGCAATGCAATCAAGTTCACCGAGCGCGGGCACGTCGGCCTTGCCGTGCGCCTGGAAGAGAACGGTGGCGGACTCTGCTTCGAAGTGCATGACACCGGCCCGGGCATCAACGCCGAACAGCAGGACCGCCTGTTCCATCGCTTCGAACAGGCGGACGGCCCGCGCACCGCGTCGCGCTATGGCGGCAGCGGTTTGGGCCTGGCGATCTGCCAGGAGCTGGCCGTGGCCATGAACGGACGCATCGAAGTGGACAGCCAGCCGGGCAAGGGCGCGCGATTCCGGGTGTGGTTGCCGCTGCCCTGGATCCGGCAGGCCGCCAATGCGCCGGGCGAGTCGCCGGTGCTGCCGGTGCTGCCGCCGCTGCGCATCCTGCTGGTGGAAGATGACGCGACCGTGGCCGAGGTCATCGCCGGCCTGCTGCGTGGCCGTGGCCACGACGTGGTGCACGTGCTGCATGGCCTGGGCGCGCTTTCGGAGATTGCCACCGATGGTTTTGACGTGGGCCTGCTCGATCTCGATCTGCCCGCGCTGGACGGCACCGCCATCGCTCGCCAGCTGCGCACCATGGGCTATGAACTCCCCTTGGTGGCGGTCACCGCGCGCTCCGATGCCTACGCCGAGACCCAGGTCCTGGCGGCCGGGTTCGATGGCTTCCTGCGCAAGCCGGTGACCGGTGACATGCTGGTGACTGCCATTGCCCAGGCGCGCGCAAAACGACAAGCCGCCCTTTGAATGCGCCAGTGCCGGGCGTGAACGGCGCGACTTTCGGTTTACCATGCCGACGCCCGTAGTGCGGGAATCATCAGAAGCAGCGTGAGGAGGCAATCGGTGGTGTATCTGCGGGCGGCGATGCTGCTGCTGGTCCTCCTGTGCTGCCTGTCGCCCGCTGCGGCGCAGCCGGTGCCACCGAGCCCGCGCCAGGTGACGGTGTTCGACGGCTTGCCGTCCAATACCGTGAATCGCATGGCCGAGGATCGTTACGGTTACCTCTGGATCGCCACCAACGACGGTCTGGCCCGCTACGACGGGCGCAACTACCGGATCTGGCGCTCGGAAGACGGCCTGCGCGACAACCGCATCTGGACGGTGCTGGTCGATGCCCGCAACCAGCTCTGGATCGGCACCGAGAACGCGGGCCTGGTACGGATGTCGGCCGATCGCCGCCAGCTGCATTTCTACGACCGCAGCAGCCAGCCGTTGATGGGCACCAACACGGTCTGGAGCCTGGCCACCACGCCGGATGGTTCGGTCTGGTTCGGCACCCACGAAGGTGGTCTGTACCGCCTGGACAACCAGGACCGGCTGCAGCGCTTCCTGCCCGAAGCGAACAACCCACGCAGCCTGCCGGCCGCATCGGTGCCTTATCTGGCAACCCTGGCCGATGGCAGCCTGTGGATCGGCACCAAGCATGGTGTCGCGCGCTGGACCGGCACGGACTTTGAACGGGTTGGTGCCGGCATCGTTCCCAGCCTGCTGATCAATGGCCTGACGGCCGAGCCCGATGGCAGCCTCTGGATCAGCACGATGGCCGGTGCCATCGTGCGTCGTCCCGATGGTCGTTTCGAGGCACCGTCCTGGAAGCTGCCCGAAGGCGAACAGGTGCTGGGCATGATGCTGCGCGACGAGCAGGGCGGGCACTGGCTGGACACCCGCACCGGCCTTGGCCGCGCGGTCGATGGCCAGTACCAGGCCGTGCCGCTGTACAGCGCGGTGGCGCGTGGCCCGGTACGCCCGAACTGGACCGGCGCCTACGAGGATCGCGAGGGGGGCATCTGGCTGGCCAGCACCAACGCCGGCCTGTGGCACCTGCTGCCGCGCTGGTGGCAGTTCTCGGTGCTGTCGCGGCTGGAGGACGACCCGCGCTCGCTGCGCAATGCCTTCGTGCTGGGTACCAGCCCATCCAGCAACGGCGGCATCTGGACGGTCGGCAGCCACGGCGCGCTGGACCGCTTCGATCCGAAGACCGGCCGCATCGAACAGCACCGCACCTGGGTCAACGGCATGCACTGGCTGACCTCGGTGCGCGAGGATCGCCGCGGCCAGGTCTGGATCGGCTCCAACGACGCGCTGCTGCGCTACGACCCGAAGCGGCGAGATCTGCGCCGCTGGGGCCGGGATGCCGGCGCCGACGCGACCATGGAAGGGGTCATCGAATCGATGATGACCTGTGATGGTGACAGCCTCTGGCTGATGCTGCCGTCGGGTCTTCAGCAGCGCGATCTGGATGGGCGCCTGCGGCGCCAGCTGGACAATGGCCAGCGCGGATTGCAGCAGGGCCAGCTCAATCTCGATGTGGAATGCGGGCCGCAGGACCATATCTGGCTGGCCAGCAGCCGAGGCCTGCTGCAGTGGCTGCCGGAAAGCGAGCGCTTCCAGCCGGTGCCGGGCGCACCGGCGACCGCGATCCATGCACTGCACGTGGGCAGCGATGGCCAGGTCTGGCTGTCCGAGGATGGCCGCCTGTCGCGCTACCGCTGGAGCCAGGGCCGGCTGGAGCGGCAGGCCGTGATCGGTGCCGAGCAGGGCTACCCGGCGATCTCCGCTTCGGGGCTGGTGGTCGATGCACAGGGGGTGGCGTGGGCAACCAGCGCGCGTGGCCTGGTGCGCATCGGCGCCGATGGCCAGAGCGTGCGCCTGTATGGCGTGCATGACGGCCTGCCGAGCCAGGAATTCCGCGAGCACACGCTGGTGATGTCGGGAGACGGCCATCTGGTGGCGGGTACGCCGGCCGGTGTGGTGGTGTTCGACCCGGAGCAGGTGCGGCCCTCGATGCGGCGTGCGCCGCTGGTGATCGAGCGGGTGGAGGTGCGCCGCAACGAGCAGGTGCTGGACCTCACCCACGACACGCCGTTGCAGATCGCCGATGGCGACCGCGATCTGCGCATCGTCGCGCGCCTGTTGTCGTTCGCCGATTCGGCGTCCAATACCTATCGTTACCGGCTGGCCGGCTATGACCCGGACTGGGTGGAAGTGGGACCGGCCGGTGAGCGCCTGTTCTCGCGGCTGGCACCGGGCAGCTATCGGCTGGAAGTGCAGGCGCGGTCGGCCGACCATGTCTGGTCACGGGTGCAGAGCCTGGAATTCCGCGTGCAGCCACCGTGGTGGCGCAGCCTGTCCGGCCTGCTGGTGCTGGCCTCGTTCGCGCTGCTGCTGACCAGCTGGTTCGCCTGGCTGTACCGTCGCCGCCTGCAGCGTCGCCACGCCTATCAGCTGGCGCTGCACAAGCAGGAGCTGGCCGAGCAGGCGTCGGCGGCCAAGACCCGCTTCCTGGCCAACCTTGGTCATGAGATCCGCACGCCGATGACCGGTGTGCTCGGCATGAGCGAGCTGCTGCTGTCCTCACCGCTGGATCCGCAGCAGCGCGGCTATACACAATCAATCCGCCATGCCGGCGAGCACCTGCTGCATCTGGTCAACGATGCGCTGGACCTGGCGCGGATCGAATCGGGCCGTCTGGAGTTGCAGTCCAAGCCGTTCGCGCTGAGCTGCCTGCTGCAGGACCTAGCGGCGCTGATGGGCCCGTTGGCTGCACAGAAGGGCCTGCGCTTCACCCTCGACAACCAGTTGCCGCCCGGCCTGCAGGCCACCGGCGACGCGATGCGGGTACGGCAGATCCTGCTGAACCTGCTTTCGAATGCGGTCAAGTTCACCAGCCGTGGCACCATCACCCTGCACGCGCGCAGCGACGCCGAGCTGCGATCGCTGCATTTCGAAGTGCGCGACACCGGCCCCGGCATCAGTCAGGAGCAACAGCAACGCCTGTTCCGCCGCTTCGAGCAGGCCGATGGTGCACGTACCGCGGCGCAGTACGGCGGCAGTGGCCTGGGCCTGGCGATCTGCCGCGAACTGGCGCATGCGATGCAGGGGCGGATCCAGGTGGAGAGCCAGCTCGGTCGCGGCACCTGCTTCGGCGTGACGTTGCCGTTGCCCATGGTGGTCGATGCCGATGCCGAAGCAGATGGTGAAACGCACCGCGAGGACGCGGCCAACATGCCGCCATTGCGGGTACTGCTGGTGGAGGACGACGCGACTGTGGCCGATGTAGTGCGCGGGCTGCTGAGTGCGCGCGGGCACGAGGTGGTACATGCGGGCCATGCGCTGGCGGCACTGCGTGAGATCAGTGCTGGTGATTTCGACGTCGGCCTGCTGGATCTCGACCTGCCGGGCCTGAGCGGCTTCGAGCTGGCCCAGCATCTGCGCAACCAGGGCTACATGCTGCCGCTGCTGGCGGTGACCGCGCGTACCGACCCGGACCTGCAGCAGCAGGTGGAGGCGGCCGGCATCGGTGGCTTCCTGCGCAAGCCGGTGACCGGGGAACTGCTGGTGGAAGCGATTGCCCGGGTGATGGGAAGGTAGGGATTATTGCAGGGCTTGCAGCCCTGCACCTGCAGAAGCAACGTCAACGTCAAAAGCGTGCAATCCGTGGGATGGCGGGGTGGGTCCGGTTGCGGGGGACGCTGCAAGTCCCCCTCCGGGGCCCGGCCCAGCCGCTGGCGGCTGTGCGTTCGGGCGCTTGCGAAGCGGTGCTTCGCAAGCAAAGCGCCCTCACCCATGTAAGCTCGGTCGCCGCTTGCTCGTGTGCGCTGTCCTGCGCACACGGCAAGACCGGGGTTGGGCCTCCTGCCCAACTCGCCCGAGGCATGCCTCGGGCCCATGCGGCTCACGCCCCCGCAACCGGACCCACCCCGCCTTCGACAGATTCTCGCGAGGTGCCGACAGTTGCTTTCTGTAGAGCCGAGCCATGCTCGGCTCAGATCTTTCCGATATCGAAATATTCGATTTCGATGAAGTTTCATCCACGCATGGCGTGGATCTACTTACCGTCACCGGGAAACTGTCGGGGGTGGGGCGGTGTGGGGCTGCAGGACCGTTGACGCCATGGATGGCGCCATCGAGCCCCCAGGGGTGAAGGCGCTTTGCTTGCGAAGCACTGCTTCGCGAGCGCCCGAACGCCCAGCCGCCAGCGGCTGGGCCGGACCGCGGAGCGGGGTTTACGGCGTGTCCTGAAGCCCCACACCGCACCGCCCAGCGCACAGCATTCACAGAGCCGGTTTTTGCTGTTGCTGCGGCTTCTAGCGGGTGCAGGGCGCAGCCCTGCCGAACCCCCTCACTCCGCGACGTGCTCGACCTGCCGTGGCTCCGGCTTGGTGTCGGGCAGCTGCCAGAAGATCATCGTCGAGGTCAGGGTGATCGCGCCCACGCACAGGAACGTCGCATGCAGTGCCGCGGTGGCGCTGTTGCTGTCCAGGTGATTGCCGAACGCGGCCAGCAGGCTGCCGGCCGCCGCGGCACCGAAACCGGCGGCGAGCATCATCACCATCGACAGCAGGCTGTTGCCGGAACTGGCGAACTCGCGGTCCAGATCCCGCAGCGTCACGGTGTTCATCACGGTGAACTGCAGTGAATTGACCGCGCCGAAGAACGCCAGCTGCAGCAGGCGCCAGGCCAGGTGCTGGCCGGGTGTCATCAGGATGAAGCTGGCCATCGCCAGGCCCACCAGCACGGTGTTGACCATCAACACGCGGCGGTAGCCGTAGCGCTCGACCAGCTTCACCGCCAGCTTCTTCGACACCATGCCGGCCGCCGCCACCGGCACCATCATCAGGCCGGCGTTCATCGGGCCAAGGCCCAGGCCGACCTGCAGCAGCAACGGGATCAGCATCGGCATGGCGCTGCTGCCGATGCGCGAGAACAGGTTGCCAAGGATGCCGATGCGGTAGCTGGGCACGCGGAACAGGGCCAGCGAGAACAACGGCGCGGTGGAGTTGGCGGCATGCAGCCAGTAACCGACCAGTGCGGCCAGGCCGGCCACGGTCATCAGCATCACCAGTGCATGTGGCGTTCCGAGCCCGGAGATGCCGTCCAGCGCCAGCGACAGCACCACCATCGCAAAGGCCAGCATGATGTAGCCGCGCAGGTCGAAACGGGTGCGATGGCTGGCGTAGTGGTCGGGCATGATCTTCATCGCGGCGATGAAACCGATCACGCCGATCGGCAGGTTGATCAGGAACACCCAGTGCCACGACGCGATCTCGACCAGCCAGCCACCCAACGTCGGGCCGATCAACGGGCCGACCAGCGCGGGGATGGCGATGAAGCTCATCGCGCGCAGGAAGTCCTCGCGTGGCACCGAACGCATCACTGCCAGGCGGCCGACCGGCAGCAGCATCGCACCGCCGATACCCTGCAGCACACGTGCCCCAACCAGCTGGTGCAGGTGCTGGGCCAGCGCGCAGGCCAGCGAGCCGAGGGTGAACAGGATGATCGCTACCAGGAAGGTACGACGCGTGCCGTAGCGGTCGGCGATCCATCCTGAGGCGGGAATGAAGGTGGCTACCGCCAATGCGTAGCTGAACACCACCGACTGCATCTGCAGCGGGCTTTCGCCCAGGCTGGCCGCCATCGCCGGCAAGGCCGTGTTGACGATGGTCGAGTCCAGCATCTGCATGAAGATCGCCAACGAAACCAGCCACAGCAGGGGGCGCTGGCGGTTGTAGGTCGATGGCGATGTAGACATGGGGTGTGGCCGGTGCAGCGTGGGGGACGCCATGATCGCGCACTGCGGGTCACGGCGCGATCAACATCGCGCCGCAACCGCATGCGCAATGCTCAGCGCTGGCTGTGCGCGTGCACTGCGTCGACCAGCACCTGCACGTGCGCCGGGTCCATGTCCGGCGACATGCCGTGACCGAGGTTGAACACATGGCCCTCGCGCGAACCACCGTTGCCGGCGGCATAGGTGTCGAGCACGCGTGCTGCTGCGGCGGCGATCGCATCCGGCGAGGCGTACAGGGTGGTCGGGTCGAGGTTGCCCTGCAGGGCGACGCGGCCGCCGGTGCGGCGCATCGCCTCGTCCAGATCCAGCGTCCAGTCCAGGCCCAGCGCATCGGCACCGGTCTGCGACAGCGCTTCCAGATGCAGGCCGGTGCCCTTGCCGAACAGGATCAGCGGGGTGCGCTCGTTGCCTTCGCCGCGCTCCAGGCCCTCGGCAATCCGCTGCAGGTAGCGCAGCGAGAACTCGCGGTACATCGACGGCGACAGCACGCCACCCCAGGTATCGAATACCTGCAGCGCCTGTGCACCGGCCGCGCGCTGCGCGCCGAGATAGGCGATCACCGCCTCGGTGGTGACCTCCAGCAGGCGGTGCAGGGCCTGCGGATGGTTCAGTGCCATCGCCTTGATCCGCGCGAAGTCCTTGCTGCCGCCGCCTTCCACCATGTAGCAGGCCAGCGTCCACGGGCTGCCGGAGAAACCGATCAGCGGCACCTGGCCGTCCAGCTCACGGCGGATCAGGCGCACCGCGTCCATCACGTAGCCCAGGTCCTGTTCCATGTCCGGCACCGCCAGCCTGGCGATGGCCGCTTCATCACGCACCGGGTGGCGGAACTTCGGGCCTTCGCCTTCGACGAAGTACAGCTCCAGGCCCATCGCATCGGGAATGGTGAGGATGTCCGAGAACAGGATGGCCGCATCCAGCGGGAAGCGGCGCAGCGGCTGCAGGGTAACCTCGCAGGCAATCTCCGGATTCTTGGCCATGGCCAGGAAGCTGCCGGCCTTGGCTCGGGTCGCGCGGTATTCCGGCAGGTAGCGTCCGGCCTGGCGCATCAGCCAGACGGGGGTGCAGTCCACCGGTTCGCGGCGCAGGGCGCGCAGCAGGCGATCGTTGCGGAGAGGGCTGGTCACGATGGGCATTCCTTGGACGAAAGTTGGCAGCGGCGTCAGTCGCCGTGCGAGAGGATCTGGAAACCGCGATGCAGTTCGGCATCGCGGGCCTTCTCGAAGGCATGGCGGGCTTCGTCGGCCTGCAGGAACAGCTCGCGCCGCAGCTGCGAGCGGCTGCCGACGCGGCCGCTCTCGCGCAGCAGTTCCCAGCCGCCGAACAGATCCGGCTGCAGGCTCAGGCGCAGGAAGCGCGGTGCCTGCGCACCGGCGTCGGGATGTTGCAGGTAGACGTGCATGGTGCCGATTGTAGCGGGGCCAGGGTGACCCCGGCCGCAACGCGGTCGTGCCGGCCGCTGGTCGGCAATCCTGCCGCGCAGCCCGGTAGTGCCGGCCGCTAGCCGGCTTCCCCGTTTGCTGAAGTTGCCGGCCAGCGGCCGGCACTACCGGGCCGACAGCACCTTCAGCACCGCCGCCTCATCCACGTCCGGCACCACTTCGGCGCGGCCCATGCCACGCCACAGCACCAGGCGCAGGCGGCCGGCCACGTTCTTCTTGTCCAGCCGCATGCGGCCGAGCAGGGCCTGCGGGTCCAGCCCCGCCGGGATCGCCACCGGCAGGCCGAGGCGTTTCAGCAGCGCCTGCAGGCGCGCGCGGTCGGCATCGTCGGCCAGGCCCAGGTCGGTGGACAGCGTTGCCGCCAGCACCATGCCCACCGCCACCGCTTCGCCGTGGTTCAGCGCATCGCGGCCCGGGGCCGAGTAGCCCTGTTCGGTCTCGATGGCATGGCCGAAGGTATGGCCGAGGTTGAGCAGGGCACGCTCGCCCTTCTCGAACGGATCACGCTCGACGATGGCGGCCTTGTGCCGGCAGCTGCGCGCGATGGCTTCGGACAGTACCGCATCCTCGCCGGCCAGCAGTGCATCGGCATGCTGCTGCAGCCATTCGAAGAACACCGCGTCGCCCAGCGCGCCGTACTTCACCACTTCGGCCAGGCCGGCGCGCAGCTCGCGCGGTGGCAGGGTGGCCAGCACGCGGGTATCGGCAATGACCGCGCGCGGCGGATGGAATGCGCCGACCAGGTTCTTGCCGGCCGGAATGTCGACCGCGGTCTTGCCGCCCACCGACGAATCGACCATCGCCAACAGGGTGGTCGGAAGCTGCACGCAGTCCACGCCGCGCATCCAGCAGGCCGCGGCAAAACCGGCGAGATCACCGACCACGCCGCCACCGAGGGCGAACACGCAGGCATCCCGGGTGGCGCCGAGCGCGGCCAGCGCTTCGATCGCGCGGCCGAATTCGGCCAGGGTCTTGGAGGCTTCGCCGGCGGCCAGCACGTGCTCGCCGACGATCAGGTCGGGGCGTGCGGCCAGCAGCGTCTGCTTCACGGCGGCCAGGTAGCGCGGAGCCACTTCGCTGTCGCTGAGCAGCAGCACGTGGCGGCCGCGCACATGCGAGGCCAACGCGGTGCCGTCGGTCTGGGCACCAGCGCCGATGGTGATGGAGTAGGGGCGGTCGCCGCCAACGGCGACCTGCAGCAGGGCGGGGGAAGTCATGCGGTCAGGTCCTGGCGCTGCCATTGCGTGGCCAGCTTGACCACCAGGTGGGCGGTCGCGTCGGCAGCGGTATACGGGTCGGTATCAAGGGTGAGGTCGGCCAGTTCGCGGTACAGCGGGTCGCGGTGAGCAGCCAGATCGTGCAGCACCTGCTCGCGGTCCGGGCGCTGCAGCAGTGGCCTGCCTTTGTCGCGGGCCAGGCGTTCCAGCTGCGCGGCCACGCTGACCCGCAGGTAGACCACGAAGCCGCGCTGGGCGATCAGCGCACGGTTGTCCGGATCCAGTACGGCGCCGCCACCGGTGGAGACCAGCTGGCCGCGGCCTTCCAGCACACGGGCCAAGGCTTCGCGCTCATGGCTGCGGAAGCCGGTTTCACCCGAGTGCTCGAAGATGGTCGGGATGCTGGCGCCGGCGGCATCTACGATGGCCTGGTCGACATCGACGAAGTCCAGCGTGAAGCGCTCGGCCAGGCGGCGGCCGATGCAGGTTTTGCCGGCGCCCATCGGGCCGATCAGGATCAGGTTCGGAGCAGGATTCATGCCCTCTGATGCTAACACCTCCGTGCCCTTGCCTTTACGTTCTTCACGTCAGGGTAGGCGTTCCTGCGGGGTCTCCCGCGCCAGCCGGAGTACAGGCCATGACGGTCGCCAAGGTCATCGAAATCACCGCCTCCTCGCCGAAGAGCGTGGAGGACGCCGTGCGCAGCGGTCTGAAGAAGGTCTCCGAGACGGTCAAGGGCATCCAGGGCGCCTGGGTGAACGAGACCAAGGTGGTCACCAACGGCAGTGGCGAGATCACCGAATGGCGGGTCAACCTGCGGGTGACCTTCCTGGTGGAATAGGCGTGCTCAGCGCACGTCCTGCACCTGGCGCTGGCCGTCCAGCACCACCACGTGGTCGGCCAGGGCGGGCAGGGCGTGCAGTGCCTGCCGGCTGACCCGCTCGTAGTACTGCACGAAGCGCTCCAGCTGAGGCCGGCTCATGCCGTGCCGGCCCGGCTGCGCGGCCTGCAGGTTCTGCTCCTGCTGCCAGCGCCAGCGTGGTACCACCGAGAAATCCGGCGGCTGCAGGAACCACAGGCGGTCGCAGCGCTGCCACAACGCCGGGTAGTCGCGGGCCAGCGCCTGGTTGCACCAGCGGCGCCAACGGCCATCGGCGTCGGCCTCGCGCTCCAGTGCGTTCAGCGGGCTGTCCAGTGCGTTGTCATCCTGCGCCGGTGTGCCGAGGAACCAGCCTTCGAACACCAGCAGGTCCAATGGCTGCTGCAGCTGCGGCCACTGAGCCTCGGGCAGGCGTTCATCGGCCAGCTTGTCGAAGCGTGGCATCGCGAAGGGCTGGCGTGTGGCCACGGCGTCCAGCACGGCATGGGCCAGCGGCAGGTCGTGGGTGCCGGGCGGGCCGCGGGTGATCAGCAGCGGATGCACCTGGCGGGCCAGTCGCTGGCGCTGCGCACGGGTGAGGTAGACGTCATCGATCGACAGCGTGGCCGCGTTCAGGCCGCGTGCCTGGGCGCGCGCCACCACCTGCGCGGCCAGCGTCGATTTGCCGCTCCCCTGCAGGCCGCTGATCGCCAATACTGGAATCGCTGCACCGCTGCCCAGCGCATCATCCAGCGCCTGTTCGGCCAATGTTTCGGGGAATCCTTTCACCTGGGGCATATACGCAGCAGCGGCCATGCAGCCACAATAGCCCAATCCGTGTGAGAAGAACGCAATCATGAGCGACCTGTACGCCGAAGCCCTGTCCACGTTTGCCGGCCTGTTCGACGAGGCCAAGCAGAGCCGCGAGGTCGAGCCGAATGCGATGACCGTGGCCACCGCCGATACGCAGGGCCGTCCCTCGGCGCGTACCGTGCTGCTGAAGGCCTTCGACGAGCGTGGCTTCGTCTTCTATACCCACCTGGACAGCCACAAGGGCCAGGAGCTGCAGGCCAATCCGCAGGCCGCGCTGTTGTTCCTGTGGCGCAGCCTGCGCGAGGCGGGTATCCAGGTGCGCATCGAAGGCCGTGTCGAGCAGGTTGCCGATGCTGAAGCCGACGCCTATTTCGCCAGCCGCCCGCGCATGAGCCAGATCGGCGCCTGGGCCTCGCAGCAGTCGAAGACGCTGGCGACGCGCGAGGAATTCGACGCGCGCGTGGCCGAGATCGAAGCCCGCTTCGAAGGCAAGGACGTGCCGCGCCCGGACGGCTGGAGCGGCCTGCGCGTGGTACCCGACCGCATCGAGTTCTGGTACGGCGCGCAGTTCCGCCTGCACGAACGCTGGTGCTATGAAGCCGGTGCCGAAGGGCGCTGGAGCAAGCGCCTGCTGTATCCGTAAGGCAACCTGATGCAACGCCTGCCGCTGTACCGTGTGGTGGTGTTCGTGCCGTCGGCAGCACTGGATGCAGTGAAGCAGGGCATCCTCGCGGTGGACGCGCTGGCGGCCGGCGACTACGAGCACGGGATGTGGTGGTCGGCGCCGGGGTTCGAGCAGTTCCGCCCGCGCGTGGGTGCGTCACCCGTGCAGGGGGAGGCCGGTCGCACCGAGGTGGTCGACAGCGTGCGTCTGGAGTTCTGCCTGCCTCGGAATCCGCAGCGGCTGCAGCGCATCTTCGAACAGGGCATCGTGCCGCATCACCCGTGGCAGGTGCCGGTGGTGCAGGTGGAGGAAATCGAGCTGCTGCTGGCCAGGTAGATCCACGCCATGCGTGGATGAGATGCTTGACGGAAGAGCGGTGCGAACCAAGGTTCGCACCCACCAGGCAACGAGTGGTTACAACCCCTCCGCGCGCAGCCAGCGCCACAGCGTGGTGCGTGAGACGCCCAGCGCCTGCGCCATCCCCTCGCGATCATTGCGATGTTCCTGCAGCAGCGTCTCCAGCTGCGCGCGCGGCGGGCGCTTCCCGTTGCTTTCCACCGGCAATGCTGCAACGCCCTCATTCACAAGTTCGGGCGCCAGCTGCAGCAGGCGCGCCGCATCGATCAGCCCTTCGCCCGGCTGCCAGTGGATGCGCAGGCGATCCACCAGGTTGCGCAGTTCGCGCACGTTGCCGGGCCACTCCGCGGTGGTCAGTACCGCCAGTGCATGCTCATCCAGTGGCGCATCGATGCCACGCAGCTGGCGGAATAAGTGCTGCGCCAGCAGCGGGATATCACTGCGCCGCGCGCGCAGCGGCGGCAGGGCAATGCGCAGTGCGGCCAAGCGGTAATACAAGTCGCGACGGAAGCTGCCGGTTGCTGCGCGCTGCTCCAGCGACTGCAGGGTGGCGGCCACCACGCGCAGGTCCACCGGGGTCGGTTCGGTGGCGCCCACGCGCAGTACCTCGCGTTCTTCCAGTACGCGCAGTAGGCGGGTCTGCAGCGGTAGCGGCAGTTCGCCGATTTCGTCCAGGAACAGCGTCCCGCCGTCTGCGGCTTCGACCAGGCCGACACGGCCTCCACGGCGTGCGCCGGTGAAGGCCCCATCACTGTAGCCGAACAGCTCCGCTTCCAGCAGCGATTCGCTGATCGCGCCGCAGTTCAGTGCCACGAAGCGTCCGCGACGACCGCTGGCGGCGTGCAGCTGGCGCGCCACCAGTTCCTTGCCGGTGCCGGTTTCGCCGCTGACCAGCACGGTGCTGTCATGTGGGGCGTAGAGCGCGATCTGCGCGCGCACCTGCGCCATCGCGTCGCTGTCGCCGAGTAGTTCATGCGCATCGGCACGCGCTGCCGGGCGCCGGCGCGGGGCAGGGCGGTTGCTGCCGGAACGTGCCAGGGTCTGGGTCAGTTCCAGCGCATGTTCGAACGCCTGCCGCACCGAGTCGGCCGAATACAGCAGCACCCCGGGCAGACCGGCCTGTTCTGCATGGTCGATGGCCATGCCGGTGCCGACGATCACCTCGATGCCGTTGGCGCGCAGGTCGGCGATGCAGTCTCGTGCGTCCTCGCGGGTGACGAAGCGGCGATGTTCGATATCCAGGCCGAAACTCTGCTGGAAGTTGCTGAACACTGGTACATCGCTGGCGTGGGTGACCAGGCCGATGCGCGGAGCGATGCGTCGCGCGCGCGCCAGTGCTTCCATCAGGTCGAAGCCGTTGGCCTGGATCGGCACCAGCGGCAGCTCCAGCCGACCACGCAGCCACGCCGCATTGGAGCCGCCGGCGATCACCACATCGCAGTGCTCGCGACGCAGGCGCTGCCCGATCACGTCCACCGCTTCCTCGAAGCCGAGGTTGATCTGCTCGATGCGTGCGCGGCGGTCGAACTCGGGAATGACGTCGCCGAGCAGGCCGGTCAGCCGCGAGACGCTGACGGTCCAGATCACCGGGCGGCCGGGGTCGGTATCGGCGTGGCGCAGGGGTGATCGGGGCAGGTACATGGCGGCGGGTTCGGGTGGGGTGTTTCATGATACATCCGTTTCAATGTTTCATTTGTTTCACAGTTGCGTGCCGGTCATCCCCGTGAAATCAACCGCTTGCAGCTTGGCATGGTGCTTGCGCCTACCTTCCCGTTCTTCAACCTGGATTGCCGCATGACCGCTTCCGCCCCATTCTCCGCCGGTGCCCGCTTCCGTGAGGCGCTGGCTGCCGAATCGCCGCTGCAGGTGATCGGCGCGATCAACGCCAACCATGCGCTGCTGGCCAAGCGCGCTGGCTTCCGTGCCATCTACCTGTCCGGCGGCGGCGTTGCCGCTGGTTCGCTGGGCCTGCCGGACCTGGGTATCAACACCCTGGAAGACGTGCTGATCGACGTGCGGCGCATCACCGATGTCTGCGACCTGCCGCTGATGGTCGACATCGATACCGGTTTCGGCCCGAGCGCGTTCAACATCGCGCGCACCGTGAAGTCGCTGATCAAGGCCGGCGCCGCGGCCTGCCATATCGAAGATCAGGTTGGCGCCAAGCGCTGCGGCCACCGTCCGGGCAAGGAGATCGTCTCGCAGGGTGAAATGGTCGACCGCGTGAAGGCCGCCGCCGATGCCAAGACCGATCCGGACTTTTTCCTGATCGCACGCACCGATGCCATCCAGGTGGACGGCGTGGACAAGGCCATCGAGCGCGCCATCGCCTGTGTCGAAGCCGGTGCCGATGGCATCTTCGCCGAGGCTGCCTATGACCTGGATACCTACCGCCGCTTCGTCGATGCGGTGAAGGTGCCGGTGCTGGCCAACATCACCGAATTCGGTGCCACCCCGCTGTTCAGCCGCGATGAACTGGCCTCGGCCGGCGTGGCCATCCAGCTGTTCCCGCTGTCAGCGTTCCGTGCGGCCAACAAGGCCGCCGAAAATGTCTACCAGGCGGTGCGCCGCGATGGCCATCAGCGCAATGTGGTGGAGAGCATGCAGACGCGCGAAGAGCTGTATGACCGCATCGGCTACCACGCCTTCGAGCAGCAGCTCGATGCACTGTTCGCCGCCAAGAAATAAGCAGTACCCTGCACCATCAGTTTTCGGAGGGAAAACATGAACGATACGACCGCAACCCCGACCTTCAAGCCGAAGAAGTCCGTCGCCCTGTCCGGCACTGCTGCCGGCAACACTGCGCTGTGCAGCGTGGGCCGCAGCGGCAACGATCTGCACTACCGTGGCTACGACATCCTGGACCTGGCCAACACCAGCGAGTTCGAGGAAATCGCCTACCTGCTGGTGCACGGCAAGCTGCCGACCCGCGCCGAGCTGGTTTCGTACAAGGCCAAGCTGAAGTCGCTGCGTGGCATTCCGGCCGCGGTGAAGGCGGCGCTGGAAGAACTGCCGCCGTCGGCGCACCCGATGGACGTGATGCGCACTGGCGTGTCCGTGCTCGGCTGCGTGTCGCCGGAAAAGGACGACCACAACCATCCGGGCGCGCGCGACATCGCCGACAAGCTGATGGCCTGCCTCGGCTCGATGCTGCTGTACTGGTACCACTGGAGCCACAACGGCCGTGCCATCGACGTGGAAACCGACGATGACTCGATCGGAGGTCACTTCCTGCACCTGCTGCATGGCGAGAAGCCGCAGGATTCGTGGGTGAAGGCGATGCATACCTCGCTGATCCTGTACGCCGAGCACGAATTCAATGCCTCCACCTTCGCCTGCCGCGTCATCGCCGGCACCGGCAGCGACATGTACAGCGCGATCTGCGGTGGCATCGGTGCGCTGCGCGGTCCCAAGCATGGCGGTGCCAATGAAGTGGCCTTCGAGGTGCAGAAGCGCTACGACAATCCCGACGAGGCCGAGGAAGACATCAAGGCCCGCGTGGAGCGCAAGGAAGTGGTGATTGGTTTCGGCCACCCGGTCTACACCGTGTCCGATCCGCGCAACAAGGTGATCAAGGACGTGGCCCGCGAGCTGTCCGAAGAGCAGTCCAGCCTGAAGATGTACGACATTGCCGAGCGCCTGGAAACGGTGATGTGGGACATCAAGAATATGTTCCCGAACCTGGACTGGTTCAGCGCCGTCAGCTACCACATGATGGGCGTGCCGACCGCGATGTTCACCCCCCTGTTCGTGATCGCCCGCACCGCCGGCTGGAGCGCGCACATCGTCGAGCAGCGCATCGACGGCAAGATCATCCGCCCGAGCGCCAACTACATCGGTCCGGAAGACCGCGACTTCGTCGCCATCGACAAGCGCGTCTGATCCACCTGCTGTACCCATCCGGCCGGCCGCGTGCCGGCCGGATGCTTTCGCCGCCGCACCGCCGGCACCCGGCCCGCCTCAAGCACTCCGCCAGCCCATGAATACCGATTACCGCAAGAACCTCCCCGGCAGCTCGCTGGATTATTTCGACGCGCATGCCGCTGTCGATGCGATCCAGCCCGGCGCCTACGCCACGCTGCCGTACGTATCGCGCGTGCTGGCCGAAAACCTGGTGCGCCGCTGCGATCCGGCGACGCTGACCGATTCGCTGAAGCAGCTGATCGAGCGCCGCCGCGACCTGGATTTCCCGTGGTTCCCTGCGCGCGTGGTGTGCCATGACATCCTCGGCCAGACCGCACTGGTCGACCTGGCTGGCCTGCGTGATGCGATCGCCGACAAGGGGGGCGACCCGGCCAAGGTCAATCCGGTGGTGCCGGTGCAGCTGATCGTCGATCACTCGCTGGCGGTGGAATGCGGTGGTTACGATCCGCAGGCGTTCGAGAAGAACCGCGCCATCGAGGATCGCCGCAACGAAGACCGTTTCCACTTCATCGACTGGACCAAGCTGGCCTTCGAGAACGTGGACGTGATTCCGCCGGGCAACGGCATCATGCACCAGATCAACCTGGAGAAGATGTCGCCGGTGATCTACGTGCAGAACGGGGTGGCCTTCCCGGATACCTGCGTGGGCACCGACAGCCACACCCCGCACGTGGATGCGCTGGGCGTGATCGCGATTGGTGTTGGCGGCCTGGAAGCAGAGAACGTGATGCTGGGCCGCGCCTCGTGGATGCGCCTGCCGGACATCATCGGCGTCGAGCTGACCGGCAAGCCGCAGCCCGGCATCACCGCCACCGACGTAGTGCTGGCATTGACCGAGTTCCTGCGCAAGGAGCGTGTGGTTGGCGCCTGGCTCGAATTCTTCGGCGAGGGTGCCGCGGCACTGACCATCGGTGACCGCGCCACCATCTCCAACATGTGCCCGGAGTACGGCGCCACTGCGGCGATGTTCTACATCGATGCGCAGACCACCGAGTACCTGCGCCTGACCGGGCGCGAGGAATCGCAGGTGGCGCTGGTGGAGAACTATGCGCGCAGCACCGGCCTGTGGGCCGACGATTTGGCGACCGCGCAGTACGAGCGCGTGCTGCACTTCGATCTGTCGACCGTGGTGCGCAACATGGCCGGGCCGAGCAATCCGCACCGTCGCTTGCCGGTGGCCGAGCTGGCCGAGCGCGGCATCGCCGACGAAGCCAAGCTGGAAGCCGGCAAGGCCGAGCAGGCGCAGGGCCTGATGCCCGATGGCGCGGTGATCATCGCCGCCATCACCAGCTGCACCAATACCTCCAATCCGCGTAACGTGATCGCCGCCGCACTGCTGGCGCGCAACGCCAACGCGCGCGGCCTGCAGCGCAAGCCGTGGGTGAAGTCCTCGTTGGCGCCGGGTTCCAAGGCCGTGCAGTTGTATCTGGAAGAATCCGGCCTGCTGCCGGACCTGGAACAGCTCGGCTTCGGCATCGTCGCCTTCGCTTGCACTACCTGCAACGGCATGAGCGGTGCGCTGGACCCGAAGATCCAGCAGGAGATCATCGACCGTGACCTGTACGCCACGGCCGTGCTGTCGGGCAACCGCAACTTCGATGGCCGCATCCACCCGTACGCCAAGCAGGCCTTCCTGGCCTCGCCGCCACTGGTGATCGCCTACGCCATCGCTGGTACCGTGCGCTTCGATATCGAGAAGGACGTGCTGGGCGTGGACGCCGACGGCAACCAGGTGCGCCTGAAGGACATCTGGCCAACCGACGCCGAGATCGACGCGGTGGTGAAGGCCTCAGTGAAGCCCGAGCAGTTCCGCAAGGTCTACAACCCGATGTTCAACGTGCGCGTGGAGCATGGCGCCGCAGTCAGCCCGCTGTACGACTGGCGCCCGCAGAGCACCTACATCCGTCGTCCGCCGTACTGGGAGGGTGCACTGGCCGGTGAGCGTACACTGGCTGGCATGCGCGCGCTCGCCGTGCTGCCGGACAACATCACCACCGACCACCTGTCGCCGTCCAACGCGATCATGGCCTCCAGCGCCGCCGGCGAATACCTGGCGAAGATGGGCCTGCCGGAAGAGGACTTCAATTCCTACGCGACCCACCGCGGTGACCACCTGACCGCGCAGCGCGCAACGTTCGCCAACCCGAAGCTGTTCAACGAGATGGTGCGCAACGACGACGGCAGCGTGAAGCAGGGTTCGCTGGCGCGCGTGGAGCCGGAAGGCAAGGTCATGCGCATGTGGGAAGCGATCGAAACCTACATGGACCGCAAGCAGCCGCTGATCATCATCGCCGGTGCCGACTACGGCCAGGGCAGCTCGCGTGACTGGGCTGCCAAGGGCGTGCGTCTGGCTGGCGTGGAGGCGATCGTGGCCGAGGGCTTCGAACGCATCCACCGCACCAACCTGATCGGCATGGGCGTGCTGCCGCTGGAGTTCAAGCCGGGCACCACCCGCCTGACCCTGGGCATCGATGGCACCGAGACCTTTGACGTGATCGGCGAGCGCACCCCGCGCGCCGAGCTGACCCTGGTCATCCACCGCCGCGACGGCCAGGACGTGATCGTGCCGGTCACCTGCCGCCTGGACAGCGACGAGGAAGTTGCGATCTACGAAGCCGGCGGCGTGCTGCAGCGCTTCGCCCAGGACTTCCTGGAAGGCGCCAAGGTGGCGTGATGCCAGGCTGAATGCCTGCCCCCGGAGGCCGGGGGCGGGCTTGTCCGACACGAGGGTGGGGCGCACACTGACTTGGCAAAAATTGCCAAAGGAGAGTTTCATGGCCACCATGAACATTTCGCTGACCGATCCGCTCAAGCAGTTCGTGGACGAAGAAGTGCGCGAAGGCGGCTACTCCAGTACGTCGGATTATGTGCGTGACCTGATCCGCCAGCGTCAGCGCAGCAAGGCTGAAGAGCTGCTCAAGCAGTTGATTGCCGAGGGGCTGGCTTCTGGGCCTGCCGTTCCGGTGACTGCGGCCACATTCGAGCGGATGCGTCGCGAACTGACCGAAAGGATGGAGCGTGAAGGCGATTGAATGGAGGCCCCGGGCCGAGACAGACGCAGCCGACGCCGCGCTGTGGTACGCACGACAGGGAGGGCTGGCACTGGGGCAGCGCTTTCTCGCCGAGCTGAAGGCCACGCTTCAACGTATTGCGATGTTCCCTGCGTCAGGTTCCGTCCGCCATGCCGACCTCGCCGCACAGTTGCCGGCACTCTTGCGCTTCATGCAGGTTCCGGGCTTTGAACGCTATCTCGTCTACTACCTCGATCTGCCGGACCGCGTGGACGTCATGCGGGTGTGGTGCGTTGATCGTGGCCTTGACGCACTGATGCAAGACATTTCCTGAAATCCAAACGCTTGGATCCGACGATGAATTTTCTTCCGCAACTCCGAATTCCCGCCACCTACATGCGCGGCGGCACCAGCAAGGGCGTGTTCTTCCGCCTGCAGGACCTGCCCGATGCCGCGCAGGTGCCGGGCGCCGCACGCGATGCGCTGCTGATGCGCGTGATCGGCTCGCCCGATCCGTATGGCAAGCAGACCGACGGCATGGGCGGCGCCACCTCCAGCACCAGCAAGTGCGTGATCATTTCCACCGCTTCGGTGCCTGACCACGACGTGGACTACCTGTATGGCCAGGTGTCGATCGACACCGCCTTCGTCGACTGGAGCGGCAACTGCGGCAACCTCAGCACTGCGGTGGGTCCGTTCGCGATTGCCAATGGTCTGATCGATCCGGCCCGGGTGCCGCGCGATGGCCTGTGCACCGTGCGCATCTGGCAGGCCAACATCGGCAAGACCATCATCGCGCACGTGCCGATGCGCGATGGCGAAGTGCAGGAGATCGGCGATTTCGAACTGGACGGCGTGACCTTCCCGGCGGCCGAGATCCAGCTGGAATTCATCGATCCGTCCGATGACGGTGATGCGGGCGCGATGTTCCCGACCGGTAACCTGGTCGACACCCTCGATGTTCCCGGCGTGGGCAGCTTCGAGGTGACGATGATCACCGCGGGCATCCCGACCATCTTCCTCAACGCCGCCGACCTGGGCTACACCGGCACCGAGCTGCAGCCGGCGATCAATGAGGACAAGGCCGCACTGCAGAAGTTCGAGACCATCCGCGCGCATGGCGCGCTGCGCATGGGTCTGATCAAGAACCTGGAAGATGCGGCAACCCGCCAGCACACGCCGAAGGTCGCCTTCGTGGCGCCGGCGCAGGACTATGTGTCATCCAGCGGCAAGGCCATTCCGGCCTCGGCCATCGACCTGCATGCGCGCGCACTGTCGATGGGCAAGCTGCACCACGCGATGATGGGCACCGCCGCCGTGGCGATCGGCACGGCCGCGGCGATTCCGGGCACTCTGGTCAATCGTGCGGCCGGTGGTGGCGAGCGCGAGGCGGTGACCTTCGGCCACCCCTCCGGCACGCTGCGCGTGGGCGCGCAGGCCGGTCTCGTTGACGGCCAGTGGACGGTGACCAAGGCCATCATGAGCCGCAGCGCCCGCGTGCTGATGGAAGGCAAGGTGCGGGTGCCGGGCGATACCTTGTAAGACAGGTTCATTGCGGTAGCGCCGGGCCATGCCCGGCGAGCGCAGCGGGCCCGCCGATGAACCGCCGGGCGTGGCCCGGCGCTACCGGAGAACAGGCGATGTCCGACAACCCCACCCCATCCAACGAGCGTGCAGCGTGGGATGCGCTGCTGGTGGACATCGTCGACTACGTGCGCGACGCGCGCATCGACTCACCCCTGGCGTTCCAGACCGCGCACCACTGCCTGCTCGACACGCTGGGCTGCGGTTTGGAAGCGCTGTCCTTCCCGGCCTGCAGCAAGCTGCTCGGTCCTCTGGTGCCGGGCATCAGCGTGGTCAACGGCGCGCGCGTACCGGGCACGCACTACGTGCTGGACCCGGTGCAGGCCGCCTTCAACCTGGGCGCGATGGTGCGCTGGCTGGATTTCAACGACACATGGCTGGCCGCCGAATGGGGCCACCCGTCGGACAATCTGGGCGGCATCCTCGCCGTCTGCGATTGGCTGGGACGCAATGCGCAGGCCCTGCGCCGCCCGCCGCCGACCGTGCAGGACGTGCTGCTGGCGATGATCAAGGCGCATGAGATCCAGGGCGTGTTGGCGCTGAAGAATTCGTTCAACCGGGTCGGGCTGGACCATGTGGTGCTGGTCAAGGTGGCGACCACCGCCGTGGTAGCGCAGCTGCTCGGGCTTGATCGCGAACGCATGCTCAATGCAGTGTCGCTGGCCTGGGTCGATGGCCAGGCGCTGCGGACCTACCGGCACGCGCCCAACACCGGCTCGCGCAAGAGCTGGGCCGCCGGCGATGCCACCAGCCGTGGCGTGCGCCTGGCGCTGATCGCGGCAACGGGTGAAATGGGCTATCCGAGCGTGCTCAGTGCACCGACCTGGGGCTTCGAGGCAGTGTCCATGCATGGCCAGGCATTGACGCTGGAGAGACCGCTGGGCAGCTATGTGATGGAGAACGTGCTGTTCAAGATCAGCTACCCGGCCGAGTTCCACGGCCAGACCGCAGTGGAGGCAGCGATTACGCTGCACCAGCAATTGCGCGTGGCCGGGCGGCGCGCCGAGGACATCGAACACATCGCGATCCGGACCCAGGACGCCTGCATCCGCATCATCGACAAGCGGGGTCCACTGCATAACCCGGCCGACCGCGACCACTGCGTGCAGTACATGATCGCCATCGCGCTGCTGCATGGGCGGCTGGTGGCCGAGGACTATGAGGACGACGTCGCCGCCGATCCGCGCATCGACGCATTGCGCGCAAAGATGGCTTGCCACGAGGATCCGCAGCTCAGCGCCGACTACCTGGACCCGGACAAGCGCAGCATCGCCAACGGCCTCAGCGTGCGCTTCAACGATGGCAGCGGACTGCCGGAGGTGCTGGTGGAGTACCCGCTCGGCCATGCCCGGCGCCGCGAGGAAGGCATTCCGCTGCTGATGGACAAGTTCCGCCGGCACCTGGCCCATCGCTTCCCGACCGCCCAGCAGCAGCGCATCCTGGCCGCCTCGCTGGACCCGGTGGCGCTGGCGGCGATGCCGGTGACCGATTACGTGGACCTGTACCTGCCGGTGTAGGGAACGCGCTTCGGCGGATCTGGCGCTGCGCCTGCTTGCCGGGCACGTAGCTGCACCTGCTTTGGTAGGTGCCAACCTTGGTTGGCACAGCCGACGCCAACCAAGGTTGGCGACTACCGGTTCCGCCGGCCAGCGGCCGGCACTACCCGCCCGGGCAATTGCCGAATTCGCGTCAACACCTTGACGCGGCCTGCCTATAATGGCCGCCTCGATCAAGGAGTGACGACATGAGCGGTCCGGCACGGCGGAAGCGGTGGGGATGGGCGGCGGCGGTACTGGCAGGAGGCCTGTTGCTGGGCCTGGCCGGCTGCCGCAACGACAGCGGGCAGCTGCCCAAGGCCAGCGGTGAAGCGATCACCACCAAGGCCGAGCAGGTGAAGGAATTCACCCTGCTGCGCGCTTACCCGGACCAGAAGAATGACGGCCTGTCGCTGGCGCTGGAGTTCTCGCGCCCGCTGGTCGGCACCCAGGATTTCGACAAGCTGGTGCGCTTCGAAGAGAAGGTCGGCACCGACGACAGCAGCTGGACGCTGTCCGATGACGGCCTGACCCTGCGTTACCCGTTCGTCGAGGCTGGCAAGGAGTTCAGCCTGGTGGTCTCGCCGGACCTGCTGGCCGCCGATGGCAGCCGCCTGGGCAAGGAACTGAAGCAGAAGGTGTTCAGCGGCGAGCTGAAGCCGGTGGTCGGTTTCGCCTCACAGGGCAGCGTGCTGCCGGCCAAGGACAGCCGTGGCCTGCCGGTGGTCTCGGTGAACGT
Source organism: Stenotrophomonas sp. 96582_Sma (assembly GCF_056480905.1). NCBI lineage: Bacteria > Pseudomonadati > Pseudomonadota > Gammaproteobacteria > Lysobacterales > Lysobacteraceae > Stenotrophomonas > Stenotrophomonas sp. 96582_Sma. The sequence continues at coordinate 3,659,888 of NZ_CM151122.1, read as the reverse complement.
GCCCGAGGTTGATGTTGAATTCCTGCGCGTGCGCGAGAAGGACCTGCCGACTTTCTTCAGCCAGTACCAGCGCGGTGGCCGCCGCGGCAGCTGGGAGCTGAGCAGTGACTACGAGCGCAGCCCGATCAACAAGCTGGCCGAGCCGGTCTACGTCAACCGCTTCATCCTCGGCGGCAAGAAGAACGAGCGGGTGCTGACCTACCTGCCGACCCAGGACATCAAGGAACTGCAGGAACCGGGCCTGTACTTTGCCCTGCTCAAGCGCACCGGCGACTATGAAGGCGAGTTCGATACCGCGTTCTTCTCGGTCAGCGACATCGGCCTGCATACCCGCGCCTACAAGGACAAGCTGTTCGTGCACACCGCCGGCCTCAAGGACGGTGCGCCGCTGAAGGGCATCGACCTGCGCGTGCTCGACGCCAAGGGCGAGGTGGTGCTGAAGGGCAGCACTGACGGCAACGGCAATGCGCTGCTGAACTACACGCTGGATGCCACCCACGTGCTGGTCGCCAGCACGGGCAAGGACACCAGCTTCCTGCCGTTCAACCAGCCGGCGCTGGACCTGAGCGAATTTGCCGTCGCCGGTCGTGACAATGCCTGGTTCGACGTTTACGCCTGGTCCGGCCGTGACCTGTACCGCCCGGGCGAGACCGTGCGCCTGTCCGCCCTGCTGCGCGACAACGATGGCAAGCCGGTCAAGGCACAGCCGGTGTTCCTGCGCCTGAAGCAGCCCGACGGCAAGACCTTCCGCGAGACCCGCCTGCAGCCGGGCGAGCAGGGCTACATCAACTTCGAGCAGGTGATCCCCGCCGAGGCGCCGACCGGGCGCTGGCAGGTCGAGTTCCGCACCGATCCGGCCAGCAAGGAAGCGATCCAGGGCATGACCCTGCGCATCGAGGAGTTCCTGCCCGAGCGCATGAAGCTGGACCTGGACAGCGCGCAGAAGACGCTGAAGCCGGGCGAGGACCTGCGCCTGCAGGCCAATGGTGCCTACCTGTACGGTGCGCCGGCCGACGGCAACCGTTTCACTGCGCGCATGGCGGTGGCCGCCGAACAGCAGCCAGTCGAAGGCCTGCCGGGCTACTTCTTCGGTGACCCGACCCTGCAGCTGCCGCGCGAAGCCAAGGACGTGATCGACTCCACGCTGCCGGGCAACGGCCAGCTGCGTGAGGATGTGGCATTGCCGGAAGAGGCCGCCAAGGCCAAGGCACCGATCGCCGTGGTGCTGTCCGGCAGCCTGTATGAAACCGGTGGCCGCACGGTCACCCGTACCCTGAAGCGGGTGATGTGGCCGGCCAACGCGCTGGTCGGCGTGCGGCCGCTGTTCAACCCCGAGGATGGTGCTGATTCCAACGGCAATGCGCGCTTCGAACTGATGCGTGTGGATGCCGTCGGTGCGCCGCAGCCGGCCAAGGGCCTGAAGATCACCCTGGTACGCGAGCTGCGCGACTACCACTGGACCTTCAACGACAACCGCTGGGACTACGATTTCACCCGCCGCTTCGAGAACAAGGAAACGCGCACCGTCGACGCCGGCAGCAGCGCGGTCGCCTTCGATTTCCCGGTGGAGTGGGGCGAGTACCGGGTGGACGTGTTCGATCCGTCCACCGGCCTGACCAGCCGCTACCCGTTCCGTGCCGGCTGGAGCTGGGGCGATGACAACCGCGGCCTGGACGCGCGCCCGGACAAGGTCAAGCTGGGCCTGGACAAGACCGGGTACAAGGCCGGTGACACGCTGGAGGTGACGGTGACCCCGCCGCATGCCGGCAAGGGCATCCTGATGGTCGAGACCGACCGCATGCTGTACGTGCAGGACATCGACGCCAAGCCGGGTTCGACCTTCAAGATTCCGGTCACCGCCGATTGGGAGCGGCACGACGTCTACATCACCGCGCTGGTGTTCCGTGGCGGCAGTGCGCCGAGCAAGATCACTCCGGCCCGTGCCGTGGGCGTGGTGCATGTGCCGATGGACCGCAAGGGCCGCACCGTGGCCGTCGGCCTGGCAGCGCCCAAGCAGATGCGACCGGAGCAGGACCTGCCGGTGACGGTCAGCGCGCCGCAGCTGGCTGGCAAGATGGCGCACGTCACCGTCTCGGCGGTGGACGTGGGCATCCTCAACATCACCCGCTTCCCGGTACCCGATGCCGGTGCGCACTTCTTCGCCCAGCGTCGCCTCGGCATTGATGCCTATGACATCTACAGCCGGGTGATCGAGAGCTTTGACGGCGGTGCCGGCAAGCTGAAGTTCGGTGGCGACATGGCGCTGCAGGCATTGCCGCAGGCCAAGCGCCCGACTGCGCGCGTGCAGACCGTGGACCTGTTCTCCGGCCCGGTGCAGCTCGATGCCAAGGGCATCGCCCGCATCCGCCTGAAGGTGCCGGACTTCAACGGCACCCTGCGGGTGTCGGCGCTGGTCTACAGCGATGACCAGTACGGCAAGCGCGACGTGGAGACCGTGGTGCGCGCGCCGATCCTGGCCGAAGCCAGCATGCCGCGCGTGCTCGCCCCGGGCGACCGCAGCACCGTGACCCTGGACGTGCAGAACTTCACCGGCAAGCCGGGCCAGTTCAACGTGAAGGTGGAAAGCGAAGGCCCGCTGAACCTGGGCGAGGGCAGCCGCAGCGTGCAGTTGAATGCTGATGCCAAGACAACGCTGAGTTTCCCGCTGTCGGCGCGTGAGGGCCACAGCGTGGCCAAGGTGCGCGTACGTGTGGACGGCAACGGCTTCAAGGCCGATCGCCGCTACGAGCTGCCGGTGCGTGCGGCGTGGCCGCAGGTGCTGCGTTCGCAGGTACGTACGCTTGATCCGCTGGCGGCGGTCAGCCTCGACAACAGCCTGACCGATGGCCTGATGTCCGAGTCGGTGAATGCCCGCCTGCTGGTCAGCCCGCTGCCGCCGATCCCGTTCGCCAGTGCGCTGCAGGGCGCGTTGAACTACCCGTATGGCTGTGCCGAGCAGACCACCAGCAAGGGCTACGCTGCGTTGATCCTGGACCAGGCGACGTCGTCGATGCTCGGTGCCGACGGGCTGGATGCCAAGACCCGTCGCGAGCGCATGGAAGGTGCGTTCGGTCGCCTGGCGTCGATGCAGGTGGCCAATGGCAACTTCTCGATGTGGGGTGACGACGGCTACGTGAACCCGTGGCTGACGCCTTACATCACCGAGTTCCTGCTCGATGCCAAGGAGGCCGGCTTCGCGGTGCCGGACAACGTGCTGCAGAAGGCACTGAACCGGCTCAGCGAGGACCTGCTGTCCGGCGGCAACCAGTTCTACGGCCAGGACGACCGCGAGAAGCTGAAGTTCGCCAATCAGGCCTATTCGGGCTACGTGCTGGCCCGGGTCAACCGCGCTCCGCTGGGGACGCTGCGCACGCTGTATGACAACGAGCGCAGCAAGGCGGTCGGCGGCCTGTCGCTGGTCCATCTGGGCGTGGCGCTGTCGCTGCAGGGCGATGCCAAGCGTGGCCAGGCGGCACTGGCCGCGGCCTTCGCCAAGTCCAGCAGCGAACGTCCGTCGTACTTCGGCGACTACGGCAGCGCGATCCGTGATGACGCGCTGATGATCGCGCTGACCCACGAAAACAAGCTGGCCAAGCCGGCCTGGGATGCGCGTGCGGTGGATCTGGGCCGTGGCCTGGATGCGCGCCGCAATGCCGGCTGGATGTGGCTGAGCACGCAGGAACAGGTGGCCATCGCCCGCCTTGGCAAGGCACTGGCCGCCAATCAGAAGGCGCTGGTGGCCGGTGAGCTGGTGATCGGTGGCAACACCGAAGCCATCGGCGAGCGCAAGCTGTTCGGCCGCAATTTCAGCGCCAGCGAGCTGGCCAGCGGCGTGCGCTTCACCCCGCAGGGGCAGCCGCCGATGTTCGCCAGCATCGACGTGGCCGGTATCCCGCGCAGTGCGCCGGCACCGGACAACAGCGTGCTGGGCATTGAGCGCAGCTACTTCGGCACCGATGGCAAGCCGTGGTCGCCGCGCCCGCTGAAGGAAGGCGAAGCGCTGATCGTGCGCGTCACCGTCACCGCCGACACCACGATGCCCGATGCCCTGCTGACCGACCTGCTGCCGGCGGGTCTGGAGATCGAGAACTTCAACCTGGGCGATGCCAAGCAGTGGGCCGACGTAGTGGTTGATGGCATCACCATCAGCGACCGCGGCGAAGCTGCCGACACCAAGCACGAAGAGTTCCGCGACGACCGCTATGTGGCTGCGCTGAAGCTCTCGCGTGGCAGCAAGGCCAACGTGTTCTATCTGGTGCGTGCGGTGACCCCGGGTACCTACTCGGTGCCGCCGCCGCTGGTGGAGGACATGTACCGGCCGCAGCTGCGTGGCGTCGGCCGTAGCAACCCGACCACGATCACGGTGGTACAGCCGTGACCGCGCGGACGGGCCGCGACGGCGCGGCCCGTCCCGCTGGCAAGCTCCAATCCGGCACGCTGCAATGAAGAAGACGATGTCGATCCGGCTGGCGGCCCTGCGCCGCCGGTTGCGGCCGCTGTGGCCGTGGCTGCGCTGGGGCACGGCCGCCACGCTGGCGCTGCTGCTGGTGCTGGATTTCGCCTTCCCGCCGCCGCTGCCGAAGCAGCGCGATACCAGCACCCTGGTGGTGGCTGCCGACGGTACGCCGCTGCGTGCGTTCGCCGATGCCGAGGGCGTGTGGCGCTATCCGGCATCGATCGACAGCGTCTCGCCGCTGTACCTGCAGGCGCTGCTGACCTACGAAGACCGCTGGTTCTGGCGCCATCCGGGTATCAACCCACTGGCCATCCTGCGTGCCAGCGGCCAGCTGCTGCGCGGTGGTCGCATCGTTTCCGGCGGCTCGACCCTGACCATGCAGGTCGCGCGCATCCTCGACCCGCATACGCGCACACCCTGGGGAAAGCTCAAGCAGATGCTGCGCGCGGTGCAGCTGGAAGTTCACCTGAGCAAGCGGCAGATCCTGGCCCTGTATCTGGAGCGCGCGCCCTACGGTGGCACCATCGAGGGCGTGGAAGCGGCCAGCTGGGCCTATCTTGGCAAGCCGGCGGCGCAGCTGTCACATGCAGAGGCCGCGTTGCTGGCGGTACTGCCACAGGCACCAAGCCGGCTGCGCCCGGACCGCCACCCGGAAGCCGCGCAGAAGGCGCGGGACAAGGTGCTGTCACGCATGGCCGAACTGGGCGCGTGGACGCCGGAGGAGGTCCAGGATGCGCGCATCGAGAACGTGGTGGCGCGCTCGCTGCGGCCTCCGCTGCACGCCGCACTGCTGGCGCAGCGCCTGCACTCGGCGCATCCGGGCCAGGCGCGTATCCAGAGCAGCATCGACATCGGCCTGCAGCGCACGCTGGAAGAACGTGTGGCCAGCTATTTCTCGACGCTGCCGGAGCGCACCTCGGCAGCCTTGCTGGTGGTCGACAACCAGACCCTGCAGGCGCGTGCCTACGTCGGTACGTTGTCCTTTGGTGACCGCCAGCGGCTCGGCCACGTCGACATGGTGCAGGCCTGGCGGTCGCCGGGCTCCACGCTCAAGCCGTTCCTGTATGCGATGGCGCTGGACGATGGCCTGATCCATTCGGAAAGCCTGCTGGTGGATGCGCCACAGAGTTTCGGCAGCTACCGCCCCGGCAACTTCGACATGGCCTTCAATGGGCCGATTGGTGCTTCCAGCGCATTGCGGCTGTCGCTCAATGTGCCCTCGGTGGACCTGCTGCAGCGGGTCGGGGCCGCGCGCTTCGCCGCGCGCCTGTCGCACTCCGGCATCCAGCTGCGCTTCCCGCCGGGCAGCACGCCCAACCTCTCGCTGATCCTGGGCGGCACCGGTGCGCGGCTGGAAGATCTGGTCGGCGCGTTCGCCGCGCTGAACCGCAACGGCATTGCCGGACGCGTGCGCTACACCGATGACGAACCGATGATCGAGCGGCGCCTGGCGTCGCCGGGCGCCAGCTGGATCGTGCGCGAGATGCTGGAATCGAACCCGCGACCGGGCTACAGCGTCGGTACCTTCGATATCGGTGGCCGCCCGCGCGTGGCCTGGAAGACCGGTACCAGCTATGGCTATCGCGATGCGTGGGCGATTGGCAGCACGCGCCACTACACCGTGGGCGTGTGGGTGGGCCGGCCGGACGGCACACCGCTACCGGGCCAGTACGGCGCGGTGACCGCGCTGCCGCTGATGTTCGAAGTGGTGGACAGCCTACCGCGCCAGCGCGGCGATTCGGCTGCTGCACCGATGCCGGCCAGTGTCAGCCAGGAAGATATCTGCTGGCCCACCGGCGAACGGGCCGAAGGCCTGCCGACGGCACTGTGCCAGCGGCGGATGTCGGCCTATCTGCTGGACGGCGCGGCACCACCGACCTTCCCCGAGCGCGAGGCGCGGCGCTGGCAGCCGGGGCGGCAGCGTTACCTGGCCGACGCGCGGACCGGACTGCGTGTATCGGCCGATTGCCGTAATCCACATGAGGAAGTAGCGCGCGAGATCGCGCGCTGGCCGGCGTTGTTGTCACCGTGGCTGCCCAAGGCCACGCGCGCTGCCTCGCAGTTGCCGGCGTTGTCGCCGGATTGCCGCGACGACGGGCGTGAGGCCAGCGTGGCCCTGCACATCGATGGCCTCAATGATGGCGCCACGCTGGCGCGTGCACCCAATGCCGAACATGGCGTGCGCCTGCAGCTGCGCGCGCTGGGCAGCGAGCAGGCGGTGGACTGGCTGCTGGATGGCCGTTGGATCGCGCAGACCCGTGGCGCGCAGTTGATGCAGCGCGAGTTCGCCGATCCGGGCGCACACACTTTGACCGCGCTGGCGGCCGATGGCGCGTGGACGCAGGTGCGGTTCAACGTTCTCCGCTAGATGCCGGCCTTGGTCGGCGCGCGGTCCAACGCCAACGACACCGCCGTGCTCTGGTAGGTGCCAACCTTGGTTGGCACGCGATAAATGCGCCCACCAAGGTGGGCATCTACCAAGGCGTATGCGGGGCCGCTATTCCCCGATCCACCCATCCAGCAGGTCGGCGAACTCGTCGGCGTGCTCCTCTTCCTGCGCCAGTATCTCTTCAAGGATGCGCTTGGTGGTGGTATCGCGGTCGCCGATGAAGTTGATCATCTCGCGGTAGCTGTCGATGGCGATGCGTTCGGCCACCAGATTCTCGCGGACCATGTCGCGCAGGTCGCTGCCTTCCTTGTACTCGGCGTGCGAGCGTGCGGTCAGTGTATCGGGGTTGAAGTCCGGCTCACCGCCGAGCTGGACGATGCGCTCGGCCAGCTTGCCGGCGTGCGCCTGTTCCTGCTGTGCATGTTCGAGGAATTCGGCTTTCACCGCGTCGGCCAGCATGCCCTTGGCCATGAAGTAGTGCCGGTAGTAGCGCAGCACGCATACGTACTCGGTGGCCAACGCATCGTTGAGCAGCTTGATCACGACCTTGCGGTCGGCGCTGTAGCTGTCGGTGATCGCACCGTCTTCGATGTTGCGCCGCGCGCGTTCGCGCAGGGTCTTGCGGTCACTGATACCGGGCACCTTTGCGGCAGGCTTTGCGGCTTTGGCTGGCTTGGTGGACATGGCTGGCCGTTTCCTCTTGCGGTGGAAGATCAGGTTGGCAGGTGCTCCAGCACGTATTCGGCCGAAGACACTTCGAACTGGCCGGGCTGCTCGATCCAGGCCGCACGCACCACGCCATCCACCACGTACAGGGCGAAACGGCGTGAGCGGATGCCCATGCCCGAGGCGCTGGCGTCGAGCTCCAGGCCGAGCGCACGGGTCAGTTCGGCATTGCCGTCGGACAGCATCAGCAGGCCGTCGGGCACGCTCTGGTCGGCGGCCCAGGCCTTCATCACGAACGGGTCGTTGACCGCCATGCAGTAGACATCGATGCCGCGCTGGCGGAACGCCTGGAATTTCTCGACGTAGCCGGGCAGGTGGCGCGCCGAGCAGGTCGGGGTGAACGCGCCGGGCACGGCGAACAGCACCACCTTGCGTGCGTCGAACAGCGAATGCGTATCGAGCGTTTCGATGCCCTCGCGGATGCGCTTGAGGGTCACTTCCGGAATGCGGTCGCCGACATGGATGGTCATGGGGAACTCCTTGCTGGGGCAGGCTAGTGGGCCGGATGGGACAGGGGCGTCAAGACATTGGAAAACCCGTGTGCAGGCCCCATCTTCAGGCTTTGTGGCAGGGGCTTCCAGCCACAGCGTGGGGCATGGGGATGGCAGCCGCATTGCGCAGGATCAGTCGGCCTCACCGGGGCCGCACGAGGGGCGGCGTAGCATCGCCGGCGCGTAGAATGAACCTGGGGCGGCGCCACCGGCGCGGCCGAAGCAGATCGAGGTAGCTGGATGGAATTCAAGGATTACTACGCCACCCTGGGGGTGGAACCGAGCGCGGGCGAGGCGGAGATCAAGACCGCCTACCGCCGGCTGGCACGCAAGTACCACCCGGACGTCAGCAAGGAGGCCGGGGCCGAAGACAAGTTCAAGGCGGTCAACGAGGCCTACGAGGCGCTGCGCGATCCGGAAAAGCGCGCGGCCTACGACCAGCTGCGCGCGCAGGGCTATCGCCCGGGCGAGGAGTTCAACGTGCCGCCGAACTATGGTGGTGCTGGCGGTTTCAATTTCGAGGAAGTATTCGGCGGTGGCGGCCCCAATGGCGGCTTCAGCGACTTCTTCGAGAGCCTGTTCGCGCGCCAGCGTGGCGGTGGTGGCGCTGGTCCGGGGCCGGGTTTCAGCAGCCAGGGCCATGCGCCCAACCGTGATACCCGCGCCAAGCTGTCGGTGCCGCTGGAAGCGGCCTACAGTGGCGACAGCCTGCGCATCACGGTCAACGGCAAGCAGCTGGATGTACGCGTGCCCAAGGGCATCCGCCCGGGCCAGGTGATCCGCCTGGCGGGGCAGGGCAACCATGGCGGCAACCTGCTGCTGGAAGTGGAATATGCCGCCCACCCACAGTTCGAGGTCGATGGCCGCAACATCCTCTATACGCTGCCGGTGACCCCGTGGCAGGCCGCGCTGGGTACCAGCATCAGCGTGCCGACCCTGGGTGGAGCGGTGGAATTGAAGATTCCGGCCGATTCCGATGCCGGCCGCAAGCTGCGCCTGCGTGGCCGTGGGCTGCCAGGCAGCCCGGATGGCGACCAGATTGTTGAAATCGAGATCGTGGCCCCGGCCGCGACCGACGAGGCGCAGAAGAAGGCCTACCGCAATCTGGCCAAGGCCTTCGGCGAAACGATCTGAAGGTAGCGCCGGGCCATGCCCGGCGGCTTTAACATGTAGAGTCGAGCCATGCTCGACTGCTCTTGATGAGTCGAGCATGGCTTGTATGTTCCTCCCGGCTCCTACGAGGTATGTAGGAGCCAGGGTGGAGGGACCGTCAAGCATGCATCTGCGGATACTAGCCGACAGACGAGTCGAGCGATCCCCATCCCGCACACGAACGTCGATAAAGGATCGTACGGCCCCCAAAGGGGATCGTCGATGTAGGCAAGCTAACGTCGGTGCGGTACCACCCCAGCCCCTTAAAGATAGCTGGGAGCCGTACAAATGTCTGATTCTCTCGATATTGGCGTGGACGTGGACTCCAAGGAGTTCGTACCGGCAGTGGCCGACCGCAAGGCCGGCGACAGGATCGCCAACACCCGGGCCGGCATAGCCCAGTGGCTCAACACCTTGCCCCAGCGATGCCGGATTGGCATGGAGGCGACGGGGCGGTACTACGAGTTGTTGGCTCGGATGGCTGGCCAAGCAGGCCACGTTGTCTATGTGATCAATCCACGTCTGATCAAGCACTACGGCCGGGCGACGGGCTCGCGTGGCAAGACGGACGCCATGGACGCCGAAGCGATCGCCCGGTACGTGAAGAAGGAGAACGATCGCCTGCGTGAATACGTACCGCGTACCGACGAGCAGCAGCAGATGCACGATTTGCTGCGCAAGCGGCAGACGCTGGTAAAGACACGCGCGCGCCTGGAGCAATCCTTCGGGGTAAGCAAAAGTGCCCCCGGGGAGCTGTCAGATCTGTTCTGCGCTCTGGCTGGGACGCTGTCCGAGCTGGAAAGCGAACTGCAGCGCTTGGGTCGCGATGGAGAGCATGGCGCGCTCTACAAGCGCCTGTTGACCATCCCTGGTATCGGCCCTGCCGTCGCCGCTCACCTGATTTACTACATGACGCGCTGGCCGTTGGCCAACGCCAACGCGTGGATCGCCTGCACGGGCCTGGATCCCCGGCCCAACGAGTCTGGCGGCAGAACGGGACGGCGTCGGCTGTCCAAACAGGGCGCGCCAGTGCTGCGCCAGATGCTCTACATGGCCGCAATGGGGCTCAAGCGGTGTCGCCGGGGGCAACCGCTCTACGACGAGCTGTCAAAACGCGGTCACCCCAGCACCGCCGTCTTCAACATCCTGGCCAGAAAGCTGGCCAGGATCGCCTGGGGTGTCTTCAAAAGCGGCCGGGACTTCGATCCGGCCATGCTGAAGGTGGGTCAAGCCTGCTTCCAGCAGGCTTGACCGCGAACATAGGATCTCGACTCTACAGAAGCGTGCCAACCAAGGTTGGCACCTACCAGAGCGGTGGGCCAAGCAGGGTTGGCACCGCCAGGACGGGCTCAGCCCTGCCCGGCGAACACCCGTTCCAGCACCTCGGACAGCTCGTCTTCCGAGAACGGCTTGGTGATGTAGGCCTTGGCGCCCTGGCGCATGCCCCACATGCGGTCGGTGTCCTGGTCCTTGGTGGTCACCAGGATCACCGGGATATGCCGGGTCGCCTCGTCGCGGGCGAGGGTGCGGGTGGCCTGGAAGCCATTGAGGTTGGGCATCACCACGTCCATCAGGACCAGGTCGGGCAGCTCGGCCTTGGCGGTTTCGACCCCGGCGGCGCCATCGGTGGCGGTCAGGATCTGGTGCCCGAGCTTCTCGACGATGCGCTGTATCCCCAACAGCTGCGACGGTGAGTCGTCGACGATCAGAATGCGTGCCATGTTGTTCCCCATGTAATGCCCGCAGTGTAGTGCGGGCCCATTACCGGCGGGAGGGGCGCGTCTGCCGTCCGTCGCCTGCCTGCGACGTTCAGTCGATCCGCACCACGGTGCGGCCCAGCGAACCGCCGGCCAGCATCCGCTCGAACACCGCCGGCAGGCCGTCCAGGCCGACTTCGGCGGTACAGATGCGGTCCAGGTGTTGCGGCTTCCACTCATTGCCCAGCCGCGACCACACTTCTTCGCGCAGCCCGCGCGGTGCATTGGCCGAGGACACGCCCAGCAGTGACACGCCGCGCAGGATGAACGGCATCACCGTCATGTCCAGTTTCGGGCTGGCCGCGAGGCCGGCACTGACCACGCTGCCATAGGGCACGGTCTGCGCCAGCAGGCTGGCCAGCATGTCGCCTCCGGCATTGTCGAGGCCCCCGCCGAAGCGGGCCGACTGCAGCGGGCCGGTGTCGGACAGTGCCTCGCGCGGTAGTACTTCAGTGGCGCCGATACCATGCAGGAACTCGGCCTGGTCCGGTTTGCCGCTGACTGCGTGCACGGTGTAGCCGGCACGACTGAAGATCGACAGCGCCAGCGCGCCGACACCGCCGCTGGCGCCGGTGACCGCCAACGGGCCGAGTTCCGGCACCTGCCGGTTGTCCTGCATGCGCAGCAGCGCCAGCGCCGCCGTGAAGCCGGCGGTGCCCAGCACCATCGCCTCGCGCGGGCTGAGCCCGGCCGGCTGGGCAATCACCGCACGCGACTCCAGCCGCACATACTGGCTGTAGCCGCCATCGCGGGTTTCGCTGAGGCCGCAGCCGGTGGCCAGCACCGCATCGCCTTCACGCCAGGCCGGGTCGGTGGATGCCACCACGGTGCCGGCCACATCGATTCCGCCGACCAGCGGGAAACGGCGCAGGATCCTGCCCTTGCCGGTGCCGGCCAGGGCATCCTTGTAGTTGACCGAAGACCAGTGGGCGCGGATCAGTACCTGGCCGGGGTTGAGGTCGTCGACATTGAGCTGGGCCAGGCCACTGCGGTAACCGGCGGCGTCGTTTTCGATGCGGAATGCGGTGAACGGGGTGGTGGGGGCCATCGGCGTTGCCTGACTTCGAGGAAAACGCCACCTTACCCCGTTGCCCCCCTTTCGATCCTGCCGATCCGCCCCATCTTGTATGATCGGTGATGGTTTCACGGCTGGTGGTGCGGGAAGGGCCCGCGCCGCAGCCCAAATCTTGATGGAGCGTGCATGGCCTGGAATACACCCGGCGGCAACAAGGGCGGACAAGGCCCCGAGGACAATCGACGCGGGCCCTTCGGGTCGCGCGGCGGTGGCAATGGTGGTGGCTGGGGCGGACTGCCCGGGCCGCTGAAGGACCTGTTCGACGGCGGCATCATGCGTTGGGTGGTGGCAGCGGTGGTGTTGCTGGTGCTGTTCTCCAGCTTCCAGCTGATCGGCGAACAGCAGCGTGGCGTGGTGCTGCGCTTCGGCCAGTTCTCGCGCATCCTGCAGCCTGGCCCGAACTTCAAGCTGCCGTGGCCGATCGAATCGGTCACCAAGGTCAATGCCACCGAGATCAAGACCTTCTCGATCCAGGTGCCGGTGCTGACCCGCGACGAGAACATCGTCAACGTCTCGCTGAACGTCCAGTACCGCATCGACGACCCGCAGCAATACCTGTTCGGAACGGTCGATGCCAACCAGGTGCTGGAGCAGTCGGCGCAGAGCGCGGTGCGCGAGGAAGTCGGCCGTGCCGACCTCAACGCGGTACTGAACAACCGTGGCCCGCTGGCCGTGGCCGCCGAGGAGCGCCTGCAGGCGCTGCTGAAGGCGTTCAAGACCGGCCTGACGGTGACCGGCCTGACCCTGCAGGACGCCCGTCCGCCGGAAGAAGTGAAGCCGGCCTTCGACGAGGTCAACGGTGCCCAGCAGGTCAAGGAACGCCTGATCAACGAAGCCCAGGCTTATGCCGCCAAGGTCGTGCCGGAAGCCCGAGGCCAGGCCTCGCGCGCCCGTACCACCGCCGAAGGCTACAAGCAGGCCGTGGTCTCCAAGGCCGAGGGTGACGCGCAGCGCTTCAGCCTGTTGCAGGCCCAGTACAAGGACGCCCCGGAAGTGACCCGCAAGCGCCTGTGGCTGGAGACCGTGCAGCAGGTGCTGAGCGAGAACCGCAAGGTGATCGGTGGCGATGGCCGCCAGCTGATCTACGTGCCGATGACCGGCGATACCCGTCCCACCACCTCGGCGCCGCCGGGAGTGACCAATCCGGAGGTGGTGATGCCGTCGCTGCCGGGTGCAGCGGCGGAAGCTTCCCGTGATCCGGGCCGGCCGGTGGGCCGCCCGACCGGGCGACCGAGCGGCCGTGAGGAGGGCAGCCGATGAAGAGTCCTATCTGGATCGCCGTGATCGTGGCGGTGGTGCTGGGCCTGCTTGGCTCGGTGTACGTGGTCCGCGAGGACCAGACCGCCATGGTGCTGAACCTGGGCAAGGTGGTGCGTTCGGACATCAAGCCGGGCCTGCACTTCAAGGTGCCGGTGGTGGAAACGGTGAAGGTCTTCGACCGCCGCTTCCAGGTGCTCGACACCGCCCCGGCGCGTTACTTCACCGCCGAGCAGAAGGACGTCAGCGTCGACTTCTTCGCCATCGGCTACATCTCCAACGTGGGTGACTACTTCCGTGCCACCGGTGGCGATCCGCGCATCGCCAATGCCCGCCTGGCACCGATCATCACCGACTCGCTGCGCAACCAGATCAACTCGCGCACCCTGCAGCAGCTGGTCTCCGGCGACCGCAGCGAGCTGATCGCCGAGCAGCTGAAGGGGATCAACGAAGCGGTGGCCGGCCTCGGCATGCAGATGATCGACCTGCGCATCAAGCAGGTGGACCTGCCCACCGACAGCCAGGTGATCAATGATGTGTACGAGCGCATGCGCGCCCAGCGCAAGCAGGAAGCGGCCAAACTGCGTGCGGAGGGCGAGGAGCAGTCGTTGACCATCCGCGCCCAGGCCGACCGTGACAGCACCGTGCTGATCGCCGAAGCCGAGCGTGATGCACAGCGCCTGCGCGGTGAAGGCGATGCCGATGCGGCGCGCATCTACGGCAAGGCCGGCTCGGCCGACCCGTCGTTCTATGCGTTCTACCGCAGCCTGGAGGCCTACCGTGGCTCCATGACCGACGGCAACGGCGTGATCGTGCTCGACAAGAACGACCCGTTCCTGCAGTACCTGAAGAACGACCGCTGAGGTCGCAGGGCAGTACCCCACGGGGCCCGGCCAGATGCCGGGCCCCGTGCTTTTTCCGGAGTCCCCCATGAAAGATCTGTTCGCCGCCGTCTGCCTGGTGGCGGTGCTGGAAGGCCTGTTCCTGTTCGTCGCCCCGTTCGCCTGGAAGCGCATGGCCGAGCGCCTGCTGGACCTGCCCAGCCCGGCCCTGCGCAGCTTCGGCGGGCTGGTGCTGCTGGCCGGCCTGAGCCTGCTGTGGTGGGCCCGCCACTAGCAGGGTAGTGCCGGCCGCTGGCCGGCATCCTGGGATTGCCGGCCAGCGGCCGCCTGCGTTCACATGCGTGGCCCGGCTCTGGTAGATGCCAACCTTGGTTGGCATTGCCGGCCAGCGGCCGGCACGACCGGGCGGGGCGGCTGACCGGCCGGTGAAGCCGCCCGTCGGAAAGGTGGCACCCGACCCCGGAAACCCGGATAATGCACAAAAGCCGGACGGGCCTCCCCGTTCGGCTTTTTCCGTGTCTGGGCCTTCCATCGCCGGCCGCTCCCCGTTTGGAGCCGCCTTGCAGGTGCTGGCCAGCCCCGCCACGGTTTACCCGTCCGCGGCCCCGATGGCCGCAACAAATCGAGGAGCCCGTCATGGGTCAGTCTGTCGTAGTGTTGGGTGCCCAGTGGGGCGATGAAGGCAAGGGCAAGATCGTCGATCTGCTCACTGAGGAAATCGGCGCCGTGGTGCGCTTCCAGGGCGGTCACAACGCCGGCCACACCCTGGTCATCAACGGTAAGAAGACCGTCCTGCACCTGATCCCGTCGGGCATCCTGCGTGACGACGCGCTGTGCCTGATCGGCAACGGCGTGGTGATCTCGCCGGCCGCGCTGCAGAAGGAAATCGCCGAGCTGGAAGCCTCCGGCGTGGAAGTGCGTTCGCGCCTGAAGATCTCCCCGGCCGCGCCGCTGATCATGCCGTACCACATCGCCCTGGACCAGGCGCGCGAGCGCGCTGCCGGCGGCAAGGCGATCGGCACCACCGGCCGTGGCATCGGCCCGGCCTACGAAGACAAGGTGGCGCGTCGCGGCATCCGCATCGCCGACCTGCATTACCCGAAGCAGCTGGAAGAACTGCTGCGCACCGCGCTGGATTACCACAACTTCGTGCTGACCAAGTATCTGAACACCGATGCGGTCGATTTCCAGAAGACCTTCGACGAAGCGCTGGCCTTCGGCGAATACGTGCAGCCGATGAAGTCCGACGTGGCCGGCATCCTGCACGACCTGCGCAAGCAGGGTAAGCGCGTGCTGTTCGAAGGCGCGCAGGGTGCGCTGCTGGACATCGACCACGGCACCTACCCGTACGTCACCAGCTCCAACACCACCGTCGGTGGTGCACTGGCCGGTTCCGGCGTCGGTGCCGATTCGATCGACTACGTGCTGGGCATCGCCAAGGCCTACGCCACCCGCGTCGGCGGCGGCCCGTTCCCGACCGAACTGGACGACGAAGTCGGCCAGGGCATCCGTGACCGCGGCGCCGAGTACGGTGCCTCGACCGGCCGTCCGCGTCGCTGCGGCTGGATGGACATCGTCGCGCTGAAGCGCGCCGTGGCCATCAACGGCATCAGCGGCCTGTGCATCACCAAGCTGGACGTGCTGGATGGCATGGAAAAGCTGAAGGTCTGCATCGCCTACGAATACAACGGCAAGCGCACCGAGTACGCGCCGCTGGACGCGCAGGGCTGGGAAGACTGCACCCCGGTGTACCTGGAGTTCCCGGGTTGGAGTGAGAACACCCACGGCATCACCAACTGGGACGACCTGCCGCCGGCCGCACGTGCCTACCTGCGTTCGCTGGAAGAGCTGGCCGGTTGCCCGATCAGCATTGTCTCCACCGGCCCGGACCGCGACCACACCATGGTCCTGCAGGATCCGTTCGCCTGAGGTAGCGCCGGGCGCTGCCCGGCGTAGGTGACAGGAAGAGCCCCGCGAAAGCGGGGCTTTTTCGTTACTGTGTCGGCACGGCCAGCAGGGAGGTGACGTGATGACCCGGATGTCAGCGTGAAGGGCGTAACGGTGGTGCGGATCACCCTGTGGGTGCTGTGGAGCCTGTGGGGCATCGCCTGCCTGGTACTGCTGCTGGGTGCGGCCGCCAATGCCCTGGCGTCGCGCACGCAGACGGTGCCGCTGGTGCTGAGTCCTGGCGCAACCGCCCAGATCACCGTCTACCGCCTTATCGATGACCAACTGCGGTTGCGCCTGCGCTATGCCGCGGACGGTACAGAGGCTGACCCCGAGGTGCTGCTGCACATCGAAACTCCGACCGATCAGAGAGACTTCCGCGCAGGGGAGCGTTCGGGAGTGGCCGGGCAGGGCATCAATCGCGCGCTGGCTTCGGTTGAGTCCAGCGGCCTTACGGCGTTCTACTTTGGCTATGGCCGCGGCGACGCATTGCCACGCGGCCGCTCATGGCTACGGGTCACCGTGCTGGAGGTGGACCCGGCGCTGGCCGGGCACGCGGCAGACATCGAGCTGCAGCCACCGCTGGACCTGCTGAAGCTGACCGACCTGGATTACATCTGGCTGTGGCCGTTCTTCTTCTGGAAGATGGCGGCGCTGTTCCTGCTGATTCCAGGGGCTGCGTTGGCTGTCTTTACTCTGGTGTTGAGGCGCTGGCAGCGCCGGGCGTCAGTGCCGCCGACTTCAGCAGGGGATAGGGGTTGATCGACTCTCCCTTCCACCACTGTTTTTCCGGTCCGAGCATGTGTACTTCGAAATGCAGGTGCGGCGCGTCGGCACTGGCATTGCCTGTGCTGCCGACGTAACCGATCACATCCCCGCGTTTGATCACCTGTTTTTCCGCCAGGCCATCGGCATAGCGCTGCAGATGCGCGTAGTAGTAGCACCAGCGTCCGCTGGGTTCGAACTGGTAGATCGTCAAGCCGCCGCGCTCGCTGTCGAACAGTTTTTCCACCGTTCCATCGGCCACCGCCAGCACCGGCGTACCGGTATCAGCCATGATGTCGATGGCATCGTGCACGCGACCCTCGCTGCGTGCATCGGTGAACGTATCGCGCAGCTGGGACGCCTGGATACCCTGCACCGGCAGCAGCAGACCGGACGGTGCATCCGGAGCCTGCGCGGCTGACGGCGCGGTGGCGGCGGGTGGGGCTGTTGCGCGCGGCGCTGCTGGTTCCGTCACCGGCGCGGCGGCCATCGTCGATGGCGCTGCCGGCAGCGAGGCGGCTACCGGCTCACTCGCGTCGCGGCGCAGCCACCAACCTGCACTCAGTCCCAGCAGAACGCCCAGTACGATCAGCTGCGGAAGGCGCATCGGCTCACTCCTGCATCACCACGGGGACCGAAGTGTCCACTGCATCGGCCACACGCAGCGCATCCCAGTTGGTCATGCGTACGCAGCCATGCGATTCGGTCTTGCCCACGTGGCCGGGTTCAGGCGTGCCGTGCAGGCCGTAATGCGGTTTGGACAGGTCGATCCAGACGCGCCCGACCGGATTGTTCGGGCCCGGTGGCAGGGTGGCTTTCTTCTCGCCCTTGCGGGCATCCCAGAACAGCTTCGGGTTGTAGTGGAACGGCGGGTCGCGGTACACGCCGAGGATCTTCCATTCGCCGATCGGCAGCGGATCGTGCTGGCTGCCCGAAGACACGGGGACCTGTGCGATCAGCTTGCCCACTGCATCAAGCAGCTGCAGAGTGGAATCGGATTTGTCGACCACGATCTTCGCCGCCTTCGGCAATGCGGCCAGTGCGATGTTGGGTACCTGGATGCGGCTGCCAGCCTTGGTCAGGTCCACGTCGGGATTGAGCGCCTTCATCAGCTCAGGGGAGGCATGGAAGCGCTCGCCGAGGGCTTCTTCCACACTGCCGTAGCCCAGCGATGTGAGCTTGGCCTGGGCGGCGGGCCCTTTCGGAGTGGCCTGGAACGGACCGGCGACATCCTCAGCAGTCAGCGTGTAGCTGGCCAGCGGCCCAACGGTATCGGCCTGCAGGGCCTTCCAGGTGGCGTCGTCCAGTTCACCCGTTACGTCCAGCCCGTGCGCTGCCTGGAAACCCGACACCGCGCGCCGCTGGTTGCTGCCCACTTCGCCATCGATCTGGCCAGGGGAGAAGTTCGCGCGATCCAGCAGCACCTGGGCGTGCAGCGCGGAGTGGGGTGCGGTGTCCGGTCCGGCCGTTTCGGCAATGGGTGCGGGCAAGTGGGGCGGCGGCGCCTGCGCGAAGGCTGGCGACGCCAGCAGCGAGAGAGCGAGCAGGGTGGATCGGGACACGGGCAAGGGCATTGGGATCTCCAGCAGGTCACGCCACCACCTTGCCCGCAGCAGCCGCCGAGCCACCGTGAAAGGGATCTGATGCCGCATGAGCAGCCATAGGTATTGCAGCCGTGTCCAGCGCGCAGGTGCTGCTGCGCAGGGGGCTCACCAAGGTGAACGGTGGCCGACGCCGTCGACGGACGGCGATCAAGATTGCCTGCCGGGCCGCCGATAAGGGCGCATCCCCCCGTTTTGGATACCCCCATGAACTACTTGAGGAACGTCAGGGTTGCCTGGCGTCTTGGGCTGGGCTTTGGCCTGTTGCTGCTGCTGGTTGCCGCCGTGGTGGCCACCGGCGCCACCGCCAGTGTCGTGCAGAAGCGCGCGATGCAGCAGGTGGTCGACGTCAGCGTGGCCAAGGTGCGTCTGCTGTCGCAGATGCTCGATGCCAACAACCAGATGATGGTCGTGCGCCGCGAAATGCTGATTCGCCAGGGCGAAGACCGTGGCAGCGACGAGAAGCGCATTGCCGACCTGGTCAAGCGCTACGAGGCCAGCTGGACCGCCTACCAGGCGCTGCCCAGCGACGCCGACGGCAAGGCCATCGCGGAAACCATCGCCGCCAAGCGTGCCATTGCGCGTCCACTCAACAAGCAGACCAGCGAACTGATGGAGCATGGCGACTACCCGGGCGCCGTAGCGCTGACCCTGGGCCCGGTGCAGGAAGCGGCAAACGGCTGGAACAAGGCGCTGTCCGATGGCGTAGACTTCGAAGAGAAGGAAAGCCGTGATGCCGCCGCCGAGGCGATCCGCCTGGGTGAGCGCAGCCTGCTGCAGCTGCTGGTGCTGGGCGGCGTCGCGCTGCTGGTGGGCATTGGTGCCTCGGTGATGATCGGCCGCAGCCTGACCGGTCCGCTGGCCCGCGCGGTGAACCTGGCCGAGCGCCTGTCCAAGGGACAATTGGACCAGGAGTTCCGCCTTGGCGGCCGTGACGAACTGACTCAGCTGGGCGAGGCGATGGCCAGCGTGCGGCAGAGCGTGCAGGCGGCGATCGGCGCACAGCTGCAGATGGCTGAGCAGCATGAGGCGGGCGCGATCCGCTATCGCATGGACGCCACGGCGTTCCCCGGTGACTTCGGCCGCATGGTGCAGGCCACCAACAGCCTGGTCGAATCGCACGTGCAGGTGGAGCTGCTGATGGCCGAAGTGATGCAGCGCTACGCCATCGGCGACCTCAGCCGCGACCTGCCCGACTACCCGGGCGAGAAGGGCACGCTGACCCGCACCCTGGCGGCAGTGAAGCAGAGCCTGATGGCGATCAACGCGCAGATCGATGAATTGGCCCGCGCCGCACGCGCCGGTGATTTCAGCATGCGTGGTGATGCCGCTGCGTTCCAGTACCAGTTCAAGGCGATGGTCGAACATCTCAACGGCATGATGGCCAGTTCACAGGCCAGCATCGCCGATGTCTCCGACGTGCTGCGCGCGATCTCGCACGGCGACCTGACCGCACGCATGGACGGCGAGTACGACGGCGTGTTCGCACGCATGCGCGACGATGCCAACACCACCACCGCACAGCTGACCGGCATCGTGCGTGGCATCCAGGTGGCTGCCGACAGCATCAACAACGCGGCGC
Source organism: Stenotrophomonas sp. 96582_Sma (assembly GCF_056480905.1). Taxonomy (NCBI): domain Bacteria; kingdom Pseudomonadati; phylum Pseudomonadota; class Gammaproteobacteria; order Lysobacterales; family Lysobacteraceae; genus Stenotrophomonas; species Stenotrophomonas sp. 96582_Sma. Next base: position 3,639,848 of record NZ_CM151122.1, on the reverse strand, counting down.
AGGAACTGGCCGCCGGCAACAACGACCTGTCGCGCCGTACCGAGCAGCAGGCAGCCAATCTGGAAGAAGCGGCCGCATCGATGGAGGAACTGACCTCCACCGTGCGCCAGAACGCCGAGCTGGCGCGTCAGGCCGACAGTGAAGCGCATGCGGCCGGTGCCGCCGTGCGCGAGACCGAGCAGGCGATGGCACAGATGGCCTCGGTCATGGGTGAGATCGACCAGTCCTCGGCACGCATCTCGGAAATTTCGACGGTGATCGATGGCATCGCGTTCCAGACCAACATCCTGGCGCTGAATGCTGCGGTGGAAGCGGCGCGTGCAGGTGAGCAGGGGCGTGGATTCGCCGTGGTCGCCAGTGAAGTGCGGACGCTCGCGCAGCGTGCCGGTGTCGCCGCCAAGGAGATCAAGGAACTGATCGAAGATGCCGCTGCCAAGGTGAAGAGCGGCCTGGCAGTGACCGTTGAATCGGAAGCCGCGATCGCCCGCGTAGCCCAGGCAAGTTCGCGCACCACCCAGCTGATGAGCGACATCGCAGCGGCAAGCAAGGAACAGGCCGCCGGTATCGAGCAGGTCAACCAGGTGGTGGTGCAGATGGACCAGGTGACCCAGCAGAACGCTGCGCTGGTGGAAGAAGCCACCGCGGCGAGCCGCGCGCTGGAAGAACAGGCGCATGCACTGACCACGTCGGTGTCGGTGTTCAAGGTGGAAGGCGACACAGCTTCGGTTGTGCCGCGTCGCGCAGCCTGAGCTGCTGCGCGGTAAGCGTTGTGGTGCCGGTCACACCATGGGCGTCCATGGTGTGACCGGATGTCAGTCCACGACTTTGCTGATATGTCCGTTCTCAATCTTCCAGATCACGTCCTTGGCCGTACTCACGAACAGTGGCGCGCGTGCCCAGAGACTCCAGTAAACGTGGATCTCGGTCGGCGTTGGATCGAGTAGATGGGTCACCATCATGGCACCCTTCCGCGGTGGACGCTGCAGCGTGATGCAGGAGAGGGTGTAAGGCCGGCTGGAAGTGATCTTTTCATCCGCGATTTCCACGCGATGGCTTCCCCCCAGAGGCACCGCTGCAGGATCGAATGTGCCGGGAAGCAGGTAGACACTCCAGGCATTTGCCGTGCCGTCCACGTTCGGTAGCACGACCGTGTTGTAGTTCTTCGAGCACGCTTGAAACTTGCTGCTCAATGCCAGTGCACGCGCAGCTGCCGCGCCGGCCTCATAAGGCGATAGTGGCTCGGGTGGCGACAGGGTCTGTACAGGACCGGCAAGCGTTCCCTTGTCGTCGGTGACTACCCGATACAGCACGCTACTGTCACCTCCGAGGATACTGACGACATAGCGGTTGTCGCGTTGTTCGGTGACCCATCCAGCAACGCGGTCATCCTTGCGCATTCCCTTCGCTACGAGTGCGTCGGTTGCGCGTTCGGCGGCAAGATCATGTTCGAACAATGACCGGCCGAGAGATTCGATCCGCGCAATATCGGCGTCCGCAGTCGCGGTCGCAGCCTGACGGGATTCGTGGGGTGGGTCAGAGGCGGTGATCGCATGCGCAGCGGGTGCCATCGATAGCAGGGCTGCCAAAGCTGCGGAGCATTGGACATTCATGGATGATTCCCCTTTGCCGCGTCCAGCGGCTTGGAGAAGTATGGCTGATCTGCGGGCGTCAATCCCGATTGACGGGCTCAGCTGCTGGCGCGGGTACGTGCCGCTTTCTTCGCCGCCACCTTTCGCGCGGTCTTCCTCGCCGCACGGGTCTTCGCCGCTTTCTTCGCGGCAGCACTACGCGATGCAGGGGTGGTGGCCTTCTTCGCCACCGTCTTCTTTGTTGCCTTCTTCGTGGCCGTCTTGCGGGCCGGCGCCTTCTTCGTAGCAGTCTTCTTGGCAGCCACCTTCCTGGTGGTGACCTTCTTTGCCACCTTGCGTCCACTGCCACTGCGCTTGCCGCCGCCGTCCTGCTTGTTCACAGTGGCCCAGGCGATGCGCTCTGCGGTGCTTTCGCTGGCACCGCGCTCGCGCTCGCTCTCTTCGATGTGCTCGGCCTGGCGCTTCTGCTTTTCGGTATAGGCGGACTTGTCACCGCGGGGCATGGCCGGTTCTCCGGTGGGGGCTGGCCCCCACGGTGGGCCTGGCGGCGTTAAGCGCAAGTCCCGCAAGGGTGATCGCACCGGCAAGGGGCCTCGGCTATGCTTGTGGCATGCGAGTCGAGCCCGCCGACATCGAAGCCCTGTTCGACGCCATCCCGGATGTGCTGTTCTTCATCAAGGACCTTCAGGGGCGTTACACCCACGTCAACCAGACCATGCTGCGGCGGCTGGGCCTGCGCGCGCGCAAGGACGTGATCGGGCGTACCGCTGCTGAAATCTACCCGACCGGCCTCAGTGCGGACTACGTCGACCAGGACGCCCGCGTGCTGTCCGGTGAGGTGATCGAGAACCTGATGGAGCTGCACCTGTTCGCCAACCGCGAACCGGGCTGGTGCCTGACCTGCAAGCGCCCGCTGGTGGTCGATGGGGCCATCGAGGGCCTGATCGGCATATCCCGCGACCTTGGCCAGAAGGACAGCCTGGGCACCCAGTACGAGCAGCTGCGGCTGGCCCTGGCCCACCTCAATGCGCACTACGCCGAAAACGTGCGCATGCAGACCCTGCTGGACATCACCGGCTTCTCGCTGTCCAAGCTGGAGCGCAGCTTCCGCAAGGTGTTCCAGATGACCCCGCAGCAGGTGCTGACCCGGCTGCGGATCCAGATGGCCATGCACCTGCTGCACGGTGACGACAGCATCGCCTGCATCGGCCAGGCCTGCGGTTTCAGCGACCAGAGCGCCTTTACCCGCAAGTTCAAGGCTGAAACCGGTTTCTCGCCGCGCGCCTACCGCGCCCGTATTGGTGGCAACGTCGGCGAGCCGGCGCTGGCCTGAGCCGCCTGCTGCGCTGTGCCTATCCCCGTGGGCACGGGACAGGGTAAGGTGTCGCCCCTGTAGCCGCCGCCAGCCCTGCCGATGCCCAACTCGATTCCGACCGCTTCGCCGTCCCGCCTCGGGCACTCGCTCAAGCCCCGCCAGCTGATCATGATGGGCCTGGGCAGCGCCATCGGCGCCGGCCTGTTCCTCGGCTCGGGCGTGGGTGTACAGGCGGCCGGCCCGGCGGTTCTGGTGTCGTATCTGGTCGCTGGTGCGCTGGTGATCATCGTGATGAACGCACTGGGCGAGATGGCGGCGGCCAAGCCGACCAGTGGCGCGTTCTCGGTCTATGCCGCTGATGCCATGGGAGCCACCGCCGGCGCCACCGTGGGCTGGCTGTGGTGGGTGCAGCTGGTGATCGTGATCGCCGCCGAGGCGGTAGGCGCGGCCGGGCTTCTTGCCACGGTCTGGCCGGCGATACCGGTACCGATGGCGGCGCTGGCCTTCATGCTGTTCTTCACCGCGATCAACCTGCTGGGAGTGAAGAACTTCGGCGAGTTCGAATTCTGGTTCGCCATCCTCAAGGTGGTGGCGATCCTGGCCTTCATCGCCATCGGCGTGGCGCTGCTGATGGGCTGGCTGCCGCAGGTGACCTCGCCGGGCCTGAGCAACTTCACCGAGCATGGCGGCTTCGCGCCGAAGGGGCTGGCCGGTATTGGCGCGGCACTGCTGGTTGTCGTTTTTGCCTTTGGCGGGACCGAGATCGTAGCCGTCGCTGCGGCCGAAACCGAAGATCCCGAGCGCAGCATTGCCCGTGCCATCCGCACCGTGGCCTGGCGCATCCTGGTGTTCTACATCGGCTCGCTGAGCGTGATCATCGCCGTGGTGCCATGGACCAGCGAGGCGCTGAAGTCGCCGTTCGCTGCGGTGCTGGATATTGCCCGCATCCCGGGCGCGGGTACGGCCATCACCCTCATCGCCGTGATCGCGCTGCTGTCGGCGCTCAATGCCAACCTCTATGGCGCCTCGCGCATGATGTACTCGCTGGCGCAGCGCCGCGAAGCCCCGGCCGTGTTGGGCTGGACCGACCCGCGCCAGGTACCGGTGATCGCCGTGCTGGCCAGCGTGCTGTTCGGCTTTGCCGCCACGGTGATGGAACTGCTGTTCCCGGACCGGGTACTGCCGGTGCTGCTGAACATCGTCGGTTCCACCTGCCTGCTGGTCTGGACGCTGTCGTTGGTTTCGCAGCTGGTGCTGCGCCGCCGGGCCGACCGCCTCGGCACCCGCCTGCCGTTCCGCATGGCCGGATTCCCGTGGCTGACCGTCTGTGCGCTGGCGATCCTGGCACTGATCTTCGGCCTGCTGCTGAGCGAGTCGCACACCCGCCTGCAGTTCCTGTCGATGGTGGCACTGACTGCCACCATCGCCGCCAGCAGCGCCATCGCCCGGCGCATGCGCGAGGCGTGACTGAAGCTGCCGGCCAGCGGCCGGCACTACCACGGGGGCTGCACATGCGCCGTGCCATCCTGATCGTGTGGGCCGCCCGCGGCCCGTCGACCAGGAGTACCGCATGCTGCGCAGCCGCCCCTTCCTGATGTTCACCGGCCAGGCCGAAGCGGCCCTGGCTCTGTATGCCGAGGCCTTCGCCGATTTCCGCCTGCTGGCAATGCAGCGCCATCCGGACGGCGCCGGTGCCGGCGTGCCCGGGCAGGTCCGCCAGGCCATCTTCCTGCTCGGTGGAACCCACTACCTGTGCTTCGACAGCCTGGACGTGCACGATTTCACCTTCTCACCGTCGATCTCGCTGTTCGTCGAGTGTTCCGGCGCCGAGCAGTTCGAACGTGCCGCACGCGTGCTGGGCGAGGGCGGCCATTGGTTGATGCCGGTGGGCGACTATGACTTCAGCAACCGCTACGGCTGGGTGCAGGACCGCTTCGGCGTATCGTGGCAGTTGAGCCTGGGGCAGATGCCGGATCCGTGATCGGATGTTTGTGGGTGTGGACCTTGGTCCACACGCGCTTATGAAAACGGCCCGCTTGCGCGGGCCGTTTTCTTTACCGATGCAGCGAGGAATCACGCCTCGACTTCATCATCCTTGTAGGCATCGACCGGGATGCAGGCGCACATCACGTTCTTGTCGCCGTACACGTTGTCCACGCGTGCCACCGGCGGCCAGTACTTCTGCAGCTTCAGGCTCGGCAGCGGGAACGCAGCCAGTTCACGCGGGTAGGCGTGGGTCCACTCGCTGGCGGTCACCGCGGTCGCGGTATGCGGCGCGTTCTTCAGCGGGTTGTCCTCGCGGTCCAGGCGGCCGTCTTCGATCGCGGTGATTTCCTCGCGGATCTGGATCATCGCGTCGATGAAGCGATCCAGCTCGTGCAGCGACTCGCTCTCGGTCGGCTCGACCATCAGCGTGCCGGCCACCGGGAAGCTCAGGGTCGGGGCGTGGAAGCCGAAGTCGATCAGGCGCTTGGCCACGTCCTCGGCGCCGATGCCGCTGGTCTTCTCCAGCGGGCGCACGTCCAGGATGCACTCGTGTGCCACCAGGCCGTTGCGGCCGGTGTACAGGGTCTTGAAGTGCGGGGCCAGGCGCTTGGCGATGTAGTTGGCGTTGAGCTGCGCGACCTGGGTGGCCTTGCGCAGGCCGTCGCGGCCCATCATCGCGATGTACATCCAGCTGATCGGCAGGATCGAGGCGCTGCCGAAGCTGGCCGCGCTGACCATGCCGACCGGGCCGTTGTCACCCAGCTTGCCTGGCAGGAACGGCGCCAGGTGCTCCTTGACCGCGCACGGGCCGACGCCCGGGCCACCACCGCCATGCGGGATGCAGAAGGTCTTGTGCAGGTTCAGGTGCGAAACATCCGAACCCCACTTGCCCGGCTTGGCCACGCCGACCAGGGCGTTCATGTTGGCACCGTCGGTGTACACCTGGCCGCCGTGCTTGTGGATGATCTCGCAGATCTCCACCACCTCTTCCTCGAACACGCCGTGCGTGGACGGGTAGGTCATCATGATCGCGGCCAGGCGGTCGCTGTACTTCTCGGCGTTGAGGCGGATGTCCTCGACGTCGACGTTGCCGTTGGCATCGGTTTTGGTCACCACCACCTTCATGCCGCACATCTGTGCCGAGGCCGGGTTGGTGCCGTGCGCCGAGTCCGGAATCAGGCAGATATCGCGATGTTCCTCACCGCGCGAGCGGTGGTAGGCGCGGATCGCCAGCAGGCCGGCGTACTCGCCCTGCGCGCCGGAGTTCGGCTGCAGGCTGACCGCGTCGTAACCGGTGCATTCCACCAGCATCGCTTCCAGCGTGTCGATCAGTTCCTTGTAGCCCAGCGCCTGGTCGGCCGGCACCAGCGGGTGGATCTGCGAGAACTCCGGCCAGGTCACCGGAATCATCTCGGCGGTGGCGTTGAGCTTCATGGTGCACGAGCCCAGCGGGATCATCGTGCGGTCCATTGCCAGGTCCTTGTCGGCCAGCGAACGCAGGTAGCGCAGCAGCTCGTGCTCGCTATGGTGGGTGTTGAACACCGGGTGGGTCAGGAACGCGGACTGGCGCAGCAGGCCGGCCGGCAGCGCATCGGCAGTGCTGGCATCCAGTGCGTCGACGTCCAGCGAGGCACCGAACACGGCAGCCACGGCGACGATGTCGGCGCGGGTAGTGGTTTCGTCCAGGCTGATGCCGACCGAGTCGCTGTCGATCGCGCGCAGGTTGTAGCCGGCGGCGCGGGCCTTGGCGTGGATCTCATCGGCGTGCACGCCGGTGACATGCAGGGTGTCGAAGAAGTCGCCACCGACCTGCACGCCTGCATTGCGCAGCGCTGCGGCCAGGATCGAGGCCAGGCGATGGGTGCGGCGGGCAATGCGGGTCAGGCCTTCCGGGCCGTGGTAGACGGCGTACATCGACGCCATCACCGCCAGCAGCACCTGTGCAGTACAGATGTTGGAGGTGGCCTTCTCGCGGCGGATGTGCTGCTCGCGGGTCTGCAGGGTCAGGCGGTAGGCCGGGTTGCCCTGCGCGTCGATCGAGACGCCGATCAGGCGGCCCGGCATCGAGCGCTTGTAGGCGTCACGGCACGCCATGAAGGCGGCGTGCGGGCCACCGAAGCCGAACGGCACGCCGAAACGCTGGCTGTTGCCGACCACGATGTCCGCGCCCCATTCGCCCGGGGCGGCCAGCAGGGTCAGGGCCAGCAGGTCGGTGGCCACGGCCACCAGGCCGCCGCGTGCGTGCACGGCATCGACCAGCGCCTTGTAGTCGCCGACCTGGCCGAAGGTATCCGGATACTGCAGCAGCAGGCCGAAGGCTTCCGCTTCCAGCGCTTCGGCCGGGGTGCCCACGCGCAGCACGATGCCCATGGGCTCGGCGCGGGTGCGCAGCAGTTCCAGCGTCTGCGGGTGCACGGCGTCGTGCACGAAGAAGGTGTCCGACTTCGACTTGGCCGAACGCTTGGCCAGGGTCATCGCTTCGGCGGCGGCAGTGGCTTCGTCCAGCAGCGAGGCGTTGGCGATTTCCATGCCGGTGAGGTCGGCGCACAGGGTCTGGAAGTTGATCAGCGCTTCCATGCGGCCCTGCGAGATTTCCGCTTGGTACGGGGTGTAGGCGGTGTACCAGGCCGGGTTTTCCAGGATGTTGCGCAGGATCACGTTCGGCGTGTGGGTACCGTAGTAGCCCTGGCCGATGAAGCTGCGCAGCACGGTGTTCTTGTCGGCGATCGCACGGATCTTCGCCAGTGCCTGCACTTCGGTCATCGACTCCGGCAGCGCCAGCGGCGCCGGCGACTTGATCTTGGCCGGTACGATGGCATCGGTCATGCCATCCAGCGACGCGTGGCCGACGACATCGAGCATCTGCGCGATCTCGGCGTCGTTGGGGCCGATGTGGCGCTCGACGAACGCATTGTGGTGCTCGAGCTCACGCAGGGAAGGGGTGTTCTGGGACATGGCGAAGGATCCGTCAGGAAAGGGCACACGCACGGGCACAAGCCGCCGGTCGGCGGTCTGCGGGGCGCCCCTCTGTCCTTTTGCCTGAGAGTTTAAAAGCGCGGCGGACCGCAGCTTCGTGCCCCTTCGGCGCCGGATCGAACCGGTCTCTCCAGAGTTCTGTTACGGGTGGTATCGGGCCTGAGCGATTACGGGCGTTGCGCCTTCGGCAGCGGTGTTCCGCTTCTCCCACCGTGTTGCCCGCTGATTATAGCCCGTTGCGGGCCCGCCGGCCGCCTCCAGACATGGCCGCCGCGCCTGAATGGCCGATGGCCATGTCGTGCGTTTTGTGCACCGCTGCATGGCATCGGGCGCAATCCCCACCTATGATGAGCGGATACCCGAATTCATCTGGCGCCGTCCCTGCAGAAGGGGACCGGCGCCCGCCGTGCGTGCCGCGCATGGCCCTGCCGGACGCCTTCCCCATGACCGCCGCTGTTGCTCCCTCCACCCGCCGCATGGCCCTGCTGCTCGCCGGTCTGGCCATGTTCGGTCCGTTCTCGATCGACACCATCTTCCCGGCGTTCCCGCAGCTGGCCCAGCGCTTGGCGGTGGACGAAGTGGCGGTGCAGCAGACCATCAGCGTGTACCTGCTGTTCTACGGCCTGATGAGCCTGGCGCACGGCCCGCTGTCCGATGCCTGGGGCCGCAAGTGGGTGATCCTCGGTGGCCTGGTGGTGTTCGTCGGCGCTTCGGTTGGCTGCGCGCTGTCCACCGACCTGACCACGCTGCTGGCGTTCCGTGCGCTGCAGGGCCTGTCGGCGGGTGTCGGCATGATCGTCGGCCGCGCGGTGATCCGCGACCTGTACCACGGCCACGACGCGCAGCGGCTGATGAGCCAGGTGTCGATGCTGTTCGGTATCGCCCCGGCCATCGCGCCGATCATCGGTGGCTGGATCCTGCTCAGTGGCGCCGGCTGGCCGCTGATCTTCTGGTTCCTGGTGGTGTTCGGGCTGGTCCTGCTGGCGGCCACTGCGCGCTACCTGCCGGAGACCCATCCGGTCGAAGCACGCGTGCCGTTGTCGCCGCGCACGTTGATGCGTGACTACGTACGCATCGGCTTCAATCCGCGCTTCCTGCGCCTGGCGCTGGCCGGCAGCATCGGTTTCGGTGGCATCTTCCTGTACATCTCCTCGGCGCCGGTGTTCGTGATGCAGCACCTGCACCTGGGCGAGGGCGGCTTTGCGTGGCTGTTCATTCCCACCATCGGTGGCATGACCACCGGCTCGTTCCTGTCCGGGCGCATGGCTGGGCACACTACGCCCACCCGCCAGGTGTCCATTGGGTTCGGCCTGTGCGCGTTGTCGGTGCTGCTGAACGTCGGCTACGTGGCGCTGTCGCCGCAGTTCGTGCTGCCGTGGGCAGTGCTGCCGATCTTCCTGGGCGGCATGGGCATGGCGCTGATCTTCCCGATCCTGGCGCTGGCGGTGCTGGACATGTACCCGCACCAGCGCGGCCTGGCCTCGTCGCTGCAGGCGTTCGTGCAGCTGATGATCAGTACCGTGGTGGCCGGCGTGGTGTCGCCGCTGCTCAGCGCCAGCCCGCTGCACCTGGCCCTGGGCCAGGCCGCGTTCTTCGGCGCCGGCTTCGTGTTCTGGTACTGGGAACACCAGCGCGAGCGCGCGGCGCAGGCAGCCTGCACGGGCCATTGAGCAGCGCGCAGGGGTAGGGCGGACGGGGATGCCGGCACATCCTTGCAGCCGCGGACAACCGGACTAGGCTGGGCATTCCAGCCAGCCGGTGCGTGGATGCACGACAGCCAGCCAATCCGATGTCGTTGCATGAGGTTCCCCCATGGCTGCGCAGCAGACCTACCGCCTGTTCGAGGTGGCGCTGAAGGAGCGCCGCGTTCTTTCCCCTTCCCTGGACCGCATGGTGTTCACCGGTGCCGACGTGACGCGGATGAAAACCGAAGGCCCGGATCAGCGCATCAAGGTGTTCTTCCCCTTGCCCGGCCAGGAGGTGCCGCAGGTCCCCAGCGGTGACGACTGGTACCCACGCTATCGGGCCCTGCCGGACGATCAGCGCCCGCCGATGCGCACCTACACCATCCGCCAGTTGCGTGCGGAGCAGGGCGAGGTCGACGTCGATTTCGTCATCCACGGGGTGACCGGACCCGCTTCGCGCTGGGCCATGCATGCACGGCCGGGCGATCGCGTGGTGCTGCTGGCCCCGGACGCCGACTGCGCCGAGAGCAGCGAAGGCTGGGAGTGGAAGCCACCGGTCGGTGTCGGCCAGGTGCTGCTGGTGGCCGATGAAACCGCGTTGCCTGCGGTAGCCGGCATCCTCGAGGAACTGGCTGCCATGGTGGATCCGCCGCGCGCGCTGGCCCTGCTGGAAGTGGCGCAGGCCGGTGATGCGGTTCCCCTGAAGGCGCCGGCCACGGCCGAGCTGGTGTGGTTGCCGCGTGGGCAGGCCGCCTATGGCCAGCCGCTGCTGCAGGCGGTCCAGGAACGGCTGTCAGCGACCTCGAGCGTGCCTGCTGGCGATGCGCTGGAGGAGATCGACGTCGATACGCAGATCCTCTGGGAGCAGGCCGACACCTGCGTGGCCGGGCCGCTGTACGCCTGGGTGGCGGGCGAGGCGGGGGCGGCGATGGCGATCCGCCGCCACCTGGTGCGCGATTGCGGGCTGGACCGCCGCGCGATCACCTTCATGGGCTACTGGCGGCACGGCAAGGTGCTGGACTGACCATGCTGGATCGAGCACGCGTGAAGCAGCGCTGCGGGCGGGGTGCGCTATCCTTGCGCCCCCCTTCGCAGCGGTACCGCACCATGTCCACCAGCTCCAAGACCCGCCGCGACCAGCGCCGTCGCCAGGAAAAGCAGGCCGCCAACAAGGCCGCCGCGCAGGCATCGCCGGTGGAACCGCATGCCGAGCTGCGCGATGCGCAGCGCACCCTGCTGGCCGGTGTCGTGCGCCGTGACGGCGAATGGGTGCTGGGCATGGACGGCCGCATCGCTGGCCACAGCGAGAGCGCTGCGCAGGTGCTGGCGCTGATCATGCAGGCCGGTGAACTGCACGAGCGCAACGGCACGCCGGTGCGCCTGATGTACTCCGATGCGCTGCGCGATGCCGCACAGGCCGAAGCGAAGGAGAAGGGCCAGACCTTCGAGGAATTCAAGGCCGAGCTGGCTGCAGCGATGGCGGCGAAGAAGAACAGCTGACAGGCATTTCGGTAGAGCCGGCCGCTGGCCGGCTGCCAGACAGATGTCCACCGTGCAGTTGCCGGCCAGCGGCCGGCACTACCGGAAAGGGGCGGATCCTCGCGGACCCGCCCCTTTTCTCATTTCGCCGCCGGGGCCGCGTTGGCCTGCCAGCCGCACATCTGGCCTTCGTTTGATTGCTGTTTCGGTAGAGCCGGCCGCTGGCCGGCTGCCCGTTGGGTCTTCATCGCGTAGTCGCCGGTCAGCGGCCGGCACTACCGGAAAGGGGCGGATCCTTGCGGACCCGCCCCTTTTCTCAATTCGCCGCCGGGGCCGCGTTGGCCTGCCAGCCGCACATCTGGCCTTCGTTCTGCTGCTTCAGCCATTCGTTGACCGGGCTGAAGTACTCGATCATCGGGCCGGCATCGAGCTTGTCGGTGCCGGTCAGTTCCTTCAGTGTGGCCTGCCACGGCTGGCTGGCACCCTTGCTCAGCATCGCCCAGTACTTCTGGCCGGCTTCCTTGTTGCCGTAGAAGGTGCACTCATGCAGCGGGCCCTTGTAGCCGGACGCGTCGCACAGGCCCTTGTAGAACTGGAACTGCAGGATGCGCGCCAGGAAGTAGCGGGTGTACGGGGTGTTGCCCGGCACGTGGTACTTCGCGCCCGGATCGAAGAACTCTTCGCCACGGGTGCTGGCCGGCGCCACGCCCTGGTACTTGGCCTTCAGGTCCCACCACGCCTTGTTGTAGTTGTCGGCGGTGATCGAGCCATCGAACACGCCCCAGCGCCAGCGGTCGATCATCAGCCCGAACGGCAGGAACGACACGCCCGACAGCGCCATGCGCATCTGGTTGTTGATGACCGCTTCGCGGCTCTCGGTCGGCGCATCAACCAGGCCGATCGAGCTGAGGTACTTGGGCGTCATCGCCAGCACGATGGTGTCGCCGATCGCTTCATGGAAACCATCGTTGGCACCGCCCTGGAACAGCGGCGGCAACGGGTTGTAGGCCAGGTCGTAATAGATGTGGCCCAGCTCGTGGTAGATGGTGGTGAAGTTCTCTTCGTTCGGCTTGATGCACATCTTGGTGCGCACGTCGCCTTCCATGTTCATGTCCCAGGCGCTGGCGTGGCAGACCACGTCGCGATCGTCGGGCTTGATGAACTGGGTCTTTTCCCAATACGACTGCGGCAGCGACGGCATGCCCAGCGACACGTAGAAGTCCTGTGCGCGCTCGGTCATCTGCCTGGCGGTACGCAGTTCGGCCTCGCGCTGTGCCTTGTACTGCGCCGCTACGTTGGCATCCTTGCCGGCCTTGGCCAGCGCCGCGCTCAGATTGGTCTGGTACTGCTTTTCAAGCGCAGCGGTGATGTCCAGGCTGCCGGCACCCGGGTACGGTTCCAGCTGGTCCCACAGGTTCGACCAGTCCTGCTGCCACATGTTGCCCAGCAGGTGCGCGGCGATCAGGCCGTTGCCTACTTCGGCCTTGTCCTTGCCGTAGGTCTTGTCCAGCTTGCCGCGTGCGTAGCAGTGCAGCTGCTCGTACATCGGCTTGACCTGTTCCCACAGGCGATCGGTTTCCGGGCCGATCTGTTCCGGCGGCATGTCATAGCCGCTGCGCCACATCTGGCCGGCATCGGTGAAGCCCATGCCCTTGGCGCCTTCGTTCACCAGGCCGACGAACTTCTGGTAGTCGCCGCGCATGCTCTTGGTGGTGCTGTGCCAGCCCTGCCAGGCATCGAGCTGCTTGTCGTAGTCGCGGCTGCGCGCGAGCACCTGCTCCAGCTCGCCCAGCTGGCGGCAGGAGTTGGGATCGTTGGCATCGGTGCAGTACTTGCCGGCACCGTAGCTGCCTTCCATGCGGGTGGCGATCTGGGTCAGCTCGGCCAGCTTGGCCGGGTCACGCGGTGCCGGCATCGAGGACATCAGCTTCAGCAGGTGGATCGCGCGCTTGCTGTCCTCGCTCATCGGCTTGCCGTCGAACGTGGAGGCCTGTTCGATCCAGCTGTTGAGCTGGGTCAGCGAGCGCTCGTTGGCCTTGGCCGCGATGCGTTCCGAATCACTGTTGATGTAGGTGGAGGACAGCCACTGCGCCGAGGTCATCTCCGGGTAGGCGGCCTTGAATTCGGCATTGATGCGGGCCACGAACTGGTCGGCGGTTTCGCCGGCCGGGGCGCTGCTGCTGGCGGTATCGGTGCCTGGGGCAGCTTCCTTCTTGCAGGCGGCCAGGGCCAGCGTGGCGGCGGCGATTGCCGAGGCCAGCAGGAGATGACGGTGTTTCACGGGCGGTCCTTGGGTGGTGAACGACGGCCGAAGGCTAGTGGGCAGTGGCTGCCACCGCAAGTGGCGGAAGTCGGCCGGGCGGCGCCCGGCACCCGCAGAGGCCTTCAAGCAAGGGCAACGTCAACTTCAAAAGCGAGGATTCCGTGGGGTGGCGAGGCGGTGTGGGCTTGCAGGACACGCCGTAAACCCGTCCATGGGGGCTCGATGGCGCCATCCATGGCGCCAACGGTCCTGCAAGCCCACACCGCCCCACCTCTGACAGATCGTGGCGGCTGTTGGTAGGTGTCGACCTTGGTCGACACATCTGTCAGATATCGAAAGGAATCTGGGGTCAGATCCGGTTTCCTCCGGAAAACGGATCTGACCCCAAGGCCGTTCCATCAGATCGCGGAAAACTGTCGAAGGCGGGGTGGATCCGGTTGCGGGGGCGTGAGCGCCATGGATGGCGCGACCGAGCCTTATCTGATCGGAATCTGGCAGCGTAGGCGTCGAGAGCCGGCGTGGGCCGCCGTGCGAGCCTAGATCTCGACGATCCGTAACCAGGATCGCGACGATCGCCATGTAGCTTGGCGCCCACGCCGGAATCTCCCTTGATCCGCCCGAACAGTTGCTGGAGCGACCACTCGAAGCGATAAGACTGGGCAAGCGGGGGAGCTCTCGACCCTTCCAGACTATACGGAGTCAGGTGATGAACGGGATCGGGATTGATGTCAGCAAGCGTCAGCTGGATATCGGTACGACGGACGGAGAAACCCTGCAGGTCAGCAACAACCGCTCCGGGTTTTCTGAACTGGATGTTTGGCTGAAGAAGCGTCCGACCCGCCAGATCGTGCTTGAAGCCACGGGTGGCTATGAGCAGCCGGTGCTGGATTTCCTGCACAAGGCCGGTCATCCGGTGGCCCGTGCCAATGCCTTGCGCGCCCGGAAACTGGCTCAGGGGTTGGGTCAGACTGCCAAAACCGACCGTTTGGATGCCTACGCGTTGGCGCAGATGGCCGCCCTGGTGAAGCTGCCTCCCTATCAGCCGCTGCAGTCTTGGCAGCAGAAGATGCGGGAGTTCGTTCGGGCACGTCGGCAGGCGATGGACGCCCTGACCATCGCGCGGCAACAGCAGGAAATGGTGCTTGATCGTGAACTGCGCCGACTACTGCAGGGCAACATCACCCGCCTACAAACGTTGGTTGAGCGTCTGGGCAAGCAGATCGTCGAGCAGGTTGGTCAGCAGCCTCAACTGAAGATGCTGAAGTCGATGAAGGGCGTAGGGCCTGTGCTGCAGGCAGTTCTAGCCAGCTATCTGCCAGAGCTTGGCAGGATCACTGGCAAGCGCATCGCCAGCCTGGTCGGGGTAGCCCCGATGTCCCACGACAGCGGCACGATGAGAGGAAAACGAAGCATCCACGGTGGAAGAGCCGAAATCCGGCAAGTGCTCTACATGGCGGCAATGTCGGCCATGCGGCATGAACCTCGGCTGCGCGATTTTTACCAGTCGCTACGAGCCCGCGGCAAGGAAGGCAAGGTGGCCATCGTGGCAGTGATGCGGAAGATGCTGGTCATCCTCAACGCCCGTGTGCGCGACGCTGAAAGCGGGCTAGTCCCCGCCTGAGGCGAGCCAGGGCGAAAGACCAAAGGCTGCCGGCCAGCGGCCGGCACTACCGTGCCCGTTTACCTGACGGGCCTGAGACTCTCCAGCAACACAGTTGCTACAGGGATGTATTTACGGCGTCCCCCGCAACCGGACCCACCCCGCCAACCCACGGATAGCCAGCTTCTGCTGTTGCTGTTGCTGTTGCTGTTGCTGTTGCTGTCGAGGCTGCCGGCCAGCGGCCGGCACTACCGCGGGTGCAGGGCTGCAAGCCCTGCCGAACAACCCTCAACCCTCGCAGTTGGCGAACACGTCGCGATCGCGCTCGTACAGCGAGGTCTTCACCTGCATCAGGCCCAGCACCGACGGGAACAGGTTGTCATGGTCGGTGTAGGCCGCCGAACGCTTGCGCACGCACTGCAGGTCAAGCCCGCGGCTGCTGGCGAAGCCCTGCGAGAACCACATCGTCATCGGTACCCGCGTCTGCTCGGCCGGGGCGATGGCGTAGGGCACGCCATGCAGGAACAGGCCCTTCTCGCCCAGCGACTCGCCGTGGTCGGACAGGTAGATCATCGCCGTGTCGTAGTCCTGCATGCCCTGCAGCGTACCGATGGTCTTGGTCAGGAAGTGATCGGTGTACAGCACGGCGTTGTCGTAACTGTTGGTGATCTCTTCGCGCGAGCAGCGGCCGATGTCGCGGGTATCGCAGGTGGGGGTGAAGCGGCGGAACGCGGGCGGGTAGCGCTCGAAGTAGGCCGGGCCGTGGTTGCCCAGCTGATGCAGCACCACCACCCGGTCGCCCGGCTTTGCACGCACCTGGGTGGCCAGGTCCTGCAGCAGGATTTCGTCCATGCAGCGGCCGTCAGCGCACAGGCCCGGGGTGGTCGCATCGGACAATGACTGGAAGTCCAGGCCTTCGCACACGCCCTTGCAGCCGGACTGGTTGTCACGCCACAGCGGCGCGATGCCGGCACGGTTCAATACGTGCAGCAGCGACTGGTGCGCGCGGATCTTCTTCTCGTCGTAGTCGTGCCGGCCCCATGGCGAGAACAGGCACGGCAGTGAAACCTCGGTGCTGGTGCCGCACGAGTGCATGTCCGGGAAATTGATCACGCTGGCCTGCGCCAGTTCCGGGGTGGTGTTACGGCCACCGTTGAGCCCCCAGTTCTGCGCGCGCACCGTCTCGCCCATGACGATCACCAGCAGGCGCGGCTTGCTGGCCGGCGCGCGCGGGGTAGCCTTGGCATCGGTGCCGATCGGCAGCTTCGGTGCGCGCTGCACCGGGTTGTCGCCACGCAGTGCACGCGGCATGCCCAGCAGTACGTTGGCCGGTGTCGCGAGGTAGCGCACTTCGCGCTGGTTGCGCATCAGTGCCGAGACGTCCTGGAACGAGATCAACGCGCCGCCGACCGCAGTCACCGCCGCCACCACCAGGAAGCCGAGGCGCCACAGCAGGCTGCGGCCCCAGCTGCGGCGGCGCAGCTGCACGCGCCACAGCACCGCCATCGGCAGCACTGCCAGCAACAACACCGGCCACAGCAGCGACACGGTCATCAGCTCACGGCTTTCCTTGGGATCGGTCGCCAGCACGTTGCGCAGCATGTCCGCATCCAGGTAGATGTGGTAACGGCTCATGTAATGCGCAGCGAATGCGGTCACCAGCAGCAGCAGGCTGATCACCACCTTGGCGTTCCAGCGCCAGACCAGGATGCCCAGCAGCACGCCGTGCGCACCGAGCAGCAACAGCAGCAGCGACAGCGCGTAGCGCAGGCTGCCCGGATGGCTGGCCATCGCGCTGTGCCAGAACAGGCCGTTGCCGGCCACTGCGAAGAACAGGCTGGTCAGTGCGATCAGTGCTTCGGTGGACAGCTGCGGCCGCCAGCGGCGAAGGTTCGCCAACGCGGGAAGGCGGGCGGGGCGTTGGACCGATGCACTCATGCGTTTGCCTCCTGGCGGTGGGGACGGTCCAGCTGACGGCGGGCCAGGACGCGTTTGACGATCAGATACAGGCCCAGCGAAAGCAGCCAGCAGATCAACGCAGTAGCAACGTCATGCGAAAGGAAATGCGCGCCCCGCAGTTGCTGGCTCACGCCGAATACCAGGCCGGTGCCAAGGCCGATCCACAACCCGGCCCAGCGCCATGAAGGGCGCCACAGCAAGGCGAAAAAGTACAGGGACAACCATGCATAACCCGCGCTGGCGTGGCCGGCCGGGAAGCAGGCCTGCGCGGCCATGCCTGCGGGGCGTGCCGTGAAAAGCCCGATGAACGGCTGGTGGCCGCCGTAGCGCAGCAGGTCCCAGGGGCATTCCATCGGCACCAGCGACTTCAGCAGGGAGATCACACCGGTGCCCAGGGCCATGGCGATTACGACATAAAGCAGCGCCCACCGCAGGGTGTGATCGCGACCCTTACGCCAGTGGTGGAAGCACAGCAGGATCGCCACGAGCGCAGCAGCCGTGCTCAGCCACTTGCCGGCCTTGTGCACCACCGTGCGGGTGACCCAGGCGTCCTGCAGCGCCCAATGGCCACCCTCAAGGCGGAACAGGTGATCGGCCACCCATTGGTCGCCGCCGAAACCCATCAGCAGCGTAAACACGGGCAGACCGATTGCGACAGGCAGCCAGAGGTGAGTTACGGCGAATTTTGACGCCAGTGGCGATGTCGCAAGCGGCGCTACCGAATCAAGGGGACGGACGGGCATGCTGGGAAAGGGCGGGTCGGGAATCCGCGGCCATGCTCGTCACCTGGATGTCGGAGAAGGGTCGGACGCTCGTTCGTGCCGGGTTAATGCTTGCCCGGCACGGGTCAGCGTTCAGTCTTCTTCAGCGGTCGCGCCGGCCCGTTCGGCGTGGCATTCCGCGTCCCACGCGGTACCGGGAAGCAGTTGCCAGCGATTCCTGTTGGCAATACCGATATCGATCACCTTGCTCGGGTCCACGCACGGGCTCATCGCATCGTCCAGCACCAGCAGCCAGCGCTTGTCCGGTGCCTCGGCCAGCCACGGGCCGGCGTCGTGCCACTGCTCGGCCCAGGGCCGCTTGAAGCCGAACTCGCGCACCGGCCGGTCGGCCTGCAACAGGTTCTGCTCGCGCCAGGCCACCAGCGCCAGTTCGGCGTCGGGTCCGATCCGCGCGCCCACCCGGCGCATGAGTGCCGACGCCGAAGCGAAGGGGTCCAGTGCAGGCATCAGCACCAGGCCGTAGAGCATCCACAGCATGCCGTGGGTCAGCAGTACCAGCGTCGCGGCACGGCGTACCCGCAGCCACACGATCAGCGTGGCCAGGGCAATGGCGAAGGTCAGCAGGCCATCGCCCAGCACCGGCAGCAACGTCTCGGGCATGGCGCGGCGTTGCAGTTGCGCCAACGCCCATGGGTGCTCGGTCATCAGCATCACGCCGAGTACGCCGGTGGCCAGCATCAGCACCACGCTGTAGCCGAACAGGTAGCGGCGCACGCACACGCGGCGCAGCAGGCCGGGCAGCAGCGGCGCCACGGCCAGTGCCATCGCCGGCAGCATCGGCAGCAGGTACACCTCGCGCTTGCCCGGGCTGGCACTGAAAAACACCAGTACCAGTACGGCCCAGCCCAGCAGCAGCCACTGGCGGCGATCGCCACGACGGATGCGGCGCCACCAGGGCTTGAACAGCATCGGCAGCAGCAGGCTGCCCGGCAGCCACAGGGTCAGGATCACCTGCAGGTAGTACCAGGCCGGCTGCCGGTGGTGCCAGGCATTGGCGTAGCGGGTGCCGGTCTGCTTGAACAACAGCTCGTGCGCGTAGGCCTGCAGTTCGGCGCTGGGCGTATGCAGCAGGGCCCAGCCCAGCGGCGCCAGCCACACGCCCACGCCCAGCAGGAACGCCGGGATCAACCACAGCAGCGTTGCCGGGTGCGGACCCTCCACACGGTGCCCGCGACGGCGCTGGTACAGCCACCAGCCGAACCAGGGCAGCACCAGCAGCAGCGGCAGGAAACCCACGCCCTTGGTCACCGTGCCGACACCGGCGGCGAAACCGGCCAGCCACAACGCGGGCAGGTTGCGACGTTCGCACAGGTGCCGCATCAAGCCCCACAGGGCGACGGTGGTCATCCCCACCAGCACCATGTCGATCTGCGCACGCTTGGCCATCAGCCCGAACTGCAGGGTGCAGAACAGCGCCGCGAGGGCATAGATGGAATGCCGCGGCGACCACAGCCGCCGTGCCAGATCCGACACCAGCCACAGACTCAGCAGGGCGCCCAGCAATGACGGCAGCAGGAACGACCATTGCCAGCTGCCGACCACCTCGTAGGCGGCCGCCTGCAGCCACATGAACACCGGTGGTTTCTCGGCATACAGCTCGCTGCCACGATGCGGCAGCAGCCATTGCCCGCTCTCGACCATGGTCCGTGCGGCCAGCACGAAGCGCGGCTCGTCCGGTGGCTGCGGCTGCCGAAGGCCGATGCCCGCTGCCAATGCAGCAATGATCAGCAGCCACAACAGGGGCAGTCGCCAACGGCGGGGCAGGGCTACGGGCACGGCAGGCTCCGGGAGCAAAACGGCCATTCTGAGGTGGCGGGGGTGGGAAAAGCGTCAGAAGGGGGCGGGACGACCGCATTCCGACATGGGCGGCGCTACCATGGTACGAACTTCCGTGGATGTTTCGTGCATGCGTCTGTTGGTGATCGAGGACAACCGCCAGCTGGTGGCCAACCTGTTCGACTATTTCGAGTCGCGCGGGCATGTGCTGGACGTGGCCCCGGATGGCATCACCGGCCTGCACCTGGCCGGCAGCCACCCCTACGATGCGGTGATCCTGGACTGGATGCTGCCGCGCATGGAGGGACCGGAAGTGCTGCGCCGGCTGCGTGCCGAGCACGCGTCGGAGGTGCCGGTGATCATGCTGACCGCGCGCGATGAACTGCCGGACAAGATCGCCGGTTTCCGCGCCGGTGCCGACGACTACCTGACCAAGCCGTTCGCCCTGCCCGAGCTGGAGGTGCGGCTGGAAGCGCTGCTGCTGCGTGCGCAGGGCCGCAACCCGCGCAAGCGCCTGCAGGTGGGCGATCTGGTGCTGGATCTGGCGACGCTGGAGGCCCAGCGTGAGGGCCAGGTGCTGCACCTGTACCCGGCCTGCCGCAAACTGCTGGAAGTGCTGATGCGGGCCAGCCCGGGTGCGGTGACGCGACAGCAGCTGGAGTTCGCCCTGTGGGGTGACGAGCCGCCGGATGGCGACCTGCTGCGTTCGCATGTCTACGAGTTGCGTCGCAGCGTTGACGGTCCGTTTGCCGAGAAGCTGATCCACACCCTGCCGCGCGTGGGTTACCGGTTGGCGGTAGTGGAGGGTGCCGACGCCGGCAGGAATGCTGATGAGGGCGCGTAAGCCGGGGCCGTTGTACCGGCGCGTGGTGTGGTGGTTGCTGGGCTATCTGGCGCTGCTGTCGATCGCGGTGTTCAGCGTCGGCAACTACGTGCACGAGCACGCCGAGCATGCCGCCTGGCGCGCGCTGCTCAACTCCGAGCTCGACAGCATCGTCGAGCATGTCGAGCACGAACCGCACTATCGCTGGCAGGATTCGGACACGCTGAGCCTGTACCGCTTCGACGCGGTCAACCTTCCCGATAGCCTGCGTACCCTGCATCCAGGGCTGCACGACGGCGTAATGGTCAAGGGCCGCGAGACGGCGGTGATGGTGCGTGAAACCCAGTCGATGGGACGGGTCGCGCTGGTACTGGACATCTCCGACTTCCATGACCTGGAACAGTTCGCCACGCGCTGGGTGATGCTGGCCGGGGTGATCATGATCTTCGTTACCGTGCTGATGGCTTCGTTCGGCATGGAGCGGATGGTGCGTCCGCTGAGCCTGCTGGCACAACACATCGCCGCGCTCAGGCCGGGCGTGCAGGGGCAGCGCATCGAGGTCGACCCGCGCGGCAGCTCAGAGCTGCACACCATTGCTAATGCGTTGAACGACTACCTGGATCGCAACGAGCAGTTCGTCGAACGCGAGCGGGTCTTCATCAGCACCGCCAGCCATGAACTGCGCACGCCGATCGCGGTTATGACCGGTGCCGCCGAACTGGCGCTGGAGCAACCGGGCCTGCCCGAGCGTGCGCGCCAGCAGATGCAACGGGTACTGCGCACCGCGCAGAGCGTGGAGCAGCTGATCGAACTGCTGCTGGTGCTGGCGCGTGATCCGGCGCGACTGGCGGCGCGTGCCGAGCGCATCGCGCTGGATCAGCTGCTGCCGGAGATCGTCGACGACCATCGCCACCTGCTGGGCGACAAGGACCTGAGCATCGGCATCCAGGCCGCACCGGTGGACATCGTCGCGCCGCTGGCGGTGGTGCAGGCAGCGATCGGCAACCTGCTGCGCAACGCCATCGAGAACAGTGGCCGTGGCCACATCGAATTGCGCCTGAGTTCGTCGGCGGTGCTGACCCTGCAGGACCCGGGACATGGCATGAGCCCGGAAGAGATCGCGGCGATCCATGCGCGGATGGCCCGTGGCGAACGCGCCGATCGTGGCGGCGGCATCGGACTGGATCTGATCGCGCGGCTGTGCGAGCACCTGGGATGGACCCTGCAGTTGCAGCCCTGCGAGCCGCGTGGCACACGTGTCACGCTCGATTTCGGTGCCTCGCGACCGCGCTGATCCGGCCGTCCTGGTAAATGCCAACCTTGGTTGGCATGCCGTTCGTCGACCAAGGTCGACGCCTACCCAGGCGGTGGCTGTCCGTGTTCTGGTAGGTGCCAGCCCTGGTTGGCATGCCCCGGCGGTGGCTGTCCGTGCTCTGGTAGATGCCAACCTTGGTTGGCATGCCGTTCGTCGACCAAGGTCGACGCCCACCCAGGCAATGGCTGTCCCCCTCAACGCCCGTTCGGTCGCGCCACGTGCTGGTCGATCAGGATCACGTTGCCGTCGGGATCGGCCAACTGCAGGTAGCCGGTCCCCTGGCCATCAGGATCGGTGCGGACCGCCAGTTCGATGCCCCTGGCGTCCAGCTCTGCCTGCAGCTCACGCACATCCTGGAAGTGGGGCAGTTCCTGCTTGTGCTGGTCCCAGCCGGGGTTGAAGGTCAGCAGGTTGCCCTCGAACATGCCCTGGAACAGCCCGATCACCGTGCCGTTGCTGCGCATCACCAGCCAGTTCTGTGCCGGATCGCCGCCGGTGACCGAGAAGCCCAGGGCTTCGTAGAAGGCACGGGAGGCCGCGAGATCCTTCACCGAGAGGCTGACCGAAAAGGCACCAAGCTGCATGAGTGGGCTCCCTGACGGGATGGGGGGTGTCGGCACTGCAGCATGACCGGGCGTGAAGACAATGTTAATCTCGATCTGCGCCGCCTTATGCGGCGCTTTTTTTTCTCCGCTCTTTCGATCGACAGAGGATCCCATGCCGACCGAACCCGCTACTGCCCTGATCAGCAACGACATCGTTGGACTGGGCCTGATTGCCGCCACCCTGGCCCTGATCTTCTGGGCCGCCAGTGGTCCAACCCCGCTGCTGAAGAAGATCTTCGCCTGGGTGCCGGCCCTGCTGCTGTGCTATTTCATCCCCGCCATCTACAACACCGCCGGTGTCATCGATGGCCACAATACCTCGCTGTACAACCCGGTCGCGCGTGACGTGCTGCTGCCGGCCGCGCTGGTCCTGCTGACCCTGTCGATCGACCTGAAAGGCGTCATCAAGCTCGGCCCGAAACTGCTGATCGTGTTCTGTGCCGGTACCGCCGGCATCATGCTCGGCGCCATCGTTTCATTCCAGCTGATGAAGCTGATCCATCCGGAAACCGTGGCCGGTGATACCTGGGCCGGCATGGCGGCGCTGGCCGGCAGCTGGATCGGTGGCGGCGCCAACATGGTCGCCATGCGCGAGGTGTTCGGCACCGATGCCACCACGTTCGGCCAGTTCGCGGTGGTTGACGTGGCCTGTGCCAGCCTGTGGATGGCGATCCTGCTGTTCCTGGCCAACCGCGCACAGCAGATCGACACCCGCAATGGTGCCGACACCCGTGCCATCGACGAGATGAAGGCGCGCATCAGTGCCTACGAGGCGCAGAACGCGCGCATTCCCAGCATGACCGACCTGATGGTGATCGTTGGCGTGGCACTGGGCGGCGTCGGCCTGGCCCATGCCATCGCCGCGCCGCTGGCGGGCTGGTTCAAGGCCAATGTCAGCTGGGCCAGCCAGTTCAGCCTCGACAGCCAGTTCGTCTGGGTGATCCTGCTGTCCACGGCGATGGGCCTGGGCCTGAGCTTCACCCGTGCCCGCCGGCTGGAAGCGGCCGGTGCGTCGCGGCTGGGCACGGTGTTCCTGTACTTCCTGATCGCCTGCATCGGCATGCAGATGAACCTGCTGTCGCTGCTGGATCGGCCGTGGCTGTTCCTGCTCGGCGCGATCTGGATGGCCACGCACGTGCTGGTGCTGTGGGTGGTGGCCAAGCTGCTGCGCGCGCCGCTGTTCTTCTTCGCCATTGGTTCGCAGGGCAACATCGGCGCAGCCGCTTCGGCCCCTGTGGTGGCGGCGGCGTTCCATCCGACGCTGGCGCCGGTGGGCGTGCTGCTGGGTACGGTGGGTTATGCCACCGGCACGGGCCTGGCCTACGTCACCGGCCTGATCCTGAAGTGGATGGCCACCGGCTGAGTTCGGACCGCCCTGGCGTCATGCTTCCGTAGATCCACGCCATGCGTGGATGCATTTCATGGGTCTCCATGAACAAGGAAGGGGTCAGATCTGTTTCCCGGAGGAAACGGATCTGACCCCGGACTCAACTCGATATCTGCCAGGTTTCATCCACGCATGGCGTGGATCTACTCAACGTCACTCGAGCGCTGTTGAACCGAACCCTCAACAGCAGCGGCCACCGTTGCGTCCGCCATAACGCGCTTCCTGGCGCTCGCGGAAGAACGTCTTGTAGTCCATCGGCTCCTGGTCCGGATGCTTCTCCAGCATATGCCGGACGTAGTTGTCGTAATCAGGAATGCCACAGCACAGTCGTGCGGTCTGCACCAGGCGCCGCCAGATGCGGCGGTGCGCCTGGTACTGGCCGGCGGGAACCAGTTGGGTACTCATCACAGATCCACCATTTCATGCGGCTTCAGCGCCACGTACGGGGTCTCGCGGTCAGTGCGCTGCGGATTGCGGCGGGCCGCCAGGATGGTCTTGATCGAATACACCAGCACCGCGCCCACCACCAGCAGGAACAGCGCGGTCAGGCCGGTGTTGACGTAGGCGTTGACCACGATCTGCTTCATCTGCGCCACCGACTTGGCCGGTGCAGTGATGGTATCGCTGGCGAGCGCGGCCTGGAACTTGTGTGCCTGTGCCAGGAAGCCCTGTGCCGGATTGCTGTCGAAGATCTTGATGAAGCCGGCGTAGGTGGTGCAGATCAGCAGCCACACCGCCGGTACCGCAGTCACCCATGCATAGCGGTCACGCTTCATCTTGAACAGCACCACCGTGCCCAGCATCAATGCGATGCCGGCCAGCATCTGGTTCGAGATGCCGAACAGCGGCCACAGCGTCTGGATGCCGCCGAACGGATCGACCACGCCGGTGTAGAGCAGGTAGCCCCACAGCGCCACGCAGCCGGCGGTGCCGATGATGTTGGCGGTCCACGATTCGGTCTTCTTCAGGGCCGGCACGAAGTTGCCCAGCAGGTCCTGCAGCATGAAGCGGCCCGCACGGGTACCGGCGTCCACCGCGGTGAGGATGAACAGCGCTTCGAACAGGATCGCGAAGTGGTACCAGAACGCCATCATCGCGTCGCTGCCACTGGGAATCGCTTCGTGCAGGATCTGCGCGATGCCTACCGCCAGTGTTGGCGCGCCACCTGCACGATGCAGGATGGTGGGTTCACCAATGGCCGCCGCGGTCGCGGTCAGCTGCTCGGGGGTGATGGTGAAGCCCCAGGTGTTGGTGATGTAGTGCGCGGCCGAGGCCGCATCGGCACCGATCACCGCCGCCGGGCTGTTCATCGCGAAATAGATGCCCGGATCGATGATCGAGGCCGCCACCAGCGCCATCACCGCCACGAACGATTCCATCAGCATGCCGCCGTAGCCGATGTAACGCATGTGCGCTTCATTGGCCAGCAGCTTCGGCGTGGTGCCGGAGGAAATCAACGCATGGAAGCCGGAGACCGCACCGCAGGCGATGGTGATGAACAGGAACGGGAACATGCCGCCCTTCCACACCGGGCCATCACCGCTGGCGGCGAACTGGGTCAGCGCCGGCATCTTCAGTTCCGGCATCACCACCAGGATGCCGATGGCCAGCGCGATGATGGTGCCGATCTTGAGGAAGGTCGACAGGTAATCACGCGGGGCCAGCAGCAGCCACACCGGCAGCACCGAGGCGACGAAGCCGTAGCCGATCAGCATCCAGGTGATCTGGGTGCCGGTGAAGGTGAACGCCGGGCCCCAGACCGGGTCGGCGGCGACCTTGCCGCCGTACCAGATCGCGGCGAGCAGCAGGATCAGGCCAACCACCGAGATCTCGCCGATCTTGCCGGGGCGGATGTAGCGCATGTACACGCCCATCAGGATCGCGATGGGCATCGTCGCGATCACCGTGAACATGCCCCACGGGCTTTCGGCCAGCGCCTTGACCACCACCATCGCCAGCACTGCCAGGATGATGATCATGATCAGGAACGCACCGAACAGCGCGATGGTGCCGGGCACCTGGCCCATCTCTTCTCTTACCAGGTCACCCAGCGAGCGGCCATTGCGGCGGCTGGACAGGAACAGGACCATGAAGTCCTGCACCGCACCGGCCAACACCACGCCCACCACCAGCCACAGCAGGCCGGGCAGGTAGCCCATCTGCGCGGCCAGGACCGGGCCGACCAGCGGGCCGGCGCCGGCAATGGCGGCGAAGTGGTGGCCGAACAGCACGTGCTTGTTGGTCGGAACGTAGTCCAGGCCATCGTTGTTGATCACCGCCGGGGTGGCCCGGGTCGGATCCAGCTGCATCACCTTGTTGGCGATGAACAGGCTGTAGAAGCGATAGGCGACGAGGTACAGCGACACCGCCGCGACGACGATCCACAGGGCATTGATGTGTTCGCCGCGGCGCAGCGCCACGGTGCCCAGACAGAACGCGCCGAGCAGAGCGAGTACCGCCCAGCCCAGTTTGGAAAACCCTTTCATGAGGTGCTCTCTCCCGGAAAGACAGACAAAGAGTCCTGCTTGCCCACGACAGGGTCAATTGGCACAGGACGAATCGGCGGTAGTACTTTGGTCGTACGGCGGCTGCGCTGACGTGCAGCGAACATCAGGGATGGAACAATCGGTTGCGGAGCCATCCATTGGCCTACGGCCGTGTGGCGTCCATCTTCAGTGGCACCCATCCAACAGGAGTCGCCATGAGCTTTCCCGAACCGGTCCGCGTACTGCGCACCATCCGTGGCATGCCCACCTCCGACGGTGCCGGCGTGCGCCTGACCCGCGTCATCGGCGGCCCGACGCTGCCCGACCTGGATCCGTTCCTGCTGCTTGATGAGTTCGGTACCGACCGCGCCGAGGACTACATCGCCGGCTTCCCGGAACACCCGCACCGTGGTTTCGAGACCGTCACCTACATGCTCGACGGGCGCATGCGGCATCGCGACAACCATGGCAACGAAGGCCTGCTGACCCCGGGCAGCGTGCAGTGGATGACCGCTGGCCGTGGCCTGGTGCATTCGGAAATGCCCGAGCAGGAAAGCGGGCAGATGCGCGGGTTCCAGCTGTGGGTGAACCTGCCGGCGAAGGAGAAGATGACCGAGCCGAAGTACCAGGAATTCGCACCCGAGCGCATTCCCGTGGTGCACCCGGAGCCGGGCGTGGAGGTGAAGGTGATTGCCGGCAGCGTGGACGGCACCGATGGCCCGATCGTGCAGCCGGCCACCGATCCGCTCTACCTCGACATCACGCTGTCGCCCGACCGGGCCTGGACCTATGCGCTGCCGGAGGGGCACAACGCGTTCGCCTACGTGTTCGAAGGTGCGATGACCGTGGGTGAGCAGGACGCCGCGCGCGACGTTGCACGCCAGGAACTGGCGGTGCTGGGCGGTGGCGAGCAGTTGCACCTCTCGGCCGGCAGCGAAGGTGCGCGGTTGATCCTGGTGGCCGGCCGTCCGCTGCGCGAGCCGGTGATGCGGCATGGCCCGTTCGTGATGAACACGCGGCAGGAACTGATGCAGGCCTTCGTCGATTTCCAGGAAGGCAAGTTCTGAGGGGGGACGCCGGGCCATGCCCGGCGGATGTCCAGCGCATTGGATGCGGCGGGGATGCTGCCAGGCAGTCATCCCCGTCACCTTCAGCGCCCCGCGGCCACGGCCGACGGAGTCAGGCTCATGCCCTGCGCCAGCTGCTGCAGCGAGCCCAGTTCCTGCGCGCTGTCCGGATACAGCGAAATCTGCGCGTAACGCCCTTTGTCGAGCTTGACCACACTGATGCGACGCTCGGCATAGCCCGGCGGCTGCTGGCCACCCAGATCTGGCTGGTACCAGTACAGCGATTCACCGCCGAAGCTGCCCTTTTCCTGGCGCAGCGAGCGGTTCAATGGAAGGTTGGGATCGCGCGCACTGAGCATCAGGCTCAGTACCTCGCGACCATCGCCGGTGCTGGCGCGGCAGACCAGGAAATCGGCCTGTGCCTGCTGTTGCCACTGCAGGCCGCTGCTGGCCGGCAATGAAGGACATTCGGTGGGAGCCTGCGCGGCGGCCTGGGCCACCGCGAACAGCAGGCTCGACAACACTACAGGCGCGAACTTCATGCATCCCCCAAGGTGGTGAGTCGTTGGCTCCGCCGGATGGACCGGCAGCCTTGGCATCCCATCCCCGGATGCCGCCCCGGCCGGCATGTGCACGGACGGTCAACTCAACCTTAACGGAACGTGAGCGATCGCACAAATCGCGGTTACACGCGTAACCATTGCGACCGATGGTCGGCCGCAATGGTCCGCACGGGCCTCAGCGGTCGTTGCCGATCCACTTGTAGATGATGCCGCCGATCGCGCCGCCCAGCAGCGGGGCAACCCAGAACAGCCACAGCTGGCTGACCGCGCCGCTGCCGGCGAAGAAGGCCACCGCCGTGGAACGGGCCGGGTTCACCGAGGTGTTGGTGACCGGGATGCTGATCAGGTGGATCAGGGTCAGTGACAGGCCGATCGCCAGCGGGGCGAACCCGGCCGGTGCCTTGCCGTGGGTGGCGCCCATGATCACGATCAGGAACACGGCGGTCAGCACCACTTCGCACAGGAAGGCCGCGGCCACGCTGTAGCCGCCGGGGGACAGCGCGCCGTAGCCGTTGCTGGCGAATGCACCGGCCTGGCTGCCATCAATGGCGAAGCCGCTGGCGCCCGATGCGATCTGCAGCAGGATGAAGCCGGCCAGCAGGCCGCCGGCGACCTGGGCGATGATGTACGGGATCAGGTCCTTGGTCGGGAAACGACCGCCGGCCCACAGGCCGACACTGACCGCCGGATTGAAGTGCGCGCCGGAGATATGGCCGAACGCATAGGCGCCGGTTACCACGGTCAGGCCGAAGGCCAGCGCAACGCCGAGGAAACCGATACCCAGCGGATTGCCGTCACCGCCGAACTTGGCGGCCAGCACGGCACTGCCACAGCCACCCAGAACCAGCCAGAACGTGCCGAGGAACTCGGCGGACAAGCGTTTACCCATGCTCATGTGTTGCACTCCTTTGACGGTCGAAAGTGTGATTTATGTCACATTTCAATGATCAGCGGGTGACTGTAGTGTCAACGCCGGGTGCAGGGATACACCTTCGGATGTGTGCAACACGCGATGTTCAGTACTGCGGCAGCGGGATGAATTCCTTGTCGTCGCCCGGAATGGTGCCGAAGCGGCCGGCCTCCCAGTCGTGCTTGGCCTGTTCGATACGTTCCTTCGAGCTGGACACGAAGTTCCACCACAGGTGACGCGGGCCATCCAGCGGCTCGCCACCGAACAACATCGCCTTCACCGGCGTCTTTGCGCGCAGGCGGCCACGCGCACCAGCCTCGGGGATCACCAGGTGCTGGGCAGGGATGTCCACGCCATCCAGCTGCGCGTCGCCTTCGAGGATGTACAGCGCGCGCTCGCGGTGGCCGTTGTCGATATCGATTTCCGCATCCGGGTCGAGGTCGATCGCCACGTTGAGCGTATCGGCGAACACCTTCACCGGCGATTCTTCGCCGTAGGCGCGGCCGGCAATGACGCGCAGCCATGCGCCATTGCGGCGCTGCTCGGGCAGGGTGGCAGCGGCGTGGTGGTAGAACGCCGGTTCGATTTCCTCGTGCGACTTCGGCAGCGCGACCCAGGTCTGCATGCCGTGGATCGGGTTGTCGTGATCGCGGTCAGGTTGCGGCGTGCGCTCGGAATGGGCGATGCCGCGGCCGGCGGTCATCCAGTTGACGTCACCGGGACGGATCACCTGGTCCGAACCCAGCGTGTCGCGGTGGCCGATCGCGCCCGACCACAGATAGGTGACGGTGGCCAGGCCGATATGCGGATGCGGGCGCACGTCGATGGCGGTGCCGGGATGCATGAGTGCCGGGCCCATCTGGTCGACGAACACGAACGAGCCGATGCTGCGGGCCTGCAGGGTCGGGACGGCCCGGCGGACTTCGAGGCCGCCGATGTCGTGCACGCGCGGGGCGATGATGGTGGTCATGCGGGCGTTCTCGCTGGCAGGGATCAGGTGATCAGCATCGCATGCAGCGGTGACGGGGACATGCCCCGTATGGGTAACAGGTTGTTCCGTAGAGTCGAGATCCTATGTTCGTGGTCAAGCCTGCTGGAAGCAGGCTTGACCCACCTTCAGCATGGCCGGATCGAAGTCCCGGCCGCTTTTGAAGACACCCCAGGCGATCCTGGCCAGCTTTCTGGCCAGGATGTTGAAGACGGCGGTGCTGGGGTGACCGCGTTTTGACAGCTCGTCGTAGAGCGGTTGCCCCTGGCGACACCGCTTGAGCCCCATGGCGGCCATGTAGAGCATCTGGCGCAGCACTGGCGCGCCCTGTTTGGACAGCCGACGCCGTCCCGTTCTGCCGCCAGACTCGTTAGGCCGGGGATCCAGGCCGGTGCAGGCGATCCACGCGTTGGCGCTGGCCAACGGCCAGCGCGTCATGTAGTAGATCAGGTGAGCGGCGACGGCAGGGCCGACACCAGGGATGGTCAACAGGCGCTTGTAGAGCGTGCCATGCTCGCCATCGCGACCCAAGCGCTGCAGTTCGCTTTCCAGCTCGGACAGCGTCCCAGCCAGAGCGCAGAACAGATCTGACAGCTCCCCGGGGGCACTTTTGCTTACCCCGAAGGATTGCTCCAGGCGCGCGCGTGTCTTTACCAGCGTCTGCCGCTTGCGCAGCAAATCGTGCATCTGCTGCTGCTCGTCGGTACGCGGTACGTATTCACGCAGGCGATCGTTCTCCTTCTTCACGTACCGGGCGATCGCTTCGGCGTCCATGGCGTCCGTCTTGCCACGCGAGCCCGTCGCCCGGCCGTAGTGCTTGATCAGACGTGGATTGATCACATAGACAACGTGGCCTGCTTGGCCAGCCATCCGAGCCAACAACTCGTAGTACCGCCCCGTCGCCTCCATGCCAATCCGGCATCGCTGGGGCAAGGTGTTGAGCCACTGGGCTATGCCGGCCCGGGTGTTGGCGATCCTGTCGCCGGCCTTGCGGTCGGCCACTGCCGGTACGAACTCCTTGGAGTCCACGTCCACGCCAATATCGAGAGAATCAGACATTTGTACGGCTCCCAGCTATCTTTAAGGGGCTGGGGTGGTACCGCACCGACGTTAGCTTGCCTACATCGACGATCCCCTTTGGGGGCCGTACGATCCTTTATCGACGTTCGTGTGCGGGATGGGGATCGCTCGACTCGTCTGTCGGCTAGTATCCGCAGATGCATGCTTGACGGTCCCTCCACCCTGGCTCCTACATACCTCGTAGGAGCCGGGAGGAACATACAAGCTTGCTCGACTGGGGTTCCAGCCAACGGCGCAGCCCCTCGT
Source organism: Stenotrophomonas sp. 96582_Sma (assembly GCF_056480905.1). Lineage (NCBI taxonomy): Bacteria > Pseudomonadati > Pseudomonadota > Gammaproteobacteria > Lysobacterales > Lysobacteraceae > Stenotrophomonas > Stenotrophomonas sp. 96582_Sma. The sequence continues at coordinate 3,608,968 of NZ_CM151122.1, read as the reverse complement.
GGCTGAACGATCGGTAGAGTCGACTGTTAGTCGACTTGCGCTTGGCCGGGCGGGGTGGGTTCGCGGGGGACGCCGTGAATCCGTCCTTGGAGGCTTGGCCGCGGCATCCATGCCGCGGACACCCCCGCGAACCCACCCCGCCCGGCCTCTGACAGTTTCCGTGTGCGTCCAGCCACGGAGAAGAAAAAAAGAAAATCAAAATCAAACGCCGGTCGCTTCGCTCGCATCCACGCATGGCGTGGACCAAGCGTGTCGACCAAGGTCGACACCTACCAGCTCCCGAAGGTCACTGACCGTCACCGGGAAACTGTCAGGGGTGGGGCGGTGTGGGCAGGCAGGACCGTTGGCGCCATGGGCCCGAGGCATGCCTCGGGCGGGTTGGGCAGGACGCCCAACCCCGGTCTTGCCATGTGCGCAGGACAGCGCACACGAGCAAGGCGCCATCGAGCCCCCATGGACGGGTTTACGGCGTGTCCTGCCTGCCCACACCGCCCCGCCCAGCAAACAGAAAAGCCAGAGCCGGCTGTTGCTCCGGCTCTGGCTCTGGCTTTTGCTTCGGCGGTTGCCTCTGCGGGTGCCGGGCCGCAGGCCCGGCCGATCAACTCACACCACCGGTTCGCGCAGGGCGGGGTTGTCCCAGCCCGGGCGCGGTGCGAAACGGTCACCATGGCGCTGCTGCAGCGCCTTCAACCGCTCGACGATCGCGTCGGCACCCACCGCGCGGATGTGCTGGATCGGACCACCGCGGAACGGTGCGAAGCCGGTGCCGAAGATCACGCCGGCATCCAGCAGGTCCGCATCGGCCACCACGCCTTCGTGCAGGCAGGCCACCGCTTCGTTCAACAGCGGCAGGATCAGGCGGTCCTCCAGATCGGCCGGGGCCTGGTAATCGCTGGCCACGTCCGGCTTCTTCGGCTTGCCGTTCTCCCAGGTGTAGATGCCCTGGCCATCCTTCTTGCCGCGCTTGTCCGGTTCCACCGTCTGCAGCGCGGCCGGAATCTGCAGGCCCAGGAACGGTGCCAGTTCGCGGCCGACACCGGCGGCTACGTCCAGGCCCACGGTATCGATCAGTTCGATCGGGCCCATCGGCATGCCGAACTTCACCGCCGCCCTGTCGATCACCGGGCCCGGGATGCCTTCGGCGTAGGCAGTGGCGGCTTCCAGCATGTACGGGAACAGCACGCGGTTGACCAGGAAGCCCGGGCTGCCGGCCACCGGCACCGGGAACTTGCCCAGTGCCTTGCAGAACGCGGCCAGGCGACGTTCGGTCTCAGGCGCCATGCCGTCGTGATGGATGATTTCCACCAGCGGCATCTGCGCGACCGGGTTGAAGTAGTGCAGGCCAGCGAACTGTGCCGGGCGCTGGATGTGGTCGCGCAGCTCCACCAGCGGAATCGACGAGGTGTTGGTGGTCAGCAGCGCATCCAGCTTCATCTTCGGTTCCAGCGTCTGGTACAGCGCGCGCTTGGCTTCCGGGTTCTCGATGATCGCCTCGATCACCAGATCGGCCTCGGCCACGCCGCTGCCTTCCAGGTCGGCACGCAGGCGCGCGGCCACCGCGGGACGCTTGCTCTCGTCGCGCACCTTCTTGGCGAACAGCGCCTGCGCGCGTTCCATGGCCGGGTCGATGAAGCGCTGCTCGCGGTCCTGCAGGGTCACCTCGAAGCCCTTGTAGGCGGCCCACGCGGCGATATCACCGCCCATCACGCCGGCGCCGACCACGTGCACGTGGCGGATGCCGGAATCACCACCGCCGAGGCCCTTCAGGCGCTCGGTCAGGAAGAAAATGCGGATCAGGTTGCGCGCGGTCGGCGTGCTGGCCAGCTTCACCACGGCACGCCGCTCGGCATCCAGGCGCGCCTGGATCGGCTTGCCGCCGCTGCGCTGCCAGGTGCTGATCAGCGCGTAGGGCGCCGGGTACTGGTCCTTCTTGGCCTTGCGCGCGACCTGCTTGACCATCTGCGGTGCCAGCAGGGTGCGGGCCAGCCAGGTGTTGGTGGCCCAGGCCGTCGCGCGCTGCTTGAACGGGCGGGTGGTGCCGGACAGCGCCAGCGCGACGGCGGTGTCGAGCACCACCGCCGGTGCCACCACCTTGTCGACCAGGCCGATGCCGCGCGCGGCCGAGGCCGACAGGGTGCGGCCGGTCAGCATCATGTCCATCGCCGCCGGTGCGCCGACCAGCTGCGGCAGGCGCGCGCTGCCACCCCAGCCCGGGAAGATGCCCAGCTGGGTCTCCGGCAGGCCGATGCGGGTGCTGCTGTCATTGGAGGCCACGCGGTAGCGGCAGGCCAGCGCCAGCTCGGTACCGCCGCCCAGGCAGTGGCCGTGGATGGCTGCCACGGTCGGGCAGGGCAGTTCAGCCAGCTTCTGGTAGGTGGCCTGGCCGCGACGGATGGCGTCGTTGACGGTGCCGCGGCGGTCGAACTCCTGGAACTCCTTCAGGTCGGCACCGGCAATGAAGCCGGCCTTCTTCAGCGACTGGATCACCACGCCCTTGGGCGGGTCCAGTGCAATGCGCTCGAGCAGGTCGCCCAGTTCCAGCAGCACGTCCTGCGACATGGCGTTGACGCTGCTGTCCTGACGATCCAGGGAGAGAACCACCACGCCGTCGTCGCGGATCTCGGGGTGCCAGTGGCTGAAGCGGAGACCATCGAAGCCTGAGAGCATGGACGTTCCATCCGGTTGTGTATGGAGAAGCGGCTATGATCCAGAGGTTGTTTCCCCCGCGTCAAATCCCAATAGCAGGGGAGTGGCGACCCCGGATCCATGGCCGTGGACCGGGACGCTAACGGAACGGTGGTTAAAAGCTGGTGCGGCGCCAGGTGATCGGCGACTGAACTTTTCCCGGGATTGGCAGTCTCATTGCCCGACGTCGGTTGGGCTGACAGGAGTGCGGCCCCTCATGGCCGATGTTGATACACCTCAGGAGCTGGATCTGGAACTGGTCCGGCGCGTGCAGCACGGCGAGAGCGCCGCGTTCGATGTCCTGGTGCGCAAGTACCAGCATCGCGTGGTGGCCCTGGTCGGTCGCTACATCGCCGACTGGAGCGAATGTCAGGACGTCGCCCAGGACACTTTCATCCGTGCGTACCGCGCGATCGGAAGTTTCCGCGGCGATGCCCAGTTCTCAACCTGGTTGCATCGAATCGCCGTGAATACCGCCAAAAACTACCTGGCTTCACACAATCGACGGCCGCCGACCGATGACATCGACATCGGTGACGCCGAACAGTTCGACAGCGGGACGCGCCTGCGCGACACCGATACGCCCGAACGCGAGTTGATGCGCCAGGAACTGGAACAGACGGTGATGAAGGCCGTCAATGCGCTGCCGGAAGAACTCCGGTTGGCGATCACCCTGCGCGAGGTGGAAGGCCTGAGTTACGAAGATATCGCGCAGAAAATGGGGTGCCCGATCGGCACCGTGCGTTCACGGATCTTCCGGGCGCGCGAGGCGATCGACACCGAACTCCGGCCGCTGTTGGACATCGGCAGCGCCACCCGTGAGAAGAGCCGCGTATGACCAGTAATCCGTTCAACGAATCGCAGAACCACCAATCGCCCGCCGGGCAGCGCCTGGACCAGCGCCATCGCGAACAGCTGTCGGCCCTGGTCGATGGCGAGCTGGGCGCCGACGAAGCGCGCTTCCTGCTGCGCCGGATGGAGCACGACCCCGAGCTGGCCGGCTGCCAGGAACGCTGGCAGCTGCTGGGTGACGTGATGCGCGGGCAGGCCTCGGCGCTGGCGCCGGCCGGCTTCAGCGCGGCCGTGGCCGCCGCCATCGCTGCCGAACCGGCGCCGCAGGCCGAGCCGCGCCGCGAGGTGCGCCGCAGCGGTTGGCGGGCCTGGGGCGGTGGCGCCGCACTGGCCGCCTCGGTGGCGGCGGTGGCGCTGTTCATGGGCGGCGAGAAGCTGAAGGAAGCCACCCCGGGCGAGCCGCTGGCACCGCAGGTGATCGCCAGCCAGGCCGAACTTGCGCCCGCTCCGGCGCCGACGACGCCGGCTCCGGTAACCGAAGCCTCGGTGGATACCGCCGCAATGGCCGTGGCCGGTGTACCGGCAGTGGCCATGGCCGCGGCCAGCCGACGCCAGGACACCCGTCGCGCCAGCGCTACCCGCAGCCAGCAGGCCGCGCGTGCCGCCCAGCGCGAGGACATGCCGCAACGCGCTGTGGCCGCTGCACAGGCGCCGCTGACCCCGACCGTGCCGGCCAACAATGCCAGCCGCAACATGCCGTTCGGTGAGGTTGGTGGCCTGCAGGCGCGACCGTGGCCGCGCTCCAGCCTGGCGCCCGCTGGCGGTGGCGCGCTCAATGCGAGCTTCCCGGCCCACGCCGGGGGCGCCGCGTTCTACCCGTTCGAGCCGCGCCTGCAGGACGACCTGCCGGTGCCGCCGCGCCCGCGCGACTGAGCCGGGCGCTTTCACCGCCCCGCCGTCGGCGGGGCCCGTATTCCTCTTTCCATCCGATCCGGAGGTTGCCGTCCGATGACTCCCCGACTCCGCACGCAGGCCATGGGCCTGCTGGCCCTGACCCTGCCGTTGGTGGCCTGCGCGCAGGCCCCGGCTCCGGCCGCCCAGACCCAGGCCGCGCCGGCCGCCGCGCCGCGGGCCCCGGCCCAGCCGCTGGTCACGGGCCTGCCTGACTTCACCAATCTGGTCGAACAGGTCGGGCCTGGCGTGGTCAACGTCGACACCACCATCGTCCGCAACAACCGCCAGGCCTCGCGGGGCCCGATGGGCGGCGACGATGACATGCCGGAGTTCTTCCGCCGCTTCTTCGGCCCGGATTTCCCGATGCCGGGGCAGGGCCCGGGCGGTCCGGACGGTGGCCCCAGCATCAAGGGCCGCGGCATGGGCTCGGGCTTCATCATCTCGCCCGATGGCTATGTGCTGACCAACTACCACGTGGTGGCCGATGCCAGCGAGGTGAAGGTCAAGCTGGGTGACCGCCGTGAGTTCACCGCGAAAGTGGTGGGCAGCGACCAGCAGTACGACGTGGCACTGCTGAAAATCGACGGCAAGAACCTGCCGACCGTGCGCGTTGGCGACTCCAACTCCCTCAAGCCGGGTCAGTGGGTGGTCGCGATCGGTTCGCCGTTCGGCCTCGACCACTCGGTCACTGCCGGCGTGGTCAGCGCCCTCGGCCGCAGCACAGGTGGTCCGGACCAGCGCTACGTGCCCTTCATCCAGACCGACGTGGCGATCAACCAGGGCAACTCCGGTGGCCCGCTGCTGAACACCCGTGGCGAAGTGGTCGGCATCAACTCGCAGATCTTCTCCGCCTCGGGCGGCTACATGGGCATCAGCTTCGCGATCCCCATCGACCTGGCGATGAGCGCGGTCGAGCAGATCAAGAAGACCGGCAAGGTCACCCGTGGCCAGCTCGGCGCGGTGGTGCAGGAAATCGACGGCCTGAAGGCGCAGGCGATGGGCCTGCCGGACAGCCGCGGCGCCCTGGTCAACCAGATCGTGCCGGACTCGGCTGCAGCCCGGGCCGGGGTGAAGATCGGCGATGTGATCCGTTCGGTGAACGGCGCGCCGGTCAACAGCTGGTCCGACCTGCCGCCGCTGATCGGCGCGATGGCACCGGGCAGCCGGGTCACCCTGGGCGTGATCCGTGATGGCAAGCCGCGCGACCTCAGCGCCACCCTGACCGCACTGACCGAAGACGGGCAGGCCGGTTCACGTGGCCCGGCCACCGGCGACAGCGATGCGGCTCCGCAGGCCGGCGCCAATGCCCTGCTGGGGCTGGACGTCAGTGACCTGACCGCACCGCAGCGCAAGCAGCTGGGCCTGGAATCGGGCGAAGGCGTGCGCATCACCGGGGTCAAGGGCCAGGGCGCGCGTGATGCGGGCCTGTCTCCGGGCATGGTGATCCTGCAGGTGGCCAGCACCCAGGTCGGCAGCGTGGACGCGCTGAACCGTGCGCTTTCCAGCTACAAGAAGGGCGACGTGGTGATGCTGCTGGTGCGCACCGGCAGCGGCAACAGCGCGTTCGTCGCGGTCAAGGCCGGCCAGTAAGGCCTGCCGGGGCCGCTTCGGCGGCCCCGGCTTTTCCCCGAAGCCCCGCCCTGGCGGGGCTTCGGCCATTCCGGGCCCGGTCCGATGAGGCCGTTTTCGCGGGCGGGCGCCGGGCATGCGATAATCGACCGTTACCCTGACGACGCCGCGCGCCGCCGCCACCTATGTCTTCTGATTCGATGCGGAACATCCGCAACTTCTCCATCATCGCCCATGTCGACCACGGCAAGTCCACGCTGGCCGACCGCATCATCCAGCTCTGTGGTGGCCTGCAGGCCCGCGAGATGGAAGCGCAGGTGCTCGACTCCAACCCGATCGAGCGCGAGCGTGGCATCACGATCAAGGCGCAGTCGGTGTCGCTGCCGTACTTGGCCAAGGACGGGCAGACCTACCATCTGAACTTCATCGACACCCCCGGCCACGTCGACTTCTCCTATGAAGTCAGCCGCTCGCTGGCCGCCTGCGAAGGCGCGCTGCTGGTGGTCGATGCGGCCCAGGGCGTGGAAGCGCAGTCGGTGGCCAACTGCTACACCGCCGTGGAGCAGGGCCTGGAAGTGGTGCCGGTGATCAACAAGATCGACCTGCCCACCGCCGACATCGAGCGCGCCAAGGCCGAGATCGAGGCCGTGATCGGCATCGACGCCTCCGACGCCGTGCCGGTCAGTGCCAAGACCGGCCTGAACGTGCAGGACGTGCTGGAAGCGATCGTGCATCGCATCCCGCCGCCGAAGCCGCGCGACACCGACAAGCTGCAGGCGCTGATCATCGACTCCTGGTTCGACAACTACCTGGGTGTGGTCTCGCTGGTGCGCGTGATGCAGGGCGAGATCAAGGCAGGTGACAAGCTGCAGGTGATGTCCACCGGCCGCAACCACCAGGTCGACAACGTCGGCGTGTTCACCCCGAAGCGCAAGGTGCTGCCAGCGCTGCGTGCAGGTGAAGTGGGTTGGGTCACCGCCAGCATCAAGGACGTGCACGGTGCGCCGGTCGGCGACACCCTTACCCTGGCCGGCGACCCGGCACCGAAGCCGCTGCCGGGCTTCCAGGAAATGCAGCCGCGCGTGTTCGCCGGCCTGTTCCCGGTCGATGCCGAGGACTACCCGGACCTGCGCGAAGCGCTGGACAAGCTGCGCCTGAACGATGCCGCGCTGCGTTTCGAGCCGGAAAGCTCCGAGGCGATGGGCTTCGGCTTCCGCTGCGGCTTCCTCGGCATGCTGCACATGGAAATCGTGCAGGAGCGCCTGGAGCGCGAATACAACCTGGACCTGATCAGCACCGCGCCGACGGTGGTGTATGAAGTCCTGAAGACCGATGGCTCGATCATCAACATGGACAACCCGGCCAAGCTGCCGCCGGTGAACCAGGTCGAGGAGATCCGCGAGCCGATCATCCGTGCCAACGTGCTCACCCCCGAGGAGTACATCGGCAACATCATCAAGCTGTGCGAAGAGAAGCGCGGCAGCCAGATCGGCATCAACTACCTGGGCAGCCAGGTGCAGATCAGCTACGAGCTGCCGATGGCCGAGGTGGTGCTGGACTTCTTCGACAAGCTGAAGTCGGTCAGCCGTGGCTATGCCTCGCTGGACTACCACTTCGTGCGCTTCGACGCAGGCCCGTTCGTGCGCGTGGACGTACTGATCAACGGTGACAAGGTCGATGCACTGTCGCTGATCGTGCACCGCAGCCATGCCGACCGTCGCGGCCGCGAGCTGTGCGAAAAGATGAAGGACCTGATCCCGCGCCAGATGTTCGACGTGGCCATCCAGGCCGCCGTCGGCTCGCAGATCATCGCCCGTACCACGGTCAAGGCCATGCGCAAGAACGTGCTGGCCAAGTGCTATGGTGGCGACGTTTCGCGCAAGAAGAAGCTTCTGGAAAAGCAGAAGGAAGGCAAGAAGCGCATGAAGCAGGTCGGCCGCGTGGAGATCCCGCAGGAAGCGTTCCTGGCCGTGCTGCAGATGGACAACAAGTAAGCCCGCACCGGCCCTGCGGGGCCGGTCGTCTGGTGACGTTGCAAAGGACCCTGAATGAAACTGTTTGAGATCCTCCTGGTCGTGCTGACCCTGGCCTCGGGCCTGATCCTGCTCGCGGACAAGCTGTACCTCGCCAAGCGTCGCGCCCAGCGCGCGGGTCTGCTCGATTCCGAGCCGGTGCTGGTGGACTACTCACGTGCGTTCTTCCCGGTGCTGGCGATCGTGCTGATCGTGCGCAGCTTCATTGCCGAGCCGTACAAGATCCCGTCCAGCTCGATGATGCCGAACCTGCTGATCGGCGATTTCATCCTGGTCAACAAGTTCTCCTACGGCCTGCGCCTGCCGATCAGCAACACCAAGTTCGTGCCGGTGGGCGAGCCCTCGCGTGGTGACGTGGTGGTGTTCCACTTCCCCGGCCATGGCGAGAACGATCCGGCCAAGGGCGAGAACTTCATCAAGCGCGTGATCGGCGTGCCGGGTGACACCGTGGTCTTCGAAGGCGACGGCGTGATCCTCAACGGCGAGCCGCTGAAGTACGACAACAAGGGCATCTACGCCGGCCACAAGGGCCAGGGCGAGGGCGCCAACCTGCTGGTCGAGCACCTGCCGGGCCGCACCCACACGGTGCTGGAGACCGACTATCCGCGTGGCCAGGGCCAGTGGACCGTGCCGGCCGGCAAGTACCTGGTGATGGGCGACAACCGCGACAACAGCGACGATGGCCGTTTCTGGGGCCTGCTGCCGGAAGAGAACCTGCGTGGCAAGGCGTTCCTGATCTGGCTGAACTGCCAGGGCTGGTTCTGCAAGGATGGCTTCGAGCCGTCGCGGATCGGCTCGAGCATCAACTGAGCGGGCACCAACTGAGTATTTTCACATCCAACGCGTATCTGGGGAGAACGCAATGAAGACGATGAACACGCAGCGTGGCATGACCCTGACCTCGTTCCTGACGGTCCTGATCGTGGTTGGCTTCTTCCTCTACATCGGCATGAAGCTGTTCCCGATGTACCAGGAGTACTACGCGGTGCGCTCGGCGATGAAGAGCCTGGCCAACGAGCCGGGCGTGGGCAGCATGGAGCCGGCGCGCATCCAGGATCTGTTCTTCAAGCGCCTGTACATCAACTATTCGGACAACGTGAAGCCGGCCAACGTGAAGTTCGACCGTCGCGACAATGGCTGGACCCTCAAGGTCAACTACGAAGTGCGCCGTCAGCTGATCGGCAACCTCGATGTGGTTGGCAAATTCGATTCTTCCCAGGACCTGACACGAAGCGGTGCCCAGTAAATTCATCCAACGTGGCGACCTGATCGGTCATGCCTTCAGCGACCCGGCCCTGCTCAAGCAGGCGCTGACGCATCGCAGTGCCGGTGCGCCGCACAACGAGCGCCTGGAGTTCCTCGGCGACAGCATCGTCAACATGATGGCGGCCGAGGCGTTGTACCGACGCTGGCCCAAGGCCGACGAAGGCGCGATGACCCGTGCCCGTGCCGAGCTGGTGCGTGAAGGCGCGCTGGCGGTGATCGGGCGCACCCTGGAACTCGGCGAACGGCTGACCCTGGGCCCGGGCGAAATGAAGTCCGGCGGTCATCGTCGCGACTCGATTCTGGCCGACGCCGTGGAAGCCGTGGTGGCCGCGATCTACCTGGATGCCGGCTTCGAGGCCTGCCGGGCGGTGGTACTGCCCTGGTTCAGCGCTTCGATCGAGGCACTGCCGGCTTCCGGTCGGCCCGAGAAGGACCCCAAGACCCGCCTGCAGGAATGGCTGCAGGCCCGACAGAAGGCGTTGCCGCAGTATGAACTGGTGTCAGAATCCGGTGACGACCATGCCAAGCACTTCCGGGTACGCTGCATCGTAGCCGACCCGGCCGCCAGCACCGAGGGCGAAGGCGCCTCGCGGCGGCTTGCCGAACAACAGGCGGCTGCGGCCGTCCTAGAACAACTGGATTCCAAGTGAGCGAACAAACTCCCCATCATTGCGGCAGCGTGGCCGTCATCGGCCGCCCGAACGTGGGCAAATCGACCCTGACCAATGCCCTGGTCGGCGCCAAGGTCAGCATCGTTTCCAACCGCCCGCAGACCACGCGCCATCGCCTGCTGGGCATCGCCACCTATCCGGAAGGCCAGCTGGTGCTGGTCGACACCCCCGGCCTGCACAAGGTGCAGAAGCGGGCGATGAACCGGGTGATGAACCGCGCCGCGCGCGGCTCGCTGGAAGGCGTCGATGCCGGCCTGCTGGTGATCGAAGCCGGTCGCTGGGACGAGGAAGACAGCCTGGCCTTCAATGTTCTGCGCGACGCCGGTATCCCGGTGGTGCTGGTGGTCAACAAGATCGACCGGCTGAAGGACAAGGGCGCGCTGTTGCCGTTCCTGCAGGAAGTCACGGCCGGCCGCGATTTCTCGTCGGTGCATCCGATCTCGGCGCAGAAGCGCAACGGCCTGGAAGCACTGGTACGCGACGTACTGGCGCTGCTGCCGGAAGCGCCGCCGATGTTCGGCGAAGACGAGATCACCGACCGCAGCCAGCGCTTCCTGGCCGGCGAACTGGTACGTGAACAGCTGATGCGCCAGCTCGGCGAAGAGCTGCCGTATGCCACCACCGTGGAAATCGAGCGCTTCACCGAAGATGGCAACCTGCTGCGCATCGGTGCGGTGATCTGGGTCGAGCGCGAGGGCCAGAAGGCGATCGTGATCGGCAAGGGTGGTACCCGCCTGAAGGAGATCGGGGCCAAGTCCCGCCTGCAGATGGAGCGCCTGTTCGGCGCCAAGGTGTTCCTGGAGACCTGGGTGCGCGTGCGTGAAGGCTGGTCCGACGACGAGGCCGCACTGAAGGCCTTCGGTTACGAGTAAGCCGTTGCAGTCGCTTCGATGATGATCGAGGACGACACCGGCTTCGTGCTGCATGCACGGGCCTATCGCGAGACCAGCCTGCTGGTCGAAGTGCTGAGCGCGCAGCATGGCCGGATCGGCCTGCTCGCGCGTGGCGTATCCACCGCCAAGGGACAGGTGCTGCGCGCGGCCCTGCAGCCGCTGCAGTGGATCCGCTTCAGTGCCCAGCAGCGGGGCGAATTGGCCCAGCTGCGGGGTGCCGAGGCACTGGATGCTGCCCCGCGCCTGGTCGGCCAGGCGATGCTGGCCGGCTTCTATCTGAGTGAATTGACCCTGCGCCTGGCCCCGCGCCAGGACCCGCTGCCGGAGTTGTACCTAGCCTATGGCGAGGCACGCGCGCGGCTGGCCGTGGGCGCCGGCCTGGCCTGGACCCTGCGCCGGTTTGAGCGCGAGCTGCTGTCTGCGCTGGGCCTGGGTTTCGATCTGGACAGCGCCAGCGACGGCCAGCCGATCGACCCGGCCGCGCGCTACGAACTGGACCCACAGGAAGGCGCGCAGCGCCTGCTCAGCGAGCGCGGTGGGGAACGCCGGGCGGCCGCGACGGGTTCTGCGCTGCTGGCGCTGGCCGCCGATGAAGAGCCCGATGCCGCCGACCTGGCCAGCCTGCGCCTGCCGATGCGGCGGGTGCTGGCCCATCACCTGGGGCCACGAGGACTGAAGTCCTGGGAAATGCTCGAGCAGCTCGCTCCCAGGCGTTGAGGGGTGTTCGGCAGGGCTTGCAGCCCTGCACCTGCCGAATCAACGTCAACGTCAACGGCAAAAGCTGGCTATCCGTGGGATGGCGGGGTGGGTCCGGTTGAGGGGGGCGCTGCAAGTACGTCCCTGTAAGCTCGGTCGCCGCATCCATGCGGCTCACGCCCCCTCAACCGGACCCACCCCGCCTTCGACAGTTTCTCGCGAGCTGTCGGAATGGCACTCTGCTCTGGTGGGTGTCGACCTTGGTCGACACAGTAGAGCCACGCCATGCGTGGATGCGTTTCGATTTCAATTCGAAATATTTGATTCCGATTGAGATTCATCCACGCATGGCGTGGAGCTACTGCTAACCGTCATCAGGAATTTGTCGGGGGTGGGGCGGTGTGGGTGGGCAGGACCGTTGGCGCCATGGATGGCGCCATCGAGCCCCCATGGACGGGTTTACGGCGTGTCCTGCCCACCCACACCGCCCCGCCCAACAAGCAGAAAGCCAGAGCCGCTCTGGCTCTGGCCTTTGACGTTGCCCTGGCTTGAAGGCTTCGGCAGGTGCAGGGCGCAGCCCTGCCGAACAACCCTTAATGCAGCAGGGCAGCTACCGCGTCGCGGAACCCCGCCTGGGCCTGCCCGGACTCCGGCGCATGATGCAACTGGCGCACCGCACGGGCCAGACGTGCCGCACCCACGAATCCGCAGCTGGCCTGCAACCGGTGCAACTGGCTGCGCAGCTGGCGCTCGTCATGCTGGTCCACCGCCTGCTCGACCGCATCGCGTACGCCTGGCAGCTCGGCCAGGAACAGCTCGCGCAGCGCGATCAGGTGGTTGCGCTGGCCATTGAGCGCGGCCAGTGCCGCAGTCTCGTCCCAGTCCTGTACCTGCAGCTCGACCGCGGCCGGCGCCTGGGCCATGACGATCCCGGCCGGGCTGTTGACCAGGGCGCGGCGCACCGCCTTCAGCAGCTGGTCGCGGCCCAGCGGCTTGACCAGCGTGTCGCTGAAACCGGCCTCGCGCAGGCGCGCATGGATCGAGGTATCGCCGTCGGCGGTATGCGCCAACGCCGGGGTGTCGGGATGTGAACGGCGCAGTTCGCGCAGCAGCTGCGCGCCATTGCCGTCAGGCAGGTTGACGTCGATCAGCCACAGGTCATGCGCGCCGGGTTCGGCGCTGGCCAGGGCGCTGGCCAATGAATCTGCGGTGTCCACGTCCGCCGGTAACGTTTCCAACGCCGCCTTGAAAAAACCGCGGCTGATGATGTCGTCCTCGACAAGCAGGAAGCGGGGCCGGCTGGCCCGCGGGGTCATCTGCATCAGGGCTGCCTCCATGTCAGCTGTTGCAATCATCAAGCACAGCGGCGGCGGGCGCAAGCGGGTCCGGACCCTGCCGGTCAGGATCTGCGACAATACGCCCCCATTTTTGCCCGCAGCCTGTTGCCACGTGGCCCGATCCCGCTCCCGCATCGACCGTACCCCGTTCCAGACCGAGATCCTCGACCTCAGCCATGATGGTCGCGGTGTCGCCCGCCGTGAAGGCGAGGGCGGCAAGGTCACCTTCGTCAGCGGCGCCCTGCCGGGCGAGGTGGTCATGGCCGAACAGACCGCCCGCAGCCGCCATTTCGACGAAGCGCGTACGGTGGAAGTGCTGCAGGCCTCGCCGCAGCGCGTCACCCCGAAGTGCCCGCACTTCGGCACCTGCGCCGGCTGCGTGCTGCAGCACCTGGACGAAGACCAGCAGATTGTCGCCAAGCAGCGCGTGCTGATGGACAACCTGGAGCGCATCGGCCACGTGAAGCCGGGCACCGTGCTGGCGCCGCTGGTCGGTGAGAGCTGGGGCTACCGGCGCAAGGGTCGCTTCTCGGTGCGCCGGGTCGAAAAGAAGGACAAGACCCTGGTCGGCTTCCGTGAACAGGATCCGCGATTCGTCGCCGACCTCAGCCAGTGCCTGACCGTGATCCCCGAGATCGGCACCAAGGTCGAGGCGCTGTCCACCTTCATCGAATCGCTCGATGGCAAGCGTGACATCCCGCAGATCGAATTCATCGCTGGCGACCAGGCCGTGGTCCTGACCGTGCGCCACCTGCAGCCGCTCAGCGATGCCGACCGCGTGGCCTGGGCCGCCTTCGGCCAGCAGCATGGCTTCGTGATCTACCTGCAGTCCGGTGGCGTGGATACCGTGCAGCCGCTGGACGGGCAGGGCGTGCCGCTGTCGTTCCGGCTGGCGCCGTGGGACGTGGAGCTGGCGTTCCGTCCGTTGGACTTCATCCAGGTCAACGCCAAGCTCAACGAGAAGATGATCGCCCACGCCCTGGACCTGCTGGAGCCGGGTGAGGACGAGCGTGTGCTGGACCTGTTCTGCGGCCTGGGCAACTTCACCCTGCCGCTGGCGCGCCGCGTGCGCGAAGTGGTCGGTGTGGAAGGTGATGCTGGCCTCGTCGCGCGGGCCCGTGAGAATGCCGAGCGCAACGGCCTGACCAACGCCCAGTTCTTCAGCGCCGACCTCACCCAGGACCAGCGCAGCACGCCGTGGATGCGCCAGGGCTTCGACAAGCTGCTCTTGGATCCGCCGCGCTCGGGCGCGATCGAAGTGCTGCAACAGCTGCCGCTGAAGCAGTTCAAGCGAATCGTCTACGTCAGCTGCCACCCGGGTTCGCTGGCACGCGATGCCGGCTATCTGGTCAACGAACAGGGCTTCACCCTGGTCAGTGCCGGTGCCATGGACATGTTCCCGCACACCGCACACGTGGAAAGCATCGCGGTATTCGAGAAGCGCTGATCGGCTGTCATGCCCATCGCGCATAATGGCGCGATGGGCATCGAAATCGAACGCAAATTCCTCGTCAGCAGTGATGGCTGGCGCGCCGCCGCGCACCGGGTGATCCCGATGGCGCAGGGCTACATCAACGACATGGGCGCGCTCGACCGCGGCACCCAGAACGCCTCGGTGCGCGTGCGCATCGAGGGCGACTACGCCGCGCTGAACCTGAAGTCGCGCACCATCGGCCACACCCGCCAGGAGTTCGACTATCCGATCCCGGTGGACGATGCGCGCGCACTGCTGGCGCTGTGCGTGGGCGGCCTGATCGACAAGCGCCGCCATCTGGTCGAACACGCCGGCCTGACCTGGGAGGTGGACGAGTTCCTCGGCGACAACGCCGGCCTGGTAGTGGCTGAGGTTGAGCTGGACAGCGCTGACCAGACCATCGACCTGCCGGACTGGGTGGGTGCCGAAGTCACCGATGATGCCCGCTACTACAACGTTGCCCTGGCCAGCCACCCGTATTCAGAGTGGTGAAACCACCCAAAAAGGGGACGGAGGGGATTAAGTCGTCTTTACCCCATCTGTGCGGGAAACGACTTAATCCCCTCCGTCCCCTTTTATCGAGGGTGTCGGCCCCCATGTGGAAAGGATGAGAATCGACATCTACTCCGACGTGGTCTGCCCCTGGTGCTGGATCGGCAAGCATCGTTTCCAGCAGGGCGTGCAGTTGCTGGGCGCCAACGCGCCTGAACTCGATATCCACTGGCAGCCGTTCCAGCTCGACCCGGATGCTGACGCCACCCCGGTGCCGCTGCGCGAGGCCTATGTGCGCAAGTTCGGCGGCGTTGAGCGTACCGAACAGATCCTCGGCCAGACCCAGACCACCGCGCGGGCCGAGGGCCTGCCGATGGACTTCAGCCAGGGCCAGGTGCGGGTGACCACGCTGCCGGCGCACCGGGTGTTGTGGCTGGCAGGCGAGCACGGCGTGCAGGATGCGGTGGGCGAAGCACTGTTCCGCGCCCACTTCGAGCACGGCCAGAACCTGGCGGACCCCTCGGTGCTGATCAAGGCGGGCGCGGCAGGCGGCCTCGACGCGGGTGAAATCGCGCAGATGCTGGCCTCCGACCGCGGCCTGGCCGAGGTCGAAGCCAAGCTGGCGCAGGCTCATGCATTGGGCGTTTCTTCGGTGCCGACCTTCGTCATCGATGGGAAGTGGGCCATTTCCGGGGCGCAGCCCCCCGAGGCCTTCGCCAACGCCCTTCGCCAGATCGCCGCCGAGCAGGGCGCGCCTGCGGCCCCGGCTGACGGCGACGAGGCCTGCGGCCCGGACGGCTGCAAGGTCTGACCGGATCCGAAAAGGGGACGGAGGGAATTAAGACGTATCCAGCCCGTAGGGGCCGATTGCGGCTTAATCCCCTCCGTCCCCTTTTTCTGACCACTGCGCCTGTCGGCCGGTTCTGCGACAATGCGGCACTGCGCCATGCGGGCGCGCGTTGTGGAGATCGACCATGCTGCTGATCGGCGTTGCCGGCACCGAACTGACCGCCCAGGAACGTGACTGGCTGCAGCACGATGCCGTGGCCGGAGTGGTGCTGTTCAAGCGCAACTTCGCCTCGCGCCAGCAGGTGACCGATCTGAGCGCGGCGATCCGCGCTGCCGCGCCGCGCCCGCAGCTGATCTGCGTGGACCAGGAAGGTGGCCGCGTGCAGCGTTTCCGCGAGGGCTACAGCGAGTTGCCGCCACTGCAGGACATCGGGGCGATGTACGCCACCGACCCGCAGCAGGCGCTGGCCCTGGCCGAGCAGCACGCCTGGCTGATGGCCAGCGAAGTGCGCGCCAGCGGCCTGGACCTGAGCTTCGCGCCGGTGGTCGACCTTGGCCGTGGCAACCGTGCCATCGGCAACCGCGCCTTCAGTGAAGACCCGCAGGTGGTGGCCGCGTTCACCGCCGCCTACGTGCGCGGCATGCATGCGGTCGGCATGGCCGCCACGCTCAAGCATTTCCCCGGCCATGGCACCGTGCTGGAAGACACCCACGTGGATACCGCGATCGACCCGCGCGCGCTGGACGAGCTGCGCGCCCAGGACCTGGTCCCGTTCCAGGCCGGCATCGCCGCCGGTGCCGACGCGGTGATGATGGCGCACGTGATCTATCCGCAGGTGGCACCGGAACCGGCCGGCTATTCGCCGCGCTGGATCCAGGACATCCTGCGCGGCGAGCTCGGCTTCCGCGGCGTGGTGTTCTCCGATGACATCGGCATGGCCGCCTCGCACAGTGCCGGCGGCGTGCCGGCGCGCGTGCACGCGCATCTGGATGCCGGCTGCGACGTGGTGCTGGTCTGCCACCCGGAACTGGTCGATGAAGCCCTGCACGCCGTGCAGGGACGCTCCCTCAATACTGCTGCGCTGCTGGGCCTGCTGGGCCGCGGCGCGCTCGGCTGGGACGGCCTGCTGGCCGATGCCCGCCATGGCGACACCCAATCCCGTCTGCTTGAAACCCTTGGAAGAACCGTCTGATGCCCAACCTCACCATTTCCCAGGCCCTGGCCCAGGCTGACCTGCTGGTCGACCGCCCCACCATCGACAAGGCCATCGCTGGTATCGCCGACGCCATCGCGCGCGATTACAAGGGCGAGGTGCCGCTGTTCCTGTCCATCATGCACGGTGCGCTGCCGTTCGCCGGCCAGCTGGCGCTGGAACTGGGCGCGCGCGGCCAGGACGTGCAGTTCGATTACCTGCACGCCACCCGTTACCGCGGTGAAACCACCGGCGGCGACCTGGTCTGGAAGCACAAGCCGGCCACCTCGCTGTTCGGTCGCCGCGTGCTGCTGGTCGACGATATCCTCGACGAGGGCTACACCCTGCAGGGCGTGCGCACCTGGTGCCTGGAACAAGGCGCGACCGACGTGCGCATCGCCGCGATGACGGTGAAGAAGCACGACCGCGCGCTGCCGGACGTGACTGCCGACTACGCCGGCATCGAACTGCCGGACCGTTACGTGTTCGGCTTCGGCATGGACGTCAACGAAACCCTGCGCTGCGTGCCGGCCATCTACGCGATGAAGGAATAACGGCGCAGCCGCCCGCGGCGCGTCTTCTTCTGCCGCCGGCATCCTCGGGTGCCGGCGTTCGTCTTTTCATGGAGTGCTTCGAATGCAACAGATCGCCCTGGCCGTGATCGGCGGTACCGGTGTCTATAACCTGGCCAAGCTTGACGACGTGCAGACCCACGAGGTCGACACCCGCTTCGGCCGTCCGTCGGGCCCGGTGCGCGTTGGTACGCTGCTCGGCCATCGCGTGGCGTTCCTGGCGCGGCATGGCGAAGGCCATTCGCTGCCGCCGCACAAGATCAACTACCGCGCCAACCTGGCCGCGCTGCAGCAGCTGGGCGCGCAGCGCGTGCTGGCGTTGAACACGGTGGGGGGCATCACCGAACACTTTGGTCCGCGCGTGCTGGCCTGCCCGGACCAGATCATCGACTACACCTGGGGCCGCATCAGCACGATCTGTGAGGAAGAAGGCACCGACGTGGTCCACGTTGATTTCGGCCACCCGTACACACCAATGCTGCGCAGCAAGATCCTGGCGGCGGCCAAAGTGACCGGCGTCACGGTCCATGACGGTGGCTGCTACGGCGCAACACAGGGCCCGCGCCTGGAAACCATCGCTGAAATCGCCCGTATGCGCCGCGACGGCTGCGATCTGGTGGGCATGACCGGCATGCCGGAAGCCGCCCTGGCACGCGAGCTGGGGCTGGATTACGCCTGCCTGGCGATCATCGCCAACTGGGCTGCCGGCTGTGGTGATGGTGAGGAGATCACGATGGCCGAAGTGCTGGCCAACGTGCAGGCGGCCGGCAACGGACTTCCGGAACTGGTGGGCGAATTGGCACGGGGGTGATTGTCTTCCCCGAGCAAGCTTTGCATACTCAGCTTGTGCGCGGGTTCAGCGTACACCACCCATTCATTGCATAAGGTCTCGCATCACCATGCCGAACGGTACCGTCAAGTGGTTCAACGACGCCAAGGGATTTGGCTTCATCTCGCCGGAGGATGGCAGCGCCGACGTGTTCGCGCACTTCTCCGCCATCAACTCCAAGGGCTTCCGCAGCCTGCAGGAAGGCCAGCGTGTCACCTATGACGTGACCCAGGGCCCGAAGGGTGCCCAGGCTTCGAACATCACGCCGGCCGAGTGATCCACTCGACAGTGCGTTGAAAACCCCGCTTCGGCGGGGTTTTTTTTGCGCGGATTGCCCGCGACCCGCTCGCGATCCACCCGCCTCGGGCACAATGCGGCCATGACGGAACGACTGCGCATCGCCGTGATCGGCTACGGCACCGCTGGACAGGCAGTGTCCATCCTGCTCACCCGTGACGGCCACGAGGTGGAGATCTTCGAACGCGTGCCCACGCCGGGGCCGGTGGGTGCCGGTTTCCTGCTGCAGCCCAGCGGCCTGCAGGTACTGTGGCAGATGGGCCTGCTTGATTCCGTGCGCGCACATGCCGCGCCGGTGCACCGCCTGTATGGCGACACGCCGTGCGAGCGCGCGGTGATGGACATGCGCTACGAGGGACTGGATGCGCGCCTGCACGGCCTGGGCATGCAGCGCGGGGCCTTGTTCTCGCTGTTGGACGAGGCGCGCGCAGGCGAGGGCCAGCTGCATGCCGGTACCACCATTACCGAGGTGGATGCCGAACACGGCCGTCTGCGCGACAGCGACGGGCGCACGCATGGCCCGTTCGACCTGGTAGTGGTCGCCGATGGCGCCGCGTCGACGCTGCGCGGCACGATCGCCGGCGGTGCCGGGCTGGACCGCGTGTATCCGTGGGGGGCGCTGTGGTGCCTGCTGCCGGCCGAGGACTGGCCGCACGTGCAGGAGCTGCGGCAGCGTTACGTGGCCGCGCGCAAGATGATCGGACTGCTGCCGGTCGGCACGCGCCCCGGTGATGACACGCCGCGCCTGAGTTTCTTCTGGAGCCTGCCACGCGCTGACTTCGAACGCTGGCAGGCCGATGGCATGACGCCCTGGCTGGATGAACTGCATGCACTGTGGCCGCAGGCCAGTGCGCGCTTCGCCCATCTGCGTGATGCCGGCCAGTTGGCGCGCGCGGTCTACCGTGATGCGGTGATGACGCGCTGGTACCACGGCCGCATGGTGCTGGCCGGTGATGCCGCGCATGCGATGAGCCCGCAGCTGGGGCAGGGCGTGAACATGGCGCTGCTCGATGCGCTGGCGCTGCGCGATGCGGTGCGCACCTACGGCGGCAGCACGGTCGCGCTGCAGGCCTACCAGGCGCAACGCAGGGCACACGTTGCGGTGTACCAGCGCTGGAGTCGTTGGCTGACGCCGCTGTTCCAGTCCGACCGCGACGCCTGGGCGAAGGCGCGTGACGTGCTGCTGGGCCCGATGGGGCGCCTGCCCGGTGGCCGTGGCCACATGCTGCGCGTGCTCAGTGGCACCCAGCACGGCTGGTTCGGTGCACTTGCACTGGATCCGGCGTTCGTCGACGCACTGGCCACTGCAGCGGAAATGCCTCGTATCAACGCGATTTCGGCCAATGCGTGAAGCGCGTCGTCACCTGAATTAACGGTTGCCTCACCGCCGATATGCGAGAAGTAGGTTGCACGCGAATGCGCGTCGCCCGTTTTCCTTTCCGTGATCAACATCGCGCGTGGCCCGGGCGGCGCTGCCGTTGCGGCCTGTTGCGGCCCGGATGTGCCGCTGATGTTGAAGAGGAGGACGCCATGTTGTTCGCGGTCGAGGAGCTGGAATCGGAAATCTGCAAGCTGCGCGGATTGCTGCAGATGCTGCACGAGGACCAGCCCGACGTACTGGAGGACGTGTTCGAGTTCCATGTCGGCAGCCTGATCAGTCATGCATCAGCGGAGCACCACGCGCGCATCCGCACCTGCGCGCAGGAAATGCTGGCGGCGATCCAGGCGTTGCCGCGACGACGTGAGGGCGACACGCCTGATTTCCAGTTGATGCCGCAGCTGGGCATTCGTCCGGCCTGATTCAAGCCACCGGCAGTTGCACCAGGCCGTTTTCCACGCAGGCGACCCTTTGCTCGCCGCGGGCGGGCACGGGCACGATGCCGGCAGTGAACGCGGAGAAGGCCGGCAGCACCGTCATCCGCTCACGCAGCCAGAACGCGGGGAAGCGCCGTCGCAATGGCGGCAAGGCGACCTGCGGATGCAGATGCCCGGCGATCACATGCAGCTCTGCATCGGGCATCGGCTCATGGCGAAGCAGGAACGGCTGCAGCCGCACTTCATCGTGGATCTGTACCTGCAACTGAGCATGCGGCAGCTGGCGGTCGTGATTGCCGCGCAGGACATGCACGTCCAGCGAAGCATTGCGTTCGCGCCATGCCAGCCATTGCTGGTACCACGCAGCGCGATGCGCCGGTCCATGCAGGATGTCACCCAGGATCCACAGCTCGCGACAGGCATGCCTGTCCAGCAGCCCCTGCAGGCGTTGCAGGTCTTCGCCGGTGCCGCCGCTGGGCAATGCGATGCCGGCGCGGCGGAATACATCGGCCTTGCCCAGGTGCAGGTCGGCGATCAACAGCGCCTGCCGCGCGGGCCAGTACAGCGCACGCGCGCCAAGCAGAATCAGCGATTCGCCGGCGCGCAGCAGCGGCAGTTCATCGACCATGGCGGCGCTCCAGCTGCTGGGCCGCGCGTTGCACGCGGGTGCGCCAGTCCTCGTTGCTGAACTGCCCGCGCAGGCGTTCGGCCCATAACGGGAAGCCCAGTGGCGTGAGTGATGTCGGGTGCTGCACCGAGAGGGCCTGCATGCCGATCCTTGCCAGGACCTGCTGTAGTCCCGGCAGGTCCAGGCTGTCATGCAGCACTTCGCGTTCGGCCAATGCCAATAGCAGGTGGCCGGGGTCATGCTCGCGCAGTACGTCGTAGAGCAGGCCTGCCGAGGCCTGCAGCTGGCGCAGCGATCGCGGCATACCGCCGGGCAGGCTGGGGACCAGCAGGCCCGCTACGCGTGCGATGCCACGGAACTGGCGGCGCGCCAGCTCGCCCAGGTTCACCGCGGCACGTAGATCGTCCAGCAGCTGATCGGCGGTGAACAATGCTCGCCATTGCGCCGCATCCAGTTCGATCGCCTGCGCCGGTGCCAGCACCAGGCCATGATCGTTCACCGCGTAGCCGATGCTGTTGCGCTGCCGGCGGGTACAGCGCAGTGCCAGCAAGGCGGCCAGCGCCTCGTGCACGTGACGGCCGGCAAAAGGGTAGACGAACAGGAACTGGCCGTCGCGGCGCCGCACCTCTTCCACCAGCAGATGCTCTGGTCCGGGAAGCGTCGACAACTGCTGCTGCAGTGCCAGCAAGGGGGACAACCAGCGTGATTCGGCACTGTCGTGGGCGCCGGACAGTACCCACTCCAGCTCGCGGCCGAGCGGCATCGACAGTGGCAACTGGCCTCCCTGCCAGCGCGGCACCACACCATCACCGCGCCCTCGTGCCAGCCGCACGAAGGCGGTCATGTCGCGCAGCTGCACCAGTTCCAGCAGGCGCCCGGCGAACTGGAAACGGTCGCCGCGACGCAGGCGGCTGGCGAACTGTTCCTCCACGGCACCCAGGCCACCACCGCGCAGGAACTGCACGCGCACGCTGCCATCGCTGCTGATGGTGCCGATCGACAGCCGATGTCGCAGCGCCTGGCGACGGTCGTGCATGCGGTACCGGCCATCGGCATCACGCACGACCTTGTGGAAATCGGGGTACTGGGCCAGGGCCTGGCCACCCTGCACGATGAACGTCAGCACGGCCTGCCACTGGTCTTCGCCGAGCGACGCAAAGGCATGTGTACGCCGTACCTGCGCCAGCAGCGCATCGCTGTCGAAGCCACCGGCCAGCGCGCGGCTGACCGCATGCTGGGCCAGCACATCCAGCGACAGCGTCGGCGGCCGGCGCGCTTCGACCACGCCCTCGGCCAATGCACGGCGCACCGCGGCGTATTCGGCCAGCTCCAGTGCATGGCTGGGCACGCACAGGATGGAACCGCTGGCACCCGGGCGGTGACGCGCACGTCCCGCGCGTTGGCGCAGGCGGGCCACGCCCTTCGGGCTGCCCAGCTGCAGTACCTGCTCAACCTCGGGGAAGTCCACGCCGAGGTCGAGGCTGGAGGTGGCAACCACGCAGCGCAGCGCGCCCGCGCGCAGGCCATCCTCGACTTGCTGGCGCAGTGCTGGATCCAGCGAGCCGTGGTGCAGCGCAAGCGTGTCCGGGGCTTCCGGCCAGACCGCGGCCAGCGCCTGATGCCACAGTTCTGCCTGCGCACGGGTGTTGGTGAACAACAGGCTGCTGCGTGCCCGCATCAACGCGTCCAGCACCCGCGGCAGCTGCGCCAGGCCCAGATGCCCGGCCCACGGAAAACGTTCGCCGGGTTCCGGCAGCAGGCTGCGCACGCTGATCGCGCGCGGGCGCACGCCCTGCACGATCGGCGCGTCGGGCTGTCCGGGCAGCAGCACGTCGCGCGCCTCATCCAGGTTGCCCAGCGTGGCCGAAAGCCCCCACAGCTGCACTGCAGGCGCAGCTTCGCGCAACACCGCCAGGTTCAACTGCAGCAGCACACCGCGCTTGTTGCCCAGCAGCTCATGCCATTCGTCCACCACCACGCAGCGCAGCTGGCGCATGCGCGGCAACGTATCCGGATAGCTCAGCAGCAGCGCCAGTGATTCGGGCGTGGTTACCAGTACGTCGATGCGGCCTTCGCGGGCCTGGCGCCGCTCGCGGTTGCTGGCGTCACCGCTGCGCAGGCCGACACGCCATCCCAGTCCCAAGCCGTCGACGACGGCCTGGAGCGCGCGTGCGGTATCACTGGCCAATGCGCGCAAGGGCGTTACCCACAGCACCTGCAGCGGACGCACCGCACTTGCGAGGCGGGGAGCCGACGGCGGATCGATCATCGCCTGCAGCAGGGGGCCACCGAACATCGCCAGCGTCTTGCCGCTGCCGGTGGGCGTATGCAGCAACCCGGATTCGCCGGCGAGATAGTGCCGCCACATCGCGCGCTGGAACGGCAGTGAGCGCCAGCCTCGCGTCGCGAACCAGTCTTCCAGCCGGCGCAGCGCCTGGCTGCGGGTCATCGTGCCAGCGCCTGCAGGCTGGCCAGCTGGTCGGCCTCACTGGCCGGTTTGTCGTGCCGCCAGCGCAGGATGCGCGGAAAACGCACGGCGATCCCCGACTTGTGCCGGCTGCTGCGGTTGACCGCTTCGAAACCCAGCTCGAACACCTGTTCGGCGCGTACGCTGCGCACCGGCCCGAAACGCTCGCGGGTGTTGGCGCGGATCCAGCGGTCAAGCGCGAGGATCTCCTTGTCGTCCAAGCCCGAATACGCCTTGGCCACCGGCACCAGCGTGTCGCCGTCCCAGACGCCGAAGGTGTAGTCGGTGTACAGCGTGCTGCGCCGCCCATGGCCAGCCTGTGCGTACAGGAGCACCGCATCGATGGTGAGCGGATCGACCTTCCATTTCCACCAGTCACCGCGGCGTCGCCCAGCCAGGTAGGGTGAGCCGCGTCGTTTCAGCATCAGCCCTTCCACGCCACGCTCGCGTGCCACATCGCGCATCGCCGCCGCCTGCGCCCAGTCGACGGCGGCAACGTCGGGCGACAGCTGGATCCGCACATCGTCCAATGCACCGATGACCGCGGCAAGCCGCGTACGCCGTTCCTGCAACGGCAGCTCACGCAGATCCGCGCCATCGTGCTCCAGCAGGTCATAGGCGAGCACGCGTACCGGCGTGTTGCGCAGAGTCGCTGCTCCTGGCTTGCGACGCTGGATGCGGGTCTGCAGGGCGGTGAATGCGCGCGGCAGGTTGGCGGTCTCGTCCCAGGCCAGCAGCTCTCCGTCCAGCACGCAGCCCTCCGGCAACGCCATCGCGGCGTGCTCGATCTCGGGGAAGCGGCCATCCAGTCGTTCCTCGCCACGGGACCACAGCGCGACTTCGCCACGCCGGCGCAGCAGCTGCAGGCGTATGCCATCCCATTTCCATTCCAGCAGCCAGTCGTCGATCGCGCCGAGGCGTTCGGCAGGATCGACTTCCAGAGGGGAGGCGAGGAAGAAGGGGTAGGGCTGCTGGCGGTCGGACGGCAGTTCGTCCGGTGACAGCAGTTGAGCCAGCAGCCCGGGCGAGGGGACCCACTCGCCGAGCATGCGCTGGGCGATGCGTGCGATGTCCAGGCCGGACCATTCCGCCAGTGCCTGCTGTACCAGTCGCTGCGAAACGCCAACGCGCAGGGCGCCGGTCAGCAGTTTGTTGAACACCAGGCGTTCGCGGCTGCACAGCTGCTGCCAGCCCGAGACCACCGCCTCGCGGCGTACCGGTTCGGGCTGGTTGGCCACGGCCAGCAGGTGCTGTTCGATCCATTCGGCCAATGGCCGGTCGAGCGAAGGCTGCGCTGGATCATCCAGCAGCAGGGTCAGTGTCTCGGCCAGGTCTCCGACCTGGGCATAGCTGTCTTCGACCAGCCACGGTGGCAGCGCTGATTCTTCGGCAATCCAGGCGCGCAGTTCGCCACTGGCGGCGATCTTCCGGCGTGCACCGCCCACTTTGCCGCCGCTGAGCAGGTACAGCGCCCACGCCGCATCATGCGCACGCGCGTGGCGGAAGTAGTCGACCAGCGCCGCACGCTTGTCCAGTGTCGCGGTGCTGCGGTCCAGGCGCTGGTAGAGCGCAGCGAAGGCCTTCATTCCTCGCTCCCGAAATCGGTGCGGAAGGCTTCGGCAGCCACGCCGCGCTCGCGCAGGAACGGAATCAACGCATCGGTATTGCCATGGGTAGCGATCACCCGCTGCGCGCCTGTCTGTTCGATGGTCTGCAGCAGTGCTGGCCAATCGGCGTGATCGGAAATGACGAAACCGCGATCGACATTGCGGCGCCGCCGATTGCCGCGCAGCTGCATCCAGCCGGATGCGAAGCCCAGCTGGTGGCGGCCGAAGCGGCGCATCCAGGGCGTGCCCGCAGCCGACGGCGGCGCGAGGATCAGCTGGCCGGCGGCATCAGGCTGGCGGCCCTGCTCGGCCACGGTGAGCGTCTCCAGCATCGGCACCCCGGCCTGCCGGTACACCGCCACGCCATTGGCGATGGCGCCGTGCAGCCAGGCTGGGCGATCGTCCAGCGGCAGCAGCTCGGCCAGCACCCGCTGTGCCTTGCCCAGTGCGTAGCACAGCAGGATCGCGGCTTCGCCACGTTGTTCGCATTCGCGGCGCCACGCCACGATCTCTGCAGCCACCGCCGGCGTGTCCGGCCAGCGGTAGATCGGCAGTGCGAACGTGGCTTCAGTGATGAAGGTATCGCAGGGCACCACTTCGAACGGTGTGCAGGTCGGATCAGGCTGTCGCTTGTAGTCGCCGGAGGCGACCCAGACCTGTCGCCCGTCGTCGATGCGTACCTGTGACGAACCGAGCACGTGGCCGGCCGGATGCAGCGATACCTGCACCTGCCCGAGGCGGAACGGCACACCCTCGGCATGCGCCTGCACCGGCACGTCACCCAGGCGCCAGCGCAGGATCGGCAGGCTGCCTTCGCTGCAGTGGTACTCCCTCATGCCCGGGCGGGCATGGTCGCCGTGGCCATGGGTGATGACCGCGCGCGCTACCGGTCGCCACGGGTCGATATGGAAATCGCCGGCGGCGCAGTACAGCCCCTCCGGGCGCAGCACCACCAGATCGTCGTTGCCTGCCATGCGGTCACTGTGGCCTGCGTCTCGTGCAGAGGGTGAGAACCGGCCTGAACACGGGCTTGGCAGGCGATGCGGCACAATCGGGCCGCAGACCTCTTGCCGCCAGGATGGACCGGATGAGTGGACCCAGCTTCAGCAGCAACGCACCGTATGAAACCCATGTGGTGTTGAACCAGCCGCCGCCGTTCGCAGGGCGACAGTTGTGGACCGACGACGTGGCGCTGATGGAGGCCGTACAGCGCGAAGGCGCCGCCAGCTTCGCGCCGCGACTGGGTGTCTATGGTGCACTCGCCGGTGATGAACTGTACCGGCTGGGCTTCGATGCCAACCGTGATCGTCCGCGGCTGCGCACGCATGATGCACAGGGCCATCGCATCGACACCGTGGAGTTCCATCCGGCCTATCACCAGTTGATGGACACGGCAAAATCGCACGGTGTCGCTGGATTGTCCTGGCATGAGCCGCAGCCCGGCGCGCACGTGGCACGTGCAGTGTTGAGCTACCTGCATCACCAGGCCGAGGCGGGCACCAGCTGCCCGTTGACCATGACCCATGCGGCAGTGGCGGTACTGCATTCGCAGCCGCATCTGGCCGAGTGGGCGCGCAAGGCCGCTGCGCCGGTCTATGACCCGCGCGACGTGCCGGTGGCGGACAAGGCCGGCATCACCCTGGGCATGGGCATGACCGAGAAGCAGGGCGGCTCGGATGTCCGTGCCAACAGTACGCGCGCCGAACCGATCGATGGCGAGCGTTACCGTCTGGTCGGCCACAAGTGGTTCTTTTCTGCACCGATGTGCGATGGCTTCCTGGTGCTGGCGCAGGCGCCGGGAGGCCTGACCTGCCTGCTGATGCCGCGCCGGCTGGCCGATGGTGACCGCAATGCGTTCCGGTTGATGCGGCTGAAGGACAAGCTCGGCGATTGGGCCAACGCTTCCAGTGAGGTCGAGTTCTGCGGCGCACAGGCATGGCGCGTGGGCGAAGAGGGGCGCGGCGTGGCCACCATCATCGGCATGGTGATGATGACCCGCCTGGACTGCATGCTGGGTGCAGCGGCGGAGATGCGCATGGCGCTGGCGCAGGCGCTGCACCACGCACGTCATCGACGTACCTTCGGCAAGCTGCTGGTCGAGCACCCGCTGATGACCAACGTGCTGGCTGATCTGGCGCTGGAGTCGGAAGCGGCCACGGTGTTGGCGATGCGGATCGCGCGCGCGGTGGATCGCGCCGGTGTGGATGCCAATGAAGCCGCGATGGCGCGGTTGGGGACGGCGCTGGGCAAGTACTGGCTGTGCAAGCGCGCGCCCGCCTTCGTCAATGAAGCGCAGGAATGCCTGGGCGGTGCGGGCTACGTGGAGGAGTCGATGCTGCCGCGCCTGTACCGGCAGGCACCGTTGAATTCGATCTGGGAGGGCAGCGGCAACATCCAGTGCCTGGATGTGCTGCGTGCGCTGGCGCGTGAACCGGAGGCGATGGCGGCGCTGCGCGGTGAGCTGGCATCGGTGGCTGACCGTGATGGGCGCTATGCAGCGGCATTGCAGCGTTGGGCAGCGGCACCGCCACCGGAGGAAGCGCAGGCGCGGCTGTTCTGCGAGCGCACTGCGCTGCTGCTGCAGGCGGCGCTGCTGCTGCGTGCGCGCAGCCCGATGGCGGAGGCATTCGTGCGTAGCCGGCTGGAAGGGGAGCACGGGCTGGCGTTCGGGACGCTGCCGGCGGGGGTGGAGCTGACGGCGATGCTGGCGCGCGCGCTGCCGTAGGAGGCGGCCAACGGCGGAGCCCCTCGTGGTGGGCGCTGATACTGATGGGTGGGCCGCGCGGGTAGGTCGCGCAGGGGGCGCTGCAAGTACGTCCATGTAAGCTCGGGCGCGCCATCCATGGCGCTTACGCCCCTGCGCAACCTACCCGCGCGTCCGTGGACACTTTCCGTACGCGTCCAGCACGGAATCAACAGAAAGAGCAGAGAGCGAAAAGCAGAAAAGCCGCGGCAGTGCCGCGGCTTTTCCTGTGCAGCCGAGCCGATGCTCGGCTGGTCGGTAGCGCCGGGCCATGCCCGGCGAACGAACCGTTAGTGCTTGGCTTCTTCCTTGGCGGCGTTGGCCTTGGCGTCATTGGCGACATCGCGGGCCTTGTCGGCGACCTTCTGTGCGGCGTTCGCAGTGGCGTCGCTGGCGTGTGCGGCGGCATCGGTTGCGGCGTCCTTGGCCTTGTCGGCGGCGTTGGCGGTGGCGTCTGCAGCCTTGTCCAGCGCCTGCTGGGTATCGGCGGCGGCCTGCTCGGACGCGGCAGCGGTCTTGTCGGCGGCGTCGCGGGTGGCTTCGGCGGCCTTGTCCACGGCGTCACGGGCGGCAGCGCCTGCGCTGTCGGCAGCCTGCTGTGCGTCCTGCTTGGCCTGTTCGGCTTCCGGGCCCTTGCAGGCGGCCAGGGCCAGCAGCAGGGAGGCGGCCAGCAGGGTGGTGGTGATCGGACGAATCTTCATGGCGGTCTCCGGTACTGCAATGGATGGGGACGCCAGCCTATTCATGCCGTTGTGAAGACGGGGTCGCGATGCAGCGGCTCAGTCGCGCGCATTCGAAAAAAAAAAAAGCCGCTGGCGAACCAGCGGCTTTTCCAGAACAGCGTGAAGAAAGAAGTTATTACTTCTTGGCTTCTTCAGCAGCGTCCTTGGCCTTCTCAGCGGTGCCTTCAGCAGCCTTGGCAGCGTCAGCAGCGGCGCCGGCAGCGGCGTCGGTGGCAGCAGCGCCAGCCTGGGCAGCAGCGTCAACCGAAGCGTCAGCAGCGGTGGCGGCGGTGTCAGCGGCCTGCTGGGCAGCGTCGGCGGTCTGGGCGCCAGCAGCGGCGGCCTGGTCGGCAGCAGCCTGGGCTTCGGTGGCGGCTTCGTTGGCCGAAGCAGCGGCGTCCTGGGCAGCTTCCTGCTTCGAGCAGGCGGCCAGGGCCAGAGCCAGGGACATCGCGACCAGCAGCTTGTTGATGCTCATTGTGTAAATCCTCGTCGTTAGAATTAGGCAACGCGCATGCTGCGCGCCGACAACATGATGACAAGCCAAGATTGGGTGTCAAGCGATCCCGCATTCATTTTTGCGAAATCATCGTTAAATCTTTTTAAATCAATTCGATGGCGATTGCGGTTGCTTCGCCGCCGCCGATGCACAGGGTGGCAATGCCGCGCTTGCCACCGCGCGTGCGCAGGGCGTTGACCAGGGTCACCACCAGGCGTGCGCCGGAGGCACCGATCGGATGGCCCAAAGCGCAGGCACCGCCATTCACGTTGAGCTTGTCGTGCGGAATGCCCAGTTCGCGCATCGGCGCCATCGCCACCACGGCGAAGGCTTCATTGATCTCGAACAGATCGACCTGGTCCAGCGACCACCCGGTCTTGTCCAGCAGTTTGTGCAGCGCGCCGATCGGGGCGGTGGTGAACCACTCCGGTTCCTGCGAATGGGTCGCGTGGCCGACGATGCGGGCCAGCGGGGTGATGCCGCGAGCGGCTGCATCTTCCTCGGTCAGCAGGACCACTGCAGCAGCGCCGTCGGAGATGCTGGAGGAACTGGCGGCAGTGACGCTGCCGTCCTTCTTGAAGGCCGGGCGCAGGGTCGGGATCTTGGCGATGTCCGAGCGGCCCGGCTGCTCGTCGGTGGCGACCTCGACCTCGCCCTTGCGGGTGGCGACCTTCACCGCGACGATTTCATCGGCGAACGCACCGTTGGCCTGCGCCGCCTGCGCGCGCTTGACCGATTCGATGGCGTAGGCGTCCTGCTCTTCGCGGCTGAACTGGTATTTGTCCACGGCGCATTCGGCGAATTCACCCATCGCCTTGCCGTCATAAGCGTTGACCAGGCCATCGTGGGCCATGTGATCGACCGCCTGGAAGTTGCCGAAGCGGTTGCCGGTGCGCGAGTTCGGCAGCATGTGCGGCGCGTTGGACATCGATTCCATGCCGCCGGCGACAACGATGCTGGCCGAACCGGCCTTGATCAGGTCATGACCGAGCATGATGGTCTTCATGCCCGAGCCGCACACCTTGTTCAGCGTGGTGGCACCGGTCGACAGCGGGATGCCGGCAGCGATCGCCGCCTGGCGGGCGGGCGCCTGGCCGAGGTTGGCCGGCAGCACGCAGCCCATGAGGACTTCGGAAACGTCGCTGGCCGGGATGCCCGACTGTTCCAGGGCGGCAGCGATGGCGGCCGCGCCGAGGGTCGGGGTCGGCACGCCGTTGAACTGGCCGAGGAAGGAGCCGATGGCGGTGCGCTTGGCGGCGGCGATGACGATGTTGGACATGGCAATCTCGTTGATGCGTAAGCAATGTTCGGAAAGGAGACCGGGGGCCGTTGGATGTGCCCCGGTTTCCCGGCAGACTGCGTGGGGGTCGACCCAAGTATAGAGGGTCGGGGAGGGCCGCCGCTGGGCGCGGCCGCACGCCTGCCGGGATGAAGGCAGGACAACGTTCATGGGAAGGAATCGATGGAACGCACGATGATGGTGAGGTCTGTCCTGGGAACCGCGCTGCTGGTAGTGCTGACGGCCTGTGGTGGAGGTGGCGGGGGCGGCAACGTGCGCATCGATACCCCGCCACCACCGCCGCCACCGACTACCCCGCCACCGACGACGCCGCCCCCGGTCAAACCGCAGGAGCCGGCCTTCGACGCGCATCTGTCAGTCACCAATGCGCGCGCCGCACAGGCTGCCGGCCTGACCGGCCAGAACGTGCGCATCGGCATCGTCGACTCCGGCGTGCAGCGCAATGCGGTGGCGTTGAATGGCCGGGTGCTGGCCAACCTCAACTACATCGATCCGGCCAGGAACAATCTGAGTGTCGATGATGTGGTCGGCCACGGCACCGCCGTGGCCAGCCTCGCCGCCGGCGCGGCAACGGGCTCCTGGCCGGGTGGCGTCGCGCCAAAGGCGCAGATCGTGTCGGCACGGATCATTGCCGACAAGCCGCCGGTCGATGACGGCAGCGGCAAGGGCAATTCCTTCAGCGGCCCGCTGGGCGTGGCCCAGGTCCACCAGGACCTGATCAGCTACAACGTGAAGGTGATGAACAATTCGTGGGGCGGCCTGTACTGGACCGACCTGCCGACCACCGCGCAGGTGGCCGCCGAATATCGCCCCTTCGTGATCAACCATGGCGGGCTGGTGGTGTTCGCCGCGGGCAATGACGGCCGCAGCGAGCCGAGCAGCCTGGCCGCACTGCCCAGCCAGCAGGGCGTGGCCGGCACGCTGCCGGCTGCCGACCTGGAGCGCGGCTGGCTGGTGGCCACCGCCGTGGATCCGTATGCGCCCGGTACGCTGGCCAGCTATGCCAATGCCTGTGGCCAGGCGGCCCGCTACTGCCTGGCGGCGCCCGGCAGCGCGGTCTACCCCGATGCCAACGGTGGCAGCTACTACTGGAACTACGGAACGTCATTCGCGGCGCCCTTGATTTCCGGTGCGGCGGCGCTGGTCTGGGAGCGCTTCCCGTACTTCAGCAACGATCTGGTGCGGCAGACCCTGCTGGGTACCGCCAAGGACATCGGTGCGCCGGGCGTGGATCCGGTGTTCGGCTACGGCCTGCTCGACATCGGTCGTGCGATCAACGGTCCGGGTCGTTTCGACTGGGGTGATGTGGTCGCCAACGTGGATCTGGCCTCGACCGGCTCGGCGTGGCGCAACGATATCGTCGGCAGCGGCGGGCTGGTCAAGCAGGGCGGGGGCACCCTGGTGCTGGCCGGCAACAACAGCTACACCGGTGCCACCCGCATCGAACGCGGCATCCTGTCGCTGCAGAACGGTGGCGTGATCCGTTCCAACGTGACCATCCTCGGCCAGTCCGATCCGGATTCGACCGGCCTGCAGTTCAATGGCGGCACGCCCCGCGTGATCGGCAATGTGGTCAACGGCAGCAGCGTATTCCTCACCACCGGCAACACCACCGGCACCATCGAGGGCAACTACACGCAGCAGGCCGGCGCACAGTTGATGATCGCATTGGGCGCCAATGCGCTGCAGGTCACCGGCAATGCCACGATCGACGGTGGCGTGCGCGTGCATGGCTTCGTTTCCGGCTACGTGCCACAGAACGGCAGCCGGCAGGACCTGATCCATGCGGCAGGCGGACTCAGCGGCACCTTCAGTACGCCGGCTACCTCCAGCGGCCTGCAGGGCCTGTCACTGCTGCAGAGCAGCTATGGCTATGACAGCAACAATGCGTGGTTGAACCTGACCCAGGTCAGCGTCACCGCAGCGGCCAGCGGGCTGGGGGCGTCCGCCCAGGCGGCAGCACAGCGCCTGGAGGGTGCATTCGCAGCGCTGGACAAAAACGCAGGCCTGCAGGGATCGGCCTTTGGTGCAGCGGCCGGTGCCCTGCAGTGGACCGGCGGTGGCCCGCAGGGCCTGGCCGCCAGCCTGCAGAGCCTGTCCGGTCAAGCGCATGCGCGAGCCGAAGCAGCGACCTTCGACAGTATCGACATGTCGCGGCGTGCGATCGCCGAACGCTTTGATCGTGTACAGGCCGCACCGCGCATGCGCGGGAGCTGGCAGAGCGCGCTGGGTGAGGCGGGGCAGGGCAGCTTTGCCGGCAACGCTGCCGACAGCCGGGGCTGGATGGCCGGCCAGGATCTGCCACTGGGCAGCAACGGCCTGATGGGCGTGGCGTTTGGTGAGACACGCAGCACTGGTGGCAGCAGTTTCGGCGGCGATCGTGGGCGTGATCGCCAGGCGCAGGCGCAGCTGTACGCCGGCTGGAATCTGGGGCGTGGCTACGCGTTGGCCCAGGTGGGCAGCGGTCAGTTCACCCGCGCGCTGGATCGTCAGCTGCTGCTCGGTGCGGGTGCCTATGGCGTCTCCGCGCGGTACGGCGGCCGTTTCAGCAGTGCCAGCGTGGAGGGCGGGTACCGGCTGGGGCGTGCGGGCGCATCGATGACGCCCTACGTCGGTGCCAGCACCACGCGTGTGGAGACCGACGCCTTCAATGAACTCGGCGGCTTTGGTTTCGGCCTGCGGGGCGATGCCAACCGCGTGCAGCGCAGCCAGATGCTGGCCGGTATCCGCGGCGAGCGCGGCTGGGGGCGTTGGACGCTGCGTGGGCATGCCGAATGGCAGCAACGGCTTGATGGTGCGGATGCGGACTGGCAGGCCAGCTTCGTCGGCGTCGATGCCTGGGCGCCATTGGCGGGCTGGAACGCGCCGCGCGGCAGTGCGCTGATCGGTGTGGCGCTGGAATCGTGGTGGGGCCGCAATGGCCGCCTGAGCCTGGGCTTCGACCAGCGTGTTGGTGGCGAAGGTGCGCGGCAGGCCGCCTTGCGCTACAGCACCGGCTTCTGAAGGACGGCTCGCGCCGGGTCATGCCCGGCGCGACATCGGCAGGTTCAACCGCCGCGCAGGTTGCCCAGGCGCGGGGTGCTGCGGCCCAGCGGCATCTTCAGCTTGCCGATCGACAGGATGCGGCTTTCGGCGATGCGGTCGGCGGCACGCTGCGGCGCGATGTTCTCGCGCTGCGACAGTTCGAAGATGCGGGTGAGGTTGTGGTAGATGCTGCGGATCAGGCGCATTGCGCGTTCGCGGTTGTAACCGTCGATCTCCAGCGACACGTTCATCACGCCACCGGCGTTGACTGCATAGTCCGGCGCATACAGGATGCCGCGCGCATGCAGCTCGTCGCCGATCTCCAGGCTCGACAGCTGGTTGTTGGCGGTGCCGCAGATGATCTTCGCCTTGATCCGCGGCAGCGTGTCGGCGTTGATCGCACCTTCCAGCGCGCACGGTGCGAACACGTCGGCGTTCACCTCGTGGATCTCATCCGGCTTGACTGCTTCGGCGCCGAAATCGCTGACCGCGCGATCAACCAGCGCGCTGTCCAGGTCGGTGACGTACAGCTTGGCACCGCGGTCGCGCAGCAGCTTCACCAGTTCCATGCCGATGTGGCCCAGGCCCTGCACGGCGATGCTGGTCTTGCCCACTTCCTCATGGCCGAACTTGAAGCGCATCGACGCCATCAGTGCCTGCAGCGCACCGTAGGCGGTGAACGGGGCGGGATCGCCGGAGCCACCATGGACCTGGTGCACGCCTGTCACGAACTGGCTTTCCAGGTAGATGTTCTCCATGTCGTTGACGTCGGTTCCGACGTCCTCGGCGGTGATGTAGCGCCCGCCCAGGGAATCGACATAGCGGCCGAAGGCACGGAACAGCACCTCGGTCTTGTCCACTTTGGGGTCGCCGATGATCACCGCCTTGCCGCCACCCACGTTGAGGCCGGCCAGTGCATTCTTGTAGGTCATCGTCCGGCTCAGCCGCAGCGCATCGGCCAGCGCCTCTTCGGTGCTGGCATAGGGGCGCATGCGCACGCCGCCCAGGGCCGGGCCGAGGGTGGTGTTGTGGATGGCGATGATCGCCTTCAGGCCGGCGTCGTGGTTGTGGCAGAACACCACCTGTTCGTGGCCGGTGGTGGCGAGGGTTTCGAATAGCATGGCGTCTCCGATGGCGCGATCAGCGGCGAACTGCAGCGAACGGCCAGTGAACGGTAGGGTCCCAAAACAAAAAAAGCGACGTCGTCGGTGCAGGGGGACGGGTCGCGCGGCGCCATTCTAGTCCATTCCCCCGGCCGGTGCCGTCGACATCGGTGGCCTTCCGGTTAAAGAAGATGAAAGTTCGGCCGATGCTGCGACGACGGCGGGTGGCCGGATTCGCGTGAAGAGGCAGGGCGGTCAGTGACGGCAAGGGCACCACAACGACAGGGCGGGCGGCGATGACGCCGGCCTGGTGGCGATCACTGCGTGGCTGGCTGGCGCGTTCGACCGGGACGGCACCGTCCCGGTTGGCGGCGGCGTCGCGGCAGGCGGTGGCGGCGGCTGCGGCCAGCCTGCAGGGCGAGGCTCTGCCCTCGGCCGAGATCGCTGCACATCTGCAGCGTGGCCTGCATGCACTGGCCCTGTACCCGCGCCTGGCCGGTGAATCCACGGCGGTGCAGGCCGCGGGGTTGGGCGAGGCGGTGGCGCGCGCGCTGCAGGACCGGGACTGGGCGGCCCGTCAGCTGCCGCGCCGCCCGCAACTGCTGCCGCAGCTGATCCAGACGGTCAACGACGATGCTGCGTCGGCGCGGGTGATGGCGGCGATCATCGGCCAGGACCCGGTGCTGACCGGCAACCTGCTGCGCATCGCCAACAGCCCGGCCTACAAGGTGCACGAGCGCCCGGTGGAAAGCCTGCAGCGGGCGGTGACGCTGGTCGGTACCGAAGGCGTGCGACAGATCATCAGCGCAGTTCTGGTGCAGCCGGTGATGCAGGTGCAGTGCGAGGTGTTTCCGCAGTTCAGCACGATCATCTGGGAGCACGCACTGCTGGCCTCGCGCGCAGCCGCTGACCACGCGCGCACGGTCACTTTCGGCGATGCCTTCGCCGCCCAGTGGCTGGGCCTGGTACAGGGGCTGGGGGCCGCGCTGGTGATGCGCCAGCTGCTGCAGGAAGCGCAGGCACGAGATGAAACGGTGGAACCGGCGCTGGCGCTGCAGCTGCTCCAACAGTGGTCGCTGCCGTTGGCGCAACGCGTGGCTGCGGCCTGGGAGCTGCCCGAGCCGGTGCACCAGGCGCTGGCGCCCGAGGCGGATGGCCCGCTGGCCGACAGCCTGCGCCTGGCCAGCGCGGCCGCAGCGGCCAGCCTGCTGTGCCGGCACGGACATGCCAGCCAGAGCCGCATGCTGGCCCTGCTTGAACAGTTGCCTTCGGCGCCGCCGCATGCCCTGCGCTGGATCTGGCGGCGCCTGCATGGGCGCAGCGTGGAAACACGGGATGACGCCGGACAGGAAGAGGCGGGTCCTGCGCCCTGAGCGCTACAGCTGCGATTCCACCGGCAGCCAGCTGATCACCCGCGCGGTCCAGCGCTTGCCCAGGCTGGCCCCGGGTTCGGCCTCCACCCAGTGCGGCGGTGGCTGCCGCTCCAGCCAGCGCAGGTCATCATCGCGCCCCAGCGCCAGCCACCAGCTGTGCTGCGGACCGGCCAGGCGCAGGTACTCGTCGCGCAGCTGTGCACCGAGCGCCGGGTCATCGAACAGCACGCCCATTTCGGTATTGAGGTAGGCCGAACGCGGGTCGAGGTTGAACGAACCGACGAAACCGCGGCGGTCATCGACCACGAATGCCTTGGTGTGCAGGCTGGCGCCGCTGCTGCCGAACAGGCTGGCATCCAGCTGGCCGTGTGCCTTCAGTTCGTACAGCTGCACGCCGGCCCTCAGCAGCGGCACCCGGTAGCCCATGTAGCCGCCGTGTACCGCTGCCACATCGTTGGCGGCCAGTGAGTTGGTCACCACGCCCACCTGCGCGCCGCGTGCGGCCAGCGCCGACAGCGCCTCGACCCCCTCGTTGCCGGGCACGAAGTAGGGCGAGATCAACAGCGCACTGCGCCGCGTGCTGCGCAACTCGTCGCTGAGACGGCTGACCAGCCAGCCGCGGCGATCGTCATCGCGGTGCTTCATCGGCGGATCGGAAGCGATGCGCACGTTCGCGCTCCAGTGCAGCGGTTCCGGGCTGGGCCGCTGCAGCGCGCGCGACTCGGCCACGCGTTGCAGGTAGGGCTGTGCCTTGGCATGCATGGCATCCAGGTCCGACTGCCGTACCAGCTGCTGCAACTGTGCATCGGTATACGAGGCCAGTGCGGAAATCGGGATCGCCGTGCTGCTGTTCCAGTAGTCGTCGAAGATCTGGTTGGCCTGCTGCACGGCGGGGCCGGCCACCACCAGATCCAGGTCCTGGAAGTTCACATCGTCGCGCGCGCTGAAGTATTCCTCGCCGATGTTGCGGCCACCGACGATCGCGATGCGGCCGTCGGCGATCCAGCTCTTGTTGTGCATGCGGTGGTTCACGCTGAAAGCGCGTTGCACCAGCTCCAGCGTGCGCGCGATGCCGCTGCGGTTGCGGAACGGGTTGTACAGGCGGATCTCGATGTTCGGATGCGCATCGAGTGCCATCATCAGCGCGTCCTTGTCCTTGGCGTTCATGTCGTCAAGCAGGATGCGCACGCGCACGCCGCGCTCGGCGGCGTCGTACAGCGCCTTGGCCATCAGATGGCCGATCAGGTCGTCGTGCCAGATGTAGTACTGCAGGTCCAGGCTGCGGCCTGCTTGCGCGGTGATCATCGCGCGCGCGGCGAAGGCGTCCATGCCATCACTGAGGAACGCCACGCCGGACTGCCCGGGGTGTGCGTCCTGCAGCGGCACGATCTGCTGGTCGATGCGGGTCTGCGCCGGCTGCAGTGGCAGCACATGCGAAGGTGCGCCCTGTGCCTGCGGGGTGAGGTGGTCGGCCAGCAGCAGCCCGGACAGGACCAGCAGCAACAGCGCGGCGAGGATGATCGCAGCGACGCGCAGCAGGCGTCGCCACAGGGGCTTGGGCAGGCTCATGCCCCGATGGTAGATCCACGCCGTGCGTGGATGAAAGCCAATAGACCCGCTGCAGTAGATCCACGCCATGCGTGGATGGCAGGGATTTCGCGGTCAGAAGCGCTCGTCGCTGCCCAGATAACGCCACTGCCCCGCAGGCAGCGGTCCCAGTGCCACGCGGCCAATCCGCAGCCGACGCACGGCCGCGACCTGCAGGCCGGCAGCGGTGACCGCCACGCGCAGGCCCTTGGCCGTCAGGCCCTTGCCGGCGAAGCGCAGGCGCTGCTCGCTCTGCCAGCTGACCTTGGCGCCGCCCGATTCCTGCTGCAGCCGCGCCATCAGCCACGGGCCGCGCTCGGGACCGCCTTCGGCCACTTCGATCAGGTATTCCTGTTCGGTGCGGCCCAGATTGCGCTGCAGATGGGCCAGCGTGGCCGGGTCCTGGCTGACCACCACCAGGCCGCTGTCGCTGGCCGGAAGCGAGGCGGCCAGCTGCAGGCCGTGGAAGTGACGCTGAAGCGGACGGATGTCGCTGGCATCAAGTTCGCTGCGGCTGTCACTGCTGACCAGCGCGCACAGGGTTTCAGCGGCAACGCCTGCCGGCTTGTGCAGCAGCATGCCGACCCGCTCAGCCTTTTCATCACTGGCCTGCTCGGCCACGACGATCACCGCGCTGTCATCGACCGGGCGCTGCGGCTGCTCTACCACCTCGCCATTGACGCTGACCCAGCCGCCTTCGATGTAGCGCCGCGCTTCACCGCGCGGGATGCCGAGCAGGGCGGACAGGCGTTTGTCGAGACGGATCGGTTCCATGGCGGAAAGGTCAGGCAGGGGGCGCGCAGTGTAGCCGCTGCGGCCGGTCAGCGCTGGCCGCGGTTGGCCAGCTCGGTCAGGTACAGGCGGGTATCGAACTCCAGCTGCAGGTACTCCGGCTCCATGTGCTGGCACAGCTGGTAGAAGGCCTTGTTGTGATCGGCTTCCTTCAGGTGGGCCAGTTCATGCACCACGATCATGCGCAGGAACGCCGCTGGTGCCTGGCGGAACACGGTGGCGATGCGGATCTCGCGGCTGGCCCTGAGGCGGCCGCCGTGCACGCGGGAGATGGCGGTATGGGTGCCCAGCGCATGCTTGATCACTTCCAGCGTGTTGTCGTAGCAGACCTTGTTGAGCGGCACCGACTTGCGCAGGTAGCGGTCCTTCAGCTCCTGCGTGTAGTCGTACAGCTGGCGGTCGCTGCGCACCTCGTGCGGATCGGGATAGCGCTGCTGCAGCCAGGGGCCGAGCTTGCCCTGCGCCAGTAGTTCACTGACCTGGGCGACCAGGGGTTCGGGATAGCCGGTGAGGTACTTCAGGACTGCCATGCAGGGGCGGCGGGGCGTCGGTAGAATGGGGCATCCAAGATTACACGCGGTACGCATCGACCATGGCAAAGCCCAACGCGCTGCAGGAACAATTGCTCAAGGCCGGCCTGGCCAAGAAGTCGCAGGCCAGCGCTGCCGCGAGCGCGCAGGCCAAGGCCCGGCAGGGCAAGGCCGAATCGACCTCGGCCGATGTCCAGCGCGAGGCTGAACGGGCCCGCGCCGAGAAGGTCGAGCGCGACCGCGCACTGGCCGCCGAGCGCAATGCCCAGGCCAGGCAGGCTGAACAGAAGGCCCAGGCCCGGCAGATCATCACGGCCCATGCCGTGCCTCACAAGGGCGACGACGAGTACCGCTTCAGCGATGGCGCGGCGATCCGCACCCTGCTGATCGACCCCAAGCTGCGCAAGGCGCTGTCGGTGGGCGTGCTGGTCATCGTTGCCCACGGCGAGGGCTACGCCCTGCTGCCGCGCGCCGCTGCCGAAAAAGTGCGTGAACGCGCCCCGGAGGCGATCATCGTCGACCACGGCCAGCCGGGCTCGACCGCCGAGATCTCCACCGGCAATGCCGAGGACGACGCCTACTACGCGCAGTTCCAGGTGCCGGACGACCTGGTCTGGTAAGCCAAAAAGGGGACGGAGGGGATTAAGTCGCAAATGGCCTGCTCCGGCCCGTCTGCCTTCTGCTCAGCTTGCTGAAGGCCTGCCGGTCATGGCTCGGCGCTACCGTTTGCTGCGCGGTGTATCGTCCCCATATCAGGCGACACACCTGCGGAGGATGGCCATGGCCACCGGTTGGGCGGGAGACGGCGCGGTCCAAGACCAGATCGACGCCACCGTCGACGATGCGATCGCCCGCGCGCGGCGCCAGCTGCGCGAGGGGCCTGGTCTGGAACATTGTGAGGAATGCGACGCGCCGATCCCGTTGGCGCGGCGCCAGGCCGTGCCCGGGGTACGGCTGTGCGTGGCGTGCCAGCAGGCGCATGACGACGAAGCGCAGGCGCATGCCGGCTACAACCGGCGTGGCAGCAAGGACAGCCAGTTGAGGTAAAGGTTGTTCGGCAGGGCTTGCAGCTCTGCACCTGCCGAAGCCTTCAAGCCAAGGCAACTTCAACGTCAAAAGCGGGCATTCCGCAGGTAGGCGGGACGGTGTGGGTAGGCAGGACACGCCGTAAACCCCCCTCCGGGGTCCGGCCCAGCCGCTGGCGGCTGGGCGTTCGGGCGCTTGCGAAGCAGTGCTTCGCAAGCAAAGCGCCCTCACCCATGGGGGCTCGATGGCGCCATCCATGGCGCCAACGGTCCTGCCTACCCACACCGTCCCGCCTCTGACAGATTTCCGCGGCTGTAGGTAGGCGTCGACTTTGGTCGACACATCTGTCAGATATCGAATGAGTCATCCACGCATGGCGTGGATCTACCGTGTCGACCCAGGTCGACACCCACCAGGGCAATGCGTCGTTCCGACAGCTCGCGGAAATCTGTCGAAGGCGGTGTGGGTCCGGTTGAGGGGGCGTGAGCCGCATGGGCCCGAGGCATGCCTCGGGCGGGTTGGGCAGGACGCCCAACCCCGGTCTTGCCGTGTGCGCAGGAACGCGCACACGAGCAAGCGGCGACCGAGCTTACATGGGTGAGGGCGCTTTGCTTGCGAAGCACTGCTTCGCAAGCGCCCGAACGCACAGCCGCCAGCGGCTGGGCCGGGCCCCGGAGGGGGGACTTGCAGCGTCTCCCTCAACCGGACCCACCCAGCCATCCCGCAGGAAGCCAGCTTTTGCCGTTGCTTCGGCTGTTGCTGTTGCTCCAGCTCGTAGCAGGTGCAGGGCGCAGCCCTGCCGAAAACCACCCTCAGCCGTCGCCCTGGATGCCGCCGGGGGCCTGCGCCGGGTCGCGCCAGCGGCGCACCGTGCGCTGGAAGAACAGGTTGTTCGGCAGCTGCAGCACCGTGCCCTCGTGGCCGTCGCCGGTTTCCTGCAGCGTGGTGTAGATCAGGTTCACGTCGATCACCCGGCCCTTCAGGCCCGGCTTCTCGCCGTTTTCCAGCACCTCGATGTAGTCGTGCAGGCGGAACGGGCGGGTGGTGAAGATCAGCAGCGTGCAGAAGATGTTGGACAGCACGCTCCACGCCGCGAAGAAGGCCACCGCGCCCACGGCTGCAAAGCCGGTGAACGCGGTCCACAGCACCGACGGCTTCGCGCCGAGCAGGCTGAGGATGTACAGCAGGGCACTGAAATAGACCACGAAACTGGTGATCCGGCGCGCGCCCATCACCATTTCCGGCGGCAGCGTGTAGTGCTCGGCGAAGCGGCGGATCAGGCGACGGGCGAGCACGCGCAGGAGCCATGCGACCAGCAGCACCAGTACGATCTGCAGTGCGACGCCGGCGTAGTTCAACCACGGGTGGGTCCAGGCGGGCAGGTGATCCTTCAGCGACAACATCATGGGGCGAAAACAGGCGGCGGGAACGGCCCCTGATGTTACCCGGCGCGTGCGGGGGATTCGACCGCCGGGTTCCAGGCCACGCACACCAGTTCCTGGCGGTGCTGCTGCAGGCAGGCGCGGCCATTGTCGGGACGCAGCTGCAGTGACAGGCCCAGCGCCTGCAGCAGGACACAGGCGGTGATCACCAGCAGGGCGGCGCAGGATGGGCTGGACATGGCAGGACTCCTGGACGGCAATTTCGCGAAGGACCTTTCATGGATGCAGCAGCCACCCAAAAGGTTGCATGCCATCGATCATCGATCGGCTCTAAACCTTTTCCCGGGTCGCCGCATCCAAGCGATATGCTCGACACCACCATGCCCGCGCCGCCTGCCGCCAACGACGCCGTCGATGAACCCGCCCTGGTGCGGGCGGCGGCCGCCGGTGACACCGCTGCCTATGAACTGCTGTACCGGCGCCACGCGCCCCGTGTATTCGCTGTGCTGTGGCGGTTGTGTGGCGGCCAGCAGGCACGCGCCGAGGACGCGCTGCAGGAAGCGTTCCTGCAGGCGTGGAAGGCGCTGCCGGGCTTCCGTTTCGAGAGCAGCCTGTCGACCTGGCTGCACCGGCTGGGCGTCAACGCGGCACTGATGGAGCTGCGCGGACGTGCGGGCGGGCAGGATCACGACAGCCTCGACGAAGTGGACGGAGGGTTGCAGGAGCTGGCAGTGCACGATCGTTGCGCCGGCACCGAACGCGACCTCGAACGGGCACTGTCGACACTGCCGCCACGGGCACGTGCGGTACTGGTACTGCACGACATCGAAGGCTGGAAACACCAGGAAATCGCCGAACAGCTGCAGATGGCCGTCGGCAGTTCCAAGGCACAGTTGCATCGTGCGCGCGGCCTGTTGCGCGCACGGCTGGGAGACATGACATGAGTACACACGACCACGATTCCGACCACGATCTGCTGGCCCGGCTGCGCGCGCTGCCGACCGAACGCGGCGTACCCACCGATGGCTGGGCACGCCTGTCGGCGCAGCTGCCGCCGCGTGAACCGCAGGCGGCACCTGCGCCGGGCGACAACGTGGTGGCCCTGCCAGCGCGCTCGCGGCGTCGCTGGTGGCTGCCGGTCGGTGCGGCATTGGCGGCCAGCCTGGCGCTCTACGCGGTGGCACCGTGGCGGCATGCGCAGCCGGAGGTGCCGGTACCTTCAGCGCTGCAGCTGCAGGCGGCGGCGATGACCGAGCAGTACCAGCAGGCCGTCGCTTCGCTGCCCGATGGACGGGCGCCGGAATGGCAGCCGGCGCTGCACGAACTGGATGAAAGCGCAGCGCAGATCCGTGCCGCCTTGGCGCAGGACCCACGTGCGCCGCACCTGCTTGGCCAGCTCAAGCGCACCTACGCGCTGCGGCTGGAACTGACCCGGCAGGCGGCCTATGCCGCCGAGTCCGGCTTGACGACCTGAGGAGACCCCCATGACCCGAACCCTGATTTCCTGCTGTGTCGCGCTGCTGCTGGCCCCTGCCGTGGCGCTGGCCGACACCCGCATCGACGAGCGCCACACCCTGGCCGCGGGCGGTCGCATCGAGCTGAGCAATGTGGCCGGCAAGGTGACCGTGCGTGGCTGGGACCGCAATGACGTGCAGCTCACCGGCACGCTCAGCGACGGCCTGCAGCTGCGTCAGGAGAAAAGTGCCAACCGTGTGCGCTGGGAGATCGAATACCCGCGCCGCAGCAGCAATGGTGGCGCGACGCTGGTACTGAACGTGCCGCGCTCGGTGGAGCTGCTGCTGAGCACGGTCAGCGCCAGCCAGGACATCAGTGGCATCGATGTGCGACGGCTGCAGGCCGACACGGTCAGCGGCAGCCTGAGCGCGGCTGGCCGCAGTGGCGACAGCAAGCTCAACACGGTCAGTGGCAGCGTCAGCGCACGCCTGCAG
This sequence comes from Stenotrophomonas sp. 96582_Sma, assembly GCF_056480905.1. Taxonomy (NCBI): domain Bacteria; kingdom Pseudomonadati; phylum Pseudomonadota; class Gammaproteobacteria; order Lysobacterales; family Lysobacteraceae; genus Stenotrophomonas; species Stenotrophomonas sp. 96582_Sma. Next base: position 3,565,879 of record NZ_CM151122.1, on the reverse strand, counting down.
ACGCCGAAGCTGGACGTGAACACGGTCAGTGGCCGGATCGAGGCCGGCGGCGGCGTGTCCGGTGATATCGGTGCGCAGACGGTGTCCGGCCGGGTCGAGGTGGACGCCGGGCGCGTGCAGCGGCTGGCGGTGGAGACCGTCTCGGGCAGCATCGATCTGGCAGCGGCCGGGTTGGCTCCCGGCGGCCGCATCAACGTCGAATCGGTCAGTGCCTCGGTCACGCTGAGCCTGCCGCGCACGGTGTCGGCACAGCTGTCGGTGAACAGCTTCAGTGGTTCGATCAACAGTGACGCCGGGCAGGTGGAGCGGCCGCGCTATGGGCCGGGCAGCCACCTCGATACGCGTCTGGGCGGCGGTGATGGTGACATCCGCATCCAGTCGCATTCGGGCAGTGTGCGGGTACGCCTGGACCGCTGAACGCGATCCGGCAGGCCGCGGCGGCAGCGCCGCCGCGGTCGGTACTGGGTCAGCTGGCTTTCTTCAGCGCCCAGGTGGTGCCGAGGACTTCGATCTTGCCACCGGCCTTGCGGAACGCTGCCAGGTCCGAAGCGATCGAATCGCTGCTGACCACAGTGCTGGCGGCCGCGCCCTTGCGTTCGCTGCGGATGCTGTTGCTGGCCTTCGCGGGGGTCTTTGCCTTGCGGGGCATGGTTGCTCCTGTCAGGTGGAAGGGGAGGAAAGCGCCCAGGCATCGGCCTGGCGCAGGTAGTCCTGCCGCTCGCGGCGGCAGTCATCGCCGCCCATCGAAAACTGGCGGCAGATCGCCGGGCGCTGCGAATAGATCGTGCAGCGCAGGTGATAGGGATCGATCGCCGCGCACCAGCCTTCCTCGTTGCGCGCCATCACGGCACGGCCGTGGGTGTCGCGTGACAGGAACTGGCCGGGCACGTGGTCGCCGGGCTGCAGCAGCACGGGCAGCCGGCAACAGACCGCGTCACAACGGCGGCAGTCGATGGGTGCAGGTGCTGCGTCAGGTTGTAAGGCCACAGGGGCCTGGCGGGTGCCCAAAGCGGGTCTCGATGGCGGCTCAGGTGCTGCGCGGACCATGAACGAGCCAGGAAGGCATGGCCGCTAGGCCCGCGGGGCGGGCCAGGCTGCACTGTGGACACACACCGGCGTGGCCGGCGGAAGGTGCAGCGTGGTTCTAGCCGACCAAGAGTAACTTAGACCGCGTAACGTTTTGTTAATCCTGGCTGGCTGCCGCCAGCGCAAGGCCCTGGACCACGCCCAGCGAGGGCTCGCCGTGGACCATGCGGGCCCCCGGGAAGGCCTCGGCTACGGCCTGGCGCAGGTAGCCGGCACGGGACATGCCACCGGTCAGGAACACCGCGTCCGGGTCGCCGCCGATGTCGCTGCGGACCTGGGCCAGCAGCTCGCGGATCTGCTCCAGGTAGCCATGGGCGGCGGCGGCCAGGCCGTCGGCGCTGCTGTCGGCATGCAGGTCGCGGGCGATGTAGTCCAGCGTGCTGCGGTGTTCGCTGGCGGCACTGAGGGCAATCTTGGCGCGTTCGACATCGCGGTACAGGCGGGCGGTGTTGCCGGTGTCCTGCAGGGCCTGCAGGCGCGCGCCCCACGGTTCGTCGACGTGGTCGTATTTGTGCTGGCGGAAGTCGCGCTGGCGCGTCATGTCCTGCACGGTGGCGGCTTCCACATAGTGGTGGGCGGGCACGCGGGTGATGCCGCGGCCGAACAGCGGCATGTAGCTGGACAGGCTCAGCGCCAGATCGATGTCGGTACCGCCACGGGCGATACCCCAGGCGCGGTGGATGCGCGGCGCAGCATCGCCACCAACCTCGGCGTGGGCGATATCGGTGGTACCGCCGCCGATGTCAACGATCACCGCCTGGTGCCGCTCGCGGCTTTCGGCGTGGTAATGCATGGCCGCCGCGGCCGGTTCCTCGAGGAAATCGATCTGGTCGAAACCGGCCTGGGTGGCGGCTTCGCGCAGGATGTCCAGTGCCTGATCGTTGCCGGCCGCGCCGATCGAGCTGCGGAACTGCACCGGGCGGCCGAGCAGGGCGGCACGCAGCGGCTGGCCAAGCTGGGCGCTGGCGGTCAGGCGGATGTGCTCGAGGATGTGCGCGGCGATGCCGGTGATGGTCTGCTTCGCGCGCGGGTGCAGGTTGTAGCCCAGCATCGACTTCGGGCTCTGCACCAGGTTGCCTTCGTGTTCCTCGAAATAGGCTTCCAGCGCGTCGTCGCCGTAGACCGCGTTCTGCAGCAGGTCGCTGGCGCTGCGCTCCTTGCCGGCGCGGGCTTCCATCCATTCCCGGCGCAGTGCGCGCAGGGCTTCGCGGCGCAGCGCCTGCGGCGTGCGTTCCTGGCCGGCGGCGCGGGCCGCGCGCGCGGCGCTGTCGATCATCTGCTGCAGCTCGTGTTCCTGGCCGGCGTCGAGCTGGAAGTCGTCCGGGTCGGGCACCACGCCAGGGAAGTACACGCTGGTACGGAACTGCTCGGCGTCGCCGAAGCGGATCGGCAGCAGTTTCCCCTCATGCACGATGGCGGCGGCGGAGTTGCTGGTACCGAAGTCGATGCCGAGGCGCATGGGGAGTTCCGGGGGCGATCAGGGGCCGCGCACTCTGCTGCAGTTCGTCGCCGACTGCAAGTTCCTGCGGCCTTCTGTTCTGGGTGGGGGTTCCGGATCGGGTCATGCGAGCCGCCGGGCGTTGGCCGGAAAAGGGCAGGGAGCCAGGCGGTTACAATGGCGGCTGTTGATTCACTTTGAGGTACTTGCTGATGTCTTCTGCCCCCGCCTGCCCGCAGTGCACCCTGGAAAACACCTACGCCGATGGTGCGCTGTGGATCTGCGCCGACTGCGGTTTCGAATGGACCGCCGAGGAAAGCGCCGGTTCCACCCTGGTCGTGCGTGACAGCAACGGCAACACCCTGCAGGCCGGCGACACCGTCACCGTGATCAAGGACCTGAAGGTCAAAGGCTCCTCGATCCCGCTCAAGCAGGGCACCGTGATCCGCAACATCCGCCTGGTCGAGGATGACGCCGAGCACATCGAAGGCAACTCGGACAAGATCAAGGGCCTGGTCCTGAAGACCTGCTTCCTCAAGAAGGCCTGATCGCCTTCAGCGCTTGGCCTGCTGCTGCGCGCGCCAGCGGGCCAGGCTGTCCAGCTTGGCCTGGTAGCGCGCCTGCTCCGGCGCGCCCCCCAGTTCCTGTGCACGCAGCAGTTCGCGATCGGCGCGCTTGAGCTGGCCAGCCAGGAAATAGACGCGTGCCAGCCCGAAGTGGAACTGATGCGCGGTGTCATACAGGCGCACGGCCTGCCGGTAATAGCGAATCGCCTGGTCCAGCTGGCCGGCACGTTCGGCCTTGGCGCCGAACATGTACTGCGCGAACGGGTCTTCGCGCTGCACCGACTTCAACCGGCGCTCAAGTGACTGTGCCTGCGCGGTCAAGCCCAGGCTGCGGAACAGCGCGGAGGCATTGGTCAGTGCGGCATCCTGGCGGCCTTCCAGCTGCAGCGATCGGTCCAGCGCCTGCCGCGCCGCCTCGTTGTTGCCTTCGCGGTGGTCGAGCACGCCGAGGTTGTTCCACACCGGAGCGAACCCGCTGTCCTGAGCCAGGGACGCGTCGAAGAATGCACGCGCGCCGACGAAATCACCGTCGGCGAGGCGCTCCGCACCCCGGTTGTTGTAGAAATGCGCCAACGCCCGCGCACGGCTGACGGGAACCGGCCCGCGGCGGTCATAGAGCACATTGCGGTCCAGATCGACGGTACCGAAGCGCCCACCGACGTCGACACCGGCGTTGACGTGGCCGACGCTGTAGACCACGCCCGCATCTTGGTCCTGGTACCAGGACACCACCTGCCCGACTTCCTGCACGCGGGCCTGGATGCCAGCCTCCCGCGCAAGCGTCACGAACAGCAGGGTGAAGGCCAGGCAGTTGGCGCGGCGGTGCTGCCAGATATCGCTGACGGTGTAGGTCGCATTGGCGTCGTACTGCAGGTCCAGCCCGTGCTGGTCGAAGATCATCTCCACGAGCGCCTGCAGCCGCTGGTCGCGGGAGTAGCTGCGCTGGATCACCTGCTTCTGGAGCATCGCGCGCAGGTCCGCGGGAATGGCGAACACTTCTTCCGGGGTCGGCACACGTGCGGCCGACACGGTGATGGTCGGGGTCGTCACCACATCGGCGGGCGGTGCCTGGCCTGCGCCGAAGGCAGGAGCACAGAAGGCCAGCAGCGAAAGAGTGAGGCAATGGGCGGCAGAACGGTACATGACGGTTCCCGGCAGCGGCGGGCGCTCCCGCCTGTGGCGAGTGTATGCCCATGGATGTCCGGCTGCAGCGACCGTTGGTCGGCGCCGCGTTCATCCACAACCGGTGTGGACCAGCGCTCGACAAAGCTGTGGACAACTGGCTCCGGGCCCCGCCCGGCAAGCGTTGTGAGTGCGTGGTGAAAAAACCGCCAGCTTGCCCGGCGCCGGCACAGGCGGGATGATCCGGTCATGGACTTCTCACCGCTGACGCTTGCCCCGGCGCAGTGGCAGGCGCTGCAGGACAGCTATGCAACGCCGCCACGGGCCTACCACCACTTCGGCCATGTGCGCGCGGTGCTGCAGCACTGCCAGGAGGTCGCCGATGGCCCCGGCTGGAAGCAGCCGGCCGAGATCTATCTGGCCGTGCTCTATCACGATGCGATCTACCAGGCGGGGCGCAAGGACAACGAGGCGCGTTCGGCGCAGCTGGCTCTGCAGGCGATCGCACAGGCGCCAGAGCTTGCCACTGTCGACGCCGCTCGCGTGGAGCAATTGATCCTGCTGACCGCCCGCCACGGCGCGCTTGGTCCAGAGGATGTGGATGCCGAGGCGGCGCTGTTCCTGGACTGCGACATGGCCATCCTGGCCGCGCCGGAGCCGGTGTTCGCTGCCTATGACCGTGGCGTGGCCGAAGAATACAAAGGGGTGGTGCCGGGCTTCCTGTACCGTGCCGGCCGTCGCCGCTTCCTGCAGGGCCTGCTGCGCGCTCCTCGGATCTTCCTCAGCGGGTTCTTCCACCAGCGCCTGGACGCGGCCGCCCGTGACAACCTGCGACGTCAGCTGGGTGGTTGAGCCGGCCCGGTACACTGGTGACCTGTTTCCAATGATTGCCGTTTCCGACCGTGTCCGTCCCTGATCCCGATCCCCGCCCGCTGCCACCGGAAGAACCCGGCCCCAACGAGTGCTGCGGCAGTGGTTGCCCACTGTGTGTGCTGGACCTGTATTCCGATGAGCTGCAGCGCTACCGCAAGGCGCTGGCCGAGTGGAAGACGCGGCATCCAGAGGCCGCACCATGAGTCGTGCACGCCCGGCGGCGGTGCTGGCGCTGGTGGCACTGGTGCTGTTCGTGGCCACCGCGCTGTGGACTCAGGTCGCGCGCAGTGATCTGGACTGGGTGCGGGCGACCTTGAGCCTGTACCTGCACGGGCCGTGGGGGCTGGCATTGCGCGCTGCCTACTGCCTGCTGGCGTTGGCCATTGCGGCGCTTGGCATTGCGCTGTATCGAGGCAGCATCGGCCCGCGGCGCAGTGCGGCCGCACCATTGCTGTTCACGGTTTCCGCGCTGGGCCTGGCGACGGTCGCCATCGGCGACAGCTGGCTGCCTGAAGCAACACCGCTGCTGGCACCGTTCATCCATGGGCTGGCAGCCAACACGGCGTTCCTGTGTGCCAGCGTCGGCATGCTGCTGCAGGCCTGGTATCTGCGCCGCGAACCGGGTTGGCAGTCCGCTGCGGGCCTGCTCTGGGGCTGGGCATGGCTGGCCTTTGTGCTGCTGTGGCTGCATGTGCTGTGGCGTGGTGGACCACCGCGTGGGCTGGGACAGAAAGTGGTGATCGCGGTGATCGTTGGCTGGCTGCTGTATCTGGCGATGGCGCTGTACCGTCGCAGCCGTCGGGCCGCGGCCCACTGAATCCCCAACGGCCTGCGCCGGTACGTGCCGTGCACGCGGCGGCGGCGTATCGTGTGCGCATTCCATCGGGGATGCGATATGAAGCGTGCAGGGCTGGGCAGGGCAATGGGGGTGGTACTGGCGCTGGCCGCGCTGCCGGCAACGGCGGCCGTGACCCCGCAGCAGTTCAGCCATGGGCGGTTCGAGCAGATTCCGGTGCACATGCCATCCGGCACGCCGCAACGGGTGGTGATCTGGTTCCACGAACCCACGGCCGGTGGTGACACCAGCCGCCTGCCGATCGAGGCCCTGCGTGCCGATGGCGCGCTGGTCGCGGCAGTGGACATTGCGCACCTGCGCGGTGTGCTCAAGCGCGAGGGGGACCCGACCTGTTCGTTCGGTTCCGGTGACGTCGAGAATTTCTCACGTTGGCTGCAGGCCTCGCTGCATCTGCCCGGCTACCACCTGCCGCTGGTCGGCGGTGATGGCGAAGGTGCCGAGATGGCCTATTCGCTGGCAGCGCAGGCCGATACCCAGGTGTTCGCCGGCGTACTGACCACCGGCTTCTGCCCGGACCACAACCACCAGCGCATGGTCTGCGGCGATGGTGTGAAGCACGACAGGCTGCAGCCGGCTGAACTGAATTTTCCGTGGTTGAGCGCGGCCGGTGACCGCGGCTGCAAGGTCGGCCAGGCCAGCGCGTTCGTGCAGCAGGTCGCGATGGCTCGCGAGTTCAAGCGCACCGCGCGCGGTGATGCGTCACCGGGCCTGGTGGCTGCGGCACGGGTGATCGGCGCGCAGGCCGGCGTCAGCCTGGCACCGCCGCCTGCTGCACTGAAGGGCCTGCCCGTGGTGGAAATGCCGGCGACCGGCAGCGGCGATACGCTGGCGGTGTTCGTCTCCGGTGACGGTGGCTGGGCTGGCCTGGACAAGAACGTGGCGTCGTCACTCAACGAGCATGGCGTGGCGGTCGTCGGCATCGATTCGCTGCGCTACTTCTGGAGCGAGCGCACACCGAAGGGCTTTGCGGGCGACCTGCAGAAGATCATCGACCACTACCGCCAGCAATGGCACCGCGACAAGGTGATGTTGATCGGTTTCTCGCAGGGCGCCGACGTGCTGCCGGCCACCATCAACCAGCTCGACGTCGGCACCCGTGAGGCGCTGGAGCGCATCGTGCTGCTGTCGGTGGGCAGGAAGGCCGACTTCGAATTCCATGTCAGCAACTGGCTGGGCGGTGGCGGCGACGGCCTGCCGATCGCACCGGAAGTGGCCAGGCTGCCGGCGGAAAAAACGCTGTGCGTGTACGGCGACAAGGATGAGGACGCGCTGTGCCCGGACCTGCCGGCCAATGACGGCGTGAGGAAGGTGAAGCTGCCGGGCGATCACCATTTCGGTGGCGACTACGACCGCCTCGCCGAAGTGATCCTGAAGGGCGGGGTGTAGCGTTTGGTAGACGCCGATCTTGGTCGGCGCTGGGGCTGAAGGCGCCGCGGGATGAGCGTGTCGACCAAGGTCGACACCTACCGGGTGGCAGGTAGCGCCGGGCCATGCCCGACGGCTGTTGGTAGACGCCGACCTTGGTCGGCGCCGGGGCTGAAGGCGCCGCGGGATGAGCGTGTCGACCAAGGTCGACACCTACCAGGCGCATGTAGCGTCGAGCCACGCTCGACGGCTGTTGGTAGACGCCGACCTTGGTCGGCGCTGGGGCTGAAGGCACCGCGGGATGAGCGTGTCGACCAAGGTCGACACCTACCAGGCGCATGTAGCGTCGAGCCATGCCCGACGGCTGTCGGTAGACGCCGACCTTGGTCGGCGCTGGGGCTGAAGGCACCGCGGGATGAGCGTGTCGACCAAGGTCGACACCTACCAGGCGCATGTAGCATCGAGCCACGCTCGACGGCTGTTGGTAGACGCCGACCTTGGTCGGCGCTGGGGCTGAAGGCGCCGCGGGCTGAGCGTGTCGACCAGGGTCGACACCTACCAGGCGCATGTAGCGTCGAGCCACGCCCGACGGCTGTTGGTAGTCGCCGACCTTGGTCGGCGCTGGGGCTGAAGGCGCCGCGGGATGAGCGTGTCGACCAAGGTCGACACCTACCCGGCGCATGTAGCGTCGAGCCACGCTCGACGGCTGTTGGTAGACGCCGACCTTGGTCGGCGCCGGGGCTGAAGGTGCCGTGGAATGAGCGTGTCCACCAAGGTCGACACCTACCAGGCGCATGTAGCGTCGAGCCACGCTCGACGGCTGTTGGTAGACGCCGACCTTGGTCGGCGCCGGGGCTGAAGGCACCGCGGGATGAGCGTGTCGACCAAGGTCGACACCTACCGGGTGGCAGGTAGCGCCGGGTCATGCCTGGCGGATCGCGGCTTCAATTCCGCCGCGGATCCAGCGAGATCAGGCGCGTGGCATCCAGCAGCGCGGCCGGCAGATGCATGCCGCCGGGCGCGGCGAGATAGCGCGGCCGCCACTGCGGATCGAACTTCGATTTGAAGCGGCGCAGGCCACTGAACCCGTAGAAGCGTTCGCCGTGCCGCGCCAGCAGACCGGCCAGTCGGTTCCAGCGACCGGCCAGCCGATGCTGTGCCAGCCCGGACAACGGTGCCATGCCCAGCGAGAAACGCGCATAGCCCTGCGCGCGGCCCCACAGGAACAGTTCGATGAAGAGGAAGTCCATCGTGCCCTTCGGTGCTTCGTTGACGTGGCGCATCAGGTCGACCGACAGCTCGGCGCCGGCCGGTGCCTGCCACAGGTTGGCGAACGCCACGATCTGGCCCTCGGCCTCAACCAGCGCCACCGGGAAGCGCACCAGGTAGTCCGGGTCGTAGCTGCCCAGCGAGAAGCCCTTCTCATCGCCGGCCTTGTCTTCCAGCCATGCGTTGGAAATTGCGTGCAGGCGCGGCAGCAGGCTGGGAATTTCCTCCACCGGTGCCACGCGGAAGGACAGGCCACCGCGCTTGCCCCGGTTCCAGGCTTGGCGCAGATCGGCGCGTTCGCGGCCTTCCAGGCCGAAGTCATGCAGCGGCACCATCGCTTCCTCGCCCAGCTTGACCAGGCCCAGGCCCAGGTCGAGGTAGGTCTGCCAGTAGGTCTCGCCCACCTGGTAGAACACCGGGCGCAGGCCCAGCCGGTCGGCTTCCTCGCGGAAGCGCCAGATCAACGCGCGCGCCACGTCAGGCGGGCCGACTGGATCGCCCATCGCGATCAGCGAACCGCCGTAGCGTTGCATCATCACGAAGCCCTGTTTCGCGTCATCGCGCAGCACCGCCTTGTCGGCGGTCAGTACCAGGCAGGCCTGGGTATCGGTGGCACCGGCCAGTACCGGCGCCAGGGACTGCAGCGTGGCCTCATCGGCGGCTGGCAGCGGACTGCGCGTGCTGTGCAGCAGCCGCGCCAGGCCGAACATCACCAGCGCGATGGCGACCACCAGCAAGGCACGCAGCGCGCGCGGCGCGTTGCCGGACACCGCGAACTGCCACCACAGCTCGTTCTGGTACTCGACGTGGCTGTAAGTGAAGAACAGCAGCCAGGTGACCGCGACCAGCACCAGGCCGAGATTGCGCAGCCACGGCCACGACCAGGCTTCGTCCAGCAGGGCACCCTGGCGGTAGAACTCGCGGCGTGCGGCCCACAGTGCCATCGCCACCAGCACTGCCGAGACCGCGATCAACAGCTGGCCACCACGCAGCCACAGCGGCAGCGGGGTGATCACGCACACTGCCATCGCCAGCATCCACGCCGCATGGCTGCGCCGGGCCAGGCCCTGGCCGATCAGCAGCAGTGCAACGCCGCTGAGGCTGCCGATCAGATGGGATGTCTCCAGGATCGGCAGCGAGGCATTGACCAGGTGACGGCGAGGCGTCGGCAGCGTGCCGTCGATGACCAGCGCGGCGCCGATGCTGAACACCGCCAGCGCGATGATCTGCGGCAGCCACGGGCGCAGCGCGTTCCAACCGGCGCGGGTTGCGCCGGCACTGGCCTGTAGCGGCTGACGCAGTGCCGGCGCGAGCGCGAGGAGCGTGGCCAGCACCAGCGGCAGTACGTAGTAGGTGACGCGGTAGATCAGTGCCGCCGCCAGCACCGCAGCCGGTGCCACCTGTGGCAACAGCTTCAACAGGCTCCATTCGAATACGCCCAGGCCCGCAGGAACCGTCGAGACCAAGCCGGCCAGCACTGCCACCAGGTACAGGCCGACGAAGCCCGGCAGGCCGGTCGGCGTGGAGTCCGGCAGCAGCACGTAGAACGCGGCACTGGCCAGCACCAGCTCGATGACGCTGAGGACGGTGACACCGATCATGGTGCGGCGGTCGGGCAGCCACAAGGCATGACCGAACACACGGAACTGCCGTCCTTCGCGGCCGACCAGCAGCACGGTGCCGAGATAGGCGATCAGGGCGACGATGCCGACCACGCGCACGGCATCGGGATTCAACGGCAAGGCCAAGGCCGCCGCCGCCGGTTCCATGCACAGCGCCACACTGATCAGCAGCCATGCACCGAACACGAAGCCGAGCGTGCTCATCAGCACCACCTGGCCGATCTGCGCCAGGTCCAGGCCGGCGCTGCGGTAGCCACGCAGGCGCACCGCGCCGCCGGTCAACGCGGCAAAACCCACGGTCTGGCCCAGCGTGTGCGCAAGGAAGGCGGTGATGCCGACGCGCGCGGGGTGCACGCGGATGCCGCTGCGGCGCAGGCCGATGGCATCGAAACCGATCAGGCAGGCGTAACTGGCCAGGCCGAGTACCACGGTGAGCGCGATCTGCCTGCCGCTGAGCTGCCGGAACGCCTGGCGGATGGCGCGATAGCCGTGCTCGTCGAACTCGTTGGCCAGGCCGTGCAGGGCCAGGGCGAGGATCAGCAGGGGGATGACGATGGTGGCAACCCGCTTCCAGGTTGGCGTGGAAGAGGCGGTGGTGGAGTCGACGGGGGCGGTCATCGGCGCAAGGGTGCGGCAGGAGGGGCGAGGGCGGTGTCAACGCGGGCGTGGCGCATCGTGCGCCTGTCATCGTCATTTGACCAGTGGGACCGTCCGAGTCCGGTAGTGACGTGTCGCGGAGGATGCCCGTGCACCCACCGTCGACCGGTTTGGAGGACAATGCAGGCCTGATCAACCGCAGGAGCCACGCCCATGATGGAGCGTTACGACGTCGGACCGCGCATGTCCGAAATGACCGTATACAACAAGGTCGCCTATCTCTCCGGCCAGATTCCGGAAGACACCAGCCAGGACGTCACCGGCCAGACCCGGCAGGTGCTGGCAGAAATCGACAAGCTGCTGGCGTTGGTCGCCAGTGACCGCCAGCACGTGCTGCGCGCCGAGGTGTTCCTGGCCGACATGGCTGACTTCGACGGCATGAACAAGGCGTGGGATGAGTGGGTGGTCGAGGGTGCGACCCCGGCGCGTGCCACGGTCGAGGCCAAGCTGGCCCACGCTGACTGGAAGGTCGAGATCGTAGTGACGGCGGCGGTACCGTAACGGCAGGCAAGGTCAGGTCCCACCAGCGGAGGGTAGAGTCGACGGTTAGTCGACTATCGCGCGCAGCGCGGGGTTTTGCGCCGCCGGAACGAAGAGCAGTCGACAAACAGTCGACTCTACCCCGCCGCTCCACTGCCGGTTGGTCTGGTGGCTACGTTGGCACCAGCTCGATGCAGTCGACCGGGCACGGTGGAATGCACAGCTCGCAACCGGTGCACAGATCGGCAATGACCGTGTGCATGTACTTGGCGCCACCGACGATGGCATCCACCGGACAGGCCTGGATGCACTTGGTGCAGCCGATGCAGTCGGCTTCCACGATCAATGCCACCTGCGGCGCCTTGTGCTCGCCGCGCGAACGATCAAACGGAATGGCGGGTACGTCCAGTACCTGCGCCAGTGCGCGCGCGCCAGCGTCGCCGCCCGGCGGGCAGCGGTCCACGCCTGCCTCGCCGCGCGCCATGGCCTGCGCGTACGGGCGGCAGCCGTCGTAGCCGCATTGCCCGCATTGGGTCTGCGGCAGCAGGCGGTCGAGGCGTTCGGTCAGGGGAGGAATCAGGCTCATGCGTGGCGAAGGCTGCGCGTTGGGGTTACTTCAAGGGCTTGCCACGGAACCAGCGCTCGTGGGCCAGCGCCAGCATCGGCTTGTCTTCGGAACTGTCACCGTAGGCATGGATGCGCACGTAGCGTGACAGATCGAACTGGCGACGGATGTGCTCGACCTTGCGCGGGCCACAGTCACCACCGGCATAGCGACCTGTGAGACGGCCGTCCTGGCTCTCCAGCCGGTTGCAGATCAACTGCAGGCCCAGTTGTTCGCACCACGGCCGCAGATACAGGTCCAGCGAGCCGGACACGATCACCACGGTGTGCTGCTGTTCCTTGTGCCAGCGGATCTGCTCCAGCATTTCCGGGCGCACCACGTCGGGCAGGAACTCACGCGAGAAGCCGGCGGCCAGCGTGGCGATGTCATCGCTGTGGCGGTCGCTGAAGGTCAAACGGGTGACGCGCGCGCGGATGCGCTCGGCCGAGATCAGTTTCAGCTTGTATGCGGCCAGCCACGGGCCGACCTTCCACCACGCCTGTGCCAGCTGTTCGGCCGTGGCCACGCGGCGCAGGAAACGGCCATAGGTATCGCAGGTGGTCACGGTGTGGTCGAAGTCGAACAGCGCCAGTTCCATTCCGTTGCCTCCCATCGCGTTGCCCCGAGGCCGGTGCTGCCGGCGGGCGTGGCCGCAACCACGCCCGCTGCGGGCATCAGCGGACCGGCATGCCCGGCTGCGCGCCGCTGTCGGCGTCCAGCAGCGCCAGCGCGCCGCCGTCGAAACCGGCCGACAGGATCATGCCTTCGCTCAGGCCGAAGCGCATCTTGCGCGGGGCCAGGTTGGCGATGAACACCACACTGCGGCCGACCAGCTTCTCCGGCTCGCCGTAGCTGGCGCGGATACCGGAGAAGATCTGGCGCTTGCCCAGCTCGCCGGCGTCCAGTTCGAAGCGCAGCAGCTTGTCAGAACCTTCCACGAACTCGCAGACCAGCACCTTGCCGATGCGCAGGTCGAGCTTGGCGAAATCGTCGATGCCGATGTAGGCCGGAGCATCGGCACCCTTGGCTTCGTCCTTGGCCGGTGCCGGTGCCGCTGCGGCCGGCTTGGCGGCGTCGGTCTTGGCGGCGGGGGCGGCAGCGGCGGCCGGCTGCAGGGTGTCCTTGGAGGCGTCGCTCATGGCGTCAATCTTCTTCGGGTCGATACGGGTGAACAGCGGGGTGTAATCGGTGATGCGATGGCTCAGCAGCGGCTGCGCCAGTTCGGTCCAGTCGTTCACCGGTGCGGCCAGGAAGGCTTCGGCCTGTGCGGCGGTGGCCGGCAGCACCGGCTTCAGTGCGGTGACCAGCACGCGGAACAGGTTCAGGCCCTGGCTGCACACCGCCTGCAGCTGCGCGTCGGCGCCTTCCTGCTTGGCGATCACCCACGGCTTGACGTCGTCGATGTAGCGGTTGGCTTCATCGGCCAGGGTCATGGTCAGGCGGATCGCCGCGGCCGGATCGTTGCGCTCGTAGGCTTCACGGATCGGCGCCACGCCGTCGACGAAGCGCTGGTACTGCGCCGCATCGGGCAGCTGTGCGGCCAGCTGGCCGTCGAAACGCTTGCTGATGAAGCCGGCACAGCGGCTGGCCAGGTTGACGAACTTGCCGACCAGGTCGGCGTTGACGCGGGCGATGAAGTCACCCAGGTTCAGGTCGAGATCGTCGACGCCACCGCCGGACTTGGCCGCGAAGTAATAACGCAGCGCTTCCGGTTCCAGGCCGGCATCGAGGAACGTACGCGCCATCACGAAGGTGCCGCGCGATTTGCTCATCTTGGCACCGTCCACGGTCAGGTAGCCGTTGACGTGCAGGCGGGTCGGCGCGCGGTGGCCGGTGCCATGCAGCACCGCCGGCCAGAACAGGCCGTGGAAGTTGACGATGTCCTTGCCGATGAAGTGGTGCAGCTCGGTGGTGGTGCCGGCGCGCAGGTGCGCTTCGAAGTCTTCGCCGAGCTTGCCGCACAGGGTCTGGAAGCTGGACAGGTAGCCGATCGGCGCATCCAGCCAGACGTAGAAGTACTTGCCCGGCTGGCCGGGAATCTGGAAACCGAAGTACGGTGCGTCGCGCGAGATGTCCCACGCGCGCAGGCCACCTTCGGCATTGAGCCACTCACCCAGCTTGGCCTTCACGCCCGGCAGGGCGACATCGCCGGCCAGCCATTCGCGCAGGAATGCATCGAAGTGGCCCACCTCGAAGAAGAAGTGCTCCGAATCGCGCATTTCCGGCGTGGCACCGGAGATGACCGAACGCGGCTCCTTCAGGTCGGTCGGCGCATAGGTGGCGCCGCAGACTTCGCAGTTGTCGCCGTACTGGTCGGGGCTGCCGCAGTTCGGGCAGATGCCCTTGACGTAGCGGTCGGGCAGGAACATGCCCTTGGCCGGGTCGTAGAACTGCGCCACCGAGCGACGGCTGATGTGGCCGGCCGCTTCCAGCTTCAGGTAGAACTGCTCGGTCAGCGCCTTGTTGGCCGCCGAGTTGGTCGAGTCGTAGTGGTCGAAGGCCACGCCGAAGGCGGCGAAGTCGCGCTCATGGCCGGCCTGGATGTTGGCGATGAAGGCTTCCGGGGTGACCCCGGCCTTTTCCGCGGCGAGCATGATCGGCGTGCCGTGGGTGTCGTCGGCGCAGACGAACCAGGCCTTGCCGCCGCTCATTCGCCGCGCGCGCACCCAGATGTCAGCCTGGATGTAGCCGACCAGATGGCCCAGGTGCAGGGGGCCGTTGGCGTAGGGCAGGGCGGTGGTGACGAGCGCGGTACGGGTCATGGTCGCGGGGTGCAGCCGAGGGGAACCGCAGATTATCGCATGCCTGCAACGAGGTGACCCGGCCGGGGCCGGGTCACGGGGGTACGGCGCGGGCCTGGGGGCTTATTCGCGCTGCCAGCTCTGCGCGCGGCAGATGAAGGCAATGCAACCGGACACGTCCAGCTTGGTGCCGCCGGGCTGCAGTTCCATCTTCGACTTGTAGGTCTTGCCGTTGGCCGGGTCGAGAATGGTGCCGCCGGACCACTTGTTGGCGCCGTCGGCCTTCAGGTTCCAGAGAATGGTCATGCCCTTCACCGGCTTGTTCTTGTTGGCGCCTTCACAGCCGTCGCAGACCGGGTTCGGGCCCTTGTCCGAGTGCAGGATGTCGACCACCTTGCCGGTCAGCGTGCCGTTGGCGGCCTGGCTGATCTCGACGATCGACTTCACCTTGCCGGTCTTGTCGTCGATGGTCTTCCAGCGGCCGGCGGCGCCGTCGGCGGCCTGTGCCGACAGGGCGGCCAGGCACAGCGGCAGTGCCAGCAGCAGGGTCTTGAAGGTGTTGCGCATGGTCCCCTCCCAGGGTTCATTCCGGCACGCTGCCGGCATGGGTCGACTGTATACCCATTCGGCGGGGTATGGGGAAGGGGGGCTTTGCAGGGCTGCGCCCTGCACCCGCGGTAGTGCCGGCCGCTGGCCGGCAACCTCAACGGCAACGGCAACGGCAACGGCAACGGCAACGGCAACGGCAAAACCGCCCCGCCTCCGACAGATTTCTGCGGCTGTTGGTAGGTGTCGACCTTGGTCGACACGGTAGATCCACGCCATGCGTGGATGAATCTCGATTGAAGAACGCTCAACCGACTTCGTACAGCTCCAGCGGCAGGTCGTCGGGGTCGGTAAAGAAGGTGAAGCGGCGGCCGGTGTATTCGTCCACGCGGATCGGTTCGCATACCACGCCATGCGCGGCCAGGCGCTGGATGAAGGGTTCCAGCCGGGCGACGCGGAACGCGAGGTGGCGCAGGCCCTGGGCTTCCGGGCGGCTGGGACGGGGCGGCGGCGAGGGGAAGGAGAACAGTTCCAGCTGGCCACCGTCGGGCAGGGCCAGGTCCAGCTTCCAGGAATCGCGCGCGGCACGGTGGTTCTCGGCCAGCACGCGCAGGCCGAGGATGCGCACGTAGAAGTCCTTCGAGCGTGCGTAGTCGCTGCAGATCAGTGCGGCGTGGTGGATGCCCAGCAGGGCGTCGGCATCGCGGGTCATTGCAGGGTGTCCAGCCAGCGCTGGGCGATCTTCAGCGCCAGCGGATAGAGTTCGGGGTCGTTGCGGTTGGTCAGCACGATCACGGTCAGGTGCTTCTCCGGGTGGCGCACGATCACGTTGCGGAAGCCGATGCTCTCGCCGCTGTGCCATTGCACCGGGCCATTCAGGCGCCAGCCGAAGCCGTAGTGCGGCACGTCCGGTTCGGGTGTTGCGGTGGCCGGGCTGAACATCGCGCGGCGCGAGGCTTTCGACAGCAGGCGGTCGTCGTACAGCGCCGCATCCCAGCGGGCCAGGTCGTCCAGCGAGGAATAGATGCCGCCATCGCCGAGCACGGCGCTGGTGGTGCTCTGGTCGGTGCGTTGCCAACGGCCATCGATCCAGCTGTAGCCATAGGCGCGTGCAGCGACCGTGTCCTCGCCGTCCTGGTGGGCCACGGTATGCGCCATGCCCAGCGGGCGGAAGATGCGCTGCTGCAGAAAGCTCGCGAAATCCTGGCCGGAGGCGCGGCCGACGATCATTGCCAGCAGTGCATAGCCGCTGTTGCTGTAGCGGTACTGCGTGCCCGGTGCGAAGTTCAGCCGGTCCTGGCGCGACAGCAGGGCCAGCACATCGGCATCGTGTACCTGCCGTGTGTCCGCCGGGTCCATCAGGTCTTCGTAGTCGAGCAGGCCGCTGGTGTGCGAGAGCAGCTGGCGGATCGTGATGGCCGCTGCAGCCGGCGGCAACTCGGGCAGCCACTGCCGGGCCGGCTGGTCGAGCCCAAGCCGGCCATCCTCCACCAGCAGCAGCACCGCCGCAGCGGTGAACTGCTTGCTGACCGAGGCCAGCCGGAAGTTGCTGGCCGCGGTGACCGTGGTGCCGTCCTCCAGCACCGCCAGGCCGTAGCCGCGGCGGAATACCGGTTGCCCGTCGTGCAGTACCAGCACGGCGGCGCCGGGTACCTGGCCATCGTAGGCCTGCATCAGGCCGTCGATGCCCGCATCCGGTGGGGTCAGCACCGGTGCGGCGGAGGTGGCCAGCGGCAGCAGGCCCAGCACGGCGGCGAACAGGGCGACGGCAGGGCGCATGGCGGCTCCGGAGGGGTCAGGGTGAAGGCGCGGGTGTGGCGCTGGCCGGCTGCGCCATCCAGCGCTCCATCTTGCGGTCCAGCACGTCCAGCGGCATCGAGCCATCCTTCAGCAGTTCGGCGTGGAAGCGGCGCAGGTCGAAGGCGGCACCCTGGCGTGCCTTGGCCTTGTCGCGCAGGGCGACAATGGTGGTCAGGCCGGCCACGTTGGACAGCGCCTGGCCGGGCTGGGCCATGATCCGCTCGACTTCGGCGTTGGCGTCATCGCTGCTCATGTCCACGGTCTTCTGCAGGTAGGCCACGGCCTGCTGCTTGCTCCAGCCCTGGGCGTTCACGCCGGTGTCGGCCACCACGCGGGCAGCGCGCAGCAGGCGCGAATACAGGTAGCCGATGCGGTCGTAGGGATCGGTGTAGATGCCCAGGTTCTCACCCAGTGTTTCGGCATACAGGCCCCAGCCTTCGACGAAGGCGAGATCGCCACCCAGGCGGCGGAAGCGCGGCAGCTTGGCCAGCTCCTGCTGCAGGCCCAGTTGCACGTGGTGGCCGGGGATCGCTTCATGCAGGTACTGCACCGGCACGTTCCAGCGCTTGCGGCTGGGCAGGTCGCGGGTGTTCACGTACAGCACGCCCGGTTGCCCGGCCGCAGACGGCTGGTAGGCCGCTGCTGCGGCGGTCAGTGCACGCTCCGGTTCCACCGCGCGCACGTCCAGCGTTGACTTGGGCAGGGTATCGAGCACCTGCGGCAGGCGTGCGTTGACCTGCTGCTGCACCTGGCGATAGCGGTTGATCAACGCATTGGCGTCGCCGTACTGGAACTGGCGGTCGTTGCGCATGCTGCGCAGCAGCTTGGCCGGCGTGCCGCGCAGCTTGGCGTCCTTCATCACCGTGGCGATCTGCGCCTGCAGTTCCTGCACGCGCTGTTCGCCCAGCGCGTGCAGCTGCGCGGCGGTCTGGTCGCTGGCCGTGGTCTGCACGATCAGGTTGGCGTACCAGGCCTGGCCATCGGGCAGTGCGCCCAGGCCGCTGCTGGTGCGCGAGGCGGGCAGGTATTCTGTGGCGATGAAACCGCGCAGGGCGCGATAGGCCGGCATGATGCGCAGTTCGATCATGCGCTTGTATTCGGCGCTGATGCGGGCCTTGTCCTCGGCCGCGATGGTGTTCGGCATGGTGCGGATCGGCGACCAGAAGATGCTCTCTTCGGCGGTCGGCTTGATCACTGCATCCAGCTGCGGCAGCACTTTTTCCATCAGGTCGCGTGGCTGCACCACGCCGGCCTTCATGCCCTGGCGCATGTTGTCGATGGCCTGGTCGAACAGCTCGGGAATGCCGAGCGAACGGCGCGACCAGGTGTCGTAGTCCTGTACGGTGTTGAACGGCTGTGCGCCGGCACCGGCGCCGAGGATCGCCATGATGCTGCCGACGTTGTAGTACTGGCTGATCGGCATCATCCAGCTCGGGTAGCGCTCGGCGGCCAGCGAAGCGCGCGCGTCGCGCACGAAGATCTCGTAGCTGAGCAGGTCCTGGCCCTGCAGGCCGTCGCTGCCGAGTTTCTCGACCTTGCCCAGCCACTCGGTGGTGAAGTCGTGCGATTGCTGGCGCCACGCGGCGGACAGGATGTTGGGCAGCTGGTCGTTGTAGCGGGCCTCGCCCTGGAAGGTTGCCTGCAGCGGATTCAACCGCATCGAGGCATCCCAGTATTCGTCATACAGGCGCTCCAGCTGCACCTGCTTGGGTACGGCGCGGGCCGGTGCGACCGGACGCGGCGTGGCGCGGCGCGCCGAACTGCCACGGGCCGGCGCGGTAGCGCGGGCAGGCCGGGCCTTGGGCTTGGCGGCCTGGCGGGTCTGCGCGGCGGCAGGGCGGCTGGCCTTCTTTTTCGCTGCTTCGGCCGACGGCACGGCGCTGAACAGGAACAACGCGGCGATGGCGGCGGCCAGGGCGCGGGTGGGATGCGGCATCAGGAGCTTCCGTGGAACACAGACCGTGGAGCTTGCACGATCCGGCCGCGTACGGCCAGCGTGAAGGCGCAGTCAGCTTTTTGCTGCTGGGGCTTCAGTCAGCCGCAGCGGCGGCGCGCAACGATGCGGCTCGCTCGGCACCCAGATAGCGGGTGATGGCACGCCGCATCAGGTACAGCAACGGAATCAGGGCGATCGCAAAGCCCATCTTGTAGATGTAGTTGACGCTGCTGACCGCCAGGAACAGCGAGGTCGGCCAGTGTTGCGGGCCCAGCACGAAGGCGATCCAGATCACCACGAAACTGTCCACCACCTGCGAGATCGCGGTGGACCCGGTCGCACGCAGCCACACGTGGCGTTCTCCGGTGGCCTGGCGGATGCGATGGAACACCGCCACGTCGATCAGCTGGCCGAGCAGGAAGGCCACCAGCGAACCGGCGATGGTCCACATGCCCTGGCCGAACACCGCTGCGAATGCCGCCTGGTAGTCCGGCACGCCGTGGCCATCCATCGACGTGACCCACCAACTGGCCGGCGCCAGCGAAATAGCCGCGAAGGCGAACAGGAAGCCGTAGCCGATCAGCACCACCGCCAGCCACGAGATGAAGCGCACGCCGCGCTTGCCGAAGAACTCGTTGATGGTGTCGGTCATGATGAACACCACCGGCCACAACAGGGTGCCGGCGGTGAAGCTGAGCGAGCCGGTCTGGCCGAACAGGTTCCAGTTCAGCGGAGCGATGCCCAGGGTGTCTTCCAGCGCGAAGATCTTCACCCCGATCAGCTCGGCCAGCACCGCATTGCCGCAGAAGAACGCGGCCAGCACGATGAACAGCAGGACCGCGCGGTCCTGCAGCGGGCGCTCGATCGGCGCCGGGGTCATTCGGTGCGTTCGCCGGTGCGATCGCCGGCACGGGTGAACGGCACGCTGGACGGCGCCACGGCACCGCCGGAAATGATGAAGCTCATGGCCTGGTCGACGGTCCAGTCGGTCGGCGTCAGCAGTTCCACCGGCACGATTTCCAGATAGCCCGAGGTCGGGTTCGGCGTGGTTGGCACATACACCGCGGCCAGCTCACGGTCGGTGCCGTGTTCCTTGATCACGCGGGTGACCAGGCCGACCGATTTCATGTCGCGGTGCGGGAAGTCGATCAGCACCACGCGCTGGGTGCTGCCCGGCTCGGTCTGCAGCATGTCCAGCAGCTTCTTGGCGCTGTCGTAGATGATGCTGGCCAGCGGAATGCGCTTGATGACCGCGCCCACCCAGCGCAGCAGGCGCTGGCCGAGCACGCGGCGGCTGGCCACGCCCACCGCCAGGATCACCAGCAGGGTGGCCAGCAGGGCGATGGTGTCCTGGATCCATTCGGCGCGGACCCAGCCGAGGTAGTGCGGGAAGCTTGTCGCGATCTGCTCGGACAGCGGTACCACCAAGGGGCTGGAAATGCCCGACAGCAGCACGAACACGAACTTGACCACGACCCAGGTCAGCCAGATCGGCAGCAGGGTGAGCAGGCCGGTCAGGAACAGGCGCTGCAGGGAGGGGCGGGGGACCAGGGCGGGGGCTTCGAGCGACATGCGCGCATTGTAGCGGTCACTGCCGGTCGATTACGCTGGGGAATCGACTGTGGCAACGGCACATGGAAGGGAAGCTGTGTTGAAGATTCTGCGCGGACTGGGCTGGACCCTGGCAGGCCTGCTGGTGCTGGCCATCGTGGTGTGGTGCGCCTCGCGCATGTGGCCGGTGCCCGAATCGCGGCTGCAGGCGCAGCAGCGACTGGAAGCACGCCTGCCGGCGACTGGCCACAACGGTTATGCCCTGTTGTGGACGCTGCCGTTCGACGATCTGGATGCCCGCCAGCGCGAGCAGGCGTTGGCCGAGGACGTGCGCCGTTGGGAGGCCGACCTGCGGGGCAGCGGCGGCGGCCAGACACACCTGGTGGCCAACCATGCTGAGCTGCGCTCGCGGCCCGGTGCCAGTTGCGGGCCGGCCGCCAGCGGCTGCCTCGCCCAGGTCCGCGCGGACCCGCAACGCTTCGTGGAGGCCCATGCTGGGCACCAGCAGTTGCATGCGCGGCTGGATCAGCTGGCCGAAGCGGACTACTTCATGTCGCCGTTCCCGCCGAAGGGCGAGGGCGTTCTGGTTCCGTTGCCGACCTATGGCGTGGTGATGGACGCCACCAGTGCACGCGCGCTGGCGTACGTGCAGGGCGATATCGACGGTGCCCTGCGAGGTGCCTGCAGTGGCCTGCAACTGGGCCGGCGGCTGTTGCCCGGCAGCAGCTATCTGGTCGAGAGCATCATCGGTGCCAGCCTGGTGCAGGCCAATGCCCAGCTGCTGGCCGACATGCTGGTCGAACTGCCGGCCGACCACCCCTTGCCGGCGGAGTGCGAACAGGCCATGCAGCCGCTGCGGGCCGAGGAACAGAGCCTGTGCCGTGCCATGCAGGGTGAGTACGCGATGAGCCGGGCGGCGATCGAGACATCGGCGCGGGAGTTCGGCGGCGTGCTGGTGCTGGATCGCAGCAGCACCCTGGCCCGCGCGGCCGGCAATTTCGGCTGGGCCTGTGGCGCGGCAGCCACGTCGGCGCTGGAAGCGGATCGCCCGTTGCCAGTGCCGGCGCCACCGCAGCATGACTTCGGCTGCCTGTCGAACGTAATGGGCTGCGTGCTGACCGATATCGCCGCGCCGATCTATCCTGCCTATTCGTCACGGCCACAGGATGCCGCGGCGATGGTGCGGCTGCTGGGGGCGCAGCGTTGGCTGCGGCAGCAGACGGATGATCCGGTGGACGCACTGCAGCGGCTGCCGATGCAGTTCCGCTCGCCGGTGCGGGCGCCGCAGCTGTCGGCCGACGGCCGCCACCTGCAGGTGCCGCGTCGCTCTCCAGCGCGCAGCGCTGAAGAGAACCCGTGGCTGTCGGTGCCGTTGCAGAAGGAATTGGCTTCGACTGCTGCGGGACGCGACTGAAGCGCGCTCAGCGTGCGTGCGGCTTCAACCGCAGGTAGACCTGCTTGCGCACCTGGGCGACCACCTCGCCGCTTTCATCGACGACATCATTGCTGAACCATCTCAGCACTTTGTCACCAGCGGCGGCTTCGTCGCGCAGTTCGTCCAGCAGTGCGTCGTCGATGCGGAACGAGGTACGCACGGTACCGCGGCCGGGCTTGAGGAAATCGATGGCGCCGGCACGGTCCCACACGTAGTAGTCGCGGCCGAGGATGTGCAGCAGGCCAAGCATCCAGAACGGATCGGTCATCGCAAACAGGCTGCCGCCGAAATGCGTGCCGACGTAGTTGCGGTTCCAGGGCCGCATGCGCAGTTCGACGTCGATCTGCCGGTAGTCCGGCGAGACCCGGGTGACGTGGATGCCGGTGAACAGGAACGGCGGCCAGAGATTGATACCGAAGCGGAACAGGCGGGCGTTCATGCGGGTCCGGGGGCGCAGGGCGAGGCGCCCAGTCTAACCATTCGCATGCGTATGTTGCACCCCGGGCGGCGAGGGTCACGCCTCGCCGTCGATGACATACCCGTCGCGGCCGTTGGCCTTGGCCTGGTACAACGCGGTGTCGGCGCCTTCGACGAAATGGTGTGGTTGCAGCGTGCCGTCGGGTACGCGGGTGAACACGCCGATGGTGAGGGTGACGCCTGCTTCGCTGCCGTCACCGGGCGCCGGCAGTGCGCGCACGCAGGCAATCAGGTCCTCGATGACCTGGCGCGCGCCCTCGGCCGGGGTATCGGGCAGCACCAGTGCGAACTCGTCGCCACCGTAGCGCGCGGCCATGTCGCGAGGGCGTCGCGCATGCGCACCGATCAGGCGTGCAACATCGCGCAGCACGCGGTCGCCGACCTGATGGCCGTGGCGGTCGTTGTGGCGCTTGAAATGGTCAACGTCGATCAGTGCGAGGCTCAAGGACTTGCCACTGCGTCGCGCGGCATCGCATTCCTGTTGCAGCGACTGCTCGAAACGCAGGCGATTGCCGAGACCGGTCAGCGCATCGCGGTTGGCCAGGCGGTGCCAGGCCGAGACGCGCCAGGTCGCCCAGGCCAGCAGCACCAGCAGGATGCCCAGCATTGCGCTGGCCGGTGCCCACCACAGGTCACCGGCGCGCAACAGCAACCAGCTCAGCAGCGGTGGAAGCGGCAGCGAGCACAGCGCCGAGAGCCAGGGCAGGCGCAGGCCGAGCAGGATCACGCACAGTGCCACCAGTACGCCACTGATGGCGTGCTGCCAGAGGCGGGGCAGCAGGTCGATCTGCTTGTGCTGCAGCAGCATCGAAGCGATGTTGGCCTGGTACTCACTGCCGCTCATCCAGAACTCGCGGGTGGTCGGGGTCAGCAGCCGCGGTGCGATGCCGCTGGCGGTCATGCCCACCACGATGCGGCGGCCGTGCAGCATCGCCATGTCCACGTGACCATCCAGCACATCGGCATAGGACACCTGCGGCAGGCGTTCGGGCGGTCCGGCATAACGCACCCGCACGTAGTCGTTGCGCCGCCATTGATAGGGCGAACCGATCTCCGGGTCGGGGTCGGGCAGGCCGTGCACCGCGCCCGCCGGCAGGTCGGCCAGCGCCAGGCCCAGTGCTGGCCAGTGGGCCTGGCCGATGCCGGCACGCAGGTACACGCCGCGCGCGACACCATCGCCATCCACTTCCACATCGGTGTGGCCGATCGCTGCGGCACTGGCCGCGATCTGCGGAATCGGCAGCATTTCCTCGGCCATGCGGTCGCCGGCGGCCGGTGCCGCGAGTACCGGCAGCACCACCCGGCCGTTGCGGCGTATCGCGGCGGCCAGTTCATCGTCCTGGCGGCTGTCGCGACGATCAGGTTCGGACAGCATCAGGTCCAGTGCGACGCGCTCGGCACCGGCATCGGTCAGCCGGTCGAGCAGGCGGGCATGGATCGAGCGGGGCCAGGGCCATTGGCCGATGCGCTGCAGGCTGCCCTCGTCGATGGCCACGATCAGCACGCTGGGGTCGGGGCGGTAGTCCCAGTTGCCGACCATGGCGTCGTAGGCCGCTTCGTCCTGTCGCCACAGCCACTGGCCCTGGCTGGCGATCACCGTCAGCACCCCGGCCAGCAGTGCCAGCAGGATCCGCTTCGGCCACGGCAGCGGCGAGCGCCTCATAACAACAGCAACAGCAGCAGGGCGCCACCACCGGCGCCGTAGCACAGGCGGCAGGGCAGCTTGATCTGCTGGGCCGGTGAGTACTCACCCGCATGACCATCGTCGTCGATGTACTGCACACGCACATGCAGGGTGCCGCTCCACGGCCGCTTGAAGCTGACCTGCGGCTCGCTCACGGTCTGGTCGACCAGGGGCGCCCTGAAGTCGCCACGACGGTCCACCTGCACCCGGTACTGCTGGCCTTCGCTGCCGGCCTGCCAGCGCAGGGTCAGTTCGCCATGCGCGGCCTCAGGCGGCTGCAGGGCAGGGTCCACCGGTTCATTGCTCAGTTGCAGGGGCAGGGCCTGGCCGTAGCGGCCCTGATGGCCGTTGCCGTCGCGCGACGCCACCCGCCAGAAGTACTCTCCGGGCGGCAGCGGCTGCGCCAGGCGCAGGTCGGTACCTGGGGTGCTCTGTTCCTGCAGTGGCTGCACGAAGCTCGGCTCGGCAGCGATCTGCAGCACGCTGCTGCGCGCGCCCGGCGCCTGGCTCCAACGGAAGCGCGGGCGGTCGCTGTTGACGGTCTGCCCATGCAGGGGGGCCACGGTGAGCGGCGGCGGGGGCTGGTCGCTGAGTTCGAAATCGGCGCTGGCGTCGAGGCCTTCCACGCCCTGTGCATCCACCGCGCGCAACAGGATGCGCAGCTGGCCGGGGGGCAGGTCACCGATCGCCAGCCGGGTGTCGGCGGTGGTGGCGGCAAACAGCAGGATTTCCGGCGTCGCTGCCTGTACCACTTCCACGCGGTAGCGCGCGGCGCCGTCGACGGGGTCCCAGGCAAGCAGGGTCGGCAGGGGCGCCAGGCGCACCTCGTCGCTACGCAGCTGCGGCGCTGGAAGAAGGGCGGAGACAGCGTCCGGTGCGGCATCGGCGCTGCTGCTGCGGCTGGCCTGTCCAGGCTGGACCAGGCGCTTGCCGTGGGTGTTGCCAACCTGCACCTTGCCCTGTAGTACTTCGGTGGCAGCCACCTGGCCGGTGTCACCGGCGCTGACCCGGAAGACGGTGCCGCGCACGCTGCTGGTCGCCGTAGGTGCATCGATGATGTAGCGCGAGGCCGGGCCACGGGCAGGTGTCACCCGATTGCTGGCGCGGCCCTGCTGCAGGCGCAGGCGGGTATCGACCATACCGGTGTGGCCGTAGCGGCTGAGCTGGTCCAGGCGCAGCCGGGAGTACTCGCGCAGCTGCAGGCGCGAGGCGTCAGCGAATTCAAGCGTGACGCTGGAGTCGCCTTCGGTCTGCACGGTGTCACCGATGCGAAGTTGTTCCCCGGCGAGTATCGCGCGCGAGGCACTGCCATCGGCGCCTGACAGTTCGACCTTGCCGCGCACCGACAGCACGCGGGCAGGTGCCGGTTCGATGCGCAGCCAGCTGATCGGGAAGCGCAGCAGCTGCCCCGGTGGCAGCTGGTAGGGGTTGTCGATGCGGTTGTGCTGTTGCAGCTGCTGCCAGCGCACCGAGGGCTTGAGGTACAGGCCTCCCAGATCCCACAGGGTATCGCCGGGACGGACCCGGTAGTTCCAGTCCTGGGCGGCGGCCATGGCCGGCAGGAAGAGAAGAGCGCAGAGCAGCGCGCCCTGGAAGCGCATGGCGAACGACAGCGAGCGGACGAAGGTCACAGTTTGCAATCCCGGCAATGCGGGGGCGCAGCTGCAAGACCCCATGGCCCCGACCTCATCCCCCCGAACGGATCGTGGCGACCGTACGGCCGCCATCCCGCGCATTATTGCCCGCGTTCAGTGCAGGGATTCTGAACGAAGTGGGTTCCCGTTCAGAACAGCAGGGAGGCCATCCGGCGGCGGTACTGGCCGACCAGGTCCTCGTCGGAGATCACATTGAAGGCGTCGATCAGGGCCTTGCGCGGCAGTCCGTCCTCGAACGTGCGGTCGATCCGCAGCATTTCCAGGAACTGGGCCAGCGCGGCTTCGTCGTGGCCACCGAGCAGCAGCTGTACGCCACGCAGGTGGCGTGCCTTGAGGTCCTTGCCATCGGCGGCGATGCGCGCGTCCAGCACTTCGGCGGCCGGGGCGTCCTTCAGGGCCGAGGCGAAGGACAGCCGGGCGCGTGCACGCACGGCACGGTCGTCGGTGGCCAGGTTGGCGGGCAGGCCATCGATCAGCAGACCGGCTTCATCCACGCCACCGATCTGCAGCAGGGCCAGCGCCAGGTCGAGCTTCAGCTCGTCCTTGTCCGGCTCGGCGGCGATCTGCGCGCGCAGCACGTCCACCTGCGCCTGCGGGTCCAGCGGCGCTTCGTCTTCGGCGACGGCGTCGCCGATGTCGGCCGGCACGATGCCGTGCTGGGCCAGGAATTCACGCAGCTGGCCTTCCGGGATGGCCCCCGGGAAGCCGTCCACCAGCTGGCCGCCCTTGACCAGGAACACGGTCGGCACCGAGCGGATCTGGAAGGCGGCGGCGATCTGCTGTTCCTTGTCGACGTCGACCTTGGCCAGTTCGAAGGCGCCGTTGTACTCGGCAGCCAGCTTTTCCAGCATCGGCCCGAGGGTCTTGCACGGCCCGCACCAGGTGGCCCAGAAGTCGACCAGCACCGGCGTCTGCAGCGACTTCTGCAGGACTTCGGCCTCGAAGGTCGCAGTGGTGGCGTCGAATACGTAGGTCGTCTCGGTCATGGGGGAAAGCATCGTTTGGCGTCTGGAGACTGATTCTATGGTGACGATCGATGCCGGTCTCAACCCGGGTTGTAGTAAATGCCTGACAATGCCGCCTTCCTGTCGCCGTCCTTTCCGGAGCCTGCATGTCGTCCCTGTCCCCGTTGCTGCGCCTGTCCGGTCTGGTCGCCGCACTGCTGTTCGTGCTGGCGGTGCTCGGTTTCGGCGCCGGCCTGGATGGCTACGCACAGGCTCGCCACCCGGTGGCGCTGCTGGGTGCACAGGGGGTGCCGCATGCGCTGGCCTTCAATCTGCTGGGCTTGGTGCTGCCGGGCCTGCTGGCGGTGGTTGTGGCCGAGTGCCTGCGCCGTGGGCTGCCGGCAACCGCCGGCTGGGCGCCCCGGGTGGGCAGCCAGATGCTGCTGCTGGCCGGGTTGGCGTTCGCCGCGATGGGACTGCTGCCGCTGGATGTGGATGACCTGCACGGGCCGGCCAGCCAGCTGCATGCCAGCGCCTGGATGATCTGGGTGCTGGGTTTCGTTGCCGGGACCCTGTTGCTGGGCACGTCGCAGTTGCGCCAGGCGCATGGCCGCGCGCTGGGCGCAGTGGCGCTCGCCTGTGGCGTACTGGCCGCGCTGGCGGCGTTTGCCCTGCAGGGCGTGTTGGCGGCACCGCTGGCACAACGGCTTGCGTTCGCCTGCTGGACGGCCTGGCTGGCCCTGGCCCTGCCGTTGTCGCGGCCGCGCTGAGACCAGCCTCGGGCGCTCGCGGAGCCGGCCTTCAGCGGGCGGGATTGGAGACGTTTGCCGCACTGCGGTACGCTGTACCGCTTTGCCGCCGCATCCGCGTGTTCCATGACCAGCGCTGAAACCAACGCCTACGACCCGCAGCAGGTTGAATCCGCCGCCCAGCAGTACTGGGACGCCACCCGTGCCTTCGAAGTCGACGAGACTTCGGACAAGCCGAAGTACTACTGCCTGTCGATGCTTCCGTACCCGTCCGGTGCGCTGCACATGGGCCACGTGCGCAATTACACGATCGGCGACGTGATCAGCCGCTACAAGCGCATGACCGGCCACAACGTGCTGCAGCCGATGGGCTGGGACGCGTTCGGCCTGCCGGCGGAAAACGCCGCGATCAAGAACAAGACCGCACCGGCGGCCTGGACCTACAAGAACATCGAGCACATGCGTGGCCAGTTCAAGGCCATGGGCTATGCCGTTGACTGGTCGCGCGAGTTCGCCACCTGCCGCCCGGACTACTACGTCCACGAGCAGCGCATGTTCACCCGCCTGATGCGCAAGGGCCTGGCCTACCGCCGCAATGCGGTGGTGAACTGGGACCCGGTCGACCAGACCGTGCTGGCCAACGAGCAGGTGATTGACGGCCGCGGCTGGCGCTCCGGCGCCCTGGTCGAGAAGCGCGAGATCCCGCAGTGGTTCCTGCGCATCACCGATTACGCCCAGGAACTGCTGGACGGCCTGGACGAGCTGGACGGCTGGCCGGATTCGGTCAAGACCATGCAGCGCAACTGGATCGGCCGCTCCGAGGGCCTGGAAATCCAGTTCGACGTACGTGACGTTGACGGCGGCGTGCTGGATCCGCTGCGCGTGTTCACCACCCGTCCGGATACCGTGATGGGCGTGACCTTCGTGTCGATCGCCGCCGAACATCCGCTGGCGCTGCATGCGGCGAAGAACAACCCGGAACTGGCCGCGATGCTGGCCGACCTGAAGCAGGGTGGCGTGTCCGAGGCGGAACTGGAAACCCAGGAAAAGCGCGGCATGGACACCGGCCTGCGTGCGCTGCATCCGGTCACCGGCGAGCCGGTGCCGGTGTGGGTCGCCAACTTCGTGCTGATGGGCTACGGCACCGGCGCGGTGATGGCTGTGCCGGGTCATGACCAGCGCGACAACGAAGTGGCCAACAAGTACGGCCTGCCGATCAAGCAGGTGATCGCGCTGAAGGATGCGCGCACCGAAGAAGAGCGCACCTGGGATGGCAGCCGCTGGCAGGACTGGTACAGCGACAAGAGCCGTGCCTTCGAGCTGGTCAACTCGGCCGAGTTCGATGGCCTGGATTTCCAGGGTGCCTTCGAAGCCCTGGCCGAACGATTCGAGCGCAAGGCCCAGGGCCAGCGCCGCGTTAACTACCGCCTGCGCGACTGGGGCGTGAGCCGCCAGCGCTACTGGGGCTGCCCGATTCCGGTGATCTACTGCGCCAAGTGCGGTGCGGTGCCGGTGCCGGAAGAACAGCTGCCGGTGGTGCTGCCGGAGGACGTGGCATTCTCGGGTACCGGTTCGCCGATCAAGACCGATCCGGAATGGCGCAAGACCACCTGCCCGGAATGTGGCGGTGCGGCCGAGCGCGAGACCGACACCTTCGACACTTTCATGGAGTCGAGCTGGTACTACGCCCGCTACACCTCGCCGGGTGCCCGTGATGCTGTCGACAAGCGCGGCAACTACTGGCTGCCGGTCGACCAGTACATCGGTGGCATCGAGCACGCGATCCTGCACCTGATGTATTTCCGCTTCTATCACAAGCTGCTGCGCGACGCGCGGATGGTGGACAGCAACGAACCGGCGCGCAACCTGCTGTGCCAGGGCATGGTGATTGCCGAGACCTACTACCGCCCGAACCCGGATGGCTCGAAGGACTGGATCAACCCGGCCGATGTGGAAGTGCAGCGCGACGAGCGCGGCCGCATCACCGGCGCGACCCTGATCGCCGACGGCCAGCCGGTGGTGGTCGGTGGCACCGAGAAGATGTCCAAGTCGAAGAACAACGGCGTGGACCCGCAGGCGATGGTCGACAAGTACGGCGCCGACACCGTGCGCCTGTTCTCGATGTTCGCCGCGCCGCCGGAACAGTCGCTGGAGTGGAACGAAGCCGGTGTGGATGGCATGGCCCGCTTCCTGCGCCGCCTGTGGGCCCAGGTGCAGAAGCATGCTGCCGATGGCGCCGCTCCGGCGCTGGATGTTGCAGCACTGGATGCCAACCAGAAGGCACTGCGCCGCAAGACCCACGAGACCATCGGCAAGGTCGGTGACGACTATGGCCGCCGCCACAGCTTCAACACCGCCATTGCCGCGGTGATGGAACTGATGAACGCGCTGGCCAAGTTCGAGGACGGCAGTGCGCAGGGGCGCGCGGTGCGCCAGGAAGCGCTGCAGGCCATCGTGCTGCTGCTCAACCCGATCACCCCGCACGCCAGCCATGCCCTGTGGCAGGTGCTGGGCCATGGCGAGACCCTGCTGGAAGACCAGCCGTTCCCGCAGGCCGATGCCGGTGCGCTGGTGCGCGACGCGCTGACCCTGGCCGTGCAGGTCAACGGCAAGCTGCGTGGCACCATCGACGTGGCGGCCGACGCCGCGCGCGAGCAGGTCGAGGCACTGGCCCTGGCCGAGCCCAACGCGGCCAAGTTCATGGAAGGCCTGACGGTGCGCAAGATCATCATCGTGCCGGGCAAGATCGTGAACATCGTCGCCGCCTGATGTACCCCGTACCGGCCACCCGCGTGGTGGCCGGTACCATTCCGGTGCAGGGCCCGGCGTTTGATGGCCCTGCATTCACGCGGCTTCGGGCACGCTGTGTGTTGCCGTGATCGCCCGGCTCCGCCAGACTGTCTCCATGACCCGAATCCTGCTTGCCCTCGTTCTTGTCCTCGGCCTTGCCGGCTGCGGTTTCCATCTGCGCAACAAGCTGATGCTGCCGACCGACACGGCACCGGTGAAGGTGGTTTCCACTGCGCCGTACAGCGAACTGGTCAAGCTGCTCAACCGCAGCCTGCTGGCCTCCGGCGCCAGGCTGGCCGATGAGGACAGCAAGGAGCCCAGCGCCCAGCTGCAGGTACTGTCCGAGCGCTGGGGCGACCTGCCGATCGCCATCGACTCGCAGGGCCGTGCGCAGGAATACAGCCTGCGCTACGCGGTGATCTTCATCTTCCGTCGCGAAGACGGCAGCGAACTGGTGCCGCAGCAGGTGATCGAGCTGTCGCGCGACTACGTGTCGCCGCCGACCGACGCCACCGGTACCACCACCGAACGTGAAATCCTGGCCAATGAACTGCGCCGGGAAATGTCCGCCTCGATCATCCGCCGCATCGACAGCGTGGTGCGTGCCGAGATCGAGAAGGGCGGCAGCCTGTCGGCGCCGAAGGACAAGCCGATCGAAGGCGCGGTACCGGCCGAGCCGGTCCCCGCAGCCAAGCACTGAGCCGCGCGCATGGAACTGCGTCCGGAGCAGCTGGCCAGCCAGGGCGCTGATACCGCGCTGGCGCCGGTCTACCTGATTGCCGGCCCGGAAACCCTGCGCGTGCTGGAGGCGGCCGACGCCATCCGCGCACGTGCGCGCGCCTCGGGCATTGGCGAACGTGAAGTGTTCGACGCCGATGGGCGTGATTTCGACTGGAACCAGCTCGACGCCAGTTTCAATGCCCCCAGCCTGTTCAGCGCCCGTCGCCTGGTCGAGGTGCGCCTGCCCAGCGGCAAGCCGGGCAAGGACGGTGCCGAGGTGATCAGCCAGTTCTGCGCCAATCCGGCGCCGGACGTGGTGTTGATGATCACCGCCAACGAATGGAGCAAGGCGCACCAGGGCAAGTGGGCCGAAGCGGTCAACCGCATCGGCGTGCTGTCGGTGGCGTGGGCGATCAAGCCGCATGAACTGCCGGACTGGATCGAGCGCCGCCTGCGTGGCAAGGGCCTGCGCGCGGACCCGGCCGCCGTGCAGCGTCTGGCCGAGCGGGTGGAAGGCAACCTGCTGGCTGCCGCCCAGGAAATCGACAAGCTGGCGCTGTTGGCCGATGGCCAGCCGCTGGATGTGGAGCGCATGGAGTCGCTGGTGGCCGACGCCGCCCGCTATGACGTGTTCCGGCTGGTGGAGGCGACATTCTCCGGGCAACCGCCGGCGGTGCTGCGCATGCTGGCCGGCCTGCGAGGCGAGGGTGAGGCGGTGGCTGCGTTGATGCCGATGGTGATCCGCGAGCTGCTGGCCGGTGCTGGCCTGGCCCGGGTGCAGGCCCGGGGTGGCAACCTGGCCGCCGAAATGAAATCGCGCGGCATCTGGGAATCGCGGCAGGCGCCGTACAAGCGCGCGCTGCAGCGGCATCCGGAAAGCAAGCGCTGGGAGCGCTTCGTGGCTGAAGCGGGACTGGTCGACCGTATCGCCAAGGGGCGCGCCGACGGCGATGCCTGGCTGGCGCTGGAGCGCCTGCTGGTGGCTGTGGCCGAACCGCGTGCCGTGCGCCTGCTGGCGCGGGCCTGAGCAATGAGCCTGCGGATCTACTACGGGGGCACCTTCGATCCGGTGCACCTCGGGCACCTGGCGATCGCGCGGGCTGCCCGTGATGAACTGCAGGTTGCCGTGCGCATGCTGCCGGCCGCCGATCCGCCGCACCGTGCCGTGCCCGGCGCCACGGCCGAGCAGCGCTGCACCATGCTGTCGCTGGCCATCGGCGACGAACCGGGCCTGCTGCTGGACCGGCGCGAGCTGGATCGCGCGGCACGTTTCCCCGGTCGGCCGTCCTACACCGTGGACACCCTGCGCGAGCTGCGCGGCGAGCTGGGGCCGAGCCGGCCGCTGGCCTGGCTGGTCGGCGCCGACAGCCTGCTTGGCCTGTCCAGCTGGCACGAATGGGAGGCGCTGTTCGGGCTGGCTCATTTCGTGGTGGCGGAGCGCCCGGGTAGTCCGTTGCAGGCCGCGGTGGATGGCGAGCTGGGCCGGGCGCTGGAAGGGCGTTGGGCCGACACCGAGCAGGCCCTGTTCGCCAGCCCGGCCGGGCGCATCCTGCGCCTGCACCACCCGCTGCGCGAGGAATCGGCCAGCGCCGTGCGCTCGCAGATCGCCGCCGGCGGCCCCTGGCGCGCCCTGCTGCCACCCGGCGTGGCGGACTATGTGGCTGCACACGGGCTGTACCGCCCGGGCAGGCCGTGAATGGCGCAGCGGCGCCATCCCCGTATAATCGCCCCCACGTTTATCGAGTCGATCCACTTTGAGCAACCAGACCCAGCCCCAGACCATCAAGGTCGATCTGCCCAGCCCGCCGCCGTCCGTGCCGGAACTGCTGGCCAGCGTCCGCCAAGCCACCGAAGACCTGAAGGCCAAGGACCTGGTCGAGATCGACGTGCGCGGCCGGTCCAGCGTTGCCGACTACATGATCGTCGTTTCGGGCACCTCGACCCGCCACGTCAAGTCGATTGCCGACGAAGTCGTGCGCTTCGCCAAGAACATCGACGTGATGCCGCTGGGCGTGGAAGGCGAGCGCGAAGCCGAGTGGGTGCTGGTCGACCTGGGCGACGTGATCGTCCATGTGATGCTGCCGCGCGTGCGTGAGTTCTACGCTCTCGAGCGCCTGTGGACCGTCGGCGACCAGCCGCCGTCCAGCGACGACGAAGTGGCCTGAGCCACGCGTTGATGCATCCCTTCGACGGCGCCGATGGCGCCGTCGACGTTTTGGAGGACCGTTGATGAAAGCCCGCCTGATCGCCACCGGTGAACGCGCCCCCAGCTGGGTGGCGCAGGGCTTCGCCGAGTACCAGAAGCGGCTGTCGCACTGGCTGCCGTTCGAGCTGGTGGAAATCGAGCCCGGCCTGCGTGGCAAGGGGCGCGATCCGCGTCGCGCCACCGAAGATGAAGGCAAGCGGGTCATCGCTGCGCTGCCGAAGAATGCCTATGTAGTGGCGCTGGATGTGCCAGGGCGACAGCTGAGTTCCGAACAGCTGGCACAGCGCCTGGAACACTGGCGCGGGCAGGGAAGGGACCTGGCGTTCCTGATCGGTGGCCCGGAAGGGCATTCGCCGGAGGTGTCCGCGCTGGCCGATGAGAAGTGGTCGATCGGCCCGCTGACGCTGCCGCACATGCTGGTGCGCCTGGTGGTGGCCGAGCAGCTGTATCGGGCTGCCGCAATGATTGCCAATCACCCCTACCATCGCGCGTGAAGAGTTGTTATACTAGTCGTCTGCCCGAATAGCTCAGCCGGTTAGAGCACTTGACTGTTAATCAGGGGGTCGTTGGTTCGAGTCCAACTTCGGGCGCCACCTTGAAAAACCTGCATCGCGAGATGCAGGTTTTTTTTTGCGTCTTTGTAGGGGCGAGCTTGCGCGACTGCTGTTGTGGAGCCGAGCCATGCTCGGCTGCTGCGGATGAACCCAGCCGAGCCTGGGCTCGGGTCTACAGCCCGAGATTGCCTCGCCAGAACGCCACCAGCGTAGCAACCGCCACAACCAGGATCGCAGCGAACAGTACCCCTTCCCAACGCGTAAATACCTGTTCGCCGCGTTGGTGCCGGGTCAATGCGAACAACACCACGCCGGGCACGTACAGCAGTACCGACAGCAGCAGGTTGTCCAGGCCGCCGGCATACACCAGCCACAGCGCATAGGCGCTGGCCAGCAGTGCGACCACGAAATCGCGCCAGCGCACGCCTGGTTCATCGGCATAGGCCTGCCCACGCCAGGCCAGCTGTACGCCGAATGCCGTGGACAGGAAGTAGGGCACCAGGCTCATCGACGCGGCCAGCAGCACCAGCCCGGTATAGCTGCCGGAATTGACCAGCACCAGCAGCAGGAACAACTGGATCAGCCCGTTGCTCAACCACAGTGCATTGGCCGGCACCCCGCGCGCGTTCTCACGCCCCAGGAAGGCCGGCATGGTGCCGTCACCTGCGGCGGCATAGAGCACTTCGGCACACAGCAGCACCCAGGCCAGCAATGCACCGAGAACGGAGATGATCGAACCGATGATGATCACCGTCGCGCCCCATTCGCCGACAATGGCACGCAGCACATAGGCCATCGACGGATTGGGCAGTCCGGCCAGTTCCGCCTGCGACAGCACGCCCATCGACAACAGGCTGACCAGCACCAGCAGCAGCCACACGCCGAGGAAGCCGATCACCGTGGCGCGACCCACGTCGGCACGGCGTGCGGCGCGCCGCGAGTAGATGCTGGCGCCCTCGATGCCAATGAACACCCACACGGTCACCAGCATCATGCCGCGCAGCTGCTGGCCGAGGTCGCCGAGTGCAGGCGCGCCGAGGAAATCGGCGCGGAACACGTCCATGCGGAACGCGCCGGCGGCCAGGACCAGGAACAGGGCGATCGGCAGCAGCTTGGCCACGGTCACCAGGCCGTTGACGATGGCGGCAGTGCGCAGGCCACGCAGCACCAACAGGTGCACGGTCCACAACAGCAATGACGATGCGGCCACGGCGGCCGGGGTATTGCCTTCGCCGAACACGGGCATGAAGTGGCCCAGGCCACTGAAGATCAGCACGAAGAAGCTGGCGTTGCCGAGCACCGAGGCAACCCAGTAGCCCCACGCAGCGGAGAAGCCGATGTAGTTGCCGAAGCCTTCGCGTGCGTATGCGTAGATGCCGGTATCGAGATCAGGCCGGCGGTTGGCCAGGGCCTGGAATACGAAGGCCAGCATCAGCATGCCCGCGCCGCTCAGGGCCCAGCCGATCAGCGCGGCGGCAGGCCCGGCGCTGCGCGCCACGTTCTGCGGCAATGAAAAGATGCCGGCGCCGACCATCGAGCCGACCACCAGTGCAGTCAACGCGGGCAGGCCCAGGCGTTGCGAAGTTGCGGCCATGCAGATCCCCTGCGGCGGTGATGCCGCGTGCACACGGTAGCCATGTGCCCGTGAACATGCCTGCAAGGGGCGGAACGACGAAGGCCCGGGCAGCTGCCCGGGCCTTCGAAGTTGCTGCGTTGAAAGGTGTTGCCTGTATTACTTGAAGGTGTACTTGGCACCGACGGTGAAGTAGCGACCGATGGCACCACTGAAGTGCATCGGGTTGTAGTTCACGCCGCCATAGGTCAGCGGATCCAGCGGAGCAATGCGGTCGAAGACGTTCTCGACCGAAGCATTCAGCTCGAACGCTTCGGTGATTGCCCAGCGGCCGGAAAGGTCGAAGGTGGTGAACGAAGAGATCTTCTTCACCGGCGAGCCGTCGGCATAGAAGAACTGGTACTTGCCGCCGCGCTTGTCGGTGTTTTCCATGCTGGAGATGTAGTTGGCCACGCCGCTGACACTCCACGGGCCCTGCTTCCAGGTGGTACCGAAGTTGATGCGGTCCTTCGGCGTGCCGATGCAGTTGGTCACGTCGCAGTTGCCGTGCGTGCCCAGGAAGTCATCGGTGCTGGTACCGCTGGTGCGCTCGAACTTCAGCAGGTGGCTCCACTGCAGATCCATCTCCAGCTGGCCCGGGCCGATATCGAAGGTCTGGCGGATGTCGGTGTCGATACCGCGAACGCGCGAGGAACTGGCGTTGATGTAGGCGGTGTTGACGGCCAGGATGCTGCCGGTACCGGCGACGCCGTTGAGCAGGTTGTTGTCGCGCAGGACGTTGCCAGCCCGGATCGCGTCATCGGTATCGCCCTGGGCGATCTCGTTGGTGCGCTTGATCTCCCACGCATCGACGGTCAGCGAGGTGGAGCGGGTAGGCTGCAGCACGATACCCACCGAGTAGCTCTTCGACTCTTCCGGCTTCAGGTCCTTGTTCGGACGGGTGATGATCGCAACCGACTGCGAGCCGCAGTCGTCCGGCGAAGCGCCCGGGGCAGGGTTTTCACCGTCCGGGCAACGGATCGGATCCGAGGCCGTGGAGAACGCGGCCAGGCCACCGTCGCCGTTCTCGGCCGGGTTCGGTGCACGGAAGCCTTCGGCGTAGCTGGCGCGCAGGGCGATCCAGTCGGCCGGCGTCCACTTCACACCCAGCTTCGGCGTGGCCTTGCCTTCACCACTTTCATACTTGTCGTAGCGCAGGGCAGCGGACAGTTCCAATTGCTCCAACACCGGTGCCGACAGTTCGACGTAACCGGCGTACACGTTCTGGGTGCCGTCGTAGGCCGAGTAGCCCAGGCCGATGATGTCACCCGTGTCGGTGTAGGTCTGCGGGGTCAGGCTGTTGCTGGTCTTGCGCCACTCGGTACCGATCGCCAGGCCCAGCGGGCCACCCTTCAGGTCCATCAGGCTGCGCGACACGGTGAAGTCGAACATATCCAGGCTGGACTTGGCACGTGCGCTGATCTTCGGCGAGATGTAGTCATACAGCGCCTGGGAGTTCAGGTTGGCATTGTCGCCAATGCGCCATACGCCACCGGCACAGTTCGCGTCACCCAGTGCACATTTCACGGCGCTGTAGCGCAGGAAGCCGGTGCGCTCGTTGACCAGGTCGGTGCCCGAGTGCAGGTAGGCGGTGTCGTAGCTCCAATCACCCCAGTTGCCCTTGACGCCGACCAGGAAACGATTGAACTCGTTGGTGTTGTCGGTCACGCGGGGGCCGACGTCCCAAGCGCTATAGCGCAGGCGCAACGGGCCAGTACCGAGGCCGGCAGGCCGGTCAGGATGGTTGGGACCAAGCACCACGGCGCCCGGACCGCTGTTGCCGTTGACCGGGCCGCCGGGATAACCCCAGCCGCCGGACGCGGCGGACGGCGTGTTGCTGAAGGTGGTTTCCTTCTTCGAGTAGCCGATCTCGGTGTAGATTTCGCCACCTTCACCGAACGCGAAGCTGGCGCGGCCGAACACGTTGACGTACTTCTCTTCCGGCGAGATATCGCGATACAGCTGTGCCGGATCCCACAGGCAGCCCTGCGCGGCGACAGAGGCGTCGGTCTGGCCACCGATGGTGGTCAAGCCCTGGCAGCCCGGCAGCGGTACGAGGGTGGCCGGATTCGTGTCGGTGACATTGCGGTCGTCGTACACCGAGCCATTGGGACCAACGCCGCCGCGGGTCTTGCCGCTGAGGAAGGCGCCGCCCAGGAACTGGGCATTGTTGCCATAGCCCCACTGGCGGGTGTCGCCGGTGCCGATCCACTTGCGGTTCTTGCGGTCGCTGATCTTGATCGCGTCGCTCTTGCCGACGTCAAGGCTGAAGAAAGCGTTCCAGCCGTCGGTGGCCATGTCGCCGGTACCGGCGGTCAGGGTCGCCTTCTTGGTATCGCCATCGCTGTCGCCGGACAGGCCGTAGGAGCCGCGAAGGATCGCGCCCTGGAAGTCGCTGCGCAGGATGATGTTGACCACGCCGGCGATGGCGTCGGAACCATAGATCGCCGACGCGCCATCCTTCAGCACTTCCACACGTTCAACGGCGTCGAGCGGGATGGTGCTCAGGTCGGTGAAGACCTTCTGGCCGTCATCGGCCAGGCCGTAGGTGGCCATGCGGCGGCCATTCAACAGCACAAGGGTCGAACCCGCGCCCAGGCCACGCAGCGAAATGCCGGCGCCACCACCGGCGAAGCCGTTGCCGAACGATTTGGGAATCGAGCCGGCGCCATTGGCGGTGATGGTCTGCAGGTACTCGGCAACCGTGGTCTTGCCCGTACGGTCGATTTCCTGGCGGGTCACCACCTGCACCGGGGACGGTGTTTCAGTGTTGGTGCGCGGGATGTTCGAACCGGTGACCGTGATTCGGTCCAGGTTGGTGGCCTTTTCCTGCGCGAAAGCGGAGGTGGAAGCCACGGCGCCAACCAGCAGCAGCGTGCCGCCGGTAAGGATATGGGTGATGGACGATGCCAGGGTGGTGCGGCGGCGGCTGGCGGGCCGTTGGATCAGGTGTTTCACAGCTTCTCTCCTAACTGGAAAACCGTAGCGTTGAGGGCTGTCTCCGGAAGATTCCGGGACGGACCAATCTAGGTTTCCGACAGGTGACGAAGTCGTGAATTTTTGCTTAATCAATAACAGTTGATCCTGTTCCGTCCGTACCCGCCCGGATGGAAGCGCCGGCCCGGCAAGCAGCCGGGCCGGCGATCACCTCAGTCCGGCAGCGAAAACTGCACCGGCACCATGCCGATGGCCGGCACGGCCACGCCATCACGCTGGGCCGGCTCGAAGCGCCAGTGCCTGAGCACCTGTTGGCGTGCGGCCTGGTCCAGGCTGCGCGAGCCACTGCTGCGCTCGATGCTGACCACCGCCGGCTGCCCGTGGGAGTCCACCTCTACCCGCAACAGCACCGTCCCCTGCTCGCGGTTGCGCAGTGCCGCCAGCGGGTAGGCCGGCGGCGGGGCGCTGCGGTACTGCAGCTGGGCGCCGGCCAGAGGCGTGGAGGTATCGATGCTCGGTGCCAGCTGGGGCGGGGCCGGTTCGGCGGCCGGCAGTGCGATGCCCTGGGTCTCCTCCACGGTCGCGGTGGGTGCAGGCAGTGGCGGTGCTACCGGCTGCGTCCGGGGTTTCGGCACCACCTGGACGATCTCTTTCGGCGGGATCGGAACCGGCGGCGTGGGCGGTGGCGGGATCTTCTCGATCAGCCTGACCGCAGTCTTGTCACGTGGGACCTGCACGGCCTGGTAGGTCGCCGGGATCAGCAGCAACAGGAAGGCCAGCAGATGCAGGGCGATGGCCGCGCTCCAGGCGGCAACGCGGGCGGGGTCGAAATGCGGGGATGCAACGGGATACGTACGAACCATGGTCCACCTCCATGCCAGTGACGAAGTCCTCAACGCACCAGGGCCCGTGGCGGGGTTGCCGCACGCGGCTGGCAGTCCATCAGTAGCGCGACAGGGCAGCCACTGCCTAGAGGCAGGGGGGCGATCGTTGGGCTGGCCTTCAGCCAACGCCGGCTACGGGCATGAAAAAGGCGGATCCCCTGCGGGATCCGCCTTTGTCGGCAATGGCGAACGGGATCAGCGACCCAGTTCGAACACCACGTCCAGGTTGACCGAGACGGTCGATTCACCCGGTGCGACCGGGGTGGCCTTGTCCATCGCCGCGCCGGCCGACATGGCCCGCATCATCGGCATCGGGCGGTAGCCGCCGCCGGCGTTCTCGGAAATGCTGACGATGCGGCGCACCTGCAGGCCCAGCGACTTCGCATAGGTCTGGGCGCGGGCCTGGGCCTTCTTCAGTGCAGCCAGGCGGGCTTCGTCGTAGACCGGTTCCGGCTGGTCGATCTCGAAGCTGGGGCCGTTGATCTGGTTGGCGCCCTGCGCAGCCAGTGCATCCAGCACCTTGCCCAGCTTGGCGATGTCACGCACCTTCAGGCTGACCGTGTTGCTGGCCTGGTAGCCGGTGATCTTCGGTGCTTCGTTGTCGGCATAGCGGTACTGCGGATTGAGGCTGACGCCACTGGTCTGCACGTCGCGCTCGGCGATGCCGGCGGCCTTGATCGCGGCCAGTACCTTGTCCATCTGCTGGGCGTTCTGGCGCATGGCGCTGTTGCCATCGGCGGCCTGGGTGACCACACCGGCCGATAGGGTGGCCACGTCCGGCACGCGGGTCGCCTCGGCATTGGCCGAGATGTTCAGCAGGGTGCCTTCGGCCGGGGCGGCGATCGACGGCGACGACGGGGCAGCATGGGCGGTCATCGAGGTTCCAAGGGCGAGGGACAGGGCGAGCAGCAGCGGGGTGGCGGTCAGGCGCATGGAGAACTCCTTGTTGTGCCGTTGAGGGTGGTGTCGTAGCGATGAACGCGCTGTGAGCCCGTTCGGGGTTGCGCACGTTCCGGGACGGGTTGCCGACGATTCAGGTGGCGGCCTCAGGTTATGCTGTGCCGATGCTCTATCTTGCTTCCCGCTCCCCCCGACGCAACCAGCTGCTGGCCCGACTCGGACGCCCCTTCCAGGCCCTGGACCTGGAGGTCGTCGAGCAGCGCGCGCCCGCTGAAAGCGCCGAACA
Organism: Stenotrophomonas sp. 96582_Sma; assembly: GCF_056480905.1. Lineage (NCBI taxonomy): Bacteria > Pseudomonadati > Pseudomonadota > Gammaproteobacteria > Lysobacterales > Lysobacteraceae > Stenotrophomonas > Stenotrophomonas sp. 96582_Sma. The sequence goes on along the minus strand of NZ_CM151122.1, from coordinate 3,525,534 downwards.
GTATGTCTGCCGGGTCGCCGCCGACAAGGCGCGCGCCGGGCTGGCCCGGGTGCTGGCCGATGACCCGCAGGCGCGCGTGCTCGGCTCGGACACCGAGGTGGTGCTGGATGGTGACGTGTTCGGAAAGCCCACTGACGCCGCCGATGCGCGGGCGATGCTGGCGCGCCTTGCCGGGCGCACCCATCAGGTGATGACCGCCGTGGTGGTGGTCGGCGCGGACGGGCTGGACAGCGAACTGGTCATTTCCGAAGTGACCTTCGCCCCGATCGACGCTGCCGACATCGCCGCCTACGTGGCCACCGGCGAGCCGTTGGACAAGGCCGGGGCCTACGCCATCCAGGGCGGGGCCGAGCGCTGGATCGAACATCTTTCCGGCAGCTACTCCGGCGTCATGGGGCTGCCATTGCTGCATACCGATCGTCTGCTGGCGCGCTGCGGCGTGCCGGCCACAACTGCCGATGCCGCCAGGGAGGCTGCCGATGTCTGAGGAAATCCTGGTCAATGTGACCCCGCGCGAAACCCGGGTCGCGGTGATCGAGAACGGCATGCTGCAGGAACTGCACATCGAGCGCGGTTGGCGCCGGGGTGTGGTCGGCAACATCTACAAGGGCAAGGTGCAGCGGGTGATGCCCGGCATGCAGGCCGCCTTCGTCGAAGTCGGGCTGGAGCGTGCCGCGTTCCTGCATGCCAACGACGTGGTGCGGCCGGCGCCGGTGGCCAGTGCCGATACCGAGAACACCACGCTGCCGCCGCCATCCAGCGTGCCGATCGTCGAGCTGCTGCGCGACGGCCAGGACATCGTGGTGCAGGTGGTGAAGGACCCGATCGGGACCAAGGGCGCACGCCTGACCACCCAGATCAGCATTCCCTCGCGCTACATGGTGCTGCTGCCGCAATCCAAGGTCGTGGGCGTTTCCGCACGCATCGAGGATGAAACCGAGCGCGCCCGCCTGAAGGCGCTGGTGACCGAACTGTCGGCGCAGCACGGGGGCTACGGCTACATCGTGCGTACCAATGCCGAGGGCCAGCCGGCAGAGGCCATCGCCGAGGACATCGCCTACCTGTCGCGCGTTTGGAACGTGGTCGAGCGTCGTGGCCGCGAAGCGGCCTCGTGCAGCAACATCTATGAAGACCTGAGCCTGCCGCTGCGATCGGTACGCGACCTGATCCGCAAGGACGTTGACAAGGTGAAGGTGGACTCCAAGGAGACCTTCGCGCAGTTGCAGGCCTTTGTTGCCAAGTACATGCCGGTGCTGGCCGAGAAGATCGAGCTGTACAGCGGTGATCGCCCGATCTTCGACATGTTCGGGGTGGAGGACGAGATCGGCCGCGCGCTGGACAAGCAGGTGCCGCTGAAATCCGGTGGCTACCTGGTGATCGACCAGACCGAGGCGATGACCACCATCGACGTCAACACCGGTTCGTTCCTTGGCCAGCGCAACCTGGAAGAGACGGTGTTCCGCACCAACCTGGAAGCGGCACAGGCGGTGGCACGGCAGCTGCGGCTGCGCAACCTGGGCGGCATCATCATCATCGATTTCATCGACATGGATGATGCAGAGCACCGCCGCCAGGTATTGCGTACGCTGGAAAAGGCGCTGGCCCGCGACCATGCCAAGACCACGGTGTACGACTTCTCGCCACTGGGCCTGGTGGAGATGACCCGCAAGCGCACGGTGGAAAGCCTGGAGCGCCAGCTGTCGGAGACCTGCCCGCAGTGCAGCGGTCGCGGCAGCATCAAGACCACCGAGACGGTGACCTACGAGATCTTCCGCGAGATCACCCGTGCCGTGCGCCAGTTCGATGCCGCGCGCCTGCTGGTGATCGCGTCGACCAAGGTGGTCGCGCGCATCACCGACGAGGAATCCGCGGCGGTGGCCGAGCTGGAGGAATTCCTCGGCAAGAGCATCCGCTTCCAGGCGGACGAGCAGTACCTGCAGGAGCAATTCGATGTCGTTCTGCTCTGATCCTCGCCGGCCGCAGGCCGGCGGTGGCCGATGAGCGCGCCGCCGCGCCTGCGACTGCGAAGGATCCGCCGTCATTTCATTGCCGCCTGCGCGGTGGGCCTGGTCGGGCTTGCACTGCTGGTGGGCACCTTCAGCCAGCTGCTACCGCTGGCCGAGCGCCATCCCGACAGGATTGCCGCCTGGCTTAGTGAACGCGCTGGCCAGCCGGTGCGTTTCGACCAGCTGCAGACCGCCTGGACCCGGCGCGGCCCGCTGCTGCAACTCAAGGGCCTGCGCATCGGCGCCGGCCAGGGCCTGGCGATCGGCGAGGCCGAAGTGCTGGTATCGATGTACAGCGGCCTGTTGCCTGGCCGGTCGCTGACCGAGCTGCGCCTGCGTGGCCTGGCGCTCGACCTGCAGCAGGGCGAGGACGGTCGCTGGTCGGTACGCGGCCTGCCGCAGGCCGCCAATGGCGGGGACCCGCTGGATGCGCTGCGCCGGCTGGGCGAGCTGCAGGTGATCGGAGGCCGCCTGGGCGTGCATGCGCCGGGGCTGGGGATCGACACCACGCTGCCACGCATCGACGTGCGCCTGCGGGTCAATGGCGACCGCCTGCGTGTAGGCGTGCGTGCCTGGGCCCAGACCCAAGCGCTGCCGTTGACGGCGGTGCTGGACGTGGACCGCGTGCGCGGCAATGGCCAGGCCTGGCTGGGCGCCGATCCGGTCGATTTCCATGCCTGGTCGCCGCTGCTGGCGGCCGGCGGTGTGCGCCTGCGCGAAGGCAAGGGCGAACTCAACCTGTGGCTGACCCTGCGCGATTTCGCGCCGGTGGCGGTGACCACCGATTCGGACCTGCGTGATGTCCGCATCGATGGCGCACCGATGCCCTCGATGGCGGCTCCGCAGCTGCAGCTGCAGCGGTTGCAGGCACGCCTGCGCTGGCAGCGCCAGGCTGATGGCTGGGCGTTGCAGGTGCCGCGCCTGCGCCTGAAAACCGAAGAGGGCGAGCAGCAGCTCGATGGCCTGCAGCTGCAGCTTGGCAAGCAGCTGCGGGTCCGTTCTGGCGAAGTGCAGGCCGGCACCGCGCTGCGTGCGCTGGCCCTGAGCGATCGTCTTGAACCGGGCCTGCGTCGCTGGCTGTTCCTGTCCAGGCCGCAGCTGGATGTGCGCGAGTTGCAGCTGGCGGGCGAACGCGATGGCCCGCTGTGGGCGCAGGGCGAACTGCAGTCGCTGGGCTTCGCCAGCGTGGGCAATTCGCCCGGCCTGCGCGGCCTGGGCGGGCGCTTCGAAGGCGACGCGGATGGCTTCAGCCTGCAGTTGCAGCCGCAACGGCAGCTGCAGTTCGATTGGCCGACCGGCTTTGGTGTGCGTCATGACCTGCATCTGGCGGGACAGGTGGTGGGCTGGCGCGACGAGGGCGGTGGTTGGCGTATCGGTACTGCGGCGATGCGCGTGGAAGGCACCGACTATGCGGCCGACGTGCGCGGTGGTGTCTGGTTCCAGGGGGACGGTACGCGGCCGTGGCTGCAGCTGGCGGCCAAGCTGGACGACGTGCCGATGACCGCGGCCAAGCGCTTCTGGATCCACTCCAAGATGAGCAAGGGCGCCACCGACTGGCTGGACATGGCGCTGGCCGGCGGCCAGGTGCGCAATGGCATCGGCCTGGTCAGTGGCGACCTGGACGACTGGCCGTTCGACAACAACGATGGCCGCTTCGAGGCCACCGGCCATATCACCAACGGTGACATCCGTTTCCAGCACGATTGGCCGTTGATGAGCCAGGTCGACGCCGATATCGCCTTCATCGGCCCCGGCTTCGACATGCATGGGCGCGGCGATCTGGCCGGTGTGGCGGTGCAGAAGTTCGAGGCGGGCATTCCGGATTTCGGGCAGCAGCCGCTGTATGTGCGCGCCGATGCGCAGAGCGAGGCGGGCAAGCTGCTGGCGATGCTGCGGCAGAGCCCGCTGCACAAGGATTATGGCGACACCCTGGACAACCTCACTGCTGCCGGCCCGGCGCATGTGACCTTCGATCTGCTGCAGCCACTGCACCACGATGAAGGTGGCGGCCACCTGCAGGGGACGGTTGATCTGGCCGGCGTGAAGCTGGTCGACAAGCGCTTCCAGCTCGCCTTCGACAACATGCAGGGGCAGGCGCGCTACAGCAATGGCGGTTTCGATGCCGAGGCACTGTCGGTGCGCCACCTCGGCCAGGACGGTCGCCTGAGCCTGCGTGCCGGTGGCTACGTGCACGACAGCAGACTGGCCTTCGAATCGCAGCTGTCGGCCACGCTGGATGCTGGCGTGCTGATCGACCGCGCGCCGGAGATGGCCTGGCTCAAGCCCTACATCACCGGAACCTCGCCGTGGACCATCGCGGTCAGCCTGCCCAAGGTCGCTCCAGGGGCGCCTGCGCCGCCCAGCGAGCTGCGGTTGAGCTCCGATCTGGTCGGGACCCGGCTGGACCTGCCGGCGCCGCTGGACAAACCGGCTGCCGAGCCATTGGCGACCACCGTGGCTGCACAGCTGCCGATGGGGGCCGGCCGCATCGACGTTGCGTTCGGCCAGCGCCTGGCGCTGGCCGCACGCAGCCACAACAACCAGACCGGTGTGCAGGTGACGCTGGGCAGCGACCATGTCGACCGCGAGCCGCCGCCGAGCGGATTGACCGTCAATGGCCGCAGCCCGACCCTGGACGCTCTGGAGTGGATCAGTCTGGCGCGGGGTGGCAGTGATGACGACGCCATGCCGCTGCGTGCGGTGGACGTGCAGGTCGGCCAGTTGAAGCTGATCGGTGGCGTGTTCGAGCAGACCCGGTTGCAGCTGCGCCCGGGCGCGCAGGCACTGGATGTGCGCCTGGACGGCCCGTCGCTGGCCGGGCGCCTGACCGTCCCCAATGCAGACGGCGGCACCATCAGTGGCCAGCTCGACCGCGTGCACTGGCAATCCCTGCCGGCGGCTCCGGGTGCATCGGCCGCACCGGCACGGGTACAGGCCGGCGCCAACGACATGGACCCGGCCAAGCTGCCGCCGTTCGCGCTGGACATCGCCGACCTGAAGTTCGGCAAGGTGGTGCTGGGCCAGGCGGTACTGCGTACGCGGCCGCTGGCCAATGGCCTGAACGTGGACGAGCTGCGCTTCCGTGCGCCCGACCAGGAGATCGACATCAGCGGTCGCTGGCTGGGCCGCACCGGTGGTGCCCGCACCGAGCTGACCGCACAGGTGCGCAGCGAGGACCTGGGCGGATTGATGCAGAACCTCGACTACGGCGGCCAGCTGCGTGGCGGTTCCGGCCAGGCGCAGCTGCAGGCCACGTGGAGTGGGGGGCCGTCGGACTTCCAGCTGGGCAACCTGCAGGGCCGCCTGGACCTGCACGCGCGCAACGGCCAGCTGCTGGAGTTGGAACCGGGCGCTGGCCGGGTGCTGGGCCTGCTCAGTGTCACCCAGCTGCCGCGGCGCCTGATGTTCGACTTCCGCGACTTCTTCTCCAAGGGCTTCGCGTTCAACCAGATCGACGGCAGCATGCAGTTCGGCCAGGGCATGGCACGCACCGACAAAGTGCTGATCGAAGGCCCGGCAGCCAACATCACCATCCGCGGCCAGGCCGACCTGCGCAACCAGCAGTTTGACCAGACCATCGACGTCAACCCGCGTGCAGGCAATCTGCTGACCGTGGTGGGTGCGGTCGCCGGTGGCCCGGTGGGGGCGGCGCTGGGCGCGGCCACCAATGCGGTATTGTCCAAGCCATTGGGCGAGATTGGCGCCCGTACCTACAAGGTGACCGGTCCATGGAAGGAACCGAAGGTGGAAGTGATCGAGCGCAGCCGCGACAAGGCTCCGCCACCCGTACCGGCACCGGCGCCGGCCATTCCGCCGACCGTCACCGGCCTGCCGCGCTCGCGTTGAGCGCGGCTTTCCTGTTCACGGGGCTTGCCTGAGCGCCCCCGCATCCCCAGATCGAGAACCATGACTGATATCGCCCTGACGCTTGCCCAAGACCGCCTGCTGCGCCCCGGCGGCCTGGATACCGCTGGCCTGGAGCGCACCTTCGGCCAGCTGCTCGGCCCCGGTGTGGACTTCGGCGACCTTTATTTCCAGCATGCCCGCCGCGAGAGCTGGAGCGTGGAAGACGGCATCGTCAAGGACGGCGCCCATTCCATCGAGCAGGGCGTGGGCGTGCGGGCGATTTCCGGCGAGAAGACCGGCTTCGCCTACTCCGACGACATCCATGCCGATGCGCTGCTGACGGCGGCGCAGTCGGCGCGTGCGATCTCGCGTGAAGGTGGCGCCCAGTCCGGGCGGTCGCTGCTGCGCGGCAACGCGCGCGCGCTGTACCCGGCGCTGGACCCGATCGATGGCATCGGCAACGAGGCCAAGGTCGAGGTGCTCAAGCGCCTGGATGGCTACCTGCGCGCCGCCGACCCGCGCGTGAAGCAGGTGATGGTGAGCCTGTCCGGCGGCGTCGATACGGTACTTATCGCCCGCAGCGACGGTGTGCTGGGCGCTGACGTGCGCCCGCTGGTGCGCCTGAACGTGCAGGTGATCGTCGAGCACAACGGCCGCCGCGAGTCCGGCTATGCCGGCGGTGGTGGCCGCTACGGGTATGAGGAGCTGTTCGCCGACGGCCGCCCCGAGGCCTTTGCCCGCGAGGCGCTGCGCCAGGCGCTGGTGAACCTGGACGCCGTTCCGGCACCGGCCGGGGTGATGCCGGTGGTGCTTGGTCCGGGCTGGCCCGGCGTGCTGCTGCATGAAGCGGTCGGCCATGGCCTGGAAGGCGACTTCAACCGCAAGGACACCAGCGTCTACGCGGGCCGCATCGGCGAGCGCGTTGCCGCCCCGGGCGTGACCATCGTCGATGACGGCACGCTGGACGGACGCCGTGGTTCGTTGAACATCGACGACGAGGGCCATCCGACCCAGTGCACCACCTTGATCGAGGACGGCATTCTGGTGGGATACATGCAGGACAGCCTCAATGCGCGGCTGATGGGCATGGCGCCGACCGGCAACGGCCGCCGCGAATCGTTCGCGCATCTGACCATGCCGCGCATGACCAACACCTACATGCGCGCCGGCCAGCACGACCCACAGGAAATGATCCGTTCGGTGAAGAAGGGCCTGTACGCAGTCAACTTCGGTGGCGGCCAGGTCGACATCACCAGCGGCAAGTACGTGTTCTCGGCCACTGAGGCCTACCTGATCGAGGATGGCCGCATCACCACGCCGGTGAAGGGTGCGACGCTGATCGGCAACGGTCCGGAAACCATGCAGAAGGTGCGCATGGTCGGCAACGATCTGGCCCTGGACGAGGGTGTGGGCATCTGTGGCAAGGACGGGCAGAGCGTGCCCGTGGGTGTCGGCCAGCCCTCGCTGCTGATCGAGGGCATCACGGTCGGCGGTACCCAGGCCTGAGCCGGGCGATGGCCAGCGCCACCGCCCAGGCCGGCGCGGACTCAGTCCTCGTCGGCTTCGTCGCTGTCGACGGGGTCGGCGTCTTCGGCGCTGGCCTTCAGGCCCAGTGCGGCCGGCAGCATCAGGGCGCGCAGCACCTGGAAGATTTCGCGGTAGGCACGCGGCGGCTTGTTCTTCGCCTTCTCGGCCTGCGCATTGCGCACCAGCGTGCGCAGCTGCTGGCGGTCGGCCTGCGGGTAATCGTCCAGCAGGGCGGCCAGCGCCTTGTCACCTTCGGCCAGCAGGCGCTCGCGCCAGTCTTCCACGCGGTGCATCATCGCCACTTCGCGGCGGCCGGTTTCGCTGTTGGCATCCAGCGCATCGCGGATCGCATCCAGCGTGGCTTCTTCTTCGCGGCGCATGTGCTTGGCCAGGAACGCCAGCTGGCGCTTGTGGGCGATGTGGGCGGTGATGCGCTTGCACTCGGCGATATGCGGCAGCAGGTCTTCCGGGATCGGCAGGCGCGCCAGCTGGGCCGGGGTCAACGACACCAGCTTCTCGCCCAGGGCCAGAACGTCGAGCGCGTCGCGCCGGTTCTGGCTGCGGCTCTTGTCGTGGAATTCACCGGTTTCTTCGTCGCGTCCGCGCATCGTTCCTACCTGATCTCAAAAAAAGTCGCCCGGCGTGATGCCGGGCCCAACCCGTACAGGATAAAGCATTGAACGTGATCGCCCCTGAAGTCGCTGTCGGCGACGACAGCCTGGCCCGGCTGGAACGGCTGGCCGACCTCTCCCAGCAGCTGCTCGACCGCGCCCGTGCGCTGGGCGCCAGCCAGGCCGAGGTCAGCTGCAGCGAGGATCGTGGCCTGGAGGTCAATGTCCGCCTTGGCGAGGTGGAGACCGTGCAGTCCACCCGTGACCGCGGTATCGCCGTCACCGTCTATTTCGGCCAACGCAAGGGCAGCGCCAGCACCGGCGACCTGAACGAGGCCAGCCTTGCCGCCACGGTCGAGCAGGCCTGTGCGATCGCCCGGCACACCGAAGATGACCCGGCTGCCGGCCTGGCCGAGGCCGCGTTGATGGCCACCGATTTCCCGGATCTGGATGCCTGGCACCCCTGGGCGCTGCAGGCCGACGAGGCGGTGGACCTGGCCCTGGCCTGCGAGAACGCAGGCCGTGAGGCCGATGCGCAGATCCGTAATTCCGACGGCGCCTCGGTGTCGAGCATGCAGAGCCTGTCGGTGTACGCCAATTCGCATGGCTTTTTCGGCCGTGAGCGTGGCACCCATCATTCGGTGGGCTGTGCGCTGATCGCCGGCCAGGGCGATGGCATGCAGCGCGATGGCTGGTACACCAGCGCGTTGGCCCGGGAGGACCTGGAAGACGTGGGCCTGGTCGGCCGTCGTGCTGCCGAGCGCACCGTCGCCCGCCTGCAGCCTCGCTCGATGGCCACCGGCAGCATGCCGGTGCTGTTCGCCCCGGAAGTAGCGCGCAGCCTGGTTGGCCACCTGCTGTCGGCGGTGTCCGGCGGTGCGCTGTACCGCCAGGCCAGCTTCCTGTTGGACAGCGTTGGCCAGCAGCTGTTCCCGGACTGGATGCAGATCGAGGAACTGCCCCACCTGCGCCGTGGCCTGCGCTCGGCCGCCTTCGACGGTGACGGCGTGGCTACCCGTGCTTCGGCCCTGGTCCGTGACGGCGTGCTGCAGCGCTATGTGCTGGGCATCTACTCGGCACGCAAGCTGGGCCTGCAGACCACCGCCAATGCCGGTGGCGTGCACAACCTGCAGCTGGCCGCCAACGCGGGCTCCCTGCAGGACATCGCCCGGCAGATGGGCGATGGCCTGCTGGTGACCGAACTGATGGGGCAGGGCGTGAACGGGGTGACCGGCGACTACTCGCGCGGTGCCGGCGGCTTCCGCGTCGAGAATGGTGAGATCCAGTACCCGGTGGATGGCATCACCATCGCCGGCAACCTGCGTGAGATGTTCAGCAGCATCGAAGCGGTCGGCAGCGACGTCGACCCGCGCTCGCACATCCGGACCGGTTCGATCCTGCTGGGGCGGATGACCATCGCCGGTAATGATTGATGGCGTCGATGGCGTAAGCTATGCCCGCCTGACGCAACCAGCTTGGTGCTGGTGGGTCAAGACCACCCAATGAAAAGGAGTTTTGTCGTGAGCGAATTCGATAACGTCCCGCCGCCGCCGGCCACCACCGACGTGCCGGCCGACCAGCGCACCATGGCCTTGGCTGCCCACCTGCTGGGTATCTTCACCGGCTTCATCGGCGCGTTGATCATCTGGCTGATCAACAAGGATGACGCGGGCAAGGCCTTCGTGACCGACCAGGCCAAGGAAGCCCTGAACTTCCAGATCACCGTGACCATCGCCATGGTCATCAGCATGATCCTGACCATCGTGATCATCGGCGTGTTCCTGGCCCCGATCGTGGGCATCATCAGCCTGGTGTTCAGCATCATCGCAGCGGTCAAGGCCAACAACGGCGAAGCCTATCGCTACCCGTTCGCACTGCGCCTGATCAAGTAATACCGGCGGCATGCGGAATTGAGAACGCCCGGCATTGCCGGGCGTTTTCATGTGCGGGGCGCGACGGGCGGTGCCCGGCGAGCGATCAATGATCGCGTTCGACCGCCAGCGTCGCCAGCGCACGCAGTGCATCGGCCTCTTCGCCGTACCCGGCCAGGATCGCCTGCATGCGTGCCGCGAGTTCGTGCAGCTGGGCCTTCGCCCCGTCCAGGCCGAGCAGGGCGGGGAAGGTGCTCTTGTCCTGCGCCTGGTCCTTGCCGGCGGTCTTGCCCAGCTGCTCGGAACTGGCCTCGACATCGAGGATGTCATCGCGTACCTGGAAGGCCAGGCCGAGTGCGTCGGCGAAGCTGTCCAGCTGGGCCAGCTGAGGTTCGTGGGCCTGGCCGCACAGCGCGCCCATGCGCACCGCCGCACGGATCAGCGCGCCGGTCTTCAGGGCATGCATGCGGGTCAATGCCGCCAGCGTCTGCTGCTGGCCGGTGGCATCGATATCCAGCGCCTGGCCACCGCACATGCCAGCGGCGCCGGAAGCGTGGGCCAGGGTCTGCAGGCAGGCCACGCGCAGCGTGGCAGGCAGCGGTGCATCGGCCAGCAGGCCGAAGGCACGCGTCTGCAGTGCATCGCCTGCCAGAATCGCGGTGGCTTCGTCGAAGGCGATGTGGGTGGTCGGCTTGCCGCGACGCAGCGCGTCGTCATCCATTGCCGGCAGGTCGTCATGCACCAGCGAGTAGGCGTGGATGAGTTCGACGGACATAGCGGCCGCATCCAGGCTTTCCGGCTGCGCACCGAACAGGTGGCCACTGGCGTAGACCAGCAGCGGGCGCATGCGTTTGCCACCGCCCAGCACCGAATAGCGCATGGCCTGGTGCAGGCGCTGCGGTGCTTCGGCAGGCGAGGGCAGCGCGGCGTCGAGCTGGCTTTCGATACGGTCGCGCCAGCGCGCGAACAGAACCTCAGCCGTCATGGCTGGGCGGATCGAAAGGCTCGGATGCTTCCGGCTGCGCCGGATCGCTGAGCAGGCGCACGCGCAGCTCGGCCTGCTCCAGCGCCTGCTGGCACTGGCGATATAGACCGACGCCACGTTCGTAAGCACTGAGCGAAGCTTCCAGGCTCAGCTCGCCGGTTTCCATCTGCTCCACCAGCTGCTCCAGCGATTCGAGCGACTGCTCGAACTGGGCGACCGGGGAGGCGTTTTCGGGGGACTTCTTGGCCATGCGGCAAGTGTGGACGGGCCGCGCGCGGGGGTCAATTCACCAGCCGCCCGGGCGCCACTGCAACTGTGCGCCATGCGCCTGCAGCCAGGCCTGCAGCGGTGCGGCGATGACCACGTCGGCGGCGGCCAGCAACTGCGGGCCATCAAAGATCAGCGGCAGCTGCGCGCGTCGCCAGGGGGCGAGGTGTTCGCGTTGCAGGCAGTCCTTCAATGCGTGCGAATGCTGGCGACCGGGCAGCAGAATGCGCTCACCGCCCACGCGTGCACGGACCTGCAGCGGGCGATCGAAGGCCGGGGTGCCCTGCAGGCGCAGCTGTCCGCCATCGGGCAGTGCCAGCGGTGCGCGTCCATCCCATTCGTCCTGCCACTCGTGGGGAAGCGCAGGCAGCCGGGCCGGCAGCAGGTAGGCGTGGTCGCGCCACTGTTGGATCGCGTGATCGTGCCAGCGCACCCGCGCCTGGCGATCGTTGTCGGCCGGCAGCAACTCGTCCAGCGCCTGCTGCAGCACGGTGGCCGGCAGCGGTGCCGCACCGTGGCCGGTCACCCAGGCGCGCAGTACGCGCGCGGCGCGCCCCGGTGAGACCTGGCGTAGCAGCTGCAGCGACAGCACGCGTGGAGCGACTTCCAGGTGTGCGATCAGCTCGGCGTCTTCCTCGTCAAGCAGTTCGCGGGTCTGCCCGCAGTGCGTTGCGCTGCCCGCCATCGCCGCAGCGGCATGCGGCCAGCGCTGGCGCAACAGTGGCAGTACCTGCAGGCGCAGGAAGTTGCGATCGGCGTGGTCGTCGGCGTTGCTGGGGTCTTCGATCCAGTGCAGTGCATGCTGGCGGGCGTAGTCGAGGAGTGCACTGCGTGGCACTGCCAGCAGCGGTCGCCATAGAGGCTTTTCGCCAAGGCGGCTGTGCGTGGACATCGCCGCCAGGCCATCGACGCCGGAAGCACGCAGGGCGCGCAACAGGAAGGTCTCGGCCTGGTCGTCCTGGTGCTGTGCCAGCGCCAGGGTTTCGCCGTCGCGCAGTTCGGCCGCGAACGCGGCGCGTCGTGCCAGTCGCGCGGCACCCTCGGTGCCCAGGCCTGTGCCGTTCTCGACCTGCACGCGGTGCACGGCCAGTTCGATGCCCCAGGCGTCGCATTGCTGCTGGCAGTGCAGCACCCAGTCATCTGCATCGGGCTGCAGCCCGTGGTGCACGTGCACCGCGCGCAGGGCGGTGCCGGAAGTCTGCGCGCAGCGCCACAGCCAGTGCAGCAGCACGGTGGAGTCGACGCCACCGCTGTAGCCCACCAGCAGCGGCGCATCCAGCGGAACGAGGGCAGGGAAGGCAGTCACGGTGGCAAGTATAGGGTTGCTCGGCAGGGCTGCGCCCTGCACCCGCAGACGCGCAAGCAACGGCAACGGCCGAAGCAACAGCAGAAGCGGGTTTCCTGAGGCTTGGCGGGGTGGGTCCGGTAGCGGGGGCCGCTGCAAGTCCCCCTCCGGGGCCCGGCCCAGCCGCTGGCGGCTGTGCGTTCGGGCGCTTGCGAAGCAGTGCTTCGCAAGCAAAGCGCCCTCACCCATGTAAGCTCGGTCGCCGCTTGCTCGTGTGCGCAGTCCTGCGCACACGGCAAGACCGGGGTTGGGCGTCCTGCCCAACCCGCCCGAGGCATGCCTCGGGCCCATGCGGCTCACGCCCCCGCAACCGGACCCACCCCGGCTTCGACAGAATGCCGCGATCTGCCAGAACGGCGTCGTGCACCGCTTTGGTAGGTGTCGACCTTGGTCGACACAGTAGATCCACGCCATGCGTGGATGACTCATTCGATATCTGACAGATGTGTCGACCAAGGTCGACACCTACCAACAGCCGCGGAGATCTGTCAGAGGCGGGGCACTGTGGGTTTGCGGGGTGTGAGCCGCATGGATGCGGCGATCAAGGCAACATGGACGTACTTGCGCCGTCCCCGCAAACCCACAGTGCCCCGCCATCCCACGGAATGCACGCTGTTGCTGTTGCTTCGGCCGTTGCCGTTGCCGTTGCGTCTGCGGGTGCAGGGCGCAGCCCTGCCGAAAAACCTACTTTACCCGACGACCCGAACGGTCGATGCGGAACCGCTCTCCGCCTTCCATCGGCGTGTGGCCATCGGCATCCGGCGTGCCGCGCCGGCAGCCATTGCAGACTTCGGCCACGCCATCCTGGAACGGCCAACCGAAATCGAAGGTGCCGGGCACCACCTGGCGGAACTTCAGATCGAAGTAGGCCACGCGGTTGCCGACGCGGGCGCGCAGCAGGCCTTCCTGCGGCGTTTCCGGACCGTTGTCCCAGGTCAGTACCGGCAGGCTGCGGCCTTTGCGGTTGACGTAGTGGAAGCCTTGGTCGGCGTACACCACGGCCAGGCCATGGTCGTCGTAATTCAGGTCCTTCAAGGTGTCGGCACTGATCTTCGGCCGGTGATCGACCACTTCGCAGTTGGGCAGCGGCCACAATCCGTGTTCGTCGGTCAGCAGCTTGCACGCCGGTGCCTGTGCCGCTGCATTGGCACTGACCAGCACGCCAAGCAGGACCAGCGACCGCGCGAAGCGGCCGCTGGCAGGGGCAGGGTGGGCCTGCCTCACGATCACTTGGCCTCGGCCTTGCGCTCGAATGCGGTCGGCGCCGGCAGCTGTACCGGCACGCCCTTGTCGTCGCAGGTGCCGGCCTGGCACAGGCGCTCGCGCAGGGCCGGGGTGGCCTGCACGATCATGTGGTAGATCGCGTTCTGTTCCAGCGTGCCGCGGATCGCCTTGCTGCCCGGGCCGCGTGCCCAGATACCGACGTCTTCGCCGCCGTGCGACTCGGACTTCATCGGCACCAGTGCTTCCTGCATGTAGTCCGGATGCTCGGTGTCGACCTCGCGCAGGTTCGGGCGGCCGTTGGCCGGTTCGAAGCTGCTCGGGTTGTGCGGGTAACGCTTCGGACCGGCCGGCTGCTGGTTGCTGCTGCCGGTGTGGCCCGGGCCGTTGGCGTAGCTCAGCGTGGTGTAGGGCTGGCCGGTGCCGTCCAGCGCGTAGTCCAGCTTGCCGGCGCCATCTTCGCCGCCCTTGTCCTTCACCTTGCCCAGGATCGGGTTGCCGCGTGCCGGGTAGCCGACGAAGTTCAGGGTGTGCGAGTGGTCGGCGGTGACGATGATCAGGGTGTCGTCGGCCGACGTCAGTTCGTTGGCCACGCGCACCGCGTCGGACAGGGCCACGGTCTCGGTCAGCGCACGGTAGGCGTTGCCGCTGTGGTTGGCGTGGTCGATGCGCGCGCCTTCGATCATCAGCACGTAGCCTTCCTGGTGCTTGGCCAGGTTCTTGATGGCTGCCGCCGTCAGTTCGGCCAGGCTCGGCTCACCGCCCGGATCCTGCGGGCGCTCGTACTCGTAGCGCATGTGGTCCGGCTCGAACAGGCCAAGGATGGCCGGCGCATTCGCGGCGGCGGCCAGCTGCTTGCTGTTCCACACGTAGGCACCCTGCGGATGCGCCTGCTGCCATTCCTGCACCAGGCTGCGGCCGTCCAGGCGCTGGCCGACCTTGTCGTCGTACTCGGGATCGCGCTCTTCCACGGTGGTGAACTCACCACGACCACCGCCGAGGGCGACCAGCGGGCCACGGCCATAGCGCGAGGTGGACAACAGCTGCTGGGCGATGTCCTTGCAGCCGGCGGCCTTCGCGGCTTCGGTCAGGTCGGTGTCGTTTTCCCAGTTGCGCTCGGGCGAGTGCGCGTAGGTGGCGGCCGGAGTGGCATGGGTCAGGCGTGCGGTGGACACCACACCGGTGGCCAGGCCGGCGCTGTCGGCCAGCTGCAGCCAGGTCAGCAGGCCCTTGGACAGGCTGTCGGCGCAGTCGGTGCGGCTGCCGGCGCTGACGCCGATCGCGCCCATGTGGGTCTTCACGCCGGTGGTGATGGCGGTCATGGTGCCGGCCGAATCCGGGGTCTGCGAATCGGTGTTGTAGGTCTTGCTGAACGCCGTGGCCGGGAAGCGCTCCCAGGACAGCAGGTTCTCTTCACCCGAGCCGCCCTTCTGCTGGCCTTCGTAGATGCGCGAGGCGGCCACCGTGGTCAGGCTCATGCCGTCGCCGAGGAACAAGATGACGTTCTTGGCCTTGCCGGACATCGCGCCGTGGGCGGCGGCCTGGGCGGCGCCGCTGCGGTACCACCACTGCGGGGTCTCGCCGGCCGGATGGGCAACGGGGTTGACGGCGACCTTCACGCCGGCCGGGGCGGACGCGGGGGTGGTGCTGGCGCAGGCGCCCAGCAGCAGGGTGGTGGCGCAGGCGGCCAACAGGGAGACGGAACGGCGCATGGACGCTGGGATCTCACAAACTGTAACGGGACGTTCATTATGCCCGCCCTCGCAAGGCACGCCGATGACACACTGATTTGCCGGCCGGGCGGTCGTTCTGCGGGCCGCCTTGGGCTATCGTGCCAGCATCCCTTCCTTCCCCTCTGGATTGCCTATGAAGCTGGTCTCTGCCTGGCTGCGGATTCCATTCTGGCAGCGCGTGGTCGGTGGCTTCGTGCTCGGCGCGCTGGCCGGCTGGGCGCTCGGCCCGGCCGCGGAAACGTGGTTCGGCCCGCTCGGCGAGCTGTACGTCACCCTGATCAAGATGATCGCCGTGCCGCTGGTGTTCTTCGCGGTCATCAACGCAATCTCGTCGCTGCACGGCCAGAAGTCGGTCGCCGCGCTCAGTGGCCGCACCTTCCTGTGGTTCGTGATCACCGCCGCGTTGGCGGTGTGCGTCGGCCTTGGCGTGGGTACCGTGCTGCAGCCCGGCGCCGGTGGCCTGCAGCTGTCGATGGCCAGCAACTACGTGCCGCGCGAAGTGCCCAGCGTGGTGCAGGTGCTGCTGGACGTGGTGCCGGCCAATGTCTTCTACGCGCTGTCCGGCATCGGCACCAAGGTCAATGCGGCCGGTGAAACCGTGCTGGCTGCCGGTCGCGGCTCGATCCTGCCAGTGATCTTCTTCGCTGGCCTGGTCGGCTTTGCCATCGTCAAGCTGGGCGAGAAGGTGACCGAGGCGCGCAAGCTGGTCGGGCAGATGAGCGACATCATGATCCAGGTGACCCGCTTCGTGCTGGAAGTCACCCCTATCGGCACCTTCGGCCTGATTGCTGGCCTGGTTGGCAGCTACGGTTTCGAGAAGCTGCTGCCGCTGGGCCACTTCGTGCTGGCGCTGTACGTGGCCTGCGCACTGCACATCGTGGTGGTCTACAGCGCACTGCTGCTGGCGCACGGCCTGAACCCGTTGAAGTTCTTCCGTGGCGCGGCGCCGGGCATGCAGGTCGCCTTCGTCAGCTCGTCCAGCTTCGCCGCGATGCCGGTGGCGCTGCGTTCGATCACCCACAACCTGGGCGTGAACAAGGACTACGGTTCGTTCGCGGTGCCGCTGGGTGCCAGCATCAAGATGGATGGCTGCGGCGCGATCTACCCGGCGTTGTGCGCGGTGTTCATCGCGCAGTACAGCGGTGTGCCGCTGACCCCGGAGCAGTACGTGGTGGTGCTGATTGCCTCGGTGCTGGGCAGCTTCGGTACCGCCGGCGTGCCGGGTACCGCGGTGATCATGGCCACGGTGGTGCTGAGCGCAGCCAACCTGCCGCTGGAGACCATCGGCTACCTGTATGCCATCGACCGCATCCTGGACATGATGCGTACGATGACGAATGTGACGGGCCAGATGCTGGTGCCGGTGATCGTGGCCAAGGAAACCGGGCTGCTCGACCAGGCGGTGTATGACAACCCGTCCAGCAATGTCGGCGTGGACGATCCGGACCCGACACCGCCACGCGCCTGAGGTTGCGTGGAGATGAAAGGCCCGCCCTGACCGGCGGGCTTTTCGTTTTGGAGCTGACTGGCGCGGTGCCGATCAGGGTAGGTCCCTGGTAGATCCACGCCATGCGTGGATGGCCGCAGTGCCGACCAACGGTCGGCACCCACTGGGGCAGGTGGCGCAGTGCCGGCCAAGGTCGGCACCCAGTGGGGGCGCAAACAAAAAAGCCGCTGCAGGGCAGCGGCTTTCTCTTGTGAGGCGGCGCGGTAGCGCCAACCGGTCAGATCAGAGATCGACCCGGCGGGCCTGCATGAACTTGTTGCCCCAGTAGCCGCTGAGCAGGGTGTCCACGCGGACGTCCTTGCCGGAGCTCGGTGCGTGCAGGAAGCGGCCATCGCCAACATAGATGCCGACGTGGTCGACGCGGCCCTTGCGGCCGAAGAACACCAGGTCACCGGCAGCCAGTGCGGTGCGGTCGTTGATCAGTTCGGCGTTGTCATCGTGCGCCATTTCGCGGGAGACGCGCGGCAGCTCGATACCCAGGGCCGAGCGGAACACGTAACCGACCAGGCCGCTGCAGTCGAAACCGCTGTCCGGGTTGCTGCCACCCCAACGGTACGGGGTGCCCAGCAGGGTCATCGCGCGGCGCAGCAGCGACTGCACCTTGCCGTTGTCGGCCGCGGTACCGACAACGCTGCCATTGGCGGCGCTGCTGGTGTCGTAGTTGGCGAGCAGGCGGCTGAGATCACCGGCCACCACGGCCGAGCGGTCCATCAGCGGAATGGTGTCGTTGGCAGCCAGGTGCGGCAGCAGGGCGGCCAGCGTGGCGCTGGCGGCGGCATCGACGCGGCTGCGCTGCGGAGCGGCAGCCTCGGCCTTGGCGGCCGGTCGGGCGGTGCTCTCGGCCACCGGGGCCGGGGTCACATCGGAACGGTTCGGAGCAGTCTGCGACCAGGCCGGGAGGCTGGTCAGGCACAGTGCCAGGCCAAGCAACAGCGGGCGGGCACTACGTGAAGATACGGAAGTCTGGCCTTCGCTTTTCAGGTCGTCAGTCGTCACGCGTCGGTCACAGGAAAAAAACGATGGGGCATCATGCCCTGTAAAAGCGGCAATAAGTTAAAAATTCCGTTAGCAAACCGTTAGTTTCGTGGTGATGAACGTCACAGTTTTGAACATATCGCCTGTTCATTTTAGCGAAGGACACGTTTCGCCCCGGTGTAGTGGTCCTTCCAGTACGGACCGCTGAGCGAGTCCAGCCGGACCGTGCCACCGGTGCTCGGCGCGTGCACGAAGCGCCCTTCACCCACATAAATGCCGACATGGGTGACGCTGCCGCGGCTGCCGAAGAACACCAGGTCGCCGGTGGCCAGGCGCTGCGGGTCGATCTTCGGGCCCTGTACCGCCGCCAGGTCGCGCGAGGTGCGCGGCAGTTTCAGGTCCAGCATCTCGCGGTAGACGTAGGCCACCAGGCCGCTGCAGTCGAAGCCGGAGTCGGGGGTATTGCCGCCATAGCGATAGGGGGTGCCGACCAGGCTGATGGCGCGCATCAGCACCGAGTTGGCCGCCTCGGGATTGTCCGGCACGGTCTTCGGCCAGTTCGCGGTCGGCGGGGGCGGCGCGGGTCGGGTGGCCTTGCCGCCGCCGCAGGCGGTCATCAGCACGGGCAGGGCCAGCAGCAGGGCCGGGGCGAGGAGCCGGCGCAGGCCGGACGAAACTGGCGTGATGTGCATGATCTCCGGATAATGCGCCACCTTAGGATTGGCCGTCATGATGGCGGCGTCCCCGCCGGGCGACAACCCGCCCCAACCCGCCTGCCTCCGGCAGATCCAGACAGAGTTGCGCATGAAGATCGAAAAAGACCGCGTTGTCCGCTTCCACTACACCGTTTCCGAAGTCGGCCAGGAGCCGATCGAATCGTCCAAGGACCGCGGCGAGCCGCTGGCGATCCTGATCGGCCACGGCAACATCATCCCGGGCCTGGAAAACGCCATGATGGACAAGGAAGCCGGCGCGACCTTCAGCGTCGACGTCAACGCTGCCGATGCCTACGGCGAGCGTCGTGAGGGCCTGTCCCAGCGCGTGCCGAAGAAGCACTTCGGCAACACCAAGCTGGCTCCGGGCCAGCAGGTCGTGCTGCAGACCAACTTCGGCCCGCGTGCGGTGACCGTGCAGAAGGTCGGCATGAGCGTCGTCGACGTCGACCTGAACCATCCGATGGCCGGCAAGGACCTGCACTTCGACGTGGAAATCGTCGATGTGCGCGAAGCCGGCAAGGAAGAAATCGACCACGGCCACGTCCACGGCGACGGCGGTCACCAGCACTGATCGCAGCGCGATCGTGATGGCAGCAACGGCCCGCTTCGGCGGGCCGTTGCGTTTGTGGAACACGGCGCGGCCATCCATGGCGCGCAGGCCGGCGGCATAATGGCGGACCTGCCCGACGGACGCCCTGTGAACGCCGCTTCTCCTTCCCTGCAGCCGGTGGCTTCCGGCGAACGCATCGCCGTGCTTGACGTGCTGCGCGGTGCTGCGCTGCTGGGCATCCTGCTGATGAACATCGAGGCCTTCAGCGGGCCGCTGGACCTGGCGTTCACCGGCATCGACGTGCATTGGCAGGGCATCGACTACTGGGCCGATGCCTTTGTCTACGTGTTCGTGCAGGGCAAGTTCTTCACCCTGTTCTCGTTGCTGTTCGGTGCAGGCTTCGCGGTGATGGCGCAGCGCGCTGAGGCCGCCGGGCGCGACTTCACCCCGTTCTACCTGCGCCGCAGCGCTGGCTTGCTGCTGATCGGTCTGTGCCATGCACTGCTGGTCTGGTCCGGCGACATTCTGGTGATGTATGCACTGATCTCGTTGCCGCTGCTGGCCTGCCGCGAGGCGCCACGCAGCTGGCTGCCGTGGATGGGGCTGATGGTCTACCTCGGCGGTGTGGCGATGATGCTGCTGGTCGGCGCGATGGTGTCGATGGCTTCGGCCGAAGATGTGCAGGGCATGCTTGCCGAGGCGCAGCGGAGCATTGAGCTGCAGCGGCAGGTGTACGGGCAGGGCAGCTGGGCGCAGGCCAATGTGCAGCGCCTGAATGAGTTCGGTACGTCGATGGGGGCGCTGCTGATCACCGGCCCGGAAGTGCTGGGCATGTTCCTGATCGGCAGCTGGTTCGCCGGCAGTGGCGCGCTGGCGGCGCCGGAGCGCTTCCCGCGGCTGTACGCGTCGCTGCGCTGGGTCGCGTTGCCGCTGGGCTTGCTGGTCACGTTGATCGGCGTTGCCTGGAAACCCTACCTGGCACCGGGCGCCTACAACCTTCCAGTGACGGCGGCGATGGGCCTGGTGACCATAGGCGGCCTGCCGATGTGCCTGGGCTATCTGGCGTGGATCGTGCACTGGCGCACGCGGCTGGCCTGGCTGGCGCCGGTGGGGCGCATGGCGCTGACCCATTACCTGGCGCAGTCGCTGGTCTGCACGCTGCTTTTCTATCACTACGGACTGGGATGGTTCGAGGTGATGCCGCGCAGCGTGCAGCTGCTGTTCGCACTACTGCTGTTCGCTGTGCAGGTGGGCATTTCGCACGCGTGGTTGCGCCGCTTCCGTTTCGGGCCGATGGAATGGCTGTGGCGTGCGATGACCTACCGGCAGTGGCCGCCGATGCGGCGCGGGGCCGGGCAGGGCTGATCGATGCAGGGCGCGCGCGAGGATGTGATCGTGGTCGGCGCCGGTGCCATTGGACTGGCCGTCGCGCTCGCGCTGCGCGCACAGGGCCGGCAGGTACGCGTGATCGACCATGGGCGTGTCGGCGGCGCGACCTCGCATGGCAACTGCGGCACCATCACCCCCAGCCACGCGCCGCCGCTGCCAGCGCCTGGCGTACCGTTGCGCGCGCTGCGCTGGATGCTCGATCCGCGTGCGCCGTTGTACGTGCGTATGCGACTGGACCCTGCATTGTGGCGCTGGCTGCTGCAGTTCAGCGCACGCTGCAATGCCCGCGACTGGCTGCAGGCCACGCGCGCCCGCGCTGCGCTGCTGAATGATTCCCGGCTGCGCCTGGCACAGTGGGTGCAGGTGCATGCGCTGGACTGCGAATTCGATACCCACGGTCTGGACTACGTGTTTGGCGATGCCCGCAATTTCGATCGCCACGCCGCTGAGTGTGAGGCACTGAACGCGCAGGGCATCGCCACGGCGCGCATCGATGGCGCCGACTATGCGCGCGACAATCCAGCTTTCCATGATCGCATTGCCGGCGCGATCCACTTCCCCGGCGATGCGCAGCTGCGTCCGGACCGCTACACCGCCGAACTGGCGCGCGTGCTGCGTGCACAGGGCGTGGTGATCGAAGAGCACTCGGACGTGCAGGATTTCAGCGCCCACGCGCAGGGTGTGCGCGTGCACGTCGGCGAACGCACGCTGCACGCACGCGAGCTGGTGCTGGCCACCGGGCCGTGGTCGCCGCGCTGGGCACGGCAGCTGGATCTGCGCGTACCGATCCAGCCCGGCAAAGGTTACTCGCTGACCTGGTCGCGACCGGTGCAGGTGCCGCAGCGCCCGGTGGTGCTGAAGGACCATTCCGTGTTCGTGATTGCCTGGCGCGACGCGCTGCGCCTGGGCGGCACCATGGAGTTCGCCGGCGCCGACCCGCAGCTGCGCACGCGCCGCCTGCAGGCCCTGCAGGAGGCCGCCGACCACTACCTGCGCGCGCCGCGCGGTGCGCAGCTGCAGGAGCAGTGGTGCGGGTGGCGCCCCATGAGCGTGGACGACGTGCCGTTGATCGGCCGCGCGCCCGCGCATCCTCACGTCTGGCTTGCAGCGGGGCATGGCATGCTCGGCATCAGCATGAGCGCCGGCACCGGCCAGCTGATCGCCGATCTCGTCTGCGGCCGCACGCCAGCGATCGATCCTGCCCCTTACCGACCCGAGCGATTCCGATGAGCACTGCATCCTATGATTACGACCTGATCGTCCTTGGCGGCGGCTCCGCCGGCCTGGCCGGCGCGATCCGCGCCGCGCAGCACGGCAAGCGCGTGGCCATGCTGGAGCCCGGTGAGCTGGGCGGGACCTGCGTCAATGTTGGCTGCGTGCCGAAGAAGGCGATGTGGCTGGCGGCCGACCTGCACGAGCGCATCGGCCTGGCCAGTGCGATGGGCTTCGATGTTGAAGCGCGCCCGGCGCTGTCGTGGAAGGAACTGGTGATCCATCGCCAGGCCTACATCAGCAACATCCACACCAGCTACCACAAACGCCTGGATGAGACCGGCGTGGTGCGCATTCCGGCGCGCGGCCATCTGCTCGATGCGCATACCGTGGCCTGCAGTGATGGCGTGCGTTACAGCGCCGAGCACATCCTGATCGCCACCGGCGCGCACCCGCTGCGTCCTGATATCCCCGGCGCGGAACTGGGCCTGGTCTCCGATGATTTCTTCGACCTGCGTGCGGCGCCGGCCGAGGTGGCGATCATCGGCGGTGGCTACATCGCGGTGGAGCTGGCCGGCCTGCTGCAGGCACTGGGCAGCAAGGTGAGCCTGCTGGTGCGTGGCCAGCGGCTGCTGGATCGCTTCGATTACGAGCTGACTGATCAGCTGGCCGAGAACCTGAAGCAGCAGGGCGTGCGCATCCATTTCGGCTATCGCCTGCGCGAACTGCAGCGCGATGGCGAACGCGTACGTGCGTTCGGCCATGACGGCCCGCTCGACAGCGTGTTCGACGCGGTGTTCTTCGCCACCGGCCGCCGCGGCAACAGTCGTGATATGGGCCTGGAAGCGCTCGGCATCGGCATTGGCGAACACCAGCAGGTGCAGGTGGACGAATGGCAGACCACCAGCGTGCCGAGCGTGCACGCGGTGGGTGACATCGCCGGCAAGGTCGGCCTGACCCCGGTGGCGGTGGCTGCTTCGCGACGGTTGATGGATCGCCTGTTCGGTGGCCGCCCGCAGTCGAAGATGGATTACGAGAACGTGGCCAGCGTGGTGTTCTCGCACCCGCCGCTGGGTGCGGTGGGCATGAGCGAGGAAGAAGCGCGCGCGCGTTTCGACCAGGTGAGCGTTTACCACAGCCGTTTCCGACCGATGCTGCAGGCGCTGGCCAACGGTACCCAGCGCAGCCTGTTCAAAATGGTCTGCGCCGGCCCGGAAGAACGCGTGGTAGGTATCCACCTGCTGGGCGAAGCGGCCGACGAGATCCTGCAGGGTTTCGCGGTGGCGGTGAAGATGGGCGCGACCAAGGCCCAGTTCGATGACACCGTGGCGATCCACCCGACCTCGGCCGAGGAAGTGGTGCTGATGCGCTGACCTGCGGTTGCTGCAGAGCCGAGCCCATGCTCGGCCGTCGCTCTTTGTAGAGTCGAGCCATGCTCGACTGCGGTGGAAAGACAGTCGAGCATGGCTAGCCTCTACAAGGCGGGCACCGGACGCCCCCGTGCGACAATGGGCGCCCCCACGCTTTCCCGGGCCGCTCCGAGCGGCCCGCCGTCGTCCTGATGTCCAATCCCGCTTCCCGTATCGCCACCGCCTCCCCACGCATTGCGCTGGGGGGTATCGGCCTGGCAGCGATCGGCGCCATCGCTGCTTCCGGCAAGGCGATCATCGTCAAGCTCGGCCTGCGTCACGGCGTGGATGCCACCACGCTGCTTGCCCTGCGCATGCAGATGGCGCTGCCGCTGTTCGTTTTGATGGCGCTGTGGGCCGCGCGTCGGGCCGAACCACTGTCCTGGGCCGACCGAGCCCGTGTGCTGTGGCTGGGTTTCACCGGCTACTACCTGTCCAGCCTGCTCGACTTCCAGGGCCTGCAGTACATCAGCGTGACCCTGGAACGATTGATCCTGTACTTGAACCCGACCCTGGTGCTGCTGATCAACGTGCTGCTGGCGCGCCAGCGGCCGGGCCGATGGCAGATCGGCGCGCTGGTGCTGAGTTATCTGGGCGTGCTGCTGGCGTTCGGCCATGACCTGCAGCGCGAGGGTGGGCAGATCATCGTTGGCAGCCTGCTGGTGCTGGGCAGTGCGCTCAGCTATGCGCTGTACCTGTTCGGCAGCGGGCAGGTGGTCGCGCGTATCGGAGCGGTGCGGCTGACCGCTTACGCCAGCTGCGTGGCCAGCGTGCTGGTGCTGCTGCATTTCGCGGTGACCCATCCGCTGCCGTTGTTGTGGCAGGCACCGGCGCCGGTGCAGTGGTTGTCGCTGGTCAATGCCACCGTGTGCACGGTGCTGCCAGTGCTGGCGATCATGCTGGCGGTGCAGCGCGTGGGTTCGTCGCTGGCCGCGCAGGTCGGTATGCTGGGCCCTGTTTCCACCATCGTGATGAGCCTATGGCTGCTCGACGAACCGATGGGGCCGGCGCAGATCGCCGGCACCGTGCTGGTGCTGATCGGCGTTCTGCTGGTAACCCGCCTGCGGCGCTGACGCCGGAGCAGGCGCGTGCGCGCATCCTGGCGGTGATCCGCGCGATCCCGGCGGGGCAGGTGATGGGCTATGGGCAGGTGGCGATGCGCGCGGGCCTGCCCGGGCGTGCACGCCTGACCGCGCGCATCCTGGGCCAGAACGACGACCCGGACCTGCCTTGGCACCGCGTGTTGCGCTCGGATGGGCGCATTGCCATGGAGGAAGGGTCGGCCGGCTGGCGCGAGCAGTCACAGCGGTTGCGCGCCGAGGGCGTGCGGGTGGAGAACGGCCGGGTGCGGATGCCGGCGGCTGATCCGGCGGCAGCACTGGATGCCGCTGTGTGGGGTCCGGGCTGAGCAACGCTGGCGACTGAACAGGCCGCGCCTGCCGGTCGCCAACAAGACACGGTGCTGCGGCTATGATGGAGGCCGTTCCATGCCGGTGCTCCCATGTTCCCGCGACTGCCAACCGTCACCAAGGCCCTGCTGATCGCCAACGCGATCCTGTTCCTGCTGCAGCAGCCGTTCCTGCTCGGCATGCAGACCTTCGAGCCGTTCATGCTGCAACCCCTGCAGCAGGGCTTCGACGCATTCTCGCCGGGCGGCAACTTCCAGCCTTGGCAGCTGCTGACCTACGGCTTCCTGCACGGCAGCTTCGGCCATCTGTTCTTCAACATGCTGGCGGTCTTCATGTTCGGCGCGCCGCTGGAGCAGACCTGGGGCGAGAAGCGCTTCCTGCTGTATTACCTGGTGTGCGTGGCCGGTGCCGGTGTCTGCCAGCTGCTGGTGGGTACGCTGCTGGAAAACCCGGCCACGGTGCTGGGCGCTTCCGGTGGCGTGTTCGGCCTGCTGCTGGCCTACGGGATGCTGTTCCCCAACCAGCGGGTGATGCTGCTGTTCCCGCCGATCCCAATGAAGGCGCGTACCTTCGTGATCCTGTTCGGCGTGGGCGAGCTGGTGCTGGGCATGACCGGCTGGCAGCCGGGCGTGGCCCACTTCGCACACCTCGGCGGCATGCTGTTCGGCTGGTTGCTGATCCGCTACTGGCGCGGGCAATCGCCGTTCAACAAGCGCCGCCCGCCCGGCCCACCGAAGCGCCCGAACCATCTGCGCAGCGTCAAATGATCCGAAGGATCATTTGACGCTGTAGGTGCCGACCGTTGGTCGGCACGCCTTGTCCCACGCGGGTAGGTGCCAACCTTGGTTGGCACGCTTTGAATGGGATCATTTGACGCGGTAGGTGCCGACCGTTGGTCGGCACACCTCTACCCATCCTGCAACACCACCTGCGCGGCATTGTGCCCGGGCGCACCGGTGACGCCACCGCCGGGATGGGTGCCCGAACCGCACAGGTACAGGCCGGGCAGGGCACCGCGATAGCCGGCTTGGCCGACCATCGGCCGTGCCGAGAACAACTGGTTGGCACTGAGCGCACCGTGGAAAATGTCGCCGCCGACCAGGCCGAAGGTGCGTTCCAGATCCAGCGGCGACAGCACCTGCCGACCGAGCACGCTGCCGGCAAAGCCGGGCGCATACCGTTCGACGGTGGCAATCATCAGGTCCGCCACAATCTCGCGGTGATCATCCCAGTTACGCCCGTCGGGCAGTACCGGCGCCACGTGCTGGCAGAACAGGCTGGCCACATGCTGCCCGCGCGGCGCCAGTGAATCATCCAGCGTGCTCGGAATCAGCATCTCTACTATCGGTTCGCGCGACCAGCCTTCGCGGCGCGCATCCAGCCAGGCGCGGTCCATGTAGTCCAGGCTGGGGGCCATGATGATGCCGGCGCTGAGGTGATCGCCGGGGCCGGGCAGGGCACGGAAGTCCGGCAACCGCGACAGCGCCACGTTCATCCGGAAGGTGCCGGAACCGCAGCGCCAGTTCGCCATGCGTTCGCGTGTGGCAGCGGGTACCTGCGTCGGCTCCAGCAGCTGTTCGTACAGCAGCTTCGGATTGACGTTGGCCACCACCGCGCGTGCACGCAGGGTTTCGCCGTTGGCCAGTTCCACCCCCACGACGCGGCCTTGTTCGGTCAGTACCTGTTGCACACCGGCATCCACGCGCAGTTCGGCCCCGGCCTCGCGCGCCGCGCTGGCGATGGCCTGGCTGATCGCGCCCATGCCGCCGATCGCGTGGCCCCACGCACCCTTTACGCCATTGCACTGGCCGAATACGTGGTGCAGCAGTACGTAGGCACTGCCCGCTGTATACGGGCTTGCGTAGTTGCCGACGATGCCATCAAAGCCGAACAGCGCCTTGATCGGCTCGCTCTCGAACCAACGGTCCAGGTACTCCGCCGCCGACAGCGTGAACAGGTCCAGCAGTTCCTGCCGCAGTGGCGCATCCAGCGCCGCCAGTTCGCGGCCGAGTTTCCCCATCTGCCATAGTGCGGGCAGCGCACGCCAACCGCCTGCTACACCCAGGTCGGGCGGCGCGCGCAGAGCCCATGCGCGCAGTACGTCGGCGAAGATTTCCAGGCGTGCCTCGTACGCGGGCAAGCGCTGCGCATCCCGCTCGGAGAACTTCGCCACTTCGGCCTGAGTGCGGCCAGGTGCCGACAACAGATAGCGGTCGTCGGGCAATGGCAGGAAGTTGTTGGCCGGGCGCGCGACGATGCGCAGCCCATGCGCATGCAGCTGCAGGTCGTCGATCACCTTCGGCTGCAGCAGCGAGACCGTGTACGAGGCGACTGAATTGCGGAAGCCGGGATGGAATTCCTCGGTGACCGCAGCGCCGCCAAGAACGCCGCGACGTTCCAGCACCAGCACCTTCTTTCCGGCACGCGCCAGATAGGCCGCGCAGACCAGGCCGTTGTGGCCACCACCAACGATGATCGCATCCCAGGTCATCTGCACCTCGGAAAAAGGGGACGGAGGGGATTAAGTCGCAATTCGCATGGGGGCACCGGCAATGGGGAAAAAACGACTTAATCCCCTCCGTCCCCTTTTTTGATCGCTGCTTCGATGGTGGCGATGTCGATCTTCTTCATCGGCATCATCGCGTTGAAGGCGCGCTTGGCCAATGCCTTGTCCTTGCTGGTCACCGCTTCGATCAGCATGCGCGGGCTGATCTGCCAGGAGATGCCCCAGCGGTCCTTGCACCAGCCGCATTGGCTCTCCTGGCCACCGTTGCCGACGATCGCATTCCACAGGCGGTCGGTCTCGGCCTGGTCCTCGGTCTGGATCTGGAACGAGAACGCTTCGCTGTGCTTGAACGCGGTGCCGCCGTTGAGGCCGACGCAGGGGATGCCGCAGACCGTGAATTCGACGGTCAGTACGTTGCCTTCCTTGCCGTCCGGATAGTCACCGGGGGCGTGATGCACGGCGGTCACCGCGCTGTCGGGCAGGATACTGGCGTAGAAGGTGGCGGCCTCGAGTGCGCCGTTGTCATACCAGACACAGATCGTGTTCTTGTGTGCCATGTTGGGGCTCCACGTTGGACGAAGCCGCAGCGATAGCATGCGCGGTGTTAATCCGGGATCGTGCTGCACCTGCAAAAAAGGAGGGCGCCCGAAGGCGCCCTCTGCGTTACCCGTGTGGCAGCTGGATCAGCGCCAGACCTTGATCTGCTCGGCTTCACTGCGCTGCATCGGCTGGCCGGCCTTGCAGCTGAAGGTGGCGCCGAAGGCCGGCAGGTTGGCCAGCGTGCCGTTGCTGCGCCACAGGCCCGGTGCACGGATGTCGGCGGTCAGGCGACGTACGGCCTCGTTCGGCGCCAGCTGCTGCGCCCACAGCGCAGACCAGGCGCGGAAGAAGCCCTGCTGCTGGGCCTGCTTGGCCTTCGGCTCCTGCGCGACATACGCCGCCCAGGCCAGTTCCAGACCGGCGATGTCGGCCAGGTTCTCCTCCTGGGTGAGCGTGCCGTTGACCTTGGCACCCTTCACGCCCGGGAAGTCGTAGGCGCTGTACTGCGCGGCCACGCGGTTACCGAGCAGGGTCCAGGCGGTCTTGTCGGCCGGGGTCCACCAGCTGCGCAGCTCGCCCTTGGCGTCGACCAGCGCGCCCTTGGCATCGATCGCGCGGGTCAGCTCATGGCCGACCAGGCCACCGAAGCTGCCGAACTTGTCGGCAGCGTCGGCCTTGGCGTTGAACACCGGGCCCTGCAGGATCGCGGCGGTGACGATCAGGCGGTTCTGGGCCAGATCGTAGGCCAGCGACGGCTGCTGCGGCAGCACGTCCCAGCGACGGTCGGCGTTGCCCTTGCCGATGCGCTTCATTTCCTCGCGATGGCGCCAGGTCGAAGCAATCAGCATGTTGCCACCGAACGAACCGCGGCCCATCGGCTGCACGCTGTAGTCGAGGTCGCGCAGCGGGGTGCCGATCTCGATCTTCAGCGCAGCCAGCTTGGCCTGCGCTTCGGCCTTGGCTTCGGTGCTCATCCAGCTGCTGTTCTTGACCGCTTCGATCTGCACTTCGCGCACCTTGTCGACGATCCACGCCGCCTGGCGACGATCTTCGGCGGACAGGTAACGGGCAGCGTATTCGCGACCGACCATCGGGCCAGCGGCTACGTTGATCGCCTCCAGCACGTCTTCCCAGCGCTGCGGCGGCAGGGTTTCGCCACGCAGCACGCGGCCGCGGAATTCGAACTCGGCGTCGCGGTAGGCCTTGGACAGGTACGGCGCCATCGAGTCGCCCACGCGCCAGCGCAGGTAGGCCTTCCACTGGTCCGGCTTGAGCTTGGTGACCATGCCGTCGAGCTGCTTGAACAGGCCCGGGTCGGCCAGCGAGACCAGGTCGTCATCCACGCCCTGTGCCTTCAGGAAGGCATCCAGCTGCAGGTTGCGGTAGCGGCTGTTGAGCTCCTTGGTGGAGATCGGCGCGTAGTTGTTGAACGGGTTGTTGATGCCGGCCAGCGACTGCGCATTGCGTGCCAGCTCGGTTTCCAGCGCGATCACCGCCTGCGACTCGGCATCCAGCTTGGCCGCCGGCGTGCCGGTCAGTGCCAGGATCTGCTTGACGTAGTTGCGGTAGCGGCCCATCAGCGCCACGGTGTCGGCGTCGGTACGGGTATAGAACGCCGGATCCGGCAGGCCCATGCCGCCCTGCATGAAGTAGCCGATGTGACGGTCCAGCGCTTTCAGATCGACGTCGGGGCCGAAGTTGAATGCCACCGGGATGCCGACCTGGTGCAGTGCGGCGATCGAGGCCGGCACATCCTTGGCCTTCTTGATGGCGTTGATGCGGGTCAGCAGCGGGGCGATCGGGTTGGAGCCGTCTGCTTCCACGGCCGCTTCGTCCAGGCCACTGGCCCAGAAGTCACCCAGCAGCTTCTGCACGTTGCCCTGCGGCGCCTTCATCGCTGCGTCGAGCAGTTCACGCTGCTGCTGGCGGCTGCGGTCGACCAGCTGGCCCAGCGCGGTGGTGGCGCCGGTCTGCGGCACCGGGTTGGCCTTCAGCCAGCCTGCATTGGTGGCGTCGTAGAAGTCGCTGCACTGGGCACTGACAGCCGGGGCACGCGCGGCCTTTTTCTTGGCGGCGAACGCATCGTGGGTCGGGACCAGAGTCGCCAGGCTGATGCCCAGGGCGATGGCAAGCGGACGGAAATTGGGCATGTGGAACGAATCCGTGATGGATTGAGGGCGCGCGCACTATAGCAAGCCGCGCATGGGCGCGGCATGCACGCATCACGGCGCATCCGCCGGGCATGGCCCGGCGCTACCGGGTGTGTGGCATCGACACCGCATGCACGCATCACGGTGGCTCCGCCGTGCCGTGCGCCGACCAAGGTCGGCATCTGCCAATGGCGTGGGCCTGCACAGGCGCAGTAGATCCACGCCATGCGTGGATGACGGGCGCGGCAAAAAACAAAGGCCCGGGAATTCCCGGGCCTCTGCAGGTCTACCTTGGCATCAGCCAGGGCTTACCAGATCACCACCTGCTGCTCGCCGGCGCGGGCCATCGGCGAACCGGCCTTGCACTGGAAGGCCGCAGCAAAGGTCGGCAGGTTCGACGGCGCACCCATGGCTCGGAACTGCGCCGGCGCGTGCGGGTCAGTGGCCAGGCGGACCTTGGCGTTTTCCGGGGTGTACTTGGTGCGCCACACGGTGGCCCAGTTGAAGAAGAAGCGCTGGTCGCGGGTGAATCCATCGACCTTTGCATCTTCCTTGCCGGCGGAGGCCTTCTGCAGGGCGTCGTAGGCGGTAGCCAGGCCGCCCAGGTCGGCGATGTTCTCGCCCAGGGTCAGGTGACCGTTCACGGCCTGGCCGTCGACCTTGTACTGGTCGAACTGCTTGACCAGCTTGCCGGTCAAGCCTTCGAAGTTCTTCTTGTCAGCGGCGGTCCACCAGTCTTCCATGTTGCCGGTCGGCCCGAAGCGTGCACCCTGGTCGTCGTAACCGTGGGTCATTTCGTGGCCGATCACCGCACCGATGCCGCCATAGTTCAGTGCGTCGTCGGCCTTCGGATCGAAGAACGGCGGCTGCAGGATGGCGGCCGGGAACACGATCTCGTTCTGCAGCGGGTTGTAGTAAGCGTTGACCGTCTGCGGGGTCATGCCCCACTCGGTCTTGTCCACCGGCTTGCCGATCTTGGACAGGTTGAACTTGTAGTTGAACTCACTGGCCGCGCGCACATTGCCCAGGTAGCTGTCGCGCTGGGTCTGCAGGCCCGCCCAGTCACGCCACTTGTCCGGGTAACCGATCTTCGGAGTGAAGGTTTCCCACTTGGCGATGGCCTTGGCCTTGGTTTCATCGCTCATCCAGCTCAGGCCCTGGATGCGTTCCTTCAGCGAAGCGGCCAGGTTCTTCACCAGCTCTTCCATCTTCGCCTTGGCTTCCGGCGAGAAGGCAACCTTCACGTACAGCTGGCCGAAGGCTTCACCGGCGTCGTTCTCGATGGTGCCCAGCACGCGCTTCCAGCGCGGCTTCTGTTCCTTCTGGCCGTTGAGGGTCTTGCCGTAGAACTCGTAGTTCTCCTGAACGAAGGCATCGGCCAGGTAGGGCGAGGCGCTGTCCACGGTGTGGAAGCGCAGGTAGGCGCGCCACACCGACGGATCGGTATCGCCCAGCGCCTTGCTCACTTCCTCATGGAAGGCCGGCATGGCCAGCGAGAACTTCTCCGGCGCGGCTACGCCCTGCGACTTGAAGAACTCGGTCCAGCTGAAGTTCGGGGTCAGCTTGTCGGCGTCAGCCAGGGTGACCGGGTTGTAGTACAGCTCGACGTTGCGCGACAGCTCGACGCGCGACTTGGAGGCCTTGGCCAGGCGGGTCTCGAACTTGACCAGGTCCTCGGCCTGCTTGGCAGCGTCGGCAGCGGCGACGCCGGACAGCTCCAGCACCTTGGCGACGTGTGCCTGGTAGGCCTTCAGCTTGTCGGCGTTCTTGGCATCGGTGTAGTAGGTGCTGTCCGGCAGGCCCAGGCCGCCCTGGCTGGCGTAGGCCAGGTTGACGGCCGAGTTCTTGAAGTCGGCTTCGGCGCCGAAGCCGAACAGGACGTTGTCACCCTTGGCCGCGCTGCTGCGCAGGTAGTCGGCGATGGCCGCCTTGTCCTGCAGGCCGTCGATCGCGGTCAGGTCGGCCTTCAGCGGCTCGATGCCCTGGGCATTGATCTTGGCTTCGTCCATGCCGGTGGCCCACAGGTCGCCGACGATCTTCTCGATATGGTTCGGGTTCTTGACCTGCGCGACCTGTTCAGCCAACTGGTGCTGCACGGCTACCGAACGCTCGTCGAGGATGGTGAACGCGCCCCAGCTGGTGCGGTCGCCCGGAATTTCATTGGCGGCCAGCCACTTGCTGTTGACGTAGTCGCCGAAGGCGCCACAGGCGTCCTTGCTCGCATCCAGATCGCTGGGCTGGAAGGCGTTGTAGGCCGGCAGCTTGCTCTCGTCCAGCGTGTAGTTGGTGGCTTCGGCCGCAGCCGGCGTGGAGGCGGTGGCATCCTTGGCCGGGGTTTCGTTCTTGCCGCAGCCGACCAGCGCGGCCGAAACGGCCAGGGTCAGCAGCACGATCTTGGGAGTACGGGTCACTTTGATGGCCTCCAGGCCGAGTGAGTCAGGGAAGGGCCGCGGGGACGGCCGTGGGCCGAACAATACGCCGCCGGCCTGCCCTGCAAGGGTGTCGAAGGTCATGGCCGGGCGCAAGGGGGCCGCTTCGTGGGCCGGAAAAGACAGACCCGGCAAAAGCCGGGTCTGTCGGGGTACTGCGATCAGGCGTGGATCAGAACTTGTACTTCAGACGCACGAACGGGGTGCGGCCGTACAGGTCGTACTGGGTTGCGAATGCCGGGATGTTGCCGTAGCGGGCATCGCTGACGCCGGTGGAGATCAACGGCGGGGTCTTGTTGAAGATGTTGCTGACACCCACCAGGATTTCCCAGTCGGCCTGCGCGTAGCTGACCGAAGCGGTGTGGTACGTGCGCGAATCGGCAACGATGTCACGGTAGGAGTTCGGACGGCCCTGATAGGTGTACACCGGGTTCAGGTCGATGTCTTCGGTCTTGTGGATATAGGTGGTCAGCCAGTTGAACGACCAGTCGCCACGGGTCAGGCTCAATGCCAGATTGCCCACGACTTTGGGACGGCCGATGTCGCCCAGCAGTTCCGAGGATTCCAGGCCGCTTGCAGCCGCACTGGAGAACACTTCCTGGGTGTCTTCGATCGTGTAGGTGACCTGGGTCTCGGCCGAGAACTTGCCGAACGAGAAGTCGTGATCGAAGTTGGCGGTCAGGTCGTAACCACGGGTGCGCTGCTTGTTGATGTTGATGTACTTGTTCTGGATCTCGGTCACCGCATACGGCTGGTTGCCGGTAGCCGGGTTGCGCTTCAGCAGGTCGCAGTAGCTGTTCGGGTACACCGTGCCGCCGTAGCAGCCGCGCATGATGTTGGTGCTGCCGAGCTGGGCGATTTCATCCTTCACTTCATAGTCGAAGTAGTCGATGGCCACGCTGAGGTTGGCGAAGGTCGGAGTGAACACGATACCCGCAGTCTTCGCACGCGAGGTTTCGGGAATCAGGCCACTGCCACCGCCGGTGGCGTACGAGGTACCGCTCGAGCCGCCGCCCGCATAATCGGCGGGAATGCCTGCGGCTGCGCAGTTGGTCTGATAGGCGCTGTTGGAGCTTTCACCCCAGCGGACGCACGGATCGTTTGCCTGCTGGAAGAAGCCGGTCTGGTTGCCCAGGTACAGCTCATACAGGCCCGGAGCACGGTAGGAAGTGCCGATCGAGCCACGCAGACGCACCGATGGGATGATCTGCCAGTTCAGGCCGACCTTCCAGACGTTGTCCGAACCGGACACCGTGTCGTACTTGAATACACGGCCGGAGGCGTTCAGGCTCAGCGACTCCACCGCAGGCAGGCCCTTCAGCAGCGGAACGTCCAGCTCGACGAAGGCTTCCTTGACCTTGTCGTTGCCCTTGGTCACATCAGCCGAGGACGAGCCCCAGATGTCACCGGCGCGCGACAATTCGCCCGGCTGGTCGTTGATCGAGTAGTAGCGGTATTCCAGGCCGCCCGCAAAACCGACCGCACCCGCCGGCATCTCGAACAGGTCGCCGCTGACGACGGCGTTGATGGTGGCCTGCTTGTAGATGGTCTTGCCCCAGTCCCAGACGCCCAGCTTGTCGACCAGTTCATCGACCTTGCGGCCGCTGAGGTACTCCGGATCGAAGTAGTTCACCGCCGGAGGAGCATCGGTGTAGTCCAGGTCGCCGCTCTTGGAGGCCTGGATGGCGAGGTTACCGTACTTGCCCTTGGAGTGGCTGAAGTTCGCATTGACTTCCCATGCCCAGGTGTCGGTGCCCTTGAACAGGCCGTCAAGCTTGGTGGCGGCATAGAAGTAGTCGACCGTCACATCCTGTTGCGACTTGAACAGCATCACCGGATTGGCTTCGATGCGGGTGCCCGGCAGGTATGCGTACGGGAAGAACTGGCGCCAGGCGAACGTTTCGGTTTCGCGGCGGTTGAACAGGAACTGCGTCTTCCAGTTGACCGAATCGAAGCCGAAATCGGTTGCCAGGTAGACCGTCTTGCGTTCCTGCTGGTTGATGATCTGGCCCTCGCCCCAACGGGCGAAGTTCAACGGCTCATCGTAGAAGGCCTGGCCACGCGCATAGGTCTGGGTCTTGCGCGGGCGGTAGCCCGGCAGCGGGCCGACAGTGGTGCCATCACCCGACGGCACATAGCGGGTGCTGCCGATGTCGACCACGTTGTGAAGCATGTTGTTGCAGCCGGCCAGCGGGGTGCCGGCGTTGACCGAGCGATCTTCGCGATCGATGCGGTTGCCGTCCGCGTCCTTGATCAGGTCGTTGCCGCACTTCAGATAGTCGCGGTCGCCGCGGGTCAGCTCATAGTGCTTGTACCACTCGACGGCAGCCACGACGCTGCCCTTTTCGAAGTTCCAGCCATTGGCCAGCGACGCCGAGAACACTTCGCCGCCACCCTCGGTCGGCACGCGACCGGTGACGGTCAGCTCCGGGCGCTCGATGTTCTTCTTGGTGATCAGGTTGACCACACCGGCCACCGCGTCGGAACCATAGATCGAGGACGAACCGTCCTTCACGATCTCGGCACGCTGCAGGATGGCGGTGGGAATGACGTTCAGGTCGAAGGCGCCGACGGCGCCACGGGTACCGGCCGGGCCGGGGCGCTGGCCATCGAGCAGCACCAGGGTGCGGTTGGCGCCCAGGCCGCGAAGCGACACGGTCTGTACGCCGGTGCCGCCGTCCACGACGAAGCCGCCGAACTGGTGGGTGATCTGGGTTTCGGCCGAACCGATGGCCGACTTCTGCAGGAACTCGGCCACGTTGACCTGGCCCTGCTTCGCATTGGTTTCGGCGTTGATCGTGAACACCGGCGAAGTGGTCTCGTAGTCCGCACGGCGGATCAGGGAGCCGGTGACCGTAACCTTGTCAAGATCGGTTGCGCGGGTGGAAGCGCTTGAGCTGCTTGACGCCTTTGCTTCCTGCTGGGTGGATTCCTGGGCCAGAGCCGGTGCGACCTGCAGGCAGGCCAGCACAGCAAGAGTCAACGGGACGCGGCTTGGCTTTGATTGGCGGTTGGCGTTGCGCATTTCGTTTTGATCCCCACTTGTTATGCTTCGGTTAATGGAGTGTATGAGTCGCGTAAAGTAAATGCAACATGAATATTAAAATCTCTTAACTTGCTGTTGTTATGGGGAAATTCAGTATTTGGGGCATGAAAAAGCCCCTGCCTGGCCGGCAGGGGCTTGGTGAAAGCGAGGGTGCCCGGGGAGGGATCAGAGGCCGCCGGGGCCGCAATCCTTGCTCAGGTAGTCGGCCATGAGCGTCAATGTCGTCCGGAAGTGCACGGGGTACCAGGGCATGCTGTGCGGCATGTCGGGGATCAGTTCGAACCGGGCCGGCACCTTGCCCTGTACGCCGTTGTAGAAGTTCCTCGCATGGAAGGACGGCGTGCGTACGTCACGGTCGCCGACGAAGGTCAGCAGAGGAATCGTGGCCTTCGCGGTGTTCTGCATCGGGTCCATGCCCTTCACCGTGCGCCCCTGCAGAATGCGTTGCAGGCGGTTCTGGCTCCAGGAGGTGCCCAGTCGGCCAAGATCAGTGACCGGGGCACCCGCGATGGCGCACTGGTAGGGCGATGGGCTTCGGACCGTTGCAGCGGCAGCCGCGAAACCACCGTAGGAATAGCCGAAGATCGCGATCCGGTCCTTGGCGGCGATGCCCTGTGAGACCAGCCAGGCGGCGCCGTCATCCTTGTCGTCCTGCATCTTCTGGCCCCACTCGGCGTCACCTGCCAGCCAGAGCTTGCGGCCAAGGCCGGCGCTGCCGCGGTACTGAGGGCGCAACACGGCGTAGCCGCGCGAAGTGAAGAACGGTACCCAGCCTGATGCATCCCAGCCAGTGTAGTCGCGCGCCCACGGCCCGCCGTGCGGATGAACGAGTGCCGGCAGCGGGCCGTCGCCCTGCTTCCAGCCCGGCGGGAGATCCAGAATCGCTGGAATCTGCAGCCCATCGCGTGCGGTGTAGGTCACCCAGCGTTGTTCGCCAATCTGTTTGCTGTCCACCCAGGGGCGCTCATTGCCGAGTGGCACGACATCCTTGCGATCGGCCAGGATGAAGTAGCTCTTCGGGTTGCGGTTGCTTTCCGTGGTGAACAGGACGCGCGAAAGGTCGTCGTTGTAGCCGGTGATGTAGATGCTCAGGCCGGGATAGGCTTTCTGCAGGCCCTCCTGCAGGGCCTTCATCTGCGGATCCACGTACACGGCCTGTCGCTGCGGACCGTCGATATAGAAGCCGAGGACCTGGTTGAAGTTGCTCTTGCGCGTGCCCAGGATCAGTGAACTGATCGAGAAGGACGGATGGGCGGCCAGAGGCTCCTTGTCGAACTCCTTTTTGGCAGGATCGTACAGTCGCGCCTGCACCAGATCGGAGAACTGGTCGGTCAGCACGTACAGCTTGCCGCTGTCATCGTCTATGCCGACGACTTCCACCGTATAGCGTTCGCTCAGTCGGGTGGTCAGGGGGGCGTGCACTTCGAACTGGCCGGCGCTGTTCTTGATCAGAATGCGTTGTTCGAAATCGTCGGAGCCGGCGGATTCGACCTGGGTCTGGGTAAGGACTTCACCTGTTCGGGGATGGAACAGGCCGGGTGACGTGCGGGAGCTGCCCTTGAACAGCAGTTCGGTCTGGCCCGTGCGCAGGTTGAAGCGATAGTAGTTGGCCTGCAGCGTGGCCTCATTGAGCTGGCTGATGATGACCCTGTCTGCATCCAGCGGCAGCCCATGGACGAGCGAGGCGGTACCCGCAAGTTCGAGGCAGCGAAGGGTCTCGGGGCTGACCCCGAGCGTGCGGGTGTTGTTGGCGAAAGCCTCGTCGAACTTGGTCTGGGTAGCGTCGGTGAGGTAGGCCTTGGTCAGGAAGGTCTTGGTGGCTCCCGTACTGTTGCCTTCACCGCAGCCGCCGAGTTTGCCTGTCCATTCCTGGCGTCCGATGACGAGGTTGCGTCCCGCCTTCAGTGCGCTTGCCGCGATGAACTTCATCCGGTCACCGGATGGCGTGATGGCGACCGGACCGGCGCCGAGGTTATCCAGGTTCCAGTTGGCCAGGGCGGTATCGCTGTTGTCGCTGCCGGGCGCGGCGACGATCGCGACCAGCTGCTTGCCGTCGGCGCTCATGGTGACCGACTGGATGGTGGGGATCTTGGCGAAATCCTCGGCTGGCAGAGGGCTTGCGAGGGCAGGGGCAATGCACAGCGCCGCCAGTGCGGCGGCGCCAAGGCGGGCGGGGGACAAGCGCAGTTCCATGGTCGGCAGGGTCCTTGTGGCGGGCACATCAATATGACCTGAAGATGAACGAAGACGTGAATCCAGTCAACTTGGCGTGAATGCCCGGGCGCGCGTCACGCCCTGGAGGGACGACCAGCAAAAAAAGACCCCGCCGGGGGCGGGGTCTTTGGTGCGGCAAGGGCCTGGATCAGTGATCGCCGAACTCGTACTTGGCCTGCACATAGATGGCACGCCCGTAGGCGTTGTACAGGTAATTGTTGTACGGCTGGCCGCTGGTGCCGGCGAAGCTGAAGCGCTGGTTGTCCGGCATCTTGTTGAACACGTTGTTGACCATCAGCGACAGGGTCAGGTTGTCCAATGCACGGTAGTTCACGCTCAGGTTGTAAGTGGTGTAGGAGCCCCACTTGCCTGCCTTGTAGCCGGAGCTGTGGACGTAGTCGTAGCCATTGCCCACGTACGCCATGTAGTTCGGCGTCTTGCCAATGTAGTTGGCGTACAGGGTGGTGGTCCATTTGTCCTTGGCCCAGCCGACCGAACCATCGGCGCGCA
Organism: Stenotrophomonas sp. 96582_Sma; assembly: GCF_056480905.1. Taxonomy (NCBI): domain Bacteria; kingdom Pseudomonadati; phylum Pseudomonadota; class Gammaproteobacteria; order Lysobacterales; family Lysobacteraceae; genus Stenotrophomonas; species Stenotrophomonas sp. 96582_Sma. The sequence goes on along the minus strand of NZ_CM151122.1, from coordinate 3,487,560 downwards.
CCTTGGCGTACGAGTCGTACACCCACATCGCGTACGGGTCACGCAGCAGGTCCAGGAACTCATCGCCCGGCTGCGGCTGCAGTTCGCGCTTGAGCATGTCGGTGTAGTTGCCCGAGAACTGAAGCGAACCGAAGCGGCCCATGTCGTGCACGTACTTGAAGCTGGCGGTCAGCGCTTCCAGGTTCTGGCGGGCGACGTTCATCTTCGGGGTGTAGATCTCGTCCAGCACGCCGGACGCATCGCGGGTGATCCAGTCGTTGACGTTCTGGCAGCTGGCCGAGGTGTTGTTGGCCTGGCCGCGACGGCAGTAGTACTCGGCCAGCAGCAGCTGGTCGGAGCTGAGCGTATCGACCTCGTTCTTGATCTTCCAGTTGTAGTAGTCCACCGACAGCGACAGGTTGTTGATCGGTGCCCACACAACACCTGCATTCCAGACGTCGGCGGTGATCGGTTCCAGGTCCGGATTGCCGGCGCGGGTGCCGAACACCGAGACGCTGTCATACGGGCAACCGGTGGTGTTGGCCGGGTCGTAGCCCAACTGGCCGCAGCGGTAGTAGTCGGTGGAGCCGTTGGCGTAGTAGCCGCTACGGCCCTGGAACGCGTCGGACAGCGTCGGAGCGCGGAACGCCGTACCGTACTTGCCGCGGAACAGCAGGCTTTCGATCGGACGGAACTCGACGCCGATGCTGTAGGTGGACTTGTCGACGGTGTTGCTGCCGATCTTGAAGGCGTCGTAGCGACCGGAACCGGTCACCGTCAGCATGTCATGCAGGGGCAGGCGCAGTTCGCCGGTCACCGCATAGTTGCTGCGGTGGCCGGCACCGGAGACCGCCGTGGTGCCCCAGACGCTGCCATCCATCAGGCCCGGATCGGGGCTGTAGTCCCAGCCTTCGCTTCCACCTTCAACGACCACGGCCAGGCCGGCGTCGCCGCCGGGCAGCTTGAACAGTGATCCATTGGTGACCTGTGCACGGGCCAGGTTCTGCCAGGTGCGGCTCTGGCTGTAGCTGTAGCCGGTGAAGGTCTGGAAGTCACCGGCCGGCAGCGGCGCGTAGAAGGCTTCCCAGTTCGGGCTGTAGATGTCGTAGCCGGTGCTGGTGGTTCCCAGCACCGGGCCGAGCACGCGCTGTTCGAAGTAATCGTTGATCGGGTCATTCCAGCGCACGAAATTGCGCTCGGTCAGCTTGTACTCGCCGCGGGTGAAGCTGAGGCTGTAGTCCCAGTTGCCGGCCGTGCCGCGGCCGCCCAGCGTCACCTGATAGGCCTTGTTGCGGTCGGTGTTCATGATGTCGCGGTAGCCGGCGCCGCCGATGTCTTCCGGGGCGAACACGCGCTGCAGGTTCATGTACTGGCCGCTGGCCTGGTCGTAGAAGCGGCCCCAACCGGAAGAGGTGCCCCACCAGGTGTAGCCGGAACCCGTCGCGTACTTGACCTCTTCCAGGCTGTACAGCGCATCGCCGAACAGCTGGAAATTGTCATTCACGTCGAAGGTGGCAGAGCTGTAGATCTGCGCGCTTTCCTTGCCGTTCTTGATGGTCTTGTAGCCGGTGCCATAGGTCGAGCCGCATGCCTGGCCGGTGGGCCGGGTGCCGAGCACGGTGGTGCCATCGAACTGCCCGGCGACGTTGGCGCACAGGTTCGGGTCCATCATCGCGTAACGGTTGTTGTTGGCCGGCAGCAGCACCAGGAAATCGTTGGAGACGTACTGCGGGCTGTAGCCGTCGGGATTGTTGACCTTGGTCAGATCGCGTTGGTAGCCCCAGATCGGGCTGGTCTTTTCGTACTGCACATTGACCAGCGCGTGGAAGCGGTCATCGACACCATTGAAGCCGCGGGCGCCGCTGAAGCGGAAGCTGTTGCCGCCGCCTTCGCTGTAGGCGCCGCCACGGACGTTGAGGACGCCACCATCCATGCGTTCCTTGAGGATGATGTTGACCACGCCAGCGATCGCATCGGAGCCATACAGTGAGGACTGGCCGCCCGGCAGGATCTCGATGCGCTCGACGATGTCGATCGGAATGCCGCTGATGTTGTTGAACGTATCGCCGCCGTTGTACAGCGCCGGATATGAAAGCATCGGGCGGCCGTTGATGAGGTACTTGGTGTAACCCGGGCTGAGGCCGAACATGCCGGCGGCTTCGGCGCCCTGGGTGAACGAGGCCGAGGTCTGGCCACCCTGCAGGCCGCCAGTGGACAGCGAGGACTGCTGCAGGACATCGGCAACGCTGGTGAAGCCGCGGGTCTGGATGTCCTCTGCGGTCACGGTCAGGACCGGCGTGTGGTTCTCGATCTCGGTCTGCGGAATCAGCGAACCGGTGACCGTCACGCGGTCAAGCTGGGTCGGTGCATTGCCGCTTTGCGCCAGGGCCGTGCCGGAGGCGAGCAGTGTGCCGAGCAGGGCGAGCGTCAGTGGGTGGCGCGAGAGTGTGGAACGATGGCGAGACATGGAAAATCCCCGTAGTGAGCGATGTCTTTGGCTACCGGCTTCCGTGTCGGCTTAACGATCTGTTCAGTTGCATTCCATTCAGTCGGACCGTAACACGCACTTAACGCAGGGAACACACGATCGTCATTTCGTCAATCGGGGTTTCGGCTGAAAAATGTCGGTATATCAATGACTAACGCCAATTGTTTTGGAGTGTTTCAAAAGATGGCGATATGAAGAGCATTCTTTCGTAGTGCATTTGCTGCTTCTGCATCAGTGCTTTACCGAAGGCTTCCTGGAACCAAAAAAAAGGCCCCGCCGAAGCGGGGCCTGGTCCAGACACGAAGTCCGGAAAACGACGGGATCAGAAGTTGTACTTGACCTGGGCCGAGATCTGGCGGCCGTAGACGCTGTAGAAGCCGTCATTGAACGGGGTCGATTCGTTGCCCGGGTAGTTGTAGCGCTGGCCTTCCGGCAGCTTGTTGAACACGTTGTTGACCATCAGCGACAGGACCAGATCTTCCTGTGCCTGGTAGTTCATGCTCAGGTTGTACGTGGTGTACGAACCCCACTTGCCGGCCTTGGCGCCGGAGGAGTGGACGTAGCCGTAGCTGCGGCCGGTGTAGGCCAGGTAGTTCGGGGTGCTGCCGACGTAGTTGGCGTACACGGTGGTGGTGAACTTGGCGATGTTCCAGGCCACCGACAGATCGCCGCGGACCTTGGCGAAGTTGTCGTAGTACCACATGTTGTACGGATCGCTCAGCAGATCCAGCTTGGCGGCACCCGGCATCGGCTGCACTTCACGCTTCAGCATGTTGGTGTAGTTGCCGGAGAACATCAGCGAGCCGAAGCGGCCGATATCCTGCTGGTACTTGGCCGCTACGGTCACCGCTTCCAGGTTCTGGCTGGCAACGTTGAGCTTCGGCGTGTACACGCGGGTCAGGTTGCCACCGGCATCGCGGGACACCCAGTTGGTCACGTCACCGCAGCTGGCCGAGGTGTTGTTCGGCAGGCCGTTGTGGCACTGGTACTCGGCCAGCAGCAGCTGGTCGCTGCTGAGGGTCTTGACCTCGTTCTTGATCTTCCAGTTGTAGTAGTCGGCCGACAGCGAGAAGTTGCTGACCGGGGCCCACACCACGCCTGCGCTCCAGACGTCGGCGGTGATCGGCTTCAGGTCCGGGTTGCCGGACTTTTCGCTGTACACCGAGGTGTTCTTGTAGAACGAGCAGGCCTCGTCACGCAGGCCGTAGCCCAGCTGGCTGCAGCGGTAGTAGTCGTTCTGGCCGGACGAGTACGAACCGCTCATGCCCTGGAAGGCATCGGACAGGGTCGGCGCGCGGAAGGCGGTACCGTACTTGCCGCGCAGCAGCAGGCTCTCGATCGGACGGAATTCCAGACCGATGCTGTAGGTGGCCTTGTCGACGGTCTTGTCGGCAATCTTGAAGGCGTCATAGCGGCCCGACGCGCTGACGGTCAGCTTGTCGTGCAGCGGCATGCGCAGCTCGCTGGTGACCGCATAGTTGCTGCGGTGGCCGGCGCCGGCGACGGCGGTGGTGCCCCACACGTTGCCCTTGACGAACGCCTGGTCCGGCGAGTAGTCCCAACCTTCGCTGCCACCTTCCAGCACAACGGCCAGGCCGGCGTCACCGCCCGGCAGGCTGAACAGCGAGCCGTTGGTCACCTGCACGCGGCCCAGGTTCTGCCAGGTCTTGCTGCGGTGGGTACCGTAGCCGGTGAAGCTGGCGAACTGGTCCGGAGTGATCGGCGAGTAGAAGGCCGCGTAGTCCGGGTTGTAGATGTCGAAGCCATCAGCGGTGGTGCCCAGCTTGGGGCCCAGCACGTTGTCGCCGAAGAAGCCATCGATCTTGTCCTTCCAGCGCACGAAGCGGTTCTGGTCCAGGCGGTACTCACCACGGGTGAAGCTGGCGCTGTAGTCCCAGTCGCCGACCATGCCCTTGCCGCCCAGGGTGACCTGGTAAGCACGGCTTTCGTCGGAGTTCATGATGTTGTTGTAGTGGCCCGGGCCGATTTCTTCCGGCGCGAAGGCGCGCTGCAGGTTCACGACCTTGCCCAGGCCCTGGTCGTAGAAGCTGCCCAGGCTCGACTTGGTGCCCCACCACAGGGCGCTGGAGCCGGAGGTGAACTCGGTCTTTTCCTTGCTGTACAGCACATCGGCGAACAGCTGGAAGTTGTCGTTCACGTCGAAGGTCATCGACGAGTAGAACTGGCCGCTGTTCTTGCCGTTCTTCAGGGTCTTGTAGCCGGCGCTGTACACCGAACCGCAGGACTCGCCCGACGGGCGCTGGCCGACCACAGTGGTGCCGTCATACAGCCCAGCGACGTTCGCGCAACGGCTCGGGTCCATCATCAGCAGCTTGTTGTCAGCGTTGGTGATGACGGCGAAGTCGTTCGACGGGACCTGGGCGGTGTAGCCGACCGGGTTGTTCTGGCGGGTGATGTCGCGCTGGTAGCCCCAGATCGGGCTGCCGTTCTCGATCTGCACGTTGAACAGTGCATGGAAGCGGTCGTCGAAGGCGTTGATGCCCTTGGCGGCGCTGAAGCGGATGTTGCTGCCACCGCCTTCGGTGTAGGTGCCGCCACGGAGGGTCATGGTGCCGCCGTCCATGCGCTCCTTCAGGATGATGTTGACCACACCGGCGATCGCGTCCGAGCCGTACAGCGAGGACTGGCCGCCCGGCAGCACTTCGATGCGCTCGACGATGTCGATCGGAATGCCGCTGATGTTGTTGAAGGTTTCGCTGCCGTTGTACAGCGCCGGATACGAAAGCATCGGGCGGCCGTTGATCAGGTACTTGGTGTAGCCCGGGTTCAGGCCGAACATGCCGGCAGCTTCGGCGCCCTGGGTGAACGAACCCGAGGTCTGGCCACCCTGCAGGCCGCCGGTGGTCAGCGACGACTGCTGCAGCACTTCAGCAACACTGCTGAAGCCGCGGGTCTGGATGTCTTGGGCGGTGATGGACATCACCGGGGTCTGGGTTTCAACCTGGGTCTGCGGGATCAGCGAACCGGTGACGGTGATCTTGTCCAGGTTGGTCGCCTTGTCCTGGGCCATTGCCGGGGCGGCGGCCATCAGAGCGGAAATCAGGGCGACGGCGAGCGTGTTGCGACGTGCGGTGTTGCTTACGTAGTTCATGTAGTTCCATTGGAGAGCAAAAACAAAAACGGCACTGCGCATGCGCCATCGCGCGGGCTGGAAATGCCAGCTCCGCAGCCCAAAACAGTGCGGGTCGAACGTAACATGAACTTAACAATCTGTGCACGAATCTGTAGCAATCCTGAATTTCAGTCAGGTTACGTCCAGCTTGTATGATGCTCGGTTATTCCCCCTGACCCCGCCGGTGCTCGTTGTGAACAGTTCTCCCCGCCGTCCCCATGCAAGCCAGGTCCAGAAGGGACTTACGCCGCATGCCCGCATCCGCAACGTGATCGCGGTTGGTTCGGGCAAGGGCGGCGTCGGCAAGTCGACCACTGCGGTCAATCTGGCCGTGGCCCTGCAGCAGCTCGGCGCACGCGTGGGCGTGCTTGATGCGGACATCTACGGGCCGAGCGTGCCGGCCATGCTGGGCCTGTCCGGTCGCCCGGAAAGCCCCGACAACAAGAGCATCGAGCCGCTGCGTGCGTTCGGCGTGGACACCATGTCGATCGGCTACCTGATCGAAGAAGACACGCCGATGATCTGGCGTGGACCGATGGCCACCTCGGCGATGACCCAGCTGTTCAATGACACCCTGTGGGATGACCTGGACTACCTGCTGATCGACCTGCCACCGGGCACCGGTGACATCCAGCTGACCCTGACCCAGAAGATCCCGCTGGCCGGCGCGGTGATCGTCACCACCCCGCAGGACATCGCCACGCTGGATGCGAAGAAGGCGCTGAAGATGTTCGAGAAGGTCGAGGTGCCGGTGCTCGGCATCGTCGAGAACATGGCGGTGCATACCTGCAGCAGCTGCGGGCATGTCGAGCACCTGTTCGGCGAGGGCGGCGGCGAGCGCATGGCCGCGCAGTACGGCGTGCCGTTGCTGGGTTCGTTGCCGCTGCAGATCGGCATCCGCGAGCAGGGCGATTCCGGTACCCCGATCACCGTGGCCCAGCCGGATTCGGTCCCGGCCCAGGCCTACCGCCATGCCGCCCAGCGCCTGATCGAGGAGGTTGGCAAGCGTCCGCGTGCCTCGATCCCGATCCTGTCGTCGCTGCTGTAAGTGCCAGGGCAGGGGCCGCCGGCAACGCCCGGCCCCCTGCTAGAATCCTCGCGCCCCCTCGTACCCCAGGACAAAGCATGAGCATCAAGAGTGACCGTTGGATCCGCCGCATGTCCGAGCAGCACGGCATGATCGAGCCGTTCGAGGCCGGGCAGGTCAAGCAGGCCAACGGCGAGCGCATCGTCAGCTATGGCACCTCCAGCTACGGCTACGACGTGCGCTGCTCGCGCGAGTTCAAGGTGTTCACCAACATCAACTCGACCATCGTCGATCCCAAGCACTTCGATCCGGGCAGCTTCGTGGATATCGTCGGCGATGAATGCATCATCCCGCCCAACAGCTTCGCGTTGGCGCGCACCGTGGAGTACTTCCGCATCCCGCGCGACACCCTGGTGGTGTGCCTGGGCAAGAGCACCTACGCGCGCTGCGGCATCATCGTCAACGTGACCCCGCTGGAGCCGGAGTGGGAAGGCCACGTCACCCTGGAATTCAGCAACACCACGCCGCTGCCGGCACGCATCTACGCCAATGAAGGCGTGGCGCAGATGCTGTTCTTCCAGGCGGCCGCCGATGACATCTGCGAGACGTCGTACCGCGATCGTGGTGGCAAGTACCAAGGCCAGACCGGCGTGACCCTGCCGCGGACCTGAGCGGCGCGCCATCGCATGACGAAAACGCCGGGCATGCCCGGCGTTTTCATGGGTGCGGCCACACGCTGCGCTCGCCGGGCATGGCCCGGCGCCAGCTTATTTCCCGCGACCGAACAGCATCGCGATGCCCACGCCCACCAGTGCCACCGGCCACCAGGTCAACAGCAGCTTGGACAGGTTCAGGTGCGTCCAGCCGAGGTTGCTGGCGAGCATGAACAGGCCGATCAGGATCAGCAGGACGGCGGCAACGAGGTTGAATCGCATCGGGTCGGCAAACGCTCAGGACTGGGCTGGATATCCTAGCCGTTCCTTCCAGTAGGCGACATGCTGGTCCAGCGCACCCGGCTCGTAGCGGTGCGCAGGGCCACTGCCCCAGACCGGGCCCGGCCACGCGGGGTCGCCGTCATGGCGGCCGATCACATGGAAATGCAGCTGGCGCACGATGTTGCCCAGCGCACCGATATTGATCTTCTCCACCCCGTCGGCGCCCTTCAGGGCCTTGCAGGCGCGGTTGAGCTCGGTGCGCAGCTTGTCCTGCTGCTCGCCGTCCAGCTCGATCCACTCGGTCACCCCGGCCAGGCGCGGTACCAGCACCAGCCAGGGGAATCGTTCGTCGTTCATCAGCCGCACTTGCGACAACGGTCCTTCCGCCACCAGCACGCTATCGGTGGCCAGGCGTGAATCGAGTTCGAATTCGCTCATCCAAGATGCTCCGAGAAGAAGTCCAGGGTGCGTTGCAGCGCCAGGGTGGCGCTGTCTGGATCATACGCATGTCCGACCTCCCGGTTGAAGGCGTGGTCGGCCGGATAGACGAAGGTGGCCATCTGCGGCAGCTTCTCGCGATGGGCCTGCACGGCCTCCGGCGGGATGCTCTTGTCCTGGGCACCGAAGTGGAAGATCACCGGGGCCTTGGGTGTCTCATCCAGGAACTGGACGTTGCGCGCACCGTAGTAGCTGACCGAGGGCAGGCCCAGGCGCAGGGCCGACAGCATCGCCACCGTGCCGCCCCAGCAGTAGCCCACCGTGCCGACCTTGCCGTAGGGGGCCAGCCGGGTCGCTGCGGCACGGACCACCTCCAGCGCCTTCTCCATGCCCAGTGCGCTGACCCGTTCCAGGCCCTGCTTCACGCCGTCGGCGTCATAGGGCAGGGCGTCCGGATCGGCTTCTGTGCCGTCAATCAGGTCGAAAAAGGACGGCGCCAGCACCGCATAGCCTTCGGCCGCGAAGCGCTCGGCCACGCCGCGGATGTGCGGGTTGGCGCCGAAGATTTCCTGCACCACCACCAGCCCGCCACGCGGGGTGCCCTCCGGCAGGGCGTGCCAGGCCCGTACCGGGCCGTGATGCGTATCCAGGGTGATCCACTCGGCCATCGTTTCCATCTCGTTGCGGTGAACAGAACCGCATTGTCGGCGCTGCGTGGGTTAGCGCGGTGTCAGCGGCTGTGCGTGATCGGGCGGCTGGCCATTCAGAGCGCGGCCGCCAACCCCGGTATACTGGCGCCCTTTCAGGCCCCGGCCCCCAGGAACCCCTGCCACGACGGCAGGGGCCCAGGCCCCCAGAGTCCCGCGATTCCATGTCCCAGCTGAACCCCAAAGTCGGCTTCGTCAGCCTTGGCTGCCCGAAGGCCCTTGTCGATTCCGAACGCATCCTTACCCAGCTCCGCTCGGAAGGCTACGACATCGTGCCGTCCTACGATTCGGCCGACGTGGTGGTGGTCAACACCTGCGGCTTCATCGATTCGGCGGTGACCGAGTCGCTGGACGCGATCGGCGAGGCGATGAACCAGAACGGTAAGGTCATCGTCACCGGCTGCCTGGGCAAGCGCCCGGAGCAGATCCGCGAGGCGTACCCCAACGTGCTGGCGGTGTCCGGCCCGCAGGACTACCAGAGCGTGATGGAAGCGGTGCACGAAGCGCTGCCGCCCAAGCACGATCCGTTCGTGGACCTGGTGCCCGACTACGGCATCAAGCTGACCCCGCGTCACTATGCCTACCTGAAGATTTCCGAGGGCTGCAACCACAAGTGCAGCTTCTGCATCATTCCGTCGATGCGCGGCAAGCTGGTTTCGCGCCCGGTGGATGAAGTGCTGCGTGAAGCCGAGCGCCTGGTGCGTGGTGGCGTGCGCGAGCTGCTGGTGGTTTCGCAGGACACCTCGGCCTATGGCGTGGACGTGAAGTACGCCGAGAAGATGTGGCGAAACAAGGCCTACCAGACCCGCCTGAAGGCGCTGTGCGAAGGCCTGTCCGAGCTGGATGCGTGGGTGCGCATGCACTACGTCTACCCGTACCCGCACGTGGACGAGGTGGTGCCGCTGATGGCCGAAAACCGCATCCTGCCGTACCTGGACATCCCGTTCCAGCACGCCAGCCCACGCATCCTGCGCCTGATGAAGCGCCCCGGCGCGGTCGAGAAGACCCTGGAGCGCGTGCAGAACTGGCGCCGTATCGCGCCGGACATCACCGTGCGTTCCACCTTCATCGTCGGCTTCCCCGGCGAGACCGAGGCCGAATTTGAAGAGCTGCTGTCGTTCCTCGACGAAGCGCAGCTGGACCGCGTCGGCGCGTTCGCCTATTCGCCGGTCGAGGGTGCCACCGCCAACGACCTGCCGGATGCGGTTCCGGAGGAAGTGAAGCAGGAGCGCTTGGCCCGTTTCATGGAAAAGCAGGCGCAGATTTCCGCTGCGCGCCTGGAGGCCAAGATCGGCACCGTGCAGCAGTGCCTGGTCGACGCCATCGAAGGCGATATCGCGGTGGCCCGTTCCAAGGCCGATGCCCCGGAGATCGATGGCCTGGTGCACATCCAGAATGCCGACCAGGTGCCGTTGCGCGTGGGTGAGTTCGTCGACGTGGACATCACCGAGAGCGACGAGCACGACCTGTACGGTGACGCGCTGCCGGCCGCCACCCGCCCGGCATTCGATCTCAAGATGCTGTGACCGCGGCGACGACCGCCGCCGGTGACGGCAGCGGCGTCCGCCGTTTCGTGCCGCCGCCGCGTGCGGCGGTCGATCCACAGGTGTTCGCGCACCCGGTGTTTGCCGGATTGCGCGACGTTCGTGATCTGTTGGAAGGCCCGGAGTGGCCGTCCATTGCAGCGCTCGAGGCACGCCTCGCGCTACCGGGCATGCAGCTGGTCGAGCAGGATGCCAGGCTGCTGGCCGACGGCCTGCACTACGAAGCCCGCATCGCACAGGGCCGCATCGCCACCCGCGCCGACAACTGGCATGACCTGTTCAACGCACTGGTGTGGGCCCACTACCCGCAGCTCAAGCAGGCGCTCAATGCGCAGCAGTGCCGGCATATCGAGGCGATGCCGCCGGGTCAGCGCAACCGCGCGCAGGCGGCACTGACCCAGTTCGACGAAACCGGCGTGATCGTGCGTGTGCGCGATCACACGCTGCTGGCTGCCTGGGATGTGCACGACTGGTGTGCGCTGTTCGAATCGAGACACTGGCTGAGCGGCGACATTGCCATCGCTACGGTATTCGGGCACGCGCTGATGGAGCAGGCGCTGCTGCCGGGCCGCCGGCTGGTGGGCAAGTGCGTGGTGGTGCACGGCGAAGTCGATGATGCCTGCGTTGACGCAGTGGCTTCGGCCATCGTCGAGGGCAGGGCAGTGACCGATCCCCTGCAGTTGCGTCCGCTGCCGCTGGCGGGAATCCCGGGCTGGCACCAGGGACAGGATGCCGCCTTCTATGCAGATGCCGCGTACTTCCGCCCGCTGCGTGCCGGCCGCCAGTACCCGCGGCCGTTGCACGGGTCTATGTAGAGCCGACTGTCAGTCGACTGCTCTTCGTTCCGAGGCCGTGAACGCCCGACAGGTGGCTTCGGCGAGTCATCAACCGCGATGAGGAGCGCGGTGCGCTTACCGTCCGGCTGCGGAGGTTTGTGCCGCGCTTGGCGCGGTAGTCGACTGACAGTCGACGCTACAGCGGTTCGTATTCCACGCTGATCACCGCGAAGGTGAACTGGCCGCCGGGCAGTTCCACCGAAAATTCATCATCCAGCCGCTTCTTCAGCAGCGCACGCGCCAGGGGGGAATCGATGCTGATCCAACCCAGCCCAGCATCGGTCTCATCCGGGCCGACAATGCGATAGCGGCTGGTCTCACCGCTGTCCACGTTCTCCAGTTCCACCCATGCGCCGAAGAACACCGCCAGCGGATCGGTCGGCGTGGTATCGACCACGCGTAGCGATTCCAACCGCTTGGTCAGGTAGCGCACACGACGGTCGATCTCGCCCAGCTGCTTCTTGCGATAGGTGTACTCGGCGTTTTCCGAACGGTCGCCTTCCGCAGCGGCCGCGGCCAGTGCCTTCACCACCTCGGGGCGGCGCACACGCCATAGGTCATCCAGCTCGGCCTTCAGCCGGGCGTGGCCGGAGGCGGTGATCAGGGCGGTACTCTTTTCTGCAGGGGGACGCCAACGCGACATGTGGTGCAACTTCTTTTCAGGGGAACGATGGGGCCGGGTCCTTTCCACAGGAAAGGCCTCCGACCCCGGGAGGGCAGGTCAGCGTTTGCCGCCGAAGATGCCGCCCAGCAGGCCGCGCACGATCTGGTTGCCCAGCTTGGTGCCAACGGTACGCGTGGTCTGCTTGGCCATGGTCTCGATCATGCCCTGGCGGCGCTTGGTGCCGAAGATCGCATCCTTGATCGCCTGGCCGAAACCGCCTTCCTGCGCTTCGTCCTGCTCGCGGCTGCGGGCGGCGGGAGCCTGCGCCTGCTCGACTGTTTTCTGCGCACGCTGGGCCAGCAGCTCGGCGGCCGATTCGCGGTTGATCGCGGTGTCGTAGCGGCTGCCGACCGGGCTGCCGGCACGCACCTGGGTGCGCTCGGCCTCGGTGATCGGCCCCATCCGGCAGCGCGGCGGTGCGATCATCGTCTGCTGCACCGGCATCGGCACGCCCTTGTCCTGCAGCGTGGAGACCAGTGCTTCGCCGGTGCCGAGCTGACTGAGCACCTTGGCCACGTCCAGCTTCGGATTCGGCACGAAGGTCTCGGCAGCGGTCTTCACCGCCTTCTGGTCGCGCGGGGTGAACGCACGCAGTGCGTGCTGCACGCGGTTGCCGAGCTGGCCGAGGATGTTGCCCGGTACGTCGTCGGGGAACTGCGAGCAGAAATACACGCCCACGCCCTTGGAGCGGATCAGGCGCACCACCTGCTCGATGCGCTGCACCAGCGAGGCCGGTGCGTCGTCGAACAGCAGGTGGGCCTCGTCGAAGATGAAGACCAGCTTCGGCTTGTCCAGGTCGCCCACCTCCGGCAGCTGCTCGAACAGCTCCGACAGCAGCCACAGCAGGAAGGTGGAATACAACTTGGGCTTGAGCACCAGCTGGTCGGCGGCGAGGATGCCGATCACGCCGCGGCCGTCGTGATTGACCCGCATGATGTCGGCCAGTTCCAAGGCCGGTTCGCCGAAGAAGTTCTCGCCGCCATCCTGTGCCAGGCGCAACACCGAGCGCTGGATCGCAGCGATGGACTGCGCGCTGACCAGACCGTACTCGGTGGAGATGTCCTTGCGTTCCTCGGCGACCAGGCCGAGCAGGGCGCGCAGGTCGTCCATGTCCAGCAGCAGCAGGCCACGGTCGTCGGCCAGCTTGAACACGATGTCGAGCACGCCGGACTGGGTGTCGTTCAACTCGAGGATGCGCGCCAGCAGGGTCGGGCCCATCTCGCTGACCGTGGTGCGCACCGGGTGACCCAGCTTGCCGTACAGGTCCCAGAAAATGGTCGGGCTGGCGGCCGGCGCGTAGTCGGCCACGCCGATCTCGGCGGCGCGCTTGAGCAGGTTTTCGGCGCCAGGGCCGGGCACCGCCAGGCCGGACACATCGCCCTTGACATCGGCCAGGAACACCGGCACGCCCAGCCGCGAGAAGCCCTCGGCCAGGGTCATCAGGGTCACGGTCTTGCCGGTACCGGTGGCGCCGGCCACCAGGCCGTGGCGGTTGCCGAGTTTCGGCAGCAGGGTGACGGCCACATCGTCGGTGATGCCTTTGCCGAGCAGAATCGGATCCATGGTCCAGCCCTTGTGGTGAATAGCCCAATGTTAACCGCCGGCGGTGACGGTCCGAAGGTCGGCTTGCCCGGACCTTGGCGGCGCCGCTACTCTGCCTGCCTGTTTCGCACACAGTGCCATCAATGCCCGTTCCTGTCCTGATTTCCCGCGGTTGGCCGCTGCTGGCCCTGGCCGGCCTGGTTTCCCTGGCGCCCGACGCCCATGCGCAGCGGGTTTCGGCCCGGGACAAGGTGAAGGTGGATGCGCTGCAGCAGCGCATGACCGCCGCCGAGAAGCGCTACAGCGATGCGCTGCTGCTGGTCGCCAATGCCGACCCCAAGGGCAGCAACGAAGCCGACGCCGCGCTGGAGGACATGGAAGATGTCCTCAACGACTGCGTGAAGCAGAAGGGCTGCCAGATGGGCACCCTGCTGGCCAGCTACAAGCGTCTGCTCAAGCATGATGCTGATGCCGCTGCCAGCGATGACGTGGCCGATGAGGGGGGTGACCGCCTGGAAGCCGACCCCGACCATATCGGCCCGCTTACCGCCGACGTGCCGGAGGCCGCGCGCGCTGCAGCGCTGCTCAACGACAAGCGACATGCCTTCGACACCATGGTCGAGTACAACCCCGCCGTGCAGGCCGGCATCCGCCGCTGGTTGACCGACATGCGCCCGGCGTTGCTGACCAGCTACGAGAACTACCAGAACCTGCGTGCGGTGATGTGGCCGGAGTGGGAGAAGCGTGGCCTGCCTGAAGCGCTGCTGTTCGGCATCATGGCCAAGGAGTCCAATGGCCGCGTACATGCTTCATCGCGCGCTGGCGCCGCCGGGTTGATGCAGTTCATGCCGGCCACCGGCCGCCGCTTCGGCCTCGGCCCGGATGGCACCGGCTTTGACACCCGCTTCGATGCACGCAGTGCGGCCGAGGCCAGCGCCAGCTACCTCAACGAACGCCTGCGCGAACTGAACAACAACGTGGAAATGTCGGTGGCCGCCTACAATGGTGGCGAAGGCCGCGCCGCGCGCGTGTTCAAGCAGAGCGCCGGGCAGAGCTTCTGGACCGACAGCGTCTACAACCAGTTCCCCGGCGAGACCAAGGACTACGTGCCGATGGTGATCGCCGCGGCCTGGATCTTCCTGCACCCGCAGCAATACGGCGTGGAGTTCCCGAAGATCAGCGCGCAGCCGGCCACGCTGCGCCTGGCCAAGTCGACCACCATCTACGAACTGACCATCTGCCTGGGCAGCCACGGCACCCGCGATGGCTACATGCGCGCGCTGCGCAACCTCAACCCGCGCTATGAGGCCGATGGCTGGATCCCGGCCGGCACGCTGATCAATGCCACCACCCGCATCGCCGGCCTGTACCAGCGCAACTGCGTCAGTGGCCCGCGTGCCGACCTGGCCCGCACGCTGATCACCGCCGATCTGAACGCAGCAATCAAGCGCCCGGCCGCGACCAGCTACACCGGAAGCGTGGCCGTGGGCGGCGTGGTGCCGGTGGCCGATGCGGCCGCGTCCACCAGCGTGCCGACCACGCCGGTCGCTCCGGTGGCCACGCCGCGCCCGGCGGCGCGCCCGAAGCCGGTGCGCAGCCACAAGGTGGGCCGGGGTGAAACCCTGGGCGCCATCGCGGCCAAGTTCCAGTGCGACGTGCCCACCCTGGCCCGCGCCAATGGCCTGAAGGCCCCGGCCTACAGCCTGCGCCACGGCCAGACGCTGAAGCTGCAGGGCTGCGACAAGTAATCCCCCCGACCCTGGAATCCGCATGGACCTCGAAGACACCCGCAACCTGTTCGCCAACCTCCGCGAAAACACCGACTGGGACATCACCGGCCCGTTGCTGTGGGGGTACTTCTTCGTGCACTCCACTGCCGAGCCGTTGCAGGCACTGGCAGAGCACCTGCAGGCGCAGGGCTATACCTTCGTGGAACTGTTCGAGCAGGAGCCGGAAGAGGGCGACGCGCCGTTCCACGTGCTGCACGTGGAGCGTGTGGAGATCCACGACGAAGCCTCGCTGGATCGCCGCAACCAGGAATTCGCTGCGCTGGCCGCGGAAAAGGGCGTGGAAGACTACGACGGCATGGACGTCGGCCCGGCTCCGGCCCTGCAGTAACGCGCGTACCGGTAGTGCCGGCCGCTGGCCGGCAATGCTCGTCGCGTTGGATCAACGGAGATGCCGGCCAGCGGCCGGCACTACCGAAGCCTCAGCGCAGCTTCGCCAGCGCCTGGCCCAGCTGCACCGGGCTTTCGGCGCCCAGCTGCGGGGCGAACTCGGCTACGCCCGGCGGCAGCAGCACGATCACGGTCGAGCCGTAGTTGAAGCGCGCCATCTCGGCGAAACGCCCCAGCTGGATGCCCTGGCCGCGGTAGTCCTTGCGGGTGATGCGGTCACCGTAGGCCGGAATTTCTTCGCCGCTCCACACGGTTTCCACGCCGGACACCAGCAGCGCACCGACCATCACGCTGACCATCGGGCCGAAGCTGGTGTCGAAATGGCAGACCAGGCGCTCGTTGCGCGCGAAAAGGCGCGGCACGCCGTTGACGGCGGCCGGGCCGACGCTGAACAGGCGGCCCGGCACGTGCACGGTTTCGCGCAGGGTGCCGGTCCACGGCATGTGCACGCGATGGTAGTCGCGCGGCGACAGGTACACGGTGGCGTACAGGCCGTCGTTGTACGGCTTGGCGTCCTCGTCACTGCCCAGTAGTTCGGCGGCGGTGAACGACTGGCCCTTGGCCTGGAAGATGCGGCCGGCTTCGATCCTGCCGAGCTGGCTGATGCGGCCGTCGGCCGGCATCACCAGGCTGCGCGGATCGGCATCGGCCACGCGCGCGCCCGGCTTCAGTGCACGGGTGAAGAACTGGTTGAAGGTGGCATAGCTGCGCGGGTCCGGGTTGGCCGCTTCGTCCAGATTGACGTTGAACTTGCGGGTGACCGTGTCGATCAGCCAGCGCGACACGCGCGGATCGTCCGAGTACGCCAGCGAACGCGCCATCGAGGACAGCAGGCGGTGGGGCAGGGCGTACGTCAGGGCGGTGGTGAGGCTCATGGGGCGGTTTTCTCGGTCAGCTTCTGCAGGTCGCGGGCAATGGCCGGCGCGTTGAACGGGGGGCGCACCAGGCCGGCAAGGCGGCCCTGCGGGTCGAGCACGGCCAGGCTGGCCGAATGCTCGACGGTGTAATCCTCGGGATTCTCGTCGAAGTGCTTGCCTGGCACCTTCTGGAACACGAAGCCCAGCGAGGTGGCGAAGCGCTCCAGCGAGGGAACGTCGGCGGTGGCGGCCAGGGTGTCCTTGTGGAAGCCGTGCACGTACTCGCCCAGGCGGGTGGCGCTGTCACGGTCCGGGTCGACCGAGATGAACAGCACGCGCGGGCGCAGGCTGTCGGGCAGGGCCTCCCACTGGTTCTGCGCGCCGGCCAGCTCGGCCAGGGTGGTCGGGCAGACGTCCGGGCAGAAGGTGAAGCCCAAGAACACCAGGGTCCAGTGACCCTTCAGTTCGCCCGGGATCAGGCGGGTGCCGTCGGACTGGGCCAGATTGAAGTCGGGCAGTTCGCGCGGCTGCGGGTACAGCGTGATCGCTTCGGTGGCCGGGGCATTGGCCGGCGGCTTCGGCGCGAACACCTGCTGGGCGGCCAGCAGGCCGAGACCCGCCGCCAGGGCGATCAGCAGGATGATGCCGGCGTTGCGATTGAACATGGGAGCCCCCGCGCGAAGTGGGCTCCATCATACCGGCTGCGGCTCGATCGTTTCTGCCGCAACGGATGCCGCCGCGGGCGCCAGCCCCTATAATCGAGGGCCACTTTGCCCGCAGTACCGCCATGACCGCTGAAACGGCCGCCGAACTCCACACGATCATCGATCTGATCCGCTACGGCACCAGCCGTTTCAACGAAGCCGGGCTGACCTTCGGGCACAGCTACGACAACGCGCTGGATGAGGCCACCCAGCTGGTGCTGCACAGCCTGCACCTGCCGCACGATCTGGGCCCGGCCTACGGCCAGGCGCGTCTGCTGCAGGAAGAGAAGGTGCGTGTGCTGGAACTGTTCCAGCGTCGCATCGACGAACGCATCCCGGCCGCCTACCTGACCGGTGAGGCCTGGTTCGCCGGTCTGAGCTTCAAGAGCGACAAGCGCGCCCTGGTGCCGCGCTCGCCGATCGCTGAACTGATCGAGTGCGGCTTCGAGCCGTGGTTGGCCGGCCGCGATGTCAGCCGTGCGCTGGACCTGTGCACCGGTTCGGGCTGCATCGCCATCGCCATGGGCCACTATTACCCGAACTGGGAAGTGGACGGTGTCGACCTGAGCGACGACGCGCTGTCGCTGGCCGAGGAAAACAAGGAACGCCTGCAGGCGCACAACGTGACCCTGCTCAAGTCGGACCTGTTCAACGGCCTGACCGGTCGCCACTACGACCTGATCGTCACCAACCCCCCGTACGTCACCAACGACGAGACCGATGCCCTGCCGCAGGAATACTCCTACGAGCCGGAGATGGGCCTGCGTGCCGGTGACGACGGCCTGGACCTGGTGCTGAAGATCCTGCGCGATGCCCCGCTGCACCTGAGCGAGGACGGCCTGCTGATCTGTGAAGTGGGCGAGTCCGAGCAGCACCTGATCAAGCTGCTGCCGGAAGTCGACTTCGCCTGGATCGAATTCAAGGTCGGCCAGATGGGCATCTTCGCGGTCGAATGCCGCGAGCTGATCGCCCACAGCGCGCGCATCACCGAGCTGGCGGCGCAGCGCCCGTGAGCTCCAATTCGTTCGGCAAGCTGTTCACCGTCACCACGTTCGGCGAGTCGCACGGGCCGGCCATCGGCTGCGTGATCGATGGCTGCCCTCCGGGGCTGGCGCTGGACGCGGCCGAATTCGCCCACGACCTGCAGCGTCGCGCTACCGGCAAGAGCCGGCACACCTCAGCGCGCCGCGAGGCGGACGAGGTCGAGATCCTGTCCGGCGTGTACGAGGGCCTGACCACCGGCACGCCGATCGCCCTGCTGATCCGCAACACCGACCAGCGCAGCAAGGACTACGCCAACATCGGCCAGCAGTTCCGCCCGGGCCATGCCGACTACAGCTACTGGCACAAGTACGGCATCCGCGACCCGCGCGGTGGCGGCCGTTCTTCCGCGCGCGAGACCACCATGCGCGTGGCCGCCGGCGTAGTCGCCAAGAAATGGCTGGCCGAGCGCTTCGGCGTGACCGTGCGCGGCTACCTGTCGCAGCTGGGCGAGATCACCCCGGCCGGTTTCGACTGGTCGGCGGTGGAAGACAATCCCTTCTTCTGGCCGCACGCCGCACAGGTGCCCGAGCTGGAGGCGTACATGGATGCGCTGCGCAAGTCCGGTGATTCGGTCGGTGCGCGCGTGGACGTGGTGGCCGACAACGTGCCGCCAGGCTGGGGCGAGCCGATCTACGGCAAGCTCGATGGCGAACTGGCTGCCGCGCTGATGAGCATCAACGCGGTGAAGGGCGTTGAGATCGGCGACGGTTTCGCCAGCGCCGCACAGAAGGGCACCGAACACCGCGACCTGCTGACCCCGCAGGGCTTCGCCAGCAACCATGCCGGCGGCATCCTCGGTGGCATTTCCACCGGCCAGCCGGTGGTCGCCTCGATCGTGCTCAAGCCGACTTCCAGCCTGCGCCTGCCCGGCCCGTCGCTGGACACGGCCGGCAACGTGGTGGAGGTCGTCACCACCGGTCGCCACGATCCCTGCGTCGGTATCCGCGCCACCCCGATCGCCGAGGCGATGGTGGCGATGGTGCTGATGGACCAGGCGCTGCGTCATCGCGCGCAGTGCGGCGATGTTGGCACGATCACCCCGCGTATTCCCGGGCAGATCGATGGCTGACACGCGGCCGACCGTGTGGGTGAGCCAGCCGCTGATCGACGCGGCCATCGCGCCGCTGCGCGATCGCGTGCAGCTGCGCAGCACCGACACCGTCACCGCGTGGTCGCCCGACCAGATCGCCGAACAGCTGGCCAGCGCCGACGGCGCCATCATCACCCTCAACGAGCGCATCGGTGCGGCCCAGGTGTCCGGCGCCGCGCAGCTGCAGGTGATCGCCAATGTCGGGGTGGGCTACAACAACCTGGACGTCGACGCGCTCAGCGCGGCCGGCATCCTCGCCAGCAATACCCCGGACGTCCTGACTGAAACCACCGCCGATCTCGGTTTCGCTCTGTTGATGGCCACCGCGCGCCGCATCACTGAATCCGAGCGCTGGCTGCGCGAAGGCCAGTGGCAGCAGTGGTCGTTCCAGACCATGCTCGGTGCCGACATCCACGGCAGCACGCTGGGTATCCTCGGCATGGGCCGCATCGGCCAGGGCATCGCCCGTCGCGGCGCGCATGGTTTCGGCATGAAGGTGCTTTACCACAACCGTTCGCAGCTTCCGGCCGCGACCGAAGCGGAGGTGGCGGCCCGTTACGTTGACCTGGACACGCTGCTGGCGCAGTCCGATCACCTGCTGCTGGTGCTGCCGTATACCCCGGCCTCGCACCACCTGATCGATGCCGCCGCGCTGGCGAAGATGAAGCCGTCGGCGACGCTGGTGAACATCGCCCGCGGTGGCCTGGTCGATGAGATCGCGCTGGCCGATGCGCTGGCCAACGGCCGCCTTGCTGCAGCGGGTCTGGATGTGTACGAAGGCGAGCCAAAGGTACGCCCCGAACTGCTGGCGCTGCGCAACGTCGTGCTCACTCCGCACATCGGCAGCGCCTCGCTGGCCACGCGCACGGCGATGGTACAGCTGGCCGTGGATAATCTGGTTGCCGGGCTCGGCCTGGACGGCGGCCCATCGCGCATGCCGAGCGCGATCAACGCAGAGGCGGCGATGGCCGCGCGCGTGACTCTGGGCAAAAAAACCGGGAAACGATAGGGAACCTCCGCGCGCCCCGCTTGAGGAGGTTCCCCGAACCCAGCTGTCGTGCGTGTTTTTTTCCCCATCCCCGTTTTCGTGAGAGTTTCCCCCATGAGCAATGCACAGCGCAGTTTCCACGTCGCCGTCGTCGGTGCCACCGGTGCGGTCGGCGAGACCATGTTGTCGATCCTGGCCGAACGTGATTTCCCGGTCGGTACCCTGAGCGTCCTCGCCTCCGAGCGTTCGGCCGGCGGTGAGATCGAGTTCAATGGCCAGAAGGTCAAGGTCCAGGACCTGGCCACCTTCGATCCGAGCGGCGTCGAGATCGCGCTGTTCTCGGCCGGTGGCAGCGTGTCCAAGGAATACGCACCGAAGTTCGCCGCCGCCGGTGCGGTGGTGATCGACAACTCCTCGGCCTTCCGCTACGACGATGACGTGCCGCTGGTGGTGTCCGAGGTCAACCCGGAGCAGGTCGCCAACCGTCCGCGCGGCATCATCGCCAACCCGAACTGCTCGACGATGCAGATGCTGGTGGCGCTGGCGCCGCTGCATCGCAAGTACGGCATCGAGCGCATCAACGTCTCCACTTACCAGTCGGTGTCCGGCGGTGGCCGTTCGGCAACCGAGGAGCTGGGCAAGCAGACCGGCCAGCTGCTGAGTTTCCAGGAAATCGATCCGCAGCGCTTCCCGGTGCAGATCGCCTTCAACCTGATCCCGCACATCGACGACTTCCAGGACAATGGCTTCACCAAGGAAGAGATGAAGCTGATCTGGGAGACCCGCAAGATCCTCGGTGACGACAGCATCCTGGTGAACCCGACTGCAGTGCGTGTGCCGGTGTTCTACGGCCACTCCGAGTCGGTCGCGATCGAGACCCGCGACAAGGTCACCGTGGCCGAAGCACGCGCGCTGCTGGAGCAGTCGCCGGGCATCGAAGTGGTGGATCGCCACGAGGCTGGCGGCTACCCGACCCCGGTCACGCATGCGTCGGGCACCGACGCGGTGTACGTCGGCCGCATCCGCGAGGACCTGTCGCACCCGCGCGGCCTGAACCTGTGGATCGTGTCGGACAACGTGCGCAAGGGCGCGGCGTTGAATGCCGTGCAGCTGGCCGAGCTGGTCGCCGCCGAGCAGCGCTGATCACAGCGGTTGCCTCATCGGTAGTGCCGGCCGCTGGCCGGTATTGCCGTGATGGGGCGTGCGTGTGTGCCGGCCAGCGGCCGGCACTACCGAAGGTCTCCCATCGGTGGGTGCGGACCCCGGTCCGCACGCTTTATAGTGTCGCCCATGAATAAACGGGCCAAGGGCGCAAAGCGCCCGCTCACCTATCTGTCCGCCGCACTGCTCGCCCTGGCCAGCAGTTCGGCGCTTGCCCTGGGGTTGGGCGACATCCGGGTCCTGTCCAAGCCGGGCCAGCCCCTGCTGGCCGAAATCCCGGTGGTCTCGGCGGACCCGTCCGAACTGGAAAACCTGCGCGTGGCGCTGGCCTCACCGGTCACCTTCGAACGTGTCGGCCTGCAGCGGCCAACCGGACTGGTCAGTGAACTGCAGTTCGAACTGACCCGCGACACGCAGGGCAGGGCGGTGGTGCGCGTCACCTCGCAGGCGCCGGTGGAGACGCCGTCGCTCAGCTTCCTGATCGAAGCCGACTGGGGCCAGGGCCGCCTGGTGCGTGAGTACTCGGCACTGGTCGATGCGCCACCCAGTGCGTTGGCCGTGGCCGAGCCGGAAATCGTCGCGCCGGCCGGTACGCTCTCCAATACCATCGTGCGCGAACCTGCACCGGCTTCGGTGCCAGCAGCAGAGACGCCCACGACGCCGCCACCAGCGGTGGCGCCAGCACCGGCACGCCCGCGTGCGGCCTCCGCGCCAGTTGCTGCACCGGCGGCCGATGGCAGCATCACCGTGCAGCGCGGGCAGACCCTGTCGCAGATCGCCAGTGCGGTGGCACGTGGCAACCAGGTCAGTCGCGACCGCGCGATGATCGCCCTGCTGCGTGCCAATCCCGAAGCCTTCATCCGCGGCAACGTCAACCTGCTCAAGCAGGGTGCGGTGCTGCGCATGCCCGGCAGTGATGCGCTTGCTGCGGTCGACGCTGCCGAAGCGGCGACGCTCGTGCGCGAGCATGCCGCGCAATGGCGGCAGGCACGTACCGTGCCGCAACCGGTGGGCATGGCCGCACCGGTTGCCAGGGCGGCAGCCACGAACGCTTCTTCCCCGGCTGCGGCCAATGGGGCACGACTTGAGATCGCTCCGGCGCTGGCGTCCGACGCCGCGCACGCGGGCACAACCACCGGCACCGCTGCCGGCAGCGAGGGTGACATGCTGGGCAACGAACAACTGCGCCAGGCGCGTGAGGACATCGCCACCCGCGATGCCGAGATCGGCGAGCTGAAGCAGCGCGTGGCCGACCTTGAAAAGCTCAAGGAACAGCAGCAGTCGCTGATCGCGATGAAGGACAACGACCTGGCCGCCGCGCAGCAGCGCCTGACGCAGGCACCGGATGCCCGCGATGCGGCAACGCCGTGGTACTGGCTGGGGCTGCCGGTGCTGCTGCTGGCGGCGGGCGCCGCCTGGCTGCTGCGTCGTCGCAAGCCGTCGCCGCTGCCGCCGCTGCGTGAGGAAGACGATGCCGCCGGCCTGGCCGCAGCGGTGCCGGCGGGTGCGGCGCTGGATACGCTGGCCGAGCAGTCCTCGTGGTCATCGGCTGTTGCCGGCAACGGCCGCCAGGAACCGGCGATGCCCGACTGGGCGACCGAAACCGAAGTGCACGACGTAGTGGTCGCCGAACCCGTCGCCGAGCACGCGGTACGGGCCGACTGGCAGGCCGACACGCTGCGCGACGAGGACGCGGTGGCCTTGCCCGAAGCGGTGACCGATCTGCCGCGCTGGGACGATTCCGCAACCACCGCCGACGAGGTTGTCGTCGCCGCGCCGCTGCAGGACGAACGCGTTGTACCGCAGGCGCCGGCCGACGTGGCGGTGCCGGACTACGCACTGCATGCCGAACAGCAGCCGCAGTTCCGCGGCGTGTTCGATCTGCCGGCCGACGCGCATGACAACGAGGCGCCGGCGGATGCCGCTCATCCCGAAGCCGTCGACGGCATCGACCATGGCAGCATCGAGGCCTCTCATTCCGACGACATCGCGTCGAGCGCGGCCGTGCCTGCCGACGACGCCGGCTGGTCGCCACGTGCCGGCCAGGAGCGCCTGGAACTGGCCATTGCCTATCTCGATCTGGGCGACGCGCAGACGGCGCGCACCCTGTTGCTGGAAGTCGCCGAAGGCGGTGACCTGCACAGCCAGGCCCAGGCCCGCGAACTGCTGGCCCGCCTGCCGTGACCGAATCTGCCGACAAGGACCTTGCCATGAGCCGCGAACGCCGCATCGACTACGTTGAATTCGCGTCCAGCGACCCGGCTGCCAGCCGTGCCTTCTTCGAGAAGGTGTTCGGCTGGTCGTTCGTCGACTACGGCAGCGACTACACGGCGTTCGACGATGGCCGCCTGCAGGGCGGCTTCTTCCGTGGCCAGCCGCAGCGGGCCAGCGACAGCGGTGCACCGCTGCTGGTGCTGTATGCCGACGCACTGGCACCGGTCGAGGCCGCCGTGCGCGACGCCGGCGGCGAGATCGTGCGCGCGGTGTTTTCCTTCCCCGGTGGCAGCCGCTTCCAGTTCGTCGAGCCCGGTGGCAACGAACTGGCGGTCTGGTCCGAACGCGATCCGGCCTGAGCGCCACCCCATCCGCAACATCGAGGTAGCACATGCGTTATGCGCTTGGCGTCGAGTACGACGGCAGCGATTTCAGGGGCTGGCAGAACCTGGGCGAGGGTGGTCCCAGCGTGCAGGCCAGCCTCGAGCAGGCCCTGTCATCGGTGGCTGATGCGCCGCTGCAGGTGATCTGCGCCGGCCGCACCGATGCCGGGGTGCATGGCCAGTGCCAGGTCGTGCATTTCGATACCGACGTGGTGCGCGATCCGCGCGCCTGGATGCTCGGCACCACCACCCGCCTGCCGCGCTCGATCGCGGTGCGCTGGTGCGTGCCGGTGGCCGATGATTTCCACGCCCGCTTCTCCGCGCGTGCGCGCCGCTATCGCTATCGGCTGCTCAACCGCGAGGTACGGCCGGCGCTGGACCGGCAGACTCTGAGCTGGGAGCGCCGTGCGCTGGACGAGACCCTGATGCATGCCGCCGGCCAGGCATTGCTTGGTGAGAATGACTTCAGCGCGTTCCGTTCGGTGCAGTGCCAGGCGCTGCATGCGCGGCGTGAACTGCAGTCGCTGCAGGTCAGCCGTCATGGCGAAGTGATCGAAGTCGCAGTACGTGGCAATGCATTTCTTCATCACATGGTCCGCAATATCGTCGGATCGTTGATCCTGGTGGGCAGCGGCGAAAAACCGGTGGAATGGATCGCCGAACTGCTGGCCGGGCGCGACCGCACCGTAGCTGGTCCCACCGCACCGCCGCAGGGCCTGGTGTTCCTTGGGCCCCTGTACCCCGACAACTGGCATCTGCCCGCCGAGGTCACGCTATGAGCCGTTCCTACTACCGTACGCGCATCAAGTTCTGTGGAATGACCCGTGCCGGCGACGTCCGCCTGGCCGGTGAGCTGGGCGTGGACGCAGTGGGTTTCATCTTTGCCCGCGAGAGCAGCCGCCGGGTTGCACCGGCTGAGGCCCGCGCGATGCGCCAGGCGATCGCGCCGATGGTCGACGTGGTGGCGCTGTTCCGCAACAACAGCAAGGAGGAAGTGCGCGAGGTGCTGCGTACGGTACGTCCGACCCTGCTGCAGTTCCATGGTGAGGAAGACGAAAGCTTCTGCCGCAGCTTCAACATGCCGTACCTGAAGGCGATCGCCATGGGCGGCCGTGAAGAGGTCAACGCCCGCACCCTGCAGCTGCGCTACCCCAGCGCTGCCGGCTTCCTGTTCGACAGCCACGCCCCGGGTGGCGGTGGCGGCACTGGCGTGGCGTTCGACTGGGGCCGCGTTCCGACCGGGTTGCACCGGCCGTTCCTGCTGGCCGGTGGCCTGAACCCTGAGAACGTCTACGATGCTGTGCTGGCGACGCTGCCGTGGGGCGTGGACGTCTCCAGCGGCATCGAGCTGGAGCCGGGCATCAAGGACGGCTACAAAATGCGCACCTTCGTCGAAGAAGTGCGTCGCGCGGATTGCACCGTTCTGGAGTGATCCGCGTCACCTGAGGGGTCACCCGGAATGTCATCGTCGACGGTGCATTCCGCCGTGCCGTGAAGGCGGGCGAATCCTGAATGCGATGAGTATCACGCTTTCGGGTAATTCAGGTTCCAGCGCCAAAAAGTCGACACCCCCCGAACATCTGATCGGACACAATGCGCCCAGCCTGTCTTGGCTGGGTGCGATGCCGTGTGCGTGTCGCTGGCCGCGCCCCTGAGATACGCCTTACCTTTCGAACGAGGACGCAATGGATATGCCCCATCTCTCTTTCCCCCGTATCCGCCTGGCCCGCCTGACGCTCGTGCCCGGTCTGCTGCTTGCCTTGGGCGCGTGTGCGGCTGGTGACTCATCCGCCCCGACCGCATCGGCACCGGCCGCTGCCGCACCGGCAGATGCACCTGCCACAGCACCGGCCACGGTTCCGGCGGCAGCACCGGCTGCCGACGGCCTGGCGGCGCTGATCCAGGCCAGTGGCGTGAAATGCAGCAACGCCAGTACGGGTAGCGGCTGCACGGCCGGCGATGTGGACAGCGGTGATTTCTACGATGTCGAACTGTCGCCGGACTGTGGCGACCAGGGTTTCTTCGCGGGCGTAGCCGATGCCAAGGGCGTGGAGACGTTGAGTGCGGTGCCATCCACCGGCAGCAAGGCCAGCGTGACCGCGAAGCTGTCGAAGGGGCAGCTGGTCTGCGTGCAGGGCATCGGGCGTACCGGACAGAATCCGCTGTTCTATTACGTCGTTGCGGTTCCCGCTGCGACGGTCGGCAAGTGCAAGGGCAACACGTTGTGTGACACCTATGGCGACAGGCCGATCACTGGCCTGGCGACCACGGGGGGCGAGGCCTGCCATGCGACGGCGCCGGGACGTTACGCCGGGAACTGCGCACAGGGCTGGGTCAGTGCGGACGTGCTCGACGTGTTTTCCAACGGAATGTAATCACCGCCAGGGGAGCGGTCCAATCAACCACTGGCAAAGGAACAGCTCATGTCGGATCCAAAAATCACCCGGCTGGTCAGCAGCGTAGGTACCACGCGCACGCTGGAAATGGACGATGGCAGTGTCGTCGAACGATCAGGCGGCAGCGTCTCGTGGCGCAACAACAATCCTGGCAACCTCAAGTTTGAATTCGCCGGCAGCGCGGACAAGACGGTAACCAATCCGCGTACCCGCGAGCAGGCGCTGGAATCGGCGCAGGGGCGCTACAAGGGCGTGGTCGATCTTGACCAATGGGGCAACGCGGTTTTCGAAAGCTATGAAGCCGGCCGGGTGGCGAAGATCCAGCTGCTCGAACGCCGGTTCGGCGACAAGACCGTGGAGGAAATGCTGCCGAGCTACTCCACCAAGGATTACAGCGGCACCACCCACCACAAGGAGCAGGCGGCCACCATCTATGCCGAAGGCGATCGCCAGGGGGTCGACCTGCGCTCGAAGACCGTCGGCCAGATGAGCGTGCGCGAGCGTGAAGTGCTGGCCGACGGCATCCGCCGTTTCGAGGGCTGGCAGCCGGGTGAGGTTGCCACGCAGCAGCCTCCTACGCGCACAGCGGCGGCTGCGCCCGTGCAGACCCAGACCCAACCGCAGGTACAGACGCCTTCGGCGGCGGCGCCCGCTGCGGGCCAGGCCGCGGCTGCAGTCGGCAGTGCCGCGCTCTACAACGAGGCCTATCAGCATTTCATGGCCTCAGGCCGCCAGTACGAATACGGGCGCCCGGACCATCCGCGCCCGGGTCGCGACAGCAGCCGGCTGGAGCGTGACCTCGATGGTGACGGACGCTTCGGCGTGGATTGCTCGGCGTTCGTATGGCGCGGCCTGAAGAACGCGGGTTACGACGTGCGTGGCGAGAACGCTGCGGGGTTCACTACGTCGACGCTGTTCAATGGTGCGAACACCACGGCTTACGCACGCGAGCATTTCGATGTGACCTCGGCTGCCGAAGCACGCAAACCGAACGGAACGCTGAAGCAGGGCGACATCCTGATGTTCTCCTCGTCGCAGGGCCAGCATGTCGGCATTTTCAAAGGCTACGACGCGCAGGGAAACATCCAGTTCATCGGTTCACAGGGAAGCACCGGGCCGGCCGAAGTCACCATCCGGCCGGGCGGGTACTGGGATGGCGGAAGCACCCGCATCGTTGGTGCGCTGACACCGAAGCCGGAATTCCAGGTGCGCGCGCCGCTGCACGGCAATGGCGAACCTGCGCTGTCCCGGCCAACCGCCACCGTGCAGCCGGCTGCATCACACACGGCGGCCAGCGAGGTGATGAAGCAGGGGCAGCGTGGCGCCGACGTGCAGGCGTTGCAGCAGACTCTCAACCAGCTCGGTGTGCGTGATGCGCAGGGCCATCGGTTGTCAGAGGATGGTCGTTTTGGTGATCACACCCGCGAAGCGGTGGTCGCGCTGCAGAAACAGCAGGGGCTGGTGGCCGATGGAATTGTCGGTCGCCAGACCGCTGCCGCGCTGGCGGCGGGCCGTGTGCAGGGCCATGAACCTGCAGCGGCTGTACCGAAGGGGCCGTCGCTGAACGATGCATCGCATCCGGACCACGCACTGCACAACGCCGTCCGCAGCAAGCTTCCCAGCGTGTTTTCCGAAGAGGCTGCCGCCAATATCACCCTGCATGCAAAGCAGAACGGAATCGACGCGGCCGACAAGCTGCAGAGCATCACGGTGCAGGATGGCAAGGCGTTCGTGATGGGCACGACGCCGGGCTTCCGCACCGCGGTCGACCTGGCCCAGGCGCCGCCGTCGCTGGAGCAGACCAGTGCCAAGCTGCTGGCAGATCCTTCGCACCAGCAGCAGGTGCATGAGGAGCAGCAGCGGGTCGCGATGGGCGGTCGCTGAGGCCTGTGTTGCCGGCTCCGGGCGGTGAACGCCGCCCGGGGCCTCGTCTCATTGCAGTTGCGCTGCTGCCCAGTCGGCCAGGGCGTCCACCCGTGCATCGGCCGGGCCATCCGGCCGCGCCAGCACCCAGAAGCCGCCGGTGGCGGTAAACCCCCACGGTGCGACCAGCCGGCCTGCTGCCAGATCTTCGGCCACCAGTGGCTCCGGTGCGATCGCCGGGCCCAGCCCGGCCACGGCTGCTTCCAGCAGGTAGTACAGATGTTCGAAAGCGGTGCCCAGCTGCAGCTTCGCGGTGTCCAGATCGTGCGCCTGCGCCCACGCCGGCCACGCCTGCGGCCGTGAGCTGGTGTGCAGCAGCGTTTCCTGCAGCAGCGCCGAGGGCGGTACCTGCCGCAGGCGCTGCGCGGCCGGATGCGAGGGTGCCACCACCACGCCGACCCGTTCCGGCGCCAGCTCACGCACCTGCCAGCCCCGTGGCCACGGCCCCTGCGCCAGCAGCAGCACGGCATCCAGCGCCGCCTGTGCTTCGGTGAAACTGCCATCCAGCGCCGACCACTGCAGGCGCACGCCGGGCAGGGCGGCCTGCAGCACGGGCAGGCGCGGGATCATCCAGCGCGCCAGTACGCTGCCGCTGCAGCCCAGCACCAGTGCTGGGGCCGCCGTCGGCCGGCGCAGCTCGCGCACGCAGTCTTCGATGCCGCTGAACGCCTCGCTGCACGCGGCCTGCAGTCGCGTGCCCGCAGCGGTCAGGCGCAGCCCGCGGCCGGCACGCTGGAACAATGCCAGGCCGAGATGATCCTCCAGCAGCTTCAGTTGCCGGCTGACCGCGCCGTGGGTGACATGCAGGTCCTGCGCGGCGCGCCCAACCCCGCCCAGACGGGCGGTGGCCTCGAACGCACGCAGCGCATTGAGGGGAGGCAGCAGGGAACGACTCATGTGAGATTTCCTGACGATATGCGCCAGATAATATCCATTTTCCGGTCACGACCCGTGCGCTAGAGTATCCACCTGTCTCGAACCAGCGGTCGCTTCCATGTCTGCCTCCCCCATTGCCGACTACCACGCCTTCCCGGATGCCCAGGGCCACTTCGGCCGCTACGGTGGCAGCTTCGTCGCCGAAACCCTGGTCGGCCCGCTGCAGGAACTGGCCCAAGCCTATGACCAGGCCCGCCAGGACCCGGCATTCCAGGCCGCTTACGACCGCGACCTGGCCCATTACGTGGGCCGGCCGAGCCCGATCTATCACGCCCAGCGCCTGAGCGATCATGTCGGCGGTGCGCAGATCCTGCTCAAGCGCGAGGACCTGAACCACACCGGTGCGCACAAGATCAACAACACCATCGGCCAGGCGCTGCTGGCCGCGCGGATGGGCAAGAAGCGCATCATCGCCGAGACCGGTGCCGGGCAGCATGGCGTGGCCAGTGCCACCGTTGCCGCGCGCTTGGGCCTGGAATGCGTGGTGTACATGGGCGCCACCGACATCGAGCGGCAGAAGATCAACGTCTACCGAATGAAGCTGCTCGGTGCGACGGTGGTGCCGGTCACCTCCGGCTCGGCCACCCTGAAGGACGCGCTCAACGAAGCGATGCGCGATTGGGTGACCAACGTGCAGGACACCTTCTACATCATCGGCACCGTGGCCGGCCCGGATCCGTACCCGCGCATGGTGCGCGATTTCAACGCCATCGTCGGCCGCGAAGCACGCGAGCAGATGCTGGCCGAGTACGGCCGCCTGCCGGATGCGATCACCGCCTGCGTCGGCGGCGGCAGCAATGCCATCGGCCTGTTCCATGCCTTCCTCAATGATCGCCAGGTCGAGATCGTCGGCGCCGAAGCTGCCGGTGATGGCATCAGCACCGGGCGCCACGCTGCATCGATCGCGGCGGGTCGGCCGGGCGTGCTGCACGGCAACCGCACCTATGTGCTGTGCGACGACGACGGCCAGATCATCGAGACCCACTCGGTATCAGCCGGCCTGGACTACCCGGGTGTCGGGCCGGAGCACGCGTTCCTGGCCGATACCGGCCGTGCGCGCTACCTCGGCATCACCGATGAAGAAGCGCTGCAGGCCTTCCACCTGCTGGCGCATACCGAGGGCATCCTGCCGGCACTGGAGTCCAGCCACGCACTGGCACAGGCGATCAAGCTGGCGCGTGAGCGTCCGCGTGACCAGATCGTCCTCTGCAATCTGTCCGGCCGTGGCGACAAGGACGTGCACACCATCGCCGCGCGTGAAGGGCTGGTGCTGTGAGCGCGCGGCTGCGGAACAGCGGCGTGCTGCTGCTGGCGCTGGGCTTGGCCGCGTGCCAGCCGCCGGAGCCGCCGTTGCTGGCACCGGCCGCCAAGGCCACCACGCAGCCTGTGCAGCGGGCCGCCAACGATGATCTTGACCCGATGGCGCGTACGCCGATCGACGATCCGCCGTCTGTGGAAGATAAGGACAGCGATGACGCGCCCGCGGTGGCCTCGGTGGCGCTGGACCATGCCGGCGAGGTGCTGATCGGCCAGCATATGACCGATCTGAAGGCACTCGGGCCGTGGACCGCGCAAGGGGCGGTCGAAGCCATCGGCGGCAGTTGCGAGTACTACGACGGCAAGGGGCTGCCGCCCGGCGTGTCGATGATGACCGATGAAGATCGCGTCGTCCGTTTCGATCTCGGCCTGGATCCGGAGAGCGGGGCGCCGACCCAGCAGCCCGGGCCGTTCGGCCTGCGTGTCGGCATGACCCGCGCCCAGGCCATGGCCCAGTTCCCGAAGCCGCCGGTATCTAGCCCGCATGCCTACGACGGTGACCAGGGCGAGTACCTCACCTGGCAGGACCCGGGCTCGGCCCTTGGCATCCGCGTGGAACTGTTTGAAGGGAGGGTCATCCAGATGTACTGGGGGACCAGCGATGCGATTGAACTGATTGAAGGATGTGCCTGAGATGCCTGTATCCCGACTCGATGCCTGTTTCCAGCGACTGCGCGAGCAGCAGCGCAAGGCGCTGATTCCCTTCATCACCGCCGGTGATCCCTCGCTGGAGGCCACCGTGCCGGTCATGCACGCGCTGGTCGATGCCGGTGCCGATGTGATCGAACTGGGCGTGCCGTTCTCCGACCCGATGGCCGACGGCCCGACCATCCAGCGCAGCTCCGAGCGCGCGCTGGCGCGTGGTGCTGGCAGCCGCTACGTGCTGCAGGCCGTTGCGCAGTTCCGCGAGCGTGACGCTCAGACGCCGGTGGTGCTGATGGGCTACCTGAATCCGGTGGAGATCCATGGCTACGCGGCCTTCGCAACGGCAGCCGTGGAGGCCGGTGTGGACGGCGTTCTGCTGGTCGACCTGCCGCCGGAAGAAGCCGGCGAAGCGCAGCAGGCCTTCGATGCAGCGGGCCTGGCACTGGTCCTGCTGGCGTCGCCGACTACCAGCGAGGCGCGCGCCGACAAGCTGCTGGCGCTGGCCCGTGGCTACCTCTACTACGTCAGCTTTGCCGGTGTCACCGGCGCGTCCGAGCGCCTGGACAGCGATGCCGCCAGTGCCCGCCTGCAGGCGTTGCGCGCGCGTGCTTCGGTGCCGGTGGTGGCCGGCTTCGGCATCAAGGATGCCGACAGTGCTGCGGCGATGGCCCGCCAGGCCGACGGCGTGGTGGTCGGCAGCGCGCTGGTGGCGGCGCTGGCCGAAGCGGGCTCGGCTGAAGAGGCCGCACAGCGCGCTCGAACCTTCCTGGCTCCGCTGCGGCAGGCGCTGGACGCCTGAGAGGTAGTGCCGGCCGCTGGCCGGCACACGCCTGGGCCGCGTGTGCGACAAGGGTTGCCGGCCAGCGGCCGGCACTTCCCCGCACCTAAACGTACGTCCCAGCATGGTTTTTTCCGGCGGCCCCGTGGCTGGCAAGGGGGTGCACGGGCGGGGAAAGCGGAGCTAGACTGTCCGCCTTTGCGGCCCTTGGGCCGCCCTGAACGGAAGTGTCCTCCCGCATGAGTTGGCTCAGCAAGTTGATGCCGTCCGGCATCCG
This sequence comes from Stenotrophomonas sp. 96582_Sma, assembly GCF_056480905.1. Classification (NCBI taxonomy): domain Bacteria; kingdom Pseudomonadati; phylum Pseudomonadota; class Gammaproteobacteria; order Lysobacterales; family Lysobacteraceae; genus Stenotrophomonas; species Stenotrophomonas sp. 96582_Sma. The sequence continues at coordinate 3,455,377 of NZ_CM151122.1, read as the reverse complement.
CACCGACAACACCCCCAGCAAGAAGCGCAGTGTCCCCGAGGGCCTGTGGGAAAAGTGCAGCAACTGCGGCAGCGCGTTGTACCGTCCGGAACTGGAAGAGAACCTGGAGGTCTGCCCGAAGTGCGGCCACCACATGGCGATCCGCGCACGTGCGCGCCTGGCCGCCCTGTTCGACGCCGACAGCACCACCGAGATCGGTGCGCGCCTGGGTCCGACCGACCTGCTCAAGTTCAAGGACCAGAAGAAGTACAGCGAGCGCATCAAGATCGCGCAGAAGAACACCGGCGAATATGACGCGCTGATCGCCATGCGCGGTCTGCTCAAGGGCCGTGCACTGGTGGCCTCGTCCTTCGACTTCGCCTTCATGGGTGGCTCGATGGGCTCGGTGGTGGGTGAGCGTTTCGCGCTGGCCGCCGAAACCGCGGTCGAGATCGGCGCCCCGTACGTGTGCTTCTCGCAGAGTGGCGGTGCGCGCATGCAGGAAGGCCTGTTCTCGCTGATGCAGATGGCCAAGACCTCGGCCGCGCTGGGCAAGCTGCGTGAAGCGGGCCTGCCGTACATCTCGGTGCTGACCCACCCGACCACCGGTGGTGTGTCGGCCTCGTTCGCGATGCTGGGCGACATCAACATCGCCGAACCGCAGGCGCTGATCGGCTTCGCCGGCCCGCGCGTGATCGAGCAGACTGTGCGCGAGAAGCTGCCGGAAGGCTTCCAGCGCTCGGAGTTCCTGTTGGAGCACGGTGCCATCGACCAGATCTGCGACCGCCGCGAAATGCGCGACCGCCTGTCCGATCTGCTGGCAATGCTGGGCCGTCAGCCGGCGCCGGAGGTGGCTTGATGGGAGGCCGCAAGTACTTCGGTACTGATGGCATCCGTGGGCGGGTCGGCCAGGGCGTGATCTCGGCCGACTTCGTGCTGCGCCTGGGCAATGCCCTGGGCCGTGTCCTGGTCGCCCAGCGCGGCCAGGACGGGCGCCGGCCGATCGTGGTGATCGGCAAGGACACCCGCATTTCCGGTTACATGTTCGAAGCGGCACTGGAAGCCGGCCTGGTCGCCGCCGGCGCCGACGTACAGCTGCTGGGGCCGATGCCGACCCCGGCGGTGGCGTTCCTGACCCGCACGCTGGGCGTGGACGCCGGCATCGTCATCAGCGCCTCGCACAACCCGCATTACGACAACGGCATCAAGTTCTTCTCGGCCCAGGGCGAGAAGCTCGACGATGCCACCGAACTTGCCCTGGAAGCGGCGCTGGACGTTCCGTTCACCACCGCCGAATCGGAGAAGCTGGGCAAGGCATCGCGTGCGCGTGAAGCGGTCGGCCGCTACATCGAGTTCTGCAAGGCCAGCGTGCCGCGCGCGTTCGACCTGCGTGGCGTGCGCCTGGTGCTGGATTGCGCACACGGCGCCACCTACCAGATCGCACCGCTGCTGTTCCGCGAACTGGGGGCCGAGGTGATCGGCATCGGTGCCGAGCCCAACGGCGTCAACATCAACGCCGGTGTGGGTTCCACCCATATCGACAACCTGGCGGCCAAAGTCCGCGAGACCCGTGCCGATCTCGGCATCGCGTTCGATGGTGATGGCGACCGTGTGCTGATGGCCGACGACCAGGGCAACCCGGTCGACGGTGACGACCTGCTGTACATCCTGGCCCGCGCCTGGAAGGACGAAGGCCGCCTGCGCGGCCCGGTGGTCGGCACGCTGATGAGCAACTACGGCGTGGAGAAAGCTTTCGCCGATCTGCAGATCCCGTTCGTGCGCAGCAACGTTGGTGACCGCTACGTGCACCAGGCATTGGTCGAAGGCGGCGGTGTACTCGGTGGGGAAGCGTCGGGCCATCTGCTGTGCCTGGACCGGGCCACCACCGGTGATGGCATCGTCAGCGCTCTGCAGGTGCTGGTCGCGCTGCGCAACAGTGGGCAGACCCTGCGCCAGGCACTGAAGGGCCTGGTGCGGGTGCCGCAGAAGACCGTCAACGTGCGTCTGGGCAATGTCTCGGCCAAGGCCACGGTGCAGTCTGAAAGCGTGCAGTCCGCGCTGGCCGTGGCGCAGCAGGCCGTAGCCGGCCGTGGCCGCGCGTTCCTGCGGCCGTCCGGTACCGAGCCGGTGGTTCGGGTCACCGTGGAAGCCGATGACGCTACGCTGATGCAGCAGACGCTGGACCGCTTGTCCGCTGCGGTGCGTGAAGCCGCCAGCTGAGGCGACTGCACATCCGTACAAAGAAAGCGCCCCGGAATTCCGGGGCGTTTTCTTTTGCGGCGGCCCGGGAGGATGGCGTGCTCAGGGCCCCGGCACCATCTTCTTCTGGCGTGCCTTGAACCCATTGAACAGCGGCGCGATCAGCGGGTTGTAACTCAGGCGGATGCGCTTGCGCAGCCAGTTGGCCGGGCGGTTGCGGATCGCAAAACGATAGATGCGTTCCGGGTCGCCACCGATCACGTTGCGGCCGAACGGGTGGGTAGTGTGCAGGTAGCGGAAGCCCTGCTCGCGCGCCACTTCGATGTGATCCTGGTCGAAATCACCGTACGGCCAGCACAAGGTATCGGACACGTCGCCAAGCTTGTCCTGCAGGACTTCGCGCGAGATCGCCAGATCCCGGCTCAGGCCCGCGCGGCGCTGCGCACGGTCCAGATCGTCACGGCGCAGCCAGCGGGTGTGGGTATGGGTGTGGCAATGCACTTCGAAGGTGCCGGCGGCGATGGCTGCACGTGCTTCGCTCCAGCGCATCATCACATCGTCACTGCGGTCCTGCTCGTAGATCGCCGCTTCGCAGCCGCGATGGTCCGGCGTCGACGGCAGCGTCGCTCCGGCAATGCCGGCATGCGGACGTTCCGGGCCTTCGCCCATCCAGCCGGTGACCACGAACACCACGGCATGCATGCCGTACTTCTGCAGGATCGGATGGGCATACACCCAGTTGTCCAGGTAGCCATCGTCGAAGGTGATGACGATCGACTTGCGCGGCACCGGCTTGCCGGCCAGGAAGCCGGCGTACTGGTCCAGCGTCAGTGAGGTCCAGCCATTGCCTGCCAGCCACGCGATCTGGCTTTCGAAGTTTTCCGGCGACACGGTGATCATGCCCGGCGAAGGGCTGACATGGTGGTGCATCAGCACCGGAACGGTTCGCGCATCAGCCATGTCCCAGCTCCTTCAGCCACTGGTGGTAGTAGTGTTCGGTGGCTTCACCGTGGCCGTCCGGCGTGAAGCGGTGTGCGCCGTGCATCCAGTCCCAGCCAGCGCGGCCCATCTGCCGCCGCCGTTCCGGGTCGTCCACCAGCAGGCGCAAGGCACCTGTCAGGGCGGCATTGTCTCCCAAACGGGTGAGGATCGCATTGCTGCCATCGACCACCATCTCCGGCACGCCACCCACCCGCGTGGCTACGATCGGTACGCCCACATAAGCCGCTTCCAGGAACACGGTGCCGGCCGCTTCCTTGTGCGAGGCCAGCGCGAAGATGTCGAAGCCGGCCATCAGCCGGCAGGCTCCATCGCGGTAGCCGAGCAGGTGCACCTGGCGCTGCAGGCCGTGCTCGGCGCACATCGCCTGCAGTCGTTCCGTCACGGCCTGGCCATCACCGACGATCACCAGGTGCAGGTCCGGGTTGGCCTTGCACAGCGGGATCATCGCCTGCAGCAGGTCGGCATGGCCCTTGGGCTCGCGCAGTACCGCCACGCAGCCGACCACGATGTCCTGTTCGCCGAAACCGAGCTCGGCACGCACCTGCGCGCGCGCGTCCTGCAGGCACTGCCAGGGATCGGCCTTGCGGATCTCGCTCGAGCGCGGCGGAACCGCAATCGGCGGCACGATGCCGATGCGCTCGGCCGGAATGCCACGGTCGGCCAGCAGTTGCTTGACGAAACTGCTGACGGTCAAAACCCGGTGCGGAAGCCCGGTATAGGTCAGCAGCGAATTGACCGGGCTCATCAGGTGGCGCGAGCGCACCACCAGCGGCGTGCCGCCCAGGCGTGCACCGGCGGCGGCGATCAGCGCATCGCGGCGGCTGGTGGTGTTGACCACGTCGTAGCGTTCGCGGCGCACCAGTCGCGATACCGACCACACGCCGCGCAGCAGGCGCGCCAGGCCTCCCATGCGCAGCGTATGCACGGTGAAACCGTCGTCGCGTGCCAGTGTGGCCAGGCGCGCATCGGGCTGGCACAGCAACGACACTTCATGGCCACGCGCGCGCATCACCTGCATGTGCCGGAAGATGTAGATCTCCTGCCCGCCCATTCCCTTGGCGGCTTCGGTATGCAGGATGCGCAGCGGACGGTTCATGCAGGATCGGTCCTTGAAGTTCAGCGGTTGCGGAAGCGGGTCAGCGCTTCCCATGCGGAGCGGATGGCGGCGGCGTCCGGCGCCTGCTGCGGCAGCGGACGGTAGTGCCGGTCGAGCGCGGTGGCGTTGCCGAACTTGTCGAACACGTAGATGGCATCGCCATGGCGTACCGCGCGCTGCGACCAGCTCTCCACCACCAGCGCACGTTCGCTGGTGGTGGGCGCGGCCAGCAGGTCCTGGCCAGTACTGAAGTCGCTCAGTGCGTTCTCGCAGCCCAGTGCGTGGCGCATCAACGTCGGCACCCAGTCCTCATGCGAACTGGTGCGCATCTCATGGCCGCTGGCCTGGCCTGGCCAGTGCAGCACGAACGGCACCTGCAGCTGGTAGTCGGAGAAGTTGCCGTTGTGGCCCCAGTAGTTCAGCTTGAGGTCGTTGAACTCTTCGGCATGGTCACCGGTGACCAGCACGATGGTGTTCTCGGCCAGGCCTTGTGCGCGAAGGTCGTCCAGCAGCGAGCCGATCAGGCTGTCGGCGTAGTGCACGGCGGTGCGGTAGCGGTTGAGCTCCGGCGTCGGGTCGTGGTCCGGGCCGAAGGACAGGAAGTCGATCTCCTTGGCCATCGGCGTGGCCACCGGCGGGTAGCTGGCGGGCAGGTGGTAGCCGGCGTGGGTGGAGTCGAGGAACACGAAGCCGAACCACGGGTGCTGCGCGGCCTGGCTGGTGCGGATGTCGCTCTGCAGCGCGGTGACGATGGCTGCGTCACGCTTGTCGGGTGTCAGGGCGGAGGGGCCCTGGTGCAGCTGGTCGCGTACGTCGGCGAAGGCGGTGCGGTCGAACTCCGGGCTGTACAGCGGCGCGCTGCCGTACAGGTGCAGGTCGTAGCCCTGCTGGCCCAGCACCTGGAACAGCTGCGAGCCGCGCTGTTCGTCCAGCATGCTCTGCCAGTAGCCGCCGGGCAGGCCGTAGAGCAGGCCGAACAGGCCGTAGCGGGTGGCGTTGCCGGTGCTGAAATGCTGGTCGTACACGCGCGAAGCCTGTGCCAGTGCCGTCGTATTGGGCATCAGCTGCGGCGTCATGGCGTCCTGGCGCAGCGACTCCAGCACCACCATCAGCACATTCGGCCGATGTGGGTTCTGGCAGCGCAGGGGCTGCAGCGGATACAGCAGCTGCGCATGGCGCGGGTCAGGCAGGCCAGCCTGCTGTTCGCTGACAACGCCCAGTTTGCGCATGAAGCTCTTGGCGGTGATCGGCTGCGCCCAGGGCAGGTAGTTCCACTGCGCGATGACGTCACGGTCGCCGCGTGTAACGGCGCGCGATAAATCGCCCGCCATAGGTGAGATAAACGGTGGGGCGCCAATGTTGCGCCCACCGGAATGAAATTGCACGGGACGTAACCCGTCCCGTGCGCCTCTGCCAACCTACCAGGTCGTGAAGATCAGCTCCCTCCGCTGGACCGCCTGCCGGCCAATCGTGTAGCGGATCGGTACCACCCGGTCCCTGAACTGCCCGAACACCTTCCGCATGGCCGGGTGATCGTTGATGGTCAGAATGGCCGCGCCGCGCAGACTCGCCATCTGGCTGGCCAGCTCCTCGTACTGCTCCATGCCGAAGGGCGTTCCATATCCCTCGGTCTCCCAATACGGGGGGTCGAGGAAGAACAGGGTATCGGCTCCGTCGTACTTGGCCATGCACTGCTGCCAGGCCAGGTGCTCTATGGTCACCTTGTGCAGCCGCAGGTGCGCCGCGCTCAGATCCTCTTCGATCCGCAACAGGTTCAGGCCTTTGCCACCCCGACCGAAGCCTGGCGTCTGGCCTGTGGCCTTTCCGCCCCAAGCCAGGCGCTGTAGGTAGTAGAAGCGTGCAGCCCGTTGGATGTCCGTGAGGGTGTCAGGATGCTGGAGTTGGCACCACCGGAACATTTCCCGGCTCGTCAGCGCCCATTTGAACTGGCGGACGAACTCCTCCAGGTGGTTGGCCACCACCCGGTAGAGACGCACCAGCTCGCCGTGGCAGTCGTTGAGCACCTCAGCCCTGGCTGGCTCTCTGGCGAACAGAAGAGCGGCGCCGCCGGCGAAGGCCTCGACATAGGTCCGGTGAGGGGTATCGGCTACCAGGGGCAGCAGGTGGGGCAGCAGGCGGGTCTTGCCGCCTGGCCAAGGGAACAGCGTGGTCGTCTTCATTCTCAGCCTCTGCGATGAGCATCGGCGAGGCTTACCTCCCCCGCGCGGGGAGCAGGGCCTCGGCCAAAAGCACGCGGGCTGTACGCGTGTGTTGCGGTGCCAGGCCGACAGTTGCAGCTGTCGGCCTGGCGCCCTGTTCTAGAGCTGCAGGAAGTCGCTCAGGGCCGAAGCGATCGCTTCGGCTCCGGTCGAGTTGGGGTGGACGTTGTCGAACACCAGGCCGCGATCGCTCTGCCGGGCCCAGCTGCGGCCCAGCGCCACCCGCAGATCGAGGAAGTGCCAGTTGTAGTCCGCCGCGATGTTGCGCAGCGCGGCCGCCTTGGCGTCGTATCCGTAGATCCCACCCAAGGCCCTGCCATCGTTGGGGACGAAACCGACGCACAGACAGCCATCAGAGGTCGCCGAGGCCGCCTTCACCACCGCCTCCAGATTCGCGTACCACATGCCTGGGTCAGTGCCGGCGGTGGTGTCGTTGATCGTGCATATCACCACGGTGAAGTCAGGCCGCAGGGCCGACAGCATCGGCCGGTGATTCCAGGGCTGACTGGCGACGATCAGGTCCGCAGACTTGGCCGCGCAGTAACCGCCCACCAACGCCACCGGGCTGGCGCTGCCATCGAAGGTCTCGATACCACAGACGAAGGCGTCGCCGCCGCTACCGACGCCGACCTCGATGTAGTGGGTGCCGGCGGACACCGTGTAGTCCTTCGACACCAGCGACGCAGCCGCGTCCTGTGACACGGTATCGACCAAGCTCCCGTCGACGTAGATGCCCACCGCCGTGTTCAGGCCGGAAAGGGTCGGATACCACACCCGGAAGCTGGAGAACGCGCCTGCAGGCGTGAACCGCAACTTTCCCGTGCTGCCGCCGGCCGCCTTCAGGTGGCGCCCGCCGAAAATCTGGGAGACGGTGGAGTCCGGTGCCCAGCCCGTGCCCAAGGTGATGCGCGGGTCGTAGCTGGCCAGCCCGGTATTGGCCAGGGTGACGTTCTGCTCGCCGAAGAAGCTGTCGGTGCGGATGCTCTTCTTCACCAAGAAGCGCCGCGCCAGGCTGGACGCAGCCGCATCAGCCAGACCATCAGCGCCCGTGCCAGAGCCCTGCCCGGCGACATTGGAATCGCCCACGATGGCCAGGCGCGCCGGATTGGTCGCGCCGCGTGCCTTGGCGGCCACCCACTTGGCTGTGCTGCCGACGCGGGTGGCCTGGCTCGCACCCGCATCGCCAAGTGCGGCTAGCAGCTGCCCCACGGTCAGGCTGATGTCGTTGCCAGCTGGTACCGAACCCCCGCCAACGGCAGCACCGCCCTCGGGCGCCGTGCCGGGAATGATCACGCTGCTGGCCAGGGTCTGCAGCTGCGGCTTTGAGCTGAATCGAGCCATCGTTCTTATCCTTGGTAGGCAATGCCGGCCTGGTCGACGTAGGTGTCGCCGGCCTCATCGGTGTATTCGCTCGTCGGGTCGAGCGATTCGAAGTAGAAGCCCGTGAAGAGCCCAGGGCCGCCCTGGCTGCCACGGAAATAGTTGACGCCGACCCGGCCGGCGGCCTGATGGGTGCTGTCCGACCGGGTCAGGACAACGGTGCCGTCCAAGCGGCGGACGGTCAGCGTCGAACCGATCAGCTCGACCTCCAGCCACACCACCACTTCGCTTTCCGTGATGCCTGGCACCTCGACGAACTGCAGCTGCTGGAAAGACCCTGAGGCCGCGTTGGAACCCCGCCCAAACTCGACGCCAAACGAGGTGGCGCTGCGACGACCGACGCCCAGGATGTAGGCGTAGGTGTCGTTGGTGACCTGCCAGCTGGTGGTGCGCAGGAGGAGACCCACGTTGTCCGTGCGCACGCCGGTACCGGCCGGGATCACGAATCCGACCAGGGCACGGCAATCCTTGGCCGCCGGCACACTCTCAAAGCGCGCCCTTGAGGCCGTGCCGGTACTGCCGCACTGCAGGTTCAAGCGCCCTGCCTGCACCGACAGGTCAGACCCGGCCGGCCCGAACAGCGTCATCTGGGCGGTGTTGTCGATCTCTGCCCACAGCTGTCCCCGATCGAAGACGTGCAGCCGCGAACGGCGCTCCACGGAGCCCAGCGCATCGGTGGCGGTAATCACCACATTGAAGGCGGTCACGATGGGGTTCCTCCCAGGGTCGAGTCACTGCCGGTCTGATCCACATCCAACGTGACGCCTGGCGGCAGGCCGGTGGCCGACCAGGTCACCGGGCTGGCCTCGGTGCCCCGCTTGAAGTGCAGGCTGTACGGGCCGTAGGCCCGACCACGAACCAGCGCGATCGGCAGTGCCGGCATCTCCAACAGCCGCGCGGGGAAGTCCGAGGGCTTGACCGGCGGCGTGAATGGCTCCCAGTACACGGCCGCGCCTGCATGCACCTCCACACCGGCAAAACCCGCCATCAGCCGCTCGGCGGTCAGGGTCGTGTTGCTGGCCAGCGCCAATGCCGTCTGGCTGAGGTTGACCGCTGCTGCAGGCAAGGTGCTCTCATCGACCAGGCGGCCATCCTTGAAGATACGGGCCACGCCGCCGCGCCTGGAGATCGCCAGGTGCGACCAGGCACTGTTCGGCAGTCGGTTCTCTGCCAGCGCTAGAACCGCATCATTGAAGAGGCGCACGTAGTTGCCGCCCGTGAACACGTCCAGGCCCACCTGCATCGGGTTGGTCAGCTGCTCGCGGCGCAGGTAGAGGCCGCCATTGGTCGTGTTCGGGCCGATCTGGAACAGGCGCGCGTAGGTGTCGCTTGGGGCCGCATCAGGGCGTATCCACATGGCCACGCTGAAGTCGGCCGTTCCCAGACTGGCCTCCAGCTCCTGCCGCAATCCGGTGCCATTGAAACGCACCGAGGCACCGCCGGCGTATGGTGACTGCGTAGGGTCCAGCACCGGCAGGTTGGAGGAGCCGACCGCCACCGTGCGACCACCTGCCTCCTGGTAGCCGGTCTGCATCGGGAAGCTGCTGCGCATGGTCGACAGCGCAATCTCGGTCTCGGCAAAGCCCACATTGCCCGACGCATCCTGACCCTTGACCCGGATCGGGTAGTAACCCGGCGCGCCACCCAGCGGAATCCCTTCGATCCGACCTGCGGTGGTGTTCAGGCTCATCCCCGCAGGCAGCACGCCCTGATCGATCGACCACTCCACGCCCTCAGCCTCCGTGGTGAACACCAGAGAGGCGGTGGAGTTGTTGGCACCACGCCAGGCGCTGATGCTGAAATCCAGTTGATAGACACGACGGAACAGCAGCTCTACCGACTGCCAGCTATCCAATCCGTCGCGCCGGGAGCTGAGCAGCACGCGGTTGCGCTCGACCAACTGGCCGGCCGGCACAGTGAACGAGGCACCCACCAGGTCCGGGTAGGAGACAACCAGGGCGCCGGAAGCGGCGTCATACACGGTCACGGTGTACGTGGTGCCTGGCTCAGGCCCAATGCTGGCCATGCCGGTATCCACCAGCTGGTCCGCCTGCGCCACGCGATCGCGATGGGCCCAGCTCAAAACAGCGTCACCGACGACGTCCTCTGGGTACAGCTCGCCGTTAATATGCACGTCCGCCGGCGGATACGGCCGGGCCTGGCGATCCTCCATCTCGACCACCAGATCCTGCGCGTCGGCCAGGTCCGTCAGCGCCGACGCGCCACGGGTGAGCAGCTTGGCGTGGACGGTGTCACCGCCGACGTACTCGGTGGTGTCGGTCGCAAAGTCGGTGAGGAACAGCACGCGGGCGCCCGGCGCGTGCAGATGAGGCACCGTGTCGGCGCAGGCACGGCCCAGCGTGAGGGTCATCGCAGCCGCGTCAATGGCATCCACGCGGCAAATCTCCGCGCCAACCAGGGCGATATCGCCCACGGCCACCGAGCCCAGATCCAGCGGATCGGTCAGGGTGAAGCTCTCGGTGCGATAGCCGGCTTCTTCGACCAAGGCAGCACTTGCGCACCAGTCACCCCGGCCGCGATAGCTGTACTCCGCCCCGCCAGCCTGAGCCATCAGGCGGAAGTACTGCCCCACCGTTGGTGGCGCTGAGGCTGCCAGCAGGAAAGAGACGTCACTGCTGAGCTGTGCCAGGTCGGCCGCACTGAGCTGCGAGACCAGCACGACGTAGGGCACCTCCATCGCCACCTGGTGCGGCGAAACGGTCGGCGCCGTCGACGGCGGCTTCCCGCCTGGCTCAGTTCCGACATAGACCGAATTGGGCTGGCTGTAGACGTCCTCACTGCAGCTGAAGGTGATGGCGCCGGACTTCAGGGTGCCGCCACGCTTCTCGCCCATCAGACACACCATGTCGGCGATGCCCCGCTTGGGCGCCTGCAGGCGGAAGTAGCTGCCCGGTGACCACGTGCGGGCCACGGGCGTGGTGGTCAGGTCGAACTTGCGCAGCGAGGTGGCCTTGGCGCGCAGATTGCGGGCGCCGATCTTCAGGGCCAGATCCACGTTGGCGACCTCGCCGGAGCGGTCCTCCTTCTCCGAGACCACACTGCCAAAGGCCTGGATCGCGCCCAGCGACTGCAGCGCGGGGGTGGTGCCGATCGCGTTCTCGACAGGGTCGAAGTACTTCACGAACAGCTGGTTGCAGGCGTTGTCCATCGTGGCGGGCTCTTCGGCCCAATCCAGGACGTCGTCGTCGGTCAGCACCGGAAGCTCGTCCAGAACGTACTTCCCGCGCGGCACGTTCAGGCGATACCGACCATCCATGCCCTGCACGAGCACGGCCCCTGCAGCGTCACAGATCCGTTGCTGGTACTGCTCGATGGACTCCTTATCTGGATCATAGATCGGGCACAGGCCCATTCCCTCTTCGAAGAAGACATCCGCGGCTGCGCGGAAGCTGGCATCGTCGATCACCGAGATGGGTTCGGCCCCCATGCTTTCGTGGGTAATGCTGTCGTACAGGATGTGGGCGGCATTCATCCCGACCAGCGGCACCTTGGCATCCAGGCTCTCCACTCGCGCCGTCAGCCACTGGCTGGGCGCATCCTGCAGGCCATCGATCGTCAGCGCCTGCAGCCTGACGGTCGCATTGCTGGCCACTTCGACGTTCAATGGCGCGCCGTCGAGGATCAGGCGCGAAGACTCAAAATTGGGGGTGTAGTTCAGGTGGTACGTCGCCGGCGGATTGCTGATCTCCAGGCGATACACGTTGTGATTGGGCAGGATGCTTCCCGAACCCGTGCCGCCCTTGATGAAGCTGGGCGAGCCTGGCATCGGGAAGCCACCGCTGTAGTACTTGGTCTCGACCGAGCCACTGATCCGCAAGCCGACCTGGAAGATCGTTGCGCCGGTGCCATTGAGGGTGAAGCGGTCCTCGCTATCCCCAGGCACTGTGCAGTACGTGCCCTGCATATCGACGCAGGGCAGGCTCCAGGACACGGAGCGGAAGCCGGAAACGACCTCGCTGGCATCCTTGTCGAGCAGGATCTTCACCTTCTCCGGATACCAGCACACGCCATCCTGCCAGCCTTCCTTGATCCGGCGCAGGACGAAGCTGGGCGACTTCGGATAGGGGGTGAAGGCCGACCACCTTCCGCCCTTGAACAGGACAGTGACCAGCCCACGATAGGCGCCGTGCGCAGCACCGAGATTCGGCGGAAGCCAGGGATTGAGCTGCTGGTCCTCGCGGCCGAACATGATCTCGGCCTCGCCCTCGATGCCGCCCTGCTCATCCTCACCGCCGAACAGGTTCTCGGCGTGAATCCAGATCGACCCGTTGGACGTGACCACGCCAGCCCATGCCGTTGCATCATCCACGTCCCACTGCACGAACTCATCCACCGGCCCCTGACACAGGCCGAAAAGCAGCTTGAGCTTGTACCAGTAACCAACGGTCTTCTTACCTCCGCCGCCCATCGCTGGCCTCCATTCGCTGAGCGTGCGCAACCAATGCCAGGGCCAGGCCATCACCTGTAGCGACCAGCCTCTCGGCCTCGATACCCTCCTTACGGAACGCATTCCAATCCAACCCATGCGCGGCAAACCAGTCCCTACCGCCACGCGAGCAGAAGCCTGGCTTGTTGCCGAAGCCCGGAATCGTGCGCAAGTGCTCAAGGGTTACGATCATTTCTTGCCGCCTCCCTTGCGGATCTTGTCGGTACCGGCCGACCGCCACGCAAGTACCTGCGGCTCGGAGATCCGCACAGTTCCATAGATGCGCTTCACGGCGGTGCCTTCTTCGGTGGTGGGGATATCGGGCGTCTGCACTTCCGGCTTGGTCTGGTTCGTCCGGGCGAGCAGCGCACTGATCAGCATCGATACGATCATGATGATCAGCTGCACCCACCACACAAAGGCCTGCTGCGGCTCCCGTTGCGGGAAGGGCGAACGGAACTGATTCACCAGTAGCACGAGGCCGCCTAGGGCCAACGCAAGCGCCATGACGCGCCGCGCAAGAGCACCGGACTCCGTGTCATGCCACCAGTACCTGAGACGCCACCCATACACATACAAGAGCCGACGCAGGCCGCGCCGAGGTTGTTGCCGATCAGTGCTCACCATGAGATCCGGTGTCCGTCAAAGGGGTTCTCCACGTTCAACTGCGGCTGGCCGCCATAGTTGGGCGTGTTCTGGAAGTAGCTGCCGCAGTCGGCGAATGTGTGTGCACACCCAGGCGCGACCGTGACCGTCAGACCCGCAGCCAGTTCAGGACCGGGGTAGTTGAGGGTGATGGTGTCGCCGGCGTGCGAGTTGATCGTCCGCGTCTCCGCCAGGCCGTTGCTGCGCGCCCAGACCATGACCCCGCCTTCCAAGCGACCAGCGGGGAACGCGGCAAACGCAGCTGAGCGCAAGGTGGCACCACCCACGGAAGCCAGCACGGCCTCCACAGCGTGATCCGACATCGCTACCCCACACCGATACAGCGCCTTCCAGCAGCCCCGGGTGAACCGGCCCGTATTGCCCCGGAAACCCTTGCGGGAGTTATTACGCTCGCAGGTCAGGGTCAGGGTGGTGTCAGTGAAGCGCGGTGATACCACCTGGCCCGTCCACTCGATCACCGCCTGCAGGTCCGGGTCGTTGCTGTGGACCTTCATGCACACAACGGAAACCCGGCCGCTTGGCGCATAGGGCCGAAAGATACGGCCGAACTCCTGCGTCACCGGCAGCTCGGCAGCGGCCGGATTCAACAGGAACGGCATCTTGATGGTCAGCTTGTTCTGCGATCGCTCGCTGGTTTCATTCACAGCACTGCGCTCGATGCCGGGCGCCGAGCGATAGAGCCTTGCACCATCCCCATTACCGATCATCATGTCGCGCGCGCCGGATGCGAACCGGTACGCGTTGCCCTGCAGGGTGAACAGGAACAGATGGACAGGGCGGGCCAGGAAGCGGCTGGTCTCGAAGGCCTCAAACATGGGGAACCACCGAAGCAAAGCCGAGGGTGCAGGTAGCGACACCATCGGCGTCGGTGGCGTGTCGAATCTCGACCTGGTCGCTGGCGAGCGTGGCCAGGCTCATGATCTGGACGGCCCGAACCCGCGACGCCGAAACGCTGATGTCCAAGGGCGCATCCAGGGTGATCACCTCGACGTCGTTGGAGGCCACCGAGCCAGTAATGCGCCGATGAATGGCGGTGCCGTCCAACAGCTCGATGCGCAGGTCTCGACGCCCAGGCGCCTGCGCACCGAACAGCGCATAGCCCGCCCATTCGATGGGGATCTCGATGGCGCCCACGGCCAGATCGGCGGTGATGCGCAGATCACTGGTGTAGGACGGCAGCCATATAGGCGTGGACCGGCCGCACAGGGTGTACGCCAGAGAGCGCAGCCAGCTGTGCTCTTCACGCCCGAACAGCTTCCATTGTGTGCTTTGCGATCGGAAGGCGAAGTCTGCAAGGGGCACGGTAAGCGGTGCAGCGCTGTCGTTGTCCAATACCTCTCGCAGGCGGGCATAGCTGGCCTTCGGTTGATCAGTCCAGTCTGCCCAACGGTTCAGGACGGGCGTGCCCAGGTAGAGCGGCAGGTCGACCAGGCTGGGCCACTGACAGACGTCAAGCACGTCGAACGTCAGCGAACGGATGCCGGCATTGTCATGCCATAGCGACTCTTCCGCGCTGTCCTGCAGCTGAGCCCTTCGCAAGGGAAACAGCACGGTTCCAGTTGGCCATGTGCCAGCGGTGGCAGCGGCGAGCGAGAGCCCTTCGGCTTCCACCGAGGTCACCGTCACCACTTCCCAGCGGTTGACCGCTCCCCACAGCAAGGCCTGTCCGCCGACGAAGAAATCAAACCCATTGGTTCGGCAGGCAATCTCGACCGATCCTACGGGCAATCTCGCGGGAATGAGCTGCGCATCCGGCCAGATGGGGACGAGCCAACGACCACCGTGGCCAGCGAGCAGCATGTCGACGACCCGGCGCTGCTGGCCCTCACACTTCACAGAGAACTCAAAGGACCGACGCGGATCAGAGCGATACGAACAATGCTGGGAGACACCAGATGCCGATGCCTGCATGTAGTTGGTGGCCCACGACAGCGTTTCTGTGATGGCGTCGGACCAATCAGCCGGTACCGGAAACACGCGTGGGCCGTTGGCGGAGAAAGACATCATTGCCACTCCGACTGGATCGCAGCGCCATTCCGGCTGGCCGTCATTACTACCGCTTGCTCAAACGCTGGATGCGAGGCCAACTTCTGGACCAGCTCATCCTGATCCTGCAGAAGGTAGACACGCATGTTCTTCGGAGTCGGAGTCCCGGCCGGTGCCACCGAGCTGAAGACCGGCGACCGCTGCAGCGAGGGCATCTGGCTGACTAGGCCACCGTCGGCAAAGGCATAAGCACCCCAGCGCCGGACGGCATCCATGCCGATGGCGTTGAACGCGTGCAGGAATGCCAGTGCACCCGGCTGCCGGACCACCTTGGCCCGGGCTACGAATTCACCATTGGAGAGCCAGGCAGGAATGCTGTCACTGGTACCTGTACCTGCACCCCAAACGGGACCACCCTGCGCTCTACCGACGGGAGTAGGCGTACCCACGCTGACGGTGCCGGTGTTGCTGGCCGCACCAGCAATACTACCGACCATGCTGACAACGGCCTTGGCATTGTTGGCAGCAGCCAGTGCGAGGGCGGCTTGCTTGAGCTGAACAGCAGCAGCCACCAGAGCACTCGCGCCGGTGACCAGGCCATTGCCCGCACCTGCCAGCGCCGAAGCGCTGCCGGTGACCGCTGTGGCGCCAGCGGTGACGACACTACCAGCCGAGGACAAGGCGACTGCCGAAGCTTGCGTTGCGGCCGCACCTACAGCCTGCGTACCGACGTCAGCGCTCTTGTCGAACAGCTTGCCAGTCAGGGTGGACGCCAGCTTGGCCGACAGCTCATCGGCCACATACCCAGCCAGGCCACTGGCAATGGATTGGAAGAAGCTGCGCACGATCTCGCCCAAGGTGGCATTGCCATTGGCCAGCGACATGAGGGCATCACGGAATGCGCTCTGGAACGTGGTGCGCACGTTCTGCTGCAGCAGGTTGGTGGTGGCGGCCATCTCCTTGAGCTTGACGGCCATCTGCTCAGCTGCCTGCAGCGCTTCGGGGTTCTTCAATGCCTCGGCGGTGGCGCGCATGCGATCGGGAAGATCGCCCAGGGCGGTCAGCTGCTGCCGGGACAGATCTACCAGCTTCTGGCGCGCCTGCGCTTCGGTGATCAGCCCGGCCTGCAGCTCGATCTGGATGCGCTGCTGAGCCAAGCCCATTTCACCCATCGCGCGGTTGTAGGTCTCCTGCATTTTCTGCAGTTCGGCTGTGAGGCGGACCAGCTCCTTGGCACGGTCGACCTCGGCCACACCGGACTGGTTGCCAGCCTCGACCATCTGCCGGCGTGTGACCTCGAGCTCGCGCAAGCTCTTGGCCTGCTGTGCATCGGGACCGCGCCCTTCAAGGTTGGCAATCTGATCCCGCACCTCCAGCAGCTTCCGATTGGATTCAACCAGAGCGTTCGCAGCATCAAGCTTCTTCGCGCTATCCAGCAGCTCCTGCTTAGTCTTCGACGACGCATTCTGGAAGTTGCCCTCATCGATGGCGGCCTGGACGCGGGACACCTCCGTGGCCTTCTTGCGTGTCTCATCGAGCGTGCCGACCAGCTCGATCTGTTGCTTCAAGCGCTCCAGTTCGCGCTGCGCGGCTGCCTCATCCTTCTGGGCTTCTGACTTGGGACCCTTGGGCTTCTTGGGTAGGCTTTCGGCATAACGTGCTCGAGCCTCCGCCTCCAAGGCCTTGACCGCCTTATCGTCCATGCGGCCGGCTTTACCCAGTGCCCGGATCTTGGCGATTTCCTCTTCAAGCTTCTTCTCCTTGCTCAGATTGCTTAAGCGAAGGCGCTCGAACTCTTCCCTCGCCTTTTCTTCCTCCGGCGTCAGGGGGGCATAGATGCCAGCCATCTGCACCTTCACAGGCGCATTGGTTCCAGAGGCCGCCCGGATGCGCGCAGCCATCTTGCCGGTCAGGTCAGCAAAGGAAGGGAGCCCGAAGTTCTTGGCCAGCGTGCTGCCGACCACACCCATCCCCAACAGATCGGACAGCCGCGGCAGCCTGGCCAGCACACCCCATTCGCCAGCCAGCTGGACCACCGCGTTGGTGAAGTCGCCCAGCGCGCCCCAGGCGCCGCTGACGTCCTTCTTGACATCCCGCCAACCGCGCGCGAGCGCCGGCATCGTCTCATCGCTCTGATCTGCGACCTCATCGAGGCGATCGGAATAGATCTTGATCGCCTCCGCCACTGCCTCCTGCTGGTTGCCCTCTTTGACCAGGGCGCGCACACGCGCGAGCTGGGCTTCTGTCAGGAAGTTCTCCGACTCGGTGAGCGTAAGTAGCCCCTCGACCGGATCCTTCCTCAGAGAGAGGAACTTGGCGACGGTGGTATCGATGGCCTGGCCGGCGGAGGCCTGCATCTTCGCAGCGCTGCGGGCGACGAGCTCGAACTGCTCACCGGTGAAACGACCGGTTTGAGCCACCTTCGTCAGCGCCTCAGCAGCGTTGCCTCGGGAAACCCCTTGAAGACCGGTGAGCTGATCGCGCCGGGCCTGCAGGTTGGCAGTGCTGGTGGCGGCATAGTTGTTGGTGACGATCAACGCCCGCTGGAAAGCCATCTCTTCGTCGGCCGCCCGTTTCCAGGCCAGTACCAGGCCGCCCACTGCCGCGGCCAGTCCGCCGACCACGGCGATGGTGGGGGTAATAGCGCCAACCAGCGCACGCGCGGCCGGCACCACGCCACCAAAGGAATCCTTCAGCTGGCCGCCCTGCTGGACGGCCACCATCCAGATCGGCATGCCGCTGACGATGCTGGTGGTGATATCGGTGATCTGCGCCGGCAGCTGGCGCATGGCCATCTGGTACTGCCCGGCGGAGATAGCGCCCGGCCCGCGGCCGCGATTGTTGATCTCGGCCAGGTTGACGGCGTTGCGCTGGATGTTGATCCCCGCAAGGGCGCGGTTGTACTGCTCGCGGCTGATGCGACCGGCATCCACCGCGCCCTTGAGTTCGCGCTCGTCGCGCTCGAGTTTCTGCAGCTTGGCCGACGCACCGTCGTACCGGCCCATGACGCCTTCCAGGGAGCGTTGACGCTGCTGCTCAGTGCGGCTCAGCGATGCTTCCTGCTTGTCCAGCGTCTTCAGTGCGCTGTTGTAGTCCTCGGTGGTGATCAGCCCGCGGGCCATGACCCGATCAAGCAGAGCCTCGGTGTCAGCCAGCTCGGACATGCTGGCTGCGCCCTGCTGCAGACGAGCATCGAGCTCGGAGATCGAGCGGATCTCATCGGCCACCGTCTTCTGCATGGATGTGCCGGCCGTGCGCACCCGGTCCGCGGCTGAAGCGCTACTGCGGCTGGCCTGGTCCAGCGCGCCGGCCGCCTTGTCGGCACCCTTGGTGACACCCTCCAGACCTGCGCCAGCGGCGGTGCCAGCATCCTTGATCGAGGCCAGCCCCCGCTGCAGCACCGGCAGGCTCTTTTGCGCCTGCTCGATATCCAGGGCGATGCGCATCGCCAGTTCAAGGTTGCGGGTGGCAGCCATTGTTACTTCAGTTCCTTCAGCAAGGTGGTCGCCGGATCACCCCCGGCATAGGCAGCGTTGGTGTCGGTAATGCGCTCCCGCCGTGCTCGCCGTTGTTGGGCTTGGACATGCTCCCAAGCGAGCAGGATCTGGCGCTGCGTCATCCGGCCGATGTCGGCAAAGCAGCGCCCGTAGCCGGCACAGATCAGGTCGGTGAAGACGCGTCCGTAGCCGACTGGTTCACCCTTTTGCCGACGGCGTTGCGCAGCAGCCGGCGCAGCAAAAAATTTCCGTTGGCCTGCCACCACAACAGCAGCATTTGCTCGCCATCGGTTTCATTGAGCGTTTCCAGCCAGGCTTCCTGCGCCCGCACTTCGGCGGCGGTATCCGTACCCTCGCCCGGCGGAGGGGCGATAGCACAGGCCAGCAGGTGGCGGAACACATCCGGATGCGAGAGCAGTACATCGGTCACCTCCAGCATCGAAGGCGGATCGCGCCCCTCAAACAGCGGCTGCAGGTCGGCCAGCAGCGGAGCCGCTGCCGGCAGGATCCGCGCCCCTTCGAAGAAGCCGTACTCGCGCACGATCACCGTCTTGCCGTCGACCTGGCCCTGCTGCTGCGCAGCCAGGATGTCCAGTTCGCCGGCGACTGCCTCCGAATCCAGCGAGCCGGGTTCGGACGGCGGTTGGTCCTGATTGCCGATTCGCGTGGCCATCAGACGGCATCCACCAGCAGGACGCGGGCGTACAGACCGAAGCGCGGATCGGACTGGCGGACCGGATCGATCTTGGCCTCGCCATTGAGCACGATCTCACCGAAGCTGTCGTTGATCAGCGCCAGAGATTCAGCCGCCGGGAACGAAATGCGGTTCACGTCGGCGCGGACGCGCTGAGTGGTACCGTCGACACTGTTGACCGCGTCGAACAGCGCGTAGTACTCGGACTTGCTGCTCTCGAACACCTTGACCACGCTGTGGGCAGCGTACTCGTAGGTCTTAGCGACCACCGCGGCCTTGGCGGTCAGGAAGGTGATGATGCCGGTGGCCGGGTTGAAGGTGTAGTCGGTGTCGGCCACCAGCGGTGCTGCCGGCGTACCACCCTCCAGCACCAGCGCGCTGATCGCAGCGTACTCCAACGCGACCACGTCGCCGGGCTTGACGGCACCGATGGCCTCGTTGGCGACCGAGCCCGAAGCCAAATCTAGAAGCGTGCCATCGGTGGCCAGGGCCAGATTGTCGGTGTTGATCTGACCCAGCGTCAGCCTCACACCCAGGTTGCGCTCGGTGGTCATGGTAGCGGCGACGCCGCGCACACCCGACCAGCTCTCCTTCTTGGTTTCACGGGTGCTGGACATGGCCAGCTCCAGGACGCTGCTGTCATACACCCAGCGCGCCGGCGCGCGGCTGCCATCGGCATTGCGCAGGCCCAGATACACGCGGCCCTGGAACGAGAAATATTCGGTCTTGGACATGGCTTACTTCGCCTCCTGGGCGATGGCAGGAGTCGCCTGGCCGTTGGCCTTGCGCGACGGATTGGGGGAAGAATCGGCGTCGGGAGCGTCGATGAAGCCGCGCTCAACCGCCCAGGGCACCAGGTCGGCAGGAAGCTCCACCGTTTCGCCTTCCGCAATGGGCTTGCTCGCAAGCGTCAGGCCCGCCTTCTTGATCGTGTGCTTCTGAGTGGTCTGGGTAGTCATCGCGGAATCCCGGGTTGAAGAACGGCTTGGGTCTTCCATACGTCGACCCACAGGGCGGTGGCAGCGTCGTAGTCCTCGAGGTTGCCCTCGATGAGCTGGCAGGCACGGCCACCAGGAATGGGCGGTGTCCAGCCCAGCAGCGGCTGACGAACCTTGCCCAGCAGCAGGCGCAGCTCATCGATCACCTGCGCCCCGCGCTGCTCGCGGTAGTTGCGGCAGACGGTCACCACCGCGAAGTTCACTTCGACCAACTGCGCCAGGCGCGCCTGCTGGCCGGGGATCGAAACGCCGGTTTTGGTCTCCAGCGGCATCTCCCGGGCCAGCAGCACGTAGCAGCACGGCGCGGGGAAGTCGCGCAGCGCTGTAACGGCGGCGTAGTCGGCGCTGCCCTGGACCTGACGCAGATCCTTGTCGCTGACGCCCTGTCGGATGCGATCGCGCACCAAGCCAGTGTCGAAGGGCTGGGTGCTCACCGACCGTAGTCCTGCAGGGTTCGATGGCTGAACTCTCGCGGTGGTGCACAGACCTCCGGTGCACCACCGCTGGGCGCAGGCAGCGGGTCATCGGCGCCAAGGCTGAACTTGCCGTCGCGCACCAGCTCCAGAAAGCGCAGCGCTTCCTTGTAATCGCGTACCACCGGATCGGTGCGTTCCTCGGTGTTGACCCGGTCCTTGTGCAGCAGGTAGCGCGCAATCCACCGGGCCCAGGTGGACACGATGCCCGGTACCGGCGCCGGCAGCGGTACCGGATAGGGCTTGGGCTTGCGCATGACCAGGTAGCCATTGATCACGCCATCGGCATCGTCCAGGGCGCGCTGCACATGTGCCGCAGCCTGATCGGCGATCGCCACATCGGCTGGATCGAACGCACTGCGATCGCTGCCGAGCAGCGTGGCGTCCATCAGCGCATCGTCCACAATCGGATAGCGCTCCGGGGTGGCCACCTGCGCCAGTTCCTGGGCGAGCTTGGCCGCCGACAGCAGTGCGAGCGTGCAGTAGGACATGGCGGCCAGTTACTCCGACCCTTCCGGGTCTGCAGGTTCGTCACCGAGTACGCCCGCATCCTGGTAGGCCTGAGCCTCTTCCCAGGTCATCTCTATCCAAGCCGGCGGCTTGACGACCACGCCCTCGTGCTTGAACGGGCTGAGTACTTCAAAGCATGCAGACAGCCAGAGACCATCAGATACCAGTGCATTGGGCGAATCGCCCCCACCGGCGGCAACCCCAATGGAGGTGTCGGCTTCCGGCGACGGAGCACCCGCGTCGATGGCGTCCTGGTCCGCTGCCGGATGGTTGGCCTGCGATTGGTCGACGGCAGCACCATCGGCTGCAGAGACAATCGACGCGGCGGACTGCAGCTCGCTCTGGCCTTGCTCCGGTACCGAGTCATCCGCCGCCGGCGGCGCGTCCACAGTCTTGTCTTCCGCCACGACTGGCACGTCGGCCGGCTGGTCGTCCTGGACGGTCTTGGGTGCGCTGGGCGGCGCAGTGCGGGGCTTGGCCACGACGAGTTCTCCGAATAGGTGTGGTGCCGTGCTCTCCGGCTGTCACGCATGGTTCTGCTGTGCTCCGCACGGCCAGGCCCGCGTTTGCCTGGTGCTGCCGCTCGCTGGGTTGTACGGGTAAGGCGGCAACTGCGCCGACTATCCTTCGCCGGCGCCGGTCATCAGTTGCCTGCGCCGCTGATCAGATAGCCGGCGGCCATGCCTGCCAGGACCGGGGTGGCATCGTTGCTGACCCCGTAGATCCAGCTCTTGGCACTGTTGTCCCAGTAGGGAACTTCGACCAGGGGCATGCCTTCGATGCGATAGCCATAGCCGTAGCTGGGCTCCTCGACGTTGGCGTTCACGTCAGCGCCAGGGCTGACGTAGGCCAGAACAGCCGAAGTACCCCAGACATCACCGAATGCGCCATTGTCATCGGCCACCACACCGCCGCCGACGACGATGTTGTCGATCTCGAAAACCTGCTTGAGCAGATCCAAGGTGACCTTGCGAATGCCGGTGCTGGCCGAGCGATCAATCAGCTTTGGATGCTGCTTGAGCTGCTTGAACGCCTTGGCAGACAACAGCATGGTGTTGGGATACAGACCGATGCTGTCACGCACAGCTTCCTTGCCGGTTTCGACGTCCTGCGCGGGGTTCGAAGCAGCGTTGGACCACACGTTGTTGCCAGCCAGCGCGACTTTGTGGTCGTTGTCGTAGTTGGCTGCATTGGTGGCGATCTTGGCGCTGTCCACCTCGTACTCCAGCAGCAGCGAGCGCAGCACGATGTTCACGGCCCGGGTGCTCAGGTTGATCCCCGGCACCTGGCTTGCATCTCGCATATGTTCACGCGGCACCGGCGCTTCCAGTGCGCTCGGGACGATGGCGTACGGCTTGCCCTCATAGCCGAAGCGGATGCGCTTGGTATTGGCACCGGGGGCACGCTTGGCGTTGTAGATCTTGAAGGACTCCTTGCCGAACTCGATCACCTGGCCGCCATAGGCGGCGACGTCGGCGAAGGGGAACAGCGCGGTGGCCACGAGCTGCGCCTGGCGGTAGCCACGGGCGTGTTCGGAAAGGATCGGGTCAACGACGCGAACCTGGCCGGGGGTCATTTGTCCAGACATGTAAATCTCCTACGGCACTAGCCGGTCAGTTCGGGATGAGGATCACTTCGAGGACATCGCCATCGGCGGTGGCCGTGGCGCCAGGCGCCGCACGGGCAACGACCTTGCCGGCGTCGGCGGTGATGGCCTTGCCATCGGCACCCACCTGGAGGGCGGCGCCGGCAGCGATTGCGCCACCTGCGGTCACTTGCGTGGTGCCCAAGACGTCGACCGGCGCCAACTGCCCGACGGCGGCATCCGAGCGCGCAACCCCGCAGGCGTTGCCGCCGGCAGCGGCGACTTCACCGGTCGGCGAGACGAAGCGGTTGTGGGTGAGGGCTGCCGCGGCCAGCACGGACAGCGTGAGCAGAGCGATGTTCTGGGACATGGTGGGCTCCTGGATGGGAAGGTCAGCCGCCGACCGCGGCGACTGCAGCCGCCCAGGACGTGCCGGGGTGCTGCTGCTGGTAGGCCTTGGCCTGGTTGAACAGATCCGCGCGGCCGGCATCGACATGCGTGCCCGGGGGCGCGGCGAAGTTCGCCGCTGCGTTGGGTGCGTCGCCACCGGACTTCTCGCAGAAGTCCACTGCCTTGGGCAGGCTGGTCAGCAGCTCGCGCAGGACCGACTCAGCTGGCTTGGACACCGTCGTTTCGCCCTCAGCGAAGTTCAGCGGTTCCTTGCCATTCGGCTGGGCCAGCAGCAGCTCCACCACGGCCGGCTGCTGACGGGGCAGCAACTTGCCTTCCTTCACCAGGCCTTCGGCGAACGCCACCGCATCTTCGCGTCGGGCGGACTGCTCACGGGCGGCGAGGGCCTTCTCGCGAGCGTCCAGGGTGGAAGCCTGCTGGTCGAGCTGCTGCTGACGCTGGGCGTGCTCCGGGGTGTTCTGCTGGGACATGGGGTCGATTTCCGATTTGACCTGTTCACGAGTGGGAGGCGTTGCCGGGATGGGCGCTGGCGCGCCGATGGCGCTGCGCGGGAACTGGGTGAGCAATGGCGATGCAAAGAGGGCTGAGTTGCGCGCTTCGTCGTCATCGCGTGTGCTGCTCTCGATCCCACGGATCTGCCAGTCGGGAATGACCTGGTCGGCCGTCTCAAGGCCTTGGGTGTCGATCAGCCAGTCGCGGAAGCGGCGGAACAGATCCGTCAGCGTCCAGCTCAGCGGGGCCAGCGACATGGCAAAGCAGGCGGCGTCATCACCCTCGGCGAACGAGGCCGACTTGAGCCCCTTCACTGCAGGCGGCTGCGCGCCCAGGAAGCCGATGTGGCGCAGGTAGTACTTGCCCGGCGTCGGGTTGCCCGGCGAATCGGGCATGAAGATCGAAGCGCTGATCTTCTTGAAGCGCCCGTTGTTGACCAGCTCTGCAAAGGCAGGATCAACATTGTGCGGCTCGGCGACGAGGAGGCCGTCCTTGGCCTGAAGGGTTTTGCCCCAGCCATAGGCCGGATCGTCGGTCTTGGGATGGCCCACCACGATGGGCGCTTCATGCAGTGTCGGATCGTAGCTATCGGCGATCTGCTGCACATCCGCTTCGCTGAAGGTCAGCGTGCGGCCGTCTTCGGCAACGTGCGTGCCGGCTTTGAAGATCTGCAGGGTGGCGGGCTGGTTCATGCCGCCAGTTTTCCCGCACCGCTGTCTCATGTATTGGGACCGCGGTCCGCAAGAAATGATCACTCTTGCGACATTGCAGGAAGCTGCAGTTAAGACCCCGCGCGCTATTGGCCGCGAACACGCCAGAGAGGCGTGTCAGACACCAAGCAGTCCCCGATGACGTCCGAGTGTGGCGGCCCCGGCATGGAGGCGCGCACAGCGCCTCCTACGCGATGATCACTCGAAGGCGCCGCTCACGTGATCTTGGGCGATATCCAGCAACTCCCTCTCATCCTCGCGACTGACACCAAGCCACGGACGAGCAGCGATGGTGTTCGTGTACGAGGGCATTGTGACCGAGCGCTTGTAGCGCGCGTTCCTACGACTGGCTTTGACGAACCGGCTGCCGCCCTTACCCGTCTTCAGGTGGATGTTGGCCGGACGCGCGCCGCGTTGGATGGTGCCGCCGAATTGGTGGATGGCGCCATAGGGTGCATTGGTACCGACCAGGACGGCATCGTTCCCGTCCGTTTGCCATGAAGCCATGTCACCGAGCATGTGGAAATCGAACTTCAGAATCGGCACGCCGGGGCGCTTCTTCTGTTTCCAGCGTTTGTAGCTGGGCTCAAGCGCGCGCCATCGACGTCCAGTCGGGTCCCGCTCCTTTGCGGCCCGCTCGCGCGTGGACCTCAGCAGGTACTCGCCCCAGTCCTTCAAGATCAGTTGGCGCGCCTCGCCCTCCAGCTGCCGCAGCGCATCGGCCAGACCAGGTGTTGCCGAATCAAGGGTGACTTCAAACTGCGCCATCAGATCTCTCCCTGCAGCAGCTGCAGCGTGCCATCGGCAACGCCGCGCTGGAGTTCGGCGGGCATCAGCATCTGCAGCTGGGACTGCACCGTGCTGACGCCCGTTTCCGAGATGGCCACATCGACCACCATGAAGGCAGGACGCCCCACCGCCAGCACATAGCGCAAGCGGCCTGCGGCAGCGTCCAGCAGGATGGCCACCGCATCGAGAAGGCGGATGGGCAGCTCGGCTGCGGCGATGGCCACCGCGCCAGGTCGAGTGATGGGGAGCTGGTCGGCCAACACGGCAAAGGCCGCCGTCGCTGGGCGAACGGCGGCACGCTGCAGCTGCGAAACCAGTCCGGGCGACAGTGCTCCGGCCAGGTAGCGGGCAGCGTGGGCAGCATCGCCATCAATGCTGGTCAGCCAGCTGGCATAGCCGGCCTGCAGCGCATCCCTGGCGCGCGGCCGCGCCAAGGCCTGAGCAGCGCTGGCAGCCGCTGGCGCCGCCGGCAACCGTGCTCCCGTCTCCAGGGCGTTCTGCAGAGCGGAGGTCAGTTGCCCAGTCAATGACGGCGGGGTGACCGGACCGCCACGCCCACCGGGCCAGTGATCGGCCGTTGCGCCGGGTGCGTAGCCGAACCCAGGATCGACGCCTGCCGGCGTCAGCACAGTGCGCGGCCCACCAGGACTGCGCTGCCCGATGGTCACCGACTGCATCACGATCTCGGGGGCCGTGTCAGGACCATCCTTGCCCAACCGGCGCAGGTCGCGCTCGTTGAGCGCATCGACATAGCACTGGCAGCCCCAGCCGTTGGCTGGATAGTGGTAGCGCCACCACGGATCGTCGTGGCGCAGCACCAGGCCATTCCACGACACGTGCAGCGGCCGAGGGTGCTCGACGGCGTCGTTGTGGTTGTAGCGCCAGAACGGCCGCACCTTGATCAGCTGCTGCAGTTGGGCCCAGCGTCCGGCGTTGTAACTCTGGCGCAGGTTGGTCTCGTAGATCACCCGCGAGCGCCAGTTCCGACCGCCGTTGTAATCCCAACCATGCGTGGCCACGATCCGGTCGAAGTCCTCCCGGAACTGCTGAAGAGTCCGCCCCTCAGCAATGACCCGATCGATGGATTGCCGGAAGTCCGCCAGCAGAGCGTCACGGTTGGCACCGGCCACCATGAAGCTGGAGTCGTGCTCCGACTCCCAAACGTCCAGGTAGCTCTCGGTGAGCACGTTCTTCTTGCGACGGAAGAACTCGATCTGCTCCCGGAACGGAAGTTGAGCGTAGGCAACCCCGGCCATTGATCAGTCTCCCGCGCCCTGAATGTCGGTACGGCCAGCCAGCGTCGCGGCCGTCATCGCATCGGCCATCACCGAGGCGTAGTCGTCCAGGGTCATGTTCGGGTGCAGCTCAAACAGCCGGTCGCGCAATTGCTCCAGCGAGTCGACCTCATCGACCAGCTGGCGGATCTGCTCGACCCATCCAGCACCAATGGGCGACAGCCGGCGATCGAGCTGCTGGCCCAGCTCGACAGCGGGATCGGGCGTCTTCGGGGTGCCGTCGGCAAAGGCGGCGGGATAGTGCCTGCGCAGCAAGCTGACCACCGCACCGCCGGCGTCGGCGAACTGGGCGCCATCGATCGCCGTCGGTACCGCAGGCGGATCCTGCGGCGCCTGGACAGGCTCGTAGTTGTCGCCGTAGGTCTGATCCATGTAGACCTGCTTGGGCTTGTAGCCCAGGTCAAGGATCTTCTTGTCACGGCTGGCGGTAGCGTCCAGATCCTCCGGCTCTTCCGTGACGCGATAGACCCGAGGAATGGCCGCGCCAGGGAAGTTCCATTCGGTGAGCCAGCGCGCTGGGCCCTTGTTGAAGGACTCGCACACCAGGTCGGCATCGGAGGTGATGATGTCGCGGCGCACCTCGCGCTGCAGCTGGTCGTTGCCCAACTTGCCTGGCGTGCCTTGGGTGCTGGCGGTCTGGCCCAGCACCACCTTCTGGATGGTGGCATCCATGTAGTCCTGCAGGGCCTTGTAGTCGGCCGTGCCACTACGTCCGGCCTCCAGCAACGCCAGCTCCATTCCCTTGGGCATGATGATGCCGCTGTCGGTCTGGATCGCGCGGGTGGCCTGCAGCAGCTTGGCCTTCTCCGGATCGGTTGCGTTGGTGTCGTACTTGCCCACCGCAGTGGGCATGCCGAACTTCTCAAGGAAGATCAGCCAGAACTTGAGCCCGTTGCGCTTGAACAGCACCGGCCAGTACAGCCAGTGCGCCAAGCCGAGGCCGTACGGCTCATCGTCGTGGTCGGCACCGGAGCAGAAGTTCCAGAAATAGGGCGCGTGCGCCGGCACGCCCTCGGTCATCTGGGTCTGGGTGAGCAGGCGCAGATCACCTTCCTTGCCGTAACGGAAGCGCCGACGGTTACGGACCTTGATGTCCTTCAGGCCGATGCGAGTACCGTCGACCTTGTACAGGATCTCCGCCACGCCATAGCCGTAGAACACGCCGAAGAGCATCTTGCGGGTGACGTTGTCCCAGCCGATGCCATGCAGCTGCTCCTGCAGATACTCTGCCGCCTGGCGGTCGATACGCTTCTCGCCGCCGGGCTCCACCTGCCATTCGCAGGCCACCACCGAATCCTGGCGGGAGCCGAAGGTGGTCTTCACCTCCGGGTCGGACAGCACCTGTTCGTAGATCTGAAGGTCGTAGCCGCCGCGGTTGCGCAGGACACTGTCAAAGGGCAGCAGCAGTGGCCCGGTGTAACCACGGGTGATGTCGATGCCATCGGCAGTGGTGGCAATCTCGCGGCCGATCTCTGGGCGGGCGGTGGTCATGCATATCCTCCAAAATCATTTCCGCCGCTGACCGTGCCGAAGGCATCATCGGTCACGACGGTGGCCACGCCGTCTGCTCGGCCGTCGCCGATGTAGGCGCGCGCGCCGGCTGCCTGGAACTCAATGGGCACCGAGGTGACGTGGTTGAGTGCGGCAAACTGCATCAGCACGCCGGCGATCGCGCCGTCGCCGTGGCGCACCAGCTCCGGATCCTGCAGGTCCTTGCGCTCCAGACGCGGCACCATCGGGATACCGTCGACGTACTCCACCGCGCGGTGGTCGTCTTCCAGGGACGCGTCCCTGGGCAGGCTGAGGAAGCCGTCTTCGAACAGCGCGATGTACTTGGGCATCCATTCGCCGTACCAGGGGCGCGACAGGGTGACCTCGTGGATTGGGCCACCGATGTAGCGGCCGGTCCCGGTATCGAGCTCAGCCCGGCCGTAGCGGTCGCCGGTGTACTCCATCAAGGTCTGGCCGGGGCCAGTGGCATCGCCGGCGAATGACCAGCGGCCAGGGAATCCTTCCTTCAGCGCGTCCAGCAGCGCCCACAGGATCTGCTCCTGCTGGCGGGTGGGCGCGTTGGCCATCTCGATCAGGAACGGCACGTCGCGGCGCAGATCCTGACCGACCTTGGCAGGCTTGATGACCGAGAAGTGACGGTGGCGCGCGAAGTCCATGCCGATCGCCCAGCGCCCGGTGAACCCGGCCACCGCAGCACGGAGCACTGGCAGCAGCGTGGTGGCGATCCAGACCGAGCACCAGATCTCGCGCTCCTTCTCAGAGCGCTTGGGGAAGTCATCATCGAAGACCAGGCGCAGCACTGGCCGGGCCTCGGGCATGGCCCGATCGATCCAGACCGAGGGGATGGCTGAGCCATCGCCATCGCGCGGGATGACGTCCAGCTCCTCGCGCATGGCGGCCTTGCGCGGGCCGTAGGCCGAGCGAATCGCGGTGTACCACTCCTTCTTGCCCTCGGCGGTGGCCACCTTGCCACGCATAGCGCAGACCCGCTCGTACAGGCCATTGGACACCGCATCATCGAAGCTGATGCGGATGACCCCGGCCTTCTTGCCGTAGCGGCCGGCCTGGACGTCCTGCACCAGCTGATTGAACGGGTTCTTCTTGCCGCGGTGGGTGGACCACACGCGGATGCGGCCGCCCCAGATCAGCAGGGCGGTGGCCGACTCGAGCACCTTGGCCACGTCCTTGTGCAGCGCCGCTTCGTCCAGGTCGACCACGCCCTGCAGGCCGTGGATGTTCTCCGGGCGCGAGGACAGTGCCGTGATACGGAAACCACTGGCGAAGCGAACCCGGAATGCCTGGATCTGCCGACTGGTGCCGTCGGGCTGCTGGTCCTGGAAGATGTGCTGCTCGATCCGCGAGGCCTGGCCTCGAGCGATGATCGGCGCGAACTTGGCCACGTAGCCAATGAACTCCAGACCCTTTTCCTTGGTGTCGGCCATGTACCACACGTTGTCGCCGCCGGCGTCCTTGGCAGAGGCTGCGGTGATGGTGTCGCTCAACGCCTGGGCGAAGGTGATGCCGGTACGACGCCCCTTCTCGCAGACCGCGATATCCAGCCCTTCCTGCATCCGGATCCATTCGGACTGATGGGCCATCAGCACGCCAGCCTTACTGATGTCGAAGTTGGCCGAAATGGCGCGCACGCTCTCGGGCAACTCATCCCAGTCCAGGATGCGCTCGGTATCGGGCAGGGAACCGAGTGCGCTCACTTAGCCGACCCCATGCAGCACTTGGTTCTTCCAGAAATCCACCCCGGCAGCGTCCAGGCCCTGTGCGCGTGCCGCTTCCTCAACCCGGCTGGCAGCGTCGATCAGCGCCTTCTGGCGGATCTCACCGGCCCACTTCTCGCGCACGATGGAAGAGCGGGTCAGTTCAGCAATGGCCTTGGCCGCCTTGCTGTACAGCGCAATGCGATCGGCTGGGGAAATGCTCTCATCGTCCTGGTCGGCCGCTTCCTGGAACTGCAGCAGCGCTTCGAACAGGTCGGTCTGCAGCAGGCCCAGCAGTGCACTGCCGCGCTCGGCGGCATTATCCGGCGCCTGCTCGGCTACCAGTTTCATGGCCTCGGTGCTGGCGCTGATCGAAGCCAGACGGCGCTTGAGCCGCTTGGCGCGTTCGTTGACGGTGGTCTTGCTGATCTCATAGCCCTGCTCGCCGAGCCATTCGGACAGCGAGATGCTGCCGCCGAAGGCATTGGCGACCAGGCGCCGATCCAGCTCGTCGCGCACCTCGGCCGGCAATAGGTCGATCTTGCTCACGGGAGGCATGGGATCACCAGTACTTCGGTGGGCGCGCGATGCCCGGCCCGCAGTCGATGCTGTACTCGACAATATCCACACCGTGGCGCGTCAGCTCAGCCGACCACGGCCCCGAAGGGGATTTGGTGATGTCGATCAGGCGGCGGGTGTCCAGGTAATCCAGCTCCCTGCGCACTTCCAAAGCGGTGGCATCCGGATACATGTCCTGGGCGGCGCCGGCCAGGACGGCTTCGCCGATCGGATAGGGGCGAGAGCGATCCAGCACCAGCAGCATCAGCCAGCGCAGCTGCTCCCGGCGCAACTTGCCCAGATCCGGGCCCTGATTTCCGTGACTCACGGCGTGTTCCCCTTGCTTTGCATGTTCGTGATCTTCGAGGCCACTGCATCGAGCTTTGCCTCGATGACGCTCTGCCCGCGGGCATAGTCCTCGCGGCGGACGTATTCCTTCGCAACTTCCAGGCGGAAGTCGGTGAGGTGGCTCTCAACCTCGCGCCAGCGCTTGCTGTCGTTAATCAGGATGGCCAACTGCTGATCAGTGCGTTGCTGCAGCTGGTTGACCAGCCAGCGACCGCCGGCGATCAGGCCGCCGAGCAGGGTGATGCCGATGCCGGCGAACCACACCAGGTAGAGCGGCTGCACTTCAACGATCATGGGTTGGCCTCGACGGAAGGGTGCTGTCCGGTGAGGACACCGATGACGCGCTGGCAGGCCCGGACGTGGTTGTCGGCGTCGCGTCCGACTCGAACAAGATCGCCCGCGACCTCTGCTCGTAGTTGGGCGCTCGCATCACGTTCGACGGCGCCAGAGACGGCTTGGGACAGGCGAGCGGTGTGGCAGGTGGCGAGGTCGTTGCGCAGCCTGAGATCGCCAGTACGCACGTCAGCCACAACAGCAGCAGGGACGTACGCGGACGCCTCCCGATCATTTTCATGTTCGTCTCCGATCTGGGCCATCGCCTTGGCCTGGGTGTGCTCGATGTCACGAGCGCTGCGCTCGTCTTCCAGCTGCGATTGAAGGGTGGTCACGCGCTGCTGGGACGTGGCGTCGCGAGCCTGGGCATCCAAGGCATTGCCGCGGTAGAGAAGGGCCGCGGCAATGGCCACCAGCAGGAGCACCAGCAGCAGGGCGATCGTTACGATCAGTGCGCGAATCATCAGTACCGGCCCTCGCACATCGCGCGCTCAGCCGTGCGGCGGCGTTCAAGTCCTTTGTATGGCCGGCCGCCGGCGTTGGCCCAGTTGCTTAGCTGGGCACATGCAAGATCCCAGCGACCTTGGTTGGCGTAGACGCGGATGCGCGGCTGCTGGCCGTTGCGCAGGGTACACAGGCCGTCCTTCACCCCGGCGCCGCCAGGGCCCACGTTGAAGGTGAAGGACGTCAGGGCAGCCGCCTGATAGTCCGTCATCGGCGCCTTGATGCAGCTCTGTACGGTGTTCCAGGCAACACCAAGGTCCGACTGGAGCAGGTGCTCGCATTCGGCGCGGGTGTAGGTGCGCTGTTCGACGTTTGCCGTATGGCCGTAGCAAACCGTCAGTTTGCCGACTACATCGCGGTAGGGCTGGGCCGAGTAGCCCTCAAAGGGCTGTACCAGCCCGAGCAGCAACGCCAGCATGGTCGCCAGCATTCCACCCGCGATGGGCAGTGCTTTGTTACCGGGTTGCTCTGCTGCCATGCGCCATCTCCAGGGAAAGATGGCCGACGGGCAGACGAGGATGCCCGTCGGCCAGGTGCGCCAGTGCGCACCAAACCGATGGGCAGAGTGTCAATTTCTATTGGGAGGTAGTCTTGGGACCGCGGTCCGCATGAGCCACTGCGGCCTGCGTGGAAGAGTGAGCGCTTGCGGCAGCCGACAGGTAATTGGGAGCTTTGAAAGATCAATGCTCGGGACATCGACGCTCGACACAATGGAAGTCAAGCCGGCGGGAGGCTTAGCCCCTTGTCCTCACATACCATTTGGACTGCCTCCGGAGAGTCGAGGCCCATTACATGAGCAGTCAACTTTCCATTTAGATCGAACAGCAACCCAGTCATTGGGGTGTAGCCGCCATAGGCGCCGAAGCCGTTCTTGGAATTCACCAGACCACAGAATGAGCCTTCTCCATTGACCCGGACATTACTGAACCGAGCACTAGAGGCATCCTTAAGCTGAGTTTCAAGTCCCGCCTTAATAGCGGCAAGCTCCTTCGGAGTAGCCTCTCGCACGCCCCCACTCGCATGCGCATACGCATACGCCGAGATCGCTAAACAGAAACCGAGTACCACCTTCTTTTTCAATCGAATCATTCCACTCTCCTTAGTTAGGCGTCCGCTTACGGACACTTCGAGATGCTTCAGCTTGGACGTCTTTTCGCAACAGGCCCCCGAGCATCGTCAGAGCTATCGCGCGACTGTCGTCGGAAAGTGCCCAGAACGTGTCAATGACCTCGTTGAACATCGCGATCTGTTCCTGGGCCAAACCAGGCCTGGCTACGCTGCGCTGGCCGACTAGAACGTAGAGAGGGTCCAGCCCGATCTCCGCCAAATCAGCGAGCTGGGCTGAAGTGGGGGACGTAGCACCCTTCTCCCAATCGATCACGGTCCGCTTCGAAGCGCCAACGATTTCGCCAAGGGCGGTCTGGCTTAGCCCAAGACGTGATCGCTCGTCGCGAAGGCGCGACCCGATGGTGCAGATTAATTCACTCATAAGTGTTGACAGGTGCAGATATCTGCACCATTCTTGTCCTGCCCGGTTTAAACAACACCGCAAGGATACGACATGGTTCAGCACCTACCTCCCGGACGCGATCTGATGAACAAGGTCCGCGCCGGCATGACCCTCCAGAACACTACCGTCAGCGCCTGGTGCCGCCAGCACGGCGTGAACCCCAGCGCAGCCCGTCAGGCTATCTACGGCACTTGGGCGGGCCCGAAGGGCCAGGCGCTGCGCGCCCAACTGCTCAAGGCAGCCGGCGTGAGGGACGTGGCATGAACACTTCCGGCCGCCCCCTGGATGAGGTGCCCACCCGCGAACTGGAGCTGTTGCTCGCCTCGGCCCGCGACCAGTACGCCACGGCCGTGAACAACTGGCAGTGCGCCGTCGAATCGGACGAGCCGCTGGCCAGCACCCTGCCGCTGGCTGGCGCCGTGGACGCGGCCGATCGCCGGGCCGTTCGCATCCTGAAAGAGCTGGCCCGCCGCCAGCAGGGAGCTGCAGCATGAGCGAGCAAAGCATCTTCGCCCGCCTGCTGTTCGCCTTGGCCGGGCACAGCCACTCCGGCCTGCGCCTGAAGCCCATTGCCGACGGCATTGGCGAATCGCCCAGTACCACGTTGCGCAACCTGCAGCGCATGGCCGAGGACGGCCTGGTCGAGCGCTCCCCCTTCGACCAGGACAACTGGCGCCTGTCCCCCCGAATTGTCCAGATCGCCTTGGCCCATCAGGCCGAGGTAGCCCGCGAAGAGCGCCAGCTGGACGACTTCAAGAACCGCTACAGCCGTAGCCCCAACTGATGACGAGGATCGAAATGGCAGAGAAGCAACCCAACAAGCGCGGCGCCAAGCCGCTCGCCCAGGCCGAGCCGGTGGGCACGGAACTGGACACGAGCAAGCTGGTCGAGCGCAGCCAGGAACTGCAGGTGATGGCGCAGGCCGAGGCGCAGGTGAAGAGCCTGGCCACCACGCTGGGCTACGCAGGTGCCTTGGACACCGACTCGCTCTGGAGCATGGTCGAGTACCGCCAACGCCGCTCCGTCGAGGACATCCTCGAAATGGGCCGGGGCCTGCTGCTCATCAAAGAGCAAGTCGGGCACGGAGAGTTCATTGATCAATGCACTCAGCGAGGCCTACATCGACGCATGGCGTCACGCTTCATGGGTGTCGCCCTTAAATTTTCCAAATGGGACTCTAAGTCCCTTTTGGCTGCCGCAGGCACCCAAACCAAAGTGATCGAGCTCGCCGTCCTGGACGATGAAGAGATTCAGGCACTGGACTCCGGTGACTCAGTTGCCGGCATCACCTTGGACGACGTAGAGCGCATGAGCGCCAGCCAGCTCCGCACCGCATTGCGTGAAGCAAAGGCTGACGGCGAGGCAAAGGACCAGCGCATCACCAAGTTGAGCGACGATCTCAACAAGGCGGAGGAGAAGACAGCAAAAGCACAGCGGAAGTGGAAGAAGGCCACGCCCGACGAGCAATCGCAGGAATTGCTGACCCAGCTGGAGCAGGCGGCCGCCCAGGTGCGCATCGCCATTGCCAGCGGCAGTGAAGAAGCTGGCTTCAGTGGTGCGGTGATTGCGCTGATGCAGCACGCCGAACAGCACGACCTCAATGTCGAAGAGCAGGTTGCCGGCCTGATCGCCAGCCTGATCAACGACCTGCGCCTTGTCCGCGACCACCAGGAGGTCGGCGTGACGGTGATCCATGACCGCCGCCTGGCCGACTGGAAGCGGGAGGGCTGATATGGCCCTCAGCGCCAGCTTGATCGAGCAGGCCGCTGCTGACCTGCTCTGCGCCGGCCACGGCCAGAAGCGCGCCATTGCCGAGCGATACGCCGCCGAATGGGGCTGCAGCGTGCAGACACTGTATCGACAGGTCTCGAAGCTGACCTGTTCGCTGAAGCCTCGCAAGCGCCGCAGCGATCGCGGCAATTCGGGATGGACCCTTGAGGAACTGGAGCTGATTTCGGCAGTGCTGCTCGAATCACGCCGCGGCACCGGCAAGCGCCTGGCCAGCATCGGCGAGGCCATCGACATGCTTCGCGCCAACGACATGGTGCGCGGCGAGGTGATCGATGGTGAAACGGGTGAGATCCGTCAGCTGAGCGAGAGCTCGGCGGCCAAGGCTCTGCGCGTCAATCGCCTACACCCGGATCAGCTGTCAGCGCCGGCCCCGAAGGTGCAGCTGGCCAGCGAACACCCCAACCAGGTGTGGCAGGCCGATCCCAGCCTGTGCGTGCTGTATTACCTCAAGCGGCAGGATGGCCTGCACGCGATGCCTGCCAGCGAGTTCTACAAGAACAAGCCGAAGAACCTGGCGCGCGTAGAGAACGAGCGCGTCTGGCGCTACGTGTTCACCGACCACACCAGCGGTGCCTTCTACGTGGAGTACGTGCTGGGCGCGGAGAGCGGCGAGAACCTGTGCCGTACGTTCATCAATGCCATGCAGTATCGCGGCGCGGCTGACCCGCTGTGCGGTGCGCCGATGATGGTGATGGTGGATCCGGGCAGCGCCAATACCGGCGCGATGTTCAAGAACCTGTGTGCCGCGCTGGGCATCCGTATCTGGATCAACCAGCCCGGCCAGCCGTGGGCCAAGGGCCAGGTCGAGAAGACCAACGACCTGATCGAGCGCAAGTTCGAGCATCGCCTGCGCTTTGACAACGTACAGAGCCTGGAGCAGCTCAATGACTCGGCATGGCGCTGGATGCGCAACTTCAATGCCACCGCTCAGCACACCCGGCACAAGTCCTCGCGCTATCAGGCGTGGATGACGATCAAACCGGATCAGCTGCGGTTGGTACCGGCTGTCGAGGATTGCATGAAGCTTGCTACCCGAGCACCGGAACTGCGCAAGGTCAGCCCGCTGCTGCGGATCAGCTTCCTGGGCAAGAGCTTTGATGTATCCGGCGTCCCGGGTGTGATCGTGGGCCAGAAGCTGACTGTGGCCCGCAATGCCTTCGGCAGTGAATTCGGAGCGCAGGCCCTGTTCACCGACGACGCTGGGCGCGATACCTGGTACACGATGGAGCCGCTGGAGGCCGACGCCTACGGCTTTACCGGCGCAGTGGCGGTCGGTACCTACCGTGCGCAGTCCGATACGCCGGCCGATACCAACCGCAAGCGGGTCGAACGTCTGGCGATGGATGCGCAGACCGACGAGCAGGCCAAGGCGCAGCGTAAGGGCAAGGCAATGCCGTTCGGGGGAAGGATCGATCCGTACAAATCGGTGCAGCAGGCACCGGAGATCCAGCACCTGCCGCGCCGCGGACACCGAGTCGATGTTGCCGTCCCCGATGTGGTGGAAGCGCCTCGCTTCAACGTCGATTCCATTACGCCGATCCGCGCCGAACTGCCGCCACTGAACCACGTGGAAGCGGCAATGCGCCTGAAGCCACTGGTGGAGGCAGCCGGTTCGGCCTGGTTGCCCGACCACTACGCACGCACCGCCCAGCGCTGGCCTGAAGGCCTGCCGGTGGATCAGGTCGAGTCCTGGGCACAAACCTTGGCGACGCCGGAGCGCGGCGGCCTGCGCCTGGTGGAAGGAGGTGCGGCATGACGCTGCGCCTGAAGCGCCTGCTCACCGATGCCGGCATCAAGCAGGGCGTGCTGGCCACAGCCGCCGGCCTGAGCCGACCGGCCCTCAATGCCCTGATCAATCACGGCCAGCTGCCCACCAGCTGCGATCCAGCAGCGGTGCGCGCTGCCATCAGTTCCTGCCTGACCCAGCACGGCGTGACCGACGCCCACTGGCATGAAAAGGAGGGGCCGACGTGCTCCAACACGCCGGCCCCGGTTTCCCCAAC
Source organism: Stenotrophomonas sp. 96582_Sma (assembly GCF_056480905.1). Classification (NCBI taxonomy): domain Bacteria; kingdom Pseudomonadati; phylum Pseudomonadota; class Gammaproteobacteria; order Lysobacterales; family Lysobacteraceae; genus Stenotrophomonas; species Stenotrophomonas sp. 96582_Sma. The sequence goes on along the minus strand of NZ_CM151122.1, from coordinate 3,418,678 downwards.
GCAAGACACCGATAACGACAACGACATTCACGACGAGGAAGATCCCATGCTACTGCGTTTTCAGGCATTGACCCCACAGGCCAAGCGCCACTTCGGCCTGACCACCAATCCCTTCGCCGATCCAGCCAGCGCCGAAGACGTGTTCCTCTCTCCGGATATCCGCTATGTCCGCGAGAGCATGTACCAGGTTGCCCGCCACGGCGGCTTCGCTGCGGTGATCGGCGAGAGCGGTGCCGGCAAGAGCACGCTGTGCGAAGACCTGGTCGATCGCATCCAGCGCGAGGAACAGGCCGTCATTGTGATCAAGCCCTACGTGCTGGCCAGCGAAGGCAGCGATGCGGTGGGCAAGACCCTGCGCAGCCACCACATCGCTGAGGCGATCATGGCCGCCGTCGCGCCGCTGGCCAAGCCGAAGAGCAGCCCCGAAGCCCGCTTCCGCCAACTGCACGAATCGCTGCGTGACAGCGCCCGCGCCGGTCACAGCCACGTTCTGGTGATTGAAGAGGCCCACAGCCTGCCGCTGCCAACCCTGAAGCACCTCAAGCGCTTCCGCGAGCTGAAGGACGGCCTGCGCCCACTGCTGTCGGTGATCCTGATCGGCCAGCCCGAGCTGGGCGTGAAGCTCTCCGAACACAACCCGGAGGTGCGCGAAGTAGTACAGCGCATTGAAATCATCACGCTGCCGCCGCTGGACAATGAGCTGGGCGCCTACCTGGCCCACCGCTTCAAGCGCGCCCAGGTGCCGCTGGACAAGGTGGTGGAACAGAGCGCCATCGACGCGCTGCGCGCCAAGCTGGTTCCCTCGCGCGGTGCGGGCTCGCTGCTCTACCCGCTGGCCGTCCAGAACGCGCTCACCGCCGCGATGAACCGCGCCGCTGACCTGGGCGTGCCGACCGTCACCGCCGACGTCGTGCGGGGGGTGTGAGATGGCCATTCGAACTGAAGGCTGGCCGGCCGTAGAAGGCATGGTGGTTGAGCCGATGACGGCGCAGTGGCCGCTTGCAACGCGCGTTGTGGCGGTTCCCTTCGAGATGCAAGACCGTCCTGCACCGGTAAACGTGGACATCCTGCAGGTAGTGATCGTGCCGCGCGCTAACTGGGAGCGCATCACTGCCCATGTGCCGGCCGAGGTGCTGCAGCGTGAAGGGGTGGCTCATGGCTGACCGCGCCCCCACCGACGGGCTGCCGTACCTGCGCAGCTTCGCGCATCAGCTGCTGCGCGAGGCAGAACTCCCCGATCGCCAGGTAACGGTGATGCACCGGGATCTGTTCCGCCGAGCGCACATCGACTGGCAGGATGGCCAGAACATGGCCTCGCTGCTGGACAGCCTCAACCTGCAGCAGCTGCGTGCACTGGTCGACCAGCTGCGCGACGGCGATGAAGACGAGGAGGAATGATGGCCGTTCCGACCCTCCAGCGTTGCCTTGGCCAGGTGCACAACCGCAAGCGCCACAGCGCCCAGCACCCACAGCGAAAGAAGTCCATCGGGGTGCTGGTGCAGGACTGCCACATGTTCCCCACAGCGTCGCGAGTGGGGGCTATCCAGGTACAGGACCCTGACTCCAGGCGTGAGTACCTGATCGAGGTGTGGATCCACACCGGCGTGCTGGTGATCTCGCAGAGCACCAACAAGCGCTGGCTGCTGGAACTGGACGAGATTCTGGACCTGGCGATTGCCGCCGGCATTGATCGGGGGGCCATCTGACATGCAGCTGGCCCTGCTGCCGCAAGAGCTGTCCCCACAGACGGTGCTTTTGCAGTTGCAGGGCCGTCGCGGCGCCGTCAACGGCATCACCGCCCGCGACCTGGTGCAGCAGATCACCTCACGTACCAGCACCGCCGACGAGCGCCGCCTGCGCCAGATCATCGAGCAGCTGCGGCGCGAGGGACACCCGATCTGCGCCCACCCGGCTCACGGTTACCACCTTGCCGCCAGTGCGGCCGAACTGGACCGCGCCTGCACCTTCCTGGTCGGGCGCGCCATGACCTCCCTGGAGCAGGTCAGCGCGATGAAGCGCGTTGCGCTCCCGGATCTGTACGGACAACTCGGGCTGGACAAGCCCGCTACCGACGAGGAATCCAACCATGAACCATGAACGTAACTCCGATGTGCTGTATGCCGCCGCGAACACTGCCCGCGAGCTGGAGAACAGCGGCATCGAGATCTTGGGCCTGCACAGCAACGGCCGTCGCGCGGTGCTGATTCTGGACCGCCCTCCCACGATGGTGGGTGGCCACCTCAAGCGCCGCCAGCCCAACGGCAGCGGCGGCCAGGACCGCGTGATGGCCGCCGAGTACCAGGGCGTGCAGCTGGAGTGGACCCAGCGTCCTCCGGTGCTGCGGGAGGTGGCTCATGGCTGAGCGCGGCCAGTTCCTGGTGGTCCCTGCTGAGTGGGTGGGTGGCGACACCTTCACCGACTCGGCCAAGGCGATCGAAGACGCCCAGGCCCGCAGCAAGGTCGACGGCAAGCATCGCGCGGTGGTTTGCGTGGTCGCTCGCACCACGCCCAGCCCTGCACCGGTCATCGTGCTGACGCGTACGGAAGCCGGCATCACTCAACCGCAGGTCGTTCAGCCATGAGCGCCATCCCCAGCGTCGCAATGCAGCACGCCATCGCCCTGTCACTGGGCACCAGCGTGGTCCGTTCTGCGGATCTGATCGACCGGGTGATGGAGCACGGCTTCCGATCCCGCTGGCATGTGTCCAACGCAGTCTACGCGGCCTTGGGATGCGGGATGATCCTGCGCGTTGGCGAGGGGCTGACCCGCGACTATCGCCTCAACCCCGACTGGAAGATCGACCAAGCGGCGTTGGCGGCCGCGCAGGCGCAGCGTGTGCGTGGTACCCGGCCGGGTATGACAGGGGCGCAGAAGGCCCGATCTGCTGCTGGCGGTTACGAAGGTCCCGCCTTCGACAAAGGCCCGCTGATGCCCTCCATCGGCACCGTGTGTCAGTCCCAGGAGGATCTGGAAGGCGAGCTGCCGCCTTACCTCGGTGGTCGCTTGGTCGATTCGCTGCATAGCCACTTCGATCGCATCTTCGGTGGGGTGGAGTGATGGCACGCACCGGCCGCCAGCGCTACGACCACCTGCGCGCGATGCGCTTTGCGCTGTGGGCGCGTACGCAGAACCCGCGCCAGCTCACACCACAGCGCATTTCCGGCCTGCTCGGCATCTCGCTGGATGCCGCCCGCCGCTGGCGCGCCGACTGGTTCACCGCCACCAGCCCTATCCATGTCGAAGGAGTCCCCGATGTCCTTCGGCCCACTCAACCGTTTGTCACCCCCGCCGCCCAAGGAGGCGCCCAATGACCCCATCCATTCCCGAAGGCTACCGCGAGGACCGTAACGGTCGGCTGGTGCCCGAGGCACAGATCAAGCCGATCGATCTGGCGCGTGACCAGCTGGTGCAGGAGAAGATCCAGCGCGCCCTGGAACTGCGCGAAGCACTGCGCACGTTCAAGGCGGATACGTTCGCCGATATCGGCGCGTTCGTGCAGCTCAGCGGCGAGCAGTACGGCGCCAAGATCGGCGGCGACAAGGGCAACGTCAGCCTGTATTCCTACGATGGCCGCTTCAAGATCCTGCGCGCCTGCCAGGACACCATCCAGTTCGATGAGCGCCTGCAGGCCGCCAAGGCCCTCATCGATGAGTGCCTGAACGACTGGACCGAAGGCTCACGCGCCGAGCTGCGCACCCTGGTCAACAGCGCCTTCAAGGTGGGCCAGGACGGCAGCATCAAGACGGCAGAGGTGCTGTCACTGCGCCGGCTGCAGTTCGATGACGCCCGCTGGCAGCGGGCAATGACCGCGATCAGTGATGCGGTGACGGTGGTGGGCAGCAAGACCTACGTGCGCTTCTACGAGCGCGATGCACGGGGTCAGTACCAGCCGATTTCCCTCGACGTGGCCGGAGTCTGACATGCCGAAGATCCGAGACACCTGCACCTTCCGCTTCGACGGTGTTCGCGGTGCACTCAATGCCAGCACCTTGGCCCTGGCGGTGGAGATCGCCGACCGAGCGGCGCGGGCCGACGTCGAGATCCACGCTCTGGCCGTCGAGCTGGACGGGTTGCGCTTTTTCGACGCCACCTGCGGCAACGTCCAAGGCGAAGACGCGACCGCTGCTCGCTATGCCGTCCGTCAGGCAGTGCGGTACATCGAGGCGCGCGGAGACGCGTTGCCCTGGCGCCTGAAGCGCCACATCTCCCAGCCGGCGCTGCTGCACTTCGAAGATCGCACCGACCCCGAGGTGGCCACCACCGGGCCGCGTCATGCCTGCGTCAACTGCGACATGCCCACCGGTGCGCCCGAGTCGCCCATGTGCGGCCCCTGCGCTCAGCAGGCGGTGGGCGCGATGGCCGCCGCGCTGGCTGCCGCCAACCAACGTTTGGATCTGATCCACGAGGTTCAGAAATCCATCTGCGAGGTGCAATTGTGATCGCGTACTGCTGGGCCAATGGCCAGATCGGCTTCGGAACAAACGTGCCGGACGGCGCAATCTTCATTGCCGAAGGGAGCAGCGCGCAGCTGCGCAAGGTGATCAGCGTCGCAGCCAGGCACGGAAAGGGAATGATGCAGGGGATGCTGCTTGTACCGGGTGTGCCAGAGGCGCAGACGCAGCGGGCAAAGGGTGACGCGCTTGGGGCTTGGCTTGCGTGGTGTTCCCAGCATCCGCGTCGGCTGCGCTGGGGCGCACTGCGCGCCAGCAACCGCAACACCGACTCAAAGGAGAACCGCCATGTTCATGCGTAACCTGGTGCTGTTCCGCTTTCCGACCAGCACCGACTTCTCCGAAGTCGAATCCGTGCTGCCGTATGGCGTTCTGAAGCCGGTCGGTCCGCTGGAAATGAACTCGCGCGGCTTCATTTCCCCCTTCGGTCGCGAGGAGCAGGAGCACCTGTCGTGCCGGCAGGGCAACTTCCTCTGGCTGACGGTGGGTGGCGAGGACAAGATTCTGCCCGGAGCGGTGGTCAACCGTGCGCTGGAGAGCCGTCTTCAGGTCATGGAGCAGGAACAGGGGCGCCGACCCGGTGGCCGCGAGCGCAAGCGCATGAAGGACGACATCCTGCACGAGCTGCTGCCCAAGGCCTTCGTCAAGAACACTCGCCACGACGCGATCCTGGACCTCACCCACGGCTATGTGGCCGTGGATACCTCCAGCCGCAAGGTGGGCGAGGCCTTCGTGTCCGATATCCGTGGCCTGCTGGGCAGCTTCCCGGCAATCCCGCTGAATGCCCAGGTCGCGCCGCGCTCGATCCTGACCGGCTGGATCGCTGGCGAGCCGCTGCCGGACGGGCTATCCCTTGGAGAGTCCGCCGAGCTGCGCGATCCGGTCGAGGGTGGCGCCAAGGTGCGCTGCAGCGACCAGGAACTGCGCAGCGACGAGATCGACAAGCACCTGGATGCCGGCAAGCAGGTCACCAAGTTGGCCCTGGTGCTGGAGGACGCGCTGTCCTTCGAGCTGGGCGATGACCTGGTGGTGCGAAAGCTGAAGTTCCTGGACGGTGCGCTCTCGCAGTTGGAGCAAGCCGACGCCGATAGCCATCGCGCCGAGTTCGATGCCCGCTTCGCCCTCCAGAGCGGTGAGATTCGCTACCTGTTCGTGCTGCTGGAACAGGCCTTCCACCTTTCAACGAACCCGTGAGGCCCGGCATGACCATCAAGCGCTACAAGATTGAACGTGACTGGGGCGAAGGCCAGGTACAGCTTGAGATCGACCACAGCATCTTGACGCCGAAGCTGGCGACGGAAATCAACAAGTTCTGGACCGGTGCCGATGAGCGCCTTGGAGAAGCCGACGGCGACGCGGTACTGGCCGTCATCAAGATGGCGGGTGCCGAGTTCATGGGGTGGGTGCTGGACGTGAACTCCAGCTACTCGACCGAGGGTATGCAGCGTGAGTTCGATCAGCTGGAGGGCTGGCCGTCGCCCCACGGCATCCGCTTGGTCGATTGGGACGACCGGCCCGATCTCGATTCCTGCCTCATGCAGGTCGAGGAAGTGGAGGTGTCTCATGGATGAGACCGTGTACGACGCGGCATGGCGGGCCTACAAGGCCGCGCCTCGCGCCGTGGCCAACGGCCCGTCACGCTCAGCCGTTCGAGCGGCGGTGGATGCGGTTCTTGGCTACCTGATGCCGCCTGGTTCGACGCCAGCGTTCTTCGCCGACCGCAAACTGCGGCGGGCAGTGCCGGCGGACCTCATGGAGATGGGCAGTGAGAGCCAGCGCGGCCACTGGCCGGCCATGCGGGCAACCTACACCGTCCCGCTTTTCTGGCTCCCGCCAGAGCTGGCCGCGAGCGAGGGGCCGCTGATCCGCCGCAATCCGCTGACGAAGAAGTCCCAGGTGGCCGCCGTCCTGAAGGACGGCGGCCGTATCGTGCCTGGTGCGCGCGAAGGACTGCGGCGGCTCTTGGATCATGCCGGTCAGGAAGTGCCGGCATGGCAGACCGCCCTCCGGGCCGCTCAGGGCGCAAGGAGCAAGGCATGACGCGCATTCGCAAGGCCGGCGACGGCCGTAACCGGGTGCTGGCCGCGATCCACGCCGGCGCCAAGAAGCTCGGTCTCTCCGAGGACGTCTACCGTGACTTGGTTGAGCGCGTCTCCAAGGAGCACGGGGCCTCCCAGCGAAGCGCCGGCAAATGCGATCGCCGGCAGCTCGATGCGATCGCCAACGAGCTGCGTCGCCTGGGTGGAATTCCCGCCAAGGCGGCGTACGCAGCCAAACGTTGGGCAGGCCGCCCCAAGGGCGACCTGTCCCCTCAGCTGTCCAAGATCGAAGCCCTGCTGGCTGATTCGGGGCGTGAGTGGGAATATGCCCATTCGGTGGCCCGCCACATGTTCAAGGTAGGACGCCTGGAATGGTGCAACCCGGATCAGTTGTCCAAAGTGATTGCCGCTCTTCAGATCGATGCCAATCGCCGCGCCCGGCGGGAGGCCCCTTCGGCATGAGGTCGATGGAGGCCCGCCGTCATGAGCTTCTCAGCGAGATTGCCGAAGTGGTGGCAGGTCTGCTGAGTCGTGAGCATGCGCTTCCAGCCGAGGTTGCTGACCTGGTGGGAGCAGCGGTGGCCGATAGCCTGGCTGAACACTGGGGCGGGCAGACCATCACGTACCCGAAGGATGCGCACTTCAAAGCTACGCAGCGGGAGATCGAGATCTTGCGCGCCTACCTGGCCGGCGCTTCGACCGCTAAACTGGCCCACGAGACCGGGATGCACGAAAGAAGCATTCGCCGGCTGATCCGTCGGGCTCAGGATCGTGCCGGCGGGCTTGATCAACTGGATCTGTTTCGCTCATCGCCCTGACTGCAACTTTCGAGAGAAGCCATGCCCAGACCGCCCAAAATGACCACGCTGCCACCTGCAGTCCTGGCCGAGGTACAGGAGAGACTGCGGAACAACGGGTATTCGCAGTCTGTCGAAATCTCCCAATGGCTGGCTGAGCTCGGCTTTTCCATCAGCAAGACGACGGTCAACGACTACTCACAGCAACTCCGCACTTTGGACGCTGAAGATGGAGATATCATCGCCACGATGATGCAGCGTCGTCGGAAGTCTGGGGCCTTGAGCAGCAGCAAGATCGGGCTACTGATCGAATTGGGGCAGCTTAGAGTTCGAGAGCATCAGATCCTCACGCAACTCGCTAACCTGGAACAGGCCGGCGAGTGATTGCGCCACGCGCAATGAGTGTTGAATGAAGGTGAGCGGTAATCCCGCGTTGTCCGGGGTTGTCCGGCATATATCTCGCCAACACCCCTGATATATCTCACCCCTGAACAGCCGCGGGCATCGTAGTAGGCGGTGGCGACCTGCCCCCCCCCCATCAGCAGAGCGACCACCGCCCAGGCCTGCAGGACCCGGCGGCGGCGGGGCAGGGCGGGCAACAGCTTCCAGCATGCCCAGGCCAGCAGGCCTTCGGCGGCGAAGATGGCGGCGACCAGCAGTCCGGCCTGCAGCCAGGTTTTCCAGGACAACGCGACCTGGTCCTGCAGCGCGCCGCCGAACACCATGTTCACCACCATGGCATTGAGGTGGAACCGATACAGAGTGAAAACCTTCGCATCAACCAGCAGCAGGCACAGCCACAGGCCCTGCAGCAGCACGGCGCTGATGCTCAGCGTGCGCGCGCTGCGCGGCCACAGGCCCAGCAGCAGCGGCAGCAGGCCTGCGAGGGCACCGAAGGCGAGCAGATGTCCCGGCAGAGCGACGGACAGGTAAACCAGGCCGATTGCGCCACCGGGGTTGTCGGCCAGCGGTACGTTGCCGAGCGTGATCGCCATCGCCAGCAGCGCGTTGCCGGCCACGAACAGCGACCACCAGGCCAATCGGCGCCAGTGACGTGCCGGGCCGGAGGGCAGGGAGGTGTTGGCAGAAGGAGCAGCAGGGCGCATGAAGGACGGAGGCGGCAGATGGAGCAGGGGCGGGAGTCCCGGTTGTGACGGAATCGTTAATCCGCGCGCGGGTTGCGCATTGTATCGGTTTGTTTCTTCGTATCGAGTGGCGTCCCCCGGGCGATCTGTCACAATGTTCAGGTGGGCCATGAATGCGCTGGCCCTTCCAGACCCAACGACAAGCCAGGAACCGCTGTGAGCCAGATCCCCACCCTCGACATCACCCGTTTCGACAGCGACCGCGAGGCCTTCGTGGCCGAGCTGGGCGCGGCCTACCGCCAATGGGGATTCGCGGGCATCCGCAACCACGGCATCCCGCAGGCCGACATCGACGCGGCCTACGATGCCTTCAAGGCCTTCTTCGCCCTGCCGGAGGAGGTCAAGCGCAAGTACCACGTGGCCGGCAGTGGCGGCGCCCGCGGCTACACCCCGTTCGGCGTGGAGACCGCCAAGGGCTCCAAGCATTTCGACCTGAAGGAGTTCTGGCACATCGGTCGCGAGATCGCCGACGACTCCAAGTACCGTGATGTGATGGCGCCGAACCTGTGGCCGACCGAGGTCGAGGGCTTCCGCGAGCGCGGTTACGGCCTGTACCAGGCGCTGGACAACCTGGGTTCGCGCGTACTGTCGGCGCTGGCCCTGCACATCGGCCTGCCGGAAGACTTCTTCGCCGACAAGACCAACTTCGGCAACTCGATCCTGCGCCCGATCCACTACCCGCCGATCACCACCGACGACATCCCGAACGTGCGCGCCGGCGCGCATGGCGACATCAACTTCATCACCCTGCTGGTCGGCGCCAGCGCCGCGGGCCTGGAAGTGCAGTCGCACGAGGGCGAGTGGGTGCCGTTCACCTCGGACGCGGACACCATCGTGGTCAACATCGGCGACATGCTGCAGCGCCTGACCAACCACGTGTACCCGTCGACCATCCACCGCGTGGTCAACCCCCCGGGTGAGCTGGCGCGCCAGCCGCGCTACTCGGTGCCGTTCTTCCTGCATCCGAACCCGGACTATCTGATCGACGTGCTGCCGTCCTGCATCACCCCGGAGAACCCGAGCCGGTACCCGGAGGCGATCACCGCCCACGGCTTCCTCGAGGAACGCCTGCGCGAGATCAAGCTGAAGTAATGAGAAGTGAGGCCGCCGAAAGGCGGCCTTTTTCTTTGCAGGGCTGCGCCCTGCACCCGCAGAGGCCAAAGCCAAAGCCAAAGCCAATGCGGCTCTGGGTTTCTGCTGGTTGGGCGGGGCGGTGTGGATTGGCAGGACACGCCGTAAACCCGTCCCTGGGGGCTCGATGGCGCCATCCATGGCGCCAACGGTCCTGCCAACCCACACCGCCCCACCCCCGACAGTTTCCCGGTGACGGTGGGTAAATCGCGATTCCCGGTAGGTGTCGACCTTGGTCGACACGGTAGATCCACGCCATGCGTGGATGAGATCTGTTGGATCGAAGCGGGGCAGGGGTACCTGGAATGCCGCTTTTGCTCTTGATCTTCTTTTTTCTTTCCGTGGCGGGCGGAACCGCCGCAATGTGTCAGAGGCCGGGCGGGTGGGGATGGCGGGGGTGTCCGCGGCATGGATGCCGCGGCCAAGCCCCAAATCCAACCGGGCTCACCGCGACCCACCCAACCCAGCCGGCCCGCCACGAGGGGCTGCGCCGTTGGCTGAAAATCCATGTAACCGCTTACACGGAAACGGATTTTTGCCGTAACGGGTATCATGACCGGCTGACTTCACACAGGAGCCACCCGCTCATGCGCCGCAAGATCGTCGCCGGAAACTGGAAGCTGCATGGCAGCCGTCAATTCGCCAATGAACTGCTGGGGCAGGTCGCCGCCGGGCTGCCGCTGGAGGGGGTGGACGTGGTGATCCTGCCGCCGCTGCCCTACCTCGGGGAGCTGGTCGAGGACTTTGGTGATACCGGCCTGGCCTTTGGCGCGCAGGACGTGAGCAGCAACGAGAAGGGCGCCTACACCGGCGAGGTCTGCGCCGCCATGCTGGTCGAGGTCGGCGCCCGCTATGGCTTGGTCGGCCATTCCGAGCGCCGCCAGTACCACCACGAAAGCAGCGAGCTGGTCGCACGCAAGTTCGCCGCCGCCCAGCACGCCGGCCTGGTGCCGGTGCTGTGCGTGGGCGAGACCTTGGAGCAGCGCGAGGCCGGGCAGACCGAAGCGGTCATCGCCGGCCAGCTGGCGCCGGTGCTGGAGCTGGTCGGCGCGGCCGGTTTCGCCAAGGCCGTGGTCGCCTACGAGCCGGTCTGGGCCATCGGTACCGGCCGTACCGCTACCAAGGAGCAGGCGCAACAGGTGCACGCGTTCATCCGTGGCGAAGTCGCGCGTATCGATGCTAGAATCGCTGATTCACTGCCCATTGTTTACGGCGGTAGCGTGAAGCCCGACAATGCCGGGGAACTGTTCGCGCAGCCGGATGTCGATGGTGGGCTGGTCGGCGGCGCCTCCCTGGTGGCCGCGGACTTCCTGGCCATCGCACGGGCGGCGGCCGCGAACTAATCCTAGAAGTTTTGTCCGAGGGCGGTTTCCAATGCTGATGTTGATCCTCAATGTCGTCTACGTGCTGGTCGCTGTGGCCATGATCGCGCTGATCCTGATGCAGCGTGGCTCGGGTGCGGCGGCGGGTTCGGGCTTTGGTGCCGGTGCCTCGGGTACGGTGTTCGGTGCGCGCGGCGCCTCGAACTTCCTGTCCAAGTCGACCAAGTGGCTGGCTGTCGTGTTCTTCGGCATCAGCCTCTTCATGGCCTGGTATGCCGGTCATGGCAGCCGCCCGGCGGCCGACCAGGATCTGGGCCTGATGTCCGCACCGGCGGCAGTCGCTCCGGCGGCTCCGGCGGGCGAATTGCCGGCCGTTCCGAAGGCCGATGCGGTCCCGGTCGCCCCGGTTCCGGCCGCGAATGTGCCGGCTCAGGCGGAATCTTCGGTTTCTGGTGAAGAAAAGCCTTCGGAAGGCTCCCAGAAAGACTGAAGCCGGTTACAATACGCGGCGCATCGGGAAGATAGTCTGATGTGATCGTTTGCCCAGGTGGCGGAATTGGTAGACGCACTACCTTGAGGTGGTAGCGACGCAAGTCGTAGGGGTTCGAGTCCCCTCTTGGGCACCATTTGTAAGTAAAGCGGGTTCGTCTGGCGCGCAAGGCGCCAGGCAGATTCCCGTCCACTCCCCCATGCCAAAGCGCCTGCAGGCGCGGCGGCAGAGGCAAGAGAGAATCGCTGTGCTGGCCGAATATTTGCCGTCTCTGCTGTTTCTGATCGTTGCCACCGGTATCGGCATTACGCTGATGCTGGTTGGTCGATTCCTCGGTCCCCGCCGCCCCGATCTGGAAAAGCTGTCGCCGTACGAGTGCGGCTTCGAGGCCTTCGAAGACGCGCGCATGAAGTTCGACGTGCGCTATTACCTGATCGCGATCCAGTTCATCGTCTTCGACCTGGAAATCATCTTCATCGTGCCGTGGACCCAGGTCTTCATGGAGCTGGGTGCCCGTTCGCTCATCACCATGGGCCTGTTCGTCGGCATGCTGTTCCTCGGTTTCATTTACGTCTGGAAGAAGGGAGCGCTGGAATGGGAGTGATTCAGACTCTCGATGGCCTCATGAACAACCCCACGCCGGAAGGCCGGGTTGATGACATCCTGCGGCCGGAAGGCGACAACCCGCTGCTGGAAAAGGGCTTCGTCACCACCAGCGTCGATGCACTGCTGAACTGGGCGCGCACCGGCTCGATGTGGCCGATGACCTTCGGTCTGGCCTGCTGCGCGGTCGAGATGATGCATGCCGGCGCCGCGCGTCTGGACCTTGACCGCTACGGCGTGGTGTTCCGCCCGTCGCCGCGTCAGTCCGACGTGATGATCGTGGCCGGTACCCTGGTCAACAAGATGGCCCCGGCGCTGCGCAAGGTCTACGACCAGATGCCGGACCCGAAGTGGGTCATCTCGATGGGTAGCTGCGCCAATGGTGGCGGCTATTACCACTACTCCTATTCTGTGGTGCGCGGCTGTGATCGCGTGGTGCCGGTGGACGTCTACGTCCCGGGCTGCCCGCCGACCGCCGAGGCGCTGGTGTACGGGATCCTGCAGCTGCAGAAGAAGATCTGGCGTACACAGACCATCGCCCGCTGACCCCTTCACCTGACAAGAGCGCGCCAAGCCCCCATGGCAGAGCAAGCATCCTTCATCGACCGACTCTCCGCACGTTTCGCAGGTGCGAAGGTCATCGTGGTCGAACCCCGCGGCGAAGTGACGCTGGAAGTGCCTGCCGCCGAGTGGCACGCCACCGCCCTGGCGCTGCGTGACGAGTTTGGTTTCGAGCAGGCCGTAGATCTCTGCGGCGTCGACTACCTCGGTTATGGCTCCGACGAATGGGACACCGCCGACGTGTCCTCGCAGGGCTTCAGTCGTGGCGTCGAAGGCAAGGCCCAGGGCCGTTTCGCGTGGGGCGAGTTCCCCTCCGAGGAAAACGGTGCCGACGGTGCCCGCCCGCAGCACATGCCGACCCAGCGCTTCGCCGTGGTCGCCCAGCTGCGTTCGTACCAGCACAACCTGATGATGCACCTGCGCTGCTTCGCCCCTGACGAAGCGCTGCCGGTGGTGTCCTCGCTGACCGGCATCTGGCCGGGCCTGAACTGGTTCGAGCGCGAAGCGTTCGACCTGTACGGCGTGATCTTCGAAGGCCACCCGGACCTGCGCCGGATCCTGACCGACTACGGTTTCGTCGGCCATCCGTTCCGCAAGGACTTCCCGCTGATCGGCAATGTCGAAGTCCGCTACGACGAAGAAAAGAAGCGCGTGATCTACGAACCGGTCACCTCGGTGGAGCCGCGTGTCGGCGTGCCGCGCGTGATCCGCGACGACGCCCGTCTGCAGACCGCAGAAGGTGAGCGCGCGCAGGAGGCAGTGAAGTGAGCCACGTACACCAGGCCGGCGAAGCATTCGCCAGCAACGCCGCCGAAAGCCGGCAGGAAATCCGCAACTACACCATGAACTTCGGCCCGCAGCATCCGGCCGCGCACGGTGTGCTGCGCCTGATCCTGGAAATGGACGGCGAAACCATCATGCGCGCCGACCCGCACGTGGGTCTGCTGCACCGTGGTACCGAAAAGCTGGCCGAGTCCAAGCCGTTCAACCAGTCGATCGGCTACATGGATCGCCTGGATTACGTGTCGATGATGTGCAACGAGCACGCCTACGTGCGCGCGATCGAGACCCTGATGGGCATCGAAGCGCCGGAGCGTGCGCAGTACATCCGCACCATGTACGACGAAATCACCCGCATCCTCAACCACCTGATGTGGCTGGGCTCCAACGCGCTCGACCTGGGTGCGATGGCGGTGATGCTGTATGCCTTCCGCGAGCGCGAAGAGCTGATGGACTGCTATGAAGCGGTCTCCGGCGCGCGCATGCACGCGGCGTACTACCGTCCGGGCGGTGTCTACCGCGACCTGCCGGACCACATGCCGAAGTACAAGGAATCGCGCTGGCACAAGGGCAAGGCGCTGAAGCAGCTCAATGCTTCGCGCGAAGGCTCGCTGCTGGACTTCCTGGAGAACTTCACCGTCGAGTTCCCCAAGCGCATCGACGAATACGAAACCCTGCTGACCGACAACCGTATCTGGAAGCAGCGTACCGTCGGCATCGGCGTGGTCACTCCGGAACTGGCCCACCAGTGGGGCATGACCGGCGTGATGCTGCGTGGCTCGGGCATTGCCTGGGACCTTCGCAAGAAGCGTCCGTATGCCAAGTACGATGCCGTCGATTTCGACATCCCGCTGGGCAAGGAAGGCGACTGCTACGACCGCTACCTGGTCCGCGTTGCCGAAATGCGCGAGTCCAACCGCATCATCAAGCAGTGCGTGGCGTGGCTGAAGGCCAACCCCGGCCCGGTCATGGTCAAGAACTTCAAGGTCGCTCCGCCCAAGCGCGAGGACATGAAGGACGACATGGAAGCGCTGATCCACCACTTCAAGCTGTTCAGCGAAGGCTATTGCGTGCCGGCCGGGGAAACCTACGCGGCAGTGGAAGCGCCCAAGGGCGAGTTCGGCTGCTACCTGGTCTCCGATGGCGCCAACAAGCCGTTCCGCGTGCACCTGCGTGCACCGGGCTTCGCCCACCTGTCCTCGATCGATTCGATCGTGCGCGGCCACATGCTGGCCGACGTGGTGGCGATGATCGGTACCTACGACCTGGTGTTCGGCGAGGTTGACCGGTAATGCCGTCCGCCACGCCAACGCCCGCTGCAGGCAGCCGGCGCAAGCCGGCGCCGCAGTTTCTGGAATTTCACGTTATGCATTTCGCTGAGGTCGGCCGATGAAGGCGACAGGTAATTTCGAGGCGGCGCGCGACGTCGACCCGATGGTGGTGCTGAGCGACAAGACCCGCGCTCACATCGATCACTGGCTGTCCAAGTTCCCGCCGGACCGCAAGCGCTCTGCCGTGCTGCAGGGCCTGCATGCGGCCCAGGAGCAGAACGAGGGCTGGCTGACCGACGAACTGATCGCCGGCGTGGCCAAGTACCTGGACCTGCCGCCGGTGTGGGCCTACGAGGTCGCCAGCTTCTACTCGATGTTCGAGACCGAGAAGGTGGGCCGCAACAACGTGGCCATCTGCACCAACATCAGCTGCTGGCTCAATGGCGCCGAGGACATCGTCCGCCATTGCGAGAAGAAGCTGGGCATCAAGCACGGTGAATCGACCCCGGACGGCCGCGTCTACCTCAAGCGCGAGGAAGAGTGCCTGGCCGGTTGTGGCGGCGCGCCGATGATGGTCATCAACGGTCACTACCATGAGCGTCTGACCCTGGAAAAGGTCGACGAGCTGCTGGACGGGCTGGAGTAAGGGCATGGCACATCACCACGAATCCAAGGGTCCGGTCGGCCCCGCGCCGCTGCCGCACCAGGTGGTCTACACCACCCTGCATTACGACACCCCGTGGTCGTACGAAAGCTACCTGAAGACCGGTGGCTACGCCGCCCTGCGCAAGATCCTCGAAGAGAAGATCCCGCCGGAGCAGGTCATCGAGATGGTCAAGGCCTCGGGCCTGCGTGGCCGCGGTGGCGCAGGCTTCCCGACCGGCCTGAAGTGGTCCTTCATGCCCAAGGGCAACATGCAGAAGTACATCCTCTGCAACTCGGACGAATCCGAGCCGGGCACCTGCAAGGATCGCGACATCCTGCGCTACAACCCGCATTCGGTGGTGGAAGGCATGGCGATCGCCTGCTACGCCACCGGTTCGACCGTGGGTTACAACTACCTGCGCGGTGAGTTCCACCACGAGCCGTTCGAGCACTTCGAACAGGCCCTGGCCGACGCCTATGCAAATGGCTGGCTGGGCAAGAACGTGATGGGCTCGGGCGTGGACATCGACATCTACGGTGCGCTGGGCGCCGGCGCGTACATCTGCGGCGAAGAAACCGCGCTGATGGAATCGCTGGAAGGCAAGAAGGGCCAGCCGCGCTACAAGCCGCCGTTCCCGGCCAACTTCGGCCTGTACGGCAAGCCGTCGACGATCAACAACACCGAAACCTATGGTTCGGTGCCGGCGATCATCCGCAACGGTCCGGAGTGGTTCAAGGGCCTGAGCCTGACCGCCAACGGCGGTCCGAAGTGCTTCTCGGTGTCCGGCTGCGTGCAGAACGGCGGCAACTTCGAAGTGCCGCTGGGCACCAAGTTCCACGACCTGCTGGAAATGGCCGGTGGCCTGCGTCCGGGCCGCACCCTCAAGGGCGCGATCCCGGGCGGCGTGTCGATGCCGGTACTGACCGCGGCCGAGCTGCAGGATCTGCCGATGGACTACGACACCATCCGTGCGCTGGGCTCCGGCCTGGGTTCGGGTGCGATCGTGGTGCTCGACGACAGCGTCTGCTGCGTCAAGTTCGCCTGCCGCATCAGCCAGTTCTTCCACAAGGAATCGTGCGGCCAGTGCACCCCGTGCCGTGAAGGCACCGGCTGGATGCACCGCGTGCTGGAGCGCATCGTCGCCGGCAAGGCCACGATGGAAGACCTGCACCAGCTGAAGGCGGTGGCCGGCCAGATCGAAGGCCACACCATCTGTGCGTTCGGTGAAGCGGCTGCATGGCCCATCCAGGGCTTCCTGCGCCAGTTCTGGGACGAATTCGAGTACTACATCGTCAACGGTCATTCGATGGTTGACGGCAAGAAGGTGGAGGCAGCCGCCGCATGAGCGCGCAACCCGTAAACCCGAACGTGCCACCGGATCACGTGACCATCGAAATCGATGGCAAGTCGCTGGTCGTGCCCAAGGGTTCGATGATCATCCAGGCGGCCGACAAGGCCGGCATTTCGATTCCGCGCTTCTGCTACCACGAGAAGCTGCCGATCGCCGCCAACTGCCGCATGTGCCTGGTGGACGTGGAAAAGTCGCCGAAGCCGGCGCCGGCCTGTGCCACCCCGGTGATGGATGGCATGAAGGTCGCCACCCGCAGCGAGAAGGCACTGAAGTTCCAGCGCTCGGTGATGGAGTTCCTGCTCATCAACCACCCGCTGGACTGCCCGATCTGCGATCAGGGCGGCGAGTGCGAGCTGCAGGACGTGTCGCTGGGCTATGGCCGTTCGGTCAGCCGCTTCAACGAGCGCAAGCGCGTGGTGCCGGACGAGGACATGGGCCCGCTGGTCGCCACCGAGATGACCCGCTGCATCCAGTGCACCCGCTGCGTCCGCTTCACCGCCGACGTTGCCGGTACCTATGAACTGGGTGGCATGTACCGCGGTGAGAACCTGCAGATCGGTACCTTCGACGGCAAGCCGCTGACCACCGAGCTGTCCGGCAACGTCGTCGACGTCTGCCCGGTCGGCGCGCTGACCAACAAGGTGTTCCAGTTCCGCGCCCGCCCGTGGGAACTGACCGCGCGCGAATCGCTGGGTTACCACGACGCGATGGGTTCGAACCTGTTCCTGCACGTGCGTCGCGGCGAAGTACTGCGCACCGTGCCGCGCGACAACGAAGCGGTGAACGAGTGCTGGCTGTCCGATCGTGACCGTTACTCGCACCAGGGCCTGTACAGCGAAGACCGTGCGGTCAAGCCGCTGCGCAAGGTCAATGGCGAGTGGAAGGAAGTGAGCTGGGCCGAAGGCCTGGCCGCGGCCGCCGAGATCCTCAAGGCCAACCAGGGCGACAACCTGGGCGTGCTGGTGCACCCGTCCACCTCGAACGAGGAAGGTGCGCTGCTGGCCCGCCTGGCCAAGGGCCTGGGCTCGAGCAACATCGACCACCGCATCAACAACCGCGATTTCTCCGACGCCGCAACCGCCGAAGTGTTCGGCCTGCCGCTCGCCGAGATCGAAGGCGCCGACCGCATCGTCGTTCTGGGCAGCAACATCCGCCACGAACTGCCGCTGCTGCACGCCCGCCTGCGCAAGGCGCAGACCACCAACGGCGCGAAGATCCACGTCGTCAACCCGGTGGACTTCGACTTCGCCTTCAGCATCGCCGGCAAGCAGATCGTCGCGCCGTCGAAGTTCGTCGACGCGCTGGCCAACGCCGAGCTGCGTTCGGCGGTGCAGGGCGGCAACAACACCGTGCTGATCGTCGGTGGCATCGCCGAAAACCATCCGCAGGCTGCCGCGATCCGCGCCGCCGCGCGTGACTTCGCTGCTGCGACCGGTGCCAAGCTGTGCCGCATCCCGCAGGGTGCCAACGCCGTTGGCCTGACCCGCGCAGGCGTGCTGCCGGCCGGCAAGGACGTCGCCGCGATGCTGGCGCAGCCGCGCCAGGCGTACGTGGTCTACGGCCTGGAGCCGGGTCTGGACTTCGCCGACGCCCCCGCCGCGCGCAAGGCGCTGGTCGGCGCCAAGGTGGTGGCCTTCAGCCAGTTCGCCTGCGTCTCCACCCGCGACGTTGCCGACGTGATCCTGCCGATCGGTGCGCTGCCGGAAATCGACGCCACCCTGACCAACCTCGATGGTCGCGAGCAGTCGGCGCGTGCCGGCGGCAAGCTGCCGGGCGAGGCCCGTGAGGGCTGGCGCGTGCTGCGCGCCCTGGGCGGTGAGCTGGCGGTAGCCGGTTTCGACTTCACCGACCTGGCCGGCCTGCGCGCCAGCCTGGCCCCGGTGTCGGTCGCCGTTGCCGCCTCGGCACAGCCGGTGGTTGCCGGCGAAGGCCTGGAAGTGGCTTCGACCGCCGCGATCTACCGCACCGATGCGGTGGTCCGTCGCGCCCCGGCGCTGCAGTCGCATCCGCTCAACAACGCCCCGCGCATCGTGCTGAACGCTGAAGATGCCGCTCGCCTGCAGCTGCAGGAAGGGCAGATGGCCAAGGTCGGCACCGATGCCGGCAAGGCCACCCTGCCGGTGGTGATCGACGCCCGCGTCGCTGCGGGTTCGGTCTGGATTGAATCGGGCCACGGCGCGACCGCGCCGCTGGGTGCCGCTCGCGTAACGGTGGTGGCTGCATGAACGAATTGCTGTTGAACGCGGTCGATCCGCTGCACCAGTGGCTGCTTGGCCTTGGTGACATCGGCGCGCTGATCTGGATCATCCTGAAGATCCTGGTGATCACCGTTCCGGTGATCATCTCGGTGGCCTTCTACGTGGTCTGGGAACGCAAGCTGATCGGCTGGATGCACGTCCGCCATGGCCCGATGTACGTGGGCATGGGCATCTTCCAGGCCTTCGCCGACGTCTTCAAGCTGCTGTTCAAGGAAGTGGTCCAGCCGAGCAGCGCCAACAAGGCGATCTACCTGCTGGCCCCGCTGATCACCCTGGCCCCGGCCTTCGCGGCCTGGTCGGTGGTCCCCTTCGATTCGCAGATCGTGCTGTCCAACGCCAACGCCGGCCTGCTGTACCTGCTGGCGATGACCTCGCTGGGCATCTACGGCATCATCCTGGCCGGTTGGGCATCCAACTCGAAGTATGCGTTCCTGGGTGCGATGCGCGCCTCGGCGCAGATGATCAGCTACGAAATCGCCATGGGCTTCGCCCTGGTCGGCGTGATGATCGCGTCGGGCAGCCTGAACCTGAGCAACATCGTGATGGCGCAGGCCGGCAATTCCGGTTTCTTCGACTGGTTCCTGCTGCCGCTGTTCCCGCTGTTCGTCATCTACTGGGTGTCGGGCGTTGCCGAAACCAACCGCGCGCCGTTCGACGTGGTGGAAGGTGAATCGGAAATCGTCGCTGGCCACATGGTCGAGTACTCGGGCGGTGCGTTCGCGCTGTTCTTCCTGGCCGAATACGCCAACATGATCCTGATCAGCTTCCTGATCTCGATCTTCTTCCTCGGCGGCTGGCTGAGCCCCATCCAGGGCTGGGTCAACTTCGGCGACGTCTCGCCGCTGGTCGACTGGATCTGGAAGGGCGGTGCACCGTGGCTGTTCGTCAAGGTGTTCTTCTTCGCCAGTGCCTACATCTGGTTCCGTGCCAGCTTCCCGCGCTTCCGCTATGACCAGATCATGCGCCTGGGCTGGAAGGTCTTCATCCCGCTGGCCATTCTGTGGATCGCGGTTACCGCCGTCATGGTGTTCTTCGGCGTGATTCAAAAGGGCGTCTAAGTGATGAACAGGATTACCCATTACTTCAAGAGCCTGCTGCTGCTCGAACTGCTGGGCGGCCTTTGGCTGACGCTGAAGTACAGCTTCAAGCCCAAGTACACGATGATGTACCCGATGGAGAAGTTCCCGCAGTCGCCGCGCTTCCGTGGACTGCACGCCCTGCGCCGTTACCCCAACGGTGAAGAGCGCTGCATCGCCTGCAAGCTGTGCGAAGCGGTGTGCCCTGCATTGGCCATCACCATCGACTCGGCCAAGCGCGAAGACGGCACCCGCCGTACCACGCGCTATGACATCGATCTGTTCAAGTGCATCTTCTGCGGCTTCTGCGAAGAAAGCTGCCCGGTGGACTCGATCGTCGAAACCCACATCCTCGAGTATCACTTCGAGAATCGTGGCGAAAACATCGTTACCAAGCCGCAGCTGCTGGCCCTGGGCGACCGTCTCGAGTCCGAGATCGCCGAGCGTCGCGCCGCCGATGCCGCTTACCGCTGAGGTCGAGAGATGGATTGGGTAAATATCGCTTTCTGGGTGTTCGCCATCGCGGCAACGGTTTCGGCCGGTGCGGTGATCAGCGTGCGCAACCCGGTTCACGCCGTGCTCTGCCTGGTGCTGACCTTCTTCTCCATTGCCTGCGTGTGGCTGCTGGTCGGCGCCGAGTTCCTCGGCGTGGCGCTGGTGCTGGTCTACGTCGGCGCGGTGATGGTGCTGTTCCTGTTCGTGGTGATGATGCTCGACATCGACCCCACCAAGCTGCGTGAGGGCTGGGTCCGCTACCTGCCGGTCGGTCTCATTGTTGCCGTGGCGATGCTGGTGCAGATGCTGATCCTGATCGGCGTGAAGGGCAGGGCGGTCAACCCGTTCCCGGCCGACAACGCCGCCGCGGTCGCTGCCGACAGCTCCAACGTCACCTGGCTGGCGCGTACGCTGTTCACTGAGTACCTGCTGCCGTTCGAGTTCGCCGCCGTCATCCTGACCGTGGCCGTGGTTGCCGCCGTGATGCTGACCTTGCGCCGCCGTACCGGCGTGAAGAGCCAGAACCCGGGTGAGCAGACCATGGTCAAGGCCGGCCAGCGCCTGCGCATGGTCAAGATGGGCGCCGAAGCGCCGGTCGTGCACAGCAACAGCAAGCCGGCCGCCGGCGAGGAGACCCAGCCGTGATTACCCTTGGCCACATCCTTGCGCTGGGCGCGGTGCTGTTTGCCATCAGCCTGGCCGGCATCTTCCTCAACCGGAAGAACGTCATCGTCCTGCTGATGTCGATCGAATTGATGCTGCTGTCGGTGAACATCAACTTCGTCGGCTTCTCGCGTCAGCTGGGCGATCCGTCCGGCCAGCTGTTCGTGTTCTTCATCCTGACCGTCGCCGCCGCGGAAGCCGCCATCGGCCTGGCGATCCTGGTGACCCTGTTCCGTACCCGCCGCACGATCAATGTCGGCGAAGTCGATTCGTTGAAGGGCTGATCCACAGATGGAAATCACTCTCTCCAAGAGTCTGTTGATCGCAGTGGTGCTTGCACCGCTGTTCGGCAGCATCATCGCCGGCCTGTTCGGTCGCCAGGTCAAGCGCTTCGGCGCGCAGACCATCACCATCCTCGGCGTCGCGGTTGCCTGCGGCCTGTCGATGTACACGCTCTACCAGTTGCTGTGGGGCGGCGCGCAGCCGTTCAACCAGAACATCTACACGTTCTTCGAAGTCGGCCAGTACTCGGCCCACGTCGGTTTCATGGTCGACAAGCTGACCGCGATGATGATGGTGGTGGTGACCTTCGTGTCGCTGCTGGTCCACATCTACACGATCGGCTACATGCAGGACGATCCGGGCTACCAGCGGTTCTTCAGCTACATCTCGCTGTTCACCTTCTCGATGCTCACCCTGGTGATGAGCAACAACTTCCTGCAGCTGTTCTTCGGCTGGGAAGCGGTGGGCCTGGTGTCGTACCTGCTGATCGGCTTCTGGTTCAAGCGCCCGACTGCGATCTTCGCCAACATGAAGGCGTTCCTGGTCAATCGCGTTGGTGACTTCGGCTTCCTGCTCGGTATCGCCGGCGTGCTGTGGGTGTTCGGCACACTGGACTACTCGCAGGTGTTCTCGCAGGCCGGCATGCTGGCTGACCCGCGCGCCCAGCTGCAGATCTGGGACGGCACCATGTTCGGCATGCAGCTGCTGAACGAGCCGGTGATCTGGTCGATCGCCACCGTCATCTGCATCTGCCTGTTCATCGGTGCCATGGGCAAGTCGGCCCAGGTCCCGCTGCACGTGTGGCTGCCGGACTCGATGGAAGGCCCGACCCCGATCTCGGCACTGATCCACGCCGCGACGATGGTGACCGCCGGTATCTTCATGGTCACCCGCATGTCGCCGCTGTTCGAGCTGTCGCAGACCGCGCTGAACTTCATCCTGTTCATCGGTGCCACCACCGCGTTCTTCACCGGCCTGATCGGCATCGTGCAGAACGACATCAAGCGCGTCGTCGCGTACTCCACGCTGTCGCAGCTGGGCTACATGACGGTTGCACTGGGCGTGTCGGCGTACTCGGCCGCCGTGTTCCACCTGATGACCCACGCCTTCTTCAAGGCGCTGCTGTTCCTGGGTGCCGGCTCGGTCATCATCGCGATGCACCACGAGCAGGACATGCGCAAGATGGGCGGCCTGCGCAAGTACATGCCGATCACCTTCGTCACCATGTGGATCGGTACCCTGGCCCTGGTCGGTACGCCGTTCTTCTCCGGCTTCTACTCGAAGGACACCATCATCGAGGCGGCCGAGATCCACGCCCACATGCAGAACAGCTGGGTGGCCACCTATGGCTACTGGGCAGTGCTGGGTGGCGTGCTGGTGACCAGCTTCTACAGCTTCCGCCTGCTGTTCCTGACCTTCCACGGCAAGGAGCGCTTCCGCGACGTGCATGATGATCACGGCCATGCCCATGACGATCACCACGCCGCAGATGCGCACCCTGCTGATGCCCATCATGGGGACGCGCACCATGACGACCACGGCCATGGCCACGGTCCGCATGAGCCGCACGAAACCCCGTGGGTGGTGACCCTGCCGCTGATCCTGCTGGCCATCCCGTCGATCGCCATCGGTTTCTTCAGCATCGGTCCGATGCTGCACGGCACCGACTGGGCCGGCCACCATGCACACGACGCAATCAAGGGCCAGGTCAACACGTTCTTCACCGGCATCGTCGATTTCTACGATCCGGCCAAGAACACCGTTGCCTTCCTGGGCGAAGAGTTCCACGGGCCGGTGGCGTTCGCGCTGCACGGCATGATGCTGCCGCCGTTCTGGCTGACCCTGGCGGGCTTCCTGCTGGCTGCGCTGTTCTACCTGTGGAAGCCGGACCTGTCGGGCAAGGCGCGCAAGACCTTCGCTCCGCTGGTGTCGGTGCTGGAAAACAAGTACGGCTTCGACAAGCTGTGGATCGATGGCTTTGCCGGTGGCAGCGTCAAGCTGGGCAAGGTCGCACGCTGGATCGACAGCAACATCGTCGACGGCGTGGTCAATCTTTCGGCACGTGTTGTGGACGTCGCAGCCGGCGTGCTGCGTCGTACCCAATCCGGTTTCCTCTATCACTACGCCTTCGCGATGATCATCGGCCTGATTGCCCTTCTGGGCGTGCTGATGCATTACCTGCGTTGATGACCTGTACGGAATAAGAAGACGTGTCGAACTGGCCTCTACTCAGTGTCCTCATCTGGCTGCCGATCATCGGTGGCGCCCTGATCCTTGCGATCCGTGATGCGCAGACCGCCCGCTGGGCGTCGCTGGGCGTAGCGGTGCTGACGTTCGTGGCGAGCCTCTCGCTGCTGAGCGGCTACAACGCGGGCATCGACGGTCTGCAGTTCGTCGAGACCCATGCCTGGATCCCGGCGTACAAGATCGGCTACAACCTGGGCGTGGACGGCATCGCCGTGGCGCTGATCCTGCTGACCACCCTGGTCAGCGTGCTTGCCCTGATCGGCGCCTGGAGCGCCATCGACAAGCGCGTCAACCAGTACGTGGCCGCCTTCCTGATCCTGGAAGGCGTCACGGTCGGTATCTTCTCGGCCACGGACGCGATGCTGTTCTACGTGTTCTTCGAGGCGATGCTGATCCCGATGTTCCTGATCATCGGTGTCTGGGGTGGCCCGCGTCGCATCTACGCCGCGCTGAAGTTCTTCCTGTACACCTTCCTCGGCTCGGTGCTGATGCTGGTGGCGCTGATCTACCTGTACATGAAGGGCGGCAGCTTCCAGCTGGCCGACCTGTACGCGCTGCCGCTGTCGGCCAAGGAACAGACCTGGATCTTCTTCGCCTTCCTGATCGCCTTCGCGGTCAAGGTGCCGATGTTCCCGGTCCACACCTGGCTGCCGGATGCCCACGTGGAAGCGCCGACCGCCGGTTCGGTGATCCTGGCCGCCATCGCCCTGAAGATCGGTGGCTACGGCTTCCTGCGCTTCAACCTGCCGATCGTCCCGGACGCGTCGCAGGAATGGGCGTGGCTGGTGATCGCGCTGTCGCTGATCGCGGTGATCTACGTCGGCCTCGTCGCCCTGGTGCAGGACGACATGAAGAAGCTGATCGCCTATTCGTCGATCGCGCACATGGGCTTCGTCACCCTGGGCACATTCATTGCCCTGTGGCTGGTGCGTGAAGCCGGCAACGCCGATGCCGCCCGCCTGGGCCTGCAGGGCGCCATGGTGCAGATGATCTCGCACGGCTTCGTGTCCGGTGCGATGTTCTCCAGCGTCGGCGTGCTGTACGACCGCATGCACAGCCGCCGCATCGCCGATTACGGCGGCGTGGTCAACGTGATGCCCTGGTTTGCGACCTTCGCCATGCTGTTCTTCATGGCCAATGCAGGCCTGCCGGGCACCAGCGGTTTCGTCGGCGAATTCATGGTCATCCTCGCGGCCTTCCAGCGTAATCCGTGGATCGCGCTGGGCGCGGCCACCACCCTGATCATCGGCGCCGCCTACACCCTGTGGCTGTACAAGCGCATCTTCTTCGGTGAAGTGGCCAACAGCCATGTTGCCGAACTGAAGGACATCAACGGCCGCGAGTGGCTGGTGCTGGGCGTGTTCGCCATCGGCGTGCTGGCCCTGGGCATCTACCCCAAGCCGCTGACCGACCTGATGGAGCCCTCGATCGCGAAGCTGGCGATGCAGATCGCATCCAGCAAGCTGCTGTAATTCCAGGATTTGATGATGACCACCTCGCCGCTGCTGCCATTGACCGCCGCTGACCTGCCACCGCTCGCTCCCGAGCTGGTGCTGATCGGCAGCGCCTTCGCCCTGATGATTCTCGACCTGTTCGTCAGCAACCGGAACAAGATCGTCACCCACCTGTTCTCGCTCGCTGCGCTGGCCGTGGTGCTGTTCATGCTGGCCACCGGCGTGGGCGGGCAGGGGGAGGTCTTCCATGGCATGTTCGTGCGTGATACCGCCGCGGACGTGATGAAGACCGGGATCGTGCTGCTCAGCGGCCTGACCCTGGTCTACGGCTGGCGCTACCTGCGCGACCGCAACCTGTTCCAGGGCGAGATCCCGGTGCTGATCCTGTTCGGCACCGCCGGCATGATGATCCTGGTCTCGGCCGGCAGCCTGCTGATGGTCTACCTGGGCCTGGAACTGCTGGCGCTGTGCTCCTACGCGCTGGTTGCCAGCAACCGTGAGAACGGCCTGGCCTCGGAAGCGGCGATGAAGTACATCGTGCTGGGTTCGCTGGCTTCTGGCCTGCTGCTGTACGGCATGTCGCTGATCTACGGCGCCACCGGCAGCCTCCACCTGGACGTCATCCGCGAGGCCATCCCGCACTCGGAAGAGCGCGTGCTGCTGATCACCGGTGCGGTCTTCATGATCGCCGGCGTCGCCTTCAAGCTGGGTGCCGCGCCGTTCCACATGTGGCTGCCGGACGTGTACCAGGGTGCCCCGGCACCGATCGCACTGTTCATCAGCTCGGCGCCGAAGCTGGCCGCCTTCGGCATGGCCTACCGCCTGCTGGAAATGGGCGTGGGCCCGCTGTCGACCGAACTGCAGCTGCTGATCGCCGGCCTGGCGGCGGTCTCGCTGGTCATCGGCAACCTGATGGCCATCGCGCAGAGCAACCTCAAGCGCATGCTGGCGTTTTCCACCGTCTCGCACATCGGCTTCCTGCTGATGGGCATTGCCGGTGGCGGCTCGCAGGGCTATGCCGCCGCACTGTTCTACGCACTGGCCTACGCCATCATGTCGACCGCCGCCTTCGGCGCGATCATCGCGCTGTCGCGTGCCGGCTTCGAAGCCGAGAACATCGAAGACTTCAAGGGCCTCAATGCCCGCAACCCGTGGATGGCCGGCCTGGTGCTGTGCATCATGGCGTCGCTGGCTGGCATTCCGCCGTTCCTGGGCTTCTGGACCAAGCTGGCGGTGCTGGGCGCGGCCGTCAACGGTGGCCTGCTGTGGCTGGCCATTCTCGGCGTGCTGTGTGCCGTGGTCGGCTGCTTCTACTACCTGCGCGTCATCAAGGTCATGTACTTCGATGAGCCGGTGGGCGAGGCCATGCCGCGCAGCAACGACCGCGTGCTGGGCCTGGTCCTGGGCGTGAACGCGCTGGCGCTGCTGGCGCTGGGCCTGGCATGGAACCCGATCATGGTCTGGTGCCAGCAGGCATTTGCGCATCTTGCATAAAAGTTGACACAAAGCTGCGCGATTCGTGTAATATGCGCAGCCTGAGTTGTCACTGCAGCGGTTCAGCCAGAACATCGTTGCGGTAGCCCTCCTCGAAAGAGCAGGGCAGCAGTTCAAACACTTCCGGTGCGGGGTGGAGCAGTCTGGCAGCTCGTCGGGCTCATAACCCGAAGGTCGCAGGTTCAAATCCTGCCCCCGCTACCAACACATCGAATCGGCGCCAACCAGTTCGATGAATGAGGAAAAGCTTGCAGGTTTTGAAGTTATGCCTCATAATTCCGCTCCTGATGCGGGGTGGAGCAGTCTGGCAGCTCGTCGGGCTCATAACCCGAAGGTCGCAGGTTCAAATCCTGCCCCCGCTACCAAGTAAAGAGATCGCCTTCGAAGTCCTGCTTCGAGGGCGTTTTTCTTTGCGGCTCTGGTTGATCCGCCGGGGCATGCCCGGCGAGCGAAGCGGCCGGTTTCAGGCGGGTCCAAGCCTTGCACCAGCGCGGTGCAGTCGCTATCATCAGCGGCCTAGCAATACCCCTGAAGGCGGCCTCCCAGCGGGAGTCCGGACCCGGAAGGAGGGCCGCAACCGGCAGGCACTGCAGGTTGCAACCGGAATCCAGTCACCGGAGTCTTTCCGGAAAAGGGGCCCAGCGGGCCCTTTGTCGTTTCCGGGGCGTCATGTTTCCATGCCGGCCAAGGCCGGCACCCAACCAAGAGATCAAGGCAGGCTGTGAGCGACAAGGCAACCGACATCGCGAATCTGCTCGCCCCGACCGTTGTGTCGCTGGGCCTGGAGCTGCTGGGCGTTGAGTATCTGCCGGCCCCCGGCGGTGCGACCCTGCGCCTTTACATCGACGTGCCGCTGGCTGAACAGCCCGAGCGCATCATCAATGTCGACGACTGCGAGCGGGTCAGCCGCGAAGTGTCGGCACAGATGGACGTCGAAGACCCGATCAGCGGCAACTACACGCTGGAAGTGTCTTCGCCGGGCGTCGATCGTCCGCTGTTCAACCTGGAGCAGTTCGGCCGTCACCTCGGCGAAATGGCCAAGGTCACGCTGAAGCTGCCGCAGGACAACCGTCGCCGCCTGCAGGGCCGCATCGAAGCCATCGACGAGACCGCAGGTGCCATCACCTTCATCGTCGACAAGGCCGAAGTGGTCGTATCGGCCGACAACATCGACAAGGCACGGATCATGCCCGACTGGGTGGCGCTGGGGCTGGCCCCGAGCAAGCCGACCGGTCCGGCACCGAAGCGTCCGAAGCCGAACACGAATTCTTCTTCCAACGAGCCGGCGGCAAAGAAGCCGCGCGCGGAGTGAGCCAATGAGCAAGGAACTGTTGCTGGTAGTCGACGCGGTCGCCAACGAGAAGGGCGTGCCGCGTGAAGTGATCTTCGATGCCATCGAGGCCGCCCTGGCCTCGGCAGCGAAGAAGCGCTATCCCGACGAGGAAGTGCTGACCCGCGTGGTCATCGACCACAAGGATGGCAGCTACGAAACCTTCCGCCGCTGGGAAGTGGTGGCCGATGACGTGGTCATGGAATCGCCGGACCGCCAGATCCGCCTGATGGACGCCGTCGATGAAGCCGAAGGCGTGGACGTCGGCGACTACATCGAAGAGCAGATCGAGAACCCGGACTTCGGCCGCATTGCTGCCCAGGCCGCCAAGCAGGTCATCGTCCAGCGCGTGCGCGAAGCCGAGCGCCAGCAGGTCGTGGATGCATGGAAGGATCGCGTGGGTGAGCTGATCACCGGCGTGGTCAAGCGCGCCGAGCGCGGCAACATCTATGTCGACCTCGGTGGCAACGCCGAAGGCTTCATCCCGAAGGACAAGGGCATTCCGCGCGACGTGCTGCGCGCCGGTGACCGCGTGCGCGGCTACCTGGCCGAAGTCCGTTCGGAACCGCGTGGCCCGCAGCTGTTCATCAGCCGCGCCGCCCCGGAATTCATGATCGAGCTGTTCAAGCTGGAAGTGCCGGAAGTCGGCCAGGGCCTGGTGGAAATCAAGGCCTGCGCCCGCGATCCGGGCGACCGCGCCAAGATCGCCGTGCTCGCCCACGACCAGCGCACCGATCCGATCGGTGCCTGCATCGGCATGCGCGGTTCGCGCGTGCAGGCCGTGTCCAACGAGCTCAATGGCGAGCGCGTGGACATCGTGCTGTGGAACGACAACCCGGCCAACTTCGTCATCAACGCGATGGCGCCGGCTGAAGTGCAGTCGATCATCGTCGATGAAGACAAGCACTCGATGGACCTGGCTGTCGCTGAAGACCGCCTGGCCCAGGCGATCGGCAAGGGCGGCCAGAACGTGCGCCTGGCCAGCCGCCTGACCGGCTGGCAGCTCAACGTGATGACCCAGGACCAGGTCACCGCCAAGTCGGAGGCCGAGCAGGCTTCGGCCCGCCAGCTGTTCATGGACAAGCTGGAAGTGGACGAGGAAATCGCCGGCATCCTGGTCAGCGAAGGCTTCGGCACCGTCGAGGAAATCGCATATGTCCCGGTCGGCGAACTGCTGGCCGTGGAAGGTTTCGACGAAGACATCGTCGAAGAGCTGCGCGCTCGTGCCCGCGATGCGCTGCTCAATGAGGCCCTGGCAGTCGAGGAAGGCCTTGAAGACGGCCAGCCGGCGCAGGACCTGCTGTCCCTGAAGGGCATGGACGAAGCCACCGCGTATGCGCTGGCCGGCCACGGCGTGCGTACCAGTGAGGATCTGTCCGACCTGGCCGCCGACGAGGTCATGGACTTCGGCATCGAAGGGCTGGATCAGGCGCGCGCCGCTGCGCTGATCCTGGCCGCACGTGCCGAGGAGATCGCCCGACTGGAACGCGGCGAATGAGCCGGCAATGAACAGGGCCCTGAGCCGCTCAGGGCGTAGAATCCGCGCCACCTCCAGATGCGGGGGGGCGCCCACAAGATCATAGGATCCGAATGTCGCAGCAAACCACCATCCGCAAGCTTGCCGAACTGGTCAACACGCCGGTCGAAAAACTGCTGGAACAGCTGGCCGGTGCCGGCATGAAGTTCAGCGGTCCCGACCAGGTCGTGACCAGCACCGAGAAGGTGAAGCTCCTGGGCTTCCTTCGTCGTTCGCACGGCAAGCCCGAGCAGGCCCCGGAAGAAACTGATCAGTCTGCAAAGAAGATCACGCTCAACCGCCGGAAACAGCAGGAAGTGACGGTCAGTTCCGGTCGCAGCAAGACGACCGTGAATGTCGAGGTGCGCCAGAAGCGTACCTACGTCAAGGATGGTGCTCGCGCCATGACCCCGGACGAAGAGCGCGCCGACATCCTGCGCAAGCTGGAAGAGTCGCGTGCGCGCAACCTTGCTGAACAGCAGGCCCTGGCCGAGAAGGATCGTCTGCGCGACGAAGCCATCGTCCGTGCCCGTGAGGAAGAGGTTGCGGCCAAGGAACGCGCAGAGGCCGAGAAGAAGGCCGCCGAGGAAGCTGCGGCCGCCGCCAAGGCTGCCGAGGCGCTGGCTGCCAGCAAGCCCAAGCGCGCTCCGATCGATGAAACCGCGCCGCGCCCGCCGCGTGCTCCGGCCGCCGCTCCGGCTGCGCCGCGCAGCGCTCCGCCGCCGCCGCGCAACGACGACCGCAACAACCGCAGCGCGCCGCGCAACGAGCGTGGCCCGGGCGACCGTTTCGCCGGCCAGATGCACCTGTCGGCTGCCGACCGCGCGCGCCGTGGCAACAGCAACAACAGCAACACCCGTGGTCGTCCGGGCGGGCGTAACCAGGCCGGTGGCCGTCGCGACATGTCGCGCGGTGGCAACAATGCAGGTCCGCACGCCTTCGAGCGTCCGACCGCGCCGGTGGTGCGTGAAGTGGCGATCGGCGACACGATCACCGTGGCCGACCTGGCGCAGAAGCTCGCGCTGAAGGGCGGTGAGGTGGTCAAGGCGCTGTTCAAGATGGGCGTGATGGCCACCATCACCCAGTCCATCGACCATGACACCGCCGCGCTGGTGACCGAAGAACTCGGCCACAAGGCGATCCGTGCCAACGACAACGACGCCGAAGACGCACTGCTGGCCTCGACCGGTGAAAACCAGGGCGAAGCCACCCAGCGTCCGCCGGTGGTCACCATCATGGGCCACGTCGACCACGGCAAGACCTCGCTGCTGGATTACATCCGCCGCACCAAGGTCGCCACCGGCGAAGCCGGCGGCATCACCCAGCACATCGGTGCCTACCACGTGGATACGCCGAAGGGCGTGATCAGCTTCCTGGATACCCCGGGCCACGCGGCATTCACCTCGATGCGTGCGCGCGGCGCCAAGCTGACCGACATCGTGGTGCTGGTCGTGGCGGCCGATGACGGCGTCATGCCGCAGACCAAGGAAGCGATCCAGCACGCCCGTTCGGCGGGTGTGCCGCTGATCGTGGCGATCAACAAGATCGACAAGTCCGACGCCGACCCGATGCGGGTCAAGAACGAACTGCTGTCCGAGCAGGTCGTGGCCGAAGACTTCGGTGGTGACACCCAGATGGTGGAGATCTCGGCCAAGACCGGCCTGGGCATTGACGACCTGCTGGACGCCATCTCGATCCAGGCCGAACTGCTGGAACTGAAGGCCGTCGACGAAGGCCGCGCTTCGGGCGTGGTGATCGAATCGTCGCTGGACAAGGGCCGTGGCCCGGTCGCCACCGTGCTGGTGCAGCAGGGCCGCCTGAAGAAGGGCGACTACCTGGTGTGCGGCATCCAGTACGGCCGCGTGCGTGCGCTGTTCGACGAAACCGGCAAGCAGCCGGAGTTCGCCGGCCCGTCCATCCCGGTGCAGGTCCTGGGCCTGTCCGGCGTGCCGGAAGCGGGTGATGACTTCGTGGTCGTCGAGGACGAGCGCCTGGCCAAGGACGTTGCCCAGCAGCGTGAGACCAAGCGCCGTGAATCGCGCCTGGTCGCCACCGCCGGCAGCCGCATGGAAGACATCATGGCGACCCTGGGCAAGGGCGAGGGCCAGCAGGTCCTCAACCTGGTCATCAAGGCCGACGTGCAGGGTTCGGTGCAGGCCCTGAGCCAGGCACTGGTCGCGCTGTCCAACGAAGACATCCGCATCAACGTGATCCACTCCGGCGTGGGCGGCATCACCGAATCGGACGCCAACTCGGCGGCCGCTTCGAAGGCCACCGTCATCGGCTTCAATGTGCGTGCGGACGCTTCGGCCCGTCGCATCATCGAATCCAACGGCGTCGATCTGCGTTACTTCTCGATCATCTATGACGTGATCGATCAGGTGAAGCAGGTGGCTTCCGGTCTGCTGGGCGTGGAGATCCGCGAAGAGATCATCGGTATCGCCGAGGTCCGCGACGTCTTCCGCAGCTCCAAGCTGGGCGCCGTGGCCGGCTCGATGGTCATCGAGGGCGTGGTCAAGCGCAACAAGCCGATCCGCGTGCTGCGCGACAGCGTGGTGATCTTCGAGGGCGAGCTGGAATCGCTGCGTCGCTTCAAGGAGAACGTCGAGGAAGTCCGCAACGGTACCGAATGCGGTATCGCGGTGAAGGCCTACAACGACGTCAAGCCGGGTGACCAGATCGAGTGCTTCGAGCGTATCGAAGTGCCGCGCACCCTGTAATGTGATGTGGCCCGACCAACGGTCGGGCCCTACCATGATGTAGAACCCGACCAACGGTCG
The DNA here is from genome assembly GCF_056480905.1 of Stenotrophomonas sp. 96582_Sma. Lineage (NCBI taxonomy): Bacteria > Pseudomonadati > Pseudomonadota > Gammaproteobacteria > Lysobacterales > Lysobacteraceae > Stenotrophomonas > Stenotrophomonas sp. 96582_Sma. The sequence continues at coordinate 3,386,495 of NZ_CM151122.1, read as the reverse complement.
GGTACCATGTAGTAGCGCCCGACCGTTGGTCGGGCGACCATTGAATCAAGAGTAGCGCCCGACCGTTGGCCGGGCGACAACTGAACCAAGAGCTCCTCGTGCCCAAGACTTTCCATCGAACCGACCGTGTCTCCGCCCAGCTGCGCCGTGAACTCGGCACCCTGGTGCACAACGCTGTGCGCGAGCACGGGTTGCCCTCGGTGAGCGTGTCCGACGTGGAAATCACCCGCGACATGGCCCATGCCAAGGTGTTCGTCACCGCGCTGATGCCGGAACGTTCGGCCGAAGCCGTGGCCGGCCTGAAGGAGCTGGGCTATCGCCTGCGCATGGACCTGGCCCGTGCGATGAAGCTGCGCCACGTGCCGGAGCTGCATTTCCACTACGACGACTCGGTCGACCGTGGTGAGCACATCGACAACATCCTGCGCGACCTGCCTGATACGCTGGCCGCCGAGAAGCGTCGCGAGAGCGACGAAGAATAACCGCGCGACGCCGGGCATGCCCGGCGTTGTTGCATTCCGGCTGCGCGATGTCTGATGCAGACCGCGCTGCAGCAGTCGAGCATGGCTCGACTCTACAAAATCGTGTCATGACCCGAATTCAGTTCCGCCGCCTGGATGGCATCCTGCTGCTCGACAAGTCGACCGGCATGAGCTCCAACGCCGCCCTGCAGGTGGCCCGTCGCCTGTTCCGTGCCGAAAAGGGTGGCCATACCGGCAGCCTCGATCCGCTGGCCACCGGCCTGTTGCCGCTGTGCTTCGGCGAGGCGACCAAGATTGCCGGTCTGCTGCTCGGCTCGGCCAAGGCCTACGACGCCGAGATCATGCTGGGTCAGACCACCGACACTGACGATTCCGAAGGCCAGGTGCTGCTGCAGCGCCCGGTGCCTTCGATCAGTGCCGAGGCCCTGCAGGCGGCGCTGGCGCCGCTGACCGGCAGCATCCGCCAGCGTGCTCCGATCTATTCGGCACTGAAGCAGGGTGGGGAGCCGCTGTATGTGAAGGCCCGCCGTGGTGACGTCATCGAAGCGCCGGAGCGTGAGGTGCAGGTGCATGCCATCGAGGTGCTGGAGCAGCAGCCCGAGCGGTTGCGGCTGCGCGTGACCTGCGGCTCCGGCACCTACATCCGCAGCCTGGCCCGCGACCTGGGCGAGGCGCTGGGCTGCGGTGCCCACATCAGCGCGTTGCGCCGGCTGTGGGTCGAGCCGTTCCGTGAACCGGCGATGGTCACCCTGGACCAGCTGCGGGCGATGGTCGAGGCAGGCGACGAGGCCGGGATGGACGCGCTGCTGCTGCCGCTGGCGGCCGGCCTGGCTGAATACCCGCGGGTCGACCTGGATGCCGACCAGGCCCACCGCTTCTGCGTCGGCCAGCGCCAGCGCGACCTGTCCTGGCCGCATGGCCTGGTGGCCGTGTTTGGCCCGGACGATGCTGTCCAGGGCCTGGGCCAGGTCGATGACAGTGGCCTGCTGGCCCCGCAGCGTCGTTTCAACCTCTGACCTGGGCCGGGCGGTTCAGCCCCGGTCCTTGTCCCGGAAGCCCCCGACCGTTACAATTTCGCGGCCGTTTTCCGGCAGCCTGCCTCGCGCAGGTTTCATCCTCGTAGTCCACGGCGAGCCTGGCGGTGCGCGAAGCGCGTTCCTGCCGGCCACGCATCACAGAGAAAAAAGAAATGTCGATCGACACCCAGAAGGTCATTGAAGACAACAAGCGCAGCTCGGCTGACACCGGCTCCCCGGAAGTCCAGGTTGCACTGCTGACCGCCCGCATCGAACTGCTGACCGGCCACTTCAAGACCCACAAGAAGGACCACCACAGCCGCCGCGGCCTGCTGCAGATGGTCAACCGCCGTCGCAGCCTGCTCGACTACCTGAAGAAGAAGGACGTCGAGCGTTACAAGGCCCTGATCGAGAAGCTTGGCCTGCGTCGCTAAGCAACGAATCCCCCGCGGCGCAGCGATGCGCCGCGGTTTTGTTTTGTAGCACCGCAATCCCCGATTCAGGCCGGAACGATCCGGCCACCCGCTGGCGGCAAGGGTCGCCGACGGTCCAAATTCGCAGACAGCATCCCCAAGGACACCCTCCGTGGCAAAAATCACCAAAACCTTCCAGTACGGCAAGCACACCGTCACGCTCGAGACCGGCGAAGTCGCCCGTCAGGCCAGCGGTGCCGTCATCGTCAAGATGGACGACACCGTACTGCTGGTCACCGCCGTCGCCGCCAAGAGCGCGCGCGAAGGCCAGGACTTCTTCCCGCTGACCGTCGATTATCAGGAAAAGTTCTACGCCGGCGGCCGTATCCCGGGTGGTTTCTTCAAGCGTGAGGGCCGTGCGACCGAGAAGGAAACCCTGATCTCGCGTCTGATCGACCGTCCGATCCGTCCGCTGTTCCCGGAAGACTACAAGAACGAAGTGCAGATCATCGCCACGGTCATGTCGTTGAACCCGGACGTGGACGGCGACATCCCGGCCCTGATCGGCGCCTCGGCTGCCCTGGCCCTGGCCGGCACCCCGTTCATGGGCCCGATCGGCGCTGCCAAGGTCGGTTACAAGAACGGCGAGTACATCCTGAACCCGACCGTCAGCGAACTGGCTGACTCGCAGCTGGAACTGGTCGTCGCCGGTACCTCCAACGCCGTGCTGATGGTTGAATCCGAAGCCGCGCTGCTGTCCGAAGAAGTGATGCTGGGCGCCGTGACCTTCGGTCACCGCGAAATGCAGAAGGTCATCAACGCGATCAACGAGCTGACCGTCGAAGCCGGCACCAAGCCGTCGACCTGGGAAGCCCCGGCCAAGAACGACGCGCTGATCTCCGCCCTGAAGGAAGCCATCGGCCCGCGCCTGGGCGAAGCCTTCCAGGTGCGTGACAAACTGCAGCGCCGTGACGCCATCTCGGCGATCAAGAAGGACGTGGTCGAAACCCTGGCTGGCCGCGTGGCCGCCGAAGGCTGGAACCCGGCCGAGCTGTCGAAGGAATTCGGCGAGCTGGAATACCGCACCATGCGTGACTCGGTGCTGGACACCAAGGTCCGCATCGACGGCCGTGCGCTGGACACCGTCCGCCCGATCGCCGTGAAGACCGGCGTGCTGCCGCGTACCCACGGTTCCTCGCTGTTCACCCGCGGCGAAACCCAGGCCATCGTGACCATCACCCTGGGCACCGCCCGTGATGGCCAGGTCATCGATGCCGTTGCCGGTGAGTACAAGGAAAACTTCCTGTTCCACTACAACTTCCCTCCGTTCTCGGTGGGTGAGTGCGGCCGCATGATGGGCCCGAAGCGCCGCGAAATCGGCCACGGTCGCCTGGCCAAGCGCGGCGTGCTGGCTGTCATGCCGTCGCTGGAAGCCTTCCCGTACACCATCCGCGTCGTCTCGGAAATCACCGAGTCGAACGGTTCCTCGTCGATGGCATCGGTCTGCGGTTCGTCGCTGGCCCTGATGGACGCCGGCGTGCCGGTGAAGGCGCCGGTTGCCGGTATCGCCATGGGCCTGGTCAAGGAAGGCGAGCGTTTCGTCGTCCTGTCCGACATCCTGGGTGACGAAGATCACCTGGGCGACATGGACTTCAAGGTGGCCGGTACCGCTGAGGGCATCTCCGCCCTGCAGATGGACATCAAGATCGAAGGCATCACCGAAGAGATCATGAAGCAGGCCCTGCAGCAGGCCAAGGCTGGCCGTCTGCACATCCTGGGCGAAATGGCCCACGGCCTGACCGCTCCGCGTGAAGAGCTGTCGGACTACGCGCCGCGCCTGCTGACCATCAAGATCCACCCGGACAAGATCCGCGAAGTGATCGGCAAGGGTGGCTCGACCATCCAGGCCATCACCAAGGAAACCGGCACCCAGATCGACATCCAGGACGACGGCACCATCGTCATCGCTTCGGTCAATGCCATCGCTGCCCAGGCCGCCAAGGCCCGCATCGAGCAGATCACCTCGGACGTCGAGCCGGGCCGCATCTACGAAGGCAAGGTCGCCAAGATCATGGACTTCGGTGCGTTCGTCACGATCCTGCCGGGCAAGGACGGTCTGGTCCACGTGTCGCAGATCTCCAGCGATCGCGTCGAGAAGGTCGGCGACGTGCTGAAGGAAGGCGATGTGGTCAAGGTCAAGGTGCTGGAAGTCGACAAGCAGGGCCGTATCCGCCTGTCGATGAAGGCCGTGGAAGAAGGCGACGCCGTCAGCGCCGAGTAATCGACCTCCGGTCGATTACGGTAGGTGTCAACCTTGGTTGACACGCTCCTGGAATCGCTGAAATGAAAAAGCGGGCTTCGGCCCGCTTTTTCTTTGCCTGGAATCCTGTGGATGAGGACCGTTGGTCCTTGCACTTACGCGTCTTCTTCGTCCTCCCCCAGCCACCAGACCTGGCCTGGCTCCGGGTCGCTCATCAGGTGCTCGCGCTGTTCGATGGCCTCCAGCACCCGGCCGGGGGCTGCAGCGACCCACACCGCCATGAGCTTTTCCACCGCAGCCCGGCCCTGTGCGGCCACGCCGAGGTCACGTTCGCGTCTCCATTGGTCTTCATCTGGCGCCTCATCACCATGCTGGTGCGGCGTGCCGTAGCTGCAGCGGCGGCACAGCCGGCGCACGGTAGCCGTCCAGTCCTCGACCATGCCGATGCCGGGCAGGGTGATTGCCTCCAGCGCAGCGATGTCATCGGCCGAATCGCACTGCACGAACACGGTGAAGGTCGCCATGTCCGATGCCTGCAGGCGCTGCATGGCATTGAACACCGGCACCTGGCGCTCGCCGTAGGTGCGATGGCCGGTTGATGCGCCGTCGTGCAGCACGATGTCGCCGAAGCGGAAGCCGCTTTCGGGCAGCGGTACGTTGTCGATGCGTGCACGCACCGGATCAATGCGGCTCATGTACACCACCTCGGCGTCGGACCATGGCGCCAGGCGCACGCAGGCCACGCCGAAGTGGCCCTCGATCGGGCCCTCGCCTTCGGGCAGGGTGATGCCACAGCGGGTCCACTGGCGTCGTGCTTCGGCCCAGTCCGCCATGCCGGTGGCGGCGATGCCGGCATTCCAGGCAGTGGCGACATCGAATTCCCCACGCAGCTGCTCCGATTGCAGGTTGTCCTGCAGTGAGGCAGCCCAGTCGCGCAGGTACTTGTGCGCCAATCCGCGCATGTAATGCAGGTACGGCACTTCGGGGGCGAGTGCGATCAGCTCGCCGAACAGCGCCACCGCCTGCTGCAGGTCGCCCTCTCGGAAGGCGGCGTAGGCGCGTGCCTCCAGGGCCTGGCATTCGTCGAGGGTTTCGTCGTCCAGCAGGTCGCCGTCGTCGAGGTTGTCGTGGTCGGTGCTCATGTCCATGCGCGGTTGAAGGTCCGCGGCTACCTTAGCCGATGCGCGAGCCCGCGAACGCAGCGTCGGCGTGTGTCCTGCTGCAGTGCATGAGGGTCGTTGCATGACTGGCGCGTTGTCGTCATCCGGCGGGATGCACTTGTCCACTGGACGACATGCCACGACAACCGTCCCACAGCCCCATCCGTTTGCTAACGTGGCTGCGCCTTCGAACCGGGAGATCCCATGTTCCGCCAGACCGTGGCTGCCCTTGCCGTGCTGATTGCCGGTGCTTTGCCCATAGCCGTGCATGCGGCACCCGCGCAGCCGCCGATCTTCGGTGCCTACTACCCCGGTGGTTCGGCCGAGCGCTACCCGGTGTCGAGCATTCCGGCCGAGCGCCTCACCCACCTGTTCTACGCGTTCTCCACCATCGAGGACGGGCGCTGCACGATCGGTGCGGAAGCGCCGAAGAATTTCGCGGCGCTGGCCGAGCTGAAGAAGGCGCACCCGCATCTGCGCACGCTGATCTCGATCGGTGGCTGGGGGGCAGGTGGATTCTCCGATGCAGCGCTGACCGAGGGCAGCCGCAAGCGCCTGGTCGACTCATGCATGGCGCTGTTCTTCGATCGTCATGCTGGCAGTTTCGATGGCGTGGACATCGACTGGGAGTTCCCGGTCAGTGGCGGACCGAAGGAGCTGGCACACCGCCCGCAGGACCGCGCCAATCTGACCCGGCTCGCGCAGGCGTTCCGCGTGGCCCTTGATGCGCATGGCCGCAAGGCGGGGCAGCCGATGCTGTTGACCGCCGCACTGGCCGCCGGTCGCCTGCAGACCGATGGCCCCTACGATCCAGCCGCAAGCTATGACCTGCCGGCGCTGGCCAAGGTGTTCGATTTCATCAACCTGATGAGCTACGACATGGGCACCGGCTTCTCGGCGGTGTCGACGTTCAATGCGCCCCTGCATGAAGTGCCGACCGATCCGCTGGCGCCGGAACTGCGGCGCTGGAACAACGTTGCCGGCGCGGTGCAGTACTACCGCGAGCGCGGGGTGCCAGCCCACAAGCTGGTGCTGGGTGTGCCGTTCTACGGGCGCGGCTTCAAGGTCACCGGCGATGCGCCGGATGGGCTGTACCAGTCCTACAGTGCACCGGCCGATGCCGGCGACTGGCGCGTGATCAAGGCGCGCTATCTCGACCAGCCGGGCTGGACGAAGCACTGGCAACCACAGGCGCAGAGCCCGTGGCTGTACAACGCCGAGCAGAAGGTTTTCATCAGCTATGAAGACCCGCGCTCGATCGGCCTGCGTGCGCAGTTCGCCCGCGAGCAGGGCCTGGCCGGCGTCTTCATGTGGGAGCTGACCGGCGACGACGAACAGGCCAGCCTGCTCAACGCCATGCTGGGCCCCTGGCAGAAGGCACGCATCGGCGATTGAGCTGCATCAGGCGATGTCCGGCGCAACGCCGCAACGCCATCGGCCCGACCCCGCACAGCATGTCCATGCCCGCAGCGTTACGCTGCGGGCATGATCCATCTCGAACGCCTGGACCACCTGGTCCTCACCGTCGCCGACATCGAACGCAGCTGTGATTTCTACCAGCGCGTGCTCGGCATGCAGGTCGTGCACTTCGGCGCGGGCCGCACCGCACTGCAGTTCGGCCAGCAGAAGATCAACCTGCATCCGGCCAGCGCCCCGCTGCAACCGCATGCGTTGCGGCCCACGCCGGGCAGCGCCGATCTGTGCCTGGTCACGCGCACGGCGACGACCGATGTGCTGGCCCACCTGCAGGCGCAGTCCGTTGCAGTGGAGGAGGGGCCGGTCGCACGTACCGGCGCGCTGGGGCCGATCGAATCGGTGTACTTCCGCGACCCGGATGGCAACCTGATCGAAGTGAGTCGTTACCCCGGCGAGGCATGATCCTGCTTGGGTAGCGTCGAGCTTGCTCGACGGTGCTTGGCGCGAAATCAACAGCTGTCGGGCAAGCTCGACGCTACAGGGGGCGTTGCGCGTAACGGTCGGTAGCGCCGGGCCATGCCCGGCGACGGCTCAGTTTGCCCAGACGCTGTTGGGATCGCCGTTGCGGGCGCGGCGTTGGCTGGCCACTGCCAGGCGGGCGAAGCCGAAGGCCATGGCCAGCGCAATGGCATCGACCCAGAACAGCGGCCAGTGCCCATGCGCGGCCGCACGCCACAGCCAGTCGCCACTGAGTGCACCGTGCAGGATCGGCACCAGCGCGGTACTGATCGCCGCCGCCCACAGCAGTTCGCGTGCCGCCTGCGCCGGGCGTCGCAGCGCGGCCCACAGCGCACAGGCCGCCCAGCTGCCGAAGCAGGCCCAGCGGATGCCGTGGTCGACCGCGGACGGTGCCAGCCGCTCCAGCACCAGTGCGGTGACGAACGCCACCGAAATCGCAACGCACAGCCCGATGCAGACGCCGACCGTGGCCCGTGCCATGTTCACCCCGGCACGCGGTTGCTGTGGCTGGCGACGCTTGCGCCGCGATTCGATCCACAACAGGTTGCCGGAGTAGAACAGGAAGGCACCGCCAAGGCCGAGCAGGAAGTACAGCCAGACCACCACACCGTTGCCGAACTCGCCGAAGTGCAGGGCATAGGCCGCGCTTAGCGTGGCGTGGTTGGCGTCGCGCTGGCCGGGCAGCTGCGAGGCCAGGACGTTGCCGGTGGCCACGTCCAGTGCCACCGCGCCGAGCGGGCCGAGCGTGCCGGTGGATTCGCCGGTGATCTCGATGGTGGCATTGGCATCGCCGGCGTTGGCCAGCTTCAGGTAGGTCGGCTCGAAGTTGGCCACGCCTTGTGCACGGGCGACTTCAAGCGCGCGTGCATGCAGCACGCGCAGGCTGCCCGGCGGTGCCGGGATGCCGCTGGCGTCGCGCACAGGCGCGGTGTCCATTGCGGTCGGTACCGCCTGCAGGGCCTTGCCGTCGTAGATCAGCGGGTTGAGCAGGGCCATCTGCACGAACACCAGGCAGAGCAGGGCGCCAGTGACCGCGAACATCAGGTGGAAGGGCAGGCTGAGCACGCCGATCACGTTGTGCGCGTCCTGCCACAGCTGCTTCAGGTTGCGGCCCGGGCGCAGCGCGAACAGATCGCCGAACAGCTTCGGCAGGTGGATCACCAGGCCGCTGAGCAGGGCCATGCCATACAGCAGGCTGACGATGCCCATCACGTAGATGCCGGCCACCGGCAGTCCGAGGCTGTAATGCAGCTCGTTGACCAGTTCGGCCAGCCCGGTCTGTGGCGGCGTGGTGCTGCCGGCGATCTGTCCCGGCCAGGCGTAGCGCCAGCTGCCGTCATCGGCCTGCCAGTAGGCCAGTGGCTGCGGGTGTTCGGTGCCGGGGAAGGTCATGCCGACGTGGCGGCGCGCTTCCGGATGCGCGGCAAGCACGTCTTCCAGCAGGTACTGCGCGTCGTCCAGGCCGGCGGGGAGTGCGGTGGCTGCACCGGGCGTCTGCCACAGCGGCAGGTCGTGGTGGAACAGGGTCAGCGCACCCGCGTAGAAGGCCACGAACAGGCCGAAGCCGGCAACCAGGCCGACCCAGGTGTGCAGGGTGGTGAACGTGCGCAGCGTCTGCGAACTGAACTTCATGGGAAAGGTCTCATTGCACCGCGCCGGTCAGGCGCAGCAGCCCGAGCACGGCAAAGCCGGCGGCGGCGCTGCCGGCCAGCACCAGCCAGGCGCGCAGCGCGCTGCGGAAACTGAACGCCCACAGGGCGGCCAGCATCCATAGCGGGATGAAGGCGATGAGGGTCGGCACCAGCGCCCGTTGCCACGGGCCGGGCGGCAGCCACGCCAGCAGGCCGGTGACGGCGGCGGCCAGGAGGAAGCCGGCCACGATGCCGGCGAAGGCGCGCGGCCACATCACGGCGACTCCGTACCGGGGCGGTGCCAGGCCGCCAGCGCCGGCAGCAGCATCGCCGCCAGCATCCAGGTGCACAGCATCGCCACCAGGCCGGCGGCAAAACCGAGCTCGGCCATCCACAGCCACAGCGCGGCAGCGGCGGCGACCAGGCCGATCTGCCGCCCGAGGCGGCCGGCACGGCGCAGGCGCGGCCAGCGGCAGTGCGGCGAGGCGGCATAGAACGCCAGCGCCGAGAACATCGCCGCCAGCATGCCCAGGCTGCAGAAGCCGAGCGTGGAAAGGCCGACGGTGATCATCGCGGGCGGCCAGCGTGGCAGCGGGCCGGCGAACGCGGGGCACGGGCGGGGCCGGCGGGAGCCGGTCGGAGCGGGTGGCGCATCACGGGGTCCTGGGGGAAAGCGGGCAGGCTGGCACAGGGCGGCCTGCGCCGACATGGTAATCATTGCAATTTCACGCCGCCAGCGAGACCCATTCAGCGGACCGTACGGTAGGCCTTGGGCTTTCCCCTGCGCTGGTTTAAGATCAGCGTAGAACCCTGACTGGAACAAGGTGGCCCGCGCCCAGCGCCGGCCGAGCGTGCGACATGAGCACTACCACCGCCCACTGTTGACCTGCCCCCGAAGGCCCTGTGTTCCAGGCGCCCTCGCGGCGCTTTTTTATTGCCCGGGCGCCGCCCCGGGAACGCTTTCCAGCCCGCCCAGCGGGCCCCGCACGAAGCCACTGCGATGATCAACATTACTCTTCCCGACGGCAGCCGCCGCGAATTCGAAAATCCCGTCAGCGTCATGGAGGTCGCCCAGTCGATCGGCGCCGGCCTGGCCAAGGCCACCATCGCCGGTGCCGTGGATGGCGTGCTGGTCGATGCCAGCGACGTCATCGACCACGATGCCAGCCTGCGCATCATCACCGCCAAGGACGAGGAGGGCGTGGAGATCATCCGCCACTCCTGCGCCCACCTGGTCGGCCACGCCGTCAAGCAGCTGTACCCGGACGTGAAGATGGTGATCGGCCCGGTGATCGCCGAGGGCTTCTACTACGACATCTACTCCGAGCGCCCGTTCACCCCGGACGACATGGCCGCGATCGAGAAGCGCATGGGTGAACTGATCGCCCAGGACTACGACGTCATCAAGAAGGTGACGCCGCGCGCCGAAGTGATCGAGATCTTCAAGGCCCGTGGCGAGGACTACAAGCTGCGCCTGATCGAGGACATGTCCGACGACATCCAGGCGATGGGCATGTATTACCACCAGGAATACGTGGACATGTGCCGCGGCCCGCACGTGCCGAACACGCGCTTCCTGAAGGCCTTCAAGCTGACCCGCATCTCCGGTGCCTACTGGCGCGGTGACGCGCAGAACGAGCAGCTGCAGCGCATCTACGGCACCGCCTGGGCCGACAAGAAGCAGCTCGAGGCGTACATCAAGCGCATCGAAGAAGCCGAGATGCGCGACCACCGCCGCATCGGCAAGCAGCAGGACCTGTTCCACCTGCAGGAAGAAGCGCCGGGCCTGGTGTTCTGGCACCCGAAGGGCTGGGCACTGTGGCAGGTGGTCGAGCAGTACATGCGCAAGGTGTACCGCAAGACCGGCTACGGCGAAGTGCGCTGCCCGCAGATCCTGGACGTGAGCCTGTGGCAGAAGTCCGGCCACTGGGACAACTACCAGGACGCGATGTTCTTCACCGAATCGGAGAAGCGCACCTACGCGCTCAAGCCGATGAACTGCCCGGGCCACGTGCAGGTGTTCAACCAGGGCCTGCACAGCTACCGCGACCTGCCGATCCGCTATGGTGAGTTCGGTGCCTGCCACCGCAACGAGCCGTCCGGCGCGCTGCACGGCATCCTGCGCGTGCGTGGTTTCACCCAGGACGACGGCCACGTGTTCTGCACGGAAAACCAGGTCGAGGCGGAAGTGACCGCGTTCCACCAGCAGGCGCTGGCGGTCTACCAGCACTTCGGCTTCGATGAGATCCAGGTCAAGATCGCGCTGCGTCCGGAATCGCGCCTGGGCGATGACGCCACCTGGGACAAGGCCGAGGGCGCGCTGCGCTCGGCACTGTCCAGCAATGGGGTGGAGTGGCAGGAGCTGCCGGGCGAGGGCGCCTTCTACGGCCCGAAGATCGAGTACCACCTCAAGGACGCGATCGGCCGTACCTGGCAGCTGGGCACGATGCAGGTCGACTTCATGATGCCGGGCCGTCTGGGCGCCGAGTACGTGGACGAGAACAGCCAGAAGAAGCACCCGGTCATGCTGCATCGCGCCATCGTGGGCTCGATGGAGCGCTTCCTGGGCATCCTGATCGAGCACCATGCCGGCCAGTTCCCGGCCTGGCTGGCGCCGACCCAGGTGGTGGTGGCCAACATCACCGACGCTCAGGCCGAGTACGTCTCGGGCGTGACCAAAACCCTTGCGGAGCAAGGCTTCCGCGTCAGCTCGGATTTGCGTAACGAGAAGATCGGCTATAAAATCCGCGAGCATACGTTGCAGCGCGTGCCCTACCTGCTGGTCATTGGTGACCGCGAGAAGGAAAATGGGGCTGTGGCGGTGCGTACGCGTTCTGGCGAAGACCTGGGCAGCATGAGCCTGCAGGCCTTCATCGAGCGGCTCCAGGCCGAGGGCGCGTAAGCAAAGGTCCGGTCCGGGGGCACAGGCACCCGGACCGGTTCGATACCCTTGGGAGAACGTAATATCAGCACCCCTGACAACAAACAGAACCGCAAGAATCAGGAAATCCGTGTGCCGCGCGTCCGCGTGATCGGCAGTGACGGAGAAATGATCGGCGTGTTGTCGCGCGACGAAGCGCTGTCCATGGCCGAAGATGAAGGCCTGGACCTGGTCGAAATCCAGCCGCAGGCCGATCCGCCGGTCTGCAAGATCATGGACTTCGGCAAGTTCAAGTTCGAAGCGCAGAAGAAGGCCAGCGAGGCCAAGAAGAAGACCAAGCAGGTCGAGATCAAGGAAGTGAAGTTCCGTCCGGTCACGGACGAGGGCGACTACCAGATCAAGCTGCGCAAGATGCGCGGGTTCCTCGAGGATGGTGACAAGATCAAGGTCAACATCCGTTTCCGTGGCCGTGAAATGAGCCACCAGGAACTGGGCCGCGAAATGGCCAACCGGATCGAGACCGATCTGGGCGAGGACATCGTCATTGAATCCCGTCCGCGCCTGGAAGGGCGTCAGATGGTCATGATGATCGCGCCGAAGAAGAAGACCTGAGGCCTGACGGGCCGCCTTCCGGGGCGCCTGGCTGAATGGTTCAGGGTAGAGGGACGCCATGGGCGTCCCTTTGCTTTTGCAGGAAGCCGGTGAATTGCCGGCGAAAGGGTTGCAGGGGCTGGTGGCAGGGCGGTTTTGCCTGTATCATGCCCGGCTCGACCCACCCAGGACGGGTCGTACGCCGATCATGGCAGGACGGAAAGAGCGGCCCAGGCCGCCGCCAGATCAGTCAGAAACCAGGGTCATATCCCATCAAGGACATTGCAATGCCCAAGATCAAGACCAACCGGGCAGCGGCCAAGCGTTTCCGCAAAACCGCCTCGGGCAAGTACAAGTGCGGCCACGCCAACCGTAGCCACATCCTCACGAAGAAAGCGACCAAGCGTAAGCGTAATCTGCGTCAGACGGGCCATGTCCGTGCAGAAGACGCAGGCCGTCTGGACCGCATGCTCCCTTACCTCTGAGGAACTGAAAAATGGCACGAGTTAAGCGTGGCGTACAGGCGCGTCGCCGCCACAAGAAGATTCTGGATCTCGCCAAGGGCTATTACAACGCCCGTCGCAAGGTCTTCCGCGTCGCCAAGCAGGCGGTCATCAAGGCACAGCAGTACGCCTACATCGGCCGTAAGCAGAAGAAGCGCAACTTCCGTTCGCTGTGGATCACCCGTATCAATGCGGCTGCCCGCATCAACGGCCTGAGCTACAGCCGCTTCATGAACGGTCTGCTGAAGGCCGGCATCACCCTGGATCGCAAGGTCCTGGCTGACATCGCCGTGCACGACGCAGCCGGTTTTGCCGCGCTGGCCGAAAAGGCCAAGGGCGCGCTGGCGGCATAAGTCCTTCCCGATGCCGTAACCGTTCACTCGGAACGGTGTCAGGTCAAGGCAATGCATGGGGAAGGGCGCAAGTCCTTCCCCATTCTTTTTTGGGTCCCGGTGAGGCCATGACGGCAGCGCGGGGACGGCGGTGGCGACAGGGGTCGGCCCTTCGCGCATCGCGATGGCAGATCGACTGGAGTTCCGGCCCCCCATGAGCGACATCCAATCCCTCACCACCCAGGCGCTGGCCGATGTGGCCGCCGCACAGAGCCCCGACGTGCTGGAACAGCTGCGCGTGGCCCTGCTTGGCAAGAGTGGCAGCATCACCTCGCAGCTCAAGCAGCTCGGCGCCCTGCCGGCCGACGAGCGCAAGGCCGCCGGTGAAGCGATCAACCAGGCCCGCGACGCGCTGACCCGCGCGCTGGGCGAGCGCAAGGCGCTGCTGGAAGACGCGGCACTGGATGCGCGCCTGGCCGCCGAAGCCATCGACATCACCCTGCCGGGCCGCAATGGCGACCGCGCCGGCCTGCATCCGATCACCCGCACCCTGGAGCGCATCACCGGCATCTTCGGCCGGCTGGGCTACGAGCTGTCGGAAGGGCCGGAGATCGAGGATGACTGGCACAACTTCGAGGCGCTGAACTTCCCGCCGCACCACCCGGCGCGCGCCATGCACGACACCTTCTACTTCGGTGACGGCCGCCTGCTGCGCACGCATACCTCCGGTGTGCAGGTGCGCTACATGGGCGACCACGCGCCGCCACTGCGCATGATCGCCGCCGGCAAGGTGTACCGCAGCGACAGCGACCAGACCCATTCGCCGATGTTCCACCAGGTGGAAGGCCTGCTGGTGGACGAGCATTCGACCTTCGCCGACCTGAAGGGCACGCTGGCCGAGTTCGTGCGCGCCTTCTTCGAGCGCGACTTCGAGATGCGCTTCCGCCCCAGCTACTTCCCGTTCGTTGAACCGGGCGCGGAAGTGGACATCGCCTGGCAGCAGCCCGATGGCAGCACCCGCTGGCTGGAAGTGCTCGGCTGCGGCATGGTCCATCCGAACGTGCTGCGAAACGTCGGCATCGATCCGGAGCGCTACACCGGCTTTGCCTTCGGCATGGGCGTGGAGCGCTTCGCGATGCTGCGTTACGGCGTCAACGATCTGCGCGCGTTCTTCGAGAACGACGTGCGCTTCCTGAAGCAGTTCGCGTAAGTCGCAACCGTGTAGCGCCGAGCCATGCTCGGCTGCTTTTCTGGATGGACGCCTCCTTGCGCATGCGCTGGGCGACCACAAAAACCGCAACGGGAGGCACGCCTCCCACCAGGGTGACACCATGAAATTCTCCGAAAACTGGCTGCGCAGCCACGTCCCGACCCGCGCTTCGCGCGATGAACTGAGTGCGGTGCTGACCGCCATCGGCCTGGAAGTGGAAGAAGTGACCGCGCTGGGCGAGGGCCTCGAGCACGTGGTCGTGGCACGCATCATCGACGCCGTACGCCATCCGGAAGCCGACCGCCTGCAGGTGTGCAGGGTCGAAGCCGGGCAGGGCGAGCTGCTGCAGATCGTCTGCGGCGCACCGAACGCACGTCCGGGCCTGGTCGCGCCGCTGGCGATGGTCGGCGCGCAGATCGGCGAGCTGAAGATCAAGCCGGCCAAGCTGCGCGGTGTCGAGTCCAACGGCATGCTGTGCTCGGCCAAGGAGCTGGGCCTGGACAACGATGCCTCCGGCCTGCTGGAACTGCCGGATGACGCACCGGTCGGCCAGGCTCTGGTCGATTACCTGGGCCTGCCGGACGCCAGCATCGAGATCAAGCTGACCCCGAACCGCGCCGACTGCTTCAGCCTGCGCGGCATCGCCTACGACGTCGCCGCGGCCACCCGCAGCGACGTGCTGGATTTCACCGCCGAGGCGATTCCCGCCATCGGCAGCCGTGAGCTGGCCATTCAGCTCGACGCCGGCGCCGAAGCACCGCGTTACCTGGGCCGCGTCATCGAAGGTGTCAACGCCGCCGCCAAGACCCCGCTGTGGATGGCCGAGCGCCTGCGCCGCAGCGGCGTGCGCCCGGTCTCGCTGCTGGTCGACATCACCCAGTACGTGATGCTCGAGCTCGGCCAGCCGATGCATGCCTACGACCTGGGCACCCTGCAGGGCAGCATCGCCGTGCGCCGTTCGCGTGCCGGCGAGAGCCTGAAGCTGCTGGACGGCCGCGACGCCGCGCTGGACGACAGCTTCCTGGTCGTGACCGACGCCGATCGTGCGGTCGGCCTGGCCGGCCTGATGGGCGGCTTCGACACCCGCGTCACCGACGCGACCACCGCCGTATTCCTGGAAGCCGCACACTTCGCGCCGGCCGCGATCATGGGCCGTGGTCGCAAGCTGGGCCTGCACACCGATGCCGGCCACCGCTTCGAGCGCGGTGTCGACCCGGCACTGCCGCGTACCGCCATCGAGTACGCCACCCGCCTGGTGCTGGACCTGGCCGGCGGCACCCCGGCGCCGGTCACCGAGGCCGTGCGTGAGGCCGATCTGCCGCAGCCGGCAACCATCGTGCTGCGCCGCGCCCGCATCACCCGCGTGCTCGGCATCACCATCGACGATGCGGAAGTGGAGCGCATCCTGCGCGCGCTGGGCATGGACGTGGTTGCCACCGCCGACGGCTGGCAGGTCACGGCGCCGAGCCGCCGCTTCGACATCGCCATCGAAGAAGACCTGATCGAAGAGCTGGCGCGCATCCACGGTTACGAGCAGATCCCGACCACGCTGCCGGGCGGCGCCTCGCGCGTGGCGATGCCGAGCGAGACCCAGCTGGACGCACTGAGCGTGCGCCGCCAGCTGATCGCCCGTGACCAGCAGGAAACCGTCAATTTCGCTTTCGTCGACGATGCGCTGCTGAGCCAGTGGCAGCTGCGCGACGGCCTGGTACCGCTGGCCAACCCGCTGTCGGCCGAACTGGCGGTGATGCGCCCGTCGCTGCTGCCAGGCCTGGTCGCCACGTTGGGCCGCAACGCCGCCCGCCAGATCGGCCGCGTGCGCCTGTTCGAACTGGGCCGCGTGTTCGCCCAGCAGGCCGGCGACGGCCGGCCGGCGCCGCTGGAAACCCTGCGCGTGGCCGCTGCGGTCTGTGGCGATGCACAGGCACTGCAGTGGGGCCTGCCGGCCCGCAAGGTCGATTTCCATGACCTGAAGGGCGATCTGGAATCGCTGGCCGCTGCCAGTGGTGCGGTACTGGAGTTCCGCCCGTCGGCCCGCCCCTACGGCCACCCGGCCCGTTCGGCCGAGGTGTTCCGCGATGGCGTGGCGATCGGCTGGATCGGGCAGATCCACCCGCGTCTGGCAAAGGCAATGGACATTGAAGCCGACGTCTACGCCTTCGAACTGGACCTGGAGCCGCTGACCGCCCGCCGCCTGCCGCGTGCCGGCGAGCTGTCGCGCTTCCCGGCAGTGCGCCGCGACCTGGCATTCCTGGTGCCTGAACAGGTGGCCTGGGCCGATCTCGCGGCCACCCTCCGCCAGGCTGCTGGCCCGCTGCTGCGCGACCTGAACCTGTTCGACCGCTACGTCGGCCAGGGCGTCGAGCCGGGATTCAAGAGTCTCGCTATGGGCTTGATTTTGCAGGACAAGTCGCGCACTCTGACGGACCGCGACGTGGATGCGGTGGTGGCCGAGGCGGTCACTGCCATCGAGCGTGAACATCACGCCCGGATCCGCGGCTGAGCGGGCAGCACTCGGGGGTAGCAGGCAATGGCATTGACCAAGGCGGAGATGGCGGAAAAGCTGTTCGACGAAGTCGGTCTGAACAAGCGGGAAGCCAAGGAATTCGTCGACGCGTTTTTCGATGTGCTGCGTGAAGCATTGGAACAGGGACGTCAGGTGAAGCTGTCGGGCTTCGGTAATTTCGATCTGCGGCGCAAGAACCAGCGCCCGGGTCGCAACCCCAAGACCGGCGAGGAAATTCCGATTTCCGCCCGTACGGTGGTCACCTTCCGTCCGGGCCAGAAGCTCAAGGAGAGGGTGGAAGCTTATGCTGGATCCGGGCAGTAACCGCGAACTACCGCCGATCCCGGCCAAGCGCTACTTCACCATCGGTGAGGTCAGCGAGCTGTGCGACGTCAAGCCGCACGTGCTGCGCTACTGGGAAACCGAGTTTCCCAGCCTTGAGCCGGCCAAGCGCCGAGGCAACCGCCGCTACTACCAGCGCCACGACGTGCTGATGGTGCGGCAGATCCGCAGCCTGCTGTACGAACAGGGCTACACCATCGGTGGTGCACGCCTGCGTCTGGATGGCCCCGATGCCCGCGAGGAATCGGCGCTGAGCAACCAGATCATCAAGCAGGTGCGCATGGAGCTGGAAGAAGTGCTGCAGTTGTTGCGCCGCTGATCCCATTTCCATCGTAATCCGCTATACTTCACGGCCCGCCGCACTGGCGGGCACATCGCAGCATCAGTCGGGGCGTAGCGCAGCCTGGTAGCGCATCTGCCTGGGGGGCAGAGGGTCGTCGGTTCGAATCCGGCCGTCCCGACCACTGTGATGAATCAAGAAGCCTGCGCAGCGATGCGTGGGCTTTTTTGTGCGCGCGGTGTATGCTGCGCGCCACTCGTACTACCGCGGCTGCTGAACCCGGTACTCACGAGAACACATCATGGAATCTGCAAGAAACCGTGCCTGGCGTCGCAGCCAGGCGCGCAATCGTGGTGGCGACCGCGCCACGACCGCCTACAGCTACAAGCCCGAGAAGAACTGGAAGCTGCTGTACACGCGCGATGCCAAGCTTGCGCGCGCACGCCAGCTGGGCTTCACCTATCCAGTGCTCAGCGCCCGCCAACTGCAGGAACAGGAATGATCAACCTGCTGTTCGTCTGCAGCCGCAACCAGCTGCGCAGCCCAACCGCCGAAGCCATGTGGCGACGGCGGCCCGGCTTCACTGCGCTGTCGGCCGGCACCAGCCCGCATGCACGACGCCCCATCGGCCCGGCGGACATCCGCTGGGCCGATGTCATCTTCGTGATGGAGGCCAAGCACCAGCATCGCCTGCAGGCCGCGTACGCGCGCCTGCTGGAACACAAGCGCCTGCATTGCCTGGATATACCGGACGACTATCGCTGCATGGATCCCGTGCTGATGGATCTGCTGGACACCAAGGTGACCGCGTATCTCGATCAGCTGCCGGCAAAGCGGTAGATCAGCTCCGGGTCACCGTCATCCAGTCCATGCACGATGCCGCTGTCGATGAAGCCCGATGCAACGAGCAGGCGCTGCATGGCGATGTTGGAGGCATTGGTCGAGGTGAACAGCTTGCGCTGTCCACGCTGTGCGATCGCGTGCCGCAGCAGTGCGGCGCCGACGCCCTGGCTGCGCCGCTCGCGCGTGACCATCAGCATTTCGATGAAGGCTTCGCCGAAGAAGTGCTCATGGAGGGTC
The DNA here is from genome assembly GCF_056480905.1 of Stenotrophomonas sp. 96582_Sma. Classification (NCBI taxonomy): domain Bacteria; kingdom Pseudomonadati; phylum Pseudomonadota; class Gammaproteobacteria; order Lysobacterales; family Lysobacteraceae; genus Stenotrophomonas; species Stenotrophomonas sp. 96582_Sma. The sequence goes on along the minus strand of NZ_CM151122.1, from coordinate 3,367,873 downwards.
ATGTAGCCGACGATCCCGCGCTCCTGCTCGGCAACATGCACGTTGCCCCGCGCCAGCCACTCGCCAATCTGCTCCGCCCGTCGAGGGTCGCTTGCCGCCACGCTGTCGAGTGCGATCAGCGCGGAGGCATCGGCGGGCGTCGCGTCGCGGAGGCGCAGCGCAGTCGCAGCGGGCATGGTCGGGCTCCTGACAGGAGGGCCCAGTCTATCGGCTCTGCCGCAGGCGCAGCCGCACCCGCCGCAGCCAGCGCGTGCTCGGCAGTCAATACACGCGGAACTCGGCCCGGCAGCCGTCGCTGACCCACACGCCGCGTCGGTCCCAGCCCCAGTTCTGGTCCTCGATGCAGGCCGTCACCGACTTCTGCTTGACCAGGCGCACCTCGTGGCGAACACGGATACGGCATTCCTTGTCCTTCTTTTCGTAGGACTCGCAGACCAGGCGCTCGCCATCATCGTCACGGTCCCTGCCGCGGCCCGGCCAGCGTCCGCGCCCATAGCCGTCGGCGACGAACTCGGCGCGGCAGCCGTCGGTCACCCACAACGTGCGGCGGCTCTGGCCCCAGTTCTGGTTCTCCACGCACCGGGTCACCGACAGCTGCCTGGCCAGGCGCATCGGGCCTTCGATCGGGCATTGCGCGGTCTTGTTGAACTGCGATTCGCAGCGCAGCGCCGGAATGTGATCGGTGTCGTAGTCCTGTGCGGCCACGGTGGTGGCGGCCAGCAGCAGGGCAAGGGAGGTGCCGGTGATCGTCAGCAGCAGGCGATGGGACATGTGCAGGCTCGGTGGGGATGGGGCGGCAAGAATGGCCCAGTCCGGGGCTGCCGGAACGCTTCGTTCCGAAGATGGCTCAGTGGCGGTTTAGTAGTACGCGCGGGCCCATGCAGAGGCTTACATCCCGTATCATCGCTGCACATCCGATCGCATCGGTTTACACCCTCTTACATGTCTCCCACGCCGGTCGGCACAGCCTGTGGCTGTTGTCACTGGCATGCGGCCGGCGCGTGGAGGAGGATGCGCGGACCACGACGACCACAGGGGGTTGCGTTGATCAGCAGTACCGTCATTCATCGCTCGGCCGACGCAGGTGGCGCCGAGGTGCGGGTCCTGGACACCACGTTCAAGGGCAAGCATGTGTTCATTGCCTGGGGCCTGCGCGGGCCGGAACTGACCCGCAGCGCGGACCCGGCTGCCACCGTGGCCGCACGCAAGGCGCTGCACGCGGTTGCCGGCCACAGCGAGGGGCCGCGCAGCCCGGAAGTGTTCATCGCCAACCAGTCGGCGGTGGCGATCACGGTCTATCGCCTGCTTACCGAGGCGCGCTCCGGCGATGCCATCTTCTTCCTGTGCGATTCACAGGCGGTGGTCGAGTGGCTCATCACCGCGCTGGAAGTGCAGGGCGCGGACTGATTCCGCGCTCCGGCGCGCATCGATTCACGCCAGCGCCGCGTCCACCGCAGCCCGTGCGTGCAGTGCAGTGGTATCGAACAGCGGCACTGCGCTGTCTTCCGGTCGTACCAGCAGCATGATCTCGGTACAGCCCAGGATGATGGCTTCGGCACCGCGCGCCACCAGTCTCGCGATCACGCCGGCGTAGACCTGTCGTGAGTGCTCGCTGACCACACCGGCGATCAGTTCCTGGTAGATGATGTCGTGCACGCTGCGACGATCATCGGCTTCGGGAACCAGCACCTCCAATCCGAAGCGATCCTGCAGCCGGCCGCGGTAGAAGTCCTGTTCCATGGTGAAGGCGGTACCGAGCAGGCCCACCTTGCGTGCGCCTGCCTGCACGATGGCCTGGGCGGTGGGGTCGGCGATATGCAGCAGCGGCAGTGGGCAGACCGCCTCGATGCGGTCGGCCAGCTTGTGCATGGTGTTGGTGCAGATCAACAGCAGATCGGCGCCACCGGCCTGCAGGCGCCGTGCAGCGTCGGCCATGTGGTCGCCCAGCGCATCCCAGTCGCCGTCATGCTGCAGCTGCTTGATCGGGGCGAAGTCCACCGACCACAGCAGTAGCTGCGCCGAATGTGCGCCACCGAGGCGCTGCCGCACGTCCTCGTTGATGAGCCGGTAATACTGCGCCGAGCTTTCCCAGCTCATGCCGCCGATCAGGCCAAGGGTCTTCATGCACAGCTCCATGCCGGGGAGCCGTCATTGCAGCACAGCCGATGCGGGAGTTGCACTACACATTAGTGGTTGCTAATGTGTTTGTCATGATCGAGAACGCCCTCTTCAAAGCGCTGGCCGACCCCACCCGCCGCCACATCTTCGAAAAGCTGGCCGAGGGCGGGCAGCATGCCAGCGCGCTGCGCGAGGGCATGGCGATCAGCCAGTCTGCGATGTCCCAGCACCTGGCGGTGCTGCGCGATGCCGGGCTGGTGAGCGAACAGCGCCAAGGCCGTTTCGTCCACTACGAGGTCGATCCGCGCGGGCTGGCGCACATCGGCAACTGGCTGCAGCGCTACCGGGCCTACTGGCCCGCGCGGATGGATGCCTTGCAGGATCTGCTGAAGGAGATGGACTGATGGACGATGTTCTGAACGAAGCGGCTCCCGCGTTGGTGATGGAGCAGTGGCTGCCAGCGCCACCGGAAAGGGTCTGGCGCGCACTGTTCGATCCGGCACTTCGTGAGCGCTGGTTGCCGGCGGCCGATCTTGCCGATCTGCAGCCCTGCCTGTGCGAGGAGGGGCGGGAGCTGGGGTTCCGCCTGCGCGATGCGCAGCCTCCGCATCTGCACAGCCTGGTGTGTTTCCAGCTGCGCGCGGATGACGGTGAGGGGACGGTGCTGACCATCGTGCATCGGCTCACCGACCTGCGCGCGCAGCTGCCGTTGGCCGCCAACGACGATCATCGCACCATGATGCGCGCGGCCTGAGCCGGCGCCTGGATCGAACGCTACAGGGAGCAGGCACATGCGGGACAGAATGCAGCTGATACCGATGGTGGTGGAACGCAGCGAGCGCGGTGAGCGCTCCCATGACATCTACTCGCGGCTCCTGCGCGAGCGCATCATCTTTCTCAACGGTGAAGTCGATGACACTGTGTCGGCGCTGGTCTGCGCGCAGCTGCTGTTCCTGGAATCGGAAAACCCGGAGAAGCCGATCCATCTGTACATCAACTCGCCGGGTGGAGTGATCTCCAGCGGCCTGGCGATGTACGACACCATGCAATACATCTCGGCCCCGGTGCATACGCTGTGCATGGGCACCGCGCGGTCGATGGGTTCGTTCCTGCTGATGGCCGGCGAGCCCGGTCACCGTGCGGCGTTGGCCAATGCCAGCCTGCATGTGCATCAGCCGCTGGGCGGGGTGCAGGGCCAGGCGTCGGACATCTTCATCCATGCCGAGGAAATGCAGCGCACCAAGCAGCGCATCACCCGGCTGTATGCGCAGCATTGCGGACGCAGTGTCGAGGAGGTCGAGCAGACCCTGGACCGCGATCGTTTCATGAGTGCCGAGCAGGCATGCGAATGGGGCTTGATCGACCAGGTACTGGTACGGCGCGACGCGCTCGCGGCCTGAGCCTGCCTCTGTAACCACCGCATCCATGCTGCGCTGTGTGTGCCGCGCCAGGCCGGCGCACTCTATGCTGGTGGGATCTTCTGAAGTGGATGTCCGATATGGCCCTGCATACCTGGTGGTGGTTCCTCGCCACGGTGTTCGTTCTGTGTGGTACGCCGGGGCCGAACATGCTGCATATCCTCGGTCGCAGCGTCGGGCTCGGCTTTCGCGGTAGCGTGCCGGCGATGGCTGGCTGCCTGCTGGCGATGCTGCTGGTGCTGGCGGCCTCCGCAGCAGGCCTGAGTGCGTTGCTGCATTCCTCGCCGATGCTGTTTGAGGTGTTGCGCTATCTGGGCGTGGCCTATCTGGCCTGGCTGGGCCTGAAGGCATGGCGTGACAGTTGCCGTCCGGCACCACCGGTGACGGTCGATGCCGCGCTGCCGGTTGCGGCGTCGCTGGGCGCGTGGAAGGTGTTCCGTGGTGGCCTTCTGGTGGGCCTGAGCAATCCCAAGCTGCTGCTGTTCGCTGCGGCGTTCCTGCCGCAGTTCGTCGACCCGTCGCGTGGCCAGGCGCTGCAGTACAGCGTGCTGGTTGCCACCTTCGCCGGCTGCGAACTGTTCTGGTACGTGATGTATGCCGCCGGTGGCCATGGCCTGCGCCGATGGTTGGCCAAACCCTTCGCGCGGCGCTGGTTCGAGCGGCTGGTGGGCAGCGTTTTCCTGGCCTTTGCAGTGGCCCTGCTGCGTTTCCGCCCGCGCTGATTCACGCCGCGCACGCGGCCTGTTCACGACTGCCGCATCGGCTACGGCCTAGCCTGATCATCCAGTACGCAGTCCCCACGGGGAAAGGTTTGACATGATCAAGTGGGCCATCATCTTCGCCATCATCGGCGTCATTGCGGGCGTGCTCGGCTTCGGCGGCATTGCCGGCGCCGCGGTCGGCATCGCCAAGTTCCTGTTCTGGGCCGGCATCATCATCGCCGTGGTGCTGTTCCTGCTCGGCATGACCGTAGCGAAGAAGGTCAGCTAGCGTTGATCGCGCAGCAGCGTACTCAGTGTGCGCTGCTGCGCGAGAACAGATTGATCACCAGTACGCCAGCACAGATCAGGCCGATGCCGATCAACGCCGGTGCATCCAGGCGCTGCTTGAACACCACCAGCCCGATCAGCGAGATCAGCACGATGCCGACGCCGGACCAGATCGCGTAGGCGATGCCGGTCGGGATCGACTTCATGGTCATCGACAGCAGGTAGAAGCACAGTCCATAGCCGACCAGCGCGCCCAGTGTCGGCGCCAGCCGGCTCATGCCGTCGGATGCCTTCAGCAGCGACGTGGCAATTACTTCCAGCACGATGGCAGCGGCAAGGTAGAGATAGGGATTCATTAAGCGCTCCTGCTCACTGCGGGTCGCATAGTTTCAGGGCCTGTTCGGCCATCGCCAATGCGTTGGCGCGTTCTTCCTCGTCCAGCGGACGCCCATAGGCCGTGGCCCAGTAGCCATCGGCAGCGCAGCGCGCCGCATACAGTCGGGGATCGTTGGCTTCGCCGGCGAACTCGGCCAGCATCGCACGCTTCCAGGTGCGCCAATGCGCGAGCAGGGCTGGTTCCATCAGGTTGCCCAGGGTCAGGCCGATGTCGTTGTCCTGTTCCTGCTGCAGCAGATGCTCGAAATTGGCCTGCACATAGGCGCGGCTGAAACGGCCATGCCCTTCGGGGTTTTCCTGCAGCAGGGCACGCACCCGCGCTTCGAATTCGCCGATGAGCGCTCCGATGGCTTCATCCACCAGTGCCTGCTTGCTGCTGAAATGATGGAACAGCGCACCCTTGCTGACACCGGCGGCCTGTGCGACGTCCTGCACGGTCAGCGCGGCCAGGCCATTACGGCCGATCACTTCAATGGTGGCCTGCAGCAGTGACTGGCGCACGCTGTCGGGCGCCTTGCGGCGCGAACGGGAGGGGGATGCGGACATGGCGGGAAGAAACCGACTGGACGGTACGATTGTAACGCAGGCCCGTGGTGTCACCGCGCTGCCGGCCAGGGCCGGCAGCGGAACCGTCATGCGTCGATGCGGGCGAAACGCGGCTGCGGTCCGTGTTCGCCCGGTACCTGTTCGACGAACATGGCATACGGGCGCACCCACAGGCCGCCTTCGCCATAGAGCGCGCGATACAGCACCAGTGGCTCCAGCGTCTCGCTGCTGCGGACGATATCGAGCACGTCGTACTCGCCGCCCTTGAAGTGGCGGTAGCGACCCGGGGCCAGGGTGGGTAGCGGGCTCAGCTCAGCCATGGGGTGCGCGCCTCACTTGCGTGCCGGGCTGGCCGGCTTCGCGCAGTAGGCATCGATGGCCTCGGCGGTATTGGCCAGGCCCTGTGCCTGTGCCAGTTCCCACGGGCGTTCGCAACGCTGGCTGTGCTCGCACCACTGGTAGCCGGCCGAACCAATGCATCCGTGGGCATCGCGATCGCCGCCCACCTTCGGTATCGCAGACGAGGTGGTCGCCGCATCGGCACGTGCGGCGGCGTCGTGCTGGTTGGCGCACGCGGTCAGCACCAGCAGGGCTGGAATCAGAAGAAGCGCTTTCATCGGGCGGGCTCCGAGCCTAAAGCGACAGTGTCTGTCGCAAATAGCCCTCCAGCAAGCGCTCAGTGCATGGCGGCGCGGATCAGCTCTTCAATCAGCACCAGATAGCTGGCGACGAAATAGAACTTCAGCAGCGTCCAGCGCTGCTGCGAGAAGAAGGTGCGCATGTGGAAGGGGCCCCTGTTGGTGACGGTAGTGTGAAGCTCCGTCAACTCCGTGACAAGGGTCACGGAACGCCTTCACTAAACAGCCTCAGGGATGTGAGGGTTGGGAAGCGCCCGACCGAATCCTGAGGCATTTTCGTACAAATCTGATGGGCCATCTCCGACGCGATCGATAGCCTGAGGGTGTACTGGCACGTGGCCCTGCCGCCTGTCACCGCCTCTTTCCTTCCGCAGGAGCTTCTCATGGTCTTTACTGTCCAATGCACTGCCCGGCACTGGTCCGTGTTGCATCCGAAGGCGGGTGACGCCACCCGTTACGCCCGCGGTGCCGATGCCTTCGACGCGGCCGCTGCGCTGGCCCTCGAGCACCATCGTCGCACCGGCCAGCGCAGCACGGTCCGGGTCGAGGCGCTCGGCAGCACCGTGGATGCGCTCCATATCGGGGAGTGACGCCACCGGCCGAGGCGCAGTCAGCCACGGTTGAGTTGTTTGAATGGGGAAAAAACCGCCGTGGGGCGCCCCCTGTGCGCCGCGCCACGAATCCCGGATGCTTGCGCCATCGTATTCATCCGGAGATTCCGATGGGCAAGGCACTCACCTGGCGAACCCTGGCCTGCACGCTGCTGCCGATGCTGGCGGCCGCGGGCGGCGCGCAGGCGCAGAGCTATGGCTACGGTTATGACGACGATCGCTATGGCGGTCGTGATGGCGGCGGCATCGTCCGCTGCGAATCGATCAAGAACCGCAGCAATGAATGCCGCCTGGAAGGCCGTGCCCGGATGATCCGCCAGTTGTCCGGTTCGCCGTGCGTGGAAGGCGAGACCTGGGGGCAATCGCGCTACGGTGTGTGGGTCACCCAGGGCTGCCGTGCCGAGTTCGTTGGCGAGTACCGCCGTGGCGGTGGCTGGGGTGGTGGCCATGGCAACGGCTGGGGCAACGGTGGCAATGGCTGGGGCGGGGGTGAGGTGATCACCTGCCATTCCAACGGCCACCGCCAGGAGTACTGTGATGCCCGCATCCGTCGTGGTGTGCGCCTGGTGCGTCAGGATTCACGCAGCGCCTGCATCGAGGGCCAGACCTGGGGCTGGAACCGTCGTGGCATCTGGGTCAGCGACGGCTGCCGGGCGCAGTTCCAGGTGAATTGAGCTCGCCCATCGAAAATCAGAATAATCTGATACAGCTCACATTTTGAACGTCGTATCTTCTGTGATCAGGGCACCCTGCGTGCCCCTGATCCGTCGCGATGAAGTCTGCCGTAACCGGCACGCCCGTCCCGCCACCGTCGATACGCTGCCTCAAGGAGTGAGCTGCATGTTGATCCGCCTGCAATGCGAGCAACGCCAATGGCGCGTGCTGCACCCGGACCGGCCGGAACCGATCGAGTTCCGCGATGGTGCCCGGGCCTACGATTTCGCTGAAACCCTTGCACGCCTCCACTTCGTCGACACCGGGCAGCGCGCTGCGGTGCGGGTGGAGGCCAGCGGTGCGTTCGTGGAAGCGGTCAGCTACGGCTGAGGGTTGGGGTTTCCGGCCAGATCATCGTTCCGGAGCCCGCTAGCCACGCACGGCGTGGATCTACTTTGCATCTGTCTCCACGCATGGCGTGGATCGACCCCTGTTCCGCAGTAGATCCACGCCATGCGTGGATCTACTGGTGGTGACCGGCCTCAGCCTGCCGCGCTGAGCGGCGGGGTCCCGGCAGCCAGCTGCGGCCAGCGCTTGAGCACCGCCGCGCGGATGCCCGCCGCATCGATACCGGCTTCGGCCAGCAGGTCCTCACGGCTTGCGTGGTGCTGGTAACTGTCTGGCAGGCCCAGGTGCAGGATCGGGCGCAATACGCCTTCGGCGTTGAGCAGTTCGCCGACGCCGGAGCCGGCGCCGCCGGCCACCACATTGTCTTCGATTGTGACCAGGCCCTCGTGCTGGGCGGCCACGGCCAGCACCAGCTCGCGGTCCAGCGGCTTGATGAAGCGCATGTTGACCACGCTCAGGCCCAGTTCGCGGCCGACCTGTTCGGCGGCGGCCACGGTGCTGCCAAAGGCGAGCAGCGCGACGCGGCTGCCCTGCAGGCGAAGCTCGCCCTTGCCGATCGGCAGGGGCGACAGGTCGGTACCGGCGGCGACGCCGGTGCCGGTGCCGCGCGGATAGCGCACGGCGGCCGGGCCCGGGTGCTGCAGGCCAGTGCTGAGCATCTGCCGGCACTCGGCTTCATTGGACGGAGCCATCACCACCAGGTTCGGCACGCAGCGCAGGAAGCTCAGGTCGAGGTTGCCGGCATGGGTGGCGCCGTCCGGACCGACCACGCCGGCGCGGTCGATCGCGAACAGCACGTCCAGGTCCTGGATGGCCACGTCATGCACCAGCTGGTCGTACGCACGCTGCAGGAAGGTCGAGTAGATCGCCACCACCGGCTTGCCACCCTGGGTGGCCATGCCGGCGGCGAGGGTGACCGCGTGCTGCTCGGCAATTGCCACGTCGAAATAGCGTTGCGGGTATTCCTTGCTGAAACGCACCAGGCCGGAGCCTTCGCGCATCGCCGGGGTGATGCCGTACAGGCGTGGCTCGGCAGCGGCGGCATCGCACAGCCAGTCGCTGAACACATCGGTGTAGGTCGGCTTCTTGGCACCGGCCTTGGCCACCAAGCCCTTGTCCGGATCGAACGGGCCGACGGCGTGGTAACCGATCTGGTCGCCTTCGGCCGGCTCGTAGCCCTTGCCCTTGGTGGTCATCACGTGCAGCAGCTTCGGGCCCTTGGAGGCGCGCAACGTCTTCAGCGTGGACAGCAAGGCGGGCATGTCGTGGCCGTCGATCGGGCCGGTGTAGTGGAAGCCCATTTCCTCGAACATCGTGGACGGCACGAACATGCCCTTCCAGTGTTCTTCCCAGCGCTTCACGAAGCGCGCCGGGTTGTTCTTCTTGTCGCCGAGGATCTTCTTGCCGCCTTCGCGCAGCGCATTGAGCGTGCGGCTGCCGGTGGCGCGGCCGAGCATCTTGGTCAGACCGCCGACCGCCTCGGAGATCGACATGTTGTTGTCGTTGAGGATCACCAGCAGGTTCGGCTCGGGCTCCATGCCACCGGCGTGCATCAGCGCCTCGAACGCCATGCCGGCGGTCATCGCGCCGTCACCGATCACCGCCACGACCTTGCGGTCGTCGCCTTCGGACTGGCGGGCGATGGCCATGCCGAGCGCGGCCGAGATCGAGGTCGAAGAGTGGCCAACGCCGAAGGTGTCGTATTCGCTTTCCTCGCGCTTCGGGAACGGCGCGACGCCGTCCTTCTGCTTGACGGTATGGATCTCGTCGCGGCGACCGGTCAGGATCTTGTGCGGATAGGTCTGGTGACCGACGTCCCAGACCAGCTGATCGACCGGGGTCTGGTACAGGTAGTGCAGGGCCACGGTGAGTTCGATCACGCCCAGGCCGGCGGCGAAGTGGCCGCCGCTCTTGCCCACCGATTCGATCAGGTAGGCGCGCAGTTCATCGGCGACCGCCGTCAATTCGGATTCGTCGAACGTGCGCAGGTCATCCGGTGTCTGGATGCGCGCGAGGCGGGGATAGCGGGCAGAGTCGATCATCATGTTCGCACTTGTTCTGAACGCCCATTTTCGCCCTCAAACGGGGGTGGGGCAAGCAAACGCCGCCGCCCGTGACAGGACGGTGAGGGTTGCATTTTCAGCGATTCAGGTGCTCAGTTTTGACCGCTTGGGCAATTGCGCCTTCAGGAAGGCCATCTGGTCGGCCAGGATGTTGCGGTTGGACAGGATCAGATGCTCGATCCAGCTGGGCCGGTAAGGCACCGCCAGCAACGGCATTCCGGCCTGCTGGGGGGTGCGGTCGCTCTTGCGCGAGTTGCAGTGGAAGCAGGCGGTGACCACGTTTTCCCAGCAGTCCAGGCCACCCTTGGACAGCGGCATGACGTGGTCGCGGGTGAGCGTGGGGCGGTTGAACTGCTGGCCGCAGTACATGCACAGGTGTGCGTCGCGGGCGAACAGGGCCGGGTTGGTCAGGTTCGGCGTGGGGTCGATCGCGCGGGAGCGGGCGTGGCCGCGGGCGGCGATGATCGGGTGCAGGTCCATGCCGCTCTGCAGTCCGCTGAAGCGGTTGGTACCGCCGTGGATGTGCAGGCAGGGATCGCCGAGTGTCCAGGCCACGGCTTCGCGGGCGTAGAGGCACGCCGCATCCTGCCAGGTGATCCAGTCCAGTACGCGTCCGTGGGCATCAAGCGAGAGCAGCCGGACCGAACCGGGGCGATGCAGCGTCGTGGCGTTGGGCGATGCTTCGGCGCCCGGAGCAGAAATCGGGGCTCCGGCTTCGATCAGACCCAAGCGTGTAGTGTCTGTCTCCATCGGGAGAACAGCTTATACCTGAATCATTGCGATTTGGGTATCGCCCCGAGGGCGATGCCCAAATCGCAAGATTCAGGTCCACGCATTCCTCCTATCCCCCGCACCTGTCGGTGCGCCCCCTTTAGCAACCCAGCCCGCCGTTGGCGCGCTGGGTTGCCCGCGCATTCTTCCTAATCCCCGCGCCTGTCGGCGCGCCCCCTTTAACAAAAGGGGGCTTTTCTCCAGATGGATTTCGGTGGTTTCCATCCACGCATGGCGTGGATCTACGGTGTCGACCAAGGTCGACACCTACCAGCAGCAGAAATCTGTCGAGGGCGGGGTGGGTCCGGTTGCGGGGGCGTGAGCCGCATGGATGCGGCGACCGAGCTTACATGGACGTACTTGCAGCGTCCCCCGCAATTGGACCCACCTCGCCACCCCGCAGGAAGCCAGCTCTTGCCGTTGATGTTGCTGTTGCGGGTGCCGGCCAGCGGCCGGCACTACCGCGGGTGCCGGGCGCAGCCCGGCTCAGGCGCCGAAGCGCTCGTCGTCCATCGCCATCAGCGGGGCGGCGCCGGCCTGGATCGCGGCGGCGTGGGCGAGGGTGCGCGGCAGTACGCGGGCGAAGTAGAACCGTGCGGTCTCGCGCTTGCCCTGAGCGAAAGCGGCGCCGTGCGCGCTGGCATCGGCGGCGGCCACGCTGCGGGCCCACCAGTAAGCCAGCACCACGTAACCCGAATAGAACAGGTAGTCGTAGCTGGCCGCGCCGAGTTCGTCCGGATTGGAAGCCGAACGCTGCAGCACATCCATGGTCAGCTTGCCCCATTCGGCGGCCTTGGCGCGCAGCGGGCCGATGAACTCGGCCAGCGCTTCGTTGCCCTCGTTGGCCTTGGCGAAGGCTTCGATCTCGGCCAGCATCAGCTTCAGGCCGGCGCCCTGGCTGGACGCGGTCTTGCGGCCGATCAGGTCCAGCGCCTGGATGCCGGTGGTGCCTTCATACAGCGTGGTGATGCGTGCATCGCGGGCCAGCTGCTCCATGCCGTGTTCGCGGATGTAGCCGTGGCCACCGAAGCACTGCAGGGCGTTGTAGGTGTTCTCGATGCCCCATTCGGTCTGGCAGGCCTTGGAGATCGGGGTCAGGAAGCTCACCAGGGTGTCGGCGCGCTCGCGCTCGGCGGCATCCTCGGCGTGGTGGGCGACGTCGATCAGGGTGGCGGCGTGCAGGGCCAGCAGGCGGCTGCCCTCGACCAGTGACTTCACCGTCAGCAGCATGCGGCGCACATCCGGATGGACCAGGATCGGGTCGGCCGGCTTGTCCGGGAACTTGGCGCCGCTCAGGGCGCGCGACTGCAGGCGCTCACGGCTGTACTTCAGTGCGTTCTGGTAGGCGCGCTCGGACAGGCCGATGCCCTGCAGGCCGACGCCCAGGCGCGCGGTGTTCATCATGGTGAACATGGCCTGCAGGCCCTTGTGCGGCTGGCCGACCAGGTAGCCCTGCGCACCATCGAAGTTCATCACGCAGGTGACCGACCCCTTGATGCCCATCTTGTGCTCGATCGAGCCGCAGCGCAGTGCGTTGCGCTCGCCGACGTTGCCTTCGCGGTCGACCTTGAACTTCGGGGTGACGAACAGCGAGATGCCCTTGGCACCCGGAGGGGCGTCGGGCAGCTTGGCCAGCACCAGGTGCACGATGTTGCCGGTCAGGTCGTGCTCGCCGGCAGTGATGAAGATCTTGGTGCCGGTGATCGAGTAGCTGCCATCGGCATTCGGCTCGGCCTTGGTCTTGAGCAGGCCCAGGTCGGTGCCGCAGTGCGGCTCGGTCAGGCACATGGTGCCGGTCCAACGGCCCTCGATCAGCGGCTTCAGGAAGGCCTCGTGCTGCCAGGCCTCGCCGTGCTGCTTCAGCGCTTCGATGGCGCCGTGCGAGAGCAGCGGGAAGTTGCCCCAGGCCAGGTTGGCGGCGTTGATCATCTCGTTGAGCGGCACGCCCAGGGTGTGCGGCAGGCCCTGGCCGCCCAGCTCCGGCGAGGCGGTCAGGCCGGTCCAGCCGCCATCGACGAACTGGTCGTAGGCCTGCTTGAAGCCGGGCGGGGTGGTCACTTCACCGGTGGCCTGGTCGAGCACGCAGCCGATCTCGTCGCCGACGCTGTTGAGCGGGGCCAGCACGGTGGCGCTGAAGCGGCCGGCTTCTTCCAGCACGGCATCGACCACGTCGGCGGTGGCGTCGGTGAAGCCCAGGCGGGCGAACAGGGGTTCGACCTTGAGCACATCGTGCAGGGCGAAACGGAGGTCGGAAAGCGGGGCGGTGTAGCTGCTCATCGGTACGTCTCGATTTGATCAGGGACAGGGGGAGCGGCGCCGGGCGCCGCGGCGGAAAGCGGGAGTCAGCGCAGCACGCCCGGCAGGCCCGGGGCCTGGTTGAGGGTGCTGCGGCTGCTGATGTCGAAGCTGCGCTGCTTCTTTTCCTGCGGCGTGGCTGCCACCGTTCCCTTCAGGCCATAGGCCAGGGTGCGGTTGCTGGCCAGCGCATCGGCCACTACCAGGCGTGCGGCCGAGCTGGGCACCAGATTGACCTGGATGACGTCGGCCGAGGTGCCGCCGATGGAAATGCCCGGCTTGGCCTGCAGGGTGCCGGCGTCGCTGTCGCCGACGGTCAGCGCCAGCGCGACGTCATCGAAGGTCATGGGCATGGAGCTGTAGTTCTGCAGGCGCAGGGCTACGGTCCAGTTGCCGTCGGCGCGCACGGTCAGCTGCTGCAGGCTGGCCGCCGGTTCCGAAACACGCTTGACGATGCCGTTGTTGCAGGCAACAAGGGCGAGGGTGCACAGGACGATCAAGGCGATACGGAAGCGGTGGAGCATGGGCGCAGGTCCTCTGGAGGGGTGCGTTGGATAAGCATACTACGGCGTATGGTCGTTTGGATCGCCTGTGGCGACCCGTCGCAGAGGGTAGCGCGTGAAGATGGCGGCCGGGCGTGCGCGGCGCCGGATGGCACGCGCGTGGTGCGCCGGATGCGGCGCGGTTCAGTCGGCGGGCGTATCGCGAATCGGAGCCATCAGGCGCAGTGGGCCGAGGTCGTAGCCCATCGTCTCGGCTTTCTCTTTCAACTGTTCGAACCGGGCGCGATCCATTTCCGGCAGGCGCGAGAGGATCCACAGGTACTTACGGTCCGGTTCACCGACCAACGCCCACTGATAGTCCGGGTCCAGTGCCAGGACCCAGTAGTCCGCCCAGACCAGTGGCACCCAGCTCAGCCAGTCCGGCACGAAGCGCACCTGCAACTGGCCGGGATGGCCGGCAACCGGGCGTGCCACGCCTTCAGCAACCACGCGTTCTCCGTCGCCGTTGCGGCAGGCATTGGTGACACTGATGCGGCCATCGCGGCGCAGCCCGTAGTTGGCGGTGATCTCGCCGACGCACTGCTTCTGGAACGACACCGGAAGATGCGCGATCTCGTGCCACTGGCCTGCGTAGCGGTCGATGTCCAGCGTGTCGACTGCGCGCACCGGTTCGGCGGCGATCACCGGGGAGGCGGCCAGCAGCAGGCAGGCGAGCAGGGCGGGACGCAGAGGCATCGGCAGGCTCCAGGCAGGAGTCCTGAGCTTAGGCGAGCGGCCACGGGCGCGTGTAAAGGTTCCATGCGCCGGCACCATTGCCGTCGTCAGTTGCGGCTACTGCTCGAACGGACGTTGACTGCGCTCGTCGCCGTCAAAGGTAAGTGTCCGCGTATGCAACGTGCCGCTGCCCATATCCCATTTGAAGGTGTCCAGCCCTCCGCCGCCAGTTCCCTTGGAATGCAGGCGTACTGCGCCGCGGGTCAGATTGTCGGTCAGCAGCAGTTGCGCGGAGCCGTCGGCGTCCACACGGAGTCCGGCCCGGTCCCGCCACCGGTCCTCGCCCTGTCCCTTCGGGGCGTCCAGAGCAAGAGCGACGCTGTTGTCCTCGAACGTGCTCAGGCCGCCTCGCTCGGCGCCGGAAGCGTCGAAAATCAGGATGCCGGCAGCGCGGCTTCGTCGCCCTTCTTCTAGGCTGTCCTGGCCAATCTCCACCCGTACCACGCCGTGCTCGTCGAGCACCTGCAGCTGCCGCGTGCTCAAATGATCGACGTGTAATGGGGCATCGCGCTGCGAAAGCAGCCAGGCCGTGACTGCGGCCAAGCCAAGCAACAATACGGACAGCCCGGCAACCAGCCATTGCAGGCGACGCAGCGATTGCCGTAGTCGGGACAGGGAAGGGGTGTCATCCATGTCATCAGTGCTCCATGCAGTGAACCAAGGACGGTACTACAGAGACGGCAGGCACGGTCGCGCAAAAAAAAAGACCTGCATTTCTGCAGGTCTCTGAAGATGGTGGCCGAAGACGGAATCGAACCGCCGACACGGGGATTTTCAATCCCCTGCTCTACCAACTGAGCTACTCGGCCAAATTGTGTGGCAACCGTGATCAAGCCCGGTTTCCGGAAAAAAAAAGACCCGCATTTCTGCAGGCCTTCGAAAGTGGTGGCCGAAGACGGAATCGAACCGCCGACACGGGGATTTTCAATCCCCTGCTCTACCAACTGAGCTACTCGGCCACATGTTTCGTTGCAGCGAGGTCGCTGCCAAGGACGCGTATATTACGGAGGTCGGCTGCCTTCGGCAAGCGTTTTGCCAAGATTTCTTCACATTGCCGTCTGCGCGCTCGCAAGTGCTTGATCCTCCGTCCTGGGGCGGGGCGTGGCCAGTCGATCATCGTCTGCGGTGGAAATCAGCAGATCGCCGCGATCGCCAAAGCTGCAAGGGCAAGGGCTGCGCCGGACCCGCGCCGGTCCGGGTGATGGAACGCTGTTTTCGTGGCCGCCATCGGGGATGGCTGCGGCGTAGTGTCGGCACTCCTTTCCTGATGCTGGCAACAGCAGAGACCTGGCCATGTCCGATCCCTCGACCACCTCCCGCATCGTGCTTGCGTCGCGTCCGCAGGGGGCGCCAAGTGCAGCCAACTTCCGCCTGGAACAGGTTGCGTTGCCGTCATTGGCCGATGGCGAGGTGCTGCTGCGCAACCGCTACCTGTCGCTGGACCCGTACATGCGTGGGCGCATGGACGAGGGCCCCTCGTATGCCGCGCCGGTGGCGGTGGGCGCGGTGATGGAAGGGCAGACCGTGGCCGAGGTGCTGCAGTCCAACGCCGAGGGCGTAGCCGCAGGTGAGCTGGTGCTGGCGCCGGGTGGCTGGCAGACCCACGCGGTGCTGCCGGCCAGGGCACTGGGGCGCCGCCTGGACCCGGCCGGACTGCCGCTGAGTACCGCGCTGGGCGTGTATGGCATGCCCGGTTTCACCGCCTATTCCAGCCTGCATGAAATCGCCCGTTTGAAGCCGGGCGAGACGCTGGTGGTGGCCGCCGCGACCGGGCCGGTGGGCGCGACCGTGGCCCAGCTGGCGAAGCTGCAGGGCGCGCGCGTGGTCGCCATCGCCGGTGGCGAAGCCAAGCGTGCCTATCTGCAGACGCTGGGCGTGGACGTGGCGCTGGATCATCGCGCCGCTGATTTCGCCGCGACGCTGCGCGCGGCAGTGCCCAGGGGTATCGACGTGTATTTCGAGAACGTGGGCGGACACGTGCTGGATGCAGTGCTGCCGCTGCTCAACGACTTCGCCCGCATTCCGGTGTGCGGCACCATCGCCACCTACAACGAGCGGGGCGTCGAGCAGCCCGGCCCGGACCGGTTGCCCGCACTGTTCAGCCAGATCCTGCGCCAGCGCCTGACCGTGCGCGGTTTCATCGTGCACGACTTCAACCACCTGTGGCCGGAGTTCGAACGCGAGATGCCGCAGTGGCTGCGCGACGGCCGCATCCAGTACCGCGAGGATGTGGTGGAAGGGCTGGAGAATGCACCGGAGGCGTTCTTCGGGCTGTTGCAGGGGCGCAACTTCGGCAAGCTGGTGGTGAAGCTGGATTGAGGCCTTGGCGGTGTGCCGACCAAGGTAGGCACCTACGGGAAGCTGGGTGTGCCGACCAAGGTCGGCACCTACGGGAAGCTGGGTGTGCCGACCAAGGTCGGCACCCACGTCAGGCAGTCGAGGCCTTTTCCCGGCGCAGCAGTTCGCGCTTGCGCGCTACGCCCCAGGCATAGCCGGACAGGTCGCCATCGCGGCGCACCACGCGGTGGCAGGGCACGGCCACCGCCAACGGATTGCTTGCGCATGCGCGTGCGACGGCACGGCTTGAGCGCGGCGCGCCGATACGCGCGGCGATATCCGCATACGAGGCAGTCTGCCCGCGCGGAATCTGCTGCAGTGCCTGCCACACCCGTTGCTGGAACGCGGTGCCACGGATATCCAGCGGCAGCGTGGCGCCTCGCGAAGGATCCTCGACCAGGCCTACGACCTGTGCCACCAGTTGCTCGTAGCCCTGGTCGGCGCCGACCAGTTCGGCTTGGCGGAAGCGTTGCTGCAACGACTGCAGCAGTGTCTCCGGATCGTCGCCGAGCAGGATCGCGACCACGCCGGTCCCGCTGCTGGCCACCAGCACGCTGCCCAGTGAGCTTTCGGCAAGCGCGAAGTGGATGACTTCGCCGCGCCCCCCTGCGCGCCATTGCTTGGGCGTCATGCCCAGCAACTTCGGTGCGTTCTCGTAGAAGCGTCCACTGGAACCGAAGCCAGCATCGTGGAAGGCGTCGGTGATGCGTTCCTGTTGTTCCAGCCCGGTGCGCAGGCGGTCGGCGCGCAGCGCGGCAGCGTACTGCTTGGGGGTCAGCCCGGTGGACTGCTTGAACAGGCGATGCAAGCGCGTCGGGCTGCAGCCAGCGATATCGGCCAGTTCCTGCAGCGAGGGTTCGTCGAGGCTGGTCTGCAGGTGGCGGCAGACCCGTTCGATGCGGTCATCGAGGGCGATGGTGGCGGTACTGTCCATGGCCGGATTCTGGCACGTGCCGGTGCTGCGGAAACTCCGTTTCCTGCACTCACCTGTGAGGCCCGGAAACGGAGTGTTGGCGGGCCGAAGGCACGGCATCGTGGCGGCCACTTCACAACCGGTACCACGACCATGCGCCTGAACAACAAGATCGCTCTCATCACCGGTGCCAGCGCCGGTATCGGCCGCGCCAGCGCGCTGCGCTTCGCCGCCGAAGGAGCAAAGCTGGTGCTCAACGCACGGCGGCCGGAGCCGCTGCAGGCGCTGGCCGAGCAGATTCGCGCTGCCGGTGGCGAAGCCGTGGTGCATGCCGCCGACGCGGCCAACCCGGGCACGGCGCAGGCGCTGGTCGATCTGGCCCAGCAGTCATTCGGCGGCCTGGACATCGCGCTCAACAATGCCGGCATGCTCGGCCCGGGCGTGCCGGCGGCGGAGTTTCCGGTGGATGCCTGGCGCGAGGTGATGGCCACCAATCTCGACGCCGCCTTCCATGCGGCACGCGCGCAGCTGCCGGCACTGCTGGCGCGCGGCGGCGGCTCGCTGGTGTTCGTCGGTACCTTCGTCGGCCACACCGTGGGATTTCCGGGCATGGCGGCCTATGCGTCAAGCAAGGCCGGGCTGATCGGCCTGAGCCAGGTGATCGCTGCCGAATACGGTGCGCGCGGCGTGCGCAGCAACGTACTGCTGCCCGGTGGCACCGATACGGAGATGGGCCGGCAGGCCGCACCGACCGGCGATGCCCGCGACTTCGTGCGCTCGTTGCACGCACTCAAGCGCCTCGCCGAGCCGGAGGAGATCGCCAATGCGGCGCTGTTCCTGGCCAGCGATGAGAGCAGTTTCGTTACGGGTACCGCGATGCGCGTGGAGGGTGGGGTGTCGATCACCCGTACCTGAGCGCGGTCACGTGCGTGGTGAGTAGCGAATGCCGCTGCTGGCCATGAAGCCTTTCGGATCGAAACGGGCCCAGGCTTCGCCCCAGTTGAACCGGGCGCAGCCGCCGGCCAGTTTTCGCCCCAATGCCGTGGCCAAGGTGCGGCGCATGAACGCGACTTCGGCATCGATCGCTGCCTGGGTTGGCCAGCCGTCTTCCAGTGTTGCACCGGGTAGATCGACGCCCATCGTCACCATGTCGAGCTGTTGCCCGTGGAAGCACAGGCTGATGCCAGCGGGCGCACCGCCCAGGCTGAGCCGGTGCAGGCTGAGCCAGTGATAGCCGGTGCCGACATCACGCTCCCCATTTACCAAGGCGGTAAAGGCGATGCGCGCTTCATCCAGTGAGAGCGTGGGGCAGATCAAGGCCGGCAGATTGCCGAGCTGGATGCTGCCGTCGGTCGCATCGAGGCGCATCGGCACGGCGTGTGCTGCGTGCTGGACAGAAGAGGGCATGGCATACCGGTGGGCGTGGTGCGTCGGATTCTGGCTGCACGGGGGCCGCAGCGGCAAGCCAGTGCCTGCACATGACGTTGGCACAGGACTGACCTGTGGCTTACCCGGCAACCTCTAGCGTGATGGGCAACGTTGGCGTTCCGCCGGCGAGGGAGATTTCAATGAACGAGCGAGGCAAGGATCAGGACCCGAAGCAGGGCATCCAGGAAAGCCGCCAGGACAGGAAGCAGGACGACGTGGCCAAGCAGCGGCCGGGGCAGCGCGATCAACAGGTGCGCGATACGCACTCGCGCAGCCCGCAGCGCAAGGACGGCGGCGAGGAGCCGGCCTGAGCCGGGGGGGCTGAAAAGAAAAAACCCGCAGATCACGGAGATCTACGGGTTCTTCTGAATAGTGGTGGAGCCAAGGAGGATCGAACTCCTGACCTCGTCATTGCGAACGACGCGCTCTCCCAGCTGAGCTATGGCCCCACGGCAGGCTTTCAGTGTAGCGCCGCCTGCCGGGCTTGCCAAGCGCCGGACCGGAACGGCGGCAGGCGTGGATCTGCCGCCGTCCCCAGCCGGTTCAGGCCAGCGCCTGGCGCAGCAGATCGCCCGCGCGCTGTACCGCCATGCCGGTGGAAGCGGCCACGTCCTGCAGGTGGATGCAGGCCTGGATCATCCCCGGCAGCCGCTCCAGCGTGCAGTCGACACCCGCAGCCTGCAGGCGGTGCGCGTACTGCTCGGCCTCGTCGCGCAGCGGGTCGTGCTCGCAGCTGAGCACGGAGGCTGGCGCCAGCCCCTGCAGGTCGGTTGCGTGGGCGGGCGAGGCCAGCGCCGACGGTTGGGCCAGATCACCCAGATAGGCCTGCCAGCAGCGCTGCATCAGTTCGGCGCTGAGGTAATAGCCTGTGGCGTAGTCGCGGTAGGAACCGCTGCCCATGCCGGCATCCAGCGCCGGGTACAGCAGCAGTTGGTGGCACGGTTGCGGCAGGCCCCGTTCGCGCAGCAGCAGGCAGCAGGCGGCGGCGAGGTTGCCGCCGGCGCTGTCGCCACCGATTGCCAGCCGCCGTGGGTCCAGGCCGAGGCGCTCGGCGTTGTCCTGCAACCACCGCCAGGCGTCGGCGACGTCATGCAGTGGAACCGGGAACGGGTGCTCCGGCGCCAGCCGGTAACCCACGGCGACAATCACGCAACCGCTGGCATTGGCCAGCGCGCGGCAGGGGCCGTCATAGACCGCCAGCGAGCATTGGAACCAACCGCCGCCGTGGGCGAACAGCAGAGCCGGTACCGGTCCATCGGGAAGCCCTTCCGGCGTGTAGAAACGCAGCTCCAGCGCATGCCCGTCGCGCGCGATTACCGTGTGTTCGATCACATGCGCAACCGGCTGTGGTGCTCCCTGCAACTGTGGCAACGCGCTCTCGCTGATCGCCCGCAGTTCGCGCAGGTCTTCCGGCAGCGCATGGGCGGCGACGGCGTCGACGAACTGCTGCAGCGCCGGTTCAAGCAGCATGGCGTGCCTCCTGCAGGAACGGCAGCAGCTGTGCAAGGAACGCCTGCGGCGCTTCTTCCATGATGAAGTGGCCGCAGCCCGGCACGATGCTGCCGCGCACATCATCGGCATGCGGTTGCAGGGTCAGCATCGGCGCATCGCCGGTGGCGTATTCGGCGCCGATCGCCAGCACCGGCATCGGCAAACGGTGCTGCGCACGCAGCTTGTTCTGGCGGATCGTTTCCGGAATCGCGCGGTACCAGGCGAAGCCCGCCCTCAGGGCGCCGGGGCGGCTGTAGGCGGCAATGTAGGTATCGGCGGCCACCGCATCACGGCGGTACGACCAGCGGTCGAACATGAATTCCAGGTAGGCGCGCTCGCGACCGGTGATGAGCGCCTCGGGCAGGTCGGCCACCTGGTTGAACATGAAGTGCCAGAGGAAGATGTTGTCGGCCGGTGCAGCAAAGATGCCCGGTTCCGGGGCCAGGCCGGGAATCACCGCTTCGGTGACGGCCAGCTGGCGCACCGCCTGCGGCTGGTCGCTGGCCAGTGCATAGGCGATCCACATGCCGATGTCATGGCCGACTACCTGGTAACGGTCATGGCCCAGCGCCTGCATGGTCCGGTGCAGTACGGCGGCGGCGCTGCCGGTGTCGTAGCCGTGGGTCGGGCGATCGGATTCGCCGATGCCCGGCGGATCCACGGCAATCGCTTCGAAGCCGGCTTCGGCCAGGGCGTGCAGCACGTGGCGCCAGGCGTACCAGGTCTGCGGCCAGCCGGGAATCAGCAGCACCGGTTCACCGTGGCCAGCAGACACGCAATGCACGCGCTGGCCATCGACGCGCAGGTAGTGGTGGCGCAGCGAAGCGTCGCCGGCAGCGCCAGCGGAAAGGGAAGTGGTCATTGGGAAGTGCTCCGTTGGGGTTCAGGCGATGCCGAGCATCTGCTGCATCTGTGCGGTGCTGATCGGTGCACCGGCGAAGTCGTCGAAGATCTTGTCGGTGACCGGAATGATGTGGTCGCGGATGAACGCGGCACCTTCGCGCGCGCCGGCTTCCTGGTCCTTCAGGCAGCACTCCCATTCCAGCGTCGCCCAGCCCGCGTAGTCGTACTGGGCCAGCTTGGAGAAGATCGACTTGAAGTCGACCTGGCCGTCGCCCAGCGAGCGGAAGCGGCCGGCGCGCTCGGTCCAGTCGGCATACCCGCCATAGATGCCCTGGCGGCCGCTCGGGCGGAACTCCGCATCCTTGACGTGGAACATGCGGATCAGCGGGTGGTAGATGTCCAGGTACTCCAGGTAGTCCAGCTGCTGCAGCACGAAGTGGCTGGGATCGAACAGGATGCGGCAGCGCGGGTGCTGGTCGACGCGTTCGAAGAAGCGCTCGAAGCTGGTGCCGTCATGCAGGTCTTCGCTGGGATGGATCTCGTAACAGAGGTTGACGCCGTTGTCCTCGCAGGCATCGAGGATCGGCCGCCAGCGTCGTGCCAGTTCGTCGAACGCCGCGTCGATCAGGCCCGGCGGGCGCTGCGGGAACGGGAACAGATACGGCCAGGCGAACGAGCCGGAGAAGGTGCCCATGTCCTGCAGGCCCAGCCGTCGCGAGGCACGGGCGGCCAGGTGCAGCTGCTGCTGCGCCCATTCGCTGCGGGCCTTCGGGTTGCCGCGCAGTGCTTCGGGGGCGAAGCCATCGCAGAGCTCGTCGTAGGCCGGATGCACGGCCACCAGCTGGCCGAGGATGTGGGTGGTCAGTTCGCTGACCTGCAGGCCGTGCTCGGCCAGGGTGCCGCGGAGGTCGTCGCAGTAGTCCTGGCTGTCGGCAGCCGTAGCCAGGTCGAACAGGCGTGCATCCCACGCGGGAATCTGCAGCGCCTTGAAGCCGTGGCCGGCGGCCCACGCGGCAATGCTGGCGAGGCTGTTGAACGGGGCCTGGTCGCCGGCGAACTGCGCCAGGTGCAGGCTGGGGCCCTTGAGGGTCTGCATGTGTTGCTCCAATTGTTTGTCGATCAACAAAGAATAGGCGCGACCCTCGCGGTGGTCAACACCCGCGTTACACTGCGCGCCTCACTGGAGCAGGCAGGCAGATGGCAGGGCGACCGCGCGAATTCGACAGGGACCAGGCGTTGCGCAAGGCGATGCTGCTGTTCTGGCAGCACGGTTATGAGGGCACGTCGATGTCGGCACTGGTCGAGGCACTGGGCATCGCCTCTGCACGCATCTATGCCGCGTTCGGCAGCAAGGAGCAGTTGTTCCGCGAAGCCGTTGCGCTGTATGAGGAAGGCGAGGGCGGCTTCGCGCCGCGCGCGCTGGAGCAGGCCACGCTGCGCGAGGCGATCGGGTCCATGCTGCGTGACGCCGTGTTGACCTACACCCGGCGCGGGCGGCCACACGGTTGCCTGGTGGTGTCCTCGGCCAGCAGCGTGTCGCCCGATGGCGAGGGCGTACGGGACTGGCTGGCCAGCCATCGTCGCCAGCGTACGGCGGCGATCATTGCGCGGCTGCAGCAGGCGCAGGCCGAAGGGCAGCTGGCCGGCGATGTGGCGGTGCAGGCACTGGGCGATCACTTCGCCACGGTGCTGCACGGCATTTCGGTGCAGGCCCGTGACGGCATCAGCCGCGAGCGGCTGCTGGCGATGGTCGATGTGGCGTTGACCCCGCTGCCCTGAGTCAAGCCTTCGGGGCGTGCGGAATGCCCGGTGACTGTGCCGAAACCGCTTGTTTCGCCGGGTTTGGGTGCTGCGCAACGAAATCGTAACAATTTGGGGGATAATGGCGGCTTGCGCAGTTATCCTCCTTTTTGCCGCCCGGCTCGCGCAGGCCGCACGGACGCCTCCTCAGAGCATTTCATGCCCTCCCATTCCGATTCCCGCCGCCTGTCGGGTATGTCGTCTTCCTTTGTTTCCTTCCGCCGCCATCCGCTGGCCCTGGCCTGTGCCGGCCTGGCCCTGGTCGGCAGCTTCGGCGCCGCCGCACAGGACAGCGCGCCGACCCCGACCGGCCTGGACACGATCACCGTGACCGCCGAACACCGTGAGCAGAACCTGCAGGAAGTGCCGGTCTCGGTGGGCGTGGTGCAGGGCGAGCGCATGCGCGACTTCACCGCCGGCGGCGACGACACCCTGCTGGCGCTGTCCGGCCGCGTGCCGAGCCTGTATGCGGAAACCACCACCGGCCGCATCTTCCCGCGCTTCTACATCCGTGGCCTGGGCAACATCGACTTCTACCTCGGTGCCTCGCAGCCGGTGTCGATCATCCAGGACGACGTGGTGCTGGAACACGTGGTGCTGAAGTCCAACCCGGTCTATGACGTGGACCAGGTGGAAGTGCTGCGCGGCCCGCAGGGCTCGCTGTTCGGCCGCAACACCACCGCCGGCATCATCAAGTTCGACACCCTGAAGCCGACCCAGGACTACACCGGCCGTGTCAGCGCCAGCTACGCGTCCTACAACAGCGTGTCGATCGACGGCGGCTTCGGTGGCCCGATCAACGACATCGCCTCGTTCCGTGTGTCGGCCCTGTACCAGCACCGCGACGATTACGTCGACAACACCTACAAGGGCCCGAGCGCCGACGGCACGGTCAGCCCGAAGAAGAACGCCATGGGCGGCTTCGATGACCGCAACGTGCGCGCCCAGCTGCTGCTGACCCCGAGCGACCAGTTCTCGATCCTGGCCTCGGCCCACGCCCGTGATTACGAAGGCACCTCAACCCTGTTCCTGCGCGGTGCGCTGACCAAGGGCTCGAACAAGACCGACGTGCCGCGCGACAAGGTCGCCTACGACGAAGCCGGCAACAACCCGCAGGCGTACAAGACCTATGGCGGTTCGGTGAAGGCGCGTTATGACTTCGGCGCGATCGACTTCACTTCGATCACCGCCTACGAAACCACCTCCGGTTACAGCCGTGGCGACACCGACGGCGGTGCCGCGGTGAACTTCCCGGTCAACGGCGTGCCGAACGGCTACGGCCAGTCGATGGGCCGCATCCGTGACCTGGACCAGTGGACCCAGGAATTCCGCCTGGCCAGCCATGACGACAGCGCCCTGCAGTGGCAGGCCGGTGCGTTCTACTTCAACGGCAGCGACACCACCGACTTCTACCAGCGTGCATGGTTCCTGCAGGGCGCGGCCCGCAACCCGAACAACTGGGTGCGCCTGCGCAACAAGAACACCTCGTGGGCCGGGTTCGGCCAGATCAGCTACGCCTTCACCGACAAGTTCACCGTCACTGCCGGCCTGCGCCAGACCAAGGACGAGAAGCACACCCGCCTGCTGAAGACGGCTGACACTGCCGCTGGCGTGGTCACCTACAAGGGCCGCACCGACGTCAAGATGTCCGACACCACCCCGAGCTGGGATCTGAGCGCGATGTATCAGATCACGCCGGACGTGAGCGTCTACGCCAAGGTCGCACGCGGCTTCCGCGGCCCGACCATCCAGGGCCGTTCGGCGGTGTTCAATGCCGACTTCACCACCGCTGATTCCGAGACCATCCTGTCCTGGGAAGCGGGCGTGAAGAGCAGCCTGTGGGACAACCGCCTGCGCCTGAACGCCACCGCGTTCACCTACACCGTCAACGACATCCAGCTCAACGGCAACGATTCGGACGGCAACGGCGTGCTGTTCAACGCCGACAAGGCCAAGGCCTACGGTTTCGAAGCGGACATGGAGCTGCGTCCGATCCCGAACCTGACCCTGAGCGCCGGCCTGAGCCTGCTGCACAGCGAGATCAAGGACAAGCGCGTGTACGCGCAGGTCTGCGGCCTCAATGGCCAGGTGGTCTGCACCGTCGGCGACCCGACCATCAAGGTCGGTGCCAACACCTTCGCGCAGATCGACGGCAACCCGCTGCCGAACGCGCCGAAGTACAACGTCAACCTGGCGGCCCGCTACGACTTCCCGGTGAGCGACGCCGGCACCATGTTCGTCTCCACCGACTGGAACAAGCAGGGTTACACCAGCTTCGTGCTGTACGACAGCAAGGAGTTCAACTCCAAGGGTGACTTCGAGGGTGGCCTGAAGATCGGCTACTCGGGTAACTACGGTGCCTACGAAGTGGCGCTGTTCGCGCGCAACATCACCAACGAGAAGAACCTCAAGGGTGTGATCGAGAACTACATGGCCGCGGTCTACAACGAGCCGCGCACCGTCGGTGTCTCGCTGAACATGAACTGGTAAGCCCACCCCGTCGTGTAACGGAAACGGCGCTCATCGAGCGCCGTTTTTCGTTGCTGGCCAGGCATCATCCGTGCTCAAGGCGTGGCGCTGACGCCCTTGCCCAGCGCTGCATCGGACGGCGCACTGGGGCCCAGCACCTGCAGCTGCATCGCCTCCATCCGCTCCAGTACCTTGCGCTGCTTGCCGTTGAGGCCGCGCGAGGTGATTGCGATGTGCTTGCGTGCAGCGTCCAACGGCGCGGGTTGGTAGTGCACCCTGAAGCGGCGCAGGGCGCAGCCCGTCAGCTTGTCGACCGGTGCGCAGTCGTTCGCGTTGAAATCGATATCGCCGTCGGCGGCAACAATGAAGGGGCTGAGCAGGATCTGCCCTTCGTGGGCAGTGAAGGCCAGTGGCGCGTGGGCCTTGGCGATGACCGCCTGGATGCGTACGGCAGGGATGTCTTCAGGGACGATCCTGTCATCCCAGTAGCCTTCGGTGGGGCGCGAGGTTTCATAGTTCTGGGTGCCCCATGCCACGCAGTTGCCGGAAGCCACGTGCACCGAGATGCAGACCTGCTGGGAGTGCTGATCGGTCAGGACGCCCGGTGGTACCCAGACCTTCTTCCAGGAATAGAAACGGTAGTCGACGTCGGCAAGGCGGGTGGCGCCGATGTCCTTCGATACTTCGTCCATGGTCCCCAGCGGCTTCAGCTTGGCCACGCGGGTGTTCAGGCGGTAGTTCTCCGCACCGTTCAGCAGATAGGTGCCCGGCGGAATCAGATGCACCTCGAACACGTCCATCAACACCGTCCGCTGCGGGCCGGTTTCCAGTTCGTTGGTGTTGAACAGCTGCACATAGCCCTGGGAGGGAATGTCCTTGTGCTGGAAGGACACCCGCGTCGAGAACCCGGGCAGGTCGGTCGAGCGGTTGCCCAGATGAAAGCCGGGGACCGGAGAGCCGACGCCTGGCCCGCCGTTGTGCACGACATACGGGGCCGGCACCAGCACGGCAACCAGACCATCGCGGGTGGCACCGTCAATGATGTCCACCAGCTTGGCTGTGTTCTCCTTTTCCTGTGCATAGGAAAGCGGTGCGGCCTGCCCAGCGCATGCCAGGACCAACGGGGTTAGCAGCAGTGCGCAGGCGGTCGCGATCTTGAGGGTCTGCATCGACGTCTCCTTGTCAGTACCGGCAAACCCTAGCACGGCCCCTGCAGGCCTGAGGTGCACGGCGCCGGCGTGGTCCGGCGCCTTGTGCCATCAACGTGCCGGCAGCAGTGCCTGCAGCCGCGACTCCAGTTCCTGCTGGCGCCAGCCGGCCAGTGCTGCCGGCCATTGGCGGCGTTCCAGATAGCTTTCCAGATGCTTGCGGGAGGCCAGCACGCCATCCGGCAGGCCCAGCTCGCGGCTGCGCTCGGCCACCGCGTCTTGAAGCTTCTTCACCGCCTGCTTGTTGCTGTCGTTGGCGGGTAGCGCCAGCGGTGCCCCGGCCTCATCGGCCAGCGGTGTGGACAGCGCCTGCCAGACCGCGCCGGCCAGCTTGCGCGGTGCCTTCGGGAACTGCTCGAACAGCTTGCCCAATGCAGCCTCGTCGGCCGGTGGCGTGCGCGCCAGGGTGGCGGCCAGTTCGTTGTCCAGGATCCAGCTTCGCGGGCGGTCGCTGTTGCGTGCCTGCACATCACGCCAGCGCAGCAGGCGCAGCAGGCGGTGCTGTGCGGCCGCGTCGAGGAACTGCGCCGAGCGCATCGCCAGATGCGGCCAGCGGTCTTCGTCATTGGCGACGCTGGCCAGCAGGCGCTCGCCATCGTCATGCAGCCACTGCTGGCGGCCGAGTGCCTGCAGCTTGGCATCAATGGCGTCATGCAGCGCGAACAGGTGCTCGACGTCGTCGGCGGCATACTGCAGCTGCGACTCCGAAAGCGGGCGGCGCATCCAGTCCGAACGGGTTTCGCCCTTGGCCAGGGCGACGCCGGTGATTTCCGCCACCAGCTTCTGGTAACCCATGCCGCCACCGATGCCGGCCAGCGCAGCACCGATCTGGGTGTCGAACAGTGGTCGCGGCAGCACGCCGCACGCCCACTTGAAGGCGACCAGGTCTTCGCTGGCGCTGTGCATCACCTTGGTGATGGATTCATCGGCCAGCCACGGCGCCAGCGCCTCGGTCATGCCGGGAATCAGCGGGTCGATCAGCAGGATGTCCTGCCCGACCGCCATCTGCACCAGGGCCAGCTGCGGCCAGAAGGTGCGCTCACGGATGAATTCGGTATCCAGGCCGATGCGGGTCGGGCGCTGCTGGAAGTACGCATCCAGCTCGGCGGGGGTGGTGATCCAGGTTGCCACGGGTCAGGGCCTACTACTCGGGTTTGCTCAGGCAGGGGAGAATAGCCTAACGTCGGTGCGCGTCCGTGCCGAAGGAGGCTCTGCTTGCGTTTTTCGTTGTCGCCCGTGCTGTGCACCGCCCTGGCCTTGGCCCTGGCCGGCTGCACGCCGTCGCCCCCCACGGCAACGGACCGGAGTGCCGGGGAACAGGCGCGCCCGTCCGCGGACGCAGACAGCGACGAGCGCCCGCAGGCCGGGCAGGGCAGCGTGACCATCGCCGGTGAGGATGCCGCCGAGGATGTACAGCAGTGGACGCCGCCGCGGGTGGACCGCCAGGGCCGCAGCCTGGCCCAGTTGCGCCGCGCCGCCGAGCAGGCGTTCGCCGAAGGACGGCTCTATGAGGATGCCGATGCCGCCATCCCGCTGTGGCTGGCGGTACAGGAAGAGGATCCGGATGACCGCCAGGCCCGCCAAGGCCTGCAGCGCGCCCGCCAGCGCCTGCAGCAGCAGGCGGATGCGTTGCTGGTGCGGCCGCTGAAGCAGCGCGAGGCGCTGGCCGAGGCCAGCCGCCAGGCGCTGGTGCTGCTGACGCTGGCGCCGAAGGACGAGAAGGTGCGTGCGCTGCAGGGACGGGTGGAGCTTGCCCAGCGTGTGGTGGCTTACAACCGCGCCGGCGAAGAGGACCTGCGCTCGGACCGGATCGGCGAGGACGGGGACGGGGCCATCGGCAACTTCCGTGAGGCACTGGCACTGGATGAGGACAACAGCCGCGCACGGCAGGGACTGGCCGCGGCCGAAAGTGGACTGATCCGCCGCGCCGAAGACGCGGCACGCACGCGTGATTTCGCCAGCGCCGGCACCTGGCTGGCCGAAGCGAGCAAGGTGCGCGACTCGTCGCCCACCATCGCCGACGCGTTCGAGCGCATCGAGCAGATCCGTGCGGCGGCATTGCTGCAGCTGCGCGATGACGGCCTGCGCGACCTGTCCACGCCGCAGGGCCTGAAGCCGGCGCGCGAGAAACTGGCCGAGGCCCTGCGCATCGCCCTGCCGGGAGACGCGGTGGTGGCCCAGCTGCGTGAGCGTATCGACCTGGCCACCCACTACGGCAGCTTCCGCCCGGGCCAGGTGTTCAGCGACGCCATGCGCGATGGCGGACGCGGGCCGCAGATGGTGGTGGTGCCGCATGGCGGTTTCCAGATGGGCGCCGGCGATGCCGAGCCGGGCTCGAGCGATGCCGAGCGACCATCGCACTATGTGCGCTTTGATCGAGGCTTTGCGATGGCGATCACCGAGGTCACGGTCAGCGATTTCCAGCGCTACGTGAAGGCGACCAATGCGCGCCCACGGGCGACGCGGCGCGGCCATTCGGTGGTCTATGACGAACGCAGCGGCAACTTCATCCGCCGCAGCGGCGTGGACTGGCGCTCGGATTACGACGGTGGCCGCGCGATGGCCAATTCGCCGGTGATGCACGTCAGCATCCGCGATGCCGAAAACTATGCGGCATGGTTGTCCGAGCAGACCGGGCGCAGCTACCGGTTGCCCAGTGAAGCAGAGTTCGAGTACGCGCTGCGCGGTGGCAGCAGTGGTCGCTACCCCTGGGGCGATGCCGGCACGCCGCCGCCGGGCAGCGGCAATTTCACCGGCAGCAAGGACGTGTCGCCGTCCGGGCGGCATTGGCACAACGCCTTCATCGGCTATGGCGATGGCTGGTGGGGGCCGGCACCGGTAGGGAGTTTCCAGGCCAATGCCTTCGGCCTGCACGACATGGGCGGCAATCTCAGCGAATGGGTGGCCGATTGCTGGCATGCCAGCTACCGGCGCGCGCCCTCCGATGGCGCCGCCTGGTTCAACCCGGGCTGCCGCGCACGGGTGATCCGGGGCGGCAACTGGGCCAATGCGCCGGAGCAGACCCGTGCCGCCTGGCGACAATCCCAGGACTCGGATACCACCAACGCGCGCATCG
Source organism: Stenotrophomonas sp. 96582_Sma (assembly GCF_056480905.1). Classification (NCBI taxonomy): domain Bacteria; kingdom Pseudomonadati; phylum Pseudomonadota; class Gammaproteobacteria; order Lysobacterales; family Lysobacteraceae; genus Stenotrophomonas; species Stenotrophomonas sp. 96582_Sma. The sequence continues at coordinate 3,338,124 of NZ_CM151122.1, read as the reverse complement.
GCTTCCGCCTGGTACGCGGCATCTGATCGGCGGCCGGCTTCACCCGTTGCTGGCATCGGCGCACTAAGATTGCGCCGTGCCCGCCGGCCGGCGGGGCCCGCTGGAAGCCGACCCGATGCGCAATGATCCCTTCTCCCGCTCGCCGCAAGGCCCACAACGGCGCGGCCTGTTCGGCAACATCCGCTGGTGGGTGCTGTTGCTGGCCGCTGGCTATGCGGTCTTCTACTGGTTTTCCAACCGCACGGTGGATCCGTATACCGGCGAGAAGGTGATGATCGACAGCAGCCTGGATGCGCGGCAGGAGACCGCTTTGGGGCTGCAGGCCTACCAGCAGATCCTGTCGCAGGAACGGCCGATGGATCCCAATGCGCCGATCGCGCGCGATGTGCGCGACATCGCCCAGCGGTTGATTGCCAAGGTCGATGTGGTGGAGACCGCGCTGGCCCAGGAGCACGGCGTGCAGCCGGCGCATTTCGCGCGGGATTTCCAGTGGGAAGTGAATGTGATCCCATCCGAGCAGGCCAACGCGTTCTGCCTGCCGGGCGGCAAGATGGCGGTCTACACCGGGCTGGTGCCGGTGGCGCGCACCCGTGATGCGATGGCGGTGGTGATGGGCCATGAGATTGCCCATGCGCTGCTGCGCCACGGTGCACAGCGGATGGCCCAGCAGAAGCTGACCCAGATCGGGCAGGTGGCTGGCGCTGCCAGCGGCATGGATGCGCAGCAGCAACAGATGATGATGTCGGCGATGGGTTATGGGTATCTGCTGCCGTATGCGCGCAGCCACGAGACGCAGGCCGATGAAGTGGGGCTGATGCTGGCCGCAGCGGCGTGCTTCGATCCACGCGAGGCGGTGCCGCTGTGGCAGCGCATGGGCCAGGCCAGCGGTGGCCAGGCACCACCGGAGTTCTCCTCGACCCATCCCAACCCGGGTACCCGCATCCAGAACCTGCAGGCGCTGATGCCGAAGGCACTCGAGTACCGGCAGAAGTTCTGCGAGCAGGCAAAGTAGAGGGGTGTTCGGCAGGGCTGCGCCCTGCACCTGCCGAAGCAACAGCAACAGCGTGCATTCCGTGGGATGGCGGGGTGGGTCCGGTTGCGGGGGCCGCTGCAAGTACGTCCATGTAAGCTCGGTCGCCGCATCCATGCGGCTCACGCCCCCGCAACCGGACCTACCCCGCCTTCGACAGATTCTCGCAATCTGTTCGCTCTTCTGTAGAGCCGAGCCATGCTCGGCTCAAATCGTTCCGATATCGAAATATTCGATTCCGATGGAGATTCATCCACGTATGCGTGGATCTACCGTGTCGACCAAGGTCGACAACTACCAACAGCCTCCGGAATCTGTCAGAGGCGGGGCGGTGTGGTTGTGCAGGACCGTTGGCGCCATGGATGTCGCCATCGAGCCCCCATGGATGGGTTTACGGCGTGTCCTGCACAGCCACACCGCCCCGCCAAGCCATCAGCAATCCAGAGCCGCTTTTGCTGTTGCTGTTGAGGTTGCCGGCCAGCGGCCGGCACTACCGTGGGTGCAGGGCGCAGCCCTGCCGAACACCCCTTTACTTGACCTGCACCTCGATCACGCCGTCGCCAACGCGGGCCTGCAGGGCGTCACCCGGCTGCACCTGGTCGACGTGCCGCACCAGGGCACCATCGTCACTGCGGGTCAGGATGCTGTAGCCACGCGCCACGGTCGCCAGCGGGCTGACGGCTTCCAGCGAACGCGCCAGCCCGCGCAGGCGCAGTGCATCGCGTTCCAGCAGACGCTGCATCGCAATCTGCGGGCGCCCGCGCAGGGCTGCCAGGCGGCGCTGCATCGCGTCGAGCTGGCGTTGCGGATGGTGCCCGCGCAGCACTGCCGCCGCATGGCGCAGGCGCGCGGCACGGCGTTCCTGTTGCTGGTTGAAGGCGGCATGCAGGCGCCGACCCAGATCCAGTTGGCGGCGGCGCAGCAGGTCCAGCCGCGCCTGCGGGCTCTGTGCGTTCAGGCGCAGCAGGGCACGATCGGCGCGCTGCATCGCCTGCTGCATCGCATGCCGTTGCAACTGCACCATGCGGGCGGCCGTGCGGCGCAGGCGCAGGGCCAGTTCGCGCTGGTCGGGTACCAGCAGCTCGGCCGCCACCGACGGCGTCGGTGCGCGCAGGTCGGCGGCAAAATCGCTGAGGCTGAAGTCGGTTTCGTGTCCCACCGCCGACACCACCGGGGTGCGGCTGGCGGCGATCGCTCGGGCCAGCGCTTCATCGTTGAAGGCCCACAGGTCTTCCAGCGAGCCGCCGCCGCGGGTCAGCAGGATCACGTCGTAGCGGCCACTGGCGTCGGCGGCCTGCAGCAGGCGGGTGATCTGCGCGGCGGCGCTGCTGCCCTGGACCAGGGTCGGCAGCAGGTCCACTTCCAGCAGCGGGAAGCGGCGGCCGAGCACGCTCAGCACGTCGCGTACGGCGGCACCGGTGGGCGAGGTGATCACTGCCAGGCGCTGCACGTGCGCCGGCAGCGGCCGCTTGCGTGCGGGGTCGAACAGGCCCTCGGCCTCCAGGCGTGCCTTCAACTCCTCGAAGGCGCGGCGCAGTGCGCCTTCGCCGGCTTCTTCCATGTGGTCCAGCACCATCTGGTACTCGCCACGGGCGTCGTACAGCGTCACCTTGCCGCGCACCAGCACGCGCATGCCTTCGCGCGGCACGAACTTCAGGTACTGCGCCTTCATCCGGAACATCGCCGCGCGCAGCTGCGCACGAGCGTCCTTCAGGGTGAAGTAGAGGTGCCCGGAAGCCGGCCGTGCAACGCTGCCCAGTTCGGCCTCGACCCAGATCGCCGGGAAGCTGCCTTCCAGCAGGTCGCGGGCCAGGGTGTTGAGCTGGCTGGGGGTGAGGATGTCGTTGTTGCGTGGCTGCATGGGAACGGCGTGCTGCGGGCGGAACGGGGGCTCAGGATCGCACGTCAGCGCACCGTGTGCTGGCCCAGCGCCCACTGCACGTGTTCACGCACCAGCGGCGAGGGATCATCGATGCGGGTATGCAATGCGGCGAGCGCTTCGGCAGAGGACGGTGCGTTGCCCAGGGCCACGGCGATGTTGCGCAGCCAGCGTTCATGGCCACTGCGCCGGATCGGGCTGCCTTCGGTACGGCGCAGGAACTCGGCTTCATCCCAGGCGAACAGCTGGTCCAGCCGCGCGGTATCGAGGTTGTTGCGCGCGCGGAAATCGGCTTCGTCGGTACGCTTGGCGAACTTGTTCCAGGGGCAGACCAGCTGGCAGTCATCACAGCCGTAGATGCGGTTGCCGATCAACGGCCGCATCTCTTCGGGAATGGCGCCGTCGTGCTCGATGGTCAGGTAGGAGATACAGCGCCGCGCGTCCAGCCGCTGCGGGCCGGTGATGGCCTGGGTCGGGCAGACATCGATGCAGCGCGTGCAGGTGCCACAGTGTGCCGTGGCCGGTGCATCGATCGGCAGCGGGATATCGATGTAGATCTCGCCGATGAAGAACCAGGAGCCGCCATGGCGATCGATCAGGCAGGTGTGCTTGCCGATCCAGCCCAGGCCGGCATTGCGCGCCAGTGCGCGTTCCAGCACGGGCGCCGAATCGACGAACACGCGGTAGCCCAGCGGTGCCACTTCATCGTTGATCTGCGTGGCCAGCTTCTGCAGGCGGTTGCGCATCAGCTTGTGGTAGTCGCGGCCCAAGGCGTAACGGGCCACGTAGGCGCGGCCCGGGTCGGCCAAGGTTGCCCAGGCTTCGGTGTCGTCCTTGTGGCTGTAGTCCATGCCTACCGAGATCACCCGTACGGTGCCGGGCAGCAGCTCGGCCGGGCGCGCGCGCAGGGTGCCGTGGCGCGCCATCCAGTCCATCGTGCCGTACAGGCCCTGGCCCAGCCAGTCGGCCAGGTGCGCCTCATCCTCGCCCAGCTCGATGCCGGCGATACCGCAGCGCTGGAAGCCATGCGCACGGGCGAGTTCACGGATGCGCTGCACGGCCTGGGCCGGATCGACAGGGATGGGGGCGGGGGACATGTGCACCAGTATAAAATCCCTGCATGGCCAACCTTGCCGATCTTTTCGATTCCGCTGCCGCGCGTGCGCTTGATGCGCAGGCCTCGGCGCTGGCCGCCGAGGGTGGTTGGGGCCTGATGGAGCAGGCCGGCCAAGCCGCCTGGCAGTGCCTGCTGCAGCATTGGCCGCAGGCGCAGCGGATCGGCGTGGTGGTTGGTGCGGGCAACAACGGCGGCGACGGCCATGTGCTGGCCCGCCATGCGCTGCAGGCCGGACGTGAGGTGACGGTGATCGCCTTGCCGGGTAAGCCACCGTCAACCGCGCTGGCACAGCGTGCAGCATCGGAATTCACATCCGACGGCGGCACCATCACCGATTTCGACGGCGCGCTTCCCGAGGCCGATATCTGGGTCGATGCCCTGTTCGGGCTGGGCTTCGATCGCGTGCCGGAGGGCGTGGCGCGGACGCTGATTGCCGCGCTCAACGCGCAGGCGGCACCGGTTCTGGCGCTGGACGTCCCCAGTGGCGTGGATGCCGACCGCGGCGCCGTACCGGGCGAGGCGGTGAGGGCGGCGCTGACCGTGCAGTTCATCGTGCCGCATCGCGGGCTGTACACCGGCGATGCGCTGGACCATTGCGGGCGGAAGGCGCTGGCGCCGCTGCAGCTACCCGCGGCCGCATGGCAGGGCGTGTCACCCGCTGCGCAGCTCTGGACGCAGGTGCGCCTGCCAGCCCTGCTGCCGCCGCGCCGCACCAATACCCACAAGGGCGAATCCGGGCACGTGCTGTGCGTCGGCGGCAACCATGGCAGCGGCGGCGCCATCGCCATGGCGGCTGAAGCGGCGTTGCGCGCGGGTGCTGGATTGCTGAGCCTGGGCACCCGCCGCGACCACGTTGGCCCGTTGCTGGCTCGGCTGCCCGAGGCCATGACCCATGCACTGGAAGATGGTGACGCGCTGCCGGCACTGCTGGACAAGGCCAGGGTGGTGGCGATCGGCCCCGGTCTGGGCCAGGACGAATGGGCGCGCGCACTGTTTGCGCGGGTGCTGGCCAGCGCCAGGCCACTGGTGGTCGATGCCGATGCACTGAACCTGCTGGCGCAGGATCCGCGCGCGCTGCCCGACGCCATCCTTACGCCACACCCGGGCGAGGCCGCGCGCCTGCTGGGTTGCAGCACGTCTGACATCCAGGCCGATCGCTTCACCTGCGCGCAGGCACTGGCCGAGCGCTTCCACGCCGTGGTGGTGCTAAAGGGCGCCGGCAGCATCGTCGCAGCGCCGGGGCAACGGCCACGACTGATCGCGGCTGGCAATCCCGGCATGGCCGTGGGTGGCATGGGAGACCTGCTGACAGGCATCATCGCCAGCCTGCGTGGGCAAGGCCTGGCCGCCTTCGATGCCGCCGCCGCTGGTGCGCTGCTGCATGCGCTTGCCGGCGACGTCGCTGCCGCCGACGGCGCGCGCGGCCTGCTTCCAACTGATCTGCTGTCGCCGCTGCGGCGACTGGCCAACCCGGAACTTTCCCGATGATCGATTTCTTCCTTGCCGACAGCGCTGCCACTGAACTGCTCGGGCAGTGGCTGGCCGCCACCCGACCGCCGCAGGCGCTGGTCGAACTGCGCGGCGACCTGGGCGCCGGCAAATCCACCACCGCCCGCGCACTGCTGCGCGCACTGGGCGTGCAGGGGGCGATCCGCAGCCCGACCTACACCCTGGTCGAGCGCTATCCGCTGGCCAGCGGTGGCGAGGCCTGGCATCTGGATCTGTACCGGATCGGCCAGGCCGGCGAGCTCGATTTTCTCGGGCTGGACGAGGGCAGCGCGGTGTTGTGGCTGGTGGAATGGCCGGAACGCGGCGCTGGCGCGCTGCCGCCGACCGACCTGGTGGTGGCGCTGGAGATCGAGGGGCAGGGGCGTCGCGTCCGTCTCACTGGAGCCAGCGACGTCGGACATGAATGGCTGGAACGGCTCCCCCAAGGGGGCGACTTGCAGGCCATTTCTGTCGGCTGACGAGAACAAACACCGGCAGGTTACGGATTATTAAGGAAAAAGGTGTTGCATTCCGTTCAGCGCGGTGATTGAATCCTGAGCCATGCGCCCGGGGAACCGTCTCATTGCCATCTGTGCCGCCGTCGGACTGAGTCTGGCGAGCGTCAGTGCGTGGGCCGGTGAAGTCCGTCAGGTCCTGCTGAATACCGGCGCCACCGGCACCCGTGCCGAGATCTCGCTGGTCGGCAGTGGCGGTTACAAGACCTTGTCGCTGGCCGGACCGAACCGCCTGGTGGTCGATTTCCCGGACTCCAGCGCCATACGCAACCTGAAAATGCCGGCCGCGCAGGGCGTGGTCACGGCGGTGCGTACCGGACAGCCGGTGCCGGGGACCTTCCGTGTCGTTTTCGACCTTGCTGAATCGGTGGCGCCGTTCCGCCCACAGATGCAGCGCGAAGGCAATGAATCCAAGCTGGTGATCGAATGGCCGGGCGATGGCCCGGCCGTGGCCGCCAGCCGCCCGCCAGCGACGCCGGCGGTGCAGCCGCAGGCACCGGTCAACACGCCCGCACCGACGCCGGCCGAGAGCGCGCAGTCGCGCAACGACGCCGCGCGCGCCACCGCGCTGTTGACCGCGCAGGTACAGCAGCAGGCCAGCGCCGCCGCTGCCACACCGGCTACTCCGACCCCGGCCCCGTCCACTGCACCGGCCCAGGTCGCGGCAGCGGGCACGGCTGCCAGCAGTACGCCGTCCGCATCGCCGGCTGCGATCCTTGCCGGCCAGCGTACCGCCGCCGTGGTAACCACGCCGCCGGCCACAGCGCCTGCACCGGTTCCGACCACGGTGGTGCCACCGCGTCCGGCCATGCCCAGCGATGCCTCGCGCATCCGCATGCAGGCTGGCATGCGCCACCTGGTGGTGGCCATCGATCCGGGCCACGGCGGCCAGGACCCCGGTGCGATCGGCCCGACCGGCAAGCGCGAGAAGGATGTGACCCTGGCCGTAGCGCGTGAGCTGGCCCGCCAGGTCAACGCGACGCCGGGCCTGAAGGCCTACCTGACCCGCGACAGCGACGTGTTCATTCCGCTGCCGATGCGCGCGCAGAAGGCGCGTGCGAACAAGGCCGACATCTTCATTTCGATCCATGCCGACGCGGCGGAAAACCGTTCGGCCACGGGCTCGTCGGTGTACGTGCTGTCGACCAAGGGAGCCTCTTCGCAGCGCGCCCGCTGGCTGGCGGACAAGGAAAACGCGGCCGACCTGGTCGGTGGCGTGCGCCTGCAGCAGACCGAAGGCACGCTCGCCAACGTGCTGCTGGATCTGGCCCAGAGCGGCTACATGAAGGCGTCCGAGGACGCGGCCGGCCATGTGCTGGGCGGCCTGAAGCGGATCGGCAACAACCACAAGCCGAACATCGAGCGCGCCAACTTCGCGGTGCTGCGTACTTCGGACATGCCGGCGATGCTGGTGGAAACCGCGTTCATTTCCAATCCGGATGAAGAACGCCGCCTGATCGACCCAGCCTACCAGCGCAAGATCGCCGGTGCGGTACTGGACGGTGTGCACACGTTCTTCAGCCGTCAGCCGCCGCCGGGCACGTTGTATGCCGCCCGGGCCCAGGCCGAGATCGACGCCGCCGGCACCATGGCCGGCGGCAGCAAGTAACCCGCCGAAGGCGGGTTACTGCTTTCTGTAGAGTCGAGCGGCGCTCGACTGGGCCTTCCCGGTAGCCCGTCAGTCGAGCATGGCTCGACTCTACCCTCGGCCGCTCCGTTATCATCCCCGCATGACGTCTGCTACCCATCCGCGCCCGATCCGGCCGTTGCCGGAGATCCTCATCAACCAGATCGCCGCTGGCGAAGTGGTCGAACGTCCCGCGTCGGTGGTCAAGGAGCTGGTCGAGAACGCGATCGATGCCGGCGCCAGCCGCGTTGATATCGATCTTGAGGAGGGCGGTGTCCGCCTGATCCGCATCCGCGACAACGGCAGTGGCATCGCGCCGGAACAGCTGCCGCTGGCGGTATCGCGCCACGCCACCAGCAAGATCGCCGATCTGGACGATCTTGAATCGGTGGCCACGCTCGGTTTCCGGGGTGAAGCGCTGCCGTCGATCGCCTCGGTCAGCCGCTTCACCCTGTCCTCGCGTCGCGCACATGACGAACACGGTTCGGCGCTGCAGATCGAAGGCGGCAAGATCGGCGAAGTGACGCCGCGCGCGCATGCGCCGGGCACCACGGTGGAAGTGCGCGAGCTGTTCTACAACGTACCGGCGCGGCGCAAGTTCCTGCGCGCCGAGCGCACCGAGCTGGGCCATATCGAAGAATGGCTGCGTTCGCTGGCGCTGGCGCGGCCGGATGTCGAACTGCGCGTCTCGCACAACGGCAAGGCCTCGCGTCGCTACAAGCCGGGCGATCTGTATTCCGATGCGCGATTGGCCGAAACGCTGGGCGAGGATTTCGCCAACCAGGCCGTTCGCGTCGACCACAGCGGTGCCGGCCTGCGCCTGCACGGCTGGATCGCGCAGCCGCATTATTCGCGCGCCAGCGCCGACCAGCAGTACCTGTACGTCAACGGCCGCTCGGTGCGCGACCGCAGCGTCGCCCATGCGGTGAAGATGGCCTATGGTGATGTGCTGTATCACGGCCGCCAACCGGCCTACGTGCTGTTCCTGGAGCTTGACCCGACCCGCGTCGACGTCAACGTGCACCCGGCCAAGCACGAGGTGCGCTTCCGCGACTCGCGGCTGGTGCATGATTTTGTCTACCGCACGCTGAAGGATGCGCTGGCCGATACCCGCGCCGGCATGTCGGTGCAGGACATCGGCGCCGGCTCCGCGCATCCGGTGGATGCAGGCGCGGCACCGATGCTCTCCAGTGCAGGTGCCTCCGGTTTCGGTCTGGTACGCGGTGCCGCACCGGGTGCCGGTTCGAGTGGTGGCGGTGGTGGATTCTCGGGTTGGCGCCCGCAGCAACCGCTGGGATTGCAGGTGGCCGATGCACCGGCGGCCTATGCCGCGCTGTATGCCGCACCGGCCGGCGCCGAACGCGGTGCTGCGCTGCCGCCGATGCCGACCGAGAACGGGCTGCCGGTCACCAGTGCCGACGCTGGCGTGCCACCGCTGGGCTACGCGATCGCGCAGCTGCATGGCATCTACATCCTGGCCGAGAACGCCGAAGGCCTGATCGTGGTCGACATGCATGCGGCACACGAACGCATCGGTTACGAGCGGCTGAAGAACGCGCACGATGGCATCGGCCTGCAGTCGCAGCCGCTGCTGGTGCCGATCACGCTCGCAGTGGGCGAGCGCGAAGCCGACACCGCCGAGAATGAAAGTGAAACCCTGGCCGCACTCGGCTTCGAAGTGACCCGTGCCGGTCCCGGTGCGCTGCACGTGCGCAGCATTCCGGCGCTGCTGGCGCATGCCGAACCGGAAGGCCTGCTGCGCGATGTGCTGACCGACCTGCGCGAACACGGCCAGAGCCGGCGCGTGGCCAGTGCACGCGACGAACTGCTGTCGACCATGGCCTGCCATGGGGCGGTGCGCGCCAACCGGCGCCTGACCGTGCCGGAAATGAACGCGCTGCTGCGCGACATGGAAATCACCGAGCGGTCCGGCCAGTGCAACCACGGCCGACCGACCTGGGCCCGTTTTTCGCTGGCGGAGATCGACCGCTGGTTCCTGCGCGGACGTTGAGGGGAGCATCGATGCGTTATCGGGGAATGGGCGGCCTGCTGGCCGCTTTGGTGTTGGCCGCCTGCAGCCCGGCGACGCCGCCGGCACCGGCCTCGGCCGCGGAGGATCCGTCCTATGCCGCCGAGCAGCAGCAGTGGCGGGTGGCACGCTATCAGGGCCTGACCCGGCCCGATGGCTGGACCGCGCTGGTCGGCCTGCACTGGCTGCAGAACAAATCCCACTTCGTCGGCAGCGGCGCGACCAATGGCATCCGCCTGGCGGTTGGGCCGGACAAGCTGGGCCTGCTGCGCCGTGAAGGCAGCCAATGGTGGTTCACGCCCGAAGCCGGTGTGGATGTCAGCCATGATGGCCAGCCGGTGCGCGGCCGCATCCGCATCGACACCGACAAGGATGCGCAGCCGACGCTGCTGGCTTTCGATGGCGGCAAAGGCCAGCTCAGCATCATCCGCCGCGGTCCGCGCGATGCGCTGCGGGTCAAGCACGCCGATGCGCCGGCACGTCGCGATTTCGGTGGCCTGGAGTACTGGCCGGGCGGCCCGGACTGGCAGGTGCAGGCGCGCTTCATCGCGCACCCGCCGGGCAAGACCCTGCCCATCGTCGACATCACCGGCCTGACCACCGAAATGCCCAATGCCGGCGCGGTCGAGTTCCAGCGCGATGGCCGCAGCTGGCGGTTGGAGGCGATCGGTGCGCCGGGGCAGCCGCTGTTCCTGATCTTTGCCGATCGCACCAGCGGCCGCGGCAGCTATCCGGCCGGTCGCTATCTGGATACCGATGCACCCGCTGCCGATGGCACCGTGCGCATCGATTTCAACCATGCCTACAACCCGCCGTGTGCATTCACCGCCTATGCGACCTGTCCGCTGGCGCCGCCGGAAAACCGGTTGGACCTGCGCGTGGAAGCGGGCGAGAAGGCCTACCACCTGCCTGAAGGAGAAGGCTGATATGCCGATCAGATCCCTGTTGCGTGCCACCGTTCTGTTGGCGGCCTGTGCGCTGGCACCGCTGGTTGCCGCGCGTACCGTGCAAGCCGATACCGCTGGCGCAGCGGCGGCCAAGCCGCCGGTGCCGTTGCTGTGGAAAGTGACCGGCCCGGGTGACTCGCGCCTCTACCTGCTCGGTTCCTTCCATCTGCTGAAGCCGCAGGATTACCCGTTGTCGCCCGATGTTGAACAGGCGTTCGAGGCCTCGCAGCGGGTCGTGTTCGAACTGTCGCCGGAAGACATGCAGTCACCACAGCTGGCCAGCCGCATGGTGCAGGCGGCGGTGCGCACCGATGGCAGCGAGCTCAAGCGCGATCTGGATGCTGCGACCTGGCAGAAGCTGCAGGTGTTCGCCACCGAAAACAAGCTGCCGCTGGCGCAGATGCAGGGGATGAAGCCGTGGTTTGTCGGCCTGAGCATTTCGGTCGGGCAGATGCAGAAGCTGGGCCTGGACCCGGCACTGGGCCTGGACCGTCACTTCATGGAGCGTGCGCAGAAGACCGGGCGCAAGACTGCGGGACTGGAAGACATCGACACCCAGATCGGCATGCTCGACGGAATGACGCTGCAGGAACAGCGGCAGATGCTGGCCGAAGCGCTGGACCAGGCCGGCAAGGCCGACGAGCAGGCACGCCAGCTGCACGACGCCTGGCGCCGCGGTGACGAGCGCGTGCTGTGGACCCGGATGGCGGCGGAAATGCGCCAGCAGTATCCGCAGCTGTATCAGCGCATCAATACCGGCCGCAATGACGCCTGGGTGCCGAAGCTGCTGCCGTACCTGCAGGCCGGGCAGGGCGGTACGCTGGTGGTGGTGGGCACGCTGCACCTGCTGGGCAACGACGGCGTGGTCGAGAAGCTGAAGGCGAAGGGTTACAAGGTCGAGCGCGTATGCACGGGGTGCAAGGCGAAACGCTGACGTATCGTTGGCGCGATGCCAAACAAAACGGCGCGCCAGGGGCGCGCCGTTTTCGTATCAGCCGTTGCAGCAGCTCAGCGGCGGGTCTTGCCGCCGGTGCCGGTGCCCGGTTCGTTCGGCTTGTTGCCGGTACCTGCGCCGGTTCCCGTTCCGGTGCCGCCCGGACGCGGGCCACCGAAGCCCGTGCCCATGTTGCGCTGGAATTCCTGCCACAGCTCCAGGTTGCGCTCGGTCAGCTGGTTCATCATCGCCCACGGGGTCTGCCCCAGCAGGTTGCCCATCTGCTGGCGGAACTGCTGCTGCTGGTCGAGGAAGACCTGCATGCTGCGCTCCAGGTAGTTGCCCATGAAGCCCTGCAGGGAGTCGCCGTAGAAGCGGATCAGCTGGCTCAGCAGCTGGGTGGACAGCATCGGTTCGCCGTCCTGTTCCTGGTCGGCGATGATCTGCAGCAGGACCGATCGCGTGAGGTCGTCGCCGCTCTTGGCGTCGCGGACTTCGAAGTCTTCACCGTCCAGGATCAGCTGGCGCACGTCCTCGATGGTGATGTAGCTGGAGATCTCGGTGTCGTAGAGACGGCGGTTCGGATACTTCTTGATGATGCGGGTCGCAGCCATGAAGCGGTACTCGTCACAGTAGACGCGCAGCATGGCGCAGTGCAGCAGCCGTTGCAACCGCCTCAGCCCCCGCCAGGCTTGGCTTTCGGCGGCGATCATGTTGCGCAACAAGGGTTTGCGTGCTGCGCAGCATGACTCTTGGCAGGGGCCGGCGGCGTTCGCCGCGATGGCCCGCTGCGCGGCTTACCAACCCATATGGTGGCCGCCGTTGATGTCCAGGTTGCTACCGGTGATCCACGAGGCTTCATCGGCGACCAGGAACGAGACGCCGTAGGCGATTTCCTCCGGCTTGCCCAGGCGTCCGGTGGGGATGTCGGCGATGATCTTGGCACGCACCTCCTCCGGCACCGCCATCACCATGTCGGTAGCGACGTAGCCGGGCGAAATCGTGTTGACGGTGATGCCAAAACCGGCGTTCTCGCGGGCCAGCGAGATGGTGAAGCCGTGCATGCCGGCCTTGGCCGCCGCGTAGTTGGCCTGACCGTACTGGCCCTTCAGGCCGTTGATCGAGCTGATCTGGATGACCCGGCCCCAGCCGCGGCGGCGCATGCCCTCGATGACCGGACGGGTGACGTTGAACACCGAATTGAGATTGGTGTTGATCACATCGTGCCACTGGTCCGCGCGCATTCGGTGGAAGGTGGTGTCGCGGGTGATGCCGGCGTTGTTGACCAGGATCTCGACCGGGCCGAGCTCGGCCTCGACCGCGCGCACCATTGCCTCGGCGCTGTCCGGATCGGAGACATCACCCGGGAAGATCGACACGTTGTAGCCGCGTTCGGTCATCGCCTGCAGCCAGGCCCGGGCCTTGGCTTCGTCGCGGTAATTGGTGGCGACCCGGTGGCCCTGGTCGGCCAGGCGTTGGCAGATGGCGGTACCGATGCCGCCGGTTCCGCCGGTGACCAGTGCGACGCGAGATGTCATGGAATGCTGTCCGGGTATCAGGTGGGGGAAGGGTGATTCTGCAACATCGGCGCGGAAAGTGCGCCGGCCGGCAACAGGATGTCGCTACGCGGCAACCGCGCCGGGTCGAAGGCCTGTCGAGCGGTGGCCAGCAGCGCGTCCAGATCGTGTGCCTGCGCCAGCGCCTCAGGGGCTTGGCCGAGCAGCTGCCAGAGCTGGCGCAGCACCGGCAGCGGACGTGCGCTGTCCACCGGCAGCGCCGCCAGTGACTTGGACAGCTTGTGGCCCGGTGTATCCAGCAGCAGCGGCAGGTGCCAGTAGCGCGGCACCGCCAGGCCCAACGCCTGCTGCAGCAGGATCTGCCGTGCGGTGGAGTCGAGCAGGTCGGCCCCGCGCGCCACTTCGGTCACCCCCTGCGCGGCGTCATCGACCACCACCGCCAGCTGGTAGGCCCAGCAGCCATCGGCGCGGCGCAGCACGAAGTCGCCGACCTCGGCATGCACGTCCTGCTGCTGCGGGCCGCGCAGGCCATCGTCGAAGTGCACAAGGCTGCCGGGCGGCACGCGGAAGCGGACGGCCGGGTCCGGTCGTGGTTGCCGGGCGACGCAGCGATGATGGATGCCGCCGCCGGCGGCAAGGTCGCTGCGGCTGCAGTGGCAGACAAAGGCCTGGTCGCTGGCGAGCAGTTCATCCAGCGCGGCCTGGTAGGCCTCGCCGCGCGTGCTCTGCCAGAGTACCGGGCCATCGTGGACCAGGCCGAACGCGGCCAGCGCCTGCAGCTGTGATTCCGCCGCACCGGGCACGGTGCGCGGCGGGTCGACGTCTTCGACGCGCAGCCGCCACAGGCCGCCGTGATGGCGGGCGAGCAGCCAGCTGCCGAAGGCGGCGAGCAGGGATCCGGGGTGGAGCAGGCCGGTCGGCGAAGGGGCGAAACGGCCGCAGGGAATGTGGGAGGTCATGCTGGCTGAATCGTCGGTCAGGTTGGCGCTTGAATTCAAGCTGACCGCACCGCAAATTGATCGATATCGACCCCTTCCGAGCCGGAATTTCCCATGTTCACCCGTATTGCCCTCTTCCTGGCCACGAACTTTGCCGTGCTGATCCTGGCCAGCATCGTGATGTCGCTGTTGGGAACCGACCCCAGCAAGATGAGCGGCCTGCTGATCATGGCCGGCATCTTCGGTTTCGGTGGCTCCTTCATCTCGCTGCTGCTGTCCAAGTGGATGGCCAAGCGCTCCACCGGTGCGGTGGTCATCACCGAGCCGCGCAACCAGACCGAGCGCTGGCTGCTGGCTACCGTCGAGCGCCAGGCCAAGGCGGCCGGCATCGGCATGCCCGAAGTGGCCGTGTATGAAGGTCCGGAGATCAATGCCTTCGCCACCGGTGCCAACCGCAACAACGCGCTGGTCGCGGTGTCCACCGGCCTGCTGCACAACATGAGCGAAGACGAGGCCGAAGCGGTGCTGGGCCACGAGATCGCCCACGTCGCTAACGGTGACATGATCACCATGGCCCTGCTGCAGGGTGTGCTGAACACCTTCGTGATCGTGCTGGCCCGCGTGGTCGGCGGCATCATCGACAGCGCACTGTCGGGCAACCGCGAAGGTGGCGGCCGCGGCTTCGCCTACTACATCATCGTGTTCGTGCTGGAGATGGTGTTCGGCCTGTTCGCCACCATGATCTCGATGTGGTTCTCGCGCCATCGCGAGTTCCGCGCCGACGCAGGCGGTGCCTCGCTGGCCGGCCGCCAGAAGATGATCGCCGCGCTGGAGCGCCTGCAGCTCAACCACGGCCAGAGCACGCTGCCGACGCAGATCGCGGCGTTCGGTATTGCCGGTTCGACCGCGAAGAAGCTGTTCATGAGCCACCCGCCGCTGGAAGAGCGCATCGCCGCGCTGCGGGCGTCGACGGTGGCGTAAGCCTCCGCTTCCAAGGCAGTGCAGGAACGCCTGGCCTCGCGCCGGGCGTTTTTGTTTGCGCGCGCACGCATGGGTGGCACCGGATCGTTTCCGCGCCTGCGGGGAGGTGTCACTTTCTTTGCGCGCAAAGAAAGTAACCAAAGAAACGCTCCGCTAGCCGCGAGCCGTCGCTACGCGCCGGTCCCCTGCGCTTCTCGGTGAATCAGGGGGCGGTGCCGAACTCGCTGCGCTCAGACATCGGCACCTCTTCGCCCCTGATTCCCCTGCGATGCTCGGCTCGCTCAAGGCGGACTGGAAAGTCAAGATCAACGGCAACAGCATCCACGCATGGCGTGGATCTACTGGGTGCAGCTGTGGCATTTGACCTTGGGTCCGCCTTGAGCGAGCCGAGCACCGCAGGTCCGGCGAGGGCGAAGAGGTGCGGGTGTCTGAGCGCAGCGAGTTCCCGCACCGTCCCTCGACGGACCGAGGAGCGCAGGGTACCGATGCACAGCATCGGCTCGCGACCTGGCGGCGCGTTTCTTTGGTTACTTTCTTGATGGCGCACATCCGTGTGCGCCACCCTACGGGCCGGCTACGCCGTTCCACGCTGCTCCTGCAGCGTGGTGCACGAGCAAAGAAAGTGACAAGCACGATCACCGCGGATACGAAAACGGCACCTTCGCAGGTGCCGTCTCCATGAACCGCGTCTACGCGCAGATCAGAACTTCGCGTCGAACTCCGCCGCGTAACCGGTGTTGACCAGTACCTTCTGCAGCGACTCGGCCACCTTCAGGTTGCCGGCCACGATCTGGTGGGTCTCCGGACCGCGGTTGTCCATGCGGCCCAAGGTGGCGCCCTTGAAGTCGCAGACCTTGCCACCGGCCTCGCGGACCAGCAGCAGGCCGGCAGCGATGTCCCACGCCTTCACGCCAGCTTCGAAGTAGGCGTCGGCGCGGCCGCAGGCCACGTAGGCCAGGTCCAGTGCCGCCGAGCCGGTGCGGCGGATGTCTTCGCCGTGTACCAGCAGGGCGTCGACCGCCTTCAGCTGGGCGCTGGCGCGGTTGCGCTCACGCGGCGCGAAGCCGGTGTGGATCATGGTGCCTTCCAGATCCTTGCGTTCGGCCACGCGGATGCGGCGGTCGTTCAGCACGGCGCCGGCGCCACGGCTGGCGGTGAACAGTTCATTGCGCAGCGGGTCGAAGATGACCGCATCGGTCGGCTCGCCATTCTCGACCAGGGCGATCGACACGCAGTAGTGCGGCACGCCGCGCAGGTAGTTGCTGGTGCCGTCCAGCGGGTCGATGACCCACATGTGGCGACGCTCGCCCTGCACGCCGCCTTCCTCGCCGAATACACCGTATTCGGGGTAGGCGCGCTTGAGTTCCTTGACGATGACCTTTTCCGCGTCCGCATCCACTTCGCTGGCGTAGTCCATCCGGCCCTTCTGCACCACGTTCAGTGCCTCGAGCTTGTTGATGTTGCGCAACAGGACGTTGCCGGCGAGGCGGGCGGCCTTGACCATGACGGTTACGGCGGGTTTCTGCATGGCGTGGGCTCCCGGAAAGGCAGAAGAGATGGACTGGCGGGGGAAAAGAGCGGGTCCGGCGCAGTGGCCGGCCGCACAGTTTACCATTGGTCATCGTCCAGCTCGACCTTTTCCCTGTTCATGTCCCAGTTTCCTGCCGCCACCCGCCTCCGATTCGTCCTGGTCGGTACCCAGCACCCCGGCAACATGGGCGCCGCCGCCCGCGCCCTGAAGACCATGGGCCTGGCCCGCCTGGTGCTGGTTGCCCCCGAAAAGCCACTGGACGAGGAGGCCTTCCGCCGCTCGGCCGGTGCCGAAGACGTACTCGGTGACGCCCCGGTGGTGGCCACCCTGGCCGAAGCCGTGGCCGACTGCCGCTTGGTGCTGGGCTGCACTGCACGTGCCCGCCGCGTCCAGCTGGAGGAATACCTGCCCGCCGATGCCGCTGCCCGCGCGGTGGCCAAGGCCGGCGAGGGCGCCGAGGTGGCGCTGGTGTTCGGCCGTGAGCGCACCGGCCTGACCAACGAGGAACTGCAGCTCTGCCATGCAGCGGTGCACATCCCGTCCGACCCTGAGTTCAGCTCGCTCAACCTGGCTGCCGCCGTGCAGGTGCTGGCCTATGAAACGCGCATGCAGCTGCTGGGCGCGCAGCCGGCCACCGATGCCGAGCCCGGCTTCCGCGAACAGGCGGCCAGCCACGAGCAGATGGAGAGCTTCTTCGCCCAGCTGGCTGACACACTGGACGAGATCGATTTCCACAAGGGCCGCGCCCCGGAATCGGCGATGCGCAAGCTGCGCCGCCTGTTCCTGCGCAGTGAGCCGAGCGAGCAGGAAGTGCGCCTGCTGCGCGGCATCCTCGCCGACACCCAGCGCATGGCGCGACTGGCCCAGGCAGGCGGCAAGGACAGCTGACGACGTTCTCATTTTTTCGGGTAGTCTGTCCGGATACCCAGGGGGGATGAAGCCTGTGTCGGGTCTGCGAAAGGCAATGCAGGGGGGACTGCTGAGCCTGGCCATGGTCCTGCTGGCCGGGACGGTGCGTGCAGCACCGGACCCGGTGCTGGTGTTGGGCCGGATCAGCGATGATCCCAAGGCCCATTACGAGCAGCTGCAACCATTGCTGGACTACGTGGTGGCGCGCATGCACGACGTTGGCATCAAGGAGGGGAGGATCCTGATGGCACGCGACCCGCAGCAGATGGCCAGCTATCTGCGGCGGGGCAGGGTCGACTGGGTCACGGAAACCTCCGGTACGGCGGTGGCGCTGGGCCAGCGCAGTGGCGCCCGTCCACTGCTGCTGACCGAGCGCAACGGCGTGCGGGATTACCAGACGGTGTTCTTCGTGCGCCGCGACAGCCCGATCCAGCGCGTGCAGGATCTGCGGGGCCATCGCCTGGCCCTGCAGAACACGGCGTCCACCAGTGCCTATCTGGTGCCGGTGATGACGTTGCTGCAGGAGGGCCTGTCGCCCCAGATCCTGGCCGGAGCATGGGACATGCCGGGCCGGGACAGTGTGGGTTACGTATTTGCACGCAGCGAGCTGAACATCGCGACGTTCGTGCACAAGGGGGTGGTTGACGTGGGGGCGGTGAGCAGCGTGGACTGGAACGACGAGCGGCGGATGCCGGCAGCGTTCCGGCGCGACTTCCGCGAGCTGCTGCGCACCGAGCCCTACCCGCGTGCGGTGGAGATGGTCCGCGCCGACCTTGATCCACGCGTGCGCGATCGCCTGCAGGAAGTACTGCTGCAGGCAGCCAGCGACCCGCAGGCACAGGGGGCGCTGCATCGATTTTTTGGCACTTCCGGGTTCCACCGCGTCGATGCGCATGCGCAGCAGCGGTTGGATGAATTGAAACAAGGATTGACGCGCGTGCGGATGGAAGTGGAATGAAGTGGCTTGGCTCGGGGATGCAGGCCCGGTTCCTGCTCGCGATGGGCGGGGCGATGGTCGTGGTGATCGCGATCCTTGCGGTGTTGTTGGGGCGGCAGGCCGCGATGCAGGGCGAGGTGCGCAACCTCAGCGGCGGCGTCATCCATGAATTGTTCGACCGCAGCGTGCGCAGTCGCGGCGAGGCGATGGCGCGTGAGCTGTCCGACGCGCTGGCCAACCCGTTGTACTACCGTGACCTGGACCAGGTGGGCGTACTGGTGCGCAGTACCGCGCGCCAGCCCGTGGTGCGCTATGTACTGGTGTTCGATGAACGCGGCCGGCTGGTACACGATGGCTCGGTCGAGGTGTCTGGATTCGGTCAGCCGATGGCCGATCCACTGGCACCCAAGGCCGCGGCCGCGCAGATGCTGGTCGTGCAGGAATCGCCGAAGGTGCTCGACAACGCCATGCCGATCATGATCGGCAACCAGCGCATTGGCGGCGTCCGGGTCGGCATGGCGCTGGATGAGGTGCAGCAGCGCGAGCAGGCGGCCAACGCCACCCTGGGCGAGCGCCTGCAGCAGGTTGGCAGCCGTCACCTGGGCTGGCTGCTGCTGATGCTGGGCCTGCTGGTGGTGATCGGCGTGGTGGTGATCCTGTACGTGCAGCGCACCCTGGTCGCGCCGATCCGTGATCTTGCCGTCGCCGCCCGCCGCATCGAGGCCGGTGACTACCAGACACCCTTGGCCGAGAACACCCGCGACGACGAGGTCGGCGAACTGGTCCGCGGTTTCGCCCGGATGCGCGATGCGATCGCACGCCATGACCGCGAAGTGCGGCGCATGGCCTATACCGACGCGCTGACCGGGCTGACCAACCGGCTGGCATTCCGCGAGGCGCTTGATCATCGGTTGATGGCGGCCCGTGCCGCCAACCACCGGCTGGGCCTGCTGTTCGCCGATATCGACGATTTCAAGCGGGTCAATGACACCCTTGGCCACGAGGCCGGCGATGAGGCATTGCTGCAGTTCGCCCAGCGTATCGGCCGCGCGGTCACCGAGGCCGGGGGCGATGAAGCCCTGCTGGCCCGCTTCGGCGGCGACGAGTTCGTGATCCTGGTCGGAGATGGCGACGTGGCGGCCAATGCGCGGCTGCTGGCCGAAGTGCTGGTGCGCGAGCTGGGCAAGCCGCTGGTGGTGCAGGGCAGGGAACTGTTCCTGGGTACCTCGATCGGCGTGACCCTGTTCCCCGACGATGCTGCCGATGCGACCACGCTGCTGAAGAACGGCGACATCGCCATGTACCAGGCGAAGATGGCCGGCAAGAACTGCTATCGCTATTACAGCCGGGCGATGGACCATGCGGTCGAGCGTCGCGTGCATATGGAACAGGAGCTGCGCGGCGCCTGGGAGCGCGGTGAGCTGCGCCTGGCCTACCAGCCGATCTTCCGCATGCGCGACCGCCGCATGGTCGGTGTTGAAGTACTGCTGCGCTGGCAGCATCCGACCCTGGGCACGATCCCGCCCTCAGTGTTCATCGAGGTGGCCGAGCAGAGTGGCCTGATCGAGATCATCGGCCCGAAGGTGCTGCGTGCGGCCTGCATGGAGGCTTCGCAGTGGCCGCGCGGGGCAGCGGGCGATGATCTGTTCGTGTCGGTCAACGTGTCACCGCGGCAGCTGCGTGGCGGCGAACTGCCGGCACTGGTCGCGCAGTGCCTGCATGAGTCCGGGCTGCCGGCGTCGCGCCTGCACCTGGAGCTGACCGAAACCGCCGTGATCGGCGACGAGATGGTTGCCGCGCAGCTGCTGGACAAGCTGCACCGCACCGGCGTGAAGGTGTGGCTGGACGATTTCGGTACGGGCTTCTCCGGGCTCAGTCATCTGCGCCAGGTGCCCGTGGACGGCGTGAAGATCGACAAGAGCTTCGTTGCCGACATGCAGCGCGATCCCGACGACCTTGCGCTGACCACGGCGATCATCGCCATGGCCCACGCGCTGGGCATCACCGTGGTGGCCGAGGGCATCGAGCAGCAGGCACAGTTCGAGCTGCTGGCGCAGCGCGGCTGCGACCTTGGCCAGGGCTACTGGCTGAGCCACCCGGTGACCGCCACCGAAGTGGTGCGGATGATCGAATCGGGCGTCTGACCCCAAGAAAGGGGACGGAGGGAATTAAGTCGCAAATGCATAAGCGACTTAATTCCCTCCGTCCCCTTTTTTTGTTACAGCGGGCGCTTGCTCGGGTCGCCGGGCAGTTCGCGCACCAGCTTGGGGATCAGGTAGCCGGACAGGCGTGCGGTCAGGCCGGCAATCAGCGCCTTGGCCTGGGTGTCGTCCACTTCGAAGTGGGCCACGCCCTCGACCCGGTCCAGCTGGTGCAGGTAATAGGGCAGCACGCCAGCAGCAAAGCTGCGCTCGCTCAGGTCCTGCAGGGCCTGCACGCTGTCGTTGACCCCGCGCAGCAACACCGCCTGGTTCAGCAGCTGGGCGCCGGTACCGCGCAGGCGGGCCATCGCTGCGTCCACGCTGGCGTCGAATTCATTGGCGTGATTGGCGTGGACCACGATCGCCAGCGGCCAGGGCAGGCTGCCCAGCCAGGAGACCAGTTCATCGTCCACGCGCTCCGGCAGCACGATCGGCAGCCGGGTATGGATGCGCAGGCGGCGGATGTGCGGTATCTGGCGCAGGGCGTCGGTCAGTTCCACCAGCTTGTGCGTGGCCAGCGACAGCGGGTCACCGCCGGACAGGATCACCTCGTCGATGTCCGGGTCGGCGGCGATGGCGGCTACGGCCTCCTGCCAGCCGCCCTTGGCGGCGTTCTCCGCGCCATAGTCGAAGTGGCGGCGGAAACAGTAGCGGCAGTTGATCGCGCAGCTGCCGGTGGCGACCAGCAGGGCGCGGCCACGGTACTTCTGGATGACGCCGGTGGCCTTCTTGGCGGCGCCATCGCCCACCGCATCGAAGCTGAACCCGGGCGCCGGGTGCATTTCCTCGTCGATCGGCAGCACCTGGCGCAGCAGCGGGTCGGCCGCATCGCCGGGGCGCATGCGGGCCACGAAGCCCTCCGGCACGCGCAGCGCGAACTGGGCCATGGCCGCCTCCGAGACACCCAGCGCGGCCGGGTCCAGCTGCAGCCGGGCCAGCAGGGCGTGCGGGTCGCGCAGCGCCTGGCGCCAGAGCTGCTGCCAGCGCGCGGGCGCACCTGGCGACTGGGGCCGTGGGAAGGCGGAAAGCTGCATGGAGAGGGGGCCTGCGGTTATCATGGGGGCAGAAAAACAGTCGCCCACCGGCATCCGGTGGGCTTTCCATTCTAACGGCTCGCCGCACCCGCGGCGTTTTTGCCACTCAGGAGTTTACGCATGGCCAGCTACGGCATGAACGACGTCAAGAACGGGATGAAGATCCTGGTCAACAACCAACCGGCCGTCATCATCGACACCGAATACGTCAAGCCGGGCAAGGGCCAGGCCTTCACCCGCGTGAAGTACCGCCTGATCAAGGACGGCCGTACCCAGGAAGTCACCATGAAGTCGACCGACTCGCTGGATGCAGCCGACGTCGTCGATACCGACATGAACTTCATGTACAGCGACGGCGAGTACTGGCACTTCATGGACCCGGAATCCTTCGAGCAGGTCCAGGCCACCAAGGCCGGCATGGGCGGCGCCGAGAAGTGGCTGAAGGGCGAAGAGTCCTGCGTGGTCACCCTGTGGAACGGTGAGCCGATCTTCGTGCAGCCGCCGAACTTCGTTGAACTGAAGATCACCGAAACCGATCCGGGCGTCCGTGGCGACACCTCGGGCGGCGGCGGCAAGCCGGCCACCCTGGAAACCGGCGCCGTGGTCCGCGTGCCGCTGTTCGTGAACCAGGAAGAAGTGATTCGTGTCGACACCCGTTCGGGCGAATACTCCGCACGCGTCAAGTAATCCGGCGCAGCCGGATCATGGTAGTGCCGGCCGGTGGCCGGGTACGCGCCATCGCATTCGCGCTGGCGCTCCCATGATCTGCTTCGGCAGATCATGGGCCCCGCTTCACGAGTCTCCAGACCCCGCCGCTTCGCGGCAGCCCCTGACTCAGGGGCGTGTCCCCCAGAAGTATCTCGCCCCACAGCCAGTGAGCCCGCATGAGCGATAGCCCGCACCTCCCCGAAGCCTGCGACCTGCTCATCGAAGCCGGTTACGTCGTTCCGATCGAGCCGCACGCGGTGGTGCTGGAAGACCATGCCGTTGCCGTGCGTGGCAGTGAAATCGTGGCCATCCTGCCGCGTGCCGAGGCGCGCGCGCGGTTCCGCGCCACCCAGGTGGTGAGCCGCCCCGAGGCTGCCCTGATGCCGGGCCTGGTCAATGCGCACACGCACAACCCGATGACGCTGCTGCGCGGCGTCGCCGACGACCTGCCGCTGATGACCTGGCTGCAGCAGCACATCTGGCCGGTGGAAGCGGCGGTGATCGGCCCCGAATTCGTTGCCGACGGCACCACTCTGGCCATCGCCGAGATGCTGCGCGGCGGTACCACCTGTGCCAACGAGAACTACTTCTTCGGCGACGTGCAGGCCGCGGTCTACAAGAAGCACGGTTTCCGCGCGCTGGTGGGCGCGGTCATCATCGATTTCCCCACCGCCTGGGCCAAGACCGATGACGAATACTTCGCCAAGGCCGGTGAACTGCACGACCAGTGGCGCACCGATCCGCTGATCGGCACCGCGTTCGCGCCGCATGCGCCCTACACGGTCAACGATGCCAACTTCGAGCGGGTGCGGATGCTGTCCGACCAGCTCGACATGCAGGTGCACCTGCACACCCACGAGACCGCGCAGGAGATCAACGATTCGATCAAGCTGCACGGCCAGCGCCCGCTGGCGCGGCTGGATCGGCTCGGCCTGGTCAACGACCGCCTGATCGCGGTGCACATGACCCAGCTGACCGATGCGGAAATCCACCTGTGCGCCGAACGTGGCGTCAGCGTGGTGCACTGCCCGGAATCGAACCTGAAGCTGGCCTCCGGTTTCTGCCCGGCCTGCGCCCTGCAGCGCGCCGGCGTGAACCTGGCGATCGGCACCGATGGTTGCGCCAGCAACAACGACCTGGACATGTTCAGCGAGAACCGCACCGCGGCGATCCTGGCCAAGGCCGTGGCCGACGATGCGACCGCGCTCGATGCGGCGACCACGCTGCGCGCCTCCACCCTGGGTGGCGCCCGCGCACTGGGCTTCGGCGACCGCATCGGTTCCATCGAAGTCGGCAAGCAGGCCGATCTGGTCTGCGTCGACCTGTCCGCACTGGAAACCCAGCCGCTGCACAACGTCCTGTCGCAGCTGGTGTACGCCACCGGCCGCCAGCAGGTCAGCGACGTTTGGATTGCCGGCAAGCCGAAGCTGGTGCAGCGCGAGCTGGTCGGCATGGACCTGCCGGGCATCATCGCCAACGCGCGCCAGTGGCGCGAGCGCATCCGTCATATCCGCGCCTGAACCCCGGCGCCGCAAGGACCCCTCATGACTGCCCCCCACGCTTCCTCCAATTTCGATCAGGCCGAGCTGGACAAGTTCGCCGCGCTGGCCAACCGCTGGTGGGACGCTGACGGCCCGCAGAAGCCGCTGCATGCGCTGAACCCGGTGCGCCTGCAGTACGTGGCCGATCGCGTGCCGCTGCGCGGTGCGCGCGTGCTCGACATCGGTTGTGGTGGCGGCCTGTTGAGTGAAGCGCTGGCCCAGGCCGGTGCTGACGTCACCGCCATCGACCTGGCCCCGGAACTGGTCAAGGTCGCGCGCCTGCATGCGCTGGAAAGCGGCGCCAAGGTCGATTACCGGGTGCAGGCTGCCGAAGATCTGGCCGCCGAGCAGCCGGGCAGCTTCGATGTGGTCACCTGCATGGAAATGCTCGAGCACGTGCCCGACCCGGGCGCGATCATCGAGGCCTGCAAGCGCCTGCTGAAGCCGGGCGGCCACCTGTTCCTGTCGACCATCAACCGCACCGCCGCCGCCTTCGCGGTGGCGATCGTCGGCGCCGAGTACGTGGCGCGGCTGCTGCCCAAGGGCACGCACCACTACCAGGAATTCATCAAGCCTGCCGAGCTGGCGCGCTGGCTGCGCGAGGCCGACATGCAGCTGGTGGATGTCAGCGGCATGGCCTACGAGCCGTGGCGCAACCAGGCCCGCCTGAGCAGCCGTACCGACATCAACTACCTGGCCTACGCGGTCAAGCCGGCATGACCGCGGCCCGCTTCCCGCGCGCGGTGCTGTTCGATCTGGACGGCACCCTGCTGGACAGCGCGCCGGACTTCGTCGCCACCTGCGACGCGATGCTGGCCGAGCGTGGACGCGCACCCATCGATCCGGCCGCGCTGCGCCCGGTGGTGTCGAAGGGCTCGCGGGCGATGGTCTCGGCTGCGTTCCCGGAACTGGACGTTGCCGCACGTGACGCGCTGATCCCGGAATTCCTGCAGCGCTACGAAGCATTGATCGGCCAGCACGCAGTGCTGTTTGATGGCGTGGCCGGCATGCTCGCCGCGTTGGACGATGCCGGTACGGTGTGGGGCATTGTCACCAACAAGCCTGAATATCTGGCGCGCTTGATCCTGCCGCAGCACGGCTGGCAGCAGCGCTGTGCGGTACTGGTGGGTGGTGACAGCCTGGCCGAACGCAAGCCGCATCCGCTGCCGTTGCTGCACGCCGCGCAGGCGATCGGCATTGCCGCCGAAGACTGCGTGTACGTGGGTGACGACGAGCGCGACATCATCGCCGCGCGTGCCGCGGCCATGCCGTCGGTGGCGGCGTTGTGGGGCTATCGCCTGCACAGCGACGATCCGCTGGCCTGGCAGGCCGACGTGCTGGTCGAGAACGCCGCACTTCTGCAACTGGCCAGTCTCTGGCCGACCCGGCCGGCAGCCCCGGCCCAGCCGTAAGGAATCACGTAGTGAGCAGTACCGCGCTGGACAGTTTCCTCGACAAGTGGCGCAGCCGTTGGCCGGAATGGTCGGTGGCCGCCCCGTTCGTGGCCGAATCGCAACGCGAGCTTGCGGTGGCGTGGTTCGCGCTGCTGCAGGAATTCGACGACATGCTCAACACCAGCGGCGACCCGTTGCCGGCCGACGCCAAGCTGGCGTGGTGGGGCGAGGAGCTGCGCAGCTGGGCCGCGCATCGTTCGCGCCACCCGCTGGGCCGCCTGCTGGAGCCGGTGCGTGCGCCGTGGGCGCAACTGGCCGAAGCGCTGCCCGATCTGGTTGAAGCGCGTACCGTCGCGCTGGATGCGGCCGGCGCCGAGCGCGCGCTGGCGAACTACGCTGAAGCCGTGGCTGCGGTGGAGGCAGCCCTGTTCGCGGACAAGCCGCGCACTGGCGCCGGTCGTGCGGTGCAGCTGCAGACCCTGGCCCAGCGCCTGCAGGATGCCGGCGTAGCCGGTGTGCCGCGCAGCCTGCTGGACGGTGATGCCAGCACGGCCGCACAGCGCTGGGCGCAGCATCTGTTGAAGGGCTGGGGCAGCCGCGTGCCCGGCCCGCGGCCGCGCCGCGTGTGGTCCAGCCTGGCGCGTGCACGCGTTGCCGCGCAGGCGGCAGGCAAGCCGATCGAAGCCACGCCGGTACGCACCCTGCTGCGTGTGTGGTGGGCTGCGCGCGGCTGATCGATTGCCCTGGCTGCCGGCCGCTGGCCGACAGCCAGGGTGATGCAGGATTCATGGGGTTGCCGGCCGGCGGCCGGCGCTACCCTTCCAGGGCGCCTCAGAACGTCCTGACCTCGTTCATTGCTTCGCGCAGTACGTCGCGCTGCAGCGGCGTACTGCCCGGTGCGCGCGCCGCTTCCACTGCATCGACGATGCCCATCCACGCCATGTAGATCTGCTCGCGCTCTTCGGTTTCGATAAAGCCGCTGCGGCGGTCCAGTGCGTTGAAGCCTTCGGTGTAGTTGCGGCCGATCTGCGCCAGCGCTGCGGTCAGTTCTGCAGCAGCGCGGTCATCGGTGGCCAGCTTCAATGCATCCGTACAGGCTTTGCGATACAGCGTGGTTGCCTTCTTCGCCTGCGCAGTGCTGATGTGCGTGCTTCCCTCCCAGTCGCGGAAGGGGTTGTCGAGATTTGCGGCCAGCCATTCGGGCTTGCGCAGCTGGCCCACATCCAGATCCAGGCCTTTTGCCACCTCGCCCTTGTAGGCCTTCCTGATGGCGGTGCCAAGATCGGCCGGTAAGCTGTGCAGCCACAGCCGGCACAAGCGCGGCCAGCATTCCGGTGCCGGAAACACCGAACCAGCAGGCGGAAAGAGATCGCTGCCGCTGAGGGTGTGCAGCTGCTGCAGATCGCCGAGGCACTGCAGCTGATGCAGCAGGCAGGGGGCGCCGTTGATCGCGAGTGATTGCAGTTGCGGGAACTGCTGGGCGATGCGTGCGGCGTCGAGTTCGCGTACCTCCCGCAGCTGCAGCTCACCGAGCTGCGCCAGGCCCAGGCCTGGCAGCAGCGGATCGGTACTGATGAGGGTCAGCCAGCGGCCCTCGTCCTCGGCGTGGATGATCAGCGCGGGATCGATGCTGCCGATCAGCGTCAGGCGATCCAGCTGCGGGTTGAGGTGGAGCGAGCGCAGGCCGGTGACATCGATCGTCATCTGCAGGAGCCTGGTTTCTCGCACATCGACGTCGGTCTCCTGCAGGCCACTGATCTGCAAGGTATGGATCAACGGCCGTGTGCGCAGCCACGGCAGCAGGCCCGGCACCGGTGTGCCGATCTCCAGCTGCGTGAGCAGCGGCAGGGCATCGAATACAGCCAGTGACGGCGCACGGTTCAGGGTCGCGCTGTCCAGTTGGCGGGTGCAGCGCCGCACCGGAAAGGCATCGCTTTCCAGTACCACGCTCTGGTCTTGCGGCGCGGACATCGCGGCGTGGAAGGCGCGCACGGCATCGGTATCCAGCGCATCCCACTTGCGTTGCCCGACCCATTCGGCGCCATCCGGCCAGCTGCCGTAAGCCCTCGGATGATCGGCGATCAGCGGCTCGCGCCAGCCTGCCTGCCGGAAATCGCGCGGGACGCGTTTGCCTACCCAGCGGTGCAGGATCGCGGGCGCCGCACGGAACGGGCTGAAGCGGGCAGGTTGCATGGCTGCAACGGCGGCGGCATCCGGCAGGGCACTGCCCACCCAGTCCAGTGCAAGGACGGCGAAGCTGCCGTCCTCCGTATTCTGGTGGGTGAGCTGGTAGGCCACGTAGGCGCCCAGGCGTGCGTTGTGGACGACGTGGATATCACCCGTAGCGGGCATGCAACGTTCCTTGTTTCCATGCGTCGAAACATCACGGTAGCGCCGGCCGCCGGCCGGCATCCAGATTCGCCGCGAAGATCATGGGGTTGCCGGCCAGCGGCCGGCACGACCGTTACTTGCGCTCCAGCACCAGCAGCGGATCGATACGGGTATCGAACCAGTTCATGCCCCAGTGCAGGTGCGGGCCGGTGGCACGACCGGTGGCGCCGACCGCAGCGATCACCTGGCCCTGTTCCACACGGTCGCCAACTTTTACGTCGATGCGCGACAGGTGCAGGAAGTTGGAGCTGACACCGAAACCGTGGTCGAGCAGCAGCGTGCCGCCGGTCAGGTAGAGGTCGGGGCCGGCGAAGGTGACGATGCCGGCCGCCGGCGCCTTCACCGGCGTGCCGGTCGGTACCGCGATGTCCATGCCGGAATGACCTGCGCCGGGCTGTCCGTTGTACACGCGTGCGTTGCCGAAGCGGCCGCTGATGCGGCCCTGCACCGGCCAGATGAAGGTCTGGGTGAAGTCGGTACGGTCGTCATCACGGGCACGCGCGGCGGTCACCTGTGCTTGTTCGCGCTTGATCCGCTCGGCAATCGCCGGCGGCGGGTTGACCGTCTTCGGCGGCACGCCGTTGACCCGCTCGGTGGGCCAGTCGCGCGGGGTCACCGCAATGGTCGCGGTCTCGCTGCCACCATCAGGGCGTTGCACCTGCACGTGCAGCGGACCCTTCTCGTCGCGGCCGATGCCGAACACCACGCTGCCATAGCCGCTCACCCGCAGTTGGCGGCCGGCGTACTGCGCGCGGCTGCCGGCAGGTACCTTGCCGATCACCAGTGCGCCCTGCGATGCGCTGGCCGGGAACACCACCCGGCTGTCGATCAGGCTGCCGATGCCGTCCTGTGCCTGCGCCGACGGTGCGGTGAACAGGGGTGCGGCCAGCAGCAGCGCCCCGATCAGAAGTGCGGAGCGCATCAGCGGTCGTAGGTCATGCGCTGGCCGGCCGGCTCGCCCACCAGTTTGCTGCCGTCCCACACCAGTTGGCCATTGACCCAGGTGGAGGCCACGCGCGAACGGAAGGTCGTGCCTTCAAACGGCGACCAGCCGCACTTGGACAGCACGTCCTCGCGCTTGACCGTGAACGGCACGTCCTCGACCAGCACCAGGTCGGCGAAGTAACCCTCGCGCAGGAAGCCACGTTCTTCCACGTCGAACAGCTGTGCCGGCGCATGCGCGAACTTCTGCACCACCTGCTCGCGGGTCAGCTTGCCTTCGTGCACCCGTTCCAGCGCGGCCACCAGCGCGTACTGCACCAGCGGCAGGCCCGACGGCGCCTGTGCGTAGGGCTTCTGCTTCTCTTCCCAGGTGTGCGGCGCGTGGTCGGTGGCCAGCACGTCCAGCACGTCGTCGGCCAGCGCGGCGGTGATCGCCTCGCGGTCGGACACTTCCTTGATCGCCGGGTTGCACTTGATCAGGTTGCCCTTGGTCGCATAGTCCGGGCGCGCGAAGTGCAGGAAGTGCACGCAGGTTTCGGCGGTGATCTGCTTGCGGCTGCCGTCGGCGCGGATCAGCGGGCCCTTCTCGAACAGCGCCAACTCGTCGGCGGTGGAGATATGCAGCACATGCAGGCGGGTGCCGTGCTTGCGCGCCAGCGACATCGCCAGGCGGGTCGACTTGATGCAGGCCTCGCGCGAGCGGATGTCCGGGTGCATGTCCGGGGTCAGCGCATCGCCGTACTTCTCCTGGAAGGCCTTCAGGTTGGCATCGATCATCGGCGTGTCTTCGCAGTGCGTGATGATCGGGGTCGGGCATTCGCGGAAGATCGCGTCCAGCGTTTCCGGGTTGTCGACCAGCATGTTGCCGGTCGAAGCACCCATGAACACCTTCACGCCCGGGGCCTTCTTCGGGTCCAGGGCACGGATGGCGTCCAGGTTGTCATTGCTGGCGCCGTGGTAGAAGCCGTAGTTGGCCCAGGCGCGGCCGCGCGCCAGTTCGTACTTGGCTTCCAGGATGGTCGAATCCAGTGTCGGCGGATTGGTGTTGGGCATGTCCATGAAGCTGGTCAGGCCACCGGCCACCGCAGCCGCCGATTCGCTGGCGATGTCGCCCTTGTGGGTCAGGCCCGGTTCGCGGAAGTGCACCTGGTCGTCGATCATGCCCGGAAGCAACCAGCGTCCGGCTGCGTCCACCACCTGCTCGCCGTCGCGCGGCGCCAACCCGTTGCCGATCTGCGCGATGCGGCCGTTCTCGATGCGCAGGTCGCCGTCGAAGGTGCGGCCTTCATTGACCATGCGGGCGTTGGTGATGAGGGTGGAGGACATGTCAGTGTTTTCCTGTGCAACGGCAAGAGGGGACGTTGGGGGACTCGGGCACGGGGTCGAAGCCGCCGGGATGGAACGGGTGGCAGCGGCCCAGCCGGCGCGCAGCCAGCCAGCTTCCGCGCAGCGGGCCGTGCCGCGAGATGGCGTCCATCGCGTATTCAGAACAGCTCGGCACGAAACGGCAGCGAGGCCCCAGCAGGGGGCTGATGAAGCGCTTGTAGAAGCGCAGCAGGGCAATGAGCAGGCGCGAGATCACCCAGTCATCTTATGCCAGTTGGCATGAAGGCCGCATTTGTGCAGGATGGGCCGTTGGTCGCATGTCGCCGATGGCCTGCGACCGGTACCAGTACCTTCGGGTGCTGGCCAGGTTCCGTACCGCGCAAGGCGGTCCGTGTTCGTCGGACTGCCTCCAAGGGCGCCTTGACTCCAGGACTGAATGGAGCAGGGGGTCGAGGTTGCTGCTGCGGGTCGGGTAGGCTATAAAGGCCCGCTTTCCCGGGCCCCGGGGAATCCAAGGAAGAGCGTTTCGTGGCTGCTAAAAAAACTGCAAAGAAGGCCGCAACGGCCGCCAAGAAAACCGCCAAGCCTGTTGTGAAGAAGTTGGCGGCAAAGCCCGTTGCCAAGAAACCGGCCAGCAAGCCGGCGACCAAGGCAGCGTCCTCGCAACCGGCGGCCAGGAAGGCCACCGCAAAGAAAACGCCGGTCAAGGCAACCAAGCCGGTGGCGAAGAAGGCTGCTGCGCCCGCCAAGGCCAAGCCTGCCGCTGCCAGCAAGAAGGCGCCGGTGGTGAAGAAAGCCGCCAGCAAGGCCGCGCCGGTGAAGAAGGCCGCCGCCAACCCGGTGGCGAAGAAGGCAGCAGCCAAGCCGGCGCCGAAGGCGGTGGTGAAGAAGGCTGCGGCCAAGCCGGTCGCCAAACCTGCAGCGAAGAAGGTTGCTGCGGCTAAACCGGTGGCCACGCCTGCCGCTGTAAAGAAAGTCACCAAGAATGTTGCCGCGCCGGCCGCAAAGCCGACCCCGGCCCCCGTAGTGAAGTCCGCACCGAAGCCTGCCCCCAAGCCGGCTCCGGCCAAGCCTGTCCCGGCCAAGACCGTGGCAGTGGCAGCAGCCCAACCGGCCCCCAAGCCGGCCCCGGCCGCCGCTCCTGCTGCTTCGAAGGCCCCGCAATCCAAGAATCCCGTGCCCGTTTCGAAATCGCCTGCCAAAACCGCCGTGAAATCCGATTCCGCCCCGAAGACCGTGTCGCGCCCTGTCGGCAAGGTTGCCGTGGCCGTCGCCGCCCGCTCGGCGGCACCGGCCCCGCGCAGCAAGTACAAGGTGGTCGAGTACAAGACCGACGAGGCCACCGGCCGCCCGATCCTGCCGGTTGGCTACAAGCCGTCCTCGGAAGAGGAATACATGAGCCCGCTGCAGCAGGAGTATTTCCGTCAGCGCCTGCAGAACTGGCGCGCGGACCTGGTGGAAGAGTCCAAGCAGACCATCGAGAACCTGCGCGAGGAAGTGCGTGACATCGGCGACGAAGCCGAGCGCGCGACCCGCGAGACCGAAAACTCGCTGGAACTGCGTACCCGTGACCGCTACCGCAAGCTGATCGGCAAGATCGACAGCACCCTGAAGCGCCTGGAAGCCGGCGACTACGGTTACTGCGTCGACACCGGCGAAGAAATCGGCCTGGAGCGCCTGGAAGCGCGCCTCACCGCCGAACGCACCATCGACGCCCAGGAGCGCTGGGAGCACCTGCAGAAGCAGCAGGGCGACTGATTCCCGATCGTTGTATGGTCATGCGAAAAACCCGGCCTCGGCCGGGTTTTTTGTTGGGTGTGGTTGGCTTTGTAGAACGGCGCCTTCCGGGTATCGGAGGGAGCCTGCGGGTGGGGCCGGGCAGGACACGCTGCAAGTACATCCCGGTAAGCTCGGCCGCGGCATCCATGCCGCGGACGGTCCTGCCCGGCCCCACCCGCAGGCTCTCTACGGTTTCCTGCGTGCGCGGTTGCTGTAAAGCCGAGCTCATGCCCGGCTCGGGCCGAAAACGGAGGGCAAGGAAGAGCAAAAGCAAAAGCAAAAGCAAAAGCAAAAGCAAAAGCAGCCAAGCATGGCTTGGCTCTACCAAGGGCGGTCATGCGTGCGCTCGCGGCTGTTGGGTCCGCCTTGTAGCGAGCCGAGCACCGCAGGGGAATCAGGGGCGAAGAGGCGCCGCTGTTTGAGCGCAGCGAGTTCGGCGCCGTCCCCTGATTCACCGAGGAGCACAGGGCACCGGTGCGCAGCGCCGGCTCGCGGATGGCGGCGCGCTTCTTTTGGTTACTTTTCTTTTCGCGCGAAAAGAAAAGTGACACCCCACCGCGGTCACGGAAAGAGCCCGCCGGGCATGGCCCGGCGCTACCGGCGCGTGGGCGCGCGGAAATCCGCTCTATTGCAGGTCGCGAAGATTCAGCTTCCGCAACGTCGGGTTCTTCCACGCCGTGATCCCGGCCACGCTCAGCACCGCGAACCCGCCCAGCACCACCGCTGGCACCAGGCCGAGCAGCTTTGCCATCGTGCCGGCATAGAACGCGCCCAGTTCGTTGGACGAACTGATGAAGATGCCGTTGATCGACGACACCCGTCCGCGCATCTCTTCCGGCGTGGCCAGCTGCAGGATGGTCGAGCGGATCACCACCGACACGCCGTCGAAGGCCCCATAGAACAGCAGGATCAGCGCGGACAGCCAGAAGTGCTGCGACAGCCCGAAGCTGATCACGCACAGGCCGAAGCCGGCCACCGCGAACAGCAGCACGCGGCCGGCATTGCGGTGCAGCGGGTGGCGCGCCAGCCACAGGCCAACGCAGACCGAGCCCAGCGCCGGCATTGCGCGCAGGATGCCCAGGCCTTCCGGACCGTGGTGCAGGATCTCGTGCAGGAACGCCGGCAGCATCGCCACCACGCCGCCCAGCAGCACCGAGAACATGTCCAGCGCCATCGCCCCGACCATGATCCGGTTGCCGACCACGAAGCGCGCGCCTTCAGCGATGCTCTTGAAGATCGGGGCGGCCGGACCGGTATGCACCGGTTCTTCCACCTTCAGCGTGGCCAGGCAGGCCATCGCCACCAGCGCGAAGCCCGTGGCCACCGCGTAGGACAGGCCCTTGCCGCCGAAGCCGACCAGCACGCCGCCCAATGCCGGACCGGCCACCATGCCGGCCTGGAACACCACGGCGCCGAGGCCAGCGCCACGTGCGAACTGGTCACGGGCCAGCACGCGGGCGAACAGGGCGTTGTAGATCGGCGACAGGAAGGCGCGGACCATGCCGGTCAGCGCAATGGCCGCATAGATCGGCCACACGCCTTCGAACGGCAGCC
This sequence comes from Stenotrophomonas sp. 96582_Sma, assembly GCF_056480905.1. Classification (NCBI taxonomy): domain Bacteria; kingdom Pseudomonadati; phylum Pseudomonadota; class Gammaproteobacteria; order Lysobacterales; family Lysobacteraceae; genus Stenotrophomonas; species Stenotrophomonas sp. 96582_Sma. The sequence continues at coordinate 3,304,875 of NZ_CM151122.1, read as the reverse complement.
AGCCCTTGGCCACGCCGGTCAACACCAGCGCGGTGGCGATCAACCCGGAGCAAGCGACCATGCCGAGCCGGCGGCGCGGCAGGTGGTCGACCAGATAACCGGCGAACGGTGCGACGCAGAAGAACGGCAGCACCTCGGCCAGGCCAACCAGGCCCAGCGAGAACGGATTGCGGGTGACTTCGTAGATGTGCCAGCCGACGGTGACCGCGACCACCTGGTAGGACAGCATCGCGAAGATGCGGTAGGCCAGCAGCTTGGCGAAACCGGGCCGGGACAGCAGCCCCAGCGCGGTGTCTTCGGCCGTGGCGGGTTCGCTCACGACGGGTCGCGCTGCAGCTGGGCCTGCGCGGTCTCGCGGATGAAGGCCAGCATCGCCGCCACGCCGTTGCTGCGGGTGGGCGAGAGGTGGCGGGCCAGGCCGATGTCCTGGATGTAGCTCGGTTCGGTGGCCAGGATCTCCTGCGCCGAGCGCCCGGAGTACACGCGCAGGGCCAGGAAGATCAGGCCGGAAACGATGGCCGAATCACTGATGGCGTGGAAGCGCAGCGACTGCGCATTGCCTTCCGGCACGATCCAGACCATCGACTGGCAGCCGAGCAGGCGGTGCTCTTCGGTCTTCCATTCGTCCGGGAAGGCGGGCAGCTTACGGCCGAGGTCGATCAGGTACTGGTAGCGCTCGGACCAGTCGCCGAAGAAGCCGAATTCCTCGGCGATGGCGGTCTGGGCCTCGGCGGCGGTGGGTTCAAGCGGGAACGGAGAGTCGGTCACAACAGTCTCTACAGTGGAGCGTGGCCGGCGGACCGGCCACGGGGCAGGGTGGGTCAGCCGCGCTTGCGTGACCAGCGCACGCCCTGCGGGGTGTCTTCCAGCACGATGCCTTCGGCGGCCAGCTGGTCGCGGATGGCATCGGAACGGGCGAAATCGCGTGCCTGCTTGGCGGCGGCACGCTCGTCGATCAGGCCCTGGATGCGGGCATCTTCGCCATCATCGCTGGCCGCGGTGCCGAACCACTGCGCTGGATCGGCCTGCAGCAGGCCCAGGGCCAGGCCGGCACCGAGCAGTTCGCCCTTCAGGCGCGCCTGTTCGGCCGGGTCGGTGGCCCGGCGTGCATCGGCGGCGATGCGGGCCACTTCGGCCAGTGCCTGCGGGGTGTTCAGGTCGTCATCCAGGGTTGCCTCGACCGTGGCCGGGATCGCCACGACCGCCTCGACCGACGCCAGCTCGCGCAGCGTGCCGTACAGGCGGTCCAGGGTGCGCACCGACTGCTCGATGAGGCCATCGGACCAGTCCAGCGGCTGCCGGTAGTGGGCCGACAGCAGGGCCAGGCGCAGCGCTTCCGGCGGGTGCTGGCGGACCAGATCGTGCACGCGTTCGATGTTGCCCAGCGACTTGCTCATCTTGGCGCCGCCGAAGTTGAGCATGCCGTTGTGCAGCCAGAAGCGGGCGAAGATCTTGCCGCCGTGGGCGCATTCGCTCTGCGCAAGCTCGTTCTCGTGGTGCGGGAACTGCAGGTCGACGCCGCCGGCATGGATGTCGATGGTCTCGCCCAGGTGGGCGGCGGCCATCGCCGAGCATTCGATATGCCAGCCCGGGCGGCCACGGCCCCAGGGAGACTCCCAGCCAGGGAGGTCGTCGCTGGACGGCTTCCACAGCACGAAATCGCCCGGGTCGCGCTTGTACGGGGCCACGTCGACGCGGGCGCCGGCCAGCATCTCTTCCGGGTCGCGGCGCGAGAGCTTGCCATAGCCTTCGAAGCTGGCCACCGCGAACAGCACGTGGCCTTCGGCGGCGTAGGCATGCCCGTTGGCGATCAGCTGCTCGATCATGGTGATGATCTGCGGAATGTGCGCGGTTACTTCGGGCTCGATGTCCGGCGGCACCACGCCCAGCGCGGCCATGTCTTCACGGTAGGCGGCGGCGAACCTGTCGGTGATGGTGCTGATCGGCACGCCCTGCTCACGCGCGGCGTTGTTGATCTTGTCGTCCACGTCGGTGATGTTGCGCGCGTAGCGCAGGCCACCGAAACGGCGCCGCAGCAGATCGGCCAGCACTCCGAACACCACTGGGCCACGGGCGTTGCCGATGTGCACGTAGTTGTAGACCGTCGGGCCGCACACATACAGGGTCGGACAGGCCGGGTCGAGCGGGGTGAACGGTTCGAGCTGGCGAGTCAGGTTGTTGTGCAGGCGCAGGGTCATGGGGCTGTGGCTGGGGGACAAGCCTGTGATTTTAGAACGTGTCGGCCCCCTTTGGGGGCACCGCCTGCCACCGGTGGACGCCGGGTCCAACCAGGGTGGGGTGGGCAGGAGCAGCGTGGACGGGTAATGTTCAGCCCCTTGCGCTCGCCACTGCCTACACTATTGCCGTGTCCTTGCTCCCTTCGCCAATGAAATCCACCGCGTTGCTGACCCTGGCCTGCCTGTCGGCGCTGGCCGCCGTGGCCCAGGCGCAGGAGGCCGAGCCCCGCAACCGGGTGGTGATCGTGGAGAACGTGAAGTTCGACTACGCGCAGGTACTGAACGTCGAACCCGTGTTCCAGACCCTGCGCGCGACCCGTACCGAAGAACACTGCGAGCCGGTCTCGACCCGGACCCTGGCGCCGGTCAATGTCACTGGTGAGGAGCCGGTCGAGGACAAGGGCCGGATCAGCCGCTTCTGGGACTCGGTACGCTCGATGTTCAAGCGCAGCGATGAAGAGGTCTCCGAGGACACCGCCGCCGAGTCACCGGCCCCGGCGCCGGCACCGGCCAACAATGGTCCGATGCTGACCCGCGACTGTCGCATCGTGCCGGTGGGACGTGAATTCCGCCGGCCCATCGCCTACGACGTGGACTACGTCTACAAGGGCACCAAGTACCGCTCGCGGCTGCCGGAAGATCCCGGCAACCGGCTCAAGATCCGGGTGTCGATCACCCCCTGGGTCGGCCCCGAGCAGGGCGCCGCCGGCAATCCCTGATTCTGCGACCCCGGCCCCTTGCGTCGGCCCCGGCCGCATGCAAAGATGGATGACCATGAAGCTCACCGACTTCCAGCACGACAGCAGCGCAGCCCGACAGGCGTCGGGCATGACCTCGCGTGCGCGTCGACCGGAACCCCACATCCTCGCTGGGTAACCGGAGCTTTTTGCTGTTCGTCCGAAAAAAACCCAGCCCGCCGGCTGGGTTTTTTCGTTTCCGCGTCATGAAAGCTGCAACTGCAACCTTTTCGTTCCACCTTTGCTTCCTGTTTTCCCTTCCACCGCGTCGAACCCGGCGCCGCCACGCAAGGAAAGATGATGTCCCCCAAGCACTTCCTGAACACCCAGGACTGGAGCCGCAGCGAGCTCGACGCGCTGCTGACCCAGGCCGCGCTGTTCAAGCGCAACAAGCTCGGCGACCAGCTCAAGGGCAAGTCGATCGCGCTGGTGTTCTTCAATCCGTCCATGCGCACCCGCACCAGCTTTGAACTGGGTGCGTTCCAGCTGGGTGCCCACGCGGTGGTGCTGCAGCCGGGCAAGGATGCGTGGCCGATCGAGTTCAACCTCGGCACGGTGATGGACGGCGATACCGAAGAGCACATCGCTGAAGTGGCCAAGGTGCTGGGCCGTTACTGCGACATCATCGCCGTGCGTGCGTTCCCCAAGTTCATCGACTGGGCCTACGACCGCCAGGACATCGTCCTCAACAGCTTCGCCAAGTACTCGCCGGTGCCGGTCATCAACATGGAGACCATCACCCACCCGTGCCAGGAGCTGGCCCACATCATGGCCCTGCAGGAGCACTTCGGCACCCAGGACCTGCGCGGCAAGAAGTACGTGCTGACCTGGACCTACCACCCCAAGCCGCTGAACACCGCAGTCGCCAATTCGGCGCTGACCATCGCCACCCGCATGGGCATGGACGTGACCCTGCTGTGCCCGACCGCCGACTACATCCTCGACGACCGCTACATGGGCTGGGCCGAGCAGAACGTGGCCGAGAGCGGCGGCTCGCTGAAGATCAGCCATGACATCGACAGCGCCTACGCCGGTGCCGACGTGGTCTACGCCAAGAGCTGGGGCGCGCTGCCGTTCTTCGGCAACTGGGAACCGGAAAAGCCGATCCGCGACCAGTTCAAGCACTTCATCGTGGACGAGCGGAAGATGGCGCTGACCAACAACGGTGTGTTCAGCCACTGCCTGCCGCTGCGCCGCAACGTGAAGGCCACCGACGCGGTGATGGATTCGCCGCAGTGCATCGCCATCAACGAAGCCGAAAACCGCCTGCACGTGCAGAAGGCGATCATGGCCGCGGTTGCCGGGCGCTGAATCAAGCAAGGGGTAGATCCGACCGTTGGTCGGCTGCTCCCGCAGCGGCGCATCCAACATTTCAGCCGACCAGCGGTCGGCTCTACCGAATTCCCATCCCCCAAGTGGACCTGATCCCCATGAGCAACAAAGACGTCGTTCTCGCCTTCTCCGGCGGCCTGGATACCAGCTTCTGCGTGCCGTACCTGCAGGAGCGCGGCTACAACGTGCACACCGTGTTCGCCGATACCGGCGGCGTGGATGATGAAGAGCGTGATTTCATCGAGAAGCGCGCCGCCGAGCTGGGCGTGACCAGCCACGTCACCGTCAACGGTGGCCCGGCCATCTGGGAAGGCTTCGTCAAGCCGTTCGTGTGGGCCGGTGAGGGCTACCAGGGCCAGTACCCGCTGCTGGTCTCGGACCGCTACCTGATCGTCGATGCCGCGCTGAAGCGTGCCGCCGAACTGGGCACCAACATCATCGCCCACGGCTGCACTGGCATGGGCAACGATCAGGTCCGCTTCGACCTGGCGGTGAAGGCCCTGGGTGACTACCAGATCATCGCGCCGATCCGCGAGATCCAGAAGGAACACACCCAGACCCGCGCCTACGAGCAGAAGTACCTGGAAGAGCGCGGCTTCGGCGTGCGCGCCAAGCAGCAGGCCTACACCATCAACGAGAACCTGCTGGGCCTGACCATGTCCGGCGGCGAGATCGACCGTTGGGAAGCGCCGGGCGAGGGCGCCCGTGGCTGGTGCGCACCGCGCAGCGAGTGGCCGGAGCAGGCGCTGAACGTGACCCTGAAGTTCGTCGAGGGCGAAGCCGTCGAACTGAACGGTAAGGCGTTGCCGGGCGACCAGATCCTGGCCCAGCTCAACAAGCTGTTCGCCCCGTACGGCGTTGGCCGCGGTGTCTACACCGGCGACACCGTGATCGGCCTGAAGGGTCGCATCGTGTTCGAGGCCCCGGGCCTGGTGTCGCTGCTGGCCGCGCACCGCGCGCTGGAAGATGCCGTGCTGACCAAGCAGCAGAACCGCTTCAAGCCGGACGTGGCGCGCAAGTGGGTGGAGCTGGTCTACGAAGGCTTCTACCACGACCCGCTGAAGACCGACATCGAGGCCTTCCTGAAGTCCTCGCAGGCCAAGGTCAACGGCGAAGTGGTGCTGGAAACCCGCGGCGGCCGCGTCGATGCAGTGGCGGTGAAGTCGCCGCACCTGCTCAACACCAAGGGCGCCACCTACGCGCAGTCGGCCGACTGGGGCGTGGAGGAGGCCGAGGGCTTCATCAAGCTGTTCGGCATGAGCTCGACGCTCTTTGCTCAAGTCAACCGTGGTTGACTTGAGCACGAGCCCGCGCATTTCACCTTAACCCTGCGCCGTTGGCGCGCCCCCTTCAACAAGAAGGGGGCTCTCCTCCAGATGCGCTCCGGTAGCGCTGGGCCATGCCCGGCGGAATTCCACAGGATTGTTGATTCATGCTTGAACAGACGCTCGATCACCTGCAGGCCCTGGTGTCCTTCGACACCCGCAACCCGCCGCGTGCGATCACCACCGGTGGCATCTTCGATTACCTGCGCGCGAACCTGCCCGGCTTCAACGTCGAGGTGATCGACCACGGTGCCGGTGCGGTCAGCCTGTACGCCGTGCGTGGTACGCCGAAGTACCTGTTCAACGTGCATCTGGATACCGTGCCGGATTCGCCGCACTGGAGTGCCGACCCGCACGTGATGCGCCGCCTGGAAGATCGTGTGATCGGCCTGGGCGTGTGTGACATCAAGGGCGCCGCCGCTGCACTGGTGGCCGCGGCCAACGCCAGTGATGGCGATGCCGCGTTCCTGTTCTCCAGCGACGAAGAAGCCAACGATCCGCGCTGCATCGCCGCGTTCCTGGCCCGTGGCCTGCCATATGAAGCGGTGCTGGTGGCGGAGCCGACCATGAGCGAAGCGGTGCTGGCGCACCGAGGCATCAGCTCGGTGCTGATGCAGTTCTCCGGTCGCGCCGGGCATGCCTCGGGCAAGCAGGATGCGGCCGCCAGCGCACTGCATCAGGCCATGCGCTGGGGCAACCGTGCGCTGGACCATGTGGAATCGCTGGCCTCGGCGCGCTTCGGCGGCCTCACCGGCCTGCGCTTCAACATCGGTCGCGTCGAAGGTGGCATCAAGGCCAACATGATTGCACCGGCCGCCGAAGTGCGGTTCGGGTTCCGTCCGCTGCCGTCGATGGACATCGATGGCCTGCTGGCGACCTTCGCCGGTTTTGCCGAACCGGAAGCCGCACTGTTCACCGAAACCTTCCGTGGCCCCAGCCTGCCGGCCGGTGACATCGCCGAGGCCGAGAACCGCCGCCTGCTGGCACGCGACGTGGCCGATGCGCTGGAACTGCCGATCGGCAACGCGGTGGACTTCTGGACAGAGGCCTCGCTGTTCTCGGCCGGCGGCTACACCACGCTGGTGTTCGGCCCGGGTGACATCGCCCAGGCCCACACCGCCGATGAGTTCGTGACGCTGGAGCAGCTGCAGCGCTACACCGACGCCGTGCACCGCATCATCGCCGCCGGCGCCTGATCGACTCTACAACGCCGCCCGGCCCTGGCCGGGTGGAACTGCAACGCGGCGACCGCCGCCTGTGACGAAACCGAAATGTCTCCTGCCCTCCAGCCCCACCGCCAGACCCGCCAGACCATCGTGCGCCTGCTTTCCAGCATGGCCAGCGCGAAGGAGATCAGCCAGTACCTCAAGCGCTTCTCGCAGCTGGACGCCAAGCGCTTTGCCGTGGTCAAGGTCGGCGGCGCGGTGCTGCGCGACGACCTCGACGCGCTGACCTCTTCGCTGTCGTTCCTGCAGGAAGTCGGCCTGACCCCGATCGTGCTGCACGGCGCCGGCCCGCAGCTGGATGCCGAGCTGTCCGCAGCCGGCATTGAGAAGCAGACCGTCAACGGCCTGCGCGTGACCTCGCCGGAAGCGTTGGCGATCGTGCGCCGGGTGTTCCAGCAGTCCAACCTGCGCCTGGTCGAAGCGCTGCAGCAGAACGGTGCGCGCGCCACCTCGATCACCGGCGGCGTGTTCGAAGCGGAGTACCTGGACGTGGACACCTACGGCCTGGTTGGCGAGGTGAAGAAGGTCAACCTGGCGCCGATCGAAGCCAGCCTGCGCGCCGGCTCGATCCCGGTCATCACCAGCCTGGGCGAAACCGTCGGTGGCCAGATCCTCAACGTCAACGCCGACTTCGCCGCCAACGAGCTGGTGCAGGAGCTGCAGCCGTACAAGATCATTTTCCTGACCGGCACCGGCGGCCTGCTGGACGAGCAGGGCAGCGTGATCGATTCGATCAACCTGTCCACCGAGTACGACCACCTGATCGCGCAGCCGTGGATCCACGGTGGCATGAAGGTGAAGATCGAACAGATCAAGGATCTGCTCGACCGCCTGCCGCTGGAATCGTCGGTGTCCATCACGCGCCCGGCTGACCTGGCCAAGGAACTGTTCACCCACAAGGGCTCGGGCACGCTGGTGCGCAAGGGCGAGAAGGTGCTGCGCGCCACCGCGTGGAACGAGCTGGACCTGCCACGGCTGAAGGGCCTGATCGAATCCAGCTTCGGCCGCACGCTGGTGCCTGACTATTTCCAGAAGACCAAGCTGCTGCGCGCCTATGTCAGCGAGAACTACCGCACCGCGGTGATCCTCACCGACGAAGCCGAGGGCGTGTACCTGGACAAGTTCGCCGTGCTCGATGATGCACAGGGTGAAGGCCTCGGCCGCGCGGTGTGGAACGTGATGCGGGATGAAACGCCGCAGCTGTTCTGGCGTTCGCGCAATGGCAACCCGATCAATCACTTCTACTATGCTGAATCCGATGGCTGCTACAAGCAGGGCCATTGGAAGGTGTTCTGGTACGGCGCCGATGGCATCGACCGGATCAGCACCTATGTCGACCACTGCGCCCAGCGCGCACCGAGCCTGCAGGGCTGAATGATGGACCATTCCGATCACTGGACTACGATTCCCACCCTGCGCGGCCAGCACGTGACACTGCAGCCGCTGCAGCCCGAGCATGTGCCTGGCCTGCGCGCCGCCGTGGAGGGCAGCGGCCTGGACCAGCTCTGGTACACCCAGGTGCCTTCGCCGGAGCGGGTCGAGCACTATGTGCAGGCCGCGCTGCAGGCACAGGCAGAAGGCAAGGTGCTGCCGTTCGTGATCCTCGATGTGGCGGGTGACATCGTGGGTACCACCCGCTTCTACGACCTGGATGCCGGCGTGCCCAAGCTCAGCCTGGGTTACACCTGGTATGCACCGCGCGTGCAGCGTACCGGCGTAAACACCGAAACCAAGCTGTTGCTGCTGCAGCACGCCTTCGAAACCATGGGCTGCATCAGCCTGGTGCTGGAAACCAGCTGGTTCAACTTCACCTCGCGCACCGCCATCGCCCGCCTCGGCGCCAAGCAGGACGGCGTGCTGCGCAACCACAAGCGGCACGCCGACGGCACGCCGCGCGACACCGTCATCTTCTCCATCATCGATACGGAATGGCAGGGCGTGAAGCGCCACCTGCAGTACCGCCTGGACAGCCACGCATGAACGATTCGACTTTCACCCTGGGCATCGTCGGCGCCCGTGGCCATACCGGCGCCGAGCTGATCAAGCTGGTGGCCGCACACCCGCGGCTGAAGCTGGCCTTCGTGTCCTCGCGCGAACGCGCCGGGCAGCGCCTGTCCGACCACCATCCGGAGTTCCAGGGCGAGCTGCAGTACGAGAATCTGGACGCCGACGCGGTGGCCGCCAAGGGCGTGGACGCGGTGATCCTGGCCCTGCCCAACGGCCTGGCCGCACCGTTCGTGGCCGCACTGGAAGCGGCGAAGCCGGACACCGTCATCGTCGACCTGTCGGCCGACTACCGCTTCGACAACAGCTGGTACTACGGCCTGCCGGAGCTGACCCGAGGCCGCTACAACGGCCAGAAGCACATCAGCAACCCGGGCTGCTATGCCACGGCGATGCAGCTGGCGGTGCATCCGCTGCTGGACCTGCTGGCCGGTCCGCCGCAGTGCTTCGGTGTGTCCGGCTATTCCGGCGCCGGCACCACGCCGTCGGACAAGAACAACGTCGAACTGCTCGCCGACAACCTGATGCCGTATGCGCTGACCAACCACGTGCACGAGCGTGAAGTGTCGGTCCAGCTGGGCGTGGCGGTTGAATTCATGCCGCATGTCGCGCCGCATTTCCGCGGCATCACGCTCACCGCCAACCTGTGGCTGAACCGCGTGCAGACCCGCGAACAGATCGTCGAGCGCTTCCAGCAGGCCTATGCGGGCGAACCGCTGATCGAGGTAGTGGATGAAGCGCCGTGGGTCAGCCACATCGCCGGCCGCCACGGTGCGCAGGTCGGTGGCTTCACCCTGGCCCCGGGCGGCAAGCGGGTGGTGGTGGTGGCGACCCTGGACAACCTGCTCAAGGGCGCGGCCAGCCAGGCCATGCAGAACCTCAACCTCGCGCTGGGCATCGACGAACTGACGTCGATCCCGCACTGAACACGTATTCCGGAGCCCCCATGGCAGACCTTCTTTGGCAGAAGCCCGGCGTCGCCGTCGACGCCCAGATCCAGACCTTCCTCGCCGGCGATGACGTGATCCTCGATCGCGAATTCTTCCTGCACGACATCGCCGCCAGCGCCGCGCATGCACAGGGCCTGCAGCACATCGGCATCCTCAGCGCCGATGAACTGGCCGGCCTGCTGCGCGAGCTCGACGTGCTGGCGCAGGACTTCCGCGAAGGCCGCTTCGTGCTGGACACGCAGTACGAAGATGGTCATTCGGCGATCGAAGCGCGCTTGACCGAACGCCTCGGCGATGCCGGCCGCAAGATCCACACCGGCCGCAGCCGCAATGACCAGATCCTGGTCGCCACCCGCCTCTGGCTGAAGGAGAAGCTGCAGCGTGTGGCCCAGCTCAGCGCCGAGGTTGCCAAGGTCGCGCTGGACCGTGCGCAGGCCGAGAAGGATCTGCCGATCCCTGGCTACACCCACATCCAGCGTGCCGTGGTGTCCTCGGCCGGCATGTGGTGGGCCGGCTGGGCCGAGGCCTTCATCGACAACGCCATCCGCGCGCGCGACACCCATGCGCTGGTCGACGCCAATCCGCTTGGCACGGCTGCCGGCTACGGTGTGAACCTGCCGCTGGACCGTGAGCACACCACGGCCGCGCTCGGTTTCGCCCGCATGCAGATCTCGCCGATCTACGCGCAGCTGTCGCGCGGCAAGTTCGAACTGGCCGCGCTGGAAGCGCTGGGCGGCGCCACGCTGGACCTGCGCCGCATTGCCTGGGACCTGTCGCTGTTCACCAGCGCCGAGTTCGGCTTCGTCGCGCTGCCGGCGCAGTACACCACCGGCAGTTCGATCATGCCCAACAAGCGCAATCCGGACGTGATCGAGCTGATGCGCGCGACCCACGCCAGCGTCGCCGCCGCGCGTACCGAGATCGAGCAGCTGCTGTCGCTGCCGTCGGGCTATCACCGCGACCTGCAGTCGTCCAAGGGCGCCATCTTCCACGGCTTCGGTCGCGGCCTGTCGGCGCTGGAACTGCTGCCGGCGCTGCTGGCCAACCTGGAATGGCGCGACGACAAGGTTCGCGCGGCAATCGACTCGGGCATGTACGCCACCGACGTGGCGGTGGAAGCGGCGGTGGCCGGCGTGCCGTTCCGCGAGGCCTACAAGGCTGCTGCCGCCGGTGCCGACAGCGCAGGGCAGGGGCGTACCCCGGAAGGCAGCCTGGCCGCACGCGTATCGCCGGGTTCGGCCGCCGACCTGCGCCTGGACGAACTGCACGCGCGCTGGCAGGCGCTGTCCTGATGGCCGGCACCGTCTACCTGGTGCTGGCCATGCGCCGGCCCGATTTCAACGCCGCCGCCGTGCAGCCGCACCGTGACTTTCTCGATGCGTTGCAGGCACAGGGCAAGCTGCAGCTGACCGGCGGTTTTGCCGACGGCAGCGGTGGCGCCTATGTGCTGTGCAACGTGGACAGCCTGGCGCAGGCGCAGGCCATCGTCGCCACCGATCCGCTGGTGACGATGCAGGCCTCCGCGCTGACCGTGCACGAATGGAACACCCGCTGAGAGCCTGACCGATGATCCAGCACGCTGCCCACGTCGCCTCGCCGTTCCCCGAACAAGCGCTGCCGCCGTGGCGGCGTGCGGTGCTGAAAGTCGGCAGCAGCCTGCTGGCCGCCGATGGCGGCGGCCTGTCACCTCGCCACGCGCTGGGCCTGGCACAGTTCGTGTCGGCCAATGTACTGGCCGGGCGTGAGGTGGTGATCGTGTCTTCCGGCGCGGTCGCTGCCGGGCGCGCGATCCTGCCGCGGGCCGATGAACCCGGTGCGGCGATGGCGGCGCGGCAGGCCCTGGCCGCGCTCGGCCAGGCGCAGCTGATCGGGCTCTGGCAGCGCTTCTTCGAGCGCCCCGTGGCGCAGGTGCTGCTGACCCACGACGACCTGCGCAACCGCCGCCGCTACCTCAACGCACGCGCCACGCTCAATGAGTTGCTGCGGCTGGGCGCGTTGCCGGTGGTCAACGAGAACGACACCGTGTCGGTGGACGAACTCAAGCTCGGCGACAACGACAACCTGGCCGCCACCGTGGCCGCGCTGGTCGATGCCGATGCACTGTTCATTGCCACCGACATCGACGGCCTGTACAGCGCGGACCCGCGCACCGTGGCCGATGCGCGGCCACTGCACGACGTGCCGGAACTGAGTGACGAGGTGCTGGCGATGGCCGGCGGCGCAGGGTCGCGCGCCGGTACCGGCGGCATGCGGACCAAGCTTGAGGCGGCGGCCAAGGCGGGTCGTCTCGGCATCGAGACCTACCTTTTCAACGGCCGCAGCAGCGACGTGGTGCGTGCACTGGCGAAGGACCGCCTGTTCGGCACCCGCATCCACGCCGCGCGCAGCCGCGAGGCGGCCCGCAAGCACTGGCTGCGGCATGCACCGCTGACCGAAGGCGCGATCGTGATCGATGCCGGTGCGGCACAGGCCATGCGCGAGAAGGGCGCCTCGTTGCTGCCCGGTGGCATCACCGGTGCGGAGGGCGCGTTCCGGCGTGGCGATATGGTGCAGGTGTGCTGGAATGCACCACAGGGCCGTGTCTGCATCGCCCGCGGTGTCAGTCAATACGCCGCCGATGATGTGCGCCGGATCGCCGGTCGCCATTCGCGCGACATCGAGGCCGTGCTGGGCTACAACTACGGTGGCAGTGTCGTCCATCGCGACGATCTGGTGCTGCCATGACCGGTTTGAAGGACACCCCGATGAGCGAAATCGAAGCGCAGGCGCGTGCCTGCCGTGACGCGGCCCAGATCGTTGCCGGCCTCGACAGTGCGGCCCGCCGCACGCTGCTGCTGGCGATGGCACAGGCGCTGGAAGTGAATGCCGGGCTGATCCTGGCCGGTAATGCACGTGACCTCGCCGCAGCGCGCGACAAGGGCGTTGGCAGTGCCATGCTCGACCGCCTGGCGCTGGACCCGGCACGCCTGTTCGCGATGGCCGAAGCCGTGCGTGAGGTCGCTGCGTTGCCCGATCCGGTCGGCCAGGTCACCCGCGACGATGTGCGTCCAAACGGCATCCGGGTGCAGAAGGTGCGCGTGCCGCTGGGCGTGATCGCGATGATCTACGAAGCCCGCCCGAACGTGACCGCCGAAGCGGCCGCGCTGTGCCTGAAGGCCGGCAATGGCGTGATCCTGCGCGGTGGTTCCGAGGCGATCCATTCCAACACCGCCATCGCCCAGGCGCTGTCCGGCGCATTGAAGGCCAACGGCGTACCGCCGGCTGCGGTGGCCGTGCTGACCGACCTGCGCCGCGAAGCGATGCTGGAACTGCTGCAGTTGCATGAGCTGATCGACCTGGCCATTCCGCGTGGCGGCGAAGGCCTGATCCGCTTCGTCGCCGAGCATGCGCGGGTGCCGGTGATCAAGCATTACAAGGGCGTGTGCCATCTGTTCGTGGATGCCAGCGCCGACCTCGGCAAGGCCATTGATCTGCTGGTGGATGGCAAGTGCAGCCGCCCTGCAGCCTGCAACTCGCTGGAAACGCTGCTGGTGCACCGCGAGGTGGCCGAAGCGTTCCTGCCGCGCGTGGCGCAGGCGCTCGGCGAGCGCGGCGTGCAGCTGCGCGCCGATGCGCAGGCGCAGCCGCTGCTGCCGGGCAGCATGTTGGCCACTGAAGACGACTATGCCGCCGAGTTCCTTGATCTGGTGCTGGCGGTACGCGTCGTTGACGATCTCGACGCTGCCATTGCGCACATCCGTGCCTACACCTCCGACCATACTGAAGTGATCGCCACCGAAGACGCGGGCAACGCCGAGCGCTTCGTCACTGCGCTGCGCTCGGCGGTGGTGATGGTCAATGCGTCCTCGCGTTTCTCCGACGGCGGCCAGCTGGGCCTGGGCAGCGAGATCGGCATCTCCACCACGCGCCTGCACGCGTACGGCCCGATGGGGCTGGAGGCACTCACCGTCGAGCGATTCGTCGTGCGCGGTGAAGGGCAGACCCGCAAGTAGATCCACGCCATGCGTGGATGCTCTTCGCGGTAGACCCCGGTGCCGACCAAGGTCGGCACCCACCAGAGAGAACGCCGACCAAGGTCGGCATCTACCAAAGCAAGTGCCGACCAGGGTCGGCACCCAGGGCAATCGAGTTACACCACCTCGCGGCGGATGCCGATCGGCCGCGCGTGGTCGTCCATGTGCAGCGTGGCGGCCTTGCAGCCCAGCAGGCGTTCGGCCAGGCCGGTGCTGGCCCCCAGGTCGGCGGCCACTTCGTTGAGGCTGGCCAGCGGCCGTGGCAGGCGCCGCTCGTGGCCACGGAAGCGCGCGCGGTTGTACTCGGCCCAGCCGATCAGCAGTACGCTGGCGCACAGCAGCATCAGCGGCAACGCCACCAGCACATAGGGGTCGAACTGGCTTTGCCGTTCGTACAGCTGCTGCCAGGCCAGCTGGCCGCCGACCAGCCACGACACCAGGGTGACCAGTGGGGCCCACAGGTAGAAGTAGAACCCCCAGAACGCGAGGGTGACGAAGCCCCAGGCGGTGCGCTGGAAGCGTGGTTGGCGATGCGGCTTGCGGATCATCCGCGAGTCGAAGCGGTTGGACGGGCGTTGTGCGTTCATCGGATCCCCCGATCGGGACTGGTCCAGGTGGCGCGCTTGCTGCGACGGCGCAGCAGGGTTTTCGGCAACGCCACCAGGGTGGTGGAAAGGCTGATCAACCAGTACGCCATCGGGTACCAGATGACCCAGAAGTAGTTGCGTCCAATCTGTGTTTCGTAACGACGGTCGATGATCAGGCTGCTGGCGAACTGCAGCAGGCAGACCAGGGCCAGGATCACGCCATGCCACTCCGGCAGCAGGCTGGCGATATGCAGTTGCGGGGGCAGTTCGATGAACTTGCCCAGCGCCCACAGCACCACGATGAACAACATGGTGTAGGCCCAGATCACGCTGAGCACGTACTCCAGCAGTACGCCCCACATGCGCCGCTCCTTCCAGTGCAGCAGCGAGCGGGCGTGGCGCAGCATCACCTCCACGCCGCCCTGGGCCCAGCGCAGCCGCTGCCGCCACAGTCCCTTCAGGGTTTCCGGCATCAGGATGAAGCATAGTGCGTTGGGTTCGTAGCGGATGTCCCAGTGCGCGCGCTGCAGGCGCCAGCTGATGTCGATGTCTTCGGTCACCATGTCATCGGACCACCAGCCGACCTGGTGCAGGGCGGTGCGGCGGAAGCCGGCGATCACGCCGGAGATGGTGAAGATGCGCCCGTACACCCGCTGCGCGCGCTTGATCATGCCGATGATCGAGGAGAACTCGGCCACCTGCAGGCGTCCGAGCAGGGTGGAGCGGTTGCGGATGCGCGGGTTGCCGGTGACCGCGCCGACCCGGTTGCCGCTGACCAGGTGCCAGATCATCCAGTGCAGCGCGTGTTCTTCCAGCATCGCGTCGCCGTCGATGCACACCAGGTATTCCGAGCGTGCGGCGAGCGCCCCCATGCGCAGCGCATTGGCCTTGCCGAGGTTGCGGTCCAGGTGCAGCACGCGCAGCCGTGGGTGCTTTGCCGCCAGGGCGTCCAGCCGCGCACCCGTGTCGTCGCTGCTGCCGTCGTCGATGGCGATCACCTCATAGTCGGCCGGGTAGCGCTGGGCCAGCGCCGCGCCGAGTGTGTCGTCGAGGTTTGCCGACTCGTTGTGGCAGGGAATCAGCAGGCTCGCGAACGGTGGATCGACCATCAGCGGCGGGTCGTTGCGTGGGCGCGAATGGCGTTCGCGCCGGAAGTAGTAATACAGGCCGCCCGACATCCAGAAGAATGCCATCACCATCGGGTAGTAGAAGGCGAACTGGAACAGGACCTGCAGCAACGGATGCATGTCCATGTCACTTCTCCGGGTACGGGAAGTTGCCGGCGGACATTGCCGCGCGGGCATCGCGGGTGGAGGGCTGGTCGGCGATGAAGTCGTCCGGGTACCAGGCGAAGTGGTGCACGCCCTGCGCCTGCAGCTGGCGGATCTGCGCGCGCAGTCGCTCGGCGGGAATCGGTTGCCCGCTGCGCCAATCGACGGTCTGCAGTTCGAACAGGGTGTGCTGCAGCTGTGGGTCATGTGCACGCACCGCGGCCAGCAGCTGGTCGAGCCAGCGCTCCGGATGCTTGCTGCCTTCCATCCACGGCATCGCCATCAGTGCGGTCTGGTCGTAGGCCTTGTTGAACAGGTCCAGGCGCTGCGCGAACCAGGCTTCGCTCTGCGGGCGCAGCACCGGCTCCGCGTACAGGTTGCGCACCGTGGCCAGCTTCGGCCGCCAGCGCTGCGCGCTGTTGCGCAGCGCCAGGGTGAAGTCGATCAACGCCTGCGTGCGTGCGCTGCCCCCATCGCCGGCCGCCAGCGTGGGCAGCTCGGTATCGCGCAGGTACCCATCGTCATGGAACAGCAGGCCCTCAAAGTAGGAGTTGACCGCCAGATCCTCGTAGAGGTCGAGCATGACCTGGCGCGCCTGGGGATTGGTGAAGTCCAGCCGGTACATGCCATCGGCATCGCCGTTGCGGATCGCCAGCGCCTTGCGCTGCACCGGGTCGGGCAGCTCGAAGCCGAGTACCGGCAGCCATGCGTAGACCTTCACCCCCGCACGCGATTTCAGCTGCCAGGCGACGCGACTGAACAGGTCCGCGCGCATCGGCATGTGGCGGTTGGGGAAGTACAGTGCATCGGCGGTGTTGTTGCCGTCCGGGTCGGCGAACGCCTGCAGGTAGACGTGCGTCGGTGCGATGCGCTTGACCCGCTCGATCAGTGCATCCAGATTGCGCGCCTGCTGTGCGGGCTCGGGGTCGTAGACATCATCCAGGTCGATCTGCAGGGCACGGATGCCATCGAGCGCGACGTCGCGGCGCAGCTCGTAGGCCAGCCCTTCCACGGTCGGGTTGTCGCTGACCAGGAAGCGCGCCAGGCCATGCAGGTCGCTGGCCACCGGCGTGCTGCGGCCCTCCAGATCGAAGGACACCGGCATGCCCAGCTGCTCGGCGATGTCGTTGCTCAACTGGTTGTAGGCCGCGTATGGCCATACGATGGCGCGCGGGCGCACGCCCAGATGCTGCTCGATGCGCTGCACGCTGCGCGAGAGATCGGCGCGCAGGCGTTGCGCGTACTGCGCCTCGCTTTCATAGCTGCGCGTGGCGGGGTTGTAAACGCGGGTCACGACAGCCGGGGTGGAGTTCCCCTGTGGGTTGGCGAGCACCCCGTGGTGCAGGTCGTCGGTATGGCTGGCCACTTCGATCAGGCCGCTGTCGTGCATCTGCTTCAGCTGTGCCCAGGTGATGAAGTCGTCGCGGCCGAACGGCCGGTAGCCATAGTCGATGGTGCGGCCAGGTGCCATGTCCACGTAGTCGGTGATCACCGCCACCAGCGCCGGATAGCGGTAAGCCTGCAGCAACGGGAAGGCCTTGTCGTAGACGCTGCGCAGGCCGTCATCGAAGGTCAGCAGTACCGGTTTCGGTGGCAGCGTGGCGCGTCCCCGGGAGGCGTCGATCACCTGCGACAGCGACACCGGGTGGTAACCGTGTGCCCCCAGCCAGTCCAGATGGGCGGCGAAGTTCTGCGTGCTCACCGCATAGGTATCGGCATCCCCCTTGGCTGCGACCTGATCGCGGATGTCGTGGTAGCTGAGGATCAGCAGGCCGTTGTCGATCGCATCGAGATGCAGGGCCTGCTGCGCGAAGGCCGGCGGCGCAGCCGACAGCAGCAGGAGCACGATCAGGCGCAGGATGCGGGTCATGTCAGTCTCCCCAGCGCAGTGCGGCTTCGAAGCCGATATGGCGTTCGCGATGGCCGTCGTAGACCGGCCGCGACCAGCGCACGCCATACTCGAACACGCGGCCCTGGCCCAGCTGCCACTCGTGCATGTATGACACCGACGGCACCAGTGCACTGCCGAAGCCGTCCTGCCAGTAATCGCCCAGCGAGACGGTCAGCCGGTGGCGGAAGTGGCGTTCGTAGTGGCGCCACAGCTGCTGGTCGATGCGCAGGCCGATCTCGACCATGCGATCACGCTTCGGGTTGAAGTAGGGAGCATCATCGCGGCTGCCGCGACTGGTGTATGCACTGCCCAGGCCATCGATCAGCCACCGTGGGCGTGTCAGCAGCCGCTGCTCGACGCTGGTGCTGAACAGTTCGCGATGGTTGCCATCGTCGTAGCGGAAGCGGCTGGCGCCGAACATCCAGTGCGTGCGTTCGCTGCGCCGGTAGTCGACCTGCGCGCTGACGCTGTCGGCAGTGATGCCGGCCACGCGCGCCTGCATTGATGCATCCGGATCATTGCGTGCGGCGGTCAGTCCGGCATACCAGTGGTCGTTGAACTGCCAGCCCGCGCCGACGCGCAGGCCGGTATCACCGATGTGGTCGTTGGCGCGCAGCACTGCAGCTTCCGCATCCAGACGGCCGAATCGGTAGCGTACGCCCGCGCCCAGCCACAGCGGGTCGATGCGCTGGTCCTGGAAATCGACCGAGCGCCGGTCGGCGAAGGCGAACAGCCGCCAGCGATCGTCGAGTACGGGTGTCTGGACTTCCATGCCATAGCGGCGGTCGTCGTTGCCCAGTGGCGAGGTGCCACCACCGCCGGAACTGCGTCCGATGTCGGTCCATGCCTTCAGCTGCCAACCGCGGTGCGCGCGCCAGGCCTGGTCCATGCGTTCGACGGCGGGCTGGGTGGGGTAGCGCGCGACCAGATCGTCGTGCAGCGGTCGCGCCAGGTCATCGCGCTGCAGGGCGACGTAGGCTTCCTGCATGCCCAGCCGTGGCTCGATGTCGCGCGGGTCCAGCGCATGCGCCATCTGTTGCCGTTGCAGCGCCCTGCGTGGCCAGCCGCGCATCATGTACACGCTGCCCAGCGCGCTCTGCAGGCCGCCGTTGCCCGGTGCGATGTCGACCATCGATTCCAGATCGCGCTGCGCGGTGGGCAGGTCACCGCTGTAGGCGCGCACCATCGCCAGGTTGAGGTCGGCTTCGTAGCGCGACCAGTTTGGATACGGCGACTTGCCGTTGCTCCAGCGCCAGGCAGGTTCCTTGTCGCGCCACGCCTGCAGCAGGTCGACGGCCTTTTCCTGCTGCTCGCTTTCCAGGTAGGCGTAAGCCAGTTCCGAATGCGAGGCGTCGCGCGTCGGATCACCTGCGACGGCCGCCTGCAGCACCGGAATGGCTTCTTCCGGATGCAGCGTGCCCATCAGCGAATCGCCGACCGCAGGCAGAACATAGTCGGGCAGGGCATGGCCTTCAGCCTGCAGTGCGCGGGCTTCTTCTCGCACCTGCGCATGGCGGCCCAGCCGGTTGAGCAGGATCAGCCGGTCCATGCGGATGCGCAATGGCGCCTGCACAGGTGGGGTGCCTTCGCTGCCCAGATAGCGCTGCATGCGCGCCAGGGTCGATTCGGCTTCTTCCAGCCGGCTGTCTTCGCTGCTGCTGTAGGCCAGGCTCCAGACCACCAGCTTGGCCAGGTAGTCGCCTTCGATGCGTTGCTTCTGAGCAGCGTCGAACAGTTGCGGGCGCTGCTGGTACAGCTCCCAGGCGCGCCAGGCATTGCCGATGTCGCCCAGGGTCAGGACGCGCAGCTTGAACAGCAGGTCGTCGTTGGGCTGCTGCTGGCTGGCGCGCTCGATCGCGCCGAGCGCATCCAGCCAACGGGCCTGGTCGCGGTAGCGGCCGATCTCGGCCAGGGCCGCCTCGCGGTCAGGCGGGGCAGCGCTGCTGGCCCAGGCCAGGGCGGTACAGGCAAGGCCGACGCAGAGCGCCAGCCGGCGGTGGACAACCATTGGGGACCCCCTTGGCTTCCGAACCAGACAACCTGAAAAATGTGACGCACATCACATGCCAGATTTTGGGATGGCCGTGGCCTGCGTCACTCCCCTCGCGAACTCCCATCCAGCAGGGATGGGCGAAACCAGGACAGCGACCTGCAATGTCTTGTCTGAAACGAGAGTCCCCCGCACACCGAGTGGTGGCCTGGGCGGCGCTGCCGCCCCCATGCCCGATGCCGGCACGCGGCAAGGATGGGCATTCGTGGGCACTATCCGCCCGGAATTGTCAGCCCGGCGTCAAAATGCGCAGACGGGCTGACGAGCGGTAGGTGGGGCCGGTTGCGAGGCCCCACGTGGCTTACCAGAGGTCTTCCAGCTTGCGCGGCTTGCAGGCCACCCAGGAGGCGCACAGCATCAGGGTGGCGCAGCCGAACAGGAAGCTGAATGGGATCGTCCAGCCGTCGCTGACGGTGTGCAGCCAGCCGACCAGGAACGGCCCCAGGCAGCTGAAGCTGTAGCCCACGCCCTGCATGAACCCGGACAGCGCGGCCGAGCCGGTGGGGGTGCGGGTGCGCAGGTTGATCAAGGTCAGCGCCAGCGGGAAGGTGGACGGACCGACGCCGAGCAGGCAGGCCCACAGCAGCGGCGCTTTCATCGGGGCCACAAGCAGGCCGGTGAAGGCGATCACGAACGAGAAGAAACCGATCAGCACCAGCGGGAACGGGTTCTGCAGGCGCACCGCCATCGACGGAATGACCAGCGACGGCAGCAGGCCCAGTGCCGAGAACACGGCGACCATCACGCCGCCGAACGCGGGCGTGCCACCGGCCTCGACCACGATGCGCGGCAGCCAGGTGAACATCGAATAGGTCATCAGCGAGGTCATGCCGAACATCAGCGTCATGCTCCAGCCCAGCGACGTGCGCCAGACCTTGCCGTGCGGCTGTGCGGTGGGATCGGTGGCGTCGGCCTGCGGCTTCGGTGCGCGCCTGGCCAGCAGCAGCCACGGCAGGGCGGCGGCCAGCGCCAGCAGCGCCCACATGCCCAGCGATACGCGCCAGCCCGCAGCATTCGCCACCGGCACTGCCAGCAGCGCCGGCAGCATCGTGCCCAGCTGCAGCACGCTGATGTACAGCGTGCTCATGGTGCCAACCTTGTTGGCGAAATAGCGCTTCACCAGCGGCGGCACCACCACGTTGCCGATGCCCATGCCGGCCAGTGCAACCACCGAACCGAGCAGCAGCGTGCCGACGTTGCCGGCGCTGGAACGCAGCAGCAGGCCGGCCATCGCCATCACCATCGCCAGCAGCGTGGTGCGTTCCAGGCCCAGGCGCCGCGCCAATGCCGGCGTGGCCACGCCGAACAGCGCGAACGAGGCGGTCGGCAGCATGCCCAGCACGCCGGTCATGGTGGTGCCGAAGCCGAACTGCTGGCCGAGCACGTCCAGCAGCGGGGTGATCGAGGTGACCGCAGTGCGCAGGTTGACCGCTGCCAGCAGGATCGCGGCAAACGCGAGGACACGACCGTGCAGCAGCGACGGCGAATCGGAAGGGGAGGAACTCATCGGTGGTCCTTGCAGGTGTCGCACGCCGCAGCAACGGCATGCAGCGCCGGCATCGGTCTACGCCGAAGCGGCAGGTGGGGGGGGCTGCAGGAGGGCCGGCAGCGCGGCCATTGTACGTGCGCTGCGCGGCAAGGTCCCGTCACGCGGGCGGCCTGGCGCTTGATACAAAAAAACCCGGAGGACAGTGATGTCTTCCAGGCTTCTTGGTGACCACCGAAGTGGTCGGGGAGACAGGATTCGAACCTGCGACCTCTACGTCCCGAACGTAGCGCTCTACCAGACTGAGCTACACCCCGAAGGGAGCCGCCTATTCTAGCGATTCACCCCGATGGCGGCAAGGGGTGAATGCTGTTTTCTTCACACTGCCGAAGCAGTGCCACTTCAGGGAACAAAAAAGCCTGGACGACTTCACCAGGCTTCAATGCGACCACTTGAGTGGTCGGGGAGACAGGATTCGAACCTGCGACCTCTACGTCCCGAACGTAGCGCTCTACCAGACTGAGCTACACCCCGAAGGAGCCGCCTAAGATACCGTGTGAAGGCCCTGTCGGCAACCCTTTTTTACAGTTTCAATGCGCGTCGTTGTCGGTGCGGGCGCTTTCGCGCGCTTCGAACCACATCCCGTTGAGGATGGCCACGACCGAGGCCAGTCCGGCACCGAGAATCCAGGCGAAATACCACATGGTCAATCTCCTATGTTCAAGGGATGTGCCGACCGTGGGCCGGCACACCGGCAATCAGTAAGCGTTGGGGTTGTCGCCCATTTCCTCGACCGTCGTCTTGCCCTTCAGTACGCGGTACACCCAGGTGGTGTAAGCGATGATGATCGGCAGGAAGATGGCCGTGGCCAGCAGCATGACCCACAGCGTCAGATGGCTGGACGAGCTGTCCCAGACAGTCAGGCTGGAGGTGGGCTGGCTGGAGGACGGCAGCAGGAACGGGAAGATCGCAAAGCCGACGGTCAGGATGATGCCGGCGATCGAGGCGCCCGAGGCGATGAAGGCCAGGCCACCACGACGTGCGCGCAGCAGTACCGCGCTGGCCAGTGCGCCCAGCAGGCCCAGCACCGGGAACACCAGCGTCGCCGGCATGGAGCTGTAGTTGCGCAGCCAGCCACCGGCGACCGTGCCCAGTTCGGCGGTCTTCAGCAGCGGATTGGTCGGGCCATCGGTGACCACCTGCGAGGTGATCTGGTAACCCGGCAGGCCGAAGGCCACCCAGGCACCGGCCACGGCGAACAGCACAAAGCTGACGATGGCGGCGACGCTGCCATAACGTGCGGCACGTTCGGCCACCGGGCCGTCGGTCTTGATCACCAGCATGGCTGCACCATGCGAAACCAGCATGGCCACGCTGATCAGGCCGGCGATGAGCGCGAACGGGGTGAGCAGGCCGAAGAACGAACCGGTGTAGGTCACGCGCAGGGTGTCATCGAAGTGGAACGGCACACCCAGCAGCACGTTGCCCACGGCGACGCCGGCAATCAGGCCCGGCAGCAGGCCGCCGATGAACAGCACGCGGTCCCAGTTGTCGCGCCAGCGCTTGGACGGCAGCTTGCTGCGGTACTTGAAGCCGACCGGGCGCAGGATCAGCCCGAACAGCATCGCAAACACCGCCAGGTAGAAGCCGGAGAAGCTGACCGCATACAGTGGCGGCCATGCGGCGAAGATCGCGCCACCACCCAGCACCAGCCAGACCTGGTTGCCTTCCCACACCGGGCCGACGGTGTTGATCACCAGCCGGCGTTCTTCATCGGTCTTGGCCACGAACGGCAGCAGCGTGCCGACACCAAGATCGAAACCATCCATCACGGCCCAGCCGATCAGCAGGATGCCGAGCAGCAGCCACCAGATCACGCGGAGCGTGGTGTAATCAAGTGCAATGAATTCCATCTGGATTCTCCTGCCTCAGGCCTGGCCGGGGGCGACTGCATTGGGGGAAGCGGGGCGGATATCGGCCTGCAGCGAGGGCAGGATGTCGTCCGGACCCTTGCGGACCGCCTTCAGCATCAGCTTGATCTCGATGATCAGCAGCACCGTGTACAAGCTGGTGAACACCGCCAGCGTGGTCAGGATTTCATGCAGTGCCAGGCCCGATGCCGCGTAGAAGGTGGGCAGCACACCATCCACCGCCCACGGCTGGCGGCCGTACTCGGCGACGAACCAACCGCACTCGATCGCGATCCACGGTGCCGGCAGCGACCACACGGCCAGCTTCAGGAACCAGCGCTTGTCCTGGAAGTTGTTGCGGCACGAGAAGTAGAACGCCAGTGCGAAGAAGGCGATCAGGTAGAAGCCCAGGCCCGCCATGATGCGGAAGGTCCAGAACAGCGGGGCCACGCGCGGGACGGTATCCATCGCGGCCTTGGAGATTTCCTCCGGCGTCGCGTTGAGGATGTCTTCGCGGTAGCGCTTCAGCAGCAGGCCGTGGCCGAGATCCTGCCAGTGGCGATCGAACATCTCGCGTGCTTCGAGGTCGTTCCGGTTCTTCTTCACGCGTTCCAGTGCGCCATAGGCGATCTGGCCGCCGCGGATGCGGTGCTCGGCACGCTCCACCAGTTCCAGGATGCCCGGGATCGGCTGGTCCAGCGAACGGGTGGCGATCAGGCCCATCAGGTACGGGATCTTCACCGCGTAGTCGTTCTGGTGGGTGTCCTGGTTGGGAATGCCGAAGGCGGTGAAGTCGGCCGGTGCACGCTCGGTTTCCCACATTGCTTCGATCGCGGCCAGCTTCATCTTCTGGTGTTCGCTGGCGGCGTAACCACTCTCGTCACCCAGCACCACCACCGACAGCGAGGACAGCAGGCCGAAGGCTGCGGCCACCGCGAACGAACGGCGGGCCATGTCCCGATGCTTGTTGCGCAGCAGGTACAGGGCGCTGATCGACATCACGAAGATCGCACCGGTCACGTAGCCGGCACTGACGGTGTGCACGAACTTGGCCTGGGCCACCGGGTTCAGCAGAACCGCAGCGAAGTCGACCACTTCCATGCGCATCGTTTCCGGGTTGAACACCGCACCGGTCGGGTTCTGCATCCAGCCGTTGGCGATCAGGATCCACACCGCCGACAGGTTGGTGCCCAGCGCCATCAGCCAAGTCACAGTGAGGTGCTTGACCGGGCTCAGGCGCTTCCAGCCGAAGAAGAACAGGCCGATGAAGGTCGCTTCCAGGAAGAACGCCATCAGGCCTTCGATGGCCAGCGGCGCACCGAAGATGTCGCCCACGTAGTGGCTGTAGTACGACCAGTTCATGCCGAACTGGAACTCCATCACCAGGCCGGTGGCCACGCCGATGGCGAAGTTGATGCCGAACAGGGTGCCCCAGAACAGGGTCATCTGCCGCCAGACCTGCTTGCGGGTCATCACGTACACGCTCTCCATGATGGCCACCATGAAGGACAGGCCAAGCGTGAGCGGGACGAATAGGAAGTGGTACATCGCGGTCAGAGCGAATTGCAGCCGCGACAGTTCTACGACTGTCTGATCAATCATGGCCTGGCTACCTCGTTGGATAGTGCCGTTGCAGGTGGCGGGAAGGGTGGTCTACGGGGTGAATGATGTGACCGACTACTTCAAACAGCCTTGATCCAGATCAATGTATGAATGGGTATTCAGGAGGATCGTATGCCAACCCGATGAAGACTGCGACCGCCGGCCGCAGGGGGAGGCTGTTGCCTGCGCCTACAATGCCGTGTCTCCCCTGTTACCCGTGAAGACCCCTTGAGCGCTGCCGAAACGACCCCTGACGGCCTTTCCCCGGAAGCCGAAACGACCCGCCAGCGGCGTGCCCGCACCGCCTGGCTGGCCGATCTTGCGCGCTCCGCTCGAGGTCGCCAGCGGCTGGCGGCGCTGTGCATCAGCCTGTCCGGCGCGCTGCTGATCGGCCAGGCCGCTGCCATCGCCTGGCTGGTGCAGCAGGTGCTGGTGGAACGCGCACCGCTGGCGTCGGGCCTGCCGGTGCTCGCTGGGCTGGCGGTGATCCTGGTGCTGCGCACGCTGCTGGGCAGCGCCACCCAGGCGGCTGCCGGTGATGTGGCCGATGCCGCGCGGTTGGCGCTGCGCGAGCGTGTGTTCGCGCGCCTGCTTGGGCATGGGCCGCTGTGGCTGCGCCAGCGCCGCACCGGCGAGCTGGGCGAACTGATGCTGCATCACGGTGATGCGATCGAGAGCTATTACAGCGGCTTCCTGCCGGTGCGCACCGAAGTGGTGGTGGTGCCGCTGCTGATCCTGGCCGCAGTGGCCTGGGTGGATTGGGTGGTGGCGCTGATCCTGCTGTTCACCGCACCGCTGGTGCCGTTCTTCATGATGCTGGTGGGCTGGGGCGCTGAAGCCGCCGGCCGTGCGCAGCTGGGCGAGCTTGCGCGGATGAGCGGCCACTTCGCCGACCGCATCAAGGGTCTGGGCCTGCTGCGCCTGTATGGCCGGGGCGAGGCCGAACTGGACGGCATCGCGGCCGCTGCCGAAGGCGTGCGCGTGCGTACGATGAAGGTGCTGCGCATCGCCTTCCTGTCGTCCACGGTGCTGGAATTCTTCGCCTCGGTGAGCGTGGCGATGGTTGCGCTGTACCTGGGCCTGAGCTATCTGGGCCTGATGACGCTGCATGCAGCAGTGCCGACGCTGGGCGCTGGGCTGTTCTGCCTGCTGCTGGCGCCGGAGTTCTACGCGCCGCTGCGGCGGCTGGCCGCGCACTACCACGACCGCGCCAACGCGCTGGCCGCTGCCGCCGAAGTAGAGCGCCTGCTGCAGTCGCTGCCCGGGGAGCAGGGCTTGATCGAAAGCGAGGTTGCACCGTTGGCGGTGGAACCGGCCGAGGCTGCCTTGCCGCCGCTGCAGGCGCAGGGTCTGGTGCTGCGCCCGCTGGGTGCGCCGCATGATGTGCTGCAGGATCTGGACGTGCTGCTGGAACCGGGCCAGCGCCTGGCCCTGGTCGGCCCCAGCGGATCCGGCAAGAGCACGTTGCTGGAAGCGCTGGCGGGGTGGTTGCCGCCGCGTGCCGGCAAGCTGCAGCTGCGGCCCGGCGTGCAGGTGGCGTACGCCAGCCAGCGGCCGTACCTGTTCCACGGCAGCATCGCCGACAACCTGCGGCTGGCTGATCCCGGTGCCAGCGATGCGCGCCTGCGCGCGGTCGCCGAGGCCTCGCAGGTACTGCAGTTCGCGCAACGCCTGCCGCAGGGGCTGGATACCGTGATCGGCGAGCGTGGTTTCGGCCTGTCCGGTGGTGAAGCACGCCGCATCGGTCTGGCCCGCCTGCTGCTGCGCGACCCGCAGGTGCTGCTGCTGGACGAACCCACTGCGTTCCTCGATGCCGATACCGAAGCCGCGCTGTTGCGCAGCCTGGCCGCCTATGCACGTGGACGCAGCGTGGTGGTCGCCACCCACAGCCCTGCGGTGATCGCGTGGGCTGACCGTTGCCTGCTGTTGCCGGAAGGCCGCCTGGTCGAGCCGGCACAGGCGGTGCGCGCATGAGCCGTTCGCCTGATTCGCTGCGCGCGGTGTTCCTGCGCCATCGCCCGCGCCTGCTGCTGACCGTGCTGCTGCTGTGGATCACGATGCTGGCCGGCACCGCCCTGCTGGGCCTGTCCGGTGGCTTCCTGACCGCCGCTGCGCTGGCCGGTGCGGCCGGGCTGGCGCAGGGCTTCAACTTCTTTTCGCCGTCGGCCGGCATCCGCGGCCTGACCATGGCGCGCATCGTGTCGCGCTACTTCGAGAAGCTGGTCGGCCACGATGCCACGCTGCGCATCGCCCGCGATCTGCGCGTGTGGTTCTTCCGCCGCGCGCTGCCACTGGCACCGGCGCGGCTGGGGGCCACGCGTACCGGCGAACTGCTGGCACGCCTGCTGGGTGACATCAATGAGGTGGATGGCCTGCTGGTGCGTGCGATCGGGCCGCTGGTGGCGCTGGGTGCGCTGTCACTGATGGCGATCGCCTCGGCCGCGGTGATCCTGCCGTCTGCGGCGGTACTGCTGGCGGTGCTGGCGTTGCTGATCGCCTTCGGTGTGCCGTGGCTGGGCGTGCGTGGTCGCGACGATGAGGAGGCCGACCGTGCCGCGCATCGTGCTGCCCTGCGTACCGCAGCCTTCGAAGGACTGGAGGGCGCGGGTGATCTGGCCGCGTTGCATGCCGATGCAGCGTGGCAGTTGAAGGTGCGCGTGGCGGCCAAGCAGCTGGCTTCGCGGGATCGTCGTCGGCGCTGGCGCCTGATCGCGGCCTCGACCCTGCATGGCCTGGTCGCCGGGCTGGGCCTGGTGGCGATGCTGGCGTTGGCCCTGCATGCGGCCGAACAGCAGCGCATCGCGCCGGAAATGGCGGCGGGTCTGGTGTTCCTCACCGTGGCACTGATCGAACTGTGGGCCGGCATGGGCCTGGCCTGGCAGTCGCTGCAGTCCGGGCGCATCGCCGCCGATCGCCTGCAGGCCATCGTCGAGCAACCGCCGACGGTGGAGGACCCGCAGGCGCCGCAGGCGGTGCCGCAGGCCGCGCGCGTGCATTGGGATGACGTGCACTTCCAGTGGCCCGGTGCGGCGCGGCCGGTGTTGTCCGGCCTGCAGCTGACCCTGGCGCCGGGCGAGCGGATCGCGATTCGCGGCGACAGCGGCAGTGGCAAGACCACCCTGTCGAGCCTGCTGCTGCGGCTATGGGATCCGCAACAAGGACGGTTGACCTACGGGGGCCGCGACCTGCGTGATTTCGCCCAGGCCGACTGGCACCGGCAACTGGCGTGGCTGCCGCAGAACGCGCCGGTGTTTGCCGGCAGCGTGGCCGAGAACCTGCGATTGGGTGATCCCGATGCCAGTGACGCAGCGTTGTGGGCGGTACTGCGTCGCGTGCGTCTGGGCGAGTGGGCCGAGCGCAACGGTGGCCTGCAGACCTGGGTGGGCGAGAACGGCGCGACGATGTCGGCCGGCCAGGCACGACGCCTGGCGCTGGCGCGCGCGCTGCTGCGCAATGCGCCGATCCTGCTGCTGGACGAACCGACCGAAGGCCTGGACGTGGATACCGCACGTGCGTTGCTGCAGGACCTCTCCGGGTTGCTGGACGGGCGCAGCCTGCTGATGATCACCCACGACGACCTGCCCGACGGCGTGGTGGATGCGCAGTACCGGTTGCGTGATGGGGGAGTGGTGCGCGAAGCGTGAATGGTAGTGCCGGCCGCTGGCCGGCAACCTCATGGCGCTTGATACGGATACGGAATTGCCGGCCAGCGGCCGGCACTACCCATTCGAAGGGTTACCGCGAGAACTCGCGCAGCATCACCGCGATCGAGGCCACGTTGGCCAGCACGCACAGCCAGAACACCCACTGGAATCCGGCTTTGCGATGCTTGTGGCGGAACAGCGCCTGGCCCAGCAGCGCGCCCGGCCAACCGCCGGCAAAGGCCAGCAACTGCAGTGTGCGCTCGGGAATCCGCCACTGCTTTCGCTGCGCCGCGCGCTTGTCGTGGCCGTACAGGCCGAACGACACTGCGCTGGCGAGCAGGCACCAACCGCCCAGCCACAGCGGCAGCACGCCGCTGACCGTCAGTGCGATCAACGCACCGAATGCGGCCAGCGCGAGGTTACGCCGCCATGCCACTTACAGCGCGTCGAGGAAGCCGCGCACGGCCGGGCCGAAACGCTCGAAATCGACGAGGAAGGCGTCATGGCCCTGCGGCGACTCCAGACCGATGAAGCGCGCATCGGCACCGCCGGCGCGCAGGCCGTCGGCGACCTGTTGCTGCTGCTGCACCGGGAACAGGATGTCGGTGTTGGCGCCGATCGCCAGCGCCTTCTCCACCCGGATCTTCGCCAGCCCGGCCAGCACGTCGCCGTCGGCATACTCAGCCAGGTCGAACCAGTCCATCGAACGGCTCAGGTACAGATAGCAGTTCGGATCGAAGAAGCGCACGAAGCGCCGTGCATGGCCTTCCAGATAGCTTTCCACCTGGAATTCGAGGCCGAACGGATCGTCGTCGGCCTGGTCCGAATCCAGCCGCACGCGGCCGAAGCGCCCATCCCATTCCAGTGCCGAACGGTAGGTGATCACGCCCAGCTTGCGCGCCATGCGCATGCCGGACTCGGGATACTCGGCATCGTCGTAGTGGCCGCCATTCCAGCGTGGATCAAGGCGGATCGCCTCGCGCTGCAGCGAACGGATCGCGATCGAGAACGGCAGTGCCTGCGCACTGCCGGAAATGTTGACGTGGCTGCGCGCAATGCCCGGGTGCAGCATCAGTACCGCGAGTGCGGTCATGCCGCCCATTGAATTGCCGACCACGCAGGCCAGCTGTTCGATGCCCAGGGCACGCACGACTTCGATGGCGGCGCGTGCGCCGTCTTCGATCGACAGCTCGGGGAAGTCGAGGCGATACGGTTGGCCCGTGGCCGGGTTGAGCGAGGCGGGACCGGTCGAGCCCTTGCAGCTGCCCAGCGAATTCACGCATACCACGAACCAGCGGTCGGTATCGATCGGCTTGCCGGGGCCGACCATGCCTTCCCACCAGCCCACTGCGGGGTTGGCGTCATTGGCAGCGGCGTGTGCATCCGGCGACAGGCCGGTCACGATCAGGATCGCGTTGCTGGCGTCGGCGGCCAGCGTTCCCCAGGTTTCGTAGGCCACGCGTGCGCCATGCAGGGCGCCACCGCGCTTGAACGGGAACGGCGAGGGCAGGGCGTGGAAGCGGGTGCCGGGCGGGATGAATTCGGTCATGCAGCCATTCTAGCGGGGCCGCATGTGGAGCTGGCGACACGCTGGTTTCCATCGGCGATGCACCCGGTGGTGCCGGCCGCTGGCCGGCAACCTCATGAATCTGGATGCGCCCACGTGGTTGCCCGCCAGCGGCCGGCACTACGGGAACCGCAGCTCCACCACGCCTTCATGCGGCAGGCTCACCTTCACCGGCACGCTCTGCAGGTCATCCTCGCCGCGGTTGGCACTGCCGCTGCGCGAGATGCGTGCCAGCACTTCCACTTCGCGATGCGCGGACAACGGTGCGGTCGGCATCGGGCTGTCTGCGTCGCCCAGCCCGACCGTGGCCGGGAAACCGGCCAGAGGCAGCTTGCGTGCGGCCACCGGCATCGGCGGTCCACCCACGGCGCGGGCCAGCACGAATACCTGGGTGCTGGCGGGCCACTCGGCGTTGTTCAGCGCAGGCAGTTGCACGCGCACCTGCAGCAGCGCCGGTGGCGCCGCAGCGGCAGCATCGGGCGCCTGGCCGGCGGCCTCACGGGCGATGGCGATCTGCGCCTGCAGCGCCTGCGCGGCGCCGGGCTCAAGCCGTGGCAGCAGGCCGCTCCAGATGTCGGCAGCCTCGGCATTCTTTCCGCGCTGGCGCAGGGCGATGCCCAGCAGCCAGCTGGCGCGCTCTGCATCGGGCGCCAGCGCACGAGCCTGCTGCAACCAGGCCATCGCGGTGTCATCGAACTGCTTGCCGGCATCGGCCTGCGCACGTGCCTGCGCCGCTTCCACCAGCACGCCGGGGTCTTCCGGGGCGAGAGCGGCAGCACGTGCGAAGGCATCCGCTGCGGCTGCGGCGTTGCCCAGTTCGGCCTGCGACCGGCCCAGCAGCGTCCAGCCATCGGCTCGCTGCGGGTCTCGCTTCAGTGCATCCTGCAGGGCCTGCACGCCATCGCGCAGGGTGGCTACCGACGGGGTTGGTTGTACCTGTGCTGCACGCGGATCACCAACCAGCAGATACAGGCAGGCACCGGACACGCCCAGCGCGAGCACACCCACCACGAAACCGCGGCGACCGTGGTGGCGCAGCGGCCACAGCACCAGCGCCGCCATCAGTGCGGCCACCAGTCCAGCCAGCATCGGCAGCCAATGGCTCACCATCCGTCTCCTTCATCGGTCTTGCTGGCGGGGGCGGCAGCAACCGTGCGGCCACGGCGGCGGACGATGCCCAGTACCACCAGCGCGCCGGCGCCCAGCACCAGCAGCGGACCGCCCCACAGCAGCCAGGTGCCCGGCTGTAGAGGCGGTTGATAGAGCACGAACTCACCGTAGCGCGCGACCAGGAACTGCTTGATCTGTGCGTCGTCGCGGCCCTGCTGCATCAGCTGCAGCACCTCGCGGCGCAGGTCCTGCGCGATCTGCGCGTTCGAGTCGGCCAACGACTGGTTCTGGCACTGCACGCAGCGCAGCTGCGCGGCCAGGTCGTGGAAGCGGCGTTCTTCGGCGCCATCGCGGAACTGCAGTGGCTGCGGATCATGCAACGGCTGCTGTGCCAGCACGGCCAGGGGCAGCATCAGAAGCAGCAATGCCAGCAGCCAGCGCATGGGCTCAGGGCGCCGTGTGCAGCGTGCTGCCGGCATTGCCCTGGGCCTTCTCGATCTTCTCCAGTGCCGGGATCAGCTTCTCGTCGACCACGCGCTGGGTCATCGCACCGCTGTACTTCCAGCGCACGACACCGCTGCCATCGACCAGGAAGGTTTCAGGTGCCGCGGTCACGCCCCAGTCGATCGCGGTGCGGCCTTCCACGTCGCTGAGCACGACCATGAACGGGTTGCCCAGCTGTTCCAGCCAATGCAGGGCATCGGTCGGTTCATCCTTCCAGTTGTAGCCGATCACGCGCACGCGCTTGCTCTCGGCGAAACGGGTCAGCACCGGGTGTTCCTCGCGGCAGGCCGCGCACCAGCTGCCCCACACGTTAAACAGGTAAGGCGCGCCGCGCAGTTCGTCGCTGTGCACGATCATTTCCGGGTCGTGCAGCACCGGCAGCGCGAACGCCGGCGCCGGCTTGTCGATCAGCGCCGATGGCAGCACGTCGCGCTGCGGATCGCCCGATTTCATCACCCCGTAGATCATCAGCCCGAGCAGGCCGAAGAAGAACAGCACGCCGATCACGATGGCTACCGGCGGCAGCGGGCGGGAGGGGCGCGGGGCGGGGGACTCGGACATGGAAACTCCTACGGACGACGGAAGCGGCGGTCGGCGGCGGTGATGAATCCGCCTAGGGCCATCAACAGCGCGCCCAGCCAGATCCAGCGCACGAACGGCTTGATGTGCACCCGGACCGCCCATGCATTGTTGCCCAGCGGCTCGCCCAATGCCACGTAGACATCACCATCGAGGCGTGCATCGATGCCGGCCTCGGTCATCACCTGGCCGCCGCTGGCGTACTGGCGCTTTTCCGGATGCAGCAGGGCCAGCTCGCGGCCGTTGCGGAACACGCGCAGGTGGCCGCGGTCGGCGATGAAGTTCGGTCCTTCGCGATGGTCCACGCCCTCGAAGCGTACTTCGTGGCGGCCGACCACCACCTGCTGGCCCGGTGCCAGAGCCACTTCACGCTGTACGTTCAGGGCTTCCACCAGCAGCGCACCGGCCAGGAACACGGCGATGCCGGCATGGGCGACGATCATGCCGAGCATTTCGGCGGTGAAGCGGCCATTGCCGCGCAGTCGCTGCCAGACGAAACGTGCGGTACCGAAGCCGACCCAGACCGCGGCAGCGACACCGAGACCGGCCTTCCAGCCGTTCTGCGGCGCCTGCCACCAGGCCAGCGCACCCAGCAGCACCGCCAGCCCCAGCCAGGGTGCCAGCAGCGCGAACGCGCGCGAGGGCTGGTCGCGTTGCCACTTCACCAGCGGGCCGAACGGCAGCAGCAGGATCATCGGTGCCATCAGCAGCAGGAACAGGCTGCCGAAGTAGGGCGGGCCGACCGAGATCTTGCCCAGCGACAGTGCATCGGCCAGCAACGGATACAGTGTGCCGAGCAGCACCATCGCGCAGGCGGTGGCCAGCAGCAGGTTGTTGGCCAGCAGCAGGGTCTCGCGCGAGGTGGCGGTGAAGCCACGGCGCGGATCGTCGGCGTCCACGCTGAGCTGGCTGGCACGCAGCGCGTACAGCAGCAGGCTGCCGCCGACCAGCACCGACAGGAACACCAGGATGAACAGGCCGCGCGACGGATCTGCAGCGAACGAATGCACGCTGGTCAGCACACCGGAGCGCACCAGGAAGGTGCCGAGCAGCGACAGCGCGAAGGCCGCGATCGCCAGCAGCAGGGTCCAGCTGCCGAAGGTGCCGCGCTTCTCAGTGACCGCCTGCGAATGGATCAGTGCCGCACCGACCAGCCACGGCATGAAGCTGGCATTTTCCACCGGGTCCCAGAACCACCAGCCGCCCCAGCCCAGCTCGTAATAGGCCCACCAGCTGCCCAGCGCGATGCCCAGGGTCAGGAAGCCCCAGGCGACGTTGGTCCACGGCCGCGTCCAGCGCAGCCAGCGTGCGTCGACACGACCTTCCAGCAGCGCGGCCACGGCGAATGCGAACGGCACCGCGAAGCCGACATACCCGATGTAGAGCATCGGTGGGTGGATGATCAGCCCGGGGTCCTGCAGCAGCGGGTTGAGATCACGGCCTTCCAGCGGGGCCGGATTCAGGCGCAGGAACGGGTTGGAGGTGAAGATCAGGAAGGCGAGGAATCCGACGCTGACGATGCCCATCACCGCCAGTACACGCGCCTGCACCGGTGCCGGCAGGTGCCGCGAGAACAGCGCCACCACGCCGGTCCACAGCGCCAGCACCAGTGCCCACATCAGCAGTGAGCCCTCGTGCGCGCCCCACACCGCCGAGTAGCGGTAGATCATCGGCAGCAGCGAATTGGAGTTCTCGGCCACGTAGCGCACCGAGAAGTCCTGCTGCACGAACGCAGCGGTCAGCACGGCGAACGCGCCGGCGACCAGCAGCAGCTGCGCGAACGCGGCAGGTCGTGCCACCGCCATCCACGCGTTGTTGTTGCGCTGCGCGCCGACCAGCGGCAGGCCGGCCTGCAGCAGCGAGGCCAGCAACGCGCACAGCAGCAGGATCTGACCCAGTTCGGGCAGCACTCAGCGCACCTCGGGTGCCGTCACCGGCACGTCGTGCTTGCGATGTGCGTCGCCCATCTTGTCGGCCACTTCCTTCGGCACGTACTTCTCATCGTGCTTGGCCAGCACCTCGTCGGCGACGAACACATCGTCCTGCAGGCGGCCGCTGGCAACCACCGCCGTGCCTTCGGCGAACATGTCCGGCAGGATCCGCGACGTGGTCACCGCCAGCTGGGCATCGCCGTCGGTCACTTCAAAACGTGCTTCCAGCGAACCGACCGGGCGGTTGAAGGAGCCCTTCACCACCATGCCGCCCAGGCGGAACCGCGACTGCGCATCGACATCGCCGCGCAGCACTTCCGAAGGCGTGTACAGGTAGGCGATGTTGCGTTCCAGCGCCATCGCCACCAGCGCGGTGGCCAGCCCGGAGGCGAGCAGGGCCAGCAGTACCCAGACCAGGCGGCGACGTTGTACCGGCGTCATCGTTCCAGCTCCGTCGACAGCGGCGCCGCAGCGTCCTGTTTGACGGCGCGGGTCTGCTGCCGCTGCTGGCGTGCCAGCGCCAACCGGCGTGCCACGCGCAGGCGCAGCCACGAACCGATGGCATCGGCGCCGAGTACCAGCACGAACACGGCGTAGGCGCCGATCACATAGGGCAGGTGGGTCATGGCTGGGCCTCCCCGGCCGGACGTGCGGCATCGACGCGGCCGCCGACCCAGGCCTTGCCGGCCTCGCGGTCGAGATTGTCGGCACGGGCCTTGGCCAGCACCGAACCGGCGAACCAGAACTTGGTGCCGATCACCATCCACCACAGCGGCGCGATCATCGCGCTGCTGATCGCCGATTCACCGAACACGTTGATCGACTGGCGCTGGTGCAGGCCGCCCCACCAGTCCACCGAATAGCGGATCACCGGCAGCAGGCTGACGCCGACGATGGCCAGCAGGCCGGCTGCGCGTGCGGCGCTGCGGCGGTCCTCGATGGCGTGGTACAGGCCGATCACGCCCAGGTACAGGAACAGCAGCACCAGCTCGCTGGTCATGCGCGGGTCCCAGTCCCACCAGGTGCCCCAGGTGCCCTTGCCCCAGATGCTGCCGGTCAACAGGGTGATCAGGGTGAAACCGGCACCCATCGGTGCGCAGGCCATGGCCAGGATCTCGCAGACCTTGATCCGCCAGATCAGCGCGATGGCGGCATACAGCGCCATCAGCGCGAACACGAACAGGCTCATCCAGGCACTGGGCACGTGGATGTAGAGGATGCGGAAGCTGTCCAGCTGCTTGGCTTCCGGCGGCACCACCAGCAGCGCCTGCCATATGCCGACCAGCAGCACCGGCACCGCCGCGAGGTAGAACACCCGCGACCAGCGGGCAGCGAAACGGTCGAACGTGGGAGGCGAACCGAGTTGGTGGAACCAGCGGACAATCGGATTCATGCGTGGCGGCTATCCAGCAGGGGTGGATTGGCTCTCAGCTCGGTCAACTCAGAGAAATACGTATTGCAGCGGCGGTGGCCAACGGCGCCAGCACCAGCGCGACCAGCAGACCGGCGCCCAGCATCAGCAGCGCACCGACCGGATCCTGTCCGCGTCCCGCCGCTGCCAGGCTGCCTGCACCGAACACCAGCACCGGCACGTACAGCGGCAACGACAGCAACGCCACGAGAATACCAGAGCGCCGGATGCCTACGGTCAGTGCAGCGACCACGCCACCGATCAGGCTCAGCAACGGTGTTCCCAGCAGCAACGATGCCAGCAACATCGGCAGCTGGTCATGCGGCAGATGCAGCATTTCGGCCAGCAACGGGCTGACCACGATCAGCGGCAGCGCAGTGGTGGCCCAGTGCAGCAGCACGCGCACCAGCACCAGCCAGGCCAGCGGCACCGGCGCCAGCAGCCATTGCTCCAGCGAGCCGTCTTCGGCATCGGAGCGGAACAGTGAATCCAGTGACAGCTGGCCGGCCAGCAGCACGGCCAGCCACAGCACCGCGCCGGCGGTGGCGGCCAGTAGTTGCGGTTCGCGGCCCTGGGCGAGCGCGAACAGCACCACCACCAGTACCGCGAACAGCAGCGGCTGCAGCGCATCGCCGCGGCGGCGCCAGAGCAGGCGCAGGTCGCGCTTGAGCAGGGCCGCTGCGGTCTGCCACAGGCCCGGTTCGGTGCCTGGCGCGATCATGCGGTACCGCCGAGGTCGAGCTGGCGGGTACGCACCGGTGGTGCGGCATAGGCGCCGTGGGTGGTGACCAGTGCAGCGCCGCCGGCACGCAGATGCGCGGAAATCATCCGGTTGACCAGGGTGATGCCCTCCAGGTCGAGGTTGGCATAGGGTTCGTCGAGGAGCCACAACGGCGCCGGTGACAGCCAGATGCGTGCCAGTGCCAGCCGCCGCTTCTGTCCGGCGGACAGATGCCGAACGAGAGTGTCCTCATAACCGGCCAGGCCGACGATGGCCAGCGCGTTGCCCGGCATCTGCCGTGCGCGACGGCCGTGCAGGCCGCACAGGAAATGCAGGTTCTCCAGCGTGTCCAGATCGGGCTTCAATGCGGGCAGGTGGCTGAGGTAGGCGACGTAACGCGCGCGCTCGGCATTGCCGGCCGGCCTGCCATCGATCTGCACCTGCCCGGCACCAGGCCGGGCCAGGCCCGCCAGCACGCGCAGCAGGGTGGTCTTGCCGGCGCCATTGCCGCCCTGCACCAGCAGGGCTTCGCCGGCGTCCACATGGAAGTCCAGCGGGCCGAACACCGGCTCGTCATTGCGGGAAAAGCTCAGGCCGCTGGCGGCCAGCAATGCAGGGGTGTTCAAGGGGCAGGGTCTTCATGCCGGAGTGCGGCGGCAATTGTAGCGGTGAATGCATACGGTAGTGCCGGCCGCTGGCCGGCAGGCGCGACCAAGCGTCGCAGATAGTCCCGGGTTGCCGGCCAGCGGCCGGCACTACCGAAGCAGGGATTGCGTAAACTCAGGGGCCTGTCTCCCCATATCCCCAGGCCGATGCAACCCAACACCAAGCTGCCCAAGGTCGGTACCACGATCTTCACCGTGATGTCCCAGCTCGCTGCCGAACACGGCGCGGTCAACCTGGGCCAGGGTTTCCCGGACTTTTCGGCGCCGCAGCGCCTGGTCGACGAGACTGCCAGGGCGATGGCCGCCGGGCTGAACCAGTACCCGCCGATGACGGGCGTGGCGCCGCTGCGCCAGGCCATCGCGCAGAAGGCGCTGGACTGCTACGGCGCGCAGGTGGATGCGGACAGCGAGATCACTGTCACCAGCGGCGGCACCGAGGCCATCTTCAACGCTATTCACGCTGTGGTGCGTGCGGGCGAGGAAGTGATCGTGCTCGACCCGGCGTATGACTGCTATGAACCGGCGATCGATCTGGCCGGCGCCAAGGCCGTGCATGTGTCGCTGGATCCGCAGACCTTCGCCGTCGACTGGGACCGCGTGCGTGCGGCGATCACCCCGCGTACCCGCATGCTGATCGTCAACACCCCGCACAATCCGTCCGGTGCGATGCTGTCGGCGCAGGACATGCAGGCGCTGACCGAGCTGCTGCGCGGCACGCAGATCTATCTGATCTCCGATGAGGTGTACGAACACATCATCTATGACGGTCGCCGCCACGAGTCGGCGCTGCGCTACCCGGAACTGCGCGAGCGCGCGTTCGTCATCTCCAGTTTCGGCAAGACCTACCACTGCACTGGCTGGAAGATCGGCTATGCGATCGCCCCGCCGGCGCTGACCGCCGAGTTCCGCAAGGTGCACCAGTACAACACCTTCACCAGCTTCGGCCCGGCGCAGTACGGCTTCGCCGCGATGATCCGCGATGAGCCCGAACACCACCTGGAGCTGGGTGCGTTCTACCAGGCCAAGCGCGATCGCTTCCGCGAACAGCTGGCCAGCACCCGGCTGAAGGCGCTGCCGGTGCCGGGCGGTTACTTCCAGCTGGTCGACTACTCGGCCATCAGCGACCTGCCGGACCATGAGTTCGTGAAGTGGCTGACCATCGAGAAGGGCGTCACTGCCATTCCGCTGTCGCCGTTCTACGAGAACCCGCCGGCCGGCCAGCGCCTGGTGCGCCTGTGCTTCGCCAAGAATGAAGCAACGATGGACGCGGCGATCGAACGCCTGCGCCTGCTCTGAGCGGAGGCGTGAACATGCAGGACCTGCGCATTTCCCTCGTCCAGGGCGACACCCGCTGGCATGACCCGGCGGGCAACCGTGAGTACTACGGCGCGCTGCTGGCACCGCTGGCGGGCACCACCGACCTGGTGATCCTGCCGGAGACCTTCACCAGTGGCTTCTCCAACGACGCCATCGCCCAGGCCGAAGGCATGGACGGCCCGACCGTGGCCTGGGTGCGCGAGCAGGCCAAGGCCTTGAACGCGGCGGTCATCGGCAGCGTGCAGCTGCGCGAGGGCGAGGGCGTCTACAACCGCCTGCTGTTCGCCACGCCCGACGGCGAGCTGCAGTACTACGACAAGCGCCACTTGTTCCGCTATGGCGGCGAGCACGAGCGCTATGCGGCCGGTCGCGAGCGCCTGAGCGTGGAATGGAAGGGCTGGCGGATCAATCCGCAGGTCTGCTACGACCTGCGTTTCCCGGTGTTCTGCCGCAACCGCTACAACGTTGAACGTCCACAGCAGCTGGATTTCGACCTGCAGATCTTCGTCGCCAACTGGCCGTCGGCACGTGCCTATGCGTGGAAGACACTGCTGCGTGCACGTGCGATCGAGAATCTGTGCTTCGTTGCCGCGGTGAACCGTGTCGGCGTCGATGGCAACCAGCTGCATTACGCCGGTGACAGCGCGGTGATCGACTTCCTCGGCCAGCCACAGGTGGAAATCCGCGAGCGCGAACAGGTGGTCACCACCACCATCTCGGCCGAGGCGCTGGCCGCACACCGTGCGCGCTTCCCGGCGATGCTTGATGCCGATGCCTTCCACCTGGAGGAGCAGGCCTGAGCGATGGCCTGAACGCCGCCGCACCAGCACGCGCGCCTGCATTCAACGTGCACGCGCGCGCTGCTAGATTCGCCGCCAGTCCGACCGAACTGGAAGTCCTGCCATGAACACGTCCTTCGCCCTGCTGCTGGCCCTGTCCGCCGCATCCCTGGCCCCGGCCGCGCACGCCGCCGGCAACCTCGATTGCCAGCTGCGCTACAACCTGTCCGGCTGGTCGCTGATCTACAAGACCGCCTCCGGCAATGGCACGGTCACCTGCAGCAACGGCGCCAGCATGCCGGTGCGCATCCAGATGAAGGGCGGCGGCCTGACCGTGGGCAAGTCGAAGATCACCAACGGGCGTGGCAGCTTCACCGGCGCGGTCAGCGTCAACGAACTACTGGGTACTTACGCCTCGGTGGGTGCGCACGCCGGTGCGGTGAAGTCCAGCAACGCGCAGGTGATGACCAAGGGCGACATCTCGCTGGCCCTGTCCGGTACCGGCAAGGGCTGGGACCTGGGCGTGGACGGCACCGCGTTCACCCTCAGCCGGCGCTGAGGCGCGACGGCTCGGCAGATCCCCAGCTGATGCGGATGTAGTGCTGTTCGGAATCGCTCAACAACCGTTCGACACCGAAACCATTCTTGAGCAGTTGTGCGGTCACGTCTTCGACGAGCTGCTCGCTGGCCATCACCTGGCTGAAGCCGAACACGAGATAGCGGCGGCCATTCTCCGAGCCGATCTGGATGGCGTTGTCGAGGTCGCGGTAGAACAGTTCGATCGGGCGCTTGGCGGCATCGGCGTTGGCGCGGGCCTGTTCGGCGGTAATGGTGATCATGGGCATCTGCCTGGTGTGGGAGAGCGCGCACGATAGCCAGCGCCCTGATGTGAATTCCGGGCGTGGCGCACAATGCCTTGTGTTTGCAGCAATTCCTAACATGCGGTGTGAGCGTCGATCCGCGCCGGAAAAGTGCCGCGCGACGGTGAGCATCCTGCATCGACATGAGGTCATCGGTCAGGGATGGGTTCCAACGGCAGTGGAGGCGTGAAACGCGCCGCCCACAGGGGATCCTGCGGCCATCCGATGCTGTGGGCGCTCATGCATTTACGTTTCCTTGACCCTGCAGTAACCCCGCAATGCCTAACAGGGACGTCCCAGCGATTCTGCTGGGATCATTGGAGACGCTGGAATGGAGTTCAGAACGTCCGTGCTGCTCGTGGCCCTCATCGCCACGCCCGCCATCGCCCACGCCGAGGTCTGCCTGTCTGACAGCGGACTCGTTGTGCCGTGTCCTAGCCTGTTGCCGCATCCGGTGACGGCCAGATTCGAGATCGGCACCCTGCCGCGTGTGGCTGGCTCGCCGTCGGAAATCTACATCACAGGCGGCGGCCAGGTGGATGGAACGAGTAATTTCTCGGTCTATGCCAATGGTCAGTTCCTGTGCCGTACCAATGACAATTACGACGGTGGCAACACCACGCCCATCCGCCATTGCACCGCGACCATCGCAACACCCGGGACCTATGTGATCTCAGCGTCGCGCAACAGTCCTGGCAACTTCCTCGCGCCGATGGACGAAGTGATCAACGTGCAGTAACCCGCTGTTCTCTGATCCAGGCCCCGGGGCAGGGACCTCGGGGCCACTGCTGCCCGCGTGGCAGCAGGAGCGAGTCTTTCATCGTTACGATCGGCAGCCAGGCCTTCCGCCGTCGACTGACCGATCCCGCTGCAGCCACAAGGCCAGCAGGCCACACACGATGAGGGTCGGTGCCAGCAGCTGCACTGCACCGACCAACGCCATTGCCGCGCCGATCAACAGGTAGTAAAGCAGGCCGAACAGCGCGCCTGCGCTGCCGAGACAGTGTGGATAGCCGCGCAGGGCCTGGCCGAGCACATTGGGAATGGCAAGGCCGAAGCCAGTCACCACCGGCACCATCGCCGCGACCAGGGCAGGGTGATCATGCAGCAGCGCGGCCAGCAGGCCTCCCGTCAGAACCAGGCCTGCGGCGATGCGGATGCGCGTGGTTGCGGCAACGCCTGCACGCAGCAGGCGGCCATTGCCCCACGCGCCCAGTGCCGAGCCCAATGCCAGCACCGCGCCGCTGGCGCCGAACCAGGTGGCTGGCCAGTGCAGGCGCGCAAACAGGAAGGGGCCGAGTGCATACCAGCTGTACATCGCCACGTTGAAGGCCATCACCAGCAACGCGTGTGACCAGATCCAGCGATCGTGCAGCAGTTCCCGCAGCAGCGGCAGCATGGGCGTGTGCGGGATATGTGCAGGGCGGCTTTCGCGCAGGCCAGCCAGGCATGCGACTGCCAGCAGGACAGCTATCAGCAGCAGGCCGGACTGTACGCCGAGATAGCCATTGGCGGCGACCAGCAGCGTGCCCAGTGCAAGACCGATGGCCGGGCTCAGGGCCAGGGCCATGCCGATCCAGGAGAATGCCTGGGCCAACGCTGGCCCCTGCAGATGGTCGCGCAGCACGGTCTGGGTCACCACCGAAGCGGCGGCGGCGCCGATTGCGGCCAACGCCTGGGCCAGCAGCACGTGGCCGAAGCTGCCAGCCACCAGCCCGCCCAATGCGCCCGCTGCGAAAACGCCGAGGCCACAGAGAAGGGCAGGGCGACGACCGATACGATCGGCCAGGCGCCCCCACAGCAGCACGCCTGCAGCGAAGCCGAACAGGTACAGGCTCATGGCCTGGCTGGCGGCACTCGGCGGCAGGGCGAAGCGTTCGGCCAGATCGGCCAGGGCCGGGCTGTACAGGGTCTGTGCCAACTGCGGAAACATCAGCAGTGCAATGGTGAGCAGCAACAGGCGGCGCGACATGCGGGCGCTCCAGGAACAGGGCCGCGCATTGTGGTCGCGTCCGCAATGGCGCACTCTGTATATCCTGTCATCGAATACATGAAATAAGACATGGCCTGGTTGCAGCCGGATGCACACTTCGACGCCGATGCCTGGGGCGCTCCGGTGCTGGGTATCGCGGCCTCATTGGCGGATCACGACTCGGGTTGGCACCAGCATGCGCGCGCGCAGCTGCTGTACACCCGGCAGGGCTGTACGCGCCTGACCTATGGTGATCGCGTCAGCCTGCTGCCGCCCGCGCGCGCAGCGTGGATTCCGGGTGGGCTGCGCCATCGCGCGCAGATGCGCCAGGCGGTCGACTACCGTTCGTTGTACTTCGACGCCACCCTGTCGGCCCAGCTGCCCCGCCAGCCGGCCATCATCGGCGTGGGTCCGCTGCTGCAGGCCTTGCTGGAGCCGATCGCGCAGGCACCGTTCGACCATGACTGGCAGTCGCCGCGCGCACAC
The DNA here is from genome assembly GCF_056480905.1 of Stenotrophomonas sp. 96582_Sma. Taxonomy (NCBI): domain Bacteria; kingdom Pseudomonadati; phylum Pseudomonadota; class Gammaproteobacteria; order Lysobacterales; family Lysobacteraceae; genus Stenotrophomonas; species Stenotrophomonas sp. 96582_Sma. The sequence continues at coordinate 3,262,708 of NZ_CM151122.1, read as the reverse complement.
CATCAACTGGCGTTGTGCGTGCTGGAAATCGTCGCTGCACCGGTGGCGCCGATGGACCTGCCTCTGCCGCGTGATCCGCGGATCGCACGTTGTCTGCCGCTGGCCGAACAGTTGCCGCCCGAACTGGGCGAATTGGCCGCGCGTGTGGACCTGAGCGTGCGTACCGTTGGCCGGCTAATGCAGCGTGATACCGGCATGAGCTACCAGGCCTGGCGCCAGCAATGGCGCCTGATGCGGGCCATGGAGCTGCTGCTGCTCGGCCATCGCGTCGCGCATGTGGCGCAGGACACCGGCTTCTCCGCCGAGAGCCCGTTCATCGCCTTCTTCCGCAGCATGACCGGCACCACACCCGCCGCGTTCCAGCGCCACGCAAAAGGGGACGGAGGGGATTAAGTCGCTTTCGCCCCTTCGACACACGCCGTGGCAAAAACGACTTAATCCCCTCCGTCCCCTTTTTAAAGAAAAACCCCGGCCGGAGCTGGGGTTTTTCATTTCAGTCGGATCGCTGATCAGCCGCCGCGCGGGCCGCTGCGGCGCGGGCCGCCCGGACCGCGGTTGCCACCGGGGCCGCCCGGGCCTCGGTTGCCACCCGGACCACCGGGACCACGGTTACCGCCCGGGCCACGGTTGTTGCCACCGCCCGGACCGCGACCGCCCGGACGGGCGCCCTGCGCCGGCTTCGGGCTGCCATACGGGTTGAAGCCCGGGGTGGCGTGGTCGGACGGGAAGCTCGGGGCATTGCCCGGATGGCCGTACGGGTGCTTGTTGCCCTGGCCCTGCGAGCGGTTGCCCGCGCCGGCCGGACGACCTTGGCCGCCTGCGCCGCCACGGCCTTCACCGCCGAAGCCGCCACGGCCCTGGCCGCCACCGGCGCCAGCACCCGGACCCTTCGGCTTGCCGTACGGACGGCCCTGGCCGCCTGCGCCCGGACCACGGGCACCCGGGCCACGTGCGCCCGGACCGGCATTGCGATGTCCGCTCGGGCCGGTGCTCACGCCATCCGGCACGTACCAGGTGCGGAACGCGGCCGGATTGCCTTCCGGCAGCGAACGGTCGTTCTTCTGGGCACGCTGCTTGAACGGCTTCTGCGACTGCTTGGCTGCCGCTTCGCCGCTGACCGTCAGGCCGCCCTTGAAGCCGCCGCCCTTGCCGCCGCGACCACGGCCGCGGTCTTCGCGCACGTTGTCGAAGCGACGCAGCTCGCGACCTTCGTCGGCGGTGTTGTGGCCGTTGACGTAGGCGTTGCCGCGGCCACCTTCGCGCACGCGCACGGTGGTCTTGGCGGCGCGGCGCTGGCCGATCACCGGCTGCAGGGTCAGTGCCGACGGTGCGCCTTCTTCCAGCTTCAGCTGCGCGCGCAGGGCTTCAACCTGCGCGGTGCCCAGTTCCACTGAATGGCCACGGGCCAGTTCGCGCGGCAGGCTCACCTTGCCGTAGCGGGTGCGCTTCAGGCGGCTGACCTGGCAGCCCTGCGACTCCCACAGGCGACGCACTTCGCGGTTGCGGCCTTCCTTCACCACGACGCGGAACCAGTCGTGCGAGTCGGTGCCGCCGATGCGTTCGATCTCGTCGAACTTGGCCGGACCGTCTTCCAGCGCGACGCCACGGGTGAGGCGGTCGACGATGGCGTCGGAGACCTTTTCCTCGCCTTCCGGCGCGCGCACGCGCACCACGTATTCGCGCTCGACCTCGAACGACGGGTGCATCATGGCGTTGGCCAGTTCACCGTCGGTGGTGGCCAGCAGCAGGCCGGTGGTGTTGATGTCGAGGCGGCCGATCGCGATCCAGCGCGCGCCCTTCAGCGGCGGCAGCGATTCGAACACGGTCGGGCGGCCTTCCGGATCATCGCGGGTGGTCACTTCGCCTTCCGGCTTGTTGTAGACCAGCACGCGCGACGGCTCGGCCAGGGCGGTGGCGACGAAGCCACGGCCATCCAGTTCGATCTTGTCGCCGCTCTTGACCGACATGCCGGTCTGCGCGACTTCACCGTTGACCTTGACCAGGCCTTCGGCAATGCGCTGTTCCAGCGCGCGGCGCGAGCCAAGGCCGGCCTGTGCCAGCACCTTGTGCAGGCGTTCTTCCAACTTGAACTGTTCGGAGGTGGCTTCGCGCTTGAGCGAGAGCTTGTTCAACGACAGCTTGCGAGGGGTGTCACTCATCAGTTTTGCTCCGGCCGACGGTTTCGGGGTCGGCCTCTGGTTCGGAATCGGCTTGGTCAACAGCCACGGTCGTCATCGCGACGGCGTTGTCTTCGCGTTCGTTCACTGGCACCGCGCGCTCGCCCGGCGCGGAATCGGGGTGCCCATCATCGAGGGGCGAAGGTGCTTGCTCATCGGAAGCCGGCGCAGGGGCTGCGTCGGCGGAATCGGGGGTGTCACTGCCGGCCAGGCCGGCATCATCGTTCGCGGCAGCGCCTTCGTCGCCGGCCGAGATGTCAGGACCGTCGGCGCTTGCCGTTGCCGGTGCATCGCGGTCCAGGGACAGCTGGGGTTCCAGCTCGCCCAGGTCCTTCAGTTCCGACAGTGGCGGCAGCTCATCCAATCGCTTCAGGCCGAAATAATCCAGAAAGCCCTTGGTGGTGCCGAACAGCGCCGGCTTGCCGGGTACGTCGCGGTGGCCGACCACGCGGATCCACTCGCGTTCTTCCAGCGCCTGGATGATGTTGCTGCTGACCGCCACGCCGCGCACCTGCTCGATCTCGCCGCGGGTGATCGGCTGCCGGTAGGCGATCAGCGCCAGGGTTTCCAGGGTGGCGCGGGTGTAACGGGTCTTGCGTTCGGTCCACAGCCGGCTGATCCAGCCATGCACTTCGCCGGTGACCTGGTAGCGGAAGCCGGAGGCGACCTCGACCAGTTCCACGCCGCGGCCTTCGCAGGCTTCGCGCAGGCGTTCCAGTGCGCGTTCGATGCTGCCCGGCGGTGCCGGTTCCTCTTCCGGGAACAGGTCCTTCAGCTGGGCCAGGGTGAGCGGCTGGCTGGAGGCCAGCAGCGCACCTTCGACAATGCGGTTGATCAGCAATTGATCCATCGGCAGTCAGCGCTCACTCGTCTGCATTGGCGGCGTCGTTGTCGTCGAACTCGCTGCTGAACTGCAGCGGGGCGTTGGTGTTGCCGGCGGCCAGCGATTTCACGTAGATCGGCGCCAGCGGTTCTTCCTGGACGATGTCCAGCAGCTGTTCCTTGGCCAGTTCCAGCACCGCCAGGAACGTGACCAGCACGCCCAGCTTGCCTTCTTCGGCCGTGAACAAGCCTTCAAAACGATAGAACTTGCCATCTTCCAGGCGTCCCAGCACTTCGCCCATGCGTTGCCGCACGCTCAGTGCCTCACGCTTGATGGCGTGGCCGCTGAACAGCTCGGCGCGCTTGAGCACGTCGTGCAGCGCCAGCAGCATCTCCTTCAGGTCCACCGGCGGCGGCAGTTTCACCGTAGCGCGTTCGGGCATGAAGGCATGGGCCAGGCTGGTGTCGCGGTCCTGGCGGGGCAGGGCGTCGATGTCCTCGGCGGCCTGCTTGAAACGTTCGTATTCCTGCAGCCGGCGCACCAGCTCGGCGCGCGGGTCGGCCTCATCGCCTTCCTCGCTGACCGGGCGCGGCAGCAGCATGCGCGACTTCACCTCGGCCAGGATCGCGGCCATCACCAGGTACTCGGCGGCCAGCTCGAAGCGCAGCTCGCGCATCACGGTGATGTATTCCACATACTGCCGGGTGATCTCGGCGACGGGAATGTCCAGGACATCCAGGTTCTGGCGGCGGATCAGGTACAGCAGCAGGTCCAGCGGGCCTTCGAAGGCATCCAGGATGACTTCCAGCGCGTCCGGCGGAATGTACAGGTCCTGCGGAATCTGCAGGACCGGTTGCCCATGCACCACGGCCAGCGGCATTTCCTGCTGCTGGGGGGCGGGCGGCCGGGTTGGCGGGTTCGCGTCGAGCGCGAGTTCGGAAGTCATCTAATGGACATCAGGATTGCAACGGACCAGTCGCGGCACCGGGTTCGCCGGGCCAACGCCACGGAGCCCCAGGGCACCAGACACGCCGGGATCGGCGCGATTCCACACATATCAAACAGCAGGACGCGCCGCAGGAAACGGCAGCGACGGAACTACGGGGAGGTCGTCTACGTGGCCCGGCCAGGTGGTCCGGTTTGAAGCAGCGGGACGGTCGTCGGGGGCTGCGTTGGCCGCAAAAACCGACGGGCTGCTGCATCCAGCCACGTGCAATGGAGTCTAGGGTAAGCCTTTGTTGCGCCAGTGTCCAGCCGGGCCGGGGCAGGGGCCGCATTGGCTAGAATCTGCGGACCCGACAACGCAAGCGAGGAAATGCCGGTGTGGTATGTGATCGAAGGGTATGACGGCCAGGATGTGCTGGCGCAGCGGCTGCAGGCGCGGCCGGAACACCTGGCGCGGTTGCACGCGCTGCGCGACGAGGGACGCCTGCTGCTGGCCGGCCCCTGCCCGGCGGTGGACAGTGAAGACCCCGGCCCGGCCGGTTTCAGCGGCTCGGTGGTGATCGCGCAGTTCGAGTCGCTGCTGCAGGCCCAGGCCTGGGCCGACGCCGACCCGTACGTGGCCGCCGGCGTCTACACCCGCGTGCAGGTGCGACCGTTCCGGAAGGTGTTGCCGTGAACGCGGAACGGATCTCGCGAATGCGTGATGCGCTGCAGCATGCGCTGGCGCCGAGCGTGCTCGAGATCGAGGACGACAGCCATCGCCACGCCGGCCATGCCGGTGCGCGCGATGGCCGCGGCCATTTCAACGTACATGTGGTCAGTGAACGCTTCGCCGGACTGGGCCCGCTGGCCCGGCATCGCGCGGTGTACGCCGCGCTGGGGACGATGATGGAGACCGATATCCACGCGTTGTCCATCCGCGCGCAGACCCCGTCAGAACAGGGCTGAGCCCTTGTCCCACGCTGTCCTGGCGGGTCCCTGCGGGGGCTCGCTGCAGACAGATTTCCATGTCCATTTCGGGACATTCGCCTAACGGACTGTTTACAAGCCCAGATGGAAACGCTTACATTCCGCGCCAATGCTGGTAGGTCCAAGCCGTGGAGGGCGGCTTCGTGAACAAGGCAGCTATCACAATCAAAGACGTCGCTCGCGAAGCCCGGGTCTCCGTGGCCACGGTTTCCCGCGCGCTCAACGGGCATGAAAATGTCGCCGAACCGGTCCGCCAGCTTGTGCTGGAGGTGGCCGCACGGCTGCGTTACACCCCGCACGCCGCCGCCCGCAGCCTGAGCAGCCGCCGCACCAATACGGTGGGCGTGGTACTGCCTGACCTGTACGGCGAATTCTTCTCCGAACTGATGCGTGGCATCGACAATGTCGCCCGTAGCCGTCGCCAGCACCTGCTGGTGTCCAGCTACCACGGTGACCAGGAGCAGCAGGGCGCGGCCCTGCGCGCCATGCGCGGCCGCGTCGACGGCCTGCTGGTGCTCTCGCCCTATGCCGAGAGCCCCGGTTTCCTGACCGACAACCTGCCGCAGTCGTTGCCGACGGTGTTGATCAACACCTATCTGCCCGGGCAGGACCACCCGGTGCTGAGCATCGACGACCATGCCGGTGCGATGGCGATGACCCGCCATCTGCTTGACGCCGGCCACCGTCGCATCGCTTTCATTTCTGGCCCGGATCTCAACTTCGACGCGCGCGAGCGCCTGCGCGGCTTCCGTGACGCGCTGGCGGCTTTTGGCGGTGGCGCCGAGGGCATCGAGCTGCCCGGTGATTTCGACGAAGCTTCCGGCCATCGCGCCGGTCAGGAGTTGCTGGCAGCCGGAGCGCTGCCTGATGCCGTGTTCGCCGCCAACGACATGATGGCCCTGGGATGCCTGTATGCATTCACGCAGGCCGGTGTCCGTGTTCCGACCGATGTCGCCCTGGCGGGTTTCGATGACATTCCACTGGCGCGTTTCGTCCACCCGTCGCTGACCACCATGCAGGTCAGCATCGCCGAGCTCGGCGACCGGGCCATGACGCGCCTGCTGCAGTTGATGGACGGCACCTCCACGGACGGGACAGGGGACAAGCAGACCCTGGTTCCCCGCTTGATAGTTCGCGATTCCACCACTCCGCCATCGGGCCATTGAAGCCAGAGGCGTTCCTTCTTTTTTGATTGATCGCAGGGACCGCGCGAGCGGTTACCGCCACCCGGAGATTGAGTTGATGATGCACACCACCTTCCGCACGCCGGCGCGCCGGCTGCTGAGCACCGCACTGGTCAGCTGCCTGATGCTGGCCGCCGCTCCGAACGTCATGGCGCAGTCGGCCAATGCCAGCCTGCGCGGCCAGGTTTCCGGCGCCCAGGCCGGCGCCGAAGTGACCGCCACCAACCTGGCCACAGGCACCGTCCGTCGCGGCACCGTCCGTGCCGATGGCAGCTACTCGCTGATGGGCCTGGACCCGGGCACCTATGACGTGGTCGCCAACGGCCAGTCGCAGAAGGTCACCGTCACTGTGGCCTCGACTGCTACCCTGAACTTCGCCGGTGCCGCCAGCAGCACCCCGGGTTCGACCGCGGCCACCAACCTGGACACCGTCAACGTTGTCGCACCGACCCTGCTGCAGGAAGTGCGCACGTCCGAAGTCGGCAAGACCGTCAGCCTGCAGCAGATCCAGACCACGCCGCAGGTCTCGCGCAACTTCCTGGAGTTCGCCGACGCGGTGCCGGGCATGATCTTCACCCGCGATGCCAAGGGCAACACCTCGCTGCGTGGCGGTGCCACCAACTCCGACGGCACCAACGTCTATATCGATGGTGTGGGCCAGAAGAGCTACGTGAAGGGTGGCGGCATCTCCGGCCAGTCCGGCAGTGCGGGCAACCCGTTCCCGCAGCTGGCCATCGGTGAGTACAAGGTCATCACCGGCAACTACAAGGCCGAGTACGGCCAGGTGTCCAGCGCCGCGATCACGGCTGCGACCAAGTCGGGTACCAACGAGTTCAAGGGTGAGACCTTCTACCGTTATACCAACGAAAGCATGCGTGCGATGACCCCGGCCGAACGCCAGCCGGGCAAGAGCAAGGAAGACTCGGCCGAGAAGGAATACGGCTTCGCGCTGGGTGGCCCGATCATCAAGGACAAGGCCCATTTCTTCGTCACCTACGAAGCCAAGCGCTTCGATCTGCCGGTGACCATCGCGCCGGACGGTGCCGTCACTCCGTCGGCCGCCAATCTGCCCGCCGATGGTCTCGCAGGTCTCGGCCCGGCCAGCCAGCCGTTCCAGCAGGACCTGATCTTCGCCAAGATCGACTTCGAGCCGACTGACAACGATCGCATCGAACTGACCTTCCAGGACCGCGACGAAACCCAGCAGCAGTTCAGTGGCCAGACCGCGAAGGTACACGGCAAGGTCGTGGACAACACCGACCGCCGTTATGCGCTGCGCTGGAACCACAGCGGTGAGCGTTTCTACAACGAGTTGATGGTGACCCACGAGGAGGCCTTCAACAATCCGCTGCCGTTGACCATGGGCAACGGCATCATCTACACCGCACCGGATTTCGGCGACTCGGACGCCAACCGCCCGCAGGAGAAGACACTCGTCCAGGTTGGCGCGGCTGATGCCTTCGCCTCGCAGGTGAAGGGCCAGAAGGGCTGGGCGATCGAGGACAACCTGACCCTGGACGGCCTGCAGTGGGCGGGTGACCACACCATCAAGATGGGCGCCAAGTACAAGCAGATCGACCTGTACGCTTCCGACGCGGCGCAGATCAACCCTCAGTTCTCCTACACCATCGACAACCCGGCGTTCCCCTCGAGCACGCCGTATAAGGCGCAGTTCACCAAGGCCAGCACCGGCGTCACCGGCGTGCAGTCCGAGGTGCGTGCCAAGGTCAAGCAGATTGGCCTGTTCATCCAGGATGACTGGCAGGTCAACGATCACCTGCAGCTGAACATCGGCCTGCGCTGGGACTACGAAAAGAACCCGGTCTACACCGATTTCGTGACCCCGCCGGAGGTAGTGAAGGCGCTGTTCTCGCAGGATCCGAACGCGCCGGCGGGCGTGTCCCAGACCTATGCGCAGACGCTGGCGCTCAGCGGGCTGAACGTCAACGACTACATCAGCACCGGCCACAACCGCAAGAACTTCAAGAACGCCTGGCAGCCGCGCCTGGGCTTCTCGTATGACGTCAATGCCGACGAACGGCACGTGTTCCATGGTGGCGCCGGCCGTTCCTATGACCGCGACCTGTTCGACAACCTGGCACTGGAAACCACCAAGCTGGCACTGCCGCAGCCGACCGTTTACTTCCGCAACCCGGCCACCGGCAACTGCATGTACGGCCAGACTCCGTGCTTTGACTGGAACCCGAACCTGATGAACGGCATCGAGAACGTGCAGGCACTGCTGGGTTCCACCAGCAATGAAGGCATGGAAGTCGATCTGCTGAACAACAACATGAAGGTGCCGTACGCCGACCAGTTCAGCCTGGGCATGAGCAACCAGTTCGGTGAGTGGCTGACCGACGCGACGATTTCTCGCACGCTGACCTATGATGGGTTCGCCTTCACCCTGGGCAACCGCTTCAACAACGGCAACTTCTTCGATAACCAGATGCTGTGTGGTGCCAAGGAGCCGACCTACGGCCAGCCGTGGAACTGCAACATTCCGGGCTTCGGCAGCCTGATCATCGGCCAGCAGGGCATCAAGACCCGTTCCACCCAGGTGCTGCTGTCGGCGCAGAAGCCGTACAGCAAGGAAAGCGGTTGGGGCACCTCGATCGCCTATACCTGGACCAACGCGCGTCACAACCGAAACATCAACGAGCATTACTCGTTCGATCGCGGCACCATCGGTGAGTACCCGACCATCAAGTCCAACGGCGCGCCGCGCCATCGCCTGGTGGTCACCGGCTCGTATGACGGCTTCTGGGGCATCACCTTTGGTGGCAAGCTGACCCTGGCCACGCCTACCCCGGGCAATGACTGGTCCTGCATCGCGCAGGCTGGCACTGCCAACTGCCTGCCGACTCCGGCCGCGGGTACTCCGGGTGGCAATGGCCGCTTCCTGCTCGGTGGCAAGATCTTCGGCTACCGCTCGCTGGACCTGCAGGCGACCAAGACCTTCAAGCTGGCCGGCGATACCGAGCTGTATGCGCGTATCGACATCATCAACGTGCTCAACTTCGACAACTTCTCGAACCTGAACTACGTGAAGAGCGATGGCAAGCTGCTGGTGAGCTACAACGAGACCGGCGATGTGATCGGTACCCCGCGTCAGGTGAAGGCCGAAGTGGGCTTCCGCTTCTAAGCGGATCCGCCTGAAGCAATACCCCGATGCCGCCGCTCCGCCGGCGGCATCGGCAGGAAGAAAAAAGGCAATGGCCGGCCCCGTGCCGGTCCATTGCCCATGCCGCTGCCGGCCAGGCGGCAGCGGCATGGGCAATGATCGCGGTGTCAAACCACGTTTTTCGTGGTTTTTTCAGAACGCATCTTGTAAACGATTTCAGATCATTGGACGGTATGCTTTCCCATCGATCAGACCACCGGAGAAATCGCGCCATGCAGGCACGCCATCTGTTGTCCGCCGCAGCGTTGAGCCTGGCCGTGGCCGCCTGCCAGCCGGCCCAGCAGGAACCTGCCAAGCCGCGGCCGCCGGTGATCCTGATCGAGGCCGACGCACCGCCGCGGCCGATGAAGCCGGTGCTGCCGCCGTTGTTCGATGACATCGAGCGCCGTACCTTCCAGTTCTTCTGGGATACCACCAACGAGATCAACGGCCTGACCCCGGACCGCTATCCGTCGCGGCCGTTCGCCAGCATCGCCTCGGTCGGCTTCGCGCTGACCGCCTATCCGATCGGCATCGAGAACGGCTGGGTCAGCCGCAACCAGGCGATCGACCGCACCCTGACCACGCTGAAGTTCTTCCGCGACGTGCCGATGGGCCCGCAGCGCACCGGCAAGGCCGGCTACAAGGGTTTCTACTACCACTTCCTGGACATGCAGGAAGGGCGTCGCTACGACAGCTGGGTTGAACTGTCCTCGGTGGATACCGCGCTGCTGATGATGGGCGTGCTGTTCGCGCAGTCGTACTACGACGGTGACGATCCGCGCGAGAAGGAGATCCGCCAGATCGCCGACACGTTGTACAAGAAGGTCGACTGGCCGTGGCTGCAGCAGCGTGCGCCGCTGATCTCGATGGGCTGGTTCCCGGAGAGCGGCTTCATCGACCACGACTGGATGGGCTACAACGAGGCGATGATGGTCTACATCCTCGCCCTGGGGTCGCCGACGCACCCGGTCAGCCCGGATGCGTGGACGGTGTGGACGCGCACCTACGACAACGACTGGGGCGTCTACCAGGGCCAGGAATACCTGTCCTTCGGCCCGCTGTTCGGCCACCAGTACAGCCATGTCTGGATCGACTTCCGCGATATCCAGGACGCGTACATGCGCGAGCGCGGCAGCACCTACTTCCTCAACAGCCGCTCGGCTGCGCTGGCCCAGCGCGAGTACGCCATCGCCAACCCGATGCAGTGGAAGGACTATGGCGAGAACGTATGGGGCCTGACCGCCAGCGACGGCCCGCAGAACACCACCCAGGAGTACCGCGGCGAGCAGCGCCAGTTCCGCCACTACTCCTCGCGCGGCGCCGGCCTGCGCGAGAACTTCGATGACGGCACCATTGCCCCCACCGCCGCGATCGCCTCGGTGGTGTTCGCACCTGAGCAGGTGATCCCGGCCACGCTGGAAATGCACAAGCGCTACGGCGACTACATCTATTCCAGCTACGGTTTCCTGGATTCGTTCAACCCCAGCTTCAACTACGACATCCCGATCAAGACCGGTCGCCTGGTGCCGGATCGCGGCTGGGTCGCCAGCGATTACATCGCCATCGACCAAGGCCCGATCCTGACCATGATCGCCAACTACCGCGATGACTTCGTCTGGGAAGTGATGAAGAAGAACCCGTACATCCGCAAGGGCCTGGAACGGGCCGGGTTCAGCGGTGGCTGGCTGGCACCGGAAGGTTCGTTCCAGCCGCTGGAACTGCAGAAAGACGAAAAGGCCGCGGCGGCACGCGCGGTGGGTATCGCCGAATCACGCGCGGCTGCCGCGCAGGAACAGAAGAACAATGCCAACCGCAATACAGGCCAGGGCAAGTAACCCGATGCCGAACTGGATCGACCGCCTGCGCCGCTGGGCGCTGCCTGCCCTGGCCGTGTTGGCCGTGGCCGGCTGCGCCCGTACCGAACCGGGCACCACCACCGTGCGCTTCTGGGCGATGGGCCGCGAAGCCGAGGTGGTCAGCGAGCTGATCCATGAATTCGAGGCCGAGAATCCGGGCATCAAGGTGGATGTGCAGAACATTCCGTGGACCGCCGCGCACGAGAAGCTGCTGACCGCGTTCGCCGCGGACGGCCTGCCGGACGTGTGCCAGCTGGGCAACACCTGGGTGCCGGAGTTCGCCGAACTGGACGCGCTGACGCCGCTGCAGCCGTTCGTGCAGCGTTCGTCCGTGGTCGACCCGAAGGACTATTTCCAGGGCATCTGGGATACCAATGTGATCCACGGCGAACTGGTAGGCGTGCCGTGGTATGTCGATACCCGCCTGATCTACTACCGCAAGGACCTGCTGGCCAAGGCCGGCTACGACCACCCGCCGCGCACCTGGCAGGAGTGGGACGAGCAGATGGCGGCGATCAAGCGCATGCAGGGCCCGAACCGCTATGCGGTGCTGATGCCGATCAACGAGTTCGAGCAGCAGCTTTCGCTGGCACTGCAGCAGCCTGATCCGTTGCTGCGCGACGACGACACCCGCGGCAATTTCGCCAGCCCGGGCTTCCGTCGCACGCTGGCCTTCTACGCCAACATGTTCGAGCAGGGCTGGGCGCCGAAGATGTCCGAGACGCAGATCTCCAACGTCTGGGATGAGTTCTTCCGCGGCTTCAACGTGTTCTACATTTCCGGCCCGTGGAACATCCGTGAGTTCAAGAAGCTGCAGCCGAAGGAACTGGAAGGGCAGTGGGGTACGGCCGCGCTGCCGGGTCCGGACGGCCCGGGCGCCGGTATTGCCGGTGGTACCAGCCTGGTGATCTTCCGCAAGTCGCAGCAGAAGGAGGCGTCGTGGAAGCTGATCGAGTTCCTGTCGCGACCCGAAATCCAGGCGCGCTTCCATTCGATCATCGGCGACCTGCCGCCGCGCCGCAGTACCTGGAACGCGCCGTCGCTGGCCAACGATCCGCTGGCCGCTGCGTTCCGTGACCAGCTGGAGCGGGTCAAGCCGACACCGAAGGTGCTTGAGTGGGAGCGCATCGTGCAGGAAATGCGCATCGTCACCGAGAAGGTGGTGCGTGGTGGCCTGGCGCAGGACAAGGCCGTGGAAGAGCTGGACCAGCGCGTGGACAAGGTGCTGGCCAAGCGCCGCTGGATGCATGAACAACAACGCCTGCAGCAGCGCGTGCCGTCGCCGCAATCGAGCAGTGCCGTGGCCGCCGGGAGCGCGCAATGAAACGTACCTCGCTTGCCGGCTGGGTTTTCGCCGGTCCCTCGCTGATCGTGCTGGGCATGTTCTTCGGCCTGCCGGTCGCCTCGGCGCTGGCGCTGAGCGTGACCGATTTCGACCTGTATGCCTTGGCCGACAGCAGCAACCTGCGCTTCGTCGGCCTCGGCAACTACATCGATCTGCTGCAGACGCCGATGTTCTGGAAGTCGCTGTGGAACACCACCTACTTCGTGTTGATCGGCGTGCCGTTGTCGATCGGCGTGTCGCTGGGCGCAGCGATGCTGCTGAATGCACCTGCCGCGCGTTTCAAGGCGCTGTTCCGCACCGCGCTGTTCGCGCCGGTGGTGACCACACTGGTGGCAGTGGCGGTGATCTGGCGCTACCTGTTCCATACCAGCTACGGCCTGGTGAACTACGGCCTGGGCCACCTGGGCATCAGCCCGATCGACTGGCTGGGTGATCCCAACTGGGCGATGCCGACCATCATGCTGTTCGCAGTATGGAAGAACTTCGGCTACAACATGGTGATCTTCCTGGCCGGCCTGCAGGCCATCCCGCATGACCTGTACGAGGCCGCCCGCATCGACGGTGCCTCGCGCTGGAAGCAGTTCCTGCACATCACCCTGCCGATGCTCGGCCCGGTGCTGCTGGTGGTCGGCGTGATCACCGTGTCCGGCTACTTCCAGCTGTTCGCCGAACCGTATGTGATGACCCGCGGCGACCCACTGCAGAGCACCGTCAGCGTGCTGTATTTCATGTTCGAGGAAGGCTTCAAGTGGTGGAACCTGGGACGCGCCTCCGCGGTGGCGTTTCTGCTGTTCCTGATCATCCTGGCGGTGACCACCGTGATGCTGCGTTTCGGCCGCAAGAGGCAGTTGGTATGAGTCGTGAAATCGGCCAGTCGCGCTGGTACCCGTGGTTGATCAATGGTGCGTTGCTGGTGCTGGCCCTGGTCAGCCTGGCACCGCTGCTGTGGATGCTCTCGGTTTCGTTCATGCCACAGGGCGAGGCGACCCATTTCCCGCCGCCGCTGCTGCCGTCCAGCATCACCACGCGCAACTACCATGAGTTGTTCGCGCGCACCGGCATGGGCGGCAACTTCGCCAACAGCCTGCTGGTGTCGGTCGGCATCACCCTGGGTTCGCTGCTGCTCAACACCATGGCCGGCTATGCCTTCGCCAAGCTGAACTTCGTCGGCCGCGAGCGCCTGTTCCAGGTGCTGATGGCGGCGCTGGTGATTCCGGCCCAGGTGGCGATGCTGCCGCTGTTCCTGTTGATGAAACAGCTCGGTCTGGTCAACAGTTTCGGCGGCGTGATCGTGCCGGCGCTGGCCAGCGTGTTCGGCATCTTCCTGGTGCGCCAGTACGCGCGTTCCATTCCTGACGAACTGCTGGAAGCGGCCCGCATCGACGGGGCAGGGGAGCTGCGGATCTTCTTCCAGATCGTGCTGCCGATGCTCAAGCCGGTGCTGGTGACCCTGGCGATCTTCACCTTCATGGGCGCATGGAACGATTTCATGTGGCCGTTGATCGTGTTGACCGACCAGGAGCACTACACTTTGCCGGTGGCGCTGGCCACCCTCTCGCGCGAGCACATCATGGACGTGGAAATGATGATGGCCGGCGCGGTGGTCACCGTGGTTCCGGTGCTGGCGCTGTTCCTGGTGCTGCAGCGGTACTACATCCAAGGTCTGTTGCTGGGGAGCGTCAAAGGATGAAGCGAGCGATCGCCGTTGGACTGGGCCTGTTGTGGACCTCCCTGGCGATCGCCGCACCACCGGCGCTGCCGGCACCGAAGGTGCTGGACGACTTCGACGACATCGCAGCCTGGAAGCTGGTGCTGTCCGACCAGGTCAGCGGATCGCTGCGACCGGTCAGCGGCGCCGGTGGTGGCCGCGCGCTGTGCCTGGACTATGACTTCCACGATGTCTCCGGTTACGTCGGCATCCGCCGCGCGCTGAACATCGACTACCCGGTCAATTACCGTTTCGGTTTCCAGCTGCGCGGTGATTCACCGGGCAACGACCTGCAGTTCAAGCTGATCGATGCCAGCGGCGACAACGTCTGGTGGGTCAATCGTCCCGGCTACAGTTTCCCCAAGGCGTGGACGCCGGTCGAGTATCGCCGTCGCCAGATCGACAAGGCGTGGGGGCCGTCTCCCGAGAAGGAGATGGCACGCAGCGCTGCGGTCGAGTTCACGATCTACAGCAAGGTCGGCGGCCGCGGCACGGTGTGCTTCGACAAGCTGACCCTGCAGGGCCTGCCAGTCCAGGATGACTCGGCGCTGGTGCCGTCGGTGATCGCCGATACCGCCACCGCGCTGCAGGACCGCATGATCGACGGCAAGAGCGATACGTTCTGGATCAGCGGTGGCGTCAAGCAGCAGACCATCAGCCTGGACCTGCACAAGAGCCGCGAGATCGGTGGTGCGGTGATCGACTGGCTGCCGAACCTGGAAGCCCGCCGCTACACCGTGCGCACCTCCGAGGATGGCCGCGACTGGCGCACCGTGCGCGAAGTCACCAGTGGTGCCGGTGGCCGCGACTGGCTGGCGCTGCCGGACACCGATGCGCGCTACGTGCGCTTCGATCTGCAGGACGGCCCGAACTGGCGCTACGGCATCCGCGACATCGCGCTCAAGCCGCTGGCCTTTGCTTCCACCCCGAACGCATTCCTGTCCTCGGTCGCCGCCGACCTGCCACGGGGCTCGCTGCCTCGTGCCTATGTGGGCGAGCAGCCGTACTGGACCCTGCTCGGCCTTGATGGTGGCCAGGAACAGGCATTGATCAGCGAGGATGGCGCACTGGAGCCGGCCAAGGGCAGCTTCAGCATCGAGCCGTTCATCCGCCTCGATGGCAAGCTTCTGGACTGGTCGAAGGTGGCCATCACCCAGTCGCTGCAGGATCACTACCTGCCGATCGCCAACGTCGACTGGGTGCATGAGAAGGTCGGCCTGGCAGTGACCAGCTTCGTGCAGGGTACGCCGGAGCGCGCGCAGCTGATCGGCCGCTACCGCCTGAGCAATCCGGACAAGGTCGCGCACGAGTACACCCTGGCGCTGGCGATCCGCCCGTGGCAGGTCAACCCGCCCACCCAGTTCCTCAACACCGTCGGTGGTTTCAGCCGCATCGATGCACTGGACGTGGGTGAGCAGCTGGTGCGGGTCAACGGTGAGCCGCGCATCTACCCGCTGCAGGTGCCGGACGCGCGCTTTGCCAGTACGTTCGACGGCAAGCTTGATGCGATGCATCTGGAAAGCGGCACGTACCCGGCGACCACAGCGGTGAAGGACAGCACCGGCATGGCGTCGGGTGCGCTGATGTACACGATCAAGCTGGAGCCCGGCCAGAGCCGTGAAGTGGCGGTGGTGCTGCCACAGACCGGTGGCTGGGCACCGCAGGCGCTGGACGTGGCCAAGGCGCAGGCGCAGGTGGCCGAGCAGTGGCGCAAGAAGCTGGGCGTGGTCTCGCTGCAGGTGCCGGCTGCGGGCCAGGCGCTGGTGGATACCCTGCGCACCGCGGTCGCGCACATGCTGATCTCGCGCGTCGGCCCACGCCTGCAGCCGGGCACGCGTTCGTATGCGCGCAGCTGGATCCGCGATGGCGCGATGATTTCCGAGGGCCTGTTGCGCATGGGCCGCAGTGATGCGGTGCGCGACTACATCAACTGGTATGCGCCGTATCAGTTCGAGAACGGCAAGGTGCCGTGCTGCGTCGATGCCCGCGGCAGCGACCCGGTGCCGGAGAACGACAGCCATGGCGAGTTGATCTACAGCATCGCCGAGTACGGGCGCTACACCGGCGACAGCACTTTCACCGAGCTGATGTGGCCGCATGTGCAGGGCGCCTACGGCTACATGGAGCAGCTGCGCGCCAGCGAGCGCACTGAGGAGAACCGCGCACGCAACCCGGCCTTCTACGGCATGATGCCGGCCTCGATCAGCCACGAAGGCTATTCGGCCAAGCCGATGCACTCGTACTGGGACAACTTCTGGGCACTGCGCGGCTACAAGGACGCGGCCCTGCTGGCGACCCAGCTGGGCAAGGTCGAGGCGATGCAGATCGCCGAATCGCGTGACCAGTTCCGTGATGACCTGCAGGCCTCGCTGCTGTCGGCGATGCAGCAGCACAACATCGACTACCTGCCGGGCTCGGCCGAGCTGGGTGACTTCGACGCGACGTCGACGACCATCGCACTGGCCCCGGGCGGCGAACAGGGCAGGTTGCCGCAGCAGGCGCTGGAGGCGACCTTCGAACGCTACTGGAACGAGTTCGTTGCCCGTCGCGACGGCAAGCGCGAGTGGAAGGACTACACCCCGTACGAGTGGCGCAACGTGGCCGCGTTCGTGCGCCTGGGCTGGCGCGATCGCGCTTGGCAGGCCACCGAGTTCTTCTTCAAGGACCGCGCACCGCAGGCCTGGAACCAGTGGGCCGAAGTAGTTTCGCGCACGCCGCGCAGGCCGTTCTTCGTCGGTGACCTGCCGCATGCCTGGGTGGCCTCGGACTTCGTGCGCTCGGCCTTGGACATGTTCGCCTACAACCGCGACATGGACGAGTCACTGGTGCTGGCCGCCGGCGTACCGACCGCGTGGCTGCAGGGCGAGGGCATCGCCGTGCAAGGCCTGCGTACGCCGCAGGGCCAGCTCAACTACCGCCTGCAGCGCAGCGACAAGCAGCTGGTGCTGGAGGTGCAGCCGGGCCTGGTGCCACCGGTGGGAGGCGTGGTGTTGCCGTGGCCATACGCCGGTGATCCGGGCGAGGCGAGTATCAACGGCGAAGCAGCCGAGTGGGTCAACAAGGAACTGCACGTGCACCAGCTGCCGGCGCGGGTTGAGATCGACGTACCGAGCGCAGTGCGCCGAGCCGAACGCAAGGGGCAGTAACGATGAAGCAACAGGGGGCAGGGGTGCGCACGTCGGTGCGTGCCCTGGGGCTGGCAATTGCATTGGCAGTGCCGAGCGCGGTGATGGCGGCCGAGCCGGCTGCCGCGAACGCGGCGCCCGACGTTGCCAGCGCAGCGGGCATGAGCATGGTCACCTTCAACCTGCATCATGACCGCGAAGACTGGCCGAGCCGGCGCCGCACCATCCTGGCCGAGCTCAAGCGCCTGCAGCCGGATGCGGTTGCCCTGCAGGAGGTGATCCAGCGCCGCGACGTGCGAAACCAGGCGCAATGGCTGGCCAGCCAACTCGGCTACAAGTACGTGTTCGTGTCCACCGATCCGGTCGGGGCACCCAAGCGCTACGGCAATGCGCTGCTGACCCGGCGGCCGATCCTCGCCCAGGGGGATCATCTGCTGCTGCCGTTGGACGACTACCGCACCGTGGCTCACCTGCGCATCGACGTCGACGGTATGCCGGTGAACGTCTACGCCACGCATCTGAACGAGCGCAGCGATGAGAGTGGGCAGCGCATCCGTCGCACCCAGGTCGAGGACCTGCTGCGCTTCATCACCACGACGTCGGCCGGTGCGCCGGTGGTGATCGCGGGCGACTTCAATGCGCTGGTGGATGCCGGCGACCTGAGCGAGCTGCGCAGCCACTACGGCGACAGCTACGGCAGCGTGCACGTCAACACCGACCTGTCCGGGGTCAGTACGCTCAACCGCCACTATTACCAGGCGCCTTCGCGGATCGACCACATCTTCTTCCAGCAGGACGAGATGGTCGCGCGTGAGGCGAAGCTGCTGTTCGACCAGCCCGATGACAGCGGACGCTGGGCCTCGGACCACTACGGCGTGTGGACCCGCCTGCAGTTCGCACCGAAGCCCTGACGGAGCAGGCTCCGGCAGGTGCCAACCTTGGTTGGCACGAACGTGTCCGCGTGCACTGAATCAACGGCGCCAACCAAGGTTGGCCTCTACCAAAGCAGTGACCGTGCGCGGGTTGTGCGCTGGTTGGCCTCCACCAAAGCAGTGACCGTGCGCGGGTTGTGCGCTGGTTGGCCTCCACCAAAGCAGTGACCGTGTGCGGGGTGTGCCCTGGTAGGTGCCAACCTCGGTTGGCGCGTGCGTGTCCACGTGCACTCAATCAACGGCGCCAACCAAGGTTGGCTTCTACCAAAGCGAAGCCAGCGCCAAACGCACACACAAAAACGGCGGGGATCATTGATCCCCGCCGTTTCGTTTCACGCGATCAAGGAGCGATCAGTTCGCCGGCGGCGTGCGCTTGGCGGCCTCTTCGTCTTCTTCATCGGTCTTGGCTTCTGCGGCCTGGGCCGCAGCGTCGGCATGGCCATCGGCGACCGGGTCGATCGACGGCGTCACCACCGCTTCGGCGACCGGGGCAGCGGCCTCGATCGGCGCGGCTTCCACCGCCACCGGAGCGACCGACTGTTCGGCGGCCACGACGGGCTCGACGACCGGCTTGGCTTCAACCACCGGCGTGGCCTCAACGGCCACCGGCTTGGCTTCAACCACCGGCGCGGCCTCAACGGCCACCGGCTTGGCTTCAACCACCGGTGCGGCCTCAACGGCCACCGGCTTGGCTTCAACCACCGGCGCAGCCTCGACCGCCGCCGGCTTCGCTTCGATCACCGGAGCGGCTTCAACCACCGGGGCGGCTTCAACCGCGACCGGCTTTGCTTCGGTCACCGGCGCGGCAGCGGCTACCGGCTGGGCCGGGGTCGCGGCGTCGATGGCATCGAGCATGCTGGTCTGCACCGGCGAGGACACCGCTTCGGTCTTCGCAGCAGCTTCGACCGGGGCCTGCACTTCAGCCACGACCGGGGCGGCGGCTTCGACCACAGCGCTGCTCACCACGGCAACCGGTGCGGCGGCAACAGCGGCGGCAGCACGGACCGGCTTTGCGGCGTCGGCAGCGGCCGGTTCGGCTTCGTCATCGAAGTCGAACTCCGGCTGCGAACGGGCCGGCTGCGCAGCAGCGACCGGCGCAGTGCCGGCAGTGCTGTCGACGCTCGGCTCGGCGCCGTCGGCGTCGTCACCGTCGTCACCATCGTCCTGGTCATCGCCCAGGGCGTCGCTGCCGGCGGCATTCTCGGCGCCACCGCGACGACGGCGACGGCCACCGCGACGGCCGCGACGACGGCGGGTCGCGCCTTCGCCGGTCTGCTCGCCATTGGCGTCGGTTGCAGCCTCTTCACCGGCAACCGCAACCACCTCGGCCTCGCTGGCGGTGTTGGCAGTCGTGTCGACCGGTGCTGCGGCTTCCGCCGGAGCGGCGGCCACCGGAGCAACCGGCGCGGTCGCTTCCTGCGCGGTCACCGCATTGGCAGCGACCGCCGTGGCGGCCACGGCTGCAGCCGCGGTCACGGCTTCGGCCGGTGCTTCTGCGGCGTTGCGCTGCGGCTTCTCGGCCGGCTTGTCACCGTCCTGCTGCGGGCGCGGCTGCTTCGGCTGCTTCAGCTTCGGCTGCTGCGGGTTCTGGCCCTGCTGCTCGTTGCGCGGCTTGTTCTGCTGCTGCGGCTGCTGCTGGCCATCCTTCTGCTGCGGCTCCTTCTGCTTGCCCTGCTGCGGCTGCTGCTGGGCATTGCCGTTGTTACCGTTGCGGCCGTCCTTGCTGCGTTGCTCACCGCGCTCCTTGCGGTTGCCGCCGTCCTTCTGCTGCTGCGCGTTGCCGTTGCCGCCGTTGCCACGGTTGTCGTCGCGACGGTCCTTGCGGTCCTTGTTGCGATCCTTGTTGCGGTCCTTGCGGCCGCCGTCCTGCTGCTGGCGGGCGACCGGAGCCGCCGGTGCCGGTGCCGGCGCCGGTTCGCCACCGAACACGCGCTTGAGCCAACCGATCACGCCGCCGCTCGGGGCCGCTGCAACCGGCGCTGCCACGACCGGGGCCGGTGCCGCTGCGGCCGGCTCCACTTCCTCGCGTACCGGGGCGGGGGAGGTGTGCTTGACCTGGGTCACCGCCGGCGGCGGGATGTTCAGCTGACCCTTGGTCAGCGCGTGCACCGGCAGCTTGCGCGGGGTGCCGCGCTGGTAGCTGGGCTTGTTGCTCTCTTCACCCAGCTCGTTCTCACGCAGGCGGGTGACGGTGTAGTGCGGGGTGTGCAGCTGCTCGTCGGCGACGATCACGATCGGCGCCTCGTGGCGCTGTTCGATCTCGCGCAGGGCGCTGCGCTTCTCGTTCAGCAGGTAATTGGCGATCTCCACCGGGGCCTGCACCAGCACCTGCCCGGTGTTCTCCTTCATCGCATGCTCTTCGGCGACGCGGATGATCGACAGCGACAGCGACTCGACGCTGCGCATGCGGCCGTGGCCGTCGCAACGCGGGCAGACGATCTGGCTCGATTCGCCCAGGCTCGGGCGCAGGCGCTGGCGGCTCATTTCCAGCAGGCCGAAGCGCGAGATGCGGCCGACCTGCACGCGCGCACGGTCGTACTTCAGCGCGTTGGCCAGGCGGTTCTCGACCTCACGCTGGTGCTTGTTGGAGGCCATGTCGATGAAATCGATCACCACCAGGCCGCCCAGGTCACGCAGGCGCAGCTGGCGGGCCACTTCCTCGGCCGCTTCCAGGTTGGTCTGGAAGGCGGTGTCCTCGATGTCGCTGCCCTTGGTGGCGCGCGAGGAGTTCACGTCGACGGCGGTCAGCGCTTCGGTCTGGTCGACCACGATCGAGCCGCCCGACGGCAGGCGCACGTTGCGCTCGTAGGCGCCTTCGATCTGCGATTCGATCTGGAAGCGGTTGAACAGCGGGATGTCGTCCTTGTAATGCTTGAGCTTGCGCAGGGTCTGCGGCATCACCTGCTGCATGAACTCGCGGGCGTGCTCGTACATCTCCTCGGTGTCCACCAGGATCTCGCCGATGTCGGCGCGCAGGTAGTCACGCAGGGCGCGCACGATCAGGCGCGATTCCTGGTAGATCAGGAACGGGGCCGGCTTGCTCAATGCGGCTTCGGCGATGGCGCGCCAGACGTTGAGCAGGTAATCCAGATCCCACTGCAGCTCTTCCGCATCGCGGCCGACGCCGGCGGTACGGATGATCACGCCCATGTCGTCGGGGATGTTCAGCTTGTCCAGGGCGTCCTTCAGGGCGGCCCGGTCTTCGCCCTCGATGCGACGGGAGACACCGCCGGCGCTGGGCGAGTTCGGCATCAGCACCATGTAGCGGCCGGCCAGCGAGATGAACGTGGTCAGGGCGGCGCCCTTGTTGCCACGCTCTTCCTTGTCGACCTGGACAACGATCTCCTGGCCTTCCTTCAGCAGTTCGCGGATGCCGGCCTTGTTGTGGTCGACACCGGCCTGGAAGTAATCGCGGGAGATTTCCTTCAGCGGCAGGAAGCCATGGCGGCCGCCACCGTATTCAACGAAGGCCGCTTCCAGCGAGGGCTCGATGCGGAAGATCCGGCCCTTGTAGATGTTGGACTTCTTCTGTTCCTTCGACGGCTGCTCGATGTCGATGTCATACAACGACTGGCCATCCACGATGGCAACACGCAGCTCTTCAGCCTGCGTGGCGTTGATCAGCATTCGCTTCATTGTTGCGTTCCTCGCAAGCGGCTACCGCGCGGAACGCCATGGGGTTTCGCCTCTGGACACGGTTCGCCGCCCATTCGCGCAAGCGCGGGGAGGGCGGCTTGGGTTTCCAGCGCTACGACACCACGGCAGGCCGCGGGAGCGCTTCACTCTTATGGGTTTTGGGGTGTTACAGGCCGCAGGCAGCTGTCAGCCAGGCTGGAGCGCCACGCGGGACATGTTCAGCACGGTTGCGTGTCAGGCATCCGGCGATGGCCGGGAAGGCCGGTGAGCCGCTAACATGGCCGCCCCGCGGGCGGTGGTCGCGCACTGTGCCGGATTCGTCGGAAGCTGGGCTTCTGGCCCTGAGTAACTTCCAACGAAATCAATCCCTTATCTCGCCCCCCGAGTGTAACAGAATAAACAGCCTGATGACTGCCCAAGACCCCACCAAACCCGCTGGCGACAAGCCTTCCGTGCGCATGATCACCGTTCCCGCCGACCGTGCCGGCCAGCGCCTGGACAACTTCCTGCTCGGCCAGCTGAAGGGTGCCCCGCGCAGCCTGGTCTACAAGCTGGTGCGCAGCGGCCAGGTACGGGTGAATGGTGGCCGCGCCAAGGCCGAACGCAAGCTCGAGGCGGGTGATGAGGTGCGTGTGCCGCCGGTCCGTCTCACCGAAGAGGGAGACAAGGCCGGTCCGCCGGAGGCGTTCATGCGCCGCCTGGAGCAGGCCATCGTCTTCGAGGATGCCCGCCTGCTGGCCCTGAACAAGCCCACTGGCGTGGCCAGCCATGGCGGCAGCGGCATCAGTTTCGGTGCCATCGAGACCCTGCGGGCCCTGCGCCCAGGCCAGACCCTCGAGCTGGTCCACCGGTTGGATCGAGACACCTCGGGCCTGCTGATCGTGGCCAAGAAGCGCTCCGCGCTGAGCGAACTGCAGGCGCTGCTGCGTGAAGATCACGGCGCCGGCATCCGCAAGCGCTACCTGACCCTGCTGGCCGGGCGCATGCCGGACGGCGTGATGACGGTCGATGCGCCGCTGCACGTGGGCCTGCGCCAGGGCGGCGAGCGCCATGTGCAGGTCAATGCGATCGGCAAGGAATCGATCAGCCACTTCCGTGTGCTGGAGCGTCGCGGTGGTCATTCCTACTGCGAAGTCCGCATCGAGACCGGCCGTACCCACCAGATCCGCGTGCATGCCCAGCATCTGGGGCATCCGGTGGCTGGAGACGACAAATACGGCGATCCTGCGGTCAACAAGCGGCTTCGTGAGCAGATCGGGCTGAAGCGTCTGTTCCTGCACGCGGCCTCGCTGGAGTTCGCGCTGGACGACGGCAAGAGCCCGTACGTGCTGAACGCGCCGCTGGCCGATGAGCTGGTCGAGGCGCTGGACCGGCTGCGCTGACGGCGGTTCGGCGGCGCCGGGTGCTTGGTCGGCGCCGTCGCTTCCCTGCGATGAGTGGGCTTGTCACTTTCTTTGCTCGTGCAAAGAAAGTAACCAAAGAAACACGCCGCCATCCGCGAGCCGGCGCTGCGCGCCGGTGCCCTGCGCTCCTCGGTCCGCCGAGGGGCGGCGCGGAACTCGCTGCGCTCAGACACCCGCGCCTCTTCACGCTCGCCGGACCTGCGGTGCTCGGCTAGGCGGACCAGACAGCCGCAGCGTAGACCCATACCCGCACGTAGCCTTTGTAGAGTCGAGCGACGCTCGACTCGCGCGCGCAGCGCGGGCTTCGCTTTCTTATTCTTTCATCGCGTGGCTGGCACGCACAGAAAAATGACGGGGCACGGGCGGGGGCGGCTTGCAGGGGTGTCCGCCGCATGGATGCGGCGGCCAAGCCTCCATGGATGGATTCACGGCGTCCCCTGCAAGCCGCCCCCGCCCGTGACCTCTCGATGCTGCGGGACGTACCAGCCACGAGGGGGCTCAGCCCGTTGGCCGCAAACCCCTCACCACTTGAACAGCACCAGGCTGATCGCCAGCGTGCCCATGCCCGCCACCAGCCCGTACACCGTTTCGTGGCCCTTGGCATAGCGCTTGGCCGCCGGCAGCAGCTCGTCCAGTGCCAGGAACACCATCACGCCGGCGATCAGCCCGAACACCCAGCCGAAGGTGGCGTGCGACAGCGACCCGGACAGCAGCCAGTAGCCCAGCGCCGCGCCTACCGGTTCGGCCAAGCCTGACAGCAGGCTGGCGCTGAATGCATACAGCTTGTTCTGGGTGGCGAAGTACACCGGCACTGCAATCGCAATGCCCTCGGGGATGTTGTGGATGGCGATGGCGAAGGCCAGTGGCATGCCCACCGACGGGCTTTCCAGCGTCGCGAAGAAGGTTGCCAACCCTTCCGGGAAGTTGTGCGCGGTGATCGCGATCGAGGTCAGCAGGGCGACGCGCTTCAGATACTCGCGGCTGTTCTCGCGGAACGCCGGGTCCTGCTTGTCCAGGCTGTCATGCGGGTTGGGGATGAAGTGGTCGATCAGCACGATCACGATCACGCCCAGCAGGAAGGCCAGAGTGCCGTAGGTGAAGCCGGTGCGCTCGCCATAGGCCAGTGCGAACGAGGCAATGGACTTGTTGAGGATCTCCGACAGCGACACATAGACCATCGCACCGCCGGCGAAGGCCAGGCCGAAGGCCAGCAGGCGCGGGTTGGGGCGGCGCGAGAACAGCACCAGCAGGCTGCCGATGGCGGTGGCCAGGCCGGCCGCGAGGGTGACCGCCAGTGCGATCCAGACATTTTCGGGGGGAATCTGCAGCATGTACCGACGCGGTCCTGGTCAACAGACAACCGCCCCGGATGAACGCGGGGCGGGGAGGGCGAGGCGGGCGTCGGCTGGCCTCGTCGGGGCGCGCGCGATCAGCCGCCGCGGCGCAGGCGTTCTTCGATGGCGAAGCACTGGTCCGGCTTCGGCTGCGGCGGGTTGAAGCTCACCGGCACCTGGATCGTGGCCGGCACCGGCTGGCCGTTGCGGGTGGCGGCATTGAACTGCCAGCCCTGCACGGCGGTCCTGGCCAGCTCGTCCAGCTGGGGGTTGCCGGCGCCGGTCAGCAGAGCCACTTCGCTCGGCTTGCCATCGGTGCCGATGGTCACCTTGAAGGTGCTGGTGCCGCCCACACCCATGCAGGCCAGCTCAAGCGGGTACTGCGGCGGCGGTGTCTTCACCGCAGCCACTTCGGTGGGCGGCGGCGGTGGTGGTGCCGCTGGTTCGGACGCGCCACAGCCGGCCAGGCCGGTCGCAGCGATCAGGGACAGGCTCAGCAAACGTACGTTCATGGCAGTTGCTCCGTCAGGGCCGAAGTCTTCGCCGCACAGATGAAGTCGTTCTCGCTCAGGCCGCCCACATCGTGGGTGGAGAAGCGCACGACCGCGCGGTCGTAGTGCACGCCCAGGTCCGGATGGTGGTCCTCGCGGTGGGCAATCCAGGCCAGCGCGTTCACGAAGGCCATGGTGGCGTAGTAATCCTTGAAGCGGAAAGTGCGCAACAGGGCCTGCCCGCCCTCGCTCAGCTCCCAGCCGGGAATCTGCGGCAGCAGTTCGGCCAGGCGGGCTTCGCCGAGCTTGTGGTCGCTGCCTTTGCGCGGCACGCAACGGGCCTGGGCCAGTGGAATCAGGTCGGCCATGGGAATCTCCACCTCGTGTTGACTGAACAATGCGCCGGACGGTGTATAAATCGAATGAGCGGCTGACGCTTACTTGGCTAGAATAGCCTGATGATCCAGATCTCCGACACTGCCCAGACCCATTTCCGCAAGTTGATCGAACGCGAGGGCGTGCCCGGCATGGGCGTGCGCCTGAGTGCCGTCGACCCTGGTACGCCGCGCGCCGATGCCAGGCTGGAATTCGCCGAACCGACCGACCTGCTCGGTGACGAGTGGGCGGTGGACTGCGATGGCTTCACCCTCTACGTCGATGCGAGCAGTGTCGGCTGGCTCGATGGCGCCGAGATCGACATCGTCGCCGGCACCGCCGGTACCCAGCAGTTGACCATCAAGGCGCCGCGCATCAAGGGTGAGGCCCCCGGCGATGCCGCTTCGCTGGTCGAGCGCGTGCACTGGGTGGTGGAAAACGAAGTCAATCCGCAGCTGGCCTCGCATGGTGGCAAGGTGGCCGTGCAGGAAGTCTCGTCCGACGGCGTGGTGCTGCTTCGCTTCGGTGGTGGCTGCCAGGGCTGTGGCATGGCCGACGTGACGCTCAAGCAGGGCATCGAGAAGACCCTGATGGGCCGTGTGCCGGGCGTGACCGCCGTGCGCGACGCGACCGACCATGACAGCGGCCACGCGCCGTATATCCCGCGCGGCAACGTCGCCTGACCGCTGACGCGTGCCTCTGACCCGGGCCGAGCAACTCATCGAACTGCTGCTGGCCCGCCAGCAGCCACGCGCCGTCCTCGAGAAGTCCACGCGCCTGCCCTATGGCTGGGCGCTGTGGCTGCGCTCGCTAGGCCCGCTGCCGCGGCCGTTCCACGCCCGCGAAGTGATTGCGGTATTGCTGCCGCGCCCGCTGCCTGGAGCGCCGGGCCAATCACCCCGGCTGTCGCCGTGGCAGGCGCTGCGCCGGTTGTTCTGGCAGGACTGGGATGCTGCGCCGCGCGATCAGCGCTGGATGCGCTGGACCTCGGCGTTGGCCAGCGCGCTGCTGCACCTGCTGTTCTTCATGCTGCTGCTGTGGGTTGCGGTGATCCGCACCACGGCACCGGAAGCAGGGGGCGCCGAAGGCGAGCGTGTGCAGGTGGAATTCGTCGGCCGCGCCTCCCAGGAGGGCGGAGGCGATCAGCCGGGTGCCGAGGCGGCTGCGGCTGCACCGGCCGGCCAGGTTGCCGCCGGCCAGGCAGCAGGGGCCGCGACTGCACCTGAGCCGCGACCTGCGGCCGCGTCGGCGCCTGCGCCTGCACCGGCTCCAGCACCGGCAGCCAGCGTGCCGTCGCCGCCGGCCGAAGCCGAGCCGGCCCCGCTTGCGGCCCCGCCACCGTCGCCGGTGCAGGCCACCGAAGTGGCGCAGGCCAGCACGGATTTCGTGGTGCCGCCGGTCAGCGTGCCGCGCACCGAGGTCAGCATCGTGCCGCGTGACACCACACCCACGGTGCGCGAGCGCAGCGTGCAGCCGGTGCAGGCGCCGCCAACCCCAACCGTGATGCGTGCGCCGCAGATCGCGGTGCGGACGCCGCAGCTGCGTGACATCCCGGTGCAGGAGCGCGAAGTCAGTACGGTCGATGCACCGGCGGTGTCGCAGCCACTGCGCACGGCCGATGTGCAGGTGCGCGTGCCGCAGCGGGACGTACAGGTGCGCGAGCGTGAAGTGCAGGCGGTGGTCGATCCGCAGGTGCGGATGGCGACCGTCGCCGGTCGTGAACCGGCAGTGCATGCGCCGGCGGGTCGTGACGTACAGGTGCGCGAGCGCGAAGTAGCCTCGGCACCGGCGGCAGCCCCTTCGTCTTCCAGTGGCAATGCACCCGCGGCAACGCCCGCGCCGGCAGCCAGTGGCAGCGCGACGCAGGCGAGCAGCAGCGCTGCGCGGCCTGCTGCATCCAGCACGACCCCGGCCCAGGCTGGAGCGCGCCCGGCCCCCAATCCGGGCAACTGGGCCACGCCCGCCAAGGGCGATGACTGGGGGGCATCGAGCCGCAACCAGGACGGCGCCGACAAGGGCGCCCGCCAGGCCAGTACCAGCGGCAAGGGCAGTGGCCTGTTCAATGCCGATGGCAGCGTCCGCGTGCCGGGCCAGGAAGGCGAGGGGCGTGCCGAGCGCGGTGCGCCAGGTGGCGCCAACGACGGCTGGAGCAAGGAACGCATCGCGCAATCGGGCACCTGGTTGAAGCGACCGCCGTACGACTACACGCCCACTTCGTTCGACAAGTACTGGGTGCCGCAGGAATCGCTGCTGGCCGAATGGGTGCGCAAGGGCGTCAAGGCGATGGAGATTCCATTGCCGGGTACCAGCACGAAGATCTCCTGCGTGATCTCGATCCTGCAGGCCGGTGGTGGCTGTGGCCTGACCAATCCGAACATGCAGGACCAGCCAGCGGTGGCACGACCGCCGCCGGACATCCCGTTCAAGAAAGAGCTGCAGGAAGATAACGGGAGCCGCTAACGGCTCCCGTTGTCCACGCATGTTTCCTTATCCCCGCGCCGTTGGCGCGCCCCCTTGAACAACAAGGGGACTTTTCGATGGACCCATCGCGGGATGTGACGGCCATGCTGGCGCGCTTTGGTAGGTGCCAACCTTGGTTGGCACAGAAGCGCCGACCAAGGTCGGCCTCTACCTGGGCGATGACCTCACGCGCTCTGCGACAGAAACATCCAGAACGGCAGGTCTCCGCCAACCCACTGGCCGGCTCGCGCTTTGGTAGGTGCCAACCTTGGTTGGCACAGACGCGCCGACCGAGGTCGGCATCTACCGGATGCACGTGCGCCGACCGAGGTCGGCATCTACCGGATGCACGTGCGCCGACCGAGGTCGGCATCTACCGGATGCACGTGCGCCGACCAAGGTCGGCCTCTACCTGGGTGGTGACCTCACGCGCTCTGCGACAGAAACATCCAGAACGGCACGTCTCCGCCAACCTGCTGGCCGGCTCGCGCTTTGGTAGGTGCCAACCTTGGTTGGCACAGAAGCGCCGACCAAGGTCGGCCTCTACCTGGGTGGTGACCTCACGCGCTCTGCGACAGAAACACCCAGAACGGCACGTCTCCGCCAACCTGCTGGCCGGCCCGCGCTTTGGTAGGTGCCAACCTTGGTTGGCACAGAAGCGCCGACCAAGGTCGGCATCTACCACGGCATTGCGCTTACGCGCTCTGCGACAGGAACACCCAGAACGGCACGTCGCGGCCAACCCAGTCGCGGCTGGCTTCGTCCATTACGTCCAGCAACGTGTCGAAATCCTTCTGCGTGGAGGCGCGCAACGTGTCCACGTCGGCCAGGAACAGCGCGTAGCCGTTGGCCGGAAGCCACTGCAGGTCGCGCAGGTTGTCCGACAGCGCATCCCAGTTGCCGCCGAAGCCGGCAGGGAAATCCAGTTGCGCGGCCAGCCGGGCCAGCAGGGTGCGCTTGTCGGCCACGCCTTCCAGGTCGATGCGGATCACCTTCAGCCCGGCATCGCGCATCGCAGCGGCCAGTGCGCCGATGTCGTCGCTGTCGATGGCGTAGACGCCGGCATTGTTGATGTCATGCAGGCCGAGGCCGAAATCATCGTGGCTCATTGCTGCGCTCCCTGGGCCGGTACGGTGAAGCTGCGGAACGATGTGTAGTGGTCGTCGGTGTAGTACCACGCCTCCGGCGGATCGCCACCGGTGACGATGCGGCGCGTGCCGCGGGTACGCGCACCGGGGGTGTCGACGGTGTATTCGCGGTAGTAGCCGCGCGGGCGCTGCGGCAGCTGCTGCTCGCGGTTGCCGAAGGTGCTGCCGTCCTGGCGGTGCGGGAACGGGCCGCCACGCTGGATCAGGGCGATGGTCTGCCGGGCTTCGGCGGGCAGGAATGCGGGCAGGCCGCTGTCGTTGTCGGTTGCGGGCGTGGCCGTGGCCGGCGCGCGCGCGGCAGGCGCACCCTGCAGGTCCGGCGCGAACTGCGGCGCCGGTGGGCGCTGCATGAAATGGTTGACGACCAGGCCGAGCAGCAGCAGGGCGATGGCGGTGATCAGCAGCCGGGGGTTGCGCATGAGCAGGGGCGGGCGAGGGTGGTGCGGGCACTGTAGCGCCTGTGCGCTGCACGGTGCATGAGGACGCCGTCGCGTCACTGCTGCGTAACAATTGCCGTCATGCTCACTGGCAGGACGCAATTTCCTTTACATCCCCCTTGGTAATCTGGTGGTCTGTCCCCATCATTCACCGCGCAACGCCCGACACCGTCGGGTGCCCTCGCAATCAGGAGATGCATCATGGCCTATACCCTGCCCAAGCTGTCCTACGCCTACGACGCGCTGGAACCGCATATCGATGCGGCGACGATGGAAATCCATCACACCAAGCATCACCAGACCTACATCAACAACGTCAACGCGGCGCTGGAAGGCACCGAGTACGCTGACCTGCCGGTCGAAGAACTGGTGAAGAAGCTCAAGTCGCTGCCGGAGAACCTGCAGGGTCCGGTGCGCAACAATGGTGGCGGCCATGCCAACCACTCGCTGTTCTGGACCGTGATGGCTCCGAATGCTGGCGGCAACCCGGTGGGCGACGTGGCCAAGGCCATCGACAAGGACCTGGGCGGCTTCGACAAGTTCAAGGACGCCTTCACCAAGGCGGCGCTGACCCGTTTCGGCAGCGGCTGGGCGTGGCTGAGCGTGACCCCGGACAAGAAGGTCGTGGTCGAGAGCACCGGCAACCAGGACAGCCCGCTGATGGAAGGCAACACCCCCATCCTCGGCCTGGACGTGTGGGAACACGCGTACTACCTGAAGTACCAGAACCGTCGTCCGGAATACATCGGCGCGTTCTTCAACGTCATCGACTGGAACGAAGTCGAGCGCCGTTACCAGGAAGCGATCGCCTGATCGCGGTAACGGGATGAACTGAGAAGGCCGGGGGAGACCCCGGCCTTTTCTGTTGCAGGAGTCATTCGGTAGTGCCGGCCGCTGGCCGGCAATCGTGTGGTACCCGAGGAGCCGGCCAGCGGCCGGCACTACCTATTCCGCGCCCTGCAGCCGCAGGGTGGCCATCACGCCCAGGCGCAGGCCGGGCAGGTCGCCGTCGGCTGGCAGCAGGATCGGCTGCTGGCGGATGCCGCCGAAGTGCTTGACCTGGAACAGCACATCCAGGCCATGGCCACTGCTGCCACCGCCACTGGCCGCAGGCGCCTCGGCGCGGCCGCCGGGATTGCGCCGGGCCGGCTGGAAGCCGGGCGTACTGCGCACCAGTTCCACCGTGTTGGCGGAGAAATCGCCGGCGATCAGGCTGGGCATGCCCTCGGCGGTGGCGCCGATCCAGGTCATCAGGTCGCTGGTCTGATGCTGGCGGGCGGTGGCCTCGTCCGGGTCCGGGCGCAGCCGTGCCACATAGATGTTGACCAGTGCCTCGCCCAGCTTCAGCCGCATCATGCCGGCGGCGCTGAAGGTGCCGGGTGGGTGCAGCAGGGTCACGCCATCCTCGCTGACCGGCAGCCGGGTCAGCATCGCGTTGCCATGCCGCAACGGCTGGCTGGGCGGATCGGCGGTAACGAAGTCGCAGCTGTAGCGCAGCCGGCTGGCCAGCCAGCAGGCCGGATTGCGGCCCTGCTGCTGCAGCACCTGCTGCACCGAGATCACGTCCGGCTGCAGATCGGTCAGCAACTGTGCGACCTGCTCACGGCGCAACTTCCATTGCGCGTCATCGCGGCTGGGCAGTTCCAGCGCGGCCACGGTGAGTTGCCGGGGCTCGCTCTCGCTGGCGGCGGTGGCCGTTGCCTGCGGCCGCGCCTGTGCCTGCAACGCCATCAGCAGCACCAGGCAACTGAGCAGGAGACGGGCGGGGGCGAGGGGGCGCATAACGATAAGTTTACGCTTTTGTCGTGCAGGTGCCGTGACTTCCGGCACGGAGTGTCGCTGCCTGCCATGGATTGGCACCGTTGTCATGCAGCCCTGCAGCGTGCTTCGCAAGCCCTGCTTCCGGTAATCTTGCGCCTTTCGCTTTGCAGGATTGCCTTACAGGATGAGCCACGACGCAGTTGCCCCCATCGCCGGCCAGGGAAAGATGCCGCGCCAGATCCCGTACATCATCGGCAATGAGGCCTGCGAGCGGTTCAGTTTCTACGGGATGCGCAACATCCTGGTGCAGTTCCTGATCACCTCGCTGCTGCTGCAGGAAATCACTGCGGAAGGCCGTGCCGGTGAAGCCAAGGACATCATGCACAGCTTCATGATCGGCGTGTATTTCTTCCCGCTGCTCGGAGGCTGGCTGGCCGACAGGTTCTTCGGCAAGTACCACACCATTCTCTGGTTCAGCCTGGTCTACTGTGCCGGCCACCTGTGCCTGGCGCTGTTCGAGAACAGCCGCGAGGGCTTCTTCCTCGGCCTGGGCCTGATCGCGCTCGGTGCCGGTGGCATCAAGCCGCTGGTGGCCTCGTTCATGGGCGACCAGTTCGACCAGAGCAACAAGCACCTGGCCAAGATCGTCTTCGACGCCTTCTACTGGATCATCAACTTCGGCTCGCTGTTCGCCTCGCTGCTGATCCCGCTGGTGCTGAAGAACTGGGGCCCGCAGTGGGCGTTCGGCATCCCGGGCATCCTGATGTTCATCGCCACCTTCGTGTTCTGGCTGGGCCGCAAGCGCTACGTGCTGGTGCCGCTGCCGCCGAAGGATCCGCATTCGTTCGCCAACGTGGTGCGTACCGCACTGACCACGCGCGTGGCCGGCCAGGGCCGTCCGGGCCTGGTGATCGCCGTGCTCGGCCTGGTGCTGGCAGTGGCCTCGTTCGGCTTGGTTGGCTCGTTGGGCATTGTCATCTGCCTGTGCCTGGCGCTGGTATCGATCCTGGCCGGTATCGGCGGTGGCACTTGGCTGCAGCTCGATCGCGCCCGTGGTCAGCATCCGGCCGAAGCCGTCGAAGGCGTGCGCTCGGTGCTGCGGGTGCTGGTGATCTTCGCGCTGACCACGCCGTTTTTCTCGCTGTTCGACCAGAAGGCCTCGACCTGGGTCCTGCAGGGCCAGCAGATGCAGATGCCGAGCTGGTTCACCGCCTCGCAGATGCAGGCACTGAACCCGCTGCTGGTGATGATCCTGATTCCGTTCAACAACCTGGTGCTGTACCCGGCCCTGCGCCGCTTCGGCTTCGAGCCGACCGCGCTGCGCCGCATGACCGCCGGCATCGCCTTCAGCGGTCTGGCCTGGATCGTGGTCGGCGGCATCCAGGTGGTGATGGACGGGGGCAACGCCATGTCGATCTTCTGGCAGATGCTGCCGTATGCGCTGCTGACCTTCGGTGAGGTGCTGGTCTCGGCCACCGGCCTGGAGTTCGCCTACAGCCAGGCGCCGCAGGCGATGAAGGGCGTGGTGATGAGCTTCTGGAACCTGACCACCACCATCGGCAACCTGTGGGTGCTGCTGTCCAACGCGGCGGTGCGCAACGATGCGGTGACCCACAAGATCGCCAGTACGGGCCTGAGCGAGGCGGCGTTCCTGATGTTCTTCTTCGCCGGTTTCGCCTTCGTCGCGGCGTTGGCCTTCGGTTGGTATGCGAAACGCTATCGTATGGTCGACAACTACCGTAGCGCCTGAGCCTGACATGACCCCCGTCAATCTGCTGTTGATCGCCATCACCGCCATCCTTTCGTGGATGGCGTTCAACAACCGCAAGCTGGCCGACCGCCTGATCCTGTGGCCGCCGGCCATCGACCGTCACCGCCAGTACGACCGGCTGGTGACCTATGGCTTCATCCACGCCGACTGGTCGCACCTGATCTTCAACATGATCACCCTGTTCTTCTTCGGGGGATTCATCGAGAGCGTGATGGTGCAGCTGACCGGCAGCTACCTGACCTACCCGGCGTTCTACATCGGTGCGCTGCTGGTCTCGATCCTGCCCAGCTACCTGAAGAACCAGAAGAACCCGAACTACCTCAGCCTGGGTGCGTCCGGTGCGGTGTCGGCGGTGCTGTTCGCCTTCATCCTGATCAAGCCGTGGTCGATCATCCTGGTGTTCTTCATCCCGGCGCCGGCCATCGTCTACGCCGCGTTCTACGTCGGCTACAGCATCTGGATGGACAAGCGCGGCGGTGACCGCATCAACCACAGCGCGCACCTGGCAGGCGCGGCGTTCGGCGTGATCTTCATGCTGGCCATGCAGCCGAGCATCTTCACTCACTTCCTGCGCGAACTCTCCAACCCGACCTTCCGCCTCGGCGGCGGTTGATGACGGGAGCGGGGCGGATCGGCAGCGATCCGCCCCCGCTGTTTCAGAGCGTGGGCTGCTGACCGTAGGTATCCAGCAGGCGGGCGAACACTTCTTCGCCGATGCGCTGGAAATCCTGGTCCTGGGTCTGCCCCTCCACCGCCAGTTGCAGCAGGCCCTCCAGCAGGGCGCGGTCGGTATCTGAATGGGAATCGCTGGGGTGCATCGGAGCCTCCGCGGTGGTGCGCATGATCAACGGTCGCAAGGGCCGTGCCAGCCTGGCCGTACCCCTCCACAGGCGATAGCGGCCGCCAGCGCTCCAGCTTGAGGGTCGCAAACTGACGTGAATGGAACGGACTTGCCCCTGTTCAGGCTTCACGCGATCATGGCGCCCGGCTGCGCACCATCCACGCAGTCGCCGCAGGAGACAGTTCCATGGCTTCGGTCACGCCCCCCGGTCTGGCCTACGAGGTCGAACACGACCTGGCCAACCATCGCTTCACCGCCCGTGTGCGCGGACAGCTGGCGGTGCTGGACTACCAGATCAAACGCAGGCGCATGGTCATCACGCATACCGAGGTGCCCGAGCCGATTGCCGGCCGAGGCATCGCCGGTGAGCTGACCCGTGTGGCGCTGCGTTTTGCCCGTGAGCAGAAGTACAAGGTGGTGCCGGCGTGTTCCTACGCCGAGGCCTTCCTGCAGCGGCATGAGGAGTACCACGACCTGCTCGTTGGCTGAATGCCAGCGGGCCACGCTTCAGCCATGGCAGGCGATGATGTACAAACATGAACAGGGGATCCCGATGAAGATTGGAAACAACCGGCCATTGCACGGCAGCGTGCTGGCCGGCGTGGTGGGCGTGCTGTTGCTGGCCGGTTGCCAGCGTGAAAGCGAGCCGGCACCGGCGACCGACGCGGCGCCCGCCGCCGAAGCCACCGCCGCAGGTGAAACGCCGGCCACGGAAGCGCCGCTGGACCTGCGCGACGTGATCGAGAACAACGAGCGCGAAGTGGTGGGTATCAGCTACCCGGCCGGCATCGACCGCTACCCGGGCCTGGCCCGCGCCCTGCAGAGCTATGCGACGAGTGCGCGCAGTGACCTGCAACAGGCGCTGGACGGGCTGGGCAATGACAAGCCGACCATGCCGTACGAGCTGTCGCTGAGCTTCGAGAAGCTGCTGGAAACCCCGCAGCTGGTGGTGGTCAGTGCCGATGGCAGCCGCTACACCGGTGGCGCCCATGGCGAACCGCTGGTGGCCCGATTCGTGTGGCTGCCGCAGCATCAGCAGATGCTCAGCGCCGAAAAGCTGGTGGCCGATGCCAAGGGCTGGAAGGCGATCAGCGATTTCGTCGCCGACCAGCTGCGTGAACGCGTGGCCACCCGCCTCAGCGGTGAGGACATGGATCCGGCCCAGCTGCAGGAATCGCTGCGCAACGCATCGCGAATGATTGCCGACGGCACCGGCCCGCAGGCCGACAATTTCAGCCAGTTCCAGCCGCTGACCGACGACAAGGGGCAGATCACCGCGCTGCGCTTTGTTTTCCCGCCGTACCAGGTGGGTCCATACTCGGACGGCACCCAGACCGCCGATGTACCGGCGGCGGTGCTGTTGCCGCACGTGGCCAAGGACTACGTGGAGCTGTTCGCACGCGGTTGACCGCAGTCGAGGAGGTGGCGTGGATACAGGGTTGCAGGAGCGGGTCGCCGGCCTGCTGCAGGAAGCCGGGGTCCGCATCGGCGGTACCCAGCCACAGGATATCCAGGTTCATGACCCGCGCTTCTTCGCGCGGGTCATGGCGCACGGCTCGCTTGGCCTCGGCGAGAGCTACATGGACGGTTGGTGGGATGCCAACGTCCTGGACGACTTCCTTGTCCACCTGATGCAGGCGCACCTGGACGAACGGGTGCACGGTTGGCGCGAAGTGGCCGATGCACTGAAGGCGCGCCTGTTCAACCTGCAGGTGGGACAGGGCAGCTACGAGGTGGGCCGCCGCCACTACGACCTCGGCAATGATCTCTACCAGGCCATGCTGGGCCAGCGCCTGGTCTATAGCTGTGGCTACTGGCGCAATGCCGGCGATCTCGACGCCGCGCAGGAAGCCAAGCTTGACCTGGTCTGCCGCAAGCTGGGCCTGCGCCCGGGGCAGCGTGTGCTGGACATCGGCTGTGGCTGGGGCGAAGCCCTGAAGTTCGCCGCCGAGCGCTACGGTGTCAGTGGCGTCGGCGTGACCATTTCGCAGGAGCAGGCCGAGTTCGCCCGCGAACTGTGCGCCGGCCTGCCGATCGAGATCCGCCTGCAGGACTACCGCGAACTGCACGAGCCGTTCGATGCGATCTTCTCGATCGGCATGTTCGAGCACGTCGGCGACAAGAACTACGCCAGCTTCTTCGAGGTGGCCAGGCGTTGCCTGTCACCGCGCGGCCTGCTGCTGCTGCACAGCATCGGCACCAACATCTCGCGGCATCGTACCGACCCGTGGATCGCGCGCTACATCTTTCCCAACTCGATGCTGCCATCGGCGGTGCAGATCACCAAGGCGTTCGAGGGCTGCTTCGTGCTGGAGGACTGGCACAACTTCGGCACCGATTACGACCTGACCCTGCAGGCCTGGCGGCGCAACGTGGAAGCGGCGTGGCCGCGGCTGGATGCGCGCTACGACGAGCACTTCCGGCGCATGTGGCGCTTCTACCTGGCCGGGTCGATGGCCACCTTCCGTTGCCGGCACGCGCAGCTGTGGCAGCTGGTGCTGTCGCCGGAAGGCGTGCCGGGTGGGTACGTGGCGCCACGTTGAGGCTGCACTTCTGCCCTGCGCGACCGATGGTGCGGATCGTGGAAGACGCGACATCGCTTGACGTCATGCGCGAGCGTTGTCGGCGCTGTGCCTGGCTGGGGTGACGTGGGCGCTAAACTTGTCGACCAGCGGCATCACCGCTTCACTGAAGGCATCGCAGCATGGGTTGGGACATCACCTATCATCCGATTGCGGAATCCGAGATCCGTGACATTTATTTCCGTGCGCTTGAGGATGGCGCGCTGGTCGCCGAGCTGCAGCAGCGGTTCCAGATCGAGCCGTTCTACATGGAGCAGCTGCAGGAGCGCATCGAGGAGGCTCGCTCGATCAGCGCAGAAATGCCTTTCGAGAAGGGGCACGCTTTGTACCTGGCGATCGTGGCCGGCCACCTTCGGCAGTATCACTATCTCCGCGGGAGCGCCCTTTCGTTTTTCATCGACGATCCGGTGGTCGCCCGCTATTTCGCGGACTGGCGGCAACTGGTGCCGTTGCAGTGGGCGGATGCTGCCGCCGGCAACCATCTACGTGAAAACTATGGTGGTGGCGTGTTCATCACGCATGCCCGGCTGAAGCAGTTACGCGCTGATCATGCAGTGGACAGCGCACTGGCTGCGCGCCTGGAGGAGCTGTTCTCCGATGGACGCCTGGTCGTTTTCTGGCGTGTTGTCGATGATGCCATCGCCAAGGGCTGTGGACTGCTGGAGGGCAGCGAGGTGGTCGAGCCGAACCCGATGGATCTCAATGCATCGACCAGCTTGAGCAATCTGCTGAACTGCGCGCCGGATGGCGCGATGCTGTATGCGGAGGCCGCGGCGGCACAGCTGGCGGAGTTCGTGGCAGCGCACCCGGATATCGCATCGACTGCCGCTGCCACGCCCGGTACGCCGAAAGGGCGGTGGTGGGAGCGACTGTTTCGGCGGTGACCGGAGAGCATCCACGCATGGCGTGGATCTACTGGTGGGTGCCGATCGTTGGTCGGTACGATCCATTCGCGCCACGAACCCCGGCATCATCGATCCACACATGACGCACTCCAGTAGATCCACGCCATGCGTGGATGGCGCCAACAAAAAACCGCCCGGTCTTCCGGGCGGTTTTCGTTTCAGGCTACCGCGCGGGCGATCAGTTGCCGGCGCCGGTCAGGCCACGCTTTTCCAGCAGCGGTTCGATCTGCGGCTCGTGGCCGGCGAAATCGCGGAACAGCTGCATGGCATCCACGCTGCCGCCCTTGGACAGCAGGGTGGCGCGGAAGTGGTCGCCGTTCTTGCGGCTCAGGCCGCCGTTGTCCTTGAACCACTTCTGGGTGTTGGCGTCGAGCACTTCCG
Organism: Stenotrophomonas sp. 96582_Sma; assembly: GCF_056480905.1. Lineage (NCBI taxonomy): Bacteria > Pseudomonadati > Pseudomonadota > Gammaproteobacteria > Lysobacterales > Lysobacteraceae > Stenotrophomonas > Stenotrophomonas sp. 96582_Sma. The sequence goes on along the minus strand of NZ_CM151122.1, from coordinate 3,224,953 downwards.
ACCAGATGTAGGCGTAGTAGCCGGCCGAGTAGCCGCCCATGATGTGGCTGAAGTACGGGGTCTTGTAGCGCGGCGGAACCGGCGCGTAGTAGATGCCGTCCTTCTCCAGCGCGGCGCGCTCGAAGGCCATCACGTCCTTGGCGGCCGGCACCTGGTCGGCGCCGATCTGGTGCCAGCGCTGATCAAGCATGGCCGCGCCCAGGTACTCGGTGGTGGCGAAGCCCTGGTTGAACTTGGCCGCTGCCAGCACCTTGTCCAGCAGTGCCTGCGGCATCGCCGAACCATTCTGGTAGTGCTTGGCGTAGTTCTTCAGGATGACCGGGTTGTCCGACCACATTTCGTTGACCTGCGAGGGGAACTCGACGAAGTCACGCGGCACCGAGGTGCCCGAGAAGTACGGGTACTTCACGTTGGAGAACATGCCGTGCAGGGCGTGGCCGAACTCGTGGAAGGTGGTGTTCACCTCGTCCCAGGTCAGCAGGGTCGGCTGGCCGGCCGGCGGCTTCGGGATGTTCAGGTGGTTGGCGACCACCGGCTTGAAGCCGGTCAGCTTGGACTGCGAGACGTAGGAGTTCATCCACGCACCGCCGCGCTTGGAGGCGCGTGCATACGGGTCGAAGATGAAGATCGCCAGCTGGCTGCCGTCAGCGTCGAACACGTCGTAGACGGTGACGTCATCGTGGTAGACCGGCAGGTCGGTGCGCTGCTTGAAGGTCAGGCCGAATTCCTGGCCGGCGGCGTAGAACACGCCGTTCTCCAGCACGTTCTTCATCTCGAAGTACGGCTTCAGCTGCGACTCGTCGAAGTTGTACTTGGCCTGGCGCACCTTCTCGCTGTAGAAGGCCCAGTCCCACGGTTCCAGCTGGAAGGTCGGCTTGCGCGCGGCCTTCTGTTCCTTGTCGATCATCGCCTGCAGATCGGCGGCTTCGCGCTTGGCGTTGGCCACGGCGGCCGGAGCCAGCTTGCCGAGCATTGCGTTGACCGCTTCCGGGGTCTTGGCGGTCTGGTTGGTCAGGTTGTAGGCGGCGAAGTTCGGGAAGCCCATCAGCTTGGCCTTGTCGGCACGCAGCTGCATGATGCGCGAGACCAGCGCGGTGTTGTCGAACTCACCGCCGCGGCTGCCGCGGGTGGTCGAGGCTTCGTAGATCTTCTGGCGCAGGGCGCGGTTGGCCAGGTTGGTCAGCGGCGGCTGGCCGGTGGTGTTGAGCAGGGTGATCACGTACTTGCCTTCCAGGCCACGGGCCTTGGCGGCTTCGGCGGCGGCAGCGATCTGCTCCTTGGACAGGCCGTCCAGCTCCTTGACGTCGTCGACGGTGATCGCCGAAGCGTTCACTTCCGACTGCACGTTCTGGCTGAACTTGGTGCCCAGGTTGGCCAGCTCGGCGTTCATCTCCTTCAGCGTGGCCTTGTCAGCCTCGGACAGCTTGGCGCCGGCGCGCACGTAGTTGTCGTAGTACTTCTCGACCAGGCGCACGCCTTCGGCGTCCAGGCCCAGCTGGCTGCGGGTGTCGTACAGCGCCTGGATGCGGGCGAACAGCTTGCCGTTCAGCGCGATCGCATCGCTGTGCGCGGCGAACTTCGCCGAGTAGTCGGCCTGCAGCTTCTTGCGGGTGTCGTTGGTATCGGCGCCTACCAGGCTGAAGAACACGGTGGTCGCACGGTCGAGGATGTCACCGCTCTTTTCCAGGGCGATGATGGTGTTGTCGAAGGTCGGCTTGGCCTTGTTGTTGGCGATCGCCTCCACTTCCTTCAGCTGCTGCGCCATGCCGGCGTCGAAGGCCGGGGCGAAGTCGCTGTCCTTGATCTTGTCGAACTGCGGGAAATGCAGCGGCAGCGGGCTTTCGGCGAAGAACGGGTTGGCCTGCTGGGCATTGGTGCTGGCAGCCGGGGTGGCGGCGCCGGCCGAGAAGGCGGGCAGGGCAAGGCCGAGGGACATGGCCACGGCAAGGGCAAGGCGAGTGGTCAAGGTAGGAACTCCGGTAAGGCAAACAAGGGCCCGAGGGTAACCCGGCCGGCGGCGCCCGCACTTGTGTCAAAAGGCATGTTGCCGGGGCCGGGCGCGGGTACCATGCATTCACCGCCCACGGCCCGCTGCCATGACCACTGCCTACGACTTCAGCTTCCGCGACCTCGACGGCCAGCCGCAGGCCCTGGCCCGGTACCAGGGGCACCCGATGCTGCTGGTCAATGTCGCCAGCCGCTGTGGCTTCACCCCGCAGTACACCGGGCTGGAACAGCTGTGGCAGGAGTATCGCGAGCGTGGCCTGGTGGTGATCGGGTTCCCATGCAACCAGTTCGGTGCACAGGAGCCCGGCGACGCCGCGCAGATCCGCCAGTTCTGTTCGCTGGACTACCCGGTCAGCTTCCCGCTGTCGGAGAAGATCGAGGTCAACGGCGAGGGGGCTGATCCGTTGTGGGCATGGCTGTCACGCGAGAAGCGCGGCCTGCTGGGTAGCGCCCGCATCAAGTGGAATTTCAGCAAGTTCCTGGTCGACCGCCAGGGGCAGGTGGTGTCGCGGCATGCGCCCACCACCAAGCCGGAGCAGCTGCGCGGCGAGATCGAAGCGCTGCTGTGAGATGAACCCAAAAAGGGGACGGAGGGGATTAAGTCGTTTGTGCACAAACGACTTAATCCCCTCCGTCCCCTTTTTTTGTTTATTTCTCGACGAAGGCGCGTTCGAACACGTAGTGGCCCGGCTGGCCGATACGCGGCGAGACCTGGAAGCCACGGGCATCGAGCACGCTGCGCAGGTCGGCCAGCATCTGCGGGCTGCCGCAGATCATCGCGCGGTCGTTCTCCGGGCTCAGCTCCGGCAGGCCGAGGGTGCGCTGCATCTCGCCGCTTTCCATCAGCTGGGTCAGGCGGCCCTGGTTGGCGAACGGCTCGCGGGTGACGGCCGGGTAGTACAGCAGCTTGTCGCCGATCATCTCGCCCAGGAACTCATGCTCACGCAGTTCCTTCTCGAAGTAGTCGCGGTAGGCGAGGTCCTTTTCGTAGCGCACGCCGTGGCAGAGGATCACCTTCTCGAAGCGCTCGTAGGTTTCCGGGTCCTTGATGACCGACAGCCACGGCGCCATGCCGGTGCCGGTGCCCAGCAGGTACAGGTTCTTGCCGGGGTGCAGATCGCTGATCAGCAGGGTGCCGGTGGGCTTCTTGCCGACCAGCACCTTGTCACCCGGCTTGATGTGCTGCAGGCGCGAGGTCAGCGGGCCGTCCTGCACCTTGATGCTGAAGAACTCCAGATGCTCTTCCCAGTTGGCGCTGGCGATGGAATACGCGCGCAGCAGCGGCCGCGCCTCGGTTTCCAGGCCGATCATCACGAACTGGCCGTTCTCGAAGCGGAAACCGCTGTCGCGGGTGAGGGTGAAGCTGAAGTAGGCATCGGTCCAATGACGGACCTCAAGCACCGTTTCGGCGCCAAAAGCGGAGGACATGGGCGTATCTATCGGAAGTCGTCGGGGTGATTCTATCTCAAATGAGACAGGTTCTCATTAGGCGGAACGAGAGGCGTTCTCAGCGGTAGCCGGCCGCCTGCAGCTCGAACAGCTCGGCGTAGCGGCCGCCCTGGGCCATCAGCTCTTCATGGGTGCCGCTGGCCTCGATCCGGCCATCGGCCAGCACCAGGATGCGATCGGCCATGCGTACCGAAGAGAAACGGTGGGAAATCAGCACTGCGGTGCGATTATCCGCCAGTTCCCTGAACCGCTGGAACACCTCGAACTCACTTCGCGCATCCAGCGCCGCCGTTGGCTCATCCAGGATCATCACCTGCGCATTGCGCATCCATGCGCGGGCGATGGCGATCTTCTGCCATTGGCCGCCGGACAGGTCCACGCCCTGCTTGAAGCGGCGGCCGATCAGCTGGTCGTAGCCGCCGGGCAGGTCGTCGATCACTTCCTCGGCCATGCCACGCCGTGCGGCGTCGGCGATGCGCGCCTGGTCGTCCATCGCCTCGACCTGGCCGACGCCGATGTTCTCGCCGGCGCTGAGGTTGTAGCGCACGAAGTCCTGGAAGATCACCCCGAGGTTGGCGCGCAGGTCGTCCAGGTCGTAGTCGCGCAGGTCGCGGCCATCGAGCAGGATGCGGCCCTCGTCCGGTTCGTACAGCCGTGCCAGCAGCTTCACCAGGGTGGTCTTGCCGGCGCCGTTCTCACCGACCAGCGCCAGTACTTCGCCAGCCTGCAGCTGGAAATCAAGGTGGCGCACCGCCCATTGCTCGGCATCCGGGTAGCGGAAGCCGACGTTCTCGAACACGAAGCCCTGGCGGATCGGCTGCGGCACGCGCACCGCACCTTCACGCGAGTGGATTTCCGGCTGGATCTGGAAGAACGAGAACAGGTCATCCAGGTACAGCGCCTGGCTGGCCACCTGCGAGAACCCGATCAACAGGCCCTCCAGCAGCTGGCGCAGGCGCAGGAAGCTGCCGGCGAGGAAGGTCAGGTCGCCGATCGAAAAGTCGCCGCGCACCGTGCGCCAGGCGATGTAGGCGTAGGCGGTGTAGTAGCCCAGCGTGCCCAGTGCGGCCAGCAGCGTGCCCCAGAACGCGCGGCGCCGGGCCAGGGCGCGGTTGGCCTGGAACAGCGCCACCGACAGGCGACGGTAGCGCTCCACCAGGAAGCGATGCAGGTTGTAGATCTTCACTTCCTTGGCCGTTTCCACGCTGGCACCGAGCTGGCGCAGGTAGTCGAGCTGGCGGCGCTCGGGCGTCCACTGGAAGTTGAGGCTGTAGCCGGCCGCGTTGAAGTGCGATTCGCCGATGAAGGCCGGCACCAGGGCCAGCGCCAGCAGCAGGATCAACCACGGCGCGTAGACCAGCAGGCCGACGGCGAGGCTGGCCACGGTGATCGCGTCCTGCACCTGGCCGAACAACTGGCTCATCAGGTTCATCCGGCCCATGGTCTGGCGTCGCGCACGGTCCAGCTTGTCCTGCAGGTCCGGGTCTTCGAAATCCTCCAGATCCAGCGTCGCAGCGTGCTCCATCAGCCGGATGCTGGTGACGTTGGCGAACAGTTCCGAGAGCAGAGCATCGGCGTAGCTGACCAGCCGGCCGAGCAGATCCGAGGCGATGGCCAGGCCGAATTCCAGCGCCAGCAGGCCCAGCAGCGGATTCAGTATGCCGCTGGACAGTGCTTCGCCCAGCGGCGGGAAGCCAGCGTCGTGCTGGCTCAGGTGCAGGGCGCTGTCGATGATCAGCTTGCCGACGTAGAGCATCGCCACCGGCAGCAGCGCACGGATCAGGCGCAGGCCAAGGCTGGCCAGGGTGAGCGCGGGGCTGGTCTTCCAGACCATGCGCAGGAACGGTGGCAGGTTGCGCATCGCCTTGAAGCGCTGGCGCAGGCTGGGTTTCTTCGCGGCGGCAGCGCCAGCGGTGGGGGTAGCAGGCATGCGCGTATTGTGCGCGCCTGACGCGTGCAGATGGGGTCAGTGCAGGCGTGTGGCCGCGCCGGGGTCAGATCCCTTTGCGGCGCAAAGGGCTCTGACCTCATCTGCCCGGATCGGGTCAGAGCCCTTCGTAATGCGAAGGGATCCGACCCACCACATCCACGCATGGCGTGGATCTACCGTGTCGACCAAGGTCGACACCTACCAACAGCTGCAGAACCTGCCTGGCCCGGCTTGCCTCCCTTTACGGCAGCGGCGGCAGCAGCCCGGCGCCCAGCCGGTTCCAGGCATTGATCACCGCGATGCCCATGCTCAGGTCGCTGATGCCCTTCTCATCGAAGTGCGGTGCCAGTGCATCGAACGCCGCCTGTGACGGTGCACCGTCGGTCAGCCGGGTCAGTGCCTCGGCCCAGCCCAGCGCCGCACGCTCGCGGGCATCGAAGAAACGGCTTTCGTGCCAGGCGGGCAGGGTATCGAGCTTGCGCGGCTCGATGCCGCCCTTGCGCAGCGTAGTGGCATGCATGTCCATGCAATAGCCGCAGCCGTTGAGCTGCGACACGCGCAGGAACACCAGTTCCATCAGGGTCGGATCAATCGAGCTGTCATGCACCGCCTGGCTGGTGGCCAGCAGGCCCTTGAAGGCTTCGGCGGCCAGGCGGGTGTAAGGGACGCGGGGAGAGGCGTGGTCGGACATTTTCGGCTCCACGGCGGCCACGATGGCCGCCTTTCATTACAAGGACGCCGTGCCGTCCCTGTTCGTGACAACGTCCGGCAGCTTTTCCGGATTCAGCACGCTGTACACGTTGGCGATGCGGCCAGCGACCACCTCGATGGTGGTGACCGAGTGCAGGCGATCACCGATGAAGCGCAGGATCGCCGGCTCGCCGTTGACGTAGCCCAGCTGCGCCGAATGCGCCGCGCCACGGCGGGCGATGGCCCAGAACAGGCGTCCGATGCGTTCGGCGCCCAGCAGCGGGCGGATCGCCGCGGTAACCACGCCGCCACCGTCGGAGACCAGCAACGCGTTGGCGTGCAGCAGGGTCTGGATCGCTTCGCTGTCGCCGCGCTGGGAAGCGTCCATGAAGCGTGCCAGCAGCTGCCGGTGCTGGCTGGCATCGGCATTGAAGCGTGGCCGCCCAGACTGCAGGCGCTGCCGGGCACGATGCACCAGTTGCCGGCAGTTGGCCTCGCTGTGGCCGATCAGCTCGGCAATCTCGCGGTAATCGTGGTCAAAGGCCTCCTTCAACAGAAAGGCGGCGCGCTCCTCGGGGCCGAGCTGTTCGAGCAGGGTCAGGAAGGCGACCGAGATGTCGTCGGCCAGCGCATGCAGCTGGGCCGGGCCGGGCGCCGGGTCCGGCTCCAGGGTGACTGCCAGCGGTTCAGCCAGCCACGGGCCGACGTAATGCACGCGCTCGCGCTTGGCTGCGCGCAGCCGGTCCAGGCCGAGCCGGGTGGTGGTGGTGACCAGCCAGGCTTCGGGGTCGCGGACGGCCGCCGGGTCGGCGCCGGACCAGCGCAACCAGGCATCCTGGACCACGTCTTCGGCGTCGGCGCGACTGCCGAGCAGGCGGTAGGCCAGGGCCATCAGGCGCGGGCGGTGGGTCTGGAAAGCGGTTTCGGCGTTCATGTGGGCAAGGACGCGCCAGCGGGGCGTCGCGTGACAGAGGGTTCGGGGTCTGATCTTGCCGGCCAGCGGCCGGGACCACCACCCCGCGGCCGGGGGAGGGGGTAAAATGGGCGGATTACCCCCGCCAGCCTCCAGCAAGCGAGCAAGTCGTGACATCGATCAAGCAGGAAGACCTCATCCAGTCCATCGCCGACGCGCTGCAGTACATCTCGTACTACCACCCGGTCGACTACATCAAGAACCTTGCCGCCGCCTACGAGCGCGAGGAGTCGCCGGCCGCGAAGGAAGCGATGGCGCAGATCCTGATCAATTCGCGCATGTGCGCCGAAGGCCACCGTCCGATCTGCCAGGACACCGGCATCGTCACCGTGTTCCTGGAAATCGGCATGGACGTGCGTTGGGACGACGCCACCATGGGCGTGGAAGACATGGCCAATGAAGGCGTGCGCCGTGCCTACATGCACCCGGACAACAAGCTGCGCGCCTCGGTGCTGGCTGATCCGGCCGGCAAGCGCATCAACACCAAGGACAACACCCCGGGCGTGGTCAACGTCAAGGTGGTGCCGGGCAACACTGTCGACGTGATCGTCGCCGCCAAGGGCGGTGGTTCGGAAGCCAAGACCAAGTTCGCCATGCTCAACCCGTCCGACTCCATCGTCGACTGGGTGCTGAAGACCGTGCCGACCATGGGCGCCGGCTGGTGCCCGCCGGGCATGCTCGGCATCGGCATCGGCGGCACCGCCGAGAAGGCGATGCTGCTGGCCAAGGAAGCGCTGATGGAGCCGATCGACATCACCGAGCTGCAGGCCCGTGGTGCGTCCAACCGCATTGAAGAGCTGCGCCTGGAGCTGTACGAGAAGGTCAACGCGCTGGGCATCGGTGCGCAGGGCCTGGGTGGCCTGACCACCGTGCTCGACATCAAGATCAACGATTACCCGACTCATGCGGCCAACCTGCCGGTGGCGATGATCCCGAACTGCGCGGCCACCCGCCATGCGCACTTCACCCTGGATGGCAGCGGCCCGGTGATGCTGGACCCGCCGTCGCTGGAGGACTGGCCGAAGCTGACCTACGATTCGTCCAAGGGCACCCGCGTGGACCTGGACACGATCACCCCGGAGGACGTGGCCAGCTGGAAACCGGGCCAGACCCTGCTGCTGAACGGCAAGCTGCTGACCGGCCGCGACGCCGCGCACAAGCGCATGGTCGACATGCTCAACAAGGGCGAGGAACTGCCGGTCGATCTGAAGGGCCGCTTCATCTACTACGTCGGCCCGGTCGATCCGGTGCGCGACGAAGTGGTGGGCCCGGCTGGTCCGACCACGGCGACCCGCATGGACAAGTTCACCCGTCAGGTGCTTGAACAGACCGGCCTGCTGGGCATGGTCGGCAAGGCCGAGCGCGGCCCGGCGGCGATCGAGGCGATCCGTGACAACAAGTCGGCCTACCTGATGGCTGTTGGCGGTTCGGCCTACCTGGTGTCCAAGGCGATCAAGGCCGCCAAGGTGGTCGGATTCGCCGACCTCGGCATGGAGGCGATCTACGAGTTCACCGTGCAGGACATGCCGGTGACGGTGGCGGTGGATTCCAGCGGTGAGTCGGTGCACAAGACCGGCCCGCGCGAATGGCAGGCCCGCATTGGCAAGATTCCGGTGGTGGTGGAGTAATCCTGCCGCGCTTCCGGTTCAAGCAACGGCGCCCGTGTGGCGCCGTTGTTGTGTGGTGAGGGTTAACGAACCTGCAGCATCTGCTCTGCTCTGCTAGGCTCGGCGCGACCTCACACAGGACGTGTTCATGGGCCTGCATCGATTCATCGCCGTTGCGATCCTGCTGGCCCTGGCCGGCTGCAGTACAACCTCGTCCTATGAAGGTGCGGACTTCTCCGCCTCCTCGCAGTGCCGCATGCAGTGTCAGGCCGACTATCGCAGCTGCATGGCGCGGGGCAGTATCGGCAGCAACGACTTCAGCTGCGAACAACAGATGGTGCCGGCGCCGGACAAGCGCTGCAAGGACATTGCCAACCCCGAGCTGCGCCGTTCCTGTGAACTGAAGACGCACGACTGCGCGATACGCACGCCGATCATGTCCTGTAGCGAAAGCCGCGATACCTGCATGAGCCGCTGCGGCTGAGCAACGATTGCGCGCGTGGGCGCATAATCGGCTGATCCACCTGCACAGGATCTTCCGCATGAGCACCACGCTGTATGGTTCAACCAGTACCGCCGCGCTGGTGGTTCACTGGCTGCTGATCGAGCTGGGCATCGAGCACGAACTGGTGCTGCTGGATTTCGACGCGCGCGAGCACAAGTCGGCGGAGTACCTGGCGCTGAATCCGGCCGGTGTGGTGCCGACACTGCTGATAGATGGCTTGGTACTGACCGAAGCGGCGGCGATCGCACTGTATCTGGCTGACCGCCATCCGGAGGCCAACCTGCTGCCCGCACTGGGCACGCCGCAGCGCGCCGATGCCTACCGCTGGATGTTCTGGTGTGCCAATACGCTGCAGCCGGCCTATCGTGCCTGGTTCTATCCGCATGAAATGGCGGGCGAGGCAAATATCGAAGCGAGCCGCGAGATGGCCCGTCAGCGCCTTGAGGCGGCCTGGCAGCAGGTCGCCACGCACCTGCAGGCGCATGGCCCCTACCTGCTGGGCACCACGCCCTGCGTGGTCGACTACATGCTGGTGATGCTGATGCGCTGGTCGCGCAACATGCCGAAGCCCAGCGACACCTGGCCGGTGCTGAAGGCACATGCCACGTCGATGAAGGCGCGCCCGGCGTTCGCCGAGGTATACCGCCGCGAGGGCATCACCGACTGGCGGTAACCAGAAAAGGGGACGGAGGGGATCAAGTCGTTTGTGCACAAGCGACTTAATCCCCTCCGTCCCCTTTTCCGTTACAGGATCTCCAGCACCGTTTCCGGTGGACGGCACAGCCGGGTGCCCTTGGGCGTGCGCACCACGGGGCGGTTGATCAGGCGCGGGTGTGCGGCCATCGCGGCCAGCAGCGTGGCCTCGTCCGCATCTTCCAGGCCCAGTTCGGTGAACTGTGCTTCCTTGCTGCGCACCAGATCACGTGCGCTCAATCTGGATTCGGCCAGCACCTGGCGCAGTGTGGTCACATCGGGTGGATTGCCCAGGTACTCGATCACCTCCGGATCGAAGCCGGCATCGCGGATCAGCTTCAATGCGCCACGCGAGTTGCTGCAGGCCGGGTTGTGCCAGATCGTCACGTCCATCAGAACCACTCCAGCAGCGACACGCCCACGCCCACGTAGGTGGCCTTGTGGTTGTAGTCGATCAGGCTCTCGCCATAGCCGTCGAAGACCTGCACATGGCCGCGCAGCAGGTTGCTGATCGGGAAGCCGTAATCCAGCTGCAGGGCGCCGTGCGAACGGCTGCCGGTGCGCAGCGAGTGGCGCGCCATCAGTGAGACTTCGTGGCCGTTGCGGTTCCAGGTCAGGGTCGCATCACCGCGGCCCATGTAGTCCTCGATGTCCGGATTGTTGTCGTCGCTGCGGGTCTCGGGAATGCGGTACCACGGCCGCAGCACCAGCGCCCAGTTCTCGCGGTCCAGGCCGATGTTGAGCATCACCCGGTTCCAGCTGCGCGACAGTGGGTCGGCACGGCCGTTGGACTGGTGGTTCAGCGCGATGCCGGTCATGCGTCCACGCCAGCCACCGATCGAGTAGCCGTTGCGGAACACCATCATCACTTCCGGCTCGTAATTGGTTTCGCGGAACGGGCGCGAATCCTCGCCGTTGTAGGCCTGCCAGCGCGAGCTCTGGGTATAACCGGCCCAGATGTCGCCGTTGTCGCCGAACAGGTTCTCGGCGATCTTGGTCTTGAAGCTGATCTGGAACTTCAGTTCGGCGCTGTCCAGCACCTGCGGCGTGGTGACCGTGTTGGCCGGGTTCGGCGAATGCGGCGTGGTGTTGCGGTCGCTGGTCCAGAACGCCGGCAGCAGGTACACCGGCTTGTAGGCACGCAGCTGGAATGGGCCGAGCTTGGAGTCCTCGGCCAGTTCCCAGCGGCTGTCCAGCAGCGAACCGCGGCCGGCATTGGCCAGCGCGCTGTCCGGCGCAGCGGGGCGGAACAGGTCGCTGACCCGCTCGCGCAGTTTCTCTTCGCCTTGGCTCACGCGTGCGGTCTGGCGTTCTTCGCGACGGGCCTGCGCGGCCGCCTCGGCAGCGGCATCGGCGGCGGCCGTGGCCTGCGGCGTATGCGCGAACAGGCGGTCATAGCAGGCCAGGCGCGCCGCGTCAGTGGTGATGGCGGCACACGCCGCGGGCGAGGTATCGGTGTTGGGCACGAATTCCTGCGCGGCCAATGGGGCACTGGCCAGGGCCAGCGCCAGCGGCGCAAGGCGGGGAAGCAGCGGGGGGAGGGTCATTCCAGCAGGCCCTTCGGTGAATACGGGGATCGCACAGTGTGGCGGCTGTACCGCATCGCGGCCAGCCCCCACGGTTTATGCACGGCCACCGCGTGCGCGCGGCGTGAAGACGGCGCGGCTTACAGGAACCAGGCGAAGGCGAACAGGCCCAGCATCGCGATCACCACCGCCAGTTTCAGCGCCAGGCCGAGCAGGATGCCAAGCCAGGTGGCCAGACCCACCTTGGTCGAGCGGCCCAGTTCACGGGTGTGCCAGTACTCGCCGGCGAGGGCGCCGATCAGGGGCCCGGCAAAGAGACCGATCGGCATGAAGAACAGCCCGACGATGCTGCCGACGAACGTGCCCCACAGCGCCTTGCGGCTGGCACCGACCCGCTGCGCACCCACCACTGTGGCCAGCACGTCCACCAGCAGCGAGAGCAGGGTCAGTACGCCCAGCGCGACCAGGGTCGGCCAGCCGACGTGGGCGAAGCCGTCGGCCCACGCAGCCAGCAGCAGTCCGATGAACACCAGCGGGATGCCGGGGAGGGCCGGAAGGATGATTCCGGCGATGCCGACGAGGACAAAAATGACCGCTAGCAGATATAAGATGAATGAGAGTCCCATGCTGTCCCGTATGGTGGTCGTTTTGGGGTTGACAGTGAAAGATTTTGCCAGTTGCTTTTTCGTTTTGGGCGGGTTAAGTTGCAGTCGCTGAGCTTGGCAAGGTCACCGTGGATCGTGGCCTGATGAAGCAAGATCTTCCCGATCCGCTGCATCGATGCACCTCGCTTCCCCCTTGCTTGTCAGCCGCCCACCAGGCGTTTCCTACAACAAGAGAGAGTCACCAGGGAGTTAGTGAGATGTCTGATCGCGAGACCGGTACCGTCAAGTGGTTCAACGATGCAAAGGGCTTCGGCTTCATCAGCCGTGAAAACGGCGAAGACGTGTTCGTGCACTTCCGTGCCATCCAGACCCAGGGCTTCAAGAGCCTGAAGGAAGGCCAGAAGGTCACCTTCACCGTCGTGCAGGGCCAGAAGGGCCTGCAGGCCGACGCCGTTCAGCCGACCTGATCGCGCTGCATACCGTCAAATGAAAAGGCCCGCGCAAGCGGGCCTTTTCTTTGCCATCGGCCCGATGCAGGTCAGCGCAGGATGACCTTGCCGTTGACCACGCGCACGTAGGTGTTCTCGCGGATGCCGCCGAGGTCGCGCTGGTTGACCACGATGGTGCGGCCATCGTCCATGCGCACGCTGATGTCGTAGGTGTCGCTGGTCACGTTCTTCTGGATCTGGTTGCCGGCCAGTGCGCCACCGACCGCGCCCGCAGCGGCGGCGATGTTCTTGTTGCCACGGCTGCCGCCGGTGTGGTCGGAGATCTCGTGGCCGGCCACGGCGCCGACGATGCCGCCCAGGATCGCGCCGGTCGCGCTGGGCGCGGTACGGCCGGACTGCACGGTGTTGATGCGGGTCACGATGCCGCAGTCGGCGCAGCGGCCCTGGTTGTAGCCACCATTGTTGCCGTAGCCGCCATTGTTGTAGCCGTTGTTGTAACCACCACCGCCGTAGCCGGGCGAGGTGGCACAGCCAGCCAGAGCAAGGGTAGCGATGGCGCTGGCGGCGATGAGCTGGATCTTCATGGGGCGTCTCCTGGCCGTGAAGGCGGGTGTCTGGGGTGGTACTGCGTCATGCAGCAGGGTGGACGAATCGTCCCCTTTTGAACGTGAACAAGGCGCCAACCGCGCAGGCCTTGTCCGGCTGCAGGATGAATGCGGCTCAGCGGAAGTCCTGGTGGCAGGCGCGGCAGTCGGCCTGCACCGTTTCCACCACCCGGGCCAGGGCCGCGCAGTCGCTGGGCGGCGCAGCCAGAGCGGCGTTGAGGTTGCCGCGCAGCTGGCTGGCATGCTGCTGGAACTGCGCGCTGTCCTTCAGCCCGGGAAAGGCCAGGTCCAGGTCGTTGGACAGCAGGCGCATGGCCTGCAACCGCGGCACGCTGTCGGCCAGGCTGCAGCGGTTCTGCTGCTGGGCCTGCTGCAGCAGCTGCGATTGCCGTTGCATCACCTGCATCAGGCTGTCCGGGAACGGATCGCGGCGGGCCTGCAGGGCGCGGCCGACCATCACCGTGGCGATCAGGCCGATCAACAGGCCCAGGCCGAGCACGAACAGATAGCGGTAGGCGGTGGACGGGCGGCGGGGCGGGCTGGCGTTCATGGCGGGCTCTCCGGGCGTGCAACGGTAGGTTCGATGCCGACGTACTGCGGGTGCCGACGCCTGCACGTTAAAATAGCGGGATGAACGAACAGGTCAAACAACGCTTCGCCGGCATCGAACGGCTGTATGGCGTGGGCGCACTCGAGCGCCTGCAGGGCAGCCGCGTGGCGGTGGTCGGCATGGGCGGCGTCGGCTCGTGGGTGGTGGAAGCGTTGGCGCGTTCAGCGGTCGGCCACCTGACCCTGATCGATGCCGATGACATCTGCGTGTCCAACACCAACCGGCAGCTGCCGGCGATGGAAGGCAACTACGGCCGCAACAAAGCCGAGGCGATGGCCGAACGCTGCCGCGCGATCAACCCGGACATCGCTGTCGATGCCGTACAGGCGTTCCTGACGGTGTCGAACATGGCCGAACTGCTGGACCGTGGCTTTGATCTGGTGATCGATGCCTGCGACAGCTTCCGGGTCAAGGTCGAGACGATTGCCTGGTGCCGCCGCCGCAAGCTGCCGCTGCTGACCGTGGGTGCCGCCGGTGGCCGCACCGATCCCACCCTGGTGCGCATCCGCGATGTCTCGCGCACCGAGCACGACGCCATGCTGGCGTTGATCCGCAAGAAGCTGCGCAGCGAGTTCAACTTTCCGAAGAATGCCAAGCGCTACTTCGGCGTGCCGGCGGTGTATTCGCTGGAGAATGTGAAGTACCCGCAGGCCGATGGCAGCGTCTGTGGCATCCGCCCGAACCTGGGCGCTGATGCGGCATTGAAGCTGGACTGCGGCGCGGGCCTGGGTGCGGCGACCCACATCACCGGTGCGTTCGCGTTCGCGGCGGTCGGCAAGGCGCTTGAAATGCTGCTGGAGCCGAAGAAGGTGAAGGCCGAAGTGGTCGAGGATCACGCTGACGCGTGATCGGTAGCGCCGGCCGCTGGCCGGCAACCCGGAATGATTGAATCAGCGCAGATGCCGGCCAGCGGCCGGCACCTACCGTTGCATTGCGGGCAGCGCGAACAGCCGCCGCGCGTTCTCCGTCGTGGCCTGGGCCACCGCGTCCAGCTCCATCCCGCGTAGCGCCGCCACGTGGCGGGCGATGATCGCCAGCCGGGCCGGTTCGTTGCGCTGGCCGCGGATGCCGGCGTCAGGCTGGTCCGGGGCGTCGGTCTCCAGCAGCAGCTGTTCCAGCGGCATCTCGCGCACCAGCCGCTGCAGGCGTTGCGCGCGTTCGTAGGTCAACGGGCCGCCGAGCCCGAGCAGGAAGCCCTGCCTGTGCAGTTGCGCAGCCTGTTCCGGACTGCCGGAAAAGCTGTGCACCACGCCGCGCAGGCCGCCGACGCGACGGATCGCGGCGATCACCGCATCCACCGCGCGCCGTGCATGCACGATCACCGGCAGCTCGAACTCACGGGCCAGTTCCAGCTGACCGATGAAATATGCCTGTTGCGCCTCGGCATCCAGGCCTTCAACGAAAAAGTCCAGACCACATTCGCCGATCGCGCAGGGGCGTTCGCGTTCGATCCACTCGCGCAGCAGCGGCAGGTGTCCAGGCTGGTGCTCGGCCAGGAACATCGGATGCAGGCCGTAGGCTGGGTACAGCCCCGGCGCCTGCTGGCAGACCTCGCGCAGCTTCGGCCAGCTGGCTGCGGTCACCGCCGGCACCACCTGCTGGTGCACGCCAGCGGCCTGCGCACGCTCGACCACTGCGGCGCGGTCGCGGTCGAACTCGCTGGCGTCCAGATGGCAGTGGCTGTCGACCAGCAGGCTCAATGCTGCTCCAGCGGCGGAGGCGTGGTGGTGTTGCGGCGCTTCCAGTTGGCCAGCAGCAGGGTGCCGAAGCCGAGCACCAGCTCATCGACGAACGGAATCGGGTCCGGGATGAACAGGGTCAGCGCGAACAGGCCCGCGGTGAGCTTGAACAGGGTGGGGTAGCGCAGCCGGCGCGCCCATTGCAGTACCGGCAGCAGCATCGGGTTGGCCATGGCGGGGGTCCTCCTGGGGAATATGCAAACGCTACCACGGGCCCAGCATTTCCCGATGCTGAATGGGTTACGGGAATGAGCAGGAAATGTGGAGATTCCGTTCAGGCAGCGCATGCTGCAATCTGGTTCGAGAACGTTGCGGATGGTCCGCAAGGAGCAGGTCATGAAAAGCACAACTACAACTGTCCTGGTCGCAGCGGGCGCGCTGCTGGTCGGTGGCATCGCCACTGCCGCCTTCATGAAGAGTGGCGACAAATCGCCCGATTCCATCAGCGCCGGAACCCCCAATGGTGAATCGCGCCTGGTCGATGGCAACGCCACCGACGATGGCGCGCGTGGTGACACTCTCGACCCGACCGCACCGCGTGGGCTGGAATATGCCGATGTGCTGAAGGTCGACCCGATCACCGAGAAGCAGAAGGCCTACGCCACCGTGATCGGCACCGATGCGGTGCGCGAGACCTCCACCACCCAGACCCCGCATGAAGTCTGCCAGGACGTGACGGTGCAGGAGCGACTGCCGGAACGTGACGGCAACGTCGGCGGTACCGTGGTCGGTGCTGTGGTGGGTGGCCTGCTGGGCAACCAGGTCGGCGGCGGCAATGGCAAGAAGGCCGCCACTGCGGCCGGCGCGGTGGCCGGTGGCTTCATCGGCAACCAGATCGACAAGCGCCATGTGGGTGGCCGCGTGGTCAACCGCACCGAGCGCCAGTGCCACACCGAGACCGCGACCTCCGAGTCGAGCCGCGTCACCGGCTACAACGTGACCTACCGCAACGAGGACGGCACCACCGGCACCATGCGCATGGCCAGCAAGCCGGGCAACCGCATTGCCATGGGTACCAACGACGTGGTGAAGGGGTACAACGTGACCTACCGCTATGACGGCGCCGAGAAGACGGTGCGCATGGACAACAAGCCGGCCAGCGATCGCCTGCCGGTGGTCGATGGCCAGCTGGTCACGCAGACCGCTGCTGCCGGTGCCACGGCGGCCAGCACGCGCCAGTAATCCAGACGCAGCATGCAGTACCTGACGGGCCGGCTTATGCCGGCCCGTTTCGTTGCAGCCGGCGAAATTCATCCGCGCGGGGCGTGAATCCACCATCATGGACGCTTCCTTCGACATGGAGCCGGCATGAGCATCTTCGACCTGCGCATCGAAACCGAACGGCTGATCCTGCGGCCGCTGCTGCGCGAGGACTACGAGCCGTATCTGGCGTTCTGCGCCGACGAGGAAACGATGCGCACCCTCGGTGGCGTGCAGCCGCCTTCGGTGGCCTGGCGTGGCTTCTGCAGCCTGGCTGGCGCTTGGCAGCTGTTTGGCTTCTCGATGTTCAGCGTGATCGAGAAATCCAGCGGTGACTGGATCGGGCGGATGGGGCCCTGGCAACCGCAGGACTGGCCCGGTACCGAGGTCGGCTGGGGCATCCGTCATGCCAGCTGGGGCCGGGGCTATGCGCCGGAAGCGGCGGTCGCCGCGATCGACTGGGCGTTCGACACGCTGGGTTGGGACGAAGTGATCCACACCATTGCCGAGAACAACGACAACTCGCGGGCGGTCGCGCGCAAGCTCGGCAGCACCCTGCTGCGCATGGGGGAGTTGCCAGCGCCGTACAACGACAAGCCGATGCAGATCTGGGGCCAGTCGCGCGAGCAGTGGCGGCAGCGCGCGCGCTGAGCCTTGCCCGGTAGTGCCGGCCGCTGGCCGGCAACCGCGTTGCGGCAGATTCGCGCGATTGCCGGCCATCGGTCGGCACTACCGTGTTGCCATGCTGCACCCGCGCTTGGCATTCATCGGCGCGCTTGCCAGACTGCACGCAGCTGGCCGCCGGCCGGATCCGATGGAGCAGGCGATGGTGGAAGAGCGCGTCCCGTTGACGGTGCATGGCATGTCGGTCTCGGGCAATTGCCACAAGGTGCGCCTGCTGCTGGAGCAGCTCGGCAGCCGCTACCGCTGGGTGGAGGTGGACAGTGCCCATGGCCAGACCCACACCCCCGAATTCCTGGCGTTGAATCCGAATGCCAAGGTGCCGCTGATCGTCCGCGACGATGGCCGCGTGCTGACCGAATCCAACGCGATCCTGTTCTGGCTGGCCGAGGGCACGCCGTACCTGCCCACCGATGGCTGGGAGCGCGCGCAGGCGTTGAGCTGGATGTTCTTCGAGCAGTACACGCACGAGCCGTGCGTGGCGGTGGCGCGCTTCATCCGTGGCTGGACCCCCGCTGATTCACCGCGCCGCGCCGAACTGCCGCGCCTGCACGAGCGCGCCGCCACCGCGCTGGCAGTAATGGAGCAACATCTGCGCGAAGCGCAGTGGTTCACCGGCAACGGATATGGCATCGCCGATATCGCGCTGTTTGCCTATACCGACGTGGCTGGAGAGGGCGGTATCAGCCTGCAGCCATTCCCGGAAGTGCGTGGCTGGCTGCAGCGCGTGCGTGAACAATCGCGCTTCCTGCCGATGCCGGCCGTGACTGCCGAAGTGCGCTCGCGATTCGAGGCTGCGTGAGTCTCACCAGGGTGACCCCCACAGGGTAGCGCCTGGCCAACGCCGGGCGGAATGCAACAACGACACGGAGGGTGTTCGATGTTCGCTGTGGTTCCAGATCCGATTCCCGCACGCATGCGCGTGCTCAACCGCGCCGAAGTGTGCGACGTCAACTTTCTCGATGCGGTGCGTGGTTGGCGTGGAACCCCGCGTCCGCGCCCGGCGCCGGATGCGCCGATCCTGCCGGGCAGCACGCTCACTGCCGCCGCGTTTGGCGAACTGTTCGATTCGCAGCTGGCCAGCCGCCAGCTGGACCTGATGGCACGCGTGCTGCGCGTTCAGAACAAGGTCTTCTACACCATCGGTTCCTCCGGCCACGAAGGCAACGCGCTGTTGGCGCGGGCCTGCCGGCATACCGATCCAGCCTTCCTGCACTATCGCTCCGGTGCCTTCATGGCCGAGCGTTCGCGCCAGCTGCCGGGCATCGATCCGCTGCGCGATGCCGCACTGTCTTTCGCCGCCAGCGCCGATGACCCGGCCAGCGGGGGCCGCCACAAGGTGTGGGGCAGCAAACCGTTGTGGGTGCTGCCGCAGACCTCGACCATCGCGTCGCACCTGCCGAAAGCGTTGGGCACCGCGCTGGCCATCGAGAGCGGCAAGCGCCTGGGGCAGCCATTGCCGATCCCGGCCGACAGCATCGTGCTGTGCTCGTTCGGCGACGCCTCGGCCAACCATGCCACCGCGCAGACCGCGTTCAACACCGCGATGTGGTCGGCCTACCAGAAGCTACCGGCGCCGATCCTGTTCGTCTGCGAGGACAACGGCCTGGGCATCTCGGTGAAGACGCCGGAAGGCTGGATTGCCGATCGCTTCAGCCGCCAGCCGGGGCTCGACTATTTCTTCGCTGATGGTCTCGACCTGGCCACCGGGCACGCCCAGGTGCAGGCGGCGGTGGAGCACTGCCGGCGCACGCGACGGCCCACCTTCCTGCATCTACGCACCACCCGCCTGATGGGCCACGCCGGCACCGACTTTGAAGTGGAATGGCGCGCGCTGCCGGAGCTGTGCGCGGCCGAGGCGCAGGATCCGCTGCTGCGCTCGGCGCAGATCGCGATGGAGTCGGGCTGGATGGATGCGGCCACCATCGAGGTCGCCTACGAAACGATGCGCGCGCGCTGCATGGCCGCGGCGGCGGATGCCGAAGGCCGCCCGACGCTGCAGTCACTGCAGGAGGTGATGGCGCCGCTGGCGCCGTACACGCCGGCGGCGGTGCAGGCCGAGGCGCGGCGCGAGGTGCCCGCCGATGCGCGCGAAGCGCTGTATGGCGGTGCGGAGACCCTGCCTGAGCGGCAGGCACCTCGGCACCTCGCCATCCAGATCAACCATGGGCTGCAGGAACTGCTGGCGAAGTATCCGCAGAGCCTGCTGTTCGGCGAGGACGTCGCGCAGAAGGGCGGTGTCTATACCGTCACCAAGGATCTGCTGCGCCGCTTCGGCCCACGCCGGGTGTTCAACACCCTGCTGGACGAGACCATGATCCTGGGCATGGCGCAGGGCCTGGCCAACATGGGCATGCTGCCGATTCCGGAGATCCAGTACCTGGCCTACCTGCACAACGCCATCGACCAGGTGCGCGGCGAAGCGTGCTCGCTGCAGTTCTTCTCCAATGACCAGTACCGCAACCCGATGCTGGTGCGGGTGGCCGGGCTGGGCTACCAGAAAGGCTTCGGTGGCCACTTCCACAACGACAATTCGATCACCGCGCTGCGCGACATTCCCGGCCTGGTGGTCGGTTGCCCGTCGCGCGGCGACGATGCGGTGATGATGCTGCGCACGTTGGCCGCGCTGGCGCGGGTGGACGGGCGGGTGGCGGTGTTCCTGGAGCCGATCGCGCTGTACATGAGCAAGGACCTGCATGCGCCGGGCGATGGCCAGTGGCTGTTCGACTACCCCGCCCAGGGCCAGGCGCTGGTACCGGGCGAGGGCCGGGTCTATGCGCCGGAGGCGGGCGACCTGGTGGTCTACACCTATGGCAACGGCGTGCCGATGGCGCTGCGCGCGGCGCGGGCGATCGAGCAGCAGTTGGGCTGGCAGGTGCGGGTGGTCGACCTGCGCTGGCTGGTGCCGCTGGATGCCGGTTTCATCGCCGCGCAAGCCGCCAGCGCCCGGCGCGTGCTGGTTCTGGATGAGGGCCGCCACAGTGGCGGGGTGGGCGAGGGCGTGGTCACCGCCCTGGTCGAGGCCGGTTTCGGCCACCTGCCATTGCGCCGGGTCTGCGGTGCCGATACCTATACGCCGCTGGCGGGGGCAGCAATGTTCGGGCTTCCAAGCGACAATGCGGTGATTGGCGCCGCCCTTGAACTGGCGCAGGAACCTTGATGCATGTGTGGATTGGCGGGAATGTTGTTGCCGGCGCCGGTGGCGTCGGCCGAGGTGCTGCAGGCGCAGGTCCTGGCCATGGGCGAGGCGCTGCACCATCGCGGGCCGGATGATGGCGGCAGCTGGGTCGATGCCGGGGCCGGCATCGCGCTGGCGCACCGTCGGCTGAGCATTCTCGATCTGTCGCCGCTGGGCCACCAGCCGATGGCCTCGTCCGATGGTCGCTACGTGATGGCTTACAACGGCGAGGTCTACAACTTCGCCACCCTGCGTGCCGAACTGGAGCAGCTGGGACACGCCTTCCGTGGGCACTCCGACACCGAAGTGCTGCTGGCAGCGATCCTGCAGTGGGGTATGGAAGACACCCTGCAGCGCTGCAACGGCATGTTCGCCATTGCGCTGTGGGACCGCCAGGAGCAGTGCCTGTGGCTGGCCCGCGACCGTGTCGGCAAGAAGCCGCTGTACTACGGCTGGGCCGGCGACACGCTGGTGTTCGGTTCGGAACTGAAGGCGCTGTGGCAGCACCCGGCCTTCGACAACGACATCGACCGTGACGCCCTGACCCTGCTGCTGCGGCTGGATTACATTCCGGCGCCGCACAGCATCCACCAGCGCTGCCACAAATTGATGCCCGGGCGCGTGCTGCGCCTGGATGCGGAAGCCGTGGCGGCGGGTGCGGCCGCGCACCGGCCGGAACAGGCGCAGCGCCCGTACTGGGATGCGCGTGCGCGCATGCAGGCGGCGCTGGCTGCGCCGTTCCAGGGCCGCATCGAGGAAGCCGAGGAGCAGCTGGACGGGCTGCTGCGTGACGCGGTGGCGCTGCGCATGGTGGCCGACGTGCCGGTGGGCGTGTTCCTGTCCGGCGGCACCGATTCGTCGCTGGTGGCCGCGCTGATGCAGGCACAAAGTGGCCAGCCGGTGCACAGCTTCAGTATCGGGTTCACCGGTTCGGGCCACGACGAGGCGCCGCTGGCCAAGGAACTGGCCGCGCATCTGGGCTGCGACCACACTGAACTCTACGTCAGCGGTGCCGATGCGTTGGCGGTGGTGCCGCAGTTGCCGGCGATGTTCGACGAACCCTTCGCCGATGCCTCGCAGGTGCCGACCGCGCTGGTCGCCCGCCTGGCGCGGCAGGGCGTGACCGTGGCGCTGTCCGGCGATGGTGGCGACGAGCTGTTCTTCGGCTATACCCGCTATGTACGCGCGCTGCGCAACTGGCAGATGCTGGGCCGTGTGCCGGGGCCGCTGCGGCGCTGGATGGGCGCGCGCTCCCAGCAGCAGGGCGAGGCCTCGCGTACCGGCGGCCTGGCCGCGCTGTTGGCAGAATCCGGCGCGCGTGGCATCGGTGACGTGTACCGCAACCGCATCTCGCGCTGGCGCGACCCGGCGGCGGCAGTGCCCGGAGCGCAGGCCGCGGGCAGCTTCTACGACCTGGCCGACCCTTTGCACGGTGCCGGCACACCGGCCGATGCGATGATGCTGGCCGATTACGTGACCTATCTGCCGGATGACCTGCTGTGCAAGGTCGACCGCACCTCGATGGCGGTCAGCCTGGAAGCCCGCGCACCGCTGTTGGATTCTCGCGTGGCCGAGTTCGCCTGGTCGCTGCCGCTGGGCTTCAAGCGCAGTGAAACCACCAGCAAAGTGCTGCTCAAGCGCGTGCTGGGCCGCTATGTACCGCAGTCGATGGTGCACCGGCCCAAGCGTGGTTTCGGCGCGCCGGTCAGTGACTGGCTGAAGGGCGACCTGCGGCCGTGGGCCGAAGATCTGCTGCAGCCCGCGCGGCTGGAGCAGGAGGGCGTGCTGTCGGCGGCCGCGGTACAGCCGCTGTGGCAGCAGTTCCTCGGCGGCCAGCGCAAGTGGCATACCCATCTGTGGAACGTGCTGATGTTCCAGGCCTGGCAGGCGCATTGGCGGCAGGTGCGCGCGGGCGTGACCGGCGGCTGATCTTCACCGGCCTGCAAGGGCCCGGCGACTAGGCTGGGCCTCCCGCACCGTGAGGAGTATGTCCCGATGTCCGTCCCCACCATCGCCGTGTTCGTCGGCAGCCTGCGCAAGGATTCCTGCAACCGCAAACTGGCCCATGCGCTGGAGAAGATTGCCGGCGACCGTGCGCGCTTCCAGTACGTGCAGATCGGTGATCTGCCGCTGTACGACCAGGACTTCGATGGCCACTATCCGGCGCAGGGTACCCGGCTGAAGGACCAGGTCCGTGCCGCCGATGCGGTGCTGTTCGTGACCCCGGAATACAACCGGTCGGTGCCGGGCGTGCTGAAGAACGCCATCGATATCGGCTCGCGCCCCTACGGTGACAGCGCGTTTGCCGGCAAACCGGCGGCGGTGATCGGCGCCTCCATCGGCCAGATCGGCACCGCCGTGGCCCAGCAGCACCTGCGCAACAACCTGGCCTTCCTGGACATGCACGTGCTCGGCCAGCCCGAGGCGTTCATTCATTTCAAGGACGGCCTGATCGATGCCGATGGCACGGTCCACAATGAAGGCACGCAGAAATTCCTGCAGGGCTACGTGGACCGGTTCCTGGCGCTGATCGCGGTTCACGTCAAGGGCGATTGACGCCAGCGGTTGCCAGCCCCATCTGCGATAATGTCCGCTCGGGTGCCGCAATGGCGCCCGTCGCAGGCAGTGCGACGCTCCCACGCCAGTCTGGCCAGGCACCGGCGGATATCCCCCGTTTCTCCACGGCTTATCCACAGGCTTGTCCATGGCCGCCGGGGTCGGCGCATGCCTACACTCGTCCGGCCCACTTTCGCAGGAAACACCGCAGCATGTCCGCTCGCCCCGGCTTCCGTTCCAACCGCAGAGAGCGCGGTGATGGCTTCGATCGCGATCGCGACGAGTCGCGCATCGACCAGTTGCGGGTACCGCCCCATTCGGTGGAAGCCGAGCAGGCGGTGCTGGGTGGCCTGATGCTGGCCCCTGAGGCCTATGACCGGGTCAATGACCAGCTGACCGAAGGCGATTTCTACCGCCGCGACCACCAGATGATCTATCGCGCGATCCGTGAGCTGTCCGAGCGCGAGCGGCCGTTCGATGCGGTGACCCTGGGCGAGTGGTTCGAATCGCAGGGCAAGATGGAACTGGTGGGCGATGGTGCCTACCTGATCGAACTGGCCAGTACCACGCCGTCGGCGGCCAACATCGTGGCCTACGCCGAGATCGTGCGTGACAAGGCGGTGCTGCGGCAGCTGATCCAGGTGGGTACCGACATCGTCAACGACGGTTTCCAGCCCGAGGGACGAGAGCAGCGAGCTGCTGGCCTCGGCGGAAAAGAGCGTGTTCGCCATCGCCGAACAGGGCGCACGCGGCCGTACCGATTTCGTGGCGATGCCCGGTGCATTGAAGGATGCCTTCGAAGAGCTGCGCAGCCGCTTCGAGAACGGCGGCAACATCACCGGCCTGCCGACCGGCTACAACGATTTCGATGCGATGACCTCCGGCCTGCAGCCGACCGACCTGATCATCCTTGCCGCGCGCCCGGCCATGGGCAAGACCACCTTCGCACTGAACATCGCCGAGTACGCGGCGATCAAGTCGAAGAAGGGCGTGGCGGTGTTCTCGATGGAAATGTCGGCATCGCAGCTGGCGATGCGCCTGATTTCCTCCAACGGCCGCATCAACGCGCAGCGCCTGCGTACCGGCCAGCTGGAAGACGAGGACTGGAGCCGCGTCACCAGCGCGATCAAGATGCTGAAGGAAACCAAGATCTTCATCGACGACACGCCTGGCGTGTCGCCGGAAGTGCTGCGTTCCAAGTGCCGCCGCCTCAAGCGCGAGCATGATCTGGGCCTGGTGGTGATCGACTACCTGCAGCTGATGAGCGTGCCGGGCAACAGCGAAAACCGCGCGACCGAAATCTCGGAGATCTCGCGTTCGCTGAAGGGCCTGGCCAAGGAACTGCACGTGCCGGTGATCGCGCTGTCGCAGCTCAACCGCTCGCTGGAAACGCGTACCGACAAGCGCCCGGTGATGGCCGATCTTCGCGAATCGGGCGCAATCGAGCAGGATGCGGACATGATCGTCTTCATCTACCGCGATGATTACTACAACAAGGAAAATTCGCCGGACAAGGGCCTGGCCGAGATCATCATCGGCAAGCACCGTGGCGGCCCGACCGGGTCGTGCAAGCTGAAGTTCTTCGGCGAGTACACCCGCTTCGACAACCTGGCCCACGACTCGGTCGGTTCATTCGAATAACCGTAGTGCCGGCCGCTGGCCGGCAACCACCCCACGGCTGGCAAACCATTCGAAACGCCAAACGTCCGTATGTGGCGTGTAAATGACATGTAACGCGACGCTTCTACGATTCCGCCGCTGCTGCCCTTCGACGCCGCCCTTCGGCGTCCAGCGTGCCCAAGGAATCCGCCCCCATGCCGTCCCACGCTCCGCTCCGCCGCAATCTGCTGGCCCTGCTGGTCTGTGCTTCGCTGCCGTTGCTGGCTGTCGCTGAAACCGCCCCCGCCACCGACGCGCAGTCGGCCACCACCCTCGATTCGGTCTCGGTGATCGGCCGCGGTGAAGCGCGCCAGGTGCAGCGCGTAACCGCCGAGGACATGAAGGTGCTGCCGCCGGGTGCCAATCCGCTGAAGCTGCTTGCGACCAAGCCGGGCGTGCATTTCGAATCGGCCGATGCCACCGGCGCCTACGAATGGTCCACCACCATCAGCCTGCGTGGCTTCAACCAGAACCGCCTGGGCTACACCCTTGATGGCATCCCGCTGGGCAACATGGCCTATGGCAACAGCAACGGCCTGCATATCAGCCGCGCGGTGATCAGCGAGAACCTGGGCGGTGCGGAGGTCTCCACCGGCATAGGCGCACTGGGTACGCCGTCCACCAGCAACCTCGGCGGCGTGTTCCAGTTCTACTCGATCGATCCGTCCACCGAGTATGGAGTCGTGCTGGCACAGAGCTTTGGTAGTGACAGCGCACGCCGCAGCTATGCACGCCTCGATACCGGCGAGCACCAGGGCTTTGCCGCCTACCTGTCCGGCGTGTATTCGGAAGGTGACAAGTGGAAGGGCAAGGGCTCGCAGGAGCTGAAGCAGTTCAACGGCAAGGCCACCTACAACTTCGGAACGGACAGCAGGATCACCGCGCTGTTCAACGCCTCGCGCCGCGTCGAGGCCGATTACCAGGATCTGTCGCTGGAAATGATCGATCGCCTCGGCTGGGACTGGGACAACTACGCGCCGGACTGGGATCGCGCCGTCGCCGCCGCACGCGGCAAGTTCAGCGGCGGCGTCAACAGCCCGTGGGATGCGTACTACTCCGGCCACGGCCTGCGCAACGATGACCTGTCCAGCATTGCCGGTGATTTCGGCCTGAACGAGTCGATGCGCTTGAAGGTCAATGTCTACAACCACAGCAACCGTGGCCAGGGCCACTGGTTCAGCCCGTCCAATCCGTCCAACCCGGGCACCAGCCGCGAGATTCCGATCTCGGTCCGCACCACCGAGTACGCGATCGACCGTACCGGCGTGACCTCGGCGTTCACCTGGAACGTCGGTGGCCACGAACTGGAAGCGGGCCTCTGGTACGAGGACAACGGCCACAGCGTGCAGCGCAACTTCTACTACATCGACGGCCCGATCACCGACGACTTCTTCCTGCGCAACCCGGACCAGCGCGTGTGGCACCAGCGCTACACCACCATCACCCGCCAGTTCTACGTGCAGGACCGCTTCCGCCTGTTCGATGATCGCCTGACCATCGACATCGGTGCGAAGTCGCCGCACACCCGTACCAGCGTGCGCACCCCGCTGGGCAGCTACGCCAACAACAGCAGTCTGACATCGAAGAAGGGGCTGCTGCCGCAGGCCGGCTTCAACTTCAAGCTCAACGAAGGCAACGAGATCTTCGGTTCGTTCGCCAAAAACGTCGCCGCCTATGCGCTGGGCGTGGGCAGCCCGTTCAATGTGCCGCAGGCCGCCTTCGATGCCAGCGCGAAGAACCTGAAGCCGGAACAGTCGCGCACCATCGAGCTGGGTTGGCGTGGCTACGGCCGCGGCTATGAAGCCTCGGTGGCGGTGTACGACGTCAAGTTCGACAACCGCCTGCTGGCCATCGCGCAGTGCGTGGGCATCCTCGGTTGCCCGGCACTGTTCTCCAACGTCGGTTCTGTGACCAGCCGCGGCGCCGAGGCGACCCTGCAGCTGAAGCCGATGCAGGACCTGACCTGGTCCAATGCGCTGTCCTGGAATGACAGCACCTACGACAACGACTACGTGAACAACGGCGTGGTGCCGACCCGCGGCAAGACGACCGTCGACACCCCGGAATGGATGTTCGCCAGCACCCTGGCGTGGACCCCGGGCCCGTGGGACCTGCGCCTGGCCGCCAACCATGTCGGCAAGCGCTATGTGACCTATACCAACGATGTGTCGGTGCCGAGCTACTGGCTGGTCAACGCCTCGGCGGCCTATGACTTCGGCAAGCTCGGCCCGGCGCAGAACCTGACCGTAGCGCTGAACCTGACCAACCTGACCGACAAGCGCTACCTGTCCTCGATCAACACCAACGGTACCTACGCCGCTGACCCGACCCGCAGCCTGGCGACCATGCAGGTCGGCGCGCCGCGCCAGGTGATGGCCACCGCTACCGTGCGCTTCTGATGCGCGGGCCTGTCGATCCGGAAAGCCGTCGTCGCCTGCTGCGCATGGCGTGGCAGGGCACGGGGGCGGCGATCGCGCTGGCGGCGATGCCGGGGCTGGCCACGGCCGGCCCACGGCCGCGGCTGGGGCGCGATCCGTTCACCCTCGGTGTCGCCGCCGGTGATCCGGATCCACAGGGGGCCGTATTGTGGACGCGGCTGGCACCGGACCCGCTCAATGGCGGCGGCATGCCGTCGCGGGCGGTGCCGGTGCGCTGGTTCGTGGCCGAGGACCCGGGCATGCGCCGGCTGGTGCAGCGGGGGACTGCGGCCGCGGTGCCCGAGCTGGCGCATTCGGTGCACGTGGAGGTCAACGGCCTGCGCCCAGGCCGCGACTACTACTACCGTTTCGCCTGCGACGGCGATGAGGAAAGCGCGGTCGGCCACTTCCGCACCGCGCCGCCGCTGGACACGCAACTGCAGCAGCTTCGGTTGGCCCTGTGCACCTGCCAGGCCTGGAACAGCGGCTACTACCCGGTCCTGCGCGATATCGCGCAGAGCGATGTCGACCTGGTGCTGCATGCCGGGGACTACCTGTACGAATACAGCCCGCTGCAGAACGCGCGTGGTCTTGCGCTGGATGCGCAACGCTTCAGTGGCGAGACCGTCAGCCTGGAGCGCTACCGTGACCAGTACGCGCTGTACAAGCTCGATCCGGATCTGCAGGCCGCGCATGCCGCACACGCGTTCGCGGTGATCTGGGACGACCATGAAGTACAGAATGATTACTCCGGCATCCACCCGGAAAAACCCGGCGTATCAACGGAGGACTTCATCATCCGCCGCGCCGCCGCCTACCGCGCGTTCTACGAGCATCTGCCGATGCGCAGCACACCTGCGGGCAACGGCGGCCTGCGCGTGCATCGGCGCCTGCGTTACGGCGATCTGGCACAGCTGACCCTGCTCGATTGCCGCCAGTTCCGCCCGGCCAATCCCTGTGGCGTGGGCGAGTCGCCACGCTGTGATGCTGCACTGGATCCGCGCATGAGCATGCTCGGCACGGGCCAGGAGGCGTGGTTCGCGCAGTCGATGGCGGCCGCGCAGGGCACGCGCTGGAACGTGGTGGTGCAGCAGTTGCTGATGGCGCAGCTGCGGCTGGACGGTGGCACGCCACGCGAGCGCTTCTGGAATGACGCCTGGGATGGCTATCCCGCCGCACGTAACCGGCTGCTGCAGGCGATGCAGGCAGGCGGGCAGGGCAATGCCATCGTGCTGGGCGGCGACTGGCATTCCACCTTCGTCAACGACCTGAAGCTGGATTTCGACGCGGCCAGTGCGCCGGTCGTAGCCACCGAATTCATCGCTCCGGCGATCAGCAGTGGCGGCGACGACACGCCATACGGGCCGTACTACGGGCCGTCGATACCGCAGAACCCGCATATCCGTTACTTCGACGGTGACCGCCGTGGCTGGTGGAAGCTGCAGCTGAACCGGCAGACCGTGGACGCGGAACTGCGCTTCGCCGACAGCGTGCTGCGTGCGGACGCTGCGGTGCGCACCGCGGCGCGTTTCCAGGTGACCCACGGCCGCCCGGGCGCGGTCCCGGTGTAAATCCCTGCGGTAGTGCCGGCCGCTGGCCGGCAACCTGATCAATCTCCGGTTTCCCCACCACC
Source organism: Stenotrophomonas sp. 96582_Sma (assembly GCF_056480905.1). Lineage (NCBI taxonomy): Bacteria > Pseudomonadati > Pseudomonadota > Gammaproteobacteria > Lysobacterales > Lysobacteraceae > Stenotrophomonas > Stenotrophomonas sp. 96582_Sma. The sequence continues at coordinate 3,196,241 of NZ_CM151122.1, read as the reverse complement.
GGTTTCATCGCCCCCAGCCCGGTTTTGTCGCAAACCGTTTGCCGGCGGTGGGGCGGGGCGCCAAGGTGTCCGCAGGCGGCAGGGTGCCGCCCCAAGGAGACCGTGATGAAGACCCTGTTCGCGCTCGGTGTGTGGTGCCTGCTGTTCGTGCTGTGCTGGCCGCTGGCGATCCTCGCCCTGATCGCCTGGCCGTTCGTGTGGCTGCTGAGCCTGCCGTTCCGCCTGGTCGGCATCACGTTCTCGGCCCTGTTCGCGTTCCTGCGCGCGCTGTTCATGCTGCCGGCGCGCCTGCTCGGTGGCCGAGCGGTGGCTGCATGAGGACGGTGCTGCTGGTGGCGCTGGCATTGCTCGCGGGGCCGGCACTGGCCACACCTCCAGCGCCACCGTCGGTGTGGCTGGAACGCCAGCAGACTGCTGCGGCTGACGAGGCGAATGCTGCCGCGGTCTCTGTGCAGAAAGCCAAGGAGCGCTGCAGGGTCGCGAAGGAATGGAAGGTCGGTGAAACCGTGGTCCAGCACCGCATCTGTGACGATCCGCCGAAGAAGCCGGCTGGAAAGGTGTAGTGCCGAGCCGATACTCGGCTGCTTTTCCCGGGATAGCCGAGCGTGGGCTCGGTTCTACATCATCAACGCCAACAAAAAACCCCGCCGAGGCGGGGTTTTTTGTCTGCAGGCGCGTGCCGACCAACGGTCGGCACCTACCCGGATGCAGATCAGTTCGCCTTGTGGATGGCGCGCTTGCTGACCGCCATCGCGGCGTCGTGGATCACTTCCGACAGCGACGGGTGAGCGTGGCAGATGCGGGCCAGGTCATCGGCCGAGCCGCTGAACTCCATGGTCAGCACACCTTCGTGCACCAGCTCGGAGACGTTGGCGCCGACCAGGTGCATGCCGAGGATGCGATCGGTTTCAGCATGGGCCAGGATCTTCACGAAGCCGGCCGGCTCGATCATCGCCACGGCACGGCCGTTGGCGGCGAACGGGAAGCTGCCGGCCTTGTACGGAATGCCTTCGGCCTTCAGCTGAGCTTCGGTCTTGCCGACCCAGGCCAGTTCCGGCTCGGTGTAGATGACCCACGGGATGGTGTCGAAGTTGACGTGGCCCGGCAGGCCGGCGATCAGCTCAGCCACCGCGATGCCTTCCTCGAAGCCCTTGTGCGCCAGCATCGGGCCACGCACGCAGTCGCCGACCGCCCACACGCCGTTGACGCCGGTGTGGCAGTGCGCGTCGACTTCGATCTGGCCGCGCTCGTTGATCTTGACGCCGGTGCCTTCGGCCAGCAGGCCCTTGGTGGCGGCGCGACGGCCAACGGCCACCAGCAGCTTGTCCACGGTCAGGGTCTTTTCGCCTTCGCTGTCGGTGTAGGTGACAACGACTTCCTTCTTCTTGCCCTTGCCGGTGATCTCGGTCTTGGAGACCTTGGCGCCGAGGCGGATGTCCAGGCCCTGCTTCTTGAATTCCTTGGCAGCGGTCTTGGCCACTTCGGCGTCGGCCACGGCCAGGAACTCCGGCAGTGCTTCCAGGATGGTGACTTCAGCGCCCAGGCGCTTCCACACGCTGCCCAGTTCCAGGCCGATCACGCCGGCGCCGATCACCGCCAGGCGGTTCGGCACTTCGGTGAAGTCCAGGCCGCCGACGTTGTCGACGATGGTCTCGCCGTCGAACTTGGCGAACGGCAGTTCGATCGAATCCGAACCGGCGGCGATGATGACGTTGGTGCCCTTCAGCTCGACGATGGAACCGTCATGCTGGGTGACCTTGACCACGTTGCCCGGCTGCAGTTCGCCGAAGCCGTAGTAGGCGGCGACCTTGTTGGCCTTGAACAGCATGCCGATGCCGCCGGTGAACTGCTTGACGATCTTGTCCTTGCGGCCAACCATCGCCTCGACGTCGATCTTGGCATCCTTGAAGCTGATGCCGTGGTCGCCAAAGATGTGGCCCATGTTCCAGAACTGGCGCGAGGAATCCAGCAGCGCCTTGGACGGGATGCAGCCCACGCGCAGGCAGGTGCCGCCCAGCGCCGGCTTGCCGTCCTTGCCCAGCGCTGCGTCGATGCAGGCGGTCTTCAGGCCCAGCTGGGCCGCGCGGATGGCAGCGTGGTAACCGGCCGGGCCGGCACCGATGACGACGACGTCGAATTGTTCAGCCATTGAATTATTCCTTGATGCATTACCAGAACCCCTCCGCGCGGGCGCGGAGGGGCGTGAGGTGTCTTACAGGCCGAACAGCATGCGGCCCGGGTTTTCCAGCTGGTTCTTGATGTCCACCAGGAACTGCACCGAGTCCTTGCCGTCGATGATGCGGTGGTCGTACGACAGCGCCAGGTACATCATCGGCGCGATCACGACCTGGCCGTTCTGGGCGATCGGACGCTCCTTGATGGCATGCATGCCCAGGATGGCGCTCTGCGGCGGGTTGATGATCGGGGTCGACAGCAGCGAACCGAAGGTGCCGCCGTTGGTCACGGTGAAGGTGCCGCCCTGCAGTTCTTCCAGGCTCAGCTTGCCATCACGGGCCTTCTTGGCGTAGTCGGCGATGGTCTTCTCGATGTCGGCGAACGACATGCGCTCGACGTTGCGCAGGACCGGCGTGACCAGGCCCTTCTCGGTCGACACGGCGATCGAGATGTCCGAGTAGCCGTGGTAGATGATGTCGTCGCCGTCGATCGAGGCGTTGACCAGCGGGAAGCGCTGCAGGGCATTGGCCGCGGCCTTCACGAAGAAGCTCATGAAGCCCAGCTTGATGCCGTGGGCCTTGACGAACTCGTCCTGCAGTTCCTTGCGCGCCGCCGACACCTTGGAGAGGTCGACTTCGTTGAAGGTGGTCAGCATGGCGGTCGAGTTCTTCGACTCCATCAGGCGCTCGGCGATGCGCTTGCGGATGCGGGTCATCGGCACGCGCTCTTCCGGACGTGCGCCACCGGCCTTGCCGGCGCCGCCGTTGCGGGCGAAGTTGACGATGTCTTCCTTGGTCACCGCGCCGCGACGGCCGGTGCCGTCGACGTCGGCCGGGTTCACGCCTTCGGTGATGGCGGTGAAGCGGGCGCCCGGCGGCAGGGTGTCGGCGGCCGACTTGGCAGCCGGGGCCGGAGCAGCGGCGGCGGCCGGAGCGGCAGCGGCCGGAGCGGCCTCGGCCTTCTTCTCTTCAGCGGCCGGAGCCGGGGCAGCAGCGACGGCGCCTTCCTCGATGATCGCCACGACCTGGCTGGAGGTCACGGTCGAGCCTTCGGCGAACTTGATTTCCTTGAGCACGCCGTCGACCGGCGACGGCACTTCCAGGACGACCTTGTCGGTTTCCAGGTCAAGCAGGTTTTCGTCGCGCTTGACGGCGTCGCCCACCTTCTTGTGCCAGGTGGCGATGGTGCCGTCGGCGACGGATTCGGGCAGTACCGGGGCTTTGACTTCGGTGGCCATTGCGGGAGCTTCCTGGTTTGTCTTCTAAATAGGGGGAGGATTATTCAGCGAACGTGTCGTTGAACGGGTTGACCAGTGCATCGGCGACCAGCTGCTGCTGTTCGCGGACGTGGTCAGCCATGTGACCGGCAGCCGGCGAAGCCGAACGTGCGCGACCGGCGTAGTGCAGGTTCTGGCCATCGGCCAGGCAGAACTGCAGGTGGTGGCGGATCTGGTACCACGCACCCTGGTTCTGCGGTTCTTCCTGCGTCCACACCACGTCGGTGGCCTTGCCGTACTTCTTCAGTTCGGCAGCCAGCAGCGCACGCGGGAACGGGTACAGCTGCTCCACGCGGATGATCGCCACGTCGTCCTGGCCACGCTTGGTCTGGTCTTCCAGCAGGTCGTAGTAGACCTTGCCCGAGCACAGCACCACGCGCTTGACCTTCTTGGCGTCCGCGTTGGCGTCGCCGATCAGGTGCTGGAACTCGCCGTTGGCCAGCTCGTCCAGGGTCGACACGGCCAGCTTGTGGCGCAGCAGCGACTTCGGCGACATCACCACCAGCGGCTTGCGGGTGGTCAGGTGCTGCTGGCGACGCAGCATGTGGAAGGCCTGTGCCGGGGTCGACGGCACCACCACCAGCATGTTCTCCAGCGCGCACAGCTGCAGGAAGCGCTCCAGGCGCGCCGAGCTGTGTTCCGGGCCTTGCCCTTCATAACCATGCGGCAGCAGCAGGGTCAGGCCGGAGATGCGGCCCCACTTGGCTTCACCGGCGGCGATGAACTGGTCGATGACGACCTGGGCACCGTTGGCGAAGTCGCCGAACTGGCCTTCCCAGATGCACAGCGTGTTCGGATCGGTGGTGGAGAAGCCGTACTCGTAGGCCATCACCGCTTCTTCGCTCAGCAGCGAATCGATGACGGTGGCCTTCTCCGGCGAATCCACCAGCTGCCGCAGCGGCATGTAGTAGTTGTCGGTCTTCTGGTCGTGCAGGATCGCGTGGCGGTGCGTGAACGTACCGCGACCCACGTCCTGGCCGACCAGGCGCAGGGCACTGCCTTCGTCGAGCAGGGTGGCGTAGGCCAGGTTCTCGGCAAAGCCCCAGTCGCCCGGGATCTCGCCAGCGGCCATCTTGCGGCGGTCGTCGTAGACCTTGGCCACGCGCGAGTGCAGTTGCACTTCGTCCGGAATGGTGTTGATCAGCTTGGCCAGCTCGACCAGCTTGTTCTTCTCGACCTTGGTCGAGATCGGGTCGGACAGCTTGCCTTCCAGCAGCTTCGGCCAATCGACGAACAGCGGGCTGGTCGGCGGGGTCTTCTCGACCTTGGCCAGCTCGGTGGTCACTTCACCGGCATCCAGCTTCTCGCGGTACGCATCGACCATCGCCTTGCCGGCACCGGCGGCGATCACGCCCGCTTTTTCCAGCTGCTCGGCGTACATCTCGCGGGTGGTGGCGTGCTTGCGGATCACCTGGTACATCAGCGGCTGGGTGATCGCCGGTTCGTCGGCCTCGTTGTGGCCCCAGCGGCGGTAGCACATCAGGTCGATGACCACGTCCTTGGCGAACTTCTGGCGGAACTCGAAGGCCAGCTGCGCGGCGAACACAACGGCTTCCGGATCATCGCCGTTCACGTGCAGCACCGGGGCGGCGATCATCTTCGCCACGTCGGTGGCATAGCGCGTGGAACGCGTGTCCAGCGGGTTGGAGGTGGTGAAGCCGACCTGGTTGTTGACCACGATGTGCACGGTGCCGCCGACGGCGAAGCCGCGGGCCTGCGACATCTGGAACAGTTCCATGACCACGCCCTGGCCGGAGAAGGCCGCGTCGCCGTGGATCAGGATGGGCATGACCTGCTTGCGCGCGGTGTCCTTGCGGCGCTCCTGGCGCGAACGCACGGAACCGGCCACGACCGGGTCAGCGATTTCCAGGTGCGACGGGTTGAACGCCAGCGCCAGGTGCACCGGGCCGCCATCGGTGGCGACGTCGGCCGAGAAGCCCATGTGGTACTTCACGTCACCGGCCGAGGCGTGCTCGTCGTGCTCGAACTTGCCTTCGAATTCGTCGAACAGCTTGCGCGGGTTCTTGCCCAGGGTGTTGACCAGCACGTTCAGGCGGCCGCGGTGGGCCATGCCGATCACCACGTCCTTGACGCCATCCTTGCCGGCGCTGCGGATGATGGTGTCCATCATCGGGATCAGCGAGTCGCCGCCTTCCAGCGAGAAGCGCTTCTGGCCGACGTACTTGGTGTGCAGGTAGCGCTCCAGGCCTTCAGCCGCGGTCAGGCGCTCCAGGGTGCGGCGCTGGGTATCAGCGTCCAGCTGGTAGTTGCCACCGGCCAGTTCCAGCTTCTTGTAGATCCACTGGCGCTGCTCGACCTCGGAGATGTGCATGAACTCCGCACCGATCGAGCCGGTGTAGGTCGCCTTCAGGCGTGCCAGCAGGTCGCGCAGCTTCATGCGCGGCTGGCCACCGACGCCGCCGGTGCTGAACTCGCTGTTGAGGTCGCCATCGGACAGGCTGTGGAACGGCAGGCTCAGGTCCGGGGTGTTGACCGGTGCGGCCAGGCCCAGCGGATCGAGGCGGGCGTCCAGGTGGCCGCGCGAACGGTAGGCAGTGATCAGACGACCGACATTGCGCTCGCGCTCGTCGCCTGCACCGTTGCCGGTACCGGCCTTCAGCGCATCCTTGGCCGCGTCCGCAATGTGGGAGATGACGGCCGAGTGCGGAATGTCACCTGCTTCACGGCCCTTGAAGCCGTCGAAGTAGGTTTTCCATTTGGGATCGACACTATCCGGGGAGACCAGGTACTGCTCGTACAGGTCCTCGACATAGGAGGCGTTGCCGCCGGCGAGTTGCGAAGATTGCGCAAACTGCTTCAGTTGATTGTCCACGATGGAGGGTGTTGATTCGCTTTGTGGGGTATGGCTTCAGAAGGACCCGGCAGGAAGATGAATAGCCCTGCGCGGGCGCGTTCAAACAGCCAAATTGTACCCCCAACCGGACACGAAGGGGCAGCACCAGAGGTATCGCGCGTCCCCCGGTGCCGGTTCCAGACAGGTTGAGTCAGCCCGCTCCGCTCAGATGCCGAGCGCGCGCAGTTCTCTGCAATCACGCGAACGGTCCCAGACGCGCTGCAATTGCTGCTCGAACGGCTGCGAACGTGCCGGCAGCGCGATGCCGGCTTCGCCGTCGAGGCGATGGCCGATCAGACGAAAGTAGAAGTCGCCCGCATCGTTGAGCAGGCAGGCCGAGGCCAGTGCACGGTCGACCGGGTCGGTGACCTCGCGGAACTGGATCACGCTGGGCAGGCGCTGGGCCAGCGCCAGCAGCGGCGTCCCGCTAGAGGCGATCGCGGCGGCGTCGTGCACGATCACCCGCAGCTGCTTGTCGTGGCGGGCGGTGACGAAGCGGCGCAGGGCGGCCTGTACCGGGGGCGCGTCGAGCAGTCCGGGGTCCAGCTGGCGGCTGTGCAGCCACAGCTGCCGACGGGCGCGGTGGATGATGGCCGTGGTGGTGGCCACCGCCTCGGCGCGGCTGTCGATGGCGCTGGCCGCGCCCAGCCGGCGGCGCATCTGCTGGTGGCCGATGCCGGCCTCCTCGAACACCTCGCCTTCGGGCAGGAAACCCTGGCGGGCATAGAAGTCACGGGCGGGCAGCTGGGCGTGCAGATGCAGCTCGGCCAGGCCGAGCCGGCGCCCGGCCTCCACCAGTGCTTCCAGCAGGGCCCCGCCGACCCCGTGGCTGCGATGGCTGGCCAGCACCGCCATGCGGCCGATGCGGCCATCCGGGGCCAGCCGGCCCGTGCCGACCGGCTGGTTGTCACTGTCCAGCGCCAGCACATGGGCACTGACCGGGTCCAGCGCATCGCGTTCCAGCTCGGCGGCGATGCCCTGTTCCTGCACGAACACGCGTTGGCGCACCTCGTGGATGGCTGCGTGGGCATCGGCGTGGCTGACCTGCTGGACCCGGATCATGGCGATGGCTCAGGCCCGGCCGGCGCTGTCGTCTTCCTCGTCGTCCTCGAAGTTGACGATGACCTCGATGCCGTCGTCGTGCACGGTCACGGAGTGGACATCGTCGGACACCGCGTCGGCGTCGATCGCATCCACGCGGTCGCGGCCTTCGACGACCTCGCCGAGCGCCACGGCATCCTCGCCGTCGTCCTCGTCTTCGGCCTCGTATACCTCATTCGGGTCGATCAGCTGGAACACCCCGCCGACCAGCAGCTGCTGGACCACGGCACGGCCCTTGTCGGACAGGCCGCGATAAGCGGCGGCGTCCAGCTGTTCGGTGCCAGCCAGGCGCTGCGCGTCCTTCACCGGCAGCGCGAAGTCCTGGCCGCTGACATACAGGCTGGCGCCACGCTTGGCCCGGCGCCAGGCCAGCCGGGCCCACGGGTGGCGCTGCAGCAGCAGGCCCGATGCCAGGGCCTGGACCACTTCTTCCTGTGCCGGTGCGGCCTGGTGGGCCATCACTTCGCCGGCCGCGCGGTAGGTGGTGATGAAGCGGCCGAACCAGTCGCCCAGCTTGTCCGGGTCGTTCATGCGGATGGCGTTGAGCGCGGTGATCACCCGCGCCATCGCCACTGTGTCGATTTCGTTCGGGTCGGCCGGCACCTTCAGGTCGGCATCCTGGTAGCGGATGTTCTCGTCGGCATCGGCGATCAGGGTGTCCAGGTAGTCGCTGATCAGCTCGGCCGAAGACGGCGCGCGCATGCCGAACGAGAATGTCAGGCAGGGATCTTCGGCGACGCCGTGGTGCGGCACGTTCGGCGGCAGGTACAGCATGTCGCCCGGCGCCAGCACCCAGTCGTGGGTCGGCTTGAACACCTTCAGCAGCTTCAGCTCCACGTCGGGGCGGAAGCCCAGCGGCGGCTGCTTGCCCTTGATCGATTCGCTAGCATCGATCTGCCAGCGGCGATGGCCATGGGCCTGCAGCAGGAACACGTCGTACTGGTCGACGTGGGCGCCGACCGAGCCGCCGGTGGCGGCGAAGCTGATCATCACGTCATCCATGCGCCAGCGCGGCAGGAAGCTGAAGTGCTCGATCAGGGCGCGCACGTCCGGGTCCCACTTGTCCACGTCCTGCACCAGCAGGGTCCAGTCGTGGTCGGGCAGGGCGGGGAACACGTCTTCCTGGAATGGACCGGTGCGTACGCGCCAGCCGTCCTGGGTCTTGTCGTGCTCGATCAGGCGTGCCAGCACGCCTTCCTCGCAGGCCAGCCCGGCCAGGTCTTCCGGCTGCACCGGGGTCTGGAAGTTGGGGAAGGCGTTGCGGATCAGCAGCGGGCGTTTCTGCCAGAAGTCGCGCAGGAAGGTGGCCGGCGCCATGCCCAGCGGCTGGCCGGGGCGGGCGGTGACTTCGATCAGGGGGGCGGAGGACTTGCGGGCGGCCATGGGGGAATCCTTGCAGCGGAAAGCGGGAGGGGCGGCGCGGCGGGCCGCCTGAGATCTCCATTGTCCGCCGTTCGCCGGGATTGCGCACGTGCGCGGGTTTGTCGCGGGGTGTCCGGCCAACGGCGGAGCCCCTCGTGGCGGGGTGGTTCAGAATCAAAAGCCGCGCTTGGCCGGGCGGGTGGGCCATGCAGGGGACGCTGCAAGTACGTCCTTGTAAGCTCGATGGCGCCATCCATGGCGCCAACGCCCCTGCATGGCCCACCCGCCCGGCCCCTGACAGTTTCCTGCGCGGCCCGCCACGGAATGGAAGAAGAAGATCAAAGGCAAAAGCGGGTCGCGCGCTGCGCTTGCTCATGCTCCTGTAGAGCCGAGCCCATGCTCGGCTTGCTGTTGGAACAAGCAGCCGAGCATGGGCTCGGCTCTACAATCAGCCAAAAACAACAGAGGGACGCGGCGAAGCCGCGTCCCTCTTTCAAATTCCGTCCCGACAACCCAATGCTCTTCGATCCGTCACCGGGAATCTGTCAGAGGTGGGGCGGGTTGGGTTCGCGGGACCGTTGGCGCCATGGATGGCGCCATCGAGCCCCCAAGGACGGGTTCACGGCGTGTCCCGCGAATCCAACCCGCCCCGCCAAGCACGGCAAAAACCCAGAGCCGCTATTGACGTTGATGTTGCTGTTGCTGTTGCCTGCCGCAGGCAGCGCCCGCGGCCGCCGCCGCAAAGGAAACTCCTTAAATCTTCTTCGCCAGCGACTCGGCCAGGCCGGTGTAGCTGCCCGGGGTCATCTCCAGCAGGCGCTGCTTCGCATCCGCCGGCAGCTCCAGCCCCTGCACGAACGCCCGCATCGACTCGGCGGTGATGCCCTGGCCGCGGGTCAGCGCCTTCAGCTGTTCGTACGGGTTCGGCAGGCCGTGGCGACGCATCACCGTCTGCACGGCCTCGGCCAGCACTTCCCAGGCCGCATCCAGATCGGCATCCAGGCGCTGCGGGTTCACTTCCAGCTTGCCCAGGCCCTTGGCCAGCGAATCCAGCGCCACCTGGCTGTGGCCGAACGCGGTACCCAGTGCACGCAGCACGGTAGAGTCGGTCAGGTCACGCTGCCAGCGGCTGATCGGCAGCTTCGCGCTGAAGTGCTCGAACAGCGCATTGGCAATGCCGAAGTTGCCTTCCGCATTCTCGAAATCGATCGGGTTGACCTTGTGCGGCATCGTCGACGAGCCGACTTCGCCTTCCTTCAGGCGCTGCTTGAAGTAGCCCAGCGAAACATAGCCCCAGATGTCGCGGGCCAGGTCGATCAGGATGATGTTGGCGCGGCGCGCGGCATCGCCGATTTCGGCGATGTTGTCGTGCGGCTCGATCTGCGTGGTGTACGGGTTGAACACCAGGCCCAGGCTGGTCACGAAGCGCTCGGCGAAGGCCGGCCAGTCCACGTCCGGGTAGCTGGCGATGTGGGCGTTGTAGTTGCCCACCGCGCCATTGATCTTGCCGGTCAGTTCGACCGCGGCAATCTGCTTGCGCTGGCGTTCCAGGCGGGCGACCACGTTGGCCAGCTCCTTGCCGAGGGTGGTCGGCGAGGCGGTCTGGCCGTGGGTGCGCGACAGCATCGGCTGGCCGGCCTGGGCGTGGGCCAGGCTGCGCAGGGAGGTGGCGATGCCATCCAGCGTCGGCAGCACCACCTCGCGGCGCGCCTGTTCCAGCATCAGGCCGTAGCTGAGGTTGTTGATGTCTTCGCTGGTGCAGGCGAAATGCACGAATTCCAGCGCCGGGGCCAGCTCGGCGTCGTCCTTCAGCTGTTCCTTGATGAAGTACTCCACCGCCTTGACGTCATGGTTGGTGGTGCGCTCGATCTCCTTCACGCGCGCGGCCTGGACCGGGCTGAAGCTGGCGGCCAGGGCACGCAGACGCGCGATGGCGGCGTCGGAGAACGGGGCCAGTTCGACGATGCCCGGCTCGGCGGCCAGGGCCAGCAACCACTCCACTTCGACCGTGATGCGGGCCTTGATCAGGCCGTACTCGGAGAAGATCGGGCGCAGGGCGTCGACCTTGCCGGCATAGCGGCCATCGAGCGGGGACAGGGCGAGCAGGGCGGAATCGGACATGTCGGCAGGGCTGGGGCGAGCGGCGGGGGCCATATTCTACGACGTGCCGGTGAGGTAGTGCCGGCCGCTGGCCGGCAACCACGCCCGGCCCACGATTCCATGGATTGCTGGCCAGCGGCCGGCACTACCCCTTGCGCGTGCAGATCGGCCCTGCGGATGAAACGATCTGGCCCGCCCTCGTCATCCCACGCTGCGGGCAAGGGAGTATCGTTGGCGCAGCCGCCAGCCCGGGAAGCGACACCCTGCCAGCCGCCGCTTCCCTTTCCCCAACTGAAGTAGTGCGGAGTTGATGCAATGAGCAAAGCTGCAAGCAAGGGTTTCAGAATCGAACACGACAGCATGGGCGAGCTGCAGGTGCCTGCGGACGCCCTGTGGGGCGCCCAGACCCAGCGTGCCGTGCAGAACTTCCCGGTGTCGGGCCAGCGCATGCCGCGCGGTTTCATCCGTGCCCTGGGCCTGGTCAAGGGCGCCGCCGCGGGCGTCAACGCAGAACTGGGCCACCTGCCGAAGAACGTGGCCAAGGCCATCCAGACCGCTGCCGCCGAAGTGGCCGCCGGCAACTGGGACGCGCAGTTCCCGATCGATGTCTACCAGACGGGTTCTGGCACGTCGTCGAACATGAATGCCAATGAGGTCATCGCCACCCTGGCCAACCGTGCCGGCAAGGCGGGCAAGACCAGTGTGCACCCCAATGACCACGTCAACCAGGGGCAGAGCTCCAACGACGTGATTCCGACCGCGTTGCGGGTGTCGGCGGTGTTGGCGACGCATGAGCAGCTGCTGCCGGCGCTGGTGCACCTGCGCAAGACCCTGGACAAGAAGGGCCGCAGCCTGCGCAAGGTGGTCAAGACCGGCCGCACCCACCTGATGGATGCGATGCCGCTGACCTTCGAGCAGGAATTCGGCGCGTGGTCGGCGCAGCTGGCGTCGGCGCAGGAGCGTATCGAAGACAGCCTCAAGCGCGTGCGCCGGCTGCCGCTGGGTGGCACCGCCATCGGCACCGGCATCAATGCCGATCCGCGCTTCGGTGCACAGGTGGCCAAGGCACTGAAGCAGCAGACCGGTTTCAAGTTCGACAGTGCCGAGAACAAGTTCGAAGGCCTGGCCGCACAGGACGACGCGGTGGAGCTTTCCGGTCAGCTCAATGCGCTGGCGGTGGCGCTGATCAAGATCGCCAACGACCTGCGTTGGATGAACGCCGGTCCGCTGGCCGGGCTGGGCGAGATCGAACTGCCGGCGCTGCAGCCGGGCAGCTCGATCATGCCGGGCAAGGTCAACCCTGTGATTCCGGAAGCGACGGTGATGGCCTGTGCACAGGTGATCGGTCACCACACTGCGATCACCGTGGCCGGGCAGACCGGCAACTTCCAGCTCAACGTCACCCTGCCGCTGATCGCAGTGAACCTGCTCGATGGCATCGGCCTGCTGGCCAACGTGTCCACCCTGCTGGCCGACAGTGCGATTGCCGGGCTGAAGGTGCGCGAGGACCGCGTTGCCGAGGCGCTGGCGCGCAACCCGATCCTGGTTACCGCCCTCAACCCGATCATCGGCTACGAGAAGGCTGCGGCGATTGCCAAGCGCGCGTACAAGGAACAGCGCCCGGTGCTGGATGTGGCGCTGGAGGACAGTGGGCTGGAGGAGGCCGAGCTGCGTCGCCTGCTGGACCCGACCGCGCTGACCGCCGGTGGCATCCAGGCCGGTGGCGGCGGCGCCGGCGGTTGATCGGCCGGTTGTAGAGTCGAGCCATGCTCGACTGTTGTTCCGGAGTCGAGCGTGGCTCGACTCTACAGAAAGCAGAAACGCCGCCCTTCGGGCGGCGTTTTTTTTCAGCGACGGTCGGCGACGATGTTGCCGAAGGTGTCGGTGTAATCCTTGAACTCCGGGATGCGCTGGATCAGGTCCGCCGGAATCACGTCCATGCCCTCCGGCGGCTGGATCTTCACCGGCTGCATGTTGGGATCGGCCGGTGCGGCCACCAGGGTGTTCTGGCGCAGCACCTGCAGCTTGCCGAACATGGTCTGCAGCATCTGTTTCTGCCCGTCGTCCAGCGGAATCTGGATCTCGTCCATCTTCATCGTGCCGTCGGCGAGGATGATGATGTTCGGCGCGGGCGGGCGACGCACGGTGACCATGCCTTCGCTGACGGAAATCTTGGGCTTGCCACGCTCGGCGCGGTGGTTGCGGTACTCCTGGTCACAGCCGGCCAGGCCGAGGCAGAGCAGGGCGGTCAACAGCAGAAACAGCTTCTTCATGGCAATCGGTTCGGGGGCGTCCGGGGCCGCCATTGTAAGCCGGGCGGCGCACTACGGCCGGCAGCCGGACGCCGCTGCCGGCCGGGTGCGCTGATCTGTCACAGGCCTAGCGCTGGACCACGGTGTCCTTGCCGCAGTCGTCCACGTCGCTCTGGTCCATGGTCGCGTAGGGCTTGAATGCCGGCAGTTCACGTGCGAGAGCCTGCTGGCTGGCCAGCATCGCCGGAAGGCGGTCGCAGATGCGCTTGGCCTGGGCTTCGATCTTCTCGGCTTCGGCATTGATGCGCTTTTCGACACCTTCGCTGTCGCCACTGAAAATGCCCTTCAGCGCTTCGCCGGCAGCACTGGCACCCAGTTTGGCGCCGGCCAGGCCGACATCCATGCCGTCCATCGCGATGGCGACCACGTGGCCGCGGTAGTCCTGCAGATGACGGCGCTGGATATCGTTGGCGGCGATCTCCTTGCCCGCGATCAGCAGGCGGCCATCCGGCGTGATCTCCGCACGCGGCTGCTTGTCCGCCGAGATCTTGATGTTGCCCTGGGCGATATCCTTGCGGGCATCGTCCATCGCGTTCCTGACGGTCTCGCCGACGCCGCCTGTGGCTTCGGCCACACTCTTGCCAACGGTCTTGTCGGGTGCTGACGACGTGCCGCCGCAGGCGATCAGCGGCAGGGACAGCAGCACAGCGGGCAACAGGCGCAACAGGTTCATGGTGTTCCCCTGGTAGTGTCTGGAAGAGGGTTTACTTGCTGCGCGGCAGAGTGACCCTGCCGCTGACGTTGCGATGATCGACGTCACCGCTGCCGCTGTGGTCGACGGTCAGGGTGCCGCGCACGCCGTCGACGTTGATGTCGCCCGAGCCGTGGCTGCGGACATGCACATTGCCACCGATGTCGGCCAGATCGACCCCGCCGGAGCCGACCACGCCCACTTCAACGCTGCCCTGCACGCGCTTGAACTCGATATCACCCGAGCCCACGGTATCCAGTCGCGCGTTGCCACGCACATCGCTGATCTTCAGGTCACCGGAGCCGACGGTACCGGTGCTGGCATCGCCGCTGATGTTGCGTACGGTGACGTCGCCGGAACCCAGCGACAGCAGATTCAGGGAGCTGCCGCCATCGATGTTGAGGTCGCCCGAACCCACTGCAGCGTGGATGCTGCCGCGGGTACCGCGGACCACGGCGTCACCGGAACCCACGTCCACGCTCAGCGACTGTGCGTTCTCCACGCTGGCATCGCCCGAGCCGATCTTGAACTGCAGCGGGATGTTGTCCGGCACGCTGCCACGGATATCCAGCCAGGCGTAGCTGTTGCCCAGGCTGATGCCGCTTTGGCGGCCGTCGCGGCGCAGGCTCACCACCAGCTTGTCGCCGACCTTGCGCTGCTCCAGCACCAGCTGGTCCAGCCATTCCTGGCTGGACGCGCAGGCGCGGCCGTCCAGCTGGCCGCCGCCAGCGCTGGCGACCACCTTCAGGTCATGCTGATTGACCTCGAACACCACCGTCCTGGCACCAGCCACGTCCAGCTTCAGTGCGCGGGCGGCAGTGAACTTGCAGTTCGGAGCATCGGCGGCCAGCGCCGACAACGGCAACAGCAACAACGCAGAACAGGCGAGCAAAGAACGCATGGGTGGTGCCTCCGGATGGATGGGATCAGATCTCGCCGGCGCGCTTGCGCAGGCGGATGGCAAGGAAGATGAACACTGCGCCGACGACGGCGCCGATCCACAGCTCCGGCATCGCCAGCGACTTCAGCTGCGAGGCGGGGGACATCAGGCTGACGACCGAGTCCAGATCGCGGCGCGATGCTTCGTCGGCGCCGAGGCGATACAGCAGGTCCATGCCGGGCACGCCGCCCAGCAGCAGGCGGCCGACGATGTTCTGCCAGAACCAGCCGGTGGTCAGGCCGAACAGCGGCATCATCTTGGTGGAGCTGACAATGATGCCGGCAAACAGCGGCAACATTACCGCCCACAGGAACGGCTTGCTCCTGGCCCATGCCGAGCACAGCAACAGCCAGCCGGCGGTGGGCAGGGCCCACAGGGCATAGACCGGAATCCAGGCCAGGTGCCCAGCGGCCAGGGTCAGCGGGCTGGCCGGGCCCCAGATCAGGGTCATCGGGCTGCCACCGTGCAGCAGCGCGACGGCACTGATGATCAGCATGAAGCCGAACATGGTGAGGATGCCGGCGATGACCGCGATCAACGGTGCCATGATCAGTGCGCTGATCACTTTGGACAGCACGGTCTGCGTGTCCGACAGCGGCAACGACTTCCAGAACAGGATGCTGCGGTCGCGGCGATCGTCGTACAGGGCGCCCAGGCAGTAGAAGAACACGACGAAGGCCAGCACCACGAACGGCCAGCTTGAACTGAGTACCAGAGTCAGGTCCAGGCCGTTGCCAAGATCAGCAAGGTCCTTGGCACTGATGTCACGGGTGAGCAGGGCCAGGTTCAGGCCGTTGATGTTCACGTTCTCGCCATCGATGTGCAGGCCGCCGTCGCGTGCCGCACGGTTCAGCGCGAACAGGCCGAAGGCAATGCCGGCGATGCTCATCACCAGTGAGATCAGGCCCGCGATCAACGGGGCATACAGGAAGCCGCCGCGGTTCTCCCAGTACTCGCGCTTGAGCAGCCAGCGCAGGGTGCCGATCGGGCTGATGGGGTGCTTGATGGCATTCATGCGTAGGTCCCCTTCATGATGGCGACGAACAGGTCGGCCAGGCCCGGGATGCGGGTCTCGCCGAGAGAGGAAAGCTGGGTGCGCGGCACGCCATCGAACAGCATCACCGTCTTGCCGAACGCCAGGCTGCGCTCGTCGATCGGCTTCAGGGCGCGCGCGGTGTCCAGCTGGTCGGCATTGACCAGCAGCTCGGTATAGCGCTGGCCGACGTCGTCCATTTCCGCGTCGAGCACGATGCGGCCATCGCGGATGAACATCACGTCGCTGAGGATGTGCTCGATCTCCTCCACCTGGTGGGTGGTGACGATGATGGTTTTCTGTTCGTCGAAGTAGTCTTCCAGCAGGCGCTGGTAGAACTCCTTGCGGTACAGGATGTCCAGGCCGAGGGTCGGCTCGTCCAGCACCAGGATGCGGGCATCGATGGCCATCACCAGCGCCAGGTGCAGCTGCACGATCATGCCCTTGGACAGCTCGCGCACGCGCTGCTTCGGCTGCAGCTTGGTGTTGGCCAGGAAGCGCTCGCAGCGGGCGCGGTCGAAGCGCGGGTGGACGCCGGCCACGAAATCGATCGCCTCGCGCACCTTCAGCCAGCGCGGCAGCACGGCGACGTCGGCGATGAAGCAGATGTCGTTCATCAGTTCGTCGCGGTGCAGTCGCGGGTCGCGGCCGAGCACGCTCAGTTCACCCTCCACCGAGGTCAGTCCAAGAATGGCCTTCAGCGCGGTGGTTTTGCCGGCGCCATTGGGCCCGATCAGGCCGACGATGCGCCCGCTTGGAATGCTGAAACTGGCGTTGTCGAGGGCGACCGTGGTCTTGTAGGCCTTGCGCAGGCCTCGGGCGGTGATGACCGACTCACTTGCAGTGCTATTCATCAGACTTTCCCCTGGGGCAGCAATTCGTCGAGGCTCAGGCCCAGGCGCTGGATGCGCTCCAGAACCGCCGGCCATTCTTCGTTGAGGAAACGGTCGCGCTCGCTGCTGCGCAGCTGCGTGGCCGCCTGCTCGGTCATGAACATGCCCAGGCCGCGGCGCTTCTCGACCAGGCCTTCGTCGGCCAGCTCCTGGTAAGCGCGCGAAACGGTGATGGGGTTGAGTTGATAGTCGGCGGCCACCTGGCGCACCGAAGGCAGGGCATCGCCCGGCTTGAGGATTCCGTCGAGCATCATGGCGATCACGCGCTCCTTCAACTGACGGTAGATGGGAGCGCCGTCGCTCCACTGGATGTCGCTCATATTCAGCTCCGTGGGGTCAGCGGCTGGGCGAACGAGAAATACGGCATGGACAGCGCGCTGTGCAGCCGACGCGGGGGAGGGGGGAGGAGGAGGGGGCGTTCCCTGCGGGGGAGAGAGTCGCGTCCTGCGCACTTTCAGCAGCGGCGGAAACAGGGGCGGTGGGCGTGGCCCACCAGGCCAGCACGAGCAGGGTCGAAACAGCGACGGCCGCGGGTGCGGTGAGGTTGCGACGGATCCGGACGTTCATGGCTTCCCCCTGTCTCAGGTGACTGGTGTTGTATGCAACTATAACACCGGCACGCCTACGTGCAACCCCTTGCCGTCCCCAACTGATGGCAGGGGTGGTCAGATTGCTGAAACATCCCTTTAGTCGATTGATTTAAAAGGGAAATGAATCTTCTGCAGGGGGCTTTTCGGGGCGGCCTTCCATTCAGTGATGTCCATGCTATGTCATCACTGCGCCTTCGATGGCGCCCGGGCAGCACATTCGCCACGCCGCGCAAAGCCCGGGGTGGACCTGTGCCATCAGGGGCTCCAGAGCCCGGTGCTATAGTTCGGCCGATTCCCGGCCAGCATTGGCCGGGCCTTGTGAATGGCTACCGCGGACCGCCTCTGATGCCCCTGCCGACCGTTTCCCCGTGCCGCCTGCGCGGCCTGTCCCTGCTGGCCCTGATGGTGGCCGGCGCCGCCGGTTCCGCCAGTGCGCTGGCGGCCGACCTGCTCGATCTGGAATACCGGCCGTTGGCCAGCAAGCAGCAGGTGAATCTGCAGCAGCGCTATCACGGGCAGGTGCTGCTGGTGGTCAACACCGCCAGCAAGTGTGGCTACACGCCGCAGTACGAAGGGCTGGAGGCGCTGCAGAAGCGCTATGCAGGCCGCGGTTTTGCGGTGCTGGGCTTTCCTTCCAATGACTTCAAGGGCCAGGAACCGGGTGACGAGAAGCAGATCCAGGACTTCTGCACCCTGACCTACGGCGTCAAGTTCCCGATGTTCGAGAAGGTGCATGTGGTCGGCACGCAGGCCACGCCGCTGTACCAGCGGTTGACCGCAGCGACCGGCGTTGCGCCGGCCTGGAACTTCCACAAGTACCTCGTGGGCCGCGATGGCAAGGTCATTGCCCAGTTCGCCAGCAAGGTGACGCCGGACGATCCGCAGCTGACCGCGGCCATCGACAAGGCGCTGGCGGCAGCCGCCACGCATTGATATCCAGCACGCATGCCTCGACATCGACGGCATGCGTGCGACAATGTTTCTTTTCGCGCCGACGTCGGCGCCCAGACACTTCCAGGAATGCAGCGAATGAAGATGGGAATGCGCGGCGCCGCGGCGTCGGTTCTGATTCTGGCGATGGGCACTTCGGGTGTCGCTCTGTCGCAACAACCGGCTGCCCCCGCAGCCGCCAAGGAGACCGCAACCTTGAATTCCCCCAAGCAGAAGCTCGGCTACGCCATCGGCCTTGATGTCGCCAAGTCGTTCACCCCGATCGCCGATGAGATCGATGTGGCCGCCCTGCGCACCGCCGTTGAGCGTTCGTTCGAGGGCCTGCAGCCGCAGATCACCCAGGAACAGGCCAAGGCCACCGATGCCGCCCTGCGCCAGGTCGTTATGGCCCGCAGCGGCCAGCAGGTGCCGGGCGTGGCACCGGGCTCGCAGCCGCCGAAGGTCGACCGCGTCAAGGTGTCGCAGATGATCGGCTCCTACTCGGTGGGTCCGTCGCTGGCGCAGCTGAAGGACGATATCGATGTCGCCTCGTTGTTTGACGCAATCAGCACCGGCCTGACCAAGGGCCAGCCGAAGATGACGGAAGCTGACGCGACCGCCACCATCCAGGCCTTCATGGGTGCCAAGCAGGCTGAAATGCAGGCCAAGGCTGCCCAGGCTGCGCAGACCAACCGCACGGAAGGCAACGCATTCCTGGCCAAGAACAAGACCCAGCCGGGCGTGGTGACCACCTCGTCGGGCCTGCAGTACCAGGTGATCCGCCCGGGTAGCGGCGAGCGCCCGCTGCCGAGCAGCAAGGTGCGCGTGAACTACGAAGGCAAGCTGCTCAACGGCACCGTGTTCGACAGTTCCTACGGCCGCCAGCCGGCCGAGTTCGGCCTGGATCAGGTGATCAAGGGCTGGACCGAAGGCGTCGCGCTGATGCCGGTCGGTTCGAAGTACCGCTTCTGGATCCCGGGCGAACTCGCCTACGGTGAGAACGGCACCCCGGGCGGCCCGATCGGCCCGAACGCGACTCTGACGTTCGACGTCGAGCTGCTGGGCGTTCTGCCGTAAGTCATTCAGGAGCGAATACGGATATGCGCGTTGCGATTTTTGGTACCGGCTACGTTGGACTGGTGACCGGTACCTGCCTGGCCGATGTTGGTCATCAGGTGGTCTGTGTCGATATCGACCAGGCCAAGGTGGATGGCCTCAACCAGGGCATCATCCCGATCTATGAACCCGGCCTGGAGCCGATGGTGAAGGCCAATCATGCCGCAGCGCGGCTGGCGTTCACCACGGATGCCGCGGCCGCCATCGATCACGGCCAGGTGGTGTTCATCGCCGTTGGTACGCCGCCGGACGAGGATGGCAGTGCCGATCTTCAATACGTGCTTGCCGTAGCCCGAACCATTGGTCGGCACATGAGTGTGCCGACCGTGGTGGTGAACAAGTCGACGGTGCCGGTCGGCACCGCCGACAAGGTGCGTGCCGCCATTGCCGAAGAGCTGGCCGCGCGTGGCGCGGACATCGCCTTCGACGTGGTGTCCAACCCGGAATTCCTGAAGGAAGGCGATGCGGTTGCGGACTGCATGCGCCCGGACCGCATCATCATCGGTGCGGCGAACGAAGAGTCGGTGGCGGTGATGCGTCGCCTGTACGCGCCGTTCAACCGCAACCACGACCGCGTGGTGGAAATGGACGTGCGTTCGGCCGAACTGACCAAGTACGCCGCCAATGCGATGCTGGCGACCAAGATTTCGTTCATGAATGAAATCGCCAACATCGCTGAACGCGTCGGTGCCGATGTCGAGCAGGTCCGCCAGGGCATTGGTTCGGATCCACGCATCGGCTGGCACTTCATCTATCCGGGTGCCGGTTACGGCGGCTCGTGCTTCCCCAAGGACGTGCAGGCATTGGCCCGTACCGCCCAGCAGTATGGCCTTGAGCCGAAGCTGCTCAATGCGGTTGAAGCGGTCAACGATGCGCAGAAGGGCCATCTGTTTGCCCTCATCCAGCGTCATTACGACAAGGGCGAGGACGAGGGCGTGCGCGGAAAGACCTTTGCCGTATGGGGTCTGGCCTTCAAGCCGAACACCGACGACATGCGTGAGGCCTCCAGCCGTCGACTGCTGGCGCAGCTGTGGGAAGGCGGTGCGACGGTGCGTGCCTACGATCCGGAGGCGATGCACGAGTCGCAGCGCATCTTCGGCGAACGCGATGACCTGGTGTTCTGCAACAGTGCCGATGAAGCGCTGCAGGGTGCTGACGCGCTGGTGGTGGTCACCGAGTGGAAGCAGTTCCGCAGCCCCGACTTCCAGAAGCTGCGCGAGCAGCTGAAGGATGCGGCGGTGTTCGACGGCCGCAATCTGTATGAGCCGGGCGAAGTGGAAGCCGCAGGTCTTGCGTACTACGGCATTGGCCGGGGGCGCTCGTTGCATGTCTGATCTGCCCACTGAACGCGAGCAGGCGCTGGAAGCGCGCCTGGTCGAGCTGGAAATGCGCGTGTCCTTCCAGGAACAGGCGCTGGCCGAGCTGAGCGACGCGCTGGCTGATGCCCGCATGCAGGGCATGCGCAACGCCGATGTGCTGCGCGTGCTGCTGGAAGACCTGGGCAAGGTCCGCAACGCACTGAATTCTTCCGATCCGGCGAGCGAACCGCCGCCGCCGCACTACTGATCCGAATCCTATGAGCGATACCCTCCGCGACCAGCTGATGGGCCTGGGCTTCAAGCCCGCGCCCAAGCCCGAGCGCAAGAATGATGGCCCCCGCCGTGATGGCCGCCCGCAGGGCAAGGGTGGCAACGGCAACGGCAATGGAAAGCCGCAGGGCCCAGGCAAGGGCGAGCACAAGCCCGGTGAGCGTCGTGGGCAGGGCCATGGCGCGGGCAAGCCCGGCGGGCATGCGCGCGGTGGCCAGGGCCAGCAGGGCCCGCGCAAGCCGCGCAGCACCGAAGAGATGGATCTGGCCAAGGCCTATGCCATCCGGGCGCAGCGGGAGAAGGAAGAGCGCATCGAGACCGAGCGCCTGAAGCAGGAAGAAGCACGCGTGCGCCGCGAGGCGAAGGCCAAGCTGGAAGAACTGCTGAAGGACAAGAGCCTCAACGCCGAGGCAGCGGACATCGCCCGCCACTTCCCGTATGGCGGCAAGATCAAGCGCATCTATGTGACTGCCGAACAGCTGACCGCGCTCAATGCCGGTGAGCTGGGTGTGGTCCAGCTCAATGGCCGCTACCTGCTGGTAACGGCCGACGTGCTGGCACAGTCCGAGGCGGTGTTCGCCGCCTCGGTGGCGCTGAAGGTCGATCCGAATGCGCCGGCCGAGGAAGATCCGTATGCGGATCCGCAGTACCAGGTGCCGGACGACCTGGTCTGGTAAAGGCGCAACCACCGTGGACGGCACTGCCTCCGCGGTTGGGGGGAAAGGATGACCGCTGATCCAAGCCGCGGCTACGTGCCGCACATTGACGGCCTGCGCGCGATTGCCGTGCTGGCCGTCATCGTGTTCCACCTGGACCCGGCCTGGTTGCCGGGCGGGTTCACCGGCGTAGACGTGTTCTTCGTCATTTCCGGGTTCGTGGTCAGCGCATCGGTGCACCGGCTGCCGTCGTTGTCGCTGTGGCAGTCGATGCTGCGCTTCTATTCGCGCCGCATCCGCCGCATCGCACCTGCGCTGATCAGCTGCCTGCTGTTGACCGCTGTCGGCAGCGTGCTGTTCATTCCCGAGTCCTGGCTCAGCGAGGCCAGTGACAAGACCGGGCTGATGGCATTCTTCGGCTTCAGCAACTGGGTGCTGGCGCTGATCGGCAACGATTATTTCGCGCCCAAGGCCGAATTCAATCCCTATACCCATACCTGGTCGCTGGGCGTGGAGGAACAGTTCTACCTGTTGTTCCCGCTGCTGTTCCTGGCCTGGGCGCGCGGCGCGCGCGGGCGTTGGATCAGCCTTGGGCTGTTTGCCGTGGTCAGCGCGGCGTCGCTGCTGCATGCGGCGGTGCTGGGCCTGCGCGAGGCGCCGCCATCGTGGGCGTTCTACGCCACCACTACGCGGCTGTGGCAGCTGGGCGTTGGCGTACTGCTGTTCCAGCTGCTGCATGTTCGCCAGCCAGTGGATGCGGTGACGACGATTGCACTGAAGCGCGCTGCGCCCGTGTTCTCGCTGCTCGCGATGGTGGCGCTGGCCTTGCTGTGCTGGGCATTGTGGACCGCACGGGCCGGACGTTCGCCGTGGCCTGATGGCCTGCTGCCGACCTTTGCTGCGGCAGGCCTGCTGTGGGCGCTGCATCATCATCCCCGGTCCTGGGTGGCACGCCTGTTGGCCAGCAGGCCGATGCGCTCCATCGGCCTGCTGTCGTACTCGCTGTATCTGTGGCACTGGCCGGTATTCGTGCTGATGCGCTGGACCGTGGGCCTGCAGACACCCCTGCAGATGAGCGCTGCGATGGCGCTGGTGCTGCTGCTGTCGTGGTTGTCGTGGCGCTGGGTGGAGCAACCGTTCCGGGGCCCCTTGGCGCAGCGTCTGCGCCCGGGTCGCTGGGTGCTGGCAGGTTCGGCTGTGCTGCTGGTCGCGGCCGGCACCCAGACGCTGCTGTACCTGCAGGCACCGCGGATATCACTGAGCACGGTCAGTCGGCATCCCGGCGACTGGTATCCCAACGGCAAGAGCGTGGCAGGCGACTATCCCGACTGCAGCCTGGTGACCACCAAGCGACGCTTCGAAGGTGGCAGCATGCGGACCTATGCGCGTGGTGACTGCGATCGGCCGGTGCCTGCCGGTGCGCCGAAGCAGGTGTTCGTTGCTGGCGATTCGCATGCAATGGCCTACATCGAGCTGCTGCAGCGGCTGGCGCTTGAGAGTGGCTCGGAGGTGATTCTCTACGGTCGTGGTGGATGCCCGCAGGTGAGCCTGCAGAAGTGGCGCGGCGCGGGTGCCGGTTGCAGTGATTTCGACGCAGCGATGCTCGCCGATGTCACGCAGCGTGCGCAGCCAGGTGATGCCGTGGTGCTGGTGTCGCTGCGGATACCGCGCTTGTCCGATCAGTTCGTATTGTTCGATGCGCAGGCGCAGCTGGCGGGCGAGGTGACCCCGGAAGCCACTGCAGGACGCGAGGCCGAAGTGGCCGAGGCGATCACCCAGTGGAAACCGTTGGCCGAGCGCGGTGTGCGAATTGTGCTGGAGGCGCCCAAACCGGTGCTGCCGGCGCCGCCGTATCGCTGCTCTGACCGCTTCAATTCACGCAACGAGGTCTGCCGCAACGGCCTGGACAGCACGCGTGAGGCGATGGAAACGCTGCGTGCGCCGATGCTGGGCAGCCTGCAGCAGGTGGTCGATGGCCTGCCAGGGGGTGTGCTGTGGGATCCGATGCCGGTGCTGTGTGATGACGTGCTGTGCCCGGCGCAGCGCGATGGCCGGCCGTTGTTCTTCGATGGCGATCACCTCAGCGCGCATGGCAACCGTGTGCTGCTGCCGTCGCTGCAGCAGGTACTGCTGCAGCAGTAGGACCGCGCCGGCGTCAGGCCTTGAAGCGGCTCCGGCGTGCGCGGATCAGTGGCAGGCTCGGTGCGAAAAAGCACAGCAGTGCGCCGACCAGGGCAAACGACACCGGACGAGAAACCGTCAAAGCCCAGCGCAATGATGAAGCGAAAAGGGGACGGAGGGGATTAAGTCGTTTTAGGCACAAACGACTTAATCCCCTCCGTCCCCTTTTTGTGTCATTCGGGGTCGTAGTCGAGGTTGGAGGCCAGCCAGCGCTCGGCCTGGGCGCGGTCCACGCCCTTGCGGCGGGCGTAGTCGCTGACCTGCTCGCGGCTGAGGCGGCCGACCACGAAGTACTGGCTCTGCGGATGGCTGAAGTAGTAGCCCGAAACGGCCGCCGTAGGCAGCATCGCGAAGCTCTCGGTCAGTTCCATGCTGGCGTTGGCTTCGGCCTGCAGCAGGTCGAACAGGCGTCGCTTTTCGCTGTGCTCCGGGCAGGCGGGGTAACCCGGTGCCGGGCGGATGCCACGGTACTCCTCGTCGATCAGCGCCTCGTTGTCCAGCGTCTCGGCGTGCTCATGGCCCCAGAATTCGGTACGCACGCGCTGGTGCAGGCGCTCGGCCAGCGCTTCGGCGAAGCGATCGGCGAGGGCCTTCAGCAGAATCGCGTTGTAGTCATCGTGGTCGGCTTCGAGGCGCGCTACGTGCGCGTCGATGCCGATGCCGGCAGTGACGGCGAAGGCGCCGATCCAATCCTGCTTGCCGCTGTCGGCCGGGGCGATGAAATCGGCCAGGCAGAAATCCGGGCGCTCGGCCGGCTTGTCCACCTGCTGGCGCAGGAAGTGCAGGGTGGTTTCGCCCTGCGGGTGCTGCACGCGCACGTCGTCGCCGATGCTGTTCGCCGGCCACAGGCCGAACACGGCCTTGGCGGTCAGCCATTTCTCATTGACGATGCGCTCGAGCATCGCGCGGGCGTCCCTGTACAGATCGCTGGCCTGGGTGCCGACGATCTCGTCGGTGAGGATGGCCGGAAACTTGCCGGCCAGCTCCCAGGCCTGGAAGAACGGCGTCCAGTCGATGTAGTCGACCAGTTCGGCCAGCGGGTAGTCGTCAAATACGTGCAGGCCGGGCTGGTTCGGTGCCGGCGGCGTGTAGGTGTCCCAGCCGCCCTGGAATTTCTGCCCACGCGCGTGTTCCAGAGAAACCAGGCGCTTGGCATCGCCACGGTTGCGATGACGCGCGCGGATCTCGGCATAGTCGGCCTCGTTGGCGGCTACGAAGGCCTCGCGCAGGTCACGCGAGATCAGCGACTGGGCGACGCCGACCGCGCGCGAGGCGTCCTTCACCCACACCGTGGGCGCCTTGTAATGTGGGTCGATCTTCAGCGCGGTGTGCGCGCGCGAGGTGGTCGCTCCACCGATCAGCAGCGGCAGGTCGAAGCCCTGGCGCTGCATCTCCCGGGCCACGTGGCTCATCTCTTCCAGTGATGGAGTGATCAGGCCGGACAGGCCGATCAGGTCGGCGTTGTGCTCGCGCGCGGCATCGAGGATCTTCTGCGCCGGCACCATCACGCCAAGGTCGACCACCTCGAAGTTGTTGCAGGCCAGGACTACGCCGACGATGTTCTTGCCGATGTCATGCACATCCCCCTTCACCGTGGCCATGATGATCTTGCCGTTGCTCTTGGCGGTGTCTCCACTGCGCGCCTTCTCGGCCTCGATGTAGGGCAGCAGGTAGGCCACGGCCTTCTTCATCACGCGCGCGGATTTCACCACCTGCGGCAGGAACATCTTGCCGGCGCCGAACAGGTCGCCGACCACGTTCATGCCATCCATCAATGGACCTTCGATCACGTCCAGCGGGCGGCTGGACGCCTGCCGGGCCAGTTCGGTGTCTTCTTCCACGAAGGCATCCAGGCCGTGCACCAGCGCGTGCGCCAGGCGCTGCGCCACCGGCTTCTCGCGCCAGGCGAGGTCTTCGGTCTTCGCCGCGCCCTTCTTGCCCTTGTAGCGCTCGGCGATTTCCAGCAGGCGCTCGGTGGCATCGCTGCGGCGGTTGAGGATCACATCCTCCACGCGCTCGCGCAGTTCCGGTTCCAGTTCGTCGTAGATCGGCATGGCGCCGGCGTTGACGATGCCCATGTCCATGCCGGCGGCAATGGCGTGGTACAGGAACACCGAGTGGATGGCCTGGCGCACCGTTTCGTTGCCGCGGAACGAGAACGAGACGTTGGAAACACCGCCGGACACATGGCAGTGCGGCAGCGTCTGCTTGATGATGCGGGTGGCTTCGATGAAGTCCACCGCATAGTTGTCGTGCTCTTCGATGCCGGTGGCGACGGCGAAGATGTTCGGGTCGAAGATGATGTCCTGCGGTGGGAAGCCGATCTCGTCGACCAGGATGCGGTAGGCGCGGGTGCAGATCTCGACCTTGCGTGCGCAGGTGTCAGCCTGGCCGCTTTCGTCGAATGCCATCACCACCGCGGCCGCGCCATAGCGCAGGACCTTGCGTGCGTGCTCGCGGAACAGCGCCTCGCCTTCCTTCAGCGAGATCGAATTGACCACGCTCTTGCCCTGCAGGCACTTCAGGCCGGCCTCGATCACGCTCCACTTGGAGGAGTCGACCATCACCGGAATACGGGCGATGTCCGGCTCGGACATGATCAGGTTGAGGTAGCGGGTCATCGCCGCTTCCGAATCGATCAGGCCCTCGTCCATGTTGACGTCGAGGATCTGCGCACCGCTGGCCACCTGCTGGCGGGCCACGTCCACCGCTTCTTCGTAGCGGCCTTCCTTGACCAGCTTGCGGAACTGCGCGCTGCCGGTGACGTTGGTGCGTTCGCCGACGTTGATGAACAGCAGGTCCGGAGTGATGACCAGAGGTTCCAGGCCGGACAGGCGGGTAGGGCGGACAGGCGTCATGGCAGGCGTCGGCTCAACAGCAATAGGGCGGGAAGTGCGGAACGGTGGCGGCGACATTCATGCGGCCTGCTCCTGGACACCGGGCAGGGCGCGCGGCGGCAGCCCGGCCACGGCCTCGGCGATTGCGCGGATGTGGTCAGGGGTGGAGCCACAGCAGCCACCGACCAGGTTCAACAGGCCATCCTCGGCGAAACCGCGCAGGGTGCTGGCCATGTCCTCGGGCGTCTCGTCGTACTCGCCGAAGGCATTGGGCAGGCCTGCGTTGGGGTGCGCGCTGACGTAGCAGTCGGCGACCTGCGAAAGGGTTTCCACGTGCGGGCGCATCGCATCGGCACCCAGTGCGCAGTTCAGGCCGATCGACAATGGGCGCGCATGCGCGAGCGACGCGTGGAAGGCCTCGGCGGTCTGCCCGGACAGCGTGCGTCCCGAGGCATCAGTGATGGTGCCGGAGATCATCACCGGCAACCTTGCACCGCGTGCATCGAAGGCCTCCTCCAGTGCATACAGCGCGGCCTTGGCATTGAGCGTGTCGAAGATGGTCTCGACCATGATGGTGTCGGCGCCGCCGTCGATCAGGCCGTCAATGGCTTCGCGGTACGTGTCGCGAAGCTCGTCGAAGCTGGTGTTGCGGAAGCCCGGATCGTTGACATCGGGACTGATCGAGGCGGTGCGGCTGGTCGGGCCGATCACCCCGATCACGAAGCGTGGCTTGCCTGGTGTGGTTGCGGCTACCGTATCGCAGCAGGCGCGTGCCACCGCTGCGCCAGCCTTGTTCAGTTCGTACACCAGGTGTTCGAGGTGGTAGTCGGCCTGGCTGACCGACGTGGCGTTGAACGTGTTGGTCTCGACCAGATCCGCGCCCGCTTCCAGGTAGGCGGTATGGATCTCGGCGACGATCTGCGGCCGGGTCAGCAGCAGCAGATCGTTGTTACCCTTCAGGTCATGCCCTTCCTGCACGGCGTGGTCGCAAGCGGGGCCATGCACATGATCGTAGCCACCGGCGAAGCGCTCGCCGCGGTAGTCGTCTTCCTGCAGGCCATGGCGCTGGATCATGGTGCCCATCGCGCCGTCGATGATCAGGATCCGCTCGCGCAGGGCGTCGAGCAGGGCGTTGGCACGATCAGGATGCAACCAGGGCAGGGCAGGCATGGCGATCTCGGGCTCAGGGCTTGTTGGCGATCAGTGAAATCACTTCGAAGTGCGGCGGACGCTTTTCGCGGGTGACCGTCTCCAGGCTGGATACCTGCAGGCCGGCCTTGTCGACGAACCTGCGCAGCTCCTTGTCGCTGAAGCCGAGGTTGACGTGGCCGTAGGCCTCGACCGCCGCCTTGTGCTCGTGGCGGGCCAGGCTGCACAGCAGCAGGCGGCCGCCGGAGCGCAGCACGCGCGCGGCTTCGGTCACCGCCTGCGCCGGTTTGCTGGCGTAGGTCAGCGCATGCATCAGCACCACCAGGTCGAAGCTGCCGTCCTTGAACGGCAGCGCATGCATGTCGCCCTCGCGCACTTCCACATTGGGCAGGCGGCGCAGGCGCTCGCTGGCGGCGGCAACCACGCGCGCGCTGGTATCGATGCAGATGTAGCGCTTGGCATGCGGGGCCACCAGTTCGGCCAGCACGCCGTCACCAGAGGCGATGTCCAGCACGTCGCCGGTCTCCAGCAGCGGCAGCGCGGTGCGGGCGAGGGCTTCCCAGGTGCGCCCCGGGGAGTAGTGGCGTTCCATGTCGCCGGCCACGCTGTCGGCCCAGTTCTGGTCGGAGGCGCGGTGGGCCAGCACGGCAGCGACGCGTTCAGCGTCCTGGCGCAGCAGCGGGTCATCGCTTCCGTTGCTCAAGGCATGCCACAATGCACGCTGCGCCGGGTCCAGCTGGGCCTCGTCGAAGCGGTAATAGGCCGATACGCCCGCACGGCGGTCGCGGACCAGGCCGGCTTCCTTCAGGCGCGCCAGGTGGGTGGAGACGCGCGGCTGTGCCAGCCGGGTGATCGCCGACAGTTCGGCCACGGTCAGTTCCTCCTGCTCCAGCAGCGCCAGCAGGCGCACGCGGGTCGCATCGGCGAACACCTTCAGGCGGGTCGACCAGTCTTCAAGATCCATAAATATCTACCTATCGCGATATAGAGATATATTCGCTGAAAGGGCCCGTCGCGGTCAAGTCGCCAGCGTACGGAAACAGCCGGGCCCCGGTACAATCGGGGCACCTGGGCGCGCCGTATGTAGCCCATAACTTCATGTACCCGGGAGGGTGTTGTGGATTTCAGCTTTACCGAAGAGCAGTTGATGCTGCAGGACGTTGCGCGGCGCATCGCGCAGGAGAAGATCGCCCCGAGCGCGGAGCACCATGACCGTACCGGCGAGTTCCCGCTCGACAACATCCGCCTGCTGGGCGAGAACGGCCTGATGGGCATCGAAGTGCCGACCGAATACGGTGGCGCGGGCATGGACCCGGTGGCGTACGTGCTGGCGATGGTGGAGGTCGCCGCCGCCGACGCGGCCCATTCGACCATCATGTCGGTCAACAACTCGCTGTTCTGCAATGGCATCCTCACCCACGGTACCGAGCAGCAGAAGCAGACCTACGTGCGTGCCATCGCCGAGGGCGAGGCCATCGGCGCGTTTGCGCTGACCGAGCCGCAGTCCGGCTCCGACGCCACCGCCATGCGCTGCCGCGCGGTGAAGCAGGCAGACGGCACCTTTGTCATCAATGGCAAGAAGAGCTGGATCACCTCCGGCCCGGTGGCCAGGTACATCGTGCTGTTCGCGATGAGCGAGCCGGACAAGGGCGCACGCGGCATCACCGCCTTCCTCATCGACACCGACAAGGCCGGCTTCGGCCGCGGCAAGACCGAGCCGAAGCTGGGCATCCGCGCCTCGGCCACCTGCGAGATCGAGTTCAACGACTACGTGGCGCAGGCTGAAGACGTGCTGGGCCAGGAAGGCGAGGGCTTCAAGATCGCCATGAGCGTGCTCGATGCTGGCCGCATCGGTATCGCCTCGCAGGCCATCGGCATCGCCCGTGCCGCCTATGAAGCGACCCTGGAGTACGTGAAGGAGCGCAAGGCGTTCGGCGCGGCCATTGGTACCTTCCAGATGACCCAGGCCAAGATCGCCGACATGAAGTGCAAGCTGGACGCAGCGCTGCTGCTGACCCTGCGCGCGGCGTGGGTGAAGGGCCAGTGCAAGCGCTTCAGCACCGAAGCGGCGGTGGCCAAGCTGACGGCCTCGGAAGCGGCGATGTGGATCACCCATCAGGCCGTGCAGATTCATGGCGGCATGGGATACTCGAAGGAAATGCCGCTGGAGCGCTACTTCCGTGATGCCAAGATCACCGAGATCTACGAGGGCACCTCGGAAATCCAGCGCCTGGTGATCGCCCGCAACGAGACCGGGCTGCGCTGAGTTCGACCGGCCGCGCCGCTGCAACGGCGGCGCGGCCAGTAGATCCACGCCATGCGTGGATACACGGTCTTCTTGGCCGAGCGATACCCGATCTGGTCCAATGCAAGCCGGTTTTTACGCGGTCTGCAAAGATGATCTATCGAGGTTGGGGATTCATGACGCTGGTGACGCCGATTGCAGCCATCCTGCTGCTGGCGTACTTCTTTCCGCATGAAGGCTCCAGGGGCAACACGCCGCTGCCCCAGGTTCTGTTGGGTGCAGGCATCGGCGCAGCGGTGAACGTATTGCTGGGTTTGTGGCTCAACCGTGCGCCCCGGCAGAAGGGTATGGCTGCACCCCATCATTTCTTCTTTGTGCCGATGCAATGGGCTGCATTGGCTCTCGTGGTGGTGTGCGTGGTGGTTGCACTGCTGCGCTGAGACGCCGGCTTGGCATGCGCCAACCTTGGTTGGCATGGATCCAGCGGCGCCAACCAAGGTTGGCGACTACCGGCTTCATGGCACGAATGAAAAGGCCCCGGATCGCTCCGGGGCCTTTTCGTTTCAACTCACTACCGGATCAACGATCCGGACGATGCGCGGCTTCCGCGTCGCGCTGGCGCTCCATGAATTCCTTGGAGGACTCATCCAGCTTGTCACCCAGCATGCGGCGCACGACCACGAAGAACACCGGGATCATCAGCAGGCCGAGCAGGGTGGCGAACAGCATGCCGCCGATCACGCCGGTACCGATGGCGTGGCGGGAATTGGCGCCGGCGCCGGTGGAGATCGCCATCGGGATCACGCCCATGATGAACGCGAACGAGGTCATCAGGATCGGGCGGAAGCGCAGGCGGGCCGCCTCGATGGTGGCATCGCGCAGGGTCTTGCCTGCTGCGCGCTGCTCCACCGCGAACTCCACGATCAGGATCGCGTTCTTGGCGGCCAGGCCGATCACGGTGATCAGGCCGATCTTGAAGAACAGATCGTTCGGCAGGCCACGCAGCATCGACAGGCCGAGGGCGCCAAGCACGCCAAGCGGCACCACCAACAGCACCGCCACCGGGATCGACCAGCTTTCATACAACGCGGCCAGGCACAGGAACACCACCACGATCGACAGCACCAGCAGCAGCGTCGCCGCGTTGCCGGCCAGGATTTCCTGGTAGGACATGCCCGACCAGTCGTAGCCGAAGCCAGCCGGCAGATCGTCGTTGACGATGCCTTCCATGGTCTGCATCGCCTCACCCGAGCTGGTGCCCGGTGCCTGCGAGCCGACGATGTTGATCGCCGAGTAGCCGTTGTAGCGGCTCAGCGACGGCGGTGCCGACACCCATTCGGACTTGACCACCGTATTGAGCGGGATCATCGAACTGGTGCCATCGGCGTTCTTGGTCAGGCTGGAGGGGCTGTAGAAGCTCTTCAGCGATTCCTGGCCGGTGCGGTACGGACCATCGGCCTGCATGGTCACGCGCTTGATGCGGCCTTCGTAGAAGAAGTCGTTCACGTACACCGGGGCCAGCATCAGCTGGATGGTGCTGTACACGTCCGACACCGACATGCCCATCGACTGCGCCTGCACGCGGTCGACATGCAGCTGCAGCTGCGGGGCGTTTTCCAGGCCGTTCGGGCGTACGCCCACCAGATGATCGGGCTTCTGCGCAGCCTGGCCAAGCAGGATGTTGCGCGCCTGGGTCAGCTGCTCGTAGCCGGCACCGCTGCGGTCCTGCAGCCACATGTCGAAGCCGCCGAACTGGCCGAGGCCCTGCACGGTGGGCAGGTTGACCACGAAGATCTGCGCTTCCTTGATGCCGTAGAACGCGCCGTTCATGTTCTGGATGAACTCGGGCGCGGTGAACTTGCGTTCCTCCCATGGCTTCAGGCGGATGAAGCCCATGCCGACGTTCTCGCCGGAACCGACGAAGCTGAAACCGGCCACCTGCAGCATGCCTTCATAGCCATCCTGCTTTTCCAGGATGCCACGCATCTGCGCGAACACTTCGTTGGTCTGGCCCTTGGTCGAGCCCGGCGGCAGCTGCACGATCGCCAGCGCATAGCCCTGGTCTTCTTCCGGCAGGAAGCTGCCCGGCATGCGGGTGAACAGGAAGCCGCACAGTGCGGTCAGCACCACGAACAGGATCATCCAGCGCGGTGCATGGCGCACCGCCGAAGTGATGTGCCCCACATAGGTATGGCTGATCTTGTCGTAGTACTTGTTGAAGGTGCGGTAGATGATGTTCGGGTTGTCGTTGTGCGTCGGCTTGAGGAAGGTCGCGCACAGCGCCGGGGTGAAGCCCAGAGCCAGGAACGCCGAGAACGCCATCGAGATGGCGATGGTCAGCGCGAACTGCTTGTAGATCTCACCGGCGGCGCCGCCCTGCAGGGCGGACGGGATGAACACCGCGGCCAGTACGACGGTGATCGCCACCACCGCGCCGGTGATCTGGGTCATCGCCTTCTGCGTGGCCGGCTTCGGCGCCAGGCCTTCCTCGGTCATGATGCGTTCGACGTTCTCGATCACCACGATCGCGTCATCGACCACGATGCCGATCGCCAGCACCATCGCGAACAGGGTCAGCTGGTTGATCGTGAAGCCGATCATCCACATGCCCAGGAAGGTGCCGAGCAGGGCCACCGGGATGACCAGGGTCGGGATCAGGGTGGCGCGGAAGTTCTGCAGGAAGATCAGCATCACCAGGAACACCAGGAACACTGCTTCAAACAGTGTCTTGACCACTTCCTGGATGGAGATCTTGACGAAGGTGGTGCTGTCGTACGGCGAGAACCAGGTCACCCCGGACGGGAAGCTGGGCTGCAGCTCGTCCATCTTGGCGCGCACCGCATCGGCCACGTTCAGGGCGTTGGCGCCCGGCAGCAGCTGGATGGCGAAGGCACCGGTCGGCTTGCCGTTGTACTGGGTGTCGAAACCGTAGTTGTTGGCACCGAAGGCAACGCGGGCGATGTCCTTCATCAGCACCCGCGAACCATCCGGATTTGCCCGCAGGATGATGTTCTCGAACTCCTGCGGCGAACTGAAGCGGCCTTCAGCCGAGACCGTGGCGGTGAAGTGCTGGCCTTCCGGCGACGGGTCCGAACCCAGCGCACCGGCGGCGAACTGCACGTTCTGCGCACGCACCGCGGCGAGCACCTGGCTGGCCGACAGGCCATAACCCTGCATCTTCTCCGGGTTGAGCCAGATGTTCATGGCGTACTCGGAACCGAACTGCTGGGTGCTGCCGACGCCGGGAATACGCGAGACCTGGTCGAGCACGCGCGAGCCGACGATGTCGTTCAGGGCGTCACGGTTGATGGCCGGCGTATCGGACTGCAGCGCGATCACCATCAGGAAGCCGGCGTTGGCCTTGGCCACCACCACGCCCTGCTGGGTCACTTCCGAAGGCAGGCGTGGCGTGGCCAGCGAGACCTTGTTCTGCACCTGCACCTGGGCGATGTCCGGATCGGTACCGGTCTCGAAGGTCAGGGTGATCTGCGCGCGGCCGTTGGAGGCGGACGATGAGCTGAAGTACAGCAGGTGATCGATACCGGTCAGCTGCTGCTCGATCACCTGGGTGACCGATTTCTCGGTGGTGTCCGCACTGGCGCCCGGGTAGGTCGCCGAGACGGTGACCTGCGGCGGGGCGATGTTGGGATAGGACTCCACGCCCAGGTTGAGGATCGCGATCACGCCGCTGAGCGAGATCAGGATCGCAACCACCCAGGCGAAGACTGGATGTTCGATGAAAAATTTAGGCATGACGGAAGGTTCCCGTTACTGCTTGTTCGAATCGTTGGCGGCCGGCTTGGCCGCATCGGCCTGCTCGGGCTTGGCCGCGTCGGCCGGTGCCTTGCCTGCGGCCGGTGCTGCGCCCGCCGGAGCGGCGCCGCCTGCGGCAGGCTTGCCGTTGGCGTCCTGCCCCGGGGTCCACGGCTTGGCCACCGCCGGCGCACCTTCCTTGACCTTCTGCACGCCGGCCACGATCACCTTGTCACCGGCGGCCAGGCCGTCGCTGATCAGCCAGTTGCCGTTCTGCGCGCCATCGGTCTTCACGTTCTTGCGCACGACCTTGCCGTCGGCACCGACCACCATCACGTAGCCGCCGGTGGTGTCGCGCAGCAGCGCCTGCTGCGGCACCAGGTAGGCGTTGTTGCGCTCGCCGAGGTTGGCCTGGAAGCTGACGAAGGCGCCGGGCAGCAGGATCTGCTGCGGGTTCGGCAGCAGCGCGCGCAGCGACACCGCGCCGGTGGCCGGGTCGACCGTGGTCGAAGAGAAGTCCAGCGTGCCCGGTTCGCTGTAGGTGCTGCCGTCGGCCAGCTTGACGTTGACCGTAGCCTTGCCGTCACCAGACAGCGCCAGCGCACCCTTGGCCTGCTGCGCGCGCAGCTGGGTCAACTCGTCCACGCTCAGCGAGAAGTTGACGTACAGCGGGTCGAGCTGGTCGACGGTGGTCAGCAGGGTCACATCGCCCTGGCCGACCAGCGCACCTTCGGTGACCTGCTGCTTGTTGGCCACGCCGCTGATCGGTGCGGTCACTTCGGTGTAGCCCAGGTTGATGCGCGAAGAGGTCACCGCCGCTTCGGCCTGCTTGACCGCGGCCAGCGCGGTGCGCTCGGCCGATTCGGCGTTGTCCAGGTCGGACTTGGAGACGAACTGCTGCGGCGCCAGCGAACGCGCGCGGTCGGCGGCGACCTTGGCGTTGGCGTAGGTGGCGCGGGCCGAGGCCAGCTGGGCCTCGGAGGCATTGAGCGAAGCACGCAGCGGCGCCGGGTCGATCAGGAACAGGGGCTGGCCCTGCTTGACCTGCGAGCCTTCCTGGTAGACGCGCTTGAGCAGTACGCCCGGCACGCGCGCGCGGACGTCGGCGCTGCGGAACGGCGACAGGCGGCCGACCAGCTCACGCTGCAGCGGCAGGGTCTGCGGCTTGGCGTCGATCACGCCCACCTCCGGCGGCGGGGGCGTCTGCTGTTCCGGCTTCTTGCAGGCAGCCAGCGCGACAGCAACGGCGCACGTCAGGGCAAGGGTGCGGAGTGGGGCGGTCATCAGGAGGAACTCCGGGGTTGGTTTGAAGACGGGGCCGCCGACGGCTGAGGCGCGAACGCGCGCAGGAAGCTGTCGACGGAGAACTCTGCCCAGCGCCGACGCAGCTGCGCGTCATCACGATGGGGGGTATGGAAACGCTGTTTGTCGAAATCCTGACCGGCGATCATGCTCAGCAGCAGTTCGGCCATGAAGTGCGGGTCGTCATGCCGGAGCTGGCCACGCATGCAAACGGTTTCAATCCATTCAGCAAGATGAAGCGTCAGCGCGCCGGCGCCATGCCGGTACAGCGTACGCGCCTCTTCGGGAAACTGGGCCGCGTCGGCGGCGATCAGCCGACAGGCCTGCCCTACGTGCGGTTGGTTGAAATGCTCCAGGAAGTCGGTGGCGAACTGGAGCAGGCTGGCACGCAGGTCGTCAGTGCGGAGTGCACGAACCATGGCTCCGGTAGCGTGGCCGACATGGCGCTGCATCACCCGGCGCAGCAGTTCCTGCTTGTTGCCGTAGCGCGAGTACAGGGTCTGCTTGGAGCAGCCGGCATGCTGGGCCACCGCGTCCATGCTCATCTGCATGCCCTGCTGGGCCAACAGCTCGCGCACGGCATCGAACACGCGCTCATCGCGTGCGTCGAGGGCAACGGGGAGGTAGGCCGGGTTCACGCGGTGGACTATACCGTCCAGTTCAGGATTGTGGAATCGAATCGGCGTCGCCGCGTGTGTCTTCCGGTAACACGCTTTGCCGATCCTGTCGGCAGTGCTGAAGCGCGCACCAGCACCATACCGGTGCGAACTGAATAGGCGTCTAAACCGCAGCAAACCCGAATCTGGTTATTCCGTCCTGCAGCAAGGCCTTTTCGTGCGGTAGGGCTACAATTTCATTTTCCCAACTGAGCAAGCGCATCGCTCTGCCATGAAACCGCAAAAAACCGCAGCCAAGACCGTGAAAAACAAGACCAAACCAGCAGAGTCGGAGGTCGCAGTGACCGCTGGTTTCTCCCTGGAGCCGGTGTACACGGCATTGCGCAAGCGTTACCCCGCGGCCGCACAGGCCGAAGCGGTGGCCTTCGCCACTGACTTCTACAAGCGCATGGAGTCGGACGAGTTCCCGCACCACAGCGCTGAAGAGTGGGCCGCTCTCGCGGCTGAGACGCTGGAATTCGCCCGTGCCCGCAAGGCCGGCAAGGCCAACGTCCGCGTGTTCAATCCGACCGCGAAGGCCAACGGTTGGGAATCGCCGCACACCGTGCTGCAGATCGTCAACGACGACATGCCATTCCTGGTCGACACCGTCACCATGTCGCTGGCCGAACAGGGCGTAGGCGTCCACGTGCTGGGCCACCCGGTGCTGCGCTTCACCCGCGACAAGGCCGGCAAGCTGGTCAAGGTCGGCGAGGGTGATGCCGAGTCGGTGATGCTGCTGGAGATCGACCGCCAGCCGGCCGAAGCCATGGCGGCCATCGAGCAGGCCATCAGCAAGGCGCTGGACGAAGTGCGTGCGATCGTGCGCGACTGGCAGCCGATGAAGGACAAGGCACTGGCGCTGGCCGACGACCTGGGCAGCCGCCAGCTGCCGGTCGACGACGCGTCGCGCAAGGAAGCACAGGAATTCCTGCGCTGGGCCGCCGACAACCACTTCACCTTCTTCGGCTACCGCGAGTACCGCGTCGAGAAGCAGGGCAAGGAAGAGGTGCTGGCGCCGCTGAACGACACCGGCCTGGGCCTGATGCGCGGCAAGGACAAGTCCGCCGCCCGTCCGGTCAAGACCCTGGCCGCGCAGGGCCTGAACACCACGTCCGGGCTGAAGGACGCGCTGATCCTGACCAAGACCAATGCCCGTTCGCGCGTGCACCGCGCCGGCTACATGGACTACATCGGCGTGCTGGAATTCGACGCCAAGGGCAAGATCATCGGCGAGCAGCGCTTCCTCGGCCTGTTCACCTCCAGCGCCTACAACCGTCGCCCGTGGGAAATCCCGCTGGTGCGCCAGCGCCACGAGCACGTGATGAAGCAGTCGGGCCTGGCCTCGGCCAGCCACAGCGGCAAGGCCCTGCGCCACATCCTGGAAACCCTGCCGCGCGAAGAACTGTTCCAGTCCAGCGAGGACGAACTGTTCCGCACTGCCATGGGCGTGCTGGGCCTGCAGGAGCGCGTGCGCAGCCGCCTGTTCCTGCGCCGCGACAAGTACAGCCGTTTCATCTCCGCGCTGGTCTACCTGCCGCGTGAGCGCTTCAACACCGACGTGCGCCTGCGCATCGAAGCGATGCTGAAGGACGCGCTGCACGGCGAGTACGTGGACAGCTCGGTGGTGCTGGGCGAATCGCCGCTGGCCCAGGTGCACCTGATCGTGCGCCCCAAGCCGGGCGAAATGCTGGACGTCGATACCGCCGAACTGGAGCAGAAGCTGGCCCAGGTGCTGCGCAACTGGCAGGACGACCTGCGCGAAGCGCTGGTGACCCGCCATGGCGAAACCGAAGGCCTGCGCATCGCTGCCCGTATCGGCAAGGCACTGCCGGCCGGCTACATTGAAGACAACAGCACCGCCGTTGCCGCCAACGATGTCAGCCAGCTCGATGCCCTGACCGGCCCGGACGACCTGCGCCTGAGCCTGCAGGCCGTGCCGCGCGAAAGCGGCGATGGCCTGCGCCTGAAGCTGTATCGCCAGCTGGACGACATTCCGCTGTCGGACGCGCTGCCGATGATGGAAAACATGGGCCTGCGCGTGATCGCCGAGCGTCCGTACCGCCTGTCGGTCGACAACGCGCCGGTGTACGTGCAGGACTTCGAGGTCGAGTCGACCGCCGGCGCGATCGATGCCGCCAGCGTCGATGAAGCCTTCGGCGAGACCTTCGCCCGCGTCTGGCACGGCGATGCCGAGAACGACGGCTTCAACCGCCTGGTGCTGGCCGCTGGCCTGCACTGGCGCCAGGTCGCCATGCTGCGTGGCTACTGCAAGTACCTGCTGCAGACTGGCGTGCCGTTCTCGCAGGCCTACGTGGAAGGCACCTTCGCGCGCTACCCGCTGCTGGCCCGCCTGCTGGTCGAGCTGTTCGAAGCCCGCTTCGATCCGGCTACCGGCCAGGAGAGCAAGGACGATATCGCCGCCGGCCAGGCCCAGCTGAAGGCCCACTTCGATGTGCTGGCTGCTGGCGACGACGCCACCCTGAAGGTGCTCAAGACCGTGGTCGATGCCCGCAAGGGTGACCGCGACGCGCAGATGCAGGCCGCGCGCGATGCGCTGCTGAAGCTGATGGACCGCGTGTCCAGCCTGGACGAGGACCGCATCCTGCGCTCGTTCATGGGCGTGATCGACGCGACCCTGCGTACCAGCTACTACCAGACCGATGCCAACGGCCAGCACGGCCATGTCATCAGCTTCAAGTTCGATTCGGCGCTGGTGCCGGACCTGCCGAAGCCGCGCCCGTACCGCGAAATCTTCGTCTACGGCCCGCGCGTGGAAGGTACCCACCTGCGCTTCGGCGCGGTCGCCCGTGGTGGCCTGCGCTGGTCGGACCGTCGCGAAGACTTCCGTACCGAAGTGCTGGGCCTGGTCAAG
Source organism: Stenotrophomonas sp. 96582_Sma (assembly GCF_056480905.1). Lineage (NCBI taxonomy): Bacteria > Pseudomonadati > Pseudomonadota > Gammaproteobacteria > Lysobacterales > Lysobacteraceae > Stenotrophomonas > Stenotrophomonas sp. 96582_Sma. The sequence goes on along the minus strand of NZ_CM151122.1, from coordinate 3,157,625 downwards.
GCGCAGATGGTCAAGAACACCGTCATCGTGCCGGTCGGCGCGAAGGGCGGCTTCTTCGCCAAGACCCCGCCGGTGAACGGCGACCGCGACGCGATCTTCGCTAACGGCGTGGCCTGCTACAAGCTGTTCATCCAGGGCCTGCTGGACATCACCGACAACATCGTCAACAACAAGATCGTGCCGCCGGTGGATGTCGTGCGCCACGATATGGACGATCCGTACCTGGTGGTGGCTGCCGACAAGGGCACCGCGACCTTCTCCGACATTGCCAACGGCCTGGCCATCGCGCACGGCTTCTGGATGGGCGATGCGTTCGCCTCTGGTGGTTCGGTGGGTTACGACCACAAGGGCATGGGCATCACCGCACGCGGTGCGTGGGAGTCGGTCAAGCGCCACTTCCGTGCGCTGGGCCGTGACAGCCAGAGCCAGGACTTCACCGCAGTCGGCGTCGGCGACATGTCCGGCGACGTGTTCGGCAACGGCATGCTGCTGTCGCGCCACATCCGCCTGGTCGCCGCGTTCGATCACCGCCACATCTTCCTGGACCCGAACCCGGATGCAGCCACCACGTTCGTCGAACGTGAGCGCCTGTTCACCGTGCCGCGTTCGAGCTGGGCGGACTACGATGCCAAGCTGATCAGCAAGGGTGGCGGCGTGTACCCGCGCAGCCTGAAGTCGATCGAGATCACCCCGCAGGTGCGTGAAGTGCTGGGCCTGGACGAGAACGTCAAGGCGCTGTCGCCGAACGACCTGATGAGCGCGATCCTGAAGGCACCGGTCGACCTGCTGTGGAACGGCGGCATCGGTACCTACGTCAAGGCCGCCAGCGAGCAGCACAGCGATGTCGGCGACCGCGCCAACAACGCGCTGCGCGTGAACGGTGGCGAGCTGCGCTGCAAGGTGGTGGGCGAGGGCGGCAACCTGGGCATGACCCAGCTGGGCCGCATCGAAGCTGCCCAGGCCGGCGTGCTGCTCAACACCGACTTCATCGACAACTCGGCCGGTGTCGACACCTCCGACCATGAAGTCAACATCAAGATCCTGCTCAACGATGTGGTGCGGGCCAAGAAGCTGACCGTCGAGCAGCGCAACAAGCTGCTGGCTTCGATGACCGATGAAGTCGCCGAGCTGGTGCTCAACGACAACTACCGCCAGAACCAGGCGCTGAGCCTGATGGAGCGGATGGCGGTCAAGCGCCTGGGTTCCAAGCAGCACTTCATCCGTACCCTGGAGCAGCAGGGCCTGCTTGATCGCCAGATCGAGTTCCTGCCGTCCGATGCCGAGCTGTCGCAGCGCAAGGCACGCGGCCAGGGCCTGACCCGTCCGGAGCTGTCGGTGCTGCTGTCCTACTCCAAGCTGGTGGCGTTCGCCCAGCTGCTGGATTCGGACATTCCGGAAGATCCGTACCTGTCCAAGGAGCTGCAGCGCTACTTCCCGACCCCGCTGCAGAAGAAGTACGCCGACGCAATGGAGCGTCACCGCCTGAAGCGCGAAATCATCGCCACGGCCGTGACCAACCAGACCATCAACCGCATGGGCGCCACCTTCCTGATGCGCATGCAGGAAGACACCGGTCGTTCCATCGCCGAGGTCGCCAAGGCCTACACCATCAGCCGTGAAACGCTGGATGCACGCGCGCTGTGGGCGCAGATCGATGCCCTCGACGGCAAGGTGCCGGAGTCGGTGCAGATCGACGCACTGGAAGTGATCTGGAAGCTGCAGCGCTCGTTCGTGCGCTGGCTGCTGTCGCGCCCGGGCGCGATGCCGGGCATCACCGAAGCGGTCAACCGCTACCAGGGTCCGTTCAACGACATCCGCGTTGCTTCGGGTGTGCTGCCGGATTCGCAGCGTCCGACCTACGAAGCCCTGGTGGCCGAGTGGAAGGAAAAGGGCCTGCCGTCCGCGCTGGCACAGCAGCTGGCCGAACTGCACTTCCTGGAGCCGGCGTTCGACATCATCGAACTGGCCCGTACCCGCAAGCTGAAGCCGGTGGACGTGTCCAAGGTCCACTTCCGCCTGGGCGATGCCCTGCAGCTGCCATGGCTGTTCGAGCAGGTCGACGCGCTGGAGGTCAACGGCCGTTGGCACGCCGTGGCACGTGGCGTGCTGCGCGACGAGCTGGCCGCCAACCACCGCAACCTGGCGGGCCAGGTGCTGGGCACCAAGGGTGGCAGTGCCGAAGCCAAGGTGGCCGCATGGATGGGCCGCGATGACAACAGCCTGCGCTTCACCCTGGCGATGCTGGCCGAACTGGCCGAGCAGAAGACCCTGGACTACCCGACCGTCTCGGTCGCCGTCCAGCGCCTGGGCCAGCTGGCCGCGCATGGTGCGTAAGCGCATTCGCGCTGACGCCCCACGGTTTGCTCTGCAAACCGTGGGCCCCATGCCAACCATGCTCCCAGACCCCCGCGCCGTTGGCGCGCCCCCCTGACTCAGGGGGGCTCCTGATCTGCAGCAGTTGGAGGAACGGCCCCGCGAAAGCGGGGCCGTTCTGTTTCTGCCTGTTTTTCTGCGATCACTGACCCGACGCCGGCCGTCGACCTGTCAGGTGGATGACCGGCATATCCGCCGGGACCGTGAGCGCCATGGATGGCGCGATCGAGCCCCCAGGGACGGGTTTACGGCGTGTCCCGGCGGATATGCCGGTCATCCGCCCCGCGCGGTCCACCCCCGGCGCTCGGTTATGCTCTTCACCAGTCCCCCCCGGATCCACCGATGAGCGACACCCCCCGCATCGCTTTCCTGGCCAGCACCACCGAGCCCGCGCAGATGGCCCGCGCGGCCATGGTCTCGCGTTATGGTGACCACGCGCCGGAGCAGGCCGACGTTCTGTGCCCACTGGGCGGCGACGGTTTCATGCTGCAGACCCTGCATCGGCACGGGCACCTGGGCAAGCCGGTGTTCGGCATGAAGCTGGGCACCGTCGGCTTCCTGATGAACCAGTACCGTGGCGACGATGACGTGCAGGCCCGCATCGCCCGTGCCGAACCGGCCAACCTGCGCCCGCTGGAAATGGTGGCGCTGACCGAGTCGGGCACCAGTACCGGTTCGCTGGCCTACAACGATGTGTCGCTGCTGCGCCAGACCCGGCAGGCGGCGCATATCGGCATCGACCTCAACGGCCAGGAACGTGTGGCCGAACTGATCGGAGACGGCGTGCTGGTGGCCACCCCGGCAGGCAGTACCGCCTACAACTATTCCGCGCACGGACCGGTGCTGCCGCTGGGCTCGCATACCATCGCGCTCACGCCGCTGGCCCCTTACCGGCCGCGACGCTGGCGCGGGGCGATCCTCAAGGCCGACACCGAGGTGCGTTTCCGCGTGCTTGATCCGTACAAGCGCCCGGTCAGCGTTACAGCGGATTCGCACGAGACCCGCGACGTGGTCGAGGTGACCATCCGCGAGTCGAAGGACCGCCGCGTGACCCTGCTGTTCGACCCGGAGCACAACCTGGAAGACCGGATCCTGAGCGAACAGTTCGTTTTTTGACGACAATAGGCGGCCGGCCCCGCCGACCGCTTGAAGGACCCCCACCGATGGGCGACAACTCCCCCCGTTTGCTGACCGTCGCGGTGACCTCGCGCGCCCTGTTCGACCTCGAGGAAAGCCATGCGCTGTTCGAGAGCGATGGCGTGGCGGCCTATGCCGAATTCCAGCGCCAGCACGAGGACGATATCCTCGGGCCCGGCGTGGCCTTCCCGGTGGTGCGCAAGTTGCTGGCGCTGAATCAGGGCGCCAGCCCGGAGAACCCGCGGGTCGAGGTGATCCTGCTGTCGCGCAATTCGGCCGATACCGGCCTGCGCATCTTCAATTCGATCCAGCACTACGGCCTGGGCATCATCCGCGCAACGTTCACCGCCGGCGAGCCGACCTGGCCGTACGTGAAGCCATTCGGCACCGACCTGTTCCTGTCGGCCAACCCCGAATCGGTGCGCAGCGCGCTGCGCCATGGCATCGCGGCGGCGACCATCCTGCCCAAGCCGCCGGGCGAGACCGCCGCTGCGGCGGCCGACCAGATCGATACCGGTCGCCCGGCCGGCCAGCTGCGCATCGCCTTTGACGGTGACGCCGTGATCTTCGGCGACGAGAGTGAGCGCATTTCGCGCGAGCAGGGCGTGGAAGCCTTTGGCCGCCACGAACGCGAGCGCGCCCGCGAGCCGCTCAGCGGCGGGCCGTTCCGTGGCTTCCTGTCGGCGCTGCACACGCTGCAGGAAGTGTTCCCGGCCGGAGACAGTGCACCGATCCGCACCGCACTGGTGACCGCGCGTTCGGCACCTGCGCACGAACGGGTGATCCGCACCCTGCGTGAGTGGGGTGTGCGCCTGGACGAAGCGCTGTTCCTCGGTGGCCGCCACAAGGGCCCGTTCCTGCAGGCGTTCGGCGCCGACATCTTCTTCGATGATTCGCAGCACAACATCGACAGCGCCCGAGAGCATGTAGCCGCCGGCCACGTGCCGCATGGCGTTGCCAACGAAGGATAGGGTCTGGTAGTTGCCAACGTTGGTTGGCGCCGTCCTGGATGCGTGCCCACCAAGGTGGGCATCTACCAGAGCGCCATGCCCCGGTAGTCGCCAACCTTGGTTGGCATTGCCGTCAGGCCACGGGTCCCGTCAAGGGCTGCCGGACATCCCCAGCTGCAGGTCCACCACTTTCCAGCGCAGGCCCTGCGGTTCCAGCACCACCTTCATCGGCGGCTGGCCGGGGCCGCGATCGACATCGATCACGAAGCGGTCCAGCGCTTCGAAATGATGTTCGGCATGCTTCAGCGGCCGTGCGGGTTCGGTCGCGCCGAAGGCATCGCCGCCCTGCAGTTCATTGCGGCCGCGCTTCCACAGCACGTGACCCTGCAGCATCGCGCCGATCCCGGTCGGGGTCACCATGGTGTCCACCGCGGCACCACCAAGCTGGTCGCCCAGCCCGTACAGCAGGGCACCGAACGGGCTGGCCGCCACATCCGGGCCGGCTTGGCGCACCAGATAGTCATTGAGCTGCGCGCGCAGGCTGCTGCGCACGCGCGGGAAATCAACGTAACGCTCCAGGCGCGCGGTGTCGCGTTGCTCAATGGCCTTGGACAGGCCATTGACGGTCATGTACGGGCCGCCGAACCACCAGGCGGCCAAGGCCAGGACCAGCAGCCCAACGAGTGCGGTGAGTTTCTTCATGCCGCCCAGACTGCCGCAACCGCAGCAGCATGGGGTGAAGACTCAATGACTGGGAGATCCGCGGCCATCACCGAAGGCGTCCACCAGCTGCTGGCGTTCGGCTGCGGTCAGTGCCTCAAGCCGCGTCGCCAGTACTTCGTCCAGGCTGCCGGTGCGGGTGGTGCCCAGGATGCCACTGGCCACGCCGGGATGGCCCAGGGCGTAGGCAAACGCGGTCTGGGCCGGGCGCTGGCTGCGGATGGCGGCGAGTGCCTTCCGCATGTTGCGTGCGCTGCGCATCAGTTGACGGCTGCTCGGTTTGAGCCAGGCCCTGGCCAGGTACCAGGCATCCGCCGGTCGTGGCAGGCGCGGGCGTGGTGGCAGCAGATGGCCCTGCGCCAGCACGGTGCCGGCCAGTACGCCGATGCCCACCGCGTGCAACTGGTCGATGAGGGGTTCACGGTCCTGCTGCAGGGCGTTGTAATCGAGCAGCACCACGTCGAACAGCGTGGGATGGTCGATCATCCAGCGCAGGGTCGATGCCGTGTGCGTATTGATGCCGGTGTGCCGGATCAGCCCGCGTTCGCGCAGGCGTTGCAGCGCGGCCAGCAGGTCATCGTTGATGTCGTGCTGGCTGGCACCGTGCAGCTGGTAGATATCCAGGTAATCCAGGCCGAGGTTGCGCAGAGAGGCCTCGCAGCTGGCAGTGATGGCTGCCGGCGAGAAATTGCGTTGCTCGGCGCCGCTGACGCCGGCCTGGCCGGTCAGCGTGCCGCCCTTGCTGGAAATCACCAGCGACTCGCGCGGGTATCGCTTCAGCAACGGGCGCAGGATGCGGCCCAGTCGCGGCTCGGCGTGGAAACCGGAATAGTTGTGGCCGGTGTCCAACAGGTTCACGCCCTGTGCCAGTGCATGCTCGACCACGTGCGCGGCCGACTGTTCCGGGAAGCGGCGATGCCCCCAGAAGCCGGAGCAGCCAAGGCCCACCGGCGAAACCGCCAGGCCGGTGCGGCCCAGCGTGCGGCGTTGCTGTGCCAACGGCATCAGAATTCCAGGTCCAGCGCCGCGCACAGGTAGTCGACGAACGGGCCGAGCGCGGCCAGGTCCTTGCCCAGCGTGGACAGCAGGCGCGGGCCGGTCATGGTGGCGTCGTCCAGCGAGCGCCACATCACCCAGTTGCGGTGCTTGAGGTCGTCGATGAATTCGAAGTCGGCCGGGAAGCCGCGCGGCGGACGCACCAGCTTCTCGCTCTCTTCGAAGTCGAAGCGCTTGCGCAGGGCCGGTGCATGCGCTGCGGCCTTCCAGCTGCCCGGGTTGTCGAGGATGAAGTGGCGCACGCGGCGCTGGGTCTCCGGTTCCGGATGCCACAGGCCGGCACCGACGAAGCTCTCGCCCGGCTGCAGGTGCACGTAGAACGAGGGCGCGGCCACCTCGCGGCGGCGCTCATGGAACAGGCGTGCACCCTGCCAGGTCTTGTACGGGGATTTGTCGTTGGAAAAGCGCGCGTCGCGATGGATGCGGAACAGCGAGCCGCCGACGCCGCGGGTATCGGCGCGGAAGTGGTCGCTGACCTCGGCCAGCGCCGGCTGCAGGTCACCCAGCAGGCGCAGGAATGGCTGCCGCACGTGGTCTTCATACTGCTGGCGGTGGTCGTTGAACCACGCCTTGTCGTTATGCCGCGCCAGGCTGCGCAGGAACTTGAAGCTGGCGTCCGAGAAATAGGTACTCACAAGGTCTCCTGCAGGTGCTGGCCCCAGTCGCGCAGCGATTGCAGCAGGGCCTGGCGCCGCGCGTCGTCGGGCGCTTCAGCGGCCAGTGCATCGAGCTGCTGCTGGTACTGGGGCAGGTTGAGTTCGCCCAGCCCGCCATCTCCGAGCAGGCGCTGGCGGCGGTAATCCTGCCAGCGCTGGCGTTCAGCCGGCGCGAGGCTGTCGGGATGATTGCGCGCGCGGTAGCGGAACAGCAGCTCCGGCAGGCGCGGGTCGCGGAAGCGGCCTTCCAGCGCGGCCAGCTGCTCCGGCGCGGTGGTGCGTGCCAGCGCAAGCAGCGGCTTGTCGCCATTGCCGAGGAAGCCGTCGTAGAGCGAGGCATCGACATCGGCCACGGTGGCGGCGCGGGGCTGGTTGTAGACCTGCCGGGCCTTCTCGGCCAGCTGCGGGGCGAACGCGCGCAGGCGTTCCACCTTGGCCTCGATCGCGGCCACGTCCAGGCCGAGGCGCGCGTGGTCATCGGCGCGCAGGTGGTTCCAGGCGATCAGCGCGGGCACCTTGTTCAGGTGCACTTCCTTCAGCGGCACCCGCGCCACGCCTTCGGGCAGCTCGCTGGCGCGCATGTACAGGCGCTGTGCGATCACCTCGGCCGGCAGTTCCAGCAGATCGTCGATCTCGCCTTCCAGGTCGAACACGATCACCCGGTTGTTGATGGTCGGGTGCGCGGCCAGCGGCAGCACCGGGGCCGCGCACAGGCGACTGGCCGGGTAGCGCATGGAAATGTGCAGTACCGGCTTCATCGCGGCCACGTCCAGCAGGCTGCCGACGAAGCGTTTGTCGCGCAGCTTCAGCGCGTACTCCCACAGCCGTGGCTGCGACTGCTTGAACAGGCGTGCCATGCCGATGGTGGCGCGTACGTCGGACAGCGCTTCGTGCGCATCGCCTTCGCGCACGTTGTTGGCCTCGGCCAGGTGCTCGAGCTTGAACGAGGTGGCGCCATCCTCGCGCAGCGGCCACCGGATGCCGTCCGGGCGCATCGCGCGCATCAGCCGCAGCATGTCCAGCAGGTCCCAGCGCGAATTGCCGTTGCGCCACTCGCGTTCGTACGGGTCGTGGAAGTTGCGGAACAGGCCGTAGCGGACGAACTCATCGTCGAAGCGCAGCGTGTTGTAGCCCAGCGCACAGGTGCCGGGGCGCGACAGCTGCTCGTTGATGCGATCGAAGGCCTCGGCCTCGCTGATGCCCTCGGCCAGTGCCTGCTGCGGGGTGATGCCGGTGACCAGCGTGGCCATCGGCGAGGGCAGCAGGTCATCGGCCGGGCGCACGAAGAAGCTGACCGGCGTGTCGATTTCGTTGAGATCGGCGTCGGTACGGATCGCGGCGTACTGCGAGATGCGCGTGCGCCGCGGGTCCTGGCCGAAGGTTTCCAGGTCGTAGAACAGGAAGCTGTCAGCCATCAGTGCGCGCCCTCCAGGACCGGCAGCTGGGCGTGGATCTGTGCTTCCAGTGCGGTCCAGTCGATGTTGTCCAGTGAATCGTGACCGGCGGTGGCGGCCACCAGCATGTCGCGCTGCAGTTCGGTGCGGCGCAGCGCCTCGGCGTACGGCGTGTGCAGGAAAGTGACCATCGTGTAGTGCGGTACGAAGCGGGTCGGCCAGCGCCGCTGCAGTTCCTGTTCCAGCTCGCGCTGCAGCAGGAAGGCGGGATCGGCCACGCGGTCGCGCATCTCCAGGTAGTTCTCCAGCGCCATCTGCTGGATTGCGCGCGCATTTGGCTTGCGCTCGGCTTCGAACGCGGCGAACGCGCCTTCCAGATCATCGGCCTCCATCAGGTGACGGGCCAGCGCAACGCAGTCCTCGAACGCGCAGTTCATACCCTGGCCATGGAACGGCACCATCGCATGCGCGGCGTCGCCGATCAGCACGGCGCGGCCCTGCTGGTGCCAGCGTTCCAGAGTGAGCGTGCCAAGCAGGCCCGGCGGATGCTGCTCCCAGTCCGCGCGCAGGTTCGGGATCAACGGCAGGGTGTCGGCGAACTCGCGCGCGAACAGCGCCTCGGCCTGTGCGCCGGTGTTGACCGTGGCGAAGCTGGGGTCGCCCTGGTTGGGCAGGAACAGAGTGACGGTGAAGGTGCCTTCATGGTTGGGCAGGGCGATGCACATGTAGTGGCCGCGCGGCCAGATGTGCAGTGCATTGCGCTCGATGCGGAAGCTGCCATCGGCAGCCGGCGGGATCTCCAGCTCCTTGTAGGAGTGGTCGAGGAAGGCGATGTCCTCACCCAGCGGCGCGCGCCGGTTCATCGCCGCACGCAGTGCCGAACCGGCACCGTCGGCACCGATCAGGGTGTCGAAACGGATGTCGTGCGGGCTGTCGTCACGGTCATCGATGAAGCGTGCGTAACCCGCATCGAAATCGACGGTGTGCAGGCGGCGATGGAAGTGCACGGTGGCGCCGGCCTGTTCGGCCAGCTCCAGCAGCGTGGTGTTCAGGTCGCTGCGGTGGATCGACCAGATCACTTCGCTGTCGTCGCGGCCATAGCGCTGCAGCTGCGGTTCGCCCTCGCGCGGGTGCACCATGCGCCCGCGCATCATCACCGCGCGCGCCATCACCTCGTCTTCCACGCCCGCCTGACGCAGTGCGTTGCGCCCACGCTCGGCCAACGCCAAGTTGATCGAGCGGCCGCTCTCGTAGTCGGCCACGCGTGGATCGCCGCGGCGTTCGTACAAGGTGATGCGCCAGCCCTGGCGTGACAGCAGGATGGCCAGCAGGGACCCGGCAAGGCCGGCACCGATAATGCTCAACGAGCGGGAAGCGTGTGCGATCAACGAACTGTCCAGCAGTAGGGGAGGGGCCGGCTTAGAGGCCGGCCCAGGCTTCCACTTCCTCGACGAAGTGGTGCACGTCCAGGTAGCGGTTGTAGAGCGGCGTGGGCGAGATGCGGATCACGTCGGGTTCGCGCCAGTCGCCGAGCACGCCGATGCCGCGCAGATGCTCGAACAGCGCACGGCCGCACTCGCGGCCACCGATCACGCGCAGCGACAACTGGCAGCCACGGCGCTGCGGCTCGGCCGGGGTGATGATGTCCAGCACGCCGGACAGGCGCGCACGGACCAGTGCTTCGAGCATGCCGGTCAGTGCCAGCGACTTGCTGCGCAGCGCCTCCATGCCGGCGCGCTCGAACAGGTCCAGCGAGGCGCGCAGCGGCGCCAGGCCGAGGATTGGCGGATTGCTCAGCTGCCAGCCTTCGGCACCGATGGCCGGCGTGAACTGCGGTGCCATCTGGAAGCGGGTGGATTCCTCATGGCCCCACCAGCCGGCAAAGCGCGGCAGGCTGGTGTCGCGGTGATGGCGCTCGTGGACGAAGGCGCCGGCAACCGCGCCCGGGCCGCTGTTGAGGTACTTGTAGTGGCACCACACGGCGAAATCAGGGGCCACGTCATGCAGGCGCAGCGGCAGGTTGCCGACCGAGTGTGCCAGGTCGAAGCCGATACGCGCGCCCTGCAGGCGTGCGGCGCGGGTGATCGCATCGAGGTCGAAGGCCTGGCCGGTGCGGTACTGCACGCCGGGCCACAGCACCAGCGCCAGGCGTGAACCGTGCTCGGCGATGGCATGCTCGATCGCGGTCAGTGAAATCGTGCCGTTGGCCTCGTCCGGCTGCACTTCCACCAGGCACTCGGCCGGGTCGAAACCATGGAAGCGGATCTGTGCTTCCACCGCGTGGCGATCGGTCGGGAATGCGCCGGCTTCCATCAGGATCACCGGGCGCTCGGCCGTGGGCCGGTAGAAGCTGACCATCATCAGGTGCAGGTTCACGCTCAGCGTGTTCATTGCAACCACCTCGCTGGGCAGCGCACCGACCACGCGGGCCAGCTGCGCGCTCACCAGGCGGTGGTAGGACAGCCACTGCGTCGGGCCGGTGAAGTGGCCTTCCACCGCCAGCTCACCCCACTGCTTCATCACTTCCTGCACGGCCGCCTGCGCGCCACGCGGCTGCAGGCCCAGCGAGTTGCCGACGAAGTAGGTCTGCTCGCCGCCGCCATGGCGCGGAATCAGGAATTCATTGCGCAGCGGGCGCAGCGGATCGGCGGCGTCCAGGGCAATGGCGTGGGTGCGGCTGAGCAGGTCGGACATGGTCGGGCAACAGGCTGCAACGGGACCGCCAGTGTAGCGCCTGGGGCATGGCCCGGTAGCTGCCAACCCAACGCCAGCGCCGCATGACCCGGTTGTCGCCAACCTTGGTTGGCGCACGTACAAGCAAGCGCCCACCAAGGTGGGCATCTACAAGGTGGGCATCTACCAGAGCGGGGGCGAGCATGCGCCCACCAGGGTGGGCGACTACCGTTCGAGGCTCAGCCGACCGCTGGCGCCGGCAGCGGGTCCACGTGCCCGCACTCGCTGCAGGTACGCAGTTCCAGGCTGGCGTGATAGCGCGCAAACACCTTGGGCAGGTCGGTTTCGATGTTCTGCAGCGGGAAATACTCTTCGTGCAGCTTGTGGTTGCAGCGCTCGCAGTGCCAGATCACGCCGTCCATCTCGTGCGGCAGGCGCTTGCGCTCGACCACCAGACCGATACCACCGGGCGGGCGCCGCGGCGAGTGCGGAACCTTTGCCGGCAGCAGGAAGATCTCGCCGGCGCGGATCGGAATGTCGCGCACTGCGCCGTCTTCCTGCACCTTCAGCACCATCTCGCCTTCGAGCTGGTAGAACCACTCGGGGCCTTCGTCGTAGTGGAAGTCGGTACGCGAGTTCGGCCCGCCCACCACCATCACGATGAAGTCGCCGTTGTCGATCATCTTGTTGCCCACCGGCGGCTTCAGCAGGTGGCGGTTTTCTTCGATCCAAGCGTGCAGGTTGATCGGCGAAGCGAGCATGGTGGTCATCCGTAAGGGATCAGTCGCGCTTGCCCTTGCGCGGGACGTAGGACAGGGCCTTTTCGTAGGCCGGCTGCAGTTCTTCCTGCGAACCGACGTCGATGCCCATCTCGCGCACGCGTCCGTCCTTCAGGCTGTAGACCCAGCCGTGCACCATCAGCTTCTGGCCGCGGGCCCAGGCGTCCTGCACGATGGTCGAGCGGCACAGGTTGGCCACCTGCTCGATCACGTTCAGTTCGCACAGGCGTGCGTGCTTGAGCTCGTCGGTCTCGATCGCATCGAGGATGCCGGTGTGCTTCTGCATCACGTCGCCAACGTGGCGCAGCCAGTTGTCGGCCAGGCCGACGCGGGTGTTGTGCAGGCAGGCATGCACGCCGCCGCAGCCGTAGTGGCCGACGATCAGGATGTGCTTCACCTTCAGCTGGTCTACCGCGTACTGCACCACGCTCAGGCAGTTCAGATCGGTGTGGGCGACCACGTTGGCGACGTTGCGGTGCACGAACACTTCACCCGGGGCCATGCCGATGATCTGGTTGGCCGGCACGCGCGAATCGGAACAGCCGATCCACAGGTATTCGGGGTGCTGCTGCTTGGCGAGCTGGTGGAAGAACTCGGGGTCTTCCTTCTCGATGCGGTCGGCCCAGTCGCGGTTGTTCTGCAGCAGTTTGTGGATGTCTTTCATGTATGGGTCCCTGGCGTCGGGTGGGGGCGCGCCGCAGCCGTCCGGCTGCGTCGTCGCGGGAATCTGGGGCGTTCAGTCGCTGCGGGCGGCCTGTTCGCGGTGCCAGCGCATCCACTGCGCCAACTCGGTGGAAGCGGGGGTGCCCAGCTGTTCCAGTTCGGTGATCACCGCGCGCTGGTTCGCATCGGGATGGTTCTGGCTCAGCTTGAGCTTCAGCTGCACCTGTTCGACCTGGAAACGGAAGCCGACGATGGCGCGCAGCTCCGGGCCATGTTCGGCACGCGTGGCATCGAACTGCCAGGCCTGGCCGACACTCGCTTCGAAGCGGTCGCTGATCGCGCCGACCAGTTCGGCCAGCGCCTCGGTATCGTCGAAGGTCTGCAGCTGGCCACGCAGCTCGGCAGCGGCGTAGTTCCAGGTGGGTACCCGCGCAGCGGGTTCCTTGTCCGGATACCAGCTGGCCGAGACGTAGCCATGCGGACCATCGATCAGTACCTTGGCCGCGCCGCGGTGGCGCGACTGCGGGTTGGCGCGCGCCCAGTGGCCGCGCAGTTCGATCTGGTCGCCGTCACGCCGGTACAGCACCGGCATCCGGGTCAGCTCCGGCAGGCCATCGCTGCCGGGCGTAAGCACGGTAACGAACGGGTCGCGCGCCAGCAGGCGGTCCAGCCAGAGCAGGTCGGTCTCGGCGAAGGCGCGCGGGGTGAACATGCAGGGGTCAGGCGCGCCCGCCCAGCGACTGGATCATGCGGCCGCGCAGGCCCTCATCGCTGTCGGCCTGCGGCGGCTGCACTTCGTGCAGACTGAAGCCGCGCACCAGCGCGTCTTCCTCGTCCAAGCCGTCGTACTCGACGAATTCGGCGTCGAACAGCTGCGAACGCGCGGTGTCTTCGCTGTCATAGCTCAGCGTGTTGCCATCGCTGTCGAGCACTTCGGCGGTGCCGGCCGGGCGCACGCGCAGGCGCGCCCAGATCAGGGTGTTGCCGAGGCTGGCCAGCCACCAGCTGTCGCGCGAGGCGGTGATGTCATTCATGGATGTGTTACCAGAGCGAGGCCAGCCAGAGCAGGGCGGCCATGCCCAGTCCGGCCAGCAGGGTCAGCAGCGATACCCAGGCCGGCGTCGCCAGCCCGGACAGCGAGCGGTCCGGCTGCTGGCGATAGTCACGGCGCAGCAGCCAGGCCAGGGCATCGGGCTTGAGGAAGGCACCGCTGCCGAAGCGCTCGGCGAGCGCCGGATGGCGATCGCGTACGTGCACCAGGGTCAGCGGCCAGAAGATCACGAAGGCACTGAACCCGGCCACTGCAACGCCGACGAAACAGAGGGCGAAGAACAGGGTCATGGGAGCGGTACCTCCGTGGTCGTGTGGGGCTTAGAAGTCCGCGCTGCCCGGGGCGCGCGGGTAGGGGATCGCATCGCGGATGTTGGACAGCCCGCAGACGTACACCACCAGGCGTTCGAAGCCCAGGCCGAAGCCGGCGTGCGGCACCGAACCATAGCGGCGGAAGTCGCGATACCAGCTGTAGTGCTCACGATCCAGGCCGAACTGGGCCATGCGCGCATCCAGCACGTCCAGGCGCTCTTCGCGCTGGCTGCCGCCGATGATCTCGCCGATGCCCGGGGCCAGCACGTCCATCGCGGCAACGGTCTTGCCGTCGTCGTTCAGGCGCATGTAGAAGGCCTTGATGTGCTCCGGATAGTTGGTCACCACCACCGGGCGGCCGACGTGTTCTTCGGTCAGCCAGCGTTCGTGCTCGGTCTGCAGGTCCAGGCCCCATTCGACCGGGAAGTCGAACTTCTTGCCGGACTTCTGCAGCAGGCTGACCGCATCGGTGTAGTCGATGCGCTCGAACGGCGCATTGATGAAGTCTTCCAGCTTGGTGATCGCGTTCTTGTCCACGCGCTCGGCGATGAAGGCCAGGTCGTCGCCACGCTCGTTCAGCACCGCACGGAACAGGTACTTCAGGAACTCTTCGGCCAGGCGCGCGTCTTCGGCCAGGTCGGCGAAGGCGATTTCCGGCTCGATCATCCAGAACTCCGCCAGGTGGCGGGTGGTGTGGCTGTTCTCGGCGCGGAAGGTCGGGCCGAAGGTGTAGACCTTGCTCAGCGCCAGGCAGTAGGCCTCGACGTTCAGCTGGCCGGACACGGTCAGGAAGGTTTCCTTGCCGAAGAAGTCGCGGCTGAAATCGATCGCGCCCTTCTCGTCACGCGGCAGGTTCACCATGTCCAGGGTGGACACGCGGAACATCTGGCCGGCGCCCTCGGCGTCGGAGGTGGTGATGATCGGGGTGCTGATCCAGTTGAAGCCGTTCTCGTGGAAGAAACGGTGCACGGCCTGGGCCAGGCAGTTGCGGATGCGGGTGACCGCGCCGAACAGGTTGGTGCGCGGGCGCAGGTGCGCCACTTCGCGCAGGAACTCCGGCGACATCGGCTTGGGCTGGATCGGGTAGGTGAGCGGGTCTTCGACCCAGCCGACCACTTCCAGCGTGCTGGCCTGGATCTCGAACGACTGGCCCTTGCCCTGCGACTTCACCAGGGTGCCGGTGGCGATGACCGAGCAGCCGCTGGTCAGGCGCTTGATTTCGTCGAAGTTGGCCAGGCTGTCGCCGGCCACGACCTGGATCGGGGCGAAGCAGGAGCCGTCGCTCACATTCACGAAGGCCAGATTCGCTGAACCGCGCACCGTGCGCACCCATCCGCGTACCGTGACTTCGCCGCCTTCCGGGATCTTCCCGGCAAGCGCATGTTCAACGCTGACCACCGTCATGACTTGAATCCTCTGCTGATCGACTCGATCTGTGAACACGGGAGTTTACCGGTTGCAGCGTTCTGCTTGCGAGGCATTTTTCGTGGCAACGGCTCCTTATAATGTCCCCGTACCTATGGAGTAGCCCCATGGCCGTCAGCCTGACCCCCATTGCCTTCGAGCGCGTGCAGCGCTTTGTCGCCCAGACCCCCGGCGCGCTGGGCCTGCGTTTCGGCGTGACCAAGACCGGTTGCTCGGGCTGGGGTCACATCACCGACCTGGCCCGCGACGAGCGCGAGGGCGATACCGTGTTCGACCAGGACGGCGTGAAGATCTACGTCGACGCCAAGAGCCTGGCGCTGGTGGACGGCACCGTGATCGACTTCGGCAAGCACGGCCTGAGCGAAACGTTCACGTTCAGCAACCCGAACGCCACCGCCGAGTGTGGCTGCGGTGAAAGCTTCACCACCGACGCCGACAAGGCCTGAGGGCTGGTTCTGGCGTCCGCCGGGCATGGCCGGGCGCTGGTAGATGCCGACCTTGGTCGGCAGGGAAGGGATCCACGGGTGGAACGACCGCTTTTCATTTATCACCCCAACGCCTACGCCCTCTCCTTCGAAGAGGTCGACGGGGTCTGCGACTGCTGCGGTCAGCCGCGCACACTGCGGTACCGGGGGCCGTTCTACTCCGTTCTGAGCCCCGATTACCTGTGCCCCTGGTGTATCGCCGATGGCAGGGCAGCGGCCAGTTACGAGGGTGAATTCACCGGCTGGAGCGATATCGAGGGGGTATCCCCGGATCCGGCCGATCCGCCGCCGACCATCGCCCGCGAGCTGCTGCTGGAGATCTGCGAGCGCACCCCGGGCTACTCGTCCTGGCAGCAGTCGGTCTGGCTCAGCCATTGTGAGCGGCCCTGCGCCTTCCTCGGTTACGCCGGTAGCGAGGATCTCCAGCCCATCCTCGACGAGGTCCGGCCCGTCGTGATCGAGGTCAACCCGCGCGACGCCGACTGGGTGCTGGAACACCTGAGCCGGGACGGGGAGATGATTGGCTGCCTGTTCCAGTGCCTGGAATGCGGCCAGCACCGCCTTCATGTGGATCTGGGGTAGCCCGGTTCAGGTTGCCCTGTGACCCGCCGGTTGCCCAGCCACCCCATCTGCGCCATAATGCGCGGCTTCCTGCCTTCCTGGCGGGAATCCTTGCCCCACCGCGGTCTCAACGGCGGGGGGCTGTCCGGCCGCGAGGCCACATCCGAAAGGTAGAAAAAACATGAGTCGTCATTACGAAATCGTGTTCATGGTCCACCCGGACCAGAGCGAGCAGGTCCCGGCCATGATCGAGCGCTACAAGTCGCTGGTCGAGAACGGCAACGGCACCATCCACCGTCTGGAAGACTGGGGCCGCCGCCAGCTGGCGTACCCGATCCAGAACCTGGTGAAGGCCCACTACGTGCTGATGAACATCGAAGCCGACCAGGCCGTTCTGAACGAACTGACCGAAAGCTTCCGCTTCAACGACGCCGTGCTGCGCAACCTGGTCATCAAGCGTGACGAGGCTGACACCGAGCAGTCGCTGATCATGAAGAGCAAGGACGAGAAGGGTGACAAGCCGGAGCGCGGTGAGCGCCGTCGTCGTGACGACGAAGAAGGCGAGTCCACCACCACCGCTGACAACGAAGCCGGCGACGACGCCGCTTCCGCCGCCTAAGGAGCCTTCCCATGTCCAAGTTCTTCCGTCGCCGCAAGTTCTGCAAGTTCACGGCTGAAGGTGTGAAGGAGATCGACTACAAGGATCTCAACACCCTGCGCCAGTACCTGACCGAGAACGGCAAGATCGTGCCGAGCCGCGTCACCGGTACCAAGTCGAAGTACCAGCGTCAGCTGGCGACCGCCGTCAAGCGCGCTCGCTTCCTGGCCCTGATCCCGTACACCGACAACCACGACGTCTGATGCCCGGCGGGGCGGCCCGGTGCCGCCCCCGCTGTGCCAGCTATTCGGACAGCCTTTGTTGCGGGGCATCGCCTCGCTAACGAATAACTTATCTGGAGCAATACCATGCAGCTGATCCTCCTGCAGAAAGTCACCAACCTCGGCAATCTGGGCGACCTGGTCGACGTGAAGCCGGGCTACGGCCGTAACTTCCTCGTGCCGCAGGGCAAGGCCGTTCCGGCCACCGAGAGCAACAAGGCCGAGTTCGAAGCCAAGCGCGCCGAATACGAAGCCAAGGCCCAGGCCATCCACGCCGACGCTGACGCCCGCAAGGCCAAGCTGGAAGGCGCGAGCGTGACCATCCCGGCCAACGCTTCGACCGAAGGCAAGCTGTACGGCTCGGTCGGCGCCCGCGAAATCGCCGATGCCTTCACCGCTGCCGGCCTGCCGGTCAGCAAGAGCGAAGTCATCCTGGGCGAAGGCGCCTTCCGCAACATCGGCGAATACGACGTGCTGGTCCACCTGCACGCCGACGTCGAGACCACCGTCAAGGTCGTCGTCGTCGCCGAAGCCTGATCCCACGCCGCAAGGCCTGGAATCACCGCAGAACGGGCGCCCGCAAGGGTGCCCGTTTTGTTTTATGGCTCCGTTTCGTGGCGTCGGGCCACGTCCGGCCGGCGGGGTGGGGCTGGACAATGTTCCACGCCCATTCGTAGAACACGGCCACATCGGTATACTCAGGGCGTCACACCCGTTCCACGGGCATCGATCCCAGCAGGATCAATGACTTGGAGGGTAAACGCAGGCCGCTTGCCGGCCCCAGTCCGGAACCCCTATGCGTCTTTCCACGATCAAGCTGTCCGGCTTCAAGTCGTTCGTCGATCCGACCACCCTGCACCTGCCGACCAACATGACCGGCGTGGTGGGCCCCAATGGCTGCGGCAAGTCGAACATCATCGACGCCGTGCGCTGGGTCATGGGCGAGAGCTCGGCCAGCCGCCTGCGTGGCGACTCGCTGACCGACGTGATCTTCTCCGGCTCCAACGCCCGCAAGCCGGTGTCGCAGGCCACGGTTGAGCTGATCTTCGACAACTCCGACCACACGATCTCGGGCGAGTACGCCTCGTTCAACGAAATCTCGGTCAAGCGCACGGTCAGCCGCGACGGCACCAGCAACTATTACCTCAACGGCACCAAGTGCCGCCGCCGCGACATCACCGACCTGTTCCTCGGCACCGGCCTGGGCCCGCGCAGCTACTCGATCATCGAACAGGGCATGATCAGCCAGATCATCGAGGCGCGCCCGGAAGACCTGCGCGTGTACCTGGAGGAGGCGGCCGGCATCTCCAAGTACAAGGAGCGCCGCAAGGAGACCGAGACCCGCATCCGCCACACCCGCGAGAACCTGGACCGGCTGGGCGACCTGCGCGACGAGATCAGCAAGCAGCTCGAACACCTCAAGCGCCAGGCCAGGCAGGCCGAGCAGTACCAGGCGCTGCAGGAAGAGCGCCGGGTCAAGGATGCCGAGTGGAAGGCCCTGGAATTCCGCGGGTTGGACGGTCGCCTGTCCAAGCTGCGCGAAGGGCTGTCGCAGGAAGAGACCAAGCTGCAGCAGCTGATCGCCGATCAGCGTGATGCCGAGGCCCGCATCGAGACCTCGCGCGTTCGACGCGAAGAGGCCGCCGACGCGCTCAACACCGCGCAGGCTGCGGTCTATCAGGTCGGCAGCACGCTGGCGCGCCTGGAGCAGCAGATCCAGCACCAGCGCGAACTGTCGCAGCGCCTGCACAAGGCGCGCGACGAGACCCGTCAGGCGTTGGCCGAACTGGGCCAGCACATCAGCGGCGACGAAGCCAAGCTGATGGTGCTGCGCGAGGCGGTGGAGGCCGCCACCCCGCAGCTGGAAGAACTGCAGGAAGAGAACGAGATCAAGCAGGAAAGCCTGCGCGAGGCCGAGGACCGGCTGGCCAGCTGGCAGCAGCGCTGGGAGCAGCACACCTCGCAGAGTTCGGAGGCGTCGCGCGCCGGCGATGTCGAGCGCACGCGCGTGGACTACCTGGACAAGCAGATCCTCGACGCTGACCGGCGTCGCGAGGCCCTGGCCGCCGAGCGCGCCGGGCTGGACGTGGACGCGCTGGAAGAAGCCTTCGAGCAGCTGCACCTGCAGCACGACACGCAGAAGACCGCGCTGGATGAATTGAGCGAAGACGTCGAGCTGCGCAAGCAGGGCGTGGCGACGGTGCAGGAACAGCAGCGCAATGGCCAGAACGAACTGGCCGAACTGCGCAAGCAGGCCAACGGCCTGCGCGGTCGCCTGGCTTCGCTGGAAACCCTGCAGCAGGCCGCGCTGGGCCAGGAGCAGGGCGCGGCCGTGGCCTGGTTGAAGGCGCGTGGACTGGATTCGGCGGCGCGTGTCGGCGAACGCCTGGACGTTGATGCCGGCTGGGAGAACGCGGTGGAAAGCGCGCTCGGCCAATTGATCGAAGGCGTGCTGGTTGATGATCCGGCCAGCCTGGTCGATGCCCTAGGCGAATTGGGCGAGGGCCACATCGCGCTGGTTGCCAACGATGGCGCGGACCTGAAGGTCGCGCCAACCTCGCTGGCGGCCCGCGTGCGTGGCCCGGCCGCGATCCGTCGCCTGCTGGCGCACCTGCACGCAGCCAAGGACCTGTCCGAGGCGAAGGTGTTGCAGGGCAGTCTTCCGGAAGGCGATTCGATCATCACCCAGAGCGGCGAGCGCCTGGGCCAGGGCTGGCTGCGCGTGTCGCGCTCCGGTGCGGCCCAGCAGGGCGCGCTGCTGCGCGAACGTGAGATCAACGAGCTGCGTGAGCAGATCGAGCAACTGCAGGATCGCGAAGCCGAGCTGGAAGAACAGCTGAGTGGTTTCCGCGAGCAGTTGCAGGCCGCTGAGCAGCAGCGCGAAGACGCGCAGCGTGCGCTGTACCAGGCCCATCGTGCGGTCTCTGAACTGGCTGGCCAATTGCAGGGACAGCAGGGCAAGGTGGAGGCGGCGCGAACGCGCATCGACCGCATCGAAGGTGAACTGAAGCAGCTGCAGGAAACGCTGGAAGCCAACAACGAGCAGGCGCGTGAAGCGCGGTCGCGGTTGGAAAACGCGGTCAGCAGCATGGGCGACCTGGAATCGACCCGGCAACGGCTGGAGGGTGAGCGCCGCCAGCTGACCGAGGCCCGCGACCTGGCCAGAGACGCCGCGCGAGCGGTGCGCGAGCGCTCGCACTCGTTGGCGCTGACCCTGGAATCGCAGCGGGCGCAGCTGGCTTCACTGAGCCAAGCGCTGGAACGCATGGGTACCCAGCGCGGGCAGTTGGATTCGCGACTGGGCGAACTGCATTCGCAGCTGGACGAAGGTGATTCGCCGGTCGAGTCGCTGCAGGCCGAGCACCAGAACGCACTGGAAGAGCGTGTGCGTGCCGATCGCGTGCTGACCGAGGCGCGCACGCTGCTGGACGGCATCGACGCCGAGCTGCGCAATTACGAGCAGACCCGTCACCAGCGTGACGAACAGGCGCTGGCCCAGCGCGAGCGTATTTCGCAGCGCAAGCTGGACCAGCAGGCGCTGGTGCTCAGCGCGGATACCCTGCAGGGCGCGGTGGAGAAGGCCGGGTTCGTGCTGCAGGACGTGCTCAACGCACTGCCCGAGGACGCCCGCCTGGGTGACTGGGAGCAGGCCGTGCACCAGATCGATGGCCGCATGCGCCGGCTGGAGCCGGTCAACCTGGCCGCCATCCACGAGTACGGCGAGGCTTCGCAGCGCTCGGACTACCTGGATTCGCAGCACACCGACCTGACCACGGCGCTGGAAACCCTTGAGGATGCCATCCGCAAGATCGACCGCGAGACCCGCGGTCGTTTCAAGGACACCTTCGATCGTGTCAACGCTGGCGTGCAGGCGCTGTACCCGCGCCTGTTCGGTGGCGGCCACGCCTACCTGGAACTGACCGGTGAAGACCTGCTCGACACCGGTGTGACCATCATGGCGCGTCCGCCGGGCAAGCGCGTGTCCAGCATCTCGCTGCTGTCCGGCGGCGAGAAGGCGATGACCGCGGTGGCGCTGGTGTTCGCCATCTTCCAGCTGAACCCCGCGCCGTTCTGCCTGCTGGACGAGGTGGACGCGCCGCTGGACGAAGCCAACGTCGGCCGCCTGGCCAACATGGTCAAGGAAATGAGCGAAAAGGTGCAGTTCCTGTTCGTCAGCCACAACAAAGCGACGATGGAGGCCGCGCACCAGCTGTCGGGCGTGACCATGCGCGAGCCGGGCGTCAGCCGCCTGGTCAGCGTGGACCTGGAAGAAGCCGCGCGATTGGCGGGCGCGGCCTGACGTGCCATCCTAGTTACCTGAATGAACCAGCCGGAGAACCTATCGAATGTCCGACACGGCACTGTTGCGCATCGGCATCCTGGCCGCCGGCCTGCTGTTGATCGCCGCGATCTTCCTGTTTGGCCGTCCGAAAAAGAAGCCCCAGGGGCGCCGCGTGGAAGGCGCGGAACCGACCAGCGGCGAGCGCCGCGAACCGGTACTGGGCGAAGACGGCGTCGCCGTGGCCGATGGCCGCGTCGAACCGGGCATGGGCACGGAAGGCGAGCAGGCCGAACTTGGTCTGGGCGAAACCGACCCGGGCGCCAGTGATCTCGGCAAGCGCGCCACCCAGGATTTCGACAAGATCGTCTCCTTGTTCGTGGCTGCCCGGGCCGGCGAGCAGCTTCGTGGTGAGGACATCGTGGTGGCGGCTGAGAAGACCGGCCTGGTGTTCGGCCACATGAACGTGTTCCACCGTCTGGTGGAAGGCCACCCCGAGCGCGGCCCGATCTTCTCGATGGCCAGCATCATGAAGCCGGGCAGCTTCGACATGGCCAACATCCGTGCCATGGAAACCCCGGCCATCGCCTTCTTCCTGACCCTGCCGGCGCCGCTGACCGCGCTGGACGCCTGGGAGAAGATGCTGCCGACGGTGCAGCGCATGGCTGAACTGCTGGATGGCGTGGTGCTCGATGACAGCCGCAATGCCCTGGGCCGCCAGCGCATCGCACACATCCGTGACGAGCTGCGCGCCTACGACCGCCAGCACCAGGCCCCGCCGCTGACCAAGACCCCGCGCTGGTAAGCGCCATGGCGTGCCGACCAACGGTCGGCACCCACCCCGACCAACGGTCGGCACCCACAACAGTAGATCCACGCCATGCGTGGATGGGGCGAACCAAGGTTCGCCCCCACCAACAGGATCAGGCCGGCACGCCGGCCACCTTCGCGAACGCATGGCGGAACGCGGCCATTTCTTCTTCGGTGCCGACGGTCACGCGCACGCGCTGTGGCCAGATCGGCCAGCTGCGTCCGATCACCACGCCGTTGTCCGCCATCGCCTTGGCGAACGCGCTGCCATCGCGTTGCACGTCGACCACGAAGCAGTTCGCTTCCGACGGCACGCAGCTGAAACCACGCTTGCCCAGCCACGCGATGGTGGCCTCGCGCACCTTGGCATTCTGCAGGCGGCGCTGCGGAATCAACTGCGGATCGCGCAGGCTGGCCAGTGCAGCGGCCAGTGCCGGCACGGGTAGCGGGTTGTCGCCGAGGCTGGCCAGCTCGCGCAGGCGGTCGGGATGTGCGGTCGCCACGCCCAGGCGCAGGCCGGCCATGCCATATAGCTTGGAGAACGTGCGCAACACGATCAGGTCATCGCGCTGCGCCACCTGCGCGATCAGGCTCGGCTGTTCGCTGTACTGCAGATACGCCTCGTCCAACAGCACGCGGGTGGAAGCGGGCTTGTGGGCCAGCAGCCAGGCGAGCTCATCCGGTGGGCTGATCGAGCCGGTCGGGTTGTTCGGGTTGCACACATACAGCAGCCCGGTCGGGCGTGCGTGTGCGGCGGCGACCATCGCACGCAGGTCGTGTGCACCGTCCTCGCGCAGCGGCACTTTCTGCACGTGTGCACCGTGTGCGGCGGCGACCTCGCCCAGCGTCTCGAAGGTCGGGTCGGCCACTACCAGCCCCGCCTGCGGGCCGGTCCATAGCACGGCGGCGCGGTTCAGCGGCTCGCTGGAACCCGGATACAGCCGCACGTGATCAGCCGGGATGCGCGCCTGTTCGATGAAGGCATCGCGAACCTGTGCCGCCAGAGCGAAGCGGTAGCGGCCGCAGCTGGCGATGCTGTCGCGCGCCGCCTGCTGGGCGGCGCGCGAGGGGCCGTACGGGCATTCGTTGAAGTTCAGTAGTACGGCGCCTTCGGCAGGGGCTGGGGCGGCGGCTGTCGCGGGTTGGGCATGGCCGAGCTGCGGCAGCCCGGTGCCGGCGACGGCGAGGCCAGCACCGGCCAGTTGCAGGAAGCGTCGACGGGAGGCGGGCAGGGTCACGGGTGGGATTCCGAAGGGAAGACCGTCGCACGCTAGCGCCGGTGGGGATGGGCGGCAAGCTGCTTTTTGTGGAGTCGAACCATGCTTGACTGCAGATGTGCCAACCAAGGTTGGCACCTACCAGAGCGGGAGGGTGGTTGGCACCTACCAGAGCGGGAGGGTGGTTGGCACCTACCAGAGCGGGAGGGTGGTTGGCACGTACCAGAGCTGGGGAGTGGTTGGCACGTACCAGGATGGGGGAGTGGTTGGCACCTGCCAGAGCGAGGGAGCACCAGTCGAGCAAGCTCGACGCTACAAAGGCGGGAGCGTTACAGGGCCTGACGGTCGGGCGCGGTAGAATCCCCGGCCATCCCAGAACCACCGGATCCCGATGAGCCCCAGCCCCGCCGAACGCGCCGAAGACCTTCGCCGGCAGATCGCCCAGGCCAACCGCGCCTACCATGAGCTGGACGCGCCGGAGATCCCCGACGTCGACTACGACCGGATGGTGCGCGAGCTGGAAGCGCTGGAGCGCGAGCATCCGGAGCTGGCCCGTGCCGACAGCCCGACCCAGCAGGTCGGTGCGCGCCCCTCCGGCCGCTTCCCGGAAGTGCGCCACGCGGTGCCGATGCTGTCGCTGTCCAATGCCTTCAGCGACGAGGAAGTGGCAGATTTCGTGCGCCGCATCGACGAGCGCCTGGGCCGACGCAGCCTGCGGTTCTCGGCCGAGCCGAAGATGGACGGCCTGGCGATCAGCCTGCGCTACGAGGACGGTCATTTCGTACTCGGCGCGACCCGCGGCGATGGCAGTACCGGCGAGGACGTGACGGCCAACCTGCGCGAGATCGGTGATATTCCCAAGCGGCTGCACGGCAAGGACTGGCCGGATGTGCTGGAGGTGCGTGGTGAGGTCTACATGGCCCGCGCCGACTTCGAGTCCTACAACGAGCGTGCGCGCCTGCAGGGCGGCAAGGTGCTGGCCAACCCGCGCAACGCCGCCGCCGGTTCGCTGCGCCAGCTCGACCCGAAGATCAGTGCGCAGCGCCGGCTGAGTTTCTTCGCCTACGGCACCGGCGAAGTGCAGGGCGGCGAGCTGCCGGACACCCATTCGGGCACACTGGCCCAGCTCGGTGCCTGGGGCTTCCCGGTCAGTGAGCTGTGCAAGGTCGTGGAAGGCACCGACGGCCTGCTCGGCTACTACCGCGATATCGGTGAGCGCCGCGATGGCCTGCCGTTCGATATCGATGGCGTGGTCTACAAGCTGGATGACCGCGCCGGCCAGCAGGCCATGGGCTTCGTTTCGCGTGCGCCGCGCTGGGCCATCGCGCACAAGTTCCCGGCACAGGAACAGAGCACTACGGTAGAGGCGATCGAGATCCAGATCGGCCGCACCGGTGCAGCCACACCGGTCGCGCGGCTGGCGCCGGTGGCGGTGGCAGGCGTGATCGTGTCCAACGCCACGTTGCACAACGCCGACCAGATCGCACGCCTGGATGTGCGCGTGGGTGACAGCGTGATCGTGCGCCGCGCCGGTGATGTGATTCCGGAAGTGGTCAGCGTCATCCTTGATCGCCGCCCGCCGGGCACCACGCCGTGGCAGATGCCGACGCGCTGCCCGGTGTGCGGCTCGGAAATCGTGCGCGAGGAAGGTGCTGCCGCATGGCGCTGCTCGGGCGAACTGTCCTGCCCGGCGCAGCGCAAGGAAGCCATCGCCCATTTCGCCTCGCGTCGCGCGATGGATATCGATGGCCTGGGTGACAAGTACATCGAAACTCTGGTCGACGCCGGCATCGTCAGAAGCGTGGCCGATCTGTACCGGCTCAACCGTGACCAGCTGCTGCATCTGAAGCTGGTGCTGGATGCCGAGGACCCTTCCGCACTGGCGGCTGCGCTGAAGCTGCACCTGCCCGCCGAAGGCAGTGGTGCGGTGCTCAATGCGGTGCTCAAGCTGGATGGCAACGATCCGGGCTGGCGAGCACAGGCGCTGGCACAGCCGGCCAGCTTCGAATGGAACACGAAGAAGATCGCCACCAAGTGGGCCGACAACCTGATCGCGGCGATCGATGCCAGCCGTGCGGCCACGCTGGAGCGCCTGCTGTTCGCGCTTGGCATCGAGCACGTGGGCGAGAGCACGGCCAAGGCGCTGGCGCAGTGGTTCGGTGACCTGGAGCTTATCCGCCACCTGCCGTGGCCGCTGTTCAAGCGTGTGCCGGACATCGGCGGCGAAGTGGCGCGTTCGCTGGGTCATTTCTTCGAGCAGCAGGGCAACCAGCAGGCCATCGATGACCTGCTGCAGGTCGGTCAGGTGCGCATCAGCGATGTGCATGCGCCCAGTGCCAAGCTGCGCGAAGGGCTGGATCTGGCGCAGCTGCTGGTCGAATCGGAGATCCCTGGCATCACCCGCCTGCGCGCCGAAAAACTGGTCGCTGCGCTTTCCGGCGCGCAAGCAGTGCTCGACGCCGAGCATGGCCAGTTCGTCAACGCCGGCCTGCCCGATGACACTGCACGCGGCCTGGCTGCGTGGCTCGATGCCGATGGCCATGGCGCGATGTTGCTGGCGGCCGAGAAGGCGATGCAGCAGATCCTGGCCAAGGCGCCGGCGCTGGCCGAGATCGTGGCCGGCCCGCTGGATGGGCAGACCGTGGTGCTGACCGGCACCCTGGCCCAG
This sequence comes from Stenotrophomonas sp. 96582_Sma, assembly GCF_056480905.1. Lineage (NCBI taxonomy): Bacteria > Pseudomonadati > Pseudomonadota > Gammaproteobacteria > Lysobacterales > Lysobacteraceae > Stenotrophomonas > Stenotrophomonas sp. 96582_Sma. The sequence goes on along the minus strand of NZ_CM151122.1, from coordinate 3,131,538 downwards.
CTCACCCGCGATGCCGCCAAGGAACGCCTGGAAGCGCTGGGTGCCAAGGTCTCCGGCAGCGTGTCGAAGAAGACCAGCTTCGTGGTGGCCGGTACCGAGGCCGGCTCCAAGCTGGACAAGGCGCAGTCGCTGGGCGTGCCGGTATGGGACGAAGACCGCCTGCTGGCCTACCTCGCCGAACACGAATGATGACCCCGCCGGGTGCCTGGCGCCCGGCATGAAACACAAAGGAACACCGATGCAGACCGCTCCGCTGGATTTCCGCCTGGCCACCCGTGCCGACGAAGAACTGTTGATCGCGTTGATGCGCGAGTTCTATGCCGAAGACAAGATCGACTTCGACGACGCGCGCGTGCGTCGCGGCGTGGACGCGCTGCTGGCCGATCCGCGCAATGGCGAGGTGCTGCTGTGGCTGGACGAGGCCGCCGAGGTGGTGGGCTACGCAGTGATCGCGATGGGTTTCAGCCTGGAGCAGGGCGGCCACTTCATGCTGCTGGACGAGCTGTACCTGAGCCACCGCGCGCGCGGCCGCGGCCGCGGCAAGCAGGCGCTGGCCATCTGCGAACAGCGCGCTCGCGGGCGTGGCGTCAGCCGCCTGCGGCTGGAAGTGAACCACCACAACGAACTGGCCCGGCGCCTGTACCTGGCCAGTGGCTACATCGATGACACCCGCGATCTGCTGACCCTGCCGCTGGATCATCCGCGCCCGGAGGGCATCCTGTGAGCGAGGCCCTGCTGCGCGCGCTGCAGCAGCGTGCCGCGCTCAACGCGCTGGTGCGCCGCTTCTTCGCCGATCGCGATGTGCTGGAGGTGGAGACGCCGATCCTGTCGGTGGCCGGCAACACCGAGCCGAACATCGACAGCTTCCATACCGATTTCACCGGCCATGTCGATGCCGGTGGCCGCCGCCGCTGGCTGCGTACCTCGCCGGAGTATCCGCTCAAGCGCCTGCTGGCGGCGGGCGTGGGTGACTGTTACGAACTGGGCCGGGTGTTCCGCAACGGCGAGGCGGGCGGCCGCCACAATCCGGAATTCACCATGCTGGAGTGGTACCGGGTCGGTTGGGACCACCATCGTCTGGTGCAGGAAACCGCCGAGCTGGTCGGCCAGGCGCTGGCCCTGGTCGGGCGCAGTGCGACGCTGCGTGTGCTCAGTTACCGCGAGCTGTTCCAGCAGTACGTGGGTGTGGATCCGTTCGATGCCGACGAGGCCGCGCTGCGTGCCGCGCTGGGCGAGGTACATATCGACCCGGTCGGGCTGACCCGCGATGACTGGCTGGATCTGCTGATGACCCATCATATCCAGCCGCATTTCGATGACGCGGTGATGACCGTGGTCCACGATTGGCCTGCCAGCCAGGCCGCACTGGCGCGCATTCGAGCCGGCACGCCGCCGCTGGCCGAGCGTTTCGAGCTTTATCTGGGGGCCGTGGAACTGGCCAACGGCTATCACGAACTGAACGACGCGCACGAACAGCGTGCGCGATTCCAGCGTGACCTGCAGCGACGCCATGAGCGGGGCCAGGTGCAACCGTCCGTGGATGAGGCGCTGCTGTCGGCGTTGCCATCGATGCCTGCCTGCGCTGGCGTGGCGGTGGGTGTCGATCGGTTGTTGATGGCGATGAGCCGCACGCCGCGTATCGCCGATGTGCTGGCCTACGACTTCGCCCACGCGTGAGCGCGGTGCGCACGTTCCTGAACATCGAAGACTGAACGGAATTCCGCGTTTCCGCGCTTGCTTCGGTAAGCAGGATGATGCTCTTATCACGGCAGATGCCGGACACTGGCACGCAGTTCATCCATTCCTGCTGGGGAAGGCTTTGGTCAAGTGGTTTGCGGTTGTCGCTGCACCGGTGTACTCCATCGCGCTCTGGGGTGCCTGGCTGCCGTCATCGGCGTCGGCCCAGCAGGCGGGCTATGACGGCGAAGTGGTGACCTGCGAATCGCGCGACATGGGCTGGGTGCATTGCGATATCGACGTCAGCAATGGCATCGACCTTGTGCGCCAGTTGTCCAGCAACAGTTGCATCCGTGGCAGCGAGTGGGGCACCGACCGCAGTGGCGTGTGGGTCACCCTTGGCTGCCGCGCAGAGTTCCGTGCGCGTCGTGCGGAAGGTGCAGCGCCTGCGGCAACGGAAGGCAAGCGCCTGGTCCGCCGTGTGGTGCGCTGCGAATCCAATGGCCGCCCGCAGAGTTGCCCGGTGCGCCTGGACGGGGCGCCGGTGCGCCTGCTGCGCCAGCTGTCGGTGCTGCCGTGCCGCGAAGGGCAGGGCTGGGGCTACAAGCGCAATGAAGTCTGGACCAGCCGTGGTTGCCAGGGCGATTTCGAAGTGGCTGACGAGGACGGCCGTTTTGTCGACGTGCCACGCCGCCTGACCTGCGAGTCGAAGTCGAAGAAGCGCCGCTTCTGTGGGGCGAGCATTTCGGTCGGCGCGGTCGTTACCGAGCAGTTGTCCAGCACCCCGTGCGAGGAAGGCAACACCTGGGGCTGGAACCGCAACGGGATCTGGGTGGACGGCGGCTGCCGCGCCGAATTCTCGGTGAATTGAGCCCGGGCAGGCTCCAACCACGCGGGGCGTGGCCCTACAATGGGCCCATGAACACTGCCTCCGACATCGACTACGCCCGTTATGACCACATCCGCCCGATCCTCTGGACCGGCGATGCCCTGCAACTGCTGGACCAGCGCAAGCTGCCGTTCGTGGTCGAGCACGTGGTCTGCCATGACAGTGACGACGTTGCCAGCGCCATCCACGCGCTGACTGTGCGTGGCGCGCCCGCGATCGGCATTGCCGCAGCCTGGGGTGTGGTGCTGGCGGCGCGGGACGTGCAGGCCGCTGATGGCGCGCATGCGCTTCAGCAGTTGGAGCCGGCGCTGCAGCGCCTGAACGCATCGCGCCCGACCGCCGTCAATCTGGCCTGGGCGCTGGCGCGCATGCGTCGCTGCCTGAACGTCGCCGGCGCCGACTGGAAGGCTCTGCTGGAAGCCGAAGCGCAGGCCATTGCCGAGGAGGACCTGGCCGCCAACCGCCACATGGGCGCGCTGGGCGCGGGCCTGATCGAGGCCGGCAGCGGCGTGCTGACCCACTGCAACACCGGCTCGCTGGCCACCGCCGGCTTCGGCACGGCACTGGGCGTGATCCGTGCCGGTATGGCCCAGCACCGCATCGCCCGCGTGTTCGCCGGCGAGACCCGTCCGTGGCTGCAGGGCGCACGCCTGACCGTGTGGGAACTGCAGCAGGATGGCATCGACGCCACCCTGATCGCCGATTCGGCAGCCTCGCACCTGATGAAGACCGGTGCGGTGCAATGGGTGATCGTCGGCGCCGACCGCATCTGCGCCAACGGCGATACCGCCAACAAGATCGGCACCTATCAGCTGGCCATCGCCGCTCGCCACCACGGGGTCAAGTTCATGGTGGTGGCGCCGTCCTCGACCGTGGACATGGAGACCGTGGACGGCAGCCAGATCGAGATCGAGCAGCGCGACCCGGGCGAGCTGTACGGCGTGGGCGGTACCCGCACCGTGGCCGAAGGCATCGCCGCCTGGAACCCGGTGTTCGACGTCACCCCGGGTGAACTGATCGATGCCATCGTGACCGAGCGCGGGGTGATCCTGAACCCGACCATCGAGAACATGCGCGCCGCCTTTGGTGGCTGAGGCACAGGGGAGGGGGCAGCGTGACCTCCGCCCCCGGTAGTGCCGGCCGCTGGCCGGTACCCCCCTAAGTTCCTGATTTGTGCCGGTAAAATCCCCGTAAATGGAGGCAGGGAGCGGCCTGTTGTGGTAGTATCCACAGGTTGAATCGAGGTTCCGGCACGACCCCCTCCCGCAGAGGGCTGCGCCGGACTGGACCGCTACCAGACAACGGAACCCGAATGGCAGAAAACGCCAAGGAAATCATCCAGGTCAACCTGGAAGACGAGATGCGCAAGAGCTACCTCGATTACGCCATGAGCGTGATCGTGGGCCGCGCGCTCCCGGATGCGCGCGATGGCCTCAAGCCGGTGCATCGCCGCGTGCTGTTCGCGATGAACGAACTCAACGCGCACAGCAACAAGCCCTACTTCAAGTCGGCGCGTATCGTCGGTGACGTCATCGGTAAGTACCACCCGCATGGCGATCAGTCGGTGTACGACACGCTGGTGCGCCTGGCACAGCCGTTCTCGCTGCGTTACATGCTGGTCGATGGCCAGGGTAACTTCGGCTCGATCGATGGCGACTCCGCCGCGGCGATGCGATACACCGAAGCGCGCATGTCGCGCCTCGCGCATGAGCTGATGGCGGATATCGACAAGGAAACCGTCGATTTCCAGCCCAACTACGACGAGAAGGAACTGGAGCCGACGGTCATGCCGACCCGGTTCCCGAACCTGCTGGTCAACGGTTCGGCCGGTATCGCGGTGGGCATGGCGACCAACATCCCGCCGCACAACCTGAGCGAATCGATCAACGCCTGCATCGCGCTGATTGATAATCCGGAAATCGATGTCGACGGCCTGATGGAGTACATCCCGGGCCCGGATTTCCCGACTGCCGGCATCATCAATGGCACTGCCGGCATCGTCGCCGGCTATCGCACCGGCCGCGGCCGTGTGCGCATCCGTGCCAAGGCCGATATCGAAGTGGCCGACAACGGCCGCGAATCGATCATCGTCACCGAAATTCCTTACCAGGTGAACAAGGCGCGTCTGATCGAGAAGATCGCCGAGCTGGTCAAGGAAAAGAAGATCGAAGGCATCAGCGAGCTGCGCGATGAGTCCGACAAGGACGGCATGCGCATCTACATCGAGATCAAGCGCGGTGAATCTGCCGAGGTTGTGCTGAACAACCTGTACCAGCAGACCCAGATGGAATCGGTGTTCGGCATCAACATGGTGGCGCTGGTCGATGGCCGCCCGCAGTTGATGAACCTCAAGCAGATGCTGGAGGCGTTCGTCCGCCACCGTCGCGAAGTGGTCACCCGTCGCACCGTGTTCGAGCTGCGCAAGGCGCGCGCCCGTGCCCACGTGCTGGAAGGCCTGACCGTTGCGCTGGCCAACATCGACGAGATGATCGAGCTGATCAAGACCTCGCCGAACCCGAATGAAGCACGCGAGCGCATGCTGGCGCGCGTGTGGGAGCCGGGCCTGGTCGGTGCGATGCTGGGTGCCGCCGGTGCCGAAGCCTCGCGCCCGGAAGACCTGCCCAAGGGCGTGGGCCTGATCGAGGGCGGCTACCAGCTGACCGAGATCCAGGCCACCCAGATCCTGGAAATGCGCCTGCACCGCCTGACCGGGCTGGAGCAGGACCGCCTGACCGACGAGTACAAGCAGCTGCTGGAAGTGATCGCCGGGCTGATCCACATCCTGGAAGATCCCGACCGCCTGCTGCAGGTGATCCGCGAGGAGCTGGTCAACGTCAAGGCCGAGTTCGGCGATGAGCGTCGTACCGAAATCCGCCACAGCGAAGAAGACCTGGACATCCTCGACCTGATCGCGCCGGAAGACGTGGTGGTCACCGTGTCGCATGCCGGTTACGTGAAGCGGCAGCCGGTGAGCGTGTACCGCGCACAGCGCCGTGGCGGCCGTGGCCGCAGTGCGGCAGCGACCAAGGAAGAGGATTTCATCGAACAGCTGTGGCTGGTCAACACGCACGATACGCTGCTGACCTTCACCAGCTCGGGCAAGGTGTTCTGGCTGCCGGTCTACCAGCTGCCCGAAGCCGGTTCGAATGCCCGCGGCCGTCCGATCATCAACTGGATCCCGCTGGAGCCGGGCGAACGCGTGCAGGCCGTGCTGCCGGTGCGCGAATACGCCGATGGCCAGTTCGTGTTCTTCGCCACCAAGAACGGTACGGTCAAGAAGACCCCGCTGGGCGAGTTCGCCTTCCGTCTGGCGCGCGGCAAGATCGCAATCAATCTGGACGAGGGCGATGCCCTGGTCGGCGTCGGCCTGACCGACGGCGAGCGCGACATCCTGCTGTTCGCCTCCAACGGCAAGACCGTGCGCTTCGGTGAAGACAAGGTCCGCTCGATGGGCCGTACCGCAACCGGCGTGCGTGGCATCAAGATGCCGGCCGGCGAGGAAGTGGTCAGCCTGATCGTGGCCGAGAGTGCCGGTGGCAGCGAGGATGAGAACGAGGACGACAACGGTGTCGAGGAAACCGCAGCCAATGGCGATGCGGTGATCGACGGCGCCGATGACGCCAGCGTGCAGTACATCCTCACCGCCACCGAGAACGGCTACGGCAAGCGTACCCCGCTGCCGGACTACCCGCGCAAGGGCCGTGGCACGCAGGGCGTGATCGGCATCCAGACCACCGAGCGCAACGGCAAGCTGGTCGCCGCGGTGCTGATGGGCTCCAGCGACGAAGTGCTGCTGATCTCCGATGGTGGCACCCTGGTGCGTACGCGTGGCTCGGAAATCAGCCGCGTCGGCCGCAACACCCAGGGCGTGACCCTGATCCGCCTGTCCAAGGACGAGAAGCTGCAGGCGGTGGAGCGCATGGATGCCTCGATCGACGAGGACGAGGACGAGGTGGCCGTCGCCGCCCCGGCCGCGACCGACGGCGCACCGGCGGCTGCCAGCAGCGAGGACGCCGCGCAGGAGTGATCCTGCCATCAGGTTGAGGTACCCGACGACGCCGGCCCTGTGCCGGCGTCGTCGTATCCGGGTGCCGCACATACGCGCGCGCTTCACGCAGGCGGTGGGATAACGGCGCATGCTGCCCCCGGAGATCGACGATGTCCGCCACGCCGCAGTCCGCTCCTGCCCCTGTTCGCGCCTCCCGGCACCCCCTTGTCACCGTGCTGTCGCTGCTGCTGGTCGTGCTCGGCCTGGTCATCGGCGGGCTCGGTGCGTGGCTGCTCAGCCTTGGCGGCTCGGCGTACTACGCCATCGCCGGGCTCGGCCTGCTGGCCAGCGGCATCCTGTTGTTCGGCAACCGCCGCAGCGGTGCATTGCTGTACGCGCTGGTGTTCATCGGCACGCTGCTGTGGACCTGGTGGGAGTCAGGCAGCGACTACTGGCGCTGGGTGCCACGGCTGGGCCTGGTGACCGCACTCGGCATCGTGCTGGCCTTGCTGGCGCCCACCTTGCACGAGCCGGTCTCCAAACGCCTGTCGCGCAGCGTGGCGGGTGTGCTGATGCTGGTGTTCGTGGCCGCCTTCGGCCTGGCCTTTGCGCCGCATGGTGAAGTGGATGGGCATCAGCCGTTCCCGGAAGGCGCGGTCAGCGCCGGACTGGAACCTACGCGTGATACCACGGGCCTGCAGCCGGCTGACCAGCCCGCCGAGGGCGACTGGCCGGCGTGGGGCCGCAGCAATGCCGCCACCCGCTATTCGCCGCTGCAGCAGATCACCCCGGCCAATGTGGCCTCGTTGCAGCCAGCCTGGCAGTTCCGTACCGGCGATATGCCCAAGAAGCGCTGGGGCGCGGAAACCACGCCGCTGAAGATCGGCGATCGCCTTTACCTGTGCACCGCGCGCAACCGCCTGATCGCACTCGATGCCGCCAGCGGCAAGGAACTGTGGCGGTTCGACCCCAAGGTGAAGGACACCTCGATTCCGTACACCGCCGCCTGCCGTGGGGTGAGCTACTACGAGCAGCCCCGCACGCCGACCATTGCCGATGCGGCATTGGCCGATGTCGCCGCCGATCTGGCGCTGCCGGAGCCGCCGCCCAGCGTCACCCGCAGTGCTGCACCGGGCAATCGCCCGGCGTGCTGGGCACGCATCATCGAAGGCACGCTGGACGGCCGCATCATCGCGGTGGACGCGGACAGCGGCCGCCCCTGCGCCAACTTCGGCAACAACGGCCAGGTCGACATCACCCTGGGCATGGGCGAGGTGCCACCGGGTTACGTGTCGATCACCTCGCCGCCGGCCATCGTGCGTGGCGTGATCGTGACCGGTCACCAGGTGCTGGACGGGCAGCGCCGTGACGCGCCGTCGGGCGTGATCCAGGCCTACGATGCCATCACCGGCAAGCTGCGCTGGGCGTGGGACATGGACCAGCCCGAGCGCAGCGGTCTGCCGCCGCGCGAGCAGACCTATACGCGCGGCACGCCCAACATGTGGACCACCGCCACCGGTGATGAGGCGCAGGGCCTGGTCTACCTGCCGCTGGGCAATTCCGCGGGTGACTACTGGAGCGGCTCACGCACGGAAAACCAGAACCGCTATGCGACGTCACTGGTGGCGATCGACGTGGCCACCGGCAAGCCGGCCTGGCATTTCCAGGCGGTGCGCAAGGATGTGTGGGACTACGACCTGGGTTCGCAGGCCAGCCTGATCGATTACCCGACCGCTGCCGGCAAAGTGCCGGCGATCCTGCTGCCGACCAAACAGGGCGACATCTACATCCTCGACCGCCGCAACGGCCAGCTTCTGACCGCGGCCGAAGAGCGCAAGGTGCCCATCGGTGGTGTTGAACCCGAGCAGCGCTCGCCCACGCAACTGTTCTCGCTGTACCACACGCTGCGTCGCGAGCATGAGCTGACCGAACGTGACATGTGGGGCATCACCCCGATCGACCAGCTGGTCTGCCGCATCCAGTTCCGCAAGGCCTACTACGAAGGGTTCTACACGCCGCCGAGCAGCGAGCGCCATTCCATCGAGTACCCCGGCTACAACGGCGGCTCGGACTGGGGCAGTGTGTCCATCGATACGCGCCGCGGCGTGATCGTGGCCAACTACAACGACATGCCGAACTACAACCGGCTGGTGCCACGCGCGGAGGCCGACCGGTTGGGCTGGCTGCCGCGCGAAAAGATCCGGTTCGACAAGGGCGGAGCAGAAGGCGCGGGTGACCCGCAGGTGGGCACGCCCTACGCCATCCAGGTCAATGCCGGTTGGCGCCTGCCGTTCACCGGTTTGCTGTGCAAGCAGCCGCCCTATGGCGGCATCCGTGCCATCGACCTGCGCACCGGCAAACTGCTGTGGGACCGTCCATTCGGCAGTGCGCGCGGCAACGGACCCTTCGGCATCCGCTCCGGCCTGCCGATCGAGATCGGCACACCGAACAATGGCGGTTCGGTGGTGACCGCCAGCGGCCTGATCTTCATCGCCGCCGCCACCGATGACCTGCTGCGCGCCATCGACCTGAGGACCGGCAAGGAGTTGTGGCATGCCAAGCTGCCCGCGGGAGGTCAGGCCAACCCGATGGTGTACGAGCAGGGCGGGCGCCAGTACGTGGTGATCATGGCCGGCGGCCACCATTTCATGGAAACCCCGAACGGCGATTACGTGATGGCGTTTGAGTTGCCCAGGTAACCGCAAGGGGGGCGGTGGGCCGCCCCCGTTGCATGACGCTGGATCACACCGTCACTACCACCTTGCCGATCTGCTCGTTCGATTCCAGGTAACGGTGTGCGTCCTGGATCTGCGCGAACGGGAATACCTTGGCGATCTTCGGCGCCAGCGTGCCCTGGTCCAGGCCGTTGACGATGAAGGCCTTGGCGCGTGCCAGCGCGGCATCGTCGGAGACGATTTCCGAGTACAGGTAACCCTTCAGCGTCAGTGACTTGCCCAGCACGTTGAACAACGGGAACGGGGTGGGTTCACTGCTCAGCGCGCCGTACTCCAGCAGGATGCCGCCACGCGCCATCGCTTCGGTCAGCGGCACGAACTGCGGGCCACCGATCGGATCGAACACCACGCGGGCACCTGCGCCGCCGGTGATGCGCGCCACTTCGGCCACCAGATCCTGCTCCTGGGTGGCGATGGCGTGGGCGGCGCCTGCATCGAGCAGGGCCTGGCGCTTGCCCGGGCCACGGGTCACAGCGATCGGCGTGGCGCCGACTGCATTGGCGATCTGGATGGCGGCCAGGCCGACGCTGCTGCTGGCGGCGGTGATGATGACGAAATCCCCGGCGGACAAGTGCGCCTGCTCCAACAGCGCCCCCCAGGCGGTGACGTACTGCATCCACACCGCGGCGGCCGTTTCAAAGTCCAGTGCCTGCGGATGCTTGACTACCAGTCGTGCCGGCACGTTGGCCAGTTCGCCGTAGGTGCCCCAGCGCGCGATATCCAGCGGCGGCACTACGCTGACCGCATCGCCCGCAGTGAATCCGCTCACTGCACTGCCGACGGCTTCAACCACGCCGGCCGCTTCGTAGCCCAGGCGGCTGGGGAACTGCGCTTCCTGCAAGTAGGCGCCGTTACGGAACATCACCTCGGCGCGGTTCAGGCCGATCGCCTTCACCCGGATCTGGACTTCGTCAGGGGCGGGGGCGGGAACGTCGATATCGTCGATGCGCAGTACATCGGCAGTGCCATATTCGTGGATGCGGACAACCTGGCTCATGGGGGGCTCCAAGGAAGGGCCGGCGAGGGCGCCGGCGAAAGGGTGAGCGCTACTGTGCGCGTAGTCTGCATCCAGAATAAGGGGTAATCTGGCGTTTCATTGAAAAACAATTGTTTGCAATGGACCTGATCGTTCCCCTGCGGACCTTCGCCAAGGTGGCCGAGGTCGGCTCCTTCGCCGCCGCTGCCGAGGCACTGGACCTGTCGCCGCAGCTGGTCGGCAAGCACATCCAGGCGCTGGAGCAGCATCTGGGGGTGCGCCTGCTCAACCGCACCACGCGCAAGCAGAGCCTGACCGACTTCGGCCAGGCCTACCTGGCGCGGGCGCGGGTGATCCTGGAGGAAGTGGAGGGGGCCGAGCAGCTGGCCGAAGTGGCGCGCGGGCGGCCGATGGGGCGCCTGCGCATCAGTGCGCCGGTCACCTTCGGCGTGCACGCGCTGAGCCCGGCGGTGGTGGCTTACATGCAGCAGTACCCGGACGTGCAGGTCGATCTGAACCTGTCCAACAGTCTGGTGGACATCGTTGAAGACGGCTACGAACTGGTGTTCCGCACTGGCGATCTGGCCGACAGTGGGCTGGTGGCGCGGCGGTTGGGGCCGTATCCGCTGGTCCTGTGTGCCTCGCCGGACTATCTGGCTTCGCGCCCGGCCATTGCCCATCCCAATGACCTGAGCCGCCACGAGTGCCTGGGCTTCGCGCATTCGATCATCCGCACCCGCTGGAGCTTTCGCGATACCGATGGCGGCGTGCTGACCGTGCCAGTGTCCAGCCGCTTCATGGTCAACCAGGCCGAGCCGCTGCTGACCGCCGCCATCGGAGGGCTGGGGCTGATCCTGCAACCGCACGAAATGCTGGCCGGAGCATTGGCGCGTGGTGAGCTGGTGGAAGTGCTGCCGGACTACGTACCGGTGTCGACCTGGATCAACCTGGTGTATCCGCGCGATCGCCAGCTGACGCCCAAGCTGCGCAGCTTCCTGGACTTCTGCGTGGCGAGATTCAGCGAACAGACGATGGCAAGGCGATAGCGGGGCCATCGGGTAGCAGGGTTTCCATCAACTGCGAAGGATCTCGCACTCACGTTGCATCCGGGGCTGTGCGCATTCCACCACGCACGCGGAGTGGATGGCAGCGCATCGATGCATTCAGCGTCACTGTTGAGGTGTTGCAGCAGAGTCCCTGGTGTCGATGCGGCGGCCGCATCCTTGGTCTAGGATGCGTCCAGGAATCCCCGCAAAGGAACTGCCATGAGGGTTGTTGGACGCCTGTTTCTCTGCAATGCACTGGCCTGTTCGGTTCTACTGGTTACCCCGGTTTTTCCAGCAATCGGCGCTACATCTTCCGAGAGTGCACATCCACGTGCGCAGGACGCCATCGATGACTGGCTGGCGGCCTTCAACGCTGGCAGCCTCGAGCAACTGCAGGCGTTCGCCGATACCTACGCGAAGAAGGAAGGCAGCAGCCCCAAGGACTATCTCGAGTTCCGCGAGAGCACCGGCCCGCTGCGTGTGCTGGAAACACGCCAGAGCGCGCCCGGTCACGCGAAGGTGCTGGTGATGGGCCAGCTGAGCGAGCGCGCGATGTGGGTGACGGTCGTCATGGATCCGGCCAGCCCGGCGCATGTGAAGCAGTTCCAGATCGAAGGCACTGAAACGCCGGACAAGTACAGACCGGAGAGGGTTGCATTGCCTGCCCTGATGGCCGAAGCCACGGCAAAGCTGGAGGCGCTGCGGGCGCAGGACGCGCTGTCGGGCGCGTTGCAGGTGGCACAGAATGGAAAGGTGTTGCTGGACTGGCGCGGTGGCGAGGCCGATCGCACCGCTGGCATTCCAGTGGGCGTGGATACGCAGTTCCGCCTTGCGTCCTCCAACAAGATGTTCACCGCAGTGGCCATACTGCAGCGGGTGCAGGAGGGCAAACTCAGTCTCGATGACACGATCGGCAAGCACCTGCCGGACTATCCGAACAAGGCCGTTGCCAACAGCGTGACGGTTCGCCAGCTGCTGACCCATACCAGTGGCCTGGGTGATTTCTTCGGCGACGATTTCGAGCAGTGTTCCGCGTCGCTGAAGACGCTGGATGACTATGTGCAGCGCTTTGCCAAGGATGCACCGCAGTTCACGCCCGGCAGCCAGGACAGCTACTCGAACTATGGCTTCATCGTGCTTGGGCGGATCATCGAGGCCGTCTCCGGTCAGTCGTACTACGCCTATGTGGAGCAACACATCCTGCGCCCGGCAGGCATGACCGGCACCGGCTTCGAACCGGAAACAGTGACGGTGCCACAGCGTGCGGTCGCCTATACGAAGCAGGAAGGGCAATGGGTGCGTGAAACGAAGTCGCTGCCCTGGCGCGGCATGTCAGCCGGTGGTGGCTACAGCACGGTGAGCGACATGGTGAAGTTCGCCGAGGCGCTGCGCAGCGGAAAGCTGGTCTCACCTGTATTGCTGCAGCAGGCCACCACGGCGCAGAACCACAAGGGCTGGTACGGGTTCGGCTTCCTGGTGCAGGGCGAGGGCAGGGAGCATCAGTACGGCCACGAAGGCGGTGCGCCCGGATCGAACAGTGCCATCGTGGTGCTACCCGCGCAGGGCTATGTGATCGTTGGGCTGGCCAATGTCGATCCGGATGCGATCGGCAATGTGGTCAACTACATCGCGCGAAGAGTGCCGCTGTAGTCCCGAGCGACTATGCCGCAGCGATGTTGACGCTGGGGCGGGTGGCGGACCAGAATCGGGCCATGAGCCGACTTCTTCCCGTGGTGTGTCTGGTCGCCAGCATGGTGCTGCTGCTGCGTGGGGTGCACGTGATACTCAAGGGTGTTCCGGCCATGGCCAGCGAAGGTGCCAGTGCTGCGTATGCACAAGGCTACCTGCATGGACAAGCGGCAGCCGGGTGGGTGTTGATTGCCGCTGCAGCAGCCTGTGCGCTCATTGCCTGGCACAGGGCGCGCGCCCGGAAGTGAGAGACGGGCGCGTCAGCGCGGCACCCGCACCATCTTCGTCATCAAGTGTTCCACCACACCCGCCGGGTCCGCCGTGCGGCCCACATGCGTGCTCGACATCTGCACGACCGAGCTACGCTTGGCGGTGAGGAAATGGAAGCGCGCACGCGCCGGCAGCTGCGCGATCGGCCCGGCGCTGGCATCGCCGCGGCAGATCGCCACGATCGCATCCAGCCATGGCTGCAGCGCCTCCTGGTCCAGCGCTGGCGCGAAGGCGTGCAGGCGTGCCGGATCGATCTCGATGGCTGCTTCCAGATGGCGCGCGCCGGGACAGGAGACGATCACCCCGACGTTGATGAACTCCTCGCGCTCCACCCGCGGTACCACGCGGATGATCGCATAGTCATACGTGTGCAGCGTGGGCACGGATGGCCTCCTGCACGAACACCGCACGCACCTTCAGGCGGTGCTTGAGGTAGTTGATATAACCCTGCCGGTAGGCCTGCGGGCTGTCGAACGCCGGTTCGTCCACCAGCCAGCTGTCCGGCACCAGGCCGACGATGCGCTCGATCTCGGCATCGGTCAGGCGCGCGGCCAGTTCGGCATCCACCTCGGCGATGCGGTTGGCGAACGACAGCAGTACGTGGTCGCGGATCAGCACGAACGGCTTTTCGCAGGCATCGCCGGCGTTGGCCCAGTCGTGATGGAAGTACATGGCCGCACCGTGGTCGATCAGGTACAGCTTTCGATGCCACACCATCAGGTTGGGATTGCGCGTGGTGCGATCGACATTGCTGGTGAACGCATCGAACCAGACGATGCGCGAGGCCAGGTCGGCATCCACCGGCATCGCCGCCGGGTCGTAGTTGATCGCACCGGGCAGGTAGTCCAGGCCCAGGTTCAAACCTTCACTGGCGCGTATCAGTTCCTGGATCTCCGGGTCGGGCTCGGTGCGGGCGAACTCGCGGTCCAGCTCCACGAACAGGATCTCCGGAATCGGCAGGCCCAGCGTGCGCGCCATTTCGCCGGCGATCAGCTCCGCGATCAAGGCCTTCGGGCCCTGGCCTGCGCCACGGAACTTCAGTACGGCCATGCCGTCGTCGTCGGTCTCAACCACGGCCGGCAGGGAGCCACCTTCCCGCAAGGGGGTGATGTAGCGGAGGGCATGTACGGTGCGCATGCGCGCATTCTAGCGTGGGTGCCGCCAAGGGAGCGCTGGGCGCGTCCCGGCGGCTCCATGTCGTTCCCCGTCAGTGCGTCAGCGCGCCGCGCTGCTGCTCCTGCACGCGGACCTGTTCCTGCGTGGCCTGATCGGCCTGCCGCTGGTTGACCACGGCAAGCGTATCCAGGCTGTCCTGCACCGGACGCTGGGCGGCCTCGGCAGTGGGTGATGAGGCGCGCAGCGAGGCCGGATCATCCAGTGGCCCCTTCACCACAAAGATGTTCTGCGCCGCGCCCGCACCCTCGGTCTGGCGGCTGAGCACCACATGGTCGACCCCCGGTCCAGGCCGTTTTCGCGGGCCAGCACCAGCAGGCTGGCACTCAGGCGCTCGCTGGACGCATCGAAACTGCGTCCGTTGGCAGCATCCAGCTCAGCTACCTTGCCGCGGATCTGCTCGTGCAGCGAACGGTCACGGCCTTCCGCAAGCAGCGTCGGTAAGCCATCGCCCTCCACCGCATGCTGTGTGGTGATCGGCACATGCGTATGCGTGCCCTCAGTGTGGTCGAAGTAACGCAGCGTCGACGGCGAGGTACTGGTATCGAAGTAGGGCTGGCGCGGGGGCGAGCCCTCGCCGAGGTTGAGCCCGTTCTGCTCCAGCAGGCGCTCGTCCAGGCCCAGCTTCTTCATGTTCACTTCCATCCGGCTGACGCCATCGGGCGCTGGATTCGCGGCCTCGAATTCGCTGGCCAGTCCGATCGCCAGGGCGCCGTAGAAATTCTGGTAGTCCGAATTCCCATGATGGCCCAGGCCGGTGCTGACGCCCTGATCGTAATAGTGCCTGGCCATTCCCTCGATGTTGGCTGCGGTGGGGGAGATGGTCAGGTCCGCATTGAGGGTCAGCTCCGGGTGCGGGGCATAGGTGATCGGCGGGCCGGGTCGCGACTGGATGACGTCTGTCGAGCGGGTGCTGGCTTCATACAGGTCGCGCAGGGTAGCGTCCGGGTTGCTGGCACGTACCTGGCTGACCAGCGCATTCCAGCCTGCGATGTTGGAACAGGCCTCATCGCGGCGGTTGGCCGCGAGCAGGGTGCCGATCGCCTCGGTGTAATCATGGCTGGTGGTACGGCCTGCGATCTGCTCCACGTCGGCATCGAACTGCACGTAGGCACGCTCGACATCAGCATCGTTGAAGCCGTGCTGGATCTCGTGACCGAGCACAAAGGTGACCTCGGCCGCGTCGAACCTGTCCGGCGCCGCCGGGGTCGACAAGCTGCTGGCGGGCAGGTTGATGGATTTCGTGCCGGTCTCGTAGGTACCACCCGCATTGCTTGTGGCGGGCAACAGTTCGAAGCGTTCCAGATAGCCTGCCGCGATCGCTGCGTCCACCTGCTTCGCCAGCACGTGCGAGCCCGCGATGACGCTGCGCAGGTTGTCGACCTGGTCGCTGGTGACGTCGGTCTTGCCGGCGAACTCGCCCAGCAGGCGTTCCGTTTCTGCGGAAAGGATCGTCATTGATGGCTCCCCTTACTGCACGGTGACAAGACGCACGCAGGCATGCGTGGCGTCGCCAAGGGCGTGGGGGTTCTCGGGCATCGTGTCGACCTTGATGCTCAGCTGCGGTCGATCGAAGCGATCGTAGATCACCCGGCCGTGTTCGCCGCGCACCGTCTCGCGCTTGAAGCCGGCGGCATCCAGTGCCGAAGCGAAGTGGTTGAAGTCGACCTGGCAGATCGCCGCAGCCGAGGCCTTGCGATCGCTGCTGGTGTCCATGAAGTTCAGGTCCAGCCGCGCGTCGGCAGTGCCGGCCCGCTGCACTTCCAGTCCATAGCCCCATTCCGGTGTCAGCGTGCCGCCATAGCCGAAGTGGCCGGGGCCGAAGACCTGCGCCGGCGCCTGCATCGCTGCGGACAGGCGCTCAGCGGTGAGCTCGCGGGTGGAGGTCGTGGCCTTGATCAGGTCCAACAGGCGCAGCAGCAACTGCTCGGCATTGAGCGGGGAGGGCGAAGTGGTCTCGGATACGGCGGGGGCCATGGTGTCGGTTCCTTGAGAAGTCGGCGTGCGGTCGGCGGCATGTGCGCAGGCGCAGAGCGCGGCCGCTGAAAGTGCGAGCGTCCACGGTCGTATGAATGCGTACCGGGGCATGTGCGATCCTTGCAGATTGAAGGCTGACCCTAGGGCCAGCCGGATGAAGCAGAGGTTAAGCGTAATCGAGGCATCCGAATGCGTTACAAAAGGTGAACGGGTGCGCATTCTTCACTTGACCATTCCGGGCGCGATGTCAGCATCGGGTTCATGGAGCATCAACTTCGCGTGTGACCTTCAACAGGAGGCCGTCATGCAACAACTGCGCAGCTGTCACGCTTTACCCTGCATGCAATGCAACGCGTGGTGTTGACCCTGGTCTGATACGGCCACTTTGCCGGCACGGATGGCCGCCACCCACAGCATCTGCCACTGTTCACCCGATGCGGTCCCGGCATGCTCTTGCCGGCCCTGCAATACAGACATACGCCCGCCAGATTGTCCTCTGCGTTGCCCGATGGCCTTCGCAGCGCGGAGGCTGGCTTGTCCATGATGATCCTGCAGGCTTTGGAGGTGCACCGATGAGCGACCAATACGAACGAATGCTGCCGGCCTTGGACGATGCCAAGGTCGAGGAAATGATCGGAAAACTGGTGCTGGTCGGGGTGACCCGCTACGGCGGCGACGGCCAGGTGCAGGGACTGGAGCAGTACGCGGGAACGGTGCTGCGCATCAGTGCCGATGAAGGCGTGGTGCTGGCCGACGAGAACGATGGCCACGAGCGTTACCTGCCGCCGATGCTCGACCAGTACCTGCCGGCCCAGCCGGGAGAGTACCGGATGAGCAACAGCGGCATGATCGTGGTCGACCCGGACTATCTCACCGCCTGGGACCTGCACGCCCAGCAGTAGTGCCAGGCCATGCCTGGCAGGTGCCGGCAGCTCCCCGGCACCTGCCGGAGCTGCACTTTGCCCCATCCGGCCACTAGCCCTTCCGGCCCATTCACGACAACCCCTGCGGTGCTAGATTCGGGGCCATGCCCGATTCCGGGTACCCATTCACACCCCAGGGGATAAGGATGCTGATCCGTCGAACCTCTCTGGCAGCGGCCGTTGCCGTTGCCACCGTCGGCCTGCTGGCCGCTGGCCCGGCGCTTGCCGATTACGCGAAGCCGCCGGAGCACCTGCTCAAGGTGCTGAAGGCACCGCCGCCGCCAGCACCGAACGTGGCCCCGGGCGGCCAGCGCCTGCTGCTGACCACCGCGCAGACCTATCCGTCGATCAGCCGCGTCGCCCAGCCGTACCTGAAGCTGGCCGGCGTTCGGCTGGAGCCGAAGAACCGCAGTCGGCATGACACCCCCGGCGGCTACGGTATTCCGGCCTGCGTGGCCGACTTCACCCTGGTCGATATCGGCAGCAGCAAGGAGACCAAGGTCAACCTGCCGCAGGGCTGCGCCACCGGCGCGCTGTGGTCGGCCGATGGCAGCCACTTCGCCTTCCAGAATGCGGTCGATACCAGCGTGCAGCTGTGGGTGGGCGATGCGGCCACCGGCCAGGTGAAGCAGGTGCCGAACGTACAGCTGAACCCGATCTTCGGCTACACCGTGCAGTGGCTGGGTGGCAGCCAGAACCTTCTGGTGAAACTGGTGCCGGCCAATCAGGGTCCGGCGCCGTCCAACGGCGGCGTGCCGACCGGTCCGGATGCGCAGGAGTCGCTGGGCAGCAGCGGCGAGAGCAGCACCTATGAAGCTCGCGACACGCTGACCAGCGTGCATGACGAGAAGCTGTTCGCCTACTACGGCGCTTCGCAGCTGGCCGTGGTCGATACCGCCGCGGGCAGCGTGCGCCCGGTCGGGCAGCCTGCGCTGTTCAACGAGGTCAGCGCCGCGCCCGATGGCGTGCACGTGCTGACCGAATCGATCAAGGCGCCGTACTCACATGCGGTGACCTATCAGCGCTTCGCCAATGATGTGGCGGTGCTTGACGTAAGCAATGGCCGCAGCACGCCGATCGCCAGCCTGCCGCTGGCGGATCGCGTGCCGGTGCACGGCGTACCGGAAGGCCCGCGCGGTTTCGACTGGCGGGCCACCGATCCGGCGACCCTGGTCTATGCCGAAGCGCTGGACAAGGGCGACTGGAAGGTCAGCGTACCGCACCGTGACCGCGTGCTGATGCTGAAGGCCCCGTTCAACGGCAAGCCGACCGAAATCACCCGTACCGCGCAGCGTTTTGAAGGGTTTGCGTGGACCGCCGATCCGGCCGTAGCCTTCCAGTACGAGAACGACGAGAACCGCCACTGGATGCAGACCCGCATCGTCGATGTGGACCAGCCGAAGAAGGAAGGCCGCCTGCTGTGGGACATGTCCAGCGATGAGCTGTACGGCAATCCCGGCAACCTGGTGTTCACCCGTCTGCCGAATGGTGCGCAGGTCGTGCGCCGTGAGGGCAACCACGTGTTCCTCAGCGGCCGTGGCGCCTCGCCGCAGGGCGATCGTCCGTTCCTCGACCGCCTGGACCTGGGCACGCTGAAGAGCGAGCGCCTGTTCCGTAGCAGTGCCGACGCCTACGAACAGTTCCTCGGCTTCAGCAACACGCAGGGGCGCTACCTGACCTGGCACCAGTCGGTGATCGATCCGCCGAACGCCTTCATCCGCCAGCAGGGGGAGGCAGTGGCCGATGCGAAGGCCGGCGAGGCGCAGTTCGCGTCGACCACGACCGCGCTGACCAAACTGGTCGACCCGACCCCGGAAGTGCGCCAGATCAAGAAGCAGCTGGTGACCTACAAGCGTGCCGATGGCGTGGACCTGTCGTTCACCCTGTACACGCCGCCGGGCTACAAGGAGGGCCAGCGCGTGCCGGCGATCCTGTACGCCTACCCGGCCGACTTCGCCAATGCCGCGCAGGCCGGCCAGGTGTCTGGTTCGCAGCAGACCTTCACCCGCCTGCAACCCTACCGCCTGATGCTGCTGGCCGGCTACGCGATCATCGACAACGCCTCGTTCCCGATCGTGGGTGACCCGAAGAACGCTTACGACACCTACCTGGAGCAGTTGGAAGCCGACGCCAAGGCAGCGGTGGACAAGGCCGTGGACATGGGCGTGGTCGACCGCAACCGCATCGGCGTGACCGGTCACAGCCACGGCGGCCTGATGACCGCCAACCTGATCGCGCACACCAACCTGTTCAAGGCCGGCGTGGCGACCAGCGGTTCGTACAACAAGACCTTCACCCCGTTCGGCTTCCAGAACGAGCGTCGCTCGGTATGGCAGGCGCAGGACGTGTACCTGAAGGCCTCGCCGTTCTTCTATGCCGACAAGATCAAGCTGCCGCTGCTGCTGGTCCACGGTGAGGATGACGCCAACCCGGGTACCGAACCGTTCCAGTCGCGCAAGCTGTACCAGGCCATTCGTGGCAACGGCGGTACCACCCGCCTGGTGATGCTGCCGAACGAACCGCACTGGTACACCGCGCTGGAGTCCAACGAGCAGCTGGTGTCGGAGATGCTGAACTGGTTCGACACCTACGTGAAGAACGCCAAGTAGCGTCGAGCGTGCTCGACTGCTTTGCAGAAGGCCGCCTTCGGGCGGCCTTCCTGCATCCTGTAGAGCCGCGCCATGCTCGGCTGCTGTTCGACAGAGATAGGAAAGTCTCATGAAGGCATGGATGTTGGTACTGGCCACGTTGTTGGTTTCTCCCGTGGCAATGGCGGTGCAGCCCCGGATGAGCGTGCACGTGACGTACGACTGGTCTGGTTGGGGTTCTGTATCTGAGCGCTGGGTCATCCGGCGCGATGCCTATGGCTTGACCACCCGTGTACAGGTGGTTGATGCGCCCGACGTCCAGCCGCGTTTGCCGGAGCTTCTGCCGTTCGGCGCGCTGTCAGCGTTCGAGGCCGCGCTGCGGGCAGCACCGTTGACCAGGGACGCCACGGTGGATCTGATCACTTCGCAGCTGGACCGGCCCGCGATACTCAAGCTGGATCCGGAGCTGCGCAGCATGCCGCCGGCCAGATGTTCGTTTGCCCAGCAGCAGGCCTGGGCACGGCAAGCTCTGGCCGGGCAGGGTTTGCAGGAGCGCGTTGCAGAACACTTCAACAGTCTCCGGACCGATGACTATCCCATCATGACCGTGGTCGTATCCCGGCTGGGCCACCCGGATACCGTCTTGGTGTCCACCTCCCAGCACACGATGATGCTGCCTTGGAAGCGCCTGTCGTCGGCGGACTTCGATCAGCAGGTTCTGGAAGGTGCTCAGGAAGAGTGGCGTCCGGCGTTGAGCGATGCATTGATGGGGCTCCTACCTGGGGGAGAACCCACACGCGAACGCTTCAAGATCGCTTGGTTTCAGAACAGATTACGCGGCGACCTTGCCTTGGAGGCGCTGCGTTGTGGAACCCTGCGCTAGGAAACGGCAGATTGATCATCCATGGATGCTCTGCAATCAACTGTGGAGACTCGGTAACGACGTGTTACCGGCACATTCGCATGCCACGCAAATGGTCTAGGCTGAACCTGATCGCTCGTTCCAGGTCGGTGCAATGAAAGCCATTCTCCTTGCTGCAACGTTGTCGTTGGCCCAGGTTTCAACGGCATATGCTCAGTCGTTTCCCGCTGAGCTGACGCAATTGGGCATCATCGCCGGCATGCCTTACGCCAAGGCCAAGCGCCTGCTGGATGCCGCAGGCTGGCAGGCGAAACCTGCGCAGGGCGCGCCGGAGTCGCTGGAGGGCTTTCCGGAAGTCGGATGCCATAAGGACGGAAAGCAGTGTGCGACGACCTTCGAAAAGGACGGTCAACAGATCGCGGTGCGGCTGGGTACTACCCTGGCAGGGCAGCCGTTCGTGCAGAGCGCTGACTGAGCACCCGCCCTCACGCCAGCGGTAGGCGGTCCTGCGCGTGGGATAACCCGTCATGCAGGTCGCGCACGTGCTCGGCCTTGGCATGCACCCGGGTGGTATCGCCGAAACTGCGTAGATAAGCGCAGGCTGCGAAGCCGGCGCTCTTCTTTTCGTACTCGGCAATCCAGGCCAATCGATCCGGATTGTTGGCCTGTTCGGATGACCACGCGGCCACTGGTGGGCGGATGCGGTACTTCAGGCCGACGCGCCACGGCTTCGGTGTCAGTCGCGCACGGAAGCAATGCTGCAGCCGGCACATGCGCGCGTACAGGGTATCGGTGCCCAGTGCCTTGAAGAATGCCTGCAGCTGCTCGTCCTCCGGGGAGAACGTGGCATGCATCGCCAGTACGCGCAGTCCCGCAGGCGTCCGGTAGGCGCGCAGATGCCAGTGGGGGTGTTGTTCGCTGAAGGCTTCCACGCGTCGCAGCGCCAACCCCTCGGCGCCCCCGGCGGCGGCCAGCCGCTGCCTGCGGCGCATCAGCAATGCGGCATTGACCAGAACCACCGCCGCCACGCCCAGCACCAGTCCCACCAGCCAATGCCACAGCAGCGTGCCGGTGACGGCGCCGGCAAGCAGCACGACCGCCGCAACGATGGCTGGCATCACGCAGCCGGCTGGCGGCTGCGCATGGTCGATGTCGGCGAACAGTACGTCCGGGCTGTTGAGGCACAGTGCGCCATAGCTGTTGCGGGTGATGATGACGTCGCCGTCGCGCAGCACGATCTGCTCGCGGATCGGCACGCCTTCCACGCCGTAGTTGCTGCGCACTTCGCGACGCGGCAGCACCTGTCCGGCGAGGATGGCATTGAGGGCTTCATTGGCGCGGCGGTCGGCGTGCACCTGCGCCTCGGCAGGGCCTTCGTCGGACCAGCCGAAGCGGCGCACCACCACCGGCCGGCCACGGAAACGGGCCTGCAGGCGGGCTTCGGCCCAGTAGGCGGGAACGATCATCATCGCGGGGTGCTCTATCTTCCGTGGCAGGTGCCAACGCGAGTCTGGCACAGCGCCGGGGTGCCCGCATCTGCTTGCTGCGGCGGCCGGGCCGGAGTGATAGATTGCGCGCTTCGCATGCACTCCACCAAGGACGGAGCGATGTCCATGATCCTGCGCGGCCTGTTGGCCCTGGCCTGTGCCGGGGTGGTTGGCATGGCCACGGCGGCGGCACCGGCCGGGCCGCAGATTGTCACTGACGATGTCAGCCGTTTCTACGCGCTGTACGACAACGCAGGTGGCAAACCCAGCGTTGCGCAGTTGCGTGGCTACATGGCCGAGGGTTCGGCGGGCCTGGCCGAGCTGGCCAAGGCGCGCCGGGTCACCCCCGAGCGCATTGCCGAGTCCGTCGCCAGCCAGCCGGAGCTGTATGTGCAGGGGCGAAGCTGCCTGGCCGAACTGCCGGCGGTGAAACAACGTCTGACGCAGGTGTTTTCCAACCTGCAGGCCATCTATCCGCAGGCTGCGTTTCCGCCGGTGACCATCGCCGTCGGCCGTGGTCGTCCGGTAGGGTTGACCTCGAAAAGCGGCGTGATCATCGGCCTGGAAGCGCTGTGCGCAGCCGATTTCATGAATCCCAATGTGCAGGACCGCTTCGTGCATGTGATCGCGCACGAGTACGTGCACATCCAGCAGACCGGCCTGACCGACTTCGAGCCGGGCGACCCGCATGCGACCGTGCTGCGTGTTTCGTTGGGCGAGGGCATTGCTGAGTTCATCGCCGAACTGATTTCCGGCAACGTCGGCAACGGGCGCCATGCGGCCTGGACCCGTGGTCGGGAAGTGCATATCGAAAGCGCATTCGCGCTGGATCTGGACAGCACCGATCTGTCGCCGTGGCTGTACAACTACAAGCCCGGTTCGCAGGAGCCCTATGACCTCGGGTACTGGGTGGGATACCGCATCGCCAAGGCCTATTACCTGCAGGCCAAGAACAAGCGTGACGCGGTGCGTGCGCTGATCCAGCAGGACAACCCGAAGGCGATCCTGGCCGCCAGCGGCTGGACGCCGGGTATGTGGATGCCGGCGAAAGTCACGGGTGTGGCGGCGCGTACGGCTGCACGCTGAGCACAGGGTGGGGCGTTAGACTGCTGAAGATGATTTCTGGAGTACCCGCATGCGTGGACCTGTTGAGCTTGCCACTGCCACTGTCGTGACGTTGGGCCTCGCGTTGGCTTCTCCGCTGGACGCCGCTGAGGCCGTCGCCGTCAACCCGCTACTGCAGACGCCCATCGACCGGCTACGCCCCGACGAAGTGCGCTTCATGCAGCAGCGCCTGGCCGATTGGCCGGAGCTGCAACGCTATCGTGATGCCAATGCGCGCCTACCTGATGCGGTGCCCGGCCAGCCGCGCGTGGTGTTCTTCGGTGACTCCATCACCAAGGGCTGGGGCAGGGAAGGCAGTGCCGGTTTCTTCCCCGGCAAGGGCTGGCTCAACCGCGGCATCAGCGGCCAGACCACGGCGCAGATGCTGGTGCGTTTCCCGCAGGACGTACTGGCACTGAAGCCACAGGTGGTGGTGATCCTGGCCGGCACCAACGACATTGCAGGCAACACTGGCCCATCCACGCAGGCGATGATCGAAGACAACCTGCACGCGATGGTGGACCTTGCCCGTGCACATGGCATCGCCGTAGTACTGGCATCAGTGCTGCCGGTCAGCGATTACCCGTGGCTGCCGGGCACAGCACCTGCGCCCAAGGTGCGTGCATTGAACACGGCATTGAAGCGCTATGCCGATGCACAGCAGCTGGTCTATCTGGACTACTACACGCCGATGGCCAATGCAATCGGCGGACTGGACCCGCAGTTGGCGGAGGACGGCGTGCATCCTACGGCGAAGGGCTATGCGGTGATGGCGCCGTTGGCCGAGGCGGCGGTCATGCGCGCGCTGCAGCAGAAGTAGCTCCGCCGGGCAGGCTTGCCAACAACCACTCGCAGAAACTGATCACCAGCGGATCGGCTGCACTCTCCTCATGTACCAGCCAACTCCAGCGTGGGCCGCGCACGCGTGCATCATCCAATGGTTGCAGCAGGCCTTGTTCGCAGGCTCGGGCTGCCAGCAGCTCGCTGACCAAGGCGATACCCAGCCCTTGGCACGCGGCATCCAATAGTTGCCCAGGCTCGGAGAAATTCATTCCCTCGCGGCGCTGGCCGACATCGGCGCCACCCTGTACCTGCCATTGGCTCCAGTCCATCTCACGCTCGCCATGCAGGGTGAGACGTTCGTGCACGGGCGTCGCCAGCAGCTTGGGATGGCAGGCCGGATAGAGACGATCCTGCAGCAGCACGCGATGCTGGCACTGCGCCTGTGAGTCGAGGTCATCACGTACCGCTACGTCCAGCGTCTGCGTGGTCATGTCCGGCGCTTCCTCGCTGGTCAGCAGCCACAGATCGGCGTCGGGATGCAGCCGGTGAAAGCTGGCCAGGCGTGGCACCAGCCAATGCCGAGCAAAGGCCGGGCTGGCGTTGACGATCAGTTGATTGGGCTTGCGGTACTGATCGAGCCGGCGGATGCCGCTGGCCAGCTGCCGCAGCAGCGCCTGCGTTGTTTCCAGCAGGTCGATGCCGGCATCGGTGAGGGTGACGCTGCGGCCCTGCCGGAAGAACAACGGCTGCTGCAGCGACGCTTCCAGGCCCCGGATCTGCTGGCTGATGGCCGACTGGGTCAGGTGCAGTTCCTCCGCCGCACGGTGGAAACTGCCCAGCCGGGCCGCAGCCTCGAAACCCCGTAGCGCGTTCAGTGGTGGCCAGTGCTTGAGCATTTCAGATAAGTAAAACTGTTCAATTGATGACTAAATCTATCGTTTGTTCTTATGTGTCGGCAAGCGCAGCATAGCGCCCATCCCACACCGGCCATGGAGCCTGTCATGAGCAACCGTCGTCACTTCCTCACCCAGCTGGCGGGCGCCGCCGGCCTTGGCGGCCTGGCTGCTCTGGGCCTGGCCGGGCTGCCGGGTCGCGTGGCTGCAGCAGGGCCAGGTGCGGGGACTTGGCGCATGCCGGACGAGCACGGCCCACAGGAACGCGTGTTCCTTGCCTTCGCCGCGCAGCCGCGGGTGTGGGGCGCGCAAGCCGATGCGGTGAACACCGCCGTGGCGCGGTTGGCCCGTACCATCGCGCGCCACCAGCCGATCAGCGTGCTGTGCCGTCCGGCGCAGTTGAAGCAGGCGCAGGATCGCTGTGGCCGTGACAACATCGAGTTCCTGGACGTGCCCTTGGATGACATCTGGGTGCGCGATTACGGTGGTTGCTTCGTCACCAATGACAAGGGCGGCCTGGGCCTGGTCGACTTCAACTTCAACGGCTGGGGTGGCAAGCAGAGCGCGCGCAACGATGGCGCGCTGGCGCCGTGGCTGGCGCAGGTGACCGGTGCGACGCTGCTGGAAAGCGATCTGGTGGGCGAGGGCGGTGGCATCGAAGTCGATGGCCATGGCACGGCCATCCTCACCGAAAGCTGCTGGGTCAACCGCAACCGCAATCCGGACTGGTCGCGCGCGGATATCGAGGCCGAGCTGAAGCTTCACCTGGGCCTGCGCAAGGTGATCTGGCTGCCCGGCATCGCCGGCAAGGACATCACCGATGCGCACGTGGACTTCTATGCGCGCTTCGTACGCCCGGGCGTGGTGATCGCCAATCTGGACAACGATCCGGAGTCCTACGATTACGACCTGACCCGCGAGCATCTGCGGATCCTGCGCGGGGCCACCGATGCCGATGGCCGGCGCCTGCAGGTGCATACGCTGCCGCCGCCGCTGGACGGGCGCGATAACGTGCATACCCGCGACAACGATGATCTTGCGATGGGCTACATCAACTACCTGCCGATCAACGGCGCGGTGGTCGCGCCGCAGTTCGGTGACGACGAAGCCGATGGATTCTGCCGCGAACTACTGGAAGACATGTATCCCGGCCGCGTGATCGAGCAGGTGGATATCGATGCCATCGCCGGTGGCGGTGGCGGCATACATTGCGTGACCAAGAACATGCCGAAGGTGTAGTCCACTGTTGCGTTGACGCGCCGGAGGTCATGTCATGATGCTCCAGATACACATGCTCGGGGGAGCAGATGGATCTGGATACGGGTATATGGAGTGGATTGGTCGGCGGCAGTATCGCCACGATGATTGCACGGCGAGCTGCCGGTCGACTTCCCAGTCACTACCGCGGCCATAGTCTGGTCTACCTGCGACGCCGCCATCGCGCTTCCATCTGGAGTGCAAACGCGCTTTTCCTGCTCGGGTTGATCAGCGGCCTGTTGATCTGGCCGTTGGGTCACTACGCCAGTACGGATTCACTTCCATTGCTGCTGGCTACCGGCATGAGTTGCGGTCTGCCGCTGTTGGCGCTGCTGCTGATTCCCTGGATGACCCGCCGTCCGATCCGTGAGGCATGGGTGATCTTCGGCTATTCGCAGGGTGGGCCGGTGTGGTTGATCTACTCGATCCTGCTGGCAGGCGTCGCCTGTGGTGTGGTCGGAGTTTTGCGGCTGCCGGGCTGAGGCGGCAGCACCTGCATGGCGCGCACATCCAGCCCGCTCAGGCGTCGTCCTGCTTCAACGCCGCATCGGCAGCCAGCAGCGCCTCGGCGGCTGCACTGAGCGGCGGCGACGGCGGGGCGACCACGCCGATCGCTTCCATCATCTTCGGCATGCCCAGGAACTGACGTGCGCGACGGTCGTAGATGCCGGTGACCAGCAGCGCACGGGTGGCGATCTTCTGCTCGGGCCCGATCAGTACGCGTTGCTCCATGATCCCGCGCGAGCCGACCCAGCCGACCAGCCGCGTTTCCAGGGTGAAGCGCTGGAACGGCTTCAGCTCGCGGCGGAACTGGATGGTGCCGGCGCCGACGATCGGTGCCCACTTCTCGCGCAGCGCCACCCGTCCCAGGCCCATGCGCAGGATCAGGTCCAGCCGGCCCAGGTCGAAGATGTTCCAGTAGCGGCCGTTGGTCATGTGCAGGTTGCTGTCCAGGTCATTGGGCAGTACCCGGAACTGCAGCCGCGAGACCCCGAATGGGGCCTCCAGCTTGGGCCGGAACAGGCTGCACAGCAGCAGATGGAGCAGGCGGAACCAGAGATTCATGGTTATGACGACTGTTATATAATCGCCGGTACGCTAATCTATGACGACTGTCCTGGCAAGGAGCCTGCCGTGAGCCCGCGTACGTCTGATGCGCCACAACGCGTGATTGATGCTGCGGCACAGATGCTGGCGCGTGTGGGCCTCAATGCCACCAGCATCCGTGAGGTCACCAAGCTTGCCGAGGCGCCGCTGGGCTCCACCTATCACCACTTTCCCGGCGGCAAGCAGGAGCTGTTGGCGCGTGCCACCCATATGGCCGGCGACAAGGTCGAAGCGTTGCTGGTGGAGCTGCTGAAAGGCGGGGCGGTGCAGGGCCTGCAGCAGTTCCTGACGATGTGGCGCGAGCGCCTGCTGCGCACCGATTTCCGCGCCGGCTGCCCGGTGTTGGCCGCTGCGGTGGAGGAGCCGGTTGACGCGGTGCACAGCCAGCCGCGCGCGGCAGCTGCAGAGGTATTCGCGCGCTGGCAGGGCCATCTGGCCGCAGCGTTCGTCGCCGACGGACACGATCCGGCCGCCGCGGGTGGGCTGGCCAGTCTGGTGATCGCCAGCGTGGAAGGTGCGGTGGCGATGTGCCGCGCACTGCAGGACATCGCCCCGTTCGACCAGGTGGCCGCGCAGTTGCTGAAGGCCGCCGCGCGGCCTTGATCCGGCGGCACGGTCGCGGGAGACTCGGTGCAGGCCCTGACTGGACGCCGCCATGGACGAATCGCACTGCCGCCACCTGATTGAGCACTACCTGCAGGCCTACAACCGCTTCGACATCGACGCCATGCTGGCGGTGCTGGCGCATAACGTGCGATTCGAGAACCACAGCGGCAGCCAGCCGACGATGGTCACCGAAGGCATCGATGCCTTCGGCGAACTGGCACGGCAATCGGCGCCGTTGTTCCGCGAGCGCGAGCAGCGGTTGCTCGAGTTGACCTTCGAGGATGGCATGGCGCTGGCCAGCATCGGCTGGCGTGGCGTGTTCGCGCAGGACATTCCCGATGGTCCCAGTGCGGGCACGGAACTGGCCCTGCAGGGACGCAGCGAGTTCGCTTTTGAGGACGGTCGCATCGTGCGGATCATCGACCGCAGCTGAGGATCGATGGCATAGGTCCGCCGTCTGGACAGCGGACCTGCCCGCGGTAGAATCCGCCCATCACCACCTACGCGTGCCCGGCAAGGATGTCCGCATGCTGCATCAGGCTCTTGAGCCCCCATGCTCCACGAGCTGTAGCGGCGCATGTGGATGGCCGAGCCCAGTTTTTCGTTCCTGGCCTACCCTGCGCTATGATCCGCGCCAAGGCCAAGGTATGTGGCCGGCTGTCAACCACCACTGACGAGGAAGAGCGCATGGATGTCGCTGCACACCGCAACAGGACGTTGTTTCGTTGGACCATGATGGTGCTGCTGGCGGTGTTGTTGCCGTTTGCAGCACTGGCACAGCCTGCAGCCGGGCAGGCCGATGGCGCCGAAGCCGCCACCACCGCTACGGAAGAGGCGCAATGCCGCGCCTGCGCTTATGAGCGCATTGGGCCCAAGGTCGATATCGGCCTGGTGGCCCTGATTTCGCTGCTGGTGGTGGGCCTGCTGGTGGCGGTATCCCGCGAATGGGGCACCACCTCGCAACGATGGACCTGCCGCACGCTGGCCCTGTTGCTGGTGGGTGTCGGTGTGGCGTTGCTGTGGTGGGCTGGCAGCGTCGTCTACCTGGGCTACAACCCGTGGCAGGAAATGGCCGCCCCCGTCGATGGCTCGCTCACCTCGACACTGCTCACTACCTCACCGAAGTGGCTGGCGGCGATGGTGCTGATCGGCTTGGCGCCTTCCATCTGGAAGCGCAGCGAGCGCCTGCCAGCGTGGCGTATCGGCTGACCCTGTAACGGCGGCGCCGGATCACGCCCGGCGCCGCCTGAGGCAATCAATCAAAGCGCAAGCGCACGCCTGCATAGACCCCACGGCCTTCGCCCGGTGTTGAGCGCGCGACATCCTTGCCGGCGTCGTCGTAGCCCGGCGTAACCGTGGCGGCATAGTGGCGGTTGCCGATGTTGCGCATCTCCGCCCAGGCCTGCCAGCGGCCACCGGGTGCGTCGTAGCCGATGCGGCTGCCGAAGATCACATGGCTGTCGGCCCAGTAGCTGTTGGCGTAGTCCACGGCGATGCGCGAGGCGTATTCGGAATTGAGCGCAGCGTACAGGCCGGACGCGTGATCGAAGCGCAGCTCGGCCTGGTAGCTGTGCAGTGGCAGGCCGGGCAGGCGGTTGCTGCCGAAACGCGCGTCGTGGCGATAGCGGAAATCGCTGAAGGTGTACGCCTGGCGCAGCGACAGGCGGCCCGGTGCAGCCTGCCACAGGGTGCTGTCCAACCCGGCTTCGATGCCGCGGTGAACGGTGGGGCTGGCGTTGTTCTCGGCGATGAACAGGTTCGGCACCGGTTGCAGCTCGACGCTCAGCAGTTCGTGGTTCACGTGTGCGTAGTAACCGGTCAGTTCCCAGCGGCCCAGCGCCGCGTCACCGCGCGCGCCCAGTTCCAGCGTGGTGGCGGTCTGGTTCTGCATCGGTACCGGCGCGCGCTGGCGGCCGGTGGACGGGCCATTGCCCGGCCCGAAGTACTGGTTGGAACTCCAGATCATCGACCACGGATGCGGTGCTTCCACCGAGTGGCTGAGGTTGCCGAACCACTGGGTCTGCGCGCTGTGCTGCCAGGTGAAGCCCAGACGCGGCGCGTAGTCCCAGTCGTGGTCGCGCAGGCGGCCGCCGCTGCTCGGCCAGGTTACCTGCACATCGCGACGGGTGTTGATCAGCGCCAGCCCGGTCTGCATGCGCAGGCGGTCATTGAAGGAGAGGGTGTTGCTGACGTGCAGGGTGCTGTCGGTGCCGTGGTGGCGGAAGTCACGTGTGCGCGTGCCGGCGGCATAGCCGTTGCTGGCAAAACGCAGCGACTCGCGCACATCGGCGTCCAGATCGTGGGTGACGCGCAGGCCGACCGTGGTTTCGCTGTCCAGGCCGAACAGCCGGTGGCGGCGGCGATAGTCCAGCGTGGCATTGAGGTTGGCGTAGTCCAGCTGCTGGCGGTACAGGCTCTCGTTCAAGTCCATCGGATACTTGTGGTAGACCAGCCCGGCCTGCAGCGAGGAGTCCTCATCAATCTGCAGCGTGGTGACGTTGCCCACCCACGTGCTGCCCGGCTGCGGGCGGCGCGCGTCGATGGCCAGGTTGGCCGCATTCGCGGCACGTGGGTCGTTGCGGATCTGATCGCGGGTCAGGCGCCCGGGTGTTTCATGATTGGTTTCGCGGTAGCGCACGAAGAAGCGCGTCTGCAGGTCGGGCGTGATCTGCCAGCCGATGTTGGCCATCGCGCCTTTGCCATCGCCGCGCGCATGGCGCTGATAACCGTCGAACTCGGTATCGGTGTAGGCCAGGAAGTAATCGACATCACCATTGACGCCGCCCCAGCTGATGCCGCGCTTCTGGTAGCCACGGCTACCGGCTTCGTAGTGCAGCTGTACGCCCGCCGAATCACGACCGCTGCGGCTGACGTAGTCGATGGCACCGCCCAGCGCCAGCGCGCCGCGCTCGAAGCCGTTGGCGCCGCGCAGGACTTCCACGCGCGACAGCCACAGCGGTTCCAGCAGCTCGTAGGGTGTGCCGCCCGGGCCGGTCAGTGGCAGACCGTCGATCGACACCGCAATACCCGAGGCATGCGCGCCCGGGCCACGGTTGATGCCCGAGCCACGGATCGAGATCTTGGTGCCCTCGTTGCCCGGCGACTGTGCGCTGATGCCCGGCTGGTAGGCCAGCACATCGGCACTGCTGGACAGTCGGCTGTCGGCCTTGGCCACGTCGATGACGTTGCTGGCGCCGGGTACGCGCTTCAGCGCCTCGCGCGCCTGGGCGCTGGCATCGGCGGCGGTGACCTGCACCGCATCGAGGGTGGTGGCCTGCGGGGCGGCTGCGGCGGTGGAGGCGAGGCCGAGGGAAACGGCCAGGGACAGCAGTGATCGGGTGGGGCGGTACGACGAGAGCGACATGCGGGAATGCTGTAAACCACGAAAGTGGCGCGCAAGTTAACAGGTCGACGGCGTCACGTCACCCATCGGCGGCGTATGGCCGCCCGCGCTCCTTGTAGAGTCGAGCTTGCTCGACTGTCTTTCGCTTTCTGTAGAGTCGAGCCTTGCTCGACTGCCTCTGTGTCCCGGAGTCGAGCACGGCTCGACTCTACAGAGCCGGCTTCGCCAGCGCCTTGGCCTTTGCATACAGCCGATCGGCCGCTTCCTTCTCACCCAGCGCCGCAAGGCATTCCGCCAGGCTGTCCCACGCATTTGCCGAATCCGGATACAGCTCGGTGTTGAGAGCAAATACCTTTACTGCCTTGCGTGCCCCGAGGCTCTCGCGGATCGCGTAACCATCGGCATTGATCGCGCGTTCCAGTTCACTGGCAGCAACCTTGTTGCTGTCGCGCAGCCAGCGATGCACAGCTTCGGCCGCGCCAGCGCTGTCATCCAGCGCATACGCGATCAGTCGCTCGGACAACGCCGCATGCGGAAACTCCTCGGGTGCGGCCACCGCCATCGTGCTCTCGACCAGCGTGCTCGACCAGACATTGCGGGCGCTGCCGTTGGTCAGGTACACGAACACCCAGTAGCCGTTGGCCAGCGTGCCCTTGTAGGCCAGCCGCGCACGTACACGGGTGCCGCCATCGTGGCCGACCTGGGTGTAGCCGTCGCTGCGAGTGGTGTCCCAACCGGTGGAGAAGAAATTGCTGCCGCCGCCGCTCAGCTTCTGCGGCTGCCAGAGCGTTTCCAGCGTGGACGTGCGCAGCAGCTTGCCGGTCGCCAGCGCCTGCAGGAATCGGTTCATGTCGCCCACGGTGGTCTGCAGGTCGGCGTGGCCCCAACCGTAGTTCGGCCAGGGGTCTTCATTGGCCGGCTGCAGTTGGCCGTCCTTGCCGATGTAAGGCACCGCCGCGCGCGTGGCTGGCACGCTGGTGACGCCCCATGAGGTGCTGGTCATATTCAGCGGTTGCAGGATGCGTTCGCGCGCGATGGCCGGGTAGGGCTTGCCGTAATG
Source organism: Stenotrophomonas sp. 96582_Sma (assembly GCF_056480905.1). Lineage (NCBI taxonomy): Bacteria > Pseudomonadati > Pseudomonadota > Gammaproteobacteria > Lysobacterales > Lysobacteraceae > Stenotrophomonas > Stenotrophomonas sp. 96582_Sma. Next base: position 3,099,105 of record NZ_CM151122.1, on the reverse strand, counting down.
CGCTTCCAGCAAGGCGGTCAGCACCAGGTAGTTGGCCTGGGTGTACTGCACGCGGCTGCCGGTGACGAACTGCATCGGTGTCGCGCCGGCCACCTTCAGCGCTGCTGCAAGGTCCGGCGCCACTCCGGTGTAGCCCTTGCTCACCCAGCGGTTGTCCACCCGGTCGTAATACTCGCCGATACCCGAGCTGTGGTTGAGAAAATCGCGCACGTGAATGGTCTGCCATGCTGATGGCAGGTCCGGCACATAGCGACTGGCCGGCGCATCCAGATCCACCTTGCCCTGATCCACCAGTTGCATCACCAGCGTGCTGGTCAGCAGCTTGGCCATCGACTGCGCGGCGAAGATGGTATCGACGGTGGCCGGTGCATGCGTGGCCGGGTCGCGCTCGCCGCTGGCGCCCTGGTAGAGCACTTGGCCATTGTGTGCGACCAGTACCGCCTGGCCGGCGATGCCGTAGCGCTCGCGGTTGCTCTGCAGTTGGGCGTCGAGCCGGGAAGAGAGGCCGGTAGGGACGTCACGCGCCGAGGCGGGCAGGGCGATGGCCAGGGCACAGAGCAATGCGGCAGCAAGGGTGCGGTACATCGCGGTGATCCGTCAGCGGTGATGGCGCATGTTGGTCACGGCGGGAGAGCGGGTCAAGGGCACCGATTCCCGCATCAGGGAGAGCCGGCCAGCGGCCGGCACTACCCTACGCTTCCGGTAGTGCCGGCCGCTGGCCGGCACCCCTGCGATCAGCCCAGGATGCCCGGCAGATCCAGCCCCTTTTCCTTCGCGCAGTCGATCGCGATCTCATAGCCCGCATCGGCATGGCGCATCACGCCGGTGGCCGGGTCGTTCCACAGCACGCGGCCAATCCGCTTGGCTGCGGCCTCGGTGCCATCGCAGACGATCACCATGCCGGCGTGCTGCGAGAAGCCCATGCCGACGCCACCGCCGTGGTGCAGCGACACCCAGGTCGCGCCGCTGGCGGTGTTGAGCAGGGCGTTCAGCAGCGGCCAGTCGGACACCGCATCGGAACCATCGGCCATCGCTTCGGTTTCTCGGTTCGGCGACGCCACGCTGCCGCTGTCCAAGTGGTCACGGCCGATCACCACCGGCGCCTTCAGTTCACCGTTGGCGACCATTTCGTTGAACGCCAAGCCGAGGCGATCGCGGTCACCCAGGCCGACCCAGCAGATGCGTGCCGGCAAGCCCTGGAACTTGATCTTCTCGGCAGCCATGTCCAGCCAGCGGTGCAGGTGCGGGTTGTCCGGAATCAGTTCCTTCACCTTGGCATCGGTCTTGGCGATGTCTTCCGGGTCGCCGCTCAGTGCGGCCCAGCGGAACGGGCCGATGCCGCGGCAGAACAGCGGGCGGATGTAGGCCGGCACGAAACCGGGGAAGTCGAAGGCATTGGCCACGCCTTCCTCCAGCGCCATCTGCCGCAGGTTGTTGCCGTAGTCCACGGTCGGCACGCCCAGTGCGTGGAAGCCGAGCATGGCGCGGATGTGGTTGGCCATCGACGCGCGCGCGGCCTTCTCCACGTCCTTCGGTGCACTCACACGCTTCTCATCCCACTGTTCGACGGTCCAGCCCTGTGGCAGGTAGCCGTTCACCGGGTCGTGCGCGGAGGTCTGGTCGGTCAGCAGGTCCGGCTTCACGCCGCGCTTGAGCAGTTCGGCCAGCACGTCGGCCACGTTGCCGAGCAGGCCCACCGACTTCGGCGTACCGGCCTTGCACGATTCATCGATCAGCCGCAGCGCTTCGTCCAGGTTGTCGGTCCAGGTATCCAGGTAGCCGGTGCGCAGGCGCATGTCGATGCTGCTCTTGCGGCACTCGACGGCCAGGCAGGACGCGCCGGCCATCACGGCAGCCAGCGGCTGCGCGCCACCCATGCCACCGAGGCCACCGGTGAACAGCCACTTGCCGGTCAGGTCGCCACCGAAATGCTGGCGGCCCATCTCCACGAAGGTCTCGTAGGTGCCCTGCACGATGCCCTGCGCACCGATGTAGATCCAGCTGCCGGCGGTCATCTGGCCATACATGGCCAGGCCCTTCTTATCCAGCTCGTTGAAGTGGTCCCAGTTGGCCCAGCGCGGCACCAGGTTGGAATTGGCGATCAGCACGCGCGGCGCATCGGCATGGGTGCGGAACACGCCCACCGGCTTGCCCGACTGCACCAGCAGAGTCTGGTCGTCGTCCAGGCGCTTGAGCGTCTCGACGATGGCATCGAAGCTCTCCCAGTCGCGCGCGGCGCGGCCGATGCCGCCGTACACCACCAGTTCCTGCGGGCGCTCGGCCACGTCCGGGTGCAGGTTGTTCATCAGCATGCGCAGCGGCGCTTCGGTCAGCCAGCTCTTGGCGTTGAGCGTGGTGCCTGTCGGCGCGGCAATGGTGCGGGTCGGGTCGTTGCGGGTCATGCGGCGCTCCGGTTCGTAGCGAATTCAAGGCAGGCGTTGAGCACCTGCGCCAAGGTGTGGCGCAGCGGTGCGGCGTGATCGGGGTCGAGCGGGGTGGGCCAGCTGTGTTCGTCCACCTGGTCCGGCAGGGGTTCGTGCATGTAGCCGCGGCAGGCAAGTTCCATCTGCAGGCTGTGCACGCCACCGGCGATGTTGCTGTAGTGGCGGGTGATCCAGCCGCCCTTGAAGCGGCCGTTGCGTACCTGGCTCATGCCGCTGATCTTCAGCAGGTTCTCCACCACATCGCTCAAGGCGTTGTCGCAGGACGTGTCCGGTGCGCCGGACGGGCCGGCGGTACCGAGGTTGAACTGCGGCAGCTCGCCTTCGAACAGGTGCGGGATATGCGAGCGGATCGAGTGCGCGTCATACACCACCACGGTGCCGTGGCGTGCACGCAGGCGCGTGATCTGTGCGGCCAGCGCATCGTGGTAAGGAAGGAAATACGTGTCGCGGCGACGAGCGATTTCCGCGTCATCCGGTTCGCGCCCGGCGTGGTACAGCGGCTGGTTGTCGAAGGTGGTCAGCGGACACAGGCCGGTGGTGTTCTGACCCGGGTACAGCGACACACCGCTGGGATCGCGGTTGAGGTCGATCACCGAGCGCGAGATCGCCGAGCGCACCGTGGTGGCGCCCATGCCGCGCACGAAGTCGTACAGCTCGTGCACCCACCAGTCAGCATCGCGACGGGCCAGCCACGGCGAGTGGTAGTCGCCGATCAGGTCGTGCGGCAGTTCGCTGCCGGTATGCGGGAAGCTGACGATCAACGGGGCGTCGCCCTCGTGCACCGTCAACCATTCGGGATGGGCATTCATGCCTGCGGTTCCACGGTCGGCAGCAGCTCTCCCAGGCCCTGCGCCAGTGCACCGCTGCGCACAAGATTCGTGGCGGTCACCATGTCCGGGTGGAAGTAGCGGTCTTCTTCCAGCGTCGGCACCTGCGCACGCAGGGTGGCGCGCACGGTTTCCAGCGCGGCGCTGGAGCGCAGCGGCGCATGGAAGTCGCAGCCCTGCGCAGCGGCCAGCAGTTCGATGCCGATCACGTTGGCGGCGTTCTCGGCCATCTGCATCAGGCGCCGCGCGCCGTGCGCGGCCATCGACACGTGGTCTTCCTGGTTGGCCGAGGTCGGGATCGAATCAACACTGGCCGGGTAGGCACGCTGCTTGTTTTCCGAGACCAGCGCAGCCGCGGTCACCTGTGGAATCATGAAGCCGGAATTCAGGCCCGGACGCGGGGTCAGGAACGCCGGCAGGCCGGACAGGGCCGGGTCGACCAGCATCGCCAGGCGGCGCTCGCTGATCGAACCGATCTCGCACACCGCCATGGCCAGCATGTCGGCGGCGAATGCGACCGGCTCGGCGTGGAAGTTGCCACCGGACAGTGCTTCGCCGGTATCGGTGAACACCAGCGGATTGTCGGAGACGCCGTTGGCTTCGATTTCCAGCGTGGTCGCGGCCTGGCGCAGGATGTCCAGCGCCGCGCCCATCACCTGCGGCTGGCAGCGCAGGCAGTACGGGTCCTGCACGCGTACGTCGTTGTCACGATGCGATTCGCGGATGTCCGAGCCCTGCATCAACGTGCGCAGGGTGGCGGCAGTGGCGATCTGCCCGCGCTGGCCGCGGATGGCATGGATGCGCGGGTCGAACGGGGTATCCGAGCCCTTGGCCGCTTCCACCGACAGCGCGCCGGTGACCAACGCGGCCTGGAACACGGTTTCGATCTCGAACAGGCCGGCCAGCGCATAGGCGGTGGAGAACTGGGTGCCGTTGAGCAGCGCCAGGCCTTCCTTCGCGCCCAGCTCGATCGGTTGCAGGCCGGCACGTGCCAGTGCGTCGACCGCCGGTAGGCGTTCGTCACCGATGAAGGCTTCGCCGACGCCCAGCATCACGCTGGCCAGGTGCGAGAGCGGCGCCAGGTCACCCGAGGCACCCACCGAGCCCTGTGCGGGCACCACCGGCAGCACGCCCTTGACCAGCATTGCTTCCAGCAGCAGCAGGGTTTCCTCGCGCACGCCCGAAGCGCCCTGCGCCAGGCTGACCAGCTTCAGCGCCATCATCAGTCGCACCACATTCGCCGGCATCGGCTCGCCCACACCGGCCGCATGCGAGAGCACGATGTTCCGCTGCAGGGTAGCCAGGTCCTCGCGCTCGATGCGCACGCTGGCCAGCTTGCCGAAGCCGGTGTTGATGCCATAGACCGGCGCGCCCTTGGCGACGATGGCGGCCACGGTCGCGGCACTGGCACGCACCACCGGCAGCGCGGCCGGGTCCAGTGCAAGCGGCGCACCGCGATAGGCCTGCCGCCACTGGGCGAGGGTGACATGGCCGGGGCGAAGAACCAGGGTGTTGCTCATGTGTTGCTCCAGGAGGCAGGCAGGTCGGGCTGTCCGCGCACCACGCGCGCGTGCAGCGGGTTGAATCCAATGCGATAGACCAGGTCGGCGGGGGCGTCGATGTCCCAGATCGCCAGGTCGCAGTCCATGCCCACGGCCAGGCGGCCGATGCGGTCGCCATGGCCCAGAGCGCGCGCTGCTTCACGGGTGAAGCCGGCGATGCACTCGTCCACGGTCAGGCGGAACAGGGTGGCGCCCATGTTCATCGCCAGCAGTGGGCTGGTCAGCGGCGAGGTGCCCGGGTTGCTGTCGGTGGCCAGCGCCAGCGGCACGCCGGCCGCACGCAGCGCCGCGATCGGTGGCAGGGTGGTATCGCGGGTGAAATAGAAGGCACCGGGCAGCAGCACGGCGACGGTGCCGGCCGCCGCCATCGCGGCAATGCCGGCATCGTCCAGGTGTTCGATATGGTCGGCCGAGAGGGCACCGAAGCTGGCGGCCAGTTCGGCGCCATGCTGGTTGCTCAGCTGCTCGGCGTGGATCTTCACCGCCAGCCCGTTGGCGCGCGCCGCTTCGAAGACCTGCCGCGCCTGCGCCGGCGAGAACGCGATGTTCTCGCAGAACACATCCACCGCTTCGGCCAAGCCTTCGGCGGCGATGGCCGGAATCATCACGTTGCACACCTCGTCGGTGTATTCCTGTGCTTCGCGGCCTGGCGGAATCGCATGTGCGCCGAGGAAGGTGGTCACCACGTTGACCCTGCATTCCTCGCCCAGCGCACGCGCCACCTGCAGCTGCTTGCGTTCGTCGGGCAGGGTCAGGCCGTAGCCGGACTTGATCTCGAGGGTGGTCACGCCCTCGGCGCGCATTGCCAGCAGGCGCGGCCGGCTTTCGCTGGCCAGCTGTTCCGGTGTGGCGGCGCGGGTGGCGCGCACGGTGGAGACGATGCCGCCGCCGGCACGGGCGATGTCGGCATAGCTGACGCCCTGCAGGCGCTGCTCGAATTCGTTGGCGCGGTTGCCGGCGTAGACCAGGTGGGTGTGGCAGTCGATCAGGCCGGGCGAAATCCAGCGGCCTTCGCCGTCGATGCGGGTGGTCGGCTGCAGGTGGGCATCGCTGCCGGCCGCGCCGACATGGACGATGCGGCCGTCGGCGCAGGCCAGTACGCCATCGCGGATGACACCCAGCCCCTCGCCATCGAGGGTGATCAGGTGAACGTTGGACCAGAGGGTATCGACGTGCATGGCATCCACAACGCGGCTGTGCTTATATGTCTATACAATATAGGCGTCCATTTCGGGTTGTCCAGCCATGTCCGATTCGCGTTCCCCGCACAGTTTCCATGCCGCCCACGCCCTGCTGGTCGAGGGTTGGGCCCGCGATGTCCGCCTGCAGGTGCAGGACGGTCGCTTCACGGCGATCAGTACGGGGCAGGGCGCGCAGGCGGGTGATACCCGTGTCGGCATCCTGGTGCCGGGCCTGCCCAACCTGCACAGCCATGCCTTCCAGCGCGGCATGGCCGGGCTGACCGAGATCGGCGGCGGCGACGGTGACAGCTTCTGGAGCTGGCGCGAGCTGATGTATCGCTTCCTGGCCCATCTGCGCCCGGACGCGGTGCAGGCCATCGCCGCCCAGGCCTACATGGAAATGCTGGAAAGCGGCTTCACCCGCGTCGGCGAATTCCATTACCTGCACCATGATGCTGACGGCCGGCCGTATGCCAACCGTGCCGAGATGAGCGCGCGGATTGCGGCGGCGGCCGACCAGACCGGCATCGGGCTGACCCTGCTGCCGGTGTTCTATGCGCATGCCGATTTCGGCGGAGCGGCACCGAACCCCGCGCAGCGACGCCTGATCCACGACGTGGACGGCTTCGCGCAGCTGCTGGACGCCGCCAAGCCGTCTTTGGCCGCGCTGCCCGATGCGGTGCTCGGCATTGCCCCGCACAGCCTGCGTGCAGTCACCGGCGAGGAATTGAGTGCTTTGCTGCCGCTTACCGACGGCCCGGTGCACATCCACATCGCCGAACAGGTGCGCGAGGTGGAGGCCTGCCTGGCCTGGAGCGGCCAGCGTCCGGTGCAGTGGCTGTACGACCATGCGCCGGTGGATGCGCGCTGGTGCCTGGTGCACGCCACCCACATCACCGACGATGAGCGCGCCGCCATCGTGGCCAGCCAGGCGGTGGCCGGCCTGTGCCCGATCACCGAAGCCAACCTTGGCGACGGCCTGTTCCCGATGCAGGCGTTCGCGCGCGAGGGTGGACGCTTCGGTGTCGGTTCCGATTCCAATGTGCTGATCGACGCGGCTGAGGAACTGCGCCTGCTTGAGTACGGTCAGCGCCTGACCCTGCGCGGGCGCAACGTACTGGCCCCGGATGCCACCCGCAGCAGCGGTCGCTTCCTGTTCGAAGGTGCATTGCAGGGCGGTGCACAGGCGCTGGGCGTGGCTGCTGGCCTGCAGGTCGGCGCCAGCGCCGATCTGGTCGAGCTGGATGCCGCACACCCCGCGCTACAGGCGCGGCAGGACGACGCATGGCTTGACAGCTGGGTGTTCGCCGCACGTAATGGCGCGCTGCGATCGGTCTGGCGCCATGGCCGCCAGTGCGTGGCCGACGGCCGCCACCTGCAGCGCGAGGCGATCACCAGCGCCTTCGCTGCCGCCCTGCGCGGCGTGCTGGGCTGATCGCCTCCCGCCACCGAGATCCCATCACGTGAAGGCCAGCAAGTCCGCCACGCTCAACCAGCGTATCCGCAGCGATCTGGAAAGCCGCATCCTCAGCGGAGAGTGGGCGCCGGGCTTCCGTATTCCGTACGAACACGAGCTGATGGAGCAGTACGGCTGCTCGCGGATGACCGTGAACAAGGTGCTGACCGCACTGGCCGAGAGCGGCATGATCGAGCGCCGCCGCCGCGCTGGTTCGTTCGTGGCGCGGCAGCCCCCGCACCTGGAACAGGTGGCGCTGGAGATTCCCGACATCGCGATGGAAGTCGGCTCACGCGGTCATCAGTACGCGTATCGTCTGCTGCAGCGCGACCTGCGCCTGGCCGACGCCGGCAATGCCGGTGAAGTCGGGCTGGCCGGCAGCGAAATGCTGTTGGCGATGCGCTGCCTGCACCTGGCCGACGGCCGCCCGCTGGCGCTGGAGCACCGCCTGATCAGCCCGGTGGGCGTGCCCGAGGTGCTGGAGGTCGATTTCAGTACCACCGCGCCGGGCAGCTGGCTGCTGCAGAACGTCTCGTGGACCCGTGCCCAGCACCGCATCAGTGCTTGGGGCGCGGATACCGCCACCGCCAAGCTGCTGGAGGTGAAGCCCGGCACCGCCTGTCTGGTGATCGAGCGCCTGACCTGGCGCGGCGAACAGCCGATCACCCGTGTGCGCCAGGTGTTCCTCGGCGACGCCTGGGACCTGGTCGCGCGCTTTGCGCCTGGCGCAAGGTAGGGTCGGCCCCGCTCGGGACACGCTGTCGCCTTGAACTCTGTCGGGGCGTGTGTACGATGTGTATCGTCCCCGCATGAAGAGCAGGGACCTCATCCTGGATCTGGAGGCGGCAGGTTGGACCTGGCGCCGGATTCGCGGATCCCATCATGTATTCGTGCACCCGCAGCACCCTCACATCATCACCGTGCCTCACCCTAGGAAGGATCTGGGGAAAGGGCTGCTGCTGGCGTTGCGGAAGCTCGCAGGACTGACGTAGGAGGGCCCATGCGATATCCAGTCTTGATCGAGGCAGGCGATGAGCGCACCGCGTGGGGTGTGGTCGTTCCAGATCTGCCGGGGTGCTTCTCGGCGGCCGACACGCTTGATGATGCGCTCAGCGCTGCCGAGGAAGCTGCGCTCGCCTGGATTGATGCGGCCCTGGATGAGGGGCGCTCGATTCCGACACCTTCCGCGCCACAGAAGATCGCCGCCGAGGCATCCAAGGACCTCCGTTGGATTCTTGCGTACATCTGCATTGATCCGGCTCTGCTGGACGACACCATCGAGCGGGTCAATATCAGCCTGCCACGCCGGATCCTGGCGAGGCTGGATGCGCAGGCCAGAGCGGCGGGTGAATCGCGCTCCAGTTACATCGCCCATCTCGCGGCATTGGGCTGAGCAGGCGCCATGTAGAGCCGAGCCATGCTCGGCTGCTGTTGGCGCGATGCGCGATGAGTCGAGCGTGGCTCGACGCTACAAGGGCATCCATGCATGGCGTCGATCTACGGACACCCCAATCAATACGTGGCGCACTGCCGCCAGCGCACCGGCTCATCCACGCCGGGGCGGGCGTTGAGCTGGATGCGCACGTTGCGCAGGGCGGGGTAGTGCAGCACTTCCTCGCAGACCTGCGGCCAGACCTTTTCCAGCTCGCCCGTGCGGTTGATCGCCAGCGTCTGCCGGGTCAGCCAGACCCCGCTGGCGATACCGGGCTTGCCGGCCAAGGCGCGGGACAGATCGGCCTGGAAGCGCTCCAGCGTGGCGGCATCCGGGTTGGGGTTGCTGCGCGCGTCGGCTGAGGGCGCGGCCGGTGCAGGCGCAGCGGCCGGCGGCGTGGTGGCGGGGGCCGGCGCCGGTTCGGGCGCCGCTTCAACCACAGGCGCAACCGGCGCGGGGGTGTCCGCCACCTCGGCAACAGGCGCGGTGTCCTGCACATGCAAGCCTTGCAGGCTCAATCCCACCAGCAGGCCCAGCGTGACCGAGCCGAGCGCGGCAATGGCGATCCGGCGCAGGGCTTCATGACGGGCACTGGCGCGTACACGGGTTTCGATTTCCGCCGGTAGATAGGGCTGCAGCAACGGCCACAGGCGCGGGCCGTCCAGCACCTCAACCGCCTGCTTTTCGGCGGCGCTGCGGCCGTCGCGTTCCATCCGGCCTTCGGTCAGCAGCACGCCGCCGCGGGCGCCGGCCAGGCGCGCGGCCGCGCCCAGTTCGTTCACCGCGGCGGTGCCGATGCGATAGGCCAAGCCGTGCTTGCACGAGACCAGCCAGCTGTTGGGGCCGTCGCTGAGCAGGAAATCGCTGCTTGGCTCACGGGATTCCTCGCCCGGGTCATCCAGTTCGCGCAGGCCGCGCTGCTCGCGCAGCATGCGCTTGACCAGTACCGAGAACTCGCGCCAGTGCATGCCCGCCAGGGCCTGCAGGCCGAGTTGCATCTCCTTCTGCCGCCGCTTGATCCACCACAGATAGACAACAGCCAGGGAACAGGTAAGCAGGGCCGACAGCAGGGCCAGGATCCAAGGGAGCATGCAGGAGGTGCGCGGAAGGGGCGAATGCGGAAGACGACAGTGTAAAGGTCGTACTATCCGGCTGGGTCAGGACGTTCCTGACAGGAAGCGTGATGGAACGCTCAGATCGGCATACGGCGGGCACGAAAAACCCGCCAATCCTGAAGCCGTGAGGGGAGGGAACAAACGGCAGCCGAAGCGATTGGCGGGTTGCTCGCGATTGTCAATCAAAATTTATTGCATTGCAACAATGGCCGGTCAGGGCACGCTGCCTGGCGACTGATGGCTGCCCGGTGCAGGTGCATCAGTGCCCGAGGCGTCGCGATTTTCCAGCTTGGCCAGGCGTGCCTGCAGTGCGTCGATGCGCGCCTCCAGCGCAGTCACCTCGTCGGCGGTTGGCACGTGCAGGCGCTTGAGTACGCCCTGCACCTGGTCGTCGAACGCTTTTTCAACCTTGTTCCAGGTGCCGGAAGCCTTCTCGCGGGCCTCGTCCAGCGACGTTTCAACGTTGTCGCGCCAGCCCGGGCCCTGTTCGCCGTTGCGTTCACGGCGGCGGGCTTCCCAGGCTTCGCCTTCCTTCACCAGGCCGTCGAAGAAGCGGCTGCCTTCGGCCTGTGCACGGCCAAGAGCGCCCAGGCCGGCCAACCAGACCTGCTGCGCCGAGTCACTCAGCTTGCGCGAGAAGCGCTCGGCCTGGTCACCGAAAGAGGCGTCGTCGTTGCGGCGGTCGTCGTTCTCGTAGTGGTTCATCGCACTTCCCGTGGGAGTTGGGCCTGCCCCGAGAGTAGCGCGCGCTGGCGTTGCACGGCCGTGATGGCCGCCGCCGGGGTTCAGCCCAGCTTTTCCTTCAGAACGCGCTGGATCTCGCCTTCGACCATGCCCTTCATCGCCGACAGCAGGAAGCCCAGCTTGGCCGTGACGCGCACGGCGCCCGGCTGCAGTTCGATCGCACCGTCCACGCCGCTGCCGGAGAAATTCAGTACGTCGGCAGTCCAGGACGACTTCAGGCCGAAGCGCTCGGACAGCTTGGCGGCGACCTGTTCGATCGCGGCGCGCGCCTGTGCATCGGGCAGGGCGTGGGCGTGGCGGACATCGATGGTGGACATGCAGGCTCCTGGCGCAAAGCGGGGATGATTAATGAGGGCGAGCATTGTGCGCATCGAGGGCCTTCGCGCCAAGCACTCATCGTGGGTTCTTCTTCGTTGGCGACCAACCTGCTAGGCTGCGCCGCGTGCAGAACCTGCTTGTTCACTTCAGCCAACAACAACAGCCCGACCAGCCGCTGCGGCCCGGGGTGCAACGCATCGTGCGCCAGGCCAATGGCAGTGTGAGGCTGGGCGAGGCCGGCCACGGTGCCCTGCTGCTGGCGCAGTTCTGCGTGGATGATCGCGGCCTCTGGCTGCAGGTCGGCAACGGTATCCGCGGCATTCATGTGAACGGTCGCCCGGTGCGGCGCATGGCGCTGCTGCGTGCGGGCGATGCGGTGTATGTGGACGGCGTGGAAATGGTCCTGCAGGGCGAGGTGGAGAGCCTGCTGCAGGCCCCCGCACCGAACAGCGGTGACGGCACCAATGAGCAGCAGCGCCTGCTGCGCGGTGTCGGTGGCCTGCACCATGGCCGCAGCTTCACGCTGTCGCGGTCCCGCCTGATCGGCCGCGGTGGCGACGCTGACATCGAGATCAATGAGCCGGCCTTCGCCGAACAGCACGCCCGCGTGGAAGTGCATGGCGAGCGCGTGCTGTTGCGTGACCTGGGCAGTGCCGATGGCACACGGGTCAATGGCGTGGCCGTGCGCCACTGCTGGCTGCAGGCAGGCGACCAGGTGGTGTTCGATGGCCAGCACCGGTTCGTGCTGGAAGTGCCGCATGACCCGCGCCGGCGCCCGCTGCCGGATGAAGACGAGTCCAGCCAGGACGCCGAGCAGGCGCCGATGCTGCCGGCCGCGCCGCGCAAGGTCCGGCGCTGGCCGTGGCTGCTGGTGAGTGCGCTGCTGCTGGCCGCACTGCTCAGTCTGCTGCTCTGGTTCGGCGCGCGCTGATCTGAACCGGCCGTATCCGCTCTGGTAGGTGCCGACCTTGGTCGGCACGCTCCTTCGGCGGGGATGACGCCTGACGGCGTACGCCGACCAAGGTCGGCGACTACCGGGGCAATGCTGCTGGCCAATGGATTCCAATGAAACCAAATTTCCCTTGCCGCACAAGGCCGCAAGGCTGGTGCACTGCGGCATACTAGGGGTCTTGCCCCACAGGTGTGACATGACGCGCGCGTTCAACTTCAGTGCCGGCCCTGCAACCTTGCCGGAATCGGTCCTGCGCCAGGCGCAGGCGGAAATGCTGGACTGGCACGGTACCGGTGCCTCGATCGTGGAAATGAGCCATCGCGGCGCGGAGTTCATGTCCGTGGCCGCCGAGGCCGAGGCCGACCTGCGTCGCCTGCTCGATATCCCCGAAGACTATGCGGTGCTGTTCCTGTCCGGTGGCGCCACCACCCAGCAGGCGCTGATCCCGCTCAACTTCGCCGCCCCGGGCCAGCGTGCCGATTACGTGGTCAGTGGCCACTGGGGCAAGACGGCGGTCAAGCAGGCCGGTGTCTACGTCGACGTCAACATCGCCGCCAGCAGCGAGGCCGATGGTTACCGCACGCTGCCGCCGCGCGCCGACTGGCAGCTGTCGCCCGATGCCGCCTACGTGCACATCACCGCCAACGAAACCATCCACGGCGTCGAGTTCCGTGATGTGCCCGACACCGGCGGCGTCCCGCTGATCGCCGACTTCAGCTCGTCCATCGCCAGCGAACCGCTGGATGTGCGCCGTTATGGCGTGATCTACGCCGGCGCGCAGAAGAACCTGGGCCCGGTCGGCATCGCGGTGATGATCATCCGCCGCGATCTGCTCGAGCGCAGCGGCCAGCCGCGCGCGGACATCTTCGACTACCGCTCGCACGTTGCCCGCGATTCGATGCTCAACACCCCGCCGACCTGGAACTGGTACCTGGCCGGCCTGGTGTTCAAGTGGATGCTGGCCGAAGGTGGCGTGGCCGAGTTCGCCAAGCGCAATGCCGCCAAGGCCGCGCTGGTATACGGCGCCATCGATGGTTCCGGGGGCTTCTACCGCAACGAGGTCGCACACCCGGCACGCTCGCGGATGAACATCCCGTTCTTCCTGCCCAATGCCGAGCTTGATGCCCGTTTCGTCGCCGAAGCCAAGGCCGCCGGCCTGCTGGCGCTGAAGGGGCACAAGGTGGTCGGGGGCATCCGCGCCTCGCTGTACAACGCCATGCCGCTGGCCGGGGCCGAGGCGCTGGTCGCCTTCATGGCCGATTTCCAGCAGCGTCACGGCTGAGCAATGAACGGCGCGCACCGTCGGGTGCGGGCCCCGTAACAAGGAACTCCGATGGCAAGCAGCAAATCCAGCAAGAAGGCGCCAAAGAAGGCCGAACCGGCCAAGGACAGCGCGCCCACCAAGGCGAAGGGCAAGGCCAAGGCCGCGTCGAACCCGGCACCCACCCTGGCGCCGCTGGCGCTGGCCGATGTGCGCTCGAAGATCGACCAGATCGACCGCGACATCCAGAGCCTGATCGCCGAGCGCGCGCGCTTCGCCCACCAGGTCGGCAAGGCCAAGGGCAAGCTTGCCGCCGCCGTCGACTACTACCGCCCCGAGCGCGAAGCGCAGGTGCTGCGCATGGTGGTGGACCGTAACGAAGGCCCGCTCAGCGATGAGCTGCTGGTGCACGTCTACCGCGAGATCATGTCGGCCTGTCTGGCCCAGCAGGAGCCACTGAAGATCGGCTACCTCGGCCCGGAAGGCACCTTCAGCCAGCAGGCCGTGCTCAAGCACTTCGGCCGCTCGGCGCTGGGCCTGCCGATGGCCAGCATCGAGGAAGTGTTCCAGGAAGTGGAAGCGGGCAACGCCGATTTCGGCGTGGTGCCAGTGGAGAATTCCGGGCAGGGCACCATCCAGATCACCCTGGACATGTTCCTGACCTCCAACCTGAAGATCTGTGGCGAAGTGGAACTGCGCGTGCAGCAGTACCTGATGTCGCGCAGCGGCCGCATCGAGGACATCGAGCGCATCTATGCGCACCCGCAGTCGTTCATGCAGACCTCAGCCTGGCTGCGCGCCAACCTGCCGAAGGCCGAGAAAATTCCGGTGTCGAGCAATGCCGAAGGTGCGCGCCGTGCGCGCAACGCCGATGACGCGGCGGCCATCGGTGGCGAGAGTGCCGGCCACGTGTACGGCCTGAAGAAGGTGGTCACCAAGCCGATCCAGAACGACGCCGACAACACCACCCGCTTCCTGGTGGTGGGTCGCAACATCTTCCCGACCTCCGGCCACGACCGCACGTCGGTGCTGGTGTTCATCCATGACAAGCCCGGTGCGCTGTTCGACGTGCTCAGCCCGTTCGCCCGCCACGGCATCAGCATGAACCGCATCGAGTCGCGTCCGTCGCACCACGGCAAGTGGGAATACGGCTTCTTCATCGACCTGGCCGGCCACATCGACGACGCGCCGATGCAGGCCGCGCTGGCCGAACTGGAAGCGCACTCGGCGCAGATCAAGGTGCTCGGCTCCTATCCGGTGGCCGTGCCCTGAGTGCTGCTGCGGTGGCTGCGGCTGCCGCCCCCTGATGCATCGCCGGTGCTGCCGGCGTTTACGGAATGATCGAACGATGAGCAACGCGCAACACTGGATTGCCCGCAAGGGCCAGCCGCTGCAGGGCAGCCTGACCATTCCCGGCGACAAGTCGGTCTCGCACCGCTCGGTGATGTTCGCCGCGCTGGCCGATGGCACCTCGCATATCGAGGGTTTCCTGGAAGGCGAGGACACCCGCGCCACTGCGCGCATCTTCAGCCAGCTGGGCGTGCGCATCGAAACCCCCAGCCCGTCGCAGCGCATCGTGCACGGCGTCGGTATCGACGGCCTGAAGGCGCCGGATGCGCCGCTGGACTGCGGCAACGCGGGCACCGGCATGCGCCTGTTGGCCGGTCTGCTGGCGGGCCAGGCATTCGACTGCACGCTGATCGGCGATGAGTCGCTGTCCGGCCGCCCGATGCGCCGCGTGACCGGCCCGCTGTCGCAGATGGGCGCGAAGATCGACACCCAGGAAAACGGGACGCCGCCGCTGCACGTGCATGGCGGGCAATCGCTGCACGGCATCGACTTCGCCTCGCCGGTGGCCAGCGCGCAGATCAAGTCGGCGGTGCTGTTGGCCGGCCTGTACGCGCAGGGCGAAACCCAGGTGACCGAGCCGCACCCGACCCGTGACTACACCGAGCGCATGCTGTCCGCGTTCGGCGTGGACATCGAATTCTCGCCCGGCAAGGCACACCTGCGTGGTGGCCAGCGCCTGCGCGCTACTGACATCGTGGTGCCGGCGGACTTCTCTTCGGCTGCGTTCTATCTGGTGGCTGCCAGCATCATTCCGGGCTCCGAGCTGCGCCTGAAGCAGGTCGGCCTGAACCCGCGCCGCACCGGCCTGCTGCACGCGCTGCGCCTGATGGGGGCGGACATCACCGAAGAAAATCCGGCCGAGCAGGGCGGTGAGCCGGTGGCGGATCTGGTGGTGCGCTACGCTCAGTTGAAGGGCGCACGCATTCCGGAAGCACTGGTGCCGGACATGATTGACGAGTTCCCGGCGCTGTTCGTGGCCGCTGCGGCCGCCGAAGGCCAGACCGTGGTGAGCGGTGCGGCCGAGCTGCGGGTGAAGGAATCCGACCGCCTTGCCGCGATGGCCACCGGCCTGCGCGCGCTGGGCATGCAGGTGGATGAAACCGAAGACGGCGCCACCCTGCACGGCGGCGTGCGCCTGGGCAGTGGCACCATCGAAAGCCACGGTGACCATCGCATCGCCATGGCCTTCGCCATCGCCGGCCAGATCAGTGACGGCGAAGTGCGCATCAACGATATCGCCAACGTCGCCACCTCCTTCCCGGACTTCGATGGCCTGGCGCGCAGCGCCGGGTTCAATCTGGCCTGAAAGGCCACGCCCGGCGGATGACGTAACCCGGTGGGTGCCAACCTTGGTTGGCACGCTCACATCACCCGGTAGGTGCCGACCTCGGTCGGCACGCTCATATCGCCCGGTAGGTGCCAACCTTGGTTGGCACGCTTCTCCAAATAAAAAGACGGAGGCCGAAGCCTCCGTCGAAACATCACGAACCCCTCGTCCGCGATCAACGCTGCTCGGTACGGAAATCCACCGGGACCCGCACCACGCTTGCTACTGCGCGGCCGTCATGCACCGCAGGCTGGAACTTCCAGTTCTGCACGGTGTTCAGCACCGCACGGTCCAGGTCGCGGCTGCGCTCGCCGCTGCGCGAAACGATCGCAGCGTTGGCGACATTGCCACGGGTATCGACATTGAGGCTGGCGATCACGCTGCCCTGCACGCCACTGCGCAGTGCAGCAGCGGGGTAGGTGGGCATGCGGTTGCTGGCCAGCGGGCGCGCTTCGCGATTACGTACCGCCGGTGCGGCCTTGTGCTGGCTGGAGGCAGGGGCAGCCTGGCGCGCTGCAGGTATTGCTGCATCAGTCACCGCAGCTTGCTCAGGGGCGGGCAACATGCGCTCACCGACCGGTGCCGGCGCCACATCCTCCTGATTGGAATGGCGCAGCCACAGCAGGGCGGCCGCAAACATCGCCACGATCAGCGCGATCCACATCCAGGGCGACGTGGGCTTGTGCTGCACGCTCGAATCCTGCTGCAGCTGCGGCGAATGAAGGTCTTCGTGGGTGGTGGCAGTCATCGCAAACTCCTTCCGTCAACTGACGACGTGGGAAGTGTTGCCCGAGCCATGGACGGGAAGTGTCAGCGCTGCGTCAACGCCACCGGCAGGGTTCAGTTTGCCTGCCGGGAAGCGTTCAGTTACTGCGTCTTGAAGTCGAACGGTACTTCAATGCTGCCGGGCACGGCCTGGCCATTGCTCTGCGCCGGGGTGAAACGCCACCGGCGCACCGCGTCGGTGGCGGCACGGTCGAGGTCGCGTGAACCACTGCGCTGGATCACTGTGGCGTTGTTGGGATAGCCGGTGGCGTCCACGTCTACGCGTACCACCACGGTGCCGGTTTCCCCGGCGCGCAGGGCGGCGGCGGGGTACGACGGCGGCGGCGACTGGCCGGCAATCGGCATCGGCTGGCTGTTGCCGGTCGCAGCCGGCGCAGCGCCCGGGGCGGCCGGGGCCGGCTCGGCGATCGGGGCGGGTGGCGGCGGAGCGGTTTCGACCAGCTTCGGCGCTTCCTCCTCCACCGGTGCCGGCTTGGCGTCAGGCATGTCGCTGGAACCGGCTGCAGCGGCCAAGGGTTCCGGCAGGGGCTCGACCTGGGCAGTTTCCTGCGGGGTCTGTGCGGCCGGGTCGGCGCGGAAGAACTCTTTGTCACGGCCGGTCAGCCAGACCAGCACGAACAGCAGCACGCCCACGCCGAAGGCGATGCCGGCGATCTTCAGGGCGTTGCGCGGGATATGCACAGTGAACGACTTGGCGGACGACGAGCGGGGTGCAGACATGGACCGGACCAGTACGGAATAGCCCGATTCTGCCACGCCGGGAATGAACCGGGCGGCAGAAATCCGTATAACAAGCGATAATCCCATCCCTGATACCCACCACGACACCTGCCATGCTTGATCCAGCCCTGCTCCGCCACCAGCCCGCCGACCTCGCCGAACGCCTGCGCACCAGCCGCGGCTTCGAGCTCGACGTGTCTGCCCTGGAGTCCCTGGAGGCCGATCGCAAGCGCATCCAGGTGCGGACCCAGGAGCTGCAGAGCCTGCGTAACAGCCGTTCCAAGGCCATCGGCCAGGCCAAGGCGAAGGGCGAGGACGTCTCGGCCATGATGGCCGAGGTCGCTGCCTTCGCCGATGAGCTGAAGGCCTCGGAAGTGGCGCTGGACGAGCTGCGCGAGAAGATCGACGCCATCTCGATGGGCATTCCGAACCTGCCGGCCGATGACGTGCCGGCCGGTGCCGACGAGAACGACAACGTCGAGCAGGCGCGCTGGGGAACCCCGCGCCAGTTCGACTTCAAGGTGCTCGATCACGTCGAACTGGGCGCCCGCAACGGTTGGCTGGACGGCGAAACCGCCGCCAAGCTGTCCGGTTCGCGCTTCACCGTGCTGCGCGGCCCGATCGCGCGCCTGCACCGTGCGCTGGCCCAGTTCATGGTCGACCTGCACACCGGTGAGCACGGCTACGAGGAAACCAACGTGCCGCTGCTGGTCAACGCCGATTCGCTGCGCGGCACCAGCCAGCTGCCGAAGTTCGAGGACGACCTGTTCAAGACCGCCGTGGGCGATTCCACGCGCTACCTGATCCCGACCTCGGAAGTACCGCTGACCAACATCGTGCGCGATGAGATCGTCGATGCCGAGCGCCTGCCGCTGCGCATGACCGCCCACTCGATGTGCTTCCGTGCCGAGGCCGGCAGCGGTGGCCGCGACGTGCGCGGCATGATCCGCCAGCACCAGTTCGAGAAGGTCGAGCTGGTCTCGATCAGCCGCCCGGAAGACAGCGACGCCGAACACCAGCGCATGACCCGTTGCGCCGAAGTGGTTCTGGAAAAGCTGGGCCTGCCGTACCGCAAGGTGCTGCTGTGCACCGGCGACATGGGCTTCTCGGCGGTGAAGACCTACGACCTGGAAGTCTGGCTGCCGTCGCAGGAGACCTACCGCGAGATCTCCTCGTGCTCGAACTGTGGTGACTTCCAGGCCCGCCGCATGCAGGCCCGCTGGCGCAACCCGGCCACCGGCAAACCGGAACTGGCGCATACCCTGAACGGTTCGGGCGTGGCGGTGGGCCGCGCGATGATCGCGGTGATGGAGAACTACCAGAACGCCGACGGCAGCATCACCGTGCCGGAGGCCCTGCGCCCGTACATGGGTGGCCTGGAAACCATCGGCTGATAGCCTGATGGGGTGGGTGCCATGCTTGCATGGCACTGCTCTGGCTCTGGTGGGTGCCATGCTTGCATGGCACTGCTGCGGCTCTGGTGGGTGCCATGCTTGCATGGCACCGTATCCACGCATGGCGTGGATCTACGATGCGGGCTACATCCACGCAATGCGTGGATGAACCACCGTGATCACTCCACAACCCGCACCTTCTCCAACGGCACCCAGCCCGGTTCACCCGTCTCCGGCACGCACCACGTCCAGCCATTGAGCGTGCGCTCGCCACGCAGCAGCTGCCCGGGATCCACATTCAGTTCGCGCGCACAGTAGTCTTCCGTGGCAAATGCGCCACCCTGCGCGTCGCGGCCGATCACCGGCGCGGGCACGAATCCCGGCTGCTGGCCCTCTGCCTCGCACAGGAACCAGTCTTCCCAGCCTTCAGGCCCTTCATAACGTTCGCCCACCACCAGCGCCTGGCCACGGCGCAGGGTGATCGGGTGCGGAAATTCGCTGCGGTGTGCAGTGGTCACGATGTAGTTCATGGCCCCAGCCTAACGTTCTGGTGAGCGTCGCGCATGGCAGCGTATCCATGCGCACGTGCGGTAGAGCCACGCCATGCGTGGATGACGTAGCGCTCAGTCCATACGCCACAAAAAAACGGCCCCGCAAAGCGGGGCCGCCAGGGTGGGCCGGGATGGGGGAGGGGATCCCGGCCCGCGTTCAGCGCCCAGACGAGGAGAGAGCGGCGCCGAACGCTGGAACGCGTTACGCCGCGGCGGCCTCGGCCGCTTCGTGCGACGGCAGCGCAGCCAGTGCGCCGGCAATGGCGTCTTCGCGGTGCTGCGGCGAGTAGGCAATGCCTTCGGCACGTACGAACTCGACATCGTTGATGCCCCAGAAGGCAAACGTCTGGCGCAGGAACGGCTCCTGGAAGTCCGCGGGCGAATCGGTGTAGATGCCGCCACGGCTGCTGGCGATGATCACTCGCTTGCCACCGGCCAGACCGACCGGGCCGTTCTCGGTGTACTTGAAGGTGCGCCCGGCCACGGCCACGCGGTCGATCCAGGCCTTCAGGGTGGACGGAATGCTGAAGTTGTACATCGGCGCGCCGATCACCACGATGTCGGCCGCCAGGAACTGCTCGAGTACCTGTTCAGCATCGGCGGCTTCGGCAGCGTCGGCCTTGGCAAGCGATCCGCTGCGCAGGTGCGGTACCGGATTGGCGTCAAGATCGCGATAATCAACCTGCAGGCCGTCGATCTGCTGCGTGAACTGGGCCACCACGGCGGCGGTCAGGTGGCGGGAGACGGAGTTGTCGCCAAGCACGCTGGCGTCGATGTGCAGAAGCTTCATGGCAGTACCTATGTTCGGGAGAGGTGGCGGACTTGCCGCCGACGGAGAGAACGATAGGTTGTTGCAAAGGCGGGATAAAGGTGGTTGAATGCCACGTATTGTTCTAGATATGGAACTCGGGCATGCATGACCTGAATGATCTGTACTACTTCGCGATGGTGGTCGACCATGGCGGATTCGCCGCCGCCGAGCGTGCACTGGGTATCCCCAAGTCGCGCCTGAGCCGCCGCATCAGCCAGCTGGAAACCGACCTGGGCGTTCGCCTGCTGCAGCGCTCCACGCGTCGTTTCGCCGTCACCGATGTCGGCACCAGCGTGCACCGCCACGCGCAGACGATGCTGGCCGAGGCACAGGCCGCACGCGAAGTGGTGGACCGCCTCAGCGCGGAACCGCGCGGCGTGGTGCGCGCCAGCGTGCCGGTATCGCTGGCGCAGATGCAGCTGCCCAAGCTGCTGCCCAAGTTCCTTGAGCAGTACCCGAAGGTGCGCCTGCAGCTGAACATCAGCAACCGCCGCGTGGACATCATCAACGAAGGCTACGACGTGGCCCTGCGCGTGCGTTCGCGCCTGGACGATGACGGCAGCCTGGTGATGCGCAGCTTCGGCCAGGTGCAGGAATTGCTGGTGGCCAGCCCGAAGTACCTGGACCGCGCCGGCCGGCCGAAGGATCCGGAAGAATTGACCCAGCATGTCACCCTCAGCATCAGCGAAGACGAAGCCCGCCAACGCTGGGAGCTGCACGGGCCGGAAGGCGAAGTGCGCCGGGTCGACCTGCAGCCGCGCGTGGCCGGCTTCGACTTCCCGCTGCTGCAGAGCATGGTGAAGGACGGTTTCGGCATCACCATGCTGCCGGAAACCGTGTGCGCCGACGCCGTGCGCAACGGCGAGCTGGAAGTGGTGCTGCCGGACTGGTCGCTGCCGCAGGGCGTGTGCCATGCCGTGTTCGCCTCGCGCCGCGGCCTGCTGCCGGCGGTGCGCGTGTTCATCGACTTCCTGGCCGAGCACCTGCCGCCGCAACTGGAGGCCTCGCGCCTGGATTGCGGTGGCGCCTGTGAAAAGGCCAAGGAGCGGATCAAGGCCAGTGCGCTGGGCGCGTTGGCGGTGGACGCGGGCTGAGGCACCCACCCGTAACTGCACCGCCAATCTGTGAAACGGTAGCGCCGGGCCATGCCCGGCGTTGCTGCTTTCCGGCCCCGGTCAGTTCCGGCCAAACAGCCGGTCCCAGAAGCTGCGCCGCGGCGGTGCGGCCGATGTGGGCTCGGCAATGACCGGTGCTTCCAGGACCGCCATCAGCTCCGCGCTGCGCGGCTTCTTCAGGAAGCGGGCGTAATCCAAGTAGCTGGTCACCTTGCTCATGTGCAGGCGCTCGGGCATTGCGGGCAACGCGCCGCCCTGCAGCAGCACCCGCAGTGCCTCTGGGCGGTCCAGGCGGATCGCCTCGAACAGCGCGGTGCCGCCACAGCCCGGCTCGATCTGGTTGGCGCGCTGTGGCGCATCCTTCAACAGCTCTCGCAGCGCATCCGGGTCGTCGCGGTCCACGGCGGCAACCAGTCGTGCCAGCGCTTCAGCTTCTTCGGGTGGGAGGCTATCGCGATAGGCCTGGTCGGCGATCTCGCGCTCGTCGCGCCCATCACCGCCCTGGATGCACAGGAAGTCGGTGACCAGGGCGACCGGAATGCCGGAGGTATCCAGCGCCCAGTAGCTGGGATAGACGCCGTCGCCCCAGCCGCTGGTGAATACGACCAGGCCGTGTGGAGAGTCCTCGCCCCACGGGCGGTACTCGGCGCCTTCATCCAGGCCGTCATGGTCGATCAGCGCATCCGACCATTCGCTGTCTTCGTCGCCATCGGCCTGTTCGATCAGGGCCAGCAGTGCCTGCTGGGTGTTGGTATCCATGAAGCATCCGATGCCGGCGTCGACCGGATAGCCAATGAAGCTGTCCTCATCCAGTCCAGTGAGGTCCTGCGTGGTCCAGCGCGCCATCTGCCAGTGCAGGGCAGACGCAGTGAGGGCTTCGCGGGGCTTGAACCAGACCACGGCCAGGGCCGGGCGGCCGCTGTGCACGATGATTTCGACCGGATGCCGGCCTAGGGGGGCGGTGTAGTCGGCCAGCGCCGGCGCCTCGGCCTGGACCAGCGGATCGCAGACCACCACATGCCCACTGCTGACCGGCAGGTGCCCGGCGAACGTGCGGTGCAGGGCCACTGCGGCCAGCTGGGTGTCGTCCAGCAGGGTGGTGCGCAGGTTGGCCAGATCGAGGTGGGCCATGGGGGCTCCGATTGCAGTGAAGGCCCCACCGTGCCGGATGCGAAGGGCGGGGGCAAGGGTGGTCTTGGGCAAATGCTCTTCACGTGCGAGAATACGCCGCTGCCCGGGCGACCGGGACCCGATTGGAGAGATGGCCGAGCGGTTTAAGGCACCGGTCTTGAAAACCGGCGAAGGGTTAAACCTTCCGTGGGTTCGAATCCCACTCTCTCCGCCAATCCTGAATAAGTGTTTGTTTTTAAACAACATTTTTTAGGGTCTTGAGGGGCGGCTTGGGGCACAAATCGGGGCACAACTCCGATGCGGTTACCAAGCTATCTGACTCGCTCTTCCACTGGTCGTTACCAGTTTCGCATGCGCGTTCCGACGGACATGCGCGGCATCGTCGGCAAACCCTTCGTCAAGCATCCCCTGGGCATCCACCTGCATAGCGCACGAGTGGCTGCCTTGGCCATCGCGCGGCGTTATGCTCAAGCATTCGATGCGATCAGGGATGGGTGCATGACCAAGAAGGGACTCACGGTTGAGGATGTTCTGCGCAGCGTCGCGGAGAACGGCTCCCGGCGTTATGACATTGACCTGCCGGGCTTCCGTCTTCGGACCACGGACGCGGCCGACCATGCTCGAGCAATGGAGGCGCTGGAAGAAATCGGCAAGTTCCACTTCCGTGATGCGGGTGCAGTTCCGGCGGCGGCTGGGCCAAACCCGTTGGAATCAGTGGCGGCGCAGCCCCTGCCAGCTGAGACGATCAGCCTCATCGATGCGAAGCGAATCTGGCAGGACAAAGTCGCCGCCGAGGACATCGAGGTCAAAACGGTCGGCATCAAACTGCTTCCCGTGACAGAGCTGATCGAGTTCTTGGGCGCCGAGCGCGAGCTGCATACCATCACGCGGCCTGAGATGGCCCGCTTCTACGACCATTTGGCCAAGCGCGGGTTAACGCGTTCTACGCTCAACAATCGCCAGAGCTACCTCGGAGGAAAGAGAGGATTCTTCACTTGGGCAATGGCTTCAGGCTATGTGCTCAAGGGAGACAATGTCGCCGCAGGACACGTCAGCGTTTCGATGGCCGAGAAGCGCAAGCGTAGAAAATTTGGCTTCCAGGCCTTTACCTTGGAGCAGGTCCATCAACTCTTCGCACCCGATAGCTTCAGGCAGCTTTCAACGGGAGCGCGCTGGGCGGCTTTGTTGGGCCTGTATACGGGAGCCCGGGCGGGTGAGGTGGGGCAGCTGTTCACCCTCGACGTCAAGGAGGAGGAGGGGATCCCGTGCATACGGTTTACCGATGAGGGGGAGGATCAGCGGTTGAAGACCGATGTTTCCAATCGGGTCGTCCCGTTGCATCCCGACCTGATCAAGCTCGGTTTCTTGGACTACGTCGCCGAACGAAGGGAGAACGGGGACTGGCGATTGTTTCCGCAGGCTGACAGTAAGGCGAAGAATGGTGCGGGGAACTGGATATCGAAGGCGTTCAGCTACTATCTCCAAAAGCACTGTGGTGGGTGGCCGAAAGCAAAGCGTGGTTTCCATAGTCTCCGAAAGACCGTGATTCAGGAGATGCAGGGCAGCGATGTGGCCTCTGAAATGCGAGCCCAAATCGTCGGCCACGAATTGGACGACGAACACCACGCGACTTACAGCAGGCCCTTTACGGTGAGTGAGAAGCTCAACGGTGCCGGAGGAACGCCAGCTTTGGGTGTCCTAGATTACGGAATCGACCTAGAGGCGCTGCGCACCCTGCCGGCACGCAAGGTCGGGCGGCGCAGCAGCAATACCTCTGCACGCCCTACGAAGGTCGGTGGTAAGGGGAGGGAGCAAAACTAATGGCCCTCACTGCCGCCGATGCTTACCGCCGAGCCATCGACCGCTTTCTCGGCAAACTCTCTGGCTGCGAAAGCGTGGGCCAGATGGAGAAGAAGGTTGCAGACCATTTGCGCCTAGCGAAGCAGCGCCCCACGGTGGACGTGCCGTTGAGCTTCAATGAGGCCGCTGGGGTATTGGCGATCAGCACGGCCCAGTTGCAACACCTCTTGAAGGAACACCCCCCAACGGGGACGCTGTTCACGGTGAAGGGAACTCGCAAGCGCTCGACCACCCTTGTTCCGTTGATGGCCTGGGCAGCCGAGCTCAAGGCCAAGGGCCTCTGGAAGCCGCTGAGCGAACGGGGCGTTGCGATCGACACCCTCCTAACGGCAGAACTACCGTTTCTGGTGGCCAAAGGGTCTAAGGCTAAGCAGTTCTTCCTGGAGCCACTGACTGACCAACCGATCACCGATGCGTTAATTCGCCAGCTCCAAACATTTGGCGTGCAGATCGGGCTTGGGATTCGGGTCTGCACGCTGGCCGAGGCATTCGCCCAGCCTTGGCAAAACCCTGACGTAAAGCGCCAGTGGGTGGACGCATTCAACAACGCAGCCCAAGCCCAGGCCAGCCGTCTGCGAGACCTGGCTCAGCAGCTCGACGCCTCGCGAGCTAGGGTGATCGAACAAGCGCTGGACGAACGCCTGCAGCCGGCGCCTCCAAAGATGCCCGACAAGCGCAATGGGCGAATGTAACGGCCGCTAACGGATATTGGAGGCCTCCAATATCCGTATCGATGGAAGCTCTCAGTTCGGATGATTACTCCAACGCCTCGGTGGTCGGGGCGATGGAGCAAGCCGATGGGCCTCGATATGTATGCGGTCAAGACCCGCACTGATGTGCGAGATCGCACTCAAGAACTATTTTTCTACTGGCGAAAGCATCCGAACCTTCACGGTTGGATGTGCAAGTTGCACAGTGCTAGGACGGGGCAGGTTGATCCCTTCGACTTCAACCAAGTTCCCGTATTCCTTCGATTGGACGATCTTGATGCGTTGGAACAGGCTGTCCTGAACGATGATTTGCCTTATACCCAAGGCTTCTTCTTCGGTGAATCGGATCCCGATCGAGCTGAAGAAGATCTGGACTTCATTGCGCAGGCCCGCGCACTGATCAACGACGGTTGGGACGTGTTCTACGACTCTTGGTGGTAACCCGCCGCCAGCAGCGCCTCTCGGGCTAGTTCAAGCCCACCTCCCAAAACCCATTCCTTCAACGCGGCAACGCAGCCGTGCTGGCGGAGCATTGCCTGGAGAATCCTCATGCAGCCCAAGTCCAACGTTCTGCCGTTCAACGCAGCAACCCGCTCCAAGCGCCTTCTGGCACAGAAACCCACCCGGCTCACCTCCGTTTGCTACAAGGCAAGCGACAAGGCCCACACGAGCGTGGATTGGTATACCCCGCCTGCCATCGTCAAGAAGCTGGGTGGAAAACGCGGCTTTGATCTCGATCCTTGCACGCCCGAAGACCCGTCGCGGCTGCCGGCGCCCACGGCCCGCCGAATGATCCCGCCGAGCCAGGACGGCTTGGCAACGCCGTGGCCGATGCAGGCATTCGTGTGGATGAACCCGCCCTACGGGAAGGGCATCGAGAAATGGTTGGGTAAGCTGGCCGCCCACCCCGGCGGCGGTATCGCCCTGGTGCCGGTCAGCATGGAGACGGGATGGATGCACGACTGCGTGCTTTCCCACCCCAACGTGACGGCGATCCTCTTCAGCCGTGGAAGGCTGAAGTTTGTGCGTCCCGACGGAACCACCGGCACTGCGGCGCCTTCGGGATCGTTGGTGGTGGCTTACGGCAAGCGCGCAGCCGGTCACCTTCAACAAGCGCAGGCAAGCGGCGCGCTGCGCGGGAAGTTTTTTGCCATCCAGCGGGTGGCGCAGGTGGCCACTGCGAACCAGGGGAGTGCGAACGATGAGTAACCAAACCAAGGCAGCCCTCCATATCCTGCAGAGGATGAGCGATATGGAAGGCAGGATTGAGGGTCGCGATGGCCGAGTCAATGTTGCGAAGGCATGGGAGGAGCGGGAACTCCAAAAGAAGGTGCAGGCCTACAAGCGGCTGGTGAAGGCCGTCAACTGCATTCCTGCTCTCTCGCCTCGCGAACGCATGTCCAAATTCGTGGCATACGGTCTTAGGGCGGCCGTTCACAAGCAGCTGGAAAAGCGCAAGAACGGGGTGGGGGTATCGGTGTTGCCTTGGATGGACGTGGGCCTGCTCAGCGACGTGGATCTTGAAGACGGGGATTGGGGGGCAGAGGTGGCCGACGCCTACATCGCCGCCATCGAAAGCGCTGAGCCGTTTGAGTGCATCCTGGGGTGGGTGTTCAACGAGCTGGCGGGATCGGGTCAGAAGAAAAGGGATTGCCAGGACTTCACCCCGTGGGCCCTTGCTCAGGGCGCGATGAGGTTTCTTCCCAGGGGTTTGGGCGATGGGTGTCAGGAACCGCTGTTCAACGATTTCACTTGCGGTGCTGGAACGCTGCTTCTGGCCCGTGTCCATGCCCTTCTTTGGAGCCAATCCAACGATCCGGACGCGTTGATGGACCTGGTAGTGTCGGCCAACGACAGGGATCCGCTCTGCGCTGCAATGACCGCTCTCCAGCTGTTGATCAATCAGTTGGTCTGGAAGCGCCCCATCGGAGCCGTTCACGTGGAATGCAAAGACATCATGGCTCAGCGTCACCTTTTGGTGCCGGTGTTTGTGTCGGAGTGTCGCGAGGATTGCCCATTCGAACTCGTGCGGGACGATTTGTAGCAAGCAAATGGTTGCGGATAGGGGCAGTGTCCCAGTCAAAGCTGCCGTGCGGTTCGCACAGGGCTCAACCCTTGCCGGGTGCCAGTGACGGTTAACGCCGGTGGTGCCCACCCGGGCCTGTCGCTATCGCGCCGAAGGCGGAGTTATTCACTTCCAAACGGGCTTTTAGATTTTAGAAGCCGGCGCGAAGCGACCGGCAGCTGCGTGCGGGTGTGCGGAAATTTCTTTGTCATCCGCGAGTGACGCCGATGGCGAAGAGTGATCTTCTCGGAGACGTAACAAGCACCCGTTACACCCGTCACAAGTGCTTGTTACGGCAGTTTGTCCAATGGATTCAATGGCTTTGCAGAGGCGAAGGCGCGTGTAACGGGTGTAACGGGTGGGTAGGTATTACTTGCAGCTGCATCAGAGATTTTGGCGTCAGAGCCAATCACTTTTTTCAAATCAATGGATCTACTTGTTACACCTGTTACACCCGTGACAACCCTTGCCTGGTAAGGGTTTCAGCCGTAACAAGGGGTGTAACAAGCACCTGTTACACCTTGGCTGAAAAGCGTGAATTGCCTCTCGTTTATGCAAAAAATGCTGTTGAGGCAACGGATATTGGTTTTAGTCAAGAAGTCGATCTGGACAAGTTCGTGAGCTCTGTTTGGATGGGGTTGTGGCCACAACGGGACCACATCACCCAGGAAACGAGCAATGACGAACTCCCCCACATCGAAGAAGGCGACGCAACCGCGAGACGAAATGCTGAAGGCGCGGGTGAGTCGAGCGTTCAAGCGGCGGCTTCAAGCGGCGGCTGATGCCCAGGGCAAGACTTCATCGGAAGCCATGCGTCAAGCGCTGGTGGAATGGATGAGTCGCGTCCAGCAGGCCGCGTAATCAACAAAAAACCCCGGCGCCAACCGGGGTTCAAAAAAACGGACAACACGCACATGAACGATACAACACCAACCTCGGGTGTCAACGGGCGCCCCAGCAACATCCTTTCCTTCCGCGGGAATGCAGCCCCCAAGGCAGCTTTTGGAGCACCAGCGCCCAAGGCAACCTCGAGCGATCAAGCATTCGAGGCCGACTTTGCCGACTACTTGAAAGCGACGGAGGAGTATGCGATCGGAGGCAAGTTGCCGGATGGCGACGACGACTGCAGCTTCTTCCGTTGGCTTCCAGAGCAAGGCTACTGGGACCGTTGCTCGGAGAAGGACATGGCGGCCAAGGCGCTTTCTTGGCTGCGATTGGAGCGCAAGGACAAGGCGAACGCAGGTCATGCAACCAGTTGCATGAACACGGCGGTGCTTGAGTTGATGGGGGATCGGAAATGCTGGTTGCCCAAAAAGTCTGATCGCAGGGCCATCGTTCCCCTCAAGGGGGGCTACCTGGAGATCGTCAAGCCTGACGAACCGCGTTGTGCTCGCGCAGCGGCGGTTGGAGAAGAGGTCGTTGATCAGGACGTTTTCTCCGCGACCTATGGACAGAGTTTGGGCCCGCGCCAAGCACTCCTGTTTCAAAACGACGAGACGCCGTCTAGGACGCGCATTCGGGTCCTTGCGGCCACCAAGGGGCATGGAATCACTTACCAGGTCCCTGCCACGCTGCGGATGGACCAGGTTGACGGCGATGGCTACTACACTCCCAAGCCGCTGGATCCCAGTTCGAAGTTCGGTCAATACCTGGATCTCTTTCAGCCCGACCTGGAGGTGCGTGCACTCCTTCAGGAGGCGGTGGCCAGCTCGTTGATGTCGATCTGCTTTGAGAAGGCCTTCTTCCTGGTTGGGTCGGGCAGCAATGGCAAGTCCACGTTCCTCCACATCCTGCGCGCCCTTCATCCCCGCAACGTGTCGCTGCGTCTGGAGAAGTTGGACGGAACCTTCGCCATGGCCCCACTGGTGGGCAAGAGCGCCTACATTGTCACGGAGACGCCAAAGGTCCTTGCCGCATCCATCCAGGAGGTCCTGAAAGCGCTCATTTCCCGTGACCCGATCCAAGTCGAGGCCAAGCGCAAGGACGCATACACCACGCTCCCAATCGGCACCCTGTTCGCCAGCGTCAACGCCTGGTTCACGGTTTCCGGGCATGAGCACGGGTTCTGGCGAAAGGTCCTGGCCATCCCCTTCAATGTTCGGATGGGTGAGAAGACCCATGAGGGAGCGAAGGGTGGAAATGGAAAGAAGCGTGAGCCTGACTTCCACCTTCAGATCACCGAAAGCGAGGAGGAGATGGCCCAGGTGCTGGACTGGGTGCTGGAAGGGGCGCTGCGCCTCATGGAACGTGGCGGGTTTTCCGAGAAGCTGCCCGACGCCGTGCTGGCGCTGGCCGAGCAAAACCGAATGGAATCGGACACGACCATGGCCTACATGGCGGACCGCGACGCTTCTTACGACAGCGGTGTTTGCACCGACAAGACGGCCATTTACGCCGACTACCGCCAATACGTGTTGGAAGAGTTAGGCAAGAAGCCTGTCAACGCGGAGGACTTCTGGAAGCGCGTTCGCGAGAAGTTTCCCGAGGCCGGCATCTACCAAATCTCCCATGGGGGCAAGAAGCCTCGCGTGGCCGAGATTCGAATTGCGGGGATCAAACCACTGCGGGACATGGCAGATTTGGAAACGCCTGTGTGAAGCTGTTCGCCCGAGACATCCTATTAAAAGGACTCGGAAGCAGGGATTGCTGTGGGTGCGCCACGACGACTTTCCCCTGACCACCAATGCCGGCTGGCCTGGGCCGCCAACCGAGGTGATCGGGGCGCGGTCAGGAGCGCGCGCGATGCTTTTCGGCCACAACCGGTTGCCGTCCAGCAAGCACCTTGCCAGGAGATGCGCTTGTGACTAAAGCGATGGCGGTCGAGGTGGCGGGTTCTTTTGAAAACTCTCCTTTCGCTGCCCCCACCCCCCTTGCGCGTTTCCCGCGAAGCGGTAGAACAAATGTAGGGAAGGTTCTCCTGTTGAGATCGAATTTCCCGGCACCCTATGTCACTACCGATGAGGGTGCTTTCGACAACATCAGATGGAGGTGCCATGAACGCAGAAGAAGAGAGTAGTTCGATATCGCAGATTTATCGGGCCGTCTTGCATGACGACATGGATAAAGTTGACGTCCTTTTGGCGGCCGGAGTGAAGCCTGATAGTCATTCCATGATCTCTGCTGCAAGATCCCAACAACCTGGCATGCTCACCAAGCTGTTAGCGTCGGGTGGTGATCCCAATGCTGATGTTCCCGACGCATTTGGCTTTGGTGGACGTGGCACACCCCTTGATGTCGCTATTTTTGCATCAGATTTTGCTGTGGAGAAAGTCACCGTGCTATTGGAGGCTGGCGCTAATCCCGGTAGTTTCGCAGTCTTCAACGCGACCAAGTTCGCTTCAGCTGAAACTCTCGCCAAGCTGTTTTCGGCGGGGGGGGGATCCCAATGCCGAATTTGAAGAAGAATTGGCGCTTGATATCGCTATTGATGCGAACGATCTGATGAAAGTCACCCTGCTTGCGGATGCAGGGGCGAAGCCAAACAGTTACTCAATGGTCAATGCCGCAGAGTTTGCCCAACCTGACATTCTCGTTCAGTTGTTGTCGGCAGGAGGGGATCCGAATGCTCTGGGCAACAATGGAAACTCGCCTCTGCAATACGCCGCGCAGTTGGGGTGTTTTGAGGTGGTTGAAGCGTTGCTGACCGCAGGCGCTGATACGAATCATGCCAATGAGTATGGGCAAACCCCGCTGCATTCGGTGTGTTCATACGGGGCAACATACGGGACAAGGGATATCGAAATAAGGGATATCGACACGTCGAAATTGGGTGAGACGGCAAGGTTGCTTTTGGAGGCGGGATCGGATCCCAACGCGCGCGACATCTGGGGCAGAACTCCTCTGTTTAACGCAGCCGCAGCTGCTGATGAGTATGGGGTGTTCATCCAGTCGAGTATTGAACTGGTGGATAACCTCGTCGAAAAGGGCGCTGACATCTTGGCCGAGAATGACAAGGGGAAAACCGCCTCGTTCTTTGCTTTCCATCAAGAAGTCCAGGCACACCTGGTAACCGCCGAGGCCCAAGCTCGCCAACAACGGCTCGAAGCCAAGATTCAGGAAGTTGGCGAATTGGCACCCTCCAAGCGGCAATCGAGCGATGGCCCGTGCTTGATTGTAGGGGGTGACTTGTTCAACCCGCGGGAGGTGGCCAAAGCACCAGCGCCCACGGCCCTCCAGGAAGCTCCCCTCCACCGGATGCGTTTGTGACCGGGCTTGCCAAATCCTTATTGCGTCGCATGCTGAAGCCATGACTCCTTCCGATGCCTTCGTAGACGACAGCATGGGCCGCCAAAGCGTCTTGGCGGCCTCCCCCCGTTTCACCGTGCACCGAACCCCCGAGGGCATGCGCGTGCAGCTCCAGGAGGGCGACACAGACCCCGGCACCGGTTTGACCATCGACCGGGCCTTGGCGTTGCTGGAGAACCTATTGGAGCACGGACGCGCCGTCACCATTCACGATTGAAGTTTCCAGCCTAACCCCCTTGGCTTTGCCGACAGGCGCCTTTCCTTGCCTTCCAGGAGAGCCTGTCCGTGTCCGTGTCCGATGCCACCGCCAACGAAAGCTTCCTTCAGCGCCACTCCCGCGACGTCGTCGAACGCCTGATTCGGCAAATGGAGGAGGGCACCGGTCCCTTCCTCAAGCCGTGGGACGCCCGAGTGGACCTCGGGTTGCCGATGAACCCGACCACCGGCAAAAACTACCGGGGCGGTAACTTGCTCCACCTGTGGGCCCTTCAGAGCGCCTGGGACACCCAGGACAACCGGTGGATGACTTACAAGCAAGCCGCGGCCGTGGGCGCTCAGGTGCGCAAAGGCGAGAAAGCCAGCGTTATCGAATACTGGGATTTGTCCCTGGTCGAAGAGGCAAAGAAGAGAAGAGCGGGGACCCAGAGCTCATCGCCAAGGCCCACCCCAAGGTCTTCTTCCCCCGGGTGTTCAACGCGATGCAGATCGATGGGTTGCCGGCACTGGCCCTGCCACCCCCGCGCCCAGAGCCCGACATCCACCAGGCATGCGAAGCGGTGCTCAAGGGCAGCGGGGCTGAGATCCACCACGACGGGGGCAACCAGGCGTTCTACCGTCCGATGACGGACAGTATTCACCTGCCCCAGCGCAACACCTTCCACTCGGCCAGCGGCTACTACGCCACCGCGTTGCACGAACTGGGCCACTGGACAGGTTTTCCAACCCGCCTCAACCGCGATCAGAAGGGGGCTTTTGGGAGCATCGACTACGCCAAAGAAGAACTGGTCGCCGAGATCTCCAGCATGCTGGTGGGCGAACGCTTAAGCATTGGCCACGATCCCACCCAGCACGCGGCTTACGTGAAGTCGTGGATCCAAATCCTCCGGGACGATCCCCGGGAGCTCTTCCGAGCCGCGGCGGCGGCCGAGCGGGTGGTGGAATTCCTGAAGGTGCCCGAGTTGGTTCGCGAGCCGCTCCCGAAGGTTGAGTGGGAGCGGCAGCCGGTGGCGGCCAACCAGCAGGAGCTTGAAAAACCTGCAGGCAAGTCTTCCACAAACCCGCGCAATCGGACGAAGCAGCGAAGCCGCACGATGGTCGCGTGACGACCTAGCTGTATTTCCCTTTCGTTGCTATCAGCTTCTGCCTCAGCGCTTCGATGCGGTCCTTCCGTTGGCCACACAGCGCGTCGAGGGTGTATTCGTAGACTTCGAAAGCGTCCAGGATTGCTTCCTGTTGGACGTCTTCTCCATGCGAGCCTAGGTTGCCGATCATTCGCAGGGCCGTCAGCGAAGGCGCGTGCTCGGCGTTTGATTGCTCGTAGTGTGCAATCCGGGCGTTCAGATCCAGACGATTTGTTTTTCCGCTGCTGGCATTGACGGTTTCGCGAGGGATCTCAAGGAAATCCAGCAGGAACTCAACGCTGGCCCGGAGTCGATTGGCGGCTGCACTCGTATCAAACCAGTAGTGTGAGGAGGCAAGGCGGATGTTGTCCCTCACGTTCCTTGGAGCCTGAGAGGGAACTTCAATGGTGAGCGGGGCTGGAAACATCGCGCGCGGGCGAAGATAAGACGAATACACCCAGCGGTCATCTTCATCGTCGTAATACTCCACGAGTGACGTATCTCCGGACACAACCACCACTTCACCGCAGCTGCCGTTGTCGCAGATCAGTTGGAGGCTGAAACGCTCCACATCCCAACCCGGCTCCCAATCCGGGTGGTCGCGGTCTTTGGTTGAGTAGGTGGGTTCGGAAATCTGGACAGTCTTCCCATCGTGCCTGACGCGCCCCTTGTCGCATTTCGGGCAAGGGAAGTGGGGGAAATGGGCTCGGTCGTAGGTCCCGGACCAGCGTTCACGATCGAATGCCACGGATGCCTTCCTTAGTGGTGGTTGCATCGATTATCTGGCTTGGATCGTTGGTTCTCAAGCCGCACCCCCTTGCGCATTTCCAGAATCGATCTATGCATAGGTGAACCTACTCATGAAATGGAGGTGCACCTTGAAATCCATTGTTCTGTCCCTTGCGCTGGCGTTGTCTGCTCCGGCCGCCTTTGCTGCCGATTCCACCTCCGCTCGCCGTTACGGTTCGTCCGAGGCCCTATCCGTCCAGGATGCCCGACTGGGCGAGGTCCTGATGATCCGCACGGTTCAACTGAAGTCCGATCAGCGGCTCAACGCCGGTTCTGCCATCGGGGCGGCCGTTGGTTATGGGGCCGCTAACCAGGTCAAGAACCGGGACTACCGCAATGCAGCCCGGGTGGCCGGTGGCGTCATCGGTGCGGTTGCCGGAACCGCGGTTCAAAAGGGCCTCAGCGGCCGGCGTGCGGTGGAGATCTACGTGCGCGACTCGTCTGATCGCCGCCAGCGCGTCCTCGCGGTGGTCCAAGACGCCGACTTGGACGTGCGCGAAGGTGATCGGGTGTTCCTGGTGGGGAAGGGTAAGAAGACCCGGGTGGTGCCGATGGCGCGGATTGAAGCGTGGGATGGTGCCGAGAACGCAGCGTGGGGTGGTGCCGAGAACGCAAGTGCGTGCGGGGTGGACGCTTGTGGCGTGAGTTTAGGGGACATGCGCTGATGGACATCGCGAACCCCATCCTTGCTGTTCTGTTCCTTGGCGCGTTTGCCTACGTAACCGCGTTTGCGCCGATCTGGGCCGGGCACCGTTTCCGACTGGTGTGGGACGGACTGCGCCGACGACGCAAGGGAATCTCCACGGTCGTCGTTCTCAATGCTTTGGCTGGGCTGCTCAGCGTGTTGTTCCTGCTCGGAATCTGGTTGGTCTTGTTCTCAGAGGCGCAAACGGAAATCTCAGCTTCCAAAGTGGTTGTTCTACTCGCAGTTGTCCTCGTGGACGCTCTGCTCTTCCAAAAAGGGTGGAGCCGGGCAGCACTGAGAAGCCAGGGTTGAGCCGAGACCTTACCCACCGCCGCTCCGAGGTCGCCCGGATGTTTCGAGAGGGACACCGCCGGGCGGCCATCGCCCAGGCCCTGGGCGTTCCGTCGCCCGTGGTGAGCGCCGACCTGGCTCACCTGGGGTTGCGGCAAAAGCCCAGGCGCCCACTGGCTGACCAGCACGCCCTGGTGGTGCGCCTCCTGGAGCGGGGGAACAACGGCCCTGCAATTGCCAAGCGCCTGGGCGTGACCCGGCAGGCGGTCCACGCTTACCTGCAGGCCCATGGCCTGCTCCCCAACCAGAGGAGGATGCCATGACCCTTTTTCTGGTGGTCGTGCTGTCTGAGCTCGTCCTCTCCGCGGTCACTTTCGGGATCGCGTGGCTGCGCGCCTCCAAAGCCCGCAGCGCACGCAGGGCCTGGGAGGCGTTCCAAGCCGGCCGGGAAGACGTCCCATCCGTGGTTGCGTTGGTGTGGCATTTGGCCGTGTTCTACGAGTGCCTGGCACTGCTGCCTTACCAGCTACAGCATGTGTTGAGCCACGTCTGGTTGGGCCCTTCCAACCTATACCTGTCATCCACGCTGGCGCTTGTCGTCTGTTCGATCACGTGTGGGTTGCTTCAGGGCAGCGGGCTGACCCGGAGGCGAGCATGAGGACCAGCCACGGGCGGTTCCGCCCAGACGCCGTCGACGCCCGCCCTCGCCACGATGGGCTGTTTCAGGGCGAAGTCACGGGCGAGGAAGCTCATCAAGAGCGTGATTCGTTGCTTCAAGCGCTTTACACCGAATCGCTCCATGCCCGCGGGGACGTGGACGCCATTGATCGCATGCTCGATGCCCACCGGCAGGCGTTTGGGGAGCCCGAGCAAGTCGCCTATGCCCGTCAACAAGACGAACGCCATGATCGGGCGTTGCCTTTGCCGAGCGCGGCCTGCAGTTGAGGCCGTCCATGGAGCGCTACCTGCAGGAGCATCGGTCGTGGAACCCTCCGACCGCCAAAGAGGCCGCCATCGCACGTTCCAGAGGCCTCGCCATGGTGCTCGAAGGGAAGGCATGGCGCGCTGAAGACGACGTTGCCGAGGTTACGGTGGAGGCTCCCAAGGACGCCCCGTGGCAGCGGATGCGCTGAGTTCGAGTCTCAGCTGGAGAGACAGTTGGGCACCATCATTGCTGCTAGGAACACGTTGTTCCCTTCGGC
The DNA here is from genome assembly GCF_056480905.1 of Stenotrophomonas sp. 96582_Sma. NCBI lineage: Bacteria > Pseudomonadati > Pseudomonadota > Gammaproteobacteria > Lysobacterales > Lysobacteraceae > Stenotrophomonas > Stenotrophomonas sp. 96582_Sma. Next base: position 3,063,441 of record NZ_CM151122.1, on the reverse strand, counting down.
TATCCTGCCCAGGGTATCCATCACTGGTATTGCTAACAACAGGGGGCGTTATGGCAAGCGTGACAGTAAGGACGCGGGATGAGCTGGAAGCGGCCAAGAATGCAAAGGCGCAGCAGATTGTGGTTGTGGGCAAGTTGGCAGACGACCTGAAGAAGACGCGCAAGTTCGCCAAGCTTGGTGCGGTCGGTGTTGCAGCAATCGTTACTGCGGTTGGACTCGCTCCAGTAACGGCTGGGCTCAGCACGCTCAGCCTGGGGGCGGTCGCGGCAGTCACGGGAGTCGAGATCATCGGCATCATCACCGCCGCAAGCCTAGGTCTTTCTTTGATCCTCGCAATCTACAAAGGTTACGATGTGGAATACGAGGCAGGCGGGAAGGTCATTTTCAAGCGCAAGGAAGGAAAGTGATGCCCGGCTTCGTTCCAGGGGCGCCTTACCTTTTTGTTTGCGAGAAGTGCAGTCATCACTTTCAGCGGAAGATCAACTTGGGGCTCTTCTGTCCGGCATGGAAGTCGCTGTCCGTGAAGCCTCGTTTGGTCTGTAAGTAGTGCTCGTTGGCCGCCATAAAGTTGGCGGCCACTTCCAATGACCGGTCGAGTCGCGTTTAACATCGCGGTCTCAGGTGCCCCGCAACCCTTTTGCTTCAAAGCGCTCCAGTATCGCCGTCACGGCTTCTGCGGCACGGTCCGGTGACGCATCTATGCGTTCCAAGCCCGTCATGGCGGCGGGCAACGGCGCATTCGGATCGGTCGTGGCCACCACGGCCAGGACTCTTCCTCGGATGGTGTCTTCCACCGTGGTCCATTCGTCGGCGAGACGCTGGGGTTTATCGGTGAGAAGGACCACCATGACGGGCCCGGGTGTCAGCGGGCGGTTGGAGCGCCCACGAACGGCGGCGCCATGGTGCACATGAATTGCTCTCGCGTGGCCTACCTCGTCTAGCTTCAGCAGAAAGTCATAGCAGGCTGGTGTATCCATTTCATTGCAGACGATGTGGATTTGGCCCTTCGCCCATTCTTGAAACCCTACCGCAGAGGGCTGTAGCTCTTCGCCGGCGAAGCACGCTTCTACGAACTTCCGGCCCATCAGGCTCAGTCCCTTTTCATCAATGAGGGCCCATCGCTCAAAGGTTTGCCTATTGAAACCGGGTTTCCCGTGCAGTCCTAAGAATTCCTTAGGGTTCAAATTTCCCCCGCCTCTCCCAGGAAAGATTTGGTGGCGCTCGGCGATCCAAGCGCGTCGCAGAAGATCGACCTGGCCAAACGACAGGTCGCTCAGCGCCTTAATGAAGTGGCGCTTGAGATGGCCTGCGGTTTTGCCGGTAGCGATTGAACAGGCAAGGCGGCCATAGACGGTGGCCTTCTCGGCCTCGATGTCCATCTCCAATGCCCGCAGCATGGCCAGAAAATCTTCCGAGGTCATGGCCTCCGCGTTCTCGGGGAACACCTGACCCTCAAGCGCGGCACGGGTGAACTCCCGGTAGCGCTCCTCAGTGCGCTTGGCAAGCCAGGCGGCGATGAATTTTGGGCCCTTCGAAAGAAGGGCGAACGGACCGGAGATTTCCTCCAGTGAGGCAAGGTCAGGGTAGTCCATCGGGGTCTCGTGACGGTTTGCGGGGCCAGATGCCTCATCCTCAAGCCTTCAAACCCTTGCTTCAATCCTTCGATTGAATTCCCCATCCGGGCAGTGGCCTCTTTCACTGGGAATCCTGGCTCCGCTGACGCAGGCGCAAGGACAGGCCTCCTCCACGGCGTTCCGGCCCTTTGCTGCGCGCCTGGCGGTGCTCGCTCCCGGGTGCGGATTCGTCCAACGCTTCGCCCATCGGTTCCCACGAGGCGCATCCCGCGCCGGTGGAGAAAGCAGATGAAGCGAGCCAACGACATTCGGGCCCAATACCAGCTGGCCATGGACGAAGAGGGCATCCTCCTGGCCGCCTCGCACATCCTGGAGCGCCGCCTGCAACGCCTAGGGGCCATCACCGACCCCACCAGCGCCAGCAACTACCTCACTGCCCGCTGCGCGCACCTGGATCACGAAGTGTTTGGCACGGTGTTCCTAGACACCCGCCACCGCATCCTGGCCACCGAGCACCTCTTCCAAGGCACCATCGACGGGTGCGAGGTTCACCCCCGCATCGTCGCCAAGAAGGCTCTGGACCACAACGCCGCCGCCGTCATCTTCTTTCACAACCACCCCAGCGGAAACCCCGAGCCCAGCGCTGCCGACCGCGCCATCACCGACCGCCTCAAGCAGGCCCTTGCCCTTTTCGACATTCGAGTGCTGGATCACCTGGTGATCGCGGGCACCTCGCACGTGTCGATGGCTTCACGGGGGTGGGTGTGACCACCCCCGTGAGAAAAAAAGCCTGTGCCGGAAGCCGCCGCCGGCCGCTGCGCGCCGGCATCGGGGAAAGCATCCGCATGGATGGAAAGCACCAACGCCTCCGGCGCGAAAACCCGTAGAAACTGCTGCCGTCGCTTCGCACTTTTTGTATCTAGTCAAAGTCTTGTCCACTCATGATGTGGACAAAATCCAGTGGCGGTCTACTTTTAATGTATGAGTAGGCAATACCGCCGACCAAGCCAAAAGGTGTCACATGAGCGCAGCCGTCACAACCAACGAAGCCGCGATGACCGGGTTGGGGTTGAACCCCGGGTTGATTGAAGATTATGCAGCGGTCTCCTTGGTGCCCGTGAGCTTTGAAGAAGAGGACAGCCTGGGCTGGGCGACCACTTGGAGTGCGGTTCATGCCGTCGAGCTCCACAATGGCGGGAAGGTCTACGTTAACGGCCGATCCTTTCACGTCACGCAAGCCAAGCCCGGTTACAAGCACTTGCTCAAGTGCTGGCGAGAAGAGCAGGGGCGGTGCGCGGAATTGCCTTATTGGGAGGCTCGGGATGGCCACTGATCTCGTGAGAAACCGCTCTGCGAACAGGGAAGATGAGGCGGTGGTGGATTGCCCTATCCAATGGATGAAAGAGCGCTGGTGTGAAGCCAGGACGAAACGCGGAAAGAGAACCGTTGTCATGGGGGCTATTCGATTCGCAAGTCCGAGTGTTTTTTCACGCTTGGGCGAGCGCGCAGGTGTTCTCACTTTGGCGGACCTTAGGGCTACGCTGTCGGATGTCAGCCTTTGCCGGGTGGCGGCGCGCGAGTTGCGGAACTATACTGAATGCAGCGTCGAACCCCGCAGAGAGCAGTGTTGGATGGGTTTGTGGGGGCCAACGGTGGACAGACTTTCAATGACCTCTGCCAATGTGCAGCTCGTCGTTGACTATGAGGACATTGGGGCGTTTGCCATTTTCATGAACCAGATGGTTTGCGAGGCACTTGCGCGGCACAACGCGCACGCGTTGGACCAAGCGTGGCCCGAAGGTTCTCCCAGTCCAAAGATGTGGCGGTTGTGATGGGTGACGGGCCCTCTCGGATGAACGGTCATTGGGGAGACGGGGAGCTCGGAAAGAGTGAGAGGGCATCCGTGCTTCACGGCATCCATTTCATCAGTCCCTCGGTGGGTAGCCCGCTCTTCAATACGGTGTGGCTTCCCACGCTTGCCGACTTGCGGGCGCTGCTCACCGACGCCGACCTCTGCAAAGCAGCCGAAACCGAGGTGAGCGCGTTCATTGACACGTTCGTGGACCCGTTGCCCCCTGAGCTCGACGAGGTCATTCACCAGCCATCGATAAAACAGATTTCCAGTTTGCCGGATGATTGCGGGATCGGCGTGGGCGTTTTTGTGACTGACGCTTTTGCGTTCGTTCTTCAGCGCATGATTCAGGAGGCAATTGCTGAGCACCGTGCGTGTGAGCTGGATGGGGTTTGGCAGCCAGCTGCCACAGGTGGCAAGCGGCCCAGGCTGTGACCGCTGGCTCAATGCCCCCCCTTGCGCGTTTTCAGATTCGAGGTATCGGTAAGGGGATGGCCCTTTCTGGGGCTACTCATCCCCACTCAATCCCTCTCAAGGAGACGATACCCATGACACGCAAGACCTTCCTTCGCGCCCTTCTGCCCATCGCCCTGGCTTCGCTGGCACTGCCCGCGTTCGCCGCCGACACCACCGCGGACCTGACGATTCAGGGCACCTTGACCAACACCTGCCAGCTGTCCGTGACCTCCATCGAAGGGATGGACTGGTCGGGCATCTCTGAAGCTGCCGCCCGCACCTCCGGGCTGAGCATCGTGTGCAACGCGGGCACGACTTACTCCATTTCGCCGGGCCAGGGGCAGAACTTCGGCCTGCTGTCCGGGTATGAGACCTACCGGGCTGTGACCAACGGCGCCGGAGCTTACATCCCCTACGGCTTCTTCAAGGACCCGCAGGGAAGCCAAGTATGGGGGGGTGACGCCGACGCGTTCACCGGCGTTGGCGACGGCACCGTCCAAAGTTACAGCTACGCGGTGCGCTTCCTGGCCCTTAAGCAGGCCGTGGGCGGCAACTACACCGACACGGTCACCGTCACCGCCACTTACAACTGATCCCCTCGGTTGTCCCGAAGCCCCCGGTTCGCGCTGGGGGCTTTTTTGTTGTCGAAAAGGTGAGTAGGTATGGGTTGACGGAATTGCATTCCGATCTAGCTTGAATGGAGACCCCCAAAGGAGATCCCATGACCCATTCCCAACGCTTCCTGGCCGCGGTCGCTGCGTCCTTGCTGTCCTTTTCGGCGTCCGCCGGTTCCATCTCCGTGGGCCCCACCACCCTGATGGCCGATACCTCGGCCAAGCACGTCGCCGTGACGCTGCACAACAGCGGGGACGCCTCGGTGCGTTACCAGGTGAAAGCGGTGGGGTGGGATCAGGCCACGGGGCAGAACGTGTTTTCACCCACCACGGAGATCGTGGGGGCGCCGACCTTCGTGGACGTCCCGCCCCAATCCAAGCGCACCGCCCGGTTGATGCGGGTGGGCGCGCTGGGCGAGCGGCGCTACTACCGCGTGCTGCTGATGCAGCTCAAAGACCCCAACGCTCAAGGCGTCCAGTTGTTGGTCAACCAGGACTTGCCCGTGGCCTTTGAAGCCACCAACGCACCCATCCCCCAGGTGACCGTCCAAGCGGTGGCCAAGGGCTACCGCCTGACCAACCACGGCCAGACCGCCGCCCGCGTGTCGTCCATCGGCCCGGCCAATGGGAAGCGATGGCGCGAGGGTGCGTTGGGTTGGACGCTGCCGGGGGCTTCGATGATTTACGAGACCCAAGCCGGGCAGCGCGCTGAAACCCTTTCGATCACCGTCAACGGCCAGCCCGTCACGGTCCCCGTGGGGCGGTGATCCATGCGTGGCCGGGCCCTGGCCTTGGTGTTGCTGGCTGCATCGTCGGCCAGCGCAGCGGTGCCCGACGGCGTGGCGCCCGCGTTCCTGGTGCCGGTCATCGGCGGCAAGGCCAAGGCGGATCCGCTCACGTTCTGGCAGCAAGGCGATCAGTGGTTCGCCGAGCCGGCCACGTGGCGCGAGGTCGGGCTCCAACTTCCCCCGGGTCAAACGGAGCCGATGAGCGCCCAAGCGTTGGGACTGGGCTTTGTTGTGGACGAGGCCACCGCCACGGTCGCTCTGGACCTGCCGGCTGACCGGCTCAAGGCCCAACGCGTGGCCCGTGATCGCACCGAGCGAGGGCCCATCGCGCCGCCCGCTCCCGGGGTGCTGGTGAACTACAGCGTGGCAGGCATGCTGTCCGAGCAACAGCAGGCGCTCTCGTTGGGCCACGAGGTCCGCAAGGCGGGACGTTGGGGCGTGATCAGCACCAGCGGGCAGGTCAACACCGACGCGTCGGGCGCCGGCTACGTTCGCGGCGTGACGCGCTGGCAGAAGGACGATTCCAACCGCTTGGTGACTTACCAGGCAGGCGATGTGTTCGCCGGTCCGTCCTCCTCTCCGGTCAACCTGGGCGGGGTGCGCGTGGCCAAAGACCCGCGGGCCTTGGATCCGTTGACCCCAACCTATCCCGTCCCGATGCTCGGCGGCGTGGCGCTCGATCCGGCCACGGTCGAAGTCCTGGCCAATCGCGCCCGCGTGCTGCAAGGCCGGGTGGGGAAGGGGCCGTTCACGGCCGATGGCAGCGCCTTGGGCACCGGTGCGCAGCAAACCCAAGTGGTGGTGCGAGACCCTTACGGCCGCGAAACCGTGGTGAGCGATCAGCGTTTCTACGTCGCCCCCACGTTGCTCCGTCAAGGGCTCAGCACCTGGGAGGTCGCGGCAGGCCGGGTGCGGCAAGGGGAGATCGATTATGGGACCTTGGGCGCGACCGGGTCGGTGGCTTGGGGCCTCAACGACCGGTGGACCCTGCGCGGCACCGCCCAAACCTCAACGCACGGGAAGGCCAACGTGGCGTTGGGGGCCACGACGGTGCTTGGCACCTACGGCACGTTGGATCTGGAATTGGGCACTTCCACGCAAGGCGGCCAACGGCAGGCCGTGGCCTACGACTACCGCGGCCCGAGGTTTGGCGTGCGCCTGGAGCACGAGCGCCAACAGGACTACTGGCGCCTGCGCGCCCCCAGTGCGTTGGAGGTGGAGGAGCGCACCCGGGGTTCGGTGTTCTGGCGGCCCACGCCCCAGTGGTCCCTTCGGGCCAGCTATTCGGACGTGCGCACACCGCGCTTTCGCACCGCTTACGCCGAAGCCGGGCTGACCTGGCGTGGCAACGGGCACACCGTGGCCGTCTCCGCGTTGCGCGATCTGGAGCGCAAGGAAACCCGGGTGGAGGTGGGCTACAGCTACGATTTCGGCCGGGGCAAGGGCGTGAGCGTTAGGGCCCGGCAAGCCCCGGATGCCACGGCCTGGGCCGTCCAAGGACGCGCCCGACCCACGGTCTTTGGAACCCCGGTGGGTCTGTCCGCTTCAGTGGACGAGGGAGCGGCCGGCCAGACGGCCCGGGCCAACGCCAACTGGACCACCCGGGCAGGGTGGGCCCAGATCAACGCCGAGCACGGGCCCAGCGGCACGTGGGCTTCCGGTTCGATGGCCGGTGCCGTCCACCTGGACCGCCAGGGCGTGACGTTCCTGGGGCCGGCCGAATCCTTCGCCGTGGTGGACGTGCCCGGTCAAGCCGGGGTGCCGGTGAGGGTGGGCGGCAGATTGGTGGGGAAGACCAACGCCCAGGGCCGCCTGGTGGCGGGCGAGGTGACCCCAATGGTGCCCACCGAGGTCCGCGTAGATGATCGGGCGCTGCCACTGGGCACGCAGTTGGCCGAGATCGAGCAAACCGCCACCGCGGGCCGCCAGGCTGGCATGCACCTCACCTTCCCAGTCCTGACCGAGGCCGCACGAACCTTCCGCCTCACTGGCCCGGCCATCGAAGCGGGCACGGTGGCCAAGACGGCGACCGAGACCACCCAGGTGGGCTACGACGGGGTGCTCTACCTGGAGCAGCCGCGCCCCGGCCAGACGGTGGACGTGGCAGGGGTCTGCAAGGCCCAGCTGCCTGCGGACCTTGGGGCTGCGCAAATGGTGGCCGAGGTGGCTTGCCGCTGATGGGGAGAGCCTTTGGAAACAAAGGCTTGCTACGTCGCAGGTGCTGCGGAAGTGGCCCTCTACCATGGGGGTGAACGATACTTGGCGCTTGTCTTAGGGGATCACTGGATGCCACTGCTTTCTTGGTTCAATCGCGACGCAGACCTTACACGCGTCGCCTTGGCTCCTTACCGGCTGCTGGAGCCGGTTGCGAAGCTTTCCTACGGGGAAGAGGATTCGCCCAACATGCTCATTGAGGGAGACAACCTCGATGCGCTCAAGGCACTGCTTCCATACTACGCAGGAAGGGTCAAATGTATCTTCATTGATCCGCCTTACAACACGAAAAGTGCGTTCGAGCAATACGACGACAACCTGGAACACTCCAAGTGGTTGTCGATGATGTATCCCCAGCTGGAGCTTCTCAAAGAGCTCTTGGCGCCGGATGGATCGCTTTGGGTGTCGCTAGATGACAATGAAGCTCATTACTTCAAGGTCATCGCTGACGAGGTCTTTGGACGGAAAAACTTCATTGCAAGCATCGCCTGGCGGAAGCGTGATGGTGCGCCGAACGATCGCAAGATCGGTAGTGTCCATGATCATGTAATGGTATGGGGTAAAGCTAAAGGTTCGACCGGAAAAGCGACGCTCGCGGAGTTGAGCTTTAACTTGATGCCCCGCACCGATAAGGCGAACTCGCAGTATCGGGTATTCGCAGAGCCTGACGGCCCGGATGATCGCGGGCCGTTCCGGAAGATTGACACGACGGCTAACGGCAAAGGGGGGCGATTTGTTCAGAGCCTGTTCTATCCCGTCACGAACCCGCACACCGGTGAGGAAGTCTGGCCTCGAAAGGGCACCTGTTGGCGGCATAGCAAGGCAGATATGGAGGCTCTTCAGAAAGATCGTCGTCTTTACTGGGGTGTGGATGGTCAAGCTAAAACGCCCATGCGGAAGCTATTCCTTGATGAGGCAAAACAGGGCATGACAACGCCCACCATTTGGGAAGACACTGGTCTCAATCAGCATGCAAGTCGTGAGATGGAGCTCCTCTTTGGGGAAAAGGCAGCGTTTGAAACCCCGAAGCCGGAGGCCCTTCTTCATCGAGTAATTCATGTTGCAAGCAACCCCGGGGACATCGTGCTCGATAGCTTTTTGGGGAGCGGGACTACGGCTGCAGTTGCGCACAAAATGGGGCGGAACTGGATCGGCGTCGAGCTTGGTGATCACGCACGGACGCTTTGCGTTGAGCGAATGACGAAAGTAGTTGATGGAGAAAAAGGTGGCGTGTCCGAGCTGGTCGAGTGGGAGGGCGGAGGGGGGTTCCGCTTTTACAAGCTCGGCGTGCCCGTGTTTGATGAAAACGGACACATCCGGGAGGGCATTCGCTTTGAGCATCTGGCCGCCCATGTTTGGTTCGCGGAGACAGGAACGGCACGATCAACACGCGCTCCGAAGGACGCCTTTTTGGGTGAGCACAGCGGAGTTGGCTACTACCTGCTCTTCAATGGGATATTGGGGGACATCACCAAGACAGGCGGGAACGTCCTGACCCGAGCCTTGGTGCGTAAGCTTCCCAAGTTCGACGGCCCCAAGGTGATCTACGGGGAGGCAAGTGCTTTGGCTGAAGAGCAACTTCGCGAGCTTGGTATCACGTTCAAGCAAACCCCCTACGACATCAAGGCGCGTTAACTATGGCACTTTCTCTAAAGATCTATCAGAAGCGTGCTCTGGCCAGTTTGGAGGCGTATTTGGGCGATGCTCGGCTTGCTGGACCGGTCCAAGCCTTTGAAGACAATGTCGACAAGGGACTGGTGTCCACTTACAAGCCCATGCCAGGCCAACCAGCAGTGCCATACGTGTGCCTGCGTATTCCCACCGGTGGTGGTAAGACTGTGATGGGTGCGCACATCATCAAGGCGGCCGCGGACACTGTCCTGGAGCGCACCCGTCCACTGGTCTTGTGGATGGTGCCTTCCACCCAGATCAAGAACCAGACGCTGGATGCCTTCCGCGATCCGCGCCACCCATACCGCCAAGAGTTGGACGGAACCTTTGGCGGGCAGGTGGCCATCTTTGACGTCGCGGATTTTGCTCAGATTCGCCCAGCAGACTTGGGGACCAAGACCTGCGTGGTCATCGGCACCGTCGCGGCTTTACGCGTAACCGATAAAGAAGGACGCAAGGTCTACGAGCACCACGAGGACCTGGAGCCCCATTTCGGCGGATCTACGGGTGATCTGAACTACCTGGATAAAGGGCCAAATGGCAAGTCGCTTGCGTCCTTTGCTAACTTGCTCAAGCTCCACGGGCCGTTGGTCATCATGGATGAGGCTCACAATGCCACCACGAAGCTCTCTTACGAGGTCTATGAGCGCTTGGGTCCCAAGGCCGTAGTGGAGCTTACGGCCACGCCGGATGCCAGTAGCTCTAATGTCTTAGTAAGCGTGGCTGCCTTTGAGCTCAAAGACGAAAAGATGATTAAGTTCCCGGTGGTGCTGAAGGAGCACAACGGGCAGTGGGAGGTGGCGGTCAGTAGTTCGGTCGCCCGTCGCAATACCTTGGCCAAAATAGCGCTGGGCGAGCCGGACTACATCCGTCCAATTCTGCTCATCCAAGCTGAAAGCGCCAAAGGAACGGCCACGGTAGAGCAGGTCAAGAAGCACCTGATGGATGTCGAGAAGGTTCCTGAGGCAGCCATTGCAGTTGCCACCGGCGATCATCGGGGTATCGACGGACTGGATCTGTTCGCCAAGGATTGCCCAATTGAGATCATCATCACCAAGCAGGCGCTCAAGGAAGGGTGGGATTGCTCCTTCGCCTATGTGTTTTGCTCGGTGGCACAGGTCAAGAGTGACAAGGACATCCAACAGCTGTTGGGGCGCGTGCTTCGCATGCCCTACGCTACTGCTCGCAAGCAGGAGGCGATGAACAAGGCCTACGCTCACGTAACCACCGAGCGCTTTGGCGCGGTGGCCGGCGAATTGACCGATGCCTTGATGAAGATCGGCTTCAATCCTATCGAAGCCGCGAGCGGCATCCGCGCCGACTCCAAGCCTGGCGACGAGCTGGATCTGCAAGGTGGGGAGCACAACCCTCTGCCGACGCCGGTCCTACGTTTGACGGTGGCGCAAGAGCCCGATTTGACCAACACCCCTGCAAAGGACCACGAGCGGGTGGTGTATGTGCCCAGCGAGCTGGGGAAGGGCGGGGTGGTTGAAGTCACTGGTGAGGTGGACGAATCCACTAGCGAAGCCATCCTGGAGGCAGTGCCAGCCAAGGCGCGCGAGGAGACCGAAGAGAAGCTGCGCCGGCACCAGCAGGTTGCGGTGGCGGTAAAGGCTCCTAGCGAGAACGGTGCGGTCTTCGGCGTGCCCCGTCTTTGCATGGTCGAGCAGGGCGAGCTCGAGTTCATTGATCAGGGTATGGTAGCCACCGATTTTGCGTGGGACTTGTTGGCAAGTCCGCCGGACCTAGGCAGTTTCCGCTTCAACGAGGAAAGCAAGACATTTGAAGTCGACTTGGATGGTAAGGAGGTGAGCTACCACCTCATCAAGGATGATGTGGCTACTTACTTGCCAGGTTTCGCCCAGGACCGAACGGTCACCGATTTGGTTGGCTGGTTGGATCACGAGGTCCGCGATCACACCGTCAAGCAGCCGGTGCTGCGCGAGTGGCTTCGAAAGTCCGTTGATGGTCTGCTGAATAGGGGTCTTTCGTTGGAGCAGTTGCTCAAAGGGCAGTTCGTCCTGCGTCGAAAGCTCGTCGAACAGCTCGCTGCCTCAAAGGCGAACGCTTACAAGCGAGGATTTCAACAGGCGTTGTTCGGAGGTGGCATGGACGTCGTGACCAGTGATGATCCTGGTCATTCTTACACCTACCCGGCAGACATGACGGCGTATCCTGCGCGCTACTACTACCAGGGGCCATATCGCTTCAAGAAGCATTACTACCCGGTCCCTGGCGATATGAATTGGAAGACGGGAAAGGGCAAGGTCACCGAAGAGTTCGATTGCGCTCAGGCCATCGACATGATGGACGAGGTTGAGTTTTGGGTGCGAAACTTGGTTCACCCATCCCAGTTCTGGATGCCAACTTCTAAGCAGCGCACTTACCCGGATTTCGTCGCTCGTCTTACCGATGGGCGTCTGCTGGTGGTGGAATACAAGGGAGGTGACCGATTCTCCGCTGATCAGGAAAAGGAGAAGCGGTTGGTCGGACAGTTGTGGGCCGAGCGCAGCGACGGGCGGGCCGTCTACCTCATGGCGCAGTTGAGGGATGAAAACAACAGCAGCCTTACGGATCAGCTGAAGGCAGCGATCGGTAAGTAATCAGGATAACAGGGGGCAATGGAATGGCTGTCTACATCTCAAGTTTGGATGTTCTGAATTTTAGATCATGTGTTTCCACAAGCTTGCAGCTGACCAGCTTTACACCGCTGGTTGGGTTGAACAATTGCGGGAAGAGCAATTGCCTTACCGCGCTCCAATGGCTCGTGCGTAAGGCAAAGCTTGGTGTGGAAGATTTCCACGAGCCGACCCTGCCGGTGCAAGTGATGGGAACACTGCGTGGGATCACCGAGGCTGATCTGGCGGTCCTGGAGCAAAAGCACCGAAAGAAGATTGAAGGACACGTTCGGGACGGGGCGCTGATGGTTCGTCGCGAACAGCAGGTGCCTGGGGGCGACACCGAACTGACCGTGATGAATCCCGACACAGGCGACTGGGAGCCGAACCCTACGGGCATCGATAACGCCATCTCAGCACTCTTTCCAGATCCTATTCGCATCGGAGCAATGGAGAATGCTGAGGAGGACGCCAGTAAGGCCAAGACGACGACCACGATCGGCAAGCTGCTGGCCTCGATGCTTGCCGCTATCCAAGAGCAGCACGAGGAGGCCTTGACCCCGCACTTGGCAGCCATCCTAGGAATGATCTCTGCAGAAGGTGGGGATCGTTTTAAAGAGTTGGGTCGCATCGACGATTCAATCAATCGTAAGATTTCGGATCTTTTTCCTGGTATCCACATCAAGCTGGATTTCCCAGTGCCGGTCTTCAACGACCTCATTAAGGCGGGAACTGTCAAAGTTTACGAAGGGGAGGGGCGTGGACGTGCCTTCGGGTCATACGGCCATGGCGCGCAGCGCGCCATCCAGATGGCCATGGTCCGGCATCTAGCGGATCTGAAGCGTGGAGCAGCGGCTGCGGGCGGAGTAACGCTGCTGCTGGTGGACGAGCCGGAACTCTTCATGCACCCGTTTGCAGTGGAGCAGGTGCGTGAAGCCTTGCGTGCGTTGTCAGAGGCTGGATATCAGGTCGTGTTCTCAACCCACTCTGCTCAGATGATCTTGGCCAAGGACGCGAAGAACGCGCTGCTAATGACGAAAAAGCATCCGGAGGGAACCAAAGCACGTCCGCGCATGCAATCCGTCGTAGAACAATTGGTGGACAATCCCACGCATCAACTCCAGCAGCTATTCAGCCTGACAAATTCGTCTCAGATATTGTTTGCCGACAAAGTCGTGCTCACAGAAGGGAAGACCGAACTCCGGCTGTTGCCATCCATTTTCCAGTTGGTGGCGGGCAAAACCATGGGGCAGTCATCGTTGGCAATTGTTGCGATGAGTGGGGTCTCGGATACTCGTAAGTCAATGGAAGTTTTGTCTGCCCTCGGGTTGCCTGCGTGTGCCATCGTGGACTTGGATTTCGCTTTCCGCCAAGCAACAAAGCATGGTTTCCTGCAGGCGGATGATCCCGATGTTGCTGCGTGCAAGAACGTTCTCGCGAGGATGGCAGGCGCGGGCCTCGTGTCTTTAGACGGAGCGTTGCCTTGCAAGGGGATTCAAGGGCCGGCTTCGAAGGCATTCGAGTTGCTTGCGGCCGATGACGAAGCAAAGCCCCACATCGCTGCTTTAATACAGAAACTGCGTGCTCAAGGCCTTTGGTTGTGGGGCGCTGGTGCCATTGAGCCTCACCTTGGGATTTCGGAGAAGTCGGAACACGCCTGGCTATCTCTCCAAGTCCGATTGGAGAGCGAGCCACTGGAAGATTGCTGCTCGGACGCAGATGGCATTCGATCCTTGATCGAATGGCTGGATGCCCCGCCTGCGGTTCAGCCGGCATGAGCGGCCGCGAGTGGAGCGCCTATCAGCTGGTGGATTCCGAACGGGAGCTCCGCGTCTCGGAGCATCGGTTCTACGTTGAGCAGGCCAAGGCCCGCCTTCTGTCTCAGTTCGCCAACATTGAGGCGGAGGCCGATCAAGCGGAATCCGAGCACTGGGAGCGCAGCGGTCAGTCCTTCGACCCTGACTGGCACGACCCTGGCGATCTAGCGGACGCTGCGCGCGATCACGGCGTCGAGTTCTACCAGCTTCTAAGTGAGATGCATGATCGAACCCGCCTCAGTGTGGTGGCTGGCATGTATCACCATTGGGACAAGACATTTCGACGCTTCCTCGTTCGTGAGTTCAGGTGGCCCAAGTTGGTGATCGGCGACAACACGCGGCGCGCTCTTTGGAAGCTGGATAGCGCGAAGCTGGAGAGGTTGCTTGAAGCCATCGGCTTGGACCTTTCTGCTCTCGCCTGTTACCCACGCATTGATGCCATGCGGTTGGTCGTCAATGTGTTCAAGCACGGGGAGGGGAAGTCATTGGACGATCTCCAGCTGCGCTACCCGGAGTTCTTGCGAACAAGTTCTCACGGATGGAACTTGTTCGACGACACCGACATGGAGGTGTCGGATGTTCACGTCGATGACTTTGCTGCGTCTATTGAACTGTTCTGGCGTGAATTGCCGGCTACCGTAAAGTTCGACGAGGCAAACCTAGATGTTCCAGACGATTTTGCAAAGGCCTGGAACAAAGACCTTGAGGCGCAGAAGGTATCTCGCTTTGTCAAACAGCACGACATTTAACCGGTGTTGTCTCTTTGAGTAGCCCGGGTGAGCGCTTGGTTCCATCGAAATAGTGAAATGGTGGAATCGAAGCGCTCGTGGCTCAGGGCGGAAGTCGGGGCTGGGGCGGCGGCGTTAGGTGCTCCGGAGCGCGATGTTCTAACGAAACTTTTCGTAGATGAGCTTTCCCGACCGTTCGAGCCCCGCATGGAGGATCGGGGTTTCCTCGGGGCCATGGTAGAACTCCAAGTCAACCGGGATGGGCAGTCGTTGCGCTAGTTCGGCCTCCCATTGCTCGGAGTATCGGCTGAAGGTCGCGAACCCATCGCTAAAGTCGACTCCTGGTGCCGCTGAAAGATCAAGCTCCACCGCGATGTCAATGTCGCTGTCGGGGCGATGATCGCCTCTTAGTCGGCTCCCGAACAAGTGGATCTTCGCGATGATAGGTTCTTGGCGAGCCCATTTCAGCAGCACTGCTTCGATCACTTCTAGGTCCATTGCAACTCCAATGTCAGATCTGCTGTCCAGCCGGGGCGGGCTCTATCATCCCATGATGCGTCCTCTTGGATCTGCTGCCGCGCGCGCAGCAGCTTACCGGTCGGGCGGTGTATGCCGGCGACAAGCTATTCGGTCTTCAGGTAAAGCATGGGCGTCCCATCTCCCTCACGGGCCTACCCCCGATCTAAGCGTTCCATAGTTCAGCAGGTGAAGCAGGCACTCGGCCACGTCCAGTGCGGCGGCGGCCCACTCGTCATCATCGCCCAAATGCGGCTCTTCCTTGCCCCCGTGGAAGAGGTTGTTGCGCACCCGGCGTGCCGCTTCGACCAAAGCACCGGCATTGGATTGCTGAAGGGACAGGCGCTGAAAGACGGCGCGGTTGAGGCCGTTGACCACCGCCACCTCCTGGACCATCGGGCGATCACGTGGAGGTGTGAGGATTTGCTCGCGCGTGCTGTCCGACGCCCGATCGAAGAAGAGTGAATCGTCCAGCCGTGACACCGCCTCATCCACCGCGGGCCAGTTCACCTGAGCCATTCGGTAGGGACCGGCGCGAAGAAAGCCAGGATCGCGCTTGAGGCGAAACTCCAGCTGCGCGAATGCCCGCAGCAGGTCGAACGCGAGGGGATCAGAGACGGGCATGGGTGCCTTCAAGGTCGGTGGAGGATGCGGGCTTCTGAATCTGTCGGCCAGAGGCCGCACATTCTGAGTTTAGCCGTCCCGAAGCACTGGACACCGCGCCGCTCTCTGTTTGCATGGGAGAGAAGGAATACAAACGTATTCCAAAAAAGGAGGGCGCATGAAAGGTTGGGGCCGGGCGTGGGACATCCTGAGCGAGGTTGGTAAGTTCACCCTGGGGATGTTGGCGTTTTTTTGCGTCCTCTTCACCATCGCCGTTTTGACGGAGAAGCTGGAAAAGAAGGATGCGGTGACCAAGAGGGCGGAAGCGATCGAGGCGGCGATGCCCATGGCTGCCGAGATCATTGCCGTGGCCGACGAGGGCGTTCCCAAAGAATGCTCCGATGGAACGTGGGAGAGAGATGGGCTGACGTGCAGGCTGAACGAGGCACGTGTGGCGGCGGCCGGCAATTTTAAGGTGCTCTACCGGATGAACGTGCCGGGCACTGAGAAGATAGAGGCTTACAAGCTCTTCCAGAGGGGAGAAGGCGAGGTCAAGCGTTACCAATGGGCGGTTTTCCTGAAAGGCGACAACAAGGAGTTGGTGGATTGGGAGGCCGACTACGCGCTTGGCGCTTATGAGTCTTCGAAGAGGGTCCTGGAACTTCTTTGCAGCCATTCCAGCCAATACCCTGAGGCGTGCAAGAAGGAAGGCCTCTGGTGATTGATCTCTCGTGCGTCTGTCGCCAGGACATCATCGCCCACGGCCGGCCAATTCACTTGGGCCATTCGGTAGGGGCCCGCGCGTAGAAAGCCGGGGTCGTTCTTGAGGCGGAACTCCAGCCGTGCAAATGCGCGAAGCAAGGGGAGCGCGTTTTCGTCGGTCACGGGCATGGCCACATCGTAGCCCAGCCTCTGCTACCCCGCAGCCTTCCACGGACGCCCCTGCCGGGCAGCTATGTCCGCCGCGTCCTCGACCCCTTTCATCCACCAGTGGGTGTCGTCCAGGGTAGCCGGCGCGCCGCGCTCATCCATCAGGCGTTCCATTGCTTCGCACACGGCGAACTCTGCGTCCTGCTCCCGGTTGCCCGGCGGGTGCGCGTGCGCCCGACCGTGGCGATATGCGACCGGTCTTGGCGCCCATGTTCCGGGCCTGGGCCAACTTCGTGCTCACCAACCGATCAGCTCCGCTGTCCAGCAACGCCCGAACCGTTGGTGCGTCAGCGGTCAGCAGGGCGACGTGGAACGGCGAGTAGCCACGGGCGTCGTGCGCGTTGGGTTGGGCCCCGCGCCCGATCGCCAGGGCCACCTGGGCGGGGTTGCGCTGTTGAATTGCAGCGAGTAAGTCGGTGTTGGCCATGCGTCCTCCTGACCCACTGATTTTCCGCTGTAGCGGAAACGCGCAAGGGGAGGGGAACAGTTTGGAAAACTGTCGTGCAACCCCAGCATTTTTTCGCTTTAGTCAGTAAAGCCCCCTGGACAGGATGTCCCTTTCTGCTTGCATGGATCTGAAGGGATACAAATGTATTCCATGGGGGATGACATGAATTTCGTGGCAAGTATCAAAAAGGGTGTGCGGGGATGGTTAAAGGATTTGCGTGACCCACCAAATCTATTTCAAGAGCCGATCTGGAAGGTTCGCGTGGAGTTCCTTGTATTGACGCTGCTGTCTCCAATCCTGATCCCCCGCTATGTCATTGAGAAACGCATGGGTAAATGGAGGAGACATCGCCGGATGCCACCCATCTTTCAGCTATTCGACCGCGAAGGAGGGTTCCAGCTGAGGGAGCTTGAGCAGTTGATTGCAGATGGCGCTGATGTGAACGCTCGGGAGCGAAAAGATGGAATAACGCCACTTATTTTTGCTGTTATGCAGGACAGTCCATGGGAAGAAAATGGGCGAAGGTGGCTCGAGGTTTGTCGCGTGCTGCTCGAAGCTGGCGCAGATCCGGACGCGGATTACGACTGTGGCGAGATAAGGCGGTCACCTATCTATTTCGCCTATCTGGCGGGCAACGTGGAGCTGCTCGACCTGTTGTTGCAGGCAGGGGCCAATCCGCGTTCGAAGGCTTGGTTGCAGTTTGTCAATGCAGAGCCACGTCCCGATGCGTGGCTCGAACAGCAACGTCCGGAAATACGCGATCGCCTATGCAGATGGAAAACGGAACAAGAGGCCCTGCGTTTGGATGCGACTCTCCCTGGCGCAACGAAAGCCGTTCCGAATAGTAGGGCACGGCTATGAGGGTGATCCCATGAACCTGCAACTCACCTGCCTCTGCCGGGGGGACGTGTTCGCCGATGGGTTTTCCTTCGCAGAACTGCTGGACGCGCCCTTGGCCGCGTTGCGCTGGGGTGGTGCGTGGTTGACCCAGTTGAAGCCCGGTGGGCCGGTGACCGAGGACGCCATGCGGCGCTTTGCTATGGGCCAGGAGCTCGATGGGCAACAGCGGTTGTGGGAAGGCGAAGACCACCACACCTGTGCGGCGGGCTACCGAGTCTCGTTGCGCCTGCCCAAAGGGTTCGCGGCGTTACTGGACACCGACGGCGAGGAGAGGGCACGGCTACAGGCTGCCCAACGCCACGCCGTTGACCAGGCGCTGTCGTCCCTGCCGTTCCAGCGTGATCACCGGGTGCTCTTCGTTGCATCCGATCGGTTGGAGGATGACTGGACGCACCACTGGTTGTTCGCCATCGCATGCGCACCGAACGGAAAGTGGGAACGGCTTGCGCTGAGCTTGCGGTTGGCGGCCAGCGAGGACGCTTACACCCACGCCATGGGTGCCTTCATGGAAGCGTTGCTGGAGACCAAACGATTGGAGCGCTTCTTCCGCCCAGCCCCCGTGGGCCGACCGAGGCAGAGGCTGTGACGCTGACGCCCAAGCCTCCCTTGACGGCCGTGCTGCCGAAAGTGTCCCTTTCTTCAACCTTGCGCCAGGCATTGGCCGCACGCGCTAGAGCAGCCGGGGTGAGCGAGAGCGAAGCCGTGCGCCAATGGCTCACCGCCTACCTGGCGCGCCCCCAGCTGCTGCGCTCTCCCGTTGCCGGCCCCAGGGACGACCGCTTGCCGCCTATCCGGGCTTCCCGAGACCTGGCCGACCGCGTCCGCCGCGAGGCGCAGCGCCAGAACGTGAGCGTAGCGGAGCTCATCCGTCGTGTGGTGGCGTTCCAGGTGCTTTGACACGTAGTCTGGCCACCACCGGCGGGTGCCACTTGCCCTTCGCCAAGCGTTTCTGCACGAAGGCGCGGTAAGCCTCGGGGGAGGGCGGCGATTTGCGTTTGTGCCGGCGTGTGTTGCAGAGCCAGCAGGCGGCAGCGATGTTGCCTACCACGTCCTTGCCGCCCTCTTGCTGGGCCACCAGGTGCTCAGCGGTGCAACGGAGCGGCGTGGCCGTTTTGGCGCGCAGGCCGAACGGCTTTAGTTCATCGGGAGAGGCGTTCCACATCGGCACGCTGCAATAGCAGCACCGGCCCTTCTGGGCGTGGAAAGCGTCGGTTCTCAAGCGTTGGAGTTTGGGCATGCTTAGATCTCAAAAAACAGGAAAAAACCATCCCGTCGTCGCTTGTGCGATCGAATCGGGAACCTGTTGCCTTGAGCTAAGCAGGCAATACGCCGGGGGCATTTCCCCTCGCGGCAAGGGA
Source organism: Stenotrophomonas sp. 96582_Sma (assembly GCF_056480905.1). Lineage (NCBI taxonomy): Bacteria > Pseudomonadati > Pseudomonadota > Gammaproteobacteria > Lysobacterales > Lysobacteraceae > Stenotrophomonas > Stenotrophomonas sp. 96582_Sma. Next base: position 3,044,354 of record NZ_CM151122.1, on the reverse strand, counting down.
GTTATCGCGCCCCAGGGCGGTGGGTGTCAAGATGGGCCATGACTACCTTTGACCAAACCAATGATCTGCTCGACGCCTCGGTAACGTTGTGTCCGGTTCCGGCCAGCGGGGAGGAGACCGATGGCTGAGGGCGGAGCAGCACCGGACGCATGGCCCGTTTGGTTGAAAGAGCCGCGCGTGCAGCGGGCACTGGAGTGGGCCGACCACGTGCGGCGTTGGAACGAGGAGCAACTCTATGGATTGGTCCTGCATGGGTCGGAGCCAGACCACATGGCGGTCGTGGCTGTCGCGGTGGTGCACGAGCACCAATCGTCAGCCATGCTCCTGGTCAAACATGGGTTGTTGGGCTCTGCGACGGCATTGATGCGGCCTGCCTTTGAGGCGTTCGTGCGCGGGCTGTGGCTGCAATGGGCCGATGACCAAGAGCTGGCGCGGTTCCAGAAGGGCCATGACACTGCAACCCCAGAGAAGATGATCCGCAGGGTGGTCCAGCGTTCCGGTGAAAAGCGTTACGCGGATTTGTTGGATACCTGGGAGCAGTCTCAAAAGACGATGCACGGCTACGTCCACCATGGCTACCAGTCCCTGATCCGTCGTTCCGGCGTCATCGACACGTCCCCTGACGAGGTGGTGGACCTGCTGGGATTCAGCGCGTCCATGGCGCTCCATGCTTCTCTCGAAACCGTGGAACTCGCCGGAAAGCGGGTGCCAGAGGAAGAAGTGGCTACCCGGCCGCAATGGGTTGCGGAGAAGCAACTCGAGATCGTCACCATGCTGCGCGACATGGGCCTGGCTCAGGTGTTGGGTGAGACGGCGCCTGCCCCACCGACCTTTGACGGTGGCGGGAAGGCGTAGGGCAGGGGTGTTTCAGCGCGCAAAAAATTTGCGGGAATTCGTCGCAGTTTTTTAGTGGAGAAGTGGGGTGCCCCTTTACAGGCCCCGAAAACGTGGTTTCCTGAAACTGTAGCGCTTGTCCATGAATGGGGTGGTGCTGCACAAGGAAGGCCGGCAAAGCCGGCCTGGTGGATTAAACCTTCATGGGTTTGTGAGTAAACCGTGAAGGAGCTTGATTTCTCGGATCGTTTTCTTGATCCCGAAGTGTCTTTGCTGCAAGAGAGGCAACTCATGTAGCAGCCAACGGAAGCTTCAACGCTGTGAGAGGTGCAACTCTCACAGCGTTTTCATTTGCAGAGAAGGGCTGGCCCGGCGCCCGGTCGGGTGGCCATGCGATGGGCGATGGGCTATAACCGTTGGATTCCCGAACGGAGCGCTCCTTTGGCCCTGACCACCCTGAAATCCCTCAACGCCGAAATCAAACAGCTCGAAGCCCAGAAGAAGCTGGTCGAAAAGCGCGACGGCGAGGTGCCCAAAGCCCTGGCGGTCCTGCAGAAGTATGCGAAGGTCCTCAGTCCGGCCCAGCGGCGGCAGGTGGCCAAGCTCATCGGGGAAACGATCGACGCCAAGCCGGCGCGTGCCGCCAAGGCTGCCCCGGGACCCCGAAAGGGCCGCAAGCTTGGCAAGGTGGCGCCGAAGTATCGCCTCCCAACCGGTGAGACGTGGGCCGGTCGGGGTTTGGCCCCCAAGGTCTTCACCGCGTGGGCCAAGTCCACCGAGGGCAAGGCGTGGGCTCAGGCCAACCCCGGAGCGAAGTTCCCGTCGGCTGATGGGACGGTGAAGAAAGCTCCCGCCAGGGTGGCCAAGAAGGCGGGCAAGCCGGTGAAGAAGGCCGCCCAGAAGGCCGTCAAGAAACTTGCGAAGAATGCCGTCGCCAAGAAGGCCAGCAAGAAGGCCTGATCATGCGCGGCCTGTTCCCCAAGAAGAAGAGCCGGCTCTCGCCGCAAGGCAACGCCATCGCGGCCGCCCACGTGCTGCTGGACAGTGCCGAGGGGCGATTGGACGAGAAGCCCGCAGGCAGGCGCTTGCGCGAGGAAGTGTGCCTAATGGCCCTACCTGACCTGCATCCAATGCCTGTCAGGGCAAGAAGCCTTGGTGGCCATTGAATCGCTGCCCAAAGGGTGGCAGGACAACGGGCGCACCCAGGTGCACCTGTTGGGGGCTGCGGTCATGGCTGCGCACACGGGGGCCAACCTGCGTCCGGACGGCAGCTCGCTATGCGCCAGCTACTTGCGATCGCCACACGACTTTCACGCCACTGTCACGCGGTTATGGCGATCTTCACTCCAAGCGAACAGGAGATTGCTGAGCGCCAATGGCCCGGGCGCCTTGACTTGCTGCCACCCGCGGGCCTGTAGGATCCCATCATGGAACTACTTTTGCGTCTTGCTATGGTTATCTTGGCCTGCGCAACTGGTCTGGCGCTGCTCCAGCTTGTGATCGCGCTCTTCAAGCCGCCGTCCTGCCGGAAATGGTTGCGCCGTAGGAGAGCGAGATGATGCGTTCGTTTCACTACGCCTACCGGAAGGCTCGCGATTGGCACAGCTCCGTAGCGACATCGATTTGGGCCGGAGTCCGCTATTCGTTTACGGGCGACACCGGCTATTTCAAGTCGCACGGTCGCTGGCGTCTGTCTCGCGTGCACCGGGGGCCTGAATCGGCGGAGCAATGATCGCTTCGGCTGAGCCTGGCGGGCCGCCAAAGGATTTAAGCCCTACACAACCCGCTCGGTTTGTTTCGCTTACAGATCGGCCGTTTGTGGTGCGGTGAGCCCATCTACCCGGACGGCCGAAATGACGGGCGGCGCGCAGGCGTTGCTCTCACCGCTGCCGCTGTCGGATACTGATCCTGTCCATCGTTCGTAGCTCGCAGTTCGCGCCGCCCACGGAGCCACAAGAGGGACGAAAGCCGCGGTTCTCGCGCACCTCGGGGCCGTGATCCCTAGCGAGGTCATCGCTCTTGCAGCCAACTTGAGTCGGGGACGGGGCTAGCCATGGAGCACTCTTAAAGGTTCAGGAATAGCGCAACTGAAAACTGAAATTCAAGCTGGCCTGCGTTTTGTACACAGCTGATCCACGTTGGCCGGCTTGCACTGGTGCCGAGTGAAAGGTAGCCCGTAATGTCTAAGTGTGCGGTGGTGTTCGTAAGCGCGGCTGTGGAAGAGATCGGTGAGGAGCGCTTGCCCGAAGTCATGCGTGCAGGCCGAGAGTTCAATGCCAAGTGCGGCTCGCGTGCAGTTGTATGCTTCGACGGCAGCAGGTTTTTAACGTATTTGGAAGGCACAGCGAGTGCGGTGGCTGCGAGCTCCGTTTACACCCAGTCCTTCACCCTGCATACCGAAATCGTTGAGCTGGCGCGGGGCTCCATCCAGCAGTTGCGGTTCCCTGCGCATGCGTTGCTCTTCCTGCCAGTGTCGGAGGCCGAGATGAAAGGGTTGATGAGGTCGGACTGGGTTAACTTCTCCCAGCGCTTCGGTGGGAAGTTCGTGCCTGAAACGGGAATGGAACGGCTTGCCGAATTGGTCAACAGTCGGATGAATGACATCCCGCGATGACGGGGTAGCGGACTTGCCTGTAGGTCCCGCGGTTGAGATCGGACAAGCGGAAGCACGGGCGTTGGCAATTTGGCACAGTCGATAGGGGCCTGCCATGCGGTTGGAATTCACTCACAGCCACATCTACCCTGGGGCCGCAGCGACCCTGAACGGAGAGCAGGCCGAATCGGGCGAGGGAACCACGTGCTTGGTCGAGCTCAGCGATGGCGTGGTCCTTTCGACCAATTGTCTGGTTCAAGACGGTGAGATCATTCTTTCCATGCCGAGCTACCTGACCGCCCGTGGTGCAAAGATTCCCGCTAAGGATTGGGTGCTGCGGAAGGACTTGGAAACCGGCGCTTGGAAGGCAAAATCAAAGGGTGCCGAGTAGCGCGTGTCGCTCTCCACGACCCGGCAGTTTTTTTGGTCTGAAGCAGTCATTGGAGCATGTCATGCCAAATCGTGCGGTGGTCTTTGTGAGCGAGGCCAGCCCCTACCTCTCCGCTGGCCGACTGGTTGAGTTGATGGCCGATGCTGAGCGGTTCAACAGGCAAGCCGGGGTGACTGGTGTGACCCTCTACGACGGGGCCCGCTTCCTGTCCTACATGGAAGGCGCACCGGACGGCCTTCGCGTTGCATACGCCAGGGCATCCGAAGCGCGCAGCCACCTGAACTTGATTGAGTTGGCACGCGGACGTGTCTCGCAACGCCGGCTGCCGCGGTGGCCAATGCGATTGTTTGAGGCCAATGAGGGCCAGCTGCAGAGCATCGCGATGGCGGGCTGGGCCGGCTTCGCGCAGCGGGGCGATGCGGAAGCAATGAATGCTACGGCGATGGATCTCCTTGTGCGATTCACAGGTGGGCCGGCTGCCTCGGTCTACGTTGGGCCCCTGTCTAGGCCACTTAGCAAAGGAGGGGCGAACTGAGCATTTAGGCAAGCGGTCTGCTACACAGGAACGAAGCGACGCTCGGAGTCACATTGCCGGCCGCCAGTGAGGGATGAATTGCTAGGTTGCAGTCGTCTGAGCCTGACTTTCCGCGTCGCAGGAAGGGCAAGCGTGGAACATACGGGATTGGTTGAGGCCAGCGGCGTTCGCGTGCACACTGCTTTTTAACAGTCAGGGTTCGAGGGCCATGGGTACTTCCAAGCCGGGCAAAGATTTAGAACGGGTCACCTTGTCGGTGGGAGAGCACGTTTACACCTCCGAGATCTGGCGGCTCAGTGAAAGCCGTTGGGTTCTTCTCGCTGTCGAGGTCCACGGCGTGGGAGGGCGCTCGGATTTGAGCATCAAAGCGTCGTCGTGCCTCCATGCGTTGGACGCGGGAGAGCGGATTGCGTCTGAGATTCTCAACAACCCCAATGGCTGAATTGGCTTTGGAAGGTTCAATCGACTGAATGGATCCCAAGGACGGCAGATGAGCATTTTGAACGTGTTGCTGAGTGCCGATCACTTGGCTGTGACCGTCGATACCCTTGCGCAAGATGCTCAAACCGGGGCGCACTCAGAGGGCGCCAAGTTGCTTCTGCTGCCTCAGCACAACGCCGTCTTGGCCACGCGTGGGTCGGCCCAGTTCTTCCTAAGAATCTACGAGCTCTGTCTCCAAGCCAGTTTTCGAGCAGACTTCACGATAGAGCGGCTGTCCGGCGAGCTTGGCGGCGTGATTGATCGCCTCTGGCCAAACTACGTGAGCGCGGCGGCAGCCGCTGGCATACCCATCAGCGCTATGCACACCGAGTTGGTTTTGGGCGGCTGGTCGGCGCACGCCCAGCGCATGGTTGCCACCGCTTATGCAAAGTCCGAAGATGGCCGTCCCGCCGTGGTCCAAGCGCTGGTGGGAGGCTTGGCGTCGCCAGGAGAGCCCTTGCGGAATCAGCCAGCAGGCATGGGACGGGCGGAGTTGATGGCAGCAGGACGCTTGCAAGCCGCTTACCTCAATGGCGACAGCGAGCGGCCATTAGCGGGCGGTCGTCTGTTGGCAGCAATTCTCTCAAAGGGCCAAGCAACCGTTCTCGATCTGGGAGGTCTCTAGGGGGCAGGGCAAAGCGTCGATTTGCTCGGCCACGGACCTCAGTCCATGACGCAAGCCAAGCAGAAAGTCCGCATTGGAGCGTTGGCTGGGGAGGCACATGGATGTCGACGATCATGGGCATCAGGTGGGCCCATGCAAGGCGCACCGCGGTGGGATTGGCAGAACTGGCCACCAAAGCCCTGACCGCATACTCCAAGGCATTGGTTTCGCCCTCAGCGTTGGGCAGGCGCCTCTCGCACTCGCTCAGGCGGAGCTCCAACTTGACCAACGCCTCCGTCTCAGCCTTGTGCATACCCCTCCTCCATTGGCTGGCCACCGAATCGCGGTCTGGCAGCAGGGTGGCCCCAAGCTCAAGCGTTGGAAACCGGTGAGCGTTCCGCTTGACTGCACCGTCAATCGGCCCTTTCGGGCCAGCACACAGCGGTCCACTCTTCAATCAAGACTCGCCATGCGCGGGTGGTTAGGTTGGGGGCAAAGCTTTTCCAACCTCGCGCGTGCCACCGCCTAGCGGTTGTCACAGAGCGGGCAAGTGAGCACGGCGGCGCCGTCCAAGTCCAGCAGGCCATGCCCTGGAACCAATCGCAGTTGGCGGCCGCATTCCAGACAAGCGCAACTGATCCGCGTGACCTGCAAGAGCGAGCCGTCGGCCCGCCGCACACCCTCAATCTGATCGATGAAGAAACGTCCAATGTTGGGCATGAAGATGAACAAAAAGCTGAACAGAGCGGAATGCATATGATGCACCGCGACAACCCCACCGGAACCAGATGAGACAATTGGATTCTGAAGAATTCATCTACGGGGTCGTCCGCGCAGTCCGCACGCCAGATACCGCTGTCCGATCCCTCTATTGCCGTCGCAGGAGCATGATAAAGAGGCGGGCTGCACGGCGACAGCCTTAGGCACAGGGAAGTAACCGAGCGGCGCTGTTGGAAAGCGCTGAGCCAGTTCGTTAACCAGCAAAAGGCCAGACCGGCGGCCAGTCGGTTGCGACCACTGCTGAGGGTGTGTGTCGCGCGTTGCCCTAAAGAGGCCGCCTGCTAGGGGGGCCGATCACGACGATGCCCTGAACTGCCGGGGCGTCACCTAGGGGAGGGGGAGTCACCCCGTTGGGTTCGGCGGCGCCAACTGGGGTCAGCGCCATAGCGGAGATTTTCACGATTGTCGCGTCCATCGGACGCACGGACATCTTGCTAGGGCGAACGTCAAGCGCCAGTGAACGCGCTCGGGTCGACCCGTGCGCGAGGGCTACCCAACTTGGATGGCGGCAAGCGCGTCTTTGGTTGAGAGAGGGCAGCCATAGTGCCACCCTTGGCCAATAGCCTCTGGAGCAATCCGGTAGAGCAGCAAATCTTGCGCCTCTGATTCGACGCCTTCTGCGATGACATCCAGCCCAAGCTCACGTGCGATGCGATACATCCCTGGCAAAACGGGCCGCAGGGGGGAGTCCTCGTTGATAGCGGCCACGAACATGCGATCGATCTTGATTCCTCGAAATGGCGATTGGGCGAGGTGGGAGAAGTTGGCGCTGCCGGTCCCGAAGTCGTCGATCAAGAACCGGTATCCCAGAACTGAGAGGGCCTGCATGTTGCTCTTTGCGGCAGCGGACACGAGTTCTTCCCGCTCGGTGATCTCGATGCGAATTTGCTCTGGCAACACGCCAAAATCGTTGGTCACGCTGCCGATGTAGCGAACGACGCACTCTTGGGCCATGTCCACGGGCTCGGCATTGATGCTTACGTAGAGGTTCCTATGCTCCCTCAGCGCGGGGGCGAGATCATTCATGGCACGGGCCAGCACGTATCGAAAAAGATCAGGACTCAGGCCGAATCGGTGGGCAATGGGCACGAAGATGGCCGGCGGGATTTCATCGTCTCCCGGCGGGCGCCAGCGGCTGAGCGCTTCAAATCCCACGAGCTCCCGCGTGCCAATTCGACGCAGTGGCTGGTAGGCCAGTTCGATCTCGCTGCGCTTCAGTGCAAGCACCAACCGTTGCTGGATGGTTTGCCGAGCCGTGATTTGGTGTTTGATCAGCAAGAACGCGAGCAACAGCCCTACCGAGGCACCCGCTGCCAGGATGGTGGTGAGCAACGCCGAGGGCAGTTCGGACACCACGTGCCTAGGGCTGGTAACGAACGCGCAAACGTCGGCCACCCGGCTGCAATGTTGAGCTTGGACGAGAGACGGGGTGCCGACGCGGCTGGTCGGGGACAAGGTGCGGAATGTAAACGATCGGTCCTTCGTTTCGATGCTGATGGAGCTGCTGCGCGCAGGGTCCAAGCTCTCGAAGGCAGACGGGGAGGACACGGTGAACGTGTCGCCTTGGGCGATCAGATTGGACCCGGTGTAGGGGGAGCCAACGAGATCCGACGCGTGCCAAAGCCGGACAGCGCCGCTGGAGAAGCGTGGGGCGGGGAGGGTGTAGGGGCGCGAGCGCCCCCAGAGAGCGCTGCAGACAAGGCGTCCGTCTCGGATGCGACCGATGTCGCTCATGTAGATGGAGCGGAACGCGATCTCCTTTAGTGAGTCGATGTCGGTGTCGGAGCAAGGCGGCTGTCCGATGCGAGAGGCTTGTTCGGCCGCTACGCGCCGGTTACGAGATATGGCCTCCGCGCGCGTCACCGCGGCTTCCGCCACTGCCTCCGCCCCTTCCTTGTCACGCACGTAGAGGATGGCTTGGGCGACCGCGAGCATCGCCAAGAGGCACACCGCCGTGGCTCCTATTACGGTCAAGACGTAGCGACGCCGATTTTCTCGAACGCTCAAAGCAACCCCCGATCTGAAACGCGCCATCGCTTCGTTTGGCTTCTCGCCTCATTTACCTTGTTACAGATTTATCGGCAAGCTTTCCATGAACTTCAGCCCCAGCTCCACTGGCTTGCAAGCCTCGATCGAACAACCATGCATCTGCGTCTGAACTGTACAGCAATAGGCCGTGAGCCCGGCGATCGCCAGCATGGCCACCCAGGACCTGCTGGTGGCAGCGCAGCTCCAGGCTCGATACCTCAACGCCAGCATGGGGCGGACCGTCGCTGGCGGACGGTTGCTATTGGGCTTTTTGAAGCCTGGCCAGGCGGTGGTCAAAGACTTGGGCCCGATTTAGCCCTGCCAATTTGGTCACTCGGACCATTCAAAGCATTGCCCCAGTCGAGCGCCGGCTGACGGGCAAGTGCAGCCGCGCCTGCAGCGTGATCGGGCTTTTCTCCCAATTTTTAGCTTTAGTCAAAATAACCCCCTTGTGGGTTTCGCGTGTCGGTGTATCCCAGATGTATGACGTTCGTGATGCGTGCGTCTGACACCGACCAACGAAATGCAAAGGGGGAGAGATGTTCATTGGATTCAGACTGACGAAGCGGCTTGTCGTCAACGTCGTGGTTGCCCTGGTGCTGGCGCGATTGCTGTTCATGGGCATGGACGGCTTGGACCGGTTTTCCGACACGTGGAACCGCACCTTTGGGGCGAACATGCCCAACGCCAGCGGGTTGCGCGGGGCCGTCAACGGCGCACGCCAGGTGTTCCCGTCGGGGTTGGACGAGTATGCGCGCCAGGCCGAACTGGACGCGGCGCAAAGCACCAAGCTCATGGATGTTTTTGCCAGCGTGTTCGGACGCGTGAAAAACGAGGAGGTCATGTTGCCCTCCACCATCAATTCCGCTGGAGGGGAGGGCTCGATCTATGACCGCTATGACCATTGATTTTGAGTGGCTGTCCATCCTCTCCGGGTGGTCCTTGCTCAACGACAGCGCGGCGCTGCTGCGCACCCCCGGCCAACGCTGGGCGGGCTTGGAGGGATTGCTCATCGGCTACGGCCTCATCGCTGGACAGTGGTTCGTCCTGGCCACCATGGCAGGGGCGCTGGCATGACCACCGTGGGCGCGGTGTTGGCCGCCGTCCTGGCTGCAGCGTTCCTGGCCACCGTGTTGGGCCTGGCTGGCATCTTCTGGGTCAATGCACGGCACGCCAGCGGGGCGCTTCGTGTGCGTTACCGCTTGCGTGCCCAAATCCTGGCTGGGCTAGTGCTGGCGTGGGTGCTCACCCTGGCGAGGCTGTCCACGTGAGCCGGCCACCTTACGTGCAGATGGCCGTTCGCGTGCCACAGGAGCTGAAAGACCGGCTGGAACAGGCGGCAGCCCGGGAGGGGCTGCATGTCAGCGAGATGGTTCGCTTGTTGCTTTGTGAGGGATTGGCGCGCCGTGCGGCGATCAACGGGCAGGGGTCTTCACGATCCGGTGGTTTCGCAGCGGCCGAATAAAGTTGGCCGGTGTGGACTTGTCCAACGGTTGGGCGCGCACTTGGTATTGCCCGCTCTCGCACAAGCGCAACAGCTCAGCTTCGTCGTGGATCTCGCGCTGGCCATCCTTGGTGTTGCCCATTTTGGCCACCCGGAACGCCACGTTTCCCGTGTCTCGGTCCCTCATCCGCACCGGGACGATCACCCTTCCATCGTGGCGAACCAGGTGGAAGGCTCGGGCAAAACGGTCGCCGTTGGACGCCCTAGCTGGTGAAATCGGGTCAGGCGGCGTGGCACGCTGGATCGGTGCCGGTGCCGGTGCCGGTGCCGGTGCCGGTGCCGGTGCCGGGCGAGGCGGAGCTGAGAGGGGCTGCGCTGGGGCCTTGTGACCCAACGCTTGGCGCGCCAGCTGCTTCTTGCGGCCCGGTTCGGTGGCGGTGTCACCGTCGATCCAGGCTTGAAAGGTCCCGTTGGCCGGGCTGGGGTGCGACGCAAACACCCATGTCCGGCGTTGGGCGCTGAAGGCTACCTCGTTGATTTCTCGGAAGTCGTTGAATTGCTGGCGCATGAGCGCCTTGACCCCCTTCATGTAGGCATCGGTGGTCCCCAACAAGACCACGCGCTCCACACTGTCAGGCAACGGGTCCAGGTGGCGTGCCACGCATGTTTTCATGGCTTCCAAAGGCAACGACGAACGAATGGCCTTGGGCATGATGGTGCCACTGCTGACCAGCTTGCCGTTGTCCATCACCGACAACCCGCAGCGCACCAAGGAGGCGGCGCCCATGTGGCGGCTTTCGGCGGTCAGTGCGTCGTTGATCGTTTGCCCACCCAGATCGATCCCAAGCTCGTGCAACACGGCTGCGAGGCGAGGGCGCATAGCACCCGCGAATGCGACCCCATCGAAGCTCCCGTGTTGGGCGGCGGCAATTTGGGTGGCCCCCTTGGAAAACCCCAGGACCAAGGTTTTAGGGACGCTGGTTCCCCAGTAGCCGGGATTGGCACGGAGGTGCCAGCCTCCCTCTACACGCACATCAAGTCCTGGTGCATGGCATGCGCGGCACGCCTGCCAGCCGTGGTGAGTTGTCATGGGGCCTCCGCATGATCCTTGAAGGCCCATACAGTTAAAGCACGTGCGAGCGGTATGCAAGAGCTTTTTGTCGGCTAAATGTGGCGGAAAAATGGGATGGCATGGGATGGCGTGCAATAGCTGCATGGCAGCACGGTGTGGAGTAGCCTGACACCATCATACGAAGGTCAATGGCATGGATGATCCGGCTGAGTTGAACATGGAAGCGTGGCCGGCTGAGGTGGCCTTCGTGCCCTACGTCGGCCGCGGCTACTGGAAGGGAGTTGAAGGGCGCCGCGTCTTGCTACTGGGCGAGTCCCACTACCGGGAGGCTGGGTGGACCGACGACCCCGTCGTCACTCGTCCTTTCACCCGTGAAACGTTTGGCGACATGCAGACTTGCAACAGGAAAGGTGGTGGCAAGTTCTTTGATGAGCTGGATCGCCTGCTGACTGGTCAAAGCAGCCCAAATGTTGTGGATGCCGCCCACGCCTGGCAGCACGTTGCATTTTGCAACTTGTCCCAGCGCTTTGCCGGCACGAGAGCTGGACACCGTCCGTCAGGAACCGACTTCAGTCAAGGCGGGAAGTTGTTGGTAGAGGTGATCCTCCCTCTGCTCCGGCCAGAGGTGATTCTGGTGCTCGGCCGCACCGCTTGGCGAATGTTCGATCACGGGAAGCGGTCGGACCAGCCTACCTTCCAGGCTCGCCATGCAAACTCAGAGGGCAGGAGGCGGCGCTATCTGGAGGAGCGCCACGTATGGTCTCTCGATTATGGCAACGGGGGGGCGTGGATGACTTGGGTCTACCATCCATCTTGGAACGTAGATTGCTGGGAAGATCGTGCCGCAGCTCTGAGGCATCTTTTGAAATGCGCGAATGAAGGGCAAAGGATATGACGCACAATTCGTTGAAGGATGCGATCCGCGATGCGCTGGAGCCGCGTGCTGCCACGCGGCAGCCCACGGCGTTGGACATCGCACAGGAGGCCAGAGAGGCCAAGGCCAGCCTGGAATCGAACATGTCCTGCATGGCCCGCATCACTGTTCCCGCCGGCAGTGAGCGCCATCGGGTGACCTTCCAGCTGTTGCGGGCGTCAATGGACTACGGGCGTGCGTTGCTGTTCCTCCTAGAGACCCATCCCGTCGATCTTCCAGCGGTGGCCTTGGCAATGCACCGCTCCCAGATTGAGCAATTCCTGCGGGCGGTGTTTGTCCAGTTCCTTGCCGACGACGAACAGCTGGAGGACTTTCTCCAGGAAGATCGCGGCCCCCGAAAGAAGAACGAGAAAGGAAAGTGGGTGGCTATTGCCCTCAAAGACTTGGCCGCAGACGTGGAGCAGGCCATTGCACGCATCGGGCAGGACGATGGGCCTCAGAAGCTGGCTCGGACGGTGACCAATTCGTGGGATCCTCTTTGCGGACTGGTTCATGGCGGGAAGGCCATTCGGGTTATGTATCAAGATCCCAATGGGCAGATCGGGGCGCACGTGCCGGCAGCCATTCTTTTTCAGACCACCGTCAACGCGGTGGCCACAACCAACTTGTGCGTCATTGCAGCACTGACAGCGGTTGGGGTTGGGGCCTTTGAGGAAAGCCCCGTTGTTGAGCAGTGCGCCAGCGGAATGCTGCACTACATGCAACGGAGGAAAGCTCGCATGGAAGAGCTGGCCTGGCCGCCTTAAAGGACCGGACGCACATTGTCGCGCGGCTCTGTATCCCCACCAACGATCGCTGGCGGGGAGAGTTGCAATCGGAGGTCTGCGAATCCTCGGTTTAGGCGGCGTGCCTTCTGACCAAGGGATTCCCAGGTTGAGTCTGCTGCGTCGGATGGAGGCTTTTCGCTGAGGACAAGCTGGGCAGATGCCTTGAATCTCTCAAGGAGTGCTGCTTCATGGCCCGGTGGGTTCAGTGCAACGCGGCTGCGGGCCTCCGCTGCGTTGAGCTCTAGCATGTTTAGTTCGATCAGCGTGGCCATGGCAACGGCGGACCGGGTGGGCTCCGTCCTATTGCGGCGGCAGAGGTGGGTGATCCATGTCCACATGGTGTCGATTCGTCCTTGTTCGCCGACGTTCCTAGTCGTTGGTGGGCGACAACACCTGTTCGATGAGTGCGTTGCGCTTCTTTGCCGGCAGCTCACCCAAAACGCCCAGCAGTTCGGCAAAACGTTCCTGCTGAGCCGCGCTCTGCTCGCCCAAAGCCAGGATCGCATCGGCCATCGCCGGGCTGGTCGCCAAGAGATAGGCCGGGGGCACCTCCAAGGCCTGGGCCAGCTCGAAGAGGGCTTCCAGGCTGATCGACATGCCCTCGGATTCATACCGAGAGATGCGGGCCGACGCAGCGTCCTTGTCCATCCCCATCCGCACTCCGACCTCGCGTTGGCTAAAGCCCCGCAGGACGCGGGCTTGGCGCAAACGCGCGGCCACCACGGCTCGGGGAGCGGGCGGGGCGGCAGTCACGGGCTGAACGGATGCAATGCAGGCATGCGGACAGGATGACCCAGAGGCTACGCCCCGGGTAGACTCTACGTGCCACGTAAGTTGGCTGCAAGATCCCAAATCTATTGATGGGAACAGGGGGTTCCATGAAGGGAGTTAGAAGGGCCGTGCTGACCGGGGCGTTTGCCCTGACTGCGGCGGTTGGAGCGCAGGCACAATCGGGGGCCGGATCGGACCTGCTTCGCCAGATCGGCCGAGCCATCCAAGGCACGCCCAAGGTGGTGAACGACAGGGTGAGAAGCCCCTACCTTGAGCCGGCAGGGACCTACTGGGACCTGGATCAGGAAGGCTTGGAAGGGGTTCAGCACCTGCGGGCCGGGGTAACGGCCGTAGGCGGTGGTGGCGTGGACACTTGCGACATGCAGCTGCTCGCCATGGCCCATTCGGCGTATCGAATCGAGGCCGACAAGCGCCAGTGGTGCCTGCGGCAGTGGTGGTTGATGGACACGAAGGTCCACGGTGCCAACGGTGTCTCCGGCGATGATCCGGCAGCCATCGAGCGCCGTTATGGGCCCGCTTTCGACGCGCGCCTGCAGCGCTTCAAGGCCATCCGACGGTTTGCCGTTCGTCCCACGTTCCAAGCCCTGGGCGATGTTGCCTACCGGGCCGACCGTGGGGTGCTGGAAGGATTCATCCCCATGCCTCAGGTGTCTGCGGCCGGGCAAAGCGTCACAGGCAGGGGCTTTGTGCCGTGGGTGCACCGCACCGCCGGAGGGGTGTCCAGCCCACCCAACGCCGGCCGCTTCCACCTGCTGGTCCGAATGGACGCCCAAGAGGCCGCCAACCTAGCGCGACAAGGTCGCAGCTACCGAGACGACCTGGTGGTGTTCTCCGTCAACCGGGTTTGGGTGGACGGCACGGTGCCGAAGATGGACGTGACGATAGAGAAGGTTCGGCTCGGATACCGCGACGAAACCATCGACGTTGATTTAACCCATAAGCAAGGAGCTCCAACATGAAAGCAACCCTCGTTTCCCTCGCCCTGATCACCGCAGGGTTGGCCGCCTGCAGCAGCAAGGCGGATTTGCCCACCGTTGAACAAGTTGCCCAAGCTTACGAGGCGCACGCCAATGCCAACCTCTCCAGCCAAATGGGCCAACGAATCGAGGTTCGGGGTTGGAAAGACCTCACCGCGGAGTGCACGTCCAGTGGTCCCCAGCGGGCCACGTGCGTGACCGGTGGAACGTTGGACGTGGTCGGGTTCCAGGGCGGGCAGCAGTTGAAGCCCGATCCCGTTCCCGTGCCGTCGGCTTACGACTTCGTCTTTGAGAAGCAGCCCACCGGCTGGGTGCCGGTTGGAGCCCAAAAGAAGGGCTGACCTTGCCAAGGCGCGGAATCGCACTATGCATTGAGGGAACACCACTTCAAGGAGGTCCCATGTCTTACAACGCTCACCACACCCCCGGCGGTCACATGCAGTGGGGCTTGCTGGCACCGGCCACCGTCATCCTGGGTGGTGCGGGCTTGCTGTTTCTTGCCGGGGCCCAAGAGATCGGCCAGAACGTGGGCTACGGCTGGCAGGCCGGCCTGGCAGCCGCTGGTGGGGCAGCCGTGCTGCTCTTGCTGCTTCTGCTCTACGTGTTGAACTGGCGCGCGGCCCGCGTGCGCGCGGCAAGGGCCAGCGGGCTCCCGGTTTCGCAGCGCAAAGGTGGCTTTGGAAAGGGCGCCCTGGTGGGCTTGCTCTTCGTCGTTGCCCTGCAGCTGGTCAGCATTGCCGTGGGCCTGCTCTACCCGGGCCTGGAAGAGGGCGAGCGAAACTTCTTCACCTCCGTGCCCCCGATGGCTCTAACGGCGCTCATACCGGTGGCGCTGATCGTGGGTGGGATTGTAGGCAAGCTCTGGCGCTCCACCAGCCTGTGAGATCAATCCATGTCCTTTGGGGCCCCCCGCGAGGGGGCTTTTTTTGTGCAAAAAACAAAGCCCAGAGCCACCGTCGGTCGCTTCGCGCCGGCTTCTGAAAAGCGGCGATGGAAGAAAGGCGTGTGACGCCTTCGGCGCGAGAAGTGATGTTAGGAAAAACTGCGGCCTTAGCTTCGCAGTTTTTGCTTTTAGTCAAAGTTTTGTCCGTTACAACCGTGGACAAATTTTCATGGTGATCTACCTTGGTTACATGGGAAGGCAATAGTGCCAACCGACAAACAAGGATCTCGCCATGAACCACACGATGCTCATCACAAACGACACCATCACCGTCAAGGAAGCCCACGAAGCTGCGCATGCCGCTGCCAACACTTTGTTTGACCAGTTGTCTGGGTATACCTATTCGACCGGCGCCGCGGGCTATCCCGCGTTCCAGTCTTCCGCAGAAGACGCATTGCTGGCTTTCCTGCTGAACCGCAATTGGGCAGAGTTGGGACGCGAAGACGACGAGCTGCTGGCTGAGCAAACCGTCTCTGTCAATGTGCAGCGTGAAGAGGACGGGCAGCTCCTCTATGAAGTGGGGTTCGACACCGAAGGGTCGGATTACGGCACCAATTGCAAGGTCAAAGACCTGGCGACGCTGGACGAATGGTTCGATGAAGAATGGATCGGCGTGGAGTGCGCGGAGTGAGACGTGCTGACAGGAACTGATCGTGCAAGATCAATCCATGTCCTTTAAGGTCCCCACCAGGGGGCCTTTTTTTTGTGCAGAGAAAAGCCCAGGGTTACTGCCGGTCGCCTCGCGCCGGCTTCTGTAAAAGCGGGGGTGGAAAAAGAGCAGATGACGCCTTCGGCGCGATAAGTGATGCTAGGAAAAAGTGCGGCCTCAGCATCGCAGTTTTAACTTTTAGTCAAGATTTTGTCCGCTGTAGCCGTGGACAAATCTCTAGGGCGATCTACCTTGAATTTGTGGATGGGCAATGGCGCCCTCCGAAAACCAGCAAGGAAATCAACATGAAAATTCATCACCTGGTCAGCGACGGAAACCAAGCGGTTGCCATCACGCAATCGGCATCGAGTGGTGGTGGTTACGCGCACCCGGTGAAGCTCTCCGCCATTCGCTTCAACGTGCAAGACGCTGAAGCGGCGCTTTGCGAGCTCAACAAGTCTGGCCACCGTCACGAGAAGGCGTTCGAAATGATCGAGCGTTGGGACGTCGATGCTCGCAACCAAGGGCCAAAGTCAAAGTTCGGCCAAACCCTTGCCGCCCTCGTGGACGAAGCGCAGGGTCACTTGAAGGGGCCGGTGATCTACGAAGCCAAAAGCATGGAGGAGGACACCGCGCGTGCGCTCAACGCCGCAGCGAAGCAAGCCAGGCTTTCGCAGGTCCTTCCTGCTGCAGGTGGTCCGAGCATTATCATCGGTGGGCAGGTGTGGAACCCGCGCCAACAGGTGCCGAACCAAGCGCCAGCTCCGGCGGACGCTCTGGAAGCTCCCCGTCAGCGCGTGCGTCTGTAACCGCCGATCACCCACCAGCAAAAATCAGGAGATTCGACATGAACGTTCAGATTGCGGAAGCCATGAACAAAGCCAAAGACGACGCGGACCGCTACGGAATCCTTGCAGGGTTCGCCTCCTGCAACCGGGCCCTGCTTGAGAAGGGGGCCGCGCAAGAACTGGTGGACGCCCTGTATTTCGCCGGCGCTGCGATCAACCGTTGGCGTGCCATCGCGGTGGTCCGAGAGGCGGCCGCCAAGCCGTTGGACGCGGCGTCCTAAGCCGGAGCGCGACGTGCTTCAACCTGTCCCTTCCCCAAAACTTGTCACCCTTCCGTCCTCCCGGGGCTACTCCCGTGATTTGGAGCGCTTGCAGGCGGCCGCCGCGCGCGCGCAGGTCACCCGAAACGAAGCCGTGCGCCAAGTGCTCGCCATGTATGCCGCCCACCCTTACGCACTGAGCAAGCGTCGGCTGGGTGGGGAGAGGGACGTGCGCCTGGCGTACCTTCCGCTGCAGCGCAGCGTCTTGGAGGCGGTGGAGCAGGGCGCGGTGAACGCGGGGATTTCAACCGCAGAAGCGGTGCGCCAGATCATCCGGGACTACGTCCAAGGACATCTGCTTCGGAACCAGGTTCGGGGCAGCCGCCATGGGTGACCGCCGCCCACCACCGCCAGGAAGTCCGAGCGCTGAGCTGATTCACGCGTGCGTCGAAGGAAGCCTTTTCGGCGCTCTACAGGCCCTGCAGCAGGGCGCCAACCCCAACGCGTGGCGCCTCAACGAAGGCCCCGCGCTCCATTCCGCACTTGCCTGGCCCCGCATCGTCGAAGCCCTCCTGCAAGCTGGTGCGCACCCTCAAGAGAGGAACCACTGGTGCGAGCGCCCGCTGGAAAAGCTGGCGGCGGACTACCAGCTGAGCGACGACGCCGACGAGCGCAGCCGACTTGAACAGACGGCGTTGCTGCTGTTGCGGCTGGGCGGCAACCCTCACCGGGGCAGCCCGTTCTGGAACACGCCATCGCTGAAGGCGGCGATGCCGCACGTGGTGGCCACGGTGGAAGCCGAACAACGCGCGGTCCACCTTGAGCAGGCATGGGCAGCCCGGGGAAGTGTCAGTGCAAAGCGGGCAAGGCTGTAGAGCCAACGGCGCAACGCCGCCACCGGTCGCTGCGCGCCGGCATCTGTAGAAGCAGCGGTGGAAAAGAGCAGGTGACGCCTTCGGCGCGAGAAGAGATGTTAGGAATAACTGCGGCCATAGCTCCGCAGTTTTTACTTTTAGTCAAGATTTTGTCCACTACAGCCGTGGACAAATTTCCAGGGCGATCTACCTTGGGATCAGGAAGAACGCAACGCTCTTTCCACCGACTGGAACCGCCGACATGACCATCTCCATCCTCGCCATGCTTGCACCCATCGTGCTTCCTCTGAGCATACTGCTCGGGGCTCGCATCGCTGCTTACATCGACAACTCCACTTGGGCCGTCTGAGGTTCGCATGAAGACAGTGACCTCAAAAGCTTCAGCGGCAATCGATGCCATCAATGCTGCTAAGCGGCAGTATATGAAGATCGGTGATCGGCAACTGGTGGTCGATTTCGCCCGAGCATGTATATCCAGGCAGCACCTCGATCCAATGATGAACGAGCAGCTGCAGCGTTTTGATCGCCTCGAGTGGCCTGGCAAATATTACGAAGCTGCTGAGTTGATGATGTTGTGGGTGCCCCAGTTGGACGATCGGTTGGTTCCTAGTGTCATGGATGATGTGAGATTTAAGGTCGAACAAGAAATGGAGATGCAGCGGAAGGTGTTTGATGCCGTGATCGGGCATTTCAAGGCGACAGGTGAGACGCTTTCCGGCGTAGGAGTTCACGCTTTAGGCGGCAGGTGGAATCCATGAGTAAGCCTGTGCGCCATTTTTACTACGCCTACGAGCGCACGGACGGCGAGGTTTGCTACCTGCCGAAGCTTCTGCACGAAGGCATCCAGCGTTACCCCCACACCATCTGCCACTACCACCTGGTGCAATGGTTGGGGGTGTCAAAACTACTCAGTAAGGACGAATACAAACGGTTGGCGTGGCTGGGCGCGAACCGGCCGATGGTCAGGCAGGCTGATGTTGCTTAGACATTCAGCTGCATGGCGAATTTACTCCCCAATTTCAATCTGGACCCTATGAAAATTCTTCACATTGCAACAGATGGAAATCAGGTCTTCGCTATCGTTGAAGTAAGGGCGGTGTGCGAGGATCGCGGCATTCCAGTCTTCCTTTCCCTCATTCGTTTCGACTTGTCGAGAAGAGAGGAGGTGCTCAAGGAGCTTCTTAAGACCGGCTATCTATCTCTATCGAATGCGTGGGAGTTTGAGGAAAGGTTGGGGCGAGCCAGTCACCGATACGCACAGACGTTTGAGGTCCGTGCGAGCCATTTCGCCGACTATCGCTACCAAGGCTCTCGTTCGCGCTACGGCAAAGCGATGGCCGGCTTCGTTCATGACATGAGCTGGAACTTGAAGGATTCAGTCCTGCATGAAGTCAAGAGTGACCACACGTGTGATATCCGCGCCTTCACAGAGGAGGCCGCTCGTCGAGCACATCAAGCTCGCCTGGATGAAGTGCTTTCAGAGGGTGTGCAGTCCTCTCGGTCGCGCGTGCGCCTCTAATGCCGAGCAGACCGGAATACGTCTCACCGTCTGACACAGGGGAAGGGCAAAATGGCTCCATGACCCATGAAGCCCCTCCATCCACCCTTCGGGCCCCGGCCTACGGCCTGCTGCTCGCTCTGACCAATTGCCATTTCTGCCACGCCCCCACTCCCACCGCCGCGGTCTGGGTGCCCTCGTTCGAGGAGCACGACGACGAGGGGTTGGTGGATCAGGGGAGAGGGCGCTGTGTTGCGCTACATCGAGTGCATGGACGAGGGGGCCGCTGCGTTCGTTGCCGGGCACGCCCCTTGGCTTCGCTTCGCCACAACTCGAACGTCAGGGCAAACCTACCTGGCCCACCATTGCACCACCTGCGGGGCCTTTCAAGGGGACCACTTCGTGTTTTCGCCGGATGGTCCCTACTGGCCCCAAGACGATGTCCAACTTGCGTCTCTTCGCTTCATCCGAGGTTTGGGCCCGCTCACCGCTCAAGCCTGCGCGGGGCAGAGCGCGTGGATGGACCGGGTCCCTGTGACCTGCACCCAGGCCTGACGGCATTCCCAAGTTCAACCCTGAATCGGTGTGCCGCTCGCGGCACGCTGTGCAAGCCCCTTGCGCTCCGCGCGGCCCCAACGCCCAGCTTCTCCGGTCAAGGGACATTCCAGGGCCCGTGTCCTCGCTCCGCTGCGGGCCGCACCAGCCCTTCCATTTCCTCCCTTGACCGCGCCGAGCGCTGGGGCGGTGGGTTTTCCATTCCAGGACATCCGGACCGGATGCCCTGGACCGGGCCATTACTCACCAGCGAGGTGCGCTCCATGTTTGACGAATTCGACCTTATCCATTCCTACACCCGCGCCCAGGCGATCGAGGGCGGCGTCTTGGTGGACGTGTCCGATGTGGCCAAGGAAGCCGGCTTCAAGTTGCCCGTGGCCATCACCCGTGCTGCGTGGACGCGCTACGTCGAAGTGCCAGCGGGACTGGAGGTGCGTGGGCAGTCGGTGGACGGCCGGCTCTGGGACGTGCTTTTCATGCTCCACGTGGCCATCAAGCGGCAACAGGGCAACGGTTCGGAGATCCACTGCCAGCTCCACGTGGCTCTGCCCGATGCCGGCGACTGGTTGTCGAACGAAGCCCACCCGGAGGCCGGGTCTGGCCTGACGCGGACGACCCATCGCCTTGTCACCTTGAAAGCACTGTGTGGGCCCGGGGACGCCCTGGAGCCGGTGGTCACCATCATGCTGCCCAACGAGGATTGAGAAAGGAGGGTGCAGGACATCGGCCCCCCATCGTTTTCCCGTGCTGGTCCCGCCGCTACCATGGCGAGACGACAAGGGAGGAGTAGGGGATGGAAAAGTTCGATTGGTCGAAGGTGGAGTTTGCACGCACACCCTGGCGGAGCCGGGTTATCCCGGACGCGTTGCCCATCCTCATCCGGTGGGCGCAGGAGGGCGAAGCTCATTCCTACAGCGACCTGGCCCAAGAGCTGCACGACACCTTCGGACACGAGATCAAACCCCGCAAAGACCTCTACGGCACCGTCGCCGGGGGAGTGGCCCAGGCCCTGCAGTGGCTCAGCGAGCAGTGGAAGGAACCCATCCCGCCCCTCCACGCAATCGTCGTCAACAAGAACACGAAACACCCTGGCGAGGGTGCCATAACGATTTCGCCGGCCTACTTCGCGGGCAAGAAGTTGGACACCGAGGAAGAGCGCCGCGCGCACTTGCGAGAGGCGATGGAAGACGTTTTCACCTATCCCAATTGGGACCAGGTCGCCCGCGCTCTGGGAGCCACCATGCTGACCCCGTCCGCCGGGGCGGTTGAAGAGGTGGCAGCGGATGCGCCTCTTCCCCTTCCTAAAGTCCAGGAGGGTGGCAGGCCAGAAAGCGATGAGCACAAAGCGTTGAAGGCGTGGGTGGTCAGCCATCCCGAAGAGTTCGTGGACTTTGGGAGCTTCCCCGCGGGGAGCAACGAGAAGTTGTTGAGCTCGGGTGACCGACTGGACGCGCATTTCGATAACGGAAGACATCGTCTGGCGGTGGAAGTTAAAACCAGCAAGTGCTTGGAGGACGAGCTCCAGCGCGGCGTTTACCAAGCGGTGAAATACCGCGCCGTTCTTCGGGCCGAGCAGAAGGCGATCCGTCACGTGCCCAACGGGGAGGCGATCTTGGTCTGCACGCGTGCGCCCAACAAGGAAACCCGGGCGCTCATCAAGCGGCTGCAGGTGCGGTTCCAGCAAGTGCCGCTGGAGGCGGAGCAAGAATGAAGCCTGAGGAACTGGAGCAACGTATTCGCCAAATCGATGGATTCGTTCGGGTGCTCACGCAGGAGTGCCACATCCTCGACGAGCGCCGGCACATCCTGTCCCCACTCATTCAAGATCCCGAGATCCAGGCAGGGCTGAAAACCAAGCTGGACAAGACGCCGGGTGCCAATGCCTGGAACCACCTGGCGCCGCTTCTTGGACAAGACTTGGTGCGCGATCAGTCACGGCTTTTCCTCGACAACCATTGGCGGTCCGGAAGCCTGACGAACCTTTGGCGCAAGCTCCAGGCAGATCCCGCGATCAAGAGGCACTACCGAGAAGCCTACGGTCGAATGTTCGACCACTTCGACGACGAGCCTATCAGTGACCTGCCGCCCGAAAGCTCGGCTGTTTTCCAGGAGAAGTTCAGACAGAGCGATCGGGACGAAAATTACTCGCGCTTCGATAGTGGCTGGGAAAAGGTCTCCAATGAAATGGTGAGCCTTACGGCTGATCCCGTGGCAGCGAAGATCAAGACCTTGCGGGACAAGCACCATGCCCACCTGGAAATGCGAAAGTTGGACGAGGAGCCCGGCGCCTTTGACATCAACACGCTTGGGTTGACGTTCAATGAGGTCTTGGCTTTCGGTGATCGTCGCCAAGCCACCGTGGCAGAGCTGGGGCTGCTCTTGACCGGAACCAGTTGGGATCCACAGCAATACGCATCGGTTCACGAAGCTCAGGGCAAGGCGATGTGGAAAACCTTGGCTGGGGTTTGACTTCGAGGCACAACAGCGAAGAGCCCAGAAGCCGCCGCAGGTGGCCAAGCCACCTGCCTTCTGAAAAGCACGCTTGGTGCGAGGGCATTGCCTCCGGTCGGTTTTGGAGATCCGAAGCTTTGCCACTTCGAACGTGAGGGATGCCCCCGCCTTCTTTGCCGTCAGGGGCACTTGAACTCAAAGCCCACCCAGTCGCTCGCTCCCAGGTCTTGCCAGTAGAACCGTGCGCCTGGACCCACGACGCTGCACGAGCAAGCCGCCGGCCAAACCGCGGTGCCTGGGTGGTTGACGAAGCCGTAACCTGGCATCGGAGTTAAGTTGGCACGCAGCGCGTAGACACAGGCTTCCAAAGCCGGTGTTGGGCGGGTCACGCCAGGTGGCTCTGGCGTAAACGTGGGGGTGTCGTTCGTTTCGTATTGCCAAGTGCATGCCAACGAGGTGGCTTGAAGCTCGGCCAGGGTCCGGGGAGCGTTGCAGAAGATCGCCCAGCCGTAGTGCCCTCCGTCTCCCCACGAATGCCAAGATCGCCCGGTGTATTCGGGAAACGTCGGAGGTGGTGCGTTGGGGGTGCATGTATTGGCCTCGTTGCGACGAACCCCAGTCTCCGCCCAATTTGTCCAAGTGGTGAACGTCGGGCTGGGCAGCGACCACGTGGTGGCCGGGCAGCTGTATGTCCCGGTCCTCGTCCGCCGCTGCTCGGCCTGCCACGTGTGCGATCCACTCTGGCCCGCCGGGCAAGCGGCCGCGGTGGTGACCCACTGGGTTTCGGCTTGTGGGAAAGGCGCTGGGCACGCCGCGCAGGTGGTGTTGGTTTGGGTCCATGTGTTCCACGAACCGGTGCCCGTGCACGAGAAGGTCCGCTGCTGCCCAATCGCGCCAAACTGACCTGCAGGGCATCCCACGTTGCGCGTCTCGGGAGCAGGGCACGGCCCGCAGGTGCTGCTGGTCGTGGTCCAACTGCCGGCCGTTGTGGACCCAGCCCACGCCTCATAAACGCTCGGGTCGGGTCCGCAGTGGTGACGGCGGTTCTGGAACACCTGGCCCACTTGGCCCATTGGGCAGTTGATCGTTCGGTTCTCGCTCCACTCTTGGCACGGCGTCGTGGTGCTGATCGGCGGCGGCGTGACCGGCGGTGAAGTGGGCGGAGCCGGAGGCGTCACGCTCACCGGGGGAGCGGGCGGCGTGACCGGTGGGGGTGTAGCAGGTGGGGCGCTAGCCGGCGGGGCGGATGGTGGCGACATCGGCGTGGAAGGCGCGACCGGCCCCACGGGCCCTACTGGGGTTCCCACGGGTGGAGAAACGGGAGGCGTGACCGAGGGCGTGGCGGGCGGCAATACCAGCGGCGATCCGGTCCATTCGCCCCCCAACGACCCGTTGTGGTAGACGAAGACCACGCGCGATTTGTCCGCACACGTGCGGCCCAGCAATCCCACGTCGAGCTGGCCGCCCGTGTTTCGAATCACCGAAACGTCCGACACCTGGGCGTCCCACACCCCGCCCGCGTTGGCCGCGACCAGGTCCACGCACGCTTGGCGAGGAAGGCCGGCGTAGCTGACGGAGAACGAATCACCGAAGCGTTCGACGGTGTAGGGTTGGACGTTTACCGCGCCGCCCCAAGCGTTGGTCAAGACGCTTTCCCCGACGCCGAGTTGGGATTCAGGGGCCAAGCCATCGACCACCACGGCCGAGGTGCTCACCCCGCGGAACGTCCCCACCATCCCAAAACTGCTCTCGATACGTCGGGACAGCTCGCGCAAATTGCGCGTTTCGCTGGCCACCTTGGCCTTTGCATCGACCTGGCCGAAGAACAGGAACATCGCGCCCGTTGCGGCGGTCACAAGCCCAGCGCCAGCAAGGCCTCGGTGAGGGTGAAGCCCAGCGCGCTGCGCACGCCTTTGGACAGGCGGGTGAGGGTGGGCGAACAGCGGGGGCGGATCGTGTGCGTCATGCATTCAGCATGCGATGCACCTTGGCTTCCGCAAGCCCCTGTTTTTAGTCAAAAAAAGTTGGATTTTCCATCTTGACATTGCTCGGTGGTCTGGTTGCATGGGATCAAGGGAGTGGGGCGACCTACTCACGAAATCCGTTCTAAACAACCCATGAGACCGCCGCCATGATTGAAAGCCCCACCCGCTCGGCCCGCCCCATTGCTGGCCTTCCCTTCGCGCACATCCCACCCACGGCTCCCGCGTTCCTGCCCGAAGGCAAGCTTCGCCGGCAAGCCCGCCTGGCGCGCGAGCAACGCCACTTCGAGCGCCAACTGCGCAAGGTGTTGCAATGGAAATGACCGCCGATCGGCTTGCTCAACGGCTTTTGGATGCCATCGAACACCGCAACCCTTGGGCGCTTGAAGAAGCCATCGCGGTTGTCCGCGAGGCACGACTGAAGGCGTGGAGGGGCTTGACGGCTTTCCCGTCCTTGGATCACCCGGTGGGGCCAAACGGGGTGACCGCGTTCCACGTGGCCTGCATGGCATGGCACGTGAACCTGGATGACCCCGCGCAAGCGGCATTGCTACGACAGGATGGCCGGAATGCTGGCCGAAGCAGGGGCGGACGTGTTTGCGGAGTTCGGCCCGGCAAAGCAACGCTGGACGATCATTGAAGCACTGCATGGCGCTGCGCCACCGTCTGTCAAAGCATGGATGGCCTCTCAGCCGTTCGATCTGCATTGCTCTGCGTCAAACACCGCCCACACCATTCGGTGGGACAGCAGTCGTCCAGTCGCCTCTCTGGAAGAATAGAAAAGAATCCAAGGGCTGAACGGCCCGAAAGGGTTGCAAAAACATGCACTTGCGCCATGGCGGCGTCGGGGTAGATTCGGGGGAACCCCTATCTACTCACGAAAGGATGTCCTATGCGACTGTGCAACTTCTCACTCAAGGGTGGCGTCGGCCGCACGACGCTGGCCCTGAATCTAGCCGGGTGCTATGCCCGTGACCCCAGCCTGCGTGTGCTGGTCAATGACCGGGACCCCCAAGGCGGGGCCTGCGCGTTTGCCTCACTGTCGGACGAAACACCGTTCAGTGTCGGGCGCTCGCGCTCCCCGGGCTTCGACGTGGAGATCACCGACACCCCGCCGCGTCTGCCGGACAACGAGGTGATTCCCGAGGCGGACCTCTACCTGGTGCCAACGTTGCTCGACGGGGCCAGCTTCCTCATCTTCCTGCGAACCGTGGATGTTCTTGAAAAGAAGGGAAAGCGTTACCTGCCCATCGCCAACCGGGCCAACGAGAAGCGGGCAGCCCATCGCCGCCGCCTAGAGCACCCCAAGATGTCGGGCGCCGTCCTGGTGCGGGACCGAGCGTTGTTTGCGGACTGCTACGAGGAGGGAAAGACCGTGTTCGACGCCAACGGCCGCTGGGCCCGGGTGGCCCAGGAGGAGATCCACGCCCTGGCTGTCCGGGTGCGCGATACCTTGGCCGCTGGTGCAGGCCGGAGGGCTGCGGCATGATGGAGCTTCCTTTGATTTCCCTCCCAGACCTACCCATGGCCACTCGCAAAGCTCCTGCCAAGAAGGCTGCCACGAAGAAGGCCGTCAAGCGCACCTTGGATGACGTCAAGGACGTGACCCATGCCAAGCCCCGCCGGGCCAGCAAAGCGGCAAGCGTTCCGATTGCCCGCATCCCGGGGCACCTGTTGCTGGGGCCGGGCGACTACCCGGAGCGCAAATCCTATTTTGACTACGACGACAGCCAGAAGGCGGGAAGCGTGGGAGGCAAGCGGGTTCACATGGTCATGCCCCGATCGGTCACCCTCCACGACTACCGACGGAGGGAGGACGGGCTGCGCCACCACCGGGCCATGGTGACTATCCCGCCAAAGCTCCGCGAGAACATCGCCAAGCTGTTCGGCTTTGACGATTCGGAGGACGCCGGCAGTGAAGTCGCGTTGACCACCGCCATGGTGGCGTTGGCCGACTACGCGGCCGCGTCACTCATCCAGGACAAGACGCTGTTGATCGTGAGCTCGCCGGTGGACGAGCACGCGGAGGACCGCAAGGCGGCCCGAGTGGCGGTGCGGAACTTGGGGATGAGCAGGAACGGGAAGATTTACTGAGCGTGGCACTTGGCCCTCTGACTGCTGATCAAGAGAACGCCATTTGGGCCAAGACCTGGCGCGTCCCAGGCATGACGGCTCAACCGCTGACCGGTTGGCTGCTTCACTCGACGGGAATCTGGGCAGACAAGCGCACGCTTTCCGATCGGTTAATCAAGATTTTTAAGGTGTCCGCCAAAACTTGGGAGGCTGGGATTCCGCGCAGGCCTAAGAAGCGGCAGCAGGTCTGTGATGGCCTGGTTGCTTACGTCCGGCAAAGCCACGCTGAGCTGATGCCGGAGTGTGCGGAGCGCCAAGCCCGTGCGATGGAGCGAGGTGCACGCGCTCTGTCCGAACATCCAACGCTCCCCCCGTGTAACTTCTTCCACCACACGCTTGGTATCGCAGGCGGAGATAGGCTGGAAGCACTGGCGGCTGCATTCGACGAGGTTTCCGCCGACGTCCTGCATGGGCGGTTGTCCAGGGAGAGTATGTCAGCGGCCGTGGTCAACGCGGCAGCAGAAGTGGTTGGACTACCCGCGGGAGCTATGCAGCCGGATAGCCGGCTGGATCCAAGCATGGATGCGTTGCTCCTGCTATTGGCTCAGATGGATCACGACCTCACCACTCCTCTGATGGCTAACGCGGGTGAGATCAACAGCTTGGTGGCACTGTTGATTGATGCGCCTGGGAGTGGGGCGAGGAAGCGGGTTCAGCACCGACTTTTGGACATCTATTACGCCCTGGCGCTTGCTGCGGCCGGGCGTGACCTGCCAGAGAGCTTGCCGAAGGTCCGAGAGATTGAGGACGTGCTCATGGGCGGCCCGCCCGAATCCGGTGGCCAGTCCTGGGTGGTGCGTTGGCGCAATGGAACCAAGGCGCTTCGAGAAGAGGACGTGCTATCGGTGATCGCGCACGTCGGACACGTTTCGGGGAAAGACGTGTCATGGACCATGCGACGTCTCTATGTCGCCGCCCAAGCGTGGGGGAGGGTGGAAGAGCAGGGTGCGGAGGCGGTGAAGCTGGCCGGTGAGCGCTACAACCAATGGTGGAATGCTCTGTGCAATCAGGGGCGGGTGAAGACCCCGTGGGTCCAGCCCTACTGGTCCCAGTTTTCGACACGCAAAAGATGAAGCGGCTCCCCTCACCGGGAGGCGAAGCCGCCATGGCTCACTTGCCGTTCCGCTTTGCAACCACTGAAGCTGCTTTGGCCTTGAACGCCCGTTGTTGAGGGGAGGGGCTGGGTTGGCGGTCCACCGCGCTTTGGATACGTCGCTGGGCAGCCTGGGTCATTGGGGTCTTCTTGCTGTTGCTCATCGTGTTGTCCTTCCAAGAGATCGGGGTGAGCGGTCAGCCTAGAAGTGAGACGCGGGTAAGGTGGTTAGAAATCTTGGGAATTTGATGAGCTCTTGAGACAGCTGGGACCAGTCAGGCGCTTACATCGGTAGGCGCGTGTTGCTCAACTTGGATGACTCGTGTTCAGTCAGCCTCCTTCGCAAGGCCTCCTTGGACATCTTGGCTGGGGCGTCCAACGTGAGCTCCTTTCCGTCCAACGAACGGTAGAACGGATCGTCCACCACGGCGCTGACGTAAACGACCAGGTCCGGACCGATGGTCAACAGGCCTGCATCGAACAGCGCGTGGATGTCCTTTCGTAGCAATAGACCGTTGTTCAGAGCGTTGGTGGAAGCTCCGTTGTAAGGGACGATGTGAGCGGCGTCGATGACGCTGGCCAGGGCGGTCCCGGTGACCATGCACACCGCTCCGTAGTGAGCGACTAGGCGTTTTCGAAACTCGGCCTGGCCCTCTCGGATCACCCGGAGGACCTGCTCCATTCGCTTCCCCTCTGCTGCGGCAGCATCAGGAGCGGGGGGCAGTGGCTTTTCCACCCTTAATCGCCCGCTCTCCTCAAGGACGCCCTGGAGGGCTTGGATCACATCGTGACTGAAAAGCTCTGATGCAGGGCGCAACTGAAGGTCAATCCCGGACCGGTGCCGGATGTGCGCCAACAGAAGTGCGGCGTCCTCCACATACTTGAGTTTCTTTTCGCGCATGCTCCAAAGTTGGTTCAGTTCGCCCAAGCTCAAGACCTTTAGCGCTGACCTAACATCACGGCTGCTCATCCGGAGGTGGCTCAGCCCTTTTTGCAGGTGTTGACGAACAAGGTATTCCTCCAGCTCCGGAGGGTTTCCATCTTCGTTATCGCGAATGGTGAACAGGCTGCTGAAAGGCTTGTTAAATTGCTCCTTCCACTTCTTCTTTCGCCGCTGAGGCTTCGACGGGCTCCGGTTAGCCTTACTGTCGCTTCCCTTGTCCTGATCCTTTTCGTCCATGTCGGTCAATTGGTTGTCTGAGCTTGCCTCAATGGTAAGGGATCCCTGGTGTCCGGGCGCCCCTTCGACTGGCGCTTGCGGGCTTTCAACCACGCCGCCGCCAGATCGTCCACGTCGGCCTGCAGCGCGGCCCGTTCCCCAGGCAGCCATGCCCTCAACGTCCCACTGGCCACCCCAGCGTCCCGGTTCGCTAAACGGCGCCGGGCATTGAGCCACTGTGCCTTGGTTTCCTCCTGATGAGTGGCTTGACGCTGTGTCCGCATGCGAACCGCGTTGGGCTTGTCGCTGTAAGTCCGGGCATGGTCTTTGCCTTGGCTAGGCCAGGGTGTTTCGTGCGCGCCCTGTCGCCGCCGGCGGATCTGGCTCAGGCTTGGATACCGGGCCATCCACCGATTCTCAAAGGTTTGATCGGGAGGGGGCGCTTCCACTTGGGGCAGGGGGATGACCAAGGCGTGGAGAGCGATCAGTTGCCACACCGCCGATTGAAAAACATCCTCGGTTAACCGGAAGGCCACCACGTCGGGATGTTCCAGCCGTTGGCCTTGGTGCATGTTGCGCAAGAGCGCGGCCAAGTCGTTTCGCGTCAGATCGGCACGGTGGGCCAGTGGCCACCCCAGCATCCAGCCGTCCGAATGCCTCTGGGCGTGCACGACGAACCGGGGGTGCATCCAGCGATCTTGGAGCTGGGCAAGGACGGTGGCTGGCTTGGCAAAGCGCCCCGCCTCGATCAGGTGGTTGTCGGAGCGCTGCAGGACAAACAGCCGGTCGGCCAGCAGGGCGTCCAGGGGTTCTGGTGGCAGCCGCTGGCTCAACTCGGGCCAGGCCAACAGGTCACGGGTGCCCCGCTCGGTGATGCAGCGCTTGCAAGCCATGCGCAGGTTCTCGGTGTCCCTTGGGCCGCCCTGGTTCAATGGAACGAGCGGCGAAAGCCCCCACGAATGACGATGGTCCACGTTCAAAGGGGCGGTGCAGAAAGCACACGCGGGGTTCTCAGAACGGCGGGCCACGTCCAGCGCCCAGCGTGGGGTGGCAGGCCCACGGGCGGCATGGAAGGCCAGCACGCGGCGGGCGAACGCGTCCACGTCAGCGGCGGTCATGGGGACACTCCTGGAACGAAAGCAGGTGGATCATTGATATGCCAATGGCGGTGAGTGACGGCCATGGCGCGCACCCACGTTTGACTAAAACGAAATGCGGTGAGGGCTTCGCGGTCTCCTTCCAAGATTCCATGGCTCCCCATTTGTGTTTCGGAGAACACGGTGTCGGTGTATCCAAGGGCACTGCACACGTTTGACTAAAGCCAACGTGGCTTGGGTGTCGTGGGGTGGTGCTGCGGGTGGGCGAGGGCATCCTGTCTTGGGGGTTCGGGGGAATGGGGAACGGTGGGCTGGAAAACTCCGCACGGATTCCCGAGGTGGGGCATCGGTTGGCGTGAGGGGTGGAAGAGCGGGAGCGTTGTGTGGGCATGGCGTGGGCGGTGGTCCTGTGGGGCGAGGGGGCGTAGACCACCAATAGCGCACCTGGGGCAACACGCAAGGGGCCGCCGAGAAGCAACTGCAAGAGCCCAACGTGGGCGGCAGCAATGTCGGCAGTGGCAGAGAAGCAGGAGCCCGGACGGTTCCCTAGAGTCGTCATACACATGACGCACTGAAGTGGGAGTGCGTTTTTCGCCCAAGAATCGCTGTAACGCCAGCCGAAACCTCAATGCAATCAAGGCCTGACCATGTCACCACCGAATGGAGACAGTGTCAGTGCTTGTTAGCTCGTTTGGCCCATGTTTTTCAGGCTCCTGACGTGGGGCCTTGCCAACTCCGAGATTCGCGGTATCGGTGGAGTAATCCCGAAACGGAGTTACTCGACCGATGGCGTTCGTTCGTCAAAACGTAAACCTCGACCCTCGGCAACTGAAACTTGCTCAGCGGCTCGCCCGTGAATCGGGCAGCGCGTTCAGCGCCTACGTGCGAGAGGCGCTGGAGCGACACAACACCGCCACGTCAGTGGTGAGCGTGTTGGAGAACTCCAGCGCTCACTTGGAGCAGCTCATTGACGAGCTGCGGGAAGAGAACGCGCTGTTCCGGAGTGCGCTCCAGGAAGATCTGCGGCGGCTGCGAGACGAAACGAAGGCGGAGCAGGACCGCGCCATTCAGCGCTACGAAGAAGCGCTTCGCAAGGTCGTGACGGCGGCCCTCTCGCAACCCTCTCCCAAAGATCCTGGTGCGGCAAAGGTGCCCGCAACCGGACCCATGACTGCTCCACGCACCTAACTTTCCCCCACAGCAGGAGATCCATCCCATGAAACGTTTTTCCCTTCCTCTCACTCTCTGCCTGGCGGCGTTCATGCCGCTTCACGTTTCCGCCCAAGCCGCCCCTGACGAAGTGCACGCCGCGGCGGACCATGGCAAGCCCAAGGCCGACAAGAGGCGTCTGTTCAAGGCCGGTGGTATCGGTTGTGTGGCCGGCGGAGCCATCGCCTTGCTCACGGGCAAGAAAGACAAGGCCCTGGGCGCTTGCGCCGCGGGTGCTGCAGTGGGTGCTTCGGCGTCTTACGTGAACCAGCAGCGGGAACACGCCGAGCAGGCCGCCGACGCCGCCCGTGCGGCTGGCATGAAGGCCGAAGTGGTCACCAAGACTGAAACCGTGGAGGGCAAGCAGGAAGCCGTCCTGGATTCGTTGCGCTTGAACTACAACCCCACCGACATGAAGCGTTTGGACAGCGACACTCGGGCCTTCCTCGACAAGTTCGCGGGTCTGTTGAACAAGTCCAGCAACGGGTTGACGGTGGTGTTCCAAGGAGCCGACAAGGCCGCCTGCCAAGTGCCCATCGTGGAGCTGGCCAAGCGTGGTGCGCTGTCCAAGGTCACGGTGGACGACCGCTGCGGCAGCGGTGAGCCCGTGATCGTCGTTACCCCGGTGCCTGACGTCCGGTGATCTCGCGCCCGGGTGTCTGTCGATGCTCGGGCGTCCTTTCCCAATTCAAGGAGCCCACATGACCCCAGAAGAAAAGAACCAAATAATGCTGCAGCGCAAGCGCAAGGAGCTGCTTGAGCGTGCCAGGGCAACCCCGACCGCATCGCCCACCCAAGAAGAGCGGCTGGTTTCCGACGGCATGAAAGAGAACCTGAAAGCTGCCAGTCACTGGGCCGGAGTGATCAGCAGGCGCACTGCCGAGTTGACCCAGAAGGGCGTTGCTGCCGCTACAGAGAAGGCAAAGGAGGTCAAGGCGACCGTAGACGCCAAGCGGGCAAGAAGCGCAGAGGAGAAAGATCAGGCAACAGAAGCCAAGTCTGGCCTGACGGTCCAGCCGACAGAAGCCGAGTTGGCAGCCGAGGACCTAGTCGACGCATTGTCCGTCCATGAGCAAGCGGCAATTGCCGGTGAAGGTGAAGCACCCCTGGTCAACCTGTCGCAGCAGGACGTGACAGACGCCCTGTCCGTTCAATCAGAATCCGATTCTCTGCTATTCGAGGCTGCCGAGACACCTGCCAACCGAGGGGGCGCTTGGTCTCCGTCTGCATTCTTGGACGTGGCGAATGAGCTGGGCGTCCCTGACGCAAGGGTAACGAAGACTAGCTGGGGCGCCGTCGTGAATACGAAAGGCTTGCCGCCTCAAGAAGCTCAGGAGCTCATTCAAGCGGTTAAGGACGCTTTCTATGATGAGCTCGCAGGTCGTGCAACAGAAGCCGATGAAGAAGCCGAAGAGGTGTTTGAGGTTGACGAGGCATCAACGGCTCCCAGCGTCTTCACCGAGACGGCGGAGACTTTCTCCGCGGTTCCTGAAGGGTTCAGCACACCCCCGGAGGCCGCGTCAGTAGAGCAGCCGGTAACTCCCAGCCAGCCCAGCCCCCGCTCTCGTTGGCCCTGGGTCTTGGCTAGTGTGGTGGCGGTGGCATTGGTCGCGGGGGCGATCCACTTCTTGCTAGGGAAGAACGACCAGGCGCCGACGAGCACACCCGCTCCCGCGTCGCCGGTGGCCACTCCAGCCGCTCCCGAGCAGTTGCCCGAGGTGGTGGAAGTCCCCGTGGTCGCGCCCGCTCCAGCAGTGCTTTCAGAACAGGCCAAGCCAGAAGCCACGATCGAGAAACCCGCACCTGTCGCCGCTCCCCCGGTAACGACGACAGCGCCAATTGCGCCCCAGCCAATGCCTTCGCCGAAACGTGCGACCGCCCCGTTGCCGAAGAAGGCCCCCGCACCAGCCGCCGAGCCGAGGAACGACTGGCAGCAAAAAGCCAACGCAGACCTGGACGCCTGGGCGAAGAAGTCGGGGATCGATTGATCCCCCTTGCGCATCTGCGGATTTGATCTAGAAAGAAGTGACCTACTCACGAATAAGGGGGAAACATGTTCAAGTGGTTTTTCACGCAATACCGGGAACCCGGAAAACTTCACTTCGGCTCAAAGTGGCTGAACCTGCACGGGCGCTTGTTCCTCGGCAGCCCTGAATCGTTTGGCATGGGCCACCTGAGCGAAGGCGTCCGCCGCACCTTCTACTACTTGCGCGCCGATCGCAGGCCTCCGGTCAGAGACGACGCCGCGTATGACGCATGGACCAAGGATCGGCTCTACGCGAGCAAGGTTGAGCAGGTCGCAGAGCGCTGGGTGGCCAAAGCGGGCTTTCTGGCGTGCGCGCCGCTTTGCTTGGTGCTTGCCGTCTTGGCGCATTGGCTTCGTTGATCTGACAGGGGAGGGAGACAGAGATGGCAGCAATCAGTTTGTTCAACGTGCTTGACTGGACGAGCGGCCTGGGGCGCAAGTTCCGGCGGAAGAGCGGCGAGCCTTCGAACGTGAAGGAAGAAATCATCGTCAAATCCGCCGAGGAGTATGAAAACCTGGTGGGGCGCTTTGACGTGACTGATCGCGTCCGTAGTCGAGAGCTCGATGTGCCAGAGGCTGACCGGGATTTCGCGCTGGAGTGCGGCGCCGTCTGGGACGAGAACGCCCAAGTGTTCAAGGTGCCCGATGGACGCAGCGAGGACGAATTCCAGGAGTGGTGGCCGAAGGTTCCGGAAGATTTGCGTGACACCCAATCGCGGATCATCACGACGAAGCTTGGACGGCGTGCTGAGGGCTTCCTGCAGGGCAACGACATGGGGCAGGGCGGCGACAGCCTGGCCACTCCCTTGATGTATCTCGCCTTCCCCGTGATCGGCGTTCTGGCAACCTTCCTGGTGAGCCTCAACGGCTGGGCAGGCTGGGCAGCTCTGTTGCTGACCATTCCTTACTTCATTGCCCTCAAGCAAGGCGAGGGCATGAAGGAGTCGCTGAAAGCCCTGGTGCTGCTGCAATGGGTCCCGATGGCGCTTCAGTTCATGGTCGGCGACAGCAAGGGCGGCACCGAGGTGGCAATGCAAGCCGGTGGCATGGCTGTGTATGCCCAGATGGCCAAGACCTACCTGTGGTGGGCCTTTGGCTTGGTCGGCGTCCTGTTTGTGGTTTGCTTTGTGGCGGCGGCCTCGCACCCGCACCGGGGCGTCATTGGCGGGACAGCCGCGCGCTTCATTCAAGCGATGAAGTGGGCGGGCCTCATCTTTGCCGCCTTGGTTGTCGCCAAGGTCCTGCCGTTTGGCTTGGGCGAGGCGGCACCTTACGTGTTGGCCTGCATGTATGCGATGCAATACGCCGAAGGCAACTTTGTCCAAAACGCCGCCCGGCTCTACCTGCAGAACAACGACAACAACCTGGCTACCCAAGGGGCGTTGATCAACTCACACGTCAAGGCACGTGAACAGCAAGCCGAGGCGGCCCTGCGGGACAAGACCCCGCTGATCACCATTGGGCGCGCCACGGGACACCTTTCCGACAAGGGCTATGGCTACTCGCCCGACCTGGGCACCGTGATGATGTTCTCATGGCGCGATTGCCAGCAGGGCCTGCTCGTGTTCGGGGCCATCGGTTCGGGCAAATCCTATGCCGCACTGCGACCCATCGCTCGTCGGTTCCGTAAAGCCGCCTTGACAATGGCGTGTGTGGCTTCGGACCAAGGCGATGTAAGGGGGCGTTTGACGCGGCAGAAGCTGGCCGGCGGTGCTCTCATTGCCGACGGTAAAGACGGAGCAATCATCGCGGATCTGGAAGGGTTGTTCGATATCGTCGTCAAGCCTGGAATGCGCGTGGGGCCCTACGAAGGGTTGGCGCCCGATCAGATCGTCCGGGCATTGCGCGGTGCAGCCGGTGGGCGAGTGGACGAGAAATCCAAGCTTTGGACCGACGGTGGTGACGCGTTTCTCTACCACACCGGCATCATCCTTCGTGCGCTCGTGGATCACG
Organism: Stenotrophomonas sp. 96582_Sma; assembly: GCF_056480905.1. Classification (NCBI taxonomy): domain Bacteria; kingdom Pseudomonadati; phylum Pseudomonadota; class Gammaproteobacteria; order Lysobacterales; family Lysobacteraceae; genus Stenotrophomonas; species Stenotrophomonas sp. 96582_Sma. The sequence goes on along the minus strand of NZ_CM151122.1, from coordinate 3,009,452 downwards.
AGATGGCTTACAGGTCCTGGTGCTCGGCCAAGCTGGAAGGGTTGGAGCGTGCACAGATGGACGCGGAGCTTGAGCTGGTCAAACAGCGCAAGCTTGGCGAGGACGGGGCCGAGACTGAGGCATTGCTCGAGCGGATTGCCGAGCAGATCGCCATCCATCGAATCCCGGTGAGCGACGACAGGCAATGGCATTACACGCCGTTCCACCACACCAAGTTGTTGTCCATTGTGGAACGCGTGATTCCCGGCAGCCCCGCGCCTCGTGCCAATGCAAAGCTGATGGAGGTGGTGAAATACTTGGGCCTGGAAGAGGCGGACACGAGCCATGACGAAGAGGGGCGGCTGGCCTACGCGGCCTACCTGCAACAGCACCGCCTTCGTCAAGAGAGCGCTCCGCAGACCATCCACCCGGATCTCTTCCGTCCCATGTCTCAACTGCAGAGCTCGCTGGAATGGGCGTTCCTGGAGATTCCCGCGATGCATCCGGAACAGAGGCAATCGTTCACGCTCAACTCACGAGGGCTGCTGGAGAAGCTCTTGCGAGGCGAAAAACTGCGTGACATCAAGACGGACATGCCTTGGCATTCGATTGAGACGGGCGAGGTGGACGTGTCCGACGCGCTCTATGGAGCCATGGTAGGCCTCTTCTTGCCCCCGACCCAATTCGGTGAAGCGGGTGAAATGATGATGCGCCTGCTCAAACAGCGGGTCATGAACGGAATCAAGGCGCGTGGTGCATTCGGCGACAAGTGGCGCGAAGCGTTGCCTGGGCAAACCGAGGTGATGTTGATGATGGACGAGGCCCACCTGTTGTTGACGGCCGATGACATCAACCTGTTCTCCGTTTCGCGCTCGCTGGGGTTGATGCCCGTGCTTGCAACCCAAGGGTTTGAAAGCTTGGTCAACGCCTTTGGGTCAGTCAACGAGGCAGAGCTGATGGCCAACACGATGCAATCGGTGATCGCGCTGAAGTGCTCGCACAACACCCACGAATACCTGGAAAAGCGGTTCGGACAGGCAACGTTGACCACGTTCAAGCAGCGCACCCGGGGCATCGACTACCAAGGCGGCATGAACAATTGGCGCCACTCTGTGCTCAACGACCCGGACCATGCCTACGCGTCCGCCTACGACAAGATGCGCATGGAAGGGGCCGGGCGATTGACGGCCTCGCGCATCGACGCCGTGACGGGCCGCCGCTGGCGGATTGGATCGGAGGACACGCTGGGCCAAGACGAGATCGCGCGCGACATCGACATGCCCACCGGGGGCAAGCGCGAGGTGCAGCCGCTCTTCCTGCAGGAAGAATACTCCGCTCTTCTTGAGCCCCGCGGTCACGCCATCGTGGCGCTGAGCCGTGCCGGCATCAAGCGATTCGACTTGGCGGAGCTGCTGCCCGACGCGGATTGATGCGGATAGGCGAGGGGGTTCGCCCCCTTGCCAAACCTGCGGATTGATCAACGATGAACCTATTCACCCCAGCGGAGGAAACAAACATGAGCAACACCCTTTCCCAACCCATCGAAGAAATGACCGAGCTGCGAGCACTCCAGGCGCAGCGCAACGAGCGGCTTCTGGGCGATCGCCCACCGCCCCAGAAGGACAGCGCGGCGCGGGCAGACTTCGAGCAGAACGTGGCCCAAGACCAAGACGCCATCGAGCAACGCCGACAGCGCGTTCTGGATTGGGCAGAGAAGGCCTCGCCCGATCAGATCGCCGCGCTCCAGGCAAAGATCCAGGAGGCCGACAAAGCGGTTCGTGATGCAAAGCCGGGCGACAAGCACGAGCAGGTGGTTCATGCGACCGTTGCACAGTGGCGGCAGCAACGCGGGGCCCAGCGGGAGGAGACCCCTCCCATGTTGACCCGTGAGCAGCGGATGGAGAACGGACCTGGGCGCCTGGGATACGCCGATTACGCCCGCAGTTCGTTGAAGGAGGCGGCTTTCATGAAGGACTACGCTGCCAATTACGATTGGGAGAAGCACCAGAAGCAGGCCCAACCGAACGTCTTCCGACAGTAATCTTTCACCGATGTTCAAATCTGCCCGGTTCTTCGCAGAATCGGGCATTTTTGCGTCTTGACGTCCAGTTTGATGGTGCTTTACTGGTTTTGTAAAGAGTAGGTAGACCTACTCATAAAACCAAAAGGAGAGCCGCCATGTCCACGTTGTTCAATGCCCTCAAAGACTTCGCTTTCGAAAACGCGGTTCCACTGCTGACCAGCTTGTTCCTGCTGACCGCGGCCTTCGCAGCGGCTGTTCTCGTCTACCCCCCGGCCGTTCCGGTTCTGCTCAAGGTAATGGCCATAGCGGCGGTGGGCTTTGTGACCATCGGGGTGGTGGTCCAGAGTTCCTTCCGGTGAGCAGCCGGCGCTGGCTCAGGCTGCGCGCGAGGTGCAGGAAGCGTTGGCGCCGGTTTGACTGGGAGGGGTTTGATTTCTGGTTCTATCCCGCGCTGATTCTCTACATGCTGGTTTGGATCGTCTTTGGCCCACCCGACAGCGTTTAACGCGTTAGCCCATTAGTTCACCAGCGATCGAGCTGGACCTTTCCGATGAGGCACATCGGCTTACCACAGCAGGAGGACCAGATGAATATCAATAACACCAACTTCCACCGTTTTCCCGACGTTGCTCCCGAGCATTTGAGTTCTTTCGCCTTGGTCGGCGGGTATGTGGATTCCCAGGTTTTGGCTGGAAGAAGCTTGGACAATGTGCTTCAGGAACTGGACAGCAGTAGCCCAGGGCAGAAGCTCTGGCATGACACTGAGATTCTTCGGCATTTCAGTGTTGCGGTGGCTACTCGCCTCAACAGCTAACACGTTCTCTTGACGGTCGCGGATTCGGCTTTACAACAATAGAGATGGACATCCAAGAATCTCTGATGCACCTCTTGCGTCCCCTGGGCCTCCAACGAGCGGAGGCCTTGGCGGGCGCGCTCGCGCGCGAAGCCGGCGCATCCAAAGGCCTTCACTACTCGCAAGTGTTGGCGCGCGCCCACGCACTGAGCGTTGCCCCTGTTGAGGGTCGGTTGGGCGATCTGGTTTGGCAGGTGCGCCAGCGGGAGCACGATGATGTGCCCCAAGTGGACCTGCGCTGGGGCTTGTATCGCCTGGGGTTCGACGCGCCCAGGCGGGACTCCACCCGGGACCTGGTGCGTGCTTACGGGAGGCGCTTGGCAGACCGTGACGAGCCGATGGTTTACAGCACCTTGGCAGAGAGGGTGGCTGGGTTGTCGATGGCAGAGCACGCCTCGCTCTTCCAAGGCATGGCGATGGCGGTGGAGGAAGCGCGGGCACGGCAGTCCGATGCAAACCGGTTGCGGGAGAACGCACCGTGGCAGGGCTGGCTCGTGGGGGCGTCCCGGGCGGGCCACGAAGCAGCACTGCTGGCCTGCATCGGCATGGGCGCGGACGCCCGGCTGCCCGATGCCAGCGGCAACACGCCCCTGCACCACGCGGCCCGGTTTGGTCACGCCTCGCTGGTCACGCCTCTGGTTGAAGCGGGCTCCGACGTGGCGGCCCTCAACGCCCACGGGTGGGCACCGCTCCACCTTGCCGCCCTTCACAAGCACGCCCGGGCCTGCCTCCACCTGATGGCCCACGGCGCCAATCCTGAGCAGCCAGGGTGGCGAGGGCGGACCCCAACGCGCATGCACCGACATGAGCAAACCCAAGCCCTTTGACGCGCTGGGTGACGTGCCCGGCAGCGTTGCGCCTTCCCAGCCGGTCCGATACTGGCACCGCGCCGTTCTTGCCGGTGCATTCGTTTTTGGCGTGGCCTACGTGGGGAGCATGGGCGTTGCCTGGCTCATCCCGAATCCCGATGGCACGCTGATCCGCTTCGCCGATGCCTTGAAAGGCGGTCTGGTAACTGCGTTTCACTTCCTGACCGTCGGCATCTCGGCTCGCGCTCCGGCACGGGAGTTCATCGAACTGGTGTCGTATCACCACCCGGCGGCGACGTGGACCCGGATCGGGGCGTCGCTTCTGCTGGCAGCGGGCCTTAGCCTACGCACGTTCCTCAAGGCAGCCGAGCCGGTGAGCAACACTTGGCATTTGTCCGGACCGCGGCTATTGGAAGGAAAGGAGGCCGTGGACGAAGCCCGGAACCGCTCGGTGACACCCAAGGAAGCCGAGGCGGATCCCTTCGCCCTGTCCCTCCATCCGGATCTGTTGTTGCCAAAAAAGCATTGGGCGCGCCATGTCCTGATCACCGGCTCGGTGGGTTCAGGCAAGAGCGTCATCCTCAAGCACATCCTGGAACAACTGACGCGAAAGAAGGGCGCAAAGTTGTTCCTTTACGACATCAAGGGTGATTTCACGTCGATCCTCAAAAGGCCCATCATCGTGTCGCCCTTCGATGCGCGATCCCACGTGTGGGACGTCGCCGCCGACGTGCGGACCCCAACCCAAGCGGCGGCGTTTGCTGCCTCGATCATCCCGGAGGGCGACGGCAACGCCAAGTTCTGGAGCATGGCCGCCCAGGACTTGTTGATCGGGTGCGTGCGCGAGCTCCAAAACACCCGGCCTGGCCAGTGGGGGTGGCCCGATCTGGCGGCCTTGGTGCGCCGCCCCGCCGCAGAGATGGCCGCAGGCATGCGCCCGCACTACCCCCGCGGCGCCGCACTGGTGCGTGACCCGGATAGTCAAACCACGTCCAGCGTGCTGTCTTCCTTGGGGGGCTTCACCCGCCTCATCGACGATCTGGCCACCGCATGGCCCAAGGTTGGCAAGCGCCGCTTCTCGATGACCGAGTGGATACGGGACGACTACAACGGGCGCAAGCAGGTCATTGTTCAATCCGGACCGGACCCAACCCTGACGAAAGCCTACATCGCCGCCATGATCAACGTGGCCGTGCCGGATCTCATTGGGCCAGGCTTGCCGGACAACGAGGGCGGGCGTGGGCTCTACTTCGTGTTCGATGAGCTGACCAGCGCAGGGCGCTTGAACATCGATCCCTTGCTGGCATTGGGGCGCAGCAAAGGCGTGGTGGCCATCATGGCGGTCCAGGATCACTCCCAGGTTGAGCTGGTTTACGGGGACAAGACCGCCCAGGCCTTCTCGTCGCTGGTGGGCACCCACGTGGTGTGCCAGGTGCAGATGGGGGCGACCCGGGACAAGCTGGCCAGCCAGCTCGTCAAGCGGAAAATCGCGTGGCGCGGGCACGAGGACAAAGCCCAGGTTCACGAGGAAAGCCGCGCCTTGGTTTCCAGCGGTGAGCTCACCGACCGGCTGGGCTTCCGAAACGGCAAGCGCTACGGTCCCGAGGGGTGGGGCATCGAGGCGATCGTGCAGATGGGCGGGGACGTCCTGTTGCTGACATGGCCAGGGAAAAACCATCCAATGGTTCGCGATGGGCAGGTGGCCGCTGCGTGGACCTCCAAGCCAGCCGGACCGGTGGCCGAGGCTGAAGGGCCGTCGCCGGCAACGTCCCCTTCAAACGCTGGCGCGTCGGCCTTCCCAACCACCGCCGAAGGCATCGATGCGGTGCAGCGGGTGTTGACCATGACACCCGAGGAAATCGACGCGCTATTCTCCCGTTAAACACCATGTAGGGAAGCAAGTATGGCAACGATCACCGTGCCGATTTGGAAGCCAGTCGCCGAATACGCTGTGAAGGCAGCCTTGACCTCGCGTTTTCGGGAGGAGCTGGACGAGGTGGCCAACAATCGAAAGGGCTCCACCAGTCGGATTTTTACTTTGGTCGTCCTGTATCCCGATAACACCAACACGGCGGACCAAAACGCGGTGGCCGTCATGACACAACAGGCGCCACCCAGGATGCTTGGGTATTTGCCACGGGAGGTGGCCGCAGAATATCGGCAGCGCATGGCTCAGGCCGGCTACGAACACATGGTGTCTGCGTGTGAGGCGGTTCTGTCCGGCGGGCTGGTGACCACGGACAAGGTTTACGACTACATCTTGGAAGTGGACCTGGACATGTCCATCGACCCGCATCCGGATCACCTCGTCATTCATCCCGAGATGGTCCGCCATACCGCTGACCCGGAGTTCAAGAAGGACACCGATGGGGCATATCGCTTCAAGTGCTGGATCCCGCACGACGCGGTGGGCCACCTCCATCCGAAACAGCGCACCAAGGGTTGGACCACGGACTCCTGGACCACGGTCAACTACTACCTTAGCAACGCGCAGAGCATCGGCTTGGGTTTCAAGGTGCTTTCGGTGCCCAAGTCCAAGCACGCGAGAGTCTTCGGCGAAGAGCCAGTAACCGCCGTCGTGGAGGAGATAAAACGCCGTTGGGTCACGCTGCGCCTGGAGAAGTAAACCCCCCTTGCGCATTGGTGGTTTTCTGGGACCTTGGTTCAATCAACATTCCAGGAGGTCCCTGTGATCAATTGCACCCGCATCGATGCCCGCGGCTACAACAAGCGCAACGGCAACATGTTCGACTACATGCTGGCCACCGAGCGCCTGTCCATCGACAGCGCCGTGGCTTACTACGCGGGCAGCGGTCCTGATCCGAGGCAGACGCTCAATTGGGGCGGCAGCCTTGCCGCCGAGCTCGGCCTGGAAGGGCGGCCGGTCACCCGCGAGGTGATGGAAAAGCTGGGGAAGGGCTTTTCACCCACCGGAAGGCCGTTGTGCAAAAACGCGGGCAAGGAGGCCCGATTGGTCATCAAGACGGATCGCTGGGGAAACGTGCGGTTGGACGACGACGGCAAGCCGATGGAGAAGTGGGAGGGCGGCCACCGGGTGGGGTTCGATCTGACCATTTCCGCCCCCGGGGACGTGAGCGTGGCGTTTGCCCTTGCGGATGAACGCGAGAAGCTAGCCATCTTGGAAGCGCACCGCCAGGCCTGCGCCGTGGCGATGCGCTACATCGAGAGCAAGGTAGAGACGCGCCGGGGGGAGGGAGGAAAAGAAGTCATTGGAACGCAAGGCCTGGTGTGGACTGCCGCTGACCACGTAAGCAACAGAAACGTGCAGTGCGATCTGCACACCCATCACCTTGCCTTTGGTGTTTCGAAGGGGGAGGACGGCCGTTGGGGCACGTTTGATGCCATCGAGATCTACCGCCACCGCCATGCGGCCGATCACCTCTACAAGGCCGAGCTCTACAGCGCGATGAAAGCGCTGGGCTATGGGATTCAGCGGGAGCACGAGGTGGACGTGATGGGGCGCGAGACGGGCCAGATCCTCACCACCATCGCCGGCATCGACCGTGAGCTCGTGCTCCAAGCGAAGACCCGTCGCCAGGAAATCTTGGACTACGTCAAAGAACACCCCGACGCCAGCCACGACGAGGCCTGCAAGGCCACCCGCAAAAAGAAGGAAGAACCGCCCTTCGAGCAGGTGGTCAAGGACTGGCAGCAAACCTTCGCCAACATTGCCCGAGAAAGGCCAGACCTGGTTCCCACCACCCAGTCGCTCAAGCAGACCCAAGGCCAGCATCTGGACCCGCATACGTTTGACGAGGTCTTGCAGCGCATGCACGAGAACGAGGCGATGTTCTGCGAGCATGACCTGGTCCGGGAGCTGGGGATGGAGTTCGCCGGGCAAAAGAACGCGGAGGAGATCCTCAATATGGTGAAGGAGTTCACCGAGCAGGACGACCTGGTGCGCGTGAAAGCCGAACACCTCCACGAAGACGATCGGGGCATTCGGTTGGCGCGCAAGCACCGGGAGGATCGCTTCTGCGCCACGTGGATGGTCGAATGGGAAGCCGAGATCATCCGTCGATCGAAGGAGCGGGAGAACGAGACGGACCTGAAGCTGTTCCGCTCCACCGTAGACCGGGAAATCGCCGCCTATGAGAAGCGAAAGGGGTTCACCCTCACAGAGGAGCAGAAAGCCGCCACCGGTCACCTCACCCACGGCACGGCCGGCGTGGGGGTCATGTCGGGGTTGGCTGGCACCGGCAAGACCACCGTGGCCGAGGTCTACAAGCAGTGCTTCGAAGCCGAAGGAAAGCAGTTGATGGGCTTGGCCGTGTCGGGTAAAGCCGCGGCTAAGCTGGAAGAAGAGTCCGGCATGCCCTGCATGTCCGTGGCGAAGTTCTTTTCCCAGGTGCGTCAGGGCAAGGTGGCGCTGACGAAGAGGGATGTGGTGGTGCTCGATGAAGCCGGCATGGTGGCTACCGATGACACCTTGAAGCTCATGACCTACTGCCAGGGGGTCGGTGCCAAGCTTGTCATGCAGGGAGACAGTGACCAGCTTCAGCCCATCGCTGCGGGCAACGGCTTTGAGCTGGCGAAAATGGCCTTGGGCGACACGAAGCTGACCGAGATTCGCCGGCAGAAGAACGCCGGTGACCTGATCACCGCCAACAGCTTCTACGAGCGGGACCACCAGGGGAAGGTCAAGGACATGCGCCGCGGGCACCGCAGCCGCCAAGGCACCTTTGATATGGGAACAGAGATCCTGAACAACCTCAAGCAACGCAACTGCATCGACGACTTCGGCACGGACAAACAGGCCATCAAAGCGTTGGTGGACGATTACTTGAAAGACAAGACGCCCATGGACGAAAAGCTGGTCTTGGCCCACACGCGCTCTGAAGTCAAAGCGCTCACCACGGGCATCCGAACGGGGCTTCAGAAACAAGGCGTGCTGGACAAGGAGGAGTTCACCTTCCGCTCGATCGTGAAAGGGCAGTGGGAGGACCTGACGCTCTCACGCCGCGATCGTGTGATGTTCACGGCGACCAACAACGACCTGGGCGTCATCAACGGCACCGAGGGCACGGTGGAGAGCATCCGGAAGGACAAGTCCGGTGGCTACGACGTGGTGGTGCGCATCGAGGGCTCGAATCCGAAGGAGAATGGGCGCATCGTGCAATTCAACACGAGCGAACACAATGCCTTGGCCCACCGGTATGCCATGACCGTCCACAAGGCGCAAGGACAAGGGAAATCCGAGGTTTACCACTTGGCCACGAACATGGGCATGCTCGACCAGCAGTCGGCTTTGGTGGCGTTCACCCGCCTCACCAAGGGCAGCTACCGCATGTATACGACCGACGAGATGATGGAGCGCATGGCCGAACGGCTGGGAACCGAACGGCACAAGGAGATGGCGCTGAGCGTCGGACTGTCCGAAACCCAAGCTGCTCCGGTGCGCAACCTGGTCCAAGACGTCGAGGAGCTGCTGGCAGGATTGAAACCGCAACCTCAGCTGCCGGGCATGCACGTGAAACAGCGCGAGATGAGGCTTACCCGGTGACGCATCGGGCCAGTGTCAATACGCTGATCACCACCACTACCCATGGCCACCACCCCACGCGTTCGGAGGGGGCTTTCACCGGTGTTCCCAGCTGCCACCGCCGTTGGTGGGCCAGCCATCGCACGTGCGGCGTTGCCCGCCGGTGCGGGTTGACCACGATCCCCGGTGGCTTGGCGTAGATGCGCCACCCCTCTCGGGAGGCCTTCACCCGCCACGCCTGCTCATACGCTTCGGCTTCCGCCCTGGTGGCGGTCACCACTTCCAGCGCATGGAACCGGAAGGGATGGTGCCAGCCGCCTTTGGGGGAGCGGTGCTGCTTCTCCCGCTGCTGCGGGTTCGAGCTTTGGCCAACGTAGCATCCCCCGTCGTCGAACAACAGGGCGTAAAGGGTGCGGGGCAGGGCGTGATACTTCTCGCTGCGTCCCAGGTTGTGGCGATGGGTCATGGTCTCTCCGTGAGTAAAACGACCCACTCACGAATAGATCAGAATTTGAAGTTGGCAAGCCTGCTGCGAAGGACGTGAGAGGCCACACGTCGCTTGCGTGTAATCTCTTCGCAGTTCATGGCGAGCATGGGGCGGGCGAGTGACCTTTAAGTTCCCGGTTGGACCTTCCAAGGGGCGTTGCAACATATGCGGGCAGGAAACCGACCTGACCGAAAACCACGTGCCGCCCAAGGCGTGGGCTCAAGGCATCGCTCTGAGGGTGTCCAGCGTCGCCGACGCAATCAGTGGAGAGAAGAAGCCGCGGTCCCACAAGATGCCCAATGGTGTTTGCTTCAGGAGCATCTGCAGGACCTGCAACGGCTCGGTGCTTTCTCGATACGACAAGGCGCTTGTATCGATGAGCCGGCAGGTAACGGAGATCTTGCGCGATCGAAGCAAGGTCACCTACTACCAGAGCATCCGCATCCAGCCGCAGCTTGTGGCAAGGGGAGTTCTGGGCCACATGTCATCGGTGGGCTTGAATCGCTACGAAGAACGCCACAGCCAGCACCTGTTCGATGACCGGTCAGATCTTCTACGCCAGGTTCGGCTTCACTACTGGGTGTATCCCTACAGCGGGAGAACGGTTCTTCGCGACTTCGGGCTGGGCATCTTGGGCGGGAAAGGCAGTTCGGCGATCTATGTCCTGAAGGCCTATCCGCTGGCCTTTGCAATGGTCTGGAACAGGGACTTTCAGTTCGAGGACTGGCAGCCGCAGAGCTTTGACCCGTTCGCTGGGTTCGAACCAGACCAAGAGGCGAACCTCCCGCTGGAGTTCGTGGGCCTGCCTGGACAGGTTTGGCCAGAGCACGTCCAGGGGAACACGTTCGCGCTCCTTCATTCCGATGGTGCGTTCGTGGCAACGGAGAAAGGACGGGGCTAGGTTTGGGCGGTTTCGGCTCTTCCGGAGCGGAGGGGCTGGGGATAGCAGCCGCGTTCCAAAGAAAAAGCCCGGGCTTTTCATATCGGTCAACGGGGGAGCGTGGCTCAACGCGCGTTCACCGGGTGTGCGGTGGGCAGCTGGCTAGCCGCTACCGCAATGGTCGTCTGATACACCACTTCGTGTGCCACGCCGATAGCGACACCAAGCGGATGCTTCTTTAAGCGATAAATCGTGCTCTTGAAGCGTTCAATTGTCTTTCTTACAACATTCTTCTTTTTCATTTTTGGTTCCTTGTAATTGTTTTTATCAACACATTTGACTTCTTCCTTTGCCTTCAGGTTAACCACCCATCGTCTGAGGGCTTTCAGAGCGATGGCAAACGACGTTACGACCATTGCGACAACCCAGGACTCGCACCCGGAACTGTCCACAAATTCGGATGAGGCGATTATACGGCGAAAGAGGAAGCTTTTCAACGAAAACAATTGTATTTGAATTGTTTTTGTGCTTGGAGTTCGCGAACAAGGGCCCCGAAGGGCCCTTGCCGAGATACGATCACCTCCTTTCGCCGCTGACATTCTTTGATTCGTTACCAGCCAATGGCCCAGGCTGCGCCCACGGCCGTGTCCCGCCCGCTGCGGGAAACCCCGATCGAGAAAGCCGATGGGGATCCGCGTGGGGTGGTCACGTCGCGGGTGTAGCCGATGGAAATGGCGGCTTGGCCGCTGCAGCCACCGACGCCCACGGCCAGGCGGTTTCGGTTTTCTCCGTGGATAGCCGACGTCGAGGTGGCCATCTGGGCGTTGGCTTGGGCCATGGCGCACACACCGCTCACCCGCTTGCCGAGCTGGCGAAAACGGCGGTCCGTCAGGTTCCAGCGGTCGTCTTGCTCCCGCTGGTAATCCCACAATTGGCCACCGTTGATCGCGTCCGTGGACCCTGGAGCGATCGCTCCTGCAGCCACCCCGGTTACCCGCTGGTTGCCGGCGTTGATCCCGGATCGGGTGACCGATGGGCCGCCCTGGACGGTGAAGCCGTCGCTGTTGTGGATGGCCTTGGCCACTTGGACCGAGCCCTGCTCGGAAAGCTCAATGGTGTCTTTCAAGGCAACGGTTTGGGTGCCGTCCCCGTTGTCCGTGACCTCGATGTTTGCCCCGGCCACCGTGGTGCTGCTTCCTCCGTCCTTACCGTCCTGGCCTGCTGGGCCTTGCGGACCGGCGGGTCCCTGTGGACCGGTGCCGCCACCACCGCTGCCAGGGTTCTGCTCCAGTTGGTGAACGCGCCCATCGAGATCGTAGATGGCGCCGGCAACGGTGCTGTAATGTTTCCCGCTGATCAGCTGGTAATTCGGAGCCACGATCACACCGGTTACTACGGTAGCGCCAGCGCCCAAGGTTTCCACGGCGGTCCGCAGTTGGCTGACGACCACGGCGTCGTTGTTCGCCTGCCCCAGGGCAACTTGCGTCAAGCGTCGGTTACCTACAGCAACCGTGTTCTCTTGTTCGCAGGTCGTGCCCGTGCCCAAGGCGACGCAGCCTTTGGCGTTGGCTTTCGCGCTGAGCCCAAAGGCTGCGGCATTTTCTGCGTTGGCTTGACTGCCGGGGCCTACGGCGGTGCCTCCAATTTCAGCAGCAAGGGCGTGTCCACCAACCGCCAAGGTGCTGAGTGCCGTTGCTTTCGCATACTGACCAAAAGCCGCAGCGTCGCTCGCGGTTGCTTCGGCATACGCTCCCGCGGCCGTGGAGTTCCCCACCGTCGCACGACTAAAAGCCCCAAAAGAAGAGGTATTGCACCCTTGTGCAGAGGCGTAAGCACCCGCTGCGGTCGCACCAATGCAGTGGCCAGTAGGGGTGGGCCCACCATCCGCATCTGCGGAGTAGCCAAGCGCGGTGTTGCCGCCTCCTTTTGCACCGGCCAGATCGCCCACTGCCGTGGCACCTAACTCAGTCGCATCTGCACCGTTGCCCACTTGAACCTGGGCTTGCGCCGTGCCAGCAACAAGGCCTGCCAGCAAAGCGCAGTGGATGAGGGAGCGTTTCATGGGGTGGCCTCCTGGGTATGAAATGAGTGAGCGTGTGCACTCACGAATAGATCAGATCCTGGAATGCGCAAGCCCCCCAACGAAACTTCCCGGCGCAACGGCAGGAGGGGCCGTTGCGCCGGGAAGCGGTGGGGCCGACTATTCCCCACCCCTGTTCTTCTACGACAGGGAAAAAATTCCGCAAGCCCCCTTGCGCGTTTTCGATTCTCCGCTTGCATGGATGTATCGCTCATGTGAGTAAGGAGGCCTACTCATGATTCAACGCTTGTTGCTTGCGCTGGCACTGGCCAGCGCTCCCATCATGGTTCACGCCCACGCGCCAGCCACCGATTCCGTTGAGGTCCACGGGAAAAAGCCAGGGTTTTTCAAACGCCTGTTCCACCGCCACAAAGACGCCCCGCAGTGGGACGGTGTCCAGCCCGAGCTTCGCTCAACGCTGGAACGGATCGCCTTGCAGATGAAGGGCGAGGGCTACGACCTGCGGCTGATGGAGGGCTACCGGTCTGAAAAGCGCCAGGCCGCGCTGCTCGCTAGCCGAAAGGGCGTGACCCAGGTGGGGCCAGGCAGCAGCTGCCACAACCACGGCTGGGCGGCGGATATGGTTATCTACAGGCGCGGCCGTCCATCCTGGGACCTGAGGGACGAGCAGGTGCGGCAGGGTTACCAGCGCTTCGGTCAGCTGGCCCAGCAGGCGGGATTGAGGTGGGGTGGGGCTTGGAAGAGCTTCCAGGACATGCCCCACGTCGAGATGCGCAGCGAGTGCCTGGTAGCCATTCGTGGCGGATCTGCCCCCCGCCGATCAATGCAAACAGTGATTGCCAAGGCGGAGTCAGTGTCTGACCTACCGAGAGCACCTCGGTGGGCCTGGAGCGCCGATTCCGAGCTGGCGCCGGACTGGGCGTGCGAGTCCGTGCTTTGCAGTGCGTCTTGGGCGACGGTGAGCCGGCCATGGAGCTATGGCGTAAGGCCGCCGTTGAAAGGACTCCGTCCAGAACCGTTTGCTGAGGCGTCCTGTCCCATGGCCCCAATTGCCCTGAGACATACATGAGGATGCGGTCCACCGGATTGCTTCCCTTTTCGGCGGAGAGTGGGGGCGAACGGGTCATCTGCCCTGATCGCGCCGGTTTGGAGAAGATCGAGATTGGCGATCCCAAGGGCGGCAAAAACGGCTGGATCCGTTGCACCGCAAGGGGTATGCTCATCGCGGGCACATTCCAGGGCACCACCCAGATTGGTGAAACCCAAGCCGCCCAAGGGGTGAGGGCACTTCTCAAGGAAGTCCCACTCTCTCCGCCAGTTGTTTCAAAGAGCCCCTGGAAACAGGGGCTTTTTTGTTTTTCCCGCCTTGCTGCCCGTCAGTTCATCAATTCAGCTACTTGGTTCCAGGGAGGGGCGGCAGTCGTGCAGAGCACGCATGCTGCCAAGACAACACACTGACGGTTGGAAATGGAACACTCTACTCAATAGCAATCGTAATCACGTCGTACACTCATGCTCAGTCTGCAGCAGGCTGCGCAGGATTCCTACAGCATTCATTGGAGGAGGCTAGGTGAAAACAGGCGCTATTTACGTGAGTGTGTTCGGGCTCCTCTTGGGGAGTGTTGTGTCCACCACTGCACTTGCTCAGAAGGATGTTTCTGAAAGTGAGAAACTGAAGGGACTGGATGAGGAGACTGCGGTTGCAGTCAGCTCCCTCCTTTCCAGAGTCAAGTCTCTATCGGTTGATGAGGCAATCAGACGGATTCAGCTGGAGGCAGCAGTGGTGCCCAGCATCCAGGACATTCGTCGAGAGTACGCCGGGCGCTTGACGGAAATCAGCATTGAGCAGTCGCCTGACTTTCATGTTTCGGTGAAGCTCAAGGGAGATGGTGCTGTTGCAGGGCGGCAATGGACGACGGCGGCTGGTAAAGCGCGTGTCGAGTTCTCCACTGGGCACCTCTTCACGGAGGAGGAGTTCACCAAGCAACTGAAGGAAATTCGGCTGGCAGCACAGTCAGCTATCCCGGGATTCGTTGGATTGACCGGATATGCGGGAGATAACGAGGCTGAGGTCAGAATACGTGGGGATGAACAGGACGCCCAGAAATATATGGGAATCCTGTCCAAGCTCGAACGTGCCTATCGCGTAAAGCTCCGTTTCAAGACATCGGACGTTCCTGAAAGCAATTCCATATATGCAATCGGCGGAGCCGTACTGCAGTCAAACAATTCATACTGCACCACCGGATTTACGGTGAAGCACACGGCTACAGGTCTAAAGGGAATCATAACGGCGGCGCATTGCCCCGACGACGTCATCTATGGCAACTATGGGAGTAGCCAGAACGGGACCTTGGTTACGTTCCCCTTGATATTCCAGGATCAAAGGAACGATGCGCAAACCGATGTGCAGTGGCATCGAATTCCATCTCCGCACATTCCTTTGCTGGAGACGTACGCGTCGTCAACCGTGTCCACGCGCTTTATTTCGAACGTTTACAATGTTCCAGCGAAAGACGGTACCATCTGCTTCCGTGGCTCGCGTAGCGGATACAGCTGTGGAATAGTCACGTCGGTTGCGCATAGTCCTGGAAATATTTGTGGGCCCACCGAGTCTATGCAATGCGATGAGGTCTGGTTCAAGGTAGAGGGAAGTTCGCTCGCCTGTGGTGGTGGCGACAGCGGTGCTGCAATGTTCTTCCAGAACACCGGTTATGGCATTGTCAAGTCTGCGCGCTCGGACACACCGCTGCCGGGCGAGTGCAAGTCGCTCACCGGAATGCCGTTCAGTCGCGTCAGGGCTTGGGGGTTCCAGCCCAACTAGAGACCGACCTCAACAAGCTTCTCTGATTGGTTGAGCCGTGTATTGATCTCCATACGGTCTGTGCAGCTGGCGACGTCGCTGGTACCAGCGACGTCGGCTACATGGCCGGCGTTCTCTTCGCCAGAATCATGAAATGGCCCCTGGGAGCAGGGGCCTTTTTTTCTGCCTCCGCAGCTGCTGTCCAGCCATCGAACCATCAGGCCAGCTTGCACGGCTTGGTATGGGCGGGCGCATATGGGTGTAGCTGAACGCGCTTACCTGCGTCGCTCACCCTTCGGCTTGTTGTGGCACAACGGGTAACTGGAGCACGACCGGAAAGCCCCATGCGGCCCATTGCGGTCCACAAACACGCCCACCTTGCACACTGGGCAGCGTTCTTCATTGATGGCCGCGCCTGAAATTGCGGTTACTTTCACAGCCCCGTCCTTCACCAGCTCATCCAGGAACGGCGAGCGCTTCCCCTGCAGGGTGAACATGGCCACCGACCGTCGCGCCCGCGTCAGCGCGACATAGAACAACCGCCGTTCTTCGCTCAGTGGGTAGGTATCCCCATCCGGCATTGCCAGGGAAAGCACCGGGTCATCCGCGCGCAGGCTCGGGAAGCTGCGGTTGATCATGCCCGGCAGGATCACGTAGTCCGCTTCGCGCCCCTTCGATCGATGTGCGGTCAGGAATTCGACCTCCATCGTGCTGCCGAAGGCTGTCTTCCAATCCGAAGGCATCGCGCTGCGATCGGCGCGGTAGCGCCCCAGGATGAAGACCGTCACGCGTCCGTTGCGCCCTTGCGGCACCGCCCCGGACAACAACTGCTGATGCAGCTTGGCGAGGTACTGGCGAACGCCATCCTGCACCTCCTCACGCCGATTCATCTGGAGCGCCTGCAGCACCGGGCCCATGGCCGTTGCAGCTGAGCGAACTGCTTTGGCGATTTGCGCGGGGTTGCGGCTGATGAAGCGGCTGGACACATCGCACAGCGCCTGTGGGCAGCGGAACGTCTGTTCCAGTTTCAGCACCTGGCCATGGCCCATCCACTCGCGGAATCCGGTCATCACCGAAACGTCGGCCCCGGCGAAGCGGTTGATCGACTGCCAGTCATCGCCCACTGCAAACAGATAGCGGCCCGGTTGGCTGACCAATGCACGGCAGAGGCGTGCGCGGGCGCGCGAAGCGTCCTGGAATTCATCGGCCATCACCAGCTCGTAAGGCGATTCGTAGCGGCCCTGTTCCAGCAGCCCGGCCGCCATGTTGAGCATGTCCTCGAAGTCGATGCCGCGCTCCTCAGCCAGTGCGTTGTCCCAGGCTTGGAAAACCGGCCCTGCGATTTCCAGGAAGCGACGGTGTCGCTCCTTGAACTGATCCTCGGGCATCTGCCGCAGGCGCGCGGCCATGTCATCCAGCGTCAGGCAGTTGCTCTTGGCATGGGCAATGAAGGTGCGCATCAAGCCGATCAGGTCCGCGTCCGGCATCGGCTTGGCGCCCTGCTCGGGGAGCTCGCGGTCCGGATTCGGGTCGAGCTCGATGTCGCACTCGCCAAGCTTCTCTGCGAGGTCCAGCAGGGCATGCCCGCTGCGCAGGCCAAAGGATGTCGTCTCGACAAGGGCCGTGCCGCGTGCCACATGCTGCTGGCGCTTCCAGTGCATCCCTTCGCTGTAGTTGGCAATGTGCTTCGGCGGCTGACCATCAGCATCCAGCGCAAAGTGCTCGTGATACAGCCCGGCGTCCGGGTAATAGAAGTCGGGGCGATACTGGCGATGGGTGTCTGTCGCGGTGTCGAACTCGTAGCGTCGCTCGTAGTCGTACGTCACGCCGTTGTAGAAGAGCCAGTCGGCGATGACGCACTCTTCCAGGCTCTTCACCCGTTCCCCCTGCAGGGTACGGATGTAGGGCGTGCCATCGCGGTCGTAGCCATCGGCCTCCATTTCCGCGCCGAATGGCGGCAGGTCGCGCCCGAATACCAGGCGGAACATATCCCACTGGGTGCGGAAGTGGGTCGAGCGATCCTTCAGATCGTCCACCAGTTCGGCCAGCTTGTTGAAGCCCAGCGTGGCGTCAGTGGTCCATTCGGGGATGTCGGGCTTGCGTCCGGTGGCCTTGGCGACGATGGCCAGGCCGAGGGCGTGGAAGGTCCGGGCTTCAACCACGGTGTCGCCCATGCCGAGCCGGTCGAAGCATTGCTGCGCGCGCTCTTCAAGCTCCCTGGCGGCGTCCTTGTTGAATGCGAGCATCAGGATCCGTTCGGGTTCGACAAAGCCGCGATCAATGGCATAAGCGGCCTTGGCGACCATGGTGGAGGTCTTGCCAGAGCCAGCGGAGGCGACGACCTGCACGCGGTTGTCGAAACAGATGACGGCGCGGGCCTGTTCGTCGGTCAGCGGCTTGCTCTCGACCCGGTCCAGGAAGTCCTTGGTCAGTACCCGTTCGCGCGCTGCCATGGTTGCGTTGGCGTCGGCCCACGCCTCGGGCCAGTCCAGCTGCCAGTCGCCCAGGGCGTCCAGTGCTGCACGGTGGCTGGGCGAATGCAGGTCCTCGTGCACATCCTCATCCAGGAACAATTGTTCCAGCTCGCGCGGCCGGAGCGGCAGGGCGGGGCGACCGGCCAGCAGTGCCTGCTGTTGTTCGTGCGTGATCCAGCGGCGGCCGGTGCTGCCCCGGTCGATGAGGGCATCTGCCTCGGCCAGCCACGACTGGATCTGCTCCAGAATCGTGTCGAACAGTGCCTTGCGCCCGCGCGTGGTACCCGTAAAGCGCACCTGCTGCAGCGCTGCCGCAAGCCGGGAAGCCTGGCTGTTGGACAGTCCATCCATGGTCAGCACGCCGTCGCCCTGGGTCTGCAGGACGACTTTGGCCCAGAAGAGTCCAGGGATGACCTGCATGCGCTCGTCGTCAGCTACGTGTTGCCGGTACTGGCGACCTTCAATCAAAAGCTCAACATGTTTGCCGTCAAGTCGCAGCCACCAGTTCGGCGAGCGGGTCACACGTAGGCCCCAGCCCGAGGGGCGCCATTCCATAGACATCCAGATACTGCCTTGCGTACGTCAACTGGGCTTGCAGAGCCCTTACCCCTCCATGATAAGGGGCCTTGACCACGCGCGTGGCCTTTCGCTTCATGGTCGGCCGTGCGACCGGTTTCATTGACGTGGGCGAAGGCCGTTGCCAGCATGAAGCCTGTGGATGTGGACGCCGATCATGGAAATCGACTGGAACAGTGTGGGTACCTTGAAGCACACCGTCGGCGGCTACGATATCCGCACGGATGCACTGAAGATTCTGGTGACCGCTGCAATGCAGGGGCACGAAGGTGATGCCTCGCAGATGCGCATCGAAATGGAGGACGGCGTCGTGTTTCTGCCAGACGAGATCAGGCGCCTGGCACTGGCGCGGAGTCGCATCCGCTAGCCTCGCCGATCGGCACTGGACCTGGTTGCCCTGCGGCAGCTCCAGGTGCCAGCACCTGCCGGCACGGAATCACTCGTAGACGCGGTCCTGCCTTGTTGGAGGCACCTCAACCAGGTCTCCCCGCCGGATCAGCTCATCCAGATCCACTGCCGATGCCGCCAATGCCTCCTGGGCATCGAAATCCCATTTATTCCTGTACTCACGTGCCAGGAGATCGCAGACCGCCTTGGCGCGCTGGTAGGCATCACTCTTCGCGTCATCCTGCATCAGCTCATCGCGATGGATCTGGCAGAGCATCAGCTGGTGTGCGTCCTCACCGCGCTCGCGCTCCCAGGCAATGTCGGGCAGGCCGGAAAGAGCGGTCGCAAGTGCGAGTGCAGTCATTGACATGGCGGTGTCCACAGTCGGCGGAAACCTGAGCGTATGCGAGCAGCAGTGGCAAGCGGCCATTGCTGCGCGCATGGTTTCACGGCATGTTCACCATTCGTTGCCGGATGGAATCCGCTGGGGAGGCTTCCTCAGGCATTCACATCCACCACTATCCGCCCACGCACCTTGCCCGGAATGATCTGCTCGTAAACCTCAAGCACGTCGGCAAGCCCAATCAGCTGCACCGTGCTTTCAAGCTTCTGCGGATCCAGGTCGGTGGCAAGCCGGTCCCACGCGCGCTGGCGGACGTCCTGCGGCGCATTCACCGAATCCACGCCCGCAAGGGTCACGTTGCGCAGGATGAAAGGCAGCACCGAGCCGTGCAGCGCGTCGCTCTGCGTCAGGCCGCACGCGGCCACGGCACCGCGGTACTTGGTCTCGGCGATGGCGTTGACGAGGGTAGGGCCGCCGGCCACATCCACCACGCCGGCCCAGCGTTCGGCGCTCACCGGCCGGTCGCGTGGTTCCGAAAGCTGCGCGCGGTCGATGATTTCGCTCGCACCCAGGTTGTGCAGATACTCAGCATGCTCCGGGCGCCCGGTGGCGGCCACCACGCGATAGCCCAGCTTTGAAAGGATCGCCACCGCAATCGAGCCGACACCGCCGTTGGCGCCGGTCACCAGCACATCGCCCTTGTCGGGCGTCACGCCGGCATGTTCCAGGGCCAGCACGCACAGCATGGCGGTATAGCCCGCTGTGCCGATGGCCATGGCGTCGCGGGTGCTCAGGTTGCCGGGAATCCGGTTGAGCCATTCGCCGCGCACACGGGCGCGCTGTGCAAGGCCGCCGTGGTGACTCATGCTCAGGCCCCAGCCATTGAGCACAACGCGGTCGCCTGGCTTGAAGTCGGCCCTGCTGGATTCCAGCACCACGCCTGCCAGATCGATGCCGGGAATGAGCGGGAACGTCCGGATGACCGGGCTCTTGCCGGTGAGGGCAAGCGCATCCTTGTAGTTGAGCGTGGAGTACTCGACCTGCACCAGGACGTCGCCGTCCATCAGATCGGCCTCATCAAAATCGACCAGATCGGTCGATACCTGGTTGTTTGTCTTGCGGGCGAGCAGTGCTTTGAACGTCATGGAGGGGCTCACATTCAAGGAATGGGGCCATGCTAGGCTCGCACCGCTATTGCAACAAGAACGATGATTTTCCGTAGGTACTATGGTTTTCCGGAGTATGCATGCGTAGCAAGCGTTGGGATGGCAAGAGCGGTTGCGCCGTGGAGGTCACGCTGTCGGTCATGGGTGGCGTGTGGAAGCCTGTCATCCTCTTCCACCTGATGACCGGCAAGCGTCGCTTCATGGAGCTGACGCGGCGGGTGCCCAACGCCACCCAGTCCATGCTGACCAGCCAACTGCGGGAACTGGAAGCTGACGGGGTGGTGATCCGCCATGTCTATGCAGAGGTGCCACCGAAGGTCGAGTACGAGCTGTCCGAATTCGGGCGCACGCTGGTGCCGGTGCTGCTGGCCATGCGCGAGTGGGGCGAAACCTATCGTGGCCATAGAAGCACGGACAGCGACTGCTGAGGTCTGAAGCGTAGCGCCGAGTGTGGTCGACATGGCCCGCGCACCCCGCAGCGTTTCGGAGGCCACAGCAATCGCGGTAGTGCAGGAGGCAGCGCATGTGGGGCGCTGCCTCGCTTCGTGAAGGGCGGCGAGCAGGATATCGAAGTGCAGGCGCGCGAAAATAACGCGATGCGGATGGGATGAAATCACTCCGCCCACGCGTATGGAACCTCTTCAGTAGCAAGGGGGCAGCGCGTGGCAGCCAATGCCAGCCCCCGAAATGGGGGCCGGCACACATCACGGCAGTGCGTGACTTACGGGATGGTGCAGCCGCTGTTCCGCAGGCAGCGGGCAAAAGCCGGGTAGCACACCTTCTCGCCATTGCCCGCTGCGAGGCAGGCCTCGTACGCGGTGTAGCACGGGGTACAGCGGGACTGCGCGGAGGCACTGCCGATTCCCAGGGTCAGTGCAGCAGCCGCAATAGCAACAGACAGCTTGAATCCAATCTTCATGCTTCACTCCGTTGATAGCCCTCCTTGGGCACCTCGGAGGCTAACGTGGGAAGAGGGTGTATTCAACCCGCACCGCGCCCGGATGGGTATCCATCTTCAGCGCCCCGCCCTGGATTTACTTTGTTGGCGCGTCTGCAGTCTGAGCGGCCACCATGGCTTGTTGCATCTCTTTCAGCGACAGATAGCCATCACCATCGGTGTCCAGGCCCGCGAAGTACTTCGCGATCTCCGGCACCACGTTGGCTTCCTCCTTGCTGATCCTGCCGTCTTTGTTCCTGTCCATCGCGGAAAACGCGGCGTCGATGGAATCGGCCTGCTTGCTGAAACGTTCCTGCTGAAATGTCGCGTACTCGACCTTGTCAACGCGTCCGTCGTTGTTGGCATCCATGGCGGTGAATGTGGCGTCGATGTAGGCCTTCTTCGGGTCGGTCGGTGAGGCCTGGGCCAGCAACGGAGCAGCGCACAGCGCGATCAACAGAGTGATCCTGGTCATGGGTGGTTTTTCCTTGAGAGATACAAGTCAGCGGCAGGGATAGGTGTAGCCGTCGGCGCCGCGATAGGTGTCGTTGCGGCGGTCGTAGTTGCCGTAGCGGTTCATGCAGTAGTCGGCGCGCTCGCGGGTCTCACGCTCGCGTTTGGCGGCAGCGGCAATCACGCCGGCCACCACCGCTGCACCTACCACGCCCACCACGACACCGGCGGTCTTGGCATCGTGCCGGCGCTCGCGTTCGCGCTCATGATTCCGCTCACGTTCGCGCCGTTCCCATGCATCGCGCTCCCGATCGCGGTAGTCCTGGTTCCACTGCGGGTTGTAGCGGTCGCCACGCTGCGCATGGGCGTCACCGGCGTACGGCATCAACACCAGCTGCGCAGCGACCGCCAGAATCAGCGCGGTTCTTCCTGTCTTCAGAAACATCGTCCAGCTCCTGTGCGGACATCGTTGGTAGCCGTAGTACACCCTGCAGACATTGCGCGAACCTGCCGTCAGGGCGAGCAATTGCAGCGGCTATCGAACCAGCGCCTCCACAGGATCCAGCTGTGCGGCACGGCGTGCCGGCAGGAAGCCGAAACCAACGCCGATCAGGCTGGAACACACGAATGCAGCCAGAATCGAATTGACGGAGAACACCAGGCTGAAGCCCGCATCGGCCAGCTCCATCACCGCGCCCAGCGCCAGCGCCACGCCGATGCCGAGCACGCCACCGAGCAGGCAGACCAGCACCGATTCGATCAGGAACTGCTGCAGGATGTCGCTGCGTCGCGCGCCCACCGCCATGCGCACGCCGATCTCGCGGGTTCGCTCGGTCACCGAGACCAGCATGATGTTCATGACCCCGATTCCGCCCACCACCAGTGCGATGGCAGCGATGGAGCTGATCATCATGGTCAGGATGCCGGTGGTCTGTTCAATGGATCTACGGATCTGCGCGTTGTTGCTCATGTAGAAATCGGTGCTGCCGTGGCGGCGAGTCAGCAGTCGCCCGATGGCCTGCTCAGCCGCTTCCATGCTGATCGCATCCGAGACGCGCACGGTGATGCTGGAGACGTGGCTCTGCCCCAGTACGCGCGCCATTGCGGTGGTGTAGGGCAGCCATACCCGCAGCAGCGATGCATCACCGGCCGCACCGGCGTCCTTCTTCACCACACCCACCACGCGCACCGGAACATTGCCCAGCAGCAGGGTCTGCCCGATCGGGTTGTCGGTCGCGGCGAAGAAGCGTGCGCGGGTATTGGCGTCGATCACCACCACCTGCTGGTAGCCGGCCACGCCGGGTGGACCGAAGAAGGCGCCCTCGCCGAGCTTCAGGCCATGCACGCGGAAGTACTGCTCGCTGACGCCCTGCACCTGCACACTGGCAGAGCGATTGCCGCGCAGGGCGGTGCCGCTGCTGGCAACACCCGGGGTGGCGCTGTCCACGAATGGCTGCCGGGCCAGGGCCACGCTGTCGCCGGGGGTGAGTGTTTCCACCCGCGCCGAGTGCAGGTCGCCAAAACCGGAACCGGGATAGATCTCGATCGTGTTGGTACCCAACGAGGAGATGTTGGACAGGATGGCCTGCCGTGCACCGGTGCCCAGTGCTACCACCGCCACGACCGAAGCAATGCCGATGATGATTCCGAGCATGGTCAGGAAGGTGCGCATGCGGTGGGCGTTCATCGCGCGCAGTGCCATGCGGAAGGCTTCAGCGAACCGGTCCCGCCAGACCTGCCAGCCGCTGCTACCCACGGATTGGGGCACGGCTGGCGTCGCCACGCCCGCTGCCAGAGCAGTACCGGTTGCACGATCATCCACGATCCGCCCATCGCGGATTTCGATGATGCGCTGCGCATGCTCGGCCACGGCCATGTCATGCGTGACCAGCACCACGGTATGACCCTCCGCGTGCAGCTCGCCGAGGATCTTCATCACCTCTTTGCCGGAATGCGTATCCAGCGCACCTGTGGGTTCGTCGGCGAAGATCACCGCGCCACCATTCATCAGCGCACGCGCAATCGAAACGCGTTGCTGCTGGCCGCCCGAGAGCTCGCCAGGGAGATGCTGCATACGCTCGCCCAGACCCAGCCGCGACAGCAGGGTGGCTGCCCGTGCATGGCGTGCTTCGGCAGGCATGCCGGCGTAGATCGCAGGCACCTCCACATTGCTCAGTGCAGTCAGATCGGTCAGCAGGTGGTAGCGCTGGAAGATGAAGCCGAAGTGCTCGCGGCGTAGTTCGGCCAGTTCATCAGGCGACATCTGCGCGGTCTCGCGCTCGGCGATCTGATAGACGCCAGCGGAAGGGCGATCCAGGCAACCCAGGATGTTCATCAGCGTGGACTTGCCCGAACCGGATTGGCCTACGATGGCCACCAGTTCACCTGCGTGAATATCCAGGTCGATGCCGTCGAGTACCACCAGTGTCTGCTCGCCCGCAGCAAATTCACGGCGTACGCCGCGAACGCGCAGCAGTGGCTCGGTCATGGTCGTACTCATTTGGGCTGAGCGGGTGCGTTGGTGGTTTCGACGTTGGCCTGCGCCAGCACGACCTGTTCGCCTTCGTTCAGCCCGTCGCGTACTTCCACCTGGATCTGGTCATCCAGCCCGGTGGTGATGCGCCGCGTGCTGGCGCGGCCGTCGGCACCACGGACCTGCACGCTGTAGCTGCCATCGACGGCGCGCGCACCCAATGCGGCCGAGGGAATGGTCAGTACGTCGTTGGCGCGGCCCAGCACGATGCGAACCTGCGCGGTCATGTAGCTGCGCAGGCGGCCATCGGCGTTGTCCACGTCGAACTGGCCGTTGTAGTACATGGCCGTGCGGCTGCCACCCGACACCGCCGGTGCGGCGAGGCTGGAACTGTCTTCGTAGGTGATCGATTCCGGTGCTGGCGCTATATCCCGAAGCCTGCTGCTGTAGCGGCGACCGGCATCACCAAGAATGGTGAAGAACGCCTCCTGCCCAACAGAGGTGTGTACGACGTCAGCCTCGGAGATCTCGGCGTACACCGTCATCACGTCCTGATTGCCCAGCATCACGATGGTCGGTGCGCTCTGCACCGCATTCACGGTCTGCCCCTGGCGCGCGACCACGGCCAGTACGGTGCCGTCGGTGGGGGCGGTGATGCGGGTGTACTCCAGATTGGTCTGCGCGACATCGACGTCGGTCTGTCGACGCGCAACTTCACCGTCCAACGCGGCGATCTGTTCACGGGTGGCGTCGACCTTGGCCTTGGCTGCATCGAAGTCGGCGCGGGCCACCAGTTGCGCGGCAGCCAGTTGCTGCTGCCGATGCAGTGTCAACTCGAACTGGTGCAGGTCGGTCGCCAGTGCATCGCGGTTGGCGCGCGCGGTGCGCTGTGCGGCCTGCGCGCTCAGCAATGCATTGCGCTGAGTACGCGAATCGATATCGGCGATGGGATCGCCGGCTTTCACTTTGTCGCCCAGTTTCACATGCAGGGTGTCGATGCGGCCGGAGACCTGCGCACCCACGCTGACCAGCCGCGAGGGCTTCAGCGTGCCAGTGGCTTCCACCACCTGTTCGATGTTGCCTCGAACGACGGGTGCAACCTGCAGTTGCGGTGGTGGTGTCGGCCGCAACCATGCGGACAGAATCAGTGCGCTGCACAGCAGGGCGGTAGCAATCATGAGCGCGCGGCGGCGCTTGCGTGGTGCGGCGCTCATCGTCGCAGCATCCAGTAGAGACAGGTCATCGCGGGTCCTCGCGGCAGTAGAGACACACGTCTGACGTGGCAGACGGGGTTGGCCGTCGAGTCTCGATGCGCTGGGTTGCGTGAACCTTGCGGGGCTATCGCTGTGTCAGCGTGCGGCAGGAAGGGCGAGCAATGCTACGGCGATGAACTGCAGGGCGCTACCGAGAACCAGCAGTGCATTGCGCAGCCGGTGACCTGCCAATCGCGCAGCGAGGAGTTGACTCACCGCGCCGGCCAACAACCAGAAGAATGCTGGAACAGGCAGCTTCGTCATTCCTGCACCGATGGCGATCAGCAGTGCGCTGGCAATCATCATCCCGGTGGCATGACCATCCAGGACGCGCAGCAGTGGTGACATCGGGCGCGAGGTTGCCGCGCGCCATGCCGCCAACCCATGCAGCGCGGCATGCACGACAATGAACAGGAGCACAGCAGCGGCCGCCGCAGCGCTGGCGTGCCTATACGTTGAAGCCACCAGTGCAATGCCGGGCAGCAGCAGGAACAGGGCGCCGAACAGCCGCATCAATACACCTGCGCGCTCGGTTTCGGGAACCGCCCGCAGCCAATGCGGCCAAAGTTCCAGGCCGAGTGCACGGCCAGTGCGCGGGTGGCGATTCCATGCGGCAGCGGTAAGGCCCGGCGAGTTCCGCGGTGGCACAGTGCGCGTGGAAGAGGACGGTGGAGGAGCTCCCTGGGTCACATGCAGGCTTCCTGTCAGATCGGAACGCGGTGGCACGGCAGGTGCCACACCCCGATGCTGTGCAGCGAACATTGCCGCAACCTTGCCTGTCCTCGCTACCGGCTTCGCATGGACAGGTGCCAGTTACACAGGTGCATGCGGTGTGTTCAGTGCTCCAGCGGTGGCGCGCTGGTTACGCCCGGGTGCAGTGGAAACTCAACACGGATCAATGCACCACCGCCAGGCGCATCCAGAATCGTGACGTGGCCGCCGTGGCGGTCGATCACCTGGCGCACCAGGTTCAACCCCAGTCCTGCGCCTGTCTGCCGCGGGCGCAGCCGCTGGAAGGGTTCGAAAACCCGTTCGCGCTGGTCGACCGGTATGCCGGGGCCGTCGTCCTCGACCTCCAGGCAGCTGCCCTGAACGCGCACGATGATCTGGCGTCCGCCATGTTCGGCAGCATTCAGCACCAGGTTGGAGATTACCCGCTCCACTGCGCCGGTCTCGCCGAACACCGGGAAGTGCGATTCCACCGCCACGGCTACGGTCTTGTCCGACTGGATCAACAGCGGCGCCAGATCGGCGGCCACCCGTTTGGCCACCCGCGCCAGGTTGATGGTTTCCTTCGGCCCGTCTTCGTCCATGCGGTGCAGATCCAGCAACTGCTCTGCCAGCGTCGCCAACCGTGCCACTTCCACGGCCAGGTTGCGCGAGGTGGCGTCGTCGGCCGCATCGACCTTCACCCTCAGAATCGCAATGGGGGTGCGCAGCTCATGCGCGGCGGCGGCGATGAAGCGGCGTTGCCGCTCGTGCCCCTCGTCCAGCCGCTCCAGTGCTTCATTCACCGCCGTCACCAACGGAGCGATCTCCACCGGCACCGCGGTTTCTGTCAGGCGGACACCGCGCCGACTGGCGGAGATGTTGCGGGCTTCCTGGGCGATGCGCTCCACCCCGGCCAAAGCTCGTCTTACGATGATCGGTGTCAGGACGATGGTGGCCAGGCCCAGCAGCAGGAAGATCGGCAGGGTGATGATGTGTGCCGCCAACGCCATCTGCCAGGTCAGCGTATCGGTTTCGCCATGGGCCATGATGGTCAGCTTGCCCGCCGGCCCGCTGTGCTGGCGGACCACGACGGCCAGGCCATCGCTGCGGTCGCGCCCGCGCAGGTCGCCAAAGGGGATGCCATCCAGTGCGCCAACCAGCGAGGCATAGGCCGGCGGCACAGGCCCGAACGTAACGTGGTGGCCGTGCTCATCCTCGGCGATGAACCATGCACCGGGAACGACCTTCAGCAGTTCGGCCAGTTCCGGCGTGTTCTGCACGTAGAGGTCGCCATTGCGGTCGCGGTGCACCGCGTCGGCCGCCACCGGCGCGAAGGTCTGGATGGTGTAGTAGCCACCGCTGTCGGCACGTATCAGCACCATCAGCAGCGCGAAGAACGCCACCAGCAACGCCAGCAGCTGATAGATCAGCGTTTTGACGATCAACGGGCGCTTCAGCGAGGGACGACGCGCCATTACTTGGCTTCCCGCATCAGATAGCCGACGCCACGGATGGCGTGTATCTCTACTCCTGCATCGGCATCGGCCAGCTTGCGGCGAAGGCGCGAGACGTGCGAGTCGAGCGTGTTGGAATGGATGCCGTCATCGAATCCATACACCGCCATCTCAATCGATTCGCGCAGCACGGTGCGCCCCAGCCGCCGGGCCAACGCGGTCAGCACACGGATCTCGCGGCGCGGCAGCTCAAGCCGTTGCCCACCCACACTGGCTTCACCCGATGCCGGGTCGAACACCAACCGGCCGATGCTGACCAGTTCCACCTGCATGCCGCTCGGCCGGCGCCCTGCAGCGCGGATGCGGGCGAACAGTTCCTCAAGTGCGAAGGGCTTGGTCAGATAGTCGTCCGCGCCCTCATCCAGGCCGGCGATGCGGTCCGGCAGCTGGCCCAGCGCGCTCAGCACGATGATCGGCACCCCGGGGTTGCGCTCACGCAGCAGGGAAATCAATCCCAGCCCGTCACCGTCGGGCAGGGTGCGGTCCAGCAGCACCAGATTGTGCGATCCGCACAGGGCCGCTTCGCGGGCCAGCGCCAGCGTGTTGGCCAGGTCCACCACGTAGCGCTCGCGCTGCAGGGCGGATTTCAGGGTGGCGGCCAGTTCGGCTTCGTCTTCGATCAGCAGGATGTGCATCGGCAGGGCTTGGGCAGGAAGGGCGTGGCAGGGCGGTTCGGCACGCGCCGGCACCGTATTACAGGAACATTGCGTGAACATGGCGTGCCTTCCCGATCTTCCGCACGGCTGTGGTGACGCAGGAAACACGCTGTCGGCGCAAGGTTCGCGCAATCCAGGCACTCCAGCCTTGGCGCCCACTCGCTGCCCCCCAATCCCTGGAGTACCCATGAAGTTGTTCGTTCCGTTGTTGCTCGTGGCCGCGTTGGGTGGCTGTACCACCGCGAAGATGACCGTTACCCCTGATGGCCGGCGCGGCGTCTCCATCGACTGCAGCGGCTCCAGTTCATGGAGTGGCTGCTACGAAAAGGCCGGACAGATGTGCCCAGGCGGCTATGTAGTCTTCAGCAAGGATGGCGACGACGGCAACGCCATCGCGGTGGGCAACAAGAATGGCTTCACTTCCACCCAGATGGCCACCCGCTCGATGCTGGTGGCCTGCTCGCACTGACACCCACAGGGGAGGTGGGTTGCCACCTCCCCATCATCACCGCCCCCAGCCCTGCGTCAGAAGCTGTAAGCGGCCTGCACGTACACCCGCCGCGGCTCACCCGGGAAATGCCCGTTGCGCGCGATGAAACCGCTGGCTGCATATACCTTGTCGAACAGGTTCTTGACGTTGGCCTGGAACTGCCACTGCTTCCATGTGGTCTTCCAGCTCATGTCGAACACGGTGTAAGCCTTGACCGTCTGCCCGTCCAGACTGACGCGCTCACCTACATGGTCAGCACCAAAGCCGATGGCGGAGTTGATCGACGGCAGGTCGTAGCGCGTCCACATTCCCAGCTTGTTGCGTGGCGCATTGGCGAATCGGTCGCCGGAAGCGTTGGTGATGCCATTCGGGCCTGCATCCTTCACCCGCGCATCGTTGTAGGCGTAGGTCAGATTCAGCACCCAGCGCTCGGTGAGGTCGGCCAGCAGATCCAGCTCCATGCCGGTACTGCGCACCAGGCCCAGCGCGGCCAACTGGTTCACGCCACCGATCACTTCGCCGGTGGCCTGCACGATATTGCTGCGGTCGATCCGGTAGGCGGCCATGTTCAAGGTCACACGGTCGGCCAGCAGGGACTTCATGCCCACTTCCCACTGCTTGCTGCGCTCGGCATCGAACGGTCCGCCAGCGGCCGGATTCTGGTTGGCGGCACTCTGCGGCACGAAACCACTGGCCACGTTGGCGTAGACATTCAGGCCCTCGCGCACGGTGAACGTGCTTCCCAGCCGCCAGCTGAGGTCGTTGCCGTCCACACTGCTGCCGGCAATGCGGTCGTCGTCCTTGAAGCCATCCCAGCGCAGCCCGGCCAGCACATGCCAGCGTGTGCCCAGTGCCAGCTCGTCCTGCAGATAGCCGCCATAGCGCTTGCTGCGGGTGGACGTGCTGCGCCAGGGCAGGGCCGCCAGGTTGTAGTCGTGCCAGGTACTGGCGCCGTACACGGGATTGAACAGGTCGATACCGCGCACCGGCCCCGCACCACGGGCAAGGTCGGCGCTGTTGGCGGTCTGTGCAGTGAAATCCGCATCCAGCTGGTACACATCGGCACCGAACAACACCTTGTGCTCAACCGCGCCGGTCGTCACCCGCCAGACTGCATTGCCGTTGGCAGTGAATGCTTCGTTGTCGCGGATCTGGTTGCGCAGCTGGCGAGTCATCCACTCGGCCACGCCATCGCGGTCACGATCGATCAGGCCCATCGGCTCGTGGTACATCTGGTGCTCGTTGTTGCTGAACCAGCGAGCGGCGAAGTCCACATCCAGATTGTCACGTGGTGCGAAGCGGTACTGCGCCAGCGCCACTTTGGCGCGCATGTCGAGGAAGTCGCTGGCCTCGTTGTGGTTCCAGCGGCGGTCGGTCAGGAAGGTGCCCGCATCATTCACCGGCACGCCGCGCAGGCGGTTGCCGCCGAGGTTCTGGGTGATGTCGGTGAACTGCAGCACCAGCTCGCCGGTCTGGCCGATGTCGAAGGCCAGCGAGGCGTCGCCGATCACGCTTTCGCTGTCGGTGTTCCAGCGCACGCCCTTTTCACTGTCGGCATACAGCCCGGCGCGATAGCGCACGCTGCCGGAGGCATTCAACGGCCCGGTACCCTCGATCGATCCGGCACGAAAGTTCTTGTCGCCCAGCTGGATCTCGATGTTGCGTCCGGCACTGGCTTTCGGTTTGCGGGTTACATAGTTGATGACGCCGCCTGCATCACCACCGCCATACAGCGCACCTGCCGGTCCCTTCAGCACTTCCACGCGCTCGATGTTGAACAACTGCGGGACCGAGAAACCTGCATACGGGTCGCCGCGCAGGCCGTCATACAGCACGTTCTCCTGGCGGAAGCCGCGCAGGGTCACCCCGGCATAGCTGAAGTAGCTGATGCCGCTGATGCTGCGATAGAGGTCGGTCACCTGACGCGCGGCCTGATCGTCGATCAGTTCACGCGGGATGACCTGGATCGATTGTGGGACCAGCTCCAGCGGTGTATCCGTGCGGGTGCCGACCGCAGCATCGTCCACCCGGTACAGGGTCTGTGCACGTCCGCGAACTTCGACCTTGTCCAGGTCCTTTGGCGCGGCAGTGGAGGGCTCGACAGCATGGGCAAGGGGTGCCAGGGGCAGGGTCAGTGCCAGGCACAGGGCGCGTTGCAGGGGCATTGGAAAAGGCATCGGGAGAGGGTGTGTGTCTGTAAATGAGAAAGATTAGCATTTGCAACACTTCGTGACCTATCCCCCGAATGCGTTATGGACGCGCGCCGGGGTCCGTATACGGGGTGCCCGCCAAGGCCACCAGTACCCCGGTGGCGCCACGCACGATCAGCTGCAGCATGGCCTCACGCGGGTCCTCGCCCTGCAGTTGGCTTGCCAATCCCTTCTCATAGGCCGCCACCATCGACGCCAGCAGCATGGCCGCGCCCAATCGCGCTTCGGCGTCATGTTCTGGCCGGCCGGCAGCGTCGGCCATCAATCGCGCCAGGTCGTCAGTCAACTGCGCCTGCAGCCGTCGCGCGTGCGCGACCAGTACCGGGCTCTCCGCCACGGTGCCCCAGAAGGCGGCAGCGCCGGCATTGATGCGCAGCAGCGGATGGCCAGCCTCCAGCAACTCGCGCACCAGTGACTGGAAGGCCGCCAGCGGGGTCATGCCGCTGCGCGCCATCATGCCCTCGCGCAGCAGCATGCGCGCCTCCTCATCGCGATCGAACACCAGGTCTTCCTTGCTGGCGAAGTAGTTGAAGACCGTCTTGCGTGAGACGCCCGCGGCTTCGGCGATTTCGGACATGGAGACGGCCTCGAAGCCACGCCGGATGATCAGCTCGGTGGCGACGTCCGAAATCGCTTGTCGGGTCTCGGCCTTGCGTTGTTCGCGACGACCTGGAGGCGGGGTCATGGGCGGTTCACTTGTGGAAACGTACACCGAGTGTAACATTTGACCCGCCAGAGCGCCGACCCGGCGCTCACAAGGATTCCCCATGCTGTACGACGTCGTCATTGCCGGTGCTGGCCCGGTGGGCCTGTTCCTGTCCTGTGAACTGGCGCAGGCCGGGTGTTCAGTGCTGGTGCTGGAACAGGCCAGATCCGCCGGCTCGCCGTTGAAGCGCTTGCCATTCGGGCTGCGCGGCTTGAACGCCTCTACGCTGGAGGCATTGGATCGGCGCGGCCTGTTGGACGCGGTCGCCGCGACACAGGTGCTCAAGCCCGAGAAGGGGGCGCCGCCGCCCGGCACCGCCCATTGGCTCGCGCAGCCGCGGGCGCTGGGCGGCCACTTCGCCGGAATACCGTTTGCCTTGGACGACGTCGACCGCACGCGCTGGACCTGGCGCCTGCCGTCGCCGGTGGGCAGCCAGATGGCGGTGGAGCTGCGGGCCCTGGAAACGGTCTTGGCCGAACGTGCGACCACGCTGGGCGTGCGCATCGAACGCGGGCGTGCAGTACAGGCGGTGCGCGCCGGTGCAACCGAAGTGGAGATCGAGACCGCTGACGGGGCGGTACGTGGTCGCTGGCTGGTAGGTTGCGATGGAGGCCGCAGCACAGTGCGCAAGCAATGCGGTTTCAGTTTCATCGGCACGGATCCCGAATTCACCGGTCATTCGCTGCAGGTCGATCTGGAAGATCCCGGCGTGCTGACCCCGGGCCGTCAGTACACCGCGCAGGGCATGTGCAATTTCAATCCCCCCGGTGTGCTCGCGCTTGCCGATTTCGATGGCGGTGCCGGGCATCGAAAACCTCTCGCGCTGGATGAAGCGCAATCGCTGCTGCGACGTGTGTCTGCCCGCGACGTGACCATCACCGCGCTGCATCTGCACAGCACCTGGACCGATGGTGCGCGCCAGGCCAGCGCCTATCGCAACGGCCGCGTGCTGCTGGCAGGCGACGCTGCGCACGTGCATTCCCCGTTGGGAGGGCAGGGCCTGAATCTGGGCATCGGCGATGCGATGAACCTGGGCTGGAAACTCGCTAGCGTGATACGCGGTGACGCTGACGTGGCGCTGCTGGACAGCTATCACGCGGAACGGCATCCAATTGGCGCCAACGTACTGGACTGGTCGCGCGCGCAGGTTGCGCTGATGCGTCCTGGAGCCGGTTCGCGCGCGTTGGCGGCGGTCATGGCCGATCTGGCCGGCACCCGCGATGGCGCCACCTATCTGGCCGAACGGGTCTGGGGCGTGTCGCAACAGCTCGATCTGGGCGATGGCCATCCATTGGCCGGTCGCAGCGTGCCGGACTTCCTGCTGGCCGATGGCCGCCGCATGGGAGAGGTGCTGAGGACGGGGCAGGGGGTGTTGCTTGTGCTCGATGAGAACGGCGCTTCGTACAACCCCGTCGACCGTTGGCGGCAGCCGTTCACCCGCATTGCCTCGGCGGTGGACGATGCGCTCGGCCTGGGGGCGGTACTGGTGAGGCCCGATGGAATTGTCGCGTGGGCCTGCGATGCGGGAGGTGATCAGGCAGGGTTGCGCCAAGCGTTGCAGCGCGGGTTCGGACTGCCGGAGGCTGACTGACGTACAGGGCGGAGGCGCAGCCGATGTGGGCTGCGCCGGGTGCGGTTACAGATCCTTCTTCTTGCCGCTCAGGTCGATCGGCCGGTCACTGCCCTTGCGCTCGCTCGACCACACTTCCATGCTCTTGTTGCAGCGGCTCTCGCGGGCAGCCACTTCGCGCGGCAGGTCCTTCAGATGCGGCGACTCCTGGCAGGCCTGATGCATGTTGCTGTCGTCATAGGTTGCACAGGCGCTGAGCGAGGCCAGGGTGATGGCGACGAGGGTGGTGCGGAGCAGGGGCTGCAGGTTCATGGGAGGGTCTCGGGTGGTGCCGGGCTGGCCATGGAATTCAAATCCGTGACACCGGGCGCAGACAATCCGACCAATCACACTTGTTATTCTGTAACAGATGCGCGATAGTCCGGCGCCTGCTGCTGTCAGGCCACGCAGATCATCAGCATCATGCTCAGCGCCAGCATCAGCACGAATACGCGCCGGCTGAGCGCAAGGCAGGCCAGGCAGGCGGCCAGTGCCCAGGCAGCCAGCAGCGCACAGGCCAGCAGCCACAGCCCGATCACCATCAAAGAGCCACTCGCCAGCGCTGACAGTGCGATCGCCTTGAACAGTGTCACGCCCAGCACACTGCCGAGCACGCCAGCCTGCAGAGCGATGGCATCGTGACGGGCAGGGGCGGGCGGGTGGTGCATGTCGGCGGCGTTCGTTTGCTGCAAGGGAGGCGCAGCCACTGTGCCCGATCACATATCCACGCCATGTGTTTTTCGCGCACGCGATGCAGGGCCGATGCAGGCCTCAGTCGAACTCACCCTCGGCCGATTCCAACCGTTGCCGGTAGGCAGCGCGGTGCTGATACAGGCGCTGGCATTCGGCCGACCTGTAGATGCGGCTGCCGGGTTCGTTGGCTACCGAGTCGCACATCCGCGCAATATGATTGTTCTCTGCCAGCTCGGTGACGAAGAACACGGCGGTGATGCCGGTACCGAGCAGCAGCACGTAGAGCAGGCGGCTGAGCCAGCGCGACAGCTTGCGCTCGAAGTGCTGCTGGATGGTCAGGTCGAAGCGGATGATGCTGAGCACGATCCAGATGATCGCAACCAGGAAGCAGAGCATGGGCAACAGGCCGCGCCAGAGCCCGGCCTCGTAGACCGATTCGTTGTAGTGGACAGCGGCCCCGGCACCGGCGATGGCGATGGCAAGTGCCCAGTTGCGGCCCAGCGAGAGCAGGTCATCGAGCAGCTTCTCGCGGTTCCTGGTTGATCCTGCTGCCACGTGGGTTCCATCTCCATGCTGCGACCGGCGGCGGACTGCCGCCGGCCCTGCAGATGGTGGAGCATCGCTGCGGCGATGAGAAGACCGCGCGGCTCAATGTGCGATGGCGCGGGCGCTGATCCAGCGCCGGTAGCGGCGGGTCCGACACTGTGCGGCCGCCTGTGCCAGCAGCAGTGCCCATGCCGGTGAAACCGTGAGTGCGGTGGGGCGGCGCCGGCTCAACCGGCCCAGCTGATACTTCACTGCCGCCATGTGTGCGCTGGCCGCCAGCGGCTTGCTGCGCCAGTTGATGTTGCGCAGCGTCGGCGCCGGGTCGCGGCCCTGCTGCCAGTGCTGTGGCAGATCCGGCTCGATCGCCAGTGCGGTGGCGATGCCGACAATGGCTATGCCGCTGGCCAGTACCTGTTCTGCCACCTCGCGGCGGCGGATGCCGCCGGTGACCATCAACGGCATCGTTGCCACCGTGGCGATCTCGCGTGCGAATTCGAGGAAGTACGCTTCGCGGGCCACGCTGCGATCGTCGCGTGCGGCGCCGGTCATGGCCGGTGCTTCATAGCTGCCGCCGGACAGTTCGACCAGATCCACGCCGAGGGGGGCCAGCATCTCCACCACTTCGCGTGCGTCCTCGGGCGAGAAACCGCCGCGCTGGAAATCGGCGGAATTGAGCTTCACCGCCACCACGAATGTGGGCGCCACCGCCGCGCGTACACCCTGCACGATCTCCAGCAGCAGGCGCGCACGGTTTTCCAGGCTGCCGCCCCAGTGGTCTTCGCGCCGGTTCGACAACGGCGACAGGAACTGGCTGAGCAGGTAGCCGTGCGCGGCATGGATCTCCACCCCGCTGAAACCGGCGCGCTCGGCCAGTTCGGCACTGCGGATGAAGCGCGCGATCACCGAGTCGATGTCGTCCTCGGTCATCGCCTTCGGCGGCGCGAACTGCTTGGACAGCGCGCCCATCTGCAATGCAACGGCCGACGGCGCGAGCGCGGGTTGACCGAGTGCGGCCGGCATCTGCCGCCCCGGGTGATTGATCTGCATCCACATCTGCGCACCCCGCGAGCGGGCAGTGTCCGCCCAGGCAGTGAAGCGGTCGAGGTGGCGATCATCCTCCAGTACCACGCCGCCGGGCCCAGTCATGGCGCGCCCATCGACCATCACGTTGCCGGTGATGATCAGTCCGGCGCCGCCGTCGGCCCAGCGCTGGTACAACTGCAGCAGCGCTTCGGAGGGAGCGTGGTCGGCGTCGGCCATGTTTTCCTCCATCGCCGCCTTGGCGATGCGGTTGCGGATGACGGCACCGGAGGGCAGTGCCAGGGGCGAGAACAGCGACATCGGACAGCTCCAGGACAGGGGAATGGGGCTACGCTAACCTTCAAGTTTGATTGAAGGTCAACAGGCTTCCATGTCGAGGATTCAGGCAGATGAAGATCGGTGAGCTGGCCCGCCGCACGGGCCTGGCAGCGTCGCGCATCCGCTTCTACGAAGAGGCCGGGTTGTTGGTGGTCCAGCGCCAGGCCAACGGCTACCGCGATTATCCGGAGCAGGCGGTGCTGCTGCTGGAACTGATCACCGGTGCGCAGCGCGCCGGTTTCAGCCTGGAAGAGATCCGCGCGCTGTTGCCGCCGGACATGGGCCAGTGGCAGCACGAGGTACTGATCACGATGCTGCAGCAGAAGGTGGCCGACATCGAAGCGCTGCAGTTGCGGCTGTCAGAGAGCCGTGCGCACCTGCTGGCCCTGATCGAAGATATCCAGGCGCGGCCGGAGGGCATCGATTGCGCGGCCAATTCGCAGCGGGTGCTGGACCGGGTGAAGCGTGGTGAGCTGGCGCGGACGACCCTGGCGGCCGGCGATACCGCGTTGCTACGGCCGGATCGCCGCCGCCGCACGGGCAGCGAATGACGATCCGGCGCGATGTTCAGAGGCTGCCGGCGACGGCGCTCTTGCGCTTCTTGTCCAGCATCACCGCCACGCACCACAGCAGCAGGCCGCCGATGGCGGTGGCCGCACCGACGTAGCCGGTGCTGGCCGGGCTGAAGCCGGCGCTGATCGCCATGCCACCCAGCCACGGGCCGAGCGCGTTGGCGGTATTGAAGGCGGCATGGTTGGAGGCGGCAGCCAGGGTCTGTGCTTCGCCGGCCACGTCCATCAGGCGGGTCTGCAGCACCGCAGCCAGCGCACCCATGGTGCCGACGGTGATGATCATCGGGCCGATGGTCCACACCGATTGCGCGGCCAGCGGATACAGCAGCAGCATCACGATCGACCACAGCAGCACCACCGCGGCGGCCTTGAAGTGGAACCTGTCGACCAGCCAGCCACCGGCGATGTTGCCGATGATCGCGCCGATGCCGAACACGCCCACCGCCAGCGGCATCCACGATTCGGCCACGCCGGTGACCTGCACCAGGGTCGGCGCCAGGTAGGTGAACACGCAGAACATGCCGGCGAAACCGACCGCGCCGATCGCCAGCGCCAGCCACACCTGGGGGGTGTTGAAGGCACGCAGTTCGCGCATCGGCGAGGTGCGCACCTCGTCCGGGTCCGGCAGCAGGAAGCGCGCGATCATCGCCACGGTGGCGATGGCCAGCACGCTGACCAGGGCAAAGGCGGTGCGCCAGCTCAGCTGCTGGCCCAGCCAGGTGGTCAGCGGATTGCCGACCAGGATCGCGATCGACAGGCCCAGCAGTACGCGCGACATCGCCTGGCCGCGCTGGCCGGCCGGACTGATTGCGGCGGCCACCAGCATCGCCACGCCGAAGTAGGCGCCATGCGGCAAGCCGGCAACGAAACGTGCGATCAGCATCGTGCCGTAGTTCGGTGCCAGTGCGCTGGCCAGGTTGCCGACAGCATAGAAGCCCATCAGCGCCAGCAGCAGCTTGCGGCGCGGGAAGCTGGCGCCGACGAAGGCGAGAATCGGCGCACCGACGACCACGCCGATGGCATAGGCGCTGATCAGGTGGCCGACCTGGGTTTCGGAGATCGACAGGCCACGGCTGATCTCCAGCATCAGGCCCATGCTGGCGAACTCGCTGGTACCGATGGCGAAGCCGCCCAGGGACAGGGCAAGGATGATCAGGGTGCGCTGACGGGGCGTCAGCCGCGCAGCCAGGGAAGAGTTGGGGCTCATGCGGGGGCGCGATGGGGGCGGGGAGCCGTGCATTGTACTGCTGCACCGCAACAGCAGCAGCCACGCTGGGGGTAAATCAGCGTTTGATCCGTGGGGTTGCGGCAAGCCGGGCACGGGCTCGTTACGAAAGCAGGTTCGGCGCATTGTTGTCGGCGTCCTGCATGTAATGACGACATGGACGTCGGCATGATGCGAAACACAGGGGCTGCGGAGTGCTGGAACAAGGAGGATGTCGATGCAGGAATTCAGGCATGTGCTGGAGACGCGCGGCCGCTATCAGCTGGTAGCGGTGTCCTACGCGCCGGTGTACGCTCCGGGCGATGTGGTCGGCCATGCGGTCGTCGCCGACGATGGGGATCGTCTGACCGACCTGATGTCGCTGGCCGAAGCGCGCCAACGCCTGCAGGCACTGGTGCGTGAAGAGGGCGAAGAGCCCGGGCTGGAGAACGAAAACCACCTGCGGAAGAAGGCGTCGCGCTGGCGCCGCCGCTAGGCCGTCGCGCCCTTGTGCGCATCATGGAGGATCCGGGTGTTGCCCAGTAAGAAGTATCTGCTCATCGCCATCATCACGCTGGCGACCCTGCTGCTTGGTTTCGTGTTTTCCGGTTACCTGACCCTGTTGTTGCTGGGGCTGGACACCAAGCTGTTCACTTGGAACACGTACTACCAGTATTACCACGCCATTGGCCAGCCGCAGGTCGCGCCGTTCGTGGGCAAGATCAAGTGGGCCGGCTATCTCGGCTTCGGCCTGCCGCTGTTGG
Organism: Stenotrophomonas sp. 96582_Sma; assembly: GCF_056480905.1. Classification (NCBI taxonomy): domain Bacteria; kingdom Pseudomonadati; phylum Pseudomonadota; class Gammaproteobacteria; order Lysobacterales; family Lysobacteraceae; genus Stenotrophomonas; species Stenotrophomonas sp. 96582_Sma. Next base: position 2,970,978 of record NZ_CM151122.1, on the reverse strand, counting down.
TGCTGCTGGTGACCGGCCTGGTGCTGCTGCTGAAGAAGGACAAGCGCTCGTTGCACGGCGACGCGCGCTTTGCCACCGGCGCCGACCTGTCCAAGCACGGCATGTTCAAGAAGACCGGCCAGAGCATCGTGGTTGGCAGCCATGGCGGCAAGCTGGTGCGGCTGGACGGCCAGCAGTTCGTGATCCTTGCAGCGCCCACCCGTTCAGGTAAGGGCGTGGGCGTCGTCATCCCGAACCTGCTGGAGTACGGCGAATCGCTGGTGGTGCTGGACATCAAGCAGGAGAACTTCGACCTGACCAGTGGCTGGCGTGCCAGTCAAGGGCAGGAGATCTACCTGTTCAATCCTTTCGCCGAAGATCGGCGCACGCACCGCTGGAACCCGCTCAGCTATGTTTCCGATGACCCGGCGTTCCGTGTCTCGGACCTGATGAGCATCGCCGCGATGTTGTATCCGGACGGGGCCGAGGACCAGAAATTCTGGGTCAGCCAGGCGCGCAACGCGTTCATGGCCTTCACCCTGTATCTGTTCGAAAACTGGGACGACGAGCGCAGCAGCGGTTTCCCGGGCGGCTCGGGGACGCCCACGCTGGGCGCTGTCTACCGGTTGTCGTCGGGGGACGGCACCGATCTGAAGAAGTACCTCAAGGCATTGTCGGAGCGGTCGTTCCTCAGCGCCAACGCGCGTTCGGCGTTCGCCAACATGCTGTCCCAGGCCGACGAGACCTTCGCCTCGATCCTGGGCACCTTCAAGGAGCCGCTCAATCCCTGGATCAATCCGGTGCTGGACAAGGCCACCAGCAGCAACGACTTCCTGCTGACCGATGTGCGCAGGAAGAAGATGACCATCTATATCGGCATCCAGCCCAACAAGCTGGCCGAGAGCCGGCTGATCATCAACCTGTTCTTCAGCCAGTTGATCAACCTCAACACCAAGGAACTGCCCAAGTCCAACCCGGACCTGAAGTACCAGTGCCTGCTGTTGATGGACGAATTTACCTCGATCGGCAAGGTCGAGATCATCGCCTCGGCGGTGTCCTACATGGCCGGTTACAACATCCGCCTGCTGCCGATCATCCAGAGCATGTCCCAGCTTGATGCCACCTACGGCCGGGAAGTGTCACGCACGATCATCACCAACCACGCACTGCAGATCCTGTACGCGCCGCGCGAGCAGCAGGACGCCAACGACTACTCGGACATGCTGGGCTACACCACCGTCCGCAAGAAGAACGTCACCCATGCCCGTGAGAAGACCCATAACTTCACCGAAGAGCGGCGTGCACTGATGCTGCCGCAGGAGCTGAAGGCGATGGGGCCGGACAAGGAAGTATTCCTCTACGAGGGCATACCGCATCCGGTGAAGTGCGACAAGATCCGCTATTACAAGGATCGCTATTTCACATCGCGGCTGCTGCCGAAGGTCGACGTTCCGATGCTTAACGTCTAATTCACGTCGCTAAATTTGTGACGTAGATTCATATTCACCGACGTGAAAGCGTGAGCTGAGTCAAAAATTCGGCATCTGTTCATAGATTTTCAGACTTGTCTGACATGGAATTGACGCGTGGTTGTGTAACTCTGTGTGCGTCATCCAGAAGTGTGTGCTGGATGGCAAAAGTTGTAACGCAGGGTGGCCAGGAGTTTGTGCCATGGAAACAAGGATGGTTTCGACGTTGGTGAGGGTGTGCGGGTGTGTCGTCGGCAACGTCTGGCGGCCCCGCGACCTGGTTGGCAGCTTTCGGGCTGCAGGGGAGCCGGGGCAGGTGTGCTGCATGCCAGCGCGCCTCCCCGATTCCGGCGTGCGCCATGCAGCGCCGGACGGCCAGGGAACCAACGCTCGGGACTGCTTTTTCGTACGTCAAAGTGAAGCCCGTATGAATCAGGCGTTTATCGCGAAAATCTCCATCGCCGCAGTTGCGGCGCTGATGGTGGCAGGGTGTGCCACCAAGTCCGCCCCCGATTTCGGTGGGCGCTGGAAGCCGGTCAACCGCTTTGCCGTGGCGACGACCGAGATCCCGCTGTATTCCAGCTACGTCTACCAGGCCTCGCCGATGGATGGCACGCTCAAAGCCATGCTCGAGCGCTGGGCCAAGGATTCCGGACGAACACTGGACTACCGCCTCAGCTCGGACTTCACGCTGTATGGCGCGGTCTCGAAGATCGACACCACCAATGCGCAGCAGGCCGTGATCGATCTGACTTCGGCGTATTCGGCGCAAGGCATCTCCGTCTCCATTGTTGGCAACCAGATCGTTGTGCAGAGCGCAGGCTCGACGCCCACCGCGTCGGCGCAGGGCGCTGATTCCAACAGCGGCACCTGAGTCCACCTCGAAACCATCGAACGTGCCGCTCCCCGCGCGCCTGTCGCAGGGGCTCCATGCCCATTGATGTTTCAGCAGTACGGAAGAATCCATGTTCCGCAAGAAGGATCCCGGCAACAGTCCCAAGGTCGAGCAGTCGGTCGCCAAGGCGGTCAGCTACGAGATCACCGTGGCCGACATGGCGCGTCGCAGCGAGCGCCGTGCCTGGTGGGTCGCCACGGGCTCGTTGCTGATGTCGCTCGCACTGGCGGGCGGCTACTACTACATGCTGCCGCTGAAGGAGAAGGTGCCGTTCCTGGTGATGGCCGATGCGTACACGGGTACCGCGACGGTCGCACGCCTGAGCGGGACCTTCCAGGGCGAGACGATTACCAGCAACGAAGCGATCAATCGCAGCAATGTGGCCCAGTACGTACTGGCGCGCGAGTCGTACGACTCGGCGGTGATGGGCCTGCGCGATTGGGAACTGGTGTTCGTGATGTCCACCGATCCGGTGGCGCAGTCCATGCGCGTGCGCTATGCCGGCAACAACCCGCAGAACCCGTTCGTCATGTATGGCCGCGAACGTGCCATCCGGGTCAAGATCCTCAGCATCACGCCGCTGGGCGCCGAAGCGAACGGCAGCTTCCGCGGCGCTTCGGTGCGCATCCAGCGCAGCCTGCTGGACAAGCGCACTGGCGTTGCCACCTACCTGGACAACCAGCTGGTGACGATGCGCTTCGGCTACAACCAGAACCTGGCGCTGTCCGAGCAGGATCGCATCCTCAATCCGCTGGCCTTCCAGGTCACCGAGTATCGCGTCGACAACGACTATTCCCGTGGCGTCCCGGTGCCGGATGACGGCGCCATGCAGGCGCAGGCGCAGCAGGCTGCACAGGCCGCGCAGCAGGCCCAGGGTGTCTACGATCCCAACAACCCGGCCGCGGCCACGATGATCGATCCGGCCACCGGCCAGCCGGTCGCCGTCCCGGCCAATGGCCCGACGCCGGGCCAGCCGATGCCGGGTCAGCCCGTACAGGGGCAGCCCATGCCGGGTCAGCCGGTGCAGGGGCAAGCAATGCCGGGGCAGGCCATGCCCGGACAGCCGGCCATGAGGCCGGCGCAGAACAATTCCACCGGAACTGCTGATGGAGCAAGCAACCGATGAGTAGTCGAAATATCAGGGGAAGCGCACTGGCGCTGCTGTCGATGTTGTCGCTGTTGTTTTCAGCAGCGGCGATGGCGCAGGCGGTGGACCATTACGAGTACGAGAAGGACCGCATCTATCCGGTTCGCACCGGTCTGGGCCTGACCACCCAGATCGAACTGAGCCCGAACGAGAAGATCCTCGACTACAGCACCGGCTTCAGCAGCGGCTGGGAGCTGACCCGTCGTGAGAACGTGTTCTACATCAAGCCGAAGAACGTCGACGTCGACACCAACATGATGGTGCGCACCGAGACTCATTCCTACATCTTCGAGCTGAAGGTGGTGGCCACCGACTGGCGCCAGCTGGAACAGGCCCGTCGTGCAGGCGTGCAGTACAAGATCGCCTTCGTCTATCCGAACGACACCGTGTTCGGCGTCGCCCAGGAGGCGGTCGAGGAAGAGGCCAAGCCGTTGTTGAGCTCTGAACTGGCCAAGGACCGCCAGTACAACTTCAACTACTCCTATTCGACCAGCAAGGCGAAGAAGATGGGGTGGCTGATACCGGTCAACGCCTATGACGATGGTCGTTTCACCTATCTGAAACTGCCGAATTCGCCGGAGTACAAGACCGGCATCTTCCCGGCGGTTTTTGGTCGCGAAACGGAATACGGTGAAGACTTCGTGGTCAACACCACGGTTGAAGGCAATACGCTGATCGTGCACGGGACGCACCCGTACCTGGTCATCCGCCACGGCGACTTCGTCGTCGGCCTGCGAAGGAACGTGAAGAAATGAGCCAGCAGAACACTCCCGGAAACGACCCGAACAACGGACGCGACGAGAGCCAGAGCCCGTACGGCGCACAGGGTGCCCCGGACGCGCCGTCGAATCCCTACTTCGGCACGGCCCAGGCCGAGCCGGCGCCGGATCTGGACGCGGCCGCGCCGCAGCTGCGCTCGGCCGAAGAACAGCGGTTGAACCGCAAGGCGCTGCTGTTCCTCGGCGGCATCGTGCTGCTGCTGATGGCAATGGGCTTCCTGCTGTTCCGCAAGGGCCAGGATAGTGATGACGCCGTGCAGAAGGTGCCGGATGTCGCACGTGCCAGCACGCCGACATTGCCGGACGTTGCGCCGCCTCCGCAGGCGCCGCCGACTGCCGCCGAACCGATTCCGATGCTTCCGCCGATGTCGCAGGACGAAGGTCCGAAGCTGGTGCCCATCGCGTCCCGGCCGGAAGCCATGGAACCCCGTGGGCCGACGCTGGTCGAGCGCCGGATGGCTGGCGTGGATGATGCCGCGCTTGCGGCGGGCAATCGCGCGCAACCGCAGCGCAGTGCGCTCGACGAACAGACCCGCCAGGCGCTGCTTGCGAACATGATGCCCAACAACCAGCAGGGGCAGCAGAAGATCCGCCGTGGGCCGGATGTGGAAGACGTTTCCAGTGCCACCTACATCCAGAGCCCCGATGCGCTGCTGGTGCGCGGCACCTACCTGCGGTGCGTGCTGGAAACCCGCATCATCACCGATCTGGCCGGCTACACGTCGTGCCTGCTGACCGAGCCGGTGTACTCGATCAACGGTCGCAACCTGCTGCTGCCCAAGGGCTCCAAGATCTATGGCGCCTACGGCGGTGGTCCGATCGGCAAGCGCGTGGAAGTGATCTGGGATCGCATCACCACCCCCAATGGCATCGATGTTGCGATGTCCAGCCCGGGCGTGGATCAGCTGGGCGGCGCCGGTCATCCGGGCCAGTACAGCGCGCACTGGGGCAGCCGTATCGCCTCGGCGCTGATGATCAGCCTGATTTCCGATGCCTTCAAGTACGCGGCTGCCGAACACGGTCCGGAGACGACCACCATCGCCAACAACGGCATGACGGTGCAGTCGCCCTATGAGAGTGCTACCGCACGCACGATGGAGCGCCTGGCCAACGAGGCACTCAGCAGCAACCGTCGTCCGCCGACAGTCACCATCAACCAGGGCACGATCGTGAACGTCTACGTCGCCAAGGACGTCGACTTCACCAACGTGCTCCACCCCCGCCGGTAACCCAACGAACGATCATGGACGCCGAAGTGTCACCCCTCGCCCTCGTCTCCAGCGATTTCCTGCGCTATCAGTACGAAGTGCTGGGCATCGCCGAGTACATGACTTCCCCGGAAGTGACGGAAATCTGCATCAACCGTCCCGGTGAGCTGTACCTGGAAACCCGGGCGGGGTGGCAGCGCGTAGACGTGCCGAGCCTGACCTTCGAGCGGGCCCGGCAGTTCTGCACGGCGGTGGTGAACGAGAGCAACACCGGCCAGCGCATCACCGATGCCGATCCGGTCGTGTCGCTCACGTTCCCCACCGGCCAGCGTGCGCAGTTCGTGATTCCGCCCGCATGTGACGCCGGCAAGGTTTCGATCACTATCCGCCTGCCGTCCAAGCACACCAAGTCGCTCACCCAGTACCACGAGGATGGTTTCTTCAACCAGATTCTGGAACAGGATGGCAGTCTGAGCGAGCAGGATCGCGAGCTTCTGGAGCTGCGCCAGCAGCGCGAGTACGCCGAGTTCTTCCGGCGTGCGGTCATGTACCGCAAGAACATCGTCGTATCCGGTGCGACCGGTAGCGGCAAGACCACCTTCATGAAAGCGCTGGTCAATCATATCCCGGACAGCGAGCGCCTGGTCACGATCGAGGATGCGCGCGAGCTGTTTCTGACCCAACCCAATGTGGTGCACCTGCTGTACTCCAAGGGTGGGCAGAGCACCAGCAATGTCAGCGCAAAGAGCTGCATGGAAGCCTGTCTGCGCATGAAACCCGAGCGCATCATCCTCGCCGAGCTGCGCGGTGACGAGGCGTTCTACTTCATCCGCAACTGCGCATCGGGCCATCCGGGCTCGATCACCAGTTGCCATGCCGGCAGCCCGGAGCAGACCTGGGATCAGCTGGCGCTGATGGTCAAGGCCTCGACCGAAGGTTCGGGCCTGGAATTCAACGTGATCAAGCGACTGCTGATGATGACCATCGACATCGTCGTGCATATCAAGGCGCACGCAGGCTCGCGCTATATCACCGGTATTGATTTCAATCCTGGGCGTGCCCAGGGGCAGGAGGGCTGACCAATGCTGCCAGGACTGGAAATGATGGCGTGCCCGGAAATGGCCGTCTCGATGGACGTGATGCAGCACGTCATCAACGTGGAATCGTCGCGCAACCCTTACGCCATCGGCGTGGTCGGTGGTGCCTTGGTGCGCCAGCCCAAGGCCCTGGACGAGGCGCTGGCCACCGTTCGCATGCTGGAGGAGAAGGGCTACAACTTCTCCATTGGCCTGGCCCAGGTCAATCGCTACAACCTCGGCAAGTACGGTCTGGATTCCTACGAGAAGGCCTTCCAGCAGTGCCCGAACCTGCAGGCCGGTTCGCGCATCCTCGCCGAGTGCTACAAGCGCTCCGGTGGTGACTGGGGCAAGTCGTTCAGCTGCTACTACTCGGGCAATTTCGAGACCGGCTTCCGTCATGGTTATGTGCAGAAGGTCTATGACTCGATGCGCCGTGGGCAGCAGCTTGCCAGCAATGGTGTTGCACCGATCGACGTGGTGAGTCGCGGCGAACGCCGCAGCGTGAAGGTCGAGCATCACCCGCAGCTCGCTTCGCCGGCGCAGGCGCGCATCGTTGCGCAGGCGAGTGGCCCGGTGTACGTGCCGTCGGAAGATCCGGCACGTGCGTATGTCGTGTATCCGTCCACCGGTGCAATGGCGCGGGGCAGCCTGCTGAACATCGCCGACCAGGCGCTTTCCAAAGTGGTACTGGGCTCGGTGGATCGGATGATGCAGCCGCAGGCGCAGCCCACCCAAGGGGCCGCCTATCCGCAGCAACAGGCCGGTGGCCTGCCTCAGCAGCTGCCTCAGCAGGGTCCGGCGCAGACAATGGCCATGCCGCAGCAGTTGCCGGGCGCTGCCAGCGCCGGCAGCGAGGGGCCCGTGATGCTGCGGCCCTGGAGCGAGCGCAACCAGCCTGTGGCCGGTGGCGAAAATTCATTCAATGCACCGGTGCAGGCTGCGCCGTTGCAGCAGATTCCCGCAGGGGATGCGGCCTTCGTGTTCTGACGAAGTCGTGGTGCGGCCAGTCCCCCGGCTGGTCGATTCAGTTGTGTTAGTCCATCAACAAGGAAATCAATCCATGAAGCGATCCAATCTCGACCTCGTCCAGGCCCAGCGCACGCTGAAGACCCTGCTGATGGCCACGATCTTCGTTGGCGCACTGTTCGCCCCGCAGGTGTTCGCCACCAACACCGACTTCGGCGGCACCGACAAGAAGGTCTGCGGTTTCTTCTCCAACATCAACGGCCTGCTGAACATGGCCTCGATCGCCGTGGTGACCATTGCGGTGATCTTCGCGGGCTACCAGATCGCTTTTGCTCACAAGCGCATCAGCGACGTCGCGCCGATCCTGATCGGTGGCGTGCTGATCGGTGCCGCCGGCCAGATCGCGCGCATGCTGCTGGGTGAAGGCAGCGACGGCAAGTGCGGTGCTGGCACCAGCACGACCTACTACCTGATCAACAACGCGATCCAGTACTACAGTGCATAAGAACGTCGTGTTCCGCGGCTGCACGCGCCCAGCGATGTTCCTGGGCGTGCCTTATCTGCCATTTTTCATGGTGGCAGGCGGGCTGTTGCTGCTCAGTGTGTACACGAACTTCTGGTTCCTGCTCACCATTCCGGTGGCGATTTTCATCATGCGGCACATGGCCAAGCGTGACGAAATGATCTTCCGCCTGCTGGGCCTGCGACTGATGTTCAAGCTGAAGGTGCGCAACGTGCCGGAACACGATGGCATGTGGGTGTTCAACCCCAATCACTACCGCAACAAGCCGGCCCGAATGGATTGAGGTCCGGATCCGGCCTGGCGGGCGTTCTCGCCCGCCAGGTCTCTTGAAACTCCTTGGCAGTACCTCTTTGGAAGCAGTCGTATGTTCAGCCCTGACACCTCCATCAGTGAGTTCATCCCGTTGTCGTCGCATGTCGCTCCGAACGTGGTCAAGACCACGGGCGGCGACTACCTGATGACCTGGCATCTGGAAGGACTGCCGTTCGTCGGCCGTGAGGAGTGGGAGCTCGAGCATCGCCACAACACGTTCAACCGCCTGCTGCAGACCCTGCGCGCACCGGACTTCGTCAACGTCGCTTTCTGGGTGCACGACATCCGTCGCCGCCGCACGCTGAAGGGCAAGAGCAGCTACAAGCAGCGCTTCAACCAGGACGTGTCCGACCAGTACATGGGCATGTTGTCCTCGCAGCGCATCATGCAGAACGAGCTGTACCTGACCATGATCTACCGCCCGGTGGTGGCCGGTAAGCGCTTTGTCGAAAAGTCGGCGAACGTAGACAAGCTGCGCGCCGAGCAGGAGCAGGCGGTCGAGAAGCTGATGGAACTGGCCGGCAACGTCGAGGCCGTGATCCGCGACTACGCGCCGTATCGCCTGGGCATGTACGAAGCCAAGAACGGTGTGGTGTTCTCGGAAACGCTGGAGCTGTTCGGCTACCTGATCAATCGCATCGATGAGCCGGTGCCGGTGCTGTCGGCGCCGATCAAGGATTACCTGCCTGTCAGCCGCCACATGTTCTCGGCCAAGACCGGCGATTTTGCGATCAACACCCCCAATGGCGCCAACCATTTTGGCGCCATCCTGAACATCAAGGAGTATGCCGAGGGGACCTACCCGGGCATCCTCAACGGCCTGAAGTACCTGGATTACGAGTACGTCATCACCCATTCGTTCAGCCCGATGGGGCGTCAGGATGCGCTGAAGGTGCTCGACCGCACCAAGGGCATGATGATCTCCTCCGGCGACAAGGCGGTCAGCCAGATCGTCGAGCTGGACCAGGCCATGGATCAGCTGTCGTCGGGCAACTTCGTGCTGGGTGAATACCACTTCATCATGGCGGTCTACGGCGACACGCAGGCCAAGCTTTCGCAGAACGTCGCCTCGACCCGTGCCGAGCTGTCAAACGCCGGATTCGTGTCGACCAAGGAAGACCTGGCGGTTACCTCGTCCTTCTATTCGCAGCTGCCGGGTAACTGGCGCTACCGCACTCGCCTGGCCAATGTCAGTTCGCTGAACTTCCTGGGCCTGTCGCCGCTGCACAACTTCGCCACCGGCAAGCAGCACAACAATCCGTGGGGCGACTGCGTCACCACGTTGCAGACCACCAACGGCCAGCCGTACTACTTCAATTTCCACGCGACCCATCCGTCGGAAAACTCGCTGGGCGAGAAGGCGATCGCCAACACCATGGTGATCGGCAAGTCCGGTACCGGTAAGACCGCGCTGATCAACTTCCTGCTCAGCCAGGTGCAGAAGTACGAGCCGTCGCCGACCATCTTCTTCTTCGACAAGGACCGCGGTGCTGAGATCTTCGTGCGTGCCTGCGGAGGAAACTATCTGGCCCTGGAGAACGGCGCGCCGACCGGCTTCAACCCGTTCCAGTGCGAGAACAGCGAAGCCAACGTGCAGTTCCTGGCCGACCTGATCAAGGTGCTGGCCGGCAAGCGCGAATACAGCGCCCGCGAAGAAGAGGACATCTACCGCGCGGTGGAAAGCATGCTCGATACGCCGATGCACCTGCGCAGCATGACCAACTTCCAGAAGAGCCTGCCCAATATGGGCGACGATGGCCTCTACGCGCGCATGCGCCGTTGGACATCAAGCAATTCGCTGGGCTGGGTGTTCGACAATCCCGTGGATACCGTTGACCTGAGCAAGGCCAACATCATCGGTTTCGACTACACCGACATCATCGACAATCCTGAAGTGCGCGTGCCGGTGATCAACTACCTGCTGCACCGCCTGGAGTCGCTGATCGACGGTCGTCCGCTGATCTATGTGATGGACGAGTTCTGGAAGATCCTGGATGGCGAGGGTGGCCTGAAGGAGTTCGCAAAGAACAAGCAGAAGACCATCCGTAAGCAGAACGGTCTCGGCATCTTTGCCACGCAGAGCCCGGAGGACGCGCTGAAGAGTGATATCTCCGCCGCCCTGATCGAGCAGACCGCTACCCTGATCCTGCTGCCGAACCCGAATGCCAGCAAGAGCGACTACATGGATGGCCTGAAGTTGACCGAGGCCGAGTTCAATGTGGTTACCGCCTTGGACGAGCGCTCGCGTTGCTTCCTGGTCAAGCAGGGTCATGCGTCCAGTGTCTGCCAGCTCAACCTGCGCGGCATGGACGACATCCTGTCGGTGATCTCGGCGTCGACCGATAACATCGACATCATGCATCGCGTCCTGCAGACCGCCGCCGTGCGTGCACGCGTGACGGTGGATGAGCTGACGCCGGAACAGTGGCTGGAAGATTTCTACAAGAACCGCAAGGGCTCCGGAAAGCCCGCATCCAACAGTAAGGAGGTTGCAGCATGACTGTCGCAATGGACGTGAACGCAGCAAGCCCCTTGAATTCGATGGAGAAGAACATGGAAACCACTGCCCGTACTGCTAGAACGCCGAGCGCAGTCTCCCGGCTCCGTTCCACCGCCATGGCGATTTCCGTCGCCGCATTGCTCAGCTTGCCTGTGAAGGGATACCCCATCCCGGTGGTTGAGGTTGGCTTGAATACCGTCAACAGCACGCTGACTGAGATCCATACGTTTACCGCTCAGGGGGAAGCCCTGCTCGAGTACGGTACCCAGGCGCAACGGTTTCTGGAAACAACTCAGAACTGGGCGCAGAAGCTGGCGAAGTTCAATCAGATCATCGCCTCGCCATTGATGCCTCAAGGCGTGAAGCTGGAGCCGGTTCCGCTTGAGTGGAATGTCGCCGAGCGCTGCGGTGCCGGCAATATCATGAGCCTGAGCGGTATCCTCACTGCGTTGGACTTGAGCCCGGGTGGGGACATCATAGCCCAGCAGCGCAACATCTGCGCTGCAATCCAGGTCATGGAGAATCAGAAGTACAACGAGACCGTGGAAGTTGTGCAGAAGACGATGCCCGACATGCGCAAGGTGCTGGACAGGATCAAGGATATCCGCGATCTGTGGAGCGGCGAGGGTGCGATGGCGGAGGCCTCCGCGAACGCAGTCGTTTCTGACGCCTATATGCAGGCGGATTTTGCGACCTGGGAAAAGAAGACTGAAGGGTATGACAAGCAGATTCAGGCGCTGACCAAGATGCAGCAGATTCTTGCGCAGCGCGCATTGAAGGGTACCGGTCAGTCACCTCTCGGTACCGTAGTGAAGGCCGCGGCACTGAAGGCAGCGCTCTCCAACTGATTAGACGCTGCTCCGGTCGAGCTGCAATCACATTCTAGGTGAAGTTATGGATCTTGGGCTGATGGATGCCATGTTGGGGCAAGGCCCCCTGCACATGCTGCAGAATCTGCACGCGTCATCCTCAATTGGTGACTTTGTGTTCTTCCGGCTGATCCTCGATTACCTGCATAAGGAAATCGCGGAGTACGGCGTCAAGCTGCTTGGACGCATGATGGCGTGGGTCGGTGGCATTGCACTGACTCTCATGACGCTCTGGGTGCTGATTCAGGGTTTCCGGATCGCCACCGGTCGCAGCCGCGATTCGATGATGGTGCTCGTGACCAACATGGCCAAGGCCGCGCTGATCGTGTCGGTTGCCACGACCATGGGTATGTTCGGTCGCGAGATGCATGGCTTTCTCATCAATGACGTGAAGAACGAGATCACTTACGTCGTGACCGGGAAGAAGGACTCACCGGAGGATCTGATCGATGAGAACCTGGGCTACATGCAGCTGGCGCTATCCAGCGTTGACGCGCTGGACGTGATGAGCGACGTGACGCTGGACAACGCGAAGACCCGTGCCATGTGGTTCATTGGTATGGGCACGGGTGGTCCGGCAGTCACAGCTGGCTCAATGCTTTTGCTGTATGAGGTCGCGCTGGCGTTGTTCATCGGCCTGGGGCCATTGTTCATCCTGTGCTTGCTGTTTGACCAGACCAAGCAGCTGTTCCAGAAGTGGCTGCTCTACGGCATAGGCACGATGTTCTCCATGGCGGTTCTGGCAGCGATGACCGGCATCGCGATGAAGATGGTGTCCAAGGTTGCGTTCGCCTTCTGGGGAAGCACGTTGACGGGCACGCTGATGGGTCAGAATTTCAGTGAAGGTATGTCGAGCATGGCGCTACAGCAAGGCGGCATGGGCCTGATCCTGACCACGCTGATTCTGACTGCGCCCCCAATGGCGGCGATGTTCTTCCAGGGAACATTGGGCAGCTTCATGGCATATTCGCAGATAGGCGGTAGTGCAGTACCTGCATCGCCGGGCCCGAATGGTCAGCCGCCGGGTTCGACGGGCGGTGGTCAGAGTTACAAGCCAGAGGCACCGTCCTCAGCTGCGGGATCTCAGTTGGGTGGAGGACAAGCGGTAATGCCAAGATTGCAAGGTGGACATGAGCCTCAGCATCCGTCTTCTGGCCTCAGAGGGAACGCCAATTCAGGAATTGCCTAGTTTGATCGCTTGGCTGGAGACGGTGGAGGTACGTTCGCTATGAAGTTGATTGCACATTGGGTATTGCTCGCCTCGTGCCTGCTGCTATTGGGTGGTGTTGATCGTGCGTGGGCAGAAGGAAACTGCCCGCCCGGGTATTACCCTATTGGCGGGCAGGGGGCGCGCGGATGTGCGCCGATTCCGGGAGGTGCCACTGGAAGCACTGGCTCCTCTGAGATCCGTCTCGCAACTCCGACTGGCAAATGGACCAAGACCTGGGGGGCAATTGCGGAGTCGAAAAGTACTCAGGATGCAGGGGTTTCAACGGGGTTGCGATCCAAGAATGAGGCCGAGCGCGAAGCAGTTTCAAAGTGTGGAGCGTCAGGTGCCCGGGACTGCACGGTCAGCATGAGCTATTTCAACCAGTGTATTTCCTGGGTCATTCCAAGCGGACGATCCGGTACTGGACGTGCGGGACTTGGGACAGGGGCTACCCCCGAGTTGGCGCTTGTCGCTTCGGAAGCAATGTGCCGCAATGATCGCGCAGGACGGTGTGAAGTGTTCTATTCGAACTGTACCAAGCCTTTGTTTGATGAATTCTGATCAAGGGCATGCGGCAAGGAATATCAGAGCAATGGCACACCAGGAGGTACACGCGCCGGTCGAGTCAATGCGTTGTCTGAGTACCCCAAACGGTCAGCCAAGCGCGCACCTCCCGAGCATCGCCGGGCCCGAATGGTCAGCCGCCGGGTTCGACGGGCGGGCAGAGCTATAAACCGAGTTCGCCTTCTGTGACGCAAGCTGATGTTGGTGGTGTGGGGCAGGTGGTCAGTCCACGATTGTATGGCGGAGGCGATTCGGTGCCGTCAGCCGCTGGTCTTAGGGGGAATGCCAATTCCGGTGCCGTCCAGCTGGTCCAATGAGAAGGGGGTGAGGACAGTTTCATGAATGGAGCAAAGCAATGGGTGATTCTTTTCTTCTTTCTTCTCGTCTCATTGACCGAAGTTGCGTTCGCTGAAGGCAATTGTCCGCCAGGGTACTATCCGATTGGAGGTCAGGGCGCCCGCGGTTGTGCCCCCATTCCAAGTGGCGCACCGAGTAGCACATCGAGTGGCGGGATTTCCGAATTGCCCGCAAACTCTCCGACGGGGCGGTGGATAAAGACTTGGGGGGCAATCGCCGAGTCCCGGTCTACTCAGGACGCAGGAGCATCGACTGGCCTTCGGTCACAGCTAGCGGCAGAGCAAGAGGCGTTGCGGAAGTGCAGTTCAACTGGTGCCGCCGATTGCTCCGTCAGTTTGGCGTATCGAAATCAGTGTGTGGCTTGGGTCATTCCAAGTGGGAAGACGGGTCGTGGAATGTCGGCGCTGGGGCGTGGAGCTACGCCGGAAATGGCGCTGATAATGGCGCACTCCAAGTGCAAGAATGATGTGAGCGGGAAGTGCGCGGTGCTGTATGAAAACTGTACCAAGCCTATTTTTGAAGAATTTTGATGTAAATGTGTCGGCGGGCTCGCTGGTATAGTCTCGAAGAATGTTGTCGTTGGAGAGCCACGGCATAAAATGCTGCGCGCCTACTTCCGGCTGAATGTGTCTCAGCAGTCTCTTCTACTGCGCTGATGTTCACTGGGACGAAATGCGTTAATGCTAGTACGGTAAGCTGGGCAACTTAGATTGCCTTGCGGGACTGCAGAGCTGCGGCGGGAGCACAATGCAGATCCGTCTACGTCGCGTGTGCTATTCCACTTTTCAAGAGATATCAGGCGTACGCGGCCGGACGCTGCCCGAGGCGGAGGAAAAGGCAGTGGGAGAATGTATCGACGCCGATGCGAAAGCCTGTCCTCTGGCATTCAACAACTGCATGTGAAGCTACAGGCGATTTGGGGGTGTTGCGCCGCCTGCGCCCGTCTTGCTTCGTGGATGCGGTCCCCGATTCTGTGACTGGTAGCGCCATTTCAAGCTTTCGATCTTCGACGCAAGCGACCTCCTCGCGCTAAGCTCTCCTGGCGTCAGAAAAATGACGCTTCGGCGCTACCGATTGCAGGAGCTTTCCCGTCCATGAGGACCCTGTCCCTCCGCTCAACGGGTGACGCATGCCACCGACGCTGCCATGGTGCTCCCGGAGCTATCATCCGCATCTGCAGGGTGACTGACGCGACTGGGCAACGCCACTATGCCCGCCTACGACGCGAGCATCGGCGGGACGATATTGAAGGAGTGGGAGGGGATGGAAGACAGGGTTGGCGCACACATGGACGATGCCCTGGCATTTGTTCCGTCCGGTGCGAACCTGCTGGAAGCCGTCAGGGGCGAGCTCAACGGCGATGGCATCGAGTATCAGCTGCTGGTCATCGACCAGCCGACGCCGGAAGGGCTGGTGCCCGGCCAACACGGACCGAACCGGGTGCTGCTGTTGCTACGCGGTGACGGGCGGGGGCGCTGGCAGCTGGCCGCGCGCAACGACAAGCTGGTGCCGTGTTCCACCCGAGGTGGCTTGGCCGGCGACCCTTTTGCGTATGCAATGGTCGAGGAGGGCACCTTCAGCGTGATCACCAACGGCGGTAGCCGCGAGCGCTGGAGCAGCACCTACCGGTTCCGCTATGCGCCCGCGGACAAGGCCTGCTGGGTGGACGGGGTGAGACGCAAGGTCGTGGATATCGAGACCGAAGCGACCAACATCCGGGATTACTCGGTGGCGGAGCTGGGCAGGGTGCGGTTCGAGGACTTCGACCCGTCCAGTGTCGCCGAGGTGTCGCTTCCATGAGCCAAGCTCCAACCGGCGGAAGGGAATCCGCGCTGATGAAGATTCAGGAGTTGCACTGTGTCGACCGATAGAGAGTCGCAGCTGTTGCGGCAGGCGACCAAAGCCGGCATCGACTCCCCGCTTGAACTGGCCAATTTCATGGCCCAGGCAGGGCACGAGTCGCGCGGCTTGAGCCGGCTCAATGAAAGTTTCAACTTCACCCGGGGAATCTCGCAGATCCCGGTGGAAGCTGCGTGGCGCAATGGCAACGCCGCGCTGGAGAGCGCCCGCCAGGAGGCGCTGCGTGGGCGGCCGGAGAGCCTGGCCGAACTGATGTATGGCGGGCGCATGGGCAATGATGCGCCCGGCGACGCATTGAAGTATCACGGCCGCGGCTATCTGCCGCTGGTCGGCAAGGAAAACTATGAGCGTGCCGGCAAGGCGCTGGATCTGGATCTGGTGAATCAACCGGAGCTGGCCGCGCAGCCTGAGCATGCGGGCCGTATTGCGGTGTGGCAGTGGCAAACGCGCGTGCCGGAGGCGGCGCGCGAGGATGTGCGCGAAGCGACGCGCGCGATCAATGGTGGCCTTAACGGCATCGAGGCCCGCCAGCAGCGATTCGATGCGTGGCAGCAGAAGCTGACGCCTGATGTGATGGCGCGGCTGGAGCGGGGCGAAGTAGGGGCGCCGGCGCAGCAGGCCACCCTGCGCGACATGTCGCAGCCGGGCGAGCCGGGACACGCCCTGTTCCAGGGGGCACGCCAGCACCTGCAGCAGATGGGGGTGCAGAGCGGACTGCGCAGTGAACAGGAACTGGACAACGCCGCCGGCGCGCTGGCGTTGAGTGCGCAGAAGGCCGGCCTGTCGCGTATCGATCATCTGCTGGCGGGCAACGACGGGCGCACGCTGTTTGCGGTGCAGGGCACGCTGGGAGATCCGGCGATGCTGCGTGCGTCCGTTGACCGGGAGCAGGCCGCCCAGCAGCCGCTGGCGCAGAGCAGCCAGCAGCTGGCTGCCAGTGTCGCCCAGCAGGACCCGGCGGCCGCGCTCGCCCGCGAGCAGGAGCAGCGTTCTCGATCCCTGTAACACCTGATGCCGGCGGGCAGGGGACCCGCCGGCGCTTTACGTACGACGCGTGGCGCCCTGTGGCGCCGACATGGAAACCCACTCGGAAGGACACCACATGCGAATCGTTCCCTCGAATGCCCGGCACGCCGCTGCCCGCTGCAATGCATCCGTGCGCCGCCTGCCGCCGCTCTGGCTGCTGTCACTTGGACTTGCCGTAGCGTCGGCACAGGCTCAGGAGGCCGCGGCACCCGTCGTGGAGACGCCCCCGGCTGCCGAGCCAACCGTTGACGTGCCTGCAGGGACGGCGTCTGTTGCAGCACCCATGCCGTCTGAAGCCGTTGCCGCGGCGCCGGTTGCAGACCCGACGCCTGCGCCCGTTGCACCCGCGGCGGCGCCTGTCGCTGCACCGCCTGCCGTCGTCGAGCCAGCCGTCCCGGCGGTAGCTCCCGCGCCACCCGCCTTGGTCATCGCGCCGTTGCCGCCCGAGCAGGCGACCGAGCGTGCGCTTGGTGCCCGCTGCCCGGTGGATCTGGCTGGGCGGCTGGCGGCCCAGGGCGAGCTGCTGATCGGCGCCTGCCAGGGCACGATGCCGGCGCATCTGGCCGCGCTGCTGGTCGCGCTGCCCCAGCAGGACATCCACCTGCCGCGCAGCTGGCGCGAGCGTGAGGTGCAACAGAAGGTTTGGTTCAAGGCGGTGCCGGGCTACGGCCAGCGCCCGGACTTCATCGCGCGGATGGGCGACATCTGGGTGCGCTCGCTGGAAGGACGCGACGCCGACAGCACGTTCTACCTGGTGGCGGCACCGTTCACCTGCAGCGACCAGGTTGCCAACCGCGATGAGTACGGCGCGGAGCCGGTGCGTGTGCCAGCGGGTGACTGCCGCGAGGCTTATGTGGGCCAGCGTGTGTACCAGGTTCGCGGGGACGCCGCGCCGAGGGATGTGACCGCCGATGCCATGCCGGCCATGCCCCAGGTGACGGAGGCCGATCGTGCGCGGCAGCTGTCGCGCGACGGCCGGATCAGCCTGGACCACAGCAAGTTGCAGTACGGCCCGGCCATGCGCTGGTTCGTGCAGTACCCGGAGACGGCGCAGAAGGGCGGTCCGCGTGCCTACAGTGACTGGAACCGCGAGCACCTGGCCTTCGTGGTCTGGACTGGGGATCGCTTCGAGCTGCGCGAAAAGGTCGCGCGGGCGCAGTGGCCCTGTGATCCGGTAGCGCCGGGTGATCGCGCCTGTGGTGGCTTCCCGGATTCCGGGCCGGATCTGTTCGTGATCGCCAGTGCGTCCGCGCCGGTCGCGGCCTCCAGCCCCTGAGGCAGAGGGCCGAAGTGACGCGGGAGCTGGATTGACCGGCTCCCGCGCTGTTCATCAGGCCTGCATGCTGCGGGTCTGGTTCTGCTGTTGTTCCAGTTGTTGATCGCGGTCCTGTGCCAGGCGCTGTCCCGCAGCTTGCTGATCAATGCGCTGGCTGCTCTGCTCCAGCGGGGTGTTCATCGCCACGGCCGTGTCCACCGACACGCGCAGATGCGCCGGGTCGCCGCCCTGGCCCTGCACCGCGAAGCTGCGCGAGGCGTCGGCATTCATCACCACCTCGTCGATGCGCTTGCCGCCTGCAGCGTGCATCTCCGCCGCCAGGCTACCGGCCAACTGCGTACTCATCACATCCGGCACGCGGCCGACGCGAACGTCCTGCGCATGCACGCCACGGATCGCGTCGTTGAACAGCGGGTTGCCCAGGTGATTGGCATCGTCCATGCGCAGCATGCTGGTGTGATGGCCGTTCTTCTCTGCTTCGCGGCGTGCTGGTTCACCGGGCTGCAGCGGGCCGCGGATGTGGTCGTACAGATCGATGGCGCCGCCAGGGATGCCGCGTGCCGCGCGGGTGACGCCACGACGCAGTGATTCCACGTCGTCGCGGTACTCCTCGATCATCTTGGCGTTGTCTTTCGCCAGCTTCTGCGTTTCCGGGTGCTTCAGCACCGAGCCTTCGTTGAGGAAGTTGCCCAGTTTGTGCGCGCCGAATGAACTGGTGGCCGCGATGATCGGACGGTCTGGAATCAGATCACGCAGGGCGTGATTGCTGAAGCCGTTCGCTGCCAGCGTCTTGATCTCGTCGGGCTTGGCGTAGATGCGGACCTGGCCAAAGTGCGGCGAGGCAGCGCTGACCGGATCGGAGGCCATGACGTGGTTGATCATGGTGTTGCCGCCTTCCGGAATGCGGTAGCTGAGGCTGACCGCGCCGTAGGCATTGAAGGTCTCGCCCTTGACGTTGAAGTGGTGCGAGGTGATCTGGGCCAGGGCACCGCCGAGGGAGTGGCCTGTGACGGTGACCTGGGGCGCGGGCACACCGTTCAAGCGGGATTGAAGCGCGGCGCCTTCGAGCGTCCTCTGTGTCAAAGCAATCGCGTCAGGCGCCTGCACGTTGGTGCGCGCAACCACCATGCCGCCGTCGGTCAGAATCGCATCGCGAGCGATCTGCTCGGTGCCACGATGCGCAATGACGATCTCTTTGGTGTCTACGCGCTGATAGACGGTGCCCTGATAGCCGTTGAGACGATTGTTGACATGCTCAAGTATCTTGTACTCATGGCCGTTTAACGTGACTTTTTCTTCTTGGCCGGGTTCACGTCGGCCGACGGCCCGATCCTTGTAGGCGTCATTGGATAACGCGGCGTAGTCCTGAGAGGTGATGGTCACGGCGCCACCTCACTTGCGGAGAGGGTGATCGTAAACAGCTTGTCCTGCAGATCAGGGGCGTAGTTGCTGCGATCGGGCTCGCCACTGGCTGGGAAGTTGGGAACGCGATCTGCCTTCGGATAGACCAGATCCGGATAGTAGAGCGTATGGGCGCCACCTTCGGTCAGCGGCTTGGCGTCGACGAAAGTGAGGAAGCGGGTCTCTTCTTCGGCACCCGTCGCCTTCAGCATTGCCCCGGCACCGGTGAACTCCCACTTGCAGACGCCACGACCGTAGTAGTCCTCATCCAGCATGCGGTCCACATACAGCGTGCCGCGGTACTCGCCCTCAGCGACCTTGCGCAGCTCCACCGGTTCCTGGCTGGTGATACGTGCGGCTGTGCCGGTGGCCGGCTCGATGTGGCCGCACTGGTCTTCGTTGGTGACGTCGTACTGCGCTACGCCCTTGACCAGTGCGAAATCGCCGGGTGCATCCTTCAGGCGCAGTACCAGTTCATAGGCCTTGCGCGGGCTGGGGTTGAGCTTGGCGAGGCCGCGCCCACCCTGGGCGACATCGGCTTCAGCAGCGGCACGTTCCTGGTTCATGGCGGTCTCCGGGTTGCAGGCGGTCAACAGAAGCAGAGCAAGGCACGGAATCATCTTGTGGCGCAATGTCGGCCTCCTTGGGGGTAGGGGTTGTGGAACTGGCGGCTCATGGCATGAGCTTCTGCACAGTGGTGGTGGTTGAGAACAACGCATTGCGCAGATCGGCGCGATAGCTGGAAGGATCTTCCTCGCCGCTCGCTCCGTATCCGGTGATCTCTTCGATTCGGGGGTAGTCGGCGCGTGGGTAGTGCCGCGTCACCCGGCTCCCCGCGTCCATGCGCTCCTTGTCGATGAACGTCAGGAATCGCGTATCCGCCTCGCCGGTCGTAGCGCGCAACATCGCACCGACTCCCGTCAGCGCCCAATGGCAGACACCACGCCCGTAGTAATCCTCGTCCTGCATGCGGTCGAGGTAGAACGTGCCGCGGTATTCGTTCTCGCCCACCTGGCGCAGTGCGATAGGTTCCTGACTGGTGATGCGGCCCGCAGTGCCCGTTGCAGGTACGATCCGCCCACATGCTGCATAGTTGCGTGCGTCGTACTGGGCAACGCCCTCGACCACCGCGAAGGGACCGGGGGCATCCTTCAGTGTCAGCACCAGCTCGTAGCCTTGCTGCGGTGATGGGTTGAGTTTGGCCAGGCCGCGCCCACCAGCGGCGACGTCGCGCTCGGCATCAGCATAGGGCGAGCATGCGGCCAGTGGGATAAGGGCGAGCAACGCCAGCAGCGGCTGCCTTTTCCTTTCAGGGAGCGCTACTCCCATGGCCTGATCCTGCATCGTGCGTCCATGTCCATATATCCTTCCTGGGTGACAGGTTTCTCGATTATGGAGCGTGTCAGGAACGCTGCGCCACCGCCGCGACGGCTTTTTGACGCGCCCGATGCGGTGTATTCCGGCGAATCGATTGCAGCACAGGGGATTCGGGCGTCGCGTTGGCCTTGCTGGCAGGGGCTGCTCGCGGTTGAATCTGCGACCTAAATCAATAATTCACGCATCCATCACATTATCAAAGGCGTTCTCTTGAACTGCATGATCCGCACCGAAACCACGGCCGACCACGCCGCCATCCATGCACTCACCGAGGCCGCCTTCCGCGAAGCCCCGCACAGCAGCCACACCGAGCAGTTCATCGTCGACGCCCTGCGCACCCGCGGGGAGTTGAGCATTTCGCTGGTCGCCGAAACTCAGGGCCAGGTGGTCGGTCACATTGCCCTGTCGCCGGTGACGGTCAGCGATGGCAGCACGGGCTGGTTTGGTCTGGGCCCGATCTCGGTAGTGCCCGCCTGGCAGGGGCAGGGCATCGGTGCGGCCCTGATGCGCGCCGCACTTGAAGCACTGCGTCAGCAGGGTGCGCATGGCTGTGTATTGCTGGGCGAGCCGGCCTATTACGGGCGCTTCGGCTTCCGTGCCGAGCCGGGTCTGGTGTTGCCGGGCGTGCCGGCGGAGTACTTCCAGGCGCTTTGCCTGCAGCCTCCGCTGGCTCAGGGCGAGGTGCAGTACTCACCGGCCTTCGAGGCGACAGCCTGAGCCACGGCGGGCGTGCGCCCGCTCAGGGCGCGCGCCAGACGGTCGGTTCGGGTTGCGGTTTCGGAATGCGGTAGCCGCCGATATGCTCGAGAAGTTCATTGGTACGACGCTGCTCGACCAGTACCTCACGCAGCAGGTTGCGCACGGCGAAGATGGCGAACGGCACCAGGATCCAGACCAGGCTGATGCCCAGCGCAAACAGGGTCAACAGGGCTTTTGCACCATCCATGTACGGCATTCCTTGATCGAAAGCAGCCACGCTAACACGCAGCTGCTGCCAACGGATGTCAGGCCTTATGCCGAAGGTGGATCAGCGGATACGGGCGGCCCTGCGAATCCAGCGGCGAACGACCGGTTTCGACAAAGCCCATGCGCAGGTAGAAGCCCACGGCCTGCGCGTTCTGTGCGTTGACGTCGGTGCTCAGCTGCGGGTGCAGGGCCAGTGCGTGCTGCAGCAGCTGCCGACCGATACCGGTGCCGCGCACGTCCGGATCGATGAACAGTGCTTCCATGTGGGTGCCGTCGATCAGCATGAAGCCCAGCGGCCGATCCTGTGCATCGACAGCAACGGTCATCGGCGCCTGCGGCAGGAAACCGGCGACTTCGGCATCGATCGCCAGGCGATCTTCAGTGCTGAGGAAGTCGTGGGTGGCGTCGACGGCGCGGCGCCAGAGATCGACAAGGGCGGCGCCGTCGTCGGCGCGAGAGGGACGGAGGGTGGTCATGTGTTCACCAAGGTGCTTGACAGGAATACGCATTGTGAAGCTTTCCGGCCGTGCCTGCAGGTGCGGGTTCATCCGGCGTTGCGATGGCGGATGAAGGGACTGTAGGCAGTCGCTTCCGCGCGCAGCAACACGCCATCCTCGAAGTCCTCACTGTTGTTGAAGGGCACGGTCGGCCACTGCCGCCATCGCGACAGTCGCTCGCGGTAGGAAAGGGTGGCTGCAACCAATGCTTCGTCGTGGGCCTGAATGCGTTCCGCTGCAAGCCCTGAACGCACGCCGTGCACCATATACGGCTCCATCACCTCGAAGCCGACGTAGCGCAGGCTGTACATCAATGGCCAGAGCAACAGCCGGGTATCGCCTTCGCGGCCGTCAACCGCGCATGCCCGCGCCGAAGAGCCGGTGGTGACGCTCAGCAGCGCACGCTTGCCCTGCATCACGCCGCGCTCGTGGCGTTGCCGGCTGTTGTACATCGGCCCGTAGACCAGCACGCGGTCCAGCCAGCCCTTGAGGATGGCCGGCGCCGCGAACCACCACAGTGGGAACTGCAGGATCACCAGGTCCGCGGCCCGCAGCAGTTGCAGGTGATGCTGCACATCGGTGGGCAACTGGTCGTGTTCGGCGCTGTAGCGTTGTTCGCGCTGGGGACCGAAGCGCTCGGGCTGCAGGCGCCGTGGATGGTGCCAGGAGGCTTCCAGCGGATCGAAGCTCTCTGCATACAGGTCGACCATGTCCACCTGCAGATTGTCGTGCCGCAGCTGCTCGGCCGCCTGCGTGGCCAGGTGGGCATTGAAGGAACGGGGTTCGGGATGGGCCAGCAGGATCAGGGCGCGCATGAGGGAGGGGCGTATTGGGATGTGCGACCATCCTCGCGATGCCGGCATGTCCCGGCAATTACGCACTTTGAGGTAACCATGGCCTTTCCCGGTGATGTCTATGCCGCCGACTGCTCGGCGCGCGATGCGCTGGCACTGATCTCCGGCAAGTGGGTGATGCTGCTGCTGCCGGCATTGGCCGAGGGCCCGCAACGCAATGGTGCGCTGCTGCGGAAGATCGAAGGCATCTCGCAGAAGGTGCTGACCCAGACCCTGCGGCAGCTGGAGCGCAACGGCCTGATCGAGCGCTGCGATCTGGGCGGCAAGCCACTGCACGTGGAGTACCGGTTGACCGAGGTTGCGCGCAGTCTGGTAGACACCCTGACCGCGTTGGACCGTTGGGCCGAGCACAATTTCCCGGCGCTGGACGCTGCCCGCGAGCGCTTCGACGCGCGTTAGCGGCGCCTGCACGGCTGCGGGCGTACAATGCGGCCCCGGCGGCCATCTTGGCCCTGCAGAAACGCGAGAACCGCCATGACCGACGCCCTGGGTGTGCCGGTGCACGACACCGACGAACACTGGATGCGCCACGCGCTGGCGCTGGCCGAGCGCGCACAACGCGAGTTCGACGAGATCCCGGTGGGTGCGGTGCTGGTCAGTGCCGACGGCCAGCTGCTGGGTGAGGGCTGGAACCTCAACATTGCTTCGCACGACCCCAGTGCGCATGCCGAAATCGTGGCCATGCGTTCAGGTGGAAAACTGCTCGCCAACCATCGCCTGCTCGGCAGCACCCTGTATGTGACCCTGGAGCCGTGCGCAATGTGCGCGATGGCGATCGTGCACGCGCGCGTTGCACGACTGGTCTACGGGGCCAGCGATCCCAAGACCGGGGCCTGCGGCAGTGTGTTCGACCTGCTCGGCGATGGTCGCCACAACCACCGGGTGGAGATCCACGGTGGGGTGCTGGCCAAGGAAGCCAGCATGCGCCTGACCAACTATTTCCGCGCCAAGCGCGGCAAGCCGCCGCTGTTGCTGGAAGACCACGCCAGCGAGGGCTGAGGGGCGAACGGGTATGATGGGCGCCTCTTTCCATCACCGGTAGGCCGCGCGCCTGCCCAGCAACGAGGCGACACATGGCGGACAACGGCGCGGCCAACGAACGACTGATCTGGATCGACCTGGAAATGACCGGGTTGGATACCGACAACGATTCGATCATCGAGATCGCCACCGTAGTCACTGACGCCCAGCTCAACGTGCTGGCCGAAGGTCCGGAATTCGCCATCCACCATCCGCTGGAAACGCTGGAAGCGATGGACGAGTGGAACCGCAACCAGCACCGCCGTTCGGGCCTGTGGCAGCGTGTGGTGGACAGCACGGTGACCCTTGCCCAAGCTGAAGCGCAGACGGTGAATTTCCTGGCGCAGTGGATCCCGGCCGGCCTCTCGCCGATGTGCGGCAACTCCATCTGCCAGGACCGCCGCTTCCTGCACCGCCAGATGCCGCGCCTGGAGAAGTACTTCCACTACCGCAACCTGGACGTGTCCACGGTGAAGGAGCTGGCCAAGCGCTGGGCGCCGACCGTGGCCGCTGGCGTTGGCAAGAACAGCAACCACACCGCGCTGAGCGATGTGCATGACTCCATCGCCGAGCTGCGTCACTACCGCCAGTTCATGGGCGCGCTGTCGGGGCTGCCGGTTGCCTGAACGACGACGCCGGGCATGGCCCGCCGCTACCGGATGACACGCGAACTGGTAGTGCCGGCCGCTGGCCGGCAATTCAGCGGCCTTCGTGACGTGTATCAGGTTGCCGGCCAGCGGCCGGCACTACCCTCCGTTCAACTCCCTGGCGCTAAGATCGGCGCCATGAACGAGCCCATCCTGCTCCCCCGCGACATTGCTCACGACGCCCGCGACTGGTCTGACCTGCAGCGGGCGGTGACCCTGCTGGAAGCGCCGACCCTGACCGCGCGCATGGCCAATCTGGTCGGCACGCCGCTGGAGTTCGCGGTGAAGGCGCTGCCCAACTCGGTCTCCAACCGCATCCATGGCGCCGTGCAGGCGGCGCTGACCAAGTCGGCGCAGGCAGCGCTGTGGAGCATGGACAACACCCCCGGCAAGGGGGCGTCCACCCGCTGGCACAAGTTGGCCGCAGCGACCTCCGGTGCGGTGGGCGGCGCCTTTGGCTTTGCCGCGCTGTTCATCGAACTGCCGGTGTCGACCACCATCATGATGCGCGCCGTGGCCGACGTGGCTCGCAGCGAAGGCTTCGACCTGTCCGAGTTCAGTACCCGCCAGGCCTGCCTGGAGGTGTTCGCGCTGGGCGGCAACTCGCCGCGCGATGACGCCAGCGAGACGGGCTATTACCTGGCCCGCGGCTTCACCACCGATGTGATGCGCCATCTGTCGGCCGAGCTGGCCGGGCGCGTGGTGACCGGCCGTGACCTGACCCTGGGCGTGGCACCGAAGGAAGCCGGCAAGCTGCTGGCAAAGATGGTGGAGAAGGTAGCCGCGCGCTTCGGCGTGGTGGTCACCGAGAAATTCGCCGCACAGGCGGTGCCGATCGTGGGTGCCGCTGCCGGTGCGACGCTCAATACGATGTTCACCGATTACTACCAGGACATGGCGCGCGGCCACTTCATCGTGCGCCGGTTGGAGCGCAAGTACGGCGAAGACGTGGTGCGCACGTGCTATGACCGCGTGGCGCATGGCACGATCAGGATGGAACCCAGCCTGGAGTAGATCCACGCCATGCATGGATGAGCCTTCATGCCAGGCCATCCTTGCCTGCCGGGCATAACTGTTTTGCCACAACACGCCTGTTGCCTTTCGCAGGCGGTCCCCATTCTTGCTGGCACTCCCCCCGCAAGAGATGTCCGCCATGTTGTTTACCTCCCACCGCTTGGGCGCCTTGACACTGCCCAACCGAATCGTCATGCCGCCGATGACCCGCTCGCGCGCTGCCGACGGCAACGTTGCCACCGCGGAAATGGCCGCCTACTACGCGCAGCGGGCCAGCGCGGGCCTGATCGTCAGCGAAGGTACCCAGATCAGCCCGCAGGGCCAGGGCTATGCCTGGACGCCGGGCATCCACAGCCCGAAACAGGTGCAGGGCTGGCGACAGGTGACAGATGCCGTGCACGCTGCAGGCGGTCGCATCTACGCCCAGTTGTGGCACGTGGGTCGGGTCTCGCACGTGGCCCTGCAGCCCGGTGGTGCCGCGCCGGTGTCGTCGTCGGCGCTGCTGGCCGAGGGCGTGAAGGTGTTTGTCGACCCCACCGGCGCCGGCCCGGAAGCGGGCGTGGGCGAGATGATCCAGCACTCGATGCCGCGCGCGCTGGCCGAGGCCGAGATTCCAGGCATCATCGCCGACTACGCGCAGGCCACCCGCAATGCGCTGGCCGCCGGCTTCGATGGTGTCGAGCTTCACGGTGCAAATGGTTATCTGATCAACCAGTTCATCGACTCGCAGGCCAACCAGCGCAGCGACGGCTATGGCGGCTCGCTGCAGAACCGGCTGCGTTTCCTGCGCGAGGTCGTGCAGGCGGTGACTGCAGTAGCCGGTGGTGACCGCGTCGGTGTTCGTCTGGCGCCGCTGACGACGCTGCAGGGCGCGGTGGACGATACGCCGCAGGCTACCTACCTGGCCGCGGCGCACCTGCTGGGTGCGCTGGGCGTGGGCTACCTGCACATCGCCGAAGCCGACTGGGACGATGCACCGCTGATGCCGGTGGCGTTCAAGCAGGCGCTGCGCTTGATCTACCCGGGCACCCTGATCTACGCCGGCAAGTACACCGCCGAGCGCGCCGAGCAGGCACTGGCGGAAGGCTGGGTCGACCTGATCGGCTTCGGTCGCCCGTTCATCGCCAACCCGGATCTGCCGGAGCGCCTGCGTCTGGGTGCGGAATTGAACCCGCCGGATCGGGCGACGTTCTTCGGCGGAGGCGCGATCGGCTTCACCGATTACCCAACGCTGGAAGAAAGCGTCGCCGCCTGATCCTGGAGGTTGCCGGCCAGCGGCCGGCACTACCGGGGCGCGCGGGGCAGGGTAGTGCCGACCGCTGGCCGGCATTTCTGTGTCGGATCAGGGCTTGTCGCGCACCAGCGCGTCGGCCTCGACCACGCCACCATCCTTGCCATGCAGGTACAGGTGCATGTCCTGCTGCGGATACGGGATGTTGATGCCGGCCTTGTCGAAGCCCAGCTTGAGCTGTTCCAGCAGCGTGACCTTGGTACCGAACCAGTCGGCCGACTTCACGTAGCAGCGGATGCCAAGATTGATCGCGTGCGCGCCCAGTTCGTACACCACTACGTCCGGTGCCGGCGTCTGCAACACGCGCGGGTCGGCCTTCATCAGCGCCAGCGCGGTGTCGCGCGCCAGCTGGATGTTGTCTTCATAGCCGATGCCCACCACCAGTTCGACGCGGCGGGTCGGCTCGGCGGTCAGGTTGATGATCGGCGCAGCGGTGATCAGCGTGTTCGGAATGGTGGTGTGCTGATTGTCGGCACCGGTGATGACGGTCTGGAAGATGCGCACTTCGCGCACCGTGCCGGTCTGTCCGGCCACCGTCACTACATCACCGACGCGGAACGGGCGCAGCGTCACCAGCATGACGCCCGAGGCGATGTTGGACAGCGAGTCCTTCAGTGCCAGGCCTACCGCCAGGCCGGCGGTGCCAAGCACGGCCAGCAGCGGGGTGATCTGCACGCCCAGCGTGCCGATTGCCAGCACCACCACGATCACCAGCGACGCGGCGTACACCACGTTGCGCAGGAAATTGCCCAGCATCGGGTCCACGCCCATGCGCGCGGTGGCGCGTGGCATCGCGTTGGACAGGCGTCGCGCCACCCACATGCCGACCAGCAGCACCACGATCGCGGCCAGCAATGGCACGCCGTAGGTCTCCAGCAGGCGTTCCCAATCGAGGGAGTGGAACCAGGGTGTTGCGGCGGGGGCGGGTGGGGCAGTGGCGAGCATGCGGGCTCCTTTGCAGCGGGGGAGGTGGCGCGCGCAGACGCCAGAAACAACAAGCCCCGCAGAGGCGGGGCTTGCATGCAGCTGAAGTATGGGCCGGCGCCGATGAAAGCGACGTCAGCCCTCAGCAATCACGGTCTCAGCCGTTCGCCTTCAGCTTGGCCAGGCGCAGCCAGGTATCGACCACGGTGTCCGGGTTCAGCGACACCGACTCGATGCCTTCCTGCATCAGCCATTCGGCCAGATCCGGGTGATCGGACGGGCCCTGGCCGCAGATGCCGACGTACTTGCCCTTGGCACGTGCCGACTTGATCGCCATCGACAGCAGCTTCTTCACTGCCGGGTTACGTTCGTCGAACAGGTGCGCGACGATCGACGAATCGCGGTCCAGGCCCAGGCTGAGCTGGGTCAGGTCGTTGGAGCCGATCGAGAAGCCGTCGAAGATCTCCAGGAACTCATCGGCGAGCAGTGCGTTGGACGGCACTTCGCACATCATGATGATCTTCAGGCCGTTCTCGCCCTGCTTCAGGCCGTTCTGTTCCAGCACCTCGATGACCTTGCGGCCTTCTTCCAGGGTGCGCACAAACGGAATCATGACCCACAGGTTGTCCAGGCCCATTTCGTTGCGCACGCGCAGCACGGCCTTGCACTCCAGCGCGAAGGCGGCCGAGAAGCTCGGATCGACGTAACGGCTGGCGCCGCGGAAGCCGATCATCGGGTTCTCTTCGTGCGGCTCGTAGTTGCTGCCGCCGATCAGGTTGGCGTACTCGTTGGACTTGAAGTCCGACAGGCGCACGATCACGGCGTTCGGTGCGACCGAGGCGGTGAGGGTGGCGATGCCTTCGGCCAGGCGATCCACGTAGAAGCTGACCGGATCACCGTAACCGGCGATCTTCTCGTCGATCTTCTTCTTGGTTGCCGCATCCTGGCGGTCGTATTCCAGCAGCGCGTTCGGGTGGATGCCGATGTGGCTGGCGATGATCATTTCCAGACGGGCCAGGCCGATGCCGGCGTTCGGCAGCTGGCCGAAGTCGAAGGCACGTTCCGGGTTGGCCACGTTCATCATGATCTTCAGCGGTGCCGGCGGCATGTTGCCCAGATCGGTGGTGGTGCGCTCGAAGCCCAGCTTGCCTTCGTAGATGAAGCCGGTATCGCCTTCAGCGCAGCTGACGGTGACCAGCTGGCCATCTTCGATGACCTTGGTGGCGTTGCCCGAACCGACCACGGCCGGCACGCCCAGCTCGCGCGCGATGATCGCGGCGTGGCAGGTACGGCCACCACGGTTGGTGACGATGGCCGAAGCGCGCTTCATCACCGGTTCCCAATCGGGATCGGTCATGTCGGCGATCAGCACGTCGCCCGGCTGCACGCGGTTCATGTCGTCCAGCGTCTTGACCACGCGGGCCACGCCCGAACCGATCTTGGCACCGACGGCGCGGCCCTCGGCCAGCACGTTGCCGCCCTTTTCAGTCAGCGCGAAGCGCTCGATCTGGGTGGCATGGCTGCGCGACTTCACCGTTTCCGGGCGCGCCTGCACGATGAACAGCTTGCCGCTGACACCGTCCTTGGCCCACTCGATGTCCATCGGGCGGCCGTAGTGCTTTTCGATGACCAGCGCCTGCTTGGACAGTTCCTGCACGTCCTCGTCGCTGATCGAGAAGGTGTTGCGCAGTTCGACCGGAGTGTCCTCGATCCTGACGCGCTCACCCGGAACATCCGAATACACCATGCGGATGGCCTTGCTGCCGAGCGAGCGGCGCAGGATCGCCGGCTTGCCGGCCTGCAGGGTGGGCTTGTAGACGTAGTACTCGTCCGGGTTGACCGCGCCCTGCACGACCATTTCGCCCAGGCCGAAGGACGAGGTGACGAACACCACATCGCGGAAGCCGGACTCGGTGTCCAGTGTGAACAGCACGCCGGAGGAACCGACGCCCGAACGCACCATCAGCTGCACGCCGGCGGACAGGAACACGTCTTCATGCTTGAAGCCGTGGTGCACGCGGTAGGCGATGGCACGGTCGTTGTACAGCGAGGCGAACACTTCCTTGACCTTGTGCACGACGTCGTCGGCACCGGTGACGTTGAGGAAGGTTTCCTGCTGGCCGGCGAAGGAGGCATCCGGCAGATCCTCGGCGGTGGCCGACGAACGCACGGCCACGGCCACGTCGCCGCCGCCATTGTCGGCGCTCAACTGGGCGTAGGCAGTGCGGATGTCCTGGTCCAGCTGCGGCTGCAGCGGGGCATCGATCACCCAGGTGCGGATTTCCTTGCCCGCTGCGGTCAGCGCGTTGACGTCCTCGACGTCCAGCGTGGCCAGCTTGTCGAAGATGCGCTTGGACAGATCGTTGTGCGCGATGAAGTCCTTGAAGGCTTCAGCGGTGGTGGCATAACCGCCCGGCACCGAAACGCCCAGACCGGCCAGGTTGCCGATCATCTCGCCCAGCGACGAATTCTTGCCGCCTACGCGGGCCAGATCGGCCAGACGCAGTTCGTGCAACCACAGGATGTTCTCGTTCAAGCGCGATGCTCCGTTTGGCCATCGCCCGAGGCGGGCTGGAATGGCCGCGTCCGTAGGAAGAAGCCGATATGATGCCGGGCAGAGTACCGTCGGCACAAGCTTGTGCTGGCGGCCTTTTTAGGCTTCGTAGGGGGTAAAAGCGCGCATGTCGACCATCCGTCCGGTGTTCTACGTTTCCGATGGAACCGGTATCACCGCTGAAACCATTGGGCATAGCCTGCTTACCCAGTTCTCCGGGTTCAGCTTCATTACCGATCGCATGTCGTTTGTCGACGACCCCGAAAAAGCGCGTGAAGCCTGTGCCCGGATCCAGGCGGCAGGGGAGCGGTACCAGGTCCGGCCGATCGTGGTGAACTCCTGCGTGGACCAGAGCCTGAGCCTGATCCTGGCCGACAGCGGCGCGCTGATGCTGGATGTGTTCGCGCCGTTCATCGAGCCGTTGGAGCGTGAACTGGCCAGTCCGCGCCTGGCCCGGGTCGGCCAGGCGCACGGCATGGTGGATTTCGACACCTACCACCGCCGCATCAACGCGATGAACTTCGCCCTGACCCATGACGATGGCATCGCGGTGAACTACGACGATGCCGACGTGATCCTGGTGGCGGTGTCGCGCGCCGGCAAGACGCCCACCTGCATCTACCTGGCCCTGCATTATGGGGTGCGCGCGGCCAATTACCCGCTGACCGACGAAGACCTGGAAAGCGACCGCCTGCCGCCACGCCTGCGCAACTACCGGCGCAAGCTGTTCGGCCTGACCATCGACCCGGACCGGCTGCAGCAGATCCGCCAGGAGCGCCGCCCGAACTCGCGCTACGCAAACCTGGACACCTGCAAGCGCGAGGTGGCTGCGGCCGAGGTGATGTTCCAGATGGAGCGGATCCCGACCCTGAGCACCACCCATACCTCGATCGAGGAGATTTCCAGCAAGGTGCTGGCCACGCTGGGGCTGCAGCGCGAGCTGTATTGATCCTCATCTGGTAGAGCCGGCCGCTGGCCGGCTGGTGGATGAACCCTCGGCCGCGATGCAGAGCTGCCGGCCAGCGGCCGGCACTACCCAGGGGTTGGCTTGCACGTGCGCGCCCCCACGTTGAAGCACCAACGTGTAGGATCGACCCATGGCCCGAGCCTTGCCCCGCACCGAACGCATTCCCCGCCTGAGCCGGCTGAGCTGGCTCATGGGCCTGTACGCGGAAAACTACCGCCATCTGGTGCGTCTGTTCGAACCGGCCGGACTGGTGGCGGGCAGCTACATTTCCTCGATCGGCGACGGCCTGGATGTCCGCCTGGACGTGATCGAGTGCCACCGCTACACGGTGGAACTGCGCCTGACCTACGACCTGGCCGACCCGGTCACCGGTGAGCCGGATCCGTCGGCCTATGTGCGTCTGTACCGTGACGCGCGCCAGGCCGAGACCACCCACTGCTACGTCGGCCGTCGCTGGCAGGACACCATGGGCCTGTACCCGCCGCCGGCGGAGCTGATCAGCCACCGCATGCGGATGAATACCTTCCTCGGCAAGTGGCTGGAGTACCTGGCCGAGCGCGGCCACGGCGTGGCCACCCTGCGCCGCGATCCCGACGGTGCTGGCACACCTGCCGAGCGCCGCCTGTCGCTGGTGCGCTGATCGGCCATAATCCACGGCTGACCTGCCGCTGGATGCTGCCCCATGCCGTACACCCCGATCGTCGCCACCCTGGGCTATGTGCTGTCGCCTGATCGTCGCCAGGTGCTGATGATCCACCGCAATACCCGTCCCGGTGACCACCACCTGGGCAAGTACAACGGCCTGGGCGGCAAGATCGAAGCGGACGAGGATGTGGCGGCCAGCATGCGCCGCGAGATCGCCGAGGAAGCCGGCATCGACTGCACCGGCATGCGCCTGCGCGGCACCATCAGCTGGCCAGGCTTCGGCAAGCACGGCGAGGATTGGCTGGGTTTCGTGTTCGTCATCGATGGATTCGAGGGCACCCCGCACGGCGGCAACCACGAAGGCACGCTGGAGTGGGTGGACCTGGACAAGCTGGACACCCTGCCGATGTGGGAGGGCGACCGCAACTTCCTGCCGCTGGTGTTCGACGCCGACCCGCGCCCGTTCCACGGCGTGATGCCGTACAAGGACGGGCGCATGGTGAGCTGGTCCTTCAGCCGCCTGTGAGCCGGGAAATCGGGTAGCTGCCAACCTTTGGTCGGCGCGCTCTTCTGGCAAATTAATACCCGGGCAATATTGACGGGAGAGAATTACCCGGGCAATATTCGCGCATCGCCTCTGATGCCGTTGCCATGCCTGCGTCCCGACTTCCTCCCTTCAGTTGTTTCGACGGCCATCGCCTGGTCGCTTCCGGTACGCCGGAAGTGGCCGCGCTGGCGCTGAAGCAACTGCGTGTCGACAACGCTGCCGGTCCGCTGCTGGTGTTCGACAACGCCACCGGCCGCACCCGTGATTTCGATACGCGTGGCAGCGACGCAGAACTCCTGGCGCGGGTAAACGAAGCGTTTCCCGCCGCCGTGGAGACGGATGCCGACGTCACTGCCGAAGAGGCGCCCGCAACCCCACGTGGCCGTGGCCGCCCCAAGCTGGGTGTGGTCGCCCGAGAAGTGACCTTGCTGCCGCGCCATTGGGCGTGGCTGGCCGAGCAGCCTGGCGGTGCCTCGGTGGTGCTGCGCAAGCTGGTGGAGGCGGCCAGCCGTGCCGGTGCTGACAAGGACCGCCAGCGTCGTGACAGCGAGCGTGCCTATCACTTCCTGCAGACCATCGCCGGTGACCTGCCGGGTTTCGAGGAGGCGATCCGTGTCCTGTTCGCGCATGACCGCGCGGGCCTGGAAGCGGCGTTGCGGAGTTGGCCCGCGGATGTGTGCGCCCACGCTCTGCGCCTGGCCTTCGACGATCCTGCGGACCACGCCGACGGCTGAGCCATCGCGCCGTTGCTGAGCGACGGCCCCACCTGACCGCGGGTCCAGGCCCGCTTCCCCTGTGCGTGCTTTGCTGGCGGAAACGCCGGGCAGGGCGGCGCCTTGCCCAGAGAACCCCATGAGCCCCCCTGTACATCCGATACCTCCGGCAGCACCCCCGCTGTGGCGCACCTATCTGACCCTGCTGCTGCCGATGCTGCTGACCAATGCGCTGCAGCTGGCCGCAGGCACGCTGGACAACATTTACCTCGGCCATCTGCTCGGCACACAGGCAGTGGCTGCAGCGGCTGCGTTCTTTCCGGTCTTCTTCCTGCTGTTGGCCCTGGTAATGGGCCTGGCGACCGGTGCGATGGTGCTGATCGGCCAGGCCTGGGGTGCGGGCCGCCCGCAGCAGGCACGCGCCGTGGCTGGCAGCGCGGTGGCGCTGATCCTGCTGCTGTCGGTGCTGGTGATGGCTGTGGGCGGCGGCTTCGCGCCACAACTGCTGGCGGCGTTGGGCACGCCGGCAGCGGTCCTCAGTGAGTCCATTGTCTACGCACGCGTGCTGTTGCTGACGGCACCGGTGTTCTTCCTGCTGTGGCTGGCCACTGCGGTGAGCCGCGCGGTGGGCGATGCGAAGACACCGCTGCATGCGCTGCTGCTGGCAACGGTGGTCGGCCTGCTGTGCACGCCGCTGCTGATCCTCGGCTGGGCCGGCCTGCCGCAGCTGGGTTCGGCCAGTGCGGCAGTCTCGGCGGCGTTTGCCTCGCTGCTGGCCCTGGCCTGGCTTATGTGGCGGTGGCAGAGGATGGAGCACCCGTTGGCGCCGGGACGTGAGCTGCTGCGTGCCATCCGTTTCGATGGCGTGCTCATCCGCGCGATGCTGCGCATCGGCGTACCGTCATCGCTGCAGATGCTCAGCCTGGCCATTGCCGAAATCGTGTTGCTGGGCTGGATCAACCGCTACGGCTACACGGCCACGGCCGCCTACGGTGCGGTCAACCAGTTGATGAGCTGGGTGCAACTGCCTGCGATGTCGCTGGGGATCACCGCCACCATCCTCGCGGCGCATGCGATGGGCGCGGGGCGTACGGCACGGCTGCCCGCCATCGCTCGCACCGGTGTGCTGCTTGGGCTGGCGATGCTGAGCGTGGTGGTGCTGCTGGTGATGGCGCTGGCGCCCTGGCTGACCGGGCTGATTCTGGCGGCCGCAGAGGTGCGCGAATTGGCCGCATCGCAGCTGCGCACGGTGGTATGGGGCGTGCTGGCGATGGGAGGCAGCGCGGTGCTGGTCGGAGTGATGCGAGGCAGTGGCACGGTTTTGCTGCCAGCGTTGCTGGGCATGGCAGCGGTACTGCTGCTGGAGCTGCCGTTGGCGATGTGGTTGCAGGCGCGGCATGGTCTGGCCGGGCTGTGGTGGGCGTGGCCACTGGGGTTGCTGGCGATGTTGGTGATGCAGGTGTTCTGCTTCGCGCATTGGCGGCGGCGGGTGCAGGCTGGGTAGTGCCGGCCGCTGGCCGGCAATCCGGAATGCCGGGGCAGCCGGCCAGCGGCCGGCTCTACCACTCGGTTGGCTCGCGTCCGGCGCGGTAGCTATGGTGTGCCTGACCGCTGGTGATGCAGGTGTTCTGTGTTGCTCGCTGGCGGCGGGTGCAGGCTGGGTAGTGCCGGCCGCTGGCCGGCAACGCGGAACGGTCCGGGCAGCCGGCCTGCGGCCGGCTCTACCACGCGGTCGGATCACAGTCGTTGCGGCGGCTGCGGTGAGTCGGCCACTGGTGATGCAGGTGTTCTGTGTTGCTCGCTGGCGGCGGGTGCAGGCTGGGTAGTGCCGGCCGCTGGCCGGCAATCCGGAATGCCGCGGCAGCCGGCCAGCGGCCGGCTCTACCACGTGGTCGGATCACGGTCGTTGCGGCGGCTGCGGTGGGCCGACCACTGGTGATGCAGGTGTTCTGTGTTGCTCGCTGGCGGCGGGTGCAGGCTGGGTAGTGCCGGCCGCTGGCCGGCAACGCGGAACGGTCCGGGCAGCCGGCCAGCGGCCGGCTCTACCACGCGTTCGGATCACAGTCGTTGCGGCGGCTGCGGTGGGTCGGCCACTGGTGATGCAGGTGTTCTGTGTTGCTCGCTGGCGGCGGGTACAGGCTGGGTAGTGCCGGCCGCTGGCCGGCAATCCGGAATGCCGCGGCAGCCGGCCAGCGGCCGGCTCTACCACTTCAGCGCCGCTGTGCCAGCAGCAGATGGAAGTGCTTTTCGCGGATCTGGCCGTCATTGCCGGCTGCAGATTCCCGGTGGCTGCGCCAGGCCGAGACGCGGAAGCCCGATACCCGCAGCGCCAGCTCCACCGCGTCCAGCTCATGCAGTTGGAAGTCGGCAGCAAATGGCAGGCTGCGCATGAAGCTGGCGTCGCCAAAGGCCAGGCACAGGCGGCCGCCCCGGCGCAGCACCCGCGCCAGCTCGTCCAGCA
This sequence comes from Stenotrophomonas sp. 96582_Sma, assembly GCF_056480905.1. Classification (NCBI taxonomy): domain Bacteria; kingdom Pseudomonadati; phylum Pseudomonadota; class Gammaproteobacteria; order Lysobacterales; family Lysobacteraceae; genus Stenotrophomonas; species Stenotrophomonas sp. 96582_Sma. The sequence goes on along the minus strand of NZ_CM151122.1, from coordinate 2,935,081 downwards.
CCGGCGCCAGGTTCGGCCAGAAGTACAGGGTGTTGACCGCCAGCGCGGCATCCATCGCGGCATCGGCGACCGGCAGCGCATGAGCGTCGCCGTGTCGCATCGCGGCACGCTCGGCCAACCCGGCGCTGGCCAGGCGCTGGTTGCCGGCCTCGACCATGGCGGTGGACAGCTCAATACCCAGATAGTGGCTGTCGGTGGCCTGCAGCATCAGCGGCGCGAAGGCCGCATTGCCGGGGCCGATCTCCAGGACCCGTTCGCCAGTGCCGACGGCCAGCAGCCCGATCGCGGCCAGGTTGAGTGCGCCGTTGCTGCGGTTCATCGAGTCGGCCACCGCCAGCGCGGCCTCGCCATGGGGCTGCCGCAGCTGTGCGGCCAGAGTGGGAGCATCCAGCATCATCATCGTCCGTTGCAGAGTTTCGGACGTGGCGGCGGCGGGTCCGCCGGTGACCATAGCGCCGACCTTGTGGCTTGGGAAGTAGGGAAACCCCGCTTCGGGGTGATGAGGAAATGTCCAGCGTCGCAGTCGGTGAGATCTGGTTGTCCACAGGGGGTGTGGATTACGCGTGGGCAACTTTGTGGATAAGCCGCGACAGGCGCCACCCCCCTAGGCTGTCAAGATGGGTGGCGAAAAATTCACCGCCGGTGAGGACAGGTGAGGGAGCGGTGAAGGCTGGGGCCTGCCAGCGCTGTCGCCAGTGGCGGCGCTCGCGGTAACCTGTGGGCCTTGATGCTCCGTGAGACCCCATGAAACGTCACTTCTCGATGCTGCGCGAATTCCAGCTGGCCGACTGGTTCACCCTGGCCAATGCTTTCTGCGGCACCGGTGCGGTCTTTGCCGCAATGCGCTTCCTGCAGGACGGCGAGCGCGGCTACCTGCTGTTCGGCATGGCGTTGATCCCGCTGGCTTTCATTTTCGACGCCCTCGACGGGCGCATCGCGCGCTGGCGCAAGTCCAGCTCCACCCTGGGCCGCGAGCTGGACTCGCTGTCCGACGTGATCTCCTTCGGTGTGGCCCCGGCGGCGCTGGCCTACGCCTGCGGCATGCAGGGCGGCTGGGACTGGCTGGTGCTGAGCTATTTCGTCTGCTGCGGCGTCAGCCGCCTGGCGCGCTACAACGTCACCGCCGAGGCGCTGGCCGGCGACGAGGGCAAGGTCGCGTATTTCGAGGGCACCCCGATCCCGACCAGCCTGGTGCTGGTGATCGTGCTGGCGATCGCCGCCGGTACCGATGCCATCGGCCAGAACATCTGGTTCGGCCAGTGGCAGATCGGCCCGTGGCAGCTGCACCCGATGGTGCTGTTGTTCGCCCTGTCCGGGTCGCTGATGATCAGCAAGACCCTGCGTATCCCCAAGCCATGAGCCAGCCCTGCGGAGGCCTGCGATGACCAGCTCGGCCCACGACGCCGGCAGCAGTGATTTCGAAACCCTGGCCCGGCAGTACTTCAGCGCCTGGGGCGATGCCCTGCGCCATGCGAGCACGCCCGGCGCACCGGCTGGTGACGATCCCGGCAGCTGGCAGCGGTTGTTCGACTGGTGGGGCCAGCTGTTGCCCGAGCAGGGGCAGGGCGCGCCGGAAGATGCCGTGCGCCGCTTCCGCGAACAGGCGGGCAGCTGGTACGGCACCATGCAGGAAGTGGCCGCGCGTTTCGCCGGCCGCGACGCCAGCAGTGCCGATGTGGCACAAGCCTGGCGCGAGGCGGTGCAGGGGCAGGGCGACGGCATGCTGCAGTGGATGCTGCAGGGCGCCCGTGGCAGCACCCACGCTGGCGCCGCTGTACCGGAGTTTGCCGCCTGGCTGCAGCAGTTCCAGCTGCAGGCCGGTCCGTGGCTGCAGAGCCCGGCGTTCGGGCCCGGCCGCGAGCACCAGGCGCGCTGGCAGGCGCTGCTGCGGGCGCAGGAGGAATACCAGCAGCATTCGCGCGCCTATGTCGATCAGATCAAGCAGGCGCTGGACGAGGCCTTCGCGCTGTTCGAGCAGCGCCTGGCCGAGCACGAGCAGCCGGGCAGCCAGTTGACCAGCGCCCGCGCGATGTTCGACCTGTGGATTGAAGTGGCCGAGGAGGCCTACGCCAAGGTCGCCTTGTCCGAACCGTTCCAGCAGGTGTATGCCGCGCTGGGCAACGCTCAGATGCGCCTGCGCGCCGGCCTGCAGCACGAGGTGGAACAGATGAGTGAACGGATCGGCCTGCCGACCCGCAGTGAGATGGACGCCGCGCACCGCCGCATCGCTGAGCTGGAGCGCAGCCTGCGCCGCCTGCAGGCACAGGTGGTGGCCATGGCCGGTACGGGCGAGGTCGATCCGGTGGCACAGCCGGCGCCGGCGAAGGTGAAGCCGGTCGCGCGCAAGGCCGCGAAGAAGGCCGCGCCGGCAAAGAAGGCGGCTGCGAAAAAGGCGCCTGCGAAGAAGGCTGCACCAAAGGCAGCGCCCCGTACTTCCACGCGGACGCGTGACCGATGAAAGGACCGCTGGGCTTCAACGCCGATGACCTGATGCAGGAAACCCTGGCCATGCAGCGCAAGCTGATGGAAGGGCTGAAGCTGCTGCCGCAGGTGGAAGACGTGGACTATGGCGTCACCGCCCGCGAGGAAGTCTGGCGCGACGGCAAGGTGGTGCTGTACCGCTTCGTCGGCGAACAGGCACCGACCCGGCGCACGCCGTTGCTGATCGTCTACGCGCTGGTCAACCGGCCGTACATGGTCGACCTGCAGGCCGATCGCTCACTGGTGCAGAAGCTGCTGGCGCTGGGGCAGGACGTCTACGTGCTGGACTGGGGTTACCCGGATCGCTCGGAGCGCTTCCAGACCCTGGAGGACTATCTGCTGCGCTACATCGATGGCGCGGTCGATGCGCTGCGCGCGCGCAGTGGTGGACCGGTCGACCTGCTCGGCATCTGCCAGGGCGGCGTGTTCGCGCTGTGCTACGCCGCGCTGCGCCGGCAGAAGCTGGGCAAGCTGATCACCATGGTCACCCCGGTCGATTTCCACACCGCCGACAACATGCTCTCGCACTGGGCGCGGCAGGTGGATGTGGACCTGCTGGTTGACACGCTGGGCAACATCCCGGCCGACCTGATGAATGCCAGTTACCTGATGCTCAAGCCGTTCCGCCTGAACGTGCAGAAGTACGTCGGCCTGCTCGACATCCTCGATGACAAGGCGGCGCTGGAGGATTTCCTGCGCATGGAGAAGTGGATCTTCGATTCACCGGACCTGGCGGGCGAGGCGTTCCGCGACTTCATCAAGCAGTTCTACCAGGGCAACGGGCTGATGAACGGCACGGTGCGGATCGGCGAAGAGGCGGTGGATCTGTCGAAGGTGACCCTGCCGGTACTGAACATCTACGCCGAGCAGGACCACCTGGTGCCGCCGGATGCCTCGCGCGCAATGCGTGGACGCCTGGGCACCGAGGATTACACCGAGTCCAGTTTCCGTGGCGGCCATATCGGCATCTACGTGTCCGGTCGCGCGCAGCGCGAAGTGCCGGCCACGATCGATGGCTGGTTGAAGGCGCGCGACGTGTAAGGCTTGCTTCGCTTTTGTAGAGTCGAGATCCTATGTTCGTGGTCAAGCCTGCTGGAAGCAGGCTTGACCCACCTTCAGCATGGCCGGATCGAAGTCCCGGCCGCTTTTGAAGACACCCCAGGCGATCCTGGCCAGCTTTCTGGCCAGGATGTTGAAGACGGCGGTGCTGGGGTGACCGCGTTTTGACAGCTCGTCGTAGAGCGGTTGCCCCTGGCGACACCGCTTGAGCCCCATGGCGGCCATGTAGAGCATCTGGCGCAGCACTGGCGCGCCCTGTTTGGACAGCCGACGCCGTCCCGTTCTGCCGCCAGACTCGTTAGGCCGGGGATCCAGGCCGGTGCAGGCGATCCACGCGTTGGCGCTGGCCAACGGCCAGCGCGTCATGTAGTAGATCAGGTGAGCGGCGACGGCAGGGCCGACACCAGGGATGGTCAACAGGCGCTTGTAGAGCGTGCCATGCTCGCCATCGCGACCCAAGCGCTGCAGTTCGCTTTCCAGCTCGGACAGCGTCCCAGCCAGAGCGCAGAACAGATCTGACAGCTCCCCGGGGGCACTTTTGCTTACCCCGAAGGATTGCTCCAGGCGCGCGCGTGTCTTTACCAGCGTCTGCCGCTTGCGCAGCAAATCGTGCATCTGCTGCTGCTCGTCGGTACGCGGTACGTATTCACGCAGGCGATCGTTCTCCTTCTTCACGTACCGGGCGATCGCTTCGGCGTCCATGGCGTCCGTCTTGCCACGCGAGCCCGTCGCCCGGCCGTAGTGCTTGATCAGACGTGGATTGATCACATAGACAACGTGGCCTGCTTGGCCAGCCATCCGAGCCAACAACTCGTAGTACCGCCCCGTCGCCTCCATGCCAATCCGGCATCGCTGGGGCAAGGTGTTGAGCCACTGGGCTATGCCGGCCCGGGTGTTGGCGATCCTGTCGCCGGCCTTGCGGTCGGCCACTGCCGGTACGAACTCCTTGGAGTCCACGTCCACGCCAATATCGAGAGAATCAGACATTTGTACGGCTCCCAGCTATCTTTAAGGGGCTGGGGTGGTACCGCACCGACGTTAGCTTGCCTACATCGACGATCCCCTTTGGGGGCCGTACGATCCTTTATCGACGTTCGTGTGCGGGATGGGGATCGCTCGACTCGTCTGTCGGCTAGTATCCGCAGATGCATGCTTGACGGTCCCTCCACCCTGGCTCCTACATACCTCGTAGGAGCCGGGAGGAACATACAAGCTTGCTCGACTGCCTTGGAGAATAATGATGTCGCAACGGTTCACGCTGCTGCTTGCCACGCTGCTGCTGGCAGCACCTGTTGCCCACGCCGCACCCAGTACGGATGCACGCCGGGAGATCGCCCAGCTGATCTCCAGCCTGGACGGCTCCCAGTGCCGGTTCCAGCGCAATGGCAGCTGGTACGACGGCAGCGATGCGCGGTCGCACCTGCAGCGCAAGTACGATTACCTGCTGAAGAAGAACATGGTGGACAGCGCCGAGCAGTTCATCGAGCGCGCCGCCAGCCAGAGCAGCATGAGCGGCAAGCCCTATCGCATCCAGTGCCCGGGGCAGCCTGAACAGACTGCAGCCGCCTGGTTCGGCGCCCGCCTGCAGGCCCTGCGCCACCGCACGCCGTAGACATAGGGGCGGTGTAGAGTCGAGCCATGTTCGACTGCTTTTTCCCGTAGCCCAGGAGAACCGCCATGAACACCACGCCGCGCACGCTGTCGCGTTCATTGAACGACCGCATGATCGCCGGCGTGATGGGCGGCATCGCCCATCGCTTCGGCTGGAATCCCACGTTGGTGCGGATCGTGTTCGTGCTGGTCTCGATCGGTTCGGCGGCCTTCCCTGGCATCCTGGTCTACCTGATCCTGTGGCTGCTGATTCCCAACGAGGCCGATTGAAGACTCCCGTGACGCCCCGGCCGGTCTGGCTGCGCGCGCTGCAGGTGCTGGGCGCGGTGTGGACGTCCCCCAATTCACTGCTCGGCCTGATCGGTGGACTGGCCGGCATGCTTGGCGGGGCGACGCTGCGCTGGAGCGGCCGTGACAGCGCGTTGGTGTTCGATCGCTGGCCGTGGGGGCCGGGTGGGGCGATCACCCTGGGCAATGTGATCCTGCACACCGGGCATGACCTGGGCATTTCCTGCCGCACCTATGCACACCAGGCGGGGTGGGGCGTGGAGCCGCTGATCCGGCTGGATGACCACGAACGCGCGCACGTGTACCAATACATGGTGCTGGGGCCGCTGTACCTGCCGGTGTACCTGCTGTGTGGCGGGGTGAGTGCGCGCAACCCGTTCGAGCGCGCGGCCGATCATTTCGCCCGGTTCGGGCGTGGCTGGTGGCCGTAGGTTCCAGCCAACGGCGCAGCCCCTCGTGGCTTGGTCGCGGAATACGTTTCATGTGATTGGGCCGGGCGGGGTGGGTTCGCGGGACACGCCGTAAACCCGTCCCTGGGGGCTCGATGGCGCCATCCATGGCGCCAACGGTCCCGCGAACCCACCCCACCCGGCCTCTGACAGTTTCCGTGCGCGTCCAGCCACGGAGAAGAAAAAGAACAGCAGAAGCGGGTCGCGCGCTGCGCTTGCTCGCGAGCCGAGCCTGCGGTCGGCTTCGCGGACTGGTCTGAAAGCAGCCGAGCGTGGGCTCGGCTCTACAAAAAGCGGCCAGCCAGGCTGCTTTTGCTTTTGATCTTCTTTTTTCTTCTCCGTGGGTGGTAGACGCAGCAGAAATCTGTCAACGGCCGGGTGGGTGGGGCTGGCGGGGTATCCGCGGCATGGATGCCGCGGCTAAGCCCCCAGGGACGGGTTCACGGCGTCCCCGCCAGCCCCACCCACCCGGGCAGCCCACAGGAAACCGGCTTTCCGCGATCATCCCAAACCACCCACGAGGGGCTGCGCCGTTGGCTGGAAACCCCGATTCGTTAGTCGGAAGTTAAAGATCCGTAAGCATTCTGCTGCGATCCCGCAGTCATCTGCATGCAACCGATCGTCATTAGCCTTCGTGACGTTCCAGTCAGGTTCGACGCGGTAAGCTCTCCCTCGATGAGCTCGCAGCATCGCTCATCGAGTGCAGTACGCAGTAGCAATTTGGAGGAATACATCACATGGCAATCGTTCTTTATGTCGGTGGTAGCAAGGATGGCGAGAAGGGCGTGGTGCCCTACGGCTTCAGCAAATCCCGCGCCGACACCGCGCTGGGGCCGGAGTTCTACACGGAGCGGTTCATGGAACTGCAGGGTGTCGGCAAGGTCCGCCTGATGGCCCTGGAAGGCATGCGTGACGAGATCGTCATGCAGCGCGCCGCCCGCCACTACCGCTGACCTCCGCAACACGCGGCAGGGCGCGCCCACCATCGCGCGCCCGCGCCGGCATCCCAGCCCAGGGCCAGTCCGAGCCCTCTTTTCGCCAGGATGCCGGCGTCCACTCCGGCCTCGCTGCTGAACCTCGCCCCCTGTCAATGCCTTGTCCGGCTCCGTCGTGGATTGCCAGAATGGGGTCTTCCCGTAACGCGGCACAGACCTGAAGCAATGCACGACGCCAAGAACGCCCAGAGCGCGCTCGCCCAGCAGATCGCCCAGACCATCGCCGACGAGATCGGTGCCCAGTCCGCCCAGGTACGTGCCGCCGTCGGCCTGCTCGACGAGGGCGCCAGCGTTCCGTTCATCGCGCGCTACCGCAAGGAAGTGACCGGGGGCCTGGACGACACCCAGCTGCGCAACCTGGAAGTGCGCCTGACCTACCTGCGCGAACTGGAAGACCGTCGCGCGGCGGTGCTGGCCAGCATCGGTGAGCAGGGCAAGCTCAGCGACGAACTGCGCAACGACATCCTGGCCGCCGACACCAAGAGCCGGCTGGAAGACCTGTACCTGCCGTACAAGCCCAAGCGCCGTACCCGCGCCCAGATCGCCCGCGAGGCCGGTCTGGAACCGCTGGCTGATGGCCTGCTGGCCGACCCGACGCAGGACCCTCAGGTCTTCGCGGCTTCCTTCGTCGACACCGACAAGGGCGTGGCCGACACCAAGGCTGCGCTGGAAGGTGCACGCGCGATCCTGATGGAGCGCTGGGGCGAAGATGCCGCGCTGGTCGGTGAGCTGCGCACCTGGCTGGGCGAGACCGGCGTGATCCGTGCCCGCGTGGCCGAGGGCAAGGAAACCGAAGGCGCCAAGTACCGTGACTATTTCGAACACGCCGAGGCACTGGCGAAGATTCCCTCGCACCGCTTGCTGGCGCTGTTCCGTGCGCGCCGCGAGGAGATCCTGTTCCTGGAGCTGGACCCGGGCAACGAGGCCGAGGCCGGCCACCAGTACGCCGAAGGACGCGTGGCGCGCAAGGCCGGCATCGCCGATCAGGGCCGCGCCGCCGACCGCTGGCTGCTGGATGCCTGCCGCCTGACCTGGCGTGCCAAGCTGCACACCCATCTGCTGCTGGACCTGTTCAACCAGGCTCGCGAAAAGGCCGAGGCCGAAGCCATCGCAGTGTTCGGCGACAACCTGAAGGACCTGCTGCTGGCCGCGCCGGCGGGCCCGAAGACCGTACTCGGGCTGGATCCGGGCATCCGCACCGGCTGCAAGATTGCCGTGGTCGATGCCACCGGCAAGCTGGTCGCCACCGACACCATCTACCCGCACGAGCCGCGCCGCCAGTGGGACCAGTCGCTGCAGACGATCAAGCAGCTGTGCGCCAAGCACAACGTGGAACTGATCGCGATCGGCAACGGCACCGCCAGCCGCGAAACCGACAAGCTGGCCGGCGAAGCGATCAAGGCTGCCGCCAACCCGAAGCTGCAGAAGGTGGTGGTCAGCGAGGCGGGCGCGTCGGTGTACTCGGCGTCCGAGTTCGCGGCCAAGGAATTCCCGGGGCTGGACGTGTCGCTGCGTGGCGCGGTGTCCATCGCGCGCCGCCTGCAGGATCCGCTGGCCGAACTGGTCAAGATCGAACCCAAGGCGATCGGTGTCGGCCAGTACCAGCACGACGTGGACCAGTACCGCCTGGCACGGGCGCTGGATGCGCGGGTCGAGGACTGCGTGAATGCCGTGGGCGTGTACGTGAACACCGCTTCGGCCGCGCTGCTGTCGCGCGTGTCCGGCCTGTCGTCCACGGTGGCCGAGAACATCGTGCGCCATCGTGACGACAATGGCCCGTTCAAGCGTCGCAAGGACCTGCTGAAGGTCGCGCGCCTGGGCGAGAAGACCTTCGAGCAGTGCGCCGGCTTCCTGCGTATCGCCGATGGTGACCAGCCGCTGGACGCCTCGGCGGTGCACCCCGAAGCCTACCCGGTGGTCGAGCGCATCGTGGCCAGCACCGCGCGCCCGATCAAGGCGCTGATCGGTGATGGCAGCTTCCTGCGCGGCCTGAAGGCAGAACAGTTCACCGACGACACCTTCGGCGTGCCGACCGTGCGCGACATCCTGAAGGAACTGGAAAAGCCGGGCCGTGACCCGCGTCCGGAGTTCAAGGCGGCGCGCTTCGCCGAGGGCGTCGAGGACATCAAGGACCTGCGCGAGGGCATGGTGCTGGAAGGCGTGGTCAGCAACGTCGCGGCCTTCGGCGCCTTTGTCGATATCGGCGTGCACCAGGACGGCCTGATCCACATTTCGGCGCTCTCCGATACGTTTGTGAAGGACCCGCGCGACGTGGTCAAGGCCGGCGATATCGTCAAGGTGAAGGTGCTGGAGGTGGACGTGGCGCGCAAGCGCATCGCCCTGACCCGGCGCCTGGACGATACCCCGGGCCAGGCCACCAGCCGCCCGGGCCAGCGCGATGACCGCGGCCAGGGGCAGGGGCTGCGCCGCGACGCAGGCGGCCAGAACCGCGGGCCAAACCGGGGCCAGGGCAATGGCGGCCGTCCCGCTCAGTCCGCGCCCCCGGCCAACAACGCCCTGGCGGAGGCCTTCGCCCGCGCCAAGCGCAGTTGAGGACCGTGTCCCCCGTCACGCTTGATTCGTGGCGGGGGACTTGTCGATTTTCCCCGTGATTGCGCACACTTGCGCCTGAGGGGGGCGTTTGGCCTCCCCGCTGTCGCTGGGGAGGGCCATGACGCCAGCAGGACCCGTTGTCTTCGTTGAGGGCTGCAGCGTTGTGCTGCGGCTGCTGCCCGCCTGTGCGGGCCGGGGACCGGATTGATGGCGGGCCAGGGAAACAACGGCAACGGGCTGCTCGAGCGGCGCCTGCAGGAACTGGCAGAGGAGCGCCGGCGCCTGGCCATGATCATCGACGGCACCGCTGCCGGTACCTGGGAATGGAACGTGCAGACCGGCGAAATGCGGGTCAATGCGCGCTGGGCGGAGATTGTCGGCTATCGGCTGGAAGAACTGGAGCCGGTGTGCCAGAAGACGTTCCTGACGCTGGTCCATCCCGACGATATCGCCCTGTCCGACGCGGCGCTCGAGGACCATTTCGAAGGCCGCAGCGACAACTATGTCTGCCTGTTGCGCATGCGCCACAAGAACGGCCAGTGGATGTGGATCCACGACCGTGGCCGCGTGTTCGAATGGGACGGGCAGGGACGACCGCTGTGGATGGCCGGTGCGCACGCCGACGTGACCGAGCTGCAGCAGGCGCGGCAGGATGCGGCCGAGAGCCGGCAGCGATTGCAGGCCGTGGTCGACGCGTCCGATGAGGTGGCGGTGATCGCGACCGATACCGAAGGCACCATCACCCTGTTCAATACCGGCGCGGAACGCCTGCTGGGTTACAGCGCGGAAGAAGTGGTCGGCCAGCGGCGACTGGGTGATTTCCACGATCCGGACGAGCTGGCGGCCTGGCTGCGTCCGCTGGCGGCTGCGGACGGAAGCCTGCCGGGCGCGTTTGAAGCACTCAGCGCCCGCGCCGATGAGCAGACCTATTCACGGCAGTGGACACTGCGGCGCAAGGATGGCCAGCCACGCCAGGTGCGCTTGTCGATCAGCCGCATGGATGGTGCCGGCGGCGCGCGGATCGGCTATGTCGGCATGTCCATCGACATCACCGAGATCCTGCAGGCGCGCGCCGAAGCACGCCTGTCGGCAGAGAAATTCGCCGGTGCGTTCACGTCGGCGGCGCTGGGCATGGCGCTGGTGTCGCTGGAAGGACGCTGGCTGGACGTCAATGACGCACTGTGCCGGATCCTGGGCTACCCCCGCGAAGAACTGCTGCAGGTTGATTTCCAGCGCCTGACCCACCCCGATGACCTGCAGACCGACCTGGCCCTGGTGCAGGATCTGCTGGCCGGGCGGCGCAGCCACTACCACCTGGAAAAGCGCTATCTCGATCGCGACGGCAAGGTGATCTGGGCGCGGCTGTCGGTGTCGCTGGTGCGCACCGAGCACGGTGAACCGCTGCATTTCGTGTCGCAGATCCAGGACATCAGCGCCCAGCGCAGCAGCGAGCAGCACCTGTTCGAGAGCGAGCAGCGCAGCCGTATCACGCTTGATGCGGTTGCCGACCTGGTGCTCAGTGTCAGCCTGGATGGCCGTATCGACTACGCCAATGCCGCCGCAGTACGCACCCTGGCGGGTGATGGCGCGCTGTCGCTGGCCGGGCACAAGGTGCAGGACGTGCTGGCACTGACCACCGAATATGCGCCCGGCTCGGTACTGGATGTGTCGGTCCTGCTGGACCCGGAAAGCAATGCGGTGGACCTGCACGCCGATCTTCTGCTGCGCCTGGGCACGGCCACGATCCCGGTCGACCTGACCCGTGCCTGGCTGCGCGATGATGAAGGTCATGTACGCGGTGCAGTGTGGGTACTGCGTGATGACACCCAGCAGCGCGCGCGCCAGCGCGAAGCGCGCCATCTGGCCGAGATCGATCCGCTGACCGAGCTGAGCAACCGTCGCGGTTTCGAGGTGCATCTGCAGCAGGCGATCACCCGCGTCGAGCGAACTGGCCAGGCCGCGTCGTTGATGTACATCGACCTGGACCGCTTCAAGCCGGTCAACGACACCTGGGGCCATCTGGCTGGCGATGCCGTGCTGTGGGCGGTGGCCAGCGTGCTGCGCCACGGTGTGCGCGATTCGGACGTAGTGGCGCGTCTGGGCGGCGACGAATTCGCAGTGATCCTGTCCGGCTGCACGCCGCGTCGTGCCGCGCGCATCGGCGGTGAACTGCTGCACACCCTGGCATCGCTGTCGATTCCGTGGGACCGGGACCGCCTGCATGTGGGTGCCAGCATCGGTATCGCGCCATTGGCGGGTGGGATGAGCGTGGACCAGGCCGTGGCGGCGGCTGATGCCCAGTGCTACCGGGCCAAGGCAATGGGTCGCAACAACGTACAGGTGCAGGGCGAGGTCAGTGAGCTGCCCGGCGATGATTCCGAAGCCGCCGAGGGCTGATCTCAGCCTGTGAGAGGGCGTGCGCGAATACTGCGCGCACATCCACTCATGCAGGTGATCCCATGAAGGTCTGGAACCCGGTTGCGATGCGGGCCTACGCCCCGGCGATGGTTGGCTGGTGCCTCGCGCTGGCCGCCTGCCTGCGTGCGGAACAGCTGCGCGGCGACCTTCACGCGCAGGCCCTGCTGCCGGTACTGCAGGGCGGCGCGGTCGCCCTGCTGGTGTTCACGCTGTCCTGTATCGGTGCCGCCAGCATCGTGCTGTGGCGGACGGGCAGGAACGCGGCGGAGTGATGCGGTGGATGGTCACCGCATCCTCCACGTCATGTTGCGTCAGCGCAGTACTTCATCCGAACTGACCAGCTGCACGTCGTGCATCAGATCGAGGTAAGCCTCGTAGTAGCCCTTGTGCGAGGCACCGACGATGGTCAGCATGCGGGTGCCTGGATGCTGGCCCAGGATGTCGCGCATGTTGGCGACCATGCGCAGGTTGCGGGTTTCCCAGTAGCCCACGTAGTTGCGGCCGAAGCCTTCCGGCGAGGGCTCGACGAGGGTCGCGCCGAAATCGCTGTTGAAGGCCACCATCGCGGCCTCGGGCGTGTTGTAGGCGCGATACATTGCGAGCAATCCATCCGGTTGAGCAAGATTGGCCTCCAGTCGTTCATCGGCCGCCCTGCGCGCTTTGACGAAGGAATTGTCCCAGGCACCGCGTATGGCGGCAGCGTAGGCCTTCTGCTGCGATTCCGGTGTTGGCGAATCTGCAGTGTGGTCGTCGACCGACCACAGGCGCTCCAGCCCCAGGCGTGCCGCAAGTACGCCGGCCACCAGTCCGGCCTCGTTGCGGCGGGCCATGCGCGTGTCGAGGAACTGCACCAGTTCCGGTGTCAGGCTGTCCGAAGCACGTCGCTCTTCCCTGGGCAGCCGCAGCCATTGGACGACTGCCGAGCTGCTTTCGCCCGCGGCCAGGAACACGGCGGCCAATCGGCGCCGCTGGGCAGCGGTTGGCGCCTTCGGCCAATCCGCAAGCAGGCGTTCCATCTCCACGTTGGCGCTGGGCACGTCCAGGCCGGTGGCGGCCTGCGCCGGTGCCGGATCGAAGCAGTAGTCCGCTACGCTCTCCGCGTATCGGGCCGGATTGCGGCGCATGAAGTCACACTGCAGGCCGGACAGGTTCTCCACCGCGATCGCGGTGGGCCGCCAGGCTTCCAGGCGCTGCAGAAGAGGTTCCAGCATCGCCGGCGTGAAGGTCTCCGGCAGGCTGGACAGGTGCGGGCTGCCCAGCACCAGCACTTCGTTCGGGCGTCCTGCGGGTGGTCCCTTCAGCTGGTCGGGGTGGAAGGCGGGTCGATAGGCGGCGTCGTTGGCCAGCGCGCTGCTGCTGCACAGGGCCAGGAAGAGAAGGCTGGCAAAGCGAGGGAACATGCGATCTCCATGTCGATAAGCATCCTGCGGGACCTTCATGCTGGTCATTTTCTCCTGCTGGGGAATCCCGCATTGGTCATGTAAACCTTTCTGCCTTGAGCTGCATCCTTCTGCTGAGCGATGCTGCACGCAATGCCCAGGCGATGCAGAAGATGACATTGGACGACTGGACCATCGACAGTCCGCGGCTGCACCTCCGGCCTTTCACGCCCGGTGATGCCGACGAGGCATTTGTGGCAATCACACCCGGGCTGACCCGCTATATGGCGTTTGAGCCGCCACCCTCGAAGGAGACGTTTGCTGCCGTCTGGCGGACGTGGCTGCTTACCATCGCCGACGGGACCGACATCACGTTGGTGATCCGCAGGCGCGGGGATGGGGTATTCCTTGGCCTGGCAGGCCTGCATCGAGCCCTTGAAGCAGAACCCGAACTGGGCATCTGGATCGCAGAAGTGATGCATGGGCACGGCTATGGCCGCGAGGCAGTGGCGGCGGTGTGGTCGGCGGCCTCCGGGCGCCTGCGCTGTGCTGCGTTCCGCTACCCGGTGGCGGAACGGAACCGGTCCAGCCGTGCACTGGCTGAGTCCCTTGGTGGGCAGGCTGTGGCACGTGAGCAGGGCGTGAAGTACACGGCAATCGTCTACCGCATTCCGGCTGCAATGCACGGAGTTGCGACGGACGTCGCGGAATCCCGCTAAAGCGGCCGACGGCGTCGCCGATACTCCCTCTGGATCCCGCTCCAGTCACCCGCCGCAGGACCCCAGGCTGCCCCCGACGGGTGGTCCGCGCAGTGTGTTCCGCCGTTTCCAGATGCCGATCGCACCCGCAGCAGACGTTCTTGGCAGTCGCTCGAGAGGTGCCCGTTGGCACCTGTAGTCCCTGGCAACTGATGTTGCCGCCGGGCATCCCGCCCGTCGGGTCACAACCGCTTACCGGACACCGAGGATCAGACAATGCTCATTCCAGGCTTCACGGCAGGCGCGCAGGCGCCGGCCGAGCTGCATACCCGTTGGTCGCCGTGGCGTGCGCTGCTTGGCGTGCTGGCGCCGCAGCAACGCACCAGCACAGAGGCGGCGATGACCGACCGCACCGAGCTGGAAGCGCAGGTGGCCGCGCTGCATCGCGTGCAGGCTGTCATCGAGTTCGCGCTCGACGGCACCATCCTGCGGGCCAATGACAATTTCCTGCAGGCGATGGGTTACCGGCTGGAGGAGATCCAGGGCAAGCATCACTCCCTGTTCGTCGACCCCGAGCAGGCGCGCAGCGCGGAATACCGCGACTTCTGGGTGCGCCTGGGGCGTGGCGAATATGACGCCGGACAGTACCGGCGCTTCGGCAAGGGCCAGCGTGAGGTCTGGATCCAGGCCTCGTACAACCCGGTGCTGGACCGCCAGGGGCGGCCGTACAAGGTGGTCAAGTTCGCGACCGACATCACCGCGCAGAAGCTGCAGGCGGCCGACTCGGCGGGGCAACTGGCCGCGATCGCCAAATCGCAGGCGGTGATCGAGTTCAGCATGGATGGCCGCATCCTGTCGGCCAATGACAATTTCCTGGCCGCTACCGGCTACAGCCTGGACGAAGTGCGCGGGCAGCACCATTCGTTGTTTGTCGAGCCTGAGCATCGCAGCAGCGTCGAGTATCGCCAGTTCTGGGAGAAGCTCGGGCGCGGCCAATATGACGCCGGCCAGTATCGGCGCCTGGGCAAGGGCGGGCGCGAGGTCTGGATCCAGGCATCCTACAACCCGATCCTGGACCTCAATGGCAAGCCGTTCAAGGTCGTCAAGTACGCCACCGACATCACCGCGCAGGTGCACGAGAACCAGGCCATGCAGCGCGCCGTGGCGCAGACCCGCGAGGTGGTGGCTGCCGCCAAGCAGGGCGATCTGACCCAGCGCGTGGCCACCGCCGACAAGAACGGGTCGATCGCCGAACTGTGCGAAGGCGTGAATTCGCTGGTCGAGGCGATGGCCGCGATCATCGGCCAGATCAAGTTCGCCGCGGACACCATCGCAGCCGGCGCGACCGAAATCGCACAGGGCAACAGCGACCTCTCGCAGCGTACCGAGCAGCAGGCGGCCTCGCTGGAGGAAACCGCTGTGTCGATGAAGGGCCTGGCCGAGACCGTGCAGCGCACGGCCACCAACGCGCGCCAGGCCAGCCAGCTGGCCGGTGGAGCGGCCGACGTCGCCGCTCGAGGCGGCACTGTGGTGCATGAAGTGGTCGAGACGATGGCGGTGATCAATGCCTCGTCGCGGCGCATCGTCGACATCATCGGAGTGATCGACGGCATCGCCTTCCAGACCAACATTCTCGCGCTGAACGCAGCGGTGGAGGCTGCGCGTGCCGGTGAACATGGCCGCGGCTTTGCCGTGGTTGCCACTGAGATCCGCGAGCTGTCGCAGCGTTCGGCCAGCGCAGCCAAGGAGATCAAGCACCTGATCGATGAGTCGGTTGCCAATGTGGGCGCCGGCACGGCGCAGGTTGAGAGCGCGGGCCGTACCATGGATGAAATCGTGACCAACGTGCGCCGGGTCAGTGACCTGATGACTGAAATCAGCACGGCCTCGCAGCAGCAGAGCGACGATATCCAGCAGATGAATCATGCGGTCGACCTGATCGATCAGGGCACCCAGCAGAACGCGGCCCTGGTCGAGGAGGCGTCGGCGGCGGCGCGCAGCATGGAAGAGCAGTCGGCGCAGCTGCTGCAGACCGTGGCCAGCTTCCGCGTGCAGGGCGGGGCCGGGCCCCGGCACGGAACAGCGGGGCTGCACGCGGTCTAGGCGCGGCGACCGGACGGGTCTTCCTTGCTATCGGTGTCGCCGCGTACGCAGTTGCGTCCGGCATGTTTGGCGCGATACAGGGCCTGGTCGGCGCGTTCGACCAGGTCGCGCGGATCGCGGTCTTCGCCGGGTGCCTGCCAGGCCACGCCGATGCTGATGGTTACGGTGGCCTCGGGGGCGGGCAGGGCTGCGGCTTCAACCGAAGCGCGCAGCCGTTCGCCCAGGCCCAGGGCGTGGGCGGCATCGGGCGAGGGCAGGGCGGCGATGAACTCTTCGCCGCCATAGCGCGCCAGCAGATCGTCACCCCGTTGCAGGCAGCCATCAAGAATGGCGGCGACCGACTGCAGGCGACGATCGCCCTCCGGATGGCCATAGGTGTCATTGAGCCGTTTGAAGTGGTCGATGTCGATCATCAGTACCGCCAGCCCGAGTCCCTGGCGGCGTGCGCGGCCACGGGCATTGCCAAGAGATTCGTCGAAGCTGCGGCGGTTGCCCAGCCCAGTCAGCGGATCGCGCCGCGCCAGCGTTTCCAGCTCATCGCGCTGGCGCTGGATCTCCACCTGGCTCAGCACGCTGCGCAGGGCATAACCGAGCATGGCACCAATGAAGCCCACCGTGGCCAGGGTGGGCTGCAGGCGCGCGACCAGCAGCGCCACCATCATCAGCAGCAAGGGCAGCATCAACGGCACGCCGGCGTCGACGATGCGGCGCAGGCTGCGCGATACCTCCACCGCCGGATAGCGGCGCTTGCTGGCGGCCATGACGGCCAGCACCATGAACAGTCCGCTGATCAGCAGGTCCCCCCAGTTGCCGTCAGGCAGCTGCGGCTGGTAGGTGTTGATGTAGAACGCCAGCAGGAAATAGCCCAGCGCGTAGATCGCAAGTGTCCGGAAGAAATCGCGGCGGTCGGGATTGTCCTCGGCGAGGAAGCGGATCAGCGCGAAGCAGAACACCAGGCTGTTCTGTAGGTTGCTCATGGCGTTCAGGCACTGCGTCCACAATGCGGCGTTGAAATGCGCCATCGCCCGCGTGTGCCCGAAGTACAGCAGCCACAGCAGCGCGATGATCAGCAGGTCCACCGCGCGGATGCAGCGGTTGCCGCCGCCCGGGCTGGCGGCCACGTAGGTCAGGGGGATGCGGTAGAACACGTACAGGATCAGCGAAGACACGGTCATCTGCGCAGGATCGAGGCCGGCCACATTGCGGTACAGCAGGGCGAGCAGGGCCAGCGAGAACAGGCCCACGGCAGCGCCCAGCGTCCGCCATTTGCAGGCCCCCTGGCGGCTGTCACGCGCACGCCGCACGCAGGCCAGTGCAGCCAGCAACGGCGCAGTGATCAGCATCAGGTAGGAGCCGACCGGGTCCTGCGGGCCAACAAAGGCAATGACGAGCGCGTGCGTGACCAGAAAAAACAGTGCCGCACGCAACGTCATGCATTCCCCCGCCCCCAGCTCCGGCTGGGATCACGATAGGCAGAAGCACGTGTGGCTTGCAAGAAAAGTGTGCGCTGCGTCTATTCCAAAGCTTGCCGGAAGTCGCAGTTGTGTTTCAGCATGGTGACGCGGAGCCTTCGACGCGGGCGTACATCCAGAAGTCACGGGGCTGTCCTCGAACCCGCCGGTAAGCGCGCAGCAGGCCTTCGCGCTGCATGCCGAGGCGTTCCAGCACGGCGATCGAGCGGGCGTTGCTGTCCAGGACAGTCGCCTGGATTCGGACCAGAGCGAGTGCGGCATGGCCCCATTCGAGCACCGCGCGTGCTGCCTGCGTGGCCAGTCCCTGACCCTGCCAGCGCGGATCGAGATCATAGGCAAGTTCGCCGCGGCCATGCGACAGGTCGATTCCGTTCAGGCCAACGGTGCCGATCAGCTGGCTGTCGGCGCCCACCAGCGCCCAGCGCTGGTCCGTTGCCGTGGGCAGGTAACCGGCGATCTGGCAGCGCAGTGCCCTTTCGGAAACGTCGCCCCAGCTGGTGTGCTCGGTCACGCCCGGCAGCGAGAGATAGCGGGCCCAGGCGGCAGCATCATCCACGTGCAGTGGACGCAGCCGTGCGGGCAGGGTGGCAGGGAGCGTGGGCAGGGCGGGCGCTGGCATCGTCGCCAGTGTCGGCGCCCGGGCCCTGAAATTGCAAAAGGCCAGGTCGGTGACCTGGCCTTTGATGCAGTGGTGCCGGTGAAAGGACTCGAACCTTCATGGGGTCACCCCCGGCTGATTTTGAGTCAGCTGCGTATACCATTCCGCCACACCGGCAGGCAGCGTGCGAGTGTAACCGAGGTCGGCACGGCTTTCATAGTGGGGAGGCCGATCGGGGCGCGTCCTGTCGGCTTCGGCCCTGTCATGGCTATACTGCGGCGGCTTGAATGCCTCCAGGAGCGGTAGCCGATGACAGTGTTGCAGGACCTGAGGGTGCTGGTGGTCGAGAACGACGAGATGAGTGCCGCACTGCTGCAGATGCAGCTGGTGCATGCCGGTGCGACGGTGGTGGGGCTGGCCGCGAGCGTGGCTGAAGCGCTGCGCCTGCTGCAGGCGTCGACCCCGGACGTGGCCCTGCTCGATTACCGCCTGGCCCGCAATGAGACCAGCGAGCCGGTGGCTGCGGCACTGTCGGCGCGCGGAGTGCCGTTCGTGCTGGCCACCGGGATGCAGGCCGAGCAGCTGCCCGAGCCGATGCTGGCCGGCGTGCTGCTGGTCAAGCCCTATCTCTCGGCAGATCTGAGCCAGGCGCTGGTACGCGCAGTGGGCCGCGCCAGCGCCAGCGCCTGATTGGCGCGTGCTGAAGCGGTGGGCGTATCCTGCCCGGGCCTGAATGCTCAGGCCTACAAGGAGAGTGGCATGAAGAAGTGGATCAAGCGCATGGTTGCTGCGGGTGTCCTTTCGATGGCGGTCTTCGGTGGTACGGCCTCTGCCGCGTGGTGTGGCCAGCCCTGTTTCCAGCTCTACAAGAGCTGCATCGCGCGGGGTGGAGAGGTCGAACAATGCCTGCAGGAACAGGCCTTCTGCGAAGAGGCGATGTGCGGCGGCAATCCCTGATCCATGAACCCCGCCCAGGCGGGGTTTTTCATCTGTGCGCGGTGTTCAGCCCGCTTCTTCGTATACGTAGCGGATCTCCTCGCGGTCGTCGAGGATGCGGTACTGCCGCGCCAGGTCATCCGGATCGGGATTGAGCCAGGCATCGAGGTGTTCCTTGCGGATGGGAACGACGCCGCGGTCATGGCCCGCAGCGGCGACGTCGTGCGGAGGCGTGTCGGTGATTGTGGCAAATGACAGGAGGCGACCTTCCGGTCCTTCCCATTCCGCCCACAGGCAGGCCAGCAGCAGGTCGCGCGGGGGATCGGGCCGGAACTCCAGCACCACGTCCTGATCCTTCTCATCGGCACCCAGCGTACGGCAGGCGATGGCGTGGCGTGGCACGTGCTCATAGAACGCCTGCACCACCACCACGCCGTGGCGCAGCCCGAACGCACCGCGCCAATAGCCTTCCAGGCTGTCGCGCCGCGCGTTGTAGGTGCCCGGATATAGCACGTCGTTGCGCGCAGGCTTGTCCGGCAGCCGGCACTGGTAGCGCATCGGCTTGATCACGCGTTTGCCGCTCTCGCTGACCATCACCGGTGCGTAGGTACCGGGGAAAATACGGTTGTCGCGCGGCAGCAGCTGCACCCGGTGCAGATCTTCCAGCCGAGCCTGCGCACGATCGATGCGGTTGCCGGCCACGCGCAGGTCGTTGCGTGCCTTCTGGGTGGGGCGGGTCGCCAGCGTGGCATTGGCAATATCGCGTCGCTCGCGCTGGCGGGCCAGCTCCGCTTCCAGATCCTGGCGTTCCTGCGCATGCCACTGCTGGATTTTCGCGACGATGTCGCGGCCCTGCTCGGTGCGCGCGCCGGCGAAGCCGTCATCCATCGCCTTGGGAGTTCTGGGGCGCTTCTTGCCAGGATCGTGCGCGTACAGCTCCGCGAATTCTTCCAACGACAGGATGGCGCCGAACTCGCGCACCAGCTTGGCGTAGTCGGCGCGGATGAGGGCGGAATAGCACATGGGAACTCTGCGGGCGTGGGTCGCAGCAGCTGCGACATGGATGAGGCAGGATAGCCCGACCTACAGGGAGATAGCGCATGAATGATTCCGTCGCCTGCCAGTTCCGCGACGCCGTGCCCACGGTCGAAGACTATTGCCAGCTGCGTGTGCTGGCGGGCCTCAGTGCCAAGAGCCAGGAGGCGGCGGCACGCGCGCTGCCCAATACCCTGTATGGCGTGTGTGCCTACCAGGGTAACGAGCTGGTGGCG
Organism: Stenotrophomonas sp. 96582_Sma; assembly: GCF_056480905.1. Classification (NCBI taxonomy): domain Bacteria; kingdom Pseudomonadati; phylum Pseudomonadota; class Gammaproteobacteria; order Lysobacterales; family Lysobacteraceae; genus Stenotrophomonas; species Stenotrophomonas sp. 96582_Sma. The sequence continues at coordinate 2,914,770 of NZ_CM151122.1, read as the reverse complement.
ATGGGGCGCATCGTCGGCGATGGGGGCTGCCACCTGCAGGTCTGCGATATCGCTGTGTTGCCGCGCCTGCAGGGTCAGGGCCTGGGCAAGGAAGTGATGCGTCGCCTGGAGGGCTGGATGCAGGCGAACCTGCCGCCGTCGGCATACGTCAGCCTGCTGGCCGATGGTGAGGCGCACCGGTTGTACGCGCAGTTCGGTTTTGCGCCGACAGCACCGGCGTCGATCGGGATGTATCGCCGGTTCTGAGGTGCGGCGCAGGTGAAGCCATCCATGCAAGGCGTGGATCTACGCGGGCTCTGCGGTAGATCCACGCCATGCGTGGACAGGGCCTTCCGGGAATCGCAGGCAAAGAAAAACCCCGGCCGAAGCCAGGGTTTTCAAGAATTGGCGTCCCCACGGGGATTCGAACCCCGGTCGCCACCGTGAAAGGGTGATGTCCTAGGCCTCTAGACGATGGGGACGCACGAAAACTTCAAGTTGTAGATCCTTCGACGGCCTAATGTCGAAGTGGTGGAGCCAAGCGGGATCGAACCGCTGACCTCCTGCATGCCATGCAGGCGCTCTCCCAGCTGAGCTATGGCCCCAATGAAACTCCGGATGATCTGCCGGGAGCAGAGTCCGTTTTGAAACTGGCGTCCCCACGGGGATTCGAACCCCGGTCGCCACCGTGAAAGGGTGATGTCCTAGGCCTCTAGACGATGGGGACGCACGAAAAACTTCAAGTTGTAGAACTTTCGACGGCCTAATGTCGAAAGTGGTGGAGCCAAGCGGGATCGAACCGCTGACCTCCTGCATGCCATGCAGGCGCTCTCCCAGCTGAGCTATGGCCCCGTGTTACCGAGCCGCCTATCATACCTGCGTGTTCACGTTTGTGGAAGCTTTTTTTGAGCTTTTTTCGTTCCGGTTCAACCGCGACCACGAGGGCAGGGGAATCGCAACGCCACAACCTGAATGCCGGTAGGCGGTGAACAAAAAAGACCCGGTTATCGGCCGGGTCCTCGTTGTTCGTGATGAGTGGCGTCCCCACGGGGATTCGAACCCCGGTCGCCACCGTGAAAGGGTGATGTCCTAGGCCTCTAGACGATGGGGACGCAATTCTCATCAATGTTCTTTAGCGACCTTTCGACGGCCTAATGCCGAAAGATTGGTGGAGCCAAGCGGGATCGAACCGCTGACCTCCTGCATGCCATGCAGGCGCTCTCCCAGCTGAGCTATGGCCCCACGTCGCTGAGGAGCGAAATAATAGCCTTGCCCCAGGGGGTTGGCAAGCATTTGTTGCACTTTTCTTCACATGCGTTGCGAAGCCGATGTCAGTCGCCTTTCGCCTGTGCAGCGTCGTCGGTCAGTGCCGCCAGGATCGGGCACTGGTCCAGCGCGCCGTGACCTGGGCAGGCGTCGACCAGCAGCGAAAGTGCAGTGTGCATGCGTTGCAGCTCCGCCATCCGCTGTGCGATGTCCTGCAGGCGTGCCTGCGCGGTGTCGCGCACGCTGCCCATGTCCTGCGAATGGCGATCGCTCAATGCGAGCAGCTCGCCGATCTCTTCAAGGCTGAAGCCCAGCGCCTTGGCGCGGCGGATGAATCGCAGCCGGCGCAGGTCCTGCTCGCCGAAGATGCGGTAGCCACCCGCCGAGCGGGCCGCAGTCGGCAGCAGCTGCTGTCGTTCGTAGTAGCGCACCGTATCGATCGGTACGCCCGCCTGGCGGGCCAGTTGTCCAATGTTCATGGCGGATTCCTGCTGGGGCTGCCGACCATTGTGAAGCCTGGAGTCTGGTCGAGAGTCAAGGCTTGGCCCGGGTGCGCGCATTCAGCGCACTTTGCAACTTTCTTCATAGCCCCGCCGATGGACCAGTTCCTACCCTTCGCCTGAACCGGCCGTTCGATGGCCTGCAACGAACCGAGGAGGTGGTCTGTGGAAGGATTCAGGAACGAAGGATTCGTCGAGATCGCGGTGGTTGAATACCCGGGAGGTGATCCGTCTGCCGCCTCCGTACTGGCTGAAATGGCGCACGTTGCCAATCGCCTTGCCCAGCAGCAGCGTCGGCCGTTCAAGCGGGTGCTGGTCACCCGCTGGATCGTGCCGGCCAGCCAGACCGGGGTGCATCGTATTGCGGGTGCGGAAATGCTCGATGCGGCCATCCCGGCTGTGATCGCGGTTCCCGGCCAGATCAGTGCCGGCGCGTGCCTGCGCGCGGACGAGGTCCTGCTGGACTGGCTGCGTGCGCACTATGACGGCGGGAGTCTGCTGGCCGCCGCCAGTGATGGCGTCAGCGTGCTGGCACGTGCCGGGTTGCTGGCCGGGCGTACGGTCAGTGGCCCCGATCTCGGGCGCCATCCAGGCCTGCAGGCGCAGGCCGCGAGCTGGGTGCCGAGCGAGCGGGCGCTGGTGGATGACGGTGACCTGCTGACGGTCGGCGGGGCCCAGGCCTGGCGCTTCCTTGGCCTGCGATTGTTGTACCGGCTGCACGGGCAGGGCGTGGCCAGTGCGGTCGCACAGCAACTGGGCATCACCGTGCCCGCCACGATCCAGCAGGACCTGGAGCGCTTCAGCGCCAACTTCGCACATGGCGATCGTGATGTGCTGAAGGCACAGCGCTGGCTGCACACCACGGCGGCACGCGGCGCCACCCTTGCCGCGATCTGCGAGGTCTCCGGGCTGGAGCCGCGCACACTGCAGCGGCGGTTCCTCAAGGCCACCGGCCTGCGGCCGATCGAATACTGCCAACGGCTGCGCATCGCCAAGGCGCAGACCCTGCTGCAGCAGGGGGCGGGTATCGATGAGGTGGCGTGGGGTGTCGGCTACGCTGATCAGAGTGCTTTCCGCCGGTTGTTCCTGCGCATCGTTGGCATGACGCCGGCCAACTATCGGCGTCACGTCAGCAGCAAGCGTCGCGAGCGGCCCTTGATGCCGTCGGTGGCAGGCAGCCTGCGCGGGCTGCAATCGGCGTCGGTGATGCAACTGGGGCGCAGCGCGGCCTGATGTCGGCGGCATCGTCGCGCTTGCAACCGGAGCGCGACACTTCGACCATGCAGTCAGTGGACGATTGAACAGGTGGTCTGATGTCGAGCGTTGGGCCGGTGCCGATGCCGGTGGTGTTGATTCTCGTGTGCGTAGTGATTGCCATGGCCGTGGCGCGTCTGTGGCCACGCAGGAAGGACGGCATGCCGCTGCCTTCTGCACCCAGCATGGTTCTGGACATGCTGCTGGTGGGCCTGCTGTGTGGTCGCATCAGCTTCGTGGCCTTGAACTTCGCCCTGTATCGCGAGGCGCCGTGGAGCATTCTGCAGATTGCCGATGGTGGCTACCACCTGGTGGTTGTCCTGGTTGCGGGGTCGGCATGGGGGCTGTGGCGGGTGCGCCCATGGCGGGCGTTGCGCGCCCCGGTGCTGGGTGCGGCGTTGGCGGGTGTGCTGCTATGGGCGGGCGGCAGTCAGCTGCTGTCCGCATGGCAGGAGCGTCAGATGCCCTTGCCGGTACTGCAGGTTGCTGATCTGCAGGGGGGCAGGGTTGATCTGCAGCAGTTCCGGGGAAAACCGCTTGTGCTGAATCTCTGGGCGACCTGGTGCGGGCCCTGCCGGCGCGAGATGCCGGTCCTGGCTGCGGCGCAGCAGGCACATGCGGATGTGCAGTTCGTGTTCCTCAACCAGGGTGAAACCCTTGAGGAGGTCCAGGGTTTCGTTGCGCGCGAACGGCTGCTGCTGCACAACGTTTTGCTCGATGATGACGCTGCGGCATCCACGGTGCTGGGCGTGCAGGCCTATCCCTCGACCCTGTTCTTCGATGCCGAAGGGCGCCTGCGTGAACTGCACCTGGGCGAACTGACGGCAGCCGGTCTTGAACACAAACTGCGCCGGCTGCGGTAGCCTGCGCGGGCATCTCACTACGGAGTTCCCATGTTGTCGACTTCCCTGCGCACCGCCCCTGCGGTGCTGTTGCTGCCGGTCCTGCTGGCATTGGCTGCCTGCAGCCAGGCACAGACGCCACCGGGCAAGACCGCCGCGGCACCGGCAGCGAGCGCCACAGCCACGGCCAACAAGGGCGATCGCCCTGCGGTGCTGAAGGGCATCGAGAAGCATGGTTTCGAGGTCGTCGCAGAATTCGATGCCCCCGGTGGCCTGCGGGGCTTCGCCGGCGTGGTCGGCGGCCAGCAGCCGGCAGCGGCCTATGTCACTGCTGACGGCAAGAACGTACTGGTCGGCAGCCTGTTCGATGCGGAGGGCAACGATGTAGCCGCTGAGGCCGTTGAAAAGCTGGTGGCTTCGCCGATGTCGGCCAAGATGTGGACCAAGCTGGAAGCCAGCGCCTGGGTGCGTGATGGCAAGGCCGATGCGCCGCGCGTGGTCTATACCTTCAGCGATGCCAACTGCCCGTACTGCCACAAGTTCTGGGAAGCGGCACGGCCGTGGGTCGATGCCGGCAAGGTGCAGCTGCGTCACATCATGGTCGGCGTGATCCGCGAGGACAGCCCGGCCAAGGCCGCGGCGATCCTTGCCGCGCGTGACCCGAGTGCGGCGCTGCTGCAGAACGAGCACGATTTTGATCGCGGTGGCATCAAGGCGCTGCCGAACATCAGCCGCGAGATCGCTGGCAAGCTCGACGCCAATCAGGTGCTGATGATCGAGATGGGCTTCCAGGGCACACCGGGCATCCTGTTCCAGGACGCACAGGGCCAGGTGCAGCGTCGTGCGGGTCTGCCGCAGGGTGCCGATCTGCAGACGGTGCTTGGCCCGCGCTGAGTGGCGCCAGACCCATGAAACATTGCGCAGGCCCGCATGGCAGCATGCGGGCCTGTCGCATTCCATGGCGGGCATTGCGGTTGTGGGCCCGCGCAACAGTGGTTCATCGTCACGTCTGAATCGTGACTGACATCAAGCATCCCGCCTTGATTCCAATCAAGGCCAAAAACGACAGGCGGATTAGCCTGTGACGCATGGAATACAGCGTCAATGCGCGATGGATGCCGCGCTCGCCACGCCCTGATCAGGGTCGGCTGGCACAGCCATTCACGACACTCTCACTCCGTGCTTGTTACCCAGACCGCTGCGGTCGCCACCTCTCTGGCAGCGCGGCCTTGATGGCGTCGACATCGGTGCGGGCAGGGCAGTGTCATCGTCCTGTTGCCTGCCATGCGCAGGCTGGCCGGTGTCGTCGACGCAGTATCCGCATTTCCAGCAACGGCAGCACGAGGCCGGAGTGGCGCATGCGTGCGTCCTGTCTGCGTGCTGCGAACAGGGGTCGTCCAGGGAGGATGCAATGCGCGTGGCGGTACTGAGCCTGGCCTGTGTGACAGCACTGGCGATCACGCCGGCGTATGCACAGGTGGATGACAAGGAGGACGCGCAGGCGCTGCGTCGTGAGATTGCGGCCATGCGGCAGGCGCTGGAGGGCATGCAGCAGCGTTTGGACCGCCTTGAGCAGCGCGACGCAACCGTTGCGCCTGCTACAGCACAGGCACCCGCCGCCGTGGTCGCGCCTGCCAGCACTGCCAACCTGCTGCACCCCACCCAGGTACCGGGCGTGGCACAGCCGGTGCTGCCGCAGCGCGAATCGGTGGCCGATCCGTCCACCGCCGCGTCGCGACCGGACAGTGCGGCCGGCCCGACCGATCCGGATCTGAAGGGCTTCTTCGCCATTCCGGGTACTGACACGGTGATCCGTATCGGCGGCTACGCCAAGCTGGATGCCATCGCCGATTCGCGTGCAGCGGGGGATGAGGATCAGTTCATTCCCTCGTCGATGCCGGTCGGTGGCAGTCATCGTGATGTCTCGAACTTCAACATCCATGCCAAGCAGACCCGCTTCAGTTTCGAGGCGCGGCGTCCGACCACGCACGGCAACCTGCGCTTCTACCTGGAGAACGACTTCTTCGGCAGTAGTGACGGCTACGAATTCCGGCTGCGCCATGCCTATGGCCAGCTCGGCAATACCTATGCCGGTTACGGCTACTCCAGCTTCATGGATCCGGACAGCCTGCCCGACACATTGGATTTCGAAGGTCCCGGCGGTGCCGGCTACCTGCTGGTGGCAGGCATCCACCACAGTTTCGCGATGGGCAAGGGCAACACCCTGACCGTCGCCGCCGAAGATCCGAAGACCGAACTTGCTGGCGCCAGCGATGAGCGAGCCGCAGTGAACCGCCTGCCCGACGTGACGGTGACCGCGCGCATGGAGCGCGACTGGGGCCACCTGCAGCTGGGCGCGGTGGCACGCAGCCTGGCCTATGACGGCGATGGCGAGCGCGACCGGCGTATGGCCGGTGGCCTGCAACTCAGCGGTTCGGCCTCGGTAGGCGAGCGCGACCTGCTGCTGTTCGGTGCCCTCGGCGGGCGCGGCCTCAGCCGTTACACCGCCGACCTGACCGGCTCCGGACTGGACGCGGTGGTCAGTGCCGATGGCCGTCTAGACGCGCTGGACCTGCACGGCGGTTTCGTCGGCTACACCCATTACTGGTCCGAGCTGTGGCGTTCGAACCTGATCTTCGGCCAGCTGACCCTGGAGCGGAATGCTGCATTGGCAGCCGACGCATTCCGTCAGAGCCGCTACGGCGTGTTCAACCTGATCTGGAGCCCGGCACCGTCGTGGACGATGGGCATGGAGCTGCTGTACGGCCGCCTGGAACAGCAGAGCGGCGCGCGCGGCGACACGGTCCGGGTGCAGGGCAGTCTGCAATACAACTTCATCAAATAGGCGCCAGCGGTCGTACGCCAGCGTAACCGTCCCCACGCCCGGTTGTACCGGGCTCATGCCAGTACAGGAGATTGTCATGGCAGAAGCAAAGAAAATCGGGGTGGTCGGAGCCACCTTCCTCGTCGCCGGCAACATGATGGGCTCAGGCGTGTTCCTGTTGCCGTCCAGTCTGGCCAAGATCGGCACCGCCTCGATCTGGGGCTGGCTGATCACCACCGCCGGTGCGCTGCTGCTGGCCTTCGTATTCGCCAAGCTGGGCAAGCTGGCACCGAAGGCCGGCGGTCCCTATGCCTATGCGCGTGACTGGTTCGGGCCCTACATGGGCTTCCAGACCAATACCATCTACTGGTTCGCCAACTGGATCGGCAACGTCGCCATTCCTATCGCGGCGGTGGGCTACTTCAGCTACTTCTTCCCGATCCTGTCCGAGCCGCTGGTGCGCTGCATCGCGGTGCTTGTGCTGGTGTGGGCGCTGAGCTTCGCCAACATGATCGGCCCGGCCTTCGTCAGCCGCGTGCAGACGGTCACCACCAGCTTCGCGCTGGTGCCGATCCTGGGTATCGCCATCTTCGGCTGGTTCTTCTTCGATGCCGACATCTTCAAGGGCGCCTACAACGTGTCCGGTGAATCCAACTTCGGCGCGATCTCCAGTGCCGCGGCACTGACCCTGTGGGCCTTCATCGGCGTCGAATCCGCTTCGGTGACTGCCGGCGTGGTGGAGAATCCGGAAAAGAACGTGGCCCGCGCCACCCTGGCGGGCGTGTTCCTGGCTGCCATCGCCTACATCGCCAGTTCGTCGGTGATCATGGGCATGGTGCCCAATGGCGAGCTGCAGACTTCTGATGCACCGTTTGCACTGGCTGCCGCCAAGGCCGTCGGTGGCTGGGGTGGCGCGCTGGTGAGCCTGTGTGCCTTCATCGGCGCTGCCGGTTCGCTGGGCGGCTGGATCCTGCTGACCGCACAGAGCGCCAAGGCAGCCTCCGATGACGGCCTGTTCCCGAGCATCTTCAGCAAGACCAACAAGGATGACGTGCCGGTCAAGGGCGTGCTGATCGTGGCGGTGCTGATGACGCTGGCGGTGCTGGTCACCTCCACCTCGGAAACCGCGTCGGCCCAGTTCGACGTGATCACCTCGGCGGCGGTGGTGCTGACCCTGCTGCCCTACATCTACTCGTGCGTGGCCTGCTACTTCGTGGTCGAGCGTTCGCACACCCTGGTCCACACCGGAGCGTTCTGGACCCTGACCAGCCTGACCGTCGTGTACTGCCTGTGGGCGATCTACGGCTCGTCGGGAACCATCGTGCAGTACGCCTTCCTGTTCGTGCTGTTCATCACCGTGTTCTATCCCTTCTTCAGCGAGGAGCGCCGCCAGCAGCGGCAGCGCGCCCGCGAGGCCTCGGCGATCAGCGCCGGCGCCCAGCGTTCCTGAGTTAGACAAGGAGAATCAACGTGTACTTCAAGTCCCTGGACTATCCGGTCATTGTCATCGACAACGACTACGAGTCGCCGCGCATCGGCGGCATCCTGATCCGCGCCCTGGTGGAGGAGCTGCGCAGCAACGACCAGCGCGTGCTGTGCGGCCTGAACCTGGATGATGCCCGCGCCGGTGCCCGAACCTACGTGGCGGCCTCGGCGGTGCTGATCTCGATCGACGGCAGTGAAGAGGTGGATGGTGAGTTCCAGCGCCTGACCGCCTTCCTGCGCGAGCAGAGCGCACGCCGCGCCAATCTGCCGGTGTTCCTGTACGGCGAGCGCCGCACCATCGAGAAGGTGCCGAGCAAGCTGCTCAAGTACATCCACGGTTTCATCTTCCTGTTCGAAGATACCAAGAGCTTCATCTCGCGGCAGGTGATGCGCGCGGCCGAAGACTACATGAAGAACCTGCTGCCGCCGTTCTTCAAGGCGTTGATCCACCATGCAGCCGAGTCGAACTACTCCTGGCACACCCCGGGCCATGCCGGCGGCGTGGCGTTCACCAAGTCGCCGGTCGGCCGTGCATTCCATCAGTTCTACGGCGAGAACACCCTGCGCAGCGATCTGTCGATCTCGGTGCCGGAGCTGGGTTCGCTGCTCGATCACACCGGCCCGATCAGGGACGCCGAGAACGAGGCGGCACGCAACTTCGGTGCCGACCATACGTTCTTTGTCACCAACGGCACCTCCACCGCCAACAAGATCGTCTGGCATGGCACGGTGGCGCGCGGTGACGTAGTGTTCGTCGATCGCAACTGCCACAAGTCGCTGCTGCACGCGCTGATCATGACCGGTGCAGTGCCGGTGTACTTCACCCCCAGCCGCAACGCGCACGGCATCATCGGTCCGATCAGCCTGGATCAGTTCACGCCGGAGTCGCTGCAGCAGCGCATCGCTGCCAACCCGCTGGCCAGCCAGGCCTACAAGGCTGGCTCCAAGCCGCGCATCGCGGTGGTCACCAACTCGACCTACGACGGCCTGTGCTACAACGCCGAGAAGATCGCCGACGAGATCGGCAGCGCGGTCGACTTCCTGCATTTCGACGAAGCCTGGTACGCCTACGCCGCGTTCCACCCGTTCTACGAGAACCACTATGGCATGGCCAAGGGCAAGCCGCGTGAGCAGGATGCGATCATCTTCACCACGCATTCGACCCACAAGCTGCTGGCGGCGTTCTCGCAGGCGTCGATGATCCACGTGCGCAATTCGGCGCAGCGCAACCTGGATGCCGAGCGCTTCAACGAGTCGTTCATGATGCACACCTCGACCAGCCCGCACTACGGGGTGATCGCGGCCTGTGACGTGGCCTCGAAGATGATGGAAGGCGACGCGGGCCGCTCGCTTGTACAGGAAATGCACGACGAGGCCATCGCCTTCCGCCGCGCGATGCTGCACGTGCGCGACGACCTCGGTCGCGACGACTGGTGGTTCAGCGTGTGGCAGCCGACCCAGGTCGAGCGCAGCCTGGACAAGGGCGATACACCGGCGCCGCTGGTGGCCAAGCGCGAGGAGTGGTACCTGCAGCCGGATGCGCACTGGCACGGTTTCGAGAACCTGGTCGATGACTATGTGCTGATCGATCCGATCAAGGTGACCCTGCTGACGCCGGGCCTGGCGATGGACGGCAGCACGGGCAAGCTGGGCATCCCGGCGGCGGTGCTGAGCAAGTTCCTGTGGGGCCGCGGCATCACCGTGGAGAAGACCAACCTGTACTCGGTGCTGTTCCTGTTCTCGATGGGCATCACCAAGGGCAAGTGGAGCACCCTGGTCACCGAGCTGATGGCGTTCAAGGAGCTCTACGATCGCAATGCGCCGCTGAGCCAGGCACTGCCGACGCTGGCCGCCGACTATCCGAATGCCTACGCCGGCTGGGGCCTACGTGACCTGTGCGACGCGCTGCATGCGTTCAACCAGGAATTCGCCGTGGCCAAGGTGATGCGCGAGATGTACGTGGATCTGCCGACGCCGGTGATGACCCCGGCCGATGCCTACAACCACCTGGTGAAGGGCGAGATCGAACGGGTCGACATCGAGCAGATCAGTGGCCGCATTGCGGCGACCATGCTGGTGCCGTACCCGCCGGGCATCCCGACCATCATGCCGGGTGAGCGTTTCGGTGACAGCGACGAGCCGATCATCCAGTCGCTGCGCATCGCCCGCGAGCAGAATGCGCGTTTCCCGGGCTTCGAGTCGGACGTGCACGGGCTCATCATCGAGCAGGAGGGTGATGCGGTTTCGTACAAGGTGGAGGTGCTGAAGGCCTGACCGGCAACGGTCGGCCGTTCGGCGAACGATGGATACCGCGCGCGAGCAACGCATCCTGACGTTCTCGATCGGGGTCACCCTGGCGGTGAGCGCGGTCGGCTTCATCGGTGGCCTGCTGGTGGGATCGCAGGCCATCCTGTTCGACGGCGTGTACAGCCTGGTCGATGTCGCCCTGACCCTGGTGTCGTTGTCGGTGCTGCGGCTGGTGGCGCGGGAGCAGAGCCCGCGCTTCCAGTACGGCTACTGGCACCTGGAGCCGATGGTCGAGGCGCTGGGCGGTGTGATCCTGTCGCTGGCCTGCGTGTATGCGCTGGCCAACGCCGTGATCGGTTTGACCACGGGCGGGCACGAAGTGAAGTTCGGGCCCGCGCTGTGGTGGGCGGCATTGCTGAGTGCCAGCAACCTGGCGATGGCGGCGTTCGTCGCGCAGCGGGCGCGGCATCTGCGCTCCGCGCTGTTGTGGCTGGATGTACGGGGCTGGCTGCTGGGTGGGTTGATGAGCCTGGCGGTGGTGCTGGCCTTCGTGTTGGCGCTGGTCCTGCACGGTGGTGAGTGGCACCACTGGGTGCCGTACCTGGATTCGATCGTGCTGGCGTTGATCAGCCTGGCGGTGTTGCCGGTGCCGGCGCGGAGTGCCTGGAAGGCCATGCGCGAAGTGCTGCAGGTGGCACCGGATGATCTGGACCGGCGCGTGCAGCGGGTGATGCAGGCGTTCGTCGCCGAGCGTGGCTATGCCGGTTTCACCAGCCATGTGGCGAAGATGGGGCGGATGCGCTTCATCGAGATCCACGTGCTGGCCGACCCGGCCACGCCGCTGGGTTCAGTGGGCGAGGTCGATGCGATGCGTGACGAGATTGCGGTGCGGCTGTATGCGCGGGGCAGCACGTTCTGGTTGACCATTGATTTCACCGCAGACCCAGCGTGGACGTGACCACGCTTCTGTAGAGTCGAGCTTGCTCGACTGCTTCTGGTCGGTGGAAGTCGAGCAGGCTCGAGTCCACGGGAACGCGCGATCGTTGCGCATGGCGGACTACTCTGTTGCACAGGACCCATTTGACCTCAACCGGAGTTGAGGTCACAGACTGCCGGCATCCCCCACGAGGCGCGCGGCATGAACCTGCTGACCACACCGGACCTCAGCCATGGCCTGCTGGAACTGTTCAATCCACCGGGTCTCTACGATCCTTCGGCCAACGGCTACTCACACGTGGCGGTGGTGCGCCTGCCGGCACGGGTGATCCATGTCGCAGGGCAGGGCGGCGAAGATGCCCAGGGCCGCCTCTCGCCCAGCTTCGAAGAACAGGTCGGGCAGGCGCTGGACAACCTGCAGACCGCGCTGCGATCGGCGCAGGCAAGTCTGGCCGATGTGGCGCGGCTGCGCATCCTGGTGGTCGACCACGATGAGGACCGGCTGGGCATCATTGCCCACCAGGTGCGACGGCGCTGGCCGAACCGCGCGGCGCCCACCTGCACGCTGATCCCGGTGCCGCGACTGGCGTTGGACGGCATGCTGTTCGAGATCGAGGCGGAGGCCTACGCCGCCTAGCGCAGGTAGTACTCCACCGGCACCACCAGTTCCTGCGGTGCCTTCAGTTCCTTGGGAATGGGCGGCAGCGGCTGCGCGCGACGGAAGGTCTGCAGCGCAGCGTCATCGAGCATCGGCTGGCCACTGGACTGCTCCAGCCGCAGCGCCAGCAGGCGACCTTCGCGGTCGATGCTGGCCCTGACCCAGGCAGTGCCCTGCTGCCGGCGCGAGCGCGCGGCGGCAGGGTAATAGCGGTAACGCTCCAGCCGCGCCATCAGGCGGGCTTCCCACTGGTCGCTGGCGGCGCCGGCCTGGAAGTCCGCCGGTGGCGCGTCTGGAGCGGGCGGCGCGGCCGTGATCGATGCCGGTGCGGGACTTGCATCGGTCGCGGCCGCAGGCGGGGCGACCGGCAGCGGCTTTCGACCCGTCCCGCCCGTTTCGCTGGCGGCCAACTCGCCCTCGCGCGCGGCGGTGGGCTTCGGTGGCGGGGGCGACTTTGTCGGTTGCGATGCACGCGCCTGCTGCGCCTGGGTGGGGGTATCGGCCTGGCGCTCCTCTACGGGCTGTGGCGGCGTGGCCGGTGCCAGCAGGCGCAGGCTGATGCGCACGTCCTGCTCCGGCGGTGGCAGCATCGGCGGCATTGCAACCCAGTGCACCAACAGCAGCAGGGGCAGCAGGTGCAGGACGACGGTGATCACGATCGCCTGCCAGTGTTGGCCGCGCTCACTCATCGTCCAGCACCCACAGCAGATCGGCATCAGCAGCACCGACGGTTTCACCCGGCGAGGCCAATGCGATCACCAGCGCAGGCGTATCCGGTGGCAGGTAGCCCGGCACCCCGGTGCCGCGCAGCACATGCCAGCGACCGGCTACCAGCAGCGCGGGTGTGGGTGCTGCGGTCAGCACCTGTGCCATGCGCGTGTCGCGGGCCTGTTGCACGGCCAGCATCCCTTCCAGCATCGGTGCCGCGTCTGCGTGCTGGGCCAGAACCACATCCGACAGGCGTTGGCGGGCGGCGGGCACCGGGAACCGCACTGCATCAGCGGACGCCAGGTGGGCGTTGACCTCGACGCGCGCGAGATTGCCGCCGAACAAGGGGATGCCGGCAGCGGTGGCGTCCTGCACCAGCCCGCCGTAGGCGGTCCACGGCCATCGTGTATCCCAGCCCAGCAGCTCCTGCAGGCGTGCACCGTCGGCATGGTTGCCCTTGGCCAGCCAGCGCTGCACCCGCTGCAGGCGCGGCTGGCGTTCGCTGGCAATCATCTCCAGCACCAGCGCGCCTTGTGGACGCTGCTGCTGCAGCGCGTGCAGCAGCCAGCGCTGGGCAGCGTGGTCACCGGCCAGGTCGTGGCGTTCGCCCAGCAGCAGTCGCGGAGCGTTCGCTGCGCGCTTCACGAACGCAGCTTCGTCCAGGGTCTGGCCGCTGGCGAGGTCCAGCACCTTGCCGGGCATCGGCTGCGCGCTGGCCATTGACGCGAGCGCGAGCAGGCACAGCGGCAGCCAGCGACGGCTAGAACGCCACATTGACGCCCATCGAGACGGTACGGCCACGGCCGTTGCCGCGGTCCAGGATCGGACTGAAGATGCTGTCGATCGAGGCATTGTTGTCATAGGCCTTGTTCTGCAGGTTTTCGATGTTCAGCCACAGCGTGGTGTTGGCCTGCGGCTTGAAGCTGGCGTAGAAGTCCAGCAGCACGCCGGTGCCGCCGGTCTTGCGGGTCTGGAAGAAGTCGTAGCCTTCCTCGGTCGGACCGGAGTACTCGGCGCGCAGGCCGGCCTGCACGCGCTGCTGCCACCAGCGGCCGCCCACGTCCAGCGTCCAGTAGCGGTCGGGCAGGGCAGTGATGTCTTCCAGGTTGACGAACTCGATGGCCGGCGCGCTGGTGCGCGAGCGGGTCCAGCTCAGCGTGGCGTGGTAGTGCTCGCTGGCGTAATGGGCTTCCAGTTCGATGCCGCGCATGCGCACCACGCCGGGGTGGTTCATCCAGCGCGTGGTGGCGCTGAAGTCGTCGGCGTCCAGCACATCGGTCCAGGCATTGAGCTGCGGATCGCTGTCGATCGGCACCACGAACGGTTCCACTTCCGGCGGATGCACGATCAGCAGGTACTGCGGCTTGATGTAGTCGCGGATGCGGTTGTCGAAGCGGGTGACCCGCAGTTGTGCCAGGTCACCGTCGACCAGCAGCGAGTCGGTGCTGAGGTTGGCGCCGAACTGCAGGTTGCGCGAGCGCTCGCGGCGCAGGAACGGATTGGCGCCGATGCCGTCGGCGACGCTGGCGTCCTCCAGCGGGATCTTCTCGAAGAACATTTCCTGCACGCGCGGCGGCCGCGACGTGCGCGAGACCTCGGCGAACAGCTGCAGCCAGTCGGTGGCCTGCAGTGAAACCGCCAGGCTCGGGCTGAGTGCGCGCTCTGTGCGACGCACGTCGATGTCGCCGCCATTGATCTCCGCGCACTGGCCGGGCACATCCGAGCACACCGGGATGTGACCACGGATGCCGAAGCGGTCCTGGCGCAGTCCTGCGGTCAGGGCATAGATGTCGTACTGCAGCTCCAGCGTGCTGAACACACTGTCCAGCTGGCTGCGACCCTGCGGGTTGGCACCGCGCAGGATGGGCGTATCGGCCACATAGATGTCCGATTGGTGCTTGATGCCGGTGTTCCAGCGCGCCTGCAGTGCACCGATGTCGAAGCGGCTGGTGTTGTCCACGGTCCAGCTGCTAAGGCTGCTGTGGGTGCGGCGGCCGATGTAGCTGGAGTCCTCCACCGGCGGGTAGAACAGCCGGGTCTTGTTGCTGGCGAAGGTCGCACGCAGGTCGATCCACGGCGAATAGGGTGTGTAGTGGTAACTGGCGCGCTGGTTGCGCGCGGAAATCTGCCACGGATAGTTGTGGTAGAAGTCGTTTTCGTAACGCATGTGGCTCAGGTCCAGCCGATGCTGGTCGCTGGGCTGCAGGCGCGCCTTCAACAGCCAGCTGCTGGGCTGCTGGCTGCCCGGGTCGGCGTTGTTCTTCTGCCCGCGTGCGGTCGAGTACTCGCTGCTGCGGCTGCTGCTGGCGGCGGCCAGCAGGCCGAACTGGCGGTCGCCACCCTCTTCGCTGTGGCGCCAGGCACCGGCGAAGGTACGGCCACTGCCGTAGCCGTTGTTGCCGTGGCGGTAGCCCGCACGCAGGCCCCAGTCGCGCCCCTCGCCGAGCAGATCGTCGATGTCCAGCGTGCGGAAGTTGGCACTGCCGGCCAGCGTGCCGGCGCCATCACCACCGGCGACCGCACCGCGCTGCACGTCCACACCGGCCAGCAGGAAGGGATCGACATAGGCGAACGGGCCGCCCGAGCCGTGCCCGGCATTGTTGCGGAAGGTCTGGGTGACACCGTCGATCATGGTGTTGACCCGGCCGGCACCGGTCATGCCGCGGATGTTGACCTGCAGGCCCGGCTGGCTGCGCGAATGGAAGCTGTGGGTGCCGGGCATCGAGCGCAGCAGGCTGTTGCCTTCCTGGCGTTCGGCCATCGCCACGCGCTCGCTGCCCACCGAGGGCGCAAAGCCATCGCGGGTGGCCGGTACATATTGACTGGCGCCGGCACCCGGTGCCTGACCGTGTGCGGAAGTACCCTGCACACGCAGCGGGCCAGTGCGACGGCTGCCATCGGCGCGTTCAGCCGGTGCCGGCTCCAGGGCGGCACGACGCGCATCGACGAAGCGCGGGCGCAGGCCGCTGCCTGCCAACAGGCGCGACAGGGCCTGCGCATCGTCGAAGTCACCGCGCAGCGCAGGCGCCGAATGGCCCGCGGGCAGCGCTGCGCCGATCACCAGATCGACGCCGGTCAGCCGGCTGTAGGCGTCCAGCGCGGCCGCCAGCGGTTGTGCGGGCAGATTGTAGGTACGGGTGGCGGTCTGTGCGTGGGCACTGCCGGGCAGCAGCGGAAGGGCACTGGTACAGGCCAGCGACAGGGCGAGGACAAGGGGGCGGGGGCACAGCATCGGGGGCTCCAGGGGCTGACGCAGAGCGTCGTCATCCTGGGTAGACGCAGCCGTAGACCGGATGTCAGGGTCCATCACGCTGTTCCCTGCGTGGCGGCAGCCACACCTGTATGCCCGCGCCGAGGCGCAGCACGCGCACCTGCAACTGAGTGGCCAATTGGTCGCGATTGCCGGCCGCACCGTCGGCACTGCCAAGCAGGGTGACCGGCTGCTGGCGCAGCTGCTCGCCGACGACCCACGTGTGCCCGCCATGCCAGCGGTCCAGGCCCTGCGTGACGTCGGCCAGTGGGGCCGAGACCCAATGCAGGCGCCGCTCGCGCCAGGCCAATGCTCCGGGGGCGGTCGTTGTTGCATGGGCTGTTGCCTGCCCATCGAAGCGCAGCTGTTCGCCGTGGTCAGCCAGCATGCTGACGTTGCCGCTGTCCACGCGCACGCGATGCTCGGTAACGGTGACCACGCTGCTGTTGCCCTGCACGGCAAGATCGAATGCGGTCCCCAGTGCAGTGACGGTGCCCTGTGGGGTATGCACCTGGAAGGGCCGGTCGGCATCGGCGGCGACCTGGAACCAGGCTTGGCCGCGCTGCAGCTGGAGCTGGCGGCGCTGCCCATCGATGCGCACCTTCACTTCGCTGCCGGGTGACAGCAGGACATGCGAGCCATCCCGAAGGGTCTCCTCGCGGATCTCGCCAGCGGCCGTTCGCAGGACCTGCGCTACGGGCGGCGACACATGGCGGCTGTAGAGACCCAGCGCGCACAGCAACAGAACCGCAATGCCGGCTTCGCGCAGGCGACGGCGTTGCCTGCGCTGCTGTTGCCGCTGCAGGCTGGGCAGCGTCGCACCGGCCTGCCACAGGTGTTGCAGATGCTGGTACTGCGCAGCATGGCGAGGGTCGGCCTGGTACCACTGCTCGAACGCGTTCTCGTCGCGGCCACCGTCGTGCCCGTCCAGCCACCAGCGTGCAGCTTCGCGCGCGATCGCGTCCAGGCTCATGCGCCCGGCACCTGCTGCAGGGCGACCAGTGCGCGCAGCAGATGGCCGTGCGCGGTCTGCCGGCTGATGCCGAGCTGGCGCCCGATCTCGGCCAGCGCCAACTGTTCAACCCGCGCCAGCAGGAACACCTGGCGCGAGCGCGGTGGCAGCGCGGCGATGATCGCGTCGAGGTGGCGCAGCTGTTCGGCGTCGAGCAGTCGCTGCTCGGGCAGCGGCGCAGGATCGGCGATGGCATGCAACTGCGTGTCATCCAGCGCTTCTTCGCGACGGCGCTGGCGTTGCCGGTAATGGTCGGCAATCAGGTTGTGGGCAACACGGTACAGGTACGCGCGGCCATTGCTCAGCAGGCCACTGGCGGCGACCTTGAGGACACGCAGCCAGGTTTCCTGGACGACGTCATCGGCGTCGCTGCGTTGCGGAAGTTTGCGGCGGACATGGGCGTGCAGCGGCCGGTAATGGGCCGCGCACAGCTGCGCGACATCCGTCGGTTCGACAGGCGTGGACACGGGGCGGGCGACAACTGGGAAAGGGAACAGCCCGCGGCGGCAAGGGCAGCGGCCGCACCTTACAGCAAAAGAGAATCATTTGCATCAACGAGGCGAGCGGCGGACGATGCGCAGCCAGCCGCGGGGGTCATCGTGGGGGGTAATCGCAGTGGATCTGCAGCGCTTCGGTGGGATTGTGATGCAGCACGAATCCGCAGTGCTGCAGGCTGCGCTTCGCTCGTGCGACTGGCTCGGCATACCGGGCGATGCGGCGGTGCTGCCAGCGCGGCGGGGTGAACACGCCCAGGGGCAGCAGCCGCAGCCGCTTGCCGTGCAGTGCCAGTGAGACATCGACATGACGGCCATCGATGTCGTGGCCGTTGGCGCCGAAGATGGCGTCGACTTCATCCTGGCGCTGCGGATAACAGGCACGGAAGAGGGTGATGCCGAGCCGACGCACCAGGCGGCGGAAGCCACCGAGACGGCTGTGGCTGGGTTCGAAGCCACGGGTAAGCAGTAGCCGCAGCCCCACAGGCAGCATTGCCTGCGCGTCGAGCAGGCGTTGCAGTACCTCTTCTTCCAGTTGGATGCGGGTGGAGGGCCAGCGCGGGGCGATGAGCAGTCCGTGGTGGTTGCCGCGTTGCAGGGTCAGCATCGGTGAAGCTTCGCACGCGGCCGAACAGCCGGGGTAGTGCCGGCCGCTGGCCGGTAGATTCGAATGCCGGCCAGCGGCCGGCACTACCGTGACGATCATCAGAGATCGCGGTACTGGATCTGCGAAGCCAGTACGCGCAGGCCGTCGGCATTGCTGGACAGGATGCGCTCTTCGCCAACACCTTTCTGCCGTTTCAACTGGAAGCCCTGATCCGCAGGCAGTTGTGCGGCGATGGCGTCCATGCGCTGCAGGGCATCAGGGCCGCTGCAGTCGAAGTGGCCCCAATAGGCGCCATCGCGGTGGATCTGCAATCGATAGTTCATCGCGGTGTCTCCGGCAGGTCCTGCAGCCAATGGTCGAACATCGCGGTGGCGGCCGCGGCCAGTGGTGCGCCATAGCGACCCGCCTGCGCGCGCAGATCATTCGGATCGATGCCGGCCTGGGCCAGCTCCAGCGTGTGACCAATCAGCCAACGCTCGAACTGGCGCGCGTCCAGTTCCGGATGGCATTGCAGGGCCAGCGCGTGATGGCCGATGGCGAAGGCCTGGTGACGGCAGGCCGGCGTGCTGGCCAGGCGGCGTGCACCGGCCGGAAGCTCGAACGCCTCACCATGCCAATGCAGTACCGGAATGCCCTGCAGGGCCTGCAGCGGTGAACGCTGGCCTTCATCGGTCAGCAGCAGTGGCGCAAAGCCGATTTCCTTGCCGCCGCTGGGAGCGACACTGGCACCGAGTGCACGCGCCATCAGCTGTGCACCCAGGCAGATGCCCAGGGTTGGCCGCTGCTGCTGCAGCCGGCGCTGCAGCAGGGCGATGCTGTCGGTGACGAAGGGATAGGTCTCTGTGTCATTGGCACTGATGGGGCCGCCCAGCACCACCAGCAGGTCGGCCACTTCGGCCGGATCGAGCGCATCGACGCCGGCCTGCAGCACCTGCAGCTGCCAGCCTTGTGCCAACAGCAAAGGCTGCAGGGTGCCGAGGTCTTCGAAGGCGACGTGTTGCAGAACGACTGCGTGCTTCATGCCGGGGCTCCGCTGTTCGGCCAGTAGAAGCTGTCCGGGGTGGCGCGGGCGCCGAAGATGGCCTGGCCGACGCGGACCACGGTGGCACCTTCCTCGATGGCCACTTCGAAATCACCGGACATGCCCATCGACAGCTGCGACAGGTCAAGGCCGGGCGGGGCGGTGCGTTGCAGCTGGTCGCGCAGTTCGCGCAGGCGCACGAAGCAGGCGCGCACGCGCTCGACGTCGGGGGTGAAGATGGCCAGGGTCATCAGGCCGCGCACACGCAGGCGATTGAAGGCCGGCAGCTGCTGCACGAAGGCCTCGACTGCGTCGGGTTCCAGTCCGTACTTGCTCGGTTCGGCCGAGGTGTTGACCTGCACGAACACATCCAGCGTGCGGTCTTCCAGTTGCAGGCGCTGCTGCAGGGCCTCGGCCACGCGCAGGCTGTCCAGCGCCTGGAACTCGCTGGCGAAGCGTGCCACGTAGCGCGCCTTGTTGGTCTGCAGATGGCCGATCACCGACCAGTGCACGCCCAGGTCGGCCATTGTTTCGGCCTTGCGCTGCGCCTCCTGCACCTTGTTCTCGCCCAGTTCGTGACAGCCTGCGGCCACCGCCATGCGGATGCGGGCGTCATCGACGGTCTTGCTGACCGGCAGCAGGCGCACGCTGGCCGGGTCACGGCCGACACGTGCGCAGGCATCGGCGATGCGTTGGCGCACCGTGACCAGGTTGGCGGCGATCTGTTCAACGGACTGGGCGACGGGCCAGTCGGCAGCGGCAAGGGGCATGCGGGCACCTCCAATGCAGGGTGGCCAGGGTGGGATACACTGGCACAGGACAAGATATATTTTGGCATAGGACAAAATGAAAATCACCGGGCATAGCGCCGAGTCGATCTTCGACAGCATCCGCGACGGCATCGGCAAGGGCCGCTTGCCGGCCGGCAGCGTGCTGCCGCCGGTGCGTGAACTGGCCGAGCAGCTGGGGGTGAACCGCAACACCGTGGCTGCGGCCTACAAGCGATTGGATGCGGCGGGCTTGGCCAGCACGGCGGGCCGTCGTGGCACGGTGGTGCGCGGATTGCCGCCGACGCTGGCGCGCGAGGGCAGCACGCCAGGGCTGGCCCTGCAGGACCTCGCCGGTGGCAACCCGGACCCGCGCCTGCTGCCGAACCTGCGCCTGGCGCCGGCAGCGCCGCGTTTGTACGGCGTAGGCACGGTCGACCCGAGGTTGCAGGCGCTGGCACGCGCCTCGCTGGATGCGGACTGTCCGGAGGGCTATGCGCTGGAGCTGACCCATGGCGCGGTCGACGGCATCGAACGCCTGCTGGCGGCGTGGCTGTTGCCGGGGGATCGCATCGCGGTGGAGGATCCGTGCTTCCTCGGCAGCCTCAACGTGCTCAATGCGGTGGGCCATGCGCCGTTGCCGGTGGCGGTGGACGCGCATGGCATGCAGGTCGATTCGCTGCGTGCGGCACTGGAGGCTGGCGCACGCGCGGTGCTGCTGACCCCGCGCGCGCACAACCCGACCGGGGCCAGCCTGGATGCGAAGCGGGCGCGGGCGTTGCGGCAGCTGTTGGCGGCCTACCCGCAGGTGGCGGTGCTGATCGACGATCACTACGCGCTGCTTTCGCAGCAGGCCTATCACTCGGTGCTGCCGCTGGATGGTCGTCGCTGGGCCGTGCTGCGTTCGTTGTCCAAGCCACTGGGTCCGGACCTGCGGCTGGCCTGGCTGGCCTGCGATGAGGAGACCGCATCGCGGTTGCGGTTGCGGTTGGCGTCCGGCACCGGCTGGGTCAGCCATCTGCTGCAGGATGCGGCGACTTCGGTGCTGGCGTCGGCGACGCAGCGGGCGAAGATCGCCTCGGCAGGTGAGCGTTACCAGCAGCGCCTGCAGTCGCTGCAGGAACTGCTGCGTGCGCGGGGCGTGCCGACACCGCAACCGATGGAAGGATTGAACCTGTGGCTGCCGTTGCCAACCGACAGCCATCCGCAGGTGCTGGCACTGGCTTCGCGCGGATGGCATGTACGTGCAGGCGAAGTGTTCGCGGTGGCAGCGCCGGGACATGGGCTGCGCATTACGTGTGCGGCGCTGGGATCGGCGCAGCTGCGGCAGCTGGCCGATGATCTGGCGGCGGTGTGTGGTTTGTAGAGTCGAGCCATGCTCGACTGCTTTTCGATCAGGCATCGCGGCGTTGGAGCGAAGTGCAGTCGAGCATGGCTCGACTCTACATGACCGGCAGTCGAGCATGGCTCGACGTTACACAAGCAGATCAGGGCGCGGCGTTGGCGCCGGGGCGCACGTAGTAGGACTGGCCGCTGTCATCGACGAACATCAGCTCCGGCTTGCCCTGCCAGGAGGTGAGCATGGCGCCGGTGTTGTTCTGGTGCTTGACCATCAGGCTGGCACCGCGGTCGGGGTTGGCGACGACCTTGAACACTTCGGTGGTGCCGGTGGCATCGTCCAGGGTGAGCAGGGCTTCGCCGCCGCGGTCGCTGGTGCCGTAGCCGCCGCGTTCGGAGCCGTCGGGGCCGAGCAGGATCAGGCCGGACAAGGCGGTGGCGCGCGGCCCCTGGGTACGGCCCTGGCTGAGCGGATCGGGAACCGGTGCACCGAGGATCACCCGCGGCTGGCCGCTTGCATCGTGGATGACCAGCCCGCGTGCTTCGATGATGCGCTGTGGTGATTGGCTGCGATGCAGGCTCCAGGCGGTCCAGCCGGAAACAAGCAGGGCGAGGGTCGAGACCACCAGCGTGGTCAGCAGCAGTGCGCGGGGCATGGCGTCGTCCTTCCTTGGATGTGCCGACGATAGCGGATGCGGACCGGCAATGGCCAGTTCGTTGTGTGACGTTGTGTATCGTCAATGGAAATCGCGGCTGTGGCTACGCAGTCCCTGCAGCAGTTCATCCAGGCAGTGCATGCGCTGCACGATGACATGCTGCACGCCATCAACGCGTTCCAGGCGGCCGTCGATCTGCATCAGCTGGGTGTCGACCAGTACGCGGTGCTGGCGGTCGGCCAGGTGCCGCCAGACCACGGCGTTGACCATGCCGGTCTCGTCCTCGAGCGTGAGGAAGGTGACGCCGCTGGCGGTCTGCGGGCGCTGGCGCATGCGTACCAGGCCGGCGATGCGTACGCGTCGGCCATGGCCGCGGTCTGCCAGCTGTGCGGTATCCAGGCAACCGCGGCTGCGCAGTTGCGCACGCAGGAACGAGATCGGGTGGCGGCCCAGCGTGGTGCCGGTGCTGCGGTAATCGGCCTGCATGTCTTCCCAGGCGCTGGGCAGGGGCAGCGCCACGCGGACTTCGGCGGTGGCGCGGGCCTGGTCGAACAGCGGCAGCCGGTTCTCCACGCCGGAGATATCCCAGCGTGCACGATGGCGATGGCCGCTGAGCCCACGCAGTGCCCCGGCATCGGCCAGCAGGCCCTGCTGGCGGCGGTCCAGGGCGGTGCGCTGGCACAGGTCACCCACATCGTCGAACGGGCGCCGCGCACGTTCGCGCATGATGGCCTGCACGGCGGGTTCGTTGCAGCCATCGACCAGGCGCAGGCCGAGCCGGATCGCCGCCGGCCCCTTGCTGAAATCCAGCGTGCAGTCCCAGTCGCTGTGGCGCACGTCCACCGGCAGCACGCGGATGCCATGCCGGCGCGCGTCCTGCAGCAGCTGGTCGGGGCTGTAGAAGCCCAGCGGCTGGCTGTTGATCAGGCTGGCGGTGAACGCGGCCGGGTGATGGCACTTCAGCCAGCAGCTGGCATAGGTCAGCAGGGCGAAACTGGCGGCGTGGCTTTCCGGGAAACCGTAATCGCCGAATCCCTTGATCTGCTCGAACAGGTGCTCGCCGTATTCGCGGCTGAAGCTGTTCTTGAGCATGCCGGCCAGCAGCTTCTCGCGATGCGGTTCCAGGCCGCCACGGCGTTTCCATGCGGCCATCGAGCGGCGCAGGGCATCGGCCTCGCCCGGGGTGTAGCCGGCCGCATCCACCGCCAGCTGCATCACCTGTTCCTGGAACAGCGGCACGCCGAGGGTGCGCGCGAACACGCGCTTCAGCTGTGGCGGGTAGAGCGGGTTGTCCGGGTCGTTCAACGCGTCCGGTCCCTGTTCACGCAGGATCCGCCGCCGCTCAAGGTAAGGATGGACCATGTCACCCTGGATCGGGCCGGGGCGCACGATCGCCACCTCGATCACCAGGTCATAGAACTCGCGTGGCTGCAGGCGCGGCAGCATCGCCATCTGCGCGCGCGACTCGATCTGGAACACGCCGATGGTGTCGGCGGCGCAGATCATGTCGTAGGTCGGGCCGTCTTCATCGGGAATCGCATCCATGCGCCCGCTGTGCAGGCCATGCTGCTGCAGCATCGCCAGGCACTTGCGGATGGCGGTGAGCATGCCCAGCGCCAGGCAGTCGACCTTCATCAGGCCGGTGGCATCCAGATCGTCCTTGTCCCACTGGATGACGGTACGGTCGGCCATCGCCGCGTTCTCCACCGGGACCAGGGTTGACAGCGGATGCTCGGAGATCACGAAACCACCCGGGTGCTGCGACAGGTGGCGCGGGAAGTCGATCAGTTCGGTGGTCAGCGCCAGCAGTCGCCGCATCAGCGGGGTTTCCGGATCGAAGCCGCGCTCGCGCAGGGTCTCCGGCAGCGGCACATGGCCGCCCCAGTGGTCCATCGCCGCGCCCAGTTCGTTGACCTGGTCCATCGGCAGGCCAAGCGCACGGGCCACGTCGCGGATCGCGCTGCGGCCACGGTAGCTGATCGCCACCGCGGTCAACGCCGCGCGCTCGCGGCCATAGCGCTTGAACACGTACTGCAGCACTTCCTCGCGGCGCTCGTGTTCGAAGTCGATGTCGATATCCGGTGGTTCGTCGCGCTCGGCGGAGATGAAGCGCTCGAACAGCAGGTTGCTGCGTGCCGGGTCGATCTCGGTCACGCCCAGTACGAAGCACACCGCGGAGTTGGCCGCCGAGCCACGACCCTGGCAGAGGATGTCCTGGCTGCGCGCGAAGCGCACGATGTCCTGCACGGTGAGGAAGTACGAGGCGTAGTTCTTTTCCCGGATCAATGCCAGTTCGTGCTCGATCTGTTTGCGTTGTGCCGGTTCGATGCCGCCTTTCCAGCGCCACGGGATGCCGCGCTCCACCAGCACGCGCAGCCAGCTGTCCGGGTCGTGGCCCTCGGGCACCAGCTCGCGCGGATAGGTGTACTGCAGCTGCTCCAGGGTGAAGTGGCAGCGCTCGGCGATGCGCAGGGTCTCGGCCAGCAGTTCGGGCGGATATAGCTGGGCCAGCGCAGTACGCGGGCGCAGGTGGCGCTCGCCGTTGGGAAACAGGCGCCAGCCGGCCTCGGCCACGCTGCAGCGGTGGCGGATGGCGGTCAGTGTGTCCTGCAGGGCGCGGCGGCGGCGCACGTGCATGTGCACATCACCACTGGCCACCAGCGGCAGGTGGTGGCGTTCGCCGAAGGCCTGCAGCTGCTGCAGGCGACGCGCGTCGTCATGCTCATGGTGCAGCTCCACCGCCAGCCACAGGCGATCATCGAAGCCGGTGCGCAACAGTTCCAGATCGATGGCGGCCGGTTGCCGGTCCAGCCACAGGCACAGCAGGCCGTCGGGCAGGCCGAGCAGGTCCTCGCGCAGGCAGCGGTATTCGCCCTTGGCCGCGCGCCGCCGGCAGGTGGTGATCAACTGGCAGAGACCAGCATAGGCGGCCTGGTCGGTGCACAGCAGGGCCAGCTTCGGCCCGTCCTCGATCTGGAATTCGGCGCCGACGATCAGCGCCACGCCATGCGTCTTCGCCGCCTGCCAGGCACGCACGATGCCGGCCAGCGAGCATTCGTCGGTGATCGCCAACGCGCGGTAGCCCTGGCCGGCAGCGCGCGCGAACAGTTCTTCGGCGATCGAGGCGCCACGCTGGAAACTGAAGGCCGACAGGCAGTGCAGTTCGGCGTAGCCGGGCAGTTCGCTGTGCATGGCGGCTCAGCCGAACCAGCCGTGCAGCATCCACGGCGCATGCGGATCATTGCGGTCACGGAAAGCCCAGCCGCGCTGGCCATGCGCGGTTTCCACCACGTAGTAATCGCGGCGCGCATCGGCCTGGTCCCACCAGCCCGATTCGATCCGCTCCGGCCCGGTGACGATGCGCAGGCGCGGATCACGCAGCGGTTGTGGGGTGTCCAGCAGCCAGCCAGGGCGCAGCGGCCAGTACGACGGAGACTTGGCCGGCGGCTGGGTGCCACTGGCGCGTTCGGGGCGATGGTCGGCCTGCACCGCCAGCGGCTGCACGGCGTCATCGCCCAGCCGCGCCCGCAGGCGCTCGCGCAGCTGGTTCCAGGGCATCGCCTGTGCCGGCCGGGTATCGAACAGGTCACGCGCGGCGGGCACGAACGGTGGCAGCTGTTCGGCCTGCAGGCGCAGTGCGCGGCTGCCAGCGGGCAGGGCGAACGCTTCCATGCGGTTGCGCGCGATCTCGAACAGCAGCGCGGGATCGCGCTCGGGTGCCAGCAGGCCGATGGTCAGCACGCTGGCCGGCAGCAGGTCATGCTCGAAGTGCAGGTCGAAGCGCTGTACGCCGCCATCGCGCGAGCACAGGAAGGCCGCCAGGTCCAGCAGCAGGCGGCGCAGCGGGAACAGCAGGGCCTGGCTGGATTCGATCTCGTATTCGAATTCGATGCGCGCATCGAAACGATCCGGTGGCTGGTAGTAGCGCAGTGGCGCGGTGGGCAGGCCACGCAATGCGTCCAGCTGCTGCAGCACCTCGGGGGCGAAGCGCCGGGCCAGGCTGTCGCGCGGCAGTTCGAGCACCGCACCCAGCGTGCGCAGACCGGAACGACCGAGCACGGTCACCGCTTCGCTGGGCAGGCCGCAACGCGGCAACGGCAGCTGCGCCAGTGCCGCTGGCAGCTGCTGCGCATCGATGCTGAGGCCGTCGTGGACGTTGGCCAGCACGCGCGCGGCATGCGCGGTGGGCGCGGCCACCAGGCGGTGGCGGAAACCAAGCTCATGCAGTTCGCCGCGCAGGCGCTTTTCGATCGTCAGCCAGTCACCGAACAGGGCGCGACTGGCGCCGATCTCCATGACCAGCGCGTGCGGAAAATCGAGGCTGACCTGCGAGCTGTAGGCGTAGGCCCAACTGGCCAGCAGCTGCCGGGTGTGCTGTTCGGCGTTCGGGTCGTAGTCGTGCAGGTACATGTCCTGCACCAGCACCTGTGCGGCCGACAGCAGCATGCCCGGGCGCAGTCCCGCTGCGCGTGCCGACGGGCTGACCGCGCGCAGCACGCGACGCTGCGCCGGCCCCTGCAGCAGCACCAGTGGCCGCTGCGGGTCCGGCTGCAGGCGCAGCACGCTGTCCAGTGCCAGCTGCGGCAACAACAGGCAGGCCCAATGCATGACGCGGCCTCAGTGGGCGATGGCCAGTGGCAACGGCTGCGCCGGTGGCAGGCCGCCACGGCACTTCAGCACCCGCACCTGGCCGTGGTTGAGCTGCAGGCGCAGGCTGGCCGGGGAGGGGTTGCGCGCTGCCTGCGCCTCGCGGAACACGAAGCCCAGGCACTGGCCGCTGTCGGCAGCCACCTGCAGCCGGCGCAGTGAGCGGTCGTCGGCCTGGTGTGGCCAACACAGCACCGCCGCGCAGGCCGCAGAGCGCAGGCACTGTTCGGCGGCCCACAGCGCCTGTTTCGGTGCGGCGTGGATGATCTGCAGCTGGGCCAGGTCCAGCCCGGCCGCCGCCCAGGCCGGGGCATGCGGGCGGTAGGGCGGGGCGACCAGCACGATCGGGCGGTCGCGCTGGCTCAGCTTCGCCAGCGCCGGCCAGACCAGCGCCAGCTCGCCGACGCCGGGCGCGGCCTGCAGCACCTCGCACAGCCCGCTGGCCGGCCAGCCACCGCCGGGCAGGCGTGCGTCCAGCGCCGGATGGCCACTGGCCAAGTGGTCGCTGGCCGGCCCCTGGCGGGCTGGGCCGCGCCACAGCTGGCGCCCGTCCAGCAGCCGGTCGAGGGCGACGACAGCACCCATCAGCCGATCCTCCAAGGGAGGCGCCGGGTTGGCTTGAAGCGGCAGGAACGGGCGGAAACGGCAGGCATGGCGCGAGTATCGACGGGCCGGTATCAGGGGCTGAGACCGGACATGCTACTCGCCTTGTGAGTAGAATTACTAATGAAATCGGAAGGTCGGGTTTCAGGTTGCTGAAGGGCTAAAGCATCCACGCATGGCGTGGATCTACCAGGGTTCTCTCCAGTAGATCCACGCCATGCGTGGATGGGAAAACGGTGCCGACCAGGGTCGGCACCTACAGGCACGGGCACTCCCGGTTACGGGCGCACCGGCAGCGCCACCGGGCGCAGCGGCGCGGCATCACCGCCGCGGATCTTCAGCGGGCCACCGATGAAGGCGAACTCATAGACCTTGTCGCGGGCCAGTTCGTCCAGCGCCACCAGCTCGATGATCGGCGCGCCCTGCTGGGCCAGCAGGTAGGTGTGCAGCGGCACGTAGTCGTCGGACACCTCCGAGGGGAAGGTCTCGAAGCTGAGGTTGTCGGCGCCGACGATCATCGCGCCGCTGTCCTCCACCAGGAAGCGCGCCGCGTCCAGGCCCATGCCCGGCGGGTTGGCCATGTAGGCCTTCGGCTGTTCGAACAGGCGCATGCGGCCGGTGCGGATCAGCACGATGTCGCCCTGCTGCAGTTTCACCCGCTGGCGTGCCAGCGCATCCTTCAGGTCCTGGCGGGTGACGCGGTAGCTGTCAGGCAGCATGTCTACGCCCTTGGCGCCGGCCACGTCGATCAGCACGCCACGCGCGATCAGCGGCGGGAATTTCTCGATGCCGGTGACGTTCCAGCCACGGTCGCCGAGGTGCTTGTCGGCCTCGAAGCCGTTCCAGATCTTTCCGTGGATGCCGAAGTGGTTCAGCGCATCGATGTGGGTGCCGGTGTGGCTGTACATCGAGAACGCGGTGCCGGTGTAGCTGCGGGTGAGGTTCATGGTTTCACCCACGCCCATCGGATCATCCATCACCGTGCCGCGCGGGGTGTGGGTCATCCAGAACTGGTAGTGCGGGTCGCCGGCATCCTGCCAGCTGGGCATGCCAACGTAGTATTCGGTGGCCAGATCATAGGCCTTGCCGCCGCTCACCCGCGACAGGATCGCCGCACGCGAGGCCTCGGTGATCAGGTTGAGACGGCCGATCTCGTCCTTCGGCCCCCAGGGGCTGGTGCCGACCTGCTGGCCGGAGGGAACGCGTTCGTGCGCGGACACGGTGGTGGAAGCGGCGGTGCCGGCCAGCAGCAGGGCCAGCGCGGTGGCCAGGGTACGTGGGGTCATGGGGAATCTCCTTGCAGGGTGGGGGACGGTGCGGCTCAGGCCGCGACCAGGTGCGCCAGGGCCTGGCGCAGTTGCGGCAGCGGCAGGGTCTGCAGGCGCAGGCCGTTGCCGCCGATCACGGTGGGAATGGAGCGGATGCCGAGGGTCGCGGCTTCGGCACGGTCGGCCTGCACGCGCTGGCGCACTGCGTCGCTGCGCATGTGGTCAGCGAAGGCGCCACGCGGGTGGCCCAGTGCTTCGGCGATATCCAGCAGTACTTCGGCGTCGCCGATGTTGCGGTGCTGGTGCAGGTGCGCCCACTGCACGGCATCGAACATCGCGCCATGGGCGTCGTTGCCACCGAGCATGCCGGCGGCCTGGCAGGCCAGTGCGCCGAGCCAGCCGGACGGATACTCGAAGTCCTGTGCGCGCATGCCTTCGATATCGATGCGCGCGGTGTCTTCATGCGCGGCGCAGTCGGTCCAGTGGCGCAGGATGATCGCCTTGGCGCGCTCCATCGAGCCGAACACCTCGACCATCTGCGCGCGCGAGTCCTGCAGCACGAAGCTGCGGTGGCGCACCTGGATGCCGAGTTCGGCCGAGACCTGCTGCAGGCGAGGGGCCAGCACGAAGCACCAGCCGCAGACCACGTCGTGGAAGAAATCGACCACCGGCGCGGCGGTGGCGGGGGAAGGAACGGAAGACATCTGCCTGCCATCGGTGAGAGGGGAGGCGGCAGAGTAGGCAGCGCGGCGTGGCCGAAACAGCACGCTGCGGGCAGCTCAGTTTTCGCTGGCGGTTACGAATCCAGGCCGGCGCAGCCGGGCAGCTCGGCGTGCAGGAAATCGATGAAGGCACGCACCTTGGGCTGCAGGTGGCGCGAGGTGGGGTAGACCGCATGCACGAAGCGCGGCGGATAGCGGTGGTCGGGCAGCACCTGCTGCAGTTCGCCACGGGCCAGTGCGGGTGCCGCCAGGAACGAGGGCAGGGCGCCGATGCCCATGCCGGCCACCAGCAGGTCGCGCAGCAGCAGGCTGTTGTTGACGGTGACGCGCGCTGGCAGGGTGATCGTCACCTGGCCATCAGGGCCGAGCAACGGCCAGCTGCCCGGTGAGTCGGACAGGCTGTAGGCCAGCACGCTGTGCGCCTGCAGATCGTTCACCGCCTGCGGTGCCGGATGCTGTCGCAGGTAGGACGGGGCCGCGCACAGCACCTGCTGCAGCGACGCCAGCCGGCGTGCCACCAGGCGTGAATCATCCAGCTCGGCACGCAGCCGCAGCGACACATCGAAACCCTCACCGACTGCATCGAGCAGGCGATCTTCCATCACCAGGTCCAGCGACAGCTGTGGATGCTGCTGCAGGAAGCGCGGCAGCAGCGGCGACAGCGTGCTCAGCGCGAACGACTGCGGCGCATTGACGCGCAGGCGTCCGGCTACGTCGCCGCGCTGTTCGGCGATGCCACGTTCCAATGCGTCCAGCTCGTCGAGCAGGCGGCAGCATTCACGGTAATAGGCGTGGCCGGTCTCGGTCAGGCTCATGCGCCGCGTGGTCCGCTGCAGCAGTACCACGCCCAGATGCGCTTCCAGCGTGCGCAACTGCTTGCTCAGCCCGGCCGGCGACATGCCCAGGTCTTCGGCAGCGCGGGCCAGTCCGCCGCGTTCGACGATGCGGCGGAAGGCACGCATCAGGTTGAAGGAATCCATGCCGGCCCCGGGCGCGATGAGGGCGCCATTGTAGAGCCGCGCCATGCGTGGATGTGGGAAACGTGGTGCGTC
Organism: Stenotrophomonas sp. 96582_Sma; assembly: GCF_056480905.1. NCBI lineage: Bacteria > Pseudomonadati > Pseudomonadota > Gammaproteobacteria > Lysobacterales > Lysobacteraceae > Stenotrophomonas > Stenotrophomonas sp. 96582_Sma. The sequence goes on along the minus strand of NZ_CM151122.1, from coordinate 2,884,634 downwards.
CATGATGGTCATCCACCGGGGAGCGCGCCGGGTTGCGCCGTTTGTTCAAGCCGGCGGCCCATACGCGGCGCCAGCATGCAGGCCCCTTACTTTCCGGATTGCCCATGAAGCACTGGATGCTCCGCCTGTATGCCCCGTTGTTCCTGCTGGGTTTCGTTGCCGCCGCCGTCGCCTGGATCGGCCACCTCCACGGCGACCCACTATGGCTGCTGGCCTTGCTGGCGGTCGCCATCGCGATTTCGTTCGCCGCCGAACGCGTGTGGCCCTATGACCCTGCGTTCAACCACGATCACGGCGACAGCCTGCGTGACACCCTGCATGCGCTGGTCAACGAGAGCCTGAACCTGCTGTCGATCGCGGCGGTGCCACTGCTGGCAGCCATCATTCCGTGGCAGGCCTGGCCGCTGCAGTGGCCATTCGCGCTGCAGGTGCTGCTGGCCGTCATCTGCGCCGATCTCGGCATAACCCTGGTGCACTACGCCAGCCATCGCATCGGCTGGCTGTGGCGGCTGCATGCGGTGCATCACAGCGTGACCCGCATGTATGGCTTCAACGGTCTGATGAAACACCCGCTGCACCAGGCGGCCGAAGCGGTGGGCGGCGTGCTGCCGCTGCTGCTGTTGGGCCTGCCGATGCCGGTAGCCGCGGTGTTGGCGTTCGCCATTGCCATCCAGCTGCTGCTGCAGCATTCCAACGTGGACATGCGTCCCGGCGTGCTGGGCCGGGTGATGGCCTGGGCGCCGCTGCACCGCTTCCACCACATGCGTTACGGCACCGCCGGCGACGTCAACTTCGGCCTGTTCCTGACTGTCTGGGATCACCTGCTGGGGACCGCCTTCGATGCGCCCGGCTATCGGCTGCAGCAACGCGACCTCGGCATCGGCAGCCAGCCGGACTATCCGCGCGATTATCCCGGACAGCTGCTGGCGCCGTTCCGCGAACTGCCGCATGGCGAGGTACCGGAGTTGCCGGAAGGTCTGCGCAGGCGCGGATGATGGGGCGTGTCAGGCCGCGTGCAGCTGCAGGCCCTGCAGCTGCGCGGCACCGATGCCGAACATGCGGCGCAGGCTGCGCGACAGATGGGCCAGGTCAGCGAATCCGGCCGCGTGCGCGCTGTCGGTCAGGCTGTGCCCGCGCAGATGATGCATCAGTGCGCTGCGCAGCCGTTGCCACAGCACCCAGCCGCGCAGGGTCACCGCCAGATCGGACTGGAAGCGTCGATGCAGCTGGCTGGTCGACAGATGTGCCGCCTCGGCGATATCGGCGGCTGGCACCGGCCCGGGCAGGTGCTGGGCGATACGGGACAGCGCGGCCTGCACGCGGCGGTCCAGTGGTTGCGGGCGGCTCAGCCGTGGCAGCCAGTCGTGCAGCTCCAGCGCGTTGCCCGGCAGCGCGTGCAGGTGCTGCTCGATCTGCCCGGGATCGGCATGTGCGGGCTCGAGGAACACCGTACAGCCCGCTTCCGGCGCCGACAGGATTGCGTGCGGCTGGAATGACGGCAGCCACAGCCGTTGGCCCTGCTGCCGTACGCCAGCGACCTCGACCTGCCAGAGCGCGGCTTCGCTCAGCAACAGTTGATGGGCGTAGTGCGCGTGCGTATCGCTGCCACCGGCGTGGCCCTGCAGCACGGCCACGTGAGCATCCAGCAGCAGCGTGCCATTCCAGGGCAGGGCGGGAGAGGACATGGAGGAATTGTAGATCCACGCCATGCGTGGATGGACCTCCACCGGAATCGAATATCTCGTGTTGATTTGAAAAGCATCCACGCATGGCGTGGATCTACTGGCCACCAGCCAGCTGTCGAAGGCGGGGCACTGTGGGTTTGCGGGGTGTGAGCCGCATGGATGCGGCGACCAAGGCTACATGGACGTACTTGCGCCGTCCCCGCAGACCCACAGTGCCCCGCCATCCCACGGAATGCGGCATTTGATTCTGCTGTAGCGTTGGCCGTTGCCTCTGCGGGTGCCGGGCGCAGCCCGGCCGCGCGCACCCTCACCGCCCCTGCGGATCCGGCCGGTGATGCACGTACTCGACCACGGTGCCATCGGGATGCACCGCATTGAACGCCGCCCCGGTCGGTACCACCTGCAGCGGGAAGATGATTTCAGCGCCAGCCGCCACCAGCTTGTCGTGATAGGGCCGAACGTCATCGACCAGCAGCGTCCCCGTGGTCGAAGTGAAGGGCGCCAGCGCCGCCTTGCTGCCCTCGATCAACAGGAACGCACCGACCATCGCCAGACGCAGGCCGGCCTCCGGAAACGGGAACCCGGCATCGGCCACCACGCCCTGCAACTGCTCGTAGAACGCCACGCTGCGCTCCAGCTCACCGGGGGCCACGAACACCCGGATCAGCACGCGCGGCGCGCGTTGGCTGGAGGTGTCACAGCGGTCGCGCCAGAGATGATCGAAGTCGCGGTGTACGGTCATGGGCTCGATTCGTGGCCAGGGATCTCCATTATCAGCAGCCTCGCGCGGCGCGCTGATGACCGCCGGTGATGGCCTGATAACCAGTGGCTGGGGTCGGCCTGTGACTTAGGTCCTGTTGACAGGTGTGAACGCCCTCGCACAATCTTCACATGATTAGGTCGCCCTGCGCGGCCCGGACAGGCAGGTTGTCACGCCGGGAGGAGGGTCCCAGGCGCAGACCAGCCCGTCCTTCGGCCTGCGGGACGTTGCCTGGCAACCCCTGCGCGGCATGAACGCTGCACCCTTCGGCGGCACTTTCCCTGGACCGATTGCCTTGGCAACGGAATTACGCCTGCCGATGAAAACGTTTACAAAGCCGCTTGCACTGTCCCTGGCCCTGTCAGCCGCACTGGCCGCCCCGGCCTGGGCCGACCCCGCCGCGTTCACTGTGCTGACCCTGGAACAGGCCCCGACCGCCGAGGCCATGCCGGCCCTGGCCGCCCAGCTGAAGACCCTGCAGGTGGACGCGGTGAGCGTGCGCCAGGTGCAGCGCGGCATCGGCCAGGTCGATCCGCTGCAGGTGCTGGCCGATGGCCTGGGCTACGCGTACCGCTTCATTGCTGCGGGCAAGGACGATGGCCAGACCCAGCGCGGCCAGGCCGTGCTGACCCGGCTGCCGATTGCTGCTGAATCCGGCCCGGACCAGCCGGGCCTGAACTACCTGCGCCTGGATGACGGTCGCCATGCCGTGGCGGTCTACACCGATGCTGGTGCAGGTGCCGCGCAGCTGCCGGCGCTGGTCACGTGTTCGCGGCTGGGCGCACCGGCGGTGCTGCTCGGCGCGGTGGCCGGTGAATCGGCCAAGGCCGCAGGCTTCGACCCGGCACGTGTGGCGCTGGAGGCCGATGCCAGCTATTTCAGCGACGGCTTCCAGGCCGCCAGCAGTGCACCGTTCAAGGTGGAAGGCAGCGCCCTGCGTGCCACGCTGCTGACCCTGGCCTATGCCGCCGACAAGCATGGCGACACGCCGTGGATGGACACCACCCTCAACGCCGATGCACGCGCTGCGCTGCTGCTGAAGGCGATGACCGAGGATGAGAAGTTCCAGATGCTGCACAGCTACTTCGGGCTGGGCAAGGACGGTGGCCCGCTGCCGGAAGGCGCGGTCGGGTCGGCCGGTTTCGTGCCGGGCGTAGCGCGGCTGGGCATTCCATCGCAGCAGTCGGCCGATGCCGGCGTCGGCGTGACCAATCCGGGTGGCATCCGCCCGGGTGACTTCGCCACGGCAATGCCGTCGGGCCCGTCCACCGCCTCCACCTGGAACCGTGCGGTCGCCTTTGCCGGCGGCGCGACCATGGGCCGCGAAGCGTGGCAGCAGCGCTTCAACATCCTGCTGTCCGGCAGCGTCAACCTGCAGCGCGACCCTCGCAACGGCCGCAACTTCGAATATGCCGGTGAAGACCCGCTGCTGGCCGGTTCGATGGTCGGCGCGCTGATCCAGGGCGTGCAGAGCCAGCACGTGATCTCCTCGATGAAGCACTTCGCGCTGAACGACATGGAGACCCGCCGCAACTTCCACGACGTGCGCATCGGCGAACAGGCCATGCACGAGTCGGACCTACTGGCCTTCGAGATCGCGCTGGACGCCGGCCGCCCGGGCGTGGCGATGTGCTCGTACAACAAGATCAACGGTACCTACGGCTGCGAGAACGGCTACCTGATGAATCAGGTGCTGAAGCAGGAATGGAAGTTCCCCGGTTTCGTGATGTCCGACTGGGGCGGCGTGCACAGCGGTTCCAAGGCAGCGCTGGCCGGCCTGGACCAGCAGTCGGCCGGTGAAGTGTTCGATGCGGCAGTGTTCTTTGACGAACCGCTGCGCCTGGCCGTGCATGGTGGCGTGGTGCCGCAGGCGCGCCTGAACGACATGGTGGCGCGCATCCTGCGCACGATGTTCCTGCACGGCAACTTCGACAACCCGCCGCAGCACCAGAAGGTCGATGCCGAGGCTGGCTTCGCCGTCGCCCAGCGCACGGTGGAAGAAGGCAGCGTGCTGCTGCGCAATGAAGGCAACCTGCTGCCGCTGGCCGACAGCGTGAAGCGCATCGTCATCATCGGCGGTCATGCCGACAAGGGCGTGATCGGTGGCGGTGGTTCGTCGATGGTGGGCGTGACCGCCAAGGGCACCAACGCGGTGCCGGGCGTGCTGCCGACCACCTGGCCGGGCCCGGTGATCTTCCACCCGTCCTCGCCGCTGGAATCGCTGCGTGCGGCACGTCCGGATGCAACCATCGAGTATGTGGACGGCACCAACGCCGCCGCTGCGGCCAAGGCAGCCGCGCAGGCCGATGTGGCCATCGTGTTTGCCACCCAGTGGGCGGCCGAATCGGTGGACCTGCCGGACATGCAGCTGCCGGATAATCAGGACGCACTGATCTCGGCCGTGGCCAAGGCCAACCCGAAAACCGTGCTGGTGCTGGAAACCAACGGCCCGGTGCGCACGCCGTGGCTGGCGCAGGTGCCGGCGATGCTGCAGGCCTGGTACCCGGGCATCCGCGGTGGCGAAGGCATTGCCGCGCTGCTGACCGGCCAGGTCAATCCGTCCGGCCGCCTGCCGGTGACTTGGGTGGTGGACGAATCGCAGCTGCCGCGCCCGCACATCGACGGCCTCGGCTTCAAGCCGGCCAAGCCGTTCGGTGATGTGTTCGATTTCGATATCGAAGGCGCCAACGTCGGCTACAAGTGGATGGCAGCCAAGGGCCTGACCCCGACCTTCGCCTTCGGCCACGGCCTGTCCTACACCTCCTTCGCCTATGAAAACCTGAAGGTGAGCGTGGAGGGTTCGCGCCTGGTCGCCAGCGTCGACATCCGCAACACCGGCAAGCGCGCCGGTGCCGACGTCGCCCAGCTGTACCTGAAGCTGCCGGCCGGCAGCACCACGCCGATCCGCCTGATCGGCTACGACAAGGTGACCCTGCAGCCGGGTGAACAGCGCCGCATCCGCATCGAAGCCGAGCCGAAGACGCTGGCTCACTACGATGCGCAGGCCCGCCAGTGGAAGATCGATGGCGGCACCTACCAGGTGCAGCTGTCGCGCAACGCCGCCGAACCGCTGCAGACGGTGGATGTGCAGCTGGTGGAGCAGGTGCTGCGCTGATGCCTGAAGGCATGGCCCCGCAAGGGGCCATGCAAAAAGGAGGGGGGGGGATTAAGTCGTTTATGCATAAACGACTTAATCCCCTCCGTCCCCTTTTTTCAGGTGACAAACCACCCGCGCAGGAAATCGATCAGCTGCCGCACCTTCGGTGAGGGCTGCGTGCTGTGCGGGTAGACCGCGTACACGCTCTGCTGCGGGAACCGGTGCTGGCGCAGCACCGGGCGCAGCCGGTCCTGGGCCAGGTCGTCCTGGATCAGCCAGCGTGGCAGCACGGTGACCCCGGCGCCGGCCACGGCGAAGGCGCGCAGGCTGCTGGCGCCATTCACGCGCACCACCGCGTTGCCCGGGTTGGTGGCGAACAGGGCGTCGCTGCCGTCAGGTGCAATCACCGGCACGTCGGCCAGGCGTGGGTAGCCGAGGCGGGGCAGGGTGCCCAGCTGCACGGGGTCATCGGCAGCATCGGCAGAGGGCAGGCGTGCCAGCAGGGACGGAGCCGCCACCGCGCACAGTGGGTGCCGTTCCAGTTCGCTGGCGTGCAGGCCCGAATCGGGCAGGCGGCCGAGGCGGATGGCCAGATCGAAGCGTTCGGGAATCAGATCGGCCGGTGCCGGTGAGGTCGACAGGTGCAGCTGCAGGGCCGGATGCCGCGCACGGAACGCCTCCAACGCAGGAATCAGGCGCAGCTGGGCGTACTCTGGGGTGGTGGTCAGGCGCAGCACGCCCTGCAGCTGATGCTGGTCGCGGCGGGCGGCATCGATCGCCGCCTGTGCGGCGTCCAGCGCCTGCACGCAGTGCTGCAGGAACTGTTCGCCGGCCTCGGTCAGGGCCAGGTGGCGGGTACTGCGCAGCAGCAGGGTCACGCCCAGCTCCTGCTCCAGCCGCTTCAGGTTGAAGCTGACCACCGCACGGCTCAGGCCCAGGCGATCGGCGGCAGCGGTCAGGCTGCCGGCCTCGACCACTGCACGGAAGATATCGAAGCGATCAAGGCTGACCATGGCAATTCATTGTCAAAGCAGATTTGACAGTGTTGCAGTTGCTGTCGTGTTTTTCCAACAAGGCCCGCACGGCATGCTGGCCGCTTCCCTGCTGGAGCGTCGCCGATGCCGTCCCCCCGCCTGCGCCATGAGGCCATCTTCCTGCTGGTGTTCGCTCTGGATCTGGTCAACATGTTCATCGCCACGGTGGCCTATCCGGCGCTGGCGGCGGAACTGCATGCCGACGTCGGTACCCTGGCCTGGGTCGGCACCGCCTACATGCTGGGCCTGAGCGTGGTGATTCCGCTGGCGCCCTGGCTGGCCGCACGCTGCGGTGAGCGTCGCCTGCTGCTGGTGGCGTTGCTGCTGTTCGCCGCCTCCGCAGTGTTGGCCGGGGCTGCACCGGGTATTGGCTGGCTGTTGGGCTGGCGCCTGCTGCAGGGCCTGGCTGGTGGCCTGCTGATTCCGGTGGCACAAGCGGCAGCGTACCGACAGTGCACGCCTGACCAGCGTGGCGCGCTGACCCGCCGCATCCTGCTGGTGGCGCTGCTGGTGCCGGCACTGGCGCCTGCGCTCGGTGGGCTGCTGGTGCAGTGGTTGTCTTGGCGCGGTGTGCTCTGGGCCAGCCTGCCGCTGGCCGTGGTGGCGATTGGACTGGTGCTGGCGTGGATGCCGGCCGATGGCGCGCGTAGTGCGCCACGCCTGCAGGCCTATGCGCTGTCCACCGCGATGGCGGCGCTGGGCGCGCTGCTGCTGGCGTTGACTTGGCTGGGCGAGCCCGGACATCGGACCGCCGGTGCCGTACTGCTGTTGATCGCAATGCTGTTGGCGGCGGCTCACCTGCGGCATGCACGGCAGCAGGCGCAGCCACTGCTGCGCTGGTCGCTGCTGTCCCATCGCGGGCTGCGCCTGGCGATGCTGGTCTACCTGGCCGTACCCGGCGTGTTCATCGGCAGCCAGCTGGTCAGTACCCTGCAGTTGCACCAGGCCGGCTATAGTGCCGCGCGCATCGGCGCGCTGATGCTGCCGTGGGCGCTGGCCTCGGCCATTGCGATCACGGCCAGCAAGCGCCTGCTGACCCGCTTCGGCCCGGCCACAGTGCTGCGTGCGGGCATGCTCCTGCAGGCCTGCGGCCTGTTGTTGATGGCGCTGCTGCCACACCCGGTCTTTGCCATTGCCGCATTGCTGTTTGCCTTGATGGGCGCTGGCGGCAGCCTGTGCAGCAGCACGGCGCAGACGCTGGCCTTCCATGGGGTCGAGGGCGAAGCATTGGGCGATGCCAGTGCGCTCTGGAACCTCAATCGCCAGCTCAGCTTCTGCTTGGGCACCGCGGCCATCGCGCTGCTGCTGGCCTTGGCCATGCAGTGGCTGCCGGCCCGCGCCACCGGCGTGGCGCTGGGTCTGGCCGCTCTACTTACCCTGCTGCCGATGGCGTTGCTGCGCCGGCCGCAGTTGCTCACCCTTTCGCAACCGGAGAACACCTGATGGATACCACCGCAGAACACGAAGTCCACCACCTGCACGACAAGCTGCAGGCCTGGTTCCGCGCCGACGCCGGCACCGACGCGCTGGAGGACCTGATGGCGCATTTCTGCGCGGACTTCAGCATGGTCGGCATCGCGGGTCGCAGGCTGGACCGGAAGGCCGTGCAGGCACTGTTCGCGGGTGGTCATGGCGCGCGTCCAGGGCTGCAGATTTCCATCGACGCCCTGCAGGCGGTGGAAGCGCCATCACCGCTGGCGGTGCTGCGCTATCGCGAAGGGCATGCGATCGATGGCGGCGAGCCCGTATGGCGGGAATCGCTGGCGGTGCTGCGGCGGGAAGAGGGGCGTTGGCGCTGGCTGGCGCTGCATGAGGTAACGGCAGCCTGATCGGTAGTGCCGGCCGCTGGCCGGCAACCGCGTACCGTGCCCGAGGTGGATGAAGTTGCCGGCCAGCGGCCGGCACTACCGGTTGCCGACGAGCGCAGCAGCTGGTCGCACATGTGCCATCAGTCCTGCCCACATCCACCGCAGAATGCAAAGCCTGCACACACTTCACGGCTCAAGGCAGGAGTAGGCTTGAGGCTTTCCTGCCGGGAGGGGTTGTCCATGCGTGTGCGTGCCGTCGCTGTAGCCATTGCCCTTTGCCTGTCCAGCACAGTGCTGGCCGCCGAAACCCCGCCGATGACCCCGGACATCAGCGGCAAGCCCTTCGTTGCCCCTGATGTCGGTCGTGACTACGACAAGCGCGTGGTGATGGTGCCGATGCGCGATGGCACCAAGCTGTATACGGTGATCGTGGTGCCCAAGGGCGCGCGCAATGCCCCGATCCTGCTCACCCGCACGCCTTACGATGCTGCCGGCCGCGCCAGCCGCAGTGATTCGCCGCGCATGCGCGACCTGCTGCCGCAGGGCGACGAGGTATTTGTCGATGGCGGTTACATCCGCGTATTCCAGGACATCCGCGGCAAGTACGGCTCCGAGGGCGATTACGTGATGACCCGGCCGCTGCGCGGACCGTTGAACAACACCAAGGTGGACCACTCCACCGACGCCTGGGACACCATCGACTGGCTGGTGAAGAACGTGCCGGAGAGCAACGGCAAGGTCGGTATGCTCGGCTCGTCGTACGAGGGCTTCACCGTGGTGATGGCGCTGACCGACCCGCACCCGGCGCTGAAGGTGGCCGCGCCGCAGAGCCCGATGGTGGATGGCTGGATGGGCGACGACTGGCTCAACTACGGCGCGTTCCGCCAGGTCAATTTCAACTACTTCGCGATGCAGACCGAGAAGCGCGGCAAGGGCACGCCGCTGCCCAGCCTCGGCTACGATGACTACAGCACCTTCCTGCGTATCGGTTCGGCTGGCGACTACGCGCGTTTCACCGGCGTGGACCATCTGACCTGGTGGAAGAAACTGGTGGAGCACCCGGCCTATGACGGCTTCTGGCAGGGCCAGGCGCTGGACGCGGTAATGGCGAAAACACCGTTGAAGGTGCCGACCATGTGGCTGCAGGGCCTGTGGGACCAGGAGGACATGTGGGGTGCCAACCACGCCTACCAGGCAATGGAAGGGCACGACAGTGGCAACAACCGCAACTACCTGGTGATGGGCCCGTGGCGGCACAGCCAGGTGAACTACAGTGGCAGCGAGCTGGGCGCGCTGAAGTTCGATGGTGATACCGCACTGCAGTTCCGCCGTGACGTGCTCAAGCCGTTCTTCGACCAGTACCTGGTGGACGGTGCGCCGAAGGCGGACACGCCGCCGGTGCTGATCTACAACACCGGCGAGAACCACTGGGATCGCCTGAAGGGTTGGCCTCGCAGCTGCGACAAGGGCTGTACCGCCAGCAGCAAGCCGCTGTACCTGCGGGCCGGCGGCAAGCTGGCGTTCCAGGCGCCGGCGGCGGGCGAGGGTGACTTCGAGGAATACGTGTCCGACCCGGCCAAGCCGGTGCCGTTCGTGCCGCGCCCGGTCCGTTTCGGTGACCGCGACATGTGGACCACCTGGCTGGTCAAGGATCAGCGTTTCGTTGATGGCCGCCCGGACGTGCTGACCTTCATCACCGAACCGCTGACCGCGCCGCTGCGCATCGGCGGCGCACCGGTGGTGCACCTGCAGGCGTCGACCAGTGGCACCGACAGCGACTGGGTGGTGAAGCTGATCGACGTGTATCCGGACCAGGAAGCGTCGACGCCGGAGATGGGCGGCTACGAGCTGCCGGTGTCGCTGGCGATCTTCCGTGGTCGCTATCGCGAGAGCTTCAGCGATCCGAAGCCGCTGGCCGCCAACGAGGTGCTGCCGTACCGCTTCGACCTGCCCAACGCCAACCACATCTTCCAGAAGGGGCACCGGGTGATGGTGCAGGTGCAGTCCAGTCTGTTCCCGCTGTATGACCGCAACCCGCAGACCTACGTGCCGAACGTCTACCTGGCCAAGCCCGGCGATTACCAGAAGGCCACGCAGCGGGTCTGGCACAGCGCGGCGCAGGCCAGTTACATCGATCTGCCGGTGTATTGAGGTTGATGAGGTGCGCCGGGTGCGCGATACCCGGCGGTGCGCGGTCGTGCCGGCCGCTGGCCGGCATCCGTGATGGTGTGAGAGCGTGTCGACCAAGGTCGACACCTACCAGAGCGGAGCCATGGAAGTTCGATTCAGGCGGCCGCGATCGTGCCGGCCGCTTGCCGGCATCTGGGATGGTGTGAAAGCGTGTCGACCAAGGTCGACACCTACCAGAGCGGAGCCATGGAAGGTCGATTCAGGCGGCCGCGGTCGTGCCGGCCGCTGGCCGGCATCCGCGATGGCGTGAAAGCGTGTCGACCAAGGTCGACACCTACCAGAGCGGAGCCATGGCAGGTCGATTCAGGCGGCTGCGGTCGTGCCGGCCGCTGGCCGGCATCCGCGATGGCGTGAAGCAGAAGCTGCTATCCGACCTTTGAGGGTCCGGTGCGCCAGCGGCTGGGTACCAGGCCGAAACGCTTGCGGAATGCAGCCGCGAAGTTGCTGGGGTGGCGGTAACCACTGGCGGCCGCAGCCTGCTCGACAGTCCAGCCGTCCTCGCGCAGGCCCTGCTCGGCGTGGCGCATGCGTTGTTCGTGCAGGTAGTCGAACACCGAGCAGCCGTACTGCTGGGCGAAATGACGGCGCAGCGAGCTTGGGCTCATGCAGGCCAGCTGGGCCAGTTCGATCAGACTATGGGCGTGGCTGGGATCGTCATGCAGGTAGGCACGCACGCGCTCCAGGCGCTCGCGCTGGCCAGCCCGCAGCGTTCGTACATGGTCGGTCTGCAGATCCTCGGCCTTCAGCCCAACGGCCAGCAGCTGCAGTGCGACGCCTTCGCGCCACAACGCGTCGATGCCGTCCTCCCATGGGCTTTCGAACAGCTGGCCCAGCACCGGCAGCAGGGTATGCGGAATGGCCCAGTGGCGGCATTCCAGGTGGGTGTTGAGCGCGGTCTCCAACTGTGGCAGCTGGAACAGGTCCGGATCGATCTGGCCGGGCACCATCACGCTGACGCCGCGCATGCGCGTTTCGCCAGGATGCGCACCGGTCATCTGAACCTGTTCGCGGTGGTGCGCGGTCATCGCCGTACCAGCACGCAGGGTGAAACCACCACGTCGCGGAATGCGCACATCGACCTGGCCCTGCAGCATCACGCGGATGGCCAGGCCGGGACTCTGCTGGGCGGTGGCGACATAAGGGAAGCGATTATGGACGTCGGAGGCGATCAGGCTCATGCCGCCGCGCAGGAACTGCTCGTTGACCTCGCCATGGCCGGCCCACTGGTCGTCACGCAGGTGCTCCGGGTCGGCGCGGTAATCGAAGCCATGGCGGTGGCCGAAGCGGCGGTAATCAGCAAAAGTGAAATATCGGGACATCGCTCGGCACGTGCTTTGGAGGTGGACGCTGGCATTACCTCGCCCACGCGCTCTGCAATGCAGATGCAGATCCCGTCGTTACCCGTGCAGACATGCTGGGAAGCAGGGGCGTGGGCACGCTGGATAGTGGGGGAACACCAGGTTGAATGGAATGTGTCGAAGAAACTGGAAACGTTTCCCATTGTCGCCTTGATTCGCGCGCTTTTGATTTCAATATGGTCAAAACGATTGACGATTACGGCCAAAGTGAAAATGCCGCCGAACATACGCCAGCGTTTTGCATGCATATCCGTACGCAATTCCATACATCAACTTGAGTTGAGGTTTCATGGCTGGAACGATCACCCGTAGACGCGATGTCGGCCGGGCCATCACGAGCGGGCGCGTAGGGTGGGGCGGTTGGCCATTGCAGGTCACATCGATACCCCCACTGATGGAGAACGCAGATGATTGACTACCAGCTCACCGGCAAGACCGCGATTGTGACCGGCGGCGTGTCCGGTATCGGCCTGGCCGTGGCCCAGACGCTGGCCGCATCCGGTGCCCGTATTTCGGTCTGGGACCTGAAGCAGGATGCAGTCGATGCCACCGTGACGCAGCTGCGCAGTGCCGGTGCACAGGCCATCGGCATTGCGCTGGACGTTACAGACGACGCGGCCGTGGAGGCGGCGGTGCAGCGCACGATCAAGGAACTCGACGGCCTGCATGTGGCAGTCAACAACGCCGGTATCGGCGGGCCGGCCGCAAGCAGCGGTGACTATCCGATCGATGGCTGGCAGCGGGTAATCGACGTCAACCTCACCAGTGTGTTCCTGTGCCAGCGTGCGCAGATCCAGGCGATGCGCACGGCCGGAACCGGTGGCAGCATCATCAACATGGCCTCGATCCTGGGCCAGGTGGGCTATGCCGGTTCCACCGCGTACGTGGCGGCCAAGCACGGCGTGGTCGGGCTGACCCAGACCGCCGCCTGGGAGCATGCGGCCGACGGCATCCGTGTCAACGCGGTCGGCCCGGGCTTCATCAGCACGCCGCTGCTGGAGAAGATGGACCCGAAGGTGCGCGCCACGCTGGAAGGCCGCCACGCGTTGAAGCGGCTGGGCACGGCCGAGGAAGTGGCGGCGCTGGTTGCCTGGCTGGCCAGCGACGACGCCTCGTTCGCGACCGGCACATACTATGCGATCGATGGTGGTTATCTGGCGCAATGATCGAGTGCGTGAAGGTTACGCATGGCGATGGCCAGTAGATCCAGGCCATGCGTGGATGAGCGCATGCGGTGAAGCATGCGGTGAAGAGGGCGTGCCATCGTCTTCACCGCCATCCCACGGCTGCCGAGCAACGCTCCGGGAAACGCCCGGAGCCTGCCCATGGAACTCACCCAGGATGTCTCGATCCTGCTGCGCGTGGCCGCAGCAATGCTGTTCGGCGGCGTGCTCGGTGTCGAGCGCGAGATGGGCAAGCACGCTGCGGGCCTGCGCACCCACATGCTGATTGCCGGCGCTGCTGCGCTGATTGTTGGACTCGGCGATTCAGTGGCAGAGCACTTCCAGCAGGAGCGTTACCGCGACCTGCTGCAGGTCGACCCGGTGCGCCTGATCGAAGCCGTGGTCGCCTGCGTCGGCTTCGTTGCCGCCGGCACCATTCTGCGTGGGTCACGCGAGGATCAGGTCAGCGGCCTGACCACGGCCAGCTCGCTGATCATGGCGGCGGCCATCGGCATCGCCGTGGGCATAGGAAAGTACGTGATTGCCATCGGGGTGAGCGTGCTGTGCGTGCTGGTGCTGGCGGTGATGCGGCGGTTGGAGAAGCGGATTTCGTAGGGAATCTCGAATTGCCGGCAAGCGGCCGGCACTATCACGGGATCTAAATGGTCGGACCAATATGGCATCTAGCCCTATGGTCTAATAGGCGCTTCGTCGGAGCGGCGGTTAAATCCGCTGCAAGTGGTCTGATCGAAATCATTATTGGTAATACCAATAATCGACGACCATGGCGACCCACCGCCTGCGGTGGAGCACATCCCGCCCCAGTCGAGAGCCCTCATGCAGCCCTGGCAACACCTGTACGACCCCGCCGGCAACCTGTGGTTGTCCAGCCTGATCGCGCTGCTGCCGATCGCGTTCTTCTTCGTCGCCCTGGCCGTGCTGCGCATGAAGGGCTGGCTGGCCGGCACGATCACCGTGGCCATCGCGCTCGGCGTCGCCCTGCTGTTCTACCGCATGCCGCTGAGCCAGGCGCTGGGCGCGGCCGGTTTCGGCTTCGTCTACGGCCTGTGGCCGATCGCCTGGATCATCATCGGCGCGGTATTCCTCTATAAAGTCTCGGTCAAGACCGGGCAGTTCGACATCATCCGCGCCTCGATCCTGTCGGTCACCGAGGACCAGCGCCTGCAGATGCTGATGGTCGGCTTCGCCTTCGGTGCCTTCCTGGAGGGGGCAGCCGGCTTTGGTGCACCGGTGGCGATCACCGCGGCACTGCTGGTCGGGTTGGGCTTCAAACCGCTGTATGCCGCCGGCCTGTGCCTGATCGTCAACACCGCGCCGGTCGCCTTTGGTGCGATGGGCATTCCGATCATCGTGGCCGGGCAGGTCACCGGTCTGGATGCCTTCGAGATCGGCCAGATGGCTGGGCGCCAGCTGCCGTTCCTTACGATCATCGTGCTGTTCTGGATCATGGCGATCATGGATGGCTGGCGCGGCATCAAGGAAACCTGGCCGGCAGTGCTGGTGGCCGGTGGTTCGTTCGCCATCGCGCAGTATCTGACCTCCAACTTCATCGGCCCGGAGCTGCCGGACATCACCGCGTCGCTGGCCTCGCTGGTCTGCCTGACGCTGTTCCTGCGCCGCTGGAAGCCGGTGCGGATCTTCCGTTTCGATACCGAAACCAGCGCCGAGGCGGCCGCACAGGCACTGGAGGCGCCGCGCTACAGCGTCAGCCAGATCGCCAAGGCTTGGTCGCCGTTCCTGATCCTCACTGCGATGGTCACGCTGTGGAGCATCAAGCCGTTCAAGTCGCTGTTCGCGGCGGGCGGCCCGCTGGAAAGCTGGGTGCTGAAGATCCCGGTGCCGGGCCTGGACCAGATGGTGCAGAAGATGCCGCCGATCGTGGATGCACCGCTCAGCTACGAGGCGATCTACAAGTTCGACTGGTTCTCGGCCACCGGCACCTCGATCATCCTCGCCGCGGTGATCGCCATCATCGCGCTGCGCATGCCGGCCCGTTCGGCGCTGCAGACCTTCGGTGAGACCGTGCGTGAGCTGCGCATGCCGATCTACTCGATCGGCATGGTGCTGGCCTTCGCCTTCATCGCCAATTACTCGGGCCTGTCGGCGACGCTGGCGCTGGCACTGGCGCACACCGGTGATGCGTTCCCGTTCTTCTCGCCGTTCCTGGGCTGGTTGGGCGTGTTCCTGACCGGCTCGGATACTTCGTCCAATGCCTTGTTCTCGGCACTGCAGGCCACCACCGCGCAGCAGATCGGCGTGTCCGACGTGCTGCTGGTGGCGGCCAACACCACTGGCGGCGTGACCGGCAAGATGATCTCGCCGCAGTCGATCGCCATTGCCTGCGCGGCGGTCGGCCTGGCCGGC
Organism: Stenotrophomonas sp. 96582_Sma; assembly: GCF_056480905.1. Taxonomy (NCBI): domain Bacteria; kingdom Pseudomonadati; phylum Pseudomonadota; class Gammaproteobacteria; order Lysobacterales; family Lysobacteraceae; genus Stenotrophomonas; species Stenotrophomonas sp. 96582_Sma. The sequence continues at coordinate 2,869,154 of NZ_CM151122.1, read as the reverse complement.
AAGGAATCGGACCTGTTCCGTTTCACGGTCAAGCACAGCCTGATCTTCACCACGATGGTCGGCCTGATCACCCTGGCCCAGGCTTACTGGCTGACCTGGATGATTCCCTGAGCCATGCACGGTCAGTCGACCACCCGCTGCGCGCTTCGGGCCACAATGACGCCATGAGCACGCAACGTATTTCGGACAAGGTGGCCGCGCAGCTGCGCGGCCTGGTGCAGGAACAGCGGCTGCAGCCGGGTGACCGGCTGCCGGCCGAACGCACCCTGGCGGTGCAGCTGGGGGTCTCGCGAACGGCGTTGCGCGAGGCCATCGCGCAGTTGGCCAGCCAGGGCCTGCTGACCGCACGGGTCGGTGGCGGCACCTACGTGGCCGAACCCGCGGCGCGCGCGCGGCAGGCGCTGGATGAACCGCTGGCGCCGTACCTGCCGCTGTTCCAGGGCGACCCGGAATACCGCTTCGACGTGCTGGAGATCCGCCACGCGCTGGAAGGTGCCACCGCCTGGCATGCAGCGTTGCGCGCCACCGATGAGGATCGTACGCGCATCGCGCAGGCCTTCCAGACCATGATGGACGCGCACGGCAAGGACGATCCCACCGGTGAAGCCGAGGCCGACGCGGCCTTCCACCTGTCCATCGCCGAGGCCTCGCACAACCTGGTGCTGCTGCAGGTGATGCGCGGCCTGTTCGACCTGCTGCAGACCAACATCTCGCAGAGCCGCGAAAAGCTCTACACCTCGGCGAGGACCTTCTCGCCGTTGTCCGACCAGCACCGCGAGATGATGGACGCGGTGCTGGCCGGCGACCCCGAACGCGCGCGCGCCGCCGCGCATGCCCACCTCGAGTTCGTGCACACCACGCTGCGCACCCTCGATGACAACGAAGCCCGGCGTGCGCGGGCCTCGCGTCTACCTTCCCCACACGGTTGACCCCATGATCATCTCCGCCTCCACCGATTACCGTGCCGCAGCGCAACGCCGGCTGCCGCCGTTCCTGTTCCACTACATCGATGGCGGCGCGTATGCCGAGCACACGCTGAAGCGCAACGTTTCCGACCTGTCCGACATCGCGCTGCGCCAGCGCATCCTGCGCAACATGTCCGACCTGAGCCTGGAAACCGAACTGTTCGGCGAAACGCTGGCAATGCCGGTGGCGCTCGCCCCGGTCGGCCTGACCGGCATGTATGCCCGGCGCGGCGAGGTGCAGGCGGCGCGCGCCGCCGACAGCCACGGCATCCCGTTCACCCTGTCCACCGTATCGGTGTGCCCGATCGAGGAAGTGGCACCGGCCATCCAGCGGCCGATGTGGTTCCAGCTGTATGTACTGCGCGACCGTGGTTTCATGCGCAACGCGCTGGAGCGGGCGCAGGCCGCGGGCGTGACCACCCTGGTGTTCACCGTGGATATGCCGGTGCCGGGTGCGCGCTACCGCGATGCCCACTCGGGCATGAGCGGCCCGAATGCCTCGCTGCGCCGCATCGGCCAGGCCATCACCCACCTGCACTGGGCGTGGGACGTGGGCCTGTTCGGCCGCCCGCATGATCTGGGCAACATCTCCACCTACCGCGGCAACCCGACCGGGCTGGAGGATTACATCGGTTGGTTGGGCAGCAACTTTGATCCCTCCATTTCGTGGAAGGACCTGGAGTGGATCCGCGAGTTCTGGAAGGGCCCAATGGTGATCAAGGGCATCCTCGACCCGGATGACGCACGTGATGCGGTCAAGTTCGGCGCCGATGGCATCGTGGTCTCCAACCACGGTGGCCGCCAGCTCGACGGCGTGCTGTCCACCGCGCGTGCATTGCCGGCGATTGCCGATGCGGTGCAGGGCGACCTGAAGATCCTCGCCGATTCCGGCATCCGCACCGGCCTGGACGTGGTGCGCATGCTGGCGTTGGGTGCCGATACCATGCTGCTGGGCCGTGCCTTCGTCTATGCACTTGCAGCGCAGGGCGAGGCGGGCGTGGCCAACCTGCTGGACCTGATTGCCAAGGAAATGCGCGTGGCGATGACACTGACCGGTGCGCGCCGCATCGCTGACATCGGCCGCGATTCGCTGGTCAACCTGCCGTGAGTGGCCACGATGCCGTGCTGGCGCAGTTGCGCGATGCGGTCGGCAACCGCCATGTACTGACCGGCGACAAGGCCACCCGCCGTTTCCGCCGTGGCTACCGTTTCGGCGACGGCCCGGTGCTGGCGGTGGTGCGCCCGGGGACGCTGCTGGAGCTGTGGCGTGTGCTGCAGGCGGCGGTGCAGGGCGGGGCAGCGATCATCCTGCAGGCGGCCAACACCGGCCTGACCGGTGGCTCGACCCCGGATGGCAACGACTATGGGCGTCCGATCGTGCTGGTCAGCACGCTGCGCCTGACCGGCATCCAGCTGTTGAACGAGGGCCGCCAGGTGCTGTGCCTGCCTGGCGCGACGCTGGACCGCCTGGAGCAGACGCTGGCACCGCTCGGCCGCGAACCGCATTCGGTGATCGGCTCGTCCTGCATCGGTGCGTCGGTACTCGGTGGCATCTGCAACAACTCCGGCGGCGCGCTGGTGCGCCGTGGCCCGGCCTACACCGAGCTGGCACTGTATGCGCAGGTCGATGCGCAGGGCCAGCTGCAGCTGGTCAACCATCTGGGCATCGCGCTGGGCGATACGCCCGAGCAGATCCTGCAGCGCGTGCAGGCGGGTGACTACCGTGCTGCCGACGTTGGGGACGGCGATGGCCGCGCCGCCTCCGATCCACGCTACGCCGAGGAAGTGCGCCGGGTCGATGCCGATACGCCAGCACGCTTCAATGCCGACCCCAGCCGCCACTTCGAGGCAGCGGGGTCTGCCGGCAAGCTGGCAGTATTCGCGGTGCGCCTGGATACCTTCGAGAAGGAGGCCGCCGAGGTCTTCTATATCGGCAGTAACCGCACCGACAGCCTGACCGCGATCCGGCGCCAGCTGCTGACCGGCTTCGAACGCCTGCCGATTGCCGGCGAGTATATCCACCGCGATGCCTATGACATCGGCGAACGCTACGGCAAGGACAGCTTCCTGTTGATCGACCGCCTCGGCACCGCCCGCGTGCCGGCCGCCTTCGCATTGAAGAGCCGGGTTGATGGCTGGTTCGAGCGGCTGGGCCTGCGCGGCGTGACCGACCGGGTGATGCAGGTGCTGACCGGCCTGCTGCCCTCGCACCTGCCCAAGCGCATGGGCGAGTTCCGCCAGCGCTACGAGCATCATCTGCTGCTGAAGGTCTCCGCGCAGGACGCCGCGGAAACCGAGGCCTGGCTGCGCGGCTTCTTCGCCGACCATGAGGGCGGCTACTTCCACTGCACGGCCGATGAGGGGCGCAAGGCGTTCCTGCATCGCTTCGCTGTGGCCGGCGCCGCGGTGCGCTACCGCGAGGTACACCGCGACCAGGTGCAGGACATCGTCGCGCTGGACATCGCCCTGCGCCGCGATGATGCCGACTGGTTCGAGCAGCTGCCGGTCGATATCGATGGCCGCCTGCTGCACAAGCTGTATTACGGCCACTTCCTGTGCCACGTGTTCCACCAGGACTACATCGCGCGCAAAGGCGAAGACCCGATGGCGATCGAGCATGCGATGTGGGCGTTGCTGGATCAGCGTGGCGCCGAGTATCCAGCCGAGCACAACGTCGGCCACCTGTACCCGGCCAAGCCGGCGCTGGCCGGGTTCTACAGGCAGCTGGATCCGAGCAATACGTTCAATCCGGGCATCGGCCAGACATCGAAGGCGAAAGGGTGGGGTGGCTGCGACTGTAGTGGGCATTGACGGATACAATGTGGCTTTACTGTAGAGCCGAGCCTATGCTCGGCTGCAATTCCCGACAGGCACAGTCGAGCAAGCTCGACTCTACCGGAGCAGCGGTTACCATCTGGATTCCACGAGCAGGAATCTCATCCATGCCCCCCGTCCTTGCCCGCACGACCGTGTGCGTTGCACTGCTGGCCACCCCGATGCTGGCGCTGGCGCAGGGCTCGATCCTGCCGCAGCAGCGTGACGCTGCGGGCAACGTGATGGAGCCGTTGGGGCAGGTGCTGATCGCCAATGAGACGGGGCCGGTGGGGCTCTACGAGTGCACGCGGGACGGCATCTGGTGCGTGCGCGTGCAGCCGGTTGCCAAAGATGGTGACCGGCCGACCGTGCTGGAAGTACTTGAGAAGGAACCGGGCCAGGGCACGCCACACACCTACCACGTCAGCATCGACGTGCCGCAGGAAAGCGAGCTGTCGCTGTGGCCGTGGATCGTGCGGCTGGCACCTGGCGTGGGCAGCGATGAACCGGTGACCGACCCGCAGCAGCGCGCCCGCCAGAATGTGCTGGTGGGTGGCATCGTCACGTTCAGCGCCATGTACTCCGGTGGAGGTGCCGACGCGTCCACGCTGCAACTGGCACGCGTGCGCCACCTGCAGGACGACATCCAGGTGGACGACGACGTGTTGACCGTGCCATGGCTGGGCAATGCGATGATCCGCGCCTGTTTCAGCGAACAGGACATCAAGCAGCGCGCAGGTGCCTGCCATGACGAATACGGCTTCTCGGCGAAGCTGGCGCTGGATACGGTCGCCGAGGGCATGCCGGTGCTGCGCTACCAGACCGTGGCGACCCGGTTCCCGGCCGGTGTTTCGCGCTTCGAGGATTCGCTGGCCAAGGGGCCGTTGAAGAAGCAGGATCTGCGCACCGAGCAGGACCCGGCGTGCACCTACACGCGGCTGTTCCGCTTCAGCGATGGGGTATTCCACCCCGACCAGGCGCTGCCGGACTGCGCGGGGTATACCGAACCCTGAAATGTAGAGTCGAGCCATGCTCGACTGGTTTTCTGCGCGACCCATCCGAAAAGCCAGTCGAGCATGGCTCGACTCTACAAAATCCCGCTGCCGCGCTTACTCGCAGCGGGTGGACGTGATGATGTTGTCCTTGTCCACGAACACGCGCAGGCGGTCCGGGCGGATGTCCTTGGTGGTGATGGTGCTGGGGCCGATCGGGTTGACCAGGCCGGCACCGCTCTCGCGGGACAGGCGACGGATGTTGGGCTCGTTGGCCGGCTGGCCGATCGCCCAGCCCAGCTGGCTGGCGTCGCAGCGGCCACTGCCTTTGACTTCCGGGCCAGGGGTGCTGACGCAGGCCGACAGCAGCAGGGCGGAGGCCGGCAGCAACAGGGACAGACGGAATGCAGACATGCGAGCGCTCCTGCGCAGGGGAAGATGGCGGGAACGATAGCACCGAGCGTGCGAAAGGCGTCAGCGCCCCGGTCATTGCCGGCACAGCGTGGTCATTGCATAGTGGGAGCAATGGCTGGCAGTACGCCAGCGGGCAGGCCGGGCCTTTCCGGCGCAGGTGTTGGATACGGTATGACGGCAGGCAGTTTCCGCGGCAAGGACAAGACGATGACGGCGCTGGTGTTGTCGTTGCTGGGCATGGCGTTTGCCGCCTCCGCTGCCGATCCGGAACCCGCGCCGGTCGAAACCCCGGTATTCGGCGCCTGGCGCAACCTGCAGACCGAATCCGGCTACGCGCCGGCCCAGCGTAACCTGGCCTTCGCCATGCTGCCGCAGGCGGCCACCCGCGGCGACCGTTTCGCCATCCTCGACCGCGAGGGCAAGCGGGCGGTGTGCTGCCTGCAGGTGGCCAGCCCCTCGCTGGGCGTCGCTGCGCTGCGCGGGGAGTACCACCTGCCGCAGGCCTGGGTGACGGATCTGAGCAATGGCCGTAGCCCTGCACGACCCTATGTGCCGCACGTCTATGCGATGCAGCGGGTGGACGAGCTGGCCGACTATAGCTTCGCCGATATACCTGGCGCCTACAGCGACCTGGGCGGTCTGCTGATTCCGGAAGGTGCCGCGCTGGAGGCCGACGGCAGTGCCGTGCGCCTGGGGGACAGCCGCTATCCGCTGCATTTCCAGCGCCAGCCGCACGCCGATGACGATGGCGCGCTGGACCGCTACAGCCTGCAGGCCGGCGAGGGTGCCGCCCCGATCGTGGTTGAAGTGCCGTTCGGCACCTACTGATTGCAGCGTTGCACTGGCTAGAATGCAGCGCGGCGCTGTCTGCCGTGCCTGCTCCGTGAGTCGTGCCGTGTCCTTGCGCCCCTTCCTGCTGTCGTCCCTGCTGCTGTTGTCTGCCTGTGCCAGCGCGCCTCCGCCGCCGGCCCATTCCGATGCATTGTGGCGATTGATTGAACGTGACTGCCAGGGCGCCGAAGGCCCGCGTGGCGATTGCCTGCGGGTGGAGACGGCAGCAGACCGCCGCGATGTGCTGGTCAAGGACGCGCACGGCGACTACCAGTTCCTGCTGATGCCGCTGGACAAGGTCAGCGGCATCGAGAGCCGCAGCCTGTACCAGCGTGGTGCACCCAACTACTTCGGCGCGGCCTGGCTGGCCCGCACCCACACCGAACGGGCGCTGGGCCAACCGCTGCCGCGCAACGTTGCCAGCCTGGCGCTGAATTCACCGCATGGCCGCTCGCAACATCAGCTGCATATTCACGTGGATTGCCTGCGTGCCGACGTGCTGCAGGCGCTGGACACGCATGCTGCCGCTCTGGGCAGCCAGTGGACACCGCTGCCGGTGCTGCTGCGCGGCCATCAGTACCAGGCACGCCTGCTGCCGGGCGCAGAACTGACCGCCAATCCGCTCAATCTGCTGGCCTACGACCTCGCAGGCGTGGACGACGTCGGCCAGTGGAGCCTGGTTGTGGCGGGCCGGGACGCCGTGCAGGGCGTCCCGGGCTTCATCCTGCTGGCCACCCGTGTGGACGCGGGCACCGGCAACGAGGCCAGCGCCGAAGAGCTGCAGGACCACGCCTGCTCGGTGCTGACCGGTGCCGGCAACGCGCTGGAGCGGGTGCGCTAGTCCAGCACGCTGTGCTTGCTCCGCCACATGGGGGCGGTCAGCGCCAGCAGCTGGCGATCCTGCCAGCCATCCAGATCCAGATGATGGTCGCGCAGCAGGCCTTCCTGCTCGAAGCCGAAGGCCCGCAGCGCGGTGGCGAACGGATCACTGCAGTCCGGTGGCAGCATCACGAACAGGCGATGCAGGCCGACGTCCTCGAACAGGAACGGGCACAGCGCCTGCAGCGCCGCGTCGGCATGCGGGTGCCAATGCTGCAGCGACAGCAGTTCGGCGCTGCGCGCGTGTAGTGATTGCAGCCGTACGTGCAGCTGGTCCAGTACGTTGCCGTGCTCGTCATCGAACACCCCCAGCAGCAGCTGGTCGTTGTCCTGTTCCAGGCGTGAGCGATGCATGTGGGCGAGGAAGCGCGCTTCCTCATCGATGACGGACGGATCGCGGCGGCCGCGCCGGCGGCGGTCATCGAACAGGCGCCAGCGCGGCAGGTCGGCACGCTGGAAAGGGCGCAGGGTGACCGGTGCGGCCTGCAGCTGCAGCAGGTGACGGCGCAGCACCGGGCGCAATGGGGGAAGGAGGGAAGTGGGGTACGGGGTCATCATCCCGGGCACGATGGCCGTGCCTGCAGCCCTGCACCATTCAAAACATTGCAAAAGTGTGGTGGATGGCACTGCGGGTCTGATTCGGTTCAGGCATAAGGCCATCAGGCCTGGTCATTTCCGTTGAAACCCCCCATTCAGGACACTTTCGTTACGGGATCGTTATGCGCCGTACAGGCCGCTGCCCCCGTACCACCACCCGCCCAACTCCCCAGGAAGCCCATGTCCGCCTCCCACAAGGCGCTGCGCCCGCGTCCGCTGGTGCTCGCACTGTCGTCCCTGATGCTGGTCTCGATGCCGGCCTTCGCGCAGGAAAGCGCACCCACCACATTGCAGGAAGTGAAGGTCACCGGCTCGCGCATTCCACGCGCCAGTGTCGAGGGCCCGTCGCCGGTGACGGTGATCAGCCGCGAACAGATCGATGCGCAGGGCTACCGCAATGCCTTCGACGCACTGAGCGCGCTGACCGAGAACACCGGCAACGTACAGGGCGAGGACTTCGGCAACACCTTCACCCCGGCCGCCAACACCATCAACCTGCGCGGGCTGGGCCCGAACCGCACGCTGGTGCTGGTCAACGGCCGCCGCCAGGCCGACTACCCGCTGGCCTACGAGGGCTCGGTGAACGTGGTCAACCTGGCCAACATTCCCAGTGCGCTGATCGAGCGCATCGAGGTGCTGGCCGCTGGCGCATCGGCGGTATACGGCTCCGATGCGATCGCCGGCGTGGTCAACATCATCCTCAAGGACCGCTTTGAGGGCGTGGATGTGAATGTGCGCGCCGGTGGCACCCAGCAGGGCGGCGGCGACAACCAGCGCGCGCAGGTGGTCGGTGGTAGTTCCGGCGAGCGTTGGGATGCGCTGTTCGGCTTCGAGTTCGATGTGCGCAAGGCGATCCACGCGCGCCAGCGCGATTTCATGGATTCGCTGGACGATGATCCGGCCGGCAAGGCACCGCAGGCGACCGCGATCGCCTATCGCCGCAATGCCGCCACCGGCCGCAACATCGATCCGGGCGTCACTGGCTGCGACGGGGCGTCTGACATCTATGGCGGCAGCGTGTTCCGCGCCTTCAACCCTCGCCAGGGCTGGTACTGCGGCAGCAACGAGGCCGCCGCCAGCTACTGGACCGTGCAGACCCAGAAGCGCAACCTCAATGGCTATGGCCTGCTGACCTTCCACGTCAACGAGACCACTGACCTGTTCGCCGATGTCGCCGTGGGCAGCGCGCGGATCTACAACAACACGCGTGCGCCGACCTGGACCTCGGCCCGCAACTACTTCTACAACCAGACCACCGGCAACCTGGAAAGCTGGTACCGGCGCTTCGCGCCGGAGGAAATCGGCGGCCTGCCGCGCAATGCCAACCGCTTCCTGGAAAACTCGTGGTCGTTCAACGTCGGCGCACGTGGCCAGATCGGCGACAGCGGCTGGGACTATGAGGCGGTCTACAGCCGCTCGCGATACGAGAACCGCACCCGCCGCCCGGTGCTGCTGGCCGGCATCAACGAATACCTGCTCGGCCCGAAGCTGGGTGTGCGCAACGGCGTTGAGGTCTATGCGCCGGATCCGGCGCGCCTGTTCCAGCCGTTGACCCCGAACGAATACGAGGGGCTGTCCGACTACCAGGAAAGCCGTAACGCGGCATGGCTGCAGACCTTCAGCGCCAGCGTCAACGGCCGCCTGTTCGCGCTGCCTGGGGGCGATGCGGCGTTGGCAGCGGTGGTCGAGGCCGGCAGCCAGGGCTATCGCAACCGACCGGACCCGCGCCTGGGCAGCGGCGAGTTCTGGAACACCAGTGCAGGCGTCGGCGCCGGTGGCGAGCGTGACCGCTACGCTGCAGGTGTGGAGCTGCAATTGCCGCTGCTGCAGTCGCTGACCACCACCCTGGCCGGTCGCTATGACCAGTACCGTGCCGGTGGCGAGCACATCGGCAAGGCCACCTGGAGTTTCGGCGTCGAGTTCCGTCCGATCGAGAGCCTGCTGATCCGTGGTACGGCGGCGACCAGCTTCCGTGCGCCGGACATGAACTACGTGTTTGCCACCGAAACCCGCGGCTACAACCCGGGCATGACCGATTACTGGCGCTGCCGCACTGCGGGCCAGTCGTACGACAACTGCGACTACAACGGCCTGTCGATTGATTACAGCAACCGCGCCAATGCGCAGCTGCAGCCGGAATCGGCCAAGTCGTATGGTTTCGGCGTGGTCTGGTCGCCGCTGTCCGGCCTGGATTTCAGCGCTGACTACTACGACATCCGCATCGACAACGAAGTGACCAGCCTCGATACCAGCCGCATCCTGCGTGATGAGGCCGATTGCCGCCTGGGCCGGACGCTGGGCGGCGAAGCGCGCGATATCGGTTCGCCGCTGTGCCAGGACGCGCTGTCGCGGGTGATCCGCAATCCGTCCGATGCCACCGTGCAGCCGGACCAGGTGACCCGGGTGCTGATCAATCCGATCAACGCGGCCTCCGAATCGGTTCGCGGCCTGGACCTGAAGGGCAACTGGCGTTTCGATGCCGGTCGCTATGGCCGCTTCACCACGCGCCTGGCCTACACCGTGGTGCTGGAGCACAAATACCGCCAGTTCTCCGATGATCCGGAGCGTGACATCCGCAATTCGCTGGATGACTACCAGTGGCGCAGCAAGGCCAACGGCAGCATCACCTGGAACCAGGGTGACTGGACCACCACGCTGTACGGCAACCGCTTCGGCTCGCTGCCGAAGACCGATGGCAGTGGCCGCATCGCGCCGTACATGACGTACAACGCCAGCGTGTTCCGCCAGTTCGGCGAGAACCTGTCGGTGGGTGTGATCGTCAACAACCTGCGTGACAGCCGCCCGCCGGCGGACAAGAACGGTGGCGGCTGGCCGTTCTACCCGGTCGGCAACTACGACCCGTATGGCCGCCAGTACTGGGTGCAGCTGGACTACCGGTTCCGCTGATCCCGCAGGCGAACGAAAGGCCCAGCATTGCTGGGCTTTTCTTTGTGCAGTGCACCCGTGTTGCCGCTGCGCGCGTGGCATGCTGTGGCGCTACCCGGAGGAGGATGCGCATGGATGTCAGGGGGTGGAGCGTGATTGCCGTGCTGGCCATTGCAGGTTGCAGCGGCAGGCAGGCGGCCAGCGTGGAGGATGCCGCGGAAGTGGCCAATGCCGCGCCTGCGCAGTCTCACGCGCAGCCAGCGGAGCACGCTGGGCCATCGCGCGCGGCAACGGCATCGAGTGCCACGACGGCTGCCGCTGGGCTCGCGCAACCGGAGGGGCACTTCCTCGAGGGCGAGCGCATGCTGCTGAACGAGGGTGCGGTGTCCGTGCAGAAGAGCGAGGCGCTGCTGGGTTCCGACAAGGCTTTCGCGCAGGCGATCAGCCAGTTCGAGCGCGATGCGGCTGGCCACCCGGAAGTGCAGGACCTGACCCGGCTCTACAGGACGGCCGCGACCCGGCTCATCGGCAGCGACGGCACGCTGGTGTCTTTCGCCTGTGGCTACAGCCTGTGTGTTGGCGAGATCCGAAGCCGTACCGATGAGGATTTCAGTGCCTGGTCCGAGGCGATCGGCACGGACAAGGCGGCCCCGGTCTACAGTCTGACCACGGCGCCGATGACATGGGGCAGGGACCAGCGTGGTGGGCGCTTCGTGTTCTCGGTGGATCCTGCAGCCAACGCCATCACGGGCCCGTAGCCGTCGGATGCCCGGCGCCGCGGCGCGTTACGGAAGCGCCTGCTGCAGGTACGACTCGATGACGTAGCTGAAAGGCTGCTGCTGGCGGTCGCGCAGCAGGGCACGCACTTCCAGGATCACGCCGTGATCGCCTTCGCCCCGCGGCGGCCAGAACGTCTGGTCAGACAGGGTCTGGCGCTGGAAGCCGAGCGGGCCGACCACGCGACCGAACGGTTCGTCGGTGCTGTCCAGCACCTGGTTCATGGCCGGGCTGAGGTGACCAGGCAGGTACCAGTTGTCGGCCTCGGACAGCACGCGGCTGCCGCAGACCAGCTGCACGCGGCGATAGCGCAGGTCGGTACCCGGCTTCACGCCCAGCGCCTGCAGCACGTCGGCGGGGGCCGGCTTGTCCTGGCCGTGTATGCGCACGGCGCGCACCCGCGCCTGTTCGGCCAGGCCGTGCTCGGCGCACCAGTGTTCCAGCGTGGCGGTGGCGCTCTGCCCGGACAGCACGCGCTGGTGCAGGCGCTCGACCAGCGCAGCCGGGGCGATGCGCTGCTGGCCCGGCGGCGACTGCAGCGGCGCAGCGGCCGCAGCATCAGTGGCGGACAGGCTGGCGATCGGAGCGGCGGCAAGCAGGGACGCGGCCTGCCAGCGGCGGAGACGATCGTGGCGGTCGGACGGGCCCATGTGGCATCACAGCGGAAACAGGCGCCCATGTTACCCGTTCAGGGGTGTGCACGGCGTGGCTGCGACCGGTTGTCGCAGGGGGAATCATCGTTCTGGTGAATGCGTGCCATCCAGATATTTCGTTGGCCGATGGCGCTATCGAGGCGCAGGATGGCGCCAGTCTTGGCTTTCCGGGAATTCCCGATGACCCTGCAGTTCATCCACGCTGGTGTCGACCGCGACGGCGCGCCACTGCATTTCCATATCCGTGATGGCCGCATCAGCGGGCTCAATGGCGAGGCCGCGCCGGCTGAAGGGGCGGAATGCGTCGACCTGCAGGGCTTCGCGGTGCTGCCCGGGCTGGTCGACGGCCACATTCACCTCGACAAGAGCTTCGTCGGCGACCGTTGGCACCCGCATCAGCCGGTGAACAGCCTGCGTGAACGGCTGGCGGTGGAAAAGGCGGCAGTGGCGGCTGCGGCGCCGATGGTCGATCGCGCCGAGGCGCTGATCCGCCAATGCAGCGGCTTCGGCACAGTGGCAATGCGCTGCCATGTCGATATCGATGGCAGCACCGGCCTGCGCCACCTGGAGGCGGTACGCGAGGCCGCGCTGCGCTGCGCCGGCATCATGCGCATCCAGCTGGTGGCGTTCCCGCAGGCCGGGGTGATGTCCTGCGCGGGTACCGCAGCGGTGCTTGAGCAGGCCCTTGCAGCGGGTGTGGACGTGCTGGGCGGCATCGATCCGACCACGCTCGATGGCGATGCCGAGGGCCAGCTGGCACTGTTGTTCGGCCTGGCCGAGCGCTATGGCGTGCAGCTGGACATCCACCTGCATGAGCCTGGCGAAACCGGCCTGGCCCAGCTGCTGCGTATCGCCGCGCGGACCCGGGCCGCCGGCCTGCAGGGAAGGGTGGCGGTCAGTCATACTTATTCGCTGGGCGAGGTGCCGCTGGCACGCGCGCTGCAGGTGGGCGAGGCGCTGGCGACGGCGGGTGTGGCGATCATGAGCAACGCGCCGGGCGATCATCCATTCCCGCCGCTGCGCGCGTTGCATGACGCTGGTGTGCGCGTGTTCGCCGGGAACGACAACATCCGCGACTGCTGGTGGCCGTATGGCAACGGCGACCTGTTGCAACGCGCGATGCTGCTGGGCTACCGCTCCGGCTTCCATACCGATGCCGACCTGATGCTGGCGCTGGACATGGTGACCACCCATGCCGCGCAGGTGATCGGGCTGCCGCAGTACGGTCTTGTGGAAGGGCATCCGGCCACATTCGTGGCGGTGCGTGCCGACCACGGCCCGGCCGCTGTGGCCGCAGTGCCGGTGGAGCGACGCGTGGTAGTTGATGGCCGTTGGCTGTAGATCCAGGCCATACGTGGATGAATGTGGCCGCGCGGTGGTTCCATCCACGCATGGCGTGGATCTACCCACGACGCCACGCCAGTTCCGGTTGCGCCGAGCCATGCTCGGCAGCTTTTCAGGCGTAATCGTCGGCGCGGGTGGCGACAAATTCCTCAAGCCACGCCAGCAGATGGGCGATGTCGATGAGCTCGCCCTGCTCGATGCGCTTGAGCAGCAGCGTGCTGGCGCCGATCTGCAGGCTGCTGTCGGCATAGCGCAGCACCGCGTCGATGCCCCAGGCATCGGTGACCTGCATCCAGGCCAGGCCCGGCACGCGTTGGGCCAGGGTGTCACCGAACGCCACGCCCAGCGCTTCCCAGCCATCGCCGTCATCACGGTCGATCAGCTCGGCATCGACCACGCGCTGCAGCGTGGTGGCCGCCAGCGGCCATTGCACCGGCAACGTCGGAAAGCCGGCGGCCACGCGCGCAGCGATCAGCGAGCGCTGGTGCTGCAGATGCGTCTGCAGTGCAGCGGGCAGGGGATCGAAGCGGGTGGGGATTTCATCGGACATGGCAGAGCGCCGTGGGACACGGAAACAACGGGGACTGTAGCCGGCGATGTAGTGCCCTGGTGCGGCAGGTCTGATCAGATATCGATGATCAATGCGCTAGATCCATGCCCGCGCCTGGACAATGTGGCTGTCGAGGTTGTCGGCCAGCGGCCGGCACTACCTCATGTGCGGTGCTCAGTCCGGTTCGCGCTGCACCTGCCGCCACAGTTCGCTGGCCAGCGCTCGCACGGCATCCTCGGCATCGGAGCGATGCAGCAGGCCGATCTCATAGTTGTCGATCACCGGCAGCTCGCGCTCTCCATCGATGATGCGGTGCTCGCGGCTGACCGCGCGGCGCGGCAGCAGGCTGATGCCGATGCCATCGGCCACCGCGCCCTGGATGCCGCTCAGCGACGAGCTGGTGAAGGCGATGCGCCAGCGCAGGCCCAGCGCTTCCACGGCATGGATCATCTCGTCGCGGTACAGCCCGCGCGGCGGGAAGGTGACCAGCGGCAGCGGGTCCTGCTGCAGGCAGCTGCTGCGCAGGCTGTCGATCCAGTGCATCGGCTCGCGCCGGCAATGCACCGCCTGGCGGCTGTTGCGGCGCTGCTTGACCAGAACCAGGTCCAGCTCGCCGTGGTCGAAGCCCTGCGCCAGGTCGCGGCTGAGGCCGCTGCTGATCTCCAGCTTCACCTGCGGGTGGCGACGGCTGAAGGCGGCCAGCATGCGCGTGGTCTGCGCGTTGACGAAATCCTCGGGCACGCCGATGCGGACTGCGGTCTCCACCATCGCACCGGCCAGCGCCTGCGCCATTTCCTCGTTCAGGTCGAGCATGCGCCGCGCGTAGCCGAGCAGGGTGTGGCCGGCATCGGTGGGGTGTACGTCGCGGTGGCGGCGTTCGAGCAGGCGATGCCCGGCCAGTTCCTCCAGCCGGCGCACCTTCTGGCTGACGGTGGACTGGGTCGAATGCAGGCGCGTGGCCGCAGTGGTGAAGCTGCCGCAGTCGGCCACCATCACCAGCGCACGCAGCAGGTCCAGTTCGAACAGGGTTCTATTCGATTTGGCACTGTCTTGCATTTGAACATTTCACTTCTGGATACCCAGGCCGACTTCTACCATGCAGGGCAGGGGCCGGCAATGCCCGGCTGTTGCTACCGTCGCACGGCGTTCCGTGGCGACGGTCATGAGGAGACACCGTCATGCGCGTCCATCGTTCCCCTAGCTGGCCTGCGCCGTTAGCGCGCGTGCTGCTGTTGTTCCTGCTGGCCATGGTCTCCCCGGCCTGCACCGCAACGTCCAAAGCCGACGTCGATGGCCGCCTGCGCGATGCTGCCAGCCGTGGCGATGCCGATGCGCTGCGACAGGCGATCGAGGATGGCGCCACGCTGGAGGCGCGCGATGGCCAGGGCCGCACCGCGCTGCTGCTGGCCACGCATGGCAACAACGTGGATGCCGCGCGTGAGCTGATCGAGGCCGGGGCAGACGTCAACGCCAAGGACGCGTTGCAGGACAGCGCCTACCTGTACGCCGGTGCGCGCGGCCTGGACGAGATCCTGGCGATGACCCTGGCGCATGGCGCCGATCTGCGCAGCACCAACCGCTATGGCGGCACCGCGCTGATTCCGGCCGCCGAGCGCGGTCACGTCGCCACTGTGCGCACGCTGCTGCGGGCCGGTGTGGCGGTGGACCATGTCAACCGGCTGCACTGGACCGCGCTGCTGGAAGCGATCCTGCTCGGCGATGGCGGTGCGCGCCACGTGCAGATCGTGCAGCTGCTGCTGGAGGCCGGTGCCGACCCGGAGCTTGCCGACGGCGACGGCGTGACGCCGCTGGCGCACGCGCGCCAGCGCGGCTATACCGGAATTGAGACCCTGCTGCGCCAGCACGGCGCGGTGCGCTGAATGCAAACCCCTTCCACCCGCACGCTGGGCGTGCCCATCAGGATGCTGTCCATGTTCCGTTCCCGTCCGTTGTCCCTTGCCATCCTCCTTGCAGTGGCCCCGCTGTCGGCCTCGGCCGCCGAGCGCGCTGACCTGTTGATCCGCAATGCCACCGTGGTCGATGTCGAGCACGCCAGCACCTTGGCCGGGCAGAGCGTGGTGATCCGTGGCGAGGACATCGTCGCCGTCGGCCCGGACGCGCAGCTGCGCAGCCAGTGGAGCGCGGCCCGCCAGATCGATGCCAAGGGCAAGTACCTGATTCCGGGGCTGTGGGACATGCACGTGCACTTCGGTGGTGGCCCGGCGCTGATCGAAGAGAACAAGGCGCTGCTGCCGCTATATATCGCGCACGGCATCACCACCGTGCGCGACTGTTCCGGTGACCTGCCCGAGCAGGTGCTGCAGTGGCGCGGCGAGATCGCCAAGGGCACGCTGTTTGGTCCGCGCCTGCTCAGTTCGGGCGCGAAGATCGAAGGCATCAAGCCGGTCTGGAAGGGTACGATCGAAGTGGGAAGCGAGGCCGACGCCGACAAGGCGATCGCCCGCCTGCAGCACGACAAGGTTGATTTCGTGAAGATCACCGACAGCACGCTGAAGCCGGAGCTGTTCCTGTACTCGGCCAGTGCTGCGCGCAAGGCCGGCTTCAAGGCCTCGGGGCATATTCCGATGGCACTGACCGTGGAGCAGGCGGTCGATGCGGGCCTGGCCTCGATCGAGCATCTGGATTATGCATTCAAGGCCGGCAGCAAGGACGAAGCGCAGATCGCCGCCGACTTCGGTGCCGGCCGCATCGACCGCGCCGAAGCCAACCGCCGCCTCGACGCCAGCTTCGACCGTGACACGGCGATGCACGCCTACCGCGATTTCGCCAAGCGCGGCGTGTTCGTGACCCCGACCCTCAACGGTGGCCGCATCCTCGATTTCCTTGACCAGGATGACCACGCCAACGATCCGTACCTGGCCTACATCGGCCCGGGCCTGCGCGCGACCTACCAGTGGCGCGTGGACCGCGCGGCGAAGGCCACGCCGGCACAGATCGAAGCGCGCCACGCGCAGTACCACCAGGTCGCGGCGGTGCTGCCGATGCTGCAGGAAGCCGGTGTGACGATCATTGCGGGCACCGATGCGGGCTTCCTCAACTCGTTCAACTTCCCGGGCATCGCCCTGCACCAGGAATTGCAGCTGTTCGTGAAGGAAGGCCTGAGCGCACCGCAGGCGCTGTCGGCCGCAACCCGTTCCGGCCCGGCCTGGTTCGGCCAGATGGACCGCTACGGTGGTGTCGCACAGGGCAAGGCCGCCGATCTGGTACTGCTGACCGCCAACCCACTGCAGGACATTGCTGCCACCGAAAAGATCGACAGCGTGATCCTGCGCGGCAACATGTATGACCGCGCCGCGCTGGACAAGATGCTGGCCGACACCAAGGCCAGGGTCGCAGCGTGGAATGCCGAGGCGGCCAAGGCCAACTGATTGCGGGGCGGGGCAGAATCCACGCATGGCGTGGATCTACCCGTACCATCAGTAGATCCACGCCATGCGTGGATGATGCCGCCGATGACCTAACGCGGCGCCGGCCGCATTCCATGCAATTGCGGCAGCGCGGCCTTCATCGCATCGATGAAGGCGCGCAGCCGCGGCGGCTGCTGGCGCGCGGCGGGAAACACCACGTGTACCGGCAGTGCCGGCGCCTGCCAGTCCGGCAGCAGCTGCACCAGCCGCCCTTGTGCGAGATCGTCGGCCACCAGCCAGGCCGAGACCACCGCTGCGCCCAGCCCCGCACATGCGGCCTGCTGCACCACGAACAGGTTGTCGCTGAGCAGGCGCGGGCTGATCGAAAGGGTATGCGCGCGCCCCTGTGCGTCATGCAGCAGCAGGCGTTCGCGGTAATAGGTGACCAGCGAGATCCAAGGCAGTGCCTGCGCCTGTTCCGGCGTACTGACTGTTGTGGCGTCCACCAGCGAGGGTGCCGCCACGACGATGCGCGGTACTTCGGCGAGCGGTAGTGCGACCATGCGCGGTTCGTCGACGGGGCCCACCCGCACCGCGCAGTCGATGCCTTCTGCGATGAAGTCCGGGCGCCGATCCTCGAGGATCCACTCCAGGCTCAGCTGCGGGTGCTGGGCGAGGAACGCGAGCATGGTCGGCAGCAGCTGCGCCTGGCCGAAGGCGTGCGGCACCATCACCCGCAGGCGTCCACGCAGCGTTTCCGGTTCGCCGTGCAGCTCGGCCTGCAGCGACTCCCACTCGTCGATCACACGTTGCGCATGACGCTGGCAGCGTAGGCCATCCTCGGTCAGCTGCAGGCCGTGGGTGGAGCGCTGCAGCAGGCGCAGGCCGAGCTGCCGCTCCAGTGCCTGCAGGCGTCGGCTGACCGTCGGCTGGGTGGTGCCCAGCTGCAAGGCCGCAGCAGACAGGCTGCCGGCATCGACGATGCGCAGGAAGGTGCGCAGAAGATCCAGACGATCGGCGCCGGTGGCGAGGTCATTCATGCGCTTTACGTATGAAGTGTATGTGCGAAAGGCTACTACAGACGTCTCGCGAATACCGGCAGGATAGGCCCACTTCCCCCACCGGACTCCCCATGTCTACCCCCTCGCTGTCCGTCGCTGCGGCACCCGCGACCGCACCCTCCACCCCGCTGGTGATGGCGATGGCAGCCGGCGCCGGCTTCTCGGTTGCCTCGCTTTACTACAGCCAGCCGATGCTGGGCCTGATCGCCCAGGATCTCGGCGCCGGCGAGCGCGCTGCCGGCCTGGTACCGACCTTGACCCAGCTGGGATATGCGCTTGGCATTCTGCTGCTGGCGCCGTTGGGCGACCGGTTCGACCGCCGCAACCTGATCCTGTGGAAGTCCGCGTTGCTGGCGTTGGCGTTGGGCGCTGCTGCGATGGCTGGCCACCTGCCGGGCCTGCTGATGGCCAGCCTGCTGGTCGGGCTGATGGCCACGCTGGCGCAGGACATCGTGCCGGCTGCAGCGGTGCTGGCGCCGGATGTGCAGCGCGGCCAGATCGTCGGCCGGGTGATGACCGGCCTGCTGCTCGGCATCCTGTTGTCACGGGTGGTCAGTGGCGTAGTGGCCGAAGCGTGGGGTTGGCGCACGCAGTTCGTGCTGGCCGCGGTATCAGTGGCGGCGATGGGAGCGGTGATGGCGCGTGCGCTGCCGCGCTTCGCACCGACCAGCACACTGCGCTATCCGGCGTTGTTGGGTTCACTGCTGGCGTTGTGGCGCGAGCAGCCACAGCTGCGCCGTGCGGTGGCCAGCCAGTCGCTGCTGGCGGTGGGCTTCAGCGCGTTCTGGTCAACCCTCGCGCTGATGCTGCATGCACGGTTGGGGCTGGGTAGTGCCGCAGCGGGTGCATTCGGCATTGCCGGTGCGGCCGGCGCATTGGCCGCGCCGTTTGCGGGTCGATTCGCCGATCGCTTGGGTTGCCACGCCGTGGCGCGGCTGGCGATCGCGGTGGCGCTGCTGGGCTTTGGCCTGCTGTTGACCGAGTCGTGGCTGCCGGCCGCTGCGCTGCTACCGCTGCTGGTGGTGAGCGCGCTGCTGTTCGACTTCGGCTTCCAGTCGGCGCTGGTGGCGCACCAGACGTTGGTCTACGGACTGGTGCCGCCGGCACGCAGCCGGCTCAATGCGTTGCTGTTCACGGGCATGTTCATCGGCATGGCCGCCGGTGGTGCGCTGGGCAGCCTGGCGCTGGCGCAGTGGGGTTGGAACGGCGTGGCCTGGCTGGCGGTGGTGTGCGCGGGTGGCAGCCTGCTGCTGCGTTTGAGGTAAGGATGGTGTTCGGCAGGGCTTGCAGCCCTGCACCTGCTGGAAGCTGGAGCAACAGCAACAGCAACAGCAACAGCAACGGCGGGTTTCCTGTTGGGTGGTGGGGCGGTGTCGGAGTGCGGGGACGCCGCAAGTACGTCCTTGTAGGCTTGGCAGCCGCATCCATGCGGCTGACACCCCGCACTCCGACACCGCCCCACCTCTGACAGATTCCGGTGGCTGTTGGTAGGTGTCGACCTTGGTCGAAATATCTGTCAGATATCGAATGAGTCATCCACGCATGGCGTGGATCTACTGTGTCGACCAAGGTCGACACCCACCAGGGCAATACGCCGTTCCGACAGATCGCGGCCAACTGTCGAAGGCGGGGTGGGTCCGGTTGCGGGGGCGTGAGCCGCATGGGTCGGGCGCATGCGCCCGACGGGTTGGGCAGGACGCCCAACCCCGGTCTTGCCGTGTGCGCAGGACAGCGCACACGAGCAAGCGGCGACCGAGCTTACATGGGTGAGGGCGCTTTGCTTGCGAAGCACGGCTTCGCAAGCGCCCGAACGCACAGCCGCCAGCGGCTGGGCCGGGCCCCGGAGGGGGACTTGCAGCGTCCCCGCACTCCGGCACCACCCCGCCATCCCATGGAAAGCCCGCTGTTGCTGTTGTTGCTCCTGAGGTTGCCGGCCAGCGGCCGGCACTACCGCGGGTGCAGGGCTGCAAGCCCTGCCGAACAACCCCTAATCGTGACCGCTGTCGTCCAGGCTGATGATCCCGCGCCGCAGCGCCTGGGTCACCGCATGCGTGCGATCACCCACGCCCAGCTTGTCCATCAGGCTCTTCATGTGCGCCTTCACCGTCTGCTCGGAAATCTGCATGCGCTCGCCGATGCGCTTGTTCGACAGGCCGCCGGCTACATGCCTCAGTACCTCGGTTTCGCGCGGCGACAACCGGTCTTCCACCACATGCGCGGCGATGCTGGCCGCCACCGCCGGGGGAATCGGTGCGCGGCGGCCGCCAGCGACCATGCGGATCGTATCGACCAGCTCATGGCGCAGCATGTCCTTCAGCAGATAGGCGCTGGCGCCGGCCTGCAGCGCGCGGACCGCGCGTACGTCACCACGGTAGGTGGTCAGCACGATGATGCGCGCGCGCGGGTCCATCGCGCGGATCCGCACGATCGCTTCCACACCATCCAGCCGTGGCATCTGCAGGTCCATCAGCACCACGTCGGGCTGCAGCCGCTGGTAGCAGGCGATGGCTTCCTCGCCATCGGCGGCTTCGCCGAGCAGGCGCAGATCGGGTTGTGCGCCCAGCAGCGCCGCCAGGCCGTCACGCAGCAGCGGGTGGTCGTCGACCACCAGCACGCCGATCAGGGCAGGGGACTCAGTCATGGTTTGCTTTACTCCAGGGCCAGCGCCAGCGCGATGGGCGGCGGTGATACAGGCGCCGGGCGGGAACCGCCAGCGCGACTTCGGTTCCCAGTCCGGCGCGGGTCCACAGCTGTAGTTCCGCACCGAGGCGCTGCGCGCGCTCACGCATGCCCTGCAGGCCCCAATGACCATGGCCGGCATTGTCGTCGGCGATGCCGACGCCATCGTCGCGCACGTGGAGCAGGAAGCACCGCGTGCCGTAGGACAGCTCCACTTCGATGGCGCTGGCGTTGGCGTGACGCAACGCATTGCGGATCGCCTCACGCCCGATCAGGAACACTTCTTCGGCCGCGTCGGCCTGCAGCGGTGGCGTTGCACCTTCCACGGTCAGGCGCAGTGGGTTGGTGCCATGCCCGGCGTACTCGGCGTGCACATCGGCCAGTGCCGAAGCGAGGTCGCGGCCAGCGAACGGTCCCTCACGCAGGGCATTGACCCGCTCGCGGCCCTCGGCCAGGTTGCGCTCGGCCAGTTGCATCGCCGATTCCAGCTGGCCGCGTACCTGCTCCGGGGTCTGCGGCGACTGGCTGATCGCGTGCAGGCGCAGGATCAGGCCCTGGCTGCCCTGCAGCAGGGTGTCGTGCAGGTCGCGTGCGATGCGTTCGCGTTCGCCATTGCGTTCCTGCAGGCGCGCGCGGAACAGCGCGGCCAGCTGCCCGCTGCGGATGCGCACCGCCATCACCAGCAGTGCGAGGATCGCGGCCGCACACAGCAGCTTGAACCACACCGTCTGCATGAAAGTGGGGGCGATGCGGAAGCTGCGACTGGCCGGTGCAGTGCTCCAGATGCCGTCTTCGTTGGCGGCTTCCACCTCGAACCGGTAGTTGCCCGGAGCGAGGTTGGTGTAATACGCGCGGGTGCTGCTGCCGGCATCCTGCCAGCCGTCGTCGACGCCGGACAGGCGATAGCGGTAGCGGTTGCGCTCCGGGCGCGCCAGCGACAGCGCCACGTAATCGATCTGCAATTGGCTGGTGCCGGCCGGAAGGCGCAGGCCATCGCGCAGTGGCTCGTGCTCACTGCCATACAGCACTTCGCCGATGCGCACGCTGGGCGCCATGGTGTTGACGTGCGAGCGGGTGGTGTCCAGCCAGGCCAGGCCCTGGTTGGTGGCCAGCCACAGCAGTCCGTCATCGGCCAGCGTGGCGGTGGCGATCGGTCCGCTCTGCAGGGCGATGCCCGGCATGCCATCCACTGCATCGAACAGGCGTGGCGTCACCGGCAGCCCGGTCCGCAGCGTCCGTCGCAGCTGATCGCTCCCCAGCCGGACCAGGCCACGGCTGCCATTGAACCAGAGGTGTCCGTTCGGATCGGCCACCATGCCGGTGATGCCTTCCAGTACACCGGCCATGTCGGTTCGCACCGGAACGAAACGACCGTTGCCAACGCGCGCAGCCAGACCGGCTTCGCCGGCGACCAGCAGCAGGTCCTGGTGATGCAGCATTGCGGTGATCGGCCCCACCGACAGGCCCTGGCTGGCATCGAAGCTCTCGATGTGGCCCGCGCTCATCCGGCGCAGGCGGCCGTCGGCATAGCCGAGCAGAAGCTGGCCATGGGCATCCAGCGCCAGCGATGAGCAGGCCTGCTCGGGCAGGCGGACCTCGCGCTGCCATTGGCCATGCAGGTAGTGCAGGACGCCGCGTTCACCCGTGCATACCCAGGCCTGCGCGTCGTCGGGGAACAGCAGGGCGTGCAGCGGTTGCCCGGTGAACGGGGCCGGCAGCGGGATCAACGAGGTGTGGCCGGCGACCGTGCGCGCAAGATTGACCCAGTCGAACTGCCAGATCGGCGTGGGTGCCTGGCGCGCGGCGGCCTGCAGCTGCGGGGCACTGCCATCCAGCAGAGTGCGCCGCAGATCGTAGGGTTTGAGGTCTTCGCCATAGCCATACACGCGGCCATCGCTGGCCCGCACCAGCGAGCGGTAGGGATCACTCGGGCCCACTGCCAGGGTGTGCACGCTGCGTGCGCGGAAGCGGTTGAGGCCGAGGTTGGTGCCGACCCAGAGATTGCCTTCGCGATCGACGATGATCGGCACCGCGGAGGTGGCGGTCAGCCCGTGCGGCGAATCGAAACGCTCCATGCGCACGGCGCGGCTGCCGTCGAAGGTGATGCGGGCGACGCCGCCGTGCGGGCTCATCGTGGCCCACAGCGCGCCATCGGCAGTGAACTGCAGGCGTGCAGCAACCAGTTCCGGAAGACGCCGCGCTTCACGTTCGCTGGCCGCCAACAGGCCCTGCGCGTTGGCCAGGGTGTGAGGTGCCGCGCACCCGGTCGGCCAACCACACTTCACCCTGCGGGCTTTCGGCCAGCGTTGCCATCTGCGAGACCGCGATGCCGGTGTCCTCGAACGTGGTCTGGCCGGCCGCACGCATCCAGATCTTCAGGTCGGCCAGCACCCAGAACCTGCCCCGGCTGTCGTGCAGCACCCACTGCACACGGCGTTCGGGCAGGCCGGCTGCGGCCGGCAGTGGCTGCCAGCGCTGTCCATTAAAGCGGCGCAGCCCGCCATTGATCGCCGCCCACAGCTGGCCCTGGCGATCCTGGCTGAAGCGTGGGACCACGCCGACCGGCACCCCCTGCTCGCGGCCGTAGTTGTGCAGCCTCCCCTGTGCGAACCGGCTGATGCCGGCCTGGAAGTAGCCGATCCACAGGGCACCGTCGGCGGCATGCGCCAGCGTGACCATGTTGGTGGACGGGAACTGGCTGCCGACGGGCGCTGCCTGCCGTTCGAAGCGACGGCCATCAAAGCGGTACAGGCCCGAGCCGGTGGCCAGCCACAGCAGGCCGTCGCGGTCCTGGGTGATGTCCCAGATATCGCCGGGTGCACCCTGGCCGACCCGCCACGCGGTGTGCTCGTAACCGGGCAGCCCGCCGCTCACCGGCGGGCGCTGCACGGCAAAAGCGGGCAGGGCGGTCCACAGCAGCAGGCACGTCAGCAGCGTCGGCAGGCGACGCAGGAACGGGAAGGGGCGGCCACGCATGGCGCGCATTCTGGCAGGTGCGGGGCAGTCCGGGGTGACCCGAACGGGGTAGGCGGTCGCCGCCGCGGTCGGTTATCACGCCGGCATGCCCTGTGGAGCCCGGCCATGCAGCGCCTGTTCGTGATGTTCCCCGACCGCGGGCCGGGCATCGGCCTGCTGTGGCTGCGGCTGTGCCTGTCCGCGGCACTGTGCACGCCCGGCACGCATGCGGGCGGGTGGTCGGCGCTGTGCCTGCTGGCAGTGCCGATGCTCACGCTGGGTGTGTTGACGCCACTGGCCGTGCTGATGGCGGCCGTGGGCCTGCTCGCGCAGCAGGCGCCGTGGTCACAGGTGGTGCTGCCCTTGGCGCTGTTGATGTTGGGCCCTGGCGCCTATTCACTGGATGCGCGGTTGTTCGGTCGTCGCCTGCTCGGGCGTCGGCCTCCCCCATTCGGGTAGGTGCTGGCCTCGACCGACGGGGGTAGGGCATCGTGCGGCGGCCACGCACCATGGGGCACCCCCTCGCGGCGTCCCGCATGGCCACCGTCTTTTCGCCCGATCCGCCCGCCGTGGCGCTGGCACCGCAGCAGGCCGCCGCATTGCAGCGCGCCCTGCGCTATGTCGATGAGCACCTGTCGCAGCCGCTGCGGGTGACCGAGCTGGCCGCAGCCGCCTGCGTCAGCCGCTTCCATCTGGTGCGCCTGTTCCGGACCGGTACCGGTGCAAGCCCGCTGCGCTACGTGCGCCGTCGTCGCATCGAACGTGCGCGCAAGTTGTTGCCGGTCGCGCAGCTGCCGATGTCCTGCCTGGCGCAGCAGCTGGGCTTCTTCGACCAGAGCCATTTCGTCCGCAGCTTCCGCGCCGAAACCGGCTGCAGCCCCGGCCAGTACCTGGCCGGCGATGCGGCCCTGTTGCTTCCCCCTGATCGTGTTTCCAACGGAGTCCAACCATGAGCCTTGCCACCGCCACGCCCGCCCCGGCCCTGTTGTCGCCCACCGACCATGCCCTGGTGCTGATCGACTTCCAGTCGCAGATGGCATTCGCCACCCACACCATCGATATCTCCGCGCTGCGCAACAACGTGTCGTTGATCAGCAAGGGCGCCAAGGGCTTCAACGTGCCGGTGCTGCTGACCACCGTCGCCGAAGCGTCGTTCTCCGGCCCGATGTTCCCGGAACTGCCGGAGATCTTCCCGGGCCAGACGGTGTTCGACCGCACCTCGATGAACACCTGGGAAGACCAGCCGGTGATCGATGAGATCAACCGCATCGGCAAGCGTCGCCTGGTCGTTGCCGGCCTGTGGACCAGCGTCTGCATCGTCGGCCCGGCGCTGTCGGCGCTGGCGCAGGGTTTCGAGGTGTATGTGATCACCGATGCCTGCGGCGATGTCAGCGAAGAAGCCCACGAGCGTGCGATCACCCGCATGGTGCAGGCCGGTGCAGTGCCGATGACCAGCGTGCAGTACCTGTTGGAGCTGCAGCGTGACTGGGCGCGTGGCGAGACCTACGAGCTGACCACCGGCATCGCCCGCGACCACGCCGGTGGCTATGGCATCGGCATCCAGTACGCCAAGCGCATGTTCGGCGCGCAGGAAGGCGGGCACTGAGCATGCTGGCTGGCCATGGCCTCGACCTGGCCCTGCTGATGCTGCGCGTGGCAGCCGGGGGATTCCTGCTGCCACACGCGCTGGGCAAGCTGTTCGGTTGGTTCGGCGGTCCTGGGCTGGCCGGCTTCGCCACCGAACTGCGCGGTTTCGGCCTGCCAGCGGTGGCACCGCTGCCGCTGCTGCTGGCCCTGCTGCAGGTGCTGTCAGGGCTGGCCGTGCTGCTGGGCTGGCAGACCCGCGTCGCCGCGCTTGCAGCGGCGGCCTTCATCGGCTTCACCGTTCTGTTGGCCCTGCCCAAGGGCTGGTTCTGGATGCGCGGTGGCAGTGAGTACCCGTTGATGTGGACCACGGTACTGCTGGCCCTCGCGCTGACCGGGCCCGGCGCCTGGGCACTGGACGGCCAACGCCTTCCGGGAGATCTCGCATGAGTCACGATCCACTCGATCACGGCCGCCGCAACGTGGTGCTGGCCGGCAGCGCCGCGGTGGCGCTGGGTCTGGCCGGCCGTGCCGGTGCCGCACTCGATTCCACTTCCAAGGAGCGTCGCATGAGCACGCTGGTCATCCGCAATGCCCGCATCACCACCCTTGACCCACAGCAGCCGCATGCACAGGCGCTGGCCGTGCAGGAAGGGCGCATCGTTGCCGTCGGCAGCGACGAGGAGATCATGCGTGGCTGGGGCAATGAAGCGACCCTGATCGACGCCCAGGGCCGGCGCCTGCTGCCCGGCCTCAACGACAGCCATACCCACCTGATACGTGGTGGCCTGAACTACAACCTGGAACTGCGCTGGGACGGCCTGCGTTCGCTGGGCGATGCCTTGGACATGCTGAAGGCGCAGGTCGACCGCACGCCTGCACCGCAGTGGGTGCGCGTGGTCGGTGGTTTCACCGCCACCCAGTTCAACGAGAAGCGCCTGCCCACGCTGCAGGAGCTCAACGATATCGCGCCGGACACGCCGGTGTTCCTGCTGCACCTGTACGACCGGGCGCTGCTCAACCGCGCCGCACTGCGTGCCTGTGGCTATACCAAGGACACCCCGGATCCGCCGGGCGGGCAGATCGTGCGTGATTCGCTCGGCAACCCGACCGGGCTGCTGCTGGCCAAGCCCAACGCGCTGATCCTGTACGCGACCCTGGCCAAGGGTCCGAAGCTGCCGATCGAGTACCAGGCCAATTCCACCCGTCATTTCATGCGTGAGTTGAACCGTCTCGGCATCACCTCGGTGATCGACGCCGGCGGTGGTTTCCAGAACTACCCCGAGGACTACCAGGTCATCGAGCAGCTGCACCGCGATGACCAGCTGACCGTGCGCATCGCCTACAACCTGTTCACCCAGAACAAGGGCAAGGAAGTGGATGACTTCCGCGGATGGAGCGAGATGCTGCAGCCGCGGCAGGGTGATGACCTGCTGCGCCACAACGGTGCCGGCGAGATGCTGGTGTTCTCCGCGGCCGACTTCGAGTTGTTCAACGAGCCGCGCCCGGAACTGCCGCCGGAGCTGGAGCCGGAACTGCACGATGTGGTGAAGCTGCTGGTCGAGAAGCGTTGGCCGTTCCGCATCCATGCGACGTACGACGAGAGCATCACCCGCATCCTCGATGTGTACGAACAGGTCAACCGCGAGGTGCCGTTCGATGGCCTGCACTGGTTCATCGATCACGCCGAAACCATCACCCCGCGCAACATCGAGCGCATCCGTGCGCTGGGTGGCGGCATCGCCGTGCAGCATCGCATGGCCTATCAGGGCGAAGCCTTCGTCGAGCGCTACGGCGTGCAGGCCGCGCGGCATACGCCGCCGGTCAAGCGCATGCTGGCCGAAGGCGTGCCGGTCGGTGCTGGAACCGATGCCACCCGTGTGGCCAGCTACAACCCGTGGGTGGCGTTGTCCTGGCTGGTGACCGGGCGCACCGTCGGCGGGCTGGCCCTGTATGGCGATGAGAACCTGCTCGAACGCGAGCAGGCGCTGCGCCTGTGGACCCAGGGCAGTGCCTGGTTCTCCGGCGACGAAGCAGTGAAGGGTACGTTGAAGGTCGGCCAGTTGGCCGATTTCATCCTGCTCTCGGCCGATTTCTTCCGCGTGGATGATGCGCAGATCGCCGACATCACCAGCGTGTTGACCGTGGTCGGTGGCCGCATCGTGCATGCCGACGCCGACTATGCAGGGCTTGCGCCGCAGCTGCCGCCGGCGATGCCCAACTGGTCGCCGGTCAACCGGTTCGGCGGCTACCACGTCGGCGGTACCGCCACCGGGTTGGCCGCCGCCCATCGTCACCATCACGGCGTAGCCTGCAGCACTCACGGTGCTCATGGTCATGCGGCCCGGCACGCGGCGCCCACCGATGACCTGACCGCGTTCTGGGGCGCGATGGGATGCTCGTGCTTCGCGTTCTGAGCCTGGCATTGCTGGCCGCACCGTCGCTGGTGCAGGCCTGCGACGGCGGTCATTGCAGCGACGCCGGTGACGGCCAACTGCAATGGGATGCGTCGCTGCGTGTGCGTGGGCTGTACTACGACCCGACCCGGTTCGGCATTGGCGGCAGCGAGGATGGCTATGGCCTGCTGCGCGCGCTGGCCTCGGCCACGTATGTGGAAGAGACCTGGCAGGCGAAGTTGCAGCTGGGTGTGCACGGTGAGAGGGGCAAGGCCGGCGGCCCCGGCCGTACCGACCGTAGCGCGCTGGACGTGCAGCAGGCGTACTGGCGCTGGCAGCGCGATGGCTTCCACCTGCAACTCGGCCGGCAGGAAGCCGGCTATGGCAGTTCACGGCTGCTGTCGGTGCGCGACGGGCCGAACATTCGCCTGGCGTTCGACGGTGCGCGTGTGGGTTGGAAAGGCCGCCTGGGTACGCTTGATCTGATGGCATTGCGGCCAGTGGAAAACCGACCGGGTGCCTTTGATGATCGCGGCGAGCACGGTGCCCACCTGTGGGGTGCCTATGCCACCACGGTGCGGGGACAGGGCGCGGGACAGTGGGATCTGTATCTGCTGGACTACCGCCGCGAAGGCGCGCGCTTCGCCGCAGGCAGCGGTACCGAACGTCGGCACACTCTGGGCGCGCGCTGGTTCGGCCATGCCGGTGCACTGGACTGGAACAGCGAGCTGGTGGCGCAGGGCGGTGAACTGCGGACGACCGCCGGCACCCTCGATATCCGCGCCTGGACGCTGGCGACCGATACGGGGTGGCGCTGGACGAACCTGCCGCTGCAGCCGCGGTTGGGGTTGAAGGCCGACATCGCCAGTGGCGATGGCAACCTGCATGACGGCCGCCTGGGAACCTTCAACGCCTTGTTCCCGAAATCGGCCTACTTCAGCGAGGCCAGCCTGCTGGCCCCGGCCAACCTGATGGACCTCCAGCCGACCCTGACCCTGCGCCTGCACGACGCGGTGACGACGGAACTGGGCGTACAGATGGCCTGGAAGCATCGTCGTGCCGATGCGGTCTACACCACGCCGGCACCGCTGGTGGCGTTGCCAGGCAGCGCCGGTGGCGCGCGCCGCATCGGTAATCAATACAAATCCGAAACACGCTGGCAGGCCAGCGAACACTGGCAATGGCAGCTGCAGCTGGCCTGGGTCGATGCCGGTCCTGCACTGAAGCAGGCCGGAGGCCAGGACACGCTGTTCGCCTCGATCGTTGGAGCATGGCAATGGTGAACGCAACCGCGTCGCAACCCCCCGCACAGGCCGCAGGTGCCTGGTCCCCGCTGAAAATCCGGATGTTCCGCTCGATCTGGCTGGCGATCCTGGCCAGCAACATCGGCACCTGGGTCAACGATGTGGCCGCCGCCTGGGTAATGGCCGAGCGCACCGGCTCACCACTGATGGTGGCGCTGGTGCAGTCGGCCACCACGGTGCCGATCGTGCTGCTGGCACTGGCCGCCGGCACCCTGGCCGACATCGTCGACCGCCGCAGGTACCTGCTGGCCACCCAGGGCTGGATGCTGCTGGTCGCCGCGGTGATGGCGGCCCTGACCGCGATGGACATGCTGACTCCGCAGTTGCTGGTGCTGCTGACCTTCTGCATGGGCTGCGGTGCGGCGATGGCGATGCCGGCGCAGGCCGCGATCGTATCCGAACTGGTGCCGCAGCCGTTGCTGGCCTCGGCGGTGGCGCTGAACTCGATCGGCATCAACATCGCGCGCTCGATCGGCCCGGCCATCGGCGGTGTGATCGTCGCCCAGCTCGGCGCGGTCTGGGCCTTCGGTTTCAACGCCATCACCTTTGCCGCAATGCTGTTCGTGGTGTGGGGCTGGAAGCGCGACCCGAAACAGTCCAGCCTGCCGCCGGAAGGCTTCGGTGCCGGCCTGAAGGCGGGCCTGCGCTATGCCAGCCGCGCCGGGCGCCTGCAGGCGGTGTTGATCAAGTCGGTCGGCTTCTTCTTCTTTGCTGCAGCAATGAATGCACTGCTGCCGGTGGTGGTACGCGGCCAGATGCAGGGTGGGGCGGGGCAGTACGGCATGCTGCTCGGCTGCATCGGGATCGGTGCCGTGGGTGGTGCGTTGTTGCTGCCGAAGCTGCGCGCGCAGATGGATCGCGACCTGCTGGTGCTGCTGGCCACGCTGTCGCTGGCACTCAGCCTGGTCGGGCTGGCGCTGACCCGCAGCTGGTACGTGCTGCCATTGGTGATGCTGATCAATGGCTTTGCCTGGATCACCGTGCTGTCGTCGCTGCAGATTGCCGCGCAGACCGCAGTGCCAGCGTGGGTACGGGCGCGTGCACTGGCGCTGTACATCATGGTGTTCTCCGCTGGCATGGCGGCCGGTGGCCTGAGCTGGGGTGCACTGGCGCAGCGCACCTCGCCGGAGCTGGCCTTGCTGGTGGCTGCCGCGGGTGCGGTGATCGGCGGATTGCTGGTGTGGCGCGTGCGCATTGCCGGTACTGAAGACCTGAACCTGCGCCCGGCGGGACACTGGCCGGCACCGGAACTGTCGGTGCCGGTATCCAACGATCGCGGCCCGGTACTGGTCACCCTGGAGTACCGCATCGACGAGGCTGACCGCGCCGCGTTCCAGGCGCAGATGCGCGCGCTGGGCACGATCCGCCGCCGCGATGGCGCGGTGGTCTGGGGCGTGGTCGAGGATGTGGCCAGTCCGGGCATCCACCTGGAGTATTTCGTGACCCCATCGTGGCTGGAGCACCTGCGCCAGCACGAGCGCATCACCGCCGATGACAAGGCGATCCAGGAAGTGCTGCGCGGGCTGCATCGCGGTGAGCGTGCACCGGTGGTGCGCCACTTCGTGGGCGGGCATGACCCGCTGCCGAAGACCGGGGTCCCGCACCACCACAGCGATATCTGACAAAAAAGGGGACGGAGGGGATTAAGTCGTTTGTGCACAAACGACTTAATCCCCTCCGTCCCCTTTTTGCGCGATCAATCCATCCCGATCCTGCGCAGCCGGCCAGCGGTCGGCTCTACCACAGGGGCGGCGGCGCTGGGTGGCGCCGCCGCAGTGCCTCACCCGCGTGCGAACGCCAGCAGGTCGGCGTTGAACCGGTCGGCGTGGGTGACGGTCAGGCCGTGCGGCGCACCGGCGTACACCTTCAACTCGGCTCCCTTGATGATCTGCGAGGACAGCTTGGCCGAGGCATCGAATGGCACGATCTGGTCGTCATCGCCATGCACCACCAGCGCTGGCACATCGATCTTCTTCAGGTCTTCGGTGTAATCCACTTCCGAGAATTCGTGCACGCAGTCGTACTGGCCCTTGACGCCACCGAGCATGCCCTGCAGCCAGAACGAGTCACGCATGCCCTGGGTGACCGTGTTGCCGTCGCGGTTGGCGCCGAAGAACGGCGTGGTCAGGTCCTTGAAGAACTGCGAGCGGTCACCGCCGGTGCCCTTGCGGATGCCGTCGAAGACCTCCAGCGGGGTACCGGCCGGGTTGGCATCGGTCTTCAGCATCAGCGGCGGCACGGCGCCGACCAGCACCACCTTGGCCACGCGCTTGCTGCCGTGGCGCCCGATGTAATGGGCCACTTCGCCGCCACCGGTGGAGTGGCCGACCAGGATCGCGTCCTTCAGGTCCAGCGCCTCGAGCACGGCGGCCAGGTCGTCGGCGTAGGTGTCCATGTTGTTGCCGTCCCAGGTCTGGCTGGAGCGGCCGTGGCTGCGACGGTCGTGAGCGATCACGCGGAAGCCGTTCTGGCCCATGAACAGCATCTGCGGGTCCCAGGCATCGGACGACAGCGGCCAGCCGTGCGCGAACACGATCGGCTGGCCGGTACCCCAATCCTTGTAGAAGATGCGCGCGCCGTCGGCGACGGTGACGAAGTTGCTCATTGTGGTTTCCTTGACGGAAGGGAGGGAAGGCGCTGGCGCGGATGCCGGTGCCTTCGGCAGTACAGCGCAGCGCCAGACCGACGACTTGCACGGCTGTGCTGGATTACGCCGGATGTGACGTGTATCGCTCTGGCACGAAGCCGTGCCGGCATCGAGGATGGCGGCAGCCCTGACGAGGAGCCTGCAATGTCGAACGCGTGTTGGAGCCCGCTGTTGTACCTGCTGCTGGCCACGGGGGCGCATGCTCAGACCAACGTCTACAAATGTGTGGACGGGCCGCATCCGGTCTACCAGCAGACGCCGTGCCAGGGGCGCGCGGAATGGCGCTGGGAGGTGCCGGCGGAGCCGACCTCAACAGGTGCGAGCGCGGCCAAGGCAGCGAGCCCAGCTTCATTGCGTCCGCGTGTGGTGCAGCAGCGGCGTGCGCGGGCTGCACTGATACCGATCAGCGCGGATCCCGCCGCCTGTGAGCGCGCGCGGCAGCATCGTGGGAAGGTGCTGGCCAATGGCAAGCGCATGGACTTCGTGCAGCGCCGGCAACTGGACGATGCCGTGCATGAGGCGTGCCGTTGAAATGGAATGGTGCCGGAAACGACAACGGCGCCCGTAGGCGCCGTTGGACGGCACGCCAGGCGCTGGACCTCAGCGACCGTCGCTGGCGGCCGCCGGTGCCGGCGAGGGCACGCTGTCCGGCTTGGGCAGGCTCAGCTCCGGGTTGCCCTGTTCGGCCTGCAGGATCTGGATGCGGCGCTGCAGGGAATCCAGCTGGCTGTTGGTGCTCTGCACGTCGCTGCTCAGGCTGACCGCCTGCTGCTGGGCCTGCTGCAGGGCAGCGCTGACCTGGGCCGACTGTGCCTGCTGCTGTTCCATTTCCTGCTGCAGGGTGCGCAGGCGCTCCTCGTTGTAGGCCACCAGGCGCTCGGTATAGCGCTTGCCGGCTTCCAGTCGGGTGGTGTCGATGTAGACCTGGGCCAGCTGCTCTGACTGCTGCGCGAAGGTGCGGTAGACACGCTCGGCGTTGTCGACGGCATCGGTCTTGATCACCCGCCAGAAGTTCTTCTCCTGGAACAGGGCGACGTAGTAGGTCAGGGTGTTGGCATTGAACAGCAGGCTGGCGCCGTAGTTGCCGTTGTAGGTGGTGCGCAGCTCGGTCAGCTGGCGGGCATCCATCAGCTGCTTGAGCTCGTCAACGGTGTTGCGCACCACCGGTGCGGTACGTGCGGCCGGCTCTGCGGCTGCTTCGCGGTCGCCACGGGCAGCCATCGCCGCCGGTGCCACCAGCATCATGGCCACGGCCAGCAGTGCCGCGCCGCGCGCGTGCCGGGCGAAGACCGCGCCCCCTGAAGTTTCTCGCATGTCTAGACCATCCACGGATGAGTGTGGGTTGAGATGAAGGTGGTTCCCCGCCGGGAGTCTAGCATGTGCGCGGGCGCCGCCAAGGGCGCCCGTCACGGGTCAGTAGACCAGCTGTGCGGGCGTGCACTGGATGGACTGGACATGCACATCCGTACGGCCCAGTTCCAGGCCCAGCACCTGCGCCAGCAGCGAGCGCAGCAGGGAGCCGACGCTGTTGAGCAGCGGCTTCAGGACGTCCAGGGCGGGCTTCAGCAGCAAGCACAGCAGGCCCGAACAACTGACCGGGCCATTGCCGGGGGCGGTGACACCGTCGCCGGCGAACTGGTCCAGGAAGCCGTCGTGGGCGGTCTGCAGGTAAGACGCGAGGTTCTGCGTCATGCAGTTGTTGTAGGCCTGGTCGCTCAAGGAAATCAGCAGGCTTGCACACCGGTTGACGGTCAGTCCGCCGAGCAGGCTACCCAGCAGTGCCGGCAGCACGCCCAGCCCTTCGCCAGTCACAGCCGTGCGATAGCCTTTCCAGACCGAGCCATCCTCCCAGCATGTGAGCAGGCCCACCAGGCAGGGTTTTGGAACACCCTTGGGTACATCCCACGCGCCCAAAGGCTTCAACCCCCGCGTCTGGTCGCCAAGTTCAAGCAGCTTGATGGACGCATCGACGTCGTAGCGATTGCGACCAACGTTGGCTGCTTTCAGGTAGCGATCGGCCAACTGCGCTGCGGTCGAGCCCTGGCTCATGCCATCGTCGCGCGGATCGAGCATGCCGGACAGTACGCGCAGCAGTTCGCTGACCAGCTCGGACACGGCGGTGCCCACCTCCAGGGAGTTGACCTGGGTTGAACCGGTCGCGCCGGCGGGGAGGGTGAGGCTTTGCGTGTCGGTCAGCGTATTGACCTTGATGCTGTCATTGATCAACGGGGCGCCGAGCAGTGTGAGCATCTGTTCCTTCTGCAGGGTGTCGCCACAGACATTCTGCTTGGAGAACCGCTCGCTGTCGGCCACCTTGCCGACGCAGGCGCGCAGCACGGAAGACTCGACCTTGATCGTCGCCGTGGGAGGCGTGCTGCCACATTGCAGGCTGGTCAGGGTCGCCATTGCATTGGTCACGTCCGCATGGACCGGCAGCTTCAGGCGGATGCCCAGCAGTGAAAGCACGCCGCCTGCAACGGGAATGTTGTTGGTGTCGATGTCGAGGAAGACACGGATCTGCGCGTTGTAAGCGCGCGAGCCAATGCCACCGATGGCGATGGACGGCGGTTCCACCACAGCGGCTTTGGCATTGACCAGGCCCAGCAGGTTGAGTTCATCGACCGAGACCGCACGGCCGCCATTGGCGATGCTGATGCTGGTGCCGATCAGGTCCAGCACATTGACATCGGCCTGCAGCGCGCTGGAAATCGTTCCATCCGGCGCGACCACGCGTGCGAACAGGCCGCCACCGCTGTCATCGGAGCCGAGTTTCACCTCCAGCTGCTTGAGGTCGATGCCCTTCACGACCAGGGCATTCTCCAGTGCACTCAGGTCCACGTGGGCAACGCCCTGCTGGGTGAGCAGGTCAACGGTCGCCTGAAGGATCTTGCCCAGCTTGACCTTGCGGCCGGCCAGCAGATTGTTGAACTCCGCCACGCCCATGTTGACGTCGATCGGAATGCCCAGTGCCTGCAGCAGTCCGTTCGGGGTGATATGCGCCTGTGCAAGGCCGTCGTAGCCGAGCAGGGTGGTCTTGTCGAGGTCGGCACCCACCAGTTTCAGGACATTTCCCAGTGGCGTGTTGCCATTGATGCGCAGCAGTTGCGAGCCGACACTGAAAACCGCCGTCGGTTCTGCACGGCGCGCCACCGCCTGTGCGGTCACGGTCGGCAGGCTGCTGTTCTGCCCGAAGAAGGGAAGCACCGCGCGGCGGGTGATGACACGGACAGCATTGCGTTGATTCGCTGCATCGACGACCGGGCTGAAGTGCCCTTCGGTGGCGCGGGTCACGTTCCAGTTTCCGCAGCGGACTTCCAGGCTTCCTGCGAAGGTGTTCTGGGTGAGTGCGCTCTGCCGCGCAGCACTGTTGTCGCTGTTGTCCGAGGTGCACAGTTCCAGTCGCTGCGCTCCGGCCAGTGCGGCCAGATCAGCGACTTTCTGTGCATCGCGCTTGGCCCAGAACAGGTAACCGATCTCGATCAGGCCCAGCATCGCCAGCAGTGCCAGCATGACCAGCATCATGGTGATCGACATGCCGCCCCGTGGGCGGCTGAAACTGAACTGGCGTGGGCGTTTCATGGCCTACCTCAGCGTCCGGATGAGGATGATCCCTTGGACTTGGCGACATCGGCTTCAAAGAAGTCCGGGATCTCGTGTTCGAAACTCTTCATGTAGCGGGCGTAGCTCAGCGTCGCCTGGTCGCCGAGGATCGGCAGGTGCTGTCCGGCTTGTTGCCCCGATGCCTGCAGGCGGAACAGGTTGCGCGTGGTATCGCCGATCTGGCTGCGGCCGGGCCGCGGGGCTGCAGTGCTGCCGTCGGTGTTGGCCACTGCTGCAGGCGCCGCATGCGGCACCGGTGCTGGCGGGGCCGCCAGTTCCACGGTGGGCAGTGACTCGGACTGCAGCGGCTGCGAAGCCGACGCAGCCGGCGTGCTGCCGCCAAGCATCTGCCCGGTCAGCGGCTGTTGCTGCGCCTGCACGGCGGCGGCTGGCAGCAGGCAGATCAGAACGGGCAGCAGGCGTCGGGTCAGGGGCGTCGCGGTCATGGTGTGTTCCCGTTCGGGTGGTCGGAGGCGCTGAAGCGTTCCAGCATCGAGGGCGGCAGGCGCTGCGGATCGCGTTGATCGCGGCTGTCGCGGCGCGGTTCCGCCGCCAGTCGCGTGGCGCCGGGCGGGTTGCCGGCGGCATCGCTGGCGAGAGCACGGGCAGCGGCCGGCACGACTGCGGCGGCTGCCGCTGCGGCCTGGCGCTGCTGCAGGCGGGCACGGATCTGCGCCGCCTGCTGCTGGATGCTGAGCCGGGTCTCGTCGTTGAGGTTCGCTTGCTGGGCGAGGCGTTCGGCAGTGGCGGTGTCGCCCCGCAGTACCGCCCAGAGGGCGAGGTTGGCGGTGGCCTTGGCATTGCCCGGCGACAGCTCCAGCGCCTTGGCCAGGGGTTCGCGCGCGCGCTCGAACTGCCCGGCGCGCAGCCGCGCATAGCCCAGGTCGCCGAGATAACTTGTATTTAATGGCTGCAGTTCGGTCGCCCGCGCCAACGCCTGCTCACTGCCGGCGTCGTCGTCGCGGCGCGCGGCAATCAGGCCCAGGCCATGGGCGGCCGCGGCGGCCTGGGGGCCACTGGAAAGATCGCGGTACAGGGTGACCGCGGCATCGGCCTGGCCGGTCTCGCGCAGCGCGTCGGCCTGCAGCAGGCGCAACGCCGGCGGATCGCCGTAGCGCTGGCGGAAGGCGTCGACGTGGGCGAGCGAGGCATACCATGCGCCTTGCTGCTGCATGCGCTCGATCAGCTCCAGGTAGGCATTGCGGCTGTCCTGCGGTGCCGGTTCGGGCGCGGCCAGGCTGGGCGCGCGCAGGTACTTCGGCGTGGTCGATGCACAGCCGCTGGCGCCGGCAACGGCAGCCAGGGCAACAATGAGGCAGGAAGTGCGCAGGGCAGGCATCAGGGGGACCCCATCTTGGACATGGTGGTGGCCAGCGCGACCAGCGCCGGGCCGGCAAGGACCAGCATCAACGCTGGCAGCAGGGTCAGCATCATCACCACGGTCATCTTCACCGAGAGCTTGCCGACCTTTTCCTTCAGCGTGTTGCGACGCTGTTCGCGCAGGCGGATGCTGAACTGCCGCAGGGGCTCCTGCACCGCGCCGCCATGGGCGTGCACCTGCAGGATCAGCTGCATCAGGCTGGTCAGGTCATCGTCGGCATAGACCTCGCTCAGCCGGCGCAGCGACTGTGCGCGCGTGCGGCCGTGGGTATAGGCGATGTTGGCCTCCTGCAGCTCGCCGCCGAGGACCGGCAATGCATCGCGCAGCTTGTCGCCGAGCGTCTGCAGGCTCTGGTCCATGCTGAAGCCCACGCCCTGCAGCAGACGCAGCAGGTCGATCAGCAGCGGCAGCTCGTTGTCGACCGCTCGTCGGCGCCGTTTCACCCAGGAGGAGAGAACGAACTTGGGCAGCAGCAGGCCGGCGGCGAGGGCGCCGATGATCACCATGATCCTGGCCAGCCCGGTGACGCTGCTGAATGTCAGCACCAGTACCAGCACCAGCACGGCCAGCAGCAGGCGCAGGCCGAGGTAGATGGCCGTACCGCGGCGGGTGTTCCACCCGGCCAGATCCAACAGCAGCCGGTCTTCATTGGCCAGCAACGCCGTTTCCAGCCGGCCGCCGCTGAGGGCACGGCCGAAGCGTTCCAGCCAGCCCAGCGAATCGTGCCGCGCAGGCTCGGTGTCACGGGACGCCTCGCGCGGCTGCAGGGCGGTCTTCAAGGTGGCCGTTGTACGTTGCTCACGATGGCTGCGTACCCAGCCGCCGATACCGAGCAGGGCGATACCGGCGGCCAGCACGAGCAGGGAGAGGGCGAACCAGGCGCTGGCGCTCATCGGTTGTCTCCGGCGGGGCGAAGGGGGTTCATAGCGACTTGGCCAAGCGATACAGCAGGAAGCCACCGACAAGTTCCATGCCCAGTGCAAGCAGCAGGATCTTGTGGCCGAGCGGATCGTGCAGCACCGGCTGGAAGAAGTCCGGGCTGGTGATCGCCATCAATACCGCGCAGGCCGGTGGCAACAGGCCCAGCACCCACGCTGACATCCGCGTCTCCGAGGTGGTCGCTGCAAGCTCCTGCTGGGCCTGTTCCAGATCGCGCATGAAATCGCCCATGCGCTGCAGGATCTGGTCGGAGCGCCCGCCGATGCGCACGCTGACACCGATCACCACCGACAACACCTTCAGCACATCCATGCGATAGGGATGCGAGGCCTGTGCGAGTGCACGGTCCAGCTCCATGCCGCTGCGTGCAAAGCGCACCGTGGTGTCCAGCAGCCCGCGCAACGGCGCGCTCGTCTGCATCGACGCAACCTGGAACGCGGCCTGCAGGCTGTTGCCCAGTGCGGTCAGCCGCACCAGGTTGTCGAGGAAGTCCGGCAGCTGATGCAGCAGTTGCGCACGCAGCTTCGTGGTCCGCCGCATCACCCACAGCCAGCAGCCAAGCAGGTACAGCAGCAGGGTCAGCGGAAACATCCATGCGGTGCCCAGCCGCAGCATCGCCACCACCGACAGTACCAGCCCCGGTACCAGCAGCATGATGGGAACTTTCCAGCCGGTCTGCAGCCCTGCGCGCTGCAGCAGGCCATCCAGCGGCAGCACGCGGCGCCCGGCGCTGGCGGGCCGCGCCGGGTCGTTGGCAGCGGTGACGGACGGCCCGGCGGGTGCTCCGCCCGTGGCGCTTCCGCGCGAAAGCTGCTGCTCGGCGTGCCGCATTGAAACCTGGCGTTGCTCACGGCTGCTGGCCGTGCCCCACAGCCAGGCTGCCAGCGCCAGCAGCACCGCGATGATGCTCAGCATGCCCAGCAGCGCGCCGGTTCCCATGCTCAGAAGTCTCCGTAGAGCGATTCGCGCAGCTGCTGGCGGAACGGCTCCAGCTTGTGCGAGTGCGGATGGAAGCCCAGCCCGACCCAGCGATCGATCTCTTTGCCGTTGCCGTCGATCTGCAGCTCGTGGCGGAACATTTCCTGGGTGGTGATCAGGTTGTCGCTGACCCCGGTGATCTCGGTGATCGAGACCAGCACGCGGCGCCCGCTGCCCAGGCGCGAGATCTGCACGATGAAGTCGATGGCACTGGCAATCTGCCGGCGCAGGCTGTCCTCGCTGCCCTGGAAGCCGGCAAAGCCGGCCAGCATCTCGATCCGGTACAGGCAGTCGCGGGGCGAATTGGCGTGGATGGTGGCCATCGAGCCGTCGTGGCCGGTGTTCATCGCCTGCAGCATTTCCAGCACCTCGGCACCGCGTACCTCGCCGACGACGATGCGGTCGGGGCGCATGCGCAGGCTGTTGCGGACCAGATCGCGGATGCTGACCGCACCGTGCCCTTCGGCGCCGCCGATACGGCTTTCCAGGCGAACTACATGCGGGTGGTTGAGCGAGAGCTCGGCGGTGTCTTCGACGGTGATCACGCGCTCGTTCGCGGGGACGTAGCTGGCCAGGGCGTTCAGCAGCGAGGTCTTGCCCGAGCTGGTTCCGCCGGACACCAGGATGTTGCAGCGCCCCAGTACCATCGCCTTCAGCAAGGCCTGCATCGGCGCATCGAAGGTGCCCTTGGCCAGCAGTTCATCGGGGGTGAACGGATCCTTGCGGAACTTGCGGATGGACACCATCGGTCCATCCACCGCCAGCGGCGAGATGATCGCGTTGAGACGGCCGCCGTTGGGCAGGCGCGCATCGACCATCGGATTGGAGTCATCCAGGCGGCGCCCAAGCGGGGCGAGGATGCGGCGCAGGATGCGCAGCAGATGCGTATCGTCGGTGAAGCGCTGGGTGGCCCGCTTGAGCTGGCCGCCCTGGGACACGTGCACATCCTTGAAACCGTTGATCAGGATGTCTTCGATGGACGGGTCGTGCAGCAGGTCGTCCAGCGGGCCGAAGCCGGTCAGCTCCTTGACCAGGCCGTCGGCAACCACCTGCATCTCCTCTTCGTTGATCGGGATGCGCCACTCCTGGATGAAGCCCACCGTCTGCACCTGCACCCAGCGGGCGATGGTGTCGGGGGCCCAGGAGTCGATGTCGATGCGCTCGTCCTCGATGCTGTTGAGCAGGTGCTCATGCGCGGCCGACAGCACCTTCTGGTACTGCTCGGTCTGCGCGAACGGCTGATGGCCCGGCGAGCTTTCGGGCAGCACCGGCCGGGCAACGGCATGCGGGAACGGGGTTACCTTGTCTTCCATTGCGATCCACCCAGGGCAAGGGAGAGTCTTTCCCGCAGGCCCTGCGCCTGGACCGGGCAGGCAGCCGGATCCAGGCGCGAAACCAGCGGGGCGAGGGCACGCAGGTAGGGGTCGCGCGGCGCATCCTGCAGCAGCAGGTGGCCCTGGCTGGCAGCCAGGCGCACGCGCGGTCGTTCGGGAAGCGTGGCCAGCAGGGGAACCTCGAAGCGGCGCGCGATCTGCTCCGGGCTCATGCCGCTGCTGTCATCGTGGCGGTTGATCACCAGCTGCAGGCGCTTCTCGCGTTCGCGCTGCCCGGCAAGATGCTTCAGTGCCTGGTCGAGCGACACCAGTGTGGCAATGGAGGCATCGGTGACCAGCCAGATCTCGTCGGCCTGGTCCAGCAGCAGCGGCGGCAGCTGACGCAGCGGGCAGCCACCGGCATCACACAGCACGCTGGCGAACACGGTGCGCAGGCGCTGCAGCAGCGCACCCGGATCGGACGGCGGTACCGCATCGCTGCCGCTGGCGCGGTCCAGCAGCACCAGTCCGGAATCGTGACGGGCCATGGCCGTACGGGCGAGGGTGGCGTCGATGCGGCTGGCATTGCGCAGCGCGTCTTCGTAGTGGAAGCGGCTGTCCAGGTTGAGGTACAGGGCGAGGTCGCCCGAAGGCTGGGCCAGCTCCATCAGCAGGCCATCCTGCTGCAGTGCCTCGCCCTGTGCCAGTGCACGGGTCTGCTGTGCCAGCACCGCAAGATGCGCGGCCAGCGTACTGGTGCCGACCCCGGCGCGCACGCCCAGCAGGACGATCAGGCGGGCCTTGTGCGCCTGCTGCGCGGCGGCAGCCGGTCGTGGTGACAGGGCGCGACGCAGCGCGGCCTCGATGCCGACGTTGTCGCTGTCCAGGTCCAGCACATCACGCAGGCCCGCCCGCAATGCGATGACAACGCCTTCCACCTGGCCGGCACTGGTGGCACCGACGGCAACCAATGCCAGATCCGGCTCTGTCTGTTGCAGTTGCTGCGCCAGCACGCTGGAGGCGGCC
Organism: Stenotrophomonas sp. 96582_Sma; assembly: GCF_056480905.1. Taxonomy (NCBI): domain Bacteria; kingdom Pseudomonadati; phylum Pseudomonadota; class Gammaproteobacteria; order Lysobacterales; family Lysobacteraceae; genus Stenotrophomonas; species Stenotrophomonas sp. 96582_Sma. The sequence continues at coordinate 2,828,221 of NZ_CM151122.1, read as the reverse complement.
GCATGTTCCGGGCGGAAGTCGAGCAGCACAAGGCTCTGCGGCCCGCGTTGCAGGTCCTGGGCGGAGGTCGGCGTGCTGCTGTCCTGCCAGTGCAGGGTGGTGGTTGGCGGCAGTTTGGCCGCCAGCCGGGGCAGCAGTTCGCGATCCATTCCGTACAGGACCAGGTTCATCGGCGGTCCTTGCGGATGCAGCGGCTGGGCAGTGGCGTAGGGCATGGGCGTGGTATCGCAGGCATCATGGAATCAGCGTGAGAAGCCGGGCACCGGGTCCTGGCTGATAGGACCCAGCAGCCAGGCACCCCATTCGGGCATGTGCGGCTTGGCCTCGCGGTCGCCGGGCAGCGGCAGCTCGGTGTTGCGTGCCAGCGGCTTCACCAGGCGTGGCGTGACGATGATCACCAGTTCCTTGTCCTGGCGCTTGTAGTCGAAGTTGCGGAAGAACGAGCCGATGATCGGCAGGTCACCCAGCAGCGGGATCTTGCCGACGCTGGAAACCACGTTGGAACTGACCAGGCCACCGATCACGAAGCTCTCGCCATCGCCCAGTTCGACCGTGGTATCGGCGCGGCGGGTGGTGATGGAGGGAATCTGCACGCCGTTGAGCGCGATGGCGTTGCTGTAGTCCAGGTCGCTGGCTTCCGGTGCGACTTTGAGGGCGATGCGGTTCGGTGCCAGTACCGTCGGTGTCACGGTCAGGCCGATGCCGAAGGGCTTGTAGGTGATGGTGGTGGTGCCCAGCCCCTGCGGTTCCAGGATCGGCAGCTCGCCGCCGGCCAGGAAACTGGCGCTCTGCCCGGACAGCGCGACCAGTGTCGGCTCGGCCAGCACACGCGCCATGCCATTGCTCTGCAGCAGGTCGACGTCGGCATTCCACAGGCCCTTGGTCGAGCCGAACACCAGGCGGAAGGCCGAAGAAATGGGCGATTCGGCTTCGTTGCCGGAGTTGCCTTCCTTCATGCCGGGCAGGATGCCGGTATTGCCCGGCAGCTGGCCGCCCGGGCGGGCGAAGCCGTAGGCGAAGTTGCCATTGCGGTTCTGGAAGCTGATGCCGATCTGCTTCAGTGCGGTCTTGTTGAACTCGACCACCTTGACTTCGACCTGGACCACGCCGCCGCTGCTCACTGTGGATGCGTCGGCAAGCAGGCCATCCTTGCCCAGGGCCATGGCGGCAGTCTTCTGCTCCTGCATGTGCGACAGCACGCTCTCGGTGCTTCCCTGCAGCAGGCCCTGATTGTCCTGCTGGGTGAATACCAGCCCGTTCGCGCCGGCGTCGGCCGCACCCTGCACCGCACTTTGTACCCGCACCTGCAGGCGCTGTGGTTCGGTCTGCTTGCGGTGCCAGAGCAGGAGCGTGGTGGTGCCCGGCGCCTTGCCGACCAGCAGGGCCTGGCGCTGGCCGCGCAGCATCACGATATCGGCCACGCCCGGATCGGCAATGGCGACCCGCTCCAGATCGCCCGGCAGCGTCCAGGGGCGCTGCTCACGCGCCTGCAGCACCAGGTCGTCGGCGGCCACGCTTGTCGCCGGTGCCAGCAGCACCAGCAGCAGGGCCAGCCAGCGCTGGCGGGGGGAAGGGCGTGGACTGCGGCGACGTTCGGTCATGGATGCGCTCGATGCAGGTCAAAGGGAACCACGGGGGGCGGAGCTGTCACCTCGGATGATTTCGATGCCCGATGCGCGTGGGGCACTGCGCCGTGGTGCGGGTGCGCGTGCCGGGGCATCCTGGGTGCTGCGCGCGGGCGCGTTGCTGCGGCCGGCCAATGCATCGCCGTCGATGCCGGCGAAGGCGTGATTCTCTGGCCGCTGCAGCGCAAGCTGCTGTTCCGCATCCAGGCCACGCAGTGGATCAATCACCCCGCGTGCCTGCGGGAACAGCGCCAGATCGGGCTGGCCGGAATCGGCAGGGTTGCGCAGGGCGAGGAACAGCTTGCCCTGCTGTGCACCCAGCAGCAGCCGGTTGGCATCGGCCACCGGCACCGCCAGTACCGCGCTGCGTGCCGGCTGGGCGGTCCCGCTGCCCGTGCTCTGGGTGCTGCTGCTTCCGGTGATGTCGGCGGCGCGTGGATCGTTGCGGCCATCGGCCTCGTTGCTGGCAACAGCGTCATGGTTGGCCGGGGCGATGTCCTGCTGGCCATAGCTGAGCACGCGCAGGCGCGACAGCAGCAGGCGCGTCTGTGCTGCGTCGGCCGGGCCGCCGGCAGTGGATTGGGCAGTGCGCAGGTTGAGGAACACGTCGACGAAATCACCGGGCAGGATGCGGTTGCCGGCCCCCACCAGCTCGTCGACCGGGACCGCCAGTGCGCGTTCCCCGGGGCGCAGCTGCAGCGAGAATCCCTGCGCGAGTGCGTTGCTGCTGATCGCCGTGCCTTCGGCGATGTCCTGCACCGGCACCTTTCCGACCACGGCGGAAATGCTGGTGGCGGCGCCGGCAACCGGGGCGCTGCGCTGTGCGAGACGCAGTCCGTTGGCAGAGATCGGTTCGCCGGCCGGCAGTCGCGCCACCGCTTCCACCACGGTGATCGCCTGGGCTTCGCTCTGCGCTACCGGGGCAACCGTGGCCGGTGCGGCCGGCTTGCGCCCGATCATCAAGGCGATCACCGCCAGCAGCACGGCCAGCCCGATCAGGGCGACGGCAGCAATGCGGGTCAACTTGAGCATGGAACCGTCTCCTGTACCGAACGTCAGTTGCCGCTGCCGAGGTCGAGCTGAGCGACCGCGACGCTGCGGATGGGAGCCCGCATCACCCACTTGTAAAGCGTGGCGGTGCCGGGCAGGAAGGGATGGCTTGCGTAGTCGTAGCTGACCGTCACGGTCATGCACTGGGCGCTGGCCAGTCCGGCGCAGGGGGCCTGCGCGGAGACCAGAATGGCGTTGTTTCCGCCATTGCTGCAGTCGACCGGCTGACCCGAGAAGTTCAGCAGCCACTGCATCGAACTACGCGCCGCAACGCAGGCGGCGGTACGGCGTTCGTTGGCGCTGCCATAGCGCAGCGATGCACGTGCACCCTCGGCTGAGGCGGTTGCCAACGTCTGCTGGGCCGCCATGATCATCACGCCGGAGAACGTGAACAGCAGCAGCGGCAGCAGGCCCAGCATCAACATCAGCGCGAACTCGATGCTGGCCGCGCCACGTTGCCGGCGTCGGTTGTGGATGTTCATGCCACACCTCCGTACGTGCTGATGAAGACCCAGGCGATGGCGGATACCGCCAGGTAGGCGGCGTAGGGAATGCCTTGGCGTCCCTGGCGGGCGCTCTGCATCCCGCGCAGCGCCGGGTGCGAATGCCATTGCGAACTTGCCCGATGCATATGGGCTTGAAGGCCGATGGGCAGTACTGGGCCCAACCGGCGCGATACCAGCACCAGTGCGGCATGTGCGCCCGCTGCCAGGCTGGCCGCGATCCAGATCGGCAGCAGTGCCTGCCAGCCCAGCATCAATCCCAGTACCGAAAAGAATTTGACATCGCCGGCGCCCATCCAGCGCACTGCGTGGAAAGGCAGCAATGCGACCAGGCCGAGCGCCGCGCCGGCAACGTGGGAAGCCCACGGCAGGCGCGGCGCGTTGAACTGTCCGGCGATGAGCACGACAACGGTGATCGCGCATGCGGACAGCAGCCAGGCGTTGGGCACCCGACGGGCGTACAGATCGCTGATCGCGATCCGCAGGCACACACCGATGGCCAGCAATCCCAGCAGTGTCATCGCACCCTCCATTGTCCGTCAGTGGACGGTCAGCCGCCGCCTTCTGCAATGAGCCGCAAGCGCAGCCGACGGCTGCGCGGTCCCGGTCAGTTCCCGCCGGCAGGCGGTGCTGCACTACCGGAGGCCTTGGTGGCCAATGCGGAGAGATTGGTGAACAGGGTCTCGAAGAAGGACTTGATCTGCGCATTGCCGACCGCGATCAGGATGCCGGCAATCACAGCCGCCAGCAGGCCGTACTCGAGTGCGGTAACGCCATCTTCTTCCTTCAGGAACTTGCGGATCGATGCGTTCATGACGTTTGTCTCCCTCTACCTGTCTGCTACAGGACACCTGTTGGGCGGTGGCCCGGCTCCGCCGGGATCGTCCGTGGACCTCCGCACGTCCTGGCGGAGGAGGCACGGCGGGATGGACCCGCTGTGCTCAAGCAGGGTGATCGTTTCCAGGCGGGACGCCGTTCGCGCAACCGCGACCGCGCGGCGCGGGGCCGGTGGTCGACGTGTCGAGCGATACGTGCATGGTCATGCTGTCCCCCTGGGTGCGGTCATTATCAAAGACCGGATCACCGTGTTATCGACTTTGCCTGAATGGCGGCCGGCTGCAACCGGAACCTATATGCAAATTCGGCAGAATCCCATTGGTCCTTAATTTTCAAGCCGGGTTCTGTGACGGAAATCCGTTCGCCCGCACAACGATTCATCGACGTGCAGATAATGTGAGGCAGGCTTCAGGTCGCATGCGAAAACTGTGCCAAACGCGACAATCTGATTTTCACCTCTGTATCCATCTTATTCAACGCGGTGCAGATGTTTACCCCGTTGAATTATCGGGCATACTCGCATTCAAGTACTCGCGTTTCTTTTGGGGTGCGCACCTTGGCGGCGCGCATCCCGGTGATGGAAGAGATTCCATGAGAGGTGCGCGCCCTGTCAGGCAGTGGGGGCCGTACCGCACGGCGGATAATCGGGGGCGACGACACTGTCATGGTCGATGGTGGGGTAGGAGACAGCGACGACAGCGGCCTGCGGTCGATCGACCTGGCGACGCTGAGCGGCGTGCTTCGTGTATGTGATGTCGAACTGCTTCTGCTCGATGGCAATGGGCCGCGGGCGGCCTTCGCGTCACGCGTGCACGAGGAGGCGTTGTTCTGCAGCATCAGCTGTGGATTCCATTGCCGTGGACGTTTCATGCTGCCGCCGGACTGGGCGATGCTGGGGTATCTGCATGCGACCGATGAAACCCTGAGCTGGTGCCATGGCGTACCGCTTGCCCCTGGGATGGCGCTGACCGTGATGCCCGAGGGCATCAGCGAGTTCACCCTGAGCCCGGGCACGCACATGACCCTGATGCTGGTGCCGGTGGCACGGGTGCAACGCAAGCTGACCGAACTGAGCCTGCGCAGCACGCCGCCGGCCGGACAGGCGCTTTCACTGTTCAATCTCGCCAGCGAGGCCGCCCCGCTGGCACAGCATTACCAGCAGCTGCACCTGCAGCTGGGCCAGGGCACGGGCCTGCAGCCGGAAGAAACCGAGCGGCTGCTGCACGAACACGTGCAGGCACTGCTGGGTGCGGGTTCCGCCGAACGCCCGGGTTGCAGCCGTGCGCGGCGCACGCATTATCTGATCGCACAGCGGGCGGAAAACTTCATGCGCCTCAACCTGCGCCGCAATATCTACATGAATGAGATCTGCGACGCTGCCGGTGTCAGTGAGCGTGGGCTGCGCTACGCGTTCGAGGACCTGTTCGGTACGTCGCCCAATCGTTACCTGTCGATGCTGCGCCTGTGCGCAGCCTGCCGCAGCCTGTCGATGGCCGATTCCAGCCGCCGTTCGGTCAAGGCCATCGCCCTCAGTTGTGGCCTGTGGGACCTGTCGCGTTTCGCCGACAACTACCGCAAGGTCTTCGGTGAACTGCCGCGTGACACGCTGATGCGCGCACCCGCGCAGATCGGCCAGCCCGCCTGATCCAGGCCCCATAAGGGTTTCCCGGCGGTTCCTGCCGGAATTGCATATCCGCTTGCCGATATGCTTGCCGCTTCTGCATAACCGGCTGCCGATTCCGACCGTGGATTTGCCGGAATGCGCGATTGCCGTGCCGGAATGAAGTGCGCAGCCGCCGTTGCAAACGCTGAAATGTCAGTCACCTGCCTAACGGCAAGTCCACTGACATTCCAGTTGTTCGCCTACGGGGGAAATGCTCATGAACCGCATCTACCGGCGTGTATGGAACCGCCAGCTCAATGCTCTGGTTGTGGCCTCGGAACTGGCCACCGGCGATAGCGGCGGCAGCGCCGCCCGCGATCCGCGCAGTGTCCTGCTGATGCCGACCGCACTGGCCCTGGCCCTGCTGTGTGCGCTGGCCAGCGGGCATGCAGGAGCATCCGAATCCAATCAGTCGCTGCGTGATCTGCAGGCACTGGCCGCGAAATACGCGCAGCCGATGCCGGTCAAGGTCGACGCAGAAGTCGCGCTGGCCGCGGCATCGCGCCAGGCGCAGAGCAGTCCGGCGATCAGCGCAGACGCGCGTGTGGGCCTGCAGCTGAGTACGACCTCGCTGCCGATCGTGCGCGACGTGCTGCCGGCTACCGTACAGGTGAAGCTGGCGGCGAATGCCGCGCCGAAGCAGGTCGCGGTTCCTGCACTGGCCGCCGATGTTCGCGCCAATGTCGGGCTGGGGCACGCAGCGTCCAATGTGGCGAAGATGGATGCCTCGCTGGCGGCCAACGTTGCGCCGTCCGCGCATGCGCCGCTCGGTGTGGCTGCGGATGCGCAGGCGAAGGCCAGGGTTGGCATCGCCGGTGCCCAGGCGGCCTCGATCGATACCGGTGCCAAGGCGGCCGCCGCTGTTGCTGGCGCATCCGCTGGCTCGCTGTCCGGCCTCAAGGCGTCCGTTGACGGCAAGGTGGATTCGCAGCTGAAGCTGGCGGGCCACCAGATCGATGGTCAGGGGCAGGTCAAGGCGACGGCGGCGGTCACGTTGCCGGCAAAGGAGGAGCTGCCGGGCGAGACCCATGATCGTGCGATCACCGCAGCTTTCGATACCGGTGTTGCCGGCAAAGTGCGCGTGCAGGCGCCTGATGGCCAGGAAGTCGTGGCCGACCGCAATCTGAAGCTGGCCGGCCAAGCGACTGTGGCAGCGCAGAACAGCGCACTGGGCGTGGGTGGCCTGGTGGGCGGCGTTGTCGGCGCGGCAGGTGGCGCCGTGGGTGGCGTCCTTGATGGCACCGTCGGCAACACGGTTGGTGCGGTCGGCGGCGCCGTGCACGGCACGGTCGGTGCGGTGGGCGGGGCAGTGGGCAGCACGCTCAATGGCGCCGTTGGTACGGTTGGTGCAGTCGGCGGCACCGTCGGTGGTGCGCTCAACGGAACGGTCGGTTCGGTCGGCAGCACCGTCGGCGGCGCACTCAACGGTGCGGTTGGCACGGTTGGTGCAGTCGGCGGCACTGTGGGTGGTGCACTCAACGGCACGGCTGGTGCGGTCGGCAGCACCGTCGGCGGCGCACTCAATGGTGCGGTTGGCACGGTGGGTGGAGTGGGCGGCACCGTGGGCGGCACGCTCAACAATACAGTGGGTGCGGTGGGCAGCACCGTCGGCGGTGTACTCAATGGCGCTACAGGTGGCAGCACCGGCGGCCTCGGTGGCCTGCTGGGCGATACGCTTGGCAATGTCGGCGGCGCCGTCGGCAACCTGCTCAATGGCAACCTCAACGGCACCATCGGCAATCTCGGCAGTGCCGTAGGCGGCCTGGTCGGCGGCACCCTCGGCGGTCTCGGCCTGACCAAGCCCTCGGCGATCCCGCCGACCAGCCCGAAGGCGCCGGCTCCGGCCGATCCGAACGCGGGCCTGATCATCGGCACCGGTGGCCTGGTCGGCAATGTCGGGCAGCTGATCGGCCCGACCACCACCAGCCTGTTCGGCGGCAACGGCTACCTGAGCAACGGCAACCTCAAGCTCAGCAACGCCAACGTGATGCAGACCTACTCGACGGTCAATGTGCTGGGCCTGCCCGTGGTCAACCTGTCGCCGGTCGGCAGCACTCTCAACGGCCTGGGTGGCGCCGTCACCGGCGGCAGCTCGCACCTGACCCTGATCGGTGGTGTCACCTCCGACAGCTACATCTACAACATCAACAACGGCAATCCGGGCGGCCTGCTCGGGCTGCTGCTGCCGAAGGATTCGCCGGCATGGGCGGCCAAGTGCCTGGATATTGTCCTCGCCGACATCTCCTGCTGGGCAGTCAATGCGGCGCAGGACTACCAGGTGCTGATGGGTGACGGCGCCTTTGCCAACGGTTCGAAGGAAGTGGTGATCGGTGCCAATGCCCGCCACGAGCTGCCGAAGGTCGATGCCAACGTCGCCTTCCCGGGCGCCGGCACCAATGATCCGAGCAACCCGACCGGTGTGCCGACCGCGGACTACGCCGCACGCATGGGCCATTCGGTGATCGTCGGCGACAGCGCGGTGGGCACGGCCAACGGGCAGACCCTGCTCGGTGCCGAGGCGACCTCCAACCAGGCCAATTCGGTTGCACTGGGCTACCGTTCGGCCGCGCTGCGCGGTGCCCAGGCCAGCTACAGCGCCTATGGCCTCACTGCGCCGCAGGTCTCGGCCGGTGAAGTGTCGGTGGGTACCGCCGGTGGCGGCGAGCGCCAGATCACCAACGTGGCCGCCGGTAGTGTCAATACCGATGCGGTCAACGTGGCCCAGCTGAAGGGTGCCATCAGCCTGATCGATGATGTGGCGGCCGCTGCGGTGACCTACGATCTGGACGGTGCCGGTAATCCGAACTATCGCCGCGTCACGCTCGGTGCGGGCACCGGCACTACCACCATCGGCAACCTGGCCGGCGGTGCGGTCACCGCCGGCAGCCTGGAAGCGGTCAATGGCGGCCAGTTGGCGGCGACCAATGCGGCCATCGCCAGCTTCTTCGGCGGTCGCGCAGCCTTCGATCCGGCCAGCGGTGCCTTCACCGCACCACTGTTCGAGATCAGCACCATCTCCACCGGCGGTGCGATCGCCAAGGGTCTGTATGAGAACGCCACCGATGCCTTCGCCGCGGTCGATGGTTCGCTGGTCAATCTCAACACGCAGATCACCGACATCCGCAACGGTGGCACCAAGTACCTGCGGGTGAACTCGACCGGTACCGAGGCACTGGCCAGCGGCGCCGACTCGATCGCGGTCGGTACCAACGCCCGCGCCACCGCCGCCAACAGCATCGCGGTGGGTGCCGGCAGCCTGGCTGACCGTGCCAACAGCGTGTCCATCGGTGCCGCCGGTGCCGAGCGTCAGGTCACCAACCTGGCTGCGGGTACCGCCGCCACCGATGCGGTCAATGTCGGCCAGCTGCAGGCGTCGGAACAGGGGGCACTGCGCTATGACCTCAATGGCGATGGCAGCGTCAACTACGCCAGTGCCACGCTCGGCCAGACCGGCACGGCCACCACGCTGCGTAATCTCGGCCCGGGCCAGGTCAGTGCCACCAGCAGCGAGGCCATCAACGGTGCCCAGCTGTTTGCGGCCAACCAGGCCGTGGCCACCCACCTCGGTGGTGGCGCGGCGGTCAACGCCAGCGGCGTGCTGACCGCACCGACCTACTCGATCAACAACGTCGCCGCCAACGGCACCGTGACCAAGGGCAGCTACAACGACGTTGGTACCGCCTTCGATGCGGTCAGCAACTCGCTGGCCAACGTTGCCGACCAGACCGATGAGATCGACAAGCTGGCCGTGAAGTACGACGTCGATGGCAGTGGCAACGTGCTCAACAGCGTGACGCTGACGGGTACCGGCACCGGCGCGGTGAAGATCACCAACGTCGCCGCCGGCAGCATCCTGGCCGGCAGCAGTGATGCCATCACCGGCGACCAGCTGTTCAGCACGAACAGCTCCATCGCCAACTACTTCGGTGGCACCACCGCGTACAACGGCACCACCAACGTGTGGACCGCGCCGAAGTTCAGCATCTCCAGCATCGCCACCGACGGCACCTTTACCAGCGGCGACTACAACAATGTCACCGCCGCCTTCACTGCGGTGGACGGCTCGCTGAAGGTCCTCAACCAACGCATCACCAACAACAGCGGTGGCAGTGCCTACCTGGCAGTGAACTCGACCGCAGCGCCTGCAACGGCTGCCGGTGCGGAAGCGGTGGCGGTCGGCCCGCAGGCCAGTGCGGCCGGTGCCAACAGCGTGGCGGTCGGCAACGGAGCCAGCGCCAGTGCCGGCAACAGCGTCGCCCTGGGTGCCGGGTCGGTGGCCAGCGTCGGTGCGCAGAGCGGCTACACCGGCGCCTATGGCCAGACCGGCGCCAGCAACTCGGCCGGTGAGGTTTCGGTCGGCAGCACCGGCAGCGAGCGCAAGATCACCCATGTCGCCGACGGTTCCGATACGTACGACGCAACCAATGTCGGCCAGCTGAAGAACGGCGTGAACTACGCCATCGACGAATCGAAGAAGTACACCGACCAGAAGATCCAGAACATCACCAACGTGGCCGGCAGCTTCCGCGCCAACAACACCAACAACCTGGCCGATCCGTCCGCCAGCGGTGCAAACTCGGCCGCAGGTGGCGCAGGCTCCACCGCCGCCGGTGCCAACTCGACCGCGCTGGGCAATGGCTCGCAGGCGCAGGCCGACAACTCGGTGGCGCTGGGTGCGGGTTCGGTGGCGAACCGGGCCAACACGGTCTCAGTGGGTGCCGCCGGTGCCGAACGCCAGGTGGTCAACGTGGCCGACGGTTCGCAGGCGACCGACGCGGTCAACGTACGCCAGCTGCAGGCCTCGCAGCAGGGTACGATCCGTTACGACACCACGGTGAACGGCGCGACCAACTACAACAGTGTCACGCTGGGCAGCACCAACAGCGGCCCGACCACGGTGCGTAACGTCGCCGCCGGCACCGCCGGTACCGACGCAGTCAACGTCGACCAGCTGAAGTCGGGCATGGCGCAGACCCTGGACTGGTCGAAGGCCTACACCGACGAGCGCATGGGTGGCTTCGAGCGCGACCTGCGCAAGACCGACAACCGCGCCTCGGCCGGTATCGCCTCGGCAATGGCCACCGCAGCACTGCCGCAGCCCAGCGAAGCGGGCCGCAGCATGGCCTCGGTCGCCGCCGGCAGCTACAACGGCGAGTCGGGCGTGGCGGTTGGTATCTCCGGTGTCTCCGAAGGAGGGCGCTGGATCTACAAGTTCAGCGGCTCCACCAACAGCCGTGGCGAGGCCGGTGTGGCCGTCGGTGCCGGCATCCAGTGGTGATCCCCGCCGCCGGGCCGCACGCGCGGCCCGGCATCGCGGAAACGTCCAAAGGGGGAATGACATGAAACAGCATCGCATCGCCCGCACCGGCCAGATGGCCGCAGTGCTGGGCCTGGTCCTGGGAATGGGCCTGCTGGCCGCCTGCCGCAGCCATGCGCCGGCCGCCGAAGGTCCTGCCGAAACCACCGCCGTGCAGTTCCCGGAGGCCTCGAAGGCCTCGTTGAAGGAAGGCATCTATCCCGACGTCGCCGACCTGCGCCGCTTCGCGCCGGGCATGAGCAAGCGCCAGCTGTACACGCTGCTGGGCACGCCGCATTTCAATGAAGGCATGTGGGGCGTGCGCGAGTGGAACTACCTGTTCAACTTCCGCACTGCGCAGGGCGCGGAGTACTTCACCTGCCAGTTCCAGGTGCGATTCGACAGCAAGGGCATTGCCCAGGGCGGCTACTGGAAGCCTGAATCATGTGCGGCGGTGCTGGACCCGCCGCGGCCGCCGGCCCCGCCTGCACCGGCGCCGTTGCCGGAGCAGCCGTTGCGCCTGTCCGCCGATGCGCTGTTCGGTTTCGACAGCGCGGTGCTCAGTGCCGAAGGCCAGCAGGCCGTGCAGGGCGTACTGGCGCAGGTGCGCGAGGCCAGTCAGGTGCAGTCAATCCGGGTGACCGGGTATACCGACCGTATCGGCAGTGCCAGCTACAACCAGGCCCTGTCGCAGCGACGTGCCGAGGCCGTGCGCAGCGCGCTTGTGCAGGGCGGCGTGCCTGCAGCCAGCATCAGTGCCGAAGGACGCGGCGCGGCCGAGCCGATCGTACAGTGCGAGCAGCGCAACCGTCGCGAGCTGATCGCCTGCCTGGCGCCGAACCGGCGCGTGCAGATTGCCGGAATGGCCCAGCCGCGCTGAGAGTCCCGCACCGGGGCAAGTCCCCGGCATCCCGAGTCCCCCCTGACCGCCGGCAGGACGTGGCCACGTCTCCCCCGTTGTCCACGCCTGCCGGCGGCTCAGGTTTTCCATGGTGCACGCGATGAACGCCCAATTCCTGCCTCTTTCCATGAAGACGGAAACCACACTGAGTGTGTACGGCCAGCTCGGCAATCATGCGGTGGTGCGCATTCCCGGGCGGCGCCTGCCGGGGTTGATCCTGCAGGCCGATACCGTGGCCGGCTTCCTCGCCCAGCTGCAGGAAGCCCAGGCCTGCCTGCGCAGTGGGCGCGCACAGCGCACCGACGCCGAGCTGGACATGCTGATCGACGTGCTGCAGCAGTGGTATGCGCTGATTGAATCGCGCCTGGCGGACGCCGGCGAGGCGCTGTAGTAGAAAAAGGGGACGGAGGGGATTAAGTCGTTCTTGCCCCGGCTGTGCCGGAAACGACTTAATCCCCTCCGTCCCCTTTTTTGTATCAGGCGCGGGCGCGGACCAGCCAACAGGCGGCATCGACGCGCACACGGTCGCCTTCGATGAAGGGCGCGAACGCGGCCAGCGCCTTGTTTCGAAGTGCGTCGGCGCGGTCTTCGGGCAGGTTCCGCAGCGCCAAGCCCAACGGGCCCAGCTGGCCGACATAGGTCGGCAGTTCATCGCGGGCGATCGAGCAGGGCAGGTCTACCGCGACCAACTCCACATCCTTCCAGCCGGCGGCCTGCAACAGACGCTGCACGCGCTGGCCATCGGCAAAGGCAAATTGGCCGGGTGCTCCTGGTGCGCGTGGGGGTAGATCGAGTTCATCGCCAATGGCACGCTCAGCCGTCGTCATGAATGGGTTCTCCTCTGTGCTGCGCCAGGCGATGAAACGCAGGCCGGCACCCGGTCGCGCGGCGCGGTGCAGGTTGGCGAAGGCCGCGCCGGTATCCTCGAAGAACATCACACCCAGCCGCGACTGGATCCAGTCGAAGTGCGCGGAGGGCAGCGGATGCTGCTGCGCGTCGGCCACGATGAAGTCCGCGTCCAGTCCTGCCGCCTCGGCGCGCTGACGGGCCAGTGCCAGCATCGGCGCGGAGATGTCCAGGCCGGTGCTGTGTGTCGCCGGGCGAGCGGCGGCTGATGCCAGCAGGCTGGCGCCGGTGCCACAGCCGATATCGAGCAGTTGCGTGACGGTTTGCGGAAGCTCGGCCACCAGCAGGTCGGCCATCGGCTGGAACAGACCATCGAGGATGGCCTGCTGGGCGACCCAGATCTGGCCGCCAGGGCCATTCCAGAGCGCATTCTGATCAACGGGGGATGTACTGGCCATGGCCTTGTCCTGCCGGGAAGTTGCCCATAGGTTGATGCTTGAAGGCGACTTGAGGTCAAGCCCATGAGTGAACTGGATATCGGCGAGGTGGTGAAGCGCAGTGGCGTGCCGGCCTCGACCCTGCGTTACTACGAGCAGCTCGGGTTGTTGCAGTCGCTGGGCCGTCGCGGCCTGCGTCGGCAGTACGACGATCAGGTGCTGGAGCGCCTGGCGTTGATCGGCCTTGGCCAGTCGGCCGGGTTGTCGCTGCAGCAGATCGGGTTGTCGCTGCCGCCTCAGCGCGGATGCATTACGCTGGATCGTGAAGCCCTGCTGGCACAGGCCGATGTCCTGCAGCAGCAGATCACCCAGCTGCAGCGGGTGCGCCGCCATCTACAGCGCGCGGCGGCCTGCCCGGAAGCACAGGACGCGCGCCAGTGCGGTTCGTTCCGCAAGTTGTTGAGGGCCCAGCAGCGCATGGCGGGTGGGTGAGAGAAGCGCATCCACGCATGGCGTGGATCTACTGCACCACGACCTCGGTAGATCCACGCCATGCGTGGATGAATCAATCGCGGGTACTGATTTCCCAGGTGGCATGCAGCACGCCAGGCACATGCTCCATCCGCGCCAGCACCACGTCCAGCTCATCGGCACTCACGGCGGTACTGACCAGCACCGCGATCACATCGGTGGGCGCGTCGGCATGCTCGACCACCTGCACATCACCGACCGGATACTGCGCCGCTTCCAGCGCATCGACCAGGCGTTCGCGTACACGTGGCACCGCTTCGGCATCCACACTCAGGCGCACCTCGTAGGTGGCCTCGGTGGCCGTCTCGTTGATCGGGATGCGGTTGATCGCATTCACCAGCGGCCGCAGCAGGGTGTTGCCGGCGATGATCAAGACCGTCAGCAGCACGCCCTCGGCCAGCATGTCCGCGCCGGTACAGCTGCCGACCGCCGCCGAGCACCACAACGTGGCGGCGGTGTTCAGCCCGCGCACGTTCATGCCTTCCTTCATGATCACGCCGGCACCGAGGAAGCCGACGCCGGAGACCACGTAGGAGATCACCCGCACCGCCTCGGCGCTGCCGGCGATGCGCATGCCCAGGTCGACGAAGGCAGCGGCGCCGACCGCCACCAGCACGTTGGTGCGCAGGCCTGCGGTGCGTTGGCGGTACTGGCGCTCGGCGCCGATCAGCGTGCCCAGCACGAAGGCGGCCAGCAGGCTGACCACGGTGTCGGCGAAGGGGCCGGCCTGGAAGGTTTCAATGAAGCGCATGGCCGGAGTCTACCCGGTCGAGGTGACAGTAGATCCACGCCATGCGTGGATTTCGAGGCGGCCAGAAACGACTTAATCCCCTCCGTCCCCTTTTTGCGGGGTCAGTCGGTGTCCTCGACGCGCTCGCCCATCAGTTCGCGCTGGCGCTTGTCCAGTTCCTCGGCGTAGCGCTTGCGTACGAAGGCTTCGGAGACCACGCCCAGCACCTGGCCGTCGGCAGCGACCACGGCCAGTTCGTCGGCCTGGGTGTGGTCGAAGCGCTGCATCACGGTGACCACGTCCGCGCTTGGCAGCAGTGACACGTCGCGGTTTTCCGCCAGTTCGCCGATCGTGGTTTCGGGCTTCACGCCGTCGCCGTAGACGTGCGGAATCTGCACGATGCCGGCGTAATGGCCTTCGCTGTCGATCAGGATCACGCGGCTGCCCGAGCCCAGCGGGAAGCGCTGGCGGAAGGCGGCGGCGTCGAGGTCGGCCGGCGCGGTGGCCACGCCCTTGCGCATCAGCCGGCCGGCGTTGAGGTTCTGCACCCAGCCCACGTCGCGGGCGCTCTTGATGGTCTCGCCGCGCAGGTGCATGCGCCAGGTCGAGAACGAATAACCGAACCACTGCCGCACCAGCGTGCTGGAGACCAGCACCGCGCTCATCACCACGCTGGTCAGCAGGAAGTCGTGGGTGCCTTCCAGCACCAGCATGGCCATGGTCATCGGTGCGCCGACCACCGCAGCGGCCAGTGCGGCCATGCCGGCCAGCGCGGCCGAGGTGGCGTCGATCACCGGCACGCCGGTGGCCATCGCCAGCAGGCCGGCGAACAGGGCGCCGACCAGGGTGCCCATGAACAGCGAGGCGAAGAACAGGCCGCCGCGGAAGCCGAAGCCAAGCGAGATGCCCGATGCCAGGCACTTCAGGGTCAGCAGGCCGCCGATCCAGATCAGTGGCAGGTGCGTGGTCAGGTCCAGATGCAGCGCGCCATGGCCGGACGACAGCACCTGTGGGCTGGCCAGCGCCAGCGGGATCAGCAGCAGGCCACCGACGACCGGCCGGCCCCATAGCGGCAACGGGCTGCGCTTGACCGTGCCTTCGATCGAAGCGATCAGCCGCATCACCGCGATGCCGACCATCGCGCAGCAGCACCCCAGCAGGCCATAGATGGCGTAGTCGGCGGCGCGCACATCGATGGTCGAGGCAGCGGGCAGCAGATAGGCCTCGATGCCGGCCTGGTCGGCCACGAATGCACCGGCCAGCGCAGCGACGGCTACCGGGGCCAGTGCGGCCGGGGTATAGGCGCCGATGACGATCTCGAAGGCGTAGAACGCACCAGCCAGCGGTGCACCGAAGGCGGCGGCGATGGCACCGGCGGCACCGGCGCCGACCAGGATGCGCACATCGTTGCGGCGCAGGCGCATCACCCGGCCCAGCTGCGAGCCGCTGCCCGCGCCCATCTGCGTGTACGACGCTTCCAGTCCGACCGAGGCGCCACAGCCGTTGGACAGCAGGGTCTGGGTCAGCACGATCAGGTTGTCGCGCATCGACATGCGGCCGCCATGCAGGGCGTTGGCTTCCACCGCATCGAGCAGGGGCCGCTTGAGCCGGGTCGCAGCCAGGCTGACCAGCCCGACCAGCAGGCCACCGAGCGGCAGCACCAGCAGCGCGGTCCAGGTCAGCGAGGGCAGGGAGCTCAGGCGCATGCCGTCGTCCAGCCCGTACAGAGTGCCCTGCAGCCAGCGTGCGATGCCGGACTGCAGCAAGGTCAGGTAGCCGGCGATCAGGCCGACCAGCAGGGCAAGCGCAATGAACCACAAGTCACTGCCGCGCAGCCGCAGGCGCAGGCCCTGGAAGGCCGCATGCAGGCGCGATGGCGAAACAGGCAGTGACATGGTGGCGGCATGATACGCCGCCACCGTGATCGCCGCCGTCACTGCATCGGGCGGTTACTGCGTCAGAAGCGGTAGCGGCCCTGCACGTAGAAGGTGCGCGGCGCAGCCACCATGCGGCCGGCGTTGCCATCGACGTTGCGGGTATACCAGCGCTTGTCGGCCAGGTTGTTCACGCCCAGCGCGATCTCGCTGTCACCCAGTCCCGGCACCTGCCAGGCCACCTGCGCGTTCCACAGGCGTACGCCCGGCACGCGGCCCACGCGCGCATCGGCGCTCTCGGCGCAGGTGTTGGCGGCGTCGGAGAACTGGCCGCTCTGGTGGGTGCTGGAGACATTGAAGGTCCAGCCGGCCAGTGCATAGCGTGCGCCGACGCTGTCGGTGTCGCGCGAGTAGAACGGCACGTCCAGGCCACGGTTGTCGCCGGACTGCTGGATCGCCTTGGTCCAGGTGTAGTTGGCGTACAGCTCCAGACCGGCCAGTGCGCTGTCTTCGGCGAAGCGGTACTCCAGCGCGCTTTCCACGCCCTTGTGGTCGGTGGCGCCGATGTTCTGGAAGGTCGGCGGGGTGATGCCTGGCACCTGCAGGATCTGGTTGTCGAAGCGCATCTTGAACACGGTCACTTCCGCGCGCAGTGCACCGTCCTGCCAGCGCGCACCGAGTTCGGTGGTCTTGGCGATTTCCGGATTCAGCGGGTTGCTGGCGGTCTGTGAGTTCAGCTGGATGTTCTGCACCGGCCCGAACGAGGTGGTGTAGTTGCCGAACACGGTCAGCTGCGGAGTCAGCAGGTAGGCGACGTTGATCGAGGGCAGGGCCTTGTCGTTGCGGCTGCTGAAGGTCGCCGCGCCACCCGCCTGGCGGCGGTCCATGTCGATCCACTCCATGCGCACGCCCGGGGTGATCCGCCACTGGCCGATCGCGATGCGGTCGTCGATGTAGAAGGCGTGTGCGTCGGTGGCGTTGTCGAAGCGGGTGGTGGCACTGGCCGCGCCGGTGCGGCGGGTGACTGTGTAGCTGCGGTCGTTGCCACGCTCTCGCAGGAAGCGGTAGCCGGCGGTGATGTCGTGCACGCTGGCGCCCCAGTGCAGGCGCTGGGTGTAGCGCGGCTCGATGCCGAGCACACGGTAGTCGCGCGGCTGCACGGTCAGCTGGGTATTGGCGGCGTTGATCAGCGAGCTGGCACGGCTGCTTTCGTTGTAATAGGCCAGTACCTCGAACTCGCTGTTGGCCGAGAGCGTATTGGTGTAGCCCAGGTCGATGCCGGTGCGGTGGCCTTTCCAGAAATCGGTGGGGCGTGTGTTCTGGAACGGGTCGGCTTCGTACTGGGCGCGGGTCAGGCCACCCGGGGTCAGCGAGCGCACATCGTAGTAGGAGAGCTTGGCGCGCAGTTCCTGCTGTTCGTCGATGGCGTACGCGAACTTCAGCGCGAGGTCGTTGAAACGGTCATCGCTGCCCTGGCGCCAGCCGCGGCCATCCTGGCCGGAGTACAGCAGGGCCGCGCCCAGGCCGTTGTCGCCGGTGCCGCCGAGGAAGGCGTTGTACTGGGTGCTGTCGCCGCCGCCGTGGTCGTAGGCGGTGTAGCGCACGCCGGCCTCACCGTGCAGGCCGGCACCGGTGGGAATGGCGCGGGTACTGAAGTTGATGATGCCGCCCACGTTCTGCGGCCCGTAGCGCACCGCGCCGCCGCCACGCACCACGTCGATCGACTCGATGTTGGACAGGCTGGTCGGTGCGAACGACAGCTGCGGCTGGCCATACGGCGCCACCGCCAGCGGCACGCCATCGAGCAGCACGGTCGAGCGCGGCGAGTAGCGCCCGGTCAGGCCGCGCACGCCGATGTTCAGCGAGACCGAACTGCCGGCGGTGCCGGAGTTGTCGGTGACCTGCACGCCGGGGATGCGGCGCATGGCATCGCCGATGCTGGCCGCGCCGCTGGCCTCGATGCGCTGGCGGTCGACCACCGTCCGTGCGCCGGCGAAGCGCTTGACGCTGTCATGCAGGCCGGTGCCCAGCCAGCTGCCGGAAACCTGGATGCTGTCCAGCGTGGTGGCGCCGTCCTGGGCGAAGGCGCTGGCGGCCGGAATCAGGCACAGGGCGAGGGCGGCAGCCAGTGGCAGGCGGGCCGTTTGCGGGGCGTGGGTGGGCATCGGTGCGGGTTGTGGAAGGTCGTAAATGAGAATTATTGCTGATTCCATTCGCCAATGGAATGCGCCTCCGGTTCATGCTGACGGGCCGATGGTAAAGTAGGTGATTGCTTCCTGACTCGCTGAGATCTGCCATGTCCCAAGCCGCTTTCTACCCCGTCGGAACCCCTGGCAAGCCGTGGGGAGCGGCGGAACGGGAGGCGTGGCGTGGCCGCCAGCGGCGCCTGCGTCGCTATGACGAGGAAGTGCTGCCGCGCATCGAAGCCCTGGCATTGCGCTTCGACAAGGTGGCCTATGGCCAGCTCGATTACGCCGGCGAGACCTACACACTGTTCGCCCTGCGCAGCCGCGACTGGAACCCGGCGCTGCCGGCCGCGCTGGTCACCGGTGGCGTGCACGGCTACGAGACCAGCGGCGTGATGGGCGCGCTGGAGTTTCTCGAAAAGCACGCGGCCGATTACGCCGGCAAGGCCAACCTGCTGGTGGCGCCGTGCGTGAATCCGTGGGGCTTCGAGCGCATCAACCGCTGGAACTTCGATGCGATCGACCCGAACCGCAATTTCCGCGCCGATGGCCCGGCCCGTGAGTCGACCGCGTTGATCGAGCTGATCACACCGATCAAGGGCCAGTTCGTGCTGCACATCGACCTGCACGAAACCACCGACAGCGACGAGAGCGAGTTCCGCCCGGCGCTGGCGGCGCGCGACGGCAAGCCGTTCGAGCCGGGCCTGATTCCGGATGGCTTCTATCTGGTGGACGACAGCGAGGCCCCGCAGGCGGCCTTCCAGCAGGCGGTGATCGCCGCAGTGGAAAAGGTTACTCACATCGCGCCGGCCGACGACAAGGGCGAGATCATCGGTTCGCCGGTGGTGGCGCATGGCGTGATCGAGTACCCGCTGGTGAAGCTGGGCCTGTGCGCCAGCATTACCGGGGCGAAGTACACCACCACCACCGAGGTCTACCCAGACAGCCCGCGCGCGACCCCGCAGCAGTGCAACGACGCACAGGTGGCGGCGGTGTGCTCGGCGCTGGATTACGCGCTAGCCCATCGTTGACCGGTAGTGCCGGCCGCTGGCCGGCAATCGAAAAAGGGGACGGAGGGGATTAAGTCGTTTGTGCCACAAACGACTTAATCCCCTCCGTCCCCTTTTCACCCCAGCGCGTCGGCCCACCATAGTGCGGCTGGGCCTGGCGGCGTGTCGCGGCGCCACAGCAGGTCGCTGTGGATGCGCCGTGGCCAGCCGGGCAGTACCAGTTCCACCAGCCGCCCGCGGTCGTAGCGCTGTACCAGTGCGCGCGGTAGTTCGGCCCAGCCGAGGCCGTCCTCGGCCATTTCCATCACCATCAGGTAGTCGGTGGCGGTCCAGGCCAGGCCGGTGACCACGCGGGATTGATCGACTTCCGCGCTCAAGCGCACCTGTCTATGCCGCGCCAGCTGTGCGGCGGCGCGACGGCCAGCGCTGGCCAGCGGATGCTCGCGCGCCACATACACCGACAGCTCGCTGTGGTGCGCCAGCGGACGTGCCACCAGTCCGTCCGGATAGTGCTCCTGCCGTGGCAGCAGACCCAGCGCGGCGCGTCCGTTGCTTACCAGTTCCAGCACGTCCTCGCCCTCGGCATCCAGCCATTCCAGCTCGATCTCCGGGAACGCCTCGGCGAAGCGTTGCAGCCCCCGTTGTTCCGGGTCCAGTTGGTAGACGTCGGAGAACGCCACGGTCAGGCGCGGTTCGACCGGTGCGGCCAGGCGTACGCTCAACTGCTGCAGGCGGGCATCGGCAGCCAGGATTTCCTGCGCGTGCCCAAGTACCTGGCGCCCGGCCTCGGTCAGCTGCGGGTAGCGCCCGCTGCGGTCGAACAGGCTCACGCCCAGGTCGGCTTCCAGGTGGGCGATGGCGGTGCTGACCGTCGATTGGGTCTTGCGCAGGCGCCGCGCCGCCGCCGAGAACGAGCCCAGCGCCGCGGCTTCCACGAAGGCCTGCAGGGATTCAGGGGAGTAGGGCATTGATCCATCGCTCCTGTCGATGGAATCCATTTTGATACCACCGTAAAAGGCGATGATACTTGCTTCCGTCGCCCCCGTCTGCGGGGCGTTCCGGACCCTCCACGCTCGGCGTGGATCCATTGATGAGGCGGCGTGGTCCCCGCCCTGCAAGGAGCTTCACATGTCCCGTACTGTTCCCGCCCGTGGCGCGCTGGTCGCCTGGGCCTGCCTGACCGTGGCGATCGTCGCCGAAGTGGTCGGCACCTCGTTCATGGCCCATGCCGCTCGCGATGGCGGCTGGACCGGCTATCTGATCATGGCCGGCGCGCTGGCGCTGTCCTATTTCTTCCTCGCGCAGTCGGTGCGCCGCATCGCCGTGGGCGTGGCCTACGCAGTGTGGGAAGGCCTCGGCCTGACCCTGCTCACTGTGGTCGGCCTCACCGTCTTTGGTGAAAGCCTGTCGCTGCAGCAGCTGGCCGGCCTGGTGCTGGCAGTGGTCGGCATCGTCTGCGTCACCCTCGGGGAGGCGCACTGATGAATACCTTGGCGTTTTTTTTCGTGATCTGTTCGGCCTTGATCGACGTCGCCGCCAACATGATGGTGGCCAAGTCGGAAGGTTTCCGCCGCTGGCGCTGGGGCGTCGCTGCAATCGTCATGGTCTGGATCGCCTTCGCCCTGCTCGGCCAAGCGGTGCGCTACATGGACCTGGCTACCGCCTATGCGATGTGGGGTGCGATCGGCGTGATCGGTACCGCCACCTGCGGCCGCCTATTGTTCGGCAACCGCCTGCGTCCGATCGGCTGGGTCGGCATTGCGCTGGTCACTATTGCAGTGCTGCTGCTGAGTACCGCGAAGTGATGCATCGTTGCGCCAACCAAGGTTGGCGCCTACCAGAACCACGGTTGGCCCCTTCCAGAGCGTGAGCGGCCGCAAGCAAGCGCCCCGGGGATGATCTCCCCGGGGCGTTGCTGTTTCTGAAGCACTCAGAAGCGTGCGGTGAAGTTCAGCCGCGTGGTGCGCCCCGGGCCCGGCATCAGGCTCATCGCCAGCGTGTCCATGTAGTAGGTGTTGCGCAGGTTGCTGACCACCAGCTCCACTTCGCTGCGCGGCGTGAACTGCCAGCGCGCATAGAAGTCATAGATCGCGGTCGGCAGGTAGATGTTCTGCAGGCCGGTCGAGCCGGTGGTGTTCCAGGGCTTGTCCAGTTCGTGGGTGGGGCCGCTGTTGTAGGTGCGGCGGATGCCGGTATCCAGCCGCTTGTCGAACAGGCGGAAGCCCAGCGTGCTGTGAATCGAGTACTTCGGTGGGTTCTGCGCGTTGACGAACGAGGTGCCGAAGCCGCCGTCCACGCAGTCCGGAGTGGTGTCCAGCTTGCTCCACTTCGCATAGGGGTCTTCGCGCAGGCGCTTGGCGGTGGCCGCATCGCAGGTACGCGCGCGCTGGTAGTAGCTGGCCGACAGGTCCAGGTAGGCGATGCCGGCGTCATAGCCGGACTGCAGCTCATAGCCGGACACGGTGTAATTGTCGACGTTGTCGACGTAGAACGCCCAGTTGCTGGAATCGAAGCGACGGGTGATCGCGTTGTCGATATCGTTCTTGAACCAGGCGACCTTGAACGCCAGGCGATCACCGTCACGCCAAAGGTCCTGCTTGAGCAGGCTGAAGCCGATGTCCCAGGCGCGGTTCTTCTCCGGCTTGAGGTCGGCCACCGGTGCCGAGGTGCTGTTGCCCAGCGTCGACTCGAACAGGCTGGGCATCTTCCAGCCCTGCGCGTACTTCACGTAGAAGAACATGTCCTGGTCGAGGTTGAAGCGTGCTTCGGCATAGGGCGCGAAGCCGTGGCCGGAGCGCCGGATCGCCGGCTTGTAGCCCCAGGCAGTGGGAATCTGCTTGGTATAGAAGCCGTTGGCGCCGCGCGGATCGGGAATGAAGCCGTCGAAATCGTAGGCCTGGCCCAGCGTGCTGTCGCCATAGGGCGTGGCGCGCAGCGAGTCATAGGTGTAATTGCCCTGGGCATCCGGGTACCACTCCTTGTACCAGCCGGGCAGCAGCTGGCCGCCCTTGCTCAGGCGCGCGAAGGTGTAGCGCAGGTCGCGCGATTCACTGACGAAGGCCACGCGGTTGCGGTCGCGGGTGCGGTAGTCGGTGAAGCGGCCGCCCGCGGTCAGCGACAGCCAGTCCCACGGCTGCCACTGCAGTGATGCCACCACGCTGGCTTCGCGGCGCGTGCCCGAGCGCAGGTAGCGGTTGTTGTTGAAATCCACCGGCAGCACCGGTGAGTTGGGCGCCGTGTCCTCGTGCTGGAAGGACGCGCCATAGCGCAGCGTCCAGTCGCCCAGAGCATTGCTGAAGCGCGTGGTGTTGCTGCTGTCCACGCCCCAGCGCTGGGTCTTCACGTCCGACTGCAGTCCCGGGCCGTAGGTTTCGCCCAGCGTGTCCGGCATCTGGTCGTTGGGCACGTCCTTGAACAGCGGCGTGTTGGCGATGTTGCTGTTGAACATGCGGCTGGTGGCGGTGGTAAACCACAGCGTGCTGCTCAGGTCCAGCCACGGATGTGCCTCGGGCCGGTAGCGGTGGCGCAGCGAGGTGGCGTTGACCCGCATTTTTCCCGGCTCGAACTGGAACATGGTGTTGGCCTTGTCCACGTAGGTCACCCATTCATTGGACTCACCCACGCGTCCGATCGCCGACGGCATGATCTCGCCGAAGCTGGAGTTGAAGTAGCGGTGGCTCAGCTCCAACCGCTGGTCCGGGTTGGGCGTCCAGGTGAATTTCAGCAATGCCGATTCGTTGTCGGTATGCGTGTTGAGCACCTCATCGCCCGGATGGAAGAGCTTGGATACGGCCTGGCTGGACATGCCGGTACCGCCGCTGGACAGGTGCTGGTTGTCGTAGCGATGCGCACCGTTGCTGCCGGCGAAGAAGTTGCCCTGGCGGCGCCGCGCATAGGCCGCGACCAGCTGCCAGTCTTCGCCACGCTGGGCGAAGGCCACGCTGCCATTCCAGTCGCGCGGGTCGCGCAGGCTGTTGCGGTTGTCGCTGCCGCGCGCGATCTGCTTGAAGGTGCGGGTGCGGTCGATGCTGTTGTCGGCCACGCCGCCGCGCATGCGCAGGCCCCAGGTCTGGCCATCATCGAGGATGTCATCGACGTTCAACGTTTCCATGTAGACCACGCCGCCGATCGCGCTGGCGGCGTTGGCGGCCAGGCTCGGTCCCTTTTCAATGCTGACCGCACTGATCAGATCGGGATCGAGATAGCTGCGCTGCTGCACGCCGGCATAGCCGCGGTACACGTCGATGGCCTGCTGGCCGCCGTCGATGATCACCGGCACCCGGTTCTGGCCCTGCAGGCCGCGGATGTTGACGTCCAGCGCACCGCCGTTGCGAACGTCAGCGGTGTGCACGCCCACCGCGCCGGCCAGCACGTCGCCGATCGACTGGCCGCGGAAGCGTTCCAGTTGCTGATGGTCCAGGTGCACGCGGGAGCCGCTGTCACGGTAGACCGCATCGGCATCGGCGAGGCCCCACGGTGAAGCGCCTTCGCTGGCCTGGCCAGCCACGCGCAGGGTGCCGATCTGGCGTACCCCGGCTTCAGCGGTGGGTGCCGCCTGCAGCACCACACCGCTGGCATCACGCTGGAAGGCCAGGCCGGTGCCGGCCAGCAGCTGCGCCAATGCGGCGTCAGTACCGAGCGTGGCCTGCACGCCGCTGCTGTGGCGGCCGCGGGTCAGGCGCGCATCGGCAGCGATCGACAGGCCCGACTGCTGGCCGAACGCGGTCAGGGCCTGGTCGAGCGGGCCGGGCGCAATCTGCCAGCGGACCGCAGCGGCGGTCTCCTGTGCATGGACCGAGGCAGGCAGCAGGCAGGGGGTCGCCAGGGCCATGCACAAGGCGATGGCCAGGGGGCGAGGGGAGGGGCAGGGCAGTTTCATGGGGGCGGCAACATCCGCAATGGGTTCCCTTGTAGTGCCCGGTGAGCGCGCAGAAAGGGAACCGCGATTTCAAAGCGGACGCACGACGGTCCACCACGGCCAGCGCTGCTCGACACGGATCGGCAGGGCGCGGGCCAGCAGATGCAGCGCCTGGGTGCTGTCCAGGCGTGGCAGTACTGCCGTGACCTTCAATGCGGCGAGCGCCGGATCACAACCCAGATAGCCCTGATGGTGGCGGGCCAGCTCATCGATGACGCGGACCAAAGGCGTGTCCTGTACCTGCAGGCGTCCGTCCTGCCAGTCACCGCGCAGAGGATCGGCAGCGACCGTTGTGAGCCCGCCCATCGGGCCGATCCGCACCGCGCCTCCGGCAGCCACATCCAGCGCCACACCGAACATCGGCAGGCAGCGCACCACGCCCTCGAGCACATCCAGGCGGCTGCCCTGCGCCTCACGACCGACCGCGAAGCGGGTGCCGATCGGCTGCAGGCGTGCTCCCGGCACATGCACGGTCAACGGCTGGCCGGCGAACGCAGGGTGATGGCCGGTCTGCAGCAGCAGCTCGCCACGCAGCAGATGCAGGGCGCGGCGGCCGCCGCCGATGTCGATGGTGACTTCGCTGTCGGCGTTGAGCCACAACTGGCTGCCATCAATCAGTCTCCAGTGCCCGGTGTGCCCGGCAACGGTGCGCTGCGTCTGCAGGCCGCGTTGCGCCTGCAGGCCATGCCGGCCCAGCAGTGAAACCGCGCCGATGCCAAGTGCACCACCGAGGCTGCACAGAGCCTGCCGGCGACGACGGCCTGCGGCATCCAGCGCGGTGGCGGCGGCCGGCGCCGACAGTGGAGCAAAGGACTGCCAGACCGTCTCGACCCGGCGCCACGCATCGGCATGGCCAGCATCGGCATGCAGCCATGCGTGCCATCGCTGCTGGTCGCTGTCACTCCAGCCCTGCTCGCGCAGCGCGAACCACTCTGCCGCCTGCTCCAGCGCCGGGCTGGCCAGTGCGGCATTCATGCCGTGGCATCGCCGGACAGGCGCAGGCAATGCAGCATCGCCTGCGCCATGTATTTCTTGACCATGCGCTCGGATACGCCCAGCTGTTGGCCGATTTCCGCATAGCCCAGGCCGGACAGCCGGGCCAGCAGGAACGCACGCCGCGGGCGTTCGGCCAGGCCGGCCAGCATGTCGGCGATGGCGTGCAGCAGTTGCAGTGCCTGCGTGCGTTCTTCCGCCGATGGATGCACCGGCTCCGGTTGGGCGGCCAAGGCCGTCAGGTAGGCGCGCTCCAGATCCGCGCGCTGCCAGTGATTGACCAGCAGCGCGTGCGCGATGGTGCTGAGATAGGCACGCGGCAGGCGCAGTTCGGACGGATCGACACGACGGCTGAGCAGGCGCACGAAGGTGTCCTGGGTCAGGTCGGCGGCGCAGTCGGCGTTGCGGGTGCGGCGGCGCAGCCAGCCCAGCAGCCAGCCATGGTGTTCGCGGTAGAACCCCGCCAGCGCGGTGCTGGAGGCGGCGGGCACGGCCATCGGCATCGATCATTAATGAGAATGATTCCCATTATAGTGTGATCGGGAGGTGTACGACAAACCCTGTGCAGGGGGGGCAACGGCCAGGGCGTTTGCGATGACCGCCGGGCTCGCCGACACTGCGGTCTTTCCGCAGGGAGTGCCCGCATGTTCAGCCACATCACCGTTGGAACCAACGACATGGACGTCGCGCATCGCTTCTACGATGCCCTGTTCACCGCATTGGGCGCCCGTCCCGGTGTCTTCGATGACAAGGGGCGGCTGGTGTACTTCAAGGACGGCCGCATGTTCATCGTCACCGCACCGATCGATGGGCAGCCGGCGTGCCATGCCAACGGCGGCACGATTGGTTTCACCCTCGACAGCGCCGAGGCGGTGCGTGGCTGGCAGGATGCGGGCGTGGCCCATGGTGGCACCGCCATCGAAGACCCGGCCGGCATCCGCACCATGGCCGGGCGCCAGCTGTTCCTGGCCTACCTGCGCGACCCGGATGGCAACAAGCTGTGCGCGGTGCACGTAATGTCGTGATTGGCCAGTACGCGCGTGGCCGCGATGCACGCGGTCCGCGCGCGGCTGCGCTCGCAGGCACGCTTCGGCGCGCGCGTGATAACACGGAATGGTGGGCCGGGCCTGTGACCGCAGGCCGCAACTTCATGCTCTGTCCACTGCGGTTCAGCCAGAATCGATCGGCTAACCCTTTGATCTACCGGAGAACGCCGCCCCATGGAAGTACTGGAGCCGCAACAATCCCCGGTGCGCACTCTTCGACCTGTGTTCGCCTTCGCGGCGATCGTTGTCGTGGCGTTCGCGCTGTTTGTCAGCCTGTTCCCGCTCGGTGCGGGCCGCCTTCTGGTCAAGGCGCAGGACTGGGCCGCACTCAATGTCGGCTGGTACTACCTGCTGGCGATGACCCTCTACCTGGTGTTCGTGGTCGGCGTGGCGCTGTCCAAGTACGGTGGAATCAAGCTCGGTGCCGACCATGACGAGCCGGAGTTCAGCTATCTCTCCTGGGCCGGCATGCTGTTCGCCGCCGGCATCAGCATCACCCTGTTCTTCTTCTGCGTCTCCGAACCGCTGACCCATTACCTGCAGCCGCCACAGGGCGATCCGGCGGCCGGTGAGGCCGGCGCGCGCCAGGCCATGCAGCTGCTGTTCCTGCACTGGGGCCTGCACGGTTGGGGCGTGTTTGCACTCGCTGCGATGGCGATGGCCTACTTCGCCTACCGCCACAATCTGCCGCTGGCCCTGCGTTCGGCGCTGTACCCGCTGATCGGCAAGCGCATCAATGGCCCGATCGGCTACACCGTGGACGCGCTGGGCATTGTCGCCACCGTGTTCGGCATCGGCGCCGACATGGGCTT
Organism: Stenotrophomonas sp. 96582_Sma; assembly: GCF_056480905.1. Taxonomy (NCBI): domain Bacteria; kingdom Pseudomonadati; phylum Pseudomonadota; class Gammaproteobacteria; order Lysobacterales; family Lysobacteraceae; genus Stenotrophomonas; species Stenotrophomonas sp. 96582_Sma. The sequence goes on along the minus strand of NZ_CM151122.1, from coordinate 2,800,963 downwards.
CGGCGTGCTGCACCTCAACGCCGGCCTGTCGCACCTGTTCAACATCCCGCACTCCAACCTGGTGCAGATCATCCTGGTGGTCAGCATGATGGGCGCGGCGGTGGCCGTGGCCGTTTCAGGCGTGGAGAAGGGCGTGCGCTGGATGGCCAACATCAACATGCTGCTGGCGATCGCGCTGGTGCTGTTCATGCTGTGCGCCGGGCCCACCCAGTATCTGCTCAGCACGCTGATGCAGAACCTGGGCGACTACCTCGGCAGCGTGGTCGGCAAGAGTTTCGATGTGTACGCCTATGGCGGCCGACCGGAATGGCTGGGCGGCTGGACGGTGTTCTACTGGGCCTGGTGGATCGGCTGGGCGCCGTTCGTCGGCCTGTTCATCGCCCGCATCTCGCGTGGCCGCACCATCCGCGAATTCGTGTTCGGCGTGCTGCTGATCCCGCTCGGCTTCACCCTGGCGTGGCTGTCGATCTTCGGCAACAGTGCACTGGACCAGGTGCTGCACCATGGCCAGCAGCAACTGGCGCAACTGGCGGTGGATGATCCACCCACCGTGCTGTATGCCCTGCTGGATGGGTATCCGTGGAGCAAGGCGGTGATCGCCGTGACGGTGTTCGTCAGTTTCATTTTCTTCGTGACATCGGCCGACTCCGGCGCGGTGGTGCTGTCCACGTTGTCCTCGCATGGCGGGGCGCCGGAGGATGATGGTCCGCGTTGGCTGCGCGTGTTCTGGGGCACGGTGATCGCGGTGCTGACCGCCGGGTTGCTGCTGGCCGGCAGCATCGATGCGCTGAAATCGGCGGTGGTGCTGGCGTCGCTGCCGTTCTCGGCGGTGTTGTTGCTGATGATGTGGGGCCTGACCCGCGCCTTCAGTGACGAATCGCACCGCAAGCGCGCGCTGCAGTACCGTCCCTCGCCGCTGATCGGTGACGACCGCCACCACCAGGGCTGGCGCCAGCGCCTGAGCCAGGCCATGCACTTCCCGGTGCGCGACCAGGTCTACCGCTTCATGGACGACACCGTGAAGCCAGCGATGGAGGCGGTGGCCGAGCAGCTGCGCGGGCAGGGCTGGGATGTGGCCACGCGGTTCGAGGCCGGCGACATGGAGTTGACGGTGAACCACGGCGAGCAGCAGGACTTCCTGTACCGGGTGATCCTGAGTGGCTACCTGACCCCGTCGTTCGCCGCGCAGCAGCTGCGCAACCAGCGCTACTACCGCGCTGAAGTGCACCTGTTCGAAGGCAGCCAGGACTACGACCTGGTCGGCTACAGCCGCAAGCAGATCATCAACGACATCATCAGCCAGTACGAACGGCACCTGCAGTTCCTGCACCTGAGCCGCTGATGCACGTTGATGGTAGTGCCGGCCGCTGGCCGGCAACGCGAACGGGGCGGCGCATCACCGCCGCCCCGATATCGCATCAGAACCGGTAGCGCGCCCCCAGCGAGACGAACTGCCCGCGCAGGTTGTACTGGCTGATGTCGAAACCGTTGGAGCCACCGGCCGGGTCGAACGGCGGGTCCTTGTCGGTCAGGTTCAGCACCGACAGCGACAGCGTGGTGTTGGGAATACCTTCGTAGGCCACGTAAAGATCCAGCTGGTGATACGGCTTGATGCGGTCACGCAGCCCCGGGTTGCTGGTGACCGTCGCCACACGCTGGTCGTAGCCACTCACGTACTGCAGGCTCAGCGTGCTGCTCCAGTCGCCCACCGCCCAGTTCAGCGAGGTGGTGCCGCGGGTGCGCGGCAGTGCGCCGTGGCGGTTGTTGCCGGCCCCGTCATAGGGCGCCTGGCCGGCCACCAGCGGCTGCTTGAAGCTGAGCAGGTGGGTCCAGCTGCCGGCGACGGTGAAGTTGCCCCAACCGTCGGTGCGGAAGGTACGGCTGGCGTCCAGGTCCAGCCCCGAGGTGGTCAGTTCGCCCTGGTTGGCGTACTGGTTGGTGATGAATTGGATGCGTCCGTTCTCGCGTTGTACGCGGCCCGGGAACAGGGTCGGGTTGTCGACGATGAACTGCGCACTGTCAGGCTTGACCAGGTTGTCCTGTTCGATGCGGTACCAGTCCAGGCCGATGCTGGTATCGCCATCCGGCGACCACACCGCACCCACGTTGAAGTTACGCGAGCGCTCGGCCTTCAGGTCAGGGTTGCCGGTGCGGATGTTGGTCACGCCGCGGCTGCCGCCCGGTTGCAGTGGGTCGAACGGATCGATCACCGAGCCGTAGCTGACGGTCTGGCCCGGCGCGATTTCGGGCAGCGACGGTGCACGGAAGCCGCGCGAGAACGAGCCGCGCAGCAGCAGGCTGTCCAGCGGCTGCCAGCGCAATGCCACCTTCGGCGAGAACGCCTTGCCGAAGTCGTCGTAGCGGTCGCCGCGACCGGCCAGCTGCAGTTCCAGCGTGCGGTGCAGCGGCACGCTCAGTTCTGCGTAGGCGGCACTGACCTGGCGCTCGCCGTTGACCACGTTGATGGCCGGGCGCAGCTCGGTACCCGACAGCACCTGTGCGCTGGTGCGCGCATCCAATGATTCCTTGCGGAACTCGGCGCCCCAGGCGAAGCCGACTGCACCGGCCGGCAGCTCCCACAGCGTGGTCGACGCCTTTACGTTCAACGCGTGCAGCTTGTACCAGCCCGGACGCTTGGTCTGCAGGCGCAGTGCATCCAGCGCCCCCGGCGTGCTGGACGGGTTGAGGAAGTTGTAGCTGCCATCGCGCAGGATCTGCTCGAAGGCGTAGCGGTTGACGAAGTTGTCGACGTACTCGCGCTGTGCACTCTGCGAGGTCAGCGCTGCCACTTCCCAGTCCCAGCGCTCGCCACTGCCGCGCACGCCGGCCAGGGCACGGTAGAACACCTGGGTGTTGTCCTTCAGGCGCGGGCCGAGATCGAAGAAGGTGTACTCGAACGGCAGCGGCGTGCTGCCCGGGTTGTTCGGGTGGCCGACCGGCAGCACCGCCGGCACATCGATCAGGGTGCCGGTGGCCGGGTTGTAGGCACGCAGGCCCGGCCCGACGGTCAGTGGCGCGCTGAAGATCTGGTCGGCCTTGTTGTGGCTGTACAGCACATCGGCGAAGGCCTCGACGCTGTCATTGAAGCGGTAGGTCGCACTCAGCGACGCCTGCAGGCGCTCGGCGCCGGGCTGCAGGGTCTTGAACGGCTGCGCATTGAAGGCGCAGGCCTGGCCGGGCAGGGTGCTGCCGAAGTCGCTGTACGGGCGCAGCTGGCTGCCGTCGGGGCAGTTGGCGAACGGTTGCGGCGCACGCGGGTTGCTCAGCCAGTTGCCACCGGCAGTGGACCACCCGGCCAGGCGACCACCGGGCTTGTCGCGGAAATCGCCGCTGCGGGTATAGGCACGGTCATCGCCATCGAGGCGGTCGCGCTTGAGCAGATCCAGCCCGAACAGCACGTTCCAGCCCTGCTGTTCCAGATCACCGAAGCCGGCCAGCAGGTTGGCCTTGCGTTCGTTCAGGCCGCCCTGGGTGGCGGTACCGAAGCCGCCGCCGACTTCCACGCCCTGGAAGTTCTTGCGCAGGATGATGTTGATGACGCCGGCGATGGCGTCGGAGCCGTACACCGCCGAGGCGCCATCCTTCAGCACTTCGATGCGCTCGACCGCACTGATCGGCAGCGCGTTGAGGTCAACGAAGGTGTCCTGGGTGTTGAGCGCGAAGCCGAAGTTGGACACCCGATAGCCGTTGACCAGCACCAGCGTGTTCTTCGGTGACAGGCCACGCAGGCCGATCGATGCAGAACCGGCGGCGAAGCTGCCGGTGTACTGCTCGTCGAAGCTGTTGCCGGCATTGGCCGACAGGTTGCGCAGCACGTCGGTGAGGGTGGAACGACCGGTCTGTTCGATCTGTTCGCGGCTGACGATCTGCACCGGGTTGGGCCCGGCGGTATCGCTGCGCTTGATGTTGGAGCCGGTCACCAGCACAGTGCCGAGGGTGGTGCTGTCCTTGCCGGAATCGGCGGTTTCAGCGGCGCCGGCAGCGCCGGCGGTGAGGCCCAGCGCGATCGCGCCGGCAAGCAGGTTCAGGGTGGTGCGGTACATGGAAGCGACAACGCCAAACGGGGGAGGAGCCGTCAGTACCGCACGCAGCCACGTGCGCCTTCCAATGACGAAAGCGCATTCAGTTATACATCACAGGTTCTTAACGAAAGTAGACGCTCTCGGCGGCGCGATCTGTCCTTCGGTGGGTGCGGACCGTTGGTCCGCACTCCTCCTGCGGGTCAGATCCCGTTCCAACGGAAAGGGATCCGACCCCGGTTGTCCGGCCATCACGGCCGCAGCAGCACCTTGCCGTTGCGGCCCGAACCCGCACCGGCCTTTGCTGCCTGGGCGATGTCGTCCAGCGCGAAGACCTGCTCCACCGGCAGGGTCAGTTCGCCGCTCGCCGCGCGCTTCAGCAGTTCGCCAACCAGCCGGCGCTTGTCCTCCACCGCCATCGCCTGGCTGACCTTGCTGCCCCAGAAGCCCTTCACCGTGGCTTCCTTGTAGATCAGGCCGCCGGCGGGAATGCGCATCGGCTCGCCGCTCATCACACCGAACGACACCAGGGTGCCGTGGTGGCCAAGCAGGTCGACCAGATCGCCGCTGGCGTCGCCGCCAATGGAATCCACCGCGGCCGCGGCCTGCGCTTCGCCGGTCGCCTCACGCACGCGATCCTTCCAGCCGTCCACCGAGGTGTCGAACACATGATCGATGCCCAGCGCTTTCAACTGTGCGACCGCATCGGCATTGCGCACCAGGTTGGCCACATGCACGCCACGCGCCCGCGCCAGCATCGCCAGCGATTTGCCCACCGCGCCGTTGGCAGTGTTCTGCACGATCCACTGGCCCGTCTCGACGTGCAGGAACTCCAGCAGCATCAGCGCGCTCAGCGGCATCGCGATCAGCTGTGCGGCCATTTCGTCGGGGATCGCCTCCGGCATTGGAATCACCATGCGTGCCGGGGCGATGAAGGCCTCGGCCCAGGTGCCGTGCACCGAGGCGGCGGCAACCCGCTGGCCGATCTGCAGGCCGTCGACGCCGTCGCCGAGTGCATCGACCACGCCCAGTGCTTCACTGCCCCCGATCGCCGGCAGCGTTGGCTTGTAGCCATACAGGCCGCGCACGGTCAGCAGGTCGTGGTTGTGGATCGAGGCCAGCACGGTGCGGATGCGCACTTCGCCGGGGCCGGGCTCGGGCAGGGCGGCATCGGCAATGGCGAGGACGTCGGCCGGGTCGCCGAAGGAGGGGTACTGGGCAGCGCGCATGGGCGGTGTTCCGGGGAAAGTTGATGTTGTACCGAACTGGGGACGCAGGGGATGTCGACAAGGCGCCGCCGGTGCAACACGGCATCCTGCGACTGATCGTCGCGACATGTGCTGATTACCGCATCTTGTGTTGACGGCTCCGAGTATCCCCACTATGTTGTGGCCGTCACTCCCGGTCAGCCGCCGCCGCCGGACATGCAGCAAACGTCCCGCGGCCCGCCCCTGAAGGCTTGCCGTGTCGACGCGGCCGCCATCGTGCGGACCCAGATCGCCCCCACGGCCCGGATACCGGCCGCAGGCGCAGGCTGTTGCCGACGATCTGGTGTTCCCGCGCTTTGGCATCCCACCCCGACCGCCCCGTGCGCCGGTATCGCGTGCAGGGCCGCCATGGCATCGACCGCCGACGCGCGTGCGAGCCTGGAGTTTCACCACCATGACCGACAGTACCTTCCGCGTGGCCGATCTGGCCGGCGCTGGCGACGCCTTGCGCGCCGGTGGCGAGCGCGTGCCGACCTGGATCACCAAGGAGGCCGGCAACCGTCGCCTGCCGTTCGAGGCCGAGCGCCTGCAGCGCAGCATCGACGCCGTGCATGCCGAGTTCCCGCAGCTGGATGTGAGCGACTACCGCCGTGTAGTGCAGTCGATGGTCGAACGCAAACCGAGCATCAGCGCCGATGACCTGGTCGATCTGCTGATCCGCGAGGCCGAATCGCGCGTGGACCTGGTCGCGCCGGAGTGGGAACAGTTTGCCGCGCGCATCTACCTGCGCCGCCTGTACAAGCGCGCCAGCCGCAACCGCTTCTACGACGTCGGCCTGAAGTACGGCTCCTACGTGGGCCTGCAGGAAAGCCTGGCCGATCGCGGCATCTACAGCAACGACATCCTGCGCTGCTACTCGAAGGAAGAATTGCAGCAGGCCGGCGAGATGATCGATCCGGAACGCGATCGCCTGTTCGCGTACAACGGCCTGTACCTGCTGGCCACGCGCTACCTGGCCAGCGACCGCAGCCGTGAGGTCTACGAACTGCCGCAGGAGCGCTGGCTGACCATCGCGCTGTACCTGATGCAGGAGGAAAAGCCGCGCGAGCGGCGCATGCAGCTGGTCGGAGAGGCGTACTGGGCGCTGTCCAACCTGTACATGACGGTGGCCACACCGACCCTGGCCAATGCCGGCAAGGTGGGCGGGCAGTTGTCGAGCTGCTTCATCGACACGGTGGACGACAGCCTGCAGGGCATCTATGACTCCAACACCGATATCGCCCGTGTGTCCAAGCACGGCGGTGGTGTTGGAGCCTATCTGGGCTATGTGCGCAGCAGCGGCGCGCCGATCCGTGGCGTGGCCAATTCCTCCGGCGGCGTGGTGCCGTGGATCAAGCAGCTCAACAACACTGCGGTGTCTGTTGATCAGCTCGGCCAGCGTAAGGGTGCGGTGGCGGTGTACCTGGACATCTGGCACCGCGACATCGAAGCCTTCATGGACCTGCGCCTCAACAATGGGGACCAGCGCCTGCGCGCGCACGATGTGTTCACCTCGGTGTGCGTGCCCGACCTGTTCATGGAAGCGGTCGAACGTCGCGCCGACTGGTACCTGTTCGATCCGCACGAGGTGAAGCAGGCCAAGGGCTGGTACCTGCAGGACTTCTACGACGAGAAGCGTGGTTCTGGCAGCTTCCGCGACCGCTACGCCGAGCTGGTGGCCGATGAGCGCATCAGCCGCCGCACGGTGAAGGCCATCGATCTGTTCAAGCGGATCATGCTCAGCCAGCTGGAGACCGGCAACCCGTTCCTGTTCTACCGCGACGAGGTCAACCGCCGGAACCCGAACAAGCACGCGGGCATGATCTATTCCAGCAACCTGTGCACCGAGATCCTGCAGAACATGAGCCCGACGCGGATGATCCAGGAGATCGTCAGCGGCGACCAGATCGTCACCACACGCCGGGCCGGTGACTTCGTGGTCTGCAACCTGTCCTCGATCAACCTGGGACGTGCGATCAGTGCGCCGGATGACCTGCTGGCCACCGACGTGCTGGAGCGCCTGATCCCGATCCAGGTGCGCATGCTCGACAACGTGATCGACCTCAACGCATTGCCGGTGCCGCAGGCCACGATCACCAACCGCAAGTACCGTGCCATCGGCCTGGGCACGTTCGGCTGGCACCACCTGCTGGCGCAGCAGGCGATCCAGTGGGAATCGCCGGATGCCGAAGAGCTGGCCGACCGCCTCTACGAGCGCATCAACTTCCTGACCATCCAGGCCAGCGCGCAGCTGGCGAAGGAGAAAGGCAGCTACCCGATGTTCACCGGCAGCGATTGGCACAACGGACGCTACTTCAGTGACCGCGACTACAACGGCGCGGCCTGGAACAGCCTGGCCCGCGAGGTCGCCACGCACGGCCTGCGCAACGGCTGGCTGTTGGCGGTGGCGCCGAACATGAGTACGGCACAGATCGCGGGTTCCACCGCCTCCATCGACCCGATCTACAGCGCGTTCTACTACGAGGAAAAGAAGGATTTCCGGCGGCCGGTGGCCGTGCCGGGCCTGTCGCTGGAAACCTGGCCGTACTACGAGAAGGGCGCCTACAAGGTCGACCAGTTCGCCAGCGTGCGCCAGAACGCACGCCGCCAGCGCCACGTCGACCAGTCGATCAGCTTCAACCTGTACGTGCCAAGCACCATCCGCGCCAGCACGCTGCTGGAGCTGCACCTGAGTGCCTGGCGCGAAGGCCTGAAGACCACCTACTACGTGCGCTCCAACGACATAGACATCAGCGAATGCGAGTGGTGCTCCAGCTGACCGCCGGCGACCCACGGTAGTGCCGGCCGCTGGCCGGCAACCCCGCGATCTACGGTAGTGCCGGCCGCTGGCCGGCAACCCCGCGATCCATGGTAGTGCCGGCCGCTGGCCGGCAACACGATAGAAAGAGAACGAAGGCAGAAACCCATGGCAACCCCCCTCGACCGCATCAAGATCCTCGAACCGCGCCATCCCAACCGCAGCACCGGCATCATCAACGGCCGCACCAGCGGCATCCTCAACTGGAACGACATTCCGTACCCGTCGTTCTATCGGGCCTACAAGGAGCTGTCGACCAACTTCTGGATTCCCGACGAGGTCGACATGAAGCTCGATGCCCGCCAGTACGGCGAGCTCAACGCACGCGAAAAGAACGCCTACGACTCGATCATCGGCCTGCTCGCCACGCTGGATTCACCGCAGACGCGCTTCATCTACAACGTGGCCGAGTACATCACCGACCCGGCCGCGCATGCCAACGCCGCGATCATCGGCCAGCAGGAAGTGATCCACAACGAAAGCTACAGCTACGTGCTGGCGTCGATCACCGACCTGCCGAACCAGAACCGCATTTTCGAGATCGCCCGGACCCACCCGACCATCATCAAGCGCAACGCACCGATCATGGGTGCATACGACGACTTCATGCGCGAGAAGACCGCCGAGACCCTGTTGAAGTCGTTGATCCAGTCCTCGATCCTGGAAGGCATCAACTTCTATTCCGGTTTCGCCTACTTCTACAACATGGTGCGGCAGAACCGCATGAACGGTACGGGCAAGATCATCAGCTTCATCAACCGTGACGAGCTGGCGCATACCAAGTTCATCAGCGAGTTGGTCCGCGCCATCATCGGTGAGAACCCTGAGCTGCAGACCAACGAGCTGACCGCCTACGTGCACCAATCGTTCGAACACGCCATCGAGCTGGAGACGCAGTGGTCGTCGGAGGTGCTGGACGGTATCGATGGCATCGACGTGGACGAGATGGTGCGCTACGTGAAGTACCGCGCCAACAAGATGGCCGGCATGCTCGGCATCGAGCGCCTGTACAGCGACACCACCGACAACGTGATGCCGTGGATCAAGGCCTACGCCGACAACTTCACCGAAACCAAGACCGACTTCTTCGAGATGCGCAATGCAAGTTACAAGAAGACCAACGTCGACAACGGCTTCGACGACCTCTGAGCCCAGCGAAGCGCTGAGCATCCTGCTGGTGGTGGCCTCGTTGAGTGGCAACACCCGCGAGCTCGCTCGGCTGATTGCGGAGCGTTGCCGCGCAGCGGGCCATGCGGTGCACTGGCAGGAGGCCGACGACCTGCGCCAGGCACCGCCTCTGGCCGTCGATGAGGCCGACCTGGTGTTGCTGGGCTGCTGGACCGACAACGCCGGCCGCACGCCGTCGGAGATGAAAGCCTGGGTGGCCGGCATCGCCGAGCGCGGCGAGCGGCCACGGCAGCTGGCGGTGTTCGGTACCGGCGAGACGCAGTGGGGACAGGAGTACTACTGCGGCGCCGTGCACCGGCTGATCCGCTACTTCCGCAGCGACTACCCGCCGCTGGAGATCGAACAGATGCCGCATGGCGTTTGCCATTCCGCGGCCATCGAGGCCTGGACCGACGCGGTCCTGGCCCATTACTGGAGCAACACCGATGCAGATCATCGACGCCACCACGCCTGAGCAGTTCCAGCAGCTGCTGGCCGAACATCCGAGGGTGCTGGTGGATTTCCACAAGGACCAGTGCCCAGGGTGCCGGATGCTGGAGATGTCGCTGCACCGCGTGGCGACCAGCAGTGCAGGGCAGGGCATCACCCTGCTGCGCGTGCAGCTGGAAGTGCTGGGTGAAGCGTTCTTCAGGGGACTGGGGTTGCGGCAGACGCCGACGCTGTCCCTGTTCCGTGACGGCGACGAACGCACCCGCCTGGCCGGGTTCCAGTCGCCGCAGCAGATTGAAGCCGCCATTGCGCTGTATCTGTAGAGTCGAGCGATGCTCGACTGCTGTTCGCGCGGTGATGGAATGAGTCGAGCATGGCTCGACTCTACAAAGGCATACACGCGTGGCGTGGATCTGCTGGCGGGATTTGCTTTCTGTAGAGTCGAGCCATGCTCGACTGCTGTTCGCGCGGTGATGGAATGAGTCGAGCATGGCTCGACTCTACAAAGGCATCCACGCATGGCGTGGATCTACTGGCCGCTGAAGGTATCCACCAGCAGCTTCACGTTCAACGCCACGATCACCAGTGCGATCACCCAGGCGATGCTGCCCAGCCAGCGCGGGGCCACCAGCGCGCCCATCGTCACTTTGTCGGTCACGATCCGCACCAGCGGGATGATCGCGAACGGCAGCTGCATCGACAGCACCACCTGGCTCAGCACCAGCAGCTTTACCGCGCCCTGGTCGCCGAACAGCATGATCACCACCACCACCGGAATGATCGCCAGCGCCCGCGTGATCAGCCGCCGCAGCCACGGCGGCAGACGCAGGTGCAGGAAGCCTTCCATCACGATCTGGCCGGCCAGCGTGGCGGTCACCGTTGAATTCAGGCCCGAGGCCAGCAGCGCAATTGCAAACAGCGTCGCAGCGGCGCCCACGCCCAGCATGGGCGCCAGCAGCTGGTGCGCCTGCTCGATGTCTTCCACATCAAATCGGCCATTGGCATGGAACACCGCCGCCGCCAGGATCAGGATGCTGGCGTTGATGAACAGTGCCAGGGTCAGTGCAAGGGTGCTGTCGGTCACTGCCCAGCGCAGCGCGCTGCGTCGGCCTTCATCGGTGCGCGGGTAGGCACGGGTCTGCACGATGGACGAGTGCAGATAGAGATTGTGCGGCATCACCGTGGCACCAATGATGCCGATGGCGATGTACAGCGCGTGCGGATCAGTTACCACCTGCGCGCGCGGAATGAAACCGCCCAGCACTTCCATCACCGGCGGTGCGGCCAGCGCGATCTGCACCATGAAGCAGGCGAAGATCACCATCAGCAATGCGATCACGAAGGCTTCCAGCGCACGGAAACCGCGGTTCATCAGCAGCAGCACCAGCAGCGTGTCCAGGGCGGTGATCACCGCGCCCCACAGCAACGGCAGGTCGAACAGCAGCTTCAGCGCGATCGCGGTGCCGATCACTTCGGCCAGGTCGCAGGCGATGATCGCCGCCTCGCACAGCGCCCACAGCGCCAGGTTCACCGGCTTGGGGTAACGCGCGCGGCAGGCCTGGGCCAGGTCCATGCCGGTGGCGATGCCGAGCCGCGCCGACAGCGCCTGCAGGATCACCGCCATCAGGTTGGAAATGAGGATGACCGACAGCAGCAGGTAGCCGAAGCGCGAACCGCCGGCGAGGTCGGTGGCCCAGTTGCCCGGGTCCATGTAGCCGACCGAGATCATGTAGCCCGGGCCGAGAAAGGCCAGCAGGCGGAACCACCAATGGCCCTTGTCGGGCACCGCCACCGAGGCGTTGAGCGCACCCAGGCTGGCCGCAGTGGAGGCCGAAGGGTCGCGGGGTGCCAGGGTGTTCATGGCTCCGAATATAGCTCCTGCTATAGTCATTAGCAATGTGAAACAATCGTCTTTATCGCGTTACTGGTCCAGAATTCAGGTTCAACACCGGAACAACCGGAAGGACAGGCGCAGGCGTGGGCAAGACCGACGATTCGACATCGCTGAAAAGCACCCCCTTGATCGAGGCCGAGCGCCAGGTCGAGAGCTTCCGGCAAGTGCGCGAGGCGCACCGGATGGAGCTGGTGGAGGACTATGTCGAGCTGATCTCGGACCTGCTGGCCGACGGCGGCGAGGCCCGCCAGGTCGACATCGCCACCCGGCTGGGCGTAGCCCAGCCCACCGTGGCGAAGATGCTGCGGCGGCTGGCCCGTGATGGCTGGGTGGTGCAGCGGCCGTACCGCGGCGTGTTCCTGACCCCGGAAGGCGAGGCGCTGGCGCATGCCAGCCGCCAGCGCCATCAGACCGTGGAGCGTTTCCTGCTGGCGCTGGGCGTGGACCCGGATACCGCGCGGCGCGATGCCGAGGGTATCGAGCACCATGTAAGCGAGCAGACGCTGGCGCTGTTCGAAGCGTTCGTGCGCAAGGCTGAGGGCGAGGCGCCGTAACGGTAGCGCCGGGCCATGCCCGGCGGCCGTAAGGCTGCGTCAAGCAATTCGCCGGGCATGGCCCGGCGTTACCGCGATTGGATGCCGGCGTTGGGGCAATGGGCCTGCTGCTGCGCACACGCCTGCTTCGTCCATTCCTTCAACACGGGCTGCAGGCCTTCGTAACGCCGGCCTTGCCAACCATTGGCCAGCACCTTGCCGTCAGCATCGATCAGCACCAGATTCGGCGGTGCCAGCCCAGCCAACGCCTGCAGTGCCGGCATGCGCGCGGCGCGGCGCGGGTCCAGCACCGGCCACGGCATCTCCTGCGCATGCATGTAGCGGCGCAGCGCGGCCTCGCTCTCATCCAGGCTGACGTACACCACTTCGGTATCGGCGCCGGCCTCGCGCAATGCGTCACGCACGCTGCGCAGTGTGGGTACGAAGGCATGGCAGGGCGCGCACCAGTCGGCGCCGAAGTACAACGCCACCAGCTTCGGTGGCGATGACCACTGCATCGGCCGCAGCGAGCGCTGATCCGGCCGCACCAGCGAGGCCGAGACCTGCGCGTGGAGGTCCGCAGCCATCGCCGGTGCGGCCAGCAGCACGGCACAGGCCAGCAACAACGCTCGTAGCGGCTTAGAACGCATAGCGCAGGTTGACGTACCACGAGCGCGCGAAGCGCGGCCCATAGACATAGTCGCTGTCACGCAACGCACCCACCTCCAGATCCTTCTGGCGCTGGTCGAACACGTTCTTGACGCCTGCGGCCACCGACACTTCCTGCTGCGCCTGCGCGCCCAGGTGACGGTGCCAGCGCGCACCCAGATCGGTCACCAGGAATGAACGCGTGCGGTGCAGTTCGCCCAGCCGGTTGTTCAGCACCGACATCGGCCCGGTGTGGCGCAGCGCGACGAAGGTCTCCCACGGCTCGGCCGGCATCCAGCTGAGCTGGGCCAGGCCGGTCCAGCGTGGGGTCTTCAGGTAGTCCCGGCTTTCGATCACGGTGTCGCCGCCGTCGCCGGTGTCGTCGAAGATGCGCTGCGGTTCGCGGAAGCGCGAGCGGTACCACGAGGCACCCGCGGTCAGGCGCCACTGTGGCGACGGCTGCCAGCCCAGGTTGGTTTCCGCCCCCAGCACGTTGGAACCGGACGCGTTGTAGCGCAGCTGACTGAGCTGTCCGTCATCGCCGCGCTGGATCTCGCCCAGTGCGAAGGTGTCGCGGATGCGCGCATACGAGGCGGTGGCATCCCAGCTCCACACCGGATTGGCCGGGTCAGATCGCCAGTCGAAGCCGAACAGGGTGGTCAACGCGCGCTCTTCCTTCAGGCCGTCGGTGTTGCGCACGCGCACCTGTTCGCCACCCAGCGTATCGACATGCACATCCTCGACGAAGATTTCCGGTGCACGGAAGCCAGTGGCAACGCCTGCCCGCCACTTCAGGTTGGGCGTGGCCTGCCAGGCCAGCGCGATGCGCGGCGAGAACACCGCGCTGTCCAGCTCCGAGCTCTTGTCCACGCGCGCACCCAGCACCAGGTCGACGTTGTCGCGCAGGCTCCACTCGTCCTGGATGAAGGCGCCCAGGTTGTGGAAAGTGGCATCCTCCAGCACTGCCAGGCGCTGCCCGTCACCGGTGCGGTTGTCGTCGCGCAGTGACTCGTGCTTGTACTGCACGCCGAAGGCCAGCGCGTGCGCACCCAACCGCCAGTTCAACTGACTGTCGATGTAGTGCAGCGGGTTGTGGGTGCGGCCGTACTGGCGCCATGAGCGTGAGGCGGCGCTGCCGGCTACGTTCGGATCCAGCTGCGACGGGTCATAGCCAGGCGCAGACGGATCGGTGACCACATCGCCCAGGCCGCCATAGAAGCTGTCACGGTCGATGTCGGCGAAGGCATAGGCCAGGCGGAAATCGAGGTCGGCATTGATCTCCTGATCCCACGACACGCTGCCTCGGCGGTACTTCGTATCCAGCGATTCGGCGATGTTGGCCAGGTATTCGGGCTGGTCCAGGCGGTTGCCGCCGCGGCGGGTTTCATCGGTCACCTGCAGGTCCAGGCGCAGCCGCGTGCCCGGCGTGGGCGCATACCAGGCCTGCAGCCCGCCGACCTTGAGGTTCTTGCGGGTGATCTCGGTATAGCCGTCACCGTTGTAGTCGATGCCGCTGTTCCAGTTGCGCTGGGCAATCACCGACAGCCCGGCGTCGGCATCCTTGGCCACCAGGTCGAGGCGCACATCGGCGTTCTTCTGCGGCGTGCCTTTCAGCACATCCACGCCGGCCTGCACATGGCCGCCGCTGCGCGCCGGCAGTGGCGGGATCAGGTTGATCACACCGGCCACCGCGCCCGGGCCGTACAGCGCCGAGCCGCCGCCCTTGACCACTTCGATGCGGTCGACGAACCCGGCCGGAATCTGTTCCAGGCCGTACACGCTGCCCAGCGTGGACAGCAGCGGGATGCCATCGAACAACAGCTGGTTGTAGGCGCCGGGCAGGCCCAGCAGCTGTACCTCGCTGGTGTTGCAGTTCTGGCAGTTGCTTTCCACGCGCAGGCCGTTGATCAGCTCTGCGGCACGCGAGAAGTCAGTGGCCGCGCGCAGCGCGATGTCTTCCTTGCGCAGCACTTCGGTGCGGATCGGGACATCGGACAGCAGGCGTTCGCTGCGGGTGGCAGTGCTGACCTTGACCTGCACACGGTCCAGCTCGGTCGGCTTCGGTGTGGCTGCCAGCGCAGGCAGCGGCAGGGTCAGGGCGATGGCGGCAGCCAGAGGCAGCCGGCGGGAAAGGGGTCTGGAAACGGGCATGAAGGCGTCGTCCTTGGGAGAGGAAAGGCGGCGAGGGCGACCTGGCTGACGCATATAAAAGCAGAGGGTCATAGATATAGCAACGGCTATATAAATAAGTCCGTGCAATCACGAAGCCGAAAGCAGGGTCAGAACATCGCGGACGACGGCGTTATAACATTACAATTAAGCGCCAGAACCCTGCCGGATGTCATGCCCGGCAGGGTGCGATCGAAATCGAGGAACGCCGCCCCGGTCTGGCCCCAGGGCGGCGAGGGGCTTACCAGGCGGCGCGCAGGCCGACCTGGGCACCGTGGTTGCGATAGCCGCTGTCGCCACGCTGCACACGCAGGTCACCCCATGCGCTCCAGCGCTGGCCCAGCTGCAGCTGGGCACCGGCCTGCACTTCGTAGCGGTTCTCCGGCGTCTTCGCGCTCAACGACTCACTGTTGAAGCGCATGGCCTCATCGCGCTGGCCACGCAGCCAGTTCGCCGCCAGGAACGGCTGCACGCGGTTGCCCTGCAGCGTGCCCTGGCCAAACAGGCGAACGCCGAGGCGGCTGTTGAGGCCGCCGCCGCGACCATCCTCGACCGTGGTGCCATTGTTTTCGACCAGGCTGTCACCGTCGTAGTCGGTCCAGGTCAGCTGCGCCTGCGGCTGCAGGTACAGCGTGCTGGCCTCACTGCTGCGGATGGCCCAGGCATATCCGGCTTCCAGCGACGCACTGCGGGTCCTGGAATCGTAGGTCTCGCGGGCGATGCCTTCGCCCTGCACCTCGTTGTCGAAGCGCGCCGCCTGCAGCCAGCCGTCCACATACAGGCCGGCACTGCTCTGTGCATCCTGCACCCAGCCCAGGTAGACACCGGCCGACTTGCCCTTGACCTTGCCGCGCGTGCCATAGCCGCTCAGCGTCGACACCGCCTGCGTGGTCGCCTCGCCGGTGCCCAGCATCACGCCGACCTGGCCACGGCCATCGCCCCAACGCCAGACATCGCTGCCCAGCTGCAGGGTGTTGATGTGGGTACGGGCGTCAACCTGGCCGGCCACGTTCGCCTGCAGCTGGTCACGCCCGGCGCGCACCCAGGTGCCGATGCGGGCGCGGTCGAAGCCGGGCTAGCCGCGGTCATGGCGGCGCAGCTGGAACATCTGCACGGCCGCGGCCTGGTTGGCCAGGTACGCGCCCGGCTCCGGACGCAGTACGGGGACCGGATCGACGGGATTGACCGGGTCCACCGGATCGACCGGGTCAACAGGATCGACCGGATCCACCGGACCAGTGCCCTGGCACTCCGGCAGCGCCGGATTGATGTCGCACGGATTGCCGGTGTAGGCCGAGGTCAGGTACCAGTTGCCGTTGGTCGCGCCCGGAGTGCCCTTGCGCAGGAAATACTCGTACATGCCGCCGATGGCGCGGCCCTGCAGCGCGAGGTGACCATTGCTGGCACCGTCCACCTGCATCAACGGAATGCCGTTGACGGTCTGTGCACCAGCGCCGGCAATGTTGTTGACGGTGACCTGGGTGGTGCCGCTGGTATCACCGGTCACGTGCATGCGCGAGCTTGCCGCGTCGTCGCCGGCCAGTACCGTGTTGAAGTGCAGGGTGCCGCCATTGCCGGCGTAGTTGCCGTTGACGGTCAGCTGCGGATAGGCCGCCGTACCCGCAGCACCGAGGAAGATATTGCTGCCTGCACCCAGGGTGAGGTTGCCGGTGTTGCTGTCGCCGGACAGCGTCCAGCGACCGCCCTGGTCGACGATGACGTCGGCCGGGCCGAGGATGCGGCCGGTGAGGTCGAGACCGTCAAGGAAGCGCAGCGTGCCGGTGGCGGTATCTGCGATGGTGAAGTTACCGGCCAGCGTGGAAGTTCGGCCGCTAAAGTCGAACCGGGCACCTGCATTGGCCTGCAGGAGGTTGCCGTTGCCACCCTTCAGCGTGGCGCCGTTCTGCACAATGAAGCGGTTGACCTGCGGAGCTGAGCCCTGGGTATTCGCGCTGAGCGCTGCGCCAGCGGTTCCTTCCACCGAAGAGCCATCGACAAGTACGTACCACCCATCTGGGCCCATGGCGGGCTGGCCGCCGGCGTTGTGTCTGCTGTCGATGCCATCCTGCGCGCCGACGACAGAAGAGCCGCTGCGTAATTCCAGAATGCCCGCCAGCATCAGGACGCCGTGCACATCGCCAGCAAAGGCCGTCGATGAGGCACGGATGGTTCCGCCACCCGAAATGCGCGAAGCCGTAAAAGGACTTTCGACGCGGCTGTTTGAAATGGCGATGACTGTGCGCGCCGATGTCGGGTTGGACAGAAATGCACTGGTGTTCAGGCCGGCCAGCGTGCTGCCTCGGATGTCGCCGACGGAATCCATCAACGAGACCAGGCCGGCGGATGCGTTACTGAGGGTGAGTGTCGAATTCTGCGAATTTACTGAGCCTACTCGAGTACCGTCGACGTTCAGCTGCGAATTGCCACGGAGCGTGAAGTCCTGCCCGACCCAGACATGGCCCGGAACGACCGTAGCGGACGCGCCGTTGTTCAGATCAACGGCCGCGGCCTCCATGGAGGGCACGAGAATCAGCCCGGCGAGTGCAAGTGCCAGCCGTGATCGGACAAGCGTGGAAGGAAACTTCGGCGTGAACTGCATCATGCGCATGGGTGTTTCTCCTTGAAGCTCATTGGGGGGGACCTGCATCCGCAGGACCGGAGGCGGCACTGTGCGGATCGGGTCTTGCCTGGGCCATGCAATTAATCTGAAAGGACTGCAGCGGCACTTGCCGGATTCAAACCCCGTTCAATAACTCACCAAACTGAATGGAGCGCGCGGTCTGAATAATTCAGCGTGCGTGAGACCGCAGTGAATGGCGCGTGCAGGATGCTCAAGCTGCGCATCTGCAATCTAGATCTGTGACAGCGGCCACAGTCCATCGGCGCCGTGGCGCTGCGTGGCGGGCTTCATGGAGCTGGGGCGGGTCAGAGCCCTTTCCCCTGGAAAGGGGTCCGACCCAGGGGCCTCGATCAGCCGCGGCGGAACGCGGCGGGGGTACGGGCGCCGACGATGATCATGCGGATCATCGTGGAGATCTGCTCGACCAGCTCCGGATCCTTCTCCGGTGGCAGGTCCATGGCGGTGGCACCCATCGCGAACACCAACCGGGTGATGGCCTTGGCCACCAGTTCCGGGGCATGCAGTACGGCGCCATCCAGTGCGGCCAGGCGCACCAGGTCGTGCTGCAGCTCTTCCTCGAAGTAGTGCAGCTCGCGTTCGACCGCATGCTTGAAGTCGTCCGAGCCGACCGCGCCCTCGCGCAGCAGCACGTGCAGCAGCTTGTCGTCGGCGCGCAGCTGTTCCATGAAGGTCTCCACCGAGACCCGCACCACGCTGGTGGCGGTGGAGGTGGCGCGCTGCCGGGCCTCGCCGATGATGGTGCGCAGCGAGCGGCCGGCCGCATCGATGAGCGCCACGGCCAGTTCGTCCATGTCGCGGAACTGCCGGTAGAAGCTGTTCGGCGCGATGCCGGCCTCACGCGCCACTTCGCGCAGGCTGAGCGTGGACAGGCTGCGGTGCGGCCCGATCAGTTTCAGAGCAGCAGCCAGCAGATCCTCGCGGCTCACCGTACGGCGGGCCGGGCTGTTGGCATCTTCGGGCGTCGACAAGGCGGTGGCGGCGGCCATGGGGGTTCCGGTGGGGCGAGGCTGAATCATACCCAATCCGGTTCAATATACACATGTATACACAGGTGTATGTGCGCCCGTATAGTGCGCCCATGAGCGCTGTCGTCCGTCCGTCCCTGTTCTCTCCGTACCGCTGGGTCTCGCCGTCGCTGTTCGATTTCTGGGCGGGCCAGCTCAATCCCCTGTGGACCCTGCGCGAGCCGGTGGCCCGCCTGGTCCGGCGCGA
Organism: Stenotrophomonas sp. 96582_Sma; assembly: GCF_056480905.1. Taxonomy (NCBI): domain Bacteria; kingdom Pseudomonadati; phylum Pseudomonadota; class Gammaproteobacteria; order Lysobacterales; family Lysobacteraceae; genus Stenotrophomonas; species Stenotrophomonas sp. 96582_Sma. The sequence goes on along the minus strand of NZ_CM151122.1, from coordinate 2,782,165 downwards.
GCCGGCCGGCGAGGGCGCGGCGACCCTGGTCCTGCGCACTAACCGGCACTGGGCCGGCATGCGCGCTGGCCAGCACGTCACTCTCGGCGTCGAGATTGAAGGGCGCCTGTGGCAGCGCAGCTACAGCCCCACCGCACTCGGTCGGCGCGAGCTGGCGATCACCGTCAAGGCGATCAATGGCGGCCGGGTCAGCCAGCATCTGGTCAATCATGCGCAGCCGGGCGAACTATTCCGCCTCGATGCCGCCTTCGGCGAATTCCATATGCCGGCCGCGGCGCCAGTGCTGCTGCTGGCGGCCGGCAGTGGCATCACGCCGATGCGCAGCCTGCTGCGCGACACCTGCCAGCGCCCGCTGGCGGCGCCGGTGGACCTGTTCTACTGGGAGCGCACCGCTGCCCATCTGCAGTTCCGTGATGAACTGCAGGCGCTGGCCGCAGCGCATCCGAACCTGCGCGTGCATCTGCTGACCACCCGCGAGGGTGAGGCGCCGGCCGCGCGTATCGATACCCATGATCTGCAGGTGGCCGGCGATGACACGCCTCTGGCGCAGCGCCATGTGCTGGCCTGCGGCCCGGATGGATTCGTTGCCGCTGCGCGCGAGCGTCTGGCGCACCAGGTGGCCGGTTTCCAGGCCGAAGCCTTCACCCCGCCGGCGCCGCTGCGCGATGCCAGCAGCGAAGGAGAGGTGTCGTTGACGCTTGCGCGCAGTGGCCGACAGTTGAGCGTACCGCGTGGCCGCTCGCTGCTGGAAAGCCTCGAAGCCCATGGCATCAAGCCCAAACACGGCTGCCGCATGGGTATCTGCAACAGCTGCAGCTGTGACCGCGTCAGTGGCGCCACCCGCCACCTGCGCACCGGCGACTTGCAGTCCGAATCGGCACAGCCGGTGCGGATCTGCGTGAGCGCACCGACCACCGACCTGACCCTGGATCTCTGAGGACGTCTGCCATGACCCGCGCTACCGACCGTGCCCTGAGCACCGCCGAGATGCATGCCTTCGGTGAGGAACTCGATGCGATCCGCGACCGTGTGATCGGCAGCCTCGGCGCCTCCGATACCCGCTACATCCGCCGCGTGGCCGCCGCCGTGCGCTGGTTCGGCGTGGGTGGCCGTGGCCTGCTGTTCCTGGCGGCGTTCTCGCCACTGTTCTGGATGCCGCTGCTGTGGCCGGCCGCGATCACCGGCACGCTGCTGCTGGCGCTGTCGAAGATCCTGGAGAACATGGAGCTGGGCCACAACGTCATGCACGGCCAGTTCGACTGGACCGGCGACCCCAAGCTCAACGGCAACACCTACGAGTGGGACATCGTTGCCACCGCCGACAACTGGCGCAAGACCCACAATTTCCGCCACCACACCTACACCAACGTGCGTGGCTTGGACGATGACATCGGCTACGGCCTGCTGCGCATCTTCCCGGAACAGCGCTGGAAGCCGTTCTACCTGCTGCAGCCGATCATCGCGCCGATCTTCGCGCTGCTGTTCCAGTGGGGCGTGGCCGCGCAGGACCTGCGCCTGGGCCGTTGGCTGAAGGGCCGCATCAGTGGCCGTGCGATGTGGATGCAGACCCGCCCGGTGGCGCGAAAAATGGCCCGTCAGGTGCTGAAGGACTACGTGTTCTTCCCGCTGCTGGCCGGCCCGTTCTTCCTCACCGTGATGCTGGGCAATCTGGTGGCCAACGGCCTGCGCAACATCTGGACCTACGTGATCATCTTCTGCGGGCACTTCACCGCCGAATCGGAAACCTTCCCGAAGGAGTGCCTGCGCAATGAGTCGCGCGGCCATTGGTACCTGCGCCAGCTGCGCGGTTCGTCCAACATCAGCGGCGGCTTCCTGATCAACGTGCTGTCGGGCAACCTCAGCCACCAGATCGAGCACCACTTCTACCCGGACCTGCCGGCCAACCGCTATGCGGCCATTGCCAAGGAAGTGAAGGACATCTGCCGCCGTTACGGCCAGCACTACAACAACGGCTCGCTGCCGCGCCAGTTCGGCCAGGTGGTCTGGCGCATCCTGCGCCACGCGTTCCCGAGCAAGCCGCGCCGCCTGCCGATGTCGGACATCATGTCCGCACCGGCATCGGCCAACGCGGGCTGATCGACTCAGCCCGCCTTCGCCAGGGCCGCCTGCTCGCGGTCCAGGCGGCGCAGGAATACCTGCATTTCCTTGCGTGCCTGCTGGTCGCCCTTGCTGCCGGCCACGCTCAAACCGCGTTGCCACGCTTCGCGCGCCGCCTGCGGCTGGCCACTGGCCAGCCAGGCCTTGCCCAGCAGCTTCCACGCCGCCGAATACTGCGGATCAAGGACCACGCAACGGCCCAGATGGGTTGCCGCGCGCACCGGGTTGCCGGCATCCAGCCAGCCCTTGCCCAGGCCGAAGCGCAGCAGCGCGCCGTCCTTGCCGCTGGCCAGCATGCATTCCAGAGCCTCGATGTTCATCAGCGCACCTCCACCAGCAGCTCGGCCGGTCCCGGCTGGAAGCGGCCGCGATGGAACAGCAGCGGCGCGCCGCCGTTCTCGTGCACTTCGATGATGCGGCCGGCCAGCAACAGGTGATCGCCCACCGGCCACTGTGCGTGGCGGGTACAGGTGAGATGCGCTACCGCGCCCGCGATGCGTGGCGGGGCGTCCTCGTCGTCATCCAGCAATGCCAGACCGTCGAAGCGGTTGCGTACCTGCGGATCGGCAAAGCGCCGGGCCAGTGCTTCCTGGTCGGCCGCCAGCACGCTGATCGCAAAGCGGGTGGCGCGCTGGAAGGTGGAAAGACTCTGCGCGTGCAACGCCAGGTTCCACAGCACCAGTGGCGGCTGCAATGACACCGGCACGAACGAATTGATGGTCAGGCCGATGGGCTTGCCCTGCGCATCGCGCGCGCAGACGATGGCCACGCCGGTAGGAAAGTGGCCGAGCAGCCGCCGCAGGGCACGCGGCGGCATCTCGACCGACGGCACCGGGGCCGGGGCGGGGAACACCCCCGCCCACGGCCCGGCGTACGGCAGTGTCTCGCCGCTCATGAGGCCCGGGCCTGGCGGTAGCGCCGGCCGACCTCGGCCCAGTTGATGATGTTGAAGAACGCACCGATGTAGTCCGGGCGGCGGTTCTGGTAGTGCAGGTAGTAGGCGTGTTCCCAGACATCCAGTGCGAGGATCGGGGTATTGCCGGACAGGCCGACCGTAGCGCCCATCAACGGGCTGTCCTGGTTGGCGCTGCTTTCAACCTTCAGGCGGCCGTCGCGATCGCTGGTCAGCCAGGCCCAGCCACTGCCGAAGCGGGTCTGCGCGGCCTTGGTGAAGGCCTCCTTGAAGGCATCGAAGCCACCCAGATCGCGGTCGATGGCGGCGGCCAGCTCATCATCGGGCGTGCCGCCGTTGGCGCTGAGCACGGTCCAGAACAGGCTGTGGTTGGCGTGGCCACCGCCGTTGTTGCGGACTGCGCCACGCTGCGCCTCGGGCACTGCATCGAGGTTGGTGATCAGCGCCTCGACCGGCTGCTCGGCGATGCCGGCCTGCTCGATGGCGGCATTGAGGTTGTTGACGTAGGTCTGGTGGTGCTTGCTGTGATGGATTTCCATCGTGCGCGCATCGAAGTGCGGCTCGAGGGCGTCATAGGCATAGGGGAGCGGGGGAAGCGAGTACGACATCGAAGCAATCTCCGTGGGGAAGGCCAAGGGGGCTGGCCGTGGGGAGACTGTTATCGCACCTCAACAATGGTTGAGGTCAATAGATCAAGAGGTCAAGACGGAGGCGTGGTAGTGCCGGCCGCTGGCCGGCATTCAGCGACGGTCGGGTTGCCGGCCAGCGGCCGGCACTACCAGAACCCGCTTTCCGAACCCTCACCGGCGTGCTGATGCGCTGCCCCCGCCCCCTCCCACACGGATCAACAAAAGCGCCGGCAGGCGAACCCGCCGCCAGCGCTTTCATCAGCTCAACTCAACCAGTCCTTGCACGCGCCATCCACCTGGTCACCGCACGCCTGCTGCATCCGCTGCTGCAGCCGTGCCAGCGTCTCCGCACCCTGGTGCTTGCCGCTCCACGCCTTCAACTGCCCGGCCAGGCGCTCGAAACGCTGGCGGGTACGCTGGTGGTAACCCGACGGCTGTGCCTCCAGCTCGGCGATCAGCGACGCGGTGGCCTGCTCGATGCGCGGTGCATCGTCCGGCGCTAGCTTCAGCAAGCCTTCCACGTACAGCACGCCCCATTGCACGCGGGTGGCCGGGCCCTGTGCACCATCGTAGGCGCGCTTCAACCACTCCAGCGCACCGGCGGTGTCGCCGCGCTGCTCGGCCAGTTCGGCCAGCTCGGGCATGTAGTAGTACGGCTGCTCGCTGCGCTTCAGCTCGGCCAGCAACAGCGCCTCGGCACCCGCGTCGTCACCTACCTCGCGCAATGCGTACACCGCGCTGCTGATCGTGGCCTGGCGTGCATGCGCATCGGTGGCGGCGGCATCGGCAGCGGCCACGCGCTGCTTGACCCGCTCGACCAGCGCCGCGGGCAGTGCGCCCTTGGGCTGCTGCTGGCGGGCCAGCGATACTTCGGTCAGCGCACGCGACAACGCGTCGTCGGCGCGATCACCGCGCTCGGCATCTGCGCGCTCCAGTGCGACCAGCAGCTGCCGTCCCAGCGTGTTGCTGGTGGCCGGCCCGGCACTGGCCTGCTTGACCAGCTGCACGCCCGCATAGCCCAGCAGCTCACGATTGCGGCGCACTTCCGCCGGTTGTGCCAGTACGGCCTGCAGCAGCTCGCGCACTTCGGTGGGCGAGGCATCGGGCTTCTCGGCTGTGGCCAGAGCCAGCAGGGCGAAACGGCGCTGCAGGGCGGCGTCGGGTGCCGCCCTGGACAACTGGCGCAGCACATCCTGGCTCCTGCGCTCGCCGGCCAGGCGGTTGGCGTCCACTTCCCAGCCATAGTCGCCCAGCACCTGCCAGTCTTCGGCGGCCAGCCGGTCCGGCGTTGCCAGCGCGGTGGCCAAGGTGGCGGCAACAGCACTGCGGCGGCCTGCAGCGACGGTCAGGGCCCGGGTCAGTTCGGCGGCGTCATTGCCACCGGCCACGCGGGTGATTTCGTTGCGCTGTGGGTCCAGCACGATCAGGGTCGGATAGCCGCGTACGCCGAAGCGTTCGCCCCAAGCCTGCGCACCTTCCTCGTCGCCATCCAGGTAGACGGGAACGAATTTGCTGGTCAGCGCGATGAAGGCCGGGTCCTTGAACAGGCCCGCCTTGAGCTGGTTGCACGGCGGGCACCAGACCGCGCCCCAGTACAGCAGCACCGGCTTGCCGCTGTCGGCGGCTTCGGCGAAGGCATCGTCCACATCGCCCTGGCGCCAGGCGATGGCGGACGCCGGCGCGGGTGCCTCGGCGGAGTTGGCGGTGGATACCGGGGCCGGGGTGCAGGCGCTCAGCGCCGAGGCCAGCAGCAACACGGAAAGCGCGACGCGCATCGGCAGCATCTCGAAGGGCAGGGTGACAGGCCATTGTAGGAACCGCCGGGGAGCCTGCTGATTCAGTTTGCTTATGACAGGCGTGCCGCAGGGCATGACGCCCGTCGGGCATTGCCCGGCGGATGCCTTCAGGCCGCTGCCCGCACCATCTGCTGGTACACCAGCCCGTTGAACTCGCCGACCTCCCCATCCAGCACAAAGCCATAGCGCAGGTAGGTAGGCACTGCATTGAGCGAGGCGCGCACTGTCAGTACCGGCTCGCGTACCTGCGGCAGCACGGCTTCGAACAAGGCATGGCCGATGCCTTGGCCCTGGCAGGCGGGATCGACGAACAGCATTGCCAGGTGCCGGCCCTCCTTCAGTTCGACCACGCCGACCACGCGCGCATCCTGTTCGGCCACCAGGATGTGGTTGTCACCCTGCAGGCGCGCACCAAACGCATCGGCTGCAGCGACACTGCCGAAGGTGGCGATACCGGCCGCGCTGAGCGAAGGCGCCACCGCCGCAGTGAACGCGGCCAGGCACACCGCGCTGATCGCGGGCAGGTCATCGACGTGGGCAGGGCGGATCGTCGGCATGCAGTGTTCTTCCAGTGGTGGGCGGTGCGTCATCGTCGCCGCAGGTCTGCACGCTAAGCTGGCGGCATGAGTGATTTCAATCCTGCTTACGCTGCCTTGTTTCCGCAACAGGGTCTGAGCCTGGGCCTGATGACGCCTGTCGCCGCACATGGGCTGGCCGATCCGCATGAAGCCAGGCGGATCGCGCGGCTGGCCGATGATCTTGGCTTCGCCGCGCTGTGGACCCGCGATGTACCGTTGATGGTGCCACAGGGCCCGGATGCAACAGCGAGTGCGCTGGATGACCCGTTCCTGTGGCTGGGCATGCTGGCTGCCGCGACCGAGCGCATCGTGGTCGGCAGCGCAGCCATCGTGCTGCCATTGCGCCAGCCGCTGCAGGTGGCGAAGTCGGCCTTGAGCCTGGACCGGATCAGTGGCGGACGCTTCGTGCTGGGCCTGGGTTCGGGTGACCGCCCGGAAGAATTTGCCGCGTTCGGTGAGGATCTGGAGGGCAGGGCGGCGGCGTTCCGTGAGCGTTGGACGTTGTTGCGCGCAGCGTTGTCACCAGAGGCCGATGAACGGGCCACCGTACTGCAGGCGACCGGTGGTTTCGACGTGCTGCCGGCGCCGGCAACGCGCATTCCGATGCTGGTGGTGGGTACTGCGCGGCAGAGCCTGCAATGGATCGCGCGCGAAAGCGAAGGCTGGGCCACCTATCACCGCGAGGAGGTGGCGCAGGAAGGACGCATCGGCCTGTGGCAGCAGGCGCTGGTGCAGCGCGGCGGGCCGGGCAAGCCGTTCGTACAGTCGATGCTGCTGGACCTGCAGACGGATCCGCAGGCGCCAGCCGAGCCATTGCCGCTGGGCCTGAAGGTCGGCCGCGATGGTCTGCGTGACTACCTGCTGCGCGTGCATGCGCAGGGCGTGGCACATGTGATGTTCAACCTGGTCGACAACGGGCGGTCGATGGACGCGGTGCTGCGCGAGATCGGCGAGCAGGTCCTGCCGGATGTGCTCCGGTAGGTGTCCACCTTGGTGGACACGTTCCAGCAGTCGAGCACGGCTCGACTCTACATGGGGTTCGCATCTGCGTATCATTCGCATTTGATATCCCGATGCTGGAGCTCCGCGTGACCCAACGTTCCCCCATGCACCCGACTGGACGCCTGTTCGCGGTGGTCGCTTTCATCGAGGCCGTGACCTGGGCCGGCCTGCTCATCGGCATGTGGATGAAGTACGGCCCGATGGCCAACGTTGCGCTGGTCAAGTTGTTCGGGCCCCTGCACGGCGTCGCCTTCCTGGCCTATGTGGCGGTCACTCTGTTCGCGGCGGTGCGGCTGCGCTGGCCGTGGTGGGCCAGTGCCCTGGCACTGCTGGCGGCGATCCCGCCGCTGGTGACGCTGCCGCTGGAGTGGTGGTTCAAGCGTCGTGGTCTGCTGGGCCTGCGTGCAATGCGCTGAACCCACTGTTGCATGCCCATTCAAGAGAATGGGTATCAAATGCAAATACGAGCCGTTATCATTTAAGGATGGCATCGGGCCCTGAGCAGGACTGATGCCGGGCGGGGGCGTACAGACGCACCCGGCCATCCTTTCCTGTTACGGCTGGTGTTTCATGCACGCACGTCCCGTCGTTCCCGGCTTGCCGGCGCTGGTGTTGGCTGCCCTGATCGGCACCATGGCGATGATGTCCTTCGTCGCCGTGATCGGCCCGGTGGTCCGCATGCTCGGCTTGTCCGAGTGGCATGCCGGCCTCTCGGTCACCGCCGCCGGTGTGTTGTGGATGCTGGCCGCGCGCCCGTGGGGCCAGCTCAGCGACCGCATCGGCCGCAAGCGCGTGCTGATGCTGGCGATGAGTGCCTACACCGTGGTCTACATCGCGCTGGCGGTGTTTATCGACGTGGCCCTGCAGGCGGTGCCGCCTGTGTTGGTATCGGTGCTGGTGCTGGTCGGTGCGCGTGGCCTGATCGGCCTGTTCTACGCCGCGGTGCCTCCTACCGCTGCCGCGCTGATTGCCGACAAGGCACCGACCGGGCAGCGTGCGAAATTCCTCGCCCGCCTGGGCAGCGCCAACGCACTGGGCATGGTGCTTGGCCCGGCCGCCGCTGGCTGGCTGGCCTATACGAATCTGTCGCTGGCGCTGTATGTGGCCGCATTGTTGCCGCTGCTTGCTCTGGCATTGCTGGCGTGGCGGTTGCCGGCCACACCGCCGGTGGAGAGCGCTTCTGCGCAACGCCGCCAGCCGATGAGCCGTCTCGACCCGCGCCTGCGCCTGCCACAGCTGGCGGCGTTCATCGCCATGGTCTCGGTGACCATCGCGCAGGTGACGGTCGGCTTCTTCGCGATCGACCGCCTCGGCTTGGATGCAGCGGCGGGCGCGCGCATGGCGGGTATCGCGCTCACAGCGGTTGGCGTCGGCCTGATCCTGGCGCAGGCGCTGGTGATGAAGCTGGAGGTACATCCACGCCGCTGGATCGTCCTCGGCGCGCTCATTTCCGGCATCGGCTTCGCTTCGGTGGCGGGCGTGCAGCAGGCCTGGCAGTTGCCGGCGGCGTACGCGCTGGCCGCGTTCGGCATGGGTTTCGTATTCCCCTCGTTCCAGGCGCTGGCCGCCGATGGGGTGGAGGCGCACGAGCAGGGCGCCGCGGCCGGCACGGTGGCGGCCGCGCAGGGGCTGGGCATGGTGGCCGGGCCGATGCTCGGCACGCTGTTGTATCGCGGCGGGCCCAGCCTGCCTTACCTGCTGGTCGGCGCGCTGCTGCTGTTGCTGTGCGCGCTGGCCGCAGCGCATCGAATGAAGGAGACCCCATGAACGATTCCCTGATGCAGGGCGCGTGGCCGGAGGCTGCGCCAGCGCCGCAGGAGAACACCGACGACGCGTCGCTGTTCCTGCTGCAGCATGCGGGCCAGCACGTGCACGCACGCGGGTGCCGCGCCGCGCTGCCGGCCGGTGCACTGGCGACGCTGGCAGAGCGCGTTTCGGAGTTCTTTGCCCAGCAGCGCGGCGGTCCGGGCCTGTTGGTTGGCGCGGTGCCGTTCGAACCGCGTGCGGACGATGCGTTGTACCAGCCCGAGCGCCTGCTGCCGGCGCTGGCACTGCAACCTCAGGCCGCACCGCCGCTGGACGGCGCCCTGCGGGCCGAGCCTGTGCCGCAGGACTATGCGTCAGCGGTTGCCGCGGCGGTGCAGGTCCTGCGTGCGCCCGAGCAGAACCTGCACAAGGTGGTGCTGGCGCGCAGCCTGTTGGCACGCACCCGCGAGGCGCTGTCGCCGGACGTGCTGCTGGCACGCCTGGGCGCGGATCCGTCGGTGGCGACCTACGCGGTGCCGTTGCCGGTGGAGCTGGGCCAGGCGCCGGCGTGGCTGGTGGGGGCAACCCCGGAACTGCTGCTGCGCAAGCGCGGTGCCGAACTGTTGTCGCATCCGCTCGCCGGTTCAGCACGCCGCAGCGCCGATGCCGCCGAGGACGAGCGTGCCGCGCAGGCGCTGCTGGCCTCGACCAAGGACCATGACGAGCATCGCCATGTGGTGGACGCCATCGTCGAGGGCCTGGCACCGTACTGCAGCCACATCGATGCACAGCCACGGCCGGTGCTGCATGCCACCGCCAGCATGTGGCACCTGGGCACCCGCATCCATGCCACCCTGAAGGATCCGCAGACGTCTGCCGCCGAACTGCTGGCACAGCTGCACCCCACACCGGCGGTCTGCGGTACGCCGCGGCTGGCGGCACTGCAGCGCATCCGCGAACTGGAACCGGTGCCGCGCGGCTTCTACGCCGGCGCCGTGGGCTGGCTGGATGCGCAGGGTGACGGCGACTGGTACGTGGCGATCCGCTGCGCACGCCTGCAGGGCACGCAGCTGCGCCTGTATGCCGGTGCCGGCATCGTCGCCGAATCGGAACCCGAGGCCGAGGTGGCCGAAACCGCGGCGAAGTTCGCTGCCCTGTTGAACGCGCTGGGTGTCCATGAATCCGCGCCCTCCATCGAGCCTGCCGCATGACTACCTCCATTGATCCCTCCCGCCTGCCACTGCAGCAGGTGTGGCCTGATGAACTGATGGCGCGCTATCGCGAGGCCGGTCACTGGCGCGGCGAGACCTTCCCGGCGTTCCTGCGCGAGCGCGCGGAACGCTATGCGGATGACATCGCGGTGGTCGCCGGCGATGTCCGCCTGAGCTACGCGCAGCTGTGGCACGAAGCCGGTCGCATCGGTTCCGGACTGCTGGCACTCGGCCTGCAGCCCGGTGAGCGGGTGCTGGTGCAGCTGGGCAACACCGCCGGATTCATCACCACCGTATGCGGACTGTTCCGTGCGGGTCTGGTGCCGGTATATGCGTTGCCGGCGCATCGCATCACCGAACTGGTGCACTTCGCCAACAAGGCCGAGGCCAGTGCCTACATCACTGCCGACCTGCACGATGGCTTTGATCATCGCGGGCTGGCGCGGGCGCTGCAGGCCGAGGTGCCGGCGCTGCGCCACGTGGTCATCGATGGCGATGCGGCGGAGTTCACCGCGCTGCAGGCGCTGCAGGGCGATCGCAGCGAGCTGCCGGCCGACCCGGATCCGCAGTCGGTGGCGTTCCTGCAGATCTCCGGTGGCAGCACCGGCCTGTCCAAGCTGATCCCGCGCACGCACGACGACTACATCTACTCGTTCCGCGCCAGCAATGACCTCTGCGGCATCGACCGCGACAGCGTCTACCTGGTCGCGCTGCCGGCCGCGCACAACTTCCCGATGAGTTCGCCCGGCTTCTTCGGTGCGCTGTATGCCGGCGCCCGCGTGGTGCTCAGCCCCGGTCCCGGCCCGGATGCGGCCTTCCCGCTGATCGCCCGCGAACAGGTGACCTGCTGCGGACTGGTGCCGCCGCTGGCGCTGCTGTGGGCGCAGGCGGCGGCAACCACTCCGCACGATCTGTCCAGCCTGCAGGTACTGCAGGTGGGCGGCGCCAAGCTGGTGCCGGAAGCTGCGCGGCGCGTGATCGACGGCCTGGGCTGCACCTTGCAGCAGGTGTTCGGCATGGCCGAGGGCCTGGTCAACTACACCCGCCTGGATGATCCGGAGGAACTGATCGTGGCCTGCCAGGGCCGTCCGATCAGTCCGGACGACGAAGTGCGCGTGGTCGATGACCACGACCAGCCGGTGGCCGAAGGCGAAGTGGGCCATCTGCTGACCCGCGGCCCGTACACCATCCGTGGCTATCACAACGATGCGGTGGCCAACGCGCGCTCGTTCACCGACGACGGTTTCTACCGAACCGGTGACCGCGTGCAGCAGCTGGCCGGTGGCTATCTGGTGGTGCAGGGCCGTGCCGGTGACCACATCAACCGTGCGGGCGAGAAAATCTCCGCCGAGGAGATTGAAGATCACCTGCTGGCCCACCCTGGTGTGTTCGACGCGGCCGTGGTCTCCATTCCCGACGAGTATCTCGGTGAGCGCAGCTGCGCGTTCGTGATCCAGCAGGGGGAGCCGATAAAGGCGCCGGCACTGAAAGCCTGGATGCGTACGCGCGGCCTGGCGGCGTTCAAGGTGCCGGACCAGGTCGTGTTCGTCGACAGTTTCGATACCACCGCGGTCGGCAAGATCAGCCGCCGCGAACTGCGCGCGCAGCTGCGTGCGCGTCATCTGCAACAGACAGGAGGAACGCGCTGATGGCGCTGCCCCGTATCACCGATTACCCCTTGCCGACCGCCGCCGAACTGCCGCAGGCCCGAGGCCCGTGGCGCCCGCAGCGTGATCGTATTGCGCTGCTGGTGCATGACATGCAGCGCTACTTCCTGGCGGCATTCGACGCGGGTAGTACGCCGCTGCGGCGGGCGGTGGACAATATCGTGCGCCTGCTGACGCATTGCCGCGCGCACGGCATTCCCGTGTTCTACACCGCCCAGCATGGCGACCAGGATCGCCGTGACCGTGGCCTGCAGGCCGATCTGTGGGGGCCCGGAATGCGCCGCAGCGCCGACCATGAACCGATCATCGAGGCGCTGGCACCGCAGCCGGGCGAGCACGTGCTGGTCAAGCACCGTTACAGCGCGTTCCAGCGCAGCAACCTGGAGACGCTGATGCGGGTGCGTGGCCGCGACCAGTTGCTGGTGACCGGCGTGTACGCCCATATCGGCTGCACCGCGACCGTGGTCGAAGCGTTCCAGCGTGATATCGAGGCCTTCATCGCCGCCGATGCGGTGGCGGACTTCTCGCGCGCCGATCACGATCAGGCGCTGCACTGGATTGCGCGCACCAGCGGGGTGCCGATGACCACCGACCAGCTGCTGGAGGTGCTGTGATGGCTGCCACGGGTGAGGTGCTGGATCTGGAGCGCATGCGTGCCGACGTGGCGCGCGTTCTGGAGTGCGAGCCAGCAGAGATCGGTGACGACGACAACCTGATCGACCTGGACCTGGACTCGATGCGCATGCTCGGCCTGGTCCTGGCCTGGGGCAACACTGGCTTGCCGCTGGAGTTCTCGCAGCTGGCCGAGCACACCACGCTGCGCCAGTGGTGGGGCGTGGTGCAGAAACTGCAGGCCGCGCAGAACGCATGAACGTCGCTGTGCTGGCCACGCCGGTGGCACTGACCGAGGCCCAGGCCGGACTGTGGTTCGCGCAGCGGCTGGCACCGGACAATCCGTCGTTCAATACCGCGCATGCGGTGTGGATCGAGGGCCCGCTGGACGTGGCCGCGTTCGTCGCAGCAGCAGACCAGGCTGCGGGCGAAGCCCAGGCATTCGCATTGCGCTTTGCGGAAGGGACCGATGGTCAGCCGCTGCAGTGGCATGACCCGGCACATGTGCCGCTGCTGTCGGTGCGCGATCTAGCGGGCGAGGTCGACCCGGCATCGGCGGCGCGTGCCCTGATGCAGGCCGACCGGCTCAGCGCGGTCGATCCGACCCGCGACCGCATAAGCCAGCAGGTGTTGTTCGATCTGGGGGGGCAGCGCTGGGTCTGGTACCTGCGCGTGCATCATCTGGCGGCCGATGGCTATGGCATGGCGCTGTTCACTGATCGTGTGTGCGCGTTGTACGCGGGGCGTACGGGTGAGCCACTACCAGCGCTGGCTGGCGTGCTGGCCGATGATGCCGCGTATCGTGCCGATCCGCGGCGCGAGCAGGCCGGGCAGTGGTGGCGCGGGCAGCTGCAGGGCGCGCCGGCGGGCGCGGGCCTGGCCGGTACGCTCGCGGCCAGTGACGACGCGCTGCGCTGGGTGCAGCCGCTGGATGCGGAGTTCCGAGAGCAGCTGCTGCAGGCCTCGGTGCGTTGGTTGCAGCCATGGCCGGATGTACTGGCCGCGCTCGCCGCCGAGTATCTGCGACGGATGAGCGCCACCGATGAAGTGGTGCTGGGCGTGCCCTACATGGGGCGACTCGGCAACGCGTCGGCGCGGGTGCCGGCGATGGTGATGAATGTCCTGCCGCTGCGCGTGGCGGCTGGCGAGGGCAGCGTCGAGGCCTATACCCGCGGCCTGGGGCGGCAGCTCAGCCAGGGTCGCAAGCATGGCCGCTATCGCGGCGAGCAGTTGCGCCGTGACCTTGGTCTGGTGGGCGCACAGCAGCGGCTGCACGGTCCGCTGGTGAATGTGCAGCCGTTCTACAAGCCGCTGGCGGTGACTGGCGTGCAGGCGACGCTGGAGGTGCTGTGCACCGGTCCGGTGGATGATCTGACGCTGGGTTTCCGTGGCGATGGCCAGCACCTGCTGGACCTGGAGATCGAAGCCAATCCCGCGTTGTACAGTCGGGAGGATGTCGAGGCGCACGCGACCCGGTTGCTGCATTTCGTATCGGCGGCGCTGGAGGCCGGAGACATCGCGGCGGTGCCGCTGGCCTCCGCCGTAGAAGCGCAGCAGGTGGTGCATGGTTTCAATGCCACCGCGCATGCGCTGCCACAGACTACGTTGGTTGAACTGCTGCAGCAGGGCATGGACCGTGACCCGCACGCGCCTGCGCTGGTGTTCGGCGACACCAGGCTGGACTACGCAACGCTGGAAGCGCGGAGTTTCGCGCTGGCGGCACAACTGCGCGCGATGGCGGTCGGTCCGGGCAGTGTGGTGGCGGTGGCATTGCCGCGCTCGCTGGAACTGGTGATCGCGCTGGTGGCGGTGCTGCGTGCGGGTGCCGCCTACCTGCCGCTGGACCTTGCCCATCCCGATGAGCGCCTTGCGCGTATTCTCGCCTCGGCGCAGCCGGCGTGCGTACTGGCTGCGGCAGAGGTATCGGCGCGCATGGACGGTGTGCCGGTGCTTGCCCCCGACCAATGGACCGCGCTGAGTTTCGCAGCACCGTGGGCCGATCCGGCGCCCAGCGATGCAGCCTATGTGATCTATACCTCCGGTTCGACCGGCGAGCCGAAGGGCGTCGTCATCGAGCACCGCGCCATCGTCAACCGCCTGCTGTGGATGCGCGAGCACTACGGCATCCGTTCCGATGACCGTGTTCTGCAGAAGACCCCAGCCACGTTCGACGTCTCGGTCTGGGAGTTCTTCCTGCCGCTGCTGTGCGGCGCGACGCTGGTGGTGGCGGGTCCGGACGCGCATCGTGATCCGACCGAGCTGGCACGGCTTGTGCGTGCCCACGACATCACCACCGCACATTTCGTGCCGTCGATGCTCGACGCGTTCCTTGCCGCGCCGGCCTCCGAAGGCCTGCAGCTGCGCCGCGTGTTCACCAGTGGCGAGGCGCTGGACGCATCGTTGCGTGATCGTTTCCATGCGCGCGTGCAGGCCGAACTGCACAATCTGTATGGCCCGACCGAAGCGGCCGTGGACGTGAGCTACTGGCCGGCCTCTGCGCAGGACCGCTCAGGGCCGGTACCGATCGGCTTCCCGGTCTGGAACACACGCCTGTACGTGCTGGACGCGCGGATGCAGCCGCTGCCGGTAGGTGTGCCGGGCGACCTGTATCTGGGCGGCGTGCAGCTGGCGCGTGGCTACGTCGGCCGCGATGATCTGACCGCCGAGCGCTTCCTGGCCGATCCCTTCCTGCCGGGCGAACGGATCTACCGCACCGGCGACGTGGCGCGCTGGCGCGCCGATGGTGCCGTCGAATACCTCGGCCGCAGCGACCACCAGGTGAAGCTGCGCGGCCTGCGCATCGAGCTGGGCGAGATCGAGGCGGCGCTGCGCGAGCTGCCGGGCATGGAGCGCGTGGAAGTGCTGCTGCGCCAGGACACGCCGGGCGATGCGCGGCTGGTGGCCTATGTGCCAGCGGCGCTTGCCGATGCCGTGATGCTGCGCAGCCACCTGGCCACGCGCGTGCCGGACTACATGGTGCCGTCGGCGTTCGTTGGCGTGGATCAGTGGCCGGTGACCGCCAACGGCAAGCTCGACCGCAACGCGTTGCCGAAGCCGCCGCAGAACGAGATTGCCGGACTGGCGCCGCGCACGCCGCTGGAACAGGAGCTGGCGGTGCTGTTTGCCCAGGCACTCGGGCGTGAAGCGCCGGTGGCGGTGGATGCGGACTTCTTCAGTCTCGGCGGTGACTCGCTGTCGGCGGTGCACCTGCTGCTGGCCATCGAACAACGCTGGCGCTGTGACCTCGGCCTGGGCGCTTTGTTCGCGCAGCCGACCGTGGCCGCATTGGCGACGCGCATTGCCGAGCCGCCGGCGCTGGCCGACCACGCATTGGGCCCGGTGATCTCGTTGGCTGCGACTGATGCTGATGGGCCCACTCCGCTGTTCGTGCTGCACCCGGCCGGTGGCATCGCCTGGAACTACCGCAGCCTGGCGCGCGCCCTGCAGCCGGCTCGCCCGGTGTACGGCCTGCAGTCGCCCGCGCTGGATCCGAAGCAGCCGTTGCCGTCCAGCATCGAAGCCATGGCCAACGACTACGTGCAGCGCGTGGTCGCATTGCAGCCGAAAGGGCCGGTGCATCTGCTGGGTTGGTCGGTGGGAGGCATCCTCGCCCAGGCGATGGCGGTGCGCCTGCACGAGATTGGGCGTGAAGTCGGCGAACTGGTGCTGCTGGACGCCTACCCCAGCGAATGCTGGCGGGCTGAGCCGGAACCCGATGCCATCGCCGCATTGCGCGCACTGCTGGCGATTGCCGGCCATGATCCGGATGCACATCCGGAGCTGGACAGCCGTGAACGTATTCTCGGCTTCCTGCGTCGCGGTGGTAGTGCGCTCGGCAGCCTGCCGGATGTAGTGCTCGATGGCGTGGTGCGTGCGGTGACCGGCACCAACCGGTTGATCCGCGAACACATCCACCAACCATTCGACGGCACGCTGGTGCACGTGCGCGCTGGCCGGGATCATCAGGCGCGGCCGCAGCTGCAGTCGGCGTTGTGGCGCACGCACGCGCGCAGGGTGCAGGCGCTGGAGCTGCCGTTCCTGCATGCCGAGCTGACCGGCCGCGATGCGGTGGCGCAGCTGGCACCGTGGTTGTCGGCGCGCCTGCGCCACTGGGATGAGCAAGAGGAGATCGCAACATGCAGTTGACCGGCTTTGAAGGTCGCGTGGCCCTGGTGACCGGTGCCGCCGGCGGCATCGGCGAGGCTCTGGTACGGCTGTTGGCCGAGGCCGGCTGCACGGTGGTGGCAACCGACCGCGAGGCGCCCGTGGTAATGGATGCACGTGTACAGGCATTTGCGCTCGATGTGACCGACAGCGTAGCGGTGGACGCACTGGTGGATCGTGTGGAAGCCAGCATTGGGCCGATCGGTCTCGCCGCAAGCGTGGCCGGGGTCCTGCACGTGGGCGAGGTGACCGGGACTACCGATGCCGATTGGCGCCGGGTGTTCGCAGTCAATGCCGATGGTGTGTTCCATGTTGGCCGTGCGCTGGCGCGGGTGATGTCACCGCGAGGCCAAGGCGCGATCGTCACCGTCAGTTCGAATGCCGCCGGCGTGCCGCGGCATGGCATGGCCGCCTATGCCGCGTCCAAGGCCGCCGCCACGATGTTTACCCGTTGCCTCGGGCTGGAGCTGGCGCCGCTGGGCATCCGCTGCAATATCGTCGCCCCGGGTTCAACGCTGACCCCGATGCAGACCGGCATGTGGCAGGACGAGCACGGGGCCGAGCGGGTGATCGCCGGCAGCCTGGAGACGTACAAGGCCGGCATTCCGTTGCGCAAGCTGGCCACCCCGGAGGACATCGCGCACTCGGTGATGTTCCTGCTCTCCGAGCAGGCCGGGCACGTGGCGATGAGCGATCTGTACGTGGACGGCGGCGCCACCCTGCGCGGGTGAGCTTTGTAGAGTCGAGCCATGCTCGACTGCCTTGCGGCATGAGTCGAGCATGGCTCGACTCTACAGGGTGTATCGGGTTGATCCGGTAGCGCCGGGCCATGCCCGGCGACGTCTCAGGGCAGGGTCAGTCGGTAGACCAGCACGCGGTTGTCGTTGTCGAACGGGCTGTCGCAGGATTGGCCCTGCATGCGGCAGTGGCGGGCGATGAAGTCGTTGTCGTTGCCGATCAGCAACAGCATGTCGTTCGGATGCTGCGGGTCCAGCGCTGGCAGTACGTCCATGGCTTCCCACTTTTCCGAGAGCAGCCCGGCATGCGGGCCGCGCTTGGTGTCCAGGTCAAGGCCGGCACGCGCCAGCTGCGGGCGGTCGAGCAGGTTCAGCAGTTCGTCGCTGCGTGCGGGCACGATGCCGTCCTTCAACACGGTGCCCGCCGGGTCGGCCAGCACCGAGGCCGTACCGGACTCATAGTTGCTTCCTGCCAGGTTGCTGGCATCGGCCACATCCACCAGCAGCACCGACTTGTAGACGATCGGGTCATCGCCGTCCTTGCCCAGACCGTTGCCATCGCGGGCCAGCAGCAGGAAGCGGTGGGCATCCAGTGCACGCAGCTCGCTCTGCGCGGCGGTACGGTCCAGCTTGCCCTTGCCGTCGTGTGCATAGGCGGGCAGGGCCATCACGTAATGGCCGATCGGTTGCTGCGGCGTCGGCGAGGCCGTCACGTCGTAGACCAGCACGCGGGTGTTGATGCGCCCGGCCGCGTTGCCTTTTGCGCTGTCCTGCAGCGTCGCGCTCTGAAGGGCCACGAACAGGCGGGTACCGTCGGGGGACAGGCCCATGCCTTCCACGCCCTGGTTGTTGCGGCGCCCAGTCTGCGGCGCCGCCAGCGAACCGAAGGCGGGCTTGCCATCGCGCTGCGGACGGATCGCCGGCGGCGCCACGATCACACCCTGCAGCTGACCCTGCGCATCGAAGTAGTAGACGTTGGCGGTGTACTCGTCGCCGATGTAGAAGTGGCCATCGGCGGTGAACTGCAGCGACTCCGCATCCAGCGAGACCTTGCCCGCGCCTGCGCCGCTGGCCGGCGAGGGCAACACCACCTCGCGCTGGGTGATCGTGTGCTCACCCGGGTCGGCACCGGTGAACGGCTGCCCGTTGAAGTCCTTCAGCACCACGCCCCTGTCCGGCACCATCGTCAACGTGCCGAGTGCACCGGGCTTGGCCCGGATAACGTCGATACGCAGCTGCATGCGCTCCACGCGGCCAGCGTAGTCGTAGAACAGGCCAGCCTCGGGATCGTTGCGGCCGCGGTCGGGCAGGGTCCAGAGCACGCCTTCGTAGCCGCTGGCGGTGCGCTTCCAGGTGCCGGGCTGCACCGCCAGCGACGAAAACGAGCCCAGCGTATCGCCGAGGAAGTCCACCGTGCCCGCGGGCAACCGTCCGGCAGCGACCAGGCCCTTGTCCACATAGGTACGACCGCCCAGCTGCAGGGTGCGCGGTGGTGCACCCGTTGCCTCATGCGGAGCGGAGTATCCGCTGGCGGAGAGGGTGGCCAGCAGCAGGGCGGTCGTGAGCATCAGTGGACTCCGGGCGGAAGATCAGAAGCGAAGGTCGATCGTACCGAACACCTGGCGCGGTGCCGAGGCATGGAACACGTACAGCTTGCCGGCGGGGTCGCTGGGCGCGAACACGCTCGAATCCAGGTTGCTGGCGTAGCGCTTGTTGGTCAGGTTGGTCACGTTGAACGACAGGCGCATGCCCTTGGCGAAGCCGACCTCGCCGAAGTCATAGCCACCGGCGAGGTCGAACACGGTGAAGCCGCCGAAGCCCTGGTCGTTGGTGTAGGTGTAGAAGCGCTCGCCGGTGTACTTGCCACGCAAGCTGGCGAACCAGCCGTTGTCACGCCAGGTGATCTCGGTGGCCAGCAGCTGCTTGGGCGTATCGGTCTGGATCTTGCCCTTGATCTGCTGCTCGACACCGGCCTGCACGTAGTTGGAGGCGTAGGTCGAACGGTTCAGCGAGGCCGAGGTGTACCAGCTGAAGTGCTCGTTCGGGGTCCACAGCACGGTCAGCTCGGCGCCGCGGCTGTCGACGCCGCCTACGTTGTAGAAGCGGTTGCCGCAGGTCGGACCCACCGGCTGGCGTGAATCACATGGGTTGTACTGCAGCAGGCGGTTGTCGAAGCGCACGCTGTAGGCCGCGATCGAGGCCTGCAGGGTATCGGTGACGAAGCGGTAGCCGGCTTCCAGCGAGCGTGACTCCTCCGGCTTCAGGTTGCCCTGAGCGTTCCAGGTCGCCTGGCTGACCGCCTGCGGACCCAGCTTGAAGCCGCCCTGGAACATGGCGATGTTCTCGGCGTAGCTGGCGAAGATCTCGTGGTGCTCGGCCAGGCGGAAGTTGGCGCCGATGCTGGGCAGGAAATTCTTGCTGGCCTTCAACGAACCGGTGGCGAACTGGTTGTTCGAGGTCGGCGAGATCGGCGTCTTCGCATCGCCCGGCAGCGCTTGTGCATCGGAGGTGGCGTGCGGGCTCTTGGCCCCGAACTCCAGAGTCAGGCGGTCATCGAGCAGGCGCCAGGTGTCCTTCAGGAAGAACTGGTGAGTCTTCCAGCGGGTGCGTTGGGCAAACACGCCGACGTCGGAGGGCAGGGTGTTCATGCCACTCAGGTCACGCGGGCCGTCCACGGCGGTCTGGTAGCGCTCGGCGCTGCTGGTGTTGCGCTCGTACCAGACGCCGCCTTCGATGCGGTGCGCGCCCAGCTCCCAGTCGAACGACAGCGTGCCGCCATCGCGGTCGATGGTGTAGATGGTGTTGCGGAAGATGATCGGGATCTCCTGCGCGGTGCCCTTGTTCGACCACGCGCCGCTGTTCCAGTTGTGGCCTTCGCCGCGGTCGTCGTGGTGGTAGGCCAGGGCGCGCAGGCTGAAGCCATCGGCCAGGAAGAAGTCGCCGGCCAGGTAGTACAGGTTGTCGTCACGCAGGATCTGGCCGGCGGTGAAGGCACCATCGGCATCCTTGTCCGGGCCGCTGCTGTCGCACTTCTTCGCATTGAAGCTGGCGGTGTTGCAGTAGGCCTTGGCCACCGCCTTGTTCCAGTCCGGCGCGTAGCCGCCCCAGTCCCAGCCCAGGCCGCGCGACATCTCGTCCTTGGACAGGTAGAAGTAGTCCGCCTGGGTGGTGCGCGAGGTATCGACGAAACCGGTGATCTGGCCGCGGCCAAAGTTCCACACGCCCTTGGCGTTGAACTGCTTTGTGGTGGATTTGTTGTAGGCGGTCTGGTCGTTCCACAGATCGGAGACGGCATTCATGCCGGAAACGTAGCCGGAGAAGCCGTTGTACTCGCCGCTGTCGACGCGCACGAAGGTGCGGCGGTTGGCATCGCTGCCGAAGGTCTGCACCACGCGGCCACCCAACTCTTGGGCTGGGCGGTCAGAGGTATACGAGATGGTGCCGCCGAGGTTGCTGGTGGACGGCGTGCCGAGGCTGCCGATGCCCACCGCCAGTTCCGCGCCGGCCATGTTCTCGCTGATCAGCGCACGGTTGATGGTCAGGCCGTTGTAGTTGTTGTACGCGCCATCGCCCAGCGGCACGCCGTCGAGCGTGTAACCGAGACGGGTGGAGTTGAAGCCGCGCAGGCTGAGGGTCATCGACTGCTCGTTGGTGCCCAGCGCATCGGCCGACTGCGCGTTGACGCCCGGCAGTAGATTGAGCGTCTTCTGCAGGCTGGTGCCCGGCGGCAGGATGTCGAGGTTCTCGCGGGTGATGCGCTGCACCTGGCGCGCTTCACCGCTGCCGATCACCGAAACCGCATCGAGATCGGTGGCGGACGTGCCAGTGGAGGTCGGGGCAGCATCCTGCGCCCAGGCCGCGGGAGCGAGCGCCAGGGACAGCGCAGCGGCCAACAAAGTCTTCGTCATGTTACGGACACTCAGGCAGGCACGAGCCACCGCACGGGCGCGGAGCTCATGGAGTTAAAAAGGGGAGACAACCGATGCGACCGGTGGCGCTGCAGGCGCCGTGGATCAACGTGAAAATGGTGCGCTAGACAGATGACTGTCTGGTGACATGTTCATTCGTTGTGAGGCGCCTACCACGACGGGTAGTGCCGGCCGCTGGCCGGCAGCCACGTGGACCCATCTGGCAATGTGCAGCTGCCGGCCAGCGGCCGGCACTACCAATCGGTGTTCAGCGCGGCTTGCGCGTACGCTTCGGCTTCGCGGTATCGCCGCCGCTGGCGGCGCCATCCTGCAGCGCCTGCAGCCACGACAGGGTGTCCACATAGTCGATGAAGTGGCGCAGGTAACCGGGGCTGGTCGACTGCATCGTGTCCAGCATGCGCTGCACCAGCACCGCCGAATTCAGCGGACCGCCATCGGCCGGGGCCTCGGTGCGCAGCGAGCGGCGTACCTGCAGTTCGCTGCGCAGTTCCGACCACTCGCGCTGCACCTGCTGCAGCATCGGCACCTGCGGGTAATGCGGCAGCGAGCGCGACCCCGCATCAAGGTCGCGCACCAGTGCGCGCAGGCCCTCCAGTGCGGGCGGCTTACTTGGCATCCGCGGCCTTGGGCTTGGGAATCGGCGCGATCTCCACGCGACGGTTGCGCGCGCGGCCGTCTTCGCTGGCATTGGAGCTGACCGGTTGTTCGCTACCGAAGGCAGCGGCGAATACGGCGTCGGCCGGTACGCCGTCGGCGATCAGGGTGCGGGTCACGGTCAGCGACCGCTGCGCCGACAGCTCCCAGTTGTCGGCGAATCGACGGTTGCCTTCGCGCACCGGTGCGTCATCGGTGAAGCCGCTGACCATCAGGATTTCTTCGCGCGTCCCCAGATAGGCGGCCAGCGGTGCGGCCAGGCTGCGCAGCAGCTCCTGGCCTTCCGGCTGCAGCTGGTCCGAGTTCAGCGCGAACAGCACGCTGCCGCTGATACCGATGCGGCCATCGACCAAGGTCACGCGACCGGCGGCCAACGGGCCGGCCAGTGCCTGTTCCAGGGTCTGCAGGCGCTTGGCTTCGGCCTGGCGCTGCTTCACTTCCTGGTCCAGCCGCTGCGACAGCTCCAGCTGCACGGCGACCACACCGACGAGTATCAGCACGAACGCACCCAGCAGCACCGACATCAGGTCGCCAAAGGCGGCCCAGATCGGGGCGTGTGAGCCGCCGTCGACCTCCAGCTCGTCGCTCATGCGCTGCCGGCCTTGCCGCGGCGCGCGGCCAGCTGCTGCAGTTCTTCCATCACCTGCTTCTGCGACAGCAGGCTGAGGTCGACCACCTCGCGCGCCTGCGCCACGTAGTAGGCCAGCTGCTCGTCGCTGCGCGCCAGCGAGGCATCCAGTGCGCCGCCGATCTGTTCCAGGCGGCCGGACAACTCGGTGGAGGCGCTGCCGAACTGCGCAACCGCATCGCCGAAGGCGCCAGCCAGCTGGCCGACGTCACCGGCGCTGCCTCTGAGCGCTGCGGCAATGCCATCCAGCTTGCCGGTCTCGGCGGCGATATGGTCGGTGAAGCGGTTGCCGACGCGTTCCAGCAGCTCGGCCGAACCACCGACCAGCGCGTCCACGGCGGTGCGCTGTTCGTGCGAGGCATGGTTGATCGCATCCAGCAGGGTCTGCACGGTGGCCAGCAGCCGGCCGCGTTCTTCCAGCATCGCGTTGTCGCGCACCAGGCTCTCGGAGAGCGTGCTGCGCAGCTCGTTGATGACGTCGGCGGCGGCCTTCGGTGCAGCGGCCGCGGTCTGCAGCAGGGTGGACACTTCGGCCAGCGTGGCGCTGGCCTGCGCGCGACCGTTCTCGCCGATCTGCTGTGCGGTCTCGGCCAACGTGTCGCAGACCTGCTGCTGCTGCGCGGCTAGGCGTTCGCCGTTGGCCTGCAGGCGTTCGGCCAGCTCCGTGGAAACGTGCTGCAGGGCATCGCTCCAGCGCTGCAGGCGCTGTTCGTCGCCGGCCTGCAGCTGGGCCTGCAGCGCGGCGTGGGCCTGCTGCAGTTCGGCACTGACCGCATCCCAGCGTGCCTGGCGCTGCTGCTCGCGGCTGTCCAGGCTGGCCTGCAGTTCGGCGTGCGCGGTCGCGGCGGCGGCCTGCGCGGCCTGCCACTGCTGCGAGCGCTGCTCTTCATGATCCTGCAGCAGCGACTGGCTGGCGCTGTGATGCTGTTCCAGTGCCTGCAGCAGCGCCTGCGCACGCGCGTCCAGATGCTCGCTGGTGGCCAGCAATGCCTGCTGCTGGCGTTCGACCAGCGCGGTATTCAATGCCTGCTGCTGTTCGGCGGCGGCGCGCCAGGCCTCGGCATTGCCGCTGGCATCGGCCTGCAGGCGCTCGCCAATGCGCGCGACCAGTGCTTCCGCCTGCGTGCCCTGGCCATCGCTGAAGGCCTGCAGGTGCTGGCGCAGATCACTCACCAGCGCCTGTTGTGCCTGGGTCTGCTCGCTCACCACCTTGGCCCAGCTGGCTTCGGTAGCGACGCGGCTGCGCTCGAAACCGTCGCTCAGGCCAGTCAGCTGCTGCTGCACCGCCTGCTCGACACGCGCATGCAACGCCTCACCATGGTGGGCCAGGCCGGCCAGCGTGGTCTCGGCCATCGGCTGCAGCGCGCCACCGATGGCGGCGGCGCTGGCCTCGGCACCTTCGCGTAGCGACTGCTGCAGCGAGACCGCCAGGCGTTCCTGCAGCGCCTGGCTCTGGGTCAGGAACTCGGCCTGGCCGGCAAGCAGGCGCTCATTGGCGGCCGCACTGTGCTGTTCGAAGGTGCTGGTCATCGCCTGCAGGCGGTCGACCAGCGCCGGCAGCGCGGCAGATTGTGCCTGCAGCAGGCGCAGCGATTCGGCGCGCTGCCAGGCCTGCGAGTACGGGTGCAGGTCGCCGGCAATGGCACGGTCCAGCTGCTGCACGGCCTGCAGGCGGTCACGGCGCAGCAGCGCCGCCAGCAGGCCGAGCATGGCCGAGCTGGCCACACCGGCGATCGAGGTGCCGAATGCCACGGCCAGGCCCTGCACCGGCGAGGCCAGCGAGCCGCGGATGGCGGCCATGTCGGTCGCGCTCTGCAGGGCCAGGCCAGTGCCGCGCAGCGTGTCCATCATGCCCAGCAGGGTGCCGAGCATGCCCAGCAGCACCAGCAGGCCAACCAGGTACGGGGTCAGCACCGGCGCGGGCAGGGCGGTGCGCTCGCCTTCCACGCGCAGGCGCACGGCGTTGCGCAGGCCCATCGGCACGCGCTCCAGCCAGGGGGCAAGGCTTTCCTTCGCGCTGGAGAGATCGCTCAGCGCGCTGCGCAGGCCGTTGCTGGCCTGCCGATAGCGGTACAGCTCCACGCCACCGGCGATGTAGCAGGCCGCGATGATTGCCGCCACCGCTGCACCCAGCGGATGCACCGAAACGTAGCCAATGCCGATCCAGCACACGGCCAGCAGGCCGACAAGGAAAACAACGACATGGAAAGCAGTTCTGGACATGGTGTTCCGGTCAGTGGGAGCGCAGGGCGTCTTGCAGCCCTTCGATCGGGTGGAAGCGCAGCTGCAGCTCGGCAAGCAGCAGGATGCGCATGTCATGGCGGAAGGCCGCGCGCCAGCCGGGCTGGCCGTGCACGCGTTCAAAGCGGGCGCCGAGCACCGCCGGCGCAGTGGCCAGCAGGCTGTGCTCGCGCGGGGTGAGGGTCTGTTCCATCACCGCATCGACCTCGGCCAGCCGTGCCAGCTCGGGTGAAACCTGCACCAGCTGGTCGCGCAGGCGGCCGCGCAGGCGCCCGGTGGCGGTCTGGATGGCCTGCTGCAGCACCCGGTAGCGCTGGCGCAGCGAGGCGAAATTGGGTGCGGCGGCGGCTTCGGCCAGGTCCAGCAGGCGCTCGGCCTCGGCATCCTCACTGATCGAGGCCAGCAGGCTGGCATGGGCCTGGGCGCAGTCGTCCAGCACATCCCCGGCCGCTTCGGTGGCCTCGCCCGGCTCGGGCAGGCGTCCGCCGAGCGCCCCGGACAGGGCCACGGCACGGCTCCAGTCCACCCACTGGCCGAGGCGATCGGTCAGGGCGGGACTGCTGGCCGGCATCGCGCCGTCGCTGAGACGGGCGAGCAGGCGGAGGAATTCCGGTCCACCCAGGACCGGCTGCGCTGCGTTCGCCATCAAGGGGTGAGGGGCCAAAAACCGTTGATTTTACAACCAGATGACCCTGCCTGGATGAAGGCGGGGCGGGGGGAGGGGACCCGCAGGCGCGACAAGGCTTAGAATGACCGGCTGCACCCATCCCGTTCGACCCTTGGAGTACCCAATGACTGTTGCGCAGTTCTACCCGATCGGCACCCCCGGACAGCCCTGGGGCGACGCGGAACGCGCACAGTGGCGGGCGCGCCAGCAGCGTCAGCGCAGCTACCACGACGACGTGGTGGCCGCCCTTGAACGCCTGGACGACAGCTTCGATGTGATCCAGTACGGTCAGCTGGACTATGCACCTGACCATTACCCGCTGTTCGCCGTGGTCAACCACGACTGGAACCCGGCGCTGCCGACCGCGTTGATCACCGGTGGCGTGCATGGCTACGAGACCAGCGGCGTGCACGGCGCGCTGCAGTTCCTGGAACAGCAGGCCGAGCGTTACCTGGGCCGGCTGAACCTGATCGTGGCGCCGTGCGTCAGCCCGTGGGGCTACGAGCGCATCCAGCGCTGGAACCCGGATGCCATCGACCCGAACCGCAGCTTCCGTGACGGCGGCCAGATCGAGGAAGCCGCCGCGCTGATGCGCTGGGTGGCCGAGCGCAAGCCGAACCTGCTGGTGCACCTGGACCTGCACGAGACCACCGACAGCGACCTGCACGAGTTCGATCCGGCGCGCTGCGCCCGCGACGGCAAGCCGTTCGAGCGCGACACCATTCCGGATGGCTTCTACGTGATCGGCAACAGCGAAGATCCGCAGGCCGAGTTCCAGAAGGCATTGATCACCGCCGTCGCCCCGGTCACTCACATCGCCCCGGCAGACGCCGAAGGCAACCTGGTCGGCCTGCCGCTGCAGTCGCCAGGCGTGGTCTGGGGTGAGTCGCGTTCGATCGGCGCCTGCGCCGGCTTCACCGACGCGCGCTTTGCCACAACCACCGAGGTCTACCCGGACAGCCCGCGCACCAACCCGCAGGAATGCAATGATGCGCAGGTGGCGGCGGTGTGCGCAGGCCTGGATTTCGCCCTGACGAAGTAAGGCACGTGGACGTGCAAGCGGACCCGGCAGGTTCCTGCACGATGCGCCGGGTCATAGGATCGATTGTCGGGTTACGATCGGGCGATGACCACGACCAAGATTCTGCTCCGGCCATCACTCGTATCGGTCCTGGTGGCGACGACCGCACTCGGTGGATGCAAGCTGTCGGCGCTCGATCTGACGCCGCCGCGGGTGATCCAGCTGTCCTGCAGCAGCACAAGCGCCACGCCCCAGGCGCCGATGGTGTTGATCCTGGACTCCGGCCAGGCGTCGGTGGTCTGGGTCAACCGTCCGAGCGCGCGCGCGGGCAAGCTGGAGGTGGAGGCGAACCTGTATCGGCTGGATTTTCCGCAGGTCGCTGGCGCGGGCAGGCTGCAGGCAGTGATCAACCGCTACGACGGTAGAATGGCGTTGAGCGGGCCCGGCACAGATGTGGCCGGCGCTGCCCAGCCGCAGATGTCCTGTGAGGTACAGCCTGTGCAGCCCAAGGTATGAACATGCCCGATACATCGTCTGATCTGATTGCCGTGCTTACCGGCGACTTGGTCAAGTCCACGGAGATGGACGCGGCCACCATTGATGACGTCCGTGAAGTGATTTCCGTTGCCGTGGCCCAGGCCATGGAGTGGCCTTTGCCGGGCATTGTCGGCCCTGAGTTCTACCGGGGCGATGCCTGGCAGCTGGCGGTCACCCAGCCGCACGGTTTCCTGAGGTTGGCGACCTGGATCAAGGCCAAGCTTGCCGCGTCGGAGTCGCGGGCGCGCACGCGGATCGCGATTGGACTGGGTACGGTAGAGGCATTGGACCGGAAGGCGGTGTCGCGTTCGCTGGGTGAGGCATTCGTGCTGTCCGGTCGGTTGCTTGAATCCATGGGGCGCACGCAGGACATGGACGTAGCCCTGCCAGTACAACGGGAGGATCTGTACTGGTTACCGGCAGTGGTGTCTGCCTGCGATGTTATTGTCGCGCGCTGGACACGCAGTCAGGCTGAGGTGGCGTCGTTGTTTCTGATCCCCGATGCCCCCTCGCAGTTGGAAGCTGCCAATGCGTTGAACCGGCACCGACAATCGGTTAACCGGGTCTATCACGATGCTGGTGTCTTTGCCTTGCTGGAGCTGATCACCGCGGCTGAACGTGCACTGATGCAGCCGTACGGGAGTGTTCACGGCTCTGGAAAAGCAACTAAATAGCGTTGCTTTGGCTTAAGCAACTAAATTTCGTTGCTTATGGCGGCGACTTGGCTATCGCGAAGCGAGCCACAGGAAGGACTCACAGGCAGAAAGGACATGCTTGAAACGCTGCTCGTACTGTTGACTGCTCACCTTGTCGCCGATTTCGTGCTTCAGACCACGAAGATGATCGCGCGTAAGCAGGAACTGCATGGCCTGCTGCTGCACGTAGCAGTGGTGCTGCTCGTCATCGCCGCGCTGACCGGTTCAATCAACCCATGGGTCTATCTCATCATCGGTTTCAGCCATGCGGTGATGGACTGGATCAAGGTGCATTGGCTCCCCGATGGCGTGCACGCATTCGTCATTGACCAGTTGGTGCATATCGCCTTCATCGTGTCGATCGCGTTGATGTTCCCTCACGTTGCCCGCAATGGCTGGTACGGGATGATCCCGACCCAGGTCCAACTGTTGATGTATCAGGGCATGTCGATCGCGAGCGGCTTGATCCTGGTGGTCAACGTCGGCGGCGTCCTGGTGGAGAAGCTGCTTGCGCCGTTCACGGCAGGACTCAATATGGGAAGCGCCGAATCGGCGCCTACGACCGCAGCCGTGCAGGGCGACGATCACAAGGGCATGCAGACCGCAGGGCGCTATATCGGGCGGCTGGAAAGAGGCTTGATCTTCATGTTCCTGCTGCTGGGCCAGCCGGAGGGCGTGGGGTTGATGCTGGCCGCCAAATCGGTGCTGCGCTTCGCCGACCGGCAGGCGCGGGCACACACCGAATATGTGATCATCGGTACCATGCTGAGCTTCGGTTGGGCCATCGCCGCAACCATGTTGACCAAGCTCGCGATCTCGCATTGGCGCTAGCGGCTGCGGCGTTGTGGCACCGGGCCATGCCCGGCGGGTCGGGCGCGAGCTAACCCAGCAGGATCACGCCCCACACCGTGCCGACCATCAGCAGTGCTGTGGTCTGGGCGGCGCTGCCCATGTCCTTGGCGTTCTTGGACAGTGGGTGGTGGTCAAGCGAGATGCGGTCGACCACCGCTTCGATGGCCGAGTTCAGCAGCTCCACCAGCAGGCTGATGAAGCAGACCGCCAGCACCACGGCGCGTTCGACCTGGCTGATGTCCAGCAGGAACGCGGTGGCGATCAGCAGCGCATGCAGCAGCAACAGCTGCCGGAAGGCGGCTTCGCCACGGAAGGTGGCGATGAAGCCGTCGCGCGAATGGATCAGCGTGTAGAAGATGCGGCGAAGGCCGGTCTTGCCATGCGGGTATTTACCGCTGTCCTTGGGGGAGGGTGGCTGCATGCCGGTCCTGCCATGAAGTGATCTCACGACAGGATGTGCAGGCGGGCGTCGGGAAAGCGTCGGACGCCCGTTGGATTTTCCTTCAGCCGGCCTGGCGCTGCGCCTGGATGGTCTGGTCGAGGGCATCCAGATCGTCCGTCGGCGAGGCCAGCCATGCCGGGTACGCCTCGGTCTCGACGAAGGCGGAGGATCGCAGCACATCATCGAACGCCGGATTGTCCTTCTCCGGGTGGCGCAGCAGGCCGGACATCAGCCCGCAGATGCGGACGGCCGCCTGGAAGGCGCCCTGCAGCGAACCGGCCGGCTCGGTGACCGTGTTGAGGAAGGCCGCATAGGCCGGGCCATCGAACACGAAATCCTCGCGGTTCTTGAATGCTTCGCCGCTGAGGTTGGTTTCGCCGGAGACGTGCCGGGAGAATCCCCAGGACCAGATGTCGAGGAAGCGCAGGTCATCCAGCATCCGGCGCGCATCGTCATTCAGTGGAACGGCGCCGGACAAGGCGTGCTCCAGCGTGGCCGCTGCGAACGGCTCGGTGCCCTGGTGGGCCAGGAAATCGCTCAGGCAGCGCAGTGCAGCGGGATGGTCCGGGTCCAGCTGCAGCGCCCGGTAGATCACCCGTGCGCCTTCCACGTGACGGCCCTGGGCGATGAAGATGTTGAGCGCGTGGTGGGCGAGCTGGTCGGCGTTGAGGTCGGCAATCCGGGTCATCGGGTCTGGCTGGCATGGACGAACGGTGGGCACCAGTCTGACAGATCACTCATTCGGCCGGGCTGCGTGAATCGCGGATCGAATAGATCACCGAGAAGATCTTCCAGCCCTGTTCGGTACGGATCAGCTGCCACATTTCCTTGCCCCAGTTGATCTTCACTCCATCGTCGTGGAAGCTGTAGTCAAACGACACCGAGGCCACATCGCCATCCGTTTCGATCTTCGTATTGGAGAATGTCTCCTCCTTCGGTTTCGGCGACGCAACGACGCCGTCGATCAGCGCGATGAAGTTGTTGGCGGGAATCTGCCGTGCCTTGATCGCATCGGGCTTGGCCTTGCGGATGTCCTGCAGGCGCACATCCTCGGAGACAAACTGCCAGCCGATGTCTTCCGGTTTGTCGGAGAAGAACAGGCCCATGTAGGTCGGCTTGTCCTTGTTGATCAGCGAGGTGCGGAACGATTCGACCACCTGTTCGATGGCTTTTCCATCGGCTGGACTGTGGGCTGGACTGTTGTTGCCGGCATGGCCTGGCGAGGCTGACAGCAGAAGCGCGAGGAGGGCGAGTGGTGCTCTTGATGTCTGCATCTGCAGCTTCCGGGGACAAGGGGATGCTGCCGGGGCATTTCGTTACATCAGCGCCCCGGCGCATCCCCTCATTCAACGATGCAGCGCGTCGATGATCAACCCGGTAGCAATCTCCACCAGCAGGTACTTGCTATCGGACTGCCGGACCCAGCGTTGGTCGCGGCCCGGCTCGCGCAGGTGATAGCGCGCGTAGTCGTCCACCCAGTAGCGGCGGTCCACTTCCGCCCATGGCAGGCGCTCACCGCGACGCCAGGCCTTCTTCTGCCAGCCCGGCGGAGGTGCATCACGGTTGTGCGGGCCACCGGCGTGCGGCGGTGGCCCGTTGCCGCGCGCATGGTGCGGCGGATCGGCGAAGGCGGGTGCCGCGGCCAGCGCGGCAGCCGTGGTCAATGCAATGGCGAACAGGCGTGTGGTGTTCATCGCAACCTCCGGGCCTTGCCGCTGCATGCGGCGTCGTGCCGTGAAGTATGGATCAGGGAGTGTGAACGGACTTTTGAGCTGTCACCGTTGCAGCAGGGCGCATTCCACGGCGTTGCAACTGGCGGCTCGGGCACGACGCAGCGGCCTCCGGCATGGCTGCCTCAGGCGCGCTCGCGTACCTCATACCAGTCGCGCGATCGATTCACGATCTTCACCACCGAAAGCATCACGGGGACTTCAATCAGCACCCCCACCACCGTGGCCAGCGCCGCGCCGGAGTGGACTCCGAAAAGGCCCACGGCCGTCGCCACCGCCAGTTCGAAGAAGTTGCTGGCGCCGATCAGTGCCGACGGCCCGGCCACACAATGCGCCACACCCAGGCGCCGGTTGAGCAGGTAGGCCAGGCCGGAGGTGAAATAGACCTGGATCAGGATCGGGACCGCGATCAACGCAATCACCATCGGCTGCTGCACGATCTGCTGGCCCTGGAACCCGAACAGCAGCACCAGCGTCAGCAGCAGCGCCGACAGTGACAGTGGCCCCAGCTGGCGCAGCGCCGTCTGCAGCCCGGATTCGCCATGGCGCGACAGGATCCAGCGCCGCAGCAATGCGGCCACCAGTACCGGAACCACGATGTACAGGCCGACCGACAGCAGCAACGTATCCCACGGTACGGTGATGGCCGACAGCCCCAGCAGCAGCGCCACCACCGGCGCATAGGCCACCACCATGATCGCGTCGTTCAGTGCCACCTGGCTCAGCGTGAAGTTGGCATCGCCGCGGCACAGGTTGCTCCATACGAACACCATGGCCGTGCAGGGCGCGGCCGCCAGCAGGATCAGGCCGGCGATGTAGCTGTCGATCTGGCCGGCGGGCAGCCAGTCCGCAAAGACGTGGCGCAGGAAGAGCCAGCCCAGCAGCGCCATCGAGAATGGCTTCACCGCCCAGTTGATGAACAGCGTCACCCCGATGCCTTTCCAGTGCTGGCCCAGCTGGCGCATCGCACCGAAATCCACCCGCAGCAGCATCGGGATGATCATCAGCCAGATCAGCACCGCCACCGGCAGGTTGACTTTGGCCACTTCAGCCGCCGCCAGGGAGGCGAAAGCACCTGGCAGGAAGTGCCCGAGCAGCGTGCCGACGATGATGCACAGCGCGACCCAGAGCGTCAGGTGGCGCTCGAACAGGCCCATGGGTGCCGCTGTGCTCATGGCGTGCGCGCTGCCGGCAGCAGATGGCCGATCTGGTCCAGCGCCTGCTGCAGCATTCCGCGGTCCTGCCACACGTGCCCGGGCAGCGCCAGCAGGGCCTGCACGCGTGCCTTCACGATGGCATGCGCGTGGGCGAAGGCGGCAGCCTTGTCGGCATCGCTGCCCTCTGCCTCGGCCGGGTCCGGCAGGCCCCAATGGCTGCGGATGAAGTCACCGAACACCACGGGGCAGGCTTCCGCTGCCGCCGCATCGCAGACGGTGATCACAAGATCCATGGGGGCGGCATCAGCGAACTCATCCCAGGATTTGCTGCGCAGTCCCGCGACCGGCATGCCTTCGGCGCGAAGCTGTGCAAGCGCGAATGGATTGACCTGGCCGGTCGGGTGGCTGCCGGCACTGAAGGCCGTGAAGCGGTCGCCGCCCCATGCGCGCAAGGTGGCTTCGGCCAGCACGCTGCGGGCGCTGTTGCCGGTACAGAGAAACAGGATGGAGCGGGACATGGTGGCGTTTCCGTATCAGCAGCTGCAGGGATTGCCCGACGGCGTGCACTGTTCGCTGGGCGAACCGGCGCAGCAGTTGTGCGTGAGGTACTCGATCAGGCCGGTCATTGCGCTGAAGTTCGCGCGGTAGCAGACGTGGCGGCCCTGGCTCTCGCTCTCGACCAGTCCGGCCTGTACCAGCTCCTTCAGGTGGAAGCTGAGGGTGGCGGGCGGAACCTGGAGGGCTGTGGCGATGTCGCCGGCCATGCGACCGGCCGGGCCGGCTTCGACCAGCAGGCGGAAGGCCGCCAGGCGGGTGGCGTGGCCGAGCGCGGTGAGCGCAGCGATTGCATTCGATGTTTCCATATTTCTAGAATAGTCGAATGAATAAGCCGATCACAAGTCCTTCGTTGCCCCATCTGAGGGAAGCCTCGCTTCCCCAGCCTGATCACCAGCGGTTGGCCGCCGAACGCCAGGGGCCGCCACGCATCCTGCTGTTGTACGGCTCACTGCGGCCGCAGTCGTTCAGCCGCAAGCTGGCACTGGAGGCCGAACGCCTGCTGCAGCATCTGGGCTGCGACACGCGCGTGTTCGATCCACATGCCTTGCCGCTGCTGGACAGCGTGGAGAAGGGGCATCCGGAAGTGCAGCGGCTGCGCGAGTGGTCGCACTGGTCGGAAGGGCAGGTGTGGGTCAGCCCGGAGCGGCACGGCACGGTGACCGGCGTGTTCAAGAACCAGATCGACTGGCTGCCACTGGAAGATGGCAGCGTGCGGCCGACCCAGGGCAGGACGCTGGCGGTGATGCAGGTCTGCGGCGGCTCGCAGTCGTTCAACACGGTCAATACGCTGCGGGTGCTGGGCCGCTGGATGCGCATGCTGACCATTCCCAACCAGTCGTCGGTGGCCAAAGCCTGGCAGGAGTTCGACGAAGACGGGCGGATGAAGCCTTCGCCCTACTACGATCGTGTGGTGGATGTGGTCGAAGAACTGGTGAAGTTCACGCTGCTCACCCGTGGCCGCGCCGACTACCTCGTGGACCGTTACAGCGAGCGCAAGGGCGATGCGTTGGCGGCGGAGCTGGCGCGGGCGGCGGGCGCGACCGGCATCTGAGGGCCTGCTGGTGGCCGCAGGTGGCGTGGCTATGACCGGGCGCGGCTGGCCGGACATCGTCGTTGGCGCAGTGATCGCCCTGTTGTTCCTGAGGTCGGCAGTGGGCGTGATCGCTGAAGCGTGGCCGGCATGGCGGGCAGCACGCCGACAGTGACTCAGTTGCGGTGGTGCCTGCTTGGGCAGACTGCCACCCGTTGGCTGCGCTGATCGATCAGCACCACTGCTTCCTGCAGCGCATGGGCACCGACCACCGCTTCGGGATAGTGGTCGGACACCCGTACGTGCAGCCCCTGCAGCGCCAGGCCGCCGATCAACACGGGAACATCCAGCTGTGCATGTCCGCCATCGACCTCGCCGTGACTGAGGGTCAGTCGATCCCCGGTGGTCACTGCGGCACCGGCTGCCCGCCGGAAGAGTGCCGTGGGCAGCACCATCGCGACGTTGGCGCCGGTGTCCAGCTGCGCCTCCGTGCTGACTGCTCCAATCTTCACCGGGATGCGGAAGGCGCGTGCATAGGCCAGCGTGTCTGGTTGCGCGGGCAGGAGATCGATGTCGCGGCGGAACTGCAGGCGCCGTTGCGGGTAGTCGATGATCAGCACGCCATCAGCGAAGAATCCGCGCGCAAGGATGCCGTCGAACACTGCGTCTTTGGATTGCCGTGCGTTGTAGTCGCGGGTGAGCGCGGTCACGTCGCTGTGGCGCAGCCCGTCGAGCGCCAGGGCGTCGATGCGCACTGTGTCGGCCCGCGCTGTCTGCACGCCGTCGGAGTGGTGAGTGCTGGCGTCCGCCGGCAGCGCCAGTTGACGGACCAGGCGGGCGTCCGCGCGGGCCATGCCGCTGGCGCCGGTATCGATGGCGAAGCGGTACGGGCCGCTGCCGTTGACCTGCACCTGCACATGGATGCGCCCGTCGATGACGTCGAAGGGAACGTCGATGATGCGCTCGCCCGGGCAGGCGGCGAAGGAACAGGCGCTCTCCAGCACGGGTGAGGCGAGGGTGACCAGGGGAAGCGTCAGCAGAGTGAGGATGGCGATGGCAGTGCTGCGCCAACGGCGAGTGCCCAGTACGGTACGGCGATGCGGGGGAATGCGCCTCATGATCCTGTTCCATGGGTGTCCAGGATCTTCTGATGCGTGAGGGATGCAGGCGGTTGCAGATGTTTCCTGCCCGCAGGCTGCTCCGAAAGCTGTCGCGGTAATCGGCTGGATCTGGAATCCGCGCGGGTGGAAATGTGACGGATGTCGCGGGCCTTGACTTGAATATGTCACCGTCTTCAACGATAAAGGCGGCATGTGGCACTGCCGCATTCCGGACCAGGGACGATCCGAAGCATGACGTGATGGGGCTCTACCCCCGCGTTCTCGTTCCCGCCGGCGCTGTGTTCGTCCAGGAAGGAGAACAGGGATGTTGGAACGACTGAAGACCCTCTCGCGTGCCGTGCTGGCGATTGTTGCCGTCGGCTTCGTCGCCCCTGCTGTGGCACAGGCGCAGGAAAGCAAGATCACCTGGCGTATTTCGCAGCCCGGAGGCGATGCGACCCAATACAAGACCCAGCAGGCGGCGGTGGCCGCCATCAAGAATCTGCCGGCGCCCAGCCCGTTCCCGCCGGAGTTCCAGTTCGGCTGGCAGTCTGTCGACAAGATCAAGTCGAAAGTCGTGGACTTGAACGGAAACACGTCGATCACCTACTGGATGGGTAAATCTCAGCCAGCAGATCCTGAGTGGACTTACCATGGCGCAGGAAATGGTGGCTTCCAGTCCGAAGAGGATGTGCTGGAAGCGCTCATTGCAGACTTGCAAGACATCAATCCCCACTGTCCTGGGGAAACCGCTGTGCCGGAAGGAGGCTGGGTCCCAACTGCTCCAGAGATGGATGGGATTTCGGAGTTCAGGGAGTACCGCGTCACCGGAATGCTGGGCAGCAACACGGCGGAGTCTCCGTGCGTACCCTTCGACGCAGGAACGACAGGGCTCGCTCGCATGCGACGCTTGAACTGCCCCATTCCGTTCACGCAATGGTCCAACAAGCACAACGCCTGCGTCAGCGAGGAATTCGTTGCGACCATCACCTCCAAATCGCAGAAATGCGACAAGGACAGTTCTGGGACGAATTGTCCTTCGACAGAAGAGGGCGAGGCGGCGAACAAGGCACCTTGCGACGGCACCGTAGGCAATCCGTGTGATGTCAAAACCGGCGAGAAGTACGAAATCGCGCCGGACTTCGATCTTGGCTGGATCGCACTGACGCGTTTCTATCACTCCGGCATTTCCACGTCCTCCGGTGGCTTCGGTTATGGCTGGACCCATTCGCTGGGCGCCCACCTGGCACTGGATGGCGCTGACAGTGTGGGCATCATTGAAAGCACCGGTTTCCAACGGGCATTCAAGAAGATCGGCCAAGCCTATGAGGCGGACGACGACAGTGGTGATCGTCTCGTCCAGAACGGTAACTGGACGCTGTATTCGGCGGGTTCCATCTCGACCTTCGGCGCGGACGGGCGTCTGATCACCAAGCGCTTCCCGGATGGCACGTCGCTGACCTATATCTACGATGACAGCGATCGCCTTGCGGCCGTCACCCACAGCAGTGGCCGCACGCTGGAGTTCGTTTACCAGTCCAACGACTACGAGGCGCTGATCAGTTCGGTGCTGGTCGAAGGCATTCCGCTGGCCACCTATACCTACACGCCTCAGAACCAGGTTGCCACGGTGACCTATGCGGGTGGCGGTGTGCGCACGTATCACTACGAGAATCAGGATTTCCCCCAGCACCTGACGGGTATCACCGCGGAAGACGGGCGTCGCTACAGCACTTTTACCTATGATTCCGACGGTCGCGTCATTTCCAGTCAGCACGCCGGCGGTGCCGATGGTGTGACGCTCGCCTACAGCCCCAACGGCGGTGCGGTCGTGACTGACGCGCTTGGGCGGCAGACCGACTACACCCTGACACCCGGCGGCGACACCGCGCCGTCGCGCAAGGTGACCGGCCTGACCGATTCGCAGGGAACCGTCAGCCGAACCTACTACGACCAGAGTGTCGACTTCCGCCGGCGTCTGGATACCTACACCGATCGCCGCGGCATCCAGACCAGGCACACCTATGCGCAGGGCACCGATCCGGTGAGCGGTCGTGCCGTTAGCATCCATACCGTGACCGAAGCGGTCGGCTTGCCCGAGCAGCGGGTGATGACCACGGCGCGCGACGTCGAAACCAATGCGGTACTGACCACCCGGATCGGTAGCCGCGAAACCCGCACGGCCTTCAATTCCCGACGCCAGCCGACGGCCAACACGGTGACCGACACCGCTTCCGGTCAGACGCGCATCACCAGCTACACGTACTGCGAAGCCGCTGATGTGGCAGCGGCAGGCAGCTGCCCGGTGGAGGGGCTGCTGAAGAGTGTGGATGGCCCGCGCACGGATGTGGCCGATGCCGTTACCTATGCCTATTACTCGGCGGATGATGCAGGGTGCGCGACCGGAGGTGCCTGCAGCTATCGCAAGGGCGACCTGCGCAGCGTGACCAATGCGCTGGGCCAGACGGTCGAGACCTTGGCCTACGACGCGTTCGGGCGGCCGTTGTCGGTCAAGGACGCCAACGGCGTGGTCACCGATTACACGTACCATGCTCGCGGCTGGCCGACCTCGATCACCGTACGCGGCGCGACCACTGCCGAGGATCGGGTCACCCAGCTGAGCTATTGGCCGACGGGCCAGGTGCAGAAGATCACCGAGCCGGATGGCAGCAGCGTTTCCTACGTCTACGATGCTGCGCTGCGCTTGACCGACATCGAGGACAACGCAGGCAACACGATTCACTACACACTGGACAATGCCGGCAACCGCCTCAAGGAAGACACGCTGGACACCGGTGGCACGCTGCGCCGTACCCTGGCACGCACGTTCAACACGCTCGGCCAGCTGACCGCGCTGAAGGACGCAGGCAATCACGCTACCGGCTTTGCCTACGATGCCAACGGCAACCCGCAGACGGTAACCGACGCCCTGCAGCGGGTGACCAGCCAGCAGTTCGATCCGCTGAACCGTCTGGCGCAGACCCTGCGGAACGTCGGCGGCGTGGCGGCGGAGATCCGCAGCCAGTACAACGCGCTGGACCAGGTCACCCAGATCACCGATCCGAAGGGACTGCACACCACCTACGCCTACAACGGGTTCGGTGACCTGACCGGCCAGGTCAGCCCGGACAGGGGCGCCAGCAGCTTCACCCTGGATGCGGCCGGCAATCGCAAGACGGCCACCGATGCGCGTGGCGTCACCGCCACCTATCACTACGATGCACTCAACCGCCTGATCGGCGTCGCCTATCCGGACCCCAATCTGGATGTGGGCTACAGCTATGACGTGGCGCCGGCTGCCTGCGCCACAGACGAGCGCTTTGCCAAGGGGCGCCTGGGGCAGGTGCTGCATGCCAATGGCAGCACCCAGTACTGCCATGA
Source organism: Stenotrophomonas sp. 96582_Sma (assembly GCF_056480905.1). Classification (NCBI taxonomy): domain Bacteria; kingdom Pseudomonadati; phylum Pseudomonadota; class Gammaproteobacteria; order Lysobacterales; family Lysobacteraceae; genus Stenotrophomonas; species Stenotrophomonas sp. 96582_Sma. Next base: position 2,744,370 of record NZ_CM151122.1, on the reverse strand, counting down.
CCGCTTCGGCCAGGTCACCCGTAAAGTGCAGACGATCAATGGTGTCGCCAGCACGCTGCGCTACGCCTACAGCAAGTCGGGCCGCCTGACCGCGCTGACCTACCCCGACGGCAGTGTGGCCGACTACGTGCGCGATACTCAGGGGCGCATCAGCCAGATCGGCCTGACCCGGCCCGGCCAGGCCCGCCAGATCGTGGTGAACAACGTGACCTACGCGGCCTTCGGCCCGGCGACCAGTTGGACCTATGGCAACGGCCGCCAGCTGCAGCGTCCGCTGGATCTGGACTACCGCCCTCAGGCGGTGCATGACCCGGCCGCAGGCGGCCTGTCGCTGGGCTATGGCTATGATCCGGTGGGTTCGATCACCGAACTGAAGAACGGCACAGGCTCGACGGTGCTGGCCAAGTACGCTTACGACGCGCTGGGTCGCCTGACCCAGACCCAGGACGGTACGACCGGCACACCGATCGAAACCTATGCGTATGACGCCACCGGTAATCGCACCGCGCTGACCACCTCGGCAGGTACCGCCAGCTACACCTATCCCGCAACCAGCCACCGCCTGACTGCGGTGGATGGCGAGGCGCGCACCCATGACGCAGCGGGCAACACCACCAGCATCGGCAGCAAGACGTTCACCTACAACGATGCCAATCGCATGAACGCGGTGAAGCAGGGTAACGCCACATTGGAGAGCTACGGCTACAACCATCGTGGCGAGCGCGTGTTGCGTACCCCGGCCGGTGGCGCAGCGCAGATCACCCTGTATGACGAGGCAGGGCAGTGGCTGGGCAACTACTCGGCCACGGGCCAAGCGCAGCAGCAGGCCATCTGGCTGGACAACTATCCGGTGGCGCTGATCAATGTGCCGGGCACCGGCGTGCCGGAGTTAGCCTACGTCCAGCCGGATCATCTGGGCACACCGCGCGTGGTGATCGACCCGGTGCGCGATGTGGCGATCTGGGAGTGGAGCAACAAGAGCGAAGTGTTCGGTAATCAGATTCCGAGTGCCGACCCGGATGGTGATGGTGTGGCGTTCGAGCTGGCGCTGCGCTTCCCGGGCCAGCAGGCGACGGATGCGAGTGGGTTGTTCTACAACAATCAGCGGGAGTATGACCCGGTAGTTGGGCGGTACTCGCAGAGTGATCCAATTGGGTTGGAAGGCGGAATCAGTACATTTGCCTATTCCGAATCTGATCCCGTGCTGAACATCGATCCATTCGGTGAGATGTCGGGACGTCGCGGGGAACGAAATCAGACGCGCTCGCCGGATGGGACCAACAATCCTGGAAAAAAGTGGAAGGATGATCCCAAACGCCCTGGATGGGGATGGCAGAAGGACTCCAATACGGGAAAGTCAACCTATAAGAGGAAGCCGTCGTTCCTGCTTCCACCCAAGGCAATCGGACCCACGCTCGCACTCAGAGTTGCTCTTCAGGTTGCTTGCGAGAATGGAGATGTTAACGCGTGCAAGACCCTGTGTAGTCTCTTTCCAGAGGTTTGCGGGGCGGTAGACTTCACAGAGCCGAATGTAGCAATGTGCCCTACGGATGGTTCGACGTCACTGCTCTTCTAGATGAACTGCAAGATGGGCTATGTTTCATTTGGAAAGGGCCGGGAAGATCTTCGCTTGCTGGCAGGGATGCTGGCGCTGACTTGAGGCTTACTAGGTGAAGAGGTTGCATGCGCGTGCGGTCAAGGAAATGGAGGTAGTCACTCCTGCCGGGATGAGGAAGATGGTGCTGGGCCTGTTTCATCGTCGGCATGATTACGGCGACTTTGACCTTTTGGAGGTTGTGGCTGAACTTCACAAGCTTGGGATATCAACACTGAAGCAGTTGAGGCTCCTTCTAAAAAGGCACCGTCGTTCAATTCTCCATGATGAGAAAAGGAAGATGTCTCGCGCCGAAACTGTGCACCTTCTTTCGCAATTCGATTCGCGAGGTATCGACTCGCACACTAACACTGCCTGGTTTGCGGTTCCTGGTGTTGTGCGAGAGGCCCTTGAAAAGGAGTTTGGCTGGGAAGTGGTGAAACAGTTCCATGAATACGAGCCGGAGGAGGGCTGCGATCAAGAAGGGACAGAGTGAGTTTGCGCACGTATCAATCTTCGCTGTTTTCGCTTCAATTCCATTTCGTTGGATGCGATGCGGCCTATGAATTCGGTTCTGATGAGGTTGGCGTGCCCAATAGCGTCCTTTTTGTGAGAATGGCTCTTGGCGAGGCTAGGCGCCAGGGGCTCCGTGGTTGTTTCCCCGGAGTTCCAGTCTATGAACCAAGATTTCAACTCCCTTGAATGGTGTGACGCCACGTTGCTGGCCATCAACATCAACAGAAGCAATCCTGGCGTATGCGACGAGGTAAGGGTGCGAGCGCGTTGGCCGGATGGCCGGCAGGCAACCGTTTGCTTCTCGGAAGCCTACGGGTGCTCGGCGCTCATGAACTTCGGCGTACTGGGTGACGAGGGAATTGAGTTTGCCATGGTGGATGATGACGAGCCGGGACTCGCTGATCTTCTTGATCGTTGGAAGGCGGTCGGCTATCCGCTGTCCGGTCTGAAGTGTTTTCGTATCGAGACCAGCTCGACCGGAAGCGTCATTCTCATCTACGCCAGGACATGGCGGATCGAGAATCAGCCGATGGCGGACGCGGTGCCCTGAAGGACATCCCGTGCCCAGGTTCCTCACCCCCGACGAGGTCTCCCTCATCCACAGGCTGCTGCCGGAGACGACCGAGCTGTCCGAACGGTTGTTGAAGGATCTGGCGCTCGCTCAGGTGGAGGATGTGGGTGTCGTCGGATTCGGGGGCGTGGTGTTCCTGTCCAGCACGACCCAGCTTTTCGGCAGTGACATTGCTACGGCCATGCTTGCCGATGCCGACGGCGTGCCGGTGAGAGTCACCCTGTGCCTGGATAATCACGATCAACTCTTCGAGCTGGAGCTGTGCAAGGTGGACTTCTCTTCGATCATCGGCGTCGATCTGAGAAGTGCTTTCAGCGAGCACTGACGCCTGCTGAAAGCGGTCCTCGCTGAAGGCCGTGGCGCATGGCATTCACCCTTCAGGCTGCAACCGCCCCACCGCCTGCGCGCACAATGACTGGCTGGCCAGTACCAACCCCTCCATCACCCGGTCGCCCACGTACTCTTCCGGTTCGCCGTTCTGGCCGGTGCGCTCCGCCGCCAGCAGCATTTCCAGCACCACACGCAACCCGCTCAACGCGCAATCGGCATCGGCCAGGGCCAGGCAGCGCCCGGGCAGCTGATGCCGCTCCGGCCAGGGTTGGCCATCGGCCGCCGCACCGACGCCGATGCGATGGAGGTTGGCAATGAAGGTGTTCCTGTCCACTGCGGGCACAGCCTGTGGCGAACCGTCGTCGTGGGCGGTGCTGCGATAGGCGTGCAGATGCGGGAAGTCCGATTCGTTCATGGCAAGGCTCCGTGCAGGGCAATCGGTAGCCGCCACCCATAAAAGTGGCGGGCGGTACGTGGTTCGAACACCGGGTTGATGTCAGTCCGGCGGGCCCGGAAGCCCCCACGCACCGCCCGCCATAGCCGGCAGACGGATTGCCAGCCGGCGCCACGCTGAGGTGACGCCGGCTGGCAAGCGCATACATCAACATCAACTCGGGTGTTCGAAGCCCGGCCACCCTTTTCCGGTGGCACGCCATCTGAGCCCCTGGCGCTGTGCAATGCCAATCAGAAGAGTTGCAAACATCGCTCGATTGGAGACGCTTTCGGCATTCTCCCACGCTGTTAAGCACTGCCAGCGCTGGCTGGCGTGGTGATCCGCCCGAACCGTGCAATCTGCGACAGGTGTCGAGGTTGGGGGAGGGAAGGGCGCGGGTGGGGAAGGGCGATGGCGACAGGCTCCGCGCAAGTCTGAGTCGAGCATGGCTGGGCCGCACCGAGGCCAAAGCGTGACGTGCGACTCGGGTTGACGTTCCCAGCCACCAAGCGCAGGCTGGTCCGGCACGTTTCCTAACCAGAAGGAGACTTATGACCGCCACCGCTTCCGTGCACCCAACCCCCGACGCCCAGGGCCGTTCCCGCCTCTGGAGTGTGTTCTGGCTGCAGGGCGTCATTCCCAGCAACATTCTGTGGGCCGTGGCTCTCTGGGCGCTGGCCAACCAGCGCACCCCGCTGCTGCTGGGGGTGTTTGCCTTACTGCTGCTCTATACCGGCTGGATCATCCCGGCGGTATGGCGGGCGGCGCCCTCCGCGCACAACGCGAACCTGGGCGTGGCCGCGCGCGGGCTGACCGTGGCCTGGGGGCTGAACACCGTGCTGGTGATCTTCTTCCTGACCCTGCAGCTGGTGGCTCAATAGAACTGAACAGGCTCGCCGCCCCGGTCGAAGGCGGCGAAGCGGCCGATCTGACCGTCATGGATGGCGTTGACCATCAGCTTCAGCGGGCGCGCGGCCTCATCGCTGTTGGGGGCGAAACCGGCGCGACCATCCAGCGCCGCCACGAAGACCAGGTCCCAGTCGATGCCGGTGGTGGTGGATTCGGTGGCCAGCGCCTGGAAGCTGGGCACCTCGGCTGGCAGCTTGTCCACGCACAGCACCGGCGACAGGGTGCCGCCCTCGCGGCGGTCATGCCGGTCGCGCTGGTCGTCGGTGGGCGATTCGGGCAGCTCGGCGCGCACGAATACGAACAGCAAACGTTGCGGTTCAGCCTGCTGGCCTGCGGCGTGCAGCAGCTGCTGGAAATCGTTCATCATCATGAGGGTTGTCACACGCCCGCTGCACGGAAAGCCGCATGCTGCCACAACGCCTGCCGCGCAGGGCCGAAGACGATTGATTTAAGTCATGCCCATGGAACTGACTGCCGCGTACTCTGGCAATCGTTCCAGCCGACGAGGGTTTCCGGGCCGTTCCGGGTACAGGCAAGACGGTGGAGCAACAAGGTGGACCAGCCATGAGCCAACTCACCGACGGTTTCGGACGCAGCTTTCCGTACCTGCGCCTGTCGTTGACCGAAGCCTGCAACTTCCGTTGCAGCTATTGCCTGCCCGACGGTTACCAGGTCGATGGCCGCCCGCGCTTCCTGCAGGTGGATGAAATCGCGCGCCTGGTGCGCGCGTTCGCCGCGCTGGGCATGAGCAAGATCCGCCTGACCGGTGGCGAGCCCAGCCTGCGCAAGGATCTGGACGAGATCATCGCCACCGTGGCGGCGGCGCCGGGCATCCGCAAGGTGGCCATCACCACCAATGGCACGTTGCTGCCGCGTCGCCTGCCGGGCTGGCACCGCGCCGGCCTGACCGCGCTGAACGTGAGCATGGACAGCCTGCAGCGCGAACGCTTCAGGACCATCACCGGGCATGACCGCCTGCCGGAGATCGAACAGGGCCTGGCCCTGGCGCAGGCGTTGGGCCTGCCGGCGATCAAGCTCAACGCGGTGCTGCTGCGTGGCCTGAACGATGACGAGCTGCCGCAGTGGATGGACTACCTGCGTGGCCGCCCCTTCAGCGTGCGCTTCATCGAACTGATGCGCACCGGCGACAACGAAGCCTATTTCCAGCGCCACCACCTGCGCGCCGACGTGGTGATCGAGCAGCTGCTGGCCGCTGGCTGGCACGAGCGTCCGCGCGCCGCCGACGCCGGCCCGGCGCGCGAGTTCGGCCACCCCGACCATCGCGGCAGCATCGGCATCATTGCCCCGTATTCGCGTGACTTCTGCAAGGGCTGCAACCGCCTGCGGGTGACCGCCAAGGGCGACCTGCGGCTGTGCCTGTTCGGCGAGTTCGGCGTACCGCTGCGCCCGCTGCTGCAGCGCGATGAGGACCATGAGGCGCTGCTGGCACGCATCACCACACAGCTTGGCCTGAAAGCGGCCGGGCATGGACTGCACCAGGGCCAGACCGGGCTGACCCCGCACCTGGCCTCCATCGGAGGATGAGCAACACGATGAGTGGGGAATTGAACGCGGCCTTCCATATGGCCGATGTCCGTAACAAGCGCATCAGCCGCCGCCGTGCGGTGGCGGTGGGCGAGCTGCATGCCGGTCCAGTGGCCTATCCGCTGATCGTCGAGCGCCGCCTGCCCAAAGGCGATGCGCTGGTGATGGCCGAGATTGCCGGCCTGCAGGGCGCCAAGATGGCGTCGATGCTGATGCCGCTGTGCCATCCGCTGCCGCTGGAACTGGTGCAGGTGTTCTGCGCACCGGTGCCGGAGCGGCAGGCGATCCGCGTGTGGTGCGAGTGCGCCAGCGAGGCACGCACCGGCGTCGAGATGGAGGCGCTGGCTGGTGTCAACGCGGCGTTGCTGACCCTGTACGACCTGAGCAAGCCAGTGGAACCGGCACTGCGCATCGAAGGCATCCGCCTGCTGTTCAAGGAAGGCGGCAAGCGCGGGGTCTGGCTGCACCCGGATGGCATGGACGAGGCCGAGCGCGTGCGTTTCAACCCACGTGCACCTAAGGGGTTGGAGGGTGCGGCCTGCGCGGTGATTACGCTGAGCGATCGCGCCAGCGAAGGCACTTATGAGGATGTGTCCGGCCCGACCCTGGTGACCGGCCTGAGAAAGCTGGGTGGCGACGTAGTGGCCGCCGAAGTGCTGCCCGATGGCATCGAGCCGTTGGCGGGCCGCCTGCAGGCCTTGGCTGCCGAGGGCGTGCGCCTGTGCCTGTGCACCGGTGGTACCGGGCTGGGCCCGCGTGACCTGACCCCGGAGGCGCTGCGTTCCTTGAACGCACGGCCGGTGCATGGCCTGGCACAGATGGTGCGGGCGCTGAGTGCACAGCACACGCCGATGGCCTGGCTGAGCCGCGCCGAGGTGGTGCAGCTGGGCAACATGCTGGTGTTCGCATTGCCAGGCAGCCCGAAGGCGGCGGCGCAGTGCCTGGACATCCTGGCGCCGGTACTGGGCCACGCCCTGGCGATGGTCGACGGTGGTGGCCACTGATGATTGCCTACAGCGAAGCCCTGCAGCACCTGCTGGATGCGGCCACGCCGCTGCCGGCCGAGCGCCTGCCGTTGCATGAGGCCGGCGCCCGCACTCTGGCCAGTGACATCATCAGTGAGCAGTCGCTGCCGCCGTTCGACAATTCGGCGATGGACGGCTTCGCGCTGCGCGCCAACGGCGCGACGTTCGAGGCCGGTACCGAATTCGCGGTGCAGGGCTGGCAGGCGGCCGGCGATGCCGGTGCCGAGGGCGGCGAGGGTGCCTGGGAAATCATGACCGGAGCGCGCATGCCGGTTGGGCTGGATACGGTGGTGCCCGTCGAGAACGTGGAGATCCTTACCAGCGAGGACGGCCGCCCGACCCGCATCGCATTGAAGGGCACGGTGAAGCCGGGCCAGAACGTACGCCTGCGCGGCCAGGATGTGAGCGACGGCGAGCGTGTGCTGCAGGCCGGGCAGGTGCTGGATATCAATGCACGCACCCTGCTGCATGCCATCGGCGTGGGCCAGGTGGCGGTGGTGGCACGGCCGAAGGCGGCGGTGATCGCCACCGGCAAGGAGCTGGTGACCGAGGCGGCGCAGACGCTGGAGTCCGGCCAGATCCGCGACAGCAACCGGCCCTACCTGGTTGGCCGCCTGCAGGCCGCCGGTGCCGAGGTGGTCTGGCAGGGCACGGTGGGTGATGACGTGGCCGCGTTCAATGCGGTGCTGGATGAAGCGCTGGCTGCCGGCGCGCAGCTGCTGATCAGTACCGGCGCGGTGTCGGCCGGCCGCTACGATTTCGTTCCCGATGCGCTGCGCGGCCGTGGTGCGCGCATCGTGTTCCACAAGGTGGCGATCCGCCCGGGCAAGCCGCTGCTGTTTGCGGTGCTGCCCAATGGCGCGCTGTATTTCGGTCTGCCCGGCAACCCGGTGTCGGCCGCCGTGGGCCAGCGCTTCTTCGTGGAGCCGGTGCTGCGCCGCCTGCTGGGGTTGGCACCGGAAACCGTGTTGCAGCTGCCGCTGCAGGCCGACGTGCGCAAGCCGCCGGGCCTGCGCTTCCACGCGCGTGCGCGGGTGGAAGTGGACGGTCAGGGGCGCCTGAGTGCGCGCGTGCTGTCCGGGCAGGAGTCGTTCCGTTTGATGTCCATGCTGCAGGCCAACGCCTGGGTGGTGCTGGAGGCCGAGGGAGACCTGGCCAGCGCTGGTACCTACGTGCGCGTGCAGGGCTGGGGTCACCATGACCCGGTGCAGCTGGCGAGTCAGGAGTCATAATGAAACAGGTGAATCTGCAGCTGTTCGGTGCGTTTTCCGATCTCGATGCCAGCCGCGAGATCGCGGTGGAGGTGGCCGGAGGCACCGTGGCCGACCTGCGCCAAGCGCTGCGCGAGCTGCTGCCGACGCGTTGGCCGGGCTTCCGCGCGGGCCTGCTGGACTACTCGGCGTTCGCCGACCAGCAACGTGTGCTGCGCGACCATGAAGCGCTGCCCGACGATGGTCGGGTGGCGATCCTGCCGCCGGTAAGCGGGGGCTGAGCGATGAGCGAGAAGATCATCGCCAAGGTGGTGGATCGCGCGCAGGCGTCGATCGATCCGGCCGAGGGCATCGCTGCGGTGTCCGATCCGGGTTTCGGTGGCATCGATGTGTTCATCGGCAAGGTGCGCGACGTCAACATCGGCCGCCCGGTGAACGGGATTACCTATGACCTGTTCGAGCCGCTGGTGCTGAACGAGTTCAAGCGCCTGGCCGCCGAGGTCGAGGCGACGTTCGGTCCGAAGCTGAAGCTGTATGTGGCCCATGCCAAGGGCCGGTTGGGCATTGGCGATGTGGCGGTGGTGGTGGCTGCGGGCAGCCCGCATCGAGACGAGGCATTCAGGGCCTGCCGGCAGTTGATCGAGGTGGTGAAGCACCAGTGCCCGATCTGGAAGCAGGAGCATTACGAGGACGGCGACAGCGAGTGGAGCGAGGGTTGCAGCCTGTGCCATGCGGACAGCGAACCCGCACATGCCCATGACCATGCGCACGACCACCACCATTGAGTCCGCTGCAGCCACGCATGGCGTGGCTCTACCACCGAATGTCTGGATGGCCGTGGGGTTCAGTAGATGCACGCCATGCGTGGATGGGGCCGTTCCCGCGTATCCAACCGGCGCAGCCACGCATGGTGTGGCTCTACCATGAATGGAACCATCAACGGCATCGTGCTGGCCGGCGGCCTGTCCAGCCGGATGGGGCGCGACAAGGCGCTGCTGCCGTGGCAGGGGCGCACGCTGCTGGAACACATGCGTGGCCTGCTGCTGCAGGCCGGCGCCGAACGGGTGTGGGTGAGCGGCGACTATCCGGCCTTCGGCGGCATCCCCGATCAGGTGGCGCGCTGCGGTCCCCTGGGTGGACTGCACAGCGTGATGCAGCAGATGCCCGATAGCCTAGCCTGGGTGGTAGCGGTGGATACCCCGTTGCTGGCGCCGCGGCTGCTGCAACGGTTGGCCGCCGAGGGGCGGGGCGCATGTACGATCTTTGACGGGCATCCCTTTCCCATGCGGTTGAATGTGGACAATGCCACTCGTAGCGTGCTGGCCGCGATGTTGGATGATGCGGACGGGCCGCGCTCGGTACAGGCCTTCCAGCGCCGCCTGCAGATGCACGCGCTGCTGCTGGAAAGCGTTGACGAAGCCTGCCTGGTCAACTGCAATACCCCCGAACAATGGGAGGATGTTGCGTCATGAAAGTGCAGTTGCAGGATCAATCAGTACGGCTTCGCCTGGACGAGGCCGAACTGGCGCGCCTGCTGGCCGGTGAATCGGTCGAGAACATGACCCGCTTTGGCGGCATCGAGGGCTGGGGCATGGCGGTGTCGCTGCATGGCGGCGAGCAGCCCGTGCTGCTGGACGGGGGCACCTTCTGCCGCCTGGTACTGCCGCGCCCGGCCGTCGAGGCCTTGGCGGCGCGGTTGCCGTGCCGGGAGGGCCTGCCCTTCGACATTGCCCTGGAAGATGGCAGCCAGCTTCAGCTGCAGTTCGATGTGGACGTGCGCGACAGCGTGCGCCAGCGCGGGGTGACCCGCCGCAACACCGCTTCACCGGTTTGACATTTGTCAGGGGCACGGCGGAAACCGGCCCCTGATTGATCCAGATCAACCCCGTCGTTGTTGCTGCGCGGCCTAATGGCTGCATGACGACGGGTCACAACTTGAAAGCAATACCCACGTCATTCCACAGCCTTGGAGCCATGTATGACCGTCGGTAGCGATCCTGTTGTCCGCAGCACTGCCCGTCCGGGTCGCGTCATCAGCGACTGGACGCCGGAGGACCCCGGCTACTGGGAGCGCACCGGCAAGCGGGTCGCCACCCGCAACCTGGTCATCTCGATCCCCTCGCTGCTGCTGGCCTTCTCGGTCTGGGTGCTGTTCTCGGCGGTGTCGATCAGCCTGCCGAATATCGGCTTCAACTTCAGCACCGACCAGCTGTTCTGGCTGGTGGCGCTGCCCAGCCTGTCCGGCGCCACGCTGCGCATCTTCTATTCGTTCGTGATCCCGATTTTCGGCGGCCGCCGCTGGACCGCACTGTCGACCGCGTCGCTGCTGGCACCGACGCTCTGGCTCGGCTTCGCGGTACAGGACCCGGCCACGCCGTACGGGGTGTTCGTGGCCATCGCGATCCTGTGTGGGTTCGGTGGCGCGAACTTCTCGTCGTCGATGTCCAACATCTCCTTCTTCTACCCCAAGCAGAAGCAGGGCCTGGCGCTGGGCCTGAACGCCGGCCTGGGCAATGTGGGCGTGTCGGTGGCGCAGGCGGTGATCCCGCTGGTCATCACCGTGGGCGTGTTCGGTGCGCTGGGTGGTGCGCCGCAGCCCACGGTGGAGGGTGGGGCGCCGCTGTTCCTGCAGAACGCCGGTTTCATCTGGGTGCCGGCCATCGCGCTGTGCGCCGTCGCGGCCTGGTTCGGCATGAACGACCTGACCAGCGCCCGCTCGTCGTTCTCCGAGCAGGCGGTGATCTTCCGCCGCAAGCACAACTGGCTGATGTGCTGGTTGTACATCGGCACCTTCGGTTCCTACATCGGCTTCTCGGCCGGCTTCCCGATGCTGGTGAAGAGCCAGTTCCCGGACGTGAACCCGCTGGCCTACGCCTTCATCGGCCCGCTGCTGGGTGCGTTGATGCGTTCGGTGGGCGGCAGCATGGCCGACCGCTGGGGCGGCGCACGCCTGACTTTCTGGGTGTTCGCGCTGATGATCGCCGCCGTGTTCGGTGTGCTGCACTTCCTGTCCAGTCACGGCCAGGGCGGCAACTTCCATGGCTTCCTGCTCAGCTTCATGGCGCTGTTCGTGCTCAGTGGCATCGGCAACGGCACCACCTTCCGCATGATTCCGGTGATCTTCCGCACCCTGCATGAGCGCTGGTCGGCCAACGACAACGCCGAGGGCAAGGCTGCTGCTGCCCACCAGGCCAGCATCGAGTCGGCCGCGGTGGTCGGCTTCTCCGGTGCGATCGGCGCCTATGGCGGCTTCTTCATTCCCAAGAGCTACGGCTCGTCCATCACCTTGACCGGCAGCCCCGACATGGCGCTGTACGGATTCGTTGTTTTCTATGTCACCTGTCTGGCCGTGACCTGGTGGTGGTACTACCGGCGCGGTGCCGAGACACCCTGCTGACGACATGAAAACGCACCGCAGCCAGATGACACACACAGCCACGATGCCGATGTCCGCAAAGGGAGACCCCCGATGAGTTATTTCCTCGATCGCTTGCAGTTCTTCAAGCGTGACCCCCGGACCTTTTCCGATGGCCACGGATTCGCCAAGAGCGAAGGCCGTGACTGGGAAAACAGCTACCGCGCCCGTTGGCAGTACGACAAGATCGTGCGTTCCACCCACGGCGTGAACTGCACCGGTTCGTGCAGCTGGAAGATCTACGTCAAGAACGGCCTGGTCACCTGGGAAACGCAGCAGACCGACTACCCGCGTACGCGCCCGGACCTGCCCAACCACGAACCGCGTGGCTGCCCGCGTGGCGCCAGCTATTCCTGGTACCTGTACAGCGCCAACCGGCTGAAGTACCCGCTGATCCGCGGCACGCTGCTGCGCCTGTGGCGCGAGGCGCGCAAGAGCAAGGGCCCGGTCGATGCCTGGGCCAGCATCGTGGAGGACAAGGAAAAGGCGCGTTCGTACAAGACCCGCCGCGGCATGGGCGGCTTCGTGCGCCTGCAGTGGGAAGAGGCCAACGAGATCATCGCCGCCTCCAACCTGTACACGGTGAAGCAGTACGGCCCGGACCGCGTGGTCGGGTTCTCGCCGATTCCGGCGATGTCGATGGTGTCCTACGCCGCCGGCGCGCGTTACCTGTCGCTGCTGGGCGGCGCCTGCCTGTCCTTCTATGACTGGTACTGCGATCTGCCGCCGGCCTCGCCGCAGATCTGGGGCGAGCAGACCGACGTGCCCGAATCGGCCGACTGGTACAACAGCCGTTACATCATCGCCTGGGGCTCGAACGTGCCGCAGACGCGTACGCCCGATGCGCACTTCTTCACCGAGGCGCGCTACAACGGCACCAAGACGGTGGCGATCTGCCCGGACTATTCCGAGCTGGCCAAGCTGACCGATCACTGGCTGCACCCCAAGCAGGGCACCGATGCGGCGCTGGCCTTCGCCTTCGGCCATGTGATCCTGCGCGAGTTCCACGTCGATTCGCCCTCGCAGTACTTCCAGGACTATTGCCGCCAGTACTCGGACATGCCGATGCTGGTGCGCCTGGAGCGCCGCGACGACGGCCGCCTGGTGGCGGGCCGTTTCCTGCGTGCCAGTGAACTGGGCGGGCTGGGTGAAGCCAACAACCCGGACTGGAAGACGCTGGCCTATGACGAGACCAGCGGCCAGATCGTGGTGCCGAACGGCTCGATCGGCTTCCGCTGGGGCGAGAAGGGCAAGTGGAACATCGAGGAGAAGGAGAGCAAGGGCGCCGAGACGCGTCTGCGCCTGAGCCTGGCCGATGGCCATGAGGGCATCGAGGCGGTGAGCTTCCCGTACTTCGGTGGCATCGAGACCGACGGCTGGACCGCCGCGCCGGCCGACGACGTGCTTGAGCGCAACATTCCGGTGCGCCGGCTGGCCACGGCCGAGGGTGGCGAAACCCTGGTGGCCACGGTCTACGACCTGCTGCTGGCCCAGTACGGCGTGGACCGTGGCTTTGGCGGCGGCAATGTGGCATCGAGCTTCGACGACATGGTGCCGGGCACCCCAGCCTGGCAGGAGCGCATCACCGGCGTGTCGCGCGCCGAGGTGATCGAGATCGCCCGCGAGTTCGCACGTACCGCCGACAAGACCCATGGCCGTTCGATGATCATCGTCGGCGCCGGGATGAATCATTGGTTCCACAACGATATGAACTACCGCGGCCTGATCAACATGCTGATCATGTGCGGTTGCGTGGGCCAGACAGGTGGCGGCTGGGCGCATTACGTGGGCCAGGAAAAGCTGCGCCCGCAGACCGGCTGGCAGCCGCTGGCCTTCGGCCTGGATTGGAGCCGCCCGCCGCGCCACATGAACGGCACCTCGTTCTTCTACTTCAACACCGGGCAATGGCGCTACGAGAAGCTGCAGGTGGACGAGCTGCTGTCGCCGCTGGCGGATGCGAGCAAGTACAGCGGCAGCCTGGCCGACCTCAACCTGCGCGCGGTGCGCATGGGCTGGCTGCCGTGTGCGCCGCAGCTGGACCGCAACCCGCTGCAGCTGGTACGCGAGGCCGAAGCGGCGGGTGTTGCCCCGGCCGACTACGCGCTGGGCAAGTTCAAGGACGGCTCGCTGGACTTCGCCTTCGCCGATCCGGATGCACAGCAGAACCATCCGCGGATGATGTTCATCTGGCGCTCGAACCTGTTGGGTTCGTCGGGCAAGGGCCACGAGTACATGCTGCGGCACCTGCTCGGCACGCGTCATGGCCTGCAGGGCAAGGACCTTGGCGAGATGGGGGCGATCAAGCCGGAGGAAGTGACGTGGCGTGACGAGGCACCGGAAGGCAAGCTGGACCTGCTGGTCACGCTCGACTTCCGCATGTGCACCACCGCGCTGTACTCGGACATCGTGCTGCCCACGGCCACCTGGTACGAAAAGGACGACCTCAACACCTCGGACATGCACCCGTTCATCCACCCGCTGTCGAAGGCGGTGGATCCGGCCTGGGAATCGCGCAGCGACTGGGAGATCTTCAAGGAGGTCGCCCGCACCGTAAGCGAAATGGCGCCGGGTGTGCTGGGCGTGGAGAAGGATCTGGTGCTGGTGCCGACCCTGCATGACACCCCGAACGAGCTGGGCATGCCGTTCGGCGTGGCCGACTGGAAGAAGGGCGAGTGCGAGGCCATCCCGGGCCAGACCATGCCGTCGATGACGGTGGTGGAGCGCGACTACCCGAACCTGTACCGCAAGTTCACCTCGCTCGGCCCGCTGCTGGACAAGCTGGGCAACGGCGGCAAGGGCATGAGCTGGGACACGAAGCACGAGGTCGAATTCCTCGGCAAGCTCAACCACACCGTGCACGACGCGGGCGTGAGCCAGGGCCGCCCGGCCATTTCGACCGCGATCGACGCGGCCGAGGTGATCCTGCACCTGGCGCCGGAAACCAATGGCCACGTCGCAGTGAAGGCGTGGGAATCGCTGGGGACCTTCACCGGCCGCGAGCATACCCACCTGGCGGTGGGCAAGGAGCACGAGGCGATCCGCTTCCGTGACATCCAGGCACAGCCGCGCAAGATCATTTCCTCGCCGATCTGGTCGGGCCTGGAAGACGACAACGTCAGCTACAACGCCGGCTATACCAACGTGCACGAGCTGATTCCGTGGCGCACGGTGACCGGTCGCCAGCAGTTCTACCAGGACCACGAGTGGATGATCGACTTCGGCGAGGCCTTCATGGGCTACCGGCCGCCGGTCAACACGCGCACGGTGGAGCCGCTGCTGAACCAGCGCCCGAACGGCAACAAGGAGATCGTGCTGAACTGGATCACGCCACACCAGAAGTGGGGCATCCACAGCACCTACAGCGACAACCTGATCATGCAGACGCTGTCGCGCGGTGGCCCGATCGTGTGGCTGAGCGAGGACGACGCGCGCAGTGCCGGCATCGTCGACAACGACTGGATCGAGCTGTTCAACGTCAACGGTGCGATTGCCGCGCGTGCGGTGGTCAGCCAGCGCGTGATGCCGGGCATGGCGATGATGTACCACGCCCAGGAACGCATCATCAACGTGCCGGGCTCGGAGATTTCCGGGACCCGCGGCGGCATCCACAACTCGGTGACCCGCATCGTGCTCAAGCCCACCCACATGATCGGCGGCTACGCGCAGCTGGCGTACGGCTTCAACTACTACGGCACGTGCGGCACCAACCGCGACGAGTTCGTGATCGTGCGCAAGATGGACAAGGTCGATTGGTTGGACGATGAACAGCCCGCTGGCGCTTCGGCATCGGCCAGCAAGGAGGTGGTGTGATGAAGGTCCGTGCACAGATCGCGATGGTGCTGAACCTGGACAAGTGCATCGGCTGCCATACCTGCTCGATCACCTGCAAGAACGTCTGGACCTCGCGCGAGGGCGTCGAGTACGCCTGGTTCAACAACGTGGAAACCAAGCCGGGCATCGGCTACCCCAAGGAATGGGAGAACCAGGACAAGTGGAACGGCGGCTGGGTACGCACCCGCGCCGGCAAGCTGGTGCCGCGTGCCGGTGGCCGCTGGCGCATGCTGGCCAAGATCTTCGCCAACCCGGACCTGCCACAGATCGACGACTACTACGAGCCGTTTGATTTCGACTACCAGAACCTGCACACCGCCAAGGACAGCCAGCACCAGCCCACCGCGCGGCCGCGTTCGCTGATCAGTGGCGAGCGCATGCAGAAGATCGAGTGGGGCCCGAACTGGGAGGAGATCCTGGGTTCGGAGTTCAGCAAGCGCTCGCGCGACTACAACTTCGACCAGGTGCAGAAGGAGATCTACGGCGCCTTCGAGAAGACCTTCATGATGTACCTGCCGCGCCTGTGCGAGCACTGCCTGAACCCTGCGTGCGTGTCGGCGTGCCCGTCGGGCGCGATCTACAAGCGCGAGGAAGACGGCATCGTGCTGATTGATCAGGACAAGTGCCGCGGTTGGCGCATGTGCGTCTCGGCCTGCCCGTACAAGAAGATCTACTACAACTGGAAGAGCGGCAAGTCGGAGAAGTGCATCTTCTGCTACCCGCGCATCGAGATGGGCGAGCCGACCGTGTGCTCGGAAACCTGCGTGGGCCGCATCCGCTACCTCGGCGTGATGCTGTACGACGCCGACCGCATCGCCGAGGCGGCTTCGGTGGCCGCCGAGAAGGACCTGTACCAGGCCCACCTGGACATCTTCCTGGACCCGAATGATCCGGCGGTGATCGCCGCCGCGCGCAAGGAAGGGATCCCGGACAGCTGGCTGGATGCGGCCAGGCAGTCGCCGGTGTACAAGCTGGCGATCGACTGGAAGCTGGCGCTGCCGCTGCACCCGGAATACCGCACGCTGCCGATGGTCTGGTATGTGCCACCGCTGTCTCCGATCCAGTCGGCCGCCGAACGTGGCCGCGTGGGCATGAGCGGTGAACTGCCGGACGTGGCCTCGCTGCGTATCCCGATGCGCTACCTGGCCAACCTGCTGACGGCGGGTGACGAGGCGCCGGTGGTGCGCGCGCTGGAGCGGCTGATGGCGATGCGTGCCTGGCGCCGGGCCAAGAACGTAGACGGCGTGGAAGACACCGCAGTGCTGGAGCAGACCGGGCTGAGCATTGCCCAGGTCGAAGAGATGTATCGCTACCTGGCCATCGCCAATTACGAGGACCGTTTCGTGATTCCCTCTGGCCACCGCGAGTACGCCAACGATGCCTTCGGCGAGCGCGGCGGCTGCGGCTTCACCTTCGGCAACGGCTGCAACGGTGACAGCCCGGCCGATCTGTTCGGCCAGCGCAAGAGCACAACGTTCGTGGTGGACAACGGCCCCAATCATCGCCGCAAGGAGGTGGTGTGATGAGCGTGCTCAAGCTGGTCGGGGTGTTGCTGGATTACCCCCGTGAAGAACTATGGCAGCACGGCGAAGAACTCCTCGCCGCCTGCGACGACCCGGCGCTGGGCGCCGCCCGCCGCCAGCAGCTGCGCAGCTTCGTGCAGCAGCTGCTGGCTACCGATGCGCTGGATGCGCAGGCGGCGTGGCTGGCCAGTTTCGACCGCGGCCGCTCGATGAGCCTGCTGCTGTTCGAACACATCCATGGCGAGTCGCGCGACCGCGGCCAGGCCATGGTCGATCTGGTCGAGACCTACCGCCGCAACGGCTTCGAACTGGATGCGCGCGAGCTGCCGGACTACCTGCCGCTGCTGCTGGAGTTCCTGGCCCATCGCCCTGGCAGCGAGGCCCGCGAGTGGCTGCACCACATCGGCCATATCGCCGGGATGCTGGCGGCGCGTGCCGCCGAGCGTGAGCTGCCGCACCGGGTGCTGTTCGAGATCCTGGTCGAAGCCGGCGACGGCAAGGCCGATCTGCAGGCGCTGCGCCAGCGTGCCAGCGAGGAAGTCCGCGACGATACCGCCGAGGCCATGGACCGCTTGTGGGAGGAGGAGGCGGTGCGCTTCGGCGCCGAAGCCCCTGCCGAGGACTGCAAGCCGCCCGTGCGTTCGCCGGCCCGTCCTTCGCATCGAGAGGTCCAGCCATGAGTTACTCCCTGCATCAATTCGCCTTCCAGCACTACCCATACATCGCCGTGGCGGTGCTGCTGATCGGCAGCTGGGCGCGCTACGACAAGGCCATGTACACCTGGCGCACCGGCTCCAGCCAGATGCTGTCAGACAAGGGCATGCGGATCGGCAGCAACTGCTTCCACATCGGCATCCTGGCCATCCTCGGTGGCCATCTGGTCGGCCTGCTGACCCCGCACGCGGTGTACGAGCACTTCATCACATCGTCGCAGAAGCAGATGCTGGCGATGGTGGTGGGCGGCGTGTTCGGCGCGCTGTGCTTCATCGGCATCAGCATCCTGCTGGTACGCCGCCTGTTCAATGCGCGTGTTCGGGCCACCGGCAGTTTCGGTGACACCCTGGTGCTGGTGCTGCTGTTCGCCCAGCTGTGCCTGGGCCTGTACAGCATCCGCGTCTCATCCGGCCACCTGGACGGTGGGGTGATGGTGCAGCTGGCCGAATGGGCGCAGCACATCGTGACCTTCCGCGCCGGTGCCGCCGACTACATCGAGGGCGTCAGCTGGGTCTACAAGATGCATATCTTCCTGGGCCTGACCCTGTTCCTGATCGCGCCGTTCACCCGCCTGGTGCACGTGTGGAGCATTCCGATCAGCTACCTGTGGCGGCCGTACCAGGTGGTGCGCCGCCGCCAGGCCACGCTGCGCTACGGTCCGCGGGAGTAAACCATGGGCAGCCTGCCGAAATTCCTGCCGATCACCGTGATCGACTCCACCGCACCGGTGCCTGCCGAGGCGCATTCGCATCACCACGACGCGGCAGAGCAGGGGCCGCGCTCGCTCGGGCAGCCGGCACCGTGCCGGCTGTTCGTGGACGAGACCGCGATCAGCGAGGCCGACATCGCCCGCGAGATGCAGCACCATCGGGCGATGCGCCCGGAACAGTCACGCGCCGAAGCGGCGCGTGCCCTGGTGGTGCGCGAGCTGCTGCGTCTGGAAGCGCAGCGGCTGGGCCTGCAGGCGCCGGAGGGCAACCGGGTCAGCGACGAGGAAGTGCTGATCCAGCAACTGCTGGAAGACGCGATCGAAGACCGCGTGCCGACCGACGAGGACTGCCGCCGCTACTTTGAGCAGAACCCGGAGCGCTTCCGCTCGCCTGACCGCGTGCGCCTGCGCCATATCCTGCTGGCGGCGGCGGCCGACGACGTGGCCGGGCGCTTCGCCGCACGCACCGAAGGCGAGCGGCTGGCCGGACTGCTGAAGGAGTCGCCGCACCTGTTCGCCGATTTTGCCCTGCGCCATTCGCGCTGCCCCTCCAGCAGCGAGGGCGGCGACCTGGGCTGGTTGCAGCGCGGGCAGACCACGCCGGAGTTCGACCGCCAGGTGTTCCGCCTGCGCGAGGGCCTGGCTGGATTCCCGGTGGAATCGCGCTGGGGCTACCACGTGGTCTGCGTCGATGCCCGCGAGGAAGGCCAGCCACAGTCGTTCGAGGCGGTGCTGCCGCAGCTGCGTGATTACCTGGAACTGCAGGTACGCCAGCGCGAGGTGCAGGCCTATCTGCTGCAGCTGCAGGAACGCTACCCGGTGCGCGGGCTGGATGAGATCGAAGCCGAAGCAGATATCGGCTGACCCCCATTGAACGAGGAGACCCCATGAACCAGGCCCTTGCCCCCGCCAGTGCCGGGCAGCAGCAGCGTGCGCTGTGGCTGAGCACGTTCGCCTTCACCGTGTGCTTCGCGGTGTGGATGATCTTTTCAATCATCGGCATCCAGATCAGTCAACAGCTCGGTTTGAATGACACCCAGTTCGGCCTGTTGATCGCCACGCCGGTACTGACCGGTTCGGTCAGCCGCGTCTTCCTCGGCATCTGGTCCGACCAGTTCGGTGGCCGCAAGGTGATGGTGCTGGTGATGCTGTGTGGCGCCGTGGCCACCTGGATGCTGACCTATGCGCAGACCTACACCCAGTTCCTGATCGCCGCGCTGTGCGTGGGCATCGCCGGCGGCAACTTCTCGGTGGGCGTGGCCTACGTCTCGAAGTGGTTCCCGGCCAGCAAGCAGGGCACCGCGCTGGGCATCTTCGGTGCCGGCAACATCGGCTCGGCGGTGACCAAGCTGTTGGCGCCGCTGGTGATGGTGGCCGCGGGTTGGACCATGGTTGCCAAGGTCTGGGCGGTCGCGCTGGCCGTCACTGCGGTGCTGTTCTTCCTCTTCAGCAAGGAAGACCCGTCGCTGGAGCAGCGCCGCCGCGAGGGCGTGAAGCCGGTTCCGTTCGCCGAGCAGATGGCGCCGCTGAAGAACCTGCAGGTGTGGCGGTTCTCGCTGTACTACTTCTTCGTGTTCGGCGGTTTCGTGGCGCTGGCGCTGTGGCTGCCGCACTATCTGGTGGGCGCCTACGGCATGGACGTGGGCCACGCCGGCATGCTGGCGGCGTGCTACTCGATCCCGGCCAGCCTGTTCCGCGTGGTCGGTGGCTGGATGTCGGACCGGATGGGCGCGCGGCGGGTGATGTACTGGACCTTCGGCGTGTCGGCCATCTGCACCTTCCTGCTGGCCTATCCGGATACCGAATATGTGGTGAAGGGCATCCATGGCCCGATCCATTTCCATCTGGCCATCGGCGTGGTGATGTTCACCGTGCTGGTGTTCGTGCTGGGCTTCTTCATGTCGCTGGGCAAGGCCGCGGTCTACAAGCACATTCCGGTGTACTACCCCAAGCACGTGGGTGCGGTGGGCGGCGTGGTCGGCATGATCGGCGGCCTGGGTGGCTTCATCCTGCCGATCGTGTTTGGCGCCTTGAACGATGCGCTGGGCATCTGGAGCAGCTGCTTCATGCTGCTGTTCGTGCTGGTGGCCGCCGCACTGGCGTGGATGCACTTTGCGATCCGTCGCATGGAACGCCGTCACTTCCCGCAGATCGATCGCGAGACCGACCTGCCCGAAGCCATCGATGCGGCCGCCGCCGAGCGGGTGCGTGGCAGGTAAAGGGGGTTGCCGGCCAGCGGCCGGCACTACCGGGTAGCGGGTGAAAGGGTAGTGCCGGCCGCTGGCCGGCATGAACCCACCGATGCGCCACGCTTGATTTCAATCAGGGTCACGCGAAGAGGAACGCCCGAAGATGTGTGCCATGAGCTTCCACGTTGATGAGAGTGAGGACACTGCGCTGCAGGCGGCATTGCTGCGGCAGCCCCGGCACGTGCTGTTTCCGCCGGCTGACCAGTTCAGCACCGGCTTTGGCGAAAGCGGCAGGCGCGCCGCCGTGCGCGCCAGCAACGAGCACCTGATTCCGCGTGGGTTGACGCTCGGCTTTCAGGCCGGTCGGGGTGGTCGCGATGTGCCGCCGCAGGCGTATCTGGACACCTTGCTGCTGGCCCTGCAGCTGCAGGCCGATGCCCTGGCCGAGGACCGCGAAGTGGTGGCGATGGTGTTGCAGCTGGGATTGGCGGAGACATTGCCGCCGCCGCAGCTGGGCCAGCTGCTGGACGCCGTGCCGCAGCACCTGCGCACGGTGGCGCGGCCGCAGGTGGAAGTGCGGCTGGACGCCGGCAGCGCGCTCTCACCGGCGCAGCTGCGCGCGGTGGGTTGCACCCGCCTGAACGTGATCGACCGTGCCGATGCGCCGGGGCCGACCCTGCTGGCACAGGCGCGGCAGGTCGGCTTCACTGCGCGCTACTACCAGCTGCGCGTGCCCGCCAGTGAGGACACCGGTTTCATCGAGCGTCTGCATGAGGTGCTGGCCGAAGCACCCGAGCGCATCCTGTTGCCAGCGCCGTGCGCATTGCCACGGGATCCCTCAGCGGCCCACTGGCTGCAGGCCTGGCGCCTGCTGCGCGCAGCAGGCTACGAACCGATCGGTGGTGACCACTACCAGCGCGGCGACCTGCCGAACCCGCATGGCCCGGGCGATGGCCAGCGTCATTGTGACCTGGCCGGCGTGCCACGCCGCGACCGCAGCGATTTCATCGGGCTTGGCCTGTCCGCCTGCAGCCAGATCGGCGAGGTGTTCTACCGCCTGGAGGACGAGCTGGGCGAATGGCGGGCGCGATTGCAGTCCGGTCACATGGGCGTGGCCGCGGGCCTGATCCTGTCCGAGGACGAGCGGCTTGCGGCCGAGGTGGCACAGAGCATCGCCTGCGACCATGCGCTCGATGCGGCTGCATTCGAGTGGCGTAATGATGAACCCTTCGAGGAATGCTTCGCCGAACAGCTGCCGGCGCTGTCGCCGTTGCTGGCGCGCGGCTGGGCGCAGTGGGATGCACGTGTGCTGCGGCTGGCCGAAGAAGGGCGGTTGCTGTGGCGTATGATGGCCGCATGCTTCCGGCCGGCGGCCGCCATCGCTTGAGTCCTGCCCCGATGTCTTCAACTCCGCCTTCCCAGGGTCGCCTCGGCCGGGCCACGCCGAACCCCGCCGCCGCCGATGATGGCGACGCGCTGCACTTCTGCAGTACCTGTGCATTTTCCGATGCCTGCATGTCGCAGGGTTATGACAAGACTGCGTTGGGCGATCTGCACGTCCTGGTCGACCACGTTGGCCCGTTCCATGCGGGTGACTACATCTTCCGCGCTGGCGAATCGTTCGATTCGATTGCTGCGGTGCGCGCCGGTATGGTCAAGACCTTCGTCGATGACAGCCAGGGCAACGAGCAGGTGCTGGGCTTCAGCCTGCCGGGCGAAGTGATCGGCCTCAATGCGATCCACGGTTCGCGCTTCCCCTGCAATGCGGTGGCGCTGGACACCGTGCACCTGTGCCGCATCTCGTTCCCCAAGCTGAGCCTGCTGGCCACACGCATGCCGGGGCTGCAGGCCAAGCTGTTCAGCCTGCTCAGTGCGGAGATCGGCAAGGTCGCCACGCTGGCCGCGAATCACCGTACCGAAGAGCGCATGGCGGCGTTCCTGCTCGACATGTCCGAGCGTTACGCGCGGCGTGGTTTTTCCGCTACGCGCTTCAACCTGACGATGGCGCGTACCGAGATCGCCAATTACCTGCGGATGGCGCCGGAAACCGCCAGCCGCGTGCTGCGCCGCCTGAGCGATGATGGGATCATCGCGGTGAAGCAGCGTGAGATCCTGCTGCTGCAGCCCGAGCGCCTGGCGGCGCTGGCGGTGGCCGACGAATCCGACCCTAACTGAACCTGGCCGGGAGCCGATGATGAAGCGAGCTGGACTGTTGTTGCTGGGCCTGCTGGCCACGGTGCCGGCCTGGGCGGCCGACCTGACGGTGTCGGCGGCATCGAGCCTGACCGAGAGCTTCCGCGAACTCGGCGCCGCCTATGAGAAGGCGCACCCGGGAACCAAGGTCGATTTCAACTTCGCCGCCTCAGGCGTGCTGCTGCAGCAGATCAGTCGTGGCGCGCCGGTGGACGTGTTCGCCTCGGCCGATGAAACCACGATGGACCAGGCCCAGCAGCAGGACCTGCTGGCGGCCGGTACCCGCGAGGTGTTCGCGGTGAACGCGCTGTGGGTGGTGGTGCCGCCGCAGGCCAAGGTCGCGCCGCGTAGCTTGAAGGACCTGACCGGTGCCGGCGTGCAGCGCATCGCACTGGGTAACCCGGACAGCGTGCCGGTCGGTCGCTACGCCAAGGGCGCGCTGGAAGCGGCGGGCCTGTGGCCGTCGGTGCAGGGCAGGGTCATCACCACCCAGAACGTGCGCCAGTCGCTGGACTACGTGGCGCGTGGTGAAGTGGATGCCGGTTTCGTCTATGCCACCGATGCGCAGGCCATGCCCGACCGCGTGCGTCGTGCCTTCGCGGTGCCGGTGGCCGGGCGCATCGCCTATCCGCTGGCGGTGACCAAGGCCAGCGCGCAGCCGGCCGAGGCCAAGCGCTTCACCGCCTTCGTGCGTTCGGCACAGGGCCAGGCGATCCTGGCCAGGCACGGGTTCGGCAAGCCCTGAGGCATGGATCTCGACTGGAGCGCACTGGGGTTGTCGCTGAAGGTGGCCGGCTGGGCCACCGCGATCAATCTTGTAGTGGGCGTGGCGCTGGGCGCACTACTGGCGCGGCGGCGCTTTCCCGGCCGTGAGCTGCTGGATTCGCTGCTGACCCTGCCAATGGTGTTGCCGCCGACGGTGCTGGGCTATTACCTGCTGGTGCTGATCGGCCGTAACGGACCGATCGGTGCGTGGTTGCAGTCGTGGTTCGGCATCAACCTGGTGTTTACCTGGCAGGCTGCAGTGATCGCCGCCGCAGTGGCCTCGCTGCCGCTGGTGTTCAAGCCGGCACGCGCGGCGTTCGAGGAAGTGGACGGACAGCTGGAGCAGGCCGCACGCACGCTCGGTGTGTCCGAAGCGGCGGTGTTCTTCCGCATCACGCTGCCGCTGGCCTGGCGTGGCATCCTCGCCGGCCTGCTGCTGGCGTTTGCACGTGCGATGGGCGAGTTCGGCGCCACTCTGATGGTGGCTGGCAGCATTCCGGGCCGCACGCAGACGCTGTCGATCGCCATCTACGAGGCGGTGCAGGCCGGCCAGGACGGCAAGGCCAATGCGCTGGTGATCCTGACCTCGGTGGTGTGCATCGTGATCCTGCTGCTGGCCGCACGGCTGGTGGGCGGACGTCGCCGGGAGCTGCGCGATGTGGCTTGACCTGCAGGTGCAGCGCCGCCTGCAGGCGGCCGGCCAGGATTTCGTGTTGGATGTGTCGCTGCAGTGCACGCAGCGGCAGGTGGTGCTGTTCGGGCCTTCGGGCGCCGGCAAGAGCCTGACCCTGAAGGCGGTGGCCGGGCTGCTACGGCCGGGCCAGGGGCATGTACGGCTGCAGGGGCAGACCCTGTTCGATGCGGCCACCGGCGTGGATCTGCCGCCGCAACGCCGCCGGCTGGGCTACGTGTTCCAGGATTACGCGCTGTTCCCGCACCTGAGCGTGCGCCAGAACGTGGCGTTCGGTCTGCAGAAGGGCTGGTTGAATCCGCGGGCTGGCCAGCGCTTCGATGCGGTGGAGCAGTGGCTGCACGCATTCCGCATCGACACGGTCGGTGATCTGCTGCCGTCGCAGGTATCCGGCGGCCAGCGTCAGCGCACCGCCTTGGCACGTGCATTGGTGACGCAGCCGCAGGCGCTGCTGCTGGATGAGCCGTTCTCCGCGCTGGATCATGACCTGCGCCAGCACCTGCGCCAGGAGCTTGAGACGGTGCTGGACAATACTGGCATTCCGTTGCTGTTGATCAGCCACGACCCGCAGGATGTGGCCATGTTCGGCCAGCAGGTAGCACGCGTGGTGGATGGTCGTATCGTCGGCGGTTGACCCGCGATGGACGCAAGGGCGATGGATGGCTACATCTGATGGTAGTGCCGGCCGCTGGCCGGCAACCATGGAATCCGGAGCAGCCGGCCAGCGGCCGGCTCTACCGGTTCAGGAGTTCCGCGACGCTCAGGCGATGAATGGTTGCATCTGATGGTAGTGCCGGCCGCTGGCCGGCAACCATGGAATCTGGGGCAGCCGGCCAGCGGCCGGCTCTACCGGTTCAGGAGTTCCGCGACGCTCAGGCGATGAATGGTTGCATCTGATGGTAGTGCCGGCCGCTGGCCGGCAACCACGGAATCTGGGGCAGCCGGCCAGCGGCCGGCTCTACCGGTTCAGGAGTTCCGCGACGCTCAGGCGATGAATGGTTGCATCTGATGGTAGTGCCGGCCGCTGGCTGGCAACCATGGAATCCGGAGCAGCCGGCCAGCGGCCGGCTCTACCGGTTCAGCGTTCGCGCAATCCAGTGGAATGGATCAATACAGCTCGCAGTGCGTGCGGCCTTCACCCCGCAGCGCGTCCCAGTGCCCTTCGCCACTGATGGCATCGATGGCCTCGCGCACCGCGCCTTCCAGGTGGCTCTTGTTACCGCACAGGTACAGATGCCCGCCACGGGCCAGCACATCGCGCACTTCGTCGGCGCGCTGCTGCAGCACATGCTGCACATAGACCTTCTCGGCCCCATCGCGCGAGAACGCGGTATGCAGGCCGGCCAGCACACCGCGCGCGCGCCAGTCCTGCAGCTGCTCGCGGTACAGGTAATCGTGCTGGCTGTGCTTCTCGCCGAACACCAGGTGCACCTCGCGTTCGCAGGCGTTGGCTTGCAGCTCCTGCATCAGGCCCATCAACGGCGCGATGCCAGTGCCGGTGCCAACCAGCAGCAATGGCGCTTCGCCGGTATCGGGCAGATGGAAGCCGGGATTGGAACGGCAGTACACGCGCGCGTGGTCGCCGCCGTGCAGCAGACTGCCGGTGGCAGTGCCGAAGCGCTCGCGACCGCGCAGGGTGTAGCGCACTTCGCGCACGCACAGGCTCAGCTGGTCGTCGCAGGGGTGCGAGGCGATCGAATAGGCGCGCGGCAGGCGCGGTGACAGCAGCTCGCGCAGGCGGGCCAGCGGCACGCTGGCCGGCGTGGCGTGGTCCTGCAGCACGTCCAGCAGGTCCAGCCCGTGCAGGTAGGCGTCCAGCTCGCGCTTCTGGCTGACCTTCAACAGGCCCTTCAGCACCTCGCTGCCGCCCAATTTGGCCAGTTCGCGCAGCACGCCCTTGCTCAGCAGGCGCAGCTCGCGGTCGTGCAGTGCGGCCACAGCGGCGGAGTCGCCGTACCAGGTGGCCAATGCCTGCAGCAGCGCAGGGTCGTTCTCGGGTACTACGTGCAGGGTGTCGCCCGCGCGGTACGCCATGCCACTGCCGGCAATGTCCAGCTGCAGGTGCCAGGCGGCCGGGTCGCTGCTGTTCAAGCGGCGGTGTTCCAGAATGGGGGCGGCAAAGGCGTTGTCTTCGCCATAGGCGGTGACCTGCAGGTGCAGGTCCTGGCCCGCGTTCACGTCGCCGTCCAGCACCTGGCCCAGCACTGGCTGCCATTGCTGGAAGAACTGCTCGTAGCCCAGGTCGGCATCCACGCGGTGCAGCAGCGGCTGCGCCTGGCGCTCGCTCAGCGCGGCATCCAGCGCCTTGGTGAAGCCACAGAAGCTGGGGTAGCCGGTGTCACCGAGGCCGAACACCGCATAGCGCAGGCCACTCAGTGTCGGGGTCTGGCGCAGCGTTTCGAAGAACTGCTCGCCGTTGGCTGGCGGTTCGCCGTCACCGAAGGAACTGGAGATCGCCAGCAGCACATCGCCGTGGCCGAGGCTGGCCACGTCGATGTCGTTGAACGGGAGCACCTGCGGCGCGTGCGGCTGCAGGTCCGCGCCCAGGCGCTGGGCCAGGGCGCGGGCATTGCCCGACTCGGACGCGAAACCCACCAGCAGGCGGCTGAAGGGCGTACTGGTCGGGAGGGCGTTCACGCGGCCTCGTAGAAGTCGTCGAACTTTTCCTTGCTGAACTCGACCAGGTCGTAGTTCTGCATCAGGTCGTTCACCACGCGGCGGATGCTGATGTACGAGGTGATGTTGCCCTCGGCATCGAACAGCGGCTGCACGGTGGTGTCCACCACGTAGAGCACGCCGCCCTTGCCGAGGTTGGGCACGATGCCGGTCCAGGTCTTGCCGGCCTTGATGGTGTCCCACATGTCCTTGTAGACCGCCTTGGGCACATCCGGATGGCGCACGATGCTGTGCGGCTGGCCGATCAGCTCCTCGCGGGCGAAGCCGGTGAGCGTGCAGAACAGGTCATTGGCGTAGGTGATGTTGCCCTGCAGGTCGGTGGTGGAGATCACCATGACGTTCTGCATGGCATTCAGCAGCTGGGCGTTGTCGGGGGTGTAGCTCATCGCAGGGTCCTTGTGGATGCCGGTAACGCCGGCGTGTTCGGGTCCTGCATAGAAATACGCCCGCACGGCGGCGGGCGGTTTGACATTGATCAAGTGGATGCCGGGATCGGCTGCGACCGGGTGTCGCAGGGAGCGTTCACTGCTGCAGGGGAAAGCCGATCGTCTCGTGGCAATGCCGCATCAGGTGGCGGCCTCCCTCATTGATGTGCAAGGTGTCCGCGTCACCGAAGAACCGCAGCAGCGCTCCCCCGGTCGTACTGCCTGCATGCGCGGAGCGCCTGGCTGCCGTTGGCAGAAACGGATCAGCTCGCGGATCGTGTCCGCCAGGCAGATCCGCACGTGCAACGGCGCCTTCGATCATCAGCTGGGCACATGCGCCTGCCAGATAGGCGTCTGGTTCGCGCTGCGCGCCGCGTCGAGGCTGTCCTGCCAATGCGGTGGCGATATGCTGGAACTCATGGGCGGTGGTGGCGATCACGCGCCTGCGCAGCGAGTCGGTGTCGGGACCGGAGGGAAACCAGAAGCTGACCATCTGGCCCGGCGGCTCTGGTCCCGGCAGCTGTCGCCAGATGCCGCCTCCGTCACTTACGATCGTCAACTGATAGCGCATAGGCGTCCGTTCCTGCCCATTGGCCTGGAGCGGCAGTCCAGCGGATCGTGCGGCGGCCTCGCAGAGCCGTGACGCCTGCATGGCCGAAAGCGCTCGATCTGCCCAGAGAACTCGAGTTGCGACGGATGACCACCCGCACTCGATGGACCGATTGGGGAACTCCGAGCTTTCCGGGCCGGGAAGCATCGACACTGTGCTGATCTTCAGATGTGAGGTAGGGCCTCGCAGCAGGGTGGCATACCCTCCATCGGGACTGACCAGGTTCCGGGGAGGCAGCTGGATGGATTGGCACGCACTTGTGGCCAGAAGGATTGCCGCCAGCCCAGCATAGAGCCCAAGCGCGGGGCCCGGTTGGGTACGCCTGGACTGACGGCGCTGCATCAGAGGGGCAGCCCGCGAGTAGAGGTGAGGGTGATACCGATTGCTGCCACGACAACTCGCAGATTGCTCATTGGTACTCTCCACGTTGGACGTCGATTGACCGATCAGCTCAACCCGCTGATTCGGCAGTCGATCCGTACCGGCTCAGGCTCGATCAGGCAATCGGAGTTTTTTCAAACACCTCCAGTAGGTGGCTCCGGGCCACGTTTGAGGCGGCACGCAAATGTGCAGGTCGAGCTGATAGCGACCGTCGCGCCTCCAGTCACACCACGTGGGGACCTCGCGCGTGCGTCAGCCCATCAGATAGCGCAGCACCCCGGCCGAGACCACGCCGATCAGCACAGTCGGCAGCATCGACAACCGCGTGGCGGCCAGCAGGGTGATCGCCAGCGCGGCGAGGTCGGCGGGCTTGTCGGCGACGAAGTCGGGCGCGATCACCGAGATCAGCACGCAGCCGGGTGCGGCTTCCATCACCGTCACTGCGCGCTTGCTCAGTGTGCGGTTGCGCAGTGCGAGGAAGCCGATGATGCGGGTCAGGTAGGTGGCAGCGGCCATCAGCACGATGGTCAGCACCGAGGTCCAGTGGATCAGTCCGTTGAAGATCATGCCGCGTCCTCCGCCAGCAGCCAGGCTGCGGCCAGGCCGGCCAGCGCGCCGCTGGCCACGTACCAGGCGCCGGGAACCAGGAGGTAGGTGGCCGCGGCCACCACCAGGCTGACCAGCCACGGACGCGCTGCTTTCATGCCCTGCCACATGCCGCGCAGCAGCACCAGGAACACGGCCGGAAAGGCCATGTCGAAGCCGTAGGCGTGGATGTCGCCCAGCATCGGCCCAACGATCGCGCCCAGCGCGGTGCAGGCGACCCAGACCGTGTACAGGCCTGCCGACACGCCCAGGTAATAGGCCAGGCTGAAGCCGAGCGCACGGCGGCGCGCGTCGGCCACGCCCATCGCCCAGCTCTCGTCGCACATGAAGAACAGCGCCGGCAGCACCCGGCGGCGCGGCAGGTGCTGTAGCAGCGGGGCCAGGCTGGCGCCCATCAGCAGGTGGCGGCTGTTGACCAGCGCGGTGATCGCCACGATCAGCGCGATATGCGGCGGCGAGGTCCACAGTTCGACGGCGGCGAACTCCGAGCCGCCGGCGAAGTTGAGGCCGGTCATCAGCGGCACTTCCAGCGCGCTCAGGCCCTTCTGGGCGGCCTGGGCGCCGAGCACCAGGGCGAAGGGAATGAAGCCGATCATCACCGGTACGGCGGCGCGAAGGCCGCGCAGGAATTCGGCGCGCGGGGCGATATCGCAGGTGTCGGGCAGGGGGAGGGTGGTACGGGCGTCCATGGAACGGCACAACGAGGTGGGGGTGGCCCATGCTAGCGGTCCGATCGCGAAATCGGGTTGCGTTGATGCCATTCAATTCGGGAATATTGAGATTCCATGCGGCTAAGGTCGCCAAAGGTGAAATCCCGTGCAGTATCAGCTCGACAACCTCGATCGCCGCATCCTCGATGCCCTGCAGCGTGACGGACGGCTGCAAAACCTGGAGCTGGCCCGGCTGGTGGGCCTTTCGCCCTCGGCCTGCCTGCGGCGGGTGCGGCTGCTGGAGGAGGGCGGCTACATCGACCGCTACGTGGCCCTGCTGAATGAGGCGAAGGTGGGTCGTGGCTTCACGGTGTTCGTGCGAGTGTGGCTGCGCGGGCAGGACGAGGACACCACCAACCACTTCATCAACAGCATCAAGTCGTTCCCGGAAGTGCTTGAATGCCATCTGATGGCCGGTGACTGCGATTTCCTGCTGCGGGTGGCGGTGGCGGACCTGGATGCTTACCGGCAGTTCCAGATGCAGCACCTGAACCGGATCGCCGGGGTGCAGAACACCAAGACCGAGATTCCGATGCAGCGGATCAAGCAGACCACCCAGCTGCCGCTTTGAGGATGGGTGGTTCCGGCCGGGTTGCACCCGGCACCCGCGGTAGTGCCGGCCGCTGGCCGGCAACCTCAGGAGCAACAGCAGCCGCAACGGCGATGTTCCCAGGGCGGCGGGGCGGTGTGGCCAGGCAGGACACGCCGTAGACCCATCCATGGGGGCTCGATGGCGCCATCCATGGCGCCAACGGTCCTGCCTGCCCACACCGCCCCGCGCCTGACAGTTCCCCGCGACCTGTTGGGGTCGGATCCCGTTGCTGTGCAACGGGCTCTGACCCCGGGAGCAGATGGACATGTCTGTTCGATTCATTGATTCCTGATGCGTGACTGGGTTCACGGAGCTTGGCTTAACGCCGGGCGTAGGCAGCGGTCATCGCAATGACATCTGGCCCCGGTACGGTTTGAGCCCGCTTGCTGGTCGCGCGCGGGCCGGGGCTCCGGTCGTGGCGCGCGTCCACTGCAGCTGCTGTCGCTGCCGAGGGTCATGTGTTCTACGTCAGGGGGCTGAATGGACACCATGCGGTCAGAACTTGGAAGGTGGCCATCGCCACATGGCTGCTGCTGTCCTTTGCCGCTGTGGCGCGGGACGGTGTTCATGCCTACGACATCCCTGCGCAGCCGCTGGAGCAGGCGGTCGAGCGCTTCAGCGTCATCAGCGGGTGGTCGGTGATGTACCCGGGCGATCTTGCCGCCGGCCGTAGCAGCCATGCGCTGCGCGCCAGCCTTGCGCCGCTGCCTGCCTTGCAGATGCTGCTGCAGGACACCGGCATCGAGGCCGAGATGATCGGTGAGCAGCGCGTGGTGCTGCGCCGGGGCACGCCCTCGGTCGCCGAACCCGGTACTGGTGCCGAACTTCCCGAGGCCGAGCGTCGGCGTCGCTATGGCGGGCTGCAGCAGCGCCTGCGTGCGGTGTTCTGTGACGACCCCGAGATCGCGCCCGGCCGCTATGCCGCGACGCTGCGCTTCCACGTCGACGGCGAAGGCCAGGTGCATGCGCCCGAGCTGCTCTCAGGCAGTGGCAGCGCCCGCCGCGATGCACGCCTGCTGCAGGCGCTGCAGGGCCTGGTGCTTGCGCCCGATGCCGCCGCGCTGCCGCAGCCGGTGACGCTGCAGATCCGACCTTCCGGCACCGACCACGACTGTGGTCGGCGCGCGCCCCTTCCATGACTTCAAGGATTCGAACATGAGCAACGGTACGGCTGGGGCAGTTGACCTGATGGACCACCTTCTGGGGGCCTACGACGAGCTGAAGCGCCGCCTGGTGCGCAAGCTGGGCTCGGAGGAGCTGGCCGGCGATGCGCTGCAGGACACCTGGATGCGCCTGAGTGCGCGCCGTGACCGCCTGGATGCCGTGCAGAATCCCGCGGCCTACCTGTTGCGCATGGCGATGAACACGGTGATCGACCGCCAGCGTGCCGACCACCGCCTGCTGAGCCTGGAAGAGGTGGATACGCTGATGGAGATGGCCGACCCTGCACCGGGCCCGGCGCAGGCGGCCGAACTGGATTTCGCGCTGGAGGACATGGTCGGCCTGCTGCAGCGCATGCCCGAGCGCCGACGCCGCATCCTGCTGGCGATCCGCGTCGATGGCCTGCAGCAGCGCGACGTCGCCGACCAGCTGGGCGTGTCGCTGCGGCTTGTGCAGCGCGAGCTGAAAGCGGCCCAGGACTACCTGGCCGAGCGCAGCGGACAGGGGCGTCAGGTGCGGTTCTGAGCGGCGGCATCCGTCTACACTTTGACGCCGAGCAGAACCCCGCAGCGTGCGGGTCCGGCATGAGCCCCCATGGATCCTGACGATCGCCCGCAACGCCCGCTGGATGCCGTCGAGCGTCAGGCCCACGCGTGGGTGGTGCGGCTGACCTCGGGCGAGGCCACCGCCGCCGATGGGCGCAGGTTCCGTGAGTGGTGCGAGGCTGATCCGCGTCATCGCGAAGCATTCGGCCGTGCGCGCCGGCAATGGGCGCAGGTACGCCTGGCGGGCGAACAGCTGCCCGCCGCTGCGCGCCAGCCGGTCGCGCCGACGCCGTCCCAGCGCTGGAGCCGGCGCGCCTTCCTGGGAGCCGCGATTGCCGCACCGGCCAGCCTGGTGGTGGTGGCGGCGATCCGCCCGCCGCTGGGGCTGTGGCCCTCGGTGACGGCGATGGCGGCCGATTTCCACACCGGCACCGGTGAGCGACTGCAGATCGCGCCCTTGCCGCTGCTGAAGATCGAACTGGATACGCAGAGCAGCCTGCGCCGTCGTTCGGACACGCAGGGCGAAGGCTTCGAGCTGGTGCAGGGCCAGGCCGCGATCGAAACCCAGGCAGGCCTGCGCCTCGCCCTGTTCGCGGGGCCGGGCTGCGTGATTGCCGATGAAGGTGCGGTGCGCCTGGACGTCCGCAACACCCACGGCCAGGTACGGGTGACCTGCCTGCAGGGCAGCGCCCGCATCGAGCACCCGCAGGGCCGCCTGCAGCTGCAGGCGGGCCAGCAGACCCAATACGACGAGCGCCTCAGTGGCGTGGTGGCCGAAGCCCTGGCCTCGGAAGTGAGCGCCTGGACCGAGGGCATGCTGGTGTTCCGCCGCGCTCCATTGCGCGAGGTGGTGGATGAAATCAACCGCTACCGCCGCGGCAAGGTGCTGCTGGGCGAATCGGCATTGGCGCGGGCCCCGGTCAGCGGCCGTTTCCGCATCGATGATCCGGATGCGGCGCTGGAGCAGCTGCGACTGACGATGTCGCTGGATCTGCGTCGCTTTCCGGGTGGCATTGCCGTCCTTGGTTAGATGAAGACGCTGGCCGTGCGCGCCGCGCAGGGCTGTTGCAAGCAAGGAGACGCCAAGGATGCGCAACGAGACCATCGGTGTGCTGGATCTGCGCCGTAATCTGTCGGCGTTGCTGGAAACCACGCAGCGACGGCCCTTGATGGTGCATCGCTATGGATCGCCGTGGGTGTGCGTGGTCTCCGATGCGCAATGGCAGCAACAGGCCGTTCTGCTCGACTTCGATCCGCAATCGCACCCGTTGGCGATGCTGCTACGGCTGCAGCAGCAGGTGCTGCCCCTCGCTGAGGCCGGCACGTTGCCGCCTGCGGCGATGGCGCGCGTGCTGCTGCTGATGGGCATGCACGGCATCGACGATCTCGTGCAACTGCACGAGCAGGTACAGCATCATCGTCTTTGGCACTGGTTCGTGGCCGGCAGCCATGGCGTGATGGATGGCTGGCAGCTGCCAGCGCTGCGTGTTGCGATGGCGTCATGGTGCGATGACGTGGATATGTCCAATGCGCTGGCAACGTTCGCCGCACGCAGCGATGTGGCGATACTGGCGCGCCGTTGCGGGGGCGAAGCGCCGCGACTGGAGCGCGAAGCCTGCAGGCAGATGACGCTGCGATGACGTAGCTGATGAAGCGCCACGCAGCGCACAGAGACGCATTCGCGTTGTCGCTTCACCTGCCTTGCTGACGTCTTCTGCAGAGTACGACGCACCACGCGTCGCGGAGCACGGGCGGCGCCGATGGCAGACAGTCGCAGGATCAGCATGCTGGAGCTGGATCGTCACCTGAGCCAGTCGCTGGAGCAGGCTCGGCACACGCCTGTGAACGTGCAGCGCTATGGGCACTCGTGGGTCTGGGTGCTGTCCAGTGATGCCTGGGCCGATGCGGCGCGCTGGGCGGCACTGGACAGCAGCGCGCATCCGCTGGCGGCGTTGCGGCGCGCCCTCGATCTGCAGCTGCGGCCCTGGCCCGAAGCGGCCATGAACGCGCTGCCGCTTGACGCGGGCGATGTGCGGCTGCTGCAACGTGCGGCGCTGCTGGTGGTCGTGCGTGATCTCAACAGTGCGCAGCGCGTGTACGACGATCTGCGTTACCACCAGGCCTACCGGATGTTCATCGGCCTCGACCATGGCACCGCGTGGTCGCCGATGCAGTGCGTGCGCCTGCTGCAGGCCTGCGCGCACCCGTTGCTGCGCGGCTGCATCGACGATGCGCTGGCCAGCGTGCCGCAGCACCTGTTCGAGTCTGCATGTGCCCCGGCTACACGTGTTGCGCCTGCACAGGCACACGCGCAGCGAATAGCAGGCGGATGTTTATCGTACTGACACATGCACCGCTGACCATGGCGCAGCGGTCTCTTCCAGGATGACGAGGGCGGAACAATGGCAAGGCAGGTGGGTAGTCGCAGGGCTCGGCAGCAGGGTTTCAGCCTGATAGAGATCATGGTGGTGGTGGTGATCATCGGCATTCTTGCCGCGTTGATCGTGCCGCGGTTGATGGACCGTCCCGACCAGGCGCGCGTGGTGGCGGCGCGCCAGGACATCGCGGCGCTGATGCAGGCATTGAAGTTGTTCAAGCTGGACAACGGGCGCTATCCCAGCGCCGAACAGGGCCTGCAGGCGCTGGTGAAGCCGCCGCAGGGCAGCGGTGCGATGCCGGTGACGCCGTATCTGGATCGCCTGCCGAATGACCCATGGGGCCATCCGTACCAGTACCAGATTCCCGGAACCCATGGCGACATCGATGTGTTCTCGCTGGGTGCGGACAGCAAGCCCGGTGGCGACGCCGGGAACGCGGACATCGGCTCCTGGCAGCTGTGAGGCGTGCAGATGACAGCCCGGACGCGTTCGGTCCCGTGCACCCGCCAGCGCGGCATGGCGGTGATCGTCGCCCTGCTGGTGGTGGCATTGGTGGCGGTGATTGCCACTGCACTGCTGACCCGGCAGTCGGCACAGCTGCGTGCGCTGCGTGGCGACCAGCTGCGTGCGCAGGTGCGCATGGCGGTCGATGCCACCCTGGAGCGCGCGGCGCAGCAGCTGCGTGACGATGTAAAGGAGCAGTTGACCACGGTGCGCAGCGGCCGTTGGGCGCGTCCACTGACGCTGCAGGCGCCGCTGCCGGTGCAGTTGCAGCTGGTCGATGCACAGTCCATGTTCAACCTGCGCAACCTGCTGGCCTATGGCAAGCCGGACCCGGAGGCACGGCGCGCGTTCATCGCGCTGTGTGCCGGGCAGGGACTGGGGCAGGGTGCCTGTGCATCTGCTGCCGATCACATCCAGGCGCGGCTGCGTGATGGCGATCTGCAGGCGCAGGCGCCGTTGCCGCGTGAATCGATGATCGAGCAGGCCCTGGCGGGCGCCGACCCAGTGGCGGTGCAGGCACTGGCACGGCGCACCGTGGTGCTGCCGGCCCAGACCCTGGTCAATGCCAACACCAGTGACATCAGCGTGTTGCAGGCGGTCACTCCCGGCGTGGAGCCGGGGCGCCTGCAGGCGCTACTCGGTGAGCGCGACGGTGGCCACTGGCTGCTCAACCGCGGCGATATCGCCAATCGTCTGCAACTGAGCAACGCGCAGATGGCCGTGGTGCCGCTTGGCATTCATAGCGAGTGGTTCCTTGCCGTCGGCCAGGTACAGGCCGATGGCAATGCGGTCGACTTCAGGGCCCTGATCTGGCGCGAGTATCGCGATGACAGTGTGCGCGTGCAGCGTGTGTGGACGAGGATTGGAGCATGAGCGTGCAGCTGAGGGTGCGCCTGCCGGCGCTGGAACACCTGCGCGCCGACAGTACGGTCGAGTGGGCGCAGTTGCACAAGGGTGGGGTGCTGGCCCATGGCCGCGAGGGCTTGGCCGTGCTCGGGCAACGTCATCCGCAGGCCGAGGTGCTGGCCTGTCTCGATCCGCAGGACCTGATCCTGCTGGAACTGCAGCTGCCGCCACTGTCGGGCCGCAGGCTGCAGGCCGCACTGCAGGGCGAAGTAGAGGCGATGCTGCTGGATGACCTGCAGGAGGTCGTGTTGGCACATGGTGCGCAGGCGGCGGACGGCACGGTTCCTGTGGCGTGGCTTGGCCAACAAGCAGTCCTGCAGGCGCAACAGCTGCTGGCTTCATGTGCACTGCAGCTGCAGGCACTGTACCCGACCCCGCTGCTGCTGCCATGGCAGAACGGCCAGGCAACGCTGCAGGCTGCCGGTGAGCATCTGCTGGTGCGCTGCGGGCGCGATCGGGGTTTTGTGCAGTGGTGCGGTGGGCGCGACACAGCGGCGGTGCTGCAGTCGCTCGCGGCGCGTCTTCAGCAATCCGGGGTGCAGGCCGTGCAGTGGATCGACAGCGTGCCGTCGGTGTGGCCGGAGAACCTGCCGGCCACCGTGGTCGCGCATGAACGGCAGGCCAGCGGACCCGTGCCAGCGTGGTCGTTGCCACTGCCGGGTCGCAGCAGGCAGGCACCACGCGTGGCGATCGGCCTCGCATTGGCGGCGGTGTTGCTGGCTGCGCTTGGGCTGCAGCTGCAGGTCTCGCGCTGGCGCAGCGAGGGCGAGGCGTTGCAGCAGGACATGGCGCGGCAGTTCAGTTCGCACTTTCCGGAGATCACCGATGTGGTGGACCCGGTGCTGCAGGCGCGGCGCGCGCTGGCCGTGCCGTTGCCGGCGCCGCCGTTGCCACCGGTGCAGCGGCAGGTCGCAACGACGCTGCAGGCGATTCCGGAGTTGGGCGGCCAGGTGCGCGGCCTGCGCTATCAACCCGGCCAGCTGGAACTGGAGCTGGACGCCGATGCGCAGGCGGTAGCCGATGACGCGCAGCGGCTGGAGCAGTGGCAGCAGGCGGCGCAGGCGCAGGGCCTGCAGATGGCGCGCGAGGCCGGTGGACGCCTGCGCGTGAGCGGGGGCGGACAGTGACCGCCAGAGCCGTGCGCCTGGGCGAGGGTGTGGCCGGTCTGCAGCGACGCTGGCAGCACCTGCCGCCGCGCGACCGCTGGATGCTGTGGGTGATGGTGCTGGCGCTGCTGGCAGCGGGGCTGTGGTCATTCTGGCTGGAGCCGCTGCTGAAACAGCGTGCGCACTGGCAGGCTGAGCTGCCGCGGCTGCAGGCGCAGGCGCGCGCACTGGCGCCGCTGCTGCGTGCACGCGAACGCCAGCAGCAGGTGCAGGGGCAGCGCCCGACGCTGGCCGCGCTGCGTAATGGAATCAAGTCCGCCGGCCTCGCCGATGGACTGCATGTCGAAGCACGCGACGGGCGTTGGCACCTGCAGGTGCAGGCCGTACCTGCTGACGCACTGTGGAACTGGCTGCTGCCCGTGCTGGCCGATCCGGCCATCGAACTGCAGCAACTGCAACTGACACGCACAGGGGATGCGAACATGCCGGCGGCACGGATATCCGGAAACATCGTGATGGCACTCACTGCGGGTGGCCATTCATGAGGGCGATGCGCAGCCTTGCCTGCAGCACTGTACTGGCCCTGATCGTGGGTGGCGCTCACGTTGTTGCACCGGCACAGGCGCAGGACGCCCCCGATGAACCGGTGCAGTTGAACTTGGTGGATACCGATATCGGCGGCGTACTGCGCATGGCGGCGCGCTTCACCGGTCGCCAGTTCCTGATCGACCCGCGGGTGACCGGCAAGATGACCGTGGTCTCTGATGGCCCGGTCAGCCGTACCCAGGCGTACCAGTTGCTGCTGGGCGCACTGCGCATGCGTGGCTTTGCCGTGGTCGAGAACGGCGGTGTCAGCCGGGTGGTGCCGCAGGCCGAGGCCAAGCTGCTCGGTGGCCGTGTGGGCGCGGGCGGGGCCGGCGGCGAGGTGGCCACGCGCACCTTCGCGCTGCGCTACGAGAACGCAGCCGCGCTGGTGGCGGTGCTGCGGCCGATGATCAGCCCGGACAATCCGATCACCGCCAACCCGGGCAACAACACCCTGGTGATCACCGACTATGCCGACAACCTGGAGCGCATCGCGCGGGTGATCGCCAGCGTCGATACACCGGCCGGCATGGACACCGATGTGGTGAAGCTGCAGCAGGGCATTGCCGTTGACGTGGCAGCGATGGTCGCGCCGCTGCTGGATGCGCAGGGCGCCGAGCCCAGCCAGAAGGTGGTGGTGATGGCCGACCCCCGCAGCAACAGCGTGCTGCTGCGTTCCAGCAGCCCGGGCCGAACGCGCCTGGCGCGGCAGTTGGTGGAGAAGTTGGACCGCGCGCAGGACGAGTCCGGCAACCTGCATGTGGTCTACCTGCGCAATGCCCAGGCCAATCAGCTCGCCGGCGTGCTGCGCGGCGTGGTGGCCGGGCAGAGCGATGCACCGGCAATGGGCAGCAACGAAGGCATCACGCCACTGCCCGGCGACGCCAACCGCGCCACACCGGCGCAGCCGTCGCAGCCGCAGCAGTCCAAGACCGGTGGCAATGCGCTGGAATCGCAGCGGCTGGACCCGAACCGTCGCGACCCGATTGACGCCGGCAGCACCGGCTTCAGCCAGAACGGCATTTCGGTGCAGGCGGACGTGGCCACTAACACGCTGCTGATCTCCGCCCCCGAGCCGGTGTACCGCAACCTGCGGCGGGTGATCGACCAGCTCGACCAGCGCCGTGCGCAGGTGCTGGTGGAAAGCCTGATCGTGGAGGTCAACCAGACCGACGCGGCCGAACTGGGCGTGCAGTGGATGCTGGGCAATGGCCGCACCTTCGGCGGCACCCACTTCGGCGGCACCACCGGTGGCAGCGGGCTGAACACCACCGCACGCACCACCCTGGACGTGCTGCCCAAGGATGGTCTGAAGATCGGCGTGATCGACGGCACCATCAACCTGCCCGGCGTCGGCCAGATCCTCAACATGAAGGCGTTGGCCAACGCGCTGCAGAGCAAGGGCGGTGCCAACATCCTGTCCACGCCGAACCTGATGACGCTGGACAATGAAGCGGCCAGCATCATGGTCGGGCAGACCGTGCCGTTCGTCAGCGGCCGCTACGTGACCGACGGTGGTGGCGGCAGCAACAACCCGTTCCAGACCATCGTGCGCGAGGACGTGGGCCTGAAGCTGCGGGTGCGCCCGCAGATTTCCGAGGGCGGCACGGTCAAGCTGGACATCTACCAGGAAGTCAGCAGCATCGACGCGCAGAGCGCGAACAGCACGGCCGGCATCATCACCAACAAACGCGCCCTGGATACCAGCGTGCTGCTGGACGATGGCCAGATCATGGTGCTCGGTGGGCTGCTGGAGGATAGCGTCAGTCATGGCCGTGATGCGGTGCCGGGGCTGGGCAAGATTCCAGTGCTGGGCGCCTTGTTCCGCAGCGACACGCGCAAGCGCGCCAAGACCAACCTGATGGTGTTCCTGCGCCCGCACGTGGTGCGTGACCCGGCCGCCGGCCAGCGCCTGACCCGCGACCGCTACGACTACATGCGCAACGCGCAGGCCGGCGCGCAGCCGCTACAGAGCTGGGCCTTGCCGGCGCTGTCGGCACCGCAGCTGCCACCGCAGGACCTGCCTGTACTCGGCCAGGGCAATGCACGCGATGGCCAGGGCCAGCCGCTGCAGAACAGCAGCCTGGCGGCGCTGTACCCGTCCGGTGACGGCGATGCGCAGCTGGTGCAGTTCGCGCAGGGGCTGGACCCGGCGCGTGCCAGCCAGGGCGTGGCGCAGGTGCGGGCACTGGGCCTGCAGGCCTATGCCGAAGCGACGCCGGGCGAGAGCGGGCAACGCCTGCGCGTGCGATTGCCGCGCGACCCGGCGACGCTGGACCCGGCACTGCAGCAGCTGCGCGGGCTGGGCTACACGCCGGAACTGGTGATCGGGCCGTGAGCACCGCCGCGTCACTGCCGTACGCCTGGGTGCGCAGCCACGGCGTGATGCTGTCCGAAGTTGGCGGCGAGTCGGTGCTGCTGGGCACCGCCGACACCGCGGCGTGGGCCGTGGCCGAACTGCGCCGATGGCATGGCCCGCTGCCGTTCCAGGCGCTGGATGCAGCGACCTGGCAGCAGCGGCTGGGTGAGCAGTACCGTGACGGCGGCGATGCCGCTGCCGTGGTCGGGGCTGCTGAAAGTGAAGTGGATCTGGACCGGCTGATGCAGGACATGCCGGAAGTCACCGATCTGCTGGACGCACAGGACGATGCGCCGGTGATCCGCATGATCAACGCGCTGCTGGCACAGGCCGCACGCGATGGCGCCAGCGATCTGCACATCGAGCCGTTCGAGACCCATTCGGTGGTGCGCTACCGGGTGGACGGCACCCTGCGCGACATGGTGCAGCCGCGGCGCGCACTGCACGCGGCGCTGGTGTCGCGCATCAAGATCATGGCCCACCTGGACATCGCCGAGAAGCGGCTGCCGCAGGACGGGCGCATCGCGATCCGGGTGGGTGGGCGTCCGTTGGACATCCGCGTCTCCACGGTGCCGACCGGGCATGGCGAGCGTGCTGTGCTGCGCCTGCTGGAGAAGGATGCCGGCCGCCTGCAGCTGCAGCGGCTGGGCATGGCCGATGACACCCTGGCCACGTTCACCGGATTGATCCGGCAGCCGCATGGCATCGTGCTGGTCACCGGCCCGACCGGCAGCGGCAAGACCACCTCGTTGTATGCGGCGCTGGGCCAGCTCGACAGCAGCACCAGCAACATCCTCACCGTGGAGGACCCGGTGGAGTATGACTTCGCCGGCATCGGCCAGATTCAGGTCAACGCGCGTATCGGCATGAGCTTCGGCACGGCGCTGCGCGCGATCCTGCGCCAGGACCCGGACACCATCATGATCGGTGAGATCCGCGACCTGGAAACCGCACAGATTGCGGTGCAGTCGTCGCTGACCGGCCATGGCGTGCTGGCGTCCCTGCACACCAACGACGCGATCTCGGCGGTGACGCGCCTGGCCGACATGGGCGTGGAACCGTTCCTGCTGGCCTCGTCGCTGCGCGGCGTGCTGGCGCAGCGGCTGGTGCGGCGGCTGTGCACGCAGTGCCGGCGCGCCGAGGTGGACGGCGAGGGCCGTACCGTGTGGCG
Source organism: Stenotrophomonas sp. 96582_Sma (assembly GCF_056480905.1). NCBI lineage: Bacteria > Pseudomonadati > Pseudomonadota > Gammaproteobacteria > Lysobacterales > Lysobacteraceae > Stenotrophomonas > Stenotrophomonas sp. 96582_Sma. Next base: position 2,703,491 of record NZ_CM151122.1, on the reverse strand, counting down.
CGCGGTGGGCTGCGCGGCCTGTGCCAACAGCGGCTACCGGGGGCGTACCGGCATCCACGAGCTGTTCGTGGTCGACGATCGCGTGCGTGCGCTGATCCATGAAGGACAGGGTGAACCTGCGCTGCGCGAGGCGGCGCGGCGTGCCGGCATGCGGACCTTGCGCCAGGACGGCCAGCGTTGGGTCGACAGCGGGGTGACCACGCTGGAAGAGATCCTGCGCGTCACCGGCGACGACTGAGGCCTGCATGGCACTGTTCGACTACCAGGCTGCCAACGCGCAGGGCCGCATCGAGAAGGGTCAGCTGGACGCCGACAGCCCGCGCGGCGCACGCCAGCTGCTGCGCGGTCGCGGGCTGACACCCGTGCAGGTCAGCGCGGCGCGCGGTGCGGGCAGTGGCTGGGGCGCCCGCCGGCTGTCTGCCAGCGAGCTGGCCTGGGCCACGCGCCAGCTGGCCAGCCTGCTGGCCGCGAGCCTGCCGTTGGAAGCCGCATTGACTGCGGTGATCGAACAGGCCGAGCGCCCGCATGTGGCCCAGGCACTCACCGCCGTACGCGCCGACGTGCGTGCCGGCCAGCGCCTGACCGTGGCGCTGGCCGCGCGGCCGCGCGATTTCCCGCCGATCTATCGGGCGCTGGTGGGCGCAGGTGAAGACTCCGGTGACCTGGCGCGGGTGATGGAGCGCCTTGCCGACTACATCGAAGAACGCAACGCGCTGCAGGCCAAAGTACTGACCGCCTTCATCTACCCAGCGGCGATCAGCCTGGTGTCGGTGGCGATCGTGATCTTCCTGCTCAGCTACGTAGTGCCGCAGGTGGTGACCGCGTTCGTGCAGGCGCGGCAGACGCTGCCGATGCTGACCCAGGTGATGCTGGCCGCCAGCGCGTTCGTGCGCAGCTGGGGCGTGTGGGTGGGGCTGGGCATCGCTGCGCTGGTGGTGGCATGGCGGTTGGCGTTGCGCCGGCCCGAACTGCGCCTGCGATGGGACGCGATGCTGCTGCGGGTGCCGATGGTCGGGCGTTTCGTGCTGGGCGTGAACAGTGCGCGCTTTGCCTCGACGCTGGCGATCCTGCTGGATGCCGGTGTGCCACTGCTGCGTGCCTTGGAGGCGGCGCGGCAGACGCTTGGCAATGCGCTGCTGGCACGCTGTGCCGATGACGTGTCCGCGCGCGTGCGCGAAGGTGCGGCACTGGGTGCTGCGTTGAAGGTGCAGAAGGTGTATCCGCCTATCCTGGTGCACCTGGTGGCCAGTGGTGAGAAGACCGGATCGCTGGCGCCGCTGCTGGATCGTGCTGCACAGACGATCTCGCGCGAGATCGAACGTCGCGCGATGGCACTGACCGCGCTGCTGGAACCGACCATGATCCTGGTGATGGGCGGCGTGGTGCTGACGATCGTGCTGGCCGTGCTGATGCCGATCATGGAAATGAATCAATTGGTCCAGTGATGCGCAACGCGCATCACGGCACGCTTTCGATTCTCCACACAATCCTCCACACCTTTTTTCGATCTTCCACAGGTTTCTTAAGCGGCCTGTCATCGGCGCGGACCAGCATAGCCACGTCGCCGCAGAGTGGGCTGGGAGGCCCTCGGCGGCAGCAGGCGTGTAGTGACCGTTCCTCCCTTGGCGTTTCCCTTCGCAGTAAACCCTTCAGGAGAAGATCATGAACAAGTACAAGACCCTGGCCGCGCTGGTTGCTACCGCGCTGCTCGCCACCGCCGGTGCCGCTTCGGCCCAGACCGCCGTCACCGGCGGCGGCGCTTCGCTGCCGGCCGACCTGTACAAGGGCCAGGCTGACAGCATCCTGCCGGCCAACTTCAGCTACGCCGTGACTGGTTCGGGCACCGGCAAGAAGGCCTTCCTGGAAAACAACTCGGCGCTGTTCTCCACCACCGGCACCGTGCACTTCGCCGGTAGCGATTCGGTGCTGAGCAGCACCGAACTGAACACCTACAACAGCACTTACAACGTGTCCGGCGATGCCAACCGCTACGGCGCCCTGGTGCAGATTCCGTCGGTGGCCACCTCGGTCACGATTCCGTTCAACAAGGCCGGTTCGGTCGTTGACCTGTCGGTGACCCAGATCTGCGGCATCTTCTCCGGCAAGATCACCAGCTGGAGCCAGCTGGCGGGCCTGGGCCGTACCGGTGACATCCAGGTCGTCTACCGTGGCGAAAGCAGCGGCACCAGCGAACTGCTGACCCGCTTCCTGACCAGCGCCTGCCAGCCGGCTGACGTGTCGGGCAGCAACCTGAAGTTGACCAACGGCGTGCCGGCGTTCTCGGTGCAGTCGACCTTCGCCAACCTGTTCACCACCGTGCCGTCGAACTTCATCGCCGCACCGGCCACCGGTGGCACCGCGCTGTACAACGCCGTCTATGCCGTTGACGGCCGCGTTGGCTATGTCGGCCCGGACGTGATCCCGAGCCTGACCGACGCCACCAAGGTCGCCAAGGTCAAGGGCTTCTCGCCGGATGAAGTGAGCGTGCAGGCCACGCTGGAAACCGCTGCGCCGCCGACCGGTGCCGCTGCCGAGAACCCGGCGAACTGGGTGCCGGTGTTCGGCAACCCGAGCGCGGGCTATCCGATCGCTGGCTACACCAACTTCGTGTTCGGCCAGTGCTACAAGAACGCCACCGTGGGCGCCAACGTGCGCGGCTTCCTGACCCGCCATTACGGCAGCACCGTGGTCAACGGTGTCGAGCAGGGCCCGAACGACGTCGCCATCCGCGCGCACAAGTTCATCCCGCTGACCAAGGCCTGGCGCGATGCGGTCCGTGCTCGCTTCGCCACCGCCACGAACGCCGGTGCGGTGAACAATCCGAGCACCTGCTCGGGCATCGGCCGTCCGCTGTAACTGCGACATAGAAGTGTTCTCCAGGTGCGCCGGCCGTCAGGCCGGCGCACTGCGGTATGAACGACCGTATCCAGAGAAGGCAGGGAGTTGTCAATCTCATGAACTTGCTATTGAAGGCGTTCTGGCTCGCCAGTTGCGTGTTGGTCGGAACGCTAGAAGCAAATGCCCAGGTTCTTGTCCAGGGTGGTGGTGCGACGATGCCCGCGGCCCTGTACCAAGGGAGTCCGGACAGCATTCTTCCGACGTCGTTCAGCTATGCTCCCAGGGGCTCGGGCGTTGGCAAGCGGGCATTCCTGAGCAATGACCCATCACTGTTTTCGACGACAGGGACTGTCCACTTTGCTGGCAGCGATGCGGTACTGAGCAGCACCGAGTTGTACAGCTACAACAGCACCTTCAACCGGGCTGGTGATCCAACCCGTTATGGGGCATTGATCCAGATTCCCGTTGCGCTGGCTCCGGTGATTATTCCCTTCAACAAGCCTGGTTCAGCAATTGACCTGTCGGTCACCCGGATCTGCGGGATATTCTCCGGCAAGATCACCAACTGGTCGAGCATCGACAGCGCCCGCACCGGCACCATTCGGGTTGTCTACCGTGGCGAGACCAGCGGCGCCACTGAATTGCTGGCCCGTTTCCTGACCAGCGCCTGCCAGCCGGCCGATGTCTCAGGCACCACGCTGAAGCTGACCAACGGCGTGCCGGCGTTTTCGGTGCAGTCGACCTTCGCCGATCTGTTCACTAGTGTTCCCGAGAACTTTGTTGCAGCTCCGGCGTCCGGTGACGCGGCGGTGTACGCCGCCATTTTTACGACCGTCGGAACAATGGGATACACAGGTCCAGACCTGTCTCTTGATCTCTCGGATGCTACTCGAGTTGCACAGGTCAAGGGCTTCTCTCCAAAGGACGTGAGTACTCAAGCGACACTGGATAACGTGCCACCGCCGGCCGGTGCCGCTGCCGAGAACCCAGCGAACTGGGTGCCGTGGTTCGGCAACCCGAGCTCAGGATATCCAATCGTGGGTACCACCAATCTCCTGTTTGGGCAGTGCTACAAGGATGTACTGGTGGCTGCAAGAATTCGCGGCGGACTTCTTCGAATCTATGGCAGCACCGTGGTCAACGGTGTCGAACAGGGCCCGCAGGATCCCGCCATCGTTGCGCACAGGTTCATTCCGCTGAACAAAGCCTGGCGCGATGCGGTCCGTTCCCGCTTCGTCAACGCCAGCAACGCTGGAGCATTGAACAATCCGAGCACCTGCTCGGGAATCGGCCGTCCGCTCTAACTGCAACTGCTTCTGTAGTTGCAGGAGACGCACAAGGGCGCCGGCAGCAATGCCGGCGCCCTTGTGCGTATGTCCGCTGCATGACAGTGATGCGCCTGTCGCCTTCACGCCGTCGCCACCGTCTATGAGGTGCAGGGCGTGCCTCGAGCAGGCCCATCCGTACACACGCCGCCGCCGACGCGGCCCATCAGGTTGACGAGGTCCCCGATGTCGCACCCGCATTCGCCCACCGCCCGTTTCCCTGCCGCCCTGTGGCGCAGCCACCCGATGGCCTGGGCCGTCGCCGTGGCCCTTGGCAGCATGGTGGCCCCGGCCAGCCAGGCCCAGCAGGCATTCAGCCCCGGCTGGTTCGCCGAGCGCGGTGCGGCGCAGGGCGCGGCGGCACAGAGCGGGCGCATGCCCAACGGCGTGCCGATCCAGTTCCAGCTACCCGCGCAGCAGCAGGATGCGGCACGGCAGAAGCTGCAGCAGTCGATCGACAACCTTGGTACGGCCGCGCAGGCCATCGCCCTGCAGCAGCGCCTGCAGGAACAGGCACGGCAGGCGCGCCGCGAGGCGGGCTTCGTGATCGCCGATGGCCTGGGCAAGGATGGCCTGAAGGTCGACGAGAATCCGCTGACCCGCGGCTGGATCAACGCCCGCGAGGCGATCCAGTCGCAGGCCGCCGACGGGCGGGTGCTGGTCAACATTGAGCAGACAGCCGACCAAGCGATCCTGAACTGGGAAACCTTCAACGTTGGTGGCAACACCACACTGAATTTCCTGCAGAACCCCGACTGGGCCGTGTTGAACCGGGTCAATGATCCCGCCGCACGGCCCAGCCAGATTCTTGGCCAGCTGAAGGCCAATGGCACGGTGTTCGTTGCCAACCGCAATGGCGTGGTGTTCGGCAACAACAGCCAGGTCAATGTCCGCAACCTGGTGGCGGCGGCAGCGCGCATCAGCGACGCGCAGTTCCGTGAGCAGGGTCTGTACAGTGCCGACGCGAACACCTCGGCGCTGACCGACGCCGTAGGCAAAGTCATGGTCGAACGCGGTGCGCGCATCACCACGCACGAGCCGACCACGGCAACGCGGGGCGGTGGTTACGTGCTGCTGGCTGGGCACAGCGTGGAGAACGCGGGCCAGATCGAGACGCGCAAAGGCCAGACCCAGCTTGCCGCCGGCGACAGTTTCGTGATCCGCCGTGGCGTGGGCACGGCGCAGAACACTGCATCGACCACCCGTGGCAACGAGATCGCACCGCGCTTCGTCGCTGACAGCACGGCCGGCAGCGTTCGCAACAGCGGTCTGATCCAGGCACGCGAGGGCGACATCACCCTGGCCGGCCGCATGGTCGAACAGGCCGGCGTTGCGGTTGCGTCCACCACGCTGAATCAACGCGGTACGGTGCACCTGTTGAACTCGGCGTCCGATGCGGCGGGCAGTGTGACCCTGGCCTCCGGCTCGACCACTGCAGTACTGCTGGAAGACGATGGCAAGAGCACGGCGCTGGACAGCCAGCGCGACGCGCTCATCAAGGAATCCACCGAGCAGGACAAGCTGCGCGGTTCCAGCAACAGCGGCACCTTCGACAATCTTTCGCGCCTGCAGGACCGCCGCGAGCAATCGCGCATCGAAGTCGTCTCCGGCGGCGATGTGAACTTCCAGGCCGGCGCACTGGCAGTGGCCACCGGCGGCCAGGTGATCGCCGACGCCAGCCGGCGCAGCTATCTGGATGATGGCGCGCGCGTGGACGTCTCCGGTGCGGTGGGCGTGCAGGTGGCGATGGAAAGCAACAACGTCAAGGTGAAGGTGCAGGGCAATGAGTTGCGCGATTCGCCAGACAACCGTGACAGCGGCAAGCTGATCAACAGCGAGGTGTGGATCGATCGCCGCCAGTTGACCGAAGTCGCCGCCGGTACCGGCGGCTATGAAGGTACGCGCTGGTATGCCGGCGGCGGCCTGCTGGAAGTGGGGGGCTACCTGGACAATCAGGGGCATTCGATCAGCGAATGGGCGGCGCAGGGCGGCACCGTCCAGCTGGCAGGCAAGGAAGTGGTGAGCCACGCCGGTTCGCGCATCAATCTGGCCGGCGGCAGCCTGGATGTGCAGTCCGGCGTGGTGCAGCAGAGCTGGCTGCGTGGCCGCGATGGCCAGTTGTACCGGCTTGACGATGCACCGGCCGAGATGCTGTACGACGGTCTGTACCAGGGCTATGAAGTGAAGCAGGAACGGTGGGGAGTGACCGAATCGTTCCGCAATCCGCTGGTGGCACCCACCCAGCGTTTCGACAATGGCTATTCCGTGGGACGCGATGCTGGCCGTCTGCTGATCTCGGCGCCCACGGCTGTCCTGCAGGGCCAGGTGGATACGGTGGCCTTTCAGGGCCTGCAGCAGACGCGCCGCCCCGACCAGGCGCAGGACGGATACGCGCAGGCACAGACGGCGGCGGCCCGCAACGCCCAGCTCTGGCTGGGGCGTTTCGACAACAACGGCCGAAGTGCAGTGTTCGATTCGCAGATCCGCATCGGAGCGCTCCAGGCCGACACCCGGTCATGGACGTTGCAGGCGCCGATCGGGGAAACACAGCGCAATACCGTGTGGTTGGACAGTGAGGTCCTGAGCGCTCAACGTTGGGGGCAGGTGGACCTCGCTTCTGCGGGCCGTATCGACCTGGATGGCACGCTCAGGTTGCAGGAGGGCGGTCGGCTTGGGCTCACTGCAAGCCGCGTCGGCTTCGGCGGAACGGTGCAGATTGCCGGCGGGCAGGTGGAGGCCGGCAACCTGCTTCCGGCGCTCGGCGGGCCCTCGGCCCTGCTGAGGTCCGGACGCGGCGCGGTGGATGTTGCGGCGGGCGCGCGGATCGATCTTGGCGGTGGCTGGAGCAACGCGCTTGCAGCGCCGGAGGGCGGTCCGGCACAGGCGTGGATCGACGGCGGGCAGGTGCGCTTCAACAGCAGCCACGACATCGCTGTGGGCGAGGGAGCGACGATTCTGGTCGATGCCGGCGGCGCGATCGATGCCAGTGGCAAAGGGCGCGTAGGCAAGGGCGGCAGTGTCAGCCTGCTCGCGGCCAGCACCGAGGTTGCCACCGACGGCAGCGGGCGGATCCGTATCGGCGATGGCGCACGCTTCAGCGCGCTCGGCAATGGCAGCGGCAACTTCACGTTGGCAACAGGCGGTGCGGTGTCTATCGGCGCGCCTGGCACGGACGCATCGGCGGCGTCGTTGCAACTGCAGCCAGCACTGTTCAGGAGTGGCTTCGCCGGCTATGACATCGCCGGGCACAACGGTTTGACGGTTGAAGAAGGTACCCGGCTGCAGGTGGAACGACCGGCGCTGCGCCTGGCCGAGGGCGCACAGCAGGCACTGGCCCGCGAGCAGGGCGTGCAGACTTGGACGCCATCGTTGTATGAGGCGGATCCGGCCAGCGGGCGTGTATCGCAGCGCGGCGGCGCGAGCCTGGCACTGCGCGCAGGGCATCTGCTGTCCACGGCCGATCTGCGCGTAGGCAAGGGCGCAAGGATCGAGGTCGATGCCGGCCAGTCGATCGAACTGTTCAGCGCCGGCAACCTGGACGTGGCTGGCAGTCTGAAGGCGGCCGGCGGCCGCATCCGCCTGGACGAGGCATTCGACCCGACCGGTGTGCGTGGCGATCAACGCCGCGAACGTCGCTGGACGATTGCCGAGGGCGCCCTGCTGGACGTGAGCGGCGATAGCGTTTCCCTGCCCGACGCGCGCGGGACATTGCGCGGACAGGTGCGCAAGGGCGGAACGATCGAGATCGGGGGGGCGTTGGACTGGGAAGACCAGGACAACGTACGCCACTTGCCGCCCGATACCTTCGTGGTGGTGGAGCGCGGTGCGCGGCTGGACGCGTCCGGTGCTTCGGCGCTGCTGGACATTGATGGCAGCGGGCGCACCCGGGTGGACAGCGACGGCGGCAGCATCGTGCTGCGCGCCGGCAATGCGCTGTACCTGCAGGGCGACCTGGACGCAGCAGCGGGCGGCGACGGCGCGCGCGGCGGCACCCTGGGGGTTGCCTTCGGTGGTGGCACCTACGGCAGAACGGCAGACGGCAAGGAGGTGCTGGCACCGCGGGTGATCTCGCTGACCCAGCGTGCCGCGCAGACGGCGGACCTGCCTGCACGCCTTGAGTACGGTCATGCGGCACTGTCGGTGGAGCAGATCGAGGCCGGGGGGGTCGATCATCTGGCGCTGTTCGGCGACATCCGCGCCCAGGGAGATGTCAATCTGCGCATGGATCAGAGCCTGCGCATCCAGGGCTTGAATGAGCGTTACCTCGGCCTCGTCCCGGGCAACAGCGAGGGCGGCCGCCTGCAACTGGCCGCGCCATATGTCCGCCTTGCGCAGGGGCGCTGGTGGCAGCCGGCCGGGGAAGGCACGTTGCGCCCACTGGAGGCAGCGTTCGACAGCGGCCGGCAGCATCGCCTGGACGTGAGCGCCGATCTGATCGATCTGCGAGACGTCACCTGGCTGGCGGGATTTGACCAGGTCGCGCTGCGCAGCCGCGGTGACATCCGCATGCTGGCCCCGGTCGCCAGCAGTTCGCTCGTCTCCACGCTGGCAAGCCCGGGTTCGATCGATATCAGCGCCGCACGTATGTATCCGGCGGCCCGGGCCAAGGGACGTATCGTGGCGGGCGTCCCCGGCATCGGTCCTTCAGGCCTGTCCTGGCAGAACCCCGACGCCGTACTGCGCATCCATGGCATTGCAGGCGGCGCGCAACCGGCACCGGACTCTGCGTTCGGAAGCCTGGAGCTGGTGGCGGCGACGGTGGTGCAGGGCGGCAATGTGCAGGCGCCGTGGGGCCATGTGCAGCTGGGCGGCAGGGAATTCAACGCCGATGCGGCCAGCCGCGTCGACCTGCTTGCAGGCAGCGTGACGTCGGTGAGCGGTGCCGGCCTGCAGCTGCCGTTTGGCGGTACCGTGGATGGTGTGGGCTGGCGCCGTAACGGTGCCGACTTCGATGTGCTGGGCCCCGGCTCGACCAACATCCCGATCGGTATCGACATCGTCGCCAACGCTTTCAATGGCGTGGCGGGCAGTGTGCTGGACGTCTCCGGCGGAGGCGAGCTGTCCGGTGCCGCATTCGTGGCGGGGCGCGGCGGCTCGGTGGACATCCTGAGGCACGCGCTGGCGGATGCGAACCCGCGCTACCGCTTCAGCGGCAGTGACAATGCGGTCTACGCGATCATGCCGGGACGCTCGGGCACGCAGGCGCCGCAGGCGGTCTCGGACGGCAGCGCCGATCCGCGCATCGGCCAGCAGATTGTCATTCCTGCCGGGGTTCCCGGCCTCCCGGCCGGAACCTACACGCTGCTGCCGGCAAGCTACGCACTGCAGAAGGGCGCATTCCGCGTCGAAGTCGGCGCCGAAAGCGCCGTCGGCAGCCGCCAGGCAGTGGCGACCGGCACGGGTTCCTGGCGCGTCAGTGGACACCAGGCGCAGAGCCTGGGCGGTGGAGTCTCATCGCTGCTCACCGATCTGGTGCTGACGCCGGCGGATGTGGTGCGCCGCCATGCCAGCTACAACGAGACCTCCTACAGCACTTTCGTACAGGGCGTGGCTGAGCGGCGTGGTGAAGCGCTGCGCTGGCGGCCAACCGACGCCGGCAACCTCAACCTGGTGTTGGGCGATGGCGCCGGACGTTCGAGCGTGCCAGCCGCGATCTTCCAGGGCGTGTCACGCTTCAACGCCGGCAGCAATGACGGACGCGGGGGCACGCTTTCAGTCAATCTGCTCGCCTCCAATGAGGCAACGCTGGAGATTGCCACCCAGGGCGGTAGTGCCGGCAGCGGCAGCGGCGCCACCCTCTTCGATTCGGCGCTCAATGCGTTCCGCCCGGAAACGATGCTGATCGGCGGCGTGCTGCGACGTGACGCGACGACTTACTCGTTGGAGGGCAGCGCGCAGCACATCGTGGTGCGCAACGGCGTCAACCTGACGGCGCAGGAAGTGCTGCTGTCGGCTGCGTTCGGGGGCAAGGGCATCCTGGTCGAGCAGGGCGCTTCGATCGATACCTTGGCCGGGGCCGATCCCTCGCGCGTGGCGCAGCCCACGGCGCCCTACCTGGTGTCGGGCGGCCTGCTTGCCGTGTCCAACCAGCGCTTGACGGCGCTCAGTGCGCAGGGCGGCAGTGCCGGCGGTCCGGTGGCGATCGACATCGGCGGATGCGTGGTGGACTGCAATGGCCAGACCCGGTTGCTGTCGGCAGGCAGCATCAACGTGGTCACCGACGGCGCGCTGAGCATTGGCGACGCGGTGAGCTACGGCACGCGCCAGCTCGGCCTGGGCATGTCGGCGCTCAATCTCGGCAGCGCCGAGGCCATTGCGGCGGCAGCGGCAGCCGGCGGCCTGCCGGCGGGCATGACCATGAACCAGGAGGTCCTGCAGCGATTGCTGCGTGGAAACACTGCCACCGGCGCGCCGGCGCTGGAGGCGCTGAGTCTGACCGCGCGCGATGCCATCAATGTGTTCGGCAGCGTGGACCTGGATACGCGTGACGGTGCGACCGGCCGCAGCAGCCTGCGCAGCCTGGTGCTGGGCGCCCCTGCCATTCATGGTTACGGCACTGCGGCCGACCACGCGCGCATCTTCGCCGATACGCTGGTCTGGGACGGAACGCTGGCCGGCACCACATTGCCCGGCGGTGAGCAGGCCCAGCCAGCCGGCGAGGCAATGGTGGGTCGGCTTGGCCAAGGGCAGCTGGAAATCGATACGCGGGTGCTGGAGCTGGGGCGTGCGCCCTTCACCCGGCCCAGTTCGTCGGTGGCCGCGGATCGGCAGGTGCTCGGCTTCGCCGGCGTTACCCTGGCAGCGTCGGATCGCATGTTGTTCTCCGGCAAGGGCAGCCTGGATGTCTTCCAGCGGCAGGGCGATTACGTGGCAGGCAGCGGCTGGCAGTTCAGCGGCGGCGCGCTGGATATCGTTACCCCGCTGCTGACCGGCAGTGCGGGCGCGCAGCTGGCAATCCGCAATGGCGGTACGGTGCAGGTGCGCGGTGCCGCGGCAACCGCGGGCAGCGATGCGTTGGGTGCGGAGTTGTCCATCACGGCCGAACGCGTTGTGATCGACAGCCGGGTGGCGCTGGCGTCCGGCCGGTTCGAAGCCAATGCCCGCCAGGGCGTGGCGCTTGGCAGCAATGCAGTGCTGGACATGGCGGGGCGGAAGGTCAGCCTGTTCGACGTGGACAAGTACAGTTGGGGCGGCGACGTAGCGCTGTCGAGCCGTGAAGGTGACATCGTTGCCGACGCGGCGTCGCGCATCGATCTTTCCGCCCGCAACAACCGCGGCGGCCGCTTGACGGTCGCTGCGCTGGGCCCGCAGGGCGGCCGTATAGATCTGGCAGGTACGTTGCTTGGCGGAGCCAGCGGCCGCTACGACGCCGGTGGCACTGAAGTGCCCTACGACGGCGGCGAACTGGTGGTACGTGCACGCCAGTTGCAGGACTTCTCCGGGCTGAACACCCGGCTTACCGCCGGTGGCATTACCGGTGGCCGGACGTTCCAGTTGAGCGAAGGCGACCTGGTGATCGGCGATGAAGTGAAGGCACGCAACGTGGATATCAGCGTCGATGGTGGCAGCCTGCTCGTCAATGGTCGCATTGATGCCAGTGGCGAACAGGTCGGCAGCATCCGCCTGTCCGCCCGCGATGTGCTGCGTATCGACGGAACATTGGACGCGCATGGCAGCGCCTTGCGCGTCGATAGTTACGGCAAGATCATCGACAGCCCGAACCGGGCGATGATCGAACTGAACTCGGCCAGTGGCAGCCTGCAGCTGGGCGCGTCCGCTTCGATGGACCTGCGCGCCGGCACGTCGGTGGCTGCGGGTAGCAGCCCGGGCCAGAACGATGGCCGCGCACGCGGCAGCGTCAAGCTCAACGTGCCACGCGTGGGCAGCAACGACGCCGCGATCGACGTGGCCAGCGGCATCCGTATCGCCGGTGCCGCCGACGTCCAGGTCAACGCCTTCCGCAGCTATGATTCGGCGCCATTGGCCAGCGCTCCGGACGTGCATGGCCATCGTCCGCAGGTGATCAACCAACACTGGCTGGACACGGTTGTGGACCCGGACAACAGCCAGTGGATGAACGCCGCGCTGACCAATACGGTACTGCAGCAGCGTACTGCCGCACTGGGCAGCTATCGCCTGCGCCCCGGCGTGCAGATCGTGGCGCGGACCAGCAGTGACAACCCGCGTGGCGATCTGGTCGTGGCCGGCGATATCGATCTGTCCGGCTACCGCTACGGACCGCAGTCGAACCGGACCGATCCAGCGCGCCGTGGCTTCGGTGAATCGGCAGCGCTGGTGCTGCGCGCCGAAGGCGATATCAACGTCTACGGCAGCATCAACGATGGATTCGCACCGCCGCCTGCCAATCCCGATGAGGACGGCTGGGTGCTGCTGGAAGGGCGCAGTGCCGGTACGCCCAACACGGCGTTCGGTGGCGACCTGATCGTGCCCGGCGAAGGTGTACAGCTGCAGCGCGGCACCGAATTCCGTGCTGGCGCGACGCTGAACTATGCACTGCCCTTCGAGGCCGTGACCCTGCCCGCGGGAACCGTGCTGCCGGCAGAGATGGTGTTGTCCGGACCGCTCCTGCTGCCGGCCGGTACCGTGCTGGGCGCGGTAGTGACCACAGACAGCGGGCAGGTGATGGCGGCCGGCACCGTGCTGGCAGAGGCGCTGGCCTTGCAGTCCGGTGCCCGACTGGGTGCCGGTTTCCGCCTGCGCACGCCGGCGCCGTTGGCCGCACAGGTGTGGCCGGCCGGCGTCACCCTGCCCATGGCGATGAAGCTTTCAGGCGCGCTGAACCTGCATGCCGGTGCGATCATCCCGTCGATGACCAAGGTGGAGCTGCCAGGCGATGCACCGGTGAAGCTGCGGGCGGCCGACGCCAGCGGGCGCCAGGGGCGAAACTGGGCGCTGGCGGCGATGCTGCCCGAAGGCACCACCTCGTGGGATCTGACTGCAGTGGCCGGTGCCGATACGACCGCTGCCGATCCGCGTACCCGCAGCTGGGGAAGTGACGGCAGCATCGTGCTGGCCGACAGCCACTACAGCACCATCGGGACGGTGACCAAGACGACGGAATGGAAGGGTGATCGAATCGTCAATTTGGAAGGTTCTCTGTACTGGTGGGGCGATGAGAGTCTGGCCGGAAAGTCACCTGCCGAGGTGGCCGAGATCATCGGGACCACCGAGGCGGAGATCTGTGGCGCAGGCGCCTTCTGCGGCCCCGCCCCGCGCCTGGTGGACAAGGAAGGCTCGCTGGCATGGTGGGGCGATGAATCCTGGGTCGGTCGCCCGGCTACGGAACTGGGCGCCGAGATGGGCATGTCGGAGGAAGAGATCTGCGCGGCAATGGGCTACTGCTACGGCGGCGGCACGCTTACCGAAGTCACCACCTACGGCAAGCGCCTGGGCGCACCGGCCTGGAGCGTGCTGCGTACCGGCAAGGGTGATCTGGCACTGCTGGCCGCGCAGGACGTGCGCATGAAGTCCGGCTTCGGCGTGTACACCGCAGGTGCGCCGACGCTGCTGGGCGATGGCAGCGACCCCCAGTTCAATCCGGTGCGAACGGCTGCGCCCTGGCACACCTCGCTGCTGGGAAAGAACCAGGTCTCGGGCAACTATGATGCGGCACTGGCCAGTTACCGTGCGTGGTATCCCGACCATGGCGGCGATCTCAGGGTTGAAGCCGGGCGCGACATCATCGGCGACGCCTGGACCGCCCGGTCCGAATCCGGTACGGCGCAGCGCGACCAGGCCGGGCATTCAAGCGCAGCCGTGGGCGGCTGGTTGTGGCGGCAGGGTACGGGCACCACCGAAGGCGTCCAGGCAACACCGACGAGCTGGTGGATCAACTTCGGCACGTACAGCACCGTGGGCGCCGAAGCGGACGCAGCTCCCCGCATGGTCGGGTTCACCGGCTTCGGCACGCTGGGAGGCGGCAATCTGTCACTGGAAGCGGGCCGCCACGCGGGCGTGCTCGACCCGATGGGCAATGCCCTGGGTCTGTTGACCGCGCCTCATTCCAGCGCGATTGTCGCTGCGGTAGGGTCGACCGGGCGCGTCAGCAATGGTGAGCTGCATCTGACCGGTGGCGGCGACCTGACCCTGCGCAGTGGCGGTGCGTTGAATCCTGGCCTGCGCGCCAGCGCGCAGCAGCCGGAGAGTTTCCTGCAGGATCTGGATCTCAATGGCGCGATGACCAACCTGCGCGGCAGCACCCTGCTGCAGGCGGCACGCATCGGTGGCCTCAGCGCGATACAGAGCAGCTACGGAACGCTGGGCCTGATGGATCCGTTCGTGGCGGACGCCCCGGTGGCGATGGCGGGGCCCCTGCTCATTCTGGGTGATTCCACTGCCCGCCTGCAGGCCCGTGGTGACATTGTTCTCGGTGGCGCCGCAGATGCAGGGCGTGTACCGACGGCCAACTACAACGACGTGGTTCTGGGCGATGGCCAGCATGCAGCTGGCACGACGTGGTTCTCGCTCTGGACCCGAGGCACGGCACTGGACCTGTTCTCGGCAGGCGGAAATCTCGCACCCAGCCTGGCCGGAACTCTGCATGCAACCGGTAGCAACATGTTCGCTGAAGGCATCGCGCTGCGCGAGCAATCCGTTCCCGCCAGCATCAATTACTGGCTGTATCCGTCCAGGTTCAGCGCGGTGGCAGCGAGTGGTGACATCATCAGCGCCCCGCTTCGAGGTCTCGGACCAGGGGCGACTACGGGCGATGTGATCCTGCTCGCGCCTTCGGCCAGCGGCCAGCTCGATGTTCTGGCCGGAGGCTCGATCCATGCCGCGATCAACGCCACCGGCATTGCACGTTCCGGTAGCGACGCCCGCCTGCCTGGCCCGTTTGATCCTGCATTCGTGGCCCAGCGGGGCGCCAGCCTGACCCGGGTCGGCCACAATCTCTCCGACGATGGGGTGCAGGGAGCGGATCCGTCGGCGAACCTGCCCTTGTTCGCGTTCGGCCCCAGTACTCCGACCACGGGTGCGCTGACGTCCCGGCCCACGTCGCCCAGCCGCTTCTATGCCGTTGCCGGTGACATCATCGGGTTGGGCAGCGGCGGGCGCAGGCAATTGAGGCGGAACATCGGCGAGGAGAGCCGGACACTGTTCGACTGGTACGAAGCGGGCTCGGCCGTACAGCTGCGCGCCGGTCGCGACGTGATCAATGCGAACGTCACCGCGCTCAACACCAGCGGTACCGATATCAGCGGGATCGAGGCGGGCCGGGACATCATCCGCAGCAACCTGACGGTGGCCGGCCCTGGCAACGTTGAAGTGAGTGCGGGCCGGCAGCTGCGCCAGGAAGAGGCCGGAAGCATCGTGAGCCTGGGTGGCGTCGTCCAGGGCGATGCCCGTCCCGGTGCCAGCATCGCAGTGACTGCCGGCAATCAGGGCATTGACTTCGATGCACTGCGCACGCGCTACCTGGACCCGGTCAACCTGGCCGACCCGGCGCAGTCGCTGGCATCGCAGCCCGGCAAGGCGGTGAAGATCTATGACAAGGAGTTGAAGCAGTGGCTGCAGCAGCGCTTCGGCCTGGCCGTCGACGGCGCCGAGGCGCTGGCTGCGTTCGACCGGTTGCCGAGCGAACAGCAACGGATGTTCCTGCGCCAGGTCTACTACGCCGAACTGCGCGAAGGCGGCCGCGAGTACAACGATCGGAATGGGCCACGTGTTGGTTCTTACCTGCGGGGCCGTGAGGCCATCGCCACGCTGATGCCGGACAAGGATGCAGCAGGTGCGACGATCCAACGCACCGGCGATATCCTGATGTATGGCGGCGCCGGCGTACGTACCGAAGCCGGTGGCAACATCGAGCTGATGGCACCGGGCGGACAGATCGTGGTGGGTGTACAGGGCGTGGTGCCACCGGCCAGTGCCGGGCTGGTGACCCAAGGGCAGGGTGACATCCGGCTGTTCAGCCAGGACAGCGTGCTGCTGGGCCTGTCGCGGGTGATGACGACGTTCGGCGGTGACATCCTGGCCTGGTCGGAGCAGGGTGACATCAATGCCGGTCGCGGTTCGCGGACCACCTTGTTGTACACGCCGCCGCGTCGCGTCTATGACGGCTGGGGCAATGTGATCCTGTCGCCGCAGGCTCCCGCCAGTGGCGCAGGCATCGCCACCTTGAACCCCATCGCCGAAGTGCCGCCGGGCGACGTCGACCTGATCGCGCCGCTGGGCACCATCGATGCGGGCGAAGCGGGCATCCGTGTTTCGGGCAACATCAACCTTGCCGCGCTGCAGGTGCTCAACGCGGCCAACATCCAGGTGCAGGGTGAGAGCAAGGGCCTGCCGGTGTTGGCCACGGTGAACGTCAATGCGCTGGCGTCGGCCAGTGCTGCAGCGAACAGTGCCAGCCAGGCCGCACAGGACGTGATGCGCAAGAGCCAGGACGACGCGCGGCGCAACCAGCCATCGGTGATCAGCGTGCAGATCCTCGGCTTCGGCAGTGGCACCAGCAGCATTGCGCCGCCGGCACGCGGTACCACTGCCAACAGCGGCTACGACGCCAACAGCGCCTTCCAGTTCCCGCAGGCAAGCCGCGACGAAGGCACGCAGCGCCGATAGGCATTGCACGCCACGGTAGGTGCCGACCTTGGTCGGCACGCATTGCCCGGTGCACCGCATCGGGCTGCAGCATCGGGCCAGCCGCCAGGGAACGGTGGCGGCCCCAGCCAGGACGGCACGGAGGGCAGGGAGAGGCCATCAGCGGTGAGGACCACCGACACAGCGCCGCCGGGTGCAGGAGAGCGCCCGGCGGCAGGAGGGACGCGCATGTGTCACGGTAGATGCCGACCTTGGTCGGCGGTAGATCCTCGCCATGCGTGGATGCCCGGACAGCGTCAGTGCCGACCAACGGTCGGCACCCACCAGAGCAGGCTCTGCAGTAGAAGCAGCTCGGCAGTAGATCCACGCCATGCGTGGATGCGGTGCCACGAACCAATCTTAAAGCTCCAGTACCCGCCGGTAACTCAACGGCCCACGCCCATCGCGCAGGCCCAACCGCAGTTCAAGTCCGGTGGCCGGCAATACCTCGCCCTCGCTCGGCAACACGGCCCATCCCGTTCCAGGCTGCCACGCCCGCACCTCGAACCGCTGCACATCGCGCGCCACCGCAATGCCCTTCGACGGATCTGGTGCGGGCAGGGGATACCGGTCCGTAGCCGCACCACTGGCCCGCCACAGCGTGCTGCCCTGCCGCCACCAGCGCACCCGCTGCCAGTGCAGCCCATCACTGCCGACACTGCGGGTGATCTCCAGCGCGAAGCTGCCATCCGGGTGCCGCTCGCTCACCAGCGACGGGGGCAGCAATCGCTGCGGACGATCTGCCGGGCGCACCGCGCCATTCATCAGCGCATCGTCGGCACGCATTTCAATATCGCGCTGGAACTGCTGCAGCACGCGCAGCGCCGTCGTGGTCTCGGCATCGGCCTGGCGCAGGCGCTGGTCGCTGCTGGCCACGCTGTCCAGCGCACGCCAGCAGATCAGCGCCAGCACGCCCATGATGGTGATCGCGATCATCACCTCGATCAGGGTGAAGCCACGCACGGCGCGCCTCATTGCGCCGCCGTCCACGGCAGCTGCATCCGGGCCAGCGACTGTCGCGGTGCATCTTCGGCCACCACGGTCAATTCCAGTTGCGGCTGCCCGTCGCTGCCAGTGCCCAGATGCTGCAGGACCAGGAAGCTGCCGCGTCCCTGCACACAGCGCTGCCGCGCATCCCGCGGCGGCTGCCCGACGAGGCGCAGCTCCTGCCAGCGGTCCTGCGCGCACAACAGCGCCAGGCGACGGTCGCGCAGCCGTGACTGATCGTCGGTCGCCACTGCCACCGAGCGCATCACCGCAGCCAGTGCAATCGATACGATCGCCAGCGCGATCAGCACCTCGATCAGGGAGAATCCGCACGCCGTCTGCTTCACTGCACGACCTGCAATTGTCCGCTGCCATCATCACGAAGACGCAGTGCGCGGCCGTCCAGCGACAGTCCAAGCTCCCAGGCGGTACCGATCCACTCCGGGCTCAGCTCGATGGCGTTGGTGGGCTGCACCGCGATGCCTGCAGCCTGCCACTTCTGTGGACGCAGCAGATCATCGCGTTCAACGGTGACCCAGCGGCTGCCTTCGAGGCGGCTGAAACGATAGCCGGCGGCGTCGGCCTGCCAGCGCAGGGGGCGGCCATCGATGCGGGCCTCGTCGCGCGCCACCTGCAGGCGCTGCGCCAGTCGTTCGCCTTCCTGCCGCAGCTGGCGCGCGGGGTCGAGCAGGCTGCCCAGGCCCAGGCCGATGCCTGCCGTGCAGATGCCGATGATCACCAGCACCACCATCAGTTCCAGCAGGGTGAAACCACGCGGGATGCGTCGCATCGACATTGCCTCCTGTCCCTTGCCGATGCGTGCCAGCGTAGGCCCGCATGATGAAACAAAAGCGTCAGCCGCACCTGCTAGCGTAGGCGGACACGAACGTGGCGATGATGTGGAACATGGACGGCAGGCGCTGGGATCGGAATCGGATGTTGACCCTGCTGGCGGCGACGCTGCTGCTGGCCGTGGTGGCCTATTGGAGCGTCACCCTGTCTGCGGTGGCGCCAGCGGCGGCCGCGAGCGAAGCGCATGCCGAGGCGCCGGTACGGCCGATGTTCGATGCAGTGGCCAGCCTGCCACTGGTGCGGCTGCTGTCGCCCGGTGCGGTGCAGACCGAGGTGGTCGTGCTGGGCGTGATGGCGGGTGACCATGCGCCATTGGCCCTGCTCTCGGTAGATGGACGCCCAGCGGAAGCGTATGCGCCCGGCCAAAGACTCGGACCCTGCACGGTACTGGCCAGCATCAGTGCCAGCGCAGTGGAACTGAACCAGGCCGGGCAATCGCGCAGCCTGCCGGTGCCCGCGCTGCCAGCGGTGCCGACCGATGGCATCGTGCCCGCCAGCTCCCTGTAGAGCCGAGCCCACGCTCGGCTGCGTCTGGAAGAACAGTCGAGCAAGGCTCGACTCTACAAAATCCAGTGGAGCATGGCTCGACTCTACAAAATCCTGCCGAGCGCGGGCCCGGCTCCACGGCTGCGCAGGCTCAACGCGCCGGACGCTGCGGTTCCACCGAACGACCAAAGGCATCGCCCATGCGCTGTCGTGTGCCTTCCAGGTTGTACTGCATCAGCTGGTTGCCCGGCTGCCGCATCAGGCGTTCGGCTTCAGGCAGTGCCGGTGACTTCGCCGATTTCGGCGCCGGGGCCAGTTTGCGTTGCAGGCACTCCCAGGCGGGGATGCGCTCGCCGTTGACCTGTACTTCGATGCACGGCGCGGCATCGTCCTGCTTCTTCGCCTCTCCGGCCCAGGCCGATGGCAACGCCAGCAACAAGGCAAGGGCGAGGGCAGGGCGAAGGCCCGCCTCCAACGACTCACTCATCTTGAATCTCCTGCGAAAACCGACGCTCAGCAATGAAGACGTATGGCGAAGACAGTGTCCGCCTGCAACTGTTCCGGCGCTGTCAAAAGATGACAGTGCTGTCACAAAACTATTGGCGGCTTTGACGCGACGTACACGTCCTGTTGGTAGACCCACGCGCCGCTCCCTGGCCACTCCCTTCGATACGACGCGATGCCTTCGATGACTCCTGTTCCGTGCCGAGCCGTCCGCCTTCCGCTGCGCCTGCATCCGCTGGTGCTGGCTCTGGCCGCGATGCCGCTGCCATTGTTCGCGCAGGACGCGGCGCCTGCGCCCAGCGTGAACATCAATGAATACATCGTGCGCGGCAACACCGTGCTCGATCCGCGCCAGATCGAACGTGCGGTGGAGCCGTTCCTCGGCCCGGGCAAGACCCTGGCCGATGTCGAGAAGGCGCGCGATGCCGTCAATGCGCTGTACCAGCAGGCAGGCTACCAGTCGGTCTACGTCGAGCTGCCCGAGCAGCAGGTCAGTGGCGGCGTCGTGCTGCTGAAGGTGCAGCAGACGCCGATCGGGCAGCTGCGGGTCGTAGGCACGAAGCACGAATCGCCCGAACGCATCCGCGAACGCGTGCCGGCACTTGCCGAGGGCAAGGTGCCGGACTTCGACCAGGCGCAGAAGGAACTGACCGCGCTGAATGAAGGTGGACGTCGGCAGGTGATGCCGCTGGTGCGCGAGGGCCAGGTGCCGGGCACGATGGATGTGGACCTGCAGGTCGAAGAGAAGTCGCCGTGGCGTGCCAGCGCGTCACTCAACAACGACCACAGCGCCGACACCGAGAAGCTGCGCCTGAGTGCATCGCTGGCCTACGACAACCTGTGGAAGCGCGGGCACAGCGCCAACATCGGCGTGTACCTGGCGCCGGAAGATACCAAGCAGGCCAAGGTGTTCTCGGCCTCGTACATGATGCCGTTCGAGGGCACGCCGTGGAGCCTGGAAGCGTCCGGCTACAAGTCCGACAGCCGCGTGCTGAACGCGGGTGGGCAGGTGGGTACCGGCACCGGAACCAATGTAATCGGCAACGGCCATTCGATCGGTCTCAAGCTCAACTATCGACTGGCCGGCAGCAGCCAGTGGTGGCGCCAGCTCAGCCTCGGCGTGGACTTCAAGGACACCGAGGAAGACACGCAGATGGGCAAGGAGAGCCTGAAGACGCCGCTGAAGTACGCGCCGATCACCCTGGCGTTTGTCGGTGTGCGCCAGGGCGAGCAGGATCAGTTGAGCATCAATACCCAGCTGGTGGCCGGTACCCGCCGCCTGTTCGGCTATGGCAGCGATGCCATCGGATTCGGGCAGAAGCGCTACTGGGCGGACCCCAGTTTCATCGCGTTCAAGGCCGATGTGGCCAACACCCACACCTTCGGCAGCGATTGGCAGTGGTACGCGCGCGGCTCGCTGCAGGTGACCGACGCACCGCTGGTGTCGGCCGAGCAGTTCGCCGCCGGTGGCATGTACACCGTGCGCGGCTATCTGTCGGCCGAGGCGATCGGCGACTACGGCGGCCTGGCCAGCCTGGAATGGCGTACCCCGGCGTGGTCGCTGTGGAGCGGCACGGATCTGCGCGTCTACAGCTTTGCCGACGCCGCCTACCTGCGCCTGCGCCAGCCGCTGCCCGAGCAGCGTGACAAGTACAACCTGGCCTCGGTCGGCCTGGGCGCGCAGCTGCGCCTGGGTGAGCACCTGCAGCTGCGCCTGGACTACGCCTGGCCTTATGCCGATGGCCCGGTCACGCGCAAGGACGACCCGCGCCTGCATTTCAACATCAGCACCAGTTACTGACCCTTCCCTTGAACATGCGTTCTCCGGAGACCCTTCGCATGGACCGTTTGCTTTCCCGAGTGTTGTTGCTGCTGGCCGCGCTGGTTGCGCTGCCTGCTGCTGCGGCCGATGCCAATTGGTGGCAGGCCGAATGGAAGTACCGCAAGCCGATTACCGTCGATGCCGGCCCGCAGGGTGCGGGCCTGGCCGGTGACCCGGGCCGTACGCCGCTGCTGCTGCGCCTGCATACCGGCAACTTCGGTTTTGACGGCACCCAGGATGCGGGCAATGACCTGCGCTTCGTCTCGGGTGATGGCCGCACCGTGCTGGCCCACCAGATCGAGCAGTTCGATCCCAAGCTGGGCCTGGCCCTGGTCTGGGTGGACGTGCCGGCGGTCAGCGCCGCGGCGCCGCAGACGATCTGGATGTACTACGGCAACGAGAAGGCCCCGGCCAGCGGCAACGGCCAGCAGGTGTTCGACCCGGACTACACGCTGGTCTACCACTTCGCCGAAGCCAATGCGCCTGCACGCGACACCACCGCCTACGGCAACAATGCCGGTGCTGTGGTGCCGCCGTCCGAAGGTTCGGTGATCGGCCGTGGCGTGCAGTTGGGCGCAGGCCCGCTGCCGTTGCCGGCCAGCGCCTCGCTGGCACAGGAAGCGGGGGCGCCGTTGACCCTCTCGGCCTGGATCAAGCCGGGCAGCAACAATGCGGCGCAGGCGATCTACGCCCGTCGCGATGGCGCCTCCGAGCTGGTGGTCGGTATCGAGAACCGCGTGCCGTTCGTTCAGCTCAATGGCCAGCGCAGCACGCCGGCACAGCCGATTCCGGAAGGGCAGTGGGCGCACGTGGCACTGACCGCGGAGAAGGGTGCGCTGCAGCTGTACCTCAACGGCCGTGTAGTGGCCCAGCTGAGCGGCGAGCTGCCGGCGCTGGGTACCGCGCCGGTGGTGGGCGCCGATGCGCCGGGCGCGGCGCAGCC
This sequence comes from Stenotrophomonas sp. 96582_Sma, assembly GCF_056480905.1. Classification (NCBI taxonomy): domain Bacteria; kingdom Pseudomonadati; phylum Pseudomonadota; class Gammaproteobacteria; order Lysobacterales; family Lysobacteraceae; genus Stenotrophomonas; species Stenotrophomonas sp. 96582_Sma. The sequence goes on along the minus strand of NZ_CM151122.1, from coordinate 2,681,134 downwards.
GCTGGCCAACTTCGAAGGTGCGCTGGATGAGTTGCGCGTCTCGCGGGTTGCACGTCCAGCCGCGCTGCTGCTGGCCGATGCCACCGCTCAGGGCGCCGACTCGCGCCTGATCAGCTACGGCGCCGACGAGCAGTCGGCCGGCCAGAGCCACTTCGGCTTCATCCTCAAGGCGATGCCGTTCGATGCCTGGGTGGTGGTCGCCATCCTCGGCCTGATGATGCTGATGTCATGGGCGATCATGATTGCCAAGAGCCGCCACTTCGGCCGCACCAGCAAGGCCAACGCGGTATTCACCGAGAGCTTCGGCAAGTTGTCCGGTGTGCCGCTGCGCACTCTGTCCGAGATGGACCGCCAGGGCAAGGCGCCGACCGCGATGCATGACGGCTCGCTGTGGCGCATCTACCAGGTGGCCATCGATGAAATGCAGCAGCGCCACCAGCGCGATGGCAACAGTGGCTACCTGAGCGGTGCCACCATCGCCGCGATCCGTGCCTCGATGGATGCGGTGATGGTGCGCGAGCAGGAAGCAATGGCACGGCGCATGAACTGGCTGTCGACCACCATCGAAGGTGCGCCCTACGTGGGCCTGTTCGGCACCGTGATCGGCATCATGCTGGTGTTCGTGGTGGCGGCGATGGCCGGCGCGGTGGACATCAACTCGGTGGCGCCCGGCATGGCCGCGGCGCTGCTGTGTACCGCTGCCGGCCTCGGCGTCGCGATTCCGGCGCTGTTCGGCTATAACTACCTGGGCGCGCGTGCCGAGGCGATCGGCGCGGACATGGCGGTGTTCATCGACGAGTTCGCCGCGCGCCTGGCCGAAGAGCAGGACGGGCGCGGCCCGGCCGCGGTCCAGGGCTGAGGGGCGCGCCATGGGCCAGAAGGCGAAGTTCGGCATCAAGAAGCGCGAGAAGGGCATCAACGTGACGCCCTTCGTCGACGTGCTGCTGGTGGTGCTGGTGATCTTCATCCTGACCAGCAATGCCTCCATCCCCGGTATCGAGGTCAATCTGCCGAAGGCCAGCAACAGCGTGGCCCTGGAAAAGCCGAAGACCAAGGCGATCACCATCGACCCCAGCGGCCAGGTGTTCCTGGATGCCTACCCGGTGACGATGGCCGAGCTGGAAGACCGCCTGCGTACCGAGCGCGCGACCACACCGGATTTTCCGGTGATCGTACGCGGTGATGCGCAGGTGCAGTACGCCCGCGTGGTCGAGGTACTGGACCTGCTGCGGCGGCTGGAGCTGGCCCAGGTCGGCCTGGTCACCGGCAAGGCGCAGGGCTGAGGCATGACGGCCCATCAACCCCCTCGGCCGGAGCCCGGCATGCGCGGTCGCCAGTTGCTGGTGACCGTGGCCCTGGTGCTGGCCGCGTTGCTGGTGCTCGGTATCGCGGTGTGGTGGCTGTTGTTCAAGGACACCGCCAGCACCCGCCGGCCGGTGGTGCAACCGCCGATGCTGGCGCTGCCCCCCCTCCGCCGCCGCCCCCGCCGCCCCCGGAAAAACCACCGGAGCCGGAGACGCCGCCGGAAGAGACGATGCCCGAGCCGGAGCCGCTGGATCAGCCGACGCCGGCCGAAGAGCCGACGCCGACGCCGGATAACAGCGATCCGGTGACGATGAATGCCGACGCGCAGGCCGGTGGTGACAACTTCGGTATCCAGTCCGGCAGTGGTGGCGGTTCGTCCGGCGTTGGCCGTGGTGGCGCCGGCAACGCTACCTACGGCCGCTACCTGGGCTACCTGATGCAGCAGGCGATCTCGCGCGACGACAAGGTCAAGCGCCTGGCGTTCCAGCTGCAGGTGAATGTGTGGCTGGCCAACGACGGCCGCCTGGAGAAGGTCGAGCTGGTACGCGGCAGTGGCAACGAGGAGGCCGACGCGGCCGTGCTCGATGCCCTGCGTCGCATCGGCAAGGTTGACCAGGCACCGCCGCCGTCACTCGATTTCCCCGCCCGCGTCCTGATCCAGGGCCGCCGGCCCGGGGCCTGATTCCCGACTTCCATGATTCCCCTTCTTTCGATGAGAACCGTGATGAACGACCACGTCCGCGCACGAACCGACTCCCGCCGCCCGCGGCCGGCCCGACGGGCGCTGCTGTGCTGCGCCGTGCTGCTCAGCCTGGCTGCACCGGCCGGTGCGATGGCCGCCGAAACCACCATGGTCAAGCTGATCAAGGGCCTGATCGCCAGTGGTGCACTGAAGCCCGAAGACGGCCAGGCGTTGTTGGTGCAGGCCGAAGCCGAAGCGGTGGACGCACAACGCACCGCAGCCAGCGGCAGCACGGCCGCCAGCGGTGGCGTGGCCCTGGAAGCCGGCGACGTGCGCGTGCCCTACGTGCCGCAGAGCGTACGCGACGGCATTCGTGACGAGGTGCGCCAGGACGTGATGGCGCAGGCCAAGGCGGAAGGCTGGGCGGCACCCAACGAAGTGGCCGAATGGACCAAGCGCATCAAGGTCACCGGTGACATGCGTGTACGCAGCGAGTCGCGCTTCTACTCCGAGCGCAACAGCGACATCGTGAGCAACTGGGCGTCGATCAATTCCGGCAACGGCTTCGATACCAACACCAATACCAACCTGCAGCTGCCGCCGCTGCTGAACACCCGCCAGGACCGCCGCAACCTGTGGCGCATCCGTGCCCGCCTGGGCATCGAGGCCACCATTGGCCAGCACACCACGGCCGGCGTGCGCCTGGCCAGCGGCAGCAGCAATGGCCCGGTGTCGACCACCGAGCAGCTGGGTGGCGGCCTGAGCAAGAAGGACGTGTGGCTGGACCAGGCCTGGCTAGCCTACAGCCCGGCGGACTGGGTGACGGTGCGTGGCGGCCGCTTCGGCAATCCGTTCTGGACCAGCGACACGCTGTTCTCCAACGATCTCAATTTCGATGGTCTGGCCGCGAACCTGAAGTATGACTTCGATGGTGGCGACCTCGACCTGTTCGGCAACCTCGCGGTGGTACCGCTGGAGTACACCTCCGACAGCTCGCCGAGCCAGAGCAAGGTCAAGACTCCGAACGAGAACAAGTGGCTGTCCGGTGCCCAGGTGGGCGTGAACTGGCGCTTCAACGATGACAACGCACTGCGTGCTGCGCTGGGCTACTACGACTTCAAGAACATCAGCGGTCGCCTGTCCTCAACGTGCTCGCTGTATTCGGGTGCGGTGGGCTGCGACACTGACTGGTCGCGCCCGGCGTTCATGCAGAAGGGCAACACCCTGATGCTGATCCGCAACATCGCGCGCAATCCGGTGGATCCGGCCGGTACGCCGACCCCGCAGTATGTCGGCCTGGCCTCGGCCTTCCGCCTGGCCACGCTGAACCTGCGCTGGGATACACAGCTGGCGCAGGGCATCGGTCTGCGCCTGGATGGCGATTACATCCGCAACCTGGCCTACGACAAGCAGGCCATGTTCAGTCGTGCCCAGAACGGCATCGTCAACAACTACGGCGCCGGCGATACTGTCGGCATCGATACCTTCCGCAGCGGCGACACCGCCTGGATGCTGCAGGCCACCTTCGGTGCTACCGAGCTGAAGGAGAAGGGCCAGTGGCAGGCACTGCTGGGCTACAAGCACATTGAGGCCGACGCGTTGCCCGACGCCTACAACGATCCGAACTTCCACCTGGGCGGCACCAACGCCCGCGGTTACTACGTGGGCGGTGCCTACGCGCTGGACGCGCGCAGCTGGATCAGCGGCAAGTGGATGGCGGCCAAGGAAGTGTCCGGTGCGCCGCTGTCGATCGACGTGTTCCAGCTGGAGTTCAACACCGGCTTCTGAGTGGCGGGCGTGATGCGGATCACGTAGTGCGTGGCGGGGGCGCAGCGATGCGCCCGTCTAAGGAAAGGAGACCACGCGTTGTTCAAAAGGAGGAGTGGATGAGCCGTCGCAAACTGTTCGAGAGTCCCGAACCGTCCAGCCAGATGCTGGGTGTTGGACCGGCCTATGTTTCAGTGGAGGGCCTGCGCCAGCACCTGGCCGAGTTCCTGCTGTATGCGGGCCGGCCGGTGGTGATCATGCGCGGGCGCAGCGAAGTGGGCTACTTCCTACCGGCGCGCTGCTGGCGCCAGCGTGACGATGATCCGCTGGCGGCGGCTGCCGCCGACCAGCTGCTGGATGCGGCCGGTTTCCAGGCCGAGGACATCCAGCAGGTCGAACAGGAATTCAACGCGATGCGCCAGCGCACCGTGCTGCATTCACGGCGCTGAGCCTTCCGTAGAGCCGGGCCCATGCTCGGCTTTTCGGGCGGTTGCACGCGACGTTGGCAACAGCCCCTGTCGTTGTCTTCGCCTCTACAGTAGATCCACGCCATGCGTGGATGGCACACGCCCGGCCGCAGCTACAACGCCAGCACCTGTCCCGGTTCCAGCGCCTGCAGAAATGCGTCGTCATGCGACACCACCACCAACGTGCCCGGGAACACCCGCAGCACCTGCAGCAAGTGCATCCGCAGCGTCATGTCCAGGTTGTTGGTGGGTTCGTCCAGAACCAGCAGCGTCGGGGGTTTGGCCGCCATCAATGCCAATGAAAGCCGCGCCCGTTCGCCACCGGACAATGCGGACACGTGCGTCTGCGCCGTGGCGTCGCCGCGGAACAGGAAGTCGGCCAGGTGCAGCCGGCACTGGGTCTGGCTCCACTCCGGCATTTGGGCAGACAGCGCCTGGAGAGGCGTGACCTGCATCGGCAGGTCCCGGTAGTGCTGGTCAAGCAGGGCGATCTGAGCAGCTGGCGGCAGCAACCAGTCACCATCACGGTGGATGCTTGGGTCGCCGCACAGCGCGCGGGCCAGCGTGGACTTGCCGCTGCCGTTGTCACCGGTGATCGCCAGGCGATCGCCGACATCCAGGCGCAGATGCAGTCCACCCAGCACCGTTTCCGTGGCATGCGCCACGCTGGCGTCGGTCAGCTGCACCACCACTCCCTCACGTCGCCAGCCGGCCGGCAACGCGAAGGCAGGCTCGATGATGGTCTCGCGCTGCAGGTCATTGCGACGAGCCTCGATGTCTTCCTGCTGCTCACGGATCTGCAGTTGCTTGCCGCCGGCGGTGGTATTGCCACGGCCGAGCTTGGTGGCTGAACGGACGCCGCCCCACTTGCGCTGTTCGACCTTGCGCACGCCGCGTTCCCGCGAGCTCGCGGCGCGCTGCTGTTCGCGCATCAACGCCTCATGGGCCTGGCCGCGCTCCTGATCCAGCTGGCGCAGCTGCCGGTCGCTGGCCTCGCGTCGCTGCTGCAGGTCCGCCTGATAGTCGCGGTAGCGACCGCCGAAGTGGCTCACGCGCCCGCCACGTATGTGCCAGAGCTCATTACAGAGCGCATCGATCAGGGCTTCATCGTGGGTGGCCACCAACAGTGCGTCGTGGAACTGGCGCAGGCGCGCGATCAGCGAGCGGCGTGCACTGCGGTCCAGGTGATTGCTGGGTTCATCCAGTAGCAGTACATCGGGGTCGGCATCAAGCGCGCGGGCGAGCGAATGGCGCATCTGCTCGCCGCCGCTGCGAGAGGAGTCATCCAGTACGTGCTGCGGCACGTAGGCGATGCGTGCGCCATCGCGGCGGATGATGGTCCCGCCACTGGGCACCAGAGTACCGGCCAATATCTGCAGCAGGCAGCTCTTGCCGCTGCCGTTGTCGCCGATCAGGGCGATGCGGGCACCTGAGGGCAGGTGCAGGTTGACGTCGGCCAGCAGGGCGCGGCCGTTGAAATCCAGATCCAAAGCATGGGCACGTAACATCGCGTGCGGTCCTCCTGTTGCTGCGCGCTCACTGCATCCGAACGCGGACGCGCAGCTTGGAACAGGGGCGAGGCCGGAACAAGCGAGGAACCGGCCAAGATCCGCCGCAGGTGGGCCAGACCTCCTTCAGCCGCGCTCACTGGTGATGCGCGCACCTTCGCGCATCACCAGCGTCACCGGGGTCTTTTCCACCACCTCCAGCAACCGCTGCCACTGCGCATCGCTCAGCTCGGCGCTGGCATGCAGCACGCGGTGCACGTGGAAGCGTCCATCCGCATCGCGTTCCGAACGCAGCTCGGCATGGAACTCGCCCAGCTCCCAGTCCTTGCGTTGCGCGTACATGCGCAGGGTGATGGCGGTGCAGGCGGCCAGCGAGGCCAGGTACAGATCGAAGGGCGCGAAGCCCTTGCCCTGACCGCCCAGCGAGGCGGGCTCGTCCGCGTCTACATCAAAGCTTCCATTGCTGATGTGGTGCAGGTAGTTGTCGCCGGTCGAAACAATGCGCGCGTAGGCCATCACATTCTCCATCTGTCTCTAGCGTCGAGCCACGCTCGACCAAACCCACTGTAGCGTCGAGCCATGCTCGACTGCTCCCAAAGGCGGCGCCAGCCAATGCCAGCGCCGCCACCCAATCACTCGGTACGATCGTACGAGAACTGGATGCCTGCCGTACCACCGGTTTCGATGAAGAGGTTCATGAACGCCGGCACCGTTTCTGAGCGGGCCCAGTCGCGCTGCAGTTCGCAGAACAGCTGCGGCACGCTGATCAGCTGGCCACCTGCCTGTTCGATGCGGCGCAACGCGGCATCGTGCGCGGCCAGCGAAGTGCCACCGACGGCGTCGACCACCACGTACACCTCATAGCCTTCCTTCAAGGCGTCCAGCGCCGGGAAAGTCAGGCAGGCTTCGGTCCACAGCGCGGTCATGATCAGCTTGCGACGGCCGGTGGCTTCCACCGCCTGGCGGAACTCGACGTCTTCCCAGGAATTGATGGTGGTGCGGTCGTAGGTGGGGTAGTCGCCCAGCACCTTGCGCAGCTGCGGAATCGGCGGCTTGTTCAGGCCGGTCTTGACGTTGACCGTCGAATGCACGATCGGCAGACCGTAAGCCACAGCGGCCTTGGCGGTGCCGACGATGTTGTTGACCAGCAGCTGGCGGTCCATCGAGGCGATGGAGTTCACCTGCACCGGCTGGTAGTCGATGATGATGAAGGCGGAATTCTGCGGGGTCAGCAGGTGGTCGCTGGCCGGGTCGCGGATCGGTTCACTGGACATGGTGGGTCTCCGGTTGGGAGGGGGCCGGCGGCAGGCCGGCACCCCGGGGGCAGCTCAGCTGCGCTGCGAATCCAGCTGCTCGTGGTTCTTCTGCACGTCCTGCGCCTTCAGGTAGCTCTCGATCAACAGCTGGTAGTTCGGGAAGATCTTCGTGTAGACCTCGGCCCATTGCTGGGCATCGTCACGGTTCCAGCTGCGCTGGATCTCCGAGGCCACCGCGGCGGTGTCCATTGGCACCACGCCGGCCTGCACCACGCGGGCCAGGGTGATCTCTTCAGCCATCTTCGAATAGGTGCCCGAGGCATCGATCACCGCGAACACCTGGTAGCCATCGGCCACGGCGGCGATCGACGGGAAGGCCATGCACACGCTGGTGATGGTGCCGGCGATGATCAGCTGCTTGCGGCCGGTGGCCTTCACTGCAGCAACGAATTCCGGGTTGTCCCAAGCGTTGATCTCACCCTTGCGCGCCACGTACTGAGCATGCGGGGCCGCGTCGTGGATCTCCGGGATCAGCGGGCCGTTCGGGCCCTGCGGGACCGAGGCGGTGGTGATCACCGGCATCTTTGCCAGCGTGGCCATCTTCGCCAGCGCAGTGGCGTGGGCGCGCACGCTGGTGAATGGCATGTCACCGATGGTCTGGAACAGGCCGCTCTGGTGGTCGATCAGCAGCATCGCGGCGTTGTCCGGATCGATCACCGGGCGGGCACCGTTGAAGTTGGCGGGGGTACTCATGGTCAGTCTCCTGGGGAAGGTGGGCGATGGCCCATTGGCGCGGCGGGTCATCGCCCGCCGCGCGGAAGCGCTCAGTGCGCGATCTGGCCGAAGCGGCCGCTGTTGAAATCGTTGACCGCCTGGCTGATCTCGGCCTGGCTGTTCATCACGAACGGGCCGTAGCCCACCACCGGCTCGTCGATCGGCTCGCCGCTGAGCAGCAGCACAGTGGCGTCGCTGTCGGCGTCGACGAACACGTCCTCGCCGCTGCGATCGAAGGTGACCAGCTGCGCCTCGCCGACCGGCTGGCCGCCGTTGATCCGGACCGAGCCCTTCAGCACCACCACCGCCAGCGTGCGGCCATCGGCCACCGGCAGTTCGGCGTGGTGGCCCTGCTGCAGGCGGATGTCCCAGACATCCATCGGCGTGTGGGTACGTGCCGGACCGGCGTGGCGGTCGAAGCGGCCCGCGATGACACGCACGCGGCCGGCGCCCTCAGGCAGATCCACCGAGGGGATCTCTGCGTCAAGCAGGGTCTGGTAGCCCGGTGCGCCCATCTTGTCCCGCGCCGGCAGGTTGACCCAAAGCTGGACCATGTCCAGCGTGCCGCCGCGCTTGCTGAATTCCGGTGTGTGGAATTCCTCGTGGAGAATGCCGGAGGCCGCCGTCATCCACTGCACGTCACCCGGGCCAATGGTGCCGCCGGCCCCGGTCGAATCGCGGTGGGCGACCTCGCCCTCATAGACGATCGTGACCGTCTCGAAACCGCGATGCGGATGCTGGCCGACACCACGCGGCGTTTCGCTGGGCGCGAAGCGGTAGGGGCCGGCATAGTCCAGCAGCAGGAACGGGCTCAGGTGCTGGCCGTGGGTGTTGTAGGAAAACATCGAGCGGGCGGGGAATCCGTCGCCCACCCAGTGCGGGCGGGGGGCGCTGTAGGTACCGGTGACACGCTTCATGGCGATCTCCTGGCCGGGGCTGCCGGCCGCTGTTCTTCGTTGCAGGAGACGATATCGCCGCGACAATTGGGCCGGTAGACGCCAATATTTGCCGTCATAGTCCTATCTGGTGAACAATGGCGGCAGGCCGTGGGCCGCAGGAGATCGCCCCGTGTTCATCGCAGATATCCGCCGTTGTGACCTCAACGACCTGTTCTATTTCGCCATGGTGGTCGAGCACGGCGGCTTCTCGCAGGCCGGTCGGGCGCTGGCCATGCCGAAGTCGAAACTGAGCCGGCGCATCGCGCTGCTGGAAGAACGGTTGGGCGTGCGCCTGATCCAGCGCTCGACCCGGCGTTTCTCGGTCACCGAGGTCGGCCAGGACTACTACCGCCATTGCAAGGCAATGCTGGTCGAGGCGGAGGCGGCCGAAGAAGCGATTGCGATGTCACGCGCCGAGCCGCGCGGCACCATCCGCCTGGCGTGCCCGATCGCGATCCTGCACGCGCGCATCGGCCCGATGCTGGCCGACTTCCTGGCCCTGCATCCGCAGGTGACGATGCAGCTGGACGCCACCAACCGCCGCGTGGACGTGGTGGGCGAGGGTGTGGACGTGGCGATCCGGGTAAGGCCGCCGCCATTGGAAGACAGCGACCTGGTGGTGCGCGTGCTGGCACGCCGGGTCTGGTGCACCAGTGCCAGCCCGGCGCTGCTGCAACGGTTGGGTACGCCGCAGGTGCCGGCCGACCTGGCGATGATGCCGACCGTCGATCTGGCCTCGCCCAGTCAGCAGCATGTGTGGGAGTACATCGGGCCGGACGACGTGCAGGCCAGCGTGCATCACCGCCCGCGCCTGGTCAGCGATGACATGATCGCGCTGCGCGCAGCCGCGGTGGCCGGGGTCGGGCTGTTGATGCTGCCGCGGATGATGATCACCGATGAGCTGGACAGCGGCGCGCTGGTGCCGGTGCTGCCGGAGTGGGTGCCGAAGCACGGCATCGTGCATGCGGTGTTCCCTTCGCGGCGTGGGCTGCTGCCGGCAGTGCGTGCGTTGATCGATTACCTCGCCGAGCGTTTCGAGGCGTTGGACGAACCGTAGGCTCCGCATCCACGCATGGCGTGGATCTACTGGATCCGGCGCCGCCTGGGAGATCCACGCCATGTGTGGATGATCCTGGTGCCGCGCGACAGGCTTTCGCTTGCCGCCTGCGGCCGCGCAGCCCACAATCCATGTCCGGACCGTCGCCATCACGCCCATCATTCCCCGGTCCGGCCTTGGCACCTATGTCTCCCAATGCCCTGGCGCTGGTCGAGCTGCTGATCCGCGAGCGCCGTGCGTTGTCTCGCTTCATCGCGCGCTATCTCGACCCGGCCAGTACCGAGGACACCCTGCAGAACCTGTACCTGAAGGCCAGCAGCGTGCCCGGTGATCCACCGATCCTGGAGCCGCGCGGCTATCTGTACCGGATGGCCTATCACCATGCGCTCAACCGCAGCCAGGCCGACGCCCGCGAGCGGCGCGCGATGGCCGAGTACGCCGCCGACATGGCCGAGGCGGGCCACGACGGCGAGGCCCAGGCACTGGACCAGGCACAGCTGCGCGAGATCACCCAGACCATCCTCGCGCTGCCAGCGCAGGTGCGTGAGTGCTTTGTGCTCAACCGCTACCTGGGCCTGAGCGAGCGTGAAATCGCCACTCGGCTCGGCATTTCCAAGAGCCTGGTCGGCAAGCATGTGCTGCGCGCGGCACTGTTGATCCAGCAGCACCAGCAGGGAATGCATCGATGAGCGGCGATTGCAGTGGGCAGATCGCGCCCGCCGTTGTCACAACAGGAAAGCGCACCCGTTCGTGGTGCGGCAGGCCACAACCATGACCACGTCCGAACCCTCGCCGCGTCAGGCCAGGCAGGCGTTGCGCTGGGTGATCCGGTGCAGTGCAGGCCCGCTGCCGGAACGCCAGCAACGAACCCTGCAGCGCTGGCTGCAGGCCGATCCACGCCATGCGCTGGCCTGGCGCCAGCAGACGGCGTTCTGGCGGGGGCTGGATGCCGCCGGGCCCGAGGTGCTGGCGGCGCTGCCCGAGCTCACCACCGATCGCGAGGGCCTGCGCCCGATCGCGCCGCGCCGCCTGCCATGGCTGCTGGCCAGTGCCGCCGCTGTGGTTCTGATGGTCGCGGCCGCACCGCAGGCGCTGTTGCTGGCACGCAGTGACCTGCGCAGCAGCGATACACCACGCGTGGTGCAGCTGGAAGACGGCAGCACCGCCGTGCTCGATGCGGGCACCGCATTGGCGGTTGCGTTCGATGGCCAGCAGCGGCACCTGCGCCTGCTGCGCGGCCAGGCCTGGTTCCAGGTGGCCCATGAGGCGCGACCGTTCCAGGTCGAGGCGGCGGGCGGCCTGGTCCGTGACATCGGTACCGCCTTCAGTGTGTCGATGCTGGATACCACGGTCACCACCCAGGTCAGCGAGGGTGTGGTCGACGTGCGTCCGGGCGATGGCAGCGTACAGCGCCTGCATGCGGGGCAGTCACGCGTGTTCCGTGACGGTCGCTGGCTGCAGCCTGTGCGGCTGGAAGATCCCGAGGCCGTGGCGCCATGGCGGCGGGGCGAGGTAGTGATCGATGATCAGTCGGCCACGCAGGCCATCGCCGATCTGGCGCGCTACCATCGCGCCCCGGTCTGGGTACTGGGTGGGCAGGGTGCAGGCGTACGGGTCAGTGGCTTGTTCCACCTGCGGCAGCCGGAGACGGCCATCGATGCGGTGGCCGCGCAGGCAGGACTGCGAGTGCAGCGCTTGCCCGGCGGCGCGCTGGTGGTGTGGTGAGGCCCGCGCAGCACCTGGATGAACGGGCCGCATGAAAAAAACATGAAAAAAGCCGTGGGCACCTGCAGTGTCCCGCTGTCTATAGAGGTATAGCCAGAGCGAAACACCGTTTTTCCTCAAGCCAGACACACCACCGGCACCGGATGTGCCCGTGGTCCAGCCACGCTTGAGGAGTTCCTGTCCATGCCGTCCACGGCATCCGCCTGTCATCGTCGCGCCACCGTTCTGGCCCTGGCCGTTTCCACCGCATTGCTGCCGCTGGCCTGGGTGCCGACCGTGCAGGCACAACCGGCGATCGTCGCGCCGCTGCGCCAGTACGCCATTCCGGAGCAGCCACTGGCTGATGCCGTACGTGCCTTTGGCCGCCAGGCCGATGTGCAGGTGGTGTTCCGCAGTGACCTGGTGGAGGGCCGCCGCTCCAGTGCGGTGAGTGGCGAGTACAGCCAGATGCAGGCCCTGCAGCAGCTGTTGCGCGGCAGCGGCGTGCGTGCACAGCGCGGCATGGACGGTACCTGGAGCCTGCGGGCCGCAGCGGAGGCGGGTGAGGGCGAAGGGGTGCGGGTGACCGAAACACTGGACGTGGCCGGTCGCCTTCAGTCGGAAGGGGGTGAGGCCCGCGATCGGCGTGGCTACGACGATGTGTTCGCGCTGGACATGACCACGGCGTATTCGGGGCGCGACCGGGTGGAACGTTACCGTGGCTCCAATCCGGCCGACGTGGTCAAGGATCTGGTCGGTGTGTTCAGTGGCGATGCGCGCAACAGCGGCGCGCTGGACGTCAATATCCGTGGCATCCAGGGGCCCGGGCGGGTGCCGGTCAGCATCGATGGCGGCGAACAGGCGCTCACGGTCTGGCGTGGCTACAACGGCGTCAGCAACCGCAACTACATCGATCCCAACCTGATTGGTGGCATCCAGGTCATCAAGGGGCCAGGGCTGGTGCGCGATGTGCACAGCGGGATCGGTGGTGCGCTGGTGATCAAGACCATCGACGTTGACGACATTGTTGCTGCCGGCGAACGCTTCGGCGGGGAGCTGAAGATCGAAGGCAGCAGCAATGCGGTGGCACCGCGCCTGCCGCGCCTGCACACCGGCGAGGATTACCGCACCGTGCCGGGGTTCCCGCAGGGCTCGCCGAACTCACCCTATAACGACCGCACCCTGGTGGTGCCGGTGAAGTCGCGCAGCGGCAACAACCCCTTCGATGGCGAAGACCAGGCCTGGCGGTTGGCACTGGGCGTACGCGGCGACAACGTCGACCTGATGGCCGCCTACGCCTGGCGCAAGCGCGGCAACTACTTCTCCGGCAGCAAGGGAAGCGCGTACTACGACCAGGACCGGCGCGAGCAGTACGAGTACCAGGGCATCGACTACATCACCACGCTGGCGCGCTACTTCAAGCCCGGCGATGAAGTGCCCAATACCTCCAGCGAACAGGAGTCCTGGCTGGTCAAAGGCAGCTGGCAGATCAACGATGACCAGCAGTTGAAGGCGACCTGGCGGCGCACGCTGTCGCACTACGGCGAGATCATGCCGTCGCGCATCCTGTCGGCCCCGGACTACGGCCGCATCCAGTGGCCGCTCAGCCGGGTCGATTCGGATGTGTGGAACCTGGAATACCGTTTCCAGCCCGCCGGCAGTCGTTGGCTGGACCTCTACGCCAACCTGTGGCGCACGGAGACGGACAGCGATACCTACAGCGCTGGCGGCTTCCCGAACTTCGCAGTGGGTAATCCGGCGTGGAATCCGGACGCCAGCCCGATCCTGCGCAACACCGCGCTGGCCAACGCGCGCAACGACCGCACCGGCCTGATCCTGAGCAATCGTTTCGCCCTGCATTCGACCCTGGACCTGACCGTGGGCGGCAACTGGCAGTACGAGAAGCTCGGCTCGAGCGATCCGTACTTCGGTACCACCGATGGCTGGCGCATGTTTCCGCGTGCCGGGCGCCGACAGGAGGGCGAGGGCTACCTGACCCTGGAGTGGCGGCCGGTCGACTTCCTTACCCTCAATGCAGGCGTGCGCTACAGCCGCTACTGGGCCTTCGACGATTTCCTCGAGGCGCACCCCGAGCTGCTGACCAAGGGCGTAGGTGGCAAGGAAGCGCAGTACACCGTGAACGAGTTGCCGCCCCGTCCCGCCAATCTGCAGGCCCGCATCGACGCGTTGGAAGCACGCCGCGCCGTATGGGAAAAGCGCGGCATGGGCTGGTTCATCGATGACAGCATCCGTGCCTTGCTGGCGCCGTACGAGACGCCGCGTCCGGTCAGGTACACGCGGCCCTGGCTGCCCGATGCCGATGGCAACTACACCCGCGCCGGCAATCCGTGCCTCAATGGCGAAGTGGCGGCCATTCCCGGCGTGCAGCCGGTGTTCGCCGGCAGCGACCAGGTCTGCAACATCGGTAACAGCGTACAGTCGCAGCCGGTCGATGCACGCAACAGCCGCCGCCGCGACCATGCCTGGCTGCCGACCTTCTCGGCCACTGCACACCTGTCCCCGGCCGCCCGTGCCTACGTGCGTTACAGCGAAGCGGTGCGCTTCCCGAGCATGTTCGAAAGCACGATCGCCTTCTCCGGCAGCCTCAATCCGCTGCATGCGCTCAAGCCCGAGCACGCCTACAACTACGAAGTGGGCTACGTGCACAACCTGTCGGCCCTGTTCGGCAACACCGCCGATGCCGACGTCAAGCTGGCGTACTACGTGCACAAGACCCGTGACGTGATCGAGCGCGATGGCAACTTCCTGTTCGACAACATCGACAAGCAGACCATCCGTGGCATCGAACTGCAGGCCCGCTTCGACAACCGGCGCTTCTTCACCGATCTGGGCATCACCCGCACGCTGGAAAACGAGGTGTGTGACGAGAGCACGGCGGTGCTCCTGGATGCGAACCGCGGCCTGGTCCCGAACTGCGTGCAGGATGGTTTCGTCGGTGGCTACCTGCTGACCCAGGCCATTCCCAAGCTGTCGATCAACTGGTCGCTGGGCACGCGCCTGTTCGATGAACGCCTGGAGCTTGGCAGCCGCATCGTGCACTACCAGCGCCACGAGAACCCTGATCTGCAGGCCTACCGTGACCGTTTGCTGAGCGGTGGCAGCGGCCTGCTCTGGCAGAACGTGCCGTTCACCTGGGGAAACATCACCACCGTCGATGCCTATGCGCGCTGGCGCTTCAACGAGCATGCCAGCGTCGAACTGGTCGGCAGCAACCTCGGCAACCGCTACTACGTCGATCCAGCCACGCGGTCCACGCTGCCGGCTCCGGGTCGCACCCTGAAGCTCGGCGTCACCGCACGCTTCTGATCTCCCACCTTCAAGCGTTGTACCCGTAGTTCCCTCAACCAAGGAGCAATACCATGAAAATGATCTCCCGTTCGGTTCTCGCCGTTGCTGCCTCGCTGGCTCTGGTCGGTGCCGCGCATGCTGCCGATATCGTCGGTGCCGCCAGTGCCAAGACCGATGCCGAGCTGTATGTGGCGGTTGGCGAATCGCAGGTCAATGGCGGCCCGCACCGCGCTGGCAAGGCCGGTATCGGTGTCGGTACCGTGTCCCAGGCCAAGCCGGTGGACTTCCAGGGCCTGAGCGCCTACTCGGCACCCACCACCGTCAATGGCGTGACGGTACGTACCCTGGCCATGCCGATCACCGGCGCACCGGGCAGCCACGCCGGCATGGGCCACTTCAACTTCGTCAAGGTCGGCAGTGGCGATGTCTGGTTCGGTGAGTGGTCCAAGGATGGCGCCGCCGGTGGCTTCAACAACCGCCAGGTCTACTTCGTCGGTGACCGCGCCGGCACCACGTTGCCTGCTGGCGTGGCGTCCTACACCGTTGCTGGCCTGAACAAGTTCAACGGCAGCAACCTGCTGAGCGGCACCTTCGACGCCGACTTCGGCGCCGGCACCCTGGATGGTGCGCTGTCGGGCAACGGCCTGAACCTGGCCATCGTTGCCAACATCAACAGTGCCGACGCATCGTTCGCCGGTTCGGCCACCGCCAACGGCAGCGTTGCCGGCACCACCCAGGGGCAGTTCTTCGGCGCCAACGCGGCCGCCCTGGCCGGTATCGCCACCTTCAGCGGCAACAGCCAGTACGACACCGCCTTCGGCGGCAGCAAGAACTGATTGCCACGCCCCTGACGGGGCAGGGCAGGGACAAGCCGCGATCCGCCAGTCCCTGCTTCGGCCCGCTGCATGCACCACCACGGATCGACCATGCGCCATCCCATCTTCCTTGTCGTACTGCTGCTGGCGGCCGCCGACGTGCGCGCCCAGCAGGACGATCTTCGCCGCGTGCTCGAACAGGGCACCGACCTGCGCCACCAGCAGCAGGACCAGCAGCGCCTGCAGCAGGCCGAGTCGGAGCGACCGACCATCACCATCGACGGCCAGACCCTGCGCGTGGAGCGCACGGTCGATGATCTGGGCCAGGCGCTGTACCTGTCGCTGCAGCATCAGCAATGGGGCGCCGCGCAACGCTTCCTGGATGAATACATCGAACTGCCTGGCCACGACCCGTTGCTGCGCCACTATGCGCAGGGCGGCCTGGCGCGGGTGGCCGGCAATCACCATCGCGCGGCCAACGAGTACGAGGCGCTGCTGGAGGCACAGCCGGATTTCCTGCCGGCCCGCCTTGAACTTGCGCGCGTCTACGCCGAAGACCAGCGCGATCGCGATGCGGTGGCGTTGTTCACGGCGATCGCGGATGCCATCAGTGCCGATGACCCCGCCACCGCAGGTGTACGCGGACGGGTGGACGCCTATCTGGCTGCGCTGCAGGCGCGCCAGCGCTGGAAAGGCGCGCTGTCCGCCGGCCCGGCATGGAGCGACAACATCAACCGCAGTTCGGCCAGCCGCACCTGCCTGTTCGGGGTAGGCGACACCTGCATCATTCAGCGCAATCTTCCCGATGCCCAGCGCGCCATGGGCCTGGACTACGACGGTAACCTCGAACGTCGCTGGGCCTTGAAGGGCCACCATGGCGTGTACGTGCGTGGCCTCGCATTCGGCCAGGCATGGCGTGGGCACAGCGCCTACAACGAGCTCAATGCCAACGTGCAGGCGGGTTACAGCTGGCGTAGCGCACGGCATACCCTGCAGATCGCCCCCAGCTATGACTATCAGGGCCTCGGCAACCGGGCCCTGCAAGGCGGTAGCGGGCTGCATGGCGAATGGCAATATGCGCTGGACGCGCGCAGCCTGCTCAAGCTGGAGGCCGACTGGAAGCGCCAGCGCTATCGCCAGCGTGGCCTGGCCAGCAATTACGACGGTGAGCTGGCCGCGGTGTATGCCACCTGGTTCCGTGCGCTCAACCCGCGCTGGACCCTCTTTGCCGGGCTGGACCTGAGTGACAGCAGCGCCGCCAACCCAGCCAACGGCTATCGCCAGCGCGGCGTGCGGCTGGGTGCAGCGCGGCAATGGAGTGGCACCACCGCCACCGTATTCGTCTCGTTGCGCGAGCGCGACTACGACGCGTGGAGTCCGCTGCTGGAGGCGCGGCGTGAGGACAGCGAACAGAACCTGATCGCCATCGTGCGCAGCGAGCGCCTTGCCGTGGCCGGGCTGGTACCCAGCCTGAGCCTGCGCTACGCGCGCATCGACAGCAACGTTGGCTGGCTGTACAGCCACGACCGCAGCCTGCTCAGCCTGAAGTGGGAGCGGGCCTTCTGAACACGCCGCTGCAATGCCGCGGTGAACGGGCCGTGGCCACGATCTTCATCCATCATCACGCGCTCTTGTAGCCCGGTTCGCGCATCCTGCGGGCGTTGCGGCAGAGCTGGGCCGCGTGTATCGAGGAGCGCCGGTCGTGCTGGAAGCGGGCAACAAACCAGAGGGCCTGAAAGGGCTGCGTGTACTGGTGGCGGAGGATGAATTCGCCATCGCGATGTTCCTGGTCGACTATCTGGAGCTGAAAGGCGCACAGGTGGTGGGGCCGGCCGGTGACCTGCAGGCGCTGGGGCAGCTGGTCGATACCCATCCCATCGATGTGGCATTGCTGGACATCAACCTGGGCGGTGAGCAGGTCTATCCGCTGGCCGATCGGCTGGCCGAGGCCGGTACGCCCTTTCTGCTGACCTCCGGTTACGACGACAACTTGCCCAGCCGCTTCGCCAGCGCGCCGCGCTGTACCAAGCCTTATCACATCGAAACCCTGGTGCAGCAGCTGGCCGGGCTGGTGGCGGCGCCGCAGGTCTCTGCGGGCATCGCCTGATTGCGCGGCATGTCGCGCCGTCCTGAAGGCATCCACGCCGCCAAGCTGCGTGGCTCGATGCCACCTGCGCCGCGCCTGCATGCGCGCCACGATGGCATGGCCGCGCGCATCGCCCGTCACGACTGGTCGTCCACGCCATTGGGTGCCTGTGAGCAGTGGCCGCCCCACCTGCGCGCCACTGTCGACCTGATGCTGGCCCATGGCTTCCCGATGATCGTGCTGTGGGGCGAGCAGCTGGTGCAGCTCTACAACGATGGTTATGCCGAGATCCTGGCCGACAAGCATCCCGGCGGGCTCGGCCAGCCGACCCGCGAGTGCTGGCCCGAGGTGTGGCATATCAACGGGCCGATCTACCAGCGCGTCTGGCAGGGCGAAACCATCACTTACGAGGACAAACTCTATCCCCTGGCGCGCCGCGGGTGGTTGGAGGACGTCTGGTTCACCATTACCTACAGCCCGATCCGTGGCGAGGAGGGGCGCATCAACGGCGTGTTGGTGACCATGTTCGAGACCACAGCGGCACATGTGGCCCAATTGGCACGCGAGCGCGAAGAGCAGAAGCGGCGGGAGGCGGACCGGCGCTTGGCATTGGCCTTCAAGGTGCTGCCGGTAGGTGTCTGCATTGTCGACACCGAGGGGCGCTTGCAGCTGTCCAACGACCAGATGCGTGCCTACCTGCCCAGCGGCAAGGTGCCTTCCACGGATGAGGTGAACCTGCATCGATGGCGTGGGTGGCATGCGGACGGTAACGCCATCGAGGCGCACGACTTCGCCATCGCGCGCGCAATGCGCGGCGAGACCGTGGTGCCGGGGCTGGAGTTCCAGTACCTGCATGATGATGGCCGCGCGCGCTGGACCCGGGTCGCTGCCGCGCCCCTGCGCGATGGCGACGGTGAGGTCAGCGGGGTATTTGCCATCGCGGTGGACATCGACGACCTCAAGCGTGCCACTGAGCGTCAATCGGTATTGCTGGCCGAACTGCAGCACCGGGTGCGCAACATCATGTCGACCATCCATGCCATTGCCTGGCGGACCCGCGAGTCGGTCAGCAGTGTGGATGAATACGCTGAACGGTTGTGCGGGCGACTGATGTCGCTGGCACGCACGCAGAGCCTGCTGACCCGTGGTGCCAATGCCGGCGTCTGCCTGCGTGGCATGCTCGAAGAGGAGATCGCTGCGCAGACGCCGGCAGCGGCCGCCTACCGCCTGCAGGGCGAGGACGTGCTGCTGCCGCCGAAAGCAGCCGAAGTACTGTCCCTGGCGATCCACGAATTAGCGACCAACGCGCTGAGGCATGGCGCGCTCACCCATGAGGATGGCCGGATCGAGGTCACCTGGGATCTGCAGGTTCAGGCCGGCCAGCCATGGTTGGGCCTGCACTGGTGCGAGCGTCATGCCGAGGTGGAGGACTGGGAGCTGCCACGCCAGCGCGGCCTGGGCCGGGCGCTGATCGAGCAGCGCGTGCCGTACGAGCTGGCTGGCAGCGGGGAGCTGCGCTTTGGCCCACAAGGCCTGGATGCCTGGATCCGCTTCCCGTTGCGGGAGCGCGACAGCCTGCTGCAGACCGATGCTCCGGGCGCGGCGGCGGAGGGTTCCGTCAGGTAAAGGTCCATTTATCCCCAATTGGGCCAAATTGGGCATAATGGCCTCAACTATCCCCGTCTGGAGCCGTGCCATGACCCTGCCGCTGGATCTGCCTGGCCTCGAAAAGGCCCCGGCCTCGTCGGTGAAGACCCGTGGCTGGCCGAGCCTGATGCGCACCGTGCGCGAGAAGCAGGCACTGGTCATCACCAACCACAATCATCCGGAAGCGGTGATCGTGGATATCCGCACGTACCAGGAGCTGCTGGCCAAGGCCGCCGGCGGTGACGCCGGTGAGCGCAGTGAAGAACTGCTGCGCCTGCGCGGTGAGTTCGACCAGACCCTGGCCAGCCTGCAGCGCGGTGAGGGGCTGGGCAAGGTGCTGGGCCAGCCGATCCGCCGTGGCCGCAAGGTCACCCTCGGCCGTCCGCTCTGAACGATGGGGCGGATCCTGGTGCTGGCCGGCGTCAATGGCGCCGGCAAAAGCTCGCTGCTGGGTACCTGGCTGGAAGCCGAAGGACTGAGCTGGTTCAACCCCGATTCGTTCACCCGCCGCCTGGTCGAGGCTGGCTGGCCGCTGCCCGAAGCCAATGCCGAGGCCTGGCAGGAAGGCACCCGCCGCCTGCGCCAGGCCATGGCCGATGGCACGGACTTCGCCTTCGAAACAACGCTGGGTGGCAACACCATTCCGCGCCTGCTGCGCGAGGCCTGCGAGCACCATCACGTCGCGATCTGGTTCTGTGGCCTGGCCACGGTCGAGCTGCACATCGCCCGCGTGGCGGCGCGGGTAGAGGCCGGTGGCCACGATATTCCGGTGGAAAAGATCCACGCCCGCTTCGATTCGGCGCGCGAGAACCTGTTGGACCTGCTGCCGCACCTGGCTGAGCTGCATGTCTACGACAACAGCGCGCCGGCCGACGCAGAAGGCTGCGCCGCGCCCCTCCCGGTGCTGGCGATGGAGCGCGGCCAGCTGCAGTACCCGGTCTCGGTGGCCGAACTGCTGCACACGCCGGACTGGGCCAAACCGATCGTGATGCGTGCGATGGAGTTGGACACCCCGCAGTAGATCCACGCCATGTGTGGATGTCTTTCACATCGCGCGAAGGCGCGCCGTGCACGACTGGGCGCCACCGGAGCTGCGGTTAGACTGACCGCACACTCAAGGAGGATGACATGCACGGACCTGCAACGCTCCGCTCGAGCCCGATCCGCCTGACGCTTGCAGCGCTGGCGCTGTCCTGCACGCCGGCGATGGCCGCGTCGCCCGCCGCCAAGCGACCATCGCCGCCCAGCCTGGTGCAGGCCTTGCACGCCGCCGAAGCCAGTCTGCGACTTATTCCAGGCGGCGATATCGAATCGGACTTCCGCCCGGCGTGGACGGCTGTTGCCGATCTCGATGGTGATGGCCGTTCGGAGGTTGTGTACTTCTACACATCTACCTACACCGGTGGCAGCTTCGCGCAAAGCAATGTGGTGGCGGTGATGACGGAGCTGACGGCGAACGATCCGCGCGGCCAGGCAAATCCGAAGAGTCTGTCGCGGATGGAGGCCGAGGATTTCGCGGCCATCCGGGAGTCAGGCTATGGCGATGATGCCGGCATCCAGATTCCTGGTGCGGTGCAGGCGATCCGAATCGAGGGCAACCGGATCATCGTTGCCTTCACTGTTACCGCGGGCGCAACGGTCTGCGAAATTCCCCGCGATTTTCGCCACGTCTGCCCGCCAGAGGGGCCCTATGAGTGGACCCTGCGCTGGACGCCCGGACAGCTGGCCCGCGAGGGCGGGGACGCCGAGGCGCCCCCGGACGGGGCGTGACATCGGTGCCGGCGTGGTATCAGGCCGGCTTGGGCGCCTCACCTTCACTTGCTTCCGGCAACGGCGGCAGGCTCGGGTCCACTGTCACTGGCAGATCGCTCTTCAGCAGCGCAGCGGCTTCCTTGTCACTGCCTACCGCCGGCGGTGAACCGCGCAGCGGCAGGCCGGCGGTTTCCTTCACGAACAGCATCGTGATCAGGCCGATCACCGCTGCGCCCATCAGGTAGTAGGCCGGCACCAGCGGGTCGCCGGTACGTTCCACCAGCCACGCGGTCACCAGCGGCGTGGTGCCACCGAACAACGATACCGAGACGTTGAAGGCGATCGACAGCGCGCTGTAGCGCACCGGGGTATAGAACAGCGCCGGCAGCGTGGACGGCATCGAACTGGTGAAGCACACCAGCGCCAGGCCCAGCAGCATCAGGCCAAGGAAGATCATCCAGTCGTTGCCGCTGCCGACCAGCAGCAGGCACGGAATGGCCAGCACCAGCAACGCAATGCAGGCGCCGATGATCATCGGCCGGCGGCCCAGCTTGTCACTGAACAATCCGCCGACGATGTTCAGCGGCATCATCACCAGCATCACGATGATGATCAGCAGCAGGCCTTTGCTCTCGGCGTAGCCCATGGTGACGCTGAGGTAGCTGGGCATGTAGGTCAGCAGCATGTAGTCGGTGACGTTGAACACCAGCACCAGGCCCATGCACACCAGCAGTTGGCGGCCGTGCACCTGGAACAGCGCGGTCAGCCCGGGCCGGTCGTGCTCGCGCTTCTCGGCTTCCTCGGCGAAGGCGCGGAATGCCGGGGTCTCTTCCAGCTTCATTCGCATGTACAGGCCGAGCAGGCCCAGCGGGCCAGCCACCAGGAATGGAATGCGCCAGCCCCAGTCCAGCATCTGTTCGCTGCTCAACAGCATGTGCAGCGCGGTCACGGTACCGGCGCCGGCGATGTATCCGCCCAGCGTACCGAACTCCAGCCAGCTGCCCATCAGGCCGCGGTTGCGGTCGGTGGAATACTCGGCGATGAAGGTGGCCGCACCGCCATACTCGCCGCCGGTGGAAAAGCCCTGCACCACACGCGCCAGCAGCAACAGCACCGGTGCCCAGATGCCGATCCGCTCGTAGGAAGGAATCAGGCCGATCGCAAAGGTACCCAGCGCCATCAGGATCATGGTGAACGCCAGCACCTTCTGGCGCCCATAGCGGTCGCCGAGCGGGCCGAACACCAGGCCGCCGAGTGGACGCACCAGGAATGCCACGGTGAAGGTGGCGAAGGCTGCGATCACCTGTGCGGTGGGATTGCTCGACGGGAAGAACACCTGGCCGATGGTGACGGCCAGATAGCCGTAGACACCGAAGTCGAACCACTCCATGGCATTGCCGAGTGCAGCGGCACCGACGGCGCGCTTGAGCATGGGCTTGTCGACGACGGTGATCTCATCGACCTTCAGGTGGCGGCGGCGTTTGAACCAGCCGAAGTGGGCATGGGAATCGGGCGTGTCCTGCATAGGGGCTCCCTTGTAGGTATGGAATAGGGGAATGGGTGCTGTGGTGTGTCCCGGAAATCGGAAACGGCGATGCAGGCGCAAGTGGCGCAGGGGCATCGGAAGGGGGCGTGGGGGCCGGGGAATGTGTGCAGGCGCAACGCCACGCGCACGGCAAAGCACCGCCGCAAGGGCGGAAACGCGGCAACGGGATCACAACGGCCGCGCAGTTGGCAGCCGCGTGTCACATCAGCGTGTGGGGATGGCAGGCCGTGGGCCTGCGGGCGTCATCCGCCGGGATCCAGCGCGAGGCGATGGAAATGCAGGGCGGGAGCAATCGTGGCAAGCGAAGCGCCGGTCGGCAGTGCTTCCCACGTAACAGGTGCGCCCGTCACGTAGTGGGTCGTGTCGATCATCCGTTCATCATAACGGCACCGGCGTGAGCGTGCAGCGAAGCGGGCTGATCTGCACGCTGTGTTCCACGTCGCCTGTTCAGAAGGCTCAGGCCGACTTCGCCAGCAAACCGAACATCGTGCAGGCCATCGCCAAGGCGCCCGGCAGTGCCAGTTTCCGCGTGACCAGTGCGGCGCCGATCATCGTGAGCACCGAGAGCATGATGGCCAGGGCGAAAAACGGTTGGCCCTGCAGGAACTGGTGGATGCAGCCGGCGCAGCCGGCAATGGCCAGGCTGGTGGCGAAGCAGATGTGGAACAGTGAGCCAGCGTGCACAGAGGTTCCTCGCGATGATGGAGGCCATAGCGGCAGGCCTCCCGGTAAATTTAGGGCGGATTTCAGATTGCGATGACGGAATCACATCCTGTACGCGCTCTGGTGACATCGGCGTGCATAAGGTGGAGCACACACCCACTTTTCAAATTGATGGAGGATGCAATGGCGCGGACGATTCCCGAAGGAACGCTGATCGTGGTAGCCGACGGTGGTTCGGCACGGGTGTTTACCAACGTGGGCAGCAACCATCAGTTGACCCTGAAACAGGAGGGCGAGCTGCGCCTGCAGGACATCAGTGAGCAGGGCGTGTCCGGGCAGGGGCCTGCGGGTGCCGTGCCGAAGGACATGTCGGTCTCGCAGCTCAACGAGGCGACGTTCGCCAAGCAGGTGGCCGAACAGCTCAATGAGGATGCCTTGAAGAACCGCTATGCGCACCTGGTGTTGATCGCCGACCCGACCACGCTGGGTCGCATTCGTCCGCTGCTGCATAAAGAGGTCCAGGCGCGATTGCTCGGGGATATTGCCAAGGACCTGACCAACGCGCCGCTGGAAGACATCCAGAAGGCACTGGCGGCGTAGCGCTCATGCCGTTCATGCGTGATCACCTTCCGACCGAGCCCACCTTTGCGGGGGTGGCGGCGCAGGCTGGGTGGCAGGTGCTGGAGTTCGGTGCGCCCTGGTGCGGTCATTGCCAGGCCGCGCAGCCCGCGTTGCAGGCCTTCGTCGAAGCGAACGATCTGCCGCATTGGAAGATCGAGGATGGCAAGGGAAGGCCATTGGGGCGAGCGTTCAAGGTGAAGCTGTGGCCGACAGTGGTGCTGCTGCGCGATGGAGAAGAGGTCGCGCGGGTGGTGAGGCCGCTGGACAGTGCGGACCTCATGTCGTTGCAGAGCGCGCTTCCCGGTTGATGATTGAACCCGGCGCGGGACACCGGGCAGTCGCACTGCAGCATGCGGCGTGACAGGCCCGGTGCTAGCATCCGGCTACCACCTGAATCGATCCAAACGCCGATGCCCACGCTGGACCGTCGTCTCCTGATTGCTGTCGCCGCCACGGCAATGCTCGCTTCCGGCCTGGCGTCGGCCGCTCCCGCCAAAACCGCCGCCGACAAGGCCTACGCCTCGGTCGACCCGTTCATTGGTACTGGAGGTGAAGGCCACACCTACCCGGGTGCCACAGTGCCGTTCGGAATGGTCCAGCTCAGCCCGGACACACGCATCCAACCACGCGAAAAGGCCTATGGCTGGGCAGCCGGCTATCGCTACGACGACAGCAGCATCGTCGGCTTCTCGCACACGCATTTTTCCGGCACCGGTCATTCGGACCTCGGCGACATCCTGCTGATGCCGTTCACCGGCACTCCCGGCCTGGAGCGCGGTGATCCGGAAAAGCCACGCAGCGGCTACGCCTCGCGTTTCCGCCACGACGACGAGAAGGCCGAGCCGGGCTACTACGCAGTCACCCTGGATGACTACCAGGTGCGCGCGGAGCTGACCACCAGTGCGCGCGTGGGCGTGCACCGCTATGCCTTCCCCAAGGGCGCCGATGCCAAGGTGCTGCTGGACATGCGCACCAGCATGTACGACTACCCGGGCAAGGTGCTGTGGTCGCGGGTGCGGGTGCGCGCCGATGGCACGGTGACCGGCTTCCGCGAAACCCGTGGTTGGGCGCCGGGCCGCCAGCTGTATTTCGCGATGCGTTTCTCGCGGCCGCTTTCCGGGCATGAGCTGCACAACACCGAGCAGGACATTGTCTACAAGGGCTTCCCGCCGCCGGGCGAGAAGAATCCGGCGCAGCGCGCACAGATCGAGGGGCGCCAGCTGGTCGGCACCTTCGCCTTCGGCAAGCTGGATGCACCGCTGGTGGTCAAGGTGGCGATCTCGCCGGTCAGCGAAGCCGGTGCCATTGCCAACCTCGACGCGGAAGTGGCCGGCTTCGATTTCGACCGCGTTCGCGCGCAGGCCAAGCAGGAATGGACGCAGGCGCTGTCGGTGCTGGATATCGACGCCCCCGAGCACGCCCGGCGCAGTGCCTATACCGCGCTGTACCACACCCTGCTGGGGCCGACGCTGTTCATGGATGCCGATGGCCAGTACCGCGGCTCGGACAACGCGGTGCACCAGGCCAAGGGCTACACCAACTACTCCACGTTCTCGCTGTGGGATACCTACCGCGCGCTGCATCCGCTGCTGACGCTGGTGCAGCCGGAGAAGCGCAACAGCGACTTCGTCAATTCGATGCTGGCCCACCATGAGCACAGCCCGTACGGCATGCTGCCGGTGTGGTCATTCCATGGCCTGGAAGACTGGTGCATGATCGGCTACCACGCCGTGCCGGTGATCGCCGACGCCTACGTGAAGGGCATCCGCGGCTTCGACGCCGACAAGGCACTGAAGGCGATGGTCGAGACCGCCAACTACGGGCCCTACGACGGCATCGCGCAGTACCGCGAGCTGGGCTATGTGCCGATCGACGAGGAAGGCGAAGCGGCCAGCAAGACACTGGAGTACGCCTTCGACGACTGGACCATCGCGCGCATGGC
This sequence comes from Stenotrophomonas sp. 96582_Sma, assembly GCF_056480905.1. Taxonomy (NCBI): domain Bacteria; kingdom Pseudomonadati; phylum Pseudomonadota; class Gammaproteobacteria; order Lysobacterales; family Lysobacteraceae; genus Stenotrophomonas; species Stenotrophomonas sp. 96582_Sma. The sequence goes on along the minus strand of NZ_CM151122.1, from coordinate 2,655,295 downwards.
ACAGGCGATGGGCAAGACCGATGTTGCGGCCACCTTCGACAAGCGCGCCGGCAACTGGCGCAATGCTTTCGACGAGGACACCGGCTTCATGCGCGCGCGCAAGCGTGATGGCAGCTTCCGCACCCCATTCGATCCCAGCGCCAGTGGATACGGCACCGACTACACCGAGGGCAATGCCTGGCAGTACTCCTGGTACGTGCCGCAGGATGTGGCCGGTCTGGCGGCAGCGCACGGTGGCAGTGACAAGCTGCTCGCGCGCCTGGACGAGGTGTTCAACGCCAAGGTCGACCCGTCCATCTTCGAGCACATGGAAGACATCACCGGGCTGATCGGCTGGTATGCGCACGGCAACGAGCCCAGCCACCACGTCGCCTACCTGTATTCGTATGCCGGTCAGCCGTGGCGCACGCAGGCGCGCCTGAAGCAGATCATGGATACCCAGTACGCCGACCGCCCCGATGGCCTGGCCGGCAATGATGACGTCGGCCAGATGTCGGCGTGGTACGTGTTGACCGCCTTGGGCTTCTACCCGGTGGCCCCGGGCTCGGGCGAGTACATCCTGGGTCGCCCGTTCCTGCCGAAGACCGCAATGCGCCTGCCGAACGGCAAGACGTTCACCATCGTGGCCGATGGGCTGGATGACAAGCACACCTATGTGGGCAATGTGAGCCTCAACGGCAAGCCATTGCAGCGCACCTTCCTGCGCCACGACGAGATCCTGGCAGGTGGCGAACTGCGCTTCAGCATGCAGGCCGAGCCGAACAGGGACTGGCCGGGGCAGGGCGCGCAGGCGCCGTATTCGATGAGCCGTTGATGATGGGTAGGTGCCAACCAAGGTTGGCATCTACCGGAATCCGCCGGCTGGGGTGCTTTTGGTAGGTGCCAACCTTGGTTGGCATGCAGAACATCAACGGCGCCAACCAAGGTTGGCGTCTACCGGAATCCGCCGGCTGGGTGCTTTTGGTAGGTGCCAACCTTGGTTGGCACACGGGACGTCAACAGCGCCAACCAAGGTTGGCATCTACCGGGATCCGCCGGCTGGGGTGCTTTTGGTAGGTGCCAACCTTGGTTGGCATGCAGGACATCAACGGCGCCAACCAAGGTTGGCGTCTACCGGAATCCGCCGGCTGGGGTGCCTTTGGTAGGTGCCAACCTTGGTTGGCATGCGGGACGTCAACAGCGCCCACCAAGGTGGGCGTCTACCGGATGGCGTGACCGGGTGGGTGCCAACCTTGGTTGGCACGCAGGACGTCAGCGGGATCGAAACCGCATCCCCACCCGCGCGCCACCGATCGGGGCGGTATCGATCACCAGCGCCGCATCATGCCGCTGCGCGATCTCGGCCACGATCGCCAATCCCAGTCCGCAGCCGTCGCCTTCTGTGCTGGCCCGGTAGAAGCGTTCCGTGACGCGCGTGCGCTCGGCTTCGGCAATGCCGGCGCCATCATCGTCCACCCATACCTGTACGCCTTCGGTCTCCTGCCGAAGGCCGAGGGTGATCACACCTGGTAGGGAACCGTAGCGCAGCGCGTTGTCCAGCAGGTTGCCTAACGCCTCGCGCAGCAGCTGCGGATCGCCCTGTACCTGCACGCCGTCGTCGGGCCCGTCATAACCCAGGTCCACGCCTGCAGCCAATGCGCGGTCCGCATAGCGCTCCACCACGCCACGCGCCAACGCGGCCAGGTCCACTGGCTGCAGCGGCAGTGCGCTGCCATGTGGATCTTCGGAGCGGCTCAACATCAGCAGTTGGTTGACCAGATGCTGCAAGCGGGCCAACCCGGCCAGCGTGCCGGACAGCGCCAGCTGCTGGGCCTGCGGATCATGCTGGCGCAATGAGCTCTCCAGCTCCACCTGCATGGCCGCCAACGGTGTGCGCAGTTGATGTGCGGCGTTGCTGACGAAGCGCCGCTGCGCATCCTGCATCGCGTCCAGGCGCTGCAGCAGGGCGTTGTAGGCCTCAACCGCCGGCCACAGTTCGCGCGGTGCCTCCTGCGCCGGATCCAGCGGTGCCAACGGATCCGGCCGCGGGCTGGCCAGCTTCCGTGCGACCAGGTTGGCGTGGCCTGCGGCGGCGCCGGTGCCGGACCAGGCCAGCCACGCCGCCAGTGCCAGGATCGCGGCCTGGAACGGCACGCTGGTCAGCAGCAGCTTGCGTTCCAGCCGGTGGCGCTTGCGCAGCGTCTCGGCCACGCGCAGCCGGATGTCATGGCCCGGCCCGGCGCTGACCACCACTTCGACCATGCGCACCGGTTGACCACGCAGACGCGCATCGTAGTAGACCGCATCGTCATTCGCGGCGGCGCTCGCCGGACGCGGCAATGCCTCGGGCAGATCGCCATACAGGCGCCCTCCTGCGGCGTCGACCACCTCGCCATGCACTTCGTCGGCGGTGTCCCAGGTGAACATGCGTGATACCGCCGGGGTGATCTCGATGGATGCGCGGCCGTCCTGCACCGTCACCAGCTCGGACAATGACATCGCCGAGTCCAGCAGCCAGCGGTCGTAGACCTGGCCGGCATAGAAGCGCGCCAACGCGAATGAACCCACCGCACTGCACAGCAGCAGTACCAGCAGCGGCAGCCACAGGCGCCGCAGCAACAGGCCACGCAGGCTGTGCACGCGCTCAGTCACCCACGGCCTCCAGCCGGTAGCCGAGGCCGCGCAGCATGCGGATGCCGACGCCGGCGCGGGCCTGCTCCAGCTTGCGGCGCAGGCGGCTGACGTGCACCTCGATCACCGACAGGTTGGCCTCGTGGTCCCAGCTGTAAAGCGCATCGAACAGGCGCTGCTTGGTCACGGTGCGGCCGGGGTGCTGCATCAACGCTTCGACCAGCGACAGCTCGCGCGCGGTCAGCTCGATACGCTGGCCGTCCACCTGCACTTCGTTGCGGATGCTGTCGAAGCACAGCCGGCCCAATCGCTTCTGTGCCGGTGCGTCACTGCGGCGGCGCGACAACGCACGCAGGCGCGCTTCCAGCTCGCCCAGCGCGAATGGTTTTGCCAGGTAGTCATCACCACCGCGGTCGAGGCCGAGGATGCGGTCCTCCACGCCATCGCGTGCGGTCAGGATCAGCACCGGCAAGGTGGCGCCATCGTTGCGCAGGCGCGAGAGCAGGTCGAGGCCATCCACGTCCGGCAATGAAAGGTCCAGCACCATCACGTCATAGGGTGCACTGGCCAGCGCCGCAGGTGCGTGCAGTCCGCGCGAGAGGTGGTCGCACAGATGGCCGGCACCTTGCAGGGCGCGGATCAGTCCATCGGCCAGGGCGGCATCGTCTTCGATCAGCAGGATTCGCATTGCAAGCTTCGTGCAAGGTTGGGGCAAGTTTGGCGCAAGTGCATCACCTTACCTTGACGCACATGAATTTCTCCTCTCGTCTTGCGGCCGTGCTGGCCACTCTTCTGTGCGCGCCTGTGGCTTCGGCGCTGTCCCTGCAGGACGCGCAGCGCGCAATGGACGCACACAACCCTGACCTGCGTGCGGCGGCACTGGAGCTGCGCGGTGTGCAGGGCGATGCGCAGACGGCGGCATTGCGCCCGGCCACCGAGCTGTCGCTCGGTACCAGCAAGGTCAGCCCCAAGCATGGCATCGGCCCGGGGCGCTGGCAGGACAAGCGCGTGGACAGCACCGTGGGCCTGGGCTGGACCTGGGAACGTGGTGGCAAGCGTGCGTTGCGCATCCGCCAGGCCGACGCGCTGCTGGAAGTCGCAGGGCTGGAGATGCTCGATACCCGTCGCCGACAACAGGTGGCACTGCATGAAGCCTATTTCGGCCTGAAGGGCGCGCAGGAGCGGGCCCAGATTGCCGACGCCAACCGGCAGAGTTCGGCCGAGCAGATGGCGGCGGCGGATAAGCAGGTTGCGACAGGGGCGATGGCGCCGGTGGATCGCGCGCGCCTGGCGGTGGACGACCTGGCTGTGGCGGATGCGGCGCGCGAGGCAGCATTGGATCTGCGTGACGCGCGGCATGCGCTGGGCCTGCTGCTTGGACGCGACGACAGCCAGGACCTCAGCGCCGATGATCCGTGGCCGGCTGCCAGCAGCGTGCCCAGCGTGCGTGTCTCCGACGCGCAGCAGCGCGTGGATCTTCGCGCTGCACGCTCGCGCCTGGCGGCCGCCGATGCCGGCGTGGCCCTGGCGCGCAGCGAGCGCCATCGCGATATCCAGCTGGGCGTGGAGGCCGAACGAGAGCCGACCGACATCAGCGGTGTTACCTGGGGCGTGTCGTTGACCATTCCGCTGGGGGGGCCGTCGCGCGCGCGCGGCGCGATCCAGCGTGCCGAGGCCGACCGTGACAGCGCCGCGCTGGAGCTGCAGGTGCTGCAGCGCGAAGCACGCGCCGAGCTGGACCAGCTGCAGGCCAGCGCGCAGTCCGCCGCACAGCGCCGCAGCGACTATGAGGGACTGCAGTCCGACGCCGCACGCAGGGCGGTGCAGGGCATCGAACTGGCGTACCGGCGCGGTGCCGCCAACCTGACCGATCTGCTGGATGCGCGCCGCAGCTGGCGCGATTTCGAGGCCGCGCTGATCGAGGCGCGCACCGACCATGCCATTGCCCTGGCGCGCTGGGAAGCCGCCACATCCGTTGCCGAAGGAGAATCCCGATGAAGTCCACCGTCGCCCATCGCCCACGGGCGCGACATGCCGTGCTGCCGGCGTTGCTGGCGCTGGCCCTGCTGAGCGGCTGTGGCCGCGAGCCAGCGTCCTATACCGAGGATGCGCCCCAGGTCAGCGCGGGCCAGATCCAGTTTCCCGCCGACAGCCGCCAGCTGGACGTGCTGCGCAGCGAGACAGTCAGTGCCGGCGCCAGCGCCAGCCTACAGCTGCCGGGCCGGGTGGTCTGGGATGAGACGCGCTCCAGCGCACTTCACACGCCGCTGCCGGGGCAGGTAGCGCGCATCGAGGCACAGCCGGGACAGAAGGTGAAAGCCGGCCAGGTCATCGCCTGGATCACCTCGCCCGAGTTCGGCCAGGCTCAGGCTGAAGGTGCCCGTGGTCGCGCCGAGCTGCAGCAGGCACGCAAGGAACTGGACCGTACCCGCGAACTGCATGCGGCGGGAGTGGCGTCGGGTCGTGAACTGGACGAGGCCGAGGCAAACTTCGCTGGCAGTCAGGCTGATCATGCACGCGCGGCCGCCTTCGCCAAGGCCTATGGCAACGGCCAGCGCGTCGACCAGCGCCTGCCGCTGCGCGCGCCCATCGATGGCGTGCTGGTGGAGCGGCGGATGAGCCCGGGCATGTCGGTCAGCCCCGACAGCGATCAGCCGTTGGCAGTGATCGGCGATCCGGACCGCCTGTGGCTGTTGCTGGACATTCCCGAAAGCCTGGCCGGACGTTTGAAGGCCGGCATGCAGGTGAGCGTGCCGGGTGCAGATGGCCAGCCGCTGCAGGCGACCCTGCAGCATGTGGATGACTTCGTCGACAGCGAACGCCGCGTGGTGCAGGCGCGCGCCGAGCTGGACAACCGCGCACGCGGCTTCAAGGCGGGACAGTATGTGCGCGCCCAGGTGGCGTTGCCGGCCGAGGGCGGTGTCTCGTTGCCCGATGCGGCGGTGCTGCTGATCGACGGCAAGCAGGTAGTGTTCGTGGAAGAGGGCAAGGGCCGCTACGTGCGCCACGCCGTGCACGCCGAGGAGCTGGGTGACGGTCGACTGTGGGTGCGTGACGGTCTGGCGGCTGGCAGCAGGGTGGTGGTCGAAGGGGGCCTGCTGCTGCAGCAGCTGGTCGACAGCGCGCCAGCGGCCGCCAGCACCGGCGCGGGGCATGCCGCCCCATGATCGATCGCCTGATTGCCTATTGCCTGCGCCAGCCGCTGATGGTGATGCTGGCACTGCTGTTGTTCATCGGCGGCGGCATCGCCGCGTTCCGCGTGCTGCCGGTGGAGGCCTTCCCGGACGTCTCCGACACCCAGGTGACGGTGGTGTCGCTGCACCCGGGCCGCGCCGCCGAAGAGGTGGAACGCGAAGTGACGATGCCGCTGGAAGTGGCCTTGTCCGGCATTCCGCATTCGGTGCGGGTGTTCTCGCATACCCAGTTCGGCCTGTCGATGATCATCCTGACCTTCGACGACAAGGCCGACGACTATTTCGCGCGGCAGCAGGTGCTGGAGCGCCTGCAGGGCGTGGAGCTGCCGGAGGGCGTGACCCCGGAGCTGGAGGCGATGAGTTCGGCGGTGGGCGAGATCTACCGCTACGTACTCAAGGGCCCGCACATGACGCCGACCCAGCTGCGCACCGTGCAGGAATGGACGATGGAGCGCAGCCTGCGCACCGTGCCGGGCGTGGCCGATGTGATCAGCTTCGGCGGGTTCGCGCGCACCTTCCAGGTCAAACCGGACCTGGACAAGCTGCGTGATCGCGGCATCAGCCTCGGTGAATTCGCCGAGGCGCTGGAGAAGGGCAGCTCCAATGCCGGCGGCGGCTACGTGGAGCGTGGCCAGCAGCAGTTCCTGATCCGCGGCGTGGGCCTGATGCGTTCGCCGGGTGACATCGGCAACGTGGTGGTGGCGCAGCGAGGTGGCACGCCGATCCTGGTGCGCGACCTGGCCGGCATCGCCGATACCGGCCTGCCACGGCAGGGCCTGGTCGGCCAGGACGACAATGACGATGCGGTGTTCGGCATGGTGCTCATGCGCAAGGGCGAGAATCCGTCCGACGTGCTCGACGCCCTGCATGCGCGCATCGCCGAGATCGAAGCGAACCAGCTGCCGGCCGGGGTCAGCATCGAGCCGTTCTACGACCGCTCCTGGCTGGTGTCGACCACCTTGAAGACCGTCTTCCGCAACCTGCTGGAAGGTGCGGTGCTGGTGTTCCTGGTGCTGTGGCTGTTCCTGTACAACGCCCGCGCCGCGCTGATCGTGGCGGCGATGATGCCGCTGGCGCTGTTGTCGACCTTCCTAGGCCTGCACCTGTGGGGCGTGCCGGCCAACCTGCTGTCCTTGGGTGCGATGGACTTCGGCATCATCATCGATGGCGCGGTGATCGTCACCGAGCACATTGTCTCGCGATTGTCGAAGCTGCCACCTACGGCTGATCGGAAGACGCGGTTCTCGACCATTCTTTCCGCCGCATCGGAAGTGGGCCGGCCGACGTTCTTCTCGATGCTGATCATCATCGCCGCGCACATCCCGATCTTCACCCTGCAGCGCCAGGAAGGCCGCATGTTCGCGCCGATGGCGTACTCGGTGACCTCGGCCCTGATCGGTGCGTTGATCCTGGCGCTGACCGTGGTGCCGCTGTTCTGCTACTGGTGGCTGCGGCGCGACCGCATGCGCGACGGCAACCCGCTGATGGACCGCCTGACCGACTGGTACCGGCCGATCCTGGAGCGCGCACTGGCCCGGCCACGTGCGGTGGTGCTGACCGCAGTGGCGTTGCTGGTGGGTACGTTGGCACTGGGCACTCGCCTGGGCTCGGAGTTCCTGCCCGAGCTGGACGAGGGCTCGATCTGGCTGACCGCCACGCTTGACCCCAGCACCAGCCTGGCCGAAGCACAGCAGCAGTCGCGGCGCATCCGTGAGCTGGTTGGAACCTTCCCGCAGGTATCGACGGTGGTGGCCAAGCTGGGGCGGCCGGAAGACGGCTCCGATGCCAAGGGCGCCAACCAGATCGAGGCACTGGTGGCGTTGAAGCCGGAGAAGGAATGGCCGAAGGGGGTGGACAAGCGGCAGCTGGTGAGCGACCTGCAGCGCACGCTGGAGCAGCGCATTCCGGGGCCGGAGTTCTCGATCTCACAGCCGGTGCGCGACAACATCCTGGAGAGCATCTCGCAGATCAAGGGCCAGGTGGTGATCAAGGTCAGTGGCTCGGATCTGGACGTACTGAACCGGCAGGCGCAGGCGATCCTGGGCCAGGTGCGTGGCGTGGAGGGCGTGGAGAGTGCCTTCATTGACCGCGATGGCTCGTTGCCGCAGCTGCAGATCGAGATCGACCGCGACCGTGCAGCACGGTATGGGCTGAATGTGCGTGACATCGACGAAGTGATCGAGACAGCGCTGGGTGGGCGCCAGGTCGGCGAGCTGTGGGAGGGCGACCGCAGGTTCCCGATCACGTTGCGCCTGGACGATGCCGATCGTGACCTGCAGCGGCTGCGCACGGTGCCGGTGGGCATCGGCGATGGCCACACGGTGACGCTGTCCGACGTGGCCGACTTCCGCATGGCCAGCGGCGCGATCAACATCTCGCGCGAGAACGCACAGCGGGTGAAGGCAGTGAGCATCTTCATCGCCGGGCGGGACATGGGCAGCGTGGTGGCCGACATGCGCAAGCGCGTGGATGCCAGCGTGCAGCTGCCGGAAGGCTACCGGTTGGAATGGTCCGGTGAGTTCGAGAACCAGCAGCGTGCGATGAAGCGGCTGGGCTGGGTGATTCCGCTGTCGGTGCTGCTCATCTTCGTACTGCTGTTCGATGCCTTCAAGGACATCAGCAGCGCGGCGCTGATCCTGGCCAACGTACCGCTGGCGATGATCGGCGGCATCCTGGCGTTGTGGTTGACCGGCATTCCACTGTCAGTGTCGGCGGCGATCGGATTCATTGCGTTGTTCGGACAAGCGGTGCTGAACGGGGTAGTGATGCTCAGTCGTTTCGCCCAGCTGCGCGAACAGGGCATGGACCTGCTGCAGTCGGTGGTGCAGGGCTCGCTGCAGCGCCTGCGCACGGTGCTGATGACCGCACTGCTGGCGATGTTCGGCCTGCTGCCGATGGCGACCTCGCATGCGATCGGTGCAGAGACCCAGAAGCCGCTGGCGGTGGTGGTGATCGGTGGCCTGCTGTCGGCAATGCTGCTGACCCTGCTGGTACTGCCGACGCTCTACTACTGGGTGCACCGGCGTCGCGAGGCCCGCGCCGGCTGACGACGTGTAGAGCCGAGCCATGCTCGGCTGCTTCTGGCCTTTGCGCGAAGAGCAGCCGAGCATGCGCTCGGCTCTACACAGGGATCCACGTCTTGTGTGGAGTTGGCAAGCTCACCACGCCGACCCCTGCCAGGCGATCATCATCGGCACGATCAGCAGGCCCAGGCAGCTGACGCACAGCACCGTCGTGGTGATGTGGAAGAGCCAGAAACGGCCTGGCGTTTCAGCACGCCATACCTTCTTGGCGATGTTGACGCCCCAGATCGTAAAGCCATCGGCGATGCCCCCCAGAAAGAAGCAGACGGTCGCCAGTGCCCACAGCACCCAGATCAGGGCCATCGCCAGATTGCGTACGTCGCCAGGCAGCCAGGTCCATAACACCAGCGTCGCCAGCGCCAACAGGCCTCCCAGCAGAAACGTGATCATCCAGAGTCGATACCAGATGCCCGGCTTTTCCATGCGCGTGCCCCCTCCGTTTGGCCGAGCATAGCCAGTCCGGTGGTCCTTACACCATCCCGCCATTGGCGCGCAGCACCTGCCCGTTGATCCACCCGCCATCAGCACCGGCCAGGAAGGCCACCGCACCGGCGATGTCCTCCGGCATACCCAGCCGTTCCAGGGGGTTCATCTTCGCCAGCCGCTCGATCAGTTCCGGTGACTTGCCCTCCAGGAACAGGTCGGTGGCGGTCGGGCCGGGAGCCACCGTGTTCACCGTGATGTTGCGCCCACGCAGCTCCTTGCTGAGGATCGCTGCCATCGTTTCCACCGCCGCCTTGCTGGCCGCGTACACGCTGTAGTTCTCCAGTCTGATGCCGACCACGCTGGTGGACAGGCTGATCAGGCGGCCGCCGTCGCGCACCCGCCGCGCGCTCTCGCGCAGCACGTTGAAGGCACCCTTCAGGTTGATGCCGATGACCCGTTCGAACAGCGCGTCGTCGCTGTCGGCCAGCGGCGCCAGCTGCAGCACGCCGGCGCTGTTCACCACCACGTCGATACCGCCGAAGCGCGCCTCGATGGCGTCGAACAGCTGGCGCACCGCCTGCGGGTCGGCCACATCGGCCTGCAGCGCGATGGTGTGCGCGCCAGTGGCCGTGAGTTCGGCGGCCAGTGCCTCGGCATCGTCGCGGCGGCCGGCGTAGTTGATCGCCACGGCATGGCCGTCGGCGGCCAGGCGGCGCGAAATGGCCGCGCCGATGCCACGGGAACCGCCGGTGACCAGAGCGACGCGGCGGGCGGAGGAGGTGGGCATGGTTGGTTCCAGCAGGGCGCGCCGGACTGGCGCAGTGCCATCTTCGCCATCTCATCAGTTCGGATAATCATGCATAATCCGCCAACATCATCCGAATTGCCGAACAATGGACCGATTCACGGCCATGCGTGCCTTCGTCCGTATCGTCGAGCGCCGCAGCTTCACCCGTGCCTCCGAGGACCTCGGCCTGCCGCGGGCCACGGTGACCGATGCGATCAAAGCACTGGAACAGCGGCTGGGCGTGCGCCTGCTGCACCGGACCACGCGGCTGGTGGTGCCCACCCTGGAAGGGGAAGCGTTCTATGGGCGTTGCCTGCGCCTGATCGCCGACATGGACGATGCCGAAGCCGCGTTCCGTGACGTGCCGCCGCGTGGCCCGCTGCGCATTGAAGTGCATGGCACGCTGGGCCGGCACCTGCTGTTTCCGCATCTACCGGGCTTCCTGCAGCATTACCCCGAGATCGAACTGGAGGTCAGCGAAGGCGACCGCTATGTCGACCTGCTACGCGAAGGCGTGGATGCGGCGTTGCGGGTGGGGACCCTGGCCGACAGCGATCTGGCGGCGCGCCGGTTGACCATGCTGCGGGAAGTTACGGTGGCCGCACCGGGCTATGTGCAGGCGCACGGTGTGCCCGAGACCATCGAATCGCTGGAGCAAGGCCACCAGATGGTCGGCTACCGCTCCAGTGCCACCGGCCAGCTGATTCCGCTGGAATTCCAGCAGGGCGCGCAGGTGCGTTACGTTCCACTGCCGGCCCGGGTGCGTGTTTCCGGTGCGGATGCCTTCCTCGGTGCCGCGCTGGCAGGGCTGGGCATCATCCAGGCGCCGCGCTACCGGATGGATCCGTACATTGCGCGCGGGCAACTGGTCGAGCTGCTGCCGGACACACCGCCGACACCGAGCCCGTTGAGCCTGGTCTACCCGCGCAACCGCACGCCATCGCCGCGGCTGCGGGTGTTCATCGACTGGGTGGCCGGGGTGTTCGACCAGATGAGGTAGTGCCGGCCGCTGGCCGGCAACTGCAACACGCGTGATGTGCCAAGGTTGCCGGCCAGCGGCCGGCACTACCGGGCTGATGCGCTTGGCAGCACCAGCTCGAACACGGTGCCGGTTTCATCGGAGGTCACGCTTACCGTTCCGCCATGCGCCTGTGCAATCGCACGGGTGATGGCCAGGCCCAGTCCGGCACCTTCGTGGCGGCCACGCTCGCCGCGATAGAAGCGATCGAACAGGCGCGGCAGTGCTGCTTCGGCAATCGGCGGGCCGAGATTGTGCACGTTGACCCTGCACACGCCATCGCCCTCGACCAGCTGCACCCGCACCTCGCTGCCCACGGCTGCGTGCTTCAACGCATTCGACAGCAGATTGGCGATCGCCCGGTGCAGCATCAGACGGTTGCCTTCCACGCTCGCCACGCCGTCGCGGCGCAGGGTCAAGTGTCGGTCCTCGGCCAGCAGGTCATAGAACTCCAGCAGCGAATCCACCACCGCATCCAGCGCCACCGGCTCACGCGAGGGCAGTGCGCCCGGCGCTTCGGCCTGCGCCAGGTACAGCAGGTCGCCTACGGTCTGCGCCAACTGCTGCAGCTCCTCGGCGCACGAGGCCAGCGTCTCGCGGTAGGCCTCGTTGCTGCGCGGGTGGGCCAGCACCACCTGTACCTGGGTCAGCATGTTGGTGATCGGCGTGCGCAGCTCATGGGCCAGATCACCAGAGAACTCGGTCAGGCGCGCGAAGTCCTGCTGCAAGCGCGCCAGCATGCCGTTGAGGGTCTGCGCCAGCTGTTCCAGCTCGGCCGGCGCACTGCGCGCGTTCAAACGCCGCTGCAGGCGCCCGGCGGTGATCTGCCGGGCTTCATCGGCCAACGTGCGCAGCGGTCGCAGCGTGCGTCGCACTACGTAGCCGCCGAGCAGGCTGCTGGCCACGGCGGCGCCGATGATGGCGATCGCCAGAAGATGGCGGAAGCGCTGCAGGAAATCGGCATGGCGGTCGTCATCGATGGCCAGCAGGGTGACCAGCTGGCTGCCGTCGGCCAGGGTCTGCCGCAGGTGCAGGGCATGCATGCAGCGACCATCGTCGAGAATCCAGTCGTGCCGCCGTGGCGCGGCGTCGATGGGCTGGCTGCGTGCGTGCTCGCGCAGCAGTGCCGGTGCGGTCGAGAACAGCACGGCTCCGTGGCCATCGACAATGTGGAAGGCGATATCGGGATGATGGCTGAGCGCCTCTGCCAACCGCGGGCCGCGTGCGGCGGCGGGCCCATTGCCAGCAATATCGCGGATCAACGCAACCTTGTTCTCCAGTTCGATGAAGTCCTGGGCAACAAGGTCATGGCGGGCGCTGACATAGATGGCCACGCCCAATGCGGCCAGCACCAGCGTGGCCACGATGGCGAACAGCAGGGTCAGCCGCACCGCGATGGAACGGCGCAGGCTCATCCGTTGCTCACAGCGCCGTCGTCTGGTGCTTCGAGCACGTAGCCCATGCCGCGCACGGTGACGATCAGCTTGGCGTCGAAGTCATCGTCGATCTTCGCGCGCAGGCGGCGGATCGCCACGTCGATCACATTGGTGTCGCTGTCGAAGTTCATGTCCCACACCTGCGAGGCGATCAGCGAGCGCGGCAGCACTTCGCCACGGCGCCGTGCCAGCAGCTCCAGCAGGGTGTACTCCTTCTGGCTGAGCGCGATGCGCTGGCCGCCACGCTCCACCCGGCGGCGCAGGGTATCCACCACCAGGTCGGCAATGACGATGCGTTCGGCCTGCGGCACGGCCTGGCCGCGACGCAGCAGAGTGCGCACGCGCGCCAGCAGTTCGGCAAAGGCGAACGGCTTGGCCAGGTAGTCGTCGGCGCCCAGTTCCAGGCCCTGCACGCGGTCGACGATGCTGCTGCGTGCGGTCAGGAACAGCACCGGCAGCGGCCAGCCGGCTCCACGCAGCCGCGACAGCACAGTCCAGCCATCCAGGCCGGGCAGCATCACATCGAGGATGACCAGCTGGTACTCGCCGCTACCGGCCAGGTGCAGCCCGTCGACGCCGTTGCAGGCGAGATCGACCACGTAGCCGGCCTCGATCAGGCCCTGGCGCAGGTAGTTGCCGGTCTTGGGTTCGTCTTCGACGATCAGCAGTTTCATGGTGCGCCCATCATCGCAGCTTGGGTGTGGGCTGGCTGCGCAGTCTCATGCCAGCGGATCCAGCGTGCCGAGAATCGCGACACAGGCCAGCACCAGCAGTGCCAGTACCGATTCGCAGGCCAGGCTGTGGCGCAGTGAACGCAGTGGCCTGGGTTGCCAGCCGCCGCGGATGGAAACCGCCAGCGCCGGCACCAGCCGCCAGCGATGCAGCGCGGCCAGGCCCAGCATGCCACCCACCAGTGCCAGCTTGAGCAGCAGCCAGCGTCCATGCGCGGCGCCGGTCAGGGTCTGTATGGAACCGCCGAGATCGACATAGGTATAGGTGCCGGTCATCGCCAGCAGGGCGACGATGATCGTGCCGGGCAGGGCGAAGCCGTGCGCGGCCTGCCATAGTTCGTGGGTGCGCTCGCGCAGGCTCGGCCCTTCCCGCCGCAGTGCCAGCTGTACGATGGCGGCGATCGCACCGATCCAGGCACCGGCCGCCAGCAGGTGCACGATGCCGGCAGCAAGACGCAGCCGGCCAGCGACCCCATCGCCAGCAGCGGCGTGGCCGTTCCAGGCGAGGCTGGCCAGGGTCACCGCCGAGAGTGCCAGCAGTGCGGGGCGGCGCAGGCCCTGTACCGGGCGATTGACTGCCAGCAGCGGCAGCATTGCCAGCAGGGCCAGGATGCGCAGCAGTCCCGCCTCGCCCACCGGCGTACCGGTAAGAAACCAGCGCGCTGTCTCGCCATCGATGTCGACCGGTGATATGCCAAGCACGCCGGACAAACGGGTGACCACATCGATGCCGACCAGCACCAGTGCCACCAGAACGAGGGCCAGCGAGACGCTGCGCGGCAGTCCGGGGCGGACGAACAGCATCCGCCCGAACAGCAGCATCAGGGCCAGATACAGCGCCAGCCGCAGCGCATACGGCGAAAGCTCGGCCACAGCAGCGGCCTTACTTCACGGTGAAGCGGTAGGTGCCGGTGATCGGATGGCTGTCCTGGCCGACCGCGCGCCACTGCAGCGCGTAACTGCCGGCGGGCAGCGGCTTGGCAAAGCGCGCGCGCAGGGTGTGGCCGTCCTCGGAGATCTCCTGCGCCGTGGTTGGCATCGCCATCTTCATGCGGCCGTGGTCCATGCTCAGTTCGATGCGGGTGGCACGCGGCATCACCTTTTCACTGAACTGCAGCTCGATCTGGCTGGCCGGGGCCAGGGTGGCGTCGGCAGCCGGCGTTGCACGCACCAGGCTGGGATGGGCCAGCGCCAGCGGCGCGGCCGAAAGGCCGGACAGCAGCAGGGCGAGCGGGGCGACGCGGAACAGGGAGCGGGTCATATGCGGATCACCGATGAGGAAGTGGCCTGCAGGGTGACGTCCACCGCCTTTCGAGGCCCTGACCTGGACATTACCAGTTCGTAATGTTGGCGGCCGGCACTACCGGGCCCGTGACTGCGCGATCCATGCTGACGGCGAACAACCGACCACACGCCGGAACGCCGCGCTGAACTTGCTGGGATTGGCATATCCGCTGGCCAGGGCAACGTCGGTGACACGCCGGCCCTGCGCGAGTTCGGCGCGCGCCCGCTGCATGCGGTGCTGGGTCAGGAAGGCATAGGGCGGCAGGCCAGTGGCCGCACGCAGCGCGCGGCCGAACGTCGCGGCCTCCATCTGCACTGCAGCGGCCAGCTGTGGAACGGTCAGCGCCTGGCCGTGTTGCGCGTCGATGTAGGCCTCCAGTTGCCGCAACCGTCGTGCCGACAGTGGGGACACCGTGCCACGCGCCTGGCGCGGCTGACCGGCAAGCTGACCCAGGCGGTGCAGCAGCACCTGCGCGCCATGCTCCAGGAAGCCGGGCAGGCAAACGTCGGCCTGCGCGCTGCACCACAAGGCCTGCAGCACCGAAGTGATCACCGGGTCGTGGTGCAGCCGCGCCGCCAGCGGCTGCAGGTGTTGCAACGCCCGCGCGTCATGGAGGAGGGCGTGGGTATCGATGGCGATGCCGAGCAGATCGACCGCGGGGCTGGCATAGGTGCCGGTGTCTCCTGGCAGCACCAGATTGAACTGGCCGGGCCGCCACGGCGCCTGCAGCAGGCCGTTGAGGGTGCGCTGCTGCAGCCGTCCGCCGCCGCCCACGGCCAGGCCCAGGCGAAGCTGGTGCGGATGGCCCATCTCGCCTTCGCTGGCCTCGAAGCGATGGCGCAGCAGCACCACCGCCCCGTCATCGCTGGCGTAGGCAGCAGGGACCTGCGACCGGGTTTCCTGCAGCAACTGGTCGGCGAGGGCGGGCATCACGGATCCGGGAATGGAGCGGCGCTGCCGGAAATGGAGTGGCGGCAGGGTGCGAATGTTACAGAATAACACTCTTGTCCCGCGCTGCTGCCGCCCGCGCGTCCGCCACTCCATCCGTCGAGGTTCCCGCTTTGAAGTCGTCCACGCCTGCTGCCGCGCTCATCGCAGCATCCCTGCTCGTTCCTGCCTTGCCCGCCCTTGCCCAGCAGGCCGACCCGGCCACGCTCGACGGTGTCCGCGTCACCGGTTCCAAGCGCGATACCCCTTACCTGAAGAGCGATCTGTCGGTGACGGTGCTCGACAGGCAGGCCCTGAAGGAAGCGGGCGTCACCGAGTTCCGTGACCTCGACAAGCTCGCGCCGAACGTCAAGTTCAACGCGATGGGCCAGCTCAGCAACATGTTCATCTCGATCCGCGGCATCGAGTCCAATCCATTCCTGGTCAATCGTGCCTCGGTCTACATCGATGGCATTCCGTTCCGCGAACTGAGCAATGCCGTGCTCAACCAGGTCGAGTCGGTGGAGGTGCTGCGCGGTCCGCAGGGCACGTTGTATGGCGCCAACAGCGAATCCGGCCTGGTGCTGGTGCGTACACGCGGCCCGGCCGATGCGCGCGAGGGCGAGGTCAACCTGCGCAGCACCTGGTTCGGCAATGGCAACGGCACGGCCCTGGATGGCTTCCTCGCCGGGCCATTGAGCAGGGACGGCAGCCTGTCCGGCTCGGTGGCGTTCATGGGCTCCGATGAGGATGCCTACCTGAAGAACCTCACGCCTTCCGGTGCGCGCGGCAAGGTCGGCGAAGGCTACCTCCAGGGCAAGCTGCGCTGGCGGCCGAGCGACTACGTGTCGGTGAACGCGCTGGCCTATCACCTGCGCACCCGCGCGCCGGGCATGTTCGAGTATGAATACCTGCCGCTGGATACCGGCCTCTACAACCGCACCTACGGCACTTCGCTCAATGGCGGGCGCCGTGCGGGTGACTTCACCTACATCAACGACGCGCCCAAGCGCACCGAAAAGGACGAAACGGTGGCCGGCCTCAGTGCGCAATGGCAGCTGCAGGCCGGCACGCTGGACGTGGCCGCTTCCTGGCGGGACGAGGAGGTGACCTCGGCCGGCTACGACTTCGACATGACCAACAGCCCGGCATTGGCCGGTCGCATCTACGACAGGAAGAAGGAATGGACGGCCGAGGCGCGCTTCAGCTCGCCCAGCGACCAGGCGCTGACCTGGATGGCCGGTGTGTCGACCTACCGCAACAGCAAGGATTCGATCCTCGGCACCTTCGTCGGCCCGGCGCTGCACGGGCTGGACAGCTACAACCTGGCACCGCGGCAGACCTCCAAGGGCGAGGACTACAGCGTCTTCGCCACCGCCAGCTATACCTTCCCGGCGGTGCCGAAGCTGACGGCCAGCGCCGGCCTGCGCCATGAGCAGGCACGGCGCTCCACCGAACAGCGTGCCGGTGCGCTGGATCTGGGCGCCGGTGGCCGCGTGCTGTACCGCGATGCCGCGCTGGCGCATACCTTCTCGGCCACGCTGCCGCGGGTGTCGCTGCGCTACGACGCCACTGACGACCTGTCCTTCTACGCGGCCTCGGCCAAGGGCTACATTCCGGGTGGCTTCAATCTGGCTGCGGCGCAGAGCGATGTGGTCAACGACAAGGTGCTGCGCTACGAGTCCGAGCGCATGTGGAGCCATGAGCTGGGCTTCAAGATGAACCTGGCCGGCGGTCGTGGCCACATCGGCGGCGCGCTGTTCCACATCACCTCGGACAACTGGCAGGAGATCCAGGTGGCCACCGATGCCAACGGCCGCCCGATCTCGTCGGACTACGTAGGTTCGGATGCCTCGATCCGTTCGCGTGGTGCCGAGCTGGAGGGCGTGTTTGAAGTGCTGCCGGGTTTCACCCTGATGGCGAATGTGGGCTACGTCGATGCGAAGTACACCAAGCTGTGGGTCAGCGTGGACCAGAACGTGGATGGCAAGCGGGTCAAGCTGACCCCTCACTACACTGGCTATCTGGCGGCGCGCTATCAGTTCGACTCCGGCATCCATGCACGGCTGGAATCGCAGTTCACTGGCTCCAGTGCACTGGATGAACGTAACCGCGCGTTCCAGCCCGCGGTGGCCGTACTTGGTGCGCAGCTGGGCTATGAGACCGGGCCGTGGAGCGCGCGGGTGTTCGTGCAGAACCTGACCAACAAGCGCCGCATCAATGGCCTGATCTTCGACAACCTGGCCTTCGGGCGCGACGGCAACTACTACGGCCCGGTGGACAGCCCGCGGATCTTCGGCGCGGAAGTGGGGTACCGCTTCTGAGGAGGCGGGCCGCGCGCCGGCCAGCGGCCGGCGCTACCGGTCCAACGAAACGGTAGTGCCGGCCGCTGGCCGGCATCTTCGGAACGCTACCTGTGGCCGTGCAATGCCCGCCGGTTGCCGATGTGCGCGCATGCCAGCAGCACGCCACCGCAGGCGGTGGCCACGCCATGCCACAGCAGCGATTCCTTCAAGGGCAGGTACAGCGACGCCGACACCAGCAGGATCGCGCCAACCACGGCCAGCCGCACCGGCAGCCAGCGCCCATGCCGGTGCAGCCCGGCCGTGGTACTGGCCAGCGCCAGCGTCGAGGCCATCAATGCGAACAACCATTCCCAGCGCGACATCATCAACAGCAGCGTCATCACGCCGTGGCCGGGGTGCTGGAACGAGCGCAGCGCCATCATTGCCGCTGGCACGAAGGCCAGCAGCAGTGGCAGGGCGATGCAATGGGCGGCGCAGGCCAGCGACAGCCAGGCGCCGGCCAGATCGAAACGGGGATGCCAGCGTGCCGAAGTTGGCGGCTGGGCCAGAGCCCTTGCGGGGGTCGGGGGGATGTGGTCCATTATGTTACATAGTAACAATTGGAGTCTCCCCCATGAAGCTTCCTGCTGCTCTTTTCCTGCTGCTGGCTGCCAACGCGGCCCAGGCACACGATGTCCGCCAGCACGCGCCACACGTGCACGGCCAGGCCACTGTTGATCTCGCTCTCGACCAGGGAACGCTGGAGTTCGCCCTGCAGGCACCGGGTATCGGCATACTTGATTTCGAGCGACCGCCCGCCAACGCGACCGAGCAGGCCGCGCTGGCACGGGCTACGGCAGTGCTGAAGGGTGGCAGCTGGGTTACTTTGCCCACCGCGGCAGGCTGCCGTCTGGCCAGCGGTAAAGCCGATGCAGAGGGCTTCGACGCGACGGCCGCCGCGCCGCCGCCAGGGCAGCATCGGCACGCAGGTTTCAGCGCAACGCTGCAGTACCACTGTGCCAAACCTGCCGAGCTGCGCGCCATCGTCTTACGCCTTCCCGTGCTGTTCCCCGGCCTGCACGAAGTCATCGTCAACAGCGCAACCGCAAATGGCCAGAACCGCAGTGTGCTGACCCCGGACAATCTGCGCGTGGTGCTGGCTCCGTGAGCGCAGCACCGGTGATTGCGTTGGAAGACGTGCAGTTCGGCTACGACATGCGGCTGGTGCTGGATATTCCGAAGTTGTGGATCGAGCAGGGCAGCAGCGTGCTGTTGCGTGGAGTGAGTGGTGGCGGCAAGAGCACCCTGCTGGGCCTGCTGGCGGGTGTGCTGATGCCCGGCAAGGGCCGTGTCGAGGTGGCCGGCCAGGCGTTGCAGGGCATGGGAGGTGCGGCGCGGGATCGTTTCCGTGCCGATCACCTGGGCGTGATTTTCCAGCAGTTCAATCTGCTGCCGTTTCTCAGCGTACGCGACAACATCGCGCTGGGCCTGCGCTTTTCGCGCCTGCGCAGCGCGCGCATCAGTAGGCCGCTGGATGCCGAGATCGCCCGCCTGCTGCAGGCCCTGCAGCTCAATCCCGAGCTGATGCAGCGGCGCGCGGGTACGCTCAGTGTTGGCCAGCAACAACGCGTGGCGGCCGCACGTGCGCTGATCGGCCGGCCGGCGGTGCTGTTGGCCGACGAGCCGACCTCGGCACTGGATCGCGAGGCCGCGACCGCCTTCCTGCAGCTGATGTCCGCACAGTGCCGGGCCGCCGGTACCACGGTTCTGGTGGTCAGCCACGATGAAAGCCTGCAGCCCTTGTTCGACCGCACCATCGCGTTGTCGCAGATCAATCACGCAGGTGGCACTCATGCTTGAACTTTCATGGGCCAGCCTGCGCAGCCGCGCATTGAGCGTCAGCCTCACCGTGCTGGTGATCACCCTCAGCGTGGTGCTGCTGCTCGGTGTTGAGCGCGTGCGCACGCAGGCGCATGAAGGTTTCGCCAGCACCGTCTCAGGCACTGACCTGATCGTCGGTGCCCGCTCCGGGCCGGTGAACCTGCTGCTGTATTCGGTGTTCCACATCGGCGACCCGACCAACAACGTGTCCTGGCAGTCCTACCAGGAGCTGTCCTCGCTGCCGCAGGTGAAGTGGGCGGTGCCACTGTCGCTGGGCGATTCGTGGCGCGGCTACCGGGTGGTCGGCACCAGTGGCGGCTACTTCGAGCACTATCGTTACGGCGCGGGGCATGCGCTGGCATTTGCGCAGGGGCGGCCGTTCGACGATCTTTACGACGCCGTGATCGGCGCAGAGGTGGCGCACGCGCAGAAGGTCGGCCTCGGCGACGAGATCGTGCTGGCCCATGGCACCGGCGCGGTCACGTTGGCCACGCATGCCGACAAGCCGTTCCGTGTGGCTGGCATCCTGCAGCGCACCGGCACGCCGGTCGATTCGTCGGTGCTGGTCTCGCTGCCGGCCATCGAGGCGATCCATGTCGACTGGCGCTCCGGCGTGCAGCTGCGCAGCCAGAGCGTCAGCGCCGAGCAGGCGCGCCATCTGGACCTGGCCCCGACCAGCATCACCGCCTTCATGCTTGGCCTGAATTCGCGCATCGCCACGTTCTCGGTACAGCGCAGGATCAACGAGTATCCGGATGAGGCGATGCTGGCGATCCTGCCCGGCGTGACCCTGCAGCAGCTGTGGCAGTCACTGGGCACGGCCGAGCGGGCTCTGCAGCTGATCAGCGCGATGGTGGTGCTGCTGGGCATGTTCTCGCTGGTGGCGCTGCTGGTCTCGACCCTGCAGGAGCGCCGGCGCGAGATGGCGGTGCTGCGTGCCATCGGTGCACGCCCTGGCTATATCGCCAGCCTGCTGGTGGTGGAGGCGGTTGCGACCAGCGCGTTTGCCTGCGTGCTCGCACTGGCCGCACTGGTGGTGGCCAGCCTGGCCGGGCGTGGCTGGGCGCTGGCCAACTTTGGCCTGTCGATCACCCACATCTGGCCGGATGGCCGCGAACTGGCGTGGGTCGCAGGTGTGCTGGCGATCAGCGCGGTGGCCGGCCTGGTACCGGCGCTGCTGGCCTATCGGCGCACGCTGGCCGATGGCCTGTCACCCGGGGGCTGAGCATGCGCTGGTTGCCGCTGTTGCCAATCTTGCTGGTGCTGAGCGCCTGCGAACACCCGGTCGATACCGGCGTGCAGGCGCTGACACCGTCGCCGGTGATCGATCGCGATGCCCCGGCAGCTGCCGAGGAACAGGAACTGGACTGGTTGCAGATGATGCCGAAGGAAGAACTGGCGGCGCTGGAGCGTGGCGAGGGCCCGGGGGTCGAGCACAACGGCAACCGGCGCATGCCGCAGTTCGGTACGTTCCGCACCGTGGACACCGTATTGCAGCGGCCGGTGCGCTTGCCGGGTTACGTGGTGCCGCTGGCCAACGCGCAGGACGGGCGGCTGACCGAATTCCTGTTCGTGCCGTACTACGGCGCCTGCATCCATGTGCCGCCGCCACCGCCGAACCAGATCGTGCACGTGGTGCTGCCGCGCCCGATCGAGATGCCGGACATGTATTCGCCGTTCTTCCTGGCCGGTACCCTGCGTGCCGAACGGCTGGACGATGATCTGGCCGGTTCCGCCTACACCATGCGTGACGCACAGCTGAGGCCGTATGAACCGTAGCGTCCTGATCGGACTGACCTGCTGCCTGGGCCTGTTGGGGTGTACGCAGGCGGGTGGGGGAGCCACCACCGGCGCCGCAGCACCGGCACAGCCGGCCACGACCGAAGCGCCCATCGCTCGCTGGGACGCGTTGCGGCCCGACGAAGTGACCTACCAGCGCCCGCCGCCGCAGATCGGCCTGTCACGCAATGGCATGGACGGGGTGGGCGGGCTGATCGATGACACCGGCTCGGGCACGCCACCGGGGCAGGAGATCGACCATTCCAGCCCGGATCGCGCCAAGCAGTTCGGCTCTTCGCGCGTGGTCGACGCTGTCGACGGTCGCGCGGTGGATCTGGATGGCTACGTGGTGCCGCTGGGCACCAACGACGCCGGGCTGGTGGATGAACTGCTGTTCGTGCCGTTCTACGGGGCCTGCATCCATGTGCCGCCACCGCCGCCGAACCAGATCATCCATGTGACCCTGGCCACGCCGATCGCACTGGGCGACCTGTGGGATCCGTACCGGTTGGCCGGTCGCCTGCAGGTCAAGCGCTTCGATGCGGATATCGCCAGCGCGTCCTACGACGCGGCTGCGGCGACACTGACGGCGATCCACAATTGATGCGTGCGCGCTGGACCATCGTTGCAGCAGCCTTGCTGGTGGTGGTTGCGCTGCTGGTGTGGTGGCAGCGGCAGGCTGCACCCATCGCGCCACCCGCGATCGCATTTCCGCCGCCTTCGTCCGATGCCCGCCAGCGCATCGAACAGCGCCTGGGTGATGACCATGCCTTTCGCAACGACGTACTGTTCCTGCTCGCGGCCACCCTGCGCGACCGCTGCCAGCCGGCGCAGGCGGGTTTGCTGGCGCGCATGGCCAATCGTGCATCGCTGCCGGTGCTGGCGGCGGTCAGTGCGGTGACCCAGCAGGATCCAACGCTGGACCGGCCGATCTACCAGTACATCCAGCATCGGGCGGACGCGACGGCGTGTGGCCAGCCGCTGCAGATGCCGCTGGCCGGTGGGCGCAGCATGGAGGTGGACATCGAGCAGTACGCGCGCACCTTCCCGGACAGCTATTTCGATCCGCAGCGCAGCAGCGAACCGCGTGATTTCGGCGGTCTGTCGCTGCAGCAGCGGGCCGGTAACGCCTGCAACAGCGTGGTGTATTCGGTGCTGCCGCTGGGTGGCACCGATTGGCGATGCAGCAGCCTGCGCGCCAATGCCCGTGCGCGGGTGCGGGGCCTGTGCGAGGACGAGCTGCGGCGCCAGCATGGGGGAACGGGCGGGGAACTGGACATGGCCGTGGGGCAGGGCATGCAGGGTGCGGTGGTGTCGGCGATTGCCGCGCTGCCGGAAGACTGCCGATAAGCGTTTACCAGTGGAGCCAGGCCATGCCTGGCTGGCGGTTCAGCCAAGCAGACTTGCCCCTACAGACCCTGAACTGGTGGATTCCGAAGGTCATAACTATACCGGACATCCGGTATAGTTATGACCGTACTTCACCCCATTAGGTTTCCCCATGGCTTTGTCCCAGCCCTTGGCCGGTGCTCCGGCCCTGTCGCGTGCCCGTCGCTGGGCGCTGTTGTTCACCGTCGCCGCCGGCCTGTTGCTGGTTACGCTCGACAACTCCGTGCTCTACACCGCACTACCCACCCTGACCGAGGAACTCTCGGCCAGTGCCGGCCAGGCACTGTGGATCATCAACGCTTATCCGCTGGTGATGGCCGGCCTGCTGCTCGGCGCTGGCACGCTCGGTGACCGCATCGGTCATCGCCGCATGTTCCTGATCGGCCTGGTGGTTTTCGGCACCGCCTCGCTGGCGGCGGCCTTCGCCGACAGCGCCGCACAGCTGATCGCCGCCCGTGCGTTCCTGGCGATCGGCGCGGCCGCGATGATGCCGGCCACGTTGGCGTTGATCGGCCTGAGCTTCCACGAAGAGAGAGAGCGCAACATCGCCATCGCGATCTGGGGCTCGGTGGCCATCGTCGGTGCAGCGCTGGGTCCGATCATCGGCGGCTGGCTGCTGCAGCACTTCTGGTGGGGCTCGGTGTTCCTGATCAACGTGCCGGTGGTGGTGGTCGCATTCGTGGCCACGCTGCTGCTGGCACCGGAAGGCCAGCGCGATACCTCGCGGCCGTGGGATCTGGTGTCTTCATTGCTGGCATTGGCGGCGCTGTCCGGCCTGGTGCTGGCGATCAAGTCGCTGATCGCCACGCCGCCGTCGTATGCGCTGGGTGCCGGTGCGCTGTTGCTGGCCGTCATCAGCGGCGCGGCGTTCGCACGTCGCCAGCAGCAGTTGCCGTACCCGTTGCTGGACTTCGCGATCTTCCGCAATCCGGCGTTCCTGGCCGGCACGCTGTCGGCGGTGTTCACCCTGTTCGCGATGGCCGGGCTGCAGCTGGTTACCACCCAGCGTTTCCAGCTGGTGGCGGGCTTCACACCGCTGCAGGCAGGCCTGCTGGTATCGGTGGCGGCGCTGGGCAGCCTGCCCAGTGCGCTGCTGGGCGGCAGCATCCTGCACCGCGTGGGCCTGCGCCCGCTGATCTGCGGCGGCCTGGCCGCAGGTGCGCTGGGTGTCGGCGTGGTGGCGTTCGGCTTCCCGCACGGCCTCGGCTGGGTGGTGGCCGGCATGGCGATCACCGGTTTCGGCATGGGCTCGGCCATCTCGGTGGCATCCACTGCCATCCTCAACAATGTGCCGGCGCACCGCGCGGGCATGGCCTCGTCGGTGGAAGAGGTGTCCTACGAGTTTGGTGGCCTGCTCGCGGTGGCGATGCTGGGCAGCCTGAGTGCGGCAATGTACGGCGCCTTCCTGCCGGTCTCGGCGGACATGCCCGAGCTTGCCCGTGACGGCTTCACCCAGGCGCTGCACGTGGCACGCGAAAACGGGCAGGGCGAGTGGTTCGCGCTGGCCACGGCCGCGTATGACCGCGGCTACCAGATCGTGCTGCTGGTGATCACGGCAGTGCTGGCGATGGGCGCGACGATTCTGGCGCGCCTGCTGCGTGGCCGCGTTGGCAGCCGCGAGGGCGCGGCCGATCGCGTAAAATGAAACGATGAGAACCAGCAAGCGCGACCGCATCCTCGACGCCGCCGTCAACGTGATCAATCGTGACGGCGTGCGTGCGGTGACCTTCGAGTCGGTGGCGGCCGAGGCCAAACTGACCCGCGGCGGCCTGCTGTATCACTTCCCGTCGCGCGAGGCGCTGCTGCGCGGCATCGACGAGCATCTGGTGCAGGCCTGGGAAGCGTCGATGGAATCGCTGCTGGGCAAGACCGCAGGTGAGGCCACGGCGCTGGAGCGCTACCAGACCTTCGTGCGTGTGTCGGCGCAGAGCGCCACCCGTGCCGAGCTGATGTTCATGCTCGAATCGGCTGACCCGGACGCCGACGAGCGCCCGTGGGGCCCGGCGGTACGGCGCTGGGCGCCGTTGCCACCGTCGGTCGCGGAACAGGATCCGGCCGCGCTCGACAATTTCGTAGCGCGGCTGGCCGCCGATGGCCTGTGGATCTACGAAGCGATGTACGAAGGGCAGCTGGATGAAAGCGTGCGCGCCCAGGTGGCGGAGCGTATCGCCGGGCTGCTGGCGAAGTCTGATGGGACGTCCAGCTGAGCCGTCGACCGACGCGGGGACGCCGCTCTTGGTAGAGCCGACCGCTGGTCGGCTGCTCACGAAAATCCCGCGCTGCGCGCGATAGTCGACCAGCGGTCGACTCTACCCCTCTCCATTTACCCAGCCTGTGCTGCGGTCGCCGCCAACCACGCCCTAGGCGAAGCCCCCAACCGCTTGCGGAACGCCTTCGACAACGACGCGGTATCGGCAAACCCCACCTCGATCGCCACCTGCTTGACCGCCACGCCCGCACGCAACTGCGCGCAGGCCAGGCTCAGCCGCCAATCCAGCAGATAACTGGCCGGCGTCGCCTGCATCACCTCCTTGAAGACCGCTGCGAACGCGCTGCGCGACATGCCAGCGGTGGCGGCCATGCGCGGCAGCGTCCACTCGTCCTGTGGCGCCTGGTGCATTGCCACCAGCGTACGTGCGAGCCGCGCATCGGACAGCCCGCGCATCAGCCCATGGCTGACCCCGGCCGCATCCGGATGGTCCACCACCCAGCGCAGGATCTGGATCAACGCCACCTCGAACAGGCGGTTGGTCAGCAGCCGCGAACCGCAGCGTTGGCGGTCGGCCTCGGTGAACAGCAGATGCAGGGTGTCGTCCAGCTCGTCGATCGCGGCCAGTGGCACCACCATCACCGGCGGTAGCGACTGCACGATGGGATTGCGCGCGCCGCCATCGAAGTCGAGTGTGGCGCAGGTGAAGTCCGGGCCATCCAGCGGCGCATTGAAGAACACATGATGCAGCGGCTGCGGGTACAGCAGCAGGCTCGGGGTGTCGATCTTCAACCGCGGCAGCGCGATATCGCCGTCGGGGTGACGGACCTCCATTTCACCCTGGCGCAGGATGTGCAGGAACGCACGACCGGGCTGCGGCTCGAAGACATGGCGCCCGCACAGAGGTCCGCTGTGGAACAGCGCGGCCTGCACTCGGAAGCGTTCCAGCAGAGAGGAGAGGCGGTCGGGTGCGGAGGTGTCGGTGGGCATGCTCATGGACGACTGGACAACATGTGTGGCTAATTACGACCAATACGTCCGTAGAGTCTACCTAGGATGAGCGGGTCGTCCAATCCGGGCGCTTTCCCAAGGAGATCCACCATGTCCCGTGTCCCCCTGATCGATGCCGCCAACACCACCGCCGACCGCCAGGCCCTGCTGGGCCAGGTCCACGCCGCGTTCGGCGCCACTCCGGCCATGTTCCGCGCCGTGGCCAACTCGCCGGCCGCCCTGCAGAGCATGTGGGGTTCGTTCGGCGCGCTGGGCGGCGGTCGCCTGTCGCCGTTGCTGGGTGAGCAGATCGCCGTGGCCATCGCCAACCGCAATGCCTGCGAATACTGCCTGGCGGCGCACACCGCACTGGGTCGCAAGGCTGGTGCCAGCAGCGAGCAGATGGCCGCCGCGCAGATCGGCCAGTCCAGCGATCCGGCCACCTCGGCGGCACTCGACTTCGCGCTGAAGGTGGTTGAACAGCGTGCACAGATCACCGACGGTGATGTGCAGGCGCTGCGCGCAGCCGGCTTCGATGACGAGCAGATCGTCGAGATCCTCGCCCATGTGGCGCTCAACCTGTTCACCAACTACGTCAACGTGGCGTTCGACGTGCCGGTGGACTTCCCCAAGGTGGCGCTGCGCTGAGGTCCATCAGGCCGGGGGCGTCTTGCTCCCGGCCGTTCTCAGTTATCGTGGCTGTCGTCCGCCTGCAGCCGCTCGGGGTGCGTATACACATTGAACCCGCTCTCCCGCGCGAATCCGACCAGGCACAGTCCGGCACTGCGGGCCAGGTCGATCGCCAGCGCGGTCGGCGCCGACACCGCTGCCAGCACGCTGGCACCCGCACGTATCGCCTTGCTGACCATCTCATAGCTGGCGCGGCTGGAAATCACCAGCAACCCACCGTCGATGGCGTGCTCGTTGTGATGCAGGGCGCCGATCAGTTTGTCCAACGCATTGTGACGGCCCACATCCTCGCGCACCCAGCCAATCCGCCCGCTGGCATCGGCCCAGGCTGCGGCGTGCGTCGATCCACTCACCGCATTCATCGGCTGATGCTGCGCCAGCGTGGCCAGTGCCCGCTGCAACGCGGCATGCGGATAGGTGCGACGCTCGCGGATCTGCGGCAGCGGGCGCAGCACATCCTCCAGCTGGCGCGTGCCGCACAGGCCGCAGCCACCGCGACCGGGCAGCAGGCGCCCATTGGCCGGATCCAGATCGGCACCGGGTGCGTCTTCGGAAACGGTCATCTGCAGTTCGATACCCTCCAGCTGCGGACGGACCTCGATCGACAGCAGTTGCGAGGGCGCAGTGATCAGCCCCTCGCTGAGCGAGAAACCCAGCGCGAAGTCTTCCAGGTCGCAGGGCGTGGCCATCATCACCGCGAAGGCGGCCCCGTTGTAGCGCAGTGCAACCGGCACTTCCTCGGCCACCACGTCGACCTGCTGCTGGTGCCCCTCGCTGCGCCAGCGCTGCAACGGGCGCTGGGCCGTACCGGCAGGCGGGATGTGCGGCGGGGTCGAGTCAGGCATGCAGCGCGTCCGGGCAAGGGAAATACGCAGGTGGTGGACCACCCACGGCTTCGAGAAT
Organism: Stenotrophomonas sp. 96582_Sma; assembly: GCF_056480905.1. Classification (NCBI taxonomy): domain Bacteria; kingdom Pseudomonadati; phylum Pseudomonadota; class Gammaproteobacteria; order Lysobacterales; family Lysobacteraceae; genus Stenotrophomonas; species Stenotrophomonas sp. 96582_Sma. The sequence goes on along the minus strand of NZ_CM151122.1, from coordinate 2,627,672 downwards.
AGCGCAGTGGCCGGGCGCTGACGCGGGTGTAACCGTTGTCATGGCACGCTGCGCTGAAAACAGCGCCTGCCTCTGGCGAAGCGGCCTTGTCCGTGCTTGACTGCGGGGCTGGCCGCGCTGCAGAAGCCGCATCTGGCCCGTCTCGCGCCGTTGATTGCTGTGTTCCTCCCGCCAGGTTCCCGAACATGTCCGAGCAGAAGCCGCCGCGTTACAAGCCCTACAACCAGCCGGCCGGTGGCTGGGGTGCCGCCGGCGCCACGGCCAAGGTGCTGTTGCAGCAGAGTGTGATCGGCAAGGGCTCGAAGGCGCTGCTGGCGATGAACCAGCCCGGTGGCTTCAAGTGCCCCAGCTGCGCGTTCCCCGATGCCGACGAACGCAAGAAACTGGAATTCTGCGAGAACGGTGCCAAGGCGCTGGCCTGGGAAGCCACCCAGTTCCGTGCTGGCCGCGAGCTGTTCGCCCAGCACACGGTCACCGAGCTGATGGCGCAGACCGACTACTGGCTGGAGATGCAGGGCCGGCTGACCGAGCCGATGCGCTACGACGCGTCCACCGATCATTACGTTCCGTGCAGCTGGGACGAGGCGTTTGCCTTGATCGGCCGTCATCTGCAGGCGCTGGACAGTCCGCACCAGGCCGAGTTCTACACCTCCGGCCGCACGCCCAACGAAGCCGCGTTCCTGTATTCGATCTTCGTGCGCGAGTTCGGCACCAACAATTTCCCGGACTGCTCGAACATGTGCCACGAGCCGACCAGCCGCGGCCTGCCGCCGGCCATCGGCGTGGGCAAGGGCACCATCGTGCTGCAGGATTTCGAGCACGCCGAGGCGATCTTCGTGATCGGCCAGAACACCGGCACCAATTCGCCGCGGATGATGAGCAACCTGGTCGAGGCGCGCAAACGCGGCATCCCGATCGTGGCGGTCAACCCGATGCCCGAGCGCGCGCTGATCCGTTTCGCCGAACCGCAGGACATGGTGCAGATGGCCACGTTCGGTTCGACCGAGATCACCAGTGAGTTCGTGCACATCCGCATCGGCGGCGACCTGGCCCTGATCAAGGGCATGATGAAGGTGATGTTCGAGCGCGAAGCGCAGGGCGAGCGCGTGCTTGACCACGATTTCCTGGCCGAGCACACGGTGGACCTGGACGCACTGCGCGATGACGTGCTGGCGCAGGACTGGGACGAGATCGTGCAGGTTTCCGGCATCACGCAGGCGCAGATCCGCCGCTGCGCCGAGATCTACATCCGCTCCAAGGCCACGGTGATCTGCTATGGCATGGGCCTGACCCAGCATCAGTATGGTTCGACCCTGCTGCAGCAGGTGGCCAACCTGCTGTTGCTGCGTGGCAACTTCGGCAAGCCCGGTGCCGGCATCGGGCCGATCCGTGGCCATTCCAACGTGCAGGGCGACCGTACCGTCGGCATCGACGAGAAACCCAAGCCGGCCTATCTGGACCGCGTGCAGCAGGTGTTCGGCTTCAATCCGCCGCGCGAGCACGGTCATCACGTGGTCGAATCGATCGAGGCGATGCTGGACGGCAGCGCCAAGGTGTTCATCGGTATGGGTGGCAACTTCATCCACGCCGTGCCCGATACACCGCGCGCGTACGAGGCCATGCGCGGCCTGGAGCTGACGGTCGGCATCGCCACCAAGCTCAATCGCGGTCACCTGGTGCACGGCCGCGATGCCTTGATCCTGCCGGTGGTCGCGCGTTCGGAGCGCATCGTTACGTCTGCCGGCGAGCAGTTCGTCACCATCGAGGACGCGATGTCGAACGTGACCGCTTCGCGCGGCGTGCTCGAGCCGGTCAGCACGGACGTGCTCCCGGAGGTCGAGATCGTCTGCCGCATGGCGATGGCAACATTGCCGCACAGCAAGGTCGACTGGGCGAGGTGCATGCATGACTACGCTCCCATCCGGGAGCTGATCGCGGCGGTGTACCCGGAGATCTACACCGGCTTCAACGAGCGCATCCAGCAGCCGCACGGCTTCCATCTGGACATTCCACCGCGCCGTCGAGTGTGGCCCACGCCCAACGGCAAGGCCAACATCCTGGTGATGCCAGGCCTGGACGTGGACGCGCCGGTGGACGATCCCGGGATGCTGCGGTTGGCCACGGTGCGCTCGCACGACCAGTACAACACCACCATCTACAGCTACAACGACCGCTACCGCGGCGTGTACAACGATCGCATGGTGCTGTTCATGAACATCGAGGATCGGCTGGCGCGCGGGCTGGAGAAGGAGGCGCTGGTCAGCCTGGAGACAATCAGCGGCGATGGCGTGCAGCGGCGCATCGAAGGCCTGACCGTGCTGGACTACCCGATGCCGCGCGGCGCCCTGGCCGGTTACTACCCAGAACTGAACCCGTTGTTGCCGCTGGACTACTACGACCGGGTCAGCGGTACCCCAGCGGCCAAGTCGATTCCGGTAAGGATGCGGGCGATGGCCGAGGCGATTGCGTGATGCGTTCATCGGCTATCATCGTCCGGTGAACCTGCCTGGCCTGTTGCTGCGATGGATGCTTCTCCTTGCCCTGGTGCTGAATGCACCGGCGCTTGCGGTTGCCTCATCCTCGTACGCGGCGCAGTCCAGCGCGGACCATTGCGCCGCACCGCATTCGGCGGCCATGGCCGGATGCTGCGACGAGGCAGCATCAACGGTCTGCCAGAGCGATGAGTGCGAATGCCCGCCGGCCAGCCTCGGCATGCTGGCCACCCTGAGCGGAACGCCAGCGTCACCCTGGCGCGAGGCGCCTTTGCCAGCCAGCACCCAGCAACGCGCACCGCCGCCGTTGCCGGATCCGCTACGGCCGCCCATCGTGTGATTCCCTGCAGGCCTCAAGCGCCTGCCGTAGCTGCTCGACTCATTCTCGACTCTGCCTGTGCCTTCGATGCGCAGGCAGCGGGCCGCGTTGCCCGCATCTGCAAAGGAATCAACACCATGAACCGTTCTCTCTCCCTCGGCCTGCTGCTGGGCACCGTGCTGGCCACCACCGCCTGCGCGCGTGCTGCCGAAGAATCGCCTGCTGCGCCGGTTTCCAGCCAAGCCCCGGCGGCACCGATCAAGGCCAGCCCGTCGCAGGTGGATCCGGCACTGCCTATCGCCATCGTGCACAAGACCGCCAGCTGCGGCTGCTGCGGTATCTGGGTCGACCACCTGAAGGCCGAAGGCTTCCAGGTGGATGTGCGCAATACCGATGACATGAACCCGATCAAGGTCCGGCTGGGTGTGCCGGTCGGCAAGGCGTCCTGCCACACCGCCGAGATCGGTGGTTACGTGGTTGAAGGCCATATCCCGGCCGAAGACATCAAGCGACTGCTGGCCGAGCGGCCGGCCGCGCGCGGCCTGGTGTTGCCGGGCATGCCGGCCGGCTCGCCGGGCATGGAAATGCCGGATGGCTACGTGCAGCCGTACACCGTTGAACTGGTGCGCAACGATGGCACCACCGAGCCGTTTGCCCAGCACGGCCAGGGCGGCTGACAGGCGGCGGTGCCGGTCGTCCTGACCGGCACCCTTCGGAGAGCCGAGCCCACCCTCGGCGTGCTCTTTGTAGAGTCGAGATCCTATGTTCGTGGTCAAGCCTGCTGGAAGCAGGCTTGACCCACCTTCAGCATGGCCGGATCGAAGTCCCGGCCGCTTTTGAAGACACCCCAGGCGATCCTGGCCAGCTTTCTGGCCAGGATGTTGAAGACGGCGGTGCTGGGGTGACCGCGTTTTGACAGCTCGTCGTAGAGCGGTTGCCCCCGACGACACCGCTTGAGCCCCATTGCGGCCATGTAGAGCATCTGGCGCAGCACTGGCGCGCCCTGTTTGGACAGCCGACGCCGTCCCGTTCTGCCGCCAGACTCGTTGGGCCGGGGATCCAGGCCCGTGCAGGCGATCCACGCGTTGGCGTTGGCCAACGGCCAGCGCGTCATGTAGTAAATCAGGTGAGCGGCGACGGCGGGGCCGATACCAGGGATGGTCAACAGGCGCTTGTAGAGCGTGCCATGCTCTCCATCGCGACCCAAGCGCTGCAGTTCGCTTTCCAGCTCGGACAGCGTCCCAGCCAGAGCGCAGAACAGATCTGACAGCTCCCCGGGGGCACTTTTGCTTACCCCGAAGGATTGCTCCAGCCGCGCGCGTGTCTTTACCAGCGTCTGCCGCTTGCGCAGCAAATCGTGCATCTGTTGCTGCTCGTCGGTACGCGGTACGTATTCACGCAGGCGATCGTTCTCCTTCTTCACGTACCGGGCGATCGCTTCGGCGTCCATGGCGTCCGTCTTGCCACGCGAGCCCGTCGCCCGGCCGTAGTACTTGATCAGACGTGGATTGATCACATAGACAACGTGGCCTGCTTGGCCAGCCATCCGAGCCAACAACTCGTAGTACCGCCCCGTCGCCTCCATGCCAATCCGGCATCGCTGGGGCAAGGTGTTGAGCCACTGGGCTATGCCGGCCCGGGTGTTGGCGATCCTGTCGCCGGCCTTGCGGTCGGCCACTGCCGGTACGAACTCCTTGGAGTCCACGTCCACGCCAATATCGAGAGAATCAGACATTTGTACGGCTCCCAGCTATCTTTAAGGGGCTGGGGTGGTACCGCACCGACGTTAGCTTGCCTACATCGACGATCCCCTTTGGGGGCCGTACGATCCTTTATCGACGTTCGTGTGCGGGATGGGGATCGCTCGACTCGTCTGTCGGCTAGTATCCGCAGATGCATGCTTGACGGTCCCTCCACCCTGGCTCCTACATACCGCGTAGGAGCCGGGAGGAACATACAAGCCGTGCTCGACTGCTCTGCTTCAGTCGAGCAAGCTCGACTCTACAGAATCAGCGGGCCCCGGCTGTTTCCTTGGCCAGCTGTGCGTCGAACTTCTGTTCGGCCGCATCCGCGTAGGCCTTGCAGGTCAGTGCCTTGGCGCTGGCCTTGCTGCCGGAGGCGTAGTCCCAGTTGCTGGCACCCGGATGCGGGGTCAGCAACACGTCGCAGGGCAACGCCCGCACCGTCGCGAAGCTGCGTTTGTAGTCATCGACCAGGCGCGGATAGCGCGCATTGCCCTGCAGCTGGTAGCCCGGTGCACTCAGGCTGTCGGCATAGGCGATGCGCACCGGCTTGCCCTCGCGGGTATCGCTCCAGGTCCACGCGGTGCTGCCCGGGGTGTGCCCGGGCATGAAGTGCGCTGTGAATTCGATGCCGCCCACCTCGACCACCTCGCCATCCATCACGATGCGGTCTGCACTGGCAGGCGGGTAGGTGATGCCATCGCCGAAGTGCAGATCATCGCTGCCACCACGTGCCAGCAGCACCGCCGATTCCGCGTTGGCGACCACGTGCGCGCCGCTGCGGCGCTTCAGTTCCGCCACTGGGCCTGCATGGTCGGCATGCGCATGGCTGAGCAGGATCAGACGCAGGTCCTGCGGTGCCACGCCGCGTGCCTTCATGTTGTCGAGCAGGTGGCCGGCCATCTGTGGCATGCCGCCGTCCAGCAGCACCGCACCTTCGCTGGTCTGTACCAGCAGCGCGGTCAGGTTCTCGGTGCCGATCTGCCAGGTGTGGTCAGCAATCTGCAGCGGTGCCATCGGCTGCAGCCAGGAAGCATCCACGGTGTAGGCCCGCAACTGCGGCAGTGGTGCCTCGGCGGCGCTGGCGTGCGCGACCGGAAGAACAGCGGCCAGTGTGACGGCGAGCAGGGAAAAACGCATGGTTCACGTCCGTTTGAAGGAGGCCCAGAAACTAGCATGGGCCTCCTTCATCGCGTCGCGCATAGATTTCATGGCTCCCATAAGGGCGCCATGGATCAGTACCGGTACTGCCACCCCAGCGTCAGCACCCGGCCGCGGCCCGAAAAATAGCTCGGGTTCGACGGCGTGGTCTGCGAGTAGTAGCTGATGTACTGCTTGTTCGCCAGGTTCTGCACGCCCAGCGTGAAGGCGTGCTTGTCCAGCACGTAGCGGGCCACAAGGTCCAACGTGGTGTAACCCTTGAACTCCGCCACCCGCGCGCCACGCAGGTCGAAGTCGCGGTCGAAGGCGTGGCTGGCCTGCAGGCGGGTGCTCAGCTGTGGTGTCCAGCTCTGCTCCCAGAATGCGGTCAGCCGGTTCGGCGCGATGTTGACGCCGGCCAGGTCGCTGTCGAGGCGGCCATCGACGTCGGCATCGTAGCGGCCGTTGGCCCGTGCATAACCCAGGCCCAGCTGGCTGTCGCCCAGGCGCAGGCGCAGGTTGCTTTCGAAGCCCTCCACGCGGGTGGCCTGGCGCTGCACCGCATAGGCATCGATGCCCGGATCGTAGATCAGCACCGAGCCCAGCTTGGATTCGGAGGTGTAGTAGGCGATGTCACCGCTGAAACGACCATCGTCGTACTCCAGGCCGATCTCGCGGTTGTCCGACACCACCGGTGACAGATCAATCAGATTGTCTACGCGTTGGCCGTCGCGGTTGATTGCACGCAGCACGCGGCCAACGTCGGCCACGGTGTAGCCTTCCGAATACGAGGCGTAGGCGTTGAGGCGGTCATTGATGTACCAGACCGCGCCGAAGTTGGGCAGGGTCTCGCTCATGGTCGGCTTGCCGCCGGCCACCTTGCGTGCGCCGTAGCGGGGCAGGGTGGTGTAGTCGCCTACTTCCAGCTCGCCCTTTTCGTAGCGCAGGCCGCCGGACAGCATCAGGTGGTCGGTCGGCCACCAGTGCAGCTGCAGCAGCGGCGACAGGCTTTGATAGGTGGTCTGCGGTACCCAGTTCATGCCGCTGGCCAGCAGCACCTGGTGGGTGCGGTCGCGCAGGCCGTCAAGGCCCAAGGTCACGTCCAGCGTGGTGTCGGCGATGCGGGCCCAGCTCTGGGTCAGCTTGAAGCCGCGCTTGTCCGATTCGTTCTGGGTCTGGTCCCAGGCGGCGTTGGCGCCGGTGTTGCCCCACGGATCCCACTGGCTGGCGCCATAACGGCCTTCGAAGTCCACCGCGAAGGCCTGCGCCTGGAAGCGGCCACCGAGCAGGTCGGCGGCGCTGTAGTCCAGCGTCAACGAACGCGAGCGGTTCATCGGTGGATCCAGCGGCGTATCGCCGGGCACCGAAATGGTCGGGCGGCCGGTGCGGTAATCACCGTTCACCGCCAGGTAGTTGTCCAGCCCGCGCAGCTCGTAACGGTTGGCCATCAGCTGCAGGCGGTGGCCCTCGGCAATGTTCCAGCCCAGCTTGGCGAACACGTTCGACGAGGTCGAATCCATCAGTTCGCCCTGCGCGTTGGTACCGATCGAACGGCCCTGGCCGTCGTGATACAGGCCCTGCTTCTCATAGGCCAGGCCGGCCACCAGATCGAACTGCTCGCCGCGCACGCCGACCAGTGCCGAGCCGCGCTGGCCATTGTCATCGCGGCGGCTGGGCAGGGCCGAGCTGTAGCTGATGTTGGTGTCGAGCAGGAAGGCGCCCGGCTCGCTGGGCGCGCTGCGGGTGATGATGTTGACGATGCCGCCGGTACCGCCGATGCCCTGCAGCGCGTTGGCGCCGTGGATGACCTCGATGCGTTCGATCATCGCCGGATCGATGGTGTGCGAATCACGTGAGCCATCGCGCAGCGGCGTCGACTGCGGCACGCCGTCGACCATGTACAGGATGCCGCGGCCACGCATGGTTTCGCCGTAGTTGGACATCTTCTCGCGCGCCGGGGCAAACGCCGGGATCTGCGCCGACAGCACGCGCGAGACATCCGAGCCCAGCGCCAGCTGCTGCGCGATGTCCTCGCGGGTCAGCACGGTGATGGTGTTGGGCATCGCGGTCTCGCCCTGCGGCATGCGCGCGGTCGAGGCCGATACCGTGACGCGGGCCAGCGAAGTGGTCGTGGCAGGGGACGCTGCCGATGACGCGGCCCGGGCCGGAGCGCGGAGCTTGGGCGATGCTGGCGCGGCACTCACCACGAACACCCCCGGCGAGCGCTCCTGCATCGCCAGGCCTTGCCCGGCCAGCAGGCGCTGCAGGGCGTCGTGCGGGGTGTAGCGGCCGTCGAGGGCGGGCGCGTTGCGGCCGCTCACGCTGTCGGCCGCGAACAGCAGCTGGATGCCACTCTGCCGCGCCAGCGAGTTGAGCGAAGCCTGCAGCGGGCCGGCCGGCAGGTGCAGTTCGACGGGTGCGGACGCAGCGGTCTGCGCGGTGGCGGGCAGCGCCGCACACAGGCAGGCAACGAGCAGGGTGGGGGCCAGCCGGCGCAGCGCGGCGGGCGGAACAGGGCGGGTCATGCGGGGGTCCTTCGGAAGGGTTCAAGCACTTGCCGGATGGGACGGCGCGCAACCCACCCTCGGCGTGGCAATCAATCGCGGGCGCGCAGATGCAGGCTGCCGTCGGCGGCGGTATGCACCTGGACCGGCAGGATCTCCGGCAGCAGCGCGACCGCCGTTTCGGCACGATCGGCATCGAACACGCCCGACACCTGCAGCGGACCCAGTGCCGGGTCGTCCAGCACGATCGGACGGTCGTGATAGCGCTGCAGGATGCGCAGCACCTCGCTCAGTGGCATGCGGTCGAACTGCAGCCGGCCGGAGGTCCAGTCGGCCCGGTCCGGATCCACAGCTTCCGGCGGAGACAGCGAGCCTGGCTGGGCCAGCAGGCGCTGCCCCGGCTTCAGTCGCTGCTCGGTGCCGCCGCCATCCACGCTGACACCGACCTCGCCGCGCCACAGCGTGACTTCGCTGAGATCGCCCTGGCGGTCAACATCGAACACCGTGCCGTAGTTGCGTACCTGTACCGGCCCGGCATCAACCTGGAAGCGGCGCCACGCCGAATGCTGCACCTCGAAGCGCGCATGGCCCTGCGCCAGCAGCACCCGCCGCGAACGCAGATGGCGACGGACCTGCAGGTGGGTTCCCGCGTCGAGCAGCACGCGGCTGCCGTCCGGCAGCTCGATGTCGCGGCGCTCGCCGACGGCGGTCTGGTAGTCACGCACCTGCCAGGCCGGGTCGGCCAGCAGCAGCGCGGCGGCCGCCAGCAACAGCACCGGCAGTACCCGTTTCGCGCCAGATCCGCCGCGGCGCCGCTGCAGCTGTTCCGGGCCTGGCAACGGGAAACGCTCCTTCAGTGCCTCCCGGTGCTGATCGAGCGTGTCCTCGGCGGACGGTTCGGTGGGCTGCGACGGCGGTGCCGGATCGGGTGATGCAGGACTCACCGCAGCGCACCGTGCAGCCGGCAGTCGGCCATGGCCAGGCGCAGATGACGTTCCACTGCCTTCAGGCCGATGCCCATCCGCTGCGCCACCTCGGCCTGGGGCAGCTCGTGGATCTTGTGCAGGATGAACACCTGCTGCCGCCGGCAGGGCATGCGCTCGATGCTGGTGGTCAGCCGCTGCAGCGCCTGCTGGCCCTGTGCCTGGCGCTCGGGTCCGGGGCGCTCGCAGGCGCCTTCGGGAAGCTCGGCGCGGGGCTCCACCCAGTGCCGGCGCAGATCCTCGGCGCGGCAGCGGTCGACCGCCGCATCGTGCGCGATCCTGCGCAGCAGCGCGATCGGTTGGCGGGCGTCATGCACGGCCGGGCGTTCCAGCAGGCGCACGCAGACATCGTGCACCACTTCGCGGGCCAGCCCGGGCGAGCGGAACCGGCGATGCAGGTAGTCCACCAGTTCCTCGTAGTGGCGCACCAGCGAGGTCACCAGCGGCAGCGCAGGTGGGCGGGGAAGTGTCGGCTGGGACATCCGGACGGGCAGCAAGGGTGAAAGGCGGGTGCCGGGAGGTCATCCCTGCGCATTGACGCAATACTAATGGGAACTGTTCTCGTTTGCCATGCCGCGATCATCAGGGCGATTGTTCGCCGCGCCTGGAAAGTGAATCCACGATCATCGGCTGGAGCGCAGAATCGGCCACGGCTAGCCTGCCTGCAGGCTCAAGGAGGTGGACCATGCATGTGCTTCTGGTGATGGTGGGTGGCGTCGTGCTGCTTGGGGTGTTCCTGCTGTTCGGGCGGCTGTGGAGCGTGGGCACCTCACAACTGCCCACGGCCCTGATCGCATTCGTTGCCACCTGGCTGCTGGTGACGGTGGCCAACCTGTGGGTGGGCGTCAGCAGGGCCGGCTACGGGATACGTGAAGAACTGCCGATCCTGCTGCTGGTGTTCGCGGTGCCGGCCCTGCTGGCCGGTCTGCTCTACTGGCGCCTGGCGCGCTGAAGGAAAGCCATGAGTACACGACTGCGATTGCCGGCCCTGCGCCAGCGCGACGGCCACCACGCCCGCGTGACCTACGAAGAACTGTTCTTCGACCTGGTCTACGTGTTCGCGGTCACCCAGCTCAGCCACCACCTGTTGCACCACCTGGACCTGGCCGGCGTGCTGCAGACCCTGGTGCTGTGGTTTGCGGTGTGGCTGGGCTGGCAGTATGCCTGCTGGGTCAGCAACTGGTTCGATCCGGAGGCACCGCGCATCCGTGGCCTGCTGTTTGCCACCATGCTGTTGGCCTTGCTGATGTCGTCGTCCATTCCCGAGGCGTTCGCTGACCGCGCCTGGGTGTTTGCCGGGGCCTACGCCACCATGCAGGTCGGGCGCACCGCCTTCGTGTTGCTGGAGGTCGGTCGCACGCATCCGCTGGCGCCGAACTTCCGCCGCATGCTGGCCTGGGTGAGCGTATCGGCCTGCTTCTGGCTGGCAGGCGCGGCAGCCGAGGGCAATACGCGGCTGGCGCTGTGGGCGGTGGCGGTGGCCTGCGAGTACGTCTCGCCGATGTTCGGCTTCGCGTTCCCGGGGCTGGGCCGTTCGCACACCCGCGAGTGGACCATCGAAGGTGGGCACCTGGCCGAGCGCTGCCAGCTGTTCGTCATCGTCGCACTGGGCGAGACGCTGCTGGCCACCGGTGGCGTGCTCAGCGAAGTCGAGCAGTGGAGCGGGGCGGTGGTGTCGGCGGTGCTTGCCACCTTCGCCGGCACGATCGCCATGTGGTGGCTGTACTTCGGCATCTCCAGCCGCGACGCCACCGAGGCCATCAGCCATGCTGAAGACCCCGGGCGGATGGGGGCCAACTTCCACTATGTGCACGCGCTGCTGATCGCCGGGATCATCGCTACGGCGGTGGGCAATGACCTGGTCATGGACCACCCGCACGCTGCGGTGACGCCGGTATATGCGGCCGTGCTGGTTGCAGGGCCATTGATCTACCTGCTGGGCAGCGCGCTGTACAAGCGCGTGGTGTACGGTCGCGCACCGTACTCGCATCTGATCGGTGCGGTGGCGCTGGGCGTGCTGGGTGTCGTACTGCCGCAGACCCATCTGCTGGCCGCTGGCTGGTTGACCAGCGCGGTGCTGCTGGCGGTGGGGTTGATGGATACGCGGTTGAAGCACCGCCTGCAACGGGCGTGATCTTGTCCGGTATCCAGCCCGTGCCGGGGAGAGTCGACTGTTAGTCGACTGCTCTTCCACAAGGTTGCGGAAAATCCCGCGCTGCGCGCGATAGTCGACTGACAGTCGACTCTACCGCCGCCCTCTACCGTCTGCGGTGACCTGGCCGAGTGCGGCGGCCATTGCCGCAAGCTTGCCGACCGTGTTGAGGTTGCGGGCGGTGCCCTGCTGGGCATAGGGAATCCGCAGGCGTGAGTCGGCCATGCCGTCGCCATAGTGGACGAAGATCTCGCGGGTACCCAGAGCCAGCTGCTCATCGCGCAGGCCGGTCACCCCGGCCAAGGGATCCGTGGGCAGTGCCTCATCCACGAACAGCGCGACCACGCGATTGCCGGCGGCATGCGGAAACGGATTGCGGGCGGCAACCGCTGCGATCTCGGCTGCGGAGCGCACCAATACACCCACCGGTTTTCCGGCATAGGCCTGCAGCCGTTGGCCAAGGGCTTTCCGCACGCCGGCTTCGTCAAGTCCGCTGCGGAACACCACGTTGCCGCTGGCGATATAGGTGCGGACGTCGGTGAAGCCGGCGTCTTCGCACATCGCCACCAGTTCAACCATCGGCAGCTTGCCGGTACCTCCGACATTGACTGCTCGCAGCAGTGCGACATGCACGCTCATGGGGAACCTGCCTGCAAGCGGTCGTACATGCGCACCAGGTCGACCAGCGTACGCGCGCCCATCTTGCGCATCACCTGTGCGCGGCGCACCTTCACCGTGATCTCGCTGACCCCGAGGTCGCCGGCGATCTGCTTGTTGAGGCGGCCGCGCACCACACCGTCGACCACCTCGCGCTCGCCGGGGTTGAGGGTGTTCCAGCGCTGCTGCAGGGCGTCCAGCGCCTCGCCGTCACGGCGGCGCTGGCGGTCGATCTCAATGCCCTTGTGGATCGCATCCAGCAGTTCCTGGTCACGGAACGGCTTGGTCAGGAACTCGATGGCACCGTCCTTGATCGCGTTGACACCCATTGCGATATCGCCGTGGCCGGTGATGAACACCACCGGCAGCTGCAGGCCGTGGCTGCCCATCGTGCGATGGAACTCCAGCCCGCTCTGGCCGGGCATGCGCACGTCCAGCACCAGGCAGGCCGGTGCATCTTCCAGTTCGTGTTCGAGGAACGCCTGGGTGGAGGCGAAGGCCCGTACCTGCAGGCCCATCGAGGCGAGCAGGTCTTCCAGCGCGGCGCGCACCGACGGATCGTCGTCGATCACGTAGACGATGGGTGCCGGATCGGCGGCGGGTGCAGCGGGCTTACGCATGAGGGCGTTCCGTGGCAACGGGCAGGTCAAACACAAAGCAGGCACCTCCGCCGCTGGGGCGCTCGGCTCGGATCCTGCCTTCGTTGGCCTCGATCATCGACCTGCTCAGGCTCAATCCCAGCCCGAGTCCGTGTGATTTGGTGGTCCAGAACGCATCGAACACACGCTCGGGATGATCGGCGGGCAGGCCGACACCACGGTCGCGTACGCTGAGGCTGATCCGCTGTCCGTCGCGTTGGGTCAACAGGGACAGGCGGCGATCGGCAGCCGGCACTGCTTCCATCGCGTCCACCGCATTGAGGATCAGGTTGCCGATCACCTGCTGCACCTGCACGCGATCGGCTTGCACCAGCGGCAGGTCGGCATCGAGCAGCAGGGCCACGGCCACGCCGTGCTGGTCGAGCTCGCTGCGCGACAGCGCCAGCATTTCCTCCACCGCCTGGTTCAGGTCGAACGCGCGTCGTTCCGGTGCCGCACCCTGGGTCAGGCCGCGGATGCGGGCGATCACGTCACCGGCGCGATGGGCATCGGCCAGGATGCGGGCCACGGTCTGCCGTGCCTTGTCCACGTTCGGTGGGTCCTGCGCCAGCCAGCGCTGGCAGGCTTCGGCGCTGCTGGCGATGGCCGCCAGCGGCTGGTTCACTTCATGTGCGATGGAGGTGGTCAGCTCGCCCACGGTCGACGCGCGCGCCACCCGCAGCAGCCGGCCCTGTGCTTCCTGCACTGCGGCCTTGGCCGCTTCCATCTTCAACGCCAGGTAGGTGGTGATGCCGATCACCAGCATGCCGATCACCGAGTTGACCAGGCCGATGCGGTAGGTGCCGAAGCGGGTCAGGAAGAAGCTGAGGGCGGTCAGCGCGATGCAGGCGATGGCCAGCGTGATCAGCCCGCGCGCGCTCAGCACGCGCGACGCGGCGAGGATGACCGCTGCGTAGAAGCAGGCCGCGGCAACCGCATAATCGGTGACGGTGTCGATCAGGAAGATCGCCGCCATCACGACGATCAGGGCCAGCAGCACCAGCGGGCGGCGGGGCGACAGCGATGGCATCGGGGAAGCTCCCGGGCGTGGGCGGAAAGGATAGCAAAGCCGGCATTGGTGGATGCCGACCTGGGTCGGCGTGCTCTTGTGTGGTGGGTGCCGACCGTTGGCCGGCACAAACCAGAACGATGCCTGGTAGTGCCGGCCGCTGGCCGGCAACTGCACGGTACTTCCGGAGATCACGGGGTTGCCGGCCAGCGGCCGGCACTACCCCAGCGGTGGGCATGCCGAGGCGATGCACGGTGCGTCCGGGGATCATGAGGTTGCCGGCCAGCGGCCGGCACTACTCCTCCAGGCTGGCGTTCCAGAACCCCTGCAGCACGCCGGGGGTGGTCGCCAGCGTGGCCAGCACCGCATCCAGTTCACCGGCATCCACCGTGGTGGCATACAGCACCGCTTCAATCTCCACGTCGCGCTCGCCGAACGGGCGCTGGTCCACCGCGCGTACCGGGTAGTGCGCCTGTTCAAGCAGCAGCAACAGCTGGTCCAGCACCTCGGCCTGCTGCTCGCGCTGGCAGACCACGTTGATTGCATAGGTCGCCTCGCTGAACGCCTCCGGCAGCGGCTGCCGCTGGATGCGGTTCACCACCGGCCGCAGCAAAGTGTTGGCGGCCAGCACGAACACGGCCGCCAGCACCGCCTCCGGCAGCAGCTTGATACCCGCGCAGGCACCCACCGCCGCCGAGCCCCATAAGGTGGCCGCGGTGTTCAGGCCGGACACCTGCGCACCGTCCTTCATGATCGCGCCGGCACCGAGGAAGCCCACACCGGAGATCACATAGGCCACCACATGCAGCGGCGACGGCGGGCCGCCGTACAGGTCGTGGAAGCGCACAGCGAGGTCCACGAACACTGCCGCGCCCACCGCCACCAGGGTATTGGTGCGCAGGCCGGCAGTGCGTTGGCGCAGCTGCCGCTCCAGGCCGATGACGGTGCCAAGCACGAAGGCCACCGACAGGCTGATCAGTGAGCTCAGGGTCGCGCCGGCGTTGAACGCCGGCAGGTTCGGATTGATGTCCATTGTGTTTCTCCCTGGACCAGGCGGCGGGCGCTTACTGCCAGCCGTAACGACGGATGTAGATCTTCTTCAGCACGGTGGTCAGCACCGCGTAGCCGAACAGGATCGCCACCAGGAACGGCCAGTAGCCGGTCGGCAGGGCCTGCAGCTTGAAGTAACCCGCCAGCGGGCTCATCGGCAGGGCCACGCCAATGGCCATGATCAGGCCGGTCATCACCAGCAGCGGCGGCGCAGCGATGCTCTGCAGGAACGGCACCTTCGGCGTACGAATCATGTGCACGATGAGCGTCTGGGTCAGCAGGCCCACCACGAACCAGCCGGACTGGAACAGGCCCTGGTCGGCCGGTGTGCGCGCATCGAACACGTACCACATCAGCGCGAAGCAGCTCAGGTCGAAGATCGAGCTGATCGGCCCGAAGAACACCATGAAGCGGCCAATGTCTGCCGGGTTCCACTTCAGCGGCTTGCGCACCAGTTCCTCGTCCACGTTGTCGAACGGAATGGCGATCTGCGAGATGTCGTACAGCAGGTTCTGTACCAACAGCTGCAGTGGCAGCATCGGCAGGAACGGCAGGAAGGCCGAGGCCACCAGCACCGAGAACACGTTGCCGAAGTTGGAGCTGGCGGTCATGCGGATGTACTTCAGCATGTTGTTGAACGTACGCCGGCCCTGGATGACACCTTCCTCCAGCACCATCAGGTTCTTTTCCAGCAGGATGATGTCGGCCGCCTCCTTGGCGATGTCCACCGCACTGTCCACGCTGATGCCGATGTCCGCAGCACGCAGTGCCGGCGCATCGTTGATGCCGTCGCCGAGGAAACCGACCACCTTGCCCTGCGCACGCAGCTCGCGCACCAGCCGTTCCTTGTGCAGTGGCGTCAATCGGGCGAACACACGGTGGTGGTGCAATGCACGCGACAGTGTGCCGTCGTCCATGCGCTCGATCTGTGGTCCGGTCAGGATGGTGTCCGCGTCCAGCCCGACCTGGGCACAGACGCGGGCGGTGACCAGCTCGTTGTCGCCGGTGAATACCTTCACTTCCACACCATGCGCGGCCAGCGCCTGCAGCGCCTGCGCAGCCGATTCCTTCGGCGGATCGAGGAAGGCCACGTAGCCGACCAGGGTTAGCCCGCATTCGTCAGCCTGCGAATACACGGTCTGGCTGGCGGCGGTTTCCTTCATCGCCACTGCCACCACGCGCAGGCCCTGTTCGTTCAGTTCTTCGGTGGTCTGCCGCACGCGCGCCAGCCGCTGCTCATCCAACGGCTTGTCCTCGCCGTTCTCGCGCACCGTGCTGCATACCGCCAGCATCTCTTCCACCGCACCCTTGCAGATCAGCTCATGGTGGTCCTCGCGTTCGGACACCACCACCGACATGCGGCGGCGCTCGAAGTCGAAAGGAATCTCATCCACCTTGTGGTAGTCCTGCGACAGCCGCAGCGAGCTCTGCAGCTCCACGTGCTCCAGCACCGCACGGTCGAGCAGGTTGATCAGCCCGGTCTGGAAATGGCTGTTGAGGTAGGCAAACTTCAGCACATCCTCCGAATCGTGACCGAACACGTCGGTGTGCCGTTCCAGCGCGATCTTGTCCTGGGTGAGGGTGCCGGTCTTGTCGGTGCACAGCACTTCCATCGCGCCGAAGTTCTGGATCGCATCCAGGCGCTTGACGATCACCTTGCGCCGCGACAACAGCACCGCACCCTTGGCCAGGGTGGAGGTGACGATCATCGGCAGCATTTCCGGGGTCAGGCCTACCGCCACCGACAGCGCGAACAGGAAGGCCTCGGTCCAGTCGCCCTTGGTCCAGCCGTTGATCAGCAGCACGAACGGCACCATCACCAGCGCGAAACGGATCAGCAGCCAGCTGACGCTGTTGACGCCGGCCTGGAACGCGGTGGGCGCACGGTCGGTGGCGGTGCTGCGCTGGGCCAGGGTGCCGAAGTAGGTGCGGTTGCCGGTGGCCAGCACCACGGCGGTGGCTGTGCCGGACACCACATTGGTGCCCATGAACAGCAGGTTGTGCTGCTCCAGCAGGCCGGCCAGGCCGTCGCCGGGGTGCGCGAACTTCTCCACCGGCAGCGACTCGCCGGTCATCGCCGCCTGCGCCACGAACAGGTCCTTGGCGGTCAGCACGCGGCAATCGGCCGGAATCATGTCGCCGGCCGACAGCACGATGTGGTCACCGGGCACCAGCTCACGGATCGGCAGGTCCAGCAGGCGGGCCGGGCGACGGCTGTGCAGGTGCGCACCGAAGTACTGGTCGGCCACATCGGCGGCCTCGGTGCCCGGATTGCGGCGCAGCACGCGTGCGGTATTGCCGACCAGTGCCTTCAGCCGCTCGGCGGCACGGTTGGAGCGGCCTTCCTGCACGAAGCGGATCAGCGTGGACAGCAGCACCATCGCGCCGATCACGATCGTGGCCTTGATGTCCTCGGTCAGCCAGGACACCGCCGCCAGTACGGTCAGCAGCAGGTTGAACGGGTTGCGGTAGCACTGCCACAGATGGCGCCACCACGGCAGCGGCTTTTCGTGATCCACCTCGTTGGGGCCGAGCGTGGCCAGCCGCTCCTCGGCCTCGTGCGGGCTGAGGCCATCGACGTGCGAGTCGAGCGCAGCCAGCAGGCGCGGCTCGTCCAGCTGCGACAGGGTGACCAGGCCGGTGGTGAGCGCGAAAGGTGCGGCTTCGGCACTGCCCGGGCCGAAGCCGGCTTCGGGCATGGCGCGACGGCCGAACAGGTTGCCTGCGCGACGGCTGCGCAGGAAGGCATTGAACCAGGCGTTGAGCAGGCTCATGGGAACTCCTTGAATGTCAGAGCCGGCCGCGGCCGGAACACGAACGGAACGGATGCAACGGTTCAGGCGTGGCGCATCGCCAGCGCCGCCGGCGACCACGGCTGCATGTGCAGGCGCTGGCTGCCGCCGATGCACAGCGGCTTCATCGCATCGCGAAGGGGGTAGGGCAGATGGCGCAGCACGTTGATACGTTCGCTGATCGGCAGCAGCGACAGTGCATCGGCGACCACGCGCGGCGAACCGAGCGACAGCGAACGGGCGAAAATCACGGGGCCGTGCTGCAGCAGGTGGCTGCGCAGGGCGGCAACATCGCGCTCGCCGATCAGGCGGCGTAGGGTGATGTAGAGGATCTTGTAGGACATGGGGGTGATCTCCAGGCAGGCGGCGCCTGGCGATCCCCCGTCACTCAGGCAGGCAGGGACCGGCGGGCAGGCGCCAGGAACAGGCAACAGGCGGGCATACGGGGCGCGGTGCGCCCGGCAGGGTCGGGGTCCATCTGCGTCTCCATGAGGGGAGGGAGCCAGCCAGGGTTGCCCTGGCCAGTGGCGCTATTGTCCGCCCCTGAATGGGGCAGTCCTAGAGGCTCGTGGGTTAGCCCGGCTATACCTTGGTATAGCCGGGCAAGCATCGCGCCAATCGGCGGCGCATCAAGGAATCAATGCGAGGTGCTGGTCTGCTTGCACACATCGTACTCGCCGCGGCTCAGTTTCTTGTCGCGATCGGTATCGCAGGCGTGCAGTCGTTCTGCCCAGTCCGGCGCAACCGCATCGACTTCGGCCAGGGTGACGATGCCGTCCTTGTCCTTGTCCAGCGATTCATAGGCTGGAATCAACTTCACTTCGGTTACGTCCTCGGCCGCGGTGGCCTTGCTGGCTTCCTGCGTTTTGGAACAACCGCCCAGCAGAATGCCGGCCGAGAGGATGAGGAGAGCGGGAAGGTAGCGGAAACCGGTCATGGCGTGCTCCTGAGGAGGGGGCGGTCCACCGGTGTGGTGGCCACGGCCGGATCTTCGGCGGGGGACTGTAAGCCGGTTGCGAAGAATGCAGGCAAGCGTGCACGCAAGTAGGGCGCCGTTCACCGCGATGGCGCCGGTCCAGCGGGTCAGGACCGGCAGACTAGGAATCGCTTCAGATGCGTAGGACATGTCCGGCTTTTGCAACTTTTTGCATATCGAGATTGTGATGCGGTCGTGAAAATTCGCGCTCGCCTTTCCCTGCGGGCCCGCCATGCGTCGTCTTCTCTCATTGATTCTGTTGGTCATCCTGTCTGGTAGCGCGCACGCATCCACACCCCAGATCAACGTCGGCGTACTGTTCGACTACCTGCAACCCACGCACAGCAACCTGCTCAAGCGCATCCGCAACACCGGTGACGCCACGGCTTACGTGCGGGTTGAAGTCACCCAGATGCACTTCGATGCGGAGGGCAAGGCCAGCGAAACGCCGGTGGATACCACAGCGCTGGTCCGCAACACGCCGGATGCGCAAGGAGTCATCGCCAGCCCCAGCCGCCTGATCATCGCAGGCAATGGACAGCAGGCCACACGCCTGGTGTATCGCGGTGCGCGTGACCAGGAGCGCTACTACCGGTTGCGCTTCATCCCGGTGGCGCCAACGGCCGAGGACTTCTCGCTCAGCGAAGAGCAGGCCCGGGAGGCTGCGGAGCTCACCTCGGCCATCCGCGTGTTCACCGGCTACGGCACGATCTTCTTCGTCGCGCCGGAGAACCCGCACTACGACACGCTCATCGAGCAACAGCAGGTACGCAATCGCGGTAATGCCACCGTGGTGCTGGACAACCTGCGCCAGTGCGAGCGCGACCGTCCCGATACCTGCACGCCGGGAATCATCGCGCATGTGCGTCCCGGCAACAGCTACGCGCTGCAGGCTGCCGAGCACCAGTTCCTGCGCTTCGAGCTTCGCGAAGGCGACAGCCAACGCAGCATCGACTCACGCCGTTAAGCCCACTTCCACCGTTGGATCTGTCCCGAACGGGCCTGCCAGGCGCCCGCTGGGACGGCGTTGCCCTTGCCTGGCACCTTGATTCCTACCCTTGAACCTGGAGTGCATCCATGTCCCTGAAGACCACCCTGCTGGCAGCGGCTACCGCCCTGCTGATCACCCCGGCCATTGCCCTGGCCGCGACCGAAACCAAGTCGATCACAGTCAACGTCACCGCTGATGTGCCGAACACCGCTGGCCTGCAGGTGTCCACCCCCGATGGCTGGGAAGGCCTGCCGCAGAACCTGCCGTGGGATACCGCCCGCCAGACCCTGGGCGATCTGACCGGCCGTGTCATCAACATCAAGTCGCCGGCGGCCATCACCGCCTATCTGTCTGCGCCGGCGCAGATGGCCTCGGCCGCCGACGTGGTCGACCTGGCCGTGAAGCTGGACAACGTGGTGGTGCCGGCCACCTCGGCCGCCAAGATCACGGTGGCCAATGCCGCACAGGCCGCGGCCGGCAAGTCGTTGGCGTTTGCCATTACCCCCACCGTGCCGACCGATGGCTACAAGCAGGGCAGCTACGGCGGCCAGTTCCACATGATCTTCGAAAGCGATATCTGACGATCATGCAGCTTCGTGCCCTTCCTGCCGCATCGCAGATGCAGCGGGAGGGCACGGGCATCCGCCCATGAAACGACCCGTCCGTCCCGCATCTCCGGCCCTTGCGCGATTGGCTGCCGGCATCGGCGCCGTGGTGTTTGCCGCGTCCAGCCATGCCGCCGGTCTTGCGCTGGGTGAGCTGCCCAGCCTGCTGGAGCAGCGCGAGCGCATGCCTGCGGAGTTCCGTGAGCACCTGTTCGGCAATCCGCTCACCGTGCGGGTGGAGCTGGACGGGCGCTACCTGGGCGACGCCGAGGTGCTGCTGCACGAAGACAATCGCGTGCAGCTGATCGGTTTCGGCGAAGCCCACGGCAGCCCGCTTCCGCAGACGGAGCGTTCGCGCTGGGCAGACGTGCTGGCCGAGCCGGTGGCGCTGGGTGTGTGCAGCCAGCAGTGTCGCGGATTGGCGGCGCTGCACTACAGCCTGTCCAATTCCCTGCTCAGCCTGCTGACCCAAGCAGGTGCGCACAAGGAAGGACGCCACGTCGCGCTGCCGGAGCGCGGCAGCCATGGACTGATCGTCCGCAACAGCGTGGCCGTGCATGGCGGCCAGGAACAGCAGACCTCCGCGCGCTACAGCGCTGAACTGCGCGGCAGCGTCGGCCGCTGGAGCACGGTAGGCAGTTACCAGTACTACGCCCAACCGGGTAGCCGCGAGCACTATCTCAGTGCCCTGCATGCCCAGCGCGAGCTGGGCGACCATTTCGTGCGTGCAGGCTACTTCCTGCCCACCTTCGAAGGCATCATCCGCCAGCCGCGCGCACCCGGCACGCAGAACGATACCGCGCTGGGCTTCATGCTCGGCTCCTCGGACGTGCTGCTGGCGGACACGCGCAGCCCCAGTGTGTACCCGGTCTATGTCACTGCCAGCCGCGAAGGCGTGGTGGAGATCCTGCGCGACGGCAACCTCCTGTCCACGCAGGCCGTCAAGCCGGGCATCCAGGAGATCGACACCCGGCGCCTGCCCGGCGGCATCTACGACGTGGAACTGCGGGTCATCGAGGACGGCCACGAAGCCTCGCGTGAGACCGCGTCGATCCACAAACCAAGTCGATGGAGCGACCCCAGCCGCCGCTGGCGCTACAGCGTGTTCGCTGGCCAACAGCGGGGCCTGCTCGATAGCGGTCGCGCACTGCAGGAGGGCAGGCTGGCCGCGGGTGCGGTGGTCAATTACCTGGTGCATCCGCGGGCGGTGGCCGGTGCCACCGTGCAGCAGATCGGCACGCGCCGCGCGGCGGGGCTGTCGATGGACTGGCAGGCCAGCGACCGCTTCAGCACCTACACCAATGCCTATACGTCCAGTGATGCCGGGCGCGGCGTCGACCTGCAGGGGTTGTACCGCTACCGCGCCGGATCGGTAGTGGCCAACCATGCGCGCAGCTGGGCAGAACAGCGCCAGCGCGTCCTGCCCGGTGACGGCTCGGTGCCGCGTTGGGAAACCCGCGGGGGCTGGCAGGACACCACCGCGGTATCGATCACCCATCGCTTCAGCCATCGCGACAACGCCAGCCTGCGGGTGGCGCGCAGCTCGGGCTTCACCAAAGGCACCGGCATCGATGTGTCCTATGGACGTCGGGAGACCCTGTTCGGCAGGCACGACGTGAACTGGCGGGTCTCGGCCTACGACCGCCCTGGCAGTCGCTTCACCCATTACCGCCGTCAGCGCGGGATCGACCTCACCGTCAGCGTATCGCTGGGCAGCGAGCGTCGCAGCTACAGCGGCAGCCTGGGCAGTCGTACCGGCGAGGGCGGCCAGCGCGACACCTACGTCAGCGCGGCAGCGACGCAGCGTGTGGATGGCAAGCTTGTGCAGACCGTGAACGGGATGATCAGTACTGAGCGCAGTGGCATTGGCGCTGGAGCAGGTGCGTACCTGCAGAGTTCGTTGCTGGAAGGTGATGTGCAGCTGTACCGTGGCGCGGGCTCGGGCCACGTCAGTGGCAGCGCCAACCTGGACAGCACGCTGGTGATCGGCGGTGGCCGTGCTGCGGTGCTTGGCCAGGGCCGCAGCGGCAGCGTGGATACCGGCATCATCGTCGACGTGCGCAGCGACTACTCCGACGTGATGCTGCGTGGCGACGACAGCCGGGGCGGCGGTGTGGAGTTGAAGCCGGGGCGCAACTTCGTGCCGGTAACCGCGTACCGTGCGGGCCACGTGCAGTTCGACTTCCATGGGCGGCATGCTCCCGCGGCCACGCTGCAACCGGCAACCATCAGCTACCACCTCAACAAGGGTGGGGTGATGCACGCTACCGTGGATGTGTTGCGCACCTTCACCGTAATGGGCCAGGTGCTGGATGCCGACGGCAACGGCGTGCGCGGTGTACAAGTGATCAACCATGCCGGGCGCAGCGTCAGCCAGGAGGAGGGATTCTTCACGCTGGAGCTGAGCGCACGCGCGCCGGTGGTGGAGCTGCGCTATCCGAACCTGGTGAGCTGCGTGCTGACGATGGAAGAGGGGCGCTATCCACGGGAGGGGGATGTGCTGATGGTGGGTGGCATTCGTTGCCCCGTGTCATTGGCTGTGAAGTGATTCAGGACCAATAGGAGGTCTCAGTTGAGATGAAAGCGGTGATGGGTGTGGTGGTCTTGTTCATTCTGTCGCAGACATTTCCTGCAGAAGCGCAGGTGGTGGAGAGGACTGTCTCCGGTGAATTTCGGCCGAATGCGCTGAACCCGGGCAACACTTCCTTTGAAAACACGACACCACGTGGGGGGTTCTGCAATTGGCGGCCCGCTGAGTGCGACAGAAGCGGGGCCTACATCTTCGATCTTGGCGCGAGAACGTATTGGACCAAGTCTGGAGATGGCGATCCAGCATCTCGCAGGGATACCACATACGTGCGCTTCCCCGCCCCAAGAGCCGTCACGGTCCGGGAAGTAAGAACCGGTGCAGAGTTCGATGTGACCATCAGTTTCATGGCGATTTCGCTGTACTTGAGTTTCGGCCGGGGTCAGGATCCTTGGTACTACGGTACTGCGGGGGGCTGCACCGCTATTCGTGGGGCGGGCGGATTAGGTTGGTCACACGGAGGATGGGGTGTCCGCACTCCGCCCAATCCTCAGGAATGTTTCAGCACCGTTGCTAGAAACGGCCGAAGCTACTCATATCGGAATGTTGGAATTGGCCTCAATGTAGAGCTTCCGAATGCGACCGCACTGCAGTCGGGGCGATATGAGGCTTCAGAAAGCTGGACTACTGGAGGAGCCGGGGCGGACATTGATCTTGGAGACAATATTACGGGGGTTGAGTCAATACGATTGAACTTCGTGTTTGATGTGATGCATGACTTCAATGTGCGCTTCTCAGAGTCCGCGCCCAGCGTGAAGCTGGCTCCAGAAGAAGGCTGGTCGCAGTGGATTGACCATGGTCGCCCACCCAAACGATTGAGTCAGGAACTGCCGTTCCATCTGACCACGTCGATGGACTTCAGTATGAAGCTTCGTTGCGAGTACGACGCGGGTGATCGCTGTGGGATACGCAACTCCCGCGACGACGTGATAGCGCCAGTGGAGATTGATGTGACGATTCCCGGTATGAGCACTGTGCGCGATGGACGGCCTGCGCAGAACACAGCGCTGCTGCCGGATGATGCGCGGGCGCCACGCTTCACCCCGGATGGCTATCTGATGCAGCGGCGTTCGACGCTGCGATTTACCGCTGGTCGCGAGGCGGTGACGGAGATGCTGAAGTCGCCCGGTTCGCATTGGCAGGGCAACATGACGGTGGTGTTCGACGCCAATCCGTGACAGGAGGGCAGAGCGGCTGGGTAGAGGCGACCAACAGCCGGCTCTACCTGCAACCGGCGGGATGCCGGTCAGCGGCCGCCACTACCCACGCCGTCAGAAGCGGTCGGCAAACGCGTCCGTGGCCCGCACCAGTGCATCGACCGTCGCCGGCTCGTTGGCGCTGTGGCCGGAAGTCACCATCTCCAGCTTTGCTTCCGGCCAGGCCTTGGCCAGGTCCCAGGCGCTGCGCGGCGGGCAGATGATGTCGTAGCGGCCCTGCACGATCACGCCGGGCAGGTGGCGGATGCGATCGATGTCGCGCAGCAGCTGGTCCGGTTCCAGGAAGATGCCGTTGCGGAAGTAGTGCGCTTCGATTCGGGCCTTGGCCAACGTGTCCAGCGGATCATCGGTGGACACCGCATCCACCTCGTGCTGCAAGGTGGCGGCGTTGTCCTCCCAGCCTAGCCAGGCTTGCGCGGCGGCGATGCGGGTGGCCTCATCGGCGCTGTCCATGCGCGTCCAGTAGGCCGCGATCATGTCGTTGCGCTCGTCCTCCGGGATATAGGCCTCATACCGATCCCAGCGCTCCGGGAAGATCCAGCGCGCACCACCGTTGGCCTCGGCAAACCAGCGGTTCTCGATCTCACGACCGAGGAACACGCCGCGTACGATCAGGCCAGTGGCGCGCTCAGGATGTGCCTGCGCGTAGGCCAGCGACAGGGTCGAGCCCCAGGAACCGCCATAGACCAGCCAACGCTCGATGCCGAGGTGCTCGCGCACCTTCTCGATGTCGGCCACCAGATCCTGCGTGGTGTTGTCGCGCAGCTCGCCGAACGGTGTGGAGCGTCCGCTGCCACGCTGGTCGATCAGCACGATGCGGTAGCGTGCCGGGTCGAAGAAGCGGCGATGGGTGGGCGAAATGCCGGCACCCGGTCCGCCATGCAGGTACACCACCGGAATCCCGTCGGGCGTGCCGCATTCCTCGATGTGCAGGGTGTGCAGATCGCTCACTGGCAGGGTGAACTCGCGG
Source organism: Stenotrophomonas sp. 96582_Sma (assembly GCF_056480905.1). Classification (NCBI taxonomy): domain Bacteria; kingdom Pseudomonadati; phylum Pseudomonadota; class Gammaproteobacteria; order Lysobacterales; family Lysobacteraceae; genus Stenotrophomonas; species Stenotrophomonas sp. 96582_Sma. The sequence continues at coordinate 2,602,848 of NZ_CM151122.1, read as the reverse complement.
TAGGGCTCGATGGCGGGGTACAGGGTGCGCATGGCAGGCGTCTCACAAGCAGGGGCGGCCAGCATAGCGCCGCCGCCTGTGGCCTGCAGCGGCGGGCTCCTGCGCGGTGCTGGAAATGGGCTGGCCGATGCGCATAAGCTGCCGCGATGCAAGCGACCACGGCCGGGACGTCCACCTTCAACCTCACCCTCGGCAGCGGCGCACGCGAGCTGCTGAAGTGGATCGCACTGCTGACCATGACCGGCGACCACGTGGCAAAAGTGGTCTACGGCGGCTACCTGCCGGTCATAAGCGAACTGGGGCGCATCGCGTTCCCGCTGTTTGCACTGGTAATGGCCTGCAACCTAGCCCAGCCGGGTGCAGACCTGCGCAAGTCGATCCGTCGCCTGGCCGTATGGGGCGTGGTCGCGCAACCGCTGCATGCACTTGCCTTCGGTCCCTGGTTGCCACTCAACATACTGCTTACTTTTGCCCTGGCTGCGGTGGCGGTGCATGCACTGGCCAGCAATCGCCCACTGCTGTTGCTGCTGGCGGCGGGCATGGCGCCGATGCTGGTGGACTACCAATGGGCGGGCGTCGGCTTCGTGCTGCTCGGATGGCTGGCGTTCCGCCATGGTGCGTGGTGGCTGCTGCTGATCGGGCTTGCTGCAGTGTGCTGGGCCAACCACAACGGCTGGGCGTTGCTGGCCGTTCCTGTGTTGCTGTTGGCGGCGCGGGTGCCGTGGCAACTGCCGCGCTGGCGCTGGGCGTTTTATGGATACTACGTGGGGCATCTGGCGGTGCTGGCGTTGATTGCTCGTCTGCTTGCGTAATGTCGGAACTGGCATGTGGCATGTCCCTGAATGCCGGATGCGGTCAAGGAATGCGCGATGCCGATGCGGGTGAAGCATGCCGTCATCGGCGTAGTGCAAGTTGTTGAATCTTCGGCTCGATTGTCGATATGCGACAATGCTGCCACTGCGTGAACGTTGCTGTCTTTGCACTTGGGTTGTTGGCGCCTGCCACCCCGTTGTGCTCATGATGGGGTGCCATCGAAAAAGGATGGCCGGGGCCTGGAAACCCCGTTGGTCGCGTGTAGTTTGCGCTCGCCAGCCGGCGTCGCCTTGTGCGGCGTCGGCTGGCATTCCGTTCGAGCTTTATGGCGGGCGGTGCGTGGAGGTGGGTGAAAACCCACCTGCCGGTTAGTGCTTACGCGACCACCGGATTTCCAGCCACGTACCGTCCGCCGCCTTTGTTAAGGGCGGTGGTCCTGCATGCCTTGCACGGAGACCTGCCATGAATGCATCGGAGTTCCCCCATCAGCGCGCCCCGGCCAATGCCGATGAGGGGCACGACATCCCGCCCGATCCCAACAGCCTGACGACCCTGCTGCATCGCATCGGGTTGGGCGCGGCTGCTGACGGTCAGTCTTGGCCCGAGCGCCATCAACTGCCGGGCCGATGCATGGCGTTGGCCGATGCTGATGGTGCGCTGGCCGGTCTGCGCATCGTGCAGGAAATCCTGCTGGCGGCGGAACGCGCCCGGCAGAATGGCAGCCCGGACCAGTACGTCGGCGATCGAGTGATGGAAGGGCTGAAGCTGGCTGCGCTGGCGTTGACCAGCCATGCCATTTTCCGCCTGCAGCCGGGTTGAACGGGTAGGCCGAGGTTCAGTAGATCCACGCCATGCGTGGATGCTTCTGGCGGATCAACATGGAGGCAGCCAGGCATGGCCTGGCTCTACTGATGAAGCGAGTCGAGCATGGCTCGACTCTCTAGGTGGCGAATGCCAGTAGATCCACGCCATGCGTGGATGCCTTTCAGAAATCCATCGTGGCCGACAACAGCACCGTCCTCGGCGCACCCAATGCGAGGCTCGACAACAACGGCATGCCCCAATACGCCTTGTTGGTCACGTTGTTCACGCTGGCGCGCAGGGCAAGCGGTCGGCTCGCCACCGTGGTGCTGTAGCGCGCACCCACATCAAACAACGTGCGCCCCGGCACCGACAGGCGATTGTCGGCACTGATGTACTGCTTTGACATCGCGGTGGCATTGCCGGTCAGGGTCAAGCCCTCCAGCGCCGGCACATCCCATTCCACGCCCAGCTTGGCCTGGCGTTGCGCAACGGCGGTAGCAATGCGGCCTTCATTCACGCCACCGGCGGTGCGGGTCAGCTTCGGCTGCACGTAGGCCACGCCGCCCAGCAGGCGCACGCCGTCCAGGGGCGCGCCGAAGAAGCCCCATTCCACGCCACGGTTACGCTGTTCGCCACCGAACGAGAAGATATTCGTGACCGGATCGGTGTAGCTGCTCGGGCGCTTGATCTCGTACACGCTGAAGGTGTGCGCGAAGCTGCCCAAGTCCAGCTTCAGGCCCAGCTCCTTCTGCTTGGTGCGGAAGGGTGCAAACACATCGCCGGCGTTGGCGGCGGTCATCGGCGCGGTGGCGCCCTGGCTTAGGCCTTCGATGTAGTTGGCGTAGACCGAAAGCTTATCAGTGGCCTTCACCAGCAGGGCGGCGGCCGGGGTGGCGGCGCTCTCGTCATAGCGCGAGGTGCGCGCACCGCTGGCTACGTTGAAGGTCTCGCTGACCACCTGCTGGCGGCGTACGCCCAGTGTCAGTTGCACGCGGTCATCGGCAAAGGACAACGTGTCGGCGAAGCCGATGCTGTCCAGCCGCAGTTCGGTGTGCGAGATATGCGGCGCGATGAACGGCGCAGCCGGGCCCCACACCGGGTTGTAGAGGTTGGTGGTCCAGTCCCAGCCCGGCACGCTGCGGCGGCCGTAGTCGTTCTGGGTGTGCTGGTAGTGGGTCACGTTGGCGGCCCACTGATGGCTCACGCTGCCGGTACGGAAGCTGCCGCGCAGGCCGGCATCACCGGACTGCTTCTTGATGTCGAAGGCGAGCTGGCCGATCACCGTGCTGAAGTCGCCGGCTGGATTGAGGATCTGCGCGCTGATCGAACCGTTGTAGCGGTAGTCGGTCTTGCTGGTGCCATAGGCCAGGTAGGCCATCAGGTGTTCGTTGATGTCCAGCTCGCCGCGCAGCATCGCGCCCTTGTCCTGGCTGTCCACGTAGGCCCAGTCCGGGTTGATCAGGGTGTCGCCACGGGGCGGGCGCGGAATCGCCACGCCCGGCGCCAGGCCGACGCCACGGGCCGGGCCGTCCACGCGGTCGTCGGCGCTGTACAGATCGGCGGACAGGCGGGCGCGCTCGCCGCGCCAGTCCAGTGCCAATGAACCCAGCTGCACCTTCTTGCTCTGCTTGCCCACTGCGCCGTCGCCATCACGGTAGGCGCCGTTGAAGCGGATGCCGAACTGCTTGTCAGCGCCCAGACGGCGGCCCACATCCACATGGGTACCGAATTGCGCATCGGAAGCGAAGTTGGCGCTGACCCGCAGCAATGGTTGCTCGCTAGCACGCTTGGGCACCAGGTTGACGCTGCCACCGACCGAGCCGCCCGGTGGCATGCCGTTGAGCAGGGCGGACGGGCCCTTCAGCACCTCGATGCGCTCGAACATCTCCGGCGAGGTGCGGTAGTACGGCGCCATGCCGCTGAGGCCGTTGAAGGTGGTATCGCTGGTGCTGGAGGCGAAGCCGCGGATGGCGTAGTTCTCGCTCCAGGAACCAGTCACGCCGTTGCTGAACACCGTCGGGTCGGTGGCGGCGATGACATCGGTCAGGTCCTTGGCCTGGCGGTCGCGGATGAAGGACTCGGTGTAGCTGACCGTGCTGAACGGCGTGTCCATGAAGTCCTTGTCGCCGAGCAGGCCGACCCGGCTTCCAGAGGCCACCTGGCCGCCGGCATAGTCGCCGGTCACCCGGCGCTGTTCCTGCACCTGCACCGAGGGCAGGGTGGACGGCGCGGATTCGGCCAGCGCCGCAAACGATGCCAGCAGGCCCAGTGCCAGGGCCGACATCCGGATGCCCAGCGCCTGCGTCTGGCCGCTACGCGCATTGGGGGTGCTCTGGTAGCGCCGGGCCATGCCCGGCGGGAGCATCAACACGCGGGTCGGATCAGCAGCTGCGCGTAGCAGCGGAGAGGGAAGGTCGTACACGGTCATGCCAGATTCCTGTGAATCGCAGGTGCGAACGCGCCTGGCGCGCTGCCATCGGCAAGCACGGGAGAGGGCGCAGCGCAGGGTTGTCGGCTGGGTGGGGACCTGGCGGGAAGTGAGCCATGGGCTCGATCGCGGACGGCGGCGGTGTTGCGAACCACACGCATTCCGAATTAGTTGAGTAAATTAAACTAAACCATATGAAGCGGACAAGAGGGTCCCTTTGCTGGCACCCTCGCTACGGTATGAACATGCACCCTGAAACCCCGGCGTCGGCCCGTGGCCGTCCGCCCACCATCACCCCTGATCGTCTGGCCGACATCGGCATCAAGCTGGGCCTGCCGAACCTGACCATGGCCAACGTGGCCGCCGAGCTGGCGGTGACCCAGGCCGCGGTCTACAAGCGCGTGGCCAATCTGGAGGCCTTGAAGCGGCTGGTGGCCGACACGGTGTTCCAGCGCTGGCAGATTCCGCGAGCGTCGGCCGATGCACCGGGCGGTCTGCAGGCTTACCTGCTGGGGTTCGTGGATTCGCTGTGCGAAGTGGTGAAAGCGCACCCCGGGCTGCCGCCGTACCTGCTGCGTCGTTCGGTGGCGACCACGCCGATGCTGGAGAAGATCGCCTCGCACCAGGCCCATGTGGCCGAGGTGTTCGGCCTGCCGCTGGACAAGGCGCGCTGGCTGCTGGCCACGATCGCGTTCTACTGCATTGCCGGTGCGGATACGGTCTACGGGATTGCCGACGACGAAGAGGGCCAGGTGATCACCGAGTTCAAGCAGGGCATGCGTGCGCTGGTGATCGGTTCGCTGCAGGTGTTGGAACTTCGGTAGATCCACGCCATGCGTGGATGCCGTTGCACGGTTCCCCACGGCCCCATCCACGCATGGCGTGGATCTACAATGCGGCCATGCCTGCCACGCCCACCCTCGATGATCTGCGCCGCCATGCGGTGGCGCGCACGCTGTTCAAGCCCACCACGCTGCTGACCGCGATCCGTCGCCTGGGCTTCGTGCAGGCCGATCCGATCCGTGCGCCCGCGCGTGCGCAGGACCTGACCCTGCGCCATCGGGTGAAGGACTACCGTGCAGGTGATCTGGAGCGGCGTTATGCGCGCCTGCCAGTGGAAGAGGATTGCCTGGTGAACTACGGCTTCCTGCCGCGCGAACATCTGGCGCTGATGCACCCGCGCGTGTCCAAGCGCGAATGGGATGCCGAAACCCAGCGCCGCGCGGCGGACGTACTGGCCTTCGTGCGCGAGCGTGGCAGCGTGCATCCGCGTGAGGTCGACCAGGCGTTCGCGCATGGTCGGGTGACCAACTACTGGGGCGGCACCAGCAATGCCAGCACGCACCTGCTGGAGGGCATGCACTACCGCGGGCTGTTGCGGGTGAAGCGGCGCGACAGCGGCACCCGCATCTATGCCGTGGCTGAGCACGGGGAAGCCGATGCCAGCGCGCAGGCGCAGATCGAACGTGCGGCTGCTTTGATCGACCTGGTGGTACGCAAGTACGCGCCGCTGCCGTCGGGCAGCCTGACTTATCTGGTGCGCCTGTTGGGCTACGGCGCACCGCATCTGGCCGAACAGACCCGGCAGGCGTTGATGCTGGCCAAGCAACAGCTGGCCAGCTGCACGCTGGACGGCACCACTTGGTACTGGCCGGCCGACGAGAGCCCGCGCTCGCGCCGGCATGCGCCGGACGAAGAGGTACGCCTGCTGGCGCCGTTCGACCCGGTGGTGTGGGACCGCCGCCGCTTCGAGCTGCTGTGGGGCTGGGTCTACAAGTTCGAGGCCTACACACCTGCGCCGAAGCGGCAATACGGCTACTACGCGCTGCCGGTGCTGTGGCACGACCAGGTGGTGGGCTGGGCCAATCTCAGCGTACGCGACGGTGAATTGGCGTCCAGCGTGGGCTACGCCGGCAAGTCGCTGGCCCGCGACAAGGTGTTTCGTGGCGCGCTTGAAGACGAACTGCAGCGCATGGCGGAGTTCCTGTAGCGCCCAGCGGCGCATGGGTGCCTATCGCTCCCGGTGCCCACCAAGGTGGGCATCTACCGAAGCAACGCTCCTAAGGCCTGGTAGTCGCCAACCTTGGTTGGCGCCGTGGTGTATGGGTGCCCACCAAGGTGGGCATCTACCGACTCCACCGCCCATGCACCACCATCGCCAACACCACCACGCCCGCGGCAACGCTGGTGTGACCGGACAGCGCGGCCAGACCGAAACCCACGCCCAACCCGCGCATGGCAAACACGGTACTGAACACCAGCAGTGCCCAGCCAATCGCGCGCAGCTGCTGGGTTGCCTGCGCGCTCAGCACACGACGCAATACGTCCCGCTGATGACGCTCCATCGCCAGTGCCAGGCAGGCGAACGCGGCCAGCGACAACACGAACAGAATGACGTGGATCATGCGCTGGCCTCCGGTGCCGCAGTGCGTGACGCGGCAGACGGCCGTGCACGCCTCACCTTCGGCGCATGCCGCCAGGTGCGCCAGGCCAGCAGCGTGTGCAGGGCGGCCAATGCCAGTAGGGTCAGGTCGGTGCCAGCGAATGCCCAGTCGCCCGCGGCCAGCGTGCGCCACAGCGGATGCAGCGTGGTCACCGCAGTCAGCACCGGCAGCAGCGCCAGCAGCAACGCCGCCAGCAGGAACTGTTCGATCCATGCACGCTTCGGTGTGCGCAGCGTGGCGTGCACGAACATGGCCGCCCAGGCCAGGAAGAACACATGCACCTCCCACGCCGCGCGCCCGTCCATGGCAGTGGGTAGCAGGCGGTTCGCCCACAGGTAGGCCGCCATCGCCACCGACAGGCCGGCGACGGTGGCGATGTTGAGACGCTCGACCAGGCGGAAGCCGAAGTAGGGGCGCTGCGGATCAGGCAGCTGCGCGCGGCGCTTGACCGTCCATAGCACCAGCCCGGTGCCGACCATGGCGGTGCCGGCCAGGCTGACGATGAAGTACAGCCAGCGCAGGGCGGCATCGGCGAAGCGGCCCAGGTGCAGGCCATACAGCACGCCCTGGGTATCGGCGGAAACGCCCGAGTGTTCCTTGATCTGCAGCAGCTGCCCACCGCTGCCGTCGAACAGCAGATAGTTCGGGGTGGTCGAAACACGGCTGGACTGCGCACGCACCACGGCCACGCGTGCGTTCTCGTCGCCGGGATTCTGCACCTGCACGCTGCCCACCGCGCCGGCTCCCCAGCGCTGCTCGGCCTGCTGCACCAGTGCACCGACGTTGGTGAGCGGAGCAGGGTGGCCGGCGGCCTTCTGCGGTGGCAGGAACAGGCGCATCTCGCTGACGACCTCGGCCTGCTGGCGCTTGTCCGGCAGCTTGGCCAGGCCCCACGGCATGTACAGTACCGCCAGCATCACCAGGCCGCTCCAGGTGATCATGAAGTGGAACGGCAGGCCGAGTACCGACAGCGCCGCGTGTCCATCCAGCCAAGAGCGCTGGCCCTTGCCCCAGCGGAAAGTGAAGAAGTCGGCGAAGATCTTCTTGTGGGTGATTACGCCGCTGACGATGGCGACCAGCATGAACATCGCGCACAGGCCGACGATCCAGCGGCCCCACATCGCCGGCATGTAGTGCAGGTTGAAGTGGAAGGCATAGAAGAAGTCGCCGCCGCCGGTGTCACGTGCCTGCAGCGGTGCACCGGTGCTGGCGTCGAACAGGCCCGAGTCGAAGCCATGCCGGACACGCCCGCCCGGGCTGGCCCACATCGCCGACACCCACGGCATGCGCGTGCTCGGCAGGCTGAGGTTGATCTGGCTGGCCGCAGGCGTGTCGGCCATGATCGCCGTGACGGTACGCTGCGCAACCACAGCGGCGTCCGGCAACACGGACGGTGTGGCGATTTCCGGGCGGGTGTAGCGCGAGAGCTCGTCGCGGAAGTAGCTGGCGGTGCCGGTGAGGAACATCGCGTACAGGATCCATCCGGCCAGCAGCCCCACCCAGATATGCAGGTCGGACATGGTCTGGCGGATGCCGCGTGGCTTCGGAGTGCGATCGACCTTGCTCATGCAGCGCCTCCGTTGCCGACCGTCTGTGCGATCAACCACAAGGGCAACGCGACGAGGAGCAGGCCCAGCCACGCGCGCCACGCCGAGCGCACCGCGAACACCCAGACCACGGCGCCGGCGTACAGCAGGAAGCTGGCCAGCATGCCAGTGAACACGGCCTGGCGACCATCGATGGGCAGCGCCAGTGCCGCGATGCTGCACAGTGCGGCCAGCACATAGCCGCCGAACAACGCGGCGATGATGCGTGAGACCAGGGGCAGCCAGGTCAGCACGGAGGCGGTACGGGAAACGGTCAAAGCACTTCTCCAGGGCACCACGCGCAATGGCGTGGCGCCCTTGAAACGAGGATCAGAAATCGATGGTGGCCGACAGCAGGGCGGTGCGTGGCGTACCCAGCCCCGAGCCGAGGCTGCCCGCCCAGTACGCCTTGTTGGTCACGTTCTGCACGGTGGCACGCAGTACCAGCGGATGGCCGGCCGCTTGCGTCGCATAGCGGGCACCGAGATCGAACACGGTGCGGCCCGCCACCCACTGGCTGTTGTCAGCAGTGATGTAGCCCTTGGACAGGCTGACCGCGTTGCCGGTGAGGGTGAGGCCGGCCACGGTCGGCACGTCCCATTCGACGCCGAGCTTGCCCTGCCATTGCGGTGTGGCCGTCGCCAACCGACCTTCGTTGACGCCGCCCTGGGTACGGGTCAGCTTCGGCTGCAGCCAGCCGATGCCACCGAGCACGCGCAGCTGTTCGGTGGCCTGGCCGAACACGGTCCATTCCACGCCCCGGTTGCGTTGCTGGCCTCCGAACGAGAACACGTTGGTCGCCGGGTCGGTGTAGGAGCTGGGCTTTTCGATCTCGTACACGCTCAATGCGCTGGCCAAGCGGCCGAAGTCGAACTTGGCACCGACCTCGCGCTGGCGGGTCTTGAACGGCGGGAACACGTCGCCCGCGTTGGCGGCGGTTGCCGGGGCGGTGCTGCCCTGGCTCAGGCCTTCGATGTAATTGGCATACAGTGACAGGCGGTCGCTGGCCTTGAACAGCAGTGCACCGGCCGGGGTGTTGGCGCTGGCGTCGTAGCGTGCGGTGCGCTTGCCTGTGCCGCCATCGAAGGTATCGCTGAGCACGGTCTGGTGACGGATGCCCAGGGTCAGCTGCACACGATCATCGATGAAGGACAGCGTATCGGCGATGCCGAAGCTGGTGGTGCGCACTTCCGCGGTCTTCGGCAGCGACGCATCACTGAAGCTGCGGTCGATGGCAGGGCCCCACTGCGGGGTGTAGATATTGGTTACCCAATCGCGGGCCAGCAGGTTGCGCTTGAAGCCGAACTTCTGGTCGTGCTGGTACCAGGCTGCACTGATGGCCAGCGCGTGATCGACCGCGCCGGTGCGGAAACGCGCCGACAATCCGGCTTCGGCGGTGTCCTTGCTGTAGATGAAGCGTTGGTGGGCGAAGTTGTTGCGGAAGTCGCCGGCGGTGTTGGTGATCAGCGTGGTGGCACTGGCGATGGAGTCGAAATCGGTATGGCCGTGGCCGTAGCTGGCATGCGCCTGCAGGTAGTCATTGATGTCGAACGACCAGCGCAGTGCGGCGGCCTGGTCCTTGACGGTGCTGAAGGTCCAGTCCGGTGCAAACAGGGTGCTGGCTTTCGGCGGGCGGGGCACGGCCAGGCCGGGCGCCAGCGAGACGCCACGGTTGAGGCCATCCACATGGTCGCGGCTGCTGAACAGGTCCAGCGACACCTGCGAGCGCTCACCACGCCAGTCCAGGCCGAGCGATGCGAGCTGCGTCTTGTGCTGCTGGTGGTCGGTGGCGGTGTCGCCGTCGCGATGCACGGCATTGAGGCGTACGCCGAACTGCTTGTCCGCGCCGAAGCGGCGGCCGACATCCAGGTGACCGCCCCACTGCGCGTCGCTGCCGTAGCTGGCGGTGAAGCGGGTCAGCGGCGTGTCGCCTGCACGCTTGGGTACCACGTTAACCGCACCGCCCACCGAGCCACCGGGCGGCATGCCGTTGAGCAGCGCGGACGGGCCCTTCAGCACTTCGATGCTCTCGGCCAGTTCGGGAGTGACGCGGTAGTAGGGGATCAGCCCGTACAGGCCACCAAAGCCGATATCCGACGAGGCGACACCGAAACCGCGGATGTTGAAGTAGTCGGTGATGCCACCACTGGAGCCACTGTTGTAGACGCTGGGGTCGGTCAGTGCGATGACCCGCACCAGGTCCGGCGCCTGGATGTTGTCGATGAAGTCGGCGGTGTAGCGGGTGGTGTTGAACGGCGTGTCCATGAAGTCGAGCTCGCCGAGCAGGCCGACGCCGCTGCCGCGCGTGACCTGGCCGCCGGCGTAGGTATCGGTGGGTGCGGTCTTGTCGGCGCGCACGTTCACGGTGGGCAACTGGCGGGCGCCATCGGGTGCATCGTTGGCGTGTGCGGCGGTGGCGATCAGCAGGGTGGGCAGCAACGCCGCACGGGCGGCCAGAGACAGCGCCGAGCGGCGTGGGAGGGGCAGGGTTCGCAGGGGGAGGGACATGGCGGTTCTCGTGTGGTGGGTCGTGCGATCGGCCAGCACGGCGCCGTCTGTGACCTGCAGGGGCAGGACGACGCGGGCTGTGGAATGGCTGGCAGAGGGCACGGCACTGCCGCTGTGGCAGTGCTGCACGCGAGGTGCGTGGGCGATCTGTGGCTGGGTGGAACGAAGCGCGGGGCGCGGATACTGCGGGGTGGATCAGATATCGTCGGCGAGGTCGTCGAGGTCCTGCAGGCCACCGCCGCGTGCCAGCACGCGCTCGTAGTTGCGGCGGCGACGCTGGTCGGTCTCGGTGGTGGTCTCGCCACGTTTCCAGTAGCCGGCCACGGCAACGTCGCTGCGTGGCAGGCCGACCGTTTCGATGAAGTGGCGGCGCAGGGCACGCATTTCCTCGCGCTCGCCGGCCGCCCAGACCGTGCTGCCGGGTTCCGGCCGCAGTTGGCGCGCCTGCTGCAGCAACGGCACGTCACCGGTGGCGAGGCGGAGCACGCGGACACCTTCAATGGCGGGCAGTTCGTCTACCGGGAATGCATCATCCGAGGCGATCCAGGCCTCTGCGCGCAGGTCGGCCGGCCACTGCTGCAGCAATGCAAACAGGGCAGGGATGGCGCTTGGGTCGGCGAACAGGAGGGCGCAGGTGCCCTCGCGCTGCGGTACCTGCAGATGGGGGCGCGGTCCGGTCAGATCGAAGGCATCACCGGGGCGCAGCGCACGTACCCAGGCCAGCATCGGCCCCGGCGCCTCGTGCAGCACTACGTCCAGGGTGAACTGGCGGGTGTTGGGATCGAGGCTGCGCACGGTGTAGATCCGTGACACATCGCCGAACGTGGCGCCGAGCTGGATGCGCACGGCGGTGTTGGCACGCTGCCAGGGCGCGAGTTCTGCATGTTCCGGCAGCTGGACCACGAGGCGCAGCAGGCTGGCGCACGGCTGTGCAACCGCGACCACCTGGACCTGCAGCGCCTGCAGGCCGCGATCATGGTCGGCGCCGCGCAGCGGCCCGGCCGGGGTGATTGAAGTGGGGGACGCGGACATCGACAACGATCCTGGACACTGCAAATGCGAATTAGTTACATCATAGTAAACTAAATTGATCGTGCCGCAACCGGGGCCTGTCCACGGACCGCAGCGACGCGTTGACCACGGCGTCGCTGCGGACCACCATGACGGCCCTTGCCCGCGCACCGCGCAGGAACCGTTACCGCATGGCTGCACCGAAAAAGACCGCTGCCCGTGGGCGACCGCCCACCATCACCCGCGAGCGCATCGCCGACGCCGGCATTGCCATGACGCTGCCGGGGCTGAGCTTCGTGGGCGTGGCGGCGGCGTTGGGGGTCAGCCACATCGCGCTGTACAAGCATGTGGCGAATCTGGCGGCACTGCGCGAGCTGGTGGCCGAGGCGATCTTCGAGCGTTGGCAGGCACCGGCACTGGATGCCGCTGGCCGGCGCAGCATCGAGGAGGATCTGCGTGCGTTCCAACGTTCACTGCGGACGCTGGTGGACGGGAATCCGGGCCTGGCGCCGTTCCTGGTCAGCCACGGCGCGAAGACACCGGAGATGCTGGCGCGCATCCAGCGCCACCATGCCGAATTCAGCCGCGTGCATGATCTGCCGCTCGAGCAGGCGGCGTGGCTGCTGTCGACCGTGGCCTATCACGCCGTGGCGTTGGCCGACACCGTGTACTCACGCCATGCGGTGGTGGATACCACGCGACGCCCGCTGGATCGGAAGGCGCAGGAGGCCGAGTTCGACCGCAGCATGGAAGCGTTGATCATCGGTGCATTGGCGATGTGCGGGCGCACGGCAGGCGCGAGGTAACCGCCAATCCTGGTTGGCACCGTTGCCCCGGTAGTCGCCAACCTTGGTTGGCGCCGCGATACATCGTTGCCCACCAAGGTGGGCATCTACCGGTCACGCGGCGTCCTTGCGCTCCGCATCCTCCATGCCGGGGCTGACGCGGCGGCCGATGTCCTTCCGCGAGGTAACCGCCAATCCTGGTTGGCACCGTTGCCCCGGTAGTCGCCAACCTTGGTTGGCGCCGCGATACATCGTTGCCCACCAAGGTGGGCATCTACCGGTCACGCGGCGTCCTTGCGCTCCGCATCCTCCATGCCGGGGCTGACGCGGCGGCCGATGTCCTTCCGCGAGGTAACCGCCAATCCTGGTTGGCACCGTTGCCCCGGTAGTCGCCAACCTTGGTTGGCTCCGCGATGTGTCGGTGCCCACAAAGGTGGGCATCTACCGGTCAAGCGACATCCTTGCGCTCCGCATCTTCCATGCCCGGGCTGACGCGGCGGCCGATGTCCTTCAAGCGCGCCAGCTGATCCACCATCGACGGTGCATCGTCCAGGCTGCCGACGAACGTCCACAGGTAGGTCATCACCGCATACACATGACCCGGCGTCACACCGTCGGTGGTGGCGAGTCGGCCGATGGTGAGCGCGAACAGCACCGCTGCCGCTGCGCCAACGACTACGAAGGCACTGGCTTCGCGATCGGAGAGCAGGATGCGCAGCCGCGACAGCGTGGTGTAGTGGCGACGCAGCACCGAAGGACTGACCCGGTCGACCAGGCGGATCTCATGCTCCAGCCGGTTGTTCAGTCGCCCATGCAGCTGCTCGTTGCGGCGTGCGAACGACGGCATCAGCAACACCGCTCCGAGCAAGGCGATCAGGCTCGCGGCGCCCACCAGCGGTTCGATCACCAGCAGCATCACCGCCGCACCAAACATTGATACGAGCGCGGTGGCGATGATCGGCACGTGCTTTTCGAAGAAGTCGACGAACTCACGGGCCAGCACAACGCGTGCGGCCGAGGTGGAGGTGGCGTGGCCCAGCCTGCGCTGCGCCTGCACCACGTTCACCGCCAGGTCGGCATAGATGCGGGTGAAGGTACGGGTATCGACCGCACGGCGGGCAGCACCGACCAGCCAGAACAGCAGCACCACGCCGGCGTAGGAGATTGCGTGGCCGATGTTGCCGCGGATGATCGCGTCCACCGCGAAGCCGGCAAACAGCGGATAGGCCAGCAGCAGCGCATTTTCCAGCGCCACCAGCGAAAAGGTGCCGGTGAGCTGCCACGGATAGGTTCGCAGGATGGCCTTGAGCGTGGCGGCCGCGTTCTGCTGGCCGATGCTGCCGGCGGCGGCCGCCGGATCGTGTGGGGGTTTCATGCGGGTGCCTGGGTGGGTCGGAGTCAGAGCAGGGGACGGATGCCTGCCATCTCCCGGATCGCGCCCAGTATCTGCAGCCCTTTGGAGAAGGCATGGAGGGACGATGGAGATTGCGTGGAGAAACCGGCGCCGTTCAGCGATGCGAATGTCCACCAAGGTGGGCCGCTACCAGGGCAGTGTCTACCGCCTCAACGGCGGGCATGCACCGGCCAGCGGATTTCGAAGGCACTGCCACCACGTTCGGTGGCCCGGCATAGCGCTGTTCCGTGATGGGCCACGGCAATCGCACGCACCACCGCCAGGCCAAGCCCGGAGCCACCACTCTGCCGCGAGCGGGAAACATCCGTGCGCTGGAAGGCTTCGAAGATGCTGTCGCGAAGGTCGTCCGGCACACCGGGGCCGCCATCTTCCACCGTGACGGTGCAATGGCCTTCGGCCAGCGTCACGTACACCCGCAGCGGGCAGGGAATGGCATGGCGTCGTGCATTCTCCAACAGTGCCAGTACTGCCTGGCGGATGCGTGCAGGATCGCAGTCGGCCAGCGAAGGTCGTGCGTCCAATGTCACCGAGAAACCACTCTCGGTCAGTGCCTCGGACATCGCTTCAACCACCGCGGCCACCTGCACACTGACATCGCTGCGCTGCAGGCGCAGATCCAGGTGGCCACTCTCGGCCAGGCTGACCACGCGCAGGTCCTCGATGATGCGGGTCAGGCCTTCCAGCTGGGTGAGCATGCTGTTGAACTGCTCAGGCCCCGGCTCGAACACGCCTTCGGCGATGCCCTGCAGGCGGCCGCGCAGGATGGTCATCGGCGTGCGCAGTTCATGCGCGATCGCCGCGTTCCAGAACACCCGGTTCTCGGACATCCGGCTCAGCCGTTCTGCCATGGAGTTGAAATCGCTGACCAGCGTGGCCGCTTCGGCCATCGTGGTATCACCACCGCGTGCACGCGCTTCCAGATCGCCACTGGCGACCCGGCGCAGGCTTTCGGCCACCGAGTTCAACGGCGTGATGATGCGCCGGGTCAGGCGCGAGGCGACCAGCGTGGCGAAGATGACGACCACGGTGGCGGTCAATCCGATCCACAGCCATTCCAGCCCGGACGGCATGATCGTTTCCGGCTCGTCGTACCAGCGCGGATAGAACACCTCCATGAGGTAATAGAACAGGTAGAAGCCGCTGATCGACAGCACCGTCGAACACAGCGAGGCCACCGTGATGGACAGCGTGATCTGGCGTCCGATGCTCTTGCCTTTGGGGTTCATCATTCAGTCCAGGAAGCGGTAGCCGACGCCGCGGATGGTGGCGGGAATGCCGATCACGCCGACATCCTCCAGCTTGCGCCGCAGTTTGCTGACATGGCTGTCGACGGTGCGTTCCTGCGCGTCGCCCTCGGGCAGGCAGGCATGCAGGAGATCGGCCCGCGCATGTACCTGCCGTGGCGCACGCGCCATGTGCACCAGCAGCCGGAACTCGGTGAGGGTGAAGGTCAGTGCGTGCAGTTGCTCGCCATGGCGCACGGTCACCTCGTGGCTGCGCAGGTCGATCTCGAAGGGCCCTTGGCGGATCAGTCCGTTGGGCGCTTCGACCACGGTCCGGGAACTCCGGCGCAGCACGGCCTGGATGCGGGCGACGATCTCGGCCGGATTGAATGGCTTGGCCACGTAGTCGTCGGCGCCCACGCGCAGCCCGGTCAGCTTGTCCACGTCCTGGTCGAGCGCAGTGAGCATGATGACCGGGGTGTTGCCGATCCGTCGCAGTTCGCTCAGCACCTGCCAGCCATCCAGTTTTGGCATCTGCACATCCAGCAGCACCAGGTCCGGGCGCAGTTGGCGGTGGCTGGCCAGTGCCGCCTCACCGTCGGCGGCGCGGGCGCTGCGCAGGCCGGAACGGGCCAGGTAAGCACTGAGGATGTCGGCGATTTCGCCCTCATCTTCGGCAATCAGCACCAACGGTGCCTGTCGGGTACGGAGATCGTGTTTCATTGCGTGCTGCGGGTTCGGGGCAAGGGTGGGCAAGGGCGGGATCTGGGGCAGGGTCATCGTCGGCACTGCATGTCCTGCGCCTCTTCGTTGGCAGCCCAGGCCAGGGTGGCCAGCACCAGCGTGCGCTGCAGGCTGGGTTCCACTGCACCTGGGCCGCGCAGCTGCTGCAGCACCAGGGTGGACACCGCCGCCGGCAGCTTGCTCCAGCGCGATGCCATGGGGGTGGTGTTTACCCGGGCCTGCAGCCGCGAGGCCATGCCCAGGATGGCGCGCAGGCGCAGTGCCAGCAGGGCGACGATCGCGAGAGTGGCAAGGGCGACCAGTAGATGCAGGGTGACGTCGGCGACCGGGTGCGTTGCCGCCCAGACCGCCAGACCAATCAGCGCCAGCGACGCGAGAGCGCCGGAACGGCCGGTGCCACCGGGCCCATCGCTGCGGAACCCCACCAGGGCGGCGGCCCCGAAGCCCGCCAGCAGCGGGGGTAACGGATCCGGCGCGGCCAGCATCCAGCTGGTGGTCGATGCCAACACGACGGCGATCAACCACGGCGAAGGCGCACACCACGCCAGGTAGGCACGGCGCACATCGATGGGTGGCAGGTCTGGATGGGAAAGGGACACGGCAGGCGGGCAGTCGGCGAGGCCGACGAGGCTAGCGACCGTTGATGGAGACTCGGTCGAGATTGTGTCGAGATTGCGTGGACGCAGGCTGCAGCATTCAGGCGCGGGGCTGGTGCCTGAACGGCTGCCGCGCCTCCATGCAATCTCCACAGTGGCTCCAAGAAACGTCCATCCGCGGCTTCCAGACTGCGGTTTCGGCGGTCGCATTGGGCGACTGCACGCAGCCGGGCGTTTCGATGAGCAACCGCAGGACCTGGATCATTGCCGCTACGGTGGCCACATTGGCCGCCGGCGCTGGATGGTGGGCGTTCGCCGGCGGCGATGATGCCGCGCTGATCACTGCGCCGGCAAGGGTGGCAGATCTGGAGAAGACCGTACAGGCGGTCGGCCGGGTCCATCCCAAGGAGCTGGTGGCGGTGGGTGCGCAGGTGTCCGGCCAGGTCAAGCGCCTGCATGTGGTGCTGGGCCAGCGCGTACAAGCCGGTGACCTGATCGCCGAGGTCGATTCGCAGCCGCAGCGCATCGCACTGCGCAGCGCCGAGGCGGCTACCAATACGCTGCGTGCCCAGCATGCCGCCAGCGAGGCTCGCTATGCGCAGGCCAGTCGCGCTTACCAGCGGCAGTCGCAGCTGGTGGCGTCGCGCCTGGTGTCACAGGAAGGTTTCGAAGCCGCACGCGTGGCACGCGATGCGGCACGCTCAGAGGTGGCCGCGCTGCAGGCGCAGATCGACCAGGCCGTGACCCAGGTCGAAACCGCACGGATCAACCTGGGCTATACCCGCATTGTGTCGCCCAGCGACGGCTACATCGTGGCCATCGTCACCAAGGCCGGGCAGACGTTGAACTCGATGCAGAGCACGCCGACCATCGTGATGCTGGCGCAGATGGATGCGATGACCGTGCGCGCCGAGATCGCCGAGGCCGACGTCGAGCTGGTGGCACCGGGGCAACCGTTGTGGTTCTCGACACTGGGGCCGAGCGGCCGCCGCTATGAATCCCACCTGCAGCAGCTGGAACCGGCGCCCTCCTCGATTGCCGACGTCGCCACCGGCAATGCGGGTGGCTCTGCGCAGACGCCGAAGGCGGTGTATTACGCCGGCCTGTTCGACGTGGCCAATCCCGGCCTGAAGCTGAAGCCCTCGATGACGGTGAAGGTGACCCTGCAGCTGGCACGGGTTGCCAACGCGCTGCAGGTGCCATTGACGGCGCTGACCGATTCGGATGGCAAGGACGGCAGCCGTGGAACCGTGCGCGTGCTCGACACCAAGGGCCGCGCCCAGGAACGTGCGGTGACGATCGGCCTGCGCACCGCCACCGCCGTGCAGATCCTGTCCGGCCTGCGCGAGGGTGAGAACGTGGTGGTCGGCCAGGCGCCCAGCGGCGGCGAATCCGAACCGACCAGCCTGCTGGGGATGTGAGCATGGCCGACGCACTGCTGGAACTGCATGGCGTATCGCGCGCCTATCGCTCCGCCGCCGGCGAGGTGGTGGTGCTGAAGGACGTTTCGCTGCGCATCGATGCCGGCGAGTTCATCGCCATCATCGGCCCCTCGGGCTCGGGCAAGTCCACGCTGATGAACATCCTTGGCTGCCTGGACCGGCCGACCGGGGGCAGCTATCGGGTGAGCGGCGAGGCCACCGAGCAGATGGCGCCGGACGCGCTGGCACGCCTGCGCCGCGAGCATTTCGGCTTCATCTTCCAGCGCTACAACCTGATGGAGAACCTGAGTGCCACCGAGAACGTGGCGCTGCCGGCAGTTTATGCCGGCGTGGAGGCGGACGTGCGCACTGCCCGTGCACGCACGCTGCTGGAAACACTGGGGTTGGGCGAACGCACCGCGAACCGCCCGAGCCAGCTGTCCGGCGGCCAGCAGCAGCGCGTGTCCATTGCCCGTTCGCTGATGAACGGCGGCGCGATCGTGCTGGCCGATGAACCCACCGGCGCGCTCGATCACGCCAGTGGCCAGCAGGTGATGGCCGAGCTGAAGCGCCTGCATGCACAGGGCCACACGGTGATCCTGGTGACGCACGATGCAGCGATCGCCGCCAACGCGGCGCGGGTGATCGAGATCGCTGACGGCCGGGTGGTGGCCGACCGCGGCGAGCGGGGATCGCGTGCTGCGGCTGAAACTCCCGGGACCGAACGCGACGCGTCGCCGGTCACCGAGCGCCGCGCACGCATGGATGCGATTCGCGAAGCCGCGCGCATGGCCGTGCGCTCGATGCTGGCCCATCGCCTGCGCACGCTGCTGACCATGCTCGGCATCATCATCGGTGTCGCGGCGGTGGTGACCGTGGTTGCGCTGGGCAAGGGTGCGCAGGCGCAGGTTGAATCTCAGATCAACGAACTGGGCGCCAGCACGCTGGAGATCTTCCCGGGCTCGGATTTCGGTGACCCGCGCTCGGCGGAGATCGAGACGCTGGTGGTGGGCGATGCGCACCATCTTGCGGCATTGAGTTACGTGGACAGCGTAAGCCCGAACCTGAGCGGATCGGTGGCAGCGCTGCAGGGCAACCGGCGTGCCAACACCCAGGTGCTGGGCGTGGGGGCCGACATGCCCCGCGTGCGTGGGCTGCGGCTGAAGGCCGGCCGCTTCTTCACCGACGCCGAAGTCCATGCGCACCGTGCCGTGGGCGTGGTCGACCAGAAGGCCGCCAAAGCGCTGTTCAGCGACAGCCCGATTGGCAGCACGGTGCTGCTGGGCGGCATGCCGGTGGAGGTGATCGGTGTGGTCGGGGCCAATGCGTTCGCTGGCGGTGCAACCCCGTCGGTCTACGTGCCGTATACCTCGGCGGCCTCGCGGCTGCTGGGCAGCGAGCGCCTGGAGAGCATCACGGTGCGTGTGCGCGACGACGTGCCCACCAACGCCGCCGAGGCCTCGCTGGGGGCCGAGCTGGAGCGGTTGCATGGCCGTCGTGACTTCTTCATCTACAACGCCGACCAGATCCGCAAGGCGGTGATGAAGTCCAGCCAGACCATGGCAGCGTTGGTTTCGGCCATCGCAGCAGTGGCGCTGGTGGTCGGCGGGGTGGGGGTGATGAACATCATGCTGGTCTCGGTGAAGGAGCGCGTGCGCGAGATCGGCGTGCGGCTGGCGGTGGGCGCGCGGCAGGGCGACATCCTGCGCCAGTTCCTGATCGAGGCCGTGCTGATCTGCCTGTTCGGTGGCGTGCTGGGGGTGCTGTTCGCGTTCGGCGTGGGTGCGCTGTCCAGCCTGCTGTCGCTGGGTGTGCCGTTCCTGTTCACGGCGGGCCCGGTGCTTGCCGCGCTGGCGTGCTCGTCTGCGATCGGGCTTGGCTTCGGCTACTTCCCGGCGCGCAGCGCGGCACAACTGGACCCGATCCAGGCGCTGGCAGCGGAGTAGGCGCAGGCCCGGTGCAGGCATTTGTGGAGCCGAAGGCAACGGCAGGAGCCGTTGCCTTTGGCTCCACAGGAGCAGCCTCAGGATGAGGGGCGCGGATGCGTGCGCACGCGTGCACGCTCGCGATACAGACGGCTGTCGGCGCGCTGCAGGGTGTCGGCCACCGTCTCGCCGGGTGCGTGGTGGGTCGCGCCCAGCGAGAAGGGTGTGGGTGACTGCCCGGCATGCTGCGCATACCACTGCTCCAGCGTGGCCAGCCGTCCCGGTTCCGGTGCAGTCAGCACCACCATGAACTCGTCGCCACCCATACGCACTACGCTTTCCATTGACCCCAGTGGAGCGCGCAGGAAGGCGGCGAACTCGACCAGCACCGTGTCACCCCGTGCATGGCCCTGGGTGTCGTTGATCTGCTTGAAATGATCCAGATCGAACATCAGGCAGGCCCAAGGCTTGTCGATCAGTTCGTCCAGGCGGGGCAGGAAGCGGCGGTTGTAGCTCTGGGTGAGGGGATCCTTGAAGGACATCTCGCGCAACTGCTGTTCCTGCATCCGCAGTGCGGTGACGTCCTGCGCATGGCCGAGCACGTAGGGTGGGGTGGCCTCGTTGTCGAGCACGTTGTGATACGCCCAGAAATGCCGGGTACCATCGGCGGCGATCAGCTCGATGACGCCGGCATCGGTGTGGTTGACTGCGATGCGTTCCAGATACGCCTTGAACGCGGCCCGCTTCTCCGGCGGCATCAGGTCGCACAAGCTGCGCCCGATCATGTAGCTCTCATCGAAGCCCAGTGACTGCACGGCCGCTGGGTTCACCGAGGTCAGCACGCCCTCCAGCGTGTGGGTGCAGATCAGGCCAAGGCTGTAGTGGAACAGCCGCCGGTAGCGGGTTTCGCTTGCTTCCAGTGCATCCAGCGCGGCGCGCTCCTCGGTGATGTCCTGTATGGCCCCGACCAGCCGCGGCCGGCCATCGACCTGCTGCCGGCCTCCAACCACGCGGGTCCAGATGGCTCGTCCGTCGGCGGTGGTCATCGGCAGCTGCACCTCCCACGACGTGCCTTCATCAATGCAACGCTGCACCGCCGTGCGGATGATGTTTCGGCTGTCCTCGCGATAGAACGAAAGCGCAGTTTCGAGCGTCGGCTCGAAGTTGCTGCGCACGCCATGGATCTGCTTGGTCTCGCGGGTCCAGCGCACTTCGTTGCTGACCAGGTCCATCTCCCAGCCGCCCACCCGGGCCGCGCGGTTGGTGCGTTCCAGGAAATCCTCGCTGCGCTTCAGCTCACGATGCAGGGCCTTGGCCTGGCCGACCTGGGCCATCAGCGTGCTGCGCTGCTCCAGCACCTGGGTGGTGACCCGGGCCAGATGCACCATCAATTCGCGCTGGGAGGGAGACAGAACGCCCGGCATCGGGTCGAGCAGGCACAGCGTTCCTATGCGCGCGCCATGCGCCGAGCCCAGCGAGATCCCCGCGTAGTGGCGGATGCGCGGGCCGCCGGTGACCAGTGGATTGCTGGCGAAGCGCGGGTCCTGGCGCGCGTCCGGAATCTCGAACAGCGTGTCCTGCTGTATGGCATGGGTGCAGAATGAAATCTCGCGCGCGGTTTCGCTGACACCTTCCAGCCCGATGTTGGCCTTGAACCACTGGCGCTCGTCGGCAACAACTGAAATCAGAGCCATGGTCATGCCGGTAGCGGCACGCGCGGCGGCGACGATCGCATCGAAAACAGGCTCTGGTGGCGTGTCGAGCAGGTGCAGGCGGTCGAGTTCAAGCAGGCGGTCGGCTTCGTCCATGGCGCGTTTCAAGGCTGGGGTGGCGAGGGCGGCTTCGGCGGCTGTCATGCACCACGCTAGTGCGTAGCGCGTTATGTATCGCCACGACGGGGTGACGCCGACGTGACGCATCCCGGTCAGGGCTTGCGGGGCCCGCGCGAGGGGCGCACCGAAACGTGACGGTGGTCGCGAACATGCCAACGCCAGGGAAAGTCCACCGCACGGGTGATGCCGATGCGGGGCCCGACCACCGGATCCTCGGGGGGAGGCACGCCATCGCAGGCAATGACAATGCCGTGGCTGCCGGTCACCAGGTCTGCGCCATCGAAGCCGCGGTCCAGCCCGAAGGCCTGCGAGAGCTTGCCGGGGCCGCTGGCCAGATCATGGTCACGTCGGGCCGCCGGGCGCAGTTCGCGCATTCGTTCCAGCCCCGCCATCGGCTCGGCGGCCCGCAGCAGGACGGCGACGCCCTCGCCGATTTCGCCGCAGACCACGTTGCTGCCCCAGTGCATGCCGTAGGTGAAGTAGACATACAGATGGCCGGCCTCACCGAACATGCTGGCGGTGCGTGGCGTCTGCCCGCGATAGGAGTGCGCGGCCGGATCGATGCTGCCGGCATAGGCCTCGACCTCGACGATGCGCGCCGCGCGACCATCGTTGCGTACCAGCAGCTTGTTGAGCAGCTCGGGCGCAACGTCGGTCGAAGGGCGCTGGTAGAAGCGGCGCGGAAGGATCTGCAGTGAAGCGGGCAACCAGTCCGGCACGGTAGTGGCAGGCTCGGGTGAAAGACGGTGGCACTGTGGCATCGGTCAGGTGAAACGGGCGCAGACGCAGCATCATTCCGGCGCAGGCGGCGCGGCCAGTGCCGCGCGCCGCGCGGCATAGACTTCGGGCGTCTGCGGCTTGATGAACAGTGCAACCAGTTCCGGATACTCCCGCTTCACCGCCGTTTCGATGCGGGTGATGCAGGCTTCAATCTGCGGGGTCCGCCGATCGTCCTCGAACTCGGCACTGAGCATCGCCACGACCTGTTCCGGCCCCATCTGCATGGTGGTCACGCCGTTCGCGCGACGCAGGTCCGGATCGGTTTCGGCCACCGCCATGATCCGCTCGGCCACCGCGGGGTGGGCAGGTTCTCCGACCAGCAGGCCCTTGGTCTCACGCGCCAGAAGGAAGGCGGTTGCGGCCAGCACGCCGGCGATGCACAGTGATGCAACGCCATCAAGCACCGGCATTTCCAGCAGCTGGGCGGCCAGCAGCCCGATCAGCGCGAAGCCCAGGCCCAGAAGGGCGGCACTGTCCTCCAGCAACACGGTGAAGGTGGACGGGTCCTTGCTGCGGCGGAATGCTTCGAAGTAGCCGAGTTTGCCCTTGGTACGCCGGAATTCTCTCAGCGCCACCCACCAGGAAGCGCCCTCGAACAGGATGGAAATACCCAGCACGCCGTAGCTCAACGCGTGGTTGGTGGCCGGCTCCGGCTGCCGGATATGCTGGATGCCCTCGTACGCTGAGACGCCGGCGCCCGCGGCGAACACCAGCAGGGCGACGATGAAGCTCCAGAAGTACAGCTCGCGGCCATAGCCGAAGGGATGTACCGGGTCAGGGGCCTTGCCTGCACGACGCAGGCCGTACAGCAGCAGTACCTCATTGAGGGTGTCGACCAGTGAATGCACGCCCTCGCTGAGCATGGCCGAGCTGCCGGAGATGCCGGCAGCAATGAACTTTGCGATGGCAATGGCCAGGTTGCCCGCGAGGGCGGCGTAGATGACCAGACGGGAACCGGTGGGGGCAGACATCAAGGCAAGGGGGAGGGCAGGTGGATGCCTGATCTTGCGGACGGGCATGTCCCCGAGATGTGCACGTGTCCGATGTGCCGGGGCCGGGCAGGCGCCCAACTGCCGCTGCGATCAAGCCGGTTAGGAGGCAGGAATGCAGACGCCAGGCCCTACGCTGGGGTCAGTCCTCGTGGCCAACCGTGTTCGAAGCGACGTTGACTATTCTCCGTAACCTGAAGAGACTTCGATGAATCACAAATTTTCCTGGTCCGCCCTCCTCAGTCTGTTGCTCTGCGCCAGCGTCGCGCGGATCTCCAACACCCTCCTGCTCGCTGCGGGTGGCAAATTTTTCGTAGCGGCAAGCGCAGTCCCGATCGCAAGCTGGGGACGCCCTGGATACGGGCTGCTGATCGTCATCGGGTTCCTCGCGCTGGCGACCTGGTACTTCGGCGAGCGCGCGAAGGCCGTGCATAAGGCTCTGCCCGCCCGTTTCTTCATCTGATACCACCGTTTTTGCCCGGGGTGCCGGCCAGCGGCCGGCACTACCGTTCAATCCGCCATCACACGACCAATCGCATCGGCCAGCAGCGCCCGCACCCGCTCCGGCGGCAGGTCCGGAGCGCGCACGGCGCGCATGGCCAGACCTTCCACCAGCAGCCGCAGCAGCAGGGTGCGGCCTGCAATCTGCTCCTCGTCCACGATCCGGCCCTGATCGGCATCGCGCTGGCGCAACCAGGCATGGATCGCGGCACTGGTCTGCTTGTCATGGGTACGCAGCACCTCGGCCAGCATCGGGTCGCGATGCGCCTCGGCATTGATCTCTGCATACAGGGCCACGCTGGCGATGGCATTGCCGTGGATCGGCAGCACTTCGCCGCGCGCCCATTGCTGGTAGCACTCCAGCAGCCCATCAATCAGATCGGACGCCACCGGCATCTCGCTGATCGAGGCCTGGTCGTGGCGCAGCTGGCGCTCGATCAGGGCCAGGATCAGGGCGCGCTTGTTGGCGAAATAGCGGTACATCAGCCCCTGGCTGATCTCGGCCTCGGCAGCGATATCGCCGATCGAACCGGCATGGAAACCACGGGTGATGAAGCACTTCTGGGCGGCGTCGAGGATGCGCCGGCGCTGGGCTTCGGCATGGGCGGCGGCAGGGGCGTCAGCGGGTGCGGCTAGGGCGGTTTTCGGCGTCATTGCATGAAGTCGGGGCGTCCAGAGGCGGGATAGTACGTCACAAAAGGTGTGAATGAACGGTCATTCATTTGTAATTCCCGCCTCCCAGACTGCGCCGGCCTTCTCCTTCCGCGAATGAGTCCGATGCGCCACGCCCTGCTGCACCGCCCGCTGCTCACCCTCGCCATTGCCGCCGCACTGCCGGCGCTGGCCCATGCCGAAGACAGTCCCAGCGCCGACGCCGAGGCATCCGCCGATGCCGCGCGCACCGTGGTCGCCCTTGACCAGGTGATGGTGACTGCGCAGAAACGCGCCACCAACCTGCAGGAGACCCCGATCTCGGTATCGGTGGTCGATGCCGAAGCGCTGAAGGACCGCAGCGCGATTTCGCTGGGCAACTTGTCCGATGGCTCCATCCCATCACTGCGGGTCACGCCGTTCGCTACCCGTAGTTCTGCGCTGAACATCGGCATCCGTGGCATCGGTGCCTCCGGCGACGCCAACCAACCGGCCCGCGATGCCGGCGTCGGCATCTACGTCGACGGGGTGTTCATGGGCCGCGCGCAGGGCCTGGGCAGCATGCTCTACGACGTGGAGCGCATCGAAGTGCTGAAGGGGCCGCAGGGCACGCTGTTCGGCCGCAATACCGAAGGCGGCGCGGTGAGCATTGTCACCAAGGCGCCGACCGGCGAGTTTGGCGGCAACGTCAGCGCGGGCGTGTCCAACTTCAGCGGCTACAACAGTGCGCTGCACCTGGATCTGCCCAAGGTGGGCGATGTCAGCTTCAAGATCGACGCCGTGCAGGCCAAGCGTGGCGGCACCACAGACAATCCGATGCGCGGCGAGCGTGACTTCAACAGTTACGACAAGCGCGGCGCCCGCCTGAGTGCGCTGTGGCAGCCGAGCGATGACTTCTCTTTGTTGTACGCGTTCGATCGCTCCTATGATGCCACCACGCCATATCACACCCAGGTGCTGGTGCCAGGCGCCTACCTCAGCCCCCTGCAGAAGGCCGGCGCCAGCCAGGATCGCCGCGACAGCGCCATCCTGGGCGGGCCGCAGGAAGACAACATCGGACGGACCAGTGGCCATCTGTTGAACCTGTCGTGGACGCTGAACGACAACCTGGAGTTGAAGTCGATCAGTTCCTACCGTGAACTCACCCAGGGCCAGTTCGACATGGGCCTGGTCGATGCGATTTCGGCCTATGGTGGCGCAGGCATACCCTTCGGGCGTTACAGCCTGGCCCAGGTCTACCAGCACCAGTACAGCCAGGAATTCCAGCTGATCGGCAACACCTCGCAGGTGCAGTTCCTGGGCGGTGCGTTCTATTACCACGAGACCGCTGGTGACAATGCGCAGACCCCGAACATGCTGGTCTGGGGGCCGGGTGGCAACAGCTACACCGTGAATCCGGCGACCAACCCGCTGGATCTCTCGCGGGTACGCATCGATCGCGCCAGCAAGGCCTGGACCGACAGCCTGGGCGTCTTCGGCCAGGCCACGTGGACCCCGGAAGCGATGCAGCGGTTGCACCTGACAGCGGGTGGCCGCTATACCCGCGATGACAAGAAGGGCAGCCTGTACATCGTCAATGGTGCGGCGACCAACCTTGCGTTCAAGGATCGCTGGAGCCGTTTCGACCCGATGGTCAATATCGCCTACGACCTCGGCGAGCACGCGATGGTCTATGCCAAGTACAGCACCGGCTTCAAGGCCGGCGGTGCCAACTCGCGCTCGACCAACTACAGCGCGTTCGGTCCTGAAGAAGTGACGGCCTATGAGCTGGGCTTCAAATCGCAGTTCTGGGACAACCGCGCGCGCCTGAACCTGGCGGTATTCGATTCGACCATCGCGCACAAGCAGGTGGACTTCTCGCTGCCGTTCGACCCGAACAGCGGCGAAACCCGCACCACCATGGTCACCACCAATGCACTGAGCGATGGCAAGTCGCGCGGCGCAGAGCTGGAGTTCAACGTGATGCCGGTGGACAACCTCACCCTCGGCCTCAACTACGCCTATACGAAGATCGACGCGCAGACCGCGACGGACCCGTTCGGTGCAGGGGTGCAGGTAACGGTCCAGCCGCTGCTGGCGCCGAAGAACGCCGGCAGCCTGTCGGTCGACTACCTGGTGCCGTTCGCGAACTTCTCGGCACTGAAGTTCCATGTGGACGGCAACTGGTCCGATGGCTACTACACCAGCGAGTACGACCAGATGCTGACCGACAGCTCGTTCGTGGTGAACGCACGGTTGGCGCTGGTGGATGTGCCGGTCAACAGCACCGGCACCACGATGTCGTTCTCGCTGTGGGCGCGCAACCTGCTGGATGAGCAGCACCTGTTCTACAAGATCAACAGCGCAGCGCTGGGCCAGAGCGGCATCTTCAACGACCCGCGCACCTTCGGCCTGGACGTGGCCGTCAACTTCTGATTCGAACGGAGAATTCCATGAAGCACCGCTCTACCGAACTTGTCCTGGCCGTGATGCTCAGCCTGCCGATGGCTGCGACGGCTGCTGCCGCTGATGCGCCGCAGGTCGCCGCCGCGAAGCCGACGGCCGTTGCGAACGTGAAGCCCGTCGCTGCCGATGCGCAGCGCGTGATCCCGCTGCAGGGCGCCTGGAACGTGCGTACCTTCGCCGGCCTGCAGGGCCGCCACGGTCCGATTCCGGCCGATGCGTTCGTGCGCACCGCAGACCTCGGCCGCCTCACCGATGCCGACCGCGATGCCCTGGCCGCGGCCGGCGTGAAGCTGGATATCGACCTGCGTACCGCCGATGAAGAGGCGCAGTCGCCGGACCTGCTGGCCAGGGATGATCGCTTTGCCTACCAGCGCATTTCGCTGATGGGCACCGAGAAGATGGACCTGCAGAAGATGATGACCAGTTTCCCGGATTCGCTGGGCGAAGCCTATGTGCAGTGGCTGGGCCACAGCCAGCCGCAGTTCAAGCAGGTGTTCCAGCGCATCGCCGCGCAGCAGGATGGTGCCGTGCTGTTCCATTGCACGGCCGGCAAGGACCGCACCGGCATCATCGCTGGCCTGCTGCTGGATCTGGCCGGCGTGCCGAAGGCCGAGATCGTGCACAACTACGCGATCTCCGCGCACTACCTGGAAGGGCAGCCGAAGGACAGCGCGATGAACGCGCAGATCATGGCGCTGGTCAAGCAGAACCCCGAGATCGCCCGCAAGATGGCCGGTATGGCCGGTACCGCACCGGACAACATGGAGCAGTTCCTGGCGGCGTTGCACAGCCAGTATGGTGGTGCGGAAGGGTACCTGAAGTCGATCGGAGTGAGCGAGCAGGAGATCCAGCAGTTGAAGGTGCGGCTGGGGCAGGCCGGCTGAAGACTGCCAGGCCGAGGGCAGGTGCCGGACAGCCCGGCACCTGCCGTGCGTCATCACGGCTGCGGCGGCGCTACCAGGATGGCGGCATCCAGTACCGGGAATGTCTGCGGTGCCTGGCCGGACGATGCGACCAGGCGGATCTCCAGCGTGGTCGTTCCCCCATCGGCGGCATTCAGTGCCTGCAGGGCCCCCAGTTTCTGCGGCAGCGGCACCGCGAACGTGGTTGGGTGGCTGTGATCCATCCCGGCCATGGTCGGCCCGAAGAACGATACGGTGCCGGCGTAGTACGGACTGTCGGCCGCCACGGAGGCGGTGCCCGCCGGTGCGTTGATCAGCACGTCGAACTCGCGCGTATTGTTCAAGCCGCGTGGTCGCTCCAGGGTCACTTCGGCAATCAACTGGCGCGGGCCCGATGTGGTCAGGTGCGCGCGCACCGCCTCATTGGGGACAGCCACGCGGACGGCGCCATCGGAGCGTGTGCCGCGCACCAGCCGCACCGCGCCGGCAGCTGCTGGCAGCGTGACCGCCTCCAGCATGTCGTTGCGGCGCGCGTAGACGTAGTCGTAGTCGAAGGCCGTGGTGGAGAAGAACGCACTGGCCGGACGCTCGCCAACGGGCTTGCCCTGTGCATCGACGAAGAAGCGGAACGGTTCGTTCATGAACTGGCGCCGCTGGTCGACATTGACGGGCATGATCGGCTTGCCGCGGGACTGCTGCAGCTGGTTCCAGACATCCCACAGGCGGTCCATGTTGGCGTGGTGCAGGTAGAAGATCGGATCGAGTGGTGACAGGAAGTTGGTCATGTTGCCGTAGGGGCCGGGATCGACCGCGCCGACGCCACCGATGCAGTTGTGCACCTTGTTGTGCGGGAATCCTTCCAGTACCGAGAATTTCGTGGCGCCGTCAGGCTGCACCACGTGCGAGGCCGTACGCGAGCTGGTGAAGCTGCGGCTGACATCGTCGTTGTAGAACTCGACCGGCGACAGCCCCGCGTGGATGGTGTCGGGAGACACGGCCGAAGCGGTCTTTGCATCGAAGCCGGGATTCTCGCGCCAGAGGTAGCGGGCGCCGCAGGTGATCGCATAGGCCGCATTGCCCGAGATGCCGGTCTTTTCCGCGACGCTGTAGCCGGTCACATCGTTCCAGACATCGTCTGCAGTGAGGTAGCCGCGGAACTTGAGCTGGCCGCGTTGGCCTGCATCCAGGGTGTCCCAGTAGCGCTGCAACGCCGGGCGCATGAACCGGGTGAAGACCGCCAGGTTGCGCGTATACGGCGCGTAGGCGCTGTCAGTGGGCGTCAATACGCCGTCGAACATCGCCGGGGGAATCCGTGGCAGCTCGGTCCAGTCCCAGTAGGGCATGGCGAACTGCGGATCACCGCTGAGCGTGCGGATGGTCTGTTCGAAGTAGCCGACATAGCCACGGTGCCAGACGTAGAACCACCAGTTGCCGTGCGGGCAGTCCATCAGGTGCACGAAGGCGTTGCGGAACCAGTTGCGTGGATCGTCTGCCGGCAATGCCAGCATGGCCTTGATGCCGCGTGCATAGCTGGCCAGCATGCGCTGGCCTTCGGGGCTGGTGACGTTGTAGCGGTGGTAGCGTGCCTGTGCGGCCTTGCCGGCCGGCTCAGCACCGCTGGCCCAGGCCCCGGGTGCTACCAGTGACGCCAATGAAGCGCTGGCGGTGGTGGCAAGAAAATCACGACGTGTGTAGCGCATAGCCTTCCCCCTGGTGATTGGTTGAACCGCGTTGGGTTACAAATCACTGGCAGGACCGGCGGCAGCGTGGCGGCCGGCCCGGCGGGGACATCCAGCCCCGCCGCTTCCACCGGCAGGTGCAACGATGGCAGGGGTGGAAGCGGCGGTAGTATAGGCATGGCAAACAGAGCTGATCTGCGAAGCAGGCCACAGTCGCAGGCGCGTACACATCTGCCCGGCTGAAGCTGTTCACCGTCGTCGTTGCGACGTTGTCGATCAGCCAGGCATGGCCTGGCTCTACTGGTCGGGTTTCACCCTTGCCACCCGTTTCCGGTACTCGTACACGTTGTCACCGCGTATGCGCTTTTCCTCGGTGCCGGTGACCCGGCCCACCTGCTGGTCTGAACCGGTCACGGGCTGCGCCTCGATTTCGGTCTCGTGCTCGAAGGAATGCGATTTGTCGGTGTTGCGGTAATAGCGGTACAACGCCCAGTACAGCGCGGTTGCGCCGGCCGGACCTGCCGCCAACAGCCAGAGGCCACTGTCGTCGCTCATGTCGATGCCACCAGGAAGGCAATTGCGAGGGCTTCAATGACGGTGCCGGTGGCAAGGGCCGCCAGCAGCATCTTCCATTGCTGCACGGGCACGCTGCCCATGGTTTCGCCGGTACGGCCGTTCACCGCGATGTAGTGCAGCATGCCGCCGTTCTTGCCAGGCTGATGGTACGAGTACAGCCAGACCGGCAGGTACATCGACACCCAGCGGGTGCCATGCACCTCCAGCTGTTCCTGCTCCCAGCGCACGCCGCGGTTGTAGCGCTTCACCGAGCCTTCCACCTGTGCGCGGGCAATCGACAGCAGCTGGTCTTCCAGCCGCGGCCGCAGCTTTTCCACATCCAGGTTGCGCTTCTCCGAAGTGAAGCCGGCCAGGTAGGAGGCGTTCCATTTCACCGCGTTCTTGGTATCGAACGGCAGGATGGTGTTGATGATGTTGTTGGTGTTGGCGCGGGTATCCAGGTTGCCGCGCTCGGCCGAGGATTCCAGCGGAAGATCGTCGACGGTGAAATCGACCTGGCGTTCGACCTGGTAGACATCGGCGTCGTAGAGGGTGCGCTTGTTCTTCTCGCTGCCGACCGTGTATTCACGGGTCTTGATCTCGCCTTTGCCGGCCACCGCAGCGCTGACATTGCTGTCGACGATCATGTAGGGCAGGAACACGCCCGCCACGTTTTCAGGGGTGAACTGGTCCTTGAACGCCTTCAGCGCGAACATCCGGCGCTTGTCGACGAACTGGCGGATGCGCGCGACCGCATCGTCCTTCTTGATGTGGAAGGGCAGCACCGCATCGGGTACCGCGCCATTGGCAATCTGCTCGTTGACGCCGAAGACGTGGCGGCACCAGTGGCAGCGCGCCGTCATCGTGCTTTCGGTGTTGACCGTGACTTCTGCGCCACAGCCCGTGCACTTGAAGGTAATCAACGCCGAGGTGTCGGCATCGATGTCGCGTGCGCCGGAGGCGATGACGGTGCCGCGCAGCTGGTCGATGGCCTCGCCCAGCCCGAACTCCTCCTCGACGCGTGCGCCATGCCATTCGTGACGGCAGTACAGGCAGACCAGGATATCGGTACCGGCCTTGGGCCGGATGTCGGTGGCGCCGCACTTCGGGCAGCGGTTGAGGCCGTCCTTCAGCTCGCTGGCCGAAGTATCGATGGCCACAGGATCGGGCGCTTCCACTTCATCGCGGATGGCCTGTGGCAGTTTCGAGGTGTCCAGCGGGAAGCTGCCGGGCAGGGGAGGGACGTCCTGCGGCGAACCGGGCCCATCCAACGACGCCGCCGGCAAGGGCGGCGGCGTCGCGGGCGCGGATCCGGGCAGCGGCGGTGGGCCGTTTCGGGGATCGGACATGTTCGTTGTGCGTCCTGCTGTTACAGGCCCAGTGCCTTGGCTTTCAGGGCGTCATAGTCGCTCTGGGTGATCAGGCCCAGGTCCAGCATTTCCTTGGCCCTCTTCAGCTTGGCGACCGGGTCATCCGCGGCCGGAGTGACCGGCTGCTGCATGCCACCCACTCCGAACATGCCCGAGGCCATGCCGACGCCGACCAGGCCGGCCGCGCCGCCGTTCTCGCCGGCCGACTGGATGCCCTGGGCGACACTGGCCTGCAGGTTGGAATTGCCGCGCGAACCGGACAACGCATCGGCGCGCTGCACGGTCTTCAGCAGTTCGCGGGTATTGGCGTCGTATTCAATCGAGACGATAGCGGTCTTGACGATGGCCAGGCCACGGTCGGACTTCCACTGGTAACCCTGTTCGACCGCAGCCGACAGGCTCTGCGCGAAGCCCAGCGAGTCCTGCTGCAGCTTGGTGATGCGGTTGCCCTTGCTCGGGTCGTTGGTATACAGGCTGAAGGCCGGCGCCAGCGAACCGACCACTTCATTGAACAGCTGGCTGGCCGCGGCGTTGTCCAGATCGGTGAAGTCGAACACCTGTCCCGGCTGCAGGTAGCTGGCCGGTACGAAGTTCTTCACGAACAGGATCGGGTCGACGATCTTCAGCGTGTACGAACCACGCGTGACCGCGCCGACCTGGGTATTGAGGAAGCCGTCGTCCCAGTAGATTTCCGATTGGGTGCCGAAGCGGTTGTCCGGCAGTTCCTTCAGCGAGACGAAGTAGGCCGCCTGCTGCGAGCCCGGCTGGCCGCCGAACTTGAAGCGCTCCCAGCTCTGCTTGATGAAGGTGCTGACCAGGCCGTCGCCGGCGAAGATCGACTGCGAGTTCAGGTCGTCCGAACGCCACTCGTAGCCGCCCGGTTCGGCGACGAACGCGGTGATCGCGCCGTCCTGGAACAGCAGCAGACCGTAGCCCTCCGGCACGATGATCTTCGAGCCGTTGGTGATGATGTTGGACGAGCCGCTGGTGTTGGAACCGCGGCCGGCGTTGGTGCCCTGCGGCACCGCCGCGAACAGGGCCGCCGTGGACGGCAGGCCCGCCGGCACGGTGTAGAAGTCCTTCCACTGGTCGGCCAGCACACCGCCGACCGCACCCTTCACCGCCTGTACCAGACCCATGACCAACTCCCTGTGATTCGAGGGCAGGCACCATGCCTGCCGAGCTGGACTGAATATAGCAGTGGCCGGGGGCGGCTGTGGTGCCGGTGGGTGAATGCCGTCTCTGCCTTCGACCGCTTGTGCCGCGAATGGCTCAGCAGGTCCGGGCAGTAGATTGATCTGGCGTCAGGGCGCCCCACCGGGACATAATCAGCCTGCCTCGAGCGAGGCAATATGAAATTCAGAGTATCAACGGACGAACAGGGGGATTCATGGATGTTATTCGCGTTCTGGTTGAAGAGCCTTCCGAAGGCAATGTAAGAAACGGCCTGGCGTCGATGCGTTCGGGCATGGCACGTGTGGTTGAAGTAGGTGCCATGGAAATGGATGATAGTGTCCGGAAGATGGCCGAACATTTCTCGAAGATGCTGGAGGACGGCTTTTTGGCCTCGACTTCAGTCGTTGTGGATGAAATCGAACTTTCGTTGGCCGTAACCGCAAGCGGCGGCGTTGAGTTGCTCGGGAAGTTCTCTGCTGGGACCCAGGCGGGGCTTAAGCTCAAGCTCAAGCGGAAGGGCTGATGAGATGAGTACTGAGGCCAGCAGTTTCATCGAGCGTCGGAAGCGGGAGCAGGATCATCCTCTAGGCAAAGTGCGCCCGGAGCTGATCGCGGAGATTGCCGAGGAACTGG
Source organism: Stenotrophomonas sp. 96582_Sma (assembly GCF_056480905.1). NCBI lineage: Bacteria > Pseudomonadati > Pseudomonadota > Gammaproteobacteria > Lysobacterales > Lysobacteraceae > Stenotrophomonas > Stenotrophomonas sp. 96582_Sma. The sequence goes on along the minus strand of NZ_CM151122.1, from coordinate 2,569,633 downwards.
AACTACCTGCGGCAACTGGCTTGCCAGATGCCGCCTGTCGGGTGCAGATGGTTCTTCAGGATCTGCGGCCCCTGCTTCCAGAGTCCATCATCAGCCGCCTTGACGATGGTCGGATCTCAGCTGCGGAAATCTACGAGTACAACCCAGCCGTATACGTCCAAACGTTCCAGGACGGGAGTTACGGCATCGTGATGACATCAGCGCTCCCCGAGTATCTCTATCGGGTCGCAAGGCCTCTTTCCAGTGCGCTCATTCGCCTTGAAAGCAATCCTTCCAAGGGGCTTGAGCTCGACGAGTTGGCGCGCATCCTGGGCGAGATTGTCTGGTGGCAGTGCGAGGGTAGTTTCGGCCCTGACTACGAAATCTCAAAGCATCAGCGCGTCTATGCCAGCGAGCTCGCCATGCGTGCTCAGCGTTTTCTGGTTGCACATGAACTCGCGCATGTGATGTGCGACGTTGAGGATAAGCTGCGAGAGGCGCGGCCAGAAGCCGTCGGGCCCGTGGAGGAGGAGCTTGTTTGCGACTACATCGCGGTGCAGCTCTCGATGCACGCCAGTTCGGCGCGTGATGATGATCCGAATTTCCACATGCTCAACTATGCAGCTGCGGAGTTCGCGCTACAGTCGTGGTCCTTGCTGGAACGCTTGGGCGATCATGCGACTGATGCGGGCTCTCATCCTGCTCTCCCAGATCGGCTTGGGGCGATGCGACAGGCACTGCGCGATTGCTGTGAGGATGAAGCGACGTTCGAACAGATCGTATTGGTTGCAGATCTGATCGATCGTGCATTCGCCCGGGCTGCTGATCTGTTGCCAGACATCGAAGTGCGGTTCTCCGCCGACGCCGATGCATTCGCATGCGACATCCATGCACTTCTTGATGAGTGCTCGCTCGAAGACGTCCCTGACTACTCCCGATTCCGGGAAGAGATCAGGCCCATTCTTGGGCGTGGCTATCCAGTAAAGCTCGTCGAGGCGGTGCTGAGTCCGGTGATCGATGGGTTCTTCCTCGCAAACCGATCGGGATCGCCTGAATTCTCTGATGAAGAGATCAAACGGCGCTTTCGCCGGATGAAGCTCCTCTATAGTCTGCAGGGCAATTATTCAAAGGCGATGGACACACTTCTGGAGTGTGTATTCAGTCGATACCGATAATGAGGGCAGTGCAGCCGTCCCAGCCATGCCGATGACTGGCTGGGACGAGTTGTTCAAGTAGCTACAGCATGTACGGAATCTTGAACGCCAACGTGAAGTCCGGCGCATCCGGGGTCAGCCCGATGCCCAGCAGCGTCACCAGCGTGGTGTGCTGGTTCAGCGCATAGGTCACGCCCAGGTTAAGTGATGCCGCATTGGCATCACTGCCGATTACCTTCATCCACTTGCCGCCCTGGAAGCGGGTGGAAGCGCGTGCGCTGATGCGGTCACTGAAGGACAGGCTCAGGCTGGTCCGCTCGTTGAATGCGAAGGCCACGCCTGCGCCGAAGTACACCGAGCCGCCCAGCTTCACATCGCCCGGGTTCACCGTGTCCGGATTACTGTCGATGTCGTTGAACCCGCGCGGGATGGAGTGCACGTAGCCGATGTTGGCAAACAGGATGGCCGGGTCGGCGGTCTTCACCATCGAGAGGCCCAGGTTGGCCTGCCATACGCCATTGCCAGTGGGTTGCTCGCGCGGCACGGCGAAGCGGATGTAGTCGTCGTCATCGCGCTCGATCACCTTCCAGTCCAGGCCGTAGGGTGCGCGCCCGGTGGGGGCGGTGACGCCGGCGGTAAGCACGGTCTCAGGGCGCCAGCCGCGTTCGCCGAACAACCGGTAGTTCGCACTGAGCCCGATATCACCCAGGCCGTTGCCGTTGGTCTCTTCCTGTGCAATGGCGGCCGCTGCTCCGCCGGCGCCGCCCTTCTGGTATACGGTGCGCCGGGCCAGGTAGGGCACGTCCAGGTTCAGGGTCAGGTTCGGGCTGACACCCCAGCGGGCCGCCACGTTGTAGGTCAGCGAGTCGGACTCCACGTTCTCGATGGCGATATTGCCGAGGAAAATGGCGTCCAGCGCGAGGAAGCCGTTGAGGGTGAGCTGCTTGCGGTCGTAGCGGGCGTAGGTGAGGCTGTTCTCGATGGTGAAGCGGCGGGAGAACAGGGCCGATTGCTGTTGCTTCACGTCGTCCACGCTGCGCCGCGACTCCTGCTTGGCCTGTTGCGCCTCGGCGGCGGTACTGGCGTAGCCCTCGCTGCTCGGCGGGACCGCGGCGGCCGCCGCCTGCGCCAATGGCGCGGCCGGGGGGGCCGTGACCGGGCCAACCCGCCCGCTCAATCGCGCCTGCATGGCCTGGACCTGCATGTCCAGTTCGCGTAACCGCCGCACTTCCTGTGCGTAGTTGGCCTTCAGTTGTTCCAGCTGGTTGGCCAGGGCCTGCACGTCAGCGCCATCGTCGGACGTCGGCGGTGCGGCAAGGGCGGTGCCCGCCAGCGCCGCCAGCGCCAACGGGGTGATCCTCATCAGGGTGTGCATGTTGGTGTCCTGCGTTGTGGAGCGTTTCCCCCAATGCCAGGCCCTGTTACTGGCCTGGCCCCATGCCGCGGTTCAACGCAATCGCCTGGGCCACGTTCTGGCTCAACGGCAGGTTGCTGCCCACGGCGTTGCGCACCAGCTCCAGCCGCAGCTGGTTACTGGCGATCTGGCCGTCACCGGCGAGGGCGATACCCTGGCCGACGCTGCCATTGCGGATCCACTGCTGCACCAGCCCCTGGCCATCCACCTGCAGCAGCAGGCGTGCCTGGTTGCCTTCCAGCACGGCGGTCGCGCTGGCGCCGGCCTGCTGCGCGGTGACGTTGCCTGCGCCATCAGAGAGAACGGCTGGCACGCCACCCTCGCGGACAGTCAGCGTGGTGACGTTGCGCGCGACATTGCCATCGCCGGCCACCTGCACGCTCTGCACCAGGCCGCTGGCGTTGGCCAGGCCGCTGCTGTCGATGCTGCGTCCGTGGGTATCGGGCAGCGGCGCATCGGCTGCCGTGACATGCACGCTGGGCTGGAAACTCAGCTTCGGCGCGCCACCACCACGGAAGTCCATGCCCAGGGTGAGGCTGCCCTGCAGCGTCGCGCCGTTGCTGGCCTGCCACTGCGACACCATGGTGACCCCGAACCAGGCAACGTTGTTGCCACCCACGGTGTAGCGCCCCCGCATCAGGCTCAGTTCCGGGTCCGGAATTTCCTTCAGGCCGCGACCGGGAGCACCCTCTGCCGCCTGCAGAGGCAGGGAAGGGAAGGCCAGCAGCAGAGCCATCATCATCGGTTGGCGGAACATGGTCGAACCTCCTTCAGAACAGGTCGGCGTGGCTGAAGCCGAAGTCGACCAGTTCGGCATCGGTGATCGGCCCTTGCCGCGCGTAGAGCGCGCGGGCGCTTGGCCGTTCGCTGGGTTGCAGAAGAGCGGTGTTGCGATCGAAGTCGCTGCCGATCACCACGAAGACCGCGCGCGATGGCCAGGCGGCCAGGAACTCCGGAAGGGCCAGGCTGCGGTTGCCCAGGATCGGGTCGGCCACTTCCACAATGCCGTTGCGCACCTGCTTGAGCACCACGAAATGGCGGAAACCGCGCACGTCCATCAACACCAGTCCTGGCACGCGAAGGGTGCGCAGTCGTGTTTCATCGATGCGGTAGCCCCGACCGCGCATGCCCAGCGATTCCACGTAGCGCTTGATGTCGAGCAGCGAGAAGCCGCGCTCGGCTACCAGAGCGGGATCGGAGACCCCCATCATCCCCTCGATCACCGTCGCCTCGTCAGTATCAAGGTGGTAGGCGTGGCGCAGGATGGTGGCCAGTGCGGCGGCCCCGCAGCTGTAATCGGTGTGCTGCCGCACCACGTTGCGGTAGCGCCGCTCCTGCATGCTCTCCACCTTCTGCTGCAGCAACGCGCCATTGGGCAATACGCCGCTGAAGCGCACCTCGCCCGCCCACGCGGAGGCGGTACCCAGCAGCAACAGCATCGCCAGCAGGCGCAACGAGAGGCGGCAACGGATCATCACGTTCTCCGGCAGCAGGGGGGAGCCCCTGTCCCAAGGGGGAGGAGGAACAGGGGCTCCCGGGGACCCGGCCATTGGCGGACGGCCGGGGTGTTGCGCTTACTCGCCGCTGCCGCCACCGCCGCCGGTGCTGGGCTGGGCGACGGCCAGGGCCAGGCTGTTGGCCTGCAGGTTGCCGGTGCCCGCAGCAACGTTCACACCGATGTTGCCGGAGGCGCCGGAGAAGGCACTGCCGGACAACGCCGAGGTGTTGGTGGCGTTGACGTTCACCCAGCGCGTGGTGCTGACCGTGCCGCTGAGGCTGGCGTACAGATCGGCCACGCCCAGTTCGACGAACTGGCTGGTGCCACTCTCACGCGTATCGAAGCCCAGGCCGCCCACTCCCGGCCGGTTGGGGTTCATCGTGGCGTTCTGGATCTCGTTGTCCAGGTCGATGTGGCCGGTGCTGTTGCCACCCGGATGTGGCAGCTCGCCATTCCATGTATCCAGATAGTAGTTGGCCATCTGGTAGGCGTTGCCGGTGCCGCGGTAGGTGCCCGCGCCATAGGCCAGGGTCAGGCCGCTGATGCCGCCACGCATGCCGACCTGCACGGTGTCCGTGTAGGACTGCACGAAGCCGGCGTTGCTGACCGTGTTGCCGGTGGAGACCTGGTTGGAGCTGATGCTCGACTGCGCCACCGCAGTGGTCGCTACCGAGGCCGCGAGCGCGTTCTTCTGCTCGTTGTTGTTGCCCGAGGCGATGTTCACGCCGATGTTGCCCGAAGCACCACCGAAGGCATTGCCGCCGAGGCCCGCGGCGTTGGTGACACCGGAGTTCATGGTGGCGTTGCCGAAGCCGGCCTGGTTGACGAACACCTCAGCGTCGGCCATGCCGAAGCTGAAGGATGCATCGGCAGCGGACAGCGACGCGGCATTGTCCTGCGCGTTGTTGTCGCCGGACACCACGTTGAAGCCGAGATTGCCCGAGGCGCCGGCACCCACGCTGTCACCGATGGAAGCACTGTTGGTGACCAGGCTGTTGCTGGTGGCGTTGTTGCTGATCGACTGGCGGTTGTCGATCACGGCAATGGCCGCCGAGTCGAGGTCGATGTCGCCGGTGATGTTCGGGTCACCGGAGAAATTGATGTCGGTGCTCAGCCGCAGGTCCTTCTCCAGGTTCACGTCGACGCCGTGGTTGTTCTTTTCCTTGCGTTCGTCGGCCTGGATGTTGCTGTGTTTCTGCACATTGACATTGACGGTGCGGTTGCGTACGTCGTTGTCGGTGTGGTTGTGCGTGTCGTTGCGGGTTTCGCTGACGGTGTGGTTGTGATTGATGTTCGCGTTGGCGTTCTGGTTGTCCCAGCCATTGGCCGCAGCGGCGGTCGAGGCAGTGGCAATCGCCATGGCGAGCATGGTCTGTTTGACGGTCGCTTTCATGGTGCCCTCTCTCATCATCAGGTGGTGCATCGGTTGGGTGGTTGTCACGGGCGGTCCTGCACGACCAGGCCCAATACGTTGGCCGTGTCGTTGCCGTTGCCCGCGATCTGATTGAGTTGCAGGACCCCGTCGAATCCCCGCAGTGCGGTGCTGGCTACACCTGCGCTGCGGGTGCCCGTCGCGACGCCGTGACCGGTGTCGTCCCGCCCCCCTGCCAACGCGGAACCCTCGGCGGCCAAGACCGTATCGTCGGTTTCGCGTATGCCCTGTCGGGCCAGCGTCGCGCTGACGACGTTGAGCGTCGTGTTGGCGATGCCGCTGGCCTGGTTGATGGATGCGATGCCACTGGCACCGGCCAGTGCGTCACCGCCAATGAATGCAGTGGCCTGCAGCGGCCCGGACAGCACGCGGTTGCCCTGCTGCAGTTGCCGCGCATTGATCGCGACGTCGGCGCGATCACCCTTGGCGATACCCCGTAGGTTGGCCTGCACGTTGAGGTCGCCGGCGGCCTGGTTCACGGCGATGGCGCCATTTGTTCCGGCAAGTGCGTGGCCGTCGATGCGGGCCACGTCGAGATAGGCGAGCATGCCGCTGTAGTCATCGGCCCGGGTCGCCCAGGGCGCGGCAGCGAGCAGCAGAAGCAACCCGTGCAGCGCCTTCATTTTCCACCTGCCGGGGCCGTGCCCTGCAGCGGGAACTGGGCCAGTGCGCCGCGCACGGTATCGGCGATACCGCGGGTGCTGCTGCCGACCGCACCGAGCGGCCCACTCATGGCTCCCCCCAGATTGCTGCCGACCATGCCGTCGCCACTGCGGCCCAGCGTGCCGCCCAGGGCCTGCTGGGTGACCCGTTCAACGGTGGTGCCACCCGGCGCCGCGATGGACGCGGCCTGGCCGGCGCCCATGCCGGCATAGTCCTCATCGCTCAACTCGTCCATGCCGGTTGTTGTGCCGCCGGCACCCAATGCGGTGGCGATCTCGCGCTGCGGCTTCGGGTCGGCAATCAGCGCCATGCCCGGCGGTGCCATGCGGTATGCCGGGCGCGCGGATACATCCCGCAGCAGGACGATCTCGCCCGGTTGTGCCTTCACGCCTTGGCGGGCGCCGGATGCGGATGCGCCCGCGCCAACCGACAGCAGGGCCACTGCCAGTGCTGCGGCCAGGCCGCGAATCAGGGTGGAGCCGTCCATGCCGATCTCCCGCGATGGGTGCGGCGGAACCACGCATCAACCGTGCCAACTTCGAAGTGCCCACCGGCCAATGTCGGCACCGTGCCGCACCTGACCGGGCTGCTGCCACGCTGTTACAGGCACGTCGTGGAATTGTTGGGATTTCGAAGCCCCAGGCACTGCAGGGCAAGGGCGGCGGGCGACTGTCGCATCCGTGTTACAGGTGGCGTCGCGGTCTGCAACGGTGCCGCTTCAGCCAGGAATTTCTTGACGCACTGCTCATTGCGCCGCCGTTTAGGGAAGCGCTAGGATCCGCCCAACAAAGGCCGCCCCGGTGGCCGTAGAGGTCCCGGCGGGGGGCGGCACGCCGGTGATTGCCTGACAGTCCGCCGACGGTGTCCGGATGCTGGGGGAAGCATGGCAGCGGTCCCGGAGGCTTCAACGTCACGTTGCGTGCTCTGGTTTGGCGAGCCGTTGGCGAACGAACGCAGTGCGCTGGCGGCAGCAGGCTGGTATGTGCGCAGCATCCGTCCCGATCCCGCCATGGCGATTGGCCTGCGCGGGCGCGATCGCTTGCTCGCCGTGCTCGATCTGCGCCACCTCGATGCGGTCGCGCTGCAGCTGCTGGTACCGTGGATCGAGCAGCACCAGCATCTACCCTGGCTGGCGGTACTGCCACCGGGTGGCGGACCTGCTTCAGCGGCCTGGCTGCCGTTGCTGCAGCGATGCCGTGCCCGCTTCACGCTGCCGTTCGGCCTGCAGGATCTGGTCTGCGCAATGCGCCAGCAGTTCGACGCAGATGATCCGCCTGTCGACGCAACCTGCAGCGGGCAGGGACCGCACGCATTGATTGGCGAAAGCGCTGCGCTGCATGCGGTGCGCACGGTGCTGCATAAGTTCGCGCCGGTGGAGCTGCCGGTGCTGGTCACCGGCGAAACCGGTACAGGCAAGGAACTGGCCGCACATGCGCTGCATGCGTTGTCGGGGCGTGCTGGCAGGCCTTTCATTGCGGTGAACTGTGGTGCGATTCCGGCCAACCTGGTGCAGTCGGAGCTGTTCGGCCACGAACGTGGCTCGTTCACCGGTGCCGACAAGCGGCAGATCGGCGTGTTCGAATCCGCGCACGGCGGCACGGTGTTTCTGGACGAAGTCGGTGACCTGCCGTCGGAGGCACAGACCAGCCTGTTGCGTGTACTGCAGGAAGGCACCTTCGAGCGCGTCGGCAGCAGCCAGCCGTTGCGGGCGGATGTGAGAGTGCTGGCTGCCACCCACGTGGAACTGGAACACGCGGTGGCGCAGGGCCGGTTCCGCAGCGATCTCTACTACCGTCTGAACGTGCTGCGCCTGCTCATGCCACCATTGCGTGAGCGCGGTGCCGATGTGCAGCTGCTGGCCGAACACTTCCTGCGCTGTTTCCGGCAGCGCCACATCGTGCGTGCACGCGGCTTTGCGCCGGCCGCACTGCAGGCCATGCGGCGTTTCGAATGGCCCGGCAACGTACGCGAACTGCTGAACCGTGTGCAGCGTGCAGCGATCATGGCCGAGGGCGAGCTGATCAGCGAGCGTGACCTGGAGCTGGGCGCATCGGTGGCGGTCCTGCCTGGGGCGATGCTGCACGATGCGCGGGGCCAGGCCGAGCGCGATGTGCTACTGCAGACCCTGCGCCAGACCGGCTACAACGTTTCCGAGTGCGCGCGGCAGATGCAGATCTCGCGGGTGACGGTGTATCGCCTGTGCCGCAAGCACCGGTTGGAGCTGCCTGCGCAGCGCTGATCAGCCGGCCGCGAGGTGCTGGAACAGGCGCAACGGCTTGCCCGTGACGCGCTCGATCACGCCCTTGGCTTCCAGGTCCAGCTGCACGGCCTTCAACCACCAGCCGGCGGTGGCGCCTGCCGGGAACAGGGCGGCGGGCAGGTGCGGCAGCAGCGCCTGCTTGGCCTGCGCAACGGTCAGGCCTGGAGGTTGCGCAGGCAGGGCCTGCAGCAAGGCATGGCGCATGGCGAGATACTTGGCACGATCCACACGCTGGGTGTGCCCGGGCGTGGTGATGCTCTCGATCTCGATCCGCTCGGGCTCAGACATGGCTATCTCCCGCGACTTCGATGCGAGGGCTGCGGAAGCCCATGGCGATCCACGCCTTCATCAACCGTGCATAGAACCGCAGCGACCGGGTCTGCAGGTTCGGCACATCGTCCGGAAGGACAGACGCATCAGGAAGATCACTGATCATCGTCCGCATCTCCACTGCGGGTTTTGCCGATGCGGGCCACAACAGGCCATACAGGCTCAGCCAATGGCCGCCACTGAACTCCAGGAACAGCGGCGTATTGCAGCAGCCCGCCAGGACGCGGCGGCTGCCGCCCCTGCTGGACAAGCGCAACGCACGCAGCATGGAATGTCCGGCGTCGATGCTGACGCGATCCTTGCGGTGCATTACGAAAAGCGTCTGGCCGTGCGGGCCCAGTACTTCGGGTGCTCGGGGCAGCGACTGCAGCATGGCGCCGGCCTTGCGGCAGCTGTCGCAGCAGCATTCGACGGTGGCAATGGGTTGGCCCGTGGCGGTCAGGCGGACCTGGCCGCAGGCGCAGGCAAGGGACTGATGGGAGGGCATCTGCATTTTCTCCTGGGGTATTCATCCTCTCGACGAACCGGGGTGCCGGGAATCGACAACATCCGCCTTCAAGGGCGCTTCATCCGGTAGTGGATGCGGTACAGGTCCAACCCTGCACCGTCCGCACGCCGCGCCGAATAGGTCAACGTGCCGGGTTGCGAGCCATCCAGCATCGCGCCGTAGCTGTCGCTGGACGCCTCGTTCAAGGGCGAGGGCAATGCATGGCCCGCGTCATAACGGCCTCCACGTTCGTAGGCAATGAACTGGCGCACCGGTGCGCTGCCGAAGTCGAGAGCGCGGGCAAAGACCACAGTACGGCCATCCCCGAGGAAGGTGGCATCGAACTCCTGCGCCGAGGTATTGAGGTCTCCGGGCAGCGGCCGCGCGGGCTGCGCCACGCCACGGACCATCGCTGCGACGTAGAGGTCATGGCCACCCGCACCGCCTGCACGATTGCTGGAGAACAGCAGCGTGGCTGCGTCTGGTGAGAGCATCGGCGCGAACTCATCGGCCGCGCTGTTCACTGCGGGGCCAAGATTGACCGGTTCCCCGAATCGGCCGTCGCTCCCCACGCTGACCCGATACAGATCGTCACCACCCTGGCCGCCTGCTCGATCCGAACAGAAATACACCACGCGGCCATCGGCGGAAAAGGCGGGATCGAAGTCGCGCCCCGGCGAGTTGAACGGCACCGGCATCGCTGGCCGCCAGCGCTGACCATCGTTGCGGGAGACCCAGATGTCATACCCGCCTGGACCGCCGGGCCGGTTGCGGCTGAACCACAGTGCGGTTCTACCGTCCGGGCTCAAGGTCAGTCGAATCTCGTCGTATTGCGTGGATGCAACGCCCGGGGCGAAGCGCTCGGCGGGTCCGACGATCCGTAGCACCCTGGATGGAGACGCGGGAGGCGACGCAGCAACCAGCAGCATCACGGCCAGCAGCGCCTTCATGCCTGCCGCTCGAAGTCGCTGACCCAGTTGGTTTCCCAGCTGCGTCCGCCATCGGTCGAGGCCGCCTGTTCCCAGCGCGCCGAACGCGGGGTAATGCGTGACCAGATCACCCGCGTCTGGATTGCTCGTCCGTCGTGCTGGTCTTCGCCGAAGAAGCGACCGACACCGGCCTCGAAACGGCCGAGCAGTGGCGCGCCGATCCGGGTCGGTTCCCGGCCATCCAGCCACCAACTCAGCCAGTGCCGCTCAGCCGCATTCCAGGCGCGGATGCCCATGCCACGCAGCGGCGCTCCTGGCACGTCCATCAGATTGTCACCTACGTTGCCGAATCCTCCCAGTACCGGCCAGTTGTGCAGGGTGCCGTTGAACGCGTCCCACGCATCGCTGCCTGCCAGTCGGGCGCGCAGGCGACGATGGCGCACGTTCCAATGGCCCACCAGGAAATCAAAATCGCCCGGTGCATCCGGCAGCTTCGGAAGCGGAGAGGGGGCCGCAGCCGTGCGGCGGAACCAGTTGCGCCAGTTCACCTCCCAGTGCGCACCGGCGTCGTCGGAGAATGCCTGTTCCCACCACGGCTCCTCGCCGTGGATGGCGTGCCACCGGAACCACACGTCGATGGGGCGTCCGTCGATCCGGTCGGTGCCGCGAAAGTTGCCGGCATCGCCCTTGAAACCGCCGCGTACGGGGGCTTCGATATGGGCAGGATTGCGGCCATCGATCCACCAGATCGACCACGTGGAAGACACCGGATCAAAGGCACGCACGCCCAGGCCCCTGTAGGGACCCGAAGGCAGTGCCATGACGTTGTCATCGATGGTGCCGAGCCCGCCCAGGGTGAGCCAGACCGCGCTGGCGCCCGTGAAGGACTCCCAGCGGGTATCGCCCACCAGCCGCTCCTTCAGGCGTTGGTGCCGGACCAGCCAGTTGCCCTGCAACCATTTCCAGTCTTCGCTGTGACTGGCCAGGGCCCATCCGGAGGGCAGGGCGGTGGACGCGGCCGTGGCGGCCAGGGTGACCAGGAACTGCCGTCGATCCATATGCGTGATCCCCTACCGAAGGTGCCCCCATCGTTGCGGGTACGAAGGGGATTGACCACGCAGATATCGGGGCTCAGGCTAAGTCACACTTATGGTCACCCAACGCCAGCTGCCATCGCTTGCCGCCATCCGCGCCTTCGAGGCGGCGGCGCGGCTGGGCAGCTTCGCGCGTGCCGCCGAGGAGCTCGACACCACTGCGGCATCGGTGAGCTATCACGTGCGGCGGCTGGAGGCCCAGACCGGTACCTGCCTGTTCCTGCGCCACGCACAGCACGTGGAACTGACGGTGGTGGGTGCCAGCGTCGCGCAGGAAGCCACCCGGGCATTCGACGCACTACGCGCCAGCTTCATGCGCGCCGCTGGCATGGATGCGGCGCGACTGCGCCTGTCCGTACTGCCAACGCTGGGCACCAGTTGGTTGACGCCGCGGCTGGGTACGTTCCGCGCCCGCCATGGGCAGCTCCTGCTGGAACTGGACCTGTCGGCAGAGCCGCAGGATCTGGCCGCCGGCCACTTCGATGCCGCCATCCGCAACGGGAATGGCGAGTGGCCTGGGCTGCAGGCCACGCCCTTGTTCCCCAGCGTTTTCATGCCGTTGTGTGCGCCGGCGCTGCTGCCGGCGGCCCGTGGGCTGGGCAGCACCGCGCTGGAGATTCCCCTGCTCGGTCGGCCGGACTGGTGGGCCCTGTGGTTCGCCGCGCACGGGCACCTTCCACCGCCGGCACCAGGGAGTCTGGTCACGCCCTTCGCCGTCGAGCATCTGGATGTCGGTGCCGCGATCGCAGGGCAGGGCATCGCCATCGGTTCGCCGATCCTGTTCCAGGCCGAGCTGGAGAGCGGGCGCCTGGTGCAGGCGCATCCGGGTGTCGCCAGCGACGGTCGCAGCTTCTGGTTCGTGGCGCCCTCGGCGCGGAGTGGCAGCGCCAAGGTCATCGCATTCCGTGACTGGGTGGTCGAACAGGCCGCCGAGGCACGGCACGCAGCACGCCATCATCTGGCCCAAGCGGTGACGCCGTGAACCAGAGCCCCGAACTGCTGCGACGCCTGCTGCGTGCCAAGGACCGGATGGACCGGGCCAGCCATGAGGAATGGCCAGTCACACGCCTGGCCGAGGTCAGTGCGGTGTCGCCGGCGCACTTCGCCCGCTCGTTCAAGCAGGCATTCGGGTTGCCGCCGCACCGGTATCTTCTCAGCCGCCGCATCGAACGGGCCGTGGCGATGTTGCGTGACACCGACCTGCCGGTCACCGAAATCGCCGTGCAGACCGGGTGGAGCAGCCTGGGCACCTTTGGCCGCATCTTCCGTGACATCACCGGTGACAGCCCGGGCAATGTGCGTGAGCGTGAGCGTGAGCGTGCAGGCCAGGCGGCGTCGGCCAGCGTGCCGGAATGCCACGCACGTGCCGCACAGCGACCGGACCTGAAGATCGCAGTTTTGGAGAAGCGTCGCCGCGAGGCGGTTGCTAACGTGGACCCCACCTGAGGGAGGTCCCATGACGAACACTGTGAACACGGTCGGCCTGTATGTGCGCGACCAGGATGAGGCGCTCGCGTTCTATGTCGGCAAGCTCGGCTTCGAAGTGCATACCGATGTACGCAACGGCAGCTACCGCTGGCTGACGGTACGCAGCCCGGGCCAGGACGGTTTCCAGCTGGGCCTGTTCGTGCCTGGCCCGCCCACCCACGATGCGGCCACCGCGCTTTCGCTGCAGCAGCTGGTGGCCAAGGGCGCAATGCCGCCGCTGGTGCTGGCCGTGGATGACTGCCAGGCGTGCTACACGCAATGGCTGGCGCTGGGCGTGGAATTCACCCAGGAGCCGATCGAGCGCTATGGCGCCGTGGACGCCGGATTCCGCGATCCATCAGGCAATGGCTGGAAGATGATCGAAGCCCGTTCCGAAGCGAGGCGCCGGCAATGAGCCGCGGTGGCTGGGCACGGCCCGTGCATCGTTGGACCTCGATCGTGTTCACCCTGGCGGTGATCGCCAACTTCGTAGTGCGCGCGATGGGACAGGGCGAGCCTGCGGCGTGGCTCACCTACTCGCCGTTGCCACCCCTGTTCCTGCAACTGTTCACCGGCCTTTACCTGTTCGTGCTGCACTACGCCGGAAGGCGCCGCAGCGCCGCACTCGGCGCTGCGGGCTGAGGCAAGGTCAGGCGACCGCGTCGACCGCATGGGCGGCAAGCAGGGCGGGCAGGTCTTCCATGCGCTGGAAGATCACCTGTGCACCCGCCGCACGCAGGGCCTCCGGCGTACTGTGGTGCGGACCGCCTTCACTGAAGCCGAACACGGTTGCGCCAGCGGCCACACCGGCCGTTGCACCGGTAACAGTGTCCTCGATCACCGCGCAACGCTTCGGGTCCACGCCCAGCGCAGCGGCGGCGGCCAGATAGACATCCGGATGCGGCTTGGTGTGCGGCATGTCCTGGCCGCTGAACACGTGGGCCCCGAAGGCATCAAGGATGCCGACCTTGCCCAGCTGCAGCTTCACCTTGTGCAGATCGGCGCCGGACGCGCAGGCAATCCGGCCGCCGGTGAGCACCGCGATCGCACGCACCGCCTCGGGCGCACCCTGGATGGCAACCAGGTCACGTTCCAACGCGCGGTTGCGCTGCTGGCGGAACTCTTCCAGCCATTCCTCGGTGAACGGCTTGCCGGTGCGTTCTTCGATCAGGCCGGCCAGATGGGCCACGGACTGGCCCAGGAACACCTCACCGGCCTGCGCCGGGGTCAGCGGCCAGCCGCGCTCGGTCAGCATTTCCGAAAGCACGCGGGCGACCAGCGGCTCGGAATCAACGAGTACGCCATCGCAGTCGAACAGCACGGCATCGAAGGGGAAACGGGACATCTACAGCTCCTTGAAACAACAGCCATGGGGGCGATCAGCGGGTATTTTCCCACGGTGGAGACGGAACGAACGCCTCGACCAGCGCATCCACTGCGGCACGCACCTTGGGAGCAAGGTCGCGGGTGGTAGGCCAGAGCGCATGCAGGGGCGCGCCCGCGCTACCCGAGGCAGGGAATACGGCCACCAGTGCGCCGCTGCGCAGCGCGTCCCCCACCAGCCAGGTGGTCGCTTCTGCAATGCCCAGCCCGGCCAGCAATGCGCTACGCAGCGCATCGCCGTCACTGATGCGGTGGCGCCCTTCAATGCGGTGCTGGACAAGCCCGCCGGAGCCGTCCGGCACCGTCCAGGGCAGCGCGTGCCCCTGCCGGCCGAAGGTGATGCAGTCGTGTCCGGCAAGATCCTCGGCGCGCACCGGGACGCCACGTGCCGCCAGGTATCCGGGTGCAGCGCATATCACGGCATGCTGGCGGCCGAGCGCGCGGGCAGAGAGCGAGCTGCTGTCGTCAAGCGGCCCCAGGCGGACGGCCAGATCGACGTTTTCCTCGAGCAGATCAACCCTGCGGTCGGTGAAGCTGACATCGAGCTGCAGCCGCGAATGGCGCTGCGCCAGTCCGATCAGTACCGGCATCACCCAGCGCTGCCCGAACGCTACCGGCAGGCTGACCCGCAACAGGCCGGAAACCTCTTGCCGCCGCGACGCTGCGTTGGATTCGGCTTCGTCCAGTTCGGCCAGGATGCGCCGGCAGACCTGGTAGAACTCGGCGCCCTCGACAGTGAGCGCCAGCCTGCGCGTGGTGCGATCCAGCAACCGGGTGCCCAGTCGCCGCTCCAGCGTGGCCACACTCTTGCCAACGGCCGATTTGCTCAGCCCCATGCGCAGACCGGCTGCGGTGAAGCTGCCGGCGTCCACGGCCTGGACGAACACACTGATGCCCTGTAGGCGCGCCGCACTGTAGCTGGTCATATGCGTCAATTGGGGAATTTATGGATTCAGTGTATCGACAATATCCCGTCACTGAACACATCCATGCGTCAATAGACTTTCCTGGCGCATTTCCGCGCGCCAATGAGTGATTTCCCATGTCTGTTTCGACCATGAAGGTCTGGGAGCTCGATGCCCCGGGCCTTGCTCACCTGCGCTGCGTACGGCGCCCCATTCCCAGGCCAGGCCCTGGTGAGGTACTGGTCAAGGTCGGTGCCGTGTCGCTCAACTACCGCGATCGCCTGGTGATCGACGGCGGACTGTTGTCCGGTCCGCTGCCACACCCGTTTGTTCCCGCTTCGGACATGGCCGGCGTCATTGTCGAAACCGGAAGCCCAGCGCGACGCTTCAGCGTTGGCCAGCGGGTGATGGGCAATTTCTGGACGCAGTGGCTCGATGGCGCGCCTCCGCCCGAGATGCTGCAGCACGGACTGTCCCTGGGCGGTCCGCTGCCGGGAGTGCTGGCGGAGTATGTGGTGCTGCCGGAGGACGTGGCAGTCGCTACGCCCCCCTCGTTGTCTGACCTGCAGGCCAGCACGTTGCCGGTGGCGGCGCTGACGGCCTGGTTTGCACTGGTCGAGGCCGGCCAACTCGCTCCTGGCCAGACCGTGCTTGTGCAGGGGACCGGTGGCGTTTCCTTGTTCGGGATGCAGTTCGCCCAGCGGCTGGGAGCCCGGGTAATCGTGACTTCACGCAGTGGCAGCAAGCTTGCCCTTGCAGAACGGCTGGGTGCATGGGCGTCGATCAACACGCGGCAGCATCCTGCATGGGGCGCGCGAGCGATGGAGCTGAGCGGAGGGCAGGGCGTCGATCATGTGCTTGAGCTGCTCGGAGGCGGCAACCTCGCCCAGAGCGTGGAGGCGCTCGCAGTGGGCGGGCACATCCTGCAGATCGGCTTCCTCGAGGATCCCAACCTGCACATGCCGGCGGTTCCTCTCATGCTGCGCCGCGCGACCCTGAAGGGGGTTTCGGTTGGCCATCGCCGGGCCTTCGAGGGGATGAACGGCTTCATCGAACGCGAGCGCCTGCAGCCTGTCATCGACAGCGTGCATTCGTTCGCCGGCCTGCCTGCGGCACTGGCAGCACTGCATCAGGGGCCGTTCGGCAAAGTGGTGGTGCAGGTGGCAGAGCACTGAATCCAACTGCGCCGTACCTGTCCAGGCGAAGTGCGCCTGTGCGGTCGGATTCGCGACCGCACGGGCGTCCTGGCGGATCAGCTCAGATCACAGCCCGCCGGCTGCGGCCAGGTGGTGGCCGGCAGCATGTTCTTCAGCGAAGCGGGCGCGTTGATCGCCACATAGCTGGCGCCCAGCAGCTCCTCGAGGTCGGCGATGGTCACCAGGTAGCTGTCCAGGGTGCCCAGGTTCGCTTCGTTCGGGATGATCCAGCTGATCGCCTTGGCGGTGCCGGTGTTCGGGTCGCGGGTGATGATCGTCTTCCAGAAGAACTCCGGCGTGGGAATGCCGTGGCTGGCAAGGAAGTAATCGTTGGACGCGTCGCCATAGACAACGCCGCCGTAGACATCCACCGGCGCGATGTCGCGGTAGCACTCGGCCACGTTTTCGGCCTTCACCCAGACGCCCTGATTGAAGCTGGAAACCTGCGGAACGATGTTGGTCATGTAGTTGGCGCGACGGATGTAGGTCGCGTTGTAGTCCATGTGGTTGGAGGTCACCAGATGGCCGCGGTCATAGCCGCTGCGGATGCTGGCATACGACGCGGTGCTGTTCTGGCCGAGGCAGCCGGCCGGCAGGTCCGGGTCTTTGTAGAAGCTGGACGGGCGCGCGGCGGAGCCGGTGTCGGCGGTGAGCGTGTATTCGTAGCGGGTGGCGCTGTGGATGCTGCAGTCGTAGGTGAGCACGAAGCCGCCCTTGTTGAGGGTGACGACCTGGGCCTGGGCGGCACCGGCGAAGGTACTGAGGACGAACGCGAAGAAGAAACCTGCAAGGCGCATTGCGATTCTCCAGCAGAGGATTCAGGACGCAGCCGCCCGCCACGACCGGGCCGGAGCGAGGTCATGTGAGGACACTGCGGAGTCGGGTAGTGCGGAATGCGTGGGACGTGACCGCGATGACAGGGCCGCGGAGGCCGTGCGGTGTCGTAAGCGTCACAAGCTGTCGTCTTTCGGTCAATGGCGAAACGACGAAGCTGTGACAGCGCGCAAGCACTGGAGATGTGTCAGATCATGGGGCGCGTGGATGAAACGCAGGCGTGCTAGGACATCGCGCTGCCTGTAGCGATGGTCAGGGGTTCGTCTTCAACACGTAGTCGCCCTTGCGTGTTCCCGGCACCAGCGACCATCCCGGCTTCAGGCTTAGCGACCACCCCGGCCCCTCCAGTGGCGGTTCAGCACTTGCCGGGGCCTGCACGAATACGACCTTCCAGTCGCTCTGCAGCAACGCACCGTCGGTGACATCCAGGCTGCCCCAGATGTCGGACAGCCGCATTGCTGGATACACCATGCCTTGCCCTGGCAACGGCTGCATGGTGTTGGGATCGAACTGGATGCGCATGTTGCGCAGATCCAGGCGCACGACCGGGCCTGTCACGAAGCGCGCACGGTTGTGTTCCAGCTGCGCAAGGCGCTGCTGTTCGCGCAGCGTTTCGGCTTCGTGCAGCTCCGGCCCGTCATAGCGCGCGGCAGCCGCTCCCAGCGCGGTCGCGTCCAGCTGCAATGGGGCCTGCGTCACTTCGGCCAGACGCGTGCCGAGATCGCGAGCCTGGTGGGCGAGGTCGCCGCGCCAGCCAGGTGCCGCCTGGTCCAGCAGCAGGCCATAGGCCGGGCCGGTGGCATAGGCGAAAGAGCGGACGAAGCTGCGATCACCCACGTGTGCGCGAAGGTCATGCAGTGCCGCCTGGATACGTGTCGACGGCGTCGGATTGCCGACGAACACGCCGGTGTACTCGGCCAGGCCCTCGTTCAATTCCAGCGCCGCTTCTTCCTGCGCGGCCGCAGGGAACCGGCGGTAGCGCTCGGCGCGGAATGCGAGCGCGTCCGTCATCGCAGCGTGCTGCGCTACTGCATCGGTGGATTCAAGTGCGTCCGCAAGCGCGCGCCATTCCAGCTGCAGCCAGTAACGTCCTTCAAGCGTGTCGAGGTGTTCGTTTCCACCCTCCGCCGGCGCGATGATGGGCAGCGCCGGCTGCAGGCGATGGAACATTTCGTGAGCCAGCAGCGTACTGCGTCTGGACGCGTCCTGCGGCAATGGCCAGAGCAGCTGCGTCCAGCGTGTGCCGGACCAGTCCACGGCGGTGTTGGCGACGATCGCATCAGACGGAAGCTGGCCTGCGAACACATCGCCGCGCTCCTTCAGCGCACCATGTGCGTCTGCCTGCGAGGCGATGACCTGCCGGCTCTTTGGATCCACCAGCATCATCGGCCCGCACAGGGATTGACCCCACAATCGACCCCGGTCTCCGTTGCAGAGCTGTTCGGCGCGCCGGAAGACCTCGCGGGCCGCCGCATCGGAGAACGCCTGCTCGTTGGCCATCACGGTTCGTTGCGCACATAGCGCCAGTACAGCGAAGAGCAGGAAGCGTGACCTCATGACGTCCATTCATCCTTGGGGCCCAGCTCTCATAGCATCGATCCCATAGGCCGGCAATGCAGCAAACGTCATGTTGCGTCGCAAGGTGCCACCCACCATTCGCACTGGTACGGTCCAACCCGTTGCGCCACCACCGACGGGGACAGACGACGATGCGCAAGGTATTGCTGCTGTTGATCCTGCTGACCGGACTGGCGCCCACCGCCTGGGCCGCTACGGTCAAGACCACCCACCGGACCATTCCCAGCTGGGATGGAACGCCTCTCGGGGCCTTCGTCATCGAACCGCAGGACGCGGGCAGCGGGCGCTATCCACTGCTGGTGATGCCCAGCAGCTGGGCGGTACCCAGCGTGGAGTATGTGGGGGTGGCGCAGTCGCTGGCGCGGCGCGGCTATGTGGTGATCAGCTACAGCTCGCGGGGTTTCTGGGAGTCCGGCGGCAGCATCGACATCGCAGGGCCAGCCACGGTCGAAGATGTCAGCGCCCTGATTGATTGGGCGCTGGACAACACCCGCGCCGATCCGGCCCGGATCGGTGTTTCGGGCATCTCCTACGGCGCAGGCACCAGCCTGCTGGCGGCGGCGCGCGATCCACGCATCAAGGCCGTGGCGGCGCTGAGTGGCTGGGCCGATCTGCAGGCCTCGCTGTACAGCAACGACACCCCCAGCGCGCAGGGCATCGCCTTGCTGGTGGCAGCCGGCCTGGCCACCGGCCGCCCGGGACCGGAACTGACGACCATCAATCGCAATGTACTGGTCGGCAACTACCAGGGCGCGGTGGATTCGCTGTTGCCGGTGGCGGCGCAGCGCAGCCCTGGGGCCAGCATCGATGAGATCAACGCCAACCAGCCAGCGGTGTTCCTCGCCAACGCCTTCAACGACAGCCTGTTCCCGCCGGGCCAGCTGGTCGATTTCTTCACCCGGTTGAAAGGCCCCAAGCAGTTGCAGCTGCGCCATGGCGATCATGCGCTCAACGAAGCCTTTGGCGCTCTGGGTGTTCCCAGCGAGGTCTACGATTCGGTGGGCGACTGGTTCGACCATTACCTCAAGGGTGAAGCCAATGGCATCGATCGCCAGCCTGCAGTACAGCTGAAATCGCAGAAGGGCAGCTGGAGTACCTATCCGAACTGGGAGGCGACCAATGCCGGCGCTGTCAGCTATGCGCTGAGCGCACCCAAAGGACTTCTGCTGCCCACGGGCGGCCTGGTCGCGAGCGGCAGCAGCACCGGCTGGAGTTACCGGATCGGCAGCGGGCTGCTGACCGCCGCCAATTCCGGCGTGGCGATGGCCTCCGGTGCATTGCAGATGATCAACCTGCCGCCGGGCGCCTATGTGCCCTTCGTGGGCCGCAACGCCGCAGGTGTCTGGCAGGGGCCGATCCAGTGGAGTGCGCAGCGCCTGGATGGAACGCCGGAGGTACGCTTGACCGTCACGCCCAGCCGCGCCAACACCACGCTGTACGCCTACCTGTACGCCGAGGATGTGCTGGGCAACGGCCAGCTGATCAGCCACAAGCCCTATACGCTGCGTGGTGCCACGCCGGGGCAGGCGAAGACCATCGACCTGCGGTTGGAAGCCAGCAGCTGGAACCTTCCGGCCGGCAGCCGCCTGACCCTGGTGGTGGACACCGTGGACCTGCGGTACGCGGGCATCAGCCAGCTGGGTGGCACGGTGACCTTCAGTTCGCCGGCCAATGCGCCTTCGGTGTTGAAGGTGCCGCTGCATTGATGGAAGGCCGCGCCCGTTGCGGCGGGCGCGGTACGCCAGGCAGTAGAACTGCGAGACTGGCGTTTGTTCCGGGGAAGGGAGGAATCCATGGTCATTGCATGGCTGTTGCTCGGTGCAGTGCTTGCGGCACCTACCGCGCAAGGCGCGCCGATCGACTGGTCGGATACGCTGTTGAAGGATCTGGACGCTGCCGACGCCGCCATGCGCGGCAGCCATCCGGGCGCCGTGGACCTGCGCAATCCTGGTTTCGGCGCACAGCTGGACGATGCCCTGGCGCTTGCACGCTCGCGCGCCGAACAGGTCGCCAGCTACCCGGGCTACTGGTGGACGATGAAGGGCTATGCGGCCTCCTTCAACGATGGGCATGTCAGCCTCAACGCGCTTGCCGATGCTCCCGATCTTCCAACGCAGTGGCCGGGCTTCCTGACCGGCTTCGACGGCGATGCGCAGGTGGTCATGACCGTGGATGGTGGTCCGGGCCATCCGCCGCTGGGGGCTCGAATGCTGGCCTGCGATGGCATCGATGCGCAGACGCTGGCTGCACGCCGGGTGGGTGACTTCAACGGGCGCTGGAACCTGCAGGCCAGCCGCATCCAGGGTGGCGGTGAAGTGCTGCTCGAACAGGGCAATCCTTACGTGCCTGCATTGCGTACCTGCGTTTTCCAGGTGGGCGGACGCGAGACATCCTATGCACTGCGGTGGCAGCCGCTGCAGGCAGCACAGCGCAAGGAGCGCTTGGCTGATACCCGGCGCAGCTTCCGTCCCCCCAACGGCTGGCACGCGATGCCCGATGGCAGCTACTGGATCACCACCAGCAGCTTCAATGCCGACCCTGCGGAGCAGAACTTCAAGGAACTGACCGCGCTGCTTGAACAGCTTGCTCCGCAAACCGAAGGGCTGCAGCAGGCACCGACGGTGGTGCTGGACGTGCGTGGCAACACTGGCGGTGCTTCGCAATGGAGCATCGAACTGGCGCGATTGATCTGGGGCCGGGCCGCTGTCGATGCGCTGCCCGACCGCAGCTGGGTAGAGTGGCGGACCTCGGAGGGCAACATCGCCCAGCTTCGCGGCTTCCTGCAGAAGCTGGAACAGGCGCCCGACGCGTCGCCTGAGCTGCGTCGCATGCTGGAATCGGTGACGGCAGGCATGGCGCAGGCTCGCGGCCGGGGTGAGGCTTTGTGGCGCGAGCCATCCGAGGCCAGCGCAGATCCAGCATCCGCAGCAAGCCAGGCCGGACCTGTGCGCAAGGGCAGGGTCCTGGTTGTGGCCGATGCTTCCTGTGGCTCGGCCTGCCTGGATGCATTGGACCTCTGGAAGCGGCTGGGCGCGGTGCAGGTGGGCGTCGAGACCTCCGCCGACAGTCTGTACATGGACGTGCGGCCGGAGCGGTTGCCCAGCGGGCTGGCCAGGATCTCGGTGCCGATGAAGGTGTTCCGTGGGCGGGTACGTGGTTCGAATGAACCGCACGTGCCCGATCATCGCTATACGGGCGACATGCGCGACACCCGGGCGCTTGAAGCGTGGCTGCTGACGCTGTAGGTGCGCGCAGGACCTCGTGCAGGGCTGAATTCCGCAGGAGAGGATCGCATGAACATCCCGCCACCCAGTGCTGCCAGGCCGCCATCGCGGGCAGGAGCCTTCCGTCGTTGAATGCTGACGCCCGGTGCATTGCTCGGCATGGCGCTGCTGAAGTACATGGTCGGCGTGCGTGTGCCGCTGGCCAGGCTGAGCGGCCTGTAGGGCGGAGCGAGATCAGCGCCGGACGTCGAACTGGTCACTCTCCAGCAGCGCCCAGACATCGGCCTCGCGCACGGGACTGAAGTCTCCGGGAATGGAGTGCTTCAGCGCACCTGCCGCCAGACCGAAGCGCACGGTGCTCTCTGCATCGAACCCGGACGCCAGCCCGTGCAGGATGCCTGCCGCGAATGCATCGCCGCCGCCGATGCGATCAACGATACCGGGCAATGGCCGCGAGGGGGCCTGCGCACGGGTACCGTCGCGTCCCAACAGCAGCGCGCCCAGGATGTGATGGTCTGCACTCACCACGTCGCGCTGGGTGCAGGCCAGCCACTGCAGGTGCGGGAGCGCCGCGAACGCTGCCGCTGCAGCCGCCTCGGTCCGCGCGATGGGGCTGTCCTCGGCGAAGCGCAGTCCCAGCACCAGTTCGATATCGCGATGGTCGGCAAAGACGATATCCGCCTCTGCGAACAGCTCCCGCAGGATGGCGGCGGCGTTGCCGCCCCAACGCTGCCAGAGCGAAGGTCGGTAGTTGCCGTCGAAGGACACACGCACGCCTGACCTGCGTGCGGCCCGTGCAGCGCTCAAGACGGATTCGGCCACATTGGCGCCCAGCGCGGGACTGACGCCGGAAAGGTGCAGCCACTGCGCATCACGCAACAGCGTTGGCCAGTCATGGTCGGCAAGGGCAGTGTTGGTGAATGCCGAACCCGCCCGGTCATACACCACTTCACTGGCGCGCTGCAGCGCGCCGGTGGCCAGGAAATACAGGCCCATGCGGTCGCGGTCGACTTCACGCACACCTGCCACGCCCACACCATGCCGCCGCAGCTCGGCCACGGCATGCCGGCCCAGCGCGTTGCCGGGCACCGTACTGACCATCTGCACATCGTGGCCGAAACAGGCCAGTGAGACCGCCACATTGGCCTCGGCGCCCCCCACGTGGACCTGCAGCTGCGGTGTCTGCAGCAGCAGTTCACGACCGGGTGCGCCCAGGCGCAGCAGCAGTTCACCGAAACAAACGACGCGGCTCATCGGTTCTCTCTCATTCGGTGGGGGTGCAGCCCAGCATGCGCAGATCGATGGCATCGGCCATGCGCCGGTAGCCTTCGTCATTGGGGTGCAGGTGGTCGCGGGTGATGTCGTTGGGCAACGATTCCACGGCCTTCGGGTCACGCAGCGCGGCATCGAAATCGATGATGCCATCGAACCCGGTCTTCCCACCGCGTGCCCACTGGTTGATCGAGGTGCGGGTCGCTGCGGACACGGGCTCGTAGCGCTCGGAACCACCGAATGGGGTCAACGTACCCAGCCAGGCGCGGATGCCGTGCGCATGCAGTCGCGCTGCAACCTGCTGATAGCCCAGCAGCATGTCCGCCGCACTGCGTCCAGGCAGCGGCTGCGTGCCACCACCGTGGCGGATGTCATTGATGCCCTCGAACAGGATGACCTGATCGGCATCGGCCACCGCGATCACATCGCGATCCAATCGTGACAGGGCGCTGTGGCTGCGGCCATGGTCAAGCAGCTTGTTGCCGCTGATGCCCTGATTGAGTACCACGAACCGGTTCGGGCAGGCTTGCTGCAGGCGCTGCGCCAATCGCTCCGGCCACTGGTTGAAGGTTCCGCGACGGGCGGTGGCACCTTCCGTGATGGAATCGCCGAGTGCCACGATCACCTGGGGACGATCAGCGCGCTGCACCATCACTGCCGAGAACACGTTCTGCTGGTAGCTCAGCCGCACGCTGTCGGCAACCGATGTCTGCCTGCCGTCCGCTACCCGCACTTCGGTGCGGCGCACCGCCGGGCGGGTCGGCTGCGGAAAATAGGCCGTCACGCTGATCTCCTGCAGCGGCGTCACCGGCATCGGTACCGGGTCGCTCAGCAGCGCGGCACCCACCGGCACCTCGATGACCGCGCGGCCATCCACCGTTACCGGCAGAGGGGCGGACGTGCCGTTTTTCACTCCTGCGCGCAGGTCCTCGACCCGTAACGGCGCCGTGCCGAGTTCGTTGCTGATGCGCAGCCGCAACGCATCGCCACGGCTGCCGATGCGCATGTCCTGGCGCACGGTCTGCGCGGCGAACTGTAGGGGGGCCTCGGCGATGCCATCCTTGCGGTCCGGTGCCGGCGAGGCGGTCCACGCGGTGACCCAGACCGGTGCGGCCAACGCGCCGGGCGCGGCCGCGGCGGAACAGATCGTCAATGAAAGCAGGAGCGTCCAGCGCTGCATGGTCAGGATTCCAGTCAGGAGAAGTAGGTGCCGCCGTTGACGTCCAGATTCGCACCGGTGATGAACGCCGCCGCATCCGAGGCCAGGAATACGGCAGCGTCGGCGGCTTCGTCCGGCGCCCCTTGGCGGCGCAGCGGGGTAGCGCCGGCAACGGCCGTGCGCACTTCCGGCTTGGTGAACTCATCATGGAAACGGGTGGCGATCATGCCGCAGCACAGTGCATTCACGCGGATGCCCTTCGGCCCCAGCTCCTTGGCCATGGCACGGGTGAAGGTCATTACTGCCGCCTTGGCGGTGGCGTAGATCGATGCGCCCGGGCCGCCGCCATCACGACCTGCCTGGGAGGCGAAGTTGACGATGGCTGCGCCGTCGCGCATGTGTGGCACCACCGCGTGCGTGGTCAGGTAGGTCGAGGTCAGATTCAGGTCCATCACGGCGTGGAAGAACGCCGGGTCGATGTCAGCCAGCGGCCGACGCTGCACCATGCCACCGGCCACGTTCACCAGCAGGTCGATACGCTCGCCGAACGCGGCCTGTACCGCAGCGACCAGGCCGGCCACGGCGGCGGCATCGGTGACGTCGGCGCGATGCACGATGGCCTGGCCACCGGCCGCCTGGATCTTTGCCAGCGTTTCCTGGGCACTGGCTTCATCATGGGCGTAGTTGATGCAGACGCGTGCACCGGCGGCAGCCAGTTTGATCGAAACGGCGCGGCCGATATCGCGGCCACCACCGGTGACAATGGCCACCTTGTCCTGGAACGACATGCGGAAAACTCCTTGGTTTGCGGGGGAATGGAAGTACTTGGAAAAGAAGGAGACCCAGGCTCAGCCGCCGCGACGGTCGAGCTTCTGGATAGGTCCGGTCCACCACCACAGCGCAGCCAGCGACAGCGGCACCAGCGCGGCAACGAGGATGAAGATCGGGGCGTAGGAGTGGCGGGTCAGCACCGGCACCAGCCAGGTGGTGATCAAGGTGCCGGCGACCGCCGCCAGGCCACCCAGGCCTGCCAGCGTGCCCACCGAACGGCCGTCGAACAGGTCGCCGGGCAGGGTCTGGATGTTGCCGATGGCTACCTGGAAGCCGAACAGCACCGCAGCGATTGCCAGCACTGCCAGCAGCGGCTGGTTGGCCAGCACAGCACCCAGCAGTGCAGGCGCCATGATCACGCACCCCAGGGTGATGGCCAGCTTGCGGGCGCGGTCCACGCTGTGTCCGGCGCGGATCATGCGACCCGACAGCCAGCCGCCACTGAGGCTGCCCAGCATCGCGCCGACGAAGGGTACCCAGGCGAACAGGCCGATCTGCTTGATGTCGAAGCCGAAGGTTTCAGCGAGATAGATCGGCAGCCAGGACACGAACAGCCACCAGATGGGATCCAGCAGGAAGCGGCAGGCGAGCATGCCCCAGCTCTGGCGATGGGCCAGCAGCTCGCGCACGCTGGCTTTGGGCGCCGCCTCTGTCTGTTGCCCGGCCTGGTCTTGCTGGATCAGCCGGCGCTCGGCATCGCTCACCCACGGATGCTTGTCCGGCCCGGCGCGGTAGACAAACAGCCACGGCAGCAGCCACAGGAAGCCGATCGCACCGACCAGCACGAAGGTGCCGCGCCAGCCCAGCCACAGATAGAGGCCGGCGATGGCGGGTGCGGAGACGATCGCGCCGATCGACGCACCCGCGTTGAACACGCCCTGCGCCAACGCGCGTTCGCGCGCAGGGAACCACTCGGCATTGGCTTTGACCGCGCCGGGCCACGCACCCGCTTCGCTGATGCCGAGCATCGCCCTTACCAGGCTGAAGGAAAGCATCGAATGGGTGATCGAGTGCAGCGCGATCGAGATCGACCACACGCTGATCGACAGGGCGAACCCCAGGCGCGTGCCGATCATGTCGAACAGGCGCCCGAACAGGAACTGGCCGGCGGCGTAGAACAGCATGAACACCGTTACCAGCAGGGCATAGTCGTCCTTGGTCGCGCCTACTTCCCTGGCGATTTCCGGCCACATCACCGCCAGTGCATTGCGGTCGATGTAGTTGATGACCGTAGCGACGGCGATCAGGCCCACGATCAACCAGCGCACTGCTGAACGCACCGGCAACTTGCGCAGGTTGGCCACCACGGCAGGGCCGTTCATTTTCCGTCACCCTTGCTGCGGTCCATGCGTGCATGGCTGCCGCTCCAGCGGTAGGCATGGCCGTCCACGGTCACGCTGTGCTCGCCCTTGGCGCTGCTGTCGTCGGCCACGCCGAGGGCGATGCGTGCACCGCTGGCCAGGCGCAGTTCGATCACCGCTGCATCGCTGCCCCGGCTGCGCACGATGTCCTTGATGCGGCTGTCCGCGCCGTGCACGTACTCGGCGGTGCCGTTGTACTCGCCATGCGGCTCCAGCACACTGAAGAAGGTCACGTCCTTCTGGCCTTCCACGCGCTGCAGCAGGGCCGGTTCACGGCGCAGGTTGAACTCGGGATCGTTGGCACCACTTTCCACCAGCAGCGCCTGTGCCGGCGCACTGCTGCCGAAGCGGTAGGTGTAGAAGCGCCCATCCAGCAGCCACGCCAGGGAACGCGATTCGCTGCCGGGCGTGCTGCGTGCATCCAGCCACAGGTGCTGGTAGCCGTTGTCCTTGCCCAGCACCGGGCGCTGGGTGGGGAAGTGTTCTGCCTCGAAGCCGGTGGTGACGATGTGGCCGTTGAAGTGCAGCGGCAGGTCGTAGCGCGCGGCCTTGTCGCCGTGCACCTGCAGCAGGTCCAGCACCACCGGCAGGCCCAGGTCGGGGTGGCGCAGCAGCGCCTGGGTGCGGGTGAACACCACGCCGGGGTAGGCATCGCGCATGGTCGCCGAGGCAACCTGGGTATCGGCATCGGCCTGGAAGAAGCGCACCTGCGGGGCATGCTCCTCGCCGCGCTTCCAGTCGCCCTTGAAGTGGCTCTGTTCGTCCACCACCAGGGTGTTGTGGGCCACGGTCTGTTTGGCCCAGCTGCGGTTCTCGGCCAGGTAGATGCCACCCCGCTTGGCTTCCACGTTGAGGAAGCGGGCAGCGCCGTAGTCGGTCACCACCGGATTGCCGTTGTCGTAGAACAGCCAGTTGAGTTTGTCGAAGTGGCCATGGCCCATGCCCTGCATCGTGTCCTTCTGCACCAGCGCCTGGCCGCGTTCGCCGTTCATGCGCAGGATCGCCAGGCCACCGCGGTCGCCGTCCGGGCCATCGCGCAGCAGCATCGGACGGTAATCGAAGGGCTTGGCCTTGTTGGCGGCCAGTGCTTGCGCCACCTGTAGTCCCTCGGGGGACAACAGCAGGCGTTTCTGCTGCTGGGCCACCGACAACAGGCGGTCGTCACCGGTGCGCGCATAGGCAATGCCGATACCGGCCACCAGTTCCTCGGTATCGATGCCCTTGTCCAGGATGGCATCGTTGATCGGGAAGAACAGGCCGTCATAGCTGGACTGCACCAGCACATCCACCGCCTTCAGCAGCACGCCGTCGCGGCGCGCGAAGATCCTGCGCTGCGGCTCGTTGCGTTCGATGGCGTTGGCGAACAGCAGGAACGGTGCCAGTGCGTAGCGCTGGTAGTACGGGCCTTCCTCGTAATAGCCATCGGGCGAGAACAGCAGGTCGATCTGGCGAAGGAAGCCGAACTGATCGTTCTTCTGGCTGCCGCGCAACGATTTCTCCACCAGCTCAGGGTCGCGCAGCACGTAGCCGGTCATGCCAGTGGCGGCCACCGCCCAGGTGGCGTGGTTGTGGATCTGGTCGTAGTTCTTCGGCTCGCTGACGAGGAACTCAGCCATCGGCCGGAACACCTTCGATTCGATGGTGTCGCGGTCCTCGGCGGACAGCGCGTCGCGGATCGCGTCGTAGCCCTGGATGGCGTTGACCAGCCACACCGAATCGTTGAGCACCTGCCAGAACACGCGGCCTGGAATCTGTCCGCGGCCTTCGGGGTGCGGGCCCAGGGTGGGGTAGAGCCTGGCGTACTGCAGCAGCATGTCGCGCGCGTAGTCGACATAGACCTTGTCGCCGGTCAGCCGGTACAGGGTGCCGGCCGCCATCAGGGCCTGGTAGTTGCGCTTGTGCTGTTCATGGGTGCGGCCGCCGCCCTTGTCCTTCGGTACCGGCACGTCGATGCCGGCCTTCATCATCTTCTTCAGCGATTTTTCCGTGCGCGCCTGTTCCTTGGCGAACCACGGGTAGGGGCCGCCTTCGCTGGCCATCCGCTGCCACTGCGCTGCGGTCACCAGCACCGGCGCGGTGTCGGCCTGCCTCGCTGCGGCAGCGGGGGCTGCGAACAGCGGCGCGGCCGGCAGCAGGGCAAAGGGGGTGGCCAGGGCCAGGGAGACGAACAGCGGCTGCAACCTCATCGATCAACTCCATTGCGGGTGCGTGACAGGGCAACTTCGCCCACCTTGGGATACCAGTCGACGCCGGTCGCCTCGCGCGCGGTCATCGCCAGGGCAGGATCGGCGCCCACGGCGGGCAGGGCGGGCGCTGCCACCCACAATCCGCTGGCAGCCTGCTGCAGGCTGACGCCACGCCCCTCTACGCCGCCCGGGAATACGGTGCTGGCTGCCGGTGACTGCACGTTGCCACTGAAGTCGATGCCGGCCAGCGAACTGGCGGCATTCGGCGGGTTCCTGCTGGTGCGGTTGACGATCAGGTTGGCGCTGAAGCGGCTGTTGCTGGCGGCGACCACGATGCCCTTGGCTTCATCATGGCCGACGCCGAAACTGATCTTCGCCACGTCCACGAAGGTATTGCGGTTGATCGTGGCATTCACCACCGGCGCATAGCCGGACAGCGGCGGATCGGCCTGCGCGTCCATCACCGCCAGCGCGGAACGGTTGCTGGAGCCGGCCAATCGTTCGAAGTAATTGTTGCTGACGGTCTGGTCGGCATTGATGATGCGCACGCCGCCGGTGCCGGCCTTGTCGTCGCCCAGGAACACGTTGTCGATCACCCGGTTGCCGTTGCCATGGCGTAGCGTGAGCGCGCCGGCCGAACGGTAGAACACGTTGCCGCGGTAGGTATTGCCGCCGGACTTGTTGCTGATGATCTCGGTCTCGCCGTCGCAGCCTTCGAACCAGTTGTTCTCCACCGTACTGTTGGAATCGCTCAACGAAGTGTCGCTGGTGCCGACGCGGAGGGTTTCGCCGCCGTTGACGCCCAGCGCCGGGCGCGGTCCGAACCAGTTGTGGTCGATGCGGTGCTGGTTGTCCAGGCCCTGGGTGGCATCGCGCACCACCACTACCGTGGGCCCGGCGTTGGTCTTGCCGCGCAGCTGGCTGTGATCCAACCGGTTGTTGCTGCCATACAGCGATACCCAGTAGTCCTGGTCGCTGGCATCGGGGTTGGTGTAGTCATCGATCACCAGGCCGGTCACCCGGCTGTGGCGGGCCACCGCCTTGCTGGATTCGCGGAACGCCACCACCGCATCACCCGGCGTATAGCCGTTGCGGAACACCAGGTTGGACACCTGCAGGTAGCTACCCGCCAGGCGCAGGTCCGAACGTCCGCTGAGGACGACCTTGCCGGCGGTCTGCGCGCGCAACACGATCGGCGCGGCTGCCGTGCCCTGGCCTTTCAGCAGCAATCGCGCGTCGGTCCAGGTGCCGTCAGCCAACACGATCTCATCGCCGGGCTGCAGCGCCGAGGCGGCGGTAGTGAACTCAGCGACATCGTGGACGAGCCAGCTGGCTGCACTTGCCGCTGAAGTGGTCAGGCACATTGCCAGACCAGTGGTCAGGCAAAACAGTGATGGATTGTTGAGCGGATGTCGAGCAAGCGGACGAATGCGCATGAAATCCTTCCAGAGACGGCCGGGCCGTCGTTTCAGGGTGGGTCTGCATACCACTTCCGGGTCCGTTGTAAGCCAGCTTTCGCGCAAAGTCATGCTGCATGAGCACATTAAATTGCATTCAACTGGTATGGATGAAAGGCATTTGAACATTCGCATACCAATTGGTTGACATTTTCATGTCGCCGTGCCGAAGCTGCGTCCCACGCCTGGCATGCAGGCGATCCTTTGGGAGGAGGAAACCATGCGGCGACCCGCCGGAGCAGTGCACAGCATCTCGTTGTCCCCCACACCCCTGATCGTGGCGCTGCTTGCCGTGCTGGCGGGCATGCCCGCGGCCCAGGCGCAGTCCAGCAAGGACGCGTCAGGGCAGGATCCCACCACGCTGGACCAGGTGCAGGTCACCGGCATCCGCGAATCAATGCAGAGTTCGATCAACAAGAAGCGCGACGACACGGTCATCGCCGACGTGCTCTCGGCCGATGACATCGGCGACCTGCCGGCACCGTCGCTGGCCGATGCGATCGAGACCTTGACCGGCGCCGCCTCGACCCGCGACAAGACCGGCGCCTCGGAGATCTCGATCCGGGGCCTGGGCGCCTTCCTCAGCAGCACCAACTTCAATGGCCGCGAGATCACCAACGGCAGCGGCGACCGCTCGGTGAACTTCAACATGTTCCCGGCCGAGCTGATCAACACGGTGGCCATCTACAAGACCCAGCGCGCCGACATCATCGAAGGCGGCGTGGCCGGCACCATCGGCCTGGAAACAGTGCGCCCACTGGAGTACGGCAAGCGTGCAGTGCAGCTGGACCTGCGCGGCAGCTGGGCGGAGTACGACAGCAAGTACCGTGACAAGGACGGCATCGGCTATCGCGGCACCGCCAGCTACATCGATCAGTTCGAGTTCGGCAACGGGCAGAAGCTGGGCATCTCGCTGGGCTTCCAGCGCCTGGACGGCACCGATCCGGAAGAGAGCATTACCAGCGGTTCCACCTGGTATGCCTGCGATGGCACGCAGAACGTGGGCAATGCCAACTGCAACGAAGTGTCCGCGCAGGCCATCGCCAACGGCGCGCCGTACTACCTGGTGCCGAGCAGCCGCATCTACCGGCTCAAGCAGGAGCGCAACGACCGGCAGAGCGAGTTCGCCGCGCTGCAGTGGCGGCCAAATGATGTGGTTGAAGTGAACCTCGACTTCGAGCACACCGAGCGCAACTGGTATGAGAACCGCAGCGATCTGAGCCTGTCCAACGCACGACGCGGCATCACCCAGCGCGAGGTTGACGAAGACGGTATCGTGCGCCACCTGCACGGCAGCACCTCGATTGATTCCACCTCCAACCGCTACTGGCGTGGCGAGGAATACACCGGGGGTGGCCTGAACCTGATCCTGCGCCCGACCCCGGCCTGGGAGCTGTCTACCGATCTTTCCTACTCGCACACCAATCGCCTCGACAGCGAGCGCATGACCCGCCTGCGCGCCAACCAGCGCGACGTCAACAATGCCGTCGTGCCCGGTATCAGCAGTGGTGCCACCGGCTACGTGGACTATGACTGGGACTGGCACGGCGAAGTGCCCAGTGTTGCCCTGGCGCCGAACTTCGACCCCAACAACTGGGACGCCTACACCGGCGCGGCGCGGGTGACCTCCAGCGCCACCGAGAATGACCACAGGATCAAGGCCGGCCGCTTCGATGCCAGCTTCATGCCGGAGTCCGGTTTCTTCACCCGCATCAAGGGCGGCGTGCGCGCCAGCCAGGCCGACTACCGCCTGCGCGACAACACCCTGGTAACCGACTACGACCAGCGCGTGGCGGCCGACAAAGCGAAGATCATCGCCGCCAACCAGGCCTGCCGTGCACCCTTCCCGCAGGATGACTTCATGGATGCCGCCAGCGGAAACACGATCTCCTCGTGGGCGTACTTCGATCCGAACTGCCTGTACCAGTCGTTCCGCGGCAGCCTCGACAGCGGGCTGGATCCGGGTTTCCAGGATCCGAACAATGTCGATATCACCGAGAAGACACGCGCGCTCTATCTGATGGGTGAGTTCAGCAGCACCCTGTTCGGCTTGCCGGTGACCGGCAACCTCGGCCTGCGCTGGGTCAAGACCGATGTTCGTTCTGAAGGCGTGCGAACCGGGCTGCGCATCGAGGACAACGGTGACGGGACGATCCGCCTGCAACCCACCGGCGAGTACAGCACGCAGGTGTTCAAGGCGGGCAACGACAAGCTGCTGCCCAGCCTCAACGCGGCCTTCGAGCTGCGCCCGGACGTGTTGCTGCGGGTCGGTGCATATCGCGCGATGTCACGGCCGGACATTGCCGCGCTGGGTGCCGGGCGCACCATCAACGTGAGCAGTGATGCCACCTACGGCAACCTGGCCGACGCGCTGGATGACATCAGCGCCAGCGGCAACCCCGCCGCGCAGCCGCTGATGTCCTGGAACGGCGACCTTTCCCTGGAGTGGTACCCGAACCCGGACACGATGCTGGCCGGCGCGGTGTACTGGAAGCAGTTCAACGGCGGCACCGCCACTGCGCTGGTGCCGGAGACCTACACCATCGACGGCCAGAGCGTGACCGTGCCGGTGCGGCAGCAGGTAACCACCGACGAGGACAGCACGCTGACCGGCTTCGAGCTGACCGCTACCCATCGACTGTCGTACCTGCCCAAGCCGTTCGACGGGCTGGGTTTCAAGCTGAGCTACAACTACGCCGATGCCGACTATCAGACCCAGGACTCGCGACTGGGTGAGCAGCTGGCCAGCGATGGCACGATCATTCCGGCCATCGTGCCACCGGCTGGCCTGAGTGGTTTCTCGCGGCACGTGCTGTCCGGCTCGATCTACTGGGACGTCGGGCGCTTCAACATCCAGGCCATCGGCAAGTTCCGCTCGCACTACTACCAGGACTTCACCGGCAACACCGCGCAGCAGAACCGCTACTACGATGACAACACCAGCGTGGACCTGCGCCTGCGCTACCGGGTGAACAAGCAGTTGTCGCTGTCGCTGGAGCTGATGAACCTGACCAACGAGCCGCGCGTGGCCTACCAGCCGCTTTATGGGAACTTCCGCGAAGTGGTGACCTACGGGCGGCGTGCGTATTTCGGTGTACGATACAAGTTCTGAACAGGGCGGCGCGGCCAGTGGTCGCGCCGTCGCTCCAACCGGACCCTTGCCGGCCGCGGTGGCAGGGCAGGGACCCGGAAGGAATCGCCAAGGGTCAGCCGCATGTCCGCCAACCGCCTTTACCAGACCATCGCTGCCAAGCTCCGCAAGCTGATCGAGGATGGCGAATTTCCGCCGGGCTCGCGGCTGCCGGGCGAGCGTGAGCTGGCCGAACGGTTCGGTGTCAGCCGGGTCACCATCCGCGAAGCCGAGATCGCACTGGAAGCGCAGGGCTGGATCGCCATCCGCATCGGCTCGGGCGTGCATGTGAAACCGCGCCCGACGCAGGCGTCCGGCGGTCTGCCGGATGTCAGCGCCTTCGACCTCACCGCCGCCCGCGCGGTATTCGAGGCCGAGGCCGCCGCTCTGGCTGCCAGCAATCTGGATGATGCCGGCATTGCCGAGCTGCAGGCGTTGGCCGAAGCGCTGTGCCGTCGCGACCTGAGTGACGCGGAAGCCGGCGAGTACGACCGCCGCTTCCACCTGGCCATCGCACGGCTTTCCGGCAACCCGGTGGTGGAATTCTTCGTGCAGCAGATCTGGCGCATGCGCAGCGAACTGCCGCGGGTGACCGAGGTCTATGCCCGGGTCTGCCATGATGATGGCGCCAGCCGTGCGGACGAGCACATGGCGATCTTCGAAGCCCTGCGCGCGCGTGATCCAGTGGCCGCGCGCAATGCGATGCGCCATCACTTCCAGCGCCTGTTCGAAGCCATGCTGCAGGCGACCGAAAGCCAGGCGCTGGAGGAGATCCGCCGCCGTACGCAGCAGGACCGCGAACGGTTCATGGCAACGACGCGGATCTGAGCGCCGCGTTCAACACAATCGGCGCTGCGACCTTCAGCAGGACAGCTCGCGCTCGAAGCCTGATGGATATGAGAAATGGGCATGACTGCGCCGATGCCCAGCCTGTCCGCAATGCCTACACTGCCCGCGGGTCATAGACGGCCCGTTGAGAAAGCTGCATACACACAAGGAGCAGGGTATGAAGTTCTCGCTGTTGGGCGCGGCGCTGCCATTGGTGCTGGCACTGAGTGGAGTCCCCGGTGGGGGCGTCAATGCAGGACCGATCGCGGGCACCGCGACCGCCACTGTAGTTACGAAGGCCACGTACGCGCCGGATTCGCTGGAAGCCGGCTACATCGTCGATTGGATCAAACGGAATTCGCCCGCCTACGCGCCGGCGTTGCAGACGGGCGAACTGGCCATCTCGCACAGCTATCAGTCTGCTGGCAGCCTGAAGCCGGCCGGTGCGGCGGGCCCGCCTGTTCCATTGCCTGCACGTGGTGTGGAGGGAGAGGTCATCTCGATCTCCAATACCTTGCCGAGCGGTGCTTCCGAGTCGTGGACATACCGGTGGTCGAGTGGGGCGTGGAAGCTGATCAAGTACAGCTTTGACGCATGCCAGGGCCCCGCCAGCATCGGTGCGAAGGGATCCGGCACGGAGATCGCTGCGAAGGGACCCTGCATCGACTGAGGGTGACCGGTCCTGGCAGAACTGAACCAGGTCTGCTGCAGTACAGTGGTACCTCGGGAGATCATGGTTCCGGGGTGCCGCTCCATACCTCGCCGTGCGAACACTGACCTCGGCGATCGGGCGGAGATCACCCACGGCCCGAGCCAGTCGCTGGGTCATGCAACCCACGCAGCTTCTTCTTGTTGATCTTGCCCACGCTGGTCCGCTCGATCGATTCCACGAAACTGACCCGTTCCGGAATCGCATACCGTGAGATGTCCCCTGAGCGGCTTCGCGCAGCGACCAGTTCGATGATCTCCGCTTCGGTCACCTCACTGCCAGGCTGCCTGACCACCAGCGGCAACGGCCGCTCGCCCCATTTCGTGTCGGCGATGCCGATCACCGCGACTTCGCTGACCGCCGGATGCAGGGCGATGATGTCCTCCAGGGCGAGCGAGGAGATCCACTCACCGCCGGTCTTGATCACATCCTTGATACGGTCGGTCACCCTCAGGTAGCCGCATTCATCGATGTTGCCGATGTCCCCGGTATGCAGATAGCCTCCTGCCCACAGTGCTGCAGATGCATCCGGATCGTGCAGGTAGCCCTGGGTGAGCCAGGGTGCGCGCACGACGACCTCTCCGGTGGCGATGCCATCGTGGGCGACATCCTTCATGTCCGGGTCGACGATGCGCAGGTCCACCAGTGGTACCGGTATGCCGGCCTTGGTGCGCAGCGACAGCACCTCATCGGCATCGGTCACGCTGTCCACGTCGATCTGGGCGATGGTGAGCAGAGGGCAGGTCTCGGACATGCCATAGCCGCCGAAGATGTCGATGCCCCGCGCCAGCGCACGCTGCGCCAGCGCACGCGGCAGTGCGGCACCGCCGATGATCACCTTCCAGCCTTCCAGGTCGGTCTGCGCCGCGTCCGGATGCTCCAGCAGCATGTGCAGGATGGTTGGCACGCAGTGCGAGAAGGTCACCTTCTCACGGGCGATCAATGCCAGCAGCGTCGCAGGCAGGTAGCGCCCCGGATAGACCTGCCTGATGCCCATCGCCGTAGCCACGTAGGGCAGGCCCCACGCGTGCACATGGAACATCGGGGTGATGGGCATGTAGACATCGTCGCGATGCAGGCGGCCTTGACGGGGTGCACCGCCAAGCGCGGCCATCGCCGCCAGCGAATGCAACACCAGCTGCCGGTGGCTGAAATACACGCCCTTGGGCAGCCCGGTGGTTCCAGTGGTGTAGAACACCGTGGCACGGGCGTTCTCGTCGAAGTCCGGGAAGCGGACGATCGGCGTGGCATCGCGCAACCCCGCTTCGTACTCGGTGGCGAAGCCTGGCGGCAGCGGACCGCCTGCATCGTCCAGCAGGATGCGCGTGCGCAGGTCCGGCAGCTGCTCGTCGATGGCGTCCAGCAGCGGCAGGAACTCGCGGTTGGCCAGGATCACCCGCGCCCCGCCGTGGTTCAGCGTGTAGGCGATCTGCTCTGGGGCCAGGCGCACGTTCACCATCATCAGCACCGCACCGATCATCGGCACGGCGAAGTAGGCCTCCAGGTAGCGGTTGCTGTCCCAGTCCATCACCGCCACCGTGTCGCCGTGGCCGACTCCCAGCGAGGTCAACAGGCCGGCCAGCTGGCCGATGCGCGCCTGCAGGGTGCGGTAGTCGAATCGGACCTGGTCGCCGTAGACGATTTCCTGTTCAGGGCTCACCGCCAGCGGCATCAGCAGCAGCTGCTTGATCAGCAGTGGATAGGCATGGGCATCGGGAGTGGGAGCGGATGACATGGCATTTCCTCGTGGGCGGCGTTGCGGTCGCCGGCCTTCTCCGCACCACACTAGCAAGCCCTTCCTGCTGCACCAGCGTACCTAGGTACCTGTTCCCGCGCGCACCCGATTTGATAATCTCGCCAGGACATGCCCACCCTGCTCATCGCCGACGATCACCCTTTGTTCCGCGCGGCACTGCATCGCGCGGCGGAAGAGGCGGTCGCCGATCTGCAGATCAGCGAAGCTGATTCGCTGGACAGCGTGCTGGAGGTGATCGAGAACCAGTCGATCGATCTGATGCTGCTGGACCTGCACATGCCGGGCAACCACGGACTGGCCGGGCTGGCCACGATCCGTGCGTTGCAGCCGGGCCTGGCGATCATCATCGTCTCCGCTAACGAGGAGCCGCAGGTCATCCGGCGTGCCATCGACCTTGGCGCCGCGGGCTATCTGCCCAAGAGCTCGGGTTTGAACGAGCTGCAGTCCGCGCTGCAGTCCGTGCTGGTGGGCGAGCGCTGGATCCCGGCGCTGCTGCGCGAACCGGTGGCCCGGGTGGCGACGTTCAGCAGGGATGCCGACCTGGCCGCGCGCCTGGCCAGCCTGTCGGCACATCAGTACAAGGTACTGGGGCTGGTGGCCGAGGGCCTGCTCAACAAGCAGATTGCCGACCGGCTGGGCGTACAGCTGCGCACGGTCAAGGCACACATGACACGCATCATGGAGCGGCTGGGCGTGCGCAACCGCGCGCAGGCCATCCGCGTGCTGCACGAAATGGGATTGGCCGATCCGTCCCGGCAGATCGAAGAACTGCCTGAGCCCTGACCGGTCAGGGCGTGGTGCTGGCCGCCAGCAGGTGGTTGATCGCCCAGCGCAGCGCCAACGGTTTGAACGGCTTGTTGAGCAGGGACAGCCCAACGCCGCGCACCGCCTCGCGCGTATCGCTGCCGGCATCCGCACTGAGGATCACTGTCGGACGCGGCCCATGCATGCCTACCAGCCGCTTCCACAGCGCAACACCGGTATCGCCATCATCCAGGTGATAGTCGAACAGCCACAGCGCCGCCTCGTGCGCTGACGGTCCGATGTCATCGGCTTGGCCTGCCGCGACGACATCGCAACCCCAGGAAAGCAGCAGCTGCCGCATCGCCTCCAGTGCGTCCGGGTCGTTGTCGACCACCAGCACGCGGACTCCCTTGAGCGCGCTGCTGCCCGCCGCTGGCGGTGAGCTGCGCGGGGTCGCAGGGGGTGCTGCGCGTTGCACGCTGATCGAGAAGGCCGAGCCGTGCTCGGGCACGCTGCGCAGGTGCAGGGGTGCGTGCAGCAGGTCGGCGATGCGGTGCGCGATGGTCAAGCCCAGGCCCAGTCCCTGGCCGTTGCTGCGATCGACCCGGTGGAACTCCTCGAACACCACCGCCTGCTGCTCCGGAGCAATGCCGGGGCCGGTGTCATGCACACCGATCAGCAGTGCCTGTCCCTGGCGGCGCACACCGAGCAACACACCGCCATGGCGGGTGTAACGAATGGCATTGGCCAGGAAGTTCTGCAGCACACGGCGCAGCAGCAGCGGGTCACTGTGCACCCATGCCTGGGTCCGCACGTAACGGAACTGCAGGCCGCGCGCCGCCGCCAGTACCGCGAACTCCTGCGCGAGCGGATCCAGGACGGTCGACAGCGCGAAGGGGCGCGGATCGGCGACCAGTCCACCCGCCTCAAGCCGGGAGATATCCAGCAGCCCGGACAGCAGGTCGTCGGTGGAGTCCAGCGCACCACGGATCTGGCGCAGGAAACTGTCGAGGAACTCCGATTCGATGTGCTGCGACATCGCATCGGTCAGCAGCTGCGCCGCATGCAGTGGCTGGATCAGGTCGTGGCCGACCGCCGTCAGGAAGCGTGTCTTGGCAACGTTCGCGCGCTCGGCTTCGTGCACTGCCTGTTCCAGCCGTGCGGTGCGGTCCTGTACGCGGCGCTCCAGGGTTTCATTGCTGCGCTTGAGCGCTTCCTCGGCGCGGCGGAAGGCGGTGACGTCGGTGAAGGTGGCCACGTAGCCACCGCCGGGCATCGGATTGCCACGGATCTCGACGATGGTGTTGTCGGGGAAGATCCGTTCGGACAGATGCGGCGTGCCACGCCGCATGTGTGCGACGCGACGCTGCAAAGCCTTGTCGCGAGTGTCACCGGGGCCGTCACCGATCTTCAGCTCGGCCAGCGCCCACGCTGTCAGATTGACCACCGGCTGCCCGACCTGCAGCAACTCGGGCGGAAACTTGAACAACGCGGCGTAGCGGCTGTTCCAGGCCACCAGCTGCAGCTGCGCGTCGACCACGCTGATGCCCTGGCTCATGTTTTCCAACGCCGCTTCCAGCAGGCGCTGGTTGAAGCGCAGCGCCTGGGTGGCTTCGCCCACAGCACGGGTCACCGCATCCAAGGGCGCGGCACCGCCATCGCGAGCGGCCTCCACCAGCAGGCGCGCCATGCCCGCGCCGACCACGGCGCTCAGTTCGCGTTCGATGGTGATGACCCGGTCGTCGTCCAGCAGCTGCCCGGCATGCCCATCCATCAGTTGCCGGGCCCGCTCCTGGCCGAGGAAGCGTCCGGCCGTCCTGCGCAGCGAGGCTGCTGCCACCGCATCCCGTCGTCGCGGCAACGAGGGACGCACCGCGCGCGACACCAGCGCAACCGTCAGCAGGTTGACCGCCAGACTGGCGCCCATGCTGATGGCGATATGGCCCGACTGCAGGCGCAGCGAGACCACGGACAGCCAGTGCAGGTCATCGGGCCCCGAGGCGGGGGGCGAGGCAGGGATCACCATCGGCAGCAGCACCAGCCACAGCCAGGCCAACGACCCCAGCACGATGCCGGCGATGATGGCCGGAGAGGGCGTGCGCGGGCGATACACCGCCAGCAGGACCGCCGGCGCCAGCTGCGAGAGGGCGGTGAAGGACATCAGGCCGAAATCGCTGAGTGCCTCGGTGTCGCTCATCGCCCGGCTGTACAGCCACGACATCAGGAACACGGCGAGGATGCCGGCACGGCGGAAGGCCAGCACGCGTGGACGCAGGTCGGCCGCCGCGGCACCGCCGGCAATACCGTCCAGCAACCGTGAGCCGAAGCCATGGTTGCCGAGCATGATCGACAGGGTCAGCCCGGACAGGATCATCATGCCGGTGGCGGCGCTCAGGCTGCCCAGATAGGCCAGCAGCGCCAGCAGGTGGTGGCCACCGGCCTGCGGCAGCGCCAGCACGTACAGGTCAGGCGACACCGATGCGGGCAGCTGCGCGGCACCGGCCAGCGCCATCGGCACCGACGGCAACCCGATCAGCAGCAGGTAGACCGGGAACAACCAGCGTGCCGTCCTCAGGTCCGAGGTCTGGCGCAGTTCGACCACGCCGACATGGAACTGGTGCGGCAGGGTAAACGCGGAGATCGCCCCCAGCGCGACCATGGTCAGATAGTCCGGCATGATGGCCGGTGGCGGCAGCTGCGCCATCTTTTCCAGCAGCGGCGTGCCCGCCTGGCGCACCGACAGCGCCGCATAGAGGCCAATGGCGAGCAGCGCCACCAGCTTCAATACCGACTCCAGCCCCAGTGCGACCACGATGCCACGATTGGGCTCGGTGGCCGATGCCTTGCGTGCACCGAACAGCAGGGTGAACGCCGCCATCGTCAGGGCGAACCAGAACGACATGTCCAGCTGCGCGGCAGCAGGCGCGAAACGATCGCCCAGCAGCGCGCCCAGGCCCTGACTGACGGCTTTCAGCTGCAGGGCGATGTAGGGAATGATGCCGAACAGTGCCACCAGGGTGATGGTGAAGCCGAGGCCGCGATCGGCACGCAGTCGTGCGACGACCAGATCAGCGATGGTGGCACTGTTGTGCTGCTTGGCCAGCCGCCCCAGGCGGAGCAGGAACGGCAGGCCGAAGGCAAAGATCAACGCCATGCCGGCCAGGGTGGGTGGAATGGGGAAGCCCCATTGCAGTCCCTGCGAGGCCGCGCCGTAGTAGGTCCACGCGGTGCAGTGCACGGCCAGCGACAGCGCGTAGATGAGCGGCCATGCCTTCGAAAGCCGGTGCCCCCGGCGCTCACCCCACAGCGCCACGCCAAACAGCAGTGCGGTCCATGCAATGCAGGCGAAGAGGACGATGGAGGGCGTCAACATCGCTCCAGTGTAGGGAGAGAACCGGGCAGGGTGGTGCTAGGGGACGACCACGATCAGTGACAGCTGCTCAGCGACCAGTGCCAGCTCGCCATCGGCAACCCGCTCGACGGCCTTGCGCTGGGTCAGCAGCCACTGGCCCGGCTGGCGCGCGTCCAGTGACACCAGCTGCGAGCGCACCCGCACCCCGGACCCGCTGGGTACCGGCGCCAGGAAGCGGACCTTGTTGAGGCCGTAGTTGAGCACATGGGCGATGCCGGGGAAGCCGGTGAGGGCGACCACATCGTCCTGCACGGTGAGCGAGAGCAGCAGGAAACCGTGCGCGATGGTCTGCCCGCCCGGCAGCTGCGTCTGCGCGCGGCCTGGATCGACGTGGATCCAGTTGTGGTCGCCGGTGGCGTCGGCAAAGGCATCGATGCGCGCCTGGTCCACGTGGGTCACGCCACTCACCCGCTCGCTGGCCGCCCACTGCTGCAACGCCTGCAGCGCGGGAGGCAGATTGCTCTCCGCACTCACGCCACACGCTCCAGCAAGGCCAGGATCGCGTCACGTGCCTCTGGCTCGGACAGCATCGGAGCGTGTCCCACATCCGGCACTTCCACCAGGCGGGCACTTTCCGAGGTGGCCGCCATCTGCCGCGCGACATCGGCCGGCAGGATGTCGGACAGCGCACCGCGCACCACCAGTACCGGCACCCGTGCGGTCAGCCCACGAACCGCACGCCACAGCACCGGCCGCAGCAACCACAGCAGCCACGGACGTGTCGTTCGGATCACGGCCGGATCGTAATCCAGCTCCAGCAGTCCATCGCTGCGCGGGCGGAAGGTGCGCACCGCCATCTGCCGCCAGTCGTCGGTACTGAAGCGAGGGAACGCGGCCTTGCCGATGGATTCCACGTAAGCGGTGGCCTGCACCAGGTCCATCGGCGGCACCGGCTTGCCGGCGTACTTGCCGATCCGTGCCAGCGCCTCACGCGGCACCTTGGGGCCGGCATCGTTGAGCACTGCGCCCGCGATCCGCTCGGGCGCGCGCGAGGCGAGGGTGATGGTCACCAGCACGCCCAGCGAGGTGCCGACGAATACCGCCTTGGCGATGTTCTGCGAGCGCAGCAGCGCAACCATGTCATCCGCATAGGCACGCGGGTTGTAGCTGGACGGGTCATATGCGCGTTCCGAGCCTGCGCGACCGCGCAGGTCGACCGCGATCACGCGCCAGCCCTCGGCGGTGAGCACATCGGCAAGCGCATCGAAATCGGCGCCATTGCGGGTCAGCCCGGGAATGCAGACCACCGTGCCACGCGCTGCCCGCCCCGCATCGGGTGCATGGTCGCGCGCGTGCAGGCGCAACCCATCATTGCTGTTCCAGTAAAGGTCGTCGTAAGACTGCGTCATGCAGAAGCTTCCTGGAGATCGTAACGGATGCGCTAGAAATCGTAACGGACGCTGAGGCTATATTGGCGTGGCGGACCATAGAAGCCAATCAGCGTGCCGACCGCCGGGATGTTGTAGCCGGTGGTGCGGTATTCCTTGTCGGCCAGGTTGGTGCCCTGCAGCGAGAAGGTCCACGCATCATCCAGGCGCCAGATGACGCCGGCATTGACCAGCCCGTAGCCCTGCTGGCGGATCACCGGGCTCAGGTCGGTGGTCGGCCACACCTCGCTCTGGTAGCTGTAGCTCACCCGTGCCGACAGGTTGCTGCCATTGGCCAGCTCGGTGCGGTACTCCACGTTGAACGCGCCCGAGAACTCCGGCGCGTTGGTGAACTTCATCTGCCTGGCCACGTTGACGCCACGATCCATGTACTCGTCGTACTTGGTATCCAGCCACGCCAGGTTGCCGGAAATCA
The DNA here is from genome assembly GCF_056480905.1 of Stenotrophomonas sp. 96582_Sma. Classification (NCBI taxonomy): domain Bacteria; kingdom Pseudomonadati; phylum Pseudomonadota; class Gammaproteobacteria; order Lysobacterales; family Lysobacteraceae; genus Stenotrophomonas; species Stenotrophomonas sp. 96582_Sma. The sequence goes on along the minus strand of NZ_CM151122.1, from coordinate 2,527,158 downwards.
GCCAGTGCTGGCTGGGCAGGTACTGGTACTCGACTTCCAGGCCTTTGACCGTACCTGCGCCGGCATTGGTGAAATCACCGAAGAAGGAGTCATCGACGCCATCGCCATTGGTATCCAGGCCGGTGAACACCGACAACTGGATGTCCTTGTACTTGTTGTAGAAGGCCGACAGATTGAGGAACAGGCGCTGGTCGAGGAAGGCCATCTTGCTGCCGACCTCGTAGCTGTCCACGGTCTCGTCGTCGAACGGCTCGGCCGAGCGTGGCACGGCCACAGCGTTGGCGCGGATGTTGTAGCCACCGGACTTGAAGCCACGCGTGGCCAGGCCGTAGACCATGATGTCCGGAGTGATCTGGTAGTCCAGCGAGACCTTGGGCGAGACGTTCTTGAAGTTGGTCTTCTTGTCGAAGTCCGCGGTCACCGCCACCGGCCGGCTGAAACCCGGGTCGGCGTACAGGCGGTTCAGCACGATCGCGCGCTTGTCCTCGTCGGTGTAACGGGCGCCTACATCCAGCTTGAGTTTGCTGGTCAGGTCGAAGGTCCAGTCCGCGTACAGCGCGATGCTGTCGGTCAACACCTTGCCCTGGTTGTCGGCGAACTGCGCACTGAAGTAGTTGTTCTGGATCTGGCCGCCCGCCTCGCCACTGAACTGGTACAGGCCGACCACACCGCGCACCCGGCCGCCGGCATCGTAGTTCAATTGCACTTCGTTGCTGACCTGGTCGTCGTGATAGGTGCCACCCACGTCGGCCAGCTTGACCGGCGCGGTATCGAAGTCGATGTTGGCCTCGCTGTCCGATTCACGCTTGGCGACCACGTACTTCAGCGCAATGTCCTCGTTCGGCCGCCAGTTCACCGTAGCCGAGGCACCCTTGCTCTCCACGTTGTTGAGGTTGCGCATGCCCGAGCGGATGTCATAGCGGCTGTCCATCGGCGGGTATGCGCGCAGGAACGGATTGGGCGCCAGCATCTTCGAACCGCGCATGCCGGACTGGTCATCGATCCAGTCCAGTGCGAACTGCACGTCGAAGTCATCGCCCGCGTACGCGCCGACGTTCAGTCGGGCGGCATTGATCTGCTTGTCGCTGACCGGCTGGCCGTTGAAGGTGTTCTCGCCAAACCCGTCGTGGTTCATGCTGGCCACCGCCACGCGGGCGCGCAGGCCACTGTCGGCGCCGCCAATCGGGCCGCCGATGGCCGCCTTCGCATCCAGCTGGCTGTAGTTGCCCACGGTGATCTGGGCGAAGCCCTCGGTCTGGGTGGGCAGGCCGCGCGAGATGTACTTGATCGCGCCGCCGATGGTGTTCTTGCCGTAGAGCGTGCCCTGCGGGCCGCGCAGTACCTCGATGCGCGAGACATCGAACACATCCAGCAGCGCACCCTGCGGACGTGCGATGTAGACGTCATCCAGGTAGATGCCGACGCCCGGGTCCGCGCCCCAGGTGGGGTCGGACTGGCCGATGCCACGGATGTAGGCAGTGACCGTGCTGCTGGCGCCGCGCGCCGCGTAGATGGTCAGGTTGGGCACCTGCGCATCGAGGTCGCTGATGTCCTGGACATTCATCTTGTCCAGCGCCTCGGAGGTAAATGCGGTGACGGCAACCGGCACCTCCTGCAGGGTTTCCTCACGCTTGCGCGCGGTGACCTTGATGCTGTCCAGGTTGGTCGGCGAAGCGGATCTGCCTGCCGTCGGTGATTCCTGTGCCAGTACCGGCCCCGTGGCCAGCAGCGCGCCGATCATGAGACTCAAACAATTCCGTTTCATTCGGTCCTCCCCCAGGCATGAGCGTGCGGATGGCCCATTGCCACCCCTGCAGCCAAGGCTAGCGGTGTCATCGGCCAGCAGCGAGTGGACCTAGGTCCAGTCGGCAGCGGCCCGTGGATGCGGATACTGGGCGCGCCCCCAGCCGGAAGCGGTCCCCGGTACTCCTTCATCCACGACTCACGCACGAGGATCTGGTCATGAAATCCGGAATCGATTCGATCAAGGCGGTACTGCTGGTGTTGTGCAGCTGGCTGGCGATGGCGGGCAGCGCGGTTGCCGCTGGCCCGGCCGGTCATTGGGATATCGGCCTTTACGGCAATCTGTTCGGCGCCCGCGAGTACCAGGTATGGGTGCCGGCCGGCTATGACGACAGCCAGCCGCTGCCGCTGCTGCTGGTGCTGCATGGCTGTGTGACCGGGCCGAACCTGATGGGCGAGGCGTCAGGCTTCAATGATGTGGCCGACACGGAGGGGTTCATCGTGGTCTACCCCCGGCAGAACGTCACCTCCAATCCGGCCCGCTGCTGGAACTGGCAGCTGCCGATCAACCAGGCCCGCGACAGCGGCGAAGCCTCGATCCTGGCCGGCATCGTGGACAAGGTGAAAGCGGGCTACAGCGTGGATCCGCACCGGGTGTATGTCACCGGCATTTCCGCGGGCGGCGCGATGACCTCGATCATGCTGGCCTGCTATTCGGATGTGTTCGCTGCCGGCGCCATCCATTCCGGTGGCATGTTCAAGGGTGCGACCACGATTTCCGGTAGCGCCTATGCGTTGCTGGCCGGCAGCATCTATTCGCCGGACAGCAATGGCCGTCTGGCCTGGCAGTGCTCGGGATCGCCGTCGCCGCGACCGCTGCCGGTGCTGGTGTTCCATGGCAGCGCCGATCTCACCGTCAATCCGGTGAACGGCCAGCAGGCCGTGCGCCAGTTCCTGCAGACCAATGATCTGGCCGACGACGGTCTGGACAACGACTCGGTGAAGTACGTGCCGACCAGCACCTATCACGGCCAGGTGCCGGGTGGACGTGCGTATACGGTGGATACCTACGCCTACGGTGGCAGGACGCTGGTGCAGCACTATGTGGTGCAGGGCATGGGCCATGCGTGGAGCGGCAGCCAGTCCGGCCTGCCGTTCACCGACCCGAAGGGGCCGGATGCCACGCTGATCACCTGGTTGTTCCTGAAGGACTACCAGCGCTGAGGGGAAGGACAATCCTTGCCGGTGCGGGAGCCACGCGCTCCCGCATCCGTCAACGTGGCTCCTGCGGCCGCTGATCGTCGGCGTCCGATGCCCGCTGCCGAGTGCCTCGCTCCGCCAGGAAACGCTTGGGCGGCGCACCCACGGTCTTGCGGAACATGGTCACGAACGCTCCGGCACTGTCATAGCCCAGGTGGTCCGCAACGGCCTGTACTGTCCTGCCTTTGGCCAGCAGCGGCAGCGCGACCACAACATGCAGCTGCCTGCGCCAGCGCCTTACGCTTAAACCGGTTTCTCCAGAGAACAGGCGCGACATGTTGCGCTCGCTCATTCCAATCCGGCTCGCCCAGACTTCAAGCGTTGCCCGTTCGGCTGGCGTGTCCAGCATTGCGTTGGCAAGCCGGCGCAACCTTGCATCGGATGGCATGGGCAGATGGAGCCACTCCGGTGGCGCGGCGATCAGCTCATCCAGGAACACGGCCATCAGGCGGTCCTGCGCGCTGCCGGGCTCGTAGTGCCCGGGAAGGGCGGACGCCCGCTCCAGCAAGGCCTGCATGAACGGGGTGATCGCCATTGCAGCGCAGTGCGTCGGCAGCCCCGGCACGACACCGGGTTCCACGAACACCACGAACCCGTGCGGCCGCCCACTGCTGCTGGCCCGATGGGACAGGCCACCGGGAATCCAGATCGCACCCTGTGGGGGAACCACCCACAGGCCGGCTGCAGTCTCCAGCATGATCAAGCCGCGCGTGGCAACCAGCAGCTGTGCCTTCCGGTGCGCATGGAAGGGCATCTGCCAGGCATCTGGAATGGGGTCCAGCCCAAGCACCATCACCGGAAGATCGACACGGTCCGGATAGTCGGGCCCAACCTCGCTCAGCCCCGCAATCGAAATCTCCACGGCGGCGCCTAGGTCCGAGAGGGACGCCGCACAGCACGGTGGCGCTCACTGGTCATCGTGTGCCGACCCCGGTTGGCGCCGGTGCCAGACACAGATCAGTCCCATCAGGACATGGACGATCGGCGTGTCCTTTCCTGCGGGTTCGGTGGTCCGTGGCTGTTCAATCACGCTGACATCCTCTCTTGTTGAGGATGGGAAGCGTATGGGTCAACCCGACAGGCGTCATTCGACAGTTCCGCCAGGTGATTCACCAATCCGGCCATCTCTGTCGACGTGGCCCCAGGGAGGGGAGGGTTCGGCCCAGGATTACAGCGCCGGAACCGTGATCCTCTGCAGGTCGAGCTTGGCCCTCAGAGCGTAGTGCTTGCGGGTGACCGGCACGACGCAGGTCAGGCGAGGATCGACATAGTCCTTGAACAGCGGCGGACGCGGGGAAGACAGGTAGAATCCGCGATCCTGCTTGACCGCCGCCGGCAGCAGAACCTCGCTGAGGTCGCTGTCGGAGGCATCGGTGACGAGGCAGGGCGCATGGCTGAACCCGAGCCGGCGCAGCAGGTACAGGCGATGGGAGCCATTGGTCAGCACCATGCGCCTGCCGAACCGGGTGGCGCTGATCAGGTTGTCACTGAAACCCAGATAGATGACGACGGCGTGGCTGGCTGCGCCGAACGGCTCGTAGTCGGCGATGGCAGCCGGATCGAGGGTCGCCACATCGAGGAAGCGCAGGTCGTTCGAGGTGGACGCGAAGGTGTAGCTGCCATCGGACTGGGTGAAGCGCACTTCCGGATGTGCATGGCTGCCGCTGCGCGCGACAAGCTGCATGACCTCCTGCGCGGTGGGCGAGGCGGTCAGGGATGCCGCCAACTGATCGATGTGACGCAGGTTGATGCACTCCTGGAAGATCACCAGTCGATCGATCTCGACCATCTGCCAACTGCGTGGCAGAACACTCGTCATCCGGTGCATCGAGGGTTGTCGCAGCGTCTGCTCAGCCAGCGGCAGCATCTCATCCGCCAACGCATGGACATTGATGGCGTCGGCCTCACCGGCTTCCTTCTGCTGCAGCCTCAGCACCTCGGCACGTGCCGTCCGCCATTCCTCCACCAGCGCAGCCTCGTCGAAGCGTCCCGGGGGGCAACGCTCCCGTACGAAGCGGATGAGCTTCGGCAGGGGAAACATCCCCTTCAGCAGAAGCGTGGGATCCAGCCCGTCAGCACTGATTTCGGTGTTCATCCCTCTTGCCTCTCATGTGTCGCATCGACAGCGGGCCGTTGGCGTCGTTCGTCACGCCAAAATAATATGTTATATCGTAACATTTCGATGCCTTGGCGGCAATCGCCCCGCACTGTGGCGGCGATGGTGGCTTGGCTGCTCCGTATCCAATGCAACGCGATCCAACGCAACGCATGGATACATCCACTGACTAGAGGAGATGTTCATGAACGAGCTGATTGAGCTGGGTGTAGTGGCAGGACAGCAGAACCCTGAGGATCAGGGTGTGGGAGGCGAACTGATCGAGCTGGGCTCGGTGGTTTCGGAAACGAAGGCGCACAACCACGGCACGTTGTGGGATGGCGTGTTCCCGACCACGTCGCCCTGATCTTCCGCACAACGTCGCATCTGCGGTGCATGCCCTGCATGCACCGCTTCTCCGGTTCCGGCGCAGGAGCGCATGATGGAGCAGGCAGCCGCCCCGTACTTCCTGTCAAAGCACGCCCACGTCTGTGTCACCGGCGATGCGATGGTGATTCTGGACCAGGCCACGGGTAAGTATCTTTCCCTTGAAAGGCGCGGCGCCGCGGGCCTTGGCAAGCTCGTTCTCGATTGGCCCCTGCAGTCCGATGACGCAAGCACGCCAAGGCTTCTGCAGGCCTTGATCGACCGCCGCCTGATCACCGCGGACCCGCTGCTGGGCAAATCCGCCGCCAGCCCTGCCATTACGCTGCCACGGTACTGGGTGCGCGAGGGCGCACCTCGCGGCCGTCCACCGATCATGGCTCGGGACCTGCGTCGTTTCATTGTCTCGTGTGCCCATGCCGCCTGCAGCAGAACATTCCTTCCTTTCAGTGCCACGGTGTCTGCCGAGCGCCGTCGAGCGGATCACCACCACGGCACGCATGTGAGCATTGAAGAACTGGCGTCGCGGGTCCGGGTGTTCGACTGGCTACGACCCCTGGCCTTCAGGAAAACTGATGAGTGCTTTCTCTACTGCCTGGCGATGCGCGAGTTCCTGTCGAAGTACGGCATCGTGCCGCGCTGGGTGTTCGCGGTCAGAACCCAGCCGTTCGCCGCGCACTGCTGGTTGCAGCACGGCGATCACGTGCTGACCGACATTCCCTTCAACCTGCGCCGGATGGTTCCCATTCTGGTGCTGTAACCAAACCTGACGCATGTACCGATACATCGCCGTGCTCTGGAACACCCTCTCTGACGCCGCAACAGCCCAGGCGCAACAGGCCGTGCAACGCATCGAGGCCGCGCTGCCTGGCATTGGTTGCGTGTTGAACGACAACGGTGCTGCGATCTATGCGCAGAGTGACAACCCCGGCTATTTCGAATCCAGTCGATCGGATGCGCTGGTGGTACTCGGTGCGTTGTTCCACAAGGATTTCAGCGAAGGCACCGTGCCCGGCCGCGTGCGCCTCGATGCGGGCTCGGCCGACACCGCCTGCAGCAGCCTTGGCCGGAGCATCGTCCAGCAGTACTGGGGGCGATACGTGGCGTTTGGCTACCAGCCAGAGACAGCGAGTTGGTTCGTGCTGCGCGATCCCACCGCGGAGATCCCGTGCTACATGACCACCGTGGGCCAGTTGACGGTGGTCTTCTCCAACATGGAAGACTGCCTGCTGCTGGGCCTGCGCGAGTTCAACGTCGACTGGTCATTCCTGTCCTATTCGCTGCTGTATCCGTTTCGTGATGGCCTGCAGACCGGCTTTGAGGAAGTCACTGCCGTCGAAGCCGGTGAGGCGGTTTCGATCCGGAACGGCGAACCGGTGGGCCGGCAGTGCCAGTGGAATGTGGTGCGGCTGGCCCGCGACGCGCCGATCGAAGATCTTCAGCAAGCCGTGTCGCTGGCGCGTTCCACGCTGCTGGGCTGCATCGGTGCACTGGCCAGCCCGCACCGGCGCATCCAGCTGCAGCTGTCGGGCGGTCTGGATTCCTCGATCATCCTGGCCGGCCTGTTGCAGGCGCCGTCGGCACCGGAGGTGACGTGTGTCCATCACTACGATGAGGGCATTGGCGCCGACGAACGGCTGTTCGCGCGGATGGCAGTGCAAGGGGCCAGTGATTCCTCGGGCAGGCGTTGCGAATACATCGAGTACCGCAGGCAACCTCACTGCGCGCTGGAAGAGATCATGACCTTCCCGCGTACAGCCCGGCCGGCGCATTGTTCCGGCTATCTTCTCCACCGCCGTGACGTGGCCTTCGACGGTGACACCGTGCAGTTCACCGGTGTTGGCGGTGATGCGGTGTTCCTGCGTTTCAAGGGCAATGCCGCTGCGATCGACTACGCCTGGCGGCGCGGCATCGACCGGGATTTCTTCCGCGTGGCGTTCGAAACCGCGCAGTCTGGCGATTCTCTGTACGGCGTGCTGAAGGATGCGATGGTCCATGGTCTGCTCAAGCGGCCAGGCAGCATCAATGGCCGTTGGGGCAAACCGTGCCCATGGGTGCGGGTGGACCGCGCCGAACAGGATGGCCTGCAGCCGGCCTGGTTGCGGCATGCGCAGGCGCAGGGCCATCGCGTATCACCCTACAAGCTGGCCCATATCGGCCGGATGGTGTTCCCGACCAGCGTCCTTGATCCGTTCGAAGGCGCCGGCCACTGGCATGGTGTATCGCCGATCAGTGCGCAGCCGCTTGTTGAACTGTTCGCGCGCATTCCGCTGCACCTGCTCATCGCGGACGCGGAAGACCGCACCATCGCGCGGCGTGCAATGAAGGGACTATTACCGGATGCGCTGCTGTCGCGGAAGGTGAAATCCTATCTGGATGATCACTCCGTGGCGGTCACCCAGGGGCACAAGCAGTTCATCAGGAATCTGCTGGTTGACGGCATGCTGGCCAAGCGCGGCTATCTCGACAGCGCGCTGGCCGATGCCGGCATCCAGCAGGTCGGCCCGGACCACTCATCGCAGGTGCTCGGCATCTTCGGCCCGCAGATCAACATCGAAGCGTGGCTGCGGCGCTGGTCCGGCCAGCGTGGCGCGCAGGCGGCCGCCGTGGCCTAGGCGCTGCGGCTCATTTCTTCCAGGTACAGGCTCTCAAGATCGTTCGCGGTGATCGTGCTGGCATCAAGCGTCCTGCGCAGGCGGCCGGCCCGCATCAGGCCGATCGTGGTCGCCACCTCACGGGCACGGAACAGATCGTGGGTGGCCATCAGGATCGCTGTGCCGCGATCGCGTTCCCGCACGATCAGCTCGTGGAACTCGGCTGACGCCGTAGGGTCCAGGCCCGAGGTGGGTTCATCCAGCAACAGGGCCCTGGCTTCCTTGACGATGGCCAGTGCGATGCCGACCTTCTGCCGCATGCCCTTGGAATAGAGGCCCACGCGTCGCCCGAATGCGTCGGTCGCCAGGCCGGCGGACCTGAGTGCGTCCTTCAACCGCGCTGGCGAGCGTTCCTCGACACCGGCCAGGCGCGCGAAGTAGTCCAGATTCTCGTAGCCGGTCAGCTCGTCGTACAGCGCCACGGTCTCGGGGATGTACAGCAGCCGCCGGCGTACCTCCTGCGGCTGCTGGTGCGCACTGAGACCGTCCACTTCGGCCGCACCGGAGGTGGGTTTCAGAAAGCCAAGGAACAGCTTGATGGTGGTCGACTTGCCGGCGCCGTTGGCGCCCAGCAGGCAGAAGATCTCGCCGGGCTTCACCTCGAAGCTGACGTCATCCAGCGCCCGATGTGCACCGTGTTCCATGACCAGGCTTTTTGCAGACAGCATGTGGACGTCTCCTCAGGGCGTTGCCAGCCGGCTGCGCAATGCACCGGCTGCAAGCAGGACAAGCAGGGTGGCAATGATCAGTGCGGCGAGATCGGCCAGGACACCACGTTGGGCGACGCCGGCTGTTTCGTGGAACTGGAAGCGGGGCAGGGTGTCGTACTCTTCGAAGGTCTGCGGCGCGTCACGATCCAGATAGGCCTTGTGCAACAGCCGCCGCGCCTGCCAGAAGGAGTGGACCTGTCCCTGGAAGTCGAGCGCGCGGTCGGCATCCGAGCCTGCGATGCGGTCGAGCGCGTCCTGTGTCGCGACGGCCGGCAGCAGCAGCCGCACCTTGTCCAGAACCTGGCGATATGCGGCCTCGGCCTGCGCATGCGAGGCGATCAGGCGTTCCAGTTCCCGGTCAGCTGCAACCCGATCGGCGTAGGCCTGGCGCACAGTGTCGGAGATGACGGGGGACGGCGAATTCACTGGCGCCGACCTCGCATGCTCGCGCCGCTGGCGCGTGGCGATATCGGACTGCATCGCCTTTACTTCGGTGGCGAACTGCATCTGTGACGGCGGCGGCGCGATCAGATTCACCGTGGCCAGCGCCAGCGACGGCGCCATGACCACGATCAGCAGCCACAGCGCGCCGGCGGCGATGGCCGCCTCGGTGGTGCGCCGGGCAAGGCAGCCGATCAGCAGTGCAAGGGCCAGCCAGAACGCGCCGTACAGGAGGACGGTCAGGGCCAGCATGGCCAGGCCCGCAGGACTGCGCGCGCCGGCCCCGATCGTCACCGCCAGGAGGATGGCCAGTGCGGGCAGCAGCACCATCAGGCCACGGGCCAGCACCTTGACCATCAGCAGGCGCGTTGCCGACACCGGCTGTGACAGCACCAGCGCCGCGATGCCGCGCTCGCGCTCACGGGACCACAGATCGTGGGTGGCCACGAGAATGACCAACGGCAGCAGGAAGACGATGACGAAGGCGAGGTCGAACCGTCCCGCAGCCCGTGCCGCTGGATTGCCGATGTCGGCCCAGACGTGCTTGAGCAGCTGGGTCGGATCGCCCAGCGCGACCACATCGGCGGTGTAGGGGTAGGCGTCTGCCTGGCCGATCGACAGCGGTGCCATGGCGGCAGGCGCAAGCACCGGCTGAGTGCGGGGCAGCACCGAGGGCGCCTTGCCGACGAATGCCCGGCTGCGTTCCTTCGTCTGTTGTTCTTCCTGCTTGATCAGGGCGATGGCCGCCTCCCGCTGGTCCACCCATGCGCGGCCGTTCCACGCGGCGTAGGCACCCAGCCCGAGCAGCAGGACAAGCAGCACCGGCAGCGCTCGATCGCGCAGCAATCGGCGGATCTCATAGCGGGCAATCGACACAACGTTCATGGCGATCTCCCCCAGCTTCCGAGCGGAGATGAGCACCACCACGCAACCCAGCATCAGCCAGGCCAGCAGAATGACGAGATTTCCGCGCTGCGCGGTAGCGGTACCGGCCAGGGTCTGTTGCGGCGGCCGGTAGTGCACTGAACGGGTGATGCCGGCGATGTCGGCCACATGCTTCCCGCCTTGTGGTACCTTGTGCAGTTTCACTTCCTGGTTGAGTGCCTGGATCAACCGATAACGGTAGTCCTCCACGCCGCGCAGGAACGCCAGATGCGCCGGGAAATCCGTGCCGGCGAAGGCGCGCGACCAGGACTGCAGCGCCAGCGTCGGCGAGGCAAGGCCAAACAGGCGCTGGGTGGCGTCCTGCTGCTGGTAGGTGGCATGCAGGCGATCGAAATGGCGGTTGTAGACGCGCGTCGAGTTGGCCTCGGCAAACTCCAGCGCCACACCGCGGAAGTTCAGCGGCAGGTCGTCAACGCTGTCGACCCGGTAGCGCGCCATCAACGCCGTGCGCAGGGCATCAAGGCGTTTGTCGGCCGGGTCATGGCCATCCGCGCCGTTCTCCGCTTCTTCGGTCACGCCGGTCCTGAACGCCGGTGCCGAAGGGGTCGGGTACAGGGATTCGGCAACCGCAGGCGCCACCCTCGGCAGCAGCAGTGTGGACACCACCCAGAAGCCGAGCAGCACGACCAGTGACGTCCGTGCCGAGCCGGCAAGTGCCGACACCCCCACGGTAAGTGCACAGAACACCAGCAGATAGAGCAGGTAGGCGGCCGCCAGTGCGAGCAGGGCGGCAAGATCCGTGGCGTCGCCGTACTGGATGGACAGCCCCGGAAGACTGATCAGCAGCATGGCCAGCACCAGCAGCAGCGAGGCGGCCGCCAGGGCAATCAAGCGTCCACAGATCAGCACGCCGGCCGAGGCGCCGGTACCGAGTTCCTGGCGCAGCGTCTCGCAGGCCACATCGCCGGACAGTGTGGCGAACCCGGCGAGGATGATCAGCAGCGGCGCCACCACCTGCAGCGCCCACGCCGCAGAGAAACCCTCGAAGCGGCTGAGTGCGGTGCCACCATCCACGGCACGGTGCCGGGCCGGGTTCTGCGCGTGGCCTTCGATGAACACCGAGGTTCCCAGGTAGTCCGTCAGCCCCGGGTCCAGTGCAGCCAGTGGCCGCACAGGGGCAGCAATGGCACGCCCCACATGTGCGGCGCTATGCGGGTCGATTGTGCCCTGGCTGTCCCAGAGCCGCGCCTCTTCCTCGCTCATTGCCTGGCGCTCCTGCGCATGCAGGGTCAGGCGTGCAGCACCACTGAGCACCGATGCTCCCGCAATCAGCAACAGGGCAAGGGCGAGCCACAGCACGCGCCGCTCGCGCCACATCAGCGTGAGCTGGGTTGCCGCAACAGCAAACGCCTGCTGGATGGCCATGACGGACCGGGACAGGGCAGGGGCTTCGGCGCGCATGGCGGCTTACCAGCGGTGCGTCAGCGTCATGGACAGGAAGCGACCCAGCGCTGTTGCATTGGTGGGGTCATAGCCGGTGTTGATGCTGTTGACGATGAACGGCGGATCCCGGTCGAACAGGTTCTGCACGTTGAACGCAAGCGAGGTGCCACGCTGCGGGTCCGCCGATGCACCGAAGTGGTAGGCGAGGTTCAGATCTACGGTCGTCCAGGAGCTGATGTGGGGCCGGGCGACATTGGCGGGGTCGCGATAACTGTCCACGTAGTTCACGAAGATCCCCGCCGCGGCCTGCTGCCGGCTCAGCGCGATGCCACCGCGCATCTTGAGGTCCACCGGGTAGTAAACCGAATTCACCGCATCCACCTCGGGCGACGTACTGGTCACGCGCCGCTTCGACTCGATGATGTACTGCCCGGCCAGGTTCAGCCCGATGTGGGTCTGGCCGGCATCGAAGCCATAGGATCCGCTGAAGTCGACACCACGCTGCCGGGTGAAGGCGTTGTTGCGGAAGCGGTTGTCGAGGATCACCTGGCTGTTGGTTTCGTCCATGCCTGGCGGCAACGCATACGGCCCCACGCGCGAGACGAACAGGCCCAGCCCCGATACGCCCAGCTGGCGTGCCTGCTGGATCTGCTGCTGCGTGGGATTGGTGGTCAGGATGTCTGCGTAAGGTGCGGTGGACTGCAGGAACAGCGACGGGAAGCTGCCGCCGAAGCCGCTGCCGATACGGTCGGCGTATTCGATGTGGTAGTAGTTCGCATCGATCTTGAGCCCCGGCAGCGACGGCGGCGCGAACGAGAAACCGCCGGTCCAGGTCTTGGCCCGTTCGGGGCCCAGATCGGGATTGCCATTGGAGAGCATCATCAGGATGGTGTTGCCATTGGCTGCACTCGGGTTGGGCACGTTCGCCACCACCACGGTGTTGTTCAACTGCATGTCCTGGTACACCGGTGCCCGGTAGGAGCGGCCGTAGCTGGTACGGAACGAAAGCCCTTGGGTCGCCTCCCACAGCAGGCCAAACTTGGGGTTCAGCGTGGAACCGAAATCGCTGTAGTCGTCATAGCGCGCTGCGGCGGTCAGGGACAGGCTGCGCACGCCCGGCAGATCCTTCAGCAGCGGAACGTTGAGCTCGGCAAAAGCGGACCTCACGGTACGCTGCAGGTCGAGCGGCTTTTCCAGGCCGCGGTGATCGATCAGTTCATAGCCATCGCGGCGATAGCCCGCGCCGAATGCCGCGCGAACCCCACCGGCGGGCAGGCTGAACAGCTCACCGTCGGCGACCAGGTCCAGGTAACGCGATTCGGAGTTCGTATCGGTCGGTGGCGCCGTACTGGCCGAACTGCCGGTGATGGTGGTGCGCTGATAGGACACATCGCTCCTGCCGAACCCCGAATCCAGGCGCGCCAGCCACTGACGCGGAAGGTCCAGTGTCAGGCCGGCGAACAGGTCGAACTGGCGCGTATGCGGGAACAACCGGGTTTCGTCGGCCGTGCCGGAAATGGTGGTGTCCATCTCGCGCTTGGCGAACGAGCCGGTCACGTTCAGGGTCAGCACATCGCTGAGCTGCTGCACGCCGTCTACGTACAGGCTGTGGCGCTTCGAACCGGGGTAGAGGTCGTACGGCTTGACCCGCACGTTCTTCGAGAAATCCTTGTCCACCGCCGGCAGGTTGCTCTGCTTCAGGAACTCGTAGTTGGCCAGCACATGGCCACCATCCCACGACCAGCCTGCCGACTGCGAGGCCTGGTATTCCTCCATGCCGCCGGTGGTCACGGCGCCGTAACGCACAGCGGTCTCATACCCGGTGAAGTCGCGGCGCAGGATGATGTTGACTACACCGCCGACCGCATCGGTGCCATAGATGGCCGAGGCACCATCGGTGAGGATCTCCACGCGTTCCACCGCACTCAGCGGTATCAGCGAGACATCCACGTACTGGTAGCGGTTCGACGAGGTCACGCGGTGGCCGTTGATCAGGGTCAACGTGGTGCCGGTTCCCAGACCGCGCAGGTTGATGGCGGTGCCCTGGCCGAAGTTGTTGCCGGTATCGCGGTCGACGCCAAGGTTGGCGACGTTGGCACCATTGGCGCCACCGCCGAAGTTCTGCGGCAGTTTCTCGAACAGCTGCTGCACGGTGGCCACGCCGGTGCGGTCGATGGCCTCCTTGTCGATCACGATCACCGGCGAGGCGCCTCCGCCAGTGGCATCGCGGATGTTGCTGCCGACCACCAGCACCTTGTCCAGGGTGGCGGTCGGCGCCTCGGGTGCTGCGCCTGCGGCCCGCGAACGCCGGGCATCGCCGGGGTTCTGGGCGATCGCAGGCACGCTGGCCAACAGTGCAGCGGCAATGCTGAGGGCCATGAGCGCGCGTGGCATGGCAGCGGATACGTTCGTCATTCCCCGGTCCATCGATCCCATCCGAAAGTGGCCTGCGACGTGGCTACGTCGCTCCTGAATGGATATGTTATAGCATATCATTATAGGGTTGAGTCCACGCCGGAACCAGGCCGATGAAGAAGACTGCTGTTCCGCCGCCCGTCGCTGAAATCCTGGGCACGTACTGGAAGGCTGACCGCAGGCTGCTGCTGCTCATCGCCGGCAGTGTCGTGCTATCCAGCCTGGCCAATGTTGCGGCGCCCTATCTTTTCTCACGTCTGATCGACCGTCTGCCCATCGACGGGGTCGGCGCTCTCGCGGGCGGCTTCCTGCTGTATGCGGTCATGCTTGGCGCTGGCAGCGCCCTGCAGAACACCGTGCAGTACCTGTCGTTCCTCAGCGGCGAGAATCTTGGCTTCATCACCAGTACCCGCTACTTCGCCCGTCTGCTGAAGAAGACCAACAGCTTCTTCCTGGAGTACAACGCCGCCGAGCTGCAGGTTGCAGGGGAGAAAGGCCGTGGCGCGCTGAAGATCGTGGTGCAGCTGGGGCTGGTGGCCTTCATTCCCAGTGCCCTGCAGATCCTGCTGACGCTGATAACGCTGGGTGCGTTGATCAACCTGCAGGTGGTGGCCATCGTGCTGGCCTACGGCACGGTAGCCGTCACGCTTTCCGCCATCGCTACCCGGCGCGCACGCATCCATCGCGAAGCTGCGGTCGAGGCCGGCCAGCAGAACGCGCGCTTCGTCGGCAATGCCATGAATGCCATGGAGACGCTGCGCCAGTTCGGCGGCAGCGCCTGGATGGTGCAGCGCTTCGAGCAGAAGGCCCAGGAGGTGCGCGACAGCTGGCGCGCCTACGTACTGCAGCGGATCGGCTTCATTGCGCTGCTGGGCATCGGCCTGGCGGTCGAGTTCATCGTTACCTTCCATCTGTTGCTGCCGCGCTACCAGAGCGGCGGTCTGAGCGTCGGCGACATCGTCCTGTTCAATCTGCTGCTGCTCCAGCTCAACATGCCGTTCGAGATGATCGCCCGTTCGATCGATGACGTCGCGCGCTCGTGGAGCATGCTGGCTCCGCTTTCCACCTTGTGGGCGGCGCCCGAGGAGCAGCAGGTGGCCGATGCCCAGCGCTTCGCCGGGGAAAGCGGTGGCCTGGAGTTCCAGCAGGTCAGCCACCGCTATGGCAACGGTCGCGGGGTAAGCGATGTGTCCTTCGAGGCCGAACGTGGCGGCATCAATTTCCTGATCGGGCCGACCGGGGCAGGGAAGTCGACGCTGTTCAAGCTCGCCCTGAAATCGATCGATCCCCAGCGTGGCCGGATCCTGGTCGATGGCCTTGACCTGTCCCGGATCGACCGTGCGGCCTGGCATGCCGCTGTCGCGGTGGTTCCGCAGGATGTCATCCTGCTCAACGAAAGCCTGGCCGACAACATCCTGCTCGGGCGCGCGCGTGATGATGATCGGCTGCGGCATGCCGCACGCAAGGCTGCGATCCTGCCGTTGATCGAGGCGCTGCCCGAGGGGCTGGAAACCACGGTGGGCGAGCGGGGCCTGAAGTTGTCCGGCGGGGAACGCCAACGCATCGCGATTGCCCGTGCACTGTATGGCGAGCCGGCGATCCTGTTTCTGGACGAGGCAAGCTCCGCGCTGGATGAGGCCACTGAACGCGAGATCATGGACCATATCCGCGCACTGGCGAACGATGTAACCGTGGTGGCCATCACCCATCGGCGCGGCATCGTGAGCCCGACTGACCGGGTGATTGATCTCGGGGGCGATGCTTAGGGCCAGGAGGCGCTCCGCAGCCAGCGTGTTCGTCTCGACAATCGACTATCGTGTGCGCTCTTTCCTGATCGCCCTTCAAGCGCCAACGCATGGAAGCCACTTCGATGACCGTTCGAAACAGACGTTGGTTTCATGCCTTCGTCGTGTCCGTCGTACTCCTTGGTGCCGGATGCACGGGCGGGAAGGCGCCATCGAAGGAACCGGGGGCAGAGATCGACGAGGTTGCGCAGACCCTGATCGAGCAGCCCTTGCTGCACTCGGCCTCCATCGGCGTGGTGTACCGGGGCAGGACCTTCATCCGCCATCGCGGCGATATGGTGGCCGGTACAGCCGGCGCGCCGACCGATGCCACGCTCTATGAGATCGGCTCACTGAGCAAGACGCTGGCCGGCACCTTGATGGCCAATGCGGTGCTGGAAGACAGGGTGGGCCTGGAGGATGACGTTCGCACGTACCTGCAGGGCGACTATCCCAACCTGCAGTACCAGGGCCAACCCATCCGCGTCCGCCACCTGCTGTCGCACACCAGTGGCCTGCCGAACATGCTGCCGGAGCGCGCGAACACGGTACTGGAGGACTTTACCGATCACCGCACGCCGGGCGAACTCAATGCGCTCTACGCGCACTACGGCAAGACGGATTTCCTCCGGGACCTGCACGCCGTGCAGATCCCGCGGATGCCAGGCAAGGAATACGCCTACTCCAGCGCAGGGACCGAGCTGGCGGCGCATGTTCTGGAGGTGGCCTACAAGACCGACTACGCATCACTGCTGCGTGGCTTCTTCAGCGACTCCGCGGCGATGACCGGCCTCCGGATCAGGCTGGATGATGCCGAAGCGCCGCGGTTGGCGGCCGGCTATCACAGCGACAACCCCGTACCGACCACGCCGATGCCACAGTTGCCATGGGGCGCTTCCGGCAACGTCAAAGCAACCGTCCCGGACATGGTGAAGTACCTTCAGTTCCAACTGGCCAATGGGCCGGTGGTAAAGGAATCGCATCGCGCCCTGGCCAGATTCGACGACGAGTTCAGCATCGGCTACTTCTGGAACATCGTCGCCGGCGATCGCCAGAAGGGCGTCTTCTATGCCCACCACGGTGGCGTACCGCGCTCACAGTGCTACATCTACATCATGCCCGAGCACGATCTGGGCATCTTCGTGATCACCAACCAGAGTGGCGACCAGACCGCGCATGCCATGGAAGCGGCGATCGATGCCCTGGTCGGGAAGATTGCTGCAGGCAAGACCCCATAGTCCGGGGGGCGCCCGGCAGCGCCCGACTAAAGCAGCAACAGCGCCCCGATCAGCGCAGGCGGCATCACCAGCGCGCCGACGCGCAGGAAGTCGAGCGCGCTGACATGCTCGCCCTCGCGGCGCAGCGCCACCAGCCACAGCATCGTGGCCAATGAGCCGGTCACCGACAGGTTGGGGCCCAGGTCCACGCCGACCAGCAATGCGGCGCGGGTCTGTGCCGGCAGGTCGGCCATCTGGCCCAGCGAGCCTGCGGCGAGGCCGACCGGCAGATTGTTGGCCACGTTGCTCAGCAACGCCGCCGCGCCACCGGCCAGCCAGCTGGCCTGGTGCGGTGATGCCTGCGCCACGGCCTGCAGCGCGCTGGCCGCCGCCTGGATGACACCGGTCTGTGCTACCGCTTCCACCAGCACGAACAGGCCGGCCACCAGCGGCAGTACGCCCCATGACACATGGCGCAGCAGCGGCAACGGGCTGCGTCGTTGGCGCATCGCCACCAGTGCCACACTCAGCGTGCCTGCGCAGAACGTGGCCAGGCCGAGCGGGCCGTTCAGTGCGGAGGTCACCAGCAGCACGGTGCCGGTGAACAACACGCCCAGCGCGCTCAGCCGGCCGCCTTCGGTCAGCGGGCGATGCGCCGGCGCCGCCACCAGCGGCTGCGCGATCTCGCGCCGATGCACCCAGCGCAGCACCAGATAGGTGGCGCCGATCGCGGCCAGCGACGGCAGCGCGAACTGTGCCAGCCACTGCATCAAGGGCGGCATGTGCTGGCCGTACACCACCAGATTGGCCGGGTTGGAAATGGGCAGCACGAAGCTGGCCGCATTGGCGATGAACGCACAGACGAACAGATAGGGCAGGGGGTTGGCACGGGCCGCCTTGCAGGCTGCGTAGACCGCCGGGGTCAGCACCACCGCCGTGGCATCGTTGGAAAGAAACACGGTCACCAGCGTGCCGACCAGGAACACCAGGTCGAACAGGCGTCGTCCCGAGCCTCCCGCATGACGGACCGCGTACAACGCCAGCCAGTCGAACAGGCCTTCGCGCCGGGCCAGTTCGGCCAGCACCATCATGCCGACCAGGAACAGATAGACATCGCGGCCCTCGGCCACCGCGTGCAAGGTCGTGCCGACCGACATCGCTCCCAGCAGTGGAAGCAGAAGAGCAGCCCCCAGTGCCCACACGTACTCCGGAATGCGGAATGGCCGTAACAGCAGGCCTACGGTGGCAATGGCCAAGGCCGCCCAGATGAGGAAAGAGGAGTAGGAAGCGAGCATCGGGCGGGGTGTCTCAGCGGCGCCGACGCGTACCTCGCAGGAACGCGCCCGCTGCAATCACGGCAGTTCGGGGAAGGCGGCATCATACTCCGTGAGCCGCGCCCGAGCTGTGGAGCCCAGCCCATGCTTGTCTGCTTGCCGCGTGCCCCCGGCACCCACGCTCCGCGAACGTTTTCTTCGGGCGCTCTTCACCGTCGCTCCGCTTAGAGTGAAGGCCACTCAAAGTCTCACGCATGGAATCAACGATGTCCGAATACCGGGACTGGATCTTCAATGCCAACGGCCGAACCCTGGTGGCCCGGGTGGAGCTGGATGGCGACGGCGGCGGCACCATCAACCGCTACCAGTTGACTCCGGGTCCCGCGCAGTCCGGGCTGTGCATCAAGGTAGCCTCGCAGGCCGAAGCCGCAAAGAAGCTCGAAACCGAGGTGGAGAAGCTGCTCGGCCCAGAGTGGTGAGAGGGCTTCGCTACGGCAGAAGCGTTGAGAGGTCGCCAGCGCAAATCCGCAATCTCATTCCATGCGACGGCCGACCGTATTCTTCGGGCCATGCATTCACCCTCCAGCCCTCCCGATTTCATGACCGCTACCCGGCCCTCCGGCTGGGTGCAGAGCGGTGACCGCTGGGACCTGTGGTGGAACGGCCGCTGTGTGGCCAGCGTCGTGCCGCATGCCGTGCTCGGCGTCCGCCTGTTCCTCGCCGCGCGGAAATCACCCCAGCCCAAGGTCGTGGCCGCCGTGAATGCTCGCCAGGCCAAGCGCTACGCCGAGCGATGGTGTGCCGCCCGGCTTTGCCCGCAGTTGCGGTTGCGCGATGCGGTGGCGCGGCTGGTAGATACCGGTGCTCTATCACCTCCGGCGCCTACGCGGGAGCAGCGGCAGCAGGCCCGCCGCCTGGCCGAGGCCGGGGCGGGGGAGATGGGACGGATCAAGGCGGCGCTGGCGCCGCGGCCCCCGGCGATGCTGGCCAGGCCCGAGGTGCCGGGGCGGGGTGGAGCCTGGTCGATACCAGGCCAGGCTCCGTCAACCCGGCGGCCGGAAGGGAGTGCGTTCCCGGCCAAGGCTACGCCGAAAGTTCCTCGCGCACGATCCTTGCCCCTTCGCTGAGCGCACGCAGCTTGCCCCGTGCCACTTCACGGGCCAGTGGCGCCATGCCGCAGTTGGTGCTCGGGTAGAGCTTGTCGGCATCCACGAACTGCAGCGCCTTGCGCAGGGTGCTGGCCACGTCTTCAGCCGTCTCCACCGTGCTGGAAGCCACATCGATGGCGCCGACCATCACCTTCTTGCCGCGCACCAGCTCGATCAGGTCGATCGGCACGTGCGAGTTGTGGCATTCCAGCGAGATGATGTCGAGGTTGGAGGTCTGCAGCTTCGGGAACGACTCTTCATACTGGCGCCACTCCGAGCCCAGCGTCTGCTTCCAGTCGGTGTTGGCCTTGATGCCGTAGCCGTAGCAGATGTGCACGGCGGTCTCGCACTTCAGTCCTTCGATCGCACGCTCCAGTGCGGCCACGCCCCAGTCGTTCACTTCGTCGAAGAACACGTTGAAGGCGGGCTCGTCGAACTGGATGATGTCGACGCCAGCGGCTTCCAGCTCCCTCGCTTCCTCGTTGAGGATCTTCGCGAATTCCCAGGCCAGCTTCTCTCGGCTCTTGTAGTGCGCGTCGTACAGGGTGTCGATCATGGTCATCGGGCCGGGCAGGGCCCACTTGATCGGTTGCGTGGTCTGCCGGCGCAGGAACTTCGCATCCTCCACGAACACCGGCTTGGGCCGGCTCACGGCGCCGACCACGGTCGGCACGCTGGCGTCGTAGCGGTTGCGGATGCGCACGGTTTCGCGCTTCTCGAAATCGACGCCGCTGAGGTGCTCGATGAAGGTGGTGACGAAGTGCTGCCGGGTCTGCTCACCGTCGCTGACGATATCGATGCCGGCGTGCTGCTGTTCCTGCAGGGACAGGCGCAGGGCATCCTGCTTGCCTTCGGTCAGGCCTTCATCCTGCAGCTTCCAGGGCGACCAGAGCTTTTCGGGCTCTGCCAGCCAGGAGGGCTTGGGCAGGCTGCCGGCGGTGGAGGTAGGGAGCAGTTTCTTCGTCGACATTGCGTTCTGTGTCCTGGGGCGAATGGGGAATCGGTGGATCAGCGGGCAGCCCACTGCTCAAGCACGGCGCGATACGGCTTGATGAAGTGCTCTTCGGTGAATTTGCCCTGCTTGACCGCCAGCTGGCTGCGCTCTTCGCGGTCGTAGACGATGCGGGTGGAGGAGTAGTCCTGGTGCTTCAGGCTGGGCTGATAGACCTTGCCGGCCACGGAATTGGCGTTGTAGATCTCCGGCCGGTAGATCTTCTGGAATGCCTCCATCGTGCTGATGGTGCCGATCAGCTCCAGGTTCGAGTAGTCGCCCAGCAGGTCGCCCTGGAAGTAGAACGCCAGCGGCGCGACGCTGCCCGGCGGCATGAAATAGCGCACCTGCAGGCCCATCTTGTCGAAGTACTGGTCGGTGGGGGAGAACTCGCCCTGGCGATACTCCACGCCCAGGATGGGATGGTGGTTCTCGGTACGATGGTAGGTCTTGCTGCTGGAGACGCTGATGCAGATTACCGGCCCCTTGCTGAAATTGGCGCGGTAGGCCTCCGATTCCAGGAAGTGCTGGAACAGCTTGCCGTGAAGATCACCGAAGCCTTCCGGAATGCCGAAGGTGGCCTTTCCCTCGTTGCTGGCCGGCAGTACCACGCTGAAGTCGTAGTCGCGCACATAGGACGAGAAGTTGTTGCCGACGATGCCCTCGGTGCGCGCGCCGGTGTGCGTGTCGACGATGGTCGGGCGCAGCACTTCGATCAGCGGGAACGGATCGCTGCCGTCGGCTCCATCGATGTGCATCTCCACCGAGATGATGTCCAGCTCAACGGCGTAGCGGTCCGCACTCGGGTTGTCCCAGTGCGCCAGATCGTTGAAGCGGTTGTTGATCATGCTGATCGTGTTGCGCAGGTTCTCCTGGCGGGACTCGCCGCGAGCCAGGTTGGCGAAGTTGGTGGTGATGCGCGTGCCGTCAGCGGGCTGGTAGTCCTCGTTGAAAGGGATGCGCGTGATGCTGAAGGTGAAGTTCTCGGTCGTCATGGGCGGCGTTCCGGGTTGCGGGGGTGACATCCGAATGCGGGTCGCTGGCATTCGGCATTCAAAGCACTGCAGCGGTCTCGGCAGTGGCAGGCGCTGCGCGATGGGACAGGGCAAGCAGGGGCAGTGCCCGCTGCACTGCCAGCCGTGCGCGCTGGATCAGGGCCTCGTTGTGCACGCGGCCCTCGGCGAAATCGCGGTCGGTGGCGTAGACGCCGAGGGGCAGGGTGCGCGCCTGGAAGAAGCTGAAGAGCGGCCGCAGCTGATGGTCGATCACCAGTGCGTGGCGCTCGCTGCCGCCGGTGGCGGCCAGCAGGATGGGGGTGTCGACCAGCGCATCCTGGTGGATGAAATCGAAGAAGTGCTTGAACAGGCCGGTGTACGAACCGCGGTAGACCGGCGTGGCCACCACCAGTACGTCTGCCTGTTCAACGGCCACCAGCTGCCGCTCCACAGCCTCGGGCAGCTGCGAGCGCCACAGCGCACCGGCCAACTGCGGCGCCAGTTCGCCCAGCTCGATCAGGTGCGGCTCGCAGGCAACGTCCTCGCCGATCAGGTCCAGCAGGTACTCGGCCAGGGTTGCAGCCCTGGAGGGGCGCTGCAGTCCGCCGGAGACGGCGACGATACGGAGGGGGCGGGTCATCTGTTCGCTTTCAGCAGGAGGGGGAACTCCTTCGGGCGATCTGCGGGGGCGCAGTCCTGCAGGCCGGCGAGGTGACCGGGCTGGCAGGCAACCGAAGGCATGACCCGATCCTAGTCATGCCCTTCCATGACGTAAAATGGTATTACTTCACCAATCCATGAGCGGTATTCATCGTCATGTTGGAACGGATCCACCTCAGCATCGTGCAGCAGGTCGAGCAGCAGGGCTCGCTGACCGCTGCCGCCGGCGTACTCAACCTGACCCAGTCAGCCCTCAGCCACAGCATGAAGAAGCTGGAGCAGCAGCTCGGCACCGATGTCTGGCTGCGCGAAGGCCGCAGCCTGCGCTTGACCCAGGCCGGGCAGTACCTGCTGGCGGTGGCCAACCGCGTGCTGCCGCAGCTGGACCTGGCCGAGGAGCGCCTGGGCCAGTTCGCACAGGGCGAGCGCGGCGCACTGCGCATCGGCATGGAATGCCATCCCTGCTACCAGTGGCTGCTGAAGATCGTCTCGCCGTACCTGGCCGCCTGGCCGGACGTGGATGTGGACGTAAAGCAGAAGTTCCAGTTCGGCGGTATCGGTGCACTGTTCGGCTACGAGATCGACCTGCTGGTCACGCCCGATCCGCTGCTGAAGCCGGGCCTGAAGTTCGTGCCTGTGTTCGACTACGAGCAGGTGCTGGTGGTGGCCAAGGACCATGCACTGGCCAAGGTGGACCACGTAAAGCCGCGTCAGCTCGGCCAGGAAGTGCTGATCAGCTACCCGGTGCCGTTCGAGCGCCTGGACATCTACAACCAGTTCCTGCTGCCGGCCGGCATCACGCCGCGGCGCCACAAGACCATCGAAACCACCGACATCATGATGCAGATGGTGGCCAGCGGCCGTGGCGTGGCCGCGATGCCGCGCTGGCTGGTGGAGGAATATGCCGCACGCATGGACGTGGTGCCGGTGCGCCTGGGGGCGAAGGGCATTCCCAAGCAGATCTACCTGGGTGCGCGTGAGGCCGATACGGGTATCGACTATCTGCAGGCCTTCGTCGAGCTGGCCCGGAACAGCACGCCGATCGCCGGCAATGCAGGCGGAGCCCGTTGATGCCCGCACCTGGATCGCAGCGGACGGAAACCTTCATCGACGCGTTTTCTCTGGAAGTGAGCGCGAAGGCCATGCCGGCACTACACGCGGAAGCGGATCGCATCGCTCCGGGAACGACGATCTCGATCCCTTACCTGGCGAGCGAGGACGACGACGCCCGGCTGGCGGCCGTGTGCACGGTGCGCGAACTCGGCTTCGAACCGATGCCCCATCTCTCTGCCCGCCGCATCGCGTCGCGTGCGGCGCTTGCGCGGTTCCTGGAACGCGCCGCCAGCGAAGCGGGGGTAGAGACGTGCCTGCTTATCGCGGGTGATCTTTCCACGCCCGCAGGTCCGTATGCCGACAGTACCTCGATCATCGAGACTGGCCTTCTTGAGCGTTACGGCATCAAGGTTGTGGCCATCGGCGGGCATCCGGAAGGGCATCCGGTGATGAACGCCGAGGACCGTTGGCGCGTGCTGGAACGCAAATGCCAGGCCATCGAGGCGCGGGGCATGGCACCGCTGATCATCACCCAGTTCGCCTTCGATGCCGATATCGTGCTGGCCTGGCTGGATGCGCTGCGCGCCCGTGGCATCACGGTTCCGGTACTGGTGGGCGTGCCGGGCCCGGCCAGCATTGCGCGGCTGGCGCGCTACGCCGCGATGTGCGGCGTGGGTGCCAGTGCATCGATGCTGGCGCGGTACGGCATCTCGATCGGCCGGCTGCTGGGAACGGCAGGGCCGGAGGTGTTCATGGATCGCCTGCTGAGTGGGCTGACGGACGCCCATGGCCCGGTCAGCCCGCACTTCTTCCCGTTCGGTGGCATTGCGCCATCACTGGGCTGGATAGAGCGGTACCGGCGGCGCACGTCGACCGCCAACGTTTGATGCTCTATCGATGATCGCGTGGCTGGGCCCTTCAGCCCGGCAGTTCGCACTTCATCTTGCCGTCCACGTAGTACGGCTTGGGTACGTTCGGGTTCTCGCTGGTCTTCTCGAAGACCACCTCGAAGGAAGCCGCATCGGGCGAGCCCTTGCGGTCGGTGCACGCGTCCTGCAGCTTCTTCTTGACCGCCGCGATGCCCGCATCGCGATTGGCACCGTCGGCGCTGTTGGTCAGGTTCACGGTTTCGGCCGAGGCCAGTGGGCTCAGTGCAAGCAGGCAGCCGGTCAACATCAGGGTGTGCAGTCTGGTCATGCCGCGTACCTCATGGGTCTCCAATGAGGCTCCAGCATAGAGCGGGGCTGTTAACGGCCTGTGGCCGCCCCGGCTTCGGGGCCGGTTCTCCCGCATTCGTCGTCGAACACGGGAGTCTGGTCGGATGCCTCCCCTTGGCCCGGCGTGTTCGGCTAGGCTGCAGCGACTGACCGCAAGGATGAAGGCCCTCATGATCCGCTGGCTGTTCCTCGCGCTTGCCGCGCTGCCGCTCGCTGCCGGGGCCATGGTCATCCGCCACGACGTGGACGATGCCCGTTACCGGATCGAGGGATCAGAATTTCCCGCCCTGGCTGACATGCCGGGCGAAGGGCAGGGCGTTCTGATCGCGCCGCAGTGGGTGCTGACAGCAGCGCATGCCGCGCCGATGGAAGGGATGGGGCAGGCCATCACCATCAACGGCAAGGACTACGGCGTGGAACGTGTGGTCGTGCATCCCGGCTACAGGCGAATGCCGGAAGCCTTGGGCAAGGAAGCACTGGCCACGGGGAGCCCGGCGAAGATCCATGCGTTCCTGGCCGGATCGGATGACATTGCGCTGATCAGGCTCACGGCCCCCGTGAACGATGTGCAGCCCGTGTCGCTCTATCGCGGCAGTGCCGAGGTCACGCAGGTCGCCGCCTTGATCGGAAAGGGCGCCACCGGCAACGGTGCGATGGGGCTGGTACCGGACGGGCCGCATCGCACCACGCTGCGGCGGGCGTACAACGCCATTACCGGTGGCAATGATCGCTATCTCTGGTATCGGTTCGATGCCCCGCCACAGGGCCTGCCGCTTGAAGGCGTGCTCGGTAACGGGGACAGCGGCGGCCCATTGGTGATCAAGGATCACGGCGTCTGGCAGCTGGTGGGGCTGGGCTCCTGGATCACCGCCGTTCCGGAGCATGCCCTTGAGGCCGGCTTCTACGGGCAGGTGGTGCACAACGTTCGGGTATCGCGCTATGTGGGTTGGATCGAGAGCGTCCTGAATGCGCCCGATTACCGCCCAGTAACACCCGAAGACTGACAGCTGTCACTGGCTGCAACCCGGGCGGAAGCGAATAGTGAGCGCCAAGGCGAGGGCACCTCGCCACCAACCACCAAGGCGACCGCTCATGAACATGCTCCAGCAACTCACTTCGCAGACGCCGATCTGGGTCTGGCTGCTCCTGGCGTTCCTGGTTACGCGTGGCATCGCCGCCATGAAACCGGGTGAGACTTCGTTGCAGAAGCTGGCGATCGTGCCCGTCCTGTTTGCTGTGTGGGGCGCGTGGTCGATCAGTCATCGCTTCGGCGCGTCGCTGACCGCCTGGGGCGAGTGGTTGGCCGGCATCGGCACCGGCGCGGCACTGGGGTGGCTGCTGCTGGGCCACGTGAAGCTGACCCTGGATGGCGCCACCGGAACGCTCTGGCGCAACGCGGACTACAGCGTGTTGCCCCTGCTGCTGCTCACGTTCCTGGTGAAGTACGGTTTCGAAGTCGCATTCGCGGTGTCGCCGCCATTGATCGCCAATGCCGGCGCCAGTGCGGCCTACCTGCTGCTGTCAGGGGGCTTCACCGGCCTCTTCATTGGCAAGTACTGCCGCTATCTGGCCTCGTTGCGACTGGACGCGGCGGCGAAAGGGTGGAAAGCGGCAACCTGAACCTCATTTGCGCGTGACGCGTCACGCTAATGCTGGTTTCAGTGGCACGGGCAGGAAGGTGCGCCGCCACTGGCGGGGCCCCCAGCTCAGCATGCTGGTAGCGGGCATCGTTCCGGATGCCCGCTGCCCAAAGCCGCATCATTTCGGCATCAGTACAGTGTCGATCACGTGGATCACGCCATTGGACTGGCCTACATCAGCAATGCTGATGCCCGCTTTGCCTCCCTTGGCATCGATAACCCACAGCTTGCCTTCGTGGAGAGAGATCGTAAGTGGTTCGCCCTGCACGGTCTTCAGCGTCGCCTTCCCGCCATGCTTCCTGGCGTCTGCAACGAGCTGCGCGGAAGTGTAGGTGCCTGGCACCACGTGGTAGGTAAGAATCTTGGTCAGTTGTGCCTTGTTTTCCGGTTTAACCAAGGTGTCGACAGTCCCGGCAGGCAGCTTGTCAAAGGCTGCATTGGTAGGGGCGAAGACGGTGAAGGGACCCGCCCCGTTGAGGGTGTCGACCAGGCCCGCCGCCTTGACTGCGGCGACCAGGGTCGTGTGGTCCTTGGAGTTGATGGCGTTCTCGACGATGGTCTTGGTCGGATACATCGCTGCGCCACCAACCATGACAGTGTTGGCGGCGAAGCTGGAAGAAGCTGCTGAAACAAGGACGGCGAGGCTGACTGCGGCGGAAATTCGCTGGAGAGCGTTCACGGTGCGACCCTCGGATTGGCGCCCGCAATGCGCGGGCATCCTCATTACGGCCCGGGGCGCGGATTGGATGCAGCGGATTCTGCTCCAATCGTTTCGCGCCACGCAGTTCGGCAGGAAGGCCGCCATTGGCTTTGCTTACAGGCTCCAATCAACCCGCATGCCGGCGATCAACGCATTCGGCAGGTCGCGCTGGCGGGCGGGTTCGTTGAACTGGTCCGGATGCACGATGTAGTGCAGGTTCGGTGCGATCCGGAGCTGCGGGGTGAGC
Source organism: Stenotrophomonas sp. 96582_Sma (assembly GCF_056480905.1). Taxonomy (NCBI): domain Bacteria; kingdom Pseudomonadati; phylum Pseudomonadota; class Gammaproteobacteria; order Lysobacterales; family Lysobacteraceae; genus Stenotrophomonas; species Stenotrophomonas sp. 96582_Sma. Next base: position 2,500,202 of record NZ_CM151122.1, on the reverse strand, counting down.
TGGATGCCATAGCTCAGTTCCATCATCACCTGGCTCCCGTGCGGCGTGCCGCTACCGCCTGCCGCGGCACGGGCAAGGCGCAGGTCCTCCAAGGCGATGCTGCTGTACTTCTGCTGGGTCACAACGAACGCGATGCTGTCCTGCCGCCGGCCGGCGAACGTGCCTTTCTGCACCACGCCCGCCTGCAGGAAATGATCCTCGATCAGCTGGCCGGAGGTGCCCTTGAGCGCCGCACCGAACAGGGTCAGGCCGCGCCCGGCACCATCCCCGGTGAGTTGCTGCTCGAAGCGGGCGAACACCCCGGAGCGACCACGGCGGTTCGCGTAGTCCTGGCCACTAAGCAGCGCCGGGGTGCCGTTGGCATCGCGCAGCGGATCCAGATAGGTCGAGTTGTCCTGCCAGCCACCGAGTTCGTAGCGGGCTTTCAGTCGTGCCGAAGCAGGGCTGCGCCAACCGAGCGTGTAGGGCACGATCCAGCCGGTGGCCTGACTGGTACTCCATTTCAGGCCGTGCTGGCCGTCCTCGGCCTGGCTGGGATCGACCTGGTAGGCGCCGACGCGCACATAGACATCGGGCGTCACCCAGGCCGTGGCATCGGCCATCCAGCTCGATACCGGCCACCAGGTGAAACTGCTGGTGCGGAACACGTAGGTCGGGTTGCCGCAGGCCGAATTGCCCTGGAAGTACTGGCACAGCTCTGAACCGAGGTGATGGATGTTGGCGACGCTGCGCCCGGCCTCCAGCACCAAACGGTCGTTCAGCAGTTTCTGTTCAAGCGTCAGGTTGGCCAGGCGCGTGCCCTGGCCGCCGTAGATTTCCTGCACCGAGGTGCTGTTGCCGGTACGGCTGTTGGCCAGGTTGGTGCCATGGCGGTTGATGCCGTAGGCCTTGATCGTCGCGCCCCGCCAGCCAAACGCAGCGTCCAGGTTCACGTCGGCGCCGAACATCAGCTGGCCGGCATACGCCGTGCCGCTGCGCTTGCCGCCGTCGAGCGTGGCAGCCGCTTCGCCGGTGTACGCCAGCTTGGGGGTGAAGACGTAGCTCGCGTCGGCGGCTGCGGCCACGGACGGCAGGGCCAGCAGGATCGCTACCGGCAACAGGCGGCGGGAAGAGCAGGTCATGGGCGAGATTCCGTTTACAGGGTGGGAGCCGTGACCGGCTTCTTGAGGACGCGCAGCGCGACCGCGGTGACGGCCACGCCGGCCACCAGTGCCAGCAGGTAGACGCCAAGGTGGGTGACCGCGTTCGGGATCGGCAGCACGAACACACCACCGTGCGGCACCTTCAGCTCGACGCCTGCGGCCATCGAGATCGCACCGGCCACGGCCGAGCCGAGAATCAGCGCCGGAATGGTGCGCAGCGGGTCGCGCGCGGCGTAAGGGATCGCACCCTCGGTCACGAAGCTGAGGCCAAGCACGCCCGCGGCACCGGCCGTGCCACGCTCCTCGGCAGTGAAGCGGTTGCTGAACAACCACGTTGCCAGTGCGATGCCCAGCGGCGGCGTCATGCCGCCGATCATCGTCGCAGCCATCGGCGTATAGACCTGGCTGGAAATCAGTGCGGTGGAGAACGCGTAGGAGGCCTTGTTGACCGGCCCGCCCATGTCCACCGCCATCATTCCGCCCAGCAGCAGGCCGAGCAGGATGGCGCTGCTGCCCTGCATGCCGCGCAGCCAGTCGGTCAACCAGGCCAGCAACCCGGCGACCGGCGTGCCGATCACATACATCATCAGCAGGCCGACCAGCAACGTGCCAAGCACCGGCAGGATCAGCACCGGCTTGAGGCCTTCCAGGCTGCGCGGCAGGCGCAGCGCACGGTTGATCCAATGCACGCCGTAGCCGGCGATGAAACCGGCTAGGATGCCGCCAATGAAGCCTGCATCCATGTTGACCGCGACCAGGCCGCCGATCATGCCCGGCGCGATGCCCGGGCGATCAGCGATGGAGTAGGCGATGTAACCGGCCAGTGCCGGCACCATCAACATGAAGCCGGACTTGGCACCGATCTGGAACAGCGACCAGGCCAGCGTGCCCTTGTGTGCATCGTCGAAGGCATAGATGCCGCCGAGCGCGAACGCCAGTGCGATCAGCAGGCCGCCGGCAGTAACGAACGGCAGCATGAACGACACGCCGGTCATCAGGTGCTTGTAGGGGCCGGTGGCCCTGGCCTTTTCGGTGGTGCGGCCTGAAGCCGGCGTACCCGCCTGCACGCCGGCCTCGGCCAGCGCCTTGCGGATCAGGTTCTGGCCGTCATTGATCGCCGGCTTGGTGCCGCTCTTGAACAGGCGTTTGCCAGCAAAGCGCGACAGATCGACTTCGCGGTCGGCGGCGATCAGCACCAGGTCGGCGGCAGCGATTTCTTCGTCGCTCAATGCGTCCTGCGCGCCAACCGAGCCCTGGGTTTCCACCCGGATCGCGTGGCCCAGTGCCTTGGCGGCCTGCTGCAACCCTTCGGCTGCCATGAAGGTGTGGGCGATGCCGGTCGGGCAGGAGGTGACGGCGACGATGCGCTTGCCGGCGTCCGCGGTGGAAGCGGTTGCTGATGTCGCTGCGAGCAGCGCCAGCGCGGCAAGCGGGTCGTCCAGCACTTCACCGAGGCTGGCGCGCACGACCTGGGCATTGCCGAAGCGCGCGGCATCCGCCTCACCCTCCCCCACCAGCAGCAGCTGCGTTGCGGCGGCGGCCTGCGTGGCGGGCAGTGCCCCGGTCACGCCCTGGTCGCTGCGGATTTCGATCGCCAGTTCGGCCCCTTGCTGGCGGGCGGCGCGGCGCAGCGCTTCGGCGGCAAGAACCGCCTCGATGCTGCGTTCGCCTGCGGCGATGACTACGGTGGAAGCTTGCATGGGCACTCCTGGAATTCTTCGGGTTCGTCCTTGCAGGAGGGGCCGGGCCAGCCGCAGCTCCCTCTGCAGGGGTTTCAATCCAACTGCTCGATCAGTACGTCGCCGGTCCACGCGCGCACCTGTGCCGGATCCAGCCGTCGCGCGTCGCCACTTTCCAGCCGGCTCATCGAGAACGCCGTCGCCAGTCGTGCGCAGGCAGCCAGATCGAGGGAGGGCTCCAGCAAGGCGGCGGCGATGCCGGCGACCATGGCATCGCCGGCGCCGACCGTGCTGCCGCGCGCCAGTCGCGGCGGTCGCGCGATCAGGGCGCCGCTGCGATCAATGAACAACGCGCCGTCGGCGCCCATCGAGATCGCCACAAGCGCAACTCCGCGTTCCACCAAGGCCTGGCCCGCAGCCCGCAGGGCGCTGCGATCCGGCAGCGGCGTACCGGTCCAAGCCTCCAGTTCGTGGCGGTTGGGCTTGATCGCGTAGGGCAGTGCGCCCTGTGCGCCGCTCAACGCCGCGGCCAGCGCGTCGCCACTGGTATCCAGCAGTACGTGCGAACCGGCGGCGCTCGCCTGCGCCTGCAGTCTCGCCCATGCATCGGCTGGCAGCCCGGACGGCAGGCTGCCGGACAGCACCACCGGCAGGTCCGGCTGGAGCAGGGCGTCGAGTCGGCGCGATACCGCGTCCAGATCGGCATCACGCAGTGACAGGCCGGGCAGGTTGATGTCGGTGGTCTCGCCGTTGGCCTCTTCGACCAGCTTGATGTTGGTGCGGGTGCGGCCCGCAACGCGCAGGCAAGCGTCTGCGATGCCACGCTCGGCGAACAGTGCGCTGAACACGCCGTCGTTACCATCGCCGAGTACGCCCAGTGCGGTGGTCGGTACGCCCCAGTCGGCCAGGCAGGCGGCCACGTTGATGCCCTTGCCGCCGGCGTCGTCGCGGGAGCTGCAGGCACGATGCACATTGCCCGGTCGCAGGTGCGCCAGCCGCACGGTCTGGTCGATCGCTGGATTCAGGGTAATGGTGACGGCACGGGCGCTCATGCGCGCGCTCCATCGAGAGCGCGCACCTGCTCGGCGGTTTCGCAGTCCAGCGCGGTGTTGGCCAGTGCTTGCAGATCGATCAGCGCGTTGCCACGCAGGCGTGCCTTCACTGCCGGAATGTCGTTCGGGGTCATCGACAGTTCGTCCACGCCCAGGCCGGCCAGCAGCATTGCACCAAAGGGATCGCCGGCCAGGCCGCCGCAGACGCCAACCCAGCGCCCATGCAGGCGTGCACCTTCCACCGTGGCGCGGATCGCGCGCAGCACGGCCGGGTGCAGGCTGTCGGCCTCGGCGGCGAGTTCCGGGTTCTGGCGGTCGATCGCCAGCACGTACTGGGTCAGGTCGTTGGTGCCGATCGAGAAGAAGTCGGCATGGCGCGCCAGTACATCGCTCTGGGCCGCAGCAGCGGGGACTTCAATCATGATCCCGATCGGCACTTCGGGCGCCTCGAGCTCTGCGCGCAACCGTTCGCAGATGGCGCGCAGCGCGATCAGCTCGGGCACCGAGGTGATCATCGGAAACATGATGGACAGGCGTGCGCCGTCCTTCGCCGCGCGATACAGCGCACGCAGCTGTGGTTCCAGCAGGTCGGGGCGGCGCAGCAGCAGGCGCGCGCCACGCACGCCGAGGAACGGATTTTCCTCGCGTGGCAGCTCCAGGTGAGCGACCTGCTTGTCGCCACCGATATCGAGCGCGCGCACGATCAGCGGGCGGCCGTCGAGCGCCTTGGCCATCGCCACGTACGTGGCGTACTGCTCATCCTCGCTGGGCGTGCTCCCGCGCTCGAGGAACAGGAATTCGGTGCGCATCAGGCCGACGCCTTCCGCGCCTTGCTCCAGTGCCAGCGGCACCTGCTCGGGCAGGTTGACGTTGGCGCCGATGTCGATGCGGTGGCCGTCAGGGGTCTGTGCCGGCTGCGCGCGTTGCGCCGCTTCACGCTCGCGGATCTGCTGCTGTTCGGCGATCCACGCACGGGCCGAGGCGAGATCGGCCTCGGACGGAGACAGATAGAGGCGCCCGCTGCTGCCATCGATGATCGCCTCGCTCCCCGCGCTGATCGTCAGCAGCTCCGCGCCCGCGGCGACCAGCGCCGGCAGGCCCAGCGTGCGCGAGAGGATCGCGGTGTGCGAGGTCGGCCCGCCCAGCGCGGTGGCGAGGCCAAGCACGCGACCGGTATCGAGGTTGGCCGTGTCGGACGGCGACAGATCAGCAGCGAGCAGGATGCAAGGATGTGCAGGCAGGTCGGCAAGGCCGCCACCCGCCGCGGACGGATCAAGCTGTGCCAGTACGCGCCGGCCCACGTCACGCAGGTCGGCGGCGCGTCCGGCCAGCACCGGGTTGCCCAGGGCCGCCAGGCCCGACGCGATCTGCTCGATGGCCTGGTGCCAGGACCATGCAACGCCATGGCCTTCGACCATCAGCTGGCAGGTACGGGTAATCAGATCGGTGTCGTCGAGCAGCGCGGCCTGCGCCTTGAAGATTGCCGCATCCGAGGCGCCGAGCCGGCGCTGGGTGTCGTCCTGCAGTGCAGCCAGCTGCTGGCGGGTGCGGCTGAGCGCCTCCTGCAGGCGTGCGCCGCCTTCGCCGAGCGGGGTGGGGCGGTCAGCAACGTCGGCATGCGTGCTGGCCAGCACATGCACCGGGCCGATCGCCAGGCCTGGGCTGGCGCCGATGCCGACGATCGCCGCCTGTGCGTCAGGCGGATTCCAGCCCGCAACCGGCGCGGCCTTGCGCTGCGCCGCGCGCTCGGCATCGGCCTTTTCCTGCGCAATCAGCCCGTCCATGACCTTACGCAGCGCGGCCAGCAGGGCTGGGGCATCGGCGCCCTCGGCAGACACGCTGACCGCGTCGCCATGGCGCAACCCGAGCTGCAGCAGCGCCACCAGGCTTTTGGCATCGGCAGCCTGATCGCCCGCACGGACCTGTGCGCGGGCCGCGAAGCTGCGCGCCGTCTCGGCCCAGCGCGTGGCCGGGCGTGCGTGCAGCCCGTTGGGGTAGGCGATGGTCCAGTCGAAACGCTCGGCCAGGTCCGTCACTGGCGCATTGGGGGCCGTGGTCGCAACATCGCCGGCCAGCGCGTTGATGATCTCGCTCGCATCGACCGTGGTGAACAGGCGCTGCAGCGTGGCCTCGTCCTGGATCAGCCGGGTCAGCCGCCGCAGCAGGGTGATGTGGGTATCGGACTGGGCGGCAATGCCGACCACCAGGCGGGTGACCTGACCCGGATTCCACTCCACGCCTTGCGGAAACTGCAGCACGGCAATGCCATCGCGGCGCACCAGGTGACGGTCCTCGCCCAATCCGTGCGGAATGGCCACGCCATGGCCGAGGAAGGTGTTCGCCAACACCTCACGACGCCCCATGCTGGCCTCGTAACCGGGCGCAACGCAGCCGGCGGCGACCAGCATCTGCGCCACCTGGGCAATGGCGTCGGCCTTGTCGAGCGCCCGCGCATCCAGGCGGATCAGTTCCCGGCTGACGGGGGCTGGAGAGGTCAAGGGCTGCAAGGCGGGCTCCGGGAAGGGGGTGCTATGGCGTATTGGGAACGTTCCCACACATCATTTCAATGTGCACTGCACAAAAAGCCAATAGTCCTTTGGCGTTAGCATTGTCCTGAATGGCCATCCGGCCTCGAACAGCGACAGTTTCCGGGAACGGTTCCAATGAGCATCAGCATCAACGACGTCGCGCGCGTGGCGGGGGTCTCCAAGTCCACGGTGTCGCGCGTGCTCGGCGGCGGCCCGGTCAGCGAGGCCGTGCGTGGCCGGGTGGAGGCGGCGATCCGCCAGACCGGCTATCACCCCAACCTGCAGGCACGGCGCCTGCGTGCCCGGCACACCGGCATCATCGGGCTGATCGTGGCGGACATCCGCAACCCGTTCTTCACGGCGCTGATCCGAGCGGTGGAGGAGATGGCCTATCGTGAAGGCCTGCGCGTCACCCTCTGCAACACCGACGAGGACCCCGAGCGCGAAGCGCTGTATCTGCAGTTGATGCACGAGGAGCGCATCAGCGGACTGATCTTCGCGCCCACCCGGACCACGGTGGGCCGGCTGGAGCGGCTCGCACTGGACTATCCGACGGTGCTGGTGGACCGCGCCGCACCCGGCGGGTCGATCGACAGCGTGGTGCTCGACAATCCGGCCGCGATGGCAGGCCTGGTCGAGCATCTGGTCGCGCGCGGCTATCGCCGCATCGGCGGCCTGTTCGGCAGCACCAGTACTACGGCGGCGGAGCGTCGGGACGGCTATCTCGCTGCGATGCGTACGCATGGGCTGGAGCCGGATTATCGCGAGGTTGAGCCCACGGCTGAAGCGGCCATTGCAACGGTCGAACAGTGGCTGGCTGGCCCATCGCGGCCGGAGGCGCTGGTCGCCAGCAACAGCCTGCTGCTCATGGGGGCATTGAAGGCCGCCCGCAGCGCGGGGCTGGAGATTCCGGATGCGCTGGCGCTGGCGGGTTTCGACAACGAACGCTGGACCGAGCTGGTCGAACCGGGCATCACCGTGATCGAACAGCCGGTCGAAGAGATGGGGCGCGCAGCGATGTCGCTGTTGCTTGAGCGCCTGCGCGCGCCGGAGCTGCCGGTACGCCGGCTGGTGATGACCGGAAGGTGCGTGGTGAGGGGATCAACGGCCTTGCGATGACCTCGCGGCTGTTTGCGGTCGTCCATCGATGGATAACCTCGAGTACATGTGGGTCATGGCTGCTCCTTCGCCCGGCCCATTCCGCCGATGATCGTGGCCAGTTTTACGAACAGGCGTCGCACGCATGGGCGCAGCATGTTCAGCTCAATCCTCGGACGTCGTCTGGCAGTTTCGATTCCTGGCGGACGATGTGATCCCGGGATGACCGCCCCGGAAGGTAAGCGCACTGACAACGGCCAGGGCACAGGCACAAGCGCCCGCGTAAACCATGGCCAGTCGGTAGCCGAAAAGCAGCGACTGATGCGCTACGTCAAGGGACACTGCCTGGCCAGTGGCCGCCAGCTCATCCAGGTGCGCAGTACCTGCGGACAATCCCACCGCAAGCGACCGCAGATGCGAAGGGTCACCGCCGGGCAGGTTCGTTTCAAGTGCGTAGTAGGTACCTTTCACCAGAATCAACCCCACCACCGCGATGTTGATGGCCAGGCTGATGAATCTGGCGCTGGTGTCCATGCCGGATGCCATGCCGGCGCGATCGCTGGGCACGGAACTGGTCGTCGTGTTGGTGATGGGTGTATTGATCACGCCGAGGCCCGAGCCTGCAAGAATGCAGCCTGGCAGCAGGGTCAACCAGCTCGCGTTTTCCGCGCCTGCACCGATCGCCATCATGAGCATCCCGCCGCCCATGGCAAACATCCCGACGGGGATCACGCGCTCAGGCCCGAAGCGCACAGCGAGACGCTCGCCGTAAGGCGGCAGCAGCAGCGACGGCAATGTGTATGCCAGGACAGACAGGCCGGTCGCGATGCTTGAGTAGCCAAGTCCGTGCTGGAAGAACAGTGGCAGGTACACCATCAGTGGCCAGAAACTGAAGTTCATGCCCATCGAGCCCAGCAATGCGCCGGAGAAGCGCCGATTGCCGAAGATGGAAAAATCGAACATCGGGTCCGGCACCCTGCGCTCGACCGCGATGAATACCGCCAGGCTGATGACGGCAACCAGAGCGGCCACCATGGAAGAGGCGCTTGCAAGGCCTGCAGGAATGCCCTGGGTGATGTGCCAGGTGAAGGAAAAGACGGCCACTGACAGCGAGACGATTCCTGCAAGGTCCAGTTTCCGCTGGCTTGGCGCCCACGATTCCCGGATGCCCAGAACGGCGAGAGCCGTCGCGCCCACTGCCAGGGGCGCATGCACCAGGAACACCCAGCTCCAGCTGCTGATGACAACAACGCCAGCACCAATGACCGGCCCGAAACCCAGCCCTATGCCAAAGACCACGCCCCAGATGCCAAAGGCCTTGGCGCGCTGTGCGGAGTCACTGAACTGATGGGAAAGCACTGTAAACACGCAGACCAGCATTGCGCCTCCCGCCGCACCCTGCAGCGATCGAGCCACGATCAACGCCGTTCCGCTTCGAGCAAGGCCGCAGGCCAGGGATGTGATGCCGAACAGCAACAGGCTGATCACGAAGATGCGCTTGCGCCCGTACCGATCCGCCAGAGCGCCAGCCGCCATCAGCACCGTCGTGCAGGCGAGGGTGTAGGCATTCATGATCCACTGCAGGCCGCTGAAGCTGCTGCCAAGCTCTGTCTCCAGAATCGGCAGGATGACTGGCACGCTGGAGATTTCCAGCCCGAACATCAGGGAAGCCAAGCACGCCGCAGAAAGCGTCAGGCGGTCTCGAGCAGCAGGTGAAAGGGAAGTCATGGGTCTCCTCAGGCAGGTCCGGGATCTGGCGCACTGCCGGGGCGACTGCAGCTGCGCGTTTCAAGTGAGCGGCCATCTTGGAGGGACTTCCATGATGATAAAAATGATTTGATTTAATAGAATTGATCAATCTTCATCATGGATTGCCCCGGTGTTCTTTGACCCCGACCTGCTGCGCGCCTTTGTCGCCGTCGTAGAGACCGGCGGCTTCACCAAGGCGGGTGAGCGCATGAACCTCAGCCAGTCCGCCATCAGCCACCAGATCCGGAAGCTGGAAGAACAGGCGGGCAGCGCCTTGCTGAAACGGACCACGAGAAGCGTGACACTCACCGAAGACGGCGAAGACTTCCTGCGACATGCCGAGCAGATTCTTGCTGCCCAGAGCCTGCTGGTTCGCCGGTTCCAGAGGGCTCCTGTTACCGGGGCAGTGCGACTGGGTGTGCCGGAGACCTATGCCGGCGACCGGCTGACGGCAATGCTGTCGCGCTTCTCCCGCAGGTTCCCCGCGGTGCGGCTGGATGTAGCCGTGGAGTCCTATGGGGCGCTGAACGAACAGATACAGGCGGGAACACTCGACCTGGCGGTGAACCTGTTCCTGAGGGAGGACGTTGAGTGGCCGGTTCTGAGGCGGACACGTTTCGTCTGGGCCATCGGTTCGGGATTTGAGCACGAACCGGAAAAGACGCTGCCACTCGCACTCGCGCCCAGCCCGTGCATGCACCGCGACGTGTGCATCGGAGCACTTGTTGAAGCCGGCCTGGAATGGCGCGTCACCTTTACCTCGGCGAACCAGCAGGGCCTGCGATCGGCTGCAAAGTCCGGGCTCGCCATCACTGTCGTTCTTCAGGATGACATCCAGGATGGCCTGATGATTGCGGGCAGTGGACTGGGCCTTCCTGTGCTCCCCGCAGCGAGCTTCCGGCTGATGCGCAGTGCAGCCGTGCGGACGCCTGCGATCGAAACGTTGGAGGAACAATTGCTTCGCGCAGGCGATGGCGCGTGTTCGGTCCGCGCACTCGGCGCGGTGGGCTGAAGCTCAGCGCACGCACATTCCAGACCAAGCAGTCCATAACCGGCCTTCCACGTCGAAGTAGCATCGACGTTTGGAGCATTGAGCACTTCCGCTGAATGCGTTCGGTCTACGGAAGCTATTGGATGAACATGAAGCGGACGACGGCGGGCGGCCCCGCTCCCGTGCGCGGTGATCGGCGGGATACCGAGATCCGGAACTACGTGATGAACCTCGGCCCCCAACATCCTGCGGCACATGGGGTACTGCGCCTTGTGCTTGAGATGGATGGCGAGACCGTTGTGCGCGCGGATCCGCATGTGGGCCTGCTGCACCGGGGTACCGAGAAGCTGGCGGAGTCCAAGCCCTTCAACCAGTCCATCGGCTACATGGATCGGCTGGACTACGTATCCATGATGTGCAATGAACACGCCTACATACGTGCGATTGAAACCCTTCTGGGAATCGAGGCACCCATCAGGGCACAGTACATCCGCACGATGTTCGATGAGATCACCCGTATCCTCAATCACCTCATGAACATCGGAACGGGCGCGCTGGACCTGGGCGCCATGGCCGTGATGCTCTATGCATTCCGGGAACGCGAAGAGCTGATGGACTGCTACGAGGCGGTATCCGGCGCTCGAATGCATGCCACGTATTACCGGCCCGGCGGTGTGTACCGTGATCTGCCTGACCAGATGCCGAAGTACAAGGAGTCACGCTGGAAGAAGGGGAAGGAGCTGCGGCGGCTGAACGCCGCGAGAGAAGGGTCACTGCTCGATTTCATCGAGAATTTCACCCGCGAATTCCCAAACCGCATTGATGAGTACGAAACCCTGCTCACCGACAACAGAATCTGGAAGCAGCGCACGGTGGGCATTGGCGTTGTGACCCCGCAGCAGGCCATGGACTGGGGCATGACCGGGGTGATGCTGAGAGGCTCGGGCGTGGCGTGGGACCTGAGGAAGAAGCGCCCCTACGCGAAGTACGATGCCGTTGACTTCGACATTCCGGTCGGCAGCGCCGGTGACTGCTATGACCGCTACCTGTGCCGTGTCGCGGAGATGCGGCAGTCCAACCGCATCATCCGGCAATGTGTCGACTGGCTTCGCGCCAACCCCGGCCCGGTGATGGTCCAGAACTTCAAGGTAGCGCCGCCGTCCCGGCAGGAGATGAAGTCCGACATGGAAGCGCTGATCCATCACTTCAAGCTCTTCAGCGAAGGCTACCAGGTGCCGGCAGGTGAGACCTACGCAGCGGTCGAGGCGCCCAAGGGCGAGTTCGGTTGCTACCTGATCTCCGATGGCGCCAACAAGCCGTTCCGAGTGCACCTGCGTGCTCCCGGCTTCGCTCATCTCTCTTCTCTGGATGAAATCGTCAGGGGCCACATGCTGGCGGATGTCGTCGCCATGATTGGCACCTACGACATTGTGTTCGGCGAAGTGGATCGATGAGGAACCGGCTCAGCCCACACATGGGCTGAGCCACGCTCCGGCGGCCGCGAAGGGAGCAGCCATGTGCAGCCTGAGCAGGTCTTCCACGGTGCGTGCCCCGCCCATCTCCAGGTCGAGGATGCCGGGCTCCAGGATTGATCCCAGCAGAACACCGACCGCGATCGCATGAAGGCTGCGCGCCGCAGTGGCTGTATCAACGCCCTCACGGAGCTGGCCCAGTGCTCCTGCACGCTGGTATACAAGCTCCAGCATGCGGACCTCCGGCATCGCGCACGCCGCGAGCACGTCGCCTATGCCGCCCAGCTCATGTGATGCACCAGAGCGCAGCAGAAGCTCAACCGTTCGGCGAACGCGTGGGGTGCGGCGCGTGTGATCAAATACCCTGACCAGGTCCGCAAACAGAAGCTTGAACGGGTCACTGCACTGCCGGATGGCGGCTTCCCGCAGTCCTTCGGGTGCATCTGGCCGCCCTCGCGCGGAAAGTTCACCCAGCAGGTTCTGACGGGACCCGAAGTGCCAGTAGATCGCGCCGCGCGAATAGCCGCACTCGGTGGCGATCAGCTCCAGCGTGGCGCCCGCGGGCCCATGGCGCAGCAGGCACACCAGTGCAGCATCGAGGATCCTCTCACGCGTGGCGTGTGCATCCTCCCTGGTTCTTCTAGCCATGGCACGGTTGCATCCCTGCTGTTCGATGAGCGCGCGGCCGCGCGTCCTGATCGTCCTTAGACAAGGCGATGGGACGGACCATGGCCACAGCGCTGCACCGGGATTTGCGGCGTTTGAATGTCGATCTTCGGTTCATTGGCGGGGGCAGGGCAGGACAGTGAGCCAAGCCACAGACCATCGGCGGCGAGACGCGCAGACCTCAGCGCGGGATCGTCGGCCTCGGACGGCTCGGTGGCCAGCTTCTTCTTCATCCACTCGATCCACTGCGACGCGGATACCTGGGTCAGGTCCAGGCGGATGATCAGGGCCGAGAGCATTGCAACGTCGTGCCGCCTGCAGCCCTCGACCACCGATTCCACGTAGGCGTTGGTGAATGCGCCGGGGCGGAGCCCGTTGGCACGCATTCTCCGTTCCACATCCTGATTGAAGTTCTGCAGCCAGCACGAGAAAGTGGCGTCGATGAGATCCTGCTTGCAGTAGAAGTGATGGAACATCGCGCCACGGCTGACGCCCGAGCATTCGAGAATCTCACTGACGGTCACCGAAGACCGGCCATTGCGGACGATAAGCGCTGCCGTTTCGCGGATGAGTATGCCGGGCACACGCACGGACGAACTGTGGGTAGCGTTCAAGATAGTTTTCCTCATGTAGCGGGCGACGAACGATCCGCCAGGCCGGTACGGCCTGGCGGGTTGCCGTTCGAGCCAGTCAGTGATGCGCCGCGGGTGCTTCGCTTTCGGCGCTCTTCCGGGAAGCGATGGGCCTGCCGATTTCAATCTCCGGGTCCCCCTTCTCGGGCTGCCATGCCCCCAGCGCCAGCTGCACCTGCACGTGGGCCATCAGCAGCCCGGCCTGTGCCGCCGCAAGCTCTCTGCGCGCCTTTTCGTGCAGCGCCTGCTGCTGCAGGCCGGCATCCTTCGGCTCGATTCCGGCGTCCACGCGGGAAGAGGCATAGGCCGAAGATCTGCTGCTGAGTGCCTCGGCATTTACCGCCTGCTGCATCCTGACCTGGGAACTCGTCCACGCATGCAGGGAGTCCTCACTCTCCTTCAGCGCCGTCAGCACGGTCTGCTCGAAGGCATGCCAGTTCTGATCACTGCCGGCGCGAGCGGCTTCCTCCCTGGCCTTCTTCCGGCCAAAGCTCAGCCACTCCCACTGAAGCTCCGGGCCGGCCGAGAAGCGCTTTGCACTGGAATCGCCCAGCGAACCGAACGGTGCAAGGATGCCGCCGAAAACATTCAGCGTGAGGCGCGGAAGGTGCGCGCGCTCGGCGAGTACGACGTTGCCAAGGCTTGCTCGCAGGAGTGCATCGGCCTTGGCGACGTCTGGCCGCCGCGCCAGGAGGTCGGTCGGCTGCGCAAGCGATGCAAGATCCGGTGGGGCCGGCAGTGGAGCCGGGGCCAGCAACGCCTCCCAGGCGTCATCCTGCGCGGTCGGCGAGCGGCCTGCAAGAACCGCCAATCCGGCCCTGTCCGCCTGCAGCCGGGTAGCGGTTGCCGCCTCCTGCGCCACCAGCTCGGCGTGTTCGGATTCGACCGCAAGTGCCTCCCTGCGATCGACCAGCCCGGCCGCATACCGGGCCTTCACACGCACAACGCGCGCCTTGCTCAGCTCAACCTCCCGCTCAAGAGAGGACAGGTTGATCTGGTCCATCCTGAGCAGGAAGTAGTTCTTCGCAACCTCGGCCTGGAGCACTGCGGCAGCTGATCTCGCGTCAGCCGCCGCCGCATCGGCCTTGCGATCGGCCATGGCTGCGGCGGTGCCAATGCGCCCAAACAGATCCAGCTCCCAGGAGAACATCTGTCCGGCGGACAGCAGTCTCTGGGAAGGGGGGCGGGGAAGATCCTGGCGATAGGGATCCGCTTCGATCTGGGCGGACTGCATGGCTTCGGCCTTGACCTGCAGCGCACCGCTCGGCAGATAGTCCTTGCGCGCTGCGCCTGCCAGTGCGCGCGCTTCCACCACGGCGGCAAGGGCAGACTTCAGGTCATGATTCCCGCGCATGGCCAGGCTGACCAGCGCATCCAGGTTGGGGTCGGAGAAGTCCTTCCACCATTGCCTGTTGGGCGTCCCGGGCAGGACATCCGCGTCCAGCGCCGCCGGCGTGGGTGCCTGGCCCACATGATGCCGGGCTGCGGCGTCAGGGATCTCGGTCCTGGGGGCCACAGAGGCGCAGCCAGAAGACAGGGCCACAAGCACAGCAATCGACAGGCAGGCAACTCGATTTCCAATAGACATGATCATGCCTCCTCGGCCGGGTGAATGCGGTAGAGCGCGGCATACAGCGCTGGAATGAGACCCAGCGTGATCAGCGTTCCAAGGGCAAGGCCGCCGATCATCACGATCGACATGCTGGTCCACATGGAACCCCCAAACAGCAGCAGCGGGACAAGGCCGAGAATGCAGACCATCTTGGTCATGACGATGGGGCGCAGGCGCTTTGCTGCAGCCTCTTCAATGGCCTGGAGAGGAGGCAAGCCATCGCGCTGGCCTTCGTCGATCGCATCGATGAGCAGAATCGCGTTGTTGACGATGATGCCGGCAAGTGCGAGCAGCCCCAGTGTTCCGATGAAGGTCAGGCTGGTGCCACTCAGCTTGAGTGCCAAGGTCGCGCCGATGACCACGAACGGAATGCTCGCCAGGACGATCAGGCTCTTGCGGATGCTCTCGAACTGCCATACGAACAACAGGAACATGGCAGCAAGGCAGAGCGGGAGCAGCTTCTCGATGCCTTCGTTGGCACTCTTGCTCTCTTCGATCTCGCCACCGAGTTCAACCCGCACGCCCTGCTTGCGGAATTCGGAAAGAAGTGGCTCGACCTTGTCCGCGATCCCCTGGGCGGTCAGCTCGGAGCTCTTTGCAAGCACGGTGACCGCGCGCGTCTGGTTCACTCGCTGGATTGAAGACAGCTGCGGCGCCAACCGAAGCTTGGCCACCTGGCCCAGGGGCACGCTTCCGCTGCCATCCGCCTTCTGGATCGGGAGTGCCTCAAGCTGGCCGATATCCGTGCGCAGTGCCGCCTCTCCGCGGAGGATGACCGGGAGAACGGTGTCGCCCTCACGATAACGGGAGATCGTTGCGCCGGTCAGCAGCATGTCCATGCTCTTGGCGATGTCCGCGCTGCTGATGCCTGCGGCCTGGGCCTTGGGTTGATCGACGTCCACATCAAGCTGGACAACCTGGCGTTCGGCATCGCTGGATACATCCACCATCCCCGGCGTGTCCTGCAGCGTGCGCAGCAGCTTCTCGGCGGCAATCCGATGTGCGCCGTCGCTGCTGGAGATGCGGAACGTCGCTACGCCGGCATCCGAAGACCCCATCGAGAACCGCTTGGGCTCCACCCGCACATCCGGGAAGTGTGTTGCCATCACAGAACGCAGCCGCTCAATGGCCGCTTCATGCTTGACGCCCTTCGCAAGTGACAGCACGGCATACGCGCGGTGTCCTGCAGGAGTAGGGGGATTGAGTGCCAGAATGAAGCGTGGGCCACCATCGCCCATGTACAGGGCGTGGCTGGAGATCTCCGGAACGAGCTTCTCGTCGGCCAGTACCTTGCTGATCTGGTGAGCAACCGCCATCGTATTGGCCGGACTGGAATCCGGGGACAGCTCGATGGCCATCTGCAGCTGATGGCGCTCGGACGGCGGCATCAGCTCATTGGGGACGGTGGTGAACAACCAGCCGGAGGTTGCCAGCAGTGCAACCATTACGCCGATGTAGATGGCCTTGTGCCCCAGGATCCAGCGGACCTTGCCCCGGTACCAGCCCGTCAGCCGCTCGACCGCGCGTGCGGTGCGGCTGAGTTCGGCATGGTGATGGGCAAAGTACTTGCACAGCAGCGGAATCAGGGTAACGCCGATGACCAGCGACAACAGCAGCGCGATGGCCATCACGATGCCGAGGCTGCGCAGATACTCGCCGGTTTCCGTGCTGGAGATGGCCAGCGGCATGAACGCGAGGATGATCGCCAGCGAAGAAACCAGAAGCGGCACGAACATCGTGCTGCCTGCGTGAGCGGCAGCTTGGTCCGGCGACTCACCCAGCGAGAGCCGCCGCTCCATGTCCTCGGCAACCACGATCGCGTTGTCAACGAACAGGCCCAGGGCAATGATGATTGCACCCACCGAGATCATGTGCAGATCGATGTTCAGGATCTTCATGATTGCCATCGTCCCCAGCACCGTGGTCGGCACGATGGCGCTGACGATCAGGCCGGTCCTCATTCCAAGGAACAGCACGACGACCGCCATGACGATGGCCAGGGTCTCCAGGAAAACCTTGGCAACACGCAGCAGCTGGGTGGAAACAACCTCGGCCTGATCCGTGATCTGGACAAGCTGCATGCCGGCCGGCAGCGTTTCCGAAAGCCGTTCAACGTCGCCGCGCAGCAGATCGGCGAAGCTGACTACGTTGAGTCCTGGCGCCATGGAGACCGCTATCACCACGGCCGGCGTGCCATTCACGAATGCACCCGTCATCGGCGGGTCCTGGGTCACCCGTTCCACTCGCGCAAGGGCGCCCAGGGGCACCGAGCCACCCCTCGGCAGCGGAATTGGCGTGCTCTTCAGCTGGGACGGGTTGTCGGCGTCACCGCTCACGTTGAGCGCGATCTCCGAACCCCCGATCTCGACGTAACCTGCCGGCGCAATGACATTGCGCCTGGAAACCGCGTCGGCAATCACATTGGGGTTGAGCCCACGCGCAGCCAGGGAAGGCACGTCCAGGATGATCTGGACCTGCTCGTCCCTCACGCCGTGGAGCGAGACACGCTCCACCCCGGGCAGCCGGAACAGCTCATCGCGCAGGCGGCGTGCCTCTGCCCGAAGCTCGCCTGCGTTATAGCCTTCGCCGGTCAGGCCCATGGTCATCACCGCAACCCGACCGAATTCGTCGTCCACGACCGGGCCAATCGTTCCCTCGGGAAGCTGGCTCTGGATGTCCCCCATGCGCGAGCGCAAACGCTGCCACACGATGGGGATCTTTTCCGATTCCACGGTGGGATAGAGATCAACGTAGGTGAACGCAAAGCCTGGACGAACAGTCGTCCGGATGCGCTTGACCTCCGGCATGCCACGAATGCTCTCCTCGATCGGGCGAGCGACCAGCTGCTCGACCCGGTCCACGCCGGCGCCCGGCATGAAGCTGAGTACCGTCGCCGTGCGAATGGTGATGGGGGGCTCTTCAGTGGATGGGAAGTCCAGCGCCAGAATGAGGCCGGTGAGGACGATCGCTACAATCGCCAGCAAGGTCAGGCGGGGGCGCGCCAGCGAGAATGAGGAGAGGCTCATTGTTCTGATCCCATCTTCATTTCGACGGGCTTGATCAGCGTGCCCGGACGGATGGCCTTGGCACCCGCAACCACGACACGCTGACCGGCGGAAATCTGCCCGCTCACCTCGATCCAGTCACCGTGATACTGACCCAGATCTACCTCCGCCAGCTCGGTCGTCTTGCCATCCTTTGCCAGCCGAAGCACCTGGCCCTTGCCGCCAACGGCAGACGGCAGAACAGCCCGAAATGGCACTTGAAGCCTGGCTGGGCCTGTATCCGTTCCTGTGATCCGGACCGACCAGGTCGAACCCACGGTCGCCGCCTCGGGCACTGCGATGTATGCGGTACGCACGCCGCCTGCATCAACGCGGCCGTCGACACGGAGCACCTTGCTCGCCACGGTGTCCGAGCCGCTGATCAGGTTGACCACCTGCCCAACAGCCAGGGGAGCAGTGCCCGGAATCGCGACAGACAGCTCGCGGCCCGCACCATCGACCTGGATGGCAACAGCGCCGGGGCCCACGGACTGTCCAACTTCAACGTTTCGGGCAGCCACGACTCCGTCAAACGTTGCCTTCAGCGTGGCTTCGCCTTGCGACCAGCCGGCGAGCTCGTGCTGCGCGCGGGCATTGCGGACGGCCGCATTGGCAGCCGCCAGTTCGGCCTTCGCGGCGGTCATCTCCGCCGGGCTGAGCGCATCAGCCTTCTGCGCAACATCCAGTCGCTCGACGCGTCGCTGGACCTCGTCCAGTGCGGCCTGCGCGCGTGCGACGTCGCCGGCAGCGGACGCCTCCTGCGCTGCAAAGGGGACCGGATCCAGTCGAGCAAGCACCTGTCCCTTGCGTACAACGTCACCCGGTTCAACAAGTACCGCGGAGACCTTTCCGGAGACCGGGAAGGACAGCTGTCCTCGCTGCGTGGCACGCACGGTCCCGATGTAAGCGCGCTGATCGCCAGCAGCCTGTCGAACGGAGGCGACATACGCGGTGCGGGCTTCTGCCGTCCCGCTCTCTGGTGTATCGGAACATCCCGTCATCGCGGACAGGGCAATGGCCAGCGCGCTGAGACGAGGCACCAATGACCAGGTCATATGGGTTTTCACGTTCGATTCCTTGTATGGGTGGTCAGTTCCACAGACCAGCGCGGTGTGGTCAGGTCTGCAGGCGGCGTAAATTTAGGGGGACACCTGCACCCCGAACAGGACAGTTGTGGACACGCGGGGGCTCAAACAGGTCATCTGGGACAGATGGCGCGCCTGGTGATCCCTCGTCGCATGAGATGTCCCAGCCTGAATCTGGTCAGCGACGTGAGGGCATGGTTACTGTCGGTGCCCTCAAAGGGACATTGGAGGTCGGGCAGGGGACCCAAAAGGCCAGAATGTGTCCGCCACGTTGAAACAGGTCCCCTGGCGGCCCGACTATGTGGGCGTCGCACTACCTTTCGAAGACGTGATGGCCCCTATCCCCAAGAATTTGCCGGCATTCAAGGACTGGCCTGTCGCCGGCGAGGATCCCGCGCTGGATGCTGCCGGTCTCCAGGCTTCTGAAGATCCAAACGCCGCAAGCGAATCGCAGATTGCCGAGATAGTGCCTACCGGGGCGAGGGCAATCCTCGGCTTGGTCGAGGACCGGGGGTTCTCTCCGGAAGAGCTATGCCGCGGGCTCGGCTTCACTTATCGCGATCTATCAATGAGGGACGTGAGGCTGTCCTACCGCCAGATGCGCCAGTTGTTCATGCGGGCTGAGCGTTTGCTGGGCGAACCTGCGCTGGGCCTGGCACTGGGAGCCAGACAGACGCCCATTTCCTGGGGCGTACCCGGATTGGCAATGCTCACCTGCGAGACCTACGGCGATGCACTGACGTACGGCCTCACCCATCAGCAAGCCATCGGCTCGATGCTGATCCACACGGTGGAGGAGGTGGGAAGGGAAGTGAGGATGGAAGTCCGGTTCAAACGATTCGACATTCAACTGGAGTCGGTGCTGGTCGAGGACGCGTTCGCCGGATTCGTTGCGGTCAGCAGATACGTAATTGGACCATCATTCGCGCCACTCAGGGTTGATTTCTCACTCCCCAAGCCCTCTGATCCTGAAGTCTATCGACGATTCTTCCAGTGCCCTGTCCGCTTCGATGCTGGCGTCAATCGCCTGACCATAGACTCACATTGGCTGAGCGCGCGCTTGCCCGGTTTCGATCGGGTCAATTCAAGAATTGTCCGAGAGCAGTTGGATTCACTTCTTCCAACGCGAGGGGGCCGCAATGAGATTGTTGAATCCCTGTCGAGCCACCTTCGATGTGATATCGAGTCAACGACCAAGCAGAGCGAACTTGCGAGCCTGATCAATGTCAGTGAAAGAACGCTCCGCCGCCGCCTGAGCCGCCAGGATTCCAGTTATAGGGAGATTCGGGACGAAGCGAGGTATGAGCGGGCCCGCGATCTCCTGCTGAACTCAGAGTTGAGCATCGCCGAAATTGCAGACGCGGTTGGATATTCCGACGCCCGTGCATTCCGCCGCGCATTCAAGCGTTGGGCGGGTTGCCTGCCAACCGAGTTCCGGGAATCCAGGTAGACAGCATCCACCCTGGTTCCAGCACGGCGGGTAGCCATCGGTAGAGACCGGGCCACCCAATGACGTCGGGGCTGCCGCCGGGCCGTGCTGCCGGTGGTGGTTGCGCGTCTGTAGTCCATTGCACCAGTGCGTGTGCAGTCCTCTCCAGCCACCCCTCCTTCACCTGGGTAGAACCATGAAGCGCATACGGCTGTTTGAATCGAAACTCGCGGCGAGATTCCTTGAGGTCGATCGATTGGCGCGGGAAGGCGCTACGTTGAAGAACGTGGCTGAGAACATGCGCACGATCACCATTGCGGTGACGATGCTGATCGTGGTGGGGCTGCTGATGGACCTTCCGGCGTCCGTCATTCGTGTGGCGGCCATCGCATGGGGGTGCTGGGCATTGGTCTATGCACTGCTTGCCGCAGCACAAGCAGGACTTCTCTTTGTCCTGCTGCTTGGCGAGGTGGCCCTGTTGAAGCACATCCTCATCCGGATTGGATTTCTCAGAGGCGCCATTGCCACAGGATTCGCGGTGCTTGTCGTGATCATCATGGCAGTGTCGTGCGTGCTGTTCGATCCGAAGCACATGTTGCATTGGTGATTGCCGACATCCTGCCGACACCCTGCAATCGTCGGGCCCGGCATTCCGGACCGGCCAAGGCGAGCCCCGCACATGGGGGATGTTCGACCTCGATTGATTCCGTTCCACTCAACCTGTGAAAGTCATGCACTCTGCAATTCCCTGCTGCCGTCGTCATTCATCAGGCGGCGATCGAACTGCCACTCTGGCCAGAACATCCGGTTCCGGACGCGTCGCGAAAGGCAGCTTGTGGCGGCGGGTTCCGCGGCTCCTCGCAGGAGTGGGAATGCTGTTGCTGGCCGCATGCAGTCCGGTGCATGTGGTCAGGTCAAACCAGGCCAGAACCTATGCAGGTCTCAGCATCCACGGGGAACGTCGGATGGAGATCGTGCCAGCGGGTAGCACGCACGGGCACTTCCAGACGGTGACTCTCGCCCCCGTCCTGCTGATGCCAGAGGTAGCTGCAACGCTGAGCCCGGGCGTCGGTGATCGCCTCAAGGCTGCCGTAAGCAGTCAGCTGCAGCGGCAGATCGACAGGCGCCTGGGCCGGAGTGGGGCAGGGCGACCGGGAACGGGGCTGTTGCTGCTTGCAAGGATCACCTCGGTGAAGGAGGTGTCTGTCGGCCTGAACATTGCCACATCGGTCCTGATGGGGCCGGTGAGCAAGGGGCAGCTTTCCCTCGAGATCGAGGCGATCGACGCAGGCACTGGCAGGCAGGTAGCACTGCTGCTGCTCGCCGACGAAGCCGATATGAGGGACATCCGGAAAAGCTACACCCCGGACGGTCATGCCAAGGCGCTTGCAGGCCGGTTCGCGATTGAGGCGGTGGAGTTCATCGCGCCAATGGTGCGATCACGGCAGCTTCCCGGAGAGCGCAACTGCCGTGCGCTTCACCCCGGTTCCCAGGCCTCATCCGAACCGCGGCTGCAGGAAAGGGAGGGGGTAGGGAGTTCCAATTGCAAATGACTCTCACTACACTTGCGGCATCCCACCCCTTCCGCCGCCTATGGCGGCCAGAACTCCGGCTCCCAACGTGAATTCCCCGCCCCACCTGTGCAGACCGCAGGCATTTGCCCTGAGGGTGATGTGTCCACGCTAGGCCGGGGCACGGGCAGCAACGCAGATCGGGCCTCGTCCACGGAGGCAGGCATTCCGGAAGACGCCTCGCCAATGGGCGGCAACCTCCTTGCGAAAGCCTATGCCCGCTGGCGCGGGCCCATTCTGCGCAGCCTTGCGCGTGTCAGAGGTGCGGACGGTGAGGACGCCCTGCACGACGGTGCAGTCAAATGGCTGGCGGCAAACCCTGCACTGGCCTCGTGCGACCAGCAAGGCGCCTATTTCCGGCGAACGGTGATGAACACCGTGGCCGATGAGTATCGTGAGCACACCGCAGGTCGCCGTCTCCAGACCCTGCCACTGGCAGATGCCGAGGATGCGGGCCAAGCCATCACCAGCGATGAATCACAGTGCCCGTTGCAGCTCAGCGCCCAGCGGCAGCGCCTGGAGCGCCTGCGAGAAGCGCTGGCCGAGCTGCCGGAACGTCAACGCGAGGCCTTCGTGCTCTGCCGCTTCGATGGGCTGACCCAGGAGGACGTGGCCGCTCGCATGCAGATCTCCCGCCGCATGGTGGTCAAGCACCTGTCGCGAGCGGTTGCCTACTGCGAAGTGCGGGTACGCTATGCGTCTCTGGCACAGATGCAGGAACTGCATCGTCCGACCAAAGCGGGCGAGGCGTTGGCGCCTGCCATCGATGCTGATTTTCCCTGCTGATGACCGATCTCCCTTCTCCCGCAGGTTCCGACCCGTTTGCCCTGCATGAGGCGGCGGCCGCGTGGCTGGTACGGCGGCAGGATGCGGACTGGCAACCGAAGGACGAGGCGGCCCTGCAGCACTGGCTGGCCGGGAGCGAAGCACATCGACAGGCGTTCGCCGATGTGACCAGAACCTGGCACGACCTGGGCCTGCTGCCACGCCCCGTACTGGCCTCGGACGCGCATGCGGTGATCACCCCAGCAGTACCTGCACCTGCCGCTCTACGGCGGGGCAGGGCGGCGCGGCGTGCACGCTCGTGGCGCCTGCCACGCGTTGCGGCGGCTGCGGCCGTGGCGATGCTGGCCTTGGGGTACGTCGGCTACGGTTGGTACGCCGCGCCCAGCTACGTACAGGACGTGGCCACCGGCGCGGGCGAGATACGTGATCTTCAATTGCCGGACGGCTCACGGATTTCGCTCAATGCACGCAGCACGCTGGCCGTGCATTTCTATCGATCCCGCCGTGAAGTAGTGCTCAGCCAGGGCGAGGCGTTCTTCGAGGTCGCCCCGGCGGCCGACCGGCCCTTCACCGTCGATGCCCAGCGCAGCCGGGTGACAGTGGTCGGCACGGCCTTCAATGTGCGCAATGGGCCGGGTGAAGTCGTGGTCAAGGTGCTGCATGGGCACGTGCGGGTGCAGCCGGATCGCGCCGAAGGCACCGCGCCGGTCAGTCTGCAGGCCGAACAGGGCCTGGCCGTTACCACGCTCACCGCTGCTTATCGCCCCATCGCCGCAAGCGCAGACAGCATTGGCGGTTGGCGCAATGGGCGCCTGGTGTTCCGGCGCACGCCGCTGGACGAAGTGGCGCAGGAGGTCGGGCAGTATCTGGGCCATCCCGTCACGCTGGGCCAGCCAGGGCTGAAGTTCCTGCCGGTATCCGGCTACGCAGCCACCGATGCCCCGGCCACCTTCCTGGAAGCACTGCCGGATCTGTTGCCGGTGCAGGTGACCCGCAATGCCCAGGGCGGCTATCGCATCGACGAACGGCCTGTGACCCGCTGACGCCGGAGCGAATATTTCTTCCGGCGCGGGTTCCCACCCCACCGCTATTTTCCGTTTACCCCAGTGAGGCCAGTAGCGGCCAAGCATGATGGGGCGGTAATGGGGTACATGAAGATCAAGCGCGCACTTGTTGCTGGCGCGTTCTCTACGGGGGTACACGCCAAGCGGCTGCCGTTGCTGGCACTGTGCATTTCCAGCGCGCTGGCAGCGCCGGCCATTGCACAGTCGCAGCCGGCTGCACGCGTGCAGTTCAATATTCCGGCGCAACCGCTGGATGCCGCACTGCGCCGCTTTTCCGAGCAGTCCCGGCAGCAGGTGCTGTTCAGCGAATCGGCGGTGGCGGGCCGTCGCGCTCCGGCCTTGACCGGCACTTACACGCCGCAGGAGGCACTGGCGCGCCTGCTGGAGGGCAGTGGCGTGCGTGTCAATGCCACCCGTCCGGGCGTGTTCACCCTGGCGCAGGAAGCAGCAGCGCCTGCGCGCAGCAAGGATGCCCAGACCACCCTGCAGACGGTGAACGTGACCGCCAATGCCCCAAGCGATGGCGCTTACACGGCACGTGAACTGAGCCTGGGCAAGCTGGGGCAGAGCATCCGCCAGACCCCGCAGTCGGTCAGCGTGATCACCCGCCAGCAGCTGGACGACCGCAACCTCACCACGCTGGACGAGGCCCTGGCGCAGACCACGGGTGTGACCAAGACCGCCCGCAACTTCGGCAACCACAAGTTCTCGATCCGCAGCTTTACCGTGGACGACAGCAACTATCTGGTCGACGGCGTGGCCGGCATCGTCTATGCCCCGGTGGGCTGGCTGCCGATCGACACCGCCGTGCTGGAACGGGTTGAAGTGCTGCGCGGTGCCGGTGGCATGATGCTCGGCGCGGCCGACCCCAGCGGAGCAATCAACATGGTGCGCAAGCGCCCGCGCGACCAGGCTCATCTGGATCTGGCCGCAACCGTGGGCTCGTGGGACAACTACCGTGTCGAAGTCGATGGCGGTGGCCCGCTCAATGCCGCCGGCAGCGTGCGCGGCCGACTGGTCGCCGCCTACCAGGACCGCGATTACTTCCAGCGGGGCACCTCATCGAAGACGCCGGTGGCCTATGGGGTGATCGATGCCGATCTGGGCACGGATACCACGCTGACCTTCGGCCTGCGCCATCAGGCCAGTGACACCGACGGCTACTGGCTGTTCGGCCTGCCGCGCTACACCGATGGCGGTGCGCTGGACATCAAGCGTTCCACCTCGCTCATCCAGGACTGGAACCGGCAGGAGGGCTCCGTCGACGAAGCCTTTGCAGAGGCGGAGCACCGCTTCAACGAACGCTGGAAGGCACGCCTGTCGGTGAACCGCACCGAGTCGGACCTGGACCAGCGTGTCGCGGTTCCGCTGGGCGGGGTGGACCGCGCCACCGGCATCGGTTCGCGCTTCTATGACATCTATTTCAACCGCTCGCGCGTGCGTAGTGATGGCATCGACCTGCACACCACCGGCAGTTTCGACGCCTTCGGCCGCAGCCATCAGCTGCTGCTGGGCGCGATGTGGTCGCGCCAGCGTACCCGCCAGAGCTCGGCGGACCTGGCCATCGACGTGCCGATTGATGTCTACGCACCCGACCACAGCGCCATTGCGCAGCCGATGCAGCCCGCGTGGGACTGGTCAGAAAACGCCCGCG
This sequence comes from Stenotrophomonas sp. 96582_Sma, assembly GCF_056480905.1. NCBI lineage: Bacteria > Pseudomonadati > Pseudomonadota > Gammaproteobacteria > Lysobacterales > Lysobacteraceae > Stenotrophomonas > Stenotrophomonas sp. 96582_Sma. Next base: position 2,474,948 of record NZ_CM151122.1, on the reverse strand, counting down.
CCCAGCAGAGCGGCGTGTACAGCAACCTGCGCCTGCAGCTGGCAGAACCGCTGCACCTCACGCTGGGTGGCCGGTTGAGCTGGGTGAAGTACCAGTCCAGCGATGGCTTCACCGGCGCCAAGAGCCGCGACTACGAACAGAAGCACGAATTCACCCCGTACGCCGGCCTTGTCTACGACCTGGGTCCGCAATGGTCGGTCTATGCCAGCTACGCCGATACCTTCCAGCCGCAGAGCTCGTACGTCACCGCGTCCGGCTCGGTGCTGGATCCGGCCATCGGCGCCAACTACGAGCTGGGCGTGAAGGGTGAGTTGAACGATGGCCGCCTGAATGTCTCCGCCGCAGTGTTCTCCATCCGCAAGACCGGCAACGCCGTGGTGGACGAATCCGACCCGGGCAGCTGCCGTGGCTCGCTGGCGTCGTCCGATTGCTACCGCAATGGCGGCAAGCTGCGCAGCAAGGGCTTTGAGCTGGAGGCCAGCGGCGAACTGGCGCCGGGCTGGCAGATGATGGCGGGCTATACCCACGTCACCAGCCGCGACGATGAGGGCGCGACCATCAGCGCCGAGACGCCCCGCCACCTGCTGCGCCTGTCGACGTCCTACCAGCTGCCGGGCAAGTGGAACGCGTTCTCCGTGGGCGGTGGTGTATCGGCACAGAGCAGCTACTCCTATCCGGCCTACGACGACCCGGACTGGCGCATGGGCGCAGCGGGACGTGCCGTGTGGGACCTGCGGGCCGGCTACCGGATCAATCCGCGCTGGAGCGTAGGCGTCAACGTGGCCAACCTGTTCGACACCCGCTACTACGCGATGATCAGCCAGATCCGCCGCGGCAACTTCTTTGGCGAACCCCGCAATGTGATGCTGACGCTGCGCGGCTCGCTGTGACCTTCCGTAGCCGGCGGGGCAACGGCCTGCCCGCCACGGGGCAGGCATGAAAGCGGGCTTTCGGCAGAGCATGTCGTGGCTGCACACCTGGTGCGGCCTCACCTGTGGCTGGTTGTTGTGCGCGATTTTCCTGACCGGCACGCTCAGCGTGTTCCGTGAGCCGATCACGCGATGGATGGAGGCCGGCCCCGTGCCGGTCTCCTCGCCAGCGGTGGACACCGCAACGCAGGCGGTGCGTGCGCAGCACTGGCTGGCCGCCAACGCCGCCGATGCCCGGGCATGGCAGATCCGTTGGCCTGCGCAGCACGGCTGGCCGCTGGAGCTGTCATGGGAGGATGGCGACGGCACTGCGCACGAACGCTGGGTGGATGCCCGCGCCGGCATGCCACAGCCTCCACCTCGTCTTCGGGAAACCGAAGGCGGGCGCAACTTCATGTCCTTCCATTACACCCTGCACGGCGGCATGGCCGGCTACTGGCTGGTCGGCTGGATCACCGCCTGCATGCTGCTGGCGCTGGTGTCCGGCGTGGTGGTGCATAAACGCATCTTCAAGGACTTCTTCACCTTCCGCCCGGGCAAGGGACAGCGCAGTTGGCTGGATGCGCACAACCTGAGTGCCGTGCTGACCCTGCCGTTCCTGTTCATGATCGGCTACACCGGGCTGACCTTCTTCTACAGCAGCTATCTGCCGTGGCCGGTGCATGCGGCCTATGGCGATGCCGATGACGCCTATGCGCGCTACGAAGCCGAGCTGGCGCCTGTGCAGCCGACTCCGCCAGGCATCCTGGTATCCACCGCGCAACTGCCGGACCTGCAGCACCTGCTGGCACGCGCGCAGGCCATCATCGGGCAGCCGCCGGCATTGATCGTGATCCAGGCGCCCGGCACCGTGCACAGCGTGGTGGAGGTGATCGGTCGCAAGCCCGTGGGGCGCGCAGACAGGCATCTGCTGACCGAGGCCAGCCGGGTGACTTTCGATGCTGCCAGCGGCGCGCTGCTGCAACAGCATGGTGCACATCCGCATGTCATTGGTGCCGTACAGGTGCACGAAACCATCGAAGCACTGCACAAGGCCGATTTCGGCGGCTGGCCGATGAAGTGGCTGTACTTCATCAGCGGCCTGCTGGGCACGGCGATGATCGCCATCGGCACGCTGCTGTTCTCCATCAAGCGGCGCAAGCGCAGCGAGCATGAGTTCGGCGCGGCCACGGCGGGCATCTACCGCTGCGTGGAAGCCTTCAACGTGGCATCGCTGGCCGGGGTGGCGCTGGCAAGCATCGTCTACCTGCATGGCAATCGGTTGCTGCCATTGGGAATGAGCGATCGCAGCGCATGGGAAATACGCATTTTTCTTGCTGCCTGCGCTGCCTCGGTGCTGCACGCGCTGTGGCGCCCACCGCGCCTGGCCTGGATCGAGCAGTTGTGGCTGGCTGCAGCACTGTGCCTGGCGCTGCCGCTGGTGAACATGGCAACCACCGGGCAGGGGCTGCTGATGTATCTGCAGCGGGGCGCGTGGCAGCAGGCCGGCGTGGAGCTGGTCGCACTGGCATTCGGGTTGATGCTGGCAAGAATGGCCCTGATGCTGCAGCGCCGCTGGCCCCGGGCACCGGAGGCGGCGCGCCCGGCCAAGCCTCCGGCCGGGCGGGAACCGGCCTATCGCTGGCAGGTGGCGAGCCGCGTGCTGGCCGCCTCGCTGGGCGGATACCTGATCACTGCCGTTACGGCCACGGCACTGGCGTTGTTGTTGCCCGTGCTGGCAGGGGTAAGGACAGCCGTTTCGGTCCTGGCCAGCTCACTGCTGGGGTTCGTGCTGTTCATTGCCGTTGCTGTGGGCGTCTTCAGTACCCGCAGGGTGGGGAGGGTGTGGCTGAGTCTGGCGGCGGGGAGTGCCCTGATGGGGGTGCTGGTGGCAGTGCTGCGGACGGGGTGAGGCCAGGCGGGCGTTGGCCTGTCACATGCTTCCGTCCAGGCTCTTCCGGAAGAACGCCCCCAGCGCTGCAAACGGAATCAGATCGGTCCGGTCATACAGATCCACGTGGCCTGCACCCTTCACCCACAACAGTTCCTTCGGCTGTCCCGCCAGTCGGTAGGCCTCCTCGCTGAATTCCTTTGAATGCGCCTGATCACCCGAAATGAACAACATCGGACGCGGCGAAATGGTCTCGATGTCGTTGAACGGATAGAAGTTCATGAACTTCACGTTGCTGGTCAGCGTCGGGTGGGTGGTGAGCTGCGGTGATGAGCCGGCCGGCGTGAATTCGCCACGCGGCGTTCGGTAGAAGTCGTAGAACTCGCGCTGGATCGGATGAGTTTCTGCCTCAAGCCTATGCACCGTGCCGGAGGTGTACTGTGCGGCGCCGCCCTCGGCTTCGACCCAACGCTGGCGCGCGGCAGCAGCAATCACGGCCTTGCGCTGCTCAACGCTCTGCGAGCGGTTGAGGGCACTGCGGTTCGCAGCGCCCATGTCGTACATGCTGACGGTAGCAATGGCTTTCATGCGCGGGTCGATCTTGGCCGCACTGATCACGAAACTGCCACTGCCGCAGATGCCAAGCACGCCGATCCGTTCGCGATCCACCTGTGGCTGCGTGCCCAGGTAATCGACGGCTGCACTGAAGGCCTCGGCATAGATGTCCGGCGCAACTGCATTGCGGGGCTCGCCCGCACTTTCACCCCAGAATGACTGGTCGATAGCCAGGGTCACGAAACCTTGTTCAGCCAGCTTCTGTGCGTAGAGATCCGCACTCTGCTCCTTCACCGCGCCCATGGGATGGCCCACGATGATGGCGGGTAATGCTTGCCCAGGCCTGCGGTTCTTCGGCACGTAAAGATTGCCGACGATCTGCATGTGGTACTGGTTGTTGAAGCGCACCTTCTCGCTGGTGAGCTGAGTGCTGTGATAGAAGTTGTCCGCGCCGTGGGCCATGTCCTGTCCAACTGCAGTGAGGGGGATGGCCGCGAGGACCAGAGAAAGCAGCAGCGTCTTCATTCGCGCATCTCCGAATACTGTTCGTCGCTTACTTTCTCCAGCCACGTCACCGGGCTGCCATCCACCGCCTCGGCAATCGCGATGTGGGTCATCGCCACTGCGGCACTTGCGCCATGCCAGTGCTTCACGCCCGGGGCGATCCACACGGTGTCACCCGGACGGATCTGCTGGCGTGGCTGACCCCACTGCTGCACCCAGCCCACGCCCGCTGTCACGATGAGGGTCTGGCCCAGCGGGTGGGTGTGCCAGGCCGTGCGTGCGCCGGGCTCAAAGGTGACCGTCGCACCGCCTACGCGTGCCGGCGCAGGGCGTTGGAAGCCGCCGTCGATGCGCACGTTGCCGGTGAAGTAGTCAGCGGGGCCCGCCACGGACGATGCGCTGCCAGCAGGCGTTATGCTCAGATCGTCACTGGCCGGGCCGCCGCCGGTGGCAGGCGCAGCCATGGATATCAACGTGCCGAGAAGCATGGACATGGGGAGTACTCCAGGAGTTGGGGGATTACCAGGCGTAGGCATTGGGCGCCTCGCCACCGGGGCCAGGCCAGATCGCATCCAGTCGAGCCAGTGAGGCATCTGAGAGCTTCAGGGCAGGGGCCTTCAGGTTCTGCAAAAGCTGGTCCACCGTGCGGGGACCGCTCAGCGCGGTGGTCACCACCGGGTTGTGCAGCAGCCAGGCCAGCGCCACGTCGGCGGGCACCTCGCCCAGCTCATCGCAGAACGTTTCATACGCTTCCAGCTGCGGGCGCAGCTGTTCGATACGCTGCAGGAGCTGCGGGGTAGCGCGTCGGCCATTGGCGACCTTCTTCAGCATGCCTCCCAGCAGGCCCATGCCGATCGGGCTCCAGGGAATCAGGCCCAGCCCGTGGTAGCGCAGTGCCGGGATCACTTCCAGCTCCACCGTGCGCTGGGTCAGGTTGTACAGGCTCTGCTCGGCCACCAGGCCGAAGGTGTGCCGCGCAGTAGCCACGCCCTGTGCGGTGGCGATGTCCCAGCCGGCAAAGTTGCTGCTGCCCACGTAGGTGATCTTGCCTTCGCGGATCAGCTGTTCCATGGCCTGCCAGATTTCTTCCCATGGCGTGGCCCGGTCCACGTGGTGCATCTGGTACAGATCGATGTGGTCGGTCTGCAGCCGGCGCAGGCTGGCCTCGCAGGCGCGGCGGATGTGGTACGCCGACAGCCGGCGATCATTCGGGCCCAGCCCCATCGGCTGGTACACCTTGGTCGCCAGTACCAGGCCGTCACGCTTGCCACCGCGCTTGAGCCAGCGCCCGATGATCTCTTCGGAGAGGCCGAAGCCCTGCGCCATGTCCGGCGACTGCGGCCCGCCGTAGACGTCTGCGCTGTCGAAGAAGTTGATGCTGGCGTCCACGGCGGCATCCATGATGGCGAAGCTGGTTAACTCGTCGGCAAGCTCGCCGAAGTTCATGGTGCCAAGACCCAGCCGGCTGATCTTCAGGCCCGATCGGCCCAGACAGGTGTAGTGCATGGGGGACTCCTTCAGGTATGGACAGGCAGGCGATGGTGCTGCGCCGAGCGCGCAGCGATGCAGGACGTGACCACCGAGCCCAACAGCAGGACAGCGCTGAACCAGAACGTGGCGCGGTAGCCCTGGTGGTCCAGCAGCAGGCCGCCCACGGTCGCACCGATGGCGATGGCCATCTGCACCACGGCTACCATCAGGCCGCCACCGGCCTCGCCGTCATCGGGCAGGGTGCGGGCCAGCCACGACCACCAGGCCACGGGCGCCGACGTGCCAAGCAGGCCCCACAGGGCGAACAACACCGCCACCCTCGGCAGCGTGTTGCCGAGCAGGATCATGCACACCGCCACCACGGCCATCAGTGCGGGCAGCAGCACCAGTGTGCGGAAGAGTGCCTTGTGCATGAAGGGCTCGATCAACAACGTGCCGGCCAGGCCCGCAGCACCCATCAACAGCAGCAACAGCGACAACGTCGAAGGTGATACGTGCAGCGTGGCTTCCACGAACGGGCGCAGGTAGGTGAACAGCGAGAACTGGCCCATGAAGAACAGGCTCACGCCCGCCATGCCCCACGCCACCGGCGGGCGCTTCAACAGCGCGAACACATTCCACGAAGCGCGCCCGGCGGTCGCCTTCATCGATGGCAGCGCGGCGATCTTCCACAGCAGGGCCACCACAGCCACCGGCACCAGCGAGAAGAACGCACCGCGCCAACCGATGATGGCGCCGAAGTAGCTGCCCATCGGCGCTGCAATGACCGTGGCAAGCGCGTTGCCGCCGTTGACGATGGCCAGTGCACGGGGCACCTGGTGCGAAGGAACCAGGCGCATGGCGGTGGCCGCCGACATGGCCCAGAAGCCACCGATGGCCACGCCGATCAGCGCACGGCCCAGCATGAACACCGGGAAGCTGGGCGCCAGTGCCGCCAGCGTTCCCGAGAGGATCATTGCGGTAGTGAGGCCCAGCAGCAGCCATTTGCGGTCCAGCTGCCCGGCCAGTGGCGAGACCAGCAGGCTGGTGACCAGGGCGAACCCGCCGGACACCGCGATGGCCTGTCCGGCCTGGCCTTCACTCGACCCGCAGGTCCGTGGCGATGGGCGTCAGCAGGCTGACCGGCATGAATTCGGAAGCGACCAGCGCGAAGGCGCCGAGTGACAGGGCCAGCACGGCACCCCATTCCCTGGGGGATGCCGAGCGAACAGGCGCGGCCGTGCTCGCCCCGGTCGGGGGGAGATTGAGTGAACTCATGAAGGTTTCCAGGCCCAGAAGCGCGATGACGGCGGAAAGCTCCGGCTGCCGGAGCTCCCGTGGTGGGGGAGGGGGCCAGTCTGGACCACGCGCGGGTGTTTGATTAGATAATCAATTGCGAATGGCTCAATTAGTTGTGCTAATTAATTCCTGTGACACACTGCACGCATGGCACGACGCAACTTCAATGACCTGCTGGCTTTCGTGACCGTAGCGCGGGAGGGCAGCTTTACCCGCGCGGCGGGCGTGCTGGGGGTTACCCAGTCCGCACTGAGTCAGGCCATCAAGACCCTGGAAGAGAGTCTCGGTATTCGGCTGCTGACGCGCACGACGCGCAGCGTTTCGCCGACCACGGCCGGCGAGCGCCTGCTGCAGTCGATCGGCAACCACTTCGACGACATCGAAATGGAGCTCGAAGCTCTTACTGCATTGAGGGACACACCGGCCGGGCAGGTCAGGATCACCAGCGGCGACCACGTACTGCGCACGGTGCTGCTGCCCAAGCTGATGCCGCTGCTGCACCGCTATCCGGACATCCGCATCGAGTTCGATGTCAGCTATGCACTGCGTGACATCGTTGCCGACCGCTTCGACGCCGGTGTTCGCCTTGGCGAATCCATCGACAAGGACATGGTCGCCCTGCCCATCGGCCCACGCCTGCGCATGGCCACCGCAGGGACGCCGGGCTACTTCGCTGCGCACGGAATGCCGAAGGTGCCGGGCGATCTGACTGGTCACCGGTGCATCAACATCCGTCTTCCCACCAGCGGTGGACTGTATGTGTGGGAGTACGAGAAGAAGGGTCGCGAGATCAATGTGCGCGTGGATGGCCCGCTGGTGTTCAGCACGTCACCGCACATGGTCGATGCCGCGCTTGATGGCCTGGGCCTGGTGCATCTGCCCGTTGATGAGCTGGCACCCCATCTGGAAAGCGGCCGCCTGGTGCGGGTACTGGAGGACTGGTGCCCGCTGTTCCCCGGCTATCATCTGTATTACCCGAGCAGGCGGCAGCCTTCCCCGGCGTTCAGCCTGGTGCTGGAGGCATTGCGGGTCTAGGTCGATGTTGCCTCGATGACCGTCCGGCATCACAGCCGCGATGGGCTCACTGGAACTGGATCGCCGCCCTGCAGCCGGCCCTCGCGTGCGGGTTCTTCGCTACCGATCCGGAAACGTGCCGCATCCCAACCGATGCAGAACGCGGCAAGAGTTTGACCAGGCAGAACGCACGCTTGGACAGCCCACCCGTCTACTGGGCGGGGCACGTTCTACGAGTACCTTGCAATGCGTATTCTGGACCTCCTGGACACGCTGCGTTCACGGCCACCGACACCCGCGCTCACCACACTGCACCTCCCTTACGCACAAAGAGGTGCGACATGGCCACCTGTGATGTCTGCGGCAACAACTACGACAAGAGTTTCACCCTGCAGCAGGGCGGACGCAGCGGAACCTTCGATTCGTTCGAGTGCGCCATCCATGCATTCGCACCGCGCTGTGCACATTGCGACTGCGCGGTTATCGGACATGGCGTTGAAGGAAAGGGCCAGATCTTCTGCTGTGCACATTGCGCCGGTCATGCCGGTGTACAAGGTGTAGCGGACCGGGCCTGAGCTGCCTCGGTTTGACCCTGCCGATTACGCAGAGACCAGCGACGAAAGTCGAGCGACCCGGGCTGCACCCGAGTTCACCAGCACTGCCAGTGCACGCCGTTTCTGGGAGGGCATCGCCGCCACAGCTTCCAATGCCACCACGACCTCGAACTCCCTGGCGTTGGCGTCCAGCGCCGTGGCCAGGACACACGAGTCGGCCGTCATGCCAGTGAGGCAAAGACGGCGTACTCCCAGCTTGGCCAGCAGAATCGGCAAGGGACTGGCGAGGAACGCCGAGTGCTTGGGCTTGAGCACGAAATAGTGGCCGGGCAGGGGGGAGAGGGTTGTGGCAATTCGGGCAGCCGTCCCCCCGTCCCGCTGGCACTGCTCCACTTGCTGGCGGAAGTCCCGCTTCCAATCAGAGAAGTTGTCATTGGCATAGATGACTGGCCACCCTTGGTCATCGAAGTGGTCTCTCAGGCGGCGGATCTGCCGGGCCGCCTTCTCTGCCGCTGGCGCCAGCGCATCTGCACCTGGGAAGTCGAAACGACTGAACATGTCGATGATCAGCAGGGCGGTAGAAGGGGCACGTGCCATGCCTCAATCTCCTGTCTGGGCATGGGGCGCTTCGACCGGCTTGGACTGTGGCGAATCCTTCTGGCGCAGGAAGATGGTCAGCACAACCAGAGACAGCACGGCCAGAAACTCACTTTGCCAGTTCTGCATGGATTCGAACCAGAACGTGCTGCTGGCCAGGTGCTCGAGAAAGCCCGGCACTGGCAGGCCCTGCAGCTGCTGCTCGGCTTGTTCGGCTCGCCAGCTTCCCAATGCGTGCAGCGTAAAGCTGGTCAGGAACAACAGGCCGAAGGCGATCGCAAGCGAATGGCCATAGATGATCTTCCATGCGCCACCAAGCCTCACGGGCCAGGGCGTGGCCCCCGGCTCGACGCGATTCTGTTCCTGCGCAGGGTCCAAGGGCCGCGATTCGGCCGAACCGCGCTGGCGAAGGCTCACTGTCAGAAGGACATACATCCCCATCTGCAGGAATTCGCTCTCCCAGTTCTCAAATGTGGCGCTGACGAAATGCCCGGTTGCCAAGTAGTGCCAGAGATCGATCGGCGTGCGTCCGTGCTGCACCAGCTCCTGGTTGTGCACGTGATGTCCCGCAATTGCCTGCCCACCAATGAATACGACGGTGAGCACAAGCAGCACCAGCGAGAGACCGTTGCGCTTCCACATGCAACACCTCGTTCAGGCTGTTCCAGAGACCATGCATGAAGCTTGCGCGGTCGCAGCGCCATGACTTGTGATTGCTGCGCATCCAGAATGTGATGTGGTCTCAACGTTTCCCTGTTGGATCGGGATCAGGACGCTCGTAGTCCTCGGGTACAGCCTTGGGCCCATCGCCATCGTCGGGCATGTCGTGCTCCTTCCATCTGGCTCGATCATTGCGCCGCTTGTCCGGCGTATGTGCCTTCGACTGATCATCCACGTCCGTGGTCGGATTGAAGGGGAGTTTGTCGGTCATGGGTTGCTCCTGCAGCAGGAGGTTGAAGCGTGCAATCAATCCGGTTAACGCGGTGACGTCGCGAAATGAACACCATGCACACCGGGATGTCACCGCAGGGGGAGGGGGGTGTTGCGATGCTGGAACCCCCTCTTGCTGGAGAAGCGCGATGCAGGCATTGACCTACCACGGCCGCAAGGATGTACGTGTCGAGACCGTGCCGGACCCGGTACTGGCGGCTGACGACGATCTGATCCTGCGTGTTACCGCTACCGCCATCTGCGGCTCGGACCTGCATCTGTATAGGGGCAAGATTCCCGATCTGCACGACGGCGATGTGCTGGGCCACGAATTCATGGGCGTCGTGGAAGAGGTCGGCAGCGGCGTCACCCAGGTCAACCCGGGGGATCGGGTGGTGATTCCCTTCGTGATCGCCTGTGGTGAGTGCTTCCACTGTCGGCTGGCCGAGTATGCCGCCTGCGAAACCACCAATACCGGCAAGGGCGCCGCGCTGAATCAGAAGGGCCTTCTGCCGCCGGCCGCGCTGTTCGGATACAGCCATCTGTATGGCGGGGTTGCCGGTGGCCAAGCGGAGTTCGTGCGCGTGCCCAAGGCGAATGTGGGCCCGCTACGTATTCCGGAAGGCGTAGCCGACGAGCAGGTCCTGTTCCTGTCTGACATCCCCCCCACCGGCTACCAGGCCGCGCTGAACGCAGGGGTGAAGCCGGGCTCAACGGTGGCCATCTTCGGTGCGGGCCCGGTAGGGCTGATGAGCGCGGCCTGCTGCCGGCTGCTGGGGGCGGAGACCATCTTCATGGTCGACCATCTTCGTTACCGCCTGGACTATGCGCGCCGGGCCTACGGGGTGACCCCCATCGATTTCAACGAGATCGAAGACCCGGCCGATTTCATTCTTGCCCACACCAGTGGGCGGGGCGTGGATGCCTGCATCGAGGCGGTAGGCTTCGAGGCCGAGGGCAGTGCGCTGGAGTCAGCATTGACCGCCGTGAAACTGGAAGGCAGCAGCGGCGTGGCGATCCGGCAGTGCATCGCGGCAGCACGCCGCGGCGGGGTGGTCAGCATCCCAGGCGTCTACGCCGGCTTCATCCATGGCTTCCTGCTGGGTGACGCGTTCGACAAGGGGCTGACGTTCAAGATGGGGCAGACCCATGTGCAGGGACTGATGCCGGAACTGCTCGACGCAATCATGGAAGGAAAGCTGGACCCGGGTGACATCATCTCGCACCGGATGCGCCTGGCCGATGCAGCGCAAGGCTATGCAATGTTTGATGCCAAGGACGACGACTGCCGCAAGATCGTATTGACACCTTGAGCGTGCCGACATGAGCGCGATCATCATGACGTGCGTCTATGCGCTCTGGTTGGCCGCCGGTTGGCTCGACTTCCATTTCCACCGGCGTACCGACCTGCCGCACACCTCTGCGTTGCGGGAAAGCGCATTGCACGGGCTGCAGCTACTGCTGATTGGCAGTGGCGTTCTGGCATGGCTCCTGCTGGAGAATACCCGGTCACTCGTCGCGCTCCTGGCGCTTCTGGTCACCGCACACGCGATCACCGGCTATTTCGACACCGTCAGCGCGGACGGTCGCCGGCGTATCAGTCCAGCGGAGCAGCACGTACACAGCGTGCTCGATGCCGCGCCCTGGGTTCTGCTGGGCTGGGTCGGCTGGCACGCGCAGCCGCGTTGGTCGCTGAGCATGGATCCTGCGGCGCTTGAGACCTGGTGGCTCGTTCTGCTGCCTGCGCTGGTGCTGGTGGTGCTGCCATGGCTGTGGGAATTGCAGCAGTGCCTGCGCGTGAGGCAGCAACGGCGTGGGACAGGTGCGTGAGGATCACTGCGCAGGGCATTCATGTGCCCGCCACACCTCCAAGACAGTGATGTGACCGCCTGCCGCCTACGTTCATGACATGTCTTCATTGCAGAAGCCCTCATGCAGGATGTGACGCCGCCATCATCATTGATCAACCGCGCCCGCCAGCTACTCGTCCAGCAGCCTGAACTGCCATTACCGGGATGCGGGCAGACACTGGATCGTTGGAGGGCGCTTGCGGCGTTGGGGGGCGAAGATCTCTGCCTGGCCAAGGTGCTGGAGGCACACTACGACGCGCAGGCGATCATGGCCGAGTTGAAGGCCCCGTCGGCTGCTGAAGGCCAACTGTGGGCGGTGTGGGCGGCAGAGGGCCCGGCGAGCACACTCCGCATCGACGCCGAGGGCAGGCTGCGCGGGGACAAGCCCTGGTGTTCGGGCAGCGCCTGGGTGGATGCCGCATTGGTCACGGTTCGCAGCGCTCAGGGGGTGTGGCTATGCCAGGTCGCGGCGGAGCACTGGACGACGCTGTCGGGTGAGCCTTGGCCCGCCGTCGGCATGGCCGGGATTCCGTCCACCACCGTGCGCTTTGATGCCGCGCCGATGGTGATACTGGGCGCGCGCGATGACTATCTGCAGCGACCGGGCTTCTGGCATGGAGGCGCGGGTATTGCGGCGGTCTGGTTTGGCGCAGCGGTCGCGCTGGCAGAGCGCATGCGATCCGCCTGCACCGAGGGAAATCGCGCACGTCTACTGGGCGAAGTGGACCTCGCGCTGGCGCCGGCCGCGGCGCTGCTTCGCGAACTGGCGGCACGCATCGATGCCGAGCCCGAATCGGCGCATCGCGAGGACGTGGTGCGGGTACGTTGCGTGATCGAGCGTGCGGCCACGCGCGTGCTGGATCTGGCGGGTCGGGCCCTGGGCCCGGCGCCCATGTGCCTGGAAGACGCCCATGCCCACCGCTGCGCGGACCTGACCGTGTTCCTTCGCCAGAACCACGCCGACCGCGATTGGGAGTGGCTGGGTGGGCAGCGGGCGGCCCAGGAGGCGACATGGGCGCTGTAGCCAAAGCACCGCTGCAAGGCGAAGGAACCCAGGAGCAGGCATGGCTGCGCTGCCATTGGCTCTGGCAGCAGCCGATCACACCGGCAAGCGGGCTGTGCACCGGGCATGACCGCCTGGTGGTGGTCGCGCCGCACCCGGATGACGAAATCCTCGGCTGTGGCGGACTGCTCCATCACGCAGTGGGGCAGGGCATGGAGGTGAGCGTCGTTGCCGTGACGGACGGCGAAGCATGCTATCCGGGCGAGCCGTGGTGGACGCCAGGGCGCTTGCGGTCGGCACGGCGGGCGGAGCTTGCCGCGGCCCTTGGCGAACTCGGCATCCCGGCCGGTTCCATATTTCACCTGGGTATCGCCGACGGCGCGGTCAGCACGCACGAACAGGGCCTGGAAGGCTGGCTGCAACAGCATCTGCAGCCGCGTGACCTGGTCCTGGCGCCATGGCGGTTTGATGGCCACCCCGACCATGAAGCGGCAGGGCGTGCTGCCTGCCGCGCCGCCCGGGCGGTGAGGTGCCGCCGCTTGGAGTACCCGGTCTGGGGATGGCACTGGTTGGATCCGGCCTGTGCACATATGGCGTGGGAGGTGCCCAGACTGGTCGACATTTCAGCAGTGGCGGCCGCGAAACGAAACGCGATCGCGCATTTCCGGACGCAGACGGGCGACGTGCCGGGCTTGAACAGCCCTCCGGTGCTGCCCGCGCATGTACTGACCCGATTCTTCCGAAACTACGAGGTATTCCTGGCATGAGCGCGCAACCGTACTTCGATGACCTGCATGAGCAGGAGGACCCGTTCGGCTACCGAAGCCGATGGTATGAAGAACGCAAGCGTGCACTGCTGCTGGCAAGCCTGAGCCAGCGCCATTTCATTCGCGGGTGGGAGCTGGGTTGTTCCAATGGCGTGCTGACCGAGGCCCTGGCCGCCCGCTGCGAGCGCCTTCTGGCAACCGACATCAGCCCGCGTGCTGCGTTCCAGGCGCGCCGCAACCTGGCCCACCTGCCGCACGTGCAGGTCCACTGCGCCAGCCATCCCGAGCAATGGCCGCCGGGCCGCTTCGATCTGATCGTCTGCGGCGAAATGGGCTACTACCTGGGAGCCGGCGCGCTGCGCGAGCTGCGCACCGGTATCGGGGAAGCGCTTCGTGATGATGGACTGCTGGTGGCCTGCCATTGGCTGCCCTCGTTCCCGGGGCGCGCGAGCCGCACCGAGGTCGTGCATCGATGCCTCGGTGAAGGCCTGCAGGAGGCCTTCCACTATCGCGACGCGGACTTCGTACTGCAGGGCTGGACGCGCGGCGCGATGTCGTTGGCCCGACTGGAGGGCCTGCGGTGATAGGCGTGCTGGTTCCGGCCCACAACGAGGCCGCCAGCATGGAGCGGTGCCTGCAGTCGATCAGGAGGGCGGCCCTGAATCCCGGGCTGGGTGGCGAAGCGGTGGAGGTGATTGTTGCGCTGGACGATTGTTCGGACGCCACGGAATCCATCTGCGCCCAGCAACGGGTTGATACGCTGCGGTTGGATGCACGCTGCGTGGGCATCGCCCGGGCCGCCGCCGCCGCCGAGCTGCTGGGTCGGGGTGCAAGATGGCTGGCGAGCACGGACGCGGACAGCGAGGTACCTCCTGAGTGGCTGGTCGCACAGCTTGAGGCACGCCCGGACGTCTTCTGCGGGCTGGTGGACATCGCAACGAACTGCAGCGCCGAGGAGCGCCTGCGCAAGGCGTTCCGGAGGCGGCAGCAATGGGGGGACGATCATGGGCGTATCCACGGTGCGAACCTGGGTGTTTCCGCCCAGGCCTATCGTGCGGCAGGCGGCTTTTCGCCGCTGCACTGCGGGGAGGACGTCCAGCTGGTGAGGACATTGCAGCGCCTCGGCGCTGATGTGCGGTGGGCGGGTGCGCCGCTCGTCATGACCAGTGCCCGCCTGGCAGGACGCGCGACAGGGGGATTTTCAGCCTATCTGGCGGAGATGGGAGCGGCGGGCGCCGCTTCGGCGGCGGGCCAGCCAATCCTGTTGACTTGAAAATCAGGCATTTCGGCGCGCCATGGCGGAATGCAACGGAAATGCTGTTAAAAACCCCGGTTCGCCGGGCAATATGTGACCAATTCACGTTTGGCGTTTACGGTCTCTCAACGACACCGGCCTTAGATTGAGCGACCGGGAGAGCAGGAGCGCCACCATGCCGAACAGAGCGATTGTCTATGTCAGCGAAGCCGTCGCTGGATTCACGTCCGCGCGCTTGGAAGCACTGATGGAAGATGCGGCCCGCTTCAACCGATCAGCGGGTGTGACCGGCGTCCTTCTATTCGACGGCCGGCACTTCCTGCAATACATGGAGGGCCCCGCCGATGGGCTGGATGTGGCCTTCTCCCGCGTCAGCGGCGCCGGCAGTCACACCGACCTGATGGAGCTTGCTCGCGGGCGTGTCGGGCAACGGCGGTTGCCGTTCTGGCCAATGCGCTGCCTGCCAGTCAGTGCGGATGAGCTGCGGATGATCGCCCTTGCTGACTGGACCAGTTTCATCCAGCGGGCGGCGACGAACCAGGCGGGAGCTACCGCGATGGAAAAGCTCCTCTCGATCGTCGAACCCTATGCTAAAGCGGCCTGACTGGTCGACGCGTTGCTGTAGGCCGACCCTCCCGAATTTCGCAGGGCGGCGCAGGACAAGTGAAACGGGTTTTCCCTTGCTGACACCCCACTGAGTTGACTGCGACGCAGGATCAGTGCGTGGTCAAGGGCGTGCAGGCATCGCCCATCACGCGTTGGACGGCCTGCTGCAACTGGGCGATGTGGAAAGGTTTGGCCACGAAGGCCGCGCTTCGGTGGCGCTGCGGCACCAGTTGGTCATAGACCGCAGACACAAACAGGAACGGGATGCCAAGCTCGGCCAAGCGATCGGCAACCGGAAAGACCACGCCGTCACGAAGCTCCACATCCAGCACGGCGCCATCGAACGTCTGCTTCTCCAACAGCCCCATCGCATCAAACACGCTATACGCATGGGTTACCTGGCCCCCCCCGTCTTCGAGCGCCTGCTCCATCAGTGCGGCCAGATCGAACTGATCCTCCACCAGCAGCAGGTTGCACCTGCGCCGGCTCATATCGGGTTGCATGCGCGCATGCCTGTATTGCCTCGGGAACTGCAGTGTGTGCTGTGCTGCATCAACGCTGCGCGTGTGGAATGTCAGCCCGGTGCGAAGCTGGGGCAGGTGTTGCCAATACTGTCGAAGTGGCGTGGAAAGAGCCCGATGTTTGTTGACGGCATTTTGGCAGCGGCCGTGGATTACTGCCGCCATCTTCGACACTGGAGCTCTCACCATGCATCGACCTGTAACCGATCCTGCTTCGCCCCGCGTGCTGCGTGTCGAGAGCACGTCCCTGGACTGCGGTGGCACCGCCGTTGTTATGGAGCTTGATCGCACACTTGAGCGGGCGTGGATGAAGTCGCTGAAGCGAGCCCTTCAGGCCGACACCGCCCTGGAGGGGGCGCAGGCCAAGTTTGATGGCCGTTTTGTGTATTTCGTGGGCATGGAGGAGAGTGGGCATCGCGTCCAGCATCACGTGATGCAGGCGCTGATTTCGGCGGAACCGGGCCGGGACCCGGCCAGGCTCAAGGGTTTCCCGGGCGCGGCACTCTCCAGCTCGATGACCGTCTGAGTGCGACCTGGGCCGATACGGCATTCCGCCTTGATTGCCACCGTCAGCCCATGCCGGCCGCCCTCGCGGCTGAAGCCCGCCATGCGCTGGCACGCGTGCGCACATCCGAAGCGCACGTTGCATGTAGACGCGATGCGCAGCGGCCACGCCACAACTCAACGCAACCTCCACACCGGTATCACTGCGCGTACGAGGCGCGTCGCTAAGGTAGAGCTGTCTGCAACAACCGGTGGTGTCATGCCTCTTCGCGCAATTGCCTACGTAAGTGAAGCGTCCAACAGCCTGACTGCGGAACGGCTGCAGCAGCTTGTGATGCACGCGGTGCTGTTCAATGAATCCGCCGATGTCACCGGGACGCTGTTGTTTGATGGCACCCGTTTCCTGCAGTACATCGAAGGTCCCGAGGCTGGGGTCAACGGCGCTTACAAGCGGATCCTGGCATCTACCAGCCACAGCGGCATGGTCGAACTCAACCGGGGGAGGGTGGGCCGGCGGCAGTTCCCGCACTGGCGGATGTGCTGCGTACGGGTGGATGAGCTGGCCCTGGGAAAGATCGCCATCTCCGACTGGACAGGCTTCGTGCGCAGCGCATCGGCGCTGGCATCAAGTAGCAGCGCGCTCGATCGCCTCCTGTCGGTGACGCAGTCAAATGTGGAAGGCGTTGCCAGCAGCGCTCTGGAACCTGTCGGCTGGGTGGCGCGATGAACACAGCTCCGTCGCCGCCCGGTCCGCTACGCATCGGTTGCGCTGGCTGGTCGCTGTCGCGGTCGGCGCAGGGAGCCTTTGGGCAGGGCAATAGCGTTCTTCAGCGCTACGCCACCCGCCTGCCCATGGTCGAGATCAACTCCTCGTTCTACCGTCCGCACCTGCCCAGCACCTATGCACGGTGGGCTGCGAGCGTGCCGGACTATTTCCGCTTCGCAGTGAAGATGCCGCGCTCGATCAGCCATGAACACCGGCTTCGCGATGCAATGCCACCGCTGCAGCGGTTCCTCGATGGCGTGCTGGCACTGGGTGACAGGTTGGGTCCGCTGCTGCTCCAGTTGCCACCCAGTCTGGCATACGAACCGGCGACGGCGGAGGGATTTCTGCAGGGTCTGCGCGCACGTACCCAGGTCGATGTGGCCTGCGAGCCGCGCCATCCCAGTTGGTTCACTATGGAAGCGGACGCCCTGCTGAGCGACCATGGTGTTGCCCGGGTTGCAGCGGACCCGGCACGGGCACCCTCAGCTGCGATTCCCGGCGGGGACCGCACGTGGAGCTATTGGCGCTGGCACGGCCAGCCGCAGATCTATCGAAGCGCCTACAGCGAACAGACCTTGGCGGGCCTGGCGCGGGAGCTAGAGCTCGAATCGGATACGCAACGATCAGTCTGGTTCGTACTGGACAATACCGCGCTGGGCCACGCCACCAGCAACGCCCTGCGCCTGCAGGCCCTGCTGCAGGAGGGAGAGCATGCCTGAGGGACCATCCATCGTCCTGCTGTGCGAGGCTGCGAGGCATTTCAAAGGGCACGTCGTCCACACCGTTTCAGGGAACAGCCGGATCGATCTGTCGCCACTTCAAAGGCGCAGGGTGAAAGCGGTTCGCAGCTGGGGCAAGCACTTTCTGTTGGAATTCAGCCATCAGACCCTGCGCATCCATCTGATGATGTTCGGCAGCTGGCGCATCGACGAACGGAAGCCAACCCCGGCGCGAGTGTCCCTGGCGTTCGACAATGGCGAGCTGAACTTCTATGCCTGTTCCGTAAAGCTCATTGGCGAGCCATTGGACGACGTCTACGACTGGCGCGCGGATGTGATGAACGATGCCTGGGATCCGAAGCTGGCCCGGCGCAAGCTGAAGGCAATGCCAGGCGTCCTGGTCTGTGACGCGCTTCTGGACCAGACAATCTTCGCCGGCGTCGGTAACATCATCAAGAACGAGGTGCTGTTCCGCATAGGCGTGCACCCGACCACTCGCCTGGGTAACCTGCCGCCGCGCAAGCTCACCGCCTTGATCACGCAGGCACGCACCTACAGCTTCGATTTCCTGGAGTGGAAGCGCCGCTTCGAGCTGAAGAAGCACTGGCAGGTACACACGCGCAGGATCTGCCCGGTCTGCGGTGGCCCGATCAGCAAGCTGTACATGGGTACCACCCGGCGGCGCACATTCTTCTGCCCGAACGACCAGGTGCTGTACGAACCCTGAGGCCGCCTTCCATGGCGGCCGGGCTGCATTCGACGCGGCTCAGGTAGCCTGCGCGGCCTTGGCATTGCCGCCGCCCTTGGCCAGCAGGGTCAGCTTTTCATCGGTCGCCTTCTCTTCCTCCAGCGTCTCCAGCAGCAAGGGAAGGGCATCCTTGTAGCCCAGCTGTTTGGCAAGCGCGGCGATGGTGCCGTAGGACGCAATTTCGTAATGCTCGACCTTCTGTGCGCCACCGATCAGGGCGGCATCGCGCACAGGGCCCTTGTCGATGCTGTCGATCACTTCCTTACCTTCCTCTACCAGACCTTCCATTGCCGCGCACTTGATGCGCTTCAGGCGGATCCCAAGCACCTCCACTACCTGGTCGATGCGCTCGATCTGGCCCTGGGTTTCTTCCAGATGCGTTTCGAACGCCGCCGCCAGATCCGGATTCTCGGCCGCACGGGCCAGGCGAGGGAGGGCCTTGGTCAGCTGCTTCTCGGCGCTGTAGATGTCCGAGAGTTCGTGGATGAACAGGTCTTCCGCCGTCTTGATAGCCATAGTGGGCTCCGCGTTGAGTGGAGCGCTCAGCGTAGGCGTCGCCCGGTTGCGCCAAAGCAGGGGCCAGGTGAAGGCTGCATGGGAACGCCAGCAGAAAGCCTGCGCGCCGTCTTCACGAAGCGGCGCCTGTCACTGTGTGTGGCTGCATTTCAATGCCGGCAGGCCTTCGGCATGGCTTCAGGATGGCATCGCAGCTTGGGACTGCTTGCGTCCCCGGTCGATGGCCTCCGTCGGAACAGCCCTGCAAGGCCCTGCCAGGCAGTGCCTTGCACCAGGACATCCACACGCGGGTCTGCCGTCGTCGCGGCGCCTTTCAGGCCTCGGCGGCCGCGTCCACCTCGCAGGGCATGCAACGCTCTTTCTTGAACTTGATGTCTGCCGCGGTCTTCGCCAGCGCCTCGTAACGCTGGCGAATCTCTTCAAGGTGAGCGGGCTCCATCGATTCCAGGTTCAACAGCTCCTGGTTGGCATCCTTGCTGACCCGGATCAGCTCATCCAGCTTGATGTGCAGCGCGGCCGTATCGGCGTTCTGCGTATGCTGGATCAGGAACACCATCAGGAAGGTCACGATGGTCGTCCCCGTATTCACCACCAGCTGCCACGTATCATTGAAGTGGAAGGCCGGCCCGCTGGCGGCCCAGGTGATGATCACCCCCAGCGCGGCGACGAATGCGCCCAGGCTGCCGGACAATCGTGCCGTTGCGGCCGCCACACGGGCAAAACCGCGCCGGATCACGCGTCACCTCCCGCGGCCTCCTTATCCGTGCGGCGGTCTGGCAGCGTGACCCGCTCCCCAAGGCGCTTGGCCTGCTCTTCCGGGGTTGGTGCAGCAACAAAGGGAGAGATCGGGTCACTGGCGGGGAAGGTTTCCTGCAGCGCTTCGTCATGGTTGCGGCGGTTGTGCAGCTTCGCCTGCAGTGGACTGACAGGATTGGGATTCTGCGCTTCCGGGTCCGGGTGGGGAAGGTCTTTCTGATCACGTTGCATGGTGAATCTCCAGGTTGATCACCACCAGTCAGGTGGCGGGCCCAGCATAGGAGTGCACTGTGAGCGGCCCCATCAAGAGTGGGGCAACGTGATGTCAATCCTTCAGGCAATACGCGTTAACAATCAGCAGGGCGGGGGAGCGTTGCACCGGCCGCGACGGCGCCAGGCCATCACCTGGCCCACCACGGCCGTCAACAGCAGCATCGCATTGGTGACCACGAAGACGGTGCTGCCCAGCATCGCGCTGTACACCGTAAACAGCGCGGACGCGGTCATCTGGCCCACGAACAGCCACTTCGATACCGCTTCGGGGTTTGGCGACTGCCACTGCTTCACCATCTGCCGGATCAACGTCGCCATCAGGACCGCCGTGGCGATCCAGCCAAGTACATCGGGATGCATGATCGCCTCCTATCGTGCAGATGACTCACGCTAGCCCTTGGCCGCGCAACGGCGTAGCAAGGGGAGGTGAAAGTGGCATTCCACCTCCTGCGCCCTCACACCATTCACTCCGCAGCAGCGAGAATGGCCTACCGGGCGCGCCCATTGCGCGGCCCGCCCGCCGAATGCAGGAACGCTGAAATGTCCAACACCCCCTTTGGTGAATCGTCATGCGCTGCCGCCGCCAGCGGTTGCGTCAAGGTGCGTGGTGCCCGCGAGCACAACCTCAAGAATGTCGACGTTTCCATTCCGCGTAACGCACTGGTGGTTTTCTCCGGCGTATCAGGTTCCGGCAAGTCATCGTTGGCCTTCGGTACCGTGTTCGCCGAAGCGCAGCGGCGCTACTTCGAATCCGTCGCGCCCTATGCAAGGCGCCTGATCGACCAGGCGGGCGTGCCCGATGTGGATGCCATGGACGGGCTGCCGCCGGCAGTGGCCCTGCAGCAGCAGCGCGGCGCCAGCAATGCGCGTTCATCGGTGGGCAGCGTGACCACGCTATCCAGCCTGGTGCGCATGATGTACTCGCGTGCCGGTGCGTACCCGGCCAACCAGCCCATGCTGTACGCCGAGGACTTTTCGCCCAATACGCCACAGGGCGCCTGCAGCACCTGCCATGGCCTGGGGCATGTCTACGAAGTAACCGAAGCGCTGATGGTTCCGGACCCGTCGCTGAGCATCCGTGAGCGCGCCATCGCTTCCTGGCCGCCGGCATGGCATGGCCAGAACCTGCGCGACATCCTGGTCACGCTCGGCTACGACATCGACATACCGTGGAAGAAGCTGCCGAAGAAGGACCGGGACTGGATCCTGTTCACCGAGCAGGCCCCCACCGTGCCGGTCTATGCCGGGTTCACGCCCGCCGAGACCCGCGCCGCACTGAAGCGCAAGCAGGAGCCCAGCTACATGGGCACCTATACCGGCGCGCGCCGCTACGTGCTGCACACCTTTGCCAATACCCAGAGCGCGCTGATGCGCAAGCGCGTGTCGCGCTACATGGAAGGCCGGTTGTGCCCGGCCTGCCACGGAAAGCGCCTGAAGCCGGAGGCGCTCTCGGTCACCTTTGCCGGGGTGGATATCGGTGAGTTCATGCGGCTGCCGCTGGACCAGCTGGCGGCGCTGCTGGAGCCCATCGCACAAGGTGATTTCGGCGCGCACAGCAAGGGCGCTCGCACCAACAGGAGCGCGACACCCCGCGATCGCGCCCGGAGGGCCGCGAGTGGCCAGGCGACCCACGAGGGCGCTCCGGACGTGCGCCTGACCTCGGCCTTGTCCGAAGAGAAGCGCCTCGCCGCACAACGATTGGCAGGCGGAGTCATGGCGCGTGTACGCCAGCTGCGTGACCTGGGCCTGGGCTATCTCTCGCTGGACCGTGCGACGCCAACCCTGTCAGCCGGCGAGCTGCAGCGCCTACGGCTGGCCACGCAGCTCAGCTCGCTGCTGTTTGGCGTGCTGTACGTGCTTGATGAACCCTCGGCCGGCCTGCATCCGGCCGACAGCCAGGCGCTGTACGACGCACTGGAACGGCTGCGCGACGGCGGCAACTCGGTGTTCGTTGTTGAACACGATCTGGAGCTGATGCGCCGCGCGCAGTGGCTGGTGGATGTGGGTCCGCAGGCGGGGGAACACGGCGGGCGCGTTCTCTACAGTGGCGAGCCCGACGGCCTGCGCCAGATCCAGGATTCACGCACGGCCCTGTATCTGTTCGACCAGGTGCCGGCGCCTGCCAGCCAACAGCGTAGCGCCAACCGCTGGCTGGAACTGAAGGGCATCCACCGCCACAACCTGCAGGGCGTGGACGCACAGGTGCCGCTGGGACTGCTGACAGCCGTGACCGGCATTTCCGGCTCCGGCAAGTCCAGCCTGATGGCGCAGGCGCTGCCCGAGCTGTTGCTGCTGCACCTCGGGCATGAGCCTGCCGACGACCGCGCCGATAGCGCGCCCACCGACGGACCGACCGTGATCGAAACGACGCGGGGCACATTGGCAGGCGATATGGACGCGATCCAGCGGGTGGTGCAGGTCGACCAGAAGCCCATCGGCCGCACGCCGCGCTCCAACCTGGCCACCTATACCGGGCTGTTCGATCACGTGCGCAAGCTGTTCGCCGCAACGCCGGCCGCGCGCCGCCGCCGTTTCGATGCCGGCCGCTTCTCGTTCAACGTGGCCAAGGGCCGGTGCGAGACCTGCGAGGGCGAGGGTTTCGTCAGCGTCGAGCTGCTGTTCATGCCCAGCGTCTATGCGCCGTGCCCCACCTGCCACGGTGCGCGTTACAACGACGCCACGCTGAAGGTGCAGTGGAATGACCGCAACATCGCCGAGGTCCTGCAGATGACGGTGGACCAGGCGCATGCGTTCTTCAGCGAGGAAGAGGCCATTTCCCGCCCGTTGCAGTTGCTGCAGGAGATCGGCCTGGGCTACCTGCGGCTGGGCCAGCCAGCCACGGAGCTTTCCGGGGGTGAGGCGCAACGCATCAAGCTGGCCACCGAGCTGCAGCGCAGCCAGCGCGGGCGCACGCTGTACGTATTGGACGAACCCACTACCGGCCTGCATGCATCGGATGCGGACAGGCTGCTGGTGCAGCTGCAGCGGCTGGTGGACGCGGGCAATACCGTGGTGATGATCGAGCACGATATGCGGGCGGTTGCACAGGCGGACTGGGTGATTGACGTAGGCCCCGGAGCTGGCGGGGCAGGGGGCACCATCGTCGCGAAAGGAACGCCGCAACAGGTGGCTCGCGCCAAAGGCAGCAGGACGGCGCCGTTCCTTGCCAGGGAGCTGGCGCTTATGTAGAGCCGAGCCATGCTCGGCTGACGAAGAATCCACGCACGTGGTTCCAGCACTGCACTCATCAACAGATGCGGGCTATGGACAATCAGGGCATCCACTGCAGTGCAGGTTGTACTCAACGGGCTCGGCGGTGATTCCAGACGCATCCTTCAAGGTAATCCGCTCCCTCCAGGTCAACGGGGGAGGGGGAATGACGGGAGGCGGGTAGAGCACGATGGGGTAGAAGCAGGCCCATGTGTAGTTGAGCGGGGAGGGCATCTTGTCCGGCAACGTTTCCGTGGCGGGTTCGCAGGGCCCGCTCGGGCACACGGGGCGCTCCAGCGTCAACTCTATCGGGAACTTCGGAACTCCCTTGTACGCAACCGGAACGGAAAATGGCCTGAAATAATTTTCAGTGCGATCTGCGATATCGGTAACTTCAAAGGCCTCCGTCAATACGGAAACACCAAGTGCTGAAACCCGCTCGATGGGCATGTAGAACAGGTCGTTCTCAAATCCCGTGTCTTCACCGCCCCGGCCGTGAATGACGCCGAGGGCCGCATTGTTCGAAAAGACCGGCCCACCGCTGTCACCTTCGACGCTGAGAGGACCTG
Organism: Stenotrophomonas sp. 96582_Sma; assembly: GCF_056480905.1. NCBI lineage: Bacteria > Pseudomonadati > Pseudomonadota > Gammaproteobacteria > Lysobacterales > Lysobacteraceae > Stenotrophomonas > Stenotrophomonas sp. 96582_Sma. The sequence continues at coordinate 2,451,163 of NZ_CM151122.1, read as the reverse complement.
GAGAAAGGTTGCGTGCACGGATGTACCTGCCTATGGCCCCATTATGATTGGACCTTGAATTCATATCCTCAATGGTCCCGCATGCGTAGTGGCCATGAATTCCACTCTTGCAGATCACATCCCCCACATGCGTCGAACTGGAGGGGAGCGTGCTGGTTATTTCGAGCGTCTGCGACGGACCATTGATCAGGGAGATTTCATTTGTCTGCGCGTGGCGCGGGCCCCTGGGCGGCTCTTTATGCCACTGGACATCGTAGTCGCCTACGTTCTGCTCGCTCTGGAAAACGAGAGGCGCGGCAATGCCCTGATAGGTCAGCGTATTGTCACAGTGACCGGCCGTGAGGACGCCAAGCTCACGATCTGCGTCGAAGACGTTGAAGCCAGTAGTGCAACTGAAGGCAGTACCGGTCAACTTATGGCCGCCGGAGATTGCGGTAGTGACAGTAAAGCCTTTCACTTGCTTGATCGCCATGAAATCGATAGCGCCCAGCAATGGTCGGAGTGCGCGTCTAGCGGCCGCTTCATCCTTCACGTAAAAGGTCACAATGGACCGCTTGATATCAACGCCCGACTCGAACCCAACCTTCTTTGCGAGAAGCTGGGCCTCTGCCTCGGCTTGGGTCGCCAAGAGCATCTCGAGCGATTGAGCGGAAGTGCGGCCGGTAAATACAGGATCCTGCGTGTACTTTGCCAAGGTCTCTTTCGGCCTATTCGTGAACAGCACTACGATCTTGAATTCTGGCTCATGCTCAACGTACAAGCCACCAAACGTATCCGGCTCAGATGCCTGAATCCTGGCTTCCAGACCTGCCGCAGAGATCGATTTCATCGACCTGTATTTTGCTTCGGCCTCAGATACATTGAACGTTCGCGAGTAGGTGTGTGCCGTGGGGTTGCCAGTTATCGGCTGGCCGTGCAGGGAGAATGCGAACGCACCGAGGGCGGACAATGTCAGGGCACGCATGGATAGCTTCGTGCGCAGACTAATCATGGCTGCTCCTTTGCCTGACGCATCAAATGAATCGTCATGAGTGGGCCCGTACAGGCAGCCGGAATAGACGCAGCAAGACTCGAACGGAGCAGTTCACTTCCATGCCCCCCTCCGAATGATGCGGCGGTTCCGAATTCCATTATTTTCCCCGATCGGATGCTCTGCACGCCTACGGGAACGCCGCCCTTCATGGCCAGCGAGTAATCGTGAGGCCATGCTGCAAGATATGCCGTGCCACCTGGGTCCACGAAGTAGACACAGCCATTGATTGGCCTCAGTACCCCCCTGAGCAGTCCAGTTGCAAGGACCGCACTTTGCGCAGGCGAGAGCGTGACAAGTACCAGTGATCGGGCCTCCCTGGCGCTCGCCGACGGGGTCGCGGATGCGCCGCAGGTGGTCATCAGAAAAAGTAGAGCCGCAAGCGTTGCTGAAGAGCTGCCAGAGACCATGCACATCCCCACCTCCATGTCACAACCGATTGATGGTCCGCCTGGAAATCAATCGCATTATCAGCAATTAGGTTGCAGCGGACTTGAAGGTATTGACTTTCCCCGCCGTTAACTGTGACCACTTTCACGAACGCGTATTTTCAGCTTACCCGCTCCCTCCCTGTAAAGCAGAGTTATTGTGTGAAGGAGGGGGAGGATTATTGTCGGGGGCCGAGGTTCTGGCATGGCCATTTCCACGCCCTTGCAGCCGGGCCCGGATGAAATTCTGCACCGCCCGAATCCACGCGGCGACGGCTCTGACCGGGAACGGACACGCGGCAGGGCAGAAACACGCTTATGTGGGACGGGCTCCGGCGCATTGCCGGAGCCCCTGTTGCTTACTTTTCCTGCAGGAAGCTCAGCAGGTCCTGGTTGACCTTGTCCTTGTGGGTGTCGGTCAGGCCGTGCGGCGCGCCCGGGTAAACAATCAGCCTGGCGCCCTTGATCAGCTTCGCCGACTGGCGGCCGGAGATGTCGATCGGCACGATCTGGTCGTCATCACCGTGGATGACCAGCGTCGGCACATCGAACTTCTTCAGATCGGCGCGGAAGTCGGTGGCCGAGAACGCGGTGATCGAATCGTACGTGTTCTTGTGGCCGCCCTGCATGCCCTGCGCCCACCACGCATCGATCAGCGCCTGCGACACCTTCGCGCCCGGGCGGTTGAAGCCATAGAACGGGCCCGACGGGATGTCCTTGTACAGCTGGGCGCGGTTGTCCATCTGTGCCTTGCGGATGCCATCGAACACTTCGATCGGCAGCCCGTTCGGGTTGTCGGCGGTCTTCAGCATGAACGGCGGCACCGAGCTGATCAGCACGGCCTTCTTCACTCGCCCGGTGCCATGCCGGCCGATGTAGCGCGCCACCTCGCCGCCGCCGGTGGAGAAGCCCACCAGGGTGACATCGTGCAGGCCGAGCGTGTTGATCACCGTGGCCAGGTCATCGGCGTAGTGATCCATGTCGTTGCCATCCCAAGGCTGGCTGGAACGGCCATGGCCACGACGATCATGCGCGATGACGCGGTAGCCGTGGTTGGCGAGGAAGATCATCTGCGATTCCCAGCTGTCCGAGTTCAGCGGCCAGCCGTGGCTGAAGGTAACCACCGGGCCGTCCTTCGGGCCCCAGTCCTTGTAGTAGAGCTGCACGCCATCGGCGGTGGTGATGTAGCTGGCGGTGCGCGCGATGCTGGTGACTGCCGCCGGCTTGGCCGGTTCGGCGGCCTGCGCGGACAGGCCGGCCTGGACCGAGAGGGCGAGGGCGGCAACGGCCAGGGAACGGGCAAAGGTGTTCATGCGGGGCGTCTCATGGGTGGTTGGTGAGATGTACTTTGCGACCGAAATCGGGCGTCTGGATGATGACATGTACGAATTTCTTGATAGATCGTCCTGAGCAAGCGTGCCCACGCGAAAGGCCGTCGTGCCGCCTGTTGACAGGGTAGAACGATCGTTCTACCTTGGCGCCGTGAACACAACCACCACCGAAACCCAGCAGAAGATCCTGGCCACGGCCGAGGCGCTGATCTACCAGAACGGGATCCACGCCACCGGCATGGACCTGCTGGTGAAGACCTCCGGCGTTGCCCGGAAGAGCATCTACCGCCACTTCGAAAACAAGGACCAGGTTGCTGCTGCGGCATTGAATGCGCGTGACGTGCGCTGGCTCACCTGGTTCCAGCAGGAGTGCAACAAGGCCGACACCCCGGAAGCACGCATCCTGAGCATGTTCACCGTGCTCAAGGGCTGGTTCCAGTCCGACGGCTATCGCGGCTGTGCCTTCATCAACACCGCAGGCGAGGTCGGCGACCCCGACGATCCGATTCGCCACATCGCCAAACATCACAAGCAGAAGTTGCTGGATTACACGCTGGAACTCACCACGCAACTGCATATCCAGCAGCCGGAAGCACTGGCGCGGCAGCTGCTGGTTCTCATGGAAGGCGCCATCACCGTCTCGCGCGTGATGGGCGACTACACCGCCGCAGACACTGCAAGGAATGTTGCAGCAGTGTTGTTGGAGCAGGCCAGGCGCTGACGCCCGAGCCATCAAAACCCGTCGAAGCACCCCGTTCATCCACTTGATTGGAGGTCCCACCGTGTCCATTGAAGCACCCCGTCCGCCACTTCCCCCGTTCACCCGTGAATCGGCCATCGAGAAGGTTCGTCTTGCCGAAGACGGCTGGAACACCCTCGATGCCGACAAGGTTTCGCTGGCCTATTCGCTGGACACCGAGTGGCGCAATCGTGCCGAGTTCACCCATGGCCGCGAGGAAGCGCGGCAGTTCCTGGCCCGCAAGTGGAACAAGGAGCTTGAGTACCGGCTGATCAAGGAGCTATGGGCCTTCACCGACAATCGTATTGCCGTGCGCTACGCCTATGAGTGGCATGACGACTCCGGCAACTGGTTCCGTTCCTATGGAAACGAGAACTGGGAATTCGGTGCGGATGGCCTGATGCAACGCCGGTTCTCGAGCATCAACGACATGCCGATCAAGGAAAGCGACCGCAAGTTCCACTGGCCGCTGGGGCGCCGCCCCGATGATCATCCGGGGCTGTCTGATCTGGGTATGTGATTCGCATTGCTTCCCGGAATGCAACATCACGTCCCCCTCCACGGGCCTACCGCAGCAACGGTGTGCTGCCTAGCCTGATCGCACACGGCAAAAGCCGTGTTCCGGGCCCACCGCTTGCGCAGTGGCCCGTCTTCCCATGAACCCTGCAGCGTTGGCCTGCCAGGCATCCGTGCCCTGGCAACGCCACGCCCTGCGCCGTGGGAAAGCGCCCGGAATCGTTCGCGCCAGCCTTGCATCGCTGCCCGCCCAATGCCCCTACGTGGAGATCCCTCATGTTCAGTCTGGAAAACACCGCCGCGCCCATTGCCCCCGCCCTCGATGAACTGGTGCCCTCGCGCTACGCCCTCAAGGTGGGCGACGTCGAAGTGCTGGTGATCAGCGATGGCGTCCTGCCGTTGCCCACCCAGATGCTCGGCCACAACGTACCAGCCGCCGACCGTGCCGAATGGTTCGAAGAGATGTACCTGCCGCAGGATGCCTTCGACTGGGCATTAAACGTGATGGTGGTGCACAGCGGTGATCGCACCATCCTCATCGATGCCGGCCTGGGCATGGACCCGGACCTGCAGCTGCCGCGCGCCGGCCAGTTGATCCGCCGCCTCGGTGCCGCCGGCATCAACCTGGGCGAAATCACCGATGTGGTGATCACCCACATGCACATGGACCACGTCGGCGGGCTGCTGGTTGAAGGCGTGAAGAAACAGCTGCGCCCGGACCTGAAGATCCACGTGGCCGCGGCAGAGGTGGAGTTCTGGAAGTCGCCGGACTTCAGCCGCACCAACATGCCGCAGGGGTTCCCCGATGCGCTGCGCGCCACGGCCAAGCACTTCTGGGCCGAGTACAGCAGCTACGTGCACACCTTCCAGGATGAACAGCAGATCGCACCGGGCGTGACGGCCCGCCGAACCGGAGGGCATACCCCAGGCCACTGCGTGGTGCGCGTGGCGTCTGCCGGGCAGGCCCTGACCTTTGCCGGTGACGCGGTGTTCGCGGTCGGCTTCGACCAGCCGAACTGGCACAACGGCTTCGAGCATGACCCGGAGGAATCCGCGCGCGTCCGCATCGCCCTGCTGAAGGAACTGGCAGGCACCGGTGAAATGCTGGTGGCCACGCATCTTCCGTTCCCGTCAGTGGGCCGGGTGTCGCTGGAGGGCGAGACCTTCCGCTGGGTGCCGGTGTTCTGGGACTTCTGATCGGATCCTGCCGCCGCTGCGCAGGCAGACGTTCACGATCGGGGCGCATCGGCGCCCCGGTCGAATCCCGCAAGGATGAGGTCGACAATGGATGCCGTCCACGCGGGGCGCGGGATCTACTGGATGGAGGTGGGCAGTGCCAGCCGCTGCAGCTTGTGCGGGTTGCGCTGCACCAGGATCTGCGTGATCCGTTCGCCATCGGTCTCGAAGGCCATCGCCGCTTCCAGCTCGCCATCGAAATAGCGCAGCAGTCCCAGCCGTCCGTTGAGCATGGCCGGCACCATCCGCAGTTGCGCGCTGCGCCGCAGGTGCGGGGCATACAGCAGTTGGGCAATGCGTGCGCCCCCGACCATCGGTTTGGGGAAGCTGGTGACGATGCCGCCGCCGTCACCCACCAGCTCGGCCGACTCGGCCATCAGCGCCTTCATCGTGCGGAAGTCGCCACTGGATGCGGCCTCGGCGAAGCGGCGCAGCAGTTTCTGGTGCACGTCCTGCGGGACGTTGTAGCGCGGGCGCTCCTGCCTGAGCTGCAGGCGTGCGCGATGCACGATCTGCCGGCAGGCGGCTTCTGTCTTGTCCAGGGTGCGCGCGACCACCGCGTAGTCCTGATCGAACACATCGTGCAGCAGGAAGGCCGCACGCGCATCCGGTGCCAACCGTTCCAGCACGCTGAGGAAGGCGAGCGACAGATCGCTGGCGGTTTCCAGTACATATTCAGGGGTGCTGGTGTCATCGGTCAGCAGCGGCTCGGGCAACCACATGCCGACATAGTGTTCGCGCGTATGCCGTGCCAGGCGCAGGCCATCAATGGCGCGACGGGTGGTGGTGGCGACCAGCCAGGCTTCGGGATTCTCGATCCGTGACTGGTCGGCGCCATGCCAGCGCAGCCAGACGTCCTGCACCACGTCCTCGGCTTCGTGCGAAGACCCGAGCATGCGGTAGGCCACGCCGAACAGGCGCGGGCGGAGGCGGGAAAACAGCGCAGTGGAATCGTCCATGCCAGCGTAGACGGGACAGGTCCCCGGATTGTGACACCCGGGGACCTGTCGTTGGTGCCAGCGCCGGACGTGCGATCAGTGCGGCGGCAGAACCGCCGGCTTGCCGATGTCCTTGATCAGGAACACCACGAACTTCGCCGGCTCGGTAGCGCTGGCGTTGCGACCTACGGTGTGCAGATCGGCCGGGCCTTCATGGAAGGCCTCGCCCGGGCCGAGGGTGACTTCCTTGCCGCCGGCCACGCCCATCACGATCCGTCCTTCCAGGACGTAGACGAAGCCATGGGCATCGTGGCGGTGCACCGGATCGGCGCCACCCGGCGGGTATTCCACGGTAAGGATCAGCGCTTCCTTGCCGGGCTGCTCCGGCAGGGCCCGGGTCATCACCTCGTGCACCAGGGGCTCGGGCGCAGCAGGGGGCGGGGTGGCGGCAGCGCTGCACAGTGGCAGCAGCGCAAGCAGGGCCAGAACAGAACGACGCATGGCAGGTCTCCAGTGCGGTAGGGGAGGGTCGCTGCATGGGGCAGCGGCGGAACGATCAGGCCAGGTCGGCCTTGTCCAGGCCAAAGGCCGCGTCCAGGGTGCCGGGCGTAGTACGGAAGGCGACGTTGGCGCGGTTCCAGGCGTTGATCGCCATCACCGCATGGGTCAGGTCGACGATCTCCTGCTCGGACAGCTGGCCGCGCACGCGCGTGTACAGTTCGTCGGGCACACCCTGCGCCGGCAGCTGGGTCAGCACCTCGGTCCAGGCCAGGCAGGCGCGCTCGCGCGGGCTGAACAGCGTCGATTCACGCCATGCCGCCAGGTGATGCAGGCGCAGTGGGCGCTCGCCGCGCAGGGTGGCCTCCTTCACGTGCATGTCCAGGCAGAAGCCGCAGCCGTTGAGCTGCGATGCACGGATGTTGACCAGATCGATGATGGCCGCTTCGATCGAGGCGGTATGGGCGGCATGCGAGTACAGGCCGAGCTTCTTGAACAGTTCGGGGGATTGCGCGGCGTAATCCAGACGTGCGGTCATGGCGTGTTCCTGTAGCGAGTGAAGGACACAGCGAGGCTAGGCCTGCGCCCGCACTACCGGTAGGCCGGGGCCGGGCCGCATGCTGTTGCATGAAAAACACCAATGGCCTGTCACAGCGGCCGATGCTCGGCCGTCTGCCGGGCATGGACACCGCATCGCACCTGCGCACCGCATTCCGCCCTGCCAGCGAACAGGTCTGGCAGACCTTCCTGGCCGCACTGCGCGAATTGCCGCCCGATGCACGTGCGGTGCTGTTGCTGCACGACGTACTGGGCGCCGGGTTCGAGGACATCGTGCCCCTGCTGGGGCTCGACCTTTCCGCGTGCAGGCAACGCCTCGCGCTGGCGCGGAACCACCTGCACGCGCACCGTGCCCGCCTGGAGCCAGGCCGCCCATGAACACCGCACAGCCCAGCCCGGCCAGCGACGGCCACGATGCGCTCAATGCATCCTTCTCCACCAGCTACGCCGGCGTGCTGGCCTTCATCGCAGTGGCGGCCGAGGGCAGTTTCGCGCGCGCGGCCGACCGCCTTGGCATCGGCCGTTCGGCCGTCAGCCGCAGCGTGCAGAAGCTGGAAAGCCAGCTGGGCGTGCGGTTGTTCCTGCGCACCACGCGCTCGACCACGCTGACCCGTGAAGGCGAGCTGTTCCTGGAGGGCTGCAACCCGGGCGTGAACTGCATCCTGCAGGCGCTGGAGGAAATGCGCGACCTGCGCGAGGGCCCGCCGCGCGGGCACCTGCGCATCAGTGCCAGCCACGGCTTCGGCCGGCGGGTGATCGCCCCCTTGCTGGCCGCCTTCCGCGCCGAGTACCCGCAGGTCTCGGTAGAACTGCTGCTGGACGAGCAGGCCCCCGACCTGGCTGGTGACCGCATCGATGTGGCGTTCCGCGACGGCCTGCTGGAAGACAGCCAGGTGATCGCCAAGCAGCTGGTGCCGATGCAGCTGGTGGTGTGCGCGTCACCGGCGTACGTGCGGGCGCATGGTCTACCGTCGTCGGTGGATGCGCTGTCCACGCATGCCTGCATCGGGCGGCGCCTGCCGGGTGGGCGCATGCAGCCCTGGGAATTCCGGGTCGACGGCACCGATGTGCACCTGCAGCCGCCGGCCGCACTGGTGTTCAACGATGCCGACCTGGCCCTGCAGGCCGTCATCGACGGGCTGGGCATCGCCCAGCTGCCCAGCTATCAGATACGTGAAGCGCTGTGGGCGGGCAGGGTGGTGACCTGCCTGGATCGGCATGCGCCGCTCGATCGCGGCCACTACCTGTGCTACCTCAGCCGCCGCCAGCTTCCCAAGCGCGTGCGGGCCTTCATCGACTTCAGCACGCAGCGGGTGCGCGCGCTCGAACTGGATGTGATCTCGCACTGGGAGGCGCGCCAACAGGCCACGCCCATGAAACCAGGCGCACAGCCCGCCTGGGCCTGAAGCATTGGTGCGTGCCGGGCAACAGTGCGCGCCCCAGCGCGGATCTACTGCCCCGCACCCACGCTGTCTACGATTCCAGCATGCCCGGCCACAGCCGGTCGCCCCTTCTACATTCCAGGAGACACGTCATGAAATTCCTCGTCATCGGTGGTACCGGCCGCATCGGCAGCAAGGTGGTGGAGCGCCTGCGTACCGCCGGGCATGACATCGTGGTGGCAGCGCCCTCCACCGGCGTGGATGTGCTGACCGGCGAAGGCCTGGACGCCGCCATGGAAGGCGTCGACGTGGTGGTGGACCTCGCCAACTCGCCCTCGTTCGAAGACGCGGCAGTGCTTTCGTTCTTCGTGACCGCTGGCCACAACATCCTGACCGCCGCCGCCCGTGCCGGCGTACGCCACCACGTTGCGCTTTCCGTCGTAGGCACCGACAAGCTTGCGGCCAGCGGCTACTTCCGCGGCAAGATCGCCCAGGAGCGCCTGATCCGCGATTCGGGCCTGCCACACACCATCATCCATTCCACGCAGTTCTTCGAGTTCCTGCCAGGCATCATCCAGTCCGCCGGCAACGGGGAGACCCTGCACCTGCCGGCCGCCGACGTTCAGCCGATTGCCGCCGAGGATGTTGCCGAAGCGGTGGCACGCATCGCGCAGCAGCCACCCCGCAATGGCGTCGTGGAAATTGCGGGCCCCCAGCGCGCCGCGATGGCGGATCTGGCCAGGCAGTATCTGCAGCGGACCGGCGACCCGCGGCAGGTCGTGGCAGACGCCGAGGCCCTGTACTTCGGTGCGCCGCTGCAGATCGATACGCTGGTGCCGGTGGGGCAGGCGTGGCTGGGGCAGGTCGGCTTCGACGCCTGGCTGCAGCAGTCCGGCCTGTTGCAGCGGCAGCCCGCCTGAGCAGCCATCGATCACTTGCCAATGACCGAGCTGAAGCCACCTTCGCCCGCCATGCTGGACCGCTACCAGGGCGTCGACGTGCAGCCGCTGTACACCGGCCGCGTGCGGGTGAGCGGTGGCCAGGCCCAGCACGGGCGCGCGTCCGGCGTGGTGCGATCGGACGACGGTGCACTGGCGGTGGACCTGCGCCTGCCGCCGGAATTCGGCGGGCCCGGCGGTGGCTCCAATCCCGAGCAGCTATTGGCCGCAAGCTACGCCGGTTGCTTCCACGGCGCCATGGTACTGGTGGCCGCGCGTGCCGGCCTGCTGCTGCACAACCCCAGCGTCGAAGTGGCGGTGACCTTCGCCCGTGATCCGGCAGATGGGCTGTACCTGCTGTCTGCCGAGGTCGTGGTCCATCTTCCCGGCATGGATGCGAACCTGGCCTGCGAACTGGTGCGCAACACCGAACGCGTCTGCCCCTACGCCAAGATGTTCCATCGTGGCATCAGCGATGCCGTGCGTGTCCGGGTGGCCGCAGAACGTGGCGCAGCTCAGGCCTGCAGCGACGCGGGTGGCGCATGTCCCAGCACGTGATCGCATTCGACCAGGCGCGCGTTGCTGACAGCCTGCCGCTCACCACAGCCTGCGCAGGCAAGGAGCGTCCCTCCAGGCATGCCTTCCAGTTGAGGCACCTTCAGATGGGTGATGTGCCGGCACCGGTTGCATCGAATGCTGATCGCATTCACATGTTCCAGATGGCCCTGCTCGTCGCGGGCAGCGTCGAGGTCGAGAACGTAGAAGAAGCCTGTATCGGGCATTGCGGCATACCTGGAGATTTCGCGCATGGTGCACTGCGCATCGCCTCCATCTTGTGATGACGGCCCATATTCAGCGTCATGCGAAACTGAACTGTTGTGTATTTCTTCGACACCTCACATTGACACACGCCCCTTGCTGCTAGGGTCGTGTCTCATCAAGGAGGTGCACAATGCCCATCAGGGCGGTGGTATATGCAAGCGGTGCCGGCAAGGGCATCGCGGGCGACAGGCTGGGCTTGCCCAGCGGCAAGCTGGACTGGATCGTGGACGACGCAGCCCGCTTCAATCGTAATGCCGGGGTTACCGGCGTGCTCCTGTTCGATGGCGAGCGCTTCCTGCAGTATCTGGAGGGGCCGGAGGACGGACTGTCGGTAGCGTACTCACGTGTGCTGGGCGCCAGCAGCCACAATGGCATCGTTGAGCTGCAACGGGGCAGGGTGGGACAACGCCGCTTGCCTTTCTGGCCGATGAAGTGGCTGCCTGTTGAGCCGCAGGAACTGCGGCGGCTGGCACACGCCGACTGGACCCGCTTCAATCAGCGAGGCGACGCGGGCAATGCCAACGCAACCGCCATGGATCGCCTGGTGGGGCTTGTAGAGCCTTACGCCATCGCTGCTTGAGGCGCGCCTTCGCTGCTCCTGCTCGAACGTACGGGAGTGCAGCTCAGAACTGGCTCTTGATTGCAGCAATCAGCTGCGTGAAGCGATAGGGCTTGGAAAGGAACTGGACGTTGTCCGGCAACACAGGCAACTGCGAGCGGCTGTAGCCCGATGCCAGCAGGATGCGGGCGTCGGGCTGGACGGCGGCGGCTTCCGAGGCCACATCCAGGCCAGACACGCCTTCTGGCATGCTGTAATCAGTCACGACAATAGAGAACCGAGCGCTGCCGCGCAGGCATTGGATCGCTTCAACGCCATTGCGGGCGGTGGTCACCGCGAAGCCCTGGGCGGCAAGTGCATCCACAACGATCTCGCGAAGATCATCCTCGTCGTCGACAAATAGTACTGAAAGAGGCATTGGCTACTCGGCGACAGGGTAGTAGAGGGCGACAGAGGTTCCTGAGCCAGGCGTGCTGTCTACGCGGATGAAACCGCCCGATTGGCTGGTGAAGCCGAAGACCTGGCTGAGTCCCAACCCGCTGCCGCGTCCGACGGTTTTCGTGGTGAAGAAAGGCTCGAATACTCGTGCCTGATCGTCCGGCGCAATCCCTTCGCCGTTGTCTACCACGGTTATGCAGAGGAACCTGCCCGGTTCCTGGTGTGGGTCATCAGGATGACGTTCTGTCTGTAAACGCACTGTAATCTTGATGCATCCGCCGCTCGGCATTGCGTCACGGCTATTGCACACCAGATTGAGGATGGCGGAGTCCAGCTGGCCACGGTCGAGGTTGACGGACGGAAGATCGCCCGCAACGTCGAGCTCGACTGCAACCGCATCGCCGGCGGAACGTTGCAGCATGTCGTGCATGTCACGTATCGCCTTGCCGGCATCGAAACGTTCCGGTGCCAGTTCATGGCCACGCCCAAACGTCAGCAACTGCCGAGTCAGCAGGGCGCCTCGCTCTACCGATCTCAGGGCCGTGCGGATGTACTTGTCAGACACCTCGCCATGAGGCTGCGCGGAGATCAGATCCAGGCAGTTGGTGACGACGCTGAGCAGGTTGTTGAAGTCATGGGCAAGGCCCAGTGTCAGCTTGCCGATGGCCTCCATCTTCTGCGCCTGCAACAGCTCATGTTGTGCACTTCTCAGCTGCTCCTGGGCAAGGTAGCGCTCGGTTACATCCCGCGTGATCTTCGCGAAGCCGACGAGTACGCCATCCACCCTTACCGGGTCGATGACTACGCTGGCATGAAAGCGTGAGCCGTCCTTTCGAAGCCGCCAGCCTTCGCCCGCGTAGCGGCCTTCATTCGCGGCGATGGCCAGGTTGCGTGCGGGAACGTCGGTCGCAATATCTTCGGGCGTATAGAACCTGGCGTAGTTGGTGCCGACCACCTCATCCTTTCGATAGCCCTTGATGCGCTCTCCGCCGGGGTTCCAGGTGCGGATGACCCCGCGAGGGTCGAGCATGTAGATCGCGTAATCAGTGACGGAATTGACCAGAAGTCCAAATTGCTGCGACTCGTCGCCCAGATCGCCCGTGGGATGTGGAGTCATGGAGCGCCTTCCTTCGGGCCGATCAAGCTATGCTTCTGTTTGTTAGCTGTTTGTGAAAGTGAAGGTGGGCCTCCCATGTCGACGGATGGTCATTCAAGCCGCCTGCCACGCACCAGGGCGGCAGCGGCGGTCAGCCCCACAGCGTCGACATGCCGTCGCACCGCATTGAAGACATTCACGGCATGGCGGACTTCATCAGCCGGTTCCCGTGGGTGGACACTACGCGCCTGGGCCGGCTGGGCATCTGTGGCGGTGGCGGCTATTCGTTGGCGGCCGCGCAGACAGGCTTCAAGGCCGCCACGATCAGCCTGTTCAACTCCGGTCGCGTGCGCCGCAATGGCTATGCCGACTCGCAGCTGGATACTCTCCAGCAGCGGCTGCAGCAGGCTTCACAGGCCCATGCGCAGGAATCCGCCGGCGGCGAAGTGTTGTACTCCGGCGGTGCCAACCTCAGCGACGAGCAGATCGCCAAGCTTCCGTTCGACCTGTATCGGCAGGGCTATGAGTACTGGATGCGAATCTGGGCGCGGTGGATTTGGTGTTGGATGGAGCCGAACTGGCACGCATCAGTGAGCGGGTGGCGAAGATCAGTGTCAGTGGCGCACGTTTGCCAGAGGCGGCGTTGAAGATGACCTGCCAGTAGGCTCGGCCGACGATGCCGGCACACCCTGGACAGGCTTCACAGATCTGTACTGCCCAAGCGGGCATAGTGCCCTTTGGGTAGTCTGAGCGCGTCCATCCAGCCACGGGGTTTCCCCGAACGCCAGGAGGTCACTGTGCCAAGTTGGGACGAAGGAGTGAAGTTGACGCGTCGCCAGGTGATCGCCGGCGGCGCCACGACCATGGCGATGTCCGCCGCACCGGGGGCATCATCGTTTGCCGCCGAACTGGCGGCGTCCCCACCGCCCAGGCCGCCGGTCATCAGCACGGTGGCGTTGACCGTCAACGGCACGCATCGTGAGCTCGAGCTGGACACGCGGACCACGCTGCTCGACGCCCTGCGCGAACATCTGAAACTGACCGGCACCAAGAAGGGCTGCGACCACGGTCAATGCGGTGCCTGTACCGTGCTGGTCAACGGCGAGCGCATCAATGCCTGCCTCAGCCTGGCGGTGCAGCACCAGGGCGATACCATCACTACCATCGAAGGCCTCGGAACCCCTGATGACCTGCATCCGATGCAGGCCGCCTTCATCAAGCATGACGGCTACCAGTGCGGGTACTGCACGCCGGGGCAGATCTGTTCGGCGGTGGCGGTACTGGACGAGATCAAGCGCGGCGTCCCCAGCCATGCGCAGGCCGATGTCAGCGCACGGCCCCAGGCCACCAACATGGAGATGCGCGAACGCATGAGCGGCAACCTCTGCCGCTGCGGCGCGTATTCCAACATTGCCGAGGCGATGCAAGAGGTCGCTGGCGTTACCTCTGGAAGGGAGCGCTCATGAAAGTCTTCAGTTACGAGCGCGCGAAGTCTCCTGCCGAGGCCGCCAAGGCCGTCGCAGGCACCGAGGGCGCGAAGTTCCTGGCGGGAGGAACCAACCTGCTCGACCTGATGAAGCTGGAGGTCGAGACGCCCGCGCACCTGGTCGACGTGCAGGACATCGGCCTGGACAGGATCGAACCCACCGACGAGGGCGGCCTGCGCATCGGCACGCTGGTCACCAATACCGCGCTGGCCTCGCATGAGCGCGTGCGCCGCGACTACAGTGTGCTGACCCGCGCGATCATGGCAGGCGCGTCCGGGCAGCTGCGCAACAAAGCCACCACCGGCGGCAACCTGCTGCAGCGCACGCGCTGCCCGTACTTCTACGACCCCCATCTGCCCTGCAACAAGCGCCTGCCGGGATCAGGCTGCGGCGCGCTTGAGGGGTTCTCCCGGCAGATGGGCGTGATCGGTACCTCGGACAGCTGCATCGCGACCTATCCGGGCGACATGGCGGTGGCCTTGCGCGTGCTGGACGCCTCGATCCAGACCGTCAAGGGCGATGGCAGCACGCGCAGCATTCCGATTGCCGAGTTCCATCGTTCCCCGGGCGACACGCCACAACAGGACAACGTGCTGCAGCGCGGTGAGCTGATCACCCACGTCACGCTGCCGGAACCGCTGGGCGGCCGGCACGCGTACCACAAGGTACGTGACCGCGCGTCCTATGCGTTCGCACTGGTGTCGGTCGCCGCGGTCGTGCAGCGTGACGGCTCGGCGCGATTCGCGTTCGGCGGGGTCGCGCCGAAGCCGTGGCGCATCGAAGCAGCCGAACCGCTGCTGCGCGACAGCGTCAAGGCCGCGACCCGGCAGGTGTTCGCCGGTGCCCGTCCAACGCAGGAGAACGCGTTCAAGATCGCGCTTGCCGAGCGCACCCTCGCAGCCGTTCTGGCCGAAGGAGAGCGCTGATGCCCCTCGAATTCAACGCCCCCGCCGGTGACAACCTGTTCGACAAGGCCAAGGTTGTCGGCAAGTCGACGCCCCGCATTGATGGCCCACGCAAGACCACCGGCACCGCCCCGTATGCCTACGAGCGCCATGACGTCGCGCCAAACCAGGCCTACGGCTACATCGTCGGCGCGGGCATCGGCAAGGGGCGCATCATTTCGATGGATGCCTCCCGTGCACGTGCCGCCCCCGGCGTACTGGCGGTGATCACCGCACCGGAGACCAAACCGGTCGGCACATCCAACTGGAACAATGCGCCACTGTTCGGCGGGCCCGAGGTCGCCCATTACCACCAGGCCATTGCCTGCGTGGTAGCAGAGACCTTCGAGCAGGCCCGCGCCGCTGCGGCGTTGATCCGCACCCGTTACGAGCGCGGCAAGGGGCGCTTCGATTTCCCAGCGCTGGCGCCGTCCGCGCCCCTGGCAAAGGGGCGCGGTGGCAAGCCCGACCGGCAGACGCTCGGCGATTTCGACAGCGCCTACGCGAGCGCGACGGTCAAGCTGGACGAGACTTACCACACAGCCGACGAAAGTCATTCGATGATGGAGCCGCACGCCACCATCGCCGCCTGGGAAGGCGACACCCTCACCCTGTGGACCTCGAACCAGATGATCGACTGGGCCAAACAGGGCATGGCCGCGATCCTCGGCATCGATCCCGACAAGGTGCGTCTGGACTCGCCCTATATCGGCGGCGGCTTCGGCGGTAAGCTGTTCATCCGCGCCGATGCAGTGCTGGCCGCACTGGCCGCCAAGCAGGTCGGGCGGCCGGTGAAGATCGCGCTGCAACGCCCGTTGATGCCCAACAACACCACGCACCGGCACGCGACCATCCAACGCGTCCGGATCGGTTGCGCGAAAGACGGCAGGATCTCCGCCATCGCCCATGAGAACTGGTCGGGCAACATCAACGGCGAGGACGGCGAGAACGGCACCCTGCAGACGCCCAAGCTCTATGCAGGCGCCAACCGCCTGGTGGCCAACTACATCGCCACGCTCGACATGCCCGAAGGCAATGCAATGCGCGCGCCGGGCGAGGCGCCGGGCCACATGGCGCTGGAAGTGGCGATGGACGAAATGGCCGAGAAGCTGGGCCTCGACCCGATCGCGTTCCGCATCCTCAACGAACCCGAGGTCGTGCCCGGCGATCCGTCCAAGAAGTTCTCCGACCGCAACCTGGTGCGCTGCCTGCGCGAGGGCGCGGAGCGCTTCAACTGGAACAAGCGCAACGCCAAGCCGGCGCAGGTAAGGGAAGGGCACTGGCTGGTCGGCATGGGCGTGTCCGCGGGCTATCGGGGCGCGCCGACGATGAAGTCGGCGGCGCGGGTGCGGCTTGACGGCCAGGGTGGGGTGATCGTGGAAACCGACATGACCGACATCGGCACCGGCTCCTACACGATCATCGCGCAGACGGCAGCCGAGACCATGGGCGTGCCGCTGGACCGGGTCCAGGTGACCCTCGGCGATTCCCGTCATCCCGCCTCCGCCGGTTCCGGCGGCCAGTGGGGCGCGGCAAGCTCCACCGCAGGCGTGTACGCGGCGTGCGTCAGCCTGCGCCGCAAGGTGGGCGAGAAACTGGGCTTCGACGGCGACACCGCAAACTTCGCCAATGGCCGTATCCAAGCGGGCGGGCGAACCATCGACCTGGCCGAAGCGGGCACACTGTCGGCAGAGGACGGCATTGCCTTTGGCAAGTTCAAGCAGGGGTACGACGTTGGCACCTATGCAGCGCATTTCTGCGAGGTCGCCGTGCATGCCTACACCGGAGAGACGCGCATCCGCAGGATGCTTGCCGTATGCGATGGCGGCCGGATCCTCAATCCGCTGTCCGCACGCAGCCAGGTCATTGGCGGGATGGTGATGGGCGCAGGCGCGACCCTGATGGAGGAACTGGTGGTCGACAAACGGCTTGGTTTGTTCGTCAACCACGACCTTGCGGGCTACGAGGTTCCCGTACACGCCGACATTCCGCACCAGGACGTGGTCTTCCTCGACACGCTGGACCCGGTGATCTCGCCGATGAAGGCCAAGGGCGTGGGTGAGCTGGGCATCTGTGGGGTCGGCGCTGCGATCGCCAATGCGGTCTACAACGCCACCGGCGTGCGCGTGCGCAACTATCCCATCACCCTGGACAAGCTGTTGCCCGGCTTGCCCGACGTGGGCTGACCCTTGCGCATGGACCGACCCGTGGCCTCACCCGCCCTGGAGGCCTCTGCGGCAGAGGGAGTGGAGCCCAGGGATCCTGCCGTGCACCTGTCCGCAGCGCAGGGCTTCCTCGCCGAAGGCAGCCCGCGTAGCGTGCTCGAGGCGGCCTTGACGCGCGTGCGCGCAGGGGAGCACGCCGTGCTCGCGCTGGTGCTGGAAACCGATGGCTCTACCTACGCCGGTGCCGGCGACATGGTGCTGTTCTGCAACGGCAGCCAGGTCGGCTGGCTCAGCGGCGGATGCCTGGAGCCCGAGCTCGCGCGACGCGCGGAGCAGGTGAGCGCGGCAGGGCAGGTCGACTGGATCGAGATCGACACCCGCAGTGACGACGACCTGTTGAGTGGGTCCGCGCTAGGTTGCCGCGGACGGCTTCGGATTGCGCTTCTGCCGTTGCGGGTCATGACCGGCATCGACACCGTGATCGAGGCTTGGCTGCGCGAGGGGGTGTCACTCCAGCGCGACCTTCGCACGTCGGGGCAGATCGTTTTCCGCGCCGGCAATCGCGAGCAGGCATGGCAGCTGAATCCGATGGACGGGGCGCAGTCCTTTGGAGAAGCAGCGTGGTGTTTGCCGTTGCCCCGGCTTCCGCGGGCCCTGGTGTTGGGAGGCGGTCCCGAAACGCCCTTCCTGGTTCCGTTGCTGCGGGGCCTGGGATGGCGGGTCAGCGTGGCCGAACGACGAGCGCGCTGGACCTCAGCGGGGCAGGGCGCGGATGCACAGCTCCAGGTGAGCCCGGTCGAGGCCCTCCATGCCGACGCGTGCGACGCGGTACTGGTGATGCACCACGATTTCGAGCTGGACCGCGAGGCGCTGGTGGCCCTGGCCGATACCGAGGTTGCCTTTATTGGACTTCTGGGTCCGCGGCGAAGGCGTGAGGATCTGTTCAAGCTGCTGACACCGGATCAGCGCAACCGCCTGTCTTCCAGACTTCGGTCGCCGATCGGCCTGAACATCGGAGGTCGGGGGCCGGAGGCAATTTCGCTCAGCATCGCCGCGCAGCTGCAGCAATGGCGAAGCACCGCTGGCACGTGACGGCCACACATGCGGTCGTCGTGCTTGCTGCGGGCGGGAGCACCCGGCTTGGCCAGCCCAAGCAGCTTCTGACCCGGCAGGGCGAGACCCTTGTACATCGCGTAGTGCGGTTGGCGCTGGAGCTCGCGCCAGCGCAGGTGTTGGTGGTGGTGGGCGGGAACGCACAGGCCATGACATCCAGCATTGCCGGGCTGGATGCCACTCCGGTAACCAACCACCACTGGGAACGCGGCCTGGCCAGCAGCCTGCAGGTTGCAGGCACACACCTGCTGCCCGCGGTGGCCGCCGTGATGGTCGTGGCATGCGACCAGCCCGCGATCGAGCACTCCCATCTGCAGGCGTTGCTTTTGGGTGCCCGCGCCTCGGCGTCAGGGTGCGCTGGCACCCGTCATGGAGACGCGCTTGGCGTTCCTGCAGTCGTGCCGCGCGCATGGTTCAATCAGGTGGGTGCAAGCGGTGACCGCGGCTTCGGAGCGCGCTTGAGGCAGCTTCCCATCGATGCCGTGCATGCCCTTCAAGCGCCGGAGCTGGGCCTGGATATCGACACGCCAGAAGATCTCGCGCGTGCGCGCCTTGCGGGCTGGATCGATGCTGAGTGAGTCGCACCCTCGAGTGCTTGCGTAATGACGTTGCCGCCAACCTCGGCGTGCTGGCGGCTGCCGGTGGTGTTGCACTGACCGGGAGCGGCTGACCGGACATCGCAGCGGGTGCAGTGAGTGCGCTGTGGTTCCTCCGATCTGCGCTGAAGGTAATGGGCCAGGCGTGGCCGGCGTGGTGTGCAACGGTGAAGCCGTCAGGCGAGCGGGGTACAGGTGGAACGCCGCCTACCTTTCCAATACCCGCTTCCGGACCTGCTCAGATAGCTCTGGCTCGGCTAGGATGATGCCGCCGGCATCCGCGCCGGCGGGGCAGGGGACGCAATGGACATGCAGGCAGGGGGCGGAGTCGATTCGCCGGACCAGACGAAGCAGCAGGAACTGACCTTCCATTGGCTTTACCAGCGGGTACAAGGGCTGGCTGAGCACAGCATCTACCCCAAGGCCGGCCGGCTGGAGAGGTGGTCGTTGCGCGTGGGCGCCCTGGCGGCCGCCATCGGCATTCTCGGCAGCCAGCTGCCTGATCGATGGCTTCCGCTTACGGCCGCGCTGCTTCTGGTCAGGGTGTGCCTGGCGGTGGAGATCGGAGGCTTTGTCATCGGCGGATTTCTCGCGGCCCGCCGCGGAATCCGCCAGTTCGTGCAGCCACGGCTGTCGCACGCGCAGGAAATGGACGGCGAGTTTGCCCAGTGGCAAGCGGTGATCGCCGAGCTTCGAGGATTCCCCAGGGTCGAGCGTGAGCGCCGCCTCAAGTACGTCACCCACCTGCGCACAAGCATGATCGAGCGCATGGGGCTGATCTACGGAGGCCTGCAACGCCTCGGTCCATTTCCGCTGCTGATCGCTCTCTACCTGCAGTTCCGGCAGTGGAAATGGGGCGACTGGAGCAGCGCCTTTGACGTCGGCCAGCTGGGCGCATTCCTCATCTATGCGCTCGTACTGCTCTACCTCACAGGATGGCTGTTGACCGGCCTGCGCACGCGCCTGGACACCTACGTCGCACTTCTCGAAGGCTCCATACAAGAGCCCGAACCGGCCGAGACCGCGCACCTGTAAAGCCGAGCCATGCTCGGCTACTCCGCCGCACATCGCGCCCCATCGGGCACTACACCAGAGAGCTTCCCCAGCACCCGATCCATCAGAACAGGCTCCGGCACGCCAATCAGCACCTGTTCCAGATAGTCCATTGGCTGCAGCTGCCATTGAAGAAACCCCCGCAACTGCAGAACTTCGGGCGCCCGCTGCTCCGCATCCAGCGACGTCTGCATCAGCACGTGCTCTGGGCGATTCTCCAGCCACAGCACCGGAACGCCTCTGCAGTGAACCTGAAAGCTGCCGTGTTCTTTACGTTCCACGAAGTGGAATCCCTGCCATTGCCGAGCGTCCACGAACTGGATCGTCTGGCGGCGCAGATTTGAGAAGCGATAGCCAGGGATCGTCTCGAACGCGAGAGGCGAAGGTAGGGGGGCACAGGCCACTGGCACTGCGCCGTAACCACTGCAACCATGGACAGCGCCATGGCCGCCCAGCGGCAGCAGGCCACTCAACCCTCCGGGCGCACTCGATCGATGGCATGCGCCGTGAGTCCCAACCCGGCCATGATCAGGCCCTCCATGACGCGCGGGCCAACGTATTGCTCCAACTCACCGTTCTCGCGGGCGCGCTGTGCGGCCAGCAGGATTTCCAGCACCACGCGAAGACCCGCCAGCGAGCAGTCGGTGTCGGCCAGGGCGATGCGTCGGCCCGGCATTTGGTGGCGCTCTGGCCAGGGCTGACCATCGGAGGCGGCACCCGAACCGATGCTGTGTAGCAGGGCGACGAGCGTGTTCGGATCCAGCACGGGGCCGTTGGCGGGCGCGTCGTGGATCGCGTGCGGGGCAGGGGAGTGGGGCTGGGTCATGGCTGGGCTCCTTGCATGCAGAAGCCGCCACCGATAAAGGTGGCGGACGGTGCGAGGTTCGAAACCCGGTCTACGCTAAAACCGGCAGGCACAAGGCCTCCGCGCACCGCCCGCCATAGCCGGCCGACGGATTGCCAGCCGGCACCACCTGATGGGTGATGCCGGCTGGCAAGCGTTTACTTCAGCGTAGAACCGGGGTTTCGAATCCCGGCCACCGATGCACGGTGGCACGGCAAGGAATACGCGGACCTATGCGTGATGCCAATGCAGTAAGGCCGATGCCGACACCACTTTCAACATTTTCAGAATCGTTGCATACCGCGCAATGAGACTGGAGCCTTGCGCTGCAATGCTATCGGCGATGTCGGTGGTGCAGGCCTGCGAACTGTCGGTATCCGCCCGGCGGAGCCGTGAGCGAGGCGGATGCGACAGGATTGCCAAAGCCCGACAGGCGTCAGTAGCCCTTCATCGCGGCCTTGGTCCGCTCCAGCCAGGCGGCATTGTGGCTGCGCGCATGGCGCGACCAATGCTGCGCATCGTCGATGATGCTTGCGAACAGGCTGCGGGCCTGCTCGCGATCGTCGGGTTGCGGCTGCGCTATCAGCCATTCGGCGTAGAGGCAGCGAGCGGCCGCATCGTTTCCGCATTCCAAGGCGCGCTCGAATGCGGCGCGGGTGCCGGGCGCCTGGGTAACTGCCAGTGCCTGCGCGTAAAGCAGGGTCTGTTCCGGCTTGCGGCGCACATCCGGATGGCGGGCGAACAGGCCGTCCAGCGTCTCCACCGCCAGCGCGGCGTGCCCGGACTCAAGGCGGGCTCGGGCGAGGCCGGTCAGGATGTAGGGATCGTCACCCAGCGGCGAGCTGGCCGCCTGCTCGAGCAGGGTTCTGGCTTCCTCGGCCTGGCCTGCATCCAGTAGCGTCATGCCAAGACGAACCCGATTCTGCACGGTGGGCGTGCGCGCCAGCTCGGCGCGAGCGTTACGCAGGTCCTGGCCCGGATCCATGAGCTGCTTGGCGGAGCGGATGGCCTGCCGGGCGCCGCGCGAGTGGCGGACTTCCGGGAAGTAGATCGCCAGGAAGTAGACGACGCTGCCGAGCAGCGGGAACGAGAAGAGCAGGATGAGCCAATAGAGGCTCTGGCCCGAGCGGATGGCATGCACCGCGAAGTAGATGGCCGCCAGTACGTGGAGTCCGATTCCGATATAGGGCATGTGTGCCGCCTCGTCCTTGTGAGGGGTGGAACTATAGTAGGGGAGGGATGGGGCGCCAATGGGCTGGGGTAGTTGGGCGTGACGCGTCACGTTAATAGGGTTGGATCCTGCGAGGTGGAGCGCTCCATGTCACTATGCAGCGGGGCTGCATTGATGGAAGGGGATACATGGAACGTACGCAGAAGACGCTAACGATGGCTGATGTTGCTGGATGGGGTTCGGCGCTCATCACGTTCGGATTGATTCAAGGGGCCTTCTATCTGAAGGCGTATTGGGGCCACTTCGGCCTGGACCCATTTCAGTTTGTTGCGGTGAGCGAGCTTGCGCTGGCAGGGCTTGCAGGGATCGGCTTGGTGCTGTTCTTCATGCTGGTTGCGCTGCTGTTTGGCGGATGGGTTGAGGGGAAGGTGACGGCGAGCACGTCTCAAGCCAGTCTGCTGATGTGGCTGATCATGGCCCTTTGTCTTGTTGGAATGGGCGTCCTGCTTTGGTGGTCCAATGGGTGGCCCGTTCTGATAGGTGTAGCGCTGACTGGCATATGCGCAATCGCAGTGAGACTGTCACCAGTACTGCCAACTGCCGTAAAGGACTCGCCATGGCTGGTCTATGCCCTAGTGATGCTTGTCTATGTCCCGATCTCGTCAAGCTGGCTTGGCTTCGAGCGCGCAAGGGCGATCACTTCTGGCGGCAGCAAGTACACGATCAATGTGACTATTATTGATGAGAGGGCGCAGGGCAGCCTAAGCCTAGTGGGGCGCTTGGGTGATAGCTATGTGCTTTGGGACCCGTCGCGGAAGGCTGCAATTCTTGTGCCTGTGAGCGACGTGAGCAGGCTGGAGATCGTGCGAAAGGCCGTTTTGCCTTCAAAGTCAGTCCAGTCGCGATAAGGGATGTTTATCGGCGGTAGGGGGCATGGCACCTTTCGACGCAAAGCGGGCCTTCGACGTCGCTAGTGCCTGCCTCGTCGATCCGGCTATACGTCGGCTTGTTAGCCGGATCCAGTCGACCTAAGATAGAGACGTATCAAGGGGATAGCCCACCATACGTTGAGCTGTAGATAAGTCGTATAACTGGACTCAGGTGTCCGGCTATTGATTAGTTAGCGCTAAGGAAAGTCGATGCTCATTTCCCTACTTGCTGGCGGTTGGCTCATCCTTCTGGTTGGGCTTGGCTTGTTCCATACATGGAAGGCGCGTTCACATGTTGTCGCATTTAGATGGGGCGCAGTCATTGCTGGCGTAAACCTCGCAGCATCGCTAATAGTTCCAGCTCTTCTTCCGAAAGGCACCGATGCGCTTCAGATCAGTTTTGTCACCAATAGCTTCTTGTTGGCTGCGGCAATCGGGGCAAACATGATGGCCGGTGCTGCAACATTCAACCTGAAGCGCTAACAATTCATTCAAGCCGACGCCGCTTCGCGGCAAGGCCTAATTCAAGCGTTAGGCACTCCGATGCCCGTTCAAGCCACTAGTGAAAACCTTACTGCCGCTCTTGAACTAGCCGACGCATCGTCGCGGGGCGCTCGTGTGGAGCGGATCGAGTGGCTAGCTCAGCACTACTTCCATCCGGGGGCCGTGATGGGTGAGCTGGCTGTGCTCCACATGCTGGAAGAGGCTCGGCTCTGTTTCATCTCCGGCCACTTCGTCGGCGCATTGCTCCTCGCAACTTCTTTCGTAGAGCAGACCCTTAGCGAAGAACTTGAGAACGTGATGTCTCCGCAAGAGCGGCGCACATTCGAGCTTATGATTAAGTCTGGTCGGAAAATCCTGCCACTGCCTAACGATCTATTTGATCGCACAGACAGGCTTCGCCTACTACGGAATCCTTTCACTCATCGCAAGGCGCCTGATCACCCCGAGGCTTTCGGCACGCGATTCCTGGCAACCAAAGCGCATCCCGCTACGATACTGGAAGCGGATGCGAAGCTTGCCATGGAGGTCATGTATGAGTGGTTCCGGCGTACTCTGCGGAGTGCCTAATACTCATTCAAGCCGACGTTGCTTCGCAACGCGGATTACTTCAGGCGTTAGAAGGCACAGATGGATGCACGCTCCATTCCCGAACATGCTGCTTCCCCCGGACCTTACGTACGAGTTCCTTGGCACTTTCGCGCGGTGCGAATACGCCCTCAAAGGCTCAGGATTCGTCCGGGGCGGAAGTAACTCAGTAGAAGCCAACTGGGATTCTTTCGCTGCAAGCATCGACTGGCACTTTCGTCGAGTGAAAGACCCTGCATTCAAAGAGGCTGTCGCCTATCTCCTGGCCGAACCACCGAGGAAGCAGGTTCTTAAAGATGGGCGAGTGGGCTGGAAGGATTCACCTCCAGACCCCAATCTGCCGAAAGCACAGCAGACATTGCTAATGATTCGCAGGGTTCGAAATAACCTCTTCCACGGCGCAAAGGTCTGGTCACCTGAGTACATGAACCGCGACCGGGACATAGATCTTGTTAGAGCAGGGATTCTTGTCTTGGATCACTGCATTAGGATCAATGATGAGGTGCGTATTTCCTACGAAGTAGGTGCCTTCTAACAATCCATTCAAGCTGATGCCGCTTCGCGGCTCGGCTTAATTCAGCCTTTAGACGCCATGGACGGTCGCACGTGAACGATCCGGATTTTCAGAAGCTTCTCTCGGATCACAATGTCGTGATCGTGCATTTTTCTCACTTCGCTGTGATGGGTCACTCGGTTGAGTTCCCAGACGATCTATTCCATGCGATCTGTCATCATGACAAGGAGACACGGTCGTGCTGTGCCCTCTGGCCTGGGCATGAGATGGAACTGCCGGGCTCTGTCGGATTGATCTTCCAGCCGACGATTGATCAAGTTGTATCGGTCTTGGCAGATGACTCTGGATCGTCCGACTTCGAGGGTAAAGAGAGATCAGCGGGTGAAGTTCCAACCCGCGAGACCCTCTTAGCAAGTCTCGAAGTTCCATCGGGACGCTACAACGAGTGGAGAGTGCGTGGTGCAAAGCCAACGGGCATCTTTGTGGCGGACGTGTCCAACATTTTCGCCAAGAAGAAGCAACAGCTGCACTTCAACGGCACATCAATCGACGAGATTGGCTGTATTAGCATCACTTTGCAGTCCGTACTTGATGCATTTCCTGGATGTTCCGTCCACACCTTGCGGCAAAATGGCCTTCACAAGGTCTGTAGCGATGGCTTTTAACAATTCATTCGAGCCGACGCCGCTTTGCGGTTTGGCTTAAGTCAGGCGTTAGGCTTGCAATTCGGACCACGCCTCATGCGAAGGCATCCGCCGTTAGGACAGCCTGCGGACGAGGCTGTAGCCCTCAGGGAATTGCTGTTGCGAGCGCCAGGAGTCACGGCTGTTACATCCGTCGAGCTACATCGCAAAGGCGGCTTCATCGCATTGATGGACTTCGAAACGGGAGCCTTGGATGGGTTCATCAATCACATCAAAGCCGACGGATGGATGGGCGTCTTATGAGGCCAGGATCCATCGGCCTAGCGAGTCTTTCCAGCAGACGGCCGTCGACAGTCGCTGAAATCAGACGTGGTTGATGTCCACTTCTGGCCGGAAGCGGACGGCACTGGGGCGGGGGATTAGGAAGATTTATCGTGGCTACGAGCTCAGATCCTATCTGCGCCCGCTCTGTCTTAAGTACACGACCAGCTGTTGAAAACGTGGATCCGCATCGAGGTCAGGCGCGACCGAGCTTATCTCCTCGAGGCAGTCGCCGAGGTCACTGGGCGGCCATTGGGTTTGATCCCCTATCACCAGACTCAGGAAGTCCAGTGCCTGTTCCGGAAACCTGTCGCAGAGACCTGCCTCGTATAGCCGATGCACCAAGTAGTCCGGATGGGCCGGTGGTTGCAGCCAAGCGCGAAGCAGCGTCAAGGCTTCGGGGAACGCATCGTGTGCCGCTACGCAAAGGCGGCCGAGGCTTTCGGCGATAGCAGGTGAAACGTTGTCTCGCGTCTTGGGCCAGATGGCATGCAGATACGGGGCGACCCGGTGGCTCCAGTAGTCGGCCCTTTGATCACCCGCTCCCTCCAGTGCTCGGACCAATGCATGTGCTGCATCGTGCAAACCGTCCGGAGGTAATGAGCGTGTAGCGGTCGCCAGCTCGGCAGTGGTGAACGTGTCACCCGGATCGAGGGCGGCGAATGTCAGCAGCGATGCGTATTGCCCGTCGTGCTTGCCCAATGCCGCATAGTGGCGCGCGGTGTCGAGGAAGGCCGGCTTGAGCATTTCCATCAGCGGGCGGTACAGGCGCGGTGACCACAGGAAGCCTTCCCACGCTGCACGTGCTTCGGCTTCCGAGCACTGCCAGACGAAAAGCGGCAACAGGTGTTGCGTCGCCCAAACCCCGTCGACGCGGAACAACGCGATGACATGGGCCGCCAACAACACGCGGCCATGCCGAAATTTGTCGATCCGAGGATCGCAAAGCTCGGTGAACGTGGGCTTGATCTCTTCCGGCAGGCCTTGTCCATCCTCCAGCGAGCGTCGATACCACCAGCGCAGCAGTGCCTCGGTGACGTGGCCCACGGGATGATTGATGGCTCGCCCGACGGGGTCGTCGGTATCGACACCGTCCTGATGATCCATGGCCAGGATACGGCGAGCGAGCAGGAAGAAGAGTGCTTCGTGGCCTTCGAAGGTCTTGGCAATGGACTGTAGCCACCAGCTGATACCATGGGCGAGCGTCTGCAGTACCTCGGCAGGCGCGGCGGCCAGGATCGGCGCCATGTAGCGCCAGGAACGCTTCAGGAGTTTTTCTTCTGACCAGGCCTGCAAGGCCTCGCGCCAGCGCTCTGTCGGCCAAACACCTTCCTTGGCCAAAGCGCACAAGGCACAAGCGGTCGTAGCAAAGTTCTCGCGACAGCGCTGCCGCCAGTCATCTTCCTGCCAATGATCTGTGCCCGGTTGCTGCCTGAGCCACTCGATCAATTCACGGCGACGACGCGGCGTGGCGACGAACTTGCGCCACTCGTCGCCATCGCCCATCCAGTAAGGAAATTCATCGCGCTGATCCGCCGCCAGGGTCCACTCCGGATACCGTGCCGAAAGCCCACTTAGCCGGACGCTGCTTTCAGTACCCAAGACCGCGCCGGCCTCAGCCATTTTTGCCAGCCGCAGCCAGATTTTGCGGTCAACGATCCCGGTCCAGCGCTCCGGCTCGATGTCGTCCTTGAACATGTCGCGCGGAGGACCGACGAGCACGGCCTGTTCCAGTTCGCGCAGCATCACCTGATCAAGGTGCGGCGCCAGGGCCACCAGCAGGCGCATGGCCTCCCGTTCGGTTTCCACCGACCACAGCCACCAGTGATCGTCCGCCAGCAGCCAGTCGAGCGCTTGGCGATGGGGGATCACGGCGTCCTGTGCGGCGGCAAAGAAGGTGAGGCGCCGGAATAGCGGATAGGGCGCCTGCCACCACGCATGCGCCACGAGCGCCGCCCGCGCCGGCGATTGCGCAACAGTGGCGAGCCACGCATCCCGGGTCAGGTCGATCAATGCGGTCCAGTCGTGGAAGTCTCGGTTCTGTGGGTGTTCACTGATCGAGGGTTGATGCATGTAGGACAGGTCGCTCCTGTCCTCTGCGCTGCCAAGCTCGCGCATCAGATCAAGCGCATCGCGCAATAGGGCGCTGACATCGGAGAGCAGCTCCGGCAATGCGGCGTCCCAGCGCTCATCCCTGGGCAGATCACGCAGGCTGGAATGGACGTGATCCGTCGACAGCACGATCTCCCATTCCACCAGCTCCTTGATGTGCTCCGGCTCGCGGGCTTCGCCGTCCTCTGCGGGCCAGCGGAACGGCTCGCGCAACGATACGCGTGGTGTCAGCATCTCGCGCAGTTCCAGGCGCAGGGTAGCTGTGAGTCCATCGCGCTTGAAGCGGTCGCGCCAGCGGTACAGGTCGAAGTCGCGCAGCCACGATTTCACGCGCCCGGTCAGCAGCAGCCGCCAAAGGGTGCGCATCAGCGGGCCGGGGATCGCGTTGGGTGCGCCCTCACGAATGCGCGCGAACTCGGCTGTGTTGCCGTCGCGTTCCAGTTTGGCCAGCTCGTCCAGACGGTGTTCGATCCACCAGACCAGATCGTCATGCAGCTTCCCGCCGCGCTTGACCAACCATAGCAGCAGCGCCGGGTCATCCAGATGACGGATCAGCCAACGCGCCAGTTGCCGCATCACCTCGTCCCAGCGGCTGCCGCGCGCACCGGCATCGACGATACACATCGACGGTGCGAGCGGATACGGCGAAGGTCGGCGGGTCAGGCTGAAGGTGAGCTTGTCATCTACGGTCGTTCTGGGCGGCACACCAAAGCGCCCCAGGTCGGCATGCTCGTAGCGTTCCTCGCTCAGCGGCTCCAGCCAATCCAGTGACGGCACCGGGTCCAGATCGGCAAAGCGTCTGGCGGGCAGGCCGCCCGGATCGCTCAGCGCCCACAGCAGGCGGCCGACGAAGTCGTCCTGCCGGGTACTGGCCATGGGGCGGGCCATGGCGCATTCGACCATGATGCGCTCCTTGCCGCGCACGCCGTCGCGATAGGTTTCGGCCCAGGCGCGAAGGGTTTTGTGCAGGTACGCATGCCGGTTGTGCTCGCGGTAGAGGATGGGCGTGACGTTCTTGGCTCGCCATTCGTTGGCCCGTTCCTCTTCCTTGCCTTTGGAGAAACTGCCGAACGCGAACATCTCCGGTGGCGACTCACCCAGCAGACGGTCGGCTGCCAGCGCATCCATCATGTAGCGCAGCACCGGGTCGTTGATGCTGTAGCCGACGAAGCACACGGTGTAATTGCGGAACAGCTCGCTGACGAAACGCGCCGCCCAGCGTTCGGTGAGATAGGCCAGGCCGAAATCACCACTGGAGACGACCAGGCGATCCAGCTCGCTCGCGGTCGGTGTGGCACTGAGCAGACCATGCAGATACACCAGGCCATCCCAGCGGTTCTTCGGCACCGGCAGCAGTGGCGCCTGAAACCTCTCGATGGTCAGGCGCTTCGCCGCAATCACCTCCTCGAACAGGCGATCGAAGTTGGTGGTGATGAGGCGGGTCTGGCCGCTGCGGCACTTGCCCAGTGTCAGCAAGGCTTCATGGGTGGCGGTCGCGTTCGGGGCGCTGAGATCGGGTGTCAGGATACCCGCCAGTGTCCGACGCACCGTCTCTCGGCCGCCGACGATGGCCGCTTCCTGCAGGCCGATGGCTGTATCGAACTGCCCGGCCTTGATCGCTGCCTGCTGTACCGCGTTGGGTATGGCGGCCAGCGCTTCATACACCTTCGCCACCAGCCCGGCGAAGCCCGGCAGGCGCGCCGGGTAGGAAATGCCCGCGCCGCAGAAGAACACCACGCGTCCGTCCTCGTGCGCCTGTAGCAGGCGCTCGGGGATGTCGGGGCCGTGGCGGACAAACTGCATTCAGTAGGCCTCGGAGAACACGCGTTCCAGCGTCGCCGGGATCAGCGCGTCGTTGGCCTGGCGGATGGAGGCGTGGCGGGCTTTCAGTTCCGCCACCTTGGTTTGCAGGGCGTCGAAGGTGCGCTGAGTGACAATCGGCGGAAGCGGCACTTCAATCTTGCCGAGATTTGTCAGGCTCAGCGTGCGGTTTCGATCTGCTGTTCCCGGTGACGCGAACCCGATCTTCTCTAACCCGTCAGGGCTGAGTAGGAAGTACGTGAGAAACCCGGCAGTGAGCACGGTCGAGTCAGGAACACAGGTGATGTATCGATGCGACGCTATGCAACCATCATGTTCAGGGCTTGCAACAGCGATTGCGCCCTCCCATGCCTTGATGTTGCTGAGAACGACATCCCCTGATTTGATCCACACAGGCTTCTGCCATGTGGCATCAGCACCGTCGAAATCAGGTTTCACGAATAGTCCCCTTCCGAAGGACCGTGCACCCACCTCCCGATACCTTTTGTCGATGTCTATCGTCACCGAGCGGCGAACAGCAGGCGTCACCTCCGACATTGGTCGCAAGGGCGCACCGGCAATCGCGTCACGAAAGCGCACGGCGAGCAATCGGTCGGCGTCGAGCTCGATGGCATCGAGCCGTTCGTTGACCTGCCGAACCTTGTCGGCCAGTGTGTCGAGGCGGCTGACGATGGCTTGTTGTTCGGCAAGCGGCGGCAGCACGATTTGCTGTGCAAGAAATCGATCTTCTTTGATGCGAACGCGGTTGGTCGTGCCTTCGCTGGCTGCCTTGCACAGATCGACGAAGTGACGTGAGCGCACCATCCATCCCATGAATGCCGGAGCGAGTTGTCTGCTGTTGGCAAACTCGAAGGAGGGAAAGTCGTTGCTGACGATCGCACCATCAAGCTCTTGCGGAACCAGTCCGATTGCGCCGTTGCGGGCGTCGATCTTGGAGAGGATCAGCTGGTTGGCACGCACTACACGTCGCGGAGTCGTGACATCAGCACCGCGAACTTTGCCACGGCTGATAACGCCTTTTCCCCAAAGACGGATGGTGACTTCGTCGTACTCGACGTCCGGCACGCACACGGCAGGCTCGCTGGAACGACAGAGCACATCGCCCAGTGCGATCTTCGGCCACTGGCTCATCCCTGCACCTCGACTACCAGAGCCTCGATCTCCTCGAGCAGGCGCAGCACATCTTCCTCACCCGCGCGCATGGCGGCCACCAGGTCCTTCGGATCGGCGTGCTCCAGTCCTTCGGCGGCATGCGGGTTCTTCAGGTCCAGGTTGTAGATCGGCCAGTAGAGCGCGTCGCCCTCGGCCTGCGCGGCCTTGGCGGCAGCCTCATGGGCCTGCTGGCGGGTTCTCAGCTCGCGCAGCTGCGCTTGCAGCGCGGCCTTGTCGCCATTGGCGGCATTGTTGATGGCCTGATCCAGTTCACGGATCGGCTTGCTTGAGGAGAAGGCACTGGCGCGCTCGGTGTCGGCTCGTTGCCAGTGCGGTGTAGCGGCGTCGATGGCGGCGGCGCGTTTGGCTGCGAAGTCCACGCGCCAGGCCTGCGGGCCTTCCTCGCGGGCGCTCCACCAGTCGAGCACTGCTGCAAAGGCCTCGAAGGGCAGCGGTGCGGTCTTGCTGTATTTCTTGCGACCTTCGGGCAGCGGCAGTTCGTAGTACCAGATGGTGTCGGTGGGGCCACCGCGTTCAAAGAACAGCAGGTTGGCCGGAATGTCGGTATAGGGCGCGAACACACCTTGTGGCAGGCGCACGATGGTGTGGAGATTGAACTCCTTGAGCATCTCCTCCTTGATGACCGCGCAGACACCATCTCCAAACAGGGTGCCGTTGGGCACCACCACGGCGGCGCGGCCTCCCTGCTCTGCGCCATGCCCGGCATAGCGCAGCTTGCGCATGATGTACTGAAGGAATAGCAGTGCGGTTTCGGCCGTCTGCATGTTGGCCGGGAAGTTGGCCTTGATGCCGGCTTCTTCCTCGCCGCCGAAGGGCGGGTTGGTGAGGATTACGTCCACCCGCTCGCTGTGGCCGATCTCGGTGATGCGCCGCTCCAGTGTGTTGCCGTAGGCGATCTGCGGCGCTTCCAGCCCGTGCAGCAGCAGGTTCATCTGCGCCAGCATGTAGGGCAGCGGCTTGGCCTCCTGCCCGAACAGCGTGTCGCGCTGCAGGGTGCGGCGCTGGTCCGGATTGTTCACCTGCTGGGCAATATGGTCGTAGGCTTCCACCAGAAATCCGCCGGTGCCGCAGGCCGGGTCGAGCATGGTCTCGCCAATGCGCAGGTCGGTGACCTGCACCATGAAGCGCACCACCGGGCGCGGGGTGTAGAACTCGCCCGAGTCGCCGGCGGCGTCGCGCATCTCGCGCAGCATGGATTCGTACAGGTGCGAGAGGGTGTGGATCTCCTCGCTGCTGCTGAAGTGAATGCCGTTGATCTTGTTGATGATGTCGCGCAGCAGGTAGCCGCTGACCATGCGGTTCTGCACGCCACGAAACACGTTGGCGATGACCTCGCGCTGGCTGCCTTTCTCGCCGCTGCCAGCCAGGCCGCGCAGGTGGGCGAACAGGCCCGCGCCGCGTGAGCCGTCGGCGCGGTGGCATTCGTCCTGGTTGATGAAGGCCAGCAGTTCGTCGCCAGTGAGACCATCCTCGCGCGCAGCCCAGTCGCGCCAGCGGTAAGGGGGTTCGATGATGGGGTGGTAGGGCTTGCCGTCGAGCTCCGCTTCTTCCTCATGCACGACTTCGAGGTCGTCGAGGAATTTGAGAAACATCACCCAGGTAAGCAGTGGCAGGCGGTCGACGTCGCCATTCAGGCCCTTGTCCTTGCGCAGGATCTTGCGCGCGCTGCCGATCAGCGCCGACAGGTTGTCGCGCGTGGTCAGCGGTGCCTTGGCACGTTTGGTTCGGGTCTTCTTTTCGGTTGCGGCCATTCAGGAACTTCTCGTCATTGGTAAAGGGCCGTCTGCAGGCGCGAGACGGCTTCCTTGAAAGGTTTGATGCCGCCGAAATGCCGGGTGGCGATTTCGGAGGGGCTGCCGAAGCGGTCGAAGGGTTGCACCTTCATCAGCTCGGACAGGGCGTTGAACTGGACGATGCCGCGCTCGATGTACTTGTCGAGCAGCAGCGTGAGGATTTCGCGGGCTGAATCGCCGTACTGGCCGAACAGATCCTGCGCTGCCTTTCTGGCCTGTTCCGCGCGGTGGCGGCGGGTGAGCAGCGGCGCGTTCCAGGCCAGATGACACAGCAGATCGAAGGGGTCGGCTTCAGGCTGGTTGGCGCTGGCCGCCAGTTCCTCGAAGCTGATGCCGCGCTCGGTCAGCTCGCGCAGCACCTCGGCGCGGGTGTCGGGGTTGGCCCAGGCCGATTGCAGCGCATCGCGGGTCGGGTACAGGGTCCGAACGGTGCGGCCCGAGTATTCGGTGTACTTGACCACTTGAAGTTTCTTGCCGTCGGTGTCGAGGTCGTAGACCAGATGGCCGATGACCTCGACGTCGCCCCCATCCACGTAGAACTTGCGCGGCTCCTCCAGCGGCTCGGCGATGATCTCACCCTGGCCTGCGTCGGCTTCCGTGGAGTCTAAGGTGTAGTCGGCCGGCGGCTCTTCGACGCCGGGTGGCGCTTCGATGACCGACTCGATGGTTTCGCCGGCGTCATCAATGGTCACTTCCTCTATGCGCGCGGGGTCGCCATCGAAATCCGGATCAGCAAAGTGCCGGGTGGCGGTGCCGGTGAAGTCGATGATGTTGAAGTATTCCTTGCCGTAGTCGACCTTCAGCCGTGTGCCGCGCCCGATGATCTGCTTGAACTCGGAGCGGGAGCCAACCACGCGCGCCAACACCACGTTCTTGACCATTTCGGCGTCGACGCCGGTGGTCAGCAACTGGGAAGTGGTCAGGATCACCGGCGTGGGTTTGTCCACGTCCTGAAAATGCGCGAGGTGGGTGAGGCCAATGGCGCCTTCGTCGGCGGTGACGCGGCAGACGTAGTCGGGGTATTGCTTGACCAGATCGCTGTTGAGGTTGACCAGCTCCTGGCGCATTTCGGCCGCGTGCTCCTGGTCGACGCAGAACACTATGGTCTTGGCGAAGCGGTCGGTGCCCTTGAGGAAGTCGGCAAGGTGCTTGGCGATCGCCTTGGTGCGCGCACGCAGCGCGATGACGCGCTCGAAATCCTTGGTCTGGTACTCGTCGTCCGGCACCGGGCGGCCGAAGCGGTCGAGCTCGTCCTTGGACGGCCGCCAGCCGGCGGCATCCACCGTGGTGATCACGCGATGCACCCGATAAGGCGCGAGGAAGCCATCCTCGATGCCCTGGCGCAGGCTGTAGGTGTAGACCGGGTTGCCGAAGTATTCGTAGCTGTCGCGCGACTCCTCACGCAGCGGCGTGGCCGTCATGCCGAACTGCACGGCGGGCGCGAAGTAATCGAGTACCGCGCGCCAGTTGCTGTCGTTGCGGCTGGAGCCGCGATGGCATTCGTCGATGATGATCAGATCGAAGAAGTCCGGCCGGTACTGGCGGAACACGTCTTCGTTGGCGGTGGACAGCGCCTGATAGATGCCGAAGTACATGTCCCGGCTCTGGCTCACGTCGCCCCCGGCGATCTTGTGGCGGGCATCGCCAAAGGGTGCGAACATCTTGGCCATCGGGTCATCGACCAGGATGTTGCGATCGGCCAAGAACAGGATCTTCGGTCTCCGGTATTCCCCGGTGCGGTTCCAGCGGCTGTTCCACAACTTCCAGCACAGCTGAAACGCCACGCAGGTCTTGCCGGTGCCGGTGGCCAGGGTGGCGAGCACGCGCTTCTGGCCAAGCAGGATGGCCTCGATCACGCGGTTGACCGCGATCTGCTGGTAGTAGCGCGGCACCTTGCCCGACACCAGGTTGAAGGGTTCGAGCAGGTGGGGTGTGGCCGGATCGGGCAGCGCGGTGGCGGCGGTCAGGCGCTGCCAGAGTTCGGCGGGCGTGGCGAAGCGATCCACCTCACGTTCGGTGCCGGTGGTGTAGTCGATCTCGATGATGCGATGGCCGTTGGTGGCATAGGCGAACTTCAGGCCGAGAATCTCGGCGTACTCTTTGGCCTGCTGCACCCCGGTTTCCGCCGGCAGCCCCAGTTCTTTCGCTTCGACGACGGCCAACGGATAGTCGCGCCGGTAGTACAGCAGGTAGTCAGCACGCTTCTGCTTGCCACGGCGCACACGGCCACCAGTGACGATGATGCGGCCATTGGTGAAGGTGCGCTGCTCGCCGATCACGTGCGGCGTATTGCCCCATCCGGCCTCGACAAGCTTGGGTGTGACCAGTTCCCGGCAGGTGTCGGCCTCGCTCACGATTTCGCCAATTGTCATCAGTGCCCCCCCCTAGTACCCATGCAATTCTACTCGAGCAACCTGGCTGCTGGATTCTGGTCGCATGCACCCGATTGGAAGTAGCCCAATACACTCGACACCGACCGGTGCTCAGTCAGCTGCATGATCGCCGGCAGCGCCACACCCTGACGGCTGGCCTCGGTCACAAACCCTGATCGCAGGCTGTGTCCGCCAAAATCCCCCTCGAGGCCCGCCAGGCGTGCCCGCCGCTGCACGATCTCGCCGACGGCGGCCGGGGACAGGGCAGGGCCGACCCGCTGCTTCCACAGCCGCCGGAAAATCGCCCCCTCGGTGACCCCGGATGCTTCCAACCAATCCTGCAAGGCGAGAGCAGCCCGGTCCAGTACCGGCTTGTCCGGGGTCGATGTGGCGGTGACGCCGGCCTGCTGGGTCTTGCTGTGCTCCAGCCGGTAGATGTAGCCCGCCTCGCCGATGCGGCACAGGTCGCGCAGGTCGGCGGCAGCAATCTCGCTGCGCCGGCGCCCGCCACTGGCAAACCCGAAGCAGAGCAGGGCGCGGTCACGGATCCCTTCCAGGCTGTCGTCACAAGTGGCCAGCAGCGCTTCCAGCTCGGGCAGGGTGATGGCGGTCTTCTTGCGGGGTCGTTCGCCCCGTTTGACCGCCGCCCGGGCGGCGCGACTGAGCACGGTGCGGATCGCCGGTTGCTCGCAGGGGTTGGGGGCTTGCTTGAGTCGGTGCGCGGTGGACAGCACGGCGACCCGATGGCGCACGGTGGCCAAGGTCCACGGGCCGAGCTTGGCCTTCAGGCCAGCGGCCACCAGCGCTTGGTCGACGGCCGGCGGCAGCTCCCACGCCAGTTGGCCGTCGGCCGAACGGCGCTGCACATGGTCGACCACGAACTGCAGCACGGTGGCCTCGGGGACCGGCAAGGTCAGCTCGATGCCGTAACGCGCGGCATGCCAGCCAGCCCAGTAGCGTAGGGCACTGGTGTAGCTGCGGGTGGTGTTGCCGGCCGCGGCTTCGGCCAGCAACTCGCGCACCGCGTCGGCGGCTTGGTGGGCCAGCTGTTCCGGCAGCAGTAGGCCGGAAGCGGTCGCGGCGAGGACGGGAATCACGGAATTATGTTTCATACTATGTAATGTATACTACGCATTAGAGCTTATACTCGCGATAATCATCACTTATCGCGAGTACGTTATCAGTAGAGTAGGGTGCCAGTACAGGAGACTTCGCATGGCCCGCGGCATCACCGAAACTGACGTCCATACCGCCGCCGACGAGTTGGTCGCCAAGGGCGAACGCCCAACCGTAGAGCGTATCCGGGCTCACCTGGGAACAGGCTCACCGAACACGGTGACCCGCTGGCTGGAGACATGGTGGAACCGACTTGGCACGCGCCTGCAGCCAGCGCGTCCGGACCTGGAAGATGCGCCAGCGGTGTTGGCAGAACTCGCCGGGCAATGGTGGGAGTTGGCGCTGAAGCATGCCCAGGAGGCCGCCCGTCAAGAGCTTGCATCGTCCGAGCAGGCCCTGGCTGCCGAGCGTGATGCGCTGGCGGCCAGTTCCCGACTTGCGGCTGAAGAGCTGGCGCAAATGCGGGCAGAGCGTGACGTTGCAATCACCGGGGAGAGAATTGCAACGGCCCAAGCTTCAGAGCTACAGCACCTGGTCGACCAGCTTCAGCTACAGATCTCTGAACTTGCAGAGCAGCGCGACCTCGAGCGTCGAAGAGCCGACCGAACCGAGACAGCGAGACAGCAACTCGATGTCCGGCTTCATGACGCCCTGGAGACGGCGAAATCTGAGCGGGAAGACTGGACCGAGTACGTCAGATCTGTCGAGAATCGGGCGCTAAACGATGTTGATCGAGCACGCCAGGAGGTGAAGGAACTCCAGACGCAGCTAAGCAAGACATCCGAAGAACACAGGGCCCTTGAGAAGCAGCTGCGTCAGGATATCCAGGCCGCCCAATCGGCGGCAGCAACCGCCAGCCGGTCTGCGGATATCCTGCGCGGGAAGTGTGACGCTCTCGAGGGACAACTTTCAGCGCTTCAAAACTTGCCGGCTCAGCTTGAAGTGGCACTAAAGCGGTCCAAAAGGGTTCCTTCGCCTACGACTCGGAAGCGCCCCAAGCAATAGGGCGCACGCTGCGACCCCAAAGGCTGGTAGAGGTATCAGCTCTAAGGATTTCACGTCAATGCAGGGCGTCTTTTCAGTAGCTCGAGCGAATCCAGGGCATCTTGTCCGAGGGTTCTCAGATCTACGGGCGAATTTCACCGGCAAGGCGGGCAAGTCTCTTCGGCTACTAAGGTGGCTTGTCCGCGGTAATCAGGAGTCACTCACGCTCAGGCACCGAATAGATAGCGGTTATTCTTCCTCATTGAATTCGATGAGCGCCGCACGCAAGACCGCGGCAGGATCGGTCCTGAGAACCTCCTCAGGGGTCGCGCCGTCCAGTAAAGCGTTGCAACTCATAAACCACTCCACCTCACCCCAGCCGGTCGTGCGACCCTGATCGTCCGGCGTAAACGGCCCTTTTTCTCGCAAGACCGTCAGAATGTCGTACAACTGACTGACGGGCTGGCCATCTTCCCCAAGCTGCCATGCGGGGTAGCGGTAATGGGACGACGGCGGATCCATGTATGCTGCGAGAAGCCGCCACTGCCGGCGGAGCTTCGTTGCTGCTGTCGGCAGCGAGTTCTTATGTGCAGGATCGACGATCCTAGATACTTCCGCGGCCGTCAACCAGTGCTCCGCCAACCTCGCGCGCTTGCGGGCAGCGGCGACCAAGATTGGGTGGAGGCTTTCGGAACGGGAACTCACCATCTTGCACCTGCGCTCTAGGACAAGAAGTCCTGCTTGGTGGTGGTGCCCCTGGTCGGAATCGAACCGACGTGTACGCGCTTATCTGGCGCGTGCTCTCACCGGGGTATAAGGCCGGCGCTCTGACCAACATGAGCAACAGGGGCGTGATCGATCTAAGCGATCACGCCGGTATTCGAGGGTCGAGCGAGGCCAGGCAGGTCATAGGACAAGCATACCGGGATCGACACCAGGCTGCCATCAAAGGTGGTTGGTCGTTTGCAGCGCGCAGACACGCGAACGCCGGTGTGCCATAAAGCGAGCGAGTACCTCCGCCTTCCATTTCGGGGCAGCTTTTAGTCAGTTCGTGGTTCCAGAGGGCGTCTTTTCGGTCGCCCGTCGGGTCAGGGGCGATTGTTGGTCAGAAAAAGGGCGTCTGTTGGCTTGAGGGAGGGCACTTCTTTGTCGTCATACATCCGCGGTCGCCAAAGCGCCGTTGACGAGCGATCCTTGCTTTTCCGAGAAGATGTCCGAATCTTCGGGAATCTCGCCAGCGACAGGGACAGCACCGAAAATGACGGTGGCGGATGCAGAGCGTGCCCAAGTTGTTGCCGAAGTGGGGCCGCCCAAGTGGCTCTCCCAGCAGACCATTCCGACTCGGGCCTTGCGCGCCCTCAACGGATGCACCCAAGATCCCTATGCCGCCGCCAAGTCCGCCATCCATGAACAGGGACCTGCGCTGGCGCTTCAGCTCAATTTAGCAGTCGGGCGACCTTTACATGGCGCGAGGTAACAGATTTACCTGCTTCGTCACCAGAGGCCCAGCCATTGCCACGCGGAGCCAACAAAGGCCCAGATCCGGTGCATAAGTGATTTCGCATAATGTATATTATGTTCAATCCGGTGGATGCGTCATCCTGAGGGTCGGCAGGGAATCATTACGTACAGGGCCAAAAGCTGCCTAAGCGACTGAATTTCAAGGTTGATTGCTCGTCTCTCGGGCAGGCTCTCCCCATCTATGGGGTCTGTTCAAGCACCTTGGCTGTGTAGCTCAGCGGCGCCACTTCCCTTTCAAGATCCAGGTGGTAATCGCCGAAGCGATTGATGTGGCTGGTCCGATAAGGCGACAGGCCGGCCAGGATCTCGGGCGTCAGTTCAATCCCCTCCTTCCTCATCTCGGCCAAGGTCCGGCTCATGCCTTCCACGTTGTGGAGGATGATCATGTTGGCCACCAGCTGGCTGTACTTGATGATCTTGCGCTGCTCGTGTTGGACGTTCTCAGCAATGATCCCCTGGCTGCCAAAGAACACCCATTTCACGAAGCCGTTGTATTCCTCGCTCTTGTTGGTCGCAGCATGGATCGTTTTGCGGATCTCGTTGTCATCAATGTAGCGCAGCAAGAACAGCGTTCGGACGGCCTTGCCAAGTTCTCGGAATGCGAAGTACAGCTTGTTCTTCCGGCTGTAGGTGCCCAGCCGGCGCAGGATCGAGGACGCGGTGATCTTGCCCAATCGGATTGAGATCACCACCCGCAGCATGTCGTGGAGATGGGTGGCGATCAGTTGCCAGTCGATGCTGTCCCCGAACAGTGCCTGGATGTTCTTATAAGCCCTACCCGGTTCGGGCCGAAAGAATGTCAGGTCCTTGATGTTCCGGATCCGGGGCATCAGCTGGATGCCCAGCATGTGGGCCAGGCCGAAGACCGGGTAGCTTTGGGCCTGCGTGTCGCCATGGACGATCTCAGGCTGGATGTCGGAAGTGTTGGCCAACAGACCGTCGAGGATGTAGATGCCCTCGTGCACGCCACAGGGAATGAAGTGGCTGAAGAGCGCCACGTATTTATCGGACACATGGTAGTAGCCGATGCCACCGTAGCCGCCGTAGCGGATGTGATACTCCGACAGCAGGTTGTCCTCGTAGACGCTCCACTTCGTGCCATCAGCTGATGCGCTCTTGCCGCTGCCCCAATAGCCAGGCAGGTCGAATTTGTTGTAGGTATTGATGACCTCCACGATGGCCTTCTCAAGCACATCCTCGGTCACGTATTTCAGGTTTAGCCAAGCGACTTGGCGCCGGCTGAAGCCCTTGATCGACCGCGCCGTCTGCGTCGGCCCCAGGTTGCAGCCATAGCAAAATAGCGTGGTGATCACACGTCGGGGCAGATCTTCGACCTGGCTCTCGGTGCCGGCGATCGGGCGGAAGAAACGGTGCAGATCCAGCCATTGGCTGGCATCGATCAGGACATCGACGATGCTGGATTCTGGAAGCCGTTCGGCGATGAGGCGATCCACGGTGGTAATCGCGCTGGAGACTTCGGCGCGTTGCCCCTTCCGCAGCACCAGGCGCCCATCCAGGATGTCCGCATGTACGTTCTCCGGGAAACGCGCGTCGACCTCATCGGCCAGGGAGGTCAGTTGTGCACGTAATCCCGCCACGAAAGACTCGGCGTCGGTGGGCAGGCCTGACACCTGGCCGTAGGCTTCCAGTTCCTGGGCCAAGGTGGCTTCATCGACCAGCTGCTCACGGTAGTCATCAAACCGTTCGCTGCTGGGAATGAAGAGATCTCCGGACTTCAGTTCGTCCTTGACCTGCACCAGCACGGCCAGCTCGAAGTACTTACGGTGCATCCAGCCGGCGCCGGCTGCACTGGCCCGCTTGCCGAACACGTGCTGACGCCAGAGCTTGGACATCCAGTCAAAGTCCTTTTCCGGGTCCAAACCGAGGGAGGCGACCTCGATCAGCTCACGGCGCTGGTTGCGCAGCGAGAGCACCGCTGCGATCAGCGGCTCCATGCCGGCGTCGTGGCTGGTCGCCCGAAGTTTCATCAGCTCCAGCCCATTGAACAGCAGCGGCCTGACCGCGCCATAGGGCTGCAGCATGAATGGCAGGTAGTTCTTCCCGGCGTAGGCCATATGTTCTTCGCATTCGGCCAGCAAGGTCGACACTTCCGCTTCCAGGCTGTTGTCGATGGCATCCACGCGCTGACTATCGCTGCCGTCGAGCTGATAGGCCTGTAGGATTTCCTTGAGCTGGCCGATGAGGAAGTCGGCCCGTTTGGCATGTTCGAGCTGGTAGGCCAGCAATTTCTGCTGGGCCGTGTTCTCCAGCCCGCGCACCTGCTTGATGAACAACTCGGCTGCATCATCCAGTGTCTTGGCATGCTGGGCGCGAATGAAGATGGTGGCCAGCGCATAGCGCTTGTCCGGAGCCAGTTCGGCCAGCTCGCTGGCGTCATAGGCCCGAGCCATCGCACGGAACTGCTTGAGCTTGGGCACCGGCACATCAATGGGAGGCAGCTGGTCGGCCAACTGCTGCAGCATGCGGATGTGCTGCAGATAGAACCGAACTTCCTTGTTGGTGGGCCGGCCGGGCTCGCGCTTGAGTGATTGCCAGCCGGTGAACCTGGACCCTTCCGGTGCGCGCAGCAGTTCGTCGATGAGCGTGCGCGTGGCGGGCGTCAGCGCGTGGCTGATACTGCGGTAGTAGCCCAGGTTGACCCGCTCGCGGGCACCGATGGCGGCCAGTTCCAAGGTGCGGAAGCCAGGAAGTTCGTAGCGATGGTGCACCAGCTCTTCAAGCAGGACGTTCACGATGTCCGGGATAGTGTGCTTGGTCTGGGCTGCTCCGGTGGCCACCGTGTCCAGCCAAGACAACCCAGCTTTGTCCAAGGGACGCACCCCAATGAACTGCCGCAGCTGCGGCATATGCCGGCGCTGGCTGCCGGAGGCGTCATAGCGGTCAAGCTGGTCGGTGTCCAATACTCGCCCGAGTCGGGCGGCTTTGGCGATGTGCTTCCGGATCCGCTCGGGCACGTCGGCCAACACCGTGAAGTAACCCAAGCGCTGGAAGAGCTTGAGGTGAATCAGTACCGCCAGCTGAGGACCCGGCTGGGTGGTCAGCTGCTTGGCGAATGCAATCTCAGCGGCGGTGGGGGTATAGATCTCCTCCAGTTCCTTGGCGGTGGGATCAGGCTTCAGTCGCGGGTAGGCGGTCTCGTGAAGGGTAGCCATTGGATCCGGAGGGTGTGAGGGGGATCAGTCCCAGTGCCGGCCGTCGTCTGTACTGAGCGACGCTTCCAGGAAGCACTGGTGCGTATCGGCCATGCGGTGCATGTCATCGAGCAACGTGGCCAGGATTTCATCCAGATCCCTTTCGGGATCGGTGGGAGCAGTCAACTGGTACTCGCTGCTGGCGGTGTTCAGGCGCACAGCCTGGAACGGGGCCAAGCAGATCTCTTCAATTCGGCCTCGGGCCTTGGCCGCGCCGCGGCCCGTGCGGGCAAACGGGGTCAGCACCATGCGCAGGCGCAGCTGCAGGGCCGATTTGCCCTCCGGCGCCGGCAGTGCCATCGCCGGTACCGGCACGGTTGGACTGGGCAGGCTTGCTTCAATGCGGTCCCGGGCAAACGGGTCACGCCCGTCCAGGTAACGCATGGCCGACTGCACATCGCGCCAGCCCACGTACTCCATCAAGGCCTTCATGTCCCAGCCTTGGTCGTTGGCCCAGCTGGCAAAGCCGCGGCGCAACGAATGGCTGCTGTGGAGCCCCGCATCGGCAAAGCCGGCACTGGTCAGCAACTCGCGTAGCAGGCGCACCAAGCTGTTGGGATGCAGGCCCTCGGCGCTCACCTGGCCCCATTGGTTAACCGCCCGAAACACCGGCCCTTCGTGCAGGTCGGCCGCCTGCAGCCACGCCTGGGTCGCCTCCACCGGACATAACCGCGACAGCGCCGGCACCTTGTAGGTGACGCCGGCTGCCTGGCGATCACCCTTGCTGCGTGGCAAGAAGCAGGTCATCCCCTGTCCCGGCACCAGCGTGAGATGGGCCACGTCCAGACGCAGCAGTTCATCGCCACGGAATCCCCGCCAGAACCCGAGCAGCACCAGCGCTCGGTCTCGTTGATGGCGCAGCGCCGCCGGCCCATCGCCCCGGGCATGTGCCGCAGCGATCGCCGCGGCCAGCCAGTCATCGAGCTCGACCAGCCGCCGAATCTGGAGCGGCGCGGCTTGCTTGACCTGGCCCGGGTGCAGGGTCTGGATGCCTTTGAGCACCTTGCGCACCAGCGGCGATCGGGTCGGGTCGACAAAGCCGTGGTCGCGGTGCCAAGAGGCGATGGCCGCCAGACGTTGGCGGAGGGTGCTGGTCGCCAAGGTCTGCGCATAAGCGGCCAGGTACCGGGCCACGCTGTCAGGTGTCGCTGGGAGGTGGCCTTGCCATTCAACCTCGAAGTGCCGCAGCGCCGACGCATAGCTGCGCACCGTGTTCTGGCGCGTGGCCGCATCGAGGTAGCGGTCCAGTTCGGTCACTGGCGCGTGGCCTCCACCGAGGTCGTCTGGCGCAGCGTCGACAGGATGGTGCATTCCGCCCGCTGCCCGCCATGGCAACTGGCAATCACCCGTTCCAGCTCGCTGGCCATGCGCTGCAGGTCGGCCATGCGGGCGCGCACGTCGGCCAGATGGCTGCGGGCCAACCGGTCCACGTCCCCGCACGAAAGCTCCTCATCGCCGGCCAGCTGCAGCAGGCTGCGGACCTCCTCCAGGCTGAAGCCCAGGTCCCGGCCACGCGCAATGAAGCGCAGCCGCTCGATGTCGGCCGGGCCATAGACCCGGTAGCCGTTGCCCGTGCGCCCCGGGCGCGGCAGCAACCCGATCCGCTCGTAATAGCGAATCGTCTCCAAGTGGCATCCGCTGGCGTCGGCAGCCTCACTGATTTTCATTCGTAGTACGCTTGACTCCGTAGTAGCTACGGACTTTACGCTGAACCCGTATCCGCCGCCACTCCGGCCGCGGCGCTGCATGTGACGACCATGCCACTGCCCATCGCCTTGATTCGCTACTGCTTGATTGCCTTGCTGATCGGCTGGGTTCTGCCCGCTTCTGCTCAGGCGGAGCCTGCCGCAGCAGACCTGCGCCAAACCTGGCAGATGCTCGATTACATCGCGGTCGACTACCCCGGCGCGGTCCAGGCCGGTCGCGTAATTGCCCCCAACGAATACGCCGAAATGAGCGAGTTTGCCGGCGCCGTGCGCAGTCAGCTGGCAGCATTGCCCGGTGGCCAG
This sequence comes from Stenotrophomonas sp. 96582_Sma, assembly GCF_056480905.1. Lineage (NCBI taxonomy): Bacteria > Pseudomonadati > Pseudomonadota > Gammaproteobacteria > Lysobacterales > Lysobacteraceae > Stenotrophomonas > Stenotrophomonas sp. 96582_Sma. The sequence goes on along the minus strand of NZ_CM151122.1, from coordinate 2,407,671 downwards.
AACCAGCAGGAGCTGACGGCCCAGGCCGACCGCCTGGTCCAGGCGGTGGCAGAGAAGGCCGACCCGGCGCAAGTGGCAACGTTGGCGCGCGGGCTCGGCACGACGCTGTTGGCCCGCTACCCGATCGGCGCTGTTCCGGCGAGCGCGCCGAAGACCTCCCAGGCCGCGTCCATCTACAGCCAGCAGTGCGCGGCCTGTCACGGCCCCACAGGTCACGGTGATGGCCCCGCCGCGCAAGCGTTAAGTCCGCCGCCGATCGCGTTCACCGATGCCACTCGCGCCGCGCAGCGAACGCCGCTGTCGTTGTACGAGGTCATTTCCCAGGGTGTGCCGGGTACCGGCATGGTCAGCTTCTCTGGGCTGTCAGAAAGTGATCGCTGGGCGTTGGCATTCTATGTGGGCAGCTTGGGGTACTCCTCGCAAGCCAAGGCTCAAGGTGAGGCGTTATGGCGCACCAGTGCCGAGGCCCATACGCACATTCCCTCGCTCGAAGCGCTGACACGCACGCGAGAGGCCGATCTTGCCACCACGATGCCCGCCGATCAGGCAAACGCGATCATCGCCTACCTGCGTTCGCAGCCACAGGCAGTAAACGAAGCGGTACCAGGAGCCGATCGCTTTGCGGTGGCGCGGCAGCGACTGGCCGCCAGCCAGCGCGCTTACGCTGATGAGGACCTGGCTCAAGCCAAAAAGCTTGCGCTCTCGTCCTATCTGGATGGTGTAGAGCCGCTTGAACCCACGCTGGCCACGCGCAATCCGTCATTGCTGCGAGAGATCGAGACGGCCATGGCAGGCTACCGCGCGCAGCTGGATCAGCATGCGCCCGCGGCTGACGTTGCCGGGCAGGCAGCGCAAATTGCCCAGCTGTTTGATCGCGCGGACGTGGCGCTGCAGGACACCCGAATAGGCGCCAGCACCGCGTTTCTAGGCAGCTTTACCATCTTGGTACGCGAAGGACTGGAAGCGCTGCTGATCGTGATTGGTATCGTGGCGTTCTTGCGTAAAGCCGAGCGGTCTGATGTGTTGCCGTATGTGCATGCGGGTTGGATCTGCGCGTTGTTGGCAGGCGCAGCTACCTGGGCAGTGGCCACTTACTTTGTTGATATCAGCGGTGCGAACCGGGAAGTCACTGAGGGCGTCTCGGCCTCGTTCGCTGCCGCTGTCCTGCTCAGCGTAGGCATCTGGATGCACCAAAAGAGCCTTGCAGGGCGGTGGCAGGAGTACCTGCACGCCAAGCTGACGACTGCGCTGACACGGCGCTCGGCTGTTTTCCTGTTCATGCTGGCCTTTGTCGCGGTGTACCGCGAGGTGTTTGAGACGATCTTGTTCTACATCGCGATGTGGAGCGATCAGGCGTCCACCGCCATCCTCGCAGGCCTGGTGGCGGGAATCGCGGTGTTGGCTGCGGTGGCGTACTGGATGCTGCGCATGAGCAGGCGGCTGCCGATTGGCCGGTTCTTTTCGATCAGCTCGATTCTCATCGCGGTGATGGCGGTCATCCTGATCGGTAAAGGCGTGGCCGCGTTGCAGGAAGCGGGCTGGATCTCTCAAACACCGCTCGCGTTGCCGCGCATCGAGTGGATCGGCCTGTATCCCACCTGGCAGTCGCTGCTGGCGCAGGTATTGGTAGGCACCGCCGCCATCGTGGGGTTCCTCGCCAATGCCCGTTCCGGTGTGCGTAGACAGCCAGGCGCAAACAAGCAATGAAACAACACAGCAGAGGACCAAGACATGAGTGATTGCGGGTGCCACCACGAAGCCAAGAACAAGGAGGAGCGACGCATCCTCTGGATCGCCTTGGTCCTGAATGCAGCGATGGCCGTGATCGGCGGCATTGCCGGCTGGATTGCCCATTCCACCGGGCTGCTGGCTGACGCGCTGGACATGCTGTCTGACGCCACCGCCTATGCCATTGGCCTGGTCGCTATCGGGCGCACGGCGCGCTTCAAGGCCAACGCCGCGTGGGTCAGTGGCAGCGTGCTGCTGGTGCTGGGCGTAGGCGTGCTGGTCGAAGTCGGCCGCCGGGTGATGTACGGCGCCGAGCCGGTCAGCGGTTGGATGATCGGTACCGCTCTGGTCTCGCTGGCCGTGAACCTGAAGGTGCTCCGTATGCTCGCCCCCTTGAAGTCTGGCGAAGTGCATCTGCGAGCGACCTGGCTGTTTACCCGCGCCGATGTGGTGGCCAACGTTGGGGTGATTCTGGCCGGCCTGTTGGTGTGGTGGCTGGCCAGCCCCTACCCGGATTTCGTGATCGGCGCCCTGATCGGCCTGTATGTGATCAAGGAGGCTTTCGAGATCTTGGGTGATGCTCGCCGGGCGCGTGCCGACGCGCGCAAAACGCCTGCATGACAGCGCTTGGCCGGCTGAGCTGTGGCCTGCGCTGGCTGCTGCTGGCGCACTTGGCCGTGGGCCTTGTGACGCAGCCGGTGCTGGCAGTGGTTGGCGAGCTCCATGCTCAAACCCATCTGGCCGCGGCCGACCATGACCCGGCAGTGGCATCACCAGCTTCCGAGCGTGGCGTAGACGCCGCGCTGCACCGGCTACAGCAGCTGGTGCTGTGCTGTAGCCAGGCCGCGCCGGCTCCAGAAATAGTGTTGGCCATTGCTCATATCGGCCGGCATTGGCCGTCGGCGACAGCCCATGCGGACAGATATCGGCATGAGCACCTGCTCGCGCCGTTCCGGCCGCCGATCGCAGGGTGATGCGCGCCGGCGTGCGCCGGATCCCTGTTGGCTATCGAAAATTCTGGAGTACTTCATGCATGTGCGATTGGCGGCCCTGGCCGCGTGGCTACTGTTGAGCGCGGCGGCAACGCCGGCGACAGCAGAAGAGCTGATGACCTTGGACGACGCGTTTGCACGCGTGGCCCAAACCCACCCCGAGCTGCGCCTGGTCGATGCGCGAGCCACGGTGCTCGCTGCCGAGCGCGACCAGGCCGTGCAGCGGCCACCGTGGACGTTGGGGGCGGAGGTTGAAAATGCGCTGGGCACGGGCGCGGCCCGTGGCCTGGACAGCGCGGAGTTGACCTTGAGCCTGAGCTCGGTCCTGGAGCGCGGCGGCAAGCTCGACGCCCGCCGCACCTTGGCCCAAAGCCGGATTGATGCACTGGCCGTGCAGCGCGAGACCGGGCGGCTGGACCTGCTCGCCGAGACGGCGCAGCGCTATTTGGCCGTTGTCGGTGCCGACCGGCAACGCAGCCTGGCGAACATGGATGTCGGCCAGCGCCAGCGGACCGTCGCCGCTGCCCGGCAGCGCCTGCAGGCTGGCGCGTCTCCCGAATCGGTGATGCTCACCGCACAAGCAGCACTGGCGAGAGCAGAATTGACCCGTGATCGGGCCGAGCAGCAGCGCATTGCCGCCCGGCAGCACCTTGCTGCCCTCTGGGGCGAACGTGCTCCGAGCTTCGAGGTGGCCGCGGCGGATCCCATGACCCTGCCGGCGATCGCGTCCATGCAGTCGCTGGCCGAGGAATTGGAGCGCACTCCCGAGTTGGCGCAGTTTGCCGATGCCCGCCGGATCGCGCAGGCACGACTGCAGCTGGCGCGTTCGGCGGCCTCGCCGGACTTGTCGTGGCAGCTGGGCGTGCGCCGCCTGCAGGAGACTGACGACACCGCGCTGGTGGCCAGCCTGTCCATGCCACTGGGCAGCCGCAGCCGCGCGCAGCCGGAGATCCGCGCCGGCGAAGCCGAGCTGGAGGTTCTGACGATCGAGCGCGAGGCCAAGGGCCTGTCGCTGTATTCCACGCTGGTCGAAGCCCATGGTCGCTACACCGTGGCGCAGGCCGAGGTGGCACGGCTGCAAGGCGAGGTGCTGCCGAAGTTGGCCCGGGCTGAGCAGGCCGCCGAGCGCGCCTATCGCGCCGGCGCGATCAGCTACCTGGAATGGGCACAGCTGCAGTCCGAACGCACGGCCATGGCCCAGCAGCAGCTGGACGTGGCGCTCGATGCGCAGCGCGCCCTGATCGAAATTCAACGCCTGACCGGCCAGGCGCTTGTCGCGCCGCCGGCGGCTGCTTCCACCGGAGAGACCCCATGAATCGCTTTTCCTGGACCGCACTGGGCATGGCCCTGATGATGCTGGCCGCCTGCAACGCGTCGGCCCCCAACGAAGCGTCCGAAGGCGGCGCCGCCGCTGAGGGCGAAGAGCACGGCGAGCACGAGGAAGCGCCGCTGGAAACCAAGATTGCCGCCAAAGCTGCGCAGGCAGCGGGTATCCAGGTCGCACCGGCAGGCCCCGGTGAGATTGCTGACGAGCATGAGGTGCAAGGGCTGTTGACCCCGATTGACGGTCGCATCGCGCAGGTCACGGCACGCTTCCCCGGACCGGTCCGCTCCGTGCGTGCGGGCGTGGGTGATCAGGTACGGGCCGGCCAGGCACTGGCCACGGTAGAGAGCAACCTGAGCCTGACCACCTATACCGTCACCGCGCCGATCAGTGGCGTGGTCATGGCGCGCACGGCCGCCGTAGGCATGGCCGCCGCTGAGGGCGCGCCGCTGTTTGAGGTCGCCGACCTGTCCACGCTGTGGGTGGACCTGCACATCTTCGGCGCCGACGCCCAGCACATCGGTGCTGGCGTGCCGGTGACGGTTACCCGCTTGAGCGATGGCGTCACCGCACAGACCACCTTGGAGCGCGTCCTGCCCGGCACCGCCACCGCCAGCCAAAGCACCATTGCGCGCGGCACGGTGGCCAACACCGATGGCCTGTGGCGGCCGGGGTCGGCGGTCAAGGCGCGGGTCACCGTGGATCGCCAATCGGCAGCGTTGGTGGTGCCGATCACGGCGCTGCAGACCGCAGAAGACCAGGACGTGGTCTACGTGCAGCAGGGCGAAACCTACCACACCCGGCCGGTGAAGCTGGGGCGCCGCGACGCCGAACGCGCCGAAGTGCTGGAAGGCCTCAAGGCCGGTGAACAGGTGGTGGTGGCCCAAAGCTTCCTGATCAAGGCCGACATCGAAAAGTCCACCGTGGAAGAAGAATGAGGCCCGCCATGCTCGAACGCCTCATTGGGCTGTCCATCCGCCATCGCTGGCTGACGCTAGTGCTCACCGCTGCGCTGGTTGCGCTGGGCGTGTGGAGCTACCGTCACCTTTCCATTGACGCCACACCCGACATCACCAACGTCCAGGTCCAGATCAACACCCAGGCCCCGGGTTACTCGCCGCTGGAGGCCGAACAACGGGTCACCTTTGCCATCGAAACGGCCATGGCCGGTCTGCCCAAGCTGGACTACAGCCGCTCGCTGTCGCGCTACGGGCTTTCGCAGGTCACCGTGGTGTTCAAGGACGGCACCGACCTGTACTTTGCCCGCCAGCAGGTCGCCGAGCGCCTGCAGCAGATCGCTTCCCAGCTGCCCGACGGATTGGACCCGGAAATGGGGCCGATCTCCACCGGGTTGGGCGAGATCTTCATGTACACCGTGGAGGCCGAGCCCAACGCTCGCAAGCCCGACGGCACCCCGTACACCGCCACGGACCTGCGCACCCTGCAGGACTGGGTGATCCGGCCGCAGCTGCGCACCACGCCCGGCGTCACCGAGGTCAACACCATCGGCGGCTTCGAGCGGCAGATCCACATCACCCCGGATCCGGCCCAGTTGGTGGCGCTGGGCTTTACGTTGAACGACGTGGTCGCCGCGGTCATGCGCAACAACCAGAACATCGGTGCCGGCTACATCGAGCGCAATGGACAGCAGTTCCTGGTGCGCGTGCCTGGCCAGCTGGCGAATCTGGATGCGATCGGCAACATCGTGCTGGATCGCCGCGATGGTGTGCCCATCCGGGTGCGCGACGTCGCTAGCGTGGGCGAAGGCAAGGAGCTGCGCACGGGCGCGGCCACCCAGAATGGCCACGAGGTCGTGGTCGGTACCGCCTTCATGCTGTTTGGCGCCAACAGCCGGGAAGTCTCCCAGGCGGCCGCGGCCAAGCTGGACGCTGCCAACGCCAGCTTGCCTGCCGGCGTCCATGCCAAGGCCGTCTATGACCGCACGGCGCTGGTGGACCGCACCATCGGCACGGTGTCCAAGAACCTGATCGAGGGCGCGCTGCTGGTGGTGGTGGTGCTGTTCCTGCTGCTGGGCAATGTGCGCGCCTCGTTGATCACTGCGGCGGTGATTCCGCTGGCGATGCTGTTCACCATCATCGGCATGGTGCGTGGCGGCGTGTCGGGCAACCTGATGAGCCTGGGCGCGCTGGACTTCGGCCTGATCGTGGACGGTGCGGTGATCATCATCGAGAACTGCCTACGCCGGTTCGGGGAGGCGCAGCACGCGCTGGGCCGCCAGCTCAATGATGAAGAGCGCTATGACCTGACCGCCTCGGCCACCGCCGAGGTGATCCGTCCCAGCCTGTTTGGCCTGGGCATCATCGCCGCGGTCTACCTGCCGATCTTCGCGCTGTCCGGGGTGGAAGGAAAAATGTTCCACCCGATGGCGATCACGGTGGTGCTGGCCCTGACCGGTGCCATGGTGTTGTCGCTGACCTTTGTGCCGGCAGCGATCGCCAGCTTCCTGCGCGGCCGTGTGGCTGAGCACGACAACCGCCTGATGCGCTGGTCGCGCGCCCGTTATACGCCGCTGCTGGATTGGGCCCTGCGTCGGCGCGTGGTGGTGCTGGCCGGCGCGGCCGTGCTGGTGGTGGGCTGTGGCGTGCTGGCCACCCGCTTGGGTTCGGAGTTCGTGCCGAGCCTGGATGAGGGCGACATCACCTTGCAGCCCATGCGTATTCCCGGCACCAGCTTGGAGCAGTCGGTGGCCATGCAGGAAACGCTGGAGAAGCGCCTGGCCCAGTTCCCGGAGGTGGCCAACATCTTCTCCAAGATCGGCACCGCCGAGGTGGCCACCGATCCTATGCCGCCGTCGATGGCCGACACCTTCCTGATGCTCAAGCCCCGCGACCAGTGGCCCGACCCGCGCAAGCCCAAGGCCGAGCTGGTGGAAGAGCTGGAGGCGGCGGCCAAGGAAATCCCGGGCAGCAACTACGAGTTCACCCAGCCCATCCAGATGCGCACCAACGAGTTGATCTCCGGCGTCCGTTCGGACGTGGCGGTCAAGGTCTACGGCGACAACCTTGACCAGTTGACGCGCCTGGCCAGCCGGGTCGAGCGGGTCATGCGTAGCGTCCCCGGCGCCGAAGACGTCAAGGCCGAGCAGGTCTCCGGCCTGCCGCTGCTGACCATCACGCCAGATCCGGCGGCATTGGCACGGTATGGCCTGAACCCGGGCGATGTGCAGGAAACGGTGGCCACCGCCATTGGGGGCAGTGTTGCCGGCCAGTTGATCGAGGGCGACCGCCGCTTCGACCTGGTCGTGCGCCTGCCCGAAGCGCAGCGCCAAGACCCCGCTGTGCTGGCAGATCTGCCCATTCCGCTGCCGGCAAGCACCAGTGTCGATGAGTCCAGCCGTCTGGCCGCCGGCGCCAATGGGGGGCCTCGCACGGTGCCGCTGCGGGAAGTGGCGAAGATCCAGGTAGAGCGCGGGCCCAATCAGATCAACCGCGAGAACGGCAAGCGCCGCGTGGTGATCACCGCCAACGTGCGCGAGCGCGATCTGGGCGGGTTCGTCGGCGAGTTGCGCACACGCATCGGCCAGGATGTCGCGCTTCCAGAGGGCTACTGGATCGATTACGGCGGCACCTTCGAGCAGCTGATCTCGGCCACCCAACGCCTGGGCGTGGTCGTTCCGGTGACACTGGCGTTGATCTTCGCTCTGCTATTCATGGCCTTCGGCTCGGCCAAGGATGCGGCCATTGTGTTCAGTGGCGTGCCGCTGGCGCTGACCGGCGGTGTGCTGGCACTGGCTCTGCGCGGGATTCCGTTGTCGATCTCTGCCGGCGTGGGCTTCATCGCGCTGTCGGGCGTGGCCGTACTCAACGGGCTGGTCATGATCGCCTTCATCCGCCGTCTGCGCGAACAGGGCGATCCGCTAGACGACGCTGTGCGCGACGGCGCCCTTGGACGCCTGCGACCGGTGTTGATGACCGCCCTGGTAGCCTCGCTGGGCTTCCTACCCATGGCCTTGAATGTCGGTGCTGGCTCGGAAGTGCAGCGGCCGCTGGCCACTGTCGTCATCGGCGGCATCGTCTCATCCACCGCATTGACCTTGTTGGTGCTGCCGGTGCTCTATCGTTGGCTGCATCGCGACCGAGCTCCCCGCGCCGGTAGCACTGCTTTGGAGTCCCCATGAACGAGCTCAACCTGGAACAGGTCCGTGCGGCGATGTTTACCGACCCGGGCGTGAAAGCGGTGGACGACCTGCGCCTGGTCGCCGGTGAGCATGGCCGTGCGATCGCGGCCACCATCACCGTCGCTGCGCCCTCGGTCGACCTGGACCTGGTGCATGCTGTGATTGCCCAGGTCCTGGCCGATCAATTCGGCATCGATCAGATCATGCTGTGTTTCAACGACCCGGGCCCGGTACCGCCGCCGCCCACCGCGGTGCCGTTAAAGAAGATGTGATCGCAGCCCCTGGCTCTATGCGTCTGCGCTGGCAGGCGCATAGAGCTGATGACCCGGCAACGCGCACGCGCCGGCATACACAAAGGCCACGCTTTGCCGCACGCACGTCAGCTATTACCGCGAGCCTAAGCTGCGCCCCAAGCGAATCTGCGATGAGGCGTCCCATGGGCAGCACGGTACACGAAACAGCAAGTAGCGATGCTCGGGTTCGCTTGTACGCACTCAACGCGTCTGCGAGCCCGAGAGCTGCTTCAACCCAATCGCGGAAAACAAGGTGTGTCACGAAAGTATCCCGTTTTTCAGAAGATTCGCACTCTCCGCCCATGCCGACGGGCGCCAACGAACTACGGCGTCTGCAGCCATGCCGGACCTTACTCAGCCCGGGTCGAGATCAATGTGCTGTAAGTACTCGGGGATGCATGCAGACCAATGCAGCTGCCGCTCAATGGCTAACCTCTGAGCGTCGGCAGCGTCTGGCTCTCCGTGTGTGATGAAAACCCGCCGCGGAGTCGTCTGTGCCGTGCGCAGCCAGCTTAGAAGTTCATCGGCGTCGGCGTGGGCAGAAGCTGCTTCCACCTGTACCACCTCGGCACGTATCGGCACGTCCTGACCATAGATTCGCAGTAACTTGTCACCGCGCACCAATGCCGCCCCGCGCGTTCCCCCTGCCTGGAAGCCTGGCAAAAGGATCATGTTGCGACAATCCGGGCCAAAGGCGATGAGATGATGAAGAATGCGTCCCCCGGTCAGCATTCCACTACCCGCGACGATGATCATAGGGCCTTGCCGAAGGTTGAGAGCCTTGGATTCCTCGATGCTATTGACGAGCCGGGTTGCCGCGTGCAACCGCTCCAGTGCGGCGTCATCCAGCAGATGTTCGTTTCTGTATTTCCCATAGAGCAAGGTGACGTCCTTTGCCATGGGGCTGTTCAAGTAGATCGGGGCGCGCGGAATCCGCCCTTCCGCCTGCAGGGTGGCGATCACGTGCAACAAGAGCTGGGCGCGCCCCACCGCGAACGCCGGTATCATCACCACTCCACCCCGCCCGAGGGTGCGCCGGATCGGCTCGATAAGCAGGTCCGTCAAAGACGTCGTCGGATGGCGCCGATTGCCGTATGTCGATTCGACCACGACCCAATCCGATGCCGGCAGCGCCCAGGGAGGGCGCATCACCGGATCGTTCGAACGACCGACATCACCACTGAACGTGATGCGCCTGCCCCGATGGATCAGCGATACCGATGCGGCGCCAAGGATGTGTCCCTGTTTGCGAAACGTAGCCGTTACGCCAGGCACCGGTTCAAAGGGATCGGAAAAGTAGACGACGCGCATTAGATCCAGGCACCGTTGCGCATCCTCCTCGGTGTAGAGCGGCTCGGCCGGATGGTGTTTCGAGCTGCCACGCTGATTGGCGTGGCGCGCCTCCTCCTCCAGCAGGCGCGCGGCGTCGGGGAGAAGTGTCCTGCATAGATCCCGGGTGGCCGGTGTGCACCACACGGATCCATGGAATCCCTGCTTCATCAGTCGTGGCAGATATCCGCTGTGATCCAGGTGCGCGTGGGTGAGCACCACCGCATCAATGGATGCGGGATCCACCGGAAACGGTAGCCAGTTCCGCAATCGCAGCGGTTTGTATCCCTGGAAGAGCCCGCAATCCACCATGACGCGGGCGCCACCGGCCTCTATCAGGTAGCGTGAGCCGGTGACAGTATCCGTGCCGCCCAGGAACGAGACACTGAGGCGGGTTGCATCGTGAGGCGGATTGTTCACGTACATGGATCACCTGGGAGGGCGTTGGATCAGCCGTGCGGCAGGCCAAGCCGGCGTTGCTCGGCAGCCGATGCCCGGTACGGGAGAACTGGGTGGCCAGCGGGCTTCACGCCGATCTCAGTGGGCGAGAAATACTGGTATCGGACTGTGCCGGATCAGTGTGCGGGTAACGCCGCCAAACAGGAATTCCGAGGCACGGGATCTGCCGTAGCCGCCGGCGACAATGCAATCGGCGCCGCTCTCCTTCACGAAGTTCAGTATGGCCGGTCCTGCTCCACCTTCCTCATAGCCGCGGTGCACAGGCGAGGCTGAGACGCCGTGGCGCTGTAGATGAGTCACCAGGCGCAGAGTCGCGTCTTTCTCCCTGCTGGGTTCGCCGGGACCGGCATCGATAGACAACAGGTGTACACGCTGTGCAGCGACAAGCAACGGCAAGGCATCATGGACCGCGCGAATGGATTCCCTCGTGCTTTTCCATGCAATTACAACGTCACGCGGCACCGCATCGCGTGCTTCCGGTGGCACGAGCAGCAGCGGCACGCCCGATTCCACCAGCAACGAGGAGACAAGCGTGTCCTCAATGCCGGGGTCATCGCGATGCAACCCCAAGATGGTCAGGTCAACGCATCGTGACTGAGGCATCACCTGATCCACAGGCCCCTCCCACACCCTCTCGTTCGCGGACACGAGCCAATCTACCCCTGCGCCCGCCAGCCGCTCCTCCAGCGACGTGGCAAGCATCCTGACCGTTTCCTTGGCCGGCTCGTGCAGAGCGGTGTAGACGGCAGGGTAGTACATCCAACCCGTCGCTACCGGCACAACTACACTGGCCCCAGCCAGAGCTACCAGACGGCTCCCCTGCTCACGCGAAAGCGCCGTGGCCAGACCCAACGCCTGCTCGTGCAGGCGCCCCAAGACGAAGGGCAGCAGAATGTCGCAGTACATGATCGGTCTCCCCGGGGTGAAGGAGTCGTTAGCTTGAGCCCCGCGCGACGAATGAACTTGATCGAAGTCAACGAAAGTTCCCCTGGATCGTTGACTTGGATCAAGTCATCCCGGGATTCGTTCTGGACAAATGCCCGAGCAGAATCGCCATTGACCGATTCCAGTGGGCAACCAAAAATGCTGAGCATCGTCCAGGATCCGGCAGGCACCGCCGCGGGGCTGATTACCGCCTCTGTCGTGGGCGCCCTTGTTGGACTGGCCTGGCAGCGAGCAGGCGGGAGGATGGCGGCGGCCCACACGCGCTTTGGGGGCAGTGTTGTGCTTGCGCTGGTCGCGATCTCAGGCGGGTTGGGAGCGCTGCTGGGAGGCGCGGCGCTGGTAGCTGGCGCAGTGCTGCTGGGCCTGGCAGTCTGCCCTCGCCCACGACACTCCCAGGCAGCCGCGGCCAGTCTGATTGTGCTGCCTGCCCTGTATCTGGTAGGCGCCATTGCGGTAAGCGCACCTGCAACGGCGATCCTCGCCGGCAGTGCCATCCTGGTGATACTGGTTGGGGGCCCTGCCCTGATACGGAAGGTGAATGCGAAGGTTTCCAGCCGTGAGCTTCGGGACGTCGCAACGGTGCTGGTTGCTGGCTTTCTGATTCTTCCCTTGCTTCCAGACCGCACCGTCGACCCTTGGGAAGTCATCAACCCGAGTCGGCTCGGCACACTCATCGTGGCGCTGATGGCAGTCAGCGTCGGAGCGCACCTGGCGCTACGCCATCTGGGGCCCCGGTCGGCCTTGGCCTTGACCGGCTTCGCCGGTGGGTTTGTCTCCAGTACCGCCACCATCGCGGCAATGGCGGACGGGGCGCGGTCGTCGCCCCGGCTGGCGCCTGCATTCGCAGGAGCAGCCTTGCTTTCCAACGTGGCCATGATTCTGCAGTTGGGCCTGGTAATGGGCACGCTGGCACCTGCATTACTCGCCTACAGCATGGTCCCGCTGGTCTGCTCGGCAATCGTGGCCATGGGGATAGCATTGGCATTCGGATGGCGGTCCTTGCTCAGTACCTCAGCGGTGTCCGGGCTGGCCATCGTGCGGCCATTCAAACCGTTGGCGATCGTGGTTTTTGTTGGGCTGATCGTCATTCTGCTTCTGGCAGCAAGTCTGCTGCGAGACTGGCTGGGTGACGAGAGCCTGCCCTGGACTCTGGGCATCTCCGGCATTGCCGACGTACATGCCGCCACCGCCTCTGCCGCCCAGATGGTTGGTGCGGAGCGGATCAGCAACGGTATCGCGATACAGGCGATCACCATCGCACTCGCGACCAACTCATTGCTGAAATGCTTGATCGCCGCGGCAAGGGGCGGATGGCGCTTCTCTGCTCCGTTGTTGATCGGGACCAGCCTGATCGTCGGAACGTTCGCTGTGGCCGCCGGGCGTAGCGGGTGATCGTCAACACCTTGACCCACGTCAATATCTCCGTGCAGGACTGGCGGAGAATGCGGGGCAACGCCGGCCTCTGTGTCCAACAGCCAAGATGGATATTCTTGTCCCTTTGACGGATACGCCCGCTGATGCTTCTGCCATGCAGCTGGCAGCAGCGCTTGTCGGCGCCCGTGGCGGGCACATCACGCTGGTGCAGCCAGTGGAATCTCCCTTGCCCGACGTTGCACGCGCCGAAGTCCCGCCCAGAGTCGCCACGCTCTTGCGCCGGGTTGCGCAGTGGAGCGTTCCGCATGACATCCAGATCGAGGACGGGCGCGCGGAACGTCCTGTGGACGCGATTGCCCTGCGCGCACAGGGTTTCGACCAGGTGATAATGGCGTGCGCCGGACATGACCACGCCGAGCGCAGGCTGCAACATGCTCAGTTCTCTTCACTGGTTAGCCGATCCGGACGCCCCATCCTGGCATTGCCAGGGAGAACCCGTTTCGACGGAATCTTCAAGCGGGCCGTCATCGGCTGGAGTGCAACCCCCGAATCCGCTCGCGCGGCACATGATTTCCTGAGATTGGATTTCGCGTGTGCCCTTGTGGTTACCACCGTGGACGGAAGTGACCGGGTCAATGAACATGCTCAGGCGTTCATCAACAGTCTGATGCGGCAGGGGCGAGAAGCGATATTTACTCCCGTGTCGTCAGATGGGGGGAGCGTGGCTGAAGCGCTACTGGGCCACGCATTTGATAGCCAGGCGGATCTACTCGTCTGCGGCGCCTATGGCCATTCGCGCGCGCGCGAATGGCTGCTGGGGGGAACGACGAGGGAGCTCTTCGAGCGCACCCTCACGCCCCTGTTCCTGTCACGTTGACGCACCAGGATGCCAGAGCCATGTTGAAGGATATTCTTGTGCCTTTGTCAGACTCATCAGCAGATGACGCGGCCATCCGCTTCGCCGTCGAGATCGGCAGGTCGCAGGACGCGCGGGTGCGCATCATCGAAACGGTCGACCTGCCTCCGCCGGCGATCGGGACTGCTGATCCGACGCCCCGCGCATCGTTCCTGGCTGCCCAGGACGCATGTCGGCGGGAGGCCTCGGAAAGAGCCTCAAGGATCAGGGCCAGAATCGCAGAGCACCCTGGTGTTTCCGTAGAAGTTCACGAAGCGGGCATTGAATCTCCTGCAGAGCTCGCCGCTCGACTGGCCTTCTCTGCGGATCTGGCCATTGTCGGGGGCTGGTCAGGATTCGCCAAGGCCGACCCAGCGGGCGTGGCCCTGTTCAATGCGCTGCTTTTTGACGCGGGAAGGCCCGTTGTGGTGGTGCCGCCGCATTGGCGGGCAAGCGACCACTCGTGTGCGATTGTGGGTTGGAAAGACACCCCAAACGCATGCCGCGCCCTGCACAGCGCGATCCCATTGCTACAGCAGGTGCAGACTGTCCTTCTGGTGGAGATATGCAGCCATTCGGACGAGATGGAGGGTGCTGCTGGCACTGTCACAGCTTCCCTCATTGAACACCTCCGGAGCTGGGGCATCGCCGCATCGGCCACCCGGCTGCTTGCCAGACACCGCCGTTCCAGCGAGGTCCTGCTCGATCACGCCCGCGCGACCAAGGCGACGTTGATCGTGGTTGGCGGATACGGACACTCCCGCCTGCGCGAGCGGACCATCGGAGGGATGACGATGGAGCTATTGCAGGGGGCGACCATTCCGGTCCTTTATGCCCATTGAGTACCCCCAACGCCAGGATCGTGCCTCGGCAGCGGCGAAAGGCAGATTGGGGAGCACGCAGTCGGACTCCTGGCGCTTCGCGCTGTTCTGCCTTGGAATCTACATAGGGTGCTGGCTGCTTGCCGCAGTCGAACCCTACCACCGGCGCGACTGGTTGCTGGAGAATCTGCTGGTATTCATCGCCATTCCCTACGTTGTCTTCCAGCAGTGGAAGCGCCCGTTCCGGCCCGCAACCAATGTCTCGCTTCTGCTTTTTCTGTGCCTGCATGCCGTGGGCGCTCATTTTACGTACTCGGAAGTCCCTTACGACGCTTGGGCGCAGAAACTTGCGGGCTACAGGATCACCGACCTGTTCGGCTGGGATCGCAACCATTTCGACAGACTCGTTCACCTCGCCTACGGCGTATTGGTCTTTCCCGCGGCGAGAGAGCTCTACGCAAGGCGTGCTGTGGCCAGCGAGCTGACGCTGACCCTGATTGCCACTCAGTTCATCGTCGCCACGTCCGCTGCCTATGAACTGATCGAATGGGGCGCGGTTCTGGTGGTCGACCAGGACCTTGGAATGGCTTATCTCGGCATCCAGGGCGACGTGTGGGATGCGCACAAGGATGTGCTGTTGGCGTCGGCTGGAGCGATCATCAGCGCGGTGGGTGCCAGCGTACGGCACGCCACGTCTGCTCACTCCCGGTCGTCGGACTGATCCACGCAGAAGATCCTGTGCATGGCAACCAGCATCGCCTCAACGCGGCTGTCATTGATGCGATAGAAGACTGAACGTGACTCTCGCCGGGTCGTCACCAGATGCCGTTGACGCAGTTCGGCGAGCTGCTGGGAAAGGGCCGGCTGTCGGATGCCGGTGGCCTCCTCGAGGGCGCCGACGGTCGACTCCCCTTGGGACAGCTGACAAAGCAACAGCAGACGCGACGGCGTGGCCATGAAGCGCAGCAACTCGGCCACTTCAGGCGCCCGTTCCTTCATGTCGGCCAGGTTGTTGGCGGTGAGGCGGTTGGTCAAGAGCGGTTCACCAGAAAGGAGAGCTAGAGCGTACCTGTTAATCCGCACGCCAGCTGAACCGGACAAAGGACACGAAGCGGCACTTACATAGTTTACGTAAGTATGTATTAATATCCATCATACAACCACCGGGAGCGAGTCGTGAACAGGCCTGTCGTCGTCGATTCTTCATTGGAGAGAGCTCAAAACATCGTGCGTGAAGCGCGAGTGGCCACACGCCTTCGCCTTGCGTGAAGACGTTCTTCGACCCCGCCACCTTTACGGCCAGCCACGTGGTACGCGACCCCCGGTCTTCGGCGTGCGCCATCATCGACAGCGTTCTTGATTTCGATATGCCCTCTGGACGCACCTCGACCGACTCCGCCGCGGCGCTGGTCCAGTACATTCATGACGAAGGGCTGCAGGTTCAGTGGCTGCTGGAAACGCATGCCCACGCCGATCACCTTTCCGCTGCACCGTGGTTGCAGCGGCGGGTCGGCGGAACGCTTGCCATTGGCGAGCACATCACCGGCGTGCAGGACACCTTCGGCAAGGTTTTCAACGCTGGCAAGGAGTTCAAGCGCGACGGGAGCCAATTCGACCATCTGTTTGCCGATGGCGCGGAGTTCACCGTTGGGAATCTCCAGGCAACTGCCTTGCACGTGCCAGGCCACACCCCTGCGTGCATGGCCTACGTCATCGGGGATGCGGTCTTTCCGGGCGACACTCTGTTCATGCCGGACTACGGCACGGCCCGCTGCGACTTCCCCGGTGGCTCGGCCCGCCAGCTCTATCGCTCCATCCAACGTCTACTGGCCCTGCCGGATGACGCCCGGGTGTTCCTCTGCCACGACTACAAGGCCACGGGCCGGGATCGGTTCGCATGGGAAACCACCATGGGCGCGGAACGAACCGCGAATATCCATGTGCATCAAGGTGTGACGGAGGACATGTTCGTGGAGATGCGTGAGAGCCGCGACGCGACGCTCCCCATGCCGCGCCTGATCCTGCCCTCAGTGCAGGTCAACATGCGCGCGGGCCATCTGCCCGACCCGGATGACAACGGGGTGCGCTACCTCAAACTGCCGGTGGACCTGCTATGACCCTCCCCTCTTTGGCGTGGTACTGGCCCGTCATCGGCGGCCTGATGATCGGTACGGCAGCGGGTGGATTTCTGCTGCTGACCGGTCGCATTGCCGGCGTCTCCGGCTTGCTTGCAAACACTCTTGGCCTGTCGTCCGCTGGCGACCGCTCCTTGTCGGCCCTGTTCCTGGCAGGGCTGCTGGTGGCGTCCGGGCTGGCGCTCGCGGTCAAGCCCATTTCGCTGCCGTCGCTTTCAATCTCCGCTACGCCGTTGTTGGTGTTGGCCGGGCTGCTGGTCGGCTTTGGAACCCGCCTCGGATCTGGCTGCACGAGCGGTCACGGCGTTTGCGGCCTGGCCAGGCTGTCACCACGCTCCATGGTTGCCACGGGCGTTTTCATGCTCATGGGCATGGCGACCGTGGCGGTTGTCCGCATGATGATCGGAGGCGGAACATGATCCGGCTGGCGGCAGTTCTGTGTGGCGCCTTGTTTGGCCTGGGCCTGGTCGTCTCGGACATGGCCAATCCCACGCGCGTACTCGCCTTTCTTGACGTCACAGGCAGGTGGGATCCATCACTGGCACTTGTCATGGCCGGGGCGCTGATTCCGTCAGCGATCGCCTATCGATGGGTCCGCGCACGCAATGCTCCTGTGCTCGCTGCGGCGCTGCACATTCCCAATCAGCGTCAGATCGACCGGAACCTGGTCATTGGCGCGGCAGTGTTTGGCGTTGGGTGGGGGCTGGCAGGCGTATGCCCGGGCCCGGCCATTGCACTGTTGCCAACGGGTCAACCCTTTGCACTCGTTTTCGCGGCCGCCATGGTCGTCGGCATGCTCCTCCACTGGCTCCTCCACCGTCCCCGCTCAACAGAGAATTCGCCATGAATCTGCACTCACTTGCGCCGAGCTTGCATGTGACCGACCAACTGGTTCCCACCGACATACCTGCCTTGAAAAAGGCGGGCATCTCGAGTGTCATCTGTAATAGACCCGACGGCGAGCAGCCGGACCAGCCCGATCACCTTGCACTGCAGGCGGCCTGCTCCAGGGCGGGCCTGGGCTTTGCCTATCTGCCCGTCGTGCCTGGCGGCATCACCGATGGACATGTGCAGCAGTTTGGCGTGCTGCTGGAACAACTGCCTGCACCCATCGTCGCTTACTGCAGGACCGGCACCCGCTCGACGTCGCTATGGGCCCTATCCCAGGTTCGTAACGGCGGAGCTACGCCCGAACAGGTGCTGTCCATTGCCGGTGAGGCTGGTTACGACCTGTCCTCTCTTGCTTCGCGCCTGCGAGGCGCCCCCTCTTCCGCTGCCTAACGGCCAACTGACATGGAAACCCTTTCCCTGTTGCAGCTCGCGCTGGGTGGACTCTCCGGCATTCTGGTGGGCTTCGTACTCGGGCTGGTCGGCGGAGGCGGCTCTATTCTGGCTGTCCCGCTCATGCTTTACCTGGTGGGCATCGACAGTCCACACGTCGCCATCGGTACCAGTGCATTGGCGGTTGCTGCCAATGCACTTTCCAACCTTTTCGTTCATGCCCGCCGGGGAAACGTGAGATGGCCGTGCGCGTCGGTCTTCGCGTTGGCAGGCATCGCTGGCGCCTATCTGGGCTCCAGCTTAGGTAAGGCCGTGGATGGGCAGCGACTATTGTTCATGTTTGCCCTGCTGATGGTCGTGATAGGCATTCTTATGCTGCGCAAACGCAATGCGGAAGGTGATGCAAGCGTCCGCCTCAGCAAAGGGAACATGCCGGCACTGCTCGGATTAGGGGCGTTCTCCGGGGCACTCTCCGGATTCTTCGGTATTGGCGGCGGCTTCCTGGTTGTCCCTGGGCTGATGGCCGCCACGGGCATGCCGATGCTGGCCGCAATAGGCAGCTCCCTCGTAGCTGTCTCCGCTTTCGGTCTGACGACTGCCATCAACTATGCTCAATCCGGCCTGGTCAACTGGCCACTTGCTGCCGCATTCGTCGTTGCTGGAAGTGCGGGCGGAATCGCCGGAGCGCGCGCATCAGCAGCGTTGGCAGAGCACCGTGGAGTGTTGAATGTTGCATTCGCGCTACTCATTTTCATGACGGCGGCTTATATGCTCTGGCAGATGCCCTGACTACCGCGCCATCGCCCAACCCGCCATGGCAGCCAGCAACACCACCACGATCGGCGGTGCACGCGCGACGACCAGTAGCCCGAACGCAACCAGCGCCATCGTGACATCCCATCGGTCATGGATCGCACTCGTCCACACCGGGTCGTACAACGCTGCCAGCAGGATCCCGACGACCCCGGCGTTGACGCCTGCAATTGAAGCCTGCAGATCCTTGCGGTGGCTTAGCGACTCCCAGAAGGGCAGCACTCCTACGAGCACGAGAACGGCAGGCATGAAAATGACCGCCAACAGCGTAAGACCTCCCGCCCAGCCACTCAACGGACCCGCGGCCATGGCCCCCAGGTACGCTGCGAATGTGAAAAGAGGGCCCGGCACCGCCTGCGCCGCACCGTACCCGGCGAGCAGATCTGCCGTGCTCACGGTGCCGCTCTGGACAACCGCGGTCTGCAGCAATGGCAGCACGACGTGGCCGCCGCCAAAGACCAGGGCGCCGGCGCGGTAGACCCCCTCCAACAGCATGGCCAGGGGGGATCCGCTCGCCGCGGCCCACACCGGCAGCAGAACAAGTGGCAGCACCAGTAGCACCAGTGCCACCGTGCCGGTTCTTCGCGAGACGGGATAGCCGCCGTCTGATTGGCCGGAAACTGGTGACTGCCACAACGGAAACGCCCCAGATCCCACAGCTGTCCGCCCGTATTTCCCCACAAGGACGCCCGCGATTTCCAGATCTCCCCCAAAGATGCCCTTGATTCCTGGATCCGCACCTAAGACGCCCTCGATTTCTGGCTCCACATCCAGCTCGCCCTTGAGTTCCCAACTGCGCACCTGATCGGTCAGAGCTTGTCGCCTGCACTTCCCAGTTCCGCCAGTCGCGACATTGGTCGCAAGAACAATTAGACGAGATCTCGGGCCTGAACGTGCGAACAGTTCAGCGGGTTGAGCAGGACTACAACACCGCGACTTCCCTGGGTGACGCGCCACGCCCCGCTCCACCTGCTCAAGCGCGTCGCTCGCCCCCTGACCAAGCTTTGACCTTAACTGGGCGTCGGTGACTCCCTCCCGTTCTGGTCGGCATCTGGGCCTTGTAGCGGCTCAAGCGCTGAGCTATAACGCCTTAGCCAGTCGCTATAAAGCGCCGGTGTTGTGCCCGCATAGCCAATAGGCTCCGGGTGCCCGAGGTCCACCCAATGGGGGCACGGGAATCCTTCGATTCCGGAGCCATCCATGACCGCCAAACGCCGCAGATCCCTTCGCACTTCTGCCTTCTACGCCCAATCGGGCCGTTGCTTCTATTGCGGCCTGCCGATGTGGCTCACTGCACCCTCAGAGCTCGGGCTGAAGGCCAGTAAGGCCCGAGCCTTTCAATGCACCGCCGAGCACCTGGTGGCCCAACAGGACGGGGGCAGAGACGTGTCCGGGAACGTGGTGGCCGCGCATAGCCGGTGCAACCAGGGCAGGCACCAGCGGAAGGGACCAGCCCCTTCCGCTGAAGCGTTCCGGGCGCTGGTTCAGACGCGGCTGGCAATGGGGAGATGGTGGTCCCGACTGCCATCAGGGATTGCACGTGCTTCCGTATGGCCAATTGAATTGAATCTTTGCAAGGAATCGGCAGCTGCTTGCCTGATTCGCTAGTCCACACTAGTGGCGCCCGGTTGCGGTGCTAGAACGGCGAGTCTGCTGCGAAATGGTCGCGCATTGGGCCTAACAAGGTCTGCGACCCTGTCAACACGTCCGAGAATTCCACCTGTCGCCACCTTCTCGTTCCAATATCGTTCCATCCACTCGGCTTTATCCAGGATCTTACCCGGAGCGCCTAGCAGCCTCTTGGCGATGAAATGCCGGATGAGAGCGGCCTGGCTATCGAGAATCACGACGCCCGCCCTTGGATTAGAGTCATAAGCGCTGTACGAGATCAGATAGTGGACATAGTGGCGGTCTGGCTCTTCGTCATCCCACGTCAACAGGTTGCTTAACCCCGCAGCGCGAGCATCCGATCGCACCTCTTCGCTCACGAGCACCATGGGATTGCGTGCTTCCTTACATTCCATGCGATAGGCGTCCAGCATCGCCGGTCCGAAGATCATCTGAGAATCATGATGAATGCTTCCAACTGTGAGCCCTCCACGTATCAATATATCAACCACTAGCAGGTTCTCGGCCAACATTCTGATGCAGCTCAGGATGTCGGCAAGGCCAGCAGGAGAGCGGCTGCTTGATATGACGATGCAGTCGCTGAAGTAAGTGAACAAAAGTCCTGTTGCTGGGTTGCAGCACGCTGTGTTCTTTAGTCTGTCGATGGCCTCTGCTATTTCATCAAGCTTGCTCATGTCGGCTGCCGACTCTTGGACAAGTGCGGAGAACCCGAGCATGTCGATGAAGGCGACGTACTTATCTTGGTAGAGCATGAAGAACTCCTTAGATGGTCGTGCCCATGGTGCCGAGGGCGGTTCCATTTGACCAGCGGGTGCGGGGCACGTCATAGGCCATGGAGCAATGTCAGCGACCTGGCTCGCGCACTAGTCTCGCAGAGGCTTGTTACGGCGCATCTTCGCATCGGATAGAAGCGAGCGAACGAGAGAGTTGAAGTCCATCCTGGCCCTAAAAGTTTCCTTCACCCTTGGTTAAACGAATGTCCGCTTTCGGTCAGAAGCGGACCAAAGTAGCCGGTGCTCTTCGCAGCCCGTACGCGACTTGGAGTCATATCATCAATCTGTATCAGGGCTCAGACCTAAGTGCCTGATGGTCCAATTCAGCGACACTATCCAGCTTCGGCGTCATCGCACACTTCGGGATACAGCCAGCGCGATCCGCTTATGGAACCAAACCGCACTGTGCCTTACTCTTAAGGAACATTGCCAACGGCAACCTTCGGCAATTGAATTTAGAGAATCCGGGCGGTTCATCCCGCGCGGCCCGTTAATGTCTACAGCTGTGGAGTTGTGAATGGCAGAAGATCAAGGTGGTGAAGAGGTAATTAGGGAGATAGGGAAGGCGCTAGCCCTTGCGTCTGAGCTTGATCCACAAATTGTTAGATCGCTTCGCTCCGCGATTGTTCAGGCGATGTCTGATTACGAGGACGACACGAATGCACAAGCTGCAGCCGCACTTGCGGCGGTTCTCGATTTTAGACCTGTGACGACCCAAGACGCCCTCTCGCAAACCTTGGGTGAGATCGGGAAGCTGGTCCAAGGTCTCACCGGACTGGAGGACGTTCATTACACTGTTGAGACACCAGAAGGTCGCCGAGTTCGCTCAATCCGGTCACATCTACCAACTGTATCACCCCAGCGTTTGACGGATCACGAGCAGGCAGATCTTGAGGCCTATATCGCTCGATATCTGCCACCGGACGACCCTCGCGAGGAACACGCGCCACGAGGACCGCGACTGTGACGATCAGTAAGTTAGCAATCCTCAACGCTGTGAAAGCAGCCATTTCGCGTGCTAAGGCGAGCGGGTCTCCCTACGCGCAAGGAAAGGCTTACGAACTTCGGGTGCTGCTTAGGCTTCTGCGAATCATCGATAGTGCGGGCTACAAGCTCACGTGTACCCCCAAGATGGCAGGCGTCCTGACGTTTGGAGGATCTCCATGCAAAGCAAACCATCCGGATCACGATTACATCAGTGGATCTACGTCTACTGAGAAGCTCGAGATTAGGATTTCAGTGCAGGTCACCACACTAAGCCATAGCTGGAAAGGCACGACGGTGGTCAAAGCGGCTGACCGTCACGAGATTGACGTCGGTGTATATCGTCCGATTAAGACCCGTCGCTATCCCGCATTTACGGAGTTACTTCTTGGGGTCTCGTGCAAGACTGGCGGCTGGAACAAGGCGTACGTCCGCGAGGCGCTAGGTATGCGTAGGGAGCTAGGATTCCTCACATCACCTAGGACGAGCTTGACGAGCTCAGCTCCGTGGTTCATCGCAACAGTTCCCTGCGATCCTCCGGTTCCCTTTGCCTTGTACGCGACCAACGCTGGGTCCGCCGTGTATGCGTCGTTGGCAGCTTTGGGGCTCTACGTCGAGCACTACAAGGGGTAGCGGAAACAGGCTTTGGAGTACGGATCAACTCAGGTGTGTCGAGAACGATGCCCGCTTTGGGTCGAAGGCGGATGCCATCACCCGGCCGGTCGCCGCCCAATGTCCGCTTCCGGCCAGAAGCGGACATCCACCCTGCCCTCGATAAACATCCCAAATCCACGGACGACCTTGGTCTGCTTTGGCCTTCTGCCTTAGGGCCAGACCTGAACTTCGATTTCAGCCCCTAGCGTATTTGACTCCCGCGACCTAGATCTCTCCTAGATCCTTGAGCAGGGCTTGCCCCTTCTGCAGAAACCCAACTAGCAGTCGACCTCCTGCTACTTTCCGGCCCAATTGCCCATTGAGGTAGCTGACCTGGAGACGCGCATGGGCCAGCAGATCCACCTGGGCCATGCTAGGGGTCGCGGCCTGGAGCGGTTCGCCCGGCGACGCCATCTGCCCCCCGATCGGCTGGACAACGCAAGGGCGCCGGCTGTCACTCTTCGCATACGCCGTGGCCATCATCCGGCCGTTCTTCAACGACCATCCACCAAGCACCAACTCGGTCCCGAGTTGCTCGATCGGCAATCCCGCTTCGCTAACCGCTTTCTCAAAGTTCGGCCAGAGTTGGTCCACCACCAGCCCTAGCTCGGCAGATAGCTGTTCTATTGTGAAATCTGCGCGGAAGCTGGCCTGCAGTGCAAGCTCGTAGATGCGGAGGAAGGGGGAACCGCAGAATTCGGAAAAAATCGTACGCTAAGCTAACGGTGTTCTCGTGACAGCTCTTTGACTAGGCTTTCTAAGGGGTCGTCTCAGAAAACGGAAAATAAAGCACGCTAAGGCATAGCCGAACCTGCCAAGCTTGCTCCACCCTGTAGTGACGCGATCAGCGGGCAGGAAACGTTCCCCCTTCGCGCATGGCAGGCGCGCACCAACTCAGACAGCACGGCCTCCATGCGCGCCAGGTCAGCCATTTTCTCGCGCACGTCCTTGAGCTTGTGCTCGGCCAGACTGCTGGCTTCCTCGCAATGGGTGCCATCCTCCAGCCGCAGCAGCTCGGCGATCTCATCCAGGCTGAAGCCCAGCCGCTGGGCTGATTTCACGAAGCGCACCCGCGTTACATTCGCCTCGCCATAGCGGCGGATGCTGCCATAGGGCTTGTCAGGCTCCAGCAACAAGCCCTTGCGCTGATAGAAACGGATGGTCTCCACATTGACCCCGGCCGCCTTGGCGAAAACGCCAATGGTCAGGTTCTCCAAATTGTTTTCCATATCGCTTGACTCCGTACATGAGTACGGAAGTAAGGTTACGCTATCCAATTTCAATTCGAAAGGACAAGCGCATGTCTGAACCAAAAACCGGGCGCGGCGCGCTCTTCACTGGAGGGCTTGCCGCCATCCTCGCCTCGGCTTGCTGCCTCGGGCCGTTGGTTCTGATCGCCTTGGGGTTCAGCGGCGCTTGGATCGGCAACTTGGCGGTGTTGGAACCCTATCGCCCCATCTTTATCGGCGTGGCGCTGGTGGCGTTGTTCTTCGCCTGGCGGCGCATCTACCGGCAGGCAGCGGCCTGCAAACCGGGTGAGGTCTGCGCGATTCCCCAAGTGCGAGCTACTTACAAGCTCATTTTCTGGATCGTGGCCGCGCTGGTTCTGGTCGCGCTCGGATTTCCCTACGTCATGCCATTTTTCTACTGATCGGAGTTCACCATGAAGAAACTGTTTGCCTCCCTCGCCCTCGCCGCCGTTGTTGCCCCCGTCTGGGCCGCCACCCAGACCGTCACGCTGTCCGTACCGGGCATGACCTGCTCCGCCTGCCCGATCACTGTCAAGAAGGCGATTTCCAAGGTCGAAGGCGTCAGCAAAGTTGACGTGACTTTCGAGACACGCCAAGCGGTCGTCACCTTCGACGATGCCAAGACCAGCGTGCAGAAGCTGACCAAGGCAACCGCAGACGCGGGCTATCCGTCCAGCGTCAAGCAGTGAGTCACTGAAAACGGCACCGCAGCACAACGGACGTCATTGTCTGGCGCCACAAACGATAAAGGATCTGTTGCATGACCCATCTAAAAATCACCGGCATGACTTGCGACTCGTGCGCGGCGCACGTCAAGGAAGCGCTGGAAAAAGTGCCAGGCGTGCAGTCGGCGCTGGTGTCCTATCCGAAGGGCACAGCGCAACTCGCCATCGTGCCGGGCACATCGCCGGACGCGCTGACTGCCGCCGTGGCCGGACTGGGCTACAAGGCAACGCTAGCCGATGCGCCACTGGCGGACAACCGCGTCGGACTGCTCGACAAGGTGCGGGGATGGATGGCCGCCGCCGAAAAGCACAGTGGCAACGAGCCCCCGGTGCAGGTAGCGGTCATTGGCAGCGGTGGAGCCGCGATGGCGGCGGCGCTGAAGGCCGTCGAGCAAGGCGCGCAGGTCACGCTGATCGAGCGCGGCACCATCGGCGGCACCTGCGTCAATGTCGGCTGTGTGCCGTCCAAGATCATGATCCGCGCCGCCCACATCGCCCATCTGCGCCGGGAAAGCCCGTTCGATGGCGGTATTGCGGCAACTGTGCCTACGATTGACCGCAGTAAGCTGCTGGCCCAGCAGCAGGCCCGCGTCGACGAACTGCGGCACGCCAAGTACGAAGGCATCCTGGGCGGTAATCCGGCCATCACCGTTGTGCACGGTGAGGCGCGCTTCAAGGACGACCAGAGCCTTACCGTCCGTTTGAACGAGGGTGGCGAGCGCGTCGTGATGTTCGACCGCTGCCTGGTCGCCACGGGTGCCAGCCCGGCGGTCCCGCCGATTCCGGGCTTGAAAGAGTCACCCTACTGGACTTCCACCGAGGCCCTGGCGAGCGACACCATTCCCGAACGCCTTGCCGTAATCGGCTCGTCGGTGGTGGCGCTGGAGCTGGCGCAAGCCTTTGCCCGGCTGGGCAGCAAGGTCACGGTCCTGGCGCGCAATACCTTGTTCTTCCGTGAAGACCCGGCCATCGGCGAGGCGGTGACAGCCGCTTTCCGTGCCGAGGGCATCGAGGTGCTGGAGCACACGCAAGCCAGCCAGGTCGCCCATATGGACGGTGAATTCGTGCTGACCACCACGCACGGTGAATTGCGCGCCGACAAACTGCTGGTTGCCACCGGTCGGACACCGAACACGCGCAGCCTCGCGCTGGACGCAGCGGGGGTCACTGTCAATGCGCAAGGTGCCATCGTCATCGACCAAGGCATGCGCACGAGCAACCCGAACATCTACGCGGCCGGCGACTGCACCGACCAGCCGCAGTTCGTCTATGTGGCGGCAGCGGCCGGCACCCGTGCCGCGATCAACATGACCGGCGGCGATGCGGCGCTCGACCTGACCGCAATGCCGGCCGTGGTGTTCACCGATCCGCAAGTGGCGACCGTGGGCTACAGCGAGGCGGAAGCCCACCACGACGGGATCGAGACCGACAGCCGCACCTTGACCTTGGACAACGTGCCGCGTGCGCTCGCCAACTTCGACACACGCGGCTTCATCAAGTTGGTTATCGAGGAAGGCAGCCATCGGCTGATCGGCGTACAGGCGGTCGCGCCGGAAGCGGGTGAACTGATCCAGACGGCGGCTCTGGCCATTCGCAACCGCATGACGGTGCAGGAACTGGCCGACCAGTTGTTCCCCTACCTGACGATGGTCGAGGGGTTGAAGCTCGCGGCGCAGACCTTCAACAAGGATGTGAAGCAGCTTTCCTGCTGCGCCGGGTGAGAAAAAGGAGGTGTTCAATGAACGCCTACACGGTGTCCCGGCTGGCTCTTGATGCCGGGGTGAGCGTGCATATCGTGCGCGACTACCTGCTGCGCGGATTGCTGCGCCCGGTGGCGTGCACACCAGGCGGCTACGGCTTGTTCGATGACGCCGCCTTGCAACGGCTGTGCTTCGTGCGGGCGGCCTTCGAGGCGGGCATCGGCCTCGACGCGCTGGCGCGGCTGTGCCGGGCGCTGGATGCGGCGGACGGCGACGAAGCGGCCGCGCAGCTTGCCCTGCTGCGTCAGTTCGTCGAGCGTCGGCGCGAAGCGTTGGCCGATCTGGAAGTGCAGTTGGCCACCCTGCCGACCGAGCCGGCACAGCACGCGGAGAGTCTGCCATGAACAACCCCGAGCGCTTGCCGTCCGAGACGCACAAACCGATCACCGGCTACCTGTGGGGCGGACTGGCTGTGCTGACTTGCCCCTGCCACCTGCCCATCCTCGCTGTCGTGCTGGCCGGCACAACCGCCGGTGCTTTCCTCGGCGAGCATTGGGTCATCGCGGCGCTCGGTTTGACCGGCCTGTTCCTTCTGTCCCTGTCGCGGGCGTTGCGGGCATTCAGGGAAAGAGAATGAGCGCTTTCCGGCCGGATGGATGGACGACGCCGGAACTGGCCCAAGCGGTCGAGCGCGGGCAGCTTGAACTGCACTACCAGCCCGTCGTCGATCTGCGCAGTGGTGGGATTGTCGGCGCGGAAGCCCTGTTGCGCTGGCGTCATCCGACGCTTGGACTATTGCCACCGGGCCAGTTCCTGCCCGTGGTCGAATCGTCCGGCCTGATGCCTGAAATCGGCGCTTGGGTGCTGGGTGAAGCCTGCCGCCAGATGCGTGACTGGCGAATGCTGGCATGGCGACCGTTCCGGCTGGCCGTCAATGTTTCGGCGAGCCAAGTGGGACCGGACTTCGACGGGTGGGTAAAGGGCGTGCTGGCTGATGCCGAGTTGCCCGCCGAGTATCTCGAAATCGAGCTGACCGAATCGGTCGCGTTTGGTGATCCGGCGATCTTCCCCGCCCTGGACGCCTTGCGGCAGATCGGTGTGCGCTTCGCCGCCGATGACTTCGGGACGGGGTATTCCTGTCTGCAACATCTGAAGTGCTGCCCAATCAGCACGCTCAAGATCGACCAATCGTTTGTCGCCGGGCTCGCCAACGACCGCCGCGACCAAACCATCGTGCACACCGTGATTCAGCTTGCGCACGGGCTGGGCATGGATGTGGTGGCTGAAGGCGTGGAAACATCGGCGAGTCTTGATCTATTGCGACAAGCGGACTGCGACACAGGACAAGGCTTCCTGTTCGCGAAGCCAATGCCGGCGGCGGCATTCGCCGTCTTCGTCAGTCAATGGAGGGGTGCCACCATGAATGCAAGTGACTCGACCACCACCAGTTGCTGCGTGTGCTGCAAGGAAATCCCGCTCGATGCCGCCTTCACCCCGGAAGGCGCGGAATACGTCGAGCACTTCTGCGGGTTGGAGTGTTATCAACGCTTCGAAGCGCGTGCCAAGACAGGGAACGAAACCGATGCCGATCCGAACGCCTGCGACTCGCTACCGTCAGATTGAGGCATACCCTAACTGGATGTCAGGCAGGGCCGCGCCGCTTGTCATTTTCAGAAGACGACTGCACCAATTGACGGGGCGTAACGCCAGGTGTGCAGTCGGCTCCTGACCACGCAATATCAGAAGTCATCTGCACCAATCTCGACTATGCTCAATACTCGTGTGCACCAAAGCGAGGTGTGAGCATGGCGTCAGACACATTACCAATTGCCGAGCAGGGCGTGGCCACCCTGCCCGATGCGGCATGGGCACAGGCCCGGCACCGGACCGAAATCATCGGGCCGCTGGCAGCGCTTGAAGTGGTTGGGCATGAAGCCGCCGATGCCGCTGCTCAAGCGCTGGGCCTATCCAGGCGACAGGTGTATGTCCTGATCCGGCGTGCCCGGCAAGGTGCTGGGTTTGTGACGGACCTGGTTCCCGGCCAGTCCGGCGGCGGAAAAGGCAAGGGACGCTTGCCGGAATCAGTTGAGCGCATCATCCGCGAGTTGCTGCAAAAGCGCTTCCTGACCAAGCAGAAGCGTAGCCTGGCGGCGTTCCACCGCGAGGTCGCGCAGGCTTGCAAAGCGCAAAAGCTACGGGTGCCGGCGCGCAACACTTTGGCCCTGCGGATCGCCGGCCTCGACCCGCTCAAGGCCACTCGCCGCCGGGAAGGTCAGGATGCGTCCCGCAGCCTGCAAGGTGTCGGTGGTGAGCCTCCCGCCGTGACCGCGCCACTGGAACAAGTGCAGATTGATCACACGGTCATCGACCTGATCGTGGTGGACGAGCGCGACCGGCAACCGATTGGCCGTCCGTATCTGACCATCGCCATCGACGTGTTTACCCGCTGCGTGCTCGGCATGGTCGTCACGCTGGAAGCGCCGTCATCTGTTTCGGTCGGCCTGTGCCTTGTGCATGTCGCCTGCGACAAGCGTCCCTGGCTGGAGGGTCTGAATATAGAAATGGATTGGCCGATGAGCGGCAAGCCCAGGCTGCTCTACTTGGACAACGCGGCCGAGTTCAAGAGCGAGGCGCTGCGCCGTGGCTGCGAGCAGCACGGCATCCGGTTGGACTATCGTCCGCCAGGGCAGCCGCACTACGGCGGCATCGTGGAACGGATCATCGGTACGGCGATGCAGATGATCCACGATGAATTGCCAGGGACGACCTTCTCCAACCCTGACCAGCGCGGGGACTACGATTCCGAAAACAAGGCCGCCCTGACATTGCGTGAGCTGGAGCGCTGGCTCACGTTGGCGGTGGGCACCTATCACGGCTCTGTGCACAACGGCCTGCTTCAGCCGCCGGCGGCGCGCTGGTCAGAAGCCGTGGCGCGTGTCGGTGTACCGGCTGTCGTCACCCGCGCCTTGGCTTTTTTGGTCGATTTCCTGCCCATCATTCGCCGTACTCTGACTCGCACCGGCTTTGTCATCGACCACATTCACTACTACGCCGATGCGCTCAAACCGTGGATCGCACGACGCGACCGCTTGCCCGCTTTCCTGATCCGGCGCGACCCGCGTGACATCAGCCGTATCTGGGTGCTGGAACCGGAGGGGCAGCATTACCTGGAAATCCCCTACCGTACCTTGTCGCACCCGGCTGTCACCCTCTGGGAACAACGGCAGGCGCTGACGAAATTGCGGCAGCAGGGACGCGAACAGGTGGATGAGTCGGCGCTGTTCCGCATGATCGGGCAGATGCGCGAGATCGTGACCACCGCACAGAAGGCCACGCGCAAGGCGCGGCGCGACGCGGATCGACGCCAGCACCTCAAGGCATCGCCTCCGCCGGACAAGCCGATTCCGCCGAAAACGGACGTTGCTGATCCGCAGGCAGACAACCTGCCTCCGGCCAAACCGTTCGACCAGATCGAGGAGTGGTAGCCGTGGACGAATATCCCATCATCGACTTGTCACACCTGCTGCCAGCGGCACAGGGGCTGGCTCGGCTGCCGGCGGACGAGCGCATCCAGCGCCTTCGCGCCGACCGCTGGATCGGCTACCCGCGCGCGGTCGAGGCGCTGAACCGGCTGGAAACCCTGTATGCGTGGCCAAACAAGCAACGCATGCCCAACCTGCTGCTGGTTGGCCCGACCAACAACGGCAAGTCGATGATCATCGAGAAATTCCGGCGCACGCATCCGGCCAGCTCCGACGCGGACCAGGAACACATGCCGGTGCTGGTCGTGCAGATGCCGTCCGAACCGTCGGTGATCCGCTTCTACGTCGCGCTACTTGCCGCGATGGGGGCACCATTGCGCCCGCGCCCACGGCTGCCGGAAATGGAGCAACTGGCGCTGGCACTGCTGCGCAAGGTCGGCGTGCGCATGCTGGTGATCGACGAGCTGCACAACGTCTTGGCCGGCAACAGCGTCAACCGGCGGGAATTTCTCAACCTGCTGCGCTTCCTCGGCAATGAGCTGCGCATCCCATTGGTCGGGGTCGGCACGCGCGACGCCTACCTGGCCATCCGCTCGGATGACCAATTGGAAAACCGCTTCGAGCCCATGATGCTGCCGGTGTGGGAGGCCAACGACGATTGCTGCTCACTGCTGGCCAGCTTCGCCGCTTCGCTTCCATTGCGGCGACCCTCGTCGATTGCCACGCTGGACATGGCCCGCTACCTGCTCACACGCAGCGAGGGCACCATCGGCGAACTGGCGCACTTGCTGATGGCGGCGGCCCTCGTCGCCGTGGAGAGCGGCGAGGAAGCGATCAACCACCGCACGCTCAGCATGGCCGATTACACCGGCCCAAGCGAGCGGCGTCGGCAATTCGAGCGGGAACTGATGTGAAGCCAGCGCCACGCTGGCCGCTGCATCCGGCTCCCAAGGAAGGCGAAGCCTTGTCTTCATGGCTCAACCGCGTGGCCCTTTGCTATCACATGGAGGTGTCCGACCTGCTGGAGCACGATCTTGGTCACGGCCAGGTTGATGACCTGGATACCGCGCCACCACTGTCGCTGCTGATGATGCTCTTCCAGCGGAGCGGTATCGAGCTGGATCGGCTGCGCTGCATGAGTTTCGCCGGCTGGGTGCCTTGGCTACTGGACAGCCTTGATGATCAGATTCCAGCCGCATTGGAAACCTATGCGTTCCAGCTCTCGGTACTGCTGCCGAGACTCCGCCGTAAGACGCGATCCATCACGAGCTGGCGTGCCTGGCTGCCCACCCAACCGATACACCGCGCCTGTCCGCTCTGCCTGAACGATCCGGAGAACCAAGCCGTACTGCTCGCGTGGAAGCTGCCCCTGATGCTGAGCTGCCCACTGCATGGCTGCTGGCTGGAATCCTATTGGGGCGTGCCAGGGCGGTTTCTCGGCTGGGAGAACGCCGACGCCGAACCGCGCACTGCCAGCGACGCGATTGCGGCGATGGACCAGCGTACCTGGCAGGCACTGACGACCGGCCACGTGGAGTTGCCGCGCCGACGCATCCACGCCGGATTGTGGTTTAGGCTGCTACGCACGCTGCTCGATGAGCTGAACACCCCGCTTTCGACGTGCGGCACCTACGCGGGGTATCTCCGCCAAATCTGGGAATGCTGCGGGCATCCGCTGCGTGCTGGGCAAAGTCTGTGGCGACCGTATGAAACCCTGAACCCGGCAGTACGGTTGCAGATGCTGGAGGCGGCGGCAACGGCAATCAGCTTGATTGAGGTGAGGGATATAAGCCCGCCAGGCGAGCACGCAAAGCTATTCTGGTCCGAGCCCCAAACCGGGTTCACCAGTGGCCTGCCGGCGAAAGCGCCGAAGCCCGAACCCGTCGATCACTGGCAGCGTGCAATCCAGGCCATTGATGAGGCCATCATTGAAGCACGACACAACCCCGAGACGGCACGCTCGCTGTTCGCGTTGGCTTCCTATGGTCGGCGCGACCCCGCTTCCTTGGAACAGTTGCGCGCCACCTTCGCGAAGGAAGGCATCCCCCCGGAATTTCTGTCACATTATGAGCCTAGCCTACCCTTTGCATGCCTTAGGCAGAATGACGGGTTAAGTGACAAATTTTGACGTGCAGAGCTTCCCGATGCAAACTGTCACATAATAGAACGTATATGTGACAGGTACAAGATGCTGATTGGCTACATGCGAGTATCGAAGGCGGATGGCTCCCAGGCGACGGACTTGCAGCGCGATGCGCTGGTCGCGGCCGGTGTTGATCCGGCGCATCTCTATGAAGACCAAGCGTCCGGAAAACGCGAGGATCGTCCCGGTCTGGCGAGCTGTCTGAAGGCACTACGGCCAGGCGACACGTTGGTCGTTTGGAAACTGGATCGGCTCGGGCGCGACCTGCGCCATCTGATCAATACCGTCCATGACCTGACCGGACGCGGCATCGGCCTCAAGGTGCTGACCGGGCACGGCGCGGCCATTGACACCACGACCGCCGCCGGCAAGCTGGTCTTCGGTATCTTCGCCGCGCTGGCCGAGTTCGAGCGCGAGTTGATCGCCGAGCGCACCGTGGCGGGCCTGGCCTCAGCACGGGCACGCGGCCGGAAAGGCGGCCGGCCGTTCAAGATGACCGCCGCCAAGCTGCGGCTGGCGATGGCGGCAATGGGGCAGTCAGAGACCAAGGTCGGCGACCTGTGCCAGGAACTTGGCATCACGCGGCAGACCCTGTATCGGCATATTTCACCCAAGGGCGAGCTACGTCCAGATGGCGAGAAGCTACTCAGCCGAATTTGATGCCGACATGAGGCGACGTAGCGAAAGCGTGGTTTGTCTCAATTTGACGGCGGCGAACCGCAAGCGTTCGGTTCGCCGCTCGTTTCGGTCGCAGTGCTGGCCCGCGCCTGGAAACGTTGATAACACTCCAGCCCGCAGAAGTGCTCGACGTACTCCGCGCCTTCCGGTGTGAAGGCGGCATCGAGCGGAATTTCCTTGCAGCACACGCAGCAACTGGTGGCGGTCGGATCATTTGCATTCATGGTGGCACCCCTCCATTGACTGACGAAGACGGCGAATGCCGCCGCCGGCATCGGCTTTGCGAACAGAAAGCCTTGCCCGCGCTCGAACGCTTGGGCCCTCCGCCGTAGTCCATCCATCCGGCCGGGAAGCGCTCATGATCTTTCCCTGAATGCCCGCAACGCCCGCGCCAGTGACAGAAGAAACAGGCCGGTCAAACCGAGCGCCGTGATGACCCAATACTCGACAAGGAATGCACCGGCGGTTGTGCCGGCCAGCACGGCAGCGAGGATGGACAGGTGGCAGGGGCAAGTCAGCACGGCCAGCGTGCCCCACAGGTAGCCGGTGAACGGTTTGTGCGTCTCGGCCGGCATGCGCTCGGGGCTGTTCATGGCAAACTCTCCGCATGCTGTGCCGGCGCGGTCGGCATGGCGGCCAACTGCACTTCCAGATTGGCCAACGCTTCGCGCCGGCGTTCGACGAACTGACGCAGCACAGCAAGCTGCGCGGCAGTTTCATCGCAGTTCGCCGCATCCAGCGCCCGGCACAGCCGCGCCAATGCGCCGAGGCCGATGCCCGCCTCGAAGGCGGCCCGCACGAAGCACAGTCGCTGCAAGGCGGCGTCATCGAACAGGCCGTAGCCACCCGTGGTGCAGGCGACTGGCCGCAGCAATCCGCGCAGCAGGTAGTCGCGCACGATATGCACGCTCACCCCGGCATCAAGGGCCAGCCGGGACACCGTGTAGGCGTTCATCGAACACCTCCTTTTGGTCGGTTCACGGCAATGCATATACCGTTTCGCCGAGTTCAATCCGCGCGCTGCGAATCCGATGCCGGTGCCGTAGAACATTGGGTCGATATCCGATCACGGTGTCCTAGATGACATGGTCTGCAACAGATGTCGATTAAACTCCTGGCCCAAGCCGAAAGCCTCGTGGACACTGACGATCGCCAATCCTTCCAATCCTTGATGCTTGGAGGCCCAGTCTTCCGCCGTCGGGACAGATGCAAAGAAATGTACATGGCAACAGAAGGACTGACGAACGTCGGCTGCTTCCTGCGGCAATACCAAGGACACCGCCATGCCGGCAGGTTCGACAGCCTGTATCTCGCTGGGTGAAACCGTGAGTGAAACGGGTGCTCCGGTTGCAGCGCAATGCGATGAGACGCGAGCTGTACGGCCGATCAGCGCCGGAAATATCAAGGTGTCCAGCGCGCACCAGGCATACAGACGGCGGTCGTCAATTTCAAAGACATACGAAGTCTCGCGCAAGGTGAGGCCGTAGCCGATGATGTTCCCATCTTTGTCATATTCGGTACTGGTGGCCTGTTCGAGTACGGCGGCCACTCGCTCAGCGGGCCAGTCGAGAATCCCGGCAAGTGTCGTTCGTGAAACCGGACGCCCCTTGGCGAGTTCCCGCAGTAGCGGGACCAAGAGATCCGCAGTACCATTGGTACGATTGACCGAAGTGAGACGTTCTAAAATATATGGGGCGAGCTTCATGGTTCCATCTCCTTTCATCCTGCGCAGCAGGACAATTGTTTGACATCCTTGGTGAAGGTCTGCGCCGCGAGCTTCAGCCCCTCGACCATCGTCAGGTAGGGGAACAACTGGTCAGCCAGTTCCTGTACGGTCATGCGGTTACGGATCGCGAGCACCGCCGTCTGGATCAGCTCGCCCGCTTCCGGGGCCACTGCCTGTACCCCAATGAGTCGTCCGCTACCTTCCTCGATTACCAGCTTGATAAAGCCGCGTGTGTCGAAGTTGGCGAGCGCACGCGGCACGTTATCCAGTGTTAGCAGGCGGCTGTCGGTCTCGATCCCGTCGTGGTGCGCTTCCGCCTCGCTGTAGCCCACAGTGGCGACCTGCGGATCGGTGAACACCACCGCCGGCATCGCGGTCAGATTGAGCGTAGCGTCTCCGCCGGTCATGTTGATGGCCGCACGGGTGCCGGCGGCCGCTGCCACATAGACGAATTGCGGCTGGTCAGTGCAGTCTCCTGCGGCATAAATGTGTGGCGTACTGGTGCGCATGCCCTTGTCAATGACGATGGCTCCCTGCGCATTGACGGCGACACCCGCCGCTTCCAGCGCCAAGCTGCGCGTGTTCGGCGTGCGGCCGGTAGCGACCAGCAACTTGTCGGCGCGCACTTCGCCGTGCCCTGTGGTCAGCACGAATTCGCCGTCCGCATAGGCGACCTGGCTGGCTTGCGTGTGTTCCAGAACCTTGATTCCTTCGGCACGAAAGGCGGCTGTGACGGCCTCACCGATGGCCGGGTCTTCGCGGAAGAACAGTGTGCTGCGCGCCAGGATCGTGACCTGGCTGCCCAGCCGGGCGAAGGCTTGCGCCAGTTCCAGCGCCACCACCGACGATCCGATCACGGCTAGGCGTTCGGGAATGGTGTCACTCACTAGGGCCTCGGTAGATGTCCAGTACGGCGTGCCTTTCAAACCAGTGATGGGCGGAATGGCCGGACTGGCACCAGTGGCGACCAGGCAGCGATCGAACACCACGACGCGCTCGCCGCCATCGTTCAAACGGACGGTAAGGCTTTGGTCATCCTTGAAACGCGCTTCACCATGCAGAACGGTGATGGCCGGGTTGCCATCCAGGATGCCTTCATACTTGGCGTGGCGCAGCTCATCGACGCGCGCCTGCTGCTGGGCCAGTAGTTTGCTGCGGTTAATCGCCGGCACAGTAGCCGCGATGCCATCGTCGAACGGACTTTCACGGCGCAGATGCGCAATGTGGGCGGCACGGATCATGATCTTGGACGGTACGCAGCCGATGTTGACGCAGGTGCCGCCGATAGTACCGCGCTCGATCAGCGTGACTTTCGCGCCTTGCTCGACGGCCTTCAGCGCCGCCGCCATTGCAGCGCCGCCGCTACCGATCACGGCGACCTGCAACTGGCGTTCACCGTCGCTGCCCTTGTCGGCGGTCCCCATCCAGCCGCGTACCTTGTCGAGTAGCCCGGCGCGGTTGTCCGTCGATAAGGTATCAGCGAACGTTGCCTTGTAGCCGAGTCCGGCCACGGCGGCAGTCAGTGCGTCCGATGCGGTGCCGGGGTCAAGGTCGAGTTGGGCCGCGCCCTTGGCGTAGGACACGACGGCCGACTGTACGCCGGGCACTTTCTCCAAGGCTTCCTTGACGTGCGTAGCGCACGAATCGCAGGTCATGCCGGTGATCTTAAGGGTGGTCATGTTTGTTCCTTCTCTGTTGTCGGCGACGGTCGTTTCCGTCAGCCATGTTGTGGTGGCAGTTCGCAGCCGTCCGGGCCGCAGCGGCGATGTGCCGGCGAGACGAAATCCCAGATCGACACCCCGACCATCAAGGCCAGACCGACGTACATCAGGTTCGCCGTCCACCAGTTGCCGAGAAGCCAAACCGTGGCCGCGAATACGATGGCCGGCCTGATCATGCCGAGCAGGCTGCGGTGCCATTGACGATGACTCAGCCAGCCCAGCGCGTTTGCTAACAGGGCGATGGCGGCAAACAGCGGCAATAGCCTGGAGATAAACAGGCCCTCGTATTCACTCAGGAAGCCCAGCCCTATGGCCGCGCCGAAACTGGCGATGGCTGGGAAACAAGCCGCGCAGCCCATCGCGGAAACGACGCTGCCGAGCGCTCCGGTTTTATCGGCGATGCGTGTAATCAAGCCCATGATGTCGCTCACTGCTTAACACTGGAACTTCTTGTCCATTCCATAGCCTGAGCATCGCCGTCCGCGATCTGCTCACGTGTCAATCTGGCCGCAAGCTCGGCGCGCAGCTTGACCGCGGTCTCGTCGCCGCGGGCGGCGGCGATGCCGAACCACTTGTACGCCTGGACCAGATCGGACGCGGCCGGAGCGACGCCCTTCGCGTACAGCTGTGCCAGCTTAACTTGCGCCTGTGTGTGGTTCTGCTCAGCGGAGCGGCGGTACCAATTCACGGCCTCGCTGTCGTCAGCGGGCACAGGCCGTGCGTGGCGACGATAGAAGGTGTCGTTGGCATGCCCTTCGTAGATGCGCGCGAGGTTGAACTGGGCGTCCGCCTCGCCCTGCTCTGCCGCTGAGCGGAACCACTTCCACGAGACTGCCTGATCCTGCGCGACGCCGATGCCGTACTTGTACGCCATGCCGGTGACGTTCTGCGCAATGGGTTCACCCGCTGTGGCCTTGCGCTCCCATTCGCTTTGCGTGGTAGGCGAGAGCGACTCGATGGCCGCCTCCATCCTTTTGAAGTCATAGGCCAACGCACCGACGCTCATGAGCATCAGAAGGCCGCTTACGACGGACGAACGTCCGTATCTAAACAAGTTACTCATCATCGCTTTCCGGGTAGATTTACTGCTTGACGCTGGACGGAAAGCCCGCGTCTCCGGTTGCCTTGATCAGCTTCTGCACGCTGGTCTTGGCATCATCGAACGTGACAACCGCTTCGCGTGTCTCGAAGGTCACGTCAATTTTGCTGACGCCTTCGACCTTGGAAATCGCCTTCTTGACGATGATCGGGCAGGTGGAGCAGGTCATGCCCGGTACGGACAGCGTGACGGTCTGGGTGGCGGCCCACACGGGGGCAACAACGGCAGCGAGGGCGAGGGCGGCAAACAGTTTTTTCATGATGAACTCCTGTGATTAATAGAAAAATGGCATGACGTAGGGAAATCCGAGCGAGACCAGGACCAGCGCGGCCACGATCCAGAAAATGAGCTTGTAAGTAGCTCGCACTTGGGGAATCGCGCAGACCTCACCCGGTTTGCAGGCTTGCGCCGGGCGGTAGATGCGCCGCCAGGCGAAAAACAGCGCGACCAGCGCTGCGCCGATGAAGATCGGGCGATAGGGTTCCAGCACCGTCAGGTTGCCGATCCATGCCCCGCTGAACCCCAAGGCGATCAAAACCAGCGGCCCCAGGCAGCAGGCCGACGCAAGAATGGCGGCCAGCCCACCGGCGAAGAGCGCGCCGCGCCCGTTTTGTGGTTCAGACATACGCTTGTCCTTTCAAATTTGGTTTGGATAGCTTAAGCTTACTTCCGTAGTTATGTACGGAGTCAAGCGATATGCAAATTAATTTTGAGAATCTGACCATTGGCGTTTTTGCCAAGGCGGCCGGGGTCAATGTGGAGACCATCCGGTTCTATCAGCGCAAGGGCTTGTTGCCCGAGCCGGACAAGCCCTATGGCAGCATTCGCCGCTATGGCGCGGCGGACGTGACACGGGTGCGATTCGTGAAATCGGCCCAGCGGTTGGGCTTCAGCCTGGATGAAATCGCCGAGTTGCTGCGGCTCGACGATGGCACCCACTGCGAGGAGGCCAGCAGCCTGGCCGAGCACAAGCTCCAAGACGTGCGCGAGAAGATGGCCGATTTGGCGCGCATGGAGGCTGTGCTGTCTGACCTGGTGTGCGCCTGCCATTCGCGGCAGGGGAATGTTTCGTGTCCGCTGATTGCGTCGTTGCAAGGTGGAACGAGCTTGGCAGGGGCTTCCACAGCTTAGCGTGCTTTATTTTCCGTTTTCTGAGACGACCACAGATCAGAAAAGACTGTGCAGCCGACTCTTGATATTCCGTGCAGTCACCTTCTGAAAATGACACCGCTTAGTCAGAATAGAGTCATCTTTCGCATTTTTTGACACATGCCTGCGAAGGGCATAGATTTCAGCCTGACAGAAACGGGGTTTGAGGCACAACGGAACAGAAGGAGCACTTAAGCCGCCTTCAACCAAGGAGACATCGTGCAGGGGCACCGCATCGGCTACGTCCGGGTCAGCAGCTTCGACCAGAACCCGGAACGCCAGCTGGAACAGACACAGGTGAGCAAGGTGTTCACCGACAAGGCATCGGGCAAGGACACCCAGCGCCCCCAGCTCGAAGCGCTGCTGAGCTTCGTCCGCGAAGGCGATACAGTGGTGGTGCACAGCATGGACCGGCTGGCCCGCAACCTCGATGACCTGCGTCGCTTGGTACAGAAGCTGACTCAACGCGGCGTGCGCATCGAGTTCCTGAAGGAGGGCCTGGTGTTCACTGGCGAGGACTCGCCGATGGCCAACCTGATGCTGTCGGTGATGGGGGCCTTCGCTGAGTTCGAGCGCGCCCTGATCCGCGAGCGGCAGCGTGAGGGCATCACCTTGGCCAAGCAGCGTGGCGCGTACCGGGGCCGCAAGAAAGCCCTGTCCGATGAGCAGGCTGCTACCCTGCGGCAGCGAGCGACGGCCGGCGAGCCCAAGGCGCAGCTTGCCCGCGAGTTCAACATCAGCCGGGAAACCCTCTACCAGTACCTCCGCACGGACGACTGACACATGCCGCGTCGCTTGATCCTCTCGGCCACGGAGCGGGGCACCCTGCTCGCGTTGCCAGAAAGCCAGGATGACCTGATCCGCTACTACACCTTCAACGACTCCGACCTGTCGCTGATCCGTCAGCGGCGCGGCGACGCCAACCGCCTCGGCTTCGCCGTGCAACTCTGCCTGCTGCGCTACCCCGGCTATGCGTTGGGCACTGACAGCGAGCTGCCCGAACCGGTCATCCTGTGGGTGGCCAAGCAAGTCCAGACCGATCCGGCGAGTTGGACGAAGTACGGCGAGCGCGATGTGACCCGTCGCGAGCACGCCCAGGAACTGCGCACCTACCTTCAACTGGCCCCGTTCGGCCTGTCCGACTTCCGCGCCCTGGTGCGCGAGCTGACCGAACTGGCCCAGCAGACCGACAAGGGCTTGCTGCTGGCCGGCCAGGCGCTGGAGAGCCTGCGGCAGAAGCGACGCATCCTGCCGGCGTTGAGCGTGATCGACCGGGCTTGCTCGGAGGCCATTGCACGGGCCAATCGGCGGGTCTACCGCGCCCTGGTTGAACCGCTCACGGACTCGCATCGGGCCAAGCTGGACGAGCTGTTGAAGCTCAAGGCCGGCAGCAGCATCACCTGGTTGACCTGGCTGCGCCAGGCACCGCTGAAACCCAACTCTCGGCATATGCTTGAGCACATCGAGCGGCTGAAGACATTTCAGCTGGTGGACTTGCCCGAAGTCCTGGGCCGGCACATCCACCAGAACCGCCTGCTCAAGCTGGCCCGCGAGGGTGGGCAGATGACGCCCAAAGACCTCGGCAAGTTCGAGCCGCAGCGGCGCTATGCGACCCTGGCCGCCGTGGTGCTGGAGAGCACTGCAACCGTGATTGATGAGCTGGTGGATCTGCACGACCGCATCCTAGTCAAGCTGTTCAGCGGCGCGAAGCACAAGCATCAGCAGCAGTTCCAGAAGCAGGGCAAGGCGATCAACGACAAGGTGCGCCTGTACTCCAAGATCGGCCAGGCGCTGCTGGAGGCCAAGGAAGCCGGCAGCGACCCCTATGCCGCCATCGAGGCGGTGATCCCCTGGGACGAGTTCACCGAGAGCGTCAGCGAAGCCGAGCTGCTGGCCCGGCCGGAGGGCTTCGACCACCTGCACCTGGTCGGCGAGAACTTCGCCACCCTGCGCCGCTACACGCCGGCTCTGCTGGAGGTATTGGAGCTGCGCGCCGCCCCGGCCGCGCAGGGCGTGCTGGCAGCCGTGCAGACGCTGCGCGAGATGAACGCCGACAACCTGCGCAAGGTGCCGGCCGATGCTCCCACCGCCTTCATCAAGCCGCGCTGGAAGCCACTGGTGATCACCCCGGAAGGCCTCGACCGGCGCTTCTACGAAATCTGCGCCCTGTCCGAGCTGAAGAACGCCCTGCGCTCCGGCGACATCTGGGTCAAGGGCTCGCGGCAGTTCCGCGACTTCGACGACTACCTGCTGCCGGCCGAGAAGTTCGCCGCGCTCAAGCGGGAACAGGCCCTGCCGCTGGCGATCAACCCGAACAGCGACCAGTATCTGGAAGAGCGCTTGCAGCTGCTGGACGAGCAGTTGGCCACTGTCGCCCGCCTGGCCAAGGACAACGAGCTGCCCGATGCCATCCTCACCGAGTCCGGGTTGAAGATCACCCCGCTGGATGCGGCGGTGCCGGATCGGGCGCAGGCGCTGATCGACCAGACCAGTCAGTTACTGCCGCGCATCAAGATCACCGAACTGCTGATGGACGTGGACGACTGGACGGGCTTCAGCCGCCACTTCACCCACCTGAAGGACGGGGCCGAGGCCAAAGACCGGACGTTGCTGCTGTCCGCGATCCTCGGTGATGCGATCAACCTCGGGCTGACCAAGATGGCCGAGTCGAGCCCCGGTCTGACCTACGCCAAGCTGTCCTGGCTGCAAGCCTGGCACATCCGCGACGAGACCTATTCGGCGGCCCTGGCCGAGCTGGTCAACCACCAGTACCAGCATGCCTTCGCCGCCCACTGGGGCGACGGCACCACCTCATCCTCCGATGGCCAGCGTTTCCGGGCTGGCGGCCGGGGCGAGAGCACCAGACACGTCAACCCGAAGTACGGCAGTGAGCCGGGACGGCTGTTCTACACCCATATCTCCGACCAGTACGCGCCGTTCAGCACCCGCGTGGTGAATGTCGGCGTGCGCGATTCCACCTATGTGCTCGACGGCCTGCTGTACCACGAGTCCGACCTGCGGATCGAGGAGCACTACACCGACACGGCCGGCTTCACCGATCACGTCTTCGCCCTGATGCACCTGCTGGGCTTCCGTTTCGCGCCGCGCATCCGCGACCTCGGCGAAACCAAGCTGTACGTGCCGCAGGGCGTGCAGACCTACCCGACGCTGCGGCCGCTGATCGGCGGCACCCTGAACATCAAGCACGTCCGCGCCCATTGGGACGACATCCTGCGCCTGGCCAGCTCGATCAAACAGGGCACCGTCACTGCCTCGCTGATGCTGCGCAAGCTCGGCAGCTATCCGCGCCAGAACGGCCTGGCCGTGGCCCTGCGCGAGCTGGGCCGGATCGAACGCACGCTGTTCATCCTAGACTGGCTGCAAAGTGTTGAGCTGCGCCGCCGCGTGCATGCCGGCCTGAACAAAGGTGAGGCGCGCAACTCGCTGGCCAGGGCGGTGTTCTTCAACCGCCTTGGGGAAATCAGGGATCGGAGCTTCGAGCAGCAGCGCTACCGGGCCAGCGGCCTCAACCTGGTGACGGCGGCTATCGTGCTGTGGAACACGGTGTACCTGGAGCGCGCCACCCAGGGGTTGGTCGAGGCCGGCAAGCCGGTGGACGGCGAGCTGCTGCAATTCCTGTCGCCGCTGGGCTGGGAGCACATCAACCTCACCGGCGATTACGTCTGGCGGCAGAGCCGCAGACTGGAAGACGGGAAGTTTCGGCCCCTACGGATGCCCGGAAAACCTTAGCGTACGATTTTTTCCGAATTCTGCGAGCCCCCCAGGAAGAATTGCGTA
The DNA here is from genome assembly GCF_056480905.1 of Stenotrophomonas sp. 96582_Sma. NCBI lineage: Bacteria > Pseudomonadati > Pseudomonadota > Gammaproteobacteria > Lysobacterales > Lysobacteraceae > Stenotrophomonas > Stenotrophomonas sp. 96582_Sma. The sequence continues at coordinate 2,365,633 of NZ_CM151122.1, read as the reverse complement.
GACCCGCGCGCAGCAAGCACTACGTTGTGCTGAGGGATCAGCAGCAGCTTTGCCCCCGCGGAATACGCCCCTGTGAGAGCATCCTCTGCCAGGGTATCCGCTGCGACGACGAGGTGGTCACGAGTGAGGAGAACGTTGAGGATGCTCATTGCGGGATCGTCTAGACGTTTGCAGACTATCGCCTTCCCCTCCCCTCCTGTCCAGACTGCTATGGCCTCCGCGATCACACAAATTCTTGGTCGCCCCAATGCTTGCGAGAACGCACTTGAGATACGCCGCGGCTACCTCAAGGCGATGGAAGATGCGCTGCGGGTTTCGCTTCTGATCCACCAAGATCCAAGGCTTCTGTTCGACACGTGGGCCAGACTGCTCCCCTTGATCGCTCAAAGCCACGAGAGTGACGGCAGCCAGCCATTTGCGACCGGGATCGTCCGCTCGCGCGATCATGGATCCCGGCGGTTGGCTGGCTGAGCGTATGGTTGCAATATAGGAAGCAATCGCGCGCGGACCAGAACGCTGTTCATCGCAGACATTCTTAGGGTGCCATTGCAGAGATTTCAGCTTTTGAGGAATAAAATTTCAGTGCAAGACGGTCCATTGCAGAAAAATTTGACTTGCGACTGACGCAACGCAGAAATTGCTGATGCACGGATGATGCAATGCAGAGATTACCGGCTAACAGATGCTGCAGCCCAGCCGGCCAACTGAGGGCTTTGCCCGATGGACGAGCCGTTACTCTTGCCTGCAGATCACGATTCTAGGATGACTTGTGCCTCAATCGGCTGACCAGGATCGGGCGTCTGTGCTGGAGGGCTCCTTAGAGCTCTTGGGTGAAATTCGAGCCGCTTGGATGGAGATAGAGCATGGACGTGACCGAAGATCGACGGCGGTGGCGGCACTTTGCCAGATGTCCCTTGATCACGCCGTGGCAGTACAGTCCCTGATCGCTACTCTGCCCCAGTCAGCAATCTCGCTGGTCCGGCCCCAGTATGAGGCCCTCGTGCGTGCAACCTGGGCATGTTATGCAGCTACCGACACCGACATCGAGAAGCTTCTTGCGCCCCTGACTCTGGAGAGTCAGCAAGCGGCAAAGAGGCTCCCTGGCGTTCAGGACATGCTCGTAAAGCTTGAGTCCTCTGGGCCCCGAGGAGCATCACAGTTGTTGGGCAGAGCCAGACAATGCCTTTATGTCGGCTTGAACTCCTATCTCCATGCCGGGATTCACCCCTTGGCAAGGCAGTTAAATGGCTACCCGGGCGCGCTTCTGGCGGGGGTGGCCATGAACAGCAATGCGCTTGCCATGCTAACCCTTCTGAATCTGGCGCACCTGTGGCCAGGCGAACCAGTTCTGGCATGGATGAATGCACTGCATCATCAATTTGGGGGTGTTTTGCCAGAGTTGGAGCCATTGACCCCCCATCAGCCCTCGCCATAGAGCTGTCCCGGATCGCCTGCGCGTCTAGGGTGGGGTCTGTGGTGAGTGACTAGGCAGTTGGGCCTCGCCCCCCTCTGGGGGCACGGGGAGAACATCACGGGCGCATAAGCAGTTGCCCCGGATTTCTCGTTGGGGCAAGTCCTGGCAGTTGATCTGTGTCGGGGGCCTGTCGGGCGACTGTCATGTTTCCAAGTTCGGCACCCTCCTAATCTGGGCTCCCTACCCCTCCGGAGTTATCTTCTATGACCACCAAGACCCCGCCTCGCCTGCTTACCGCTGCTGAGGTTGGCGCCTGCATTCGCCAGTTCCGCCAGTTGCGTCATTGGTCGCAAGAACAATTGGCCGAGATCTCGGGCCTGAACGTGCGAACAGTTCAGCGGGTTGAGCAGGGTGACTCGGCCAGTTTCGACACCCGTCGCGCACTGGCGCGCGCCTTCGATTTCAATGACATCGATGCACTCAACAAGCCTTTCTCGCTGCCGACAGACGAGGAACTGCAGGCGGCGCAAGCGCAGTTTGAGCGCGACTACATCACCCTGGCGGTGTCCCCGCTTGCTGCTGGGCGCGAGCTGGCCAGCCTGATCGTTTCGTGCGACATGGATCTGTCCGAACCGGCTTTCGAGCTGTCGCGCGAGGCGGCGAGCGAGTTTGCTGCACTGGTCGACTACTACCGTGAGTATCGCGACTGCCAAGACCTGTATTCAGAAGTCGACAAGCTAGACATCTACGACGGGCTGCAGCAGCGCATTGAGGTCCTGCGGGAACTGGGAGTATCACTGTCGCACGGTCAGCGTAAGGTCGTCATTCGGATGGGCTCAGGTATGCCGATGGATGCCACGGTCCTGTACGTCGTGGCGTTTCGCCTCGGCCACGAGTGCAGTCAGATCGTAACTCCTAAGGCAGCACGCATCGGCTGAGTCAGCATTCATTAGATCGATAGTGGTGGCGATACATCTGACAGATGTCTATTGATCGCGCCGTCGCAGTACAGTCCCTGGAGGTTGCCCTGCCTTAGTCAGCGATAGCGCTGGTCCGGCCCCAGCACAAGACCCTGATTCGTGCGACAGCAAGGTTCTTAGCTTTCGAGGCAGCGAATTTTTGATGTGCCCTGAACCCTCGCGAAGATCCACTATGGAGACGCCGTCGATTTCTGGATCCAGACCTAAGAAGCCCTCGAGTTCTGGATCCACAGGCAACTCGTCCTTGAGTTCCTGACTGCGCACCTGAGTGGTCAAGCTCCGCCCGGGTGAAGGCTCTGCGCCCAGTACTCTAGGAACTCCTCTTGAGCAATCGTTTCGATTGCGCCTGGCCTGGCATGCCGCACCATGTGGATGGCATCCGATGCCCGCTTGGCCTCGCCAGACTGCAGCAAAAGCATGGCAGCGACCGTTCCCGCGCGTCCCAACCCCCCCTTGCAGTGGACCACGATCCTTTGACCGCTCAGCATGTCAGCGACGAGCTCAGCACTTAGCTGTAGCCAATCTTTGAGGAGTCTGTCGTCTGGTGCGGCTCCATCAGTGATTGGCAGTCCATGCCAAGAGATGCCCTTCCCCGCCACTATCGCCGGTAAGCTCTCGATTCGAAGGTCCTTGAGCTCCCAAGGCTCAAGCAAGGTGACTAGGTGAGTGGCACCCCAGTCCTGAATAGCCGAGACGTCCACATCTAGGTCTCTCGCCCATGCTCCAGTCATGGCGACTTCCTGGTACTTGCCTGGCGCAAATGTCACCCCTATGCCGCCTCCATGGGCTCCAACAGGCAACTCTGCAATCAGTAACGGGTGGCTAGCGCTGGTGCGCATCATTTCGGCTCTCCCAACATGCGGTAACGTTCTGCGTCGTGCGCCGGGGCGCTCCCCGCTCATTCGCTGCACGGCTAGGATATCGGATGTTCAGATATCGTTGAACTGGAGAGAACACCTAAGGGTCAATATCGGAAAGTCAGATAGACAGTCTGTGGGCAGGTTGATATCCTGACAACTGGTATCGCGATTTGAGGGCTGTGTGGCCTATGTCGTTAGCCAACCGACCCTCATCGCGCCCTGGCCAGAACTGGACAATTTCGTTCGTTCAATAGGTCCCTTTCTTGCGTGCGCGTGGTGCGCGCTAGAGCGCTCAAGAACGGCTAGTTCGCCGGTAGCTGCTGAGGGGTTGGCCTCGCAGGCACTTGACACGCTTGCGACGCTGCGCGTCCTCCATCGCGAACCAGTCGAATGTTCTCGGCTTGCCGCAAGATCTCTGTATGAGCCCCTGGCTTGGTCCTACAAATCTCCGTGGTCTCGCAGTGACTTGAACCTTGAGTCGGCATTGACCCGGTCGCTCACCCAGTGGGCGGCTGAGTGCACGCCCAGTGCGAGGCGGAATCTCGGAATTTCACTGGCATCCACCGAAGCTCGAGCGTACTTGGCAAACCTTCTGCGGAAGCATCGGTTGGACCCGAAGCTAGGCGACGGGCTTCAGTCGATTGGATCGCCTGAATGGAATGCGCTCAGCTTGGGGCGTAAGCGCTACGTGCTGTGGGCGAGCATGCGAAATTCTGCCTCGGAGTTCATACAAAGCGGTTTGGATGAGCATGCCGCGAGGCGAGCACTTGATCGCGAGATAAAACGCAGATGCATCTGGTTAGCTGGACGCGAGCAAGCTGGAACCCTCGCCCGGAAGGATTTTTGCTTCTTGCCTGGTCAGGGTTGGCGTCAGCCGTTGATCCTGGACGTTGCAATGGAGACTTTCCTGCCGCTGGGCATGGCGTACTGGCTGGAACCTAGCGGCAGTTGGCAGCTTTAGCTTCTAGTCTGAGTAGACCGACCAGCTGCCACGGGTCCATGAGATGGTTTGAGGGGGCTCAGGACTCTATCGCGGTAAACGCCCCCCCAGGTCTATATCGACGGTTCTCCAACGAAGCGCTGGACCTTGGTTGACCGGCGAGCCTGTGGCCCATTGGACGCTGGCCAAGAGATGGCCCTCTAGTACTCGTTCAGTCGCTTACGGATTGCCTCGATGGCATCGTCCAGTCCCGCGTCGTCCTCGGGGTAAGGAGAACAAAACAGTTGAACCGGGACCCAGCAATGTTCCTGTCCCGGTTGTACATAGGGGGCGTAATCATCTAGTAGCCATGCAGAGCCGATGGGCTGGGAAACGTTGGCAAGATCCTTCGTCGGCCCAGTCCAGTCTATGTATGGCAAGCGGGCAAACCAACCCGGGGCCGCTCCTTCGCAAGCCAATAGGTCGGCAATCTCGCGAAATCTAGGCTCCGGAACTGTGGTGAAGATGACTAGACCCTCAAAGAGCGACTTTGCCGACTCCAGAAATTCGTAGAGGCCCGGGCGCGGGATCTGGCTTACAGCGTTGGAAATCAGCGTTCCTTCTAAGTCCAAGGCGAGGATGGACGGGCGCATTGTGTAATGGTCCTCTTTGGCGGGGGTGAACGTCGGTACCGCTACCAAGCCCCGCCGGAGGGTGATCCGCCGGCGGGGCTTGGTAGCATCAGACATCTTCGAACTCGCTCGCTTGCTTGAGTTGGTTCTCAAGGAAATCAATGCGCTTCTGAAGATCGGCACTTAGATAGGCTTTGTCCGTAAAGTCCATTGCTGTCTCAGGGATCATCTCCAGCTCGACGCGTGTGGATGTAGCTTGACGAATCGCCAAGGTGGTCCAGGCCTTATCGCCCTTGACGAATCCGACAGTGAATCGAGCCGTAACATGGTGTTCGGGCTTGAGGCCTTCGATGGAACGGAAATCGCTGCGCACCTTCGACGTGGCTACAGGCTGTACATCGCCATTGATGTACAGCGCCGCATTCCAGCTCGCTTCGCTCAATGGCAGTGTTGAGCGGTTGATGATGCGGGCGGTGATGACTGGCTTGGGCCCAAAGAAGCTGTTTTCCATCCGGAACTCTGGATCAACCGCACTGACCCTCTTTAGCTCGGCGATAGTAGGAAGTTGATCGTTGGCCTCCTGTCGTAGCGCTTCTATCTCCTTGGGATTGCTATCCCTGATGTGCTTAACCTGCCCTCTCACCACCTGCCTTACGGAAGCGTTTGGGTAGGTCTGGTTCAGTTTTTCAAGAAGGTCGGCAGGGATTCGTGAGAAAAACAGCCGAATCGTCTCTAACACCATGATTCAACGAGGAAACACCCCTCGACGTCAGGCAGTTCGTGGATTACAGACCTAGGCTTGATTGAACCAGAAGCCGCGTGACACAGGCATTCCTGGAGTACTGCTCAGGCACGCGTGCCCTTCTTGAATATTGGATTCAAGAGTTTCCACGCTCCTGACCCAACGGAAACCTTCAAGAAGGCTCTGACCGTCGCCTGATCCATTGCAGTAGTTCCTCGTGCGGGATCGTACGTCCAGCGTCGACGTCGGCCATACCCTCGCGGGTCCGCCGTTCCTTCTCTTCCTCGGTCAATCCCGGAAGGAGTGCTAGTAGCTTATCTTCAGGGCTCATAGGCCGATGAGCTGTGCTCAAGTTGGCTTGATTCTCGTGAAAAAATATGGGCAGGATCTGGGGATCATCCAAGCCCGCCGGCAAAGGCAGCGATACGTCGTGGACCGCCAAGTCGATGATGACGTCCAAATCTGAGCATAAGGGCTGTATGGCGGTGGTCACCAGACGAGCCGCCCGCTCGGCGAAAGCCAGGTCCACCACCAGCCAGATCAACAGACCGGGAGGCTGTTCGACGCCCCCTGACGAGTGAGTTTCCAGGAGATAGGCCGACGAGACGAAGTCGGCGTGCTCAAGGCTGCCGCTGATGGCCGGAGCGAGCCAAGCCGGCGCGGCCTGGGCAGGTCTCACCGCGAACTCCGCCGGCGCCAGACGTTCCACCCTGGCCAGAAAGCCCGTATCCAACAATGTCGCAACCTCTTCCGGGTACAGGACAACGCCGCCGTAGTTGGGATTGAGCATCAACGTCGCGCCGCGAGTACCGGTTAGCAGCTCACGGCCTGAAACTCCCAGAATTCTGACAGCAGACGAGCTGGCCGCCTGCGCCTTGTCGAGCGAGGTAAAGAAAGGGATCGCATCGAAACCGTCAGGATGGCGGAACTGGACCAGCCGCAGTGTCTGCGCGTCGTCCGAGATGGGCGCATGCACGTACACGATCGCATCCATCAGTCGCTTGAAGAATGCGCGTTCCTCGGCCGCACTGTCGCGGGCCCGTTCAAAGGAAGCCTCCAGCGCTGTCTCCGCAGACGTAGTCCCTCTTCCACGCGGCCTGCTCGGTTGCTTCATGGTCAGATGCGATGAGGGCCGAGCGGGTACCCGGAGAACCAATCCGCCTCGATCTCGCTGCTCAGGTAGGGTCGTACGAAGGCCGACTGGGTCAGCGCTCGCAGCCGCTCTTCGTGCTCAGCAATCGCCTCGATGTCGCTGACGGTTGGATAGTGCCGCAGCAGTCGATATGCCTCTTGCCGCACCTCTTTAGGCACGGCTTGGCTGGCCGCTAGCTGCCTGAGGAACGCGCCCGCCTGCAGCACATTGCGGGTGCGCTCAGATGGCATCGTCATGACATCAAGAATGACTAGCACTAAGGAATGCTTAGCTTATCGCGTTTGTGGCCGGCCAGGGCACGGTGCAACTACAGACCTTGCGATTCCTGTATTAATGTAATATAATCAATAACTTAATTCGCATAAGTGAGCGTTATGTCCATGGAGTGAGGGCCAATAGGAACGAGCAGGTAGCCTGAGCCTTCCCATGATGGGAAGGTCAACAACGCGGGACGGATTACCACTCAACTTGCCTGTCGTTTGACCTTCCCACCGTGGGAAGGCTCATCGTCACGCCGTCGGCAAACCGCCGATGCTTTTGGAGGGTTGTCCATGAATCTCGTTGTTGAAGGTATGACCTGTGGTCACTGTGTCCGAACGGTCACCCAAGCCATTCAGGCCCTTGACCCCCACGCCCAGGTGGACGTCGATCTGGGCAGTGGCGTGGTCAAGATCGAGGGCCTGCTTGCCGTAGAACAGGCGGTTGAGGCTATCCAGCGGCAAGGCTATGTGATCGCTGCGGTGCTCCCTTCTGAGGCTGGTACGCCGGCCGCCCCGGCCGTCGCATCCTCCTGCTGCGGCGGATGCCACCGCTGAGTCCGCGCGAGGGCTTGATCCTGATCAATGACAGTCGGCCCCAAGAGGGCTAGACTGGCCATCATGAGAGCTCGCACGTCCCCTGCCCTGATCTGCCCAGCGTCCGCAGGCGCTGCTTCGGGCGTGCGGGAGCTGTCATGGTGAGGCTGCTGAGGCGATGGCGGCGACCCCGTTCTCGTGCCCGACTGGCATGGCTGGGACTGTGGGCGCTGCTGCTGCAGCAACTCGCGCTGGTGGCTTACGCCTGTCCGCTGGAATCGGTGGAAGCTGGACAAGCGACCCTGATGGTCGGTTGCGAAGAGATGTCCACGCCGGATCCCGATGCTCCGGCGTTGTGCGACCAGCATTGCCAGCGCGATCACATCGCCACGGCCGATGCGAAGGCCCCTCAAGTGCCTTACCAGCCCGCGCTGGCCGCCTTCGCGCTGGTGCAGGCTCTGTTGCCACCGGTACACGCGCAGTTGTATCGGGATGTTCCGGTGTGCGTGTCCGATCCGCCTCCCCTGCAGCGCTTTTGTAGCCTGCTGATTTAAGCCCCCTCCTGGATTGACCCGTGCTCGTGCTGCATGCGTTGCAGCGCGCTCGTTGTCGTTTCCCGGAGGTCTTATGGAGATGTCTTTCTTCTTGCGTGCAAGGCGCAAGATGGCGTGTGGGTTCGTGTTTGCCCTGGCGCTCAGTGGTCCTGTGCTGGCGGCATCGCCCGCTATCCCGATCAGCTACACAGAAGCCCTACAACGGGCGCTTGCTAACGCCCCAACCCTGCAGGTGCGCCGATCGCAGATCGATGCCAGTACCGAAGAAGCCGCGCGTGCTGGCGCGCTTCCCGACCCACGTTTGATCGTGGGGCTGGCGAACTGGCCCGTCAGCGGACCCGATGCCTTCAGCTTGCGGGCCGATGAGATGACCACCCAGCAAATCGGTCTGATGCAGGAGTTTCCTGCGCGTGCGAAACGACGTGCCGAGCACGCCTTGGCGCAAGCGACGCTGGCGCAAGCGCGCTCACTGTCGATGGCCGAACAGCAGATGGTGGCCCAAGCGGCCGCGCTGGCCTGGATCGAGCTGTGGAGTACGCAGCAAGCCGTAGATGCGTTGGAAGGTCTGCGCGAGCCGGCCCGTATAGCCGAGCGTGCGGCGCGTGCTCGCTTGGCAGGCGGCACGGCCGGGGCCAGTGATGTGCTTGCCGCCCAGGCCGCCCTACTGCAGTTGGACAATCGCCTGGAGCAGGTACATGCGGAGCACGCCGCCGCGCAGGCCGGCCTGGCGCGGTGGTTGGGTATTGCACCAGAGGCGATCTTGGCCAGTGGTGCGGCACCGGATTTTTCGCAGTTGCCATTGGAGCCCACCCAACTGCTGGCCAAACTGGACCAACACACGCCACTACTGGGCTGGGAGGCACGCGAGAGCTTAGCCCAGGCCCAGGTGGATGCGGCCGTGGCCGAAACCCGCCCGGATTGGAGTGTGGAGCTCACCTACGGACGTCGCGAGCGCGCACCCGACGGCATGGCGCGCAGCGACATGCTCATGGTGGAAGTGGGTGTGGGCCTGCCGCTGTTCCAGAAGAACCGCCAAGCACGAGGCATCGCGGCACGGCGGGCCGAGCTGGAGGCGGTGTCCGCAGAGCGCGATGAGGCCCGGCGCATCCAAGCCGAGTCGGTGCAACGCGCGATAGCGCGATGGCGCGGGTTAACCGGCCAGTTGGAGCGCCAGAACACGCAGAGCCTGCCTTTGGCGCGCGATCGTGCACGCACGGCGTTGGCCGCCTACGGCGCCGGTGCCGACCTGCAGCCGTGGCTGGAAGCGCGGCGCGATGAGATCGAATTGCACCTGGAGAACGCCCGTCTGCTGGGCGAACAGGGCCGTGCCTGGGCGGCACTGGCCTATCTGCTACCCCATGAGGAGAACACGCCATGAGCCCGACCAAGACGCGTCTCACACAGCTCGCCGTGGCCCTCGGGTTGCTGGCGCTCGGCTTTGCCGGCGGCTACGCCTGGATGACTCGAACCTCTGATACCACCCCGCCCCCCGGCACGAGCGTCGCAGATCAAGCACGCAAGGTGCTGTACTGGTACGACCCCATGGCGCCGGAGCAGCGATTCGACAAGCCGGGCAAATCTCCGTTCATGGATATGGAGTTGCTGCCCAAATACGCAGATGAGGCCATAGGGGGCGGAACGCAGATCGATCCGCGCCTGCAGCAGAACGTGGGCATACGCACTCAGGAAGTGACGGTAGAGTTACTAGGGACTGCCGTACGCGTGCCGGGCACACTGACGTGGGATCTGACCCAGGAAAGCGTGATCAGTGCGCGCATGGAAGGCTTGATCACCCACGTGCAGGTAAAGGCGCCGTTTACCGAGGTTCGTCGTGGTCAAACGCTGGCCACCGTGCAGGCCCCGGCATGGAACGCGGCCATCGCCGAAGCACATGCCCTGAGCCAAGCTCAGTCCGCGGGCGCGCGTGAGCTGCAGGGTGCGGCGCAACAACGGTTGCGTTCGTTGGGTGTTCCTTCTGGCGCCTCGGCCAGAAGTGGCGTCGTGCTTAGCGCAGACCACAGTGGTGTCGTGACCGAGATCCTGGCACGCGAGGGACAGACGGTGATGCCCGGTACGCCACTGTTCAAGATCAATGGGCTGGACACGTTGTGGCTGGAGGCCTCGGTACCCCAGGCAGCGCTGGGCACCTTGCGGCCGGGGACCTCAGTGCAGGCCACGGTCAGTGCCTGGCCGGCAGAGCGCTTTGCCGGACAGATCCAGGCGTTGCTTCCCCAGGTCGACATGGCTAGTCGCACGCAGCGGGCGCGAATTGTGCTGCGCAACCCGCAGCGTCGGCTGGTGCCGGGCATGTTCGCCGAGGTTCTGGTGCAGCCCGACGCCGAGCAGGCCCTGCCAGTCGTTCCCACGGAGGCGCTGATCGCCACCGGGCGGGACAGCCGGGTCATCGTGCAGGATCCGGACGGGAGCTTCCGGCCAGTGCGGGTGAGTGTGGGACGTAGCGTGCAAGGGCGCACGCAGATCGTGGCAGGCTTGGCCGGTGGTGAACGCGTGGTCGTCTCGGGTCAGTTCTTGCTCGACTCCGAAGCCAGTCTCTCCGGTGCGTTGGAGCGCCTGGGTGCTGCACAACCGACACGCCCTGCCAGCGCATCAGGTGTGCACGAGCGCCATGACGCCGGGCACGAACCACGCACTGTCGTGCCGTCACCGTCCAGACAGCCGGCGCCTGTCGCGCCAGACACCTCCACCTCTACGCCGCCGCGCTGCCCGGTGCAGTACTGGTATGACCCGATGGTGCCGGAGAAGCATTTCGACAAGCCGGGCAAGTCACCGTTCATGGATATGCAGTTGGTACCCAAGTTCGGCCCCGCCGCAGCCGCTGATTGCCAGGCAAGCGAGGTCATGTCCGAAGCGATGGAGGGCACACCATGATCGCGCGCCTGATCCATGCTTGCATCGCCAATCGCGTGCTGGTGCTGGTTGCCGCCGCGCTGCTGGCGGTGGTCGGTATCTGGTCGGTAAAGAACACGCCGCTGGATGCGCTGCCGGACCTGTCCGATACCCAGGTCATCATCCGCACGCAATGGGCGGGGCAAACCCCGCGCATCATCGAAGACCAGGTCACCTACCCGTTGGCCACCACGATGTTGTCCGTGCCGGGCGTGAAGGCGGTACGCGGCTTCTCCTTCTTCGGTGATTCATTCGTCTACATCCTGTTTGACGATGCCACTGATCTTTACTGGGCGCGCTCTCGAGTGCTCGAGTACTTGAGCCAGGTACGCGATCGACTTCCGCCGAATGTGAATCCGGCGCTGGGTCCTGATGCGACAGGACTGGGCTGGATCTACCAGTACGCCTTGGTGGATCGAACAGGTCAACGTGATGTGGGGCAGCTGCGTGCGTTGCAGGACTGGTTTCTTCGTTATGAGCTAAAAACCGTGCCGGACGTGGCTGAAGTAGCCAGTGTGGGCGGTGCGGTGCGCGCCTGGCAGATCCAGCCCGATCCGCAGGCGTTGGCGGCCCGTGGACTGACGGTGGCCGAGCTCATCGAGGCGGTGGATGCGGCCAACGGCGCTACCGGGGGCTCGGTGATCGAACAAGGCGAAGCCGAACTGATGGTGCGCAGCGAAGGCTACCTGCGCACACAGGAGGCGTTCGAACAGGTGCCGGTAACCGGCAACGACGGCATCCCCGTCCTGCTCGGCGAGGTGGCCACGATCAGTCGCGGGCCGGTCTTCCGTCGTGGTATCGCAGAGTTGGATGGTCAAGGTGAGGTGGCCGGCGGCGTGATCGTCCTGCGGACCGGCAAGGATGCCTTGGGGGCCATTCGGAACGTCAAAGCGCGACTGCAGGCGTTGCAATCCAGCTTGCCCGAGGGCGTGGAAGTGGTGCCGGTGTACGACCGCTCCGAGCTGATCCAGGATGCGGTACGCAACCTCACCCACAAGCTTGGCGAAGAGTTTCTGGTCGTAGCGCTGGTATGCCTGCTGTTCCTGTGGCACCTACGCTCGGCGTTGGTGGCCGTCATCACCCTGCCTTTGGGTATCCTGGCGGCCTTCATCGTGATGCACGCCCAGGGGATCTCCGCCAACTTGCTGTCATTAGGCGGCATCGCCATCGCCATTGGTGCGATGGTCGATGCAGCGGTGGTGATGATCGAAAATGCACACAAGCATCTGGAGCACTGGCGGGAGGCGCACGGCCGGGAACCTCAGGGTGAGGAGCGCTGGCAGCTGATGGCCCGCTCGGCGGCCGAGGTCGGACCGGCCCTGTTCGCCAGCTTGCTGGTCATCACCCTGTCTTTCGTGCCGGTTTTTGCCCTGCAGGCGCAGGAAGGGCGATTGTTCTCGCCTCTGGCCTACACCAAGACCTACGCGATGGCCGCCGCAGCAGGGTTGTCGGTGACCTTGATCCCCGTCTTGATGGGCTACCTGATCCGCGGCCGCATCCGCCCGGAACAGCAGAACCCCATCAATCGCATCCTGATCGCTGGCTATCGGCCCATCCTGCTGTGGGTCCTCAAACATCCCGGTGTCACCTTGCTGCTCAGCGGCCTGCTGCTAGTGCTCACCTTGATCCCCTTTAGCCGGTTGGGCAGTGAGTTCATGCCGCCCTTGGAAGAAGGCAGCCTGTTGTACATGCCCACGGCCCTGCCCGGCCTGTCCGCCGACAAGGCCCGTCAGTTGCTCCAGCTCTCGGGCCGGATGATCAAGACCGTACCGGAGGTTGAGCACGTGTTCGGCAAGGCGGGCCGTGCCGAAAGTGCGACCGATCCGGCACCGATCGAAATGTTTGAGACCACCGTGACCTTCAAGCCGCGGGATCAATGGCGCCCGGGCATGACCCCCCAGAAGCTACGCCAGGAGTTGGACGCAGCGGTCAAGATTCCCGGTCTGACCAACCTATGGGTCCCGCCCATTCGCAATCGCATCGATATGTTGGCCACCGGCATCAAGAGCCCGATTGGGATCAAGGTCTCCGGACCCGATGTGGAGCAGATCGAGCGCCTGAGCCAGCAGATCGAGCAGGTGGCCAAGACTGTGCCCGGCGTGAGTTCGGCACTGGCCGAACGCGTCACGGGTGGGCGCTATGTCGATGTACAGGTGCGCCCGGAAATCGCTGCACGTTACGGATTCACTCAAGGCCAACTCCAGCAACTGATTGCCACGGTCGTTGGCGGTGATCCAATCGGGGAAACGATCGAGGGGCGCGAACGCTATCCCATCGTCTTGCGCTACCCCCGTGGCCAGCGTGACTCGTTGCAGGCCTTGCAGGATCTGCCGCTGATCGCGCCAGGCGGTGTGCAACTGACCTTGAGCCAGGTGGCGGAGCTGTCAATCAGCCCAGGCCCGCCGATGCTCAAGAGCGATAACGGCCGGTTGGTGGGCTACATCTACGTGGATGTGGCCGATCGCGACTTGGGATCGGTGGTCCAGGACCTGCAAGCCGCGGTGCAGACCCAGGTGAGTTTGCCTGCCGGCTATGGTCTGGCGTGGTCGGGGCAGTACGAGTATCTGCAACGGGCTTTGGCACGCCTGCAATGGGTGGTGCCCGCGGCGTTGGCGATCATCTTCCTGGTCATCTGGATGGTGTTTCGCCGGCTTAGCGATGTATCCATCATCCTGCTCAGCTTGCCCTTGGCGTTGGTGGGCGGTTTCTGGTTGATCTGGGGGCTGGGCCATGCGATTTCGGTGGCCAGCATGATCGGATTCATCGCCCTGGGCGGCGTTGCGGCTGAGTTCGGCGTCATCATGCTGCTGTACCTGCGTCATGCCTGGGAGCAGCGCTTGGCCAGCGGTGCGCCGGAAGATGTGTCTACCCTGCAAGAGGCTATCTACGAAGGCGCCGTGCAACGGGTGCGCCCGAAGGCGATGACGGTAGCCGTCATCCTAGCCGGGTTGTTTCCGCTTTTCGTCGGTGCCGGTGCCGGCTCGGAGGTCATGCAACGTATCGCCGCGCCGATGCTGGGTGGCATGCTCACCGCACCGGTGCTCTCTATGGTGGTGATTCCCGCAGCGTTCTATCTAGTGCGGCGACGTGGATTGCGCGCGGCGCGGGGCGACCAATGAGAGACAGACTGAGCACTTGAGGTAAGTCCCCACAAAAAGACGCCAGTCATGGAAGAAGTCATGACTGGCGTCAAAGGGGAGAGTACCGCCTACATGCTTACTTATCAGTGCCCGGCGTGCGGGGAAATCTCAAAGCTCAGCGACGCCCGATCCGACACAAAATCCAAACCCTTTTGTGTAGAGGGCACAATGTGATTGGTGTGGATGTACCAGGTCTTGGCGGTGGTCACCTGGAAACTGGCTTGGCCTTGGGCATCGGTGCGCAGGAGCGTAGCGCTACCGTGCCCACCCTTGACCGGTGCGTCAGCACGATGACCGACGTACACGCGTAGGTTGGGCACTGGCGTGCCCTGCTGCAGCACCTGGAACGACAGCTGTTCGCCGACCTTCACGCTTCCAGGATTGCGGGCCAAGCGGATCTCCAGCGGATAGCCCAGCGAGGCAGCGAAATCGTCGGTCAGTTTTGTGCCCACCTGTCCAATGGTACGAGCATGCTTGGTATAGCTATAGGTGACCCCTTTGGGAAACTTGCTCGCATCATAGGTGGCCAGGGTATCGGGCAAGTCTTCCAACTCCAGGTACTTGCCGAACTCGCTGGCCGTACGCGTGCTGGTGGAGGCCATCGTCGAGACCCCCAGCAGATAGGTGCCCTCGCCCGCCGGATGCACGGTGAGCTGGCTCTGCTTGCCGACCTCTTTCCAACTGGCCAAGTCCGGTGCAGCCTTAGCGCCGCCCTGACTCAGCGAAACGTCCTGTAGACGCGCTCGGGTGACTGCACCTGCACTTTCATCGAAGGTGCCATTGTTCACCAACGCTGTGTTCGCCTCGCCCGCTGCGGTGCCAGGCTTGGAGAAAGCGACAAACAGGTCGTGCGCACCGGCACTGCCGGCCACAGCGAACAGCAGTAGTGTGGCGGATAGTTGCGTGTTTCTCATGATGTGTAGCTCCTCGTGATCGTGGCTTACCAGTGGTAACCAAAGCGGACATTCCAGCGACGACCCAGCAAGTCGTACGTCATGGTGTCGGTGTCGGTGTTGGGGTTGTTCTTCACGAACGGCGCCTTCTTATCGAGCACTTTTTCAACGCCGGCGGAGATATCCCACTTCTTCTTGATGCCGTAGCTCAGTTGCAGGCTGTGGTACACCACGCTGGACACATGCGAGCCGATCGTGTCGGGCACGGCGATGATGTCGTCCGCGCTGCCGATGTACTGCGCCGAATAGACGCCGGTCCAACGGTTCTTGCCCATACGCAGTGAGCCCAAGCCACGCCACTGGGTGTAGCTACCCAAGCCGCTGGTGATCTTGCCGGCGTACTCAATGGTGGTGGCCCCGGGCGTGAGCGCCCCCAACCCACGCGGGGTGAGTCTGGAGGTCCTGGAAGCCCTGCTGGATCTGGTCATGGCCTCGGGCAAGGTACGTGTGGTCGACGTGGCGGAACTGTGTCCGCCCCTGGATCCGGATCAAGCCACCGCACGTGTGGCCGCGCGTTTGATCCACCGAATGGTCAGTGCGCAGGCTCAGTGAAGTGATATCGGCTGGCAAAAGGCAGTGAGCTAATGGGAACGCTCAGCCAGCAACTGCTTCATTTGCGCGATCTCCTGTGTCTGCGAGGTAATAATGTCCTGGCAGAGCTTCACCAACTCAGGATCCTTCAGACGATTCTCCTCACACATCAGGATGGCGCCAGCGTGGTGGGGAATCATCGAACGGATGAACTGTTTGTCAGTGACCGCTGCTTGAGTGCGAATGCCCCACCAGCAGAACAGCATGAACGCCACCGTCAGACCAGCCAGAATCAGATTGCGTCGGCGATCGGGGTACATGCTGGACATTAGCCACAGCTCGATCAGCAGCATGGGAGCGGCCATCAGGCCCGCCATGTAGAACTGGTTCACGTTGTTATAGACGTTAGCCCACTGATCGACCATTGCGTACATCAATGCGTACATGGCCACGAAAGACAGGCCCATCATCAACAACAGGCGGCCGTAATGGCCTTGATGCCCTTGTTGTGCCTGGTGGGCAGGTTGGTGTGAGGCGTGCGGTTTTGCGTGCTGGGACTGCGGGTCTTGCGCGTTTTCGTGCGTACCGTGCGAAGAGGACATAACAATCTCCGTGGGAATGGCAGAACGGCGGAAGAACCCGCGAACTGTTGGAACAGCTCCCGGGCTGAGAACACTTACATACCCTTGCCGGCAGCGAATTCCTGCGGGCTCAGCTTGCCATCTTTGTTGCTATCGAGCATGCCAAAGTGCGGCGCCAGCTTGTGCTTGGCCAGTTCTTCCTTGGACAGCGAGCCGTCCTTGTTGGCATCGAGCTTGGTGAAATCGGCATCGGCCGCCGCCGGCTTGTGCTGACCGTGGTCGGTGGTGGGCGTGGTGGTCTGGCCGCCGGCGAAGGCCGCGCCCGCCATCAGGAATAAGGCCATCATCGAGAGGGAGGCATAACGCTTCATTGCAGTACTCCTTGTGGGATATGAGCCATCAGTGACAGGAATGGCCGCGCGCAGGCTCATCGGCGCGGTCAGGGTGGGGGGTGGCAACAACGGTGGAGCCGGACAAACGCAGGGCATTGGTGACCACCGAAACCGAGCTCAGGCTCATGGCCAGGGCCGCCATCATCGGACTGAGCAAAAGGCCGAAGCTGGGATACAGCAAGCCGGCGGCGATAGGCACGCCGATGGCGTTGTAGACGAAGGCGAAGCCCAGGTTCTGCTTCATATTGGCCACCGTCAAAGACGAGATGGCACGGGCTTGCACGATGCGCCTCAAATCACCCTTGACCAGGGTGAGCTGGGCGCTGGACATGGCCACATCCGTGCCCGTCCCCATCGCGATGCCCACATCGGCTGCCGCCAGGGCCGGCGCATCGTTGATGCCATCGCCAGCCATGGCCACGCGACGACCCTGGGCTTTGAGTTGCTGGACCAGGTCGGCCTTGTCCTGCGGCTTGACGCCACCACGCACATCCTCGATGCCCAGCGTGCGCCCCACGGCCTCGGCCGTCGCCTGTGCGTCACCGGAGGCCATCACCACGTGCAGGCCATCGGCACGTAGCAGGTTCAAGGCAGGCAAGGTCGTGGCTTTGATGGGATCAGCCACCGCAATGGCGCCGGCCAACCGACCATTGACCGCCAGGAACATCACGCTAGCGCCTTCTTTCCGAAGACGCTCGGCGCTGCTTTGCAAAGGTGCTACATCGGCGCCAACCGACGCCATCAGGCTTTGGTTGCCGAGCACGACATCCTGATCGGACACGCGCCCGCGGACGCCTTGGCCGGTGAGCGAATCAAAATCTTGGGCGGCCACCAGGTTCAAGCCACGTCGCTGGGCTTCAGCCACGATGGCCTCGGCCAAGGGGTGCTCACTGCCCTGCTCCAAGCTGCCGGCCAAACAAAGGATCTGATCGGCGTCGAAGCCGGCGTTGGAGAGCGTGTCGCGAAAGGCTGGACGCCCCTCGGTCAACGTACCGGTCTTGTCCACGATCAACGTGTCGATCAGACGTAGCTGCTCGATCGCCTGAGCATCGCGGAACAGGACCCCGACCTGCGCAGCGCGGCCAGTGGCGACCATGATCGACATGGGGGTAGCCAAACCCAAGGCACACGGGCAAGCAATGATCAGAACCGATACGGCATTGAGGACGGCAAAGGTCCAGGACGGTTCGGGTCCAAACAGACCCCATCCGAAGAACGTGAGCACCGCCGTGGCCAGCACGGCCAGGACAAACCAGTACGCCACCTTGTCCGCCATACGCTGCATCGGCGCGCGGGAGCGCTGGGCTTGGGCTACCAACTGCACAATCTGCGCCAGTACCGTCCCGGATCCGACTTTGTCCGCCCGGATGACTAAGGCGCCCGTCCCGTTGAGCGTGGCGCCTATAACGTGATCACCGACAGCCTTCTCCACCGGAATGGGTTCACCGGTCAGCATCGACTCATCGACACTGGCGCGGCCTTCGATGACTTCCCCATCGACCGGCACCTTCTCGCCCGGTCGTACGCGAAGCAGATCACCCACGTGCACGTGATCCAGCGCAACGTCCTCTTCGCCCCCATCGGGTTTGACGCGGCGAGCCGTCTTGGGCGCCAATCCCAGCAGGGACTTGATGGCCGCCGAGGTTTTGGAACGCGCCCGCAGTTCCAGCAGCTGTCCGAGCAGGGTGAGCGAGACGATGACCGCTGCCGCCTCGAAGTAGACCCCTACCCGTCCATGCTCGCGGAAAGAGTCCGGAAACAGGTCCGGTGCCACGGTGGCCACCACGCTGTAGCCAAACGCGGCGGCCACGCCGATGCCGATCAGCGTCCACATGTTGGGGCTGCGATTGCCGATGGACTGTAGGCAGCGCTCAAAGAAAGGCCACCCCGCCCAGAGCACCACCGGGGCGCTCAGCACGAGCTCAATCCAGGTGCGCGCCTGCGTGGACAAGCCGGGCAGACGGTGTCCCAGCATGGCCAAGACCAGGACGATCAACGTCAAAGGCAACGTCCACCAGAACCTTCGGGTGAAATCGCGTAACTCTGGATTGTCGTCCTCCTCCAGCGAGGGCATCTCCGGCTCCAGCGCCATGCCGCAGATCGGACAGGTGCCGGGACCTGGCTGACGAATCTGCGGATGCATCGGGCAGGTGTAGACCGTGGCGTGGGTACCGCTGGGTTGGGCCACCGCTGCTGGGGCGGTCACTTCAACTTGCTGGGGAGCATCGTCCGTATAGCGGACGGGATTGGTGATGACCCGTCCATCCGCAGCCTCGACAGGGGCTGCGCCTGCAGAATGGTGATGGTCATGGGACGACGGTGAGTTCATGCCGATGCTCGCTTTAGTGGGGATGGACTGCCAAGGCAGTGTGCCATTGCGGGTTACACAGCTATTCGGGGCTGAGCGTCCCGAGCACTGAAACAACAATCAGGATCAAGATGGCCAGCGCGGCCTCAGCCGTAACACTCTGCCGCAAAGCCCGCACCTCCTGCGCGGGATCTCCGCTGGTCAGCGCTCGTTCCAAGCGCGGCACCAGCGTCCATCGGTGCAGCGCTCCCAAACCCAGCATTCCAGCGAACAGGGCCAGTTTGAAAAGCAGCAACTTCCCGTAGGTGCTCTGGAACAGGGCCGAAAACGACCACGCGGTGAGATCCCCGTAGTGCGCGATGCCGGACACGATGAGCGCACCAACGAAGATCGTTCCCAGCGTCGAAAAACCATGCAGAAAGTCATGCGTTGATCGCAGACGCCCGCTGCCGTTCGTCTCTTTGCCGCGCAGCAGCATGGCAAGGAACATCAGGACCGCTGCGATCCAGCCGCCTGCCGCGAGAAGATGGACGATGCCTGCAGCAAGCCGGACCGCGCCTGCCAAGCCCTCGCCAGCGGCGGCGTGGCCGTTCCATGCCAGCGAAGCGAGTGCGCCGCCCGCCAGCATCGCCCCCAGCGGGAAGGCGGTCTCCACCTTCCCGCGGCGACGATGCCATCCGAGCACGAACATCAGGGCGACCAGCAGCGCGCCTCTCGCCATGGCTGCCCGGCCCGCGGACGTCTCGAGCAGATACCAGCCAAGCGATGCGCGATCAACCTCGGCAAGCGGCATTCCCATGATGCCCGCGGTCTTGAAGACGACATCGAGCCCGGTGAGCACGAGACCGGCTACGGCACCCGCCAATAGAACGCCCATGAGTGACCACCCGGCCAAGGCGTCGGCGAGTGCCGATCGACGCGACCCGTACCAACCGAAGAGTGGAACCCCGAAAAGAACCATGATGACAAGGTATTCCAAGAATCTCAGTGCATAAGCCGACAGGTCGAACATTCGCGACTCCTCAGCGCACCGTGAAGCTGAAGCTGCCCGGCATGGGGTGGTTGTCACCACCGACGGCGCGGTATTCCACGGTATAGACGCCCGGAGCCAGCGGTCCAGGCAACTTGGCACGCAGGGTCTTGCCGTTGTTGACGATCTCGGTCGTGAAATTCTCGATCGGCATGGTGGAACTGCCGTGCTTCATGAGCAACTTGAGACGCGACGCCCGCGGAATCAATGTCTCGTTGAACACGAGATCGATCTGGCCTGGCGAGGCCACCACCGCATTTGCCGCCGGTGTGGACTGCTGCAGCGCGGCGTGGGCGTGCGCGACCTGCAGCGAAAACTGCCCGGCCGCGATTGCGAGGACGAGCGCGAAGGAGCGAATGACGTTGGACGACTTCATATGGATAAATCCTCATTGGAATGTGATGCAAAGCCCGTTCGGGAGGGGCCGCGCTGTGTTCGATGCGACAAGCGTTAGATGTCGGACTGTCACTGAAACCACGATTTGTCGGATTTTCTTGATACTTCCGCTTTCGCGAGACGAGGATCCCACCGGCTCAGGCGGGATCCTCGACGCATTACGCTGCCATGGCGCTGCAGCTTTCCGCGCAGCGGCGACAAACTTCGGCGCAGCGCGTCATCTCAGGGTCGTTCATGGCGTCGCATGCATCGGCGCACTGGCGGCAGATCTCCGCGCAGGCACCGCAAACCACGTCGTGAACGCTGGCACCGCGCAGCATCGCGTCGGCACTGGTTGCGCAGGTATCGGCACACGTCGCCAACAGGGCGATGTGCTCCGGGGCCGCGTGAACACCTCCTTTGGTCAGGCAGTAGTTGATGGTCTCCAGGCAGATCGCATGGCATTGCGTGCAGTTGTCGATGCACTCGTTCATGGCCTGGGGCCGGTGTGCTGCGGAATGGTGAGTCATGTAGTTCTCCTTCTTCCTCGCGGGCGAGAATCGGCGCGCCCGCAACACCGTCCCCTGTTGCTGCGACGGATCAGTGCTGTGCGAACGGTTCAGTGGTTCCGTCGCGATGTATCAGCTCGACCGTGAACGGCTGCTGGCGTCCCTCCGGGACCTCCATGCCCGGAGAACCAAGCGGCATCCCTGGGAGGACCAGGCCGCGTGCGTTCGGCTTTTCTTCGAGGAGACGCTTGATGTCCGCGGCCGGAACGTGGCCTTCGATGACGTATCCGCCGATCTCGGCCGTGTGGCAGGAGCCCTTTGCATAGGGGACACCCAACCGCTCCTTGACCAGACCCAGGTCATCCATGTCGTGCACATCCACGGTGAATCCCGCCTTCTGCACGTGGTCGATCCAGACACCGCAGCACCCGCAGGTCGGGGTCTTGTGGACGGTCATGCGTGGCAGGGCTGCTGGAGTCGCGTCGGCTGATTGGACGACAACCTGTGCGGAGGGCGAGGTTGTGGGTTGCGCGGATGAAGCATCCTGGGTGCAAGCACCCAGACCAGCCACGGCAAGGACCACAAAAGTCAGACGGTGCAATGTGAGCGTAGTCATTTCAATCTCTCGACTCAGCGCTTGGTCCGCGAGGACCAGTGGATGTGGACGATCCGCCAGCCGTCCGCGGTCTCCTTCAGCACCATCGTCTCGTCGCTCTGGACGGTCAGTGGCTGGCCGTCCTTCTGGGCATGCAACTCGCTTTCGGTTCCGACCCACGCGAACTCGCCAGCGGCTCGTGCGCGCTGACGGAGCAGCTGGCGATGGGCGCCCTTGAGGAACGCCGCATCGCTGACTGCGTGATGGCCCATGTATTCCTCGCGGCTGCGTTCGGCGCCCCCGGACTCGAGGATGAGAACGTCGGCAGCGAGCAGGGCTTCGACCGTGGCCAGATCGCCGCTAGACAGGGCCCTGTTGAAACGCTCCGCTACGGCGACCGCGGCCTCTGCAGTGACTGGGACGTCGACGTCCGCAGATGCCGCGGCAGCGGGGTGATGTGCGTGCGGCTGTGTCGCCTGCGCCATTGCGGGGGACACGACGGCCAGTGCCAGTGCGAGGGTGAACGAGATTGCTGTTGCGTTCATTGCGTGGGCTCCAAGAAGATCAATGGGGGTGCGCATGGCCGTCATCGGCCACGGGCGTGTGTGGTGCAGGGTGCGACTCCACCTTGCCGTCGGGATGGCCGTGGCTCACCAACCCGACTTCCGTGTCGCTGGGTGTCGGGCCGTGGTGATCGTCGTCCACGCCCGGCGGGTGCGCATGCGGCATGGAGTTGTTGCCCGGCTCGAATAAGGCAGGGTGATCCTCGGCCTTTTCGTCGTCATGGTGGCCTTGCGTCTCGCCGCCGCCATGCGAATGGCCCTCGCTGCTGTCGACAAGTTCCTTGTACGCAGTCGCGTCCAGCGTGGGCAACTTCTGCAGGAAGGCCGACATGTTCCATATGAACTCATCGTCCATGCTGCCGCCCCAAGCGGGCATGCCGCTGGCCTTGATGCCGTGCTTGATCACCCAGAACGCCTCAGCTGGAGCGACCGGCTGTTTGCTTAGGTTCGGTGGCGCGGGGTACAGGCCCTTGCTCATCTCGGTGGCCGCCGCGTCTGGTGAAAGATGGCAGGTCACGCACATGGCGTTGTAGTTGCCCGCACCCTGGCGGATACGCTCAGGATCATCAAGGTTCGTGGGTAGCTGAAGCTTGGCGGCGCGCACCTCAATGGAACGCTCGCGCGCCGTTTCAAGTAGCGCATACACCGGGCGACTATGCGGATCGTCGGCGGCCACGTTGTACACGCCCAGAGAGAGCGTGGCGGTTGCGACCACCGCAACCAATGCCACGCCGGCACCGAGCCATACCCACATCTTTTTGTTGGATTTCATTGTCAGTTCCCCTTAGAACCAGGTACGAAGGCCGATGACCAAGCGCGTGTCTTCAAAGGACTCGCCATGCTCGCGTCGCATGTCTGCGGTATTGCCAAACGCGCGCTCGTACACCACGCCGATGTAGGGAGCGAACTTTCGGGTGAACTCATAGCGAAGTCGTAGCCCCGCCTCAGCGGCACTCAGACCCGAACCTATCCCGCGCAATGGATCGTTCTTGCCATAGGCGGTGACTTCCACCAGCGGCTGCAAGATCAGCCGGTTGGTTAGCAGCAATTCGTACTCGGCCTCGACATTGGCGGCAGTCTGGCCCCCTTCGCCGAGATAGGCTGTGGCGGACACTTCGAACTTCATCGGCGCCAAGCCCTGTACACCGATAGCGGCGAAGTTCTGCGATGCCCCAGGCTTGAAGTCATGACGCACACCGGCCACCACATCCCACCACGTGGAGATACTGCGGCCGTAAAGCACTTCCAGATCAGCCGACTCGGTCTGACCATCCGTGCGTTCGCCTTCACTGCGGAGCCAGACGCGATTGAGGTCCGTACCGATCCAGCCCTGGCCCTCCCAGCCCAGCCCGGTGCCCGGATCGGCATCCCAGGTTTCCAGGCGATTGAGCAGCACGTAGCTCTTGATCGAGTTGTCATGCACCGGATGCGCGTGTTCCGGCGCGATGGCCGCCTTGCGATCCGCGTCCGTCACCGCGGGAATCGGGGTGCGCGGCTGCGTTGGCGCTGCAGGCCCGTGTCCCATCTGACTGTGGTCCATGCCCTCCATCGATTGCATTCCCGCTTCTGGTGTAGCGGGCGCGGGCGAATCATGGCCCATCTGCGAATGGTCCATCCCCTGCATCGCAGGCGTGGCCGTGCCGGAGGTGTCGGCTGCAGCGGGCTGTGCCATCTGACTGTGATCCATGCCCTGCATCGACTGCGCCTGCGCTGTGGGCGCCGCAGGTGTGCTCGCGGGCGAGCCGTGCCCCATCTGCGAATGGTCCATGCCCTGCATGGCAGGCTCGGCTGCGTTAGCCTGCGGCTCGGCGTGGCCCATCGCCGCATGATCGATCGTCGCTTCGCTCGTCTTGGCCGGTGTTGCAGGCTTTTGGGCTGGCGCAGGTTTTGATGTCGGTGCCTGATGTGCAGAGTGATCCTGAGTCTGGGTCTGCGCGCCCTGCTCCATCTGCATGGAGCCGTGCTGCATAGATTGGGCGCTGGCCGCATTGGCCAGGGCCAGCGAGATAGCCGTCAGCGCAGTCAGGGTGGTATCGCGTCTATTGATGTTCATTCGTCGACCCTCACCGTGCGCATCATTCCGGCTTCCATGTGATAAAGCAGGTGGCAATGGAACGCCCAGCTGCCCAACGCATCGGCACGCACGCGATACGTGCGTCGGCTACCTGGCGGCATATCCACCGTGTGCTTGCGCACCATGAAGTTGCCGTTGTCGTCCTCCACGTCACTCCACATGCCGTGCAAATGGATGGGATGGGTCATCATCGTGTCGTTAACCAATACGATGCGCATACGCTCGCCGTAGTTCAGCCGCAGCGGCTCGACATCGGAAAACTTCTGACCGTTGAAGCCCCAGGAGAATTTCTCCATGTGTCCGGTCAGATGCAGCTCGATCTCGCGACCGGGGTCGCGTCCGTCAGGGTCTTCAAAGGTGCTCTTGAGCATGGAATACGTCAGCACATGACGGCCGTTATCGCGCAGGCCATTGCCCGGATCATCCAAGCGCGAACTCACACTCATGGCTTGGTTGTCCAACAGGGGATTGTTGGTCTCGCTAGCAGGGTGTGATTGCATGCCCCCGTGCTGCATGCCTGCCATGGCACCATCGCCGGCGGCGGGCATCGCATGGCCTGCATGGGCCGAGGTCGCGTTACCGCTGACAGGTGGGGTCATGCCAGGCATGCCCATGGCCGCACCACAGCCGCCTTCCATGCCCTTGCTGCCGCCAGACATATCCATCGACCCATGATCCATGCCCATGTCTGCCATCGTCAGCAGCGGCCGGGGATCCACAGACGGAACGGGCGCGCGTAATCCTTCGCGCACAGCGAGCGTGCCGCTGATGTAGCCGGTGCGACCGGAGTCTTGGGCAAAGATGGTGAATGCGTCCTGCCCGGAGGGCTCCACGATCACATCGAAGGTTTCTGCTACCGCGATGCGGAACTCGTCGACGGAAACCGGATGGACATACAAGCCATCTGCCGCCACCACGGTCATCTTCAGCCCCGGAATACGCACATCGAAGTACGTCATGGCAGAGCCATTGATGAAACGCAGGCGCACCTTCTCGCCACTGCGGAACAAACCGGTCCAGTTGCCCAGTGAGGTCGTGCCGTTCATCAGGTAGGTGTAGGTGTTGGCGTTGACGTCGGACAGGTCCGTGGGCGTCATCCGCATCACGCCCCACATCTTGCGATCTTCCAACGTGGCCGACAGGCCGTTGCGCTTCACATCGCGCGCAAAATCGCCGACCGTGCGCTTGTAGTAATTGTCATGGCCCGGCATCTTCTTCAAACGATCGAACAGGGCCGTCGGGTCCAGGTCTGTCCAATCGCTCAGCATCACGACGTAGTCGCGATCGAAACTGAAGGGCTCCGGCTCCAATGGGTCGATGACGATCGGGCCATAGAGCCCGGCTTGTTCCTGGAACCCTGAGTGGCTGTGGTACCAGTAGGTTCCGCCCTGATGCAGGGTGAACCGGTAGTGGTAGGTCTCACCACGTCCGATACCGTCAAAGCTCAGACCCGGCACGCCGTCCATGTTGGCCGGCAAAATGATGCCGTGCCAATGGATGGAGGTGTCCGCGCCATGGATGGAGTTAGCGGGCAATGCATTAGAGACGCGCAAGTTGACCGTGGTGCCTTCCCGCCACCGCAGCAACGGCGCCGGAACGGACCCGTTGACCGTGATCGCGGTGCGGGTCTTGCCGGTGAAGTTCATCGGCGTCTCGCCAATGGTCAGGTCAAACTCAGTGCCCGATAGTACGTTGGGTTGTCCCGGCCCCTTGAGCGCCCAACTGGCTTTGGGCCAGAAACCTAATCCTGCGACTGCGCCTCCCAAGGCCAAGCCTTGGACAAATCGCCGCCGCGAAGGCAGCAGCGGTCCACCGCGTGGACCACGAAAATCATCATGCGACATGAAAATGCTCCAAGCGTCGTGTTGCCACCGGCGGGCGGTGGTACAGAGCGGGCGGCTGGCCTAAACAGGCATGCAAGCCACACCAACGGCGCCATTGCGGCGCCTAGGGACGCTTAGCCGATCGGTGGTCGGATCAGATGAGGCAAGGCAGGTGCCGCATGCCCTAGGGGCAGCGGCATGACATCCAGGCCCAAGGCCAGTTGCACCGAAACATGCAGGCGCGCAGGAAGTGCGCTCGCGCAAGCGTGTACGCAGGCGCACCGGCACGCAGAAGACTTGCAACAGTCGGGACCGGCATGGTCGCCATGCCCAGTGCCAGCCTTTTCAATCGATGTGGCATCGGGATGATGCTCAGCACTGTGATGGGCGAAGCAGTCTTCGTCGACTTGCACCGCGGCAGCCACTTCGCTGGCCTGCTCTTCCATGACCGGGTTCATACTGACGGACGCAAACGCCGACCACGCGCCGTTAAGCACGAGCATGGCGATCAGGAACAGTCGCAGTAGAAGTGAGGAGGCTGACACGGGCGACATGGTATATCACTTTAGACAAGGCGCGTGTGTATCGGTCGTGAACAAAATCTCAAGTAAGCCTGAGATGTCGCGACTTGTCAGTCGCACTAGCCGCGGACACTGCAGCTCCCTCCAGAAGCGCCCAAAGGGCGGGTTGAGGCGAAGAGTTGCCCATAGGGCGAGCGCTTGTTCGGTTTACTTCTCGGGCGTGGCCTCGATCAGCTTCACCAACTCGCGCTTCTGCTGCTTGCTTAGCGAGCCCCAGCGCAGGAGCAGCTTGGCCAGCAGATCATCGTCGGTGTAAAGGAAGGCGGCGGGGATCCCCAACGCTTGGGCCAACCACTCAGCAATCTCCAGCATGGGCTCGTGCTTGCCACGCTCGTACTGGTTGATTCGGGGGCTGGCCACGTGAGGATCCAGACCGGCCCGGATGCCCAACTCCTTCTGCGACAAACCCGTGTGCAGGCGGGCTTGTTTGAGGCGTCGAGCGAAGGTCGGTGTTGAGTCGACGGACAAAGTCACGCGCGCACCCCATGGAGACCCCATAAGGATGGCGGATGTACCCAGCCTTGCATACTAAGATATTCTTAGCTTTGAGGCAACCGGCGACACCGGTAGCGCCGCCCCCCCCCCCCCAGGAGCCACGCCGCTCCCTCATCCCCGGAAACCGCATGCCCGGAACCTCGTCAATGACGCCATCTGGGGTCGCCAGCATCGAGGAGTTGGGCCTTCGTGGCACCCTTTTCCTAGCCGCACTGTTAGCCGCGCAGCTACGACGCCTACCGGTGGCGCCCACACGCCGCTCCACCTTGCTGGTGCTGGACACGCTGCGAGACTTGGCCTTGATCCAAGTTCCCTGGCCAGCCGATCGATGGCAGATCCGCCCCGATGCCGAGGTCACGCCCATCGAAGATCTGCAATGGGCTTTCGCCTGGTCTACCCACGAGCGCAGGCACCTGCTCCCGGTGCTGGAAGACCAACTCGGCGATATGGCACACGATGTAGACTTGGCGGACGCGAAACTGGAGCTGTGGGATGAACTTGCACTCTGGGAGACCGAGCAGTTTCTGGAGCAGCAATTGCTCAAACATCACTTCGACCCAGGCTGGGCACGTGATGTGGGGTTCGTCTTTCAATCCGGACCGCGGGGCTTGCCGATCGCGCGGTGGCGTTACTGCTGCTGGGCGGCGGTACGCCAAGGTGCCTCGGTGGCGATGCGTCTTGGCGTGCACGACAGCGCCCATGTGCGGGAAGCCATCTTTCAGGAGGTCCAGAAGCGCCTGCGCTACCTGATGACCAGTTCGCCCGAGCAAGGCATGTTCAATCCCTATCATTTGGCACCGGAGTCCTCAGTAGCCAAACTGTTTGTAGATTGGGTCGTCCCTATGGAATGGGCGTACTGGACAGGTGAGCGCCACCCCAGCCGCTAGCAGACAAACGAGCAGCCTCGTCAGTCGGCTCCCCCATCTTGCGCATGGCCGCGCCTAGTTTTCTTCACCGCATTTTGTGCTGGCGTCAGTTGATTCAGTAGAGGCTCTAGCGCTTCAAGACGTGCATTGGCACGCAACGCATCGGCTTCAGCGCTCTCGCGGCGCTCACGCTCCCGCGCAAGGGTGTCTTGAACTTGAGCTAGCTCGTTGCGCATGGTATCCAAGGTCTTGGCGTCAGTCTTCCAGCGCTCCTGCAGTGCCAAATAGTCCGTCGCGGTCTGGCGCAACGCCACGACCTCGCTGTGTTGGCCTTCGTGGGCCTGTCGTAGCTGGGCAAGCTCACGCTCAATCCGCCCGTGGCGCTCCAGCCATTGACCATTGTCGCGGTTCAGCACCAACAGCTCCTGATTCTTCGCGCCCAAGGCTTCATTGGCCTGACGTAAGGCTACTTGCAGCTCTTGGACCTGATGCTCGTGACGGCGAAGCTCTTGCTCACGCTGCTCTTTGGTTGAAGTGCGGTAGTGCTCAAGCGCTTCCCGGGCATGGGCATGCTTGTCCTCCAGAGAACGCGTATGCGCCTCATGATCAGCCAGCCGCACCGTCATGCCAGCGATGCGCTCGTTCAACTGGGCGATTTCCGCGATCCTGTCACCTAGATTCTGTTGAAGGAGGGCGTGAGCAGCTTGCTCTTGGTGCAGGCTTGCTTCGGTGCGCTGCAGCCGACTGCTCAAGGCGGCAGCCTCCTCTTGGGCACCGGAAAGCGCCTGTTGCCGACTGTGGAGCTCAGCCTGATGGCGCTCACGCTCCTGGGTGAGGATGGACTCTGCTTCCTCCTGGAGCCGCGAGGCCAAGCGCGCAACCAAGTCCTGCAAAGCATCACTAACGGCTACCGTCCTCGCCGGACCGCCGCCTTCCTCTCCTTCCAGTTCACGCAAGTAGCGGTGGATCGTGGTCTTGGAGCCCGTGTTGCCCAAGGCCACTCGCACCGCGTCGACTGACGGCTTCTTGCGTTGGGCCAGCAGCGCGTCGCGCGCCTTCTGGACGTCACTCTTATAGAGTCCTGCGCGCGCCATCGTGCCACCTCACTTTATTTCGTAATGTATTACATACCATGTAATTACATACTATTAAAGCAGGTAGACGACCGCTCGTCGGCGAAAATAGTTATACGGGATAATATTGAATTATCCCGCCTGATCGTCTTTTTGCTCCAGATTTCACCGGTGGCACGTACGAAACGGTCCGAGAGGAGACGCCCCTGCAGACGCCTATGGCACCTCTATCGACCAGGCCATCCAGAGGGGCCTCGTGCTGGGTTAAAATTGAGCGCGAATGGCCCATTCTTCTCCCACGACCACGCCAATGCCGCCCTAGACCCAGCCTGGGCCTAGATCGTCAAGACGTGGTTACAGCGCACAGCGCTTGAGGGAGTCTTATGCCGACCCATACCGCGGAGGCCGCGCGCCGCCGCACGTTTGCCATCATTTCGCACCCGGATGCCGGGAAAACCACCCTGACCGAGAAGTTTCTGTTGTTTGGCGGCGCCATTCGCCAGGCCGGTAGCGTCAAGTCCCGGAAGTCAGCCAAGCACGCCACGTCCGACTGGATGACGCTGGAGAAGGAACGCGGCATTTCGGTCACCTCGTCGGTGATGCAGTTCCCCTACGATGGCCGCATCGTCAACCTGCTCGATACGCCGGGGCATGCCGACTTCTCCGAGGACACCTACCGTGTGCTGACCGCGGTCGATTCGGCGCTGATGGTCATCGACTGCGCCAAGGGCGTGGAAGAGCGCACGATCAAGCTGATGGAGGTCTGTCGGCTGCGGGACACGCCGATCATGACCTTCATCAACAAGCTCGACCGCGAAGGCAAGTCGCCGGTCGAACTGCTGGACGAGGTCGAGCGCGTCCTCGACATCCCCTGCGCACCGATCACCTGGCCGATCGGCATGGGATCGAGGCTCAAGGGCGTGATCCATCTGATGACCGGCGAGGTCCACCTGTTCGAAACTGGCAAGAACTTCACGCGACAGGATTCGACGATCTTCCCATCCATAGAGGATCCTGCACTGGTCAAGCGCGTCGGAGCGCAGCTCCTCGATGAGGTCCGGGAGGAGCTGGCCCTGGTTCAGGGCGCGTCTCATCCCTTCGATCGCGAACTGTATTTGGCAGGTCTGCAGACTCCGGTATTCTTCGGCTCGGCGGTGAACAACTTTGGTGTCCAGTTGCTGCTCGACTTCTTCGTCACGCATGCGCCGGCACCCAAGCCACGCGACGCATCCCTGAGGAAGGTTTCGCCAGAGGAGCCGGCTTTCAGTGGCTTCGTGTTCAAGATCCAGGCCAATATGGATCCATTGCATCGCGACCGCGTCGCCTTCCTGCGCGTGTGCTCCGGCAGCTATCAGCACGGCATCAAGGCACTCCATGTCCGCACGGGCAAGGAGATGCGGCTTGGCGATGCCTTGACGTTCATGGCGTCCGAGCGTGAGTTGGCCGAGCACGCCTACCCGGGCGACGTCATTGGCATTCATAACCACGGCACGATCGCCATCGCCGACACGTTCACCGTCGGCGATCCGTTGCAGTTCACCGGCATACCGAGCTTTGCCCCCGAGCTGTTCCGGCGCATCCGCCTGCGGGACCCGTTGCGTCTCAAGCATTTGCAAAAGGGTCTGACCCAGTTGTCTGAAGAGGGAGCCACGCAGTTTTTCCGGCCACTGTTGTCCAACGACCTGATCCTCGGGGCAATCGGAACCCTGCAGTTCGAGGTGGTGGCCTATCGGTTAAAGGACGAGTACGGCGTGGAAGCGAGTTTCGAACCGGTCCAGATCCACACTGCGCGCTGGATCCAGGCTGAGAGCGATTCCGATCTCGAAGAGTTCCGTGAGAAGGCGGCAACCCATCTTGCGCTCGATGCTTCCGGAGCCCTGGTCTACCTGGCACCCAGTCGCGTCAACCTGCAGATGGCGCAGGAACGTGCACCGAAGATTTGCTTCACAGCCACACGCGAGCACTCCCAAGCCGTGGGTCGCGCGGACTAGGGGTTGTCCGTGTAAAAATGGTTCTTTGCGGATTACCGTGGAGCCTCGGCTGACCAACGGTGCCCTTGAGGCCTGATTTCCTAGATTCGAGGATGCAGCCATGCTGGACCGGAAGACGATCGAAAAGCTGGATGGCCGGGAAGGCTATCGGGTAGAGCGCGTGGCGTGGCCTGAGGATGACAGCCGGACCGTCACGATCTACCTCAAGCCATCGGCGCGGACGATGTACTGCGAGCACTGCGACACTCCCAAGCCGTGGGTCGCGTGCAGCGCAGGGGAAACCATCACGTTCATGAACCCCTCACCTCCGGTCGAATCGGCAATTGATCGGCGCGGACGTCGACCGCGTGCTCGATAGGCATTGATGCCGGACGTCTAACCCCCACGCTCCCGCATCACCTCGCGCACGATGAACAGCGACGCGATCGAGCACGCTTCAGAGCAGTCCTCGCGCAGGGCCAATTCGTGGAGGCGATCGAGCTGCCAAGGGACCACCTCGAGCTCTTCGGGTTCGTCCCCCGGCAAGCGCTCCGGGTACAGGTCCTCCGCCAGTACCAGATGGATGGCGTTGCTCATGTAGGTGGGGGCCAAGGTCAGTGGCCGCAGATAGCGCATAACCTTGGCGCCCATTCCGACCTCTTCCTTCAGCTCGCGATTGGCGGCCTCGAGAATCGACTCGCCGGGGTCCATACGTCCCTTGGGCAGGCCAAGTTCGTATCGATGGGTGCCCACCGCGTACTCGCGAATCAAAAGTACCGTGTGCGGATCGGGCATCGCGGCGATGATGACGCTTCCAGGTGAGCGGGT
Source organism: Stenotrophomonas sp. 96582_Sma (assembly GCF_056480905.1). NCBI lineage: Bacteria > Pseudomonadati > Pseudomonadota > Gammaproteobacteria > Lysobacterales > Lysobacteraceae > Stenotrophomonas > Stenotrophomonas sp. 96582_Sma. The sequence continues at coordinate 2,333,991 of NZ_CM151122.1, read as the reverse complement.
GTGGAGCCGCTCGTAGAGCCGTCGCTCCCCGTTCGCGAATTCGAGATGCACCTGTTCCAGGCAATACGGGCCGAGCTCGGTCGCATCAGCCCGATGGATGACCGGTAGGCGCAGGATCGTGTTGAGGCGGGACATCAGCCGTCTTCCGATTGCACCGCGCCCGGCGGTTCTGCTTCGGCAATCGCGACGCCGCTGCTGAGGAACATGCGGGCAGCAGCGGCCGCATTCTCCAAGGCCAAGCGGGTGACCTTGGTCGGATCGAGGATGCCGAACGCGACCATGTCGCCGTATTCGCCGGTCTGGGCGTTGTAGCCGAAATTGCCGCTGCCTTCCTTGACTTTGTTGACCACGACCGATGGCTCTTCACCGGCGTTGGCGACGATCTCGCGCAGCGGTGCTTCCATCGCGCGCAGGGCGATCTGGATGCCGTGGTTCTGGTCTTCGTTGGCGCCCTTCAGGCCTGCAATCGCGGCCTTGGCGCGCAGCAGCGCGACGCCGCCGCCCGGGACGATGCCTTCTTCCACCGCCGCACGCGTGGCGTGCAGGGCGTCTTCGACGCGGGCCTTCTTTGCCTTCATCTCGATCTCGGTCGACGCACCGACCTTGATCACCGCCACGCCGCCGGCCAGCTTGGCAACGCGCTCCTGCAGCTTCTCGCGGTCGTAATCCGACGAGGTGTCTTCGATCTGGGTCTTGATCTGGGTGACACGCGATTCGATGTTGGCCTTCTCGCCGGCGCCATCGATGATCGTGGTGTTTTCCTTGGAGACCTGCACCTTCTTGGCGCGGCCCAGGTCCTTGATCGTCGCCTTTTCGAGCGACAGACCGATTTCCTCGGAGATCACGGTGCCGCCGGTCAGCACGGCCATGTCTTCCAGCATCGCCTTGCGACGGTCGCCGAAGCCCGGTGCCTTGACGGCCACGACCTTGACGATGCCACGGATGGTGTTGACCACCAGAGTCGCCAGCGCTTCGCCTTCGATGTCTTCGGCGATGATCAGCAGCGGCTTGCCGGACTTGGCCACGCCTTCCAGCACGGGCAGCAGGTCGCGCACGTTGGAGATCTTCTTGTCGTGCAGCAGCACGTACGGATCGTCCAGGTCAGCGGTCTGCGACTGCTGGTTGTTGATGAAGTACGGGGACAGGTAGCCGCGGTCGAACTGCATGCCTTCGACGACGTCCAGCTCGTTTTCCAGGCCCGAGCCTTCTTCAACGGTGATCACGCCTTCCTTGGTCACGCGGCGCATCGCTTCGGCGATGATGTTGCCGATCGATTCGTCGGAGTTGGCCGAGATCGTACCGACCTGGGCGATCGCCTTGTCGTCGGTGGTCGGCTTGGAGATGTTCTTCAGCTCGGCGACGGCGGCGATCACGGCCTTGTCGATACCGCGCTTGAGGTCCATCGGGTTCATGCCGGCAGCAACGGCCTTGGCGCCTTCGCGGATCAGGGCCTGGGCCAGCACGGTGGCGGTGGTGGTGCCGTCGCCGGCGTCATCGTTGGTGCGGGAAGCAACTTCCTTCACCATCTGCGCGCCCATGTTCTCGAACTTGTCAGCCAGTTCGATTTCCTTGGCGACAGACACGCCGTCCTTGGTGATGGTCGGGGCGCCGAAGCTCTTTTCGAGCACGACGTTGCGGCCCTTCGGGCCCAGGGTGGCCTTGACGGCATTGGCGAGAATGTTGACGCCGCGCAGCAGGCGCAGCCGCGCATCATTATCGAAAAGGATCTCTCTGTGCGTCATGACCGTTCCTCCGCAATAAAAACGCATGCCGGAGGGGAGCCGCCAGAACCCCCGGCATACGCCGACTCCGGCAGCAACACTTTCGTTCCGTCCACCGCCTTCATCGAAAGCCGAACCCGACCCTGCATGTCCACTTCCAGGACCTTGACCTTCACCACATCCCCTTCCGACAGAACGGAATTCGGGTTTTCCACTCGCTCGTCAGAAATCTGCGAGACGTGCACCAGTCCGACCTTGCCCGGCGCGATGGTGACGAACGCGCCGAAGTCAAGCACCTTTGCCACCTTACCTTCGTAGACCCGACCCGGTTCGATTTCGGCCGTGATCTGTTCGATACGCCTGCGCGCCGTGTCGGCGGCTCCGCCGCTGGTCGAAGCGATCACGATCGTGCCGTCGTCCCGGATATCGATCTGCGTGCCAGTTTCCTTGGTGAGCGCCTGGATGGTGGCCCCGCCCTTGCCGATCACCTCGCGGATCTTGTCCGGATGGATCTTGATCGTCAGCAGGCGCGGTGCGAACTCCGACATCTGCTCGCGCGGGGCCTGGATGGCCTTGGCCATCTCCCGAAGGATGTGCAGTCGCCCTTCTCGCGCCTGCGCCAATGCCACCTCCATGATCTCGGCGGTCACGCCGTCGATCTTGATGTCCATCTGCAGGGCCGAGATACCGTCGATAGTGCCGGCGACCTTGAAATCCATATCGCCCAGGTGGTCCTCGTCACCCAGGATGTCGGACAGCACCGCGAACCGATCGCCTTCCTTGACCAGGCCCATGGCGATGCCTGTCACAGGCCCCTTGACCGGAACGCCCGCAGCCATCAGGGCCAGCGAGCTGCCGCACACTGAAGCCATCGAGGAAGAACCATTGGACTCGGTGATCTCCGACACTATTCGAATGGTGTAAGGGAATGCTTCCATCGACGGCATGATCGCGGCGACGCCACGCTTGGCCAGACGGCCGTGGCCGATTTCGCGTCGCTTTGGGCCGATCATCGGACCCGTCTCGCCGACGCAGTAAGGCGGGAAGTTGTAGTGGAAAAGGAAGTGTTCCTTGTACTCGCCGGTGACGGCATCGATGACCTGGCCGTCACGCGTAGTGCCGAGCGTGGTGGTCACGATGGCTTGGGTTTCGCCGCGTGTGAACACCGCCGAGCCATGAGTGCGCGGCAGCACGCCGAGTTGGATCGAGATCGGACGTACGTCTTCGAGACCGCGACCGTCCAGCCGACGCCGATCCTGCAGCACCATGCGGCGCACAGCGGTGTACTCGAGGTCGTCCAGCTCCGCGCGGACTTGGGCGACCTCCCAACCCGTTGCCGAGGTCGTCGGTGCAGCTAGCGCAATCAACACTTCATTTCTGATCGCCTGCACTCGTTTCTTGCGTGCGATCCGGTCGGTGATCAGCAAGGCGCTGTTGAGGTTGTTTCCAATCTGTGTGCGCACCGTATCGGCCAGGGCCAGGTCGCGTGGTGGATGGCTCCACTCCCACTTGGTCACCTTCGCTTCTTGGGCGAGTTCCTCGATCGCTTCGATCACGGGCTGCATGGCGTGGTGGCCAAGCGACACCGCCGCCAGCATGATCTCCTCCGAGAGCACGTTGGCTTCGGACTCGACCATCAACACGCCGTGCCGGGTGCCGGCGACGACCAGATTGAGGTCGGAGGCCTTGAGCTCTTCGGTGGTCGGGTTGACCAGAAAACTGTCGCCGTGGCGGCCGATGCGGACCGCTCCAATCGGCCCCTTGAACGGCAACCCCGACAAGCGCAGCGCGGCGGAGGCGCCGACCATGGCTGGAATATCGGGATCGATCAACGGATCGACGGACAGCACGGTCGCAATGACCTGGACCTCGTGGCGGAACTGATCGGGAAACAGTGGTCTTACCGGCCGGTCGATCAGGCGCGAGGTCAGGATTTCCTTTTCGGTCGGGCGACCCTCGCGCTTGAAGAAACCACCGGGGATACGACCGCCTGCGTAGAAGCGCTCCCGGTACTCGACGGTGAGCGGGAAGAAGTCGAGTCCATCTTTCGCGCGCTTGCTGCCGACCGCGGTTACCAGCACCACCGTATCGCCCATGCGGACTATGACCGCGCCGGACGCCTGCTTGGCGATCTCGCCGGTTTCGAGGGTGAGTTCATGCGCCCCGAAGGCGCAGCGCTTCACGACCGGTAATTTAGCCGGTGCATTCGTCATCAGATTCATTATGTTTTCCTTTCATCAACAAGGATATGCCGACCACCGCAGAGGCGGCCCAATGGGTGCCGCGCGGACTCAGCGACCGGCGTTTCGGCGCATGTTGTGCTGTTTCGCCTCGGCCAGTTCCTCGGTGCACTCCAGGCAAAAAGGCGCGGCGGGATCGGCCATCAAACGGCCATGCCCGATTTCGAGTTCACATCGGCAGCAAATGCCGTAGCGCCCCGATTCGTAGCGATCCAGCGCCGCCTTGATCCGATCCAACTGGATCATCAGGCGACTGCTGCCCGCCTTGGCCATGTGCTGCTGGGAGATGGCGTCGATCCTGCTGACGCGGCCTTGCGTGGTCTGATCGAGGGCGACGGGTTGGCCCGCGTCTTCCAAACCGGCGAGGGTGATGCGAATGTCCCGCTGCTCCTCTACGAGCATGCTGAAGAATTCGTCCAGACTTTGAACGTGTACGGACATGGTGACTCCTCATCTTGGTAGGCGGTATGCCGGGAGCGGCATCCGGAAGCGGGCATTGCGCCCGCGGCCAAGAAGTGAGCGTTAGATTGGAGTGGTCATGAGAGAGCCTCGTCTTGACCCTCTGAACCGCACCCCATTGTGCGGAAACCACATCACCTAGTAGAGCTTGAGGCCATCCTCAAGATCGACGAGACAGGCGGAGGGGTGTTGTATCGTGAATTTCACTAAATCATAGCATGTCAAGTCCCCCGTCAAACGACGGGGGATTACCTCGGGCCTTCTGGGCGCTGATAGCCGCCACGAACCCCATCCTTGGACAGCACCCACTGCCACAGTTGCAGGTCGCGGGCGCGGAATGCACCGGCGCAGGACAACAGGTAGTAGCGCCACATCCGATGGAACCGTTGCCCCAGTTCGTCCTCGAAATGAGGCCATGCCTGCTCGAAGTTGGCATGCCACGCCATCAATGTGTTGTCGTAGTCGGCGCCGAAGTTGTGCAGATCCTCGACGACGAAGAGCTCGTCGCAAGCATCACCGATCTGGCCAATCGACGGCAACTCGCCGTTCGGGAAAATGTAGCGATCGATCCACGGGTCGGTAGTGGACTTGCGCCGGTTCTTGCCGATGGTGTGAAGCAGGAACAGGCCGTCATCGGCCAGGCAGCGATGAGCTACTTCCATGTAGCTGCGATGGTTCTTGCGACCCACATGCTCGAACATGCCGACGCTGGCGATGCGATCGAAGCGCTCGTTGATGGAGCGGTAGTCCTGCAGCCGGAACTCCAGTGGCAGGTCGGCATAACGCTCCGTCGCCCATGCGGTCTGCTCCTTCGAAACCGTCACCCCCACGCACTCAACGCCGTAGTGCTCGGCGGCGTACGCCATGAAGCTGCCCCAGCCACAACCGATGTCGAGCACCCGCATGCCGGGCTCCAGGCGCAACTTGTGGCAGATCATGTCGAGCTTGGCTTCCTGCGCCTCCGCCAGGTTCTTCGCATCGGCCCAGTAGCCGCAGGTGTAGGTCATGCGCGGGTCCAGCATTGCCGTGTAGAAATCATTCCCGAGGTCGTAATGGGCCTCGCCGACTTCCCAGGCCTGTCGCGATGTCTGCCGATTCAGCAGCTTGGCCCGTAGCGAATGAAACATGAGCCGCAACGGTTTGACGTGGCGATCGAGCCGCGCACGCAGGATGCGATCGAACAGTTCGTCCAGCCGATCGCACTCCCATGCGCCGTTCATGTAACTTTCCCCAAGGCCGAGATTGCCCTGTGCAAATACGCGCTCCGGGACGCCATCGACCAGCAACCGGATATCCCATGGGCGATCACCGCCCAGTCGAACATCAGCGATCTCCAGCAGTTCGTCCATCATTCGATGGAGGTGGTTTCGATTGATTGTTTCAGTGGATTTATGCTTGGTTGATGCTTCGGTCATTTGACTTACTGCCGGTGGTTGGCGTCAACGGAGAAGGAGCACCGGGACGCGGCAGGTGCGCAGCATCGTGGTGGTGGTGCTGCCGACAATCAGCTGGCGGATACGCGAGTGGCCATAGGCCCCCATGACCAGCAGATCCACATGCTCGTCACGGATGTAATGGCCGATCACCTCTTCCGCTTCGCCCGGTCGCACCGCGCCGGCCGCAGACAATCCGGCCGCGGCCAGCGTGTCCAGCGCCCAGCGCAATGCGGCTTCGTTTGTGGCATTGGTCGCTCCGACGGTGAGCACACGGATATCGAGTCCACTGAACAACGGGCTGGCCGCCACCATTTCCACGCCCTTGCGGGTCGTGGCGCTCCCATCGAACGCGATCAGCACGCGTTCGATTTCCGTGTAGCTGCGCGACGCCACCAGCAATGGGCGATGGACTGCACGTACCACGCGTTCCAGTTGGCTGCCCAGGTGTCCCTTGGCGAAATCCGCATGCTCGCCACGCTTGCCAAGGACAAACAGGCGTGCATCGCCTTCCAACTCGATGAGGGTGTCCACCAAGGACCCATGCCGCATCCGCGTCTCCGCCTCGATGCCATGGAAAGCGGCCGCAATCCCCTTGGCCTGTTGCAGCACTAGGCGGCCTCGTTCTTGGCCCAGCTTGCTGCGGGTCTCGTCCAGCAAGGCGAGCCCTTCCAGCAACCTGGGCTGGGCATCCGCTCCGAGGTTCCCACTGAAGTCCGCGGTACTGGCCGCTTCCGGATGGCGGTCAAGCACATGAAGGTATTCCAGCGGGGCTTCCAGTCTGTGCGCTGCCCAAGCGGCGTAATGCGCCACGCTCTCGCTGTAAGCGGATGCGTCGGTGGCGGCCAATACACTGCCGCTGTGATCTATATGGGAGTGTCCAATCTTGTCTGTCATGGTTGCTTCCTCAGTGGCCCATCAGCCGCTCGACGGCGTCGGGCTTGTCGTGGACGCCCAAGCGATCCACCAGCGTCGCACTGGCTTCGTTCATTCCTAGGATTTCGACCTCAGTACCTTCACGCCTGAACTTCACCACAACCGTGTCCAGTGCGCCCACCGCGCTGAGATCCCAGAAGTGGGCACGGCCCACGTCAATTTGAACGCGCTCCAAAGCCTCGCGGAAATCGAAGCTAGCAATGAACTGGTCAGCCGAGGCAAAGAAAACCTGCCCGGTCACGGTGTAGCACCGCAGACGCCCACCTTCTTCAGAAGTGGAGCCGATATGAAGCACCTGGCCTACCTTGCGAGCAAAGAACAGCCCCGAGAGCAGTACGCCGATCAAAACGCCCTTTGCCAGATCATGGGTGGACACCGTCACGATAACTGTGGCGATCATCACCACACTAGAAGTCTTGGGATTTGCCTTAAGTGCCGCCAGTGAACCCCAGTTGAAAGTGCCAATGGAGACCATGATCATTACAGCGACCAGCGCCGCCATGGGAATCAGCTTTACCCAAGGGCCTGCAAATACCACCATCAACAATAGGAATACGCCCGCGGCCAGTGATGAGAGGCGACCACGACCGCCGGACTTAACGTTGATGACAGACTGGCCAATCATGGCGCAACCGGCCATGCCGCCAACAAAGCCGGATGCGATGTTGGCTATGCCCTGACCGACCGCTTCGCGGTTTTTGTTGCTCGGCGTATCGGTCAGATCATCGACGATCTTTGCAGTCATCATCGATTCCAGCAGGCCCACGACCGCCAATGTGGCGGAAACCGGGAAAATGATCTTCAGTGTCTCTAGATTCAAGGGAACATCAGGCAACAAGAACACCGGCAAGCTGTCGGGTAGTTCGCCCATGTCCCCCACGGTGCGGATATCAAGCTTGAGCAGGAGCGCGACTATCGTCAGGACCACGATGGCCACCAGCGGCGAGGGAATGACCTTGGTCACGCGTGGCAACAGATAGATGATGGCCAACCCTGCGGCGACCATCGCATAAACGGTCCAAGGGACGTTGGTTAGCTCGGGGAGCTGCGCCAGGAAAATCAGGATCGCCAGCGCATTGACAAAACCGGTGATGACCGAGCGCGAGACGAAACGCATCAACGCCCCGAGCCTAAACGTGCCAGCCAAGATCTGCAGCATCCCGGTTAGGAGCGTCGCTGCCAACAAATACTGCAGTCCGTGCTCCTTCACCAAGCCAACCATCAGCAGCGCCATGGCCCCGGTAGCTGCCGAGATCATTCCCGGACGACCGCCGGTAAAGGCGATAACCACTGCAATGCAGAATGAGGCGTAGAGGCCCACCTGGGGATCAAGCCCGGCAATAATTGAGAACGCAATGGCCTCAGGAATTAGAGCGAGCGCAACAACTATGCCGGCAAGCAAGTCGCCACGAATATTGCCGAGCCAGTCCTGGCGCAGTCGAGTAAGCGTAGTCAAAACAGAATATCCCTAGTCCCGACTGGTCGTCGGGCCAACAGTGTGATTTACGAAATAACAACCCTAAGCCCGCTTGCGGGCTTGATCCGATGACAGGATTTAGGGCGGCGTAATCACTATGGGCACTGGCTCGGGAGTAGAGTTGGGTCCGCTGTTGTTTGCGGCCGCTGGCTGGAGAGCCTAGCACAATCTGCATAGTTGCGTCGAATGATGGACGATTGGCCGGCCACCTTTGAAACGTGCGTGTTCTGGGCCAGGTGACTATCCTCGATCAGTACATTGATGCCGCCACCCGCGAGAACACTGTGCGCAGCTACGCTTCGGCGTTACGGCACTTTGAGGTCGAGTGGCAAGGACACCTTCCGGCCACCCCAGACAGTGTGGCGCGGTACTTGGCCACCTACGCGCAGACCCTGGCCACCAGCACGCTGCGGCATCGCCTGGCGGCGATCGCTTTTTGGCATCGGGATCACGGATTTGTGGATCCCACCCGCTCGCCACTGGTGCGCAAGGTACTTAAAGGGATTCAGACCCTCCACCCGACCCGGGTCAAGCAGGCTGCGCCACTGCAGATCCGGCGGCTGGTCGAGCTCGATGACTGGCTGGCCGCAGCGATTGCTGCGGCCCATGCCCGGGGCGACGGGGCGGCGGCGCTTCGCCATCAGCGGGATCGCGCGTTGGTGCTGCTCGGATTCTGGCGTGGCTTCCGTGGCGATGAACTGCTGCGTCTGGAAGTGGCCCATCTCACGCTGGTGCCGGGACAGGGGATGACCTGCTTCCTGCCGCGCAGCAAGGGCGATCGCCAAGCGGCCGGCGTTACCCATAAGGTGCCGGCGTTGTCGCGGCTGTGTCCGGTAGAGGCGACCCAAGTGTGGCTGCAGGCGGCAAACGTGCAAGACGGGCCGGTGTTTCGGGCAATCAACCAGTGGGGCCACGTAAGTGCCGAAGGGCTCCATCCCAACAGTTTGGTGCGCCTGCTGCGCGAGTTGCTGGCCAGTGCCGGCTTTGCCGATGCGGGGCTCCACAGCAGCCATTCGCTGCGCCGCGGCTTTGCTAGTTGGGCCAACGATCAGGGCTGGGACATGAAGGCGTTGATGGAGTACGTGGGCTGGCGCGATGTTCAGTCGGCCATGCGTTACCTGGACGGGCGTGACCCGTTCGCCCGGGATCGCATTGAAGCGAGCCTGCCCAGCCCAACCGCGCCAGCTCCGGCGATGGCGCTGCCGGCGCCCGAGGTCAAATCTGCCCTGCAGCTGCTCCTACGCATGGTGCTGACCCCGTTTGCCCGCGCCGGCCGCGGCGCGGCCAAGGCCCGGGGCAGAATCGAAGAGATCTGCTTGGCCCCGTTCCAAGCGGTGCGGCTGAACACCGCCAGCAGCGAGTACCGGTTGACTGTTCCCACCGATCCCGACCGGGATCTGGATGAAATCCTGGCCACGTTGCTCGATGACATGCACCGCATGGCCGATACGCACCAGTGCTTCCTGGAAGCGTCGCTCAGTACAGACGACGGCCGGCACTGGGACTGATCCCCCTCACACCCTCCGGATCCAATGGCTACCCTTCACGAGACCGCCTACCCGCGACTGAAGCCTGATCCCACCGCCAAGGAACTGGAGGAGATCTATACCCCGACCGCCGCTGAGATTGCATTCGCCAAGCAGCTGACCACCCAGCCGGGTCCGCAGCTGGCGGTACTGATTCATCTCAAGCTCTTCCAACGCTTGGGCTACTTCACGGTGTTGGCCGACGTACCCGAGCGGATCCGGAAGCACATCGCCAAGGCCGCCCGACTCGGGCGCGTATTGGACACCGACCAGCTCGAACGCTACGACGCTTCCGGCAGCCAGCGCCGGCATATGCCGCAGCTTCGGCAATTCATCGGGGTACGTCCCCTGGATAAATCGGGCTTGGCTTGGCTGGACACCGTGGCCACCGGAGCAGCCCAGACCAAGCACACCATCCCGGACATCGTGAACGTCCTGCTCGAAGAGCTGGTGCACCATCGCTACGAACTGCCCGGTTTCCGCACTCTGGAGCTGGCCGCCATCGGCGCCCGTGAGCGGGTCAATCTGGGCTACTACCGCAGCATCAGCCACGCACTGACGCCTGCCACGCGCACGCTCATCGACGAACTGCTGCGCGCACCGGAAGGGTCCAGGTTCACCGGCTGGCAATCACTCAAGCGCGAGCCCGGCCGGCCCACCAACAAGGAAGTTCGGTTCTATCTGCAGCACATCCGCATGCTGCAGCAGTTGGCCGACCAGCTGCCTCCCATTGATGTGCCGGTGCCCAAGCTCAAGCAGTTCCGTGCGATGGCTCGGGCCTATGACGCCAGCGAGCTGGCCGAACTGGCTCCGGACAAGCGCTATGCGCTGGCCACCATCTTCATTCGCGCCCAGCATGCCAAGACACTGGATGATGCAGCCGAGTTGTTCATCAAGCAGGTGCGCGGGCTGGAGAACACGGCCCAGCAGAAATTGCTGGCCTACCAGCTCGAACATGCCAAACGGGCCGACTTCCTCATCGGCCAGCTCAAGGAAATCCTACAGGCCTATCAGCTCGACGGCAGCGATAGTCAGCGCGTGGATGCCATCGACAACAGCCTGGAAGCGGAAGTGTCGACCTTGCTGGCCGAATGCGAAGAACATATGGCCTACGCCGGGAAGAACTACCTGCCATTCATGCTGCAGCCCTATGGCGCGGTCAGGCCGCTGCTGTTCAATGGGCTGGAGCTGATGAAACTTCGGGCGACCAGCCACGACGCCGGCATGGAGCCGCTGATCGCAGCGGTGCTCTCGCTGCGCAACCAGCGCCGTGAGCTGATCGAGGTCGCCTCCCTCGGTTTGGACCCGGAAAAGGACTTTGACTGGATGTCCAAGCTCTGGCGTCAGCACGTGTTCGGCAAGCGGGCCAGTGCAGCCGGCGCCGGCTGGATGCACCGTAAGTACTTCGAGCTGGCCGTGCTGGTGCAGGTCAAGGACGAACTGAAGTCCGGAGATCTCTTCATTCCCAGCAGCGAACGGTTTGATGACTACCGTGAGCAGCTGGTCGATGAAGCCACCTTGGCCCAGGAACTGGAAGCCTACGGCCAGGTGTCAGGCCTGCCCACCGACGCCGAGTCTTTCGTGGCGGGATTACGTGCACAACTGACCTCCCTGGCCGATGAGGTCGACGCGCGTTTCCCGGAGAACGTACATGCGGACATCCTGGATGGGCGCCTGGTGCTGCGGAGGGGGCAACGCGCCGAAGTCTCCAGCGCGATTACCACCGTGGATCGCCTCATCGCCGAACGGCTTCCAGAATCCAGCATCGTCGATGTCCTGATCGATGCCAGCCAATGGCTGGATCTGCACCGTTTCTTCCGCCCGATCGCCGGCACCGAGAGCCAGGTCGAAGATCTGCCCCGACGTGTGATCACCACGCTATTTTGCTATGGCTGCAACCTGGGGCCGACGCAGACGGCGCGGTCGATCAAGGGCTTCAGCCGGCGCCAAGTCGCTTGGCTAAACCTGAAATACGTGACCGAGGATGTGCTTGAGAAGGCCATCGTGGAGGTCATCAATACCTACAACAAATTCGACCTGCCTGGCTATTGGGGCAGCGGCAAGAGCGCATCAGCTGATGGCACGAAGTGGAGCGTCTACGAGGACAACCTGCTGTCGGAGTATCACATCCGCTACGGCGGCTACGGTGGCATCGGCTACTACCATGTGTCCGATAAATACGTGGCGCTCTTCAGCCACTTCATTCCCTGTGGCGTGCACGAGGGCATCTACATCCTCGACGGTCTGTTGGCCAACACTTCCGACATCCAGCCTGAGATCGTCCATGGCGACACGCAGGCCCAAAGCTACCCGGTCTTCGGCCTGGCCCACATGCTGGGCATCCAGCTGATGCCCCGGATCCGGAACATCAAGGACCTGACATTCTTTCGGCCCGAACCGGGTAGGGCTTATAAGAACATCCAGGCACTGTTCGGGGACAGCATCGACTGGCAACTGATCGCCACCCATCTCCACGACATGCTGCGGGTGGTGATCTCAATCCGATTGGGCAAGATCACCGCGTCCTCGATCCTGCGCCGGCTGGGCACCTACAGCCGGAAGAACAAGCTGTACTTCGCATTCCGAGAACTTGGCAAGGCCGTCCGAACGCTGTTCTTGCTGCGCTACATTGATGACAACGAGATCCGCAAAACGATCCATGCTGCGACCAACAAGAGCGAGGAATACAACGGCTTCGTGAAATGGGTGTTCTTTGGCAGCCAGGGGATCATTGCTGAGAACGTCCAACACGAGCAGCGCAAGATCATCAAGTACAGCCAGCTGGTGGCCAACATGATCATCCTCCACAACGTGGAAGGCATGAGCCGGACCTTGGCCGAGATGAGGAAGGAGGGGATTGAACTGACGCCCGAGATCCTGGCCGGCCTGTCGCCTTATCGGACCAGCCACATCAATCGCTTCGGCGATTACCACCTGGATCTTGAAAGGGAAGTGGCGCCGCTGAGCTACACAGCCAAGGTGCTTGAACAGACCCCATAGATGGGGAGAGCCTGCCCGAGAGACGAGCAATCAACCTTGAAATTCAGTCGCTTAGGCAGCTTTTGGCCCTGTACGTAATGATTCCCTGCCGACCATCGACCAAAGCCCTGGACCCAATCGCTCTAAGCAACCTAGCTCTGCTGCGGCCATCTCACCAAGAGAGATGACCTTCTCTTTGATCATCTCGTCACTGAAGGCTACTTGCCCCCCCCCTACTCTCGATGTGATCCCAAGTATTGGACAGCACATAGGCCTCGATCTCAGAATAGAGGTCGGATGGTGCCGCAACGCGCGAAAGTGACTCCAGCCGAGCCAGTAGATCAGGATGAGCTGAGTCGCCATCGAAGCCAAGCGTCTTCTTTACCGAGACCCACATCTGCGGCCATTCCCCTTTCGAAGCATGACTTCTGACTATCTCCTCGAGATCATCAAAACAGCCCGCAAACGTCCATAGTTCCCGGAAATGACCTGCCAGAAGTGAGCGCGCCCAGTCGCGAAGAGTCAAGTCATCACATGTCAGCACCGGTCGCAGCAAGTTCAAGAAGCCGATATACCACTCGAGCTCTTCGGCACGCGTTCGCGGCTGCCAGCCAGCATCACGTCTACGTGCACCGAAGTCGAACGCAGAGAAAGACGTCCAGTGCGTCGCTTCGAACGCAGCATGGAACAGCTCGGCTGCGATCTCGCGATGCCTCTCGGTGCCCGACTCGAGTAGCTTGCTGACAAACGCACACCGCCGTTCTGGTCGCGCCAGCGTACCTGACAGGTGCAACGAGAACAGATGCCGCATCTGTCCAACTATGCTGTCCCTGTTCTCACCTGACTTCTCGCCCTCGGAGAACTTCAGCATGACCGTCGCAGCACGATCAAACTTATCGTCGTCGTAAGCTAGCTGGTGCAGCAGGCGCACGAACAACCTGAAGTTTCGGTTCTCGCGCGAGGCAAAGCCTGGCTTGGTTGCGGCGTTCTCGATCAGCTGCAGCACGGTCTCCGGGAATACCGGCGCTATGTATAGCAATGCAGACAGCGTGCCTTCGTTACACGATCCAATATCATGCAGCGGTCCGCCGGGGCTCACCCAACTATTTGCCATCCGAACCGCAGGCTCGAAATCGTGCAGGTATCCCAGTCGATGCGCACATGAGACGAAAAGTCGGAGGTTCTCTGGCTTTAGCAGCTCGGCATTGATTGCATCGACAGGGATGTTCTCCAGCGCACGCTTCGCCAAACGATTGGCAAGTGCATGAGGAAGAACTGCTCTCCACTCACCACGACTCTGCGCGAGCTGACGACGCATCAACTCAGCCTGAGCCCGATGCAGACCACGACGATCGAGGCCAACGATGGCACTTAGGACGCCAAGCTCATCATTGAACTCGGACGAGGAGACATTGAAGGAATAGACGAGCGATAGCGCTTCAGCGCATTCCAGAAGTTCATTGGACGCTCCTTTTCGTTGACTGAACAACCTATGGAAAAGGTCCTCGTCGGAGAAGTTTGTCAACGTCTCATCTGCATCTACCCGGCTGGCCAGCGCGATCGCGATGCGCGAATTGCCGCCGGAAAATTCGGCGATTTTGCCCGCGTTCAACTTCCCGATGTCTGGGTGCCGCCGCTGGATCAGCATCGAGACCGTCTCCTCGCTGCACGGCTCGAGGTGGATCACTTCGGTTTCCTCAGGACGATCGTCCGAGATGTCGTACTCGATTGTCAGAAGGCTGAGCATCGCGCTACTTGCGGAGACCTGCTTCTGCAACTGCCGATGCACGTCTGGCGGGCAGTTGTCCAGCACCAATTGAACCGCATGATCGTTAGCAACGATGTATGAAACTAGCTCGGATGCCGTCGGTGTCAAGTTCTCACCCAGGTCGGCGTAGATTGCGCTAGCTGGTGACAAGGCCTCCTCACCAACGTTCGCCTCAAACAGGGCCTGCGCGAATCGCGTCTTCCCCACTCCGGAGAGGCCGGTGATGCGCACCGCACTACCGCGGCGGCGCAACCGTTCTCGAGCTAGATGTATACCCTCAGAAACAGGCATAGGAGTCTTTGCGCTCGAGTTCGCGTCAATCACGCAGGGGTGGTCATCAACAAGGAATGCGTCGTTCTGGGCTGGGGGAGTAGCTGCCCACCTCCCGAAAGGCCTCCAGCCGGACAAGGGGCGGCCGAGGCGCGCACGAACCCACAGCGCAACGCTTGGATGCCGCCGTAGCCAAGTCGCCAATCGATCTCGACCATAAAAGTCAACGCGCAGAGACGCTTTTCCAGGAAGGGTCTCCGCGACCGCCTCCATCGCCCGCACTCGACTCGCCAACATGCTGTCTGAACAATCGTCCTTGCCACTAACGATAATGTAGGCACCATTTCGATCGGCAAGATCTGCAAGTACGAGCTTTGGGGTGCCACCCTCCAACATCTCGTCCCTGCATGCCGCCGCACCCATAGCATGCTTCTTGACCTGGAAACCGCAGATCCCACGAGGAACAAAGCCGTCGTTGGACGGCAAGTCCATAGCCTCAATACGGACATCCAAACCGCCATCAGGTGCCTCCTGCGCACCTCCCCACATAACGCTCTTCGGCCGACGCCCCTGCTGGATTACCTCCGCTTCGCAAAGACGGGCAACCAATTCACGCAGATCGCCAGCACTGAGCGCTGTGATATCTACAGCATCAAGTTCAAAAAATCTCATGATTCCCTTCCCGCAATGATCGGGGCACGCGCATCAAGGCATTAAAGACGGCGCAAAGCAATTTGTCGCCTAGGTCAGACTGCCCAGAATTCTAGGAGCCTGGAAACTGTGGAAGGAGAACCTCCTGCTCCAGCGTCCCCGGATGCGTTTCCACATGAATGGCCAAGTCATTCCACCCGATGGATCGACAAGTTCGAGATATTGCGCTAGACACCGATTCAGCCGTTGGCTTGAGAGCGTAACCGAGACCAATGAGCTCCCTGGGATCCATCAACCACGGCTTCAGGGTGAACCCCGCCTCGGCGGCAGATCCTGCGATGACGGCGCCAATTCTCATCCCCCCTCATCCAAGTCGCCGAAATGAAACGCCTGAGTTGTCTGGCAAGGAAGTGATTTCAAGATCAGCATGTAGACCTGTCTCCAGGATGGGGACGGCATACCACCGGTATAGAGCAGCACGAGGCCGACTTGATCAGATGCAGCTTCAGCAAACTCATGGAATGTCTGTCGATTCTCTATGGTGAGAACACGCCAACTCAACACGGCTGGATTCGGCACGAATCCAGTGATGTGGGCAGGAGCGAAGCCGAGATATGGATGAACCACTCCCACCACCGTAGTCGACGTAACAACCGTAAGCGGACCTGAGATCAGTACGGGCAATGGTTCCTTGTGCAGGCCTATGGCCGAGAAGACCTCGCTACTATCAAGTCCAGATGGTGCAATAGAGTTGAACCAAAGCAAATCGATCCATTTCACGATGCCCTCCACTCGCTTGCTGTCACCAAACATCATGGCCGAAACCCGGCGCAACAGTTCGTCCCTGACGACACCTCGCCTTGCTGAAATGAGTCTGATTGCATCCAGTATTTGCGCTACAGAAGCATCGGTAGCCTCTTGCCCGCGAACCTTATGGCCCAGCGACCAGCGCTCAATGACCTCGGTCAGTACGGGGAAAAGGCCGGTGTGAGTGTCCAGCATGGAACGGGCCTCTGATACGGAATCACGACGAAGTCGTGCGCCCAAGAAGTTCGCCAGCTTTGCGAGGTTCAGTACGGCAACGCCCGCAACATCTAGAGGCGGCTGCACCATCACCTTGGCCTTGATTTCGATGGCTCCAGAGCGCTCAGCCAGTTCAAGTTCGGAACGAAACGCTCTTGCATCCTCGATGCTGCGCAGGCTGAAGAACTCTGGGCATGATGACTCCGTCAGCCTGAGAGCTATTCGCTCATCCTTGCCACGACTCACTGCATTCTGGGAGCGATTGAAAATTGACGTAAGGAAGGCCCGGGCTATAGTCATGCAACGACCCCTTCCCCATGGGGCATTCGACTTGCTTCAACACGCTTGAGCTCCTCCTCGAAAAGCTCGGGATGCTTGCGCCAGTTATCGGAATCCAGAATTACATGACCATCGTCATCAATGCGTACGTGTTTGATGGAGATAAGATCGTCGTCACGGTACATCTCGATGTAGGTATCCACCGATTCGTTGATCTTACCCAAGGCATCGTCCGGTGCCGCGACGATGGGCTGAAGGCCCAATGCCTTCAGGTACTCAAAGACGGCACGGGTATTCACTGAGTCAATCTTGTCACCCAACTCATCGAAAATTATCAGCGACATGCCGCCTTGATCACCGCGCAACTTTCCCAATGCGCGCGCCATCGACGCTGCAGCAACGATGAAAAGAGGCGCGCGGTGCTCGCCCCCGGAACCCTTGTCCATGCGCTTTGAGAAGTCGGTCACCGTCACACCATTGCTGCGAACGTCAATCTCGAAGTTGAAGAAATTGCGATAGTCCTCCAGAAGCCTGTTGGCCTCTGCATCCTTTCCCTCAAGCATCGCCCTGAACTCAGGAGGAGCATCCACCTGTCCAGAGAAGATATCCCCCTCCGGTCCCGCACCAGCCACCTTCAGTATGAATTTGTACAGCGACTCATGATCTTTATTGAGATTGGTGACGAAGTGATACTTCTCGTTGTTCGAGAATGGCGGCAAGCGCTCCATCGTACTGTTCAGCTCATTGAGCGTGCTGCGCATGCTGGCGAAGTGGTCGCTCAGGCGGGCGGCGATCTGCACCTTGAACGTTTGCTCTGCCGCTTCTGCAGCTTCCGCGGAAAGCACTTGGTAGTGATGGAGCTCGGATTCCTCTAGCCGTTGCTTCTCCTGAGCCATCGTCTCGCACATGGCACCCAAGTCGCCCACCGCGATATCCATCTGCGGATCGAATTGGTTTGCGTATGTAGACATGTCACTTGCCAAGGCCTGCACCTGGGAAGACAGCTGATTGCCACTTCTAACCGTAGCGTCACTAATCTTCGCCACAATCGTATGCAGCGATAGGCCGGAACCATCAAACTCATCGCGTTTTGTTTCGAACCACTCATCACCCACGTATTCATTGCGGCGACTGAGAGCCGCCTTTGAGCAGATTCCGTTGGTTCTATCCGCAAGCTCGTCTAGCCGTCTCTGTGCTTGCCGGAAAGCCTCACCATGAGTTCCGACGTCTCTGCTGCTTTCTTCCAGCTTCGACTGTGCTGCCAGGGCAGCTCGCCTTGCCTCTGTGATGAGCAGCTGACGAGCAAGGAGATCAGGTGCGCTTGCGATCTCTTGCATCGCCGCCTTTGCATCAAGCGCGGATTGCTCCTGAATGTGCGAGTTCAGCCATCTTTCAATGTCCTGGATACGTCCTTCAAGTCCCACCAACTTCTCAAGGGCTTCAACCAACTGGCGCGACCGGTTCGCCTCCTGCTCGCATTCGGCTGCGTTCTGCCCCAAAGTGCTGCGCTGCTGCCGAAGCACCGCCAGGCGATGGCTCGCATCTTGGCGTCCCAACACCAGTTCCGTTGCAGACAAGGGGCGTCGACGGCCGAAATCAGCACGTCCAGCCTGCTCGCCAGTACGGGTGAAGCCCTCTGGGCTATCCGTGGTGACGCGCTCCAATCGCTCCAGCCGGCCGAGTCGAAGACGGATATAGTCCACCGCCACTTGATTGTCACCCGCGATCAGGTGCGCGAGACCCATTGGCGGAACCACACCCATATCCGCCTTCGACTTCACCGGGTTCACCAACAGTACTGAATCCGGCTTTGTATCCCACGGAATCTTGTTGAAAACGGACAAGGCATCCTCAAACTTGCCGCTACGGACAACCAGGGCAGTGCGCGAACGACCAAGGAATCCCTCGATTACGGGTGCCCAGTCGGCATCTGTGACTGTAACCAAATCGCAGACGGGCGTGCACAGAAGTCCTTTGTCTCCAAGTATGTTCACAACTGCTTGGACGGCCGGCGGGAGTTCCGCTTTGCCTTCCTGGATGCGTTTGATCTGCTCGTTAGCGATCCTAAGTTCATTTCCAAGCTTGGACAGCCTCTGCTCGTCATGGTCTAGCTGACGCCGTGCCGACTGGATGATCGGAGCAACCCGCATGCTGGACTCGCGCAATGCTGCCGAGGCCTGCGAAACGTCAAGCACAAGCGCATCGGATACGGATGTACTGGAAACCGCATCAAGAAGCTCAACCCACGGCATCGCCAGATGCTGCCAGCCTCCGAGATCGGGTTTCACGCGGTTGGCCTTCTCGAAGCCCGCCACCACCTCGCGAATGGCCTGGGCCACGTTGGTTTTGATAGGTCTAAGTGATCTCTCTCGTTCGCTGGCCAGGTCACGGGCGGCACTGATCGCCGGATCTGCTGCTGATTGAAGCTCTAGTTCGATGTACACGCCGTTGAGTCGATCATGCTCCGCCTTGGCGCTGTCGACTGCATTCTGCGCTGCCTGATGCCTGTCCCGCGCTTCATGCAGCGTAGTTTGTGCCGCATCAACAGCATCCATGTGTTGTTCACGCTCATAGTCATCCAACAGCGCCCTATAGGTCGCTGCGTGCATCCGAGTCTGAGTAGCCTTATGACCGGCTGCGATCAAGCTTTTGACGTTCTCAAGCCTGTCCAGTGTTTCCAGAACCTTGGCTTGAAGCGAGCGCAGATTGTCGAGCTGGGAGCGGAAGTTCTTGAGCTCGATAGGATAGGCATCGACAATGTAATTTCGAACAAAGCTGCTGGTGTCAGGAACTTTCTGCAGATTAAGCGCATTCTTCATCGCTCGCCGAAAAGCTCTCGGGTCGATGCTGCCCCCTCCTTTGGGGCGCAAGGCGAACAACATTGCTTCAACCTGCTTCTCCGCCGACGGAGGCACTGCGAGCCTACCATTCACGCGACTGACTGCGTCCTCCATCAGCTTATTGAACGTTCCCCAGGCCAACGGCAAAAGTTCCGCCTCGGCGTTCGCTTCAAGATGATCATCTAACGCGAGCGCAACCCCTTGGACCACATAGCGCCCGTAGACGTGCAGCTTTGGGTCGCCCACTGACGCGCCCAGGGCCAGGCCAACCGAAACCGGCGGCAATTCGCCCTCAGTGTCGCGAAACACCATGGTCAAATAGGACGTCGCATTCTCACGAATATGCTCGTCACCGCGATAGTAGCCGAGGCAGTATTCGCGCACTGAACGCCCTCGAGTGCCTGATACCCCCCCTGACTGCGCATTGAGATCGATTTGATTCTGATCCCCTCCGTACAAGACGATCTGCATCGCATCCAGAATCGCAGATTTTCCAGATCCGTTAGGCGCCACAATGCCTGTTGCAGGGCTAAAGCTCAGGGTTTCGGCACGGAATAGGAAAAACTGTACCAAGTGAAATTTCTCAAGCAGATACATCGCCATCCTCCGTGACTTCATTCATTGCGTCGAAAGTAGCCGCATCCCCCTCACCTGCCACTTCCTTACGGAAGGATTCCAGATGGCTCAAGTATTCCTTCCGCAGCAGATCTCCGATCGCGGGATGGATGCGAACCTTCGCGAGCTGATTCCGTACATCGTCCTTGTCCTCAAAGGCAGCAATCCCCCAGCGCTTGAACTTGGTCATCAAAGAGCGGAAGTCCCCAGGCGAGGGAAAGTCCCTGCCCGTTTCCTTCTCGTAGTGCTCTTGCAAGTCAGGCAAATCGACGAAAGTTTCGCCATTTGGCTCTTCGCGCCCCTCGAAACGGACGCGATGATGAACGCCGGCGAGCACCAACAGCAGCAGGGTTTCGTCCTTGCTGGCTCGCTGTTGGGTCAGTACGTGCACGGGCCGCGCCACGATGTACTGGTAGTTGGTGTCGTGCAACAGCTCGATGCCAAGGGGACGAACTGCCTGCTCAAAGTCATTGATATTTCGGCTGACAATGCCGTAATCCTTCCGGGTCGCCCGGTCAGAGGCGGACAAGACCTGATGGGTTACTAGCCGATAGGCCGCCTGCTCGTAGTCCTGCTCTTCGTACATAGTGTCGCGGCTAAGCGCCTTTTCCCAGTGGCGTGCCATGTCATTTCACCTTGGTGATGTAGAAGTCCGGCATGTCCAAATACGGCCCGGCAATTCGTTCATCACCGGCGCTTTGGAAGCGATATCCAGGTAGTCGCTTTGAAATTCCTTCATGGTGCTTCTTTCCGAGGCCTGTCATTGCTTCCTGTGCGTAGGTGGACAGCGTCTGCACCATTCGAAATTGCTTGATACCGGTGATGGGAAGCTGAGACGCCCGGATCTGCCTACCTCCTCCCATGACACCCTGCAAGTACACCCTCACCTCTGTTGGCATGGCGGTACGCGCATCACGCGCACGCCTGTGCAGGTTCATCCGCGCCTCCTGCTCGGCTGTCATCTGCCGCGGAGAATCCGCGGTCCTGGGAATGGGCGGACGGGCGATGCGTGGTTGAAACAGGAGTTCACCGGAAAGCAATGCTCCGGGCCCAACGGGCATGGAGGCGTCGAAGTTCTCCGCAGCATTGACTCCGGCGATAGCCTTTTTGATCCGTCTCTCGAGCTGGCCCGGCGCGCGAAGCTGGTACTCGATCATGGCCAGCATGCGACGCTCGATATGGCGCTGATCCTGGCCCAAGCGATCGAAGTAGTCTTGCAGACGATAGACATTGCTCAATCGCCTGATCGCCTTCTCATAGACAGCCTCAGCCGTGCCTTTATCACCTTTGTAGCGTCGCTCGGCCAACCACACGATGATCCGTTCCCGATGATCCCCGTAATGGATTTCCTGAGTTAGGCTCAACACCTGCGCCTTTCGTGCGAGGGGGTGATCGGCGCCAGCCAAGTCCGCATAGTCAGCCATGACGTGCTTGGAAATGTAGTCTTCAAACAACCGACGGATAGCCGCCCCGGGGGTCGCGGACTTGAATATCTCGCGCTGCAGGGTACGCACGTTCAGACTCATGGCGGCAATCCCGGACAGAAGCGCATGGGCGCTGTCGCCGGCGTTTACGAAGTCGTCACCGTAGACATTGCTTGCAGGATCAAGCACCCGACGTAATGTGTCTTCAATGGAACGCATCTTCGCGCCCACCATCGCCGGCGTGTCTTCTGTGAAGACCTGCAAGGTGGCAAGGAAACGGCTTACCACAGCAGTCATGGACAGAGTGCGCGTGAGTCCCACCTGCTCTTCTTCGAACCAGCCATTCTCCGTGAGATGGCTCAAGTACATGTTGGCGCGAATGTTGAGCGGAGTGAGCTGGCCTACCCCCTCTTCTGCCTGCCAAGCGTCATCGTGTTCGAGGTAGTTCTCGATGAACTGCGTCAACTGCCGCCGTTCCCAGCCGGTCGCCGGGGGAACCTCAGCCTCTGGCCCGAAGAATTCTTCGTACAGACCCAAGAGCAGCCGCCAGTAGTTCTCCCGATTTGCCGAGGCCAATGGGCGAAAGAGTTGCGATGGCAGTACCTCAAACAGAGAGCTGGACACTGTGCAACTCCACAGAAGTTGGGCTATCTACTTCACATTAGCATAAACGCTAACATATCATAAACGCTAACTTAGCATCAATGCTAAGCTGCGTGTCATCTGACCCCGGCCCAGCCCCATGCCCCGCCCCCGCCCCAATCCAAACAAAAGTCCGGAAACACTTCGAGCCATCGAAACGCTGCTCCTCTGGGAGGGGCAAGTCACCAATGAGCGAGTACGCCAAGTGTTTGATCTGCATATCACCACGGTAAGTCGATTGCTAACCCAATATGCTGAACTCAATGGAGGCGGCCTTGAGTACCGAAGCCATGTGCGCGGATACGTGGCGATGTCTGGCTTCAGACCCCTCCTAACCGAAGGGCTGATCGAAGAGTACCTTGCGTTTGAGCGCCCCCAGGAAGCTACAGGCTTTATCGAGAGCTCCCAGCTTATCCTCGGCGGCGTTGAACGACGCCACTTCGCACTGCTTAATCGTGCCTGCAGAGAGGGCAAGGGGCTCGTTGGCGAGCACCGGTCCATGCGCAACCCAGCACCTCGCACCAAACGACTGTTCCCTCATGCGCTGGTGCAGGCAGGCAGGCGCTGGCATGTTCGCGCATTTGTCATCGCCGAGGACGAGGCGGAAGCCGGACGCTTCCTGGACCTGTCTATAAATCGGCTGAGCGGCTTGAAACAGCTGGCTGATCCTCGGCCAGAGCGGGCCGAGCCTAGCCAGGACGCCGCCTGGCAGACACAGGTAGAGCTGTCGATCGTCCCCCATCCGCATCTGACACCAGATCAGAAGGATATGGTGCGTATCGAGTATTTCGGAGGTAAGGCAGCCTACAGGTTAAGAACCCGTGCCGCACTACTCCAATACCGACTACATGAACTGCGCTGCGCCACCGATGCAGAGAAGGAGCCGCCGAACGAATTTCACCTCTGCGTCGACGATCCAACCGCGATCCAACCGTGGCTATTTGGCGAGCTGAATTAGCGGATGGCATGATCGTAGCCAAACTTGAGGCCCGGCACGGATACCGCGCTACCCCTGCCTGGGTAGCTACCCTACATAGGAACCGTATCAGATGGACGCCATTGGCATTCAAAGCCAATTCTCCGTCTGTACCTCAATGATCAGGTCGATGAGCCGTGCCCTCGTGTCCCTATCGATCGAGCGCCAAATGCAAACTACCGCCCCAGCTGCGGCATGGTCCGGGGCATTCAACTCTAGCCCTTCGCTTACTCGGCATTGAGGTGACCAATCCCTACCTAGGCGATTACTGATTGCCCACTTCATAAACTCATGGCACTCTGGGTTGGCATCATTCTGGTCACAGGGGGCCAGGTATGGGCAGTCTGCATCAAATCCACAGTCGCAACGGCCGTATCGGTGCCGGAACCGATACGAAGCCAGAGGATATCGACGCTATCGTCACGGCGCTTCGTAAGGACGGGCGTGGTCATTTGCTGCTTTACTTTCACGGGGGCCTGGTCGACAAGGCCGCGGGTATCGGTATTGCCCAGCGACTTGAGGGGCGCTTTTCTCAATCGGCCTATCCGGTTTTTTCCGTGTGGGAGTCGGGTTTCGTTGAAACGATCCGCAACAACCTGCGCGAGCTGCCGGATGAGCCGGTATTCAAGAATCTGGTGCGCAAGGCGCTAGAGTACGCGCTCCGCCGCTTGGGAGGTAGCAACGGCGCCCGGACCATCACGCCGGGCAACGTCGATGCAGGGAAGGTCCGCCAGGCAGTTGATACATATTGGAGCGATCCCAGTCGCAATCACGTGCCCTACCGTGATTTCAAACCTGTAGTGGGGCCCTCAGGTGCGCGTGCGGCGAGTGCGCTGATCGACGACGCCGAGATCGAAGCCGACTTGCAAACCGACAGCGAGTTTGTGGTCGCCATGCAAACCCTGCCAACCGCGTTAGACGAAGCACGCGATGCATTCATCGGGGGCGGAGCGAGCGTTCGAGATACCCCGTTCTCGCAGGCGGTATCAACGCAGGTCGCCGGGGTCGAGGGAGGCCGCGGGTTGATCGTCTGGTTCAAAGTTTCCCTTCTGGTGAAGCGCATCCTGCAGGGTGTTCTGCGTCGGTACGCGGATCAACGCGATCACGGCCTGTATGCAACGGTCGTAGAGGAAGTGTTGCGTGGTGTTCATTTTGGTGGCAGTGGACTCAATGAATGGGGCAAGGCACTCCAGTGGAACCGCATGAAGCAGGACTCACTCGATGCGTTCGGCGACGGCTCCGACCTGTATGCCGGAACTGCGCTGCTGGAGCGGCTGCGTGCCGCCCATGCCTCTGAAGGGCTGCTATCGAGGATCACTCTAGTCGGCCACAGCACTGGCGCCGTCTACATCGCCAATTGGCTTGACAAGGCATCAGAGCTTCTGCCGGCCGAGATTGCATTCGACGTCGTGTTCCTGGCGCCCGCCATCACCTACGAGCGCTTTGCCGCCACGATCACCCAACATGGCGATCGCATCCGTCACTTCCGCTTGTTTGGCATGCGCGATGAATTCGAACGGGACGATCAGGTCGTCGGAGACGACTCTAAATTTCCCAATGGGCAGGACTGGAAGCGCTTCATCTATCCCAGCTCCCTCCTCTATCTGGTGTCGGGTGTCCTCGAATCGCGCCCAAATTCCGACGGAACGCTCGTCGACGAACCGGACATGCCGCTGCTGGGCATGGAACGCTTCTTCGCTTGGCACCACATCTACTCAGATAGCAAGTTTCCCGAAATAGGTGCAGTCCGCGCGTGGCTCGGAGCTGCACCGAACCGTACGATCTGGTCCAAGTCCCAAGGACAGACAGCAGGCTTGAACAGCACAAGCATTGATCACGGAGCTTTCGACGACGACGAAGATACGCTGCTCAGCGTTGAGAGCCTCCTCGGCGGATGGTGACATCTTCGAGAGCACGCCAAAGGTGCCCTTGTGTACGCAACAGGGAGAGATGTGGACATGCCGCGAGATGATCACTACGCGATCGTGCTGACAATTAACCGTTATCCCGGCCTGAGTGACCTCCATGGACCTGAGAACGATGGCGAAGAGTTCCGGCAATGGCTCCTCGATCCGGAGTACGGCGACCTGGACACCCGACGTATCCAAGTCATACGGTCGCAGGATTGTGGCGTGGCAGCGACCCCGGACGACGCAAACCCGACCGAGAAGGAGCTCAAGAAGGCGCTTAATCTATGGCTGCGCACCCCGAACGGATGGCATGACCGCATTGGACAGCGCTTGTATCTGTTCTTCGCCGGACACGGGTTCACAGCCGGTTCGGCGATTCACGACCCGGCACTATTCTCGGCCGTCGCGCAAAACGGCGACACGGCGCATATCGCCGTCCTGCGTTATGCGTCGAAAATCGCCAACGCGGGTTTCTTTGATGAAATCATCCTGGTAACGGACTGCTGCCAGGACGTACTCAAGGCGAGCCAGGTGCTCGAGCCGACTTGGACCCCGCCGGACCGGCAACGAACGGCACACGTCCGATTGTTCCAGGCGTATGGAGCGCCGCGGGGACGTCAGTCCTTTGAGCGCAACATTGGCCCGGCCGGGCAGTCTCGCGGCCTGTTCACTAGCGTCCTACTGGACGCGCTGCGCAGCGCACCGCCTGACGCCGACGGATGGGTGACGGATCGCGCCGTCGCGGACTACTTCCAGGTGCTATGGGCCGATCGCTACGAACAGGAAACCGGATACACGCCACCACTGACTCCCGCAACGAAGCGGATTCGAATATATCAGCGCCCGGCGTCGGCGCCAGCTTCCGCGCTCCCACGCCGGGTTGCCGTCGACCTGAGCCGCATCATTGCTAAATTCGCGGCCATCGACCGGCAACCGGATCCTGACATCTCACCTTACCCACCCGCGCCGCCCACCGACATGACGCCAAATGGGCAGCTACGCAGTAGCCAGCTTCGCCAGCTCGAGCATCCCATCGTGGAGCTGACCCCGGGTCTGCATCTCGTCGTTACACCAGGGAATCTACCCGACGTCGCCTTCGAGGTTCCCTACCCGGTGCTGCCAGCTGCAGGCAACACCCCTCCCGTTGCTGCACCTATCGACATGCC
Organism: Stenotrophomonas sp. 96582_Sma; assembly: GCF_056480905.1. Classification (NCBI taxonomy): domain Bacteria; kingdom Pseudomonadati; phylum Pseudomonadota; class Gammaproteobacteria; order Lysobacterales; family Lysobacteraceae; genus Stenotrophomonas; species Stenotrophomonas sp. 96582_Sma. Next base: position 2,307,656 of record NZ_CM151122.1, on the reverse strand, counting down.
CGCTTTGCGAACCGACGAGGTTGCAGCGCAGCCGGTGGTGTTGAGGACGGACAATCCCAACGCGCAGATCACGGTGCTCGATGCTAGCTACGCTCGTGTCAGCATCGGTACGGGAGTGGTCTCGCTGTCCTTAGCTCCGGGACTCTACAAAGCCCTGGTGCACGTCGGGGCCGAATCGGCGCAATCGCTGTTCGTTGTTGCGGATGCGCCCCTCGACCAGCGGTTGCCCGGGCCCGAATTTTCCGCGGCTGCGCCCGTCATCGGCACGTCAACCACGCACCAAAATCAGTCCCTTCATGCCGCTGAATACTCGATGATTCCGACGGAGCCAAGCCGCGATCTCAGCGAAATCGGTGAGGTCTTTGTCTTCGCGCGCGACTCCAGTTTCAGTCCCGACGGCTCTCTAAACCCCGCGCCACCGTGGCGGCAGTGGCACCTCAGTTCCCTTGTAGGGGCAACCTTGGAGGAGCGCCTCATCCACAGTGGTACGGACGACAGGCTCGGCTACGCCTACCTCAAATTAGCAGCAACAGCTGGCAGCCTCGCACTGCGAACGGCCAGCCCTTGGGACGAGTCGAATGAAGACGGACTGGTCGTCCCGGTGATTAAGGGGTGGCGTACCGAGATCTACCTTGACTGTACCTCAGCTCCGCCAACCCCTCCGATGGTGGACACTCAGGGCGCACGAATGCTCGACTTGGCGACTGCCTCCATCCATCTGGTCCGGATGGGAAGTGCGTCACTGCTGTTCGATCCGATCGGGCTTGCGACGGAGGCGGCGCGAGCGCAGCTTACAGTCGGCCGGGAGGTGGCGGTGCCATCAACCGAGCAAGCAATGGCCAGCCCGATGTGGGCCTTGTACGCGGCCCTCGCTGCCTTCCAGCGGGGCGGGCAGCACATCGATACCGTTGGACAATGCGTTGCAGCCGTTCCTAAGGAAATCAGGGAGGGTCTATCCGATTTTGCGGTGCTCGCGCAATGGCTAGGCCTATCGAACGTGGCCCATCCGCTCCGTAACCCACCCGCGCTGGCGGCCTCATGGAGCCTTGCCTCAAAGCTGGAGGCGCGAGGCGGACTGGCCTCCGAACTGTTCGAGGAGATCGGCCAATGGCGGTCCGGTGGGAGTCTATGGACTCTCTGGCAGCGTTCAGTTGATGACCGCTGGTTGTTGCGAAATCGGCTTTCTGACCAGGCTATGGGCACTCTGAAGGGTAATGCACAGGGGATTGACGACGCGGCAACCCCGCAAGTGCTCGCCCCCGCCTGGTCACTGGACACCTGGGTTCCGGTCGAAGACGGCCTGAGGTGTCCTAATCCCACCCATAGCCCCTTCCAGCAAGCACTCCGTCGGCGTCTTCTGGATGCGCTGGCTGAGCGCCACACCGATGCCGACAGCGGCGCCTTCACCACTGTGTCGCTGCCACCCGAGTCCGATGTCTTCGCCTTGGCAGCGGAGCTCATGCTGTCGCCGATATACGCCATGGCCGCCTATAGCAAGCTGTATGCGGAAGCCCGCCGCCAATCCGACCTGGGCCCTCTCATCGAGTGGGTAACGGTGAACGGAGATGAACCCGACCCAGACTCGACAGCCACCAAGTCGAAGCGCAGCACTCACCTGCAATCAATGGACGACTACTGAGAGGCGAATCGTAAGCGCGGCCTTCACGCGAACCCCATCCAAGTATTCTTAGCGGTGTCTAGGCAAAGTTGTCCCAAGTCACTGCCGACCTGCGTTGCCAGCCCGAAGCGGTTATAGGTCAAGAATCTAGATGAGGTGCGACGCCCGGCCTACAGGATGACATCCTCCCGCGTGTTAGGCGGCTCTCAAGTAGCGCCATTTCTTGGTGGTCCTTGTGCCTTCGCTGTGGCAGTTTGCGATTCGGACCTCACACTACTCACATAGAATGCTGAAATGCCGGTAAGCGCCAATCTCGCCTACGACCTTCTCAAGACCGTGAGCAAACTGGAATTCCAGCTCCGACGGCACGGGGACTTCTTCCGGAAAGACCGGACGGGGCAACCGACGTCCGACGTGGCTTGGCGCAAGGTGCAAGAGCGCGTCCGAAAGTTGGGCGACGATTTCGCGTCAGAGGTTCCTGAGTCGGCGCGTGCGCGCCTTCTCTGTCAACGCGATGAGCGCCCCATGAAGCAGATGATTATTGAAGAGAACGGGAACTTGGTGGCCCGCTTTTGCCCCTGCCCATTGGATGCCGAATCGGATGCGGTCGCGCTGGTGGAAGCCATGCGGCAAGTCCGCAACAACCTCTTCCATGGTGGCAAAGAAGATTCGGAAGTGGATCCGTACGAAGAAGACAACGATTGGGTCTACGCCGCGACGCAGGTTGCGATTGCTCTCCAGCATGCGTTGTCTAACGGACGGCTCGACAATCGCGAATGAAACCACCTCACGAAACTCTCGGGACGGCCCTAGGCCGTTGACGAGCGTGCAGCAAGGGGCGACGCGGCGATTGGCATAGCGCTAGCTAAGGCGAGGGGTGCCGACTAAACGCAGCATTGGCCGGGGGCATTCATGGTAGGTCGGTCACATCAGATCCGTAATTCTGAGATCATCTGGGTCCGATCTTCTGAACCAGGCACGCTTGCGCGCCAAAGGCCGATGCTCGAATGATCGCGCACCTCGTCGAACTATCTCTCGCCCAAGGAGCTCAATAGCTGACTGCTTCCATGATCCTCTGGATGTAGTGACTAGTACGACCTTTTTCCCAGGGAACATGTTGCTCCTAACAAACTCCCAAGCCGGCGGCGCTGGGCAACCACGCCAGATGGGTGTTCCCAAATAGATAGCGTCATAGGGAGCTAGATCCATCCACGCGGGATTTATCCACGCGTCATCAAGACCCCCATCAGCCATAGCATTCACCCACCCGGCCAAGCCCAATGAGTAGTCAAATGCTTCGACAGCACGCAGATCGGCGTGTAACTGGTTCGCCAGATAACTAGAGGCTAAGGCGGTGTGCCCAGAGCGAGAGTAGTAGACCACCAGGGCATCGGGTAAAGGAGATCTCGATGGGGCCGGCGCCTTTAGCTTCTGAAGTTTCTCCAGCCTTCGTCGCGCTGCCCACACGACACAGCAATCAATCACCTTGATCCCAGCGGCAAGCGCGACGATGACTACGACGAGCTTGGTGATTAGCATCATTCAGTACTCTCCATCATGCACTCCCGCGTTACTTCTGTAGTCGCTCTGCGAGGTACTGCACTCAAGGACATTGCATGGTCGAACACCCGCGATCGTCGCCACCTACTATAGCGAGCGGCTAATAGTGAAGCTTCCGAACACCGGCGACTGGCGCTGGCCATAGAACTCCCGGGTGCTGTGGTAACGCGCCATTGCGAATCTCCAGCGCCCGCGCATCACCGCGATGCCGTAGCCGCCTTGGGCGACCACGTGGCGCTTGTCCACGCTGTGGCTGTTGCGGAAGGTATTGCCGTCCAGAGTGATGTCGCGGATTACCCATGCCGCGTCGGTGGTCGCAAACAAGTGCCAGGACCAGCCGCTGAGGCGGCCACCACGGGTCGGCGCGGTGTTCTCGCCGGCCGGGCGCAGCGGCGTGCTGCCGAAGTCGTCGGGCAGCTTCCAGCCGAAGCGCACTTCGCCACCGGCGTTGGCCTTGGTTTCCAGGTTGCCGATCGCACCGCCATAGTGACTGATCGCATCCCAGCCCCAGCCGCCGGCATTGACACTGGCATCGGCCGGCCAGCGGCGCATGCGCTCGTGGGTCAGCATGAACACCGGCTCGTTGTGCAGCTGGTTGTCCCAACCCTTGAACTTCTCGTCCCCTAGCGCGTCGTGCACGGCGTTCTGCACCTGCCTGCCCTGGGCCCAGGGCCCGACCACGCCCACGGCCAGCTGGGTGGTCTGCAGGCGGTCGCCGCTGCGTGCGTTGAAGCCGAAGCTGGCCAGCAGCACGCCGGCATACGGCCGGTCATCCTCGATCAGGTCGCGGCGGGTCGGGTCGGTGGGGGTGAAGATGGCCTGGCCGATGCTGAAGATCATGTTCTGCTGCTCGAACCTGCCGGGGTGCAGGCCTTCCAGGTACTGGTTCACCCAGCGCGCCATGCGCGGCAGGCACGGGTCGGCGGTGTAGTCGACCAGGTTCGGCGAGACCAGGGTCAGCTGCGCGCCGTTGGTATAGCCCTGGTCTTGGTGGCGGCCACCGAACAGGTCGTTGTCGACGCGGAAGCTGATCTGCGGCGGGTGATCGCGCATCGCGTCCGGGCCACATTGTTCGGCCGCCTGGGCCACCGGGGCTCGGGCAGCGGCCAGGAACACGAGTGCCGCCATCACAGACAACCGACTAAGCGCCAGTCTTTTCATGGGCTTGCTGCCATTTGACTCAATGTGAGGTTCAATTGAAGATCTAATGCGCTGTCGCAGTAGACCCGGAGGAAGGGGTTTGAGCCATACACCAGGCCATCAGCCGGCCGCACGCCAATTGCTTTCAAAGGCGGCGCATCCCTGCAGCAGTATCTAGCGCTCTTGGGCTCGCCAAGACGTTCGCCTGAGCAAGAGATCGTCCAGGCCCTCCCCTAGTGCCGCAACAGCCGGCGCCCCAGGTACTGACCTAGACTGAAGGGCACGTCACCTCGCTGCGAAGCAACGTCAGCCGCTCAAGATGGACGTTTCAGAATCACAGTCAGTTTGTTGATCTCTGACTGAGAGAATGGCCACCCCGCCAGCAACTCCGCATCATGTGAGGTGGGGCATATGCGCTCAGCGGGCTCGCCAGATGCGTCCAGGAATGACTCCGGTCGCAGCGAGTTTTGTGGAAGGCTCCCAATCGCAGGGCTAGCCTCCGTGCTGAGCACGGAGGCACCACCGCACTAGCTACTTACGCCGACCTATCCACGCCGAAATGGAGCTACGAAGCAATCTAATGGCCCAGACTGCGACAACCGACGCTCCGATGAGGCCTGTGACTGAGTCCAGCCACGTCACGTCCCAGATCATCCCCACGACAAGTGCAGTAATTGCGAGTGCCGTTACAGCGGTGTCCGTAGCGACGTGAAGATAGGCCGCACGAAGATTGGGACTCCTGCGCGCATCGGCCCCCTTCTCGTCAGCATGGCGCTCATGCGGAACGTGGCAGTGATCAACCGCAGCACCTTCGCGATGGTAGGCAGAATGTAGCCACCGCGCTGAGAATATATTTGTAATCAAACCCGCAACGGCGATGGCAAGCGCTTCTGAGTACTGAACAGCCTCTGGCGCATGGAGACGCTCCGTCGATTCATAGGCCATCGAAGCGGCAATCCAAAGCATGATCATCGCGCTTACGCTCGCCGCGATGAGCTCAACCGCTAGCACCCGAGCCGCGCGCTCTGGGCGGCTCTGATTCCGCTCAGCGTACCAAGCGATAGAAAGTGCGAACAGGAGTACCAGCACGTGAGAGCTCATGTGCCAGCCATCTGCGAGAAGAGCCATCGAGTTGAAGGCCCATCCTCCAGCAATTTCGACGGACATCATGACCGCAGTGAGAGTCGCGGCCTTCGTAATTGCCCGTGCGTTGCCGGTGCTCTGTACGCCCTGCAGAGTCCGCTCGTGCATTGCGTTGGGGGGAAGCAAGGACATGGTCGAAGACTCCAGGCTCTGAGCGAAAATGTATACGCCGGTGGCGTACTGTCAGGAAGTACCGCCCCTTGCATGCAAGGGGCGGCATTTACACTGCTTAGGAGAGAACGCCGCTGAGTCGTGCAGCATGCGCGGACAGCGCATCCATGAGCGGCGGGTTCAACACGTCGTACGGCTCCAGGGACAGAGCCTTCAGGCGGCTACGGACGCCGTCCATCTGTTCCGGCCTTGCGCCGCCGCCTTCGATGATCGAAGACACGAATGCGGCGAAGCGCGGTTCTTCCCAGCCCTTCTGTTCGGACAGTTCAACGTGAATGAAGTCCAGGCCGTAGAAGGCATGGGACTTGTTCTCGATGCGGCCAAACATGTGGACACCGCAGTCCTTGCACGCGTGGCGCTGGATGGTCGCAGCCGGATCGACAATCGCCAGCTTGTCGGCATTCGCCGTGATCGAAACGGTATCGCGGGGAACGACACCGACCACGGAGAAGATGGCGCCTTCCGGCTTCCAGCACTTGGTGCAACCACAGGCATGGTTGTGGGCCACATTGCTTGCGACGGAGATCTCAACCGGCTTGTCAGAGCACAGGCACTTCAGCGTGCCGCCCTTGAAGCCGGCGGTTCCGGCAACGACGCCGGAATCGACCGAGGGATGGATAGTTTGGTGTTGCATGGACTTAAACTCCTATTGTTGGAAGTGCAGCACCGGTTGCCCGGTGCTGCGGTGCATCAGTAGTTGATGACAGTACGAATGGACTTGCCTTCGTGCATGAGTTCGAAGGCTTCGTTGATTGCTTCCAGGCCCATCGTATGGGTCACGAACGGAGCCAGATCGATCTCACCCCGCATGGCGTCTTCGACCATGCCAGGCAGCTGGCTACGGCCCTTCACACCACCGAAGGCGCTGCCAATCCAGCGACGACCGGTCACGAGCTGGAACGGACGGGTGGAGATCTCCTGACCAGCACCGGCCACACCGATGACAACGCTCTGGCCCCAGCCGCGGTGTGCACACTCCAGCGCCGAACGCATCACATTGACGTTGCCGATGCACTCGAAGCTGTGATCGACGCCCCAGCCGGTCATCTCAACGATGACTTCTTGAACCGGACGGTCGTAATCCTTCGGGTTCACGAATTCGGTTGCGCCGAACTGCTTGGCCAACTCGAACTTGGACGGGTTGGTGTCCACTGCGATGATGCGACCAGCCTTCGCCTGACGAGCACCCTGGATCACCGCCAGGCCGATGCCACCGAGGCCGAACACGGCCACGCTGTCACCTTCCTGCACCTTGGCCGTGTTGTGCACCGCACCAATGCCAGTGGTGACACCGCAACCGAGCAGGCAGACGTGCTCCGGATTCGCTTCCGGATTGATCTTGGCCAGAGAGACTTCGGCCACGACGGTGTACTCGCTGAAGGTCGAGCAGCCCATGTAGTGATACAGCGGCTGGCCGTTGTAGCTGAAGCGGCTGGTGCCATCAGGCATCACACCCTTACCCTGGGTGGCGCGTACGGCAACGCACAGGTTGGTCTTGCCGCTCTTGCAGAACAGACACTCACCGCATTCTGCGGTGTACAGCGGGATGACGTGATCGCCGGGCTTCACACTGGTCACGCCCTCGCCCACTTCGACAACGATGCCGGCGCCTTCATGGCCCAGCACCACCGGGAACAGGCCTTCAGGGTCATTGCCCGACAGGGTGAATGCGTCGGTATGGCAGACACCAGTGCTGGTGATCTTCACCAGTACTTCGCCCTTCTTCGGCGGAGCAACATCGATTTCGACGATCTCGAGCGGTTGACCGGGACCGAATGCAACGGCTGCACGGGATTTCATGTGAGTTCTCCTTGGGTGTAACGAGATAAGTGCGACAACGGTCTTTGGGGCGAGCTTGATCAGTGGTACATCGGGCGCGCCGCCCCTGGCGCCGGCTCTAGAACGCGTTTCAATCAGGTCGAATGCGCCTACAGCATTCTTCTTGGCGAGCTGTTGGGACCAAGTATTGGACTTCGATGGATTGCTGTATATGGAACAGATTGGATTTCATAATTCCTTGCGTTGGAATTGTTGACTCGCAGCTCCGCCCCTCAGCTCGCCCGCATCAATGCAACTTGAGGCGAGGCTCCGTACTCCGTCCCAATGCGTCTGCCAGCATGCGCGCAACCACCCGGCGTGTACCGAACAGGCTCCTCTGGTGCATGCGATACAGTGAGATGTAGAACATCCTGGCCAGCCAGCCCTCGACCTTGAATGACCCCATGAGGTTACCCATCAGCGTGCCAACGGCGCCCTCCCTCGACAGGGACACCAGCGATCCATAGTCTCGATAGGTGAAGCTGGGCAGCGGGCGTCCCTCGATACGGCGGGTAATCGCCTGCGCAAGGAAGTGAGCCTGCTGATGAGCGGCCTGTGCCCTGGGGGGAACGTTTGTACCGCTGTGTCCATTCGGGCAGGCTGCACAATCCCCGAATGCGAAGATGTTCGGATCCTGCGTTGTCTGCAGCGTTTCAGATACCTCGAGCTGGTTGATGCGATTGGTCTTTAGGTTCCCGAGGGATGCAAGGAAGACGGGAGCACGGATGCCCGCCGCCCATACCTTCAGCCTCGCAGCAACCTTGATGCCATTGGCGAGTTGCAGGCCCTCTTCATCCACTAGGGTCACAGCCGAGCCACACATGACACGAACGCCTTCATGTACAAGTCGCTCGGCGACCGGCAGGCTCACGCGCTCTGGCAGAGCTGGCAGCACTCGCGGACCAGCCTCGATAAGCGTGATTTTCAGATTCTCGGGAGAGATCTTGTCCAGCCCATAAGCGCTAAATTGCCTTGCAGCATCACGCAGCTCGGCCGCCAGCTCGACACCGGTGGCGCCGGCGCCGACGATCGCAACCTCCAGTGTTTCTGACTTGCCGCGCGCTTGCGCGCCCATGTACTCGCTCAGCAGCCGCTTCTGGAAAGCAATGGCGGCATCGGGATCGTCCAGGAACAGGCAATGATCCGCTGCACCGGGAGTTCCAAAGTCGTTCGTTCCGCTACCCACGCTGATCACCAGGGTGTCGTAGGAGATCGAGCGACGGGGCGCAATAACGTTGCCCTCCTCATCGTACAGTGGGCAAGCTCGATCTTTCTGGACTTCTGATCCAAACCCGTCATCCGCCCCAACTGAAACTGGAAGTGATTCCAGCTAGCCTGGGCGAGATAGTTGAGCTCACTTTCTGCGGCATCCAACGCGCCTGAGGCAACCTCGTGAAGAAGTGGCTTCCACAGATGCGTCATCCGAGCATCGACAAGAGTGACTTTTGCTCGCCCTGAGCGCCCGAGCTTCCGGCCCAGCTGCGTAGCCAGCTCCAGCCCTCCGGCCCCACCACCAACAATGACAATACGATGCATTTTGATTCCCCAGGTATTTGAGTTGCCAGCGACGCCCACGAGCACTTCATGGCCCAGGCATCTAGACGTTGGTTAGTTCAGGACCTCAACGGAATGGAAGCGGAGCTGACCATCCCAATCCTTGTCGACGGCTACCTGCGCTCGTGCACGGCTTGCTTCGAGCGCTGCGAAGTCAATGTCAGCAATCGCCCACTCCTGATCGTCGGAGGTCGCTGCGAGCACGCCGTCACTGGGGAAGCCATGGTCCATCGGTGAGAGGATCATTGCCTCACCGGTGTTGACATCAAGCGCTTCACTCCAGTCGGCGACGCCAGCGGTGACCGCCTTTGCCACGAACATCCGATTCTCAAGCGCTCGCGCTCGGCACCCAACATCGACACGGGTGGCACCGGCGTCGGTGTCGGTGCAACTTGGCACCAACAGCAAGCGCACCCCTGCCTCCTGCTGGAGGCGAACAGGAAGCGGAAATTCGCTGTCATAGCAAACCGCAATCCCGACACGCTTTCCGTCCTGCTCAAACGCCGCGATGCGATCGCCAGGCTCGATGACAACTGCCTGCTTCTCGAAGCCAGTAAGCTGAAGCTTGTCCTGCCATCCGCTGCGACCATCAGCTGTGAACCACCAGGCACGGTTGCGATACATCCCATGGGATGTTGCGGTGAGGAACGTTCCTGCCTGGATGGTCATTCCCAGTTCGACAGCCAAGGTGCTATAGAGCTCACACCATGCGCTCTGATAGATCTGGAGCGACTCCAGGGTGGACCTCAGGCTAAGCTGAAGAGCTTCTGGAAGAGTCGAACCCAGTTCCAGCGACAGGTATTCCGGAAGTACTGCAAGCTCAACTCCTTGTTCCCGTGCGTCATTCAGAATTCGGCGCTGGCGCGCAGCGAACTCGGCAAAGGTCTTCGGACGACCGATCACGTACTTAGCTGCTGCAATCTTCATGTAACGTCCTCCAAGGAACGGAGCCAAAGTGAAAGTGTCTGCTCGGTTTCGTGCGTGGCCCCATGCTGCCGCCAAGGAAGAGCGACCTTCATCGCGCTCTGTTGTGCATACCCACGGCGAGTCCAGAAGCCTTCATTGCTTCGATATCCAGGTGGCCTAAGCGGATCAGTCTCCGACCGAACCACCGACGCGAAAGAAGACCACTTGAAGCCCTTTCGTCGGGCTTGCTCCTCTCTTCGATCAAAGAAGACGTGGCCCAAGCCAGCTCCTCTGTACTCCGGCCTCAGTACGGACTCCCCGCAGTAGAAGACTTCTTCTGGCCGGGGACCGTGCTCCTGGAAGGGACGAATGAAAGCGGCATCGGCGCTCAACAAAGGAAGGCCAGTCGATGCACCTACAACGTCCCTTCCATCCCTGGCCAGGACAACGATGCCCCCGTCAGACGTCGCATAATTGCGGAGGTAGTGACGCTCATAGTCCATGTCTCCTTCGTACAGGTAGGGATAGCTACTGAATATCTCGATCCGCAACTGAGCGACGCGATCGAGCCAGTCCTCGATTTCGGTGCCGACCAGTACCTCTACTCGCACGTTGGTAGCCATTTCAGGGCGCCTTGTGGACCTGGGAAATCCAGTCCTCCAGGTTGTAGTAGTTGGTGACGCGCGCAATCTTTCCATCACGGATGTCAAAGAACGCGCCACCGGGAAGAACATAGATCTGCCCTGCCGCTGCAGGGAGACCTTCGTCCGTGTGGTGGTAGAGTCCGTGCACCACGTACTCCGCGCCGGCACGCGCACCATCGCTGCTGTACATCACCACGATGTCGTGAAGCTGCTCGCTGTAGCAGGAATCCATGCGGCTCAGGAACGCGCGGAATGCGTCGATCCCTACTTCGCGACTCCCCTGATTTAGATCGTGCACAACGTCATCAGTGAGCATCGAGAGCATCGCGTCGCGATCACCGCGGTTGAATGCCTGGTAGTACTCTTCGATGTAGTTGAACTTGCTCATCAGGTTCTCCGGTCAGGTGAGGGTGTGGAGGAATTCTGGAGACCTGAAGAATTGTTGTATATGGAATTGATAGGATTTCATAATTCCCTGAAATGGAATAATATGAGCCCAACGACCATGGGGGCCTTGAGATGAACAGCGAGCTGGATCTTCTAAAGACGTTTAGGGCCGCGGCTGAGGCGCCGAGCTTTCGTGAGGCCGCTGTTCGACTGGGAAGCTCTCCTCAGGCCATCACCCGAGCGATACAGGCCCTTGAAAGTCATTACGGGGAGCTGTTGTTCCACCGAAGCACACGCCAGGTTCGCATCACGGCCTTTGGGGAGGATCTCTTACATCAGCTGCGGCCGGCGCTTGAGGGCTTAGACAAGCTGTGGCGCCCGCGAACCAAGGCGACGGCCTCACAGATTGTGGGCACAGTCCGAATTAGTGCCCCTCACAGCATGGGCTCCAGGGCAGTTCTTGCCGCCTTGGATACAGTGACCCAAAGTCACCCGGGAATTGTCTTGGACGTTCGCTTAAGCGATCGGGTTGCAGACGCTGTCGATGAAGGGATCGATGTCGGAATCCGCGTCGGCTTCATGCGTGATAGCAGATTCATTGCGAAGAAGGCAGGAGAGATGCGACTGCACATCGTTGGCTCCCCCGCACTTGTAGAGAGAATCGGAGCACCAGCGGAGACTAGCGAGCTCTCGCGGTTTCCACTGGTTGCATCGGTGGACATCAATACAGGCAGGCCCTGGCCCTGGTACCTGGCTGGAGGCGTACAGGTGGCGCCGACAGCACCGGTCTTCATTGCAGACAATGCCGACATGGAGATGGCAGGGGTCATTGCGGGCTTGGGGTTTGCCCAACTTGCTGATTACATGGCTGCCCCACTCATTCAGTCAGGTGTTCTGCAGCGTGTGATGGAAGAATTCGATCCTGCGCCGTGGGGCTTGTACGTCTATCGGCCTCAACGCGGCCCAGTCTCACCTCGCGTCAGAGTAGTTTTCGATGCACTCCATTCCGCCGTCGGAGCACTACCAAGCCTTACGCAGATGGCGCCCTCCCCCACCTCGGCCCTAACGCCATCCAAAGCAGGGAAGCGCTAATGCCGAGTCGCTTGGCCGCTCTCTGATACGGGATCTGGCCGCCATGAGCGCCAGGGACGCTCATGGTGGCCAAAAGAGCGTCGGGTCAACCCGCGCGGGCGAGTTCCTCAGCCAAGAAGGGGGCGGTACGGCTTCTCTTCACGCGAGCGACCTGTTTTGGAGTTCCTGCCGCCACGATCTGCCCGCCCGCATCACCGGCACCTGGACCCACGTCGATTACCCAATCCGCCTGAGCAACGGCACGCATGTCGTGCTCAATCATGACCACCGTATTGCCGGCATCAACGAGCCGCTGGAGCTGCACAAGCAGCCTATCCGCGTCCGAGGCATGGAGGCCCGTAGTGGGTTCATCCAGGACATACAGTGTCCGCCCGCGCTGGCTTCGTTGAAGCTCTGTGGCCAGCTTGATGCGCTGCGCTTCACCACCCGATAGCTCGGTAGCCGGCTGGCCCAGTCGAAGGTATCCAAGGCCAATCTCCTTCAGCAACTGAAGTGGGCGAGCGATCGCGTCCTCATCGCCAAAGAATTCACGTGCATCCTCGACAGTCATCCGCAGAACGTCTGCAATGTTCTTACCGTTCCAAAGCACCTTCAGCGTAGCTTCGTTGTATCGCGCACCGTGGCACGTTGGGCACGGTGCATAGACGCTAGGCATAAACAGCAGCTCGACGCTCACGAACCCCTCCCCTTCGCACGTCTCACAACGTCCCTTGGCCACGTTGAAGGAGAATCGACCTGCGTCGTAACGTCGACGCCGCGCATCTGGTGTTGCGGCAAACAGCTTTCGAACATGATCGAAAAGGCCGGTGTAAGTCGCGAGATTCGATCGCGGCGTCCGTCCGATTGGCTTCTGATCAACCTGGACGAGACGCTGAATAGCATCGACATCTCCGCCGAGGTGTCCCCCTGTCGTCTCGATGACGGTTGGCCCGTCTGCTGCCCCCGTTTCCACCGCGTCGTCTTCAGGCTCGTGTCCAAGTTGAAGCATCATCAGCTCCGGCAACGCTTGGGCGACGAGGCTGGACTTGCCCGATCCCGAAATCCCGGTCACCGCGGTGAGGATGCCCAGAGGTATCTTCGCATCAATGCGCTTCAGGTTGTGACGCTGGATGCCCTGAAGTTCCAGCCAACCACTCGCTTGACGCTCTTGGCCACTAGGGGGCGGGACCTTGTCAAAGAGGTACAACGCGGTACGTGACTCGTCGATGTCACGAAGACCATCCGGCTCTCCGCTGTAGAGCACTTTGCCGCCCCGCTCTCCCGCCTCAGGCCCAACATCCACCAACCACTGGGCACGGCGCATCAGCTCCAGATCGTGCTCCACAACAAATACGGAATTACCACCGTCGCGGAGGCGGTCCAAGGCGTCATAGAGAGCCTGGCTGTCGGAGGGATGAAGACCTGCCGACGGCTCGTCCAACACGTACACCACGCCAAAGAGCAGCGAGCTCAACTGCGTGGCGAGTCTCAATCGCTGCAGCTCGCCAGCGGACAATGTCGGCGTAGCGCGATCCAAAGTTAGATAGCCAAGCCCAAGGCCACGCAACTGACTGATTCGGCTCATCACTCCACTAGCGAGGCGCTGCGCGGCCAGGCGCTTCTCCTCCGACAGCGCTGAGGTGCGGCGGACGTCAGGAGACACCGCGTGGACCGCCCGCCCACTGGCCGCCCTATCGGCGCGATCACGACGGGTGGCTTCCTTGTTCGCCTTGCCCCCGCCAGCATGAGCACTGAAGTCTCCTTGAGAAATGGGCTCGAGCAGGGAAGCCAGTTGGTCAAGAGGCATCTGCATGAATTGACCAATGTCCACACCCGCAAATGTCACTGACAGCGACTCTGCCTTAAGGCGCTTGCCATGGCAGGTGGGACAAAGCTTACCCTCCATGTATCGCGATACGCGGCGCCTCATCAGGGCACTTTGCGTGTTAGCAAACGTGTGCAGGACATACCTACGGGCGCCAGTGAAGGTTCCCATGTAGCTCGGCTCAGTTTTACGCTTCAGGGCCGCACGCGTCTCCGCCGGCGTGAACCCAGCATAGACCGGCACAGTGGGCGACTCCTCGGTAAACAGAATCCAATCGCGGTCTTTCTTGGGAAGGTCCTTCCAAGGCCTATCAATGTCGTAGCCCAGCGTCACCAGAATGTCGCGAAGGTTCTGCCCGTGCCATGCAGGTGGCCACGAAGCAATGGCACGCTCACGGATGCTCAGCTTTGGATCCGGCACCATGAGGGCCTCTGTCACCTCGTACACATGGCCAAGGCCATGGCAGGTCGCGCATGCGCCCTGGGGAGTATTGGGTGAGAAGTCCTCGGCATAAAGCATAGGCTGATCAGCCGGATATGCTCCCGCGCGGGAATACATCATACGAATGAGGCTGGATAGCGTGGTGACGCTACCCACCGAAGATCGCGCATTGCTGGCACCACGCTGCTGCTGCAGCGCTACTGCCGGCGGGAGTCCATCGATGGAGTCAACATCAGGGACGCCTGCCTGATCGATTAGGCGTCGAGCATAGGGAGCAACGGACTCAAAGTACCTCCTTTGAGCTTCCGCATAGATTGTCCCGAATGCAAGAGATGACTTCCCGGAACCGGATACACCGGAAAAGACGACCAGTGCGTTGCGAGGAATTGAGACATCAACGTCTCTAAGGTTGTTCTCACGCGCACCGCGCACCTCTACAAGGCCGCTTGCTGCGACACTGCAGGAAGCTTCACCGAATGTGGCGTTTGGCATGTGCATGTCTCTGTAGGTTGTAGACGTTAAGTTCAGCTGGATCACTGGCCCGAAGAGGGATCGGCTTCGGTTTGCGATGCCTCTTCATCCAAGGCTCGCTGCCATGCCTGTCTCTCAGCCAAGGCGCGCTCAGCTCCCCGATCAGTGGGCCGATACCAGTTCGGCCTCTCCACACCCTCCGGCAGGTACGTCTGTCCAGCTGCGTAGCCGTCTGGCTCATGATGCGCGTAGCGATATGCTTGTCGATACCCCATCTGCCTCATAAGCTTCGCTGGAGCATTCCGAAGATGCATGGGAACTGGTAATGATCCGTGCTCCTTGACGAAGGCCCTTGCTAGATCCCAAGCCGCATAGGACGCATTCGACTTGGGGGAGAGCGCCAGATAGGTCGCAGCCTGGGCCAAGACAATTTCACCTTCAGGAGAGCCAAGTCGCTCATACGCCTGCGCAGCGTGGATGGCCAAGTGCAGAGCGCCCGGATCAGCATTTCCGATATCTTCGCTTGCCATAACAATCATTCGACGTGTGACCTGGCTCACGTCCCCGCCCCCATCCAGAATGCGCGCTAGCCAGTAGAGGGAGGCGTCGGGATCAGAGCCACGCAGTGATTTGTGAAACGCGGAGAGCTGCCAATAGAACTCGTCCCCGCCCTTATCGAATCGACGCAGTGACGGGCTGGTGGAGCGCTTGGCAAACTCAAGATCCACCTCTTCCACCCGCTTCTCAGAGGCCGCAGTTGAGACCTGCTCGAGAAGATTCAGGAATCTGCGGCCATCACCATCAGCGAAGCCCTTCAGCAGCTGCAATGCGGGATCGGAGAGGTCAACGCCTCGCAAGTGAGGTCTGGCGCGTTCGTAGAGCTTCTCAAGATCTGCGTCAGACAGAGGCTCAAGTGTGTACACCTGCGCGCGCGAAAGCAGCGCCGAGTTAACGGCCAGTCCTGGATGCTCTGTGGTGCCGCCCACCAGCGTGAGTAGCCCTGATTCAACGTGAGGTAGCAGCGCATCCTGCTGGGCCTTGTTGAACCGGTGAATTTCGTCGACGAAAAGTACCGTGGAGCGACCGCGGACGTCGAGTTCGGCCCGCGCATCATCAATGGCCTGCCTGATGTCCTTTACCCCGGCGAGTACGGCGGAGATCGCAATGAAGTGACTGTCAGTCACCATCGCTGCGAGGCGCCCCAGGGTGGTCTTACCGACGCCCGGGGGCCCCCACATGATGAAGGAGTGCAGACTTCTTGCTTCAAAGGCAAGACGCAAAGGCTTCCCCGGCCCCAGCAGGTGTTGCTGCCCAACGAACTCGTCGAGAGACTTCGGTCGTAGCAGTTCGGCCAGTGGTGCCCTTGGTTTCGCTGTGAATAGATCTGCCAAGGTGTTCTCCTTCGGGAAGTCAGTTGCGAGTGTGCATTCAGAGCGTCTTGGCCCCTATTTCAGCTTCCCATCCAATGAGCCGCTTGTGGCATTGCTTGCTTTTTCACGGAGGATGATGCGAGCCCCTCTGTATCCAACGCTGTGATTCCATACCCAGCTCATTGCGACGCTCAGGCGATTTCGCACTCCGATAAGGAAGTAGATGTGAGCGAGCTTCCAGATCCACCATGCGATTCCTCCGCTCAGCTTTAGCTTCCCCATATCGATTACTGCAAGGCTGCGTCCAATCGTGGCGAGGTTGCCCTGGTGCCGGTACTTGAATGCAGCGGTCCTCCGCGCCCCTGTTATCAGCCCTTCAATCTGGCCCGCGACGTACTTGCCTTGCTGCTTGGCCGCCGGCGCGATTCCAGGAACGGTCTTTCCGTCCGCAGTGGCTGATGAAGCAGTGTCCCCGATCACGAAAATGTTGGGGGAACCAGGCACCGTTAGATCAGGGCCGACGATTGCGCGCCCCGCCCGATCTGATTCGGTGTCGAGCCAACGTGCGGCTGGAGACGCCTGAACTCCCGCTGCCCAGACGATTGTGGATGCCGCCAGCTTCTTGCCATTGAGCATCACCCCATCAGAGGCGCACTCGGTGACAGGGGCCCCCAACAAAACGGATACCCCAAGCTTCTCGAGGGCGCGCCTCGTGTACTCGGAGAGCTTTTCAGGAAAGACGGGGAGCAGCCGCGGACCCGCCTCAATGAGAAATACCCGGGTTTTGCTGGGATCAACTGACCGAAAGTCATCCTGCAGCGTGCCACGCGCCAGCTCCGCGATGGTTCCGGCAAGCTCGACACCTGTAGGCCCACCACCAATGATCACAAAGGTTTGAAGGGCCTCTCGAACCTCGGGATCATTGCAGAGCTCCGCTTGCTCGAACGCGCTCAAGATCCTGCCTCGAATGGTTGTTGCATCCTCCAGGCTCTTCAGGCCTGGAGCGTACTTCGACCATTCGTCATGCCCAAAGTAGGCATGTGTTGCTCCCGTAGCGAGCACAAGGGTGTCGTAAGGGTATCGAGTGCCGTCCTGAAGGATCACTTGGCGGGCAGCTTTATCCACACCCTCGACCTCCGCCATGAGGGTTCTGACCTCCGGGCGGTCACGGAACAGATAGCGGATCGGCCATGCGATCTCCGACGGTGACAGTGACGCACCAGCCACCTGGTAGAGCAGCGGCTGGAACAAGTGATAGTTCCGCCGGTCAATGATTGTTACATCGACATCCACTCCTTCAAGGTGCGTGGCGGCCTCCAGTCCGCCGAAGCCCGCCCCAACGATCACAACTTGATGACGATTTCTGGAGGTCTTGATCACGGCAGCACTCCTTGGTTAGGTGTTCAGCGCCGATGCGTGGTGCTTGAGATGATCGGCAATGAAGCTGGAGATGAAGTAGTAGCTATGGTCGTAACCATCGCGAAGGTTCAGCGAAAGCGGATGATTCACCTTGGCGCATGCATCTTGAAGCAGTTCGGGGCGGAGCTGATTCTGCAAGAAATCATCGCTGAGCCCTTGATCCACGAGCAGGGGCAGGCGCTCCTTTGCATCTGCAATCAGCTCCACGGCGTCATACTGCCGCCACTGCTCCTGATCTCCCCCCAAGTAGGCCGAAAACGCCTTCTGGCCCCAAGGAGCCTGGGTGGGTGCCACGATCGGAGAGAAGGCGGATACGCTGCGATAGCGACCTGGATTTCGCAAAGCGATGACCAAGGCACCGTGGCCGCCCATTGAGTGGCCGCTAATTGAGCGAGCCTGGCTAACAGGGAAGTTCTTCTCAACGAGAGCAGGCAGCTCACTTACAACGTAGTCATACATGCGGTAGTGGTCGGACCACGGTGCCTCGGTGGCATTGACGTAGAACCCCGCACCTTGGCCGAGATCGTAAGCTGGATCATCCGCGACGGACTCTCCGCGCGGACTTGTATCCGGAGCAACGATGGCAATGCCATGCTCAGCAGCGAGCTGCTGCACTGCAGACTTGGTGATGAAGTTCTGCTCTGTGCACGTCAGGCCAGAGAGCCAGTAGAGAACAGGTACCGGGCCGCTGGACGCCTGCGGAGGGAGATAGACTCCAAACTTCATGGTGCAACCAAGGCTGGATGATTCATGCTGGTAGACGTCCTGCCATCCACCGAAGCTTGCGTGACGCTCAATGCGTTCCATTGTTCTTTCCTCTGAGTTGAATTTGATAGGCCATCTATCGCGAATCGAATGTGGCCTTAAGCGAGGCTTTAGGCCTTGTCCTCGACTGCCGAGTCACCGTGTGCATGCCTGATCCTTCGGACAATCCACCAAATCAGCAGCAATACAGCGGGAACCAAGATCGCAGTGACGGTTGCTGCGATGTCATGCGTCCCAGGCAAACCCTTGAGCAGGTATGCGAGAAGACTCACGACGTAGTACGAGATGGCGGCCACCGACAAACCTTCCACCGTCTGCTGCAGGCGCAGCTGAACCTTCGCCCGTTCATTCATGGACGCCAGTAGGTCGCGGTTCTGCCGCTCGAGCTCAACATCAATCCACGACCGGAGGAGCGAGATCGAGCGCGTCAACTTGTCTGAGAGCTTCCCCTGTCGCTCCTTCACTGACTGGCAAGTTCGCATGGCCGGTGCAATCCTTCGATACAAGAAGTCCGCCCAGGTGCTATAGCCGGCAACTTGATCCTCCGCCAACGCATCCAGTCGCTCTTCAACAATTTCGTAGTAAGCCCGACTTGCACCAAACCTATAGAGATTTGCCGCGGCGTCCGCCTCCAACTCTGCAGCCAGGCTGGTCAAATCCGAGAGGAGCACGTCACTGTCACGACGTCCGCCGGAGGCCCTGCGCATCTCTTCAGTAATTGCAGCCAGACGCGCCTCCATGCGACGAAGATTCGACGTCATGGAACGAGTCAGCGGTAGCGCTAGGAGGGCAAGCGTTCGGTATGTCTCGACCTCGAGCAGTCGTTGCGCCAGCGCTCCTGCCCGCGCCGGAGTCAGGTCGCGATCAAGGATGAGCATGTGGGTTAGCCCTTCCTCGTCTTGACGGAAGTCGGTCACAATGGCCGCGGCACCGTTCTCAACCAGCGAGTAGCAGCGGCTGACGGGATCAAAGCAATCTATTTCCTTCTCCGCCTCCGCGGTCCAAGGCAAAAGCCTGACGCTAACAGCCGAGATCACGGGTCCTGGCGGCTTGAATCCCTGTCTAAACGGGTTGTCCCCACAAGGCTCACCTGTTTCTGAGCTCAGTGGTGCGCTCCAGAGGTAGGAAGAGAACTCAGTGTGCTTCTCGCAGTGCAGATCACCCTCATTCCACGTAAGCGCGTGATGAGGTGTGGTGTGATCCTCGACTGCAGCCCCCATACGACCTGAAAGATCGTCGATCGCGGCACGATCTCGACTCATGTCCCCTTCTGTCATGAAGGAGAGCTGGAGAAGGCTTCGCGGAGACTGGGTGAGAAGGTGCGGTCGCGCATGGACTTCCTCAACGGCGGCGCGGCGGTCCGCGTGCGCCGGCATCCCATATACGTAGCCTTCTGCTGGCGTGCCTGCAGCTTGGCTCAGGCCGGATGGGTCATTCATACATAGCCTCAAGAATGGATGATCTTCTAAACACCGCTCACGGGAGGTCTATCACTTGCTTGTGCGATAGCTCAGCGAAAGGTCGTGTGGTGGAGCCGGCTCTGGTGTAGGGCGGTAGTGGGAACCACAACAAGCTGGGAGGACAGCACCGCATAGATCGCAGGCCCTTGCTCTCCCACCTTCCAGCCAGGCGCGGACCGCATGGGAGTCGCAACGAGGCTGGAAGCTCACTTCAAAGGGCCTCCCATGACTCAGTCAGATGCCGAAGGCAACGATGCCGACAGAGATTGCCCGCTCCAAGAAATACAGACAGGCGCAACTCGACTGACATCATCCAGCATGCCTTGGAGCCTCCTGGAAAGGCCTCAACGTCCTAGTCGTGACGCCCTAACCCACGAAGGGGTTAGGAATGGCGGGTTCTACTTGGAAATGAAGTAGTTCGGACACCCATAGATTGCCTCCTCTACTTAGTACTAGCGCCATCAAGCAATGTCGCGAACTGACTAACGGAGATAGGAGCGGACAATAGAGATGGTCTCGTCAATCGACTTCCTTTGAGAGTCGGTGTGGGTGTCGCTATGCGGGAACTCTTCACGCAGATAGCTCTCCAGAACCGTCGCCATCAAACCATTGACCGCCCCGCGCACAGCAGCAAGCTGCTGAAGTACTGCAGCACATTCCGCCCCGCTCTCCAGAGCCTGCTCCAATGCAGCCACCTGTCCGCTGATCCGACGTACGCGGGTAAGGGCCTGCTTTTTCTCCCGAGGGCTGTGAGGCATTGCGCACCTGTCCGTATCACATGAGGGAACGATACTATACTCCCCGATAGTATGCAAGCTAGCAATCTGCGAGGGTCTTTAACTCCGTCAACTGAGTCTGCGCCTGATTTCGAGCCGCCGCCAGAGGCCAGTGACAGACCCCTCCCGCCCCACCCCCACACCACAAAAGGCGGGCTCCTGTAGGAGCCACGCCCCACCACTCGAAAGAGTGGTTACATGTAGATGAATTGGCGGTATAGCTTGTCTAGCTCCAGCCTGACGAACTCGATCTCCTCCTCGTCCCCGGCATCAGAGAGCTCCAGAAGCTGTCGCTCCTTTGATGTAATTCGATCACAGAGGTCTTTTAGGTTGGCGCAGAACTCCGCTGAATGGGCTTGCGACCGGTCAGGTCGAGCCTCTGTTGATCCCAACATTCCGCGAGACGTTGACGGGGTGATGCCGAACTCCTCATTGAACGCGATCTGATGCTGTCGCCTGTCATCAGTCTCAGAAATGGCCTGCCGCATCGCACTAGTGATCGTATCGGCATACATGATCGCCTTACCGCGCGAGTTTCTTGCGGCTCGTCCAATCATCTGAATGAGGGCCTGGCTCGACCGAAGGAAGCCCGCCTGGTCCGCATCAACGATAGCGACCAGAGAGGCCTCAGGAATATCGAGCCCCTCTCTCAGCAGGCTGATACCCACTAGCACATCGAACTCGCCGGCCCTCAGCCCATTGATGATCTCAACTCGATCCTCTGCCTTGATATCCGAGTGCATGTACTTCGCACGCACCCCTTGATCCTCGAGGAACTCGCACAGCTCCTCAGCAGACACCTTTGTCAGCGTGGTCACCAAGACCCTGTCGCCCTCTCGTACACAACGGGCGATCTCTGACAGAAGATCGTGCCTGTAGCCCTCCCTCGGCCTCACCTCTACCAGCGGATCGAGCAAGCCAGTGGGCCTGATGAGCTGGTCAATCAATCTTCCCTTGGATCTCCCAATCTCATAGGCGCCAGGCGTAGCCGAAACGAAGATCGTCTGGGGCTTGATGGCTTCAAACTCAGAGAAGCTAAGCGGTCTGTTGTTCATCGCCGAAGGTAGACGGAACCCGTACTCGATTAGAGTATCCTTCCTGCTCTGATCGCTCCTGAACATCGCCTCGATCTGAGGAACCATGACGTGCGACTCATCAACAAATAGCAGGCCATCCTTCGGGAGGTAGTCCATGAGTGTCGTCGGCCTAGCTCCTGAAGGCTTCGAGTTCAGGTAACTGGAGTAGTTCTCCATGCCAGAGCAATATCCCAGCTCCCTCATCATCTCCACGTCGTTCGTGATCTTCTCGTAAAGCCTATTTGCCTCAACGATTCGACCAGATGCGTTGAGCTCCGTCACCCTGGCCTCCAAATCCTTGAGGATGGCCTTCGTAGCCTCATTGATTTCTGTTTTGGGGCTTGCGAAGAGTGTCTTTGGAGAAACGAGGTAGCGCGTCTCATCGCCAAGCTTCTTCCCTGTAACCGCATCAATCCAGGTGAGCGACTGCACTCTCCCCTCGTCCGTGAGCTCTACTCTAATTGCCTTGTACTCAGAGTCGGCGGGAAAAATATCGACCACATCGCCAGACACACGGAACGTGCCACGCTTCAGGGTCCGCTCAGTCCTGTCGTACTGAAGCGATGCAAGCCGACGCAGGAAGTCCCTCTGATCCAGTTCGATTCCAAGCGCAAGCTCAACCTGCAGATCCCGGTAGCTCTGTGGGTCTCCCAGTCCATAGATTGAGGACACCGAAGCGACAACAATCACGTCTCTACGCTCAATCAGAGACTTCGTAGTCGATAGTCGAAGCCTCTCAAGGTGATCATTGATGGCTGAGTCTTTCTGGATGTAACGATCGCTACCTGGGATATAGACCTCTGGCTGGAAGAAGTCGTAGTAGGAAACGAAATACTCCACGGCGTTCTCGGGGAACAGCGCCTTCATCTCCCCGTAGAGCTGAGCAGTCAACGTCTTGTTTGGCGCAAGAATGAGCGTGGGTCGCTTCAGCCGATGGATCACATTGGCCATCGTGAAGGTCTTCCCTGACCCTGTAATTCCCTTCAAGGTCTGATGTGTTGCTCCCTCCTCGATGCCAGCAATTAGCCTGGCAATCGCTTCGGGTTGATCCCCGGCCGGCGTATGATCCGAATGCATTACGAACATATCTGTTGACATCACTTACGCTCCTACTGGCTCATTCTTGATCGTTAGAGGAACTATTCCCGTCTCACAGACTCCATCCCATATGTGCGAGCGGAACCAAGGGGGCTGTACGAATGCTATCTTTGGGCGAGTTCCTTTCAGGTGAGCCTGGCAACCCATGCCTGACTAGCGCTAGGGCGTGAGCTGGCATGTCGTTACATGCCGGAGCGGCCTCAGAAGTGCACCCGCCGCCCTCCGCTCACGCCTCACTCCTCCCTACCTGGCTGCTGTACCGACTCCTGATCGACCGCAGTCAGAGCCAGCGTTGACATTAGCTCTGTCTCGATCGTCCTCTGCATTGAGTAGATCGGGAGCGCGTTCGGCGCGGAACTGAATGGCTCCTCCAGCTGACGGCCCAGCGCATCGAGACCAAAAAACGTGTACGCCACAATGAGCACCGGTAAAAAGGTCCACCACCCCAATGTTCCTGCCAGCGCAAAAGGAAGTGTTGTGCAGAATACGATCGCAGTCCGGTGAAGCAGCAGCGAATACGAGAATGGAATCGGAGTATTGAGTATCCTCTCGCACCCCCCCTGGATACGAGCCAAGTTGGCAAGCTGCTTATCCATCACCGAGTACTGAATCGAGTCGATCCTTCCCTCATGAGCCAGATGGGCAAGCTTCAAGCCAATGCCCTGGAGCACAGCGTCCGTCGGATTCGGGCCTTGTGATGCCTTGCCAATATCCCACCAAGGTGCGATCGCATGGGCTTCGTCGGCCCGGCGCAGTCGAGAATAGAGGCCAGCACTGAAGCCACACAGGCCTCGCAGGATCTGTGCTCGGCTGTTTGGATCCAGCAGGGACGTCTGCCTGGCTATTGAGCGACACGCTATGACCAGGTCACCCCAAAGGTGCCTCGCCTCCCACCATCTGGAGTAGCAAGCGTTGTTTCGAAAGCTCATGAATACGGAAAGTGCGATACCAATGAGCGTGAACGGAACGGCACTGAAGCGAGCAAAGATTCCTGGATGCTCCGTTGATGCGAGCACCGCTCCTGCGGTCACAATGCTAATCAGTAGTAGATGCAATGCGATCCTGGGCAGGATGGTACCCCTGACGGCAAACGCAACGTCCCACAACGTCGGCTGCCTTCGCATTCTCGTTTCAACATCTGGGAGACGGTGTGTCATGCCAACCTCTGATTCATTGATCGACTGCTGGCGTCGATACGCCTAGGCAACAAATTCCTTCCACTTGAGTTCGAAATGCGAATGACATCACGCCGTTCGCATGACACTGCTACAGCAGGTCTAAAGCAGTTCATCGTCGGCAGCCTCGGGCATCCATAGTTCAATGACCGTCCCTGTCAGGCCGGTTCTCACTACCGACAGGCTGCCACCGTGGCGGTTGGCAAGCATCTGACTGATGGAAAGACCCAGCCCAGTACCTTGACGATGTTTGGTCGTAAAGAATGGCTCAAAAATTCGGACCAGAATGTCCTGAGGAATGCCGCTTCCAGTATCTGAGACTCGCAAAGCGACGCCAGGGTGACCATGAACGTCGTCAACGTCCAACGTCGCCAATCCCAGCGTTCCGCCCTTCTGCATGACATAGATTGCATTGATCAGGAGGTTCACAAGAATTTGCTGCAGCTCGCCCCGATTGCCCGTTACGAGCCGTGTGGACAGGAAGTTCTTCTCTATCTTCACGGGATGGCGCTTGATGAGGTGTTGAATCAGGGGCAGCGTCTCCAACATCAGCGTGGCAGGCTCTAACAGCTCACTATGACCGGAGTACTCACTGGGCTTGGAGAACTGCAGCAACTTGGAAACAATGGTGCTGATACGCCCAATTTGATCCTCAATGAGGTCAATCTCTTCTCCAAACCCTTGACCCTCGGGCTCCCTGATCGAGTCACGCAGAAGCTCGAGGTTCCCCTGCATGACGGCAAGCGGATTGTTGATCTCGTGCGCTATTCCTGCTGCGATCTCGCCAATTGTTGCCAGCTTCTCAGTGACAATCAGGTGCTGGGTCGTCTCTTCCAACCGTCTATTGGCTAGTGCGAGACCAGCAGTTCGCTCCTCTACCCTGGAATTGAGCTCCTCGTTCCAGGCGACCAGCTGCCGTTCCTTCTCTTCCAGCTGACAGAGCAGCTGGTCCAAGTGCGAAGCGACACGTCCGATTTCATCATTGGATGCCCCTGCTCCGGAGCGAGCACTGCGGTCGCCCGCCTTGACCCGTCCAATTGCCTGATCCATCCGCTCAAGTGGCTTGAACACGCCGCGAGCGATGTACAGAAAAAGGGGTACGGTGATGACTGCAACAAGGAGGCAACCGAACACGATCGCTCCGATGGAATTTCGACGGGCGGTGGTGAATGGCTCCTCCAGAAAGCCCACGAAGAGCATACCAATAGGTACGCCCCGGCCATTGAGAATGGGCATATAGCCGGCAATGTACCAATCATTGACTACGTAGGCTCTCGCCTGCCAGGTCTTTCCCTGGCCCAGCACGGCCTCGGCCACTTCAGAAGACACCCGTGTCCCCGACGCTGGGTTCCCTCCCGCCAACAACGCGTTGGTGCTGATGCGGGTATCACCAAGGAAGATGGAGGCTATCCCTGTTGCGCCAGTACGCAGGGCCTTATCTCGGTAGACAAGATCAGTGATCTGCTTGATGAACTCGGTGTTGTGGTTCAGCAGAGTACCCGCAATCAAGACGCCAACCTGATTGTTTGGAAGTGCAACCGGCGTTGCAGCTTGAATCATTAGGCCCCGCTTCTCACTCTGGGCCGAATCGACAGGATTCCTTGCGTTATGCGGACGAATGACCTCGGCCCGTGCGGCGAGCTTTGGGGAGATCTCCATCAGATCGTCCCGGCTTACCACCCCCACCTCCACGCTGGACGCTCCCTTCAGGGCCTTTTCGATGACTGACCAGTCCAAGTCAAGCTCAGCTGGCGAGGCCGGCTCACTACTAGCCAACAAGCGACCGTTTGAATCCAACAGTGCGATGAAGTCTAGTGAACCACCTTGGGCTTTCGACGCTAGTAGGCTGCCAAGCTCTGCATTCTTGTTGACCCCCTGGCTAATGACGCCATGGAAGCTCTGCGAATCAGCAATCGCAGCCAGCGTCGCGCGGTCGTTGACGAGCAGCTGGTTCATGTACTGTCCCGCAACTTTCAGGTCCCCGCCAACCTTCGAGGCGAGCAGTCGGTCGAAGCGCAAATCCCATTGGTAGATGAGTCCGCCGACGATAGCCGGCAGGATCACAAACATTGGAAGGATCGCGATTAGAAGCAGGCGGAAGCGAACTGAGCGCGCTCGGTTCATTGCAGATTCCTAGGCTGATACATTCCAACTGGAGCACTTACGATCAATCGTCTTTCGCGATATGCCCAAGATCGTGGCCGCTCTTTCGCGATCTCCGCCAGTCTCACGAAGCACTGCAAGGATGTGCCTGCGCTCGACCTCCGAGAGCAGCCGGCTTCGTGGGTCAGAGAGTGACTCCAACCGCTCAAGCTGAGTCGGAAAGTGTCCGAGTATCAGGCTACGCTCAACGTAGTTGTGAAGCTCGCGGACGTTCCCGGGCCACGAGTAGCTCTGAAGATATGCCCGGATCCTTTCGTCGATCGGAATCGGTTGAAGGCCAAGCTGCAGCCCCAGCTCACGCATGAAGCCCGCCGCCAGCTCCAACACATCAGCGCCGCGGTCATGAAGGCGAGGAAGCGACACCTCGAGAACGTTGATGCGATAGTAGAGATCCGACCGGAATGTTCCATTCTTCACTTCCGCAACCAAATTCTTGTTGGTTGAGAAGATGAATCTGACATCGATCGGAATCTCCCGATCTGCGCCAACTGGTCGTATCCGTCTATCTTCAAGCATCCTTAGCAGCTTTCCTTGGAGAGCCAAGGGAAGATCAGCGACTTCGTCAAACAGCAATGTTCCGCCTTCTGCATAGGCGACCAGTCCTTGGCGAGACGAGTTCGCTCCACTGAACGTTCCTTTGAGACTCCCGAACAGTTCAACGTCAATCAACTCGCTGGGAACAGCTGCACAATTTATTGGAATGAAAGGATGAGATGCCCGTGCGGACAACGCGTGCAGCGATCTTGCGGCAACCTCCTTTCCAGAGCCGGATTCTCCAGTGAACAGCACGCTACTGGGCAGTGGTGCGACCTTCGCGATCAGATCCTTGGTGGCCTGAATCGCACGCGAGCTACCTGTGAGCCTGTCTCGAAGCGCAGCTGGTGCACCGGAGCCATGTAGCTCGTGACGGAGAATGGCATTCTCCCGCCGTAGGCGACCGCGTTCCAGGCAGCGCGATATAGCGGCCAGCAACTGATTGGTTCTGAAAGGCTTGAGAAGAAAATCAGCCGCTCCCGCGCGGATAGCGCCGATAGCGGAATCCAAGTCTGCGTACGCAGTAATCAGAATGAAGTCGGCCAAGACCCCTCCCCTGCGCTGGTCCTCCAGCCACGCGATGCCACTCTTCCCTGGCAACACGTTGTCCACAATCACGATGTCAAAGTGGCGCTCCGTCAGATGCTGCTCCGCTTCAATGGTGTCAGCTGCAGCTTCCACAACTTTGCATCGCGGTCGCAAGGCACGAACCAAGAAGCTACGCATGCCAGGTTCGTCGTCAACGATCAGTATCGATGAGCGCGCAAGGTCCGGCCATGCAAGATCGCCGTTTGCGCGCTCTTCGGAAGATTGGTTGGCGCTCTTTGGCGTCATGTTTCCCTCAGTACAATTGAAGCGTGGCTAGTTCCGTCGATTCGTGTTCGAGTTCATTTCGATCTTTCGACCGCTAGATGACGGGTGACATATCGAACAAAACACCCCCTCTCACGACGTAGGACGTTGTGCACCAAAGGCCAGTCTGAGACGTTCAATGCTGTCGACCTCAGTCATATGCCAATCCGGAACTCTTGCCCTACGAGCCTAGTATCGACCTCTTGGTGGCCAAACGGACCGGGGGCTCCTCGCCATATTGCCCAGAGCGCCAATGGCCTCCGTGCCCCTCCAAGCCCCTCGGCGGTCGGTCGCCACGGGAGGCTGGAGAAGTCTCGCTCCCTTCGAGCGGATCATTACGCCAATTCGGCCATATGGGAAGCGCTGGGTGCGCGTTGTCCCCGCCTCGGCCGGAGCCACGCAGCGCGGCCAAGCGCGGGCGAGTCGATCCGCCTTGCAAGAAGGTCCAGGCCCTACCGCTCGCCTACCGGCATAGAGATGCCTATGCACCAGGGTCGTCTCCCATTTGCGCGGCTCGCGGGCAGATGTATCGTGGCTTTGGACTCTCTGAGTCTCCGACTGACTGATGGTTGCTCTTCCCCTCAAGACCCGGGCTTGTTGGGGAGCCGACTAAGGATGGTAGAAGGCGGGGCTGACGGGTCGGCCTCTGACGCGAGCCGGGAGGAGAGATCAGTCGCCCATTTTCGATGCAGGCGATCTGGCCCCCAAATATCTCAATGTCGTTGGGATCATGGCTGATCAGCAGCAGTGGAATACCGGCCCCGTCCAGCACGGCCTCCAGCTCCTGCCGCAAGTGCTGGCGAAGATCCTGGTCCAGCGCGGAGAACGGTTCATCCAGCAGCAGCGCCTGCGGCTGCGTCACCAAGGCGCGTGCCAAGGCGGTACGCTGGCGCTGGCCGCCGGACACCTGCGAGGGCAGCAGATCACCCACCGTATCGATGCGGAATGCGTGCAACCACTGCTCCACCGCATCGAAGCGCTGGCCGACCCGCGGATTCAACCAGCCCTTCTGCAGACCGAACGCCACGTTCTGGCGCACGCTCAGGTGTGGGAACAGCGCGTAATCCTGGAACACGTAGCCCAGCCGGCGGTGCTGCGGCGGCAGATCCACACCGGTGG
Organism: Stenotrophomonas sp. 96582_Sma; assembly: GCF_056480905.1. Lineage (NCBI taxonomy): Bacteria > Pseudomonadati > Pseudomonadota > Gammaproteobacteria > Lysobacterales > Lysobacteraceae > Stenotrophomonas > Stenotrophomonas sp. 96582_Sma. The sequence goes on along the minus strand of NZ_CM151122.1, from coordinate 2,279,100 downwards.
CCGCATCGAACAGGGTCTGCCCCTGTAGGCGCACATGACCCTGGCCCGGCCTCAGCAGCCCGGCCACCGCCTTCAGGGTCAGGCTCTTGCCCGCGCCCGAGGGCCCGAACAGCACCACCTGCCGCTGCGTGCACTGCAGCGACACGTCCAATACGAAATCCTGGCCGGCCGCCTGCAGGCGACGCTGCACCTGCAGGTCAAGCCACATCACGCAGCTCCCGGCGACGTCCGCCCACCAGCCGCGCGGCCAGCAGCAGGATCACGATGCACACCACCGAGGTCAGGATCACCAGCGCATTGGCCTTGCCGTCCTGGCCGGCCTGCACCGCTTCGTAGATGGCGATCGACAGCGTCTGCGTGCGGCCGGGAATGCTGCCCGCCACCATCAGCGTCGCGCCGAACTCGCCCATCGCGCGTGCAAACGCCAGCAGCAGGCCGGCGAGGATGCCGCGCCACGCCAGCGGCAGCGTGATGCGGAAGAACACCGCTGCTTCGGACACACCGAGCGTGCGTGCGGCCTGCTCCAACTGTCCATCCACTTCCTCGAACGCCGCGCGTGCCGGCTTGAACACCAGCGGCAGCGAGGCCACCGCCGCAGCGATCACCGCCGCCTGCCAGGTGAACACCAGGTTGATGCCGAACCACGACTGCAGCCACGCGCCGATCGGGCCGTTGCGGCCGATCAGCACCAGCAGGTAATACCCCAGCACGGTCGGCGGCAGCACCATCGGCAGGGTCAGCAGCGAATCCAGCAGCTCACGGCCAGGAAATCGCCGACGTGCCAGCAGCGCGCCCAGTGCCACGCCCAGCACCAGATTGATCGCGGTGGCCCAGCCGGCCACCTTCAGCGACAACCACAGTGCGCTCCAGTCGAGATCCATGCCTCAGGGCTTGCCGAACCCATGCTTGGCCAGGATCGCCTGGCCCTGTGCCGAACGCACGAAGGTGGTGAAGCGCTTGGCTTCAACCGGTTGCGCACTGGCCTTGGTCACCGCCAACGGATAGGCAATGCGCCCCGCCACCGGCACCGCGAAGGCACGGCGCACCCGATCAGGCATCGCCTGCGCATCGGTGGCATAGACGAAGCCGGCATCCACTTCACCGCGCGCCACGTAGTCCAGCGACTGGCGAACGTTCTGCGTGGTGATGGTCTTGCCCTGCACCGACGGCCACAGGCCCGCCGCTTCCAGCGCGCCCTTGGCATAGCGGCCGACCGGCACGCTGTCCGGGTTGCCCAGTGCGATGCGCTGCACACCGGCACCGGCCAGGTCCTTCAAGGTACGCGGCGCAGCCTTGGCCTGCGGCGGCACCACCACCCACAGCGCGTTCACCGCGAACACCTCGCGGGTGCCGGCCGCCAGCAGGTCCTGCTGCTGGGCCTGGTCCATCGTGGTTTCATCGGCCGACGCGAACACATCCACCGGCGCGCCGCGGCTGATCTGCTGCAGCAGCACGCCGGACGCGGCGAAGTTGAAATCGACCTTGGTTCCCGGGTGTGCCTTCTCATAGGCGGTGCCCAGTTCGCGGAAGCTCTCGGTCAAGCTCGATGCCGCCGACACCGTCAGGTCGGCCGCCAAGGCCGGCACCGTGGCCAGCAGTCCCAGCAACAACAGTCCAACTCGTTTCATCATTGGTTTCCCCGTTTGGTTGGGTTTAGATCGGTTTCACCGCCTATCCTTGGCATCGCAGGCGCTACATAGCTGGCCCGCCCAGAGCTAGGTAGAGGGTGCACGACGGTGCGGACCTCGTTGGCGCAGGCTGTCTCGTACATCCACATCGAATTGAAGCTGCAGCGAGATGTCATCATCCAGCGCAATGCCAAAACCCAGACCATCACGACAGGGCAAACGTAATGCCAAGGACTGAACCGCTTCGCGAGGAAGCATCAACCGGCAGTACTCGCTCCCCTCCAGAAGCACCGCCTGTTGCCCTGCATGCAGTGATAGCACCATGCCCCAGCCGCGATCGCCGCCGAACCGCGTCAGGTTCTCCACCGATTCGCCGGCCAGCAACTGCGCTAGCTCCTCTTCATCAACGCGCAGACGAACTGCCTGCCGCTGTAGCTGGACTTTCATGATGCAATGAACTCGAGCTCGGTTGAGGTGTTGCAGTTGAGTAGCTGGTCGTATTCGCTATCCGCCAGTGGCAGCTCGATTGCGCCCAAGCGTTCTCGCAGGGCGTGTAGCGAGCGGTGCGCCGCCGGATTCTCGATCAATTCCCGCAACACATGCCGGCAATGGTCATCAATCTGCAACCGCATCGGCAGGGGTTCTTCCGCAAACAGCACACAGGCAGCCGAAGGCGCATCACGTAACCGTTGTAGTAACGCCGGGGTCACATTGGGCGTATCCACCGGAAGCACCAGAGCGGCAGCGTCCGGCATGCACATGGCCACACTGTAGAGCCCGCCCAACGGGCCGCAGCGTGCCACGCGATCAGGAATGCCACCGAAGGCCGGGTAGTTGCCACTCACCCATACCCTTTCCGCACCTGCCTGTCGCAGCAGGCCACGCATGTGCTCTAGCAGGGTTCGCCCGTGCCACGGTAGCAGCGCCTTGTCACGGCCCATCCGGCTGGAAAGACCACCGGCCAGCACGATGCCGTCAGTGGGAATGTTCGTGATCGTGTGCACATTCATGGGCATTGTCATGAGCTTGCGTGGGTTCGTTATCCGCATGGCAGAGACTGCAGCCTTCGGTCCACTCGCTGTCGCCGTCCTCGTAATGCTCCTGCTTCCAGATCGGGCACTGGTGCTTGACCACCTCGATCAACTGCCGGCAGGCCCGGAATGCCTCGTCTCGATGCGGGCTGCCGGCGGCCACCACCACCGCCACATCGCCAATGCCCAACCGGCCCTTGGCGTGGGCCACATACAGCTTCAGCTTCGGACCGAACGTCGCCTCGACCTCTGCCGCCAGGCGCTTGAACTCGTTCAGCACCAAAGGTTCGAACAGGTCGTACGTGATCCCGGTCACCGGCCGGCCGATGTTGACGTCGCGCACCTTGCCGATGAACACGTCGATGCCGCCGAAGCCCGGATCAGATACCGCCGCGATGCCTTCGGCCGGATCGATCGCCGCCTGCGCGCGGTCCACCACCGTCGCGATGATCTTCTCGCTCATCGCTCAGCCCCCGCTCACTGGTGGCAGGATCGCCACGCGGCCATCGTCGGGCAGCGCCTCGTGGTCGCGCAGCACGCGTTGCTGGTCGGCAAACGCCGAGTAGTCCAGCAGGCCCGCGCGGAAACCCGGCCAACGCACCGGCAGCAGCTCGCGCAGCGCCTGGCGCAGATCGGCCACGGTGCCACCGGCCACATCGACGGCGATTTCGCGGCTGGCATCCAGATCGGAAAACGCACCGAACAACTGCAGATTCACCTGTTTCATCATGACTCCTGGCTCACCAGCTGCACCGGTTCGTGGTGACCCCAGCCCTGCACGCGCACGAAGGTGCCAGCGCTGGCCAGGTCTCCCTCGGCCTCCAGCACCACCCAGGCGTTGGCCTGCAGCATGGACATCAAACGGAACGACTCCTGCCCGGACAGTACGCGCGCACTCAGGCGCCCCTGCCCGTCCATTTCCACCCGCGCCCGCGCGTGGAAGCGCAGACCGGGCGGCTTGCGCACGTCGGCCTGCAGCGGCAGCCGCAACACCGGTTCCGGTGCAAGCCCCAGCAGGCGGCGCAGTACCGGCTCGACGAAGAAGCGCTGGCCCACGGCAGCCGAAACCGGGTTGCCGGGCAGGCCGAAGTACAGCGCGCCATTGGGCAACACCGCGAACAACAACGGCTTGCCGGGGCGGATCGCCACCTTATGGAAGACGATGCGCGCACCACGGCCACGCAGCGCATCGGGAACGAAGTCGTAGCGGCCGGCCGACACCGCGCCGGTACTGATCAGCAGCTGCGCGCCAGCGGCCAGCGCTTCATCCAGCACCGCATTGAACGCGGCCACGTCGTCGCCCACCGTGCCCTGCCAGACCACCTCGGCACCGGCCGCCTGCAGGCGGCCCACCAGGTAGGGGCGATTGCTGTCACGGATCTGGCCCGATTCCAGCGCCTGCGCCGCCTCGGTCACCAGTTCCTTGCCGGTGGCGATCACCGCCGCCCTCGGCCGCGCCACCACCGCCACCTCACCCACGCCCAGGGCGTGCAGCAGGGTGCGGGCATTGATATCCAGCACCTGGCCGGCGCACAGCACGCGCTCACCCTCGCGCACGTCCTGGCCGCGCAGGCGCACGTTCTGGCCCGGCTTCACCGTCGCGGTCAGCGCGATGCGGGTCGGGCGGCCGTCCTCGCTGGCGAGGATCTCCACGTTCTCGACCGGCACCACCGTATCCAGGCCAACCGGCATGCGCGCTCCGGTCATGATTTCCCAGGCACCCTCGCCGCCTTCGGCGCCGGCATCGCCGGCTGCCTGCCAGCCCTGCACCGCGAATTCGGTACCGGCCTCGAACGTCGCGCCGTTGGCGCGCAGCGCAAAGCCGTCCATCGCCGAATTGTCGAACGGCGGCAACGACTGCCCGCTGTGGATGTCACTGGCCAGGGTACGGCCGCCGGCTTCATGCAGCGGCACGCGCTCGGCCGGCAGCGGCGTGGCCGCGTCCAGCAGGTGCTGCAAGGCTTCGCAATAGGGAATCATGAGTGGCCATCCCCCTCGACCATCGCCAGGGCGTGGCCCAGTACCGGCGCCAGGATATCCAGGCACTGCGCCGCCGCCTTCGGGCTGCCGGGCAGCGCGAACACCAGCATGTTGCCCAGCTGCACCACCTCGGCGCGGCTCAGCCAGGCCATCGGCGTGTGCTGTGCACTCAGCGCGCGCACCATCTGCGCCAGGCCATGTACCGGCCGCGCGTTCAGGGAACGGAGCGCCTCCGGGGTCAGGTCACGCGGGCCCAGTCCGGTACCACCGGTACACAGGCACAGGCGCACGCCCTCGGCGGCCAAGGCCTGCAGGCGACCCGCCAATGGCTCGATGCCATCGGGCAACACCTCAGCGGCCACCACCTCGCCGCCCAGCTTTTTCAGGCCGGTCACCAGGGTCGGGCCAGAGATATCCTCATAGGTGCCGTCGCTGGCGCGATCGCTCAGCGTGATCACCGCGCAGGCCGCGCCCTCCAGGCCCTTCGGCGCACGCGGCTTGAAACGCGTGCGCTCGGCATCGTCCATGCCGTCGGGGTGCAGCCAGACACCGCGCTTGCCGCCTTCCTTGAACAGCAGGCGGATACCTTCGATGCGCAGGGCCGGTTCCACCGGCTTGCTCAGGTCGTACAGGGTAAGCAGCGCCGCGTTGACGCCGGCCAGTGCCTCCATCTCCACGCCGGTGCGCGCCTCGCTGGCGCACTCGCACCACACGCGGATCGCCTGCCGTTCCGGTACCGGCGCGCAGAACACCTGCACCAGTTCCAGCGGCAGCGGGTGGCACAGTGGCATCAGCATCGAGGCCATCTTGGCGCCCTGCAGGCCGGCAATCTCGGCCATCACCAGCGCATCGCCCTTGGGCAGGCGGCGCTCGACGATCAGCGGATAGGCCACTGGACCGGCATGCAGCTCGCCCACCGCCACCGCACGTCGGCGGGTGATGCGCTTGTCGCGGACATCGGCCATATGGAAGGCCGCATTCAATTCCCCACTCATCGTGTTGCTCATCCTCCGATGGAGGCCAGGTGCGGGGTCAGCCCGGTCTGGCCCTGGTGCAGTCCATGCCCGGCCGCTTTCAGGCCAAGCTGCGTGGTAATGCGTGCCAGCAGCGCGTCATGGTCATCGTCGCTCTGCAGCAGCGGGCGCAGCGGCACGCCGAACTCGCCGAACAGGCACAGCCGCAGGTCACCCTTGGCGGTCACCCGCAGGCGGTTGCAGCCCTTGCAGAAGTCACGCGAATACGGGGCGATGATGCCCACCGTGCCGCGATGGTCCGGGTGGCTGTACTCACGCGCCGGGCCGGCATCGGCGGCGCGCGGCCGTTCGTGCCAGCCAGCCGCCAGCAGCTGCTCGATCACCACGTCGGCGCGCAGGTGGTGGCGCTGGAAATAGGCTTCGTTGTCGCCGGTGCGCATCAGTTCGATGAAGCGCACGCTGAAGGGGCGGTCACGCAGGTAGTCCATCCACTGCGGCAGCTCGTCGTCGTTCAGGCCACGCAGCAGCACCGCATTGAGCTTGATCGCCGGCAGGCCCAGCGCCTGCGCCAGGGCCAGGCCCTGTTCGATCTCCGGCAGGCGGTCATGCCCGGTGATGGTCTTGAAACGTTCGCGCTGCAGGCTGTCCATGCTCACGTTCAGCGCGGTCAGGCCGGCGCGGTGCCAGCCCGGCAGGCGCCGCGGTAGCAACGTGCCATTGGTGGTGATGGCCACCTTGCGGATGCCCGGCACCGCCGCCACGGTGGCGATGATCTCATCCAGGTCCTTGCGCAGGCTGGGCTCGCCGCCGGTCAGGCGGATCTTGCTCATGCCCAGCGCGGCAAACGCACGCACCAGGCGCGCGATTTCTTCCACCTGCAGGAAGCGCGGGCGGCCATCGGCCTGGTAGCCGTCGGGCAGGCAGTAGCTGCAACGGAAGTTGCAGGCTTCGGTCAACGAAAGGCGCAGGTACGGAAAGCTGCGTCCGAAACCGTCGGTGAGTTGGCGGGGATGATCTGCCAGTGCGCCCTCACCTACCGGCTCTGGCGCCCGAATGAGCTCGGCTGACATTCTTAGTCCTCCCTACGACATGCCGGCGCAATCACTGTGAAATGACCACCCTGACCGGGATCGACTTCGCCGCGGGGGTACCACTGATGCGATCGAAGTAATCCAGAGGTAGCAGTGGATTGAGTTCAGGGTAGTAGCCCGCAATCGCGCCACGCGGCATCGGATAGTCAAGCACAGTCAACCCATCGACCCGCCGGCAGACGCCATCACTGGAGATCGTCTCGAGGCTCACCTGTTCCTCCTTCCCAATCCCTCGTGCTACTCGATCTTCCAGGTTCATGAAGAGGATCATTCGATCGTTATACACACCGCGATAGCGATCGTTGTAGCTGTAGATTGTCGTGTTGTACTGGTCATGGGAGCGAACCGTGGCCAGCCGAAGCATAGTGGGATCCTCGACCAGGTCGTTCACTTCAAGACCCGGCAACACCAGAATATTGGCCTTCCCGTTAGGTGTCGGCCACTCACGGCGGCGCGGCGGAATGTCCAAGTGGAAGCCACGCGGCGCCTGGATCCGTTCATTGAAGTCTGCGTAGATGCTGGGATAGACCGCCGCGATCAGCTCACGAACATGGTTGTAATCGTGCATGCAAGCTGCCCAGTCGACCTTGCTGTCCGGCAGTGTTGCCATTGCCATGCGGCACACGATCTCAACTTCCGGAAGAACATGTTCACTCACAGGCTCCAGTACTCCACGGGATGCGGTGACATTCGACATGGCATCCTCAATGGTGACAAACTGCTCACCCAGCGGGGTATGGATCCACTCCGAGCGCGCCACCACCGGTAGGATCAGCGCCTCCTTGCCATGCACTAGGTGGCCACGGTTGAGTTTGGTGGCGATGCCAACCGTAAGCTCAAGACCACGCATTGCCCTGTAGGCAATTTCGGTATCAGGAACAGCATGGATGAAGTTCCCGCCCATGCCGATGAAGACCTTGGCGGTTCCAGCCAGCATCGCCTCAATAGACTCAACCACATGGTGCCCATGTTCGCGCGGCGGTTCGAACCCGAACACGTCGCGAACTTGGTCCAGGTAGCGTTGCGTCGGCTTCTCATCAATGCCGACGGTACGGTCGCCTTGCACGTTGGAATGGCCGCGAATAGGAGCAATGCCCGCCCCGGGCTTTCCGAAGTTGCCGCGCAGCATCAGCAGATTGGCAACCTGCTGCAAAAGGCGAGATCCTTGCTGGTGCTGGGTCAGGCCCATGCCATAGCAGATAATGGTCGCACGGGAACGGATGTAGATCTCTGCACAACGCAGAATCTGCTCCTTCTTGATCCCGGACACTTGGACGATCTGGCTCCACTCCAGGGACATCACTTCTTCACGCAATGCCTCCAGCCCGACGGTGTGCTCGGTCAGGAATTCGTGATCGAGAACAGACTCGCCGGCCGCTTCCCGCTCGAACATAGCCTTCATGATGCCCTTGATCAGGGCCAGGTCACCGCCGATGCGAATGTGTACAAATTCACTGGAAATCTCGGTGGAGCCAAACGTGGCCATCTGCACGACGTCCTGGGGCTCGGCAAAGCGAATCAGCGCACGTTCCGGCATAGGATTGACCGCGACAATTGGAGCATTACGCTTCCGCGCCTCCACCAAGTTGGACATCATTCGTGGTGAGTTGGTGCCTGTGTTCTGGCCGATGACGAAGATGGCCTCAGCATGCTCAAAGTCATCGAGCACGATAGTGCCCTTGCCGACACCAATTGCCGGCGGCAACCCCCGGCTGGTCGGCTCGTGGCACATGTTCGAGCAGTCCGGGAAGTTGTTGGTTCCGAACTCGCGCACGAAGATCGAGTACAGGAACGCGGCTTCGTTCGGCGTCCTCCCCGAGGTGTAGAACTCAGCCTCATGCGGGCTGGACAGGGCCTGCAGGTGTCGCCCGATCAGCGCGAAGGCCTCATCCCAGCTACAAGGAACGTAATGGTCGGATACCGGGTCATATCGCATCGGCTCGGTCAATCGACCCTGCATCTCCAGCCAATAGTCGGACTGCGCCATCAGCTCCTGGACAGTGTGCTCCGCGAAGAACTCACGCGTGGCGCGATGCTTGGTTGCCTCCCATGCCAAGGCCTTCGCACCGTTTTCGCAGAACTCCAGCTTCTTGGTGTGATCTGCATCCGGGAAAGCGCAACTGGGGCACTTGAATCCCCCAGGCTGATTCATCGACAAAAGCGCTTTAGATCCCTTGGCAATGACGCTCTGCTGCATCAGAACCTTGGCGGTTGCACCGGTGGCACCCCAACCACCGGCAGGATGGTCGTAGGCTTTGTAACGGGGGATCTTCTGCTCTGACATGACAGGCACTCGCAGCATGCAATTGGGAGTGGGAAAAGTTAAGCACGCGACGGCCTCCCCTTCCACGGACAGTATGTCCACCCTGCCCAGACAAGACGTCCGGCGTACACGCCGGGGATCGAATCGAGGCACTGGTGTCCGATACGAGTGCCTCAACGGACCCGAAGCGCTCATCCTGGCCCTCACCACGAACAGGTCTTCACGCCACCCGCCATCGATTGTAACTATCTAATTTATCGGGCGTTTTCTAGCTACAGGCACATGTAGCGGACAGGCGGGCCACAGCCCCTCGAACAGAATGTCGGATCAACTCAGCCAAACTGTCCATCTGCGAACATTTGTAAATTTTGACCGCAGCGGGGTGTACGCCTTGGGATACTCTCCGCACTGTCAAACCACTAAGAAGTCCCCGACCCGAGGGACCCTGCACGCCCAGATCATCGTTACCGGCTTCCCTCCCCGCCAGGCCTCATCTCCATGCAAGCGCCCAGCCCAGTACCTGCCAACGAGCCCTGCGGCATCGCATATCGAAGAACCCTTCGGTGGCGTGGTGGCGAGCGCGGCTCAATCATGGACAGCGTTGCCGAAGAAGTGCCTGTCGCGATGCTCTACAACGACAGTCCTTTCTCGGTGATGATGGCCAGCCCAACGGATCTGGAAGACTTTGCGCTGGGCTTTTCCATGACGGAGGGAACAATTTCTGATCCCTCCCAACTTCTCCGGATTGAAGTGAGGCCATCGCTGGAAGGCATTGAGCTGGCGATGGAAGTCACAGATAGTGCGCCCATCGTGTCAATGCCCAACGACGCCACCCGCAACCTACCCGGGCGTAGCGGTTGCGGGCTATGTGGAGCTAGTCGACTGGAGCAAGTGCTCAGAATGCCTTTGCCAATCGACCGACCCACCACCTACTCCGCCTTGGCGCTACGCGTAGCACTGTCCTCGCTAAAAGGGCTACAGCCAATGAACGAGGCTGCCGGCTCAACCCACGCAGCAGCATGGGTTCTCCCGGACGGAGCTATCGAAGTGGTACGCGAAGACGTGGGCAGGCACAACGCACTAGATAAGCTCATTGGTGCAATGAGGCGCTCATCGACTTCAACCAACGAAGGTCTCGTGCTTCTATCTAGCCGTGCTAGCTACGAAATGGTGAGTAAGGCCGCCTATGCAGGCATGGCGATCGTTGCAGCGGTATCGGCACCCACAGCCTTAGCCATAGATCTCGCAAAGGCCGCAGGGATCTGTCTTGTCGGTTTCGCGCGCTCGGATGGCTTCAACATCTATTCACACCCCCAGCGCCTACTCGATTTGGAAGCTGCACACCTAGCAGCCGTATGACGCCAGATGACGCCTGCCGTGCAATGAGCAAGGATCTCCGCCGATGAAATTGCTAGGCACCATCGGAACTTGAGCCGCTAGCCACCACCCACCCCCTATTGGGATCGTTATGGACGCCCTCCTCCTTTCCCGAATTCAGTTCGGCTTTCTCATCAGCTTCCATGTGCTCTTCCCTGCCTTCACCATTGGCTTGGCCAGTTGGCTTGGTTTCGTGGAATGGCGCTGGCTTCGAACCCGCAACCCGGTGTGGCGGGATCTGTTCTTCTTCTGGCAGAAGATCTTTGCCGTGTCCTTCGGCATGGGCGTGGTAAGCGGTATCGTCATGGCGTTCCAGTTCGGCACAAACTGGCCTCGTTTGAGCCAGATCGCCGGAACCGTAATCGGCCCCCTACTGACTTACGAGGTCCTGACAGCCTTCTTCCTGGAGGCAAGTTTCCTCGGAGTGATGATGTTCGGCTGGGGGCGAGTATCACCACGCCTGCACTTCTTTTCCACATGCATGGTCGCACTTGGAACGCTCTTTTCAACGTTCTGGATTCTTGCCTCCAACAGCTGGTTGCATACGCCTGCGGGCTACGAAATGATCAACGGAGTGGTCCATCCGGTTGACTGGTTCGAGGTTGTGTTCAATCCATCGTTCCCCTATCGACTGGCCCATATGGCAATAGGGTCATTCATAACAACCTGCTTCGTGGTGGGTGGTGTTGGCGCCTGGTACCTGCGGCGTAAGGAGCACGTCGAAGCCGGCCGCAAGATGCTTGGGGCGGCTGTGATATTTGCGGCCATTACCGTTCCTGTTCAGATTTTCGTGGGTGACATGCATGGTCTGAACACCCTCAAGCACCAGCCGATGAAGATCGCAGCGGTAGAGGCTCACTGGCATCAGGGCCAAGAAGGTGAAGGAGTTCCGCTGGTCGTCTTCGCTGTACCAAATGAGAAGGAAGAGCGGAACGATCTTGAGATCGCGATTCCGCGTGTTGGCAGCCTCATCCTGACTCACTCCATGGATGGAACCTTCGCACCGCTGACATCCGTACCGGCGAGCGAACGACCTCCGGTCACGCCTGTGTTCTTCGCATTCCGGATCATGGTTGGGATAGGCACCCTCATGCTACTGCTCGCCTGGCTTTCTGCTTTCACCCTGGCCCGCCGTAAGCTGTTCGATTCCGGGGCCCTGCTGCGCGCTTGGAACTGGATGCTTCCAAGTGGGTTCGTTGCTTTGGTGGCCGGCTGGTTTGTCACCGAGATGGGGCGCCAGCCTTGGATTGTCTATGGCGTTTTGCGAACGGCTGATGCCGTGGGACCGCAAACGGCCTGGATGACAGCGATCTCACTCGCGGTCTATGTCGCTGGATATGCGTTCGTATTTGGTTGGGGCATCTGGTATCTGGTCAAGATCCTCCGACATGGCCCACATGCCCAAGACGGAAGTCCGTCGCTAGAGGGTGGTGATCGCACACCTGCACGGCCTATCTCGGCCGCTGATCAATCTCTCTGAGGAACGCTGACATGGACTCGATGACCTGGTTGCCCATCGCCTGGTTCGCCGTCATCAGCTTCGGCGTCCTGATGTACGTCGTCCTCGACGGCTTCGTACTCGGTATTGGCATTCTCGCGCCCTTTGCCGAGGATGAAGAGCAGCTCGATGTGATGATGAACACCGCTGCCCCAATATGGGATGGCAACGAAACCTGGCTGGTGCTCGGCGGAGCCGGATTGCTAGCAGCGTTTCCAACAGCCTATGCAGCGCTTCTTTCGGCCCTGTACCTTCCAGTACTTCTGCTGCTTGTATCATTGGTTTTCCGGGGGGTCGCCTTTGAGTTCAGGTTCAAAGCCCATCGCTCCAAGAGGCTTTGGAGCGTGGCTTTCGGCCTTGGCTCGCTTCTGGCCGCGTTCTCTCAAGGAGTGATTCTTGGCACGGTGGTGCAAGGCGTGCCAATGACTGGTGACACCTACGCTGGCGGGCCATTCCTATGGTTCAGCCCCTTTGCCATGCTTACCGGAGCAGCCTTGGTTGCCGGCTACGCCTTGCTTGGAGGCACCTGGCTAATCTTGAAGACCGAGGGGCGAACCCACGCACTTGCCAGGCGCCTGACCCGCCCCCTGGTGGTCGCCGTGATCGTGGCCATGGGGCTCGTGAGCAGCTGGCTGCCGTTCCTTGATCTGCGACTAATGACTCGCTGGTTCAGTGACGGGAATTTCTGGTGGCTGTCCCCCGTCCCCCTTCTTACGCTCGCCGTGGCAGTGGCGCTGTGGCGCGCGGAGAAACGCCCCACTCATGATCTTGCCCCTTTCCTACTGAGCCTGTCGTTGTTTGTCCTGGGTTACCTAGGCCTCGTACTCGGCATGTGGCCGTACCTGCTCCCCCCGGCATTGACGATCTGGGATGCAGCAGCGCCAGTGTCGTCGCTTGGCTTCAGCCTGGTCGGCTTGGCGGTCATGCTTCCTGTCATCCTGGGCTACACCGCCTGGTCATACCGCGTTTTCCGCGGCAAGGTGAGTGCGAGCACGAGCTATCATTGAGCGTGATATGCCGCCCATTCGCCTGAAGTGGAGAATGGGCTCAACTAAAGCCCGGAAAGGGCGAGTGGGTTCGGTGGCGGCCGACTCATGAACTGAATGTCACTGGACTATCTTCAGCTAAGCCGAAGGTCAAATGCCACCGCCTCTGGCCCTCGACTTGACTCAATCAGTTAGCCAATACGCCCGGCCTCCCAGAATCGTGTATCGCCCTAAGACACACAGGATGTGATGAGTGGGGCCTTCAGCCGACCCTGAATCGTATGCCTTCGGATCGAACTGACTTGAAGGAAAGTCGATGATTCACGGTGAGGTGGTAGAAGAACGCCTCACACCAACGAAGTCGCCTAGAAAGAAGGACTACATCATGTATGGGGCCGCTACGAGATAGCCACCTGACAAGAGTGAGTGGGTCCCTTCCCGACAGCATGGGGCTAAGTAGCTCAACAGTAGAGCCTCTGGCCAACGTGCAAACCCACGGCCGTACGGATCTTAACCATAGGTGGAAGCCCTCCCGCTCAAGCCTACGCCTTTCAGCAAGCTCCGCTCTGAGCTGACGCCGGCGAACTTGGCGGGCTATCTCCAAGTGTGGCGAGTACTCCCCCTTGCCATGATAGGCAACCTTCAGGACGTAGCCCCGGGCCCTGGTAGGAATCGGTGAGTACGAAGCTCGAACACGCGCAAAGAAGTACCCCGCGAAAACGGCAGTTGCGACGAGAACAACATGAAGTTCGCTCGGGGCGATACGGTATCCACTCGCGGTGAAGAACTGGACGCAAACAAGTCCATCACAACCCGTAGGAATCAACGTTCGATACAACGTCGTCCCGGGAACATACAAGAGAAAAATGAAGCCATAGGCGCACCATTTCCAGCAATGAACTCGCTGATCCAGCACCGGCTCCCAACTGAGCTCTCTTTTGGGGCGGCGCAGAACGTAAGCGCCAATGAAGAGCAGCGAAGGAACGCCCAATAGCAGCAGCAGGTCGATGATCTTCTGAATTGAGTACATGGCAGGGTACTTAGAACGTCGCTCCGGAGCTCCTGGGCAAACGGGATGCCATCGACTGGATTCGTGGCCGGGACGACCCGCCAGGAGTCTGGACAGGGCTGTATCGGCCGCGCGACATGGAACTTGAACCACTGATTCGTCCATGCTCAATGGCCTACTCGCGCTCCTCGGCATAGCACGGCTCCCCAAAGAACCTAGAACACCGCTGGAGGAAGCGACGGGACTTTCACTCACAACTCCAGCGCAGCCACGGACAGCAGTGTGGCGATATCTGAAGATCAGATAGACGCGGACTCGCCTCGCTGCTATGCTGGTGAGCTAGGCGAGCGATCTGAGAGACAAGTGGCCTATGTTGTCACCCAACCGACCCTCATTTCGCATTGGCCAGAGTTGGACGATTTCGTTCGTTCAATCGGCCCGTTCTTAGCCTGCGCCTGGTGCGCACTGGAGCGCTCAAGGACCGTAAGCGGGCCTGTTGCCGCCGAGGGCTTGGCCTCAGCCGCACTCGATACGCTTGCCTCACTTCGCGTACTGCAGCGCATTCCCATCGCAGCCCCCAATTCCGGGGCGAGGTCCTTGTATGAGCCTCTGGCATGGACCTATCAGGCCGCTTGGTCACGTCAGGACGTGAGTCTGGAGGCCAGGTTGACCAGTACGCTTACCCGATGGGCTGCCGAATGCCCGTCCACTGCCAAACGGACCTTGGGAACCTCGCTCGCAGAGAGCGAAGCCCGTGCATACCTGGCCAACCTGCTACGCAAGTATCGGCTATCTCCCACGCTGGGCAATGGCCTGAGATCGACCCAGCTCCCGGAGTGGAATGCACTGAGCTTGGGACGCAAGAGGTATGTACTGTGGGCCGGCATGCGCAACGTTGCGTCGGAGTTCCTGAAAGCTGATCTGGACGAGGAGGCCGCCCGTCGGGTACTTGATCGAGAGATCAGCAGGAGATGCACTTGGCTCGTTAGCCGAGTTCAATCGGGAGCACTTGGCCCGACTGACTTTTGCTTCGTGCCAGGCCATGGCTGGCGTCAGCCGTTGATCTTGGACGTGGCAATGGAGACGTTTATCCCTCTGGGCAGACAGTACTGGCTGCAGCCAAGTAGCGACTGGAGGCTTTAGCGGATACTCTCCGCGCCGCGTCCACTAGTGGGCGCGCGACCCAGCGAATCCGGTGTCAGCGGTCGACTAGATCGCGTAGGTATCGGTGGCGCCAATAGCCAGGGCTGGCCTTGAACGACTGATGAGCTCGCCACGCGTTTGATCTGGAAGGGCAACTACGAGCGCAGTCCCTGTGCCCATTGCTGCAGGAAATCCTCCTGGACAGCGGTCTCGATGGCACCCGGCCTGACACGTCGCACCGAGCCAATGGCAGCCTGCGCTGTTCGCTCAGCCCCTGACTGCAGTAGAAGCATCGCTGCGACAGTGCCGGCTCGCCCCAGCCCACCCTTGCAGTGGACCACAATGCGCAGGCCCGAATGCAAACTCCGAACGAGCATTGACCCCAGTACTGGCCATCGTTCGAGCAACCTCTGGTCAGGTGCTGCGCCATCCGTGATTGGAAGGCCATGCCATGAGATGCCCTGCCCTTCAACCACTTGAGGCAAGCACTCGATCCGCAACTCACTGAACTCCCACGGCTCGAGTAGCGTGATCAGGTGGCTGGCTCCCCAACACTGAATCACAGAGACATCCACATCGATGTCTCTCGCCCATGCCCCCGTCATCGCAACTTCTTGGTACTTACCTGGCGCGAAGGTCACACCAATTGCCCCTCCCCTTTCGCCAACCGGGAGTTCCGCGATAGCTAAAGGGTGGGTCAAACTTGTTCGAATCATGTCGGATCTCCTGAACGACAGCCCATTCCTATGCAGCAACCGGCGCTGCTGGCTGGAAGAGCTGCACCCGCCAACCCACTCACTAAGCACACCAACTACAACGGAACAACCAATCGTTCCTTCAGCATCTCAAGGGCCACTTCCAGGCCGGCGTCATCCGCGTCATATGGAGCGCCGAACAAAGAGACCTCAATCCAATAGCGCTCCTGCCCCGGATGGATGTAGTCCGCGTGATCGTCCAGCAACAGCGCTGCACCCAGGATCGGAGACACATACCGGAGGTCCTTCGTTGCCCCTCCCCAGAATGTATATGGCAACTCAGCGAACCAGCCTGGCGCGCTCCCTTCCTCGACCAGCAGCCGCGAAATCCTGCGGAAAGCTGCCTCAGGGACCGTGGTGTAGATGACCAGATGCTCGAAGAGTTCATGAGCGACCTCAAGGAACTGATAAAGCCCTGGGCGTGGAATCTGGCTGACAGCATTTGAGATCAGCGTCCCCTCGAGATCGAGAGCAAGGATGGTCGGTCGCATTGAGCGCTAGGATCCTCATCAGCAGTTGGACACTTGGATCTGGAGCGTTCCGCGCTGCGCTTGGTCATCGGACGCAGTTGCGGAACGCCAATGAGTCAGATATCTGAGAACTTCTCGGCTTGCTTAAGCTGATTCTCCAGAGACTGGATCTTTTCCCTATAGTTGGCAGCTATGTAGGGCTTGTCATTGAAGTCCAAAGCCGTCTGAGGAATTAGTTCGAGCTCGACTCGCGTTGAAGACGCTTGTCGAATTGCCAGTGTCGACCACGCATCATCACCTTTTACGAAGCCAACATTGAAGCGCGCCGTGACGCCGCGGCTCGGCTTGAGGCCATCAATCGATCGGAAGTCGCTGTGCACCCGCGACTTTGCCGTGGGCTGAGCTTCGCCATTGATGTAGAGCGTCGCCGCCCAGCTGGCCTGGCTGAGCGCCAAAGTTGAGCTATTCGCAATTCGCGCCTCAATGACCGGCTTCGGGCCAAAGAAGCTGTCCTCGATCCGTAACGTTGCGCCACTCGCACGCACTCTTTCTAGTTCGGTGATCGTCGGCCGCTGCGCGTTGGCCTGCTCCTGCAGAGCAAGAATTTCTTTTGGATGGGCATCCCTAATCTGCTTGATGTGCCCCCTAACCACCTGTCTTATAGATGCATTCGGGTAGGCCTTGTTCAGCTCAGCCAGATCAAGGCCGGCAACGGCCCAGTTGAAGGCATCCCGCTCATGGGCACTCAGCTCGGCGTCAATTGCGTCAATCGACGCTCTGTATTGCTCCTGCGTGCCGTCAGTGACCAACTTCCTGTCTACTGGACCGCTGCAGGCGGCAACTAGGACCGTCAGAGCAAGCAGCAAGCCCTGCCTGCCCCAGCCAGCTGCGTCGCGTCGACGTTGTTCTTTGATCATGCCCTTCCCCTGTCAATGAGAAGCACAGGATATCTGGTTTTTAGATATCGGAGAACTGGATATAGCTTCTGAAGCCGCTCAACCAGGGTGCGGCCGTGGCCAAGACAATCCATCGCAAGGAATACGCCGCCCTGATTGAGACCGTCAGAGACGCGCGCTTGGCTGCTGGCCTTACCCAAGTACAAGTGTCCAGCAAGCTGGGGCGCAGCCAGTCGTTCATTAGCGATGTTGAGACAGGGAAGCGCAGGGTTGACGTCGTGGAGCTTAGGGACATAGCGCGCCTGACAGGCCTATCCCTGGGCAAGCTCATTGCCGACTTTGAGAAGCGACTCAAAGACTGACTTTACTGAGCTAAGGCTCAGTCTTCTTCAGATGCGTACCACTAGGCTCACGCCTAGTGCCCACCCCACTATCCCGCTCAACGAGCATGCGACCACTTTGAGCAAATGGCTTCTTGCCAGTTCTGGCTACACAGGACTGGCTGGTCAAGTGGTGGCCTCCAGCGCACCATCCGAGCTAGAAGGGAAAGCATTCATAAGCCCTGTCGGCGCGCTTGACTGACGATTCCTTCGCAATAAGAGGTTCAGCGCTTCAAGGAAATCCCTTTGGGGCGACCTCTTCGTACTGACCATAGCTTAAAAGGCTCGGCATGCATTGCAGAACCAGCATGCGCATCTCCCCGCAAGAACAGTGACCTCCACCGCGCGGCTAGCGTTGATACCTCTCCCTTGTTGACGCCACTTCAAGGTAACGAAAGATCCTGGAGGCGCATCTCACGGCTCATCAACCATGGGATGCGGATGCTCAACGTCAACCAGCATGTCGACAGAACGCATGAACTTCAGAAGCACTGCGCCCAGAGGCTTGATGCGGGTGTAAGGCGAGCTTCCGATGCTAGAAGTGGGCAGGACTTCCGCCACGCATGCCGCTACCGGACTGATTGGCGCAAACTGCTTGAGAGTTGCAACCTCGCCGTGACAAACATCCTCCGGCACGTCCAGCAGCCCAAGAAACAGGTCGTCAATTGCATCTTGAGTCGGCAAAGATCCGCCGAGCTCAGTCCCAGCCAGCTGCGCGAATGCTCCTTGCCTTGTCAGATCATTCACGAAAGCAAGATAGTGCGAGTGAAACCGGGCGAAGAATGTATCCACCCCACCTGTGCGAGGAGTCACCGGAAGCATGCACGGATAGTCATCTGCGAAGAATACCCCCTTCGCCGAATTGCTACTAAACGCGCTGGAATCCGTATTGCCAAGTGGAAACCCAACATCCTTTGGCAACAGCGATCCCCTACGAAGCCTGACCACCCGCTGCTCCATCAACAGCTGGATTGCCGTGCATGCGTCGGGGCGCAATCCCCAAACAGCACAAAAACGAATAATTGCCCAGCGTAGTGCATCCCGGACATCTACTGCAGTCTCGAGCCTACCGCTGTCTATAGCTAACAGATAGTTACACGCACACAGGCCTATCGCGTCCAAGGAGCCACCTTCGGCCACGTTGAACATGGACTCCAAGGCATCTACCCGACTTGGCGCATAGCTGCTGAGGCCAGGGAGATTGTGATGAGAAGCCACCAGGCGTTCGGTGATGGACGGCATCAGTAGCCCAAGACGCTCCATTAGTGATCGACGTACGCCCCGCAATTGCTCCGCAGTGGGAGCCTCTGTGCTGCAGATCATCCAGATCGGATGCTCGAAGGCCTCCTTTGCAGCCGCGAACGCTGGATCCCCATGCACCGAGTCAATCAAGTATCCACCAGGACCGCGTAGCTTCCCTGGATGATGCCCCTTGCTGAAGAACCGGTAGAAGGATCGGGGACGACCGTTGGCCGCTTGCGCGTGTATATCGAGCCCAACTCTAGGCAAGAGCAACTGATCAAGATCATCCCAGGTCAGTCGATCGCCATGCAGCCTTCGCACAACGCAGGCCCACACGCTATTGCGGACGACCAGCGCCACGTCTGTTGGAATCTTGCCACGAGGCATACTTATGGATCTTCTGAAGCGGGACTAAAGAATCCCCTAGAACTGGCTGCAATTGTGCATGATGGGGTCCAACGGTAGCTAGGAGTTGCGTCATGCCTATCCAGAATCCAGAAGCAGCAGTCTCCACCGAACTCAGTCGCGAGCTGCTAGAGCGGCATGGGGAGCTCATGGGCGGCAGCGACCTCCAGCGGAACCTTGGCTTTCCAAACGGCCGCACCTTCGGCCGAGCCGTCCAGCGTGAACTTTTGCCGGTTCGCACCTTTCCGCTGCCAGGTC
Organism: Stenotrophomonas sp. 96582_Sma; assembly: GCF_056480905.1. Taxonomy (NCBI): domain Bacteria; kingdom Pseudomonadati; phylum Pseudomonadota; class Gammaproteobacteria; order Lysobacterales; family Lysobacteraceae; genus Stenotrophomonas; species Stenotrophomonas sp. 96582_Sma. Next base: position 2,259,714 of record NZ_CM151122.1, on the reverse strand, counting down.
GGCGGGGGTTGTTCGCCAAAACGCGAGATGTCGCTGAGTGGCTGAACTCGCTGTAATTCCTGAGCACGCGAGCTGAGGCCGAAGCCAAAAGGCCCGCACCACTTCTGATCTGCTGAAACTCACCTAGGCGCACAGTGCGCCCCTGAACGGCTTGACGCCAAAACTCCAGCTTCAAAGGAGGCATTTAGCCCCCCAGTTCATCAAATCTCCGACCCCGGAAATGAAATCGCCCCCGCAGCAACGGGGGCGATAGCCTCTCGCCGGAGCGAGAGGGGGTGAAGCTCTACGATAACGTATGTAGGCTCCCGCAATTCCGACTTCGTGTCAAGCGGCAAAGCTGCTTGAGCGGGCATCTGCGCGCTCCGACTGCCATCGTATGGCAATCGGCACGGCACCCCATGCCCGAAATCCCCAATGACCCTGCTGGCCATTGCCGCCAGTACCGAGCCTCATTCTCCGAGGCCAACCGGGAAGTCGATCGATGAAGATCCAACACTCAGCTGACCATGCATTGAGTCATCCCTCAATCGCGATTGCGCAGCGCCACTCCTCGACCATGCGAACTGCAGTCATCCACAAGGAGGCAGCATGAGCAACCACGCGACCAATCCCGTGAGCCCGTTCCAAGGCGTAGCGTCTGCACGCGCCTCCGACCCGCTCCACAATGGGAAGGATCGACCGCTGGCCCCCCGTGAACTAACCGCTGGCCAGATCAAGAGGGGGGACATCTTCACCTTCTTTAGCCCGAAAGAGAACCGGACGGTTACCGTACACGGCCCCCTGCAACTCGCGCTTCGACTGCAATTGGAGTTTGATCCATCAGTGGCGGCCGTGACCGAGAGGCCTCGGTCCATCCCGGTAGGACTTGACAGCATGGAACTCCATTTCTGGTTTCAGAGGCGCGGAGGCCAGGAGATCTATGCAAACGTCATTCCGAATTCGCAGACAGTACCCGGCGTGGATGGCAAGCGTCGTCCTCGCGAGCTGGACCGGCTTCGTTCAGCAGCCAAGGATGCAGGCATCTCTTTGTGGCTAATCACGGAGGACGAACTCAAGGCGCCCGGCGGCAGGAATGAGCTCTGCTACCAACTGCTCGGGTTCTGCCAGTCAGCCAAGGATCTGGGGAGCAGCCTGGCGTTGCGACAGGAAATCGCCGCGACCATCGAGCGAAGCGGCAGCATCAGTGCAGATGAACTCATCCATGAGCTCAGGCACCACCCTCGAACTCACATTCAGGGGGTCGTGGCTGAGTTGCTTCACGTCGGATTTCTGGCGACCGATGCATTTCCTCGAATGACGGGGCGATCAAGGATCTGGAGGGCCGACCCATGAGTTCCAAGTTCAATGCCGTCGACCTCGAGTCGATCCGGGCAACTCCAAGGCCAAATGGGATCGTACTTCCAGCTGATCAACAGTCGGAATTTCAAGCCCGCCTGTCAGCACTCACCAGCGTCCTTGATGGGGCAACCTTGGTCGACGCAGCCCTTCGATGGGGCGTGCCGCGAAATACCCTCTCTCGAATGATCCGGACCGCACTGCTCTTCGACGAGAGCGGTCATCGAGTCGGATACCGAGCCTGCATTCCCTATGCGCGATTCAGCGTGTCAGATCGCAACAACTCGGTCGTCCCCGATAGTTCACATCCGTTCGCCATAGATGCTGTCCTGCAAGCGATCCCCGAACTCGGCGATGCAGTCGCAAGATTCAAGGGCGCCTTGCCAACACAGTCCAAAAGGAGCCCCGCGTTCGACAGGCTGCATTCCCAGTTCGTGAAGGTGCTGACTGGGAAGGGCTTTCAGGCCATGTATCCGCTCAACATCCGTGACAAGGGAAGACGAGCACTGACCTCCCTCATAAAGCGCATCCGAGGCACAAAGAGCGAAAATGAGATGCTCTTGGCTGCGGATGAGCCTACTTCCACCCGAATCGAGAACCTACTCAGCATTCGGCCATTTGATCGAGTTGAGTACGACGAGCATTCCGTCGACATCGACGCATGGCTGGCCATGCCGATGGCGGACGGCTCATTCCGGCTAGAGAAGATTAGTCGGATCTGGCTACTGGCAGTTGTTGATGTCGGGAGTGGCGCCATCCTTGGTTGGGAAATGGTGCTTGGCCGGAAGTACGAGCAACACGATGTAGTCAGCCTGTTCGCGAAGATCATGAGCCCCTGGCAACCAAGGGATCTGAGCACGTCGAACTTGAGCTACTCGACTAGTGCATGGATGCCGTCGATCTACCTAGTGGATGAGGTAGTGATGAGAAGCGCAATGATCGCAATGGACAACGACTCATCCCATCACGCCAAGATGACAGTCCGAAATCTCATTGATCATCACAAGGGAATCCTGCACTTTGGACGATCCGGGATGGGCGAAGGTCGCCCCTACATCGAGGCTCTATTCAAGAAGATTGAGAATGGCCTGCTGCGCCACATCGCCGGCGGCTTTGCTCCCGCAACGCAAGTGAATGAGCGTCAAGTCACTACAAAGCTTGACGGGAAAGACCACCCCATTCTCCTGGAGGTCTTGAAAGACCTCATTGACACCTATGTTACCTCGCACAATGTGACGAGCCGGTCCACTCGCGAACCCAGGTCGCCCAAGCGAATCATTGATGAGCATCTGGCATCTGGGGAGTGGGTGTGGCATGCACCTGGCACCGAAGATGACGTGAGAAACATGACCGTTAGGCGGATGAAGGTGACCATCAGAGGCTCCAGAAGGAGTGGTGTACCTCCCCCTCGTCTATCTCGACCACGCTAGGTACAGGTCACCAACACTGTCTGGACAGTGGCACCTGATTGGGCAGTCATTTGACGCAACCTACGAAGACTGGCGAGACATTCGCAAGCTGACCCTCTGGAGAGGCGGTAAGCGTGTACTCACACTTCACGCTCTCGCCCCATATGCGAGCGTGGCCCACACGCTGTCGATCAGGAAGCGCGCGGCACGCTGGGCGAAGAGCGACGCGTCACGGGAGCCCGGTAACTACTGTTTAGCCGACAACATTGAGGCCTATCACGCAGCCGTCCGATCGGCGGCCGCTGGCGTCAGGGACAGCGCCTCGCTCATGGCAGCTGGCGATGTGCCCAAGCCACCTTCCACGACCAACAGTCAGGGGCAAGGCTCTCCACTGATGGGAATCCGCAGGGCCACGTTCAACACGAGGCTCCGCTGATGAAGGCCCCGGCGAGCCTTGAGAACCACCCAATGCACGCGCGACATCGCCCCAATATCCAGACTCTCCCCTTACTGCGAATGGCATCTGGATTCGCCACGTGCCTGGAGTATGGGCGGCCGAGCCTGAGGATCATTGGCGATGGCCGGTGTGGGAAGTCAACTGCCACGCGAATACTTGAAACCACCACTTCTTGGCGACCATTTCCTATTGGATTCCTCCGGATGGTCGTCGGAAAACCGACTACCCCTAGCGAAGGCAACTTCTTCCGCGAGGTCATCCTTGGACTGGGCATGAGGGCAACAACCGTAGCCAGCCCACAGGATCTCCTCCTCAGGATCATCCGGGCAATTGAGCAGGAAGCCGCTAGAGCATCGGCCGACGTGGTCGTGATTGCGATCGATACGGCTGAGCAGCTCACGCTCAAGGACTACGCCCACCTTGCAAAGCTTCAGAACCACTTCCTCGGATCATCAGTGCAACCGTTCTTTCTCTTCATCCACCAGAGCAACAGCGTGATTGGAGGCGCAGACGATCTTAGTCAGCTGGCGCCGCCACATCTGTATGGCCGATTCTTTGTCGACAGCCATCCTTTTACCGGGCTTCTCTGGGACATCCCGACGGAGGACGCTGACGTGCAGGACGCATGTGATGTCGCCTTGGCATTTCGCCAGCTTGACCAAGTTATGAGGTGGCCGGACGAGGGAGGAAAGACCTACACCGAAGCATTCGCACCCTATGCTTACAGCGTTGGCTGGCGCCTTGAGAAGGAGACCGAAGCGATACGCGAACGAATTGAGAACCTTGCCAATCAAGGCAACTATCCCGTTCCCAAGGATTGGCTCATGGCCTCCTTCAACCAGTTTGTCTACCACCTACTCACCAAGATCGCTGCTGGGCGCAACGATTTCGAAGGGCTTACTACCCAGCACATTGATGAAGCTCTCCTGCGCAGCGCATACGCCGGCTTCGAAAGCTCAAGAAATAGGGCCGTAGGCAAATGAGGAGCGGCGCTCAGCTGGTCGGCGGCAACCTCCGACTTGTTCCATACCAATCGGCTTTTGGCTGCGTCGCGAGGCTATCGCGACTGAACCAGGCCAGGCGGGTCACGGAGTACTCACAACTCCTCGGAATCAAGCCAAACAGAAACATCAACCTGCTCTTGAGCCTGACGACCTCGCAAGTACAACAAGAGGCACTCTCTACAACCCTTGGGATCGAGACTCCGCCCGAGTGGGACTTGGCGGCGTGGTATCCGTTCATGACGGACGACCCGAGACTGCCCTCCCATCTCAGGTTGAGGTACTGCCTTCCTTGCATCAGACTCGGGTATCACACCACACTGCATCAGCTGCCCTGGATTTCCACGTGTCCCTGGCATGGCGTTCGCCTGCGCCAGAGTTGCCCACGATGCAATGGATTTCCGGTGACAGTCGCTGGCACGCCCACGAAGTTGCTCACCTGTGCGTGCGGCTTTGACCTTATGAATGAGTCGGCTTCCGCCTTGCAGAGACACCCCCACCCCAATGCCACGGCGTATCTACAGGCCTACCTCAACTGGTGTGCGGAGCAAAGGCGTACAAGTCGGCTGATCGTAACTCCAGGGGTACACGTTGATCCCAGCAGGATTTCCAGCCTTGTGGACCTTCCTCCTGGCCTGGCGCTACGCCAGGCCAGGAGGGTCTGCAACGCTAAAAGGTACAGGCTCACGACACACCCAGATCAACAATCACCACCAGCAGGCGCAGATACAGCACTACGTGCAAACCATACGGGCTCTGAGGACGACTCAGGCCCAATCCTCCGTTACATTGACCAGAATGCAGCCAGAGGTTCCCGACGAGGTCGATCAGATCAGGCCTTTAGCCCTCAAGGCGAGCGAGTCGCCGGAGCTCGGGATCAACCGGCTCCGGATGGATGGAGCAGCTACGCCGCGACCAGGCCAGGCGGGCGCTATCGAGTGATTCACCCCAACTATTTGAACTTCGTAGATGAGCTCCTGGGCAAATTCAGCCATTCCAGCCCGCAGCGGGTGAGCAACTCGGGATTGGGACTACGAGTGAGACTAGCGGTGCTCGCCCAGGGCTACGCGGACGGCATCCTCCTCTCGGAGCATGAGGGCAACTTGAGCGCGCTTCCGGAGCGTTATAGATCGCCCAGTCCCATTGCGCTTTTGGATACGAGCCATCCACACGAATTGCGCGTGGCGTTCGGATAACGCAACCCTAAGCAAAGGCATCGATCGCCCCACCCTAAACTTCTGACGCACAACTCAGCTGCCGAGATAGAGAAGCCGCCTGTTTGCACCTGGAAATGGGCGGCACCCATTTATTCGTAGCATTTGCCAACAACAGCAATCGAATCCACGCCAGGGCCAGGCGCCTTCAATCCGTGATGCTGATGCACCAGTCAATGCCAGATGGCGCCATCGGGCAGAGACTCTGGCTGGTCTACCATCAGTAGATAGTCAGGAGCAAGATGACGCTGAGGGTTCGGCGCCGCGCGATAGGCCTGAATGACGTACTGGACCAGCGGGACTTCCACCCCAAACCGAAGACCTTAGGTGCCCCGCATGTACTCCTCGCGCACCATCTGCCGTTGTGCGCCAGTCAGTTGCGGATACTGCCCACCGCTAGGATCACCGATGACGCGCTGTCCTGCCGCGTGCGGGCACCCGGGTTGACTTGGCGATAGGCGCCCCACACCACCGCCGTGGTCATCCAGCACCGCGCCGCACTCGCCGGCCTGGAGGGGACTTCGGCGGACACAACCTGCGCTCGGGCTTCATCACCGAAGGGGCGCACCAAGGCTTGGCGCTGCCCGCCCTGATGGCGAATACCGATCACCGCTCGGTGGCCAGCGCGGCTGGCTACTTCCAGCAGGGCGGCGCCCAGCACAACCCGGCCGCACGGCTGCTCGACGCGGATTGAGCCCGTCCCAGGCGCGCCGCGTCCCGGCACCCACCCACGCCCTTGAAACTGTGAAAGCCATCCCAATGTTGATCGGGAGCTATCAGCTTTCCGGCCCGTGATCGGGGAAGAGTCGCAGTTCCTGCGACAACGAGCCGGCAAGTTGGCAGCGGGGAAGTCGCAGTACCACCTCACCTATCCGCCGGTCGGCACGCGCCCGGCTTGGAGATCGATGCATGGGAACGCAGCACGTAGGCCATAGGGAGCTTGTCAATTTTGCCGACGATCGGGTCAATCTGCCACGCGATAAAGCCAATGAGCTACGCGCGCAGGCGCGTGGACTGAGAGAGCGTCTGGAGACCTACCTAGGGCAGCACCCGGATTTCACCCTTCGAAAGATGATCCTTTCGGGAAGTCTGGCAAAAGGCACCGCATTGCGGTCGCTCAACGACATTGACGTGGCCTGTTACATCAGTGGGGCAGACGCCCCCAAGGACATTGGGAGGCTGCTGGAGTACTTGGCAGAGCGGCTTCGAAAGGCTTATCCAAATTTCAAGCCCGAACAAGTCAAGCCCCAGACTTACTCCGTAACAGTCTCGTTCCAAGGTTCTGGGCTGGATGTGGACGTGGTGCCGATCCTCTATGACGGCGATCCTGACTGGTATGGCAACCTAGTCAGTCAGGATGATGGCTCGTTCTTGAGAACCAGCATTCCCCGGCACCTAGAGTTTGCCAAGCGGCGTAAACAATTGCAGCCTTCGGATTTTGTGCAGGTGGTGCGCTTGGTCAAGTTCTGGGCAAGGCGCATGAAGACGGAAGTTCCCGGCTTTCGTTTCAAGTCCTTCATGATCGAGATGATCCTGGCAAAGCTGTGCGATGAGGGGCGTGATTTCTCCAACTACCCCGAAGCGCTCCAGCACTTCTTCACCTACGTGGCGCAGAGCGGCCTTCGCGAACAAATCGCATTCCAGGATTACTACCCTACCGCCATTATCGCCGCCTTCTCCGAGCCTATGCAGATCATTGATCCGGTGAACGAGAAGAACAACGTGGCCAAATTGTACGGTCACGCGCAGGTCGATGCCATTGTCGAGGCGGCATTGGATGCCGGCGACGCGATTGATGCGGCACTGGCTGCACCGACCAAGCAGGAGACCGTGCGCTACTGGCAAAAGGTCTTCGGCTCTTCCTTCCAAGCGTGAGGGCCCTATGACTGGCAGCTACACACAATCAAGCACCAGCACCTTTACGATCACTCATGCCCGCCACATGGCAGCGAAATTGGCCGCCGACCTCAAGCGTATGCAGCGCTTCTATGGGGCGCCCAGCGATGACAGAATCGCCGCTTATGAGACCGAAGTGGTTGAATTGTTGAAGGCCGGCTATCTGGACACAGTCACCTACGGTTTCAAGCGGGGTGATAACTGGATCGAGCCCACACTGCGCTACACCGCAAAAGATCTTGCAGGCATGTCCGGAATCGATGACGATCCCGGCAAGCTCCGCCCAGGCGCAGATGTATCCGGGGCGAGCTTCTACAACTACCTGACGTATTCCTCTGCCTGGTTCACGCTGTCGGCTCCTCAGCGGGAGTCATTTGAAAAGTCGCTTCCATTTCAGCGTACCGGGGCAGCCGAGCCTGGTATCAGCGGAAGCCTGGTGTCTGACCGCAGCTACTCTGCGGGTGGCAAGGCACTCGACCGCCTCAGTGTCAGGAGCTACTAATGCACTCAAAGCCAACCCTTGACGAGTTGTTTGATCAACGTCGCATCTATCCGGACATCGACGCCCGCACCCGATTGGATCGGCTGATTGGCGTGGACGATCAGAAGGCTCGCTTGTCGAAGATTCTCGGCCTGCTAGTCCACCCAGCTGGCCTGGAATTGTGGGCCAAGCGCCATCACCCAGGTGCCGCAACGCTGCTTGATTCCGTACTGCGCCGACCTCCTTTGGTCATTCTTTCCGGTGACGTCGGCTCTGGCAAAACCGAATTGGCAGAGACTATCGGTGATGCCGTGGCGCGACAGGAGAAGATTGATATCACCTTGTTCCCGCTCAGCCTGGCCACCCGAGGCAAGGGACAGGTTGGCGAGATGACCCAGCTACTCACCACAGCGTTCGACTACGCGCTGGCAGAAGCGACCAAATTGCAAGGTCGCGGAAAAAGCACCGGAGGGGTCATCTTGCTGGTGGATGAGGCCGATGCGCTGACCCAGTCTCGGGAATCGGCGCAGATGCACCATGAGGATCGAGCAGGGGTCAATGCCTTCATCAGGGGTATCGATCGTCTGGCGCAGACGAAGGTGCCCGCCGCCGTGATCATGTGCACCAATCGCCTCAACGCGCTGGATCCGGCCGTACGCCGTCGCGCCGCTGACATTTTGACCTTCAACCGTCCTGATTCAGCTCAGCGACGCTACGTCCTGGAACACCAGTTGCGACCGCTGGGTCTATCCTCCGTGCAGATCGAAGGGCTGGTAGAGGCCACTGGAGCGAAGGATGGACAAGAGGTCGGCTTCACCTACTCTGACATCACACAGCGGTTGATCCCCTCGATCGTACTAGATGCTTATCCAGACCGATCGATTGAGAGCAAACGCGCGCTTGAGATTGCTCGCCCAATGCAGCCAACGCCGGCGTTTCAGGATCATGGCTGAGATGCCTTCCCAGCACGCGCCGGGGCGCCGCTGACACTGTTTCGTGTGGCACAGCTGGCTGCCCCACCCCAGTCGCTGCTATTTCACATTGTTGACCAGGCAAGCGCCTGCTGCTGAGTGTATGGAGGTCCCAAGATGTCCCAATGGTCACTTTCACAGCTGCTTTCTTCATTGCATGAGGATGTTCAGCTGCGCCTTGCCACTGTCCGGAAGACGTTCAATCACCCAGGGTCCAAGGGGGATGCCAGTGAGAACGTGTGGATCAGCTTGCTGGATACCTACCTACCAAAGCGCTATCAAGCTGCGAAGGCACACGTGGTGGATAGTCAAGGAAATTTCAGCCAGCAGATTGATGTGGTGATTTTCGATCGGCAGTATTCACCGTTTATTTTCACCTACGAGGGTGAAATCATTGTTCCTGCCGAGAGCGTCTATGCGGTGTTCGAAGCCAAGCAGACAGCGAATGCAGAGCTGGTGGCGTACGCCCAGCAGAAGGTGGCAAGCGTTCGACAGTTGCAGCGCACTAGCCTGCCAATCCCGCACGCGGGTGGGGTCTATCCGCCAAAGGCCTTGATGCCAATTCTTGGCGGGCTGCTGACCTTTGAAAGTGACTGGAGTCCAGCGCTTGGGCCCTCCCTGGAAAGGGCACTGACCGCCAATCCCGGCGACGGGCGCTTGGACCTTGGCTGCGTTGCTGCGCATGGTCACTTCTTCTTTGACCATTCCAAGGATCGCTATCTCTTTGTGAATGAGAACAAGCCCGCGACGGCGTTCCTCTTCAAACTCATCGCCCAACTTCAGTTCAGTGGGACCGTACCGATGATTGATGTTGAGGCTTACGGCCAGTGGCTGACGAAGTGATGGCTTGGTCATGGCAGCTGTTGGGCGCGACATGAGGCATGCCTGCCCGGGTACTCCGCGCTGTTTAGCGAGGAAGCTTGCCTGAGGGAGACGCCTCTAGGCTTCACGCGCTTCGTGCCCAGCTCGAGGTGCACCGAGTGAGGTCGCTGCCTTCCGGCCCGGAGCACGGATGTTTCAACTTGGGGCGTCGCGCGATTAGCTTGTGCACAATCAGCGTCAGCGGGCCAGCGCGAGGCTGGCTGAATCTCTAGCGATGCCGCGACTATCCCTTCCTCCGAGTCCGAGTCCGAGCCCCACCTCGACCACGTGGCGGGGCCGACCTAAAGGAAGAGGTTCGCAACCTCCAATGGCCACCTCGACTGCTGCGAGAGCGGCTCGGCCACAATCATCGATAGCCTGCCGGACAAGAGCATTCCAGTCCCCACAGCATTGATTACGCTCGTTTGAACTACGCCGCCGGGCACAGCCGCTCCATTGGCTTTGCCTCAAATTAGAAGCCGTGCATTGGCGCCGCACCAAATTCATGCACTAGCGTTGTGCAATGTCCAACTACACAGCATTGGCGCGCGCGCGATTGTGGTGCAACACCGCATCGATCCATTGATTAATCAATGAGATACAGAATCATAGTTTTGCGCGTGCAACAGCATGAGACTCGCCATGACAGATGAGCAGCAGCTTGCAGAAATTGTAGGGCTTCTCAACGAAATGACGGTCGAGAAGCCGCTTGCTTCACCCGGCGCTTCAGCTACTTGGCCATACGTTGTTGAGCGCGGCCTCTTGATCGCATATGTGGGCGTCCTCGTGATCACTTCCGTTTGTGCAGTTGTGACTGCAGCCAATTCTTTGCAGGAGCCGGCGGAACCCTTCATCAAGCGCGGCTTTTATACAGGCTTCGTGCTTGTCATCGGCTACGTCCTATCCTCGCTTTTCAATGCGGTGATCGCCCATCGTAGAGAGCGCAAAGACTCCATACCTCCAGTACTTCGGAGAATGCGCCGCGACATGATTCAGGATTGGAAAGAAGTGCAGGTGCTTCGGGCCTATCCAAGGCATCTCGCGGAATACGCACTGACACAGTACAGGTGGCATTGGGAGATCCTAGAGCAACGACTTGGCCTTTTTTCGGGTGATCTCCGTCGGCTAGGCCTGGCCCCCGCACTGGCGGCCAGTGCCGTGGCCGCGGCCAATCTAGTTAAGCAAGAAGGAGTCGTGCTGCTATGGGCGCCAATAGCCATGGCTTGCTGCTTCTACATTGTGGCCACTGTGCTGCTTGCATCCCGCGAAAGGCCAAGACAGGTCGTCGAGCTGCTTTCGTTTTTGATCAAGAATTGGGAGTTGGTCACCCCAGCTCCAGCTCCACAAATTGCTGCTGAGCACCCTGATAAGCCATCCGCGTTACGTAACGCCGGGGTCCTGCAAGAATCTATGCATCAATTACACATCAACCAACCCCAGCTCCCCAAGGCGGCACGCCTTCAGTAGCGTCCCGCAGTAACGTCCCTCGCCCGCTCCAGGTTGTGCTCTACCAGAGCCCGGTCCACGCCTTGCCCTTGTGCCCGCGCATCCACCACATAGGCAGCGAAGGCTGTATGCACTCCGAACCAATGGCTTCGAAAGGTCACGGCCTCGAAGCTGCCGGCAAAAGGCAGCGCGTCTCCGGTCGCAATAGCGGCTCTGAAGATCGCCCACATGGCGTCCAAGTCATCCGCGGTGGCGGCTCGAATCTCCATGCGATTCCTCCAGATCCGGCGTGAGAATCAAGTCGGACACTAGCAGAGCCGCGCTGCGGCCCGTGCCTGCTTCACGCGCCACCGCCATCGTTTCGGCAATAGTTGAGGGAATTCCGGCCCTTAGAACAGTACATGCCCCCTACTCCCGCGCGCACTCCACACCGGTTCCGCCGATGGCGCGTCGCTGGCTACTTCCTGCTGGGCGCGTACGTTCTCTACCTGCTGGCCGGCAACATCTTCCTCAACACCCCGCTGTTCGACCAGGTCACCAACCGCAAGCCGCAGAAGTTCGTGATGACCACCGGCCCGGCCATCACGCTGCTGCCTGGCCACGTTATTGCCTGGAACGTGCACATGCGCGGTCACGTGAATCACACCGTCTACGTGCTGCATGCGGAGCGCGCCAGCGCCAGGCTGGCCGTGCTGCCCCTGTTCCGCCGCGAAGTGCGGGTTCCGCGATTGCAGGCCACTGGCGTGTCGGCCGAGATCAGTCGCGTCGAGGACGCCATTCCGTCACCGCCGCGTAGCGACCAAGGCTGGACCCTGCGTTTCGACGCCATCCACAGCGACAGCATCCGCAGTGCCCGGCTCGGCAAGCTGCTGATCATCGGCAAGGGCCAGGGTACGGTCGGGTTCCTCAAGCAGCTGCGCGGCGGCCCGTCCGAACTGTTCGATTCCGAAGTCTCGTTCAGCAAGGGAGACACCAGCTATGACGGCGTGCAGCTGCTGGGCGACATGGATCTGACCGCGCGCTTCAGCTATCCGCGCCACTATCGCGACCAGGCGCCCGGCCTGGCCAAGTTGAAGCTGCTGCATGCGCAACTTGAAGTGGATGCGCGCAGCCAGGGCCTGCGCATGGATACGGACGCGCAGACGCCCCGCATCTCCAGTTCGCCGGTTCCCGGTCGCCTGCAACTGGCGGTCCACCTGTTGGACGGCCAGTTGCAACCTGGTGACCACGCGCTCTGGCAGGTTCCGCTCTACCTCGGCGACGGCGCACCCGATCGCGGCGTGCTGGCCCTGCAGCTCAACGTGGCCAACGACCTGCGCCTGCAGGCCCGCCTGCCGCCACGCCCGGATTCGGCCGCTGGCATCGATGCCGACCTGCACATCACCGGGCGCGAGATTCCCTTCCAGCACCCTGCCCAGCTGCTGGAACGCAGCTCCGGCACTGTGCGCGGCGAATGGACCTTCACCTCGCTCAACTGGATCCCTGCCCTGTTCGTACGCAAACCGTGGCTGCAGCTGGATGGCGGCGGCACCCTGAAAGCAGATCTGCGCCTGCGCAATGGCGAACTGATCGAAGGCAGTACCGTGGACATCCCTTCGGCTGCCGCCGTGGCCGAGGTCGCTGGCGTGCGGCTGGCCGGCACGGCCAGTGCGCATGGCGAGCTGAAGGCCGGCAGCCCCACTCAGGCACAGTTGGCGATCCGGCTGCCCCGCTTCACCGCTCGCCCAAGCGATGCGAAGGATGTACGCCTGTTCGACGGTCGCGACCTGGCCGTGGACCTCACCGGCGATGGCCGCCTGCAGGAACTGCGCAAGGGCGTTCGTGCGCGGTTGCGCTTCAGCCAAGCGACCATCCCGGACCTGGCCGCCTACAACCGCTACCTTGGCTCTCAACAGGTGCGCCTGCTGCGTGGCTCCGGCAGCCTCAGCGGCGACGCCACGCTCGACACCGATGGCCGCGTCGGCCATGGCACCGCGCGGCTGCTAGGTCGCAATGCCAGCGCCAAGGTGGCGGGCCTGGACATGGGCGGCGATGTCGACGTGAACGCGACGCTTCGCCGCGGGGACTTCAGCCAGCGCCATTTCGATCTGTCCGGCACCACCGTGGAGCTGCGCAATGTGCAGGTGGCCGGCACCGATTCCAACAGCGCGTGGAAAGGCCGTGCTGTGTTCAAGCGGGGCCGCATCGACGCGCAGTCCCCGTTCCAGGTGGACGCTACCACCGATCTGACCCTGAGCGATGCACGCCCCTTGCTGGCCGTGTTCGCCAAGCGCACCGACTACCCGCGCTGGACGCTGTCCCTGCTGGATTCCGGCCAGGTCGATGCACAGGCCACGTTGCGCTGGCGCCCGGGTCATCTGCTGATCGACGGACTGCAGGCCGAGAATGATCGCCTGTCGGTTCGTGCGCGGCTGGATCTGCTGGAGCGGCGCAAGCGTGGCGATCTCTACCTCCGCTGGGGGCTGCTGGGCGCGGGCATCGAGCTTGATGGCGAACAGCGCCAGTGGCATCTGGCCAAGGCGCGTGAATGGTTCGATCAGCGCCCTTCGCTGTTGCCGGCTGCCGAAGGTGGAAGCGCCGCAGGTTCTTCAGACTGATCGCCCCGGGCTGCATCCATTTGCCGCTTCCGTTCGTATGAGCGGTAAACGCAGGATGGAGCGGTACGGAATGAAGCGGCGTTCACAGGCTCTGGGTCTTCTGGGATGGGGCGTGGCCACCTTTGCGGCGGCCGCAGTCGGCGCATGGGCATCGGCCTCCGCCGCCAGCTTCTACGCCACCCTCGCCCTGCCTGCCTGGGCACCGCCTGCCAGCGTGTTTGGCCCGGTGTGGAGCCTGCTCTACGCGATGATGGCCATTGCGGCGTGGCTGGTCTGGCGCGAACGCGGCTGGCGCAACGCGCAACCGGCCCTGGTGCTCTATCTGGTGCAGCTGGCCGTCAATGCCCTCTGGAGCTGGCTGTTCTTCGGCTGGAAGCTGGGAGCGCTGGCCTTCGTCGACATCCTGGTACTGATCACGCTGGTCTGCGCAACGATCGTTGCCTTCGCACGCATCCATCGCGGTGCGGCGGTGATGCTGCTGCCTTACCTGGCCTGGATATCGTTTGCCTCGGCGCTGAACTTCGCGGTGTGGCGCGCCAATCCCGGGGTGCTGTGAGCCAGTATCAGTGCTCTCAGGCCTGTGCGACGCGCTGCGGCTTCCATGCACGCAGCAATGCCGGCTTGAACGCCTGCTGGCCACAACCCGTGGGGCATCGCACCACCCGCGCGGCGGTGTGGCTGACCAGTCCCTGCCCCTCTTCCGCCTTGAACACCGTCTCGCAGCACAGGCAGCGCGCAACCAGCGAGTACAGGTGGAGCAGGCGCCCACTGGCCGGATCCTGCAGGGCATCCACATCCAGCAGCTCAAACTGGCAGCTGTCGGCAAGCATGCGGTATGGCGTTGAAGGCAAGGTCTGCAGGTTCACGGGCGTGGTCACTCAGGAATGTGCGTTCACCCTAGGCAAGTCGGTGTCGAGCGCGCGTGCAGCGCACATGTACCTTTCGCGAAACATGCAAGTGCTGTTGGAATGGTCAGATGAAGAATTCAGGTTTGAATGAAACGCTCTTCACGCGAACGTGCTGGTAGGCGAATGCACGATTTTGCTTCACCATCCATGCATGCCGGATGCGACGCTGGGCCTTTCCAGCCATCCACGAATCATGAGTCCCGCCCTTGATGCCTTCTGCTGAGTCCACGCACGACACCGCCCAGTCCCGTTGTGCGCGCGAACCGATTCATACGCCCGGTGCCATCCAGCCATATGGGGTGCTTCTGGTAGTGGAGCCTCAGTCACTGCGGGTGCGTGAGCGCGCCATCAGCCAGCCGGGGTTGCTGAAGCAGTTCGGCGAACCGTTGATGCAGCACGTCAGCGAGGTACTGGGCGGCGTGCTGGCGCCCTTCCAGGCGCTGTTCCAGCAGGCCACGGTGGGCAGCAGCGCCCATGTAGGCGCTGTGCACCTGGACGGCCACGGCCGACATCAGCTGCTGGTGCATCGCTCCGCCACCGATCTGCTGATCGAGCTGGAGGCACCGGTTCCCGGCCAGCCGGGTTCGCTGGAAGAACTGTATCCGTCGATCCGCGAACTGATGACCGGCATCGAATCGGCTACCACCGTGGAAGATCTGTGCCAGCTGGCGGCCGCGCACATGCGCCGGCTGACCGGCTTCGACCGGACCCTGGTCTACCAGTTCGATGCAGGCTGGAACGGCATCGTCGTCGCCGAGGATGGCAACGGCCTGTTGCCGTCCTACCTGGACCTGCGCTTCCCCGAGTCGGACATTCCGGCCCAGGCCCGCGAGCTGTACCGGCGCAACCGGGTGCGACTGATCGCGGACAACAGCTACACCCCTGCCCCGCTGATGCGCAGCGAGGAGCACCGCGACGCGCCGGCCACCGACCTGAGCCTGGCCGTGCTGCGCAGCGTTTCGCCCGTGCACCTGCAGTACATGCGCAACATGGGCACCGGCGCGTCGATGTCGGTGTCGCTCGTGCATGAGGGCCAGCTGTGGGGCCTGGTGTCCTGCCACACGGTGCAGCCGCGCCGCCTGCCCTATCACGTGCGCACCGCCTGTGAATTCATGGGCCAGATCCTGTCGCTGCAAATCGCGCTGAAGGAGCGTGCACGCGCCATCGAAGAACGCGTGGCGCGCCGCTCGGTGCTGGTCAAGCTGCTGGCACGCATGGCCGGCGACGAGGATTTCATGGCTGCGCTGCGCCACGATGAAGCCAGCCTGCTGTCGCTGACCGGTGCCGCAGGCGCCGCCATTGTGCACAAGGGCGACTGCATGCGTGTGGGCCAGTGCCCGCCCGCGACCGACGTGCTGGCCCTGGCCGATTGGCTGGCCGCACAGCAGGCCGGGCAGGAAACGTACTGCAGTGACCATCTGGCAGCCGACTGGGCGCCCGGCGCGCGCCTGTCCGACGTGGCGAGCGGCGTACTGGCGGTGTCCATTTCGCAGCTGCACGACAGCTATCTGATGTGGTTCCGCCCGGAAGTGGTGCACACCGTGCGCTGGGGGGGCGACCCACGCAAAGCGGCGGCGCCCGGCGTGGCACTGTCCCCGCGCAGTTCATTCGAAGCATGGAAAGAGACCGTGCAGCAGCGCAGCCTGCCGTGGAATGACGCCGACCGCGATGCCGCGCACGAGATGCGCACGGCCATCGTCGACATCGTGCTGCGCAAGGCCGAGGAAATGGCTGAGCTCAACGAGCAGCTGGTCCGCAGCAACAAGGAACTCGAAGCGTTTTCCTACTCCGTAAGCCATGACCTGCGCGCGCCATTCCGCCATATCGTCGGTTACTCGGAACTGCTGGGCAGCTCGGCCGGCGAACGCCTCAACGATACCGAGCGCCGCTTCCTGGATACGATCGTGGAGTCGGCCAAATCTGCCGGAACGTTGGTGGACGACCTGCTGAGCTTTTCGCAGATGGGCCGCTCTACGCTGGGCCGGGCGCGGCTGGATATGGCCGCGCTGGCCGAGGATGTGCGCCGGAGCCTGGTCCTGGACTACAGCGGCCGCGACGTGCAGTGGACGCTTGCGCCGTTGCCGGAGGTCGAAGCCGACCCGACGATGCTGCGCCTGGTCTGGCAGAACCTGCTGGCCAACGCGATCAAGTTCACCCGCGAGCGCGAGCAGGCGGTCATCGAGGTCGGTCACCAGCGAAACGACGACGAAGACCACTTCTTCGTGCGCGACAACGGCTGTGGCTTCGACATGCGCTACGTGGACAAGCTGTTCGGCGTATTCCAGCGCCTGCACCACGTCGAGGAATTCGAAGGCACCGGCATTGGCCTGGCCAACGTGCGCCGCATCGTCGGCCGCCACGGCGGCAGGACCTGGGCCGAGGGCGAACCTGGCAAGGGCGCCACGATCCACTTCACCCTACCCCGTTCCACAGGAGATCACCCATGAGGGACCTGCGGCCGATCCTCTTGGTAGAGGACAGCCCCAAGGATGCAGAGCTGACGCTGGCGGCGCTGTCGCGTTGCCAGTTGCTGAACGATGTCATCCATGTACGTGACGGCGCCGAAGCGCTGGATTACCTGCGCTGCGAAGGCAAGTTCGCCGGCGCCATGCACGGCGGCCCGGTGGTGGTGCTGCTGGACCTGAAGCTGCCCAAGGTGAACGGCCTGGAAGTGCTGGAACAGGTGCGTGGTGACGCACAGCTGAGCAGCACCCCGGTGGTGATGCTGACCTCTTCGCGCGAAGAACAGGATCTCGTGCGCAGTTACGAACTGGGCGTGAACGCATTCGTGGTCAAGCCAGTGGACTTCAAGGAGTTCTTCGACGCCATCCAAGGGCTGGGCATGTTCTGGGGCATCACCAACCAGCCCCCGCCGCATCGGCCCAACGGCTCGGGGCAGCACAATGCGTGATGGATCGCGCCGCAGCGAGCGCCTGCGCATCCTCATGCTGGAGGACAGCGCGCTTGATGCGGAGCTGATCAGCGCACAGCTGCAGCGTGCCGGCCTCGATTTCGAGGCCGAGCGCCTGTGGACCCGCAATGCCTTCATCGAGGCAATTGAGAATCGCGCCTTCGATGTGATCCTGGCCGATCATGTGCTGCCCGGATTCGACGGCGACGCTGCACTGGCGCTGGCGCGCGAGCGGATTCCGCAGACGCCCTTCATCTTCGTCTCCGGCACGCTTACCGAGGAGTTGGCCGTGCAGGCGCTGACCCGCGGCGCGCGCGACTACGTGGTCAAGCAGCGCCTGCAGCGCCTGCCGGATGCGATCCGTCGTGCGCGGCAGGAGGCCCATGAACGCACCCAGCTTGTGCAGGCGCAGGCCGCACTGAACGACAGCCAGGCGCAGTTGCAGCAGGTAACCAATGCCGTCCCTGCGCTGATCGCCCAGCTCGACACGGCGCATCGCTACCGCTTCGCGAACAAGGCGTTCCTGGACTGGCACGGCGTCAGCCTGGCCGAACTGCTGGGTCGCGCGGCACGGGATGTCAGCGGCATTTCCGCCTTCGAGCACGCCCTGCCCAGCCTGGAGCGGGTACTGCAGGGCGAGCGCACCAGCTTCCAGGTCGAACTGGTCCACCGCAGCGGCGAATCACGATTCGTGCAGATGGACTGCGTACCGGAACATGCGGCCGATGGCAGCGTGGTCGGCTACATCTGCATGGGCAGCGATGTTTCACTGTTGAAGCAGGCCGAACTGGCGCTGCGCGAGGACAACCAGGTTCTCGAGCGACAGGTGCAGGCACGCACCGCCGAGTTGCGGGCCAGCAAGCGGCGCCTGCAGGCGATCTTCGAATCCAGCTTCCAGCATCAGGTGCTGCTGGATCTGTCCGGACGCGTGGTTGATGCCAATGACGCGTCACTGGCCGCGGTGCTTGCGGACAAGAAGGACACTGTTGGCGCGCGCTTCGGCGAATCGCTCTGGTTTGCCACAACCGATGGCATCAGTGCGCTGATCGACCAGGCCGTCGCCGCAGCCGTACAGGGCCGCAGTTCGCTGCATGCACTGGAACTGGAACTCCCGACCGGGCGGCGCAGCTTCGACTTCTCGTTCCGCCCGCTGCTGGATACCGAAGGCGTGGTCACCGCCGTGGTCTCCGAGGCGGTGGAAACCACCGCGCGGCTACAAGCAGAACACGCGCTGCGCCAGTCACAGAAGATCGAGGCGGTCGGCCAGCTCACCGGCGGCATCGCCCATGATTTCAACAACATCCTGACGGTCATCTCCGGCAACGTCGAGCACGCCATGCTGCTCAACGAACGCGCCGGAGAACCCGGGGCAATGGTCAGCCGTGCACTGGACAATGCACTGAAAGGCGTCGGCCGTGCCGCCAGCCTGACCCAGCGCCTGCTGGCGTTTGCCCGTCGCCAGCCGCTGCACAGCCAGGCCGCCAACCTCAACGAACGCCTGCTGGACATGCACGACATGCTGCAGCGTGCACTGGGTGAGCTGGTGCAGCTGGAGATCCGCAACGCCGAGGACATCTGGTGCGTGGAGATCGACATCAGCCAGCTGGAGGCCTCCGTACTGAACCTGGCGGTCAATGCCCGCGATGCGATGCCGCATGGCGGCCGGCTGGTGATCGAAGTCGACAACAGCCACCTCGACCACGACTACGCCGCCCTGTTTCCCGATGCAACGCCAGGCGAGTACGTGATGTTGCGGGTGCGCGACAATGGCCACGGCATGGACGCAGCGACCCTGGCGCGCGTGTTCGAGCCGTTCTTCACCACCAAGCAGGTTGGCCGCGGCACCGGGCTTGGCCTGTCCATGGTGCATGGCTTCGTCAAGCAGTCCGGTGGCCACGTGCTGATCGACTCGGTGGAAGGCGGCGGTACCAGCATCACCATGATGTTCCCGCGCTCTCCGCTGTCCCTGCCCTGCGAAGCACGCACCCCACAGACCGGCCTGGCGGGTTACTCACCGCGCGAGGAAACCATTCTGGTGGCCGAGGACAATGACGATGTCCGCGCCCACACGGTGGATGCGCTGCGGCTGCTCGGCTACCGCGTGCTGGAAGCCCACGACGGACCCTCCGCACTGCGGCTGCTGGAACGCCCCGACACCAAGGTGGATCTGCTGTTCTCGGACGTGGTGATGCCCGGCATGTCGGGCTGGGAACTGGTGCACGAAGTACGTGAACGCTGGCCGGAAGTCGCCGTCCTGTTCACGTCGGGCTATCCACGCGACCACGACCAGGTGGGCAGCCAGGGACGCGCCGTTTCATTGCTGCCAAAGCCGTTTACCCGCAGTGATCTTGCAGCGGCGGTGCGCACCGCGCTGGAGGCGACGCCGCACTGAGGTCAGGACGCCGGATCGCGCATGCCAGCGGCGATCCGGTTGATGTCCGCGCACTCCACCGTGGCCGGCGGATGCTCCCTGGCGGCCAGCGCAATCATCGCCTGGCCCAGGGCCAGATTGCTGGTCATCAACGAAGGCGCAACCGCACCGGCCAGCTTCATCAACGGCGCGCCGCCCCAGTACAAGGGCTTCAACAGGGCATGACGGGTGCCGGTTCCCGCGACCGGCCTGACGCCACCCGGGCGCAGCATCACCGAGCGCACCGGCAGAGCCTGCAAAGCAACTTCGGTCTCGCCCTTGACCCTCAGCGGCATCAGCCGGCTCTGAGGGTCTGCACCCGCACCGGATACATACAGAAAGCATCCCCCGGGATTCGCGGCCGCCCAGGCACGGGCCACCGCCAGCGTGGTGTCCACGGTAACGCGTCGGTACTCGGCCTCGGCGGTGCCGACCGGTGGCGCACCGGCGCAGTAGAGGCATGCATCGAACCCGGCGAGCTCCTCCACCCGCTCCTGGATACGCAGAAAGTCCGGGACAATCAGTTCGCTGCCGGTGCCGCTCAGACTGCCGGGGTGACGGACCAGCGCGGTCAGGCGGGAGACCTGTTGTGAGCGCTGGCAGGCCAGCACCACACCCTGCCCGACCAGGCCTGCGGCACCGGTCAACAGAATCCGCAATGCACCCGTCCCGACCATCATCGCACCCGCCTCAGAGTTTCACGAAACGCTGGATCTTCCGCGCCAGCCAACCGCTGAACACCAACGGCGCATCCAACGCAGACACGCAGATGCACGGCACACCCGGCGCGGTCACCGGCTGGTGCTCCACCTCCTCGTCCAGATCCGCAACGTCACCCGGCGCGAACAGCCCCAGCGCGTCGTTGTAGGAACCGCGCAGGATCTGGGTCAGCTCGCTGCGGCCATGGCTGTGCATAGGCAGGCACTTGCCGGGGGCGATCTTCAGCATGATCAGCGAGGGCATCTGCTCGGCCCGGATGCAGTGCACCCCCGGCGCCATCCAACGCCAGCGCAGGTCACCCAGCGAGGTGCCAAAGTAGGGATGCAGTGACGCCGGCAGATGATCGGGATCAGCCTCGGGCCGATCCTTCGGCATAGGGCGCAGGGATTCCGCCATGGCCATCGGCGTTTCCGTGGCCAGCTGCATCAGCATGGCCTCGCGCAACTGTTCGCGCCGCGTGTCGGTTGCAGGCGGCTGGGTCTGCTCCAGCAGCACCGAACCGATCGCCTCAGCATCGCGCAGGCGCTGACGGCAATGCGGGCACTGCTCCAGATGGGCACCGGCCACGATGCTCAACGGCGACGACAGCGCACCCGCGGCATAGCTCATCAGCGTGGATTCGTGCAGGTGGTGGTGCGGATTCACAGCACACCTCCCACTTTCGCCTGCAGTTGCAGGAAGGCACGGCGCAGGTGCGATTTGACCGTCCCCAGCGGCATGCCCAGCGCTTCGGCGATCTCGCTGTGACTCTTGGCCTCGAAATAGGACATCCGCACCAGCCGCGCCTGCACCGCAGGCAGCTCGTTGATGCGCTGGCGCAGACGCGCCTGGTCGGCGAACTGTTCGGCGCTGCTGCGCTCGATCACATCCAGCGTCGCCGCGTCCTCCACCGCTGCCTGCACCTGCATCCAGCTGCGCTCGCGGCGCACTCGATCGATATGCAGGTTGCGGGCGATGCGATACAGCCACGTACTCAGCGCCCCCTGTGCCGGATCGAAATCGGCGGCCCGCAGCCATAGGCGCAACAGGCATTCCTGCGCCAGCTCCTCGGCTACGGCATCGGGTGCGCCCAGGCCGCGCAGGTACACGCACAGCCGCGGCATGAAGTAGTCGTAGATCCGCATGAAACACTCGCGGTCGCGCAGCCGCGCCACGCCGTCCATGTCACCGGCCCAGTTCGTCGGCTCGCTGCTCGGCTGCTGGTAACTGGACACGGTACGTGCGGTATCGAAGTTGAGGAGTGTGCTGGCGGCGTCAGGGTACATCTGCGTTCGCGGCGGGCGGGTGAAGGTCTGTCCTCTGTACGTGCAGGGGCAGCCATTGGATGCAGTCGGCACTGCGCATCCAACCGGGCGCCCCCGCCGTATGACCTGAGAGACCTACCCTTCCGGATGAACACCATGCGCACTGCCTGGCTGCTGCTGTGCCTGCCCCATGCCGCGCTGGCGGCACCCTGGCTGCGAAGTGAGGGTGTGGCCACCTCCGCGCAGGGCGACATCCTCTACCGTGAAGTGCACTGGCGGCGCGAGGCAACGGAGGGTGCCGAACGCTGGGTGCTGTACCAGTGCCCGGATGGCCAGCCCTTCGCCCGCAAGCATCTGCCCGCCAGCGCCCGCCCGCAGGCACGGGGCTATTCGCTGCAGGACCGCCGCAGCGGCCAGACCGCCGAAGTCGACGCCACTGGCGACTCGGTGTCGATTGCCTGGAAGGAAGATGCCGCCAGCCAGCCGCGTCAGCGCCGGCTTGAACTGCCGCCGGACGCGGTGATCGATGCAGGGTTCGACGCTGCGGTGCGCCTGCACTGGCCGGCGCTGCTGCGCGGCGAACTCATCAGTCTGCCCTTCCTGGTGCCTGGGCGGCAGCGCTACTTCCCGGTGCAGGTGCGGCGCATCGGTCCGGTACGTTGGCAGGGTATTGATGGGCAGTCGATCGACGTCAGTCTGGACACCTGGTACGGCGGCATCGCCCCGCGTCTGTCACTCGTCTATGCCAGCACCGACCGCCGCCTGCTGGAATTCCGCGGTACCAGCAACCTGCGCGATGCAAGCGGCACTTATCCGCAGGTGACGGTGCGCTTCAGCTCGCCTGCTGCCGAGCAGACTGCCGCGGAATGGCAGCAGGCCTGGACGCATCCTCTGATCGACCGCTGCGCCGTGACGCCCAGGTGAAGTCGAGATTCTTCGCGTCGCAGCGCATCCATTGCACGCGCTGCTGCGTACAGGTAGACACGACACCCGCCGAGATCCCCCAATGGCCTCTGTAGCGCCCCTCCCCCGTCGACGCTCGCGCCTGCTGCGTACGCTGCAGCGCTGGATCGACACCGGCAACGTCGCAGAGACCACCGGCGAACAGCCCGGCCGCATCGACTGGTTGCGCGCCGTGCCATTCGCACTGATGCACCTGGCCTGCATCGCTGTGCTCTGGGTCGGAATCTCATGGACAGCGGTGATCGTCGCCGCAGTGCTCTATGCGGTGCGCATGTTTGCCATCACGGCGTTCTATCACCGCTATTTCTCGCACCGGACCTTCCAGGCATCGCGGCCGGTGCAGTTCGTGTTCGCTGTCATCGGCGCCTCCAGCGTGCAGCGTGGGCCGCTTTGGTGGGCCGCCCATCATCGCCATCACCATCGGCATGCCGACCAGCCGCTGGATCCGCACTCGCCACGCGAGGGCGGCTTCTGGCGCAGCCACATGGGTTGGTTCCTGACCCGCGAGGCGTTCGCCACCGATCTGTCACGGGTACCGGACCTGGCGCGCTTCCCCGAACTGCGCTGGCTGGACCGTTTCGATACGGCCGTACCGGTACTGCTGGCCGCAGCGCTGTATGCATTGGGCGCCGGGTTGGAGCGCTGGGCACCGGGCCTGCACACCTCCGGCCCACAGCTGCTGGTGTGGGGCTTCTTCGTCTCCACCATCGTGCTGTTCCATGCCACGGTCACCATCAATTCGCTGGCGCATCGATTCGGCCGCCGCCGCTTCGACACACGCGATGACAGCCGCAACAACCTCTGGCTGGCGCTGCTCACCTTCGGCGAAGGCTGGCATAACAACCACCACTTCTTCCCCGGCACTGTCCGCCAGGGCTTCCGCTGGTGGGAAGTGGATTTGACCTGGTACGGACTGCGCGCGATGGCGGCCCTGGGCCTGGTCAAAGGTCTCAAGCCCATCCCCGAGTGGGTCCTGGCCAAGGCGAGGTACTGACATGCGCATCGCCGTCATCGGCTCGGGTATCGCGGGGCTGGCCAGTGCCTGGTGGCTCGATGGCCAGCACGACGTCACGCTGTTCGAGGCCAACGACTACCTCGGTGGCCATACCCACACGCACGACGTCCAGGTGGGTGGGACACGCATGGCCGTGGATACCGGGTTCATCGTGTTCAATCCCCAGCACTATCCGCTGCTGACCGCGCTCTTCGACGAGCTGGGTGTGGCTTCGCAGCCGACCACGATGAGCTTCTCGATGCACAGCGAGCGCAGCGGCGTGGAGTACAACGCCACCTCGCTGGATGGCCTGTTCTGCCAGCGCCGCAACCTGGTGTCACCTCGATTCTGGGGCATGCTGGCCGACCTGCGCCGGTTCTATCGGGATGCGCCGTTGCTGCTGGCCGAGGAAGACGGCCCCACGCTCGGCGAGTACCTGCGCAGCCAGCGCTATGGCGAGGCCTTCATCGACGAGCACCTGCTGCCGATGGCCTCGGCACTGTGGTCCTCACCGACCGCCACCGTGCAGGACTTCCCGGCGCGCTACCTAGCCCAGTTCATGGCCAATCACCAGATGCTGCAGATGACCGGGCGCCCGAGCTGGCGGGTGGTCAGCGGGGGATCGGCGCGCTACGTGGATGCGCTGCGCCGCCGCTGGCGGGTGCATGAGCGGCTGCAATGCCCGGTCAGGATGGTCGAACGCATGCCCTGGGGTGCACGCGTGCACAGCGCGGCCGGCGCGGAGGCCTTCGACGAAGTGATCCTGGCCTGCCACAGCGACCAGGCGCTGGCGTTGCTGTGCGACGCCGATGCCATCGAGCGTGAGGTCCTTGGCGCCATCCGCTATCAATCCAACGAGGCCGTACTGCATACCGATGCCTCGTTGCTGCCGCGCAACCGCAAGGCGTGGGCGGCATGGAACGCGCACGTGCCAGAGGATCGCGCCGCGCCCTGCACGGTCAGCTATTGCATGAACCTGCTGCAGGGCCTGCCCGGCGATACGCCCCTGGTGGTTACCCTCAACCGCAGCGAGGCAATCGATCCGGCCAAAGTACTGCGTACGCTGCGCTACGCCCACCCGGTGCACGACCATGCCGCAGTGCGCGCGCAACAGCGCTGGGCGGAACTGCAGGGCCGTCGCCATACGTGGTTCGCAGGCGCCTATTGGGGCTGGGGCTTCCATGAGGATGGCATCCGCAGCGCCCGCCGCGTGGTCGATGCCCTGCAGGCCTGCGCCCCACATCGGCTGGCATCCGCCGCGGATGAGGTGGCGGCATGAGTGCCAGCGCGCTCTACATCGGGCAGGTGATGCATCGCCGGCATCATCCGCACCCGCATGCCTTCCGTTACCCCATCGCCCAGCTCCTGCTCGATCTGGAAGAACTCGATACGGTGTTCGACGGGCGCTGGTTGTGGTCGGTCAATCGCCGCAACCTGGCCGAGTTCCGCCGCAGCGACTACTTCGGCGATCCCGCACGGCCCCTGGCCGATGCCATCCGCGATCACGCTGCCCACACGCTTGGCTACCGGCCGACCGGCCCTGTGCGCCTGCTCACCCATCTTCGCTTTGCCGGGCACGTGTTCAACCCGGTCAGTTTCTACTACTGCTACCAGGCCGACGGCAGCACGCTGGACTGCATTGTCGCCGAGATCACCAACACGCCCTGGAAGGAACGGCACGCCTATGTGCTGCCGGTCGCTACCGCCACGCACGAAGGCAGCTCACTGCGTTGGCAGTTCGACAAGTGCTTCCATGTCTCGCCGTTCATGCCGATGGACTGCGGCTACGACTGGCGGTTCAACCGCCCCGACCAGGACCTGCGCGTGCACATGCAGGTCTGGCGGGACGGCGTGCGCCAGTTTGATGCCACCCAGGCCATGCAGCGGCGTGCCTTGGATGGCCGCGGGCTGGCCCGGGTTCTGGCCTGCTATCCCCTGATGACCACCCAGGTGGTGGCCGCCATTCACTGGCACGCACTGCGGCTGTGGTTGAAACGCAACCCGGTGCACGACCACCCCACTCTTACCGAGAAACCGCGATGAACTCGATGACTCCCTGGGTTGCCCTGCCGCGCCCCGGCGCCTTGGACGCGTTCCTGCGCCGCCGCCTGCTGGCCCAGCTGGCCCCGATGCGCGACGGTCGGCTGTGCGTGCGCGATGCACTCGGCGAGGTCTGGCTGGGCGACACCCGTGGTGAACTGCATGTCACCGTCACCATCGATGACCCGGCGTTCTATCGCAAGGTTGCTGCGCAAGGCAGCGTGGGCGCAGGTGAAAGCTACATCCAGGGCGAGTGGCACTGCGATGATCTGGTGGCACTGATCCGGCTGCTGGTGCGCAATCGCGATCTGCTCGACGGCATGGAGCGTGGCCCGGCCCGCTTGGGTGGGGGGATGCTGCGGGTCTGGAACCGCCTGCGCCGCAACAGCCGTGAAGGCAGCCGCCGCAATATCGCCGCGCACTATGACCTGGGCAACGACTTCTTTGCCCTGTTCCTGTCGCCGGACCTGATGTATTCGTCGGCGATGTTCGACAGCGAATTCGAGTCATTGGAATCTGCTTCGCGGCGCAAGCTGGACCGCATCTGCCAGCAGCTGCAACTCAAGCCAGGCGACCGCGTGGTGGAGATCGGCACGGGCTGGGGCGGTTTCGCGGCACACGCCGCCCAGCACTATGGCTGCCATGTGACCACCACCACCATCTCCGCGGAACAGCATGCGCTGGCCGCCCAGCGCGTAGAGGCGGCGGGCCTGCAGGATCAGGTCACGCTGCTGATGCAGGACTACCGCGACCTGCAGGGCCAGTTCGACAAGCTGGTCTCGATCGAGATGATCGAAGCGATCGGCGCCGAGTACCTGGACACCTACATGGCTACGCTGCAACGCCTGCTCAAGCCGGATGGCGTTGCCCTGCTGCAGGCCATCACCATCGAGGACCATCGCTACGAACAGGCCCGGCGCAGCGTCGACTACATCAAGCGCTATGTATTTCCGGGCAGCTTCATCCCATCGATCAACGCGATCATGGCCGCCAAGACCCGATCCAGCGACCTGCAGCTGATCGCCCAGCAGGACTTCGGCCACTCCTACGCACTGACCTTGCGCGCCTGGCGCCAGCGCTTCCTGGCCCAGCTGCCTGCGGTGCAGGCGCAGGGCTTTGATGCGCACTTCTGCCGGTTGTGGGAGTTCTATCTGGCCTATTGCGAGGGCGGCTTCCTGGAACGTTCGATCGGCGTCTCGCATCTGCTGCTGGCCCGTCCGGACCACCGGCCCGTCCTCGCTGCGGGCGACAGCCGCTGACATGCGCCGGTTCTGGACCAATCTGCTTGGCAACCAGCTGGTCTGGCTGTGTGCCGTGGCCGGCGCAGGGCGAGGCTGGCAGTGGCCGGCGCTGCTGGCCGCAACGATCTATATCGGCAGCCAGCTGCTCACTTCACCGCACCCTCGACTGGACCTTCGGCTGATGCTGCTGGCGCTGGCCTGCGCGTGGCTCGTCGACGCCAGTGCCGCCGCCAGCGGCGCCGTGCGCTACGCTGCTGCCCCGCTGGGCTGGACTCCGCCCCTCTGGATCATGGCGTTGTGGGCCGCGTTTGCGATGACGCTGACCACTTCGATGCGCTTCCTGCTGCGCCACCCTGCCCTGCCAGCCCTGTTTGGCCTGTTGCTGGCCCCGCTGGCGTATCTCTCCGCAGCGCGCGGTTTCGAGGCGGTCCGTTTCACTGCGCCGCTGTGGCAGGGCCTGCTGGTGCTGGGTGTGGGCTGGAGCATCGCGCTTTCGCTGCTGTGCATGGCCGCTCGTCGCGGCTCCCGCACCCTCCCGCCGCCCTTGGCAGGAGCACCGTCATGATCAATCTGTTGTGGGTCCTGCTGTATCCCGTACTTGTGATGAGCTGGGGTTGGGCCTGGCAGCGCCGCCACGACAACATCGGCGTGGTCGATGTGCTCTGGGCCAAGGGCGTGGGCGCATCAGCCCTGTTGCTGGCGTGGCTCGGCGATGGTGCGGCGGCGCCACGGATGGCGCTCGGCGTGCTCGGTGGCCTGTGGGGCAGTCGACTCGCCTTGCACCTGTGGCACCGGGTCCGCCACGAACAGGAAGACGGCCGCTACCGTTATCTGCGCGAGCACTGGCAAGGGCATCAAGGCAAGATCTTCGGCTTCTTCATGGCCCAGGCGCTGCTGGTCGTGCTGTTCGCCCTGCCCTTCGTCGCGGTGGCGGCCAATCCGCAGACAAGCATGACGTTGTGGATCGTGGCCGCCGCACTTGTCTGGCTGCTGAGCGTCGGCGGCGAGAGCCTGGCCGACCGCCAGTTGGCCCGCTTCCGCGCCGACCCGGCGAACAAGGGCCGCACCTGCCGCGAGGGGCTCTGGCGCTACTCCCGCCACCCCAACTACTTCTTCGAGTGGCTGCACTGGTTCAGCTATGTCCTGCTCGCGGTCGGCTCGCCACTGTGGTGGCTGGCGTGGGCCGGCCCGCTGCTGATGTACGTGTTCCTGCGCTATCTCAGCGGCATTCCCTTCACTGAAAAGCAAGCGCTGCGCAGCCGCGGCGACGACTACCGCGCCTACCAGCGCACTACCTCGATGTTCTTTCCCTGGTTCCCCCGTTCTTCCAAGGAGCATTCCGCATGAGCGCGATCCCGTCACTGAATCCGGCCGAAGATGCGGAAACCGGGCTGATCGCCTGGGCCGAACGTGGGCTGGTGCCCGATGCGGCGCTGCGTGCGGGCATCCGCCGCTTGTGCGCGCAACGCCTGCATGAGGAAAGCGAAGGCGGCATCGAAGGCCAATCGGCACGCTTCAGCCAGCGCATCACCGAGCTGGCCGACAGCCCACTCGCGCTACATACCGAAGCGGCCAACCGCCAGCACTACGAAGTTCCCGTGGCATTCTTCCAGGCCTGCCTGGGCAAGCGGCTGAAGTACAGCAGCTGCTACTACGCCACCGGGCGCGAAACGCTGGACCAGGCCGAGGACGCCATGCTGGAACTGTACGGCCAGCGCGCCGGACTGGCCGATGGCCAGCAGATACTTGAGCTGGGCTGCGGCTGGGGCTCATTGACCCTGTGGATGGCCGAACGTTACCCGCAGGCGCATATCACCGCCGTCTCCAACTCGCACAGCCAACGCCAGTACATCATGGCGCAGTGCCAGGCGCGCGGCCTGGGCAACGTCGAGGTGATGACCCGCGACGTCAACCAGCTTGACCTGCCGACGGCCCGGTTCGACCGCTGTGTCTCGGTGGAGATGTTCGAGCACGTACGCAACTACCAGCGCCTGCTGGCAGGCATCGCACGGTGGCTGAAACCGGACGGTGCACTGTTCGTGCACATCTTCGCCCATCGCACACTGATGTATCCGTTCGAGACAGACGGCGGCGACAACTGGATGGGTCGCCACTTCTTTACCGGCGGACTGATGCCGGCAGCCGACACACTGCTGCATTTCCAGCGCGACCTGCGCCTGGAGCAACGGTGGTTACTGGACGGCACCCATTACCAGCGCACGGCCGACCACTGGCTGGCCAACCAGGATGCGGCCCGCGAGCGGGTGATGCCGGTGTTGATCGCCACCTATGGCCAGGCTGCAGCGAAGGTCTGGTGGCAGCGCTGGCGGATGTTCTGGATGGCATGCGCCGAGCTGTTCGGCTACGACGATGGCCAGCAGTGGCTGGTGGCCCACTATCTGTTCCGACCCCGCTGAGGTGCCCGATGCGCATGTTTCCGCTGCTCCCCCTGATCGCGGTGGGCCTGTTCGGTTCCGGCTGCAACTCCAGCGACACCCGCCCGTTGCCGCGTCCGCCGTCGGTGGATGTACCGCGCTTCATGGGCGACTGGTACGTAATCGCGCATATCCCGTCGCGCCCTGAGCGCGAGGCCTTCGACGCCGTGGAGAGCTATGCCCTGCGCCCCGATGGACGCATCCAGACCACCTTCACTTACCGCAAAGGCAGCTTCGACGCGCCACAGAAGTCGATGCACCCCGTCGGCCGTGTCGAGAAGGAAGGCAACGGCGCGATCTGGGGCATGCAGTTCATCTGGCCGATCCAGGCTGAGTACGTGATCGCCTGGCTCGATGAAAGCTACCATCAGACCATCGTGGCACGAAGCAAGCGCGATTACGTCTGGTACATGGCCCGCACCCCGCAGGTATCGGACAGTGACTACCAGCAGGCGGTCGAGCGGATTGCGGCCATGGGTTACGACACCCACAAGCTGAGGCGGGTGCCGCAGTCGGTGCGATGACGCGGAGCCTTCTCCTCGGGCGGATCTTCCTGAAGCATCAGTGGTTGATCAATCTCAATGTCTACATGGAGCCCGGCTACCGGCTTCGCGACCCCGAAGCGCGTGATTGGGGGCTGACGATCCACCTCATCAATCGGCGGCATTGAATTGATGGGCTTTACGCATCGATTCTTAGGAATAATCGCAAAATTCCAACAAGTTCGATGCTCGACGCGACAGCGGCGCCAGAATGATCGCCACGCCCTGCGGGCGCCGATCACCTCCCTGCGCATGAATGGATATCCTGCACCGCGCCGACTGCGGCTGGCACTCCTCGACGATCACGAAATCGTCCGCCGCGGCACCGCCCTGCACCTGTCCCGCGACGTCCGCTTCAGCATTGTCGCCAGCCACACCCGCAGCGATGAGCTCATCGGCAGTCTGCGCCAGTTGGCAGTGGATGTCGCCATCATCGATCTCACCCTGGCGCCTGGCGACCGCAGCAGTGATGAGCTGGTTCCCCTGCTGCGCGAGTGCTTTCCACATATTCCCCTGCTCGCCTTCGCCACGCTGACGCCAACCACCCGCATCGACCACCTGCTGGCGAGCGGCATCTCCGGCGTAGTCAGCAAGTCCGAGCCCCTGGAGATGCTGTCTGATGCCATCGTGCGCATCTCGCAGGGGCTGTGCCGCCTCCCTGCCGATTGCCTGTTCCCGGCGTGCCGCGAGGAACTCAGCCGCAATGAACGCGAAGTACTGGACCTGCTCCTGGCCGGCCTGACTGTCTCGGAGATCGCGCTGCGCCGCCACCGTAGCGTCAAGACGGTCAGTACCCAGAAGGTCGCGGCCCTGCGCAAGCTCGGGTTGCGCAATGACGTGGAGATCTATGCACTGCGGCAGCAGCTGGAGCTCCAGTGATGGGGCGCGTTCGCCTCCGCCTACGCACGTCGTGCACGTTGTTGCTGGCCCTGATCCTGCTGCCGGCTGCATCGGCCGAGGATGCACAACTGCAGAGATGGTCCGCCGGCCGCGAAGTGCGGGTTGCCACCGCGCCATCATTGCGACCGCTCCCCCCAACGCTGGCGGATTCAAGCGCACTGCCCACCCTCGCCCATGGCTATGCCAAGCTTGTGGCTCGGCATTCCGGCCTGCGCTTCCGCGATCTCAACTACCCCAGCACGAGCGCAGCGATCGCTGCCGTCTGCCGGGACGAGGCCGACCTGGTGCTGGTCATGGGCAGCCCCTCGCATCACCCGCTTCCCTGTCCCGACCTGAGGGCCTCCGGCGCCTTCCATGGCGGCAAGACGGTATTGGCTGTGCGTAAAGGCGAGCACCCGCCCCGTGACATTACCGGCGTGAGGGCGCAGCTGCTGGCCGTGGTTGACGGCGGCCCCTATGCCGACTGGCTGACGATCCACCACCCCCGGATCCACCTCCTGCATTTCCCCGACCGCCATGCGGCCCTGGCCGCTGTTGAAAGCGGCAACGCCGATGCTGCGATCGGCCTGGAAGCAACGCTGCACTCGATGATCCGGCAGCACTTCACGGGAAGCCTGCAATTGCACCCGTTCGACAGCGAATTCTCCACCGATCTGCACCTGCTTGTCCGCCGGGAGGACCAGCAGCTGCTGGTGCGCATCGATCAGGCACTGCGCGCCATCACCCTCGAAGAGCACGCAGGCCTGCTGGAGTTGTGGGCGCAGCAGATGCTGCCCACATCCATCGAGAGCGCACTGGATCGGGTGCGTTCCCCGCTCCTGCTCTGGTTGCTGTGTCTGGCCGCGGCACTCATCGGCCTGCCCGTGCTCTGGCAGGCATTACGCTGGCGAATCAGCCGCGCGGAACAACGCCTCGGGCGCGCGGCGGGAATGATCAGCCATGAAGTGCGCAATTCCGCGCAGACAGTACTGGCTTCGATCGACCTGCTGAGCCAGTCACACCTGCCCAAGGGGCAGCGTGAACTGCTCGCGGCTGCCCTTGCCGCCGGCCACTCGCTGCGCAGGCTGCTCGATCGCTCGCTGGCGTTCTCGCGCCTTGCCAGCGGCAGCTTCAGACCGCATCCCACGCCCTGCGACGTCGGCCAACTCTGTGCCCGTGCACTGGAAGCAATCCGGCCGGAGGCACTGCGGAGAGGGCTGTCACTCCAGTTGGATCGCGCGCCCGATCCAGCGCCGGTGGTTGTGCTCGATGCTGATGGACTGCGCCAGATTGTCGACAACCTGCTGGGCAATGCACTGAAATTCACCGATGTCGGCGGTATCGAGGTGCGCCTGCAACTACAACCCGCCCTGTCTCCCCGGGAGCTGTTGCTGGATGTGATCGACAGCGGCATCGGCATCGCACCCACTCAACTGGCGCTTCTGTTCCGACCATTCCAGCAGAACGAGGATGGCCAGAGACGTGGCGGCAGCGGACTGGGCCTGACGATTGCGCACGAACTGGCCGTTGCCATGGGCGGCAACCTGACCGCACACAGCGTGCATGGGCGCGGCAGCCGCTTCACCCTGCGATTGCCGGTCCGCGCCGTTCACGGCGATCAGCCGCCCATCGAGCCGCTGCAGCAGTCGCCACTGACCGGCATCGACCTGCTCCTTGTCGAAGATCATGCACTCAGCCGGCATGTCGTCGCAGAGCAACTGCGTCGGCTGGGCGCCGACGTACGCGCGGTTGCCGATGCCGATGCCGCATTGGCCGAGCATGCGCTACGACCGCGCGGCACGGTCGTACTGGATATCGGGCTTCGCGGCTCGGATGGCTATGCACTGGCGCAGCAGCTGCGCGCGCAGGCACAGGCACCTCTGCGAGTGATTGCCCTGTCCGCCCGCATGGGGCGCCGGCACGCGGCACGCTGCCGAAGGGCCGGCTTCGACGCCATCCTGGTCAAGCCGCTGCAGGTTGCGAGCCTGCTGCAGGCGCTGGACCTGCCGCCCTCGGCGCACGGCACTGCGCCCGATGACACCCCTGGCGCCGCGCCGGATTACGCTGCGGACATTGCCCATGAACTGGCCAGGATTGAACAGGCCGTGCAGGACGCCGATGCCTCGACACTGCGCCATCATGCTCACCGGCTGCAGGGAACGCTGCAGATGTGCCGGGCAACGGATCAGGCCGGCACAGCGGCCGACCTGTGGGAACTGGGGCATGAGGCCGCGCCTGACTGGGTCGAGGCGCGGCGACTGCTGCGGGGATTGCAGCAGTGGCACGGCTCCCGCAGGGCGGAAGCCGCACCATCGGCCTGATCAGGCCGCCAGGCGCTCGACCTGGCGACGGGTCAGGTCATTGAAGCGACCCAGCGACATCAGGTGCTGGTGGATCAGCGCCAGCCAGCCACTGCGGTGCCACTCGACCACGGTCGCTTCCGGCAGCGCCACGAACTTCTCGACGTCCACCACCAGGAAGCCGTTGAGATTGAACTCGCGGCCATCCGGAGTGCGGACGGTGGCGTTGCGCTCGACCAGCAGGCCGTTGTCGATCAGCGCCTTGGAGAAGGCCTGGGTCTGTTCGTGCTCGCGGGTGTACTGGCCGCAGAACTCCAACGCCTGCTGCACCATGTCGGTGGCCTTGCCATCAACGAACAGCGGCTGGCCTTCGTCACCGCCCTTGACCACGCGCGCGCTCTCTTCGTCGATGCCCAGCAGGAAGTCGTTGTCTGCACCGGTGTCGATGAAGATGAAGGGGTGGCGACGCAGGTAGGCCGGGATATAGGCCTCGTCTTCCCACAGGCCGTCCTTGATGAACAGGTTCTGGTCGGACACGCCCACGGCAGCCATCGGCACGGCGGTCGGGCCGGCAAACAGGATCGGGAAGTGATGCAGGGCCAGCGAGAACTCGCCCAGCACCAGCGGAATGGCGTTGTTGCCGGCGGCAAACTCGAGCCTGCCCGGCAGGATGCGCAGATCGGCATGCACATCGGCCTGCAGCGGCACCGGACGGGTGTAGAACAGGGGGGCGCGCTGCTCGGCGCCGCTTCGGTGGTGGTGTCGCTGGTGGTCGTCATCTTGGGAACCGTTCGATCATGCGCGCCTGCCATCCCGGGCGCGCCAGCGGGAACAACCTGAATCCCGCATTATCAACAAGCTCGATGACAACGGCCACCCCACCGACGGCCTATTTCAACTGCAGGGGGTAGCGCTGCCAGAGGACGTGGACCAGGAACCCGGCCAGTTCGGTGTCGCGCGCGCTCACCGCAGCGCGGATCTTGTCCAGCAGCACCATGTCCGAGCAGGAGCGCACATCGGCGTGGTTGGCCTGCCCCGCCCGGCGCGCGCGGTAGCGTGCTGCGCGCTGCGCGTCACTCATTGCGTACCCGAACTTGGGCGGACGACCGCGCTTTCGCGGCAGGGTCAGCTCCAGGGTTCCGGGGTCTTTGTCATCACGCATGAGAGGGGTGCGGGCGGCGGCGAGCAACGGGGGGTGCGCAATTTATCGTGAGGCATCACTTTAATCCAGCTTTTTCTGCAGTTTTGTTGCGATGCAGTGCATTATCCCGGTGTCGATGCGAATTCATCCACGCATGGCGTGGATCTACTGCAGGGCCTGCAACCCGATCACCCGGTAGATCCACGCCATGCGTGGATGGGCGTTCCCGACGACAAAAAAAGGGAGCCCGCTCACGGGCTCCCCTCGCCTTTCCTTACGCAGCGCGTACCGGCTCGTAACCATGCAGGTGCGCCTCACTGCTGGCCCGCCCCTGGCTGAGAGACCGCAGCGACGTGGTGTAACCCACCAGCTGCGCCAGCGGTGCGAAACCACTGACCTCGGCACGACCGTCCTGGTCCTCGATGCGGGCAATACGGCCGTGGCGTCGATTGAGGTCGCCGACCACATCACCCACCGACGCTGACGGGGAGTGCACCGTCACCGCCATCACCGGCTCCAGCAGCTGCGTACCGCCCTCCACCAGCGCCACCTTGATCGCCTCGGCACCGGCACGGTGGAACGCCATCTCCGACGAGTCCTTGGCATGGGTCTGGCCATCGACAAGACTGACCTCGATACCGACCACCGGATGGCCCTGCGGACCTTCCGACAGCGCGGCACGCACGCCCTTTTCCACCGCGGCGATGAAGCTGCGCGGCACCACGCCACCGACGATGCGGTCGTTGAACACCACCTGGTCATCCTCGCGCGGCGATACATCCAGCACCACGTGCGCGAACTGGCCCTGGCCACCGGTCTGCTTGACCAGCCGCCCCACCACGCCGGTCATCGCTCGCAGCGGTGTCTCCTGGTAGGCCACGCGCGGCGAACCTACGCCCACCTCGACCTTCCACTCGCTGCGCAGGCGCTCGACCATCACCTCCAGGTGCAGCTCGCCCATGCCCCAGACCAGGGTTTCCGCCGTGTCGCGATCGGTTTCGACGCGGAACGAGGGATCTTCCTGGGCCAGACTGGCCAGGCCCTGCGCCATCCGGATCAGGTCGGCCGCACGCGCCGGCTCCAGCCGCCAGGCCAGCACCGGCGCCTGTGCCTGGATGTTCTCCAGGCGCAGCGGCTGCGCACGCCCGCTCAGCGTTTCACCGCTGACGGCATCCTTCCAGCCCAGCACCGCGACGATGTCACCGGCCACGGCCTGTTCGATGTCGTGGGTCTGGTCAGCCTGCACCCGCACCAGGCGACTGACACGCCGCCCTTGTGGATGCTGCGAACTCGCCACCGCGTCGCCCACCTTCAAGGTGCCCGAGTACAGCCGCACGAAACTCAGTGCGCCATGCTGCTGGTGGGTGATCTTGAACAGCAGGCCCGCCAGCGGACCGTCTGGATCCGGCGGCAGCACCACCTCGCCGCTCTCGCTTTCGGCGGTGACTGCAGGCCGATCCAGCGGCGACGGCAGGTAATCGACCACCGCATCCAGCAGCGTCTCGATGCCCTTGTCCTTGAACGCGGCACCGGCCAGCACCGGCACGCCTGCACCGGCCAGCGTCGCGCGCCGGATCGCCGCCCGCAGCTGTTCGGCATCGATCACGCGACCTTCCAGCCAGGCATCAGCCAGCAGTTCGTCGTGGTCGGCCACGGCCTCGACCAGTGCGTCGCGTTGCGGCTGCCACAGGGTGCGCGCCGCGTCGTCCCACGGGGTCACCGTGGTTACGGCACCATCCTGCCAGTGCAGCACGCGCTCATCGACCAGGTCGACCCAGCCGTTGAAGTCGCTTTCGCTGCCCAGTGGCACACCGAGCGCCCACGGCCGCGCCTGCAGCTTGTCCTGCAGTTGCTCCAGCACGCGCTCGAACGAAGCGCCGACGCGGTCCATCTTGTTGACGAAGGCGATCAGCGGCACGCGATGGCGACGCGCCTGGCGCCACACGGTTTCCGACTGCGGCTGCACGCCATCCACGGCCGAAAACACGGCCACGGCGCCGTCGAGCACACGCAGCGAACGTTCAACTTCAATGGCGAAGTCGATGTGGCCGGGAGTGTCGATCAGGGTCAGCCGATGCGGCGGCAGGTCGCGCGGCGCCCACTGCGCCTGCACGGCGGCGGCGCCGATGGTGATGCCACGTTCGCGCTCGATCGCCGAGAAATCGGTGGTCGCATTGCCGTCGTGCACTTCGCCGACGCGATGGATTTCGCCGCTTTTCCATAGCAGGCGTTCGGTCAGCGTGGTCTTGCCGGCGTCGATGTGGGCAATGATGCCGAGGTTGCGACGGCGGGAAAGGACTTGGGTGTTCATGAGAAAGGTTCCTGCAAAGCCAACTTCGGGGGCCGCGCGCCCCGGTTGGCGACAGGGCGCGCGGCTAGCGTTCGGTCTCGGCGATCTGGTGCATGGCACGTTCTCCTTGGGTACTGGGTAGGGTCGACTGGGTAGAGTCGACTGTTGGTCGACTTGCGGGAAATCAGAAACGAAAAGAGCGCCCCGGAGGGCGCTCTGTCGAAGGTCCAGCGATGGCCGTCTCAACGGCCTCGTGGGGCTCCAGGCAGACACGCCCGTTCCGCGCTTGCGCGGGTCAGGGTGAAAAACTTCAGGAGCGGCATCCGGTTCATGGGGCGCATTCTAGACCTGCCAATCTGGCGCGCAAGTGAATATTGCGCACATAAATAGAACGATGAGGCCGACCGGCATCGGGGTCGGATCACTTTGCGGCGGCAGAGGGCTCTGACCCCTGCCCTGCTTTACTTGCAGTCGTGCAGCTTGCGCGCCTCACCCACCGTCGCAGCCTGGTCGTCCCCCATCGAGATCCAGCCCTTCAACGACATCGCCGGATCCACATGTGGCAGCCGCGGCCCCTCATGGACAACCACCTCGGTCCAGCTGCCGACCGGCGCCAATTCGGACAGGCGTGCCGCCTGGTCGTCTTCGGTGCTGAGCATGTCGTCCGGACCGGCCGGCGGCGTGGTATTCACGGTTTCCGTCTTGCGGGTTCGTACCCGAAGCGCACCATCCGGGAGCCGCTGGGTGATGACGTCGTAGCGCTCGACGCCATACGCCCACCTGTTTTCGCCAACGCTGCGAGTCTCGCTACCGTCATCAGCCACGGCCACCACCTCGCCTGCCGGCCCGACGACGCCCGCGACAACCCCAAGGCCTGACATCAGTGCCTGATAGACGATCATCTGCCGCTGCTCGGAGGTCAACGCTCCGGCCTTGAGCTTGGCGGCAGGAATCTGCAGGTACGCCGCTTCACTGCACAGCACCAGCACCTGCTGGTCGTCCCAGCTCACCGACATTTCCTCGTTGGCGAAGTACTGCGTCTTCATCGATGTCACTGCAGCGCCGTCGCTACTGGAATGCAGGGTCTCGATCAGCGAGGCGTTCTCGGCCGCGTGGGTCAGCGAAACTGAAGATGTCGACGCCGCATTGGCGGCAAATGCAGAGAAAAAGGCCGATGCGATCAGCAACGTCCGCGAAACACCTGAAGCGGAGGGCAACATTGAATCAGTCCATTGAATGTAACTGGCGCCGAATGATACAGCGTCCGGATGGCGCGACCCATCAGTCAGCACATGCAGATCCACTTTATTGGAAACCTCCTCAGCGGATGAACAGCGGCAGGGCCAGGATGCTGTCGCACGCCGGCGTGCAGCTGCGGAACTGCTCGGCGAGCACTTCGGCGCTCGGCGCGCCCGGCGCTGGTGTCGCCAGCCGGGTGTGGAAGGGATGGCGTTCCAGCAGCCAGGGCTGCGTCTGCTGCAACAGCCGTAACGACTCCGCTTCGCGATCGCGTACCGAGATCCAGGTCGGCCTTGAGTGCAGGCGGTCGAACAGTCCAGACACCACAACCTCACCGATGTAGGTCGTTTCGCCTGCGCGCACGTCGAAAGTCAGCGCTTCGTCTTCGGGCACCGCCCCGACGTATCCATAACCATGTTCGGTCAGGTAGCCGACATAGTGGCGCCCGGCCTTGGCGCGGATGGCGGCCAGACCGGCCCTGCAGCCGAACTCGAATTCGCCGCGCAGGTCAGCCAACGGCGACGTCGACCGCGTGCCGCTGGCAAAGATCGTGATCAGCCTGATGTTGCTGGTGGCGCAGTTCACCGACATCACCACGTAGCCCTCGTCCGCGGCCAGTGGAACATCCGGTCGTGCCTTCAGCGTCGCGCACCCACCCAGCACCGTCGCGAGCGCTGCCGCGACCACCCACGAAATCCCTTTCATCGTGCTTGCCCCCTGGTTCCGGCGGAGCATACGGGATCCGCTGCCGCCGCGCCATTGAGGGGCCTGATGCCGCGGTCAGAAGCGCCCAGCGCGACGCCCTCACACAGTCACGTGACCACCACCAGCGGCACCCCACGCCTTGGGTGCTCCAACACCACCACATCCTGCTGGTAGACCCGCTGCAGATTATCTTCGGTCAGCACCTGCAACGGCGTGCCATCGGCCGCCACCCTGCCCTGCTCCAGCAGCACGATGCGGTCGGCATAGCCCGCGGCCAGATTGAGGTCGTGCAGCACCACGATCACGCACGCACCGGCTTCGGCACAGGCGCGCACACTGCGCAGCGTGCGTTCCTGGTGACGCAGATCCAGCGCTGCGGTCGGCTCATCCAGCAGCAGCAGCGGCGTGTCCTGCGTCAGCACGCGCGCGAACGTCGTCCGGGCGGACTCGCCACCGGACAGCTGCTGCACCTCGCGCAGGCGCAGCGCCTGCAGCTCGGCGGCATCGATTGCCGCTTCCACCTGGGCGTCGTCCACGGCTGGATCCGGCGGATGCGGCAGCCGCCCCATCGCCACCACTTCTTCCACACTGAACGCGAAGCGCACGCCGTGCTCCTGCGGCATCACCGCGCGCTCGCGCGCCAGTGGCCCGGCCTTGTAACCGGCCAACGGCTTGCCGAGTAGGCTTACTTCGCCAGCGTCGGCACGCAGGTCACCTGCCGCCACAGCCAGCAACGTGGACTTGCCCGCGCCATTCGGGCCAACCAGTGCGGTGACCGTACCCGGTTCAAACGCCAGCGAAATGCCGTGCAGGATCTCGCGCTGCTGGCGGCGCACCACCACTTCGTGCAGCTTCAACAACACGCTCATGGTGCGGCCTTGCGGCGCTGCTGCAGCACCAGCCACAGGAAGAACGGCGCGCCCAGCGCAGCCGAGAACAGGCCCAGCGGAATCTCCGCCGGCGGATCCAATGTGCGCGCGGCGGTGTCGGCCACCACGATCAGCAGTGCACCCAGCAGGCCGGACAACGGCAGCAACCAGCGATGACCAGGGCCGACCAGCAGGCGCGCCACGTGCGGCACCACCAGGCCGACGAAACTGATCGAACCAGCAAACGCCACCGCTGCGCCCACCAGCAGCGCACTGAACGCCACCAGGCGGCGACGCGTGCGGGTGACATCCAGCCCGAGGTGCTGTGCCTGGCGTTCGCCCAGCGCCAGCATGTCCAGCGGCGTAGCCAATCGCTGCAGCGCGAACACACCGATGGCGAACAACGGCACCACGGCCGCCACATCGGCCCAGTTGGCGCGCGCCAGCGAGCCCATCTGCCAGAACACCAGCGACTGCAGCTCGCTTTCGCTGGCGATATATGTGAGGAAACCGATCAACGCCGAGCAGAACGCGGCCATCGCGATACCGACCAGCAGCAGCGTGGCGTTGCCCGTACCCTTGCCGGGCCGGGCCAATGCGTAGGTCAGGCCGATCGCCAGTGCACCACCAGCGAATGCAGCCACCGGCACCAGCCAGCCGGCTGCGCCCGCAGCGCCGAGAACAATGGCAGCGACTGCACCCAGCGCAGCACCCTGGCTGACACCGACAATGCCAGGATCGGCCAGCGGATTGCCGAACAGGCCCTGCAGGCTGGCACCGGCCATCGCCAGCGACGCACCGACCATCGCGCCCAACAGGGCACGCGGAATACGCAGCTGCCAGACCACGGCGAGGTCGCGGCTGCTGACCGCCTGTGGATCGAGCAGACCCAGCTTCACCGCCAACGCCTGCATCACCTCCATCGGCGGCAGCCGCAACGGACCCACGGCGAACGAGGCCAGCACTGCCCCCAGCAGTGCCAGCAACGCCACCAGCAACATCGTCCGCCCGCGACGGCGGCGCCGATCCGCCGGACTCATGCCTTCGGCAACGCCGCCAGGGCCTTGGCCAGCGCCAGCGCACCGGCACCGGAGCCCACGCTGGTGTACTTCAGCTGCACATCCGGCATCACCCAGACCCGATTGGCCTGCCCGGCCGGGGTCTGCTTCAGCGTCGGGTACGCCTTCCACAGGCCTTCGGCACCGCCGAACAGCTGCAGGTCATGCTCGGTCACCAGGATCACTTCCGGTGCCGCCGCGACCACGCCCTCATTGCTCAGCTGCGAGTAGTTCTTCACTCCCGCTTCGGTACCGATGTTGATGCCGCCCGCCAGTGCGATCAGCTGCGCCGACGCACTGTCGGCACCTGCAACGGTTGGTGAGCCACCGGCGCCGGTGGCCGAGACGTGGATCACTCGTGGCGCATGGCCCAACCCCTTGCCAATCGCTGCAGCCTCGTCGAGCTGACGCTGCACCTGTGTGGCAAGCGTCTGCCCTGCCTCGGCCAGCCCTAGTGCGGCGGCGACCTTGCGCACCTTGTCCGGCGCCGGCTGCAGGTCATCGATGACCACCGCCGGTTCACCCACCTCACGCAGCTTCTTCGCCAGTTCGGTGTGGCGGCGCAGACTGTTGCCGAGGAACAGCGAGCCCTGCAGGCTCAGCACGCCCTCCACGCCCGTGGTGCGGTTGAACAGGAACTGGTGCGGGGCAGCCAGGCCAGCCTGGGTGGTGGTATTGGTCGGCGCGGCGAACACCTGCTTGTCCAGTCCCAGCGCCTCGATCACCGCGATCACGTCGTCACCACCGGCAATGATGCGGCTGGTATCGGCCACCTCGACGTCGGCGCCGTCATCGGAATGCACCTGGGCCGGCAGCACAGCCTTCTGATCGCGCACGGCCGGCATATCGGTGCCGGCCACGCGCTGCCAGCCAGCCGGCAACGCGGCTTCGCCAGCCGCGGTTGCGGCGGCGGGTTCAACCGGCTTGCCGGTGTCCGAGGGCGTCGATGAACCGCCACAGGCAGCCAGTGCCAGCGAGACAGCCAACGGAAGCGCACACAGGCGCAGACGGGACGCGATGTTCATGCTCGTTCTCCTTGCTGATGGGGCGACGCGCACGCCGCCCCGCCGTGTGACTTACTGCTTCGGGGTGATGCGGGTGATGCGGTCACCCTTCGGGTCTTCGGCGCCGCGCGACTTGTTCACCGCGAACACGTTGCCCTTGCCATCGGCACGGACGTGGTTCGGCAGCGTGCCGCCGTCGAGGTTGGCGACCACCTTGCCGTCACCGTTCACCACGGTGACCGTGCCAGCGCCACGGTTGCTGACGTAGGCCAGGCCGGAGGCATCATCGAAGGCGACGTTCAGCGCGCCGGCGCCGACCGGCACATCGTGCAGCACCTTGCCGGCGGCCACATCGACGATCAGCAGGTTGTCGGTGCCCTGCGAGGCCACGTACAGGCGGTTGCGCGCTGCGTCGAAGGCCACGCCCGAGGCGCTGATCGAATTGCCTAGGTCGATGACCTTCTCGACCTTGCCGCTGGCCACGTCGATCACTGCCGCTTCCGGGGTGCCGATGCTGACGGTGAACAGCTTGCCGCCCTTCTCGTCCAGCACCAGGCTCATCGGGGTGAACTTGCCGTCGTCCACGCCGGACTCCAGCGTCACCGCCGGCAGCTCCTTGAGGGTCTTGGCGTCGAACACCGACAGATGGTCCTCGCCCGTGGCCGAGGCGAACACCTTGCCGTGGGTGCCATCAACCACCACGTCGCGCGCGTGCGGCACGGCATCGACCGGGAACTGGTGGACCAGCGACAGGTCCTTCTGGCGGTAGACCGCGATGGAGTTCTGGCGGGTGTTGGTGACCCATACATTGCCGTTGGTGTCATCCACGCCAACGCCGTAGACCGCGTAGACCGCGCCATTGGTGCTGCCCGGCACCTGCGCCGGGGTGATCGCCTTGGTCACCTTCAGCGACTTCGGGTCCAGCTTCAACAGCTGCGACTGGGTCACCGGCGGGCGGCCCACGGCCGAGGTCACGAACACCGCGTTGCTGGCGGCGCTGTAGGCGGACTGATACAGGCCCGGCACCAGCTTGTTGGACTGGGTGGCGAACTGCGCCTGGCCGGACAGCGGCAGCTGCGGCGAGACACGCAGCTTCAGCACGGTGGCTGCAGCCGGCTGGCTGGCGCGCACCACCACCGGGTGGGTACCCGGCACGGCGTCGGCCGGAATGCTCAGCTGGGTCTTGAAGTTGCCATCGGCATCGACCACCAGCGGCTGCGTGTTGAGTACGCTGTCGCCACGCAACAGGCTGACTTTCTGGCCCGGCACGAAACCGCGACCGACCACGTCGGCAGTGCTGCCGGGAACCACGTTCTCACCGCGCGAGACGACCTCGCCCTTGAAGGTGGCGTTGGCCGGCTGATCGAACACCGGCTGTGCGGTGGCGGTCACGGCCAGCAACAGGCCAGCGGCGAGAGATGTGAGACGGAAAGACGGACGGAACGACATGGAAGGCTCCTTGCACACGTAGGCCGCGCCACGTGACGCGGGATTCATCGGTTGCCTGGGCCGCTGCACATCGGCAGCCTCGCCTGGGTAGTGGGGTCGCACGCCTTGGCATGCGAAGGGATTCATTCGGCGGCGTTGTCACCGCTATTGGGTGCGCCGTCACCGGCACTGCGGTCGGTCACGCCGTACAGTTCATGCAACGCGGCATGGAACGACGCAGGCAGCATCGGGCCGTGACCGAGGCCGTCGAACTCGCGGTACTGCACGCGCATGCCCGGCACCTTGGCCAACCGCTCGGACAGCTGCATCGCCGCATCCGGGGTGGCACCACCGATGCGGCGCAGGTGTGCGACCACGCGCGGATTACTCATGTCGCGCTTGCCGCGATCACCGACACGCTCGGCACCGCCCAGCATCAGCCAGAGCTTTGCTGGCTGGCCATGCACGTTCTGCACGAACTGCTGTTCCGGATCACCCAGCGCCGCGCCCTGGCTCCACCACAGCGACGGACTGGCCGCCAGATAGGACTGGAAGGCGGCGGGA
Organism: Stenotrophomonas sp. 96582_Sma; assembly: GCF_056480905.1. NCBI lineage: Bacteria > Pseudomonadati > Pseudomonadota > Gammaproteobacteria > Lysobacterales > Lysobacteraceae > Stenotrophomonas > Stenotrophomonas sp. 96582_Sma. Next base: position 2,216,161 of record NZ_CM151122.1, on the reverse strand, counting down.
CGGGTGTACAGCGCATTGAGCACGAACAACCCACCCAGCGAGTGGCCCCAGAGTGCTTGCTGCTGCGTATCAATGCGTGCGCGGCGCTCGACTTCCGGCTTGATGCGGCGTTCGATCACATCCAGGAACGCGGCAGCACCGCCACCGACCGCCTGGGTCGTACCGCTCTCGTCGTCGGCGCGGTCGATCCACGCGGTGTAGTCGCGGGTGCGCGCCTTGGAATCGATGCGCAGGTCGTTGTCGTAGCCGATCAGCACCAGTACCGGTGGCGCCTTGCGTGCCGCCAGCTCGGCCAGCAACGGCTGATCCAGCACCATCGCCACCGCATTGCCATCCAGCGCGTACAACACCGGCATCGGCGCCTTGCCGGCCTTGGCCGGGATCGCCACATTCACCCGCCAGCGGCGTTGCTGGTCAGGGCTGTCCACCACGAACTGCTCGAAGCGATAGCTCGCCGCCGGCTCGTCGAGCACGGTGTGGCCGATCTTCTGCAGCGGATTGCGCTGCTGGGCATGGGCGTACGGGGTGGCCAGGAGCAGACCCATCATCAAGGCGACCAGGCCGCGGGCCAGTGGACCACGGCGCGAAGGCGGGACGAAATGCTTCATCAGCGGCGGCAGAAGCGGCTCACGGCCGCCGGTTCACAAGGGACCGCAGTCTACCTTAAACGCGAATGATTATCACATCGATCGAACGTCACACTGTGTATCACGCGCGCATGAGGGCCTTCGGCACGAAACGAGACAATGGGCAGGCTGGATTCGCGCCACGGCCATACGGCAAGCTAGGCGGTATCAACAAGAACAGGGACTGTCATAGCGTGTACGCCATTTGCCGCAGCCTTGCCCGAAAAGGGCTCGACACGATTCGCCCACACGTCTTCCCCGTGAGCATACCGACCACCGAGAGGCCCGCGTGCAACATCTGCGGTTTCCGCCTGCGAGCATCCCGCGAGGCCATCGCCGAAAGGGAAACCCGCAGCTGTATTGGCTGCGGATCCACTCTGCGCTTCCGTGCCCTCATGGCAGCCCTGCAGTCGGAGATGGACCAAGCGCGGGAGATCCGCGTGCTTGAGCGGATCCCCAGGCGCGGACAGATCAAGGGAATCGGCATGACCGACGCCCATATCTACACTAATGCCCTGCGGCGCAAGTTCGATTACATCAATACCTACTTCCACAAGCGCCCCATGCTGGACATCCGTCACCCAGCCGCACACTACCTGGGAAAATATGACTTTGTTGTCAGCTCAGATGTACTGGAACACGTGGATGGGCCCTGCGAGCGCACGCTCGAAAACCTGCGGGCATTGTTGAAGCCGGGCGGGCTGCTTGTGCTCACCGTTCCCTATGGATTTCACGAGGTCACGATTGAGCACTTCCCTGAGCTCAACGACTACCGGATCGAGGGCAAAGGTGCGGATCGGGTTCTTGTCAACATCACCAGCGATGGCAGGGAGCAACGATTCTCTGACCTGTCCTTCCATGGTGGTGACGGCTCAACTTTGGAACTGAGGATCTATTCGTATCCTCACCTGGTGCGATTGCTGGGGGAAGCCGGCTTTGTTGACGTCAAGCTGCACGATAGCCAATACCCGCAATGGGGCATCATCCACGACAGCCCGCTGGGCTTGCCTATAACGGCACGCGCTGCATAGGCCGTCAGCCCCCTCCGGTATCCTGCCTCGCGCAACCGACACCCCCTTGCAAATGACGAAGCCGGCATCACGCCGGCTTCGCCCCCCCCCCCCGCTTCTGTAGAGTCGAGCCATGCTCGACTCCCGCAGCCTCACGGCCCCGAAGGCACCGGACCGTAAACATTCTCCTGCGGCGTGCCCGGCAGCAGCGAGAAGATCATGATCACAATGCCACCGCCCGGCACCAGCGCCAGCAGGAACAGCCAGCCCGACTGATTGCAGTCATGCAGGCGGCGTACGGTCACGGCAATCAGCGGCACGATCGTGGCCAGCCACATCACGCCCAGCAGTACCACCATGCCAATCAGGATGCCGGCCAGCGCATCGGGGCTGTTGCGCAGGAGGATCGCCAGCACACCGGCCAGCAGCATCACCGCGGTTGCGACCAGGAACAGGAACAGCTGGTACATCCAGTACTCGCGGCGGTTGGCGCGGCCCTCGAACTGGGCGTAGCGCTTCAACGGCAGAATCATTTCCTGCACGGCATCGATCCTTGAAAGAGAAGCCGCGGAGTGTGCCAAATGCAGGCGCACAGGACAATGTGGCGACGAACCACGCCCGCCTGCCATTGCCCCCCTGTAGAGTCGAGCCATGCTCGACTGCCATTGCCCTCTGTAGAGTCGAGCCATGCTCGACTGCTGTTCCAGAAGGCACCCGTAGTCCGTGCAAGAGCGGAGTCGAGCATGGCTCGACTCTACAAGAGCGGGCTCAACGACCCTTTGCCGCCCGCGCCGCTTCGCGCTCGGCGCGCAGCCGGTCCAGCTTTTCCTTCAGCTTGATTTCCAGGCCGCGCGGCACAGGGTTGTAGTACACGCGCTCGCCCATCGCATCCGGGAAACCGGTCTGGTCCAGTGCGATACCACCTTCGGCATCATGGTCATATTGGTACTCGGCACCGTAGCCCAGCTCCTTCATCAGCTTGGTCGGCGCATTGCGCAGGTGCAGCGGCACTTCTTCGGTGCCACTCTCGCGCACATCGGCCTTGGCCTGGTTGAAGGCCGCATAGCCTGCATTCGACTTGGCGGTGCTGGCCAGGTACAGCACCAACTGAGCGAACGCGAGTTCGCCTTCCGGGCTACCCAGCCGCTCGTAGATGTCCCAGGCTTCCAGCGCCATGCTCTGCGCGCGCGGATCGGCCAGGCCGATATCCTCGATGGCCATGCGGGTCAGCCGGCGCGCCAGGTAGGACGGATCGCAGCCGCCATCAAGCATGCGGGTCAGCCAGTACAGCGCGGCATCCGGATTGGAGCTGCGCACGGATTTGTGCAACGCCGAGATCTGGTCGTAGAACTGCTCGCCGCCCTTGTCGAAGCGACGGGTGCGGTCGGCCAGCACCTGGGTCAGGGTCTGCGGGGTGATGCGACCACCCTCCCCGCCCGCCAGCTCGGCAGCGATTTCCAACAGGGTCAGCGCACGGCGCACGTCGCCGTCGGCGGCGGTCGCGATTTCCAGCAGCAGCTCGGGGGCGACCTCGATGCCCTCCTCGCCCAGGCCGCGTTCGCGGTCACCCAGCGCACGCTCCAGCGCCTCGACGATGTCGGTAGGCGAAACACCTTCCAGCACATGCACGCGGCAGCGCGACAGCAGCGCCGAGTTCAGCTCGAAGGACGGGTTCTCGGTGGTGGCACCGACGAACAGGATGGTGCCGCGCTCGATGTGCGGCAGGAACGCATCCTGCTGCGCCTTGTTGAAGCGATGCACCTCATCCACGAACAGCACGGTGCGGCGGCCTTCGGCGAACCGTTGCGCCGCCTCGGCCAGCACCTGGCGCACTTCCGGCAGGCCGGACAGCACTGCGGAGATCGCACGGAACTCGGCGTCGGAATATTCGGCCAGCAGCAGTGCCAGCGTGGTCTTGCCGCAGCCCGGCGGCCCCCACAGGATCATCGAATGCACGCGACCGGATTCGACCGCGCGGCGCAGCGCACTGTCCGGCGCGAGCAGGCGCTTCTGCCCGACCATTTCGTCGAGGGTTCGCGGTCTCATGCGCTCGGCCAGCGGGCGCATGTGTTCCCGATCAACGCTCAGCAGATCGGGGCCGGGGAATGAAGTGGAGCGATGTCTTGGCACACGGCCATTGTACCGCGCCGGGTGGCCACGATTCCGGTAGTGCCGGCCGCTGGCCGGCAGATCAAAAGCGTGTCAACCAAGGTTGACACCCACCAAGACGGTGCCGGTTGACACCCACCAGAGCAGATAGCGCCGGGCCATGCCCGGCAGATCAGGCCACAGGTTCGGTAGTGCCGGCCGCTGGCCGGCAGATCAAAAGCGTGTCAACCAAGGTTGACACCCACCAAGACGGTGCCGGTTGACACCCACCAGAGCAGTTTGCGCCGGGCCACAGATCAGTTACCGATGACGTCGGTGCCCTTCGGCGGGGTGAAGCTGAAGGTGCCGGCAGCAAAGCCCGGGTTGCGCTTCCAGCCACTGAAGCTGATCACGGTGCGCTGACCAACCGCATCGGTGATTTCCATCTTGGCCAGACCTTGGGCATTGAAGCCCAGCGCGGCGTACTGGAAGCTGGCTTCGGTCTCACGCTTCGGCGACAGCGACAGCCACTGCAGGCCATCGCGCTGCGCGGCCTCTTCACTGACGTCGTACTGCTGTTCCAGCAGCGCCGGGTTGATCAGCGCGGTCAGTGGGCTGTTCTGCTCTTCCTTGCCCTGCTCGCGAACAGTGGCCTGCTCCAGGTCCGGCTCGTACATCCAGACCTTCCTGCCGTCAGCCACGATCAACTGCTCGTGCGGGCGCACGTATTCCCAACGGAACAGGCGCGGCGCCGACAGTGCCACACGGCCACTGGTCGATTCCTTCACCTTGCCGCGACTGTCGAACACCTGCTGGCTGAACTGGCCATCCAGGCCCTTCAGGCCGCTGGTGAAGGTCTTCAGGTCATCGCGGGCGCCAGCCCAGGCGCTGCCGGCGGCGGCGCAGGCCACGGCCAGGGTGGTGGTGGCAAGGAAACGGCGGAAGCGGAAGTTCATGCGGGAATCCTGTGGGCGCGGGCGCCAGGAAAGGTGGTTGCCAGTGTGCCCGGGGAAAGATGAATGGGCGATCAGGGCGACATTATGCCGCCCTGAACGTCCATCGGCGATTCAGCCACCGGATCCCGGCAGCTTGCCGTACAGCACCTGGCCGCGGAAGCCACGCCGCACTTCGCGATACAGCGCGCGGAACGCCGGATAGTCCTGCGGCTGGCACAACGCCTCTGGCCCACGCACTGCATTCTGCTGCAAGCGGTGGTGCACGATCACCTCCTGCCCCTCGCGACTCCAGTCCACCCGGTACTCGCCGGCTGCATTGGCGAAACGCTGGCTGGCCGGGATGGCGATGATCGGCGCATTGGCCGGGAACTGCAGGCGATAGGTTTCCTCGCGCAGGCTGGCATTGCAGTAGAACGGCGTTTCGTTGGCCGGCGCCGAGGCAGTGGCGTACAGCCCACGCACCGACTCGCCACCCGGCGGATCCGGCACGGCCATGCCGCCGGCCACGCTGAAGTCGGCGTAGTCCTCGGCCTGGAACGCCATGCGATAGCCAAACGGCCGGGTCAGGTCGACCGGCACGCCCTGGATCTGCAGCTGCCCTCGCCCATCGAAACCGGACGCGGCCATGATCTGCTCTTCAGCGCGCGCACGGTTCTGCGCGTTGAGCTGGGAGAACTGGGCGCGCATGCCGATCTCGGCGTTCTCGCCCAGCTTCGGAATCGTCTCGCCGCGCAGGTTGCCGTTGGCGTCGAAGGTGAAGCGCACCTCCATCGAGGTGGCATTGCGCTCCGGCGTATTGGCCGGAGTGCGCGCCAGTGAGGCGTCGCGGGTACGCATCACCGGTGCGCCCAGGTCACCTTCCGGCAACTGCCCAAAGCGCGCCCACGCGGTGGTCGAATCCAGGTACAGATCGAACTCGGGGATGTAGGTGATGGCGTGGTTGAAGCGACCCAGCACCGGAATCTTCGGCAGTGTCGGGCCGCCACCGGCACCGATCAGCACCGGTGAGCTGGCGATGCCCTTGGCCGCCAGCAGCGCCTCCAGGATCGTCACATGGTCCTTGCAGTCACCATAGTGGTTGTCGAGGATGCTCTGCGCACTGTTCGGCTCCAGGCCACCATTGCCCAGGTACACCGCCACGTAGCGGATGTTCTGCGCCACCCAGCGGTACAACGCGTCGGCCTGCTCGCGACGGTCGCTGATGCCAGCGGTGATCTCATCGGCCAGCGCCTGCAGCTCCGGCGTGACCTGCGCGGCCGGGCCGGCCTTGAGCTGGTAGGCGCGCCCCATCTGCGACCAGTCACGATAGGTGCTGGCCATGATGTTCGGGCCGAACTCCCAGCCCGCCGCCGACCAGTTCTGTGCTGGCATGGCTTCGCGACGCTGGTAGCGCCAGCGCCACTGTGCCTGGCCGTTCTTCACCGTCGGGCGATCACTACCCTGCACGCCGCGGCTGTCGACGAACATCGGCAGGTTGGCCGGCGCACTCAGGGTGACCTCGGCGTCCTCGTACTCGGTGAAGACATTGAAGGTTTCCCACAGGCCGAAGTAGCCGGGGAAGTACGGCGTGGCCTGGGTGCGGCGTACCTGGTAGAACAGGCGCGTGCCCGGGGCCAGGTTCGGGAACACGATCACCCGCACCTTGCGGTCGGCATACATTGCCGCCGAGGCGCTGGAGTAGCTTTCCTGGGTGTAGATGCGGTCGGCCGGCACGTCGCGGCGCTGGCCGTCGGCGGTGATGGTGTAGGCGCCGAGTACTTCCAGCGTCTCCATCTTCTCGCTGTAGCTCAGCCGAACTTGGCTGAACTGCTCGACCGAGGCCTTGGTCTTGAGCAGGACTTCGTAGGTTTCGGTCTGCACATTGCCCGCATCCGGCCGCACCTGGTAGTCGGCGCGGTAACGGACAATGCTGAAATTATTGCTGGCTTCGGTATCGCCGCTGGTTGAAGGCGGCGCCGTGGCGGGCGCGGAGGTGGCGGTGTCTGCCAGTGCCGGGCCGGCAGCCAGGAAGGCTGCCAGCGCCAGTGCCAGCGCGCTTGGTACGGGGTGAAGCATGCGTCGGTTCCTTGGACGTCGTGGGGGATACGTCGGGTCTTACTTCGGCGGCGGCGGTGCCAGCACCGTGCGGTCGCCGTTGTGCTCGGGCGGACTGACCACGCCGGCCGCTTCCATGGCCTCGATCAGTCGCGCTGCACGGTTGTAGCCGATCTTCAGCCGGCGCTGCACGCCGGAAATCGAGGCGCGACGGGTCTCGGTGACCACCCGCAGCGCTTCGTCATACAACGGGTCGGACTCGTCGCCGGCAGAGCTGTTCTCGGGCAGGCCGGTGGCACCGACGACCACGCCGTCGCCCATCGTCTGCACCTCGTCCAGCACGCCGTCGACATAATCGGCCGGGCCCATCGCCTTGAGGTGTTCAACCACGCGGTGCACTTCCTCGTCGGAGACGAAGGCGCCGTGCACACGCTCGGGCATGGCGGTACCCGGCGGCAGGTACAGCATGTCGCCGTGGCCGAGCAGGGTTTCTGCGCCGGACTGGTCGAGGATGGTGCGCGAGTCGATCTTGGAACTGACCTGGAAGGCGATGCGGGTCGGGATGTTGGCCTTGATCAGGCCGGTGATCACGTCCACCGACGGGCGCTGCGTGGCCAGGATCAGGTGGATGCCGGCCGCACGCGCCTTCTGTGCCAGGCGCGCGATCAGCTCTTCCACCTTCTTGCCGACGATCATCATCATGTCGGCGAATTCGTCGATGAAGATGACGATGAACGGCAGCGTCTCCAGCGGACGCGGCGCCTCACCCAGTTCCGGGTTCGGCTTGAACAGCGGGTCCATCAGCGGCTGGCCGGCGTCCTGGGCTTCCTTCACCTTCTTGTTGAAGCCGGCCAGGTTGCGCACGCCCACCGCGCTCATCAGCTTGTAGCGGCGCTCCATCTCGGCCACGCACCAGCGCAGGCCGTTGGCGGCCTCCTTCATGTCGGTGACCACCGGCGCCAGCAGGTGCGGGATGCCCTGGTAGACGCTCAGTTCGAGCATCTTCGGGTCGATCATCAGCATCCGCAGGTCTTTCGGCGAGGCCTTGAACAGCAGGCTCAGCACCATCGCGTTGACCGCCACCGACTTGCCCGAACCGGTGGTACCGGCCACCAGCAGGTGCGGCATGCGCGCCAGATCGGCCACGGTCGAGCGGCCAGCAATGTCCTTGCCCAGCGCCAGGGTCAGCACGCTGGCCGACTTGTCGTATTCCTTCGAACGCAGCAGCTCGGAGAGGTAGATCATCTCGCGGGTGACGTTGGGAATTTCCAGGCCGATCACCGATTTGCCCGGAATGACGTCGACCACGCGCACCGACTTCACCGACAGGCCGCGCGCGATGTCCTTGTCCAGCGAACTGATCTGGCTGACCTTGATGCCCGGCGCCGGCTCGATCTCGAAACGGGTGATGACCGGGCCGGGGTTGGCGCCGACCACCTGGGCGTCGATGCGGAAGTCCTTCAGCTTGAACTCGATCTGCCGCGACAGCGCGTCCAGGGTTTCCTTGTCGTAGCCCACCGGCTGCGGCTTGGGGTCGTCCAGCAGCGCGAGCGGCGGCAGGTCCGAGCCATCCCCGTTGACGCCACGGAACATCGGGATCTGCGTGTCGCGCTTGGCTCGGTCACTCTTCTCGATCACCGGTTCCGGGCGCGGCTCGATCTTCACCGGCTCGCGCTTGGCGCGCACCTCGGCATCGGCCTTGCGCACTTCCTGGCGCTCCTCGCGCATCACCCGGGTCTGCTGCCACTCGGTGACTTCTTCCTTCTTGCGCGCCAGCAACGGCGCCAGCGACATCACGCCGCGGCCTATCTTCTCCATCACCGTGAACCAGGACAGCCCGGTGGCCAGGGTGATCGAGGCCAGCAGCAGCACCAGCACGAACAGGTTCGCGCCCAGCGCGCCAAAGCCCACCGTGAGCGAGTTGCCCACCAGCTTGCCGAGGATGCCGCCGGCACTGGAGACATCGCCACTGAACAGGCGCACATGCAGGAAGCCGGTGCCGGCGATCAGGAAGCCGACCAGGCCGACCAGGCGCAGCGCCGGGTCCAGGTCGTTCTCGCCCTTGCTCTCGCGCTTGAGGCCGAACATGGCGATCCACGCCAGCGCGCCCAGCACCACCGGCAGCAGGAAGGCGATGTAGCCGAACAGCTGCAGCAGCACGTCGGCGATCCAGGCGCCGGCGCGGCCGCCGAGGTTGTGCACTGGCGCGACCACGCTGCCGGTGTGCGACCAGCCCGGGTCGGTCGCTGAATAGGTGAACAGACTGGCCGCCAGGTACAGCAGCGCCGGCGCGATGGCGATCAGGCCAAGGTCGCGCCAGAGGCGTTGGCGGCGTGGATTGTCGGTCGTCGCCGCCGCGGCCGTGCGACGTGACGCCTTGCTGTCGTCGGACTTGGAGCGTTCGGGGACCTGCTTCGCCACCTTAGACCATACCTTTGGAATGCGCTGTTAGTGATTGATAATAAATGAGACGGCGTCAGTTTTCAGTTATGCGACATCTGACAGGGCAATCAGAGGGCCGGAACCACTGCTGGATGACGGCGTTCTGTTCATCGGCTTGAATCGCCCTGCCCCAGCCGCCACTCTATGACCAGCCACGGATGCTGCGCAAACATCGCCAGCGCCTTGTCCCATCTACCTTTTCGCGAGTCTACATGAGCACCAGCCTGCCCTCCCGCCACCAGCGCCTCGTCATCCTCGGTTCCGGCCCGGCCGGTTGGACCGCCGCCGTCTACGCCGCCCGCGCCAACCTGAAGCCGGTCGTCATCACCGGCCTGCAGCAGGGTGGCCAGCTGATGACCACCACCGAGGTGGACAACTGGCCGGGTGACGCCCACGGCCTGATGGGCCCGGACCTGATGGCGCGCATGCAGGCCCATGCCGAGCGCTTCGAGACCGAGGTCATCTTCGACCACATCCACACCGCCGATGTGTCGCAGCGCCCGTTCAAGCTGATCGGCGACAGCCACGAGTACACCTGCGATGCCCTGATCATCGCCACCGGCGCCACCGCCAAGTACCTGGGCATCCCGACCGAGGACGAGTTCAAGGGCCGCGGCGTGTCCGCCTGTGCCACCTGTGACGGCTTCTTCTACCGCGACCAGGACGTGGTCGTGGTCGGCGGCGGTAACACCGCCGTGGAAGAGGCCCTGTACCTGTCCAACATCGCCCGCAAGGTCTACCTGGTCCACCGCCGCGACACCCTGAAGGCGGAGAAGATCATGCAGGACAAGCTGTTCAAGAAGGTGGCCGAAGGCAAGATCGAGACCGTCTGGCACCACCAGGTGGAGGAAGTGCTGGGCAATGACGCCGGCGTGACCGGCGTGCGCGTGAAGTCCACCCTGGACGGCAGCACCCGCGACATCGACGCCCACGGCTTCTTCGTGGCCATCGGCCACCACCCGAACACCACCCTGTTCGACGGCCAGCTGGCGATGAACAACGGCTATCTGGAAATCCGTTCGGGCCTGGGCGGCAACGCCACCCAGACCTCGGTGGAAGGCGTGTTCGCCGCCGGCGACGTGGCCGACCAGCACTACCGCCAGGCGATCACCTCGGCCGGCTTCGGCTGCATGGCCGCTCTGGACGCCGAGCGTTATCTGGACGCGCAGGGCAAGGCCAGCTGAGGGGCGAACCCGCTGCTGTAGCGTCGAGCCAGGTTCGACTCAGGCAAAAGGCCGACGCCAGTGCGTCGGCCTTTCTGTTTCATCTGCCCTATCCTTTCCTCATGCCCTCCCCCCGCTTCCTCGACTCCCTGCAGTCCGTTTCCGCCACCGACTGGGATGCCCTGCACGAAGGCCGCAACCCCTTCGTCAGTCATGCCTTCCTTTCCGGGCTTGAACAGCACGGCTGCCTGCGCGAGGACTGGGGCTGGCAGCCCCGGCACTTCACGCTATGGGAAGGTGACACCTTGGTCGGCGCCATTCCGGGCTACCTGAAGACCAACTCCCACGGCGAATTCGTGTTCGACCATGCCTGGGCCAACGCGTATGCCCGTCATGGCCGCGACTACTATCCGAAGTGGCTGGGCGCGGTGCCGTACTCGCCGGTCACTGGCCCAAGATTGCTGGCCCGTCACGATTCAGAGCGCGCCGCATTGCTGTCGGCATTGCGCGACGCATTGCCGCCACTGGGGGTGTCGTCGGCCCACATCAACTTCCATACCGCCGGCGACGAGGCGCTGTTCGGCGATGACTGGCTGCTGCGCGAGGACGTGCAGTTCCAGTGGCAGAACCCGGGCGACTGGGCCACGTTCGACCAGTTCCTCGGTGCGATGAACCACAAGCATCGCAAGAACATCCGCCAGGAACGGGCCAAGGTCGTTCGCCAGGGCATCACCTTCCGCGTGGTGCACGGCGATGAAGCGAGCCGCGCCGATCTGCAGGCGATGTACCGCTTCTACCTGCAGACGTTCCTCGAGTACGGCAATGCCCCGGCGCTGACCGAGACCTTCCTGCGTCACCTGGCCATTTCTTTGGGTCGGGGGCTGGTGCTGTTCCTGGCCGAACAGGACGGCGAGCCGATTGCCGGCGCGCTATGCCTGCGCGGTGGAGACACGCTGTACGGCCGTTACTGGGGCGGCGCCACGCTGCCCGGCCTGCACTTCGAGGCCTGCTACTACCAGGGCATCGAGTATTGCCTGCGCGAAGGGCTGACCCGCTTCGAGCCGGGCGCACAGGGCGAGCACAAGCTGGCACGCGGTTTCCTGCCGACGCTGGTGCGCAGCCGGCACTGGGTGGCCGATCCGGATTTCGCAGACGCACTGCAGGACTGGTGCCGGCAGGAGCGACAGAGTGTGCGGCGCTACCAGCAGGAGCTGCAGGGGCATGGGCCGTTCCGCGTAGAGCCGTAGAATCGAGCTTGCTCGACTGGCGCGGTGCCGAAAAGCGTGCCAACCAAGGTTGGCACCTACCAGGGCAATGAGGCGTGCCAACCAAGGTTGGTACCTACCAGGACAATGGCGAGGGCGCTGTGCTCAGGTGCACTGCCAGAAGTGCCCGCTCACCCGGCACTTTGCACACCAGAACGTATAGAGCATGCCGCCGCTGCCCCACAGCAGCGTGCCGTCACCCGTGGTCGGCAGTGTCGAATCCAGCTGCATCACGAACGGCATCTCTTCGCCGCAATCGATGCACGCCGGGTACCAGGCACTCTGCACCCAGCTCGGCGCGCCGCCCACGCGCGACAGGTTCTGCCGATGATTGGACTGGCCCCAGTCCTGTTGTTGCCAGCGCGCACTGTCCATGGCGACCAGACCCACCTCGGCCTGCATCAGGTCGCCACTGTCGGTGGGTGTGTTCGGTACCTCACGGTGCTGGCTGGGGTGGCAGCTGGGCAGGCCGGCCGCATCGTGGCGATAGAAACGCACGGGCGGGTCTTCCCAGCCGCAGCAGTCCAGACACAGGCCGAGCGTGATCTCGCCCGGCGCGCCCGGCTGCAGCGCGGCGGCATCGGTCTGCAGCAGGCGCTGAAGCGGCGCATGGCAGCTGCCACACAGCGCTTCCAGTGGTCCTCCCATGTCCCCGGCGTGATGCACCTGCCCACCATTCCAGGTCGGGTGCAGCCGCCAGATGCGCTTGCGCCAGCTCGGCTCGTCCGCCTGCTGCGCGCGATGCTGTTCGCGGCCGAATCGGAAGTGCAATGGCCGTTCGCCATGCAGGCGACGCGGCTGCGGACCTTCGGCGACACCGGCCCAGTGCGCCCAGACCTCGCCATCCAACCGCCCCCAGTCGACCAGGTAGCCGCGAGCAATGGCGTAGGTCTCGGGCTGGGCGGCGAGCAGCAGCGCCCTGGCCCGCGCCATTTCGCGATCGTCATCGGCTTCGGCCAGGATCTGCGCCCAATGCGCGGCCGTCGCGCTGGGCAGGCCCTGCCAGACCTGCGTGGCCAACTGCACCTCATCCTCACTGGCGACCGCCAGCAATGCCTCCCAATCGTCCTGCAGCACCTGCGGCGCCTGATAGCTGGCGAACTCCATCACGCTCGTCAACGCGTCACCGCGCTCGCCCGCGCGATAGCGGCGCCACGCGTCGGCCGCGACCGCGGGCACCGCGTCATCCGGCAGCAGATCCAGTGCCATGTCGAGGAAGGCTGAGCCCGGCGAAGGCCGCGCCAGCGCCTGCAGCATCAACTCTCCCAGCCGACGCGGCTGTTCAGTGGCCAGTGACAGCAGCATGCCTTGGCTGTCGTTGCGCGTGCGCGGGGCGTCATGCAGGTCGAGGATGGCGCTGATCGAGTCACTCATTCGGAGGCTCCTTGCCGGTGAACAGTGATGGTGCCAGACATCACGAATCACCACGACGAATACAATGGCCCCATGACCCGCCAGCTGCCCTGGCGCCTGGCCGATGCGCCGGACGCCCCCTTCCCTCCGGCCGAGACCGCACTGCGCCAGCCCGATGGCCTGCTGGCGGTGGGCGGCGACCTGCATCCGGTGCGTCTGCTCAATGCCTACGCCGGCGGTATCTTTCCGTGGTTCAGCGAGGGTGAGCCAATCCTGTGGTGGTCGCCGGACCCGCGCATGGTGTTCCGCACCGACGGCGTGCATCTGTCCAGCCGCTTCCGCCGCCAGCTGCGCAGCAGCACGTGGGAGATCACCGCCGACACCGCCTTCAGCCAGGTGATGCGCGCCTGCGCCGCCGCACCACGCCCTGGCCAGGACGGTACGTGGATCAGCCCGGCGATGGTCGAGGCCTACAGCCAACTGCACGACCTTGGCTTCGCCCATTCCTTCGAAGTCTGGGATCGGCAGACACTGGTCGGCGGCATCTACGGCGTCGCGATCGGCGCCATGTTCTTCGGCGAGAGCATGTTCAGTGGCGCCAGTGGCGGCTCCAAGATCGCCCTGGCCGCGTTGGCAGCCACCCTGCGTGGCTGGGGCTGGGAACTGATCGATGCCCAGGTGGAGAATCCGCACCTGCTGCGGATGGGCGCCGAGCACCTGCCGCGCGCGGACTTCCTGGAGCACGTCCGTCAGGCCGTACACCATGACGGCCGTGAAGGCCCCTGGACCCAGGCGGTAGGACGCTTGCCAGCACAGCGTTTGGCCGGGGGTTAACACAAACTTTGCAAGCCGGGCCCATCACGCGTAAAATACCGCGCCTTAGGCCCAGCGTGGCCGTTTTCTGAACCGCACAGGACTACATGTCGAAAGACGATTCCATCGAGTTCGAGGGCACCGTCAGCGAGACGCTGCCGAACACCACTTTCCGCGTTCGTCTGGAAAATGGGCACGAAATCATCGCCCACATCTCCGGCCGCATGCGCAAGAACTACATCCGCATCCTCACCGGTGACCGGGTCAAAGTTGAAATGACCCCGTACGACCTGACCAAGGGTCGTATCACCTACCGCATGAAGTAAGCGGTCGGCGCATTGCGCCACTCCGACAGGGCCGGCCTCGCTGCTGGCCCTTTGTCGTGCGCGGAAGAAAGCGACCGGCACCGGGACCGATCGATTTTCGTCCCTGTCCGAAATACCGCATCGCGCCGCGACTCTAGACTCAATGCGTTCTTCACAGAAGGCGTTGCGCGCATGACCCACCTGATCGTCCTGGACCCCCAGTCCGTCACCAGCCGCTGCTACGCCAGCAAGGGCCCGGACGGCACCTGGTTCGGCCAGCCCTGCCTGGTCTGCACCAGCATGGACGCCTCGCACCCGCTGTACCTGGCCGTGCAGCGCGAGATTCCGCATATGGGCAGCACCCTCAAGCAGCGCCTGCACATTCCGCACGAGGCGGTCGCCTTTGTCATCGAAGACGGCGGCGACCAGGGGCGCCAGCAGGGATTCCGTTCGATCGCGGCCTGAGGCGCCAAAGGTCATCGTGACCGATCTCACCGTGGCGTCGGTCAGCCCTGCTTGCGGCAGATTCGCATTTGCAGCGGCGGCGGCATCTTGGGATCCGATCCAGTCCGGATCGCTGCCCCCTGCCCCGCCATGAACCTGTCTTCCCTGCTCATCCCCCTGGCTTTGTCTGCCGTCACCCTGCTGGCGTCGTCCGCCCATGCCGCCGACACCGCGCCGGCACAGTGCGTATCACTGACCGGCGAACAGCAGATCGTTCGCGCCGGCGCCGACAAGAACATCCTGCTTCGCTCCGGCGAAGACCGCTATGTTGTGCATTTCCGCAACAGCTGCCCTTCTGCCGTACTGGCCACCCGCCTCGGCTTCAAGACCGACGGCAAAGAAGCTGACGAGCTGTGCAGCGAGGGCCGAAGCGCACTGGACACAGGTCGCGGCAGCTGCGAGGTTGCACGCATCGAACCGATCGATGCCGAGCGATTCAAGCGTGAGGCGCGCCGCCGCAGCCGCTGACCCCAGACAGGACAAGGGCGGCCGAAGCCGCCCTTGTCGCGATATACGTCAACGCGTCGCGGCAACCAGCGACAACACTCTCGGTTGCGCGCGCTGCCGTGCCAACCAGAGATCGTAGCTGGATTGCAGCCCCATCCAGAAAACCGCAGTACTTACCCCCGCCATCTCAAGGCGGATGGCCAGGTCAGGACTGATGCCCGCCTTGCCGTTCAGAACCCGCGAAAGGGCTACCCGCGACATTGCCAGGCGCTCGGCCGCTTCGGTCACAGACAGATCCATTGGATCAAAGACCATTGCCTTGATCGCCTGCCCGGGATGCGGATGGTGATGAATCATGCGCGGCCTCAGTGATAGTCCAGGTAATCCAGCAGCTCCACGTCGCTGCCGGCGAAACGGAAGGTAATCCGCCAGTTTCCATTGACCCATACAGACCAATCCCCTTTCAGGCCGCCCCGGAGCTTATGCAGACGCAATCCAGGCATGGCCAGATCCTCAGGACCCGAAGCAACATCCAGGATCGACAGGATCAACAACACCTTGCTGGCGTGACTGTGGCGGATTCCACTGCTACTGCCGGAACGGTAGAGCCGCTCGAGGCCCCTGTGGCGAAAACCGATGATCATCACTGTATCCTGTATCGTTTCGCGATACAAACAGGGCAACACCCTATCGCGACCAGAAGACAGCATTGGCACCTCCGTTCCGTTCAAGCAAGGCCGCGGACGACAGTCCCACTGGAAACAACAAGGGCGGCCGAAGCCGCCCTTGTCATTTCCAGGCTTTCACGCCAAGCCTATGGCATCAGCTCATTCCACCGTGACCGGCAGCAGCCGCTCCGGCTCGGCCTGGGTCTCGACCACCAGCTCGTCGTCGCGAACATCGATACTGACCTTGCCACCGTCGACCAGCTTGCCGAACAACAGCTCGTCGGCCAGCGGACGCTTGATCTTGTCCTGGATCACGCGGGCCATCGGGCGGGCACCCATCAGCGGGTCGAAACCATGGTGGGCCAGCCAGTCGCGCGCGGTCGGGGTGGCCGACAGGCTGACGTGCTTGTCCTGCAGCAGCATCTCCAGCTCGATCAGGAACTTGTCGACCACGCGCAGGATGTGCTCGAAGCCCAGCGCCTGGAACTGCACCACCGCGTCGAGGCGGTTGCGGAATTCCGGGGTGAAGCTGCGGCGGATGGTCTCCATCGCGTCGGTGGCATGGTCCTGCTTGGTGAAGCCGATCGAACGCCGCGAGGCCTGCGCCGCACCGGCATTGGTGGTCATCACCAGCACGACGTTCTTGAAGTTGGCCTCGCGACCGTTGGTATCGGTCAGCACGCCGCGGTCCATCACCTGCAACAGGATGTTGAAGATGTCCGGGTGCGCCTTCTCGATCTCATCCAGCAGCAGCACGCAGTGCGGCGTCTTGACGATCTTCTCGGTCAACAGGCCGCCCTGGTCAAAGCCGACGTAGCCCGGAGGCGCACCGATCAGGCGACTGATCGAATGCGGCTCCATGTACTCGGACATGTCGAAGCGGACCAGCTCGATGCCCAGCTGCAGCGCCAGCTGCTTGGTCACCTCGGTCTTGCCGACACCCGTGGGACCGGCGAACAGGAAGTTGCCGATCGGCTTTTCCGGGTTGCCCAGGCCCGAACGGGCCAGCTTGATCGCCGAGGACAGCGTCTCGATGGCCGGGTCCTGGCCGAAGATCACCATCTTCAGGTTGCGCTCCAGGTGCTGCAGCACATCCTTGTCGGTGGCGCTGACCTGCTTGGTCGGGATACGCGCCATCTTGGCGACGATCGCCTCCACTTCCTCGACGTCGATCAGTTCCTTGCGCTGGCCTTCCGGCAGCAGGCGCTGGCGGGCGCCCGCCTCGTCGATCACGTCGATGGCCTTGTCCGGCAGCAGGCGGTCGCCGATGTGCTTCACCGACAGGTCCACCGCCGCCTGCAGAGCCTCGTCGGAATAGGTCACACCGTGGTGCAGCTCGTACTTGGACTTCAGGCCCTGCAGGATCTCGTAGGTCTCGCCGACGGTCGGCTCGACGATGTCGATCTTCTGGAAGCGGCGGGCCAGCGCCCGGTCCTTCTCGAAGATGCCACGGTACTCCTGGAAGGTGGTCGAGCCGATGCAGCGCAGCTCTCCGGACGCCAGCGCCGGCTTGATCAGGTTGGAGGCATCCATGGTGCCGCCCGACGCCGAGCCAGCACCGATGATGGTGTGGATCTCGTCGATGAACAGCACCGCATTGGGCACCTTCTTCAGCGCGGTCAGCACGCTCTTCAGGCGCTTCTCGAAGTCGCCGCGGTACTTGGTGCCGGCCACCAGCGCGCCCAGGTCGAGCGAATAGATCACCGCATCGGCCAGAACGTCGGGCACCGAGCCCTCGACGATGCGGCGGGCCAGGCCCTCGGCGATGGCGGTCTTGCCTACGCCCGCCTCACCCACGTACAGCGGGTTGTTCTTGCGGCGGCGGCACAGGACCTGGATGGTGCGCTCGATCTCGTCGGCACGGCCGACCAGCGGGTCGATGCGACCGGCCCGGGCCTGTTCGTTGAGGTTGCTGGCGAACTCGGTCAGGGCATCACCCTTCGGCTCGCCCTCCCCGCCTTCGATGCGGCCTTCGCCCTCGGAGGAGGACGACGGCTGCTCGCCTTCCTCGCCCAGCTTGGCGATGCCGTGGGACAGGTAATTGACCACATCCAGCCGGGTGACATCCTGCTGGTTGAGGTAGTAGACGGCGTGCGAGTCCTTCTCGCCGAAGATGGCGACCAGCACATTGGCGCCGGTGACCTCCTTCTTGCCCGAGGACTGCACGTGGTAAACGGCCCGCTGCAACACGCGCTGGAAGCCCAGGGTCGGCTGGGTATCGCGGCCGTCATCTTCGGCCAGGCGGGACACGGAGGCCTCGATGGCCTGCTCCAGCTCCTGGCGCAGGCGTTCGGCGTCGGCGCCACAGGCCTTCAGTACGGCTTGGGCGGACGGGTTGTCGAGCAGTGCCAACAGCAGGTGTTCGACCGTCATGAACTCATGCCGGGCCTCACGGGCGCGCTTGTAGCACTGGCCGATGGTGTGTTCGAGGTCTTTGCTGAACATGGATTACTCCGGCGGCAGATGGGGACAATATGCGGCCTGACTACGCGATTTCCATCACCCTAGCGGATTGCTGCGTTCAGATGGCGTTATCAGTGCGAATCGATTGATCTTCATTCACTCCAGGACAGCCCACCCAGCATGAGCGAACCCTACCTGAGCCGCTGGCGATTGCGGCGTGATGGCGCAGCCATCGAAACGCCCCATGCCCGGCTCTGGCCGGTGCTGACCGCCGCCGGCGAGCCGGCCATGCTGAAGATCAGCAGCGAAACCGAAGAGCAGAACAGCCATCGCCTGCTGCGTTGGTGGAACGGTGACGGCGCCGCCCGCCTGCTGGCCCACGAGGGGCCGGCGATCCTGATCGAACGTGCCGGCGGCGACTCGCTGCGGCAGCGCTCGATCGAGGGCGACGATGACACCTGCACCACGATCCTGTGCCAGGTCCTGCAACGGCTGCACCGGCCACGGAGCGCACCGCCAGCGGAACTGGTCTGCCTGCGAACATGGTTCGCCGACCTGCTGCAGCCAAGGGCTGCGCTGCCGCCACTGCTGGAACAGTGCAGATCACTGGCGGAGGGACTGCTGCAGCAGGAACAGGAGATCCGGCCGCTGCACGGCGACCTGCACCACGACAACGTGCTCGATTTCGGCGCGCGCGGCTGGTTGGCGATCGACCCGAAGCGGCTGCTGGGCGACCGCGCGTTCGATTACACGACGATGTTCAGTAATCCGGACCTGTGCGGCCCCGGCATCCATGTGGCCACCCGACCCGAGCGGTTTGCCACCCGGCTGGAACAGGTCGGCGCGCTGGCGGGCCTGGAACGCACGCGCCTGCTGCGTTGGATCGCAGCCAGCGCGGGGCTGTCAGCGGTGTGGTTCCGGGATGATGGCGACCCCGCCGAAGTCGACGAGGCGGTGGCGCGGATGGCACTGGAGGCGTTGGCGGAGGGCTGATCCCGCGCTCTGGTAGATGCCCACCTTGGTGGGCACGCCCCATCCATTATCGATACAGGCCCCTGCCTTGGTAGGTGCCCACCTTGGTGGGCACACCGGGTCCGGAGTCGATGTGCCCGGATGAAAACCGGCAGCCGGTCAGGCCTTTTCCATCGTGCACAGCAGCGGGTGCTGGTTCATCCGCGAGTACTCGTTGACCTGGGCGACCTTGGTCTCGGCCACTTCGCGGGTGAACACCCCGCACACGCCGCGGCCACGGGTATGGACGTGCAGCATCACCTGCGTGGCCTTGTCCAGGTCCATGCTGAAGAACTGCTGCAGCACGTCCACCACGAAATCCATCGGGGTGTAGTCGTCGTTGAGCAGCATCACCTGGTAGAACGGTGGCGGCGCCACTTCCGGGCGCGCGGGCTCCACGGCAACGCCGTGCTCGTGATGGGAATCGGGGGAAGACTCATGGGGCATCTGCCCATTATAGAGGCACGGGCCAGCCTGCGTCGGCCTGCCGCAGATTGGACGGCACGCACGCCCACCGTCACAATTGCATCCTCTCTCAACACTGTTTCACAGGATCTTCATGAAAAGGACCCTTCTCCCCGCCCTGCTGATCGCCCTGGCCGCCGCCGGCTCCGCCGCCGCCGAGACCCAGGCCGACAAGGCCGTGGCCCGCCACCTGGACAAGCTGGGCTATACCTACGAGGTCGACGAGGACGGCGACTACCGCATGGTGTTCGACGTCGAGGGTGATCGCACCCAGATGGTCTACGTGCGCTCGTCGGTGGAAGATTTCGGCACCCACAACATCCGCGAGATCTGGTCGCCGGCCTACAACGCCAAGACCAAGCAGTTCCCGGTGGCCGTAGCCAACCGCCTGCTGGAAGATTCGCAGGACGCCAAGATGGGCGGCTGGGTGAAGCAGGACACCACCGCCATGTTCGTGGTCAAGATCGACGCCGATGCCACGGCCGACCAGCTCAGCGACGCCATCGATGCGGCCATCCGCACCGCCGACGCCATGGAGCTGGAACTGACCAAGAAGGACGAGTTCTGAGTTGAACACCACGCCGGACCCGCGCTGGGCACCGCACGCCACTGTCGCCACCGTAGTGGTCGACGGCGGCCGCGTGCTGCTGGTCGAGGAGACCATCGACGGCCGCCAGGTGCTGAACCAGCCGGCCGGCCACCTCGAGCCGGGCGAAAGCCTGGCCGAGGCAGCCCTGCGCGAGACCCGCGAGGAAACCGGCTGGACGGTGCAGCTGACCCACTTCATCGGCTGCTACCAGTGGACGGCCGGCGACGGCACCACCTTCCTGCGCTTCTGCTATGCGGCGCGTCCGGTCTCGCACGACCCGGCGCAGCCGCTGGACACCGGCATCGATCGCGCGCTGTGGCTGACCCCGGCCGAGCTGCAGGCCGCCACGGAGCTCCTGCGCAGCCCGCTGGTCTGGCAGGTGGTGGCTGATTTCCTGGGTGGCCAGCGCCATCCGCTTTCGCTGGTCCGGGAGGTCGCATGAGCACTCCGCGCGTGATGGTGGGCGTCTCCGGTGGCGTCGACTCCTCGGTCGCCGCCTGGCGGCTGGTGCAGCAGGGCGAGGCCGTAGCCGGTCTGTTCATGCAGAACTGGGCCGACGACGGCAGCGGCGACTGCCGCGCCGAGGACGACCGCCGCGATGCAGTGGCCGTCTGCGGCCTGCTCGGTATCCCGTTCCACTTCCGTGATTTCTCCAGCGAGTACTGGCAGGGCGTGTTCGAGCACTTCCTGGCCGAGTACGCGGCCGGCCGCACCCCGAACCCGGACGTGCTGTGCAACCGCGAAGTGAAGTTCAAGCACTTCCTGGATGCCGCCCGCGAGCTGGGCGCCGAGCGCATCGCCACCGGCCACTACGCGCGCGTGGCCCAGCGCGGCCACCAGTGGCTGCTGCTGCGTGGTGCCGACCGCTCCAAGGACCAGAGCTACTTCCTGCACCAGCTGGGCCAGGCGCAGCTGGCGGCCACCCTGTTCCCGATCGGCGACCTGGAAAAGACCGACCTGCGCCGGATCGCGCGTGACGTCAGCCTGCCGACCCACGCCAAGAAGGACTCCACCGGCATCTGCTTCATCGGTGAGCGCGACTTCCGCGAGTTCCTCGGCCGCTACCTGCCGGCCAAGCCCGGGCAGATCCTGGACCCGGCCGACGGCAGTGTGATCGCCGAGCACCCAGGCGTCTTCTATTTCACCCTGGGCCAGCGCGAGGGCCTGAACATCGGCGGCGTGCGTGGCCGCCCGGCCGCGCCGTGGTACGTGGTCGGCAAGGATGTGGCCAGCAACGTGCTGTACGTGGACCAGGACCGCGACAGCAAGTGGATGCTGTCCGACCGCCTGCGCTCGGAAACCGCGCACTGGATTGCCGGCGCGCCGCCGGCACGGCGCTTCGAATGCACCGCGCAGACCCGCTACCGCCAGCCCGACGAGCCGTGTACGGTCGAGGTGCTGGACGATGGCAGCGTGCTGGTCACCTTTGCGCGCCCGCAGCGCGCCGTTACTCCCGGTCAATCACTGGTGCTGTATGACGGTGATGTGTGCCTGGGTGGCGCGGTGATCGCCGCCACCGATGCGCCGCTGGAACAGCGCCTGCGCACCACCCCTTCCCCTTTTGAGGTAATCGCTGCATGAGTTTCACTGTCGACGACCGCGTCCTGGCTTTGGCCGGCATTGCCCAGGCCCTGCAGCAGGTACGCCGCATCGCCGATACCGGCCATTCCGACGCCGCCGCCGTGCGCACCGCCGTGGACAGCGTGTTCCGCGTCGACGCGTCTTCGCCGCAGGAGGTGTTCGGTGACCGCCATGCATTGAAGGCTGGGCTGCGCCTGCTGCACAACTACTTCCGCAGCCAGGGCCAGGACCCGATCCTGCCCAAGCTGGCCCTGTCGGTGCTGCAGCTGGAGCGCCGCTTCGTGCAGGACGGCGCCACCGTGAACAAGGTCGCCTCCGGCATCGAACGCGCCCAGCGCCAAGCCGTCGAGCTGGGCGACAGTGGCCACCCGGACGTGCTGGCCAACCTGGGTGGCCTGTACGCCGACACCATCAGCCACCTGAAGCCGCGGGTGATGGTGCAGGGCAACCCGCATTACCTGGGCCAGGCCGGTGTGGTCGCCGAGATCCGCGCCCTGCTGCTGGCCGCGGTGCGCTCGGCGGTGCTGTGGCGGCAGCTGGGCGGCAGCTACTGGGACTTCCTGTTCAGCCGCAAGGCGATGATCGAGGCCGTGGACCGCCAGCTGGTCTGAGCCGCATGGGGTCGGATCCTTTTCCGGCAAGGAAAGGGCTCTGACCCCGAACGTCCCGGCAGCGTCGGAAAACCGGCGCATTCAGAATGCACTTCGAGGCATTTCGACGTTAAAGAGAAAGGGGGTACGGCCGATACATCCTCCGTGCACCTCCCGAGAACGTCCATGTACTCACGCATTTTCATCCGTCTGGCCGCCCCCCTGGCTCTGACCCTGCTGCTCCCCTTCGCCATCGGTTTCGAATGGCCGGCCGCCCTGCGCTGGGCGATCCTGACCACGATGACGCTGAGCTGGCTCGGCTTTGCGTGGTGGACCACCCGCGCCCAGGCGCACCGTTCCCCGGAACACGCCCGTGTCCTGCGTGAGCAGGACCAGCTGCTGACCGAACTGCGCAACTTCGTCGGCAACGAGATCGACGGTTCGCGTGGCGAAGTGGAACGCGCCCGTGACCTGATCCGCCAAGCGGTGTCCAGCCTGGGCGGCAGCTTCGACGCCATGAACCGCAAGTCGCGCCAGCAGAGCCAGGCCCTGTCGCGCATCGTCGATCGTGCCGGTGATGAAGGCAATGCCGGCCTCGACGTTGCCCGTTTCGCCCAGCACGCCAGCCATCGCATGGAGCAGCTGGTGGAAGCACTGGAACAGGTGAGCGGCCAGAGCAGCACCACCGTGCAGCACATCGACCAGATGGCGCAGCACCTGGATGGCATCTTCGCGCTGCTGGAAGACGTCAAGTCGATCGCCGACCAGACCAACCTGCTGGCGCTGAACGCCGCCATCGAAGCCGCGCGTGCCGGTGAAGCCGGTCGTGGCTTCGCGGTGGTCGCCGACGAAGTGCGCAACCTGTCCGAGCGCTCGACCACCTTCAACGAGCAGATCCGCAAGCTGGCGCACAGCTCCAAGGACGCCATCGCCAAGGTGCGCGAGACGGTCTCGCACATGGCCTCGCGTGACATGGACCGCTCCCGCGAAGCGCGCCAGGAAGCGGCGGCGATGCTCGACAACGTCGCGCAGATCAATGCGTCGCTGGGTGATGGCATGCGCGAAGTCTCCGACTGCGCCCGTTCGATCGATGGCAGCGTGGCCGAAGCCGTGCGCGCCCTGCAGTTCGAAGACATCGCCACCCAGGCGCTGGGCGGCGTGCACACCCACCTGGACCGCCTGACCGCGATCAACCGCGAGGCGGTGGCCCTGCAGGAACTGCTGCACCGCAATGGCGGCGTGTTCGACGAAGAGATCGCCACCGCCCTGCAGCGCACCGGCAGCCGCCTGCGCGAACTGCGCAGCGAATGGGAACGCCCGCCGCACAAGCCGGTTGCCCAGCAGAGCATGGGCGCCGGCACCGTCGAGCTGTTCTGATCCTGATGTCCGCTGCCGCCGCCGGCAGCCCGCAAGGCCCCGGTTCGTCCGGGGCCTTTGCCTGTAACCCGCCGTTGGATGCATCCTGTACAAGCACCATGACCCTGATCCGCGCCCTGCCCTCCCTCGCCGACACCGAGCGCCCGCGCAACGCGAGCGTGCGTGAGCAGCTGCAGCAGCTGGAAGAGGTAGCACGTGAGGAGATCCGCGAACTGCAGCAGCTGGCGGATGCGCGGCCTGGCCCGTCACGGGCGGATGAGGCGCTGCTGGGACTGGCGTGGGACCTGGGGTTGGACGGGGACGCCTTGAGGTAGACCCACGCCATGCGTGGATGGTCTTCACCACCACCCGCTCCAAACCCATGGCATGATCCGCCCATGCCATCTACGGCTGGACACGGAGTGTCGTCGCATGAGCACCACGTTCATGACCTGGCTCGGATTTGCTGTGATGGTGCTCATCGCGGTCACCTTCACCTGGCGCCCCGCCTACGCCACTTTGCGGCCACCTCGGCATAGACCTGTCGCATTCCTGTTCGGCAGCCTGCTCTTCATGCTGATAGCCTTTCTATGTGCCTGGATGGCGGCAACTGCCATCAACACCGGGCACGTCCATCTAAGCCATCACCGCGCTGGCACCATTGATGCATGGCGGGACATCGAGCCGATGACCTTTTGGCTGATCATCGTGGCGGCGTACGTGTTCGGACTGCTGATCGCCAGCTATTCCATTGCAGGCATCGCATTGATGAACCGGTAGAGCCACGCCATGCGTGGATGCATGCGATCGCCCCTCCACACTCCATCCTTTCGGACTTGTTGCATGGCCTGGGTCACAGGCGCAGGGCACACTCGTCGCTCTCCCCCTGGTGGCCGCATGGCATTCAATTTCGAAGAAGCGCGAGAAACCTTCGAACAGTTTCTGATCATCATGGACGATCAGATTGAATGGCTGATCGAACAAGCACAGCTCCGCGGCGTCGACCTTGACGGCAGCCTGGAGAGCCTTGATCGCCTGGAGACGCTGTACACGACGATGGCTGCAACGTTGTCGGAGGACGAACAGGATGGCCTGAGGATTGTGTTTGCACGATATCTGGGCGATGTAGTGTGGGAGCATCACGGCGGCAAATGGCCCCTGCCACTGGATGATCCAAAAGACATCAATTTCAACATGCCGGTTATCGTGGGGCACTCATCCTGCCCGTGGCTGGAATTCAATCCCATCCATACGATGCATTGCTATGCCCTACGCCCAAAGGCTGGAATGCTCCGAAGCATCGTCGCGCACAGTGTTGATCCACAGATTCTGGATCTCAGCGATCTGGTGGAAGACGATTGAATCCAGGAGACTGCTCGATTCACTGGACCGCCCCGCGAGGACGGTAGCTGGTTCCGGGCAACATCCACGCATGGCGTGGATCTACTGGGGTGGCGAAATCGCTATGGCATGATGCGCAGGTCCCGTTCATGGAAGACCGATGGCCATCGCCCTGATCGCCGCGCTGTTGATCGAAGTCCTGCTGCTTGTGCTGTGGGCGCCGTTCTTCTTCCGCACCGGCATCGTCCTGTTCAATCAACGCATTGCCGCTACGCCGGCAGAGCTGGCGCAGCTTTCGCTGGCCGGGTTGGAGCATGATCTGCCGGCCGATACCTGGCTTCGCCTGGTGTTCCGCGCGCTGCCGGACGGCAGTGTCGCCTTTCGCGAGAGCTTCGCGCCGAGCTTTGGCGGTCGCTACTTTCCGCTGATGCGCGGGCGGGTGATGATCGACGCGCAACGCAGGGAGGTGCGGGTGGTCGGGCGGTGCAGCTGGTTCGCGCTGGGCCTGACACTGATGCTGGTGCCGATCATCCTGGTCCGCCCGGCTGCGTCGCCGATGCTGGTGGCCCTGCTGCTGTTCTACATGGGCTATTTCATCCAGCGCCGACGCTATGCACATGTGGTGGAAGCAGTGCGCGCACGGCTTCGCTCCGAATTTCCGCAGCGAATGGTTGCCGCATCGCAGTAGATCCACGCCATGCGTGGATGATCGCGAGCACCGGCATTCGTGTCGACCAAGGTCGACACCTACCAGAGCGGTGCGTCGGCGTGCGGCGATCCCGCCGGGCAAGGCCCGGCGCTACCCTCAGCGTGCCAGCACGACCTCGCTGGCAGCGTCGGTGCGCCCGGGCGCGGCGTGCTGCTGGCGCAGCCACTGCGCCAGGTCGCGCGGGCTGAGCGGGCGCGAGTACAGGTAGCCCTGGATCTCGTCGCAGCCCTGGCGACGCAGCATGTCTTCTTCCTGGTGCGTTTCCACGCCCTCGGCCACCACCTTCATGCCCAGCGCGTGACCCAGGTGCACGATGGCCTGGGTCACTTCGGCCGTGCCCGAGTCATGCAGCATGCCCTGCACGAAACTGCGGTCGATCTTCAGGCGCCCCACCGGGAAACGGTTGAGGTAGTTCAGATTGGAGAAGCCGGTACCAAAGTCATCCACCGCCAGTGGCACACCATGCCGTTCCAGCACGTCGAAGCAGTGGCGCAGGATGTCGGTGTCACGGATCAGGGCCGACTCGGTCAGCTCCAGTTCCAGCCTCTGCGGCGGCCAGCCATGGGCATGGCAGATCTCGATCACGCGTTCAGCGAAACCGCGGTCGCGCAGCTGCACCGCCGACACATTGACCGCGATGCGGTCGAAACACAGGCCGGCCCGGTCCCAGGCGATCGCCTGGCGGCAGGCTTCGTTCAGCACCCAGTCGCCGATGCGCACGATCTCGCCGCACTTCTCTGCAATCGGAATGAACTCGGCCGGGCTGCAGTAGCCGATGCCGGGCCGATGCCAGCGCAGCAGTGCCTCGATCGCCGGTGGCTCGCCCTGATGCGCATGCAGCAGCGGCTGGTAAGCCAGGCTGAACTCTTCGCGTTCGATCGCCCCGTGCAGGGCATGCTCCAACTCGAGCTTGCGCTGGATGCGGGCCAATGCGTCCTGGCTGTAGTACTGGTACGTGTTGCGCCCCGCTTCCTTGGCCGCGTACATCGCGGCGTCGGCGGCACGCAGCAATGAATCGAAATCGGTCTGTGCATCGCCCAGCATCGCGATGCCGACGCTGGCGCCGACCTTCAACGTGGTCTCGCCACGACGCAGCGGCTCGGCCAGCGAAGCGATCAGCTTGCGCGCGACGTGGCCGGCGTCTTCCGGCTCGGCCAGGTCGCGCAGTACCACGATGAATTCATCACCACTGAAGCGACCGAACAGGTCGTTGTTGCGCAGGTTCTGGTGCAGGCGCGTCGCAGCGGCCTTCAGCAGTGCATCACCGGTGGCGTGGCCGAAGCTGTCGTTGATGGTCTTGAAGCCATCCAGGTCGATGAACAGCATCGCCAGCGATGTGCCACGGTCACGTGCTTCCTCGATGGCCTCTGCCGTCTGCTCGCCGAGCAGCACGCGATTGGGCAGGCCGGTCAGCAGATCGTAGTGGGCCAGCAGTTCGATGCGCTCGTTGGCCTCGCGTTCGCGGGTGATGTCACGGAACAGGACCACGAAGCGTGGCGGCAGGCCATCGCGGCGATCCAGTTCGATCAGCACCTGCACCCACACGCGCAGGCCAGACTGGCGATAGAAGCACAGGTCCAGCTGTTCGGGCAGTCCACCCGCAGCGATCCGGCCCAGCGCCGCCTCGAAGGCATTGCGCGAATCCTCGGTATACAGCGCCAGCGCCTGATCGAGAGTGATCGGCTCCTTGCGCAGGCCGTGGATGCGGTAGCACTCCTCGGTCCACTGCATGTGCCGGGTCTGCACCTCGATTTCGCAGCCGCCGATGCGGCCCAGCGCGGAGACGCGGTTGAGCAGCTCGGTACGCCAGCGGATCAGCGCATCGGTCTGGTGCTGCTCGGTGATGTTCTGCACCTGGCCAAGCAGCCGCTTGGGCTGGCCATCCATGTCCAGCAGCGGCTGCATCCACAGCCGCAGGTGCTGCGACGGTTCATGGCCACGGGTCAGTTCC
Organism: Stenotrophomonas sp. 96582_Sma; assembly: GCF_056480905.1. Classification (NCBI taxonomy): domain Bacteria; kingdom Pseudomonadati; phylum Pseudomonadota; class Gammaproteobacteria; order Lysobacterales; family Lysobacteraceae; genus Stenotrophomonas; species Stenotrophomonas sp. 96582_Sma. The sequence goes on along the minus strand of NZ_CM151122.1, from coordinate 2,188,491 downwards.
AGCTCGAGGTTGGCGGCCCGGCCGTCGCGCCACAAGCGCCGCCATGCTGCGCGTAGCGCACCACGCGAGCGCGGATGCAGCTGCTTCAGCCAGCGCCGCTGGCCGGGTACGGCGCCCTGCTCCAACGACAGCAGCGAACGCAGCTCCGGCGACCACCAGAAATGACCGCTGTTGGGGTCGAACGACCAGCTGCCCATGCTGGCGATGCGCTGGGCCTCGCTCAGGTGCAGCTGCTGTTCCTGAAGCAGCCCTTCCAGCTGCTTCTGTTGTTCGATATCGGTATGCGTGCCGACCATGCGCAGCGGCTGGCCATCGGCGGTGCGCGCGACCACGCGCCCGCGGTCCAGTACCCAACGCCACTGGCCATCGGCCTGGCGGAAACGGAACTGTACGCTGTACTGCTCGCTCAAGCCACGCAGATGCTCCTCCAGTGCAGCCCGCACCTGTGCGATGTCCTCGCTGTGCACGCGGGCCAGAATCTCGGTAGCGGTTTCATCGCCCAGTGCCGGGGTGCGCACCACACGGTCGCTGGGAATGTCCCAGTCCCATAGGCTGTGCCCGGCGCTGTCCAGCGCCAGCTCCCAGCGCCCACCGCCGCCGAGCGGCACCGGCTCGGGAATGCTCAGCGTGAAGGCCAGCAGGTTGCCGGCGCCATCATGCACGGCGCGCAGGTGGCCGTCGTAGTGCCCGTGCGGGCCACCCGGCAGCGTGCAGGCCACGATGCCGCCATCAGCGGCCATCAGGCGCAGATCTTCCAGCATCGGCGCATACGCAGCCACGGTCGCCGGCAGGCCATGCTCGCGCGCAGCCGGATTGGCCGCCAGCGGGCGGCCCGTGCGGTCGACGATGACCAGCGCCGACGCAAGCGGGTGCTGCAGCAGGCTGGCGATGATCCCTTGGTCCACGCGATCTTGCTCCGGATGACACGCCCGTCAGCGGGGCACGCAGTGGTTAACGGCGCCTGCGGCGGATAATTGAGTGGTCTGGGCGCACCTGCGCGGTAAGATGGCCGGCGCCCCTTTCTTCCGCCCTGTCCATGCCCGCAGAACCGACCGGCAACGCCCCAGTTCCCGACCCGCGGATGGCGCAGGCGCTGAGCCGCGACCGGCGCCGGGTGGTGCTGAGCTACCTGGCGATGGCACTGGCCTGGATGATCTCCACCGACAGTGCAGTGCAGGCACTGGTGCCCGACCCGCAGCAGGCGGCCTTGTGGCAGGGCCTGAAGGGCTCGTTCTTCGCCCTTGCCAGCGCCGGCCTGCTGTATCTGCTGCTGCGCCCGCTGGCCGAGCATGTGCTGCACACCCATGCACGCCAGCAGGCCTCCGAGCTGCGCCTGCGGCAGATGTTCGAAGGCAACCCCGGCCCGATCCTGGTCTACGACCTGGACACACTGGCAATCCTCGATGCCAATCCGGCGGCCTGTACGGCCTTTGGCTGGGACCGTGACGAACTGCTGGAGCAGACCATCGATTCGCTGTGGCCGCCAGGCCAGGACCTGGCGCTGCAGACCAAGCTGGAAGCGATCCGCGAGGCACCGGAGGAACTGTGCATCCTGCGTACCCAACTGCAGCTGCGCGACGGCTCCCTGCGCCAGATGGAACTTCGCTCCAATGCCATCAGCTATGACGGCCACAACGCCCGCCTGCTGATTGCCATCGACCGCACCGCTGAAGACCTGGCCCAGCTGCGCCGTGACCAGGCGCTGGCGCGGGTCGAAGAAGCCCACGAGCTGGCGCGCATCGGCGCCTGGGAACTGGACCCCTCCACGGGACTTGGCCGCTATTCGAACCAGGTCTATCGCCTGCTCGGTCGCCGCCCGCCCGAGGCGCGGCGCTGGCATCGCTTCGACGAACTGCTGGTGCCGGCCGACCCGGCCACCGCCACCCAGACCGAACAGCTGCTGGCCGAGCTCTGCTCCGGCGATCCCGTGCAGGTGGACGTGCTGCTGCCGTTGCTGTCGATGGATGGGCGCGCCTTGATGGTGCATCTGCGTGCGGCCAGCGGCATCGACGAGGCCGGCCGCAACCGCGTGCTGGGCACCCTGCAGGACGTGACCGAGCGCGAGCAGTCGCGACGCCTGCTGCGCGAGCGCGAGGAACAGTTCCGCGAGCTGGTACGAGTACTGCCCGACGGCGTGGTCATCCTCTCCGACGAACACGTGCTGTACGCCAACGCCTGGGCCGCCAGCCTGTTCGGCTATGGCAGCCACACCCTGCTGGGCGAACCCCTGTCAGCACTGGTGGACAGCGCCGATCTGGCCCGCGTGCGCAGCCAATTGCGTGCAGGCCAACCACACCTGGGGCCCGGTCACAGCAGCATGGTGGCGATGCAGCGCGCGGATGGCCGCAGCTTCCATGCCGGCCTGGCGGTGGGCGAAGTGCGTTATGGCGGACGCGACTGCAAGCTGCTGATCGTGCGCGACCTGAGCGATTCCGAACGCACCCGCACTGCACTGGAAACCAGCAACCGTGAGCTGCAGGCGATGGCCGGCCGACTGTTCTCGCTGCAGGAAGACGAACGCCGCGCGATCTCGCGCGACCTGCACGACGATATCGGCCAGGCGATCACCGCAATCAAGCTGTCCGCCCATGCTGCGCAGGACGAGCATGATCCACAGCGCCGCGCCGAGGATCTGGCGCAGATCGTCAGCCTGGCCGACACCACCGTGGCCAAGCTGCGCGACATCTCCACGCTGCTGCGCCCGCCGCAGCTGGATGCCCTGGGCCTGGAGGCCGCACTGAGCTGGCAGGCACGGGTGCTGTTCCGTTCCTCGCCGGTGGAACTGCTGGCCGAGATCGAACCGCTGCCACAACGTCCTGACAACAGCATCGAGCAGGCCTGCTTCCGCATCGCGCAGGAGAGCCTGACCAATGCCCTGCGCCATGCCCGCGCCAGCCAGGTCCTGCTGCAGCTGCGCGATGTCGGCCAGCGCGGCCTGCACCTGCAGATCCGTGATGATGGCGAGGGCTTCGACCCGGACGGTCCGCGCGGGCTGGGCCTGATCGTGATGCGTGAGCGTGCGCAGAGCGTCGGTGGCCATGTGCGGATCGAATCCGCACACGGCGAAGGCACCCTGATCGACGTACACCTCCCCTACCAGGCGGCCAGCATGGCCGCCGTTGAGTCACCGGACTACTGAGCCTATGTGGAATCCCAACCAGCCCCCGGTCAGCATCGATGATGCGCCTGATCGCCTTGGCGCCGGCAACCCCGAGCTGCAGGCGATGGTCGCCGAGGCGGCCTCGGGCGGCACCGCACTGATGTTGATGCACGTGGACATCGACCACTTCGCCTCGGTCAACGAAAACATGAGCGCCGAGGTGGGTGACCAGGCCCTGGTGCTGGTGGCGCAGCGGTTGCAGTCCTACCTGCGTGGTCGCGGCAAGCTGTGGCGCCACGGCAGCGATGAGTTCCTGATCGCAGTGCCACGCACTGCCGACGTGCCATTGCCGGAGGACTTCGCCGAGGAGATCCGCCAGCAGATGGAGCTGCCGCTGTCGGTGCTGCCGTACACCTTGTTCATGACCGGCAAGCTGGGCGTCAGCCTGTGCCCGGACCATGCCAGCAGCACCTCGCGCCTGCTCGATCACGCCGAGGATGCGCTGTACCAGGCGGCCCGCGAAGGCGGCAACGCGGTGCGCATCCACGCCGTGGATACGCCACCGAGCGCGCACAGCGAGAGCATCATCGCCCGCCAGATCGTGGACGCCATTCCCAACGGCGAACTGAAACTGCGTTACCAGCCGCTGGTCAGCGCCCGCGATGGCCACGTGGTCGGCATGGAAGCGCTGCTGCGCTGGCAGTCGCCGACGCTGGGCATGCTGGTGCCGGAGCGCTTCATGCGCACCGCCGAGCGGCTGGGCATCATCGTGCAGATCGGCACCTGGGTGCTGGAAGGCGCACTGAAGCAGGCACGCCTGTGGCGCGACCAGGGCTTCGACGACTTCACCATCGCGGTGAATGTCTCCACCCTGCAGCTGCTGCGGCCCAACTTCTTCGCTGAAGTCATGGGCCTGATCCAGGCCGCGGGCGTGCCGGCACAGATGCTGACGCTGGAGATCAACGAAAGCGCGCTGACCAACAACGTCAACTTCGTGCACGAGACGCTGGCCAATCTGCGCAACGAAGGCATCAGCCTGAGCCTGGACAATTTCGGCACCGGTGATTCCAGCCTGAGTGCACTGGTCCGCTACCCGGTGGACAAGCTCAAGATCGACCGCAGCTTCATCAAGAGCGCGCCGGCCGGCAACCGTGAGGCAGCCATTGCCCGCGCGATCATCGCCATGGGCCACCAGCTGGGCATGACCGTGATCGCCAACGGCGTGGAATCGCAGGCCCAGCTGGGCTTCCTGCGCCGCAACGACTGCGATGTGTTCCAGGGCTATCTGTTCGGCGAACCGATGTCGGCCGATGCCGCCGGCATGACCCTGCGCCGCCGCTACCTGCGTCCGGAAGCCTTTGCCGAGACCCGTCCCGACCGCACGCTGCTATTGCTGGACGACGAAGAGAACGTACTGCGCTCGCTGGTGCGTCTGTTCCGTCGCGACGGCTACCGCATCCTGGCCGCCGGCAACGTGCGCGATGCGTTCGACCTGCTGGCAATCAATGACGTGCAGGTGATCCTGTCCGACCAGCGCATGAGCGACATGAGCGGCACCGAGTTCCTGGGCCGGGTGAAGATGCTGTACCCGGACACGATCCGCCTGGTGCTGTCCGGTTACACCGATCTGAACACCGTGACCGACGCGATCAACCGCGGTGCGATCTATCGCTTCCTGACCAAGCCGTGGAACGACGACGAGCTGCGCAAGCACATCCACCAGGCGTTCCGCACCTATGAGGAACAGCGCCGCAGCAACGCCGGTCCGGCGCCGGTGGAAAGCGGAGATGGCGGCGAGGATCGCCCATTGCGGTAACGATCCCCTCTGGTAGCGCCGGCCGCTGGCCGGCTGCTCTGGATGTCGGGTTCAATGAGGTTGCCGGCCAGCGGCCGGCACTACCCGAAGCGCGAAACCAGGTCGGGGACAAGCCCTGGTAGAGCCGGCCGCTGGCCGGCTGCTCTCGATGCCCGGTCCAATGGGATCGCCGGCCAGCGGCCGGCACTACCTGAAGCGGTCAGCGCGGCTGCTTCACCGGCAGCACCACGCGGAAACGTGAACCCACGCCCGGGGTACTGTCCAGGTCGATGCGGCCGTGGTGCTTGTTGATGATGCTGTAGGAGATCGACAGGCCCAGGCCGGTGCCGCTGCCGACCGGCTTGGTGGTGAAGAACGGATCGAAGATGCGCTGGCGCAGTTCCGGCGAGATGCCGCCGCCGGTGTCTTCAAACTCGACCCATACATGATCGCCATCGACGCCGGTACGCACCGTGATCGTGCCGCGCTCGGCGATGGCGTGGCCGGCGTTGAGCAGCAGGTTCATGTAGACCTGGTTCAATTCCGACGGCAGGCACTCCACCAACGGCAACTGGCCGAACTCCCGCACCAGGGTGACCTTGTACTTCAGCTCGTTCCAGATGATGTTGATGGTCGATTCCAGGCCCGCGTGCAGGTCGACCAGCTTCCACGACTCGTCGCGGCCGGAATACGAGAAGTCCTTCAGATCACGCACGATGCGCGTCACCCGCTCGATGCCTTCGCGCGACTCGGCCATCAGCTGCGGCAGGTCGCGGCTGATGAAATCGATGTCCAGGCGGTCACGGATATCGTCGATCTCCGGGATCAGCGCCTTCGGGTCCGGCGCCCGCAATGCGCGTTCGTAGGCTTCGATCACGGTGAACAGGCTGCGCAGGTACTCCTGTAGGCTGCCCAGGTTGGAGTGCACGTAGCCGATCGGGTTGTTGATCTCGTGCGCGACGCCTGCGGCGAGCTGGCCGATCGAGGCCATCTTCTCCGACTGCAGCAGTTTTTCCTGGGTACCGTTGAGGCGCAGGTAGGCCTGCCGCAGCTCTGCATGGCGCTGCTGCAGTTCGCGTTCGTAGTCTTCCTGGCCTTCGATGTGGCGGAACAATGCCAGGAAGTGGCCCTGGCCCACCGGGCCGTGGTGATACAGATGGGCGATGACCACGCCCTCGCCCAGCGGCAGGCTGCCGTTCCAGTGACCATGCTGGCGCGCCTGTTCCAGCGCATCGGGCGGCAGCAGTTCACGCAGGCGCTGCGGCGGTGGCAGACCGCCGCCCTCACCACTGGCCAGCAGGTTCTGCGCGGCCGGGTTGGCCAGGGCCACCTGCCCGTCTTCGGTGAACAGCAGCAGCCCTTCGCGCAGGCGCTCAAGCAGCGCCTGCAGCACCGGCTGCGGCGGAAGGGGGGCGGTAACCAGGGCATTGGCAGCGGACACGGCGACTCGGGGCATTCGAACAGGCGCCCAATATACGCGGTCGTGCGGCGAGCTTCAGCCCGCGGGGGGGGGATGTGCGACCGCCGTCGCGTCAGGCGATGGCGAGTGGGCGCCGCGCAGTGACCGTATGCGACTGGCCCTTGGCATCATAGGAGGAGGAGGCCTCGGTACGCCCGAGCTGGCGCAGCGCCCAATCGACCTCGCGGCGCCGGCGCGACAGCAGCACACCATTGGCTCGGTTGCGTTCGGCCAGTTCCTGGAGGTGATCCCCCTCACCAAGCGGCGGCGTGCCTTCCAGTGCACGCAGCGCCTCCAGCTTGGCACCGGTCGCCCGGATCAGCGCGTGTACGTCATGATCGACCAGCGCCTGACGTTCAACGTCAAGCGCCTGGGCCAGCCGCTGCAGTTGTTCGCTCATCGGCGCGGTCATCCGTGCAGCTGCTGATCCAGCTCAAGCATGCGCGATGCGATCGCGTCCGGATTGATCTTGTAGGTGCCGTTCTGCAGCGACTCGCGCACTGCGGCCACACGCTGGGCGTCGATTGCCGGGGCGGTGGTCAGCTCACGCTCGATGGCCTGCAGATTGGTGGCCTCGCCGGTCAGGCGCAGGCTGTCGGCCGCTTCGACCGGGCGCGTCGCCGCATCGGTGCTGACGCCGGGCTTGTTGGCCGGGGTCGTCACGCTGCGCAGTGCCTGGGGGACCTGCAGGTTGCCGTCGATTTTCTGGCTCATGGGGTGTCCTGGAGTTGCCGTTCACAAGGGATAACGGCCGCAGGGCCGTGATCTTTAGGGATATTTTGCGGTAAATCAACGCGCCACGATTACGTCACCGGCGGCATCGACCGTGCCCTGCACGATCCGCCGCGAGGACAGGTTCTCCACCGAGACCCGTTCGTTTTCACCGGCATCGCCCATCGCACGGCCTGCAATACGGACCTCGACCGAGCCGCGACGCGAAACCAGGGCCACATTGTCTCCTCGCCTGATGAGACGCTGCACCACCAGATCGTTGTTCGACAGCAGGGCTCCGGCCTGCAACGGACGGCGGGCGATGCGGCCGATCGCCGCATTCGGATCGGCCAGCACCGCACCGGCAATCCGGGCGGCATCACGCTGGGCAGTGGTGATATCGGCGGCGGTGAGGGTTTCTCCAGTACCGATTCCGCGGTTGAGCACCAGCACGGTCTGGTTGCGCCGCACCTTTACTGGCACGAACAGGCGCCAGCCGCCGGCATCGGGGCAGCTGACTTCAACCGTGGTGTTGGCGGTGGGCTGCACCTGCAGCGCGCCACCACACCTGGGCAAGCGCAGCGCATCGGCCACCTGGGCCTCGCCCTCGCTGCCTGCCGGCAGCGTCGACAACGCGGCGGTGCGGATACTGGCCACCGGCTGCCAGTCGGCGGCAACCGCCCACGGCGAGGCCAGGGCCAGCGCGATGGCGAAGAGCGATGTGACCCGGCGCATGGCGCCTCCTGTCGAAGGGATCTGGCCCTGGTGCGTGCAAGGGGTGTGCCAGATCGACGGAGCGGCTTCTGTAGAGTCGAGCCATGCTCGACTGGCCGTCCGGAGCAGAGCAGTCGAGCATGGCTCGACTCTACAAAAGCGCTCAAGTTCGGCGCCTACCACGCCGATACAGCAGCCATGTCCCATGACCTGCTCAACCGGATCGACCAGCGGACCCGACTGGCCGGCCACAATCGCCTGGCGCTGCTGCTGTTCCGCCTCGGCGGACGTCAGCTTTTTGGCGTCAATGTCTTCAAGGTGCAGGAAGTCCTGCGCCGCCCGGAGCTGTTCCAGGTACCCGGACTGCCCAGCCAGTTCGCCGGCGTGGCCGACGTCCGTGGCCGCTCGGTGCCGGTGCTGGACCTGGGCCTGGCCATCGGCCACCCCGAGCGTGAGCCCGATGCGGACACCTCGCCCGGCTACCTGGTCGTCACCGAGTTCAACCGCTCGATCCAGGGCTTCCTGGTCAGCGGCGTGGAGCGCATCGTCAACATCGCGGTGGAAGACATCCACCCGCCACCGGAACTGGGCGCCGAATCGAGCTATCTGACGGCGGTGACCCGCTTCCAGGGCGAGTTGATCCAGGTGATCGACGTTGAAAGCGTGCTGGCCGATATCGCCCAGGTACGCGGTGAAGCAGTACTCGACCCGGCGATGGCAATGCCCGCCGACGGCCCGCAGCTGCAGGTGCTGGTGGTGGACGACTCTCGTGTAGCCCGCCAACAGATCCGCAGCGTGCTGGACCAGCTTGGGGTGGGCGCCACCCTGCTTTCCGACGGCAAGCAGGCGCTGGACCACCTGCTGCAGATCCAGGCCTCGGGCGAGAACCCCGCCGAGCGCTACGCCATGGTCATCTCGGACATCGAAATGCCGGCCATGGACGGCTATACGCTGACGACGGAAATCCGGCGCCATCCGGGCCTGGCCGGCCTTTACGTCCTGCTGCATACCTCGCTGTCGGGCGTATTCAACAATGCGATGGTCGAGCGCGTCGGCGCCAACGCCTTCGTCGCCAAGTACTCGCCGCACGAACTGGCCGACTTCGTGCTGGACCGCCTGCGCAAGGTCGCGATGGCGGCCTGAGGCCTCTGATCCGGTAGTGCCGGCCGCTGGCCGGCAACCGCGGACAATCCGGGAAGCCGGCCAGCGGCCGGCACTACCCTCTCGAATTTGGCACACCCCTTGCAGCTTCCCGGGCAACGTTCCTGTGGGAGTGCACCGTGCGCAACCTGATTACCGACTACCTGGGCGTCCACGCCCAGGCCATGCCGTTGCGCGAACAGCGGATGAAGCTGATCGCCAGCAACCTCGGCAATGCCGACACTCCCGGCTACAAGGCCCAGGACCTGGACTTCGATGCCGCCCTGCGCCACGCCCAGGGGCAGGATGCCAATGGCCTGATGGCCACCACCCACGAGCAGCACTACGAGATCAGTAGTGGCCTGAACCCGTTCCAGATCGCGCGCGAAGGCGTGCAACCCAGCCTGGACGGCAACACCGTCGATCCCGATGCCGAGCGTGCCGCCTATGGCCGCGCCGCACTCGAATACCGCGCCTCGCTCAGCTTCGTCGAGAGCAAGGTGCGTTCCATGCTGACCGCGATCACGGGGCAATAAGCCATGAGCAACCTGCCGATCTTCGATATCGCCGGCTCCGCGCTGCAGGCGCAGTCGGTGCGCATGAGCACCATCGCCTCCAACCTCTCCAACGCCGACACCGTCGCCGGTTCCGCCGATGCCGTGTACAAGCCGCTGGAACCGATCTTCCAGGCAGTGACCAGCAAGAACGATCCGAACATCACGTCGGTGAAGGTCAAGGAGATCACCCAGAGCGAAGCCGCGCCGATCAAGCGCTATGAACCGGGCCACCCGCTGGCCGACGGCGATGGCTACATCTACCAGCCCGATGTCGATCCGGTGGCGCAGATGGTCAACCTGATCTCGACTTCGCGCAATTACCAGGCTGGCGTGGAGATGCTGACCACCGCCAAGGAACTGGCCCTGGCCACCTTGACCATGGGCCGCTGAGGCCCGCAGCACCGGATACCACCATGACCACCGCCGTCAACAACCAGACCAACCAGGACGTCTACGCCGCGCTCGGCCTGAACGCCCCGAACAGCAACGCCACCAAGAAGAAGAACACGCTGGACCAGGCCGATTTCCTGCGCCTGATGACCGAGCAGCTGCAGCACCAGGATCCGCTGAAGCCGATGGACAACACGCAGATGGTTGCGCAGATGGCGCAGATGTCCACCGTGCAGGGCATCACCGATCTGAACAAGACGGTGAAGGGTTTCCAGGAATCGATGGCCAGCGACCAGGTGCTGCGCGGTGCCGCTCTGGTTGGCCACCAGGTACTGGTGCCGTCGGAAAAGCTGGTACTGGAAAAGGAAGGCAGCGTCGAAGGCACGGTGGCTGCGCCCTCGGCCGGCATCGTGACCGTCGACATCACCGATGCCAACGGCACCAAGGTCACCTCGCTGAGCGTAGAAGCCAAGGCCGCTGGCGAAACCGCGTTTCAGTGGGACGGCAAGGACGCCAACGGCAAGCGCATGGAACCGGGCAAGTACTCCATCGTCGCCAACCACGTCGACACCGCCGGCAAGAGCACCAAGCTGTCCACCTTCGTGCAGGCCCCGGTGGAGAGCGTGACCGTCGGCTCCGACGGCCTGTACCTGAATCTCAAGGGCCTGGGCACGGCCCCGATCGACTACGTGCTCCGCGTCAGCTGAGCCGCACATTCCGCATCTACCAGGAGCATCCCATGGGCTTCAACGTCTCCCTGTCCGGCATCAATGCCGCCAATACCGACCTGAGCGTCACCGCCAACAACGTCGCCAACGTCAATACCGCCGGCTTCAAGCAATCACGCGCCGAGTTCGCTGACCTGTTCGCCTCCACCAGCTACGGCCTGTCGAAGAACCAGACCGGCTCGGGCGTGCGTGTTTCCAACGTGGCCCAACAATTCATCCAGGGCCACAACGAGCAGACCGGCCGCAGCCTGGACATGGCGATCTCCGGTGAGGGCTTCTTCACAATGAACATGAACGGCTCGCGCGTGTACTCGCGTGCCGGCAACTTCCAGACCGATTCCGCCGGCTATGTGATCAACCCGCAGGGCGCGCGCCTGCAGGTGTTCGCGCCGAACGCCGATGGCACCAACTTCGATGCCGGCCGCCTGGTGGACCTGCAGCTGCTGACTACCGACAGCGCGCCGAAGCAGACCAGCGAAGTGAAGGTCGGTTTCACCCTGCCCGCCAACGCCAAGCAACCGACGGTCACCAATTTCGATCCGACCGACTCCAACAGCTACAACCACTCCAGCGGCGGCATCACCGTGTACGACTCGCTGGGCGTGAGCCACATCCAGGTCTCGTACTTCGTGAAAGGCGCCAACCCCAACGAGTGGACCGTGCGCAACTACGTGGATGGCCAGCCGGCCGGCGCACCGACCCCGGTGACGTTCGACAACAGCGGCAAGCTGACCAATCCTGCCAACGGCAAGGTCAGCCTCGGTACTTTCACCCCGACCACCGGCGCGGGCCAGCTGAACATGACGCTGGATATCAGCGGCTCGACCCAGTACGGCGAGAAGTTCGCGCTGCGCAACACCCAGCAGGACGGCTACGCCGCCGGCAAGCTCAACGAGATCACCGTGTCGGAAACCGGCGTGGTCTATGCCCGCTACTCCAACGGCGACGACAAGCCCCTCGGCCAGGTCGCACTGACCACGTTCAACAACACGCAGGGTCTGGAGCAGAAGGGCAACAACCTGTGGGTGGAGACGTTCGAGTCGGGCACGCCGCGCACCGGCATGCCGGACACCTCCAACCTCGGCAAGATCCAGGCCGGTTCGCTGGAAGCGTCCACCGTCGACCTCACCGAGCAGCTGGTCAACATGATCACCGCGCAGCGCAACTTCCAGGCCAACGCGCAGATGATCACCACCCAGGACCAGATCACCCAGACCGTCATCAACATCCGTTGATGACGCGCTGACCCTGTCACGGAACTCCCCGCATGGATAAAGCCCTTTACGTGGCGATGACCGGTGCCCGCGCCTCCCTGCAGGCGCAGGGCACGCTCAGCCACAACCTCGCCAACTCCGATACCCCCGGCTTCAAGGAAGCGCTGGCCAACACCGAAGCCTTCCCGATCCGTGGCCCGGGCTTTGCCTCGCGGGTGGATGCGCTGCATGTCGATGCCGGGTTCAACCGCACGCCCGGTTCGCAGCACATCACCGGCAAGCCGCTGGACCTGTCCCTGCAGACCGGCACCTGGCTGGCCGTGCAGTCCAGTGACGGCAGCGAGGCGTACACGCGCGGCGCGGCGTTGTCGGTGACGCCGAACGGCCAGCTGGTGACCTCCAGCGGCCGTCCGGTACTGGATGACAACAACAACCCGATCGCCATTCCGCCCTACCAGGCGATGGAGATCGGTGCCGACGGCACGCTCTCGATCATCCCGCAGGGCGAAGGTCCGCAGACCATGGCGCAGATCGGTCGCATCAAAGTGGTGCAGGCACCGGATGAACGCCTGGAGCGTGGCCTGGACGGCCTGTTCCGCAACACCGACCCACTGCAGCCGTTCGCACCGGCACAGGGCACGGCCGTGCACAGCGGCCAGCTGGAAGGCAGCAACGTGGATGCCGCTGGCGCGCTGGTGCAGATGATCCAGCTGCAGCGCCAGTACGAAATGCAGGTGCAGGTGATCAAGCACGGCGACGAAAACGCGCGCAGCGCCAACAGCATGCTGCGCCTGGGCAGCTGACGGAATTCCGGCGCCGGTTGATGCCAGCGCTGGCACACCGCTTGCACACCCGATACCAAGGGCCGCACCACGCGGCCGGCTTCACCAGACAGGACATCGAAGATGAACCAGGCATTGTGGATCGCGAAAACCGGACTGGATGCGCAGCAAATGCGCATGTCGGTGGTTTCCAACAACCTCGCCAACACCAACACCACCGGCTTCAAGCAGGACCGTGCCAGTTTTGAAGACCTGCTGTACCAGCAGGTGCGCCAGCCCGGCGGCTCCTCCTCGGCACAGACGCAGCTGCCAACCGGCCTGCAACTGGGTACCGGCGTGCGCGTGGTCGCCACCGCCAAGAATTTTGAACAGGGTGGCCAGCAGCAGACCGGCCGCGCCCTCGACGTGATGGTCAATGGCCGCGGCTTCTTCGAGGTTCAGATGCCTGATGGCAGCTCGGCCTACACCCGTGATGGCTCGTTCAAGATCAACCAGGACAGCGAGCTGGTCACCAACAGCGGCTACCCGGTGCAGCCAGGCATCCAGATTCCCGAAGGCGCGCAGTCGGTAACCATCGGTACCGACGGCACCATCAGCGTGAAGATGGCCGACGGCGCCGCCTCGGTGGAAGTCGGCGCGCTGACCCTGACCGACTTCGTCAATCCGGCCGGCCTGCAGGCCCGTGGCGAGAATCTGTTCCTCGAGACCACTGCGTCCGGTCCGGCACAGAACGGCAACCCCGGCCTCAACGGCCTCGGCACCGTGGTGCAGGGCGCGCTGGAAGGCAGCAACGTCAACGTGGTGGAAGAGCTGGTGTCGATGATCGAAACCCAGCGCGCCTACGAGATGAACGCCAAGGCGATCTCCACCACCGACTCGATGCTCGGTTATCTCAACAACAAGCTCTGACCGGCCAAACCGGGAAACCGCCATGTCGCCCATTTCCAACTTCGCCCGCACTGCCCTCGCCTGCGCCGTGGCCGCCCTGCTCGGTGGCTGCGTGATCGCGGGCGACGTGCGCCCCTACCCGACGATGGCACCGATCCAGCCGATCATGCCGCCGCAGGCACAGCCGACCGCCGGCGCGATCTACGCTGCCGGCCCGACCCTGCAGCTGTATTCGGACCGGCGCGCGCGCGATGTTGGCGACCTGTTGACCATCACCCTGCTGGAAAACACCACCGCGCAGACCAGTGCCAACACGGCCACCAACAAGGAATCGAACCTGAGCCTGGGTACGCCGTCCATTCTCGGTGCTCCGGTCACCCTCGGCGGCAAGGACATCCTGAGTGCCACAGCCAAGGGCGCGCGTGACTTCACCGGCAAGGGCAACAGCGCGCAGAGCAACCGCCTGCAGGGCAGCGTCACCGTCACCGTAGTCCAACGCCTGCCCAACGGCAACCTGGTGGTGCAGGGGCAGAAGAACCTGCGGCTCAACCAGGGCGATGAACTGGTGCAGGTGCAGGGCATCGTGCGCCCGGGCGACATCAGCCAGGACAACACCATTCCGTCCAGCCGCGTGGCCGAGGCCCGCATCGTCTACGGCGGCCGCGGTCCCGTCGCGCAGTCCAACGCGATGGGCTGGCTGAGCCGCTTCTTCAACTCCGGCCTGACGCCGTTCTGAGTATGGCCATGAAACTCTTCTCCTCTTCTTCCTGGCAGCGACGCATGGCGTCGTTCGTCGCGCTGATGCTGCTGGTCGTGGCTGCCCCTGCCAGCGCCGAGCGCATCAAGGACCTGGCCCAGGTCGGCGGCGTGCGCGGCAATGCGCTGGTGGGTTATGGCCTGGTGGTCGGCCTGGATGGCAGCGGCGACCGCACCAGCCAGGCACCCTTCACCGTGCAGAGCCTGAAGAACCTGCTCGGCGAACTGGGCGTCAACGTGCCGCCGAACGTCAACCCGCAGCTGAAGAACGTGGCCGCCGTGGCGATCCACGCCGAACTGCCGCCGTTCGCCAAGCCGGGCCAGCCGATCGACATCACCGTGTCCTCGATCGGCAACGCGGTCTCGCTGCGCGGCGGTTCGCTGCTGATGGCGCCGCTGCGCGGTGCTGACGGCCAGATCTATGCCATCGCCCAGGGCAACCTGATCGTCGGCGGCTTTGGTGCGCAGGGCAAGGATGGTTCCCGTGTCTCGGTGAACGTGCCCAGCGTCGGCCGCATTCCCAACGGTGCCACCGTTGAACGTGCCCTGCCCGATCCGTTGGCCAACGGCGGCGACATCACCCTGAACCTGCACAACAACGACTTCACCACGGTCTCGCGCATGGTTGCCGCGCTCAACAACGCCTTCGGCGAAGGTGCCGCGCGTGCGGTCGACGGCGTGACCGTAGCGGTTACCGCGCCGACCGATCCGGGCGCACGCATCGGCCTGCTGGCGCGAATCGAGAACCTGGAACTGACCCCCGGCAGCGCCCCGGCCAAGGTGGTGGTCAATTCGCGTACCGGCACCGTGGTCATCGGCCAACAGGTGCGCGTGGGACCTGCGGCGATCTCGCATGGTTCGCTGACCGTGACCATCCAGGAAAACACCAACGTCAGCCAGCCCAATGCGCTGTCCGGCGGCCGCACCGTGGCCAGCCCGCAGTCGACCATCACTGCCACCAACGACGGCAGCCGCATGTTCAAGTTCAGCGGCGGCACCACCCTGGACGAGATCGTGCACGCGGTGAACGCCGTGGGCGCAGCACCGGGCGATCTCATCGCGATCCTGGAAGCCCTGAAGCAGGCCGGCGCATTGAGTGCCGAGCTCGAGGTGATCTGATATGCGTATTAATCCCGCATTCGATCTGCACCCGGCGCAACAGAACGATCCGGCCAAGATCGACAAGGTCGCGCGCCAGCTGGAAGGCCAGTTCGCGCAGATGCTGGTCAAGAGCATGCGTGACGCCAGCTTCGGCGATTCGCTGTTCCCCGGCGAAAACAAGATGTTCCGCGAGATGTACGACCAGAAGATTGCCGAGGCGATGACCCGCGGCAAGGGCCTGGGCCTGTCGGGCATGATCAGCCGGCAGCTGTCCGGCCAGGCCGCCGACGGCCCTGCGCTGGATACCCGCGTGGACCCGGCCAAGGCCAGTCGTGCCTACCAGCTCAATGCACCGGCCAAGCCGGCACCGTCGCTACCGCTGGAAGACGGCAGTCAGGCCGTGCGCCTGCTGCAGCAGATGGCCGCCGGTGCACAGCACGGTGCGCAGGCGGCAGTCGCACCGATGGAACAAGCCCTGGACCTGATCGCCGGCCGCGAGAGCAGCAGCATGCACCGCTCGTTGGGCACCGAGGATCCGTACATCGGCAGCCTGCAGGGCGAGGACTGGGCCGCCAACGGCGACCATTGGTCGGCCACCGCCAGCAACCGCGGCACCGCCATCAGCCCGGCCGATGCGATGGCTACCCGCACCGCCGTCGCCCAGCTGGGCGAGCACACCCCGGAAGGCTTCGTTGCCAGCATCTGGCAGCACGCGCAGAGTGCAGCCAAGGAACTGGGCGTGGATGCCCGCGCCCTGGTCGCCCAGGCCGCGCTGGAAACCGGCTGGGGCAAGCGCCACATCAAGCACGCCGATGGCAGCACTTCGCACAACCTGTTCGGCATCAAGGCCAATGGCTGGAACGGCCAGCGCGCCGTAGCCGGCACCCATGAATATGTCGATGGCGTGCGCCGCAACGAGACCGCCAGCTTCCGTGCCTACAGTTCGCCGGCCGAAAGCTTCGCCGACTACGTGCGTCTGCTGAAGACCAGCCCGCGTTACCAGCAGGCCCTGCAGGCCGGCACCGACGTGCAGGGCTTCGCCCGCGGCCTGCAGCGCGCCGGCTATGCCACCGATCCGCGTTACGCGGCCAAGATCGCCGCGATCGCCGGCGGCCCGACCATCGAGCGCGCCGTCAGCGCCGTCGCCGATGCCGGCTCACGCCTTGGCCAGACCTTCGCCAGCACCGCAACCGCGGCGCTGGGTATCACTCGTCGTTGAGGAACCCCATGTCCAGCGTACTTTCCACCGGTACTGGTGCCCTGCTCGCCTTCCAGCGTGCGTTGGCGACCACCAGCCACAACGTCGCCAACATCAACACCCCTGGCTACAGCCGGCAGAAGGTCGACTTCGCCACGTCTGATCCGCAGAACTACGGCTTTGGGGACGTTGGCAGCGGCACCCGCATCACCGATATCCGCCGTGCTGCCGACCAGCTGGCCATCTCGCGCCTGCTCGACAGCAGCGGCGAGCTGGCACGCCTGAAGCAGCTTTCGGGCATGGCCGACCGGGTGAATGCCCTGTTCTCGGACCCGGCCACGAATGTCGCCGGCTCCTGGTCCAACTTCTTCGACGCCGTCAGTGGCCTTTCGTCCAACGCGGCCGGCACGGCCGACCGGCAGAGCCTGCTCGATGGCGGCAAGGCCCTGGCGAGCCGCTTCGTGCAGCTCAACACGCAGATGAACAACCTGAGCAGCGAGGTCAACAACGGGCTCATTGCCGGCGCCACGGAAGTCAATCGCCTGGCGCAGGAGATTGCGCAGATCAACGGCGCCATTGGCAGCAACGTGGCCAACGCGGCGCCGGACCTGCTCGACCGTCGCGACCAGCTGATCTCGCAGCTGATCGGTTACACCGGTGGCACTGCCGTCGTCCAGGATGGCGGCGTGATGAACGTCTATACCGCAGGCGGCAATGCGCTGGTGGTGGGCACGACCGCGTCCAAGGTCACTACGGTGACCGATCCATACCAGCCCGAACGCCTGCAACTGGCGCTGGAAACCCAGGGCAACACGATCACGCTCGATCCCAAGGCAGTGGGCGGAAAGATCGGCGGCATGCTCGAGTTCCGCGATACCGTGCTGACACCGGCCCAGGCCGAACTGGGCAAGCTCGCCGTCGGCCTGGCCGAGAGCTTCAACCAGGCGCACCACCAGGGCGTGGACCTGTACGGCAAGATGGGCGGCGACTTCTTCACCATCGGCAACCCACGCGTCACGCCCAACGCGACCAATACCGGTACCGGCAGCCTCACTGCGACCTACGGTGACCTCTCCAAGCTGGAGGCACAGAACATCGTCCTCAAGTTCGACGGCACCCAGTGGCAGGCCACCCGCGCCGACACTGGCGCCACCGTTGCGTTGACCGGTACCGGCACCGCCGCCGATCCGCTGGTGATCAATGGCGTCAGGCTGGTGGTCGGCGGCACCCCGGCCACCAACGACCGTTTCCTCCTGCAGCCGACCGCGGGCGTCGCCGGAAGCCTGGAAACCGCCATCACCGATCCCTCCCGCATCGCCGCAGCGGCAGCGGTCAAGGGTACGGCTGCACTGGCCAACACCGGCACCGGGAAGCTGACCGGCGTCACCGTCAACGACGTATCCAATCCGAACCTGCGCGACCCAGCCGCAATCGTGTTCACGTCGGCGACCACCTACACCATCAACGGTGGGCCGCCGCAGACCTACACGCCGGGCCAGACCATCAGCGCCAATGGCTGGAGCTTCGTGCTGGACGGCGCACCGAAGGTCGGCGACACCTTCAATATCAGCCCTACTCCGGCAGGCTCGTCGGACAACAGCAACGCGGCAAAGCTGGCCAAGGTCGAGGACGCCAAGGCGTTCAACGGCGGCACCGTCACCCTCAACGGTGCGCTGGGGGGGTTGACCACGCAGGTCGGCGCGGCGGCACGTTCGGCCGAGTACTCGCTGGACGCGCAGCAGGTCATCACGGACAAGGCGCAGGCAGCCCGCGACGAGATCTCCGGCGTCAACCTGGATGAGGAAGCAGCCGACATGCTGCGGTTGCAGCAGGCCTATCAGGCCGCCTCACAGCTGATCTCCACCGCCGACAACATGTTCCAGACCATCCTGGGAGCCGTCCGTCGATGAGCAGCCGAATTTCCACCGGGATGATGTTCAACCAGTCCGTGTCGCTGATGCTCGCCAAGCAGTCGAAAATCAGCCACCTCGAGCAGCAGATCGCGACTGGCAGCAAGATCACCTCCGCCAAGGACGACCCGGTCGCTGCAGGTACGGCCGTTGGCCTGGACCGTGTCGTGGCCGGGCTCGAGCAGCTCGGCAAGAACGCCAACAGCGTGCAGAACCGCCTGGGCCTGCAGGAAAACGCCTTGGCTCAGGTCAATGAGCTCATGTCGCGCGCCGTGGAGTTGAGTATCCAGGCCAACAGCCCGGTGCCCAAGGCCAGTGACCTCAAGGCCATCGTCAGCGAGCTGAAGACCATCCAGGAAAGCCTGCTGTCGCTGGCCAATTCCAGGGATGGCAGCGGACGCTACCTGTTCGGTGGCAGCAACGACGCTGACGCCCCATTCCAGCGAAGCGGCGGCACCGTGACCTACAGCGGTGACCAGAACCAGCGGCAGGTGGAGGTGGCACCGGGCCAACTGGTCTCCGACGCCCTGCCCGGCAGCGAGATCTTCATGCGCATCCCCACCGGCGATGGCCGTGTGGATGCCAGCGCGGCCGCCGGCAACACCGGCAGTGGCCTGTTGACCTCGGTCAGCCGTGACGGCAGCGGCAGCTGGGCCGGCGGCACGCTCAATGTCCGCTTCACCGGCACTGCCGAAGGTGCCTATGAGGTGGTTGATGGCACCGGAACGGTGGTCGGCAGCGGAACCCACAAACCCGGCGAGGACATTGTCGTTGGCGGCGTGCGCATGCGCATCGAGGGCAAGCCAGCCGCCGGTGATCAGTTCAACGTCAGCGACGCGGGTAGCCGCGACATCTTCTCCACCCTGGACAAACTGGTCGCCGCACTGGAAACCGACCCGTCCACCGAAAGCCAGCGCACGGCGCTGCAGAACACGCTGCAGTCCAGCATCCGCGACCTCAACAGGGCCTCGGAAACGATGATCGACGCCCGCGCCAAGGGCGGCGCCCAGCTGGCCGCCATCGATACCGCGGCCAGCGCCCGCGAAGCCACAGCCGTCACCGTCAAGAGCACACTCTCGACGATGCGCGACCTCGATTACGCCGATGCCATCGGCCAATACAAGCTGGAGACCGCCGCCCTTCAAGCCGCCCAGACGATCTTCAGCCAGATGCAGGCGATGTCCCTGTTCAACAAGATCCGCTAGTCCCTTTCCTCGTTCCATCCGTCTTCCAGCACGGCGCGTCCCGCGCCTTCCACACCGAAACAACCGAGCAACCACGGAGAAGCACCATGGCACAGATCATCAACACCAACACCATGTCGCTGAACGCTCAGCGCAACCTGTCCACCAGCAGCAGCTCGCTGGCCACCTCGATCCAGCGCCTGTCCTCGGGCATGCGTATCAACAGTGCCAAGGACGACGCCGCCGGTCTGGCGATCTCCGAGCGGTTCACCACCCAGATCCGTGGCATCAACCAGGCCGCGCGCAACGCCAACGACGGCATCTCGCTGGCACAGACCGCTGAAGGCGCACTGGGCGAAGTCGGCAACAATCTGCAGCGCATCCGCGAACTGGCCGTTCAGGCCCGCAGCGCAACCAACTCCGCCTCGGACCGCCAGGCGCTGAACGCCGAAGTGCAGCTGCTGAAGCAGGAAATCCAGCGCGTTGCGGAGCAGACCAACTTCAACGGCACCAGCCTGCTGGACGGCAGCTTCACCAACCAGGCCTTCCAGATCGGCGCCGACCAGGGCCAGACCATCAACATCTCGCAGATCACCAATGCGAATGTGCACAAGCTGGGCGACTGGACCAGTGCCTCGACCCCGGCAAGCGTGGCCGGCAAGACTGCGACCGGTGGCGCCGAGGCTGCGATTCCGACGACCTCGGGTACCTCCGGCATTTTCAATGATGTCGCGGCCGCTGCTCCTGCTTTCAGCTTCTCAGTAGGCGGCATTTCGATCCATACCGCTGCTGCTGGCGCCAATGTCACCGCCGCTGACATTACCGCAGCACTGGCCAGCAAGTCCGATGCATTGGCCGCCGCCGGCATCACCATGAGTGGCACCGTCGCTGCCGGCACCTTGGCGTTCTCGCGCGCCGACGGCAATGATCTGCCGATCACCGTCACCGGCGCTGGTACCGGTGAGGGCTTCGCCACTGGCGCCTTTGTCGCCAACCATCAAAACGGCACGCCGGCAGTTGCTGCTGATTTCCCCGCCATCACTGCCGGCCAGCTGACGCTGACCAAGGCCGATGGCAGTGGCGTGGTCGACATCAACGTTGGCGCCGCAAAGAACGCCTCGGAACGCAATACGTTGCTGGTGAACGCCATCAACGCCAAGACCCACGAAACCGGCGTCACCGCATCGCTGATCGACGGAAAGGTGCAGCTGGAAAACAAGGAAGGCAACTTCACCATTGGTGGCTCGCTGAGCGCCACCGCGCTGGCCAATGCCACTGGCCTGACGGCAGGCAGCAGCGCCACCAATGGCACGGCATTCACCGCAGGTACGGCCCAGACGGGCTTTGCAGAACTGGATATCTCCAACCAGGCCAACGCCGACAACGCCATCCTCGCCATGGATGCGGCGCTGCAGTCGGTCAATTCGGCCCGCGCCGACCTCGGCGCGATCCAGAACCGCTTCACCTCGACCATCGCCAATCTGAACACCAATTCGGAGAACCTGTCCGCCGCACGCAGCCGCATCCGCGACGTTGACTACGCACAGGAAACCGCCGAACTGACCCGCGGGCAGATCCTGCAGCAGGCCGGCACGGCCATGCTGGCCCAGGCCAACCAGGTGCCGCAGAACGTACTGCGCCTGCTGCAGTCGTAATACCTGCACCACTCGAGCTGGAGCCGGGCCCCGCCATGCAGATGGCGGGGCCTTTTCGTTTGACCAGAGAAAAAAGGATCGAAACTCCGCTAAAGGCCGGAGGGGTAGTGCCGTTATTGATTTCAGCAGCGGTAGCACACCCCTTGGGGGGACGCCAGCCACTGCCCCCCGAAACCGGTCAGGCTGCTCTGCCGGACACACTGCCTACAAGGAAACCGCACCATGGCACAAGTCATCAACACCAACACCATGTCGCTGAACGCCCAGCGCAACCTGGGCACCAGCGGCGCCAACCTGGCCACCACCATTCAGCGCCTGTCCTCGGGCATGCGCATCAACAGCGCCAAGGACGATGCTGCCGGCCTGGCGATCTCCGAGCGTTTCACCACCCAGATCCGCGGCGCCAACCAGGCCGCCCGCAACGCCAACGACGGCATCTCGCTGGCCCAGACCGCCGAAGGCGCACTGGGTGAGATCGGCAACAACCTGCAGCGCGTCCGCGAGCTGGCCGTGCAGTCGCGCAGCGCAACCAACTCTGATTCCGACCGTCAGGCCCTGAACGCCGAAGTGCAGCTGCTGAAGCAGGAAATCCAGCGCGTCGCCGAACAGACCAACTTCAACGGCACCAACCTGCTGGACGGCACCTTCACCAACCAGGCCTTCCAGATCGGCGCCAACCAGGGCCAGACGATCAACATCTCGCAGGTTGCCAACGCCAACATCAGCAAGCTGGGTAACTGGACCACCGCGTCGAAAGCTGCGACCGCAACCGGCGCCGTACCGGTGGGTGGCGCAACCGCAGGCACCCCAAATGCAACTGCGGCGACCGTCGCGGCGGGTGATTTCACGGCAGCTACGAGCTATGCCGAGTCCACTCTGAATGTGAACGGTGTGAACGTCACCGTCGCTGCTGCAACGGGCGCGGACAATGCCGCTGCTGCTGCCGACCTCATCTCGAAGATGGCCACGGCGATCAATAGCAACGCTACTCTGGCCGCCTCTGGTGTGACCATGGATGGCACTTCTGGCGTCATCTCGAACGCTGGCGCCGGCTTTAGCATGACGGGCGGCAACCTCACCGCAGCGAAGACTGTTGCTGCAGCGACCGTTCTGCCGAAGGCTGCCGACTTCTCCACCGGCGTCGCCGCTGGCGAACTTCAGATCAGCAAGAGTGATGGCTCCGGCTTCGTCGACATTACCGTCGGCGGTGCGAAGACCGCAGGCGAGCGCAGCACCGCACTGGTCAACGCAATCAATGCGAAGACCCACGAGACGGGTGTCACCGCCTCGCTGGTGGAAGGCAAGCTGCAGCTGACCTCGGAGAAGGCCGACTTCGAAGTGAAGAGCAGCCTGACCGCCGACAAGCTGAAGGATGCTACCGGCCTGGCCACTGGCACCGCCAAGTTCACGGCAGGCAAGGCCGCTGAAGGCTTTGCCGATCTGGACATCTCCTCGAAGGACGGTGCCGACAACGCCATCCTGGCGATGGACGCTGCCCTGAACTCGATCAACTCCGCCCGCGCCGACCTGGGTGCAATCCAGAACCGCTTCACCTCGGTGGTTGCGAACCTGAACACCTCGTCGGAAAACATGTCGGCTGCCCGCAGCCGCATCCGCGACGTGGACTACGCTTCGGAAACCGCCGAGCTGACCCGCAACCAGATCCTGCAGCAGGCCGGTACCGCCATGCTTGCCCAGGCCAACCAGTCCAGCCAGAACGTGCTGAGCCTGCTGCGCTGATCCAGCGGTAGTACAAGGCAACAACGGGAAGGGGGCGCAAGCCCCCTTCTTCGTGCCCGGTGGCGGATTGGCATGGGCCTTGCAGAAGGCTGGAGAGCGTTTCCACGCTCAAGCTCGCCCCTCCCAGGCCGATAGCAGGTGCAGGACACCCGCCCGGCCCGTCCAAGATAAAGGATTCCCCTCATGGCCATCGGCACGATTGGTTCCGGCCTCGACATTCCCAGCCTGGTTGCACAGCTGACCGCCAAGGAACGCGAGCCCCGGGAAAAGCAGATCAACTCGGCGGGTGTTGCCGCCAGCGCCAAGCTTTCGGCGCTTGGCACCATCAAAAGCGGAATGACAGGTCTGCAGAGCGCGCTGAAGACCCTGGTCAAGGGTGTGGCCACCCCCGGCCTGAAAGTCAGCACGCCAACCGAGTCGAACTTCACTGCGACCCTGGACACCAGCACGACCGCCGGCAAGGCTGCTGCGGGCAGCCACCAGGTGGAAGTCAAATCCCTGGCACAGAACCAGAAGCTCAGCTCCAAGGCGTATACAAAGGACGCCGTGGTTGGCGACGGAACGCTGACGATCGCATACGGCGACAAGTCCATCAGCGTGAACATCGAACCCGGCGCGACGATGGAGAAGATCGCAGCCGAGATCAATTCCGCCGCCGAGAGCAAGGGCGTCACCGCAGCCGTGGTGACCGCCGACGATGGCATGCACCTGGTATTGACCGCCGTTGATTCCGGCAGCAAGGGCGCGTTGAAGGTCAGCGCCAGTGGCGGCAATGGCGGACTCTCCGAGCTGGCCTATGACGGCACATCCGCATCGAAGATGACCGAGATGGTGCCCGCCAAGGATGCAGTGGTGGTGGTGGATGGTTTCACCCGCACCAGCAGCTCCAACACGATCACCGACCTGGTACCTGGCATCAGCCTCACCCTGACCAAGGCGAAGGAAGGCGAGACGCAGACGCTGACCGTCACTCCGGACAACAGCACGCTGAAGACCAATCTCACGGCCTTCATCACCGCCTACAACGGCATCCAGACCACGTTGAAGAATTCCAGCGCTTACAACGCTGAGACGCGCACGGCCTCGACCATGACCGGTGACGCCATGGTCCGTGGCCTGCAGCAGCAGCTGCGCGCCCAGCTGAGTGCCAACGTCAACGACCTCAAGGATCTGGGCATCACCATTGCCGCCGACGGCAGCATGAGCCTTGATGGCGCCAAGCTCGACACCGCGCTGGCGAAGAACCCGGAGGCCGCCACCAAGCTGTTCGGTGCAGAGGGCGCGCTGGGCAAGCCGATGACCGAACTGCTCAAGAGCAGCCTGGACGCGACCACCGGCACGATCACCCAGCGTACGGCGACCTTGAACAAGCAGATCAAGGCACTGGAAAAGCAGCTGGACGAGCTGGACAAGAACATGGAAAAGGTGGCCGACCGCTACACCAAGCAGTTCACCGCGATGGAAAAGATGGTCACGCAGATGCAATCGGCCGGCGGCTCGCTCATCCAGCAGCTCGGCAACTGATTTCCAGGCATTTTTCCGGCGCAGTCGGTACTCAAGTAGAGCCCCGGCTGCGCCGATAACCCGTTAGACCCGTGCCGAACCCCTCAACCCACGCGGATGGGCAGGCATTCCAGGAGACTTCCCCTATGTACGGTTCCAATCGGCAGTTCGCCGAGCAGTACCGAAAAGTCGGCGTGACCACCTCGGTCGTCGATGCCGATCCACACAAGTTGGTAGCGCTGCTGCTGGCCGGTGCCTGCGAGCGCATCCGCACCGCTGAAGCCTCTTTGCAGCAGAATGACCAGGCGCGCAAGGGCAAGGCCATCGGCGAAGCCTGCGCCATCGTCGGCCACCTCAACGGCTCGCTCGATCACGAAGCCGGTGGCGAGATTGCCGGCAATCTGTCGGCACTGTACGACTTCGTCATCATGCGCCTGACCGAGGGCAACCTGCACAACGATCCGACCGCACTGAAGGAAGCCCTGGGCTTGATGGTGGAGATCGACTCGGCCTGGAACGCGATTCCGGCAGACCAGCGCCAGGTCACCAAAGCGGTGGCGCCATGAACCTTCAGACTATGCACGACGCCCTTGATACGCTGGAAACCAGCCTCGAGGGCGAGGACCACGACACCAGCGAACGGCTGATGGCCGAACACCTGGAAGCCGTGGCTGCCCTGTCGCTGGTTGTCGAGCGCCCCAGTGATGCCGCCATCCTCGCGTTGCGCGACCACCAGCAACGCGTACTGGCGCGCATGATCTCCCTCCGCGATGAAGCCGCAGCTCACCTGAAGCACACCGGCCGCTCCCTTCGCGCGGCGCATGCCTACCTGCAGGCAGAATCACTCGCATGACCCAACTGCCGACCACGTCGCTGCACCACCCCGCCGAAAGCGAGCTGTTCGACGAAACGCTCAGCTGCGAGCTGGCCTTGCCGGCCGAGTTCCAGGCAGGCAGCGCCGCCGGTCGCACCAGCAGTGCCGAAGGTCTGCTGCGCAGCCTGGCCCTGGTCGAGGACAGCCGCGTTGACGAGCACGACGACCGCAATGAGTCCAGCCTGCAGTTGCAGCGGCTGGAAGCCAAGCTGGATCTGGCGATGGTGCTGCTCGGCCGTCTGGTACGCCAACAGGGCCAGGAACTGACGCTGCGCCCTGTGCGCTGGTCACGCCGCGGCATACGCCTGCAGCTGGGGCCGCGCAGCGGCGCCAGCCCCGGCCAGGCCGGCCTGGTGCGTCTGCAGCCCAGCGACTGGCTGCCTGACCATATCGACCTTCCCGTGGAAGTGATCGCCGAAGCGGCGGACGGTGGCGGTGGTCATTACCTGTGGCTGCGTTTCCAGCGTCTTGGCGATGGCCTGGAGATGGCAATGGAGCGGCATCTGTTCCGCCTGCATCGCCGCCAGGTGGCCGAAGCACGCCGCGCCCGCTGAAACCTGCCACCATGACGCCGGATGGGCAACCCTTGGCGCGCCCGTTCAGCTAAGTTAAGGTGGACTCCCCTCACGGACCTCCAACGTGCCTGTGCGAGTTCTCATCGTCGACGATCACACCCTGGTCCGCGCCGGCCTGGCGCGGCTGCTGCAGGGGTTTGCCGACGTGCAGCTCGTCGCCGAGGCCAGCAATGCCGAGCAGGCACTGCAGCTGGCCCTGCAGCACGCCCCGGACGTGATCCTGATGGACCTGTCACTGCCCGGCCGCACCGGCCTGGAAGCCCTCAGCGACATCCGCCTGCGCGCCCCCGGCACGCGGGTGGTGATGATGACCATGCACGACGACGCCGCACACGTGCGCGATGCACTCGATCGCGGTGCGGTCGGGTTCCTGGTCAAGGATGCCGCACCGCAGGAGCTTGAACTGGCGCTGCGTGCCGCGCACGCCGGCCAGGTGTTCCTGAGCCCGCAGATCTCCGCCAAGATGCTGGCACCGATGCTCGGTCGCGAGAAACCCACCGGCATCGCCGCACTGTCGCCGCGCCAGCGCGAGATCCTGCGCCGCATCGGCAAGGGCGAAAGCAACAAGGAAATCGCCGCCGACCTCGGCATCAGCGTCAAGACAGTGGAAACCCACCGCGCACGCATGATGGAGTCGCTGGGCTGTCGCCGCGCCAACGATCTGCTGCTGCTGGCCGCGCGCCACCAGCACGAGCTGGAGTGATCCGACCCCACCGTGCGTGGGCGTCGGGAAAATGCCGGGTGGAGTCGACTGCCAGTCGACTTGCGCGCGAAGCGCGGGCGTTTTCCGTTGTCTGACCGGAGAGCAGTCGACTGGCAGTCGACTCTACCAACCCACGCCCGCCCTCTTCACTGACGACGAATTCCCGTCACCCCGACACGCCCTGACAGGAATCCGTACACGGCGCAGCCCGATCAATCCGGGACCCACACCGGAAATCAGCAACTTAGCGGCGATCATCGTCAACATTCCGCGACAATGTAGGGAATACCCCTACACCCTGTCAGGACATTCACGAAGCCCCTCAGGAACCCCCTGATTCCGCCCCCGCCGGATCAAAAGCAAGATGCGTTCCACAAGGCGCCGGGGAGCGGTGCCGGGGAACCACGATGAAGGCTGCACTCTCGGCCCAGCTGGGCCAACAACTTCACCTCACCCCGCAGTTGCTGCAGTCGATCCGGCTGCTGCAGCTTGATGGCCTGCACCTGGAACAGGAAATCCAGCGCCTGCTGGACTCCAACCCGCTGCTGGAGATCGAAGAGGCTGAAGCACCCACCGCCGAAGCCACCGAGGCCGGCGCCACCACGCTGGAAACCGCTGCGTTCGACGAGCTGCCCGAGTCGTCGATGTGGGACGTGGCCGGCGCCAGCTGGCAGGACGGCGACGACGACCGCATGGCGCGCATCGCCGCCGGCGAATCGAGCGACCCGCAGCTGCGCGTGCTGCAGCGCCTGTCGCTGGACATGGATGACCGCGAGCTGGCCGTGGCCGCCTTCTGGCTGGACCATTGCGATGAGGCAGGCTACCTGCAGGCACCGCTGGACCAGCTGCAGCTGCTGGCCAGCGCCCAGTTCGACATCGCCGCCGACGGCGTGGAAGCCATCCGTCAGCAGCTGCTGCATGGCGAGCCGGCCGGCATGGCCGCACAGGACCTGCGCGAAGGCCTGCAGGCCCAGCTGCGCAGCCTGCACGGCGTAGTCCCCGCCCGCCACCTGGCGGCACGCATTCTCGATGGCGCGCTCGACGCGCTGGCCGCGCACGACTACCCCGCCCTCGCTCGCCAGCACGATGCCGAGATCGACGACGTGCGCGAGGCGGTGCGCCTGATCCTCTCGCTGCAGCCGCGCCCGGGTGACAGCCTGCTGCCCGAACGCAATGCCGTGGTGGTGCCGGACGTGGTCGCCTGGCACGCCGACGACAAGTGGAAGGTGGCGCTGAATCCGGCGACCAGCCGCCGCGTCTCGATCAACAGCCAGTACGAACAGGCCCTGGCCGAGACCAGCGAGGCCGCACCGGCACTGCGCGAAATGCTGCAGGAAGCGCGCTGGTTCAGCCGCGGCCTGTCGATGCGCTACGACACCCTGCTGCGCACCGCGCGGGTGATCGTCGAACGCCAGGCCGCGTTCCTGGTGCGTGGCGAGGAGGCCATGGCGCCGCTGACGTTGAAGGAAGTGGCCGAGGAAATCGGCATGCACGAGTCCACCGTCTCGCGCATCACCACCGGCAAGTTCCTGCAGACCCCGCGCGGCACCTTCGAACTGAAGCACTTCTTCGCCGTGCGCCTGGAAGGCGCCAGCGTCTCCGGGCAGGCCGTGAAGGCCATGGTCCGCCGCCTGATCGACGCCGAACCGGCCGGCCGCCCGCTGGCCGACGAGGCCATCGCCGGCCTGCTGTCGCGCCAGGGGGTGAACATTGCCCGCCGAACCGTCGCAAAATACCGAGAACAACTGGACATCGCCCCGGCCCGTGAACGGCGCCGGCTTGGCGCCAGGCAACCGCAGCTGGCCCGGGTGGGCTGAAAAGGATGTTGGACATGAACAAGCTCACGGTCCTGCTGGTCGATGACCACGAGGGCTTCATCAACGCGGCGATGCGCCATTTCCGCAAGATCGACTGGCTGCAGATCGTCGGCAGCGCCGGCAACGGCCTGGAAGCGATCGAGCGCTCGGAAACGCTGCGCCCGCAGGTGGTGCTGATGGACCTGGCGATGCCGGAAATGGGCGGCCTGCAGGCCACCCGCCTGATCAAGTCGCAGGACGATGCACCGTACATCGTGATCGCCAGCCACTTCGACGACGCCGAGCACCGCGAACACGCGCTACGCGCTGGCGCCGACAATTTTGTCAGCAAGCTGTCCTACATCCAGGAAGTCATGCCGATCCTGGAAGGCCTCAGGGAGGATCGATCGTGAGCGAATCGCGCATCCTGGTGCTGGACAACGACGCCGTGCGCGCAGAGCGCACCGTTGCCCTGCTGGAATTCATGGATTTCAACCCGCGCTGGGTTTCCGACGCGGCCGACTTCGACCTGGGTCGCCAGCGCCAGAACGACTGGATGGCCGTGATCGTCGGCAGCCTGGACGACACCGCTGCCAGCACCGCGCTGTACAACTGGCTGGGCGGCAGCAGCCTGCCGCCGCCGGTACTGCTGGCCGACGGTGATGCCGCAGCCTTTGCCCATCAGCACGGCCTGCACGAAGCCAACATCTGGCCGCTGGAAACGCCGCTGCGCCATGCGCAGATGGAAGCCCTGCTGCGCCGCGCCAGCCTCAAGCGCCTGGACGCCGAGCACCAGGCCGGCGCCGCCCAGGACCAGGGCCCGACCGGCAACGGTCCGGCAGTGACTGCGTTGCGCACGATGATCGAACAGGTGGCCGCATTCGACACCACCGTGCTCGTGCTGGGCGAATCCGGTACCGGCAAGGAAGTCGTGTCGCGCGCAATCCATCAGCGCTCGCCGCGCCGCGACGGCCCGTTCGTGGCGATCAACTGCGGCGCCATTCCGGCCGACCTGCTGGAAAGCGAACTGTTCGGCCACGAAAAGGGTGCCTTCACCGGCGCACTGACCGCGCGCAAGGGCCGTTTCGAAATGGCCGAAGGCGGTACCCTGCTGCTCGACGAAATCGGCGACATGAGCCTGCCGATGCAGGTGAAGCTGCTGCGCGTGCTGCAGGAACGCAGTTTCGAGCGTGTCGGTGGTAACCAGACCATCCGCTGCAACGTACGCGTTGTGGCCGCGACCCATCGCGACCTGGAAACCCGCATCGCCGAAGGCAAGTTCCGCGAGGACCTGTTCTACCGCCTCAACGTGTTCCCGATCGACGTGCCCGCCCTGCGCGAGCGTCGCGAAGACCTGCCGGCGCTGGTGGAAACCATCGCCGCACAGCTGGCCCGCACCGGCCGTGGCGAAGTGCGCTTCACCCCGGAAGCCCTGCAGGCCCTGGCCGGCTACGAGTGGCCCGGCAACGTGCGCGAACTGACCAACCTGGTCGAGCGCCTGGCGGTGCTGCACCCGGGCGGCTCGGTGCGCGTTCAGGACCTGCCGGCCCGCTACCGTGGCGACGCTGCACTGGCAGCGGTGGCCGCACCGGCACCGGTACAGCCGACGGCCAGCGAAGAACGCCTCGACCTGCGCAGCTTCTCGTTCCACACCCCGGGCGGCGGCAGCCAACCGGCGCTGGAGCACAGCATTGCCGTCAATCGCGCCGCAGCACCGGCGGCGCTGCCCGATGAAGGCATGGACCTGCGCAACCACATGGCCAACATCGAACTGGGCCTGATCAACGAAGCACTGGAGCGCACCCAGGGCGTCGTCGCCCACGCCGCCCAGCTGCTCGGCCTGCGCCGCACCACCCTGGTGGAAAAGCTGCGCAAGTACGGCATCGAACGCGAGCAGGCCGAACTGGCCGGCTGAACCTCGCGACCAGCATGAAGGGGGCACGAACGCCTGGGCTTGCCCGGGCGTTGGTGTTTCCAGTACCTGGGGTCAGATCCCTTTTCCTGCGGAAAGAGATCTGACCCCATTGCATTTGCACGTTTTCCTAAAGACATCACCGCCGCAGTGCGGAGCATGGCAAGGACATCCCAACGAGGTCCCACCATGCATCGCCTCACTCTGCTCGCCGCCTTGCTCTGCCCGCCCCTGGCCAGCGCCGCCGACTGCACCCTGCCCACCACGCTGGACCAGCGCCAGTTCACCAACCTCAGCGACCCGCTGTACGCACCGGACAACCCCAATGCCGGACGCATGGTGCAGGTCAGCTTCGCCGGCAACCAGTATGTGCTGGACATCCTCGGCACCGACCTCCGCATCGGCGGCAGCTACCGCTATCAGCACCTGGCCCCCCATATCGCGGAAATCCAGATGACCGAAGCCCACCCGGCCGGCCCTACCCACTACACCCTGCTGCTGACCTGCCAGACCGACCACCAGGGCCGCTTCATCTACACCCAGCACGACGGCCCCATCGCACCCCGCCAGCGCCAGAATTCCGGCCGCTGGACCCTGCAGCCATAGGCCAGAAAACCGACGCCGGTTAAATGGCGCCTTCAATGGGGTAAGAGCCCGTGCCGACCAACGGTCGGCACCCACCATCAGCAGCAGGTTCCAACAGATCGCGGAATTCTGTCGAAGGCGGGGTGGGTCCGGTTGCGGGGGCGTGAGCCGCATGGATGCGGCGACCGAGCTTACATGGACGTACTTGCAGCGTCCCCCGCAACCGGACCCACCCCGCCCCCCACGGATAGCCCGCCGTTGACGTTGACGTTGATTCGGCGGGTGCAGGGCGCAGCCCTGCCAGCACACCCAAAACCCTCACTTCACTGAATCGAAAACCGGTTTCGGCACGGCACTTGCACCTGCTCCAGCAGACAACCCCATCCCCTGTTTCTGGAACCGTTGCAGATGTCCCACTCCGTCACGTCGATCCTTTCGCAGATCCGCTCCTATCAGACCCAGATGGGACAGCCGGCGCTCAACCCGCTGGGCGAAACGCCGCGCAGCAACGCCCTGCCGGGCACGGTGCTGGATGCACCGCAGGCCCAGCCGGCCAGCTTCACCGAAACCCTGCGTGGTGCGATTGCCGGCGTCAACGACGCGCAACAGAAATCCGGCGCCCTGGCAAAAGCCTTCGAAATGGGCGACCCCAGCGCCGACCTCGCCAAGGTCATGGTCGCCTCGCAGCAGTCCCAGATCGCCTTCCGCGCCACCGTGGAAGTCCGCAACCGTCTCGTCCAGGCCTACCAGGACGTGATGAACATGCCGCTGTAAGGATAGAACCGCATGGCCCTGTCGCTCTCCAAGGAATCCCTGAACGCCGAAAAGGCGGGCCAGTGGTTCGATCGGCTGCAAAGCCTGCAGATCACCCGTCGGCTCGGACTGATGGCGATGATCGCCGTGGCCGTAGCGGCCGGGCTGTCCGTGTTCTTCTGGTCGCAGAAGCCCGGCATGGTCCCGCTGTATACCGGCCTGGACCAGAAGGCCACCGCTGAAGCGACCGACCTGCTGCGCGCCGCGCAGATCCCGTTCGCGCTCGACCCGGCCACCGGTGGCATCACCGTGCCGGAAAAGAACCTGCACGACGCCCGCCTGAAGCTGGCCGGCTCCGGCCTGACCGACAGCGGCAAGCTCGGCTTCGAGCTGATGGAACGCGACCCGGGCTTCGGCGTCAGCCAGTTCGTGGAAAGCGCGCGCTACCAGCATGCGTTGGAAACCGAGCTGTCGCGCACCATCAACACGCTGCGCCCGGTGCGCGATTCGCGCGTGCACCTGGCCATTCCCAAACCCAGCGCCTTCACCCGGCAGCGTGACGTGGCCAGCGCCTCGGTCACCCTGGAACTGCGTGGCGGCCAGCAGCTGGAACGCAGCCAGGTCGACGCCATCGTGCACATGGTCGCGGCCAGCATTCCGGACCTCGCTCCGGAACGGGTGACGGTGGTCGACCAGAGCGGGCGCATGCTCAGCATCACCGACCCGAACAGCGAAGCGGCAGTCAATGCGGCCCAGTTCGAGCAGGTCCGCCGCCAGGAAACCTCGTTCAACCAGCGCATCCGCGAGCTGCTGGAGCCGATGACCGGTCCTGGCCGCGTCAATCCGGAAGTGAGCGTGGACATGGACTTCTCGGTAACCGAGGAAGCCCGTGAGCTCTACAACGGTGAACCGCAGAAGCTGCGCAGCGAGCAGATGAGCGAGAACACCACCAGCACCCCGGGCCCGCAGGGCGTGCCGGGCGCGACCAGCAACAGCCCGCCGGGCCAGCAGGCCGCACCGGCAACCGCACAGACTCCGACCGAAAGCAGCAAGAACGCGACCCGCAACTACGAGCTGGACCGCACCCTGCAGCACACCCGTCAGCCGGCCGGCCGCATCAAGCGCGTCTCGGTGGCGGTGCTGGTGGACAACGTGCCGCGCGCCGGTGCCAACGGCAAAGTCGCGCCGCAGCCGCTGTCGGCGGCCGAGCTGACCCGCGTCGAGGCGCTGGTCAAGCAGGCCGTCGGCTTCAAGGCCGAGCGTGGCGACACCGTGTCGGTGATGAACGCCCCGTTCGTGCGTGACACCACGCCGGTCGAAGGCCCGGCATGGTGGGAGCTGCCGTGGGTGCACGACGCCGGCCGCATGCTGCTGGGTGCCGTGGTGGTGCTGGCGTTGCTGTTCGGTGTGCTGCGCCCTGCACTGCGCGCGATCACCGGCCAGAACAAGAAGAACGACCAGCTGGCACTGGAGCCGCATACCGCGGACGTGCAGCTGGTCGATGACGATGGCATGCCGCTGCCGGCGCTGGGCGCCGACCGGGCCAGCCTGGGCGGGCCGGATGCATTGGCCCTGCCGGTGGATTCATATGAGGAACGACTGCGGATGGCGCGTGAAGCCGTGAAGACCGACTCCAAGCGCGTGGCCCAGGTGGTCAAGGGCTGGGTGGCCAATGACTGAGGCCGCACTGACTGGCGTGCAGCGCGCCGCCGTACTGCTGCTTTCGCTGGGTGAGCTGGATGCGGCCGAAGTGCTGCGTCACATGGAACCCAAGGAAGTGCAGAAAATCGGCATCGCCATGGCCACCATGACCGACATCACCCGCGAACAGGTGGAACGGGTGATGGACCAGTTCGGCCAGGAGCTGGGCTCGAAGACCTCGCTGGGCGTGGGCTCGGACGATTACATCCGCAACATGCTGGTGCAGGCACTGGGCAGCGAGAAGGCCGGCAACCTGATCGACCGCATCCTGCTCGGCCGCAACACCACCGGCCTGGACGCGCTGAAGTGGATGGACCCGCGTGCTGTGGCCGACCTGGTGCGCAACGAGCACCCGCAGATCATCGCCATCGTGATGGCGCACCTGGAAACCGACCAGGCCGCCGACGCGCTGAAGCTGCTGCCCGACCGTACCCGCGTGGACGTGCTGCTGCGCATCGCCACGCTCGATGGCATTCCGCCGAACGCGCTCAATGAACTCAACGAGATCATGGAGCGCCAGTTCGCCGGCAACCAGAACCTGAAGTCGTCCAACATCGGCGGCGTGCAGTGCGCGGCCAACATCCTGAACTTCATGGACAGCGGCCAGGACCAGGCGATCCTGGGCGAGATCGCCCGCATCGATGCGCCGTTGAGCAACCGCATCCAGGACCTGATGTTCGTGTTCGACGACCTGGTAGACCTGGACGACCGCGAAATGCAGCTGGTGCTGCGCGAAGTGAGCGGCGAGCGCCTGGGCCTGGCCCTGCGCGGTGCCGACATCAAGGTGCGCGACAAGATCACCCGCAACATGTCGCAGCGCGCGGCGGAAATCCTGCTGGAAGACATGGAAGCCCGTGGCCCGGTGCGCCTGTCCGACGTGGAAGGCGCGCAGCGCGAGATCCTGGCCATCGTCAAGCGCATGGCCGATGAAGGCACCGTCACCATCGGTGGCAGCGCGGAGGCCATGCTGTGAGCAACGTCGTGCGCTGGCTTGCCCCGGACCTGCTGGCCCAGCCCGAACCGGTGCTGGATCAGGCGGATGCGTTCGAACTCACCGAGCCGGACCCGGAACACGAGCCGGAGCCGCCGCTGCAGCTGCCGACCCTGGAGGAAATCCAGGCCATCCAGGACAGCGCAGAGAAGGAAGGCTTCCAGCACGGCCATACCGAAGGCTACGGTCAGGGCCAGGCGGAGGTGCGTCGTCTCGCCGCGCAGATCGAAGGCATCCTGGACAACTTCAGCCGACCGCTGGTGCGGCTGGAGAACGAAGTGGTCGGCGCACTGGGCGAGCTGGCGGTACGCATCGCTGGTGCGTTGGTCGGTCGCGCCTATGAAGCTGACCCGGCACTGCTTGCACAGCTGGTCGGTGAAGCCATCGACGCAGTGGGTGGCAGCACCCGCGAGGTCGAAGTGCGACTGCACCCGGACGACATCGCTGCCCTCGCCCCGTTGTTGAGCCTGCCGCCACAACAGCGCCTGGTGCCCGACACCAGCCTGAGCCGCGGCGATCTTCGCGTGCACGCTGAAGCCGTGCGCATCGACGGCACCCTGGAAGCCCGCCTGCGCGGCGCGCTGGACGCGGTGATCCGCCAGACCGGAGCCAATGCATGAACCCCGATCCGCAGCCGACGCCGCCACCGGCCGACTGGGCCATGGCCCGCAACCTGCGTCTGGCCCGTCGGCTCGACGGCCTGCGCGTGGATACCGCCCATGGCCGCGGCCTGATCCGCGAGGGCGTGCTGCGCCGCGCAGTCGGGCTCACCCTGGAAGCGGTCGGCTGCGAGGCACCGCTGGGCGCAAGCTGCAAGGTGGAAGTGGTCGATGGTGGCTGGGTCGATGCCGAAGTGGTCGGCTTCGCCGGCGAGCGCACCTACCTGATGCCCAGCGCCGAACTGCACGGCCTGCTGCCCAACGCACGGGTGGTGCCGTCCGCGCGCCGCGGCGGCGTGGAAGTGGGCGAAGGCCTGCTCGGCCGCGTCATCGACAGCGACGGCGTGCCGCTGGACGGCAAGGGCCCGATCCGCGCCGAAGGCCACGTCGGCATGGCCGGCGTGTCGATCAATCCGTTGGCGCGTGAGCCGATCACCCAGCCGCTGGACGTGGGCGTGCGCGCGATCAACGCGCTGCTGCCGATCGGCCGCGGCCAGCGTGTCGGCCTGTTCGCCGGTTCCGGCGTCGGCAAGTCGACGCTGCTGGGCATGATGACCCGCTACACCGCCGCCGACGTGATCGTGGTCGGCCTGATCGGTGAACGTGGCCGCGAAGTACGCGACTTCGTCGAGACCACGCTGGGCGAGGAAGGCCTGCGCCGCGCCGTGGTGGTGGCCAGTCCCGCCGACCGGCCGCCGCTGGCGCGCCTGCATGGTGCCTATCGCGCTACCGCCATCGCCGAATGGTTCCGCGACCAGGGCCTGAACGTGCTGTTGCTGATGGACTCGCTGACCCGCTTCGCCCAGGCGCAGCGCGAGATCGGCCTGTCGGTCGGCGAACCACCGACCACCCGAGGCTACCCACCGTCGGTGTTTGCCAAGCTGCCGGCGCTGGTCGAGCGTGCCGGCAATGGTGCCAAGGGCCGTGGCTCGATCACCGCGTTCTACACGGTGCTGACCGAAGGCGACGATCCGCAGGATCCAATCGCCGATGCAGCGCGCGCGATCCTCGACGGCCACATCCTGCTGTCGCGGCGCGTGGCCGACAGTGGCCTGTACCCGGCCATCGACGTTGAATCGTCGGTCAGCCGCGTGGTCACGGAAATCGCCGACGAACCGTGGCGCCTGCGCATCCGCAAGCTGAAGCGGCTGGTCTCGGCCTACTCGGCCAACCGTGACCTGATCGCCATCGGTGCCTACCAGCGCGGCAACGACGCGGCCACCGACGAAGCCCTGGAACGCTGGCCGGAAATCATGGAGTTCCTCGGCCAGGACGTCGCCAAGGCCGCAGATCTCCCGCACAGCCAGGCGGCACTGCAGCGCCTGGTGGAACAAGAGAGTTAAGCCATGAACCAGTCCAAGCGCATCGATCCCCTGCTCAAGCGGGCCCAGGAACACGAGGACGCAGTCGCCCGCGATCTGGCCGAACGCCAGCGCGTGCTCGATACCCATCTATCGCGACTGGACGAACTGCGCCGCTATGCCGAGGAATACGCGAACGCGCAGATGGCGGCGACCAGCCCGGCGCAGCTGCTGAACCGGCGCGCCTTCCTCGACCGTCTCGACAGTGCGGTGGAGCAGCAGCAGGCCACGGTCAACGGCAACCGCGAAAAGGTGGAAGCCGAGCGCGCCCGCCTGATCCTGGCCAGCCGTGACAAGGCCGTGCTGGAACAGCTGGCCGCCAGCTACCGCGCACAGGAAAAGGTAGTGACGGACCGCCGCGACCAGCGCGAGATGGACGACATTGGCGCGCGTCGCGCCCGCCTGGTGCAGGCCGAAGATCAGGACGGCGCCGAGCAGGGGGGCCGCTCGTGATGCCCGCGCCATTGGCCAGCAGCGCCAACGCGCAGCCACAGCATTCCGGCAGCAGCGCACCCCGCGCGCCACGCGGTGATGGCAACAAGGAGTTCAGCCAACTGCTGCACGGTGGCTCGCCGGCTGCCGATGCACCCTCGAAACCCTCGAACTCGCCTATGCCGTCCACGCAGGGACCGGCATCGGACAGCACTGGCCAGGCCGGCGCCGAGCGCAGGCCGGACAGCACTGCCGTCCCCGAAGAGACCGCCGCCACGGTGCCCACAGCACCGGCCAAGCCGGTTGCCGAAAAGGACACCCCGGCGGCGACCGAGGAAGCCCCTTGGCCGCCACTCGGCCTGGCCGGGCTGGTGCTGGCGGTACCCGCGCCTGCCGATCCTGCCGCCGCTCTGCCAACAGTGGCCGCAACGGCTACCGACGTAGACGGCAACGCACTACCCGCCCCCGCCGCACTGCCGGCCGCCGCAGCCCTGCCATCCACAGCGGCGGCTGCCACATCGTCCACCACCAGCAGCGGCACCGACCAGACAGCCACGCTGCCGTTGCCTGAACTGGTGCTGCCCGGCAAGCGCAACGAACGTGGCGAAGACAGCGACGCAACCTTCATCGGCGACCGTGCCGCAGCGCCGCTGCTGCATGCGCCAAGCAATGCGGCCGTGCAGGATCTGAAAGCCGCGCTGGCCACCGGCAATGCCATCTTCAATGGCGAGCCGACGCCGAAGCCGGTGCTCGGTGACGATGGTTTCGACCAGGCCGTCGGCGCGCGCCTGGGCTGGCTGGCCGACCAGAAGATCGGCCACGCCCACATCCG
Source organism: Stenotrophomonas sp. 96582_Sma (assembly GCF_056480905.1). Lineage (NCBI taxonomy): Bacteria > Pseudomonadati > Pseudomonadota > Gammaproteobacteria > Lysobacterales > Lysobacteraceae > Stenotrophomonas > Stenotrophomonas sp. 96582_Sma. The sequence goes on along the minus strand of NZ_CM151122.1, from coordinate 2,150,792 downwards.
GTTGAGTCCGGACGACATGGGCCCGGTCGATGTGCGCCTGCAGTTGAACGGCGACAAGGTGCATGCCAGCTTCAGCAGCCCACACGTGGATGTGCGCCAGGCACTGGAAAGCAGCCTGCCGCGCCTGCGCGAACTCCTCGGCGAGCAGGGCTTCCAGCTGGCTCATGCTGATGTTGGTCATCAGGCGCCCGGTGGTGACGGCAATGCGTCAGGCCAGGCCAGTGGCGGCGGCATCGCGGGTGACGGAGAACCGTCGCCGGGCGAGGCCAGCGTGTCGTCCGCGCAGTTGATCCGCCAGCGCGGGTTGCTGGACGCGTACGCCTGACAGACGTGCCAACCAAGGTTGGCACCCACCAGAGCGGGACGGTTGGCACCTACCAGTATCGCGTTGGTGGGTGCGGAGCGTGCGCCGCACGGCCCCACCGGCACCCCGACGGAATTCCGTCGCACCCCTCTGCCCCGGCTCCGGCACACCCCTTGCATATCCCGGTGAAGCAACCCTCAGGAGCTTCACCCCGTGGCCGCAGCCGCTGACAAAACCAAGAAGACCGCCGAGAAGGACAAGGCCGCCAAGCCGCGTAGTCCGATCCTGATCACCGCACTGGTGGCCGTGCTCGCCGCCGCTGCCGCCGGTGGCGGCGTCTGGTTCTTCACCCAGTCCAAGCACGAAGAGAAGACCGCGCAGGCCCCGAAGAAGGCCAGTACTCCGGCACCGGCGCAGTACTTCGCGCTGGACCCGGCCTTCGTGGTCAATCTCAACGGCCCGGTCGACGGCCCGCGCTACCTGCAGCTGGAAGTGCAGCTGATGACCCGCGATCCCGCTGCACTGGAAGCGATCAAGACGCATGCGCCAGCCATTCGCGCACGCCTGCTGATGCTGTTCTCGCAGGTCAGCCCCGACCAGATCGCCGACATCGCCGGCAAGCAGAAGCTGCAGGCCGCTTCGCTGGCCGAAGTGCAGAAAGTGCTCAAGGCCGAGACCGGCAGCAACGGCGCCGACGATCTGCTGTTCACCAGCTTCGTGACCCAGTAAGGGCCCACAGATGAATGATCTGCTGTCCCAGGACGAGATCGATGCCCTGCTCCACGGCGTGGACAGTGGCGCGGTCGAGACCGATGCGGAACCGCCGTCAGGCGAAGCACGTTCGTACGACTTCGCCAGCCAGGACCGCATCATCCGCGGTCGCATGCCGACCCTGGAAATGGTCCATGAGCGCTTCGCGCGCCTGTGGCGGATCGGCCTGTTCAACCTGATCCGCCGTTCGGCCGAACTGTCGGTGCGCGGCATCGAGCTGATCAAGTTCAACGACTACATGCACTCGCTGTATGTGCCGACCAACCTGAACCTGATCCGCTTCAAGCCGCTGCGCGGTACCGGCCTGATCGTGTTCGAACCGACCCTGGTGTTCGCCATCGTCGACAACTTCTTTGGCGGCGACGGGCGCTACCCGACCCGCATTGAAGGCCGCGAGTTCACCGCCACCGAAATGCGGGTGATCCACCTGCTGCTGAAGCAGACCTTCGCCGACCTGCGCGAGGCCTGGGCACCGGTGATGGATGTCGACTTCGAGTACATCAACTCGGAGATCAACCCGCACTTCGCCAACATCGTGACGCCGCGCGAGTACGTGGTGGTGTGCCGGCTGCACGTCGAGCTCGACGGCGGTGGCGGCGACATCCATGTGACCCTGCCGTATTCGATGCTGGAACCGATCCGCGAGCTGCTCGACGCTGGCATCCAGAGCGACCGCAATGATCGCGACGAAAGCTGGGGCCAGACCCTGCGCGAACAGCTCAACATCGCCGAGGTGACCCTGTCCAGCGTACTGGCCAGCAAGCGCATGACCCTGCGTGACCTGACCCAGCTGAAGGTCGGCGACATCCTGCCGATCGAGCTCAGCCCGCAGGTGCCGCTGTGCGTGGAGAACATCCCGGTGTTCACCGGCGAGTTCGGCATCGCCAACGGCATGAACGCCGTGAAGATCACCGCTACCCATCCGCCGGGCACCCGCCCGCGCGCACCCGTCATCCAGGAAGACCCGCAATGAACGATATCGACGCCCTCGAACCGACCCCGGCCCAGTTCGGCACCCTGCAGGCCGAAGAAGGGGCCGGCGCCGACCTCAACCTGGACGTGATCCTCGACGTGCCGGTGACCCTGTCGCTGGAAGTCGGTCGTGCCCGCCTGCCGATCCGCAATCTGCTGCAGCTCAACCAGGGCTCGGTGGTGGAACTGGAACGCGGTGCCGGCGAGTCGCTGGACGTGTTCGTCAACGGCACCCTGATCGCCCACGGCGAGGTGGTGGTGATCAACGACCGCTTCGGCGTGCGCCTGACCGACGTGGTCAGCCCGAGCGAGCGGATCCGGAGACTGCGTTGAGCCTGCTGGCCTCCACCCTGTTGGCGGTCGGCAAGACCGCCGCACCGATCGGTCCGCAGGTCGGCCAGCACGCGGCCGCCGCACCGAGCCTGTTCGGTGCGGTGCTGGCGCTGCTGGCCGTGCTGGCGCTGGTCATCGGCCTCGGCTGGCTGCTAAAGCGCCTGCCCGGCAGCGGCTTCCGCCCGGCCGACGGCATGAAGGTGGTGGCCAGCCTGAGTGTCGGTGCCAAGGAGCGCGTGGTGGTGGTCGAGGTCAACGGCCAGCAGCTGCTGCTGGGCGTCACCGCCGGCGGTATCAACACCCTGCACACCCTGCCCGAACCGCTGCCGGCGCCCGCGCCGGTGCGCGTGCCGGACTTCAAGAACCTGCCGAATTTCGCCCAGCTGCTGCAGCAGCGGCTGCGCAAGGATCCCTGACATGCGTGTCACCCGTACCCGTCTTGCCACCCTGATGCCGTGGCTGCTGATGCTCGCCCTGTGCCTGTTGCCGGCGCTGGCATTCGCCGCACCCGGTGCCCCGACCACGCCGCTGCCGGACATCAACGTCGGCAAGATCGGCGGTGCACCGGTCAGCCTGCCGCTGCAGACCCTGCTGCTGATGACCGCGATCACCCTGATCCCGTCGATGCTGCTGGTACTGACCTCGTTCACCCGCATCATCATCGTGCTGGGCCTGCTGCGCCAGGCACTGGGCACCGGACAGACGCCGTCCAACCAGGTGCTGCTGGGCCTGGCCCTGTTCCTCACCGCAATGATCATGCTGCCGACCTGGGACAAGGCCTGGAGCACCGGCATGGCGCCCTACCTCAATGGCGAGATCGACTTCCAGACCGCCTGGACGCTGACCACCTCGCCGCTGCGCGCCTTCATGCTGGCGCAGATCCGCGAGACCGACCTGATGACCTTTGCCGGCATCGCCGGGCATGGCACCTACGCCAGCCCCGACGCGATCCCGTTCCCGGTGCTGGTCGCCTCGTTCGTCACCAGTGAACTGAAGACCGCCTTCGAGATCGGCTTCCTGATCTTCATTCCGTTCGTGATCATCGACCTGGTCGTGGCCAGCGTGCTGATGTCGATGGGCATGATGATGCTGTCGCCGATGCTGGTGTCGGCACCGTTCAAGATCCTGCTGTTCGTGCTGGTGGATGGCTGGGTGCTGACCGTCGGCACCTTGGCGGCGAGCTTCAATCCGGCGTGATCGAGAGGCAGTCGAGCATGACTCGACTCTACAGAAGCACAGTCGAGCGCGGCTCGACTCTACATGAGCAGATGGAACCCGAATGACTCCCGAACTTGCCCTGACCGAACTGCGTGGCGGCCTGATCACCGTGTTGTGGGTGGCCGGCCCGCTGCTGCTCACCGTGCTGGTGGTCGGTGTGGTGGTGGGCGTGGTGCAGGCCGCGACCCAGCTCAATGAGCCGACCATCGCCTTCGTTGCCAAGGCGGCGGCGCTGACCGCGGTGCTGTTCGCGCTGGGCAGCCTGCTGATCGGCCACCTGGTGGAGTTCACCACGCTGCTGTTCCAGCGCATTCCACACCTGATCGGCTAGGACACGCGCTTCGATGGACGCCGCCACCCAGATGGCTGCCGACGGCCTGCAGGCCTTCGGCATGATCGGCACCGTGCTGTGGACCATGCTGCGCATCGGCGCAGTGGCCATGGCCATGCCGATGGTCGGCACCCGTGCCGTTCCCGCGCGGGTGCGCGTGGTGCTGGCTGGCACCCTGGCCATCGCACTGGCGCCGCTGCTGCCGCCGGTACCGGACTGGACCGGTTTCGATGCCGCCACGGTCCTTACCATCGCCCGTGAACTGGCCATCGGCGTATCCATCGGCTTCCTGCTTCGGCTGGTGTTCGAGGCCGGCGCGATGGCCGGCGAACTGATCGCCCAGGGCACCGGCCTGGCCTTCGCGCAGATGAGTGACCCATTGCGTGGCGGCACCTCCGGCGTGATCGGCCAGTGGTTCTATCTGCTGTTCGGCCTGCTGTTCTTCACCGCCAACGGGCACCTGGCGCTGATCTCGCTGGTGGTGGACAGCTACCGGGCGCTGCCGATCGGCGCCCCGCTGCCGGACCCGCACGCCTTCTTCAGCATCGCCCCAACCTTCCTGCTGACCGTACTGCGCGGCGCATTGACCCTGGCGATCCCGCTGACTGTGGCAATGCTGGCGGTGAACCTGGCGTTCGGCGTACTGGCCCGTGCGGCCCCGGCGCTGAACCCGATCCAGCTCGGCCTGCCAGTGTCTCTGCTGCTGGGCCTGTTCCTGCTGGCGCTGCTGGCCGGGGAAATGGGTCCGCCGGTACAGCGCCTCTTCGATGCCGCCTTCCAGGCTGCGGACACGGTCACACACTGACCGGATCATCACGTTTTACTGCTTGCCCTTCCCCCGGGTCTGCGCGTTAGAGTGAATACGCGGCAACCGGGGGGATGCCGCACGTGGCCGGCGCCGTGCGTCGGCCTGCCTCATGCATGCCCCACCGTGGTTTCCGTCGACAGGCAGGTCCGGGAGACTGACGAATGCTGGTAGGCACGTACAACCCGTGGCTGGTGGCGATCTCGCTGCTGGTGGCCGTGATGGCTTCGTACACCGCGCTGGCGATGGCCGGGCGCACGGTCACTGCACCCGGCAAGGGCGCGGCGTGGTGGTGGCGCCTCGGTGGTGGCTTCGCCATGGGCCTGGGCATCTGGTCGATGCACTTCATCGGCATGCTCGCCTTCGATCTGCCCATTCCGCTCGGCTACGACCTGCCGATCACCCTGCTTTCCCTCGCATTGGCGATCGCCTCATCGGTGTTCGCGCTATGGCTGGTTTCGCTGCGTACCCTGCCCCACCCGCGGTTGGCCGGTGGCGCGCTGCTGATGGGCACCGGCATTGCCGGCATGCATTACGTTGGCATGGCCGCAATGCGCATGCAGCCGGGCATCGACTACGACCCGGGCTGGCTGCTTTTTTCGCTGATGGTGGCGGTGGCCGCCTCGTGGACGGCGCTGTACGTGGCGTTCCGCCTGCGCGCGCAGCGCACCCGTGTCGGCGACCGGCTCGCGGCTGCCGGCCTGCTCGGGTTGGCCATCGTCGGCATGCACTACACCGGCATGGCCGCAGCGCGCTTTCCGGAAGGCAGCATCTGCGGCGCAGCCGTCGGCGATGGGCTGCAGAGCGAATGGCTGGCCATGCTGGTGGTGGTGCTGACCGTCGCCATCCTGGCCGTGGTGCTGGTGGTCTCCTGGCTGGACCAGCGGGTGGAGGCGCAGCTGCTGCGCCTGCGCAATTCCCTGTTGAGTACCTCACTGACCGACGCACAGCAGGAACTGACCCAGGCCGCACTGCACGACCCGCTTACCCGCCTGCCCAACCGCCTGCTGCTGCAGCGTCGGATCGTGCAGGCGCTGGCCGAGGCCGAACAGGGCGGCAGCCGCTTCGCGGTGATGTTCATGGACCTGGATGGCTTCAAGCAGGTCAACGATGCCTACGGCCACCAGGCCGGCGATGCACTGTTGGTTGCGGTGGCCGAACGCACGCGCCAGCTGCTTCGGCCCAACGACATGCTGGCCCGTCTGGGCGGTGACGAATTCGTGCTGGTGGTGCGCATCGAGCACGACGAGGACCTGCCGACGCTGGCCCGGCGCATCCTGCAGGCGGTCGGCAGCGGGCCGTTGCTGGCCGACAACGAACTGCAGGTGACCGCCAGCATCGGCGTGGCGATCTGTCCGGATCACGCTGCCAGCGAGCGGCAGCTGATGGCCTTTGCCGATGCAGCGATGTACCAGGCCAAGGAATCCGGACGCAACGCCTTCGTGCTGTTCGCCGACTGGATGAATGACAGCGCCGAACAACAGTTCCGGCTGCTGGCCGACCTGCGCCGGGCCATCGGCAGCGAGCAGCTGTTCCTGCACTACCAGCCGAAGATCCAGGTAACCACGCAGAAGGTGGCCGGTGCCGAAGCGCTGATCCGCTGGCGCCATCCCGAGCATGGCCTGATCCCGCCGGACCGCTTCATCCGGCTGGCCGAACGCAGCGGTGCGATCAACGACATCGGGCGCTGGGCGCTGGACCAGGCCTGCCTGCAGCTGCGCCGCTGGCACGATGCCGGCCACGAGGGCTGGTCGATGTCGGTGAACCTGTCGCCGGTGCAGTTCAGTTCGCCGCACCTGCTGCAGGATGTGCGCGAAGTGATCGAACGCTACGACATTGCCCCACGCCACCTGGTGCTGGAGATCACCGAAAGCACGGTCATGCGCGATACCGATGCCAGCCTGCGCCTGCTGCAGGCGCTGTCGGCGCTGGGCGTGGGCATCTCCATCGATGACTTCGGCACCGGCTATTCCAGCCTGCTGTACCTGAAGCGGCTGCCCGCCACCGAGATCAAGATCGACCATGCCTTCGTACGCGATCTGGAGCACAGCGCCGAGGATGTGGTGATCGTCTCGGCGATCGTGGCACTGGGCCACGCGCTCGACATGGACATCGTGGCCGAGGGCGTGGAGACCGCCGCACAGCGCGCCTACCTGGAGCGCCTGGGCTGCGACTTCCTGCAGGGCTACCTGCTCGGCCGCCCGGTCGACGCGGCGCGCTTCATGCAGCTGCACGACCTGCCTCGCCCACGGGTGGAGCTGGCGCAGAGCCCGCCGACGCAGCACCCGCCGGGGTAAATCCAGGCTGCGCTCCCACCTGCACCTGCTCTGGTAGATGCCAACCTTGGTTGGCACATGAACCCATCACGGAACGGTTCTTGCACGCACCCCGGCATCCCCTGCCGCAGTGCCCGTGATGTCCGAGAACGAATCCGCCGGCGAAAAGACCGAACAACCTACCGAAAAACGCCTGCGCGACGCCCGTGAACAGGGCAACCTGCCGCGCTCGCGCGAGCTCGGCACGGCCGCCGTGTTCGGCGCCGGTGTACTGGCGGTGATGGCCATGAGCGGCTCGATCGGCCGTGGTGCAAGCGCCTGGATGAAGCATGCACTCAGCCCAGAGCAGAGCCTGCGGCAGAACCCGAAGGCGCTGTTCGGCCACTTCGGCGACCTGCTGCTGCAGTTCATGCTGGTGATCGCGCCGCTGGTGCTGGTCTGCCTGCTGGCCAGCTTCGTCGCCCCGCTGGTGATGGGCGGCCTGCGCTGGTCGCAGAAGGCGATGATGCCCGACTTCAACCGCATGAACCCGATGAGCGGGCTCAAGCGCCTGTATGGCCCGGAAGCCATCGCCGAGTTCACCAAGTCGTTGTTGCGCGTGGCTTTTGTCGGCGTTGCCGCCGGGCTGGTGGTGTGGACCGGCTTCGACACCCTGCGCGGGCTGATCCACCACCCGCTGGAGACCGCCATCACCGACGGCCTCGGCTTCACCCTGCGCCTGCTGCTGGCCACCGCCGGCGCGATGCTGGTGCTGGCTGCCATCGATGCGCCCTACCAGCGCTGGAACTGGATGCGCAAGCTGAAGATGACCCGTGAAGAGCTGCGCCGGGAAATGAAGGAAAGCGAGGGCAGCCCCGAGGTCAAGGGCCGCATCCGCCAGCTGCAGCAGCAGATGGCCAACCGCCGGATGATGGAGGCGGTGCCCACTGCCGACGTGGTGGTAGTCAACCCCACCCACTACGCGGTGGCCCTGAAGTACGAGGGCGGCGCCATGAACGCCCCCAAAGTGGTCGCCCTGGGTGTGGATGAGACCGCCCTGCGCATCCGTGAAGTGGCCGACGGCAACAAGGTGGCGATCGTCTCCGCCCCGCCTTTGGCACGCGCCTTGTATCGGGAAGGCCAACTCGGAAAGGAAATCCCCGTGAGACTGTATTCGGCCGTCGCCCAGGTCCTGTCCTACGTCTACCAGCTGCGCGCCTGGCGCACTGGCCCGATGCCGGACGCCCCGCACATCCAGGTGGATGAATTCGGCAAGGGAGGCCGCCCGTGAGCGCCCAGCCCTCCACCGGTTTCAACACCCGCCGCGCGCTGGAAATGATCCGCCAGGGCCTTGGCGCACCGCTGATCGTGCTGGCCCTGCTGGCCATGGTCGTGGTGCCGCTGGCCGCGCCGGTGCTCGATGCGCTGTTCACCTTCAACATCGCCATCTCGCTGATGGTGCTGCTGGCGGTGGTCTACGTGAAGCGCCCGCTGGACTTCACGATCTTCCCGATCGTGCTGCTGATCACCACCATGCTGCGGCTGGCGCTGAACGTCGCCTCCACCCGCGTGATCCTGCTGAACGGCCAGAACGGCCATGACGCCGCGGGCAAGGTCATCGCTGCCTTCGGCGAATTCGTGATCGGCGGCAACTACGCGGTCGGCATCGTGGTGTTCGCGATCCTGACCATCATCAACTTCGTGGTCATCACCAAGGGCGCCGGCCGCGTCTCGGAAGTGACCGCGCGCTTCATCCTCGACGCGATGCCCGGCAAGCAGATGGCGATCGACGCCGACCTCAACGCCGGTTTGCTGACGCGTGAAGAAGCCAAGCTGCGCCGCGAGGAAGTCCGCGAGGAAGCCGATTTCTACGGCGCGATGGACGGTGCCAGCAAGTTCATCCGCGGCGATGCCATCGCCGGCATCCTGATCCTGTTCATCAACATGCTCGGCGGCCTGGCCGTAGGCGTGCTGCAGCATGGCATGCCGTTCGGCGATGCCGCTGCCACCTACACCCTGCTGTCGATTGGTGATGGCCTGGTGGCGCAGCTGCCGGCGCTGCTGGTCTCCAGCGCCGTGGCCATGCTGGTCACCCGCGCCTCGCGTTCGCAGGACATGGCCCAGGCCATGACCGGCCAGGTGTTCGGCCAGTACCGCGCGCTGGCGATCACCGCCGGCATCATCGGCGTGGTCGGCCTGGTGCCGGGCATGCCCAACGTCGCTTTCCTGACACTGTCCGCGATCCTCGGCTTCATCGCCTGGAAGGTCTACCGCAAGGGCAAGGCCGCGGCCACCGATCCGGCAGCCGCAGGCAATGACGCTGCCGCGCTCAACGCACTCGGCCGCCCGGCCGCGCCGGCTCCGACTGCCGAACTGAGCTGGGACGAACTGCGCCCGGTCGATCCGCTGGGCCTGGAGGTCGGCTACCGGCTGATTCCGCTGGTGGACAGCAGCCAGGGCGGCGAACTGATGGCACGCATCAAGGGCGTGCGGCGCAAGCTGACCCAGGACGTCGGCTTCCTGATCCCGTCGGTGCACATCCGCGACAACCTGGAACTGCCGGCCAACGGCTACCGCGTGCTGGTGCACGGCGTACCGGTGGCCACCGCCGAGATCCATCCGGACCGCGAGCTGGCACTGGACCCGGGCAGCGCGCTCGGCGCGCTGGAAGGCATCGCCGGCAAGGACCCCGCGTTCGGCCTGGACGCGACCTGGATCCAACCGCACCAGCGTGCCCAGGCCGAAACGCTGGGCTACACCGTGGTCGATCCGGCCACCGTGGTCGCCACCCATCTGTCGCACCTGATCCGCGAACACGCGCCCGAGCTGCTCGGCCACGAGGAAGTGCAGCACCTGCTGGCCAACCTGGCCAAGAGCGCGCCCAAGCTCGTCGAAGATCTGACGCCGAAGGCGCTGCCGCTGTCGGCGGTGGTGCGCGTGTTGCAGAACCTGCTGGTCGAGCGCATTCCAATCCGCCAGCTGCGCAAGATCGCCGAAGCACTGGTCGAACACGCTCCGAACAGCCAGGACCCGGCCGTACTGACCGCCGCGGTGCGCACCGCGCTGGGTCGTTTCATCGTGCAGGAGATCGCCGGAATGTCGGCGGAGCTGCCGGTGTTCACGCTCAACCCACAATTGGAACGTGTCTTGCAGGAGTCCACGCAGGGCAACGGCGCCGCGCTGGAACCCGGACTCGCTGAGCGACTGCACCAGAGCCTGGCCGAATGTGTCAGCAAGCAGGAAGCCCGCAACGAGCCCGCGGTCGTGCTGGTACCTGGCCCGGTGCGTGCCGCGCTGGCCCGCCTGGTCCGCCACAGCGTTCCGTCGCTGTCGGTCCTGGCCTACAGCGAGGTGCCGGAGGACAAGCGCCTGAAGCTGGTCGGAACGATCAGCTGACGCCGCCCTCCGATGCGCCAGAAAACAGACACCACTTTCGAACCAACGCAACAGACAGATACCAAGGGGAACCCGCACCGTGCAGACCACCGACCACCCGAGTTCTCCGACCGCCACCCCGCCGTCTTCGTCCCGTGACCACAGCATGAAAATCAAACGATTCGTCGCCGCCGACATGCGCTCGGCCATGAACCTGGTGCGCAAGGAACATGGTCCTGACGCCGTGATCCTGTCCAACCGCCGGATCGAGGAAGGCATCGAGATCGTCGCCGCCGCCAACTACGACGAGAGCGCCGTGCAGCGTGCACTGGAAGCCTCGCGTCGTGACATCGCTCCGCCGCCGGCGCCGAAGCCGCGCACCGCCGCCGACGCGGTGATCGCCGCGGTCACCCGCCGCCGCAGCAACACCCCGGCACCGGAACCGGTCGCCGCAACCACCTCGGCCGTGGCTGCCCTCGCCCGCGCTGCGGTCGGCGCCACCGGCCGCACCCTGGACAGCGCCGACGAGATCGTGCCGACCCGCGGCAGCACCGGCTTCGCCGCCACCCTGGCACGCGCCGCCGTCAACGAACCGGCGCTGCCGGATCAGCCCTTCGCTCCGTTCGCCGAAGCCATCGTCGCACCGGCGCCCAGCACCGCCGCACCGGCCAACCGCGCCCGCTTCCAGATCGACCCGCCGCACGAGACGCATCACGAATGCGCGGCGTCGGCCGTGCAGCCGCCGCCGCTGCCTACCGCTGCCGTGACCGAAGCGCAACCCGGGATCGTCGCCAGCGAACCGGCACCGGTCGAAGCCAGCGACGAAACCGGCGCTGCCCCCGTGCTGGCCCCAGCCCCGGCACTGACCCTGGTGGCCCAGGACGACGCCGAGATCCGCCAGCTGCGCCAGGAAGTGGCCGGCATGCGCCATGTGATCGAGCGCGAGATGAACCGCTTCACCGACGAGCGCCTGCGCGGCTGCCCGGTGCGCGCCACCGCGCTGGACCTGATGGACGAGTATGGCTTCGATGCCGGCCTGGCCCGCGACGTGGCCATGCAGATCCCGCTGGAGACCGAGGCCCATCGAGGCCGCGGCCTGATGCTGGGGCTGATTTCGCGCAAGCTGCCGATCGCCCCGGTCGACCCGCTGGAAGAAGGTGGTGTGATCGCACTGGTCGGACCGACCGGCGCCGGCAAGACCACCACCATCGCCAAGCTGGCCTCGCGCTTCGCCGAGAAGCACGCGCCGCGTGACGTGGCCCTGGTCACCACCGACACCACCCGCATCGGTGCCCGCGAGCAGCTGTACGGCTACGGCCGCCAGCTCGGCATCGCGGTGCACGAGGCCAACAGCGGCACCGACCTGGACCAGCTGCTGGAACGCCTGAAGGACTACAAGCTGGTGCTGATCGACACCGCCGGCCTGGGCCCGCGCGACCGCGCCCTGGCCGCCCAGCTGCAGTGGCTGCGTGCCGCCCGCCAGGTCCGCACCCTGCTGGTGCTGCCGGCCAACACCAGCTTCGGCGACATGGACGAGGTGGTCCGCCGCTTCGGCGCCGCCAACCTGCAGGGCCTGGTACTGAGCAAGCTGGACGAGACCGGCCGCTTCGGCAACGCCCTGTCGGTGGCCGTGGACCATGCCCTGCCGATCACCTGGGTGACCGATGGCCAGGACGTCCCGGAGGACCTGCACCGGGCCAGTGCAGCCAATCTTGTACTTCGCCTTGAAGATTTGCGCCGCGCGGCCGATATGCCCTGCAACCCGGAGTTGAACCATGCCGTCGCGTGAGTACGCCAAGCTGACCAAGACCTTCCCGCTGTCGGCCACCCGCAGCGAGCCGCTCGGCCCTGTGCGCACCATTGCGGTCACTGGCGGCAAGGGCGGCGTGGGCAAGACGAATGTGTCGGCCAACCTGGCCGTGGCCCTGGCTGGCATGGGCAAGCGCACGCTGCTGCTGGACGCCGACCTCGGCCTGGCCAACATCGACGTGATCCTGGGCCTGAACCCCACCTTTACCCTGGCCGACCTGGTCGCCGGGCGCTGTTCGCTGGACGACGTCATCGTCGAAGGCCCGAACGGCGTACTGGTGGTCCCGGCCGCATCCGGCCGCCGGCACATGGCCGAGCTGGCCCCGGCTGAGCACGTTGGCCTGGTCAACGTGTTCTCCGAGCTGGAGCGCGAGCTGGACATCATGGTGGTGGACACTGCCGCGGGCATCACCGATGGCGTGCTGACCTTCTGCCAGGCCGCACAGGACACCGTGGTGGTGGTCTGTGACGAGCCGGCCTCGATCACCGACGCCTACGCACTGATCAAGGTGCTGTCGCGCGAGCGCGGCGTGGACCGCATCCAGGTGGTGGCCAACATGGTGCGCGACCCGAACGAGGGCCGCGTGCTGTACGAAAAGCTGACCCGCGTCTGCGAGAAGTTCCTTGCCGATGTCTCGCTGAACTACCTCGGCTGCGTGCCGCAGGATGACTGGCTGCGCCTGTCGGTGCAGCGCCAGCAGCCGGTGGTGAAGGCCTATCCGTCCAGCCCGGCGGCGCTGGCGATCACCGAGATCGCGCGCCGTACCGCGCGCTGGCAGGCGCCGACCGAACCGCGTGGCGGCGTCGAGTTCTTCCTCGAACGCATCCTCAAGCAGCGTGGGGTGACGGCATGAAAGGCGCAGCCCAGTACAGGGAAGTGCAGCGCTCGGCGGCAAACGAAGTCATCGCCCAGCATTCGGACCTGGTGCGGCGCATCGCCCACCACCTGGCCGCGCGCCTGCCGGCCAGCGTCGAGGTCGACGACCTGATCCAGGCCGGCATGATGGGCCTGATCGAAGCCTCGCGCAGCTATGACGCCGACCAGGGTGCTTCTTTCGAGACCTACGCCTCGATCCGCATCCGTGGTTCGATGATCGACGAGATCCGCCGTGGTGACTGGGTCCCGCGCTCGGTGCACCGCCGTGCACGTGATGCCGCCGCCACCATCCGCCGCCTGGAACAGAGCAGTGGCCGTGCCGCCAGCGCCACTGAAGTGGCCGCCGCGATGGAGATGCCGCTGCCTGAGTACCTGCGGCTGATGGAAGACGCTGCACGTGGCCAGGTGCTGAGCCTGGAATCGCGCATCGAGGACCAGGGCGAGCTGGACACCGTCGCCCAGGGCGGGCCGACCCCGCAGCAGGTACTGGAGCGCGGTGAGTTCGGTCGCGAGCTGGGCAAGGCCATCGGCCACCTGCCCGAGCGCGAACAACTGGTGCTCTCGCTGTACTACGAGCAGGAACTGAACCTGAAGGAGATCGGCGCGGTGCTCGGCGTGAGCGAGTCGCGGGTCTGCCAGATCCACGGCCAGGCGGTACTGCGCCTGCGTGGCCGGCTGAAGCTGTTCGAGGCTGCCGACGCAGGCCTCGAAGAATGAACATCCCCGAGGCGGCTGCCCCCGGCCGTCCGGAATGAACAACAAAGGAATTCTGCTTTGAACAAGAACATGCGCATCCTGATCGTCGACGACTTCTCGACCATGCGTCGAATCGTCAAGAACCTGCTGGGCGATCTGGGCTTCACCAATACCGCCGAAGCCGAGGACGGGCATGCCGCGCTGTCGCTGCTGCAGAGCCAGCCGTTCGATTTCGTGGTCACCGACTGGAACATGCCGGTGATGACCGGCATCGAGCTGCTCAAGGCCATCCGTGCCGATGCCAAGCTGAAGACCCTGCCGGTGCTGATGGTCACGGCAGAAGCCAAGCGCGAGCAGATCATCGAAGCCGCCCAGAGCGGCGTGAACGGCTACATCATCAAGCCGTTCACCGCGCAGACGCTGGAAGAGAAGCTCGGCAAGATCTTCGAACGCCTGGCGGCCAGCGCCTGATGGATACCACGGTCGACAAGAACGCCCTCGCCCTGCGCCTGCAGGAGGCCCTGGACGCACTCGAGTCCGGTGACGAGGCCGCCTGGCGGCAGCGCATCGATGGGCTGGTCGCGCTGCGCACGCAGCCGATGATGAGCGGCCTCTCGCGGCTGGCCCGCGAGCTGGGGCAGGCGCTGGGCGAACTGCCGACCGTGCCGAGCGAAGCCGGCGAACTGGACGACGCCTGCGCGCGACTGGACCACGTGGTGGCGATGACAGAACAGGCCACGCACCGCACCCTGGACCTGGCCGAGGAATGCCGCAGCCTGACCGAACAGCTGCGCGCCGAAGGCCTGCAGCCGGGCCAGGACGCGCAGCTCGAGCGCATCCGCCACAACCTGACCGAGATCGCCCTGACCCAGAGCTACCAGGACCTGACCGGGCAGATCATCCGTCGCGTGGTCGGCATCGTCCGCCGCGTGCACGAAGGCTTCGGCGCGCTCGGCCTGCCGCCGGAACAGCATCGCACCGACCCGGAACTGGCCGGGCCGGCACTGAAGGGACTGGACCGCCACGCGGTCTCGCAGAACGACGCCGACGACCTGTTGTCGGATCTGGGGCTGTAAGCATGAGCGCGGTATCCGACGACATCACTGCCGATTTCATCATCGAGGCGCAGGAGATCCTGGATCGCCTCGGCGAACAGCTGGTGTCGCTGGAGCAGGCACCGCAGGACAGCGACCAGCTCAACGCGGTGTTCCGCGGCTACCACACGCTCAAGGGCGGCGCCGGCTTCCTCGGCGTCACCGCCATGGTCGAGCTGTGCCATGCCGCTGAAGAGGCGCTGGGCGCCGCACGTGCCGGCCAGGCCGTGCTGCAGGCCCACCACTTCGACGCGGCCCAGCAATCGCTGGACTACCTGCAGTCGATGCTGGACGCGGTTTCCTCCGGCACCGAGCCGGGCTATGCGCCGCCGGACCTGATCGCACAGTTCGACGTGCACGGCGGTGCCGTGGCTGCACCCGCCGCCGCAGCAGCACCCACCGCGGGTGGCAGCGACCTGATCACCGACGACGAATTCGAGGCTCTGCTCGACCAACTGCATGGTGGCAACGCGCCGACCGCGGTCGCGCCAGCGAAGAAGGCCGACGACGGACTGATCAGCGAAGACGAGTTCGAAGCCCTGCTCGACCAGCTGCACGGTGGCGCGGCACCGGGCACCAAGCCTGCGGCCGTGGTGGCACCGGCACCGATCGCAGCGCCGCGCCCGGTCGCCGCACCGGCACCGGTGGCGAAGCCGGCCGCCAAGCCGCTGGCCGAGGCCGAACATACCGTGCGCGTGGACACCAAGCGCCTGGACGCGATCGTCAACCTGATCGGCGAACTGGTGCTGTCACGCAATCGGCTCAAGACCCTGCGTGCACGCCTGCGCGATGAAGAGCTGGACCGGGCCGTGTCCACTCTGGATATCGCCACCGCCCGCCTGCAGTCGGCAGTGATGCGCACCCGCATGCAGCCGGTGGGCAAGGTGTTCTCGCGCTTCCCCAAGGTTGCCCGCGACGTCGCCCGCTCGCTGAAGAAGGAAGTGGACCTGGAACTGATCGGCGCCGAGACCGAGCTCGACCGCAACTTGGTGGAAGCGCTGGCCGACCCGCTGGTGCACCTGGTCCGCAACGCCATCGACCATGGCGTGGAAATGCCCGACCTGCGCGAGGCACAGGGCAAGCCACGGATGGGCCATGTGCGCCTGTCCGCACAGCAGGAAGGCGACTACGTCAGCATCGAGGTGCAGGACGATGGCGCCGGCATCGACCCGGAAAAGCTGCGTGCCAAGGCGCGCGAGAAGGGCCTGATCGATCCGGAAGCCGCCGCGCGCCTGAGCAGCGAGGAGTGCCTGCACCTGGTGTTCCTGCCCGGCTTCTCGACCAAGCAGCAGGTCACCGACATCTCCGGTCGTGGCGTCGGCATGGACGTGGTGCAGTCACGCATCCGCGAACTGAGCGGCCAGATCCAGATCCAGTCGGAACTGGGCCGTGGCAGCCGCTTCCTGATCCGCGTGCCGCTGACCCTGGCGATCCTGCCGACCCTGCTGGTGCAGGCCGGCGAGGACGTCTATGCGCTGCCGCTGGCCCGCGTGATGGAAGTGCTGCACGCGCCGCGCACCTCGCTGGGCTGGTTCGATGGCCGTGCCGTGCTCGACCGCCGCTCGCACACGCTGCCGCTGGTCGATCTGCGCCAGTGGCTGGATGTGACGCCGGCCGCCTCGCCGCTGCTGACCATCGTGGTGCTGCAGGCTGGCGAAGCGCGCTTCGGGCTGGTCGTGGACCAGGTACGCGGGCGTGAGGAAGTGGTCATCAAGCCGCTGCCGAAAGCGCTGCGCGGCCTGCGCGGTTATGCCGGTGCAACCTTGA
Source organism: Stenotrophomonas sp. 96582_Sma (assembly GCF_056480905.1). Classification (NCBI taxonomy): domain Bacteria; kingdom Pseudomonadati; phylum Pseudomonadota; class Gammaproteobacteria; order Lysobacterales; family Lysobacteraceae; genus Stenotrophomonas; species Stenotrophomonas sp. 96582_Sma. The sequence continues at coordinate 2,134,185 of NZ_CM151122.1, read as the reverse complement.
TCGGCGATGGTCGCATGGCGCTGATCCTGGACGTGGACGGGCTGCGATGAACCCCACCGGGCCATGCCCGGCGCCCCGAAAACTGTGACCACCGTCTGTACGCGATCTACCGGTGTCTCAAGTCCCATTCATACACGCCGATACCGGAACCATGGATAGACTCAGCCTCATTGGACTCTTTCTCGCCCTGGCCTCGCTGGTCGGCGGCAGCATCCTCAAGGGCGCCGGCCTGGCGTCGTTGTGGTCGCCTGCGGCGTTCGTGATCGTCATCGTCGGCACCGTCGCCGCGATCCTGCTGCATACCTCGCCGGCGGTGTTCAAGCATGCCTTCAAGATCGTACGCTGGGTCGTGCGCCCGCCGCACAGCGATCGCCGCGAACTGATCCAGCAGATCGTCGAGTGGAGCAACATCGCCCGCCGCCAGGGCCTGCTGGGCCTGGAATCGCAGGTGGAAGCACAGCAGGACCCGTTCCTGCGCAAGGGCCTGCAGCTGCTGGTGGACGGCGTCGAACCCGAATCGATGCGGCACATGCTGGAAATCGAACTGGGCAGCCAGGAACACCAGGACCAGGCCGGTGCCAAGGTCTTCGAAGCGATGGGCATCTATGCACCGACGCTGGGCATCATCGGTGCCGTGCTTGGCCTGATCGCGGTGATGAAGAACCTGGCCGACCCGAGCAAGCTCGGCCACGGCATCGCCGCAGCGTTCACCGCCACCATCTACGGCATCGCCTCGGCCAACCTGCTGTTCCTGCCGGTGGCCGCCAAGCTCAAGAGTGTGATCTCGCACAACACCCGCGACCGCGAAATGGTCATTGAAGGCCTGATCTCGATCGCCCAGGGCGAAAACCCGCGCAACATCGAAACCAACCTCTCCGGCTTCCTGCACTGACATGGCCCGCCGCAAGCACCACGAAGAGCACGCCAACCACGAAGCATGGGCGATCCCCTATGCCGACCTGATGACGCTGCTGCTCGCCTTCTTCGTGGTCATGTACGCGATTTCCTCGGTGAACGAAGGCAAGTACCGGATCATGGCCGACGCGCTGACCGATGCCTTCGGGGGCGCGCCGCGCACGATCAATCCGGTACAGGTCGGCAACAAGCAGGTGCAGGGTGGCGGCTGGGACAGCCCCTCGGTGATCAAGTCCGGCACCAAGATCGGGCCCTCGGCGCCTGCGCCGTCGCACGACCCGACCCTGCTGCCGTCGATGGCCTCGCAGATGCGTATGCCTGTTTCGGTGCACAACCAGGAGCAGATCGCGCGCGCCGAGCGCCAGCTCAACAGCATCGCCGACCGCCTGACCGCCGCGCTCGCGCCGCTGATCGACCGCGGCATGATCAGCGTGCGCCGCACCGAGCTGTGGATCGAAGTCGAGATCAACAGCGACATCCTGTTCCCCACCGGCTCGGCGGCGCTGGACGTGCATGCGCGGCAGACCCTGGCCAGCCTGGCCGAGGTCCTGCGCGACGTACCCAACAGCGTGCGCGTGGAAGGCCACACCGACAACGTACCGATCGCCACCGCCACCTTCCCGTCGAACTGGGAACTGTCGGCCGGGCGCGCGGCCAGCGTGGTGCACCTGTTCGCCGACCAGGGCGTGCAGCCGTCGCGGCTGGCGATGGTCGGCTACGGCCAGTTCCGCCCGCGCGAAGAGAACGACAGCGCGCAGGGCCGCAACCGCAACCGCCGGGTGATGGTCATCATCCTGGCCGACACCTCGCACTCGGTGGACCCGCTCGGTCAGCGCCTGAACGCAGCCACCGGTGCCACCCGGAACACCGATACCGAACAAGCCGCGGCAACTCCGGCTACCGCCCCGACCTACCCCATCGCACCGGTGAAGTTGCCGCCGGTGCCGGCTGGCAGCCGCGTCGGCGCCGCCGTTCCCCCGGCAATGAAGGAGTAAACCGATGCGCATCTGGGCAGTCGCCAACCAGAAGGGCGGAGTCGGCAAGACCACCACCACCCTCGCCCTCGGCCGCGGACTGGCCGTACTTGGCCATCGCGTGCTGCTGATCGACCTCGATCCGCATGCCTCGCTCAGCCGCGCGTTCGGCGTACCGGTGGACCCGCCGCCGGCTGGCGTGCTGGAGCTGTTCGGCGCCCCGCCCGCCGATCTTTCCAGCCTGTGCCATGCAAGCAGCATCCATGGCCTGGACTATGTCTGCGCACAGTCCGCGCTGGCCACGCTGGAACGCCGCAGCGCCAACCAGCCTGGCCTTGGCCTGGCGCTGCAGAATGCGCTTGCGCGCCACCAGGGCCAGCACGACTACATCCTGCTGGACTGCGCGCCCACCCTCGGCCTATTGATGATCAATGCGCTGGCCGCCGCCGATCGCCTGATCATCCCCACCCAGGCCGAGCCGCTGGCCCTGCATGGCCTGGATGGCATGGTCCGCACCGGCGAGATGGTCGAACGCTCGCGCCGCCGCCCGCTGCCGATCTCGATCCTGCCGACCCTGTTCGACCGCCGCACCCGCGCCGGCAACGAGTCGCTGCGCACGATGCAGGATCGTCACGGCACCCGTGTGTGGGAAGACGCGATTCCGATCGACACCCGCATCAGCAACGCCGCCGGCCTGGCCCTGCCGAGCGTTGGTGAGGATTACCCGGGTCGCGGCCTGGCCGCCTATCGCCGCGCGCTGAACTGGATCCTCGGCGAGGATGCCCGTGCTCTGGAGCAGGCCGCATGAACAGCACCGGTGTACTGGACGACTACCTGGACGAACTGCTGGGCGAAGCGATCGCCGCGGCACCACCGGCTGCACCGCCGCCGGCGAGCGACGAAGCGTGCCCAGCAATTGCAGCCGACGCCGAACGCGAGCCGACCTGGGATGACCTGCCGGCCGAGGTGATCTACGAAACCGAGACCGTCGCCGCTGCGCCTGCCGTCGACAACGCCGCACTCGAAGCCGCCTTCGAGGCGGCCGCAACGGCTGAGCGCGAGCCCACTTGGGACGATCTGCCCGCCGAAGTGATCTACGAAACGGAGACTGTTGCTGCTGCCGCGGCAGAGGACGACGCAGCACTGGAGGCCGCCTTCGAGGCCGCCGCAATGCCTGTCGCCGCCCCCGCGCGCGAACCGACCTGGGATGACCTACCTGACGAGGTGATCCACGAAACGGCCACTGCTCCCGCCACCGCCAAGTCCGGCCCGGAACCTACATGGGACGACCTGCCGGACGAAGTGATCTACGAGACCGATCCGGCCGACAGCCATCGACTCGCCCACACCGACAGCCCCGGCCTGGAGGCCGCGTTCGAGGCCGCAGCCGGCGGCGAGGACGTTCCTGCGCCACCAGCGGCCGTGGTCGCAGCACCCGCTCCAGTTGCACGCACCGATGCCGCGCCGCCCCCGCGCGTGGCCGTGGACGCGCCAGCAGGCAACCGCCCGAGCAGCTGGCAGGAGCTGCAGGCACAGGCACATCGGCCCGCCAGCAGCCCGCATCCACAGAACCGACGCGCCGGCGAGCGCACCTCGCGCTGGCTGCGCCTGCGCTGCGGCACCCAGGCCTATGCACTGGAACTGCTGAAAGTGCAGGAAGTGGTGCTGCCAGTGCCGCTGCTGCCCTTGCGCGGCACTGCGCCGGCCATGCTGGGCATCATGAACCTGCGTGGCCAGGTGGTACCGGTGATGGACCTCGGCCTGCACCTGGGCGCCGCAGCCGCCGAAGACGACTCACAGACCCGCATCGTGGTGCTGGAGGAAGACGGCGAGACCATCGGCCTGCGCGTGTCGGCAGTGGAAGATGTCGCCAACCTCACCGATTCGCAGATCGAACCGCCCGATACCGCGCGCATCTGCCAGATCTCCAACGACCTGTTCCGTGGCGTCGCCCGGGTCAGCCAGCGCCCGATGATCCTGCTGGATGCCACCCGGTTGCTGAGTTGAGCGGAAAAAAAGGGGACGGAGGGGATTAAGTCGCAATCGACCAGGCTCTTCCGCAGCCACCCTCGGCAACGGCGACCACGCAGTGGGGACGTAAGGTGTTGATCCAACGGATCAACGCCTTGCGTCCCCGACAGGCACCGCATCGGCGCAAAGCGCCGAGCCAGTTGCGACTTAATCCCCTCCGTCCCCTTTTCAACAGCGACCGCATCGACGCACCGCGTCGATTCCCCTAAAGAACCCCGCCGGGGTGCCGTTATGGATCACGGAACCGTTTGTCCGGAGCAACGATGAGCACTGTCGAACTGGGTGGGGATCTCGGCATCGAGAGCACCACCGAGCTCAAGAACCGCCTCGCCCCGCTGGTGGCGCAGGCAGGCGAGCTGACCCTGGATGCCAGCCAGGTCGCCCGCATCCACACGGCCGCCGTGCAGGTGCTGTGTGCGTTCGTGCAGGCCCGCCGCGAGGCAGGCCTCGGCACCGGCTTCCACGGTTGCACTGCAACCTTCCGTGACGCCGCGCGCCTGCTGGGCGTCACCCAGGCCCTGGGCCTGGACGTAACCCATGACAACCTGAAATCTGTGGAGAACGCTGCATGAGCGCACGTATCTTGGTGGTGGACGATTCGGCGTCAATGCGCCAGATGGTGTCCTTCGCCCTCACCTCGGCCGGTTTTGCCGTCGAAGAAGCTGAAGACGGCGCGGTCGCGCTCGGTCGCGCCAAGGGCCAGCGCTTCAATGCGGTGGTCACCGACGTCAACATGCCGAACATGGACGGCATCGCGCTGATCCGCGAACTGCGCCAGCTGCCGGACTACAAGTTCACGCCGCTGCTGATGCTGACCACCGAATCGGCCGCCGACAAGAAGTCCGAAGGCAAGGCCGCCGGTGCCACCGGCTGGCTGGTCAAGCCGTTCAATCCGGAACAGCTGGTCGCCACCGTGCAGAAAGTGCTGGGCTGATCGCCCGCCACCGCTCCCCTTCTTCGCTTCTGGACCACCACTGCCATGAGCATGGACCTGCAACGCTTCCACGCCACCTTCTTCGAGGAGAGCCGCGAAGGCCTCGACGCGATGGAGGCTGGCCTGCTGGCCCTGGAATCGGGGCAGCAGGACGCGGAGATCATCAATTCGGTGTTCCGCGCCGCCCACTCGATCAAGGGCGGCGCCGGCACCTTCGGCTTCGATGCGATCGCCGGCCTGACCCATGTGCTGGAAACGCTGCTCGATGAGCTGCGTGCCGGCAAGCGGGCGCTGGAAGGCCACGCCGTCGACGCCATGCTGTCCTCGGTGGACGTGCTGCGCGCCCTGCTGCGCGAAGCCGAACACGGCCAGGCCGCCGATCCCGCCGCAGTTGCTGCGGTGAAGGCGCGCCTGGAGGCGGTTCTTTCCGGGGAGGCCGCAGCGAGCGCCCCCGCGGCCGCCGCAGCCAAGGTGGACGATACGCCGGAAGCCTGGCAGATCGGTTTCACCCCGGCGCCATCGCTGTTCATGAGCGGCAACGACCCGCTGCGCATCATCCGCGAACTGGAACATCTCGGTTCGCTGCAGGTCGCCGCGCGCATGGAACGCCTGCCCGGCTTCGCCCAGCTCGACCCGCTGGAGGCCCACCTGGCGTGGGATCTCGGCCTGGTCGGCAAGGTGCCGCGCAGCAAGATCGAAGACACCTTCGCCTGGGTGCTGGACGACTGCGAACTGGACATCCGTCCGGCTGCGCCGCCGAGCCTGGCCACCGAGGCACCCGCCACACCCGCCCCTTCCACACCGGCTGCCGTTGTACCGGCGGCACCCGCCGCCGCTGCCAGCAGCGCTGGCGGCCAGGAAGCCGAAACCTCGATCCGGGTCAGCGTCGACAAGGTCGATGCGCTGATCAACCTGGTCGGCGAACTGGTCATCACCCAGGCCATGCTCAAGCAGGTCTCGCACGCGCTGGACCCGGTCCACGCCGAGAGCCTGTTCGCCGGCCTGGACCAGCTTGAACGCAACACCCGCGATCTGCAGGAAGCGGTGATCGGCGTGCGCATGCTGCCGGTCGATGCGGTGTTCCGCCGCTTCCCGCGCCTGGTCCGCGACCTGTCCAGCCGTCTCGGCAAGCAGGTCCGCCTGCGCACCGTCGGCGAAGGCACCGAACTGGACAAGGGCCTGATCGAAAAGATCGCCGATCCGCTGGTGCACCTGGTGCGCAACTCGATCGACCACGGTCTGGAAATGCCCGACGTGCGTCGCGGTGCGGGCAAGGACGAGACCGGCACGATCACCCTGGCAGCCTCGCATCAGGGCGGCCATATCGTCATCGAAGTCAGCGACGACGGCCGCGGCCTGGACCGCGCCAAGATCCTGGCCAAGGCCACCGAACGCGGCCTGGCGGTGCCGGACAACCCGACCGATTCGCAGGTCTGGGACCTGATTTTCCAGCCGGGTTTCTCCACCGCCGATGCAGTCACCGACCTGTCCGGCCGTGGCGTTGGCATGGACGTGGTCCGCCGCAACATCCAGGCGCTGGGGGGCGAGGTCCAGATCGAAAGCAGCCTCGGCGCTGGCACCCGCACGCTGATCCGCCTGCCGCTGACCCTGGCCATCCTCGACGGCATGACCGTGGCGGTGGCCGGTGAAACCCTGATCCTGCCGCTGGCTTATGTGCTTGAGGCCCTGCAGCCGCAGGCCGAGGACATCCGCAGCATGGCCGGCGAAGGCCGCGTGCTGCGCGTGCGTGGCGAGTATCTGCCGATCCTGTCGCTGAGCGAGTACTACGGCTACGGCAACCGCGCACCGGGCAGCGAATCGCTGGTGGTGGTGGTTGAAGGTGATGGCCAGAAGATTGCGCTGGAAGTGGACGAGCTGGTCGGTCAGCAGCAGGTGGTGGTGAAGAACATCGAGAACAACTACCGCCGCATCGGCGGGGTATCCGGTGCCACCATCCTTGGCGATGGCCGCGTGGCCCTGATCGTCGACATCGGCGGTCTGGTGCGTTCGCTGCGGATGCCGCAGGCCGCCTGATCCACGTTGAATGCGTGCACTGAGCCGCCGCCCTTCGGGGCGGCGGTTTTCGTTTGCGCGCACGGCCACGATCTGACCGCGCTCGCTTCGCCAGGCATACCGTGAACTCCGTCTGCACGAAGGTTTCGGGCGCAACCTTGCCGTTCAAGCGAAAGCCCTGTCATGGCACCACTTTCGCGACGTCATCCCTACGCAACCGAATGTGATCTGCGTCCATAAAGTCCATCCGAACTGCGCCGCTATTTCGCTTTGACGGCCGTCACCGAACCCCCACCGGGCACCACCGTTCGCTCTGCACCCCCCCCCCCAGCCGACGCAACGACGCCGGCGCCCTGCCCACCTGGAGCACCCTGCATGAAGTGGTTCCACGATCTGCCCATCGCCCGCAAGCTGGCCGTGGGGTTCACCCTCACCACCTTGATGACCCTCGTCCTCGGCGCATTCGCACTGCTGCGGCTCAACGAGGCCAACAAGCAACTGGGCGAGATGGCCAGCAACGATATTCCCTCGGTGCAGCATCTCGGCGAGGCGCGCTCGCAACTCGGCGAGTTCCGCACCTACGAGCTGGCTCTGTTGAGCATGCTCGACCAGCCTGACAAGGTGGCCGACTACTACAAGCGCATGGACGACACCGCCAAGGCCGTACATGACGAACTGGCCGCCTACTCGGCACTGCCAGCCCTGGCCAAGGAGCGCGAGCTGTACGCTGCGGCAAACGTGCAGCTGGACCGCTACTTCGCTGCCAACAAGGCCATGCGCGAAGCCGTCGCGGCAGGCGACGGCACCTTGGCGCGGCAGATCTCCGACGAACAGTCGCGCCCGGCCCGCCGTGACCTGTTCGCTGCGATGAAGACCCTCGGCACCCATATCGCCGGCCTGATGGATGCCAAGATCGCCGATGCAAATGCCACCCACCGCGCCAGCATGATCGCCATCATCGGCTGCATCGTGCTGCTGTCGCTAGTGGCGGCCGCGCTGGCGACGGTCATCTCGCGCGCCGTCACCGGCCCGCTCGGCAAGGCCGTGCACGCGATCCAGGCCGTTGCCCGTGGCGATCTCAGCGTCAGCACCCAGGCCACCAGCAAGGACGAAGCCGGCAAGATGCTGGCCGCCACTACCGAAATGACCGCGATGCTGCGCCGCTTCTCCGAGCAGACCCAGCTGATGGCGCAGATGCACGCCGGTCCGGACATCAGCCACCGCATTCCGGAAGACTTCCCGGGCGTCTATGGGCAGCTGGCCAGCGGTATCAACACGGTCATTTTCGAACATCTCGACGCGATCCGCGATGCCATCGACGTGCTCAACCAGTACGCCACCGGCAACCTCACCCCGGACGCACGCCGCCTGCCCGGCAGCCGCGCGATCCTGCACGAGTCGATGGATGCGGCCAAGGCCAGCCTGCTGGCCATCAACACGCAGATCCAGCAGCTGGCCTCGGCCGCCGCAGCCGGCGACTTCAGCCAGCGCGGTGATGCGCAGCGTTTCAATCACGATTTCCGCGTGATGATCGAGCAGCTCAACAGCATGATGCAGGTGGCCGACGGCAACCTCGGCCAGCTCTCGCAGCTGCTGCAGTCGATCGCCGCCGGCGACCTGACCGCGCGCATGGACGGCCAGTTCAACGGCGTGTTCGCACGCATGCGTGACGACGCCAACACCACCGTCGCGCAGCTGACGCAGATCGTCGGCCAGATCCAGGCCAGCGCGTCCAGCATCACCCTCGCCGCTGGCGAGATCGCGTCGGGCAACAGCGATCTGTCGCGCCGCACCGAGCAGCAGGCCGCCAATCTGGAAGAAACCGCCGCGTCGATGGAGGAGCTGACCTCCACCGTGCGCCAGAACGCCGAGCACGCCCGCCAGGCCAACCAGCTCGCCATCGGCGCACATGGCGTCGCCTCGCAGGGCGGTGAAGTGGTCGGCCAGGTGGTCACCACCATGTCGGCCATCGAAGCCTCGTCGAAGAAGATCGCTGAGATCATCTCGGTCATCGACGGAATCGCCTTCCAGACCAACATCCTGGCGTTGAATGCTGCAGTGGAAGCTGCCCGCGCAGGTGAACAGGGCCGTGGCTTCGCCGTGGTCGCCAGCGAAGTGCGCACCCTCGCCCAGCGCTCGGCTGCGGCCGCCAAGGAGATCAAGGGCCTGATCGACGACTCCGTCGGCAAGGTCGCCGAAGGTTCCAGCCTGGTGCACCAGGCCGGCAGCACCATGGGCGAGATCGTCGCCTCGGTGCAGCGCGTGACCGACATCATGGCCGAGATCTCCGCAGCGTCGCAGGAACAGAGTGCCGGCATCGAGCAGGTCAACCAGACCGTGGTGCAGATGGACGAGACCACCCAGCAGAATGCTGCGCTGGTGGAAGAAGCCACCGCTGCCGCACGTGCAATGGAAGACCAGGCCGTGCAGCTGGGTGAAGCCGTGGCCCGCTTCCGGCTGGCATCACAGGGCACGACGGCCATCCCGGCACGCCCGCTGGCGGCACCGGTGCCGCGCCAGGTCGCAGCCGCCGCACCGGCCGCAAAGCCGGTCCCGGCGCGTACGCTGCGCACGGCGACGGCCCAGCCGGCGCTGGCCGCAGACGGCGACTGGCAGGAGTTCTGATGTACCCGGGGTCGGATCCCTTTCCTTCGGGAAAGGGATCCGACCCCTGACGCATGGAAAGTGATGCAATTCTCACTTCATAATCGGGCACAGTGGCCGATATCCCCATCGAGCCTCGCGCCAACGCGTGCTGGCGCCCGCCCCTGACCGTAGATTCCATGTCCGACGGCAACGACACTGCAGTGCATGATGTCCACGCGGCTGATGCCGCTGACGAACGTTTCCTGGTCCGTAATCCGCGCCAGCTGCGGCAGCTGCTGCGATCGTTGATCGACCAGCGATCACTGATCAATGCGCATATCGACGGCCGCGACCGCTCGTTCCCGACCGCGCTGCTTGAGCTCGACGAGGACGACGACACCCTGCTGCTCGATGGCAGCCCGCAGGAGGCGTCCAACCGCGCCGCCGAACAGGCCGACCATCTGCTGTGCTTTGCCCAGCTCGAACGCGTGCTGGTGCGGTTCCGTCTGCAGGCACTGCAACGTGTGGACAACGACGGCCACGTCGCCTTCCGTGCCCCTCTGCCGGACGAACTGGTCCATCTGCAGCGACGTGAGATGTACCGGCTGGAGACGCCAGTCACCGATTCACCCCAGCTGCTGATCCCCGCCGGCGAGAGCCGTGCCGAAGCGCTGTCGATGCGGGTGGTGGACATCAGTGGCGGCGGCCTGGCGGTGGCCGTGCCTACCGACTGCGCGGTGTTCAGCCTGCAGAAGCGCTACCCGGCGATGCTGTCGCTGCCCGACGGCCCCGACCTGGAGATCGAGCTGGTCGTCTGCAACCTGCTGCCGCAGCGCCAACCCAATGGCATCGAGATCAAGCGCGTGGGCATGCGCTTCGACATCCTGCCGCGTGGCGCCGACAGTGCCATCCAGCGCTACATCTTCCGCATCGACCGCCAGCGCAAGGCGCGCCGCAACGGCGAGCTGTAAGGCCTCCCGACCGGTAGTGCCGGCCGCTGGCCGGCAATGGCCGCATCCACATTGTTGCCAGGTTGCCGGCCAGCGCCCGGCACTAGCGCTTCCCGTGTAGATCCACGCCATGCGTGGATGCCCCCATCTTCCCCGGTAGATCCACGCCATGCGTGGATGTCTTCCCCGGCACCTAAAGTCCCCCGACGAGGGGCCGATATCGAGCCTGACACCGGGACTTCCGGCAGAACCAGGACCCCTCGATGAACGACAAGACCAGCTCCGCCGCCAGCGCCGGTGGCGAATTCCTCAGCTTCACCCTCGGTGCCGAGCACTACGGCGTGGACATCCTCAAGGTCCAGGAAATCCGCGGCTATGACGCGGTGACCCGGGTCCCGGATGCACCGGACTACATCAAGGGCGTGATCAACCTGCGCGGCACCATCGTTCCGGTGATCGACCTGCGCCTGAAGCTGCGCCTGGACGATGCCCGCTACGACGCCTTCACCGTGATGATCGTGCTGAACGTCGATGACCGCGTGGTCGGCATCGTCGTCGACAGCGTCTCGGACGTGATCCCGCTGTCGGCCGAGCAGATCCGCCCGACCCCTGAATTCGGCGCCGCCGTCGATACCCGCTTCATCTCCGGCATCGGCACGCAGGACGACCGCATGCTGATCCTGCTCGACATCGAGACTCTGCTGGACAGCGCCGACATGGGCCAGGCCAGCGTCGTTGAAGACGCCGCTGCCTGATCGAACGGACCTGCTTCACGTTCTGGTCACAAACCCCTTCAGTTCCCTCCGGCAGTGCCGATAGGGGGACAGAAGCCGGTCGCGCAGGAGCGCGCAGAACCGGAACGACCATCACCATCCCCGGAGATACACCTCGATGAAGTCCCTGCTTGCGTTCGTTTCGGCCGCTGTCCTGGCCACCACTGCTTCCGCCGCGTTCGCCCAGTCGGCCGACATGATCCCGCCGGAACTGGCACCGCGCTCGGTCGGCAAGGACGGCATGGTCTGCGGCAAGGTCGAGAAGGCCCGCTATGCAGAAGGTTCCGAAGGCCAGCCGACCTTCCTGTACATGGGCGGCGCCTTCCCGCGCCACACCTTCTCGGCCCGCATCGCTGGCGAGAACCGCGGCAAGTTCTCCTTCCCGCTGGAAACCCTGGAAGGCAAGACCGTCTGCGTGATCGGCAAGATCCAGCGCGACGCCTCGCGCGCCGAAATCGAAGTCAGCTCGCCGGCCGGCCTGAAGCTGGCAAACATCAAGTAATCCGCTGTCCGTCGAACCACGCCGGACCTGGTGCCGGCGTGGTTTCTGCTGCAACCGGGCCCGATGCCCGGGCGCGTCTGCCTTAGGAGCTCGCAACGCCCATGCCGTGGATCAACAACCTGAAACTGATGCCGAAGCTGCTGCTGACCTTCGGTGTCCTCCTGCTGGTGATGCTGCTGCAGGGTATCGTCGCCTATCGCGGCCTGCACTCGCTGAACAACGTCACCACCGAGCTGGCGGGTTCTCGCATGGAGAGCATCCGCATGGCCGGCGAGATGCGCGGCATGCTGGGTGAATACCGCAACGCCGCCTATCAGCAGCTGATCCGCGCCAGTGACGACGTCAAGGCTGATGCACGCAAGCAGACCGTCGAGCTGCGTACCAGCATGGACAAGTCGATCAAGGACTATCCGAAGCTGGTCGACAACGCACAGCAGAAGAAGCTGTTCGACACCTTCGCCAAGGAGTGGAAGGATGCCCTGGCCTCCTATGACAGCGTCACCGAGATGCTGGAACTGGACCTGCCGGACGACGCCATCGATACCTTCGTCGGCGAGACCCGCACCAAGCACCGCAAGGCCGCTTCGGCGCTGGAAGCGCTGATCGCCGAAGACAACCGCCTCGCCCGCGCCTCGCGCGAAGAGGCCGAATCCACCTACTCCGCCTCGGCCGTGCTGACCGTGATCGCCCTGCTGGGCGGCGCCGCACTCGGCCTGGTGCTGGTCTGGCTGTTTGCCCGTGCCCTGGTCGGCAGCGTGCGCGGCGCCGTCTCGGTTGCCAACGATGTGGCCGGCGGCAAGCTCGATGGCCACATCGACGTCAGCCGCCAGGACGAAGTGGGCGAACTGATGCAGGCGATGCAGCGCATGCAGCGCGACCTGCGCGAGCGCACCGAAACCGACCAGGCCATCGCCCGCGAGAACCTGCGCATCCGCACCGCGCTGGACTACAGCTCCACCGGCGTGTACCTGACCGACACCAGCAATACCATCGTCTACACCAATCGCGCCCTGCAACAGACCCTGAGCCAGTACCAGGACGACGTGCGCCGTGACCTGCCGGACTTCGACGCGCAGGCCTCGCTGATCGGCAAGCCGGTCACCGTGCTGGAGCATCGCGGCGAGATGGACCAGACCCTGCTGGGCAACCTGAAGGCACACGGCGTCGCCCGTCGCCCGATGCAGTACGGCGATGCCCAGTTCGCCCAGGTGGTTTCCACCATCCGCAATGAAGGCGGCGACACCGTCGGCTACGTGGTGGAATGGCGCGACCGCACCCAGGAAGCGCAGGTGGAAGCCGAAGTGGCCCGCGTGATCGCCCAGGCCGCCGCTGGCGACCTGTCCGGCCGCATCGATGCCACCGACAAGGAAGGCTTCTTCCTGCAGCTGGCCCAGCAGATCAACGGCCTGCTGGATGCCAACGCCGGCAGCATCGAACAGATCTCCGGCCTGCTCGCCGCGCTGTCGCAGGGTGACCTGACCGTGCGCATGCACGGCGACTACCAGGGCGTGTTCGCCCGTATGCGCGACGACGCCAACGCGACCGCCGCGCAGCTGAGCGAGATCGTCACCCGCATCAAGCAGTCCAGCCGCGCGATCAGCTCGGCCGCCGGCGAGATCGCCTCGGGCAACAGTGACCTGTCGCGCCGCACCGAGCAGCAGGCCGCCAACCTGGAAGAAACCGCCGCCTCGATGGAGGAGCTGACCTCCACCGTGCGCCAGAACGCCGAACACGCCCGCCAGGCCAATCAGCTCGCCATCGGCGCGCATGGCGTCGCCTCGCAGGGCGGTGAAGTGGTCGGCCAGGTGGTCACCACCATGTCGGCCATCCAGGCTTCGTCGAAGAAGATCTCGGAGATCATTTCGGTCATCGACGGGATCGCCTTCCAGACCAACATCCTGGCGCTGAACGCCGCGGTGGAAGCCGCACGCGCCGGCGAACAGGGCCGTGGCTTTGCCGTGGTCGCCAGCGAAGTGCGTACCCTCGCCCAGCGCTCGGCCGCCGCGGCCAAGGAGATCAAGGGCCTGATCGATGATTCGGTCGGCAAGGTCAACGACGGCTCGGCACTGGTGCACAAGGCCGGCGCCACCATGGGCGAGATCGTCGCCTCGGTGCAGCGCGTGACTGACATCATGGCCGAGATCTCTGCGGCTTCGCAGGAACAGAGTGCTGGCATCGAGCAGGTCAACCAGACCGTGGTGCAGATGGACGAAACCACCCAGCAGAACGCCGCGCTGGTGGAAGAAGCCACCGCCGCCGCACGCGCAATGGAAGAACAGGCCGGTCACCTCAGCGAGGCCGTGTCGATCTTCGTGGTGGATGAAGCCGAGACCGTGGTTGCCCCGCGCATCGCCGCTGCCCCGGTCCCGCGTGCTGCCGCACCGGCCGCACCGGCCCCGGTCGCCCCGCCGGCCCGCCGCACCGCCGGTGGTCGCCCCATGGCCACCGAACTGGCCGATGGAGACTGGCAGGAATTCTGATGCCTGCCTGACCTGATGTACGAGAACGCCCTGGCCCTGCGCTGGGGCGTTTTTGTTTACGGGGTATCTGGATATCCAGCCAACGGCGAAGCCCCTCGGGGGGGTCGCGGTAGGCGCGTGGCTACTGAGGGTTGGCCGGGAGGGTGGGCTGCGCAGGGGCCGCTGCAAGTACGTCCATGTAAGCTCGGTCGCCGCATCCATGCGGCTCACGCCCCTGCGCAGCCCACCCTCCCGGCCACGGACAGTTTCCGTGCGCGTCCACCCCGGATTGAAGAAAGAAGAGCAAGAGCAACAGCACCGCTTCCGGGTTCAGATTCGCTTTCCGCAGGAAAACGGATCTGCCCCCTCTTCCCACTTGGAAAGCCAACGCTCTTGCCGTCCGTCACAGGAATGCCGAGAGGGCTGGGTCGGGGTGGGCTGGCGGGACCGTTGGCGCCATGGATGGCGCCATCGAGCCCCCAAGGACGGGTTTACGGCGTGTCCCGCCAGCCTACCCCGATCCAGCCACCCACTGAAAATTCAGAGCCGACCAACCGCCGTTGCTGTTGCTGTTGCTGTTGCTGTTGCTTCAAAAGCCTGCCGCAGGCAGCGCCGCAGCCGCCGCTGCAAGGAAACCTGAATACGTTCGGACACCGCACCTCAATCCCCCGCCCGCGCGGCCGATAACGGGGTTGTCACCGCTTGTCCCGCTGTGACCGGCACGGCGCCGCCCGCCCGCTTCGACCTGGTCCTGCTCGATGAATCTCATGCATCGCTGGCAACACTACTTCAGCAACCTCTCCGTCCGGCGCAAGCTCAACCTGCTGACGCTGCTCATCGCGCTTGGCGTGATCGCGCTCTCGGTGATCGCCGCCCGCATGCAGTACCTCGACCTGACCGAGACCCGCAAGACCGCGCTGAAGACCCAGGTCGAACTCAGCTACGGCATCCTCCAGCACTACCATCGCCTGGCCGGTACCGGCGAGCTCAGCGAAGACGCTGCCAAGGCCGCCGCCCTGCAGGCGCTGGAAGTGATGCGCGCCGATAACGATGCCTACTACTTCAACATCTACGACACCGGCTACCGCCTGCTGATGCACCCGTTCCGCAAGGACCTGGTCGGCAAGGACATGAAGGATTTCCGCACCGACGACGGCGTGCGCATCTACTACGACCAGGTGGAAGCAGCCAAGGCCGGTGGCGGCTTCGTCAACTACCGCTGGGCCAAGCCCGGCAGCAAGGGCGAGGTCGAGAAGGTGGCTTACGCCGGCCTGTTCGCGCCCTGGAACTGGGTGGTCAGCAGTGGCGTCTACATGGACGACGTGCAGAAGCAGGCACTGGTGTTCACCGCCATCATGGCCGTCTCCGGTGGCGTGCTGGTACTGATCGTGCTGGCCCTGAGCTGGCTCATCGGCAACCGCATCGCCGTACCGCTGAAGCAGGCAACGGCCGTCGCCGAGGGTATCGCCCGCGGCAAGCTGGACAGCCACATCGGCCCGCAGCCGCATGACGAGACCGGCCGCCTGCTGGACGCCATGTCGGGCATGCAGCAGCAGCTGCACGCGGTGATCAGCGGCCAGCGCGAGATGGCGCGTCGCCACGACGGCGGCGAACTGAGCTACCGCATCGATGCCAGCGCCTTCCCCGGCGAGTACGGGCTGATGGTGCAGGAAACCAATGCCCTGGTCGGCGGCCACGTGCAGACCCTGCACGATGTGCTGGACGTGGTGCAGCAGTACGCGGTGGGCGATCTGAGCCGCGACGTCGCGCGCTACCCCGGCGAGAAGGCCGCGATGACCACCACCGTCGACACGGTCAAGGCCAACCTCGGCCGCATCAACGCCGAGATCAAGCAGCTGGCCAGTGCCGCCGCCGCAGGCGACTTCAGCCGCCGTGGCGACGCGCAGCGCTTCGATCACGATTTCCGCCTGATGCTGGAAAACCTCAACGCGATGATGGCGGTCAGCGATGACAACCTCGGCAAGCTCTCGCAGCTGCTGTCGGCCATCGCCGAAGGCGACCTGACCGCGCGCATGCACGGCGACTACCAGGGCGTGTTCGCACGCATGCGGGACGACGCCAACACCACCGTCACCCAGCTGACCCAGATCGTCGGCCAGATCCAGGCCAGCGCCGGCAGCATCACCCTGGCCGCCGGTGAGATCGCCTCGGGCAACAGTGACCTGTCGCGCCGTACCGAGCAGCAGGCCGCCAATCTGGAAGAAACCGCCGCGTCAATGGAGGAACTGACCTCCACCGTGCGCCAGAACGCCGAGCACGCCCGCCAGGCCAATCAGCTGGCGATCGGCGCGCAGGGTGTTGCTTCCCAAGGCGGCAGCGTGGTCGGCCAGGTGGTCAACACCATGTCGGCCATCGAAGCTTCGTCGAAGAAGATCGCCGAGATCATCTCGGTCATCGACGGCATCGCCTTCCAGACCAACATCCTGGCGCTGAACGCCGCAGTGGAAGCCGCACGTGCCGGCGAACAGGGCCGCGGCTTCGCCGTGGTCGCCAGCGAAGTGCGTACCCTCGCCCAGCGCTCGGCCGCCGCGGCCAAGGAGATCAAGGGCCTGATCGATGATTCGGTCGGCAAGGTCGCCGAAGGCTCCAGCCTTGTGCACCAGGCCGGTAGCACCATGGGCGAGATCGTCGCCTCGGTGCAGCGCGTGACCGACATCATGGCCGAGATCTCCGCGGCTTCGCAGGAGCAGTCGGCTGGCATCGAGCAGGTCAACCAGACCGTGGTGCAGATGGACGAAACCACCCAGCAGAATGCTGCGCTGGTGGAAGAAGCCACCGCCGCCGCACGTGCGATGGAAGAACAGGCTGGCCAGCTGGCCGACGCCGTGGCGATCTTCCGCCTGGACAACCAGGTCTCGGCCGCGATGAAGGCAGTGGCCGCGCGTGTCGAGCCGGCGCATGTTGCCGCCGCCGTGGCGCGTCCGCGGCCGGCTCCGACGCCAGCACCGGTCCGCCGCAGCAGCAACGCCAGCACCTTCGTCGCCAGCGACAGCGACTGGCAGGAATTCTGAGACCCACCCGCGGCGGCTTCGGCCGCCGCCTCTGCCGATGGACACGTCCCCCGTGCAAAGTCCTACTCCCATCGTCACCGGCCCGCGCGAATTCGAGTTCGCCGACCGTGATTTCCGCCGCGTCTGCGACCTGATCTACCAGCGCGTGGGCATCGCCCTCGCCCCGGCAAAACGCGACATGGTCTATGGCCGCCTGTCGCGCCGCCTGCGCACGCTGGGCATGCGCAGCTTCCAGCAGTATCTGGACCATCTGGAGCAGGAAGACGGTGACGAGTGGCAGGCGTTCACCAACGCACTGACCACCAACCTGACCTCGTTCTTCCGTGAGCCGCACCACTTCGACAAGCTGCGCGAGGAGCTGCAGCAGCGCTCCAGCCGCACGCCGCTGCTGCTGTGGTCGTGCGCCGCCTCCACCGGCGAAGAGCCCTACTCGATGGCGATCACCGCCTGCGAAGCCTTCGGCACCCTGAAGCCACCGGTACGCATCATCGCCACCGACGTCGATACCCAGGTGCTGGCCACGGCCGGCCGTGGCGTCTACAACATCGACCGCGTCACCAGCCTCGACCCGGACCTGCGCCGCCGCTACTTCCAGCGCGGCAGCGGCCCCAACGAGGGCCAGTGCCGCGTGCTGCCGGCACTGCGCGAGCTGATCGAGTTCCGTCCGCTGAACCTGCTCGCGCCGCGCTACGACGTCGGTGGCCCGTTCGATGCGCTGTTCTGCCGCAACGTGATGATCTACTTCGACAAGCCGACCCAGCGCGCGATCCTGGGCCGGCTGGTGCAGCACCTGTCCGACGATGGCCTGCTCTACACCGGCCACTCGGAGAACTACCTGCACGCCGCCGACCTGATCCAGCCCTGCGGACGCACCCTGTACCGCCGTGCGGCAAAGGCCGGCGCATGAACGCATCGCTGCGTACCGATGATGTGATGCGTTACCAGGACGCGCGCTTCAAGACCATTGCGGCCAAGCTGCTGCCGACCCAGTACCTGGTGGTCGACGACACCACCGCGCTGACCACTACACTCGGCTCCTGCGTGGCCGCCTGCCTGCGCGACCCGGTGCTGAAGATCGGCGGCATGAACCACTTCCTGCTGCCCGAAGGCAACGCCGGCGATGGCGCACCCGCGCGCTACGGCAGCTACGCGATGGAACTGCTGATCAACGACATGCTCAAGCGCGGCGCGCACCGCAAGCGCATCGAGGCCAAGGTGTTCGGCGGCGCCAACGTGCTCAAGGGGTTCACCAGCAATCCGGTCGGCACCCGCAACGCCGAGTTCGTGCGCCAGTACCTGCAGGCCGAGCACATTCCGATCATCGCCGAAGACCTGTGCGGCATCCATCCGCGCAAGATCTGGTTCTTCGCCGATACCGGCCGCGTGGTGGTGCAGCGTCTGCCGCATGCCCATGAAGCCGAAGTGGCTGCGACCGAATCGGCCGTGCGTGCACGCCTGTCCAAGGCTCCGGTCACCGGTGGCGTGGAGCTGTTCGAATGACCCTGACCGGCAACGCCCCCTGCCGGGTCCTGATCGTCGACGACTCCGCCGTCGTGCGCCAGATGCTCACCGAGATCCTGTCCAGCGATCCGTCCATCGACGTGGTCGGCACCGCCGCCGACCCGCTGCTGGCACGCGAGAAGATCAAGCGCCTGGCCCCGGACGTGATCACGCTGGACGTGGAAATGCCGCGCATGGACGGGCTGGCGTTCCTGGAAAACCTGATGCGCCTGCACCCGCTGCCGGTGGTGATGATCTCCTCGCTGACCGAACGCGGCGCCGACACTACCCTGCAGGCGTTGGCGCTGGGCGCGGTGGATTTCGTCTCCAAGCCGAAGCTGGACGTTGCGCGGGGCCTGCAGGGCTACGCCGACGAGATCATCGCCAAAGTGAAGATGGCGGCGCGTTCGCGCGTTCGCCCGCTGGTGCGCGCTGCCGCACCGAAGCTCCTGCTGGACGCCTCCCCAGCGACGCGTCCCGCCACGCCCCAGTTCCGCACCACCGACCGGCTGATCGCGATCGGCTCATCGGCCGGTGGCACCGAGGCCCTGCGTGTAGTGCTGGAAGGCATGCCCGCCGACGGTCCGGCCGTGGTGATGACCCAGCACCTGCCGGCCAGCTTCAGCACGGCTTTCGCCGAACGACTGGATCGCCATTCCGCCATGGCAGTGCGTGAGGCCAGCGACGGTGAAGCGGTGCTGCCCGGCCACGCCTACCTGCCACCGGGTGGCAAGCATCTGCGGATCATCCGCGACGGTGCGCGCTGGCGCTGCCGGGTCGACGACGGCCCGGCCGTGAACCGGCACAAGCCCGCGGTGGATGTGCTGTTCCGCTCGGTCGCGCAGAACGCCGGCGGCAACGCCATCGGTGCCATTCTCACCGGCATGGGCGATGACGGTGCACGCGGCCTGCTAGAGATGCGTCAGGCCGGCGCCCCGACGCTGGTGCAGGACGAGGCCAGCAGCGTGGTCTGGGGCATGCCCGGTGCCGCGTTCAAGCTCGGCGCCGCCGAGGAACAGGTGCCGCTGGAACGGATTGCGGAACGGTTGCTGGCGCTGGCGCGCGGCTGATTGCGCGCCCCGGCTCAAGGACTCCGCTTGCAGTAGATCCACGCCATGCGTGGATGCCGTTGTAGAGTCGAGCCACGCTCGACTCATCGCGCATGGCGCGAACAGCAGCCAAGCATGGACTCGGTGCTACAGGCCATCAGGCAACAAAAAAAACCCTGGCTTTCACCGGGGCTTCTTCGTTTCAACGGGTTGCCGGCCAGCGGCCGGCACTACCATGCGTCGTCGGCCCACAAAAAAACCCCCGGCGCGAGCCGGGGGCTTTTCGTTACCGCATCAGGCGGCGACCGTCTTGGCCACGTCCTGGTATTCCTCGATCTGGTCGAAGTTCATGTAGCGGTAGATCTCCGCACCATTGGCGTTGATCACGCCGATGTCCGCCATGTACTCCTCCTTGGTCGGGATGCGGCCCAGACGCGAGCAGATCGCCGCCAGTTCCGCCGAACCCAGGTACACGTTGGTGTTGCGGCCCAGGCGGTTCGGGAAGTTGCGGGTCGAGGTCGACATCGCGGTGGAACCTTCGCGGATCTGCGCCTGGTTGCCCATGCACAGCGAGCAGCCCGGCATTTCCATGCGTGCACCGGTGGCGCCGAAGGTGCCGTACACGCCTTCCTTGGTCAGCTCCGAGGCATCCATCTTGGTCGGCGGGGCCACCCACAGGCGGGTCGGCAGGTCACGCTTGCCTTCCAGCAGCTTGGCAGCCGCACGGAAGTGACCGATGTTGGTCATGCACGAACCGATGAACACTTCGTCGATCTTGGCGCCGGCCACTTCGGACAGGGTCTTCACGTCGTCCGGGTCGTTCGGGCAGGCCACGATCGGCTCATGGATGTCGGCCAGGTCGATCTCAATGACAGCGGCGTACTCGGCGTCGGCATCCGGCTCCAGCAGCTCCGGGTTGGCCAGCCACGCTTCCATCTTCTCGATACGGCGCTGCAGCGAACGCGGGTCCTGGTAACCCTCGGCGATCATCCACTTCAGCAGGGTGATGTTGCTGTTGAGGTACTCGATGATCGGCTCCTTGTTCAGGCGCACCGAGCAACCGGCCGCCGAACGCTCGGCCGAGGCGTCGGACAGTTCGAACGCCTGTTCGACCTTCAGCTCCGGCAGGCCTTCGATTTCCAGGATGCGACCGGAGAAGATGTTCTTCTTGCCAGCCTTGGCCACGGTCAGCAGGCCCGACTTGATCGCGTACAGCGGAATCGCGTTGACCAGGTCACGCAGGGTCACGCCCGGCTGCATCTTGCCCTTGAAGCGCACCAGCACCGACTCCGGCATGTCCAGCGGCATCACGCCGGTGGCAGCGGCGAAGGCAACCAGGCCCGAACCGGCCGGGAACGAAATGCCCACCGGGAAACGGGTGTGCGAGTCACCACCGGTGCCGACGGTGTCCGGCAGCAGCATGCGGTTGAGCCAGCTGTGGATCACGCCGTCGCCCGGACGCAGCGAGACGCCGCCACGGGTGGAGATGAACTCCGGCAGGGTGTGGTGGGTCTTCACGTCCACCGGCTTCGGGTAAGCGGCGGTGTGGCAGAACGACTGCATCACCAGGTCGGCCGAGAAGCCCAGGCAGGCCAGGTCCTTCAGCTCGTCACGGGTCATCGGGCCAGTGGTGTCCTGCGAGCCGACCGAGGTCATCTTCGGTTCGCAATAGGTGCCCGGGCGCATGCCCTGGCCTTCCGGCAGGCCACAGGCGCGGCCAACCATCTTCTGCGCCAGCGAGAAGCCCTTGCCGGTATCGACCGGCTGCACCGGCAGGCGGAACAGGTCGGTCGGGGCCAGGCCCAGCGCTTCGCGTGCCTTGCCGGTCAGGCCACGGCCGATGATCAGCGGAATGCGGCCACCGGCGCGCACTTCGTCGAACAGCACTTCGGACTTGACCTGGAACTCGGCGATCACTTCACCGTTCTTCAGCGCCTTGCCTTCGTACGGACGCAGCTCGACCACATCGCCGTGCTCCATCTTCGACACGTCCAGCTCGATCGGCAGTGCACCGGCATCTTCCATGGTGTTGTAGAAGATCGGGGCGATCTTCGAACCCAGGCAGACGCCACCGGCGCGCTTGTTCGGGATGAACGGAATGTCATCACCGGTCCACCACAGCACGCTGTTGGTGGCCGACTTGCGCGAGGAACCGGTGCCGACCACGTCGCCAACGTAGGCGACCAGGTGACCCTTGTCCTTCAGGTCGAGGATCTGCTGGATCGGGCCGCGCTTGCCGTCTTCTTCCGGGGTGAACGGCGCGTCGTCGCGCTTGTTCTTCAGCATCGCCAGGGCGTGCATCGGGATGTCCGGGCGGGTGGTCGCGTCCGGCGCCGGCGACAGGTCGTCGGTGTTGGTTTCGCCCGGCACCTTGAACACGGTGACGGTCAGGCTCTGCGGCACTTCCGGGTTGCTGGTGAACCACTCGGCGTCGGCCCAGCTCTGCAGCACGGACTGGGCGTTGGCATTGCCGGCCTTGGCCTTTTCCTGCACGTCATGGAAGGCATCGAACACCAGCAGGGTCTTCTTCAGACCGTTGGCGGCGATGGTGCCGACGCTGGCATCGTCCAGCAGCTGCACCAGCGGGGCGACGTTGTAACCGCCGAGCATGGTGCCCAGCAGTTCGGTGGCGCGCTCACGGCTGATCAGCGGGTTCTGCTCGCTGCCCAGGGCGATCGCCGCCAGGTACGAGGCCTTGACCTTGGCCGCGTCATCGACGCCGGCCGGCACGCGGTGGGTCAGCAGGTCGAGCAGGAACTCGGCCTCGCCCTGCGGCGGGTTCTTCAGCAGTTCGATGACATCGGCCGTCTGCTGCGCGCTCAGCGGCAGCGGCGGGATGCCAAGCGCAGCGCGCTCGGCGACGTGGTGGCGGTAGGCTTCCAACATGACAACTCCCGGGTAATGCGTAGGTTGAGAAAACAAAATGGGCTCAGGCTTGCGGCACGATCAGCTTCAGGCCCTTGAAGTAGTCGCGGTAAAACGTGTCGTTCCAGGTGATCAGGCCATCGCACTGCAGCAGTGCGTGGGCGCCGACCATGAATTCGTCCAGGCTGCGGCGGCTGCCGCTGCGCTGGCGGTGGCGGCGGTGCATCTCGCCGGCGCGCAGCGCCGACTTGGCTTCCATCGGGTTGAAGTGCACGCCCATTTCTTCCAGCGCTTCGAGCACCTCGGCACCGCCACGCAGCGATGCGCAGACCTCGGCCAGGGTCGCGCCGCAGACCACCACGCGGCCACCGACCAGGCTCTGCCTGAGGATGGCTTCCACGGCATCGGCCTGCGGGCCATTGCTGAGCAGCTCGACCAGCACCGGAGAGTCGACGGCGATCATCACGGCTTATTCCTCGTCACGCACCGCACGTACCGCTGCGTCGGACGATTCGAAACCGTCCAGCGCGAACTTGCCGCGCGCCCGTGAAATGGCATCGTCAACACTCTTGCGCAGGATGATGCGGCTGCCGTCCAGCTCGACCTTCAGCAGCGTGCCCTTGGTCAGGCCGAGGGCATCACGCACCGCCTTGGGCAGGGTGATCTGTCCGCGTTCTGCAACAGTGGCTTCCATCGGTAGGCCCTCCAGAGTATGCACAAATTATACATACTTCCCCGGGCATACTTCCACCCTGAACAGGACCGGCAACCCGCCAGCCCTTGCCTCGCAAAGGATCGGCCACAAACGTGACATACGCCATACACCTTCCCCTGTAGTCTGGAACCGATGCCGCAGGCCGGAACCCGGCCCGGATGAATCCATTCAGTCTGGGGTTCATACTGGGACCACCGGGGCCGTCAGGCCCGCGGCGACCGCAAGCAGGTCCGCCCATGCGCGGGCCACTGCAAGCCATCCGCAAGAAGGAGTTACCCCGCATGAGCGATTCGTTCTCCACCCGCAGCCAGCTGAACGTCGGCGGCAAGACCTACGACTACTTCAGCCTGCCCACGCTGGGCCAGCGCTTCGATATCTCCCACCTGCCCTACTCGATGAAGATCCTGCTGGAGAACCTGCTCCGGCACGAGGACGGCGGCATCACCGTCGGCAAGGACCACATCGAAGCCGTGGCCCGCTGGAACCCGGCGGCCGAGCCGGACACCGAAATCGCCTTCATGCCGGCGCGCGTGGTCCTGCAGGACTTCACCGGCGTGCCCTGCGTGGTCGACCTCGCCGCGATGCGCGACGCGGTGGTCAAGCTCGGCGGCTCGCCTGAGCAGATCAACCCGCAGATTCCCTCCGAACTGGTCATCGACCACTCGGTGCAGGTCGACGTGTTCGGCAAGCCGGACGCGCTGGACCTCAACGGCAAGATCGAGTTCCAGCGCAACCAGGAACGCTACGGCTTCCTGCGCTGGGGCCAGAAGGCCTTCGACAACTTCAAGGTAGTGCCGCCGAACACCGGCATCGTCCACCAGGTGAACCTGGAGAACCTGGCCCGCGTGGTGATGACGGCGGACAAGGACGGCAAGGCGGTCGCCTACCCCGATACCGTGTTCGGTACCGACAGCCACACCACGATGATCAACGGCATCGGCGTGCTGGGCTGGGGCGTGGGCGGCATCGAAGCGGAGGCGGCCATGCTCGGCCAGCCGTCGTCGATGCTGATCCCGCAGGTGGTCGGCTTCAAGCTGACCGGCAAGCTGCCCGAGGGCGCCACCGCCACCGACCTGGTGCTGACCGTCACCCAGATGCTGCGCAAGCTGGGCGTGGTCGGCAAGTTCGTCGAGTTCTACGGTGACGGCCTGCAGCACCTGCCGCTGGCCGACCGCGCCACCATTGGCAACATGGCGCCGGAATACGGCGCCACCTGCGGCATCTTCCCGATCGACGCCGAGTCGCTGAACTACCTGCGCCTGTCCGGCCGCAGCGAAGAGCAGATCGATCTGGTTGAAGCCTATGCCAAGGCGCAGGGCCTGTGGCACGAACCGGGCAGCCCGCACGCGCAGTACAGCACCACGCTGGAACTGGACATGGGCACGGTGAAGCCGTCGCTGGCCGGCCCGAAGCGTCCGCAGGACCGTGTGCTGCTGGAAGACGTGCAGAAGAACTACCGCGAAGCCCTGGTTGGCCTGACCACCAACCGTGACAAGCGCAGCGACGATGTCTCCTCGTTCGTCAACGAAGGCGGCGGTGCCGCGGTCGGCAACGAGCAGCTGGCCAAGGGCTACGCCGACATCGAAACCGAAGGCCGCAAGGTCCGCCTGAAGGACGGCGCGGTGGTCATCGCGGCCATCACCTCGTGCACCAACACCTCCAACCCGGCGGTGATGATCGGCGCGGGCCTGTTGGCCCGCAACGCGGCCGCCAAGGGCCTGAACCGCCAGCCGTGGGTGAAGACCTCGCTCGGCCCAGGTTCGCGCGTGGTCACCGATTACCTGGAAAAGGCCGGCGTACTGAAGGAGCTGGAGAAGATCGGCTTCTACGTGGTCGGCTACGGCTGCACCACCTGCATCGGCAACTCCGGCCCGCTGCCGACCGAAGTCAGCGCCGGCATCGCCACCGGCGATCTGGTGGTCACCTCGGTGCTGTCCGGCAACCGCAACTTCGAGGGCCGCGTGCACCCCGAAGTGAAGATGAACTACCTGGCCAGCCCGCCGCTGGTGGTGGCCTATGCCATCGCCGGCACCACCGACATCGACCTGACCACCCAGCCGCTGGGTACCGGCAGCGATGGCCAGCCGGTGTTCCTGCGCGACATCTGGCCGAGCAACAAGGAAATCGGCGACGTCATCGCCGCCACCATCGGCCCGGAGATGTTCAAGCAGAACTACGCCGATGTGTTCAAGGGCGATACCCGCTGGAACACCATCGCTTCGCCGGACGGCAACCTGTACGAGTGGAGCGATGCCTCCACCTACATCAAGAACCCGCCGTACTTCGATGGCATGACCATGCAGACCGGCAGCATCGACGATGTGCACGGTGCACGCGTGATGGGCCTGTTCGGTGATTCGATCACCACCGACCACATCTCCCCGGCCGGCAACATCAAGAAGGACTCGCCTGCAGGCCGCTTCCTGCAGGAGCGCGGCGTGCAGCCGGCCGACTTCAACAGCTACGGCAGCCGCCGCGGCAACGATGACGTGATGGTCCGCGGCACCTTCGCCAACATCCGCATCAAGAACCTGATGTTCGGTGGCGAGGAAGGCGGCAACACCCTGTACTACCCGGCCGGCGGCGGCCAGCCGGAAAAGCTGGCGATCTACGATGCAGCCATGAAGTACAAAGCCGACAAGGTGCCGCTGGTAGTGCTGGCCGGCAAGGAATACGGCACCGGTTCGTCGCGTGACTGGGCGGCCAAGGGCACCCTGCTGCTGGGGGTGAAGGCGGTCGTGGCCGAGAGCTTTGAGCGCATCCACCGCTCCAACCTGGTCGGCATGGGCGTGCTGCCGCTGCAGTTCCGCAACGGCGAGAACGCACAGAGCCTGGGCCTGGACGGTTCGGAAGTGATCGACATCACCGGCCTGCAGGACGGTGCCAGCAAGCGCGCCACGGTCACCGCGACCAAGGCTGACGGCACCAAGAAGACCTTCGAAGTCTCGGTGATGCTGCTGACCCCGAAGGAAGTCGAGTACTTCCGCCATGGCGGCCTGCTGCAGTACGTGCTGCGCCAGCTGGCCAGCAAGTAACGCGTCACCTGTAGAGCCGAGCCTGCGCTCGGCTACATTGCCACAGCATCAGCCGAGCATGGCTCGGCTCTACAACAAGAAGAAGGGCCGGATCCTCGCGGATCCGGCCCTTCCTGTTTCTCCGCAGCCAGGCATGGCCTGGCTCTACTGCGTCACCGACGGCATCGGGATAGATGCCAGGTGCCCGATCACCGGCGCGGTGCGTCCGGGTCGGTGCGCAGTGCCTTCAGCAGGCCCCACATGTAGAACGCCAGGGTGAACGAGAACGGCAGGCCGCACAGCACCACCGCGGTCTGCATCGCACTGAAGTTGCCGGCCAGCAGCAGGCCGACGCTGGCCACGGTGATGCCGGCTGCCCAGAACACGCGCAGCCAGATCGGCGCGTCATGGCCGTCCTCCACGCCATCGTCGACGCGACGCGTGCACAGGTTGGCGATCATCAGCGTGCCCGAATCGACCGGAGTCAGGAACAGCACGAAGCCGATCACCACTGCGGCGCCGGCCACGTACGGCGCGGCGGGCAGGTACTCCAGCAGCTTGAACAGCGTCATCGCCGCATCATGCTGGGCCACGTCACCCAGGATCGCCTGGCCGTGGTTGAGCACCAGGTCGATGGCGGTGTTGCCGAAGATCGACAGCCAGGCCAGGGTGAAGCCGAGCGGGATCAGCAGCACGCCCATGATCACTTCGCGGATGGTGCGACCACGCGAGATGCGCGCCACGAAAAGACCGACGAACGGCGCCCAGGCGATCCACCACGCCCAGTAGAACAGCGTCCACGAGCCCATCCACTCACGGCCCTTCGGGTCGTTGAGGTACATGTCGAAGCTCTTGCGCACGAATGCACCGAGATAATCGCCGGTGTTCTGGATCAGACCATCGAACAGGTGCAGGGTCGGGCCGGTGATCAGCACGAACAGCAGCAGGCCACACAGCAGGCGCACATTGAGGTTGGAGAGCCAGGCAATGCCCTTTTCCACACCGGCGACCACGCCGATGGTGGCCACCACCATCATCACCAGCACAATTGCCACCAGCACCTGCGGCGTATCCGGAATGTGGAACAGGTAGACCAGGCCGGACTGCACCACCAGCGCGCCGATGCCGAGGTTGGTCACCATCGAGATCAGCGTGGCAAGGATGCCGAAGCCATCGACCATGTCGCCGATGCGGCCATGGATGCGCTCACCGAAGATCGGGTACAGCGCCGAGCGCAGCGCCAGCGGCAGGTCGCGGCGGTAGGCGAAGTAGCCCAGCGCCACGCCGACCAGCGCGTACAGCGCCCAGCCGTGCAGGCCCCAGTGCAGGAAGGTCAGCACCATCGCCTCGCGGCCGGCGGCCACGGTTCCGCCGGGCTGCCCGGGCGGATTGAGGAAATGGTCCAGCGGCTCGTAGGCGCCGTAGTACAACAGCGCGATGCCGATGCCGGCCGAGAACAGCATCGACACCCAGGCCACGTAGCCGAACGCCGGTGATTCCTCGTTGTGGCCCAGGCGGATGCGGCCGTACGGTGAGAACGCCAGCCACAGCACGAAGCCCAGGCACAGCACGATCAGCAGCATGTACCACCAGCCGAACGCCGCCGAGACTTCGGCCTGCGCCCACTGCAGCCAGTGCTCGCTGCTTTCGGGATAGAGAACGGTAAGCAGCCCGAGGATGCCGATCGACACCGAGGAGCTGAAGAAGACAAAACGGTTCAAGCGCAGGGGCGAACGCTTGGGATGAGCCAGGGAAGACATGGGGTCGTCTCATCAAGTCCGAGGGGGCACATGGGCGGGGCCGGACCGGTAAACCGGGCCCATGGCGTGGGGCGCGAGCGCATCCTAGAGTTTATTGATTGAACGTTCAATCAATAAAAAGCATAATGGCGGGCAGCCCGATCCTTCGGGTCGCAATCCGTGGAGAGACAATGCCGAAGAAAGGCGTGGAACCGGTACGGCGCGAGCAGCTGATCCGGGCCACTTTCCAGACCATCGACGAGATCGGCATGGCCGATGCGACCGTCGCCACCATCGCGAAGAAAGCAGGGCTGTCCAGCGGCATCGTCGCCCACTACTTCGGCGACAAGGACGGCCTGCTCAATGCTGCAATGCGGCAGATCCTGCGTGAACTTAAGGACGCGGTCGCCCGCTACCGTGCCGACGCTGGTGACGACCCGCGCGAGCAGCTGCGCGCCATCGTCGATGGCAACTTCGACGACAGCCAGATCAACGGCACCGCGATGCGCGTCTGGCTGACCTTCTGGGCCGCGAGCATGCACCAGCCGGAACTGGCCCGGCTGCAGCGCGCCAACGACCAGCGCCTGTTCTCCAACCTGTGCCACCAGTTCAACCGCCTGCTGCCCCACCCGCAGGCCCGCCTGGCCGCCCGTGGCCTGGCCGCGATGATCGACGGCCTCTGGCTGCGCGGCAGCCTGGTCGGCGGCCAGTTCAACGCCGAGAAGTCCCGGCGCATTGCATACGGCTACATCGACTTCCAGTTGCAGGCTGTCGCGCTATAAGCGCTTCAGCACCCGCCCCCTTCCAAGGAGTACGCCCCATGACCACCCTGCCCGTCCAACAGCTCTACATCCACGGCCAGCGCGTCGATGCCACCAGCGGCAAGACCTTCAGGACCGTGAACCCGGCCACCGGCGAGGTGATCGCTGAAGTGCAGGTCGCCAGCCAGGCCGACGTCGAACGCGCCGTGCAGAGCGCGGCCGAAGGCCAGAAGGTGTGGGCGGCGATGACTGCCATGGAGCGTTCGCGCATCCTGCGCCGCGCCGTCGAGATCCTGCGCGAGCGCAACGACGAACTGGCCCACCTGGAAACCCTGGACACCGGCAAGGCGCTGGCCGAAACCACCACCGTGGACATCGTCACCGGCGCCGACGTGGTCGAGTACTACGCCGGCCTGGCCACCGCCATCGAAGGCATCCAGCTGCCGCTGCGCGAATCGAGCTTCTTCTACACCCGCCGCGAGCCGCTGGGCGTGGTCGCCGGCATCGGCGCCTGGAACTACCCGATCCAGATCGCCATGTGGAAGTCGGCCCCGGCCCTGGCCGCCGGCAACGCGATGGTGTTCAAGCCGTCCGAAGTGACCCCGCTGACAGCGATCCGGCTGGCCGAGATCTACACCGAAGCCGGTGTGCCGGCCGGCGTGTTCAACGTCGTGCAGGGCCCGGGCCGCGAGATCGGCCAGTGGCTGACCGAGCACCCGGTGATCGAGAAGATCTCCTTCACCGGCGGCGTCGCCACCGGCAAGAAGGTGATGGCCAGCGCCGCCTCCTCGTCGCTGAAGGAAGTGACCATGGAGCTGGGCGGCAAGTCGCCGCTGGTGATCTGCGATGACGCCGATCTGGACCGCGCAGCCGACATCGCGGTGATGGCCAACTTCTTCAGCTCTGGCCAGGTCTGCACCAACGGCACCCGCGTGTTCGTGCCGCGCAGCATGCTGGCCGCGTTCGAAGCCGCCGTGGTCGAGCGCGTCAAGCGCATCCGCATCGGCGACCCGATGGCCGCCGAGACCAACTTCGGCCCGCTGACCAGCTTCCCGCACATGGAAAACGTGCTGCGCTACATCGAAAGCGGCAAGGCCGAAGGCGCTCGCCTGCTGACCGGCGGCGGCCGTGCCACCGAAGGCGCGCTGGCCAATGGCGCCTACGTGCTGCCGACCGTGTTCTCCGACTGCCGCGATGACATGACCATCGTCAAGGAAGAGATCTTCGGGCCGGTGATGAGCATCCTCGCCTACGACGACGAAGACGAAGTGGTGCGTCGAGCCAACGACACCACCTTCGGCCTCGCCGCCGGTGTGGTCAGCAAGGACGTCAGCCGCGCCCATCGCATCATCCACCGCCTGGAAGCCGGCATCTGCTGGATCAACACCTGGGGCGAATCGCCGGCCGAAATGCCGGTCGGCGGTTACAAGGAATCCGGCGTCGGCCGTGAGAACGGCCTCTCCACCCTCGGCCACTACACCCGCATCAAGTCGGTGCAGGTGGAACTGGGCGACTACGCCAGCGTGTTCTGATCGGCGCGCCCCGAGCGCGCACCTTCGTCCGGCCACTGCGCCGATCCGACATTCCGCCGGGACGCCTGCATGCAGCGCGCCCCGGCCTGCAGGAGACACCCATGAGCACCCATAACGAGTACGACTACATCATCATCGGCGCCGGTTCGGCCGGCAACGTGCTGGCCACCCGCCTCACCGAAGATGCCGATGTCAGCGTGCTGCTGCTGGAAGCCGGTGGCCCGGACTACCGGCTCGACTTCCGTACCCAGATGCCGGCGGCACTGGCCTTCCCGCTGCAGGGCAAGCGCTACAACTGGGCGTACAAGACCGATCCCGAGCCCTTCATGAACAACCGCCGCATGGACTGCGGCCGTGGCAAGGGGCTGGGTGGCTCGTCGCTGATCAACGGCATGTGCTACATCCGCGGCAACGCGATGGACTACGACAACTGGGCCAGCATGCCCGGCCTGGAAGACTGGACCTACCTGGACTGCCTGCCGTACTTCCGCAAGGCCGAAACCCGTGACATCGGCCCCAACGACTACCACGGTGGCGAAGGTCCGCTGCGCGTGACCACGCCGAAGGCCGGCAACAACGAGCTGTTCGCCGCGATGGTCGAGGCCGGCGTGCAGGCCGGCTACCCGCGCACCGACGACCTCAACGGCTACCAGCAGGAAGGCTTCGGCCCGATGGACCGCACGGTGACCCCGAAGGGCCGTCGTTCCAGCACCGCCCGTGGCTACCTGGACCTGGCCAAGCCGCGCCCGAACCTGACCATCGTCACCCACGCGCTGACCGACCGCATCCTGTTCTCGGGCAAGCGTGCGGTGGGCGTGCAGTGGCTGCACAACGACCAGCCGCAGCGTGCCACCGCCCGCCGCGAAGTGCTGCTGTGTGGCGGCGCCATCGCCTCGCCGCAGATCCTGCAGCGCTCGGGCGTCGGCCCTGCCGACCTGCTGCGCAGCCTGGACATCGACCTGGTGCACCACCTGCCGGGCGTCGGCGCCAACCTGCAGGATCACCTGGAGATGTACCTGCAGTACGAGTGCAAGAAGCCCGTCTCGCTGGCCCCGGCTCTGAAGCTGTACAACCAGCCGGCCATCGGTGCCGAGTGGCTGTTCCTGGGCACCGGCATCGGCGCCAGCAACCAGTTCGAGGCCGGTGGCTTCATCCGCAGCGACGCCGAATTCGACTGGCCGAACCTGCAGTATCACTTCCTGCCGGTGGCGATCAATTACAACGGCTCCAACCCGATCAAGGCACACAGCTTCCAGATGCACGTCGGTTCGATGCGCTCGCCCAGCCGCGGCCGCATCCACGTGCGTTCGAAGGATCCGCGCGAACATCCGAGCATCCTGTTCAACTACATGTCGCACGACCAGGACTGGCGCGAGTTCCGCGCGGCGATCCGCATCACCCGCGAGATCTTCGCGCAGCCGGCACTGGCTCCGTACAGCGGCCGCGAGATCTCGCCGGGCAGCGCACTGCAGACCGATGCGCAGATCGATGCGTTCGTCCGCGAGCATGCCGAGACCGCCTACCACCCGTCGTGCTCGAACAAGATGGGCCATGCCGATGACCCGATGGCGGTGGTCGACGGCCAGGGCCGCGTGCACGGGCTGGAAGGCCTGCGCATCGTCGATGCCTCGATCATGCCGCAGGTGGTGACCGGCAACCTCAACGCACCAACCATCATGATGGCCGAGAAGCTGGCCGACGTGATCCGTGGCCGCACCCCGCTGGCCCGCAGCACCGCGCCGTACTACAAGGCCAACGGCGCACCGGTACGCAAGCAGAGCTGACGCAAGCGCCCCGCTTGTGGCCACGGTACTGCCGGCCGCTGGCCGGCATCCACCGGAATCCCGATCGAGCGCAGATGCCGGCCAGCGGCCGGCATTACCAAGCAAAGAGGCCCCTCGGGGCCTCTTCGCGTTTTCCCTACGGCGGGGTATGCTGCAATGAACGGCCATTGTCGATACGCTCAGGGCCGTAACCTAAAACATCACGATTCCTGGAGGGGGAATATGAGTCTGGATCGTCCCTGGCTGCAGAGCTATCCGAAAGGCGTTCCCGCCGAAATCGACGTCAACGAATTCCATTCGGTCGCCTCGGTCTTCGACGCTTCCGTCGCGAAATTCCGCGACCGTCCCGCCTACTCCAGCTTCGGCAAGGTCCTCACCTATGGTGAGACGGACGCGCTGGTCACCCAGTTCGCCGCCTACCTGCTGGGTGAGCTCAAGCTCAAGAAGGGTGACCGCGTCGCCCTGATGATGCCCAACTGCCTGCAGTACCCGGTGGCCACCTTCGGCGTGCTGCGCGCCGGCCTGACCGTGGTCAACGTCAACCCGCTGTACACCGCGCGCGAACTCAAGCACCAGCTGGTTGATGCCGGCGTCAGTGCCCTGGTGGTGGTCGACAACTTCGGCGACACCGTCGAACAGGTCATCGCCGATACACCGGTCAAGCACGTGGTCACCACCGGCCTGGGCGACCTGCTCGGCGCCAAGGGCGCGATCGTCAACTTCGTGCTGAAGTACATCAAGAAGATGGTGCCCAACTACCACATCAAGGGCGTCGTCCGCTTCAAGCAGGCGCTCAAGCTGGGCAGCCGCCACGCGCTTCCGCCGGTCGAGATCGACCACGACGACATTGCCTTCCTGCAGTACACCGGCGGGACCACCGGCGTGGCCAAGGGCGCGATGCTGACCAACCGCAACCTGATCGCCAACATGCAGCAGGCGTCGGCGTGGCTGTCCACCTCGGGCATCGAGCCGGGCAAGGAAGTGATCATCACTGCCCTGCCGCTGTACCACATCTTCGCGTTGACCGCGAACGGCCTGGTCTTCATGAAGTTCGGTGGCTGCAACCACCTGATCACCAACCCACGCGACATGAAGGGCTTCGTCAAGGAGCTCAAGGGCACCCGCTTCACCGCCATCACCGGCGTCAACACGCTGTTCAACGGCCTGCTCAACACCCCGGGCTTCGACGAGATCGACTTCTCTTCGGTCAAATTCACCCTGGGCGGCGGCATGGCGGTGCAACGTGCCGTGGCCGAACGCTGGAAGAAGGTCACCGGCGTGACCCTGGTCGAAGCCTATGGCCTGACCGAGACCTCGCCCGCGGCCTGCATCAATCCGCTCACCCTGCCCGAGTACAACGGTGCCATCGGCCTGCCGATCCCGTCCACCGATGCCTGCATCAAGGACGACAACGGCAACATCCTGGCGCTGGGCGAAGTGGGCGAGCTGTGCATCAAGGGCCCGCAGGTGATGAAGGGCTACTGGCAGCGTCCGGAAGAAACCGCCACCGCCATCGATGCGGACGGCTGGCTGCACACCGGCGACATGGCGAAGATGGACGAACAGGGCTTCTTCTACATCGTCGACCGCAAGAAGGACATGATCCTGGTGTCCGGCTTCAACGTGTACCCGAATGAGGTCGAAGACGTCATCGCGATGATGCCGGGCGTGCTGGAAGTCGCCGCCGTCGGTGTCCCGGACGAAAAGTCCGGCGAAGTGGTCAAGGTCGTGATCGTGAAGAAGGACCCGAACCTGACCGCAGAAATGGTCAAGGAACATGCGCGGGCAAACCTGACCGGTTACAAGCACCCCAGAATCGTAGAATTCCGAAAGGAGCTGCCGAAGACCAACGTCGGCAAGATCCTCCGTCGCGAGCTGCGTGATACGCCCGCCCAGTAAGGGTTTCCGGGCAACGGGAGAGTACAGGGACCCCGCCGGAGACGGCGGGGTCTTTTTATTACCGGAACATGGCCGGTACAGCGCTTGCGGGCGGTTCACGACGGGTGCATAGAATCAGTCGCCGCCGCACGTTCAGCCCGCCCCCTCACTCCTCTCCGTCCGCTCTGCGGTTGGCCGGACGGTCACACGGAGAACTCCCATGTCCGCAGTACGCCCCATCATCACCCGTCCCTCGCAGCACCCTACCCTGCGTATCACCGAAGAACCCGAGCGGGATGTCTACTGGATCCACATGCACGCCAACCTGGTCAACCAGCCGGGCCGGCCGTGCTTCGCCTCGCGTCTGGTCGATGACATCGTCGACTACCAGCGCGAACTGGGCGATCGCCTCAGCGCCTCGCACGCTCTGTCACCCCATGTCGTTCTTGCCTCGGACAGCGACGTGTTCAACCTGGGTGGCGATCTCGAACTGTTCTGCCGCCTGATCCGCGAGGGCGACCGTGCCCGCCTGCTCGACTATGCCCAACGCTGCGTGCGCGGCGTGCATGCCTTCCATGCCGGCCTGGGCACCCGTGCCCACAGCATCGCCCTGGTCCAGGGCAATGCACTGGGTGGCGGCTTCGAGGCCGCACTGAGCTGCCACACCATCGTCGCCGAGGAAGGCGTGCTGATGGGCCTGCCCGAGGTGCTGTTCGACCTGTTCCCGGGCATGGGCGCCTACTCCTTCCTGTGCCAGCGGATCAGCCCGCGCCTGGCCGAGAAGATCATGCTGGAAGGCAACCTCTACACCGCCAGCCAGCTGAAGGAGATGGGCCTGGTCGACATCGTGGTGCCGGTGGGCGAAGGCGTTGCCGCGGTCGAACAGGTGATCAAGGAAAGCCGGCGCATTCCGCACGCGTGGGCGGCGATGCGTGAGGTCAACGAGATCGCCACCATGGTGCCGCTGCATGAAATGATGCGGATCACCGAGATCTGGGTGGACACCGCCATGCAGCTCGGCGAGAAGTCCCTGCGCACCATGGATCGGCTGGTACGGGCGCAGGCCCGGCGCAATGGCGACCCGGCCTGACCGTCTGGCGGGTCAGGACGGGCTGCGCTCGCTGTCGTCGCGGTGCGATGCTCCCGCACTACGGGCAGCCAACGCATTCCTGCCGTTGCGCAGGGCGGTCGCCAGGCTGCCGAGGCGGGCGTTCCATTCCCCCTTCAGCTGCCAGTCCGCCATGCGCATGATTTCGCCACTGGAGGCGGCAACCTGGACAAGCCCCAGGTTGCTCGCCACACCGCGCAGCGCGTGTGCGTGCTCGCGGAAATCCTCCCAGGCCTGGCGCTCGCCGCAGCCCTGCAGCTGGCCCATGCTCGCGTCGACGTCCGCCAGGCACTGGTCGATGAACTTGCGTTCGAAGCCATCGCCCATACCCAGCGACGCCAGCTCGTCCAGCACCGCGGTATCGAGCACGCCATCGCCAACCGGCAATGCCGGCACCGACTGGATGCCGGACTCGGCGCGGGTGTTGGCGGCGACATCGGCCAGCACTTCCAGCAGACGGGTGGCCACCACGGGCTTGGCAAGGAAGGCGCGGGCACCGGCCTGCTCGCAACGCAGGATGGACTCGGGGGTGACGTCCGCGCTCAGCACCATGACCGGAACGTAAGGCATGCCACTGGCCTGCATCACCCGCAACTGCTTGAGCAGGTCCAGTCCGCTCATGCCGGGCATGTGCAGATCGACGATCGCTGCGTCGTAACTGGCCTGCTCCAACGCATCGAGCACTTCGGCGCCGCCATTGACGCAGGTGACCTTGTGGCCGGCCTTCTCCAGCAACCGCTGCAGCACCATGCGGTTGGCTTCGTGGTCGTCGGCCACCAGCACCCGCAGGCTGCGCACGCGCGCACGATGGCGCAGGAAGGGATTGGAGAACGCGATGACATTGCCGGCTTCAGCCACCTCGGACGGAACCGCCGGGGCTGATGAAGTGTCTGCGACGTCCAGCGTGATCTCGACCCAGAACACGCTGCCACGCGGGCTGTTCGGCGCATAACCGACCTGCCCGCCCATCGACTCGACCAGGCCCTTGGCAATGGCGGTGCCCAGACCGGTGCCTTCATGCCGGCGGGCCAGGCCGACATCGCCCTGCTCGAAGGCATTGAACAGCCGGCCGCGCAGCGCCACCGGCACGCCGATGCCGCTGTCGACGATCTCGAATCGCAGGCGCATCCGCTCGCTGCCCAGCACATCGGGGCTGGACACGCGCAGATGCACGTAGCCGCTGTCGGTGAACTTGACCGCGTTACCCATCAGATTGAGCAGGATCTGCTGCAGATGACCGGCATCACCCAGCAGGCGCGGCGGCACGTTGTCATCCACCTGCACGCGATAGTCCAGCGATTTGGAGCGGGTCTGCGGGGTCAGGATCAGGTTGATCGCCTGCAGCACGTCGGCCAGCGCGAACTCGTGCCACTCCACGCGCACCTTGCCGGCTTCGATCGCGGAGATGTCCAGCACCTCTTCCACCAGCGCCAACAGACTGCGGGTCGAGGCCTGGATGGTGTTCAGACACTCGCGCTGTTCGTCGTCCAGGCGGGTGGTGGCCAGCACTTCGGTCATGCCGGCCAGCCCGTTCAACGGCGTGCGGAACTCATGGCTCATGTTGGCCAGGAAACGGCTCTTGGCTTCGTTGGCCTGGCGCGCCTCTGCCACCGCCCGGGTCAAGGCATGCAGCAGCGAATCGAAGTACAGCGGAATCGCGCCCAGGCCCAGCAGCAGGCCCCAGCCCAGATAGTCGTGGCCGCGCCAGTACGGCGACAGCATCACCGTGCACAGGAAGGCCAGGCAGCCCATGGCCGTGGCCACGCGCAGGTAGGTGCTGCCGTAGCGCATGCCGTTGCCGATCGTGACCCACAGCATCACCGCATACAGCGGTGCCGCCGGCTCACCCTGGATGGTCATGATCCAGGCCATGCAGGTGTAGTCGGTCAGCATGCCGATCACCCGGCGCACATGCGACACACCCGGATTGACCAGGATCGCGGTCAGCAGGCCGGCGGAAATGGTCAGCTCGAAGGCGAGGATCAGCCACGTCGCAGTCAATGCCTCACCGCCGCCGCTCAGCGAGCGCCAGCCGAGATAGCTGATGAACAGCGCAGTGATGATGATGCGGATCAGGTTCTGCGCGTGCTCGCTGTCCTCGCGCCCGGACAGGCGTTGCTTGAAGCGTGCCAGCAGCGAGCGCTTGTCGGAGCCAGCGGCGGGAGTCGTATCCATGGTCGGATGTCGCATCCTTCGGCGCAGCAGGGAGGAGCAGCACAACGGTACTGCCAGCAACCCCAACCACAGGGAAATGGCCAGCCCCAGGTTGGCCTGCCAGTAAGGGGTCAACAGCACGGTGGTGCCGAAACTGACCATCGCCAGCACGATGGCAGCGGCCAGGTAACGCGGCCCGAAGCGCAGGCCGTTGCCCACCGTGACCCACATCACCACCGCATACACCCACGCCAGCGGCTCACCCATCTGGATCATGCCGACCGCGATCAGGCCGTAGTCGGCCAGCATCCCGGCCACCCGCCGCGGATCGGAGCGCTCCGGCTTCCACAGCAACCAGCCAATCAGCAGCAGTGACAGGCCCAGCCCGGTCAGCACCGTTGCCAGCACGCCCTGGTATTGATCCAGCCGATGCAGACGGGCACCGGACAGCAGCACATAGACCAGGATCAGCGAGATCAGCGCCACCCGCACGATCGCCTGGCCATGCTCCGAATCCGGACGCTGCGCCAACCGGCGCTTCACGCGTGCGAACAGGTCCTGCATGTCACCCACCCGGTCGCGTCGATGCCGTCGAGTGCTGGGCGCAGATATCCATCAACTGCTGGTGGCCGCGCATCAGCGCATCCACGCAGCGTGGATCGAACAGGCGGCCACGCTGGGCATACAGATAGGCCAGTGTGGCTTCCATGGTCCATGCTTCCTTGTACGGACGGGGTGAGATGAGTGCGTCGAAGACGTCGGCCACGGCGACGATGCGCGCTTCCAGCGGAATCGCCTCACCGACCAGCCCATCCGGGTAGCCGCTGCCGTCGTAACGTTCGTGGTGGCGCAGCGCGATCAATGCGCCGACCTGGATGAAGCGGTTCTGGCTGCCACTGAGCAGCTCATGGCCGATGCGTGGGTGCCGGCGCATGATCGCCAGCTCCTCGTCGTTGAGCTTGCCCTGCTTGAGCAGCACTGCATCGGGAATGGCGATCTTGCCCATGTCATGCAGCGGCGCGGCCATCTCGATCAGGCGCACGTCGTCTTCGGGCAGGCCGAGCTGCTCGGCGATCAGCCCTGCCACGCGCGCCATGCGTTCGAGGTAGGCACTGGTGCCAGCATCACGGAACTCGATCGCCCGAGCCAATCGCGACAGGGTCTCGCGCTCACGCTCTTCAACCTCGTGCATGCTGGCCAGCAAGCGCTGCTCCAGCGACAAGGCGCGTTGCTTCACGTTCTCGGTCTGCTGGCGCAGCTGCAGCAGGTTGTAGCAGCGCGCACGCAGTTCGCGCGGGCGGATGGGCTTGACCAGGAAGTCGATGACCCCCGCTTCCAGCGCCGCCTGACGGATCGGCTCGTCGCCGACCACGGTGATCAGGATCACCGGAATGTCGCGATGCTTGGGCAGGCGACGGAAACGGCGGGCGAACTCCAGCCCGTCCATTTCCGGCATGCGGTAATCGAGCAGCAGCAGGTCGACCGGATGCGCCTCGCACCAGGCCAATGCGGTCAACGGATCACCGAAGTCATACACGCTCAGTTCCGGCGCGATATCTTCGATGACGTGACGCAGCATCGTCCGGGCGGACGTCTGGTCGTCAACAATGACGATGTTCAACGCGTACTCTGCCTGGTTTCTCGACCATGCTGGATCATCAGCAGGCGAGGATACCCTGCCGCTGCGAACGCTCGCACCCTGCATCGGCCTGACTCCCGTGTCATGCGTCCCGGTTCATGATCGTCATCACATTGTGAAGCGGACTCTCCACAGTGCGCACTCCCCCTGGCGCCGATCAAGCCACAACAGACGTCAAGGTAGTGCATTAACGATACGCCGAGTGCGGGAGGCGTCAATCGCGCCGTCTCATTTCGCGACGGCGCGCACAAACAGGAGTCAAAAAGACGACTTACTGCTCCGGACGCATGTACGGGAACAGCAGCACATCGCGGATCGAGCTGCTGCCGGTCAGCAGCATCACCAGGCGATCGACGCCGATACCGAGGCCGCCGGTCGGGGCCATGCCGTACTCCAGCGCACGGATGTAGTCGGCGTCGTAGTGCATCGCCTCGTCATCGCCGCCCTCCTTCGCTGCTACCTGGGCCTGGAAACGCTGGGCCTGGTCTTCCGGGTCGTTCAGTTCGGAGAAGCCGTTGGCCAGCTCCTTGCCGTTGACGAACAGCTCGAAGCGATCCGTGTAGCCCGGGTCGTTGTCATTGGCACGGGCCAGCGGCGAGACCTCGACCGGATGGTCGGTGATGAAGGTCGGCTGGATCAGGGTGTGCTCGACGGTGGCTTCGAAGATCTCCAGCAGCAGCTTGCCCCAGCCGTAAGACGGCTTGACGCGGATCTTCAAGCGCTCGCAATGGCGCAGCAGCGCCTCGCGGTCGGTGCAGTCGGCAGCAGAGATTTCCGGGTTGTGGTGGCGCACAGCCTCGTCCATGCGCCAGCGGCGGAACGCCGGGCCCAGGTCGATCTTCGCGCCGTCCCACTCCACTTCGGTGGAACCGTTGACGGTCGTGGCCACGTCACGGATCACGCCTTCGGTCAGGTCCATGATCTCGTTGTACGTGGCATAGGCCTCGTACAGCTCCATCATGGTGAATTCCGGGTTGTGGCGGGTGCTGACGCCTTCATTGCGGAAGTTGCGGTTGATCTCGTACACGCGCTCCAGGCCACCCACGGTCAGGCGCTTGAGGTACAGCTCCGGCGCCACGCGCAGGTACAGGTCCAGGTCCAGCGCATTGTGGTGGGTGGTGAACGGCTTGGCCGCCGCGCCGCCGGGGATGTAATGCATCATCGGCGTTTCGACTTCCAGGAAGTCGCGGTTGTCCAGCCACGCGCGCATCGCGCGGATGATCTTCGAGCGCTTGATGAACACCGCGCGCGACTCCGGGGTCACGATCAGGTCGACATAGCGCTGGCGGTAGCGCTGCTCGACGTCGGCCAGACCATGCCACTTGTCCGGCAGCGGGCGCAGCGACTTGGTCAGCAGGCGGATCGATTCGGCCTTGACCGACAGCTCACCGGTCTTGGTACGGGTCAGGCCGCCTTCGACGGCGATGATGTCGCCCACGTCCCAGCCCTTGAAGGCGGTGTAGGCATCGCCCAGCACCGTGCCCTGCAGGAACAGCTGGATGCGGCCGGACTCGTCCTGGATCTGCGCGAAACTGGCCTTGCCCATGATGCGCTTGGCCATCAGGCGACCGGCCATCTTCACCTGGCGGCCGTTGCCTTCCAGGGCCTCGGCGGTCCACTGCTCGGCGTCGGCGAATTCTTCCTGCAGGCGGCCGGCGAAGTCCTCGCGACGGAAGTCGTTCGGGTACGCGATGCCCTGCCCACGCAGCGTTTTGAGTTTCTCGCGGCGCTCGGCGATCAACTTGTTTTCGTCAACGGGGGGGGGTATCGGTAGCTTCGCTCATGGATCTGCGGGAATCGTGTAGTGAGGGGGGGATGTTGCGCCCGGCACAGCCGGTTGCCCAGCATACCAAAACCGCCCCGCCCCAGCCCTGGGCCGGGCCCCTGCCTGGTCGTCGCCAACCTTGGTTGGCGGTCCGTGTGTCGATCAAGGTCGACACCTACCAGGCCCACTGCCCGCCGCCTGGTAGCCGCCAACCTTGGTTGGCGCTCCATCGTGTCGACCAAGGTCGACACCTACCAGGTCCGCTGCCCGCCGCTCTGGTAGCCGCCAACCTTGGTTGGCGGTCCGCGTGTCGACCAAGGTCGACACCTACCGGATTCCGGGGAACCGATGCCCCGGTAGGCGTCAACCGTTCCCGGGGAACGCCTGACGCAGCTCGTCCACCAGCACCCGCTGGTTCTCCGAGTAGTCGATCGGCACCGATACCAGGTGCACCCCACCCTCGTTGAACGCCGCCTCCAGCGTCGGGATGAACTGCTCGATGGCCGTCACCTCATGCCCCTTGCAGCCATAGGCTTCCGCATACTTCACGAAATCCGGGTTACTGAAGGTCATGCCGTAGTCGGTGAAGCCATCCACCGCCTGCTTCCAGCGGATCATCCCGTAGGCGCCATCGTTGAGGATCAGCACCACCAGGTTCAGGCCCAGCCGTCGCGCGGTCTCCAGCTCCTGGCTGTTCATCATGAAACCGCCATCGCCACACACCGCCAGCACCCGCCGCTGCGGGTACAGGATCGAAGCCATGATTGCCGACGGCAGGCCCGCACCCATCGTCGCCAGCGCGTTGTCCAGCAGCAGCGAATTCGCCACCTGGGTGCGGTAATTGCGCGCAAACCAGATCTTGTACATGCCATTGTCCAGCGCCACGATGCCGTCCGGCGGCATCACCTGGCGCACGTCGTGCACCAGCCGCTGCGGGGTGAATCCAGCTTCCTCGGCACGGTCAGCCAGGTGTTCCAGAATGGTAGTGCGCAGCGGCAGCAGCGCGTCGGCATTCGGCACCGCGCCTTCGATGCGGTCGGCCAGCTGGGTCAGCGAACGGCCGATATCGCCGATCACCTCCACCTGCGGGAAATAGACCTGCTCCACCGCCGCCTGCGAATAGCCGATGTGGATGACCGTCGGCCCACCCGGGCGCATCACGAACGGCGGTTTCTCGGTGACCTCATGGCCGATCGTCACGATCACGTCGGCCTGGTCGATCGCCATGTGCACGTAGTCGCGCTCGGTCAGCGCCGCGGTGCCCATGTACAGGCCCGAACCACCGGCCACCGCGCCCTTGCCCATCTGCGTGGTGAAGAACGGAATGCCGGCACGCAGCACGAAGGCCGACAACGCTTCGCTGGACTGCGGCCGCGACGCCGCCGAGGCGATCATCAGCAGCGGGCGCTTGGCATTGCGGATGATCTCCGCCGCGCGGTCCAGTGCTTCCGGACTGGCAATCGGACGATCCACCGCATGCGGCGGAATCAGCGCTACGTCCCCGACCTCATCGGCCGCGATGTCTTCGGGCAGCTCCAGCAACACCGGGCCCGGGCGCTCTTCCAGCGCGGTACGGAATGCCTCGCGGACGATGGTCGGAATGGTGCGCGCCGAGACGATCTGCCGCGCCTGCTTGGTCAGCGGCTTCATGGTGCTGACGATGTCGACGATCTGGAAGCGTGCCTGCTTGCTGGCGACGATGCCCTTCTGGCCGGTGATCATGATCACCGGCCACGCACCCAGCAGCGCGTAGGCGGCGCCGGTGGTGAAGTTGAGCGCGCCCGGGCCGAGCGTGGCCAGGCACACGCCCGGCTTGCCGGTCAGGCGGCCATAAGTGGCCGCCATGAACACCGCGGCCTGTTCGTGGCGGGTGATGACCAGCTCGATGCTGGAATGGCGGAGTGATTCGACCACGTCGAGGTTCTCCTCGCCGGGGATGCCGAAAATACGCTCGACGCCTTCGTTCTCAAGCGCGGCGACAAGCAGATCTGAACCCTTGGACATTGGAATGCCGTCCTTTTCGCTGGACTGATGGTGGATCGTTGCAGGATGGATGGAAGCTGCGCGTCAACGCTTGTCGAACCACACCGTCTGCGCGTTGACGAATTCGCGGATGCCGAAGTGCGAGAGCTCACGGCCGAAGCCGCTCTTCTTCACGCCACCGATCGGCACGCGCGGGTCAGAGGCGGAGAAACCGTTGACGAACACGCCGCCGGTCTGCAGCCGGCGCGCCAGCTGCATGGCCCGTGCGCGGTCGCCGCTCCACAGGTTGCCGCTGAGGCCGAACTCGCTCTGGTTGGCCAGTTCCACCGCATGGTCGGCATCGCGGGCGCGGCTGATCGAGGCCACCGGCCCGAAGGTCTCGGTATCGAAAGCCTGCATGCCCGGCTCCACGTCGGCCAGCACGGTGGGGGCGTAGAACGCGCCCGGGCGATCCAGCTGATGGCCGCCGACCAGCAGCTGCGCACCGGCCTCCACCGAAGCGCGTACCTGTGCGTCGAGCTGTTCCAGCAGGTCCTGGCGCGCCATCGGGCCGATACGGTTGCCGGCTTCACGGCCGTCGCCGATGGTCAGCGCCTGCACCTTCTGGCAGAACTGCGCCACGAACCGGTCGTAGACCGCGTCTTCGACGATGATGCGCTTGCCGGCGATGCAGACCTGCCCAGTGTTCTGGAAGCGCGAGGCCACGGCGGCATCGACCGCAGCGTCCAGATCGGCATCTGCCAGCACGATGAACGGATCCGAGCCGCCCAGTTCCAGCACCACCTTTTTCAGCGCCTGCCCGGCCTGGGCGGCGATGCTACGGCCGGCGGCCACGCTGCCGGTCAGGGTCACCGCCGCGATGCGGTCATCGGCGATCGCGCGGCTGGTGCCGTCGCGGCTGATGTTGGCGGCGATGAAGGTGCCTTCCGGCAGGCCGGCATCGCGCCAGGCGGCGTCGAGCAGCTGCGCGGTACCGACGATGTTCTCGGCCGGCTTCAGCAGGAAGCCGTTGCCGCCCATCAGGATCGGTACCGCCGCGCGCATCACCTGCCAGTACGGGAAGTTCCACGGCATGATGCCCAGCACCACGCCCAGCGGCAGGTAGGACACGTAAGCCTTGTCGTCGGGCACCTGGGTCGGTTCGTCGCGCAGGAACTGCGCACCGTGGTCGGCGTACCAGTCGCACAGCACGGCGCACTTCTCGATCTCGGCCAGCGACTCGGCCTGGACCTTGCCCATTTCGGCGGTGGCCAGCGCGGCCAGCTTTTCACGGTCACGGCGCAGTACCACCGCCATCGCACGCAGTACGTCTGCACGCTGTTCAAGGCTCTTGGCGCTCCAGGCCGCAAAGCCAACCTGGCCGCGATCCAGGATTGTTTCCAGTTCGGCGTCGGTGGCAAAGGGATGGCTGGCGATCTGCTGGCCGGTGGCCGGATCGCGGGAAATGGCAGTAGTGGGGGCAGCGGACATGCAGGTCTCCTGGTGTCTCGACAACGGGCGGCGGCCCGTCTCCTGCACAGGAATGTGGACCCGATTGGCGGAGGCAACAAGGCGTCTGCTTATCCTGTGACCTGCAGTTACCTGCCTGAATTGGGTTA
The DNA here is from genome assembly GCF_056480905.1 of Stenotrophomonas sp. 96582_Sma. Classification (NCBI taxonomy): domain Bacteria; kingdom Pseudomonadati; phylum Pseudomonadota; class Gammaproteobacteria; order Lysobacterales; family Lysobacteraceae; genus Stenotrophomonas; species Stenotrophomonas sp. 96582_Sma. The sequence continues at coordinate 2,089,932 of NZ_CM151122.1, read as the reverse complement.
TCGGCAGGGCTGCGCCCTGGGTACGCGCCATCGCATGCGCGCTGCCGCTCCCACGCTTCGCTACGCGAACCGCGGGCCCCACTTACCAGCTCCCAGCCCCCCGCCGCTTCGCGGCCGCCCCCTGACTCAGGGGGCTCTGCCCCAGACGCGAGTCGGTCGCCACAGTAGATCCACGTCATTCGTGGCTGAATCTCTTTCGGAATCAAATATCTCCAATTGAGATCGAAAACCATCCACGCATGGCGTGGATCTACCAGATCACGAGAAACTGTCAAAGGCGGGGCGGTGTCGGAGTGCGGGGTGTCAGCCGCATGGATGCGGCTGCCAAGCCTTATCTGATCGGAATCTGGCAGCGTAGGCGTCGAGAGCCGGCGTGGGCCGCCGTGCGAGCCTAGATCTCGACGATCCGTAACCAGGATCGCGACGATCGCCATGTAGCTTGGCGCCCACGCCGGAATCTCCCTTGATCCGCCCGAACAGTTGCTGGAGCGACCACTCGAAGCGATAAGACTGGGCAAGCGGGGGAGCTCTCGACCCTTCCAGACTATACGGAGTCAGGTGATGAACGGGATCGGGATTGATGTCAGCAAGCGTCAGCTGGATATCGGTACGACGGACGGAGAAACCCTGCAGGTCAGCAACAACCGCTCCGGGTTTTCTGAACTGGATGTTTGGCTGAAGAAGCGTCCGACCCGCCAGATCGTGCTTGAAGCCACGGGTGGCTATGAGCAGCCGGTGCTGGATTTCCTGCACAAGGCCGGTCATCCGGTGGCCCGTGCCAATGCCTTGCGCGCCCGGAAACTGGCTCAGGGGTTGGGTCAGACTGCCAAAACCGACCGTTTGGATGCCTACGCGTTGGCGCAGATGGCCGCCCTGGTGAAGCTGCCTCCCTATCAGCCGCTGCAGTCTTGGCAGCAGAAGATGCGGGAGTTCGTTCGGGCACGTCGGCAGGCGATGGACGCCCTGACCATCGCGCGGCAACAGCAGGAAATGGTGCTTGATCGTGAACTGCGCCGACTACTGCAGGGCAACATCACCCGCCTACAAACGTTGGTTGAGCGTCTGGGCAAGCAGATCGTCGAGCAGGTTGGTCAGCAGCCTCAACTGAAGATGCTGAAGTCGATGAAGGGCGTAGGGCCTGTGCTGCAGGCAGTTCTAGCCAGCTATCTGCCAGAGCTTGGCAGGATCACTGGCAAGCGCATCGCCAGCCTGGTCGGGGTAGCCCCGATGTCCCACGACAGCGGCACGATGAGAGGAAAACGAAGCATCCACGGTGGAAGAGCCGAAATCCGGCAAGTGCTCTACATGGCGGCAATGTCGGCCATGCGGCATGAACCTCGGCTGCGCGATTTTTACCAGTCGCTACGAGCCCGCGGCAAGGAAGGCAAGGTGGCCATCGTGGCAGTGATGCGGAAGATGCTGGTCATCCTCAACGCCCGTGTGCGCGACGCTGAAAGCGGGCTAGTCCCCGCCTGAGGCGAGCCAGGGCGAAAGACCAAAGGCTGCCGGCCAGCGGCCGGCACTACCGTGCCCGTTTACCTGACGGGCCTGAGACTCTCCAGCAACACAGTTGCTACACGGACGTACTTGCGGCGTCCCCGCACTCCGACACCGCCCCGCCAACCCACGGATAGCTCGCTGTTGCTGTTGCCGTTGCTTCGGCTTGAAGCAGGTGCAGGGCTGCAAGCCCTGCCGAACAACCCCCTACCTACGCGGCAGGTAGGTAACCAGTGACAGGTCGTGCCGGCTCTCCGGCACCAGCGCCACGTACTGCAGGTCCAGCAACCCGCGCGTGGGATGGTTCAGCTTCTTCGCACCTTCGTCGAACCGGCGCACGTCGTGCTCCGGCCACCACTGGCGGAACTCCTCGCTGTGCGTGGCGATGTCCTCGGCCAGCGCCAGGAACGGGGCCTTGTCCGGCGCCTGCGCCATCGCCGCGCGGAAGCCGGCCAGCAGGCCGCGGGTCATTTCTTCCCAGTTGAGGATCAGCGTGCGGTACGGCGGATACAGGAACATCAGCCGCAGCGTGTTGCGTTCGTGCGGCGCCAGCTGGCTGTAATCCACGAACAGCTCGGCGATGGCCGGGTTCCACGCCAGGATGTCGTAACGGGTATTGCGCACGTAAGCCGGGATCGGCTGCATCGCTTCGACCAGTTGGCGCAGGCCATCGGTCACCGTTTCGTCGGGAGATTCCAGTGGCACGCCGTAGCCGGACAGCGCGAACGCATAGGCGCGCTCGTCGTCACTCATGCGCAGTACCTGCGCCAGGCGCTCCAGCACTTCGGGCGAGGCGCGCACTTCGCGGCCCTGCTCGATCCAGGTGTACCAGCTGACACTGACCCCGATCGCCAGTGCCACTTCCTCGCGCTTCAGGCCCGGGGTACGCCGGCGCCCGGCCGGCAGGCCGAGCGTGGCGGGATCGACACGGGCGCGGCAGGCCTTGAGGAAGCCGCCGAGTTCCTTGCGTTCACTTTCGCTGCGCATCATCGCTACCGCCGTACCTGTTGTAGCGTCGAGCCATGCTCGACGCATCTACTACCGCGCGAACAGCAGCTGAGCATGGCTCAGCTCTACAGTAAAGCCAGTTCAGCCACCCTCGGCGTTGCGCGCGAGGGTGACGATCTCCGCGCAGGCACGTCGATCAGGCATCGACGCGCTTGGAGCCCACGGCCAGGCCGGCCTTCAGGCTGGCTTCGACGAATTCGTCGAGGTCGCCGTCCAGCACCTTCTGCGTATCCGAACGCTCGATGCCGGTACGCAGGTCCTTGATACGGCTCTGGTCGAGCACGTAGTTGCGGATCTGGCTGCCCCAGCCGATGTCGGACTTGGTGGCTTCCACGGCGTCCTTCTCGGCGTTGCGCTTCTGGATCTCCAGCTCGTACAGCTTGGCGGCCAGCATCTTCATCGCGTTGTCGCGGTTCTGGTGCTGGCTGCGGCCGGTCTGGCAGGCCACGACGATGTTGGTCGGGATGTGGGTGATACGCACCGCCGACTCGGTCTTGTTCACGTGCTGGCCACCGGCACCGGACGAACGGTACACGTCGGTACGCAGGTCGGCCGGGTTGATGGTGATGTCGATGTTGTCGTCGATTTCCGGCGACACGAACACCGAGGTGAAACTGGTGTGGCGTCGGTTGTCCGAATCGAACGGCGACTTGCGCACCAAGCGGTGCACGCCGGTCTCGGTCTTCAGCCAGCCGTAGGCATAGTCGCCTTCCACGCGCAGCGTGGCCGACTTGATGCCGGCAACGTCGCCACCGGAGACTTCCATCAGCTCGGTCTTCCAGCCGCGCGATTCACACCAGCGCAGGTACATGCGCAGCAGGATCTCGGCCCAGTCCTGGGCTTCGGTGCCACCGGCACCGGCCTGGATGTCGACGAACGCGGCAGCATTGTCCATCTCGCCGGAGAACATGCGCTGGAACTCCAGCTTCTCCACGTGCGACTGGTGCTTGTCCAGGTCGGCGACCACGGCCAGCGCGGTGTCCTCGTCCTGTTCGGACTCAGCCAGCTCAAGCAGTTCGGTGGCATCAGCCAGGCCGTCCAGCACCGAGGCGATGCCGCCCACGGTCTTTTCCAGGCTGGAACGCTCGCGGCCCAGGTTCTGGGCGTATTCGGCGTTGTTCCAGACGTCGGGGCTTTCCAGCTCCCGCGTTACTTCTTCAAGACGCTCTTTCTTGGCGTCGTAGTCAAAGATACCCCCGAAGCGACAGCACGCGATCGGTCAGATCGGTGATGCGCTGGCGGACAGGATTCAGTTCGATCATGTCGGCGGTTATGCATTCAAAAGATGACTGGTAATGATACCGCAGGCCGGGGATGCCCGGAATGAGGGCCTCACCCTGCCCCCAGCGCCTGCCGCAGCAACGGCAACTGGCGCCGGCTGCAGGGCACTTTGGCTCCATCGGCCATGTGCAGCAGGGCCTCGCCCCCGTCCAGCGGCTCGATCGAGCGCAGCTGGCCGCGATGGATCAGCCAGCTGCGGTGCGGGCGCAGGAACTCGCCCGGATCCAGCCGCTGCTCCAGCACCGCCATGGTGATCCGCAGCGGGTAGTCGTGGCCGCGTACCCGCAGGTTCACGTAGTTCCCCGCCGCCTGGGCGTACTCCACGTCGGCGGTGGCGACCAGGAACTCCTTGCCCAGCTTGCGCACCAGGAAGTGCTGGGGGCGCTCGACCGGCTCCACCGGCGGGCCGACATCGGGCTCGGCCAGCAGGTGCGCCTCACCCTGCCGGCGCCGGCCAAACCAGCTCGCAAAGTGCTCCAGTGCCACGAACATCGCAAACGTGCGTACATCCTTCAGGTATTCGTACGCAAAACGCTCCAGCCAGCCGGCATCGTCCTGGTACCGATAGCCCAGCGCTCCATAGGCCAGGTGCCGCAGCAGCATCATCCCCACCACGTGCAGCAGCGACCAGCCGACGCTGGCCAGCAGATACAGCGGCAATCGCTGCTTCCAGGTATCGGCATGCAGCGGCCAACGCTCGCAGGCCCGCCACAGCAGCGGCAGGGTCAGCAGGATCGGGACGAGGCTGCTGAACTCCCAGATCATCGGCTCCCACAAACCCAGATCGGCACCACGGCGACCGGCATCCATCACTTCCACCAGCGCATTGGTCACTGCTGAAGCGGACAGGATGGCCGCCCATACCAGCAGGCGGGTTGACGTGCGCCAGCGCGGTGGTCGGCCCTGGGTCATTGCTGCATCCATGTCGTTGCGGTGCTCCAGCCTGCCTCAAGGGACCGAGGGTAGCGGCTCCATTGGTCCCACCACCCCCGCCATTGGTCACTGCGCGGCTTCCGGCGGCCCCTTGGAAGTCGCTGCTCGGACCGGGCGGCGTCACCTTGGCTCGACTCTCCGGCACACCACCCCCATGACCCGACGCCACGACATCGACGCCCTGCGCGTGTTCGCCTTCGCCCTGCTGATCCTCTATCACACCGCCATGGCCTATGTGGACGACTGGGGCTTCCACCTCAAGAGCGTGCACACGGCCGAATGGCTGCAGTGGCCGATGGTGTTCGTCAATCGCTGGCGGATGTCACTGCTGTTCCTGATCTCGGGCATCGCCATCGCGCTGATGCGACCCGAAGGCAGGTTGCTGCGCTTCGCCTGCCTGCGCACCTGGAAGCTGCTGTTGCCCCTGCTGTTCGGCATGTTCGTGATCGTACCGATCCAGCCGTATTGCGAAGGCGTGTCCAACGGCCATGTGGCACCGGGCTTCGGCCACTTCCTGCTGCGCTACTGGCAGGTGCGGCCCTGGCCGGAAGGCAGCTTCGCCGGCTGGCAGTACGGCATCACCTGGAACCACCTGTGGTACCTGGCCTACCTGTGGAACTACACCCTGGCGCTGGCCCTGTTGATGCCATTGCTGGGAACGACAGTAGTGCGCGGCGCGATGGCACGCGTTGCAGCCTCGCCCGCGCTGCTGATTGGCATTCCGTTCGCCCTGTTGCTGGCCTGGGTGATCTGGCTGGAGCCGATCTATCCGTCCACCAATGCCCTGCTCGGCGACTGGTACCAGCACGCGAAGTACGCCACGGTGTTCCTGGCCGGCTACCTGCTGAGTCGCGAGCCACTGTTCTGGGAACGGGTGGTGGCCCTGCGCCGCACCACGCTGTGGCTGGCACTGGCGGCGGTCGGCTGGTACATGGGCCTGCGCATCCTTGGCCAGGTGCTGGCGGCCGATTCCCCCCTGCGGCAATGGCCCGAACCGTTCTGGGACCTGCAGGTCCGGACCAGCCAGTCGCTGTACGTCTGGACCGTGCTGCTGGCCATCCTGGGCTGGGGAAAGGTGTTCCTTGATCGCCCGTTCCGCTGGCTGCGGTACTGCACCGAGGCCATCTATCCCTGGTACATGCTGCACCAGAGCCTGATCATCGTGCTGTTGTTCTGGCTCAAGCCACTGCAACTGGGCCCGTGGATGGAACCGGCCCTGCTGCTGGCCGGTACCATCGGCGGCTGCCTGCTGATCCACGAGCTGCTGATCCGCCGCTCGCGCTGGCTGCGGCCGCTGTTCGGCCTCCGTGCCGATCCGCCAGCGTCGCCGATTGCACGCGCCGCAACGGCGCGCTGAGTTCGGTGCCGTTGTAGAGCCGAGCCCGCGCTCGGCTGCTTCTGCCGTGAGCCGAGGCTCGGCTCCACCTTGAGGCAGTCGAGCAAGCTCGACTCTACAAAAGCCCGGGATCGATCATTTCACCTCGAACTCGCCCACCAGCACGGTCTCGGCGCGGTCCTTCAGCCGCATCGTGACCATCTGGTCCTTCTGCTTCGGCGTGCCCCAGTGCGTGGTCAGCCGCAGCATCAGGGTCGTCGCACCGGTCACCAGCTGCTGGCGGCTGCCGAAGTAATTGGCCTCCACCTTGTACTTGCCGGGCTTGGCATTGCGCAGCGAGAACTGCTCGGGGCCATAGCCGCCGGTGAAGTCCTGCGACATCTGCCCGCCTTGGTAGGTCAGGCGGTTGCCGTAGTACGCGCGCTCGCCGTTCGGGTCGGTCACCCACAGGTCCATGTCGCTGTTGTCGGCATCCCACGACAGCACCACGCGCAGGTCCAGCGGCATCGCCTGCAGCAGGCGCGGGTCGATGCTGCGGGTATCCAGCCGTGGCGTGCTGCGTGCCACCAGGTTGTTCAGCTCATCCAGCGCGATCAGGGCGATGCCGTCGAAGCGGTTGTCCCACGGCCGCACCACCACCTGATACAGCGGCGCCAACGCCTGCTGCGGCTTGCCCGCATCCGCCAGTGCCAGGCCAAGATCGCGGAAGCTCTGCGGTTCTTCCTGGCCCATCGCCAGCACCTGCTCGAACACCGGCACCGCCAGCGCGGGGGCATCCGCCTGCATCAACCGGTAGCCGAGCACACGCAGCAGGTGGCGGTTGTCCAGGTCCATCTCGGCCAGGTTCGACAGCACGCGCAGTGCAAGTTCGCGCTGGCCCTGCTCCAGCAACAGATCGGCCACATCGAGGAAGAACGCGCTGCTGTCGGCATGTGCATCGCGCTCGGCCAGGTAGCGGTCATACAGTTGCGACGCCGGGCCCTGGCGCAGCCGCCGGGCGATGGCCGAATCCGGCTGCCAGGCCGCCAGCTGGATGCCGAGCTCGCCCTCGTTGGCGGCAGCGGATGCAGCGACAACGCTGCCGGTGAGCGCGACCACATCCAGTGCTTTGTTCGATGCGGACGCTGAGCGACGTGCACGCGCGCTGCTGGCTTCCATGCGTTGCTCGGCGGCGGCCATCGGTGCCGGCGCGGGTGGTGCCGCAGGGGCCGGCGCGGCGAGCATCGCCACCGGCGCCGAGTCCATCGCGTAGTCCGCGGATGCAACTTCCAGCGCCCCGCCCTTCAACTGCGGAGGCGCTCCCTTCGGCCAGCTTCGGTTCCACCACTGCTGGCGCTCCTTCCAACGTGCGGCAACCTGGTCCAGGCGCTGGCGATCGGCAGCGGCGCGATCGCTCACCTGCCGTGCGAAGCGGGCATCGTACTCGGCACGCAGCTTGCCGGACGGGCGGATCGCGTAGCGCAGGTAGTCCTCCAGGGTCTCCAGCACGATCAGCGAGGTGTCCGGTCCGACCAGGCCGAACTGCTGCGACAGCAGTTGCATTGCCTCGCGGTTGCCTCGGCGGTCGGCGCCGAGTTGCTGCAGACGGGCCTGCGCCCACAAGCCGGCCAGCAGCTCACCGTCGTCACGCTTCTGCGTTGCCGGCAGCGCCTGCCATTCACCGCCGCCCACGCGCACCCGCATCGGCACGCCGTCCGCCGCAAGGCGGGCATGCAGCCATAGCCAGCCTTCGGCCTCGCTGCGACGATCGATCACAACATCCTGTACGCCACGGCCCGCATCGACCTGCACGTCCAACGGCGACGACAGCAGTTCGCGAGCGGCCGCATCAACATCCTTGCCCAGCGCGACAAAGCGACCGCCATGCGCTTCGCTCCAGCCGCGCAGGCGCACTACATCGGTTCGCGCACCAGCACTGCTGACCGCGAACAGGCGCTGCTGCGGTGCGAGTGCTGGCAGTGCTTCCGGTCCATAGGTCAGCAGGCCATCGCTGACCAGCAGGTATTCCTTCACGCTCGGTTGCGGCTGCCACTGCGCCAGCGCGCTGGCACCGTCAGGGCGTACGGCCTGCAGTGCTGCACGCAGCTCGCTCCAGTTGCCTGCACGGACACGGAAGCGACGCATCGGTTCGGCACGGTCACGCAGCACGGTCAATGCCACAGTGCCGTCACCCAGCGCTGCGAAATAGCGATCCAGCAAGGCGAACTCACGTGTGCGATCGCGCTGGCCCGCCGAACCGGAACCGTCCCACAGCAGGCCGATTTCGCTGGGAAGCGTGCGCGGCGTGCGGCTGACCGTCACCGGCAGCTGCGCCAGCAGGTAGTGACCATCCTGCCAGGGTGCCACCTGCACCTGTGCCTGACGTGCCGCCGGCAGGCTCCACTGCAGCTGCGCCGGCAACTGCGCGCCCCTGCCCTGCCACTGCAGCCGGCCTGCGTTGATACGGAACGGAGCCGTACCTGCGGTGGCCGCTTCCGGCGCCTGCAGCTTCAGCTCAACCGATGCAGCGCCAGCGGCGAACTGCAGCGGCAGCGTCCACTGCCAGCCCTGGCCGGCGAAGGCCAGCGGTTCGCGAATCACCAGCTGCACGCGTCGGCTGCCACCGGCCGGCAGCGGATAGATGCGCAGGCGGAACTGGTTGCCGGCGGTCTGTTCCAGCAGGCCCGGGTCGACACCGCGGCGGGCGATTTCCTCGAATACCTGGCGGCCACGGTCCTTGGGCACCGGCACGGCGTCACGCAGTTCACCGTTGATGTCCAGCGCGAAGCCCGTGATCTGCTGGCCATCGGCCAGCGGGAACTGCAGCTCGCCCTCCAGCACGCGCCGGTTCGGGTTATGGAATTCGAGGGTGATCCGGGTCTGGGCGACGCCGGCCTGGACCTCGCCTTCGATGCGGGCGCGCTGCAGTTGCACCGGCTGTTCGGCGGCGGGCGCAATCAACAGCGGGGTGGTGGCTTGCGGCCTGGCAATGCGTGGCGACTGAGCGCCGACAGGCCCGGCCGCGAGGGCCAGCAACAACACAGCGCAGCAACGGACGAAGACCATGACAGGGCTCCAGAGGGATCGTGGACATTTGAACGCACGGACAGCCGGAATGGGGTTGGACCGTGCGCGGCTTTTCTTTGCCCCCATCCACAGGCACCATGCCCCACGCTCCCACACGCGCAAGGATGCCGATGCGATTGCCCCTGCTGGCCACTCTGTTGGCACTGGCCTGCCCCCTGACGGCCCTTGCTGCGGCTCCGGCCAAAAGCCTGTATTTCCAGCACCACGACTGGGTCGTGGCCTGTGACAACACCTTGACCTGCCGCGCCGCCGGCTACGCCACCGACGATGACAGCACCCTGAGTGTGCTGCTCACCCGCAAGGGCGGCCCGGATCAGGCCATCCAGGGCCGCCTGACGCTGCAGCCGGAAGAAGGCCAGACCCAGCCCAAGGGCGCGCTGCATCTGCGCATCCAGCAACAGGACCTGGGTGTCCTTGCTCCCTTGAAGAGCGCAGGCAGGCACAGCTTGACTGCTGCGCAGACCAGCGCACTGCTTTACGCATTGGTGCGCGGCGGTGGAATCAGCGTGACCGATGGCGCTGGCCATCGCTGGCCGCTGTCGGACAAGGGTGCCGCGGCGGTACTGCTGAAGATCGATGAGTACCAGGGCCGCCTCGGCACGCCCGGCGCCGTGATGCGCAAGGGCAGCACGCCTGAATCCAGCGTCCCCGCCGCACTGCCGGTGCCGGTTGTGCGCAAGGCCGCTACCCTGGACTCAACTCCGGATGATCCCGCGTTTGCTCGGCTGGCCGCCTCACCCGCCCTGCGCGCAGCACTGCGCGCCACGCTGGAGGACGACAGCTGCGAAGGCCTGCAGGAAACTGATGCCGACGTTCCGCTCAGCAACTCCCCGCTGCAGGTCCGGCGCCTGGACGCGCAGCATGTGCTGGTCACGGTCCCGTGTTGGCGCGGGGCCTACAACATCGGCGATGGCTATTGGGTCGCCAGCCCGCAGGCGCCGTTCCAGGCGCAATGGGTGACCAGCGATGCGATCGACTACACCGACGGCCAGATCATTGCCGCGCAGAAGGGCCGCGGCCTCGCTGACTGCATTTCGCACGCAACCTGGACGTGGGACGGGACGAACTTCATCGCGACGTCCGAGGTGGCACCGGGTCTATGCCGGGGCGTGCCCGGTGGCACCTGGGAACTGCCGATGCTGGTCAGCGAGGTCCGCTGACGCCACAGAAAAAGGGGACGGAGGGGATTAAGTCGCAAGTGGCAAACAAGGCACAAGCGACTTAATCCCCTCCGTCCCCTTTTTCATGCAGGCAGGCAGTGCTCGACGATCAGCTGGATGGCGCTGCCGCCACGATAGTCATCGCAGGCCAGCCGATAGGCCAGATGCACATGACGGCCGGGCGCGTTACCGTGCCAGCCGCCGAAATGGATCGCGTTGATCGTGCCGGGTACACCGGGCAGGCGCAGTTCCAGCTTCAGGTGGCGCTCTTTCAACACGCGCCAGTTGGCCACTTCGAAGTGGCCATCGAACAGCGGCTCGGGGAAGCCCTGGCCCCACGGTCCAGCCAGGCGCAACGCATCGGCGTGGCGATGGTCGAGCTCGTCTGCGGCCAGTTCGCCGTCGCTGAGAACCTGCTGCTGCAATGCTGCGGGGTCGAGCATTTCCAGCACGACAGCCACGAAGGCCGCCTTGAAGTCATCGACGTGATCCAGCCGCATGCTCAATCCAGCCGCCATGGCATGCCCACCGAAGCGTTCGATCAGTCCCGGATGCCGCGCATCGACCAGCGCCAGTGCGTCACGGATGTGCAGGCCGGGAATCGAGCGCGCCGAGCCACGCAGCGTGTCGGCACCGGGTTCTGCAGGCGCGAAGGCGATCACCGGGCGATGCAGGCGATCCTTCATCTTCGACGCGACCAGGCCGACCACGCCCGGGTGCCAATCGGCGTCGAACAGGCAGGCCGCCACCGGTCGCTGGCCGGCCATGTCCAGCACCACGCGGGTCAACGCCTGCTCGGCGTCGTCAGTCATCGACTGCTGCACGGCGCGCCGTTCCGAATTGATCTGCTCCAGCGTCTGCGCGATCTCGCGCGCCTGGCGCGGGTCTTCGGTCAGCAGCAGCGCGATGCCCAGCGCCATGTCTTCCAGCCGGCCCGCAGCGTTCAGGCGCGGGCCGAGTGCGAAGCCGATATCGGTGGCCGTCAGTCGCGCGGCATCACGGCCACTGGCTTCGATCAGCGCACGCAGGCCGACACAGCCCTGCCCTGCGCGTAGACGGCGTAGGCCCGCACTGACCAGCGCACGGTTGTTCGGATCCAGTGCCACCAGGTCGGCAACGGTGCCGACCGCCACCAGGTCCAGCAGCGTGGTCAGGTCCGGCCCCTTGCCATCGGCAAAGACGCCGGCCTCGCGCATCTGCCGGCGCAGCGCCATCAGCACGTAGAAGATCACGCCGACACCGGCCAACGACTTGCTGGGGAAGGCGTCGCCGTCCAGATTCGGATCAACGATCACGTCAGCCGGCGGCAGCTGCGGGCCCGGCAGATGGTGATCGGTGACGAGCACCTGCCAGCCACGCGCCTTGGCCGCGGTCACGCCCGCGTGGCAGGCAATGCCGTGATCGACCGTGACCAGCAGGTCCGGCTGTAGCGCGACCAGCTCCTCCACCAGCGACGGCGACAGGCCATAGCCGTGCACCATGCGGTTCGGCACCGCGTGGAAAACATGCTGCGCGCCGAGCATGCGCAGGCCGCGCACACCGACCGCACAGGCGGTAGCACCATCGCAGTCGAAATCGCCGACCACCAGGATGCGCTTATCGTTGGCGATGGCCTCGACCAGCAGGCCCACTGCATCGTCGATGCCGGTCAGCAGCTCGGGCGCATGCAGGCTGCCCAGCTTCGGCAGCGCCAGCTCCGGGGTACCGGCACCGCGACTGGCGTAGAGCCGCGCCAGCAACGGCAGAGTGCCCTCCGGCCAGTTGGCGGGCGCAACCGCATCGCGGCGGCGGATCGTCGGCGTATCAGAGGAGGGCTGCACGGCATCGGCGGCAAGGGACATCGGCATCGCCGGTTACGAAAGACAGAGGGATGATACCGCGCGTGGGAGAGGCTGGCGGGATTGCGCCCGGCTCCGGCGGTAGTGCCGGCCGCTGGCCGGCAACCCCGGCAAACATCGGGGGTCAGAGCCGTTTTCCCATGGAAAACGGATCCGATCCCGCTCAATCGTGAAGCTGCCGCGGCTTTTTCCAGAACTGCCAGCGCTGGCCACGATCCAGCTGAAACTGCAGGCCATCCTCGAAATCCAGCACCAGTCGCTGCAGCTCGCCGCGTTTCAGCGCGGCCAGCAGTGGCCGGATCGCATCATTGCCGAGCTGCTGCAGGGAGCGCAGCTGGCGCAGGTCGACCAGTGCATCCACCGCCTGCTCGCCATCCACGGCCACGCCCGCCGCCAGAGCCAGGCCCTGCAGCAGGGCATCACGACTGCGCACCTGCGCATGCGCCGTGTTGACCGACACTGGCATCACGCCACCGCCCCAGAACCACAGCGAATTGATCGGCTGTTGTCCCTGCGCGGCGCGCTGCTGGTTCCAGGAATGGTTGTGCAGCAGCACCTGCGCTTCGGTCATGAGCGCCCGCCAGCGGCGACCGCCCTCGCCTTCCGGCAGGTGCGAGAACAGGTCATCGCCCAGCACCTCGTCCGGACTGTCGAAGTCCGGCAGGGCCAGGTCGATCGGAAGCCGCAGGTACCAGCGCGAGGGATCGGGCGCGTCGAGCACGAACCCGGCATCGGCGAACAACGGCTGCAGCACCGGCAGCAGGGCCAGGCTGTCGGCCAGCGTCGGCCGCAGTGTTTCGCCATAGGCCATCATCCGCGCACCGTGCATGTCCGGCACCATGCAGGCCGGATCGGCACGCAGCCAGCACGCGCCGGCAGCATCGCCGACGTCACGCTGGCGGCTCAGTGCGGCCACCGGCCAGTGCGGCGCGGCGACCGTGAAATGGCGCTGCAGCTGTGCCCGCTCGCCGGCTTCGAACTGCGAGGCGTTGGCGCGGCCCAGGGCACGCGCCACGTCATCAGGCAGCGCAGCCGCGGCAAAGCGGCTGCGCGCGGGCAACAGCAGGGTCGCCGTTGCCACCGGGTCAGTCCACGTAGCTGACGCTGACGATCTCGTACTCGCGCTGGCCGGCCGGGGCGTCGATCACGATCGAATCGCCTTCCAGCTTGCCGATCATCGCGCGCGCCACCGGCGAGGAGATGGCGATCAGGCCCAGCTTGATGTCCGCTTCCAGGTCACCGACGATCTGGTACTTCTTCTCTTCGTCGGTTTCCACGTCGGCCAGGGTCACGCTGGCGCCGAACACCACCTTCGAGCCGGCATTGAGCTTGCTCACGTCGATGATCTCGGCGTGCGACAGCTCGCCTTCCAGCTGCTTGATGCGGCCTTCGATGAAGCCCTGCTCCTCGCGCGCGGCGTGGTACTCGGCATTTTCCTTCAGGTCGCCATGCTCACGCGCTTCGGCGATCGCAGCGATCACCTTCGGGCGCTTGACCGACTTCAGGTGATCCAGTTCGTCGCGCAGCTTCTGCGCGCCCTTCATCGTGATGGGGGCTCTCATGCATTCAACTCCTTGTGCAGCTCCTGCAGCGACCAGACGGGGCCGGTGCCGCGGAATTCCAGTGAATCCACCAGCGCCTTGGCGCCGGCAATGGTGGTCGAGTAGGTGACGCGATGCTGCAGCGCCTCGCGACGGATCGAGAACGAGTCGTTGATCGCCGAACGACCTTCGGTCGTGTTGACGATGTAGACGATCTCGCCGTTCTTGATCGAGTCGACGATGTGCGGACGGCCTTCGACCACCTTGTTGATGATCTCGCAGTCCATGCCGTGCTGCTGCAGCCACGCGGCGGTGCCACGGGTGGCGACCAGGCTGTAGCCACGCGCCAGCAGCGCCTTGGCCACCGGCAGAACGCGCTTCTTGTCCGGATCGCGGACCGAGACGAAGGCCTTGCCGACCGGCGGTGCCTTGATGCCACCGGCTTCCTGCGCACGCGCGAAGGCAGCGTTGAAGGTGCGGCCGACGCCCATCACCTCACCGGTGGAGCGCATCTCCGGCCCGAGGATCGGGTCGACGCCCTGGAACTTGGCGAACGGGAAGATCGCCTCCTTCACCGAGTAGTAGTCCGGCACGATTTCCTTGGTCGCGCCCTGCTCGGCCAGGGTCTTGCCGGCCATGCAGCGGGCGGCGATCTTGGCCAGCGGCATGCCGGTGGCCTTGGACACGAACGGCACGGTGCGCGAAGCACGCGGGTTCACTTCCAGCAGGTAGATGGTGTCGGCACCTTCATCGCTGGTCTGGATCGCGAACTGGGTGTTCATCAGGCCGACCACGTTCAGGGCCTTGGCCAGTTCCACCACCTGGCGACGCAGCTCGGCCTGGGTTTCAGCCGACAGCGAGTACGGCGGCAGCGAGCACGAGGAATCGCCCGAGTGCACGCCGGCTTCTTCGATGTGCTCCATCACGCCGCCGATCAGGACGTTGCCCTGGGCATCGGCAATGATGTCGACGTCGCACTCCACGGCATTGTCGAGGAAGCGGTCCAGCAGCACCGGCGAATCGTTGGACACCTTCACCGCGTCGCGCACGTAGCGGGCCAGGTCGGCTTCGCCGTAGACGATTTCCATCGCACGGCCGCCCAGCACGTAGCTCGGGCGCACCACCAACGGGTAGCCGATCTCGCGGGCCAGCAGCAGGGCTTCCTGGTCGTTGCGGGCGATGCGGTTCGGCGGCTGCTTCAGGCCCAGCTTGTCGACCAGCTGCTGGAAGCGCTCACGGTCTTCGGCCAGGTCGATGGAGTCCGGGCTGGTGCCGATCACCGGCACGCCGTTGGCTTCCAGCGCGCGCGCCAGCTTCAGCGGGGTCTGGCCGCCGTACTGCACGATCACGCCCTTCGGCTGTTCCAGTTCGACGATTTCCAGCACGTCTTCCAGGGTCAGCGGTTCGAAGTACAGGCGGTCGGAGGTGTCGTAGTCGGTCGACACGGTTTCCGGGTTGCAGTTGACCATGATGGTTTCATAGCCATCCTCGCGCAGCGCCAGTGCCGCGTGCACGCAGCAGTAGTCGAACTCGATGCCCTGGCCGATGCGGTTTGGGCCACCGCCCAGGATCATGATCTTGTCGCGGTTGCTCGGCGCGGCCTCGCACTCGTCCTCGTAGGTCGAGTACAGGTAGGCGGTACCGGTGGAGAACTCGCCGGCACAGGAGTCCACGCGCTTGTAGACCGGGCGCACCTTGTGCGCACGACGCAGCGCGCGGATGGCGGCTTCGTTGGTGCCGGTCAGCTGCGCCAGGCGCGCGTCGGAGAAGCCAGCGCGCTTCAGCTTGCGCAGGCGGGCGGCGTCCAGCGCGTCGATGCCACCGGCAGCGACTTCGGCTTCGGCCGCGATGATTTCCTCGATCTGGTCCAGGAACCAGTGATCGATGAACGACAGTGCGTAGATCTCTTCCACGCTCACGCCGGCACGGAACGCATCGGCGACGAAGAACAGGCGCTCCGGGCCCGGGGCCTTCAGCTCGCGGCGCAGGGTCTGCAGGTCTTCTTCGTTGCTCAGGTCCAGGCCGGTCGGGTCGAAGCCGACCTTGCCGGTTTCCAGGCCACGCAGCGCCTTCTGCACCGACTCCTGGAAGGTACGGCCCATTGCCATCACCTCGCCCACCGACTTCATCTGGGTGGTCAGGCGGGCATCGGCGGCCGGGAACTTCTCGAAGGCGAAACGCGGGATCTTGGTGACGACGTAGTCGATCGACGGCTCGAACGAGGCCGGGGTCAGGCCACCGGTGATTTCGTTCTTCAGTTCGTCCAGGGTGTAACCCACGGCCAGCTTGGCGGCGACCTTGGCGATCGGGAAGCCGGTGGCCTTGGAGGCCAGCGCCGAGGAACGCGACACGCGCGGGTTCATCTCGATGACGACCACGCGGCCGGTCTTCGGGTTGATGCCGAACTGCACGTTCGAGCCACCGGTATCGACGCCGATCTTGCGCAGCACGGCGATGGAGGCATCGCGCAGGCGCTGGTACTCCTTGTCGGTCAGGGTCTGCGCCGGCGCCACGGTGATCGAGTCACCGGTGTGCACGCCCATCGGGTCCAGGTTCTCGATCGAGCAGACGATGATGCAGTTGTCCGCAGTATCGCGGACCACTTCCATCTCGAATTCCTTCCAGCCCAGCACCGACTCTTCCACCAGCACTTCGGTGGTCGGCGACAGTTCCAGGCCGCGGCTGACGATCTCGACCAGCTCTTCGCGGTTGTAGGCGATGCCGCCACCGCTGCCGCCCAGGGTGAAGCTGGGGCGGATGATGGTCGGGTAACCGACGCGGGTCTGGATCTCCAGCGCTTCGTCCAGGGTGTGGGCGACGGCGGCGGTCGGGCATTCCAGGCCGATCTCACCCATGGCGACGCGGAACAGCTCGCGGTCTTCGGCCATGCGGATCGCTTCGCGTTTGGCGCCGATCAGCTCGACGTTGTACTTCTCCAGCACGCCGTTGTCGGCCAGGTCCAGCGCGCAGTTCAACGCGGTCTGGCCACCCATGGTCGGCAGCAGCGCATCGGGCTTTTCCTTGGCGATGATCTTCTCGACCGTCTGCCAGTTGATCGGCTCGATGTAGACGGCGTCGGCCATCTCCGGGTCGGTCATGATCGTGGCCGGGTTGCTGTTGACCAGCACCACGCGGTAACCCTCGTCACGCAGGGCCTTGCAGGCCTGGGCGCCGGAGTAGTCGAACTCGCAGGCCTGGCCGATGACGATCGGGCCAGCACCGATGATGAGGATGGTCTTGAGGTCAGTGCGCTTGGGCATTTTCTTCTCTAAGTCAGTACAGCGTGACAAGGGGGGTGATCGCACGCTGTCGATCAGGAATCTTGATCCGCAGCGCCGCGCCAGCGGCAGCAGCGTTGCGGGGTTTACGGTCCATCGCGACGCCACCGGGGGGCCGGCGGCGTACTGATCACGCCTTGGCCTGCTCCATCAGCACCACGAAGCGGTCGAACAGCGGACCGACATCGGTCGGGCCCGGCGACGCTTCCGGGTGGCCCTGGAACGAGAACGCCGGCACGTCGGTGCGGGCCACGCCCTGGTTGGTGCCGTCGAACAGCGAGCGGTGGGTCACGCGCAGGGTCGGCGGCAGGGTCGCTTCATCGATCGCGAAGCCGTGGTTCTGCGAGGTGATCATCACCCGGCCGCTGTCCAGGTCCTGCACCGGGTGGTTGGCACCGTGGTGGCCGTGGCCCATCTTCATGGTCTGTGCGCCCGAGGCCAGGCCCAGCAGCTGGTGGCCCAGGCAGATGCCGAAGGTCGGGATCTTCACGTCGATGAAGGTCTTGATCGCTTCGATGGCGTAGTCGCACGGTTCCGGGTCACCCGGGCCATTGGACAGGAACACGCCATCCGGCTTCAGCGCCAGCACTTCGGCGGCCGGGGTCTGTGCCGGCACCACGGTCACTTCGCAGCCACGCTCGGCCAGCATGCGCAGAATGTTGGTCTTCACGCCGAAATCGTAGGCCACGACCTTGTACTTGGCCGGCACGCTGACGAAGGCGTTGGCATCCAGGTCCAGCTGGCCCTCGGTCCAGGTGTAGGTCTTCTCGGTAGTGACGACCTTGGCCAGATCCATGCCCTTCAGCCCCGGGAACTTGCGGGCGGCTTCCAGTGCCTTTTCCACGTCGATGTCACCGGCCATCAACGCACCGTTCTGCGCGCCCTTCTCGCGCAGGATGCGGGTCAGCTTGCGGGTGTCGATGCCGGCGATGGCGACCACGCCACGCTGGATCAGCCAGTCCTGCAGCGACACCTGGCTGCGCCAGTTGCTGGGACGGCGGGGAACGTCGCGCACGATCAGGCCGGCCGACCACACCTTGGACGCTTCATTGTCCTGGTCGGTCATGCCGGTGTTACCGATATGCGGATAGGTCAGCGTGACCATCTGCCGGGCGTAGGACGGGTCGGTCAGCACTTCCTGGTAGCCGGTCATGGCGGTGTTGAACACCACCTCACCGACGGACAGGCCGGGCGCGCCTACGGATTCGCCCTCGAATACGGTGCCGTCTTCGAGGACGAGGATTGCGGCTTGGGTCACGGGAATCTCACTTTGGCTACCGAGGGGGCTGCCGAAGTCACGCCTGCGCTTCACGGAAATCCGGTTGCAAAAAAGCGCGGACGTACGGTCTGGGACCGGTCCGGCTTTCGTGATTCGGCGAGTGCGAATTGTAGCGCTGCCGGGGCGCTCGCGCCAGCGGTTATCGCACTTCATGAACAGGCGATTGCGCATTCATTTCAATCCGGCGGCGTATGCGGGCCGCCATGACCCTGGTAGACGCCAACCTTGGTTGGCGCTTCCCGGAAAGCCTGCCAACCAAGGTTGGCATCTACCATCGGCCTGGACCGTTACCGGGGGCCGTCCAGCAGGTCCCGCACCCGATAGCTGCCCGGGGCCCGGCCCTGCAGCTGGCGGGCGGCGAACAGGGCGCCGCGGGCGAAGATGTCGCGGTTGGTGGCCCGATGCACCAGCTCGATGCGCTCGCCCAGACCGGTGAACTGCACCAGGTGCTCGCCCACGATGTCACCGGCACGCAGGCTGGCGTAGTGCGGCTCCGCCCCGCCCCGTTGCGCAGCCGCGCCCAGGGTCAGCGCGGTGCCCGATGGCGCATCCTTCTTCTGGGTGTGGTGCGATTCAACGATATCGCAGTCCCAGCCGGCCAGCGCCTGCGCCGCGCGCTCCACCAGTTCGTCCAGTACCGCCACGCCCAGGCTGAAGTTCGAGGCCCATACCAGCGGGATCTTCGCCGCCGCCGCGTCCAGCGCCTGGCGCTGGGCACTGGAGATGCCGGTAGTGCCTGAAACCAGGCCCGCACCCCGCTCTACGCACAGCGCCAGCAGCGGGTCGAAGCCCTCTGGCAGGCTGAAGTCGATCGCCACGTCGAACGCCGGCGCACCGGGCAGCTCGCTGGCAGCAAAGAACGGCACGCCGTCGACCACGCGCTGGGTCGGCGCACGGCCGGTTACCGCAGCCACGATCTGCAGGGTTTCGGGGTGTTCGGCGGCCAGCCGCAGCAGGGCCTGGCCCATGCGCCCGGAAGCGCCATGAATGAGCAATCGCAGGGGAGTCTGGTTCATGCCCGCAGGCTAGCGGCAGCACGCCCGCTCCGGCAAGCGCCATCGCTGCTACGCTGCATGCCCTTTCATGCAATGGATGGCAGTTCCACCATGCAGATCAGCGAACAGCTGGTGCTGGTCACCGGCGCCGGCCGCGGGCTTGGCAAGCACATCGCCCGCGCCTTCGCCGCACAGGGCGCCCGCGTCATCATCAACTATCACCGCAGCGAGGCCGGCGCACGCGCGCTGGCCAGCGAGCTGGGTGGCCAGGCGATCGCGCTGCCGGCCGATGTCACCGACCGCGCCCAGGTCGATGCAATGCTGCAGCACGCGCTGGCGCACTTCGGCCAGGGCGTCACCACCGTGGTCAACAACGCGCTGGCCGCCTTCTCGTTCAATGGTGACGCCCGCGACAGTGCTGCCGACATCGGCTGGCCGGCCTTCCAGGCCCAGTTCGAGGGCAGTGTGCGCGGTGCGCTGAACACCGTGCAGGCCGCCCTGCCCGGGATGCAGGCGCGCCGTTTCGGTCGCGTCATCAACATCGGCACCAACCTGTTCCAGAACCCGGTGGTGCCCTACCACGACTACACCGCCGCCAAGGCCGCGCTGCTGTCGCTGACCCGCACCCTGGCCGGCGACCTCGGCCCGCACGGCATCACCGTCAACATGCTGTCCGGCGGCCTGCTGCGCACCACCGATGCCAGCGCCGCCACACCCGAAGCGGTATTCGACTACATCGCCGCCAACACCCCACTGCGCAGCGTCACCACCCCGACCGAATTCGCCGATGCCGCGCTGTTCTTCGCCAGCCCGTGGTCACGCGCGGTGACCGGCCAGAACCTGGTGGTGGATGGCGGACTGGTGCGGGACTGAGCCGATGCGCATCTCCGAGGTCAGCCGCCTGACCGGTGCCAGCGCCAAGGCCATCCGACTGTACGAGGCGCGCGGCCTGCTGCCGCCGGTGCCACGACTGAACCGCTACCGCGACTACAGCGAACAGGACGTGGCCTGGGTGCAGCTGATCCGCCAGGCGCTGCGGCTGGGTATCACGCTGGCGGCAATCTCGCGCCTGCAGGGCCGCGACGGGCGGCTCGACTGGCAGGCAATGCTGACCCTGCTTGAGCAGCAGCGCAGCCGCATTGCCAGCGAGCGGGCACGGCTGGCGCAGGTCGAGCTCGACCTGCAGCAGGTCAGCGACGAACTGCGGCAATGGCTGCACTCCGGCAGCAGTGACTGCATCCTGCAACCCAGCGGCTGCACCTCTGGCGTTTGACTCTGTCCCTGGGGCATAGCCCAACCTCGCGCACATTCCATTGCCCGAGGTTGCCGTGTCCCGTTCCATCCTGATCCTGCTTGGCCATCCCGACCGCGACAGCCTGTGCGGCGCCCTCGCCCAGCGCTACGCCACGGCCGCCGAGAATGCCGGCCACCGGGTGCGCCTGATCGCATTGGGTGACCTCGAGTTCGATCCGGTGCTGCGCCATGGCTACCGCCAGATCCAGCCACTGGAAGCCGGCCTGCAGGACGCGGCGGATGCGATCGAGGCCTGCGACCATCTGGTGCTGGTCTATCCCACCTGGTGGGGTGCGATGCCGGCGCTGCTGAAGGGCTTCTTCGACCGCGTGCTGTTGCCGGGGTACGCCTTCCGCTACCGGCGCGATTCGGTGTGGTGGGACCGGCTGCTGGCCGGGCGCAGCGCGCGGGTGATCACCACGCTGGATACGCCGCCCTGGTACTACCGCTGGATCTACCGCGACCCGGGCATCACCCAGATCCGCGCCACCATTCTGGAATTCTGCGGCATCCGCCCGGTGCGGGTCAGCCGTCTCGGTGCGGTGCGCAGCAGTACCCCAGCACAACGCAGCAAGTGGCTGGCGCTGGCAGCAGAGCTGGGTTCACGCGCCAGGTAGATCCACGCCATGCGTGGATGAAATGCCGGCCACGTTCCATGTGTCGCGTTTGCCAATTGACCGCCAGGCACCGCGCCTCAAGGCTGTAGGCACTTCTTACGGCCCAGGCAAAGCCCATGAAATCCTCGACTGTCTTCAGCAAGTGCGCCAGGAAGACCGGCTTTTCCGGCACGTCGACGACCCGCTACCGCTTGCTGGATGCCGCCCTGCTTGTCGTCAATCACCAACGCGCCAGCGAAAGCCGGGGCTTCTATGTGAATGCCGGGCTCTACTTTCCAGAACTGCTCGCGTATCCCCTCGCGCCTGACGACCTTGAAACCGCCTTCAGATACCGCTCCAGTATTCCCACGCCCCATGTCGACTGGCGGATCGAAGAGACGCCGGGCCTGCGCCGGGCCTTCATCCAGCAGGATCTGGATGATCTGCTGGAGGCCGGCAATCGCGATGGGATGAAATGCCTCCTGCTCGATGCCCTTGCCGACGTGGCGGGCTTCGCGGCAACCCATGGAAACCGCGAGTCGGTGCGGCGGTTGAATCAGGACGGGAACTTCCGCGCGCTCATCCGCAGAGAGGTCTAGCAGATCCACGCCATGCGTGGATGGACTCCAGGAGCGTGCGAACCAAGGTTCGCACCTACCAGGACACATTCAGTGCTGTTTGGGCGGCGTCGGCCCGCAGCTGTCGCAACCGCCACAGGCGCCACCGCCTCCGCTCACCGGCGGTGCGATCTTCCGCCCCAGCGCCTGCAGCCAGGCAGCGCGGCCCGGCTTCAGCAGGGCCAGCGCCAGCGCCCCGCGCAGCCTGCGCACGGTGCCGGGGAACTGCTTCTTCAACACCACCCAGGCACTGACCAGTACGGCCACCGCGATGATCAGGTACTGGATCAGCAGGCCGGTATCCATCAGCCGCCTCCCAGCGCCTTGGTCACCTGGTAGGTGATCAGCGCCGCCACGTAGGCCGCAGCAAACAGGTAGAACGCCGAGAAGGCCATCGTCTTCCACGAATTGGTCTCGCGTTTGATGGTGGCCAGCGTCGAGATGCACATCGGGGCGTAGATGTACCAGACCAGCAGCGACAGCGCGGTGGCCAGCGACCAGCCGTCGCTGATCAGCGGGGTCAGCGCCTGGCTGGCGGCATCGTCATCGGCTGCGGACAGCGCGTACACGGTCGCCAGCGAGGACACCGCCACTTCGCGCGCGGCCAGGCCCGGAATCAGCGCAATGCAGATCTGCCAGTTGAAGCCCAGCGGCGCGAAGAACACCGCCATCGCATGGCCGATCTGGCCCGCATAGCTGTAATCGATGGCCGGCATGGTGGCGCCGACCGGCGCCGCCGGGAACGACAGCAGCACCCACAGCAGGATGGTCAGCGCCAGGATGATGCCGCCGACGCGCTTGAGGAAGATCATGCCGCGCTCGTACAGGCCCACCGCCAGATCGCGCACATGCGGCAGCCGGTACGACGGCAGCTCCAGCATCAGCGGGTGCTCGCTCTTGTCGCGGCGCCACTTCTTCATGATCCACGACATCGCCAGTGCACTGAGAATGCCGGCCGCATACAGGCCGAACAGCACCAGGCCCTGCTGGTTGAACGCGCCCCACACCGTCTTCTGCGGGATGAACGCACCGATCAGCAGCGCGTACACCGGCAGGCGTGCCGAGCAGGTCATCAGCGGCGCCACCAGGATCGTGGCCAGGCGGTCACGCGGGTCCTGGATGCTGCGCGTGGACATGATGCCCGGCACCGCGCAGGCGAAGCTGGACAGCAGCGGGATGAACGAGCGGCCGGACAGGCCGGCGGCGGCCATCATGCGGTCGAGCAGGAACGCCGCACGCGGCAGGTAGCCGGATTCCTCCAGCACCAGGATGAAGAAGAACAGGATCAGGATCTGCGGCAGGAACACCACCACGCCACCCACACCGGCGATGATGCCGTCAGTCAGCAGGCTGGCCAGCGGGCCTTCCGGCAGCACGCTGCCGACGAAGGCACCAAGCCAGGCGAAACCGGCCTCGATGCCGTCCATCAACGGTGTCGCCCAGGCATACACCGCCTGGAAGATCAGGAACATCACCACCGCCAGGCTGATCAGGCCGAACACCGGGTGCAGCAGCCAGCGGTCCAGCGCGTCGTCGACTTTGGCGGTCCGTGCCGGCATGCGCACGGCCACCGACAGGATCTCGCGCACCTTGGCGTGGTAGTCGATGCCACCTTCCGGGCCCGGCACCGGCGCATCCAGGTGCGGCACCATCGCATCGAGGCGCTCGACCAGGGCCTTGGCGCCCTGCTTGCGCACCGCCACGGTTTCCACCACCGGCACGCCCAGCTCGCGCTCCAGCGCGGCCACGTCCACCTGGATGCCACGGCGCTGGGCCGCATCGACCATGTTCAGCGCAACCACCATCGGCTTGCCCAGCTCGCGCAGTTCCAGCGCGAAGCGCAGGTGCAGACGCAGGTTGGTGGCGTCGATCACGCACAGCAGCACGTCCGGTGCAGCCTCGCCCGGGTAGAAGCCCCGGCACAGGTCACGGGTGATCGCCTCGTCCAGGCTGGCCGGGTGCAGGCTGTAGGCACCGGGCAGGTCGAGTACGGCGAACTCGCGGCCGGACGGCGCGCGCAGGCGGCCTTCCTTGCGCTCAACGGTGACGCCGGTGTAGTTGGCAACCTTCTGCCGGCTGCCGGTCAGCTGGTTGAACAGCGCGGTCTTGCCACTGTTGGGATTACCGACCAGCGCAATGCGCAGGGGCGCGGTAGAAGTTGCAGCGGTCATGCGCGACGCTCCTGGCGGTTGGCGTCGACCACGACGCGCTTGGCTTCACTGATCCGCAGCGCAAACCGGGTGAACCCGACCTGCACCAGCAGCGGCTCGCCACCGACCGGGCCCTTGGCCACCAGGCGCACTTCCTCGCCCTTCACGAAACCCAGCTCGCGCAGGCGACGGGCGATGGCATCGTTGGCATGGAGGTCCTGCACGGACTCGACCACGGCCGAGGCGTGCAGCGGCAGTTCGGACAGCGTCATCTAGCGCATTCTCTGCTGGATGTAAATGGTTCTCGATTCTAACATTCCCGCGTCGCGTCATGGCCCATGACCAATGGCCCGCTATGATCCATACAGGTATGGAGTGACCCTGGAATCCCATGAACGATGCTTTGCAGATCGAGCGCAGCGGCGCCGTCCTCACCCTCTGGCTGAACCGGCCCGAGCTGCACAATGCCTTTGACGCCGGCTTGATAGCGCGGCTGACCGCCGCCCTCGAAGCCGCCGGACGCGACGACGCGGTGCGCGCGGTAGTGGTGGCCGGCCACGGCGCCTCCTTCTCGGCCGGCGCTGACATGCAGTGGATGCGTGGCATGGCCGCCGCCAGCGAGGCCGACAACCGCGAGGACTCGCTGGCCCTGGCGCGGCTGATGCGCACCCTGGACGAGCTGCCCAAGCCGACCCTGGCCCGGGTCCATGGCGCGGCCTTCGGTGGCGGCGTCGGCCTGGTCGCCTGCTGCGACATCGCCATCGCCAGCACCGCGGCCCGCTTCGGCCTGACCGAAAGCCGCCTCGGCCTGCTGCCAGCGGTGATCTCTCCCTACGTGATCGAGGCCATCGGCCCGCGCCAGGCCCGTCGCTGGTTCGCCACCGGCGAGCATTTCGACGCCGAGACTGCGCTGCGCATCGGCCTGGTCCACCAGCTGGTCGAGCCGGAACGCTTGGACGAGGCCGTGCAGCGCCAGCTGGCCCTGCTCGACAAGGCCGGCCCGATCGCTTCTTCCAGCGCCAAGCAGCTGGTGCGGCAGGTGCGTGACAGCCATGACCGCGATGCCCTGGATCGCGATAATGCCGCCCTGATCGCGCGCCTGCGGGTGTCCGCCGAGGGCCAGGAAGGCCTGGGCGCCTTCCTCGACAAGCGCGCGCCCCACTGGGTCACGGAAGCCTGAACATGCTCGATCATCTTGGTTTGACCAGCGCCGACCTGGCGCGCAGCAAGACCTTCTTCCTGCAGGCGCTGGCGCCGCTGCAGATCGGCGTGGTGATGGAAGTCACCGCCGAACAGACCGGCGCGCACGACCACATCGGCTTCGGCAGCGAGGGCAAGCCGTTCTTCTGGCTTGGCAATGGCGGCACCGCCAGCCACGGCGTGCACGTGGCCTTCGCCTGCGCCAGCCGCACCCAGGTGGACGCCTTCCATGCCGCTGCCCTCGCCGCCGGCGGTCGCGACAACGGCGCGCCGGGCCTGCGCCCGTGGTACCACCCCGACTACTACGGCGCCTTCGTGCTCGACCCCGACGGCAACAACATCGAGGTGGTCTGCCATCGCCCCGTCAGCGAGGTGGCCGCATGAGCGACTATGTCCGCATCGTCGAAGTCGGCCCGCGTGACGGGCTGCAGAACGAAAAGCAGTCGGTGTCCACCGCGGACAAGATCGAACTGATCAACCGCCTGTCGGCCACCGGCCTGCGCAGCATCGAGGCGACCAGCTTCGTCAGCCCGAAGT
Organism: Stenotrophomonas sp. 96582_Sma; assembly: GCF_056480905.1. NCBI lineage: Bacteria > Pseudomonadati > Pseudomonadota > Gammaproteobacteria > Lysobacterales > Lysobacteraceae > Stenotrophomonas > Stenotrophomonas sp. 96582_Sma. Next base: position 2,064,327 of record NZ_CM151122.1, on the reverse strand, counting down.
GGATCCCGCAGCTGGCCGATGCCGCCGAGGTCTACGCCGGCATCCAGCGCCGGGCCGGCATCCACTACCCGGTGCTGGTACCGAACGAACAGGGCTACGACCGCGCCCGTGCGGTGGGCGTGGAGGAAGTGGCGGTGTTCACCGCCGCTTCGGAGGCGTTCAACCGCACCAACACCAATGCCGGCATCGACGAATCGCTGGCCCGGTTCGAGCCGATCCTGCGCCGCGCCGCCGCCGATGGCGTGCGCGTGCGCGGTTACGTGTCCACCGTACTCGGCTGCCCTTACCAGGGCGAGGTGCCACTGGCCGACGTGGTGCGGGTGGCGCGCGCCCTGCACCAGATGGGCTGTTACGAAATCTCGCTGGGCGACACCATCGGCGTCGGCACCCCGCGCAAGGCACGGGCGATGCTACAGGCGGTTGCCGCCGAGATTCCAATGGCGGCACTGGCCGTGCACTTCCACGACACCTACGGCCAGGCCATTGCCAACATCGCCACCTGCCTGGAAGAAGGCGTGCGCGTGGTTGACAGCGCGGTGTCCGGCGCCGGTGGCTGCCCGTATGCCAAGGGCGCCAGCGGCAACGTCGCCAGCGAGGATGTGGTCTACCTGCTGCAGGGCCTGGGCCTGGACAGCGGCGTAGACCTGCCGGCACTGGCCGAGACCGGCCGCTGGCTGGCCGGTCTGCTCGGCCGCGCCACTGCCAGCCGCACCGGCCAGGCACTGGCCGCCGCCGGCTGACCGCTGCACTGCGCCGCCCTGCACCGGCGGCGCAGTGCACAACAGCGGCGGTCACGGCTTCCGTTAGAATCGGCGGTTCTCGAACCTGCAGGACCGTTCAATGCAGCTGTCTTCCGTACGTGCCGTGATCACTGGCGGCGTCTCCGGCCTCGGCCTGGCCGTGGCCCAGCACCTCGTCGCCCAGGGCGGCAAGGTGGCCCTGTTCGACCTCAACGACGACAAGGGCGCAGCCGCCGTTGCCGGGCTGGGTGCCGACAAGGCCCGCTATTTCAACGTCAACGTCAGCGATGAAGCGGCCGTTTCGGCAGCCATCGACCAGGCCCACGATTTCCTCGGCGGCCTGAACGTGGCGATGAACTGCGCCGGCATCCTCGGCGCTGGCCGCGTGCTGGGCAAGGAAGGCCCGATGCCGCTGGCCGGCTTCCAGGGCACGGTGATGGTCAACCTGGTCGGCAGCTTCAACGTTGCAAAGGCCGCGGCCAACCGCATGCAGCACAACGAGGCCGGCACCGACGGCGAGCGCGGCGTGATCATCAACACCGCCAGCATCGCCGCCTATGAAGGCCAGATTGGCCAGGCCGCGTATGCCGCCAGCAAGGGCGGCGTGGTGTCGATGACGCTGCCGATGGCGCGCGAACTGTCGCGCTTCGGCATCCGCGTCAATACGATTGCTCCAGGCGTGTTCTGGACGCCGATGGTCGACGGCATGCCCGAGGCGGTGCAGCAGTCGCTGGCCGCGTCGATCCCGTTCCCGTCGCGCCTGGGCAAGCCGGAAGACTTCGCCAGCCTGGTCGGCTTCATCCTCGGCAACACCTACCTCAATGGCGAGACCATCCGCCTGGACGGCGCTACCCGCCTCGCTCCGAAGTGATTCCCCCCGGGCGCCGGGACGGCGCCCTCCCCCAACGACCTAGATCACCATGAAAGCCAACGACATCAAGAAGGGCAACGTCGTCGAGTACAACAACGGCGTGTACCAGATCCGCGACATCGAGCGCAGCTCGCCGCAGGGTCGCGGCGGCAACGTCCGCTTCCGCTTCATCATGTACAGCGTGCCGGGCGGCAACAAGCTCGACGCCAGCTTCGATGCCGACGACAACCTGGTCGAGGTCGAACTGCTGCGCCGCCAGTCCACCTATTCGTACAAGGACGGCGATGCGTTCGTGTTCCTCGATGACGAGGACTACACCCCGTACACCCTGGACGCGGACGTGATCGGCGACGACGCCGGCTACATCACCGACGGCCTGACCGGCATCTACGTGCAGGTGATCGACGAGCAGCCGGTGGCGATCCAGCTGCCGGCCTCGGTGGTGCTGGAAGTGATTGAAACCCCGCCGGAACTGAAGGGCGGCACCGCCACCAAGCGCCCGAAGCCGGCCAAGCTCAACACCGGCATCGAAATCATGGTGCCGGAGTACATCGTCAACGGCGAGCGCGTGCTGGTGAACACCGCCACCGGCGAATTCGCTGGCCGTGCCGACTAAGCGCCTCGCGCTGATCGGCTGCCTGTCCCTGCCTGCGGCGTACTCGCCGCAGGCAGGCCATCGGATGTAGCAGTCGGGTAGCACCGAGCCCACGCTCGGCTGCTGTGCGTTGGACAGGGACTGCAGCCGAGCGTGGCTCGGCTCTACAGGTAGCTTACGGCTGCTTCGCGCCGAAATTGCCGCAGCCGTGGTACTGGCGGGTGCCGATGGTCAGGTTCACCTTGGCCTCGAACGCCTCACCACTCATGTCGTCCTGGCAGGTGGTGCGCTGGAAGCTGAGCTTGACGTCGGTACCGTCGGACGCCTTGCCACTCCATCCGTCGGCCCCCTCGGCGGGCTTGGCCACATCGAAGCGGCGCTCGCCGTAATCGACTTCCACCTGCAGGCCCGGCGCATCGCCGTCAACGACTGCAAGCCAGCCGGGTTCATTGCCGGTGGCACGGAACGCGGCATTGCCGGCGCTGCCATCGCCTTCGGTGGCTTCGACCGCATGGCACTCGCGATCGGCCTGGCCCTTCAGGCTCAACAGGCCGTCATCGCTGCCCTTGGTCCAGAAGCTGTTGCCCTGGCCATCGCCATACTTCGCGCCCGACGCCGCACGCTCGGAGGTCATGGCGAAGGTACGTTCGCCGATCACTACCGTCGCCGCATCCTCGCCATTGAAGGTCGCGCGCACGTTCAGATCACCACACCGGTACATGGTCTCGCTGCCGGTACCGGCGCCGGTGCTGGCAGCCGGTTCGGGCGCGGCCGGCGGCGCGGCATCAGTGCCGCCCGCAGCGGGTGGCTGTGCCGGCTGGCACGCGGCCAGGACCAACCCGAGGGAGGCTGCCAACAGACTGGGGACTACACGCATGGCTCGACTCCTTGTCGACACTACAGAGATCTTCGACCCTACCACCTGCCGGTGAGCGGGGCCTGAAAGCGGCCTGACCGCACTCACGCGGCCAGCACCGCCATCGACAACAACTGCGCACCGCTGCCGCCGGAACTGCAGGTCCAGACCCGCAGCAGGCGCAGTTTCAGCTCGCGCTCCTGGCCCTGCCCGCGCACCGACAAGCGCACGTCACTGGACAACAATGCCAGGCGTCCGCACAGCAGCGTTTCCACCGCGTGCAACTGCAGGTTCCGTACCTGCAGGCCACCGGCCAGCCAATCGCCCAGCCACGGCAGGTCGAGCATGCGGCCGCCATGGCCGTCCATCATGAACAAGGCCGGCGATACCAGCGCGGTCAGCGCATCGTGATCATTTTCCAGCAGCGCTGCGCACAGGCGCTGCTCCAGCGCCATCAACTGTTGCTCGTGCAGATCTTCAACGATGTTCCGTTCCATCCACGATTCCTTCCGGCATCGGCCGGCGCCTGCGCAGGCGCTGCGCGATCCACTGCCGCGCACCCTGCACTACTACATAGAAGACCGGCACGAAGAACACCGCCAGCACGGTCGCACTGACCATGCCGCCGAACACGCCGGTTCCGATCGCCTGCTGGGTTTCCTTCGATGCGCCCTGCGCCAGCATCAGCGGCACCACGCCCAGCGCGAAAGCCAGCGAGGTCATCACGATCGGCCGCAGGCGCAGCCGTGCCGCCTCCAAGGCCGCTTCGACCAGGCCACGGCCCTGCTGCTGCAGCTGGCGTGCGAACTCGACGATGAGGATCGCGTTCTTCGCCGACAGCCCGATCACCGTGATCATGCCGACCTTGAAGAACACGTCGTTGGGCATGCCGCGCAACAACACGGCGGCGACCGCGCCGAGCAGGCCCAGCGGCACCACCAGCATCACCGCCAGCGGAATCGACCAGCTCTCGTACAGCGCCGCCAGCACCAGGAACACCACCAGCATCGACAGCAGCAACAGCCACGGCGCCTGCGCACCGGATTCGCGCTCCTGCAGCGACTGGCTGGTCCATTGCAGGGTGAAGCCAGACGGCAGCTTCTCCGCCAACCGCTCCATCTCCGCCATCGCCTGACCGGTCGACACGCCGGAGGCCGGGGCGCCGGACAGATTCAGCGCCGGGAAGCCGAGATAGCGCTGCAGCTGCAGCGGCGCCTCGGTCCAGTGCGGGGTCACCAGTTCGGACAGCGCCACCATGCCGCCCTCGCTGTTACGCACGTACAGCTTCAGCACGTCCTCCAGTTCCATCCGGTGCGAGGCGTCTGCCTGCAGGATCACCTGCTGCAACCGGCCCTTGTTGGGGAAGTCATTGACGTACTGCGAGCCCATCGCAGCCGACAGCGTGCTGCTGATGTGTTCGAAGCCCACGCCCATCGCCTCGGCCTTGGCCCGGTCGATGTCCAGCCGCACGCTGGTGCCGGCCGGCAGGCCATCGGCATGCACCTCGGACAGCAGCGGGCTGGCCTCGGCCAGCTTCAGCAGCTGCTGCAGGGCCGCGCGTAGTTCGGCCTGGCTCTGCCCAGTACGCGCCTGCAGGGCGAGCGAGAAGCCGGACGAACGGCCCAGGCTGTCGATCGCCGGCGGCATCACGCTCATCACCTCGCCCTCGGCAATCGTGGACATCGCCTTCTGCGCGGCCTCCACCTCGCCGGCCGCGGTGGCGCCTGCACGCTCGCTCCAGTCCTTGAGCATGGTGTAGGTCAGCGCCGCGCTCGGGCCGGAGCCGGAGAAGCTGTAGCCGAGGATCGACTGGTTGGAGCCGATGCCCGGACGCGAGGCCACGTGCCGCTCGTAGGCTTCGACCACGGCCAGCGTGCGCTCGGCGGTGGCTTCGGCCGGCAGCTGGATCGAAGTCATGAAATAGCCCTGGTCTTCTTCCGGCAGGAATGCGCCCGGCAACCAGTGCAGGCCCAGCAGCAGCGCCACCACCAGTGCGGCGAACACGCCCATCACCCGCCCACTGCGCTGCAGCACCGAGGCCACGCCACGCTGGTAGCGCCCGGTCATCTTCTCGAAGCCACGATTGAAGGCACCGAACAGCCCGACACGACCATGGTGTCCATGGGTATTCGGGCGCAGCAGGGTCGCGCACAGCGCCGGCGTCAGGCTCAATGCCAGCAGCGCCGAGAACAGGATCGACACCGCCATCGCCACGGTGAACTGGCGGTAGATCGCGCCCACCGAGCCGCTGGCCAACGCCATCGGAATAAACACGGCGGTCAGCACCAGGGTGATGCCGATCACCGCGCCGGTCAGCTCGCGCATCGCCTTGATGGTGGCCTCGCGCGGCGGCAGTCCTTCCTCGGCCATGATCCGTTCCACGCCCTCGACCACCACGATGGCGTCGTCGACGATGATGCCGATCGCCAGCACCATGCCGAACATGGTCAGCACGTTGATCGAGAAGCCCAGTGCCAGCATCACCGCGAAGGTGCCGAGCAGCGCGATCGGTGCGACCAGCGCCGGAATCAGCGTGTAGCGCCAGTTCTGCAGGAACAGGCACATCACCGCGAACACCAGCAGCATGGCCTCCAGCAGCGTCTGCACCACCTTCTGGATCGAGATCTTCACGAACGGTGCGGTGTCGAACGGAATGCTCGACTCCACGCCGCGCGGCAGCAGCGGCGCCAGTTCGGCCATGCGCTCACGGACCGCCGACGCGGTGCGCACTGCGTTCGCGCCAGGACGCAACTGCACCCCGGCGGCGGTCGCTGGGTGGCCATCCTCGCGGGTGCCCCACGCATAGCTCTGCGCGCCCAGTTCGACGCGGGCGACATCGCCCAGCACCACCCGTGAACCGTCTGCCCCGGCGCGCAGCACGATGGCTGCGAACTGCTCCGGCGTGGACAGCTGCCCATCGGCGCTGAGCGGCACGGTGATGCGCTGGCCTGGAACACCCGGCGAATCACCGATGCGTCCGGGCGAGATCTCCAGGTTCTGCTGCTCGATGGCGGTGGCCACATCGCCCATGGTCAGGCCGTAGCCGGTCAACCGGGTCGGGTCCAGCCAAACGCGCATCGCCTGTTCGGCACCGAACAGCTGCACGCGGCCGACGCCATCGATGCGGCGCAGCTCTTCGATGATGTTGCGCGCCATGAAATCGCCCAGCGCGGCCTCGCTGACGCTGGCATCCGGCGAACGCAGGCCGACCAGCATCAGGAAGCCGGAATCGGCGGCCTCCACGAACAGGCCGTTCTGGCGCACGCTGCGCGGCAGGCGCGGCTCGATCGCCTTGATCCGGTTCTGCACGTCCACCTGCGCCAGCTCCGGGTTGGTACCGGGCTTGAAGGTCGCAGTGATCGAGGCTTCGCCGGAGGTGTCCACCGACGATTCGAAGTACAGCAGGTGCTTGACGCTGGACAGCTCGCGCTCGATCAGCCCGACCACCGCATCATTCAGCGTCTGCGGGCTGGCCCCCGGGTAGCTGGCATAGATGCTGACACTGGGCGGCGCGACCGCCGGATAGCGCTCCACGGCCAAGCGCGGAATCGCCAGTACGCCGGCCAGGATGATGAAGATCGCCAGCACCCAGGCGAACACCGGGCGATCGATGAAGAAACGTGCCATGTTGGATTTTCCTGGAGGGGCTGGCCCGGGAAAGGCTCAGCCCTTGCTGCCGGCCTGCACCGCGCCGGCGCTGGCGACCGGCACCTGCCAGTCGCGCGCATCGACCACCACGCCTTCCTGCAGGCGTTCCTGGCCCTCGACCACCACCTTTTCGCCCGCCTTCAGACCGGTGCGCACCAGCCACTGGCGATCAACGCTGCCGTCGACCTCCAGCGTGCGGATCACCGCCTTGCCATCGCCCCCGATCACCCAGGCATAAGCCTGGCCACCGGCGCTGCGCAGCACGGCCTGCTGCGGCACGGTCAGCGCACTGGCCGGTGCACCCCGCGGCACTTTCGCGCGCACATACATGCCGGGCAGCAGCTGGCGCTGCGGGTTGTCGACCAGGATGCGGAGGATCACATCACCGGTACGCGCATCGACGTTGATGCCGGAGAACAGCATCTGGCCACGCTCGGGCAGCGGCTTGCCGGCGGCACCGATGATCGTCACCGGCAGCTCGCCACCACCGGCAGCACTGCGCTGCAGCGATTCCAGCTGGGCCGCCGGCTGGCGCACATCGACGTAGACCTGGTCGATCTGCTGTACCACCGCCATCGGCTCGGCATCGGCCACGCCGACCAGTGCACCTTCGGTCACCAGCGCCTGATCGATGCGGCCGGCAATCGGCGCGCTGACCGTGGCATAGCGCAGGTCGAGCTGGCGACGGGCCAGGATCGCGCGCGCTTCATTCACCGCGGCACGGGCCTGTTCGTACTCGGCACTGGCATCGTCGCGATGCTGCTGGCTGACGGCCTGTGCCGCGGCCAGTGCATGCAGGCGCTGCGACTGCACGCGACTGCGGCCCAGGGCGGCCTCACTGCGCTGCAGCGCGGCCAGTGCCGAATCGACATCGGCACGGAAGGCCGCCGGATCGATCTGGAACAGGGCCTGGCCGGCGTCTACTTCCGCGCCCTGGTCAAACAGCCGGCGCTGCACGATGCCACCCACCTGCGCTCGGATCTGCGCGGTGCGCACGGCGGCCACGCGGCCAGGCAGTTCGTCGTCACGCTGCACCACCTGCGGGCCGACGGTAACCACGCTCACGCGGGGTGCGGCTTCGGGCGTGGCTTCGGGGGTGGAGCAGGCCGTCATGGCCAGGGCGAGGGCCGCGATCAACGCGACCGGAGTCCTGAAGGTTCTCATTGCTGTGCACAATGCCGCGCGGGCGGCTGATAGGTTCTGAAGAACCCAGTGTGCGTGGCGATGATGGGGTTTCGATGGAGGAACTGTGGAGATACGATGGAGGCAAGCACCTTAAGGCCCCGCCCCTGCATGCATGCCGCCCCTGCCCTCGCCGCCCTCGTCCTGATCGTCGAGGATGAGGCCGAGATCGCCGACATTCTTACCGCCTATCTGGAACGCGAAGGACTGCGTACGCTGCGCGCCGCCGACGGCCACAGCGCACTGGACCTGCATCGCAGTGCCCGCCCCGACCTGGTCCTGCTCGACGTGCAGCTGCCGCGGCTGGATGGCTGGAGCGTGCTGACCCAGCTGCGCCAGCGCGGCGAGACGCCGGTGATCATGCTGACCGCACTGGACCAGGACCTGGACAAGCTGACCGCACTGCGCATGGGCGCTGATGACTACGTGGTCAAACCATTCAATCCGGCCGAAGTGGCGGCGCGCGTGCGCGCCGTGCTGCGGCGTACGTTGCGCGCCTCGCGCGTGGACGCCCCGACCGCGCTGCGGGCGGGCCCGCTGCTGATCGACTCGGCCACCCACGCCGTACACGTGGAAGGCGAAGGCTACAGCCACGAAGTGCTGCTCACGCTCACCGAGTTCAAGCTGCTGCACTGCATGGCGCTGGCGCCGACCCGCATCTTCAGCCGCAGTGAACTGATGCACGAATGCCTGCCGGAAAGCGAGGCGCTGGAGCGCACGGTCGACAGCCATGTCAGCAAGCTGCGCCGCAAGCTGGATGAAGTGGGCATGGTCAACGTGCCGGCCAGCGTGCGTGGCGTCGGCTACCGGTTGATGGCCGACCGCTGATGGCCCGCCTGCGCCGCTCCGGGCTCAGCCGCCACATCATCGTCTCGATGTCGTTGATGGTGATCGGCGTCATCGTGATGATGATCCTGTCGTCCTGGCTGCTGTATGCGGTGCTGGTCGAATTCTTCCCCGGCACTACCGAGGAACCGGAAAGCTGGCTGCCGACCGGCCCTGAACTGGCATGGATGGTCGGCGTGATCCTGACCGGCCTGGCGCTGGCCATCGCCGCCTCGTTCCGTCTTGCCCATCGCATCCTGTCGCCGTTGAATTCGCTGGTGGACAGCGTGCGCGCGCTCGCGGGCGGCGACCTCGGTGCTCGTGCCAGCGTCGAGGAAAACTCGCCGGGCGAAGTGGCCACCTTGGTCGAGGACTTCAATGCCATGGCGCGGCGGCTGCAGCACGTGGAGAGCGAGCGTGCGATGTGGCATGCAGCCATCGCCCATGAACTGCGGACGCCGGTGACGATCCTGCGCGGCCGCCTGCAGGGCCTGGCCGAGGGCGTCTTCCAGCCGGACGAATCACAGTTCCGCAGCCTGCTCGCCCAGGTCGAGGGCCTGTCAAGACTGATCGAGGATCTGCGCGTGCTGAGCCTGTCCGACAATGCGCGGCTGGACGTGCGCCGCGCACGTACCGACGTGGTGGCCGAAGTGCATTCGGTGATGACCCTGGTCGATCCCCAGTTCCGCGCCGCCGGCTTCGTGCTGGAGCTGGAAACCAGCCGCGAAGAACACAACGCGCACTGCGACCCGACCCGCCTGCGCCAGGCGCTGCTGGCGCTGCTGGAGAACGCGCGCCGCTATGCCAGCCCGGGCAAGGTGCGGATTGCCGTGCATGACACACCGGGCCATGTGCAGGTGGCGATCGAGGACGAGGGCCCGGGCATCGACCCGGCCTTGCACGCCGACATCTTCACCCCGTTCATGCGCGCCGATGGCTCGCGCTCACGCCAGGGCGGCGGCAGCGGGCTGGGCCTGGCGGTGGTCAAGGCCATCGCAGACGCGCACGGCGGCCGCGTCTACTGCTCGCCGGGCAGTGCCGGGGGCAGCCGTTTCGTCATCGAACTGCCGCGCCAGTAGCCGGTGCAGCGGCCTGTTCCCGCAGGCGGGCACCGAGCGCAGCGAGGTTGGCGTCGATCGCATCCATTTCGTTGCGCTGCTTCTCCGGCAGCTGCTGACGCAGCTGTACGCGCAGCGCCTGCCAGGCCGGTACCGCCTGTGCGCTGGCGGTGGCAACCGCTTCGGCCAGCACCGCCTGCTCATCGGCCAGCGGCAACCCGTAGCCGCCGTCCGCCAGCAGCGTACCCGGGCGCAGCCATTGCCCACCCTGCTCCAGCAACTGGCGCAGGCCCCGGGTCTCGGCACTGTCCGGTGCGGCCAGCAGGCGCCGTTTCAGCACATCGCGCGCGCGCAGCTCGGCGCGGCGTTGCGCAGCCTGTTCCAGCAGCAGCAGGCCGGCGCTTGCGCGCAGGTCGCCCTGCAGCAACCACAGCGCACGCTGCTGTGCGGGCAGCTTCAACCAGCCGCGTACGTCGCGTGCGGGCAATGCCAGCTGGGCTGCCGCCACGCCGAACAACTGCTGGTAGTGATCGCGTGCCGAGGCGAAGTAGTAACCCTGCGCCTGTGCTGCATTGCGGTCCGTGAGTACCTGCTCGTCCAGCACATGCAGCTGCGACAGCCGACGCTTCAAACCACGCGGACTCAGCTGGGCCAGCCCGGCCTCCCCCAGCCGCGGCACACCCGCCTGCAGCAGCTTGGCGGTTTCCACCGCGCAGTTGTTGCTGACGAAGTAATAGCGCCCGTCATAGCTCCAGTGCACCTGCGCAGTGCGCTCGAGCAGGCTGGCGATCTCGCCGGGCGACAACTGCAACGGCAGCGACTGCAACCCGCGCAGTTCCACCTTGGTGTACTCATCCACCACCTGCTGCAGCGACAGCACGAACAGTCGCGACGGGTAGCCACCGGTAAGGCCACGCCAGTTGGAAATCTGCACGTCACCAACGAAGGCACGGAACGACAGCACCCGGTGGTACTCCAGGTCCAGTCGACAGTCCGGCCCCGGCGCACGGCCCGGCCGGCAGATCACCAGCCGCAGCATGCTGTGGCCCCAGCGGCTCATCGGCTGCGCGCTGCCTTCGGCAAACAGGTAGTCCACCGCGTAGACGCGTGCCGGGTCGAGTTGCAGCAACGACGCCGCGCCCTCTTCCGATTCAGCCTGCAGCAACGGCAGCGTGGTCGCGCAGTGCGACTGCGGCAGCGATGGCGGGGTTCCGAAATGGGCCTGGTACCACTGCGCCAGTGCCGGGCGCCGGCAGGCAAACTCGCTGTCGAGCACGAAATGCTCGGCGTTCACTGCCAGGTACTCGGCCGGATCTTTCAGTTCATACGCATCGGGACTACGGTCTCGGAAGTCATTGCCGCCACGGCCGAGATGCCAGGGCTTGCGCTGCCATCCGGCCAGATCACGCCAGCGCACACTGCGCGACCAGTTCGCCGCCGTACGGTCGGCAACATGGCTCAGTTCGTGTACCAGCGCGCTGCGGCGTGCGCGGCGCGCACCGGGCACGGCATCATCCAGCAGATCGCGGCGCAACGTGATGCGGCCGGCGAAGGCGCGGCCATGCACCTCGGCGGGAAGGCCATCACTCCAGCGCACCTGCACCTGCGCCGGCAGGGCGCGCAGCAGACCCTCCGGCAGCAGTGACTGTACGTCGGTCAGGGTCTGCGTCGCCACCTGCTGCTGTGCAGGGCTCAGCCCCGCAGGATCGAGCTGCAGGCGATCAGCCGCGTGCGCGACATGAGCGATCAGCAGTAGAGCCACGCCGTGCGTGGCTGCGTTCCGTGCAGATGTCATGGCGTTGCCGGCCAGCGGCCGGCACTACCCGAAGGCGGGATCAACGCGCCAGCAGCGCGCGGGCCAGTTCCAGGTCGCTCTGCTGCTGTGCGGCAGTGCTCTGCTCACGCAGGTGGACAAGCGCCGCCTGCAGGCGAGCGCCACGGATCTGGCCGTCGCTGGCGACGAACGCAGCGGCATCGTCGCGTGCAGCCATCACCACCTTGTCGTCACCCGAGCTGCTGCCCGAGGAACCGGAGGAAGCACCCGTGGCCGAACCGGCCGACGTGCCGGCGAAGCTGGAAGCGAAGCCGGCCAGCGGCAGGGACAGCAGGGCGAGCAGCAGAAGCGGACGGGTCATCGGTTCGAAGCCGGTTGTTAGGAAGCGTGGAGCGTAACGGGTGCGTGAAGGATTTGCCCGGCTCAAACGTCGAACAGCTTGCCGGGATTCAGCCGCGCTTGGGGATCGAACGCGCGTTTGACCGCCTTCATCAGGGCGATCTCGGCCGGGCCGCGGGTGCTGTCCAGGTAGCCCTTCTTGACCAGGCCGATGCCGTGCTCGGCCGAGATGCTGCCATCGAAGCGGGCCAGCACCTGCGCCAACAGCTTGGTTACGTGCTCGCATTGCGCCACGAAATCAGCGTCGCTGGTGTCGTCCGGCTTGAGCACATTGATGTGCAGATTGCCGTCACCGATGTGGCCGAACCAGACCACGTCGAAATGCGGATAGGCCTGCCCGATCAGCGCCTGGGTCTCGGCCAGGAACGCCGGCATCGACGAGATCCGCACCGAAACATCGTTTTTGTAGGGCTTGTAACGGGCAAGCGACTCAGTGATGCCTTCGCGCAGGCGCCACAGCTGCGCGGCCTGCGCGTCGCTGGCACTGATTACGCCATCGCTGACCCAGTCATTGCCCATGCAGTCCTCGAACGCGGCCATCGCCGCCGCTTCCTGGGCCTCGTCGCCCGCGGCGAACTCGGTCACCACGTAGTACGGATGCACCTCGTCGAACGGTGCCTGTGCGCCATGTGCCAGCACGTGCTCCAGCGCCCGGTCGGTGAAGAATTCGAAGGCCTGCAGCTGCAGGCGCGCGCGGAACGCGGCGAACACCTGCATCAGAACTTCAAAGCTCGGCACTGCCAGCAGCATCACGTTGCTGGCCGGCGGCGGATCGGTCAATTTCACCGTGGCTTCGACGATCACGCCCAGCGTGCCTTCCGAGCCGATCAGCAGCTGGCGGAAGTCGTAGCCGCTGGAGTTCTTGATCAGGCCCTTGTTGAGCTCCAGCAACTCGCCATCAGCCGTGACCACTTTCAGCCCGGCGATCCACTCGCGGGTGTTGCCGTAGCGGATCACGCGGATGCCACCGGCATTGGTAGCGATGTTGCCGCCGATCGAGCAGGACCCGCGCGCGGCGAAATCCACCGGGTAGATCAGGCCGTGATCCAACGCGGCGTTGTGCACGGCCTCCAGCGGCATGCCGGCCTGCACCACCAGGGTGCGATCGACCGCGTCGTAGGCCAGTGCCTTGTTCATCCGTTCCAGGCTGAGCACCAGCTCGCCGTTGGCGGCCACCGCACCACCCGAGAGGCCGGTGCGGCCACCGGACGGCACCACGGCCACGCCCTCGCCTGCGCTCCAGCGCATCACCGCCTGCACTTCCTCGACCGTGGCCGGCAGTGCGATCGCCAGCGGCGCCGGCGTCCAGCGCCGGGTCCAGTCGCGCCCGTAATGCTCCAGGTCGGACGGATCGGTCTTCAGCTTCAGGCCGGGGCAGGCTTGTTGCAGCGAGGCAATGCGGGAATCGGTCATGACGGTCCAGCGCGGTGCGTGAAGAACGGGCAAGCGTGCCAGCGGCACGCGCCAGCGTCCAGCCCCGCAGCCGTGCAGATAGCTACGGATGCAACCAATTGCGCACTGCACCATGGTCGCTGCGATCTGGCATAGTGGTCAGCCCCTGTCCCACTGGCCGTGTCGCCCCATGTCGCCGAAGAAGACCTCGTTCCCGAAGCAGGATATCCGCGTGCTGTTGCTGGAGGGGGTCAGCCAGACCGCCGTGGAGGTATTCAGCGCCGCCGGCTACAGCCAGATCGAAGCGCACACCAAGGCGCTGCCCGAGGACGAACTAAAGGCGCGCATCGCCGAGGCGCACATCGTCGGGATCCGTTCGCGCACCCAGCTCAGCGCCGAAGTGCTGGCCGAGGCCAAGCGCCTGATCGCGGTGGGCTGCTTCTGCATCGGCACCAACCAGGTCGACCTGGACGCGGCCGAGCTGGCCGGCATCCCGGTGTTCAATGCGCCCTATTCGAACACCCGCAGCGTGGCCGAGCTGGTGATTGCCGAGGCCATCATGCTGACCCGTGGCATTCCGCAGAAGAACGCCGAGTGCCATCGCGGCGGCTGGTCCAAGTCGGCCAGCGGCAGCCATGAGGTGCGTGGCAAGACCCTGGGCATCATCGGCTATGGCCACATCGGCACCCAGGTCGGCGTGCTGGCCGAATCGCTGGGCATGCAGGTGATCTTCCACGACGTGGAAACCAAGCTGGCGCTGGGCAATGCGCGTGCTGCGGCCAGCCTGGACGACCTGCTGGCCCGCGCCGACATCGTCACCCTGCACGTGCCGGAGACCCCGTCCACGCAGTGGATGATCGGCAGCACCGAGCTGGCGAAGATGCGCAAGGGCGCGCACCTGATCAACGCCGCGCGCGGCACCGTGGTCGACATCGATGCGCTGGACGCGGCGCTGGCCAGCGGCCACGTCGGCGGCGCCGCGCTGGACGTGTTCCCGGTCGAGCCGAAGGGCAATGGCGATATCTTCGAATCGCCGCTGACCCGCCACGACAATGTGATCCTGACCCCGCACGTGGGCGGCAGCACGCTGGAGGCGCAGGACAACATCGGCGTGGAGGTGGCGGCCAAGCTGGTGCGCTACAGCGACAACGGCAGCACCCTGTCGGCGGTCAACTTCCCGGAAGTGACCCTGCCCGAACACGAAGACAGCCTGCGCCTGCTGCACATCCACCAGAACGTGCCGGGCGTGCTGTCCAAGGTCAACGAGATCTTCTCGCGCCACAACGTCAACATCGACGGCCAGTTCCTGCGCACCGACCCGAAGGTGGGCTACGTGGTGATCGACATCACCGCCAGCGAGGAACAAGCCGCCGCCGTGCGCGACGAGCTGGCCGCGATTCCGGGCACGCTGCGCACGCGCATCCTGTACTGAAAAAAGGGACGGAGGGGATTAAGTCGTTTGCGGCACATGCGGCGTAAACGACTTAATCCCCTCCGTCCCCTTTTTCTTCAGCGCGTCAGCCACCGGCGCGCCATGCGCTGCATGGATTCGTCCGATTCCGGATCGGCGGCGACCTCGGTCACCGGCCGCCAGGCCAGCTCCAGCGATTCCTCGCTGAGCACGAAGGCCTCGCCACCCAGCGCCCGGATCACGAAACGCACGTCGTAGTGCCAGTGCCCCGGCACGTCCTTGCGCTCCGGAATCCAATGCTTGTCCAGATCGAAGATGGCCGGGTCTTCCAACACCAGGCCGCTCAGGCCCGACTCCTCCTCGGCTTCCTTCAGCGCCACCTGGGCCAGGTCGCGGTCGCCGTCGGCGTGGCCGCCCAGCTGCAGCCAGCGCTGCAGCTTGCGGTGATGGGTCAGCAGCAGGCGCTGGCCGTCGGCACTGACCAGCCAGCAGCTGGCGGTGAAGTGGCCGGCCAGCCGTTCGCGCCGGAACGGATCTTCCGGATCGTCCAACAATGTGCCGAATTCGGCAGCCAATGCGTCGTGGGCGGGCTCGCGGCGGGCGTAGTCCCGCAGCAGGCCACGCAGGCGATCGTCAAGCACGGCAAGGGTTTCGGCGGTCTGGCTCATGAATGGGCGGCGTTTGGAAAAATACTGCTCATTATCGCCGTTCATTGTTGCGATTGCGCTTGTGCGTTGGCTTCAGCTTTGGCTAAGGTACAGCGGGCCGTTCGCGCGGCCTTCACCATTCCAGGGTTGCCGGCAACGTATCGGCGGCCCACCCAATCCGATCACTAGGAAGTACTGCATGCTGAAAGCTCTGTTGAGGGTCAAGCCGGTTGAACCGGCCGGGCACGTCGATGCTGGCGAACCCATCGAAGGCAGCCTGGACGGCGAAGCCACGTTGAAACGGACCCTCACGGCTAAACACCTCATCCTGCTTGGCGTGGGTGCGGTGATCGGCGCAGGTATCTTCGTGCTGACCGGCCAGGCTGCGGCCAACCACGCTGGCCCGGCAGTGATGCTGTCGTTCGTCATCGCCGGTTTCGCCTGCGCCCTGGCGGGCCTGTGCTACGCCGAATTCGCGGCGATGATGCCGGTCTCCGGCAGCGCCTACTCCTACTCCTACGCCACCCTCGGCGAGGGCATGGCCTGGTTCATCGGCTGGTGCCTGGTGCTGGAATACCTGTTCGCCTCGGCCTCGGTCGCGGTGGGCTGGTCGGCGTACCTGATCAGCTTCATCACCACCACGCTGCACATGCCGTTCCCGGATGCGCTCAGCGCAGCCCCGATCGCCTGGACCGGCAGCGAGTTCATCGCCTCAGGCAAGCTGTTCAACCTGCCTGCAGTACTGATCGTGGCGGCGGTGTCCGGCCTGCTGTACGTGGGCGTGACCCAATCGGCCTTCGTCAACGCGATCATCGTGGCGATCAAGGTCACCGTCATCTGCCTGTTCATCGGCATCGGCGCGGCCCACATCGACCCGGCCAACTGGCAGCCGTTCATCCCGGAAAACACCGGCGTGGCGGGTGAGTTCGGCTGGAGCGGCGTGTTCCGTGCGGCCACCATCGTGTTCTTCGCCTACATCGGCTTCGATGCGGTCTCCACCGCCGCCGGTGAAACCAAGGACCCGCAGCGCAACATGCCGATCGGCCTGCTCGGCTCGCTGGCCGTGTGCACCATCGTCTACATCATCGTCTGCGCGGTGCTGACCGGCATGATGCCGTACCACCTGCTGGGCACCGACAAGCCGGTGGCCACCGCGCTGGAACCCTACCCGACCCTGTCCTGGCTGAAGACCCTGGTCGAGATCGGCGCCATCGCCGGCCTGTCCTCGGTGGTGCTGGTGATGATGATGGGCCAGACCCGCATCGCCTACACCATCTCCCGCGACGGCCTGCTGCCGAAGTTCTTCGGCAGGGTCCACGCCCGCTTCCGCACCCCGTACGTCGCCACCATCGTGGTCGGCGTGATCGCCGCGGCACTGGCCGGCCTGGTACCGCTGAACGTGCTGGGCGAACTGGTCTCGATGGGCACCCTGCTGGCCTTCGCCACGGTCTGCATCGGCGTGCTGGTGCTGCGCTATACCAAGCCGGAGATCCACCGCCCGTTCCGCGTGCCGGCGGTCTGGATCATCTGCCCCCTCGGCGCAGCCACCTGCCTGTTCCTGTTCTGGCAGGCGTTCGTGGTGCACTGGCACCTGTTCGTTGGCTGGACCCTGCTCGGCCTGCTGATCTACCTGGGCTACGGCATCCGCAACAGCAAGCTGGCCAAGTCGCCCTGATCCGCCTACGGGCCGGCCTCGCGCCGGCCCGTCCGTTTTCCCCGCGCGCCGGTCATGGCGCGCTTCGACAAGACCACCACACATGTTCAAGCAACTGTGGGCCACCAAGCACCCGCATGCCGCCCATGAAGACGCCAACGGCCTGAGCCTGCGCCGCCACCTCGGCCCCTGGGGGCTGACTGCCCTGGGTATCGGCGCGGTGATCGGCGGCGGCATCTTCGTCATCACCGGCCAGGCCGCCGCCAACCACGCCGGCCCGGCCATCATGCTGTCCTTCGTACTGGCCGCCATCTGCTGCGCCTTCTGCGCGCTGGCCTATGCCGAGTTCGCCTCGATGGTGCCGGTCTCCGGCAGCGCCTACACCTACACCTACGCCACCTTCGGCGAGCTCTCGGCCTGGTTCATCGGCTGGATGCTGGTGCTCGAATACGGCGTCTCCGCCTCGGCGGTCGCGGTCAGCTGGACCGGCTATTTCCTCAGCCTGCTCAGCCAGTTCGACATCCATCTACCGGCGGCGCTGGTCAGTGCCCCACTCGATGCACAGCTGCGCCCCACCGGCGCGATCGCCAACCTGCCGGCCGCCGCACTGGTGCTGCTGCTGACCTGGCTGTGCTACGTCGGCATCAGCAAGTCCTCGGCGATGAACATGGCGATGGTCGTGCTCAAGACCGGCCTGATCGTGCTGGTCATCGTGGTCGGCTGGAAGTACGTGGACACCAGCAACTGGACCCCGTTCATTCCGGCCAACGAAGGCCCCGGCAAGTACGGCATGGAAGGCGTGCTGCGTGGCGCGGCGATGGTGTTCTTCGCCTACATCGGCTTCGAGGCGGTGTCGGTGGCGGCGCAGGAATCGAAGAATCCACAGCGCGACATGCCGTTCGGCATGATGCTGTCGCTGGTGATCTGCACCGTGCTGTACATCGCGATGGCCGCAGTGATGACCGGCCTGGTGCCGTTCCAACTGCTGGGCACCGACGAGCCGGTGGTGACCGCGGTGGCCGCGCATCCGCAGCTGGGCTGGTTGCGCTGGGTGGTCGAGGTCGGCGCACTGGTCGGCCTGTCCTCGGTGGTGCTGGTGATGATCATCGGCCAGCCGCGCATCTTCATGATCATGGGCCGCGACGGCCTGCTGCCGCCGGTGTTCACCAAGATCCACCCGAAGTACCGTACCCCGCACATCAACACGGTGATCACCGGTATCGGCATCGCGCTGCTGGCGGCGCTGTTCCCGCTGGACATCCTCGGCGAGCTGACCTCGATGGGCACGCTGATCGCGTTCGCGGCGGTGTGCGCGGGCGTGCTGATCCTGCGCCGCACCCAGCCGGACCTACCGCGTCCGTTCCGCATGCCGATGGCATGGCTGATCTGCAGCCTGGGCGTGCTGAGTTGCCTTGCGCTGCTGTCGGCGATGACGATGCACAACTGGATGCTGATGGGCGTGTGGACGTTCGTCGGCTTCGTGATCTATTTCTGCTACGGGTTCCGGCACAGCCGGCTGCGGGGTAAGTAAAGGGATTGCAGGGCCTGCGGCCCTGCACCCGCCTTTGAAGCCGGAGCAACGGCAACAGCTGGGCTGAGGGGTTTGGCGGGGAGGCATGGGTTCGCGGGGGACGCCGTGAATCCGTCCATGGAGGCTTAGCCGCGCCATCCATGGCGCGGATACCCCCGCGAACCCATGCCTCCCCGCCCATGACAGTCTCCCGGCGCATCCGGTGGATCCACGCCATGCGTGGATGAATTCGGTCTGGGAAATGAATTCTCTGTAGAGCCGAGCCATGCTCGGCTCCGAGCAAGCGCAGCGCCGCGACCCGCTTCTGCCTTTCCTTCTTCACTCCGTGGCTGACGCGCACGGAACCTGTCCGTGGTCGGGCGGGTGGGTTGTGCAGGGGTGTCCGCGGCATGGATGCCGCGGCCAAGCCCCCAAGGAAGGGTCTACGGCGTCCCCTGCACAGCCCACCCGCCCGGCCAAAGCAAGAAATCCAGCCCGGCGAGACAGCCACGAGGGGCTCAGCCGTTGGCCGAATCCAGTAAAATCGACGGCATGAACGCCCCCACCTTCCCCTACGACACCGCGCGCCTGAGCGAACTGGCCCAGCTGCTGATCGACAACGTCCGCGAGCTGGCCCACGCCGGCTGGACGCCGGCCACCAGCAGCAACTTCTCCCACCGCCTGGATGACCGCCACGCCGCGATCACCGTCTCCGGCAAGGACAAAGGCCGCCTGATCGAGGACGACATCATGGTGGTGGACTTCGACGGCCAGGCCGTCGGCCGCCCGCTGCGCCCGTCCGCCGAAACCCTGCTGCACACCCAGCTGTATCGCCGCTTCCCGGAAATCGGCTGCGTGCTGCACACCCACTCGCCGGTGCAGACCGTCGCCTCGCGCCTGTACGCGCCGCAGGGCCACATCCGCCTGGAAGGCTACGAACTGCTGAAGGCCTTCGCCGGCAACAGCACCCACGAGATGGCCATCGACGTGCCGGTGTTCGCCAACACCCAGGACATGAACGTGCTTTCGAAGCAGGTCGATGACCTGCTCGACCGGCAGAACCTGTGGGGCTACCTGATCGACGGCCACGGCCTGTATGCCTGGGGCCGCGACATGGCCGAGGCACGCCGCCACCTGGAAGCGTTCGAGTTCCTGTTCCACTGCGAACTGGAACTGCGCAAACTGCGCGGCTGAACCCGCACGCAGGTGCAGATGCCGATCCGGAATCTGCACCTCGTGCCCACCCTGCTACCCTGTCTTCCCCCGAGACGTTCAAGCTGCCGCCATGAGCCGACTGCGCATCTACGACGACACCCGCCCCGAATCACCGCTGCTGGACACCCAGGACGGCGCGGTCATCGCTGCCGAGCTGCAGAAGATCGGCGTCACCTTCGAGCGCTGGCAGGCCACCGCACCGGTCGCACCGGGCGCCAGCCAGGATGAAGTGTTCGCCGCTTACCGCGCCGACATCGACCGCCTGGTTGCCGAGCGCGGCTTCAAGAGCGTGGACGTGGCCTCGATCGCCCCGGACAACCCGAACCGCGCCGAGCTGCGCAGGAAGTTCCTCGACGAACACTTCCACAAGGAAGACGAGGTGCGCTTCTTCGTCGCAGGTTCCGGCCTGTTCACCCTGCACGTGGGTGACAAGGTCTATGAGATCGAGTGTGTGAAGGACGACCTGATCGCCGTGCCCGATGGCACCACCCACTGGTTCGACATGGGCGAAGAGCCCAGCTTCGTGGCGATCCGCTTCTTCACCGAACCGGATGGCTGGGTCGGTCACTTCACCGGCACCGACATCGCGCAGAAGTTCCCCCGTTACGTACCCACCCAGGCATCCTGATCCATGCAGCCCCGCGTCATCCTGACCGATATCGAAGGCACCACCAGCAGCATCTCGTTCGTCAAGAACGTGCTGTTCCCCTATGCCCGCAAGGCGCTGCCCGCGTTCGTCGCCGAGCACGGCCAGCAGCCGGAAGTCCGCCGCTGGCTGGATGCGGTGGCCACCGAGATCGGCGGCGCCTGCCAGGACAGCCTGGTAGCCGAGACGCTGCAGGGCTGGATCGACCAGGACCGCAAGCACACCGCACTGAAGGCGCTGCAGGGCCTGATCTGGGACGAAGGCTACCGCCGCGGCGACTACACCGCGCACTTCTACCCGGAAGTGGCGCCGGTGCTGAAGGGCTGGCACGCCTCCGGCCTGCCGCTGTACGTGTACTCCTCCGGCTCGGTGCCGGCGCAGAAGCTGTTCTTCGGCTTCAGCGACGCCGGTGACCTCAGCCCGTTGGTGTCGGGCTGGTTCGACACCGAAGTCGGCGGCAAGCGCGAGGCCGACAGCTACCGCCGCATCGTGCAGGCCATTGGCGTGCCGGCCGGCGAGATCCTGTTCCTGTCGGATGTGGTGGAAGAACTGGATGCTGCCCGCGAAGCCGGCCTGCAGACCCGCCTGATTGATCGCCTGGATGACTACCCGCTGCCGCGCACCGGCCAGGCCGCCAACGGCCACGAGCGGGTCGAGAATTTCCAGCAGATCCAGCTGTAAGCAAGAAAAAGGGGACGGAGGGGATTAAGTCGTTTGTGGCACACATGGGCCACAAACGACTTAATCCCCTCCGTCCCCTTTTTTGCTCAACGATCGTTGAGGGTTTTTACCTTCAGCGCTTCGCGCAGCGTCGTCAGATCCACCGGGCCACGCACTGCGATGTTGCGGGTTTCGCCCGGCAGCAGATCCAGCAGGTTGTCTTCCACCTGCACGTCCAATGCACCGAAGTCGATCCACGCCGAACGCATGTAGGCCGCGCTTTCCAATCGCAGACGGTAGTGGTCGCCATCAATGGACAGGCTGGCCTTGAGCTTCTGCCGCGGCAGGATCTGATCCTTGGCCTCAACGAAGCCGACCACCTGGCGGGCACTCACCGCCCCGTTCTGCAGCAGTTCGAACACGGCCACCGTGCGCTTTGGATCGGCACCGGCCAGCAATTCGGCGTCGCGGAAATCACCGATCGAGGTGACACCGGCGGCAGCCAGCGACACCGCTTCCTCGCGGCGGCGAAGCACCTTGCCGTCTACATCCACCACCCGCAACCGCCAGCGTGCATCCAGCGCGGCACCGTCGTTGATCAGGCGCACCCGCGTACTGCCCTCGTCGCGCAACGCCGCCACCGCCACCGGCGCGAAGAA
The DNA here is from genome assembly GCF_056480905.1 of Stenotrophomonas sp. 96582_Sma. NCBI lineage: Bacteria > Pseudomonadati > Pseudomonadota > Gammaproteobacteria > Lysobacterales > Lysobacteraceae > Stenotrophomonas > Stenotrophomonas sp. 96582_Sma. The sequence goes on along the minus strand of NZ_CM151122.1, from coordinate 2,042,585 downwards.
ACGCCGCGCGGCGAAGTGCAGCGCCTTCCAGCGACCGAAGTAGTCCACGCTGGACCATGAAGCACCTGGCCAGACGTCGTTGAGCTGCCAGTACAGCGAGCCCATCGTGTACGGCCGCGAGGCGCGATGATGCAGCGCCGCCAGTGCGATGCCATCGGCCTGCATCACCTGGCTGAGGTAGACGAAGTCCTCGAAGTCCTTCGGCGTGCCGTAGCCCAGTTCGATGTAGTGCAGCAGGCGGCTGTTGCCCTCGCCGGCCATGAATTTCTGGTGCGCGCGGATCACCGGGCTGTCGATGCGCTGCTCGGCGCGGGTGGCGATCTGGTCCACCGTCGCCACCGACGGCCACGCCTGCAGCCCGTACTCGGACATGAAGCGCGGGGTCTCACGCAAGTAGGCCTGCACCGGAAGCGCTGGATTGCCCCAGACCTGCCAGTAGTGCTTGTCGCCGCGGGTGGAATCGTTGGCCTTCTCATCCAGATCATTGCTGGGCGAGCTGGACCAGTACGGCACGCCCAGCCCCTCCTCACCCACCACCTGGCGCAGGTCGTTGCCGAACAGGTCGACGTAGCCCTGCCAGACCTTCGCCGCAAATGCCGGGTCGGCCGCCTTCAGGTCGCGGCCGTGGCCCCAGTCCTTCCAGGCGGTTTCTTCCTCGTTGTTGCCACACCACAGCACGATGCTGGGGTGATGGCGCAGCCGGCGCACGTTGTCGCGCGCCTCGGCCACCACGCTTGCCCGGAAGGCCGGATCGTAGCCCGGCTGCATGCCGCCGCCGAACATGAAGTCCTGCCAGACCAGCAGGCCCAGCTCATCAGCGATGTCAAAGAACGCATCGTCCTCGTAGTAGCCGCCGCCCCAGTTGCGCAGCATGTTCATGTTGGCGTCGCGCGCGGCGGTCAGCACCTGGCGCAGGCGTGCGGCATCGACGCGTGCGGGGAAGGCGTCGAACGGAATGACGTTGGCGCCCTTGGCAAAGATCTCCACACCATTGATGACGAAGGCGAAGCCCTGCCCTCCCTTGCCGTCTTCCTCGCGGCGCAGTTCGACCGTGCGCAGGCCGATGCGCTGCTCGCGCGCCAGCGTTGCATCGCCGCCACCATCCAGGCGAGCCTTCACGGTATAGCGATCCTGCGCACCATGGCCCACCGGCCACCAGCGCCGCGGCGTGGCCAGCTCAACCGGCAGCTCAACCGTATTCTGGCCCGGCTTCAGCAACACCGTGCGTTGCACCTGGGCAACGTTGCGGCCTTCCGGATCCTGCACATCCACAGTGACCATCGCAGAACCGGCAGCGCTGCCCTGCTCCACCTGCAGCAATACCGCCAGCTTCGCCTGCTCTGCACTCAATGCATCGGTGCGCACGGCAAGATCGGTCAGACGGTGCGCGTCCCAGGCCTGCAGGTCGACCCCGCGCCACACGCCGGCGGTGACATAGCGCGGGCCCCAGTCCCAGCCGAAGTGATAGGCCGGTTTGCGCGCGAAGTTGCCGACCATCGCGTCTTTGGGCTCATCCCCATAGGGTGAAGGATAGTTGCCGGCAATCTTGTGCGGCATCGCCTGTACGCTCGGCAGCAGCGTGCGGATCGGTGAGCGGAACACGATCTGCAATTCGTTGCCGCTCGCGCGCAGGCGCCCGTCCACACGTGCATGCCACGTGCGGTGCGCGTTGTCCGCGCGCAGCAGCGGCTTGCCGTTGAGGCTGACCTCGGCGAAGGTATCCAGCCCGTCGAAACGCAGCTCGGCATTCGGCTTGGCCAGCGTCGCCGCATCCACGTCAAAGCGGGCGCGGTACTCCCAGGCAGCCAGGCCGATCCATTGCAGCTCGGCCTCGGGTGCACCGACGTACGGATCGCGGATCAGCCCATGCGCCAGCAGGTCGGTGTGCATGCTGCCCGGCACCTTCGCCGCCCGCCATTGCTGCAGGCCCGGGTGGGCTGCACCCTCGGCGTCGCCGGGCAGCATGCGGAATTCCCACTGCGCCTGCAGAGGCGCTGCAGTTGCCGGGAAAGCGGAGGCTGCGACCAGCAGCAGGAGCAGACGGACAACGAGGGAAAGGCGATGCACGTGGCGCTCCTGTTTTTCCGCCGGGCGTGACCCAGCGCTACCGATTTCGGATTGCCAGGCATGGCCTGGCACTACTGCATTCGAACGATCTTCAACGCACGACGTTCAACACTTCGTAGCACGCGCCCATGGTGTGGTAATCCACCTTGCCGGCAGGGCTTTTCTCGTCGCTGTACTTGCGGTTGTCGGCATCGAGAATGCGGAACCATGCACCGTACTGGTGGTCGACGAAGTGCTCCCACGAATACGCCCAGATGCGTTCGTACCACTGCCAGTAGCGGTCATCGCCGGTGCGCTTGGCCATCAGCGCGGCCGTAGCCAGCGTTTCGGCCTGCACCCAGAAGTACTTGTCATCGTCGCAGACGAAGCTGTCGCCGCCGATCGGGGCGCCGTCCATACCGGGCTGCCGGCGCGATTCCGGTGCGAAGCCGTAGTACAGGCCACCACGGGTGTCGTCCCAACTGCGTGCGACGGCGACGTCGAACAGATGCTGCGCGGTCGGCACCAGCCAGTCGGCCTGCACGTGGCGATCGAGGATCAGCAGCAGTTTGGCCCACTCGGTCTGATGCCCCGGCTGGAAGCCCCACGGGCGGAACAGGTGCTTGGGATCGTCCAGGTTGTAGTCCCAGTCGATTTCCCAGTTCACATCGTAATGTTCCCAGACCAGGCCACCGGCCTTGGCGGCCTGGCGGCGGGTCATGTTGTCGGCCAGCTGCAGCGCGCGCTCGACATAGCGCTGCTCGCCACTGGCCTCGAACGCGGCCAGCATCGCCTCGCACATGTGCATGTTGGCGTTCTGGCCGCGGTAGCCAGTGAAGCTCCACTGGCCGTCAGCCTCGTCCTTGTACAGGCCATGCTGCGGCTCCCAGAAGCGTGCTTCCAGCAGCTGCCAGGTCTCGTCCATCCAGTCGCGCGCCTGCTCGATGCCCGCCTTCAGCGCGCAACTGTAGGCCAGCAGCACGAAGGCCACGCCGTAGCAGTGGTTCATATCGTCCTCGACCTTGCCGTCGCGCAGGGTCCAGGCATAACCGCCGGTGGCCGGGTTGCGGTGCACCTCGCGCAGATAGCGCACGCCATGCTCGACAGCCTCCCGGTATTCGGCATTGCCGAACTCGCGGTAGGCCATCGCATAGTTGAAGACGAAGCGGGTGCTGCTCACCAGGTGGCGGTGGCTGGCATCGTAGATGCTGCCGTCATCACGGAAGTAGTGGAAGAAACCGCCGTCCGGATCGATGCAGCGCGGGTGGTAGAACGCCATCGTGTCGGCGATATGCGCGCGCAGGAACGCGGGCGAACGGAAATCGGGCGAGGTGCTCATGCGGTAATGTCCTGGGCCTGCAGCAGCTGCTGCACTTCATCGAGCGAGGGCATCGCGGCGAACGCGCCCTTGCGGGTAACAGCCAGCGCACCCACGGCGGCACCGAAGCGCAGCGTGGCGGTGATCGCCTCCGGGTCCTGGCAGAACGCGGCAAAGCCTGCGCCCGCCCCACCACGCTCCAGCAGGCCGACCAGCACGCCACCGACGAAGGCATCGCCGGCGGCCGTGGTATCGACGGTGGCCACGCGGAAGCTGGTGACCGTGCCGTGGTTGTCGCGCGTGTACCAGTGCAGCGTGGCCGCACCATCGGTAACGATGACCCAGCGCGCCTGCGCGGCCAGAAGGCGCTTGAGCACCACTGACTCGCCATCGGCACCCAGCGGTGCCGCCAGGTAATCCAGCTCCTCGCGCGACAGCTTGACCAGGTCGGCGCGCTCCAGCGCCTGCCACAGGCGCGGCGTCGGATCTTCGTTGGCTGGCCACAGAGCCGGGCGCAGGTTGAGGTCCAGGCTGACCACCGCACCGGCGGCACGGGCGCGCTCCATGCCGGCGAAGGTCGCCTCGGCGATGGCCGGCTCGGTCAGGCTGTTGGAACAGACGTGGAAGCACTGCGCGCTGTCGAGGCACTCCGCCTGGAAGTCACTGTCACGGAACAGCAGGTCAGCCGCCGGCGGGCGGTAGAAACTGAAGCTGCGCTCGCCACTGGCATCCAGCGCGACGAAGGCCAACGCAGTCTTGGCGGCGTCGGTGCGCACGATGTAATCCGTGCCCACGCCGTGCTCGACCAGACTGTCGGCCAGGAAGTCACCGAACATGTCGCGGCCAAGCATGCCGACGAACTGGGTCTTCGCCCCCAGCCGCGCAGCCGCCACCGCCACGTTGGCCGGCGCACCGCCGGCGTACTGCAGGAACGCGCGCGGGGTATCGGCCGAGGCCGGCGGCTGCGCTAGTAGATCGATCAAAATTTCGCCGAAGCAGACAATGGCACCCATTTCCGACTCAGCCTCCCTGCGTTGCGGAAGCCGGCGGGCGCGAACCCACCAGACCGTAGAAGATGATGTAGACGTAGCAGACCACCGGCAGCACGAAGCTGAGGTGCAGACCGATGCGGTCGGCCAGCATGCCCTGCAGCAGCGGGATGATCGCGCCGCCGACAATGGCCATGATCAACAGGCTGGACGCCTTGTTGGTCAGCGGGCCCAGGCGTTCGATGGCCAGCGAGAAGATGGTCGGGAACATGATGGAATTGAACAGACCGGTCGCCACGATGCCGTACAGCGCGACCTTGCCACCCGACGCCAGCGTGACGCCCAGCAGCACCACATTGGCCACTGCGAATCCGGCCAGCAGGCCGCGCGGCGAGTACTTGGCCAGCAGCCACGCACCTGCAAAGCGACCAACCATGGCGCAGCCCCAGTAGGCCGACACATAGTGCGTGGCCTGCTGTTCAGTCATGCCGCCGATCTCCGGCAGTGCCAGGTAGTTCACCATCAGGCTGCCGATGGACACCTCAGCACCGACGTAGAAGAAAATAGCCAGCACGCCGAAAAGTACGTGCGGATGCTTGAGTGCATCCAGCAGCGTGTGGTGGCCGCTGTCGGCCTGCTCGGTTGTCTCGGTCAGGCTGGGCAGGCGGAACAGGTAGACGAACACTGCCAGCAGCACCAGTGCGATGGCCAGGCCCACGTACGGGCCCTGCACCGACTGCGCTTCGGCGGTACGGTAGGCAATCTGTTCGGCCACGGGCAGCGCGTTGATCTCGTCGCCGCTCTTCACTGCGGTGCTCAGAATCAGGAAACCACCAAACAGCGGCGCCAGCGTGGTACCCAACGAGTTGAGTGCCTGCGCCAGGGTCAGACGGCTCGATGCGGTCTGTTCCGGGCCCAGCAGCGCGACGTAGGGATTGGCTGCCACCTGCAGCACGGTAATGCCGGTGGCAAGTACGAACAGCGAACCAAGGAACGCTTCATAGGTGCGCAATGCAGCCGACGGCCAGAAGCCCAGCGCGCCCACGCCGGCGATCAGCAGGCCGGCGATGATGCCCTTCTTGTAGCCCAGGTGGGCCACCAGCCGACCGGCCGGCACCGACATCAGGAAGTACGCGCCGAAGAAGGTGAACTGCACCAGCATCGCGCGGGTGTAATTCAGTTCGAACACCGCCTTCAGGTGCGGAATCAGCACGTCGTTGAGGCTGGTCAGGAAGCCCCACATGAAGAATATGGTGGTGGCAACCGCCAGAGCAGCACGGACATTCATGACCGGCGCCTGGCTGCTGGAGGTACCCGATGGACGGGGCGTTGCGGAGATCGGCATGCGGTACGCGCCTCGATGCGCGGAAGGTCGTTGTTGCGTGGAAGGGGTGTACGAAGGAATCAGTTCGGTCGTGCGGCACTGCTTTCGCGGATGCGCAGCTGCACCGGCGCAACCGTGCGCCGTGGCGGCGCATCCGGTTCGTCCAGTCGTTGCAGCAGCAGCGCGGCAGCTTGCCGGCCCCGCTCGCGCGGATCGGCAGTGAGCGTGGTCAACGGCGGCACCGCGACCGACGCCTCGGAAATATCATCGAAACCGGTAACGGCAAAGTCACCGCCCGGACGGATGCCACGCGAATTCAAGCCCAGCATCAGGCCCAGCGCGACGGTGTCGTTGTAGCAGACCGCTGCACTCGGGCGATGTCCGTCGGCAAACAGCTCATCGGTGCGCGCCGCAGCTTCCAGGCGGTTCGGCGCCGACTCGATCATCCAGCCCGGCGGCAGCGACAGACCGGCCTCGGCCAGCGCCTGCTGGAAACCGGCACGGCGCTGGTGGCACGAGCTCGATGCAGCGTGGCCGCCGAAGAAGGCGATCTGGCGATGGCCGCGTTCGATCAGGTGGCGCGTGGCCAGATAGGCGCCGTGCTGGTTGTCCAGGGTCAGGAAATCCCAGTCGGCCCCGTCCAGCTCGCGGTTGAACAGCAGCACGTTGGCATTGGCACCTAGTGCCTGCCGCAGCAGCGCGGTATCGCTGCCCTCGGCCGGCGACAGGATCAGGCCGGCCGGGGTGTGCTCCATCAGCGTGGACAGCACCGCCTGCTGCCGCTCCGGCGATTCACCGGTACTGCCGAGCAGGGTCACGTAACCGCGTCCGCCCAGCGCCTCATCCACGCCGGACGCGAATTCGGCGAAGAACGGGTTGGACAGATCGTTGATCACCAGCGCGATGCTCGACGAGGTCCGCCGGCGCAGGTTGGCCGCCGCGCGGTTGTAGACATAGCGCTGGCGGCGCAGTTCGGCCTCGACCTTGGCGCGGGTATCGACGTTGACCAGCGGGCTGCCGCGCAGCACCAGCGACACGGTTGCCCGTGACACGCCGATCGCACGCGCGATGTCGGTCACCGTCACCGCCTTGCCGGCGCGCTTGCTGGGACTGCTGCCGTTGTCGTTCATCGTCTTCCCGGACTCCGCTGGAGGCTCAAGCCTAATGGATCAGGGCCCTGTCGTGCCGTGCCGTTCGCTGGGTCACCGCGAACGGCACAGTCCGTCTCAGCGCAGCTGGCTGCCCGGTGCCGCGCACCACGATACCGGCAGGTCCTTCACCGCCGTACCCCAGCCCTGCTCCGGCGCCTTCGCGTCGAGCGCGAACTGCAGGCGCGGGCCCTGCTGCAGCTGGTTCCAGTCCAGCCACACCGGCGCATGCGCCTGGCCATCGACCTTCACGCCCTGCACGTACTGCAGGCGACGGCCATCGGCACCCGGCGCGTCGATGCGCAGGGTGCGGCCATTGCCCATGTCCACTTCCACCTTGCTGAAACGCGGGGTGTGCAGCAGGAACTGGCCGCTGCCCGGCACCGCCGGATACACACCGATGGCACTGAACAGGTACCAGGCCGACATCGTGCCGAGGTCATCATTGCCGGTCACGCCATTCGGGGCATTGGTGAACAACTGCTGCGCGGCGCGCACTACCGCAGCGGTCTTCCACGGCTGGCCGATCAGCGTGTACAGCCACGGCGAGTGCAGGTCCGGCTCGTTGTTCGGGTTGTAGCGGAACTGGTTGTAGTAGCTGTACGGCCCGACCACCCACTCCTTGCGGGCTGCATTGAGCGGGTCGGCCTGCAGCGCGTCCATCGCGAAGAACGCATCCAGGCGTCGGCCAGCCTGTTCGCGGCCATCCATCGCGTCGACCAGGCCCGGCACGTCCTGCTGCGCCAGCCACTGGTACTGCCACGCCGTGCCTTCATGGAAACCGTGGTGCGAGCGCGGGCTGTAGTGACCATCGGCCGGCGTGTACCACTGGCCGTCTTCGGTACGCGGGCGCGGGAAACCGGTGAAGCCGGTCTCGGCGTCACGCACCTGCGGGTCCCACACCTTGCGCCAGTTGCGGCCGCGCTCACGCAGCGTCGCCGCGTCCTGCGCATGGCCCAAGCCATCGGCCATCTGCGAAAGCGCGCAGTCGGCCAGCGCATATTCCAAGGTGGCCGAACCGCCGTGGTGCGGATCGACGTCCATGCCCTTGGATGGGAATGCGCGGTCGTAGACCACGTAGCCCTTGTCCAGGTAGGTCGGGTTGCCGGAACGGCCGGCCATGCGCGAGTTCAGCGGAGGAGTACCGAACGCGTTGCGGCGCAGCGCATCCCACGCCTGCGATTCACGGCCCTTGAGCGCACCGAAGCGCCACAGGTCGACCATGAACGGCGTGACTGGATCGCCGGTCATGATGTTGGTCTCGAAGTTGGCATAGCCCCAGCGCGGCAGCCAGCCACCCTGCTCGTCGATCGCCAGCAGGGTACGGCCGATGTCACGCGCCACGTCCGGGCGGGTCAGTGCCAGCCACTGGTTCTGCGCGCGGTAGGTATCCCACAGCGAGAAGTACTCGTAATAGGTCCAGCCATCGGCGCGGTGGATACCATCGTCATAGCCGCGATAACGGCCGTCGGCGTCGTTGCCGGTCATCGGCTGCAGCAGCGCGTGGTAGGCCGCACTGTAGAACACGGTGCGGTCATCGGACGTACCGCCCTGCACACGCACCCGACCCAGCTGCTCGCGCCACGACTGCTGGGACAGCGCACGCATGCGGTCGAAACCGAGCAGCGCCCCACCCTGCATGCCGTCTGCGCGCAGATTGATGCGCGCGCCTTCGGCGTCCACATGCGAGATCGCGCTGACCGCCGTCACCGACTGGCCCTTGGCCAGGTCGAAGCTGAGCCAGGCGCCGTTCGGCTTCTGCTCGCCTTCCATGCTGTGGCGCGCACCCGGCAGGCCACCGCCTTCGCCCCAGGTACCGTGTGCCTTGAACGGGCGGTCGAACTCGATGCGGAACCAGGTGGTGTACTGATGGCCACCACAGAAACTCTTGGTGACCAGCTTGCCTTCCACCACGCGGTCGCCGACCACATCAACCACGCTGCCGATCACCGAGTGGCGCTCGTTCGCCTGGCCGACATTGACTAGCACGTGGCCATCGCCACTGCGCTGGCTGAAGGTGTAGCGCTCGGCCGCGGCACGCGTACGCGCGGTGGTCTCGGCATCGATGCCGCCGTAGCTGGTCAGCCGCACCTTGTAATAGCCCGCCTGGCCGATCTCGCCGTCATGCGTGTACGACGCGGCATAGGCCTTGTGGTCAAACTTCTTCGCGTTGCCGGTATCGAAATCGCCGCCGGGACCGATCGAACCGGTCACCGGCAGCACCGACACCTGCCCGCCCTGCTCCCAGCAACCTGCGCCGGAGATGAAGGAGTGGCCGAAACCGCGGATCTTCTCGTCGTCGTAGCGCCAGCCCGAATAGTGGCTGCCGATCGGGCTGACCTGGATCAGGCCGAACGGTGCCGACGCGCCCGGGAACGTGTTGCCGTCGTCCTTGCTGCCGATGAAGGTGTTGACCTCGCGCTCCAGCGCAGCCGGCGCGGCCTGCAGCAGCACCGGCACTGACGACAGTGCGAGCAGGCAGGCCAGGCGCAGCAGCGGGCGCGAGGACACTGGGACGGCGGGAGCGGACGGCACTGGACGCATGTCGGGTTCCTGTAGTCGATGAGGCGGAGGCAGACGGCCGGGGCCGTCCGGCACCGTTCCGCTGAGCCCCGCCATGACTGGCAGAAAGCTCCCCCTGGAATGACGCCCGACCCACCAGACCGTGAATTTAGATCGATTCAAGTAGAGCATGCAGGTTCAGCCGAATGCATTCTGCGGCGCAGCATGAGAGGGGGGGGGCGGCAGGGCTGCGCCCTGCACCCGCTCCGAGCTGGAGCAACAGCAACAGCAACAGCAGAAGCTGATTTCCTGTGGGGAGGCGGGGTGGGTCCGGTTGCGGGGGCCGCTGCAAGTACGTCCATGTAAGCTCGGTCGCCGCATCCATGCGGCTCACGCCCCCGCAACCGGACCCACCCCGCCTTCGACAGTTTCTCGCGATCTGCAGTAGATCCACGCCATGCGTGGATCAATCTCTGTCGGATATCGAAATCAATCGGGAGTCAGATCCGTTTTCCAATGGAAAACGGATCTGACCCCATGACCCCGGTGATCCCAGGACCTATCCAACCGTCACCGGGAAACTGTCAATGGTGGGGCGGTGTGGGCTGGCAGGACCGTTGGCGCCATGGATGGCGCCATCGAGCCCCCATGGACGGGTTTACGGCGTGTCCTGCCAGCCCACACCGCCCCGCCAAACCAGCAGAAACCCAGAGCCGCTTTGGCTTTGGCTTTGGCTGTTGCCGGCCAGCGGCCGGCACTACAGCAGGTGCAGGGCGCAGCCCTGCCGCCCCACCCTCCCCTGCGCACGAAAACGATTTCACTGATTTCAGCAAACCGTCATGCCTTCGCCACGCCAGTACCATATTGCGGAGCAGCATGCGCCCGCGGGCGACCCATGCTAAAAAACGCCCGCCCATCGCTTAGATCGATCCAAGAACGACACTGCGATGGCCGGGAGTTGGGGGAGCAGCAACAGGACGTACCAGGCCACGCGCACGGTGCTACTGCCACTGCATGGCAATAGCGACAATGTCACTTCAAATTAGATCGATTCAAGTTGTCCGTGCCACGTCACCGGATCAATCCAGGAGAGAGGGAGAGATGGGAATGAAGCATTCAACACGTACGCATGGCCAGGACGCACTGGCGCTGGCCATCGCGCTGGCCTTGGCCGCCGCCGTCATTCCGGCTGGCGCCGCCGCGCAGCAGGCCGCTTCCACCGGCTCGCAGGAAGCCACCAACCTGGACAGCGTCCAGGTCACCGGCTACCGCTACGCCATTGAAAAGAGCCTTGAGCAGAAGCGCGACGCCAACGCCGTGGTCGAAGTGATCACCGCCGAAGACGTCGGCAAGTTCCCCGACAAGAACGTGGCCGACGCACTGCAGCGCGTGCCCGGCGTGGTCATCACCCGCAGTGGCGGCGAAGGCAAGAGCGTCAGCGTGCGTGGCCTGGCACCCGACCTGACCCTGACCCAGTTGAACGGCAACTACGTGGCCACGTCGGAAACCAACGACGAAGCCACCCGTTCGTTCAACTACACCCTGCTGCCGTCGAACATGCTGTCCAGCGCCGAGCTGTTCAAGTCGCCGGAAGCACGCATCGATGAAGGCGGCATCGGCGGCACGGTCATCCTGCACACCCGTCGCCCGCTGGACATGGAATCCAACTCGGGCTTCGTCACGCTCGAGGGCACCTCCTCCGATACCCACCACGATATCGACCCGCAGGCGTCGGCCCTGTATTCGTGGCACAGCAAGGACGAGCGTTTCGGTGTGCTGATCGGCGTGACGCAGCAGAAGCGCACCACCCGCACCATGGAAGCCAGCACCGAGGACTACCAGTGGTATGGCGCCGGCAAGGCGCGCGATGCCTATGGCAACGTGCAGGCGCAGGATGGCATCCACTACTGGTGGGGCAAGTCCGGCTTCAACAACCAGACCGGCGGCAACTACAGCGACTTCTTCATGCCGACGTCGGTCAACTTCGCGGTAAAGGAAGAGAAGCGCGAACGCAAGGGCGGCCAGCTGACCTTCCAGTTCAAGCCGGTCGACAACGTTACGATGACGGCCAACTACTTCCGCTTCGAGCTGCAGGGTGACTACACCCAGAACATGCTGAAGATTCCGGAATGGAGCATGGCCCGCTTCAACGGCGATGGAAACTGGGCCGGCGGCCGCCTGCTCAACGGCCTGGATTTCGATCCCAGCGGCAACACCGTTACCGGCGCCCAGTTCGAAAAGCTGGCTGGAAAGACCTACTACTGCAGCGAAGACCAGGCCAAGGCCGCTGGCCTCAAGCCCGGCGGCTGGGGCCCGGACGACTGCACGGTTCCGACGCCGCAGCTGACCGGTGGCTACAGCAAGGAAAAGGCGCTCTCGCAGACCGCTGACCTGACCATCGACTGGGACATCAGCCCGCTGTGGAAGGCCTCGTTCACCGGCGGCCGTACCTGGTCCGAAGGTGGTCCGTCGATGAACTTCCGGATGTCGGCCAAGCCGCGCCGCAAGGTCGGCAACGATTACCTGTCGGGCAACCTGTACAGCGCCTGGGACCTGACCGGTACGCCGTCGGCCACCTTCTCGCCCGACCTGCAGCAGCAGCTGATGAACGGCATCGCCGAAGTCGACACCGGCTCGACCGATTCGTCGTGGAAGCGCACCGAGGTCAAGCAGAACTACTTCCAGGCTGACGTCACCAAGCTGTTCGAGTCCGGCTGGCTGGACTCGATCCAGTTCGGCGCCAAGTACCGTGACGGCAAGGTCCACCGCAATACCGGCAACACCTACTGGGTGTGCCCGGGCCGCGACCCGGCCGACTATGACAACAGCCGCTACCAGAGTGGCTGCGATCCGACTGCGGGCGACGCGCAGCCGGGCTTCTTCCTGTCCAATCCGATCAACAACATCGCGGGCGGCTTCAATGCCAACGTGTTCCCGGGCATCAACTACCCGGCCTACATCGATTACCTGAACAAGACCTACGGTGGTTCTCACAACCGCACCGAGGAAGACTTCGTCTACAACGTCAACGAGAAGATCTACTCGGGCTACTTCCAGGCCAACTTCCGCACCGAACGCGTGCGCGGCAATGTCGGCGTGCGCGTGGTGCGTACCAAGCAGTTCGCGCAGTCCTCCGACTCGATCGAGAAGTTCAACGACTACTTCCTGGACAACGCGTCCGGCGCACCGATGGCGTGCACCGATCCGGCCGCTGCGGCCTACCCGACCTACAGCTGCGAGAGCGGCTTCGTGCGCCTGCCGCACGATCTGGCGCAGAGCAAGACCTACAGCCTGATCGGCGTGGATCGCACCTACACTGACGTACTGCCGAGTTTCAATATCGCCTGGGACATCACCGACACGCTGGTGCTGCGTGGTGCCGCGTCGAAGGTGATCGCCCGCCCCGGCTACACCGACATCGCAGCACCGGGTGCACTGAGCTACTACAGCGAGGAGTACGTCAATGATCGCCGCGTTGCCGGTGGCGCATCGACCGCAGGCTGGGTCGGCCAGGGCAGCAACAAGCAGCTGGAACCGTTCAAGGCCACCCAGTTCGACCTGGGCCTGGAGTGGTACTTCCAGCCGGGCGCGGTCGCCGGCGTCGGCCTGTTCCGCAAGAACGTGGACAACTTCACCCTGCCGGTGGTGCGCGACACGCCGATGGTCATCAACGGTGAAGCGGTGAACGTGCAGCGCTACGAGACCCAGGCCAATGGCCGCGATGGTGTCTCGCAAGGCGTCGAGCTGTATGGCCAGTACACCTTCGATTTCGGCTTCGGCGTGCAGGCCAACTACACCTACAACGACACCAACCTGGCCTCCATTGTTCTGGACGGTCAGGAAATCGGCTCCTCGCCACTGGTCGGCAGCGCCAAGAACCAAGCCAACGTGACGGTGTTCTACGAGAACGAGAAGTTCCTCGCGCGCGCCTCGTTCAACCGTCGCGGTCAGGTTGTCGGTGGGCTCAACAATGGCCTCACCGTCTACACCGAGCCGTATGACCAGCTGGATCTGAACGTGGCCTACAACCTGACCCCGGACTGGACCCTGACCGCCTCGGTGATCAATGCCACCAAGTCCGAGCAGCGCGTGCACCTGGGAAGCGACACCAAGGCACGCCTGATCTCCAATACCTACGCAGGCCGCCAGCTGTACTTCGGCGCTACCTGGAAGTTCTAAGGCAACACCGGGTTGCCCGGGCCCGCCCCGGTGCAACCCACGCCCCGCCCTGGCGGGGACGTTCCTCCACGGCAGCCGCGCTGGTACAGGTGGCTGCCGTTTTCATTGGTGCTTTGTCTTCGGTTCAGCCCTGCGCTTGACCCTGCCAATGTTGGAAGGTGCACACTGGCGCCACCCCAAGAGCACCGAAGGAGCTACAGATGGAATTCCACGTGGAAGGCATGACCTGCGGCGGCTGCGCACGCAGCGTGACCAAGGCGATCGAGCTGGTCGATCCGCAGGCCAGCGTGCAGGCAGATCCCGCCAGCCGTCGCGTGCAGGTACAGACCTCGGCCAGCGAAGCGCAGATCGTGGCGGCGCTGACCGATGCAGGCTTCCCGCCGCGCACGGCCTGATCCCCTAGCCTGCGCCTGCAACGAAAAACCCGCCCGGTGCAGCTGCACCGGGCGGGTTTTTCATGTATGCAACGCCAGGTCAGTGCTTGTGCGTGCGGCGCCGTACTGCACCGGTCTTCGCGGTCTCCGGCGGTGCCAGGGTCTCTTCGTCCTCGCCCAGCCGCTGCAGGATCGGGCATTCCGGGCGCTCATCGCCCGCACAGCAGCTGATCAACGACTTCAGCGTGTCGGCCATCTGCCGCATGCTTTCGATACGCTGCTCCAGGTCGGCGATGTGCTGTTCGGCAAGTTGCTTGACGTCGGCACTGTGCCGCGAGGTGTCGTTCCACAGGCCGAGCAGATCGGTGATCTCGGCCACCTGGAAGCCAAGATCGCGCGCCCGCCGAATGAAGCGCAGGCGGTGGATGTCCGCCTGCGAGTACGCCCGGTAGCCGGACTCGGTGCGATCGGCCGCGGGAATCAGGCCGATCTGTTCGTAGTAGCGGATCATCTTCGCCGAAACGCTGGAGGCCTTGGCGGCTTCACCGATGTTCATGCGGTTCTCCTTCAGTGGCTCGCGGCGGGGGTATCCGCCATCGGCGCCTGGAAGCGGCGCAGGCGCAGCGCGTTGCCCAGCACGAACACGCTGGACAGCGCCATCGCACCGGCGGCGAACACCGGCGACAGCAGCACGCCCCAGACCGGGTACAGCACGCCGCCAGCCACCGGAATCAGCGCGGTGTTGTAGGCAAAGGCCCAGAACAGGTTCTGCCGGATGTTGCCCAGCGTTGCCTTCGACAGCGCGATGGCATTCGGCACGCCCTGCAGGTTGCCCGACATCAGCACCACATCGGCCGACTCCACCGCGATATCGGTGCCGGTCCCGATCGCCAGGCCGACATCGGCCTCGGCCAGCGCCGGCGCATCGTTGATGCCGTCACCAACGAAGGCGACATGGCCGTGCGTGGCCTTCAAGCGACGCACCGCTTCGACCTTGCCTTCCGGCAGCACCTCGGCAACGACTTCATCGATACCCAGCTGGCGTGCGATCGCCTGCGCGGTGCCGGCATTGTCGCCGGTGATCATCGCCACCTTCAGGCCCAGCTGGTGCAGTGCCGCGATCGCGGCCGGCGTGCTCGGCTTGATCGGATCGGATACTGCGATGATCGCTGCCAGGCGTCCATCGATGGCCGCGTACAACGGCGACTTGCCCTGCGCGCCGAGTTCGGCCGCCAGCGCCGCAAATGCAGTGATGTCCACGCCCAGGTCGCGCATGAAGCGATCAGCACCGACCTCCACACGCGCACCCTCCACGCTGGCGCGTACACCCATACCGGTGACCGATTCGAAGTCGACCATGGCCGGCAATGCGAGGCCCTGCTCGGTGGCTGCATCGACAATGGCACGGGCGATCGGATGCTCCGAACGTGACTCCACGGTAGCCACCGCGGCCAGTACCGTGGCGCGATCGAAGCCGTCGGCGATCTCCAGGTCGGTCAGGCGCGGGCGACCTTCGGTCAGCGTGCCGGTCTTGTCCACCGCCACCACCTGCGCGTCCTTCAGCAACTGCAGCGCTTCACCCTTGCGGAACAGTACGCCCATTTCGGCGCCACGGCCGGTACCGACCATGATCGACGTCGGCGTCGCCAGGCCCATCGCGCACGGGCAGGCAATGATCAGCACCGCCACCGCATTGACCAGCGCGAAGCTCAGCGCCGGCGATGGGCCGAAGATCAACCAGACCAGGAACGTGGCCAGTGCGGCCAGCATCACCGCCGGCACGAACCACAGGGTGACCTTGTCGACCACCGCCTGGATCGGCAGCTTCGAGCCCTGTGCCTGTTCGACCATGCGGATGATCTGCGCCAGCATGGTCTGCGCGCCCACCGCCGTGGCACGCACGGTCAATGCACCTTTCTGGTTGACCGTGCCGCCCACCACGCTGCTGCCCGGCTGCTTCTCTACCGGAATCGGTTCGCCGCTGATCATCGACTCGTCGATGTAGCTGCGGCCCTCGATCACCTCGCCATCGACCGGCACGCGCTCACCCGGGCGCACTTCCACCACATCGCCGCTCAGAACCTCGTTGACCGGGATCTCGATCGTGCGGCCGTCACGGATCACATGCGCGACCTTGGCCTGCAGGTTGACCAGGCGCTTGATCGCCTCCGAGGTACGGCCCTTCGCGCGCGCCTCAAGGAAGCGGCCGAGCAGGATCAGCGCGACGATCACCGCCGCTGCTTCGTAGTAGACGTTCACCGTGCCCGGCGGCAGCAACCGCGGTGCAAAGGTCGCCACCACCGAGTAACCGAACGCTGCGGCGGTACCCACCGCCACCAGCGAGTTCATGTCCGGCGCCAGCCGCAGCAGTGCCGGGAAACCCTTCTGGTAGAAACGGCGGCCGGGAATGGCCAGCACCAGCAGGGTCAGTACGAACTGCAGGTACCAGCTGGTCTGCATGCCGAGGGTGGCCATCACCCATTCGTGCATGCCGGGAATCAGGTGCGAACCCATTTCCAGCACGAACACCGGAAGTGCAAGTGCGGTGGCCACGATCAGGTCGCGTTTCAGTTCGGCGCGCTCGGCATCCTTCTTTTCCGCCGCTTCGTCATCGGACTGAACGCCCGCTTCGATGGCATGGGCGGCATAACCGACCTTGTCGATGGCCGCTATCAGCGCGTCTACGCCCGCAACGCCGCGCACGGTCGCACGCTCCGTGGCCAGGTTGACGCTGGCCTGGCTGACGCCCGGTACCGCCAGCAGCGCGCGCTCGACGCGGCCGACGCAGGAGGCACAGGTCATGCCTTCCACTGCCAGCTCGATGGTGCCGGCCGGCACGTCATAACCCACCCGCTCCACCGCCTGGATCAGCGCGGCGCGATCAACCGGACCGGACGCGCGGATATCCGCACGTTCGGTGGCCAGATTGACCGAAACACTGCCGACGCCCTCGACCTTGGACAGCGCCGCTTCGACACGACCGACGCAGCTGGCGCAGGTCATGCCCTCAATGGGCAGGCTGATGGTGGACGGGCTTGCGGGGACTGCAGTGGCGCGGGGCGTGCTCATGATCGGATTCCCGGGGTTCCTTCTGGATGCGGACAGGCTAAACCTTGCCATCGTGGGAAGGTCAAATCCAGCCACCCCGGGGTTCATGAAGGGATTCATCCACGCATGGCGTGGATCTACCGGGCGGACGGGGGCGCCTTGCGGATCAAGGCCCGACGCCCCCGCTGTCCGCCTCAGAAGGTGAACACGTACTCCAACGCGAACTCGCGGCCAACCGCGCCGAGCAGGCGGGTCGGGGCGAAATCGTAGTCCAGCTTGTACGGGTCCTTGTGGTTCCAGCTGGCCGAGTTGAACGCGTTGTTGACGTAGACGTTGACCTTGGCGTGCTCGGTCACCTGGTAGCCCACGTTGAAGTTCCAGGTGATGAACGGCCCGACCCGCCCGTAGTAGCGCGCCGTCTGCTGGCCGGCGTTGGGATTCGGATTCGGCGAGCCGTCCGGACGCGTCGCCGGCTCCAGGCAGTTGAGCGACGGGCTGTCGCTGGGCACGTAACCATCGGCGAACGGCAGGCAGCCGCCAGGATTGTTCAGGCGATCGGTGCCCCAGTGATAGCGCACGCCCGGCACCGAACCGATGCGATCGGCATAGACATTGGCGTTCCAGTTGCCGCGCTGCCAGGCCAGGCTTGCACGCAGCTTGCTGCGCAGGTCGCGATCGCGGCGTTCCGGATTCGGATCGTTGGCGTAGCGCTGTTCCTTGGTTGAGATCTGGTTGGTGTAGTTAAGGCCGAGCTGGAAGCTGCCCCACTGCGCGGTTTCAAGGCGATAGCGTGCGGTCAGGTCGATGCCGCGCACTTCGCGGCTGGCCAGGTTGAACGGGCCACGTTCAATCGATACCAGGCGACCATTGCTGTCACGGTTCACGCGGGCCAGGATGCCGGCGCAGTACTCGCCACCGGCCGGATTGGCCCACGGCGTACCGTCCATGTTCTTGCCGGTCAGGCAGCCCGCTTCGCTGGCCAGCACCTCGTCGGCGCCAACGTCGACGATCATGTCTTCCAGCTTGATTGCCCAGTAGTCGGCACTGACCGACAGATTGGGCATCACGTCCCAGACGAAACCGACCGTCCACGAATCACCGGTCTCCGAGCGCAGCAGCGGCGTGCCACGCCGGTTCACATCGAACGTGTACCAGACATCGGTATTGCCCACGCCACAGTTGTTGACCAGGTACGCACCGCTCTGGATGCAGCGCAGGCGGTCATAGGTCTGCACTTCGGAGCTGCTGGGCTGGCCCAGCAGGTAGTGCATGTCCGGCGCATGGAAGCTGGTGGCATAGGAGCCACGCACCAGCAGCGACTCCACCGGGCGCCATTCCAGGCCGACATTCCAGGTGGTCTCCTTCTGGCTGCCGATGTCCAGCGCTTCGCCGCTGTTGTCAGCCTTGTAGCTGCCATAGCGGTCATAGCGCGCGGCCGCAGTGGCGGTCACGCTTTCCAGCAGCGGGATCTTGAACTCGACGCCGGCCGAATAGCGGGTACGCTCGCCGCCACCGCGATCGACGTTCTGCAGGTCGAAATCGATGCCGGCGCGCGGATCCGGACTGAGGTGATAGCCCTGCTGCGCGACTTCGGCCACCGCCGCGAACGAGATCGGGCCGGCCCAGCCCTGGAACAGCTCGCCGGTGATGTCCGCCGAAGCCTGATTGACCCATGAGGACGCACGGTTCTTCGCCACGGTGCCCATCTGCCAGTACTGATCCGGCGTCAGCGGGTTCCACCAGCGCGATTCGTTCAACGCATAGATCGCCTCGCCGTCGGCGGTAGTGCCCAGCTTCGGGCCGAGGAAATAGTCGTACGACTTCTGCTTGTCGACCACGTTCTGCCGCTCTTCAACGCGGTAGTAGGAACGGCCCACCGTGGCGCTCCAGTCGAAGCGATCGGCCAGGCGACCACGCAGGCCCACACTCCAGTCCCAGGACAGTTCGCGGTTGGTGTTGCGCAGCGTATCCAGGCCGCCCACCTCGTTCGGGGTGAACTGGCGCACGCCGAGGATCGGGCGGTTGCGGTTGGCATCCCAGTAGTAGCCGTTGTCATCGTCGATCAGCGACACGCCGGGCGGATTGGTGCCCCAGATCGCTTCGGAACGGTATACCGCCAGGTTGGTCCAGGCCTGCAGGTCGTTGCTGAAATCGAAGGTGGCATACAGGTTGCCGGACACGTTCTCGGCACCGCCGGTGAGCAGCCAGTTGGCGTAGTCGGCGCTCATGCCGCACAGGCGGCCGGTGTTGGTGATGGTGTTGGCGGCGTAGTTGTAGACCAGGCGATCGGCGGTGTAGTACTCGCCATCGAACTTCTCGCAGGTACCGGTGGGCGGCGCCAGGCGCTGGCCGGTGGTGGGATCGATCAGCGCCAGGCCGGCGGTGGGACGGAACCCGACCTTGCGTTGTTCCATGTTCCAGGACGGGTACGGCGCATCGTCGGCATCGTCCATCTGCGGACGGTCACGGCCGAACAGCGGATCGCGCTTGGTGTACTGCAGCGCGTAGGTCACGCTCCAGTTGTCGCCGGTCTTGCCGCCGGCCCAGGACAGATCCCAGGTATCGCGACCGCCTTCGGTGGAGGTGCCGCCGCGCACGCGCACTTCGTCGCCGTCGTAGTTCGTCTTCAGGATGACGTTGACCACGCCGGCGATCGCATCCGAGCCATAGATGGCCGAGGCGCCACCGGTCAGCACTTCGATGCGCTCCACCGCGGCAGCGGGAATGTTGCCGTAGTTGGAGAAGTTGGTTTCGCCGCCGTAGGGCAGCGGGTAGTCCGCTACGCGACGCCCGTTGACCAGCAGCAGCGAACGGTTCGGGCCCATCCCGCGCAGGTTCAGGCCGCTGGCATTGGGCGTGTGCGAACCCCACTGCGAGGCCGCCTCGACGGTACCGGTGGCTTCAGTGAGCGTCTTCAGTGCGTCGTAAACGCTGACGAAGCCTTCCTTCTGGATCTGTGCGGCGGTGATCACGTTGACCGGCGCTGGGCCTTCAACGCTGGCGCGCTTGATGCGCGAACCGGTGACGGTGACCACGTCGAGATCCTTGGTGGACGAACTGGCGGCCTCCTGCGCGCTGGCCGCCAGGGGCAACAGGGCCAGGACCAGGGCCTGGGACAGCAGGTGACGACGCTTGCGGACGATCTGAGCCATGGGTGGTTGCTCTTCGAAAGTGTGGACGCACGGACGGGTGGTGGCGCGGCACTACGGCTGATCCGGGCACCTGGATCGGTTCAAGACCGTCCCGACACCCTCCCCTGTGGATCGATCCAAACTAAAGCACAGCTGAACCACGCCCGGCATGCGGCGACGCAGCAACACGTGGCGTAATGCCGTTATCGGCTGCAGGTATCCAAAACAATCAACGGGTTGCGAAACATCGCTGAGAAGACGGAGCACACGTCAATGACACGATCGCGACAATCGTGCGCGGAACTATTTTGTCCGTGGCGGGCCGGCGTACGAGGTCGGATCCCCTCACGGAGGGGCTCTGACCCGACTGCATCCAGATGGGGTCAGAGCCCTTCTGCGAAGGGATCCGACCCGGGACTTGCGATCAGGCGTCCAGCGCCTGCCGCAGCGCGGCTACGGTGGCGGTTGCGGTCTGGCTCCAGTCCGGGTCCAGTCCGCGCAGCGCCGGGTTCTGGAACTGCATCGCCGAGCGGCGCAGGCCCTTGGCCGAGGCGTGCAGTTCGGTGCAGCCGGTCTGCCTTGCCACGGTAGCGATGTTGCCCGGTGCCAATCCGGCACCAGCCATCACCGTAATGCGGCCTGCTGCCTGGGTAACGAGGCCTGCCAGCACATCGGCACCCGCCTCGGCACTGACCTGACCGCCCGAGGTCAGCACGCGCTGGCAACCCAGCCCGATCACCTGCTCCAGCGCCGCCGGCAGATCGCGGGCGGCATCGAAGGCACGGTGGAAGGTCACCTGCAACGGCCCGGCAGCCTGCACCAGCTCGCGGCACAGCGCCACGTCGATCCCGCCCTGTACATCCAGCGCGCCGATCACCACGCCATCGCAGCCCAGTGCGCGGCACTGCGCGATGTCACGCAGCATCAGTTCGGCTTCCAGCCCGTCGTAGTGGAAGTCGCCCGGGCGCGGCCGCACCAGCACGAACAGCGGAATCGACAGGCGTTCGCGGGCAATCGCAATGCTGGCGAACGACGGTGTGGTGCCGCCTTCGGCCAGGTTGTCGAACAGCTCGATGCGGTCGGCACCGCCGGCCTGCGCGGCCAGCGCCGATGCCAGCGAATTGCTGGCGATCTCCAGGGTGAGCCGCGTGCTCACGTCTGGGTGCTCGTGTAGATCGATGGCGAGTCGCACAGGTCATCCTGGCGCTGCCCATCGCAGACCGCGTAGACAAAGCCGCGATGCAGCGCGTAAGCGCCGACCTCGCCCTGCTTGTTCATGGCCAGGAAGCAGACCTGCAGTGTCTTGCTCGCTTCCGGGCGCTTGCGCACCACGCGGTCGATCGCTTCGCGGCAGGCCTGCGCGGGAGAGCGTCCGTGGCGCATCAGTTCGACCACCAGGAACGAAGCAGCGTTGCGGATCATTTCCTCGCCGACGCCCGAGGCGGTGGCCGCACCCACGTCGTTGTCGACGTACAGGCCGGCACCGATGATCGGGCTGTCGCCGACGCGGCCATGCAGTTTCCAGGCCATGCCGCTGGTGGTGCAGGCACCGGCCAGATGGCCCTTGGCATCCAGCGCCAGCATGCCGATGGTGTCGTGGTTGTCGCTGTTGCCGGGAATACCGCGGCGCTCGGCATTGATCTGTGGCTGGTACTTCTCGGTCTTCAGCCACTCGCGCCAGGCCGCTTCGGCCTGCGGCGTCAGCAGGTGCTTGCGTTCGAAGCCCTGCTGCACCGCGAACTGCTGCGCGCCCTCGCCCACCAGCAGCACGTGCGGGCTGTTCTCCATCACTTTGCGCGCCACCGACACCGGATGCAGGATGTCGACCAGCGCCGCCACCGCACCACAACGGCCATCGCCATCCATGATGCTCGCATCCAGGCTCAGCACGCCGTCGCGATCCGGGTTGCCGCAATGACCGACAGTGGGGTTGCACAGCTCGCTCTCGGCCCAGCGTGCACCGGCTTCGACTGCATCCAGTGCGCTGCCACCCTGCGCCAGCACCTGCCATGCAGCCTGGTTGGCCGGCACGCCGAAGTCCCAGGTCGAAACCACCTTGGCCCCACCCAGCGTGCGCGCCTGCACGCCCGGCAAAGCCGCCATGCCTGCGGCCAGTGCACCGGCCTGCAGGAACTGCCTGCGATCCACCATCGTCCCCTCCCAGTCTGCAATGCATGGCCGGCCCGATGCCGGCCCTGCCGATCAGTCGTGCGTGGGTTGCCGCGCTGCGTGCCAGACCGCTGCACCGAGCACACCCAGCTGGCCGTGCTCCACCCGCCACACCGGTACCTGGCGCAGCACTTCGGTCAGCACGCCCTTGTTGAGGAAGCGCTCACGGAAGCGGCCATCGGCCAGGAAATCCTGCACATGCGCGGAAATGCCCCCGGCCAGGTACACCGAACGCGCGCCGACGGCGATCGCCGCGTCGCCGGCCAGGCTGCCCAGCCAGGCACAGAACACCTGCAGCGTTTCCACCGCCAGTGCATCCTCGCCGCTGCGCGCCGCGCCGATCAGCGCCTCGGTACTGGTCCACACCGGGGTGACACCGCGCAGTTCGCACAGGCACGGATACAGGTTCATCAGGCCGCTGCCGGACAGCACTCGCTCGTTGTCCACGTGCGCCCAGCGCTGCAGCAACTTGCCCAGCACCTGCAGTTCCAGCGCGTTGCCGGCGCCGAGCGCGGCATGGCCGATCTCGCTGGCCAGCACCGGGCGCTCGCCATCGGCGAAACGCAGCGCGGCACCCAGGCCGGTACCGGCACCCAGCACCAGCGCCGGGAAGGCCTGCGCCGGATCGGCGTCACCATTCAGTGGGACCAGGGTTTCCGGCTGCAGGTACGGGATGGCCAGCGCCACCGCTTCGAAATCATTGATCAGCTGCAGTTCGCGCAGGCCGGACTGTTCGCGCGTGGTCGACAGCGAGACCGTCCACGGCAGGTTCGAGTTGATCAGCACATCGCCATCGAGCAGGCCGGCGATGGCGACCACCGCGGTCTGCACCGGCTGGCCAAGGCCTGCGGTGAAATCGGCCAGGATCGCGGCCAGGCTGGGGTGCTCGGCGCAGGCATAGGTGCGATGGCTGCCCAGCCGCGGCGCGTGGCCGGATTGGGTCTCAGCCAAGGCCAGGCGGGCGAAGGTGCCGCCGACATCGGCAACGACCAGATGGCGCGGAAGACCGCCGCGGGCGGAGTCGGAGGAAACCGGGGACGCTGCTGCGATGGTCACGCTGGCCTGCTTGGATCGATTGAATCGCCCCGATTCTCAGGCATCGGGGCGGCTTTGCCTAGCGCGCCGATGGTTCAGGTTGGTCTATATGCCTTCCTGTTCGGCCACCTGCACGCCATCCACCAGCACGCGCAGGCGCTGCGGGCGGAAGCCGGCGAACAACAGCGGCCGGGTGCGCTCGACCAGCACTTCGTGGCCGGCGATGTGACGCAGCCACGACTGTACCAGCGAGAACGAGAAGTGGGTGCCCGGATGCAGCGGGTGCTGCACCCAGACCTTCTCGGTAGCGCTCTGCAGCAGCATCGCGCCGGTGAACCAGTGGCGGCTGAGCGTCACCGGCGTAGTGCCGGCCATGAAGCGGATATCCATGCGGGGTCCTTTCGCGTTGGGCAGCGACGCCCTGGATCAGGGCTGGGCAGTCTGCAGGCTGTAGCTGGTGGTGGCGGTGAACACTGCACCATCAGGCTGGGTGGAGCGTACCTCGACCTTGTGGCTGCCCACGGCCAGATCGGTCGGCAACGCGCCGCGCCACAGGTGCGGCGATGCAGTGGCCTCCGGCGAGCGATCGTAGCCACGCAGGCTGCTGGCCAGATCATCGGCCACGTTCTCCACCATCAGGCGCGGATCGGGCTGGCTGACCTGCTTCATCGGCTGCCAGGCGCCGCCATCCACGCGGTACTCGACCACGCTCGCGTCCTCGCCCATGTAGACGTTGGCATAGATGCCCCAGGCCGGGTAGGCGCCCTGGCGCAGCACCTTGGGTGCATGCAGGCCGATCTGCTCGGTGGCCGGCTGGCCGGCCACGCGGTACTGCAGCTTGTAGCTGCCGTTGCCGGCCACGTCGAGCAGCGCATAACCCTTCGGTGTGCCATCGCTCATGGTGCTGTCCGGCACGCCGGCGGCATTCTTCACGCCCGACCAGAACGCACCGCAGTTGGCACCGACGTTGTATTCGTGCAGCGGCTTGTCGCCGTTCCAGCCCTCGGCCTTGCCGTGGTAGACGTGCTGCTGGGTGTGGCTGTGGCCGCTGAGCACCAGCACGTTGCGGAAGTCCTTCAGCAGATCGAACAGGCGCTGGCGGTCGGCGTGACGGAAGGTCTCGCGCCCCGGCGCGGCGTCGAACAGCGGGATGTGCATGCCCAGCACCAGCAGGCGATCCTTGTGCAGGCCCTTCAGGTAGCTGGCGAGGAAAGCGAACTGGTCTTCGCGCAGGCCACCGACATACTTCGGCTTGGCCTTGGGGTCATACACCACGTCGTCCAGGAACACGAAACTGGCGCCGCCCTCTTCCACCGCGTAGGTGTCCGGGCCGTAGATGTTGCGCCAGCTGTCCAGCGAATGCTCATCGCTGGCCGCATCGAAGTCGAGGTCGTGGTTGCCCGGCACGTGGAACCACGGCACGCCAAGCTGGGTAGTGACCTTGTTGATCGCCGGGTACAGGGCCAGGTCGTCGTTGACGATGTCGCCCAGGGTGGTGCCCATGCGCGCCCTGGTCTGGCCAACCAGCGGCGCCACGATCGACTGCTGGTAGTAGCCGATGTCCTTCAGGCTGGCGGTCTGCGAATCGGTGAACACCAGCATCTGGAAGCCGCGCCGACTGTCATGGCGATCCGACTGCAGGGCGAAATCCCAGTTGCGGGTGACGTCGCTGGTCGCGGCGATGCCACCGTACTTCAGTGCCGGTGAACCGTTCGGGCGGTAGTGGCGCCAGAACGAAGACAGGCCGTCGGTGGCCTTCGGGAAGGCGTACGCATCAGGCTTGATCACAAATACGGTCTGGCCGTCGCGCACCGGCAGGCTGTAGCTGCCGTCGGCGGCGGTCTTGACGATGGCCTCGCCGTTGGAGACCTGCACCCCGGCCAGGCCCGGATCGGTCGCACCGCGCCCGGATTTGCCGTCGCGCTCCAGGTAGACCTTGCCGCTGACCACGGTGTCCGCGGCCCAGGCCGGCGAAGTCAGCAACAGGCAGCACAGCCAGGTGGCAGGCAGTTTCATGGGCGGTCCGGGAAAGAAAGACCGCCTATTGTAGATTCCGTTGATGACATCGCGCACGCGGTGGCGCATTGCCGGTAGTGCCGGCCGCTGGCCGGCATCCAGCCGATGCCCGACGATCATGAGGTTGCCGGCCAGAGGCCGGCACTACCGTTCCTCAACGATGGCGCTTTTCCAGCACCGCCCGCGCATCATCCAGCGACAACCCGCGCGCGCGCAGCAGCACCAGCAGGTGATACAGCAGGTCCGAGGCCTCGCCCAGCAACGCCTCGTCGTCCTGTGCCACCGCCGCCAGCGCCGTCTCCACGCCCTCCTCGCCCACCTTCTGCGCGATGCGGCGGATGCCGCCCTCGAACAGGCTGGTGGTGTAGCTGCCTGGCGGGCGCTGTACCTCACGCATCGCCACCAGCTGGCCCAGCCCGCCCAGGAAATCCTTCGGTGCCCCGTCGAAACAGCTCTCGGCACCGGAGTGGCAGGTTGGCCCGGCCGGGCGTGCAATCACCAGCAGGGTGTCGGCATCACAGTCGACGCTGATCGACTGCACCACCAGCACGTTGCCGGACTGCTCGCCCTTGGTCCACAACCGCTGCTTGCTGCGGCTGAAGAAGGTCATGTGACCGATGGCCAGCGTGGCCGCCAGCGAATCGGCACTGACATAGCCCAGCATCAGCACCTGCAGGGTGTCGGCATCCTGCACCACCGCCGGCAGCAGGCCGTCGCCCTTGCCCCAGTCCAGCGCCTGCAGCGCATCCAGCGACGGCCTCACTTCAATAGACATCCCGCACCTCGATCTGCTGTCCGCGCAGGTAGCGCTTCAATTCTGGAATGGCGATGGCGCCGCTGTGGAACACACTGGCCGCCAACGCGCCGTCGACATCGGCCTGGTCGAAGGCCTCGGCGAAGTGCTCCATCGCACCGGCACCGCCCGAGGCGATCAGCGGCACCTGGCACAGGGCCCGCGCCTGCTGCAGCTGCACGACATCGTAACCACGGCGCACGCCGTCGCTGTCCATGCAGTTCAGCACGATCTCGCCAGCGCCACGCCGTTGTGCTTCGACAATCCAGTCCAGCGTGCGCAGCGGCACCGCTTGGGTCTTGTCCGGGTCGCCACTGAAACGGCGAACCCGCCACTGGCCATCCGCCTCGCGCACCGAATCGACACCGACCACCACGCACTGCACGCCAAACTCGTCTGCCAGCTCGGTGATCAGCTCCGGGCGACCCAGCGCCGGCGAGTTGATCGACACCTTGTCGGCACCGGCGAACAGCACGCGGCGCGCGGTTTCCACGCTGTCGATGCCACCGGCCACGCAGAACGGAATATCGATCAGGCGTGCGATGCGCTCGATCCAGGCGACGTCCACCGAACGCGCTTCGGGGCTGGCACCGATGTCATAGAACACCAGCTCGTCGGCGCCCTGGTCGCGATAGCGCTGGGCCAGTTCGGCGATGTCGCCCATGTCGACGTGGTCGCGGAAGCGCACGCCCTTGACCACGCGACCATCGCGCACGTCCAGGCACGGAATGATGCGTCGGCTCAACATGCCAGCGCCTCCGCCAGGTCCATGCGCTGCTCCAGCAGCGCCTTGCCGAGGATCGCACCGCCGCAACCTGCGGCACGGGCTTCTGTCACATCGGCCACGTCACGGATACCGCCGGAGGCCTGCACGGCCACGCCCGGCAGCAGCGCCGACAGGTGCTGGTAGAGGCTGATGTTGGGCCCGGCCAGCATGCCGTCGCGGGCGATGTCGGTGCACAACAGGTGGCGCATGCCGGCACGCGCATAACGCTGGGCCAGGTCATCCAGGGTCACGCCGGCGTTCTCGGTCCAGCCGTGCACCGGCAGCTGCCATTGGCCCTGGGCATCCTGGCGGGCATCCAGCGCGATGGTGATGCGCTCGGCACCGAACTCTTCCAGCCAGCCGACCACGTCGTCGGGGCGGCGTACTGCCAGCGAACCCACCACCACGCGGCCGGCGCCGGCATCGAGGATGCGCGCCACGTCGTCGCGGCCGCGCACGCCACCGCCGGTCTGCACCTGCAGCGGCGTCTGCGCACGGATCGACGCCAGCAGTGCCGCAAGGGTGTAGCCACCGGCACGCGCAGCGTCCAGGTCGACCAGATGCATCCACTGCGCGCCCTGCGCAGCGAAGGCCTGTGCACGCGGCAGCGGATCGTCGCCATACGAGGTTTCCTGCGCGTAGTCACCCTGGCGCAACCGCACCACGCGGCCGTCGCGGATATCCAGCGCGGGGTAGACGATGAAACTCATGCAGCAGTGCCCTCGAGGAAGTTGCGCAGCATCAGCGAACCGGTCTCACCGGAGCGCTCGGGGTGGAACTGTGCGCCGTAGTAACGCCCCTGCTCCACCACGGCAGTGAACAGGCCACCGTGGTCGCAGGCAGCAACAGTGTGGGTATTGAGTGGCGCCGCATAGCTGTGCACGAAGTAGGCGCTGGCGCGCTCCGGCACGCCTTGCAGCAGCAGCGATTCGCGCAGCGGGAGCAGGCGGTTCCAGCCCATGTGCGGCACACGGATGCCGCAGGCCGGCACCAGCTTGCGCACCACGCCGGGAATCAGTCCCAGCGCTTCTACGCCGGCCTCTTCGGAGCGCTCGAACAGAAGCTGCATGCCCAGACAGATGCCCATCAACGGCACTTCCAGCCGCTGCAATGGTTCCACCAGACCCTGCGCATGCAGGCGCTGCATGCCGGGACCAGCGGCGCCGACGCCGGGCAGGATCACCCGCTGCGCACCGACCAGGCCATCGGCATCACGCACCAACCGCACCGTTGCACCCAGGCGCTCCAATGCATAGCGCACCGAGCCCAGGTTGGCACCACCGGCATCGATCAGCGCGACGTCGCTCACAGTGCCCCCTTGGTGGTGGGAAGCGCCGTGCCCTGGCGGGCCAACGCCGGGCGCAATGCCCGCGCCAGTGCCTTGAAGCAGGCCTCGACCTTGTGGTGGTCGTTGTCGCCGCGCACCTGCAGGTTGAGGTTCAGGCCGCTGGCGTCGCACAGCGAACGGAAGAAGTGCGGTACCAGCTCGGTCGGCATGTCGCCCACGCGCTCGCGCTTGAACTCGCCCTCGAACACGAAATAGGGGCGGCCACTGAAGTCCAGCGCGGCACTGGCCAGGGTCTCATCCATCGGCAGGGTGAAACCGTAGCGGCCGATGCCGCGCTTGTCGCCAAGCGCCTCACGCAGTGCCTGGCCGAGTGCAAGCCCGGTGTCCTCGATGGTGTGGTGCTCGTCGATGTGCAGGTCGCCCTCGGCCTGGATGTCCAGCGCGAAGCCACCATGCTTGCCGATCTGCTCCAGCATGTGGTCGAAGAACGGCAGCCCGGTGTCGATGCGTGCATCACCGGCCCGATCCAGATCCAGTTCAACGCGGATCTTCGTCTCCTTGGTGTTGCGCTGGACCACCGCGGTGCGTGGCGCGTCGGCCAGTGCGTGGGCGATGCCCGGCCAGTCCCACTCGCCACCGAACTGTTCGGTGCGCAGCTGGAAGCCACGGATGTTGAGGTTGTCGGCGAACTGCAGGTCGGTGATACGGTCGCCGACCATGCCCGAACGCGCCCAGTCGATGCTGCGGTCCTGCAGGTAAGCGGTCATCAGGCCGATGCCCGGCTTGCGGGTGGGCGCATTGTCCTGCGGCCAGCTGCAGTCGATCAGCACGTCACGGAAGGTGATGCCCTGGCTTTCGAAGATCTGCAGCATCAGGTCGTTGGGACCGTCGAAACTGGCGCGCGGGTAGCTGTCGCTGCCGAGGCCATCCTGGTTGGTGACGATCACGAACTGGTAGCCGGCATCGCGCAGCTTCAGCAGCGCCGGAATCACCTGCGGCACGAAGCGCAGCTTCTCGTAGGCGTCGATCTGGAAGTCGGCCGGTTCTTCAATGAGGGTGCCGTCGCGGTCGATGAACAGGATCGGGGTCATGCTGCGGCCCTCCGCGCCGACAGGGCCGCAAGCACGCGGTCATTCTCTTCGGGGCTGCCGATACTGATGCGCAGTGCATCACCCAGCTGCGGCGCGGCGCGCTGGTCGCGCACCACCACACCGGCATCCAGCAAGGTGTCGAACGCTGCCTGCGCATCAGCGAAGCGGACCAGCAGGTAGTTGCCGGCCGAGCGGTACACGCGACGAACGCCGGGCAGGCCTGGCAGCGCCGCGAACAGGCGTTCGCGCTCGGCAATGACCGTGGCTACGCGCTCGGCGGTGCGTGCCAGTGCGGCCGGCTGCAGCGCCTGCACGGCCAGCTCGGCGCACGGGGTCGGCACCGGGTACGGCGCCTGGCAGCGCCGCAGTACGGTAATCAGTTCCGGCGCGGCGATCAGGGTGCCGATGCGCGCGGCCGCAAGTGCGTGCGCCTTCGACAACGTGCGCAGCACTGCCAGATTGGCATGCGTGGCCAGCAACGTGGTCGCCGACGGGCGCTGCGCGTACTCGACATAAGCCTCGTCCACCACCACCAGCGCTTGCCCGCGCAATGCAACCGCCACGCGTTCGACCTCGTCCAGGGCGATGTCACTGCCGGCCGGGTTTGACGGTGCGCACAGGAACACCAGCGTGGCATTGCGTGCCCTGGCGGTGTCGATCACAGCATCCAGATCGGCACGCAGGCCGTCTTCGGTATCCACCAGGGGCACTTCAATCAGTGCGGCGCCCTGCAGGCGCGCGCAGACCGCGTACATGCCAAACACCGGCGGCGTGACCAGCACGCCATCGCGGCCCGGCACGCACAGGGCACGCACCAGCAGATCAATGGCTTCGTCGCTGCCACGGCCGATAAGCAGCTGCGGCGGCGTCACGCCGTACAGCGTCGCCAGGCCCTCACGCAACGCCAGCGGCTGCGGTTCCGGATAGCGCCGGCTGTTGCCCGCCGCATCAGCCGGATTGGCCCAGGCCGACTCGTTGGCGTTCAACCAGACCTCGCCCTGCACCGCCGCGCTGCGCGCCGAGCTGTAGCCGGCGAAGGCCTGCAGATCCGGGCGCACCAGCGCCAGCACTTCATCAATGGCAGCGCTCATGCGGCGGCCTCCATGCGCAGGGCCACTGCACGCTCGTGCGCATCCAGCCCTTCGGCGCTGGCGATGACGCGTGCGCAGCCGCCGATTGCCGCCAAGCCGGCAGCGCTGGCGCTCTGCACGCTGATCAGATTCTGGAAGCTGGCCACGCTGACACCGCTGTAGGCGCGCGCGGCACCCGCAGTGGGCAGCACGTGATTGGTGCCGCTGCAGTAGTCGCCCAGCGCTTCGGGGGTGTAATCGCCCAGAAACACCGAGCCGGCCGCCTGCACCTGGCCCAGCCACGCGCGCGGATCACGCAGGGCCAGGATCAGGTGCTCGGGCGCATAGCGGTTGCTGATCGCGAAGGCCTCGTCCAGCGAATCGACCTGGATCAGCCGCGACGCCGACAACGCCTGTCGCGCGATCTGCTGGCGCGGCAGCAGGGCCACCTGGCGCTCCACCTCTGCCTCGACCGCCGCCAGCATCGCGGGGGCGTCGGTCAGCAGCAGTACCTGCGAATCCGGACCGTGCTCGGCCTGCGACAGCAGGTCGGCGGCAACGAACGCCGGATTGGCGCCGGCATCGGCGATCACCAGTACTTCGGAGGGACCAGCCGGCATATCGATGGCGGCGGCGCCATCCTGTGCGACCTGCTGCTTGGCTTCGGTGACGAAGCTGTTGCCGGGCCCAAACAGCTTGTCACAAGCCGGAATGCTGGCCGTGCCATAGGCCATCGCGGCGATCGCCTGCGCACCACCCAGCTTGAACACGCGCTGCACGCCGGTCAGGCGCGCGGCTACCAGCACCGCCGGATCGGCGCTGCCATCGGCGCGCGGCGGCGTGCACAGCACCACCTGCGGGCAGCCGGCCAGCTGCGCCGGAACGCCCAGCATCAACGCGGTGGACGGCAACGGCGCGCTGCCCGCCGGCACATACAGGCCCACCCGGCCGATCGGACGCAACATGCGTTCGCAGACCACGCCCGGCGCGGTTTCAACTGCATAGCCTTTGCCCATGCCAGCGGCGTGGAAGCGCGCGATGCGTTCGGCGGCTTCGACCATCGCCTGTCGCAGTTCGGCGGGCACGGCGGCTTCGGCAGCGGCGAATTCGGCTTCGGAAACTTCAAACGAGGCCAGCTCGACACGGTCGAAACGTGCAGTAATCGCACGCAATGCGTCGTCGCCCTGCGCGCGCACCTGTGCAATCAGGGCCGCCACCGCGTCACGGGTCTGCTGCGCCACGGTCTGCACCGGGCGGGTCAATGCCGCGCTGCGCGCGGCCTCATCAAGTCGGGACCAGATCAGACGGTTCATGCCAGCGACCGCTCCACGCTCAGTACCATCAGGCCCTGCGCACCCGCGCGCTCGAGTTCCTCCATGCGCTGCCAGCTCAGCGGGCCGGGGCACATGGTCTGCAGGCGCAGCGCCCCGCCATCGGCCGGCAACCGCACCAACGGCTCGGCATCGGCCAGCAGCTGCGCCAGCGCGTCGACGCGGTCCTCGCTGGCACGGAACATCAACAGCTTGCGGTCCTGGCGCTGAACCACGCCGTCGAGGCGGCGCAGCAGCATCGCGCGCAGCGATGCACGTGCATCATCCGGCGCGCGCACCGCGCCGGCCAGCACCGCCTCGCTGTCGAGCAGGTTGTGCACTGGGGTCAGCTGATTGGCGCGCAGGGTGGCGCCGCTGGACACCAGATCGCAGATCAGGTCGGCGGTGCCCAGGCGCGGGGCGATTTCCACCGAACCGGACAGCTCGACCACCTGTGCGTCCACGCCCTGCTCGGCCAGCCACTGCTTGAGGATGGCCGGGTAGCTGGTGGCGATGCGGGTGCCGGCCAGCTGCGCCGGACCCTGCCACTGCCATTCCTCGGGCACCGCCAGCATCAGCCGGCACTGGCCGAAGCCCAGCCCGCGCAGCGCCTGATAGGCGTCAGGCAGGCCGATCTGACGGCGCGCCGCGGCCTGTTCGTCCAGCTCGTTGCGGCCGACGATGCCGAGGTCGCAGACGCCGTCGGCGATCAGGCCGGGGATGTCGTCGTCGCGCACCAGCAGCAGGTCCACCGGCAGCGATTCGCCGTAGCAGAACAGCTTGTCGCGGCTCTCGCGCCAGCTCAGGCCGCAGGCGCTGAGCACGTTGCGCGCGGGTTCGGCCAGCCGGCCACTCTTCTGGATGGCGATACGCAGCCGGTCTCGTGCCGGCGCTGCCTGGGTTGCACTCATGGGGGATGTCTCGAAGTTCGGAACGGGGCGCGGATCAGCGCGAAGCAAGGCGGTCGATGGCGGCGGCATAGCCTCGATGGCCATGCTCGAGCGTGCGTGCCACCCGTCCGGTGGTGGTCACGCTGACGCCGGTGCGCTCGTGGATCTCGCGGTACGGCACGCCCTGCTGCAGCAGCGGCACCACTTTCCAGCGGTCGGCCATGGCTTCCAGCTCGGCCGGGGTGCACAGATCACGCAGGAAGGCTTCGACCTGTTCCGGTTCGCGCAGGGCGGCAAAGGCTTGGGCCAGGGCTTCCAGGTCGGCCTTTGGGTCTTTGGCGGCAATCTCGGGGCGGGCTTTCACGGGGCTGTTTCCATGCATCAATGTAATAGCGCGCTAGTACATTAACGCATTCTTGCGCAGTGCGTCAAATCGAGGGTTGAGGGGCCGCAGGGCTGCTGCCCTGCACCCGCAGAGGCAAGAGCCAGAGCAACGGCAAAAGCTGGTTTCCCGAGGGTTGGCGGGATGGATCCGGTTGAGGGGGGCGCTGCAAGTACCCCTACGGGGCCCGGCCCAGCCGCTGGCGGCTGTGCGTTCGGGCGCTTGCGAAGCCGTGCTTCGCAAGCAAAGCGCCCTCACCCATGTAAGCTCGGTCGCCGCATCCATGCGGCTCACGCCCCCTCAACCGGACCCACCCCGCCTTCGACAGTTGGCCGCGATCTGCTGGATCTCGCTGGGAAACTGATCGGAACCGGCTTTTGTAGAGTCGAGCCATGCTCGACTGCTCTTTCCCCACAAACGCAAAACGCCCACCAAGGGGCGGGCGCTCTGCTTTCAAATCAACAACCTGGCCCGACTCAGGGCAGGCAGCGCACCTCGGCCTGCAGCGCGCCGCGCCGCAGGCATTCGCCGAACAGGCTGCCCTGCCGGCTCGGCAGGGACTGGATGTTCTCCAACGCCCCCGCTCCCGCCCGGCACGTCCGCGAGGCCAGGGCCTGCAGATCGTCCTCCAGCTGTGCGCGGTCGATCGCATGGCAGCGATCAACCGCCAGCCGGTACTGCGCCGGCCCGATCCGCGTGCTGTGCAGCGCCGGGTCGCTCTGGCAGCCCGCCAGCAGAAGCACGCTCAGCACTCCTGCGGCGGCAGGCTTCACACCATCGCCTTGGACTGCTCCAGCTCCACCAGAAGGGTGCTGGCCAGTTCGTCGCGCGACACTTCGAACTGCTGCTCGCGCAGCAGGTCCTTCACCGCAACCACACCGCGCGCCAGTTCATCCTCACCCGCCAGCACCACGAAGCGGATGCCTGCCTTGGCCGCGTACTGGAACTGCTTGCCGATCTTCTTCGGCTCCATCTGCACTTCGGTGTTGATGCCACCGGCACGCAGGCGGCGGGCAATGTCCAGCGACTGCGGCATGCCCTGCTCGTCCATCAGTGCAACCAGCGCCTGTACGCTGCTGGCTTCGATGCCGTCGATCAGGCCGGCCTCACGCAGCTGCCAGAACAGGCGCGACAGGCCGATGGAGATACCGACGCCCGGCAGCTTCGACTTGCTGTAGTGGCTGGCCAGGTCTTCGTAGCGGCCGCCCGAGCAGATCGAGCCGATCTGCGGGTGGTCGGTCAGCGTGGTCTCGTAGACGGTGCCGGTGTAGTAATCCAGACCGCGCGCGATGGAGAAGTTCAGGCAGTAAGCGGTTTCCGGCACGCCCAGCGCCTGCACCAGCTGCAGCACTTCGCGCAGTTCGGCGACGCCGGTGCGCAGGATCTCCGAAGAACCGGCGTCGGCTTCCAGCGTCGCCAGCTGCGCCAGCGCATCGGCATGGCCCTGCGAACGCACGGCGACGAACGCCAGAATCTTCTCGACCTGTTCTGCCGGGATGTTGAAGCCCTCGCCCACCAGCGTCTCGCGCACATAATCGGCGCCGCGCTTGTCCAGCTTGTCCACTTCGCGCAGCACCGCCAGCTGGCGCTCGCCTTCGGCCACGCCCAGGCTCTCGAAGAAGCCGCGCATCAGCTTGCGGTTGTTCAACTGGATACTGAAATCACCGATGCGCAGTTCAGAGAACACCGCTTGGATGACCGCCAGCACTTCGGCGTCGTACCGCACGCTCAGGCTGTCCTTGCCGATCACATCGATGTCGCACTGGTAGAACTCGCGGAACCGGCCGCGCTGGGCGCGCTCGCCGCGGTAGACGCGCTGCATCTGGTAGCGGCGGAACGGGAAGGTCAGTTCGTGTTCGTGCTCGGCCACGTAGCGCGCCAGCGGCACGGTCAGGTCGAAGCGCAGCGCCATTTCCGGCAGCGAGCGATCGCCCGACTCGGCCGCGTTCGCCAGCGCCCCGGTGGACTGCACGAAGTACACCTGGCGCTCGGTCTCGCCACCGGACTTGGTCAGCAGCACGTCGGACAGCTCGAACACCGGCGTCTCCACCGGCAGGAACCCGAAGCGCTCGTAGTTGCGGCGGATGACGTCCAGCATGCGCTGGAACGCAATCTGCTCGCGCGGCAGCAGTTCAAGGGTGCCGGGCGGGGTACGGGGCTTGATCACGGGCGGAACTCCTGCTGGAACGGGACGTGGGAGGGGGCGACATTCTAGCGCCCCCGCCTCGGGCAGGGTCGAACGGCCGCTTGAAGTATCATAAGGCCCTCCCCGCCCGCGATACGCCCCCCCGCAACATGTCACGGCCTTCCGGCGCTCCGCCCGCCACCAACGATCCCGCCTCGCCGTCCTGCACCACGCTGGACTGCCTGCACTGCTCGGTTCGCCACCTTGCGGTGTGCTCGGCGCTGTCGCCCGATGAAGTGCAGGCGCTGGAGCAGGTCACCGTCTCGCAGCAGGTCAGCATGGGCAGCACGCTGGCCCGCACCGGTGAAGAGCGCGACCATGTCTATACATTGACCGGCGGCGCACTGCGGCTGGTGCGCACCCTGGCCGACGGCCGCCGCCAGATCAACGGCTTCGTGCTGCCCGGCGACTACCTGGGCCTGAGCGGCAGCGACCACCATCGCTACGACATCGAGGCCATCGCCGACAGCCGCGTCTGCCGCGTCGCGCTGCCACAGATGAAGGCACTGCGCAGCCGTTTCCCGCACCTGGAGCGCAAGCTGCTGCAGCGTGCCTGCCAGGAACTGGATGCCGCGCAGGACGCCGCGCTGGCACTGGCGCGCCTGCAGCCGGCCGAGAAGCTGGCCGATTTCCTGCTGCGCCTGGCCGCGCGCGAGGCCAAGCTGGGCGGCGACGGCCTGCGCGTATCGCTGCCGATGGGCCGCGGCGATATCGCCGACCATCTGGGCCTGACCATGGAAACGGTCAGCCGTACCTTCACCAAGCTGCGCCAGCAGGGGTTGATCGCCTTGCCCCACCTGAACGTGGTGGAGATCCTCGACGAGGATGGGCTGCGTACGCTGGCCGGTGAAGGGTTGATCTGACCGCATCGCGGTTCATGGGGTTGCCGGCCAGCGGCCGGCACTACCAGATAACGCAGCACGGGTAGTGCCGGCCGCTGGCCGGCAACCGCGTCCCTCTCCGCTCAGCGCAGCAGTACCTCACGCAATGCCGCGTAATCGGCCGCCAACGGTTCGGCGTGCGCCGGCCGCTGCAGCAACGCATCCAGTGCAGGCGGCACCGCCACCGTTTCGCCGATCAGCGGCTCGACCACGGCCTCGAACTTGGCCGGATGCGCCGTGGCCACCACCGCCCAGTCGCCCTTGGCACCACGCGCACGCAGGTCCTGCAGCACCTTCACCGCGGTCGCCGTGTGCGGGCAGAACAGCTCGCCATTGCTGGCATGCGCCGCCGCAATCGTCGCGCGGATGGTCACGTCATCCACCGCGAACGCGCGGAACGCAGCACGCAGTTCCGCGTCGTCGCCGTGGTAGAGCCAGCGCAGTCGCTCGAAGTTGCTCGGCGCACCCACGTCCATTGCATTGGCCACCGTCGCCACACTGGCCTGCGGCTGGTAGTCGCCGCCATTGAAGTACACCGGCAGCACGGCATTGGCATTGGTGGCCAGCACGATCTGACCGATTGGCACGCCCAGCGCGCGCGCCAGCACGGCCGCCATCGCATTGCCCAGGTTGCCGGTCGGCACCACCAGATTGAGCCGGCGACGATGCGCCGCGTAGTGGCTCAACGCCGCATGCGCGTAATAGCTCATCTGCGGTAGCAGTCGGCCCAGGCTGATGCTGTTGGCCGAGCTCAACGGCACCTGCGCCTGCAGTTCGCGATCAGCCAGTGCCTGCTTGACCATCGCCTGGCAATCGTCGAACGCACCGGCCACGCGCAGGGCCTGGATGTTGTCGCCGAAACAACCGAGCTGATGCGCCTGGCGCGGAGATACGCGGCCATCCGGATACAGCACCACCACGCGCACGCCGGGCTGGCGATGGAAGGCCGCCGCAACGGCGGCACCGGTATCGCCGGAGGTGGCGACGACGATCGTCAGATCGCGGTCCTTGCCGGCCTGCAGCCGCGACAGCGTACCGGCCAGGAAGCGCGCGCCGATGTCCTTGAACGCCGCCGTCGACCCATGGAACAGCTCCAGCACGTGGTCACCATCGCCGAGAGCGCGCAGCGGGACCGGGAAGTCGAAGGCGTCGCGACAGATCGATGGCAGAGCAGACTCCAGCGCGTCGCCAGCAAAGAACGGCATCAGCAGATCGGCGGCGGTATCGGCCAGCGTCGCGCCGGCCTGCAGCTCACGTGGCGCCGGCAGCATCTGCGGAACATACAGCCCGCCATCGGGCGCCAATCCGGCGGCGATCGCCGCGCTGAGGCCAACGGCCGGAGACTGGCCGCGGGTCGAAACAAATTGCATGGGTTCAGTATCCAGTAAAGGGGTAGGATTCAGCACAAGCGGGCTCCCGGTGCATCCAGCGGTGACACCCAGGCATCGCTGTCAAAACCTGCGGCTGCAAATGCGGCCTGCACCGGTGTGGCGGCGGTACGCGCCTGGTCGGCATCCTCGAACCAGGCGAACACGCTGGGACCG
Source organism: Stenotrophomonas sp. 96582_Sma (assembly GCF_056480905.1). Classification (NCBI taxonomy): domain Bacteria; kingdom Pseudomonadati; phylum Pseudomonadota; class Gammaproteobacteria; order Lysobacterales; family Lysobacteraceae; genus Stenotrophomonas; species Stenotrophomonas sp. 96582_Sma. The sequence continues at coordinate 2,005,106 of NZ_CM151122.1, read as the reverse complement.
GCACCGGAAATGCCCGCGCCCATTGCATTGGCCGACAGCGCCGCATCACGTGCGGCTTCGAAGCCGGCAATCAATCCGGCCCGGCGCGGCTCCACCAGCACGTCGCGCAGTCCCGCGCGCACCAGTGCGGAATCGCTGCGATGGCAACCACTGAGCACCAGTGCGAGGTTCGCGCTCTGCGCCACGAACTCGCCCAGCGCATAGCTGCCCTGCAGGGCCTGGCGTGCGCGGCGTGTTTCCAGCACCGCATGCGGATGCACCAGCAGGCTGTGCCAGGTAGCCGGCACCGGAATCGGCAGCAGCCGGTCGGCCGTGCACAGCGCAAGACCACCCAGCAGCAGCGGCCCCACGTTGTCACCGTGGCGGCCACCACTGGCCACCGCCTCGCCATCCAGCGCAAACGGATACAACGCCTCGCGGGACAGCGGCACATCCAGCAGCGCGTTGGCGGCGACCAGCGCCGCAACACTCGACGCTGCCGAACCGCCCATGCCGGAACCGAACGGAATGCCCTTGTCGATCTCCACCACGAAACCGAAGTCCAGGCCCAGCCCTGCGCGCAGCGACATCAACGCAGCACCCGCAGTGTTCCCGGCGGCATCCAGCGGCAACTCGACGGCACTGCCGCGGATCGCCTCGATGCGCACCAGCGGCTCATCGATGCGGTGCACGCTCACGGTATCGCCAATGCCGGCAATGGCATGGCCGAGAATATCGAAGCCCACCGCCACGTTGGCCACCGAGGCAGGCGCGAACGCACGTGCGATCACAGGCGCGCTCCTTCACCGGCCGCGACCCGCAGCAGGTCGGCAAACACACCGGCCGCGGTGACTTCCGGGCCGGCGCCCGGCCCCTGCACCACCAGCGGGTTGTCACAGTAACGGCGGGTGCGGAACTGGACCACGTTGTCGGTCAGCCGCAGGTTGGCGAAGGCATGATCGGCCGGCAGTTCCTGCAGGCCGACCGAGGCGCCGTCGGCACCCAGCCGTGCCACATAGCGCAGCACCGCCCCCCGCGCCCGCGCGTCCTGCAGGCGCTGCAGCAGGCTGGCGTCGGACTCGCCCAGCCGCGCCATGAAGGCATCCACGCTGCCCTCGCGCAGCAGCGCCGGCACAAGGCTTTCCACTTCAACCTGCTCAAGGCTGAGCGCGTGGCCGGCTTCGCGGGCGAGGATCACCAGCTTGCGCGCCACATCCACACCCGAAAGATCATCGCGCGGGTCCGGCTCGGTGTAGCCCATCGACCGCGCCTGCGCGACCAGCTGCGAGAACGGCTGGCTGCCATCGAAGCGGTTGAACAGCCAGGCCAGCGTGCCGGAGAAGATGCCTTCAATCGCCAGCACCTCGTCACCGGTATCGACCAGATCGCGCAGCGTGGTGATCACCGGCAGGCCCGCGCCGACCGTGGCCTCGTAGCGGAAGCGCGCGCCACTGGCCGCCGCTGCAGCACGGATGCGCTGGTAACGCGGCAGCGGCCCGGCACCGGCCTGTTTGTTGGGGGTGACCACATGGATGCCGGCCGCCAGCCAGCCCTCATAACGCTCGGCCACCTCGGCACTGCCACTGCAGTCGATCACCACCGCATGCGGCAGGTGGGCGGCCAGCAGGTGTTCGGTGAAACGATCCAGATCGCTGGACTCGCCCGCTTCGCGCAAGGCCTCCCGCCAGTCGGCGTGCAGGCCATCCACTTCCAGGCGCATGCGCGAACGCGAGGCCAGCGCGCGCAGGCGCAGATCCACATTGGCCTTGGCCAGCAGCTGCGGGCGTGCGGCAAGCAGCTGGTCCAGCAGTGCGGCACCGACGTTGCCCGGCCCGATCACACCGACCGCAAAGGTCTGCGGCGACAGCCAGAAGCCGGCATGCGCGGCGCGCAGGGCGCGGGTGGCATCGGCACTGTCCACCGCCACCGAAATGTTGCGTTCGGACGAGCCCTGCGCGATCGCCAGGATGTTCACCTGCGCACGGCCCAGCGCCTCGAACAGACGTGCGGCCACACCGGGCTGGCCGGCCATGCCGTCACCGACCGCGGCCAGCACGCTGACGCCCTCGCTGACCTGCACGCGTTGCACCTGGCCCACCGACAGCTCATGCGCGAACGCATGCAGCAGCGCTTCGCGGCCACGGCCGGCTTCAGCAGCACGCACCACGCAGCAGATCGAATGTTCCGACGAACCCTGCGAGATCATCACCACCGACACCTGCGCCTGGCGCAGGGCGGCGAATACGCGCTCTGCAGTGCCCGGCACGCCCATCAGACCGGTGCCTTCCAGGTTCAACAGGGCCAAGCCGGGGCTCAGGGTCAGGCCCTTCACCGGCCCACGCGGCGAGCGCTCGGCACTGATGCGCGTCCCCGGATGCGCCGGCTGGAAGGTATTGCGGATGAAGATCGGCAGGCCGAGGCGGATCGCCGGCGACATCGTCTGCGGGTGCACCACCTTGGCGCCGAAATAAGCCAGCTCGCAGGCCTCGTCGTAGCTCAGCGACTCCAGCTGCACCGCCTCGGGCACCAGCCGCGGGTCGGCCGACAGCACGCCGTCGACATCGGTCCAGATGTGCAGTTCATCGGCGTTGAACAGCGCGGCGAAGATCGCGCCGGAGTAATCGCTGCCGTTGCGGCCGAGCGTGGTGATGCGGTCATGACGGTCACGGGCGACGAAGCCGGTAGCGACCAGGCGTGGCTGCGGATGCTGCAGGCGCCACTTGGCCAGGCGGTCGGCGCTGGCTTCCCAGTCGACATCCACGCCCAGTTCGCCATGCCCCACCACCAGTACGTCGCGCGCATCCAGCACTGCACAGTCTGCGCCCAGCGCCTGCAGGTGCGTGCCGAGCAGCTGCGCGGAAAACACTTCGCCCAGGCCCTGCACGCGGTCGAGTACTTCGCGTGGCAGCTCGCCGATCACCGCCAACGCTGCCAGCACGTCGGCCAGTTGATCGAAGCGGGCGTCGATCCATTCGACGGTCTCGCCCACCTGCTCGCCCAGCAGCGCCACAGCGGCGCCACGATGGCGCGCGCGCAGCGCATGCCAGGCCTCGCGCCAGCCTTCGTCCCCCTTGGCTGCCAGCTGGGCCAGATCGATCAGTGCGTCGGTGACGCCCTTCATCGCCGAGACGACAGTGACCTGCAGCGATTCGGGGCGGGCCAGCAGCAGGCCGGCAACATGGCGGTAGCGTTCGGCATCGGCCACCGAGGTGCCGCCGAACTTGTGCACGACGATGGACGGTGCAGCCAGATCGGCCGGGGCAACGGGATGAGCGGGGGCGTGGGAAGACATGCAGACCTCGGTAGGAGGCCCCGTCGCATGCAGGTGTCGAGTTTCCCCGCCACCTGTATGGTGCGGGGCCGTGGTTTTCGGGAGTTACACGAAGACGACGGGCCGCACCAGGGCAGTGGTGACGGTGGTGGTGGTAATGGTGGTGGTGGCGACCGGCGCAGTCGAACGGCCCGCAGTAGCGGGGGCGATCAGGCTGGCGTGGGCGGCATCAAGAACCATGACGCACAGAAAACACCGGGCGCCGGGCCGCTGTCAAGTGCTGCGGTGCAAAAAGTCGTTGCCGCCATCATCGGCCAACGTGCCGACATTTGGTTGCATCTGAGACAAAGCGGCCATCAGTATGCTTGACGGCCGCATTCAGCCGGCATGTTCGGCGATCGCGCGGGGCGTGCGATGCGCATGCGCGCACAGCATCACGCCGGCCACCAGGAACACGATCGCCAGCGCTTCGAGCAGGGAGGGCCAGCGCTGCTGCCAGGCGAATGCGTAGAGCAACGCGAACAGGGTCTCGAACACGATCATCTGGCCGGTCAGGGTCAGCGGCAGCAGGCGGCTGGCACGGTTCCAGAACGCATTGCCAAGGATCGAGGCGACCACCGCCACACCTGCGCTGATCGCCCAGAAACCACCCCACTGCGCCGCCGTGTGCCCGCCGGTGTGGCCGATGAAGGCCATCGGCACCAGCAGTAGAGCCAGGCCGCCGGTGGTGACACCGGTCAGCAGCGACCAGTCGTGGCTGGACAGATCCGGTCGGCGCGCCAGCCAGCGGCTGTTGCCGATCGAGTACAACGCCCACGAGAACAGCGCGCCGAACGCGCACAGCAGGCCGATCAGGCGCTGCCGCCACGGTGTCGCGAGGTGCTCAGACATCAGTGCTTCCCAGCCAACCAGTGCCACGCCCAGCACGCACAGGCCCAGTGCCGGCAGCAGCTGCTTGAGCGGCACCGCGCCCTGCTCGCGCACACCGACCAGGGTCACCACCACCGGAATCAGGCCGACAATCAAGGACGCCGCCGCACCGCCGGCCCACTGCACCGCCGTCGCCAGCAGCAGGAAGTACACCAGGTTCCCGGCCAGGCTCAGCCACAACAGGCCGATCCACTCGGCGCGGCCCAGCCGTGGTGCCAGCCGCTTCCAGCGCGGCAGCAGCAGGGCTACAGCGATCAGACCGTAGACCAGATAGCGGCCGGCCGACAGTTGCAGGGCATTGAACGACTGCAGCACGGCGGGCGCGAGGAAGACCACGCCCCACAGCGCGCCAGCGGCAACGCCATTGGCGATGCCCAGGGCCATCGGGTTGTTGCGCATTCGGGTTCTTCGGGGGGAGAGAACAGGCCGCGCAGTGTAAGCGCTGGCCGCTGGGCGCTCTTGACCGAGGCTACTGCCCTCCCGCCTTTGTAGCGTCGAGCCATGCTCGACTGCCGTTCGCGAGGTGGTCGGTGCAGAAGCCGTCGAGCATGGCTCGACGCTACAGTCCGGCGTTCCTGCGCCACGCGGCCGGGGTCTGCCCACACTCACGGCGCAGCGCGCGGGTCAGTGCACTCTGCTCGGAATAGCCTGCGGCCAGCGCGATATCACTGATCGGCGCCGTGCTGGAGCGCAGCTGGTGCTTGGCCCAACGCAACCGGCATGCACTGAGCCATGCCTGGGGGCTGAGCCCGAACTCACGCTGGAACAGCGCGTGCAACCGGCTCTCGCTGACCCCGACAGACGCGGCCATGCGCGCCACCGGCCACGCCTGGCCCGGATCGGCCTGCACTGCCGCACACAGTCCCTGCATGCGCGCGCCACTGCCGGCCGGTGCAAATACCTGCAGCAGCTGCGGCAGCAGGGCCGGCATCGGCTGCCCGTCCTGCACGCCCGCCAGGCGTTGTCGCAGCGCATGCGGCAGGTGCAGCCAGCGCTGCCGGCACAGATGCTCCTGCGTGCCGTCATCAAGCACGCCGGGAGGACAATCGACGATCACGAAACCGTTCGGGCCATCGGCCATCTGGTCATGCGCTTCGCCGGCCGCAACGAAAACCCCCTGCAGCAGGTCCAGGCGGCCACCGCGGCCTTCCATCTCGAAGTGCAGTTCGCCCTGCAGCGGCAGCACCCACTGCGCGTAGTCATGGCGGTCCAGGCCGGTGGCCTGGCCGTAGTGCCGCAGATGGAAGATGGCGCCCATCCGCGCAGTGTGCGCGTGTAGCAACGGCCGTGCAAACCGCTGCTATAGTCGATCCGTCATCCAACGCAGGGAGTGCAGGACATGACCCATCGGCAGGTGTCACTGGTGCTCGCCAGCAGCCTCGGCCTGGCGCTCGCAGCTTCGGCGTCCGCACAGGAGCGTACGCCCCCGGCCCCGCACTGCATGGACGCGGTCGGCGTGCAGGAAGTGGAGCAGGCATCACCGCGCTCGATCGCACTGCGCGCCGCCTCCGGACAGGCCTATCGCATCGACTTCAGCGAGGATTGCCCCGGCGTCCGCGGTGCTACCTCGCTGAAGCTGGAAGCACCTACCGGTTGGGCCTGTGGTCGTCCCAGCGAACGCGTCGTGGTCGACGGCCGCCGCTGCGCCGTCAGTGCGGTCACCCCGCTGCAGGATCGCGACTACGCCAGCGTCGCCCGCGACAGCGACCGCCTGCGCACGGCTACCCTGCCCGCCGTGACCATCCGCGAGCTCAGGGAAATCCGCCGCAGCTTCGGCGGCTCACCGTCGTACTGCTTTGCCACCCGCAACGTGCGTGCCTGGTCATCCGACCCGCAGGGCATGCTGGTGGAGACCAATCCGCGCCGCAATGGCGGCCACCGCTACTACCGGGTCGAACTCGGCAGCCACTGCCGCCAGCTCGACCGTGCGCCGCAGCTGAGCTTCCACTCGGGCCTGCAGAACGGCCTGATCTGTGGCAATCCCGGCGATCGGATCATGACTGCCGAGTTCGAGACAGACGATCTGCGCGGTGAAAGCATCGCCCCACTGCCGCAGTACACCCGCGGCAGCTGCACGATCCAGGCGGTCTACCCGGCCTCCAGCCAGGCGTCGAACTAACCGTCGACGCCCAGGAAGGTGAACGGTGCGCTGGGCACGAACTGGCCCAGTGCATCGCCGGCAAAGGTATTGCGCTGGTCCTTGCCAAGATCGAGCTTGAGCACCTGGCCGCCGAAATCGACCTTGTTCAGATCGACCCAGAAGGTGTTCGGGGTCAACGCCGACTCGAAGAAGTACAGCCGCCGCTTGTGATCGGCCACCGTGCGCCAGCGCGTGGATGAGATGTTCGGCTCACCCGGCGTGGTGATGCCATACGGCACCGACGCATTGCGGATCACGCTGAACACACTGGCCAGCGCCTCCACCGGATCTTCGGCCTTGGGAATGGCGTTGATGTAGAACGAGGCGCGCGCGAAACGATCGGCGGAGCGGTTGGTGCCCGGCAGCATCACCGTGCCGCCGATCTGCTGCCAGTAGCTGTTGAGGGCCAGCTGCTGCTCGAAGATCGGCGAGTTGGTCATCACCTGATAGCGGCGGTCATGGTGAATCACCTGGCGACCGCCGATGTACTCGACGATGGCGCTGTCGCCGGTGGCATCGGACAGCGACAGGTGCAGCGTCGCCTGGCGGTCTTCGCCCGGCACCTTGTCGGTGACGATCGAGTACGGCTCACGCTTGAGCGCCGCGACCGCCTCGTCCACGGTGGCGAAATTGTCCAGCACATACTGCGCCCACAGCGAGATCGCCAGTCCCGGCTTGTTGCCACGCTGCTGCGGATACTCCGATTCCACCAGCCACAGCAGGTTGGCCACCAGCCCCTTCTCGTTCATGCCATCGGTGGTCGACACGTCGTAGCCGGTGGCCACCACGCTGCCGTAGCGCGCAGTCCAGGCCAGCGATTTCGGACCGGCCAGGCCGGTGCGTGCGATGCCACGCGGCAACACGTAGAGGTTGGTCGCTACATCGACCTTCCAGTCCATCGAGCGCGCAGTGATCACATCGCCGTTGTCGCCCCGATACACCGCACGCGTGCAGGCCAGTGCCGGCGTGATCGCAGATGCCAGCGCCATGGCCAGCATTGCCTTTCCCTTCCACTTCATCCGTGCCATGTCGTTACGCTCCTTTCCCCGTGGTCCGTCGATCTGACCCGATCCATGGTGACACAGGGGTGAAGCCTCAGCGCACGAAGCGATCGTGCAGCCAGAAGCCCACCACCATGGCAGGCACGAACCACAGCGCTTCACGCGATGCGGCAGCCAGCCCGGCGATGGCCGGTCCGGGGCAGTAACCAGCCCATCCCCAGCCGATACCGAACAGTGCAGCGCCCAGCAGCAGGCGAGCATCGACATCACGTGCACTGGGTAGCTGGAAGCGCAGCGCGAACCACGGCTGCGCGCGTCGCAGTACCCAGCGCTGCCCGACGGCACTGACCAGCAGTGCCGAGCCCAGCACCCACATCAACGTTGGATCAAAATCACCGGCCACATCGAGGAAGCCGAGTACGCGACGCGCGTCGGTCATCCCCGAAAGCGCCAGTCCCGCGCCGAACAGCGCACCCGCCGTAGCGGCGGCCACGACCGCGCGACTCATGCCAGGCCTCCGCCGTGACGGACCAGGAACGTGGTCAGCATCGCGCAGGCCATGAACACCAGCACTGCCAGCAGCGAGCGCTTCGAGCCGCGGGCCATGCCACAGACGCCATGACCACTGGTACAACCACTCCCCAGGCGCGTGCCGAAGCCCACCAGCAGGCCAGCGCCGATCAACTGCCAGGCAGGCAAGGCATCGCGCAGCAGCACACGTGGCGAGGCCTCGGGCAGCGACTGCCACCACAGCACCAGCCCCGCTGCTGCGAGCAGCCCCAGCAGGAATGCCCAGCGCCAGCCACGCTCGCCTTCCGCTGCGCGCAGGCTGCCCGCAGCGATCCCGCTGATACCCGCCACGCGCCCGACAGTGGCGAGCAGCAACACCGCGGCGGCGCCGATCAGCGCTCCGCCAGCCACCGCAGTCCATGGCAGGTTCATGCCCTGCCCTCTTTCACGCCGCTCATGGGATTGCCCTTTGATTTAGATTTATCTAAATTAGACACTTCTAAACAAAAAGGTCAACCATGGCCCGCACCCCGCTCGACAGCGCCGCCATGGCCGAACACGCCGCCGAGGCTGCAACGCTGCTTAAGAGCCTGGCCCATCCTGCGCGCCTGCGCGTGCTGTGCCGCCTGGTCGAAGGTGAGGCACCAGTGCCGGAACTGCAGGCACTGACCGGACTCAGCGCATCAGCGCTGTCACAGCATCTGGCGGTGCTGCGCGGACTGGATATCGTCGCGACGCGTCGCGAAGCACAGGCCATCCACTACCGCGTGATTGAAGGGCCCGCACTGGGCGTGCTGCAGGCGCTGCATGCTGCCTACTGCGGTGGCACTTCGCGTTGACGCTCAGCCGGCGTGCAGGGCGGGCTGCACGACGTTGTCGAGCAGATCCACCGGGGTCGGCGCCGAACGATCACCTTCCAGCGCCCGGCTGAAACCCGACCAGTCGCTGGCCGACAGCTGGCGCAGCAATGCTGCATCCACCGGCAACGCGCGCATCGACCAGTACGGAAACTGACGCTGGCCCAGGCGGCCGCGCGCCAGCTCGATGATGTCGACATGGCTGCCGGCCTGCAGGATGCGCTCGTACACCGAATCGATACCGTCCGGCGGCCCCTCGATGTACTGCAGGAATCGCCCGCCGTCATGCAGCAGCACACCGGTCACGCCCGCCATCTTGTTGAAGCGGGCGGCGTCGTCGACCAGCGCCTGCAACCGTTCAGCGGAAAGATCCGGCAACGCCTGGCTGACGTAGGCGATGGCACGCAGTGGCATGGTGCTTCCTTGACAAGATGTACACCCACGGTAGCAGTTGCGGACGAGTTCGTCTCAGTGCCCGCGGATGTTTCCTGAAGAATTCAGTTTGCCGCTGCAGGCAGCCCTTCTGCGCGTCTCGGCAGCAGGGCTTCGAACACCACCTGCCCGGCCTCGTTGCGCGCTGCGATGCGCCCTCCGTGCGCGCGCACGAACTGATCGACGATATACAGGCCCAGCCCCAGGCCCTTGCTCTGGTGGAAGCTGGCCTTGAACGGTTCGAACAGCCGCGGCAGCAGCGCGTCGTCGATCCGGCCGGCATTGCTGACCCGCAGCAGCACGCTGCGCGGATCGCGCCCGTCCACCTCCACCCTCGCCTCGCTGCCGTGGGTGAGCGCGTTGCCGACCAGATTGGCGGCAACCTGGCCGAGACGGTCCAGATCGCCCTGCAGCCGCGTATCGCCATGCATGTCCAGATGGATCCGGTCCGCGCCATGCGCGCTGCCGGCTTCGGCCACCACCGCGCGGGTCACGTCGGCCAGATCGCAGGCACTGGCCTGCAGCCGCAGGCCACCGCTGCGGATCCGCGAGAAGTCCAGCAGCTGTTCGACCATGCGTGCCATGCGCAGAGTGCTGGCCTCCAGGTACTGCAGGGTCTGCTGCGCGCCCGCATTGTCCTGCGGGATCTCCATCGCCAGCTTGTCACTGCACAGCAGGATCGCCGACAGCGGCGTGCGCAGGTCGTGGGTCAGCACCGCCGCCATTGTTTCGTTGAGCTTGAGCGCGCGTTCCAGCGCCTCGTTGCGCGCCTTCAGCAGCTGCCGCTGCTGGTACAGCTCAATGAAGACGTTGACCTTGCTCAGGATCACCTGCGGCGCCACCGGCTTGTGCAGGAAATCGACCGCACCGCTCTCGTAGCCCTTGAACACGCGCAGGGGATCATCCGGGGAGGCGGTCAGGAAGATGATCGGCACGTCGCGGCTGCGATGCGAACCGCGCATCAGTTCGGCCAGGGTGAAGCCATCGATCTCCGGCATGTGCACGTCCAGCAGGGCCAGTGCCACCTCGTGCTCGAGCAGCAGCTCCAGCGCCTGCGCGCCGGAACCGGCCAGCAGCAGATTCACGCCCTCGCGCTGCAGCAGCGCCTGCATGGCCACCAGGTTCTGCGGCACGTCATCGACGATCAGCAGGTTGACCGGGGACTGCGACTGCGCAGGGTCCGGTGGCAGCAGGTTCATGCAAACAACTCCTTCAGGCGACGACACATCAGTTCAAGGGGCAGCACGGCATCGGCGCCGGCGTACTGCAGGGCGGAGGCCGGCATCATCGACGCTTCGGCTTCCTCGGGACATTGCAGCCAGGCACGGCCACCGGCACGGCGCACGGCGGCAACGCCCTCGCTTCCATCACTGCTGGCACCGGTCAGCAGCAGGGCCAATACCCGCCTGCCGAACACCGCAGCAGCGGAGTCGAACAGCGGATCGATGGCCGGACGGGAGAACAGCACCGGCGCATCCACCGACAACGCCACCGCCCCCTCGTCCTCCACCAGCAGGTGGTAATCCGGCGGCGCGAACGTCACCGTGCCCAGCTGCAACGGCTGCTTGTCTTCGGCTTCGCGCACCGGCAGCGCGCAGTACGGCGCCAGCACCTCGGCGATGCGGCTGGTGCGGTCACGCGGCAGGTGCAGCACGGCCAGTACCGGCACCTGCAGCGTCGCCGGGAGCGCACCGAGTACCGCCTGCAGGGCCGCCACGCCACCGGCAGACGCGCCGATCACCAGCACGGCAGGACGCGCCGGCAGCGCCATCAGGCCACCTTCCGGTACAGGCGGTGCTCGCGCGAACAGACCTCGAAGGCGTCATGGTGGCATCCGAACTGCAGCGATTCCTTGCTGCCAAGACCGAGGAAGCCCCGGTGCACCAGCGCTTCGCGGAACAGGCCGACAGCGCGGTCCTGCAGGTCGCGGTTGAAATAGATCAGCACGTTGCGGCACGACACCAGGTGCACTTCGGAGAACACGGTATCGGTGGCCAGGCTGTGGTCGGCGAACACCACGTTGCGGCGCAGCTGGCGGTCGAACACCGCGCCATCGTAGGCCGTGGCGTAGTAGTCGGACAGCGACGCCGTGCCACCGGCAGCCAGGTAGTTGCGGCTGAACTGGGCCATCCGGTCGATGCCATAGGCGCCCGCCTCGGCGGTGGCCAACGCGGCCGGATTGATGTCGGTGGCATAGACGATGCTGCGGTCAAGCAAACCTTCCTCATGCAGCAGGATCGCCAGCGACCACACTTCCTCACCGGTGCTGCAACCGGCCACCCACAGCTTCACCGAGGGATAGGTGCGCAGTACCGGCACCACCTGCTCGCGCAGTTCACGGAAGTACGCGGGATCACGGAACATCTCCGAGACCTGCACGGTGAAGAACTGCATGGCCTGGGCGAACAGCTCCGGCTCGTGCAGCAGCCGGTACTGCAGGTCGACCAGCCGTTCGCACTCATAGCGCTGCATCGCCTGGCGCATGCGCCGGCGCAGCGACGACACCGCATAGCTGCGGAAATCGTAGTGGTAGCGCTGGTACAGCGCCTCCAGCAGGACCTTCAGTTCCAGGTCGAACAACGCCTGTTCGTTCATTGCCGCGAGCACCAGACCCGGCACAGCGAGACCAGCTTGTCGACGTCGATGGGCTTGGCGATGTAGTCGTTGGCACCGGCCTGCAGGCAACGCTCGCGGTCATCGGGCATGGCCTTGGCGGTCAGCGCGATGATCGGCAGGTCCTGCAGGTGACGTTGCGCGCGGATCTCGCGCATCGCGGCGAGGCCGTCCTTCTCCGGCATCATGATGTCCATCAGCACCAGGTCGACCTCGCGCTCGGCCAGGCGATCCACCGCTTCCTGGCCGTTGCGCGCGATCTCCAGCGTCACGCCCAGCGGCTCAAGCACGCTGGACAGCGCGAAGATGTTGCGTACGTCATCCTCGGCCAGCAAAACAGTACGGCCATCGAGCACGGTGTCGCGACGGCGGGCCTCGCGCAGCAGGCGCTGCTGGTCGGTGGGCAGGCTGGCTTCCACGCTGTGCAGGAACAGGGTGACCTCATCCAGCAGGCGTTCGGGCGAACGCGCGCCCTTGATGATGATGCTCTTCGAATAGCGGCGCAGGCGCTGCTCTTCCTCGCGGCCGAGCGCGCGACCGGTATAGACGATCACCGGCGGGAAGCCGACATCATCATTGCCGGCCATGTGCTCGAGCAGGTCGTAGCCGCTGCCGTCGGGCAGCGACAGGTCCATCACCATGCAGTCGAAGGTGACCGTGCTGAGTTGCTCCAGCGCGCCGGCCAGCGTTCCCACTGCAACGATCTGCAGCTGATCACGGCCCAGCAACAGTTCCAGGTTGTGGCGCAGCTCGCTGTCGTCCTCGACGATCAGCAGGCGCCGCACGTCGCGCTGGCTGGTCTGTTCCAGCTGTTCGATGGCCGTCACCAGCCGCTCGCGCGTGGTCGGCTTGATCGCGAAACCAATCGCACCCAGCTCGCGCGCCACCTGGCTGCGGTCCATCGCCGAAACCACGTGCACCGGGATATGCCGGGTATCGGGGTTGCGCTTCAGGCGCTCCAGCACGCTCAGGCCGGACACGTCCGGCAGGCCGATATCGAGCAGGATGCCGTTCGGGCGCAGTTCGCTGGCCAGGGTCAGTGCCTCTTCGGCAGTCCCGGCCACCACGCAGTCGAAGTCCAGTTCATGGGCCAGGGCCACAAGCGCTTCGGCGAACGTGGCGTCGTCCTCGACGGCCAGGATCAAGCGGCCGGCGCGTTGGCGACGGCCGCGGTCATCGGCCACGCTGGCGGTGATGGGCGCCACGGATGCAACGGTCGGTGCGACAGGGGTGCGCGCAGCGATCGGCGGCGCAGGTGCTATTGAGGCGGCGGCAGGCACTTCGCCCGGTTCCGAAACCGGCGCGCCCTGCAACGGCAGTTCCAGGATGAAGCAGCTGCCGCGACCCGGTTCACTGTCGACCTGGATGCTGCCACCCATGCGCTCGGCCAGATCGCGCGAGATCGACAGGCCCAGGCCGGTGCCACCGTAGCGGCGGCGGGTGCTGCCATCGGCCTGTCGGAAGGCTTCGAAGATGACCTGCAGCTGCTCGCGGGCAATGCCGATACCGCTGTCGCAGACCTCGAAACGGATGCGTCCTTGACCGCCCGCACGCACGTGCAGGCTGACCTTGCCATGCTCGGTGAACTTCACCGCATTGGCCAGCAGGTTCTTCAGGATCTGCTGCAGGCGCTGGCTGTCGACCACCAGCTGGCTGGGGGCCAGCGCATCGGCCTCGATCTGCAGGGCCAGGCCCTTCTGCCGCGCCATCGGCTCGAAGGTCTCACGCAGGCGCTGCAGTACGCTGCCCGTCACCACCACTTCATCGGCCAGCTCGACGTGGCCGGCCTCGATGCGCGACAGGTCCAGGATGTCATTGATCAGCGCCAGCAGATCGTTGTTGGACGACAGGATCGCGCGCGCATACTTCACCTGTTCTTCGGTGAGCGTGCCGTCCTTGTTGTCGGCCAGCAGCTTGGCCAGGATCAGCGAGCTGTTCAGCGGCGTGCGCAGTTCATGCGACATGTTGGCCAGGAACTCGGACTTGTAGCGCGAAGTGGCGGCCAGTTCGTTGCTGTTGCGCACCAGCTGGCTCTGCGCGACCAGCAGCGCCTGCTTCTGCGCTTCCAGCTCATGGGTGCGCTCCTCCAGCTGGACGTTGCTCTGTTCCAGCTCGGCCTGCTGTTCTTCCAGATGGGTCTGCGAGTGCTGCAGGCTGCGGCTCTGCTCTTCCAGCTCCTCATTGGCCACGCGCAGCTCTTCCTGCTGGGCCTGCAGTTCCTCGCCCTGACGCTGCGATTCCTCCAGCAGCACCACCAACTGTGCGCGCAGCAGCGATGCACGCAGCGCCATGCCGATGGTCTCGCCACAGCGCTCCAGCAGCTCGACATCGAGTCGATCCTGTTCGCCGGCGCGGGTGCGTCCCAGTTCAATGATGCCCACCACCGCGCCATCGCTGCTGATCGGCGCCAGGATGCGCTCGCGCACCGGCAACCGCCCCAGGCTGGTCTGCAGCTCAAGCACCGCATCATCACCCCCATGCAGGTGGCGGATGCGCTCGTCCCGTGCCACCTGCCCGGCCACGCCTTCCTGCAATGCCAGCGACGCCGGCATACCGGACGGCAACGCCAGGCCGCCGGTCAGCTGCAGTCGCCCGCCTTCCAGGCGGTAGACGGCGGCGACGTCGGCCTGCAGCTGGGCCCCCAGGCTGGTTGCCGCCGCCTCGGCGATCTGCTCCGGCCCCAGATCACCGCGCAGGCTCATCGCCACCGCGTTCTCGGCCTCCTGCAGCCACAGCGCGCGCATCGCGTCGCGCCGCGCCTGGATGGCGCGGGAGACGATCAGCGCGATCATCAGGAACGCACACCCGCCAATGCTGCGGTTGACGAACGAGAACGCCGAGTTGGAGCTGGCCGGGGCAACGTTGTAGCCGATGATCAACAGGATGCAGGCGACGACGGCCACGATGAACGGCGCGCGTGCACTGCGCTGGAACAGCGTGACGCCGACAGCGAGGAAGTACGCCAGCCAGACGGCGTAGCCCAGCGGAACCACCAGTTCCAACGCAATGGTCGCTGCCAGCAGTACGGCGGAGGTCATCCAGATCCAGCGGTCACGCGTAGTCGCACCAGGACGCATGCAGGTCGGTTCCAGAGCACAAAGGGTGGGTGATGGTACTCCGTGTCTCATTCAGCCGCACAGGACCATTGGCACGTGCCGCGCCTGCACGCACTCTTCACACTGCACTGCCTAGCTTCACGTCCCTCCCAGGGGTAATGCTCATTTCCACGTGGACGCAGCTGCTTCTACGACGTCCGTGCTGACGGACCCTTCCCGCCAACTGCGACTGCTGATCGACAGCGTGCGCGACCATGCGCTATACCTGCTTGATCCTGATGGCATCGTCTGCAGCTGGAACCCGGGCGCGGAGCGCATCAAGGGCTATTCAGCCGGTGAAGTGGTCGGCACGCACTTTGGCCGTTTCTATCTGGCTGCCGATCGCGAAGCCGGGGAACCGCAGCGCCTGCTCCGCCTCGCAGCGCAGCACGGTCACGTCGCCAGTGAAGGCTGGCGGGTGCGCCGCGATGGCTCGTCTTTCCGTGCCAGCGTGGTCATCGAGCCGGTCGTCGAAGCAGGCGAGCTGCTCGGCTTCGTCAAGATCACCCGCGACATCACCGAGCAGTGGCAGGCACAGCGGCTGCTGCGTGATGCCCAGCGTGCGCTGCGCAATACCCAACAGTTCGAGACCGTCGGCCGCCTCAGCCGCGGGCTGTCGCACGAGTTCAACAATCTGTTGACCACCATCGGCAACGCCCTGGACCTGCTGTCCCTGCGCGTGAACGGTGACGATGCACGCGCCGCCGAGCTGCTTGATGCGGCGCAGACCGCGACCGATCGTGGTGCGCTGCTGACCCGCCAGCTGCTGGCCTTCAGCACCGGCCAGACCCTGATCCGCGAACCACTGGATATCAATGCGCTGATACGGCAGTGGCTGCCGGACCTGCAACGCGCCTGCCCGCCCACGGTGGTGCTGGATGCCCAGCTGGCGCCCGGCCTGCCTGCGATCAACACCGATGCGCTGCAGCTGCAGACGGCGCTGGCCAATCTGGTCGCCAATGCCGCGGATGCTACCCTTGAAGGCGGCCGCATCCTGATCGGCACTGCGCTGGAACATCGCCTCGATCCGGATGCGGACTCCACGCTGCAACGTGGCTATGTCACCCTCAGCGTCTGCGATGAGGGCCACGGGATGGCGGCCGACATCGCCGAACGGGCGACCGAGCCGTTCTTCACCACCAAGGACATCGGCAAAGGCAGCGGCCTCGGCCTGAGCCAGGTGTTCGGATTCACTACCCAGAGCGGCGGCTTCGTCGACGTGTCCACCACGCCCGGTGTCGGCACCACGGTCAGCCTGCTGCTCCCCGCAATGGAGGACCCTGCCGATGACCGATGACCCGATCCGCGTATTGATGGTGGAAGACCAGACCGATCTGCGTGAAATGATCGGCCTGGCCCTGCGCGACCTCGGCATCGACGTGGCCACGACCGCCGATGCGCATGAGGCCGCCGCCCTGCTGAAGGGCGAAGCGCGTTTCGACGTGGTGTTCAGCGACGTCAGCATGCCCAACGGCATGTCCGGCATCGAACTGAGCGAGCATGTGGCGCGCGAACAGCCGCAGGCGCGGATGATCCTGTCGTCCGGTTATGCGCGCTCGCAGCTGCCGCCCCTGCCGGAACAGGTGGAATTCCTGCCCAAGCCGTATCGGCTGCGCCAGTTGGTGCAGTTGTTGAAGCAGGCGTAATCCACGTTGCCCCGGCAGCAGGGCCCTGCGGTCAACCCTTCATCGCTCCCCGCTGGAACGAAGCCAGCAGCGTAGAGGCTGCCGCTGCCGGCGCCAGCCGACCGCGCGCCAGTGACCAGGTGATGCCGTAGAAGCAGGTCCAGTAGAAGTCCGCGAGCCACACTGCGGTGAAACCGACGTTGAACTCTCCGGCCGCCTGACCTCGCAGGAAAAAGGCCTCGAAGCGCTCGCCGATCGGCGCCCAGCGCTCCGGCAGCAGATGCAGGTCACCCTGGCGCTGCTGCTCTTCCATCATCCGCGCGAACAGCAGCGTCACCAGCTCCCAGTCCGCCAGCAGCGTGGCGGTGACCTGCTCCAGCACGTGGCGCGCATCACCGCCCTCATCGAACCAGACCGCCGCCGCTTCCACGCGCTCGAAGCCGGCCGCGAACAGTGCCTCGTCGATCGCCTCCCGGGTGGGCGCAAACCGGTACAGGGTCGCGCGGCTGATACCGGCCCCGCGCGCGAGTTCGCTGAGGGTGCAGCGTGGATGGCTGACCAAGGTGGCCGCCAGCGCGTGGGGCAGGTCGCGGCGGGTGCGTGCTGCGGCAGGTCGCATGAAAGCGTTGAGGTGTGGGTTTGCCCTCACGCTAGCATGAATCACCAATTAATAAACTGAATCAAAGATGATTCATTAGGATCACCAATGCGCTAAAACAGGGATGCGTCCGGTGCACCCGGGTCGGTGCACGGCAGGGAACGCGTCACAGGCATCGAAGGAGACAACGCCATGCTGCATCCACTACGCGATATCGCTGTGTTGTTCGACGCCAGCGACACCGGGGACCGCGTTCTCAACATCGCCGCCCATCTGGCGCAGGCACAGCAGGCCCATCTGGTCGCGGTCTCCACCGCCCAGCATCCCACCGACATCGCCAACGGTTTCGCACGCGGTGCCGGCATTGCCGCCGCGCTCGACCATGAGGCGCGCGCGGATGCCGCCTGCACCGCGCAGCTGATGCAGAACCTGCGTGCCGTGTCCGAGCCGCTGCAGATCAGCACCGAACTGCGCATCGTCTCGGACTATCTCGGCGGCGCCGACCTGGCCCTGCAGTCGCTGTACTGCGACCTGATCATCGCCGGCTATCCGCGTACTCCCGGCGCCCCTTCTGGCTGGCACCCGCTGGGAACGCTGCGCCAGACCGGCGTGCCGATGCTGCTGGTACCACCACATTGGCAAGGCGACCAGGTCGGCCATCGCATCGTGGTGGCCTGGAATGCCAGCAAGCAGGCACGCCGTGCGGTAGCCGATGCGTTGCCGCTGCTCGCACGTGCGAAAGCGGTGCACCTGCTGATGGTCGACACGCCCAAGGCCGAGGCCACACCTGGCGCCGAGATGGCCCAGCACCTGGCGCGGCACGGCGTCGAAGTAGAGATCCAGGCGATCAGTTCAAGCCAGGGCGGCGTTGCCGCGACCATCCGCCAGCACGTGCTCGATGCCGACGCCGACCTGCTGGTGCTGGGCCCCTACAGCCGCAGCCGGGTGGTCGAGCGTGTGCTCGGCGGGGTCACCGAGGATCTGCTGGCCGAAGTACCGGCGCCCTTGTTCGTGTCGCACTAGTACCGCCCTGCCCTGCCCGGCGATAGCCGGTCAGCGACTGCCCGGTGTGCCGCCGGAAGTAGCGGCACAGGTAGGATGCATCCTCGAAGCACAGTCGCTCGGCGATGCGACCGATCGGCAATTCGCTGTAGGTCAGCAGCGCCTTGATTTCCAGCACCACCTGGCGATCAATCAACGCCTTTGGCGTTTCGTCGAAGCACTCGCGGGTCAGCTGCGAAAGATAGAACGGGGTGATGCACAGCGCGTCGGCATAGGACTGCACGTCGCGCTGGCGCGTGCTGCGCTCACCGACCAGTTCCCAGAAATTCCAGGCCAAGCGCTCGCGTCGGCTGACCTGCGCCACGGCCACACTGCGCGCCGGCAACAGCGTTGCGAATTTGAGGAAGAACGTCTGCAGCAGGTTGCGCAGCATCACGTGACGATAGCGGCCGCCATTGTGCTGTGCATCCATCAACTGCTGCAGCCAGCCCTGCAGCAGCGGCACGTCCAGCGGCGACGGCACGCAGTGGGGCTGATCGTGCAGGAACTTGAACAGTGCATTGGGAAGCACATAGGCCACCTCCGATGCCAGCGCCTTGGGCATCAGGCAGACCACCGCCAGAAAGCCGCGTGAGCGCTGCCGCAGCAGCGCCAGCGTGTCCTCTGCCAGCACCAGCACATCGTGCCGCTGCACCGCTACCTCGCGGAAGTTCAGTGCAAAGCGTGCGCGCCCCGATACGCATACCAGCACCGCCAGATAAGCGTGGCCGAACGACAACGGGACGCCTTGCCCTTCGGCCAGCGTACTGACCTCCAAGCGCATGGATTCGTCCTGGTCCAGGAGCTGGGGTACGCGATCCATGGGCCGATCCGGCTGTATTCCGGGCCCCAGCATACCCGGGCTCGGCCACCCGTTGTGAAAAGTACCGAAACCATCAAGGTCCCGCTCTGGGCCAATCGCGCCTGTCGACCTAGCCTGTGCACTCTCTTTGTTCCCGTGGAATTGACATGCAGCTGCACACCGAACGCTTGATCCTTCGCCCCTGGCGCGACACCGACGCTGCCGATCTGTACGAGTACGCCCGCGACCCGCGCGTAGGCCCCATCGCCGGCTGGCCGGTGCACACCAGCGTTGAGGAAAGTACCGAAATCATCCGCACCGTCTTCAACCGGCCAGAGGTCTACGCGCTGCAGAGCCGCGAGGACGGCCACGCGATCGGCTGTGTCGGCATCCTGATCGGCACCGACAGCAACTTCGAGATCAGCGATCGAGAGGGTGAGATCGCCTACTGGATCGGCGTTCCGTACTGGGGCCGCGGACTGGTGCCCGAAGCGGTGCGCGAAGTGATGCGGCACGCCTTCATGCAACTGGAACTGGACGCACTGTGGTGCGGCTACTTCGCTGACAACCTGCAATCGCTCAGCGCACAGAGCAAATGCGGTTTCCAGCATCACCATACCGAAGTGAACAAGTTCAACAGCTTCCTCGGCGACTACCGCACAGAGCACATCAGCCGCATCACCCGCGAGCAATGGTTTGCCCTGCAGGCCACCTTGCCAGCATGAGCGGAGTTCAGGCCGACGTGCGCTGCATGAACAGAAGTTCCGGCGTCGAGAACGCATCAACCTGCTGGAAACCGAGGTCGCGATACAGGGTCACGGCGGCGGTGTTGTCACGATAGACGCGCAACGTGAGGCGCTGCACACCGTCTTCGCGCATGGCCTGTGCACTCAAGGCATGCATGAGCAGCCGGCCAAGGCCGCGCCCGCGTGCCAGGGGGGAAACAATGATGCGACCCAGGTGCGCGGTGCCGGCGTCGGTCATCCAGTACTGGCCAAAGCCCAGACACTGGCCCTGCTCGTCCAGCAGCGCCCAGCCCGGCCTCGGCCCGAGTTCGAGCACCTGCGCGAACCGTTCCTGCGGCAAGGGAAACGGCACGCCGGGGCCCGCCCAGCGCTGGGTGCCCTCGGCGGAATCAAGCCAATCGGCAATGGTGGCGTAGTGCGAAGGCTGGACGGCGCAAAGGCTTGGTTTCATGACTCGCATGGTGCGTCATTCGTGGCGATTAGACACGCTGCGTGGCGACACTTGAGTTTTGTCATAGGACAATAAACAATTCCAGGCGTCCAGCCCATTCCCCCTTCGGGAGATCCCATGTTCAAAGGCCTCAGCGCGTTTCCACTGACCCCGCTCTCTGAAGCCGGCATCAACTTTCGTGCGTTTGCCGGACTGATCGAGCGCCTGGCCGATTCCGATGTTGATTCGATGGGCGTGCTTGGCTCCACTGGCAGCTACGCCTATCTGGAGAAGCACGAGCGCAAGCGCGTGCTGCGCGAAGCCCTGGCGCACGCAGGAGGCGTACCGGTCATCGCCGGCATCGGTGCACTGCGTACCCGCGATGTGCTGGAGCTGGCCCTGGACGCCGAGGATGCAGGTGCTGCAGGCCTGCTGCTCGCCCCCGTGTCTTACCAGCCCCTGAAGGACCATGAGGTGCAAGCACTGTTTGAGACCATTTGTACGGCGGTGCGTACACCGATCTGCGTCTACGACAATCCAGGCACCACGCACTTCCGCTTCTCCGATGCCTTGCATGGCCGGATCGCCGCGCTGCCCAACATCGCTTCGATCAAGATTCCGCGCCTCGCTGATGATCCGGCCGAGGCGGCCGCCCGCGTTGCTGCACTCCGTGCATGCGTTCCCGCGCATGTGACGCTGGGCGTCAGTGGTGACGCCTCGGCGGTGCGAGGGCTGCTGGCGGGGTGTGACGGCTGGTATTCGGTGACCGCCGGACTGTTCCCCGAGGTTGCGCTGCAGATCATGCGGGCCGTGGGTAGTGACGATGAAGAGGGTGCTATTGCCCTGTCTGCCCGGCTGGCGCCGCTGTGGTCCCTGTACGACCGGTTCGGCGGGATTCGCGTGATGGCCTGCGCGGCGGCCCTGCTGGGACTGTGCAGCGAGAACTGCCTGCCGTTGCCGTTGCAGGGGCTGCGGGACGGTGAGCGCGAGGAGGTGGAGGCGGTGCTGGGTGGGTTAGTGTTGTTGTAGAAGCCCGGCGAGCGGTTGCCGTGCAGTGTGGCGGGTGGTGAGCTCGGCCCTCGCCCACAGCCTCACCGGGTCCATTGCCTTGGTTCAGATCACCTCCAGAAACTGGCCGACCTCACGACTACACCGTTGAAGCTTCCTCATGGTTGCGTCACAGTTCCCCACTTCCGATGGAGGTGCAGAATGCATGGAATGACCCAACACATCAGGATGGCAACAGCTGGAAGCACACTTATGCTGTTGGCTGCCTGCACCTCTGTCGGCGACACGCGAAGTTCCGGACCTGTAGCCACTTTCTCGTCCAATCAGGATCCCTTAGCCGCCGCCACGTGTGTCCGCGACGCATGGGGAGAGGTGAGCATCGGAGGATCACGATGGCAGTATGTACTTGAGCCGCGTTCCGATGGCTACTCCGTGTCGACCTCCAGCGGCGGCGTCCCAGCAGAGTTTGTTGAGGTCGCCCCTCGAGCTGGAGGGGGAAGCGATATCAAGTTCTACAGCAAGTTCCTGAAGCGTCGACAGGCTCGCTACATCGAAGCCGTCACCCAATGCGGTGTCCGCTCACCGTAACTCCAAGTCTTGAGCCTCGCGAAGGTCACAGCCTTTGCCGGGATGCTGGCCCTGACGTCAGCCGGAAGGATACGGCCGGCGGTCGAAGATCCTGCGGACGCAGCAACGATCTGCCTGAATCGCTCGGACCGGACGCCGACGCGACGTTGCTCGCCCGCACCCGGAGGGTCCGTCGAAACCACTTCGGTCTTGGATTGGGTCAAGGCTCACTCATCGGCATATGCGCCGCTTTGCTTTTGGGTCGGCCATCCGGCCCCGCTCCGGGTAGACGGCAGTGATCTGGAAGGAGTAGTACATGGCAGCAATCTGTCCGCGGTGCCTTTTGGCTACGTAATGGAGGCCTGCCACCTCAGCCGCGCGGTGAACGCGCCGCGGAACAACAGTTTGAATCTGCTGGTGCAGATCGCCTGGGATTGGCGACACCAAGACGCGAATTGCGCTCTGTAAGGCCCGCGAAAGCCCGGGGCCATACCTTTCCCCTTCGCAGTACAACACAAGCAGCAGAGCGCTATTCGCGCATCAATCTTTGCATGGGGGCAATGTGGCGAGCTTGGGTTGGTTCGACGGAATGGTCCTCGGCTTTTTGCTGGGCGTCGCTGCAAGCGCAATTGCCGCATTCCTTGCCCTTCATGAGAAAAGGCGGGACAAATGACCGCAGCTCAAGCCTCCCAGAGAGGATGCCCCCGACGGAGTAGAACTCCGGCACCATTAGGCCGCACCTGCCGTTGGGGCCGCGCGATGGAGGCTTGCCGCCTCAGCCGAGCAAATGGCGCGTCAAGACATTCAGCAGGCCCGCCAAATGCCACAAGCCATTGATATATGGTGACCCCGGCCCGATTCGAACGGGCGACCTTCCCCTTAGGAGGGGGACGCTCTATCCAGCTGAGCTACGGGGCCATTGGCAGCGGGGAAGGATACCGCGTCTGGCTGAATGGACCAAGCCATCGAAAGGCTGTGGACGGGCAAACACCCCTAAGCTGACGTTCCCCACTCCCCGCCCGCCCCATCGATGCAGATTGTCTGGTTGTCCCTTTCCGCCCTCGGTGACAGCCGTTGGCTTCTGCCAATGGCGCTGGTGCTGCTGCTCACCCTGCCCCGCAGCGAAACGGGCCTGAAAGCGCGATGGCTCAGCGCCATCGCAGTGGCCGCCTGTGTGACGCTTGCATCCAAGCTGGCCTTCATGGGCTGGGGTATCGGCATCAAGAGCCTGCACTTCAGCGGTTTCTCCGGGCACGCGGCGATGTCCAGCGCCGTGTATCCAATGGTCGGGGCGCTGCTGGCGGGACCCGAAAGACGCGCCCGGGTGGTCGGCCTAATGAGCGGGGTGTTGTTGGCGGTGGCCATTGCCTGGTCCCGCGTCCCCCTGCACGCGCACAGCCTCTCTGAAGCCATCGCCGGGTTGGGCCTTGGCCTGGGCTGCAGCGCATGGGCGCTGCGCGGCACAGCACCTTCCAGACGCCCGAGTGCTGTGACCGCCACGGCCGCCGTGCTTGCCGGAATGTTCCTGCCCCTCACGCTGCCTGATATCCATACCCATCAACTGGTCATCGCGCTGGCAAAATTCATCTCCGGCAGGACTGAGATTTTCCAGCATCTCTGAGAGCTGCAAAGAGCACCCCACATTTCCTTCACGTGCCTTGACAGAGCAAACGAATAGCCGCCACCATAGCGGTGGAAAAATTTCCCTCACGGAGTAGGAGACCCCGTAGATGAAGAAGATGATTGCCGCCCTGGCCCTGCTGGGTCTGTCCTCGCCGGTGTTCGCTCAGGAAGCTCCTGTCGCTACCGAAACCAGCGCCGAAGTCGCGAGCGCCGAAACCGCCGGCGCCGCCGCCTCTGGCACCCTGACCACCGCTGCATCCATCGGCCTCGGCGTTGCAGCCGCAGCCGTGGTCTACAGCGTCGCCGCAGACAGCAGCAGCGACGATGCCGGCAACAACAACGGCGGCACCACCAATCCGCCGGGCGGCACCACCGGCTCAACCGGTACGACCGGCACCCGCTGATCGAAACGCCGTTGTAGTACCCACGCCCTCGCCGGGCGGCAGTTCGGCGAGGGCTTTTTCATGCCCGTTCGGGCCAGGAATGATTAACGATGGACTGCAAGCGTCTCGTCGCCGCCATGGCGTTCACCCTCACCATGTCAGGCTGCATGTGGGCCCCCGGCCAGCACATGCGCTCGAATTCCCTGATGGGTAGCAGCCAGCAGATTGGCAACGATCAGATCGAGTTGATTCCGATCACGCCCAAGCTCATCGCCATGGAGCGCGGCGCAAAGAGCGCCCCCGGGCTTCCGGCCTCGTTGATGCAGTTCCAGCCTGGCCCCTATCAGATCGGTGCAGGTGACATCCTGTACATCACAGTCTGGGACCACCCTGAACTGACCGTCCCGGCAGGCCCGCAGCAGCAGCTCAGTGCAGCCGGCCGCCTGGTGCAGTCCGACGGCACGCTGTTCTATCCATACATCGGCAAGGTCACCGCCGCCGGCAAGACACCCGCCGAGCTGCGTGAAGAGATCACCACCCGACTGGCCCGCTACATCGAAGCGCCGCAGGTGGACGTCTCGATGCTGACCTATGCCAGCCAGCGCGTGTGGGTCACCGGCGCCTCGCGCCAGCCGGCCACGGTGCCGCTGACGGTCACTCCGCTCACCCTCGGTGATGCCATCAGCCAGGCAGGCCTCGACCCGGCACAGGCCGACCTGTCCGGCGTCCGCCTCACCCGCGACGGCACCACCTTCACCATCGATCTTGACGAGCTGGGCCGCAATGGCGGCGGCGACACGAACGTCTTCCTCAAGGCGGGCGATCACCTGTATGTGCCGTATCTCGACCGCAAGGAAGTCTTTGTCGTCGGTGAAGTGAACCAGCCCGGCGCCATGAGCTTCAAGACCGGCGGGATCTCACTGAGCCAGGCGCTGGGTCGCGCGCGCGGTCTGCTGCAGACCACCTCCAACGGCAACGCGGTCTACGTGATCCGTGGCTCGAATGACCTCCAGGACACGCCGTCGCAGGTGTTCCACCTGGAAGCCAAATCGCCCTCCGCTTTCGCCGTTGCCAGCCAGTTCAACCTGCAGCCGGGTGACGTCGTGTTCGTGGGCGCAGCTGGCGTGACACGCTGGAGCCGCTTCGTGAACCAACTGCTGCCGTTCACCGCCATCATCAGCAACGCAGCCAGCGCGCGCAACGATCTGGACAATTGACGAGGCTTCAGATGAGCAGGAACGCTCTCTCCCGCCTCGTGCTCCGGAGTTTCCGCCTGAGCCTGCTGGGTACCGTCATCGCGGTCTCTGCAGCCGGCTGCGGTGTTGTCGGTCGCAGCAGCGTCAAGGCAGTGCAACTGGCCGTGCAGGGTAAGCCGGATGTGCAGCCCAGCGCCGAGGACGTTGCACGCAACCGCTATCCGCAGATCAAGGTCAACGGACCTGCTGGCGGCGCAGTGCTGGTGCTTGGCGCAGTGGATGGTGGCCGCCAGGCCTGGTACAGCAGCGAACGCAGCATCGTGTTCCTGCGCAATGGCCTGATCGAAGCGACCCACGGCGGTACTCCCGAGCTGCAACAGATGCGGATCATCGGGCCGAACCCGCTGCTCGACCTGCGCAAGGTGAAGGATGGCGACGTCGTGCAACGACGTTACGACCTCATGCCGGACTATCGCTTCGACATGAAGGTGACCGGCACCCTGCACCCGCTGGGCACGGAGAGCGTTGAGATCCTGGGCCGGACGCGCGAACTGCTGCACGTGCGCGAGGAGCTGCGGGGTGACGGCTGGAAGCAGCAGAACCACTACTGGGCGGACCCGTCCAGCGGCTTCATATGGAAAAGCCGCCAGGCCATCGCGCCGGATGCCCATCTGGAAATCATCCAGCTCAAACCCTATTCGCCGGACCTGCAACCCCGATGAAGCCGCAATTGATCGTGATGGCCCTTGGCGCTGTACTCGCCAGCACGGGCCAAGCGGCTTCTCCCATCCAGGTGGAAGCCTTCGGAAACGTTCGCTCACCGGGCCCCCACACCCTGGCAAGCGATGCCCGGCTGAGCGCCGCAGCCCTTGCCGCCGCACCAGACGAGCATGCCTACATGGCGGGCGCCGCGCTGCTTCGCACGAACAGCCTCGAAGCGCAGGCACGCCTGAAAGCGGGGCTGCTGTTCGACTTGGAAACACTGGCAGCTCTTGAGGACGCGCCAGAGATCGCCGACGCAGCGTCCCGGATGGCCCGCGAGTTCGGCGCACTTCCCATTACCGGGCGCGAACCGCAACTGCTCGAGCCGCGCTCCCTGGAAGCCGATCGCCCGCAGGATCGGCCGGCCCGCGCAGGCGATCGACTGATCTACCCGTCGCGACCAGAGACAGTGACCATCATGGGCGCCGTCCCCCATTTGTGCTCCTTGCCGCACGCTGCAATGCAGGATGCGCGCAGCTACCGCAACCAATGCGAGCTGCTGCCCGCAGCCAGTCCGGACAACCTGTATGTGATCCAGCCCGATGGCCGGGTCACGAAGATCGGCATTGCGCTGTGGAACCGTAGCGCACGGACAACGCTGGCGCCCGGAGCGGTGATCTATGTTCCCATCGCGGGATCTGCTGTCCGGTCCGCCACCCCCGATATCAACGATGAAGCCGCGCGCTTCCTCGCCACCCAGGTGCTGGACGCGCCGGGAGTTCCAGATTGATGTGCCGTAATCATTTGCCGCTGGCTCGCGCCGGCGCCGCCCTCTTGAGCCTCAGCATCAGCGCAGCTCTGTACGCCCAGGAAGCTCCCGCCCCCACCGCCAGCGACTGGGGCGGCATCGGCCTGCTGCAGACCCCTTCCGCGCGCATGAGCGAAGAAGGCGAGCTCAGCCTTACCGCAAGTCACACCTCGCCGTACAGCCGGTACACGGTGGTGATGCAGCCCCTGCCGTGGGTGGAAGGTTCCTTCCGTTACATTTCGGTTGCCAATCGCCGTTATGGCTCACAGTGGCTCAGCGGCAACCAGAACTACAAGGACAAGTCGATCGACCTCAAGCTGCGCCTGTGGCAGGAAGGACGCTGGCTTCCGGAAGTGTCCGTCGGCGCGCGCGATCTTGGCGGCACCGGGTTGTTTTCAAGCGAGTACGTCGTTGCCAGCAAGCGCTTCGGCGCGTTCGACGCAAGCCTCGGTGTGGCAACCGGCTATATCGGCAACCGTGGCGACCTGGACAATCCACTGGGCGCAATCGACGACCGCTTCAAGGAACGCCCCGGTGTCAATACGCCGGGCGACTTCAATACCAGCGCGATGTTCCGCGGCCGGCTGGGCGTATTTGGCGGCGTCAGCTACCAGACCCCCTGGGACCGCCTGCAACTGAAGCTTGAGTACGACGGCAACGACTATCGCAACGAGCCGCAGCGCAATAACCAGAAGCAGTCCTCGCCCATCAATCTGGGTGCCGTTTTTGCGGTGAACGACAACGTGTTGCTGCACCTGGGCTGGGAGCGCGGGAACACCGCCATGGTCGGCATCACGCTGCGATCCAACCTTGCCCAGGCCAAGCCCATGACCAAGCTCATGGACCCTCCCCCGATTGCCCGCAACCCTGCAGCGCAGGGCGAGCCTCAGGCGGTCGCTACAATCTCGGCGACAGCAGCCACCGACTGGTCATCCATTGCCCGGGAGCTGGAGGAGAACGCCGGCCTGCGGGTGAAGCGCATTGATCGAAGCGGCCAGGAGCTGATCGTCAGTGCCGAGCAGCGTCGCTTCATCTACCCGGCACAAGGCATTGGTCGTGCGGCACGCATTCTTGATCCGCAGACGCCTCCCGATGTCAGCTGGTGGACATTGCGCAACGTTCGCCTGGGCCTCCCGATCATCGAGACCAGCCTCGAACGCAAGACGTTCAACCAGTACCTGGACGATCGCACGAACCTGGCGACCGTCAGCCGCCATGTCGAAATGAACGCCCCGTATGCAAGGCGCTCGGAAACGCTGTACGAAGCCCCGCTGAAGCGCTTCGACGGTGCGTTCAACGTCGGCTACCGGCAGAGTGTGGGCGGCCCCGACGGTTTCATCCTGTTCCAGGTAGCTGGGATGTACGGCGCGACCTTCCGCTTCAACGAAAACCTCTGGCTGAGCGGCACGGCCAGCTACAACGCCTATAACAACTACGACAAATTCAAGTACGACGCCCCCAGCCGGCTTCCGCGCGTGCGTACCTATGTGCGCCAGTATCTCACCACCTCGGACTTCACCCTGCCCAACCTGCAGCTGACCGGCACGAAGCAGCTCGGCCGTGACCTGTACGGCATGGCCTATGCCGGCATGCTGGAGTACATGTATGGCGGCGTCGGTGGCGAAGTCCTCTATCGCCCGATGGACGAACGCTGGGCGCTGGGCGCTGAGCTGAACTGGGTCAAGCAGCGCGATTTCGACCAGCGCTTCAGCTTCCGCGACTACAGCGTGACCACGGGCCATGCCACGCTCTATTACCTGTGGGGTGACCAGCGGCGCCTGATCAGCGCGGTCAGCGCGGGTCGATACCTGGCCAAGGACTGGGGTGCGACCGTGTCGGTTGCACGCATGTTCGACAATGGCGTGACCATGGGCGCCTACGCCACCAAGACCGACGTTTCATCCAAGGACTTCGG
Source organism: Stenotrophomonas sp. 96582_Sma (assembly GCF_056480905.1). Lineage (NCBI taxonomy): Bacteria > Pseudomonadati > Pseudomonadota > Gammaproteobacteria > Lysobacterales > Lysobacteraceae > Stenotrophomonas > Stenotrophomonas sp. 96582_Sma. The sequence continues at coordinate 1,976,834 of NZ_CM151122.1, read as the reverse complement.
CGAAGGCAGCTTCGACAAGGGCATTTACTTCTCGGTGCCTTTCGACTTCATGTTGCCGCGCTCGACCCGTGCCCGCGCCGATTTCATGTGGAACCCGTTGTACCGGGACGGTGGCGCGCGCCTCTCGCACTCCCACAGCCTTTACCAGCTGACATCCGAGCGCGACTCGGAGTTTTTCTACCGAAACTTCGACGCCATTGCGAAGTGATACCGGCACAGAACGAAGGCGCCCTGCAAGGGCGCCTTCCTCTTTCTACTTCTTGAACACACCGGCCAGCACGTCGCCGTCGAACACCAGCAACGACGAGATCCGCCGCCGCTCCATCAGCACCAGCGCATCCTCAACCCGCGTCCCTACGCTCACCTGGGCTGGTGAGGCGGTCATCAGCTCGGCCGCGGACTTATCAAACACCTCGCGGCCATGACGCTCGAGCGCACGGCGAACGTCGCCATCGGTGATGATCGCGTAGCTGGTGCCGGCCCGTACGATCGCCAGGCCGAGGCTGGAGCGGGTAATGGCCTGCAATACGTCCATCATCGTTGCTGCTGCGTCCACCACCGGCAGGTCGCCAGCAACCATCTCGTGCTCCACGCGCGACAGCAGGCGCCGCCCCAGCGAGCCACCCGGGTGGAAGCGCGCGAAATTTTCCGGCTGGAAGCCTCGAGCCTCCATCAGTGCAACGGCAAGCGCATCGCCCATCGCCAGCGTTGCCGTGGTCGATGCAGTGGGTGCCAATGCAAGCGGGCAGGCTTCCTGCGAAACACCCGCATCCAAGTGGCAATCCGCGGCCTGGGCCAACGTGGACGTCGCACGACCGGTGATCGCCACGAGGAAATTGCCGTTGTCCTTCAGGAAGGGCAGCAACTTCACCACCTCTTCGGTTTCGCCGGAGTAGGAGATCGCCACGAATACATCGGTGGCGGTGACCATGCCCAGATCACCATGGAACGCTTCACCCGGGTGCATGAAAAAGCTGGGAGTACCCGTGCTGGCCAACGTCGCGGCGATCTTGCGCCCGATGATTCCCGACTTGCCCATGCCGCAGATGATGACCCGGCCCTGCGAACCCAGCACCTGTTCCACGGCCTGGGTGAACTGCCCATCGAGCCTGCCGGCGAGCGCGGCGACAGCCGATGCCTCGATCTGCAGGACGCGCTTGGCCGATGCAATGTGATCGACGACTGATACGACGGAGGACATACCTTGTTTCCTTCTGATGATAATTCGCAGCGCACCTGCGTGCGCTGCGCTTACCCGCGCAACCCTGCGCCGGCTACTGCACCGCTCCAGCGGCGCTCCATCCTGCAATGAGGGGCGCGTATGCTGCCGGCAGGTCCACCCCTCCCTCGGCAAGAACACGCTCGGCCACCTCGCGTCCGACGCCACGTCCGCCCTGTGCGTCTGCAACCACGTCAGCGGCTGTCAACACCAGCGGATGCGCGTCGGAAGGCGCATAGAAGCGCCCTACCCGTCCCGCCAATGGCAGGTCTACGACGTCGTCCCCCACATAGGCGATCTCGGCCTCATTGATTCCAAGATCCCTGCAGATGGCGGCCAACGCATCGAGCTTTTCGAGGCGACCGGTCACCGCCACATCCATGCCCAGTTGTTGGATCCGGAAGTCCAAGGAGGAGCTCGCCTTGCCCGACAGCACGCCACACCGGATGCCATGCACACGCAGCAATGCGACGGCCAGGCCATCGCGGACGTTGAACGTCTTGAACTGCTCGCCCTTGCCATCGATGTGCAGGCCACCATCAGTCAGTACGCCGTCCACGTCGAACAGGACCAGCTTGATCGACCCCTGGTAATTCGCCGATTCCATGTCAGGCGATGTCGAGCTTCGGGAACGACTTGACCAGATCATCGACCGCCTTGATCTGTGCCAGGAACGGCTCAAGTGTGCTCAACGGCAACGCGCTCGGGCCATCGCAACGCGCGTTGTCCGGATCCGGATGCGCCTCCAGGAACAGCCCTGCCAGGCCAACCGCCATACCTGCGCGCGCAAGTTCCACTACCTGGCGGCGGCGGCCACCGGAGGCCTCACTGCCCGAGTCGCGGCGCTGCAGACTGTGGGTCACATCGAAGATGGCCGGGAGGCCACCGGTGGCCTCGATCATCTCGCGGAAGCCCAGCATGTCCACGACCAGATTGTCGTAGCCGAACTGCGCGCCACGCTCGCACAGGATGATCCGCTCATTGCCGGCCTCACGGATCTTGCTGGCGATGTTCTTCATCTGCGACGGGCTGAGGAACTGCGGCTTCTTGATGTTGATCGCCCGGCCCGTACGCGCAATGGCAGTGACCAGATCGGTCTGGCGCGCCAGGAACGCAGGAATCTGCAGCACGTCGACCACTTCGGCCACGGGAGCCGCCTGCTCCACTTCATGGACGTCGGTAATCACCGGCACGCCGAAGCGGCGCTTCACTTCCTGGAAGATGCGAATACCTTCTTCCAGGCCAACGCCACGGAAGGACTTGATCGACGAGCGATTGGCCTTGTCGAACGAAGCCTTGAAGACGTAGGGAATACCGAGCTTGCCGGTGACCTCGACGTACTTATCCGCCGCAAACAGCGTGGAGTCGAGATCCTCAAGGACGTTCAGGCCGCCGAACAGGACGAAGGGGAGGTCGTTGCCGACGGCAACAGCGTCATTGATGGAAACGTTCATGAATTGATCTCGTTTGAATGATTTGAAACAAGCCGCTGCCAAGTACCGTCTTCAGGGGAGTATCGCTTCACTACCCGAGCGGGCGCGCCCACGATCATGCTGTAGTCCGGGAAGTCCCCCTCTCACGACAGAATTGGCCCCGACCACACAACCGCAGCCGAGAGTCGTTCCTGCTTGAATACGGGCGCCGATACCAATAAAGCAATTGTCGCCAATTTTGGTCGAGGAGATCCTGTCAGGCTGATCGAAGACAGGGACGTCGATCAGATCGAAGGTGTGGTCTGTATCAGTGACAAACACATCGCCCGAGATCAGGCAACCGCTGCCGATAAGCAGCTTTGAGCCCGCTATGACATGAAAGTTCTGTCCAATCGATACATTATCAGCGATAAACAGCGCACCCTCGCCATGACATTCAGCACGCAACCCGGGGAAAATGCGCACCCGCTTACCGATATGTATCCGCCCAGGACGCAACAGAAATGTTGGAGGCCCAATGTAGCTTGGCCATCCAAACCGCCCGAAGACAAGCTTGTAGATGACAGCCCTCGCCGCCCATAAAATTCTGTACAGATTATGCATGGTGCCCCCATACGCCTCTCAGGCCATTCCTGCCGCAACCCATGATTGACATCGATGCACGCATAAGAAACCCGTCAGATGAACAGATATTCGATAAGGTGGTTTCTGTGCTGATATGCCCCCTCCCCCCCCATACAGCGACGACGAAGTACAGATTGACAGCTCCAACAATAAACAGTGGCAGGAATACGGCAAGCTTTACTCTCCGGGAGCAGCCATACATCCACACGGACACCGCCGGCAGGAACAGATAGATGAATCGCATGAAAATACTCATGTACGCAGACGCGAACATGGCGATGGCCGCCAGTAACAGTACTGGCATGTACTTTCTGTAATCACCCAATTTCCACACAAAACCAGCTGCAAGCAACGACAAACCAAAGATCACGAATGCGAAGGACTTACCACTTCCTTGTTCATACCAGCCGGACTGCGCCGCTCCACCAGTGTAATAAACAATCTTTCCCGTCAGATAATTTGTGTACGCACTGAAATATGCAAGAGCCGCAACTGCGACAATAGAGATTGAAATAAAAACACCAACCCTCTTCCACGCAAGAGGCACCAGAAAAAGAACCGCAGAAATATGAAACTGGCTTGCCAAAATAACAAGAAGCGCAAACTTCTTGTTATTTTGCGGATAGAATCGATCATAGGCCAGCGCGCAGATCAGGCCTGCAGTCAACTGCCTGATCGTGTTCAACGGAAGACCCGGAAAGAGCATCAACGGAATGAGCGCCAAAAGCATTCGCTCAGTCCGCCAGCGACAAAGCACGCAGAAGAGAAATAGATTGAGGGCACTGTACATGCCGTAGAAGTACTTGAAATCGTACCCGGCAGCACGGGCCAGAGCAGCAAGAAGCTCATAGCCAATCTCAAATCCACTGCCCAGCTGATAGTAATTCTCGTACATGGAATAGTCATTTCCATCGTACTTGAACACGTACAAACCAACCAGTAACAGGACGACGCAGCACCTCAGAAAAAGGCGCATACCGCCACCACGGCCCTTTACAGGCCTCGCGACAATGTCAGAAGAAAATCGCACTTCCAGACCTCCGACACCAAAATAGCGATAAACAGCGTAGAACGAGATGCGGCGAAAACAATGGCCGGTCGCGGCACAGCAGGCCACCCCCACTTCCGGATCTGGACGATGCAGACCTCAACACAACGAGCCCAGGCACACGCGCTTGCCTCCCAGCAACCAGACCGCAAGTAGGCCGTAGAAGCTCACCGCCACGGCAAGTGCATAAGGGTTGGTAAGCAGGACGCGGTCCGCAAAGAACACGTAGGCGGCAAGCACTAGGCGCAGAACCAGATAGAAGAGCCCACCGAGGAACGCGAACAGCACCAGGTTATCAGCCGTAGCAGCGAACCACTTCATCCAAACAAACAACCCCATCAATGACATCGCCAGGACAAGGGTGATCCTGGCGCGCCCATTGATCTGCATGTACTCAAGAACCGGCCCACATACGCTGGAGAGGGCCAATCCGGCAGAAAGAATCAGAACTGCGGCGGGGAAGTCTGGGCCCGCCACCCCCAGCACCATTGGAATGAACGGAGAAATCACCGCGATACCAGCCAGCGCCGCGCAGGAAAGCAGCAAGGTCCTGATCTGCAACCACCGAACTCTCCGCTGCCGTTCGGAATCGTCGCTCAGCGCGAGCAGCAACGGTTCGGACGTCTTGGACATGGCCATTGCCGGGAACATGGCAGTCAACGCAAGCATGTACACAAGGTCATACTCTCCAGCGGTCTCAACGCCCATTACCGCATTGATGATCAGCACATCGACGCGATCAACTGCCGCCAGGAGCGCGACTGGCAACCCGATCACCAGCATTTCGCTAATCACTGATCTGCCTCGGGCAACCGGTATCGCTGGATCAGCCCCCCCCTTCAAAGCTACCCGAAGGTACTTCCACAGTTGCAAGAGCGAAGTCCCCTGCGCGACGAACATCGCCGCAGAGGCCGAAACGGCAGTGGGATGCAACCAGGCGAATGCAATAAGAAGTGGTGCACGTAGAAGCCGCTGATGGAAATTCAGGTGGATCTGGGCCCGTGCGGGGGAGCCCACGTGCCTCCATATCGTGTTGGCCAGGTTGTAGCAGATGGTCAACGGAACAAGCAGCACACCCAGGGCGAAGACAGGGAACCCTACTGTTCCCGCGAAGGCGTAGTGGGCGAGCAGCGGGTAGGCGAGGAGAAGGACAGCGGCGCCGGCCATGGCAATCGTCATGACCATTCGTACAGTCCTCGCCACACCTGCCGAGTCTCCCTTCTGTATTAGGCGGCTGATCAATCGTTCGCCCCCCAATGCCAGGAACGGGATCATCAGTGTCGAGAAGTTTGCGCCCACCCGGAATTCACCAAACTCCGCTGGGCTGATCAATCGGGTCAGCCACAGCGTCGCACCCAGCATCAGCGCATTGCCGAGCAGATTCGATGCCACTCCCCAGTAGATTCCTTTGGCCGTCATTCCTTCGTCACCAGAACGGCAGGACTTGGCGCAGCGTCAGACGACGCCGTCTCGGTCTTCACAACCATTTCCGCGATTACCGCGGGTGCGCGAAGGTCGGCATCGAGCCAATGCCCCTCGATCAGATAGCGTGCCTTTGCTTCTGCAAAGATTGCTTGGGGATTGCGCCCGCCAATAAGCTCCGAGACAGTCTTTCCCTGTATGGAATCAATGGCTTCTACAAGCCCACCCTCTCCATCCAACCGCACGATACCCGGAAGATGATCGTAGAACGCGCGCCCCAACAGGATAGAGGGAACATTGGCCATGTAGGCGTCAAAACCGGTCATTGAGTTGACCGTCACCACCACCGCTGCCCGCGACAGATCGTCCTTCAGCTCGGCGCTCGAAAGCGCCACCTCCGGAGTCGATGAGATGAAGTCATACAGTTCTGCACTGTACTTGCGCCGATACAGTGGATGCTCCCGGACAAGAACACGCCCGCCGAGCTGGCGAACAGCGCGAACCACCAACTCGACGAACTGCGCATCACCAAGACCAAGCGGGTTGTGGTGAATATTGTTCGCATCATCCGGAACCTGCAGCGCCACCAGGACTTGTGTAGCGCTGGAGGCTCCCGCGTTCGCCACCGGCTGCACACAGGCGGCGTAGCGCTGCTCTGGATATCGCGGCATCGGCAGTGTTTCCCACTCCACGGGCAAACGCGATACCGCGCTCATGCCACGGGATAGCATGTGGTCAATGCCCCTGAATACCCGATTGCGCTTGAAGCGGGTGCGCTTCTGCGGAGCCTCGGCGGAGTAGTTTTCCCCCGTCAGCGCCTCCACTTCCTGGCGGAAAGAGCAGTTGGCGTTGACCCCCACCGGGTCGAGGATCGTCGTCCCACCCGGTCCCTGCTCGAAGTGGAACTTCGGAACATCGGGCCAGTCACGGGCCAGGCAGAACGATAGCGCCTCGCAGGCAATCCGGGTGTCACCTGACATGATGACGCGGTCCGGTCGGAATTCACGAAGGATCTCCGATACCGCATTGACATACTTCGCCGCGCGTTCGCGCACGCGCAGGTCAGCCTCTTTGCCCGCCCCCGAAAGAATGTACGAGTGATACGCACCGATGCGATCCAATTCGGCGGCTTCGACCGAAGCGACTGCCGACGAGGCTTTTGTCGCCTCCCAGGGAAGCAGACGGACCGACTTCCGCTCAAGCGCCAGATAGAGGTAGGCGCTTGGAAACAACGCAAGGTGGAGGAACTCAGCCTCACCGTCCCGCAATCTGACTTCATCTTCAATGGCGGAGAAGAAGCGGGCGAACGTATCGTAGTAGACGACGGTGAGGTACTTCATGCTCGATAGCTTGTATTGGGTGAGCCTACGTACGAAGGGCCGACATGACAGGCCATTGGCCCGGCCCGGTTAGTTTCCAAGAACGCTCAGCACCCAGTTCCTGGCAGAAAGTCCGACGCGAACCGATTCATCGTGGGGGACGCCTTCGCGCTGAAGGAACTCCCTGGCCACTTTCGGCTCACGCCGGTCGATCAGATACATGCCCTTCTGCGAGTAAACCTCGTAGTTGACGATATCCTCATTCGTCGTCACCAGCAGGCGCTGGGCACCGATCGCCTCAATCGTCCGCATCGTCAGGCCCAGCTGGCCGGGCCTGTTCACGTCAATCACAGCACGGCTTTCGGCGATGCGATCAACCACTTCGGGAAGCGGCATGCCCTTGAAATCGACGTACTTCCTGGCAAACCGGCGGAAGCCCGTATCGAACAGGGAGCGCAATCTGAAGAGCATGCGGGACGGGTAATAGCAGTAGACGAACACCCTCATTCCATCCTTCTCGAGCTGTTCGATGATCTGCTCAAGCACCTTGTAACGGTCTGTATGGATGGTGCCGATGAAGCATGCGTCGTACTTGAAGCCACCGGTCCAGTTGGCTGCACGCTCGAACTCCCTGCCATAGAACAAGGGCAGGAACTGCATCTGCGGATTGGCATCGACGTCTGCGCGGTCAAAGGACAGCACCGCATCGAACTTGCCCAGCACCTTGCGTGCGTTCGGGTTGTAGTGCATCGAATCCCACAGGTACAACACAAACTTCGCACGCGAATGGATGCTGCGAAGCCGGTCGAGGATGCTGCCGGACACGGCCTCTGCGCGGATGATCAGAACAAGATCATAATCGCGACCGCGGGTCTGCTCGATGATGTCGCCGTAGTACCGCTCGATCTTTCTTGCGAGAAAGCGGCGGTCCACACGGATAAGGGCCTTGGTCAGGAAATCCGCGCCCGGCCTGTCGCTGAAGTAATCGACAACGGCCCCCAACTCCTCAAGCTCGCCTTTGATCAGCTTCTCATAGCCGAAGAACATCGGGGCGATGAAGAGCACACGCTTCCCCTTCAGGGATTCGCTCACAACCTGCCCCTCCGATCGCCCATCAATCTTCACTTGAGCAGGCCCTTCGCGCGCATCTCATCCACCGACCGCTGGTAACCGGAGTCTTCAATCTGCTGGGTCAGTACCCAGGCGGCAAAGCGCTTCACGCCTTCAGCAAAGGTGACGCGCGGGCGATAGCCAAGAGCAGCCTCCGTGCGGCTGAGATCGGCGAAGTTATGCCGGATGTCACCAATGCGGTAGTTGCCGGAGATGCTGATCTCTCCACCCTTGCCATACGCGTCCTTCAATGCGCTGGCGACGGTGATGACATCGGTAGCTTCGCCGGTGCCCACATTGAAGGCCTGGCCACTGACATCCGCATCGATGGCCGAAACAGTTGCCGCCACCACGTCGTCAATGAAGACGAAATCGCGGGTCTCCTTGCCATCCTCGAAGATGTTGACGCCCTTGCCCTGCAACAGCAGGGTGGAGAAGATCGACAGGATGCCGGTGTAGGGGTTCTTCAGTGACTGACCCGGGCCGTAGACGTTCTGATAGCGCAGGGCGATACCCTGGATGCCAATGGCGGCGGCCCCCACCAGCACCAGCTGTTCCTGCACCTGCTTGGTGATGCCATAGATCGAGCTCGGGTGAATGCGGGATTCTTCGTCGGTGGGCAGCGGCTCCACCAGATCGCCCGTCGCCGGATCGCGGCATTCGAAGATCCCCTTCTGCAGGTCCGGGTCGACGCGCGCCCCCGGATAGACCGGGCCGCTGGCACCCTTGTACTTGCCTTCGCCGTAGATCGAGCGCGAAGACGCGACAACGACCCGCTTGACAGACCCGCAGCCCTGCACCTTGTTGCCGATCAGGTCGAGGAACAGCGAAGTACCGCGCACGTTGACATCAACATAACGGTCAATTTCGTACATGGACTGGCCGGTTCCCGTTTCAGCTGCCAGGTGGACGACAACATCCTGGCCGGGCAGCACTTTCAGCCAATCCTCGCGCAGGCGCACGTCGCCCTTGACCACCACGGCCTCGGGCGGCAGCGAAGCCAGCAGCGCCGAACCTTCCGGGCTGTCACCGTGGATCTGGGGCGAAAGGTTGTCCAGAACCGTCACCTGGTCGCCACGAGCGACCAGCGCGCGTGCCAGCGCACTACCAATGAACCCCGCACCACCCGTAATCAGTACTTTCATGCATATCTCCGCAGTTTCTTGAAGTGCGTCGCGGTCCCGCGTTCTGCAGCAGCCGTGACTTCCGTGTCAGGCAGAGCACCCGGTGGTGCTCTGCCGCGTTTCCCCGTTACCGGGTCGACTTGTATTCGTAATAGCCATAGCTGTAATAGCCGGTCGCACGACGCTCGACGGCATTGAAGATCGCCCCCTTCAGCTGCACGTTGTTCTGCTCGAAGCGCTTGCGTGCAAGTGCCAGCTCCTTGGGCTGATTCAGGCCGAAGCGCGCGACCAGCAGACAGGTGCCTGCGTGATGGGCGATGATCGCCGCATCGGTGACCGCGAGGATCGGCGGCGTATCGATGATGATGAGATCGAATTGCTTCTCCACCGCTTCCAGCAGCTCCGTAAAGTTGCGGTGCATCAGCAACTCCGAAGGATTCGGCGGCACATCGCCGCGCGAGATGAAGCTGAGGCTGTCGAGGCCCGGCACGGTACGGATGGCGGTTTCCAGTGTCGCTTTGCCGACCAGCACGTCGGACAGGCCCGGCGTCTGGGTCGCGCCCAGCGCCTTGTGCAGCGTACCCTTGCGCATGTCGGCGTCGATGATCAGCACGCGCTGACCCGCCTGCGCGATCACAGCTGCCAGATTGGACGAGACGAATGTCTTGCCCGCGCTCGGACTGGAACCGGAAATCAGAACGATATTGTTCTTCGCCTCCAGACGCGCAAAGTGCAGGCTGGTCCGCAGGCTGCGCACCGCCTCCACTGCCAGGTCCGCCGGATCCTTCACCGCCAGCAGATGCAGCTTGCCGTCGGCGCGGAACTTGCCGCGCACCGAATCGGACTGCTGACCCGGGCTGATCGGAATCGATGCGTAAACCGGCAGGCCGATTTCTTCGATCTGCGACGGATCCTCTACACCGCGATTCAACAACTGTCGCAGCAGCACCAGGCCAATCGACAGGAACGCACCAAGCAATGTGCCCACCAGCACGATCAAGCCCTTGCGCGGCTTCACCGGATTGGCTGCATCCACTTCGGCAGCATCCACGATCCGCACATTGCCAACCGTGCCGGCACGCGCGACATCCAGCTGCTGCGCCTGATTCAGCATTGCGGTGTACATCTCGTTGCTGACCTGCAGGTCGCGGCTCAGGCGCAGAAGTTCCTGTTGAGCTTCCGGCAGTTGCTTCACCTGCCCTTGGAACCCATTCTTGCGCGCCTCAAGATCCCCGATCTGGCGCATCAGCGCCTGGTATGCCGGGTGATCGCGAGTGAACTTGCGATCCATCTCGGCCTGCTGCAACCGCAACTGCTGGATGCTGGTTTCAACCGCTACCTCCTGGTCCAGCAGCCCCTTGGTCTGCAGGGTCAGATCCACCGAGTTGGCGCGGGTCTGGTAGGCGCTCAGCGCCTTCTGCGCAGCGTCAACCTGATTGCGCACATTCGGGAGCTGCTCTTTGACGAAGGTCAACTGGGCAGAGGCTTCGGCAGAGTTCCGCTCAACATTCTGCCGGACGTAGGCCTGGGCGACCTGCTGCAGGAAATTCTGCGCGACATCCGGATCCGAGTTCTCGTAAGCCAGCGTCAGGATGCCAGAGTCCTTGCCGGACTCGCTGACCGAGACCTTCTTCTGCAGTTCGTTGACAACAGAAAGGTGGCGCTGACGCACGATCTGGAAGCGCATTCCCGGGTGGGCGCGAATCTCGGCGACCTGCATGGTGACCCCCTTTCCGGAGGCAACCTTGCCCACACTCCCCTTCACCAGCAGGTTCTCGTCTTCATCAAACAGTTCGTAACTGCTGTTGTCACCGACAATCAGGGTCAGCGGCTGCGCAATCAGGCTCCGCGGCACATCCAGCTGGAACACATCCAGCTTCTCGCCACCCCAACCAAACCGGCTCATGCCGAAGCGCACGTCCGCCAGCGTATCCGGCGCAGAACGCTCGGCCTGGCGCGCGAAATAGCCACCGAGAACCGGGAAGCGGTTCGGCTCAACCTCGATATCGAGCCTCATCGCGTTGACCGCACTTCCCACAACAGCTCGGGACGTGATCAGCGCGATCTCTGTGGTCGCCTCGGCCGACCCGGTTCCGATCCCCAGCGATTGGCTGAGATCCGACAGACCCGGAAGACTGGGCACTTTGGATTCCACCTGTACGATCGCATCGGCCCGATAGACCGGCGTTGCCAGCAGCGCATATGCTGCCGCGGCAATCAGGAAGGCTCCGGTGATCCCCGCGATCCACCACTTATGGTCAATCAGCGTTCCAAGCAGCTGCCGCAGGTCGATCTCATCGCTATCGTCCTGTACTGGACTACGGGTGTCGGTGGTCATCTATAAGAACTCTTCGAATCAAGGTTGCGAGCGGTGGGAAAGAGTGATGCGATTCGCACTAGAAGTGCCGCGCCCAACTCTCCACGCCCTCGGCCATCAACTTGTAAACATGCTCGAACGCCGGGCGCTGCTGGCGATAAGGATCAGGAATCTCCCGATCCTGCTGCCACTTGCCCAGCAGGAAGGTCTTGCCGGAAGCCTGGGGGGCGATCTCGGTAATGCGGCGAACGTGCTTTCGCTCCATGGTCAGCACCAGATCGGCTGCGCCAAGGATGGCGTCATCGATCTGGCGGGCACGATGGGCCAAGCCATCCAGCCCCTGCTCTACCAGCAGCTCCTGCGCGGTGGCATCAATACCGTGCCCAACCAGCGCACCAAGGCCAGCCGAAGACACCTGGATGCCTTTGCCAGAGACAGCCTCTCTCAGCATGACCTCCGCAGAAGGGCTGCGGCAGATATTGCCCACACATACAAAAAGAACGTTCTTGAACACTGATCTGGATCCTGTGGCATTCCTTGCGACGCACGCAACCAGAAACAACCTGGAACGGCAGCAGCCGCACAGCATACCTTACACGCGCATTACAGGTGATGAAATCACCAACAGATTCATGGAATTACGTCGCAGTTCCAGGATACAGCTGCCTTAATAGGCCGACTTCTGCCCCAGCACTTTCAGTGCCGTCAGCACGATGATCCGCACATCCAGCGTCGGGCTCCAGCGCCGGATGTAGTCGATGTCGTACTGGACGCGCTTCTTCATCGAGCGCAGCTCCGGCGTCTCGCCACGCAACCCATGCACCTGCGCCCAGCCCGTGATGCCAGGCTTGACGTAGTGCCGGTGCATGTAGCGCTCGATCACCCGTTCATAGTGATCGTTGTGCTGGATCGCGTGCGGCCGCGGCCCCACCACCGACATGTTACCGCCCAGTACATTGAAGAACTGCGGCAGCTCATCCAGGCTGCTGCGACGCAGGAACGCGCCGAACCGGGTCACTCGCGGATCACCGCGCGTCGCCTGGGTGATCTGCCCGGTACCCTCTGCATGTACGCGCATGGAACGGAACTTGAGCATCCAGAATTCCTTGCCGCCCAGCCCATGACGCTTCTGGCGGAACAGCACAGGGCCCGGCGAACTCAGCTTCACGCCGATGGCCAGCAGGGCAAACAGCGGCGCCAGAAGGATCACCGCAATGCCTGCCACAACAATGTCCTCAACCCGCTTGAACAGACGGAAGCGATGATCCACCAAGCCCTGGCGCACGCCAATCATCGGCACGTCACCCACCTGGTGCACGCCGGGATTCAACGCGCCCAGCCCCGTGGTGTCCGGAATCAGGCGTATCGGCACCGGGAATCGCTCGATCTGCTTGAGCATGTCCTTGATTGCAGCCGCATGCCCCATCGGCATGGACACCCAGACCTGGTCGAACTCACCCCGGTGCTGATCCATGTACTTCGGGACATCCTCCAGGACACCCAGCCGCTGCGGGGAGTCCCCACCACGACGGGTGGCAATATCACCGGCACTGGCGAAATAGCCAACCACGTCCTTGCCCAGTTCCGGCTTCCCGCGCAGCAGGCGATGCAGCCTCAGGGCAGGCGCCCGCAGCCCGACCAGCAGGATGCGCTCATGATCCATGCCCCGCGAGCGCAGGCGATGCAACTGCACCCTCAACAGCACGCGCAGGGCCGACATGGCGCCCAATCCGAGGACATACCAGCCAACAAGCCAGGCGGAGGGCACCGCGTCAGCAAGGCCAACCAGCACGACATAGAGGGAAAACAACGCGAAGGTGCCGGACCAGGCCAGCAGCAACAGCCAGAGGTCCGCCAGAAGGCCCCGGATCCGCCAGTTGCGGTACACCGGCGCTACAGAGAAGCAGACGATGGCGCTGAGAATCACCGCGCCGAACACGATGCGCTGGGAGGAGTCCGGCGCGCCCGTTCCGTTCAGCAGCATGTGGGAGAGCACGGCCATGCCCGGCAAGAGCAGCAGATCGCCCAGGCGCAGTCCCAGCTCAAGGGCGGCCCGGGCCTCGACGCGGCGGCGACCTGTTCCGGCCCGCTCCGCGCGAAGGTCTTCTACTGATCCATGTAGCAAAGCACTTCTCCATTATCGGCCCGACACGACGCCGAAGGATTCGTCGTCACGTGCATGGACTCCCCTTCCAGCACGGCTTCGTCGGGATTTCGTCAATCAAATGTGGAGGCATTGTGAATGAAATCACACACAAAAGATAGGAAAAGCCTGAGGCAGAAGTCGTTACCGTACACCTCGAATGAGTGCTAAGTCATTATAAATATTAGTATTTTTTAATGTATCGCAATACTTCAGGATGCGTCGATTTGCGTCAAGCCTGAACCGGCCGATGATCGCGCCAACGCCCGGAACGTCAACGTATTAACGATCCCGCACACCGCCCCACCCCGCACCGCACCAAAGCCCAACCACCTCCCTCTGCTACCATCGGCGGTTCTGTTCATCGCGTCCCCCACCTGCCCGCGATGGCGCCAAACAACGTAACGAAACACAGGAGTCTGCATGTCTTCCGAGCTGCTCAAGTCCCTTGGCCTGGACGCGATCAACGCTGGCACGTACCTGGGCAACGGGGAGTGGTCGAGCGCGACCAGCGGTGAGCTGATCACCCCGGTCAACCCGACCACCGGCGAGCCGATCGCGCAGGTCCGCGCGACCACCGAGGCCGAGTACGAGACCGTCGTCGCCCGCGCCCAGGAAGCTTTCAAGGTCTGGCGCACCACGCCGGCTCCGCGCCGCGGTGAAGCCGTGCGCCTGTGCGGCGAAGCACTGCGCAAGCACAAGGACGCCCTGGGCTCGCTGGTTGCGCTGGAAATGGGCAAGAGCAAGCCCGAAGGCGACGGCGAAGTGCAGGAGATGATCGACATCGCCGATTTCGCCGTGGGTCAGAGCCGCATGCTGTACGGCTACACCATGCATTCCGAGCGCCCCGGCCACCGCATGTACGAGCAGTACCACCCGCTGGGCCTGGTCGGCATCATCTCGGCCTTCAACTTCCCGGTCGCGGTGTGGAGCTGGAATTCGTTCCTGGCCGCCATCTGTGGCGACGTGTGCATCTGGAAGCCGTCCAACAAGACGCCGCTGACCGCCATCGCCTCGCTGAAGATCTGCAACGACGCCCTGCGTGAAGCCGGCTTCCCGGACATCTTCTTCCTGATCAACGATGCCGGCACCGCGCTGTCGGAGAAGATGGTCGATGACCGCCGCGTGCCGCTGATCAGCTTCACCGGCTCGACCCAGGTTGGCCGCACCGTCAACGAAAAGGTTGCGCGCCGCCTCGGCCGCTGCCTGCTGGAGCTGGGTGGCAACAACGCCATCATCCTGGACGAAACCGCCGACCTGAAGCTGGCCGTGCCGGGCATCGTGTTCGGCGCGGTCGGTACCGCCGGCCAGCGCTGCACCACCACCCGCCGCCTGATCGTGCACCGCTCGATCTACGCCGACGTGCTGGCCACGCTGGTCAAGGCCTACAAGCAGGTCGAAGGCAAGATCGGCGACCCGACCGATGCCGCCAACCTGATGGGCCCGCTGAACAGCGATGGCGCCGTGCAGCAGTTCCTCGATGCCATCGCTCAGGCCAAAGCGGCCGGCGGCACCATCGAAACCGGCGGCACCCGCATCGACCGCGCAGGCAACTTCGTGCTGCCGGCGATCGTCTCGGGCCTGAAGAACAGCGACGCCGTGGTCCAGCACGAGACCTTCGCGCCGATCCTGTACGTGATGCCGTACGACAGCATCGACGAAGCCATCGACATGCAGAACGGCGTGCCGCAGGGCCTGTCGTCTTCGATCTTCACCCAGAATCTGAAGACTGCTGAGAAGTTCCTGTCGGCGGCCGGCAGCGACTGCGGCATCGCCAACATCAACATCGGCACGTCCGGTGCGGAAATCGGCGGCGCATTCGGTGGCGAGAAGGACACCGGCGGTGGCCGCGAGTCCGGCTCGGATGCGTGGAAGGTCTACATGCGCCGCCAGACCAACACCATCAACTACTCGGATTCGCTGCCGCTGGCCCAGGGCATCAAGTTCGACCTGTAACGCTTTCTGTAGTGCCGGGCCATGCTCGGCAGGATGCGCCATGAACACCGCAGGTAATGCAGCCGAGCATGGCTCGGCTCTTCAGGCTGGGAAGCCGGTGATTGATTTCACCGGCCGCCGCGTACTCATCGCCGGCGGCAGCAAGGGCATTGGCCGTGAAATGGCACTGGCGTTTGCCGGCGCCGGTGCGCAGGTCTCGGTCTGCGCTCGCGGCCAGGCCGGTCTGGATGCACTGCGCGCCGAAGCACAGGCACAGGGTTTCGAACTGCACACGTTTTCCACCGATCTGGCCGATCCAAGCCAGATCCAGGCCTGGCTGCAGGCCGCCGCCGATGCGCTCGGAGGCATCGACGTGCTGGTCAACAACGCCACCGGCTACGGCATGGCCGACGACGAGGACGGCTGGGCCGCCAGCCTGCAGATCGACCTGATGGCGGCGGTTCGGGCCTCTCGCCTGGCCCTGCCCTGGCTGCGCAAATCCAGCGACGCCTGCATCCTCAATCTGTCTTCGATCGCCGCGCAGCAGCCGCGTCCCGGTGGTGCGCCCTACGCCGCCGCCAAGGCCGCGCTGTCGCACTACACCACCTCGCAGGCCCTCGCGCTGGCCAAGGACCGGATTCGGGTCAACGCGATCGCACCGGGCTCGATCGAGTTCGATGACGGCCTCTGGGACCGCCGCCGCACCGAAGATCCCGCCCTGTACCACGGTACGCTGGCGAAGATTCCGTTCGGTCGCTTCGGCCACCCGCGTGAGATCGCCGATGCCGCCCTGTTCCTGTGCTCGCCCCTGGCGCGCTGGATCACCGGCCATGTGCTCAACGTGGATGGTGGCCAGGTGTTGATGGGCTGACACCGGCACTCCGGTAGTTGCCAACCTTGGTTGGCATGCCTTTCGTCGACCAAGGTCGACGCCTACCATCGCATCCGCCGGGCATGGGATTGCCCGGGCAGAGGCACTATCATGTGCACACTGCCAAGGAGGACCCCGATGAGCGTGGCACCCCGACAGACAAGCGCCCTGGCCGTGGTCAGCCTGGTCATGGGCATCGCCAGCTGGACCGTCCTGCCCTTCGTGGCCAGCATCGTGGCCATCATCACCGGCCACATGGCCCGCGCCGAGATCCGCCGCCGCCCGCATGAACTGGAAGGCGATGGCCTGGCCGTCACCGGTCTGGTACTGGGCTGGGTGATGGTCGGCGCCGTGATCGCCGCCATCCTGGTCTTCATCCTGTTCTTCGGCGGCCTGGCCTGGCTCGCTGCGATGTCGAACTGACTGCCATGACCGCCTCCGACAGCACTGAACGCTTCAGCAGCCGCGTCGCCGATTACGTCCGCTACCGGCCCGATTACCCACCCGCGCTGCTGGAATGGCTGCACGGCCCGATGGGCGTCAGCCGCGAGGCGCTGGTCGCCGACATCGGCGCCGGTACCGGTATTTCCAGTCGCCTGTTCCTGGCCAGCGGCCATCCGCTGGTGGCGGTTGAACCCAACGCCGCCATGCGGGGCGCGGCCGAGCAATGGCTGGCACCGCAGTACCCGCAGTTCCGCGCGGTCGACGGCCGCGCCGAGGCCACCACACTGGACGACGCCAGCATCGATCTGGTCAGTGTCGCGCAGGCCTTCCACTGGTTCGACACCGTGGCGGTGCGCGCCGAGTGGCAGCGCATCCTGCGCCCGGGTGGCCTGGCACTGATCTACTGGAATTCGCGCCTGCTCGATGCAAGTCCGTTCCTGGTCGGCTACGAACAGTTGCTGCTGGATTACGGCACCGACTACTCCGCCGTGGCCGAGCGCTACCAGGACGATGCCACCATGCAGGCCTGGTTCGGCCCCGGCCTGCGCGGCATGGCCGAGCTGCCGAACGTGCAGCACCTGGACTTCGACGCCCTGCGCGGGCGCCTGCTGTCCTCCTCCTATGCCCCGCAAGCCGGTCATCCGCGTCACGCGCCGATGATCGACGCTCTGCAGCACCTGTTCGCCGCCCACGCGGTCGACGGCCAGGTCGCTTTTGAATATCGAACCCGAGCCTTCCTCGGCACGCTGGACTGAACCGACGCATGTATTCGCTTGCCCGCCCCTTCCTGTTCTCGCTCGACGCCGAGCGCGCCCACGGCCTTGGCCTGTCCGCACTGGACCTGGCCTACCGCACCGGCACCACGCCGCTGCTGGCCGCACGCATCGCGCCGATGCCCAGCACGGTGTTCGGGTTGACCTTCCCCAATCCGGTCGGCCTGGCCGCCGGCCTGGACAAGAATGGCGAGCACATTGATGCGCTGTTCGCGCTGGGTTTCGGCTTCGTCGAAATCGGCACCATCACCCCGCGCCCGCAGGCCGGCAATCCGCAGCCGCGCCTGTTCCGCCTGCCGGAACACAACGCGATCATCAACCGCATGGGCTTCAACAATGCGGGCGTGGACGCGCTGGTGCGCAACGTCGAGCGCGCGCGCAACCGCCGCGGCCTGCTCGGCATCAACATCGGCAAGAACAAGGACACCCCCAACGAACAGGCCGTGGACGATTACATCGCCTGCCTGGACAAGGTGTACCCGCTGGCCGACTACATCACCGTCAACATCTCCTCGCCCAACACCGCCGGCCTGCGTGAACTGCAGGAAGAAACCGCGCTGCGCCAGCTGGTCAGCCAGTTGCGCGACCGCCAGGAAGATCTCGCGGCCCGCCACGGCCGCCGCGTGCCGATGCTGGTCAAGGTGGCACCCGACCTGAGCGAGCGCGACATCGATGCCGCTGCCCGCGTACTGGGCGAACTGCAGGTGGACGGCGTGATCGCCACCAACACCACCATCGACCACAGCAAGGTGGCCGGCGACCCGCTGGCCAACGAGGCCGGCGGCCTGTCCGGCGCGCCGGTGCTGGAGCAGTCCACCCTGGTACTGCGCCGCCTGCGTTCGCGCCTGCCCGAGTCGGTGCCGCTGATCGGTGTTGGCGGCATCCTGTCCGGTGCCGACGCCGTGGCCAAGATGGCTGCTGGTGCGGCGCTGGTGCAGTGCTACAGCGGCCTGATCTTCCGTGGCCCGGCCCTCGTCTCCGAATGCGTGGAGGCGATCCGTCGCCGCCGCGAAGCGCCGAGCCGCGGCGCGGTGGCCCCACTGTGAGCACACCCATGGATACCGTCGACGGCAACGCCCCGCTGCGCTGGACGCTCACCCGCAATGCGCCGCTGCAGGCCCTGAACACCTTCCATGTGCAGGCCAGCGCCGCTCAGCTGCTGGAACTGCACGATCCCACGCTGCTGCCGGAAGTGCTGGCATTGCCCGAAGTGGCCAGCGGCCCGCTGCTGGTGCTGGGTGCCGGCAGCAATGTGCTGATCGCAGAGGACCTGCCGGGCACCGTGCTGGTGTTCGGCAACCGTGACATCAGCTTCCTCGAGCATCGCGCCGACCATGCCGTGATCCGCGCCGGTGCCGGTGTGCCGTGGCACGGCCTGGTGATGTGGTCGCTGCAGGAAGGCCTGTCCGGCCTGGAGAACCTGGCCCTGATTCCCGGCACCGCCGGTGCCGCGCCGATCCAGAACATCGGCGCCTATGGCGCGCAGGTCGGCGAGTTCATCCAGGCCGTCGAAGCCTGGGACTGCCAGGAACAGGCCTGGGTGCGGCTGGACAACGAACAGTGTGGCTTCGCCTACCGCGACAGCGTGTTCAAGCAGCAGATGGACCGCTACCTGATCACCGCCATCGAACTGAAGCTGCCACTGCTGCATGACCTGCGCATGGACTACGCCGGCATCCGCGAGGAACTGCAGGCGCAGGGTGTGGAATTGCCCAGTGCGGTGGACGTGGCCAATGCGGTGATCGCGATCCGCCGCCGCAAGCTGCCCGACCCGGATGTACTGGGCAACGCCGGCAGCTTCTTCAAGAACCCGGTGCTGCCGCTGGAACAGGTCGACGTACTGCTGCAGCACTTCCCCGAGCTGCCGGTGTTCCCGTCCGACCAGGACGGCAAGCGCAAGGTCTCGGCGGCATGGATGATCGAGTCCTGCGGCTGGAAGGGCTTCCGCGAAGGCGATGCTGGCGTGGCGCCGAGCCACGCACTGGTGCTGGTCAACCACGGCAACGCCACCGGCGCTGAACTGCTGGCGCTGGCGCGACGCATCTCTGCTTCCGTGCTGGAGAAGTTCGGCGTGCCAATCGAACCGGAGCCCCGCCTGCTCGGCGCACAGTGGTGAACACCCCCGCCCTCTCCCCCAGCGCCACCCCGATGCGGGCGGCGCTGCTGATGCTCGGCAGCACGATGGCATTCGGCCTGATGGCGGTGGCGATCCGCTATGCCACGCGCTACGTGCCCACCCAGGAAGTGGCGTTCTTCCGAAACGCCTTCGGCCTGCTCGCGCTGTTGCCGATGCTGCTGCGGCCAGGCCACGCGCCGCTGAAGACCCAACAGCTGCCGCGCTACTTCGTGCGCAGTGCGATCGGCCTGGGTTCGATGCTGTGCGCCTTCTGGGCATTGGGCCATCTGCCGTTGGCGCAGGCGGTCTCGCTCTCCTACTCCACGCCGCTGTTCGTCACCATCGCCGCCGTGCTGTGGCTGGGCGAGGTCGTGCGCGTGCGCCGCTGGGCCGCGGTGGTGGTCGGTTTCATCGGTGTGCTGGTGATCGTGCGTCCCGGTACCGCGGGCTTCACTGCGGGCAGCCTGGTGGCGGTGGGTGCGGCCGTGCTCAGTTCGCTGGTGGCGATCCAGATCAAGCAGCTGACCCGCATCGACAGCGCCGACACCGTGGTGCTCTACACCTACGTGTTCTGGGTGCCATTGTCGTTGGTGCCGGCAGTGTTCGTATGGGTCTGGCCCACCGGCATGGCGTGGCTGTGGCTGCTGGCCACCGGCGTGCTCGGCACCATCGGCCAGCTGCTGTGGACGCGTGCGCTGCGCCTGGGTGAAGTCTCGGCACTGACCCCGATCAGCTTCCTGCAACTGCCACTGGTGACGCTGTTCGGCTGGCTGCTGTTCAACGAAACGGTGGACCGCTGGACGATCATCGGTGCCGGCATCATCCTTGCCGCCAACGCCTACATCGCCCATCGCGAGGCCGTGCTGTCGCGCCGCGCCGCAAGCGCAGCGGCCTCGGCGGCAGCCAAGCCCGCCGAGTAGATCCGCGCCCTGCGCGGATGATTCCTGTCCGCCCGATCAACGATGGCGGCACAAAGAGCTGCCGAGCGTGACTGTAGAGTCGAGCCATGCTCGACTCATCGCGCGAAGCGCGACGGTTCACCCATGGCAGGTGACGTGCATTTACAACGCGCGATACACCCGCTCCGCCGCATCGAACACATTACCCGGTGCGAACTGCTCGCCCAGGTAGTGCAGTGACTGCCGGCGCAGTTGCGGCGAGCGCTCCTCGCCATCGCTGCCCAGCAGCACCTGCTGGAACTCGATCAGGTCCTGCAGGATGCGCCAGTGCCGGTACCAGGCGATCCAGCGCGGGTCGCCGCGGTCGCTGCCGTAGCCGTCCTCGAAACCCAGCGGATTCTCGCGTCCCCAGCGCCCGCCAACCGCCGCACCGATGAACATCAGGTCGCGCTCGCGCGGTGCCAGCGACAGGCCATCCCAATCGATCAGGTGCAGCCCACCGTCATTGCCCATCAGCAGGTTGCCGGCATGCAGATCGGTGTGGCACAGGTGCAGGTCTACCGGCACGTCCTGCAAGGCCGCAAGCAGTTCCCGTGCCTGCGCATGCAGCGCCGCGATGCGCGCATGCTGCTGGTCCCATACCGAAACGAATGCGCGGCCCAGCCCGTCCTTCGCGGCCGCCAGGCCCTCGCCGGCCAACCACTGCCCGACGGTCTCCAGCGCCGCGGTTTCCAGCCGGACGATCGGCAGCGCCTGCTGCAGTTCCGCCGGCAGCTGCGCGCCGTGCAGGCGCCGCAGCACCTCACCCAGCCGTTTCCACTGGGTGCGGCTCAACGCTGCCTCGAACCCGGACTGGCCTTCCACATAAGGGAACAGGGTGAACTGCAATCCCCAGCGCTGTACCGACGCACCACCGGTCAGTGCCGGCCACGGCGCGACGATCTCATCGATACCCAACGTGCCGCGCATCCAGTGCAGGCTGTCCCACACCGATGGGTCGACCTGGTAGGTGCGGCATTTCAACCACCACTGCCCGTGCCGCGCATCGACGCGATACACGCTGGCATTGGCGTCGGCGCCCACCGGGCGTGGCACCACGGCGGTGGGGGTGATGCCATAGGATTGTTGCAGGACTTCGCCGAGATGCTGCGCCGAAGCGAATGACATGGATGCAAGCAGAAAGTGTTACCTGCCACCACTAT
Source organism: Stenotrophomonas sp. 96582_Sma (assembly GCF_056480905.1). Classification (NCBI taxonomy): domain Bacteria; kingdom Pseudomonadati; phylum Pseudomonadota; class Gammaproteobacteria; order Lysobacterales; family Lysobacteraceae; genus Stenotrophomonas; species Stenotrophomonas sp. 96582_Sma. The sequence continues at coordinate 1,954,835 of NZ_CM151122.1, read as the reverse complement.
CGCAGATGCGTTCGCCGCGACACAGACATGTCCGTCACAACATCGCTTCAGCGCGACCAGGGAACTAGCCTGCGATGCGCCGCATCACCGCCTCCAGCGGACCGCGCGCGAACTGCCATGACCACAGCCACGCCGCGCCGGTCGCCAGCATCAGGAACAGCAGCGCCCACAACAGCACCGACGCGAGCGAGGCACTGCCATCAAGCAGGCCCAGGCTTTCCAGCGTGCCCATGCCCAGCAGGATGTGGCCGACGTACAGGGTCAGGGTCATGCGCCCGGCCGCGGTGAACGGCTCCAGCCAGTCGCCCGGGCGTACACGCGTCAGCCACAGGCAGGCGGCGATGACACTGCAGGCCGCGCCCGCACCGGTAAGCACGTAGGCGGGTCCTGGCGGCATCGGCTGCGTTCCCAGCCACGCCTGCCACGGCGTTCCCTGCGCAATATGCTGCACGCCTTGGCCGGCGCCGATCAGCAGCAGCCCCAGCACCAGCAATGCATGCTGCACCCGCGGCTGCGACAACGGAAGGCGCGCCAGCAGCATGCCCAGCAGGAAGAAGCACAGCCACGGCATCAACGGGTGGAAGCCATTGAACAGCAGGTTGCGGGCCGCGCCCGGCCATTGCCACAGACCGGCGTATTCCAGCGTCTGCCAGTTCCATCCCTGGCTGTAATCCCAATGCAGCAACGCCCAGAACGAACAGGCCGCCAGGCCCACGATGCTGGCCAGCAACACCCGCGGCGAGGCACGCAGCCACACCACGGCCAGCGCGAAATACACCGCGTAGTAGTGCAGGATATCGGCCGGGAACAGGGTCAGGTTGAGCAGGCCCAGCACCATCAGGAACAGCGCGCGCCTCCAGGTCTGCACGCTGGCCGGCCACCACCCTTGCCGCTGCGTGGCCAACACCAGGCCCAAGCCAGCCAGCGTAACGAACGTCGCCGAAGCCTTGCCTTCCAGCAGATGGAAGAACCCTGCCAGCCAACGCTCACCCTCTGCAGGCACGGCCATCGCCAGGCGGAAATTGACCAGCACCATGCCGGCCAGTGCCAGGTAGCGGGCCAGATCCAGGCCATGCAACCGCCGGTCCACGGCGCTCATGCACGCGCCCCCAGCAGCAGCGCGAGCAGGCCAAGATCCAGCGATGCTTCATCGGTGCCCTCGGCTTCGCCCAGCCCCCGACGCAGCGCATCGCTTTCGATGGCATCCAGCAGCACCTGCGCCTGCAGTGCCGGCGCCAGTACGGGACGCCGACGTTCGCGCTGTGCAATCTGCTGCAGGGCTTCGGCCAGCGTCGCCTGCAATTGCCTGCGATTGGCCGCGAAGGCCTCGGCCACGGCCGGATTGCGTGCACTCTCGGCCAGCACCTCCACCGCAAGTGTTGCCCACTCCGGCTGCCGGCACAGCGCATGGAAGTCCTGCAGGAAGGCCATCACCTGTGTGCGTTCGCCATCGGACGCGGCCAGTCGCTGCAGCAACGGTGCCAGCTCTTCGCTCTCGGCCACCGCCACCGCAAGGATGATCGCTTCCTTGCCCGGGAAGTGGTTGTAGAGATTGCCCAGGCTGACGCCGGCCGCCTGCGCGATGTCACGCATGCTGGTCTGGTGGAATCCCTTCACGAGGAAGCACTGCAGGGCGGCCTGCAGGATCTGCGCGATGCGTCGCTCGTTGCGGTCGGCTCGGTTCATGGCGCCAATGGTGAACGAACGTTCGTCCAATTAGAAGCTGGCAATCCGGCCAACGCCGGGCTCCGTTCAGCCAGCCTTGACCTCAACTGCGGTTGAGGCCCGATGCTGCGTGGCCTGTCCCACGCCCAACCCGGAGTTCCTGCATGCCACGGATGATCACCACCCTGCTCGACAGCCGCGTGCTGTGGTTCCTCGCGCGGCTGTTGCTGGCCGTGGTGTTCCTGTCCTCGGGCCTGGCCAAGCTGCTGGCGTGGGACAACAGCGTGGCCGAAATGCAGGCCGCCGGATTGCAACCACCTGTGCTGTTCAACATCGCCAGCGCCGTGGTGCTGCTGGGCGGCGCACTGTGCCTGCTGCTCGATCGCCTGCTCTGGCTGGGCAGCGGCGCGCTGGCGGTGTTCATGCTGCTGACCATCGTCATCGTGCATACCTTCTGGAACAAGCACGGCGCCGAACAGCAGCTGGCCCTGTTCTTCGCGCTGGAACACCTGAGCGTGGTCGGTGGCCTGATCTGCGCGGCCATCGCCAGCCATGCGCGGGCTCAGAAGAACTCGTCGAGCAACCGGTAGAACACCAGCCGGCGCTCGTCGGCCACCGCGCTGTAGCGTTGGAACAACGGCGCGACCCAACGCGTGTCGCCGAAGTTGTGGACCACGCTGCGCGCGGCCAGCGCCAGGTCCTGGTAGCGGTCGGCCACACCCAGCCGGCCACAGTCGATGAAACCACTGAAGCGGCCCTCGGCCACCATCAGGTTCGGCAGGCAGGCGTCTCCATGGCTGACCACCAGGTCTTCATGGTCGGGCCGGGTGCTGCACAGTTCGGCGAAGACCTGCTGCGGACTCTGGCCCAGGCGCTCATCATCGAAATCATCGGCATCCACCAGGCCCGCTTCAATGCGGGCCTGCGCGACCTGCACGCGCGACGCCAGTCGCTGATCGAACGGACAGGCTGCCACCGGCAACGCATGCAGCCCGCGTAGCGCGTCGGCCAGCAGCTCCACCAGCTGCTGCGGCGCGAGCTCCGGCGACGAGGCCAGGTCGCGGCCAGGCAGCGCGCTCATCAGCAACCAGCGCCGGCCCGCCTCTTCGGCAGTGGCAATCACCGTTGGCACCGGTTGTCCCTGTGCCTGCAGCCAACGCAGGCGTGCGATCTCATCGCCCAGCTCACTGAAGGCGTCGATCACTTCCGACTTCAGGAAAGCATCGGCCTGGCCCGGCCGATGCACGCGGGCAACATCCGCACGCGACACACCGATCGATTGCCGCTCGATGCGCGCATCGGCCAATGCGTCCTGCCACGCCCACGGCAGCGGCATGTCATCAGTGATGGGTTTGGGTGCTTCCATGCCGAGGTGTTCCTGTTGCCGGTGACCCCACGGATTCTCGCTCATCCTGCATGGACCGCAGCCAACAACAACGCGGAAAGGTACATGCCCAGGCCGAACACACTGTGCGCCACCAGGCTGCGCAGGCGCGCCTTGCCCGGCGCCGGGGTCTTTGAAGCGGCAATGCCCGCGCCTATGCCCGGCTGCAGGATGAGGAACGGTGCAGCGACGCTGAGGATGCCGAAGGCCAGCGCCGGCCACAGTGTCGGCGCCTGCACCCAACCGTTCCCCACCACGGCCAGCAGCAACGCGGCGAAGACCACACCGATCACGTAATGCGCGGTCCAACCCAGCGCGCGCTCGCCACTGACCACCGCCGAGCGGCCGATGCCATCGTGGCGGAAGCGCCCGCGCGGCAGATGCCCCAGCCAGCGGCCCACCATCGCGAAATCCAGCGAGGGAATGCCGAGCAGCCGCCGCTGCACCAGCGCCCACAGGTCCATCACTGCGGTCGCTCCCACGCCGACTACCACCGAATCCATCACGAATGTCACCAGGCCAGCCATATCGCGCACCTTCAATTATTTGCTTGAATGATAGAGCGATGCTAGCGTGCGCCGCATGAACGCTGCAACAGAGCCACCGCTCTCACCGCTGGAAGCCTTGGCCGAGATCGCCCGCACGCTCGGCCATGCCCATCGCCTGGCCCTGCTGGAGCACATCGCCCAGGGCGAGCGCGCAGTGGAGCGCCTGGCCGAACTGACCGGGCTGTCGGTGGCCAATACCTCCCAGCATCTGCAGCAGCTGCGCCGTGCCGGCCTGGTTCAGACCCGTCGCGATGGCAAGCGCATCCTCTACCGCAGTGGTGAGGGTCCGCTGGGCAACCTGCTGGCCGCGCTGCGCGACTATGCCGACCACCAGCGCAGCGAGATGCACGGCGTGATCCACGACAGCCTGCAGCGCCGCGATGCTCTGGAAGGCCTGACTGTCGAGCAGTTGCTGGAACAACGCAGCAGCGTGGTGCTGCTGGATGTGCGGCCGCGTGAGGAATTCGATCTGGGCCACTTGCCCGGCGCGCTGAACATTCCCGTTACGGAACTGCGTGCACGGATGGACGAACTGCCGCGTGCCGTCCACATTGTCGCGTACTGCCGCGGTCCCTACTGCGTGCTGTCCAACGATGCGGTGGCGATGCTGCGCGAGGCCGGACTGACCGCGCAGCGGCTCGCCGCCGGTTACCCCGAATGGAAGGCCGCCGGCCTGCAGGTGGACCTGCCCCGGCACTGAGCGAGACACCGGTCATGGATGATGTGTTTGCCCCGTTGATCGATGCGACCTGGCGCAGCGTGTTCTCCGGGCAGCGCATGCTGCAGGATGATCCGCTGCTGCAGTTGGCGTGCAGCGATGATTTCGATGAGGGCGAGGACGGCATGCTGCTGCAGCCGGTCGTGGGCCCCGCGCGCGCACTGCTGCGCCCGGCCCTGGCCGCTCGCCTGCAACTGCACGCGCAGCCGCACTGGACGCTCCCGCAGCTGCAACTGCGCCTGCAGCAGCTCGGCCAGCGCACGCATGGCGCGGATCGCGTCTTCTACTTCCCCGCCGCAGAACTTGCGGCCCTGGCCGAGCGCCCTGCACCGCCACATATCCGCTGTCTTGGCCCGGCCGACGCAGCCGCGTTCGACGGGTTCCAGGCCAGCGCGAGCGAGGAGGATCTGGATGCCGCCTGGGTCGAGCTGGACCACTGGCAGGTGTTCGGCGCCTTCGATGGCGAGCGGCTGGTTGCCGCGGGAAGCATGTACCCGTGGAGCCTGGATCCGGCCCTGGCCGACATGGGCGTGCTGACCCTGCCCGAGGCCCGCGGTCGCGGGCACGCGCGCCAGCTGGTACGCGCCATGGCCGTGTCCGCACAGACGGCCGGGCTGCAACCGCAGTACCGTTGCCAGCTCGACAACACCGCCTCGATCATTACCGCCGAACGCAGCGGCCTGCGTGCGTTCGCCGATTGGGACACCGTTCTGGCGGTCGACTGAGGCCGCCGCAGTACAACAAGGAAGCAACATGAAATTGATGGTCATCGGCGCCAGCAGGGGCCTCGGTCGGGCGTTCGTGGAAGGCCTGTGCAGTGCAGGCGACACCGTCATCGGCGTTTCACGCAACCGACCGCGCGATATTGAATGCCCCGAGGGCGTCACCCTGCAGTGGATCGAAGCCGATCTGTCCCAGCCGACCGTGGCTGCCGACCACATCGCAGCACAGGCACCTGCCGATCTGGATGTGCTGATCCACAACCTGGGCATCTGGGAAGAGACCGCCTTCAGCGACGAGTACGCCTTCCTCGACGAAACCGATGCCGCACTCACCCAACTCGTCGACGTCAACATCACCGCCACCCTGGTGCTGCTGCAGCGCCTGCTGCCGCGGGTGCTGGGCGCACCACGCCCGCAGCTGGTGCTGACCGGCTCGACCTCGGCACTGCCACGCAGCGGCCGCCCGGAAGTGGCGTTCGGCGCATCCAAGTTCGCGCTCAACGGCATCGCCGATGCACTGCGCGAGGGTTTCCGCGATCGCCGCCTGGCGGTGACCAGCCTGCAGCTGGGCTACCTCAACACCGACGATGCACTTTCAGTGCCGGTGGCAGAGGCCGCAGCGCGCGGCGACGGCGAGCTGGTGCCGGTGCACGACGTCGTTGCGATGGTGCGCGCGTTGCTGCGGCTGTCACCGTCCGGCTTCGTGCGCGAACTGGTGCTGCCGGCCATCGCCGACCCGCGCTACTGACCGACTCTGCGCAGGCCAAGCTCGACCTCTTCGCGCAACAGGTACCCGAGCACGATGGCGGTCAGCACGGTCGCCATCGCCAGGACAAACAGCTGGCCACGGACGGACTCCATGTATGCCTGGGCCAGCGCCGTTCTCGAAACGCCTGGCAATGCCTCCACCGCTCCGCCAAGGTCGCCCATGGACAGCCGGTGCACGGCGGCACGGGCCACGACGCTGGCCTCAAGCGCCATACTCCCGCCAATGCGGGATGAGAGCATGATGCCGACAAGCGCGAGGGCAATGGAATCGCCTGCCAGTCGCATCGCATTGAAGATGCCAGCGGCCATGCCGGCCTGCTCCTTGCCGACCACGCTGACCGCCAGGCCATCCATGATGCCCCAGGGAAGGCCGATGCCGATTCCGATGACCAGCATCGGCATCCAGCGCACCGACGGGAACTGGAACACCTGCGCCAGCCATGCCAGCCCAAGCGCGCCGATCAGCAGGCCCGCACAGCACAGCGTCCGCGCCGGAATCCAGCGCAGCAGGTAGCCGGCAACCAGGGGAACAACCAGCAAGGGTGCAGACAGCGCTGCCATCGCCAGTCCAGCCTCGGTGGGTCGCAGTCCTTCAACACCGATGAACCCCGCCGGCAGCACCACCAGAAGGACGACGTACGAGAACGCAGGCGCAGCGGCGAGAATCTGCACGCCGACAAAGCGCCGGTTGCGGAACAGCCCGAGATCCAGCAGCGGTGTTCGATGGGAGCGCTCGACGGCAATGAACGCGGCCAGCAACACCATCGAGAGCGCCAGCAGTACCAGCGTCTGCGGATGCAACAGGCCGCGTTCCGGCAGCACGATCATGGCGTAGGTGAGTGACCCCAGCGCCAGCATGAAGGTGACGGCGCCCAGCCAATCCAGGCGTGGCGAACCGGTGCTCTTCGATTCGACGGATGACCGGGCGACCAACGGTACGGTCAGGGCGGCCAGCAACGCAGGCAGGAAGAACACCCATTCCCAGCCCAGCGCATCGATCAACCCGCCTGCCAGCAGCGGACCGCCTGCGGCTCCTGCACCAAAGGTGGTGCCGATCAGGCTGAACACCCTTGCCCGCGCCTCGCCGTCGAACACCTGCGCCAGCGACGCCATCGCACCGGCAAACGCAGCCGACGCCGCCATCCCCTGAAGCAGTCGCAGTGCATTGATCCACGCCACATCGGGCATCAAGGGGATCAGGCCGGTGACCAGCGCAAACGACGCGCCGCCCAGAAGCCAGATCCGACGCCTGCCATGCAGATCGGCCAGCCCACCGGCCACCAGCGTGGTGCAGCCGTAGGTCAACAGATAAGCGTTGATGATCCAGGACAACGCCGCAGGCGAACCGCCCAGCGCGTCCCGGATGGCGGGAATGCCAACGGCGGGGCTGGCAATGCTCAACGGAATGGTGAGCGCCGTCAGGCAGCCCGCCAGCACCACTCCAAAGCGTGATGATCCGGCCGTCTCAGCAGAAGCAACTGACATGTCGATGAAACTCCAGCGTGGCCAGGCGCCACCGCATTGATGCTAGCGACGACGCTATCGCGTAAAAATCCATCGTTGTGTCCGTGCTTTAATGACATTAACGTCATCAATGGCCATGTCATGGACAGCTTTGCCGGTCTCAGCCTCTTCGTTCTGGTCGCCGAGGCACGCAGCTTCGCGGCCGCAGCACGACAGCGTGGCATCACCCCTTCGGCGGCAAGCAAGACCATCGCCCGGCTGGAAGAGCGCCTGGGCGCCCGCCTGCTGAATCGCAATACCCGCAGCGTCAGCCTGACTGCCGAAGGCGAGCAGTTCCTTGAACGCTGCCGTCGCATCATGACCGAGGTCGCCGCAGCGGAGCGCGAGCTGACCGACGCCCAGGCCGCGCCCAGCGGTCGCCTGAAGGTCAGTCTTCCACTCGCCAGCGGACTGATGCTGCCGGTGCTATCGGCCTTTGCGCACCGCTTTCCCGCCATCGAACTCGACCTGCACTTCAGCGACCGTCTTGTCGATGTCATCGAGGAGGGCTTCGACGCCGTTGTCCGCACGGGCAACCCCGCCGACTCCAGGCTGCACGGCCGCAACCTCGGCAGTGCCCGCCTGCTCTGTGTGGGCGCCCCTGCGTACTTCGCCAAGCGCGGCACGCCACAGCACCCGGATGATCTGAGCGGCCACGCATGCCTCCTCCATCGCTTTCCCGGCACCGGCCTGATCGAACGTTGGCCGCTGCCCACGCATGAGGGAGGCACTGAGCCGCGGCTGACTGCCGCAATGACTGCCAATCATCTTGAGACGATCCTGCACATGGCCATTGATGGCCATGGCATTGCGTGCCTGCCCGACTTCGCCACGCGTGATGCGCTGGACCGCGGTGAACTCGTCAGCGTCCTGGACCCATGGAGCACCGAGCGCAGCACCTTCTGGGCCCTCTGGCCAAGCCATCGCCATCAGCAGCCGCGTGTACGCGCGTTTGTCGATTTCATGGCCGACCACCTCCTGCCCGAACCCAGCCAGTGCAATTGAACCTGCGCCCTGCTGCGACTACGCTGCTCGTCACTGGCCGTCGGTCACAGGCGGGAACCTGCTATGGATGCGCTTTCACGGGTCTCGGCCCAGGTCCTGGACAGCGCCCTGCCCAGCCTGCCGCTGTACCTGCTGCAGGCCACGGCGGTGATCGGCATGATCGGCGTGCTGCTGATCGCCACCCGCCGCGCCGGGCACGCCATTGAAGGCCGTCGCCTGTATGTCGGCGTGGCGCTGGGCCTGATCTACCTGTTCAATTCCTGGTTCGTGGCCCGTTACACCCAGGGTGTGGTCAAGCTGCACCTCGGCTTCGACATCCTGCTGGTCAGTGGCCTGCTGGGCGGTTGGCGCGGCGGCCTTACCTGCCTGGCCGCCAGCCTGCTGGCGCGCTACCAGTTTGCCGGCACCCAGTATTTCCTGCCGGCCGGCCTCGAGGCCACGCTGCAGATGCTGGCCGGCGTCTGGCTGCGCAGGCGCCTGCACCCGCGCATGCTCAATGAGCTCTCGCTGCGCGTGATCCTGCAGGCCTGGGGCGTGCGTATCGCCGTCACTGCGTTGGGCCTGGCACTGGGCGTCGCAATCATCGGCGCCAATCAGCTACCCGTGGAGGAGTTGGCAATCCAGCGGCTGCTGGCACTGCCACTATCGCTGCTGATGCTCGGCGCGGTGTTCGCGCTGGTCTACAACGATGCGCAGATCGATGCACAGCGTCAGCGCGAACAGGCCTGGCTGCGCATCGATCCGATCAGTGGCCTGCCCAACATGCGTGCACTTGGCGAACGCCTGCAGCATTACTGGCGCGACAACGACGGCATCGGCAAGGCATGCCTGATCGTGGCCGAGATGGGCAACCTGCGCGATCTGCGCCTGCGCTATGGTCCGCTGCAGGACAACGGCCTGTGGCAGCGCGACAGCACCGACGAGGTGCATCGGCTGCTGCCCTCGCTGCCAGCCGGGCAGCTGGAGATCTACCAGTTCGGCGATGCCGCGCTGGCGATCCTGGTGCGCGACCTGACCTTGTTCGAACTGCGCACGCAGCCGCAGATCACCGAGCTGGCCAGCAACCTGGCCGATCGGGTCGGCCGCGATTGGCCCGGCTTCCGGCCGCTGTTCCGCTGTGCGGTGGTCGAACTGAAGCCCCCCGCCGATGCCGACGAAGGACATCTTCCGTTCCGCGCGATCACCGTGGCGCTGAGTGCGATCGAATCAGGCGTCGTGTTCTTCGACGATCCGATCCAGCGCGACAGCGAGATCGACGCCCTGATCGAAGTCGCCCTCGAACGCTGGTTGCAGCAGGGAGATGCCCCCCTGTGCTACCAGCCCAAGCATCGCCTTCAGGATCGCCAGCTGGTCGGCGCCGAAGCACTGCTGCGCATGCGCGACGGCGAGGGCCGGCTGATCGCGCCGATGCGGGTGATCTCGCTGCTGCGCCGGCAGGGGCGGTTGGCTGAACTGGAATGGGCCACGCTGCAGTCGGCCATCCACTTCCTGCAGCAGTGCCGACGCGATGGCTCGCAGCTGAAGATCGCCGTGAACGTTTCGGCCGAGTCACTGCGCCTGCCCGACTTCGGCCTGCGCCTGCAGGAATTGCTGGCACTGCACGATGTGCCCGGCGTGATGCTGCGGCTGGAGATCGTCGAATGGACCGAGATCGTCGAGCGCGACGTGGTCGATGCCAACATCGCACAGCTGCTAGCGGCGGAGGTCACGCTGTCACTGGATGATTTCGGTGCCGGCTATTCAACCCTGATCCTGCTCTCGCAGCTGGCCATTGCCGAGGTCAAGATCGAGCAGGCGTTGATTGCCACCCTGTCCGACGCCAAGTCGCAGTCGATCGTTCGCTTCATCGTCGAAGTCGCGCATCGCTGCGGTGCGATCGTGGTGGCCGAGGGTACCGAAACCCTCGCGCAGGAACAGCAACTGCGCGCACTGGGTGTGGATGTCGGCCAGGGCTATCTGTACTCGGCGGCGCTGCCGGCCGACGAGTTCCGCCGCTTCGCCGCCAGCTAGACCGCGTAGTAACCCAGGAACATCGCCACCGCCGATTCGGCCACGCGTGCGCGCTCCTGTTCGTTCAACGGCGCCTGCCCCATCGTCACCTGTGGCCAGAATGCAAAGCTCTTCACCAGCCCGTGCAGCTGGTGGCCGGCGAACTCCGGATCGACCTGGCGCAGCCGGCCATCGGCGATTGCCGCGCGGATCCACGCACTCTCACCGCTTTCCTTCTCGCCCATGCGGCAGACGATGGCCTGCGCACGTTCCGGCGAATGGATGATCTCGGCCATTGCCACCCGTGCCAGGTCGATGAAGTTGGCATCACTGAGCAGCTCCAGCTTCTGCCCCAGCAGCTGCATCAGCTGCGCCTGCAGCGGCTGGTCGGCGCGGTACGGCAGTGCGTCGCTGGCCACGCTGCGCTCCCACAGCTCCTCCAGGATCATCGAGAACAACGCTTCCTTGCTCGGGAAGTGGTTGTAGACGGTGCGCTTGGAGACCCCCGCCACCTCGGCGATGCGGTCCATGCTGGTCGCCTCGTAGCCCGATGCCCGGAACTCCTCCACCGCCGCACGCACGATGGCTTCGCGTTTGCGGTCGGTCAGGCGTTGCGGGGCACGGGACATGGCGGAAACCGGATAGCTGAACGGACGCCACCATTTTACACCCGACAGTGTACTTTTGAAAAACACGAAACTACACTGTGCAGTGTACCCAGCGGACGTCACCCATGAAGCGCCTGCTCCTTGTCCTTTTGCTTGGAATCCTCGCCGTGACCGCCTACACCTTCTGCAAGTCCTGGTCCCTCCCCGACTTCCCCGATTCGCCGCAGTACCGCGACGGCAAGTTCCGCAATGCCCTGCCGCGTCCGGCGATGGGCCTGCGCGATGGCGCGGAGATCTGGTGGACGTTCCTGTTCAACAAGCCCAAGGGCACCGTGCCCGCCCACCCCATTCCGGTGCTGCCGCTGGACCGTGCAACCCTGGACGCCGCGCCTGATCGCAGCCTGTTCCGGCTCGGGCATTCCACGATCCTGCTGAAGTTGCGTGGCCAATACTGGCTGACCGATCCGGTGTTCTCCGAGCGCGCCTCGCCGGTGCAGTGGATGGGCCCGGCCCGCTTCCACGCGCCGCCGATCAGCATCGACCAGCTGCCGCCGATCGCCGGCGTGATCCTCTCGCACAACCATTACGACCACCTGGACCATGCCGCAGTGATGCAGCTGGCCGGCAAGACCGCGCGCTTCATCGCACCGCTGGGTGTGGGCGACCAGCTGATTGCGTGGGGCGTGGACGCCAGCAAGGTCGAACAGCTGGACTGGTGGCAATCGACCGAAGCCAGCGGCCTGCGCCTGACCGCCACCCCGGGCCAGCATTTCTCCGGCCGCGGTCTGGGCGACAGCGATCGCAGCCTGTGGGCGTCATGGGTGATCCAGGACGATGACTTCCGCATCTTCTTCAGCGGCGACACCGGCTACTTCGACGGCTTCAAGGCCATCGGTGAGAAGTACGGCCCGTTCGACCTGACCATGATCGAAACCGGTGCCTACGACCCGCGCTGGGCGTTCGTGCACATGCAGCCCGAGCAGACCCTGCAGGCGCACCTGGACCTGCGCGGCAAGTGGCTGCTGCCGATCCACAACGGCACCTTCGATCTGGCGCTGCACGCATGGCAACAGCCGTTCGAGCGCATCACCGCACTGGCCGCCGCAAAGAACGTGCCGGTGGCCACGCCGATGATGGGCGAAGCACTGGACATGCAGGCGCCGCAGGCGGGTACGCGCTGGTGGGAGACGGTGGAGCTGTAATGGAGGATGCCGCTTGACCTGCCGGAAGCCATGTAGAGCCGAGCCATGCTCGGCTGCTTCTGAGAAGTGCGCCGTGGACGTCAAACAAGCTCAGCTTTGGAGTCACCGCAATTGGAGACGCCGCCAGCATTGCTGACATCGACATGCACGGTTATCAATTCGGCTTCCGGTACCGCATTCTGGACCTGCACGCATGCGGCACGCGCGACATCGTCTGCGGCTGTGCCTTCTCGCTGGAATCGCAACGCCAAAACGCCCGGCGAACCACTGCCCAGCAGCGCATCGTCGCACCCCACCTCTGCAAGACCTCGCTCAAATGCACTGAGATCTTTTCCGGTATCAGGCACTCGGTACATCAGCGTGAAACTGAACTCCATCATCAATCCATTTCAGATCGGTGGTCGTTGCCAATCAGCATAGGGGCAAGCCTGCAGCCGTCCAGAGCCACATCCGTCAGCGCTCCCGCGATGGCAGCGCCAGCGCCCGGCGGCGCTGCAGTGCGTCATGTAACCGATTACATCCCTTGCTAGCGTAGCGCTCGCCCGATTCCGGTCGAACCTGCGAGGCTGTCCGTAATGACGTTGCGCGCCGAACGTTCCAAGGTCTTCCGCTCAGCTATCCCATGGCGATCTGCCACTGCCCTGCTGTTGGCCGCGCTGGCCTTCAGCGCACAGGCACAGACGCTGCCACCACGCAGCCAATGGCAGGCCAGCGCGTCCTCGCAGCAGGTACCGGCGATGGCGATCAGCCATCTGATCGACGGCGACCCCAAGACCGTCACCGGCGGTGCCTTCAGTCCGGGCCACTGGTTCCAGATCGATCTGGGCGCACCGACGATGCTGGCCGGCGCACGGCTTACCTGGGATGTCTCCAATCCAGAGGGCTATTCACTGCAGACCTCGCTGGACGGCACGCAGTGGCAGACCGCGTACACCATGGCCGATTCGCTGGGCGACGTGGAAACGCTGTCCTTCGCGCCACGCCAGGCGCGCTACCTGAGGTTGGCCAGCCCACAGCGCACCTCCGATTGGGGCGTGTCGATCTTCGAAATGGAGCCGCTGGACAGCACGCTCAGCGCACGCATCAGCGGTGTCCATGCAGCGCAGGCGGCGGCGCTCTGGCAAGGCGGTGGCACCGTCGCGGTTCCAGCCGGAAAAGGTGGATCCCATACGCTCGAGATCATGCTGCCTCGCACCCAGTCGACGGCCGGTCTCGCGGTCGACTGGGCCGATGGCGGGCGCGGCGCCGCCCGCTTGCAGGCGCAGGACGCACAGGGCCGATGGCAGGACCTCGCACACGATGCACAGGCGGCCAGCCATCGGCAGAGTTGGCTGGCTGCTGACACGGCACAACCTCTACGTGCATTCCGCCTGGCCGTGGACGGCGCTGCCCCGCAGATCGCGCGCCTGCGCCTGCTTGGCCCGAAAGCCGTGATGACGCCGATGAAGCGCTACCAGATTGCCGCCAGCGGTGCGCAACGTGCCTTGTTCCCCGCCTCGCTGCAGATGCAGCAGACCTACTGGACCGCCGTGGGTGTGCATGCGGGCCGGCAGAAATCGATCTTCGACGAATACGGCAATCTGGAAGCGTTCAAGGGTGCGCCGCTGGTGCAGCCGCTCTGGCGAAGCGCCGACGGGCGTGCTGCAGGTGCCGCCGGTCAGCCCGTACAGCACGCCCTGCGCGATGGCTGGAAGCCTATGCCTTCGGCCACCTGGTCGCCGCAGCCTGGGCTGGAGTTGCGCAGTGAGGTGTTCGCCATCGAGCGCGATGGCCAGCCGGTGACCTTCCTCCGCCATCGACTGCACAACACCGGCACCACGGCGATCGACGGCACGCTCAGTCTGGTCGTGCGTCCGATGCAGATGAATCCGCCGTGGCAGAACGGCGGGCTGTCGCCGATCCGCGAGGTGGCCATCGATGGAAAGGCCCTGCGCATCAATGGCCGCACGCTGCTGCATTCGCTCACGCCAGTGGCTGCGTCCGGCGTGGCGCCGTTCGGGAAGGACGGCGCAACGGAGATCACCGCGGACGTCGCTGCCGGCGAACTGCCTTCCTCGCAGCAGGCACGTGACGAGCAAGGACTGGCCGCAGCCGCATTGAGCTACCGGATCCGCCTCGCGCCCGGTGCCAGCGATGCGGTGGTCGTGGCGTTCCCACTCGGCACCGCCGCTGCCGATGCCAATGGCGTGCTGCCCGAAGCGCCTGCGCTTGACCTGGCAACGCTGCCCCGTGATGCCAATGCAGCGTTCGAGACGCTGGCCACGCAGGCGTCCGCCGATTGGCAGGCACGCCTGGGCCAGGTCGGGCTGCGCCTGCCTGATCCATCGCTGGTGGACATGCTGCGCGCGCAGGCTGCCTACATGCTGATCAACCAGACCGGCCCGGCCATGCAACCGGGGCCACGCAACTACAACCGCTCCTTCATCCGCGATGGCATGGCCACCTCGGCAGTGCTGCTGCGGATGGGCGAAGCCCGCGTCGCGCGCGACTACCTGGCCTGGTACAGCACACACGGCGTGCATGCCAACGGACTGGTTTCACCGATCCTCAACGACGATGGCAGCGTCAACACCGGCTTTGGTTCGGACATCGAGTACGACAGCCAGGGCCAGTATGTGGCACTGGTCGCCGATGTCGCCCGCCTCGATGGCGGTGCGGAGTCGGTGCGCGCGTACCTGCCGAAAGTGAAGGCGGCGCTGCGCTTCCTGCAGCAGCTGCGCGAGCGCACGCTGGTAGCGGGTTACATGGCTGACCAGCCAGCGCCGGAGCGCTTCGCGGGCATTCTTGCGCCGTCGATCAGCCACGAGGGCTACCCTTCGCCCACCCACAGCTATTGGGATGACTACTGGGGACTGAAGGGCTGGCACGACGGCGCGTGGCTGGCAGAGGCACTTGGCGACCATGAAACCGCCCGTTGGGCGCGCGAACAGTACAAGCTGCTGTACGACGCACTGCATGCCTCGATCCGGGCGACGATGGCGTGGAAGGGCATCGACTTCATTCCGTCCTCGGCGGATCTGGGCGATGGTGATCCCACCGGCGTTTCGATTGCATTGGACCCCACCGGTGCGCAGAGCGTGCTGCCGGCAGATGCGTTGCGGACCACCTTCGCCCGCTACCTGGACGACGTGCGCAAGCGCAGCCAGCCCGGTGCGCTGTATGCCTACACGCCGTACGAGATCCGCAATGTGCTGAGCTATGTGCATCTTGGCCAGCCAGACGTGGCTGACGAGCTGTTGCAGGGCCTGCTTCACGATCGGCGCCCGCTTGAATGGCAGGTGCTGGCCGAAGTAGTGCATTCACGGCTGCGCTTCCCGCGCTATCTCGGCGACATGCCGCATACCTGGATCGGTGCCGAGTACGGCCGCACCCTGTTCGGCATGCTGATGCGCGAGGACGATGATGCGTTGTCATTGCTACCGGGCACACCGCCTTCGTGGGTGGCGGGCGATGGCATGGCGGTGGAGCGTCTGCCGACCGCGTATGGCACGTTGCAGATGCAGGCGCGGCAGCGCGACGGCACACTGAACGTCACCCTAGGCGACGGGTTGCGCAGCGGGACGGCGGTGAAGGTCTGGTGGCCGGCGCGCACGATGCCGAAGACGGTGCGTGTGGATGGACGCAGCGTTTCCGGCTTCGATGCCGAGGGCGTGCGCGTGGCGAAACCGTTCAGAACGCTGGAGGCGCGTTGGTAGAGCAGCCGAGCATGGCTCGGCTCTACAAAAGCAGCGGCAGCGCCGGGCCATGCTCGGCGTCACAGCGTCGGCAACCCCGGCGGGTTGGTCTGCGACTGCGGCACCGCTTCCTCGGCCACGTTCCAGCGCGCCAATGCCTGCGCATAGGTACCGCTGCCGATCTGGGTGTTCAATGCCTGCGTCACCGCATCCGCCAGGCCACTGCCCTTGCGTGTGGTGACCGAAATCGCTGCGGCGTTCGGCCAGCCCCCCGGGAACAGGCCCACACGCCGCACCTTGCCATCGCGCGCCGAATAGGCGCCGGTGGCGTTGGGCTCGAACGAGACATCGGCGCGCCCGGTGATCACTGCCAGCCGCCCAACCACGGCGTCATCGAAGTACTGGTACTCCACCGGCTTCAAGCCAGCGGCGATGTTCTGCTGGTCCCACTGGCGCAGGATCTGGTCCTGGTTGGTGCTGGCACCGACCACCACCTTCAGCCCGGCAACGTCGGCCGGCTTTTCGATCTTCTGGATCGGCCCATCAGTGCGCGTGTAGATGCCGAGCAGATCGTAACGGTAGCTGGAGAAGTCGAACTTCTTCTTGCGCTCCTCGGTCACCGTCACGTTCGACAGCACGGCATCGTACTTGCCTGATTCCAACCCCAACGGCCAGTCCGCCCACGCCACCGGCACGATCACCAGCTTCAGGCCCAGCCCATCGGCGATCAGCCGTGCGATGTCCGGCTCGATGCCGACCACGTCCTTGCTGTCGGTACCGTAGTCGGCCAGCGGCAGCTGCCCCGGATGGGTGGCAACGGTGAACGTACCGGCTGTGACGAAGCGATACCCCGTGGGGATCAATGCCTGCGCCTTCGGATCGAACGTGCCCTTCAGGATGGCGGTGTTCGCACCCGCCAGGCTGGTTGCGGCCACGGTGCCGGCATCCGGTGCCTGACGCACGCGCGAATAGACGATGCCGGCGATGCCGATGACCAGCACGCCCACGATCAACAGGGTGCTGCGTGAGGGGCGACGCGGTGCTGCAGGGCTCATGGTCTTCCTTCCGGGTTTACAGGGTCTTGGCCAGGAAATCGGCGGTGCGTTGCTGGCGCGGACGTTCGAACAGCGCCTCGGGCGTGCCCTGCTCGATCACCCGGCCCTGGTCCATCATCACCACGTGGTCGGCCACGCGGCGGGCGAAGCTCAGTTCGTGGGTGACAATCACCAGCGTGGTGCCGGAGCTTGCCAGCTCCTCGATCACGCTGAGCACTTCGGCCACCAGCTCCGGGTCCAGTGCCGAGGTCGGTTCGTCGAACAGCAGCACCTTCGGTTGCAGGGCCAGCGCACGAGCAATCGCGATGCGCTGCTGCTGGCCGCCGGACAGCTGGCGCGGGAAGGCATCGGCCTTGTCGGCCAGGCCGACCCGTTCCAGCAGCGTGCGCGCCTGCTGCTCGGCCTGCGCGCGCGACACGCCACGCACTGCGATCGGTGCCTCGATGATGTTCTCCAGCGCAGTCAGGTGCGGGAACAGGTTGAAGCCCTGGAACACCATGCCCACCTCCGCACGACGGCGGCGGATCTCACGCTCGGGCAGCTCGTACAGGGTGTCACCATCGCGGCGGTAGCCGATCAGCTGGCCGCCGACGGTCACGTAACCGCTGTCGGCACGTTCCAGGTGGTTTATCAGCCGCAGCAACGTGGACTTGCCGGCGCCGGACGGGCCGATCAGCACCGTCACGCTGCCAGCGCGCAGGTCCAGGTTCACGTCTTCCAGCACCGGCTGGTCGCCGAACACTTTGCCCACACCGTGCAGCGATACCGATGCCCCCTCGCCCGCTTCAACCTGCGCGGCGATGCGCGGGCGATTGACCACGCGCGGTGCAGCCTCACCTGTGGCGCGCGTCGGTGACGAGACACGCGATACCGAACGCTCGCGCTGCAGCTGACCGCGCGCGAAGCGCTGCTCCACGCGCCGCTGCAGCAACGACAGCACGGTGAGGATCACCAGGTACCAGACCGTGGCCACCATCAGCAGCGGCACCACTTCCAGGTTGCGGCGGTAGATCACCTGCACCGTGTAGAACAGCTCAGGCAGCGCCAGCACGTAGACCACCGAAGTGCTCTTGGCCAGGCCGATCACATCGTTGAACGCGGCCGGCAGGATCGAGCGCATCGCCTGCGGCAGGATGATGCGGCGCACCTGGCGGCCACGCGGCAGGCCAAGCGCGGCGGCCGCCTCATACTGCCCATGGTCCACAGACAGGATGCCGCCACGGATCACCTCCGCCGAGAACGCCGCCTGGTTCAGGGTCAGGCCCAGCACCGCCGCGGTGAACACACCAATCAGCTGCGTGGTCGGGTACGAGAACAGGCTGATACCGGTGAACGGCACGCCCAGCTCGATGGTGGTGTACAGGTAGCCCAGGTTGTTCAACAGCAACAACAGCACCAGCAGTGGGATCGAACGGAACAACCAGACATAGCCCCACGACACCGCCGACAGCAGCGGTGAACCGGACACCCGGGCCAGCGCAAGCAAGGTGCCCAGCGCGAAGCCTAGACCGGTACCGAGTGCGGTCAACAGCAGCGTACGGCCCAGGCCTTCCAGCACCGGGCGTGCGAAGAACCACTCGGCGAAGGTGCCCCAGCCCCAGCGCGGATTGCCCAGCACTGATTGCAGCCCGATCAGGATCAGCGCCAGTGCCAGCACCGTGCCGAAGACCTGCAGCGGATGCCGGGCCGGCACGATCTTCAGCGCCGGTGCTGGCGCCGGCCGGGTTGCAATGCCATCCAGCGCGGTCGAAGGCGTGCTCACGCGTGGGCTCCTTGCAGCTGGGTCTGCGCAGGCGCAACGACAGGCGTCGCTGCCCGCAGGTGCTTTTCGAACGGCAGATGCGCAACCGTTTCCGGGTCGGCCTCCAGGTCGAACAGCGCGGTGTAGCCATGGCTGAGGTACAGGCCAACAGCCTCAGGCTGGCGGAAGCCGGTCGTCAGGAACACCCGCCGGTACCCTTGCCGCGCCGCCTGGTCTTCCAGCTCCTGCAGCACGCGCCGCGCGATGCCCTGGCGACGCAGCCCGGGCAACGTCCAGATGCGCTTGAACTCGGCCGTGTCCGGATCACGGTGCGGCATGAACGCGCCGCCGGAAATCGCCACCCCGTCGCGCAGCAGCAGCACGAAGGCACCGACCGGGGCCGCAAAGGCCTGCGCCGGGTAGCGCTGCAGCTCCTCGCGGGCGCTGCCACCGATGCGTCGGCGCACGTCGGCATAGCGGCTGTCGTACTCCTGTTCCAGACCATCAAACAGCGGCCGCGCCAGCGGATCATCCACCGAGGTGTAGAGGAAGCGTTCGTTGCTGCTCATGCGACGTCCTTCACCAGATAGTCTTCAGCCAGCCGCGCCCACAGGCTGGCAGCGGGCGCGATGGCGGCGTCGTTGAATACATAGCGCGGGCTGTGCAGCGGCGCGCTGTCGCCGTTGCCGACGAACACGAAACTGCCCGGCCGCGCCTGCAGCAGGAACGCGAAATCCTCACTGGCAGTGCGCGGCGCGAATTCGGGCACCACGTGTTCGCTGCCGAAGCCCTGCACGGCCACCTCACGGATGTAGGCGGTCTGCTGCGGATGGTTGATCACGCTCGGGAAGCCACGCGGGAACTCGATCTCCGCGCGCGCGCCGAACGCGGCGGCGGTCTGCTCGGCGACCTCGGTAACACGGCGCCGCAGAGTGTCACGTACCTCGGGCAGGTAGGCGCGCACGGTCAGCTTCAGCTCGACGACGTCCGGGATCACATTGGCGGCCTGCCCGCCGTGGATCGAACCGACGGTGACCACGCCCATCTGCCGTGGATCCACATTGCGCGAGACAACGCTTTGCAGCGCCGTGACGATATGCGCTGCCGCCAGGATCGGGTCGACGCTACCCTGAGGCTCGGCACCGTGACCGCCCTTGCCGATCACTTTCAGCCGCGCCCAGTCCACCGATGCCATCGCCGGACCGTCGACGAAGCCGAAGTGGCCCACCGGCACACCCGGCCAGTTGTGCAGGCCATAGATCGCATCCACCGGGAAGCGTTCGAACAGGCCGTCGGCAATCATCTTCGAGGCCCCCGAACCGGTTTCCTCGGCCGGCTGGAACACCAGCTGCAGGGTGCCGTCGATGCGGCCGTGATGGGCCAGGTAGTGCGCCGCGGACAGCAGGATGGCGGTATGCCCATCGTGGCCGCAGGCATGCATCAGCCCCTCGTTCTGGCTGGCGTACGCCAGGCCGGAGTCCTCGTGGATCGGCAGTGCATCGATGTCGGCACGCAGCCCAAGGCGACGGCTGCCCTGCCCGCGCTGCAGCGTACCGACCACGCCGGTACCGCCGAGGCCGGTGGTGACCTCATAGCCCCACTGCTGCAGCAGCTCGGCCACGCGTGCGCTGGTGCGGTGTTCCTCGAAGGCCAGCTCCGGGTGCCGATGCAGGTCATGGCGGATCGCGATGGCCGCCTCGGCGCGTGCCGCGATTTCCGGCAGCACGCCAGTCGTTGGGGAATTCCGCCGGGCATGGCCCGGTGCTGCCGCGCTTTCTCCGCTCATCGCCTTACCCTGCCTTCCGCGCCGGCTCGGCATCGGTCGCATGGCGGCTGGCCTTGTACGGCAGGCCCAGATGCGCGCGCAGGGTCTGCCCTTCCAGCTCGCGCTGGTGGTAGTCGCGCGCCTGCAGGATCGGCAGCACCTGGGTCACGAAATCGTCCAGGCCTTCGCGCTGTGCCGCGAAACCGAGGATGAAGCCGTCGCTGGCACCAGCATCAAACCAACGGATCAGCTCGTCGGCCACATGCTCCGGCGTACCGATGAAATTTGGCCGTGGGCTCACCGCTTCCAGCGCCACCTGGCGCAGGCTCAGGCCCTTCTCACGCGCATCCTGCTTGATGCGGTCGGTGGTGGAACGGAACGAATTGCTGCCGATGTCACCCAGCTCCGGGAACGGCGCGTCCGGATCGTACTGGCTGAAATCGTGATGGTCGAAGAAGCGCCCCAGGTACGCCAGCGCATCCTCCAGCGTGGCCAGTGCGGCGATTGCCTGGTACTTGGCTTCAGCCTCCTCCGCGGTGCGGCCGACGATGGGGCCGATGCCCGGGAAGATCTTCACGTCATTGCCGCTGCGGCCGTGGGCGATCGCCGAGTTCTTCACCTTCTGGGTGAACGCGCGGGTCTCCTCCAGCGATGGCGAATGGGTGAACACCGCATCGGCGTACTTGCCGGCCAGCGCGATGCCATCGTCGGACGACCCGGCCTGGAAGATCACCGGCTGCCCCTGTGGCGAACGCTGGATGTTGAGCGGCCCTTCCACCTGGAAAAAGCGGCCCTTGTGGTCGAGGCGGCGGAACTTGTCCGGCGCGAAGAACGTGCCGCTGTCGCGCTCACGCACGAATGCATCGTCGTCCCAGGAATCCCACAGCCCCTGCACCACGTCCAGGTACTCGTCGGCGATCTGGTAGCGCAACGCGTGCTCCGGATGCGGCCGACCGTAGTTGCGGCCCGAGCCTTCCAGTGGCGAGGTCACCACGTTCCAACCGGCACGACCGCCGCTGAGCAGGTCCAGCGAAGCGAACTGCCGGGCCACGGTAAACGGGTCGCTGTAGGAGGTCGACAGCGTGCCCGCCAGGCCGATCTTCTTCGTCGCCGTGGCCAGCGCCGACAGCAGCGAGATCGGCTCGAAGCGATTGAGGAAGTGCGGGATCGACTTCTCGTTGATGTACAGGCCGTCGGCCACGAAGCCGAAGGCGATGCCGTTGTCCTCGGCGGTACGCGCGATGTCGATGTAGAACTGCAGGTTGACGCTGGCATCGGCCGGATTGGACGGATGCTTCCAGGCATGCATGTGGCTGCCAGGGCCCTGCAGCATGATGCCGAACGGAATGTGGCGCGTGGTCGTGCTCATGGGAATCGCTCCTGCAGGTCAGGCCACCGCCGCGCGCGGCGCGGGCGACAGCAGTTCAAGGGATGTAAGACGCGCGTCGAGGTCGGCCACCGGCGCATCGAGAACGAACTCGCCCACGCCGAAGCGCCGGTGCAGCGCATCCAGTTCGTCACGCACGTGCTGCGCATCACCGGACAACACGCTCGGGCGTGTCTCCTCGATGCGGAAGTCAGCCACGCCCACCTGCCGCGCGTACTCGGCAGCCGCCTCGGGACTGGGCAGATTCACCGTCTGGCCGGGGCCGAGGTGCAGCTTGTAGACGCGCAGCGCGCCGATATGACGCGCTGCGGCTTCGGCAGTTGGTGCGGCGAAGGCCACCGTGGCCAGCAGCGGCGGCTGCTTTGAAACGTTGCGGTAGGCATCGAACGCGGCCTCGATATGCTTCGGGTCACCATCGAAGTGCGCGGCGTAGACGAAGCGCCAGCCCAGCTCGGCCGCCTGCTGCGCGCTCTGCGGGCTGGCCCCGAGCAGGAAGCGCTCCGGTGCCTGCTGCGGAACCGGCCGAGCCTGTGCCTCGGTGTCGGCCCCGGACAGATAGCCTTCCAGGTCACGCAGTTGCTGGTCGAAGTCGGCGAACGCCGGACGCCCGGCTGCCAGCGCGGCAGTCGAGGCCGGCAGGCCACCGGGGGCCTTGCCCACGCCCAGATCGACACGCCCCGGCGCCAGCGCCGACAGCAGGTTGAAGTTCTCCGCCACTTTGTAGGGCGCGTAGTGGCGCAGCATCACCCCACCACTGCCGATGCGGATGCGCCGGGTCTGCGCCAGCACCCACGCAGCCAGCACTTCCGGTGCGGGGCTGGCCAGCGTCGGTGCAGCGTGGTGCTCGGCAAACCAGTAGCGGTGGTAGCCCAGCTGTTCGGCGCGCTGCGCCAGCTGCAGGCTGTTGCGCAGCGCCTGCTCCGGCGAGGCACCTTCGGCCACCGGACTCTTGTCCAGCACACTGATCTGATAGCTCATGGTCACGTCCTCGCTCAGGGGTGGGCCACGGGAATGCCGAGCAAGCCGTTCAACGCGGCCAGGATCGGCTCTGCACCGGAGATGTACTGGCGGCCTGGTGCGCGCCACTGGCCAGTTCGCTGCGCACGCCCTGCGGCAACACCAGCTTGGGTAGTGACTGGTCCTGCTCACCGATCTCGGCGATCACCTCGCGGCGCGGCCGCGCGAAGCCGATGCGGCGTACATCCAGCTGCGCGTCCAGGCCATCGATGCTCGACAGCGCGCCCTCCAGCAGCAGGCTGTGCCGACAGAAGAAGCGCTGGCCGGGAATCTGGCCGTCCTCGAACTCACGGTCGAGCAGGAACAGGATGGGTTTGCTTGCTGCGTCGAAAGTCACAGGGGTCGTCCTCATCGGGGCCGGCAATGCGATGCCGCTTCGATATCGATGCTAGAGATGCCAGCAGCCGCAGCAGCGACGGCTGGCGACAATCGGCGGTCAGATCCGGCCACGCAGATGCGGCGTAGCCATAAGCAAAGCGCTGCCGGTTATGGCGTCAGGCGATACGTCGCAGCGGCGCCGCTACCGTCAGCGCCTGCGCCTGCGTGGCCAAGTGCCCGGCCGCACGCTCGGTCGCCAGTTCGATGCGCGCCTGCAGGGCCGCGCTGCTGATGTGCTCGCCTTCGAAGTCGGCGGACGTGGCATACACCCCGATCGGCAGCGTGTGCGCCTGCAGGAAACTGAACAACGGCCGCAGCTGGTGATCGATCACCAGCGCATGGCGCTCGCTGCCGCCGGTCGCTGCCAGCAGCACCGGCACATCCACCAGCACCTCCAGCCCGATGAAGTCGACCAGGTGCTTGAACAAGCCGGGATACGAGCCGCGATAGACCGGCGCTGCGACCACCAGCAGCTCCGCCGCCTCGATGGTCTGCAGTGCCTGTTCCACCGCCGGCTCCGCCTCGCCACGCGACAGCGACTGACCCAGCGAACGCGCGATCGGCGCCAGCTCCACCAGGTCCACGCTGGCGTGCACCCGCTGCTGCAGCGACGCCAGCAGATGCCGCACCAGCAACAACGTGCGCGACGTCGCCGAGCTGGTCGGTGACCCCACCAATGCAACCACCCTCAATGCAGAAGACATGAACTGCTCCCGTATGGAGCCGAGCCATGCTCGGCTGCCTTTCGCTTTTGTAGAGTCGAGCCATGCTCGACTGCTTCCCACCTCAGAACCGGTAACTGACCCGCCCGTACCAGTACGCACCCACATTGCTCAGCACATCGCCGCTGTCCCACGTGGTCTCGATGCTCGCCACATCGGTGGCACTGCGCGCGTACTCCGGCACCTTGCGGGTGCGCTTGTCGAACACGTTGTTGATGCCCAGCGCCGCACTCCAGCCCGCGCCCAGCTCCACGCCACCGGACAGGTTGGTCACCAGCACCGGCGGCTGCCTGTACTCCACGCCGTTGTTCAGGCGCTTGATCGGCCCGTAGTAGGTGAAGTCCAGATTCGAGCGCCAGCGCCCGTTCTGCCAGCCCAGCCCCGCCACCTGCGTGTAGCTGGGCGTGCGGAAGCGCAGCGCATACTCGCTGGATCTGGTCAGCAGGTTGATGTTCGGCAGGCCCTGCAGCGCCGCCGGAATGTCGCTGACCTTCTGGATCGTGGTACGGCCGACGTTGGCCGCGTAGCTCCAGCGCAGCTTGCCCCACGCCGTTTCCTGGTTCGCTTCCAGGGTCAGCTCCACACCGCGTGTGCGGGTGTTGCCCACGTTGGTGAAATAGCTGGCGTAGAACGCATCACCCGGCAGGATGCTGATGCCGGCTGAACCCAGCAGTGCGTCGATGGTGTTCTTCTGCGCCGCGCTCAGCACCGTGCCGCTGTTGTCGGTGACGCGCGCCGGATCCTGCGCGTTGTAGCCGATCTGGCTGGACTGGCCGAGCTGGCCGCGGATGTCGATCTGATAGGCATCCACCGCCAGATGGAACGCCGGGCTCGGGTCCCAGGTCACGCCCAGGCTGTAGTTGGTGGCCTTTTCCGGCTTCAGCGGTGTTGCGCCCAACGCGATCGCCGCCGGCGAAGATACCTGCGCCACCAGCGTGGTCCCGCACGGGCAACTGCCGGTGGCCTGGTAGAACTGCGCGCCCAGGCTGGGCGCATGGAAGCCGTTGCTGACCGTTGCGCGCACACCCAGTGCGTCGGTGAAGTCGAAGCGCGTGGTAAGGCGGCCGGTGGAAACGCTGCCGAAATCGGAATGGTCTTCCCAGCGCGCGGCCGCATCCAGGTACCAGCGTGAGGTGATGTTGGTGGCCGCACCCACGTACACCGCCTTGCTGTTGCGGGTCGCCTTCACCGCGTCCGCAGTGGAATAGCCGACGAAGGCCGCCGCACCGAAGCCGGTATACGACTCCCACTGCCCCGCGCCACGCTCATACTGTTCATGCTGGTATTCGGCGCCTGCGCTCACTTCCAGCGGCGAAGCGAATGCCGCCACCTCGAAGCCACGGCGCAGGTCCAGATTGGCGATGCCCTGCTGGTAGTCCAGCTTGCCGTCATAGAAATCAGTGGGCGAACCGGGATACGGCAGCGAGTAGTTCACCGAGTTGCGCGTATAGGTACGTACCGTGCTGCGGTTGCCGGTCAAGCTGGCGTCGTAGTCCCATCCCGCGATCTGGCCTTTTACCCCGGCCGTACCGGTGTACTGCTTCTCCTTGGTTTCCAGCACCGGCAGGAAGCCATCCGGAAACACGCTCAGAACGCCGGGAGCCCTGTAAGTGGTGAAGATGGTCGCCGGCAGACGGAAATTCTGGATTGCCTGCGCGGTGCGATCACTGGCCGTAGCATTGGCGTAGAACTGCGCGCTCTCGCCCAGGCCATGGCCCACGTTCACCGCGAAGGCCTTCAACGCATATGACGGCGAGCTGAGGATGGTATTGGCTTCGGCATTGCGGCTGGCCTCGGCCGGGTTCGGCGCAGCACCCGCTGGCAATCGATTGTTCGGCCGAAGCGCCACCAGATTGCCGCTGCCATCCACTGCCGGATAGCTCAGGTAGCCATCGATGTAGCGACGGGTGCGGATCGCATGATGCTGGCGGGTGGTCTCGCCGGACAGGTTGATGAAGCCATCCTCGCCCCACGGCAGGCCGACGTTGGCGCGCACGCTGGTTCGTGAACCATCGCCATCGGTGCTCTGCCCGCTCTCCACCGACACATCACCACCGTGCGCCTGCGACTTCAGGATCACGTTGACTACGCCGGTGATCGCGTCCGAGCCGTAGATGGCGGAGGCACCATCACGCAGCACTTCCACATGGTCGATGGCCGAGACCGGAATCAACGCCAGGTCCGCCCACGCATGTCCGGGGAAGCCGCCACCATTGGCCCCGCTTACATAGGCGCTGGCATTGCGGCGCTTGCCGTTGACCAGTACCAGCGTGTAGCCCGGCGACAGGTTGCGCAGCTGGTAGCCGCGGATCAGGCTCTCCTGGTCGCTCTGGTAACCGCCGATCTGGCTCAGCGACGGCAGGCTGCGCTGCAGGGCTTCCAGCAGATTGCCCTGACCGGTGGCGGCGAGGTCTTCAGCGGAAATCACATCGATGGGCGTGGAGCTGTTCTTCACCGTGCGCGTGCTGGTGCGAGAGCCGGTGACCACCACCGCATCCAGCGTGGAGGCTGCCACATTGGCAGTGGCTGCAGTGGTGGCAGGGTCTGCATCGGCTTCCGCCGCATGGCTGGGTGATGCAGCAAGGACGGCCGCGATCAGGACGGCAAGAGTGCTCAAAGCTGGGGCGTAGGCGGCAGGCATGGGGGCTCGTGGGGGTGGGCCGGAAACACGCTTCCATTCAAGGGCCTGTTCACCCACGGCGACAGGCGGGATCGCGTCACCCAACCGTCATATCCGGCCACCCACATGACCGCTGGTAATGACGTTAGGCGGCCTGCACCGGCGCACTGCTCTCTGTAGAGCCGAGCCATGCTCGGCTCAATGCCAGACGAAGCCCATTCAATTGAGCCACAAAGAGCAGCCGAGCATGGCTCGGCTCTACATGCTCCACCGGCATCACCTCATGCCCGCGCACCACTCTGCGCCACGCACCGCCACCCGTAGCATCAAGCCATGCCCAGCCCACCCGCCGATCCCACTGCGCCACTCGTCGCCATCGTCGCCTGCCACGGCCAGGGGCTGTTCGAGTTCGGCTGTGCTGTAGGCCTGTTCGCACCGATACGCCCAGAGCTGGGCGTGGCCTGGTACCGCACCCAGCTGTGCGCGGGCGAACCCGGAGCGCTGCGCATGCTCGGCAGCACCCAGGTGCAGCTGCCCTACGATCTCAGCAGCGTCGATGACGCCGACATCATCGTCATCCCCGGTTGGCGCGAACCCAGCGAACGTCCGCCGCAGGGCCTGCTCGATGCACTGATCCGCGCCCATGCACGCGGCGCACGCATCGCGTCGATCTGCTCCGGTGCGTTCGTGCTGGCCTGGGCCGGGCTGCTCGATGGCCGCGAGGCCACCACTCACTGGCGCCTCACCGAAGCGCTGGCACGCGACTTCCCACGCATCGACGTGCGCGAGGATGTGCTGTACGTGGACACCGGCAGCATCATCACCTCGGCCGGCTCGGCCACCGGCATGGACATGATGCTGCACATGGTGCGCAAGGATTACGGCGCGCGCGTGGCTAATCTGGTGGCCGAGCGATTGGTGTTGGCACCTTGGCGTGATGCCGGGCGCAGCCAGCGCGTCAGCCGGGCCATCCCCAACGGCGAGCCCACGCGGTTGGCGAAGCTGATGGAGTGGATGCGCCGTAACCTGCGCGAGCCACATTCGCTAGGCAGCCTCGCCGAGCAGGCCGCACTCAGCCAGCGCACTCTGCAACGGCAGTTCCTGGAAGCCACCGGCCTGTCGCCCATCGATTGGCTGATCCGCGAGCGCGTGGCCTTCGCGCGTGAGCTGCTGGAAACCACCGACCGGCCACTGCAGTGGATTGCCGAGCAGGCCGGCTTTGGTTCGCAGGAATCATTCCGTCGGCATTTCCGCGGGCAGGTCGAGGCCAGCCCGACCGAATACCGCAGCCAGCATCGCAGCGGTATTGGTGCGGACCGGCTGGTCGGCTGCTGAACCCCGTGGGTAGGGCCGGCCGCTGGCCGGCGTGTCGAGAAAGCCTGGGAAACCCCGGCGGCCGCTCAATGCGAAGACACGTACACCGCATCTGCAGGCCCCGGCGGAAGGGCAAAACTCCGCCGCATCCGCGCCACCTCGGCCGCCGGCGGCAACGCGAACAGGCGCTTGAACTCGCGGTTGAACTGGGACGGGCTGGCATATCCCACCGCCAACGATGCCGCTTCGGCAGTCATCCCCTGCCGCAGCATCAGCAGCCGAGCCTGGTGCAGGCGGGTCGACTTCACGTACTGCATCGGCGACGTGGCGGTGATCGCGCGGAAGTGGTCGTGGAAGGTCGCCACACTCATGCCCGCTTCGGCCGCCAGCTGGCCCACGTCCAACGCAGTGGCATACAAGGCGTGGATCGTACGCAGCACCCTGCCGATGCTGCCGAAGCGGCCGCGCATGGCCAGCGCCTCGCGCATCGCGCCGCCCTGCGCACCGGTCAGCACGCGGAAGTACACCTCACGCACCAGCGCCGGGCCCAGCACGACCGCTTCGAGCGGGTCGGCCAGCGCCTCCAGCAGGCGTAGCACCGTGGCCTGCATCGGCGCCTGCATCGGGCTGGACATCATGCTCTGTGCCGGTGCCTCCGATGTGCCCGCCTGTTCGCCCAGTTCAATCAACAGATCCGCGGCCAACTGCAGATCCAGATGCAGGTAGATCGCCAGCAGCGGCGCCTCTGCAGAAGCATCGGTTTCCATCGTGAACGGCACCGGCACCGATACCGCCAGGTAGTGCTGTGCGTCGTACTGGTAGACCTGACCGCCCAGGTAACCGCGCTTCACGCCCTGGCAGACGATCACGATGCCGGGGTCATACAACACCGGCGTGCGTGCCAGAGGCCGGTCGGAGCGCAGCAGCCGCACCCCCGGCAGCGGCGTGAGCGTATAGCCCTCCTCCACCGCCAACGCCTTCAGCAGGCCGACCATGCGTGCCTGCACCTGTCGTTGCAGGGAATCGACCACTGGCACTCCAGAGGAATAGGCAAGAATGGTCGAATCCTAGGCCTGGGGCGGGCACCGTTCAAGAACTAGCGTGCAAGCCCTGTCCACCATGAGCGCCTCCCCATGTCCCCATCCCGCCTTCTCCTCATCACCGGTGTCAGCAGCGGCTTCGGCCGCGCCCTTGCGCAGCAGGCCCTGCTGGCCGGGCATCGCGTGGTCGGCACCGTGCGCAACGAAACCACCCGCCAATCGTTTGAAACGCTGGCGCCCGGCCGCGCGCTCGGCCGCCTGCTGGACGTCACCGATGCCGACGCCATCAATGCGCTCGTCACCGAAATCGAAACCAACGTCGGCAGCATCGACGTGCTCGTCAACAACGCCGGCTACGGACACGAAGGCATCCTCGAAGAATCGACGCTGGCCGAGCTGCGGCACCAGTTCGAGGTGAACGTGTTCGGCCCGGCCGCGCTGATCAAGGCCGTGCTGCCGCACATGCGCGCGCGCCGCCGTGGCCACATCCTCAACATCACCTCCATGGGCGGCTTCATCACGATGCCCGGCATCGCCTGGTACTGCGGCAGCAAGTTCGCACTCGAAGGCATCAGCGAAGTGCTTGGCAAGGAGGTTGCGCCGTTCGGCATCCACGTCACCGCCGTCGCGCCGGGCTCCTTCCGCACCGACTGGGCAGGCCGTTCGATGGCGCGAGCACCGCGCAGCATTGAAGACTACGACGCGCTGTTCGACCCCATCCGCAGCGCGCGTGAGGCAAAGAGTGGCCACCAGCTCGGTGATCCGCTGAAGGCTGCGCAGGCCATGCTGCAGGTCATCGACAGCGACGCGCCGCCCAGCCACCTGCTGCTGGGCAGCGACGCACTGCAGCTGGTGCGGGCGAAGCTCGCATCGCTGGGCGACAGCATCGACGCCTGGGAACACCTGACCCGCACGACCGACGGCGTCGCTTGAGGCCCGTAGGCAGCCGATGGTTTCATCGGCTGCCACCATTCCACCCGCTCAGTCTTCCTGCACCAGCTTGAACTCGCGCAGGAGGCCACCGATCTGGGTCTTGTCCAGCTTGTTCATCAGCAGGTTGCGCAGGAACGCCGGGCCGGGAATATCCAGTTCCCTGCCATCGCGCAGGCGACCGGTCGCCGCCAGCAACGAGCGCACGTCATAGGTGGAATTGAACACCTCGGGCACACCGCGTTCGATACCTAACAGCGTGTACACCGCTTCCATCGGTGTGCGCACCGAATACTCGGTGGTGAAGATGCAGTCGCGCTGCTTCGATTCGGCGAACTGGCCGATGAAGGCGAAGTTCACCGCGCCCTCCGGCACCACGTCCGGGCGATCACCGGCCTGGCGTGGCATGAAGAACGCGGTGATGTACGGCATCATCACCGGCACCGTCTTCGCGCCCGTGGCAGCCAGTTCGTCGATCTCCTCCACCGGCACGCCCAGGTGATACAGCCACTCGCGGGTGATCTCTTCGCCGGTGCAGTCCTGCATCGGCTTCTTCACGTAGTCTCCAGGCGTATCCACGAACAGCGAATACACCCAGACCACGATCTGATCCTTGGGCTGGTTCTTGAAATGCGGCTGGCGGTTCACCGTCCAGCTCATCAACCAGCGCGAGTCACGCACACTGACGATGCCGCCGGTCACCACCTTGCCACTGAACGGGTCGCGCTTGGCGATCTTCTGGATGTAGGCCGGAATGCGTGCATCCAGCGTGGTCACCGTCGCCGATTCCCACTTGGTCTGCGGGATATGCGCGCCAAACACATCCGGGCGCCCGAACGCAGGATCCCTGGCGGCAATACGTCGCCACAGGTCCCAGGCCGGCGCCGCGCCTTCATTCAAACGCGCAGCCGTGCGGTGGTCGCCGTTGTCCGAGTTCTCGGTCAACGAACCGATCGTCATGAACACAAGGTCATCCGCGCTCAGATCCACGCCACCGGCTACACCGTCACGCGTCCAGTGGATGCGCGTGGCCTGCTTGCGGCCGGCCGCCAGATCGAAGTCGACGTCGGTCACCTCGGTGCCGTACTGGAACACCACGCCGTGGTCCTGCAGCCACTTCACCAGCGGCAGCACCAGCGATTCGTACTGGTTGTACTTGGTGAACTTCAGCGCCGAGAAATCCGGCAGGCCGCCGATATGGTGGATGAAGCGATGCAGGTACAGCTTCATCTCCAGCGCCGAATGCCATTCCTCGAAGGCGAACATGGTGCGCCAGTACAGCCAGAAGTTGCTGTCCAGGAAGTCGCGGCCCAGCACCTCGTCGATGCGCTTGTTCTCCATCTCCTGCCGGGTGGCCAGGAACAGCGCGATGATGTCCTTCTGCGCCTGCTCGGTCAGGGTGAACAGGCCGTCGGTGTGCGCATCCTCACCGCGATTGATCGTGGCACGCTGCAGCGAATAGTTGGGGTCGTCCTTGTTCAGCCAGTAGAACTCGTCCAGCACGCTGGCATCTTCAATCTCCAGCGACGGAATCGAGCGGAACAGATCCCACAGACACTCGAAGTGGTCTTCCATCTCGCGTCCGCCGCGGATCACGAAGCCCTTTTCAGGCACCTTCAGGCCATCCAGCGCGCCTCCGGCAATCCGCTGCTGCTCGAGAATGGTGATGCGCTCACCGGCCATGCGGCCATCGCGCACCAGGAACGCGGCGCCGGCCAGCGAGGCAAGGCCCGAACCGACCAACCAAGCCCGCTTGCCATCGACACCGGCGGGCTTGCGCGGGCGCGCGAAGGCTTCGTAGTTGCCACTGCTGTAGTACATGCGTTGCTCCTTCCTGGAGGGGGTCATCAGGAACCCGCAGTGGAATGACACAGCCATTCCATGCAGGTCATGCCCCTACTCTAGCGCCGAACCGATGTACCGTTTCCTGCACGCACGCTGCGACCGAATGACGCAGCCACGTCAGAGCTGTCGCCCCAGCAACATCCCCGGCCAGCCATCCACATTGAACGGCGCGATGCGCGCATAGCCGCAGGATTCATAGAAGCGCACCAGATCACCGTTGCCACCGCCGTAGCAGTCCACGCGCAGATGGTCGAGCCCGGCAGCGCGCGCCTGCTCATCGGCAAAGGCCATCAGGCGCCGGCCGATGCCACGCACGCGGGCATCACGCGATGCCACCAGTACCCGTACATACAGTTCCGGGCCGGTGGGCGCAGGCACATAGGGCATCGACTCGCCCAGCGCCAGGAACGCGCGCACGTCACCCTGCTCGTTCTGCGCCACCCATGCACCGGGCAGTGCGCAGGCATCAGTCACCTGGGTGATCCGGCGCGGCATCGTGGACCATGGCTCACTGCCCCATTGCTGCAGGTTGCCGATCGACACGAACCATTCGATCACCTCATCGAAAAGCGCCAGCACCGCAGGGGCATCGTCTACGTTGGCGCGGCGGATGTTCAAGATTTCCTTTCCTGCTTCAGTCATGTGCGCATTCCTTTCAACGCTTCAATCAATTGCGACGAGGATGCCGGCCAGCGGCCGGCACTACCAGGGCTGGAAGTCCGTGAGCCGGATTTGACATGCAGGCATTTACCTGCCTATAGTCC
Organism: Stenotrophomonas sp. 96582_Sma; assembly: GCF_056480905.1. Lineage (NCBI taxonomy): Bacteria > Pseudomonadati > Pseudomonadota > Gammaproteobacteria > Lysobacterales > Lysobacteraceae > Stenotrophomonas > Stenotrophomonas sp. 96582_Sma. Next base: position 1,922,471 of record NZ_CM151122.1, on the reverse strand, counting down.
ACCCAAGGACGGCACCTGTCCGCCCAAGCGAGGAACCTGCAATGGTCGATATCGCACACAGGGTCGGCATCAAGGCCCCTGCAAGCCAGGTGTACCAGGCTCTGGCCACCCCCGAAGGCGTCGCCGCCTGGTGGGCTGAAGACACCCATGGCGACCGCGTGGCCGGCGGGACGGTCAAGGTGCGCTTCACGAACAACGGCCAGGAAATCGGTGCCATGGAAATGAAACTTGAGCAGCTTGTTCCAGGCGAGCTCGTGCTTTGGCGGTTCCTCGCCGGCCCCGCCGAATGGATCGGCACCCACGCACGCTTCCTGCTGAAACAGGAAGGTGACTACTGCATCGTGCTGTTCACTCATGAAGGCTGGAAAGAGCGCGTCGAGTTCACCTCCCACTGCAGCACCAAGTGGGCGGTGTTCCTGATGAGCCTGAAGGCGCTGCTGGAAACCGGCAAGGGCCAGCCCAACCCACACGACGTCAGGATCGATAACTGGAATTGAAGACATTCCCATGGCGGTAGACAACGCGCGCAACACAGACAAGGTCTTCAAGGCACTGGCCGACCCCACGCGCAGGACGCTGCTGGACCTGCTCTGCGAAGACAACGGGCAGACGCTCGGCCAGCTGTGCGAGCACCTGGACATGGCCCGGCAATCGGTCACCCAGCACCTGGGCCTGCTGGAAGACGCCAACCTGATCAGCACCGTGCGCCGTGGCCGCGAAAAGCTGCACTTCATCAACCCGGTGCCCCTGCACGAAGTCTACGAGCGCTGGGTACGCAAGTTCGAGCAGCAGCGCCTAGGCCTGCTGCATGACCTGAAACGAGAACTGGAAGGAGAATGACGATGTCCGCAGAGTCCACCCGCTTCATCCACGTGATCTACATCGCCTCCACGCCGCAGAAGGTGTTCGAGGCCATCACCCGCCCCGAGATCGCCAGCCGCTACTGGGGCCACGAAAACGTCTCGGACTGGAAACCCGGCTCGCGCTGGCAGCATGTACGTGCCAACGAAACGCGCTCGGTTGAACTGGTGGGCGAAGTGGTGGAAAGCACCCCACCCTCGCGGCTGGTCATCACCTGGGCCGCCGCCTCGCAGGCGGAGAACCCGGATGCCTACAGCCGCGTCACCTTCGATATCGTGCCCTACCAGGACATGGTGCGGCTGACCGTCACCCACGACGAACTGGAACCGGGCAGCGGCATGGATACCGGCATCCGCCAGGGCTGGCCGATCGTGCTGTCGAGCCTGAAGTCGTTGTTGGAGACCGGCAAGGGATTGGATGTGTTTGCCAAGCCGCAGTAAACGGCTGCGCCGGGACGACGCCGCAGGCGCCTTGGCTGCTGCGGCGTCGGCAACGCGGCCGATGCCGGTCCGCTAGCGGGCGGTCCAGCCACCATCGACCGGCAACGCCGTGCCGGTGATCTGCGCTGCGGTGTCCGAGGCCAGGAACACGACCATCTCGCCCAGCTGCTCGGGCGTCACGAACTGCAACGAAGGCTGCTTTTCGGCCAGCAATGCACGGGCAGCGGATTCCTGATCCGTGCCTTCCTTCTCCGCCAATGCGGTGATCTGCTGCTCGACCAGCGCCGTTCGCACCCAGCCCGGGCAGATGGCATTGGCGGTGATGCCGGTGCCCGCATTCTCCAGCGCGGTCACCTTGGTGAAGCCCACCACGCCATGCTTGGCCGCCACATAGGCCGACTTGTTCACCGAGCCCACCAGGCCGTGTACCGACGCGATGTTGATGATGCGACCAGCGCCCTGCTGCTTCATATGGGGCAACGCCGCCGCCGTTGCATGGAACACCGCCGACAGGTTCAGCGCCAGGATCGCGTCCCACTTCTCGACCGGGAATTCCTCGATCGACGCGGTGTGCTGGATGCCTGCGTTATTCACCAGGATGTCGATGCGCCCCATCGTCGCAACGGCGTGGGCGATCATTCCGCGCACCGCCTCGCCACGGGACAGGTCGGCACCGTCATGCGCCACGCGAACACCGAACTCGGTTTCCAGGTTGGTACGGATGCGTTCGATCTCCGCCGCATCGCCAAAGCCATTCAGCACGATATCGGCGCCTTGCCGCGCCAGCGCCGTAGCGATGCCAAGACCAATACCGCTGGTGGAGCCGGTAACCACCGCAACCTTTCCAGAGAACATGGGTGAGCGTCCAAGGGGCGTAGGTAGGCAGTGTAGCCCTCTGGATCCACCGCACGCTTGGATCAGTAGATCCACGCCATGCGTGGATGCTGCCCCTCGGCAAAGATCCACATCCCCCCTATATTCACCCCAATCCACCCATGGATGGCCCGATGAACCCCTGCAAGGCCCTGCTGCCCGCCGTTGTTGCCGCACTGCTCGTCCCTGCCATCAGCCAGGCCGCGCCGCCTGCTCAAGACGCCACACCGCTCACCACCGGCAGCGTGCGGTTGGATATAGCGACCGGCCGCGTGGAAGGCAACGTCTGCGTATCCAACCGCCCTGCCGAATCGATGGGCTCATTCGTGCTCAACGCCGGCCTGAATGTCGCCCGGGTCACCGATGGCGATGGCGCTCCGATGGACTTCGAAGGCTGGTATGCCCCCGGCGTGGATGGCGAAGCACGCGTGTACACCGTGGCAAAGCCACCCGCCACGCTCTGCGTGCAGTACGTGGGCGCCTTCCCGGTCTACGCCCGGCACGATGCCCCGACCGACTTCAAGGGCCTGATGGCCTTCAACGGCGACAGCGCCCGCTTCACCGAACAGTCCGCATGGCTGCCGCAGGCGTTCGATCCCAGGGCCCGCGTGCGCAGCAGCGAAAGCCGCTACGACCTGCAGGTGGATTGCGCCGGCTGCCGGTTCCTGTATCTCAACGGCAGCCAGGCCATCGAAGGCGCGCAGGGCCGCTTCCGCAGCGACAACGCACGACCGATCCTGCTGTTCGGCGGCAGCGGCCCGATCACCCGCACCGCGCAGGTCACGATCCTCAACGAGACGCTGCCCGCGGCCAAGGTCGATGCTCTTTCCGGCACCGTGCAGAAGATAGCCGACGTGCACAGCCGCTATATGGGCGTGCCGCTGGCCGACCGCCCCACCTTCCTGCGCATGGTCACCCTCAACCAGATCGAGCGCGACCGTGAGGGCAGCGAATGGGGCTTTGCCACCTGGCCGACCATCGCCATGAGCGGCAGCATCGGCAACGTGGCCGATTCACTGCTGACCGGGGGCGAGAAAGCCGAGCGACGCGTGCAGTACATCGCGCACGAAATGGGCCATTACTACTTCGGCACACTGAACCGCCCGCAGGGCCCCTACTTCTGGGTGCTGCTGGAATCCAGCGCGGAATTCCTGTCGATCAAGGCGCTGCGCGAGATCAGTGGCGATACCGCGGCTGATCGCTACATTGCGCGACTGCAATCGGCCATCGAAATGCAGGAGAAGCCGCTGCCGGCGTTCGATGCCATCGACGGCAACTCGGATCTGGGCGAGATGTATCGCTACGTCTATGCGCCCTTGCTGCTGCTCTCGTTGGAGAAGCAAGTGGGCGAAGCGAAGATGCAGGCCTTCATGCGCGGGCTGCTGGCCTCGCCTTCGCCGAAGAATTGGGCGGAGCTGCAGGGCATCGCGATGAAGGCTGGCATTGATGCCAAAGCCTGGGAGCATTGGCGGGCAAGCTGTGTGGCTGGCGGCAGGCCAAGCTGTAGATCCACGCCACGCGTGGATTCACTCCCTCAACGCCCGCACATCTGAATCATCCAGCACTCAGAAGAACAGACTCGCTCGCTCAACGGTCGCGAGCGGATTAGCCTTCCGCACCGCCTCCAGAAAGAGCAGAAAGTCGCGGTTGAACAGCGTCAGGTTGTTGGTAAACGTCACGCACTTTCTGCCCGATGCCTTGCTGAAGCACACCTGCCAGACATAGCGCCCGTAGATCTTGTCGGACGTTCGTGTGACTGAGGTGATCTGCGAAAGCGGAACCGCCGTAGGCACCGGCCCACGTCGCAGGTAAAAGGACTCCGCATCAAAGAAGTAGTGCTCGCGATCCTCTTTGCCATCCACCATCACCAAGGTCATGGACGTCCCGGAAATCCGGCGCGGGGGATCCAAACGCAGCCCCGTTTTTACGGAAGAGCGGGCAGTCGCTGACATTCGCCGAAGGGTGAACCAGAGGATCACCAACGGAAGCGCCGCAAGGACTATGAAGCCTACGGTCTTCAAAACAGTTTCCAGCGTGCTGGGCACACAGATCTCCAGGATGAATTTTCAGGCGATACCCAAGTAGATCCACGCCACGCGTGGATGCTCTCCCTCAAAGCCCCATCACTTCCAATGATCCGGCCCCAAAAACGGCAGGCTCAACACAAACACCGGCACCGCCACAGGGATCAACGCCGCGCCGAGCACCTTGCCAGCCGCCGAACCCACACCCGGCTTGTCCTCCCGCTCCGGCAGGATCCGCTGCGCCCGCGCACTGATCGGCTGCGCCAGCTTCCCCTTCTCCACCAGCGCAGCGGCATCCGGCAACTTCACCCGCTCGCCATCGCCCTCGAACAGCGCGCTGTAATAGCTGCCGCCCTTCTTTGAAAGATTGCAGGCCCGATCAAACGCCAGCGCATAACGGCTCCGGTCCTGCGGCAGGTAGTAGCGCGCCCGCTCATCCACATACTTCGCCTCGCGCGGCAGCACTTCAATCCGCTCCAGCTTGAACTGCGCGGCCTGTTCCGGCGTCACCTGCTCCGGCCGCAGCAGCAGCGCATAGCTGCCGTGCACCTTGGCCTTGTTGGCCGGGTCGCGCCAGTCCTCATGGAAGTACATCTGCGCGCAGGCCACCGCCTCGCGTAGCGGGCTGTCCATCAGCGCGCGGTACTCGCGGAACGGCTCGGCATTGAAACGCATCGGCTCTTCAAAGCGCGGCAGCAGATACAACTGGCCGTCGTCGGCCACGAACGCACCCGTGATCTCGCGGCTTGAGGCGTGCTCCTCCGGGCCACTGGCACAGCCAGACAACAGGCCAAGGCACAGGGCGGAGAGAATGAAGAAGGACGTTCGCATGTCGTGTTCGAGGGTTTCCCTGGGAAAACGGCCCCGCCCGGAAGGACGAGGCCAGCCCGTCATGGTGCCATGGCACCGCATGCGATGCAGAGCCCGCCTTACTTCAACCGCTCCACCAACCGCTGCCCTACCTCCAGCGCCGAGGCCGGGTTCTGGCCGGTAATCAGCTCGCGGTCCACCACCACATGCCCGGTCCACGGCGTGGCATTGCTGCTGAACTTCGCACCTGCCCGCTGCAACGCAGTCTGCGGGTAGAACTTCATCTCACCGCCACCCAGCAGCGGCTTGGCCTGCTCTTCTTCCTCGTTGCTGATCACCGTCATCTGGTAGCCGTTGTAGATCCACTTCGGCGTGGCCGGCTTCGCACCCGCGTCCAGCTTCGCCACAAAACCACCCGCATCCGGCAGCGTGGACAGCAGCGCGATCGGCCCGTGGCAGACCAGCGCGGTGGTCTTGTTGCGCTGGTGGAAGTCGGTCAGCAGCCGGCCCAGCGCCGGGCTCTTCAGCAGGTCCTGCATCGGCGCGTGGCCACCGGGAATGTAGACCGCATCGAAGCGCGCGTAGCCCTGCTGCTCCACGCGCGCCAGGCTGACCACCGGCGAGGCCGTCGGCGAGGTCAGCGCCAGCTTCTCCAGCAGCTCCTTGTGCAACTTCAATTGCGCGGCATCGTTGCCGAAGTACACCGGCGTCACCGAAGACGCGTCCACCGTCGGCGCCCGCCCCTGCGGCGTGGCGAAAGTCACCTCGTGGCCCGCATCCAGCAGCAGCTTGACCGGCTGCATCAGCTCGTTGAGATAGAAGCCGGTGGACAGCACCTTGCCGTCCTTCAGGTCCAGGTGGTTTTCGTCGGACAGCACCACCAGCACGTTGGCGGCCTGCGCGCCGGTGGCGGCCAGGGTCAGGGCCAACGCTGCGGCCAGCCGGGTCATCAGGTTCATGGGGAGCTCCTATCGGGGAATGGCCGCCACTTTATTCATCGCCCCAGCGGCGATAAATTGGCCCCATCGCAAAACATCTGTTCCCCGGAGAGCCAAATGAGCCGCAAGTTCGACTACCTGGGCGACGTGGAGGTGTTCCTGGCGGTGGTCGAGCACGGCTCGTTCACGGCCGGCGCGGTGGCGCTGTCCACCACGCCCTCGGTGCTCAGCCGCGCGGTCACCCGGCTGGAAGCGCGGCTGGGCCGCCAGCTGTTGCAGCGGACCACCCGCCGCGTGGGCCTGACCGATGCCGGGCGGCTCTATCTGGAACAGGTGCGCACCGCCTTCGGCCTGCTGGACGACGCCGAGCGCGACGTACTGGCCCAGGACGGAGCGCTGGCCGGCCGCGTGCGCCTGAGCGTGCCCACCACCTATGGCCACTACCGGCTGCCGCCCGTGCTGGCGCGCTTTGCGCAGCAGTACCCGCAGGTGCAGGTGGAACTGAACATCACCAACCGCAACGTGGACCTGGTGGCCGAAGGCTTCGACCTGGCCATCCGCCTGGGCCAGCTGCCGGACAGCGGGCTGGTGGGGCGAAAGCTGGAAGACGCGCCGCTGCTGCTGGTGGCCGCGCCGGACTATCTGCAGCGACGCGGCACACCGCAGACGCTGGACGACCTGCAGCAGCACCTATGCCTGCCCTTCGTGATGCCGCGTACAGGGCGGCTGGCGCCTTGGATCTTCCGCGACGACGGGCGCGACGTGGACTGGCTGCCGCGTTCGTCCATCGAGACCTCCGACGATGTGCTGGGCGTGGTGTCGCTGGCCGAACAGGGCATTGGCATCTGCCAGAGCTACGAGTTCATCGTGCGCGAGCGGTTGCAGCGTGGGGAGCTGGTGGAGGTGCTGCCACAGCTGCGCGGGCGGTCGCGGCCATTCTCGGTGATCTATGCACCGCATCGGCGCCAGTCGGCAGCGGCGCGGGCGATGATTGAGTTGCTGGTGGGGAATGCGAGCGCGGCTGAGGATCGCGTTGGTTGAAGCCGCGAGACGCACTGCCGATGTCGGGTTTGAACCGCTTTTCGGAGTGTGTGGCTGATCACGCGCCGTTGCTTGGCGAGGCGGACTAAGAACTGTTGCAAAGAAGGCCATCGCGCTAATTGCGTGTGGCATGGGCGATTGCGCCACTTTGTTTCGCTATCAGCAGCGCAGCTGCGCGATGCGTCTGCCGGCGTCGCGTGCTGCACGAAGGGCGCGTGCAACAATAGTTCTTCGCTCTCGGATTCCGCGATTCCTTCGCGAATTTCTATTGGCATTCGAAGCGGCGGCGTTAACACCATGGCGCGCCACCGAAAACGGGTGGCTCGGGTCTGCAAACCCGAAGAAAGCGATGTCTGTAGTTTGCGCTTGCCCGTCGGCACCGTCCTTAACCGGTGCCGGCGGGCAATCCGTCGGCCTTTCTGGCGGGCGGTGCGTGGGGGCTTTCGGGCCCACCGGTTTATGACATCGCTTCTTCCGGTTTGCAGCCACGCATCGTCCGCCACCCTCTTCGCGGTGGCGCTGTTAAGCACAGCCACGGAAGCCGACGCCATGAACGAATCCGACACCTTCTCCTCGTACACCGTTGTTGAACCCATCAACGACGACACTCCCCTGCCCGACCTGAACTCCCTGCTCGGCATCCTCAAGCGCATGCGTGGATGCGAGGGAGCAGATGGACACCCTTGGCCGGAAACCGACGTATCGCCCGGCCGACGTGTGAGCCTGGCGAGGAGTGAGCGCGCGATGGTCGGGGCGCTGACGGTACTGGAACTGCTGCACGCGGCCGATCGCTGCCGGGTTGCAGCGGAGCCGGAGCGGCATTTGGATGAGGGAGTTGTTGATGGGTTGTTTCTGGCCTGCCGGGGGTTGGTTGAGTGGGCTTGCAGGGAGGTTAGGCCGGAGTGATTCAGCAAATGCGATCGGACTATGGCGTCAATTTTTTGACCCTCCCGACTTGGAATCGCCATTGCGCAATCAGAGCGTGTTGAAGGAGGATCCACCTTGCCTACTCCCTAGACAAAACAGAGCCTCGTCGCGTACAAATTAAGCCAAGTTCGAAATGACATAACCAGATATGGCATGTCCACTTGTACCGTCAAATGCGCGAGAGACAACATGGAGTTAAGGATTCGGCCGGCGCGTAACGAACCGCGGCCAACCGGACGGCCAGTCTAATGGCCGATCCAAAGCCACTGTCGATCAAGCACGCCGCTCCAGGGCCATATCTTGGTTTTGCGCTGCAGCCTGTCAGGCTGTGCTACCACCTGCTAAGCGGCCCGGCGGACTCAGAGGTGTCACTTGAGTACTTGGATGATGTCGCCGTTCACTATAAGGACGGGGCTCTACTACTGGAACAGTGCAAAAGCGCTCTATCTCACAACCCCATTTCCGACTGGTCGCCTGACCTGTGGAACGCAATCTGCAATTGGTTGGATGAAGTGGAAGAAGGTGGAGTCGATGCTATTAGCACCGCTTTCCACCTCTATGTGACGCCCGCAAAGGAGGGGAAATTCAGCTCTGCACTGAATTTCGCAGACGGTCCCGAGACTATTGCATCGCTTGTTCAATTGGTGAGCAAAAAGCTGAAGCAGAGAGCAAACCCTCCACAATGCATTGCGCATGTTGAGAAATTTCTTGCTACCGAAGAATCCGTACGCGCTGCAGTAATTCAGAGAATTAAGATCATCGCTACTGATGATGACCCCCTAGAGCCTCTGCGCAATCTCCTAAGGCCCACGACCCCCGAGAAACTGGTTGACATAATTTGCGCCTCTGCGATTGGACAAGCAAAAGAAGCTGCAGATCGGTGCATCAGGCAGAAAGCACCAGCCATAATTAACGCTGCAGATTTTCGTAGAAATTTCCATGCTTTCGTCCAACAAAACAATATGGCCGGATACCTGCCATCCTTCACGCCGGCCCCATCAAATGAGGACACCCATACCCTTTTAACGGGGCGACCAATCTTCGCTCGGCAGCTGCAGCTTGTCGGAGCATCCGAAGAGACGCTAATTCGAGCAGCAAGCGACTGGATGCGCACCTCTGGCGACAAAACGAAGTGGGCAAGTCAGGGATATGTGTTCGAGGAGGCGCTTAAGGATTGGGACAAGGCGTTACTCCGCCAGTACCAAGCAGTGAGCATGGAAGTCCATGAAGTGTTCCACGAAAAAACCCAGGATGCACAAGGTCGAATTATCTATAGCCGATGCTCACAGAAGCAAGTCGCGCTAGGTGGGCGCTCTGTTCCTGAGCACTTCACCCACGGAGGATTTAATGATCTGGCAGACAGGCGAGAGTTGGGTTGGCATCCACGGCATCAGGCCCTTCTTGACGATGAGGAAGCTAAGTGACCTCACCTCTTCCACCCGCCCGGCTCAGTGAAGCCGCAGTTGTTCAGAATGAGGCACTAGGGGCTTACGCAATATGGCGATTCGGTATTGGCTTCCAGGAGCTGGAAGGCAGAGCGGCCCCACTTCATCTTGCCTTCTTAGTGCTTCCACTGGTGCTCCATACAGCAACTCTTGGAATGATCCTGAGTACCCAGAAGTCCTCAGGCTTACATCTTTTAGCCGGGAAACTAGGCGAGAAGCGCGAGGAACTACTCGCTGTGCATGAGCGCGCGCTCAGCCTTCGTAATCTCTCGCTGGCCTCGTTGATCGCTGCGGAACAGGCGCATCTTGTCCGAATATTCCCCAACACCGCGGAAGTTCGCTCTTTCAGCCCACACCATGACTTACGAACGCCAACAGTGCCTGAGCGAATTCGAAAGATTGGTCCAGCTTGCGAAAAAATTGGCCACTGGTTTTCCAGCCTTTCCGACCAGCAAGTGGCCCATACATTGAGAGTGGGATTCTGATGTACTTCCAACTATTGAAAATAATTCTTTGGCCGCGAGATGGCGGCGCCCCGCGAGAGGTGAATTTTGAACCCGGGAAGGTAAATGTTATTAGCGGGGCATCCAAGACCGGCAAATCGTCGGTAATCCCAATAATTGACTACTGTCTGGGCTCAGAGAAATGCTCGATCCCTGTGGGAGTAATTCGCGACAAATGCTCATGGTTTGGCGTTCTGTTTGATACTCTTGAAGGACAAAAGCTATTCGCCCGCAAAGAACCTGGCGGACTAAAATCTTCTGGGGAAATGTTCCTGCTTGAAGGTCCACTAGTTGCCATCCCTAGAGAAATTCATTCAAAGAATCAGAACGTTGACTACGTAAAGTCCTCGCTGAACAGGCTCTCCGGGCTATCGAACCTTCAATTTGAGCCAGGCAATGACGACAGGTTCAAGTCTCGGGTAGGCTTCCGCGACCTGATGGCATTCATTTTTCAGCCTCAGAATATTGTTGCGAATCCTGATGTTCTGTTTTTTAAGGCAGACACGACCGAGCACCGGGAGAAGTTAAAGACAATATTCCCTTATGTCTTGGGAGCAATCAGTCCGGAACTACTACAAATTCGCCATGACCTTGATCGACTGGGACGCCTGTTGAGACGAAAAGAGGCCGAACTTAGAGCCCGCCAGGAAACAGGCTCTGCATGGCAGCGAGAGGGATACGCCTGGGTTCGACTCGCGATAGAGTACGGACTACTGCCGCCAGATACTGACGTACCATCAGATTGGTCTGCAATTATAGATTTGCTACGTGAAGCTCTGACCTGCAGCCCGCGGTCGGCTACGCCCTCGCTCTCAGGCATGGACGTTATCATGTCAAGGCTAACTGAATTGCGCTCTCTAGAGTCAGATCTCGCAATAAAGCTGAGTCAATCCCGACAACGACTACATGAGCTTCGCCGTTTAGACGAAAGTAGTGACGAGTATCGAAATGGCCTTCGCATTCAGCGCGACAGACTTAGCCTTTCCTCATGGATCAGAGAGCTCTCGTCGGGTAATTCCGAAACCGTATTTGAAGTTAGCGAGAGCGGCCGTGCGCGAATCGACCAGCTTTGCCAGGCCTTGGAAAGCATCGAGCTTCGGCTTAACTCCTATCCAGAAGTAACAGAGTCGTTAGGACGAGAAACTCAGCGTCAGCGTGATTCCGTTGAGGTTAGTTTGAGCGAACTTACGGCAGTTCGCGCTGAAATTCGAGCACTTGAGGGCAAGTCCGAAGAAGCTCACAAAGCGACAACGCGCGGCGAAGAGATTTCTCGTTTTATCGGAAGACTGGAAGAAGCACTTAGACTCTACGACGCCGCAGACACCTCATCCGAACTGAACCAAGAGATTTCCACTTTGCGGATGCAGGTTGACAAGATGTCAAGCCAAATCTCCGAACATGAAATAGGCCGGAAGCTTGAAAATTCACTCAACACCATTCAGGAGATTTCAGGGAGACTAATTCCAAAGTTGGATGGCGAGTGGCCAGATGCACCAATTCGCCTTGTCATCCCAGACCTTACGGTAAAAGTCATTCACGACACCAGAGATGACTTTCTTTGGGAAATCGGGAGCGGCGCGAATTGGCTGGCATACCATGTCGCTCTTACCTTGGCGCTGCAAGGATACTTCTTGAGGCTTCCCCAGCACCCCGTCCCCGCCCTACTCATTTATGACCAGCCGAGCCAAGTCTATTTCCCCATCCGGCGTGCAGGCAAGGATAATGATATTGACCCTGATCCAGCGTGGCAGAATGAGGATATTGTCGCTGTCAGAAAGGTTTTTACGTTGTTCGATGAAGTCTGCTCCAAGACTAATGGCAGACTTCAGATAATCGTACTTGACCACGCAAACGAAGAAGTTTGGGGCGGACTCGAGAACGTGCACCCTGTCGAAGAATGGCGAGGGAAAGGGTTAGTTCCTGAAGATTGGCTTATCGAGGCCCTCTAAAGGGAGTTCGTAGCGTGCACAGATCCAATGCAGGGCGCCCGCTCCTGAACAAGCTTGATTCCCCAGATTCAACAAGCTGTCCGGGTCACTTCAAGCGCATGGCCAGCACGGCACCATTGCCCTCAGAAAGGAAGAGTGATGTATTGAAACAACAAGGGCACCTCTCGGCACCCTCATTGGGCGCAGGCATCGCCTCAACAGCCCGCCGCCACCCCGTCATGCGCCCCGTCTCCCGCTGGTAACGTCCTGCCCATATTTTGGATAGCACAACCCACAATCTATTCGCCAGATGACACCTTGAAAGACCATACAAAATTTTGTATGTTTAAAAGACGTTTCCAGCAGTTTCCTCATCACTGCAAAAAAACCAAAGGATCGCCACAGCATGCAAGTTCAAGTCAGACAGCTTGATGGTAGCTGGGACCTTGGCTATGCCCTTCATAAGCATACGCTCTCAAGCGTCTACCTCGGGGAAGATGAATACGGACATCCCCGATTTGACAACACTCGGTCTGAACCAGGGGAAGCGCTCTACCAACTCAAGTACCGAGGTGACTGGAATCAAATCACACCGTTGGCGGCTCAGATTCACGCCTCATTGCTGCCATTGTTTGGAAAAATTGACTTAATAGTTCCTATGCCAGCATCCACCACCCGCGCTCGGCAGCCGGTAGATGAACTTGCGGCAGAACTTGGGAAAATTACTAAAATTCCAGTGTTCAACAATCTTGTGTTGAAAACAGCTGCACCACAGGGTGCCCCGCAACTCAAAAACTTGCACGGCCGCGAGGAAAAGGATGCGGCGTTGCTAGGTAGGTTCAGCATCAATCCGTGCATCACCAATGAAGGGCGCTGGGATGCACTGTTGCTGGATGATTTATTTGATACAGGAGCGACTATGGACGCTGTTTGCACTGCACTGCGCACGTACAACAAGATAAATCGCGTCTACGCTGCTGCAATTACGTGGAAATAAGCTATGACAACAGTATTCATCGCCGGATCAATCTCAATTAGCCGCCTACATCCTAAGGTGCAGCAGAGAATCAACAAGATTGTGTTGTCAAATTTGAATGTTGTAGTTGGCGACGCAGATGGCGCGGACTCATCAATTCAGGAGTGTCTTCACAATTATCAAGCTAATAACGTTACGGTGTATTGCACAGGTGAAACCCCCCGAAATAACATCGCCGACTGGCCAGTACGCCGGGTCTACTCAAAAGCAAAAGTTGGAAGCAGAGCCTTCTTTACAGCAAAAGACTTAGAGATGGCTCGCAGCAGTGATTATGGATTAATGATTTGGGACTGTAAAAGCACCGGAACCCTGAGCAACGTCATTGAATTACTTCGGGAGAAGAAAAAATCCGTTGTATTCGTCAATAAAGATAAGGATTTTGTGACGGTCTCAGACATTTCAGGGCTTGAGCATCTCCTTTCGTTTATGTCGCCACATGCCATAACTAAGGCAGAAGAAAAGATCGGTCTCACATCAAAAATTGCCAGCCTTTCACACGAACAGTTCTCTCTCGACGTGTCCGTAGAGGATAAGACTGCCACCATGCCAGACGGAGAAACAGCACACGAACCACTTAACGAAAATTCCGCTCAGACAGAGAGCATGAAACTTCGATCAGAACTCATGTCCGCCCTTAAGCAGCATATCGTTAACGCCCATCTAAGCCAGTCACAAGCCGCCAAGGCTTTCGGCGTGACGCAACCCCGAATTTCCGACCTTACCAGAGGCAAGGTCGATCTGTTTGGACTGGATGCACTGGTGAATATGGCAGCGGCAGCAGGCCTAAATGTGGAAATTCACGTTCGAAGAACGGAATGATTTCGACGCCCATCAGCACGAATGAAAAACCGAAACGGCCCGGTTGGGCCGCTGTCATTTCCGGGCAAAGACTATGGCGCTTATCTTCTCTCGAATTTGAGCCTGCAATCCCCTGAATTCGATCATCACGCTTGCGACATCGATTGGTCTTGCATCTCGACCTCGCTTTTCCGCAAGCCAAATTTCAACAGGCCAGCCATCGGCAAAAGCTGCCATTCAGCTTCACCAGTCCACGCGCCACCTCAAGATCGGCATGCGCGTCGACCGGTTTATTCAGAGCAGCGGCGCGCAAATAGGCGGAATTCAGGACAGCGCCGAGCCAATAATAAAGAAAGCCCGCAGTTACGCGGGCTTAGAGGTGCTTTAGTGCTCTTTGGTACCGATCTATTCCGGACGCAGAATCATTCCCACTCAATAGTAGCCGGCGGCTTCCCCGAGATGTCATAGACCACCCGCGACACCCCCCGCAACTCATTGATGATCCGGTTGCTCACCGTACCCAGGAACTCATACGGCAGATGCGCCCAATGCGCGGTCATGAAGTCGATCGTCTCCACGGCCCGCAGTGCAATCACCCACTCATAAGCGCGCGCATCGCCCACCACGCCCACCGACTTCACCGGCAGGAACACGGCAAACGCCTGGCTGGTCTTGTCGTACAGATCCGCCTTGCGCAGCTCGTCGATGAAGATGGCATCGGCCTTGGCCAGCAGTTCGGCGTATTCGCGCTTCACTTCACCCAGGATACGCACGCCCAGGCCCGGGCCCGGGAACGGATGGCGGTAGACCATGGTGCGCGGCAGGCCCAGCTCAACGCCCAGACGGCGCACTTCGTCCTTGAACAGCTCGCGCAGCGGCTCCACCAGGCCCAGCTTCATGTGCTCCGGCAGGCCGCCCACGTTGTGGTGGCTCTTGATCACATGCGCCTTGCCGGTCTTGCTGCCGGCCGACTCGATCACGTCCGGGTAGATGGTGCCCTGCGCCAGCCACTTGGCGTTCTTCAGCTTGTTCGACTCTTCGTCGAAGATCTCAACGAACAGGTTGCCGATGATCTTGCGCTTGGCTTCCGGGTCGCTCACGCCTTCCAGCGCGGCGAAGTAACGGTCGGCGGCGTTCACGCGCACGACCTTTACGCCCATGTGCTCGGCGAACATCCCCATCACCTGGTCGCCTTCCTGCCAGCGCAGCAGGCCGGTATCCACGAACACGCAGGTCAGCTTCTCGCCGATGGCCTTGTGCAGCAGCGCAGCCACCACCGACGAATCGACGCCGCCGGACAGGCCCAGGATCACTTCGTCATCGCCCACCTGTTCGCGCACACGGGCGATCTGGTCGTCGATGATGTTGGCGGCGGTCCACAGGGTCTGGCAGCCGCACACGTCCACCACGAAGCGGCGCAACAGCGCCTGGCCCTGCAGGGTGTGGGTCACTTCCGGGTGGAACTGCACGCCGTACCAGCGCTTTTCTTCGTTGGCCATGGCGGCCACCGGAATGCGGTCGGTGGTGGCGGTGATGGTGAAGCCCGGCGGTGCAACGGAAACGTGGTCGCCGTGGCTCATCCAGACATTCAGCTTCGGCTCGCCGCCGTGGTCGCTCAGGCCCTTGAACAGTGCATCCGGGTTGATCACGTTCACTTCAGCGTGGCCGAATTCGCGCTGGTCCGCGGCTTCGGTGGCGCCGCCCAGCTGCGCAGCCAGGGTCTGCATGCCGTAGCAGATGCCGAAGATCGGCAGGCCGCTGTCGAACACTTCCTGCGGTGCGGCCGGCGCACCCGGCAGCGTGGTCGACTCCGGGCCACCGGACAGGATGATGCCCTTGGCGCCGAACGCGGCGATCTCGGCAGGGTTGTGGTCCCACGCCCAGATTTCGCAGTAAACGCCCAGCTCGCGGATGCGGCGGGCGATCAGCTGCGTGTACTGCGCGCCGAAATCGAGGATCAGGATCTTGTCGTTATGGATATTGGTCATGGTGCCGTTCCAGTGGTGTTTTTCACAGCGCCCGGCGCTTCAAGGCTCTGCGTCAGCGTGGCGATGAACGCCTCGCGTTGTTGAATATGTGAGGTGTCTTCCTCGTCCCAGCGCAGCATCAGCAGGCCGTGCGGTGCGTTGGGGTTGGAGCGGTCAGCGCGCGGCAGCTCGGCGATTTCCTGCACTTCGGTGCCGGGCACGATGCGCCGTTGCAGCGCCGCCATCGAGACGCCCGAATCCGCAGCACCCCAGGACGCCCAGCGCACACTCATCCGTGCGGGCTCCAGCGCGCCCAGGACCGGCGTCAGCACCGGATCATCCGGCCCGTGCAGCAGCTCGGAAATGCATTGCAGCGTGACCTGCAGCGGGCGCTCGCCAGTACCTTTCAGCAGCCAACGCTGTTCGCCAGCGGCCTGCACCTGCCAGCCCTTCGGCAGCGAGAACGCGTTCTGGCACGCCTGCACGTCCTGCAATTGCGAAACCGCCGCGCCCGGAGACCCGGAGCGCGGCGGCGGTTCGGACAACGAACAGCCTGCCATCAGCAGGCTGCCCGTAATCGCAAGAGCAGTTCGCAAGCGCATCAGGCGCGGTAGTTCGGCGGCTCTTTGGTGATGGTCACGTCGTGGACGTGGCTCTCACGCTGGCCGGCGCCGCTGATCTTCACGAACTTGGGCTTGCTGCGCATGTCTTCGATGGTGGCGCAGCCCACGTAGCCCATGGTGGCGCGCAGGCCGCCCATCAGCTGGTGGATGATGCCGCCCACCGGGCCGCGGTACGGCACGCGGCCTTCGATGCCTTCCGGCACCAGCTTGTCGGCGGTGGCGGCGTCCTGGAAGTAGCGGTCCTTCGACCCCTTCTCCATGGCAGCCAGCGAACCCATGCCGCGGTAGCTCTTGTACGAACGGCCCTGGTACAGCTCGGTCTCGCCCGGCGATTCCTCGGTACCGGCCAGCAGGCCACCGACCATGATGGTCGAGGCACCGGCGGCCAGCGCCTTGCCGATGTCGCCCGAGTAGCGGATGCCACCGTCGGCGATCAGCGGGATGCGGTCCTGCAGCGCTTCGGCCACCAGGTCGATCGCGGTGACCTGCGGCACGCCGACGCCGGCGACGACGCGGGTGGTGCAGATCGAACCCGGGCCGATGCCGACCTTCACGGCGTCCGCGCCGCTGTCCAGCAGCGCCAGTGCGGCTTCGCCGGTGCAGATGTTGCCACCGATGACCTGCACGTTCGGGAAGTTCTTCTTGACCCAGCTGACGCGGTCCAGCACGCCCTGCGAGTGGCCGTGCGCGGTATCGACCACGATCACGTCCACGCCGGCGGCGACCAGCGCTTCCACGCGGCGATCGGTATCGCCACCCACGCCGACGGCAGCGCCGACCAGCAGGCGGGTCGACAGATCCTTGGCAGCGTTCGGGAAGTCGGTGTTCTTCTGGATGTCCTTGACGGTGATCAGGCCACGCAGTTCGAACGAATCATTGACCACCAGCACCTTTTCGATGCGGTTGCGGTGCAGCAGCTGCAGCACTTCGTCAGAGGCCGCGCCTTCCTTGACCGTGATCAGGCGATCCTTCTTGGTCATGATGTGGCGGACCGGATCGTCCAGCTCGGTCTCGAAGCGCATATCGCGGTGGGTCACGATGCCGGCCAGAAGGCCGTCGCTGCCCACCACCGGCACGCCGGAGATGTTGTGCGCCTGGGTCAGGGCCAGCACGTCGCGGATGGTGGTTTCCGGACCGACGGTGATCGGGTCGCGGATGACACCGGCCTCGAACTTCTTGACCTTGGCCACTTCCGCGGCCTGCTGTTCCAGGCTGAGATTCTTGTGGATGATGCCCATGCCGCCGAGCTGGGCCATGGCGATGGCCAGGCGGGCTTCGGTGACGGTATCCATGGCTGCGGACAGGATCGGAAGCTTCAGCTTCAGGTCGCGAGTCAACCGCGTTTCGAGGTTGACGTCCTTGGGCAGGATGGTCGAATGGGCGGGGACGAGCGAGACGTCGTCGTAAGTGAGTGCTTCAGCCTGGATGCGCAGCATCGGCATACCCGAGATGTGGGGAAGCGCGACATTTTACCCTGTTTCTGGAGCCAAGAACAGCATTTTTTGGTAGCCAGAATTGGATTTCTGCGCGACACAGTGTCGCGCCAGCGGTGATCCGTTCAGGGCACCCAAACGCACCGCCTTTGGTAGGTGCCAACCTTGGTTGGCACAAACAGGGAGGGGCCTTCACCCCATCTGGGGTCCAGCGGCGGACGGATCGTGCCAACCAAGGTTGGCACCTACCAACAGCCGGTCGTCGGCCTGCCTGTGGTGGGTGCGGACCGTTGGTCCGCACTCTCTCTCAGACACCAGTGCCCCAGCAGGAGCCCCACCCCTCTGGCATTGTGCCGACCAACGGTCGGTACCCACCAACAGCAGATCTCCCCAATCGCAGGTCAGCTCAGCGCTTCCGCGGCTTCCAGCGTGTTCTGCATCAACGTGGCCACGGTCATCGGGCCCACGCCACCCGGCACCGGGGTGATCCAGCTCGCCCGCTGGGCAGCCGCTTCAAACCCAACGTCACCCACCAACCGGCCGTCATCCAACCGGTTGATGCCCACGTCGATCACCACCGCGCCCGGCTTCACCCACTCGCCCGGCACGATGCCCGGGCGGCCCACCGCCACCACCAGGATGTCGGCGTTGCGCACGGCCTGTTCCAGCACGTCCTTGGGGGTGAATTTGTGGCAGCTGGTCACGGTGCAGCCGGCAATCAGCAGTTCCAGGCCCATCGGGCGGCCGACGTGGTTGCTCACGCCCACGATGGTGGCGTTACGGCCGCGCACCGGCTGGTCGGTGTGGCCCAGCAGCGTGGTGATGCCGCGCGGAGTGCAAGGGCGCAGGCCGAACTCGCGCAGGGCCAGGTGGCCGACGTTTTCCGGATGGAAGCCGTCCACGTCCTTGCGCGGGTCGATGCGCTGGATCAGCCGGCGCGCGTCGGGAATGCCCGGCAGCGGCAGCTGGATCAGGATGCCGTTGATCTTCGGGTCGGCGTTGAGCTGGTCGATCAGGTCGAGCAGCTCGGCTTCGGTGGTACCGGCCGGCAGATCGTAGTCATGCGCCTCGATGCCGACCTTCTCGGCGGCACGGCGCTTGTTGCGCACGTACACAGTCGAGGCCGGGTCACCACCGACCAGCACCACGGCCAGGCCCGGGCGGCTGCCACCGGCGGCCACGCGGGCGTCGACGCGCACCTTCAGGCTGTCGAGCAGGTCCTCGGCGATGCGGCGGCCATCAAGGATGCGGGCAGGAAGCTGGGGAGCGGAATCGGTCATCGGGAGCAGGCGTGGGGCGGCGGGGACGCTATTGTCCCCGATTCAGGCCCCCTCGCCCACCGCCACGGCTTGGGTAATTCCCCACCTGGTAGTGCCGGCCGCTGGCCGGCAACCTCATGACGTCGGAACGTTCCCGTATCTGCCGGCCAGCGGCCGGCACTACCGGGCATTACTCTTCCTCTTCCGGCACATCCTGCGGGTTCAGCGTCTTGCTCTCCCGCTTCGGTGCAGTGAACGGCGTCGGCGTCGGTACGCCCTGCGGGCTGTTGCCGTAGATCATCCGCGCGCCGGCATTCAAGCCACCGCCTGCAATCTCCAGCTCGAAGCGCTCGGCGTCGCGGCGGCGGATCTGCTCGGCAATCTCGATCGCGTCGTCCTCATCCGCCCCCAGCTCCACCAGTGCGGCCTGGCCGAACAACACCGCCGATTCAAAGGTCTCGCGGATCTGGAAATCGACACCGGCGTGGATCAGCCGCAGCGAATGCTCGCGGTCGAACGAGCGCACCATCAGCTTGGCCTGCGGGAACTCGTGGGCCACCAGCTCGACAATGCGGTCGGCGGCCTCAGCCTTGTCCACGCACACCGCAATCGCACGTGCGTTGGCCGCGCCCGAAGCATGCAGCACATCCAGACGCGTGCCGTCGCCGTAGTAGATCTTGAAACCGAACCGCGCCGCGCTCTGGATCATCTCCACATCGTTGTCGATGATGGTCACATCCACGTCGCGCGCCAGCAACGACTGGCTGGCGACCTGGCCGAAGCGGCCGAAGCCGATCAGCAGCACGCTGCCGGACAGGCCGTCGGCCTCGTCCACGCCGTCCATGTTCACCGTCGGCTTCGGTGCGATGCGCTTGTAGACCAGTACCACCAGCGGGGTCAGCGCCATCGACAGCACCACCACGGCGGTGAAGTTGGCATTGATCTCCAGGTCGATCACGCCGGCCGATGCGGCGGCGGAGAACAACACGAAGGCGAACTCGCCGCCCTGCGCCATCAGCACACCACGATCCAGCGCCTGCGCGTGATCGCTGCCCATCACGCGCGCGACCACGTAGATGCACAGCGCCTTGGCCGCCATCAACGCCAGCACCAGGCCGAGAATCAGCTGCCAGTTGCCAGCCACCACGCCCAGGTCCAGCGCCATGCCGACGCTGAGGAAGAACAGGCCCAGCAGGATGCCGCGGAACGGTTCGATGTCCGCCTCGATCTGGTGGCGGAAGGTCGACTCGCTCAGCAGCACACCAGCCAGGAACGCGCCCATCGCCATCGACAGGCCGGACAGCTGCATCAGCAGCGCCGCACCCAGCACCACCAGCAGCGCGGCGGCGGTCATCACCTCGCGCGCCTTCGACTCGGCCAGCACGCGGAACAGCGGGTTGAGCAGGAAGCGGCCGACCAGCACCAGGCCGACGATGGCGCCGACGCCGATCGCCACCGACAACCAGCGCGAACCTTCGCCATCGGCACTGCCCGCGCTCGGGCCCATCCAGGCCACCAGCGCCAGCAACGGCACGATCAGCAGGTCTTCGAATAGGAGGATGGAGACGATCTTCTGCCCCGACGGCAGCGCGATGTCACCACGCTCGGCCAGCAGCTGCATCACCACCGCGGTGGAGGTCAGCACGAAGCCGGTGGCGCCGATGAAGGCGACCTGCCAGGGCAACCCGAACAGCTTGGCGATGCTGGTCAGCACCACCGCACAGGTGACGATCTGCAGCGTGCCCAGCCCGAAGATTTCCTTGCGCAGGCTCCACAGGTGCGAGGGCCGCATCTCCAGGCCGATCACGAACAGGAACATCACCACGCCGAGCTCGGCGGTATGCAGGATGGCCTGCGGGTCGGAGAACCAGCCCAGCCCGAACGGTCCGATCGCCAGGCCAGCGGCGAAGTAGCCCAGCACCGAGCCCAGGCCGGCCCGGCGGAACAAAGGCACCATCACCACCGCCGCGCCCAGCAGGGCCACGACCTTGACCAGCTCGCTGGTCGCTGCTTCTACCGCCATGCGGTGTTTTCCCCAAGATCCAGAATCGGGTTCAACAATAGAGCAATGCCGATGACGGCAATAGCACGCATGTTGCGCCGGATTGTCTTGGAGGTGGAACGATGCAGGGAGCGACCCCCAGCATCATCCCGAAACCATGCATGCGCATCGGCGGGCGCCAACCTTGTTGGCACAATCCGAAACCACAACCTGTAGAGCCGAGCCCACGCTCGGCTGCTCTTCCTGCCGAGGCCAGAAGCAGCCGAGCATGGGCTCGGCTCTACAGTAGATCTACGCCATGCGTGGATGAATCCCCGGCCGGGTTCACACGCCCCGACAGAACGCGGCGTAATCGATATACCCCGGGAATGGCACGCCCGGCGCGCACACCGGGCAATGCGGGTCCGGCCGGATGCCGGTCTCGCGGAAGCGCATGCCCAGCGCATCGAAGCGCAGCAGGCGCCCCACCAGCGGCTCGCCGATGCCCAGCAGCAACTTCAGCACCTCGGTAGCCTGCAGCACACCGGCCAATCCCGGCAGCACACCCAGCACACCGGCCTCGGAACAGTTCGGCGCGAATTCCGGCGGCGGCGGCTCGGGGAACAGGCAGCGGTAGCACGGCGCCACGCCGCGCTGGCGGCCGGCATCGAACACGCTTACCTGGCCGTCAAAGCGCTCGATGGCGGCATACACCAGTGGCGTGGCGTGCTTGATGCAGGCGTCATTGAGCAGGTAGCGCAGCGGGAAGTTGTCCGAGCCGTCCAGCACCACGTCCACGCCCTCCAGCAGCGCATCCACATTCTCGGATGTGACCCGCTCCGGCACTGCCTCGACCTCGATCGACGGGTTCAGCGCCAGCAGCCGCTCGCGCGCCGAATCGACCTTGAACTGGCCGACGCTGGCTTCGGTATGCACGATCTGCCGGTGCAGGTTGCTGCGCTCCACGCGGTCATGGTCGGCGAAGCGCAGGTGCCCTACCCCGGCCGCAGCCAGATAGAAGCCGGCCGGGGCGCCCAGCCCACCCGCGCCCAGTACCAGCACGCGTGATTGCTGCAGCCGGCGCTGGCCGGCCTCGCCCACCTGTGGCAGCAGCAGGTGGCGCGAATAGCGGTCGTAGAAGTCGCGTTCGGCGGCACTGGCCAGCGGCTGTACCAGCGGCAGCGACTGCTCGCGCCAGGCCACGGTGCCGCCCGTCACGGAAGCGACGCGGGTGTATCCAGCCTCCAGCAGGAACTGCGCAGCATCGGCCGAGCGCTTGCCGCTCTGGCAGATCAGCAGGATCTCCTGGTCGTGCTTTGGCAGATGCGCGGCCGGGTCGGCCTGCAGCTCGCCCTTGGCCACGCCACGCGCGCCCTCGGCCATGCCCCCGGCCCGTTCATGCGTCTCGCGCACATCGATCAGCACGGCGCCGTGGGCCAGGCGTTCACGCGCCTGCGCGGGGGAAAGCTCTTGGATGCTCATGGCCGCATTATCGCGCAGACACCCTCGACGCGCCTTGCCCCGAACATGGCACCATGCGGGCGTTGCTCCCTGCATCCCGGAACCGCTGCATGCGCTCTGCCACCGAATTCTGGCGTGACCCGCGCATGCCCTTCGTCGAAAGCCGACGGGCGTGCGACAGCCGCGCCTGCCATCGCCCGCACAGCCATGACACTTTCTCGATCGGCGCGGTGGACGCCGGCAACAGCGTGTTCACCGGCGCGGCGGAAGGACCGCGCCTGCTGCAACCCGGCAATCTTGTCGGCGTACCCGCAGGCCGCGTGCATGCCTGCAACCCCCTGCCCGGCCAGGTCTGGAGCTACCAGATGCTGCACCTGGACGCGCGCTGGATGGCCGATGTCCGCGCCGAGTATGACGGCCTGCCCGGACCCGATTGGCAGCAGGAACCCATCCGGATTTCCCACCATCGCCCGCGCTACCAGCAGTACTGCCAGCTCAACGAGACGCTGTTCTCCGACGATCCGGTCAGCGTCAAGGAAGCGGTCCTGATCGCGTTCGTCGGCGATCTGGATGAACACGATGGTGTAGCCGTGGCCGGCCCACCTGAAGATGCCGCATTACAGCAGCGGCTGCAGCCGGTGATGGACATTCTGCGCCAGCGGCTCGAACACACCCCGGCCCTGCAGGAGCTGGCATCGCTGGCAGGCATGAGCCGCTACCAGCTGATCCGCGCCTTCCGACGTGCCACGGGCCTGACCCCGCACGCCTGGCAGATCGACCAGCGCATCCAGGAGGCCCGGCGGCGGCTGTGCGAAGGGCAGGCACTGGCCGTGGTCGCCCATGCATTGGGGTTCGCCGACCAGAGCCATTTCCAGCGGGTCTTCAAGGCCCACGCCGGTGCGACCCCGGGCCAGTACCGGCGCTGAGCCTGCAATAACGTTCAATACCATCGCGCGGCGCATCCCCACACTGGCGCCCCCGCCAGCCGCCGCCGGACCCGATGGAACAGTTCCTGGTCATCGCCACCGTACATTTTCTCGCCCTGCTCTCACCCGGCCCCGACTTCTTCCTTGTTGCGCGCACTGCGATCACCTCTGGCTGGCGCACCGCCAGTGGCGCCTGCGCAGGCATCGCCCTCGGAAATGGCGTCTTCATCGTGGCCGCCTTCACTGGAATGGCCATGCTGCGCGCGGGCAGCGCAGGATTCATTGCGGTGCAGTTGGCGGGCTGCGGCTTCCTGCTGTACCTCGGCACGCTGTTCCTGCGCCATGCGGGTTCGACGACGCTGCAGGCATCTGACGCTGCCGCCGGATCGCGAGCGGACGGTGCCCACGGATGGTGGAAGGCGGCAGGGCTGGGCGCCCTGTCTGCGCTGCTGAACCCGAAGAATGCGCTGTTCTACGCAACGTTGGCGGCAATGCTCAACGGCCCGCAGGCCAGCGCCGCAACGAAGTTCTTCTATGGCGCGTGGATGTTCGGCATCGTCCTGCTATGGGATCTGCTGGTAGCCGCGCTGGTCGGCCACCCGTGGGTGCTGGGCCGATTCGCACGCGCCCTGCCCTGGCTGGAGCGCGCCGCAGGGCTCCTGATGATTGCGCTGGCGCTATGGATCGTCGTGTCGCTGTGGGTGGGCTGATGCCGGCGATTCGCGCCTGTCGCAATAGCGTTCAATACGGCGCGTCCGCACCAACCCACACTCGGCACTTTCTGTAGGTCGGTGGCAGGTTTACGTGCAGCAGTTCTTCATCGTCGCGGTGCTGTACGGCTTCGCCATGCTCCTGCCTGCTTCCAATCACGCGAAGATCCTGCGCACCGCAATGGGCGCGGGCGGGCGCGCCGCCATGGCCGCGTCGTTCGGTATCGCCATCGGTACGGGCGTCATCTGTGCGACGGCTTTCGTTGCAGCGGGCATGCTGGGAAACCGCGGCCTGTGGACGCTGGCGATGCAGTGCGCGGGCTGCCTCCTGCTGCTGCGCCTGGCGGGCATGTGCCTGCGCGACGCCGGCTTGACCCCGTTCTCTCCGCTTTCCCTGCAGATGCCCTTGGGCCTGCGCGCCCGCTCCCGTTGGCCGCACGCCGAAGCAGGATGCCTGCTGGCGCTCGCCAGCAGCAGCAACTGGATGCTGCAGTTCGCGATTGCAGCCCTGGTTACCGGCCTCGTTGCCGACACGGGCACCCAGGCCGCTTACGTGGCCTGCCTGAGTGGCGTCGCGCTGTCGCTCGGCCTGCTGATGGCGTGGCTCGGCAGCCACCCGCGCAGGGCACAGGGGTGTTGCCGATTGCTTCCATGGCTGGAGCATGCCGCGGGCCTGCTGATCGGGGCGGTGTCGGTGGCGTACCTGGCAGGTGCACTGGGTACGACCCTGGTCTGGGCAAGCATCTCGGGGCAGGTGCAGCTGCCGGAATCGATCCCCGCCACAAGCCAGGTGCAACCGGCTTCAACATCGCGGCGCGGCCGAGGCATGCCATGCGCGTTGCCTCATTGCCGCGCTCGTCGCAGCAGTCCGCCATGATCGAGACATCGAGAACCAAACCCATGCCTGGCTGGCGCGCCCAGCGCGCCCGCAACAGCAGCGTTCGGGTTTCATACTATTAGGCCGATGTTCGCACGGACAATCGTCACAACGCTTCGGAACCGACCACGAGATGAGCATGCACAGTAGTTACCCTGATGATCCGTCCGGCTCGATCGTCGAAAGGATCGACATAGCACCGCTTGGAGCAGGGCCTTTGGAGGGAACAACCTTCACGGTGAAGGACAATATCGATCTGGCGGGTCATAAGACCTCCTATGGCAGCCCCGCTTGGCGGGCCAGGCATCCTGCGCCGAAGCTCAATGCGCTTTGCGTCGATCAGGTATTGGCTGCGGGCGCGCGCTGCGTGGGTAAGGTCGTCGCGGACGAATTCACGTATAGCCTCGACGGCGAAAGCCAATTCTTCGGCACGCCGGTGAATGCCAGGGCTCCAGATCGCATTCCCGGCGGCTCTTCAAGTGGATCGGCAGCGTCGGTCGCCAATGGCGTGGCCGATTTCTCCATCGGCACCGATTCGGGCGGCTCAATCCGTGTTCCTGCGAGCCTGTGCGGTATCTGGGGCATGCGCCCATCCCTGCATCGGATTTCCGAAGCCGGCGTGCTGCCCTTCATGCCGAGCGTCAGCACGGTAGGCGTCGTTGCCGCATCATTGAACCTGCTTGATGCAGCGACACGGGTTTTGCTGCGCAGCAGCTCAAGCCAGCCGGCGCCGCTGCGACGTATCCTGGTCCTCGCCGATGCGCTGGACATTGCTGACGAAGCAGTGAGAAACCAGGCGGAGGCCGCCTTGCAGGCAATCGCCACCCGCACAGGCATCGAGCCGGAGACAGTCCGCTTCTCGCAGATCGTCGGCGCGGACGTTCCGCTAGTCGATTGCAATGTGAAGGCGCTTCGGAATCTGCAGACGGCCGAATTCCAGAGCACGGTTGGCAGCTGGATCGAAACACACAAGCCCGAGCTTGGCTTTGCCTTCTCCATGGCGTATGGAAATGTGCAATCGTTCGACCGGCTTACCGCACTCGACAGCATCACCCGCTGCGAATGGTTCTTCGAGAGGATCAATGCTTTCCTCATGCCCGGAACCGTCATCTGCTTCCCCACGACGCCTGTCATTGCCCCTCTCAAGGGATCGCTGACGACGCTGGAAGCCGTGCTGGACTTCTACGATAGGACAATGGCGATCACCGCCTTTTCCGGTGTCGCGCGGCTGCCCGAGATTTCCATGCCGTTGCTGACTGTCGACAATTGCCCGGTTGGACTCTCTGTTGCCGCTGGTCATTATCAGGATGAATTCGTGCTGGCTTCAGCCAGGCAGATGACAGCAGGAATTGCATAAGTCGAACCCGGTCCTGGCCATAAAGAAGCGTCCATGCCCAAATCCCGTCGCTGAAAGGTCCCCTCGTCGAGTTCCACATCGAGGTAGGTCCCCCAGCGACCGCCCAGCGCACATCAATCATGACGGCGCCGTAGGCCAGGCGCTCACACGCCTGCGCGGGGGAGAGCTCTTCGATGCTCGTGGCCGTATTGTCGGGCACGGGGCGCCGGACCGCCTCGACCGGTATCTGCGAACACGGGGGTTGCCGGCCAGCGGCCGGCACTACCACAAACAAGAAAGGCGGCCCTGCGGCCGCCTTTCTCTGCATCACTTGCCCTTGACGTGCTTCATCAAGCGCCGCTTGGCCTTGACCTGCCGCTCGGTGAGGACGTTCTTCTTGCCCTCGTACGGGTTGGTGCCCTCGCGGAAGATGAAGCTCACCGGCGTGCCGATCAGCTTGAAGCGCTTGCGGAAGAAGTTCTCCAGGTAGCGCTTGTACGATTCCTGCAGCTCCTTCAGGCGCGTGCCGTGCACGATGAAGGTCGGCGGGTTTGCCCCGGCCGGGTGCACGTAACGCAGCTTGGAGACATGGCCGCGGATGGTCGGCGGCGGGTTGGTCTCGTACGCCACTTCCAGCGCCTTGTTCACTTCGCTGGTGGTGAAGGTCTTGTTCGCCGATTCGTGCGCGCGGTGCACCGCACGGAACAGCTCACGCAGGCCCGAGCCATGCTTGGCCGAGATGCGCACGGACTCGGCCCACGGCACGAAGCCCAGCTTCAGCGACAGCATGGTTTCGGCCTGCTCGCGCTGGTACTCGGTCAGGCCATCCCACTTGTTGATGGCGATCACCAGCGCGCGGCCGGCGTCGAGCACGGCACCGAGCACGGTGGCGTCCTGGTCGGTCACGCCTTCGGTGGCGTCGAGCATCAGCACGGCCACCTGGCACTGCTCGATCGACTGCATGGTCTTGACCACCGAGAACTTCTCGACGACCTCGTCCACGCGCGAACGACGGCGCAGGCCGGCGGTGTCGATCAGGCGGTACTCGCGGCCATCACGCTCCAGGTCCACGGCGATCGAGTCGCGGGTGGTGCCCGGCACGTCGGAGGCGATCATGCGCTCCTCGCCGAGGATGCGGTTGACCAGCGTCGACTTGCCCACGTTCGGGCGGCCGACGAAGGCGATGCGGATGCGGTTCGGATCGTTGTCCAGCTCTTCGCCGCTGCCTTCTTCCGGCAGGCGCTGGACCACTTCGTCCAGCAGGTCGTCAAGGCCCTGGCGATGCGCGGCCGACACGGTCAGCATCTCGCCGAAGCCGTAGCGGGCGAACTCCGAACGCACGGTGTCCTCGTCGGTGCCGTCGATCTTGTTGATCAGCAGCAGCGTCGGGCGCGACAGCTTGCGCAGCCAGGCCAGGATCTCGTCGTCCATCGCCGAGGTGCCCTCACGGGCATCGACCACGAACAGGATCAGGTCGGCTTCCGCCGCAGCGGCGCGGGCCTGGCGGGTGGTAGCCCCTGCCAGACCCTCTTCCTCTTCCGCGATACCGCCGGTGTCGACGACGAGGAAATGATTGTCCTCGTCCAGACGGCAGACACCGTAGTTGCGGTCGCGGGTGACGCCGGGCTGGTCATGGACCAGCGCGTCACGGGTGCGCGTAAGCGCATTGAAAATAGTCGACTTGCCGACATTCGGCCGTCCAACCAGGGCGACCAAAGGCAGCATCGCGATTACTCCAATTTTTAATTTGCCAACCGGAAGGCGGTCAGCTTGCCATCAACGTTCTGCACCAGCAGCACCCCGTCTACGACGATTGGCTGGGCCAGCAGGGCGTCACCGCCGCTCTTTGCCCGTGCCGCCATCGCACCATCGGAGGTCTGCAGCCAGTGCACGTATCCCTTGTAGTCGCCGACCACGACGTAGTCGCCGTGCAGTGCCGGGCCGGTCAGCGAGCGACGGGCCAGTGCGGTCTGCGACCACATCGCCGCGCCGCTGGCCTTGTCCAGGCCGAACACGCCGCCCTTGTTGTCGGTGACGAACACATTGCCAGACGAGACCGCCACGCCACCGGCACCGCCATGGTCGCGCGCCCAGAGCGGGCGACCGGTCGGGCCTTCGATGGCCATCGTCTGGTTCTTGAAGCTGCTCACGAACAGGGTGTTGCCATCCAGCACAGGCGCGCCGTCGACATCGGCCATGCGCTCCAGCTCGGTACGGCCTTCACCGTTGCCCACATTCTGTTCCCACAGGGTGCGGCCATCCTGCTGGGCCAGGGCGGCAACCGCGCCCTCGTCCTTGCCGATGAACAGCACGCCCGGGCCGGTCACCACCGGCGCGTTGCCACGCACGGTCAGCGCCGGCAGCTCGCTCGGGTTGAACCACTTCTGGGTGCCGTTGCCGGCATCGAACGCGGTGATGCGGCCGTCATTGCTGCGCACGTAGACCGCGCCCTGGGCGATGGCCGGCGCGGCGATGACTTCACCCGGAACACGGGCGCGCCACTTCTCGCTGCCGTCGTTGATGTCCAGGGCGATGACCTGGCCATCGAGCGTGCCGATCACGACCAGGTTCTCACCGACCCCCGGGCCGCCGGACAGGCGCAGCTTGGCCTTCTTCTTTTCCTTCTTCGGCTCCCAGGTCCAGACCTTCTTGCCGGTCTGCAGGTCGATGGCGTGCACGCCACCGGTGAGTGCCGCAGCGAATACGTGGCCGTTGGCAACGGCCGGGCCCTGGCGCACGCCGATGCGGCGCTCGCCCTTGCCGAGGTTGACCGACCAGGCCTTGTTGACCTTCAGGGTCGGCTCGAACTTGACCAGCTCAGCCGGTTCCTGTGCCTTCTTCGCGGCCGCGTCCTTGCCGGCGAACCAGCCCTTCACGGTGCTGCAGCCGGTCAGGGCCATGCCCATCAGGAGCACGGTGGCGACGCGGGTGATCATGACCTTCTGACTCATCAAACCGACTCCGCAGGGGCGGCAACGGTGCCGCCGGCGTCCATAACCTTGGTTTCCAGCAGGCGCCGCTGCGGCGCTGCCACGTCCAGCGACTTCAGCGCTTTCTCGTACTGGCCTCGGGCGTCATCACGCTTGCCCTGCGCCATCAGCGCGTCGCCATGGATTTCCAGGCTGCTGCTGTCGGTGGCGCTGCCCAGCAGCTTGATCGCCTCGTCACTCTTGCCGGTGGCCACCAGCAGGCGGGCCACACGCTGGTCGACCACGCGCTGCAGGTCACCTTCGACCTTCACGCCGCGCAGGGTGGCCAGGGCTTCTTCGTTCTTGCCGGCGTCGACCTGGGCCTTGGCCAGCTGCAGCGCCGCGAGGTCGCCGTAGATGCTGGACGGGCCGGCTTCGAGCGCCTTGACCGCCTTGGAGGCGTCGTCGAGCTTGTTCTGCTGCAGGCCAACGAGCGCCTTCTGGTACTCGACATTGGCCGAGGCCAGCTTGCCGCCCTGATCCTTCTGGTACCACTGCCAGCCGGCAATGGCACCGATGGCGATGACTACGCCACCGAGGATGCTGGCGCCATTCTTCCGCAGCCAGCTGCGGACGCGTTCACTTTGTTCGTGCTCGTCGAGCAGATCGTCGATCGCCATGCGTACTCTCGCCCCGCCCATCGGGAGGGACCATTGGGATTAATCGAAGGTGGTGAAACCGCGCCTCAGTGCGAAACCGGGACTACGGAGCCTTCAGAGGATACCTGAAAGCGTGCCACGTTGGCTCGCTGGTAGGGGGTCAGATCGACGATAGCGCCGTTCTGCTGAACCTGGACCGCCGAGGCGTTGCCCAGGGTCACCCGGGTCACCTGGCCCGGCGTGAAGCTGCGGCTCTCGCCGGACTTGATCAGCGCCTTTTCGACCGTGGCGCCGTCCGGACCACCGATATCGACCCAGCTGTCGCCGCTGAACTGCATCTCCAGCGTATTGGCGGCTGCGGGCGCAGCGGGTGCCGAACGCGGCACCGGGGACAGCGAAGCGACATACGGGGTTGCGGCCGGCTTGCTGGCCGGGGCACTCGCGACTTCAGCCGGGGCTGCCGGCTCGACACCCGCAGCGGACGGGGCCACCGGCACAGCGGCCGGGATCGCGTCCAGCGAGGCCGTGTTCGGCGACGGCGTGGCGCTGCCATCGAAATGGCCGCGGGTGGCGAACCACACCGGCACGGCCAGCACCGCGGTGATGCCGACGTACAGCACGCGACGGCCGAGATTCTCGGCAATGCGGCGCGCACGCGGGGTATGGGTATGGCTGACCAGGGTGGGCGGAACCACCGGGCCGACCTGGGCCTGCTCCAGCAGCTGGCTCACATCCACGTCCAGCAGGCGCGCGTAGCTGCGCAGCTGGCCGCGCACGAACACCGGCGCCCCCAGCTTCTGCCATTGTTCCTCTTCCAGCGACTTGACCACCTGGACCGGCATGCGCAGGCGCGAGCCGACATCTTCGAGGGTCAGTCCGGCCGCCTCGCGGGCCTGGCGCAGGCGGCTGCCGCAGCCGGCCGCAGTCTCGAGAGCGCTCACAGTCTGGTCATCAATCACAATGCATCAACCCTGGAGTTAGGAGCCCGCTTCCTGCGGAAATTCCTGTCGAATGCGCTGAAGATAGCGGTCAGATGCCGCCCGATCTCCCAGCCGCGCTTCGATTTGAGACGCAAGTTGTAACACGGAACGCGTTGCGGGTGCAGCCGCAATCCTACGTTCGGCGAAGGCCCGGGCCTCCATGAAGCGGCCCTGGCGGAAGCTGAGCTGGGCCATCGCCTCCAGCG
Organism: Stenotrophomonas sp. 96582_Sma; assembly: GCF_056480905.1. NCBI lineage: Bacteria > Pseudomonadati > Pseudomonadota > Gammaproteobacteria > Lysobacterales > Lysobacteraceae > Stenotrophomonas > Stenotrophomonas sp. 96582_Sma. Next base: position 1,891,520 of record NZ_CM151122.1, on the reverse strand, counting down.
CGACCGGGTTTCCCGGCAGCGTTGCCAACGCCGCACGCAGGTCGCGCTCGGCACGTTCGAACTGGCCGGCATCCAGCGCACAGCCCCCGGCATTGGCCTGGGACTCGGCCGGCGTGGCGTAGCCCGGCGCCTGCAGCGCACGATCGAACCAGACCAGCGACTCGGCCGGCCGGCCCTGCTGGCACAGCCACGCGCCGTAATTGTTGAGGATGTCCCCGCGCTGCGGCGCCTGCTCGGCAGCCCTGCGGAAGCTCTCGCCAGCCTGCTGGGTCCGGCCACGGCGCTCGTCGATGCCGGCCAGCAGCACCAGCGCATCGGGCGACTCGGGGGCCAGCTTCAGCGCCTCGCGCGCCTTGCGCTCGGCCGCATCGAGGTTGCCCACCTGCATGTCGCGGGCGGCCAGGGCCAGCAGGTCCTGCAGGCGCACCTGGCGCCGCACGCTGTCCGGATCACGGACCGAGTAGACCGGCGCCTCGCTGGGGCCCAGCTTGGCCTTGGGATGGGATTTGCAGCCGCCGACCGCAACGGCCAGCATGCCTGCGAACAGAACCAGCCAGAGGCGGTCAGGCCGCGGCATCGCTCCCCTTCCCCGCCTGCAGCGTCTTGTTGAACTCCGCCTGGCGGCGGGTGCGGTCCATCACCTGGCCCTTGAGCTGGCCACAGGCGGCGTCGATGTCGTCGCCACGGGTGCGGCGGACCATGGTCAGCACGTTGTTGTCGAGCAGGATCTTCTGGAAGGCACGGATATGCGCTTCTTCCGAACGCTCGTAGCGGGTGCCCGGGAACGGGTTGAACGGAATCAGGTTGACCTTGCCCGAATCCTTGGCCTGCACCGCGTTGTCGAACTGGCGCATCAGGCGGGCCAGCTCGCGGGCATGCTCGGGCTTGTCGTTGATGCCCTTCATCAGGGTGTATTCGAAGGTGACCGATTCGCGGCGCTTGTTGGCGCGCAGGTAGCGTGCGCACGAGGCCATCAGCTCGGCGATCGGATACTTCTTGTTGAGCGGCACCAGCGTCTCGCGCAGCGCGTCGTTCGGCGCATGCAGCGACACCGCCAGAGACACGTCGCTTTCGGCAGACAGGCGGTCGATCTGCGGCACCAGGCCGGAGGTCGACAGGGTCACGCGCTTGTTGGCCAGGCCGTAGCCCAGATCGTCGCGCATCACGCTCATGGCGCGCACGACGTTGTCGAAATTCATCAGCGGCTCGCCCATGCCCATCATCACCACGTTGGTGAGGCGGCGCATCTGGTGCGGCACGTTGCCCAGGTGGCGTGCGGCAACCCACACCTGGCCGATGATCTCGGCGGTGGTCAGGTTGCGGTTGAAGCCCTGGGTGGCGGTGGAGCAGAACGTGCAGTTCAGGCCGCAACCGACCTGCGAGGACACGCACAGCGTGCCGCGGGTCTTGTCCGGGATGTACACGGTCTCGATGGCGTTCTTGCCATCCACGCCCATCGCCAGCAGCCACTTGTGGGTGCCGTCGGCGGAGGGCTTGTCGAACACGATGTTCGGAACCAGCACCTCGGCATGGGCCTGCAGCTTGGCGCGCAGGACCTTGCCGAGGTCGGTCATTTCATCGAAGTCGGTGACGTAGCGATGGTGGATCCACTTCATCACCTGATGGGCACGGAACTTCTTCTCGCCGAGAACCTCGACGAAAAACTTCTCCAGGCCCGCGCGATCGAGGTCGAGCAGGTTCTGCTTGCCAGCCGTGGGTGCCGACTTCGGCAGCGGCTGGATGGCGGGGGACTGTACGACCTCGTTCACGGCATTACTCTCAGCGCGAAACGACTTCGGTGGCGGCGAAGAAGTAGGCGATTTCAATCGCGGCATTCTCGACCGAGTCCGAACCGTGGGCGGCGTTGGCATCGATGGATTCGGCGAAGTCGGCGCGGATGGTGCCCGCAGCGGCTTCCTTCGGGTTGGTGGCGCCCAGCAGGTCGCGGTGGGCCAGGACGGCGTTCTCGCCTTCCAGGGCCTGGATCATCACCGGGCCGGAGATCATGAACTCGACCAGCGCGTTGAAGAACGGACGCTCGCGGTGCACGGCGTAGAAGCCCTCGGCTTCACGGCGCGACAGCTGCTTGTACTTGGCGGCCACGACCTTCAGGCCGGCCTTCTCGAAGCGGGCGTAGATTTCGCCGATGACGTTCTTGGCAACGGCGTCCGGCTTGATGATCGAAAGGGTGCGCTCCAGCGCCATGGGATGTCTCCAATGGAATCGGGCCGCTGATGGCCCGAAGGGTAACATGAAAAAAACCCGCGTCGGGACGCGGGCTTAGCCTGATAAACGTAGGCGAATTGTAAAAGATCCCGTGCAGTAGTGCCAGCCCATGGCTGGCAGGCAGGATGCGGGATATCGAGCGCCGGAGCCTGCCCATTCAGGATCAAGCGTTGCCAGCCATGGGCTGGCACTACTGAATCCCTTGTAACCGGGCGACCGGATTTTGCTGCACTGCAAAATGCCATACGCTACCGTCTGGTCCTAGTATCAAACAATCGTTTGATTAAGGTCCGCCCGCCGATGGCCAAACCCGCCCACTTCTCGACCAAGGACCGGATCCTCGGCGCGGCCGAGGAGCTGTTCGCACAGCACGGCTTCGCCGGCACCTCGCTGCGCCAGGTGACGAGCCAGGCCGACGTCAACATCGCCGCGGTCAACTACCACTTCGGCTCCAAGGAAAACCTGGTCAACGAGGTGTTCCGCCGCCGCATGGACGAGATGACCGGCGCGCGCCTGGCGCAGCTCGAGCGCGCCCGCAGCGAACACCCCGGGCAGCTGCGCCCGGTGCTGGCCGCCTTCGTCGAGCCGGCACTGGCGCTGGCCCAGGACCGCCAGAACGGCGGCGCCTTCGTGCGCGTGATCGCCCGCGCCTACGCCGAGAAGAACGACAACCTGCGCAAGTTCCTGTCCGACCACTACGGTCACGTGCTGCGTGCGTTCGGCAAGGCGATTGCCGAATGCGCCCCCGACCTGAGCAAGGAAGAGCTGTACTGGCGCCTGGATTTCCTGGCCGGCTCGCTCACCTATGCCATGGCCGACTTCGGGCTGATCAAGCGTCCCGCCGGTGTCACCGAAGCGGCGCATCGTGCCCATGCCGCCCACGAACTGATCCATTTCGCCGAAGCCGGGTTCCGCGCCGCCGCACGCGCCAGCGCCCTGCCCGCTTCCCCTTGATTCCACCCAGTAACTGCTGACCAACAAAGGCCCTACACCATGTCCAATTCCCTGCTAGTCCGCCGCGCCGCCGTGCTGGGTGCCGGCGTCATGGGTGCCCAGATCGCCGCCCACCTCACCAACGCTGGCGTCGACACCGTGCTGTTCGACCTGCCCGCCAAGGAAGGTCCGGCTGACGGCATCGTGCTGAAGGCGATCGCCAACCTGGGCAAGCTGAGCCCGGCGCCGCTGGCCAGCAAGTCGCTGGCCGAAGCCATCACCCCGGCCAACTACGAGTCCGGCCTGGAGCAGCTGAAGGACTGCGACCTGATCATCGAGGCCATCGCCGAGCGCATGGACTGGAAGCAGGACCTGTACAAGAAGATCGCGCCGTTCGTGGCCGACCACGCGGTGCTGGCCTCCAACACCTCGGGCCTGGGCATCAACAAGCTGGCCGACGTGCTGCCCGAGCAGCTGCGCCACCGCTTCTGCGGCGTGCACTTCTTCAACCCGCCGCGCTACATGCACCTGGCCGAGCTGATCCCGGCCACCACCACCGACGCCGCCGTGCTGGAAGGCCTGGAAGAATTCCTGGTCACCACCCTGGGCAAGGGCGTGGTGTACGCCAAGGACACCCCGAACTTCATCGGCAACCGCATCGGCGTGTTCTCGATCCTGTCCACCATCCACCACACCCAGCAGTTCGGCCTGGGCTTCGATGAAGTGGACGGCCTGACCGGCCCGCTGGTCGGCCGCCCGAAGTCGGCCACCTACCGCACCTCCGACGTGGTCGGCCTGGACACCATGGCCCACGTCATCAAGACCATGGGCGATACCCTGCCCAACGACCCGTGGCATGAATTCTTCAAGTCGCCGAAGTGGCTGGACGCGCTGATCGCCAAGGGCGCGCTGGGCCAGAAGACCGGCGCCGGCATCTTCCGCAAGGTCGGCAAGGACATTGTGGTGCTGGACCTGGAGAAGCAGGACTACCGTCCGGCCGACCGCGCCGCCGCACCGGAAGTGGTCGAGATCCTGAAGATCAAGAACCCGGCCGAGAAATTCGCCAAGCTGCGCGAAAGCCAGCACCCGCAGGCGCAGTTCCTGTGGGCGACCTTCCGCGACCTGTTCCACTACAGCGCCTACCATCTGGCCGACATCGCCGAAACCGCGCGCGACGTCGACCTGGCCATCCGCTGGGGCTACGGCTGGTCGCTGGGCCCGTTCGAAACCTGGCAGGCCGCCGGCTGGAAGCAGGTGGCGCAGTGGATTGCCGATGACATCGTCGCCGGCAAGAGCATGAGCAACGCCCCGCTGCCGGATTGGGTGTTCGATGGCCGCGACGGCGTGCACGCCGCCGAGGGCAGCTACAGCCCGTCGCGCAACGCCAAGCTGCCGCGCTCGTCGCTGCCGGTGTATCAGCGCCAGCGCTTCCCCGATCCGCTGCTGGGCGAGAAGTTCGCGCCGGGCGAGACCGTGTTCGAGAACGACGGCCTGCGCATGTGGCACGACGGTGATGGCATCGCCGTGGTCAGCTTCAAGACCAAGATGAACACCGTGTCCGACCACGTGCTCGACGGCCTGCAGGAATGCGTGTCACTTGCCGAAAAGAACTTCCAGGGTCTGGTGATCTGGCAGCAGAAGGAACCCTTCTCCGCCGGTGCCGACCTGGCCGGTGCGCTCGGCCTGCTGCAGGCCGGCAAGGTCGACCAGTTCGAAGAGATGGTCGCCAACTTCCAGCGCACCAGCCAGCGCATCAAGTACTCGCTGGTGCCGGTGGTGGCTGCCGTGCGTGGCCTGGCGCTGGGTGGTGGCTGCGAGTTCCAGATGCACAGCGCCAAGACCGTGGCCTTCCTGGAAAGCTACATCGGCCTGGTCGAGGCCGGCGTCGGCCTGCTGCCGGCCGGTGGTGGCCTCAAGGAACTGGCCGTGCGCGCCTCGCAGGCCGCTGGCCCGGGCGGTGACGTGTTCGCCGAACTGAAGAAGACCTTCGAAACCGTGGCGATGGCCAAGGTCTCCAACTCGGCGGTCAACGCCAAGGAACTGGGCCTGCTGCGCAGCACCGACAAGGTGGTGTTCAACAGCTACGAGGCCCTGCACATCGCCAAGGCCGAAGCGCGCGCCCTGGCCGAAGCGGGCTACCGTCCACCGCTGCCGGCACGCCGCATCCAGGTGGCCGGCGACGTGGGTATCGCCACCTTCAAGATGATGCTGGTCAACATGCTGGAAGGCCGTTTCATCAGCCCGTACGACTACGAGATCGCCGAGCGCATCGCCACCGTGCTGTGCGGTGGCAAGGTCGACCGCGGCACCCTGGTGGACGAAGAGTGGCTGCTGACCCTGGAGCGCAAGCACTTCGTCGAACTGGCCCAGCAGGAAAAGACCCAGGCCCGCATCGCGCACATGCTCAAGACCGGCAAGCCGCTGCGTAATTGATCGCCCCTCCCTGCTTTCGGTGGGTGCCGACCGTTGGTCGGCACTCCCTGATGTGGCAGTCGAGCATGGCTCGACTCTACAAAACCTATTCGAGAGATCACTGCAATGACCAAGCAAATCCAGGACGCCTACATCGTCGCCGCCACCCGTACCCCGGTTGGCAAGGCGCCCAAGGGCATGTTCCGCAACACCCGCCCCGACGACATGCTTGCGCACGTGCTGCGCAGCGTCGTCGCCCAGGCCCCGGGCGTGGACGTCAACCGCATCGATGATGCGATCATCGGCTGTGCCATGCCGGAAGCCGAGCAGGGCATGAACGTGGCGCGCATCGGCGTGCTGCTGGCCGGCCTGCCGAACACCATCGCCGCGCAGACCGTGAACCGCTTCTGCTCCTCCGGCCTGCAGGCCGTGGCGCAGGCCGCCGACGCGATCCGCCTGGGCAATGCCGACCTGATGCTGGCCGGTGGCACCGAATCGATGTCGATGGTGCCGATGATGGGCAACAAGATCGCCATGGCGCCGAGCGTGTTCGATAACGACCACGTCGCCATCGCCTACGGCATGGGCATCACCGCCGAGAAGGTCGCCGAAGAGTGGAAGGTCTCGCGCGAAGACCAGGACGCCTTCGCCCTGGCCTCGCACCAGAAGGCCATGGCCGCGATCCATAACGGCGAGTTCAAGGACGAGATCAGCCCGTACGAGATCGTCTCGCACCTGCCGGACCTGGCCGATGGCCAGCGCATCATCACCCGCAACAAGATCGCCGACACCGACGAAGGCCCGCGCCCGGATTCCTCGGCTGAAGGCCTGGCCAAGCTGCGCCCGGTGTTCCGCAACGGCCAGTTCGGCGGCACCGTCACTGCTGGCAACTCGTCGCAGATGAGCGATGGCGCCGGTGCCGTGCTGCTGGCCTCGGAACAGGCGATCAAGGACTACGGCCTGACCCCGCTGGCTCGTTTCGTCAGCTTCTCGGTAGCCGGCGTGCGCCCGGAAGTGATGGGCATCGGCCCGATCGCCGCGATCCCGAAGGCACTGAAGCAGGCGGGCCTGACCCAGGACCAGCTGGACTGGATTGAACTGAACGAAGCCTTCGCCGCGCAGTCGCTGGCGGTGATCCGCGATTGCGGCCTGGACCCGAGCAAGGTCAACCCGCTGGGCGGCGCGATTGCCCTGGGCCACCCGCTCGGTGCGACCGGCGCGATCCGTACCGCGACCCTGCTGCACGGCCTGCGTCGTCGCCAGCAGAAGTACGGCATGGTGACGATGTGCATCGGCACCGGCATGGGCGCAGCGGGTATTTTCGAGGCGCTGTAAGGTTCAAAGCGTTGCCTCGTTGGGCTTCATGGCGTGGGCCGGGTCGGCAGGGCTGCCCGGGACACGCCGTGAACCCCCTCCGGGGTCCGGCCCAGCCGCTGGCGGCTGTGCGTTCGGGCGCTTGCGAAGCGGTGCTTCGCAAGCAAAGCGCCCTCACCCCTGGGGGCTCGATGGCGCCTTGCTGGTGTGCGCTGTCCTGCGCACACGGCAAGACCGGGGTTGGGCGTCCTGCCCAACCCGCCCAAGGCATGCCTTGGGCCCATGGCGCAAACGGTCCCGGGCAGCCCTGCCGACCCGGCCCTTCCAGCCTCCCCCGGCGGAGGAGTGAGCAAAGGCAAGGGCAGTAGAGCCACGCCATGCGTGGATGCTCGCGGAAACGGAAAAGGCAGCCATTGGCTGCCTTTCTGCTTTTGCTCTTGCCTTTGATTCCGCCCTTCCCGTCCGCGCCCGCAGGAAACCTGACAGGCGGGGCGGGTGGGCCTTTGCAGGACCGTTCGCCGCATGGATGCGGCGACCGAGCCCCCATGGACGGGTTTACGGCGTGTCCTGCAAAGGCCCACCCGTCCCGCCCATCACGTATCAATCAAGGCGCAGCACGGAGCGCTTGATAGAACCCTTACTCCGCCAACATCGCCGTCAGTTTCTCCCGCGCCGGCCCTGCCAGCTTCGGGTTGTCCAGCGCGAAGCGGATCGTCGCCTCCACCAGCCCCAGGTGCGTGCCGCAGTCGAAGCGGGTGCCCTCGAAGCGGTAGGCATCGACCTCTTCGGTCTTCAGCAGCTGCGCGATCGCATCGGTCAGCTGGATCTCGCCACCAGCACCACTGCCGGTCTGCTCCAGCAGCTCGAAGATCTTCGGGCTCAGCACGTAGCGACCGACCACGGCCAGGTCGCTCGGTGCGTCCTCCGGCTTCGGCTTCTCCACGATCTGCGAAATGCGACCCTTGCGGCCGTCGAACGCGTCAGTGGCAACGATGCCGTAGCTGGCAGTCTTGTCGTGCGGCACGTCTTCAACGGCGATCACGCTGGCACCACTGGCCTCGTTGAGGTCTGCCATCTGCTTCAGTGCGCCGTCGCCGCGGTTCCAGATCAGGTCGTCCGGCAGCAGCACCGCGAACGGCTCGTCACCGATCACGGCCTTGGCGCACAGCACCGCATGGCCCAGGCCCAGTGCTTCGGCCTGGGTCACGAAGATCGCGCGCACGCCCTTGGGCAGCACATGGCGGATCATCTCCAGCTGCTCCTGCTTGCCGGCGCGCTCGAGCTTCTGCTCCAGTTCGTAGGCCTTGTCGAAGTAGTCGGCCACGGCATGCTTGTAGCGATTGGTGATGAACACCAGCGTATCGCAGCCTGCTTCGATTGCTTCATCCACAGCATATTGGATCAGCGGACGATCAATGATCGGCAACATTTCCTTCGGAACCGTCTTGGTTGCCGGCAAAAAGCGCGTCCCGAGCCCTGCCACTGGAAAAACTGCCTTGCGAATTCGCTTGCTCATTGGTGCCTGTTGGCCTCACGTGCCGGAAAGGGCACGACTTTAGCGGATGAAATGTAAGCATCCTGTTCGATGGGAGAGAACTCCGGCATCGTCGCGAACAGGATCTCCTGGATGCTGGTCGTGTCGTAACCAGCCACGGCATCGCGCAGGCGCGGGACATTGCCCAGCACCAGGTCACGCGAGAACGTACGTACACCGGCCTCGAGAATCTTCGGGTGCGCGGTGGAACGGTAGTCCTCGTCCGAATAGAACAGCGTCTCGTGCAGCTTCTCGCCCGGACGCAGCCCGGTGTAGATGATCGGAATGTCCTTGTACGGCTGCTTGCCGGCCAGGCGGATCATCTGCTCGGCCAGCACGCGGATCGGCACCGGCTCGCCCATGTCGAGCGTATAGATCGCACCATGCGATGCCGAAGCGGCCGCCTGCAGGATCAGCTGGCAGGCCTCCGGGATGGTCATGAAGTAGCGACTGACTTCCGGGTCGGTGACGGTCACCGGACCGCCACGCAGGATCTGTTCGCGGAACAGCGGCACCACGCTGCCGGCCGAGGCCAGCACGTTGCCGAAGCGCACCGTAACAAAACGGGTATGCGTGGACTTCTGGTCCAGGCTCTGGCAGATCATCTCCGCATAGCGCTTGCTGGCGCCCAGTGCATTGACCGGGTCGACCGCCTTGTCGGTGGAGATGAACACGAAATGCTCAACGCGCGCTTCCAGGCAGGCGCGGGCCACGTTCTCGGTGGCCAGGATGTTGTTGCGCACCGCTTCGCGCAGCTGCCGCTCCAGCACCGGCACGTGCTTGTAGGCAGCCGCGTGGAAGGCGGTGTCGACCGGATGCAGCGACAGGGCGTGGCGGATCACCGCCGGGTCACCGCAGTCGCCCAGCACCGCTTCGATCTCGACATCGGGGAAGCTGCGCCGCAGCTCGCCTTCGATGGTCAGCAGCAGCAGTTCGCTGATCTCGAGCAGGATGATGCGGCCGGCACCATGCCGTGCGCACTGGCGGCAAAGCTCGGAGCCGATCGAACCGCCGGCACCGGTGACCATCACCGTACGCCCGCCCAGCCAGCCACGGATCAGGTTCCAGTCCGGCATGATCGGCTTGCGGCCCAGCAGATCCTCGATCGCCACTTCCTTCAGCTGCCCCGGCAGCGACTGGCCCTGCAGGATGTCGCTGAGCTTGGGCACGGTGCGGAACGGCACACCGGTGCTTTCACAGATGGCGACGATCCGCTGCATGCCCGCCGCGTCCAGCGACGGAATGGCGATCACCAGCAGCTTGGCCGCCGTCTCCCGGACCACTGTCGGCGCATCGTCCAGGGTGCCGAGGATCGGCAGGCCCTGCAGCTTGGCGCCGCGCAGGTGCGGCGCGTCGTCCAGCAGGCCGACCGGCTCGAAATTACCGGAACGGCGCAGGTCACGGACCAGGGTCTCGGCGGCCTGGCCGGCACCCAGGATCAGCACGCGGCGCGCGGACGAGTCCGACTGCAGTGCCTGATAGTCCTTCCAGGCCCGGTACAGCAGGCGCGGCGCGCCCAGCAGCGCCGACAGCGCGAACGGATAGATCACCAGCACCGACATCGGCACGCCGTCGAAGCGCTTCCACATCAGCACCAGCACGATGGCGACCATGCCGATGAAGCTGGCCTTGAAGATGTTCAGCAGGTCGCTGACGCTGGCGAACCGCCACAGGCCCCGATAGAGGCCCACGCGCCAGAACACCATGCCCTGCAGCAGCAGCACCAGCGTGGTGTCAACGTTCCAGAGAGGGAGCTCGGGGGCGTTGGCCAGGATCGAATACCGCCCCGCGTGGAGCAGCTGCCAGCATGCCCAGACCATGAACAGGTCGTGGCAGACGATGGCCGAACGCGGCATCAGGCCGAGGATTCTGTCCCGCCAGGGTGAAGCCATAAGTCAGGTATTTCCTTTTGGGTGGCGCAATCCATTGCGCAGGAGGAGCCAGAGGACGCTCAGCGCAATGAACCACGCGATCGCCACGGCAGCCTCCCACCTCGGCTGCAAATTGGAGCAGACATTAAGCACTGTAATACTGAACAGGCCTAAAGCAAAGTACATCCCTGTTACCTGGGCGTGACTGGCTCCTGCCTGCACCGCGCGCTGGTAGACGTGCTGGGTATGGGGTTCCATCCAGCGTTGTCCGGAAATGATGCGCGCCAGCAGTGTGAAGCCCGCGTCCACAAGGAACGTCGATGCCGACACCAGCAGCAGGATCCAGTGGATGTCGGTCTTGACGCTGGCCAGTGCCAGCACTGCCGCCACCGCGTAGCCCAGCGCGCCACTCCCGACATCGCCCATGAAGATCCGGGCCCGCGGGAAGTTGAACGGCAGGAAGCCCAGGCAGGCCAGGCCCAACGCGACCGCCGCCAGCGAGTACGGCCAGGGCAGCAGCGGCGCCAGCCCCAGCGCGACCACGATGGCCTGGCTGGCCGCGATGCCGTTGATCCCATCCATGAAATTCCAGATGTTGATCAGCGAGGCGGTGAACAGCAGGACCAGTACGGCCAGCAGCCAGCTGCCACCGTGGACCTTGACCAGCGCGGCCAGCAGCGCGGCGGCGATGAAGTGCACCATCAGGCGGCGCATGGCCGGCAGCGGCCGGTGGTCGTCCCACCAGCCGATACCCGCCACCAGCGCCAGGCCAAGGCTGGCGACCAGCAGGCTCGGACGCGCTTCGGGCCAGGCCCACATGGCAATACCGGCGGTCACCAGCAGGCTGATGACAATGGCGATGCCGCCGCCGCGGGGTGTCGCCACGCTATGGCTGCGGCGCTCGCCCGGCTGGTCAAACAGTTGCCGGCGCAGCGCGTAACCCCGCGCCGCCCAGGTCAGTGCCGCACTCAGCAGGGCCAGGCCCAGCAGCGCGCCCATCACGAGCCACGGCATGGATCAGAGCACCGCGTAGTTCAGCAGCGGCTTGACCGTACCCCACTCCTTGCAGCTCGGGCACTGCCAGTGGTGGGTGCGCGCACCGAAACCACAACGGGTGCATCGATAGGCCGGATTGCGCACCAGCAACTGGTCGGTGATGTGCTTGAGGTCGTGCAGGGTCGCCGTGGAATCGGCGCCTTCAGCCAGGGTCAGGTCGATCAGCGCGGACTCGCCACGCACCGACGGGCGATCCTTGAGCTGGCGGCCCAGGTAGGCACGGGCTGGCGCCACGCCCTCCTGCTCTTCCATCAGGCGGGTCAGCGCCAGCACCGGGGCGATGCCGCGGTAGTGCTCGGTCATCTCCGACAGGAACGCGCGTGCGCCTGCCAGATCGCCGACCTTGCGGTAGTTCTGCATCAGCGCCGGCAGCAGCTCCGGCAGGTACTCCGGATCGTTGCGCGCGGCACGCTCGAAGGCGCGTACGGCCGCTTCCGGATTGCCGGCATCGGTTTCCAGGCGTCCTTCAATGATGCCGGCACGTACCGACATCGCATCGGCCTGGTAGGCCCGGGCAATCGCTGCCCTCGCCTCTTCCAGCTTGCCAGCACCGCGGAAGCGTTCGGCCAGTTCGCACTCGAACTGCCCGATCAGCTTGCCCATCGGCTCGCCGGTGACGTCCTCGAAACGGGTCGCGTTGTCGATCGCCTTTTCCCAGTCGCGCTCGGCCTGGTAAATGCCGATCAGGTGCTTGAGTGCCTGCGGAGCACGCTGATCCAGCTGGGCCAGTTCGGTGAACACGGTCTCGGCGCGGTCCAGCAGGCCGGACTTCATGTAGTCCTCGCCCAGTGCCAGCAGCGCCTGCACGCGTTGCGCATCGCTGAGGTCGTGGCGGTTGACCAGGCCCTGGTGCAGGCGGATGGCGCGGTCGACTTCGCCGCGGCGGCGGAACAGGTGGCCCAGCGCTACCTGGGTCTCGAAGGTTTCCTTGTCCAGCTCGGCGATGTGCAGGAACAGCTCGATGGCCTTGTCCGGCTGCTCGTTGAGCAGGTAGTTCAGGCCGCGGAAGTAGGTGCTGGACAGGCGGCTGACCTGGCTGTCACCGTGGCGTTGACCACCACGCCGTCCGATCACCCACCCGGCCAGTGCGGCCAGCGGAACGAACAGGAAGAACCAGAACCACTCGGTGACGAAATCCATCTTCGATCAGCGTCCATCAAAAGATTGGGGGGAAGCAACCGGTGCCGGCGTGGCGACAGCGGACTTGTTGGCGCGGCGCAACTGGCTGTAGAGCGGAATGACCACGCTCACCAGCACCAGGCCGGCACCGACGATGACACCCACCAGCAGCGCGGCGATCAGGGCCACGCCTACCGAGGTATGCAGTTGGGTAAACAGCAGGTTGATCGACATCGCGGTCATGTTGACCGCACCGATGATCAACCCAAGGATCAGAACCGCCAGCAGGACCAGCAGACGAAAAACCTTCATGCGACAGCTCCAGTGGCAGGAGTCCGTAGCTTATCCGACTCGCGGCTGGATTCGCACGCGGTGGCGCGACGGAAGGCTCAGGCCGGATCGGCGTCCAGCGGCAGCACACTGCTGACCCGCTCACGCAGTTCCTTGCCCGGCTTGAAATGAGGGACGTGCTTGCCCGGCAGGGCAACCGATTCGCCGGTTTTCGGGTTGCGACCCAGGCGCGGCGGACGATAGTGCAGCGAGAAGCTGCCAAAACCACGGATTTCGATGCGATCCCCGGCGGACAGCGATCCGCCCATCATTTCCAGCAACGACTTCACCGCCAGATCGACATCATCGGCCTTCAGGTGCGCCTGGCGGCGCGCAAGGATTTCGATCAGTTCGGATTTGGTCATTACCGGCTCACATCAGGGGTATCTCAGCCTGAAACGGCCCGGGCAATGCCCGGGCCGTCCAGGAAACAACGAACAGCGTAAGGCCGATTACTCGGACTTGTTGCCGTTCAGCTGTGCACGCAGCAGCGCGCCCAGCTGGGTGGTGCCGCTGGAAGCCGAAGAGGACTGGTATTCCTCCAGCACTTCGCGCATTTCAGCGTCGTCCTTGGCCTTGATCGACAGCTGCAGGGTACGGCCCTTGCGGTCCATGCCCACGAACTTGGCTTCGACCTTGTCGCCGACCTTCAGGTGCTGGGTGGCGTCGTCAACGCGCTCGTTGGCGATGTCGCGTGCCGAGACGTAACCTTCGATGCCGTCAGCCAGCTCGATGATCGCGCCCTTGGCGTCGACTTCCTTCACCACGCCTTCGACCTTGGAGCCCTTCGGATTGGCAGCCATGTACTGGCCGAACGGATCCTGCTCCAGCTGCTTCACGCCCAGGGAGATGCGCTCGCGCTCCGGATCGACAGCCAGGACGACGGCGTCCAGGGTATCGCCCTTCTTGAAGTTGCGAACGACGTCTTCGCCGGTGGTGTTCCAGCTGATGTCGGACAGGTGAACCAGGCCGTCGATGCCGCCGTCCAGGCCGATGAAGATGCCGAAGTCGGTGATCGACTTGATCTGGCCCGACACCTTGTCACCCTTCTTGTGGGTGGCAGCGAAGGTCTCCCACGGATTGGCGGCAACCTGCTTCATGCCCAGCGAGATACGGCGACGCTCTTCATCGACGTCCAGCACCATCACTTCGACTTCATCACCAACCTGGACAACCTTGGACGGGTTGACGTTCTTGTTGGTCCAATCCATCTCGGAGACGTGCACCAGGCCTTCGACGCCCGGCTCGATCTCAACGAACGCACCGTAATCGGTGACGTTGGAGACCTTGCCGAAGACGCGGCTGTTGGCCGGGTAACGACGGCCGATGTTGTCCCACGGATCCTCGCCCAGCTGCTTCAGGCCCAGCGAAACGCGGTTGCGCTCGCGGTCGAACTTCAGCACGCGGACGTCCAGCTCGTCGCCGACGTTCACAACTTCCGACGGGTGACGCACGCGCTTCCACGCCATGTCGGTGATGTGCAGCAGGCCGTCGATACCGCCCAGGTCCACGAACGCGCCGTAATCGGTCAGGTTCTTGACGACACCCTTCAGGATCGCGCCTTCCTGCAGCTTGTCCATCAGCTGCTCGCGCTCTTCCGAGTGCTCGCTTTCGACGACAGCGCGGCGCGAGACCACGACGTTGTTACGCTTGCGGTCCAGCTTGATGAGCTTGAACTCGAGTTCCTTGCCTTCCAGGTAGGCCGGATCGCGCACCGGGCGCACATCGACCAGGGAACCCGGCAGGAAGGCGCGGACATCCTTGATGTCCACGGTGAAACCACCCTTGACCTTGCCGCTGATGCGGCCGGTGATGGTTTCGTTCTTTTCCAACGCTTCTTCCAGCTCGTCCCACACCATCGCGCGCTTGGCCTTCTCGCGCGACAGGACGGTTTCGCCGAAGCCGTTCTCGATCGAGTCGAGGGCGACCTTGACGATGTCGCCTTCGGCGACGTCGATTTCGCCAGCGTCGTTACGGAACTGTTCGATCGGCACGATGCCTTCGGACTTCAGGCCAGCGTTGATCACCACGACGTCGCCGCGGACTTCAACAACGGTACCGCTGACGATGGCGCCCGGCTTCAGCTTGGCCAGATTGGCCTGGCTGGCTTCAAACAGTTCGGCAAATGATTCGGTCATTAGATTTACTCTGTTGGACACATGGGTCGGTGGCGTCCCCTTCAGGGGAATGGCGACCGCCCGCCTGTTGGTCGACCCCGGAAACGCAGGTCGTGTGTAGTAGGAAAACCGCCACGCATCATTGCGCGACGGAGCTGGTACAGCACTGCTATGCGCGACCACCACCGATGCTGCTGGCAGTGCTCCCGCGCGAACGGATCAGGCAGCCGGAACCGGAAGCAGATCCATCACTCTGGCAACGACATCTGCGATGCCGATGCCTGTGGTGTCGATGAGGACAGCATCGTCTGCCGGCTTCAGGGGCGCCACGGTACGCTGAGCATCACGGGCGTCGCGGGCCATGATCTCGCGCAGGAGGTCATCAAAGTTAACAGAAACCCCCTTGTCTTTCAACTGCTTATGCCGGCGCTCGGCGCGCTCCTCGGCACTGGCGGTCAGGAAGACCTTGAAGGAGGCGTCCGGGAAGATCACCGTGCCCATGTCGCGGCCATCGGCGACCAGGCCGGGCAGCTCCCTGAATGCGCGCTGGCGCTCCTTCAGGGCAGCCCGGACCTCGGGAATGGCGGCGATGGCCGAGGCCAGCGCGCCGGTGGTCTCCAGGCGCAGCTCGTCGGTGGCATCGGTCCCGTTCACCATGACCCGCATGGCTTCACCCTGCTCGACAAACTGAACGTGGGTATCAAAGGTGCAGCGGACCAGCGCCGAGGCATCGGAGGTATCGATGTCGGCCCAGCTCGCGGCCACGCCCACTGCCCGGTACAGCGCGCCCGAATCCAGGTAATGCCAGCCCATCCGGCGCGCGATGATGCGGCTGATGGTACCCTTGCCAGCCCCTGAAGGGCCGTCGATGGTCAGGACGGGAGCGAGTGGATTCATGGGGTTCCCAGAGCGTGTGAAGGGGTCATTCTAGCCCCTGTCAGACGCCCCCAACGGGATCTTTTGTGCAACCACTTGAAACCACGAGGAAAAGCCCGGTAGAATGGCGGGCTTGAACGAGCGTCAACTGCCGATTGTCTTTCGCATATCGCGGCCACGCTCCACCCGAACAACTACTGTTTACGCCGAGGTATGCCATGAAAGTCCTGTCCTCCCTGAAGTCGGCGAAGGCCCGTCACCGTGACTGCAAGGTCGTGCGTCGTCGTGGCAAGATCTTCGTCATCTGCAAGTCGAACCCGCGTTTCAAGGCGCGTCAGCGCTAAGCCCAACAGCCTTCGCGGCTGCGGCTGGCCCTACGCGGGGCCGACCCGATGCAAAAAGCCGCCTTCGGGCGGTTTTTTGTTTATGCGGCTTTTTCCTGCCGTTTTTGCTGTAATCGCCTTTCTTGACCACTGGGGAGTAGATCGAGATGAAGCGTTACCTGTCCGCCCTGGCCGTGATGGCCACCCTGGCCACCGCCACGCCGGCGCTGGCCGATACCCTGCTTGTCGACCGTGCCCGCGAGAAGCCGGCCGGTGCCCTGCCCGTGCGCGGCCAGAGCATGCAGCAGGTACAGGCGCAGTTCGGCGCGCCGAGCGAGCAGCTGCAGCCGCGTGGCGGGCAGAAGCGGCAATGGCCGACCATCAACCGCTGGGTGTACCCGCAGTTCACCGTCTACTTCGAGAAGCAGAAGGTGATCGACGTGGTGGCCAACCAGGCGGACCCGAACGAAATCGGCCCGAAACCGCCGATCCGTTGATCCCTTTACCCGCCCTGGGCGGGCCTGTGTAGCGAGACCATGAACCAGACCCTTCGTTTTCCTGCCGAGTGGGAAGCCCAGAGCGGCGTCCTGATTGCCTGGCCCACCGCCGACACCGACTGGGCCGACCGCCTGGGCCAGGTGGAAGAGACCTACATCGCGCTGGTCGCGGCCATCACCCGCTTCCAGCCGGTGCTGATCTGCGTGGCCGACGACGATGTGGAGACCTATGCCGAGATGCGGCTGCGCTCCAACCGCATCGACATGGACAAGGTCCACTTCACCACGGCGGCCTACGACGATACCTGGTTGCGCGACTCCGGCCCGATCACCCTGCGCCGTGCCGACGGCGGCTTCCAGCTGCTGGATTTCCGCTTCACCGGCTGGGGCGGCAAGTTCGACGCCACCCTGGATGACCAGCTGGTGGGCGTGCTCGACCAGGCCGGCGTGTTCAACGACGCACCGGTGCGCAGCATTCCGTTCGCGCTGGAAGGCGGCGGCATCGAAACCGATGGCGAAGGCACCCTGCTGACCACCTGGAAGTGCCTGCACGAGCGCCACCCGGACCGCGACCGCGCCAGCCTGAGCGCCGACCTGGCCGACTGGCTGCAGCAGGACCGCGTGCTGTGGCTGGACCACGGCTACCTGGAAGGCGACGACACCGACGCGCACATCGATACCCTCGCCCGCTTCGCCTCGGCTGACAGCATCGTCTACCAGGCCTGCGACGACGAGAGCGACTCGCACTACGCCGAACTGCAGGCGATGGGCAATGAGCTGGCCGCGCTGCGTACCAAGGATGGCCAGCCGTACCGCCTGTTCCCGCTGCCGTGGGCACAGCCGGTGATCGACGAAGGCCGTCGCCTGGCTGCCTCGTACGCCAACTACCTGATCGTCAACGGCGCGGTGCTGATGCCGGCCTATGGCGATCCGGCCGATGACCTGGCCCGCGATGTACTGGCGCAGGCGCACCCGGGCCGCGAGATCGTGCAGGTGCCCTGCCGCTCGCTGATCTGGCAGAACGGCAGCCTGCACTGCATCACCATGCAGCTGCCGGCCGGGTTGTTGAAGGCCTGAGGATGGGTAGTGCCGGCCGCTGGCCGGCAACCATGCAATGCCTGATGGATTGACGGGGTTGCCGGCCAGCGGCCGGCACTACCAACACCCATTCAGCGCGCGACACGCCGTCGCCGCCCATCCGCGCTAACATGCAGGTTTTCCCCCGCAGGAACGCCCCGCATGAACTCGCGCAGCCCCCTTACCGTCGCCCTGATCCAGGAGCGCAACCACGGTGATGCCGCCGCCAACCTGGCGGTGATCGAAGCACGCGTGGCCGAGGCGGCTGCGCAGGGTGCCAAGCTGGTGCTGCTGCAGGAACTGCACAACGGCCCGTACTTCTGCCAGCACGAATCGGTGGACGAGTTCGACCTGGCCGAGCCGATTCCGGGCCCGAGCACCGAGCGCCTAGGCGCGCTGGCGAAGAAGCATGGCGTGGTGCTGGTCGGCTCGCTGTTCGAGCGCCGTGCTGCCGGCCTGTACCACAACACCGCCGTGGTGTTCGAGAAGGACGGTACGCTGCTCGGCAAGTACCGCAAGATGCATATCCCGGACGATCCGGGCTTCTACGAGAAGTTCTACTTCACCCCGGGCGACATCGGTTTCAAGCCGATCGATACCTCGGTGGGTCGCCTCGGCGTGCTGGTGTGCTGGGACCAGTGGTACCCGGAAGCGGCACGCCTGATGGCGCTGGCCGGCGCCGAGCTGCTGCTGTACCCGACCGCGATCGGCTGGGACCCGGACGACGTGCAGGACGAGAAGACCCGCCAGCGCGACGCCTGGGTGCTGAGTCACCGCGGCCACGCCGTGGCCAACGGCCTGCCGGTGCTGAGCTGCAACCGCGTCGGCCACGAGGCATCGCCACTGGGCGCGTCGGGCATCCAGTTCTGGGGCAACAGCCACGTGCTCGGCCCGCAGGGCGAATTCCTGGCCGAAGCCGGCACTGACGCCACCGTGCTGCTGTGCGATGTCGACCTGCAGCGCAGCGAGCACGTGCGCCGCATCTGGCCGTTCCTGCGCGATCGCCGCATCGACGCGTACGGTGACCTGCTCAAGCGCTACATCGACTGAGCCGGAGCCCGCGCATGGCCGTCCTCATCCGTGATGCCGGCCCGGCCGACATCGCCGCGATCACCGCGATCTACGCGGTGGAAGTGACCGACTTCGTCAACACCTACGAGTACGACATCCCCGACGCGACCGAGATGCTGCGCCGTATGCGCGACATCATCGATCGCGGCTTCCCCTACCTGGTCGCCGAGATCGACGGCCAGGTGGCCGGCTATGCCTACGCCAACACCTACCGCACCCGCGTTGCCTACCAGTGGACCGTGGAGAACTCGGTCTACGTCGATGCCGCGTTCCAGGGCCAGGGCGTGGGCACCGGCCTGCTGCAGGCCTTGATCGATGCCTGCGTGGCGCGTGGTTACCGGCAGATGGTGGCCGTGATCGGCGAACCGACCAACGCCGCGTCGATCAAGCTGCACGAACGCTTCGGCTTCGAGCTGGTCGGCGTGTTCCGTGGCCTTGGCCGCAAGCACGGCCGCTGGCTGGATACCGTGCAGATGCAGCGCGCGCTCGGCGATGGCGCCGACACCGCACCTTCCAATGAATGAACCCATGACCGAAACCCTTCCCGACACCGGCGACGACCTGTTCGCCGGCCAGCCGGTGCGCGTCGTTGAACGCGACGGCGTGCGTTATACCCTGCTGGGCACTGCCCACGTCTCCCGCGCCAGCGTCGAGGCGGTGGAAAAAGCCATCGACAGCGGCCGCTTCGATGCCGTTGCCGTTGAACTGGACCCACAGCGCCTGCAGGCGCTGAGCGATCCGGACACACTGGCCAAGCTCGATCTGGTCGAAGTGATCCGCAAGGGCCGCGTGGCCCTGTTCGCCGCCAACCTGGCCCTGTCCGCGTACCAGCGCCGCCTGGCCGAACAGCTCGACATCGAGCCGGGCGCCGAACTGAAGCGCGCGGTGGAACTGGCGCGCGAGCGCAACCTGCCGGTACACCTGATCGACCGTGAAGTCGGCCTGACCTTCCGCCGTGCCTCGCAACGGCTGGGCTTCTTCGGCAAGCTGAAGCTGGTCGCCGGGCTTGGCGCAGGTCTGTTCTCATCCGAGGAAGTGGGCGAAAACGAGATCGAGAAGCTCAAGCAGGGCGACATGCTGGAGTCGAGCTTCGGCGAGTTCGCCAGCGAGAGCCCGGCGCTGTACGAGACCATCATCGGCGAGCGTGACCGCTACATGGCCACGCGCCTGCGCGAGGAACACGACCCGCAGCAGCGTGAAGTGCTGGCGGTGGTGGGTGCCGGTCACCTTGCCGGGCTGGCCCGCTACCTGGAAACCGACACCGAAGCACCGGCACCGCTGCGCGCCGAGCTGGAAGCGGTGCCGAAGAAGCGCAACATTCCGTGGTTCACGCTGGGCATCCTGGCCATCGTGGCGACCGGCATCGGCGTGGGCTTCTACCGCGGTGGTCTGGGCGTGGGCACCGAACTGCTGGCGACCTGGGCGATGTATACCGGCGGCCTCGCCGGCCTGGGCTGCCTGCTGGCAGGCGGTCACCCGCTGAGCATCCTCACCGCGATCGCGGTGGCGCCGTTCAAGCCGTTCCGCCTGAGCATCCCGACCGGCGCATTCTCGGCGCTGGTGGAAGCGCGCCTGCGCAAGCCGGCGTATGAGGACTTCCTGAAGCTGCGCGACGATGCGCAAAGCCTGAAGGGCTGGTACCGCAATCGGGTCACGCGCGTGGTGCTGACGTTCATGCTGACCAACATCGGCAGCATGCTGGGCCTGTGGCTGACCACGTTCAAGGTGTGGGGCAAGGTGGCGGGTTGATTGTTCCGTGTAGCGTCGAGCCAAGCTCGACTGCGCTCTGGTAGGTGCCAACCTTGGTTGGCACGCCCTGCCCGGCAAAAAAAAGGGGAGGCCGCCCCACTACGACCGGCCTCCCCCACACCACAACACGTTGATGTGCATTACAGCCGGGCAGCGCCCGGCTCTACCATTTCCACTCCACGCGCGCGGCGGATCAACCGCGTCACGGCATTGCGCAGGTCATCCAGCACCGCATAGATGGTCGGCAGGAACAGCAGGCTGACCACCGTGGAGAACGCCAGGCCGCCGGCAATCGCGCGCGCCATCGGCGCGTACTCCGGGCCATTGCCGAACATCTGCGTATTGGTCAGCGAGATCGGCACCATCGCCAGGATCGCCGTGCCCATGGTCATCATGATTGGCCGCAATCGCTCGCGTGAGCCCTCCACCAGCGCCTGCGTGCGTCCCATGCCGCCGCGCCGCAGGTTGTTGATGTGCTCAATCATCACGATGCCGTTGTTCACCACCACGCCCATCAGCACCAGGATGCCGATGAAGGACATGATTCCGAACGAGGTGCCGGTGATCCAGAACAGCCAGAACACACCGAAGATCGAGAACAGCACGCCGCTCATGATCGCCGCCGGGAACAGCAGCGACTCGAACACCGCCGCCATCACCACGTAGATCATCACCAGCGCGATCAGCAGGTTGAACACCATCTGCTGCATCGCTTCGTCGTCGTTGCCGTAGTCGCCGCCATCGAAGGTGAAGCCATAGCCGGCCGGGAAGTTCATCGGCTTGAGCACCGATTCCATCGCCTTGCGGCCATCGGGCGCGGTGACCTTCTCGGCCAGGTTGGCCTTGATGGTCAGCGTGGTCTGGCGGTTGGTGCGTCCGATCTGGGTGGCTGACGAACCGACATCGACGGTGACCAGGCTCAACAGCGGCACGCTGCGGCCATCGCCGGTACGCACGCTGAAGCCGGCCAGGTCTTCCGGGCTGCTCTGCTCGGCGCCGGCGAAGCGCACCCATACCGGCACCTCGTTGTCGCCACGGCGGAACTCGCGCATCGGTGCACCGCGCAGCGCCAGGCCGACGAAGCTGGCTACCTGTTCGGCATTGAAGCCGAACGCCGCCGCACGCTCGCGGTCGACGCGCACCTTCAGTTCGCCGCCCTTCTCACCATTGTCGATGCGCACATCGCGCAGCTCGGTGCGCTGGGCCAGCAGCGGCACCACTTCCTGGCCGATCTCCTGCAGCATCGAACTGGAGTCGCCGACCAGCTGCACCTGCACGCCCTGGTTGCCGCCACCGCCGCCATCACCGCCCTGGTTGCCGACGAAGTAGTCGGTGCGGGCCGACTTCGGCAGGCCCTTGCGCAGTTCTTCCTGCAGCGCCTTGATGTCCTTGGCGTACTTCTCGTCCAGGGTGACCACGGTGGAGCTCCCTTCCTGCTCGCTGTACCAGGAGTACACCTGCTTGACGTGCAGGCGCTCGCGGTTGGCGTCGATCCAGTTCTCCACGCGCGCCACTTCCTCGGACATCTGCCGATAGGTGTAGGCGCCCTTCCACATGTAGCCGATGAAGATGTCCTTGCCGCCATCCCCTCCGAACATGTCGACCTTGGTCAGCTTCATCGGCACCAGGCTGACCAGCACCACCAGCACGATGCCGAGCAGGCTCCAGCCGCGATGGTGCAGCGACCAGTCCAGCAGCCTGGCGTAGCGGCGCTGCAGCCGCGCGATCAGGCCGGTCTGCGAGTGCACCAGCTTGGGCGTGGCCATGCGCGCGGACAGCATCGGGATCAGGCTGACCGCGACCAGCCACGAGGCCAGCAGCGAGACCGAGATGGTGATCGCGATCTGCGCCATGAAGATGCTGATGTTGTTGGTCTCGCCGAACAGGTTCGGCACGAACACGATGCAGTGGCACAGCGTACCGGCACTGAGCGCGATGGCCACGTTGCGGGTGCCGATGATCGAGGCCAGCCGCGGCTGCCCCGGCATGCGCTCGCGTTCCTGGTAGATGCTCTCCACCACCACCACGGCGTTGTCGACCAGCATGCCCACCGCCAGCAGCAGGCCCATCATGGTCAGGATGTTCAGCGTCACCCCGACGAAGTACATGAAGCCCAGGGTGATGGTGAAGCAGATCGGAATGGCCAGGGTCACCATCAGCGTGGACGGCCAATGGCGCAGGAAGAAGAACAGCACCGTGATCGACAGGATCAGGCCGACCGCACCGGCCTCGGCCAGTTCCAGCAGCGAGGAGGTCACCGCCTTGCCCTGATTGTCGATCACCTTGATCTGCACGTCGCGCATCGACGCTTCGGCACGGATCGATTCAACCTCGGCCAGTGCCGCGCGCGACACCTCCACCAGATTGGCACTGCGCTCCTTGAAGATATCCAGGCCAACCGCCGGGTTGCCGTCCAGGCGGCGCCCGTAGTTCATCCGCGCCGGCTTCAGGCGCACATCGGCGATATCGCCCAGGCGCAGGCCCTTGGCGTTGATCACCAGATCGCGCATTTCCTGCAGGTCGGTGATCTCGCCCACCGGCTGCACGCGCACGCGCTGGCCGTTGTCGTCGATCTGCCCGGCCGAGATCGAGAAATTCAGCGTACGCAGGCGCTCGCTCAGTTCATTGATGCTCAGGCCGTGCGCGTTGAGGCGGTTCGGATCGATGGCGATCTCCACCTCGTTCGGCGGCGCACCGGTGATGTCGACACGGGCCACGCCGGGAATGCGCTCGATGCGCCGCTTGAACTCGCGGTCGAGCATGTCATAGGCGGTGGTCAGGTCGGTGGTGCTGGCCAGGCGCACCTTCAGCACCGGCTGGTCGCTGCTGGACCACTTGAACACGTTGTAGCGCTGCAGGTCATCGGGCAGGTCGCTGCGGATCGCATCGATGCGCTCGCGTGCATCGGAGGCGGCGATGGCGATGTCGCGGTCCCAGTCACTGAACTCGATGTAGACCAGCGCCGCCTCGGAGGTGGCCGACGAGCGCATGCGCTTGATGCCGGTCATCGTCGCCAGCGATTCCTCGACTGGGCGGATGATGGTCCGTTCCACTTCCTCCGGGGTGGAGCCGGTGTACGGAATCTGCACGAACAGGAACGGCGCGGAGATGTCCGGCAGCGCTTCCAACGGCAACCGGAACGAAGCGATCAGGCCGATCACCACCAGCGAAACGAAACACATGATGGTGGTGACCGGACGGCGGATGGAGAACTCGGCCACACTCATGCCGGTTCCTCCGCACCCGCCGCACTGCCCGCTGCACCCGGCTCGATCTCACCGGCATGCTTGCGGCCACGTTCGCGGTAATACGCATCGCCACGACGGTCCATCAGGTCGTACACCACCGGGATCACCAGCAGGGTCAGCAGGGTCGACACCAGCAGGCCGCCGATCACGGTGATCGCCATCGGCGCGCGCACTTCAGCGCCCTCACCCATCGCCACCGCCAACGGCAGGAAGCCGAACAGCGTGCACAGCGTGGTCATGATGATCGGCCGCAGGCGCGAGCGCGCGCCTTCCACCAGCGCCTCGTGCTTTGCTACGCCGGCCTCGCGCAGCTGGTTGACCTTGTCGATCAGGATGATCGCGTTCTTGGTGACCAGACCGACCAGAAGGATCAGGCCGATGAACACCACCACCGAGATGGGCTTGCCGGTCAGCATCAGCGCCAGGATCGCGCCGACCAGCGCCAGCGGAATGGTGAACAGGATGACGAACGGATGCAGCAGCGATTCGAACTGCGAAGCCATCACCAGGTAGACCAGGAAGATCGCCAAGCCGAAGGCGAAGATCAACGACTTCGCCGCCTGCGCCAGCTCCTCACCCTGGCCACCGATGTGCAGGCCGACGCCCGCACCCAGCGGCTGCTCGGCGACCATCTGCTGCACCTCGCGCATGGCCGCGCCGAGGTCGATGTCGCGCAGGTTGGCCGACACCACCGCAACCCGGGTCTGGTCGGCGCGGTGGATTTCGCTGGGGCCAGTGGTGGCGACCACTTCGGCCACCGCGTCCAGCGTGACCGGACGGGTGCTGCCCGGGTTGACGATCAGCCGGCGGATGCTCTCCACGCTGGCGCGGTCGCCCTCCTGCGCACGCACCAGCACGTCGATCTTGCGGTCACGGAAGCTGTAGCGGGTTGCGACATCGCCGCGCACCTTCTTCACCACCACGTCGGCGATCTGGCGGGTGGTCAGGCCCAGCGCACCGGCACGCTCCTGGTCGAAGCGGATCTGGATCTCCGGGAAGCCCTCTTCCACCGTCGACTTCACATCGGCGTAGTGCGCGTTGCCGCGCAGCATCGCCGCCAGGCGCTGGCCGGCCACTTCCAGCGTGGCCATGTCCTGCCCGCGCAACTCGATTTCCAGCGGCGTGGAGAAGCTGAACAACGCCGGCCGCGCGAAGTCGACCTGTGCCCCCGGATGCTGGCCCATGGTGTCACGCAGGCGCTCG
The DNA here is from genome assembly GCF_056480905.1 of Stenotrophomonas sp. 96582_Sma. NCBI lineage: Bacteria > Pseudomonadati > Pseudomonadota > Gammaproteobacteria > Lysobacterales > Lysobacteraceae > Stenotrophomonas > Stenotrophomonas sp. 96582_Sma. The sequence continues at coordinate 1,866,564 of NZ_CM151122.1, read as the reverse complement.
GTGATCTCGGCCTCGGTGCGTGCATTGCCACCGCCTTCCATCACCACGGTCAGTTTGCCGATGTTCTCGCCGCTCTCGGTGGGGCTGGCATCCAGGCGGGTGCCGCTGCCGCTGACACCGTACAGCGACGCCACGCCCTCGCCCTTGCCGTGCGCCAGCTGCAGCTCGCGTACCAGTGCATCAGTCTGCTTCAGCGGCGTGCCGGCCGGCAGCTTCACCGTCATCTCGAAACGGTCCTGCGCCAGCTGCGGGATCAGGTCGGCACCGAGCATCGGCACCAGCGCCATGGTCGCCACGAAGATGATCGAGGCGACACCCAGCACCTTGCCCGGATGCGCCAGTGCGCTCGGCAGCAGGCGCAGGTAACCGCGCTCGGCACCGGCATAGGGCTTCATCGCCAGATCGCTGGCCTTGCGCATCACCGGGCCCACCACCGCCACCACGCCACGCCACGCCCGCACCACCAGCCAGGCCAGCGCGTAGAAGCTCCAGCGCGCAGTCGCCACGGCACCACGACGGCCCAGTGCCACCGGCTTCTGCCAGCGGTTCTGCGGTTGCCACGGTTCGTTCGGCGCTTCTTCCGGGAACGCCAGCGGCGGCCGTCCCTTCAGCGAGCTCAGCATCGGGATCAGGGTCATCGACACCAGCAGCGAGATCGCGATGGCGATCGCCACGGTCAACGCCTGGTCGCGGAACAGCTGGCCAGCGATGCCATCGACGAACACCAGCGGCAAGAACACCGCGATGGTGGTCAGGGTGGAGGCGACCACCGCCATGCTCACTTCGCGGGTACCGGCGATGGCCGCCTGCAGGATGCCCAGGCCACGCTCGCGGGCCTTAGCGATGCTCTCCAGCACCACGATCGAGTCATCCACCACCAGGCCGGTGGCCAGTGCCAGACCGCCCAGCGACATCACGTTCAAGCTCAGGCCGAGCTGGCCCATGAAGAAGAACGTGGCGATGATCGAGACCGGCAGCGACAGGCTGATCACGAACGTGCTCCAGCCATCACGCAGGAACAGGAAGATGATCAGGATCGCCAGCAGGCCGCCGATCACTGCATCCTTCTTGACGTCGGCGATGGCGTGCTCGATGAAGCGCGACTGGTCCTCGATGGTGGTCATCTCGACATCGGACGGGAACGTGCCCTTGATCTGCTCCAGGCGCTTGCGCAGCGCTTCGGCGGTGGACACGGTATTGGCGTCGCCTTCTTTGTAGATCGCCAGTTCGACCGATTCCTTGCCGCCCAGGCGGATCACCGCTTCGCGCTCCTTGTAGCCCTGGCGCACGGTGGCCACGTCCTTCAGGCGCACCGGCACACCGTTGGCGACCACGCTGGAACCACCGCCGGACGATGCGCTCTGCGCCGCCGATGCCGCCGCGATGGCTGCCGCCGAACCGGTCGACGCGGCGATGTTGAACATCTGCTGCAACGCCGAGTCGGCCGCGCTGCCGTTCGACGCCTGGGTGGTGACCAGCAGGTTGCGGATCTCCTCCAGATCGGCGAACTGGTTGACGGTGCGCACCAGGAAGCGCTGCGAGCCCTCCTCCAGGCGGCCGCCAGAGATGTTGATGTTCTCGTCCTTCAGGCGCTTGATGACGGTGTCGATCGGCAGGTTCAGCTGGGCCAGCTTCTGCTGGTCGATGTCGACCTGGATCTCGTCTTCCAGGCCACCGCCGACCTTGACCGCCGCCACGCCGCTGACCGGCTCCAGCTTCTTCTTCAGGTCTTCATCGGCATAGCGGCGCAGGCCGGTCAGCTCGCGGACCGCATCGGCATCGCTGGTCGGCGCCACCTTGTTCGACAGCACCAGGCGCATGATCGGCTCGGTGGACGGATTGAAGCGCAGCAGCACCGGGGCCTTGGCCTCCAGTGGCAGGTTCAGCGCTTCCATCTTGTCGCGCACCTCCAGGCTGGCCTGGTCCATGTTGGTGCCCCAGGCGAACTCCAGCACTACATCACTCTGGCCGGTGCGCGAGACCGACTTCAGCTTGCGCAGGTTCTTGACCACGCCGACCGCTTCTTCAACCGGCTGGGTGATCAGGGTTTCGATTTCGGTCGGCGCCGAACCGGTGTACTCGGTGCGCACGGTCAGCGTCGGGTAGCTCAGGTCGGGCAGCAGGTTGACCTTGAGGTTGCCCAGCGCGATCAGGCCGAACAGCAGCAGCGTGACCGTGCACATGGCGATAGTCACGCGACGGCGGGTGGCGAATTCCACCAGGCCGCCGCGCATGCCGGCGGCGGCGCCGTCGCTCGCCGGCGAGGCACCGTGGTCGTGGCCCGGGGCGGTCATTGCGTGCTCCCGGCCTTGTCTGCCGGCTTGGCGGCCGCTGCGACCGTCTTCGGCTTTGCCTTCGGATCGGCGATCACCTGCACTGCGGTGCCGTCGCGCAGGGCGACCTTGCCGGCGGTGACCACCTGATCACCGGCCGCCAGGCCATCACGGATCTCCACCCACGGGCCCTCGGCGTAACCCAGCTTGACCGGAACGCGTGCGACCTTGCCTTCGCGCACCCGGAACACCGCCGGCTCACCATCGTCGAGCAGCGCCAGGCGCGGCACCACCAGCGCATCGGCACGCTGGTCGTAATCGATGCGGATGCGCCCGAACATGCCGGGCTGCAGCGCATGTGCGGCGCCATCGAAGGCGCTGACCACGCGAAACGTACCGCTGCCCGAATCCACCACCGGCGCGATGCGATCGACGGTGCCGGTGAAGCTCTGGCCCGGCAGCGCATCGGCAGCCAGCGTCACCGGCTGGCCGGCGCGCAGGGTGGCCAGCTCGCGCTCGGGCACGTTGAGGGTGGCTTCCAGCCGCGAGTTGTCGACGATGCGGAAGATCGGCGTGTTGATCTGCACGAAGTTGCCGGTCTTGATCGAGCGCGACGCGATCACGCCGGAGATCGGCGCCACCACCGTGGTGTAGGACAGTTCCAGCGTGGCCAGGCGGTACTGCGCGCGTACGTTTTCCAGGTCGTAACGCAGCTGGTCGACGTCGGCGGCGCTGACCATCTGCTGGCCCACCAGTTTCTGCGCGCGCTGGTAGTTGTTTTCCAGCTTGCGCATCTGCGCTTCGCTCTGCGCCACAGCCAGCCGAGCGCGGTCCGGGTCCAGCCGCACCAGCGGCTGGCCGGCGGTGACCCGCTGGCCTTCTTCGACCAGCACCGCCAGCGCCACGCCGGAAGTCTTGGCCACCACCTGCGACTCGGCGCGTGGTTCCAGCGCAGCGGTACCGGTGTAGCTGGCCGCGACAGCACGGTGGCTGGCCACGGCCACTTCGACCGGGACCGCATCGACCTTCTTCTCCTCCTTGGTCTCGGCGGCCTTGGCTTCGGAATTGGGCCCTGCGGCGCAACCGCCCAGCAGCAGGGAGGTGGAGATCAGCAGTGCGGCAGCGCAGATTCCGCTGCGACGGCCGGACAGGAAGGTTGGGTGCGACATCGTCAGATCCCTGGAGGATGCGTGGACAGGTGTGGTAGCAAAGTAATGCACCACTTCACGGCAACACCATATCCCAAAGGTCATGGTGTCTTCGTGCCGCTGGTCGGCCCGCCCCCCATTTCAGCTAGATGAAACCTGGGGCTATACTCGGGTCGTTCCGTACCCCACGCCGGAACGACCAGACCCGAATCCCCGGAAACGACACCATGCGCCCGCAGCCGCTCGCCGCTTGTCTCGCTCTGGCCGTCCTCCTGCCCCTTGGGGCCGCCGCACAGCCCGCTCCTGCTCCTGCCACACCCGCCCCGGCTCCGGCGCCCGCCGCCGCGCCGCAGGCCACCGCTCCCACCGGCAACTTCGACAATGGCCGTGTCCTGGCCTACACCTGCCAGGGGTGCCATGGCATCACCGGCTACAAGAACGCCTACCCCAGTTACCGGGTGCCGAAGATCGGCGGCCAGACCCAGCAGTACCTGGCCCAGGCCCTGACCGAGTACCGCCAGGGCAAGCGCAGGCATCCGACGATGCAGGCGCAGTCGATGAGTTTCAGCGAACAGGAGATCGCCGATCTCTCTGTTTACCTGTCCACCGTCAAGTAAGGCCCGCCCATGTCGAAAGCCGCGCATCCGATGCGTCACGCCATCGCCCTGTCCGTTGCCCTGCTGCTGGCCGCCTGTTCACAGTCGCAGGTGGAAAACAGCGAGAAATCCGCCGCCGACCCGGGCCATGCCAGCGGCGAACACGGTTCTTCATCCTCTGCCGGCCTGCCACCAGGCCGCGAGGCCGCCGGTGAAGCCCGCGCCAAGGTGAAGAGCAAGGCCACCAACCAGAGCTGCATCGACTGCCACGGCGCCGACGGCAACGCGCCGATCGATGCGACCTACCCGAAGCTGGGTGGGCAGTACGGTGATTACCTGGCGCATGCGCTGCAGGCCTACCGTGCCGGTGACCGCCAGCATGCGCTGATGACGCCGCAGGCGAAGGACCTGAGTGATCAGGACATCGCCGATCTGGCCGCGTACTTCGGCAGCCGGCCGAGCCAGCTGCGGGATCTGCACGGGGTTAAATGACCACGCTGCGCGGATCATGACTGCTGCAATCTGAGGCGTTCATGGGCGTTACTTTTCTTTGCGCGCAAAGAAAAGTAACCAAAAGAAACGCTCCGCCGTCCGCGAGCCGATGCTGCGCACCGGCACCCTGCGCTCCTCGGCCCACCGAGGGACGGCGCGGGAACTCGCTACGCTCAGACACCCGCGCCTCTTCGCCCTCGCCGGACCTGCGGTGCTCGGCTCGCTTCAAGGCGGAATCAGATCAAAAGCCACAGCCGCCCGCCGGGCGAGACGGCCGTGGCAGACGCTCAGCCTTCCAGCTCTTCCCAGCGCGCGTACGCCGCATCCAGCTCGGCCTGCACCTTGGCCAGCTGCTGGGTGTGCGCCGCCACTTCAGCGCTGCTGCGGGTGTAAAACGACGGGTCGTTCATCGCCGAGGTCAGCCCTTCGACGTCGCCTTCCAGCTTCTCGATGGTCTTCGGCAGCTGCTCCAGCTCGCGTGCTTCCTTGTAGGCCAGCTTGCGCTTGGGCGCGGCCGGCGTAGCGGCCGCTGCAGCAGGTGCAGCTGCGGCTGGCTTGGCGGCAGCCACCACCGCCGGCGCGGCGGCAATGCTGCTGGCGTACCGCTGCCAGTCGCTGTAGCCACCCACGTACTCACCGATCACGCCGTCGCCTTCCATCACCAGCGTGGAGGTCACCACGTTGTCAATGAAGTCACGGTCATGGCTGACCAGCAGCAGCGTGCCGGTGTACTCGCCCAGCAGCTCTTCCAGCAGCTCCAGGGTTTCCACGTCGAGGTCGTTGGTCGGTTCGTCCATTACCAGCAGGTTGGACGGCTGCGCGAACAGCTTGGCCAGCAGCAGGCGGTTGCGCTCGCCACCGGACAGGCGGGTGATCGGCGCACGCGCACGTTCCGGGGTGAACATGAAGTCCTGCAGGTAGGCATGCACATGCTTGCGCTTGCCGTTGAACTCGAGGAAATCGCGGCCTTCGGCCACGTTCTCGATCGCGCTCCAGTCTTCGCGCAGCACCGCGCGGTACTGGTCGAAATAGGCGATCTGCAGATTGGTGCCCGCGTTGACCTCGCCCTTGGCCGGCTGCAGTTCGCCCAGCAGCAGCTTCAGCAGCGTGGTCTTGCCGCTGCCGTTGGGGCCGATCAGGCCGATGCGGTCGCCACGCAGGATGGTGGTGGTGAAATCGCGGACCATGGTGCGCTCGCCGAAGGCGAACGAAATGTCCTTGACGTCGATGACCTTCTTGCCGGAGCTGACGCCTTGGGCAGCTTCCATCTTGACGTTGCCACTGAGGTCGCGGCGCTGCGAGCGTTCGGTGCGCATCGCCTTCAGGCGGCGCACGCGGCCTTCGTCGCGGGTACGACGGGCCTTGATGCCTTGGCGGATCCAGACTTCTTCCTGCGCCAGCAGCTTGTCGAAACGGGCGTTTTCCTGCGCCTGCGCGTTGAGGCGTTCCTCGCGGCGGCGCTCGTAGTTGGCCCAGTCGCCCGGCCAGCTGGTGACCTGGCCGCGGTCGATCTCGACGATGCGGGTGGCCAGTGCACGCAGGAAGCGACGGTCGTGGGTGACGAACACCACGCTGCCGCTCCAGCCCTTCAGGAACGCTTCGAGCCAGTCGATGGCTTCGATGTCCAGGTGGTTGGTCGGTTCGTCCAGCAGCAGCACGTCGGGGCTGGACACCAGCGCGCGGGCCAGCAGCACGCGGCGCTTCATGCCACCGGACAAGCGGCCGAACTCGGCCTCGCCATCCAGGTCGAGCTTGGTCAGGGTTTCGCTGACGCGCTGGTCCAGGCCCCAGCCGTTGGCGGCGTCGATCTTGGCCTGCACGTTGCCGAGCGCTTCGCCATCGAACACCTCGGCATGGCTGAGGTGGTGGAATTCGGCCAGCCACTGGCCCAGTTCGCCGAGGCCATCGGCGACGACGTCGAACACCGAGCCGGCGGCGCCATGCGGCACTTCCTGCTCCAGGCGGGTGACGCGCACGCCCTGCTGCACGCGGACTTCGCCATCATCAGGCTTGTGGTCGCCGGACAGCAGCTTGAGCAGGGTGGATTTGCCGGCGCCGTTGCGGCCGATCAGGGCGATGCGTTCGCCCGGCTCGATCGACAGTTCGGCCTTTTCCAGCAACAACGGGCCGCCGACGCTGAAGTCGACGTTCTGTAGGGTAATCAGAGGCATCCGGCCATTGTACCGGTTGGGGGCGTCGGCCGGGCTGCACCCGGCACCCGCGGTAGTGCCGGCCGCTGGCCGGCAACCTCAACGGCAACGTCAAAAGCGGGTTTCCTGCGGGATGGCGGAGTGGATCCCGCGATCTGTCGGAACGGCATTCTGCTCTGGTGGGTGTCGACCCTGGTCGACACAGTAGATCCACGCCATGCGTGGATGAGCACTACAAGAAGTGTCGATGGATGGAATCAACTGGGGTTCTGATGGATTACCCCACCTCCCCCAGCAACGCCTGCAACCCCGGCAGCCACTGCTTGCCGGGATGCCGTACCAGCCACAGGGTGCGCTGCAGGGCGGGCAACGGGGTCTCAAGCACGCGCAGGCGGCCGAGGGCCAGCGGCTCTTCCAGCGCATGACGCGAGAGACAGGCCAGACCGAGCCCGGCGATGGCGGCCTGCTTGATCGCTTCGGTATTGCCCAGCTGCAGGGTCTGCGCGAAACCGCGCAGGTGCGGCAACAAGGCCTGCTCCACCGCTTCGCGGGTACCCGAGCCGGGTTCGCGCAGCAGCCAGCGTGCGCGGCGCAGTTCGTCCAGCGACCAGCGCGCGGGGGCATCGGCGGCCGCCACAATCACCAGCGGGTCCTGCTGCCAGGCCGTGACCTGCAGGCCGCGCTCGTGGCACGGGCCTTCGATCAGGCCGGCGTCCACGTCCAGTCGCTGCACGGCGGCGACCACGCCGGCACTGTTGTCGATGCGCAGGTCGACTTCCGCCTGCGGCGCCTGCCGCAGCAGTTCGGCAATGCGCGGCGGTAGCAGGTAATTGCCGATGGTGGTGCTGGCGGCCAGCACCAGCCGCAGTGGCGCGCCCTGCGACGGGTCACCGCCGGCGGCGAGCTGGCGCTCGAGGTCGGCGGCGTTGACCAGCAGCGTGCGCGCGGGTTCCAACAGGGCGCGGCCGTGGCCATTCAGCGCCAGGCGGCGGCCGATGCGGTCGAACAGGGGCGTGCCGAAGTGCGCTTCCAGCTCCTGCAGGGCGGCGCTGCTGGCCGACTGCGAAAGCGCAATGGCCTGGCCGGCAGCAGTGGTGCTGCCATGGTCGGCGATGGCGACGAAGACCTGCAGCTGGCGCAAGGTCAGGCGCATGCTATTTACCCGTTTGATAGGTAGGTTTCACCCATATTATTCGTTTTACAGGTCAGAGACTCAGGCGCACGCTTGCCACGTCACCCCAGCCCTGCCCCTGTCATGAACGCCCCCGCTCTCTCCTCCTGGTCCCTGCCCGCCCTGCGCCAACGCTGGCAGCCGCGTCTGCCCGGCCTTCTGCTGGTGGGCCTGATCGCGGCGGCGTCGCTGTACCTGGCCGAGCTTCCCTGGTTGCAGGCGCATGGCCTGAGTGCACTGACCGTCGCCATCGTCGCCGGCATCGTGGTCGGCAACACCCTCTACCCGCGGCTCGCGCCAAGCAGCGCGGCCGGCGTCGGTTTCTCCAAGCATTGGCTGCTACGCGCCGGCATCGTGCTGTACGGCCTGCGCCTGACCTTCCAGGACATCGGCCATGTCGGCGTCAGCGGCGTGCTGATGGACGTGCTGGTGGTGGCCAGCACCTTCGGACTGGCCTGCTGGCTGGGCATGCGCGTGTTCAAGATGGAACGCGAGGCGGCGATGCTGATCGGTGCCGGCAGCGCGATCTGCGGCGCGGCAGCGGTGATGGCCGCCGAACCGGTGGTGCGTGGCCGTGCTGCGCAGGTCACGGTAGCGGTGTCGACAGTGGTGGTGTTCGGCACGCTGGCGATGTTCCTGTATCCCGCCCTGTATGCGCTGGTGCAGTCGCACGGCTGGCTGGCGATGGACGCGCAGCAGTACGGCTTGTTCACCGGTGCGACGGTGCATGAAGTGGCACAAGTGGTGGCGGCTGGCCGCGCGGTCAACGAAGCGGCGGCCGATACCGCAGTGATCACCAAGATGGTGCGGGTGATGCTGCTGGCGCCGTTCCTGGTCGCGCTGTCGCTGTGGCTGGCGCGTGGCGGCAAGGCCGGCGCCGACGGCAGCAAGGCGCGCATCGTGGTGCCGTGGTTCGCGTTCGGTTTCGTGGCGGTGGCCGGTTTCAACTCGCTGCATCTGCTGCCGGCCAGCCTGCAGGCGGGGCTGGTGCAGCTGGACACCGTGCTGCTGGCGATGGCGATGGCCGCGCTGGGCCTGACCACCCACGTCTCGGCGCTGCGCCAGGCAGGCCTGAAGCCGCTGCTGCTGGCACTGATCCTGTTCGCCTGGCTGCTGTTCGGGGGCCTGGCGATTCACCAGGGCGTGCTGGCGGTGCTTGGCTGAGCAGGAGCGTGCCGACCAAGGTCGGCACCCACATGGATGAAGGCCCCAGGACGGGGCCGGCCGCGCGGACGGGTACAATGCGCCATGACTGACTTCTCGACCCTGCCGCTGAGCCCGGCCCTGCAGCCCGGCCTGGACGCCCTCGGCTACACCACCCTTACCCCCGTGCAGGCGCAGAGCCTGCCGGCCATCCTGGATGGCCGCGATGTGATCGCACAGGCGCCGACCGGCAGCGGCAAGACCGCCGCCTTCGGCCTCGGCCTGCTGCAGGCCATCGACCCCAGCCTGATCCGCGTGCAGGCGCTGGTGCTGTGCCCGACCCGCGAATTGGCCGACCAGGTCGGCAAGCAGATCCGCAAGCTGGCCACCGGCATCCCCAACCTGAAGCTGCTGCTGCTGGTCGGCGGTGTGCCGCTGGGCCCGCAGCTGGCGTCGCTGGAAGGCCACGACCCGCACGTGGTGGTCGGCACTCCTGGCCGTGTGCAGGAGCTTGCACGCAAGCGCGCGCTGAATCTTGGCGCGGTGCGCACGCTGGTGCTGGACGAAGCCGACCGCATGCTCGACATGGGCTTCGAGGAGCCGATCCGCGAGATCGCCGGCCGCACCCACAAGGATCGCCAGAGCCTGCTGTTCTCGGCCACCTTCCCCGACAGCATCCGCACCATGGCGCGTGACCTGCTGCGCGACGCGGTGGAAGTGACCGTGGAAGGCGCCGACCAGGCCCCAGCCATCCGCCACCTGTTCTGCGAGGTGGAACCGGCACATCGCCAGAAGGCACTGGCCGGCCTGCTGCTGAAGTACACGCCGGAATCGGCGGTGGTGTTCTGCAACACCCGCAAGGACGTGGACGAAGTGGCCAACTCGCTGCAGCAGTTCGGCTTCTCCGCACTGGCCCTGCACGGCGACATGGAGCAGCGCGACCGCGAGGAAGTGTTGTTGCTGCTGGCCAACCGCAGCTGCAACGTACTGGTGGCCAGCGATGTGGCCGCACGCGGCCTGGACGTGGAAGAGCTGGCGGCGGTGATCAACTACGAGCTGCCGACCGACGTGGAGAGCTACCAGCACCGCGTGGGCCGTACCGGCCGTGCCGGTGCCAGCGGCCTGGCGATCAGCCTGGTTGCCGGCCGCGAGAAGACCCGTGCCGAAGCCATCGAAGCGCAGATGGGGCAGCCGTTGGACTGGCAGAAGACACCGCTGGCGACTTCGCGCCCGGCCGAGCTGCCGCAGGCAGCGATGCGTACGCTGCGTATCGACGGCGGCAAGACTGACAAGCTGCGCCCGGGCGACATCCTCGGTGCACTGACCGGCGACGCCGGCCTGTCGAGCAAGTTCATCGGCAAGATCGCGATCTTCCCGACCCGCTCCTATGTGGCGATCGCGCGTGAGCAGGCCAACAAGGCCGTAGCCAAGCTGGAAGCCGGCAAGATCAAGGGCCGTCGTTTCCGCGTGCGGATGATGTGACTGAAGCAGCGTTGCCAACCACGGTTGGCAGCGACGTGACCTGGTAGCGGCCAACCTTGGTTGGCCCATCCGTGGCGCCAGTCGCGAAAGGCGCTGCCAACCAAGGTTGGCAACTACCGGCTCCAGGCCATTCGCTCTGGTAGATGCCAACCTTGGTTGGCACCTACCCTTCGATCAGAACACCAGTTCGGTGTGCAGCGGCAGGCCCGCTTCCCAACGGGCGCGGCCACCAAGGCCGTCCAGTTCGACCAGTACACCGGCACCGACCACGTCAACGCCCAGGCGGCGCACCAGCGACAACGCGGCGACCAGCGTGCCGCCCGTAGCCAGCACGTCGTCGATGATCGCCACGCGGGCACCGGCCGACAGCGCATCGGCGTGCACTTCGATGCAGTCGCTGCGGTATTCCAGCGTGTATTCCTCGCGCAGCACCTGGCCCGGCAGCTTGCCCGGCTTGCGCACCGGCACGAAGCCGACGCCCAGTTCCAGCGCCATCGCGGCGCCGAGGATGAAGCCGCGCGATTCGATGCCGACCACCGCGTCCAGCTTCTGGTCGCGCCAGCGGTCGGCCATCGCGGTGATGGCACCGCGGAAGTCCTCGCCGTGGGCGAGCAGCGGCATGATGTCCTTGAACAGGATGCCGGGCTTGGGGAAGTCGGCGATGTCGCGCAGGCGGGAGGCCCACTGCGGAGCGACGATGGCGTCGGTCATGTCACGTTGGCTATCTGATGGCGGCATAGGGTACCTGTTCCGGGCGCCGCCTGCCTGTTGGGGGTGTTCGGCCGGGCTGCGCCCGGCACCTGCAGAGGCTACCGCGCAAGCAAAAGCGAAAGCAAAAGCCGCATTCCGAGAGATGGCGGGGTGGGTCCGGTTGCGGGAGACGCCGTAAACCCGTCCATGGGGGCTTGGCCGCGGCATCCATGCCGCGGACACTCCCGCAACCGGACCCACCCCGCCTTCGACAGACTTCTGCGATCTGTTGATCCATGCGATGCGTGGATGGATCTCTATCGAAATCGAATGTTTCGAGAATTGAACGAAGAGCATCCACGCATGGCGTGGATCTACCGTGTCGACCAAGGTCGACACCTACCCACAGCAGCGGGAATCTGTCGGAGGCGGGGCGGTGTGGGGCTGCAGGACCGTTGGCGCCATGGATGGCGCCATCGAGCCCCCATGGACGGGTTTACGGCGTGTCCTGCAGCCCCACACCGCCCCGCCAGACCACGGAATCCGCTTTTGCTCTGGCTGTTGCCCTGGCCTCTGCGGGTGCAGGGCGCAGCCCTGCCGAAACCCACCCTCAGGAACTGCAGGACAGCATCGAGCAGCCGGCGCGGTTGTCGGCCCACGCCGGGCGCTTGCCGGCGAAATGCTCCAGCCCGGCACGCTCGGTGTACGGATCACGCAGTACGTCCTGCAACGCATGAACACCGCCGAGGTCGCCCTGTTCGGCGCGGTCGATGGCTTCCTGCGCCAACCAGTTGCGCAGCACATACAGCGGATTGGCCGCGGCCATCTTCGCCGTGCGTTCGCTGGCCGACAACGGATCGGCCTGCAACCGTGCCGCGTAGTCCTGCAGCCACTGCTGCAACGGTGCCTGCACCGCCTGCTGGCGCGCCTCGTCGTAGTACACCGCGTCCAGCAGCGCCGCATCCGCTGCCGTCGGATCGAGGCGCATCAGCGCGCGCCAGGCCAGGGTCATGTCCATGGCACCGTCCTGCATCAACTGCTGCCAGCGCAGGTAGAGCTGCAGGTCGTCATCGTCGGCAGCGGCCAGGCCCAGCTTGGCTGCGGCATCGCGACGGGTGCAGGCCACGAAGGTGGACTGGTAGGCCGCCAGACCGGCCTGCAGCGGCGCCACATCGGCGAACAACGGCGACAACGCCTGGGCCAATCGGCTCAGGTTCCAGTACGCCACCTGCGGCTGGGTACCGAAGCGATAACGCCGGCCCTGCGCGTCGGTGGTGTTCGGCGTCCAGTCCGGATCGAAATCCTCGACCCAGCCGTAAGGGCCGTAATCGAGTGTGAGGCCGAGCACGGACAGGTTGTCGGTGTTCATCACGCCATGCACGAAACCCACGCGCATCCAGTGCGCGATCATCTCGGCGGTGCGCACCGCGATCTGCGCGAACCAGTCGCCATACAGCGCCTCGCCCTGCCCTTCGAGCTCCGGAAAGTCGCGGGCGATGCAGGCGTCGACCAACTGCTGGAGCAACGCGGTTTCGCCACGCGAGGCCGGCAGTTCGAAGGAACCAAAGCGCAGGAACGACGGCGATACCCGGCACACGATGGCACCCGGCTCCGCGCGCGGGTGGCCGTCGTAGAACATGTCACGCACCACGTCGTCGCCGGTACCGACCAGCGACAACGCGCGCGTGGTCGGCACCCCCAGATGGTGCATGGCCTCGCTGCACAGGAATTCGCGGATGGACGAGCGCAGCACCGCGCGGCCATCGGCGCCGCGCGAATACGGCGTCGGTCCGGCACCCTTCAGCTGCAGTTCCCAGTGACGGCCATCGGGTGCGACCAGTTCGCCCAGCGAGATCGCGCGGCCGTCGCCGAGCTGGCCCGCCCAATGGCCGAACTGATGGCCACCGTAGTTGGCCGCCCATGGCTGCATGCCTGCATACAGTGCGTTGCCACCGAATACACGCGCGAAACCTTCGCTCTCGACCTCAGCGGTATCGAAGCCGAGCATCGCGGCGACGTCCGGCGCCCAGGCCAGCAGCGTGGGCGCCGTCACCGGGGTCGGCATCACCGGCGACCAGGCCGCGCCCAGCACTTCGCGGCGGCGCGGGCCGGATTCGGGGTCGCCCGGCAGGGTATGCAGCAGGCGGTTGTCGAAACGGGGGCTGTCGGTATCCATGGTGCTGAAGATGGGGGCGACGGCCGCCCGCCTCAATTGCCGCTGAGCGCCTGCAGGTGGCCGCCGTGGGCCTCGGCACGCTGGTAGGCCGGGCGCTCACCGATACGCTTGAGGAAGCCACGCAGTGCCGGCTTGTCGTCGAGGCCACCACCGCGCGCGGCAGCGGCCTGGATCGGGAAGCTCATCTGGATGTCGGCCGCACTGAAGCGCTCACCGGCAAACCACGGGCTTTCGGCCAGGCGGCGCTCCATCCAGTCCAGGTGCAGGCGCCGCTGCGGGCCGATGAAGCCGCGCTCGGCCTTGTCGGCAATGCTGCGTGCGATCGGGCGGGCGAAGAACGGCATCGGCGCGCTGCGGATGCGACCGATCACCAGGGTCAGCAGCAGCGGCGGCATCGCCGAGCCTTCGGCGTAGTGCAGCCAGTAGCGGTAGGCGATGCGCTCGGCACCATCGGCAGGCGTCGGCGACGGCGACAGCTGGCGCTGGGTGTCGTAGCGGTCAGCGAGGTAGTCGAGGATCGCCCCGGACTCGGCCAGTACCAGCTCGCCATCCTGCAGCACCGGCGACTTGCCCAGCGGGTGCACGTTGCGCAGTTCCGGCGGCGCCAGCAGCGTCTTCGGATCACGCGGATAGCGGCGCAGTTCGTAGTCCAGCCCCAGCTCCTCCAGCATCCACAGCACGCGCAGGGAACGGGAGTTTTCCAGATGGTGGACGATGCGCATGGGGGGTGATCCTTGGGGAGGCCCACATCGTACCGCGCGCAGTGCATGCCCTTTGTAGAGTCGAGCCATGCTCGACTGGCTTTGAGAACAGTCGAGCGTGGCTCGACTCTACAAAAAACGGCGGGCAATAAAAAACGCCGGAAGCTTTCGCTTCCGGCGTTCTGGCTACCAAACGGTAGCAGACGGATTAGACCGCCTGCACCTGGTCAGCCTGCATACCCTTCTGACCCTGGACGGCGATGAAGGTAACCTTCTGGCCTTCCTGCAGGGTCTTGAAGCCGGTGCCCTGGATGGCACGGAAGTGCACAAACAGGTCCGGGCCGCTTTCCGGGGTGATGAAGCCGAAGCCCTTGGCGTCGTTGAACCACTTGACGGTGCCGGTCTGACGATCAGACATTTGACTAACTCCTGAAACACATGTTGAAAAAATCGCAGCCACCGGGTATCGGGGCCGAGACTGAGTTGCAGGCGTTGGTAAAGCGGATCGATGAGCGGATCGTGAGATCAACTGCACCAGGCCACGATTCACGGTGACCCTAGCAAACACAGTGGGACGAACGATACGCGTGTTTTCTGCAAAAAGCGATAGCCCGGACGTTCATGGGCAGACCCCGCCCGCTAGACGTGACAAGGGCTGGCAGCCGATCGAGGCTAACTCCGAGTCCCCATTCAGGATTTTCCTACCCTACACTGGGTAAATGACTGAAGCTGAAACCCAAGCTGAACCCGCTCTCCCACGCATCTGGGTAGACGCGGACGCCTGCCCCACCGTCATTCGCGACATCCTGTTCCGTGCCGCTGAACGCGTTGGGATCGAGCTGACCCTGGTCGCCAACCAGTGGATCCGGACCCCGCCCTCACGCTGGCTGCGCTCGATCCAGGTCCCCCAGGGCCTGGACGTGGCCGACAGCGCCATCGTCGAGCGGGTCGCCGCCGGTGACCTGGTGGTCACCCAGGACATCCCGCTGGCCGCACTGGTGCTGGAAAAGAAGGCGGTGGCGCTGAACCCGCGTGGCCAGCTGTACACCCCGAACAACATGGCCGAGCGGCTGTCGATGCGCAATTTCATGGAAGAGCTGCGCGGCGCAGGGGTGCAGACCGGGGGCCCACCGCCGCTGGGACCCCGTGACCGGCAGCTGTTCGCCGCCGAACTGGACCGCTGGCTGGCGCGGCGCCCGGTTCGCTGAACGGCCCTACCCGCCCAGGCCGGGCAGGCACAGGCGGCGCTGGCTGCTGAACCGCCTGGGCTCGCCGCTCAATGGATCGTCGAAGGCCAGCCCCTGCGCCAGCAGCTGCAGGGGCGCCTCGACCGTTTCATCCGGGCGCAGCATCAGCTGTGGATACAGGTCATCGCCCTCGATGGGGGCGCCCAGCATCGCCATATGCACGCGCAGCTGGTGTTTGCGGCCGGTTTCCGGCCGCAACCGGTAGCGCCAGACCGGCCCCTCGGCCTCGATCAGCTCGATCCGGCTGCGGGCATTGGGCTCGCCCGGCACTTCGGCCATGCGGAAGAACGGCTCCCCTGGCACCAGCCGGCTGTCCCGCTGCAACGGAAACGCCAGCCCCGGCAGCGCCGGTGCCAGCGCCTCGTAGGTCTTCCCGATGCGCCGCTCGCGGAACAGCCGCTGGTAGGCATCACGCGTGCCTGCCTGGGTGGAAAACAGCACCAGGCCGGCGGTCAGCCGGTCCAAGCGGTGCAGCGGCACCAGCTCGGTGTTGCCGGTGCGGACGACCAGGCGCGAGAGCAGGGTTTCCCGTACATACCCACCGGCCGGCGTCACCGGCAGGAAGTGCGGCTTGTCGGCCACCAGCAGGTGCGCATCCAGATGCAGGATGGTCTCGGCGAAGGGAATCACCGGCTCGTCGGCCACCTCGCGGAAGTACTGGATTTCCAGCCCCACCTGCCAAGGCATGTCCGGCGCCAGTGCCCTGCCCTGCGCATCCTGCACGCGGCCTCGGGCGAAGCGGTCCTGCCATTGCGCACGGTCGATGCGCGGGAAACGCGCGCACAGGCCATCGAGCAGGCTGGACCAGTGGCCGGGTGGCAGCTGCAGGCGGCTGGGCAAGGTCATGGCGTCCACTCCGGCCACGGGAAAGAGCGCAAGAGTGCCACCGTTGACGCTGCGCAGACAGACCGGCAACGGACACCCCTGGAGCAAACCTCTATCATTGTCGTCTTTAGTCCACGGACCCCCCATGGCCCTCACCGCCACCATCCGCAAGGCCGAACTGCAGATCAGCGACATGGATCGCGGCTACTACGCGACCCACAACCTGACCCTGGCCCAGCATCCGTCCGAGACCGACGATCGCCTGATGGTGCGCCTGCTCGCCTTCGCGCTGAACGCCGGCGACCGCCTGGAATTCGGCCGCGGCCTGAGCACCGATGACGAGCCGGATCTGTGGGAACACGACTACACCGGCGACATCCTGCAGTGGATCGACCTGGGCCATCCGGACGAATCGCGTATCCGCAAGGCCAGCAATCGCAGCCGCCAGGTGCAGGTGATCAACTACGGCGGCAACGCCTCGGAGATCTGGTGGGGCAAGCAGAGCAAGGGCCTGGCACGCTTCGACAATCTCTCGGTGGTTGATCTGGACGGTGAATTCGTCGAGCGCTGGGGCCAGCAGATCCAGCGCGCCATGCGCTGGAGCGTGCTGATCCAGGACGGTGAAGTGCAGCTGCTCAACGACCAGATCCAGCTCGACGTGATCCCGAACTGGCGCAAGCGCGCCAAGGCATGAGCACGATCCGTTGCGACGTGGTTGTCATCGGCGCCGGTGCGGCCGGGCTGATGACCGCGATCACGGCTGGCCAGCGCGGCCGCCAGGTGCAGGTGATCGACCATGCCAACAAGGTCGGCAAGAAGATCCTGATGTCCGGCGGTGGCCGCTGCAACTTCACCAACACCGGCACCACCCCGGCCAACTTCCTGTCGGCCAACCCGCACTTCTGCAAGTCGGCACTGGCGCGCTACACGCCCTGGCACTTCATCGAGCTGGTCAGCAAGCACGGCATCGCGTATCACGAAAAAGAGCTGGGCCAGTTGTTCTGCGATGTCTCGTCCAAGCAGATCGTGAAGATGCTGGTGGACGAATGCCAGGCGGCAGGCGTGCAGGTGCGTACCGACTGCAGCGTGCAGCGCATCGAGCATGGCAGCGATGGATTCCGCGTGCACACCACGCAGGGCCTGTTCCATTGCGCCTCGCTGGTGGTGGCCACCGGCGGCCTCTCCATTCCCAGCATGGGCGCCAGCGGCTTCGGCTATGAAGTGGCCCGACAGTTCGGCCACCAGGTGCTGCCGACCCGCGCCGGGCTGGTGCCGCTGACGCTCAGCGGCAAGCACCAGGAACGGCTGGCCGACCTCAGCGGCGTCGCTCTGCCCATCGAGGCGCGCTGCAACGGAAAGAGCTTCCAGAATTTCATGCTGCTGACCCATCGCGGCGTGAGTGGCCCGGCGATCCTGCAGATCTCCTCGTTCTGGCAACCCGGCGACGCGCTGGAGCTGGACCTGCTGCCCGGCCAGGATGCCGGCGAGTGGTTGCGCCAGATGAAGCGCGAACGTCCTGCCGCCGAGCTGCGCACGGTGCTGGGCGAGGTACTGCCGAAGCGGCTGGCACAGCGGTTGTGCGAACACTGGCTGCCCGACCGGCCCGTGCGCCAGCTGGACGAGCCGGTGCTGCGCCAGGCCGCACAGCTGCTGGGCGCGTTCCCGCTGGTGGCCAGTGGCACCGAGGGCTACCGCACCGCCGAGGTCACCCTGGGCGGCGTGGATACTGCCGAGGTCTCGTCCTCGACGATGGAATCCAAGCGCGTACCCGGCCTGCATTTCGTCGGCGAGGTGCTGGATGTGACCGGCTGGCTGGGCGGCTACAACTTCCAGTGGGCCTGGGCCAGCGGCCACGCAGCCGGTGGCGTGGTGTGAACCACATCGCCGTTCGATGCGTGCAAGGGGTGCGCGCATGGACGGTTCGCCGCGCATCGTGTATCTAGATTTGCAGATTGGGGAGCAGTGCATGCAGAACGCGAACGACATCACCATCCGCCTGCTGATCGTCGATGACAGCGGCGAGAACGCCGAAGCCATCGTCAGCACGCTGCGCAACAGCGGCATCGCGGTACGCCCGTGGCGTCCGCAGGATGCAGCCGAGCTGGCCCAGGTGCTGGCCAGCCAGGCCATCGACCTGGTGCTGGCTTCGCCCTCCCAGGGCATCCCGCTGCCACTGGTGGCCCAGCATATTGCTGCCAGCGGCAAGGACATTCCGCTGGTGCTGCTGGCCGAGCGCATCGACGAGGATGAACTGGTGCAGGCCAGTAGCCACGGCATCCGCGCCCTCGCCCTGCGCCAACGTCCGGAGCATCTGCTCGCCGTGGTCCGCGACCAGTGGGTGGACCTGCAGGCGCGTCGTGGCCTGCGCCGCATCGAGGCGCAGATGCGCGAAACCGAGCGCCGCTGCGACGCGCTGATCGCCTCCTCGCGCGACCCCATCGCCTACGTGCATGAAGGCATGCACATCCGCGCCAACGATGCCTATCTGGACATGTTTGGTTACGAACATTTCGACGACATCGAAGGCATCTCGCTGCTGGACATGGTCGCCGCCCAGCACGTGGAGGGCTTCAAGCAGCTGCTGAAGGGGCTGAGCCGTGGCGAGGCGCCGCCGCCGCAGTACCAGCTCGACGCGCGCCACGAGGATGGCAGTGCGTTCCCGGCGACGATGGAGTTTGCCGCTGCCACCTACGAAGGCGAATCCTGCCTGCAGGTGGTGCTCCGCCGCCGCATGGAATTCGACCCCGAGCTGGCACGTGAGGTCGAGGACCTGCGCCAGCGCGACCAGGTCACCGGCCTGCTCAATCGCCCGACCTTCATGCTGCAGCTGGAAAGCGCGGTGGCCCAGGCCGGGCGCAGCGAAGGCCAGTTCGGCCTGCTGCTGATCGAGCCGGACCACTACGCGCGCCTGCTGCCGGACATTGGCCTGGCCTCGGCCGACACCCTGATCGGCGCCCTTGCCGGCCTGCTGGCCGAGGTGGTCGGCGAGGACGCACAGCTGGCCCGCTTCGGCGAACACAATTTCGCCGTGCTGCAGGCCGGGCCCTATGCGCAGACCGTGGCGCTGGCCGAGCGCATCCGCGAAGCCTACGCCGCGCACGTCTTCAGCATCGGCGCGCGCTCGGCCACGGTAACGGTCAGCATCGGTGGCGTGCAGGTGGGCGAGAAGATCGCCAGCATCGGCCAGGTGCTGGCACGCGCCAGCGAATGCACGCAGGCCGCCGCCGAACTGGGCAATACCTGCCGCATCTTCGACCCGGCCGCCGCCGACCGCGTGGAGGAAGAACGCGTGCTGCGCTGGGTCGCCCGAATCCGTGAAGCGCTGGCCGGTGACGGCTTCCAGCTGCACTACCAGCCGGTGCTGAACCTGCAGGGCGAGTCACTGGAGCTGTACGAGGCCTACCTGCGCCTGGAGAACAATGGCGAGCTGCTGAGCCCGACCGCGTTCCTCGGTATCGCGGAGGAGCACGGCCTGCTGGCCGACATCAACCGCTGGGTGGTGTCACGGGCCATCGCGGTGCTGGGCCAGCGTGCACGCGAAGGCCATGCCACGCAGATGCTGGTGAAAGTGACGCCGGAATCCTTCGACGACCCGCAGATGATCGCTACCCTGCGCCGCGAGCTGCAGGCTCAGGGTGTGCCCGGCGAACGGCTGTGGCTGCATGCGCCGGAAGCGAAGGTGTTCACCCACCTGCGCAGTGCACAGCAGTTCCTTGCCGAAGTGGCACCGCTGGGCTGCCGCATCGGCCTGGAGCAGTTCGGTTCGGGGCTGGATTCGTTCCAGCTGCTGGCCCACTTCCAGCCGCAGTTCCTCAAGCTGGACCGTGGCTTCACCAGCGACCTGGCAGCCACCCGCGAGAACATCGACCGCATCAGCCAGATCACCGCGCGCGCGCAGGAAGCCGGCATCCGCACCATCGCCGAGTTCGTCAGCGATGCCAATTCGATGACGTTGCTGTTCAGTGCCGGCGTGGACTACGTGCAGGGCGACTTCGTCGGCCCGGCGTTGCCGGAGATGGGTTTCGAGTTCGGGTGACCGATGGTAGTGCCGGCCGCTGGCCGGCACCACCCAAAGAGAAGGCCGGCTTTCGCCGGCCTCTTCGTTGATCAGGTCATGTCGACCAGGTTTTCGATCTTCACGTCCGGATTGACGTCGGCCTCGTAGTCGACACCCTCCACGCCAAAACCGAACAGGCGCAGGAAATCGGCCTTGTAGCCGGCCAGATCGCTGATCTCGTACAGGTTCTCGTTGGTCACCTGCGGCCACAGCGCGACCACCTTGCCCTGCACGTCCGCGGCCATTTCCTTGTAATCGGCACGCAGGCGGCCTTCGTCATCGACCAGCGCGACGGTGTGGCCATCGCCATCGACCAGGTCGTGGCGCAGACGATCGACCGCCACGCCATCGGCCTTGCCGCCGTAGAGGATGTCGTACAGCACGTCGAGCTGTTCGATGCAGCCTTCGTGCGTGCCCTTTTCCTTCATCACCTTGAACAGCAGCGACAGGTACAGCGGCATGGTCGGAATGGCCGAGCTGGCCTGGGTGACCACGGCCTTCAGCACCGACACGCGCGCGTCGCCACCGATCCTGGCCAGCTTCTCGCGCAGGCCCAGCACCTTGTTGTCCAGGTCCTTCTTGGCCGCACCGATCGAGCCATTCCAGTAGATTGCCTGGGTGATCTCTTCGCCCACGTAGGTGAAGGCGGTGGTGGTGCAGCCATTGGCCAGCACGCCGGCGTCGGCCAGCGCATCGATCCACATCTGCCAGTCCTCGCCGCCCATCACCGCGACGGTGCCAGCGATTTCTTCCGGGGTGGCCGGCTGCAGATGGGTCTCGGTCAGCACTTCCTTGTCGGTATCCAGGCCACGCAGGGTGATCGGCTCGCCGATCGGCTTCAGCGTGGAGCTGATGATCTCTCCTGTCTTCGGGTGCTTGCGGCGCGGCGCGGCGAGGCTGTAGACGACCTGGTCGACCTGGCCGAGATCGGCCTTGATCATCTCGATGGTCCTGGCCTTCACTTCATCGGAGAAGGCATCGCCGTTGATGCTCTTGGCGTACAGGCCGGCTTCGTCGGCGTACTTGTGGAACGCGGCGGAGTTGTACCAGCCCGCAGTGCCCGGCTTGGTTTCACTACCCGGGCGTTCGAAGAAGATGCCCAGGGTGGCGGCGCCACTGCCGAAGGCGGCAGTGATGCGCGCAGCCAGGCCGTAGCCGGTGGAGGCGCCGATCACCAGCACGCGCTTGGGACCATTCTGGATCGGCGGACGTGCGCGGATGTAGTCGATCTGCTGCTTGACCGCGGCTTCGCAGCCGGTCGGGTGGGTGGTGACGCAGATGAAGCCGCGGACGCGCGGTTTGATGACCATGGATACCTCGGGTTGGCAGATGCGGCGCACGGGGCGCTCAGCAGGAATACGGGCGCGCGCCTGCGCGCGCGAACCGCAGGATCGTAGTGCGCGGGGGAAGATTGCACAACCGACGGCGGCGTAGGGTGGGGTTTGTTCTGCAGGGTTGCACCTTGCACCCGCAGAGGCCGGAGCAACGGCCGGAGCCGGAGCAACTTCAAAAGCTGGGTTCCTGTGGGTTGGCGGGGTGGGTCCGGTTGCGGGGACGCCGTAAATCCGTCCATGGAGGCTTGGCCGCGGCATCCATGCCGCGGACACCCCCGCAACCGGACCCACCCCCGCCTTCGACAGATTTCCGCGATCTGTTGGAGCGGCATCCTGCTCTGGTAGGTGTCGACCTTGGTCGACATGGATGAACTCATTCAATATCTGACAGATGTGTCGACCAAGGTCGACACCTACCAACAGCCGCGCGATCCAACAGCTGCAGGAATCTGTCAGAGGTGGGGCCATGTGGGTTGGCAGGACCGTTGGCGCCATGGATGGCGCCATCGAGCCCCCAAGGACGGGTTTACGGCGTGTCCTGCCAACCCACATGGGCCCACCATTCCACGGAATGCCCGCTGTTGCTATTGCTGTTGCCGACCAGCGGCCGGCACTACCGCGGGTGCAGGGCTGCAAGCCCTGCACACAAAAAACCCGCTTGCGCGGGGTTCTCTGTGTGTTGCCTGCAGCGGGTGCTTACGGGCGACGGGCCAGGGCCTCGATGTCCTTCGCCTTCGGCAGCAGGTCCTGCTTGCTGACGCGCAGGAAACCGATCGTCAGCATCGGCACCGCCACCAGGATCGAGGACAACACCACGATCACCGCACCGATCATGTGCGTCTCGGCCAGGCCTTCCATCGAGCTGCCGCCGTACATGTACAGCGCCAGCGCCGACAGGAAGAACATCACCGCGGTGATCACCGTACGCGACAGCGTCTGGTTGATCGAACGGTTCAGCACTTCCATCGAGTCCACGCGCAGGCTGCGGAAGTTCTCGCGGACGCGGTCGAAGACCACGATCAGATCGTTGATCGCAAAGCCCATCACCGACAGCAGGCCGGCCAGCACGGTCAGGTCGAACTCACGGCCCAGCAGGGACACGTAAGCGACCGTCACGATCAGGTCGAACATCGCCACGATGCTGGCGGTGACCGCGAACTTCCATTCGAAGCGCACCGCGATGTAGATCAGGAAGCCGGCCAGCATGAAGATGGTGGCGTACAGGCCATTCATCGCCAGGTCCTTGCCGATCTGCGGGCCCACGAACTCGTTGCGGAGCACGGTGGCCTGGTTGTCGGCGGTGGACAGTGCCTTCACCACGGCGGCGGCGGTGGCCTTGTCCTCGTGCGCGGCGTCGCCGGTACCGGCAGCGTGCTCACCGTGCGGGGCCAGGCGGATCAGCAGATCGGTGTTGCCACCGACGCTCTGCACCTGGGCACCGTCGAAGCCACTTTCCTCGAGCCTGGTACGGACCTGCTCGACGTCCACCGCCTTGTCGAAGCGGGCTTCGATCAGGGTGCCGCCGGTGAAGTCCAGAGCGTAGTTGAAGCCCTTGAAGCCGATGATGGCAACCGAGGCCAGGAACACGATGACCGTGACAACCATCGCGACATGGCGCCAGCGCATGAAGTCGATCTTGGTGTCGTTCGGGAGGATGTGCAGCGGAAACAGTTTCATGTGCGTGTCGTCCCGTCAGATGGCCACGTTCTGGAGCTTCTTGCGGCGGCCGTAGATCAGCGTCGCCAGCGCACGCGACACGGTGATCGCGGTGAACATGGAGGCGAAAATACCGATGATCATGGTCAGCGCGAAGCCCTTCAGCGGACCGGTACCGAATGCGAACAGCGCCACACCGACGATCAGGCCGGTCAGGTTGGCGTCGAGGATGGTGCCGGAAGCACGCTCGTAACCGGTCACGATCGCGGTCTTGCCCGGCACGCCGGCACGCAGCTCTTCACGGATACGCTCGTTGATCAGCACGTTGGCGTCCACCGACAGGCCGACCGACAACGCCAGACCGGCGAAGCCCGGCAGGGTCATGGTCGCGCCGAACAGCGACATCACCGCCACCACGATCAGCAGGTTGAACAGCATCGCGATCGAGGTGATCACGCCGAACATGCGGTAGTAGACGCTGAAGAACACCAGGGTGAACAGGAATGCGAACACCACCGCGCGCATACCGTTCTTGACGTTCTCGGCACCCAGGCTCGGGCCCACCACGCGCTCTTCGACGAAGTCCATCGGCGCGGCCAGCGAGCCGGACTTCAGCAGCTTGGCCAGGTCCTCGGCTTCCTTCTTCTGCAGGCCGGTGGTCTGGAAGTTCTTGCCGAACACGCCGTTGATGTTGGCCACCGAGATCACTTCCTCGTTGACCTTGAAGCCACGCACTTCCTGGCCGTCGACGACGGTCACGGTCGGCACGCGCTCGGTGTAGACCACCGCCATCGGCTTGTTCACGTTGGCGCTGGTGAAGTCGAACATGCGCTGGCCGCCGACATTGTTCAGCGTCACGCTGACCGCCGGAGAGCCGCTGTTCGAATCGGTCACCGCCTGCGCGCCGACCATCTGGTCACCGGTGACGATCACGCGCTTGTTCAGCAGGACCGGACCACCGCCATCACGACGCTGGTAGACCTTCGCTTCCGGCGGAATGCGCCCGGAGTTGATGGCGTCCTGTGCATTGCCGTCAACCACCGCGCGGTACTCGAGGGTAGCGGTGGCGCCGATCATGCGCTTTGCTTCGGCGGTGTCCTGCACGCCCGGCAGCTGCACCACCACGCGGTCGGCACCCTGGCGCTGGATGATCGGCTCGGCCACACCGAGCTGGTTCACGCGGTTGCGCAGGGTGTTGATGTTCTGCTCGATGGCGCCGTTGGCAATCTGGGTGATTTCGGTTTCCGGCACGGTCACCGTGATGCGATTGCCGCTGACGTCGTAGCCGAGGGTCGGCTGCGCCTTCACCAGGGCGGTGCGGGCACGCTGCGCGGCGTCGTCACCGGCGGACGGGCTCAGGTTCGCCACGATGCTGTTGTCAGCGCGGCGTTCCACCGACTGGTACGGGATGCGGGCGTCGCGCAGGGTGCTGCGCACGTCTTCGGTGTAGGCGTCCAGGCGCTTGTCGAGGGCGGCCTTCTGGTCGACCTGAAGCACGAAGTGCACGCCACCCTGAAGGTCCAGGCCCAGCACCATCGGACGACCGCCGAGGTTGGCCAGCCAGTCCGGCACGGTCGAGGCCAGGTTCAGGGCCACGGTGTACTTTTCGCCGACCGTGTCACGCAGGGCGTCGCTGGCAGCGGACTGCGCCTTCAGGTCCGACAGGCGGACGATCAGGCTTTCCCCTTCCTTCTCGACACCGATGGTGGTGACACCGGCCGTCTTCAGGTCGGCCAGCACACGGTCACGCAGCGCATCGTCGATCTGGCCGCCACGGTTGGCGGTGATCTGGAGGGCCGGGTCCTTCTGGTAGATGTTGGGCAGCGCGTACAGCGCGCTGAGCGCCAGTACGATCAGGATGACGACGTACTTCCAGCGTGGAAATTCGAGCATTGCTTGGGTCCCGCGCGGCGCCATCCCCGGCGCCGCGGTTGTGCATCGGAAAGGGAGTGGCTTACTTGGCCGAATCCAGGGTGCCGGTCGGCAGCACGCTGCCAACAGCGCCCTTCTGCACGCGGATGCGCACGTTCTCGGCCACTTCGATGGTGATGAAGTTGTCGCCGATGTCGGTGACCTTGCCGGCGATGCCGCCATTGGTCAGCACTTCGTCACCACGCTTGATCTTCTCCAGCATGGACTTGTGTTCCTTCTGCCGCTTCATCTGCGGGCGGATCATCAGGAAGTACATGATGGCGATCAGGATGACCGGGAACAGCAGCGTGGTCAGGCCCATGCCCTGCGGTTGGCCGCCGGCGGCCTGGGCGTGGGCGGCGGGAATCAGGAAGGCAAGCAGGTTCATCGTTGGTCCTTTGGTTGGGCGGCGCTTCGGCCCTTTCACGGGCACGAGGTGTCGACCGCGGATCTGGGTCAGCCTTGAAGTATGCCACGGCCCCGGGCATTCGTCCTTGGGCCGTTTGGCAGGGGGTGTTCGGGTTACAGGGGCGGCGCGACCGCCCCGCGTGCCGCGTAGAAAGACTCACGGAAGGCCAGGAAGGTTCCCGCCTCGATCGCCGCGCGGATGTCGGCCATGAGCTTTTCGTAATAGAACAGGTTGTGCAGGGTGCCCAGCATCGGCGCCAGCATCTCGTTGCAGCGGTCCAGGTGGCGCAGGTAGGACCGGGTGTAGCCGCCGGTGCAGGCCACGCAGCCGCAGCCCGGCTCGATCGGGTCCATGTCGCGCGCGTACTGGGAATTACGGATGCGAACGGTGCCGAACGAGGTGAAATAGTGGCCGTTGCGCGCGTTGCGGGTGGGCATCACGCAGTCGAACATGTCCACGCCACGTGCGACACCCTCGACCAGGTCCTCCGGCCGGCCCACGCCCATCAGGTAGCGCGGGCGGTCGGCGGGCAGTTCCGGGTCCAGGTGGTCGAGCATGGCGTTGCGCTCGTCTTCGGGCTCGCCCACGGCCAGGCCGCCGATGGCATAGCCGTCGAAACCGATCGCCTGCAGGGCATCGGCCGAGCGGCTGCGCAGGTCGGTGTGCACGCCGCCCTGGACGATGCCGAACAGGGCCGCGTCGTTGCCCAGCTCGTCATGCGCGTTGCGGCTGCGCTGGGCCCAGCGCAGGCTCAGCTCCATCGAACGGCGGGCGACATCCTCGGTGGCCGGGTACGGGGTGCACTCGTCGAAGATCATCACCACGTCCGAATCGAGCACCTTCTGGATCTTCATGCTCTCTTCCGGGCCCAGGAACACGCGGGCACCGTCGGTTGGCGAAGCGAAGGTCACGCCCTGTTCGGTGATCTTGCGGCGATGGGCCAGCGAGAACACCTGGAAGCCGCCGGAGTCGGTCAGGATCGGGCCATCCCAGCGGCAGAAGCCGTGCAGGCCGCCGTGGTCGGCGATGATGTCCAGGCCCGGCCGCAGGTACAGGTGGAAGGTATTGCCGAGGATGATCTCGGCGCCCAGCGCACGCACCTGGTCCGGCAGGATGCCCTTGACCGAGCCATAGGTCCCCACCGGCATGAAGGCCGGCGTTTCCACCGTGCCACGCGGGAAGGTCAGGCGGCCACGGCGGGCACGGCCGTCGCGGGTCTTGAGCTGAAACTGCAATCGGGACATGGAGCGGTCATTCGGGCAAATAGTCGCCCATTGTCTCCCAAAACCGGGTCGACCGCCCATTCAGGCCTGAACGGCACGGCAGTAGAGCCACGCCATGCGTGGCTTTCCTGGCCTCCAGGCACCGGCAAGTGCGCACCAACGGTGCGCACCCACCGCAAGCAGGCAGAGGTCAGCGCCCTACCCCGCCTGCGGGAACAACAGCATCGCGTCGCCGTAACTGAAGAAACGGTAGCGCTGCGCGATCGCGTGCTGGTAGGCCTCGAACACGCGCGCCTTGCCGGCGAACGCGGAAATCATCATCAGCAGCGTGCTTTCCGGCAGGTGGAAGTTGGTCACCATCGCGTCGACGCTGCGGATGCGGTAGCCGGGGGTGATGAAGATCTGCGTTTCACCCGCGAACGGCAGCAGTTCGCCATCGCGCATCGCGCTTTCCAGGGCGCGCACCACGGTGGTACCGACGCCGATCACCCGACCGCCGGCGGCGCGCGTGCGCCGTACCTGCTGCACCAGCTCGGCACCCACGTTCAGCCACTCGCGGTGCATTACGTGGTCCTTCAGATCATCGGCACGCACCGGCTGGAAGGTGCCCGCACCCACGTGCAGGGTGACGTGGCCAAAGTCCACACCCTTGTCCTTCAGCGCGGCCAGCAGCGGTTCGTCGAAATGCAGGCCGGCGGTCGGCGCGGCCACCGCGCCCACTTCGCGCGCGAATACGGTCTGGTAGCGCTCGCGGTCGTCCATGCCCGGCTCGCGCTGGATGTAGGGCGGCAGCGGCAGGCGGCCGGCATGCAGCAGCCACTGTTCCAGCGATTCCGGCACATGGAATTGCAGCACATAGAACTCGCCGTCGCGGCCCAGCACCTCGGCTTCGCCACCGGCATCCAGCGCGATGCGGCTGCCGGCCTTGGGCGACTTGCTGGCGCCCACCTGGGCACGTGCCTGCTGGCCGCCGAGCAGGCGCTCGATCAGGATCTCGACGCGGCCGCCACTGGCCTTCTGCCCGAACAGGCGCGCCGGGATCACCCGGGTGTCGTTGAACACCAGCAGATCGCCCGGCTGCAGCAGCGACGGCAGGTCACGCACCTGCAGGTCGGTGAAGGCATCGGGCGCCGGAGGCACCAGCAGCAGGCGGCTGGCGGAACGCTCGGCCAGGGGCGCCTGCGCAATCAGTTCAGCCGGCAGGTCGTAGTTGAAATCGGACTTCTTCAAGGCAGTGGGCGGCAACAGGTCGACAATGGCGCGCATTGTACGTCCAGCGTCTGCGAGCCAGCGCGCTCCGCGGCGAACGTCGCGCAAAATGCTGCTATGCAGCAGGTTTCCGCGGGGTTATCGCGCAAAAAAACAAGTGCTAGCATCGAGTCGGAAGTCCGCTGCACGAGCCTGCCCCAAGCGCGCGTGATGACGCGCGTTTTGCTTTTGAAGACCCGTGCGACCCATTGTTTCAGGAGATCTGCAATGAGCTTCATCGAACGCCTCGCCCCCCTGCGCAACCAGCCCGGCACCCGCCTCACCTCCGGCCTGGACGACGCCACCCTGACCGCCCTGTCCGCCAACCACCCGCAGCTGATCGCCGCGGTGGACGCCGCCGCCGAGGAATTCGCGCGCGTGCAGGCCGACCTGGGGCCGCTGCTGGCGCAGGACGAACAGGCGCAGATCGACGCGATGCAGGACGGTTTCGTCAATTTCTATGCCGATGACGCGGTGACCCCGTATGTGGCACTGGCTGCGCGCGGCCCGTGGGTGGTCACCCTGAAAGGCGCCGTGCTGTACGACGCCGGCGGCTACGGCATGCTCGGCTTCGGGCACACCCCGGACGCCGTGCTGGAGGCGATGGCCCGCCCGCAGGTTATGGCCAACATCATGACCCCCAGCCTGTCGCAGCAGCGCTTCATCACCGCCCTGCGCGCCGAGATCGGCCACCGCCGTGGCGGCTGCCCGTTCGCCCGTTTCATGTGCCTGAATTCCGGTTCCGAGGCGGTCGGCCTGGCCGCGCGCATCGCCGACGTCAACGCCAAGCTGCAGACCGACCCGGGCGCACGCCACGCCGGTGCTGCGATCAAGCGCGTGGTGGTCAAGGGCAGCTTCCACGGCCGTACCGACCGCCCTGCCCTCTATTCGGACTCCAGCCGCAAGAGCTACATGCAGCACCTGGCCAGCTACCGTGGCGAGGATTCGGTGATCACAGTGGCGCCGTACGACGAAGCCGGCCTGCGCAAGGTGTTCGAGGATGCCACGCGCAACCAGTGGTTCATCGAGGCGGTGTTCCTGGAACCGGTGATGGGCGAAGGCGACCCGGGCCGCTCGGTGCCGCCGTCGTTCTATACCGTCGCCCGCGAACTGACCCGTGCCCATGGCAGCCTGCTGCTGCTCGACTCGATCCAGGCCGGCCTGCGTGCGCATGGCGTGCTCTCGGTGGTCGATTACCCGGGCTTCGAAGGCCTGGACCCGCCGGACATGGAGACCTACTCCAAGGCACTCAACGCCGCGCAGTACCCGCTGTCGGTGCTGGCGGTGACCGAGCATGCCGCGCAGCTGTACCGCAAGGGCATCTATGGCAACACGATGACCAGCAACCCGCGTGCACTGGACGTGGCCTGCGCCACCCTGGCCCAGCTGACCCCGCAGGTGCGCGCCAACATCGCCGAGCGTGGTGCCGAGGCCGTGCGCAAGCTTGAACAGCTGAAGAACGAGCTGGGCGGACTGATCACCAAGGTGCAGGGCACCGGCCTGCTGTTCTCCTGCGAACTGGCGCCGCAATTCAAGTGCTACGGCGCCAACTCCACCGAGGAATGGCTGCGCCAGCACGGCATCAACGTGATTCACGGTGGCGAGAACTCGCTGCGCTTCACTCCGCACTTCGGCATGGACAGCGAAGAGCTGGACCTGCTGGTGGGGATGGTCGGCCGCGCGCTGCGTGAAGGCCCGCGCCGCGAGCAGGCAGCGGCGGCGTAAGTCTCGTTCTTTGTAGAGTCGAGCTTGCTCGACTCAGCCGTAGCCGCGATCTGAACGAAGAGCAGCCGAGCATGGCTCGGCTCTACAGGGGCCCACCGCGGTCTGAACGAAGAGCAGCCGAGCGCGGCGCGGCTCTACAGAAGGCCCCTGAAGGCCTCATAATCCTTGGGCACCCCGTCCCTGACCGCCCTGCGGTCGGCGACGGGGCGTTTTCGTTTCCGGCCAAGAGACAGGAAGATCCATGAAATCGATCTGTGTGTACTGTGGTTCCAACGCTGGCAGCAAGCCGGCCTACACCGAACGCGCCCTTGCCCTGGGCGACCGCATCGCCCGCGACGGGATGCGCCTGGTGTACGGCGGCGGCAATGTCGGCCTGATGGGAACCGTGGCCAATGCCGTGCTCGCCGCCGGCGGCGAAGTGACCGGCGTGATCCCGCGCCAGCTGGCCGACTGGGAAGTGGCCCACCGCGGCCTGACCGAACTGGAAATTGTCGGTTCGATGCATGAGCGCAAGTCGCGCATGTTCGACCTCGCCGATGGCTTCGTCACGCTGCCCGGCGGCTTCGGCACCATGGAAGAGATCTTCGAGATGCTGACCTGGCGCCAGCTTGGCATCGGCAACAAGCCGTGCGCCTTCCTCGACGTGGAAGGTTTCTACGCCCCGCTGATCGGCATGATCGACCGCATGGTGGAAGAGCGCTTCCTGCACCCGGACCAGCGCCAGGACCTGTGGTACGGCTCGGATATCGAAGCGATGCTGGAGTGGATGAAGAACTACAAGCCAGCGCAGGCCTCGAAGTGGATCGACGAAAAGCGTCGCGCCGCCCTGCGCTGATGCTTTCCTGCGCGGCGGCTCAGACCGCCGCGCAGCTCCACGGTGCGGGCCGCCCCAGCAGATAGCCCTGGCCGTAGTCGCAACCCAGTTCGCGCAGGGTCTGCCGCTGCGCCTCGGTTTCGATGCCCTCACCGATGGTCTCGATGCCCAGCGTACGCGCCAACGACAGCACGCCCTCGACCAGTGCCCGCGTGCTCTGCACTTCCGGCCCATGCAGGCCGGCGATGAAGCTCTGGTCGATCTTCAGCGTACTGATCGGGAAACGGTGCAGGTAGGACAGCGCCGAGAAGCCGGTACCGAAATCGTCCAGCTGCACCTGGATGCCGCGCTCGCGCAGGCCCTGCAGGATGCGCAGCGTGTGCGGGCCATCGTCCAGCAGCGCCACCTCGGTGATCTCCAGGCGCAGCCGGCGCGGATCGGCACCACATGCATCCAGCAGGCCGAACAGGCGGCCGCTGAACCCGGCGGAGCGGAAATGGCGCGGTGATACGTTCACCGAGACGTAACTCTGCCCGCCCTCGGCCAGGCCGGCAATCACCTGTTCGTAGATCAGCCAGTCGACCTGCTCGATCAGGCCGCTTTCCTCGCCCAGCTCCAGGAACGCCCCCGGCAGCAGCAGGCCGCGGCGCTCATGCTGCCAGCGCAGCAGCGCTTCGTGGCCCACCACCTCGCCATCGGACAGGCGCACGATCGGCTGGTAGAACGGCACGAAATCGCGGTTGTTGATCGCACGACGCAGGTCGGCTTCCAGATCGAGGCTGCGCATGGCCTGCTCGCGCATGTCTTCGTCGAAGATCGCACAGCGGTCATGGCCCTGCGCCTTGGCCCGGTACATTGCCGCGTCGGCATCACGCAGCAGCTCTTCGCCGGTGCGGTAGCGGGGGTTCCACAGCGCGATGCCCAGACTGCCGGACGGGAACAGTTCGCGCCCGGCGATCCACATCGATTCCTGCAGCGCCAGCAGGAGGCGCTGGCCAAAGTCCAAGGCCTGGGCCAGGCCCTGCGGGCATTGCAGCAGCACCGCGAATTCGTCACCGCCCAGCCTGGCCACCACGTCCTCGGTGCCGGCCATCGATACGATGCGCTTGGCCACTTCCACCAGCATGCGATCGCCGGCAGCATGCCCGATGCTGTCGTTGACCAGCTTGAAGCGGTCCAAATCGAGGAACAGCACGGCGAACACCGGGCCGCCCTCACGCTTGGCCAGGGCCAGCGCATCCTGCAGGCGGTCCAGCAGATGCAGGCGGTTGGGCAGCCCGGTCAGCGCATCGTGCATGGCCTGGTGGGTCAGGCGCTGTTCGGCACGCAGGCGCTCGCCGATCTGGCCGAGCAGCTTTTCGTTGACCTCGGCCAGTTCGCGCGTGCGTTCCTCCACGCGCTTCTCCAGCTCGGCATGCGCCGAGCGCAGCCGTTGCTGGTCGCGCTGACGGGCCAGGCCGGTACCGATGTTCTGCGCGACGAAGGTCAGCAGGCGCTGGTCATGCACGCTGAAAATGCTGTTCTCGCTGTAGCTCTGCACCACGATCGCGCCGACCACTTCGTCGTCGCGCAGCAGCGGTACGCCCAGCCAGCAGTGCGAACGCGCACCGGATTCACGCACTTCGCCACTGGCCAGCAGCGCGTCGATCTGCGCACGTGATGCCAACAGTGGCCGCCGGTTGCGCACGACGTACTCGGTCAGGCCCCGGCTGAACGGTCGCGGCGCGCGGCTGGCGTTGTGCTCGTCCACCGAATAGACGAAGTCCAGGCCGTTGCCGGCCGGGTTGACCAGGGCGATGT
Organism: Stenotrophomonas sp. 96582_Sma; assembly: GCF_056480905.1. Taxonomy (NCBI): domain Bacteria; kingdom Pseudomonadati; phylum Pseudomonadota; class Gammaproteobacteria; order Lysobacterales; family Lysobacteraceae; genus Stenotrophomonas; species Stenotrophomonas sp. 96582_Sma. The sequence goes on along the minus strand of NZ_CM151122.1, from coordinate 1,834,293 downwards.
AGAAATTGCGAGCGTCGAGCAGGCGCCCGACCACCCCATGCACCTGTCCGTAGAACTGCGCCAGGCTGTCGGCCGACATCGCCATCTCGGCGATGTTGTACAGGGCGGTCTGCAGCTGTTCGGCGCGTCGACGCTCGGCCACCTCGTCCTGCAGGCTGTGATTGGCGCGCTGCAGTTCCTGGGTGCGCCGCGCCACCTGCTGCTCCAGCCGCACCTGCGCCTGGCGCCGGTCCATCGCGGTCTGCACGTGCTGCGCAACGAAGCCCAGCAATGCGCGCTCGGCCTCGCCATAGCGGGCCGCCTGCTCATAGCTCTGGACCACGATGGCACCGCATACGCGGCCATCGCGCAGCATCGGCACGCCCAGCCAATCCAGACTTTCGGGCCCGCGTTGCGGGTCGTGCTCCTGCTCCATCACCTGCGCCAGCAGTTCGCGCGAGGGACCACTGAGCGGCTTGCCATGACGCAGCAACGCCACGGTCAGGCTGCGCGGCATCTCGCTGGCGTCATGGCTCTGCGTGGGATCGGCGACGAAATCATCGACCTGATCGGCGAAGTACAGGAAACGGATCTGGTCGCGCACATCGTCGTATTCCACGATGTAGCAGTTCTCGGCATACATCAGCGTGCCCAGCACACCATGCACGTGGCGCAGCATCTCGGGCATTTCCAGGTCGGCACCGGCCAGATCTGCAATCTGGAACAAGGCCTGCTGCAACCGCTCGGCCTCTTCCAGCGCCTTGATCTGGCCGGCCTGGCGGCCGCGCTGCAGCGCCAGCTCCATCGCCTGCCGGGCAACCCCCCACCATGCCGGCGAAGGCACCGCGCCTTCCACCGACAACAGCAGGCGCGCCCCATCATGTTCCCAGCCGTGCTGGCCGTCGCCCACGCCTGGCGCCGCCGCATCACCTCCGGCAGCCGCCCTCGGCCAGGCCCCCTGGCCACGGCCAAGCTGCGGGTCATCCCAGCCGACGCGGACCACGGCCGCTTCCGGCAGAAGCGCATGCAACGCGCGCACCAGCGCCGCGCTCAGCACGGCCTCGTGTGGTGGCTCTTCCGCCGGTTCAGCATGCGTGGACAAATGACAATCTCTTGGCGCCGTCAGTGCGTCGCCTCCCCTGAGCCGCCGAGCATAGCGCGCCACCCGGGGGGCAATGGAAGCCCGTGAACCCCGAATCGTGCGCCCGTACGTTTTTCCTGCTGACCGTAGCCCCTTCCGAGCCATGACCCTCGCCCTGCCCGCCCTCGCCACCGGCTATGCGCCATCGCCTGCAGGCCTTACCCTGTACGCCGTGGAAGCCAGCGCACTGCCAACCGATGAAGCCTTGATGCTGGCCTGGGCCGGTGGCGACCTGCGCGCGTTTGAAAGCCTGTATGCGCGCCATCGCAAGCGCCTGTTCGGCTTCCTGCTGCGGCAACTGCGCGACAACGCGCTGGCCGAGGAGATCTTCCAGGACGTCTGGCAGCGGGTGATCAGCGCCCGTGCGGGGTGGCAACCGGACGCGGCGTTCAGCACCTGGCTGTTCCGCATCGCCCACAACCGCCTGAACGACCATTGGCGCGCCGCCCGCCACCGGCCGGCTGCCCCGGCCGATGCCGATCTGCGCCTGGCCGCGATCGAGGATGGACAGACCCCGGAAGGCGAGCTTTCCGAATTCGAACAACGTCGCCGCATCCAGCTGGCGATGGAACAACTGCCGCCCGAGCAGCGCGAAGTGCTGCAACTGCGGCTGGATCAGGAACTGAGCCTGGAGGAGATCGGCCAGATCACCGGCGTAGGCCGGGAAACCGTGAAATCGCGGCTGCGCTATGCGATGGACAAGCTGCGTGCGGGATTGAACGCATGAACCGAGACGAACCGCTGACGCCGGAAGAACGCGAGCTGGCCCGGCTGCTCGGCCGTCGCGCCGAACAGGCACCGCCCGCCGCACTGGACGCCGCCATCCTGGCCGCGGCCCGCGCTGCCGTGGACGCTCCGGCTGCCGATGCGGTCGCCTCTCCCGAAGCACCACGTACGCAGCGCACACGCCCGCGTTGGCCGGCGGTGTTCGGCATCGCCGCCTCGATGGTGCTCGCCATCGGCATCGCCTGGCAGCTGCGTCCGGAACCGCCACCGATTCCGGCGGGTGAGGCCGCTGTTGCGGCGGCACCGGCTGCGGCAGAAGACGTCGCGGCTGCCGATCAGGCCGCTGAGCGCAGTGCAGCCGACAGCGCGGTGGCGACTGCGGAACCGGCCGCTGCGCCCGCAGCACCCGAGGCAGCCCCGGTTGCCGCTGCCCCGGCACCGGCCATCGCGCGCGCAAGCAAGCCTGCGCCGGCCGAGACCGCTGAAGCGCCGGCCCAGGCTGCACGATCGATGGCTGCGGATGCGGCCGCCGATACCTCCTTTGCGGCCCTGCCGCCCGCTCCGGCCGCAGCGCCGGCAGCAGCCCCCCTGCGCCTCCGGCTCCCACCGCCTACTCGGCACCCGCGCCGCTGATGGCGCCGGTTGTCGCCAGTGGTTCGCTGAAGGCGCGCTCGGCAGGCACGCCAGAGTCCAACAGCGTGCAGGCCGAACAGGCCCCGGCATTGGACCGGGTAGAAATCACCTCGATGAAGCGCGAGGCTCCCAGCCGTTCCGCACCTGGCATCATGCGCCGCGGCAGCGATGCGGGCCTGAGCGCGGATGCCGTGCAGGCCGAGGTGGACGCTGACGCACGACTGCCGCGCCGGCAGTGGCTGCAGAAGATCCGTACACGACGCGACGACGGCCAGCGCGATCTGGCCCGTGCCAGCCTGGAGCGCTACATGCAGCAGTACCCGGAAGCACGCCTGCCGCGCGACCTGCGCCCGCTGCTGGACGACTGAAGCGGACGGGAATACCCGGCAACCCCGTAGAATGACGGGAATGCTCGATACTCTCGCCCAGCCGGTCAGCCACACGCTGGAAGTCAAACACAGCCGTTTCATCGCCCATGCCGCGCCGATCGATGGCGCCGCAGCGGCCATGGCGTTCCTGCAGCAGGTTGCGGTGGCCGATGCCACCCACAACTGCTGGGCCTACCGGCATGGGCAGGACTATCGCTCCAGCGACGATGGTGAGCCGGCCGGCACGGCTGGACGTCCGATTCTGGCGGCGATCGACGGCCAGGGTTTCGACCGGGTGATGGTGGTAGTGACGCGCTGGTTCGGCGGTATCAAGCTCGGTGCCGGTGGCCTTGTGCGCGCCTACGGCGGCGCCGCCGCCGAGTGCCTGCGCACCGCCCCGCGCCTGCCGCTGGTGGCGATGGCCCGGCTGCAGCTGCTGGCCGGCTTCGAGGACCTGGGTACCCTGCATGCCACCCTGCCCGCCTTCGGTGCCGAAAAGCGCGATGAACAGTTCGATGCCAATGGTGTGTGCCTGCGGATCGAATTGCCTGCCGATCAGGTCGACGCATTGAAAATCCGCCTGCGCGACGCCACCCGTGACCGTATCCGCATAGAAGACGACGACCAGGATGACTGACAAGGACGACGCCCCCGCTTCGACCCCGCCGCTGCGGCGCCTCGGCAGCCTGCGCACGCTGTGGCCGTTCGTGCGCCGCCACAGCGGCCTGTTCACCGCCTGGCTGCTGGCCCTGGCGGTGTCTTCTGCAGCCACGCTGAGCCTGCCTCCGGCGGTGAAGCAGATGATCGATCACGGTTTCAGCAGCGGCGGCCAGATCAACCGCGCCTTCGCCCTGCTGATGCTGGTGGCGGTCGTCATGGCGTTGGGCACGGCCGCGCGCTTCTACTTCGTATCGTTGCTGGGTGAAAAGGTCGTGGCCGACCTGCGCAGCCAGCTGTATGCCCACCTGATCCAGCTGGGCGCCGGCTTCCACGACCGCAGCCGCAGCGGAGAGCTGGTCTCGCGCCTGACCGCGGACACCGAACTGCTGCGCAGCGTGGTCGGCTCGACCATGTCCGTAGCATTGCGCAGCACGGTCACCGTCATCGGCAGCCTGGCAATGCTGTTCGTCACCAGCCCGCGGCTGGCCGCATGGTCGCTGCTAGGCATTCCGCTGGCGGTGCTGCCGATCATCATCGGCGCGCGCAAGCTGCGCACGGTCGCACGCAACAGCCAGGACCGCATCGCCGATGCCAACAGCCTGGCCAGTGAAACCCTGGGTGCGGTACGCACGGTGCAGGCACATGCACGCGAGCCGTACGAGCGCGGGCGCTTCGACAAGGCACTCGGTGATGCCATCGGCGCCGCCCGTCGCCGCATCGGCGCACAGTCGCTGGTCACCGCCAGCGCCATCCTGCTGGTGTTCGGCGCCATCGTCGGTGTGTTGTGGCTGGGCGCGCACGACGTCATCGACGGCCGCCTCAGCGCCGGTACGCTGGGCCAGTTCGTGCTGTATGCATTGATCGGTGGCGGCTCGGTGGGCGCGCTGGCCGAAGTGTGGAACGAACTGCAGCGCGCGGCCGGCGGCATGGGCCGTATCGGCGAACTGCTGCAGGAAGACATCGAGATCCGCGCGCCGGCACAGCCGCACGCGCTGCCGCAGCCGCTGCGTGGCGAGATCCGGTTCGACGACGTGGTGTTCCACTACCCGCAGCGACCGGACCAGGCCGCACTGGACCACTTCAACCTGCACGTGCACCCCGGCGAGACCGTGGCGCTGGTGGGTCCGTCGGGGGCGGGCAAGAGCACGGTGCTTTCGATGCTGCTGCGCTTCCATGATCCAGCCAGCGGCCGCATCGACGTGGACGGCATCGACGTGCGCCAGGTCGACCCGGCCGAGCTGCGTGCGCAGCTGGCGCTGGTGCCGCAGCAGCCGACGCTGTTCGCTGCCAGTGCGCGCGACAACATCCGCTATGGCCGCCTGCAGGCCAGCGACGCCGAAGTCGAGGCTGCCGCGCGTGCTGCCGAGGCCGATGGCTTCCTGCGCGCGTTGCCGCAGGGCTATGACAGTGAGCTGGGCGAGCGCGGTGCCCGCCTGTCCGGTGGCCAGCAGCAGCGTGTGGCGATTGCCCGTGCGCTGCTGAAGGATGCGCCGATCCTGCTGCTGGACGAAGCGACCAGCGCGCTGGACGCGCAGAGCGAGCACAGCGTGCAGCAAGCGCTGGAGCGGCTGATGGCGGGCCGCACCACACTGGTCATTGCCCACCGCCTGGCCACCGTGCTCAAGGCCGACCGCATCGTGGTGATGGACCAGGGCCGCATCGTCGCCGAGGGCACGCACGCACAGCTGCTGGCCGAAGGTGGACTGTACGCTGAACTTGCGCGCCTGCAGTTCATCGATTGATGACGTCCGGCTAACATCGGCGCGGCCAAGCTGGCCGCGCAACAACCGCATCCGCTGAAGGAGGTGCACGATGTCGTTCCGTCAGTTCCCCGCCGTCGACAGCAACGGCGAAAGCCACATCATCATCGAGTTCAAGCCCGAGGCGAATGGCAGCGGGCATCACTCTGAAGCCACGCCACGCTACGAACTGGATGACGGGCGGCCGCTGGTGCGCGATGGCCGCGAGTTCACCACCAGTGGCGGCGAGCTGCGACTGACGATCTGAGGTTCGCCGGGCATGACCCGGCGCTACCCGATTTCGTATCGCCCCGCTCTGGCGGGTGTCGACCTTGATCGACCCGCTTTCTTGCCTCTGGTAGGTGTCGACCTTGGTCGACACACCTTTTGCCCAAGGCGGTCGAACATGGCTCGACTCTACAAATGGCGTGATCAATTTTTGGCCAAGCATCTTGACAGCCTTTGCTGGCAGGGCCTGAGCGAGGTTATCCACACGTTTGCTCAGGAACCATCCACACCGCCTGTGGATGAATTCAGCCCAGCACCCGCCCAATGCCGCTGGCGTCCACGTCGGCTGCTGCCCGGGTGATCGCCGCCGCATCGCTGCCGGCCACGAACCCGATGCGAAAATGCACTTCGCCACCAGGCGTGCGCGAGGAATGGATCGAAGCCAGGCTGATGCGATGCTGCTCGAACACGTTCAGCAGCTCACGCAGCGAGCCGGGCCGGTCTTCCGGCAGGTGCACCGACAACGCATTACGCTCGGTCAGGTCAGCCAGCAGATAACCCACGCGTTCAAAGGTGTAGTTGCCGTCCGCCAGCGCCTGCTCGCCGAAGGCACTGCGGTTGGCCGAAAGCAGCTGCTCGCGGAATTCACCACGCGCACGGTCGTCGCCCTGCCCGACCTGCGCCTGCAGGGCCTGCAGCTGGCCGACCAGCCGTTCCAGCATCGGCGCCACGTACGGGTTACCGAACTGGATGTCTTCGTAGATCGCCGGGTTGAGCGACAGGATGCGCGAGATGATCGCCGTGTCCAGCTCGAACGATGCCGAGCGGTACGGCATCATCGCGGCCAGATCGCCCAGCTGCGGCTGGTACTGGCGCAGCACGCCGGCCTGCGCCAGGTGGGTGGCATGCACCATCGCCTGTACCAGCGCCATCATCTGGTCGTGGTGCTGCGGCGTGGCCCGCACGCACTCGGCCTGCAGCGCAGTGCACAGCGTATCGACCCATGGCTGCCAGTGCTGCAGCCGCGCTTCGCAGACCACCATCACCCGGCCCTTCAGGGTCGGCGCCTTGGGTGGCGCGGTCATCGGGTGCAGGCCAACCACTTCGGCTTGAGAGGCCAGCATCGCCTGCACCGGCGCTTCCTTCACCGAGGTCACGTCCAGCCACAGCCGGTCCTGCTCACGGCCGGCCGACTGCCGCACGTACTCGGCAATCAGAGCCGGCGTATGCCGGATCGGTGCCGAGAACACCAGCACGTCGGCCTGCGCCAGCAGCTGTTCCGGCGTATGCGAGTCCGGATCGGCCGGATCGTGGCCGATCACCTGCAGCTGCATGTGCTGCTGGAAGAAGCGGCTCAGCCAGCGCCCATAGGCGCCGGCACTGCCGACGATGCCGACCGTGCGCGGCGTGCGTTCGAGCAAGCCGCTCATGCCACGCGTTCGGCGCGGAAGCGCGTGCCTTCGGCCAGTGCGGCAGGCGCCGCCGCGATCACGTCGAACTCTTCGAAGCCATTGTCCAGAGTCGCCTCCAGCGCCGCATGGGTACCGGCAATCGCACGCGAAATCACCTGCTGCATCGATTCACCTCGCAACAGGAACGACACCACCAGCGACATCAGCACGTCACCGGTGCCGGCCACGTCCACCGGCAGCAGCGGCGAAGTCCAGCGCCAGGTTTCCTCGCGACCGACCGCCAGGGTCACCAGCTCACCCGGGTTACCGCCCACGCTGTGCGCGATCACCCAGTGCGGGCCACGGTCCAGCAGCGTGCGCGCGGCGGCGATGGCATCGGCCTCGGCCAGTGCCGGCATACCGGTCAGACGATTCAGTTCGAAGGCGTTCGGGGTCACCAGCCAGGCATGCGGCAGCAATCGCTCGGCGAAGATCGCCTCCAGGCCCGGTTCCACGTAGGGGCCGGTGTGGGTGTCACCAATCACCGGATCCAGGCAGTAACGCAGCTGCGGACAGGCCGGCAGGATGTTGTCCAGCCAGTCGGCGAAGGCGGCACCGTTGGCGGTGCTGCCGAAGTAGCCGGACACCAGCATCTTCGCCCGCTGCGGCAGGCTGCGCTCGTGGGTGCCCAGCAGCAGGTCGGCGAACCAGTCGGCGGGCAGCACGCGACCACGCGTGGTGTCGTAGAACGGCGCGTTGCTCAGCAACACGGTCGGGATCTCCGCCACGCGCACGCCGAGTGCGCGCATCGGCGGTACGGCGGCGCTGTTGCCGGCGTGGCCGTAGACAAGTTGCGACTGGACCGAGATGACATCGATCGGCGACGGACCATCCGGCCGCTGGCGGCGGCCGTGGACCAGGTGGTTATCAAGGGATTCGCTCATGGCCGCATTCTACGCCCAAGGGAGTTTTCGGCAGGGCTTGCAGCCCTGCACCTGCTCAATGCAACGGCAATCGCAACGGCCGAAGCCAAAGCGGCCTTCCGTGGGGTGGCGGGGCGGTGTCGGAGTGCGGGGATGCCGCAAGTACGTCCTTGTAGGCTTGGCAGCGGCATCCATGCCGCTGACACCCCGCAATCCGACACCGCCCCACCTTCGACAGGTTCACGCGGCTGTTGGTAACTGCGCCTGTTGTTCCGCGCGGCTGTTGGTAGGTGTCGACCTTGGTCGACACATCTGTCAGATATCGAATGAATTCATCCACGCATGGCGTGGATCTACCGTGTCGACCAAGGTCGACACCTACCGGACCCACCCCGCCAACCCGCGGAATGCAGGCTTTTGACGTTGACGTTGATTCAGCAGGTGCAGGGCGGCAAGCCCTGCAAACCCCACCCCCTCAGTGAGCAGCAGGCCGCGACGGTGGCAGCCACGCCGCCACGATGCCCAGCAGCGGCAGGAACGCGGTCAACTGGTAGACGTACTCGATGCTGGTCTTGTCCGCCAGCAGGCCCAGCACAGCCGCCCCAAGCCCACCCATGCCGAAGGCGAAGCCGAAGAACAGGCCGGACACCATGCCGATGCGGTGCGGCATCATCTCCTGCGCGTACACCACGATCGCCGAGAACGCCGACGACAGCACGAAGCCGATCAGCACCGCCAGCACGGTCGTCCACAGCAGATCAGCATGCGGCAGCATCAGCGCGAACGGCGCCACGCCCAGGATCGAGGTCCAGATGATCGGCTTGCGGCCGATGCGGTCACCCAGCGGGCCACCAAGGAAGCCGCCGGCGGCGGACGCCACCAGGAACGCGAACAGATGCAGCTGGGCCTGCGCCACCGGAATGCCGAAGTGGTGGATCAGGTAGAAGGTGAAGTAGCTGCCGATGCTGGCCATGTAGAAGTACTTGCTGAAGATCAGCACCAGCAGGATCGCCAGTACCTTGGCCACGGTGCGCGGCGGATGCCGCGGCGCCATCGCAGCCGTGCTGACCGGTCGTGGCGTGCCCAGATGCAACGCGTACCAGCGGCCGACATAGGTCAGCAATGCGATGCCGATCAGGGCAGCACCGGCAAACCACGATGCGGCGTGCTGGCCATACGGCACGATCACTGCGGCGGCGATCAACGGGCCCAGCGCTGTTCCGAAATTGCCACCCACCTGGAACACCGACTGCGCGAAGCCGTGACGGCCGCCCGAGGCCAGTCGCGCGATGCGCGAGGCCTCCGGATGGAAGATGGCCGAGCCAATACCGACCATCGCCGCAGCCATCAGCACAACCGCGTAGTTCGGTGCGAAGCCGAGCAGCAGCATGCCGCACAGGGTCGAGGCCATGCCGATCGGCAGCGAGTACGGGGCTGGGCGACGGTCGGTGGCCATGCCGATCAACGGCTGGAAGATCGAGGCGGTAAGCTGGTAGGTCAGCGTGATCAGACCGATCTGGGTGAAGCTGAGATTGAAGCCGCCCTTGATCACCGGATAGATGGCCAGGATCAGCGACTGCATCATGTCGTTGACGACATGCGAGGTGGAGATGGCGGCCAGCACGCCGGGGGCCACCGGGCGTGAGGTCGTTGCGGGAGAAGCCAGGGTCGACATGGACACAGTCAGGTTGGGGGCGAGCCACGCATGCTACGGTGGCCTCCCCCTCCCTTCTGCCGCGTTCGGGTCATGGCATATCGCAAAAAGGACACTCCCTGCCCGGTCCGCGAGACTGCGCCGTGGAACGAGGTTCCGGTGCACCGCCCGGTGACCTGCCGCGCCCGCCACTACAAACCCGGCACCCACATCGCGCCCCACCGGCATCGCCGTCACCAGCTGGTGTTCGCCATGTCCGGACTGATGGTGGTGCGTGCGGATGGCGGCCGCTGGGTGGTGCCCTCGACCCGCGCGATCTGGGTGCCGGCCGGCATGGCCCATGCGGTGGACTGCATCGCTGAGGTGCATATGCGCAGCCTGTATGTGGAACCGGACTTCGCGCCGCAGCTGCCGGACGAGGCGTTCGCGGTACAGGTAGCGCCGTTGCTGCGCGAGCTGCTGCTCGCCGCCAGCCTGATCGAGACCGCGCATGTGGATGACAGCCGCGACGGCCGCGTGGTGCGCCTGCTGCTGGACGAGCTGCACCGCATGGACGTGCTGCCGCTACACCTGCCCTCGCCCTCCGACCCGCGCCTGCAGCGGATCTGCCAGCACATCCAGAAACATCCCGGCGACGACGCCACCCTGCAGGACTGGGCGCAGGCGCTGCAGGTGGACGTGAAAACCATCCAGCGTCATTTCGCCAGTGAACTGGGCATGACCTTCGGGCAGTGGCGGCAGCAGGCGCGGCTGTTGGCCGCCCTGGAGCGACTGGCGGTCGGCGACAAGGTCATCGATGTCGCGCTGGCGATGGGCTACGACAGCCCGAGTGCATTCACCAGCATGTTCAAGCGCCAGCTCGGGCAGACGCCGGCGGCGTTTTTCCGGTAGCGCCGGGCCATGCCCGGCGGCGGCAGTGCGGCACCACAAACGAAAACGCCGGGCATTGCCCGGCGCTGTCGTTCAACACATGCGTCGATGGATCAGGACGTCATCCGGTCCCAGAAGCCCTTCACGCCATCCATGAAGGTGGCCGACTTCGGCGAATGCTTGCGCGCTTCCTCACCGACGAAGGTGGCTTCGAACTGCTCCAGCAGCTTGCGCTGTTCGTTGGTGAGGTTGACCGGGGTCTCCACCACCACACGGCAGTACAGGTCGCCTTCGCTGCGGCTGCGCACCGAACGCACGCCCTTGCCACGCAGGCGGAACAGCTTGCCGGTCTGGGTCTCGGCCGGGATGCGGATCTCCGCTTCGCCGCCCAGGGTGGCCACGCGCACGGTGTCACCCAGTGCCGCCTGCGAGATGCGGATCGGCACTTCGCAGTGCAGATCGTCGCCATCGCGCTGGAAGATCGCATGCTCGCGCACGCGCACTTCCACGTACAGGTCGCCCGGCGGCGTACCGGCCGGACCGGCCTCGCCTTCGCCCTGCAGGCGGATGCGGTCGCCGGTATCGACGCCCGCCGGCACCTTCACCGACAGCACCTTGTCTTCCTCGACACGGCCATTGCCGTGGCAGGTCTTGCAGGGCTTGGCAATGATCTGGCCGCGGCCGCCGCAGTTGTGGCAGGCCTGCTGCATGGCGAAGATGCCGCGTTGGATGCGCACCTGGCCGCGGCCATGGCACACGTTGCAGGTCTCGACCTTGCCGTCTTCGGAGCCACTGCCATCGCAGTCGCCGCACTCGGCCAGGGTCGGGATCTCGATGCGGCGCTCGACGCCGCGCACGGCCTCTTCCAGGTCCAGTTCCATCACGTAGCCGATGTCGGCGCCACGACGGGCCTGGCGCGGACCACCGCCGCCACCGCCAAAGATGTTGCCGAAGATATCGCCGAAGATATCGTTCATGTCCGGGCCGCCCGGACCGCCTCCGCCCATGCCGTGCTCGAACGCGGCGTGGCCATGGCTGTCGTACATGCGGCGCTTGTTGCCGTCGGACAGCACTTCGTAGGCTTCCTTGCACTCCTTGAAGGAGGCTTCGGCCGCCGCATCACCCGGGTTGCGGTCCGGGTGGAACTTCATCGCGCAGCGACGGTAGGCCTTCTTCAGCTCTTCGTCGTTGGCGGTGCGGGCAACGCCCAGCACTTCGTAGTAATCGCGCTTGCTCATATCGTGAATCGGGTTCCGGAAAGTCGGGATTCGTCAAAGCGGAAGAGCGGAACCAGGTCCGCTCTTGCGTCGGGCGCCCCGACACGCCGGTGGGCGGTCAGGACCCTGATGCGACAACGGGACGCTGATGGCCAGCGTCCCGTGTCGGTCCGGATCAGGACTTCTTGTCGTCCTTGACTTCGGTGAACTCGGCGTCCACCACGTCATCCTGCGGCTTGCCCGCATTGCCAGCGTCGGCACCCGGGGCGGCACCGCCCTGGTCGGCCGAAGCGGCGGCGAACAGCGACTGGCCGGCTTCTTCCAGTGCCTTCGACTTGGCTTCGATCTGTGCCTTGTCGTCACCCTTCATCGCGGTTTCCAGGTCGGCCAGCGCCGCCTCGACCTTGCCGATGACATCGCCGCCGACCTTGCTGCCGTGCTCGGTGATGGCGCTGCGGGTGCCGTGGATCAGGGCGTCGGCCTGGTTGCGGGCCTGCACCAGCTCCTGGAACTTCTTGTCTTCTTCGCGGTTGGCTTCCGCGTCGGCGACCATGCGTGCGATCTCTTCCTCGGACAGGCCCGAACCGGCCTTGATCTCGACCTTCTGTTCCTTGTTGGTCTTCTTGTCCTTGGCCGACACGTGCAGGATGCCGTTGGCGTCGATGTCGAAGGACACTTCCACCTGCGGCAGGCCGCGCGGGGCCGGCTCGATGCCGGACAGGTCGAACTTGGCCAGCGACTTGTTGAAGCGGGCCTGTTCGCGCTCACCCTGCAGCACGTGCACGGTCACGGCCGACTGGTTGTCCTCGGCGGTGGAGAACACCTGCGAGGCCTTGGTCGGGATGGTGGTGTTCTTCTCGATGATCTTGGTGAACACGCCGCCCATGGTCTCGATGCCCAGCGACAGCGGGGTCACGTCCAGCAGCAGCACATCCTTGACGTCGCCGCCCAGCACGCCGCCCTGGATCGCAGCACCCAGTGCCACGGCTTCGTCCGGGTTGACGTCCTTGCGCGGTTCCTTGCCGAAGAACTCGGTCACCGCCTGCTGCACCTTCGGCATGCGGGTCTGGCCACCGACCAGGATCACTTCGCTGATGTCGCTCGAACGCAGGCCGGCATCGTTCAGGGCAACGCGGCACGGCTCGATCGACTTCTTGATCAGGTCTTCCACCAGCGCTTCCAGCTTGGCGCGGGTCAGCTTGATGTTCAGGTGCTTCGGACCCGAGGCGTCAGCGGTGACGTACGGCAGGTTCACTTCGGTCTGCTGGGCGCTGGACAGCTCGATCTTGGCGCGCTCGGCGGCGTCCTTCAGGCGCTGCAGGGCCAGCGGATCCTTGCGCAGGTCGATGCCCTGGTCCTTGTTGAACTCTTCAACCAGGTACTCGATGACGCGGTTGTCGAAGTCTTCGCCGCCCAGGAAGGTGTCGCCGTTGGTGGCCAGCACTTCGAACTGCTTCTCGCCGTCGACGTTGGCGATCTCGATCACCGAGACGTCGAAGGTGCCGCCGCCCAGGTCGTACACCACGATCTTGCGATCCTTGTTGTCACCCTTGTCCAGGCCATAGGCCAGCGCAGCCGCAGTCGGCTCGTTGATGATGCGCTTGACGTCCAGGCCCGCAATGCGGCCGGCGTCCTTGGTCGCCTGGCGCTGGCTGTCGTTGAAGTAGGCCGGCACGGTGATGACCGCTTCGGTGACCTTCTCACCGAGGAAGTCCTCGGCGGTCTTCTTCATCTTTTCCAGCACCTTGGCCGAGATTTCCTGCGGGGCCATCTTCTTGCCGTCGCTGGTCGACACCCAGGCGTCGCCATTGTCATGGGCCAGGATGCCGTACGGGACGTGCGCGATGTCCTTCTGCACTTCGGCGTCGGTGAACTTGCGGCCGATCAGGCGCTTCACCGCGTAGAAGGTGTTCTTCGGGTTGGTGACGGCCTGGCGCTTGGCCGAGGCGCCGACCAGGACTTCGCCGTCCTTGGTGTAGGCGACGATCGACGGGGTGGTGCGATCGCCTTCCGAATTCTCGATGACGCGGGCCTTGCCGCCGTCCATGATCGCCACGCACGAGTTGGTGGTGCCGAGGTCGATACCAATGATCTTGCCCATGGGGGAGACTCCTGAGGATGCTTGTTGGGGTCAGTCCGGCCGCTCGGCCGGTGGATGAATACGATGTGGGGGGGGCTCGTGGAACATTCAAGCCACCTCCCGAACGCTGTGTTCAGCGCCTGGAAAACCTTGCCAGGCATGGCCTGGCACGACCGGGACCGGGCATGGCCCGGCCCGGCCGATCAATCGGCGGCCACCACCACCAGCGCCGGCCGCAGCAGGCGCTCGTTGAGCAGGTAGCCCTTCTGGAACACGGTCACCACGCTGCCCGGGGCGGCGCCCGGGGTCGGCACCTGGCTGATCGCCTGGTGGTGTTCCGGGTTGAACGGCTGGCCGATCGGGTCCAGCAGGACCAGGCCGTTGTCGGCAGCGACCTTCAGCAGCTGCTTGTAGGTCAGCTCCAGGCCTTCGCGCAGCGGATGCGGGTCGTCGCCGGCGGCCTTCAGGCCGGCATCCAGGCTGTCGAATACCGGCAGCAGCTCGCCAAGCAGCTTCTCGTTGGCGAACTTGCGGGCCTGCTCAATGTCACGGGCAACACGCTTGCGCTGGTTCTCGAGGTCGGCGCGCTCACGCAGCGCATCGGCCTTGATCTGCTCGACTTCGGCGCGCAGGCGCTCCACTTCGTCGTTGACGCCGGCGGCGGCGGCCGCATCGGCGGCAGTCTGCTGGGATTCGATATCTGGATGTTCGTGGTTCATGTCTGGGTCCCTGGCGGTCAGTCTCCGCCTCCACCCACCCTAGTGTGGGCGGGATGCTGCGTTTCAAGCGTCGGATGTTCCGGGAGTGCGCCCGGCCGGTGAAAAGGCCGCGCCGAGCACATCGGCAGTGGCCTGGACCAGCGGAATCATGCGGTCGTAGGCCATCCGCTTGGGGCCGATCACGCCCAGCACGCCCAGTACCTGGCCATTGGCGGTGTACGGGGCGGTGACCAGCGAGACCCCCTGCAGCGGCATCATCCCGGTCTCCTCGCCAATGAAGATGCGCACCCCCGGGGCCTGGATGGTGCGCTCCAGCAGCTGCAGGATCTCGCGCTTGCTGGAGAACAGCTCGAACAGTTCGCGCAGGCGCTCCAGGTCGGACAGGTCCTGCACCCCCATCAGGCGGGTCTGGCCGGCCACCAGCATGTCGTCGGCGGCCGGCTGCAGGGCCTGCTCGGCCAGTTCGATGCTGTGCGCCAGCAGCTGCTCCAGCTCGGAACGGGCATCGCGCAGCTCCAGCAGCAGGCGGGTGCGGATCTCGGCCATCGGCAGGCCGGCGAAATGGGCATTGAGGTAGTTGGCGACCTGCTCCAGCTGGCCTGGCGCGAAGTCCTGGCGGGTCTCGATGACCCGGTTCTGCACCTCGTTGTCGGCAAACACCAGGATCGCCAGCACCCGGCGCCCGTCCAGCGCCACGAAATCGATCTGGCGGAAGGCGAACTGCTCGCGCCGCGGGGCGCTGACCACGCCGACGAAGTGGCTCATCGCCGACAGCAGCTCCGAGGCGCTGCCGAGCAGGGCCTGGGTGCTGCCGCCGCTGGCCAGCTCCTGACGCAGACGGGCCAGCTCGCCCTCGCCCGGCGGCTGCATCTGCAGCAGGCTGTCGACGAACACCCGGTAGCCATGCGCGGTCGGGATGCGCCCGGCCGAGGTATGCGGCGACGCCAGCAGCCCCAGGTCTTCAAGGTCGCCGAGGATGTTGCGGATGGTGGCCGGGCTGACCTCCAGGCCAGCCACACGCGCCAGCGTCTGCGAGCCGACCGGCTCACCGTCCTGGATGTAACGCGCAATCAGCGTGCGCAGCAGATGGCGCGCACGCGGGGCAAGCTGGTCGGGAGAACCGTGCATGGAATCAACCTGTGAGACACGGACACTAGATAATGGCGGCGCATCACCTTGGCAAGTCATTGGACCTCCCTCGCCCGCGTGCTAGCGTTGCGCGGCTGCTGATACCCCCTTACCCATGCTCAGACATCTTTCGATCAAGGATTTTGCCGTCGTCCGCGCCACCGAACTGGAGTTCGGGCCAGGCATGACCGTGGTTTCAGGCGAGACCGGCGCCGGCAAGTCGCTGATGGTCGACGCGCTGGGCTTCCTGTCCGGCCTGCGCGCCGACAGTGGCGTGGTCCGCCACGGCGCTGCGCGCGCCGAACTTTCCGCCGAGTTCGCGCTGGACCAGCTGCAGGCCGCGCGCCAGTGGCTGGCCGACAACGAGCTGGACGACGAGGAACAATGCCAGCTGCGCCGTGTGATCCGTGCCGATGGCGGTTCCCGGGCGTGGATCAATGGCCGTCCGGTGACCCTGGCCCAGCTGGGCGACCTGGCCTCGCTGCTGGTGGAGATCCACGGCCAGCACGAACAGCAGGCCCTGCTGACGCGCCCGTCGCAGCTGGCCCTGCTGGATGCCTATGCCGGCAACGAGAACGAGCGCCGCCAGGTGCGCCGCGCCGCCGCGGCCTGGCAGGCTCTGGTCCATGAATCGCTGGCGCTGTCGCAACAGGGCGACGTCAGTGACCGGATCGGCTTCCTGGAGCACCAGCTGCGCGAACTGGACCGCGAAGATCTGGAACCGGAGTCGATCGTCGCACTCGGTGCCAGCCACCGCCGCCAGGCCCACGCCAGCGCCCTGCTGAGCGCCTGCCAGGCGGCCAGCAACCAGCTCAATGGCGACGACGGCAGTTCCGCGCTGGACCTGCTGCAGCAGGTGCGCCACGAGCTGTCGCGCCTGATCGAACACGACCCGCGCCTGGGCGAGGTGGACGGCCTGATCGAGAACGCCTCGATCCAGCTGCACGAAGCCCTGTCGCTGCTGGACCGCGTGCATGACGACCTCGACGCCGACCCGGAGCAGTTCGAGGAGAACGAGCGTCGTCTCGGCCGCCTGCACGACCTGGCCCGCAAGCACCGCGTGCCGATGGACGAGCTGGGCGCGCAGCGCGAGCGCATGCATGCCGAAGTCGAACAGCTGCGCGGCGCCGACGAACGCCTGCAGCGCCTGGCCGGCGAAATCGACAAGGCCGCTGCGGCCTGGCGCGTACAGGCCGAGGTGCTGACCGTCAGCCGTCGCAGCGCCGCTGCCGAACTGTCGGCCACCACCACCGGCATCATCGCCGAGCTCGGCATGGGCGGCGGCCAGTTCCTGATCGAGCTGGAGCCACAGGACACTGGCAAGCCCGATCCGCAGGGTGCCGAACGCGTGGAGTTCCTGGTGGCGGCCAACGCCGGCCAGCCGCCGCGCGCCCTGCGCAAGGTGGCCTCGGGCGGTGAACTGTCGCGCATTTCGCTGGCCATCGAAGTGGCCGCGCTGGACCTGGATGCAGTACCGACCATGGTGTTCGACGAAGTCGACTCCGGCATCGGCGGCGCGGTGGCGGACATCGTCGGCCAGAAGCTGCGCGCCCTTGGCGAGAAGCGCCAAGTGCTGTGCGTGACCCACCTGCCGCAGGTCGCCTCCAAGGGCCACGCGCATTACCGGGTCAGCAAGGCCCCGGTGGAAGGCATGACCCAGAGCGCGGTGGAAAAGCTGGACAGCAAGGCACGCGAGGAAGAACTGGCGCGCATGCTGGGCGGCGTGGAAGTGAGCAAGGAAGCGCGCGCCGCCGCACGCAAGCTGCTGCAGGTCTGAGGCCTGTTCGCGGTTATCCACGCATGGCGTGGATCTACAACGCGCGAGGTAGTGCCGGCCGCTGGCCGGCAACGCAACACAGGTGAACGAAGATCATGAGGTTGCCGGCCAGCGGCCGGCACTACCCCCGTGGCCGCGCCAGATCCACCGTTTCCACCAGGAAATCGAGGAACGCACGCACCCTCAGCGGCAGGTAGCCGCCCTGCCCCAGGAACACCGCGTGCACCTCTTCCAGGTCACCGGGGTTGGCCTCCTCCAGCACCGGCAACAGGCGTCCAGCGGCGATGTCCTCCTGCACCTGGTAGGTCGCCAGCCGCGCCATGCCCAACCCGCCCAGCACCAGCTGCCGCAGCGCGTTGCCGTTGCTGGCGCGGGCATTGCCACTGGGCAGCAGCATGCGCTCGCGACCGTCCTGCAGCAGCGGCCAGCCCTGCATCGCACGCGCATGGCCGATGTCCAGACGGTTGTGCGACATCAGCTCCTCAGCGTTGCGCGGCAGTCCATGCCGCTGCGCGTAGGCTGGCGCGGCCACGATCATCATCCGCGTCGCACCCAGCCGTCGCGCCACCAGGCTGGAACTCTTCAGCGGGCCGGCCCGCACCGCCACGTCGGTGCGCTGCTCAAGCAGGTCGATCACCTCGTCGTTCAAGGTCAGATCCACCCCCACCTGCGGATTGCGCTCCAGGAATGCCGGCAGCAGCGGCAACAGGAAATGCTGGCCGAACGGCACGTTGGAATTGACCCGCAGGCGTCCGCGCGGCTCGGCATGGGCGCTGGCACAGCGCTCGGCCTCCTCCAGGTCGGCCAGCACGCGCAGGCCGCGCTCGTAGAATGCGCAGCCTTCCGGGGTCAGCTGCAGCTGGCGGGTGGAGCGCTGCAGCAGGCGCGTACCCAGCCGTTGCTCCAGCCGGGCTACCAGCTTGCTGACTGCCGACGGCGTCATGTCCAGGGTACGGGCCGCGGCGGAGAAGCCACCGGTCTCGATCACCCGCACGAACACTTCCAGTTCGCCGGATCGGTTGATGTCGGGTCGCGCCATGGCGATGAATCCAGTTCACAGATGATTATCCATGCGCAGTCTAGTTCACAGATCGACGGAGAATCACCATGGCCCTCCCTCCTCCCGGGATTGCCCGATGAACCGCCTCAGCCAGCTCACCGCGACCGCCTTGATCGCCCTCTCCAGCGCAGCCAGTGCCGCCCCGGCCCCGCACTGGGTCGCCAGCTGGCAGGCTAGTCCGCAACCGGTCTGGGGCGCCGATTTCCTGTTCCCGACCCTGGTCCCGGCCACGCTGCAGGACCAGACCTTCCGCCAGACCGCGCGCATCAGCCTGGGCGGGCCCCGGCTGCGGGTGCGGCTGAGCAATGCCTACGGCACCCAGCCGCTGCGGATCGGGGCGGCCAGCGTGGCCGCACACGCCGGTGTCACCCCGCAGCCGCTCAGTTTCGACGGCCAGCCCGGCGTATCGATCGAGCCCGGTCAGGAACGGCTGAGCGATCCGCTGCCACTGGCCACGGATGATCGCCAGGCGTTGCAGATCAGTGTCTTTGTGCCGGAACCGATGCCGGTACAGACGTTCCATTGGGAGGGCAGGCAGACCAGTTGGATTGCGCCCGGCGACCAGAGCCTGACCCAAGCTCTGAGCGGGGCCAGCAGCACCACTGCCCGCCTGTTCCTGGCCGGCATCGAGGTCGAGGCCGCTGCCAGCGCACGCAGCGTGGTGGTGATCGGCGACTCGATTACCGATGGCGCCACCGCCAGCCTCGATCAGGACCAGCGCTGGACCGACCATCTGGCGGCGCGTCTGGCACCGCGGGGCGTTGCCGTGGTCAACGCCGGTATTTCCGGGGGGCGGCTGCTGCGCGATGGCATGGGCGAATCCGCCCTGGCCCGCTTCCGGCGTGACGTGCTGGATCAACCAGGCGTGGTCAGCGTAGTCGTGCTGATCGGCATCAATGACATCAGCTGGCCCGGCACCGCCTTCGCCCGGAACCAGGCCCGGCCCACGCTGGCCGAACTGCAGGCGGGGTATCGCACCCTGGCCGAGCAGGCCCATCGGCGGGGTCTACGCATCCTCGGCGCCACCCTGACGCCGTTCGCCGGCGCCCTGCCCGGCACGCCGCTGGACGACTACTACCAGCCGGACAAGGAGGCCCTGCGCCAGCAGCTCAATGCCTGGCTGCGCAGCGACAGCCCGTTCGATGCAGTGATCGACCTGGATCCGGCGCTGCGCGACCCGGCCGATCCGTCACGGATGGCCGCCGCCTACGACTCCGGCGATCACCTGCACCCGGGCGATGCGGGCAACCGGGCCATGGCCGAGTCGGTGGATATGGAGGTGTTGATGGGGCCCCTCCCGCATGGCGTGGATCTGCCGTAAGCAACGAAAAACCCCGGGCAGGCCCGGGGTTTCGTCGCATCCAGCTGGCCCGAACGGCTTACTTGCGCTTCTTGCGCACGTACAGCACCAGCGAATGCTCTTCCAGCTCGTAGCCGTGGTCGGCCGCGATCTTGCGCTGCAGCTCCTCGATCTCGTGGCTTTCGAACTCGATGATCTTGCCGCTGTCCACGTCGACCATATGGTCGTGGTGGCCGCCACGGTCCAGCTCGTAGACGGCCTGGCCGCCTTCGAAATTGTGCTTGAGCACGAGGCCGGCGGCCTCGAACTGGGTCAGCACCCGGTAGACCGTCGCCAGGCCGATCTCGTCGCCATGCTCGAGCAGCTGGCGGTAGATGTCTTCGGCGGTCATGTGGTGCTGGGCATTGCGCTGTTCAAGCAGCGCCAGGATCCGCATCCGTGGATGGGTCACCTTCAGGCCGACTTTTCGCAGGTCGTGGGTTTCCATAGGTCTCCGTTCATTGGCGATTTAGCGCCAGCTGCCTCGGATTGGGTCGCGGTGGCACGCCGGGAGTGTATCATCGGTTTGATTTCCCCAACCGCCAGTCCCGATGCGCAATCTCCTGTTGGTCGCCGCCGTCGCCCTGTCCACCACCGGGTGCGGCATCATCTACAAGCAACCCATCTATCAGGGCAACCTGATCCGGGAAGATGCCGTGGCCAAGCTGCAGGTCGGGCAGAGCAAGCAGCAGGTCACTGCGCTGCTGGGCACCCCGTCCATTCCGGACCCGTTCCACGCCCAGCGCTGGGACTACACCTCCAGCCAGCGCGTGAACCGCCTGGGCCGTACCGAGGTGAAGAACTTCACCGTGTTCTTCGACAATGACAACGTGACCCGCTGGGAAGGCGATTACTTCCCGGGTAACGACAAGGCCCTGGCCCAGCAGACCGTGCGCCAGTTCGGCCGCAATCTGCCGAAGGACAAGAAGAAGAAGGGTCGCTGACGCCCCCTGCCCGTCCTCGCGGACGGGCGACAGGAATCAACCGCCGAGCGCGCGACGCCGGCGGTTGTCCTTGGGGTCGGCCTGCAACGGGCGTAGCAGCTCGATGCGGTCGCCATCCAGCAGCACCTGCTGCGGGCGCGCCAGCAGCCCATGCACGGCCGCCGCCGGGCAGTCGGCACTGCCTTCCAGCGCAGCAGCGGCAATGGCCTCGGCCACGGTCGCGCCCTCGTCCAGCTGCAACCGGCGCGAAAGCACCCGCTGCGGCCAGGCCAGCACCACCTCGACCTCGATCATCGCTCAGGCCTCGTCGGCAACGCGGATGAAGTCGTTGACCATGCGGTCGGCCAGGCTCTGGAAGCCCAATGCCAGCGCCGGACCGAGCAGGCGCGAACTGGGCTCGAAGTCCAGGGTCAGGGTGACCTTGCAGGCATCTTCGGCCAGCGCATGGAACTCCCAGCGGCCGTGCAGCTGCTTGAACGGGCCATCGCGCAGCTGCATATCGATGCTGTGCGGGCGCTGCAGTGTGTTTTCAGTCTGGAACCAGGTGCTGAACGAGCCCAGGCCCAGGTCCAGGCGCGCTACCAGCCGGTCCTCGCCCTGCTCCAGGATCTGGGCAGCCGAACACCAGCGGAAACGGCGCGGATAGGCCTGGACATCATTGACCAGGTCGAACATGCGCGCGGCCGAATGTTCGACCAGGGCGCTGCGGCGGATAGTAGGCATGAATACAGGACGTTTCGGCAATCGACCGGGCGGGCCCGAATCGGAGACAATACGGAAATGAGCAAGAACAGCGGCAAGGATAAAGCAAAGAGCGCGACGGCCAACAAAACCATCGCGTTGAACAAGCGTGCCCGCCACGAGTACCACATCGAAGACCGCTTCGAAGCTGGCCTGGCCCTGCAGGGCTGGGAGGTGAAATCGATCCGTGCTGGCCGCGGCAACATCGTCGACGCCTACGCCTACGTGAAGGATGGTGAGATCTTCCTGATCGGCGCGCAGATCACTCCGTTGATCCAGGCCTCGACCCATGTCGTGGCCAACGACCGGCGCGATCGCAAGCTGCTGCTGCACCGGAGCGAGATCGACAAGCTGGTCGGCAAGGTCGAGCGCGATGGCTACACGATCGTGCCCACCGCGATGTACTGGAGCAAGAACAAGATCAAGCTCGAAGTCGCGCTGGCCAAGGGCAAGCAGACCCACGACAAGCGCGATGCCGCCAAGGACCGCGACTGGGCGATCGAGAAGCAGCGCGTGATGCGTCGCGGCAACCGCGACGCGTAAGGCGTCTGCGCATCACCCTGTAGAGTCGAGATCCTATGTTCGTGGTCAAGCCTGCTGGAAGCAGGCTTGACCCACCTTCAGCATGGCCGGATCGAAGTCCCGGCCGCTTTTGAAGACACCCCAGGCGATCCTGGCCAGCTTTCTGGCCAGGATGTTGAAGACGGCGGTGCTGGGGTGACCGCGTTTTGACAGCTCGTCGTAGAGCGGTTGCCCCCGGCGACACCGCTTGAGCCCCATTGCGGCCATGTAGAGCATCTGGCGCAGCACTGGCGCGCCCTGTTTGGACAGCCGACGCCGTCCCGTTCTGCCGCCAGACTCGTTGGGCCGGGGATCCAGGCCGGTGCAGGCGATCCACGCGTTGGCGTTGGCCAACGGCCAGCGCGTCATGTAGTAGATCAGGTGAGCGGCGACGGCAGGGCCGATACCAGGGATGGTCAACAGGCGCTTGTAGAGCGCGCCATGCTCTCCATCGCGACCCAAGCGCTGCAGTTCGCTTTCCAGCTCGGACAGCGTCCCAGCCAGAGCGCAGAACAGATCTGACAGCTCCCCGGGGGCACTTTTGCTTACCCCGAAGGATTGCTCCAGGCGCGCGCGTGTCTTTACCAGCGTCTGCCGCTTGCGCAGCAAATCGTGCATCTGCTGCTGCTCGTCGGTACGCGGTACGTATTCACGCAGGCGATCGCTCTCCTTCTTCACGTACCGGGCGATCGCTTCGGCGTCCATGGCGTCCGTCTTGCCACGCGAGCCCGTCGCCCGGCCGTAGTACTTGATCAGACGTGGATTGATCACATAGACAACGTGGCCTGCCTGGCCAGCCATCCGAGCCAACAACTCGTAGTACCGCCCCGTCGCCTCCATGCCAATCCGGCATCGCTGGGGCAAGGTGTTGAGCCACTGGGCTATGCCGGCCCGGGTGTTGGCGATCCTGTCGCCGGCCTTGCGGTCGGCCACTGCCGGTACGAACTCCTTGGAGTCCACGTCCACGCCAATATCGAGAGAATCAGACATTTGTACGGCTCCCAGCTATCTTTAAGGGGCTGGGGTGGTACCGCACCGACGTTAGCTTGCCTACATCGACGATCCCCTTTGGGGGCCGTACGATCCTTTATCGACGTTCGTGTGCGGGATGGGGATCGCTCGACTCGTCTGTCGGCTAGTATCCGCAGATGCATGCTTGACGGTCCCTCCACCCTGGCTCCTACATACCGCGTAGGAGCCGGGAGGAACATACAAGCCATGCTCGACTGCCTTGGCTTCTGTAGAGCCGAGCCATGCTCGGCTTCGATAAGAAAAGCAGTCGAGCATGGCTCGACTCTACAAAAGGCAGGTCACCCCGCCAGCATGCCCTGCCTGCGCATCCGCGGCGACAGCGCCGCGTGCATCACCGCCAGGTGCATCACTACCGCCAGCTCCGGTGCGTAACGGTCATCGCCCAAGCGCCACTGTTGGGCCAGGTTCGCGGCATCAGCCGGCAGCAACGCCAGCAACTGGGCGTCGTCCAGTGCATCGGCCGCGCCCTGCAGCTGGCGTGCCATCTGTCGCGACTGCCACACGTGCACACCGATACTGAGACTGGCCAGCGACATCAGGACCACGGCCAGCCCGTGCTCGAACCACTGCGACAGCACCTCCGGCCCCCACAGCAGGGCAGCCAGCACCGCCAGGCCCGGCAGGCGCCACCCCAGCCAATGGATGCGGCCGCGCTGCGACCAGTGCACCACCACCGCGCTGGCGACCAGTGCCGCAGCTGCCGTGGCCGGCAACTCCGTCACCCAGGTGGCCGCCAGCAGCACCGCCAGCACCGCCCAGACCCAGCCCGGCGGCAACGCACGCCGCTGGTAGTCGGCACCGACCGGCCCGATCAGCTGCCGCAGGCTGCGTTGTTGGCTTGCATCGGTCACCCATGGTCTCCGTGTCTGTCCTGGCTCGGATGGTCATCGCCAGTGTGTCGCAAATTCGTGCCCACGAAGTTAGCAATCCGCTATGACAGACGCTCTACAACAAGTTGCGGATTGACAGGACGCGCGGCTCGCCCGCAGCGCTCACCCCGCCGACAGATCCTTGCTGAGGAACACCCTGCATGTGCCGGCCGGATCGCATGGCACCCGGCCAAACACGACCCATCCATGCTTCACATAGAAGTCGGGCGCCTGGAAGCTGAGGGTGTACAGCACGCCGGAACGGCAACCGCGACGCCGCGCTTCATCCTCTGCGGCCTTCAGCACACGCGACCCCAGCCCGTTGCCGCGATGGGCCGCTGGCAGATGGAACAGATCCACGAACCACAGGCCCAGTGAGGTTCGCCCGGTAAGGCCCCCTACTACCTTGCCGCTGGCCGGATCGGTAACCAGTACCGCCAGCGCGCGTCGATCGGCATACCCTGCAGCCTCCAGATTGAACTGGTCCAAGCCAGTGCCAATCACCTCCAGCGCTTCGTCGCTGAGTTCATCTGTTACTGCAACGTCTAGCGTCATGGCGTCCTTCCACTGGCTCAACTTCAGGAATCTGGATGCTATCAAGCCTGATCGCACCTACGCCGGCCCGCTTCAGCGTTTGGCGCTATTGCGGCCCGTCTTGAGCACAGACCGATGCCACTGCCTTCAACAACAGATCGGCCTGCAGCCCTGATGCAGGACCTGTTGCCGGAAACGCCGCCGCGAGGGCCTTCGCCGCCCGATCTGCGTGTGGCTGGATGTACCAGGACGATTCAGCCGACAGCATGCCAGCGCGCACCTCTTGCCCGATCCGATACTGTCCCCAGTTGCCGGGGCTGACGGAAATGGCCATGAGGCCCCCCGTGGAGTGGTACCGGAAATTCGAGCACGGCGTCCCAAGGGATCGCAACGTGCCAATCAGCTGGGAGACGGACGCTCACCCGCGTGACTGTTCAGGAAGATTGCCGTAAGATCCGTCTCGTTGGGCAGGGTCAGTGTCAGCTTTTATGACGGCATTGGCCCCAAAGCCTTGCAATGCTTGAAGAAACCGGGGGTGCATTGGTTTCGACGGGGGTTGTGAAGTCGCCTGGCGCATGCCGAGGGGGTAGCTTTCCTCGTAAATCCAGCTGCAAAACTCTAGTTGCCAACGACGACAACTACGCTCCGGTCGCTCTCGCAGCCTAAAAACTGCGGTGCGTGACCTTCTGCCGACTTAGGCGGAGCCTCGAAACTGCTTGTGTCCATGCTCGCAGCGTAGAGTCATTATCATGGAATCGCGCTGGGCGGCTGCCTGTCAGTCCGGCACTAGAACACAACAGGCTGGTTCCCGGGTGCGCTTTGCACACCGTGCTGCTCGGGGATGAGATTCAACGGTGAGCTAAGCATGTAGTGCTGGGGATGGAGTGCCTTCGGACGGCGGTTCAATTCCGCCCACCTCCACCAACGAACGGTTCGTCAAGGACCGGAGAAGCCCGGAAATTCCACCAGCGTGGGTTTCCGGGCTTTTTTATTGGCTGCTCTACGCCGCTGCGAAGTTCGACGCCCCGGCGCAATCGCGGTCCGATGCCGTCAAGCAATGTCGGCAACCGCCATCTTCTCTCGCTTTCGACATCACTAAACCACTTCAGAAATTTCCCACCCTCTCCTTGGGGGGGATGTGTCCGCGAAGCCGTTCGTCCTTGGTCGCCATCAAAAGGAGACCACGGGACACCTGCACCCTTCACATCCAAGCCGAGCCCGAAGGGCACGGCCTGCTCGACACATCTTCCACAAAGGAACTGTATCCATGCGTACGTCGCTTCGGGTTTCCCTTGCCAGCGCCATCACCCTGGTCCTGGCCAGCGCCCCCGCCTTCGCCCAACCCACCGAACGGGTATGGACGCGAGGCATGGCCAGCAACGAGCAGTACAGCAGTTTCATCGTCAAGTACCGGGACGGCAGCAGCAAGCGCGTCTCCGCCACCACCGCGCAGGATGCGCTGAAGAAGCGCCTCGGCGTCCAGCAGCGCAGCAAGCGTTCGATCGGCAACGCACCGCCAGCAGCCGCGTCCGTAACCCATCAACGCCGCATGGGCGGCGGGGCCGACGTGGTCACCACGGACAAGCCACTGGACCTCCCGGAAGCGCAGATCCTGATGCAGCGCATCGCCGACGATCCGGACGTCGAGTATGTGCAGCCGAACTACATGATGAGCGCATTCGCCACACCGAACGACCCACGCTACGGCGAGCAGTGGCACTACAGCAATCCGACCAGTGGTGCGCGCCTGCCCGGCGCGTGGGATCGCTCCACTGGCCAGGGCGTGGTGGTGGCTGTGGTCGATTCGGGCTACCTCAACAACAACGACCTGCAGGCCAACCTGCTGCCGGGCTACGACATGATCTCGTCGACCCGTCCGTTCAGTGATTGGCAATGCATCATCGGCGGAATGAATCCCGGCTGTGGCGGCTCCGACGATGGCGATGGACGCGACGCGGATGCCTTCGATGCCTCGGGCATCGCACACGGCACCCACGTCGCTGGAACGGTCGCTGCGGTGACCAACAACCAGATCGGCGTGGCCGGCGTGGCCTACAACGCGAAGGTCGTGCCGGTGCGCGTACTCGGCAACCAGGGCAATGGCGGTTCCGCCGACATCATCGATGGCATGCTCTGGAGTGCCGGTATCAACGTGCCCAACGTCCCGGCCAATGCGAACCCGGCCGAAGTCATCAATCTCAGCCTGGGCGGCCGCCGCGCCTGCTCGCCGGCCGAGCAGGATGCAATCGACGACATCACCGCGCAGGGCACGATCGTGGTGGTCGCCGCCGGCAACAGCAATCTGGATGTGTCCGAGTTTGCTCCGGCGAATTGCAAGGGCGTGATCGCGGTGGCTGCCAACGATCAGGGCGGGCGACGCGCGTTCTACTCCAACTATGGCGCAGGCATCCATATCACCGCACCCGGTGGTGAAACCTGGTCCTGCCGCGCGTCCGTCGGCGAGTTCCTGCCGCTGGCCACGCCGCCTAGCCAGGCCAACTGCGCCCCGACCCGTCAGCATCCGGCGCAGGGCATCCTGTCCACGGTGGGTAACAACGCCTTCGACTTCATGTCCGGCACTTCGATGGCGGCGCCTCACGTCGCTGGCATCGTCGCGCTGATGCAAGCGGTGGCGCCGGTGCCAAAGACCACCGACCAGGTCAAGGACATCCTGCGTCGCACTGCGCACCCGATCGCCGCAGCGAACTGCCCGGGTGGCTGCGGGCCAGGCATCATTGACGCGGCCGAAGCCGTGAAGGCAGCCAGCAACTGATGGCATGGCGCAGCGGCCCGGCAAGGTCGCTGCGCCCTCCTCCGTTCCTCAGTTCACGTCTGCCGGAAAGCGGCATCGCTTCACCAGCAGCATGCCCAGCATCGGCGCCAGCGCGAAGGTGGCAAACAGCCACCGGGCCGCACGCGCGGTTCCCTCGGCCCCGCCCGGCTCGATCAGTCCCGCTGCATTGGCGACCATCCCGGCAAGCGCTGCCCCGGCCGCGGTGGCGAACAGCTGGATGGTGGTGATCGACGCACCGGCGCGCTCCTGTTCCTCCGGCGGTGCAGAGGTCAGAACACGTGTCAGCAGGTGAGGCCAAGCCAGACCCACGCCGATCCCGATGACGGCCAGCGCCACGCAGATCGGCACCATCTGCAACCACGTACCGCTGCCCGCAGCCGGCACCCGCAGCGCCAGCCCGATCATGCCCACCCACCCCAGCGCCGGGCCGATCATCAACGCCCGGTCAACGGCGCGCCCGCTGAAGCCGGAGCCGACCAACGACCCGAGCGTCCAACCGGCCGCCATCAGCGCCGCGAGGTAGCCCGCAGCAAGCGGTGATTGCTGATGCAGCACCTGCAGGAACAGTGGCACGAAGACCTCGCCGCTGGTGATCATCACCACCAGCAGCGACATCAGCCCATACAACGCGGCCAGCCGCGAGCGGAGCCGGAGAGC
The DNA here is from genome assembly GCF_056480905.1 of Stenotrophomonas sp. 96582_Sma. Lineage (NCBI taxonomy): Bacteria > Pseudomonadati > Pseudomonadota > Gammaproteobacteria > Lysobacterales > Lysobacteraceae > Stenotrophomonas > Stenotrophomonas sp. 96582_Sma. The sequence continues at coordinate 1,806,529 of NZ_CM151122.1, read as the reverse complement.
GCCGGAAGGAAGCAGCGTCTGCTTCGCTCGGGACTCGATCCTCACCAGCACCACTGTGAGGAACACGGCCATCACGATGCCGATGAAATTGTTGACTGCGCTCGAGGATGTACTGCCAAGGGAGACGCTGATGACGGCCAGGGTCAGCAGCAGGATCTGCAGCCACGGGACCGAAGACCTGGCCGCAGCTGAAGACGATGCCTCCCTCTGCGGAAGGACGTTCGACGCCAGCAGCGCGAACAACACGGCAACCGCGGTGACCGACCAGAATGCGGCCCGCCATACGCCCCATTCGGCGAAGACGCCGCCCACCGCAGGTCCGATCAACGTCGCCACGCCCCACATCCCCGAAACCAGGGCCATCGCGCGGGGCCAGAGCGGCTCTTCGAACGCGAGCCGGATCATGGCGTAGGCCAGTGCGAACAGGAAGCCGCCGCCGACACCCTGCACCAGCCGCCCCACCAGCATCATCGGCATCGAGGTCGCGAGCGCGCAGATCACGGCACCGGCTGCGAAGATGAGCGTCGCCAGTGCATAGCTTCCACGAGGCCCGGCACGTTCAAGCAGCTTGATCGACAATGCCGACCCCAGGATGGACGCGACCACGAAGAGCGTGGTGTTCCATGCGTAGAGATCCAGGTCACCGATGTCCTCCACCACGGTTGGCAACATGGTGGTGGCGATGTAGACGTTGACCGCATGCAGTGCGACCCCGCCCGCCAGGGCAAGTGAGCGCACTGCATTGCGGCCGGACAGGAGATCGCCCCAGCGGGTGCCGGGGACGGCGATGCCTTGCTGTTCCATTTTCGTTCAAACCTATGATTCATGACCTGCAGCCCAGGGTTCACATGCAGGAAAAAGGGAACTGCCTTATAAAACCTCATGTATTGATGAGGTCAAGGAACCCCGGCCATGAAGATCGATGTCAGCGTTCCGCTTTCCGTGGGCGAAGTCGCGCGTCGCAGCGGGGTCAGCATTGCCACCGTCCACTTCTATGAAGCCAAGGGACTGATCCATGGCTGGCGCAACAACGGCAACCAGCGCCGCTACCGCCGCGACGTGCTGCGGCGCATTGCCGTGATCAAGGTCGCACAGCGTGCAGGCGTTCCCTTGGCCACGATCAAGATCGCGCTGGATGATCTTCCAGCCGAACGGGCGCCCAGTTCGAAGGACTGGGCAAGGCTGTCCAGCAACTGGCGCGACATGCTGAACGAGCGCATCCGCAGCCTGGTCCAGCTGCGCGACCAGCTTGACGGCTGCATCGGCTGTGGTTGCCTGTCACTGAAGGACTGTCCGTTGCGAAACCCTGGCGACCAGTTGTCACAACGCGGCGACGGGGCCGTCTTGCTTGAATCGGACGACGGCAGCCGGAATGGGTCATGATCCATTGCTGCACGCGGCACTGACTGGAACATCGCACAATGAGGCGGCATCCTCCGTCCGTGTTGCTGCCCACTACCTACAGAAGGACCTGCGATGAGAATCGTGATCATCACCTCTGCCCTGCTCCTGGCTGCTTGTGCCGCGACCCCGGCTGCGCACGCGGCTGCACCCGCCATCGCGCCGCCCGGCACCGCAACACTCGAAGCCCTGCTGGCCTGCAAGGCAGGCTCGACCTTCAGCGAAGCCGAGGCCATCGATGCCCTGCAGGCAGCCGGCCTGGCCAGGAAGCCTGGTGGCACGTTCGAGCCGGAAACCACGCCGGTCGCCCTGTTCGGCGGTACCGTCACCCATGCCGACGTGAATGTCGCCGAGGGCGAGAAGAGCATCTTCGTCTACTTGAACGGTGTCGACCCCAAGCGCCTGGCCAAGACCTGGTCGGTGACCACGGTCAACGAATACGCCAACACCGAAGCACCGTCCTACGTGAAGCGCATCGACAAGCACCACACCCTGCACGTGATTGCCGGTGACGATTACGAAGGTTATTCCGCTGCCGTGAAGTGCCAGATCACACCGTGACGGCCTGACCCGCGCTAGAGCCAGCGCCGTACCCGCTGGCGGAAGGCTGCGTATGCCTCGGGAAAGCGGGCCGACAGTGCCCGCTCTTCCGGCATGATCTGCCATCGGTTGATGTACAGCACGAACAACGGCACGGCCAGCAGTGCGGTCAGGTTCTGCAGGTACAGCATGGCACCTGCCAGGACAGTGGCCTGGCCCAGATACATCGGGTTGCGCGTATAGCGGTACACGCCGTGCGTGACCAGCATGCTCGACGTCGCTGGCCGCAGGGGGTTGACCGTGGTGCCCACGCGCCGGAAGGCCAGCTTCGGCAGCAGGTTCAATACCACGCCGAAGGCCATCACCAGACCCGCAAGCAACTCCGGCACGGGTAGCTGCAGCGCCCCGCCCGGCTGCCATCGGCTGACCATATAGCCGATGGCGGCGCACAACAGCATCACGAGAGGCGGAGGAACACGGGTCTCAAGCCATCGCATCGCAGCCCCGCATTCATCCTGTTCACCCCAGTGTCACACGGGAATGCCTGAATCGCCCGGTTGGCGGCATTTCCGCGCTCCAAACCGACCGCCCGGTATCTTCCGCTTTGACATGCCGACCGCTAGAGTGGCGCCACCGCGCAGGAGGATCGTATGGCAACCACGGGCTTGGGCTTCATCGGCCGCACGACCCTCATCATCACCGTGCTGCTCACCCTGGGCGGCTGCGCGACGTTGCGCCAGTTCGGGCCGTCGGTGCAGGTGGCCTCGGTCACCCCCGGCCAATACATCGCCCTGAAACGCGGCGACATCCTGACCACCGGCAAGCTCAGTTCGGCCACCATGGAGACGCTGCGCGTCGCCGGCCTCGACGAAGGCGTCTGCGCCAAGCCAGGCCTGCCCTGCATCGAGGCGATGGAAGGCAGCATCGTGGTGCGCGAGGAGGACAAGCGCTCAAGCCTGGCCGAACTGTGGCTGCAGTATGCGATGACCTTGCCCGCGCCCAAGCGCGAGTACTCCACGTCAGGCCGTGCCAAGAGCGCGATCACCGAACTGGATGCGGACTTCCAGCCGCGCCTGGACGCGTGGATGCAGGTCGCGCGGCAGGCCTACGCCTACCTGTTCTTCACCGAGCGCACGGCCAACCAGCGCGGTTTCGAAGACCGCCAGACCCAGGTGCGCGACTACTACAACCTGGCCGTGCAGGAAGCCTCGGTACAGTTGTACAACGCCTATGCCACCGGGCGCGTGCATGGTGAAGCCAGCCACTTCCAGCTGGGCCGCTGGACGTTCGTGCTGGCGCCGTCGGGCCAAGCATCACCGCTGGATACGCGTACGCCCACCGAACTGGTACCGGCAGCCTCGCTGTCGTTCACCGGCACGCTGCGCAGCGTGCATCGCCGCGATGGCTTCGGTGCCGAACTGGTGGCCGTGATGGATGATCCAGCCGCCACTACGGCCACCACAGCCGCCGCGCAGGCCACCACGCCCGTCACGCAGAGCTGGAGCGAGATGCCGTCGCCATCGATGACGGTGCTGCTGCGCTTCTCCGGAAAGAACCTGTGGGAAGTACTGCACGACGACGAGCCGGAACTGGAGATCCACGATCCCTACCAGGTCACGGAAGTCACCCTGCATGGGCAGCAGGTGCCATTGGCCGCGAACTTCACCGCAGGCTACGCACTGTGGCTGGCGCGCTCCAATTTCAGCCACCAATCGCTGCGTTCGCTGTTCGGTGGCAAGGGCGGCATCGACACGCCGCATCTATACATGATGCAGCCCTACGACCCGAACCGCCGCGTGCTGCTGATGATCCATGGCCTGGCCAGCAGCCCGGAAGCCTGGGTCAACGTCGCCAACGAGCTGATGCGCGACGACGAGATCCGCCAGGACTTCCAGGTCTGGCAGTTCTACTACCCGACCAACATGCCCATCGCGATGAGCCACGATGCGATGCGCCACACGCTGGATGAGGTGTTCAAGCACTTCGACCCCAGCGGCAAGGCGCAGGCCTCTCATGACATGGTGCTGGTCGGGCACAGCATGGGTGGGGTGATCTCACGGCTGATGGTGTCTTCTTCCGGCGACCACCTGGTAGAGACCCTGCTGGCGACCGCACAGATGACGCCTGCGCAGCAGGAGCTGCTGCGCACCAAGGGCGCGCCGGTGCTGACCTTCCTGCCGGAACCGGAAGTATCGCGCGTGGTATTCATTGCCACGCCGCACCGCGGTACCGATGTGGCGAGCACCCGCCTCGGCCGCTGGATCGGCCGCCTGGTACGGCTGCCACTGACCGTCCTGGAGGACGTGGCCACCATCGCCAACGACGGCAAGATCGATCGCAACGACGGCAAGCACGGCTACCAGATGAACAGCATCCAGAACCTGGACAAGGACGATCCCTTCGTGCGCGCCGTGGCCGACCTGCCGATGGCACCGAAGGTGCGTTACCACTCGATCATCGCGCGCGCCAAGGCAGATGGTCCGCTGGAAAAGACCGACGACGGGCTGGTGCCCTACTGGAGCTCGCACCTTCCGCACGCGGATTCGGAGAAGGTGATCGTGTCCGGGCACAGCGTGCAGGAAGCCACGCCGGCCATCGTCGAACTGCGGCGGATCCTGCATGAAGACATGCAGGAGCACGACCGGCAGAACAAGTAACGCAAGCGTGGCGGCATCACGGCAGCAGTGCTCTGGCGGGCCGGGACACCGCCACTGAGGCATGACCGGCGTACTCAGCCTTGTCCGTGGGCCGCAGCGTCGGTGATCAGTTCGGCCACCGCTACCGGCTGCGATGCCAACGAAGCATGACTGGCGTCCAGCGTAATGCTGGCACGTGGCTGCATGCGGGCCGCCATGCGCCGCTGGTTGTCAGGGTGGATCATGTGGTCAGCGCTGGAGACCTGGTACCAGCTCGGCTTGTGTCGCCACGCCGGGTCACTGACGGCATCACCGAACGTGCTCGCCATCGGCGCCTTCTGCGTGACCGCCATCACCCGCGCCTCGTCGGCCTGCAGGTCCTGGCAGAAACTCTCGTGAAATTTGCCGGGCTGCAGCCACAGATAGCCGTCGCTGTCCGGCGCCAGATTGGCCGCCGCCTGCGGCAGCTGTTGCTCGGTAATGCCACCGGGACTCTCACCCGCATCCGGCGCGAACGCGGCGATGAACACCAGGCCGGTCACGTTGGGTTCGTTTCCGGCTTCGGAGATCACCGCGCCACCATAGGAATGACCGACCAGCAGCACCGGCCCCGGGATCTGGCGGATCATGCGCCGGGTTCGCTCTGCGTCGTCGGCCAGCGACGTCAATGACAGTTCCACGGCATGCAGGTCGTGGAAACCCCGGCGATCGAGCTCCAGGATCACCTTGGACCAATGCGCGGCGCCACCCCAAAAACCATGAACCAGAACGATGCTTGGCTTGCTCATCTTGCAGAACTCCTCACTTGGATGGGATCGTTGCCCGACAGCCACCAGCGCTGCCTGAAGCCACCCGACCAGACTACGGATCGCCACTGCCAGCGGCGATGCACGGACTCCTGAAAACCATGCCAAGGCTCCACACCACCGAATCGCTCCAGGCCGGATCCGATGCCTTGTTTGCGATCTTCCAGTCCTCGCGCATGCACGGCGGCGACATCACCCGCCACGTCGTGCAGCCCGATGGAACCCGCATCATTGCCGAGGGGCGCGGCTGCTTCCATTTCATCGAACAGGGCACGGCACGTCTGCATGCGGATGCAGCGGTCGTGCCACTGCAGGCCGGCGAGCTGCTGTTGATGCCGCATGGCCGGACACATCGCATCGACTGTGCCGGCGAAGCTCTGCAGCCCGTCCATCTGACCACGGCATCCTTTGGATTTGACGGCCCAGGCAGCCAGTTGCTGCTTGATGCCCTGCCCGGCTGGCTGCATGTCCCCGGGGTGGACCGGATGCCAAACGGATTTCCCGCCAGCTCGGCCGATTGGGTGGCGGTTACCCTGGGCGCGATCCAGGTTGAAGCGGCCCGGCCCACCCTGGGCAGTGGGCTTATGCTGTCACGCCTGCTCGACCTGTTGTTTGTCTGGACGCTGCGCTACTGGCTGGGAACCTCCAGTCCACACAACTGCCAGCGTCTGCATGCGCTGGCCGACCCATTGATCGGGCGGGCACTGGCGTTGATGCAGGCACACCCCGCACAGGCATGGACGGTCGAGTCTCTGGCGGCAAGCCTGAATCAATCGCGCTCGAATTTCGCGCAGCGGTTCAGCCTGGCCACTGGCATGTCACCCATGCGCTATCTCGCTGGATCGCGGCTGCAACTGGCCGCAGAGCTGCTGCGCAGCGGAAACCGGCGGGTTTCTCAGATCGCCGGAGACGTCGGGTATCTCTCCGAACCGGCATTCAGTCGTGCTTTCCGCCGCGCCTTCGGTATGAGCCCGAATGCCTGGCGCCAACAGGTGGCAACGTCGCGCGAATGAGGGGAAAACCCTCATCGCCTGTACGCATCCGCCCTTCTATGCTGGCTCCACTACCCCACTGGAGGTCCGCATGAACACGCAAGAGCCCAGCCGCCACCCCAGCCCCGATCCGGCCGAGCGCGACGCCTTCTTCCCGTCGCCGTACTCGCTGTCACAGTTCACATCGGCGAAGAGCGACCTGTCCGGCGCCGACTATCCCGACGCGCGCCGCGATGGCCGCTGGAAGGTGCTGATGATCGCTGCGGACGAACGCTATCTGCCCACCGCCAACGGCCACCTGTTCTCCACCGGCAACCATCCGGTGGAAACCCTGCTGCCGATGTACCACCTGGACAAGGCGGGCTTCGACATCGATGTGGCCACGCTGTCCGGCAACGCCGCCAAGTTCGAGTGGTGGGCGTTCCCGCATGAGGACAAGGAGATCGGCGGACTGTACGACCGCTACGAAGCCCGCTTCCGCCAGCCACTGCCGTTGGATGAGGTGGTGGCAGGCCTCGATGCCGCGTCGGACTATGCAGCCGTGTTCATTCCCGGTGGCCACGGCGCCCTCATCGGACTGCCGCAGAGTCGCGCGGTAAAGGCAGCCCTGCACTGGGCGATGGCCGAGCAACGTCACATCATCACCCTCTGCCACGGCCCGGCCGCATTGCTGGCCACAGGCGTTGACGAGGCCGACGGTGGTTCGCTGTTCCGCGGCTACCGCATCTGTGCCTTCCCCGATGCGATGGACCGGCAGACGCCGGAGATCGGCTACATGCCCGGGCAGCTGCCGTGGTTCTTCGGTGAGCGCCTGGCGCAGCAGGGCGTGCAGATCGTCAACGACGGCATCGATGGCAGCGTGCTGCAGGACCGCCTGTTGCTGACCGGCGACAGCCCGCTGGCCGGCAATGCGCTGGGCAAGCTGGCCGCGCGCACGCTGCTGGACGCATTGGCCGGGCGCTGACTGGCGTGAGCGATCTGGTGCAGGCGTTGCTGGAACTGGATCGCGCCCGCTCACTGAGTGCGGTGGGCGCGGTACTGCGCGGCATCTTTGCACCGCTGGGCTACGACCGCGTGCTGGTGTTCGCCACCGGCACGGGGTTGGAACGCGGTACCCAGCGCGTGTACTGGATCGAGGGCGACTGGTTCGGCGACGGCAGCACTACCGACCTCGCGCGCTACCTGCACGCCTGTCCGGTCAATCGCCACGTTCTGGACAGTGACGCGCCGTTCTTCTGGAGCAAGCGCCAGGGCGTTCGCGGCGAACGCTATCAGGTGGTAAAGCAGCCACGTGGTGAAGGCCTGCACGGTCTGCAGGTGCCGGTGTTCGGCACCACAGGGCTGGAAGGCGCGATCAGTTTTGCGGGGACAGCGATCGATGCATCGGCCAGCGCGCGACTGCTGCTGGATGCTGCTGCAGCTGCAGCATTCCGTGCCGCACGCCGGCTTTCCGAGACGCCCACCGAGCTTTCCGGAAGTGCGTTGAGCACGCGCGAACGCGAGGTGCTGCGCTGGGTCGCCGCCGGCCGTCGCCAGGCGGAAATCGCGGCCACGCTGGGGCTTTCCGCCCGTACGGTGGAGAATCATCTGCGACGCGCGCGCCAGCGCCTGGGCGTGGCAACCACCGCGCAGGCGGTGCGTGCTGCCAGTCGGCGCGGCGAGATCGAGGACTGATCCGGGCAAGACACTTCCGGCGCTCTGGTTCGCGTGTTACACACGCCATGCGCATGTGCGCGATTGCAGAAAGCAAGGACGATGCTTATGAAACTGCAACTGGCCGCGATGGCCGCGTTGGTGATGGCAACGGCAACCCTGGCTCCGGTGGCGGACGCCAATGCCGGGGGACCGAAAGAAAATGTTTCGTGCGTGCCGGTGAAAGTGGACCACAACCGGGTCCACCAGCACTGCACGGAAACCTACACCGATGAGTTCGGCAACGTGTACGAAGCCGAGTACTGGATCGACGAGTACGGCAACCCTTACCTGCGCGACTGAGCCGGCAGGGGACTGCGCCGGGCCGCCCGCCGGGCCGGCGCGCATGCAGCAGCTGCCGCTCGGGTGCATGCTCTACCCGGGGGTAGTTGCACGACACCGCGCAGATGCGCGATTGCAGACACAAGGATGATGCCCATGAAACTGCACCTGGCCTCGATGGCCGCACTGATGTTTGCCGTGGGAGCTCTCTCCACGCCGTCCCAGGCCACCGCCGGCGGTGGTGGCGGTGGTCCGGAGAACACGAACTGCGCCCGGGTCAAGATGGGGCCCTATTACCATCAACGTTGCGAAGTGACGTACTTCGACGAGGACGGCACTCCCTACATCCAGGTGTACTGGATTGACCAGAATGGCCAGTGGTACCTGCCTGCCGACTAAGAACCCATGACCTTCTGATCGCGCCCGCGCTATCCGCCGGGCGGGACCTTCACCGCCCGCCCGGCATCTTCCATCCGCCCATCCCGGCATATCGCCGACCCCACCGTCCATGGCATGCTTCATGAAACCGTTTTCATGGAATGGAGGGATTCCACGATGTTGTCGCGTTTCCGTCGCCCTGCGCTGTGTGCGCTGCTGGCGCTTGCTCTGCCTGCCGTCGCCTGGGCTGCTGCGCCGGTGCCACTGAAAGTGATGTCGTTCAATGTCCGTACCCCGGCCGATACCGAACCGGGCAAGCGCTGGCCGGACCGTCGCGATGCCATGGTCAAGGTCATCCTCGATGCACACCCGGCCGTGATCGGCACGCAGGAGCTGGTGAAGGAACAGGCCGACTTCCTGTCCGGGCATCTGCCCGGCTACCGCTGGTTCGGTGAAGGCCGCCGCGGTGGCAGCGGCGATGAACACATGGGCGTGTTCTACGACAGCAAGGTGCTGGCCATCGAGGAATCCGGCAACTTCTGGTTATCCGATACGCCCGAAGTCCCCGGCAGCATCACCTGGGGCAACCTGTACCCGCGCATGGTCACCTGGGCCCTGTTCCGGCGCCTGGACGATGGCCGCCGTTTCTACTTCATGAATACCCACCTGCCCTACCGCGACGAGGACGAACCGCGCAGGGTGAAGGGTGCCGAGCTGATCGGCAAGCGCCTGCAAGCCCTGCCTGCCGACCTGCCGGTGGTCCTGACCGGTGACTTCAACAGCGAGCCCGGCGGTGACACCTACAAGGCGTTCACCCGCCTGCTGCAGGACACACGCACGCAGGTGAAGGCACCGCAGGGACCACGCCTGACCTTCCACGACTTCACCGGCAAGGCCACCGTGCAGCTGGACTGGGTGCTGGTGCGCGGCTTCCATGCCCGCAGTTTCCTCACCGATGACCGCCGCATCGACGGCGTGCTGCCGTCGGATCACTTCCCGCTGGTGGTCGAGCTGGACTGGCCGAAGCACTGAATCTCCGCGGCCGCCGTGGCTACCGCGGCGGCTGCCGCGACAACAGCCGGTACAACGCCAGGTGCTGGTTGCGCGCTTGGCAGATGCGGGCGCCGACAGCAAGGAACACGGCAACGCCGATCAGGCCCAGCCCCAGCATCGGATCAGGCAGTCGCAGGAAACCGATCGCAGCGGCCATCGTCGCCAGCACCAGCAGCACAACGACCGCCACCGAAAGGCCCGCGCCGGGTGGCCCCGGGTCGCCAAACAGCATGCGCTGGGTATCCCGCCTGTCATCACTCATCGTATGTACTCCCTGGAATCTGCCCCACTAGTTACACGGCGGACACGGCTTCCGGCAGAGTCAGAAACGTCACGACTGTGACAACGTCCACAGCACACGCCGCGCTACCCTGCCCCCGTTCCCGAACTGTGGAGAAAGGCATGGCACACCAGAGTCGCCTGGCCGGTTTCATCATCGATTGCGAGGGCATTCCCGCCGACGAAGGCGCCCGCTTCTGGTCCGCCGCGCTCGGCCTGCAGGCGCAGCCCGCCTATGCCGAAGACGGCGCCGAGTACGCCGACCTGCAGGGCGCGCCCGCAGGCCTGAACGTGGAGGTGCAACGCGTCAATCACCCTTCACGGGTGCACCTGGACATCGAGAGTGACGACATCGACGCCGAGGCCGACCGCCTGGAGAAGCTCGGCGCGCGGCGGATAGGCTTCGTCAAACGCTGGTGGGTGATGGAAGCACCGACCGGCCATCGCTTCTGCATCGTGCGCATGCGCGAGCGCGAGGTACCGGCCAATCGCTGGCCCTGAAAGAAGAAAGGGACGGAAGCCACTGCTTCCGTCCCCTGCGGTTACTGCACCTGCGCCACACTCGCCGGCTGCGGTGATTGACCCCAACCACCCAGCGCCTTGTACACCCCCACCACGCTGACGTTGACCTCGGACTCGGCCGCGGCCAACGCATCATCGGCTGCCAGCTGCGTACGCTGCGCATCCAGCAGGGTCAGGAAGTCCTCCGAGCCCTCGCGATAGCGGATCTGCGCCAGCGACTCGGCACGGCGTGCCGCCTGCGCCTGCTCGACCACGATCGCCAGCCGCGCCTGCTGCTTGGAATAGCGGGTCAGCGCGTTCTCGGTGTCTTCCAGTGCCAGCAGCACCGTCTGCTCATACTGTGCTGCCACGCCTTCGGCCTCGGCCTTGCTGGCACGCAGGCGTGCACGCACGGTGCCAAAATCGAAGGCCGCCCAGCTCAGCGACGGCGTCAGCGACCAGGCCTTGTTGTTGCCATTGACCAGGCCACTGGCATCGCCACCGAGGAAGCCGACGAAACCGGACAGCGACAGCCGCGGGAACAGATCCGCCGTGGCCACGCCCACCCGCGCGGTAGCGGCAGCAAGACGACGCTCGGCCACGCGCACGTCGGCGCGTTGGCGCAGCAGCTCGCGGGTATCGCCCAGCGGCAGCGCCTTGGCGAATGCCGGCACTTCGTGCGGCGCAAGCATGGCGGTCAGCGTTTCCGGACGCTGGCCCAGCAGAACCGCCAGGCGGTTGCGCGACTGCGTTTCGGCCACTTCCAGCAGCGGAATGTCGGCCTCGATCGCCTTCAGCCGGGCACGACTGCTCTGCACGTCCAGCTCGCTGCCGGCGCCCAGCTCCCAGCGTGCCTCGGTCAGCTTCTGCGTCTCGCGCAGATTGACCAGGGTGTGCTGGGCCACAGCGATGCGCTTCTGTGTGCCGCGCAGCTCGAAGTAGTTGCGTGCCACTTCGGCGGCGATCAGTACCTGTGCGTCGGCCAGGTTGGCCTGCTCGGCATCGAGGTCGGCACGGGCGGCTTCTGCAGCACGGCGCTTGCGGCCGAACAGATCCAGCTCCCAGCCCGCATCGAAGCCGAGCTGGTAGCTTTCACTGAACACCCGCTGCCCACCCAGCTGCGGATCGGGTTGCTTGCGGCGATCGTAACTGCCGCCTGCGGTGACATGCGGCGCCTGGTCGAAGCGGCTTTCGACGAACACCGCGCGGGCCTGGCTGACGCGGGCCACGGCCACGCGCAGGTCCAGGTTGTCCGAAAGTGCGCCGTGAACCAGTTCTTCCAGCACCGGATCATCGAACTGCGCCCACCAGCTCGCCACCGGCGAGGTGGTGCTGAACACCGGCTGCTGCGCCCCCTGCAGCACCACCGGTTCCTGCACCGGGGCCTTGTAGTTCGGGCCGACGCTGACACAGCCTGCCAGCACCAGGCTGGAGACAGCCATCGCCAACGTGCGGATCACCATGGCAGCACCTCACCCAGGTAGGTGAAGCTGCCGTTCGGACCTTCATGGCCGATCAGTGCCATCTGCACGCTGGAGCGCGCGCCTTCGCTGATCTCAATCTCGCCGTGGCCGCCGTTCATATCGGTTTTCACGTAACCCGGATGCACGGTATTGACCTTGATCTGGGTGCTGCGCAGTTCGTGCGCCAGCGCCAGCGTCCAGCTGTTCACCGCTGCCTTGGAGGCGTTGTACGCGGGGATCTTGAAATCGTAGATGCCCGAGGTCGGATCAGCGTGCAGGGTCTGCGAGCCGAGCATGCTCGAAACGTTGACGATCCGCCCGGACTTGGCCTGCCTGACCAGTGGCAGGAAGGCCTGGGTCACCGCAACCAGTGCGTACACGTTGGTGTCGAAAGTGCGCTTCCAGGTATCCAGCGACTGTTCGGACGGCGCCTGTGCCGGGTTCTCGATCATGATGCCGGCGTTGTTGACCAGGATGTCCAGGCGCCCATGGCGCTGGCGTACCTGCTCGACCGCTTCGGCGATGCTGGCGGCATCGGTCACGTCCAGCTGGATGGCTTCCACCGGCAGGCCCTCGGCCTGCAGCTTCAGCGCCTGCTCTACGGCGGTCTCGCGCTTGCGGCCGGCCAGCAGCGTATGCACGCCGGTCTGGGCCAGCTGGCGCACGGTCTCGGCGCCGATGCCGCGGGTGGCGCCGGTGACCAGCGCGATCTTGTTCTGATGAGAGTTCATGGATTCTTGCCTCGTGAGGGGGAAGCCGCCGCCGGCCAGCGACCGGCGGCGACGGGGTTCCATGTCAGTGGTGGATGGTCGGCTCGCCGTGCTGCACCAGCTGGCCACCACCGTTGCGGGTGACGAACTTGCGCAGGGCCACGTAGAACACCGGGGTGAGGAACAGGCCGAACAGGGTCACGCCCAGCATGCCGGCGAACACGGTGATACCGGTCACCGAGCGCACCTCGGCACCTGCACCGTGCGACAGCACCAGCGGTACGGTGCCGGCGATGAACGCGATGGAGGTCATCACGATCGGGCGCAGGCGCAGGCGGCAGGCTTCCAGCGCAGCTTCAACGATACCCTTGCCGCCCATCTCCAGCTCTCTGGCAAATTCGACGATCAGGATCGCGTTCTTGCACGCCAGGCCCATCAGCACCACCAGGCCGACCTGCACGAACACGTTGTTGTCACCACCGGTCAGCCACACGCCGAACAGCGCGGACAGCAGGGTCATCGGCACGATCAGGATCACCGCCAGCGGCAGCGACCAGCTCTCGTACAGCGCGGCCAGCACCAGGAAGGCCAGCATGATCGCCACCGGGAACACGATGAAGGCGGCCTTGCCCTGGGTTGCCTGCTGGTAGCTCAGGTCGGTCCATTCGGTGGTCATGCCCACCGGCAGCACCTTGCCGGCGATCTCGGTCAGCTTGTTCATCGCCTCGGCCGAAGACAGCAGGCGCGGGTCGGCTTCACCGGCCAGATCCGCCGCCGGATAGCCATTGAAGCGCAGCACCGGGTCCGGGCCGAAGGTCTGCTTGATGGTGACCATCGAACCGATCGGCACCATCTCGCCGCGGTCATTGCGGGTACGCAGCTTGCCGATGTCCTCGACCGTTTCGCGGTACGGACCGTCCGCCTGCGCGATGACCTGCCAGGTACGGCCGAACTGGTTGAAGTCGTTGACGTAGGCCGAGCCGAGGTAGGTCTGCAGCGTGTCGAACAGTTCGGTGAGCTGCACGCCCTGTGCCTTGGCCTTGACGCGGTCGACCTCGGCATCCAGCTGCGGCACATTGGCCTGGTAGCTGGAAATCGGGAAGGCCATGCCCGGCGTCTGCGCAACGGTGCCCTGCATTGCCTGTACAGCATTCTGCAGCGCGCCGTAACCCAGGTTGCCACGGTCCTCGATGAACATCTGGTAGCCGTTGCCGTTGCCCAGGCCGAGGATCGGCGGCGGCATCATCGAGAAGGCGAAGCCTTCCTGCAGGCCGGCGATCTTCTGGTTGATCTCGGCGTTGATCTGCGCGGCGGTACGGCCATGGCGCTCGGCGAACGGCTTGAGCGGAATGAACGCTACACCGGTGTTCGGCGTGTTGGTGAACTGCAGCGCGTTCAAACCCGGGAACGAGATGGTGTGGGCCACGCCATCGGTTTCCTGAGCGATCTTGGCGACCTTGCGCAGCATTTCATCGGTACGCGCGATCGACGAACCTTCCGGCAGCTTCACACCGGCAATCAGGTACAGCTTGTCCTGGGTCGGGATGAAGCCCGGCGGCACCAGCTTGAAGATCACACCGGTACCGACCAGCAGGATCGCGTAGACCACGAACACCGCACCACGACGGCCGAGGATGCGGGCCACGCCACGCTCGTATTTCTCCGAACTGGACTTGAAGAAGCGGTTGAACGGACGGAACACCCAGCCGAACAGGCGGTCGATCAAGCGGCTCGGCCCGTCCTTCGGCGCACCATGGGCCTTCAGCAGGCGCGCAGCCAGGGCCGGCGACAGGGTCAGCGAGTTGATTGCCGAGATCACCGTGGAGATGGCGATGGTGACCGCGAACTGCTTGTAGAACTGGCCAGTGACACCCGACAGGAAGGCCATCGGCACGAACACGGCACACAGCACCAGCGCGATCGCGATGATCGGGCCGGATACCTCACGCATGGCCTGGTGGGCCGCGGCGGTGGGCGACAGGCCTTCCTCGATGTTGCGCTCGACGTTCTCCACCACCACGATCGCGTCATCCACCACGATGCCGATCGCCAACACCAGGCCGAACAGGCTCAGCGTGTTGATCGAGAAGCCCAGCAGGTACAGCGCGGCGAAAGTACCGACCACCGACACCGGCACCGCGATCAGCGGAATGATCGACGCACGCCAGGTCTGCAGGAACAGGATCACCACCAGCACCACCAGCGCGATCGCTTCCAGCAGCGTGGAGACCACGGCCTTGATCGAGTCGCGCACGAAGATGGTGGTGTCATACACGGCTTCGTACTTCACGTCGGCCGGCATGGTCTTCTGCATCTCGTCCATCGTCGAGATGACCTGGTCGCGGATCTCCAGTGCATTGGCACCCGGCGACTGGAAGATACCGATACCCACCGCGTTCTTGCCGTCCAGCTGCGAACGCAGGGTGTAGTCACCGGCACCCAGTTCCAGGCGGGCCACATCGGCCAGGCGCACGATCTCGCCATCAACACCGCTCTTGAGCACGATGTCGCCGAATTCCTTTTCAGTCTTCAAGCGGCCCTGGGCATTGATCAGGGTCAGGAACTGGCTGTTCGGCAGCGGTTCGGCGCCGAGCTGGCCGGCCGAGACCTGCACGTTCTGCTCACGCATGGCGCGCACTACGTCACTGGCGGTCAGGCCGCGCGAGGCGACCTTGTCCGGGTCCAGCCAGGCGCGCATGGCGTAGTCACCACCACCGAAGATCTGCGCGTCACCCACGCCCGGAATACGCGCCAGCGCATCCTTGACGTGCAGACGGGCGTAGTTGCGCAGGTACAGGGTGTCGTACTTGCCGTTCGGCGAGGTCAGGTGCACCACCATCAGGAAGGTCGGTGACTGCTTCTGCGTGGTCACGCCCTGCCGGCGCACGTCCTCGGGCAGGCGCGCCTGCGCCTGCGCCACGCGGTTCTGCACCTTCACCGCCGCCGCGTCCGGGTCGGTGCCCGGGCGGAAGGTGACGGTCATCTGCAGCACACCGTCCGAGCCGGCGACCGACTTCAGGTACATCATGCCTTCGACGCCGTTGATGGCCTCTTCAAGCGGGGTGGCGACGGTCTCGGCAATGACCTTGGGGTTGGCGCCCGGATACACCGTGCGCACGACCACCGACGGCGGCACCACTTCCGGGTACTCGCTGATCGGCAGGATTGGAATCGTGATCAGGCCTGCGGCGAAGATCACGATCGACAGCACCGCCGCGAAGATCGGCCTGTCGATGAAGAAACGGGAAAAGTCCATGGAGGAATTCCTGGGAAAGGCGTTCGGCGGGCAACAGCCTCCCCGCCCCTCGCCGAGATGACGAAGGCAGGGAAGGCTGCTGCTGGCGCCGGCAGCTAAGCGGGGACGCGGATCAGGAGACGGCGGATCAGTGGTTCAGCGCGGCGGTGGCATCGCGGCCCGGTGCCGGCGGCGCAGCCTGCGGCTGCATCGCCACGGCCTTGGCCTGCACCGGCATGCCCGGCATGAAGACCTTCTGCACGCCGTCGATGATCACCTTGTCGCCGGCCGCCAGGCCATGCTCGACAATACGCAGGCCGTCGGCGGTGCGGCCGAGCTGGATGTCACGGCGCTGGGCCTTGCCATCCTTGTCGACCACGTACACGTACTTGCGATCCTGGTCGGTCAGAACAGCCTTCTCGTCGATCAGCAGGGCCTGGAACTGGCCGCTGCCGAGCAACTGCACGCGGGCGAACAGGCCCGGCGTGAACTGGCGATCGGCGTTGTCCAGCAGCGCGCGGACGCGGATGGTGCCGGTGCTGCGTGCCACCTGGTTGTCGAGGAAGTCGACCTTGCCCGAATGCGGGTAACCCTCTTCGCCGGACAGGCCGACCTTCACCGGCAGATCGCTGTCACGCTCGCTCGGGCGTTCACCCTTGCGTGCCATCTGTGCATAGCGAAGGAAAGTGCTTTCATCGGCATCGAAGTAGACGAACACGGTGTCCAGCGAGACCAGCGTGGTCAGCACGCTGGCGCTGTCGCCGGCGGTGACCAGGTTGCCGGCGGTGACCATCGCGCGGCCGGCACGGCCGTCGATCGGCGCACGCACCTTGGTGAACTCCAGGTTGAGGCGGGCCGCATCCAGCGCAGCCTGGGCCGCCTGTACGGCGGCACCGGACTGGTCAGCCGCAGCGCGACGCTGCTCGGCCGTCTCGGTGGAAATGGCCTGCTGCTCGGACAAGCGCTTGGCACGCTCGGATTCACTGCGGGCCAGCGTGGCCTGGGTGCGGGCGCGGGCCAGTTCGGCAGCGGCGCGATCGTACTCGGCCTGGTAACTGCGCGCGTCGATGGTGAAGAGCACTTCGCCCTTCTTCACTTCCTGGCCTTCGACGTAGTTGACCTTGTCGATGTAGCCGGACACGCGCGGGCGCAGTTCAACGCTCTGTACCGCTTCGACGCGGCCGCTGAACTCGTCCCACTGGCTGACCTGCTTGACCAGCACCGGTGCAGCACTGACCTGCGGCGGCGGCGGTGCACCGGCTTCTTCGGCGTGGCCGCCGCTGCAGGCCGCCAGCACGGCTGCGGCGAGGATCGACACGCCAACCATCGCGATGCGATGGCCGAAACGATGTGGGGTGGAATTGGGGGAAGTCATGGCATGCATCCGTACGGAGGGGTGGTACAGCTAGATGAGAACGTGTTGCAAAAACAGGCGGCGTATCCTGCGACCTCAACCATGGTCGAGGTCAAGCGACGCCTGCGGTATCGCGCCACAGGGGAAGAACGTCCAGGTGCAGCAGGCCGCGCGGCAGTTCGGCATCACTGCTGTCGCAGCGGACGATGGCGCGGTTGTCGCGGCAGCCGTCGAGCAGGGAGACCACGCGACGGCCGACCAGCAGTGAGCTGGGCCACTCGATGCAGGCATTGGCCGCGTTGGCCGGCGTACACACCGGGCTGCAGACTTCCAGCATCTGCGCGCGCACGCCCAATGCCTGGGCTTCCTGGTGCACCACCTGCGCGTACATACGCAGCGCCGCAGTGGTGATCGAGGTTTCGCCATAGCCCGCCCATGGCTTGGCATTGGCCGGGCTGCCGATCATCACGTAGCGACGCGCATGCACGTTGTCCTGCAGCAGCGGCAGCAGATGACGCACTGCGTGCACGTGCGGCATCAGATCGGCCTGCATCGCGCCCAGCAGTTCATCGCCGTTGCGGTCAGTCACCCGGCCGCGACGGTAAGGGCCGCCCATTGCGGCGATCACTGCCGCCAGCGGACGCGGGCGCTGCGCGATGCGTTCGGCCAGTGCGCTCGCCGAGCCGTCATCGCTGAGCGAACCCAGCAGCGTCTCCAGGCCAGGCTCATCAGCGAACTGCGAATGCAGCCCCGCCAGCCGGCCCGGGTCGCGACCGACCACCAGCACCGGGCTGCCGGCTTCCAGCAGTGCGCCAACCACGCCCTGGCCGACGGCACCGGTGCCGCCGAGGACCAGGACTTCGGGCGTCAGCATCCCATTCACGGGACATTTCCTCCCAAATCCGGGATAGTCCCGATTCGACGCAGCCGGTCGCCCTTGTGCGGGGCCAGGCGGATGGCACCGCCACGCTGCTGACGCATCGGCGCGGTAAACTCACGGAAGTCCTTGTGTACCAAGGAACTCGGGCGGACTTCAACGGTCATTGCCAGGTCCAGGGTGCTCTGGCCGGCGTTCCGGAGACGGGCAAGAATGTTGCGCAGGCTCATGGCGGACGGGCTCCAAATAACGAATGGCGCCACGATAGACCTCAAACCTTTACTTGATTAGTCCTGATTAAGGGGAATAATCATCCCGCTCCCGGTCCAATCGTTCTGTCACGATTGTCCCATCCCCGACGTCCAGGATCCCAGACCATGTCCCACGATCTCAACGAGACGCTGATCTTCGTCAAAGTGGTCGAGCAAGGCAGTTTCATTGCCGCTGCCAAATCGCTCGGCCTGCCCAAGACCACGGTCAGTCGCAAAGTGCAGGAGCTGGAAACGCGCCTGGGTGCGCGCCTTCTGCACCGGACCACCCGCCGCCTCGGCCTGACCGAAGCGGGTTCGATCTACCACGAACATTGCCAGCGCATCGCGCGCGAACTGGAAGAAGCTGAGAGCGCGGTGAGCCAGCTCCAGTCCGGTCCGCGCGGCTGGCTGCGCTTCACTGTGCCTTACTCGATCGGCATCACCTGGATTGCACCGCTGCTGGGCCAGTTCCATGCGCAGTATCCAGAGATCCGCTTGGACATGCACATGGGCAACGAGAAGCTGGACCTGATTGCAGGTGAGGCGGACCTGGCCCTGCGCGTGGGTGCCCTGCCCGATTCCAACCTGGTGGCTCGCAAGCTGGGCAGCCTGCGCACGCAGGTGTTCGCCAGCCCGGCCTACATCGAACGCTATGGTGAGCCGCTGCATCCGGAAGAGCTGCAGTTCCATCGCATCCTGGCGATGCGCAAGCCGTACCACACCGGCAACTCGCCGCGCTTCACCTGGCAGCTGGGCGAGAACGGCGGCGAGCTGCGCGACTTCCCTGTTACCCCGCTGATGACCGCCAACGACATGTCTGCGTTGAATGGTGCATTGGTGTGCGGCGAAGGCCTGCTGCTGACCGGGGACGTGATGGCCAAGCCGTTCGTTGAGTCGGGCATGGTGCGCCGCGTGCTGGCTGGCTGGACCGGGCCGGAAGTGGACTTCAACGCCGTGTTCGCCGGTGGCCGCCTGGTCTCGCCGAAGGTGCGTGCATTCGTCGACTTCCTGGTCGAGAAGCTCAACTTCGACGCCAATTACATGCTGGCGCAGTGCCCGGGCGCGAAGCTGGCGCAGCAGCAGAAGGAAAAGGAAGACGCGGCGCTGGAAAGCAGCGGCAAGCGGATTCTGGAGAAGGTGGCCGCTTCGGCCGCATGACCGGAAGCATCCACGCATGGCGTGGATCTACCGGCATTCCGTAGAGTCGAGCTTGCTCGACTGCTCTTGCGCTTCAGTCGAGCAAGCTCGACTCTACGGGCGCTATCAGTGTGCCGAGCAAGCTCGGCACCTACAGAAAATGCCGCCTGCAAGGGCGGCATTTTCGTTCCGGCTACGTGGCTTTCGGTAGATGCCGACCTTGGTCGGCGCCGTTTGGAAAAGCCGCGACCGGAAGCGCTATCGGTGTGCCGAGCAAGCTCGGCACCTACAGAAAATGCCGCCTGCAAGGGCGGCATTCTCGTTCCGGCTACGTGGCTTTCGGTAGATGCCGACCTTGGTCGGCGCCGTTTGGAGAAACCGCAACCGGGAGCGCTATCGGCGTGCCGAGCAACGCTCGGCACCCACAAAAATGCCGCCTGCAAGGGCGGCATTTTCGTTCCGGCCAATAGCCGGACCGGCTCAAGCAATAACGCGTAGCGTTATTGCTTGAGCGGAATCACGCGGATTTCGACGCGGCGGTTCTTGGCGCGGCCGGCATCGGTGCTGTTGTCGGCAATCGGGTACGACTTGCCGGCGCCCAGGGTTTCGATGCGCACGCTCTGCACGCCCTGGCCGATCAGGTACTGCGCGACCGAGTCGGCACGTTCCTTCGACAGGCGGTTGTTGACCGCGTCACTGCCGATGCTGTCGGTATGGCCGACCACTTCGATCATGGTCTGGTTGTAGTCACGCAGGGTGCCTGCCACGCCATTGAGCGAGCCGTAGAACTGCGGCTTCAGGGTCGACTTGCCGAAGTCGAAGGTGATGCCGTCCGGCAGGTTCAGCATGATGTTGTCGCCCTGGCGCTGCACATCAATGCCGGTGTTGGCAGTGCGCTCGCGCAGTGCGCGTTCCTGGCGATCCTGGTACTGGCCTACCGCGGCGCCGCTGAGCGCGCCGATACCGGCGCCGATCAGCGCATGCTGACGACGCTCCGTGGCGCTGTCACCGGTCAGCAGGCCGGCGGCTACGCCGATGGCGGTGCCGATCAGCGCGTTGCGGCCGGTGCGGTTCTGCTGCTCGGTCGGGTTGCCGTACTGGTCACTCTGTACGTAGGAGCCGCCGGTGGCGCAGGCCGACAGGACGGCCGCACTCATCAGGGCCAGTGCGACGTTGCGGGTGGTATTGCGGATCATGAGGTTCTCCTTGGTTTCCGGTCGGCCGGCGGCCTGCGGGCGCAAAGAGAATAAACAGCCCGATGCGATGCCGGAATGATGATCGGGCACGTCGACAGGGCCGCGTTCAGCTAACTGACCGGATCGCTCGGCCCGCACTTTACCCCGCTCCCGACTGCCGATAGGCAGCCAGCGCGGCATCGCGGCCAACCGCCAGATCCACCAGCGGCGTGCGCGGATAGCCCGGGGCATGTGCCGCCAGCAGCAACGGATGCTGCCACGGCGCGAAGCGCGCTTTCACCGGCAGCGCCCCCAGTTCGGGCACCCAGCGGCTGATGTAGCGGGCCTGGGGGTCGAACTTCTCGGCCTGGGTCACGGGGTTGAACACGCGGAAGTAAGGTGCGGCATCGGCACCGGTCCCGGCCACCCACTGCCAGCCCATCGTGTTGTTGGCCAGGTCGGCATCGACCAGGGTGTCCCAGAACCAGCGCGCGCCATGCAGCCAGTGCGCGCGCAGGTGCTTGCACAGATAGCTGGCCACGATCATCCGCACCCGGTTGTGCATGTAACCGGTGTGCCACAGCTCGCGCAGGCCTGCATCGACGATCGGCACGCCGGTGTTGCCGCGCTGCCAGTCGTGCAGCTGCGCGGCACTCGGTGTGGCCCACGGGAAACGGTCAAAGCGCGGGTTGAGGTTGTCGGTCGGCGTCTTCGGGAAGTGATGCAGCAGGTGGTAGGCGAAGTCACGCCAGCCCAGTTGGCGAAGGTAGCCGTCGATGTCGGCGTCGGTGTCGGCACTGCGCAGCCCTTCCAGCGCATGGGCAATCCGCCAGGGTGCGATTTCGCCGAAATGCAGGTGCGGCGACAGTCGCGAGGTGCCCACGCGATCTGGCAGGTCACGCTGCTCGCGGTAGCCGCGCAGCGCACCGTCCTCGAACACGGACAGCGCTTCCAGCGCACCGGCTTCACCCGGCTGCCAGTGCTCCCAGAAGCCGGTATCCCAGTCCAGCGTCGGTGCCAACTGGAGATCATCCAATGCCAGGCTGTCGACCGCGTGCGTCGCCAATGCTTCCGGTGCGGCCTGCAGCGCGGGCAGGCGCCAATGACTGAGTACATTGCGCCAGTACGGCGTGAATACCTTGTAGGGCTGGCCCTGCTGGGTGGCGATGTCCCACGGCTCGAACAGCAGGCTGCCATTGCAGCTCTGTGCGTCGATGCCCTGCTCGCGCAACGTGCGCTTGATGGTGGCGTCGCGTGGCTGGGTGGCCGGTTCGTACTTGCGGTTCCAGTACACCGCCCCGGCGCCGGTCTGCTCGATCAGCAACTGCAGGGCCGGCAGGCTGTCACCACTGCGCAGCACCAGCGACGAACCGCGCACGCGCAGGTCGGCGTCCAACGCGGCCAGTGAACGGTGGCGCCACGCATCGGAGGCGGCACCCGGCACCCACTCACCCTCTTCGTGGGGCGCATGGATGTAGATCGGCACCACGTCGTGACCGGCATCCAGCGCGGCCTGCAGGGCCGGATTTTCCTGCAGCCGCAGATCACGGCGGAACCATACCAACGCTACCGACACAGACACCGCCTTCGTTGTTGAAGGCGGACATGATAGCCAGCGGCGGTGAAGGCGCTGCACGCAGACGCCGTCTGCTAGGCTGCTGGGCCGCTCCTCGTTGGACCCGCCATGGATGATCTGTACTCCTCATTCGCCCGCTTCGGGCTGCTGCGGGCCCAGCACGAAGGTGACTGGCAGGGACCGTTCCCGTTACCACCGGTGCTGGCGTGCTTCTACGCGCAGGTGGGACCGCTGGGTCATGAGATCAATGCGAAGGTGGGCAACTCCGGAATCACCATTCCGGGCCTCGAAGTCTGGATACCGCCGCTGCGACGCGTGTGGAGTCACCAGGCCGGCTATCGCTGGCATGGCATCAGCGGCGATCCGATCGACAACTGGCCATCGAACTGGCTGGTGATTGCCGATCGCGGCGCTGATCCGTTCATCCTCGACCTGGATGACGGCCGTGTGCTGTTCAGTCACCACGGTGCGGGCCTGCTGGATGCCGGCGAGATCACTGCCGATGTGCCGACCTTGATGGCGGCTCTGGCTGCTGCAGGCACGGTGTACCTCGATGCCGGCGATGACCTCTACAACGACGATGACGATGGCGGCATCCGTCCTGAACACCAGGAGGCAGCCGTACAGGCGGTGGCCCGGGTACTGGGCGACCGCCTGCAGGCCGAGTCGTTCATCGGGACGTTGCTGGACTGAATCCACGCATGTCGTGGATCTACTTCTCGAAACGCTGCATCGCCTCGCTGATCAGTACCCGCGCCTCGGCGGCGTTGCCCCAGCCATTGAGCTGCACCGGGTTGCGACCGGCCGGCAGGTCCTTGTAGACCCGGAAGAACGCCTCGATGCGCTGACGCTCGACCTCCGGCAGATCCTTCAGGTCGCGGATGCTGGCGTAGGTCGGGTCGACCTTATCGGTCGGCACGCCGATGATCTTCTCGTCGTGCTCACCGCCATCGATCATCTTCAGATAGCCGATCGGCCGGAAGCGCACGATCACGCCCGGATGCAGCGGATCACGGGTCAGCACCAGCGCGTCCAGCGGATCGTTGTCACCGGCCAGGGTGCGCGGCATCGAACCGTAGTTGGCCGGATAGGCCACCGGCATCGACTGGAAGCGGTCCACGTGGACCAGGCCGTCTTCCTTGATCTCGTACTTGGTGAAGCTGCCGGCCGGAATCTCCACCGCCAGATTCACCTCCTGCGGGGCCTGCTTCGGCTGGGCGACCAGGAACGGATGCAGCACGGTATCGGCGGCCGTCACCGCACTGGCCAGCAACAGCAGGGCGGCGCCGATGGCAGCGAGAGGAAGGATGCGTCGGAGCGTGGTCATATGCGTCTTCTCACTCCCAGCAGCGGTCGGCACGACCCTTGGCGGTCTGTGCACGCGGGCAGTCGCGTGACCTGATGCGACCTTCGGTCAGCTCCGTGCGCTGCTTGCCACCCTTGGCATCACGGCGCAGTTCGAAGGCATCGTAGAGACGGCCGGTCACCGTGCGTGCTTCATAGCGCAGGTGCTGCGGATCAATGTTCAACACCTGGAACAACTGGGTATCCTCGGCCACCGGATCCATCGTCCTGCGTGCTTCGTCGGAAAGGCGGTACTGCTTCGGTCCGGCCACGGTCACCACATACTGCGGCGTCGCGGCCTGCCCTTCGCCACGGCGACCATAGGTGTGATCGTGGCCCTGCAGCACCAGATCGACGCTGTGGCGGCGTACCACCGGCAGCAGCACGTCACGCAGCGCAGCGTTCTCGCGGCCTTCGCGGGGTGAGTAGAACGGCTGGTGCAGCAGCACAATGGTCCACGGCTGCCGGTTGCCGGCCAGGACCTTGTCCAGCCATTGCGCCTGTGCCTTGGCGGTGCCGAGGTCGAGTGCCGAGGTGCCATCGACCACCGCCACGCGTACACCCTGCGCATCGAACCAGTAGCTGGTCTGCTGCGCGGCGGTGGCGCCGTTGCCCGGCAGCGCGAAGGTGACCGGCCAATGCTTGCCCAGCACGCGCCGCTCCTGCGGGGTATCCTCGAATTCCTCGAAGTACTCGTGGTTGCCGATCGCCGGGGCCAACAGCGTTTCCTGCGCCAGCCAGCCGGTGGCAGCAAACCACTCGCCCCATTCGCTGTCATCCATGTTGTCGCCGCCGCTGACCAGGTCACCGGCGAACAGGCTCATGCGTGCCTGCGGTGCGGCCTTCTGCGCGGCGCGCACTACACGGCTGACATGGCTGACGTTCTTGTTCTGGGTATCACCGAAGTACAGCAGGGTCAGCGGCTGATCGGCCGCGGCCAGCGTGCGCAACTGGTTCCAGGCGCTCCAACTGCCGTTGCCCTGCACGCGGTAGACGTACTGGGTATCCGGCTGCAGGCCGCTGATGTCCGCGCGATGATGATGAGACAGCCCGTTCTCGGTCTGCAGTGCTCGCGTCGTCGCACGCACCTGGCGGATGCCCTCGATGGCCGGCGAATCTGCGGCCAGCGCGATCTCCAGCAGCGGCGCCTGCACG
This sequence comes from Stenotrophomonas sp. 96582_Sma, assembly GCF_056480905.1. NCBI lineage: Bacteria > Pseudomonadati > Pseudomonadota > Gammaproteobacteria > Lysobacterales > Lysobacteraceae > Stenotrophomonas > Stenotrophomonas sp. 96582_Sma. The sequence goes on along the minus strand of NZ_CM151122.1, from coordinate 1,781,692 downwards.
CTGCCATCGGTACGCCAGGCCACGGCGAAACCGTGGCTGGGATCAGCCGAGGGCGAGGCGACGATGCGGTCCGGCACCGCCGTCGCTGCGTAATGCCGGCTGCCCGCTGACACCTGGGTATTCGGTTCGGCCGCTGCGAACGACAGCGACGGCATTGCCAGCAGCAGGCCAAGCACCAGCGAACGCATCACGCACTGGCCGCTCATGCGCCACACTCCAGCGGCAGCGCGAGCTGCTTGGCGATGCTCTCCCAGTCGAACGCCACCACGCCCTGGTCGTCATGCACCGCATACAGCGCACCGTGCGGGAAGCGCGCGCTGGGCTGCTGCATCATCCAGATGCCATCGGTGTTGGCCACGGTGTTGCCCTGGAACGCGCCGACCGGCTTCAGTGTGTGCCGGTCGAACAGATGGAACACGCTGCGTTGCTTGCCCTGCTCGGTGGTGATCCACCAGCCGTCCTTGCCGCAGGTGCGCAGGGTCACGCCTTCGGCCTGCGCCTTGAACACGTCGCGGCCGAACGTGGTGCCGGTGAAGCGTCCGGCCAGGGTGTAGACCTTGAACTCGCTGGCGTAGCTTTCATCCTCTTCGGCGATCAGCAGGCGATCATTCTCCGGATCGCCCCAGATCGACTCGACCACGCGCAGCGCACCGGTTTCGCTGGTGTCACCGATGCTGGCCACCAGCTTCGCCTCGACCTTCGCACCGTCGCGGGTCACGTGGTACTGGCGCACGCGCTTGTCCAGCTCGGCCAGCGGCGGCAGGATGTCACGCCCCTGCGCATCCTCGCCGTTGTCCCAGGAGTCGGTAACGTAGACGCTGTAGCCATCGGCACGGCGGTCGACCCACAGCCCGTACGGCTTGCGCAGATCCTCGGCAGCGAACGTTGCCAGCGGGATGAAGTCCGGCAGGCTCAGCACCTGCACGCGATGATTGTCGCGCTCCACGATCCACAGCAGGTCGTCGGTCACCGCGATGCCGTTTGGGCGATCGAACTGCCCTGGCCCGGTGCCGCTGCTGCCAACGTCACGCAGGTGCTGGCCGGTGCTGCCATCGTAGACCACCAGCTTGTCGGTGGCCTTGGCGGTGGCAATCAGCCACAGCTTGCCATCCGGCGCACGCCACGCCGCCGGCGAATCGATGTTGTCGGCCGGGGTCAGTGGAGTGACAAATGCCTCGGCGATGGTCGCCACCGCCCGCTGCGCCGCGGGCTTCGCTGCCGTGGCGGCCACGGCCGGATCATTGCCGGTGGCCGGCGTGCAGCCTGCCAGCAGAGCAGCCGCCAATGCCGCGGCAAGGACTGGGATGCGGCGCCCCATCACAGCGCCACCTTCAGGCCCAGCGCGTAGGTACGGCCGTACTCTTCCATCTGCAGGGTGCGCGAGCGCGTGCCCTGGTACAGCTCCAGCGGCTTGTCCAGCAGGTTCTGTGCTTCGAAGTACATGCTCACCCGCGGGGTGAACTTGTAGTCCAGCGAGAAATCGAGCTGGGTGTTGGGCGCCACGAAGATATCGAACGCGCGGCCCTTGCCGATGCTGTCCAGGTACTCGCTGCGGTACACCGCCGCCAGCCGCGTACTGACACCATATTTTTCATAGCCGATGTGGGCGCTGTAGACATGCTTGGAGGCGCGCGGCAGTGTGAAGTCCTCGCCTGCACGGTCCTTGATGCCGGCATCGAATTTGGTATCCAGCCAGGTGCCACTGGCACCGACCAGCAGGCCATCCAGGCCGTCCGGCAGGAAGGCCAGCTGCTGCTGCCAGTTGAATTCCGCACCGCGCACGGTGGCCTTGCGGCCATTGATCGGCTGGGTCACGTCAAAGCCGCCATAAGCGGGATCATTGGTCCGCACCGTTTGCACGATGTAGCCATCGATCGACTTGTGGAACAGGCCAAGTGAAACGATACCGGTGCTGCCGATGTACTTCTCCACCGACAGGTCGATGTTCTTCGACTCGTACGGATCCAGTTCCGGATTACCCAGGCGCACTTCCTCGTCGCCGCGGCTGTAGCCCACGCGTGGCGAGACATCGCCGAAGGAAGGACGCGATACGGTCTTGTTGGCCGAGGCGCGCAGTACCCAGTCATCGGCCGCGTCGTAGCGCAGGTGCAGACCCGGCAGCACGTTGGTGTAGCTGCTGTTGGCCACCCGCGGGGTGACGGTGAAGCTGCGCCCGTTGGCGGCCACGTCCACCTGGTTGCCGATCGCCTTGAACTGGGTGTTTTCCACGCGCACACCGCCGATGATGCGCAGCGCGCCCACATCCCAGGTACCCATGGCGTAGCTGGCGAAGATGTCTTCGCTGGCCACGTAGTCCTCTTCCAGCGATGTCATCGCGTTGCCACCGGCATCCTGGGGACGGGCGCTGTACTGGCCGCCATTGGCCGCCCAGAAGGCACGCATCGCGGCCGAATCCATGCCGTCACCGAGGTTGCCGTGGCGGTGCTCCGGCGAGGAGGTGCTCCAGCTCGATAGCGCCACCTTCGGGCCGACACGCAGTTCGCGCTCGTCCACATTCACGTCGCGGTCGCGCCAGCGACCCAGCAGGCCGAACTTGATGCTGCTGCTGTCGCCGTCGAAGCGCACGTTGACCTGCGCGCTGTGCTCCTTGTCGTTCACCTGCTTGGGTGAGAGCACGAAGCGGTCGAACGCGTAGTTGCTGTTGTCCAGCCACTGCGGGTTGTCGAAACTGTAGCTGGGCAGGCGGCTGCTTTGGTCCAGGGTGCCGTTGAAGGCCTTGCCGTTGAGCTTGAAGCGCGCCTCCATCTCGTCGTTCACGCGCTCTTCGGTACGGGTGTAGCCGATCCGGTAATCGACCACGGCGTTGGTCAGCTTGTTCTCGCCACCGAGACTGGCCGCGAAGGTGTTCTCCTTCTTGGTGCGGTAGCGCATGCGCTTGTCGATGGAATCTTTCGGCATTCCATCCAGGCGGTACTGGTCGGTGCCGGTCTTGACCATCTTCGCGTCGTCGAAGTTGAAGATCACGCGCTGGCGGGTCTCCGCATCGTCGAACTGGCTGTACAGCGTGCGCAGGTAGTACTTGCTGTCTTCATTCGGGCGCCAGTCGAGGTTGAGGTTGGCACCGATGCGCTTGCGCTCGATCTCGTACTTGCGATGCTGCAGGTTGATCGCGGTGACATCGCCGGGGACGGCATCGTCCTCGCCGTCATACTCCACTTCGGTGTTGTCCGACTCGAACCTGCGCTTCTGGTAGTTCACGCCCAGCGCCACGCCGAAGGTGTCGTTGAACACTTCGCTGTAGTTGAAGGCGGCCTTGGGGCTGGTCTCGCCGGACAGCTGCTGGTGGCTGCCTTCGATCTTGCCACGCAGGCTGCGACCGTCGCGGTCGAAGGCCGAGGCCGATTCCACCAGCACGGCGCCGCCGATGGCATCACCGGGCATGTCCGGGGTCGGCGACTTGACCACGCGCAGGCGCTCGGTGGAGTCGGACGGGATCACGTCCAGCGGTGCGGCGCGGCTGGAATCCTCCGGCGTACCGATGGCGATGCCATCCACGCTGACGCTGTTGAGGTTGGCGTCCAGACCGCGGATGACCACGAAGCGCCCCTCGCCCTGGTCGCGGGTCACGCTGATGCCCGGCAGGCGCTGCAGCGACTCGGCCACGTTCTTGTCCGGGTACTGGCCCAGTGCATCGGAGGACACGGCGTCTTCGATCGCATCACTGCTGCGCTTGAGGTCGACCGCGCGGATCTGTGATTCGAGCTGGGCGCGCACTTCGATGCGGTCCAGGTCGACCGCATCAGCGGCCACGGCGCCGGTGGCGGCAACCGCCTGCTGCCCGGCCGCCTGCAGCGGTGCTGCGGCCCCCATTGCCAGGGTCAGCGTGGTGGCAACGGCCAACGGAGTCTTGATATGCACTGGGAATCCCCATTCCTGTTAAGAATGGGTCTGCACGATATGTCCGCAAGGTTGCATGGCCGTGACATGCGCCTGCACATTTCGAGTAACGCCGCTCCGGGCCAGGTTTGGGTTCGGCCCGCCAATCCGGCAAAATGGCGCCCTCTCTCCTTCTCCCCCCTTCCGACCATGAAGATCGTCGAAGTGCGCCACCCGCTGGTGCAGCACAAGATCGGCCTGATGCGCAACGCTGCGCTCAGCACCAAGGATTTCCGCGAACTGGCCAACGAGCTGGGTACGCTGCTGGCCTACGAGGCCACCGCCGACCTGGACACCGAGCCGCACACCCTGCCCGGCTGGGCCGGCCCGGTCACCGTGCAGCGCATTGCGGGCGCCAAGATCACCGTGGTGCCGATCCTGCGCGCCGGCCTGGGCATGCTCAGCGGCGTGCTGTCGCTGATCCCGGCGGCCCGTGTCAGCGTGGTCGGCCTGCAGCGCGATGAGGAAACCCTGCAGCCGGTGCCCTACTTCGAGCGCCTGACCGGGCGCCTGGAAGAGCGCGACGCGCTGATCCTGGACCCTATGCTGGCCACCGGCGGCACCCTGATCGCCACCATCGACATGCTCAAGCGTGCCGGCGCCCGCCGCATCAAGGGCATCTTCCTGGTGGCCGCGCCGGAAGGCATCGAAGCGGTCAAGGCCGTGCACCCGGACGTGGAGATCTACACCGCAGCCATTGATGCCCAGCTCAACGACAAGGGCTACATCCTGCCGGGCCTGGGCGATGCCGGTGACCGCATCTTCGGTACCCGCGTCGGCTGATCCGACGATCCGGGGTCAGAGCCCTTTCGCCGCGAAAGGGGTCTGACCCCAACAGCGCAGGCCATCGCGGCCGCGTTGCGATTCTTCACGTGCTCTTGGCGCCGGGAAGCGAATGCTCCGCGCACCCGCCACCCTTGGAGCTCCCGATGAAAGCCTCTTTCCTGCTGGCCGCCGTCCTGCTGGTCGGCCTGCCCCTGGCTGCCAATGCCACCACTCCGCAGCAGCAGCGCATGGCCGAATGTTCGGCCAAGAACAAGGGGCTGAAGGGCGATGCCTACAAGACTGCACAGAGCTCCTGCCTCAGCGGCCACGCGGCCGACGCCAAGCCGGTCAATACGCAGCAGGAACGCATGCGCAAGTGCAACGCTGACGCGGGCGCCAAAAAGCTGGCCGGTGATGCGCGCAAGACCTTCATGAGCAGCTGCCTGAAGGCGTCGTAATGGTCGTGTCCGGATGAAACGCCATCCACGCATGGCGTGGATATACCGTCATCAGTAAAAGGCCGGGCATTGCCCGGCCATGCCATTACCCCAGGGCGCGTGCCTTCAGCTCACCCTGCTCGTGCAGGGTCACGAAACGCCCCTTTTCATCCCTGCCAAGCTGCGCCAATGCCACCTGCGGGTCGTGGGTGAAGAACAGCCGCACGTTGCGCGCCAGCTTGTCTTCCAGGAACTGCCGCTTCTCGTCGATCAGCAGCTCGGCATTGCGGTCATAGCCCATGGTGATCGGCACGTGTACCCATGAACGGCCCGGGATCAGGTCGGCACAGAACACCACGCCACCATGCGCACTTTCGCCTGCATGCGCGTGACCGACGATCTCGGCCAGCATCAGCCCCGGTGTATGCCCGTCGCTGTAACTGAAGCGCACGCTGCGGCCGAGCGCCTTCGAGTACTCCCCGTCCACCACTTCCAGCCGGCCACTGGCCTGCAGCAGGCCCGGCAGTTCCGGAATGAAGCTGGCGCGATCGCGAGGGTGTGGCTGCACGGCGCGCTGCCAATGCTGCGCGCCGACTACATAGGTTGCGTTGGGGAACAGCAGCTCGGGCTCACGCCCTTCGCTCCATGCCGCCAGCAGGCCACCGGCATGATCGAAATGCAGGTGGCTAAGCACCACCACGTCGATATCCTCGTGCTCGAAGCCGGCTTCGCGCAGCGAATCGATCAGCACGTGCTGGCTTTCCTGCACGCCGTAGCGCTCGCGCATGCGCGGATCGAAGAACGCGCCGATACCGGTTTCAAACAGCACCGTCTTGCCTTCCAGCGGGCTGGCAAGCAGCGCACGGCAGGCCAGCTCGATGCGATTGAGCTCGTCCGGTGCCGCCCATTTTTCCCACAACGCGCGCGGCGCGTTGCCGAACATCGCGCCGCCATCAAGGCGCTGCGAGTTTCCACGAATAGACCAGAGTTTCATGTGTCGATTATCGGCGCCGGCTCGTTAAATAATCGCTAGAAGGGAAACAGAAAACCCCGCCGGCAAAGGCGGGGTTTCGATAATCAGCCGGATTGCCGGCCCGCAGCCGGCACCACCGGATCAGTGTGCCGGCACCACCTGGGCACTGCCCACCGGGTTGCGCGGGTCACTGCCACCGAACAGCTTGTTGGCCCTGCGGTCCCATTCCACGGTCTGCAGGTTGCCCCACACGTGGCTGGAACCGCGGCCACCCGCGGCGACATTGCCCGGCAGGTCGATCTTGTGGCCCATCGCCTGCAGCTGCTTCACCGTCGCCGCGTCGAACGCATCGTCCTCGGCTTCGATCAGGTCCGGCAGCCACTGGTGGTGGTAGCGCGGCAGTGCGGCAACCTGCTGCGCATCCAGGCCGTCGTCGTAGCCGAGGATGCCCAGCAGCACCATGGTGATGATGCGGCTGCCACCCGGGGTGCCCAGCACCACCACCTTGTCGGCGTTCTCCATGAAGGTCGGCGTCATCGAGCTGAGCATGCGCTTGCCCGGCTTCGGCGCATTGGCTTCATAGCCCATCACGCCGAACGCATTGGGCGTGCCCGGCTTCAGCGCGAAGTCGTCCATCTCGTTGTTCAGCAGCACGCCGGTGCCCTTGGGAATCAGCCCCGAGCCGTACAGCAGGTTGACGGTCTGGGTGGCGCCGACGCGGTTGCCGTCGCGGTCGATGATCGAGAAGTGCGTGGTTTCGTCGTCTTCCAGCGGCGTCGGGTTGCCCGACAGCAGGTCGCTGGGCGTGGCCTTCTCCGGATGGATGGTCGCCCGCAGGCCCTGTGCATAGTCCTTGCTGGTCAGCACCTTCTGCGGGATCTGCACGAAGTCCGGATCGCCGAGGAAGAAGGTGCGGTCGCGGTAGGCGCGACGCATCGACTCCACCACCAGATGGGTGCGGTGCGCCGGGTCCATTTTCCTGATATCCCAGCCTTCCAGGATCTGCAGCATGCTGGCCAGCGCGATGCCACCGGACGACGGCGGCGGCGCAGTGGTGATCTTCCAGCCGTTGTAGTTGAACACGATCGGCTCGCGCTGCTTCACGCGGTAACCGGCCAGCTCTTCAGCGGTCCACTTGCCGCCGGCCTGCTTCACGCCGGCCAGCAACAGCGTTCCGGTCTGGCCCTTGTAGAAGCCATCGAAGCCACCTGCGGCCAGGCGCTCCAGCGTCTGTGCCAGCTCCGGCTGCTTGAACAGGTCACCGCTGGCGATCGGCTTGCCGTTGCGCAGGTAGACCTCGCGCGTTCCGGGATAGCGCTCCATCACTTCACGGCGCGAGGCATAGCCCTTGGCCATGCGGTCGTACACCGGGAAGCCTTCGCGCGCGATGCGGATGGCCGGCTGCAGCGAGGTCGCCAATGGCAGCTTGCCGTGCTTGGCCGACAGTTCGACCAGTGCTGCGGGCAGGCCCGGGATGCCAGCCGACCACGCGCCGTTGACCGAGCGGTCACGGTCGAGGTTGCCCTGCTTGTCGAGGAAGGCCTGCGGGGTCGCAGCGGCCGGTGCGGTCTCGCGCGCATCCAGCATCACATCCTTGCCGGTGGCCGCATCGTGCAGCAGGAAGAAGCCACCACCGCCCAGGCCGGAACTGATCGGCTCGACCACCGCCAGCGTGGACGATACCGCCACCGCGGCGTCGAAGGCGTTGCCGCCCTGCGCCAGGATGTCGATGCCGGCCTGGGTGGCCAGCGCGTGGCCGCTGGCAATGGCCGCGCCATCGGGGCGCTCGGCACGGGCCGGGCTGTCGGCCCAGGCAATCGGGCTCAGCAGCAGGCCGAGCAGCAACAGGGGGCGGACGATCAGCGTCTTCATTCGGATGGGGGCTCCGCGTAGAGTTCGGGGTGATCGTGCTGCAGCTGGCGCAGCTTGGCCAGCAGCTGGTCTTCCGTTTCCACGATCTCCGGGTCCGGGTCGATGCACTCGACCGGGCAGACGACCACGCACTGTGGCTCGTCGAAATGACCCACGCATTCGGTGCAGCGCGCAGGGTCGATCACGTAGATGGTTTCACCCATCGCAATGGCCTGGTTCGGGCAGGCCGGCTCGCATACGTCGCAGTTGACGCAGAGCTCGTTGATTTTCAGCGACACGGCGATACTCCTCGCCCGCGCCCTGGGACAAAGGACCGGCCAGCGCGGGCGCGCGGGCCGGTCAGGTCATCAGCGGCGCCCTTGCAGGACGCCGCCCGGGCCATGCCGGAGCATGGCCGCCATGGCTCGGTATTACTTGGCTTCGACGAAAATGTACTCGGCACCGGTCAGCTGGATCGCAGCCTGTACGCGGGCGTTGTCGGCCGACTGGCCGATGAAGACGACGCGCACGCCCTTCATCGAATCCGGCGACACGTCCTTGAACACGGCCTGGATCATGTCAGCCATCTTGCCCGAGGCCGACGAACCGAAGGCCAGCATGTTGCCCGGCTGCACGCCACGGGCCACGGCCTGGGTCGCGCTCTCGGTCTGGCGCTCGTACTTGGCCTGGAAGTCCGGGTCCGATTCCGGCGAGAGGTAGTACAGGAACGGGCTGTTGGTGATGTTGCCCATGTTCTGGATCGCCACTTCCTGCAGGTACTTCTTCCAGCCTGCATCGTCGTCCTTGGACGGAGCGACCAGGGCCTGCTTGGCCTCGTCGACCGGAGCGGCCTCTTCCTTCTTGCAGGCGGTGAAGGCCAGGGCCAACGAAGCGATCAGCATCGCGCGCATGGTGGTGTTCATGGGTTTCCTCCCGGAATGGTGCGTGGTGTTGTACGTAATGGGGTGCGGGTACAGCGGGGCTTACGACTGTGCCGACTTCGCTTCGCGGACCTTGCGCAGGGCTTCGAGCACCGCGGCCGGCACGAAGCCGGACACGTCGCCACCCAGGCGCGCGATCTCGCGGACCAGCGAGGACGAAATGAAGCTGTGCTGCTCGGCCGGGGTCAGGAACAGGGTCTCGACCTCGGGGATCAGGTGCCGGTTCATGCTGGCCATCTGGAACTCGTACTCGAAGTCGGACACCGCGCGCAGGCCGCGCAGCAGCACCCCGCCCTGGACCGAACGTACGAAATGCGCCAGCAGGGTATCGAAGCCGATGACCTCGACGTTGCTGTGGTGGGCCAGCGCGCCACGCGCCAGCTGCACGCGCTGCTCCAGCGGCAGCGCCGGGCCCTTGGACGGGCTCTGCGCCACGCCGACCACGACCTTTTCGAACAGCGGCGCGGCCCGGCTCACCAGGTCGATATGACCGTTGGTGATGGGGTCGAACGTGCCGGGGTAAACGGCGATGCGGCGATTGGCCACGGTCATGGGCGGTTGCAGATGTTCAGATGAGGTCAAAGTGTAGCAGTGGCGCGGCGGTACAGGGCAAAGCGCACCTCGCGGGTGCCGCCCTCGCGGTGCAGCAGCCAGTCCGGCGGCAGCACCGGCACGTGGCCGGCCGGCGATTCCAGGTACAGCCAGGCATCGGCGGCCAGATGCCGCGGGAGCTGGGCCAGCACGTCCTGCCACAGGCCGTCGGCGAACGGCGGGTCGACGAAGACCAGATCGGCCTGCTGCGCCGGCGCGCCCTGCAGCCAGCGCAGGGCATCGGCCTGCACGACGCTGATCTGGTCGCTGGCCTGCAGCTTGGTCACGGCAGCGGTCAGATTGCGTCCCAGCTGCGCGTCGCGTTCGACCAGGGTGGCGTGTGCGGCACCGCGCGAGACCGCCTCCAGGCCCAGTGCGCCACTGCCGGCGAACAGGTCCAGCACGCGGGCCCCACCGAGCCTGGGCATCAGCCAGTTGAACAGGGTCTCGCGCACGCGGTCGCTGCTGGGCCGCAGCCCCGGCAGGGTCGGCACCGGCAGGCGGGTATTGCGCCAGCGCCCGCCGATGATGCGGACCTGGCCGTCATTGCCGCCACGGCCGCTCATCGGCGCCCCCGGCGGGAGGTATTCGAGAATTTCAGCATGAGCGGGATTGTAGTCGTCCGGGCAGCGCCCGGGGATGCGTCGAATCAACGGTCACCGCAGGTCACCTGGGGGGCATGGGACTCCAATGTCGGGATCACGCTCCAGCCAGGTCGACTCCATCGCTCTGAAACATCCGCGCATTGACTAGACTCTCTACGAACTCGGCCACTTCCCAAAGGTCATGAGGCTTGATCTTCGCCGGGGACCAGTACTGTCCATGGGCAATCCAGTGTCGAAGCTGGAATGCACTGTTGATACGGTCGTACTGGTGATGGGTCAGCACACCCTGCTGCAGCCAGGCCTTGACGATGTCGTCCATGAGCGCGGCCTTGTTGCGCTTGCGATTGAACAACCTGATGAGGACCCTGGACAGTCCATCCTTGAGCTTCAGACGCTTTCTGTTTGCGTAGTCCAATCGGAAACATGCTTCCAGAAAGGCCAGCAACGCCATCATGTCCCGATTTTGCTGGACTTGGACGCATGCCTTGCGGCGCTTTTCGAGCTCCTGCCGGGATAGGTCCGAGTTGTCAGGATTGTCTTCGGAAAAGAGCAGGTCGATCGCTGCGCGTGTGGTGGCGTGATGTCCCATCACGTGCATGTAATTGGGAAGATCGGGATTAACGACGAGCGGATTGGCCACGGGCAACATCCATGATGGCCGACTGCAGTGCTTCCGGATCCAGAGCGCTGTAGCGGATCAGGGGCGGAGACGTGGACACTTTCCAGACGTACGCAGCCAGATCCATCGGTTTCGGCTGCTTGTCGGGGCGAGCCCCTTCGGAAGCGGTCGACCCGACAAGTATCGGTCGATCTGAATCCGGCAAGGTCAGCACGAAGCGGACTTTGCCGTGCGGCCCCACGAGGTCCACACGCCCAGGCGACCCCAGCAGGATCGTCCCTACCGGAACGAAGCGTACGCTGCTGTTTCCCAGGTCGATGTTCAGACTCGGCACTTCGTAACTGCCCAGCAACTCTTCACGGAGCTCCATGCTGGACACACGGACCCCCATGGCGCCGCGCTCTATGTACGGAAAAAGAATTTCCTGGACAGTCGCATAGAGAATCTGGATTTTCTCCAGCCATTGAGCCTTACGCTCAACCAAGTTGCCGCGTTCGGCCTTCCCTGCATTCTGCTCCCTGAGGAACTGATCGAAATCCAGATGCCTTGTCATGGTGATTATCGCCATCGAACCGCCCCGCTGAATTGTCTCACGACCCTGACCGGCTTCCCTGGGCAAGACAAGAGATTGAATACGACAATCTGGGCGCCCCCCCTTGGATCAGCCCATCGTGTGCCTGGCTGACGCGACCCTGGGGCTGACCGACCGGCTTGAGCAGGGCCAAATGCGACCCACGCGAGTGATGGCAGCGAACGGTCAAGGCAATCCAACGCGATTCACGCCCCCCCCCCCCGCTCGCCCCCTTGATTTCGGGACAATCAGCCATACCCCTTGGCGAGGCCGCACGCGCTGGCGCGGCATTGCACACGGAGCCTTATCGATGACCGAGACCACCCAGACCGAAACCCTTGGCTTCCAGACCGAAGTCAAGCAGCTGCTGCAACTGATGATCCACTCGCTGTACTCCAACAAGGAGATCTTCCTCCGCGAGCTGGTCTCCAACGCCGCCGACGCCGCCGACAAGCTGCGTTTCGAGGCCCTGACCCAGCCGGCACTGCTGGAAGGCGACAGCGAACTGCGCGTGCGCGTCAGCTTCGACCCCACCGCCCACACCATCACCATCGAAGACAACGGCATCGGCATGAGCCGCGCCGAAGCCATCGCCCACCTCGGCACGATTGCAAAGTCCGGCACCGGCGATTTCCTGCGCCAGCTGTCCGGCGACCAGAAGAAGGATTCGCAGCTGATCGGCCAGTTCGGCGTCGGCTTCTACAGTGCCTTCATCGTCGCCGACGAAGTGGAAGTGACCTCGCGCCGCGCTGGCCTGGCTGCAGGCGAAGGCGTGCGCTGGACCTCGCGCGGCGAAGGCGATTTCGAAGTCGCCACGGTCGACAAGGCCGAGCGCGGCACCCGCATCGTGCTGCACCTGAAGGACGGCGAGCACGACTTCGCCGACGGTTGGCGCCTGCGCAGCATCCTCAAGAAGTACTCCGACCATATCGGCCTGCCGATCCAGATGCCGAAGGAAGACGCCGAAGAAGGCGCGGCCGTCGAGTGGGAGACCGTCAACCGCGCCAGCGCGCTGTGGACCCGCCCGCGCACCGAGATCAGCGATTCGGAATACACCGAGTTCTACAAGCATGTGGCACACGACCACAGCGATCCGCTGGCGTGGAGCCACAACAAGGTCGAGGGCAAGCTGGAGTACACCTCGCTGCTGTATGTGCCCGGCCGCGCACCGTTCGACCTGTATCACCGCGATGCACCCAAGGGCCTGAAGCTGTACGTGCAGCGCGTGTTCGTGATGGACCAGGCCGAGCAGTTCCTGCCGCTGTACCTGCGCTTCATCAAGGGTGTGGTCGACTCCAACGACTTGTCGCTGAACGTCTCGCGCGAGATCCTGCAGTCCGGCCCGGTCATCGATTCGATGAAGGCGGCGCTGACCAAGCGCTCGCTGGACATGCTGGAAAAGCTGGCCGCTGACAAGCCGGAGCAGTACACCACGTTCTGGAAGGAATTCGGCCAAGTGCTGAAGGAAGGCCCGGCCGAGGACTACAACAACCGCGAGAAGGTGGCCGGCCTGCTGCGCTTCGCCTCCACCCGTGGCGACGGCGATGCGCAGAGCGTGTCGCTGGCCGATTACCTCGGCCGCATGACCGAAGGCCAGGACAAGATCTATTACCTGACCGGCGAGAGCTACAGCCAGGTCCGCAACAGCCCGCACCTGGAAGTGTTCCGTAAGAAGGGTGTGGAAGTGCTGCTGCTGACCGACCGCATCGACGAGTGGCTGATGGGCTACCTGACCGATTTCGACGGCAAGGGCTTCGTCGACATCGCCCGTGGCGACCTCGACCTGGGCGCCCTGGAAACCGAAGCGGACAAGCAGGAACAGGAAGCGGCGGCGAAGGACAAGCAGGGCCTGGTCGAGCGCCTGAAGACGGTGCTGGGCGATGACGTGGCCGAAGTGCGCGTCTCGCACCGCCTGACCGATTCGCCGGCTGTGCTGGCCATCGGCGAACAGGACCTGGGCCTGCAGATGCGCCAGATCCTGGAGGCCAGCGGGCAGAAGGTGCCGGACAGCAAGCCGGTGCTGGAGATCAACCCGGGCCACCCACTGATCGCCAAGCTTGATGCCGAAGCCGATGGCGCGCGCTTCGACGACCTCGGCCGGGTGCTGTTCGACCAGGCTGCGTTGGCCGCCGGTGACAGCCTGAAGGATCCGGGTGCCTATGTGGCGCGCCTGAACAAGCTGCTGCTGGAGCTGTCGGTCTGATCGAGGCGGTGGTCGCCGGGCATGGCCCGGCGCTACCGGGTGCTGGTGGATGCCAACCTTGGTTGGCATTCCTGCTTTGGTAGGTGCCAACCTTGGTTGGCACTGCTGCCCTGGTAGAGGCCAACCTTGGTTGGCGCCCCAAAAGCGTGCCAACCAAGGTTGGCACCTACCAGGGCGGGTCGAGCGTGCCAACCAAGGTTGGCACCTACCAAGGCGGGTCGAGCGTGCCAACCAAGGTTGGCACCCACCAGGGGTGGCGGTTGGCAGCTGCCGAGGGGGTTCAGGCGTCCCGATCCAGCAGTGAGCCCAGCATCTGGTCCTGGCGACGGATCACCGTGGCATTGGCGGCAAAGGCCACGACCTCGGCTTTCGCGGCCAGCAGATCACCCAGCGGCGCGCCGGCATCGGCGCCGATGGACGCCACCGAAGCCTGCACCCCACCCTGCTCGGTGGTAATGCGCTGCAACTGCAGGTGCTGGGCATCCGGGGTCGCCAGGTTGGCCACGTTGTGCGCGGCCACCTGCACGCCCTGCTGGGCCGCACGCATCCCGCTGAGGGCGATTCCCATCACGTTGTCCATGGCGGTCTCCGGGCCGCACGACGCAGCCCTCCGGACCGGTTAACGGCCGGTGGGCCGCAACCTTGAGTCCACATCGGCCCGACAGGCCCGAGTGGTAGCATATCCCTCTGATTTCAGCGCCTTTTGCCAATGCTCAGTTTTTTCCGCCGCAAGAAGCCCCAGGATGCCCCCGCAACGGAGGCGCCCAAGACCCAGCACTACTCGGCTGAAGAGCTGGCGGCGGCATTCCCGTCGGCCGCGCCGGTCGAGGACAAGGAGCCGGCGCCGGTAGCAGTACCGGCCGAGCCTGTACCGGTCGAGCCGCCCCCAGCAACCGCCGTTCCGGTCGCTGTCGAGCCCACCCCGGTTATTCCGGCCCCAGCCGCACCGGTTCCGGCAGCTCCTGCACCGTCGGCTCAGATCGACGTCGCCCCCATCGCGACCCCGGCCATCGAACCGGCCCCCGTACCGCTGCCTGAGCCCACCCCGGCACCGACACCGGCACCGGTCACCGACGACCTGCCTGCCGCCGCCTCGATCGACGCCGTTCCGGCGCCGGCTGGCAAGCCCGGCTGGCGCGAGCGCCTGCGCAACAGCGTCATCGCGCGCAGCTTTGGTGGCCTGTTCTCGCGCAACCCCAAGCTTGACGACGACCTGCTGGACGAGCTGGAAACCGCACTGATCACCGCCGACGTCGGCGTGGGCGCCACCACCGACCTGGTCGAGGGCCTGCGCAAGCGCATGAAATCGCGCGAATTCGCCGACGCCAATGCGCTGCTGGCCGCGCTGCGCGCCGAGCTGATCGCAATCCTGCAGCCGGTGGCCAAGCCGCTGTTGATCGACCGCAACGCCAAGCCCTTCGTGGTGCTCACCGTCGGCGTCAACGGCGTCGGCAAGACCACCACCATCGGCAAGCTGGCCAAGCGCTTCAAGGACGATGGCCACAGCCTGATGCTGGCCGCCGGTGACACCTTCCGCGCCGCTGCCGTGGCCCAGCTGCAGGCCTGGGGCGAGCGCAACGGCGTGGCCGTGGTCGCGCAGGGGCAGAACGCCGATGCCGCTTCGGTGGCATTCGACGCGCTGCAGGCCGGCAAGGCCCGTGGCACCTCGGTGCTGATCGCCGATACCGCGGGCCGCCTGCACACCCAATCCGGCCTGATGAACGAGCTGGGCAAGATCCGCCGCGTGCTCGGCAAGATCGACCCCACCGCCCCGCACGAAGTGCTGATGGTGATCGACGGCACCACTGGCCAGAACGCGCTGTCGCAGCTGCGCCAGTTCAATGCCGCAGTGAACGTGACCGGCCTGGTAGTGACCAAGCTGGACGGCACCGCCAAGGGCGGCGTGGTGTTCGCACTGGCCCGCGAGTTCGGCATTCCGATCCGATTCGCCGGCATCGGCGAGCGCCCGGAAGACCTGCGCGTGTTCGACCCGGAAGCTTTCGTCGACGCCCTGCTGCCCGAAGCGCTGGGCGCCTGATACACCGTGCTGCCACGCATGGCGTGGCTCTACTGCAATCCAGTAGAGCCACCCCACGGGTGGCTGCCTCTCTGGAACACCGATGCCCCGCCAGCCGCACGCCAGCGCCAAGACTGCCCGGGAAGACGGTTTCGTCGCCCGCCTGCTGCACTGGTTCGACGACCACGGCCGCCACGACCTGCCCTGGCAGCACCCGCGCAGTCCCTACCGGGTCTGGCTGTCGGAAATCATGCTGCAGCAAACCCAGGTGGCCACGGTCATCCCGTATTTCCAGCGGTTCCTGCAGCACTTCCCGACCCTGCCCGACCTTGCCGCCGCCAGCAACGACGCGGTGATGGCGCAGTGGGCCGGGCTCGGCTACTACGCCCGCGCACGCAACCTGCATGCCGCTGCGAAGCGCTGCGTGGAACTGCACGACGGCGACCTGCCGCGTGATTTCGATGCATTGCATGCCCTGCCCGGCATCGGCCGCAGCACCGCCGGTGCGATCCTCAGCCAGGCCTGGAACGACCCGTTCGCGATCCTCGATGGCAACGTCAAGCGGGTGCTCAGCCGTTACCACGGCATCGATGGTTTCCCCGGGCTGCCGGCCATCGAGAAGCAGCTGTGGGCGATCGCCGAGGCGCATGTGATGCAGGTGCCGGCCGGGCGCATGGCCGACTACACGCAGGCGCAGATGGACCTGGGCGCGACGGTGTGCAGCCGTGCCAAACCGGCCTGCGTGATCTGCCCGTTGCAGGATGACTGCGTGGCACGGCGCGAAGGCCGCACGGCTGAACTACCCACGCCCAAGCCCAGCAAGACCCTGCCCGAGCGCGAGGCCGTTGCGCTGCTGCTGCGCGACGCCCAGCAGCGTGTGCTGCTGCAGAAGCGGCCGGACACCGGCATCTGGGCGCAGCTGTGGACGCTGCCGCAGGCCGATGCCGGCAGCGTGCTGCAGGACTGGTTCGACGTGCACGTCGACGGCTCGCTGGAAGAGGCCGAAGAGCTGCCGGTGCTGCAGCACACCTTCAGCCACTACAAGCTGCATCTGCAGGTATTGTCGCGGCAGGTACACGGCCTGCACGTGGAAGAACCCACGCTGCGCTGGGTCGCCAGCGACGAACTGCACGCGCTGGGCCTGCCGGCACCGATCCGCAAACTGCTCGACGGCGCAACGATCAAGACGCCGAAACGAAATTCCAAGAAACCCCGCAACCACGAGTGAATGCCATGTCCCGAACCGTCTTCTGCCAGTACGAACAACGCGATGCCGAGGGCCTGGACTTCGTGCCCTACCCCGGCGAACTGGGCCAGCGCATCTTCAACAACATCGGCAAGCAGGCCTGGGCTGCGTGGCTGGCGCACCAGACCATGCTGATCAACGAGAACCGCCTGTCGCCGCGCACGGCGGAGCATCGCGCGTTCCTTGAAGGCGAACTGATCAAGTTCCTGTTCGAGAAGGACGCGGAAAAGCCGGCCGGCTTCACCCCGGAAGCCTGACACACAGGTAGTGCCGGCCGCTGGCCGGCAACCTGGCATCTGCGCGATGCCGGCCAGCGGCCGGCACTACCACGCTATTTCGTGCTTTCCTCGCGCTCCTGCACCTGCGCCTGGCGCAGCTCCTGCTCGGAGGCACGCAGCGCCTTCACGTCCAGCTTGCGGATGCTGTCGATGAAGCACGGCATGCGCGGGCCGCCGGTGGGGTCGCGCACCAGCACCTTGTCGAAACGCGCCGAAACACGGTTCATCTGGCTGGTCAGGCCGATGGCGGTGGCATACGGCAGGTCCTGGCAGGGCCCCCTCAATTCCAGCAGATAGGCCTCGCTGGGACGCGTCCACACCGCCAGCGCGCTATCACCCAGTTCGGTCCAGCCGTTGAGGCTGCCGAAGAACTGCATGTCGTTCTGCGGCGCGCCGGCATGGGCACGGTACAGGTCAAGTTTCTCGGCAGAGCTGAGCCGGCCGGTGGTCGCGCAGGCGGCCAGCGCCAGGCAGAGTCCGGCCATCAGGATCGGGGTCTTCATGGCGATCTCCTCGGGGAACTGTCGCCATCATGCGCCTGCGCAGACAACGCCGGCGCGAAAGCCAGTGCCCCATTCAGCAGCCGGTCGGCGGCTCCTGGCCGGACCACGGCAGTCGCCAACCTTGGTTGGCGCTTGCCCTGCAAGAGCAGCCGACCAAGGTCGGCTTCCACCAAAGCGTGCCCAGCGCCTCAGACGTCGGCGTGGGCCAGTGCGTGCAGGCGCCCCTCGCGCAGCTCCAGCACCCGGTCCAGGCGCCGTGCCAGGCTGCGGTCGTGGGTCACCAGCACCAGACTGGTATGCCGCGCACGATTCAGTTCCAGCATCAGCTCGAACACCGTCGCCGCGGTGCGGTCATCGAGGTTGCCGGTCGGCTCGTCCCCGAGCACGCAGGCCGGATGATTGACCAGCGCACGCGCCACTGCGGCACGCTGGCGTTCGCCACCGGACAGTTCGCCGGGCTTGTGGTCCAGGCGATGGCCAAGGCCGACCGCTTCCAGCAGCGTGGTGGCCCGGCTGCTCGCCTCGGCCACTGCAGTACCGGCCAGCAGCACCGGCATCATCACGTTTTCCAGCGCGGTGAACTCAGGCAGCAGGTGGTGGAACTGATAGACGAAGCCCAGCGCCTGGTTGCGCAGCAGGCCGCGCGCGGTATCGGACAGCGCTGACATGCGCTGGCCGGTCACATAGACCTCGCCGGCGGTCGGAATGTCCAGGCCACCCAGCAGGTGCAGCAGCGTGCTCTTGCCGGCGCCGGAGGCACCGATGATCGCGACCGTTTCGCCGGCGGTCACGGTCAGGTCCAGGCCATCGAACACCGGGGTCTGCATGCGCCCTTCGGCGTAGGTCTTGCCCAGTGCTTCGGCGCGGATCACTTCATCGCCGCGGTTGAAGACCTTATTCATAACGCAGGGCCTCCGCCGGCTGGGTGCGTGCTGCCCGCCAGGCGGGATACAGGGTGGCCAGGAAGCTCATCAGCAGCGCGACCACGGTGATCGCCACCACGTCGCCGGTCTGCATGTCGGTCGGCAGGCCGGTGATGTAGTACACATCCTCCGGCATCAGCTTGACGTTGAACACGCTCTCGATGGCACCGAGGATGCGCTCCAGGTTGAGTGTGAGGGTGATGCCACCGATCAGGCCGGCCAGCGTGCCGAAGATGCCGATCAGCGAACCCTGCACCATGAACACCTGCATCACCCCGCCCGGGGTCAGGCCGAGCGTGCGCAGGATGGCGATGTCGGCCTGCTTGTCAGTGACCAGCATCACCTGCGAGGACACCAGGTTGAACGCGCCCATGGCGATGATCAGCGACAGCAGGATGCCCATCACCACCTTCTCCATGCGCAGCGAGTGGTAGAGGTTGGCGTTCTGCTGGGTCCAGTCACTCACGCGGTACGCACCACCGAGGTTCTGCGCGAGGTCCACGCCCACTTCCAGCGAGCGGTCCATGTCGTGCAGTTTCAGCCGCACGCCGGTAGCACCATCGGAACGCAGCACGCGCTCCAGGTCCTTCATGTTGGCGAAGCCGACGCCGCGGTCGACCTCGTTGTAGCCGGCCTCGAAAATTCCGCTCACGGTAAAGCGTTTCATCCGTGGCACCGCACCGGCAGGCGTGCCCTGCACTTCGGCGAACGTCACCAGCACCTGATCGCCAACGTCCACGCCCAGCCAGATCGCCAGCTCCTTGCCCAGCAGCAGGTTGAAGTTGCCCGGCGTGAGGCTGTCATAGCTGCCCTTGGTGACCTTCTTGTCGATCACCGATACCTTCGGCTCCAGCGCCGGATCGATGCCCTGGATGATCGCGCCCTGCACGCGCGGGCCGCTGATCATCGACTGGATCTCGATGTACGGCGCAGCACCGGCCACGCGCGGGTCCTTGCTGGCCACGTCGACTACGCGCATCCAGTCCGGCATCGGCTCGCCGTCGCGGCTGATGGTGGTGTGCGCGGTCATCTGCAGCAGGCGGCTGCGGATTTCCTTCTGGAAACCGCTCATCACCGCCAAGGTGGTGATCAGCACCGTGACGCCGAGCGCGATGCCCAGGATCGATGCCATCGAGATGAAGGAGATAAAGCCGTTGCGGCGCTTGGCGCGCAGGTAGCGCAGGCCAATGGCCACGGGAATGGGTTTGAACATGCAGGCACGCCGGTCAATTCAGCTTATGGTGCCATCGACCGGGGCCTACGGGAAACGCCACGTGCGGCCACGGCCAGTCGCAGTTCACGTCGCTGCCCGGAATCGAGCACATCCGGCCAGAACAGCAGGCGCCGGCGGCGGCGATCCTCACGCCAGAGCAACAACAGCCATGGACCACGCACGACCAGCTGGGGTGTATCGGCGTCCTGCCCGGCCACCTGCAGCGGCTCGGGCGGTGCTGGCAGAAGCACCTGCACGCGCGGCCTGCGCTGTCGCCAGGCCAGTTCGGCCAACCCGATGACCCAGGCCAGCACCACCGCGGGCATCAGCAACCGTGAAGGCAGATCCGATGCGCGCAGCAGCCAGGGCGCAGCCAGCAGCACCGCCAACTGGGCGGCAGCCTGCAGCCGCGAGGGGCGCCACTCAAGGCTTGAGGGCGAGGATCTTCTGCATGAGGGGGATCGCGTGCGCATGTGGACAGGCCTCATAGCCCATGAACCAGCGCCACAACTTATCGTCCTCGCAGTCGAGCAGGAACAGGAAAACCTCGCGCTCTTCGGTCGGCGCAGTGCTCCATTCGTGGTCCAGGTAGCGACCGAACAGCTGGTCCAGCTCACGCATGCCGCGGCGGCAACGCCAGCGCAGCTTCTTCAGCAGAACGTCTTCTTCCATCATGTTTCTCCAGATACAGCAAAGCCACGCATGGCGTGGCTCTACTGGGGTGGCACAGCCACGCGTGGCGTGGCTCTACCGGGTACAGCCAGGCCTGATCAGGCGCGGCGTTCCATCATCAGCTTCTTGATCTCGGCGATCGCCAGCGCCGGGTTCAGGCCCTTCGGGCAGGTCCGGGCGCAGTTCATGATGGTGTGGCAGCGGTACAGCTTGAACGGATCTTCCAGATCGTCCAGGCGCGCACCGGTGTCCTCATCGCGCGAGTCGATGATCCAGCGGTAGGCCTGCAGCAGGATCGCCGGGCCCAGGTAACGCTCGCCGTTCCACCAGTAGCTCGGGCAGCTGGTCGAGCAGCAGGCGCACAGGATGCACTCGTACAGGCCGTCCAGCTTCTTGCGGTCTTCCGGCGACTGCAGGCGCTCACGATCCGGCGGTGCCGGAGTCTGGGTGCGGATCCACGGCTTGATCGAGGCGTACTGCGCGTAGAAGTGGGTCAGGTCCGGAACCAGATCCTTGACCACGTTCATGTGCGGCAGCGGGTAGATCGGCACTTCCTTCTTGCCGCAGTCCGAGATGGCTCGGGTGCAGGCCAGGGTGTTGGTGCCGTCGATGTTCATCGCGCACGAACCACAGATACCTTCGCGGCAGGAGCGGCGGAAGGTCAGGGTCGGGTCGATCTCGTTCTTGATCTTGATCAGGGCGTCCAGGACCATCGGGCCACAGGCGTCCAGATCGACTTCATAGGTATCGGTGCGCGGGTTGCTGTCGTCGTCCGGACTCCAGCGGTAGATCTTGAAGGTGCGCACGTTCTTGCCGCCGTTCTTGACGGGGAAGTGCTTGCCCTTCGTGATCTTGGAATTCTTGGGGAGTGAAAACTCGGCCATGGCTGCTCTCGTTGGCTCAGGCGGCCCGCGCCCGTGGGCGCGGATTGCATGGTAGGCGGGGTCGGATCAGTACACGCGCGGCTTCGGCGGCACCACGGACACGTCGTCGGTCAACGTGTACATGTGCACCGGACGGTAGTCGAAGCTGCACTTGCCCTTCTCGTCGACGCTGACCAGGGTGTGCTTCTGCCAGTTGACGTCGTCGCGGTCCGGATAGTCCTCGTGCGCATGCGCGCCGCGGCTTTCCTTGCGCTGTTCGGCCGAGTTGATCGTCGCCACGGCGTTGAGCAGCAGGTTGTTCAGCTCGTAGGTCTCGATCAGGTCCGAGTTCCAGACCAGCGAACGGTCGGAGACCTTCACGTCCTGGAACGAGTCGAAGATCTTGTCCATCTTCTCGCAGCCTTCCTTCAGCGTCTGGCTGGTGCGGAAGACCGCCGCGTCGGCCTGCATGGTGCGCTGCATGCGATCGCGGATGACCGAGGTCGGGGTATCGCCGTTGGCGTGGCGCAGCTTGTCCAGCAGGCCCAGCGCCTTGTCGCAGGCATCGGCCGGCAGCGGCTTGTGCGACGCGCCCGGCTTGATGGTCTCGGCGCAACGGTTGGCCACCGCACGACCGAACACCACCAGGTCCAGCAGCGAGTTCGAGCCCAGTCGGTTGGCGCCGTGCACGGACACGCAGGCGGCTTCACCGATGGCGTACAGGCCCGGCACCACGGCATCCGGGTTGTCGCCGACCTTGCGCACGACTTCGCCGTGATAGTTGGTCGGGATGCCACCCATGTTGTAGTGCACGGTCGGGATCACCGGGATCGGCTGCTTGTGCACGTCGACGCCGGCGAAGATGCGGGCGCTTTCTGCGATGCCCGGCAGCTTCTCGTCGATCACGCCCGGGCCGAGGTGGGTCAGGTCGAGCAGGATGTGGTCCTTGTGCTCGCCGACGCCGCGGCCTTCGCGGATCTCGATGGTCATCGAACGGCTGACCACGTCGCGCGAGGCCAGGTCCTTGTAGTGCGGCGCATAGCGCTCCATGAAGCGCTCGCCGCTGCTGTTGCGCAGGATGCCGCCTTCACCGCGGACACCCTCGGTGATCAGGCAGCCGGCGCCATAGATGCCGGTCGGGTGGAACTGCACGAACTCCATGTCCTGCATGGCGATGCCGGCACGCATGGCCAGGCCGCCACCGTCGCCGGTGCAGGTGTGCGCCGAGGTGGCGCTGAAGTAGGCACGGCCGTAACCGCCGGTGGCCAGCACCACGCCCTGGGCACGGAACAGGTGCAGGGTGCCGTCGGACATGTCCAGAGCCAGCACGCCGCGGCAGGCGCCTTCGTCATCGAAGATCAGGTCGAGTGCGAAGTACTCGATCATGAAGCGCGCGTCGTGCTTCAGCGACTGCTGGTACAGGGTGTGCAGCATCGCGTGGCCGGTACGGTCGGCCGCCGCGCAGGTACGCTGCGCCGCCGGGCCTTCGCCGTACTTGGTGGTCATGCCACCGAACGGACGCTGGTAGATCTTGCCTTCGGCGGTGCGCGAGAACGGCACGCCGTAGTGTTCGAGCTCGATGATGGCCGGGATGGCCTCACGGCACATGTATTCGATGGCGTCCTGGTCGCCCAGCCAGTCCGAACCCTTGATGGTGTCGAAGAAGTGGTAGCGCCAGTCGTCCTCGCCCATGTTGGCGAGTGCGGCCGAGATACCGCCCTGGGCGGCAACGGTGTGCGAACGGGTCGGGAAGACCTTGGTCAGGCACACGGTCTGCAGGCCCTTGGCGGCCAGGCCGAACGTGGCGCGCAGGCCGGCGCCGCCGGCGCCCACCACGACCATGTCGTACTTGTGTTCGGTGATCTTGTAAGCGGACATCTAATCTGGATTCCTGTGTAGGTGCCTGGGCTCAGGCAACGCCGAGGGCGATGCGGCCCACCGCAAACACACTGACGATCATGCCGAGCACGGCGACGAACTTCACCGCGGTCTGCAGCACCAGGGCCAGCAGCGATTCGTGGATGTAATCTTCCAGCACGACCTGCATGCCGAGCTGCGCGTGCCAGAACATGGCGATCAGCAGGCCGATCAGCGGCACCGCGTTCCACGGCTTGGCCACGGCGGCGGCGGCGGTCGCGTAGTCCGAGCCCAACAGGCCCAGCACGAAGACCAGGAACCAGATGCCCAGGGCCACCAGGGCGGCGGCGGTCAGGCGCTGGTGCACGAAGTGCTCGGTGCCGGTCTTGGCCGAACCGAGGCCGCGCACGCTCTTCAACGGGGTACGGAACTTGCTCACGCGGCACCTCCGAACATCACATAGGCCCACACCAGCAGGGTGATCACCAGGCTGCCGATGACCGACAGCCAGCTGCTGCGGATGAAGGCGGGGATGCTGAAGCCGATGGCGAAGTCCTGCACCACATGGCGGATGCCATTGCACAGGTGATAGGCGAACGACCATGTCCACGCGAACAGGAACACGCGGCCATACCAGGCCCCGGCGTGGCCGGTGAAGCAGTTCCAGGACTCGGGCCCCATCATCAGGGCCAGCAGGCCGGCGGCGATGATGAGGGCACCAACAGACAGAAAGACGCCAGTGGCTCGATGCAGGATCGAGGTGGCCATCTGAATCTGCCAGCGATACACCTGAAGGTGCGGGGAAAGTGGGCGTTGTCTGGTCGCCATTCGCTGGGCTCGTTGTCTCGGCTGGGCGGCACACGGCCGCGTTGGCTCAATGCTGATCAGAAATCGATGCAGCGTCCGTTTTTCTCCCAATCGCCATACCGCACCGGATCAAGTCCGCCGCGGCCGCCGAATTCCTCTGCTTTTTCCTGTTCCACGGGCACGGGTGCCGCGGGGACCAGCGGGGCTTCAGATTCGTCGTCGGGAGTGGGGGTTGTTTGGCCTATCATGTTCGGTCTCGCAACGCACAAATTTTAGACCTCGTTCACGTGCCTGACAACCTGCCCCCTGCTTTCGTCGGATATCCGCGCCTGCCCGGCCACCAGCTGCTGAGCCTGCAAGGCCCGGATGCAGCTGTCTTTGCCCACGCCCAGTTCAGCAGCGATGTCACCGCCCTGCCCCTGCAGCACTGGCAGTGGAGCGCCTGGCTGAGCGCCAAGGGCCGCACCCTGGCGGTGTTCCAGCTGCTTCGGCTAGCGGACGACCACGTGATGCTGGTGCTGGCCGACGGCGATGCCGATGCGATTGCGTCGCAACTGCAGCGCTTCGTGTTCCGCCGCAAGGTGAAGGTACTGGTGCGCAGCGATCTGGCCGTGGCCGGCGCGTTCACTGCGCCCGAAGCCGCCAGCGGCGCCGCGATTGCGCAGACCGCAGGTGACGGCTGGGAGCTGGACCTGGGCAGCGACGCCCTGCCGCGGACCCTGCGCATTGGCGCCGCCGATGCCTTTGCAGCCAGCAGTGAAGCCGATGAGACCGCTTTCGCGCTGGCCTGGCGCCAGGCCGACCTGCGCTACGGCCTGCCCCGGCTGCAAGAAAGCCAGCGCGAAGTGTGGACCCCGCAGCAGCTGGGGTTGGACCGCCTGAACGGCTACAGCGTGAAGAAGGGCTGCTATCCGGGCCAGGAGATCGTCGCCCGCACCCACTTCCTCGGCAAGGCCAAGCGTGCGGTGCAGCTGCTGCATACCGCGGCACCGGCGCAGGCAGGCGATGGCGTGCAGCAGGACGGCGCAGCGCTGGGCACGATTGCCTGCGTGGCCGGCGACCTGGCACTGGCGGTGCTGCCGCTGGAGGCCAGCGACGCTGATCTGCAGGTGGGTGATGCCATCGCGCAGCGCATGCCGTTGCTGGATGGCCTGGCGCGCTGAATCCGGTGGATGCAAGGAATGGTAGTGCCGGCCGCTGGCCGGCAACCACGCATGGTTGAAGTTGCCGGCCAGCGGCCGGCACTACCCGTTACAGGCGCTCGCCGGTTTCCGGGTTGAAGAAGTGCAGGCCCTGCGGGTGGATCGCCACACGGATCTGCTCGCCCACCGCCGGCAGCGACTGCGGTGCTACGCGCATGGTCAGCGCATGCTGGCCACTGCTCAGGTTGACGAAGATCTCGTTACCGACCGGTTCGATGCCTTCAATGCGTGCGGCAAATGCATGCGCATCATCGGCACGGGCCGGCTGCAGGTGTTCCGGGCGCACGCCCACCGCGATCGGCTTCTGCAGCCACGCCGGATCGATCGTGGCCTGGCCCAGCGGTGCACGCCATTCGCCGTCGACCACGGTCACGCCGCCGGCATCGCCCTGCAGCGTGCCACGCAGCACGTTCATCGCCGGGCTGCCGAGGAAACCGGCCACGAACAGATTGGCCGGGCGGTCGTACAGCGCCATCGGCGTATCGATCTGCTGGATGATGCCGTCCTTCAGCACCACGATGCGCTGGCCCAGGGTCATCGCTTCGACCTGGTCGTGCGTCACGTAGATCATGGTGGTGCCCAGCTTGCGATGCAGCTGCGCGATCTCGGTACGCACGCTGTGGCGCAGCTTGGCGTCGAGGTTGGACAGCGGCTCGTCCAGCAGGAACACCGCCGGCTCGCGCACCAGTGCACGGCCCAGCGCAACACGCTGGCGCTGGCCACCGGACATCGCCTTGGGCAGCTTGTCCATCATCTCGGTCAGGCCCAGGGTCTGCGCTGCTTCGGCGATGCGCTTGTCGATGGTCGCCTTGTCATGCCCGCGCAGCTTCAGGCCGAAGGCCAGGTTCTCGGCCACGGTCATGTGCGGGTACAGCGCGTAGCTCTGGAACACCATGGCGATGTCGCGGTCCTTCGGCGCCACGTCGTTGACCACGCGATCACCGATGGTCAGCGTGCCGCCGCTGATCTCCTCCAGGCCAGCCACCATCCGCAGCAGGGTCGACTTGCCACAGCCGGACGGACCGACCAGCACCATCAGCTCGCCATCGGCGACCTCGAAGCTGGCGTCCTTCACCGCGACCTGGCCGTTGTCATAGACCTTGCGCACACCCTGCAACTGCACTTTTGCCATATCACCTATCCGGTCCGCCCGAAGCCGGGCTGTCTTTTGGGACTGCCTCGGCCCTCCCGATGGCAGTGATGATTGCGCGCCTGCCGCATGACGGCGAGTACTGCAATCGAATACAGTTGCCCATTCTGCCATGTAAACGTTTTCACGTGGCACTATCCGATGATCGGTGCGCACCGATCTGCGTCGGCGGTTGAACGAAGGTTCCGCCGAGGCAGTGGTTTCGAATGGAACGGTCTTCCGCTACCCCGGAGATCGCACCTGACGAACCTCGGACAGGCAGTTGCGCGGATGTCCCCCGAACCCAGCCATGAAGCGATTGACAACGATGTCACCCGGATCTGAAACTCGAGCGATGCACGACACCCTCTTCCTGTTCGGTGCCACAGGTGATCTGGCCCAGCGCTACCTGTTCCCTTCGCTGCTTCGCCTGCTTGGCGACGGCCTGCTGCCGGAGGACTTCCGCATCCGTGCGCTGGCCCTGTCCGGGCATGACACCGAAGCCTTCCATGACATCCTGCGGCCGCGCCTGCAGCAGGCCATGCCGATGGCCACGCAGGACGACATCAGCGCCCTGCTGCGCCGCATCGACTATCGTTCGGTGGACCTGCGCGACGTCGACTCGGTTGCCGCCGCAGTCTCCGACCTGGTGCACCGCAAGTGCGTCAGCTACCTGGCCATTCCGCCGGGCCTGTACATCTCCACCTGCGAAGGCCTGGCCAAGGGTGGCGCCCTCGCCGCACCGGCACGCCTGATGCTGGAGAAGCCGATCGGCAGCGACAGCGAGAGCGCCGAGGAAATCATCAGCACCATCGGCCAGTGGATCGACGAGGACCGCGTGTTCCGCCTCGACCACTACCTGGGCAAGGCAGCAGTGCAGAACCTGATCGCGCTGCGCTTCGGCAACACGCTGCTGGAAGCGGTGTGGAACCGCAACTACATCGAATCGGTGCACATCCTGGTGGCCGAGAGCGAAGGCGTGGATGGCCGCGACGCCTACTACGCCCGCTCCGGCGCGCTGCGCGACATGGTGCAGAGCCACATCCTGCAGCTGCTGTGCATGGTGGCGATGGAGCCGCCGGCCTCGCTGGAAGCCGACCGCATCCGCGACGAGAAGGTCAAGGTGCTGCGCGCCCTGCGCCCGCTCGATGCCAAGCACGCCGCGCGTGACAGCATCCGTGGCCGCTACACTGCCGGTACCATCAACGGCCAGCCGGCCCAGGCCTACCAGCCGCCGGAAGGCAGCGACGTGGAGACCTTCGCCGGGGTCACCGCGCATATCGACAACTGGCGCTGGAGCGGCGTGCCGTTCCACCTGGTCACCGGCAAGCGCCTGCCCGAACGCACCACCCGCGTGGTGGTCACGCTGAAGCCGGTCACCCACTGGCTGTTCGAGCGCCCGCAGCGCGCCCAGGCCGCACCGAACCGCCTGGTGTTCCAGCTGCAGCCGCAGGAGAACATCGAACTGGGCCTGATGAGCAGCCTGGCCGGCCCGGAATGGGGCGCGCTGGAACTGCATCCGCTGGAACTGGAACTGTCGGTGCCGACCGGCCTGCATCGCCGCATCGCGTACGAACGCCTGTTCCTGGATGCGTTCAACGGCAACCACACCTTGTTCGTGCGTGACGACGAAGTGCGCGCCGCCTGGGCGTGGATCGACAGCGTGGCCGACGCCTGGAAGGAGGCCAAGCTGCCGCTGGAACCCTATCCCGCTGGCCAATGGGGCCCGAGCAACGCAACGGAGTTCCTGCCGCAGGGCGTGGACGCACCGGACAGCGAGGCATCGGCATGAGTGCCAACTCGCAGCCGGTGCTGGTCGCCGACATCGGTGGCACCAACGCCCGCTTCGCCCTGGCCGACACCTCGCTGGACGCGCCATTGCTGAAGGAGAGCATCCGCGAGTACGCAGTGGCGGAGTTCCCGTCGCTTGGCGATGCCGCCCGCCATCACCTTGAGCAGATCGGCGCTGCCGCCAGCCGCGGCGTGTTCGCGGTGGCCGGTCGCGTAGACGGTGACGAGGCACGCATCACCAATCATCCGTGGGTGATCTCGCGCAGCCGCACCGCTGCGATGCTCGGTTTCGACGAGCTGCACCTGATCAACGACTTCGCCGCACAGGCAATGGCGATCTCGCTGCTGCAACCCGAGGACGTGGTCCAGGTCGGTGGCGCCGCCTGGGTCCCGGGCAAGCCGGGCCAGCCACGCAACTATGCGGTGATCGGGCCCGGTACCGGGCTCGGCGTCGGGGGCCTGATCCTGCGCCACGGCCGCTGCTACCCGCTGGAAACCGAAGGCGGCCATGTCAGCTTCCCGCCGGGAACGCCGGAGGAGATCCGCATCCTGGAGATCCTGTCCGAGCAGTTCGGCCGCGTCTCCAATGAGCGCCTGATCTGTGGCCCCGGCCTGGTCAACATCCATCGCGCGGTGTGCGAGATGGCCGGTATCGACCCGGGCCAGCTGCAGCCGGTGGACGTGACCGCCCGCGCCCTGCATGGCGATCCGCAGGCAATGCGCACCGTCGATGTGTTCTGCGCCGTGTTCGGCGCCATTGCCGGCGACCTGGTACTGACCCAGGGCGCCTGGGACGGCGTGTTCCTCACCGGTGGACTGACCCCGAAGATGCTCGATTCGCTGCAGCACTCCGGGTTCCGCCAGCGCTTCGAACACAAGGGGCGGTTCTCTTCGATCATGGCGCGGGTGCCGTCGCTGGCCGTGATGCATCCCCATGCCGGACTGCTGGGCGCCGCCGCCTATGCCGCCGATGCCGAACGTGACGCACCTGGAGTTGCCGCATGAGCCCCACCTTCCACGACGACCGCGTCGAGTTCATCCACCACGGCGATGCCGATGGCTGGATCGAGGCGGTGGCCGCTGAGATGGCGCAGACCCTCAACCACGACATCAACGAAGTGGGCCGCGCCCGCATCCTGTTGTCTGGCGGCACCACGCCGGCACCGGTGTACCAGGCGCTGGCCGAACTGGACGTGCACTGGGACCGCGTGGAAGTGAGCCTGGCCGATGAGCGCTGGCTGTCGCCGCAGGATCGCGACAGCAATGCCTGGCTGGTGCGCGAGAATCTGCTCAAGCGCGCCGAAGGTGCGCATTTCGATCCGCTGGTGCGCATCGGCAAGCCGCTTCCGGAATGCGTGTACACCGCCAACCTGCAGGCGCAGCACAGCCAACCGCCGAGCCTGGTGGCGCTGGGCATGGGCAACGACGGCCACACCGCCTCGCTGTTCCCCGGCTCGAAGGACCTGGCCCGCGCACTGGAAAGCACCCTGCCCTACGCGGCGCTGGATGCCACCGGCTGCCCGGGCGCGAACCAGTGGCCGCTGCGCATCACGCTGACCCCGCATGGCCTGCGCCAGTGCCGCCAGCGCCTGCTGCTGCTGCGCGGCAAGCAGAAGCTGCAGGTACTGCGCCAGGCGCTGGACAGCAATGACGCCCAGCATTACCCCATCCTCAATGCGATCAACCTGGAAGGCGCGCGCCTGCGCGTCCACTGGGCTGATTGATGTTGGCGGCGGCGCCGTGCCGCCGCTTGCCTCTCGCCACCACGAACGCCGGTAGCCAATGAGCCTCCATCCGCAACTGCAAGCCATCACTGAGCGTGTCATCCGCCGCAGCGCCGCCTCACGCGCCGCCTACCTGGCCGCGATCGACGCCTCCCTGCGTGAAGGCCCGTTCCGCAGCCGCCTGAGCTGCGGCAACCTCGCCCACGGGTTCGCCGCCTGCGGCGGCACCGACAAGAGCCGCCTGCGCGGCGGCGTGACGCCGAACCTCGGCATCATCACCGCCTACAACGACATGCTGTCGGCGCACCAGCCGTTCGAGACCTATCCCGAGCAGATCCGCGAGATCGCCCGCGAGCTGGGCGCCACCGCACAGGTGGCCGGCGGCGTGCCGGCGATGTGCGACGGCGTCACCCAGGGCCGCGGCGGCATGGAACTGTCACTGTTCTCGCGCGATGTGATCGCGCAGGCCACCGCGATCGGGCTCAGCCACGATATGTTCGACACCACCGTCTACCTCGGTGTGTGCGACAAGATCGTGCCGGGCCTGCTGATCGGTGCGCTGGCCTTCGGCCATCTGCCGGCGGTGTTCGTGCCGGCCGGCCCGATGACCCCGGGCATCCCGAACAAGCAGAAGGCCGAAGTGCGCGAGCGCTACGCCGCCGGCGAGGCCACCCGCGAGGAACTGCTGGAAGCGGAATCGGCCTCTTACCACGGTGCGGGCACCTGCACCTTCTACGGCACCGCCAACTCCAACCAGGTGCTGCTGGAAGCGATGGGCGTGCAGCTGCCGGGCGCCTCGTTCGTCAACCCGGACACGCCGCTGCGCGACGCACTGACCCGCGAAGCCACTGAACGCGCGCTGGACATCACCGCACTGGGCGACGATTTCCGTCCGCTCGGCCGGATCATCGACGAGCGCGCGATCATCAATGCGGTCATTGCGCTGATGGCGACCGGCGGCTCGACCAACCACACCATCCACTGGATCGCGGTGGCACGCGCGGCTGGCATCGTGCTGACCTGGGACGACTTCGACGAGCTGTCGCAGCTGATTCCGCTGCTGGCCCGCGTCTACCCGAACGGCGAAGCCGATGTAAACCGCTTCGCCGCAGCAGGCGGCCCGGCCTTCGTGTTCGGCGAACTGATCAAGGCCGGCCTGATGCACGGCGACCTGGTCAGCGTGGCGCGCGGCGGCATGGCCGACTATGCGCGCGAACCGCAGCTGCGCGACGGCAAGCTGGTCTACCTGCCGGGTCTGGAACGCAGCGCCGACGAAGAGGTGGTGCGTGGCGTCGACAATCCGTTCGAGCACCAGGGTGGCCTGCGCCTGCTGCGCGGCAACCTCGGCAAGTCGCTGATCAAGCTGTCGGCGGTGAAGCCGCAATACCGCACGATCGAAGCACCGGCGGTGGTGGTCGATGCGCCGCAGGTGTTGAACAAGCTGCATGCCGGCGGCCTGTTGCCCGAGCATTTCGTGGCGGTGGTGCGTTACCAGGGCCCGCGTGCGAACGGCATGCCGGAACTGCATTCGCTGGCGCCGCTGCTGGGCCTGCTGCAGAACCAGGGCCGGCGCGTGGCGCTGGTCACCGACGGCCGCCTGTCCGGCGCCTCGGGCAAGATCCCTGCGGCGATCCATGTGACGCCGGAAGCGGCGCGGGGTGGTCCGCTGGCCAAGGTTCGCGAGGGCGACATGATCCGCCTCGATGGCGAGGCCGGCACGCTGGAAGTGCTGGTGGACGCAGCCGAATGGGCTGCACGTCCGCTGGCGCCGAACACCGCGCCTGCCGCGCATGATCTGGGCCGCAACCTGTTCGCGATCAACCGTCGTGTGGTGGGTCCGGCCGACCAGGGTGCGATTTCGATTTCGTGCGGGCCGGCGGCGGCTGATGGTGGGCCGTGGGAGTACGACGCGGAGTACGAGCTGGGGCACGATGCCGCGGCGGCGGCGGCGCCGCATGAGGCGAAAGACGCCTGAAGCGAAAAGCCGCGGCAGGCTTCCCGGCTTGGGCAGTAGAGCGCCCTGGCCGGGACACGCCGTAAACCCATCCATGGGGGCTCGATCGCGGCATCCATGCCGCTCACGGTCCCGGCCAGGGCGCTCTACTGCCCTTGGACAATTCCCGGCGCGTCATTTGCGCTGCGGCCACTGAATCAAGAAGAGCAAAGGCAAGGGCAAAAGCATGGGTATCGAACAACATCAGGTGAAGGCGGCGGAGCTGTTGCGTGCGGCGGGCATCCTGCCGGTGGTGACGATTCATACGCTGGACCAGGCGCGTGCGGTCAGTGCGGCGCTACTGGAAGGTGGTTTGCCGGCGATCGAGCTGACGCTGCGCACGCCGGTGGCGATGGAAGCGCTGGCGATGCTCAAGCGCGAGCTGCCGGATGTGGTGGTGGGTGCCGGTACGGTGCTGACCGTGGAGCAGATGCAACAGTCGATCGATGCGGGTGCGGACTTCCTGGTGACCCCGGGTACGCCGCCGGCGCTGGCCGATGCGCTGGCCGCTGCGCCGCTGCCGGTGGTGCCGGGTGCGGCAACGCCGACCGAGCTGCTGTCGCTGTATGCGCGCGGCTTCCGCGTGTGCAAGCTGTTCCCGGCCACGGCCGTGGGCGGGCTGGCGATGATCAAGGGCCTGGCCGGCCCGGTTGCCGACCTCAAGCTGTGCCCGACCGGCGGCATCACCGAAAACACCGCCGCCGAGTACCTCGAGCAGAAGAACGTGGTCTGCATCGGTGGTTCGTGGATGGTGCCGGGCAACTGGATCGCCGACGGCGAATGGGACAAGGTGCGCGCCAGCGCCGCAGACGCGGCAAAGATCATCAAGCGCGTGCGCGGCCACTGAGCCCGACAAAGGTGTAGAGCCGCGCCCACGCTCGGCTCCGGCATCATCAAGGGTCAGAGCCCTTTCCCACCGGGAAAGGGATCCGACCCCAGGCGACGAGCGCGCACAGCGCGCGACCCGCTCCTGCTCTTCCTTCTTCATTCCGCAGTGGACGCGTACGGAACCTGTCCGTGGCCATGCGGAGGGATTGCGCAGGGGCGTAAGCGCCATGGATGGCGCGCCCGAGCCTCCAGGGATGGATCCACGGCGTCCCCTGCGCAATCCCTCCGCAGGGCCAACCCCACGAATCCTGCCGCACACCGCGAGGGGCTCAGCCGTTGGCCGAAACCCTTACAGCGGCCGTGCCGGATCCACCAGCCCATACTGGCTGGCCATCCGCGCCAGCACGATGTTGTCGTGGATTCCCATCTTCTCGAACAACCGCGCCTTGTGCGTGTTCACCGTCTTCGCACTCAGGCTCAGCCGCCGCGCGATGTCTTCCTGGCGCAGGCCCTGGGTCAGCAGCAGTGCCACTTCCAGCTCGCGCGGGGACAGGCTGTCGAACGGCGAACCGTTGCCTTCCACCGTCGACAGCGCCAGATTCTGCGCGATGCTGGTGCCCAGGTAACGGCGGCCACCGGCCACGTCACGCACCGCGCGCAACAGCTCCTGCGCATCGCAGCCCTTGCCGATGTAACCGGCGGCGCCAGCCTCGAGCAGCCGCTTCGGCAGCGGGCCATCTTCCAGCACCGACACGATCACCACGCGGGTATTGCGGTGGCTGCGCACGATGCGCTCGGTCACTTCCATGCCGCTCACACCCGGCAGGTGCAGGTCACACAGCACCACATCGGGCAGCAGCTGGCGGACTTCACGCAGCGCGTCTTCGCCGGTCTCGGCTTCGCCCACCACCTCGATGTCGGTTTCCCCCGACAGAATCATCTTCATCCCGGTGCGGACCAGCGCGTGGTCATCCACCAGGTAGACTCGAATCGTCATTCACGTACCTCTTCGAATGCGGCCATTGCAGGTCAAGCTAGGCAGGGTGCCGATACCCCTGCAAGCGCGTTCGGAATGCGACCCCGGCAATCTGCCTTGCGCATCACACTACCGCGCGTTGTGCTTGCCCCCTGTCTTGCAGAACCTGCTGCAACGAAACAACTGATCTATCACGTAGACGTCCCTCAAGGGCCATCCACGTCAATCCCCCTGTGATGATGCTTCGCTGGCCTTCGCTGGCGGCGAGCCGTGACGTCGCCATGGGTGCCGGCGACTGAACATGACCAGATAGCACCCTACCACCCAAACCAGCGCGGCACACCATCCGGCCAGGATATCGGAGGGGTAATGCACCCCCAGGTAGACCCGGGACACGCTGACCAGCAGGCTGAATGCCGGTGCCAGCAGCAGCACCGGCCAGCGCCAGCGGGTGTTCCAGGCCAGCAGTACCAGGGTCACTGCCAGGGTCATCGAGCCCATCGCATGGCCGCTGGGGAAGCTGAACGTCGATTCCGGCGCGATCGATTCCCACAGGCTGGGGCGCTGGCGCTGGAAGAAGTGCTTGCTGCCCATGTTCAGCAGCGCCGAGCCGACGAAGCTGACCGCCACGAAGGTCGCCTCGCGCCAACGCCGGTAGCCCAGCAGCACGCCGATGATCAGCACGTCGGCCGGGATCAGGAACCATTCGTAGCCCAGTCTGGAAATGAGCACGAAGAAGCGGTCCAGCAGCGGCGAATGCAGGCCATGCATCTGCCACAGCAGCGGCGCATCGAAATGGAACGATTCAAACTCGTGCACCTCGTCAGCCAGGGCGACGAAGCCGGCCAGCGGCAGCAGCACGCCACCGAACAGCAGGACCAGGCGCCAGGCATTGCGCGCCATCCAGTGGCGGAAGCCGGAGGCGGACTCCGGTGCAGCGAGGATCGCAGGCTTATCCGGCGCTTCGGACATACTTGTGTTCGACGTAATCGTCGATCAGGGCGACGAATTCCTGGGCGATGTTCTCGCCACGCAGGGTCACCTTCTTTTCGCCATCGACGAACACCGGCGCTGCAGGCGTTTCACCCGTGCCGGGCAGCGAGATGCCGATATTGGCATGGCGCGACTCACCCGGCCCGTTGACGATGCAGCCCATCACCGCCAGGGTCATGTTCTCCGCACCCGGGTGGTGGATCTTCCACAGCGGCATCTTCTCGCGCACGTGGTTCTGTACCACCTTGGCCAGCTCCTGGAAGAACTCGGAGGTGGTGCGGCCGCAGCCCGGGCAGGCCGTGACCAGCGGCGTGAAGGCGCGCTGGCCGGTGGTCTGCAGCAGCTCCTGGGCGACGATCACTTCCTGCGTACGCGACTGGCCCGGTTCCGGGGTCAGCGAGATGCGGATGGTGTCACCGATGCCCTCCTGCAGCAGCACGCTCAGCGCCGCGGACGAGGCGACGATGCCCTTGCTGCCAATTCCGGCCTCGGTCAGGCCCAGGTGCAGGGCGAAATCCGAGCGCTGGGCCAGGTCGCGGTACACCGCGATCAGCTCCTGCACGCCACTGACCTTGGCCGACAGTACGATGCGGTCGCGCGGCAGGCCGAGCTCCACCGCCTGCTCTGCCGAATCCAGCGCCGAGCGGATCAGCGCCTCGCGCAGCACGCGGCCGGCGTCCCAGGGCTGCTCACGCAGGTTGTTCTCGTCCATCAGCCTTGCCGCCAGGGCCTGGTCCAGCGAGCCCCAGTTGGCACCGATGCGCACCGGCTTGTTGTAGCGGATCGCGAACTCGATCAGCTGGGCGAACTGCAGGTCCTTCTTCTTGCCGAAGCCGACATTGCCCGGGTTGATGCGGTACTTGGCCAGCGCTTCGGCACAGGCCGGTTCGGCGGTCAGCAGCTGATGGCCGTTGTAATGGAAGTCACCGATCAGCGGCACGTCGATGCCCATCATCGCCAGCTTGTCGACAATGCGCGGGATCGCCGCAGCCGCTTCCACGGTATTGACGGTCAGCCGCACCATTTCCGAACCCGCACGCCACAACTCGGCCACCTGCTTCACGCTGGAGGCCACGTCGGAGGTATCGGTGTTGGTCATCGACTGCACCACGACCGGCTTGCCTCCGCCTACGGTGACCCCGCCGATCTGGACGGCATGGGTCTGGCGGCGGGGCCAGGCAGTGGCATCGGAAGGGGGCGTCGGGCGGGTAACGGCGTCGTGCATGGGCGCATTCTACCGCCCGCCTCTGCATTCCGGGTGACTCGCATTCAGCCGGCGGCACGGCTGCGGCCGATTGTCGCAGGCACGGTCACGCGTGAACGCATACGATGAGCGTGAATGACCGGTCCCGACGCCCCGTTTCTCCGAACCCTGTGCAGCCTGCGCTGGCTTGCCGTAGGTGGCCAGGCCGCCACCATCCTGGTTGCCACCTGGGTGCTGGGCCTGCCGTTGCCGCAACTGCCATTGTGGGCGGGCGTGGCCGTGCTGACCCTGTTCAACATCTACACCCAGCTGCGCCCGGAGGCGGCCGACACCGCGCCACTGACCGCGTTCGGCCACATTCTGGTGGACGTGATCATCCTGACCTGGATGGTGGGCTGGAGTGGCGGCATGGCCAACCCGTTCAGTTCGCTGTTCCTGATCCTGATCGCGCTCGCCGCGTTCGCCCTGCCCCTGCGCTGGGCGCTGGCGGTGTCGCTGGCCTGCCTGCTCGGCTACGCCGCCAGCGGCATCTTCGGCCAGTCACTGCCGGATGGCTATTTCCGCGCCCAGGACCTCAACCGCTGGGGCGTGGTCGCCAATTTCCTGATTTCCGCAGCGGTCGTGCTGACCTTCTCCACCCGCCTGGCACTGGCGCTGCGCCAGCGCGAACTGGAACTGTCGGCCCTGCGCGAACGCTTCGCCCGCAACGAGGGCATCGTCGCCCTGGCCACCCATGCCGCCTCGGTGGCGCATGAGCTGAACACGCCGCTGGCGACCATGACCCTGCTCGCCGATGACGTCGCCGAGCGCAGCGAAGAGCCCGAAGTACGCGAAGACATGGAAACCCTGCGCGAGCTGCTGGTGCAGTGCCGCGAGCGCGTGCTGGCGCTGGCCGCACCGGCCTCGGCCGATGCACCGGGTCGCAGTCACTCCAGCGCCCAGCAGGTACTGGAACAGTGGCGCCTGGTGCGGCCGACCATCGACCTGCATCGCAATGACGATGCGCCGCTGCGGCTGCCACTCGACCCGGGCGTGGGCCATCTGCTGATGGTCCTGCTCAACAATGCCGCCGATGCCGGCGAGCAGGCCGGCCGGCCGCGCGTGGACCTGGACCTGCGCATCGAAGGCGACGACCTGATCGGCGAAGTCCGCGACTACGGCCACGGCTTCGACGCCCGTGCCGCGGTGCTGCCGGGCAAGCTGTTCGGCAGCAGCAAAAGCGAGGGCATGGGCGTCGGCCTGGCCCTGTCCCATGCCACCATCGAACGCCTCGACGGCGAGATGTGGATGCGCCCGGCCCAGGGGGCCGGCAGCCGCGTCGGCTTCCGCCTGCCGCTGGCCCCACGTGAGGACACCCCATGAGCCTTCATCACTCCACCCTGGGCCTGCTGGTCGACGACGACGAGCTGTACCTGCGCACCCTGCAGCGCAGCCTGGCCCGCAAGGGGCTTGAAACGCAGACCGCACAGGATGCCGCCAGTGCGCTGGCGCTGGCCCGCCAGCACCCGCCGGCGTTCGCGCTGATCGACCTGAAGCTGGGCAGCGATTCCGGCCTGGCACTGATCCAGCCGCTGCGTGCCCTGCGCGCGGACATGCGGATCCTGCTGGTGACCGGCTACGCCAGCATTGCCACCGCCGTGGAGGCGATCAAGCTGGGCGCGGATGACTACCTGCCGAAGCCGGCCACGGTGCCCATGATCCTGCGCGCACTCGGCGAGGAAGACGATGGTCCGGCCGACGATGGCGAGATGGAAGTGCCCGACGCGATGACGCCGATCAGCCGCCTGCAGTGGGAACACATCCAGCAGGCGATGCACGAGACCGGCGGCAACGTGTCCGCAGCCGCCCGCCTGCTCGGCATGCACCGGCGTTCGCTGCAGCGCAAGCTGGCCAAGCGGCCAAGCCCGGAACGCGATCCCAGCCGTTGATCACCGGACCCGTCCGGCTCAGACCTCGGCCAGCACTGCTCGGTCCTGCGCGGCGCTGGAGCGCGACGCCGACGCATCGACCCGCGCCGCTACCGTCTCCTGCAGCAGCGGCGACGGCAGCGTGCAGGCCGGATGCATGCGCAGGAAGCCATAGATCGTCCCTGCCAGACCGATCATCAGGCCCGGAGTAAAGGCCGCGCGGGTCAGCCCGCCGACCATGCCCTGGTGCTCCTCGATCGAAGAAACGATCTCGATGGCGGCCTCGTCCTGCGGATAGGGACACCCCTCCGGATCCAACGCAGCCGCCAGCACCAGCAACTCCCGGGTGGACACATCGCCATGGCACAGGGTGTGGCTGAACCCCCATTTGCCGCGCGCGTCGGCCACAGCCCGCCGCATGTCACGCAACTGCGCGGGATCGCCGGTGCGGGCATACAGATCCGCCGCCGCCAGACCGATGCCAACACTGCCATGGCACCAGGTCGGGAAATTCTTCTGCCCGTCCTCCAGGTGGATATCGCGCCAGCGCCCGGTATGCGGCTCGAACAGCGCCGCCTGGAACGCAAAGGCTCCTTCGGCCAGCTGCCGCCAGGCGGCCCGCTCAGGCACGCTGCCGGCATCCGAACGCGCCAGCCGTGCCAGCGCCCAGCCCATGCCCATCGCGCCGTGGCCAAAGCCACCGATCGGCTCGCGGAACTGTGGCGTCGGCCAGCGTGCGCCGTCGGCATCGACGATCGCTGCTTCCTGCATGCGGCGCCCGGCTGCAGCCGCCAACTCCAGCCAGCGCGATCTGCCGGTGGCCTCGGCCAGCGCCAGCAACGGCAGGATCATGCCGGACACGCCATCAATCAGTTCGAATTTCACCGGCCCCTGGAAACCACGACGTTCCACTCCTTCCGCACAGCGCTCGGCCAGCGCGAGCAGTGCGGGGCGCTGCAGCAGATCATGCAATGCCAGCAGGGTCCAGATCTGCGAGCCCGAGCCGACGAAACCACCATCGATCCCGGCGGGATGGCGCTCGCACATGGTCTGGAACACCGCAATGGCGCCTTCGATGGCCGGATCCAACCCAGCCACCGGATCGGCACGTCCCTGCTCCACTTCCCGGCGGTAGGCCGCCAGCGCGAACGCAATGCCTCCCAGCCCGAAATACAGGTCGGGCTGCACCGGCTGGACGGTCCACCCGGTACGGGTCACCTCGGGTGTGATCCAGGTCATCGAACCGTCTTCGCCGTGCACCGCCAGCCGCAGCAGGCTCTCCACCGCGCGCGCGGCCAGCGTGCGACGGCGTGCATCCAGGTCGTCCGCACGCGGATGCTGTGCTGCATAGCTGTGGCCGGATCTAGCCTCGGCGCGGGCCAGCGCATGCTGGTTCAGGTCGGTGGCTACCAGCGTGCTGCGGATGGTCACGTCTTCCAGGTCGATGCGCATCGCACGCCAGTTGTCGGTGATGGAGCGGATGCGGGCCGCGTCCAGCTGCGATGCGAAGATCGGAATGTCACCGTGGCGCAGGTCGTCCACTTCGCCGCGCACGGTCTCCAGGTCCGATGGCGCGGCCGGTGACACCGCCGCATTGCGCACCAGCAGGTCGATCGCGCGTTCAACCGCCTGGGCTTCCTTGTGCAGCGATGCCGGATGCCAGAGCATCCGCCCGAGCTCGGCGTAGGCCATGGTCGGCCGCCGCACATCGCGCACCTGGCAGCCCTCGAAACCGGCCAGCAACGGCATCAGTTCGCCCCTGGCATCCAGCGCACGCAGGCGCCCGCTGGCATCGACGAAACCCTCGCTGATGTGATCCCAGTACAACGACACATCGGGCTGCGGGCTCGGATGGTTCTGTGCGATGGCGACCTCTGCCTCGACCAAGCCCAGCCGCGCCGGCGCCGTCCCGTCTTCGATGATCACCGGCACCTGCACGCGCGGCTGCTCGCCCGGCAGTGCGCCGGCGGCGGACAGGTCCACGCCTTCCATGCCGAGGCCGGTGGTGCGGAACGGCACGATACCGGTGCGCAGCACCGAATTGCGCATCAGCTTGACTGCCGTGTCATAGGCATCGCCCAGACCGGATGGTTCGACGTCGATGACCTGCGAGAACACGCTTTCGGCGTCGACCACCACCGGCACCGGCCCGACCGCGATCAGGTTCTCCAGATGGATGTCGGTCCCGCCCACCAGGCGCAGGATGGCCAGCCAGTGACCGAGACCGCGGTAGTAGGCGCGCAGCTCTTCGTCACCGGAACAATAACGGTGCTCAGCAAATGCAGCCCAGCCGTGGCTGCCACGATCCACCACGCGCGGCACGCGTACCCGGCCAGGGCCCTCGCCGAAGACGGCTTCAAGCAGGCCATCAAGCGTGGCATCGATGCGCAGCGAGCGCGGCTTGTACATCAGCGTACCGCCGTCGAACTGCAACCGCGCCACGGTCCGGCCGCCACCGTGCAGGTCACCGCGCCCCAGCGACACGGCACGCAGCGATCCTGCCGGACTGCCGAGCAGGTCCGTCAGCAGCGCACGATCACGGCCGATGCGCGCGGCCAGCTCCACCACAGCCGCACATTGTCCTTCGAGCATGCGCGACAGCCGCGGCAGCAGCACCGGGTAGCGTCGCTGCAGATGCTCATGGAAGCCCTCGCTGGTGGCGAGGGTTACGAATTCGTCCAGCGCACCGGCGCCCTCAAGCGGGCCGATGTCACCACCGCGCGCGGCCGCATGCAGTTCCAGCAGCAGTACGCGGTTGAGCTTGAGCTGGGCATGTTCACGAAGCGCCGCATCGCCCTGCTCATGCAGGAGTGCGCGCTCGTCTGGCCGCAGATCGATGGCGGGGTCATGCAGGCCAGCCGCCAACGCTGTGCGCGCGTCGACAAGAAAATGTTCGGTGATGCGCGCAAACGCGGCCGCAGCCGGAGAAGCGGTCATTACGCCCCCTGCAAAGTGTCCAGAGTCTGTTCCAGTCGCCGGCACGCAGCGCAAGCCGCTGCGTGCCGGCTCGGGCTACATCAACAGCACAGGCAGTGATTGACCACCGACATCGTGGTGGTGCACTCGGTACCGCCACCGGTGATCAGGGTGTCGGAGGCCGACGTGAGCGCGGACTCGGTGGCCCCAGCGCCATAGATGAACAGCGAACCCGCAGGGTTGGCGCATCCATCCACATCGTCCGAGCCATTGAGCCAGCCGGACACAACATCGTCGTTCAGATCCATTCGCAATCTCCTGTCATTCACAACATGAGGCGTTGAGGACATGGATCGATTCCACGTCCCTTCGGATACGGCCAGTCCCTGGCATCAACATCATGCTGCGAGCGATACTGGATGACAGGTACAGCCGCCTGTGCACACTGCATTGGCACGCGATGCACAGTCAAGCTGCGCTGCGGCAGGCACGCGGATGCGCTGCATGCGCAGCACGGTAACGACACGGAATGAGTGGCCGCGCCGCCATTCCTGCGCGACCGGATCGAAGGCAACCGGAGAGGCATCGGATGGCCGGCCGGCGCCGGCACATCCGCAGGCCCGGTCAGCCCTTCAGCTGCGCCAGGATCTCGCGGGTCATCGGATCGGCAATCGCCACATCCTCACCCTGCAGCGCCGGCAGCAGACCACTGGCCAGCTGCTTGCCAAGCTCGACACCGAACTGGTCGAAGGCATTGATGTTCCAGATCACCGACTGCAAGTACACGGCGTGTTCGTACATGGCGATCAGCGCACCCAGCGCCTGCGGGGTCAGCGCGTCGAGCAGGATCAGCGTGCTCGGGCGGCCGCCCGGGTAATCACGGTGCGGGTCGTCGCTGCTCTGGCCATTGGCCAGTGCTTCGGTCTGCGCCAGCAGATTGGCC
The DNA here is from genome assembly GCF_056480905.1 of Stenotrophomonas sp. 96582_Sma. Lineage (NCBI taxonomy): Bacteria > Pseudomonadati > Pseudomonadota > Gammaproteobacteria > Lysobacterales > Lysobacteraceae > Stenotrophomonas > Stenotrophomonas sp. 96582_Sma. The sequence goes on along the minus strand of NZ_CM151122.1, from coordinate 1,740,254 downwards.
AGCAGGGCCTGATGATTGATCGTGTAGGGATCGTCGTTGTGTACGCAGCCGATGAAGTCGGCCGGAACGATGCTGGTGCCCTGATGCAGTGCCTGGAAGAAGCTGTGCTGCACATCGGTGCCCGCGCCGCCCCACCACACCGGCACGGTGTCGGTGGTGACCGGCTGGCCGTCACGCTGCACGCGCTTGCCCAGGCTTTCCATCACCAGCTGCTGCAGGTAGGCCGGCAGCAGCGCCAGGCGCTGGTCGTAAGTCATCACCGCGTGCGTGGCATGGCCCAGCAGGTTGCGGTTCCAGATGTCGGTCAGGCCGTGCAGCACCGGCAGGTTGCGCTCCAGCGGTGCATCCAGCGCGTGCGCATCCATCTGCGCGGCGCCTTCCAGCAGCTGCTCGAAGCGCTCGAAACCGATCGCAAGCGCGATCGGGAAACCAACGGCCGACCACAGCGAATAACGGCCACCGACCCAGTCCCACATCGGCAGTACGCGATCGGCGGCGATCGCGAAGGCCTTGGCGGCGCGATCCGGATTGGCGCTGACTGCATACAGGCGCTCGCTGCCACCCAGCCAGTCGTGCAGGATCTGGCCGTTGAGCAGGGTTTCCTGGGTACCGAAGGTCTTGGAGATGAGGATGCCGGCGGTCTTCGCCGGATCCAGCGTGGCCAGCGTGCGCTGCATGGCGGCGCCGTCCACGTTCGATACGAAATGCACGCGCAGGCGCGCGCCGGTGACCGGGCGCAACGCATCGGCGACCAGGCGCGGACCGAGATCGGAACCACCGATGCCGACGCTGACCACGTCAGTGACGCCGCTGTCTTCCAGCGCACGCACCAGCACGCCCATGCGCTGGCGGATCCCGCGCGCGGTGGCATAGGCCTCGGCTGCAACCGGCGCATCGACCACGTCGCCGCGCAGCGCGGTATGCAGCGCGGCGCGACCTTCGGTCAGGTTGACCTGCTCGCCACGGAACAAGCGGGTGATGGCACCACCGACATCACGGTCGGCGGCCAACGTGAGCAGGGCCTGCAACGCCGCGGCATCGTATTTCTGCCGCGCGAAGTTGACGTACAACGGACCGACCCGCAGCGCCAGGTCCTGCACGCGGCCGGGTTCGGCGGCGAGCAGGCTGGGAATGCTTGCGCCCTTCAGGCGCTGGGCGTGGGAATGCAGCGAGTCGAATCCGTTGTTCGTTGTCATGCGGCCTGGGTCGGGATCGTGTCGTTGGTGTGGGAGATCTGGTTCTTGCCATCAACGTACACCAGCTTCGGCTTGAAGCTGTCAGCTTCCTGCTCGGTCATGCTGGCGAACGCGGCGATGATGATGATGTCACCGACCTGCACGTGACGCGCAGCGCCACCGTTGAGCGAGACGACGCCGCTGCCGGCTTCGGCGCGGATGGCGTAGGTCGAGAAGCGCGCACCGTTGGTCACGTCCCAGATGTGCACCTGCTCGAACTCGCGGATGCCGGTGGCAGCCAGCAGGTTGTCATCGATGGCGATCGAGCCTTCGTAGTTCAGCTCGGAATGGGTGACGGTGGCGCGGTGGATCTTGGTCTTGAGCAGGGACAGGTGCATGGGGGCGCTGCAACGGCAAAGGAAAGAGCGGATTCTAGCACCCGCTTGGCCATCGTCAGGGGGCCGCAGCAGGACGCTGAGGGCTGTTCAGGCCCCCTCCCCCCGCGGCGGCGGCGCGGCATGCCCGGAACGGCCCTCCAGAGACAGCCGGAACACCGTATGGAAGGCCAGCCCGGCGACCAGGCCGAAGCCACCTGCGGCCAGCACCTGCAAGGCATAGCTGATCACGTCGAAGGTGTCGACATAGCGCAGGCGCTGCAGCAGCGGACCATTGTCCGCGCCCGGCCAGGTGCAGGTGGCCATGGCCAGCGCGCCCAGTCCGAAGCCGACCAGCACGAATCCAGTCCGGCGCAGCCGCTGTTGAGATTGCAGGATCAGCGCCATCGGCAGCAACACCGCGATCGCATTGCACACGGCCAACACGAACATCAGCCCACCGCCGGTGAGCGCAGGCATCGGCGTGCGCCGGAATTCAAGCGCGAACAACAGGCCGCCAAACAGCTGGGCCGGCAGCATGCCGGCGGCCAGCACCGCCAGGATCGAGGCCTGGGCAAGACGGCCGGTATCAGTGCTGGGGGTCTTCATTTCCGGTCTCCCGTCCGTGGGAAGTCGAGAGGCGCCCGTTGCGGGCGCCCCGGAGCCGCATGCGGCTCAGAACTCCAGGTTGTCGATCAGGCGCGTGCTGCCCAGGCGTGCGGCGATCAGCGCCACGCGGCCACCGCCGTCGAAGGTCGGCTCGGCCAGTTCCGGCGTGCGCAACACGGCGTAGTCGACCTGGAAACCATCCGCCTGCAGCGCGGCCGTTGCGTCGGCCTCGATCTGCGCGCGCGACTGGCCAGCCACGTAACCCTCGCGCATGCCCAGCAGGGTGCGGTGGATGCTGGTCGCGACCGGGCGCTGTTCGGCGCTCAGGTACTGGTTGCGCGAACTCTTGGCCAGGCCATCCTCGTCGCGCACGATGTCCGCACCGACGATCTGGATCGGGAACGACAGTTCGGCCACCATCTGCTTGATGACGGCCAGCTGCTGGTAGTCCTTGCGGCCAAACACGGCCACGTCCGGCTGCACCTGCAGGAACAGGCGCGCGACCACCGTGCAGACGCCATCGAAGTGCCCCGGACGGCTGGCGCCTTCCAGCACTTCACTCACGCCCGGCGCGTGCATGCGCGTGGTCTTGTCCACCCCCAGCGGGTACATCACCTCGACGCTGGGCAGCCACACCGCATCGCAGCCGGCCTGCTCCAGCCCGGCCACATCGGCCTCTGGCGTGCGCGGGTAGCGGCTGAAATCCTCGTTCGGCCCGAACTGGGTCGGGTTGACGAAGATGCTCGCCACCACCTTGTCGGCGTACTGGCGGGCCAGGGTCACCAGCGAATGGTGACCTCCATGCAGGTTGCCCATGGTCGGCACCAGCGCCACCCGCAGGCCCTCGCGCTTCCACTGGGCGATCTGCCCGCGCAGTGCGCCGAGCTCGTTGAAGGTCTGGATCATTGGGCGTAGGCGTGCTGTTCGTCGGGGAAGCTGCCGTCGCGCACCGCGTCGGCATAGGCGCGGGTGGCACCGGCCACCGAACCGCCTTCGGCAAGGAAATCCTTGACGAACTTGGGACGGCGATGACCACTGTCCAGGCCGAGGAAATCATGCAGCACCAGCACCTGGCCATCGCACTGCGGGCCTGCGCCAATGCCGATGGTCGGCACATCCACCGCAGCGGTCACTTCGGCGGCGACCGGAGTCGGCACGCATTCGAGCACCATGATGCTGGCGCCGGCAGCGGCCACAGCCTTGGCATCTTCCACCAGCTGGCGCGCGGCATCGCCACGACCCTGGATCTTGAAGCCGCCCAGTCGCAGCACCGACTGCGGGGTCAGGCCCAGATGCGCGCAGACCGGAATCTCGCGCTCCACCAGGTAGCGGATGATGTCGACCTTGAAGCCGGCACCTTCGATCTTGACCATCTCCGCGCCCGCCTGCAGCAGCTGCAACGAGGCATCCAGCGCGCGCTCCGGGGTGGCATCGGCGCCGAACGGCAGGTCGGCCACCAGCAACGCACGCTGCAGCACGCGGGCCACGGCGCGGGTGTGGTAGACCATGTCGGCCACGGTCACCGGCAAGGTCGAATCATGGCCCTGCACGACCATGCCCAGCGAATCGCCGATCAGGATCAGGTCGACGCCGTTGGCATCGAAAGTGCGGGCGAAGCCGGCGTCGTAGGCGGTCAACATGACCAGCTTCTGGCCATTGCGCTTGGCCTCGGCCAGGGCGGGAACGGTCCAGGGCTTGCTGTCTGCGTGGGTGCTCATGTGCTGATAACCGGGGGAGATAACCCGGGCATTATCACCCTATCGGCGCAATCCCGCAGGCATCCACCCGCATCACTGCATCCCGCACGCGGCCATGGCCGGGAATGGCCAGATCCGGCGCGATTTCGGCCAGCGGCACCAACACGAAGGCACGCTCGTGCAGGTAAGGATGCGGCACCTGCAGACCAGGCTGGTCGAGCATCTGCGCGCCATACAGCAGCAGGTCCAGGTCCAGCGCGCGCGGGCCCCAGTGCACCGCCGGATCGCGTACGCGACCAAAACGCTGCTCCAGCGCCAGCATCGCCTGCAGCAGCGTATCGGCGGGCAGCGTGGTCTCGACCGCAGCCACCGCGTTGACGAACGGCGGCTGGTCTTCATTGCCCCAGGCCGGCGTGGCGTACAGCCTTGAGGCTTGGCGCAGGCGGGTATCGGGCAGTCCGTCGAGCGCGGCAATCGCCGCGCCGACGGTGACGGCCGCGTCGCCAAGGTTGGCGCCGAGGCCGATCCAGGCAAGGGTCATCGTTTACTCGCCAGCCGCACCGGCCGGGGCACCCGGACGACGGCGGCGACGGCGGCGCTTGCGCGGTGCCCCGCTCTCGTCATCCCCCTCTTCGCTGTGCATCACGTCCAGCGACGACTCCAGCTCACGACCGGACTGCGCCTGCGCCTCACGCCAGAACTCGACATCGGCGGCGTGCTCGGCCGAGGCCACCTGGCGCAGGCTGAGGAAGTCGAACGCAGCGCGGAAGCGCGGATGGGTCAGGGTACGGAACACGCGCTTGCGCTGGCGCGAGCTGAAGCGCGACTGCAGCAGCCAGATTTCCTGCATCGGCAGCGAGAAGCGGCGCGGCAGCGCGATGGTGCTCAGCTGCTGCACCGTGACGCGATCGGCGGCACGGCGCTGCGCCTCTTCCGGTGCCACGCCCTGCTTGAGCAGGGTTGCCTGGGCGCGGCAGAACGCCGGCCACAGCAGCAGCGCAAACAGGAACGCGGGCGAGACTGGTTCATCGTTGGCCACGCGGGCATCGGTGTTGGCCAGGCCCTCCACCAGCATGCGGCGCAGCGCGCCGGTGCGGTTGGACTTCAGTGCCTTGGCGCTCTCCGGGAACAGCACGTCCAGCAGGCCGTAGCGCTCAAGGCCTTCGAAGCTGGCCACGCCGTGCCCGGACAGGAACAGCTTGAGCACTTCTTCGAACAGGCGCGCCGGTGCGGCTTCGTTGAGCAGGCCGGCCAGGTGCGGGATCGGCGCGGCGGTGCCCTCTTCGATCTGGAAGCCGAGTTTGGCCGCCAGGCGCACCGCACGCAGCATGCGCACCGGATCTTCGCGATAACGCTGCTCGGGGTCGCCGATCAGCTTCATCAGGCGCGCCTGGACGTCCTCGAAGCCGCCGGTGTAATCACGCACCGAGAAGTCCTCGATGGCGTAGTACAGGGCGTTGCAGGTGAAGTCGCGGCGGATGGCGTCGTCTTCGATGGTGCCGTACACGTTGTCGCGCACGAGCATGCCGTTTTCCATCTCGCGGTCGCCGCTGCCGTCATCGCTGTTGGCACGGAAGGTGGCGACTTCGATGATTTCGCGGCCGAACACCACATGGGCGAGGCGGAACCGGCGACCGATCAGGCGGCAGTTGCGGAACAGCTGCTTGACCTGTTCGGGCGTGGCGTCGGTGGCCACGTCGAAATCCTTGGGTTGGCCATTGACCAGCAGATCGCGCACCGCGCCGCCGACAAGGTAGGCGCCGAAGCCGGCATCGCGCAGGCGATAAAGCACGCGCAGGGCGTTCGGGCTGATGTCCTTGCGGGAGATCGTGTGCTGGTCGCGCGGGATGACGCGCAGGCTGAACGGTGATGTAGCAGAGGAAATGATGTTGGCGCTTCCGGTTGAAGTTTCGGGATTGCCCAATGGCATCGAGGTGCATATACTAGCGCTCCTGCCTCGGCAGCGACACAGTTACGCTCCCTTCGTCTAGTGGTTAGGACGTGGCCCTCTCAAGGCTAAAACAGGGGTTCGAGTCCCCTAGGGAGCGCCAGTCGCCGCAGCAGGAACCGAAAAAGCCCGCCTTTGTGCGGGCTTTTCTGTTTTCCGGGGATTGCATTGGCATCGGTCGGCCTGGTCGCAGTAGCGCCTTCCTGTTCCTGCGCGGGAGGGGGCGGGCCACCCCCTCCAGACGATTTCCCGCGACGGCGGCACGAACAGCCTCGCTCCTCCGCAGCCAATTCAATCCCGACGCGCAGACCTGCGTCCGCCACCCGCAATGTGTCGAGAGGCTGCAGGCCAGCCGATCCAGGACCGTTGGCGCCATGGATGGCGCCATCGAGCCCCCATGGATGGGTTTACGGCGTGTCCTGGATCGGCTGGCCTGCAGCCTCCCCACGGAGAAAGGAGGCGCTGAAACACAGGCCGGCCGTCAGCCTTCCATCTGCTCCAGCTCCTTGCCCTTGGTCTCGCGCACGTAACGGACCACGAAGAAGATCGAGAGGATCGCAACGACAGCGTAGATGCCGTAGGCCCCGGCCAGGCCGATGCCGGCCAGCAGCATCGGGAAGGTCACGGTGATCGCGAAATTCGACGTCCACTGCGCCGCACCGGCAACGGCCAACGCCGGGCCGCGGATCTGGTTCGGGAACATTTCGCCCAGCATCACCCACATCACCGGGCCCCAGGACATGTTGAAGAACACCACGTAGACGTTGGCCGCAACCAGCGCCAGCCGGCCCATGCCGTCGGACAGCTGCAGGCGACCATCGGCCAGGCTGCCACTGGCGAAGGCGACCACCATCAGCACCAGCGCCACCGACATCCCAACCGAGCCGATCCACAGCAGCGGCTTGCGCCCGATGCGGTCGATCAACAGCACCGTCAGCAGGCAGGCGCCGATGCTCAGCGCGCCGGACAGCACGTTGATCAGCAGCGCGTCGCTTTCCGAGAAGCCCACCGCCTGCCACAGCACCGCGCCGTAATAGAACACCACGTTGATGCCGACCAGCTGCTGGAACATGGCCAGGCCAATGCCTACCCAGAGGATCGGGCGCAGCTTGCCGGTGACCGTGTCGCGCAGGTCGCTGAAGCGCGGCTTGTGCTGATCCTGGGCCAAGCTGGCTTCGATCTCGGCCTGCTTGGTCGCCGCTGCCGCCTCGCCGTACAGCCGCGACAGTACCGCCCTCGCCTGCTGCTGACGCCCCTTCAGGACCAGGAAGCGCGGGCTTTCCGGAATCACCAGCAACAACAGCAGGAACAGCCCGGACGGCAGCGCCTGCATCCAGAACATCCAGCGCCAGGCCTCATGGCCCAGCCATAGCGGCTCGGTTGACGCCCCAGCAGCTCGGGCCAGCAGGTAATTGCTGAGGAAGGCGGCGAACAGGCCGCAGATGATCGCCATCTGCTGCACCGTGGCCAAACGCCCGCGATAGCGCGCCGAGGCCACCTCGGCAATGTAGGCCGGCGACATCACGCTGGCCGCGCCCACCGCGAAGCCGCCGAGCACGCGTGCGGCGATGAACAGCCAGGAAGCGTGAGCGGCACCGGCGCCCAGCGCCGAGACCAGGAACATCAGTGCCGAGGCGATCAGCACGCCACGACGGCCCAGGCGATCCCCCAGCCAGCCGGCCAGGAAGGCACCGATCGCGCAGCCCAGCAGCATCGAGGCCACTTCGAAACCGAGCGCCGCCTCGCTGGAGTTGAAGGCCTGGCGCAGGCCGTCGACCGTGCCATTGATGACACCACTGTCGAAGCCGAACAGGAATCCACCCAGCGTGGCCACGCAGCTGATCAGGACGATGAATGCAGTGTTCTCACCACCATGGGAGGCGATGTAGGGCTGAGCTGGGGACATGAACGATCCTGCTGGGAAGGGGTCCGGCCATCCAACGCAGCCGGCTGACCCGCAGCGTCGCACAGGCCTCACCCTGCCGCCAACGACCACCACGGCCGCGCCTGCCAGACGCCCGATTTCCGCCCCGCGCCGACACCGGGGGCCAACCTGTTCTAGAATTGGCGGGTTCAGGAATCGATCCACCCCCAGCCCATGCCCTTTGTCGTCACCGAAAACTGCATCAAGTGCAAACACACCGATTGCGTGGAAGTATGCCCCGTGGATTGCTTCCACGAAGGCCCGAACTTCCTGGTGATCGACCCGGATGAGTGCATCGACTGCACCCTCTGCGAACCGGAATGCCCGGTCAACGCGATCTTCCCGGAGGACGATGTTCCTGCCGGCCAGGAGAGCTTCGTCGCCCTCAACGCCGAGCTGGCGAAGGAGTGGCCGGTACTGACCGTGCGCAAGGACCCGCCCGCCGACGCCGGCGAATGGGACGGCAAGCCGGACAAGCTGAAGCTGCTGGAGCGCTGAGAAGCGCCTCTTGCGGCAACGAAAAGGGCGCCTATGGCGCCCTTTTTCGTTGCTCGGCAGATAGCATCCGCGCGATCCGATAGGTGCCAACCGCAAGATCCGGTAGCTGCCAACCGCAGGATCCGGTAGGTGCCAACCTTGGTTGGCACCGAAGCGCCGACCAAGGTCGGCCTCTACCCGGGCACGTGCGGACCTGGGCCCGCACCCACCCGACCGGCCCTTACTGGGCCAGCTTTGCCTTGAGCGCGGCGATCAGCTTCACCGGCGCTTCTGCAGTGGCCGGCAGGCCACGCGGGTCGACCGCGGAGATGTAGGCGCCGGCATCGACGGCGACCACGCGGACCAGGAAGTTGCTGCCTTCGTAGGCCACGTCATACGAGCCCAGCAGCTGCGCGCGGCTGGCGATGGTCACGCCTTCCACGCCTTCCAGCGCGGTGCCGACCTTGGCGAAAGCCTCGTCCTTGCCGCCGGCGATGGTGAAACCGGTGTTGCCCACGGCCGGGGCCGCAGCCACCGGGGCCGCCGGCTTGGTCGCCGAGGCAAGGGTCGGCACCTTGTTGTCACTGGTGGCGTTGGGCAGGTTCAGGTCCGGCGGCACTTCCAGCGGACGCATTTCCGGGACCAGGGCGTAGTCGCCCTTGACGCCACGCTTGAAGCAGCCGGTGGTGCCGGCGGCAACGGCCACCGCAAGCAGGGCGTAGGACAGCACGCGGACGGTGGATACGGATTGACGCATGTGAATCTCCTGGGTCAGACCAAGACGGAAGGTCAGTGGCTGGAAAGGGCTTCGAGGGCGGCGATGTCGCCGGCAAGGTGATCGGCCGCCGGATGGTGCGCCACCGACAGCGGCAGCAGCGGCAGGCGCAGGTCGTGACCGATGCCGATACGGCGCAGCAACGCCTTGACCGGAATCGGGTTCGGCTCAACGCCGCAGAAATCATGGAACGGCTGCAGGCGCGCATCCCAGGACCCGGTGGCTTCGTGGTCGTGGGCGGCAGCCAGCTCGCACATCCGGCGGTAGGCGCCGGGCAGCACGTTGGAGCCGACCGAGATCAGGCCATCGATACCGGCCTGGATCGAGCGCGCGGCCGTACCGTCGTCGCCACTGAACACGGCAAACTGCGGGCTGCGCAGGGCGAGCAGCGCCTGCACCCGGCCGGTGTCACCCACCGCCTCCTTGATGCCGACGATGTTGGGATGGCTGGCCAGTTCGGCCACGGTCTCCGGCTGCATGTCGCACCCGGTACGGCCGGGCACGTTGTACAGCACGACCGGTAGCCCGCCCTGGTCGGCAACCGCGCGGTAGTGGGCGATCAGGCCAGCCTGGGTCGGCCGCACGTACGGCGGGGTGACCACCAGCGCGTGGCTGGCGCCAAGCGCGGCGGCACGGCGGGTCTGTTCGATGGTCTTGGCGGTGCCCGACAGGCCGGTACCGGCCATGACCGGGATGCGGCCGCCGATGCGCTCGACCGCGCTGGCCAGCAGCAGGTCGTACTCGGCATCGGTGAGGGTCGCTGCTTCACCGGTCGAGCCGGCTACGACAACGCCATGGACGCCACCTTCCAGTTGCAGGTGCAGCAGGCGCTGCCAACCGTCGGGATCGAGGGCGCCGTCGGCCCGGAACGGGGTCGCCAGCGCGGTGATGAGGCCGGAAAGGGACAAGGACGTGCTGCTCTTGGCTGGAAAGGGAAAACGCCCGCCACGAAAGGCCGGGGGCGACCTGAATGTTACTTGCGGCGCGAAAGCACGGGCAAGTATGCTGGACACCGGTGGATCCCCGCCTCTGGCGGGCATTCAGACTAACGCATGCATTACCCGGAATCGCCTTGACCGACACCACCCCGCGCCCCGCGCCGAGCGAAAACCACCTCCTGATCAACGCCTACACGACGCATCCGGAGTCCCCCCTGCTGTCCGTCACCCGCCGCATTGCCGACAGCGGCTGCAATCTGGTGGACGCACGCCTGGCCACGGTCGGCCGCGATGTCTCGGTCACCGCCCTGGCCACCGGCTCCTGGGACTCGGTGGCCAAGCTGGAAGCGATGCTGACCCGGCTGGAGCGCGAAGAGGGCCTGAAGCTGGTCTGGTACCGCACTGCCGCCAAGCAGGCGCAGTCCAACCTGCTGCCGTACATCGTCGAAGTGATCGCCGCCGACAAGCCCGGCATCCTGTTCCAGCTGGCCGATTTCTTCGACCGCCAGGGCATCACCATCGAGAACCTGCAGAGCACGCGCTACCGCGCCATGCAGACCGGTGCGGAGATGTTCAGCGCGCAGGTCACCATCGGCGTGCCGGCCAACATGCACATCGCCGCGCTGCGCGACGATTTCCTTGAATTCTGCGACCACCTGAACCTGGACGCGATCATGGACCCGATGAAATTCTGATTCTTCGCGCGCCTCTCACGGGCGCGTGGCGTTTCATGCAATTGTCGTAGAAAGAACCCAGGCTCGACAGAAGGACCTCATGAACAACGGCGATACCCTGGACAGCACCACCCTCTCCCTGCCGCTGGCGCTGTCCGGTGGCGAACAGGCCACTCTCGGCGACTACGCCGGCCACTGGCTGGTGCTGTACTTCTATCCCAAGGACAGCACCCCCGGCTGCACCACCGAAGGCATCGACTTCAACGCACTGCTGCCCAAATTCAAGAAGGCAGGCGCGGTGGTACTCGGTGTCTCGCGCGACTCGGTGAAGTCGCACGACAACTTCTGTGCCAAGCAGGGCTTCAACTTCCCCTTGGTCAGCGATGGCGACGAAGCGCTGTGCGGCGCCTTCGACGTGATCAAGATGAAGAACATGTACGGCAAGCAGGTACGTGGCATCGAACGCAGCACCTTCCTGATTTCCCCCGACAGCCGCATCGTGCAGTCCTGGCGCAAGGTCAAGGTTGCCGGCCATGCCGATGCCGTTCTCGCCGAACTGAAGGCCTCCCAGTCCAAGTGAGTCCCACTGCCTACTGTGTCTGCCATCACCCTGCCCCGCAGCAGGCCGTGGTGGTTTTTCCCTGTCCGTAACCAGGAATCGACGATGACCCGAGGCAAGCGCATCTACGTGCTGGATACCAACGTGCTGATGCACGATCCCACCGCGCTGTTCAAATTCGAGGAGCACGACGTCTACCTGCCCATGCAGGTGATCGAGGAGCTGGACAACGGCAAGAAGGGCACCTCCGAAGCGAGCCGCAACGCCCGCCAGGTGAGCCGCTTCCTCAACGAGCTGGTGCAGGAATCCGGCCTGGACAACCTGGCCGACGGCATTCCGCTGCAGCGACCCAATGGCCTGCAGCTGCGCGGCAAGCAGAGCGCCGGCAAGCTGCGCTTCCAGACCAGCCATTTCGACGCCGGCAAGAGCTTCGGCAAGGTCATCCCGGACAACGCCATCCTCGGCGCGATCCTGGCGCTGAAGGAAGAAACCCCGGACCTGCCGGTGGTGTTCGTTTCCAAGGACATCAACCTGCGGATCAAGGCCGCAATCGCCGGCATCGTGTCCGAGGACTACGAGAACGACCGTGCGCTGGACGATTTCAGCCTGCTCTACACCGGCGCCACCGAGCTGCCGGAAGACTTCTGGAAGCGCCACGGCGATGACCTGCGCAGCTGGAGCGACAAGGGCCGCACGCATTACGAAATCCTGGCGCAGGATGGCGAGGAGTGGTACCCGAACCAGTACGTCTACCTGCCTGGCGAAGATGAAGTCGAGCTGCGCGTCAGCCGCGTGGTCGGCGACGGCAAGGTGGTGCTGTCACTGGTCGATGATTTCCGCCACGGCAGCCACGCCGTGTGGGGCATCAGCGCACGCAACCGAGAACAGAACTTCGCGCTCAACGCACTGATGGATCCGGAGATCGACTTCGTCACGCTGCTGGGTACCGCCGGCACCGGCAAGACCCTGCTGGCGCTGGCCGCCGGCCTGGCGCAGACGATGGACCAGCAGCGCTACCGCGAGATCATCATGACCCGCGCCACGGTCAGCGTCGGCGAGGACATCGGCTTCCTGCCCGGCACCGAGGAAGAGAAGATGACGCCGTGGATGGGTGCACCCCCCCCCCCCCCCCCCCCCCCCCCCCCCCCCGCGCCCCCCCCGCCCCCCCCCCCCCCCCCCCCCCCCCCCCCCCCCCCCCCCCCCCCCCCCCCCCCCCCCCCCCCCCCCCCCCCCCCCCCCCCCCCCCCCCCCCCCCCCCCCCCCCCCCCAAAAACCCCCCCCCCCCCCCCCCCCCCCCCCCCCCCCCCCCCCCCCCCCCCCCCCCCCCCCCCCCCCCCCCCCCCCCCCCCCCCCCCCCCCCCCCCCCCCCCCCCCCCCGCCCCCCAAAAACCCCCCCCCCCCCCCCCCCCCCCCCCCCCCCCGCCGCCCCCCCCCCCCCCCCCCCCTACCCTCCGGAGGGGTTGTGAACCGCTGCCCCCCCCCGCCGCTGCCCACGGCTGCGATCGCCCTCGCAGCCGTCCTGGGTGCCTGCACCACCACGCGCGGCCCCGCCAGCGTGCCGACCGCCGAGCGTACCGGCCAATCCTGGGTGGTCACCCGCCCGATCATCGCCGCGCAGGTACTCGATACCTGCTCGCGCCCCAGTCCCGGCCGCGAGGCCGGGCGGGTCAGTGGTTACTGGGCGCCCAGCCGGCAGCAGATCGACCAGCTGGAAGCGCAGCTGTCGTCGCTGGAATCACAGGTACCGAAGGTGCTGGACTTCGACCGCCAGTACGTCGGCATCGAAAGCGCCGGCAAGCGTCTGATCTACATCAACGCCTTCCATCTGCCCGACGACAGCGGCATCAACCCGGCACGGGAAGCGATCCGCGTCTGTGACGGCGGCACGCAGTTCTGGGGCGCGGTATTCGACCCGGCCAGCAACACCTTCAGCGAGCTGCAGTTCAACGGCGGCTTCGGCGGGCCCTGAGGGGCCCCGCCGATGGGAATACGCCTGCCCACCTGGGTCTGGATCGGCGCGGTCGCGCTCTCGTGCGTTGCCGGCATGGTCAACGTGGTCGGCTTCCTCGGTTTCGAGCACCAGGCGGTCAGCCACATGACCGGCAGCACCAGCCAGCTGGGCATGGCGCTGGCCCAGGGTGACTGGCGCGCGGTCGGCCACCTGTGGGGATTGCTGATCGCGTTTTCGCTGGGCGCGATGCTCAGCGGCCTGCTGATCCAGGACAGCGCATTGCAGCTGGGCCGCCGCTACGGTGTCGCGCTGGCGCTGGAATCGGCACTGCTGCTGGTGGCCATTCCGCTGTTCGAACAGCATCAGATCTGGGGTGCACTGGCCGCCGCCATGGCCTGCGGCCTGCAGAATGCGATGGCGACCACCTTCAGTGGCGCGGTGGTGCGCACCACCCACCTCAGCGGCATGTTCACCGACCTCGGCATCGGCCTGGGCCACCTGCTGCGCGGACTGCCGCTGCAGGTACGGCGGCTGACCCTCAGCGGCCTGATCATCAGCGGCTTCCTCGCCGGCGGCATCCTCGGCGCCTGGTTGTTCATGCGCTGGCAATACGACGCCCTGCTCGCCCCCGCCCTGCTGACCGGCCTGACCGGGCTGGGTTATGTGGTGTACCAGCAGTGGGCGCGTTGGCGGCATTGAATCAAGGACATCCACGCATGGCGTGGATCTACCTTCCCCTGCGGGACCACGGCACAATCAACTGATGAGCCCGACCACTCCCGTTTCCGCCCTCACCATCGCCGGCTCCGACTCCGGCGGTGGCGCCGGTGTCCCTGCCGATCTCAAGGCCTTCGCCGCGCACCGCGTGCATGGCCTGGCCGTGTTCGCCGCGCTGACTGCACAGAACACCCGTGGCGTCACCGCCGTGCATGTGCCACCGATCGCATTCCTGCAGGCGCAGATCGAAGCCTGCTTCGATGACTTCGATATCCATGCCGTGAAACTCGGCATGCTGGCCAACGCCGAGGTGATCTATGCCGTCGCCGACGCACTGGAAAAGCATCGCCCGCCGCACGTGGTGCTGGACCCGGTGATGGTCGCCACCAGCGGCGCGCGCCTGCTGGAGGAAAGTGCGCTCAAGGCCATGCGCGAACGCCTGCTGCCGTTGGCGACGCTGGTTACGCCCAATACCCCGGAAGCAGAACTCCTGATCGGCCGGAAGATCGCCAACGGCGATGACGCCGAACAGGCTGCCTCTGCCCTGCTCGATCTCGGAGCCGGCGCAGTCCTGCTCAAGGGTGGCCACCTGCAGGAAGGCAACCGCGTGATCGATCGCTACTTCGACGGCGTCAGCAGCGAAGAATTCATCCACGCCCGCCTGCCGCTGGACGCACATGGCACAGGCTGCACGCTCGCCTCGGCCATCGCCGCGCAGCTGTGCAACGGCCTGAGCCTGGCCAATGCCTGCGAAGCCGGCATCGACTACGTTGCGCGCGGCCTGCAGCAGGGCTACGCGCCTGGCCGCAGCGAGGTGCTGGTGCTCGATCACTTCGGCGCGGCACCGCGCGCATGAGCCTGACGTCGAGCGTCCTCGCCGTGCAGTGCGACGACGGCCATCGCTACGAAGTGATCGCCTGCGTGCCTGCACAGCCCATCGCGCGCCTGCTGTGGCTGCCAGCGCTGGGCGTGGCCGCGCGTCACTACCTGCCACTGGCATCGGCGCTGGCGGCGAAGGGCGTGGCGGTCTACCTGCATGAGTGGCGCGGCAACGGCAGCAGCTCACTGCGCCCGTCGCGCACGCAGGACTGGGGCTATCGCGAGGTACTCGAACAGGATCTGCCGGCCAGCCAGGCCGTCCTGGCCGCAGCCGATGACGCCGCCGACGCCCTGCCCTGGATCATCGGTGGACACAGTCTGGGCGGGCAGCTGGCCTGCGTGCATGCCGGCCGCAACCCGCAGCACTTCAACCGGCTGTGGCTGGCGGCCAGCGGCTCACCGTTCTGGCGTGGCTTCCCACCACCGCGCGGCTGGCTGCTGCCGCTGGTCTATCGTTTCCTGCCGTGGATCGCGCAACGCCAGGGCGTGCTGCATGGTCGGCGCCTCGGCTTTGGTGGCACCGAAGCGCGCGGGCTGATCGCCGACTGGGCGCGCGTTGGCCTGAACAACCACTACGCCGCGGCCGGCATGAACGAAGACCTCGATGCGCAGATGGCGCGCGTGCATGGCAGCGCGCAGGCCGTGTTGATGGAGCACGACTGGTTGGCACCGACCGGATCGATGCAGACGCTGCTGGCGAAGCTGCCGAATGTGGACGCGCAGCTGCGCGTGCTGTCCGCGCAGGAACTGGGCACGCGCGCCGATCATTTCGCGTGGCTGAAGGCGCCGGAGGCCGTAGCTGACAGCTTTTTCATTCAGTTGGATGAAAATTTTCACAAAACTGTTGACGGTACGCGCCGACATCCGCATAATTCCGCTCCTGTCGCAGGGCGCCCGTAGCTCAGTTGGATAGAGTACCTGGCTACGAACCAGGCGGTCGGGAGTTCGAATCTCTCCGGGCGCACCACTCGACAGGTTTCCAGCATCCGCCGCTGGAAATGCAGTAAAATTAAGCAGTAAGTTGATTGTGTACCGCGCGCCCGTAGCTCAGTTGGATAGAGTACCTGGCTACGAACCAGGCGGTCGGGAGTTCGAATCTCTCCGGGCGCACCATACACAGTCAGCACAACAAGTTTATGTAATTGGCGCCCGTAGCTCAGTTGGATAGAGTACCTGGCTACGAACCAGGCGGTCGGGAGTTCGAATCTCTCCGGGCGCACCATTACACCGAAACAGCAGGCCTCGGCCTGCTGTTTTTTTATGTGTGTTTTTCGGCAGGGCTGCGCCCTGCACCTGCAGATGCTTCAAGCCAAGGCAACGGCAACAGCAAAAGCTGGCATTCCGTGGGTTGGCGGGGCGACATGGACAGGCAGGACACGCCGTAAACCCATCCATGGGGGCTCGATGGCGGCATCCATGCCGCCAACGGTCCTGCCTGCCCATGCCGCCCCACCTCTGACAGATTTCCGCGATCTGGTAGATCCACGCCATGCGTGGATGACTCCATCGAGTTCGAGTATTTCGATAATTGATCGAAGAGCATCCACGCATGGCGTGGATCTACCGTGTCGACCAAGGTCGACACCTACCAGAGCAGTACGCCGTTCCGACAGATCGCGGAAAACTATCGAAGGCGGGGTGGGTCCGGTTGCGGGGGCGTGAGCCGCATGGATGCGGCGACCGAGCTTACATGGACGTACTTGCAGCGGCCCCCGCAACCGGACCCACCCCGCCATCTCACGGAATGCACGCTGTTGCTGTTGCTTTGGCCTCGGCGGGTGCAGGGCGCAGCCCTGCCAAATCCCTACCCCCTGGCCATTGACTGCCACCACTGTGACAGCAGCTCCGGCCTGCGCAGGCGCTCGCGCCACCAGCGCAGAGCGGCGCCATCCTCACCGGTGCGCCAGGCCAGCCAGAAGGTTTCCTCCGGCTTGTGCTCCTCCACCTCGCGGATCACCAGCTGGCCACGCGCCACCGCCGCGCGCGCGCACGGCTCGGGCAGGAAACCGAAGCCCACGCCTTCGCACTGCAGCTTCAGCTTGCTGGCCATGTCCGGCACCGTCAGCATCTCCTGCCCCATCAACAAGCCGACCGTGCGCGGCAGCAGCCTGCGCGCGGAATCAGAGACCGCGATCGCGCAGTGCTCGACCAGCTGCTCGCGACCCAGCACACCCGGCACTGCGGCCAACGGATGACCGGGCGCGACCGCGAACACGAACTCCACCGTACCCAGCGGCTCGACCACGTAACCGCCGCCGCTGGGACCCTCGCCCGGCGCACCAACCAGCAGGTCGGCACGGCGGTCCAGCAAGGCCTCCCAGGTACCGGACAGGGCTTCGCCGATCAACCGCAGCCGGGTCGGTGCCTCGGCCTCACGAAACGCGGCGATGTCCGGGCCGAGCAGCCAGGTCGGGAACACCGAGTCCACCGCCAGGGTCAGTTCGGCCTCCCAGCCCGACGCCACCCGGCGCACCCGCAGTTCCAGCTCCCGGGCCGCGCGCAGCAGGTGCCGTCCTTCGTCCAGCAGCGCGCGGCCAGCCTCGGTCGGCTCGGCGCGCGGGCCGACCCGGTCGAACAGTTGTACGCCCAGGTCCTCCTCCAGCTTGGCCACGGTGTAGGAGATGGTCGAAGGCACTTTGTGCAGAGCCTTGCCGGCGCCGGCGAACGAGCCGCGGCGGTCGATGGCGTCCAGGATCTGCAGGGCATCGAGGCTGAGCTTGAGCATTCGAATTTTTCGATGATGACTGTCAAAACTATCCGTTTTTCAAACCCCGGGCGCAAGCGGATACTTCTCTCCAACGGGGAAACACAGCGGCTACCGGCCCACCCCGCCCCATCGAAACCATCGAACAAGGAGATTCCATCGTGCTGCAGATCCGCAAGAGCGCTACCCGTGGCCTGGCCGAGCATGGCTGGCTGTCCTCGCGCCATACCTTCTCCTTCGCCAACTACTACGACCCCCGCTACGTCAGCTTCGGACCGCTGCGGGTGATCAACGAAGACAAGGTGATGGGCGGCCAGGGCTTCGGCACCCACAGCCACAGCAACATGGAGATCGTTTCCTATGTGCTGGGCGGCGCGCTGGAGCACAAGGACTCGATGGGCACCGGCTCGGTGCTGCGTTATGGCGACGTGCAGCGCATGAGCGCCGGCAGCGGTGTCAGCCATAGTGAATTCAACCACTCGGCCGACGAGACCGTGCACTTCCTGCAGATCTGGATCTTCCCGGACGCGGAGAACATTACTCCGTCGTACGAAGAGACCCACTTCGCACCGGAAACCAAGCGCGGCCAGCTGCGCCTGATCGCTTCGCCGGACGGTGCCGATGGTTCGCTGCGCATCCACCAGGATGCCCGCATCTTCGCCACCATCCTCGATGGCGGCCAGAAGCTGCACCACGCCCTCGGCAACGGCCGTGGCGCCTATGTGCAGGTGGCCCGAGGCCAGCTGCAGGTCAATGGCATCACCCTGGAAGCCGGTGATGCACTGCAGGTCAGCGACGAAGCGCAGCTGACCCTGGAGAACGGCAACGACGCCGAAGTGCTGGTGTTCGACCTGCCGCTGTAACGACAACGCCCGCGATGCCGAAAAGCATCGCGGGCGCATGTGTAGAGCCGCGTCAGAACCTGTAATTCAAGCTCAACCGCACATTGCGCGGCTCACCCCAGGTGTAGGTGCTGTACCAGCTGAAGATCGTGTAGTACCGCTTGTCCAGCAGGTTGTTGACGTTGAGCGTGGCCGACAGGCGATCGTTGAATTCATAGCGCGCCATTGCATCGAGCAGCCAGTAGGGTTGGGTGCGATGCACCACCTTGGCCTGCGTGGCCGGGTTGGTGATCTCGCCGAAAGTGGAATCCTGCCAGCGCGCGCCACCGCCCAGCGTCAGCCCCTTCCAGTCGCCGCGCAGGCGGTAGCTGGTGTGCAGGCTGAACTGGTTTTCCGGCTCCAGTGTGGTCACCTTGGCACCGGCCTGGCGGGCGATCTTGTGCGAGAACCCACCCTGCACCTGCCAGCCCTCGGCCAGCTGGCCCGACATTTCCAGCTCGTAGCCCTTGGTACGCACGCCCATCAGGGCGCGATACGCATCCTGCCCGTCCGGCGTCTTGCCGCCGGTGGGCTGGGCGAAGTTGTCCTGGTCGAGCTGGAACAGCGCCGCACTGGCGTTGAAGCGCCCATCGAGGAACTCGGCCTTCAGGCCCATCTCGTAGCTGCGGCCTTCCAGCGGATCCAGTGCCTTGCCCTGCTCGTCGCGTTCGCTATGCGGTTTGAAGATGGTGCTGTAGCTGGCATACACCGAATAGTGCTCGCCAAGGTCGTAGACCACGCCGGCATACGGTACGAACACGCCGGTTTCGCGCGTCTGCGGCGAGCGGTAGCTGGCCAGGCGGCTGCCGACGATCACCTTCAGTGGATCGGCCACGTCGAAGCGGCCGACCACGTACAGGCCGTTCTCACGCGTCACTTCGTTGTTGCTGTAGCTGCGCTGCCACTCCGGCTCGGGAATGTCGCCATTCCAGGTTCTGTAGTCCGGCACGGTATCCGGGAACTCCGCCTGCGGGCCGTAGCCGGTGTTGGTCCAGCGCTTGCGCGAGGCGCTGCCACCGACGACCAGCTCATGCTCGCGGCCGAACAGGCCGAAATGACCGCTCAGGTAGAAGTCGGCCGCATTGCTGACGGTCTTGCCAACGTACTTGCCGAGCCACAGGCTGACGCCCTCGCCGGTCAACGGATCGGGATTGCCGGCGGCGGCACCGGCCAGTGCCGCGTCATAGCCGTTGACCTGGTGGTTGAGCTGCAGCTTGGCCACCCAGTCGTTGGCGAAGGTGTGCTCGAGCGTGGCGAAGCCGGTGCGCACATACTGGCGCCAGCCACTCCAGCGCGTGCCGTTGTTGAACGAACGCGGCATGTCATTGAAGTTGCCGGCACTGTCCAGAAGAGGGATGCCACCCCAGGTCGAGCCCTTCGGGTCGCTGTCCATCGTATCGCCACCCACGGTCAGCAGCGTGCGCTCGCCCAGATCGGCTTCCAGCACTGCGTAGCCCACCTTGCTGGTGCGCTGGTAGAAGTCGAGATTGGAATGCTTGTCCTGCCAGGCGCCCACCGCACGACCGCGCACGCGTCCATCGGCGGTCAACGGGCCGCCAACATCGATCTCGGCACGATAGTCATCCCAGCGGCCCACACCCAGCGTCGCACTGCCGGCGAACTCCTTGCCCGGCTTCTTGCGCACCAGGTTGATGGTCGCGCCCGGATCGCCCATGCCGGTGAGCAGGCCGGTCGCGCCCTTGAGCACTTCGATGCGGTCATAGATCGCGGTATCGCTGAGCGTGTTGCCCGCCGAATAGGCCGAGTCACGCGACATCGGGATGCCGTCGTACTGGAAGTTCTGCACGGCGAAGCCGCGCGCGTAGTACTCGGTGCGCTCGCTGTCGTAGGTGACGATGCTGATGCCCGGGGTCACCCGCATCACGTCATCGATGCCGTTCAGGCCAAAGTCGTCCATCTGAGCGCGGGTAATGACGCTGATGGTCTGCGGGGTCTGCCGTGGCGTCAGCACCAGGCGGGTGGCGGTGGCGATGGTGCCGGGCGTGTACGCGCCGCTGCCCTCGGTGATGGTGCCGAGCAGGTTGGCGGTGACCTGCACGGTCTGCAGGGTCTTCGACGCCGGGGCCTCGGCGGCCTTGTCCGGCTCGGCGGCGGACTGCGCGGCTGCGATGCCGCTGCTGGCCAGTGCGGTGATCAGCAGGCCCCGGGCAAGCGCCTGCGGCAACGCACGGCGACGCGGCAATGGGGACGGAATACGGGCATCAGGCACAGACAGCACGACGGGACCTCCACGATCGAGTGGGATCCTCTGGCGGCGGCTGGAGGGAAGACGGGGACGCGGCCGGATGGCCGCAGGCGCAGGAGTGTACTCCCCTTCGCCCCGGCTGTCGTGCGGTGTTCTGTGGTGCGGCGCGCTGCCGCAGGCTCAGCCGCCGATGGCGGCGCAGGCCTCCAGGATCAGCGCGGTCACTTCCTTCGGCTGCGAGGCCAGCGAGGCATGGCTGGCGTCCAGCTCCAGCAGTCGCTTGGGCTGCATGCGCGTGGCCATTGCCCTCTGGTTCTCCGGCGCGATCATCCGATCATGGCGGGACAGCTGGTACCAGCTCGGCTTGTGCTTCCACGCCGGGTCGCTCACCGCATCACCGAAAGTGCTGGCCAGCGGCGCCTTCTGGGTCACCGCCATCACCCGGCCCTCATCGTCGCTCAGGTCCTGGCAGAAGCTTTCATGGAACTTGTCGGCGCGCAGCCACAGGTAACCATCACTGTCCGGCGCCAGGTTCGGTGCCGCTTCCGGCAGATGCTGCTGGGTGATGCCACCGGGGCTCTCGCCGGCATCCGGGGCGAACGCTGCGATATAGACCAGGCCCTTCACGTTGGCCTCGTTGCCGGCCTGGCTGATCACCGCACCACCGTAGGAGTGGCCGACCAGCAGCACCGGCCCGTCGATCTGCCGGATCATGTTCTGGGTGCGGCCGGCATCGTCGGCCAGCGAGGTGAGTGGCAGTTCCACCGCCTGCACGCGGTCATGGCCGTTGCGATGCAGCTCCAGGATCACTTTGGCCCAGTGTGCGGCCCCACCCCAGAAACCATGGACGAGGAGGATGGTCGGTGTCGTGCTCATGTACGGATCTCCGGCAGCGGCCGGCGGAATGCCGACCGTGTCGCCACTGTCCGTCTTTGGCGTTAATCAGCGGTGACGCATTCGGGTCACTGCAATCGTATGCGTCGCTCGATGTCATGCAGGGCACTTGCCGAACCAGCCTGAAAACGTTTTCATGAACACCCCCTGGAGCTTCGCACCGCGCATGACGCCCTCATCCCCACGTGCCCAGCAGGACGCCACCCGTGCCGCCTTCTTCATTCCCGGATTCGCCACCGCCGCCTGGGCGCCGATGGTGCCCTACGCCAAGGCCAAGGCCGGGCTGTCCGACGCCAGCCTCGGCGCCGTGCTGCTGTGCCTCGGGCTCGGCTCACTGCTGGCGATGCCACTGGCAGGTGCGCTGACCGGGCGGCTGGGATGCCGCCGGGTGATGGTGATCACCTGCGCGACGATGCTGTGCGCCCTGCCCTTGCTGGTGCTGGCGCCCTCTCCGGTAGCGCTGGGCGCGGCCCTGTTCGTGTTCGGCGCCGGCGTCGGTGCACTGGATTGTGCGATGAACATGCAGGCGGTCGCGGTCGAGCGCGACGCCGGGCGCGCGATGATGTCCGGATTCCATGCCTTCTACAGCATCGGCGGCTTCGTCGGTGCCGGCTGCATGACCGGCATGCTGATCCTGGGTACGCCGCTGTGGCTGGCCGCGTTGGTTTCGGTGGCCGCTCTGCTGCTGGTGGCAGTGCTGTCGGCACCGCACTGGCGCCCGCAACGGATCCTGCATGAAGGCCCCCTGCTGGCACTGCCGCATGGCGTGGTGCTGTTCATCGGCGTGCTGGCCTTCGTGGTGTTCCTCGCCGAGGGCTCGATGCTGGACTGGAGCGCGGTGTTCCTCGCCGAAGTGCGGCAGGTGCCACGCGACCAGGCTGGCGCCGGCTTCGCGCTGTTCACCCTGGCGATGACCGCGATGCGCCTGTTCGGCGACGGCATCGTCGAGCGCCTCGGCCGGACCCGCACCCTGGTCTTCGGCGGCATCACCGCTGCTGCGGGTTTCACCCTGGCGACGCTGGTGCCATCGTTTCCGGTGGCGCTGGCCGGTTACATACTGGTCGGGCTGGGCTGCGCCAACATCGTGCCGGCGCTGTTCTCGATGGCCGGCCAACAGCGGGTGATGCCGGAGAGCATCGCCATCACTGCGGTCACCACGCTGGGCTACGCCGGCATCCTCGCCGGTCCGGCAGCGATCGGCGCACTCGCACACGCTACCAGCCTCGGCTTCGCCTTCCTGTGCGTGGCCGCGCTGCTGCTGGGCGTCGCGGCGTCTGCGCGCTCGCTGGCAAGACGGGTGGCCTGACAGAAAAAAAGGGACGGAGGGGATTAAGTCGTTTCTGGCCCAGCTGTGCGGGAAACGACTTAATCCCCTCCGTCCCCTTTTCTCAGCTGCGTGTCAGCCACTCGGCCTGGGCCGGCAGCTGCGGTGCGGGGCACGCGCTCTGCGGGTGGTGCTGGTCGCGCGCCATCCAGTCATCGACCACGCCGGCCAGCAGGTCCAGCCGCAGCGGCAGGGTGATGTGGTCCTCGCCGAGCATCTCGATGTAGTGTGCGCGCGGGTTGGCCTGGGCCAGTTCGCGGCCCTGGCTGACCGGAATGTGCTGGTCGCCCTGCCCGTGCAGCAGCAGCACGCAGGCGCGGGTATCGGCCAGCGCGCGCGCTACATCCACGCGGTCCAGATCGACGTCGATGCGGCGGCTGGCGGCGGCGATCACCTGGTTGATGTCCTGACCGCCGTAGCGCCAGCGCGCGTACGACGCCACCGCCTGCGCCTTCAGGCCTTCCGGCTGCAGTCCCATCAGGTGCGGAATCATCGTGCGGATCGCCACACCGGCATTGGCGAACGATTCCATCGCCACCACGCCTTCCACCTGGTCGCCCAGCTTGTCGGCGGTGAACACCGCTGTGGCGGCGCCATAGGACACGCCGAACAGGTACAGCGGGCCGGTTACTTCACCACGTGCACGCAGCTCGCCGATTACATCCACCACATCGTCGGATTCATAGGTGCCGTATCCGGACGGACCTGCACCGGACTGTCCATGGTTGCGCAGGTCCAGGGTGATCACGCGATAGCCGGATTCGGCCAGCTGCAGCGACCACGGCAGCATCGAATCGCCGTTCATCATCCAGCCGTGCAGCAGCACTACGGTGCCGCGCGGTGCCTGCGCACGGAACGGCTGCGGCACCGCCAGGCTCAGGCCGGTATCCAGCGGCAGGCCGTTCTCGTGGCGCTGCGGCAGGTAGTGATAACGCGCGCCGTAGTCGCCGGGATCGAACACACGCCAGAAGATCGGCACGCCATCGCGGCCCGGCGCGAAGCCATGGCGGTTGGGCAGTTCGGCGATGGCCGCGGCAATACGCGGGCGATCGAGCAGGGTCGATACGCCACCTGGCGCGATCAGCCTGTCGGCGAGCGAGGTGGACGAGGCATTGATGGAGGAGGAGCATGCAGCCAGCCACAGGCCGGCGCACGCCAGCAACAGCAGCAGCAGGCGCTTCATATCACGTCATAGGGGTGAATCAGACAGGCTGGGACGTTAACGCCTCGATAGACCGGCCATCTATCGCGCGCGGATGACGGCTTGATGACAACGCAGGAACGATTCAGCTTGGTGTACAAGCTGTATCCGTTCAGTCATTGATCCGGATCAATGAACGCGCGCGCGGGATTGCCCACAGTGCCGCCATGCGCACCTCGCTCAAGCTCGCCATTGCCCTGGCCGCCACGTTTGCCGCCGCCTACGGCATCGCCCGCACCACGCCCTACTGGTTCGCACCGCGACAGACGGCGCAGGTCGACATCCACGATCCGACGCTGATCGCGCAGGGACAGTACCTGTCGCGCGCCGCCGACTGCGCCGCCTGCCACACTGCGCCGGGCGGCAAGCCGTTCGCCGGTGGCCTCGGTATGCAGACGCCGATGGGCACGATCTACTCGACCAACATCACGCCCGATCCGGACACCGGCATTGGCGCCTACGACTACGCCGACTTCGAGCGCGCGGTACGTCGCGGCATCCGTCACGATGGGCAGCCGTTGTATCCGGCAATGCCGTATGCCTCATACGTGATCGCCAGCGATGCCGAGATCAAGGCGCTGTACGCCTACTTCATGGGCTCGGTGCAGCCGGTGAAGCAGGGCAACGCCGACAGCACGATCCCGTGGCCGGCCAACATGCGCTGGCCACTGGCCTGGTGGCAGCTGCTGTTCGCACGCCCGCGTACGTTCAACCCGGATCCGTCGCTGGATGCCAGCCAGCAGCGCGGCGCCGAACTGGTGGAAGGCCTGGCCCACTGCGGCGCCTGCCACACGCCACGTGGCCTCGCGTTCCAGGAAAAGGCGATGGCCGATGATGGCAGCCGCCAGTTCCTGTCCGGCTCGGTGCTGGAAGGCTGGTATGCGAAGAACCTGCGCAATGAATCAACCGGTCTGGCCAGCTGGAACGAGGGCGAGATCGTCGACTTCCTGCGCACCGGACGCACCGATCGCTCCGCGGCCTTCGGCGGCATGGCCGACGTGGTCGAGCACAGCACGCAGTACCTGTCCGACGCCGACCTGCTGGCGATGGCCCGCTACCTGAAACAGCTGCCGGCGCGCGAGGGCCGCAGTGCACAGTGGTCACCGGGTACCGACACCTCCACCGCCGCACTACGCAGTGGCGACTATCGCGTGGCCGGCTCGCTGGCCTATGCCGAGCATTGCCAGGCCTGCCATCGCGCCGACGGCCGCGGCATGCCACGGGTCTACCCGGCGCTGGCCGGCAACTCGATCGTGTTCGCCGATGATCCCAGCTCGCTGGTACAGGTAACCCTGATCGGCGGCCGCACGCCGCATACCCCGCACGACCGCATGGCCTTCACCATGCCCGGTTTCGAGCAGCTGCCGAATGCACAGCTGGCACAGATCCTGACCTTCATCCGCAGCAGCTGGGGCAACCAGGCCAGCGCCGTGAGCGAGGTCGACGTGGCGCGCATGCGCCGGGTGGTGCGTGACAAGCCGGTGCACTACGTTCCGCAGGAGGCCGCACGATGAAACGTTCGCGCAAACGCTCCCGCCTGCTGGTCGGCAGCGTGGTCACCCTCGTGCTGCTGGCCGGCGCCGGCACCCTCGCCTATCGCCATCTGTACCCGGACCTGGATGCTGCCGTAGCCAGCACGATCGATATCCTCGATGCGCAGGGCAAGGTGGTCGGCCACTACCACGCACCCAGCGCCGAGGAGATCGCCGGGCTCGGCAATGCCGAATCGGTGATGCTTGGCCGCCGCCTCCTCAACGAGACCGCGCGCCTGCTGCCGGACAACGTCGGCAACGATCTGAACTGCAATTCGTGCCACATGGCCGAGGGCAAGCGACCGTTCGGCAACCACTACTTCAATACGGGCGGCGGCGCCTATCCGCGTTACATGCCGCGCCCGGGCAAGGTGATCGGGCTGACCGAGCGCATCAATGGCTGCCTGCAGCGCTCGATGAACGGCAAGCCGCTACCGAAGGACTCACCGCAGATGCGCGCCATGCTCGACTACATGGCGTGGCTGAGCAGTCCCGTGCCAGACGGTGCAAAGGTGGCCGCCCCCAGCGAGGGCCCCATCGACAGCACGCTGACCCCGGACCCGATCCGTGGCCAGGCGCTGTACGCCGTGCAGTGTGCCGCCTGCCATGGCGACAACGGCGAAGGCAGGCGCGACGCCAGCGGTGATATCGCCTTCCCGCCGCTGTGGGGCGACCACAGCTTCAACATCGGCGCCGGCATGGCGCGCCTGTACAAGGCGGCCGGTTTCGTCAAGCACAACATGCCGCCGGCGGTGACCCGCGAGCCGCCACTGGGGCAGCAGGTGATGCCCGACCAGGATGCGGTGGACATCGCCAGCTACTTCATCAACCAACCGCGGCCGGACTTCGCCAACAAGGCCAAGGACTGGCCGCGCGACCCGAAACCCAAGGACGCGCGGTACTGAGGAGGGCGTGGTTCAGCGCTTGACCAGCTCGACCCGGCGATTGCGCGCTTTGCCTTGCTCGCTGCCATTGTCGGCTACCGGCCTGTCGGCACCGAAGCCGGCCGCCTGCAGGCGGTCGGCGGCGATGCCCTTGGCGGTCAACGCCGCCACCACCGACCGCGCACGATCCTCGGACAAGCTGCGGTTGTGCGCGGCCGCGCCGCTGTTGTCGGTGTGGCCTTCAATCGACAGTTTCAGCGACGGGTCGGCACGCAGCAGGTCCAGCACTTGCGCCAGTTGCGGTTCGGACGTCGACAGGATCTGCGCCTTGTCGGTGGCGAAGTTGACCTGGATCGCCACGCGGCCGTCGCTGTCCAGCTTCTTCTTCAACGCATCGGCCGGCAGCAGCGCCGCGGTCTGGGTGAAACCCTTGCGCTCGACCACGACCCAGCCAGCGCTGAGGTATTCGAGGCGAGCATGTACCCACACCTGGCGGCCGTCAGCCAGATCGACGCGATAGACAACGGTGTCGTAGTTGTCCCAGCTGTAGCTGGCCGCGTTGCCGTAGGACGACTGCACCTGCTTCGACACACCCTCGGCCGCCTCGTGCGGGATGCGCCCCTCGAACACCTTGGTGCCGTTGACCTGGGCCATCATCGCCTCAAGGTTGCGACGGACTTCATGCATCGAGTATTCGCGCTCGCCCTTGTCGAAATCGGCAGCGAAGGTGCGGCCCTCGACCGGTTCGAAGTGATCTCCGGTCCAGAACGGGAAGGCATCGAAATCACGCTGCTCGGGCGTGTTGCGCTCGCGATAGCCGGCCGGCAGGGACAGGTGCGGGAAACGGTCCGACCACTGCGCGGTGGCCTTGAACGGCACGTCATCCACGACCACCAGACCGGCGCCGTTGCTGTCCACTGCCAGCTGCACCCACACGGTGCGGTTGACCTGGCGCAGCACGTAGACGGTGGTGGGTGCGTCCTGTTCACCGTTCACCACATCGATGAAGCCACCCCCGATCTCGCCTTCCAGTTGCGGGCCGTAGTAGATGTCGCGCAGCAGCTTGCCTTCAAAGACCTTGCGGCCGCCGGCGGCGGTGATCACGCCGTCGAAGTTGCGCTGCACTTCCAGCGCGGAGAACGCCTTGTCGGGGGCCGCCTCACTGTCGGTCACGATGCGTGCCGACCAGCTCGGACCTTCCGCCCAATGCACACCCTCGCCCATCCGGAACGGGAAGCGCGCCCAGGCGCGCGGGTGCGGGGCGTTCTGCGGCGCGTAGCCCTGCGGCAGGCTGAAGAACGGCAGTCCGCCCAGCGCGGTGTCGCTCAGCGGCACGCTGCTGGTGTCGAAAGGCACCAGCGGCACCGGCTTGCCATCGCGGTCGGTGAGTGCGGTGCCGTCGGCGGCGGCCGTTGAACCCGCTGGGGCGGCGGCCGGTGCTGCGGCCTCGTCCGCCGTGGCTGGCGCAGGCGGTGCCACCTCTCCATCCGAGGGCGTCCGGTTGCACCCTGCCAGCAGCACCAGGGCTGCACCTCCCAGCCAGATCTTCGATCGCTTCTGCATCGCCACCACCTCAGGTCCATTGAAGCGCCGAGCATACCCGAAGGCCGTGACCGCCCCCACAGTGCCATCGTTCCTGCGCTGCCACGTCATGCCGATGTCATTGGCGCTGCCGACACTCCGGGGTTTCCTCCCTCTGAAGGTCCGGTTTCGATGCGAACGATTGCGCGTTTTCCCCGTGTCTCGCTGCTGGCCCTGCTGATCGCCCCCGCCCTGGACGCCCTCGCAGAAGCACCGCAGGGCGATACGGGCGAAGCGCGCAGCAGCGATGCGCGTACCCTCGACCAGGTACAGGTGATTGGTCAGGCCACCAGCTACGCGAAGACTTCGGTGCGCGCGGAAACACTGAACCGGCAGACGGTGATGAGCAGCGTCAACGACGCGCTCAACGAAGTGCCCGGCGTGGTGGTCAGCGAGGCCGATGCCACCGGTTCGTCGGTGTGGGGCACGCAGATCAGCATGCGCGGCTTCGTCACCAACCGTGACACCCAGCAGATCGGCACCACCATCGACGGCCTGCCCAATGGCGGCTCGGGCTACGGTGGCGGTTCGCTGGCCAACCGCTACATCGATACCCTGGACCTGGAAACAGTGGAAGTCAGCCAGGGCACCGCCGATATCTCCTCGCGCTCGAACGAAGCCCTCGGCGGCACCCTGAACTTCCTCACCAGCGATCCGCTGCAGGACAGCCGCCTGCGCTTCGTGGTCGGTGCCGGTGACAACGAGGCGCGCAAGTACTACGTGCGCTACGACACCGGCCTGCTCGGCGGCCATACCCGCGCCTGGGTCAGCGCTTCTTCCGCACGTGTGCACGACTGGATCGATGGCAGCGGCAAGACCAGCAATGACCACATCGCCGGCAAGTTCATCACCGAGCTGGATCGCTGGACGCTGACCGGCTACCTGTCCTACAACGATGCCGACGAGCCGGAGTACACCAGCGTCTCGCCGAAGGGCTTCGCCACCAATCCGGACCGCGACAACCTGGTCGGCACCCTCACCGGCATTCCGTACCTGGACCAGAACTACCGTTCCGGCTCGCGTGCGCTGCGCGAGAACACCTTCGGCTACCTGCGCGCGGCCTTCGACGGCGGCAACGGCTTCAAGGCCTCGGTGGCGGCTTACGGGCACCGCATGGAAGGTCGTGGCGACTGGCTGCCCCCCTACCTGGCGCAGGTCAGCGATGATGGTGCCGGTCGCCCGGAATCGGAGTACATCGGTGGAAAGACCGTGTACGGCGGCAGTAACCGCGGCCAGATTTTCTTCGTCAATCCCGATGGCAGCGCCGCGCAGCGCCTGGCCAGCTGCACCCCACGGCTGGGCTTCACCGCCGAGTACGATCCGAACTGCTACGCCGGCAACGTGCTGGGCGCGCAGTCCTACCGCCACACCCACTACGACAACGACCGCATGGGCGTGACCGCCGACGTCGAATGGCGGCAGACCTTCGGTGCCGTCGACAACACGATCCGCGGCGGCCTGTGGGTGGAGAAGCTGGACCGCTCGGCGCGCCGCGACTGGCACCGCCTGCTCAACGTCGGCCAGGACATCGCCTTCGACCACCAGCCTTACTGGGTGCAGTTCGAGGACAAGTACAAGGTTGACGAGCAGATGTACTACGTCGAGGACGTGGCCCGCTTCGGGCCGTTCAGCGCACGCCTGGGCGTGAAGCAGTTCTTCGTCGACCAGTCGCGCCGCCGCGTGATCGGTGCCAGCGAGCACGTCAAATCCGATTCCAAGTCCGATCCGCTGCTGTCCACCGGCTTCACCTGGGCGCCCGGTGTGGAAGGCATGGAGCTGTTCGCTGGCTTCTCGCAGAACTTCGCCGCCATTCCCTCCGGCGTGCTCGGCGAGACCGACCCGCAGCGCTTCCGCAACGTCGAGCCGGAGACCGCCGACAACATCGAAGTCGGCATGCGCATCAGCCGCTGGCCGCTGACCGCGTCGGTCACCCTGTACAACATCAAGTTCGACAACCGCATCGTCTATCTGCCGGCCGGTTTCGTCAGCGGCATCGACTACCTGGGCGAGACCGACGGTGTCTACGAGAACTTCGGTGGCGTGGAAAGCAACGGCCTGGAGGCGGCGTTCGGCTATGGCTGGGACAACGGCTGGCGTCTCAACGCCGCCTATACCTACAACCGCTCCAAGTACCTGGGCAGTGGCGATGCCGCACGTGATACCCAGCTGGGCATCGTCGACGGTGCCAAGGTGATCGGCCAGCCCGAGCAGACCCTGGTGCTGTCGGCCGACTGGCAGGGCGAAAACTGGAACTTCGGCCTGTCCGGTCGCTACCTGGGCACGCGCTACCTCGATGCCGCCAACGTCAACAAGCTGCCCTCGGCCACCGTGTTCAACGCCAATATCGGCTTCGACCTGCAGGGCCTGTCGCCGCGCCTGAAGGGCATGGGTGCCAACCTGGTGGTGAGCAACCTCACCGACAAGCGGTATCTTGCAGGGGTGGACGGCCGCGACAATGCCTTCATCGGCGCCCCGCGCACTGTCGGCATCTCCTTCCGTGTGGACCTGTGAGTGAGCCCGTGACTGATATCGGCCGACGCCGGTTGTTGCAGGCCGGCGTTGCCGCCGGCCTTTCCCCGCTGCTGCCCAGCATCGCCCGGGCCGCAGCGATCGCCCCCGCCGCGCAGACGCGCAGCCTCGAAGACCTGCAGCACATCGTGGTGTTCATGCAGGAGAACCGCTCGTTCGACCACTACTTCGGCACGCTGCCGGGCGTACGGGGGTTCGGCGATCGCTTCGTGGCTCCCGCGCCGGCACTGCAGACCGGCGGCCGCACGCGCAGCCTGTGGCTGCAACCCGATGCCAGCGGCACGCGCGCGATCGCACCGTTCCCGCTGGATACCGCTGCGCACTTCGGCTACATGCGGGTGGAGGGCACACCACACACCTGGCCGGACGCACAGCGCGCCTGGGACCACGGCCGCATGGGGCAATGGCCGAAGGCCAAGCAGAACCACTCGATGGGCTACTTCCAGCGCAGCGACCTGCCCTTCCAGTTCGCGCTGGCCGATGCCTTCACCATCTGCGACGCCTACCACTGCGCGATGCAGGCCGGAACCAACCCGAACCGGGTGTTCCTGTGGACCGGTCACAATGATGCACACGCGCGTGCTGGCGGCCCGGTGATCGCCAACTCACACGACAACTTCCCCGAGCACGGCGGGCATCCGGCGTCGTATCGCTGGACCAGCTATGTCGAACGCCTGCAGAAGGCGGGCGTCTCCTGGCAGATCTACCAGGACATGGCCGACAACTTCACCGACAACCCGCTGGCCGGCTTCGAGGCATTCCGCCAGGCCTACCGCGCTGCGCCGGGGCATGACCCGCAGCTGCGCGCGCGTGGGGTCAGCACGCGCGGGCTGGCACAGCTGCGCCAGGACGTGGTCGACGGGCGCCTGCCGCAGGTCAGCTTCATCATCGCCGACGCGGCCGGCAGCGAGCATCCCGGCCCTTCCAGCCCGGCCCAGGGCGCGGCGTACACCGCTCGCGTGCTGGATGCACTGACCGCCGATCCAGAAGTGTGGAGCCGCACTGCCCTGCTGCTGATGTTCGACGAGAACGACGGCTTCTTCGACCACATGCCGCCACCGGCACCGCCTTCACCTATAAACGGTGGCTGGGCGGGTATGTCTTCGGTCAGTACCGAAGGCGAGTACCACCGCCATCCGGCACCGGGCGACGAGAAGTACGACGCCGCCGAGCTGCGCGGCCGCCCCTATGGGCTGGGTCCGCGCGTGCCGCTGTACGTGATCTCGCCCTGGAGCCGCGGTGGCTGGGTCGATTCGCAGGTGTACGACCACACCTCGGTCATACGGCTGATCGAACGCCGCTTCGGCGTGGCCGCACCGGATATCTCACCCTGGCGCCGTGCGGTCTGCGGAGACCTGAGCAACGCCTTCGACTTCGCCCAGCGCGATACCCGTCCGTTCGTACGCGGCCTGCCCGACGTGAGCGCGGCGGCCGCACGTGCCGCCGCCCTGCCAGGACGCACCGTGCCAGCGTTGCCGGAGGGGCTGGAACCGGCGCAACAGGAACGTGGCGTACGTCCGGCGCGTGCCCTGCCCTATCGGCCGCAGGCATCGATTGCTGCGATCGACGCATCGGGCCTGGATCTGACGTTGTCCTGCGAAGGTGCAGCGGCGGTGCTGCATGTGTACGACCGACTGCGGCTGGGTGCGGTGCCACGCCGCTATACGCTGGTACCGGGCACGCCGCTGCGCGAACGCTGGGCGCTGGATGCACAGGGGCGTTACGACCTGTGGCTGCTTGGCCCGAACGGCTTCCACCGTCACTTCCAGGGTGCTGCCAAAGGGCCCATCGTGCAGGCGTCGGTCGAGCGCGCCGACGGCCAGCTGCGGCTGCACCTGCGCAATCTCAGCGATACCGCACAGCAGCTGCGCGTGCATGCCGGTGCCTATGCCGGGCACATGCCCGAGCAGACGCTGGCACTGCCGGCGCATGCAGAGACTTCGTTGGCGTGGGATGCAACGCCTACCGCCGGCTGGTATGACCTGCAGGTCAACGCCGGTGAGAGTGTGCTGCGCCTGGCGGGCCGCGCCGAGGATGGGCGTCCTGGCACCAGTGACCCGGCGATGGGCAGCGAACCACTGCGCTTCGAGCACGATTGAGCCGCTCCGCCCTTGTAGAGTCGAGATCCTATGTTCGCGGTCAAGCCTGCTGGAAGCAGGCTTGACCCACCTTCAGCATGGCCGGATCGAAGTCCCGGCCGCTCTTGAACACGCCCCAGGCGATCTTGGCTAGTTTCCTTGCCAGAATGTTGAAGACGGCGGTGCTGGGGTGACCGCGTTTTGACAGCTCGTCGTAGAGCGGTTGCCCCTGGCGACACCGCTTGAGCCCCATGGCGGCCATGTAGAGCATCTGGCGCAGCACTGGCGCGCCCTGTTTGGACAGCCGACGCCGTCCCGTTCTGCCGCCAGACTCGTTGGGCCGGGGATCCAGGCCCGTGCAGGCGATCCACGCGTTGGCGTTGGCCAACGGCCAGCGCGTCATGTAGTAAATCAGGTGAGCGGCGACGGCGGGGCCGATACCAGGGATGGTCAACAGGCGCTTGTAGAGCGTGCCATGCTCTCCATCGCGCCCCAAGCGCTGCAGTTCGCTTTCCAGCTCGGACAGCGTCCCAGCCAGAGCGCAGAACAGATCTGACAGCTCCCCGGGGGCACTTTTGCTTACCCCGAAGGATTGCTCCAGGCGCGCGCGTGTCTTTACCAGCGTCTGCCGCTTGCGCAGCAAATCGTGCATCTGCTGCTGCTCATCGGTACGCGGTACGTATTCACGCAGGCGATCGTTCTCCTTCTTCACGTACCGGGCGATCGCTTCGGCGTCCATGGCGTCCGTCTTGCCACGCGAGCCCGTCGCCCGGCCGTAGTGCTTGATCAGACGTGGATTGATCACATAGACAACGTGGCCTGCCTGGCCAGCCATCCGAGCCAACAATTCGTAGTACCGCCCCGTCGCCTCCATGCCAATCCGGCATCGCTGGGGCAAGGTGTTGAGCCACTGGGCTATGCCGGCCCGGGTGTTGGCGATCCTGTCGCCGGCCTTGCGGTCGGCCACTGCCGGTACCAACTCCTTGGAGTCCACGTCCACGCCAATATCGAGAGAATCAGACATTTGTACGGCTCCCAGCTATCTTTAAGGGGCTGGGGTGGTACCGCACCGACGTTAGCTTGCCTACATCGACGATCCCCTTGGGGGCCGTACGATCCTTTATCGACGTTCGTGTGCGGGATGGGGATCGCTCGACTCGTCTGTCGGCTAGTATCCGCAGATGCATGCTTGACGGTCCCTCCACCCTGGCTCCTACATACCGCGTAGGAGCCGGGAGGAACATACAAGCCATGCTCGACTGCTTTTTCCGGTCAATGATCGAAGAACGATCGAAAAGCAGTCGAGCATGGCTCGACTCTACAGTGGTGCTGGCTGATCAGGCCTCCTGCAACCCCGGCCGGCCGTGTTCCACCGCGTAGCGCTTCCAGCTCTGCACCGTTCCGTTCGGCTGCATCACGGTATCCAGCGTCTTCATGTCGCCGATCCACGCATCACGGGTGACATCGCACAGCACATAGCCACGCTTGTCGGTGGTCGCCCTCAGATAAGGGCTGTGCGCGAGCTGATTCCTTGCGTACGCATCCACGCCCTGGCCGTCGGCGCCGGAAGTGATCGAAGTGGCGAGGAACTCACTGGAGACCACGCCCGAATCACGATGGTCCTGCACCAGGTCGCTGGCGTAATGCCGGTGCGCGTCGCCACACGCCGTCACCACGTTGCCGAAGCCCACCTTCTGGATGTGGTCGAGCAGGCGCCGGCGGCTGTCCAGATAACCCGACCACTGGTCATCGGACGACTGCACCACGCCGTCCTTCTCGCGCATGTAGTTGCCCAGTGCCACCTGGTGGGCGATGGTGTGCCAGCGCGGCGCGGCATCGGCCAGGCCATCGAACAGCCAGCGCTCCTGCTTCGCCCCCACAATGCTGCGCTCCGACGATTCCACCTCCTCACGCAGCGCCATGTTCACCTGCTTGCTGCGGTACTGGCGGGTGTCGAGCAGGTGCAGGTCCATCAGCGTGCCGTAGCGTGCACGCCGGTACATCTGCATGTGGCCATCGCGCGGGAATGCCGATCGGCGCAGTGGCATGTTCTCGTAGTAGGCCTGGAACGCCTGTGCGCGGCGCAGCAGGAACACTTCGCTGGGCGTATCGTCCTGGTCTTCGGCGCTGGCCCAGTTGTTGTCCACTTCGTGGTCATCGAAGGTGACGAACCACGGCGCCGACGCATGCGCGGCCTGCAGGTCGGCATCGCTCTTGTACTGGGCGTAGCGGCGACGGTAGTCGTCCAGCGTGTAGGTCTGCGGCCCGACATGATTGCGCAGGTTGGTGAACGGCTGGCCGTTCATTCTCCGCAGGCCCGGCTGGCTTTCGCCTTCGTAGATGTAATCACCGTAGTGGAAAACGAAATCCAGCGATTCCTCGGCAATGCGCCGCCACGCGGTGTAGTGGCCTTCTTCGTAGTGCTGGCAACCGGCCACCGCAAAGCGCACGCGATCCACTGCGGCCGTGGCTGCGGGCAGCGTGCGGGTGCAACCGACCGCACTGGCGTGGCCGCCTACGGTGAAGCGGTACCAGTAAGGCCGTGCGGGCGCCAACCCACCCAGCTCCACGTGCACAGCGTGGCCGAGTTCGGGATGCGCCATCGCCGAACCCTGGCGTACCACCTTGCGCATGCCCTCGTCCGCCGCCAGCTGCCATTCGACCACCATCGGCCGGGTCGGCATGCCACCGCCGAACACCAGCGGCTCGGTCGCCAGCCGTGTCCACAGCACCATGCCATCGGCCGAAGAATCACCCGAGGCCACGCCCAGGGTGAACGGTGTACTGGCGAACCGCGGCGATGCCAGCAGGTTGCGCGGGTTCAGCGCGGTGGAATCGGTCTGCGCGGCCAGCGCCCGTGCCGTGCCCATCCAGGCGCCGGCGGCGGACAGACCGGCCAGGGCCAGGAATCGCCTGCGATTGATCGTATCCACGGATGCGCCCTCAGTTGTAGATGATGTGGAAGTAGAAGAAGCGGCCGTAGTCGTCGATCTCGGTGCGGAAGCGACCATTGGGACCAGTGCTGTAGGTCGGCTGCGTGTTGAACAGGTTCTTGGCCTCGTACTTCAGCGTCACGTGCTTGCTGACCTTGTGGCTGAAGGCCAAGTTGAAGGTCATGTATGGGTCGTAGTACGAGTCCAGCCACTGGGTATCACCGAAGTCGACCAGCATCCGGCTGCGGTAGGTACCGGACAGGCGCAGCTGTGCGCTCTTCCACGGCATGCGCCAGATCACCGACCCATTGAGCGACCAGTCCGGCTGGTACAGCAGGCGGTCCAGGCGGCGTTCGGTGCCATCACTGATGCGGTAGTTGGTCTGGCCTTCCAGCCGCGTGGCGTTGAAGTACATGTCGAAGCGCTGACGGCCCCACTGCAGGTTGCGATTGGCGACCGCGAACTCGACGCCGCGCAGCCTGGACTCATCGGTGTTCATCGGCTGGGTGACCCGGTAGCGCGTGTCACCCACGTTCTCGAAGGTGGTCAGGGTGTAGATGTCGTCCTTGATCACCTTGTCGAACAGTGCCACCGAGACCAGGCCGTTGTTGCCGTTGAAGTACAGGTCCCACGCCAGGTCGATGTTGGTGGAACGGCGCGGCTGCAGGTTGGCGTTGCCCTGCTTGATGGTGCAGAAGCCCCTGCCCTCCTCGTCATCACCACAGCTGGTGCTGGTGGCCTGGGCGATGTTGCTGGGTGTCGGCCGGCCCAGCGTTCGGCTGGCGGAGAAGCGCAGGCGCTGGTCCTCGCTCAACTTGAACGTCGCATTCAATGAAGGCAGCAGGTTGTTGTAGCCACCGCTCGTATTGCGGAAGGCAGAGGTATACGTAGTGCCGCCATCATCGCTGAATGGGCTGTAGGCATCGAAGCGGGTGTGGTCGTAGCGCAGGCCGCCGATCAGCAGCAGTCGGTCCCAGGCGTAGTGTGCGGACACGTAGGCATTGGTGATGTCCTCCACGTACTTGTAGTCGCTGGTGAAGTTGGCATTTGGATACGCCGCATTGTTGTTGCCCAGTTTCGGCAGCAGTTCCTCGTTCCACTTGCGGTTGTCGATCAGCGGGAAGCCCGGCACGCTGCCCAGCAGCGTCGAACCCGGATACAGGTAATCGTTGAGCGTGGCACTGCTCTTGAAGTAGTCGAAGTCGATGTCCTGCCAGATCTTCAGATGGCGGTATTCGGCGCCGGCGGCCAGGCCGAAGCCACGCGCATCGGCGTCGATGTTGTAGCTGAAGTCGGCACGCAGGTTGTCGATGCTCTCCTTGGCGTCGCGCGGCGAGACATAGGCCTGTGCCGGGTTGAGTTTGAACGCCGAGCTGGTCAGCAGGCTGGAATCGGAAACCGCCACTGCGTTCGGGAAGCCGTGGCTGTCGTTCTCGTAGTCGACGAACAGGTTGCTTGGGTAGGCGCGCACACCCCAGTAGACCTGGTTGTTGTGGAAGGTCTCTTCGGTGTGGCCACCGCGCAGGGTCAGCCGCGAGCGATCACCGATATCCCAGTTGAAGCTGGCGATGGCGCCACGGTTGCTGCGGTCCCAGCGGTCGTGGCGGTTCTTGATGTAGATGCTGTTGATCTGGGTGGTGCCACTGTCTTCGGTCTGGTTGCGGATCGGAAACTTGGCGTTGCCGTACAGATCGGTCTTGTTCATCGTCGAGTTCTCGTAGAACCGGTACGAGTACAGCAGCAACGATGCGTAGAAAGGATCGTCGGATGGCTTCCATTCCAGCTTGGCCGAGCCACCGAAGTTGGTGATGAAGTTGGTGTAGGTGCCGGTGCTGAAGTTGCCCGGCGCACGCAGTCCGTTCCAGCCCTTGGCCTCGTCCGGCCCGGTGGTGCCGTCGGTGAGGTACTTGCCGGCGTCGTTGTAGTAGTAGTTCGACTCCACCCAGCGCTTGACGCTGTTGCGCGAACGCTGCTCATAGCGCGCTACCGCAACAAGGCCGAATTCCTGGTCGGCACCGAACTGGTTGGAGAACACCATCTTGGCGCTCTTGCCGAAATGCCCCAGGGTCTCGTGGTTGCCACCGGCACTGCGCTCGACATTGGTCTCGGCCGTGGAGTAGATACCAGCCACATCGGCGAACACGTACCTGCCGGACCGGTCGAAGGCACTGCGGCTGATGATGTCGATCACGCCGCCGATCGCATCCGGCGCCTGCTCTGCGCTTAAGCTCTTGTAGATGTCGGTGCGGGTGCCGATGTCGCTGGGAATCAGCTGCAGGTTGTTCATGCGCTCACCCGAGCCACTGCCACCCACGCTGGCAATCGCGATGCCGTCGATGGTGGTGTAGTTGAGGTTGGCCTGCACGCCACGCACCGTCACGTAACGGGGCTCACCGGCATCCTCCACGGCACTCAGGCCCGGCGCGGCCATCAGGCTCTCGGCCAGTGTCTCGTCGCCGTAGCTGTCCATCTCGTCGTAGACCACCGAATCCTTGATCACCGGCGAGGTCTTCTTCTGGTCGATCACCTCATGCGCAGCAATCACCTTCACCGTGCCCAGGGTCGGCGCCACCACCGCTTCGGCCTCGCGCGGCTTCGGCGCGGCCGGCTTCGGATCGTTGTGTGCCGGCGCAGGATCAATGGCGATGACGTTGCCATCCACCACGGTGTAGCCCAGGCCGGTCCCTGCCAGCAGCGCGTCCAGCGCCTGCTTGACGGTGGCACCGCGCGGCACCGCCCCGGCCATGTGCACTTCACCACTGCCCGAATACAGGAACTGCACGCCGGAACTGCGCGACAACTGCTCCAGCGCGCGCGCCAGCGGCTGCGCCGCGATCGGCGCCGAAACGCGGGCCTCGAGGCCATCGGCAGTGGCCGCAGCCGCCAGCGGCACGCTGCAGGGAGACAGGGCGAGGATGATCGACAGGTAGAGCGTGTTGCGCATCACGGGTCCTTGGAAGAGAGAAGGCAGCAGGTGCCGCTGCGTGACTCGGCAGCGGCTTCTCCCAAGTAAGAGCCCGCATCCACCGAAGTGGAGAACGCGGATTTGATGAATTTTTTCTGACAACCCACGGCCATGTCGACCTCAGCGACTGCCAACCCGCACGGTGTCGCCTTCGCGCCGCACCACGAAGCGCGGGTCGCGCTCGAGGAAGGCCTGCAGCGCACCGATGCGATGCGCGTCCAGGCTGCCGGACAACCGCGCCGACGCCGCACCTTCATCCAGCACCCGCACCTGCACCTGGTTGTGGCGGTTGAAAGCGGCGGCCACCTCATCCAGCCGCTCGTCCAGGAAAGAGACCTTGCGTTGCTGCCAGTCCAGCAGCATCGACAACGGCACATCCAACGACTCGACCGCATGGCTGCGCGCGTCGACCTGCACCACCTGGCCTTTACCCAGTTGTGCAAGACGCCGCGCATCCGCACCGTGGCTCCACACTTCCACCTCGCCGGAAACCACTCCGATGCGGGTGCCCTGCAGCCTTCGCGACACGTCGAACACCGTGCCGATATCGCGGATCTGCAGTCCGTTCACCTGCACCTCGAACGGCCGTCGGTCCTGGGCGATGTCGAACGTGGCCTCGCCCTGCAGCAGCTCCACCCTGCGGCTGAACCCGCCCATGCGCACCCGCAGGCGGCTGTCCGCGTTGAGCCGCACCTGGGTCTGGTCGGGCAGCACCAGGTCGCGAATTTCTCCATGTCCGGCGCTGTAAAGCTGCTCGGTAGGCATCAGCTGCGGTACCAGGCCCACGCCGAGCAGGGCGATACAGGCTGCGGCAGCCGCCACCCACCAACGCGTGCGACGGCTGTGCGGCGCACTGCGCAGCGGGGCCTGTGCGTGTCCGAACAGCGGCACGACCTTGTCAGCGGCCTGCTGTGGCGGCACCGAGGCCTCTTCAGCCAATGCCGATTGCAGCGCCTCACCAACCTGCCGGTGCAGTGCGAGCGCGTGCATATAGGCGCGCACATGCTCCGGCGAGCGCTTCATCCAGTCCAGCAACGCAACCCGCTCGGCTTCGCCCAGCACGCCCTCGCGATTGCGCTGGAACCAGTCCATGGCCTCGCTGGCGATCACGTCGTCGGCCGCACCCGATGGATTCCGTTTCATGTGAGCTCCCTGGCGCCCAGCGCCTTCCTGCAGGCGTCCAGCCCCTTGCCGATATGCTTGCGCACCATGTGCACCGAGACCTGCAGCTGCTGGCTGATTGCCGGGCAGTCCAGCCCGTCGCGATAATGCAGCTCCATCACCCGCCGCGTGGTCGCCGGCAGCCGTGCGATGGTGCTGCGGGTATCGCTCCAGCGCTGCGCGCGCTCGAATTCGCCTTCGATGTCTTCTTCGCTCTTCAACACTTCGGCCAGGAGGTCGACGTCCTCCAGCGGCGGC
Organism: Stenotrophomonas sp. 96582_Sma; assembly: GCF_056480905.1. Classification (NCBI taxonomy): domain Bacteria; kingdom Pseudomonadati; phylum Pseudomonadota; class Gammaproteobacteria; order Lysobacterales; family Lysobacteraceae; genus Stenotrophomonas; species Stenotrophomonas sp. 96582_Sma. Next base: position 1,700,426 of record NZ_CM151122.1, on the reverse strand, counting down.
AGCGACGAACGCGCGCGCGCGTGCTCCCGTGCAAGATTGGCGGCCACGGTGAACAGGTAGGCTTCCGGGTTCTCGACCGCGTCGGCATGCTCACCGGTGCTGCGCAGCAGCCGCAGGTAAACCTCCTGCGCCAGATCCTCGGCATCTTCACTGGCAGAACCCCGGCGCAGGAAGAAGCCGCGCAGCAGCCGCCGCCGCAGCGCATAGCTCTTCTCCCAGATCCTCACGCTGTTCACGGCCGGCCAACCACCCCAAGGCTGGAAAGCCCCGCAGGGTGACGGCCATCGATGACAGTGGCGTTTCAACTGCCGGCAGGCAGCCGCTAGAATGCCGCCCTTGCAGTTTCCGGCAGCCGGCACAAGGAGTGCCCCGCAATGAACGCCCGCACCGCCATCAACACCCTCAGCAGCCTGCTGTTCCTGCTGCTGGTCGCCCACACCACCGCCTACCAGCAGCAGATGTGGCCGCCCAGCCGTGTCGTCCACGTGCATCCGGTGGTCGTCGCCCTCGCCTACGCGCTGGGCCTGCTCACCCTGCTGCTGTGGATCGGAGGACGCCGCTTGCCGGAACGCTGCCAGCAGCTCTCAGGCTGGCTGCCGATCGTGGCCTGGTGCCTGCTGGGGGTTGGTGTGGCGGTCATCCCGATGTTCTTCCCGGGCCTGTCCCCGGCCTGATCAGCGGCCGCACCCGGCGCGCCCGGCCATGATACGGCGCCCCGTGCCAACCCTTGCTTGCCAGAGACCCAAGCCCTGCCCGCCTATCGAAGCCGGGGGGCCGGGCCTACGCTTGTCTTCTCGGCGGCCGCCACGGTCGCCCTTCGCGTCACGGCCCCGCCGTTGCGACCCCGCTCCAGTGCTGTGCGCCCTGCCGGTGTTGTCGCCCAGGCAGAAGTCCGACCGGCGCCCTCTGGAGACAGTCATGAACCAAGCGCTCATTCCCTTCGACACCGATCCGCTGGAAACCCGCGAGTGGCGTGAATCACTGGAAGCGGTGATGCAGACCGGTGGCCGGCCGCGCGCGCACTACCTGATCGACCAGCTCAGCGAGCTGGATGCACAGCAGCACGGCGACCTGCATACCCGTGCCTGGACCGCCTACGTCAACACCATCCCGCCCGAGCGCCAGCCGGCCTACCCGGGTGACCTGGCCATCGAGCGCCGCCTGAACGCGATGATCCGCTGGAACGCGATGGTGATGGTGCTGCGTGCCGGCAAGCATTCCAACGTCGGTGGCCACATCGCCACCTACCAGTCGGCGGCAGTACTGTACGACGTGGGCTTCGATCATTTCTTCCGTGGCCGTACCGACACCTTCGACGGCGACATGATCTACATCCAGGGCCACTCCGCGCCGGGCATCTATGGCCGCGCGTACGTGGAAGGCCGCATCGATCCGGCGCGCATGGACAACTTCCGCCGTGAAGCCGGGCGCGAAGGCCTGTCCTCGTATCCACACCCGCGATTGATGCCGGAGTTCTGGCAGTTCCCCACCGTGTCGATGGGGCTGGGCCCGCTGACCGCCGCCTACCAGGCGCGCTACATGCGTTACCTCGAGTATCGCGGCCTGAAAGAACACCAGGGCCGCAAGGTCTGGGCCTTCCTCGGCGACGGCGAGATGGATCAGCCCGAATCGCTGGCGGCAATTTCCCTGGCCGGTCGCGAGCGGCTGGACAACATCGTGTTCGTGGTCAACTGCAACCTGCAGCGCCTGGACGGTCCGGTGCGCGGCAACGCCAAGGTCATCCAGGAACTGGAAGGCACCTTCCGCGCGGCCGGCTGGAACGTGATCAAGCTGATCTGGGGCAGCGGCTGGGACGACCTGCTCGCCCGCGACCACAGCGGCCTGCTGCGCCAGCGCATGATGGAATGCGTGGACGGCGACTACCAGACCTTCAAGTCGCAGAACGGTGCCTACGTGCGCGAGCATTTCTTCGGCCGCTACCCCGAGCTGCTGGAGCTGGTCGCGCACATGAGCGACGACGACATCTGGGCGCTGGCACGTGGTGGCCATGATCCGCAGAAGGTGTTCGCCGCCTACCAGCAGGCGGTGAACACCAGCGGCCGGCCGACGGTGATCCTGGCCAAGACGGTCAAGGGTTTCGGCATGGGTGAAGCCGGTGAAGGCCAGAACATCAACCACCAGCTGAAGAAAATGAGCGCCGACGCGGTGCGCGCCTTCCGTGACCGCTTCAACCTGCCGGTCAGCGACGAACAGCTGGAAGAGATGCCCTATCTGCGCCCGGAACCGGGCAGCGCCGAAGCCATCTACTTCGCCGAGCGCCGCCGCATCCAGGGCGGGCAACTACCCGCGCGCCTGGCCAAGGTCGATCCGCTGCCGCTGCCGCCGCTGTCGATCTTCAACACCCAGCTGCAGGGCAGCGGCGATCGCGGACAGTCCACCACCATGGGCTTCGTGCGCATTCTCACCAGCCTGCTGAAGGACCCGGAACTGGGCAAGCTGGTGATTCCGATCGTGCCCGATGAATCGCGCACCTTCGGCATGGAAGGCCTGTTCCGCCAGATCGGCATCCACTCCTACCTGGGCCAGCTGTATACCCCGCAGGATGCCGGCCAGCTGAGCTATTACAAGGAAGCCAAGGACGGCCAGATCCTGCAGGAAGGCATCAACGAATCCGGCGCGATCTGCTCGTGGATCGCCGCCGGCACCGCCTACAGCAACCACGGCCTGGCGACGATCCCGTTCTACATCTTCTACTCGATGTTCGGCCTGCAGCGCGTCGGTGACCTGGCCTGGGCCGCCGCCGATGCGCGCACCCGTGGATTCCTGCTGGGTGCCACCTCCGGCCGCACCACGCTGATGGGCGAAGGCCTGCAGCATGACGACGGCCACAGCCACGTGCTGTCGTCGGTCATCCCGAGCTGCGTATCCTACGACCCGACCTACAACTACGAGCTGGCGGTGATCATCCACGACGGCCTGCGCCGCATGTACGTCGAGCAGGAAGACATCTACTACTACATCACCGTACTCAACGAGAACTATCCGCAGCCGGCGCTGCCCGAGGGCGCCGAGGCCGGCATCCTGAAGGGCCTGTACCTGCTGCACCCGGCGGCCGCCGACAGCGACTCGCAGCCACGCGTGCAGCTGATGGGCAGCGGTTCGATCCTGCGCGAAGTGGAAGCCGCGGCAGAACTGCTGCAGCAGGACTTCGGCATCGCCAGCGATGTGTGGAGCGCGACCAGCCTGACCGAACTGCGCCGCGATGGCCTGGCCGCCGAGCGCTGGAACCTGCTGCATCCGGCCGAGGAGCCCCGCGTGCCCTACCTGCAGCAGTGCCTGCGGGGCCATGAAGGCCCGGTGGTGGTGGCCACCGACTACATGAAGATCGTCGGCGACCAGATCCGTCCCTTCATCAACGACCGCCGCTTCACCGCACTCGGTACCGATGGCTTCGGCCGCTCCGACACGCGTGAGTCGCTGCGCACGTTCTTCGAAGTGGATCGCCACTTCATCGTGCTGGCCGCCCTGAAGTCGCTGGCCGACGAAGGCCGCATCGAGCGCGCGCGGATGCAGGACGCCATCGACAAGTACGGCATCGACACCGGCAAGCGCGACCCGGCCGCGGTGTAAGGCTGCAGCATTCACCACGCCCGTTCTGCGGGCGTGGTGCCGGTGGCAACGCTAGGGCATCCGCTTGAACAGATTGGTCTGCAGGATCGGCGTACCATCGTGGCTGTAGAACGCCTTGGTCTCGGTCATCGTCGAGCGGTCAGCCGCCACAGTATAGATACGGGTGGAGGCCGGCGTGCCGTGGTCCACCAGCTGCATCACCAGGGTGTTCGGCGCCGGCAGTTTCAGGTTGGCCTTGTCCGCGCCATAGGTGCCGGACAGGGCGCCCGGCGTACCATCCAGCGCCAGCGTGCCGTCGGATTTCATGGTCTTGCCATCGTGCAGGACGATGTCCACATGTGAACTCCAACGCCCCGCACCGGCGTCCTTGAACTCCAGCACCACCTGCTTCGGGCGCTGCGCCTCGGGCAACGCAGACGTAGCGATATCCAGCGACCAGCGCCCCAACAGCGGTGAAGGAGACGCCTCCACTGCCAGCGCCGGAACGGCGGGGAATGAAAGCGCAGACAACAACACAGCGGACAACAGCTTCATACGTTGCTCCATTCGGCGAAGAAGGCTCTGCGTGAGGCGTTGTGGCGCGCAGCACGGTCAATGCTGCTCGCCCACGGCGTGCGCTGCAAGCCACTCGCTGAATGGCCGACCTCGCACCATGTCAGACCGCTGTCACACAGGGGTAGTAGAACGATCCCGGATCTCCGGCCTCCTCCCCCAAAAACAGCGTTGAACGCGCAGCCATCGCTGCGGCAGCTCTATGCCGCCGGCCACTTCGCCCGCACTCTGGTCTGGTCGTTCGTGGACCTGTCACTCGGCTACTACCTGCACGCGCGGCTGGGGCTGTCGGCTGCCCACACCGGCCAACTGCTGGCGATCTCCCTGGCCTACAGCAGCGTGCTCGACCTGCTGCTGGCCGCCGTGTTCACCCGCCTGCACGACCAGCGTCGCCTCGCCTTGCGCCTGCAGTTGATCGGCGGGCTCGGCACCGCCGCCAGCGCCTGCCTGCTGTTCAGCCCCAGCACCGCGACCGAGCCCGCCTTCCTGCCGCTGCTGGCCGCCTCGCTCTTGTTCCGTACCTGCTACGCGGTTTACGACGTGGCCCAGAATGCATTGACTTCGCTGTTGCCCCGCGACGAGAACGAGGCCATGCGCTACGTTTCCGCTCGCGCGGTAGTGGTACCGATCTCCAAGCTGTGCATCGCTGCAGCACTGTTCGGCGTGGTCGGTGCACCTGCATCCGCAGGCAGTGGCAGCGCGCTGCTGATCTGCATGATCATCGGCATCCTGATCGCGGCCGCCGCGCTTCCCCTGGCCTGCGTCGCCACGCCCGCACAGCCCGCCACAACCAGCAGGCCCGTTGCCGGCGCCCTGCCGCTGCCGGCACTGCTGCCGGTTCTGCTGGCCGCGGCGGCGGAGACCGCGTTGGTTGGCCTGGCCGGGCGTCTGTTCCCCTTCGCCGAACATGGGGCAGCACTGACCTTCGCGATGGTGGCTGGCATGGTGGTCGCGCCTTGGCTCGATCTGCGCCTGCGCCCCCCGCTGTGCAGCGAGACAGGCCTGATCGCGCTGATGTCGGTGCTGGTCATCGCTGCCGTCTGCGTTTACCAGGCCAAGCCCTCCCTGCCTGTAGCGATTGCGTGTGCCGCTGTCCATGGGGCGGCGGTAGCCAGTGTCGGCCTGGTGCTGTGGCGGCGCACCGCGCTGATCGCCCGTCGCCATGCCGCCCGCAGCGGGCGCGAGGATGACCTTAGCTGTTTTGCGCTGCTCACTGGAACCATGAAACTGTCCATTGCCGCCTCCTCATTGCTGCTGGGCCAGCTGCTGCCCGGCATACAGGCCGGTGATCCGGGCACCTCTGCCGCACTGGTCTCGCTGGTTGCCGTCGGCAGTCTGCTGTCGCTGGCCGCATTGGCCTGGCCGGTCGCGCTGCCACGTACCGAGGGCCTGCACCCATGAACCTGGCTCCCACATCGCGGTTGCGCCGCAAACCGCTGATCGCGCTGGATGCCGACCACAAGCGCATCATCTGGCTGTTGCGCACGATGGGCGCCGTTCCCCGCATCACCATTGCCCACCAGCTGGGCATGCACAACGGCGCGTTGACCCGCCTGGCGCGTGAACTGCTGATGCTGGAGGTGATCGAGGAACAGGGGCAACTGTCCGATGGCCAGCGCGGCCGACCCTCGGTGCCACTGGCGCTGTCCGGGCGGGGCGGCTATGCCGCCGGTGCCACGGTACATCCCGGTTGGCTGGAGATCGCGCTGGTGGATTTTGCCGGCCAGGTCATCGCCCGCGATGCAACCGCATTCGACAGCGCAGATCCCTACGACTTCGTGCACGCAGTGGACCAGCGCCTGCGCAGCCTTACCAGCCGCACCGGGCTCATGCGCGCGCGCTTCCTGGGCCTCGGCGTGGCGGTTCCCGGGCCCGTGGTCGAAACCGGGCCGGCACGCAGGCACGCGGTGGACTGGCTGCACGGTTGGCGCGATATCGACAACGACCAGTTCTTCGAAGACTACTTCGGTTTCCCGGTCTGGGTGGAGAACGATGCGACCCTGGCGGCGCTGGCGGAGTACTACGACAGCGGACTGATCCGCGACTGCGCGTCGGCGCTGTTGCTGTATGTCGGCCACGGCGTGGGCGGTGGCGTGATCCATCGACGTGATGTGATGCGCGGTGAGTTCGGCAATGCCGGGGATATCGGTCGCCTGTTCCGCATGGACGCGCCGCGCCCCTCGGGCATCGACCTGCTGGCCACGCTGCGCGACGCCGGCGCCGGCATTCCTTCACTGTTCGAACTGGAGTCCTGCCTGGAAACCCATGCCGGCATCATCAATGCCTGGGCAGAACGTGCGGGCAACCAGCTGGGCGTGGCGGCCAATACCGGTGTGGCATGGCTCGATCCTGGCGCCGTGATCCTGTCCGGCTCACTGCCGAGGCAGGTGCTGGAAGTGTTGGGGCAACACCTGCAGCAACCGGCACGCTGGAGCAGTGCGCTGGACAGCCTGCGCCTGCCACAGGTGCATGTGTCACGGCTGGGAGGATCCGCGGTATCGGTGGGCGCGGCGCTGCTGCCGATCCATCAGCTGGGCGCCGACGCCATCGCTTAATTGTTTATTTCCGCTGAAGTAAACAATTCCGTCATCGCCCGGACCTACCGTGCAGCGGTCCCCCTTCCCTGCATGGCCGCCCTCCGATGAACATCAGCCCCCTGGTCCTGGGCATCTCCCTGGCCCTGATCTCCCTGCACGGCAGCGCGTCTGCGCAGGACGCCCCCGTCCAGAACAAGGACAGCGCCGATGCCGCAACACTTGATGCGGTGGTGGTCACCGGCGCGGCACGCACCCAGCGTCGCTTCGATGCGTCCTTCGCCGTCAATTCACTCAGCCGCGAAGACGTGCAGAAGCTCGCACCGAAAAGCTACGCCGACCTGCTCGGCTCGGTTCCCGGCATCCATGTCGAGGCCACCGGCGGCGAGGTGCAGAACATCACCCGGCTGCGCGGCATTCCCACCGATCGTGGCTTCATCGCCTTCCAGCAGGACGGCCTGCCGCTCTACCAGGAGCTGGATGGCCACTTCTTCAATTCCGGCGACGGCATGAACCGGTTCGACGTGATGAACCAGCGGGTGGAGATCGTGCGCGGCGGGCCGGCGCCGATCTATGCCAGCAGCGGCGGCGCCATCGTCAACAACATCCTGGCCGAGGGCTCGGAAGAGACCCACGGCAAGGCGCAGCTGACCATCGGCGATACCGGGCTGTACCGCGGCGAGATGTACCAGTCCGGCGCGCTGGGCAAGGACACCTTCTACGCCGTCGGTGGCTTCCTGCGCCAGAACGATGGGTACCGCGACAACGGCTTCCCGAACGACAAGGGCGGGCAGATCCGTGGCAACATCAAGCACTACTTCGACGACACCAGTTGGTTCAAGGTCAGCGGCACCTTCGTTGACGACCACAATACGTTCTACCTGCCGATCCCGGTCGCCGACCCTCGCAATCCCAGCGTGTCGCTGGATCCCTACATCGACTACTTCGACGGTACGCTGAACTCGCCGTCACTGCGCAGCGTCAACCTGAAGTACCTCGATGGCGGCGGTGTCCTGCAGGGCATGAACCGCGACCTGGCCGATGGCCGCCACATGCGCTTCGGCAACATCGGCTTCCAGTACGAGAACACCGCCAGCGATTGGACGATCTCGCTGAAAACCGGCTACACCAAGGGCCGCAATACGTTCGACGCGCTGTACTCGACCACCAACCCGGTCGACGCACGCACTTTCGCCAACGGCTATCTGGGTGCGGCCCGCAGCGCCTTCGGTGCCGGCGTCGCGCGGATGGGCTACGCGCTGGCCGGCAGCAACGGCGCCAGCGCCTACGATCCCTACGCCGACTCTGGCCTGGTGATCTCGGCGCAGTACCGTGCCGCAGATTCGGACTTCTACTCCGGGCAAGCCGACTTCAGCGCGACTCGGCTGTTTGAAACGGCCTGGGGCAGCCACGATCTGAACATCGGTGCGTACACCGCCTTCTTCGGCACCACGTCCTTCAGCCTGTACCAGGACATGCTGATGGAGATGCGCGGCAAGCCACGCCTGCTGGATCTGGTGGCCTACGGCAACGATGGCGCGCCGCTGGGATATGTCACCGACAAGGGCACGCTGCGCTATACCACCACCCTCAATCGCGGCAAGGTCGATGCCCGCATGTTCGCGGTCTACGCCAATGACACGTGGGCACTGACGGATCGCTTCAAGCTTGATGCCGGCATCCGCCATGAACGCTACCGCTACGAAGGCTATGCGGAGCAGACCGCCCAGGTCGACCTCGGCGATCGCAGCACACTGGCCGACAACACCACACGCCGTTTCACCGGCGTCGTCCAGAACCATCGCCTGAATCCGTCCGCCACCAACTGGACGGTCGGTGCGAACTTCGACTTCACCCCTGCAGTGGGCGCCTACGCCCGCGTGTCGCACATGGAGATCGTTCCCAACTCGTCGGTGGCGCGCTCGATCGATCCGACCATCGTGCAGACCCAGCTGGACCAGTACGAGCTGGGCCTGAAGGCGGCTTTTGGCCGGTCCTACCTGTACCTGACCGCGTTCTACACGAAGTTCGATCCACTCAACGCGTCCTTCGTTGCCTTCAATCCGACGACCGGCCGCAATGACCAGTCGGTGCCCTTCATCGGTACCGCCGTCTCCAAGGGCATCGAACTGGATGGCCTGTTCCGGCCGCTGGACTGGTTCAGCATCGCCGGTTCGATCACGGTCAGCGATCCGCAGTACGACAGCCTGCAGAACGATTCCGGTGCCGATCCGGCGGCGGTCAATGGCAAGCAGATCGTTCGCGAACCCAAGCTCTACGGCAACCTGCGACCGACTTTCAGTTTCCAGCACGGCCAGGACCAGTTCGAGACCTGGCTGCGCTATGACGTAGTCGGCAAGTCCTACGTCGATCTGTTCAACCAGACAGCGCTGCCTGCCTACCAGACCCTGGGCCTGGGCGTTTCATGGAAGCGCGGCAACTGGGGCGCACAGCTGGTGGGCGACAACCTGACCAATGAAAAGGGGCTCACCGAGGGCAACACCCGCACCGACGCCCTGGCCGGACAGGGTTCGGCCGAGGCAATCTATGGACGGCCGCTGTTCGGCCGCAACGTCCGCCTGATGGTCAGCAGGAGCTGGTGATGCACCGACGATTGAGCTTGTCCCTCGCCCTGCTGGCCACGGCTGTGCTACCGCTTGCAGCGGCCGCTGACGACCGTGACAGCGCGGCACTGGCCGGGCGCTTGTTTCCAACCCTGGTGCAGCTGAAGCACGACGCACTGCCCGCCCCTGCGCGCGCCCTCATGGTCGAACGCACGCAGCGCATGACTGGCTGCCGGACGGCGGCCTGCACACTCGAGGCCGCGCGCTGGACGCCGGCGCAGGCCGATCTGCTGGCCACCACGGTTCCGGCGCGCGCCGATGCCATCGAAAGAGAGCTGGCGGGCCTCAACAACATTCTCTCCGTCTATGGCCAGGGCCAGCCGCCCCGCTACGACGCCATCGACGGCCCCGTCGGCGCGGCAGGCAGCACGCGACTGGCCGGAGATGTTGCCATTGCCATGCAGATGAGCGAAGTGGACGCCGGCGCGGCCTACACCGCATTCGATCGCAGCATCGCCGTGGCGGTGGGCCTGCTTGATGCCAATGACCGCCTCGATGCGATCCGCTTCGAGCCCCTCAACGCGGGAATGAACGCCGCGCCAGTCGCGCGCGCGCGGCAGTTCGATTGGAATGCGCATCCGTACACAGCGATCATCGTGCTGGGCCAGGGACCGGACGAGCTGACCACCCCACTCAGCGCTGGCAGCAAGCTGCGCCTGAAAGCCGCTGCGCAGCGCTATGCGGCGGGCGATGCACCTTTCATCATCGTCTCCGGTGGCGCCGTGCATCCACGCGGCACCCGAAGCGTCGAAGCGGTGCAGATGCGCGAAGCGCTGATCGCGCGCTTCGGCATTCCCGCAGATGCGATCATCATCGAACCGTATGCCCGCCACACCACCACCAACCTGCGCAACGCGGCGCGGCTGCTGACCGCGCTGCAGGCACCGCCGCAGCAACCGGCACTGGTGGTCAGCAGTCCATCGCATATCGATTCGGTCGCCAGCAACGGGTTCAATGAGCGCAACCGTCGTGAGCTGGGCTACGTTCCCGGCACGGTCGGTTCACGCATTTCGCCGTACGCGATCACGTTCGTGCCAGCGCCCGAATCACTTCGCATCGACCCGATGGATCCATTGGACCCCTGAAAGGCGCGACGTCATCCTCAGTAGCCGACCTTCAGCGTGAACATCACGTTTCGCGGTGCACCGTACCAGCCCTGGTTGTAGAAGCCGATCTGCGAGTAATAGTGGCGGTCGAACAGATTGTTGATGTTGACCGCCGCCGACACGTTGGAACTGAACTGGTAGCGCGCCATCAGGTTGACCAGTGCGTAGCTGGGCTGCTCCACGGGCACACGGCGATTCCCTGGCGCGGTGGCGGTCTGGTACATGCGGTTCTGCCAGTCAACGCCACCGCCGATCGTCAGCCGGTCCCAGGCACCCGGCAGCCGCCAGGTGGTGAACAGCTTGAACAGGCTGCGCGGCTTGGCGGTGTTGATCGCCCGTCCCTGTGCATCCTGCGCGATGAAGGTGGTGAAGCTGGTACCCAGGCTCCAGCCCGGTAGCGGCTCGCCGGCCAGCTCCAGTTCCAGGCCATCCACGGTTGCGCCCTTCACCGCACGGTAGGCCGCCTGCGTGCTGCCTTCGACCAGACCACCAGTGGCCTCGGCCAGGTTGTCCTGCTGGGTGCGGAACAGCGCGGCCGAAGCATTCAAACGCTCCTGCAGCCAGCTGCCCTTGAGGCCCAGCTCATAGCTGCGGCCACTGACCGGATCGAGGATCTGCCCGGATTCATTGCGGTTGTTCTGCGGCTTGAAGATGCCGGTGTAGCTGGCGTACACGCTGCTGTAGCTGTTGAGGTCCCAGACCACGCCGGCATACGGTACGAACTCGTTGCGGTAGCGGTACTTCCGCTTGGTGCCAAAGTAGACCTGGTCGGTCTCCCAGTTGCTCATGCGGCCACCGACGATCACGTGCAGCGGATCGGCCAGTGACAACCGCGCCACCGCGTAGGCACCGCTCTGATGGTTGTCCAGATCGTCGGCCTGGGTCTTGCTGCTGGCCCACATCGGCTCCGGCGTGCCCGGCCCGTGCCAGTCCAGATAGCTGGCCAGCGGCGGCAGCGGCGCCAGCGCGCGGTACTGCCCCAGCGCGATTTCATCACGTGAGCGCGACCAGCCGATGGACGCAGTGTGCTGGCGGCCGAACAGCTGGAACGGACCGGACAGGCTGGCACTGATCGCTTCGCGGCGCACCGGACCGTCGTAGCGGGTGAAGCTGTTGCCATTGGGCATGGCGCCGGTAACCGGATCGGGGTAGCCACCGCGATAGAGATGCTTCATTTCCATGTCGGTATGCGAGCGGCTGTAGGACACGCGCGCCTGCCAGTCGTTGCCGAAACGATGGTTGAAGTCGAAGAAGCCATTGCGGGTGTCGGTGGTCATCCGTGCCCACGGCGCGGTGGCTGATAACGAGCGGTCGAAACGGGTGCGCGTGCCATCGGCGTTGAACAGCGCGAAGCCGCTGCCGAAGCCACGGTTGTCGTTGCCTTGGTAGGAGATGCCGGCGATCAACCCGGTGTCCTCGCCCAAGTCCACGCTGACCACGCCGTAGAGCGTCTTCGCCGTACTGTCCAGGCCAGCGGTGTAGCTGTCGCCCTCTGCCTGCGCGGCCACCAGGCGACCACGCACACGCCCTTCCCGGCTCAGCGGGCTGGACACATCCGCCCACGCGCGCCGTGCGTCCCAGCTGCCGAGGCTGATGCCACCACTGGCAGCGAACTCGCGCAGCGGGCGCTTGCGCACGTAGTTCACTGCCGCCGAGGGATTGCCGGCGCCGGTCATCAGGCCGTTGGCGCCGCGCACGATCTCGATGCGGTCATACACCACCATGTCCAGGTTGTTCTCGCCGAAATTCCACGGCGACAGCACCGGCATCACCACGCCATCGAACTGGTAGTTGTCGATGTCGAAGCCGCGTGCGGAGAACGAGTAGCGGTTGGCGTCGCTGCGCGTGACCGAGATGCCAGGTGCGGTCGCCAAGGCATCGGCGGTGCTGAGCAGGCCACGGTCCTCGATCTGCTGGCGGGTGACCACGCTGACGGATTGCGGGGTCTGCCGCGAGGTCAGCGACAGTCCGGTCGCCGTGCCCATCGAGTCGGTGGTGTAGGAACGCGACGTTTCCGTGCTGCCATCGAGGTCGGCCGTGACCTGCACGGTTGGAAGCTGGGAAGGCGTTACGGACGGAGTGCGTTCGGCGGCGTGGGCAGCGTTGAACAGCGCCAGGGTCGTGCCGATGGCGCTAGCCAGGGCACACGGGCGGAAACAGGCAGGCATGGGAGATCCAGCGGGAAGGAAAGGCTGGATGAGAATTATTGTCATTTGAGCGTGAGCGTACGTATGCGCGGACGCAGCAGGCGTATGCGCACTGCCGACGGTGGTCCGGACTCAGCGAAGCTCGCTGGGCGCGATGCCGTAGCGCGCGCGGAATGCGGTCGCGAAATTGGTGGCGTGCCGGTAGCCGACGAAATGTGCGGCCTGCTGCACGCTGCAGCCCTGCCGCAGCTGCTCGCAGGCCAGCTGCAGGCGCCGCTCGCGCAGCCAGGCGAACACCGAACACCGGTGCACCTGCTGGAACTTCAGCCGCAGGCTGCTCGGGCTCATGCAGGCCAGGCGCGCCAGATCCTCCAGACTGTGGTCAGCCGCAGGTGATGCCTGCAGGCAGTCGATCACCCGTTGCAGCATGCGGCGATCACGTGCTGAAACACGCTGGTCCGGCGATGCCTCCTGGGCAGGCGCACCCAACGCCATCGCCAGCATCTGCAGGCCCACACCCTCGCACAGCAGCGCATGCATTGCGCCCTGCCAGGTCCCCGACAGCAACTGTTCGGCGGCATGTTCAAGATGCGCGGGTACCTGCCAGCTGTGCAGCCGCCGGCGACCATGGCGATGCGCCTGCAACAGCAGTTCGCTGATCACCGGATCATCCATCTCGGCCGGTGCATCCAGCGAGACATTCAGACTGCGCATCCGTTGACCGGCCGGATGAATCGCAGTCATCGGCGTGGCATCGGCCAACACCATCGCGCCGGCGCCGCGGTTCATGCCGATCACAGCCTGCCCTTCCAGGCGTGCTCCGGCACGACCTTCCAGCATCACGATCGCAGCGAACGGCGGGGGTGCCTCCGAAGTCGCCTCGAACGGCTGATGCGCGACCACGTCCGACAGCGCCAGGCTGATGCCAGGGCGCAAGCAGCGCTGTTCCACCCTGCCCTCGACCACGCACAGCGCGCCCGAATCGGCGGCGGACGCGAGTGCTGGCAGCCGATAGCGGAAACCACTGCTGCGGCCCAAGCGGTCCAGGTCGGCGAGGGTGAGGCTGTGCATGGTGCGCCCGTGAAAAATCACCCGCCATTCTCATATGAGAACCGTTCTCATATCCAGCCCTGGTGGCAAGGCCCAATCCGCCCTTGTCGATACAAATAGTTACGTTATAACATTTCACATCAACTTCACGGATCGTGTCATGCGCCGCCATCTCCTTGCTGCAGCCATTCTGTTCGTCGTCCACACCGCCCAGGCCGCGGACGAACCCACCCTCCCCACCCTCCAGGTCCAGGCCTCCCAACCCTCGCGCATCGACAGCCGGGTCACCGTCGACAATCCGCAGGCGCAGAACCGCACCCTCGGCGGCCTGCTCGAACACGTCTCCGGTGTGCAGAGCAGCGCCTTCGGGCCAAACGCGGGCGCTCCGGTCATCCGCAGCCTCAGCGGCAACCGTGTGCAGATCCTGCAGGACGGCCAATCGATTCTGGGCATGAACGCGATCAGCGGTGACATCAACATCCCGTTCGATCCGCTGTTCGTGCGCAGCGTCACCGTCAACAAGTCCTCCGACACCGTGCGCTATGGGGGCAATGCGATCGGCGGCAGCGTGGAGATCGACTCGGGCCTGATCTCGCGCAGCATGGAAGACAGGGATCAGTCGATGGAACTGGTCCTGCGCAAGGGCTTCAACGCGGCCGACGCGCAGGGCTTCCGCATGAACTTCAACAATCAGCGCAACATCTCCACCAATCTGCAGGTGTCGCGGCAGCGCATCTCGCACTACGACATCCCCGGCAACAGCAAGGCCAGCGTCTGCAACACCGGGCTGTTCCCGGCAGGCGGGGGCGTCAACTCGGCACTGGCCGACGCCTGCCAGAAAGAGGCGCGCGTCCAGCAGATCTACAACAAGGCCTCGCAGCCATACATCGACCAGTTCATGACCGAGAACCCGGACTGGGCCGATGGTGATTTCTCGTTCTACACCAACAATCCGACATCGGTCTGGCAGCGCCGTACCTACGTCAATCCGGTCAACCCGGCCTACGTCGCAGGCACGCCTTCATACGTGCAGAAGCAGATCAACAACGATGTGACTCCCGATTACCACCACCGGCTGGGCAACAGCTATGCACGCAATTCGCAGGTGGCCTTCGGTTCGACGCTGTTCTTCGACCGCGGTTACGTCGGTGTCAGCATTGATGCCAAGGACAGCGAGTACGGCGTTCCAGGCTTCTCGATGCAGAACCTGTCGTTCGGTTCCAACTATGCCGATGGCCTGCCGGTGGGCGTGGTGATCAAGCAACAGCGCTACGCGCTGGAAGCCCTGCTGCGTGATCCACTACCGTGGTTCGAGCGCGCGGAACTCCGCGTTTCCAAGCTGGACAACACCTCAGGCGAGCGGCTGGGCGCCACCAAGGCCAACGACTACGATTTCGAGAGCACCCAGGCCGAGCTGCTGCTCAGCCATCAACGCATCGGCCCGCTCAGCGGCCTGCTCGGTTTCAGCCATCAGTCGCGTGATGTCACCGGCAGTGGTTCTCAGCGCTACCTGCCGGACGTGGACACCCGCAGCAATGCGGTGTTCCTGAAGGAAACGCTCGACTTCGGCTGGGCCAGTTTCGACGCTGGCGTGCGCCACGAGCGCGTTGACCATGACCTGCAACCAAGCCGCTTCAAGACCGCGCGCAATGCCGCCAACACCAAACTGCAGGACCGCGACTACCGGCTCAACAGCTACAGCCTGGGTTCGTATGTCGAGCTGGGGCCGATGTTCGCGGCCAAGGTGCGCTACTCGTCTTCGCAACGTGCCCCGGAGATCAACGAGCTGTATGCCAGCAACGCACACTACTCGGTGATGACCCAGGAAGAAGGCAACCAGAATCTGGAACCGGAACGCGCGAAGAACCTGGAACTGACCGGCCTGTTCCATCTCGGCGGTTTCGAGCTCTCCGCCACCGCGTACCGGATGAAGTACGAGAATTATCTCTACCTCGGCTACTCCGGCCTGCAGACCGCCAACCGCCTGCCACTGAAGTACTGGAAGCAGACCGACACCACGGTGAAGGGCTTCGAGATCGATGCTTCGCAGGCATTGGACCTGGGCCGCTTCGGCACGTTGAATGTGTCCGCCTTCGCCGACCTGGTGAAGAACAAGGCCGACCGCCCCGATTCGCTGCGTGCCCACAATGACGGCGAGTACCTGCCGAACATGCCGACCAACCGCTACGGTGCCAACCTGCAATGGCAGCGCGAGGGCTGGAAGGCGCAGCTGTCCAGCACCTACTACGACACCCAGAAGTACCTCGGCCGCAATGTCAGCGAGGAAGTGCCACTGGATGCGTTCAACATGGTCGACCTGCAGGTCAGCCGCGAACTGCCGGTGCGCAACAGCTACATCGCCGGCGTGGAGGTGTTCGTCAACGGCAGCAACCTGCTCAATGAAGAAGCACGGCCGCACAATTCGCCGTTGAAGTACATCGCACCGTTGCCCGGGCGGGGCTTCCAGGTGGGTGTGACGGTGAAGCTCTGACAACCGGATGCATCGGTACACGCCTGCAGGCAGACGGCCTGCAGGCGTCGTCCATCGCCCCCCCTGCGTGGTTGCGCCACGCTCCCCGGTTGATTCACCATCGGCAGAAAAGGAGAGCGTGATGAACTGGAAGCATGCGGTTTCACTGGCGCTGTTGTTGTCCGTTTCATCAGGCGCAAGTGCTGCGTCTGCGATCACCTACGACAAGGATGGCCGCTACGGCTATTCGATGAACCAATCTTCCCTCACCACTGCGATGCAGCAGTCGCTGCACTACTGCGCAGCGCGATCGCGCAATTGCGGTCAGTCCGCCAGCACCAGCAGCGAAGGCTATTCGGCCATAGCGACCGGCACGATTGCGTTGGGCTTTGCACTGGGTGAGAAGACCGCGGACGCCGCGCAGCGGAAGGCCGAAAGAATGTGCAGGGAACGTGCCAACGACTGCACGCTTGCCTTGCTGTGGCGGGAAACCTCAACTCGCTATCTTGAACCGCCACAGCTGCCCGGTGCGCCCGCTCCGGCACCAGCGGCGACGCCCGCGCCAGTGCCTGCCACCCGTACGGATCAGCCAGGATAGCCAGCTCCACGCCGGCTGTACTTTCGAGTGTCGGATAAAGAAAAACGCCTGCAGATCGAGGATCTGCAGGCGCTTCTTTGTATCTGGCGGAGTGAGAGGGATTCGAACCCTCGATAGAGCTTTTGACCCTATACTCCCTTAGCAGGGGAGCCCCTTCGGCCACTCGGGCATCACTCCGGGGTTTTCTCCGCGTCTGGTGCGTTGCACCTCAGCGGGGCGTGAATCATAACGTTAATCGAGTGCGAAGGTAAAGCGTTATTCGGCAGAATTTTCGCTACCGGTGCCACCGGCTTCGTCACCGCGCTGGATGCGCTGATAGATCTCTTCGCGATGCACAGCGACGTCCTTCGGCGCGGTGATGCCGATACGCACCTGGTTACCCTTGACGCCAAGCACGGTGACGCTCACCGAGTCTCCGATCATCAGGGTTTCGCCGACGCGGCGAGTCAGGATCAACATTTTTGTAAGTCTCCATGGAACCGTGTGGAAGGGTATCCCCCACCGGCTTGACGCTCCGTCAAGAAGCGCTACCACGACAAAGGGAAAAGATTCGCAATGGTACCGTCAGCCGTCCCGCTCCTACAAGGAGGGGGACGGCCAGGTTCATCACAGGCGGGGGCTGACCCATTCGACGACTGCAGCCAGCGCAGTGGCAAGGGCGGGCCCGTCCTCGCCACCACCCTGGGCGAGGTCCGGGCGTCCGCCGCCCTTGCCCCCGATCTGACCGGCGATATGGGACAACAGTTCCCCGGCCTTGACCTTGCCCATTGCGCTGCCGTTCACACCTGCGACCAGGGCAGCCTTGCCGTCCTGGGCGCCGGCCAGCACGATCACCGCATCGCCCAGCTGCTGCTTCAGGCGGTCCATGGCGTCACGCAGGGCCTTGGCATCGAAGCCCTCCAGACGGGCGGCCAGCACCTTCACACCGGCAACCTCGACCGCCTGGCCGGACAGGTCGGCGGTAGCACCGGCGGCAACCTTGGCCTTCACGGCGTCCAGTTCGCGCTCCAGCTGCTTCTGGCGCTGGCCGAGGGCACGGATCTTCTCGACCACGTCGGCAGCGCTGCCACCGAGCAGGTCGGCGGCTTCGGCCAGGCGAGCCTCTTCGGCGTCCACGTAGTCCAGGGCGCCCTGGCCGGTGACCGCTTCGATACGGCGCACGCCAGCGGAGACACCACCCTCGGAGGTGATCTTGAACAGGCCGATGTCGCCGGTGCGGTTGACGTGGGTACCGCCGCACAGCTCGGTGGAGTAGTCACCCATCTTCAGCACGCGCACGTGTTCGCCGTACTTCTCGCCGAACAGGGCCATCGCGCCGAAGTCCAGCGCTTCCTGCATGCCCATGTTGTGCACTTCGGCAGCGTTGTTGGCACGCACCTGCTGGTTGACCTTGCGCTCGATCACGGCCAGCTCTTCCGCGCTGATCGGCTGGAAGTGCGAGAAGTCGAAGCGCAGGCGGTCCGGCGCCACCAGCGAGCCCTTCTGCTGCACGTGGGTGCCCAGCACTTCGCGCAGGGCGGCATGCAGCAGGTGGGTGGCGGAGTGGTTGAGGATGGTGGCGCCACGGCGCTCGCCATCGACCTGGCCGGACAGCACATCACCGACCTTCAGGCCGCCTTCGGACAGGGTGCCGACGTGGCCATGGAACTGGCCGGCGAACTTCTGGGTGTCTTCTACCGCCAGGCGCACGCCGTTGCCGGTGAGCACGCCGGTGTCGCCGACCTGGCCGCCGGACTCGGCGTAGAACGGGGTCTGGTTGGTGATCACGATGACCGCATCACCGGCATCGGCCGACTGCACCGGACGACCGTCCTTGAGCAGGGCCAGCACGGTCAGGCCGTCGGCCTGCAGGCGGTCATACCCCAGGAACACGGTCGGGCTGAGGGTCGCCACCAGCTCGGCCGGCAGGGTCACGCCGCCACCGAACTTGCCGGCCGCGCGCGCGGTCTCGCGCTGCTGCTCCATCGCCGCATCGAAGCCG
This sequence comes from Stenotrophomonas sp. 96582_Sma, assembly GCF_056480905.1. Taxonomy (NCBI): domain Bacteria; kingdom Pseudomonadati; phylum Pseudomonadota; class Gammaproteobacteria; order Lysobacterales; family Lysobacteraceae; genus Stenotrophomonas; species Stenotrophomonas sp. 96582_Sma. Next base: position 1,681,773 of record NZ_CM151122.1, on the reverse strand, counting down.
GCGATGTCGACGGTCAGGTCGCGCTCGCGGGCGATGTCCTGGGTCAGGTCGAGCGGGAAGCCATAGGTGTCGTACAGGCGGAACGCATCAACGCCGGGGATCACGCCATTGCTGGCCTTGCCGGCAACGTCTTCGAAGATCTTCATGCCGGCGTCGAGGGTTTCAGCGAAACGCTCTTCTTCGGCCTGCAGCGCACGGGTGACGGTATCGACCGCCGCCGGCAGTTCCGGATAGGCCTCGCCCATCTGCTCGACCAGGGTCGGCACCAGCTTGCTGAAGAACGGCTGGCGCACACCCAGCATCCAGCCGTGGCGCAGGGCGCGGCGGATGATACGGCGCAGCACGTAGCCGCGGCCTTCGTTGGACGGCAGCACGCCGTCGACGATCAGGAACGAACAGGCACGGATGTGGTCGGCGATCACGCGCAGCGACTTGTTTTCCAGGTCGGCGGTGCCGGTCAGCTCGGACGCCTTGCGGATCAGCGCCTGGAACAGGTCGATCTCGTAGTTGGTGTGCACGTGCTGCAGGATCGCCGCCAGGCGCTCCAGGCCCATGCCGGTATCCACGCACGGCGCCGGCAGCGGCACCAGGGTGCCGTCGGGCTGGCGGTCAAACTGCATGAACACCAGGTTCCAGATTTCGATGAAGCGGTCGCCGTCCTCATCCGGGGAGCCCGGGGGGCCGCCGGCGATATGGTCGCCGTGGTCGTAGAAGATCTCGGTGCACGGGCCGCACGGACCGGTGTCGGCCATCTGCCAGAAGTTGTCCGAAGCGAACGGTGCGCCCTTGTTGTCGCCAATGCGCACGATGCGCTCTTCCGGCACGCCGACCATGTCGCGCCACAGTGCGTACGCTTCGTCATCGGTCTGGTAGACGGTGACCAGCAGGCGCTCGGCCGGCAGCTTCCAGACCTGGGTCAGTAGTTCCCAGGCCCAGGCGATCGCATCCTTCTTGAAGTAGTCGCCGAACGACCAGTTGCCCAGCATTTCGAAGAAAGTGTGGTGGCGTGCGGTGTAGCCGACCTGGTCGAGGTCGTTGTGTTTGCCGCCCGCGCGCAGGCAGCGCTGCACGTCGGCCGCGCGCACGTAGCTGCGCTTCTCCGCGCCAAGGAACACGTCCTTGAACTGCACCATGCCGGAGTTGGTGAACAGCAGGGTCGGATCATTGCCCGGCACCAGCGGCGCCGACGGCACGATGGTGTGGCCTTTGCCCTTGAAGAATTCAAGGAAGTCGCTGCGGATCTGGGAAGTCGTGAATTTGGCGGATGCGTTCATTGGGGGCTGGCAGTCTGCGGGCCGGCGGGCCCGGACCACCGGCCGCGTTGGCCAGGGTCGCGAGGGACCGCCGAAAACCTAAAGGGTATCAGGCCCGGCGCCGCCAGTCTCAGTCATCCGGGTCGTAGCGGGTCGCACGGCGGATGCTGTCGCCGTCGAAGCCCCGTCGGGCCAGCAGATCGGCGGCCTTGCGCCGCTGCGTCAGGTCCTGCGGACCGGCCTCGCCAAAGCGTCGGCGGACCAGATCACGGGCATTTTCCTGCCAGTCGCCTTCGTAGCTGTCCATCGCCGCGGCAATCGCGGCACTGTCCAGGCCGTGAGTGCCCAGCTCGGCGCGGACATGGATCGGCCCATAACCGGTGTTGGCGCGCATCCGCACCAGGTTCTCGGCGAAACGGGTGTCGTCCTGCCAGCCGGCCTCTGTCAACTTGGCCACAGCCGCCTGCGCGGCTTCGTCTTCGATACCGCGTGAGGTCAGCTTGCGGGTGAGCTCCTTGCGCGAGTGCTCGCGGCGGACCAGCAGGCCCAGAGCGCGTTGCACGGGCGTCTGCTCGCGCGGCCGGCGCTTGCGGCCGGTGGGAATGTCGTCGGCGTCGGACATCGGTGCTCCAAGGGTGGCGCCATCCGTGGCGCCCTGCCCATCCCTGGGCGATTCGAACCTGCGGGACAGGGCGACGTCACTGACGGCGCCGCCCTGCCCCACAGCAAGCCTTATTCGTCGTCGCCTTCGTCGTCGCCTTCCTCACGGCTGGCTTCGGTCGGCTGGAACTTCTCGCGCAGCTCGGCTTCAAGCTTGGCAGCGACCGTCGGGTTGTCGCGCAGGTAGCCACGGGCGTTGTCCTTGCCCTGGCCGATGCGCTCCTCACCGTAGCTGTACCAGGCGCCGGCCTTCTCGACCAGCTTGGCGTCCACACCCATGTCGATCAGCTCGCCCTCGCGGCTGATGCCTTCGCCGTACAGGATCTCGGTGATGACCTGCTTGAACGGAGGCGCCAGCTTGTTCTTGACGACCTTGATCTTGGTCTGGTTGCCAATGATCTCGTCGCCCTTCTTGATCGCGCCGATACGGCGGATGTCCAGGCGCACCGAAGCGTAGAACTTCAGCGCGTTGCCGCCGGTGGTGGTTTCCGGGCTCTGGCCCGGCATCATCACGCCGATCTTCATGCGCAGCTGGTTGATGAAGACCACCAGGGTGTTGGAGCGCTTGATGTTGCCGGTCAGCTTGCGCAGCGCCTGGCTCATCAGGCGGGCCTGCAGGCCCGGCAGCTGGTCGCCCATCTCGCCTTCGATTTCGGCCTTCGGGGTCAGCGCGGCGACCGAGTCGATCACCAGGATGTCCACCGAACCCGAACGGACCAGCATGTCGGCGATTTCCAGCGCCTGCTCGCCGGTATCCGGCTGCGACAGCAGCAGGTCGTCCACGTTCACGCCCAGCTTGGCGGCGTAGATCGGGTCCAGCGCGTGCTCGGCGTCGATGAAGGCCGCGGTGCCGCCCATCTTCTGGCATTCAGCGATGGCCTGCAGGGTCAGCGTGGTCTTGCCCGAGGATTCCGGCCCGTAGATTTCAACGACACGGCCCTTCGGCAGACCGCCAATGCCCAGCGCGATGTCGAGCATCAGCGAACCGGTCGGGATGGCTTCGACGGGCTCGACCACGCGGTCGCCCATGCGCATCACCGAGCCCTTGCCGAACTGCTTTTCGATCTGGCCCAGAGCTGCAGCGAGGGCGCGCTTCTTGTTCTCGTCCATCGGATTGGTCCTTGCAGAGGTCGTGTCGTTGGAGGTGCTGTCTTTGGGGGTCTTCTTTGCCATGGGTTCACTTTAAGTCGGACGTATCGCACAGGCTGAGATTCTGCCCGGCGCTCTGAAAAGAATTATCGGACATCCGTACCAACCTCAGTGGAACCAGAGAATCGCCACAAAAGACCGCGGGGTAATGCGCTATGGAACGGGTCAACGGTTGGGTCGCAACAGGCCGCAATAGAGGCCCTCAATCGAGAAGTCCTGGTCAGGCAGCACCTCGATCGGCTTGTAGTCGGGATTGCGCGGCAGCAGGCGGATACGATCCTTGGCGATCTTCAGCAGCTTGACGGTGATCTCGTCATCGATGCGGGCCACGACGATCTGTCCGGAATGAGCATCGCGGGTGCGGTGCACGCCGATCAGGTCACCGTCGAAGATGCCCTCGTCGATCATCGAATCGCCCTGCACCTTCAACAGGTAATCCGGTGCCGGCGAGAAGAACACCCGGTCCAGCACCACGAAGTCGTCCGAGCCGATATCGGCACCGATCGGCAGGCCGGCTGCGACACGGCCCAATACCGGCAGGCGCAGGACGCTGTCGGGCAGGCCCGGCTCGGCCAGCTTCTCGACCGGTGGCGCCTGTACCAGGCGGATGCCGCGGGCCTGGCCCGGGATGCGACGGATCGCACCGGCCTGCTCCAGGGCCTCCAGGTGGTACTGGGCCGCGCGCACGCCCTTGAAGCCGAACGCACGTGCGATTTCAGTCTGCGACGGCGGCGCGCCTTCGCTCTCGATACGCTCGGCGATCAACTGCAGGATCGCCTGCTGGGTGTCGGTCAGGTCCATGGTTAGTAGTATTACTACTAATGAGCAGGACTGCAAGTGCCGGGGGCGACACGGCGGCATCTGTGGTGCCGAGCCGTGCTCGGCGATCGTCGCTGGGCTTGGCCTGGCTGGCAGAGACAAAGGCGGAGCAAAAGCAGCCGACCAGCGGTCGGCTCTACAGGGATCGCGCAGCGATTCCGCGGTTCCCGTTGGGAACCGCTGCGGCAAGCACACTATGTGTGTTTGCCGCTTCTCCAGATCGAAAACAGGATCCAGACGCCGCAGAAGCCGGCGCCGATGAAGCCGCATACGCCCAGCGCCAGCAGCCAGCGGCTGGAGACGCCACCTACACTGTGCATCACGATGGATGAGCCGATGATCAGGGCAGCAGTGACGATGCCCATCACCAGCCGGTTCGCCGCACGGTTCACCTGCTCGCCGAAGCCCTGCAGCGCCGTGGTTTCCACCTTCAGCTGCAGGCGCCCACGGCGGGCGGCCTGGACCAGCTTGCGCAGGTCGCGGGGCAGTTCACCGGCGAAGTCGACCAGGCCCAGCAAGCTGCGGCGGCCGCGCTTGAGCAGGGCCTTGGGCGCATAGCGCTGCAGTACCACCCGTTCCAGGAACGGGCGCGCGGCGCTGGCCATGTCGAAATCCGGGTCCAGCTGCCGCCCCATCCCTTCCAGTGTCAGGAACGCCTTGATCATCAGCGCCAGGTCGGCCGGCAGGGTCAGGCTGTAGCTGCGCAGCAGCTGGGTGATGTCGCCCAGCATCAGACCGATGCGCAGGTCCTTCAGCGGCACGCCACGGTACTGGTCGACGAACTGGCTGATGTCGTGCTGCAGCCGGTTCTCGTCCACTTCCACGCCGCCGGCCCAGTCCAGCAGCACGTCGGCCACACCCTGCGGGTCCTGCTCGACCAGCCCGTGCAGCAGCTGCGCAACCTGGAAACGACGCACTTCGGACAGCGCACCGACCATGCCGAAATCGATCACGCCGATACGGCCGTCGCGCAGGTAGATGATGTTGCCGGGATGCGGATCGGCGTGGAAGCTGCCGTCCTCCAGCACCATCTTCAGCACGATGTCCGCACCGCGTCGCGCCAGTTCGCGCCGGTCCAGCCCCGCCGCATCGACGCCGGCCAGATCACGCCCTGGAATGCCGTCGACGAAGTCCTGCACGTTCAGGCTTTCGCAGGTCCACTGCCAGTGCACGTCGGGAATCAGGATGTCGTCGCGGCCCTTGAAGTTGCGCGCGATGCGCTCGGCATTGCGGCACTCGGCGGCGAAATCCAGCTCGCGGCGCAGCGACACCGTGAACTGCTGCACCACCTCGGCCGGGCGGTAACGACGCAGGTCCGGAAGCCGGGCTTCAACGATTTCGGCCAGGCGGGCCAGCAGCCGCAGGTCCGCTTCGACCACATCGCGGATGCCGGGGCGACGCACCTTCAGCACCACCTCGCGACCGTCATGCAGGCGCGCGCGATGGGCCTGCGCCAGCGAGGCGGCGGCCATCGGGGTTTCATCAAGGAAGGCGAACACTTCTGAAGGCGATGCGCCAAGATCGGCCTCGAGCTGCTCACGGATATCCGCGTACGGCAGCGCCGGTACTGCGTTCTGCAGTTCAGAGAGCTCGGCGATCCATTCCGGCGGCAGCAGGTCGACGCGCGTCGCCAGCACCTGGCCGAGCTTGACGAAGGTCGGGCCGAGATCCTGCATCGCGCTGCGCACGCGCACCGGCGCGGTCATCCGCAACAGTTCCTGCCGCTCCTCGTTCCAGTGCAGCAGGCGCCCTGCCCGCTCCAGCGTGCTGGCCAGGCCGATGCGCCGCACCACATCGCCGAAGCCATAGCGGATCAGGACGACGGCGATTTCCTGCAGTCGGCCCAGGTCACGGACCGTGCCCAGCGTTTCCCACATCATGCGTGCTCCGGACGATTACCGGATCAGCATGTCACAGCTGGGCGTCGATACCGCGCAATGCCGCCGCCACGGTTTGCCGGCGGATGGCTTCGCGGTCGCCATCGAACTGGAACAGCTCGGCACGGGCGTAGCCACCGCGGCGCTTCCAGCCGATCCAGACACTGCCGACGGGCTTGTCCGGGCTGCCACCGCCGGGTCCGGCAATGCCGGTCACCGCCACGGCGATACCGGCGCCGGAATTGACCAGCGCGCCGGACACCATTTCCAGCACGGTTTCGCGGCTGACCGCGCCGAACTGCTCCAGGGTCTGCGCACGCACGCCCAGCAGGCGCTGCTTGGCCTCGTAGCTGTAGACCACCATGCCGCAGTCGAAGAACGCCGAGGAACCGGCGATATCAGTCATGCACTTGGCGATCCAGCCACCACTGCAGCTTTCAGCGGTCACCAGCTGCAGCGAAGCCTGCTGCAGGCGCTGCCCGAGCGCGGCGGACTGGGCATTGAGTTCAGCGTCGGTGGGAATGGACATCGGCATGACGGTGGGGTGAAGAACCTGCACGTTGTACCGCAGATGACAGCTGGATGTCGCGCCCCTCCGGCACGGTTGCGCTGCCGGCCAGCGGCCGGCACCACCGGGCATGGGCCGCTACCTCACCACTCCGGCAGTTTCTCCGGCAGCAGCGCCCGGATCGGCGCGCCGTCGGCACTGGCAGCCAGCTTTTCGGCTTCTGCGATCGGCAGGTCGACCTGCAGCAGCCAGCCGTCTTCGTCGGCCTGCTCGCTGCGGATCACTTCCAGCTGGTGCAGGCGCGCACGCAGGCGGCCGGCATCCGGCGGCAGGCGCAGTTCGCCGGTGACATGCTGCAGGCCCAGGCGCTTGCCCAGCACTGCCTGCAGCAGCTCCAGGCCCTGCCCGTCACGCGCGGAAATCCACACCCGCTCGCGACGCGACTCATCCGGGATACCGTCCTGGCCATCGTGGCGAACGTCGGCGCCCTCGATCCGGTCAATCTTGTTGAACACCAGCAACTGCGGCAGGTCACCGGCACCGACCGCGGTCAGTACCTCGTCCACCTGGGCGATGCGCTCCTCGCGGTGCGGATCGGCGGCGTCGACCACGTGCAGCAGGAAATCGGCCTCGCGCGCCTCGGACAGGGTCGAGCGGAACGCAGCGACCAGGTCATGCGGCAGATCACGGACGAAGCCGACGGTGTCGGCCAGCACCACGTTGCCGCCCGGCACCGCGATGCGGCGCACGGTCGGGTCCAGCGTCGCGAACAGCTGGTCGGCGGCGTACGCCTCGGCGCCGGTCATGGCGTTGAACAGGGTCGACTTGCCGGCGTTGGTGTAGCCGACCAGGGCCACGCGCGGCAGCTCGCTGCGCACGCGCGCACGGCGCATCTGGGTGCGCTGCACCTCGACCTTTTCCAGCCGCTTCTGCAGCTGCTCGACACGCTTCTGCAACAGGCGGCGGTCGGTTTCCAGCTGGGTTTCACCCGGGCCACGCAGGCCGATCGAACCACCGCGCTGGCGCTCCAGGTGGGTCCAGCCGCGCACCAGCCGCGTGGCCAGGTGACGCAGCTGCGCCAGCTCGACCTGCAGCTTGCCTTCGTGGCTGTGCGCACGCTGGGCGAAGATGTCCAGGATCAGGCCGGTACGGTCGATCACCCGGCGCTCGAGGAAGCGTTCCAGGTTGCGCTCCTGGCCCGGGCTCAACGCATGGTTGACCAGGATCAGGTCGGCACCGCTGGCATCGGCCGCGGCCTTGATCTCGTCCAGCTTGCCGCTGCCGATCAGGGTCGACGGATTCGGACGATCCAGGCGTGCGGTGATCGTCGCGGCGATGCTGGCCCCAGCCGAGCGGGCCAGATCACCGAACTCTTCAAGCACATCGTCTTCCAGCTTGCCGAAATGGGGCTGGATCAACAGGGCGTGTTCGCCCTTCTTCGAGCGGTCAAACATTCACCGCTCCGGTATTATTCGTCTGCTTCATCACCTGCCTGACCACCTTCACCCGACTGCACATAACCACCGCCCGGACCGACCTTCACGTTGCGTGCCGGAACGACCGTGGAAATGGCGTGCTTGTAGACCATCTGACTGACCGTGTTGCGCAGCAGGACCACGAACTGGTCGAACGACTCGATCGTGCCCTGCAGCTTGATGCCGTTCACCAGGTACACCGAAACCGGCACGCGTTCGCGCCGCAGTGCATTCAAGAAAGGATCCTGCAGCGATTGCCCCTTGGACATTGCACACTCCTGATTATTGTTCTTATTGGGTTGCCGACGGTTGCCACGGCCCCCGAGCCGCCCGCCGACCGATGATGTTACACGGCTGGCGGGGGTTCAGCGTGCGACGAAGGTCGACACCGCGCCGGCCAGGCGCTCGTGGTCGATATGGGGGTCGAACCAGCGCGCATCAAGCTCGCCGCGCAGCCAGGTCAGCTGGCGCTTGGCCAGCTGGCGGGTGGCGAAGATCGCCTTGTCACGGAAGCGGGCGGCATCGCCCTCCCCCTCCAGGTATTCCCAGGCCTGCCGATAGCCGACCGCGCGCACTGCCGGCAGGTCCAGCGGCGCCTCCACGGCAGCCATTTCCGGCATCGCGCGCAACGCCCGCACCTCGTCGAGGAAGCCCTGCGCCAGCATGGCGTCGAAGCGCGCCTCGATGCGCTGGTGCAGCACCGCGCGGTCACGCGGCGCCAGGATCAGCTTGAGGGTGCGCACCGGCAACGGCGCCACGCCCGGCCGGCGCTGCCATTCAGTGATGGGGGTGCCGGTCAGGCGATAGACCTCCAGCGCCCGCTGGATGCGCTGCGGGTCGGTGGCATGGATGCGTGCCGCTGCTGCTGGATCGACCTTGGCCAACTCTGCGTGCAGCGCCGCCCAGCCACGCTCGGCCGCCTCGGCGCTGAGCGCTTCGCGCGTCGCCGGATCGGCCTCGGGCATCGGCGACAGGCCCTGCAACAGGGCGCGGAAGTACAGGCCAGTGCCACCGGCCAGGATCGGCATCTTGCCGCGTGCCACGATGTCGGCCACGACCCGGCCGGCATCGGCGGCGAATTCGGCTGCCGAGTAGGTCTGCCAGGGATCGCGCAGGTCCAGCAGATGGTGCGGCGCCTGCGCACGCTCTGCCGCATCGGGCTTGGCCGAACCGATATCCAGGTGGCGGTACACCAGCGCCGAATCGACGCTGACGATTTCGCCATCCAGCTGCTGTGCCAGAGCGATCGCGGTGGCGGTCTTGCCACTGGCGGTCGGCCCCATCACGGCGATCGCCAGCGGCCGCCGGTCGATGCCCATCAGTCTTCGTCCGGCCAGCGGATCGTCGGCGTGGCGTCGGCGCGCGGCGTCGGCACCGCCTCGACCGCTTGCCAGATCTTCAGCGCATCGACGGTGGCCGCCACGTCATGCACGCGCACGATGCGCGCACCACGCTGCACCGCAATCAGGTGCGCGGCCACCGACGCGGCCACGCGTTCGGACGGCGTGTCGCGGCCGGTCAGTTCGCCCAGGCTGCGCTTGCGCGACAAGCCAGCCAGCATCGGCACGCCCAGTTCCAGGAAGCGTTCCGAGCGCGCCAGCAGGGTCATGTTGTGGGCCGTGGTCTTGCCGAAGCCGAAACCGAGGTCGACCAGCAGGTTCTTCTTCGCGATGCCGGCCATTTCTGCAGCGAACAGGCGCTGCACCAGGAAACCGTGCACCTCGGCGACCACGTCATCGTAGTGTGGGTCAGCCTGCATGTGGCCCGGCTCGCCCTGCATGTGCATCAGCACCACCGGCACGCCGGTTGCAGCGGCGGCGTCCAGCGCCCCGTCCTGGCGCAGGCCGAAGATGTCATTGATCATGCCCGCGCCGGCGGCCACGGCCGCACGCATCACCTCCGGCTTGAAGGTATCGATACTAATCGGAACCTGCGTACGGGCGGCCAGCTGCTCGATCACCGGAAGCACCCGGCGCAGCTCGTCCTCGACCGATACCGGCGCGGCGCCGGGGCGGGTGGATTCGCCACCGATATCGAGCAGGTCCGCGCCGTCCTCGACCAGTTTCAGGCCATGTGCGACCGCGGCCTCGGTGGTGTCGTGCGCGCCGCCATCGGAGAACGAGTCCGGGGTGACATTGACGATGCCCATGACCCGGGCACGGTCGAGGCGCAGGATGCGGCCGGCGCAATCGAGCTGGGGCGAGGTATCGAACATGGGCAATCCTGCAGGGACAACGGCGGGTAGTTTAGTTCGGCAGGGCGGCGCCCTGCACCCGCAGAGGCCAGAGCTACAGCAAGAGCCGGAGCAACAGCGGGTTTACTGAGGGATGGCGGGGTGGGTCCGGTTGCGGGGGACGCCGTGAATCCGTCCATGGAGGCTCGGTCGCGCCATCCATGGCGCTCACGCCCCCGCAACCGGACCCACCCCGCCTTCGACAGTTTTCTGCGATCTGCAGTAGATCCACGCCATGCGTGGATGACTCATTCGATATCTGACAGATGTGTCGACCAAGGTCGACACCTACCAACAGCCGCGGAGATCTGTCAGAGGTGGGGCGGTGTCGGAGTGCGGGGTGTCAGCCGCATGGGCCCGAGGCATGCCTCGGGCGGGTTGGGCAGGACGCCCAACCCCGGTCTTGCCGTGTGCGCAGGAATGCGCACGCGAGCAAGCGGCTGCCAAGCTTACAGGGACGTACTTGCAGCGTCCCCGCACTCCGACACCGCCCCGCCATCCTACGGAAAGCCCGCTGTTGCTGTTGCTGCTGAGGTTGCCGGCCAGCGACCGGCACTACCGCGGGTGCAGGGCGCAGCCCTGCCAACACCCTTAACGGCGGCGGCGCTTTCGGTCCACGTACAGGGTCCTGACGATGCTCAGCACGATGCCGACACCGATACCCACCACGCAGCCCAGCAGCAGATTGTCGGCCCCCAGGCCCACACCCACGCCGACCACGGTGGCGATGACCATTTCGGCGGTGTGGGAAATCGGTTCGGGCTTCGGGGCGGACATGCGGGCTCCAGCGTCAGATCAGTTCTTCGGGATGGGCCAGTGGCCCGGAAACGACGAAGCCGGGTTGCCCCGGCCTCGTCTGGTGTCACGTGCAGCGGGCCGTCAGTGCGATTCGGCCGGGCCTGCGATCGGCGGCAGCGGACGGGCGTCGCCGCCCTTGTCGTTGCCACCATCCTTGTTCGACTTGTTCCAACCGGCCGGCGGCGGCGGATCACGGCCTTCCATGATGGCGTCGATCTGCGGCGCGTCGATGGTCTCGTACTGCAGCAACAGCTGGGACATCGCGTGCAGCTTGTCCAGGTTGGCCGTCATCAGCTCGGTGGTGCGTGCGTAAGCCTCGTCGAGGATGTTGCGCACTTCCTCGTCGATGCGGCGCGCGGTGTCGTTGGACACGCTCTTGTGCTGGGTGACCGAACGGCCCAGGAACACCTCGTCGTCCTCTTCGCCATAGGCGATCGGGCCGAGCTGGTCGGACAGGCCCCACTTGGTGACCATGTTGCGGGCCATCTTGGTGGCGCGCTCGATGTCGTTGGAGGCGCCGGTGGTGACCTTGTCGGCACCGAAGATCAGCTCCTCGGCCACGCGGCCACCGTACAGCGAGCACAGCTGCGACTTGATCGCCACGCGGTTCATCGAGTACTTGTCGCCTTCCGGCAGGTACATGGTCACACCCAGCGCACGGCCGCGCGGAATGATGGTGACCTTGTAGACCGGGTCATGCTCGGGCACCAGGCGGCCGACGATGGCGTGGCCGGCTTCGTGGTAGGCGGTGAGGGTCTTCTCCTCCTCGCTCATGGCCATCGAGCGGCGCTCGGCACCCATCAGGATCTTGTCGCGGGCACGGTCGAAGTGGTCCATGCGGACCTCCTTCTCGTTGCCACGCGCGGCGAACAGGGCAGCCTCGTTGCAGAGGTTGGCCAGGTCGGCGCCGGAGAAGCCCGGGGTACCACGCGCGATCACCATCGGCTCGACGTCGTCGGCCAGCGGCAGCTTACGCATGTGCACCTTCAGGATGTGCTCGCGACCCTTCACGTCCGGCAGGCCGACCACGACCTGGCGATCGAAACGGCCCGGGCGCAGCAGCGCCGGATCCAGCACGTCCGGACGGTTGGTCGCGGCGATCACGATCACGCCTTCGCCACCTTCAAAACCGTCCATTTCGACCAGCAGCTGGTTCAGGGTCTGCTCGCGCTCGTCATGACCGCCGCCCAGGCCGGCGCCACGGTGACGACCGACGGCGTCGATTTCGTCGATGAAGATGATGCAGGGGGCGTGCTTCTTGGCCTGCTCGAACATGTCGCGCACGCGGCTGGCGCCGACGCCGACGAACATTTCCACGAAGTCCGAACCGGAGATCGAGAAGAACGGCACCTTGGCTTCGCCGGCGATGGCCTTGGCCAGCAGCGTCTTGCCGGTACCCGGCGGGCCGACCATCAGCACGCCGCGCGGAATCTTGCCGCCCAGCTTGGTGAACTTGGACGGGTCGCGCAGGAAGTCGACCAGCTCGCCCACTTCTTCCTTGGCCTCGTCGCAGCCAGCGACGTCGGCGAAGGTGACCTTGATCTGGTCTTCGCCCTGCAGCTTGGCGCGCGACTTGCCGAAGGACATCGCGCCCTTGGCACCGCCGCCACCGCCCTGCATCTGGCGCATGATGAACAACCAGAAGCCGATGATCAGGATGACCGGCAGGAAATTCATCAGGATCGCGCCGAGGGAAATGCCGCTGGACGGCTCCTCCTGCACGATCTCCACGTTCTTGGTACGCAGCACGTTGATCAGGTCACGATCGAACGGTGCGGTGATGGTGGACGACTGCCCACCGCGGGTGGTGTAGGTCAGCTGGCTGGTGCCGCCGCGCATGTCGCCGCCAAAGGCGACCTTCTGCACGTTGCCGCTGTCCACCTGGTCCAGGAACTGCGAGTACGACGCGCCCTGCGCGCCGGCCCCGGAGGACTTCGGCGAGAAGCTCTGGAAGACCACCATCAGCACGACGGCGACGACCACCCATAGCAGGAGGTTCTTGGTCAAGTCGTTCATCCTCATTGGCTCCGGTGTTCCTCTCAGTGCTGGCGTTGCGTTGGGGTCGAACTTGCGTACGTTGCGAGCTTACTTCATGTGGGCGCGTTTTCCCTGACCCAAGGCATACACCTCGGGAGAGCGCTTGCGCGAGGCTTCCGGCTTGCGGATGGAGACCTTGTCGTACCGGCGGCGCATGTCGCGCACGTAGTCGTCAAAGCCCTCGCCCTGGAACAGCTTGATCAGGAATGCGCCACCGGTCTTCAGGTGGTTGTCGGCAAAATCCAGAGCCAGCTCCGCCAGGTGCATCATCCGCGGCTGGTCGACCGCGCCTACACCACTCTTATTGGGGGCCATGTCCGACAGCACAAGGTCTACCGGCTGATCCCCGAGCATGGCTTCAAACTGCGATAGAACGGCTTCTTCCCTGAAGTCACCATGAAGGAACTCCACGCCGGCCAGCGGCGGCATGTCCAGGATATCCAGTGCCAGCACGCGGCCGGTATCGCCGATCTGTCTCCTAACCTGCTGAGACCAGCCGCCCGGGGCCGCGCCAAGGTCGACCACCACCATGTGCGGCTTCAGCAACCGGTCACGTTCCAGCAGCTCTTCGAGCTTGTAGGCCGCGCGCGAGCGCATGCCTTCGGCCTGGGCCTTCTTCACGAAGGGGTCGGAGAAGTGTTCCTTGAGCCAGCGCTGGCTGCTTTTGCTGCGGGTAGCCATTGAAAATAGGGGCTGATGGGGTCCTCATGATACCCTGATCGCCCCATTCAACCGTGTTTTCCTGCATGTCCATCGCCCTGACCGCTTCCCAGACCCGTTTCCTGCGCGGCCAAGCCCACGACCTGAAGGCCCTGCTGCAGACCGGCGGCAAGGGCGTGACCCCGGCCTTCATCGCTGAGCTGAACGAAGTGCTGGAGCGCCACGAGCTGGTCAAGGTGAAGGTCGCTGCCGAAGACCGCGACGCCCGTGACGTGATGATCGGCGAGATCGTCGAAGCCACCGAGAGCGCGTTGGTACAGCGCATCGGCCACGTCGCCGTGCTGTACCGCCCGAGCAAGGAACAGCGCCAGATCGTGCTGCCGCGCGGCTGATCGCCTTACTGCCATGCAGCTGAACCACGAACCGCCCGATTACGCCTACAGCCTGCGCGCCGCCGATGGCCGCTCGGCCAAGGTGAATGACCAGGTGCTGGGCAGCAGTTTCTTCCTGACCCCGGACCAGCTGGTCACGCAATGGCCGGTAGTGAGCGCCACCGCGCTGCAGCTGGCTGACCTGGAGCCGATCCTGGCGCTGAACCCGGCGCTGATCGTGCTCGGCACGGGTGACCGCCAGGTATTCCCGCCGGCAGTGGTGATGGCTGCCTGCCTGTCACGCGGCATCGGCCTGGAAGTGATGAACAATCCGGCCGCCGCGCGCACCTTCAACATCCTGGCGGGCGAAGGCCGCAAGGTCGCGGCCGCTTTCATTCTGGAAGGCTGAGGTCGAGGCGTCGGGCGCGCCCCGGCGCTAGCCGCCAGAAGCGGTGCAGCGGAAGGCCGAGAACTGCTTCAGCCGCCCGATCAGGTTGCCGCTCTGGCCCCAGCGGATGTCCATGACCTTCCAGTCCTGACCCTGCCTTTGCAGCAGGACACGGTCGGTCCAGCGATAGTCGCCTATCGCCATTTCGACGGGTACCCAACTGCCATCGCCGCTCGTCGCGGGCAGCCCCACCTTTACCGTTTCCGGCCGATCCGGCGCCATGAGATACGGGCTCTGGTCCAGCATGTGCGGCTTCTCGTCATGCGCGGCCAGCACCGCACAGGCCCGCTCGTAAGCGCGCTGCGCATCGATGGCTGAGCGCAGCGCATCGCCCAGCAACGTCGGAATGGTCGCTTCGTCCGAAGCCGGCGCCTGGACGGCCGCGTAAAGACGGGTGACCACGTCGCGCGGATCGCTGGCTGCGGAGGCCAGCGGCGCGACGATGAGCAACGCGAGAGTGGAAGCAGGACGGAGCATGGGGTACCGGATTGACTGGGACCGCTCAAGAATGCCGGGTATCCCGTCCGCCGTGAAGGTGATCCTGCGACACACAAGATCGCAAATGACCACTCTGCGGTACCCGGGTCGAGCATGGCTCGACTCTACAGGCCAGGAACGCCGGGCATGGCCCGGCGCTATCGCATCTGACGATCAGCGTGCCGGCAGGTACTGCTGCGGGTCGACCGGCTTGCCGTTGTAGCGAATCTCGAAGTGGACCATGTCGCGGTTCGCACCGGTACGGCCCATTTCGGCGATCTGCTCACCGGCCTTCACGCTCTGGCCTTCATTCACCAGGCGCTTGCGGTTGTGGCCATAGGCCGACAGCCACTGGTCGCTGTGCTTGATGATGATCAGCTCGCCGTAGCCGACCAGGCCGGCGCCGGAATACACCACCACGCCATTGGCGGTGGCCTTGACCGCCTGGCCGCTGGTGCCGGCGATGTCGACGCCCTGCTTGGTCGCATCACCAGCCACGTAACGGCCAACGATGGCGCCATCAGCCGGCCAGCGCCAGGCGATGTTGCTTTTCACCGGACCGACCGGCGCCGGGACCGGCGTGGTGCTGCCGCCACTGTTGCCACCGGAACGCGGCGGGGTGACCACCGTGGTGGGCGCGCGGCCGCCGCTGGCACCGGCCGGATACAGCCGGATCACCTGCCCCGGATAGATCGTCGAGGGGTTGTCCAGGCTGTTCCAGGCAATCAGGTCGGCCGGGGTGATGTCATGGATGCGGGCCAGCGCATAGATGGTGTCGCCCTTGCGCACCACCACGGTCTGCCCCGGCTTGGGTACCGAGGTCTTCGGCGTGGTCACACCGCCACCGGTGCTGCCACCACCAGGACGAACCACGGTGGCGGTGCCGCAGGCGGCCAGGGTGGAAACCAGCAACGCCAGCGCGCCGATGCGCACTCCCTTGCTCAGACGATCAGGACTCATGCGAACTTCGACCTCCATACAAGCCAGGCGATCAGCACCACCACCAGCGCGGTGGCGATCCAGCCCAGCGGTTCAATCCAGCGACGCAGTGCCGCTTCAGCACGCGCACCACCGATACGGATGACCGCAGCCAGCACGAACACGCGCTTGCCACGACCGATCAGCATGCTCAACAGGTACTGCGGCATCGGTACACCGACGATACCCGATGCCCACGTGAAGACCTTCATCGGGATGGGCATGAATCCGCCCAGCACCAGGAAGGTGAACACTGCCCACGGCGACTCGGCCATCTTCGCCTGCACGGTGGTGATGCCCTGCTCGATGGCCGGCAGCATGCCCAGCGCCTCGAACAGCGGCTTGATCGCCTCGAAGGCGTAATGACCCAGCGCGTAGCCAACCAGTGCGCCGACCATCGAGCCGGCCAGGCTCAGGGTGGCGAACCACCAACCGCGCTTGGGCTGGGCCACGCACATCGGCGCCAGCATCACCTCCGGCATCACCGGGAAGATGATCGCCTCGAAGAAGCTCAACACCGTCAGGTAGGTCGGCGCGCGTTCGTGCGCCGCCCACTTCATCGCCCGCTCGTACAGCGGCCCGAAAATCTTCATGCAACCCTGCTCCGTGGATTAGTCGAGCATGCCAGACAGCAGCGGCACGAACGTGACCGGCGCCAGCACGTGTTGTTCGATGCTGCCGTCGGCCTTGCGGTCCAGCTGTACCAGCGACTGCGCCCCGGGGCCACCGACCGGCGCCACCAGGCGGCCGCCCTCGGCCAGTTGCTCGATCAGGGCGTCGACCAGTGCCGGCGCCGCCGCAGTAACCACGATGGCATCGAACGGACCGTGCTCGGCCCAGCCGACGCGACCGTCGTCATGCTTGGTGCGGATGTTCATGCCCAGCGCACGGAAGCGCTTGCGGGCCTGCCGCAGCAGATCACCGATGCGCTCCACGGTGTAGACCTCCAGGCCCAGCGCACCGAGGATTGCGGCTTGGTAACCGGAACCGGTGCCGACTTCCAGCACCCGTTTCGGTGCAACCTGGAGGACCGCCTCGGTCATCCGCGCGACCACCCAGGGCTGCGAGATGGTCTGGCCGTGGCCGATCGGCAGCGCAGTGTCTTCATACGCGCGCGAGGCCAGTGCCTCGTCGATGAACAGATGGCGCGGCACCACCCGGATCGCATTCAAGGTCGGCTCGTCAACGATGCCGGCTTCGCGCAGGCGGTCGACCAGGCGGTCACGCACACGCTGCGAGGTCATGCCGATACCGACGGCTTCCGGTTGCAGGCGCAGGCGTGGACTCATGCCGGCCGGTCCAGCGCGGCACTGAGGCCGCCGACCCAGCTGGCCACTTTCTCCAGTGCCTGGTAGCGGGTCAGGTCGACCTGGATCGGGGTGATCGAGATATGCCCGGTGCGCACCGCATGGAAGTCGGTACCGGGGCCGGAGTCCTGCTCACGGCCGGCCGGGCCGATCCAGTACACCTCGTTGCCGCGCGGGTCTTTCTGCGCGATGCAGCCTTCGGCGCGGTGGCGGTTGCCGAGGCGGGTGACCTCGAAGCCCTCGACCTCGCTCCACGGCAGATCAGGCACGTTGACGTTGAGGATGGTGTCAGCCGGCAACGGATCGGCCTTGAGCCGGGCAACGATCTCCACGGCAGCGCGCGCGGCGGTCTCGAAGTGTTTCGGATCGTGGTTGCGGGTAACCAGCGAGACCGCCACCGCCGGCAGCCCGAGGAAGCGACCTTCCATCGCCGCCGAGACGGTGCCGGAGTAGATCACGTCATCGCCGAGGTTGGCGGCATTGTTGATGCCGGACACGACAATGTCCGGTTCGAACTCGAGCAGCCCGGTCAGCGCCAGGTGCACGCAGTCGGTCGGAGTGCCGGCCACCGAGACGGTGTAATGGTCGATGCGCTTGAGGCGGATCGGCAGGTCCAGGGTCAGCGAATTGCTGGCGCCGGAGCGATCACGGTCGGGCGCGACCACCGTGACTTCGTGTCCGGCCTCGCGCAGCACCGAAGCAAGCATCCGGATGCCTGCGGCGTCGACGCCATCGTCGTTACTGACCAGGATTCGCATCTTCGATTTAACCGCTTGATTTTCCAAGAATTCGATTCCGTCACCGTGCAGTGTGGGCGGGACCGCCGTACTCCCCTGCGGAAGCCGTCGACCCTGCAAGGGCATCGTCTATTGTGCCGCATGCGAGCCGCCGGTCCTACCCTGTCGGCGGTCATGACCGACATCGAACCGTCATAGGCAGAGATGCGCCGGCGGTTTACCCTGTGCGCATGTCGCACCCTGAAGACGAAGATCCGGCCGCATTGTTCCGTGCGGCCATCGGCGAAGTGACGCCGCTGCGCAAGGATGCCGAGCCGGCGCCTGCCGCGCCCCGGCCGAAGCCGCGCGCGCGCATGGCCGAACGTGACGAGGCCGAAGCCGCCGGCGAATTCGCCCGGCTGCTGCGCGACAGCACGCCGCTGGAAGCCGGCGACGTGGCCAGCTATCGCCGCGACAACCTGCCACCACGCTTGTTCCAGCGCCTCAAGCGTGGCCAGTACTCGGTGCAGGACGAGCTGGACCTGCACGGCGCCACTGCGTCGCAGGCGGAGGCGCTGCTGCGCCAGTTCCTGCTGGAAGCGCATGCACACGACTATGGCTGCGTGCGCATCATCCACGGCAAGGGCCTGCAGTCCGATGGCGGTGCACCGGTGCTGAAGAATCTGGTCGATCGCCTGCTGCGGCTGCGCAACGACGTACTGGCGTTCCATTCGGCGCCGACCGGACAAGGCGGCACCGGCGCGATGCTGGTGCTGCTGGCCCGTAGATGAAAAAGGGGACGGAGGGAATTAAGTCGTTTGTGGCACAAACGACTTAATTCCCTCCGTCCCCTTTTTCTGTCAGGCCTGCGAGGCGTCTTCGACCGGGCCGAGTTCGTGCAGCACGGCGGTGGCGTAGCAGCCTGGCGGCAGCGCGAATGACAGCTCCAGCACGTCGTCGGCCAGCCACTGGTGCTGCAGCAGCGCAGGGCGCAGGCGCAGCGCGCGGCGCTCCTGCTTCAGGCGCGCGTCTTCCAGGCCGGCCCGCAGCGCCTTCGACTCGTCGTCGTCCAGCGCGGCCAGCTCCAGCTCACGTGCCGCGTCGGCGCTGCGCAGCTCGCCTTCGCCCCACAGCGGTGCGCTGGGATGGATGTCGAAACGCGCCAGTCGCTCGGCCAGCACCTCGGTGTACGGCTCGGGTCCGAACACGCTGCGGCTGCCATCGAGCATCCACACTTCGCCATCGAGCGGCTGATCCCAGTTGCCCTGCTCCACGCGCGCGGCCAGCACGCGGTTGAACAGCGCCGAACGGGCTGCAGAGAGCAGCAGCGAACGCTGGTCCTTGCGCATGCGGCGGCCACCGAACATCGCCAGTGCCGCCGGCACATTGCCGCCGTCGCGGCCAAAGCGCTGCTCGCCGAACCAGTTCGGCAGGCCGCGCTCGGCAATCTGCTGCAGGCGCTCGCTGATCGCTGCAGCATCACCCTGCACCTCGCGCAGCACCAGCTTGAAGCGGTTGCCGGCCAGTGCGCCACGCTGCAGCTTGCGGTTGTGCCAGGTGGCTTCGAGCACTTCGATCTCGTCGCTGGCCAGCTCGGCCAGGTCCGGCGCGACGCGCTTGGGCAGGTGCACGCTGAAACGCTGGGTGGTGACCGCATGGCGATCCTTCATGCCGGCGTAGCTCACCGCCATTTCCGGCAGGCCTGCCCACTTGGCCAGCACCTTGGCCACATGCACGGTGTTGGCACCACGCTTGCGGATGTGCAGCAGCAGGTGTTCGCCTTCACCGGTCGCCTCGAAGGCCGGCAGTTCGTCAACCTGGAAATCGTCCGGCGTGGTGCGGATGCGCGCCGTCAGCAACGGTGCACCAAACGCCAACGGCAGCGGGATCATGCCGCCACCAGCAGCACCACCGCCTGTGCGGCGATGCCTTCGCCACGGCCGGTGAAGCCCAGCTTCTCAGACGTGGTGGCCTTGACGCTGACTGCATCCAGCGGCAACTGCAGCAACCCACCGATGCGCTCACGCATCGCCAGCGCATGCGGGCCGACCTTCGGACGCTCGCAGATCACGGTGATGTCGGTGTTGCCGACGCGCCAGCCACGCTCGCGCAGCAGGCTGTCGCAATGGCGCACGAAATCACTGCTGTCGGCGCCCTTCCAGCGGTCGTCACTCGGCGGGAAATGCTGGCCGATATCGCCCAGCGCCAGCGCACCGAGCATCGCATCGCACAGGGCGTGCAGGATCACGTCGCCATCGCTGTGCGCGAGCACGCCGCAGCTGTGCGGCACGTTCACGCCGCCGAGCATGATGTGATCGCCTTCACCGAAGGCATGGACGTCGTAGCCCTGGCCGATGCGGACGGGCGGGAACGGTGCGGTGCTCATGGATGCAACCCTTGCAACAGGGCCGCGCGGACGGTCAGCCGGCGCGGCGGGAAAGTACGAATTCGAACCGGTCCAGATCGGCCGGGGTGGTGACCTTGAAGTTGTCCTCGCTGCCTTCCACCAGCAGCGGGCGCTGGCCCTGGCGCTCCATGGCCATGGCCTCGTCGGTGACGTCAACACCGGCGGCCGCAGCGTCAGACAGCGCGCGGCTGAGCTGGTGGCGGCGGAACAGCTGCGGCGTCAGTGCGCGCCACAGGCGCTCGCGTGGCTCGGTGCCATCGATGCCGCCGTCGTCGCCAGCGCGCTTGAGGGTGTCGCGCACCGGCGCAGCCAGGATCGCCCCGACCGGGTCGGCACGACCGACTTCAAGCAGACGACCGAGATCGGCCAGCGACAGGTTCGGCCGTGCAGCATCGTGAACCAGCACGAATTCATCGGCACGCACGGTGTCCGGCAGCGCCTGCAACCCGGCCAGCACCGAGGCGGCACGGGTCGCGCCGCCGATGCAGGTCAGCACCGGCTTGCCCGACCACTCATTCCAGCCCGGCCAGTCGGCATCGTCCTGGCCGATCACCACCATCGCTCCGGCCACGGCGGGGTGCGCCAGCAGCGCGTCCAGCGTGTGGGCGAGCAGGATCTGCCCGCCCGCCTGCAGGTACTGCTTGGGCAGCGGTGCACCGAAGCGGGTGCCACGGCCGGCCGCAGGAACGACGACCCAGATCGCCGCGCTCATGGCACGTCTGCCGGGTGTTCGCCCGCCTGGGCAGTGACGCCGGCAGCAGGCTGCGCCGGGTGGACCGGCGCATCCTCGACCACACGGTAGAACTTCTCGCCAGGCTTGATCATGCCCAGCTCGCTGCGCGCGCGTTCCTCGATGGCGGACTGGCCTTCCTTGAGGTCCTTCACTTCGGCAGCGAGCGCGTCGTTGCGCTGCTGCAGACCCTCATTGTCCCGCTCCTGGTTGGCGACCTGGGCTTCGAGCATCATCACTTCACCCGAGTTGCCCGGACCGAACCAGAAGCGGTACTGCAGCCAGCCCAGCAGCAGGGCCAGCACCAGCAGCATCCAGCGCCAGTCGCGCATCGGCTCAGCGCTTCAGCGAAACGAACGCGTCACGACCGGCGTAACGCGCGCCGGCGCCGAGGGCTTCCTCGATGCGCAGCAGCTGGTTGTACTTGGCCACGCGATCGCTGCGGCACAGCGAGCCGGTCTTGATCTGGGTGGCGGTGGTGGCCACCGAGATATCGGCAATGGTGGTGTCTTCCGTTTCGCCCGAACGGTGCGAGACGACGGCGGCATAGCCGGCGCGGTCGGCCATCGCGATCGCTTCCAGGGTTTCGCTGAGCGTGCCGATCTGGTTGACCTTGATCAGGATCGCGTTGGCGGTGCCCGAGTCGATGCCTTCCTGGAAGATCTTCGGGTTGGTCACGAACAGGTCGTCGCCAACCAGCTGCACCTTCTTGCCGATGCGGTCGGTCAGCAGCTTCCAGCCGGCCCAGTCGTTCTCGGCCAGGCCATCTTCAATCGTGATGATCGGGTACTGCGCGGCCCAGTCGGCGAGGAAGTCGACGAACTGCTCGGAGGTCAGGCGCTTGTTCTCGCCGACCAGGTTGTACTTGCCGTTTTCGAAGAATTCGCTGGAGGCGACGTCCAGGCCCAGCAGCACGTCTTCACCGGCGGTGTAGCCAGCCTTGCCGATCGCTTCGAGGATGGTGTCGAGTGCTTCGACGTTGCTGCGGAAGTCCGGTGCGAAGCCGCCTTCGTCGCCGACCGCCGTGCTCAGGCCGTGGCCCTTCAGCACCGACTTCAGCGAATGGAAGATTTCGGTGCCCGCGCGCAGCGCTTCGGAGAACGAGGTGAAGCCGACCGGCAGCACCATGAACTCCTGGAAGTCGACGTTGTTGTCGGCGTGCGCGCCGCCGTTGATGATGTTCATCATCGGCACCGGCAGCGACGGGGTCACGCCGGTCTTGGCGGCAAGGTACTGCCACAGCGCCTGCTTGTTCGATGCAGCGGCGGCGTGCGCGGCGGCCATCGAAACACCCAGCAGCGCGTTGGCGCCGAGGCGGCCTTTGTTCTCGGTGCCGTCGAGGTCGATCAGGCGACGGTCGAGGCCGGCCTGGTCGGTGGCTTCGAAGCCCTTCAGCGCATTGGCGATGGTGGTGTTGACATTGTCGACAGCCTTGCGCACACCCTTGCCCAGGTAACGGGTCTTGTCGCCATCACGCAGCTCGACCGCTTCCTTGGTGCCGGTCGAGGCGCCGGAGGGAACCGCGGCACGACCGAACGAACCGTCCTCCAGGATGACTTCGGCTTCCAGCGTGGGGTTGCCACGGCTGTCGAGGATTTCACGGGCGTGGATGCTGCGGATCGTACTCATGGTCGGGCCGGTTACCTGTATGGAGAGGGGGCGACAAAACGAATGCCGCGTGATTATCCCCGGCTGCCCGCCACTTGCCAAATGGCGTGGGCGGCTTCAGCCCCAACTGGACCCGATCACGATCAGGATCATCGACACCAGCATCACCAGCAATGCACCGGCAATCGCTGCCAGGATGGGGCCACGCCGCCGTCGCCAGGCCAGCACCATCGCCACCGGACTGCCCAGGAAGGACAGCACCATCGTGACCAGCGCGCCCAGCAGCCACCACTGCGTGGCCTGCACGCCGTTGTTTCCATCCCCCGGCGGCCGGAAACCGGACGTGAAGGCCAGCACGCCCACCACCAGGGCGATCCAGGTCAACACGGACAGCCCCAGGGCGATCAGGCCCCAGGGCCAGCCACGCGCCGATGTGGTCGTATTCATCAGAGCAATCCGTAGAACAGGGCGCCCAGCCACAGCGAGAGCAGGATGATCGCCAGGCCAGCCGTGACCTTGCCGCGATTCAGCCGCCAGGCCAGCACAGCGGCAGCGACGCATCCCACCGCACCGAGCAGCTCCGCCACCAGCAGCGCAATGAAGTACGCCCGCAGATCGAGCGCACTGCTGCCATCACCGGGGGGCCGCACCGACGCAGCGCCGATCAGTACCAGCCCGAACATGCCCACGGTGAACAGCACGGCCAGACCCAGTGCGATCACGCCCCAGGGCCACTGTTTCCAGTGCCGGCGGTGACGCTGGGTTTCCAGCGCCAGCCACGGGTCACGACTCACGCGAAGCGCGAAAAGCCGTGCTTCTTGGTCACCGCATCGAGTTCCATCAGGGTCTCGAGCAGCGCTTCCATCTGGTCCAGCGGCCATGCATTGGGGCCATCGGACAGCGCCTTGGACGGGTCCGGATGGGTCTCGGCGAACAGGCCGGAGATGCCCACCGCCACGGCGGCACGGGCCAGCACCGGCACGTGCTCACGCTGGCCACCGGAACTGGTGCCCTGCCCACCCGGCAGCTGCACCGAATGGGTGGCGTCAAACACCACCGGGCAACCGGTATCGCGCATCACCGCCAGCGAACGCATGTCGCTGACCAGGTTGTTGTAGCCGAAGCTGGCACCGCGCTCGCAGACCATGATCTGCTCGTTGCCGGTGGCCTTGGCCTTTTCCACGACCGGCTTCATGTCCCACGGCGCCAGGAACTGGCCCTTCTTGATGTTGACCGGCTTGCCGGCCGAGCACACCTTGCGGATGAAGTCGGTCTGGCGGACCAGGAACGCCGGGGTCTGCAGCACGTCCACCACCGAGGCCACTTCGTCCATCGGGGTGTATTCGTGGACGTCGGTCAGCACCGGCACGCCGATCTGCTTCTTGACCTCGGCCAGGACCTTCAGGCCCTCTTCCATGCCCGGGCCGCGGAATGCGGTGCCCGAAGTGCGGTTGGCCTTGTCGAAGCTGGACTTGAAGATGAAGTTGACGCCGAGCTTGTCGGTGACTTCCTTCAACTTGCCGGCGGTATCGAGCTGCAGCTGCATCGACTCGATCACGCAGGGGCCGGCGATCAGGAACAGGGGCTGGTCCAGCCCGACCTCGAATCCACACAGTTTCATGGCGTTTCCTTGTTGTCCGCGGCACCGGCCGGGCCGGTGCGCTGGGGGTTGAAGCGTGCAAGATGGGGGCCGGCGGCCCCCATCACAAGTCAGGCGCGGGCTTCCTGCAGCAGCTTGCCGCCGGCCTTGCGCTCGCGTGCGGCACGGATGAAACCGATGAACAGCGGGTGGCCGTCACGCGGCGTGGACAGGAATTCCGGGTGCGCCTGGCAGGCCAGGAACCACGGGTGCGCATCGCGCGGCAGCTCCACCACTTCCACCAGGGTGTCGTCCATCGACTTGCCGGCGATCACCAGGCCCGCATCCTCCAGCTGGGTGCGGTAGCGGTTGTTGAACTCGTAGCGGTGGCGGTGGCGCTCGGCAACCACGTCCTTGCCGTACAGCTCACGGGCCAGCGTGCCCGGCTTCAGGCGCTGTTCCTGCAGGCCCAGGCGCATGGTGCCACCGAGGTCGCTCTTGTCATCACGCTTTTCGACGTCGCCGGTTGCCGTACGCCATTCGGTGATCAGGCCGATCACCGGGTTCGGCGACTGGCGGTCGTTCTCGGTGCTGTTGGCACCTTCCAGGCCGACCACGTTGCGGGCGTAATCGACGACGGCCGCCTGCATGCCGTAGCAGATGCCGAAGTACGGCACGTGCTGCTCGCGGGCGAACTTCGAGGTCAGCACCTTGCCTTCGAAACCACGGTCACCGAAGCCGCCCGGCACCAGGATGCCGTCGACATCGGCCAGTGCGGCCATGTCGGTGCCTTCCAGGTCCTGTGCTTCCAGCCACTTCAGGTTGACCTTGGTGCGCTGGCGCAGGCCGCCGTGCTTGAGCGCTTCGCCGACCGACTTGTAGGCATCCTGGTGATCGACGTACTTGCCGACCACGGCGATGGTCACTTCGTCCAGCGGATGCAGGGTCGCATCGACCGCGTCTTCCCACATCGACAGATCGACCGGACCGACCTTGTCGGCCAGCTTCAGCTGGTTGACGACGATCTCGTCCAGGCCCTGCGCATGCAGGCCTGACGGAATGCGGTACAGGACGTCCACGTCCGGCACGCTGATCACCGCGCGCTCGGAAACGTTGGTGAACTGGGCGATCTTGCGGCGCTCCGAATCCGGCACGGCCTGTTCCGAACGGCACAGCAGCACGTCCGGCTGGATGCCGATCGAGCGCAGTTCCTTCACCGAGTGCTGGGTCGGCTTGGTCTTCAGCTCACCGGCGGCGCCGATGTACGGCACCAGGGTGAGGTGCATGAACAGTGCCTTCTCCGGGCCACGCTCGGTGCGCACCTGGCGGATCGCCTCCAGGAACGGCAGCGACTCGATGTCGCCGACAGTACCGCCGATCTCCACCAGCGCCACGTCGTAGCCTTCGGTGGCTTCGTCGATGCAGCGGCGGATCTCGTCGGTGATGTGCGGAATGACCTGCACGGTCGCACCCAGGTAGTCGCCGCGGCGTTCCTTGCGGATCACGTTCTCGTAGATACGACCGGTGGTGACCGAGTTCTTGCGGCTCAGGCGGGTGCGCACGAAGCGCTCGTAGTGGCCCAGGTCGAGGTCGGTCTCGGCGCCGTCGTCGGTGACGTAGACCTCACCGTGCTGGAACGGGCTCATGGTGCCGGGGTCGACGTTGATGTACGGGTCGAGCTTCATCATCGTGACCTTCAGGCCACGGGCTTCGAGAATGGCGGCCAGCGACGCGGCGGCAATGCCTTTGCCGAGCGAGGACACCACGCCGCCGGTTACGAAAATCAAGGGAGTCATGGCTGCAAGCATCCTGTCTGGAAATGGAAAACGGCAGCACCACGCGCACCCGGAGGGCGGGCATGGTGCTCAGAGGGGGTTTTCCGGTTCGCTGGGACAGCGAGGGAGGTGCTGATCCGTGCGGCGGCAGGCGCCGGACGGGGACCACCGTGCGAGGTCGGGGTGGCCGTGCCGGTCAAATCGACCGTCACCTGCGACCCGCCATGCTGGAAGCCACGCTTGGCCGCTCCAGCCCATTCGCAAATGGTGGACACGCACTTACTCCCGGAAAGCCATAGTTTACAGATTGATGGCCGCCAACCCAAGAGGCAGATGGCACGCCACTAAAAAGAAACGCCCCGCAAAGCGGGGCGTTCCGGAGCGCAACCCTTGTCGCAAGGGCGCCTGGCATGGGGCGGGATCAGCGCTTCTTGCGCGCTTCCTCTTCCTCTTCCTGCTGCGGGGCCGGCTGGCCCTGCGCCTTCATTTCGGCATTGGCCTGGGCCCGACGCTTGGCCTTGGCATCGGCCTCGGCCTGCGCCTTGTCGGCCTGGTCACCCTGCTGCGGGGCCGGCTGGCCGGCGTTCTGCGCCACCACCAGCGGCACTGCAACGGCGGCAGCGGCCAGGATCGCAATGGTCAGCAACTTCTTCATGAGGTCCTCCTCGCGGTATGGCTTGGATGTTTCGACCCAACGGGGGTCGCCGGTGTTCAGATTCCAGCAGCTGCCATTTTACCCCCTCTGCGTCGCCGAGACTGAACCGCAGGCGTGCAAAATCCCGTGCCAGACCCCACACTTGCCCGTCGCTCCAAGCTTTCGAAGACAGATGAACGCCCGTTATAACGCCGCCGATATTGAAGTCCTGTCCGGCCTTGACCCGGTCAAGCGCCGTCCCGGCATGTATACCGACACCGCGCGCCCGAACCACCTGGCGCAGGAAGTGATCGACAACTCGGTGGACGAGGCCCTTGCCGGCCACGCCCGCTCGATCGAGATCACCCTGTACAAGGACGGCAGCGTGGAGGTCAGCGATGACGGCCGCGGCATGCCGGTGGACATCCATCCGGAAGAGAAGATCCCGGGCGTCGAGCTGATCCTCACCCGCCTGCATGCCGGCGGCAAGTTCAGCAACAACAACTACACCTTCTCCGGCGGCCTGCACGGCGTCGGCGTCAGCGTGGTCAATGCGCTGTCGACCCTGGTGGAAGTGCACATCAAGCGCGAAGGCGCCGAACACCGCATCACCTTCCGCAACGGCGACCGCGCCACCCCGCTGGAAGTGGTCGGCAGCGTCGGCAAGAAGAACACCGGCACCCGCGTGCGCTTCTGGCCGGACCCGAAGTATTTCGACACGCCCAAGTTCGCGGTGCGCGCGCTCAAGCACCTGTTGCGCGCCAAGGCCGTGCTGTGCCCCGGCCTGACCGTGAAGCTGACCGACGAGGCCACCGGTGAAGTCGACACCTGGTACTACGAAGACGGCCTGCGCGATTACCTGAAGCTGGAGCTGGGCGATCGCGAGATGCTGCCGGCCGAACTGTTCGTCGGCAACCTGAAGAAAGACACCGAGATCGTGGACTGGGCCGTGGCCTGGCTGCCGGAAGGCGAGCTGGTGCAGGAAAGCTACGTCAACCTGATCCCCACTGCCCAGCACGGCACCCACGTCAACGGCCTGCGCACCGGCCTGACCGAGGCGCTGCGCGAGTTCTGCGACTTCCGCAACCTGCTGCCGCGTGGCGTCAAGCTGGCCCCGGAAGACGTGTGGGACCGCGTGTCGTTCGTGCTGTCGCTGAAGATGACCGACCCGCAGTTCAGCGGCCAGACCAAGGAACGCCTGTCCTCGCGCCAGGCCGCCGGCTTCATCGAAGGCGCCGCCCACGATGCGTTCAGCCTGCTGCTGAACCAGAACGTGGAGCTGGGCGAGAAGATCGCACAGATCGCCATCGAGCGCGCCAGCGCGCGCCTGAAGACCGAAAAGCTGGTCGTCCGCAAGAAAGTCACCCAGGGCCCGGCCCTGCCCGGCAAGCTGGCCGACTGCATCAGCCAGGACCTGTCGCGCACCGAGCTGTTCCTGGTGGAGGGTGACTCGGCAGGCGGCAGCGCCAAGCAGGCGCGTGACAAGGACTTCCAGGCGATCCTGCCGCTGCGCGGCAAGATCCTCAACACCTGGGAAGTGTCCTCCAACAGCGTGCTGGCGTCGGAAGAAGTGCACAACCTGGCCGTGGCCATCGGCTGCGACCCCGGCAAGGACGACATTGCTGGCCTGCGCTACGGCAAGGTCATCATCCTGGCCGACGCGGACTCGGACGGCCTGCACATCGCCACCCTGCTCACCGCGCTGTTCCTCAAGCACTTCCCGGCGCTGGTCGATGCCGGCCACGTGTTCGTGGCGATGCCACCGCTGTTCCGCATCGATGTGGGCAAGCAGGTGTTCTATGCCCTGGACGAAGAAGAGAAGCGCTCGATGCTGGACAAGATCGAACGCGAGAAGATCAAGGGCGCGATCAACGTCACCCGCTTCAAGGGCCTGGGCGAGATGAATCCGCCACAGCTGCGTGAATCCACCATCCACCCCGACACCCGTCGCCTGGTGCAGCTGACCGTGGACGACGGCGAGCAGACCCGTTCGCTGATGGACATGCTGCTGGCCAAGAAGCGCGCCTCCGACCGCAAGGGCTGGCTGGAGAGCAAGGGCGACCTGGCTTCGCTGGAAGTCTGACCCGACGCGGGGCCGGATCCGTTTCCTGCAGGGAAACGGCTCTGGCCCCATCGCCCGGTAATGCCGGTTCATGTGCCTTGGCATTACGCCCCCATCGGCAAACCCGGCGGCGCCATAATGCGCGTCCATCTGTGTGGACCATCGTATTGGCCAGCCACTCGCTGCTGTTCCCGGGCCTGCCGCTGCACAGCGCGCGCCTGGTCCTGAGCCCGATCCGCCGCGACGATGCGGCCGCCCTGTTCGCGATCCAGTCCGATCCGGACGTGATGCGGTTCTGGAACCACCCGGCGTGGACACGACCGGCCGAAGCGCGCGCGCAGATCGACGATGACCTGGCTGCACAGGCCACCGGCACCCAGCTCAAGCTGGCCGTGCGCGAAACGCTGGACGGCCCGTTGCTGGGCATCTGCGTGGTGTTCGCCCTGGATCGCGATGCCGCTCGTGCCGAGATCGGCTACCTGCTGGCCCCCGACAGGCAAGGCCAGGGCTACATGCACGAAGCGCTGCAGCACCTGCTGGACTACCTGTTCCAGACCCTGCGCCTGCATCGCGTGGAAGCCGAAGTCGACCCGCGCAACCGGCCCTCGGCACACGTGCTTGAACGGCTGGGCTTCCACCTGGAGGGCGTGCTGCGGCAGCGCTGGCGCATCCAGGGCGAACTGTCCGATTCGGCGGTATACGGCCTGCTGGCTGACGACGAACTGCGCACCACCCTGCCCGCTTGACCCAATCTGGCCACTGGCGGCCTCGACGCGCGGCCATGCCTTTGGACACATACGACATGCCCTCCACCGGCCTAGCATCGGAACCCCCTTCCGCTGCCGATCCGGTGCCATGAAGTCCCTGCTGCACACTGCCGCGCTCTGCGTCGGCCTGCTCATCGCCCCTGCCAGCGTGCTGGCCGCGCCTGACGCCGAGGCCACGCCCGACCCGAAAGACGACAAGACCGAAGCGCCCGCGCTGCCCGCCGATGCGTCGGCCCGCCAGAGCATGCGCCTGGCCGGCCGCACCCTGGACTACACCGCCACCGTCGGCACCCTGCCGGTACGCGATGCCAAGGGCAAGGTGATCGCCGACGTGGTGTTCACCGCCTACACGATGCCGGGCAAGGACCGGCCGGTGACCTTCGCGCTCAATGGCGGCCCGGGTGCATCGTCGGTCTACCTCAACATGGGCGCGATCGGGCCCAAGGTGGTCACCTTTGGTTCGGAGGGGGACAGCGCATCGGCGCCGGCCACCCTGCACGACAACCCCGGCACCTGGCTGGACTTCACCGACCTGGTGTTCATCGACCCGGTCGGCACTGGCTTCAGCCGTGCACGCATCGGCGATGACGAGGCGAAGAAGCAGCTGTACAACCCCAGCGCCGACATCGAATACCTGTCGCGCTCGATCTACGACTGGCTGCTGCGCAACCAGCGCATGGGTGCACGCAAGTACCTGACCGGCGAGAGCTACGGCGGCTACCGCGGCCCGCGCATCACCCACTTCCTGCAGACCCGGCTGGGCGTGGCGATGAACGGCCTGGTGCTGGTGTCGCCGTACCTGAGCCCGACCCTGGAAGACAACGCCGATGTCTCGCCGATGGCGTGGATGCAGACGCTGCCGTCGATCGCTGCAGCGCACCTGGAGCGCCAGGGCAAACTGACCGATGCGGCGATGCGCGACGTGGTGGAATACACCCGGGGCGACTACGCCACTGCGCTGATGAAGGGCCGCAGCGATCCGCAGGCGACCGAGGCGATGCTGCGCCGGGTGACCGAGCTGACCGGGCTGGACCCGCAGTTCGTGCGCCGCGCCGGTGGCCGACTGGAGACGCAGGCCTATCTGCGTGAGGTGTTCCGCGACAAGGGCACGCTGGGCAGCCGCTACGACTCCAACGTGACCGCGTTCGATCCGTTCCCGAACGATCCGGAGCAGCGCGCCAACGATCCGCTGCTGGACAGCATCATTGCGCCGACCACCACTGCGATGGTCGACTTCGTGACGCGGGTGGTTGGCTGGAAGGTGGATGCACGCTACCAGGCGCTGAACTACGACGTGAACCGGTTGTGGGACCGCAACGGCGAGCTGCGCCAGGGCGCGGTGACCCAGCTGCGCCAGGCGGTGGCGATCGATCCGCATCTGCAGGTGCTGATCGTGCATGGCTGGAATGATCTGTCGTGCCCGTTCATGGGGTCGATCCTGACGGTGGACCAGATGCCGGCGATGGGCAGCAATCCGGACCGGGTGCAGGTGCGCAGCTATCCGGGCGGGCACATGTTCTACAGCCGGGCGGACAGCCAGGCGGCGTTCCGCAGGGATGTGCAGGCGTTGTTCCAGCGTAACTGAGGGTGGTGGTGGTGGCCGGGCCTGCGGCCCGGCACCCGCTGGGGATCAACTGCCACTGCAACAGCAAGAGCTGGCATTCCGTGGGTTGGCGGGGTGGGATGGGCAGGCGGGGGACGGCAAAAACTGCTCCTGCGTGCCTCGTAGAGCGCCATCCATGGCGCTCTGCGCCCCCGCCTGCCCATCCCACCCCGCCTTCGACAGTTTCCGTGCGCTGTTGGTGGGTGCCGACCGTTGGTCGGCACGAGGGCGGATCCCTGTTTCTGCTCTGGTAGGTGTCGACCTTGGTCGACACGATGTGTCCGGAAGAATTCTCTGCCCATGAAAAAAGCCCGCCGGTATCCGGCGGGCTTTTTCGTGTGCACCTTGGCGCGGCGATCAGGTCCAGCCGAACAGCTCGAACAGCTTCAGGATCAGGTACGCACAACCACCTGCGGCCGGGATGGTCAGGATCCAGGCCCAGACGATGCGTTCGATGACGCCGAACTTCAGCGAGCGCGGGTTCTTGGCGAAGCCGACGCCCATGATCGCGGTGGAGATGCTGTGCGTGGTCGAGACCGGCATGCCGAAGTGGGCGGCCAGGGTCAGGATGGTGGCCGAGCTGGTCTCCGCGGCGAAGCCGTGGATCGGGTGCAGCTTGACCATCTTGTGGCCCAGGGTCTTGATGATCTTCCAGCCGCCCGAGGCGGTACCGGCGGCCATCACCACCGCACAGGTCAGCACGATCCACATCGCGATGCCGTCACCGGCGCTGGCGTCCGGGTGCATGAAGGCCAGCCACGACGGCAGGTCATCCAGCGCACCGGTCGCTTCGGCGCCGATCAGGGTCATGGCGATGATGCCCATGGTCTTCTGCGCGTCGTTGTGGCCGTGGGCGAAGCCCATGTAGGCCGCCGAGGCGATCTGCGCTTTGCCGAAGAAGGCGTTGACGATGCGCGGGCGGGCCAGGCGACCAATGGCACCACCAATCTTGGCCAGGCCGGCAATCAGGCCCCACAGCAGCACCATCACCACGACGCCGAGCAGGAAGCCGGCGATCGGCGAGGTGATCATCGGCACGAACACCTTCCAAAGCAGGCCCTTGTTCTGCGCCCAGCTGCCCAGGCGCTCGGACCAGATCAGGGCGTCCCAGTTGTTGTGGGCAGCGGCCAGGCCGGCGCCGCAGAGGCCACCGATCAGGGCGTGCGAGGACGAGGAAGGCAGCCCCTTCCACCAGGTGATCAGGTTCCAGATGATGCCGCCCAGCAGGGCGCACAGGATCACCTGCGGGGTGACGTCGACCACGTTGGTGTTGAGCAGGCCCGAAGCGATGGTCAGCGCCACCGCGGTACCGGTCAGTGCACCGATGAGGTTCATGAAGGCGGCCAGCATCACCGCCCAGCCGGGCGAGAGCACCTTGGTCGCCACCACGGTGGCAATGGAGTTGGCGGTGTCGTGGAAGCCGTTGATGAACTCGAAGACGAGCGCGGCCAGGATCACCACCAGGACAAGGGTCAACATGCGGCGGCGTCCGTCAGCTGTTCTTCAACACGATCTGGTACGCCACCACGCCGGCCTCGCGGCAGCGGTCGATGGCCTTTTCCAGGATCTCGAAGAATTCCTTCAGCAGGAACATCTGCAGGTTGTCCAGGCGGCCCGAGTAGATGTCGCGGTACAGCTCGAGCATCAGGCGGTCGGCCTCGTTCTCCAGCGAACGCAGCTTCTCGTTGAGCGCGGTCATCCGGTCCAGGTTCATGTGGCGCAGGTCGGCCACCATCTCCACCACCACGCCGGCAGCCTGTTCCAGCATCGCCGCGCGCGGCGCGAAGTCGATGTGCTCCAGGTGGGTCGTGGCCAGCGAATAGCGATCGGCGAACTTCTCGATCTGCTTCGGAATCTTGTACAGCGCCGAGCCCAGCGCTTCGATGTCTTCGCGCTCGATCGGGGTCATGAAGCTGTCCACCAGCGCCTGGCTGATCTTGTCCGAGGCCGCGCGTTCGCGCAGGCGGGCCAGCTTGAACGCGTCCAGCGCGGGCTGGCGGTCGGCCTCGCGCAGCATGGAATGCAGCGCCTTGGCGGCGTCGGAAGCCGCGACGGCAGCCTCATCGAGCAGGGTGTAAAACTGTTTGCCGGAACCGAAAATGGTCTGCAGAGAGAACATTGAGAAACCTGTCAGCCGTCGCGGGAAGGACGGCACCAGACGGAATTATGACGGCTAGATGACCATCACGGGTATCCCTGCCCCCTTCCGGGGCTCTGGAAGCCCCAACCTGAACAGGCGGTTGCCACCCTGCCATGCCCCTTTGCTAAGATGCCAGCGCGCCTTCGGGCGCACCTTATGGACGACGACCCTTACCCCCCTGCGCCGCGCCGGACCCTGTTCCTGAGCGCCAGCCGCCATCGCAAGCACCCGCCCTCCCTGCCACCAACCGGGGACGACGCCCGTGTTTGAAATGATCCTGATTGTCTTCGCGCTTGTTCTGCTGAACGGCTTCTTCGCCATGTCCGAGATGTCGGTCATGACCTCGCGCAAGAGCCGCCTGAAGCAGATGGCCGCCACCTCCAAGCGTGCCGCCAAGGCGCTGGAGCTGTCGGAGAAGCCGGAGAGCTTCCTGTCCACTGTGCAGATCGGCATCACCGTGATCGGCGTGCTGACCGGCTACCTCGGTGGTGAAGCACTGGGTGAAGCCTTCGCCGGCTGGATCCAGGGCCTGATGCCGGGCTTTGCCTACGCCGGCAACGTCGGTACCACGCTGGCGGTCAGCCTGATCACCTTCATCACGCTGATCTTCGGCGAACTGGTGCCCAAGCGCCTGGCACTGACCCGCTCGGAGGCCATTGCCGGCCTGGTGGCGATGCCGATGAGCTGGCTGGCCAAGCTGGCCCTGCCCTTCGTCTGGCTGCTGTCCAAGACCACCCAGCTGGTGCTGCGCCTGTTCGGCCTGGGCAAGGATGAAGTCGCCTCGGTGACTGAAGAAGAGATCCGCATGCTGGTGGCCGAGAGCCACGAGGCCGGTGTGATCGACGCCCACGAGCGCGACATGATGAACCGCGTCATGCGCCTGGGCGACCGCACCGCCGACAGCCTGATGACCCCGCGCAACCGTATCGCCTGGCTGGATACCCAGGCTGGGCTGGAGCGCAACCTGGAAATCATGGCCGAGCACGAGTTCTCGCGCTACCCGGTGCTGCGCGACAACGACATGGACGTGGTCGGCGTGCTGGAACTGAAATCGCTGGCCACACGCATGGCGCGCGGCGACAACGCGCTGTTCCAGACCCTGCGCGAACCGCTGTACGTGTCTGAATCCACCCACGCGATGAAGCTGCTGGAGATCTTCCGCGAGGAACAGCAGTCGATGGCGCTGGTGGTGGACGAGTACGGCGAAATCCAGGGCCTGGTGACCATCAGCGACCTGATGGGCGCGGTGGTCGGCCGCCTGCAGGCGGTGGAGAACGCCGACGAGGACGCGCTGGTGGTGACCCGCGAAGACGGCTCGCTGCTGGTGGACGGCTCGCTGCCGATCGAAGACGTGCGCGAACTGATCGGCAGCAACGACCTGCCCGACGCCGAGGACGGCGACTACTACACGCTGGCCGGCATGTGCATCCATTACTTCGGCCGCATTCCGCACGCAGGCGAGTACTTCGACTGGGCGGGCTGGCGCTTCGAAGTGGTTGACCTGGATGGTGCGCGCGTGGACAAGCTGCTGCTGCGCACGTTGTCCGACGAGCAGGCCGATGAGCTCACCGCCTGAGGCCGGCAAGGGTCCGGGCGACGAACGCCCGGCCTACCGCAACGAGGGCATCCGTACCCTGCTGGAGATGTTCGCCTCTGGCGATCCCGCCGAGCACATGCCGCTGGGCCAGATCCTCGGCAACCTGCAGCAGAGCGCGTTCGGCGTGTTCCTGTTCGTGGCGATCCTGCCGTCGTTCATCCCGATCCCGGGCATGGGCGGCGCGGTCAGCGGCCCACTGGTGGTCCTGATCGGCCTGCAGATGCTGTTCTGCCTGCGCCGGCCCTGGCTGCCCGGCTTCATTGCCCGCCGCGGGCCGAAGCGCGGCACCATGCATCGTTTCCTGGACCGCATCGACCGCCCGCTGCGGCGCCTGGACAAGATGCTGAAACCCCGCCTGCCGCAACTGCTGACACCGCTGATGGCGCACGCCTTCACCGGCCTGCTGCTGGTGCTGCTGGGCCTGCTGCTGTCGTTGCCGATTCCCTTCACCAATTTCCTGTTCGGCTTCCAGCTGCTGCTGTTCTCGCTGGCGCTGCTGGAACGCGATGGCGCGCTGATGCTGTTCAACTGGATCGCCGCCGTGGCAGCGATCGCCTTCTTCGGTTTCAGTTCGGGGCAGCTGGTGGGTTATACGGTGGAGCTGTTCCAGCGCTGGTTCTGATCCGGAATCCGGTAGAGCCGGCCGCTGGCCGGCTGCCACGTTTCCAGGTTTGCCGGCCAGCGGCCGGCACTACCAATACCGGACATCGGTCATCACCGAAGATCGATGAACCCGTTGTCGGCCAGCGCCGCCGGTTCGTCCTGCACCGCCGACAGCACGAACGTCAACGCCTTGCCCAGCAGCGTGCCCGGACCGTCCCAGTACTCGGCACTGTCGGCGCGCACATGGATCAGGCGAAGGTTGGGGTCATCCTTGCCACCGGGGAAGAACAGCTTCATCGCCGGTGACCACAACTCTTCGATCTTCGCGCGATCGTCGACCACGCGTGCCCGCCCCGCCACCGACACATAGGTGTTCTTCGAGGGCGAGGCATACGCCACGTTGACCCGCGGGTCGAGCGCGATCTCGGCCACCTTGGGGCTGTCGCCGGTGATCACGAACCACAGGTCACCGTCGAAGGCGACCTGCTGGGTGGCCAACGGCCGGCTGTAGAGGCGGCCGTCGACGCCGGTGGTGGTGAACATCGCCACCTCCACGTCCTTGATCAGTTCGGCCAGCTGGGCGATGTGTTCGGCACGGGTGTCGGCCATGTGGGGACTCCTTCGATATGAGCCCCCATCAGACGCGGTTCGGCCGCAATGGGCCGTGACGCAATTGTTCAGCCCGCGTGGCGGGCGTGCCAAGCCTGCATGGTGAGTTCGAACGAGCGCAGGCGCGCGCGGTGGTCGTACAGGTTGGCGGTGAGCATCAGCTCGTCGGGCTTGTGCCGTTCGACGAACGCGGCGATGCCCTCCGCCACCTGCTGCGGATCGCCCAGCACGGTGCAGGCCAGCGCCCGCTCCACGCCCAGTTTTTCGTGCGGCTCCCAGAAGGACTCGATGTCGTCGATCGGTGCCGGAATCTTGCCCGGTCGGCCGCGACGCAGGTTCACGAAACTCTGCTGCTGGCTGGTGAACAGGCGCCGCGATTCGGTTTCGCTGTCGCTGGCAACGACGTTCAGGGCCAGCATCGCGTGCGGCTGCTTCAGCGTGGCCGAGGGGCGGAACTCGCGGCGGTACACGGCAAGGGCTTCATCCATCGCGTCGGGTGCGAAGTGCGAGGCGAACGCATACGGCAGGCCCATCGAGGCGGCCATGCGCGCACCGAACAGGCTCGAACCGAGGATCCAGGTCGGCACCCGCAGGCCGCCACCCGGAACCGCCTGCACCGCCTGCCCGGGTTGTACCGGCTCGAAGTAATGCAGCAGCTCGCGCACGTCCTGCGGGAACTGGTCGGCGCTGTCGAAGTAGCGGCGCAGCGCACGCGCGGTCGGCTGGTCGGTACCGGGTGCACGGCCCAGGCCGAGGTCGATGCGGTCCGGATACAGCGAAGCCAGCGTGCCGAACTGCTCGGCCACCTGCAGCGGGGCATGGTTGGGCAGCATGATGCCGCCGGCACCGACGCGGATGCGCTTTGTGCCACCCGCCACGTGGCCGATCAGCACGGCGGTGGCCGCGCTGGCGATGCCGGGCATGTTGTGGTGTTCGGCCAGCCAGTAGCGGCGGTAGCCCAGCGCATCGGCGTGCTGGGCCAGTTCCAGCATGTTGGCGAAGGCAGCGGTGGTGTCACTGCCCTCGCAGACCGGGGCCAGGTCAAGGATCGACAACGGGATCATCAGCGGTTTTCCGTCACAGGATCCCCCATGCATGGGGTCGGTCGGGCGCGGCGGCCAGTGACGGTGGCGGGATGCTGATTCCCGTGGGACGGGTTCAGGGCCCGCCGGACCGATCCGGGGTGCCCTGATCCGCGCCAAGCGCGATTGGTAGTGCCGGCCGCTGGCCGGCATGCAGGTAGATCGCTTCGCAGCCGGCCAGCGGCCGGCTCTACCGGGGAATCGACGTCCCGGCTTAGAACGCGCTGGGGCGCGGCTCCGGCAGCGGCTGGTCGACCATTGGCTTCAGTTCGGCATCCAGCGCCACGCGCTCGTCGAACACGAAGCAGCGGCCTTCGTAGCCTTCGCCGCCCACCTCCTCGAAGTAGCCGAGGATGCCACCGTCCAGCTGCAGCACGTTGTCCATGCCGTCGTTGACCATCCACAGCGCGGCCTTCTCGCAGCGGATGCCGCCGGTGCAGAAACTGACCACCGTGCTGTCTTTCAGCGCCTCGCGGTGCGGCGCCAGCGCCTCGGGCAGGTCGGTGAACTTGTGAATCGGCAGCACCAGCGCATCCTTGAAGGTGCCGTACTCCACTTCCTGCAGGTTGCGGGTATCGAGCATCACCACCGGCTTGCCGGCGTCGTCATGCCCCTGCCGCAACCAGCGTTGCACCGTGGCCGGATCGACCGCCGGCGCCCGCGGATAGTCCAGCGGCTGACCGTCGTCACGGCGGAAGCTGATGATCTCGTCCTTCACCTTGGCCTTCAGCCGCGCGAACGGCTGATGTTCACTGAAGCTGGTCTTGACCCGCATATCGGCAAACCGCACGTCAGAACGCAGCGCCGCGTAGAAACCCTCGACCGCCTCCGGCGCACCCGCCAGGAACAGGTTCAGCCCCTCGCCCGCCACCAGGATCGTGCCCCGCAACTGCGCCGCCTCGGCACGCGCCAGCAACTGGTCGCACAGGGCCTGGGGAGCGTCGATGACGGCGAAATGATAGGCAGCGGTATTGGCGATCATCCCGCCATTTTAGCGCCTCCCGCCCGCACGGACAGATTCAGGGGTCGGATCCCTCTGCACGGCAGAGGGATCCGACCCCGGCAGGCACCCGGAACCTGTCAGAGGCAGGGCGGTGTGGGCAGGCGGGACCGTTGGCGCCATGGATGGCGCCATCGAGCCCCCATGGACGGGTTTACGGCGTGTCCCGCCTGCCCACACCGCCCTGCCCACCACGGATTGCCTGCTGTTGCTGTTGCTGTTGCTGTTGCTGTTGTAGTTGCTGTTGTAGTTGCCCTGGCATCGGCGGGTGCCGGGTGCAACCCGGCCAGAAGCCCCCCTTACCCCCGCAACAGCACGAACGGCAGCAGCACCAGCGCCGCCGCACCGGCCATCGCCAGCAGCACCAGCACCACATACACCGGCCGGCGCCGGAACAGGCTGCCGAAGGTCTCCGCCGTGCCATCACGCAATGCCTGCTCACGCTCGGCACGGATGCGCGGCCCGCGTTCGGCCTGGTATTCCGCCATCAGCGCCTTTGCACGCGGATGATCGGCGTCCTCGCGCAGCCACAGGCCGCCGTTGGAAATGCCCCAGGGGCTGGGTTCGGTGCGATACCAGGCGATGCCGTGCTGGTCGAGCAGCGTGCAGACATCGGCGTATTCGTCGTCGCCGACATTGCGCAGATTGAGCAGGAGTTTTGCCATGCCCCCATGATACCCGGCGCCGATGCGCTACCCTTGCCGCCCTCGCCCTGCGCCCTTCCGGAGACGCCCGATGCGCCGCCTGCTGCTTCCCCTGCTGCTGTCCCTCGCCGCCGTTGGCTGCTCGACCGAACCGTCCGGCCCGCCGCCGGGTGGCACCCTGACCACATTCGAGCGCATCGATACCGTCCCGGGTACCGGCGCCGAAGCCGTTGCCGGCAACAAGGTGACCGTGCACTACACCGGCTGGATCTACGACAACCGCACCGAAACCAAGCACGGCAAGACCTTCGACAGCTCCTTCAAGCACGGCGAACCGTTCACCTTCGCGCTCGGCGCCGGCCAGGTCATCCGCGGCTGGGATGAGGGCGTGGCCGGCATGAAGGTCGGTGGCAAGCGCACCCTGATGATCCCGCCGGATTACGGCTATGGCGACCGCCGGGTTGGCCCGATTCCGGCCGGTTCGTCGCTGGTGTTCGATGTCGAGCTGCTCGATGTCAAACCGTAATGCCGCACCGCTTCCGCGGGTCGCCGTCATCGGCGGCGGCCCGGCCGGCCTGTTCGCCGCCGAGCGCCTGCGCGCCGCCGGTCTGGAGGTGGACCTGTACGAGGCCAAGGGTTCGCCCGGCCGCAAGTTCCTGATCGCCGGCAAGGGCGGGCTCAACCTCACCCATTCCGATCCGCGTCCGCTGTTCGACAGCCGCTACCGCGAGCAGTCCACGACCGTGGGCCGCTGGCTGGATGGCTTCGATGCGCAGGCATTGCGCGACTGGGCCGGCGGTTTTGGCGTGGAGACCTATGTGGGCAGCTCCGGTCGCGTGTTCCCGGTCGACCGCAAGGCCGCGCCGCTGCTGCGCGGCTGGGTGCGCCGCCTGAAAGAACAGGGTGTGCGCCTGCACGCCAACCACCGCTGGATCGGATGGAGCGACGACGGCGCCCTGCGATTTGAAACCGAAGACGGCGCCGTTGAAGTGCATGCCGATGCTACCGTGCTGGCCATGGGCGGCGGCAGCTGGCCGCAGCTGGGCAGCGACGGCGCCTGGGTCTCGCCACTGCAGGCACGTGGCGTGGACATCGCACCGCTGCAGTCGGCCAACTGCGGTTTCGACGTGGACTGGACGCCGTTCTTCGCCGAGCGCAATGCCGGCGCACCGTTGAAGCCGGTGGTCGCGCACTGGCTGGACCTGGCGGGACAACCGCAGTCGCTGCAGGGCGAGTGCGTGGCCAGCGAGTACGGCATCGAAGGCAGCCTGATCTACGCATTGGCCGCAGACCTGCGCGAGACCATCAACCGCGATGGCCACGCGATGCTGTGGCTGGACCTGGTACCGGGCCGCGATGAAGCACGCCTGCTGGCCGACCTGTCACGCCCGCGCAAGGGTCGCAGCTTCGGCGAGCACCTGCGCCGCCAGGCCGGCCTGGATGCAGTGAAAGCCGCACTGGTGTTCGAGATGCTGGGCAAGGAAGCGGGCAACGACCTGCCTGCCGTGGCAGCTACGCTCAAGCGCCTGCCCCTGCGCCTGCTGCGCCCCCGGCCGATGGCCGAGGTGATCAGCACCGCCGGTGGCGTGCGCCTGGATGCGCTGGATGATGGCCTGATGCTGCGGGCAGTGCCCGGCGTGTTCTGTGCCGGCGAGATGCTGGACTGGGAGGCGCCGACAGGTGGCTACCTGCTGACCGCGTGCTACGCCAGTGGCCTGCGTGCTGCGGAAGGCGTGATCGGGTGGCTGGCAGCGCGGTGACACCTGCGTTGTAGAGTCGAGCCATGCTCGACTGCTTTTGATTCAGGCGATAGAGCAGTCGAGCATGGCTCGACTCTACAAAAACCATCGAGCAAGCTCGACGCTACATCACCACGGCCGGCGCATGCTCACTGACGCCAACGCGACGCCACTGGGATGCGGATAGGTCTCCTCGCGCACGCTGATGAACCCGTGCCGTTGATAGAACGGCACGGCGTTGAGCGAGGCCGACAGCACTACCTCACGATCACGATCGGCCATCGCCAGCAGGCGCTGCATCAGCGCCTGGCCGATGCCCTTGCCGCCGCGATCCGGATCGACGAACAACGCATCAACCTCGTTGGCATCGGTATCAAACACGCCGAACCCGAGCAGGACACCCTGCCCGTCCTCGGCCACCACGCAGCCCCCCTGCGACAACAGCCGCGCGTACTGCGACGGTGGCGGCGAGGCAGACCAGGGCGCGATGACCTCGGGAGGGTAATGGCTGCTGCAGATCTCGCGCACGCAGCGCGTACGCAGGGCCCACAGCCTGGCCACATCATCCATGGTGCCGGTCCTGAACTGCATGACGCCTCCTTGTAGGGTCGAGCTTGCTCGACTGCGTGGAAAAGCAGTCGAGCATGGCTCGACGCTACAGAATCGTTATCGCGACTTGCTGGCGCGCAGCGCCTGGATCTTCGGCGGCGGCTGGAACGAGTCGCTGCGTGCATCGGCCCAGAACGCATGGAACACCGCATGGTCGGGCACCTTGTGCAGCAGTTCGCCTGGTTCCAGGTAGCGGTACAGCGAGGCCAGCGAACGGATTTCCACCGGTGAGACGCGGCGCAGGATGTGCTCCGGCCCCAGCTCGGCAGGATCGTTCAGGCCCGCCGCACACAGCAGCTCCTTCAGGGCGTGCAGCGTGTGCTCGTGGTAGCTGTACACACGGGTGGCCTTGTCCGGTGCATCCAGATGCTTCCAGCGTGCAGGGTCCTGGGTCGCGATGCCGGTCGGGCACTTGTCGGTATGGCAGCTCAGTGATTGGATGCAGCCCAGCGCGAACATGAAGCCTCGGCCGGCATTGCACCAGTCAGCCCCCAGCGCGATGGTCCGCGCGATGTCGAACGCGCTGGTGATCTTGCCGGCCGCACCGATGCGGATGCGATCGCGCAGATCCAGGCCGACCAGGGTGTTGTGCACCAACAGCAGCGCTTCGTGCATCGGCACGCCGACATGGTCGACGAACTCCGCCGGTGCCGCACCCGTGCCACCCTCGGCGCCGTCGACCACGATGAAGTCCGGCAGCAGCCCGGTTTCCTGCATCGCCTTGGCAATGCCGAACCACTCCCATGGATGGCCGATGGCCAGCTTGAAACCGACCGGCTTGCCACCGGACAGCTCGCGCAGGCGTGCAACGAACTGCAGCAGCTCGACCGGCGTCGAGAACGCCGAGTGACGCGACGGTGACACGCAGTCCACACCCATCGGCACGCCACGCGTCACCGAGATCTCGGCGGTCACCTTTGGCGCCGGCAGCACGCCACCGTGGCCGGGCTTGGCGCCCTGCGACAGCTTGATCTCGATCATCTTGACCTGATCATGGGTGGCATTGGCAACGAAGCGTTCCTCGCTGAATCCGCCCTTCTCGTCACGGCAACCGAAGTAGCCCGAGCCGATCTCCCACACCAGGTCGCCGCCCATCTCGCGGTGGTAGGGCGAGATCGAACCTTCGCCGGTGTCGTGATAGAAGCCACCGCGGCGTGCGCCTTCGTTCAGCGCGCGGATGGCATTAGCCGACAGCGAACCGAAGCTCATCGCCGAGATGTTGAACACGCTGGCCGAATAAGGCTTGGCACAGTTCGGGCCGATCAACACACGGAAGTCATGCTTGGCGATGGCGGTCGGTGCCAGCGAATGGTTGATCCACTCGTAATCCACCGCATAGGTGCTGCGCAGGGTGCCGAACGGCACCGTGTCCATCTCGTTCTTGGCGCGCTGGTAGATCAGTGCACGCTGCTGGCGCGAGAACGGCACGTCTTCCAGGTCGCTCTGCACGAAGTACTGGCGGATCTCCGGGCCGATCGATTCCAGCCCGTAGCGGAAGTGCGCCATCACCGGATAGTTGCGGCGCAGCGTGCTGCGCTTCTGCAGC
Organism: Stenotrophomonas sp. 96582_Sma; assembly: GCF_056480905.1. Taxonomy (NCBI): domain Bacteria; kingdom Pseudomonadati; phylum Pseudomonadota; class Gammaproteobacteria; order Lysobacterales; family Lysobacteraceae; genus Stenotrophomonas; species Stenotrophomonas sp. 96582_Sma. The sequence goes on along the minus strand of NZ_CM151122.1, from coordinate 1,639,273 downwards.
AGGTCCCAGGTCCCCAGCGCCACCATCGCGGCAGTCAGGCCGACGCCCCAATACCAGGCCGGCCAGATCGTGGCCAGCCACAGGCATATCGGGAACATCAGGATGGCGAGCAGGTAGACGATATACCGGTGCATGGCTTTCCTCGGTTGCAACTGCCCCCGAGTCTACCGCGCCACCCGCTGCCAAGGCTTACAAGCGATCGTCAACCACGTTGCGCGGCCAGGCCGATTTCACGTCGTAGACCAGGCCTCCCGGCGCCAGCAGGCCCCGGATTGCGGATTCATCCATCGCCTTGAAACGGGCGTGGGCCACTGCCAGCACCACCGCGTCATAGCATCCCGCCCCGGGATCGGCCAGCCAATCCAGGCCCTCGCCGGTCAGCGCCGCCGGGCCGACCCAGGGGTCGCTGACCTCCACCTGCGCACCGGCATCACGCAGGCGTTGCGCCAGTTCCAGCGCGCGGCTGTTGCGCAGGTCCGGGCAATCCTCCTTGAAGGTCACGCCCAGCACCAGGATGCGTGCGTCCGCCGGCGCACGGCCACGCTCGGCCAGCATCGCCAGCACCCGCGCCGCCACGTGCTCGCCGACGCGGTTGTTGACCTGTCGTGCGGTGTGGATCAGGTCCGGGTGATAGCCCACGCTCTCGGACTTGTGCAGCAGATAGTACGGGTCCACGCCGATGCAGTGGCCGCCGACCAGCCCCGGCCGGAACGGCAGGAAATTCCACTTGCTGCCGGCGGCGTCCAGTACGTCCTGGGTATCGATGCCCAGCCTGTCGAAGATCAGGGCCAGCTCGTTGACCAGCGCAATGTTGACGTCGCGCTGGATGTTCTCGACCACCTTGGCCGCTTCGGCCACCCGCATCGACGGTGCCGGGAAGGTACCGGCGGCGATGATGCGCTGGTACAGACCATCAATCACCGCAGCAACTTCCGGTGTCGAGCCGGAAGTGATCTTGCGGATGTCGGCCAGGCGCCGCTGGCGGTCGCCGGGGCTGACCCGTTCCGGGCTGTAGCCGCAATAGAAGTCTTCGTTGAAGCGCAGGCCCGAACCCTGCTCCAGCAGCGGCACGCACACTTCCTCGGTGGTACCGGGGTAGACCGTGGACTCGTAGATCACCAGGTCGCCGGCGCGAAGATGACTGGCAATCAGCCGTGTCGCCGAACGCAGGGGCTCCAGGTCGGGCTGCTCGTAAGCATCGATCGGGGTCGGCACGGTGACGATGTAGACGTTGCAGGCATCGAGCAGTGCCGGATCGCTGCCGTACTGCAGCAGCTGCGCACTGGCCAGCTCGTCGGATTCCATTTCCAGCGTGTGGTCCTGGCCGTTGCGCAGCTCGGCGATGCGACCGGCATCGATATCGAAACCCAACGTCGGCCACTGCCGGCCAAACGCCACCGCCAACGGCAGGCCGACGTAGCCCAGGCCGATCACCGCAAACCGGGGTGCGCTGGCCGCCGCTACCGGCGCACTCATCGGCACATCCCGCGCAACGGATGCGATCGCACATACGCTGCCATGGCCTCGGCCAACACACTCATCTGCTGCACCACTCCGGAAAACCTGCGCCAGAAAGGCTACAGCCTACCGGCCCCGGCGCCCTGCCGCCAAGGCGGGCTCAGGACCCCAACGCCACCGCGGCCGGTTCCAGTTCGCCGTCTGCGCCGGTCCAGGCCTGCAGCAGGCGCTCGAATCCACCGCTGCCAAGCAGGAAGCCGGGCCACGCGGCGTCGACGATCTGTGCCAGCAGCTCCGGTTCGATCCGCCGCGTGCCCATCGACCAGCGCGGAAATGCGCGCTGCACCACGGGGGCACGGCACAACACTTTCAGCTGCCCGTGGCTGCGCGCATTGAGGATGCGCTGGAACACCGAATCGATGCCGTCCTCCGGGCCCTCGAGATACTGCAGGAAGCGCGCTCCGTCGAACATCAGCACACCGGTGACACCGGCTACACGATTGAATGCCGTGGCGTCGGCCAGCAGGCGGTCAAGATCGGTTGTCTGCAGATCGGCGCGGGCCTCACTGGCATAGGCAATCGCGTGCAGCGACATCAGGTGGCTCCCCCCTGGGAACGATGGCAGGGACTATGACATGAATGCGATCGACAGTTAAGCACGCCGCGGCCATGATGCAATCCGGTTGCGGAACCGCAGGTGGGCTACAATCGGCGCCGCGCTGCAGGCCCGGATGGCGAAACTGGTAGACGCATCGGACTTAAAATCCGCCGGGGGCAACCCCATGCCGGTTCGATTCCGGCTCCGGGCACCACACGCACGCAGCACATCCCGCTTTCAGATCGCCCGCGAATAACGTGGTTGCTCGTGCGCGGCACGCAGATACGGGTCGAAGCACATCGCCAGCAACCGCAGCAACGGTCGCCCGGGTTCGCTGGCACGCACCACGCCATCGCGGTATTCGGCCAGGCCATCTTCCTGCAGCCGCTGTACCGAACGCAGGTCCTCGGCAAAGTACTGCTCGAAATCCAAGCCGTGACGCTGCCCCAGCAGCACGCCATCCACCTCGCCCTGGCACATCAGCTGCTGGATCAGTTCCGCGCGCAACTGGTCGTCGGCACTCAACGCCACGCCGCGCCAGACCGGCAGCTGGCCCTGGTCCACCGCGTCCTCCCACGACGGCAGGTCGCGCGGATTCTGGCTGTAGGTGGCACCGATGTGGCTGATCGCACTCACGCCCAGGCCGAGCAGATCGGTATCGGCATGGGTGGTATAGCCCATGAAGTTGCGATGCAGCTGGCCGGCGCGCTGTGCGCGCGACAGATCCTCTTCCGGCAACGCAAAGTGATCCATGCCGATGTACTGGTAGCCCGCCGCGGAGAGCTTCTCCACCGCCAGGCCCAGCAGCGCCAGCTTGTCTTCCGGTGACGGCAAGCGGCTTTCGTCGATCTGCTTCTGCGCGCGGAACAGATGCGGCAGATGCGCGTAGCCGTAGACCGCCAGACGGTCCGGGCGCAGCGCCAGCACCAGCTCGAGGGTGCGACCGAAGCCTTCCAGGCTCTGTCCCGGCAACCCATAGATCAGATCGACGTTGACCGAACGCATGCCGCTGTCGCGGCAGGCGCGCAGGATGTCCAGCGTCTGCTGCACGCCCTGCACGCGGTTGATCGATTCCTGCACCTGCGGATCGAAATCCTGCACGCCCAGGCTGGCCCGGTTGAACCCCAGCCGCGCCAGCATGGCGACGTCGCGGGTGTCGATGAAGCGCGGATCGAGTTCGATCGAGAAATCGCGCTGCGGCGAATCACTGAAATCGAAGCGCCGGCGCAACCCTTCCACCAGCGTGGTCATCGCTTCGGCATCGAGGAAGTTCGGCGTACCACCACCCAGGTGCAGCTGGATCACCTCGCGGCCGTCATCGAACTGCGGCGCCAGCAGGTCGGCCTCGGCCAGCACGCGTGAGACGTAGCTGTGGCCACGACCGCGATCACGGGTGATCACCCGGTTGCAGCCGCAGTAGAAGCAGGGGCTGGAACAGAACGGCACATGCACGTAAAGCGAAAGCGCACGGGCCAGCTGGTTGCTGTCGGCGATCGCCTGGCGCAGTGCCGGCGCGTCGAAGCCATCATGGAAATGCGGCGCGGTCGGGTACGAGGTGTAGCGCGGGCCCGGCCGGTCGTGCCGGCGCAGAAGATCGGGGTCGAAGGTCCAGGCCAGGCCACCAGCGGCGGGAGAGAACGTGTCCATGCCGCCAGCATCGCGCCGGGCGGCCTGCGCCGCCTTGACCCAGATCAATCCTTGGCAGGGATGCCCAGCACCGGCAGGCCGACCTGCGGCCAGCGCAGCATCTGGTAGCGCTTCCAGAAGGTGTCACCGATGCGCGCGGCCACGTCGTTGGCCAGCTCCTGCATCGGCGGGTTGTTGCATTCGGCGGTGGTGATCCGGAACAGCACCAGCCAGCGGTCGAACAGGTCCTTGTCCAGCTCGATGGCCATGTGCTTGGACATCGGCGAGCCCTTGAACCGGCGGGTGCCGCGCAACATCGCCGACCAGAAGTCGACCAGCTGCGCCAGGTGCTCGGGCCAATCGTGGACGTGCGCGCCGAACACCGGCCCCAGCCGCTCTTCCTCGCGCACGCGCGCATAGAAGTCGTGAACCAGGCGGGTCACTTCCTGCTCGGTGCACAACTCGGGCGAGGCGACGGGGAGGACAGGCGGCGGTGTTGCGTTCATCGGGGTACCCAAAGCGTGCCGGCAGTGTGCCGCAGCCGGCCATCACCACCGTTGATCCAGATCAATGTCGGCGCAGTCCGCTGCGCCTAGGCTGGCACGCTTGCAGGAAGCATGCCCTGCGGATGCGGCGCCGACCCTGGCGAAGTATACGCGCCGCCCACTTTTCGATCCGGGACAGCATGAACAGACCTTCTCCCAACCGCCGCCAGCGGCTGATCCAGCAGTGGGGCGCCATCCTCTGGCCCAGCTTCATCGCCGCCGGCGTGGCCAGCGTGGTGTTCTTCGCCTTCGTCGATCCATTGCGCCTGCAGGCCATCAGTTTCCCGGGCACCGCAATCAGCCGCGAACTGGGTTACACGGCGGGATTCTTCATGTTCTGGTCGGTGACGGCACTGTCCAGCGCGGTCACCTGGTACCTGCAGCGGCCCATGCCGAGCGATGACGACGACGAGCTGCCGCTGGGATGAGCACGTCATGTACCCGGACTCCCCGTCCCTGGCACTGGCGCGGCACGCTCAGCGCCGCCCTGCTGGCGCTGTTCTACGCACTGCCGTGGCTGCGCTGGGAGGGCCGCCAGGCGCTGCTGCTGGACATCAACGCGCGGCGATTCGACCTGTTCGGCTGGACCCTGTGGCCCGGCGACGTCGGCGTACTGATCGGCCTGCTGGCGGTGCTGGCCGTCGGCCTGGCGCTGCTTACCCACCTCGCCGGACGCATCTGGTGCGGCCATGCCTGCCCGCAGACGCTGTGGCGGCGCGCCTTCGACTGGATCGCCCGCAGCGCGGCCCGCATGCTGCCGGCACCTGCTGTACGCCCGGTCACCCAGCTGGCCTGGGGACTGCTGTCAGTGTGGACCGGCATTACCTTCGTCGGCCTGTTCAGCCCGATCACCGGCTTGCTGGCCGCCGCGCCAAACGCCGGCTGGAGCGGCTGGAAAACGTTCTGGGTGCTGTTCTATGCCGCCGCCACCTGGGCAAACGCCGGCTTCCTGCGCGAGCAGGTCTGCCGTTCGCTGTGCCCGTTCGCACGCATGCAGCCGCTGCTGACCGATCCACATACGCCGCGCATGCTGTACGACGCCCGCCGCGGCGAGCCACGCGGACCTCGCCCATCCGGCCTGGGCGGGGTGCTGGGCCGTGGCCGCGGCCTGCTCGACCCGACCACTGCGCAGGACTACGTATTCCGCGCCGCGCATCCGCTGCTGGCTGGACCGATGCCGACCTTCAGCGCCGACCGTCTGGGTGATTGCACCGATTGCGCGGCCTGCGTCATTGCCTGCCCGATGCAACTGGACATCCGCCAGGGACCGCACGCCGATTGCCTGGCCTGCGGTGCCTGCCTGGAGGCCTGCGCACAACAGCAGCACCGGGCCGGTTTCGGTCCGGCGCTGGTGCGCTACTGCAGTCCGCAGGCAATGGCCGGACAACCGAAGCGCCTGTGGCGACCCCGGACGTTGGCGCTGCTGTCCTTGCTGCTGGCGCTGCTTGCCTGCGGCGCCTGGCGCCTGCTCTGAATCAACGCGACCCGCTGGCGTGCGGCGGCACAAGCTGCGCACGCCGGACGATGCCCAGCTGTTCGATGATCAGCGCCATTTCGTTGGTGACTTCGGTACGCTCGGTCCCCTGCGGGACCAGACGGTCCAGCACCTGCTGGTAGGTATCCCAGAACGCCGGACCGCATCCGTGTTTGTGGTAACTGGCTTCCAGTTCGCGGCGTACCCGTTCAGCCAAGCCATGCATGCCGTATTCCATACGACCTCCGTTGGACTTGTTCTGCATCGTTGACGGTCTACCGACTCACTTGCGTGCTACTGAAAGGCTCCCAGGCTTCACGCCTGGTTGACTCCAATTAGTCATAGATTTCACGACAGGTCAATTACATGCGGCGACTTTCGCGATTGAAATTATTAATCGTTCACGAAACCACATACGGGACCCCGGGGCCCCCGGATGGGGTGAAGCCGACAGGCCGCGGGAACCATGGACCGATGACTCCAGTAGATGGCGCCGATTGTGACCCTCAGATCGATCGATCTTGCCTATTTTTCTAAGCATACTTAGCAAATTGCGCTTAGCGTGCTAAATGCGACAAAAGGCGGCGCAAGTCAGATGGATTCGCCCGCCGACGCTTCTGTCGTGGGGAACAGGTTCGGATAGCGCTGATGCAGGATGTACTGCCGCAGGGCCGGAATCGGGAAATCCTTCGGCCATTGCGACACTGCGGAACGGCTGATGCCAAAGAAGCGGGCCAGTTCGGCATCGGTCTGGAATCCCAGCCGGGTGCGCACCTGCCGCTTGCTCCAGAATTCGGTCACGGTCGGTCCTTCTGTTAACCAGACTGATTCTTGCGACAAGGCTTCTTCGCAATCCACGCGTTAAGCTGGCTTGCATAGATGAATACTCTCGGCCAACGACTCGCGGCAGCCATGAAGAAGGCCGGGCACCCACGCCCGGCCGATCTGGCACGCGCCGCCAAATCAACGACAGCAACCATCAGCAACTGGCTCAACGACCACGTGAGCGCCTCGCACGTGAAAGCCGAACAGCTGTTCCGCATCGCCGATGCGGCCAAGCTGGACGCACGCGAGCTGCTGTACGGGGTCAGCGGGCTCGGCGTCGGTGAGCCTGGCAGTGCCTACATCCCCAGCCAGGCCCATCTGGATGTCTGGCAGGACGCCTACGAGCTGGTCAGTCACCTGGTGGCCGAGAACGGGCTGGAGATCGACCATCGCCGCCATGCAGCGTTGGATCTGCTCGCGTTCGAACTGCTGATGGATGGCTTCAGCCGCAGCAAGGTCGCCCGCGTGCTGACGACTTCGATGACGTGAATGCACCGCCGCTGGTAGCATGGACCGCGATGGGGATGGGGCTCCCCCGATAACCGCCTGAGAAGGCTGATGGCTCCTGCCAGGACGAACCCGGTGTTCGTCGACGGCAGGTCGTGCCTGCCCTCGGCGTTCGCCATTGACCCTGCGAACCCGCATTCGAGGCACGCCATGCAAACACTGAACAATTATTTCCTGGTCTTCGTCGGAGGCGGCATCGGTGCCTGCCTGCGCCATGCCTGCAACCTGATCGGCGCGCGGGTGGCCGTCGGCAGTCCCTGGCCCTGGTCGACCTTCCTGATCAACGTCAGCGGCGCCCTGCTGATGGGCGTGGTGGTCGAGGTCTTCGCGATGCGCAATGGCGCCTCGCCGCAGCTGCGCCTGCTGCTGGCCACCGGCATCCTCGGCGGCTACACCACGTTTTCCACCTATGCGCTGGAGATCGGCCTGCTGCTGCAGCGTGGCCAGCATGGGCTGGCGGCACTGTATGCCGGCGGCTCGGTGGCACTGGGCCTGGCCGGCCTGTTCGGTGGGATGAAGCTGGCCCGGCTGGTGCTCGGCTGACGCTCAGGCCGCACTGGCACGGGCCTGTCCCCGCCATTCCCGCGGCGACTGCCCGGTGTGCGCCTTGAACGCGCGCGACAGCGCCGCTTCGCTGCCGTACCCCACATCGTCGGCAATCCGCTTCAGCGGTCTGCCTTGGCGCAGTGCCTGCTGCGCCAGCCCCACCCGCCAGCCCTGCAGGTACTGGCCCGGCGTGGTGCCCATCGCCTCGCGGAAGCTGGCGGCGAACACGCTGCGTGACATGCCGGCCACTTCGGCCAGGTCTTCCAGCGTCCACGCCTGCGCCGGCGCTTCATGCATCGCCACCAGCGCCAACCGCAGCCGCGGATGACCCAGCCCGGCGAACAGGCCGCCACGCATCTCGCCGCCTTCCATCAGCTGACGCAGCACCTGGATCATCACCACCTCGAACAGCCGGTTGACCATCGCCGCCCGCCCGCAACGCTGCTCGAACGCTTCTTCGAACAGCAGTTCCAGCGCCGCGTTGCCGCCATACAGATCGGCCAGCGGCAGGCAGATGAAATCAGGCAGCGCGGCGCTGATCGGATTGAGCCGACCGCCCTCGAAATGCAGGTTGGCGCAGGCCATGTCGGCGCCCTGCTGCGGGTCGGTGCTGAAGCGATGCGGCATCGGCCGCGGATACAGCAGCAGGCTCGGCACTTCGACCTGCACGGTCTGCTGCCCGTGGCTGACCTGCACCGGCCCGCGCCGCACCAGGTGCAGCTGACCCGCCTCGTCTTCGCCCTCCAGCGTGTTGATGCCGCACAGCGCACCGGCATGGAATACCGAGGCGGTCACCGCAAAACGTTCAAGCAGTATGGCGAGACGGTCGACCATGACGGGACTCCGGGTCAAGCGAGGCGAGCTCAATGCGACAGATCGTATCGGAATCGCCACCGAGATGGTCGACTGAACGCCGCCCTCTCTGCGCCCTCAAGCCTCCTGTGAATGACGGATCACCACGAAGCCCTCTTCCTGCGCAGGTGCCACGAAGTGACGGGTGATCTGCTCGAAGGCTTGGTCGCTGGCCTGGAACGGGTGCTCGCCGCGCGCGTTGCGGGCATGCAGCCGCGCCTTGCAGATGGCGTCGGCAACATCGAGAAAATGCAGCTGGTGGGCAACACCGGCCGACTCGAACAGTTCGCGGCCCCATGCACGGGCGGCCGGCGTGTTGAACGGAACGTCGAGCACGACCGAAACGCCGACCTGCAGGATTGCGCATACATGCTGCATCAGCGCTCCGCGCAGCGCGGCCGCGCGCTGCAGGTAATCGGCAACGGAATGGATCTGGTCGGGATACAGCGCGGCCAGCCAGGCGTCCTCGCTGATCAGCACGTGACGTGGCTGCGCCGCCAGCTGCTGCGACAGGGTGGATTTGCCGGCACCGATCTTGCCGCACACCAGGTGCAGGGTCGGCGCATTGTCGGTCGATGAAAGATGATGCATCTGCGTTCTCCTCGATGGATTCCAGTACCCGGGAGAGCGCCGCATGCAACCCGCCTTCCCGGGCGGGTTGCATGGCCGTGGCGACCGCGCGCTATCCCGCCTTCCCGTGGGGAATGCGGATAATCGACGCGGTGCTGTGCAGGACCATGCCGCCAGCGTAGAGCGCAGCCTGGCCGGCGGGCAATCCCCTGCGGCAGTGCAGCGCGCGCAAGGTTTTGCGGGGATCTATGCTCGGCGCCATTCCCGCATGGAATGACCACGATGCGACCCTTGCTTCGATGCGCCCTCGCCCTCGGCCTTCTGCTGCCTGCGGCATCGCTGCTGGCCGCGCCACCCACGGCACCACGCATGCTCAGCGGCGAGCTGCAGGGCGCCCCCTGGCGGCTGGACGTGCCGGCTGACTGGAACGGCGACCTGGTGATGCTGGCGCACGGCTACGAGCCGGTGGGCGTGCCACGCACTACGCCGATGACCGCCAATGACAGCACCGCAACGCTGCTGTCCGCAGGCTACGCCGTCGCGCAGAGTGCCTACGCCAGCCAGGGCTGGGCAGTGGCCGATGCGATCACCGACATGGAGCGCCTGCGCCAGCACGCGCTGGGCGAACTCAAGCGCGTGCGCCACACCTGGCTGCTCGGATTCTCGATGGGCGGCGCGGTGACACTCGCCAGCCTCGAACGCTTCCCGCAGCACTACACCGGTGGCGTCTCGCTGTGCGGTGCCAATCTCAGTGGCGAACAGATCGCCGCAGATCTGCTGACCACGCTGGTCGCCTTCGATTACTTCTTCCCCAACGCTGCAGGCCTGCCGGCCACCGGACTGGCTTCGCATGAAGCGGCCGTGCTGCCGCAGGGAGTGCTCTATCAGGGCATCGCCGACGCGCTGCAACGGAATCCCCAGCATGCCGACGTGCTCGCCAAGCGACTGCAGGTCGCTCCGGATGCACTGGCCGGGACAATCAGCCTGCACACGCTGGTCCTGCATGAACTGGCCACGCGCAGCGGCGGCATGCCGGCCGGCAACCTTGGTGTGGTGTACAGCGGATTCGGTGACGACGCCGCGTTCAATGCCGGCGTGCAGCGCATCGCTCCCGTGCCTGCGGCACAGGCCGATGTCCGCGCGAAGCTGGCACTGAGCGGCGCGTTGAAGCGACCGCTGGTGGTCCAGTTCAACAACAACGATCCCACCATCGTGCCGCACATGCAGGCGATGTATCCGCAGATGGCCGCACAGGGCGGCGCGCGACCATTGCCGCGCGTGCTGCCGCCGGTGGGCGAAGGGCATTGTGGCTTCTCTGAAGCACAGGTTGTCGACGCCTTGAAGGCAATCCAGCGTTGAGCTCAACGTGTCGCAGCGCATCAGGGGCGCGCCATAAGGACTGCTATGGTGGCCGGGCCCATTGACGGGCACACAAAGGACTGACGTGATGATCAAGACGACCTTGAAGACCGTGATGTTCCTTGGCATGGCCGTGACCGGGCTGGCCTTCGCCGCAGGCCCCTGTGAATTCTGCAGCCAGCAGTACGAATATTGTCTGCGCGCAACTTCAGGCCCACTGGCCAAGACACCCGCAGAATGCCTGGCCCAGTACAAGATGTGCCGCGAAATGGATTGCCAGTCCTCCTGACCGGCATCCGGCCGGCTCCTGCGGGAGCCGGCTCAGCCGGCCACGCTGCCAAACGCTTACGATGCAGGAACCCGCGCAGCATCTGCCGCCTCCCCTCCCTGCTGACACAACGCATACGATGGCCTTCTTCGAACGACTGAGCGACACCCGCTACCTGCCGACCGAACACACGAGCGGCGCCTGGAACATCCGCGAACAACACATCGCACCTGCGATCGGGCTGCTGGCGCACCACCTGGAACGCGACGCCGCAGCGCGTGGGCACGGTTTTCTGATCGCGCGCCTGTCCTACGACATCCTCGGCACCATTCCGATCGAAGCGATGGAGGCCGACGTACAGGTGCTGCGCGGTGGTCGCACCATCGAACTGGTCGAAGCCACGCTGCGCCATGACGATCGCCCCGCGCTGCGCGTGCGTGCATGGCTGATGCGCCCGAACGATACGCAGGCCATCGCCGGCACGCCGATCACCGGCATTGCTCCGCCGGAATCAATGCCCGCGTGGGACCCAGGTACGGTCTGGCCAGGCGGTTTCATCAAGAGCGTGGAGATCCGCCGACATGATCAGGGGCCCGGCCGTGCCACCTACTGGGCGCGCGCGAAGCACGCGCTGCTGGACGGCGAGCCGGTCAGTCCGCTGGCCCGTGCCGCCACCCTGTTCGATCTGTCCAATGGCATGGCCGTGCGCGCCGATCCGAAGGAGGTCGCCTTCCCCAACCTCGATCTGACCGCGCACCTGTTCGGCATGCCCGAAGGCGAGTGGCTGGGCTTCGACACGTCGGTGTCGTTTGGCCACCAGGGTCTCGGCTTGACCAGCACCGTGCTGCACGATGCGCGCGGTCCAATCGGCATGCTCGGCCAGGCACTGACCGTACGCCCGTGACCCCAAAGGGCGGCGTCAGCCGCCCAGCGTACCCATGGTGAAGGTGTAGCCGGAGCTCATCAGGAATTCGCGCATGCGCATCTCCGCGCGCCGCGGTGAGGCCAGGTTGGCCGGTGCATACAGCGCGTAGACCACGCCCGCGCCTTCGATGGCTTCACGCCGCACGCCACAGTGGCGGGTCTCCGAAGCAATCACCCATCCATCCTTCAGTCGATCCGGTCCGATCGACTGGCCGTTCATCAGGCGGAACGTCAGCCAACGTACTTCCACAGAAGATTTGCTCATTGCCGGCATACCGCCAGCGTGCCGCGATCGTTCATGTCCTTGCTCGCCATTGCAGCTCCCTAAGACTTGGAACTCGACCATAGCGCCTTGCCATGTCGTGGGCGAATGAGACTGGAGGGGCCCTTATGTCGCCAGGCCGAACCGCGTCCACAGCGCTTCGCGCCCCGGCTGCGTCAGGCGCAGTTCGCGTCGACCCTCAACCCGCCGAAGCCAATCGTTCTTCACGAAGCTGTCCAGCATCGCCTCGCCGACCAGCCCGGCCAGATGCGGGCGCCGCTCGGTGCAGTCCAGGCATCCTCGGCAGTAGCGCGCAGGCTTGACCGTCACGGGAAGCCGCAGCAGCTCAGCCAGCGGCTGGCCGAGCTCCTGCAGGAACGCTGCGCCCTCCACACTCACTTGCCAATGCGCCTGGTGCGGGACCAGGTGCCCTGCCTGCAACAAGCGGTCGGTGATCGCCACCGCATGCACACCGGCCAGATGCCGGTAGCAGGAACGCGCCTGGCGCAACGCCGGCATGCTGCGTGATGCCTCAGCGGTGCAGGACGGCGTGCGGTCCGCAACGCGCAGGATGCCCTCCAGCATGTCGGCGACTTCGTGCGAGGCCAGCCGGTGATAGCGATGGCGCCCCTGCGCGACAGCGACCAGCAGGTCGCCCTCGACCAGCCTGCGCAGATGCGTGCTCGCCGTCTGCGGTGTTACCCCAGCCACGCGTGCCAGCTCCGTCGCGGTATACGCACGCCCATCCATCAACTGCAGCAGCATGGATGCGCGCGCCTGGTCGCCAACCAGGGCACCGACGCTGACAAGGGAACCGGAGGTGTGGACCATGCCCGCATTGTGGCACGCCGTTGCGGGCCGACAATTCGATGCAGGCCGAAGCGTCGGCACCCGCTGCCAAGGCACAGTGGCCACCCCGATAGCGCAAGGCCTGCCGTGAAAACCGCTCCGATTCCCCGCCGCCGCATCACCCCTTCGGTCCTGTACCCGGGCACGCCTGTGTTGCTGATGACCACGCTGAACGACGACGGCAGCAGCAACATCAGTCCGTTGTCTTCGTTCTGGGCCCTGGGCAACCGGGTAGTGCTGGGCCTCGGCGTGCAGGGTCAGGGCTATCGCAACCTCCAGCTGCGCAACGAGTGCGTACTGAACTTCCCATCCTCCGCGCAGGCCGCACAGGTCGAGGCCATCGCGCGCGTGACAGGCTGCGACCCGGTGCCCAATGCCAAACAGGCGATGGGCTACGTGCATGTGCGTGACAAGTTCGCGCTGGGGGGCTTCAGTGCGGTCGCCTCGACGCACGTCGCGCCAGAGGCGATTGCCGAGTGCCCGCTGCAGGTGGAAGTCAGCGTGATGGCGATGCACCCGCCCGCCGAGGATGACAGCCAGGGCTTCGTGATCGTCGAAGGACGGATCCGTTGCGTGCATGCGCACGAAGCGATCACCGTGGCTGGCACCCAGCACATCGATGTCGCCCACTGGAAACCGTTGATCTATCTGTTCCGCCACTACCTGAGCGTGGGTGAACCAGTCGGGCGCAACTTCCGCGCGCAGACGCCGGTCCACGATCCGGCGTAGAGCGGGTGATTCAAGGTGCCGGCGATGGTGGGTGGCTGGTCACTGAAATCCAGTACGACACCATGTCCACATAGCGGCCGTCGCGCTTCACCGCGCGCGGCTCGACGCCGGATTCGGTGAAACCCAGCGATTCATACAGCGCGCGCGCGGCGGCGTTGTCCGCCAGCACCGTGAGAGTGAGCGATTCAATGCCTTCCGCGCGCGCAGCCGCGAACGCGGCAAGAAGAAGTTGACGGGCGATACCCTGGCCTCGATAGCCAGTATCCACATGGACACTGTGCACTTCCGCCGTATGCCGCCGCGCCAACCGCACCGGGCGTACGTAACGCAGGAAACCCACCAGCATGCCGCCCACGAACGTGCCGAAGTAGCGCGTGCCGGGATCGGCAAGCTGGGCGCGCATCACGTCCGCCGAGTCATCCTGCGCCTCGGCCAGCGTGGACAGGAACGCCGCAGGCGACTCGCGAAGGGCCTGCAACCGTGCTTGCCAGAGAATATCGGCGTCGTCAGCGCCGAGTTGCCGGAGAAGCATGCGACACACCTGTGAGGTTGCTGATGCACAGGTGCCCAGCCTAGCGCGGGTTCGCCTGATACGGCGTGCATGCAAGAATGAAGACGGCTCCTTCTTCACTCTCCGCCATGACTGAACTGCAGATTCCCCGCGTTGGATGCGGCGCCGTCGTCCGTGATGCCGACGGCCGCATCCTGCTGATCCAGCGCGGACGCGATCCGGAGCGCGGGCACTGGGGCCTGCCCGGCGGCAAAGTCGACTGGATGGAAACGGTGGAGGCTGCCGTGGTCCGCGAAACTCGCGAGGAGACGGCGTTGGAAGTGACGCTGCTGCGCCTGCTGTGCGTGGCCGATCATTTCGAGCCGACACTTGCGCAGCACTGGGTCGCGCCGATCTTCGAGGCTCGGGCACCTGCCGGTGCCGAGGCTTCCATCCAGGAGCCGGGTGTGCAGACAGGGCTGGGCTGGTTCGCGCTGGATGCGCTGCCCCAGCCACTGACCCTGGCCACGGTGCAGGCGCTGGCCAGGCTGTAGCGGATATCGATCCGGGCACGTGCCGGTATCCAGACAAACAAAAAGCCCTGACCGGAGTCAGGGCTTTTCAATTGGAGGCCTCAAGCGGAATCGAACCGCTGTAAACGGATTTGCAATCCGTGCAAGGCCTCTTAAATTCAAGCACTTAGGAAAAACGACACCCAAATTGCCACCTGACGTAACTGACCTTGGCAAAGCTAGACTTGTTTGAACCTCTAATTGAACCGAACCAATGCCCATTGCTCTGCCCCGAACGCTGCGCGCCACCCTCACCACTCGAATCGCTGCGGGGTTGCGGGCATCCAGTATCGTATCTGGCGCTTCGCTCAGCATCGAGACCGATTTTTTTTCCCTGCACAAGCTCGTGTCCGTCGGCTCACCAACTGATCAGCAGCTCAGGCGTTACATCGGTGACTTGCACGTGTCCGACTTCGTCGTCAACGAAGTCCATCAGCGACATATTGGGCCATGGCGTTTTGACCAGCCACCCACAGATTTCTGCGACGTTCTTGGAGCCGATGCGCCTGCTGAATGGGCAGAGGAACTGATCCGAAGCTTAGAGGCTTTACCGTGGCAGTACACCGCTTACGTTAGGATTCCAGGTGAGATCGATCCAGTACTGGTCGGGGAAAACGGGCTTGAGCTGACGTCAAAGGTAGCGTTAGTGCCGAGCAACCTCGTGCCAAGAGCGCCAGTCAACGAAGGCGTAGCTTCGCTCGCCACTGCACTCCTCGGACGCAGCTACAGCGGTTCAGTCGACGAACCAGCCCTCTATCTACGAATGGCCGTGGAAGGATATGTGCCTCAACGTCGCGACTCCCTCGGCGCAAACCAAGTGATCGCCTCAGTACTTTCTATGTATGGCATTGGACTGTCCCTCGGTATTTTTTCTCACGACCCTTGGCGATTTACCACCAAGCGCCCCCCTTCATACAGAGTTGAAATGTATCGAACTGATAGTTCCGAAGAACAACACAGTTGGAGTATCGCGTTCGATCCAGCGCAGGAAAAGGAGATGGGCAAGATAATCCACAGACTCGCGCCGACACCCGGAGAAACCGCCGTCCGAACCCTGGCACTCTTAGGCACGCTGGGAAAGGTTATGGATCGCGCGGATGAGCGCCTGCGCAACGCTGCGCGATGGTACTTCGACAGTCACTGTGGATCTAACGATCAGGTGCGTTTTGTCCAAGTGTGCATTGCGCTCGAAATTTTACTGGGAGATGAAAAGCAAGGGCGCGAAACAGGACTCAGCCAATTGATGGCGAACCGTTGCGCTTACCTTCTTGGAAGAAACAGTAGAGATCGCGAGAACATCACATCCGGATTTAAGAAGGGATACGACATTCGATCCAGAATCGTTCATGCAGGAAAAAGTCTACTTTCCACCGAGGAAAAGGCTCACTTTAGTTACATGCAGAAGCTGTGCTCTTCCGTGATCCAAAAAGAGTGCAGAGAGCTCGAGCAGTAGATTAAAAAGTCCGCAAGTTTTTTTATTAGCAATCAATCACTTATAGCAAGTTAATTTACGGAGAGCCGCGCAGTTCGGCCGAAAATTTCAATAACTTGCTGCCAGTTTTACGGAGGCCAATGCTCTGAGCTATCCTGCCGCCAAGGTGCGGTGGGCCACTAGAGCCGCACCGCCCCTTCCAGACGGAAGCCGCTTCCGCCCTCAATAGGAACGACTATTCCAAGTTCGACGGTAAGGCCATGAGCTTTGATGGAAGCAGCGACGCCCTCTAGATATGCACGGTCGGGCTCGACATCCACAAGCAGCAAAATCTCCTGCCCTACGTTAGTCACCTTGTACCCATCCAATCTAACAACGGCACTCGGATCGCTCCCTCTGACCCCAAACCCCCACCGCCCCACTCGAAGCCCAGCTACGAATTCAGTACTTGACTCCGATTGCAGTGACAACGACATTCCCAAAGACTCAACACCCGCGAGGATTCCCAGCTCCTGGAGTGCTACCGCGTCTCCAAAATTCAGCCAGTCTTTGATATCGGCGCCTGAGCCTCTATGCACTATCGTACGGTCAATTGCGAAGGAAGCCAGCTTCTCAATCAGCGCCGCATCATTGCCGTCGAGGTTTCTTAGCAGATCCAACGCCTTCAGAGACAGCGAACCTGGCGCCCGCACTTCGCGCGCCAAAACCTGAGCCCAAAGCTCTTGCATTTTCTCCGCTGACACGCCCCCCGCATTTTCGCGCCAGCGTTCTAGCCAGTCGGGATCGGGGTCCTGCTCAGGCGCTACACCTTCGCCCTCCAGCAGAACACCACCTGCGCGAGCAACCGCCTTTGCAATATTTACTTCTCTGCGCAGGGTGTGAATCGCACTATTAGTAAAAGCACCTGCGCTTTGCGCGCTGAGCACGTCGAAAATTGGAGCCTTGGAAACCTGAGCTTCATCTGAGGCCAAATGAGCTTGAACTAACTTTGGCAGACCTGCATCCGCCTCTCCCTGCGAGAAGATCAGCTCACCACTTTTAATGCGAGAAATGTCACTCTCTGCCTGCGCAATCATCAACATCTGAGCGCGCTGAACTTCCATCGCAGCGAATCCGTCGCGCTTGGCCTTCCACGGACCAACGAAGGGCGAAAGCGCATTACGCTCTACCATATCCAAAAAATGAATGAGCAACTTTTCGCCAGGGAAATCCATTTGCCGCCCCTCTCTAAAAGATGAACAGGCAAGAGAATAGTCGAAGGTCGATCGGCTTAGAAGGCTGGCGTACTGTGCATTGTAGTCAACAGCTTAGATTGAGTTCAATTCAGGAGACCTGCGAACAGCCCCTAGTCTCGCAATGGGCAGCTCCCGTGTATTCGGGAACCCTCTTCGCTCACCAACCACGTAGATCGCGCAGTCCTGCCCTCACCCATGCCTTACGCGCATCTCTCGGACGGGGTTTCGTTTCGGCCGGAGGCTTACGGGGCTCCAGCGCTGCCCTGATCCGCTCCACCTCCTTCGCTCCGGCCTCGGCTACGGGTTGAGCTGCCTGCGGCCCCGTATCCAGCAGAGTCAGAATGCCCGCCCCACCCGCCCGGCACCATCGGGCAACTTCGCCCTGTTGGGTCGGGCTGTCCATACAGGCGCTAGGCAGAGCTCTCCCAACCGACCGTGTCCCAATATCGCCATGAAATTGAAACCATGAATAGAGGCATGACCTAGTGAAGATTACGGTCAGCCCGAGGAACATAAATACGAATCGATTTCACAAAATACAAGCGATTTCGCGCAAGCGAGCCCTGCATCGCATATGGTGTAACCGGTGCCCTCCATATCGACTGTCTCGGCAGTTGAGTCCAAGAGGTCACTAGCCAGTAGCGTAGATAGCTTGGCTGATACGCCAAATCGACCAGAGGAAAAGTATGGACACTGTAAAAAGTCTTCGAAGCCGCTTGGGAAATCCGCGATCGCTCTAGCCATTTTTATGGCCGCAACGCCTGGACTGGCAAGCGCAAATCACATTTCCAATGAGAAATCTGCGATTCATGAGCGTCAACTTGAATCTTCAGATGGAAAGACATGGATCGTTCGAACCATCCCATCGTCCGATTTCAGCGGGGGAAAAGTGATGGTCGAGCAACGTCTGTTTAGAGATGGAAAAGGAGGACTGGTCTACCGATTTGACGACCAAAGTCAAGCAACCAAGATCTATCATCAAGCCCTGTGTGAAGCGAAGGATTCTGTTCCCTCAAGGGGGGCAACTACAATTTCCGGAGAGGCAGTGTGGAGTTGGTCCTGCACAAACAGCAAAGCAGATGCTCCTTCTTCGAGCAATGCCCCAATCTCCGCAAGGAGCTCGGACTATCTGTATGCCGTTGCCCCTGACGGGTACTATCCTGTCGGAAGCAATTTCACATCCGCTGGCGCTGTTGCTTTTAAGAGTGTCGTCGCAGGAGACATGAAAGCAACGCTTTCCGTCGATGATGGAAGATGTACAACGTCGGTGACTGAGCCATACAGCTCCCCCTTCGAAGGCACACACACAGCGCAAGTAGCGTGTCTGATAAGTGATGCCCGAACTGTGAACACGTCGATGGAGGGATGCATACCACAGCGGTGTGCTACGGGTAGAGGCTCCCTCAGCGCTGTAGAGTAGAAACCTTCTGATCTCTTTCCGTTGCGCTTGGCCCTGACAACAATCCCGCCGCTCTCGCGAGGGCGACGGGGTCACGGCCAATGCCAGGTGCTGAGATCACCTCTGTTGCGGCGCTGCCTGGATGCTTGCCGGCATCTGGGCAGCGCCCTGTTTCGTTAGACGACTACTTCTACCAACGGGAGATTGGGCGCGGCCTCCAGCAGTCGGCCACCACTGACCCAAACGTTGTACGGGATAGGCTGCTGCAGCTGACCGAAGGCGCGCATCTGCGCGCCGTCATAGGTTGTCAGGCTACTGGTGCCATCTGCATTGTGTGCAGTGACCGTTGCCAACAATCGCGGCCGTCCGCTGACGAGTTCGCCAAATTGATTCCACAGATCAGTCCGCATCGGTGAAATGCCTCTCCAGAGTCGCCGTCTGCTCGATCACGACAGCCTGTTGATCCACGACGACCTCAATACGAATCGACTCGCATTGGCCGTGCCAAGTTCCTTCAGAACTCAGCACCTGCACCAGGTCGAGCGGCAAGATCACCCCGATCTCCCCCGCCTTCAGCGGCCTCGGGAACAGCGGCACGGTCAGGTCCACCACCGCCCGCTCACCGCGATCGCAGAGGATGTTGCGCCCCCTCTCAGCTGCGGCAGCAGCGACGTTGATCAAGGGGCTACTTACCTGCTGCGCGAAGAGCTGCCCCGCCTCACCGCCCTTTCGCACCTTGCAGGTAACTGCCTTCCCGGCCAGCTCTCCCGTGGGGCAGCAGCCCCGCCCGCTTGATCGTGTACTGCCAGGAGTCGCCCCGGCGTCGCTTGGTCGCCATCCCTACTCAAACTCACGTAAACGCACTCGGCGCATGTTAACGCGAGTTTGCCACCCGGAAATGGGTGGCAGACCGATGATTTCAGGGCCGAATCAGGGGATTCTGGCCAACACCGCCAAACGCCAGGCAAAGAAAAACCCCTGACGAATCAGGGGTTTATTTGGAGGCCTCAAGCGGAATCGAACCGCTGTAAACGGATTTGCAATCCGGTGCATAGCCACTCTGCCATGAGGCCAACGTACTGCGCGCCAGGAACGGAGCCCTGACAAGACAAAACCCCATGATGGGGCCTGTCGGAACATGGAGCGGGAAACGAGACTCGAACTCGCGACCTCAACCTTGGCAAGGTTGCGCTCTACCAACTGAGCTATTCCCGCGTAAGCCGCCATGGTACCGGAAATCCGGAACACACACCAGCGATTTCACTTTTCTGACTGCGCGTAAAGCCTTGTGGCCCAACGTGCCCCGCCTTGCCGTGGCGGGAGAAAAACAAGGCCCCTACCGGGGCCCTGTAGAATCTGGAGCGGGAAACGAGACTCGAACTCGCGACCTCAACCTTGGCAAGGTTGCGCTCTACCAACTGAGCTATTCCCGCAGATTCCGTTCGACCTGCGTCGAAGGAGCGCTATTGTGTCCAAATTCCTTCACGCCGTCAACAGTCTTCACATCATGCGGTCACGGGCGTCCGCACTGGGGTACGCTGCCCCGCCCAGCCCCGTGCGCCTATGTTCCTTCGCGGCAAGCCCCTGTTGATCGCCCTGGCGCTGCATCTGCTGGTAGCGCTGCTGTACTGGGCATTGATTCCGCTGGGAATGAACTGGTATCGCGACCATTTCGGCTTCACCTCCCATCGCGACATCGGCCTGGGCATCGCCCAGTTTTATCTGTTCTGGATGTTCATTGGCGCCCAGCCGCTGATCGCGGTGCTGCGGCCACTGTTTGCCAAGCTGCTGGTCCTGACGATTCCTTTGGCGTTCGCCAGCTGGACGCTGATGCACAACCATCCGCTGCGCCTGCTGTACTTCACCGCCGGGCCCGGCCTGCTGGCACTGGCCGCAATCGTCATCTCCGCATGGTATGCATCACGCAACCGCCTCCCCGCCGCCATGGACACCGCCGATGCCTAGACGCTACGTCCGCCTGTTCTGGTTGCTGGTCGCGCTGACCTGGCTGGCGCTGATCGTCGCGCTGGTCAATGCCGGCTTCACCCCGGACTACTGGTTGCTGCACCGCCTGGAAGGCGCCGAGCTGCCCTACCCGACCAGCACTGTCATCGTGTTCGCGTTGCTGGGCACGGTTGAACTGGTCATGGCCGCCTTGATCGTGCGGCCATGGAAACTGAAGCGACTGTGGCTGCGCCTGTTGATTGCCTTCGTGCTGCTGCTGGCGTGGTCGGTACCATGGCTGCTGTCGGCGATGCACCAACCACCGGTGCAGGGAATGCACCTGCTGTGGTTGCTGCTGTTGGACGTGGGACTGCTGCTGGCGCTGTGCGTGGTGTCGCTGGTCAGTGTCCTGGGACGCATTTCCGGCAGGAAGAATACCCCGACTGCGGTTCCTTAAGGCGCTGGACCCGAGGGCTTCACCGCTTCATTTTCGGATCTCTTGCATGGATTGCGGCAGGCCGATGCAGGAAGGTTGAGGATCCGCCAGCGACGAACGCCTGCATCGTGCCCCTGCCCATCGCATTCCGTGCTCCCCCTTCCTTCTGGCTGCTGGCATCACTCATCTGGCTACTGCTGGTTGCCGCGCTCATCCATGCCGGCTTCAAGCCAGACTACTGGCAACTGCGTCACACCGAGTCCGGGACACTGCCCTATCCCATCGGCTCGGTGATCACGTTCGCGCTGATCGTCCTCGTGGAAATGACAGCGCTGGGCCTGGCTGTGCAGCCATGGCGGTTCCGCCGCCTGTGGCTGCGGATCCTGATCAGCCTCATTCCATGGCTGGGGTGGAACGTCCTATGGGGCTTGGCTGCCATGCATCAATCCCCCGTGCGCGACGTCCACTCGAACTGGCTGCTCGGCATGAGCACCATCCTGCTGCTGGCACTGCTCGTGGTTGTGCCGGCCTCACTCTGGCCTCGCCTGCGACGCTGGCTCGGGAACTGAGGCCAGCGCCTACTTCCGGAACTCCACCCGCACATGCTGGCCGAAGCGCGCCTTGGCCTCGCCGTCGAACTCCAGCACACACTCCACCACCTTGGCCACGCCGCGCCCCGCGTCTTCGGGCAAGCGTGCCTGCGCGAACACCGGACTGATGCGCACCACGCGCGCGGGTGGCAGTGAGCCGGTGTTCTCGGCGCCATCGCTGTCCGGCACCACGGTGGCCTTCATGCCCACCTGCACGGCATCGGCGTAGGCAGCACTGAGTTCGGCACGCACCTGCAGCGGGCGTGCCGGCAGCAGCGAGATCGCTGGCTTGCCACCCTGCACGAATGCACCGAGTCCCGGCACCTGGCCGACCACGGTGCCGGCCTCCGGTGCGCTCAGCGACATCTGCTGCAGTTTCAGTCTGGCGTGCTCCAGCTTGTGCTGGGCCATGTCGACCTGCGCACCAGCCACGTCGACATCGGCGCGCACACCGGCCAGTTGCTGCTTGGCTGCATCGGCCTGCTGGTTGGACGACACGCCTTCGCTGGCGCCGGTGGACAGGCGAGTCGCATTGCGCTCCAGTTCGCGCAGCTGCGCCTGGCTGCCCTTCAGGCGGTCATTGGCCAAAGCGAGATCGGCAGTGGCCATCGCCACCTCCTGCTGCAGCAGGGCGCCATCCAGCGACAGCAGCAGCTGTCCCTTCTTCACCGTGGCGCCCTCCTTCACCGGCGCGGCAGTGATCGAGCCATCCACCGGCGGTGCCAGCGCGATCAAACCGCCCTCGACGTCGATGATGCCGCGCGCGACCGCAACCTTGGCGGCGGCAGCAGTGCTGGCCTTACCGGCGGATGCCTGGGCGGGCGCCTCTTTGGAACAGGCGCCGAGCAGCAATGCCGCGGACAGGGCCAGGCTGAGGGGAAGCAGGTGCGACGTCTTGGTCATGGGGCGGACTCTACAGTTTCGTTCTGGCGGCGGTCATCACGGACCATGCCGTCTTCCATGGCGATCACCCGATCGGCATGCCGGATCAGGCGCGGATCGTGGCTCACGCACAGCACGGTGGCGCCATGCGCACGTGCGTAGCGATGCAGGATGTCGATCACGCGCTGGCCATTCTCGGCATCCAGCGCACTGGTCGGTTCGTCGGCGAAGATCAGCGTCGGCGACTTGGCGAAGGCGCGGGCGACGGCCACACGCTGCTTCTCACCGCCGGACAGCTGCGCCGGACGCATGTGGCTGCGATGGGTCAGGCCGACCTCGTCCAATGCCTTGCGCGCCAGCGGTTCGCTTTCGCGATTGCTCATGCCGCGATAGCCCAGCGGCAGCTGCACCTGTTCCAGTGCAGTCAGCGCCGGGAACAGATTGAAGCCCTGGAACACAAAGCCGACATGGTGCAGGCGGAAGCGCTCCACCTCACTGCGCGTCATGTGGCCCACATCCTGGCCGAGTGCGTGCACGCGGCCGCCATCGGGCGCGGACAGGCCGGACAGCAGCGACAACAGCGTGCTCTTGCCACAGCCGGACGGGCCCGATACCAGGGTCAGTTCGCCGGGGTAGATGTCCAGTGACAGGCCGCGCAGCACCGGCACCTGCACATCGCCGGACATGAAACCCTTTTCCAGTGCGTCGGCCTGCAGGGTCGGGGCGACGGCGCGTGTAGAAGTCATCGACCGGTCCTCAACGCAGCAGCAACGATGGATCGGAGCGGACGACACTGCGTACCGCCATGATGCTGGAGAGCATGGCCATCACCGCGACCAGTGCCACGCAGCCGATGATCACCATCGGCGTCAGCTGCACCGGTACGCGCTGGCTCTGCGCGATCAACAGCACCACCGTACTGAAGGCCGCCGCCAACAACATGCCCACGCCGCCGATCAACAGTGCCTGTTCGAACACCACCCGCGCCAGCGCATAGCGACCGGCACCGAGTGCATTGAGCGTGGCGTACTCGCGCACCGAACCGGCCACCACCGAAGCAAACGACTGGTTGGTGATCACCGCGCCAACAAAGCAGACGATGACGGCCATGAACAACACTGCGATGCCGGCACCGGTATCGAACAGCCAGTACTGCTGCGAGCGGCTGGCGAACTCCGGTGCGGTCCAGAACTCGACAGGCGTGGCGTGCCCCATCGACGCGGCCAGACGATCACGTACGCCGCTGGCCAGGTCCGGCGAGCGCAGGCCCGCCACGAAATAGGTACTGCCTTCATGCGGTTCGGTACCGGCGATGGCGCGCGCGGTATCCAGCGAGGCCAGCACGTTGACGCCACCGAGGCCACGCAGGCCCGGTTGTGCGGCAACCACACGCACTGCCTTGCCGTTGATCCAGGCACGGTTGTTCTGCAGGTCCACGCCCAGCGTATCCAGATCGGCGCTGTCGACGATCACCGCGCCCGGCTCGCGCAGCTGCGCGCGCAGGTCGGCGGGCAGGATGCGCGCGAACATCATCGCGTCGCCTTGGGTGGAGATGCCGGACAGGTACACCGACACGTTGCCGGTACCCTGCGCGCTGGAACGCCATTCGCCATCGACCCATTCGTAGGGTTCGACGCGGGTGACATCCGGATCCATGCGCAGGTGGCTTTCCACATCCGCACTGATTGCATGGCCGTAGTTCACGCTCTGGGTGCCGGGGAAACCGGCCCAGATATCAGCCGACGATGCCTTCACGTAGATCGCGGCGGTACCGAAGATACCCAGCACCAGCGCCGCCTGCACGATCAGCAGCACGCCGGCAAAGCACATCGCCAGCACTACCGGCAGAAACCGGCGCCACTCATAGGCCAGGGTCTTGCGGGCCAGCGCGATCATTGCTGTTCGCCCTCACCCTCAGCCGGCAGCGGTGCACCGCCAAGCGCTCGGTACAGCGAAGCAAACGCGAGCACGCGTGCGCCCTGCGCACCGATCAGATCAGCCTGCGAGGCGAGCGCGGCACGCTGCGTATCCAGTCCATCGAACTCGCTGGACAGGCCCAGCTGCACCTGCCGCGCTTGGCGCTTGACCTGCTGGCCGGCGGCATCATTGGCCGCACGCAGCGACTGAATGCTGCTGTCCTGGCGCGCCAGGCTGCCCAGCGCGCCCTCCACTTCGCTCACGCCTTCCAGTACCGCCTTGCGGTAACCGAGCAGTGCAGCATCCAGCTGCTTTTCATCGGCATTGAAGCGCGCGCGGCGCTGGCCCCAATCCCACAGCGGGATATCGGCGTACGGGCCGATCGACGGACTGGAATCGGAGTTGGAGCGGGCGTTCTGGGTGAGGTTGTAGGCGTACAGGATCGAGCCACCAAGACTGACCCGCGGATACATCGCGGCACGTGCGGAGCCCTTGCTCGCCGCGGCCTGCATCACTTCAGATTCGGCCAGCAGAATCTGCGGGCGGCGGCGCAGCAGATCGGCCGGTACCTGCTGCAGCGAGAACGTGCCCAGCTTCGGCGGCGAGCGATAGGCGCGCCAAGCCGGATCCGGGCCATCACGGCCCAGTAACAATGCCAGCGCACGGGCGGCGTTGTCGGCGTTTTCCCGGGCTTGTGCGATGGCGGCGTGGGTGGCGGCCTGGCGTGCACGCAGGCGATCAAGTTCGCCCGGCTCATCCAGGCGCAGGCGCTGGCGGACCAGGGCCAGGTGCTCGCCGCGGTCATCCACCGATTGCTGGCGGGCCAGCAGGTCCTGCTGGGCCTGTGCAACGGTCAGGTCCAGATAGCTGCGCACCACGTCGGCAATCACCGCCACCTGCGCGGCATTGCGCAGCGCCTCGGCATTGCCGGCCGAAGCCTGCGCGCTCAACTGCGCGCTCTCGGCGGCACCGAACAGGCCCAGGTCCCAGATCGCTTCGATGCCGGCATGGAAGTAGGTATCGACGGCGGCGGCGTCCTGCACCTGCTTGGCGCTGGCCGAGATTTCCGGCAGGAAACGCGAGTCGGAAGTGCCGGCGACGATCCGAACGGCCTGCAGGCGCAGCGTGGCCTGCTGCAGGTCGAGGTTGCCGGCGATGGCCTGATCGACCAGGCCATCCAGTGCCGGGTCGGACAGCACTTTCCACCACTGTCTGGCATCCACTGCCACGCCCTGGCCCTGCGGCACCTGGGTCCAGGTGCTGGGCGTGCGGTCAGGCAGGTCCGGAACAGGCACCGACATGCAACCGGCCAAGGCCAGGCTTGCCAACAACGCACCAGGGCGCAGCACTGCATGCAGGGAGAGTCCGTGCCCGGCCTTGGGCACTGCCACTGAAGTGATACGCCTGACCACCAGCCCGCCAACGTGTAGAAGGAGCATGAAGGCTACCGTGCGATTGTGGAGCGAACATGGAGAAATCGTCCGAAAAAGGTCACAGCACGCGTGCGGTTCAGGCAACGCCGACCCAGTCTTTCACTACGCTTTCAATGCGTTCTCGACACGGAACACTGGACGACTTTCACAGCGTATTGCACATTGCGGCATTGTCTTGCTTCGATGCTGCCCGACCGTGAAACACCCCCGCCGCTGGCTGCTGATTGGCTCGATCACGACAGCGACTGTCGGTGTGATCGTGCTCGTCCTGACCACCCCACTGGTCTCGAACGCCGTGCTGCTACTGATGGAGCGCAGCAACTTCATCCCCCGTGAATCTTCGATCTTCACGTTCGAGCCATATGCCATCAACCAGGGCTCGTCGAACTACTGGCTGTACGGAAAGGACCGGACCTACTACTACCACTTCACCTACGAAGATGACGCTCCCTACGTCTACATCCCGCAGGACAACCGCTGCCCCGGTTTCCACCGGCAGGATGCCCGGACCTGGTGCAGCGCCCTGCCCGGCAAGGCACGCTAGCGCGGCGGTGGTGCAACCGGTGTGACAAACGAAAAACGCCCCCTTGCGGGAGCGTTCTTCTTGAATCTGGAGCGGGAAACGAGACTCGAACTCGCGACCTCAACCTTGGCAAGGTTGCGCTCTACCAACTGAGCTATTCCCGCAGATTCCGTTCGACCTGCGTCGAAGGAGCGCTATTGTGTCGATATTGCTGCACGGCGTCAACAGGAATTTTCGCGTGCATTGTGGGGCGGCGTTCAGGCCCCCAGGACCGATACCTCAGGTTCGCAGGCCACGGCGATGGAAGTAGACCTGCTCAGCGATGCGCCGCGTGGTCGCCGTGTGCAGCAGTGCGTTGAGCGGCCAGTCGGCCTGCAGATGATCCATCGCCCAGCGCAGCAGGCGCTTGCCATGGAATGCCGGCGCCACCTGCCGCGCCACCCGTTCCGCTTCCGGCCCCTGGCCACGCAGATGACGGGCAATCGCCTCGCCGACCGCCCAGCCGTGCCGCCACGAGGAGTGGATGCCCCCGGCGGACAATGGCGAGACGATGCCCGCCGCGTCGCCGGTCAGGATCAGCCGTTGGCCAGTGATCGGCCCATCCGGCCGGCCGCAAGGCACCAGGCCGGCACGGGTAGCCGAGGGGCGCGCCGAAGGCGGAATGCCGACCACATCGCGCACGTGCTCAAGGAAGCCATCAATATCAGGCGGGCGTACCTGATTCGGGTCATGGCGCAGCGCCAATCCCACCTGCAGGCCGGTTGGATTCTGCGCGACCCAGCCGATGTAGCCCGGTGCAAAGCGCTTGCTGACGAAGCAATGGAGTGCGTCACCCTGCGGCAACTGGAGGCCGGCGAACTCACGTTCGACGCCGTAGAGGTTGTCACGCACCTGGCCGAGGCCGGTGCGCTGGGCAACGCGTGAGCGCGCGCCATCGGCGCCGACCAGGTAGGCGCAGCGCCCTGCCCCTTCCACCTGCCAGCCGTCACCACTGCGATGGGCGTCGGTGAAGGACTGCTGCAGGCGAAGGTCGACACCGTTCGCGCGCAGCTCGCTGGCTAGCCAGCGCATCAGGTTCGGCGTATCGGTGGTGAGGAAGTAATAGCCCGGCGCGGCCAACAACACGCTGCGCAGGTTCGGCGCATACAGCCGCACATTGGCAACGCGTTGCACCAGGTATTCGGGCATGCGCCCCAGCCAGGTCTGCTCCATCGCTTCCTTCACCACGATGCCGGTGGTGTGCAGGCGTTCGCCGGGATCTGCCTTGCGCTCCAGCACGCAGACGCGCAGGCCGTATTGGGCAGCGGCCAGCGCGCAGGCGGCACCGGCGAAACTGGCACCGACGATGACCACGTCGTGATCGTAGGCGGAGGATTGATGAGGCATCGCGGCGTCACCCTTGGAACGAAGGATGCAGCATCCAACCTTCATGTGGTGGGGCGATGGGGCGACGGTGAAGTGGCAATGAAGCGCGTTGGACGCAAACGAAAAACGCCCCCTTTCGGGAGCGTTTTTCTTGAATCTGGAGCGGGAAACGAGACTCGAACTCGCGACCTCAACCTTGGCAAGGTTGCGCTCTACCAACTGAGCTATTCCCGCTTGGGAGGCGAAATTTTACCTATTCCAAGGATGGCGTCAAGCGCTTTTTTAGGGTCTGCGAGGCACCTTGCATTGCGTATCCACGCATGGCGTGGATCTACTATGGCATCCCCGCAAACCGATGGATCCGCATCATCCGTGGATGCGGCATTTCCAGTTGATCCACGCCATGCGTGGATGGGGCATCACCGTAGATCCGTCCAGCGTGTCGAGTAGATCCACGCCATGCGTGGATAAACGCACCGATGGGGTCAGAGCCCTTTCCTGCGGAAAGGGATCCGACCCCGGGGCTCAGTTGCCCAGCTTCTTCTGCCGCGCACGCTCGCGCGCCGCGCGCTCGTCATCGCGCAGGCTCGGCCAAGCGGCGTGCAGGTATTGCAGGCCCGACCACAGGGTCAGCACGGCAGCAATGGCCAGGGTCCAGTCACCGATGTGGAACACCGGCCAGCCCATCCAGATGTCTTCCACCGGCACGTTCGGTGCCACCGAATACAGCAGGCAGAGCAGCGCGACCATCTGCGCGGTGGTCTTGACCTTGCCGATCATCGCCACGCGCACCTTGGCGCGCTGGCCCAGCTCGGCCATCCATTCGCGCAGCGCCGATACCGCAATTTCACGGCCGACGATGACTGCCGCCCAGAACGCCATCCACGGCGTCGGGTGACCCTGCACGATCAGGAACAGCGCCACCGCCACCATCAGCTTGTCCGCGACCGGGTCGAGGAAGGCGCCGAAGGCCGATTCCAGCTGGTAACGGCGTGCGATCCAGCCATCGAGCCAGTCGGTGATCGCGGCCAGGCCGAAGATCGCCGCCGAAGCGAAGTTGGTCCAGGTGTAGGGCAGGTAGAACACCAGCACCAGCACCGGGATCATCACGATCCGCAACAAGGTCAGCCAGGTGGGCAGGGTCAACTTCATGCTTGCGTGCTTCTCTCTCTACTCGGCCGGATCAGGCGTGGCCAACCCGTGCAGGTTAGCGTAGATACGTGCCGCGAGGGCGTCATTGATGCCTTCCACCTTGGCGATTTCCGCTTCACCAGCGGCTTTCAGGCCGACCAGACCGCCGAAATGCTTGAGCAGGCTGGCGCGGCGGCGCGGCCCGATACCAGGGATGTCCTCCAGCTTGCTGGTCATCCGCGCCTTCTGGCGGCGGCCGCGGTGGCCGGTGATGGCGAAGCGGTGCGCCTCATCGCGCACCTGCTGGATGAACTGCAGTGCCGGATTGGCCGCGCCCGGGCGCAGCTCGCGGCCATCAGGCATCACCAGCGCTTCGTGGCCGGCGCGGCGCTCCACGCCCTTGGCCACACCCACCAGCAGCACGCCTTCCACGCCCAGGTCGGCCAGTGCGGCCTGGGCCTGCGCCAGCTGCCCGGCGCCGCCGTCGATCAGCAGCACGTCCGGCAGCACGCCCTGCTCTTCCACCGCACGGCGGAAGCGGCGGTCGATGGCCTGGCGCATGGCGGCGTAGTCATCGCCCGGCTCGATGCCGCTGATGTTGAAGCGGCGATACTGCGCGCGCACCGGACCGGCAGCGTCGAACACCACGCACGAGGCCACGGTAGCCTCGCCCAGGGTGTGGCTGATATCGAAACACTCGACCCGCTTGACCGGCTCGGCCAGGCCCAGCATCTCGCGCAGTGCGTCGCTGCGCGCATGCTGCGCGTTGCGGCTGTTGAGCTCGGTGGCCAGGGTCAGCTGCGCGTTGCGGCTGGCCAGTTCCACATAGCCGGCGCGTTCGCCACGCACGTTCCACTTCAGCTGCACCTTGCGCTCGGCCGAGGCTGACAGCGCGGCGACCAGCAGGTCGGCATCGGGAATCTCGCGGTCCAGCAGGATCTCGCGCGGCGGCTCGAATTCGATGTAGTACTGCGAGACGAACGCGGCCAGCACTTCCTCCGGGCTTTCTTCACCGTTGGTGCGTGGGAAGAACGGGCGGGTACCGAGGTTGCGGCCATCGCGGAAAGCCAGCAGCAGCACGCAGGCCTGCGAACCCTGCATGGCCACCGCCAGCACGTCCAGATCCGCGGCACGGCCATCCACGTACTGGCGGGTCTGCATGCTGCGCAGCGAGGAGATCAGGTCGCGCAGGCGCGCGGCCTGCTCGAACTCCAGTGCCTCGCTGGCGGCCTGCATCTGCTCGCCCAGTTCGCGGGTCAACTCGTCGCTCTTGCCTTCCAGGAACAGTGCGGCGCGACGCACCGATTCGGCGTAGTCCGGCGCCGGCACCAGCTCCACGCAGGGCGCGCTGCAGCGGCCGATCTGGTACTGCAGGCACGGCCGCGAGCGGTTGCGGAACACGCTGTCCTCGCAGCTGCGCAGCTTGAACAGCTTGTGCATCAGGTTCAGCGTTTCACGCACCGCGGTGACCCCGGGATACGGCCCGAAATAGCGACCGGGAATGGCACGCGGACCACGATGCAGCGCGATGCGCGGCCAGTCCTCGCGCGTCAGCAGCACATGCGGATAAGTCTTGTCGTCGCGCAGCGAGACGTTGTAGCGCGGCGACAGCGACTTGATCAGCTGGTTCTCCAGCAGCAGCGCCTCGGCTTCCGAGCGCGTCACGGTCACGTCCATGCGCGCGATCTGCGAGATCATCGACATGATCCGCGCGTTCTTCGGGCTGCCGTTGAAATAGCTGCCGACACGGTTGCGCAGCGCGCGCGCCTTGCCCACGTACAGCAACGTGTCGTCGGCGGCGTACATGCGGTACACGCCAGGGGCGGTACTGAGCTGGGCCGCGAAGGCCTTGCCGTCGAAGGCCGGGGCGGGAACGTCTGTCATTCGCTGATCGGGACTTCGCTGAGCACGCCGCTATCCGGGTCGAATCGCAGCACGGCATGGGCGTCGGTCTCGGCGATCCATACCGCACCGGCCCCCACCGCCAGGCCGGCGGGGCCATGCAGGCGTCGTGGCAACGGCTGGGTGGTCAGTTCGCCACCGCCCAGGCGCAGCGTGCGCAGGCGGCCGTTGCCGGTATCGGCAATCCACAACAGCGGCGCATCCGGGCTGAGCGCGATCGCCTGTGGGAACTGCAGGCTGGCGTCCGAACGCGGACCGTCTTCGCTACCGAAGCGCCACGGCCCCTGCCCGACCAGGGTCTGCACCAGATCGCCGCGCAACTGCAGCGCGCGGATCGAGGAACCCAGCGCATCGGCCACGTACAGCACCTGCTGCACCACGGCCAACGCGGTGGGTTGGGCGAAGGCGGCCAGATGCCCGCTGCCATCGCGCTCGTCGATGGAACCACTGCCCGCGCGCCATTGCAGGCTGCGCTGGCCCAGGTGGTAGCTCCAGATGCGGTTGTCGCCGGCCATGGCGATCTGCAGCTGATTGTCGGCAATGGCCAGGCCGACAGGATGGTCCAGCGCAACCTGCCGCGCCTGCGCGACCGGGCCTTCCATCGGTGCACCGGGACGGCCGTTGCCGCACAGGGTATCGACGATCCCGGTCAGCAGGTTGATACGACGCACCGCGTGGTTGCCGGTGTCGGCGACGTACAGCGAATCGCGCTCCAGCACCAGCGCCTGCGGGCGGTGGAACGCGGCTTCGGCGAGGTTGCCGTCCATGAAATCGGCGGTGCCCAGCCCGAACTGGCGCAGGATGCGGCCACCGTGGCTGCATTCGAGGATGCGATGATGGCCGCTGTCGGCGATGTACAGGCGTTCGGTGCTGACCGCCAGGCCGAGCGGGAAGCGCAGCGCGTGGCGCGGCTCCGGATGCAGTTCGCTGCCACCGCGCGGCGGCGCCGACGGCGCGCCCTCGCACAGCGCGTTCAAGGCACGCTCCAGTTCGCCGGGTGCGCCCTGCCCGACCAGCCGTTGCTGTTCGCGGCCCTGCGCATCCAGCAGCACCAGGGTCGGCCAGGCGGTGATGCCGAAGCGGCGCCAGCCATCCCAGTCGGCATCGAGCAGGACCGGCATCGTCAGGCCCTGGCGACGCAGCAGCTTCAGTGCGGCGCCGGCCTCGCGTTCGAAATCGAAGCGCGGCACCTGCAGCACCAGCGGCTGCAGCTTGCCGGGGTGGCGCGACAGCCATTGGCCGAACTCGGCCAGGCGTTGCGCGCTCCAGGCGGAGGCGGCGTTGACGAACAACAGCGCCACCGGCCGACCGCGCAGTTCGGTCAGGGTGCAGGGGGTGGCGTTGAGCCAGGTGGCGAACTCGGGCAGGTCCGGGACGGGCTGGACGTTCATGGCCCGATTATGCCGGAGTCGGCGTCATGCAACAGTCGTGCCACGGCACGTTTTGCAGCATCGTCGACCAATGTCCAGACCTGTTCGAAATGCTCACTGCCGCCGGTATACGGGTCCGGGATCGCACCCCTGCCCTGCCCGCCGGACCACGGCAGGTACAGCGCCAGGCGTTCGCGCTGGGCGGGTGTGGCCAAGCGACCCGCATCGCGCAGGTTGGCCTCATCGGCGCACAGGATCCAGTCGAAGCGGTCGAAATCCGCGACCTGCAGCTGGCGCGCGCGCAGGCCGCCGATGTCCACGCCATGCCCGGCCGCGCAGGCGATCGCTCGCCGGTCCGGTGGCTCGCCCACATGCCAGTCGCCGGTGCCGGCCGAATCGACCTGCACCCGACCAGCCAGCGGCGAAGCGTCCAGGCGCGCGCGCAGCGCACCTTCGGCCATCGGCGAACGGCAGATGTTGCCGAGGCAGACGACCAGCAGCTTCATCGGGCAGCCAGCGTCTGCAGCAATGCTTCGGCGCGTTCCAGGTCCTCGGGCGTGTCGATGCCCGGCGGGAACGGTTCGGGCGAGATCGCCACGCTGATCGGGAAACCCGCTTCCAGCACGCGCAGCTGTTCCAGCGATTCGACCTGCTCCAGCTGGCCCGGCGGCATCGCCGCGAACTGCTGCAGGAAACCGGCGCGATAGCCGTAGATGCCGATGTGGCGCAGCCAGTTGTGACCGGCCGGCAGCGTGTCACGGCTGCGGGCAAAGCCATCG
Source organism: Stenotrophomonas sp. 96582_Sma (assembly GCF_056480905.1). Lineage (NCBI taxonomy): Bacteria > Pseudomonadati > Pseudomonadota > Gammaproteobacteria > Lysobacterales > Lysobacteraceae > Stenotrophomonas > Stenotrophomonas sp. 96582_Sma. Next base: position 1,606,481 of record NZ_CM151122.1, on the reverse strand, counting down.
CGGTGCCAGGCGATCGGGGCGCGGCTGAAGTACATCGCCTCGTTGCGCACGTTGCGCACCAGCTTCACCACGTTCGGGTCGAACAGGGTATGCGCGTCTTCTACGGTCGTGGCGAGGGTCGACATCGGCGCATTGCCTTCAACCAGTGCCTGGGCCACCGCGCGGATACCCGCCGCCGGCGCGAACGGCTCGTCGCCCTGCAGGTTGACCACGACGGTGTCATCGGCCCAGCCGGCGATGCGCGCGCACTCGGCCAGGCGGTCGGTACCGGAGGCATGCGAGGTGGCGGTCATCGCCACCTTCACTTCGGCCAGGCCGGACAGTGCGTCGGCAATGCGTTGATCGTCGGTAGCGACCCAGACCTCGCCGGCACCGGCCTGCAGCGCGCGACGCGCCACGTGCAGCACCAGCGGCTCACCGCCCAGCGGGCGCAGCGGCTTGCCCGGCAGCCGCGAGGCGGCATGGCGGGCCGGGATGGCGACGACGAATTCGGTCATGGGGCGGTACTCAGCAGGCTCGTTACAACGGGAATGCGGCCGGCGGCGCATGAATGCAAGCGCCGCCGCGCCACTCAGTTCGGTCGCAGCTTGTCCAGGCGGTCGGTCAGCGCCACCCAGAATGCGGCAGGCAGCTCGGCGCGCAGCGGGACCGCGTAGTGCCAGTCATTGCCGAACGCGCGGCATTTCACCGCGTCCTTTTCAGTCATCAGCACCGGCAGCTGGCTGCCAAAGGACAGGTCCTGCGGCTGATAGGCCTGATGGTCAGCGAAGGCGTGCGGCACGACACCGATGCCACGCGCGCGCAGCATGTCGAAGAAGCGCTGCGGGTGGGCGATGCCGGCCACGGCGTGCACACGCTGGCCCTTGAAATACGACAGCGGACGGGCACGGCCACCGGCCAGCGGTTGTGCGCTGTCGATGTGCAGGGCCATCGGCCACTGGCCGAAGCCGCAGGCCTGTGCTGCAGTCTCCTCATCGGCCTGGCCGAGGTTGACCACGCGGAAATCGCACTCGCTGGCGCGGCTGACCGGCTCACGCAGTGGCCCGGCCGGAATCATCCGGCCATTGCCGTAGCGGCGCTGCGCATCGACCACCTCGATCTCGATGTCGCGTGCCAGCCGGTAGTGCTGCAGGCCGTCGTCGCAGACGATCACATCGCAGCCGGCCTCGATCAGCGCCTTGCCGGCTGCAACACGATCACTGTCCACGCGCACCGGCACGCCGGTCTTCCAGGCAATCAGCACCGGCTCGTCGCCACCCTTGGCGGTCGGCGTATCGGCCTTGACCCACAGCGGCTTGTTGGCATCTTCGCGGCCGTAGCCACGACTGGCCACGCCCGGCTTCCAACCGGCGGCACGCAGGCGCTCCACCAGCGCAATGGTCAGCGGCGTCTTGCCAGTCCCACCGGCGGTGATGTTGCCAACCACGATGACCGGCACCGGCAGCGTGTAGCGCTTGCGCCAGCCACGCCGATAGGCGCGCCGGCGCAGCGCGGTGACGCCGGCATACAGCGGCGCCAGCAGGCGCATCGCCCACGGAACCGGGGTGCCGTCGTACCAGTACGGCGGGGTCTGGGTACCCTTGCCGGCCATCAGTCCTGCCTTTCGCGGAACTGCATGCTGTGCAGATGCTGGTACAGGCCACCCATGGTGAGCAGCTCCTTGTGGGTACCGCGCTCGACGATGCGACCGTGGTCCATCACCAGCACCTGGTCTGCATGCTCGATGGTCGACAGGCGATGCGCGATGACCAGCGTGGTGCGCTCGGGCATCAATCGCTGCAGCGCGTCCTGCACCAGGCGCTCCGATTCGTTGTCCAGCGCTGCGGTGGCTTCATCGAGGATCAGGATCGGCGCGTCGCGCAGGATCGCACGCGCGATCGCCAGGCGCTGGCGCTGGCCACCGGACAGCAGCGCGCCGTTCTCGCCCACCGGGGTCTGCAGCTGCTGCGGCATGCGTGCGATGAACTCCCAGGCATTCGCGGCTTCAGCTGCCGCTCGGATCTGTTCATCCGTCGCGTCCATGCCATAGGCGATGTTGGCGCCGATGGTGTCGTCGAACAACATGACCTTCTGCCCGACCATCGCCACCTGGCGACGCAGGTCGGCCAGCGGATAGTCGTCCAGTGCCACCCCGTCGAGGGTGATGCGCCCGCCGCTGGGTTCGTAGAAGCGCGGCACCAGCCGGATCAGGCTGGTTTTGCCGCTGCCGGATCGACCAACGATGGCGGTGACCGTACCCGGCTTGGCCACGAAGCTGATGTCGTCCAGGGCGATGCCACTGTCTTCGCGGTAACGCAGCATGACGTGCTCGAAGGCCAGTTCGCCACGCACGCGCTGCACCGTGTTGCGGCCTTCGTCGCGCTCGACCGGCATGTCGAGGATGTCGAACAGGCGCTCGGCGGCGGACACACCGCGGGAGATCGAGGACTGCACGCTGGTCAGGCGGCGCAGCGACGGGATGATCGCCGTCATCGAGATCATCAGGCCCATGAACTGGCCGGCATTGAGGCGCCCTGCCAGTGCTTCACGGGTCGACACCCAGACGATCACCGCCAGCGCCAGCGCGGCCAGGAACTGGACCACGCTGGAGGCACCGGCACGGGTGATTTCCACCTTCATGTTCAGCGCCAGCATGCGGTTGGCCAGGCGCGAGTAGCGCGACATCTCATGCTGCTGGGTGCCGTGCACCTTCACTTCCTGCTGGGCCGCCAGTGACTGCTCGGCGGTCTGCGCCATCGTGCCCATGCCGTCCTGGATACCGCGGCTGATGCGCCGGTAGCGCTTGCCCACGTAAGACACGATCACGCCGATCATCGGCACCACCACCAGCATGGCCACGGTCACCTTGACGCTCATCTGCAGCATCACCGCCAGCATGGCGATGATGGTCAGGGTGTCGGCAACCACGGTCTTGAGCGCATCGGCGCTGGCCTGGGTGACCTGCTCGGTATCGAAGTTGAGGCGACTGACCATCACCGGCGTCGATTCGGTATCGAAATGCGAGGACGGCAGGTGCAGGTACTTGGCCAGCACCTGTTCACGCAGGTCGCGCACCACGCTGCGACCGGTCTTGGCCAGCGCGTAGTCGCTCACCCAGGTGGCGGCGCTGCGCATCAGGAACAGGCCAAGGATGGTCAGCGGCAGGATCACCGCCATTTTCGGTTCGGGATTGACGAAGCCACGGTTGACCAGCGGCTCCATCAGCTTGGTGAAGTGGTAGCCGGCTACCGACTCCACCGCCATGGCGATGACGGCGGCGACCATCATGCCCCAGTAGGCACGGGTGTATCCCAGCAGACGTTTGTAGATCGGCCACACCGGCGCGTGTTTGGAACTCATGGACGCACCTCGGGTGCTGTTGCAATGGCAATACGGCGGAAGCCGAGCTGACCAAGCGCATCCTGCGCGGTCACCACGGCCTGGTAGGGAGTGCGTGCATCGGCGCGTAACAGCACCGGCTGCGTGCGGTCGCTGCCGGCCACGGCCGCGATGGTCTGCTTGACCGACTCGACGTCGCTGCGCAGGACTTCCTGATCATTGATGAAGTAGCGGCCTTCGGCGTTGATCAGCACGCTCAACGAGCGCGGCGGCTCATTGGTCTGCTGCTGGCTGGCGGTCGGCAGCTGCACCTGCAGCGTCGAGCGCGCATCGAAGGTGGTGGTGACCACGAAGAAGATGATCAGCACCAGGATGACATCGATCAGTGGCACCAGGTCGATATGCGGCTCATCCTGGGATCGGTCGTTGCCGATACGCATCGATCAGGCCTTCGCCGTGGCCGCGCCGGCCGGGCGCGTGGCAGCAGCAGGGTTCATCACGCCGGGGCGGCCATCCAGCGTATCCAGCAGCGCGCTGGCTTCCTGCTCCATCTCTACCACGTAACCGTGGATACGGCCCTTGAAGTAGCGGTGGAACATCAGTGCTGGAATGGCGACGATCATGCCGGTGGCGGTGCACACCAGCGCCTTGCCGATACCACCGGCCAGCTGGTTCACATCACCCACGCCATGGTCGAGGATGCCCAGGAACATCTGGATCATGCCGATCACAGTACCCAGCAGGCCCAGCAGCGGCCCGGCCGATGCGATGGTGCCCAGCGCGTTGAGGAAACGCTCCATGCGGTGCACCAGGTGGCGGCCGGTGTCTTCGATGCGCTCGCGGATCTGGTCACGCGGACGGTTGCGCGCTTCCAGCGCGGCGGCCAGCAGCGCGCCCAGCGGCGAGTTCGCCCGCAGGGTCTGCAGGTGGGCGGGGTCGAGCTTGCCGCGTGCCGCCCAGTTGCGCACTTCCTGGCCGAGGCCGGGCGGCAGCACTTCAGTACGTCGCAGGGACCAGAAACGCTCCAGGATGATCGCCAAAGCCAGTACGCCCAACAGCAGCAGCGGCACCATCGGCCAGCCACCGGCCTTGACCAGTTCCCACACGTTTCAACCCTCCGGCCCAACGGCCGCTTGTTCGATCGGCGATAGGATAGCAGCCGACCGCGCCCGCCCAGCGGCATCCCACCACCGGGATGCGTGGATGCGCTGTTCACGCAGCTGCAGCCCTTGTGCGCCAAGCCATATGCGGATCGCCCCGGAATCGGCCGTGGCCAGCACCTCGGCCCCTTGCGCCTGCCAGCGCTGGACCACGTCCTGGCGGGGGTGCCCGAAGCGGTTGCGGTGCCCGGCCGAGACCACCGCCAGCCGTGGCGCCACGGCCTCGACCCACGGCGCGCTGGAACTGCCACCGCTGCCATGGTGCGGCACAAGCACCACATCCGCCTTCAGCGCTGCCGGGTATGCCTTCAGCAGCGCCTGCTCGGCCGGGCGGCCGATATCGCCAGGCAGCAGGACCACGCCGTGACGGCTGGCGACGCGCAGCACGCAGCTGTCCTCGTTCTCGGCCTGGCGGCTGCCCGGTGCCGGGTGCAGGACCTGGAAATCAACTCCGTCCCACTGCCACTGCATCCCTTGCTGGCAGGGCGCAGCGCCGGCGATGGTGCTGCCCGGTGGCGCCAGCAGCTGCAGCCCGGGCAGCTGCCTTCGCAGGCTCGGCAGGCTGCCGGTGTGATCAAGATGGTCATGGCTGAGCATCGCCTGCTGCGGCGGCCCCTGTCCGAGCGCGCGCAGGGACGGGACCAGAATGCGTTCGTTGCCGTCGCCGCCGGTCGGCGGCCCCACGTCGTACCAGAGCGCGTGCCTCGCCGTACGCACCAGCACCGCGGTGCCCTGCCCTACGTCGTGCACCAGCAGCTCCAGTTCGCCTTCAGCCGGTGCATGCCGGGCGGGCCACAGCAGCGGCAGGCACAGCAGCAGGCCTGCCAAGGTACCGCCAGCGCCGCGTGGCAGCAGCCACCAGAACACCCCCGCCACTGCCGCCGGCACCGCCCAGCGCGGCGCCTCGGCCAACCACCACATCGCCTGCGGGTGCAGCGCCAACGGCTGCAGGGCCTGCCAGCTGAGCTCGAACAGCCAGGCGGCGGCGCGCCATGCCCAGCGCCCGGCGCCATCATGCAACGCGTGCAGGCCGGTACCCAGCAGCGACAACGGCACCACCAGCAGGGTCCACCACGGAATGATCGGCAGATTGACCAGCGGCCCCAAGCGCGCGGTGCCGCCGAACAGGGCCACGCACAGCGGCAACAGGCCGAGGCTGGCCACGCCCTGGGCGGCCAGAAAGCCGCGCAGGCCCCCACCGACGCCGTCCGGCCCGGTTCGTGGAAGGCACCACAGCAGCCACAGCACGCCCCCGAAACTGAGCCAGAAGCCGGCCGACAGCACCGACAGCGGCGCCGGCAGCAGCATCACCATCGCGGCCAGGGCCAGTCCCTGCCCCGCACCCACCGGGCGACGCCCGGCACGGGCCAGTGCCACCAGCCCGATCATCAGCGCCGCACGCACTGTTGGAAGCGCGCCGCCGGCGGCCACGGCATAGACGGCTGCGGCCAGCGCCGCGCCCCATGCCGCCGCCTGCGGCCGAGGCCAGAACCGTCCCAGCACCGGGCACAGCCACCACGACACGCGGCACAGCAGTACGCCAAAGCCAGCCACCACGCCAACGTGGAAACCGGAAATGGCGACCAGATGGGTCAGGCCCAGCGCGCGCAGGTGCTCCCAGTCGGCATCGGACAGGCCGCGCGTGTCGCCCAGTGCCAGGGCCTGCACGAACCGCGCGGCAGGATGTGCCACCTGCGTTGCGATGGCGTCACTGCTGCGCTCGCGCCAGGCCGGCAGGCCCTGTGCAGGCGCGCGCTCACGCGCAGCGCCGGGGTCGCGCACCGTGCCATTGCCGGAAATACCGCGCAGCAATGCATGGCGTTCGCCGTCAAAGCCTCCAGGATTGATCCGCGAACGCGGTGCCCGCACCCGCAGCGACAGCTCCCAGTACGCGCCAGCTTGAACCGCATGGCGCCCACCATCGGTGCCGCTCGCAGGCGGTCCACGCCATGGATCGTTCCAGGTGATCTGCAGGCGCTTGCCACGCAACGAGGGCAGCGCATCGGCCTCGTTGACCTTCAACACGAAACGGGTATAGCCGGGGCCACTGTGTGGAAGATCAACCACTCGGCCAAGGACCTGCACGTCCTGCGCGGGCCCTCCGGGTGGAAGCTGGCCCTGCAGGACCCAGTGTCCGTGCAATGCCGCCCACGACAGGCCGAACAGCGCAGCCGTCCAGGCGCGGCCGCGCCAAGGCACGATCCAGCCTGTGGCGCTGGCAATGGCCAACGGCATGCACAGCCACAGCGGCGGCAGCACCGGCAGCTGCACGCAGGCCAGCGCACCCAGCACCAGACCGGCGGCACAACCACTGCCAAACAGCGGTGGAGCGGATCGTTCGGGAACCATTCCAGCAGCCTGCCGAGGGACGTGGCAGGTTGCCTATCGGGGATTTCCCCGCGTGGCTGTCAGCGCCGGACGGTGCCGCGATGGAAGTTGACACGGAAACTGGCGCCACCACCGGCCGCCTCGCCGACGCTGACCGATCCGCCATGGTGCTGCACGATTTCCTTCACCAGATGCAGGCCCAGGCCACTGCCGCTACCCGCTGCGCGCAGACGATGGAACGGCTCGAAGATCGCTTCACGGTCGCCCACCGGAATGCCGGCGCCCTGGTCGCTGACCTCCAGCAGGCCACGTGCATCCAGGCGCACGCAGATGGTGCCGCGTCCGCCGCCGTGGACGATGGCGTTGTGCACCAGGTTGGCGATCACCCGCCCCAGCGCCAGGCTGTCGCCATGGATCCACACTGGCATCTCGGGTGCATCCACTTCGAAGCCGTAACCGGCCCCCACCACCAGCGGCGCCAGATCGGCGGCCGCTTCGCGCACCAGCAACGCCAGATCCAGCCGCTGCAGTGCGCCGACATTACGATCAAGTCGCTGCAGGTCAAGCAGGTGCTCGGCAACGTTACCGAGCCGCGCCACGTCGGTCAGCAGCTGCGACTTCAGCTCGCCCTGCGGCAACTGCAACAGGCGCGCCTGCACCACTGCAATCGGCACCCGCAGTTCGTGCGCGGCATCGGCGAGGAACTTGTCACGCGCGGCATACCCCTGCTGCACCTTGTCGATCGCGTCGTTGAAGGCTTCCACCAGCGGTGCGACCTCGGTCGACACCAGCTGCGCATCCAGACGCGCCCCCGGCTGGCCGATATCCAGCTCCTTGGCCTGTTGTGCGGAGCGGCGCACGCCGCGCATCGCGCGGTGGATCACGGTCGGCATGACCAGCAGCGTGATCACGATCAGCGGCAGGAAAAACCACAGCCCGATCAGGCGCAGCACCATCAGCGCACCGTCCAGCAACCCGCCCTTCGGCGCCCCACCCACCATCACCGTGATGCGGCGACCATCTTCCTTGCGGATCATCACCCGCGCCACGTCCAGGTACGGCGGCACCAGCGAGCCGAGTTCGGTGGCACCCAGCGTCGGCAGGCGCGCGAGCAGCGGGGCGTGGATCGCCGGAATCGTGCCGCGTTCCAGCCAGACACCCTTGTCGTCGACCGCCGCGAACCAGAGGTTGCCCCCGGCCTCGGCGTCGAGCTTGTTCCAGCGCGCCTGGTCCAGCACCAACCGCCCGCCTTCACTGTGCACGGCCTTGGCCACGGCTTCAGCCATGAACATGTCCATGCCCCAGGTGTCCTTGTCGCCCCAGGTCAGGATCAGCGCAACAACGGCGAACAGCACGGTGAAGGCCTGCGCCAGGAACAACCGCCAGGCCAACCCCAGCGTGATGGAACGGATCGGACGTGTCGGACGCGCCATCTCAGGCCTCCGCCAGCAGGTAGCCGACGCCCCGGATCACATGGATTTCAACGCCCGCCCCGGCCTGCTGCAGCGCCTTGCGCAGCTTGGAAATGTGCGCATCGAGCGCATTGGACTGGATCTCATCGTCGAAGCCGTACACCGCGGCCTCCAGTGCCGTGCGGGTGACCGTGCGCCCCTGGCGCATCGCCAGTGCCTGCAGTACCAGCACCTGGCGCCGCGGCAGCGCCAGCGGTTGGCCCTCCACCTGTGCCTGCAGCGATTCGAAGTCGAATTCCAGCCGGCCCAGATGCAGGCTCGGTGTCACCATGGCCGAGGGCCGCCGCGAGACAGCACGGATCCGCGCCATCAGCTCCTCGATCGCCACCGGCTTCACCAGGTAGTCGTCGGCACCGACATCCAGGCCCTCGACCTTGTCTGACAACCTGCCCTTGGCCGTCAGCATGATCACCGCCAGGTTCGGGCGCAGCGCGCGTGCGGTGGCGACGAAAGCCACGCCATCGCCATCGGGCAGCTGGCGGTCCAGCAACATCAGCTGGTGTACCGGCTCGCGCAGCGCAACCGCGGCTTCGGCCAGGCTGCCGACCACGTCGGCTACCACGCCCTGCCGCTCCAGGCCCGACTGCAGGGCTCGGGACAGATCGGGATCGTCTTCGACCAGGAGAATGCGCATCAGGGGCTCGGCTACCGGAAACGGTGCCGATCATAGTGCCTGGCGCCAGGTTTGGGCGTCTTCGTGTGCCAGTTGCGAAGGCGCAATGTTCTGACAATGTTGTACCCGCACCATGCACAGCCATCCCCCGCAAAGTGGTTGATCGATGCCGTCGCTGTCCCCGACCCTGCTGCGCCCGTTGCTGTTCTCCGCTGCCATCGGCCTGCCGTTGATCACCCACGCCGCCGACCGGAACCCGGGCGTGCAGGCCGGTATCAGTGCCGGCGCGACCTCGGGGGCGTACGCCCACTACGACGTCAAGCCGCTGGTCGTACCGTCCATTGCCTGGCAGGGCGAGCGCTTCTTCGCCAGCCCGGGCTCGCTGGGCATGTACCTGTACAAGCGCGAGGGCCTGCGCCTGTCGGCGGCAGTCACGCCCTACACGCTGCGCTTCAAGACCGACGACGTGAACGACCCGCAGCTGCGCCGCCTGCACAGCCGGCAGATGTCGGCCATGGCCGGCATCAACGGTGAGTACAGCGCCGACTGGGGCATCGTCGAGGCCGGCGTGATGCGCGAGGTCACCGGGCACGGAGGTGGCATGGAGTCGCGCCTGCACTACAGCTATCCGATCCAGGCCGGTCGCTTCACCTGGGTGCCCAAGGTCGGCGTGGTGCACTCCAGTGCGCGCCTGCTCGACTACTACTACGGCATCACCGACGAAGAAGCGCTGCGCTCGGGACTTGCCGCCTACAACCCGGGCAGCGCGACATCACCGAGCCTGCAGATCGCAGTCAGCACGCCCTTGGGCACGAAGTGGCGCGCGACCGGCGTCGTCGCCAACCAGTGGTTCGGCGATGCAGTAAAGGACAGCCCGATGGCCCGTCGCGGTACACAGACGTCGGCCTTCGTTTCTCTGATGCGCTCGTTCTGATCGAGCGCCCGCAACGGACAAGGACCCCCCATGGCCTCCGTCTCCCCTGCTGCTGAAGCGCACGCGATCCTGCGTGCCCCCGACCTGGACAGCGCCGAGCGCGTCTACCTGGGGCTGCTGCCCGACCTGGAACACGTGAACGCGCTGACGCGCCGCGCACTGGGCCTTTCGCGTGCTGCCGATGCGGCACGCGGCTACGCGTTGTCGATGACGCTGGTGGGATTGCGCCTGCAGGAACTGGAGATGGGCGAAGCGACCGCAAAGGAACATCGCCAGGCCACGCTGCGCAGCCTGCGCCAGGCCTTCAGCGCCTGAGCGCAGGCCAGCGACGCCGCCGGTGCCGCAGGCAGCGGGAAGACTCAGCGGAACGTGGTCCACGCCAGCACTGCCGCCAGCAGGGCCACCCAGATCACCGCCTTGAAGGTACCCTCCAGCATGTTGCCGCCGAACAGCAGTTCGATGATGGGATTGGGCCGGGAAACCGGAACGTGATCACTCATGCGGCAGCTCCTTGCAGTGACGGCGCGATTGCGCGGTAGACCGGAGTCTACGCCTGCACGGCCCGGATTCATCGCCCCCCGGCCGTCTTTGGCGGTTCAATTCCGGCCTTCGTCGCAGGCCGGCTGCAGCACCCCACATGTCATGCCAGCCTGCGTGCACTTTCCCGCTGGAGCACCGTGCCATGCCGATGCTTGCCCTGATGCTGCTGCTCTCCAGCCTGTTCGGCGCTGGCAACGGGCCCACTGAAGAGGCCCTTCGCAGCCAGATCCTGCTTGCCGAAACCCAGCAGCCGGACGTCGTACGACAGGATTGCGGTTCGCCCTCCCTGCTGCTTTACCGGCTGCGCCAGGACCGGGTCCTGAGGCTGGCCAACCAGCCCCTGCAACACGAACCCGGCGTTGCCCAGCCCACGCGTGGTGCGACGGTTCGCGTCGCCCAGCTCTGGGAGCGCGTGGACGGTCACTGGAAGCTGCAGCGGATGATCAGCGTCGAAGACCTGGTCGTGCAACGCTGACCATGTGGAACCGTGATCGATGCCTGAAACGAGAAAAACCGGCACAAGGCCGGCTTCCGTCGTGATCCACCGCTGCACCGGCAATGCCGGGAGCCAGGTGGTGGGCGGTACAGGGTTCGAACCTGTGACCCCTACCATGTCAAGGTAGTGCTCTACCGCTGAGCTAACCGCCCATCTTGTTCTTGCCGCCCGAAAGCTGGCCTTGCAACGTAAAAACCCGGCGCCAGGGCCGGGCTTTGCAGTTCACGACAGCCCCCTTCCAGGGACTTCGTGGTGGGCGGTACAGGGTTCGAACCTGTGACCCCTACCATGTCAAGGTAGTGCTCTACCGCTGAGCTAACCGCCCGATTTTGCTTCTGAACGTCCGCGATTGCGTCGGTGCAGGCCGCGTATATTACGGATGCCGGCCGTGAAGCGCAACACTTTTGTGAAGAAGATGCTGCACTGCCGCGTTCAGCCCAGACTCGCTTCCTTCAGCTGCCGGATCTGGTCACGCACGCGGGCGGCATCCTCGAATTCCAGGTCCTTGGCGTGCTGGTACATCTGCTGCTCCAGCGCCTTGAGACGGGACGCCAGCTGGGCCGGGCTGAGCGATCGATAGTCACTCCCCTCCTCGGCAACGCCGGGCCTGCCCTTGCCCTTGCCCTTCTTTGCTTCCTTCTCGGCCGCATCGGAGCGCGCACCTTCCAGCACGTCGGTGATCGGACGCGCCACCGAGCGCGGCACGATGCCGTGCTGCTCGTTGTACTCGACCTGCTTGGCGCGACGGCGGTCGGTCTCGTCGATCGCTGCCTGCATCGAGCGGGTGATCTTGTCCGCATACAGGATCGCCTTGCCACGCACGTTGCGGGCGGCACGGCCGATGGTCTGGATCAGCGAGCCGGTCGAGCGCAGGAAGCCCTCCTTGTCGGCATCCAGGATCGCCACCAGGGACACCTCGGGCATGTCCAGGCCCTCGCGCAGCAGGTTGATGCCCACCAGCACATCGAACTTGCCCAGGCGCAGGTCGCGGATGATCTCCACGCGCTCGACCGTGTCCACGTCCGAGTGCAGGTAGCGCACGCGGATGCCGTGCTCGGTCAGGTATTCGGTGAGATTTTCGGCCATGCGCTTGGTCAGCGTCGTGACCAGCACACGGTCACCGGCCTTGATGCGCGCGTTGGCCTCGCTCATCAGGTCGTCAACCTGGGTGCCCACCGGGCGGATCTCCACCACCGGGTCGATCAGGCCGGTGGGGCGTACGACCAGTTCAGTGATCTCGTCACCGGCTTCGCGGTACTCATAGGGGCCTGGCGTGGCCGACACATAGATGCTGCGCGGGCAGCGCTCTTCCCACTCCTCGAAGCGCAGCGGCCGGTTGTCCAGCGCCGAGGGCAGCCGGAACCCGAACTCGACCAGCGTCTCCTTGCGCGAACGGTCGCCCTTGAACATGGCACCGATCTGCGGAATGGTCACGTGCGATTCGTCGATCACCAGCAGCGCGTCGGCCGGCAGGTAGTCGAACAATGTCGGCGGCGGTTCGCCGGCGTTCTTGCCGGTCAGGTGCCGGGAGTAGTTCTCGATGCCGTTGCAGTAGCCGACCTCGGCCATCATTTCCAGATCGAACTGGGTGCGCTGCGCCAGGCGCTGCGCCTCCACCAGCTTGTTCTGCGCGTACAGCTGCTCCAGGCGCTCCTTCAGCTCGACCTTGATCGTCTCGATCGCCGCCAGCACACGCTCGCGCGTGGTGGCGTAATGGGTCTTCGGGTAGACCGTGAAGCGCTGCATGTTGCGCAGCGTCTCGCCGGTGAGCGGATCGAACAACGTGATCTTCTCGACCTCGCCATCAAACAGCTCCAGGCGCAGCGCCTCGCTGTCCGACTCGGCCGGGAACACGTCGATGACTTCGCCACGCACGCGGAAGGTACCGCGCTGCAGCTCGTATTCGTTGCGCGTGTACTGCAGCTGGGTGAGGTGGTTGATCAGGTCGCGCTGGTCGATGCGCTCGCCCTTGGACAGGATCAGGCGCAGCGACAGGTAGTCTTCCGGTGCGCCCAGGCCATAGATCGCGGACACCGTCGCCACCACGATCGCGTCCGGGCGCGACAGCAGGGTCTTGGTCGCCGCCAGCCGCATCTGCTCGATGTGCTCGTTGATCGAACTGTCCTTCTCGATGAAGGTGTCCGACGATGGCACGTAGGCTTCCGGTTGGTAGTAGTCGTAGTAGCTGACGAAGTACTCCACCGCGTTGTGCGGGAAGAACGCCTTGAACTCACCATACAGCTGCGCCGCCAGCGTCTTGTTCGGCGCCATGATCAGCGTCGGCTTCTGCACGTTCTGGATGACGTTGGCGATGGTGTAGGTCTTGCCCGAGCCGGTGACGCCCAGCAGGGTCTGCTTGGCGATGCCCGCTTCGAAGTTGCTGGTCAGCTTCGCGATGGCATCAGGCTGGTCGCCCGCCGGCGAATACGGCGAGACGAGTTCAAAACGGTCGCTCATGGTGGTGCCAGTTCCCGGGAGTGATGAGTATACGGGGCATGGAGTGACGGCCCGCTGAGGGGTTTCCGGGCAGGTGAGCGCGGCGTTGGCTGATGGTGAATGCCCCGGCGTACGTCGAGGCTGGAGGCATGCCTCATCGTCTTCGCCCTGTCCGGCTCCACCGCGGGCTCCATCTGATCGAGCTGCTGGTCGCCGTCATGGTGCTGTCGGTCCTGCTGGCGTTGGCCTGGGGCCCCTGGCAACGCACGCTGCGGCACTTCCAGGCGGAAGCGCTGCGCGCCGAACTGGTCGCCAGCCTGTCGATGGCGCGCAGCGCCGCCATCACCGAACGCCGCCGCGTGACGGTCTGCGGATCGTCGGACGGCATGATGTGTGACCAGGCATGGAGCCAGGGCTGGCGGGTGCAGGTCGAACCGGCCAACAGCGCGACCGCCGCCGCAAGGGAACTGCGCGTGCACAGGACACGCCAGCGTCATGTCGACCTGCGCACCAGCGATCATCGGCCCGACGTGCGGTTCCGGCCCGACGGCCGCAATGCCGGTACCAACCAGTCCATCGTGTTGTGCGTGGATGGACAGGAGCACAGCCGCGTCATCATCAGCGTCCCCGGACGGGTCAGGAGCCAGCGCCCGCGCAGGTCCACCCCCTGCTGAAACCTGCAATGCCATCGTGGAAACGAAAAAAGCCGCGATTTCTCGCGGCTTTTTCGAATCTGGCGCCCGAAGTTGGACTCGAACCAACGACCCCCTGATTAACAGTCAAGTGCTCTAACCGGCTGAGCTATTCGGGCGGGGTGCGCATTTTAGCCAGCGTTTGGCGGCCAGCGCAAGCCCTTTTTGCAGGTGCGATGCCCAACCGTTACCAGCACTCCGCATTGGTCTTCTTGTCCGGCGTCTTGCGTCCGGCCTGATCCAGCGTCAGCGTGCCGCACACATCCTTGTCCTGGCCGGTTTCCGGCACCGCCTGCAGCGTGTAGGTGCTGGCCGTGGCCTTACCGTTCAGGGACAGCGTGTAGCGCTTGTTGCCCTGTCGCGGCGACTGGTTGAACGGCAGTGAGAAACCGTCATAGCTGTTCTGCACCGTATGGTAGCGCTCGAGCAGCTGTGCGATCTCGACCAGATCGGCCTTGGCCAGGGCCCGGTTGGTCTTCAGCACATGCCGCTGATAGGACGGCAGGGCCACGGCCGCCAGGACGGCGATCACGGCTACGGTGATCATCAGCTCGATCAGGGTGAAACCGGCTGCAAAGCGGCGGGTTGAGGATGTGTGCATCGGCGCTCTCATGTTCATGGTCATCAGCGGATCTGGCGCCAGGACTGGCGACCGCAGGCACGCTGGCCGTATGCAGTATCCGCGCCCGGAGTGTTCAGCGTCACGATGCACCGGTCAATCGAACCATCGACCGAGCACTTCGGATCGCTGGGGTCGCAGCCCTTGCGCATCGATGTACTGACTTGTGTATCCAGCACAGGAGCCCCCGTCGCGACGTCGCCGCCGCGAGTCAACGCCCCGGCGCCACAATTCGCGCCACACAGCGGATCCCCCCCCACTTCGTCGGTGAGGCCGCCCATCGCGGGCTGGCCGGTGGCCATGTTCAGCCGATAGCGCCAGTTGACGCCACCACCTGTACCGCAGACGGACTGTCCAGGCACATACGTGGTGAACATCACGGTGCCACCCTGCAACGTCGGATATCCAAAGAAGCGCTCACCCTCCACCGTGGTATCCACGATCAGATCAACGTACCAGCCACGCTTTGTTGAATAGTCCACCGCGTTGCTGGATATGTCGCGGAATGCTGCACCATTGGCACTGATCGACTGCCCCACCAGCACGTCGCGGCTGGAGATCGCGTCGCTGAGGTTGTCCCATATTCCGTACAGCGTCTGCACAGGTGAATTGCGGGTAACGGCGTTGTCATCGGCGGTGAAATAACGACCGGTACCGAAGAACAGGCTGACGCCCCCACCCGGCCCCGCAGACGTCTGGATCGCTCCTGTGATCGGTTGCGCCACCGCGCTGCGCATGGCGGTGAACAGTGGTGTACCGCTGAGCGACACATTCCATGCCGTGGGGTCGCCCCCCCGCAGATCGAAGCGCCAAATGTTGCCCTGCATGTCACCACCGTACACGGTATCGGCCAGGCTGCTGCTGTTGTGCAGTGCCACCGCTGTGACGTGGTTGAGGCCATTGGCGATCGCGTACTTGCCCCCGCTCGGATACAGGCGCTTGAGTACCTCACCGCTCTGGATGTCGACCACATACAACACAGGACGGCCCGTACTCGAATTGACGCCGTTACCGAACAGTGCAACAAATCGCGGCGCGCCGTTCGGATCAGTGCCAGCGACAGGCACCACCACCGGCTTGCCGAACGCGAAGCCCATGTCCGATTCGGTCTTGCCGGAAATCTCCCACAGCACGTTGCCGCTGTTGAACGCCGTTGGATTGCTGATATCCAGCGCAAACACCGAGCCGTTACCGACTGCCGTGGCGGACGGGCCGCGCGTGGCACCGCCACCGCCGGTGGTCCCTACCAGTACCGTATGCCACGCCTCGCCGTAGTGGACGTCGGATGCCGTCAGTCCGCCGTCAACGTAGTAGCGATGGCCATAGGCAGGGTTGGCCAGTTCGGCCATGTGCTGCAGCGACGTGGAGGGAATGTAGGCGAACTGTTCAGTGCCGGCCGCGGTTCCGGTGCCGGCATTGAATCCGTGCAGCATGCCGTCGTTGGCCCCGACATAGACCATTGAGGGCGGGCCGCCAGACGCAGTCTTCGATGTCAGATAGGCCTTGTAGCGGGTACCGAGTGTGGTCTTCCAGCCTATCCCGCCCTGCTCCTTCCAGGATGTATAGCCGTAGTCATCCCGGGTGGAAACAATCTCGACGCTGGAATTGACGATGTCGCCGAGCAGTACACTGCGCGGACGGAACCCGCTGACCGGTGAACCACGCAGATAGCTGACGAGATCGGCAACCGTATGCGAACCGAACCAGTTGGGAACGGTATTGAGCCCAAGGTTGCCCAGTTTCTCGGCGCGGTCGCGGCCGGGAATGTTGTCCGCAGTGAAATCTGCCGCTGCTACAGGAATCAACTGATTGGACTTGTTCACAAAAGTCGGCGCAGTCGACACCACGATATTGCGGCCCGAAGCGCTCATCCTGGTCGACGCCCGCCACAGCTCAGGGCCGACTTCGCCATTGGAGAGGGTCTGACGGGCGATGAGATCGCCAGTCCAGTCATTGGATCCCGACGGTACCGTGTAGTGCGCCGAGACGGTGAAGGAACCTGCGTTGACCCGGGCGCCAGTCGCGCTGCCCCCCACCGGCGCCTCGCCCGCGGCAGCACTGTCGAAGATCGACTCCAGCGCAGACTTCAGCTTGGCCGGATTGCGCGCCAGGAAATAGTTGTCCGGCACGCCAGGCACCTTGCTGTCCCATTTCTTGCCAGCCGGCACGCCATACTTGGCGGCGTACCACAGCGGGCTCTCCAACTGATTGGCCTGGCCGCTTCCCAGGCGGTAGCGCAGGACAATGGCACCTGTCCATTCTGCCGGAGGAGCCGAGGTGGTCGTCAGCACCGAACCGTTCTTGTCGCCGGGCCGCAGTACCAGTCGCTGCACGTTGTCGGCCGCGTTCGAACCCACGATCGTGTAGCCGGTGAGCATCGCGTTGCCGGCATAGGCAGAAAGATTCTCAATGCGGACCAGCACCTCATCGCTGCCCACGGTATTGCGTACAGCATTGTTGCTGCACTCCGCACTGCTGGAGCGCCAGCAGATGTTGCGGAAATTCGTATTGTCGCCGTCGTTGCAGGTAGCGCCCACGCAGTAGCTGAGCATGGAGACCACGTCGTTGTCGTGGTCATTGCCCCACAACGAGTCTTCCCATACCAGCGAGAAACTGCCAGCCTTGCCGTCTGCGCGATAAGTTCGTCCATAGACGAAATTCGGCGAGACCGTAGACTGTTTGGTGCCGATACCAACAGAACCGAGGAAGCAACTGCGCCAGCCATTGCTGGTGATTTTTGCCGTACCGGTATTGTTGGCCTGGCACAGTGGGGCCAGGGTGATCTTGCCGTTGCCCACCGGAATCTCGAACTTGGGCAGGCTCTCAGCCATGGCCACGGTATAGGTGGTCGCAGTGAGCTTGTAGGTATCCGGCTTGTTCTGCACGCCCGGACGAAGGTCGGTCTCGGCCGCGGCCTTTGACAAGCCCGCCATCAGGTAGCTGCCTTCCGTGGAAGGCACATCCGGGCAGATGCCACGCACCAGCGACAGGCCAGTAACCTTGGCCGCGCGACAGATGTCCTCATGGGTATTGATCGAGGCATAGCGCTCGGTCAGGCCGACGCGGCCAGCCATGTAACTGCCACCAGTAATGCCTTCAAGATTGCCGATCGCATCCGTTGCCGACGCCGCAGGTGCCAGGCCATTGATCGACCCGATGTTGTCGCTATCGAACGACGGCAGGCCTGAGGACATCACCAGGATGTTGCAGGTGGCGCAGTAGGAGTTGCCGCCATCGTTCGGGGAGCGGTAGGGATCCTTCCAGGCAACCGCATTGGGCAGCCCGCTCAGGTCCCCGGACGCACTGTAGATGCCCTTGGTTTCACCCTTGATGTAGCGCACAGCTTCGGCATACATCTCGGCCAGGGGATTGCCCCAGGCACTGCACTTCTTCGAGGCATTGCCCGGATCGGTCAGATTACCTCTGTCACCGAAGCCCTGTCGGTTGAGGATGCTGTAGTCGTTGCAGTCATTCCAGTTATTGCTCCAGTTCCACTGGTCGATACGGAAGTTGGAGATGGTATTGATGATGCCTTCCGCACCACCGGACAAGCTGTTACAGAACTGACCGTTGGACAGGTTGATTTCGTCGCCGGCCGCACAGAATCCGGTGCCGTTACCTGCGATCTTTCCGATGTTCCGCCGCACCACGCCACCATCGCGCGGATTGACATAGGTACCCGTGACCAGACCGAAGCGAAGACGGCCGCTTTCGCCATACGACTGCAGCAGCCCAGCCGGTTTCAGATAGTCCCTTGTGCCATCGTTGTACTTGCGGCAGAACGCCTCCGGGAAAGCTCCGCTGCCACTGGCGCAGACCTCAACCCGGACGTTGAAGTTGGTGGCAGAGCCAGGTGAATCAGCCTTGCCTTCATCGCTTCGGCCGGTGATGCACTGGCGGCTGGCGGTGGCCGCCCACTCGCCCCAGTTGCCCGACGCAGCGCGCATCAGCGGTGCACCACCGGATTCGATGGTGGCGTTGCAGAAGGACATGGTGGTCTTGTACGGGGTGAAACTGTTGATATCACTGCCGCTGTATACCTTTACCCACGCGTGCAGATCGTTGGGGATCTGCGCGCGCTCCAGCACGGTGCTGGCGGCGCTGTCGGTGATGCGATGGCCGCCGTACAGCACGTAGCGCATCACGTCCAGGCGACTCATCGTTGCCCAGTTCAGGAAATTGCCGGACCAGCTTCCACCGCAGCTGTGCTTCCAGGTGCCGCCGGCCTGTGCACTGGCCTTGAACTGGCCGCTGGCGTAGGAATAGCAGAGGTTGGAATCGAAGTAACCGGAGTAATCGAACTTGTCCTGGTATGTGGTGTCGAGGGTGCCATCCTCATCCAGGTCGCTGTAATCGCTGTAGGCCTTGTTGAACAGCTGCTCGTCGCGCGACATCACCATCATCATCAGCGGCGGCTGGGTCTTCTTGCTGTACAACGGCTCCTGCGCGATGTCGTAGTCGCCAAGCGCAGCGAACAGCGGGTAGACCAACGCCCCCACCCCAGCCAGCACGGCAACGGCAGCGCCCGCGCGCAGCCAGGGAGTCGAGACGATGCGGGAGAAGCGGCGCGAAGTGTTCATGGAATGAAGATCGTATCGATGACAGCGCTGGAAGATGGATTGGCCGGATCGTCACTGGCCAGGACGGTGATCTGGTAGATGTTTTCGGTCTCTTCGTTCTTCCGGCCCCCGAGGCCGGTCCCTCCGCCGCCCATCACGCACTTATCAAGGCGCCGGGTATGGATTGCCGCAGCCGCAGTCTTGCCATCGGCCCAGGTTGCCGGGTCGAATACCGGACTGCATTCTTCCTGGTTGGCCTCGAAAACGCCGCCGCTTTCGATGGCTGTCTTGATGGCCGCCTCCTGGGTACGCACGTCGGCTTCGGCGTTCTGGAAGGCCTGATTGGAACGCAGGTAGTTGGCCGCCATGCGCTCCTGCATACCGGTAACCTGCATGCCGGCGATGCCGATAAGAGCCAGCAGGATCAACATGATCAGGGCGACATACAGCACAGCGCCTCGCTGCTGCCGGCGTGCTGTGAAGGAAGGAAGACGCGGGCGTGTGTACATGCGAGCCTCAGTTGCCAAAGAGGCGGTTGCGAAGGGCGATGGTGGTTTGATAGACAGCGCGCATGCGACCGTCTGCCGGCGCCGTGAACGTCACGCCCAGCGAAGTGAGCGCAGCGTTCTGGTCGGCCTGCGGCGCCGCCGATGGATCCGGACTGGACATCACCATCCCCAGCTGCACGGCGCCGACACGACGCCAACCATTCGCGGCCGGATTGGTAGACCCCTGCACCGTTTCGGCAGTGCCCTGGCGATCAATGAAACCGGTTGGATAAACGTCGGTAAGCCCGCGGTCCTGGCCATACAACAACTGCATGTTTTCTACGCCCTCCACCAGTGCCTCCGGCGCATTGGCCACCAGCGCGCCATTGGGGATGGCGGTGAAGCGCACGCGATACAACGAAGAACGGGCAATGGCGGCGTCATAGCCGATGTAGTACAGCGCGCTTTCTGCACGGTGCAGCATCGCCTGACCGGTGGTGACCGGACGGGTGAAGTTCCCTGCATTGTTCGGCGCATCCCCAAAGGTGACGGTGCCGGCGCCCTTGTCCACCGCGCGCGCCTGGAAGATCGTGACGCTGGCGCAGTCGGCCGCACCATACAGCCCCGGGTTGGAGACACCACTCTGCAGTACCGCAAGGCGCGCTTTGTCAAAACTGAAAATCGGCTTGCCTGGAACGCCGCCAATGGCGGTGATCGGCACACCATCCGGCATCAGGTAACGCAGCACCACGATGTCGCTGCCATTGACTCGGTTGGGCATGGCCGCAGCAAACTCGGCAGGCAGCGCGGGCTTGTAGTCGGTTCCGCCGGTTGCGGGTGTGGCTGTCAGGGTAACCGCCGCTCCCGGCGCGGTTCCGGTAGCTTCAAAGCCCTGGATCGACGTCTGGAAGTCCAGCGCCGGATGCGGAGCCGTTGCGAAGGTACTGAACAGCGAGGCATTGTCCGGTGTATTTCGCCCCTGGTCATTGACACAGCCGAAATGCCCGGCCATGCGAAGTTCGCGTTGCAGGGCATCCATCGCGAAGCGACTGTTTTCCTGCACCCGCGCCAGGCCATCGGACAGCTGGTAGGCCGCCCTCGATGCTGCAAACACCTGCACCACGCCGAGCATGACGATCACACCAATGGCCAGTGCGATCATCAGCTCAACCATGGAAAGACCCGACATGTGTCGGGATGAAGAGCATGAGGCGCGCATCACAAGCCGCTCCTGGCAGTGAACGTGGTGTCACCGGCATCGGCATTCCAGCGCTCATCCCCCCAGCTCACGCTGACCGAGTACTGATCACCGTTCCGGGTTACTTTCCCCGTAGCGCCGTCGCCCAGCGCCTTGCCCAGGCGGCACCTCCAATCCAGGGTGAAGGCGTCTTTGCTGATGTCCTTGCCGGTGGGAGGTAAGCAGTTCTTGCTGGACGTGGTGGCGGTATAGTCGCCGACATAGACCGGCGCCATCTTCCGATTCACCCGCAGCTGGTCCAGCATCTCGTAGGTCAGATTGGTCGCCTGGGTGCGGTAGTTGGCACTTTGGACGAAGCGTACGTTCATGGTCTGCATCAGCGCGAAACCGAGCAGGCCAACGCCAAGCACGAGAATGGCGATCAGCACTTCGATCAGACTGAAGCCCCCTTGCACGCCGCGCGGGGAATGGGATCGGGACGGCCTCACTTGCAATCCTCCTTCAACAGCCGGACCTGTCCGGTCGGCGAAATGCGCAACGTTCGTTGCAGCGGTTGCTTGCCGCAGGTGTCCGGGCGCAGGGTCAGGTCCAGCGATGCATTCGCGCGGTTGCGACCACGTGGGTCAAAACCCACGGACAGATCCGGCGTACCCGCCGTAGTCAGACCCGGCCGACCGGCGCTGTAGCGGAGCACGGTCTCCCCAGCGCTCAGCGCACCATCTCCATTGGTGTCCGCCCAGACCAGCCAGCCGTCAGCCCAGCTTTTGCCATCACATGTACTGCCCGCAGACGACGCACAGACACCCGCACCACGACGATTCTTTACCGCCTCGCTGCGGGCCAATGCGAGTGAAGCGATCAACTCGTTGCTCGCGGTAGCGATGCGATTGGATCGCAGGGTGCCCTGGAAACTGGGAAAGGCGATCGTGGCGAGCACGGCCAGGACCATGATCGTGACCATCAACTCAACCAGCGTAAAGCCGTTTTGCCGGCGCAAAGACATTGGACGCTCCCCAGCGTGTTGATGGCCACGATGGGCCATCGCCCTGCCACCGGCAAGCGGCGGCAGGATGAACGGTCATTCCGGGGCGACGGGCGTCAACGCCTTGACGGCCCGCCCTCCCCTGCCTGTCCCGGCGCGATCCCCATCGCGCCGGCGCAGGCTCAGGCCAGCACCTGGTAGCAGGGCTGGTATTCGCCGGAGATCTTCATCCGGCGCTGTTCGACGAAGGCGCGCAGCAGCGCGTCCAGGGCCTGCATCATGTCCGGGTCACCATGGATCTGGAACGGCCCGAACTGCTCGATGCGGCGCATGCCGTCTTCCTTCACGTTGCCGGCAACGATGCCCGAGAACGCCCGGCGCAGGTCGGCCGCCAGCGCGTGCGGGGCACGCCCGTGGTGCAGGTCCAGCGCGGCCATTGCCTCGTGGGTCGGCACGAACGGCTGCTGGTACTCCCACGGAATCTCGATCGACCAGTTGAAGAAGAACGAGTCCTTCTGTGCCAGGCGGTGCTCACGCACGCGCTTGATGCCGTTGGCCATCTTCTTTGCCACCGCCACCGGGTCGCCGATGACGATCTCGTAGCGCTCGGCGGCTGCATCGCCCAGGGTCAGGCGGATGAAGCGATCGATCTGCTCGAAGTACGGCGCTGCCACCGTCGGGCCGGTCAGGATCAGCGGGAACGGCAGGTCCTTGTTTTCCTCGCGCAGCAGGATGCCGAGCAGGTACAGGATTTCCTCGGCGGTGCCGACGCCACCGGCGAACACGATGATGCCGTGGCCGATGCGGACGAAGGCCTCAAGGCGCTTCTCGATGTCCGGCATGATCACCAGGTGGTTGACGATCGGGTTCGGCGACTCGGCCGCGATGATGCCCGGCTCGGTCAGGCCGATGTAGCGCGTCACGGTGCGGCGCTGCTTGGCGTGGGCAATGGTGGCGCCCTTCATCGGGCCCTTCATCGCGCCTGGACCGCAGCCGGTGCAGATGTCCAGGCCGCGCAGGCCCAGCTCATAACCCACCTGCTTGGTGTACAGGTACTCGTCGCGCGAGATCGAATGGCCACCCCAGCACACGACCAGGTTCGGGTCGCCCGGGTTGAGGATGCGCGCATTGCGCAGCAGGCCGAACACCGCGTTGGTGATGCCCTCGGACGACTCCAGCTCGGCCGCGTAGGCCGGGCCCATCTCGATGGCCATGTAGGCCAGGTCACGCACCACGGCGAACAGCAGTTCGGCGACGCCGCGGATGATCTCGCCATCGACGAAGGCCATCGCCGGTGCATTGACCAGGTCGATGCGCACGCCGCGATCCTGCTGCGCCACCTGGATGTCGAAATCGGGATACAGATCGCGCGCCGCGCGCGGATCGTCAGAGGCGCTTCCGCTGGTCAGCACGGCCAGCGCGCAGCGGCGCAGCAGCTCGTGCATACCGCCGGCAGACGCATCGCGCAGGCGGGCCACTTCGGCCCGCGACAGCACATCCAGCCCACCGCGCGGGTAGATCCGCGCATCCTGCACCGGCAGTGCACGGGCTGATTTTTCGTTCGTGGTCATGTCCAATTTTTCGCTTCCTTCAAGGTTTCCGACTGTACTGCCGCCCCCTTAAAAAGCAAAACGGCCGGGAAGCCCGACCGTTGGATGTGTGCTTCCCGCGTTCGCCTTTCCGGGACCGCATCGGCGGCGTTGGCACCGCGCACATTTCCGGATGCTACGCCGATGTCAGATGACCTGCAAGGACTTTCGCATGAACGGAAAACGGCCGGGTTTCCCCGGCCGTTTCCACTTACTGCTTCAGGCTCTGACGGATCAGAACTTGTACTTCACGGTCAGCTGCATCGACCAGCGCGACACGGCGGTGTTGCCCTTGTCGTTGTTGTTTTCCTGGATCGACGAGTTGTCGGTACGGCCGGTGAAGTTGTACAGGTACTTGCCGGTAGCCGGGTCGATACCCGAGTAGTTGGCAACGCGACGGGTGGCGTAGAAGCCGTAATCGTCGATCAGACCCCACTTCTTGTTGAGCAGATTGCCGACATTCATGATGTCCAGCGCGATCTCGCCCTTGTGGGTCTTCGCAAAGCCCGGGAACTCCTGGCTGATGCGGACATCGAAGCTGTTGACCCACTTGGCGCGGTGCGCGTTGGCCGGGACCACGCTGCCACGGTAGGCATCAAGCTCCGGATTCTGCGCCAGCCATTCGAAGAACTTCTTCTCCATGTCGGCGCCGCCGGTGAAGATCACGTCACCCGGGCCCTTCGGCACGTAGAACAGATCGTTGGTGCCTGCGCCGTCGCCGTTCACGTCGTTATAGAACACGTAGCTGTACGGACGACCCGAACGGCCTTCATAGAACAGGCCGACGCGGGTGGCATTGTCACCGAAGAAGTTGTGCTTCCACTCCAGGGTACCGGTGATGCGGTCCTTGATCGCATAGCGCGAGTTGTACGCAACGTTGTCGTTGGCGTTCAGGCTCAGCGTGTTGTTCCAGTTCGAGGTGTTCTGCGAGCTGGACAGCGGGCTCACTTCCTTCGCCTGAGTGTAGGTATAACCCAGCGACCAGCCCCAGTTCTCGGTCAGCGGCTTGGCCAGCGAGAACGTAGCCTGGGAACCACGACCCTTGTCGGTGTTGCGCAGCAGGATCACGTCGCCGATATCGCTCGGACGGTTGACACGGTCACTCGGGCAGGTCTGATCGGTGGCCGAGCAGGCACGACCGTTCTTCTGGCCAGCCTGCATGCCGTTCGAGCCAGCATTGGCACCGTTCATGCCGTAGTCGTTCCAGTACAGCGCACGACCGTCCTGACCAACCGAGCGGTTGGCGTTCGGGGTCATGACGTCCAGACGATCGAAGTACAGACCATCCTTGACCTTGGTGACCAGCAGCTCGGCCGACGCCACGATGCCGTACCACGGCAGTTCGTGATCGAAGGCCAGGTTGGCCTTCCAGACCGACGGCAGGCGGGTACCGGGAGCGATCAGGTCGACGTTCTGACGTGCCGAAGCAAGCGACGGGTCCGGGATGAACGGATTGTCAGCATCGAAGCTGAAACCACCCGGATTGCGGGTCAGGTTGTACTCGGCGTAGTTCAGGCCGGTGTTCTGGTAGGCACCCGCCAGCCACACGTTCGGGGCAGCACCGCCGAACAGGCCCACGCCACCGCGCAGCTGGGTCGGACGGTCGCTATCGAAGGTGTAGTTGAAGCCGACGCGCGGCTGGAACAGCTTCTTGTCGACCAGCTTGGTGTTGTTGAAGCCGTACAGCTGCTCGATGCGCGGGTTGTACAGGCGCTGGGTGCTGAAGTCCGGCATGTCAACGCGGACACCGAACATCAGGCTCAGGTTGTAGTTGATCGCCCAGGTATCCTGGATGAACAGACCCGTGTTCTTCAGGTGGAACTTCGCCGGAATGTCATCCAGGCTGCCACCAGCACGCGGCACGCGCACCTGGTACGCGGACGGGGTGCCGGCTTCAAACGCAGCCAGGTTGGCGAACTCATACGCGCCGTACAGGTTGCGACCGTAGAAGTTCATCAGGTCGTTGTCGGTGTAGTCAAAGCCGAACTTGACGGTGTGGTCACCGACATACCAGGTACCGGCACCGAAGGCGCTCAGTTCCTTCGACTCCACCAGGTTGGTGTGGGTGTTCTGCTCGGTACCCAGGTACAGCGAATTGTTGTTGTCGAAGCGGACGCGGATCTGCGGCAGGTGCGAAGCGGCAACGCGGTTGGACGAGTAGTCCTTGTGCGAGACCTTGAACTCGGTCGAGAAGTTCTCGGACCAGTCACTGAACAGTTCACCCATCCAGGTCTCATACTCGGTCGGCTGGGTGTACCAGAAGTCACTCAGCGAAATTTCGCTGTTGCTGACCTTCGGGAAACGCACCACGTCCTGCTTCATCTTGTTGTAGCGCAGGGCCGCACGGTGGTTCTCGTTGATGTTCCAGTCCAGCTTGACCGCGTACTCTTCGATCTCGGTCTTGTTGTTCAGCGCACCGACGCCGCCGACCTGATAGCCAAGATCGGACATGCGCTTCTGGACGCGGGCGATATCAGCATCACTGATGCCGCCAGCCTTGTTGTAGGGGCTTTCGCCAAGGCTGACACCGCCACCGCTACGCTCGTACTTTTCGTAGTTGGTGAAGAAGAACAGCTTGTCCTTGACGATCGGGCCGCCGAAGGTCATGCCGTAGGTCTTCTCGTCCTTGAAGCCGTTAAAGTCCTGCTTGTCACCTTCCAGGCGCGAACGGACCATGTCCTTGTCGCGGTACGAACCGTACACGGTGCCGTGGAATTCATTGGTACCCGACTTGGTCACGGCGTTGATCACCGCACCCGTACCACCAGCGATGGTGGTGTCGTAGTTGGCCAGGTCAATGTTGATTTCCTGGATGGCGTCCATCGACACCGGCTGACGCTCGGTCGGCAGGTTGTTGGAGCCCAGGCCGAACGGATCGGAGGCGCTGATGCCGTCGATGCGGATGGCGTTGTAACGGGTGTTCTGGCCACCGGCCGAGATCGCGCCGTCAGCCTTGCTGACCTGCGAGATGCGCGGATCCAGGCGGATGTAGTCCTGGATGTTGCGGTTGGCCGACGGCAGCGCGTCCATCGTTTCGCGCGTCACGTTGGTGCCGCTGCCCATCTTGGTGGCGCTGAACAGGTCCAGGCCGCCGGCGGTGGCGACAACGTTCACGGCGTCCAGGTTGGTGGCGGCCAGATCGCCGCCGAGGCTGGCGTTGACCGTGTTGACCTGGTTCAGGTTCAGGTAGACACCTTCTTCGGTCTTGGTGCCTTCACCGGACTTGGTGATGGTGATGGTGTACGGGCCACCCACGCGCAGGCCGCGCGCGTTGTAACGACCCGACGCGTCGGTGGTGGCACGCGAAACGGTGCCCGACTCGGTGTGGGTGATGGTGACTTCAGCGCCAGCGACAGGCTGGCCTGCAGAGGACATCACCTGGCCGCCGACACCGGCAGAGGTGCTCTGGGCGAAGGCGGGAGCGGCGGCGAGCGCAGCCACGAGACCAAGGGTGAGCTTGGACATCCGGAGTGGGTGGGTCATTTTTCGGTAGCCTCGATGCGAGTTGGCGATGGCGGAAAAAAAGCGCATCCAAACAGCCCTGCGGGTGGCTGGTCGGACATTTATCTGGGGTTCCCTACCGCTTGGCTGAAGGAAGCCACAACGGTTAACACTAGATTAACACGCTACGCCATCAATGTGACGGTTGTGCGACAAACGGCACCCGATCGCAACGCAATCGTGACGGGTTCTTCACTCCGCCTTTCCCTAGCACTCACTCGGCCGGGGACGCCCCGCTGGCATCGAGAATCCGGCCGCGCCAGGTGGCGCCAGCACCGGACAACAGGGTCACGGCCGCAGCGGCGGCGGCCTCCGGGCCTTGGGCGGCCGGGTCCTGGTCGACGGAATACGCCCGGGCCCGCAGGGCTGTGCGCAGCGGGCCGGGGTACAGGCCACTGACCCGTACCGGGCTGCGGCCGAGTTCGTCGTGCAGGCTGGCGATCAGGCCACGCAGGCCATGCTGGGCCACACCGTAACCGCCCCAGTAAGCCTGCCCGACCCGGTCGGGGGCATCGACCGCAAACACCAGCGCCGCATCTTCGCGCTGCCGCAGCAGTGGCAGGCAGGCCTGGGCCAGCCAGGCCGGCGCGGTCAAGGTAACGTGCACCGCGCGGGCGAAACTGGCTGGGTCAGCCAGCTCGAACGGGGTCAGGCCCGGGAAGTGGGCGGCACAGACCAGCAGGCCGTCCAGCCGCCCCAGCTCGCGCTGCAGGGCCTGGGCCAGCTCGGCATAGTCGTCGGGGCCTGCGCCTTCCAGGTCCAACGGGTACAGCAGGGGTTCCGGGCCGACCGCCTGGACCTGGGCGTAGACACGGTCCAGGCGCCGCGGCTTGCGGCCCAGCAGGACCACGGTGGCCCCAGCGGCTGCAGCAGCCACTGCCGCAGCACTGCCCAGCCCACCACCGGCACCGGCGACCAGTACCACGCGATCCTGCAACGGGCGGCCATCGAGCGCCCCGTCGGTCGGTGACGTCGATGGCCAGGCACTCATCCCTGGGTCGCCTCTTCGACGATGCGCTTGAGCTCGCCGGCTTCGAACAGCTCCAGCACGATGTCACAGCCGCCGATCAATTCACCGTTGATGAACAGCTGCGGGAAGGTCGGCAGGTTGGAAAAGCGCGGCAGGTTGGCGCGGATCTCGGGCTCTTCCAGCACGTTGACGGTGCGCAGGGTGACCGCGCCGGCCGCCATCAATGCCTGTACGGCGCGGCTGGAGAAGCCGCACATCGGGTATTGCGGGGTGCCCTTCATGAACAGCACGAGCGGGTAACGATCGACCTCGGCCTGGATTTGCTGCATTACCGCCACAACCACACTCCTTGCTTCGCCGGACAAACCGACCGTGATGGTCGGCTAGACTGCCCACGGTAGCCGCCATTGTAAGCGGATGGAACCGGCTGCCGCCGCCCCCTGGCCACGAACCTGTCCATGCCTGTCGAATTGCCTGCCCTGCCCTACCTTCCCGGCTCCCTGCAGCCGCACCTGTCCGCACAGACCGTGGAACTGCATCACGGCCGCCACCATCGCGCCTACGTGGATGCCGTCAACGCCGGCATCCTCGGCACCGAGTGGGAGGAAGCGTCACTGGAAGAGATCGTCCGCCACGCCCAGGGCACGCTGTTCGATGCCGCCGCACAGGCCTGGAACCATGGCTTCTACTGGCAGTGCCTGCGCCCGCGCGGCGGCGGTGAGCCGCAGGGGCGGCTGGGCGAGCTGGTCAAGCGCCAGTTCGGCGACGTGCAGCGCCTGCGCGAGGAATTCAACCGCACCGCACTGGGCCTGTTCGGCTCGGGCTGGGTGTGGCTGGTGCAGCATCCGGGCGGGCAGCTGGGCCTGCAGGCCACCCGCAACGCCGGCACGCCATTGACCGGCGAAAGCACCCCGCTCCTGTGCTGCGACGTATGGGAGCACGCTTACTACACCGACTACCAGAATGATCGCGCGCGCTACTTGGACGCGTTCTGGCAGATGGTCAACTGGGAATTCGCCGAAAGCCAGCTGCGCTGAGGCAGCGGCTCCGCCACGGGGTAGTGCCGGCCGCTGGCCGGCATCCCCATACGCGCACGAGCATACCCGATCCGCCCGCCAGCGGCCGGCACTACCGGGAAACAGTACGGAGCTTCACGCGCTCTCGTGCGCGGCCACCGCGTCCATCACCCGTGCCGAGTACACCAGTGCGGCGCCTGCATTGAGCGACACTGCCACGCCCAGCGCCTCGGCGATTTCCTCGCGGCTGGCGCCGTGCTTCAGCGCTGCATCCACATGCACGGTAATGCAGCCGTCGCAGCGGGTGGTCACTGCCACGGCCAGCGCGATCAGCTCGCGGGTCTTGGCATCCAGGTGGTTGGTCTGCGCGCCGGCATTGGCCAGGGTGGCATAGCCCTTGACCGTATCCGGCGAGAGCTTGCCGATCTCGCCGATGCGGCCCTTCAGTTCCTTGCGGTAGGCATTCCAGTCGAGCATGGTCGTGACTCCTGTGAAAGGAGCTCCACGCTACCACCGGGAATGTTGCGCCGATGCCTGCACCGGCGCGCCACATCGTTGCATTGCCGGCCAGCGGCCGGCACTACCGGGTTCAGCGGTTGCGCAGCGCGTGTACCGCCGGCGCCACCTGGGCCTGGCGACCCAGCTCCAGACCCACCTGGTCCAGTGCATCGGCCAGTGCATCAGCAGCATCATCGCGCAGCGTGGCATGACCGACCTTGCGGCCCTCACGCGGCTCCTTGCCGTAGTCGTGCCAGTGGCCGCTGGCCTGGGCCAGCACCGGCGCCGGGTCCGGCATCGCGCCCAGCCAGTTCAGCATGCAGGCATGGCCGAGCATGCGGGTGCTGCCCAGGGGCAGGCCCAGCACGGCGCGCAGGTGATTCTCGAACTGCGAGGTCTCGCTGCCTTCGATGGTCCAGTGGCCGGAGTTGTGCACGCGCGGCGCCATCTCGTTGGCCAACAGCTCGCCATCGCGGCAGAACAGCTCCAGCGCGAACACGCCGACATACTGCAGGTGCTCGGCGACGCGACGGGCATAGCCGATCGCGGCCTCGTGCTCGGCGGCCGACAACACGGCCGGCGCCACGCTGGCCGACAGCACGCCGTCGACGTGCCAGTTGCCGGTGACCGGCCAGGCCTCGAAGCTGCCATCGCGGCCACGCACGGCAACCACGCTGACCTCCCGCTGGAAGGCCACGAAGCCCTCCAGGATCAGACCAGTACGCTCGACCTGCGCACCCAGCGCATCCCATGCGGCATCGATGTCGGCCTCGCTGCGCAGGCGGAACTGACCCTTGCCGTCGTAACCGAGGCGGCGGGTCTTGAGGATGCACGGCAGACCGAACTCGGCAGCCTTCGCCGCCAACTCGTCACGGCTGCGGATGTCAGCGAAGGCCGGCAGCGGAATGCCCAGCTGCTGGAACAAGGTCTTCTCGCTCAACCGGTCCTGGGCCACGGCCAGTGCGGCCGGCGGCGGGTAGACCGGCACGCGGTCGGCCAGGAACTGCGCGCTGTCGGCCGGCACGTTCTCGAAATCGAACGTGACCACGTCGACCTTGGCCGCGAAATCCGCCAGCGCCTGACGGTCATCGAAGGCACCGACGGTGAGCGGCGCCAGCGGGCCGCTGCAGGCGTCGGCTGCGGGGTCGTACAGTTCGAAGCGCAATCCCAGCGGCGCACCGGCCAGTACCATCATGCGGGCGAGCTGGCCGCCACCCAGGATGCCTACGGTCAGGCTCATTGGCGTGGATCGTCGTGGGCCATCACGTCTTCGGTCTGGCGTGCGCGGAACGCGTCGAGCGCCTGGCCGATCGCCGGCTGGTCACTGGCCAGCATTGCGGCGGCGAACAGCGCGGCGTTGGAGGCGCCGGCATTGCCGATGGCGAAGGTGGCGACCGGGATGCCGGCCGGCATCTGCACGATCGACAGCAGCGAATCCATGCCGTTGAGGGCCTTGGACTGCACCGGCACGCCCAGCACCGGCACGGCGGTCTTGGCGGCGATCATGCCCGGCAGGTGCGCGGCCCCGCCGGCACCGGCGATGATCGCGCGCAGGCCACGCGGGCCCGCCTGCTCGGCGTAACTGAACAACACATCCGGCGTCCGATGCGCGGACACTACCTTCACTTCGAACGGAACACCCAGAGCTTCAAGCTTCTGGGCGGCGTGCTGCATGGTTTCCCAGTCGGAACGGGAACCCATGACGATGCCGACAAGCGGCGCGATCGGGTTGGGGGTCATTGGCCGTCACCTGCCTTAAAGACGTATTCTAGCCATCTTCCACGCAAGACGAAGAACCATGGATCGCAAGCTGCTCGACCTGCTGGTGTCGCCGGACACCCGCCAGCCCCTGTCCCTGCTGGATGGCAAGGGCCTGGAAGCCCTCAACAAGGCCATTTCCGCCGGCGCGGTGAACAAGGCCGATGGCAACCCGCTGGCGCAGCCGCTGCGCGAAGCGCTGGTCACCCGCGACCGCAAGCAGGTGTTCCGCGTTGACGACGGCATCCCGGTGCTGCTGGCCGAGGAAGCCATCTCGACCGCCCAGATCGCCGACTTCCCGGCCGCATGAGCGCGCTGCCGACGCCGGATGCGGCCGTTGTCGCCGCCGATGTCGCGCGTGCGCTGGCCGAGGACCTGGGCAGCGGCGACGTCACCGCCGCCCTGCTGCCCGACCAGGCCGACAGCGCCTACCTGCTGTGCAAGCAGGACGGGGTGATCGCCGGCCGCCCCTGGTTCGACGCCACCCATCGCGCGCTCGACCCGGACGTGCGCATCGAATGGCATGTCTCCGAGGGCGACACGGTCACCGCCGGCACCGTACTGGCGCTGCTGCACGGGCGCAGCCGCAGCCTGGTGAGCGCCGAGCGCACTTCGCTGAACTTCCTGCAGACGCTGTCCGGCACCGCCACGACCACCGCGCGCTACGTGGCGGCCGTGGCCGGCACCGGCACGCGCATCCTCGACACCCGCAAGACCCTGCCCGGCCTGCGCCTGGCGCAGAAGTACGCGGTGCGCTGCGGCGGTGGAGAGAACCATCGTTTCGGCCTGTACGACACGGTGATGCTGAAGGAAAACCACATCCGCGCTGCCGGTTCACTGGCCGCAGCCGTGGCTGCCGCACGCCGGCAATGGCCTGGGTTGCCGCTGGTGGTCGAGGTCGAGGATCTTGCGCAGCTGCGCCAGGCGCTGGAAGCTGGTTGCGAACGCATCCTGCTGGATGACTTCAGCCCCGACCTGCGCCGCGAGGCGGTGCGCATCACGGCGGGCCGCATTCCGCTGGAAGTGTCCGGCAGCGTGGGCCTGGGTGGCCTGCGTTCGATCGCCGAGGACGGCGTGGACTGCATCTCCATTGGCGGCCTGACAAAGCACGTGCAGGCGATTGATCTGTCGCTGAAGCTGGGCCCGCCGCCGGGCTGAGGCCTGACCCGGTTCTCACACCCGGCGTTCACGACAGCGCTGCGACGCTGCGGTCATCCCCCACAGGAGCCGCGCATGCGCCGGATGCTCTTGCCTGCCTGCCTGCTGCTGGCCGCAGCCCCCTTGTCCGCAGCGGCCGCCGAAGCCTGCGATGTGCCGCCCCGCTTCGGCCTGAGCCCGTTGGCGGTGGCCATCCGCAATACCGCCTGCAACGAGCACCGGCTGTGGTTCCGGCCCTTCATTGATCGCGATGGCCGCGCCGCCAGCCTCAGTGTCACCGAGGCCGAAAGCGATCACCTGGCCGACAACGGCCTGATCGCCTGGCAGCGCGTGGCCGGCTACTGGCGCAACAGCGGCACGCTCAACGCAATGGGCAGCATCGCCGGCGCCAGCAGCTGCCTGGCACCGCTGGGTACGCGCTACACCGACAGCGACTGCCGCGCCTTCCTGGTCGACAACCCGTGGTCAGCCGCGTTCATTTCCTGGGTGATGGTGCAGTCCGGCGTTCCTGGCTTCAACACCTCGCCACGCCACATCGACTACATCCGTGGCGCGTACCAGGGCGGCCCCTCGGGCGTGCCGTACCGGTTGGTCGATCCCGCGTCCGCAAAACCCGCACCGGGCGACCTGCTGTGCTTCCTGCGCGACCGCAGCACCACGCTCAGCTACAGCGGGCTGGTGCAGGCACTGGGCAATGGCTCGGTGGGCCACTGGAAATCACATTGCGAAGTGGTGGTAGCGGCCAATCTTGGCGGCGACCAGACCCTGTACCTGGTCGGTGGCAACGTGATGAACACCGTGGCGATGCGGTTGCTGCCGCTGGACCGCACCGGGCTGATCAAGCTGCCGCCCGCGCGCGAACGCAACAGCACCGGCATCGACCCCAGCTGCACGCCGGGCCGCGAGGACGAATGCAGCTTCAACCGGCAGGACTGGGCAGCGCTGCTGCAGTTGATCGCCACATCACCGCTGGTGATGCCCTCTCCCACTGCGACGCCGATGCAGCCCGCCCCGACACCGCAACCGGTCATCGTGCCCGCGCAACCGGTATCCAGCGAACCGCAGCCGCGGCGGTGAATCCAGCGCTTGATCCAGCGCACGTTCGCCGCCATCTTTGCGGAATCGACCTCTGACGGCTGACGCCATGCCCACCCTGCTGCTGTTGCTGATTGCCGGCGGAATCATCTACTTCTTCTGGAACGCTGCGCGTTCGGCCGCCGAGCGCGCGGTCGAGCTGGGACGCAATGCCTGCCGCGCAGCCGACGTGCAATGGCTGGACCAGGCGGTGCATGCCACCGGCCTGCGCCTGTCGCGCGGCGAGGATGGCCGGCTCGGTTTCGAGCGCACGTTCAAGTTCGAGTATTCCTACGATGGCATCGATCGCCACGTGGGCCGCATGGTGCTGCGCGGCGACCAGTTGATCTCGTTCACTGGCCCGGGCGCGGCGCGGATCAGCCAGATCCGGCCGGATGCGGAGGATGCCGAGGATGTCTAAGGGCTTTGAGTGCCGACCAACGGTCGGCACCCGCCGGTAAATCCTGTAAAGGAAAACGCCGCCCATCGGGGCGGCGTCAGAGGGATTACTTGACCACGCGCAGGTTCGGGCGACCCTTGGGCGGCGGACTGGCCGGCGGGGTATCGTCCGGCGGCGTGCCTTCCTCGTGCAGCAGTTCGTCGCTGGTCGGCGCAGTTTCGCTGCCCGGAATGTCATCCGGCAGTGCCATGCCCTGCCCGGTCTCGCGGGCGTAGACGGCCAGCACGGCGCTGATCGGCACCTGCACCGGGTAGCTGGTGCCGGAGAAGCGCGCCGAGAAGCTCACCATCTCGTTGTCGATCATCAGCCGCACGACAGCGCGTTCGGCGATGTTGAGCACAACCCGGCCATCCTTGACCGCCGAAGGCGGGACCTGCACGCCGGGGACGCCGGCGTCGACCAGGATGTGCGGAGTCAGCTGGTTGTCGTTGATCCATTCCACCAGCGCCCGCAGCAGGTACGGGCGGTGGCTGGTCATGTGGAAGAAGTCTTCGGTCATGCGTGAAGTGTACGCGCCCGGCGCCCCGCCGGGGCAGATCGTCTGCACGCCGGTCGGCGTGCAGACGGGTAAAGCAAGACGGGATCAGCCCGGCAGATCGCGCAGCTTCTTTTCCTGGTCGGTCAGGCTGCGGACAAAACCCGGATGGCGGAAGATGCGGTTGCCGTAGTCTTCAATCGCCTTGCCGTCCTTCGGCAGCGGCACATCCAGCGACTGCAGGCGCCAGATGATCGGCGCCATCGCGCAGTCGGCCAGGCTCATTTCCGGGTTGAGGAAGAACTTGCTGGCCTTGAACAGTGGCAACGAGGCCGTCAGCAGTTCTTTCAGGCGCTTGCGACCGGCCTCGGCCTGGGTCTTGTTGCCCAGCTGGATGGCCTGCACCTGCGGCACCCAGTCGTGCTCGATGCGCAGCATGGCCAATCGGATGCGGGCACGCGACAGCGGATCGACCGGCATCAGCGGCGGATGCGGGTAGCGCTCATCGAGGTATTCGCTGACCACCGACGCGGCGTAAAGCACCAGTTCGCGTTCGACCAGGGTCGGCACCGAGTGGTACGGATTGAGGTCGATCAGGTCTTCAGGCGGGTTCTGTGGATCGACCGGAACAAAGTCGAAGGTCACACCCTTGGCCGCCAGGACCAGGCGTACACGGTGGCACAGTACGTCGTCGTTCGAGGAAAACAGCGTCAGTGTATTGCGCATGCGTACGCTCGCCGCCATCAAAGGCTCTCCCACGACAGGAGACCGCCTGCCGCATCGGCGCCGCCGGCACCGTGCCAGCGATCGACTCCTCCCCGAGTGTGCAACCGACCATCACAAAAGCCAATAGGCCCGTGTGATGGTCGGCGGCAGATTCAGTGAACGTCCTTCCAGTATTCCTTCTTCAGCAGGTACAGCAGGAAGGTCAGCAGGGCCAGGAACAGGATCACCCACACGCCCAGCTGCTGGCGCTTGAGCGCGGCCGGTTCGCCGGCGTATTCGAGGAAGTTGGTGATGTCACGCACGGCCTGGTCGTACTGTCCGGCATCGACGTTGCCTGGCGTTTCCAGGCGCAGGCCGGTCACCGGCGGGTCCATGCCCGGCGCCTCCGGCTTGCCATGCACGGCATGCTGCAGGCCCTGCATTTCCCACAGCGGGTTGGGCATGGACGCGTTGGCGAACAGCGCGTTGTTCCAGCCCAGCGGCCGGCTGCTGTCCAGGTAGAACGACTTGAGGTAGGTGTAGACCCAGTCACTACCGCGCACGCGCGCGATCAGGCTGAGGTCCGGCGGCATCTTGCCGAACCACTTCTCGGCATTCTCCTTGGGCATCGCCACCGGAATCGGGTCACCGATCGCCGAGCCGGTGAAGTTGAGGTTGTTCATCACCTCTTCCTCGGTCAGGCCCAGATCCTGCGCCATCCGCGAATAGCGCAGGTACTTCAGCGCATGGCAGCCGGAGCAGTAGTTCATGTACAGCTGCGCGCCGCGCTGCAGCGAGGCGCGGTCACCGAGATCGTTGCCGGCCTGCAGCAGCTTGGTGCCGCCCTCGGCGGCGGAGGCCAGGAAACTGCCCAGCATCAAGGCGGCCGTCAGGGCCAGCCGGACCATCCAGCGTTCAGTCATGGGTGGTCACCCTCTCCGGTACCGGCTTGGTCCTGTCCAACCTTGTCCATAGCGGCATGGTGATGAAGAACGCGAAGTACAGGAAGGTCAGCACCCGCCCGATGTAGGTCTCGTGCACGTCGGTGCCTGGGCCGGAACCGATCACGCCCAGCCAGACGAAGCACACCGCCAGTACGCCCAGCATCACCTTCGAGATCCAGCCGCGGTAGCGCACCGATTTCACCTTCGCCTTGTCCAGCCACGGCACCAGGAACAGGATCGCGATGGCCGAGAACATCACGAGCACGCCGCCCAGCTTGTTCGGCACCACGCGCAACATCGCGTAGTACGGCGTGTAGTACCAGACCGGCTTGATGTGCTCCGGGGTCACCAGGCGGTTGGCCTCGGTGAAGTTGTCGTGCTCCAGGAACAGGCCGCCGAAACCGGGCGCGAAGAAGATGATGAAGGCGGCGATGATCAGCAGGAAGCCGGCGCCGACACCGTCCTTGAGCGTGTAGTACGGGTGGAACGGGATGCCGTCGGCCGGCGCGTTCGGCGACCAGCGGTTGCCCTTCGGCCCCTTCTTGATCTCCACGCCGTCTGGGTTGTTCGACCCCACTTCGTGCAGCGCGCCCAGGTGCAGCACCACCAGCAGCAACAGCACCAGCGGCAAAGCGATGACATGCAGCGCGAAGAAGCGGTTGAGCGTGGCGTCACTGGGCAGGTAGTCGCCCATGATCCACTCGGTCAGGCCGTTGCCGATCACCGGTATGGCGCCGAACAGCGAGATGATCACCTTGGCGCCCCAGAACGACATCTGGCCCCACGGCAGCACGTAGCCCATGAACGCTTCGGCCATCAGCACCAGGTAGATCAGCATGCCCAGGATCCACACCAGCTCGCGCGGCTTCTGGTAACTGCCGTACAGCAGGCCGCGGAACATGTGCAGGTAGACCACGATGAAGAACAGCGAGGCCCCGGTGGAGTGCATGTAGCGGATCAGCCAGCCCCACTCCACATCGCGCATGATGTATTCGATGGAACCGAACGCCTCGGCGGCGTTGGTCTTGTAGTGCATCGTCAGGAAGATGCCGGTGACGATCTGGTTGACCAGCACCAGCAGCGCCAGCGAACCGAAGTAGTACCAGATGTTGAAGTTCTTCGGCGCGTAGTACTCGCTGACGTGCTTGCGGTACACCGGCATCAGGCCCGGTGCCCGGGCATTGACCCAGTCGGCCACGCCGCTGGCGGTACGGCTGAGGATATTGGCCATCAGGCAGCCCCCTGCGGATCGACACCGATGATGATGGTGTTGTCGTCCTGGTAGTGGTGCGCGGGCACCTTCAGGTTGATCGGCGCCGGCACGTCCTTGAAGACGCGGCCGGACATGTCGAAGCGCGACTTGTGGCAGGGGCAGAAGTAACCGCCCTTCCACTGCGGGTCGTAGGGTTCAGGCCGGATCTCGGCGACCATTTCCGGCGAGCAGCCCAGGTGCGTGCACAGGCCGACCAGCACGGAGATGTCCGGCTTGATCGAGCGCAGCTCGGGGTTCTGCTTCAGCACGTACTCCGGCTGCTGGTCCTTCTCGCCGGACTCGGGGTCCTTGAGACGGCCGTCCAGCCCGTGCAGCGCATCGAGGATCGCCTTGGACCGTTTGACGATCCAGATCGGCTGGCCACGCCATTCCACGATCAGGCGTTGGCCTTCCTGCAGGGCGCTGATGTCGGCCACCACCGGTGCGCCGGCAAGCTTGGCGCGGGCACTGGGGTTCCAGGATTTGATGAAAGGAACTGCGGTGAATCCGACGCCGACGGCGCCCACCACGGCTGTGGTGGCAGAAAGAAAACGCCGACGTCCGGTGTTGACTGGATCGTGTACCCCATCGTTGGCCATCCGGCACTCCGATATTGATTAGGTAGCTTTAAGGCTGCCAGCGGATCCGGTGGGGGCCAGAGCCGCATTGAATCACGGTCGAGTGTAGCGGAACCGTCGCGCGCCACACAACGCATTGCAACAACATTGATTGCGGGGTTGCCGGCCAGCGGCCGGTCGGTACCGGCCATTGCCCAGGGGTTGCCGGCCAGCGGCCGGCACTACTGGTGCGTCAATGCGGTGCGGTAACGCTCGGCCAGCTGCCCGACCCGGCGCACGTAGTACTGGGTTTCGCTGTAGGGCGGTACGCCACCGTGGCGGTCGACCGCGCCTTCGCCAGCGTTGTAGCCAGCTGCGGCAAGGGTCAGATCGCCATTGAAGCGCTTCAACAACCACGCAAGATACTGCACGCCGCCACGGATGTTCTGCCCGGCATCGTAGGAATCACTGACCCCGAAGCGCGCGGCGGTTGGCGGCATCAGCTGCATCAGGC
Organism: Stenotrophomonas sp. 96582_Sma; assembly: GCF_056480905.1. Lineage (NCBI taxonomy): Bacteria > Pseudomonadati > Pseudomonadota > Gammaproteobacteria > Lysobacterales > Lysobacteraceae > Stenotrophomonas > Stenotrophomonas sp. 96582_Sma. Next base: position 1,568,175 of record NZ_CM151122.1, on the reverse strand, counting down.
CCTGCGCACCCGCGCGGCTGAGCGCGGTCGGGTTGTAGGCCGACTCGGCGTGGATGATCGCGCGCACCACAGCCTCTTCCACGCCGAACTCGCGCGCGGCCGAGGTGATCTCGGCCTGGAAGGCCGAGGTGTTCAGGCGCACGGTGCCGAAGTCCACGCGTGGATTGACCCCGCACGCGTAGCAGCGCTCCATGAAACTGTAGCGGATGGTCCGCACCGGGCCGAGATTGGCGACCTGGGTCGGGCGCGCACTGGTGTAGTGGCGCACGCCGTCCTTCATGAAGGAATAGACCTGGCCGCTGACCATGCGTCCGGCGCGCAGGGCGACCGGCTGTGCTGGAGCAGCTGCGGGTGCGGATGCGGGTACGGACGCAGGTGCGACCGTTGCCGGCGTTGCGGCGCTGGCGGCAACGGCCACCGGATTGCGTTCGATGCTGGCCACTGCGGTCGGCGTCGGCCTTGGCGCGGCCACCACCGGGCGCGGCGCCGGACGGGGGTCGCGGCTGTAGCTGATGGTACTGCAGCGCGCACCCGCCACCCGCTTGCTCACATAACTGGTGACGCCGTCAGGGCCCTGGCACTTGTACAGGGTTCCGGCGCTGGCCGGCGCAGCGGTCAGCGCAGCGGTCAGCGCAGCGATGATGATCGCCGTTGTCCCCAGTATCCCCTTCATGGCGGCGAGTGTCCCAGCTTCGCCGGGGCTTGCCAAGCGATGTGGCTCAGCCTGTGACCGGCGGCACAGCCAGCACCTGGCCCAGCCCGGCCAGGCGCTGGGCCAGTTCGTCGCGCAGGCCTGGCGGCGTGGTCCACAGCGCCACCGGCACGCGGTCCAGGCTCAGGATCTGCGCCAGCATCATGCCCCGGCTCTCAGCACCCATGCGCAGCAGGCAGTGCTCGGCGCCGTCCGCCTCCAGCACCCCGCACCAGGGCGGAATGCGCCCTTCCAGCTCGGCGCGGCTGCCGGCCAGGCGCAGGATCGCCTGCAGCGCGAACGGGGCCTGGCTGACTGCCTGCCGCACCATTACATCCGGCGGTGCCGGGGTGCGTCGGTGCATGCCCGGCTCGGAGCATTCGCGTACCGCGCCCATCCGGTCCACGCGCAGGGTGCGCCAGTCCTGGCGGCCCAGATCCCAGGCCAGCAGGTACCAGCGCCGCCCGTAATTGACCAGATGCTGGGCCTCGACCTCGCGCTGGGTCACCGCGTCCTGCGCACTGCGGTACTCGAAGGCCAGCCGCGCCGCCTGCCGGCAATGCAGGGCCAGCCGGCCCAGCAGGCGTGCATCGGTTGACGGAAGATCGGACAGGGTAGCCGTCGCTGCATGCACCTCGCCTGCCTGCTGGCGACGGCGGGCCGGCACCAGCGGGTCGAGCTTGGACAGCAGGCCACGCGCGGTGTCGTCGATCCCGGCGACGGTGGCCGAGGCCGCACGCAGCGCGATGGCCAGGGTGGTCGCCTCCTCCTCGTCCAGCAGCATCGGCAACACCGGCGCGCCGGACCCCAGCTGGTAGCCGCCACCAACGCCGGCCGAGGCCTGTACCGGGTAACCCAGCTCGCGCAGGCGCTCGATGTCACGGCGGATGCTGCGCCGGTCCACACCCATGCGCTCGGCCAGTTCGGCCCCGGACCACTGGCGGCGGGCCTGCAGCAGGGCGATCAGGCGCAACAGTCGATGGGCGGTATGGCGCATGAAGGATCGAGGACAGAAGTCGTCCGCAATAGTGCCCCAGGATGAGCTCCAGTTCACCACCCACCGCAAGGAGCAATGCCATGACATCCCGCCAGATCACCCTGTACCACGCCGCCCGTTCACGCTCGAGCGGCGCCGTGGCCCTGCTCGAAGCGCTGGGTGCCGACTACCGCATGCAGGTGCTGGACCTGAAGGCCGGCGCCAACCTGGCCCCGGCCTACCTGGCCATCAACCCGATGGGCAAGGTGCCGGCCATCGTCCACAACGGCGCACTGGTGACCGAGCAGGTGGCGATTTACCTGTACCTGGCCGACCTGTACCCGGAAGCCGGGCTGGCCCCGCCGATCGGCGACGCCCTGCGCGGCCCCTACCTGCGCTGGATGGCCTTCTACGGCGCCTGTTTCGAGCCGGCGATGATCGACAAGGCGATGCATCGCGAGCCGCCGCCGCGCCTGATGTCGCCCTACAACGACGCGGAGACGGTGCTGCAGGTGATCGAAGCCCAGCTGGCGCAGGGGCCGTACCTGCTCGGCGAGACGATGAGCGCCGCCGACGTGCTGTGGGGCAATGCGCTGGCCTGGACCACCGCCTTTGGCCTGGTGCAGCCGGCGCCGGCAACGGCTGATTACATTGCACGGATGAGTGCGATGACCGCTTTCGACCGTTCGCGGCAGATCGATGCGGAGCTGGCAGCGGCCTGAGGCATGCCGACGGGCGCGGCCGGGCGCTACCGGGGGGGACCCGGAATTCCAGTAGATCCACGCCATGCGTGCATGACCCGCCCGCCGTGCCTGCGGGACGGAAAGCAGCCAGGCATGGCCTGGCTCTACTGGGCCGGCGCGCGCGCTGGGATGCGGGTAGAATTGCCCGCTTTCCCGCCACCCGAATGGATTAAGCGCCATGACCGGGACGCCAGACGTCTTTCCGCCCGCCACGCCGGGCGGTACCCCGCTCGTTGCCCTGCCCGCCGGTCCGCGCAAGCCCGACCAGGTGAAAGGCAAGCTGTACATCAAGACCCACGGTTGCCAGATGAACGAGTACGACTCGGCCAAGATGGCCGACGTGCTTGCCGCCAGCGATGGGCTGGAACTGACCGACAGCCCGGACGACGCCGACGTCATCCTGGTCAATACCTGCTCCATCCGCGAGAAAGCGCAGGAGAAGGTATTCAGCCAGCTGGGCGTATGGAAGAGCCTGAAGAACAAGGGCCGCGAGGTCATCATCGGCGTGGGCGGCTGCGTCGCTTCGCAGGAAGGCGAGGCAATCATCAAGCGCGCGCCGTTCGTCGACCTGGTGTTCGGCCCGCAGACCCTGCACCGCCTGCCGGAATTGATCCGTGCACGGCGCGAGCAGAAGCGCCCGCAGGTGGACATCAGCTTCCCTGAGATCGAGAAGTTCGACCGCCTGCCCGAGCCACGCGCCGAAGGTGCTTCGGCCTTCGTCTCGATCATGGAAGGTTGTTCCAAGTACTGCTCGTTCTGCGTGGTGCCCTACACCCGCGGTACCGAAGTCAGCCGCCCGTTCGAGGACGTGGTGGTGGAGGTGGCGCAGCTGGCTGCACAGGGCGTGCGTGAGATCAACCTGCTCGGCCAGAACGTCAACGCCTACCGTGGGCCCTATGGGGACGGCGAGTTCGCCGACCTCGGCCTGCTGATCCGCACCATCGCCGAGATCGATGGCGTCGGCCGCATCCGCTTCACCACCTCGCATCCGCTGGAGTTCAGCGATTCGCTGATCGACGCGTTCCGCGACGTGCCGCAGCTGGCCAACTTCCTGCACCTGCCGGTACAAGCAGGCAGCGACCGCGTGCTGTCGGCGATGAAGCGTGGCTACACCGCACTGGAATTCAAGTCGAAGATCCGCAAGCTGCGCGCGGTGCGCCCGGACATCTCGATCAGCTCGGACTTCATCGTCGGTTTCCCCGGCGAGACCGATGCCGACTTCGAGAAGACCATGAAGCTGATCGAGGACATCGGCTTCGACCACAGCTTCTCCTTCATCTATTCGCGTCGCCCGGGTACACCGGCTGCGGATCTGGAGGACACGATCAGCGATGCCGAGAAGCACGCGCGCCTGTCGCGCCTGCAGGAACGCATCAATGCGCATGCCGCCGGCATCTCCGAGAAGATGGTCGGTACCGTGCAGACCGTGCTGGTGGAAGGCCCTTCGCGCAAGAACCCGAACGAGCTGACCGGCAAGACCGAGAACATGCGTTCGGTGAACTTCCCGGCGCCGGCACGATTGATCGGCCAGTTCGTGGACGTGGTGATCACCGAAGCGCTGACCAATTCGCTGCGCGCGCGCGTGGTGGCGGAATAAGGTTAGGGTGTGCCGACCAACGGTCGGCACCCACCGGAGTTGATGCCGGCCAGCGGCCGGCACTACCGGATGGCATGCCCTAATCCAACCGTTTGCGGAAGCGCAGGATCGCCAGGGTCATCATCACCACGATGAAGGCCAGCAGCGCCAGTGCATCGTGCCACAGCTCCCACAGCGAGGCGCCGCGCAGCATGATGCCGCGCACCAGGCGCAGGAAGTGGGTCAGCGGCAGCACTTCGGCCAGCCACTGCACCGGCCGTGGCATGCCGGCGAACGGGAACATGAAGCCCGACAGCAGGATCGACGGCAGGAACAGGAACAACGTCATCTGCATCGCCTGGAACTGCGAGCGCGCGCGCGTTGAGATCAGCAGGCCCAGCGCCAGGTTGGCCAGCACCAGCAGCACCGCGGCCAGATAGATGTCCAGCAGGCTGCCGCGGATCGGCACCTGGAACAGCCAGGTGCCCAGCACCAATACCAGCGTGGTCTGCAGCAGACCGATGGCCGCATAGGGCAGCACCTTGCCGACCATCAGTTCGCTGCGCGACACCGGTGTGGCGATCAGCAGTTCCATGTTGCCGCGCTCGCGTTCGCGCACCACCGCTACGGCCGTGAACATCACCAGGGTCATGGTCAGGATCACCCCGATCAGGCCCGGCACGATGTTCACCGCCGAACGCCGCTGCGGGTTGTAGAAGCTGGTCACGCTGATCGGACCACCAGCGATGCTGCCTTCGCGCAGCGGCCGCGTGTTGCTGGTCGGGCGCGTATCCAGCGGCACCTGCGCCAGCTGGATCGCCGCGCTCTGCACCACGGTGTCGCTGCCATCGACCAGCACCTGCACCGCCTCGCGTCCATCGAAGCGACGACGCTCGAAGTCGGCCGGCACCACGATGCCGACACTGATTTCGCCACGGCGCAGCGCCTGCATCAGTTGATCGGGCGTGTACGCCTCGCTGCGCGGCGTGATCACGCCGGTGGCGACCATGTCCTGCACCAGCGCGCGTGACGCCGCGCTGTTGGCCTGGTCGGCGACACCGGCGTTGAGATGGCGCAGGTTGAGATTGATCGCGTAGCCGAACAGCAGCAGCTGCATCACCGGAATGCCGACGATCATCGCCAGCGTGATGCGGTCGCGGCGCAGCTGCCGCAGCTCCTTGAGCATGATCGCCCACAGGCGGCGCAGGTTCATGCCGCCGGCTCCCGGCCACGGCCGCGGGTGGCCGCCACGAACACGTCTTCCAGGTTCGGTGCCACCGCCTCGATGCGGGCCTGCGGATCGGCGCTGGCCAGCGCGCGCCGCAATGCGGCGGCGTCCGCGACATCCTCGCTGCACAATACCCGCAGCTGGGTGCCGATCTGCGCCACGCTCAGCACGCCGGGCAGCTCAGACAGTGCGCGGCTGGCCTGGCGCGGCTGCGTCGAGGTGACCTGCAGCGTGCGGCCGTCCAGCCGTGCACACAGTTCGGCCGGCGTGCCGTCGGCGACCAGCGCGCCTCGATCGAGGATCGCCAGCCGGTGGCAACGCTCGGCCTCGTCCATGTAGTGGGTCGACACCAGCACCGTCGTGCCGGCATCGGCCAGCTCGAACAGGGCTTCCCAGAAATCGCGGCGCGATTCGGGATCGACCGCACTGGTCGGCTCGTCCAGGAACAGCAGTTCGGGCGAATGCACCACGGCACCGGCCAGGGCCAGGCGCTGCTTCTGGCCACCACTGAGCGTGCCAGCCAGTTGTGGCTGGCGGTCCTGCAGCCGGTATTGCTGCAGCAGCGCCTTGATCCGCTGCCGGGCCTGCGCACGCGGCAGGTCCTGGATAGCGGCGAGGAACTCCAGGTTCTCGCGCACCGACAGGTCTTCGTACAGCGAGAAGCGCTGGGTCATGTAGCCGATGCGCCGGCGCAGCGCCTCTGCCTGCTCCGGCACCGCCAACCCCAGCACCTCGATCTGCCCTGCGCTGGGTTCCAGCAGGCCGCACAGCATGCGGATGGTGGTCGACTTGCCAGACCCGTTCGGGCCCAGAAAACCGTATACCTGTCCGCGCGGTACGGTCAGGTCGACGTTGTCCACGGCCAGCAGCTCGCCGAAGCGGCGGGTCAGGCCCTGCGCATGCACCGCGATGTCCGCACCGGTGTTCAGAAGCGCACCTGTACCGGAAGACCCGCTGGCAGTTTCTGCATGTCGCTGTTCCCGTCCACTTCAATCTCGGCCAGATAGCTCAGCCGTTCGACGTCATCGCCGGTCAGTGCGTAGTACGGCGTGAACGATGGTTCGCTACGGATCGCACGTACATGCCCCTTCAGCACGGTGTTGCCGCCTTCCAGCTGTATCTGCGCGGCCTGCCCGACCTTGACCTGCAGACGCAGCGGTTGCGGCAGGTAGACGCGCGCATAGGGGCGCTCGCCGACCAGCATCACTGCCAGCGGCGCACCGATCGGTGCCTGGTCACCCTGCCGGTAGGGCAATGCATCGACTACCCCGTCGCGCGGTGCACGCAACTGCAGCTTCTGCAGGTTCACGCTCTGTACCACCTGCTGTGCCCGTGCGGCATCGGCGGCCGCCTGGCCCTGGGCGATATCCTGCACACGGCTGCCGTGCACCCGCTCCAGCCAGGCCTGCTCGGCAGCACGCACGCTGGCTTCGGCATTGCCGGCGGCGGCGCGTGCTCGATCCAGTTCAGCGGCGGCAATCAAGCGCTGCTGTGCCAACGGCTGGACCCGTCGGTAATAGGCACTTGCTTCGGCAGCCTGTGCGCGCAACGCGACCAGTTGTGCCTGGGCCTGAGCGATCTGCTCCTGGCGTGGGCCGATCTGCAGTTCTTCCAGCTGCGCCTGCGCACGCGCCGTATCAGCCTGCGCTGCGGCGAACTGCGCGTCTCCCCGCGCCGGGTCCAGCTGCATCAGCACGGTCCCGGCCTTGACCTGCTGGCCCTCGCGCACCTCCACCGAGGCGATCACTTCGGCCGCCGGTGCCGGCACCGTGATCCGGTCCCACTCCAGCGTGCCCAGCGCAGTCGGCGTTGACTGCCCACACCCCACCAGCAGGCCGATGCCCGCCAGTCCGATTCCACGCATCCCGTTGCCGATGCCCATGCCATCCCCTCCTGCGACGGCGACACGGTGCCATGTGCCCCGTGCACCCTCAATGATTCCAATCAGCCCTGACGGTTTTTTCACCACGCGTGGGCAAGCCTTTTGCTGCAAGGCTCCCCACCACCTATCCACAGGTTGATTCGGCATCATTCCACAACCGTTGTGGAAATCCGGCACGACCTGGCGCTGTTGCTCGCCGGGCAACGAAACCTGCACTGCCATCACGATGAATGCCCCCCGCGCAGGCCACCCGTGGCAGTGCTGCCGTAGCGACCGGCGACCATGACGCTTTTTTCACCAGGACCTCATGGGCCTTGTGGCACAAGCATTGCGAAGGTCTATCCACAGGTTTCCGCGTGCCCCGTCCACACCGGGTGTGGAAAACGCTGTATCGACCGTCTGCTGGCCGTGTGCCCCGCACGCGCGCTACCCTTGTCCTCCCTGAATACACTGCGGTGGAAGGCGTCCGCCCCACCCCAAGCAATGAAAAGCATCGATCATCGAGACTTCACCCTGTCGCCGGAAGACAACGAGCGACTGGCCAACCTGTGCGGCCCCTTCGACGGGCACCTGCGCCAGATCGAGCTGAAGCTCGGCGTGGAGATCGCAAATCGTGGCTTCGTGTTCCGCATCAGCGGCCCCAACGAAGCCATCGTCGAGGCGCAGAAGCTGGTTGAAGCGCTGTACGCCGAAGCCGGCGAAACGACCTTCGACAACCACGCCATCCACCTGCGCCTGGCGCAGGCCAATGTCGAGCAGATCGCCGAGCGCTCCTACGAAGCGCAGGAGGTTGCGATCAAGGTCAAGCGCGGCACAGTGCGCGGCCGCGGCGCCAACCAGGGCCGTTACCTGCACCAGATCGCCACCCACGACATCAACTTCGGCATCGGCCCGGCCGGCACCGGCAAGACTTTCCTGGCCGTGGCCAGCGCGGTCGAAGCCCTGAATGAATCGCGGGTGCAGCGCCTGATCCTGGTGCGCCCGGCGGTGGAGGCCGGCGAGAAGCTTGGCTTCCTGCCCGGCGACCTGAGCCAGAAGGTCGATCCCTACCTGCGACCGCTGTACGACGCCCTGTACGAGATGATGGGCGTGGAAAAGGTGGTCAAGCTGCTGGAGAAGAACGTCATCGAGATCGCGCCGCTGGCCTACATGCGCGGCCGCACGCTCAACGATGCGTTCGTGATCCTGGACGAAGCACAGAACACCACCATCGAGCAGATGAAGATGTTCCTGACCCGCCTAGGCTACGGTTCCACTGCGGTGGTCACCGGTGACCTGACCCAGACCGACCTGCCCAAGCACGTGAAGTCCGGCCTGCGCGACGCCATCGACGTGCTGCGTGAGGTCGAGGGCGTCAGCTTCACCTTCTTCGAATCCCGTGACGTGGTCCGCCACCCGCTGGTCGCGCGCATCGTGAGCGCGTACGACCGCCGCGACCTGCATCAGATCCAACCTGGAGCAACTCCATGACCCGTGGTCCCGTGCGATTGGACGTCGCCGTCAGCTATGCCCTGCCGCGCGCCGGCCTGCCGGCGGCAGTGAGCTTCCGCAAGTGGGTGGCCGCCGCGTTGAAGGGCCGCATCCGCGAGGCCGATCTGGCCATCCGCGTGGTCGATGCCAAGGAAGGACAGTCGTTGAACCGCCATTACCGCGGCAAGGACTACGCCACCAACGTGCTCAGCTTCCCGGCCGAAGTGCCCGAAGGCCTGCCCAAGGGCGTCAAGTTCCCGCTGCTGGGTGACCTGGTGATCTGTGCTCCGGTCGTGGCACGGGAGGCCGACGAACAGAGCAAGGCGCTCAATGCCCATTACGCGCATCTGACCGTGCACGGCGTGCTGCACCTGCTCGGCTGGGACCACGAGGACGACAAGGAAGCCGAGGCGATGGAGCAGCTGGAGCGGGAAATCCTGGCCGAGCTGGGCATCGACGATCCATACGCGGGCGAGCGCTGAGCGGGCCACCGCCCGTCGCCAGGAACACGAGAGGAACAAGGATGACCTCGGGAAACAGCTCAATGATGTTTGTGATCGGCGCCACTTTGTTCGCCATGCTGCTGGTGCTGGGCGCGTATGCCGTGCGCCGCATCAGCGCCCACGAACCCAGCGGCAGGCACTGGCTGCTGCGCAGCCTGGCCCTGCTCTCGCCCGTGTGCCTGCTGGCCGGGCTGGCGATCGGCATGATCGGCCCGCACCTCAGCGGACGGTTGGAACCGGCCCATCTCCCCGGTCTGCTTGAAACGTCGATGGTGCTGACGCTGGTGGGTGCACTGACCCTTCCGCTCCTGTGGCGGATGATCGTGCACCGCCGCCTGGGCCGCTCCGTGAACGCACTCCCGTTCTTCCACGCCAGCCGTACCTCGCTGCTGGTGCTGTTCGTGCTGGCTGTGATCTACATGAAAGTGGGCAGGACCGCCGCAGCGGAACTGATGCCCTGGCTGACCAGCCCGGGCCTATGGCCGGCGGTGGCGCGCATCGCGGGGCAATCGATGCAGGTCGCCATGCTTGCGGTCGTGCTGACCCTCTCACTGATGGTCGTGCGGCGTGCCATGACTGGTTTCCTGCGCCTTCTCACCGGGCTGTTCAGGCGCTCGCCGGGGCTATGATGGCGGCCCTTCGCCTGCGGAAACCGACCGTGTCACTGCGCTGCTGCCTGCCCCTGCTCTGTGCCCTCGCCGCTCCCGCCGCCTTCGCCACCAGCCTGGACCTGCCGGCCCTGATCGAATGCCGCCAGGGCGTGGCCGAGCAGGCCGCGCTGGCGCCGCTGCTGGCCGATCCGCTGAAGGCCGTGGCCCAGGGCCTGCAGCCGCTGCCGCAGGGCAACCAGTTCATGAGCGAGTTCCGGCTGGCCAGCCCGATCACCGTCTTCGGCCAACAGACCGAGCGGGTGGCGGTGGCCGGCGCCAGCATCATGGCGGTGCTCGACCAGGCCGACCCACGCCCGCTGGCCAAACGGCTGGAATTGGAGACCGGCTACGACCAGGACGGCAAGTTCATGGCCGGTCGCGAACTGGTCAGCCGCGACGTGACCGACCCGAAGACCGGCGAGGCCCAGATCGAGTCGATCATCCTCAGCGTCTCCACCGTGGCCTCCCACCCCGGCAAGACCCTGGCCGGCTGCACCTACAGCCTGGACCTGCCCGAGGAGGAGCCGGCCCCGGCCGCCCCAACCCCGGCCACCGGCAGTCACTGACAGGCCGTCACATCCTGCTAGACTTGGGTCAACGCCCGGCCTGCCGGGTGCCTTTTTTCCAGAGATGTCAGAAGACGACAGTAGTAGCTCCCCTGCGGAGCACAGTGAAAAGAAGCGCGGCTGGCTTGAACGCCTGACCTCCGCCTTCTCCGGCGAACCCCATACCCGCGACGAGCTGGTCGCTGTCCTGCACACCGCGCAGGAAGAGGGTCTGATCGCCGCCGATACCCTGAAGATGATGGAAGGCGCCATTTCGGTGGCCGAGCTGACCGTGGGCGACGTGATGATTTCGCGCTCGCAGATGGTCTCGCTGCCGGTTGAAGCGCCCTTCCTGGAACTGATGAAGCAGGTGGTCGAATCCGGCCATTCGCGCTTCCCGGTACACGGCGAGAACAAGGACGACATCCTTGGCATCCTGTTGGCAAAGGACCTGCTGCGCGGCGTGGTTGCCGACAACGGCCCGGCCAACGTGCGCGAGCTGCTGCGCCCGGCGGTGCTGATCCCGGAAGCGAAGAAGCTCAACGTGCTGCTGAAGGAATTCCGCCTGTCGCGCAACCACATGGCCATCGTGGTGGACGAGTACGGCGGTGTCGCCGGCCTGGTCACCATCGAGGACGTGCTGGAACAGATCGTCGGCGAGATCGACGATGAGCATGACGAGGCTGAAGATCCCTCGGCGCAGATCGCCATCCAGTCCGACGGCCAGTACGTGGTCGACGCGCTGACCCCGATCGGCGACTTCAACGAGCGCTTCGGCGCGACGTTCTCCGACGAGGACTACGACACCATCGGCGGCCTGGTCACCGAGGCCGTGGGCCATCTGCCGGAAGTCGGTGACGAGCTGGCGCTGGATCGCTTCATGTTCCGCGTGGCCCGCGCCGATGCGCGCCGGGTACAGGCCTTCCACGTGACCGTGCTGCCGCCGGACGCGCAGGACGACGCTTGAAGCGCCGCGGCCTGATCCTCATGGTGTGGCTGGCACTGTGCGTGCTGGCCATGGCCCTGCCGCTGGCCGCCTTCGCGCAGCCGGTCGCAGCCACACCTGCCGTACCCGCGACCAACGCTGAAGCCCCTGCCCCGCGCATCGGCGTGGTGACCATGCAGCCGGGCACCGTGTTCTTCGAACGCTTCGGCCACGACGCCATCGTCGTGGTCGATCCGGTCAGCGGCGAGGCAACCTCGTACAACTTCGGCTACTTCGATCCGTCCGAGGACGATTTCATCAGCCGCTTCGCACGCGGCGACATGATGTATTACCTGGTGGCGCTGCCGTTGCAGCAGGACCTGTCCTACTACGACGAGACCGGCCGTGGCGCCAGCGTGCAGTGGCTGGACCTGCGCCCGGACCAGGCGCGTGCGCTGGCCGCCGACCTGGCCGAGCGGGCCAAGCCGGAAAACGCGCGCTACCACTACGATTACTACACCGCCAACTGCGCCACGATGGTGCGCGACACGGTGGACAAGGCATTGGGTGGCGGCCTGCAGTCGCAGCTGTCGGGGCGCTCGCGCGGCAACACCTACCGCAGTGAATCGGTCCGCCTGGCGTCGCCGGCACCGTGGATGTGGCTGGGCTTCGATGTCGGCCTTGGGCCGTTCGCCGACCAGCCGCTGTCGCGCTGGCAGGAAGCCTTCGTGCCGATGCGCCTGGCCGATGCGCTGCGCCAGGCACGCAACAGCGATGGCCGTCCGCTGGTGCAGTCCGAACAGGAACTGCTGCCGCATCGTATCGATCCGGAGCCGAAGGAATTCGCGCGCCGCTGGTGGCCGTGGCTGCTGCTCGGGCTGATCGTGGCCGGCGGCGTGCTGGAGCTGCGCAACCGCCCGCGCCTGCTGGCCGGGCTGGCCCTGCCGTTCTGGCTGCTGTGCGCCCTGTTTGGTGGCGTGCTGGTGTTCCTGTGGGGCTTCAGCATCCACTACGCCGCGTGGGCCAATCGCAACCTGCTGTTGCTTTCGCCGCTGGCCGTGCTGCTGTTGCCGGGTGCAATCGCCCTGCTGCGTCGTCGCGTGCCGGGCCGCATGTTCAGGATCGTGCTGTGGCTGCTGGCGGTACAGGCGGTGGCCGCGCTGGTACTGCACTGGCTGAGCCTGCAGGCACAGTACAACGTGCAGTGGATCGTGCTGCTGCTGCCCGTCCACGTCGCGCTGGCATGGGTGCTGGGGCGTACTCCTCACTTGTCCAAAACACAGCCCTGACGCACGATGGCGGGCATGTCATTGCCCGCCTCTGCTGCCGCGCCCGCCTCGGCCAACCCCGCCTGCGTCATCAACTGCGTCCACTACGATGACGAGGGCAAACGCCACGACATCACCCTGGATGCCATCAGCGATGTCATTGCCAGTGGCAACGGCTTCGTCTGGGTCGGCCTGTACGACCCCAACGACGATGTGCTGTTGAAACTGCAGGAAGAGTTCTGCCTGCACGACCTGGCCATCGAGGATGCGCGCAACGCGCACCAGCGGCCCAAGGTCGAGACCTACGGCAATTCGATGTTCGTGGTGGTGACCACCGCGCAGATGGTCGACGAGCGCATCCAGTACGGCGAAACCCATGCCTTCCTCGGCCCGCGCTTCCTGGTGACGGTACGCCATGGCGCGTCGCTGTCCTATGCCCCGGTGCGTGCGCGGGTGGAACGCGAGCCGCAGCTGCTGAAGATGGGCCCGTCGTACTGCCTGTACGCGGTGACCGACTTCGTGGTCGACAACTACCTGCCTATCGTGCACCGCTTCCGCGACACCCTGGAGCTGCTGGAGAAGGACATCTTCGCCGACACCTACAAGCGCAGCACGGTGGTGCGGCTGTACGAGCTCAAGCGCGAGCTGAACAAGATGCGGATGGCGGTGGCGCCGCTGCAGGATGTGCTGGCGCAGCTGCGCCGCTACCAGGGCGAGCTGATCCCCGACGAAGTGAAGCTGTACATCCGCGACGTCCACGACCACGCAGTACGCATCAGCGATGTGATCGACACCCTGCGTGAGATGCTCGGCACCGCGCTGAGCGTGAACCTGTCGCTGGTGACGCTGGCGCAGGGCGAGACGGTCAAGCGGCTGGGTGCATGGGCCGCGCTGCTGGCGGCGCCGACACTGATCACCAGCTGGTACGGCATGAACTTCAGCCACATGCCTGAGCTGAGCGAGCCGTGGTCGTACCCGCTGATGATCGTGGGCGTGGGCGGTGTGTGCGTGGGGCTGTACCGGTTGTTCAAGCGCGCGAAGTGGTTGTAGGGCGTATCGACCAACGGTCGATACCCACCGCGCAGGTAGGCCACGACCGTTGGCCGTGGCGCATGACCCGCCTTCTGTAGAGTCGAGCCATGCTCGACTTGCTATACGACGCATTCCGTAGAATCGAGCGAAGCGCAGTCGAGCATGGCTCGACTCTACAGAAGCAGCGGCATCAAGCCACGTAGACGGTCTTGATGTTCATGAACTCATGGATGCCGTGGTCGGCCAGCTCCCGGCCGAAACCGGACTGTTTGCTGCCGCCGAACGGCAACCGCGCGTCGCTCTTGACGATGGCGTTGACGAACGCTGCACCACACTCCATGCGCTGCGCGAAACGTTCGCCGCGCACTGGATCGCGCGTCCACACGCTGCCGCCCAGGCCGAAGCGGGTGTCGTTGGCCACGCGCAGTGCCTCGGCCTCATCCTTGACCCGGATCACTGCGGCCACCGGCCCGAACAGCTCCTCGTCATACGCCGGCATGCCCGGGCCGACCTGGTCGAGCACCGTGGCCGGATAGCCGGCATGGGTGCCGGCAATCGGCTCACCACCGATCAGCACCCGCGCGCCCTTGGCCACGCTGGCCTGCACCTGCTTGTGCAGTTCGTCACGCAGGTCGGCGCGAGCCATGGGCGCCAGCGTGGTACCGCGCTCATCGGGATCGCCGTACTGGCGCTCGCCCGCCGCCTGCACAAAGCGACGGGTGAATTCATCGGCCACCGCCTCGACCACGATGAAGCGCTTGGCCGCGATGCAGGTCTGCCCGCTGTTGTCGAAGCGCGACTTCACTGCCGCGGCCACGGTCTTGTCGAGGTCGGCATCGTCGAGCACCACGAAGGCATCGCTGCCACCCAGCTCCATCACCGACTTCTTCAGCTGGCTGCCGGCATTGGAGGCGATCGAGCGCCCTGCCCGCTCGCTGCCGGTCAGCGTCACCGCCTTCACCCGTGCGTCGCGCAGCACGTCGGCGGCCTGGTCGTTGTCGATGTGCAGCACGTCGAACACGCCATCAGGCAGGCCGCCGTCACGGCACACCGCCAGGATCAGGTCGGCGCACTGCGGCACGTTGCTGGCGTGCTTGAGCAGGGCCACGTTGCCAGCCATGAAGGCTGGCGCGAGGAAACGGAACACCTGCCAGATCGGGAAATTCCATGGCATCACCGCGAACACGCAGCCGATCGGCTCGTAGCGCACATAGCTGCGCTGTGCTTCGGTGTCGATCAGCTGCGGCTTGAGGTAATCAGCGGCGTGGTCGGCGTAGAACTCGCAGGTCGCCGCGCACTTGTCGACCTCGGCCAGCGCCTCCGCCTTGAGCTTGCCCATCTCGTGGGTCATCGCCTGCTGCAGATCATCGCGGCGCGCACGCAGTTGGCCAGCGATCTGCTTGAGGATCGCCCCCCGCTCCTGCAGCGAGCGCTCGGCCCAGCCGGGGAAGGCATCGGCAGCAGCCTGCAGGCGCTGCTCGATGTCGGCAGCACCCATCAGTTCATGGCGGTAGGTCACCTGGCCGGTGGCCGGGTCGACAATCTCGACGGTCATGGGGGATCTCCATCTGGAAGACCCCCATTGTGCGCCGCCGGCCGTGAGCCGGATGTTGCCGACGCTGTCGACAAACCGTGTGCTCAGCCGTTTTCCTGCCGCGCCAGCTGCAGGTCGCGCTGGCGCCGTTTCTCGGCGCGGGCGTTGATGTACCAGCCGATCACCGCGGCGATCGACACCGCCGACACCAGCAGGGTGGCCAGTGCGTTGATCTTCGGGCTGATGCCCATGCGCACCGAGGCGAACACCTTCATCGGCAGCGTGGTCGAGCCCGGCGTGGCGACGAAGCTGGCCACCACCACGTCATCCAGCGACAGAGTGAACGCCAGCAGCCAGCCCGCCACCAGCGCCGGTGCGATGATCGGCAGGGTGATGCGGCCGAACACAGTCAACCGGCTGGCGCCCAGGTCCATCGCCGCCTCTTCCAGCGACAGGTCCATTTCCTGCAGCCGCGAGGACACCACCACGGTGACGAAGCACAGGGTGAAGGTGACATGGGCGATCCAGATGGTGGTCAGGCCGCGCGCCGGGAAGCCGGGAATCGCGCCCATCGAGGCCAGCAGCGCCATCAACGAGAAGCCCAGGATCACATCCGGCATCACCAGCGGCGCGGTGACCAGCGCGCCGAACAGCGGCTTGCCACGGAAGCGCTTGAAGCGCGTCATCACCATCGCCGCCAGCGTGCCCAGCACGGTGGCGGTACAAGCGGTCCAGAACGCCACCACCAGGCTGGTCCACATCGCATCCATCAGCGCGCGGTCGGCGAACAGGTCGCTGTAGGCACGGGTGGAGAACCCGGCCCAGACCATCGCCAGCCGCGAGCTGTTGAACGAATAGAACATCAACAGCAGGATCGGCAGGTACAGGAAGGCGAAGCCGAGCAGCAGCACGCCCAGCCCCAGGCCCTTTGCGCTACGCGGACTCATGCCTGCTTCCCTTCCAGCAGGCGCTGCTGGGAACGGTTGAACAGCAGGATCGGCACCAGCAGCAACAGGATCATCGCCACCGCCATCGCCGAGGCGCCCGGCCAGTTGCGGTTGTTGAAGAACTCGTTCCACAGCTGGCGGCCCACCATCAGCGTCTCCGAGCCACCCAGCATTTCCGGGATCACGAATTCACCAATGGCCGGAATCATCACCAGCATGCAGCCGGCGATGATGCCGGCCTTGGACAACGGCAGGGTGATGCGCAGGAACGCCTGCCACGGCTTGGCACCAAGGTCGTAGGCGGCTTCCAGCAGGCGGTGGTCATGCTTGACCAGATTGGCGTACAGCGGCAGCACCATGAACGGCAGATAGCAGTAGACGATGCCGATATAGGCGGCGGTCGGGGTGTCGATCAGCTGCAGTTTCGGCAGGCCCATCGACGTCATCAGCGTCTGCAGGCCGGTGAACTGCAGGAACTGGTCGAGCAGGCCGTTGCGGTCCAGGATCGCCTTCCATGCATACACGCGGATCAGGAACGAGGTCCACGACGGCAGCACCACCAGCATCATTGCCACGTTGCGTGCGGCGGGCGACAGGCGGGCGATGGCATAGGCCATCGGGTAGCCGATCAGCAGGGTCAGGAAGGTCGAGATCGCCGCGATCTTGATCGAGCTCAGGAACGCCTGCGCATAGATCGAATCGCGGAACAGCGCCAGGTAGTTTTCCAGGTTCAGCTTCAGCGAGAAGCCGCCATCGGCGTACTGCAGCAGCCAGGTGTACGGCGGCGAGCCGACCCGGCTGAGCGAGAAGCTGATCATCAGCACGATCAGGAACGGCACTGCGAAGAACAGCAGCAGCCACAGATACGGAATGCCGATCACCGTGGCACGCAGCCCCGGCAACCAGCGCTTCAGGCCGGCGACGCTCATGAGGTCAGCACCACGCCGTCGTTGTCGCGCCAGTGCACCCACACCTCGTCGCCCCAGGTGAGGCCATCACTGGCCCAGCGCTGCGAGTTGGCGAAGTTGGCCAGCACCTTGGCACCGCTGGGCAGGCGCACGTGGTACACCGAGTGGCTGCCGAAATAGGCAATGTCCTCGATCACGCCCTGTGCCTTGTTGGTGTGCCCTTCCGGCTCGTCCTTGCCGATCATCACCTTTTCCGGGCGAAGCGCGAACGCGACCGGCTGCCCTTCATAGCCGGTGATGCCATGGGCGATGTAGATCGGCGCCGGGAACAGCGGCGAGCGCACGGTCACGTACTCGGGAAGGTCCTCGTCGATCACCCCGTCGAACAGGTTGACCGAACCGATGAACTCGGCGACGAAGCGGTTGGCCGGCTGCTCGTAGACCTCGTCCGGCTTGCCGACCTGCTGGATCCAGCCGGCATCCATCACCGCGATGCGGGTGGCCATGGTCATCGCTTCTTCCTGATCGTGGGTGACCATCACGCAGGTCACACCCGACGATTCGATGATGCTGACCAGTTCCAGCTGCATCTGCGAGCGCAGTTTCTTGTCCAGCGCGCCCATCGGCTCGTCCAGCAACAGCAGCTTCGGCCCTTTGGCCAGCGACCGCGCCAGCGCCACGCGCTGCTGCTGGCCGCCGGACAGCTGATGCGGCTTGCGCTTGCCCAGGTGCCCCATCTGCACCAGGTCCAGCATCTCGCCGACGCGCTTGTTGATCGCGTCCTTACCCAGGCCATCCTGCTTCAGGCCGAAGGCGATGTTCTGCTCGACCGTCATGTGCGGGAACAGGGCGTAGGACTGGAACATCATGTTGACCGGCCGCTGGTACGGCGGCAGCGCGTCCAGGCGCTGGCCATCGAGGGTGATGCTGCCCTTGGTAGGCGTCTCAAAGCCGCCGAGGCAGCGCAGCAGGGTCGATTTGCCACTGCCGGAGCCACCGAGCAGGGCAAAGATCTCGCCCTTGCGCACGTCCAGGTTGACGTCGTCGACGGCGACGAAACCGTCGAATTCCTTGCGCAGGTCACGAATGGAGAGATAGCCGGGCGCACCGGTCGTGTCGACGACGGTGGCTACCGGCTGGGCTTCAACGGGCATGGGGGCTCCGGGAGCGGGCGGTGGACAGCGGCCGCCATTCTAACGGCCGGGGGGCCCAGGGGATATGACGGCGGCAGGCGGAAGCGGCCGCTGGCCAGCCCCGGGGGCCCTGGGAGTGTCGGTTTTCCCCCGCCATGGTGGCCTGTCCGCGCAAAGGCCCGGGCTCCCCTGGACGCCCCTGCGGTCGTCCCGGCCAGACACCACAGGCGACGCCTCGATCTGCAACGTTTTTCAGAACCGGATCTGTTGAAGGCCCGGGGCATTCCCCGCGCAATGGCCCGGATCAAGCCCCTGCATGGACCCATCCTGGTGACTTCCCCGGACCGCCCCTCCCCTTTCCCGCCCCGCATGCCGGGCTCCCTGCCTGCAACGCTGCCGCTGGTCATCATCGGCGCCGGCCAGGCCGGGCTGTCCCTCAGCGCGCTCCTGCAGGAAGCCGGCGTCGAGCATCGCGTGCTGGAGGCCGAAACCGTGGGCGCCAGCTGGCAGCGGCGCTGGGATTCGTTCCAGACCAACACCGCCAACGCGACGATGGCCCTGCACGGCCATGCCTATGCGGGTGACGACCCGGAAGGTTTCATGGGGGCCCCGGAGGTGATCCGGCGGCTGCGCGACTATGCCGACGAACGTTCGTTGCCGATCAGCGAAGGTTGTGCGGTTCAGCGGGTCACGCCCGAATCGGGCGGCTATGCCATCGAAACCAGCCACGGATTGATCCGCGCTGGGGCGGTTGTGGTCGCCACCGGCGAGTACCGGCGCGCGCGGATGCCCCGGGTCCCGTTCGCGCCCGCGCGGGGTCTGACGGTGCTGCACTCCGGCGACTACCGCAGCCCCCGCCAGCTGCCCGACGGCGGCGTGCTGGTCATCGGTGGCGGCCAGTCCGGCGCGCAGATCGCCCAGGACCTGCGCGACAGCGGTCGCAGCGTGCACTGGTCACTGGCCCAGCGGCATTCGCATACCCGCCGGCTGCGCGGCAAGGACTCGATGACCTGGTGGGACATGGCCGGGCGTATCCACCAGCATGTGAGTGAAGCGGCCGCCGTCCTGGCCGGAGAACCGGATGCGCTGCGCAAGGCCCGTACCGCCGAATTCCCGCTGATTTCCGGCAAGGGGCGTGCCGGCCTGGGCAGCTCGATCAGCCTGCTGGCGATGCACCGCGCAGGCATCAGGCTGCTGGGTCGGTTGCAGGGCTTCGATGGAAACGTCGCCCGCTTCGCCGATGTGCGCCCGCAGCTGCGCACCGCGATCGAGGCGACACGGACCGAATATGCCTATCTCGATTCGCTGGCCAGCGCGTACTACGCCACGCGGCCCGAACCGCGCACCGACGATGCCCGCTACATTCCCGACGAGGTCTATCTGCATTGGGAGCCGGACGCCGCCCCGCGTGAACTGGATCTGCGGACGGAAGGCATCCGTTCGGTGGTGCTGGCCACCGGCTTCGTCGCCGAATGGCCGTGGCTCGACGTGCAGGGCGTGCTGGACGCACATGGCTATCCGCTCGGCGAGTTCGGCGTTTCACCGCATCCGGGGCTGTTCTTCATCGGCATGCACAACCTGCAGCGGATGAGTTCGTCGTTCCTGTGCAACGGCGGTCGCGATGCACGTGACCTGTTGCCGGCGATCCTGCGGCACCTTGACCAGGGCGGCAGTACCGCGCCCGGCCAAGGATGAAGCAATCCGCCGGGCATGGCCCGGCGGCGCCAGACCGGCTTAACGGCCGGTCTTCACCTCGGTCCACAGCCGGGTGTAGAGCTTGTCGGTTTCCGGCGTATTGATCGAATAGGTGAACATCTTGTCGGCCACGTCGGCCGGCGGGTAGATGGTCGGGTCGGTACGGATCGCCTCATCCACCAGCGGGGTCGCGGTCGGCACCGGGTTGGCGTAGTGGATGAAGTTGGTGTTGGCCGCGGCAACCTTCGGCTGCAGCAGGTAATTGATGAAGGCGTACGCGGCTTCCGGATGCTTGGCGTCCTTCGGGATCGCCAGCATGTCGAACCACTGCGGGGCGCCTTCCTTCGGGATCGAGTAGGCCACGTGCACGCCATTGCTGGCTTCCTCGGCGCGGTCGCGGGCCTGGATGATGTCACCCGACCAGCCCACCACCAGGCAGGTGCCGCCATTGGCCAGCGAACCCACGTACTGCGAGGAGTGGAAATTCTGCACGTAAGGGCGGATCGACTTCAGCAGGTCGGCCGCCTTCTGCAGCTCGGCCGGGTCGCCGCTGTGCGGGTCCAGGCCCAGGTAATGCAGCGCGATCGGAATCATGTCCGCCGGCGTGTCCAGGATGGTCACGCCGCAGTCCTTCATCTTGCTGATGTTCTCCGGCTTGAACACCAGGTCCCAGCTGTTGGCGATGTCGGTGCTGCCGCCGAAGCGCTGCTTCAGCATCTCCACGTTGTAGCCGATGCCGGTGGTGCCGATCATGTACGGCACGCCGTACTGGTTGCCCGGGTCCTGGGTGGCGATGCGCTTCATCACCGCCGGATCGAGGTTGGCCAGGTTCGGGATCTTGCTCTTGTCCAGCGGCAGGAACACGCCGGCCTGGATCTGGCGACCGAAGAAGTTCAGGGTCGGCACCACCACGTCGTAGCCGCTGTTGCCGGCCAGCAGCTTGGTCTCGACCATCTCATCACTGTCGAACACATCGTAGGTCACCTTGATGCCGCTCTCCTTCTCGAAGGTCGGGATGGTGTCCTCGGCGATGTAATCGCTGTAGTTGTAGACGTTCAGGACCTGGCTGTCCTGCGCGCCGCCGTTGCCACCGCTGCAGGCGGCGAGCATGGCGGAGGCCAGGCCGAGCGTGAGGATACGCAGCTTCATCGGGTGCTCCAGAATGCGGGAAGGGGGGCCGGCGGGGCCGGCAACGGGTGCCAGCCTACCCCCCGGCGGCGGATTTTTCTATTCCAGATGCTCAGACGTTCAGCAGCAGGAACTCGCGCTCCCACGAACTGATGACACGGAAAAAGGTCTCGTATTCCTTGCGCTTGACCGAGATGTAGGCACGGCAGAAGCGCTCGCCCAGCAGGGCCTGCAGCTCGCTGCACTGCTCCAGCCCGTCCAGCGCTTCGCCCAGCGAGCGCGGCAGGTTGTAGCCCAGTTCCTTGGCGCTGCCGGTCACCGGCGCATCCGGTGCCAGCCGCTCGCGGATGCCCAGCAGGCCGCAGGCCAGGGTCGCCGCCATCGCCAGGTACGGGTTGGCATCGGACCCGGCGAAACGGCTTTCCACGCGCATGTTCTCCGGCGTGTCCAGCGGCACACGCAGCCCGCAGGTGCGGTTGTCATAGCCCCAGTGCACGTTGCTCGGCGAGACCTCGCCGAACACCAGCCGGCGATAGGAATTCACGTTCGGCGCAAAGAAGGCCATCGCCTGCGGCACGTACTTCTGCAGGCCGCCCAGGTAGTGGCCGAACACCGGGCTGAACTCGCCCTCGGCATGGGTCTCACCGGCGAACACATTGCTGCCATCGCTCACCCGCACCAGGCTCTGGTGGATGTGCATGGCGCTGCCCGGCTCGTTTTCCATCGGCTTGGCCAGGAACGTGGCATACACCCCGTGGCGCATCGCCGCTTCGCGCATGGTGCGCTTGAACAGGAATACCTGGTCGGCCAGGTCCATCGCATCGGCATGGGTGAAGTTGACCTCCAGCTGTGCCGCGCCGGATTCGTGGATCAGCGTGTCCACGTCCAGCTTCATCGCATCAGCGTAGTCGTACATCAGGTCGAGAATCGGGTCGAATTCGTTGACCGCATCGATCGAGTACGACTGCCGCGCGGTTTCCGGACGCCCGGAGCGGCCGGCCGGTGGCAGCAGCGGGAAGTCCGGGTCGGTGTTCTTCTGCACCAGGAAGAACTCCAGCTCCGGCGCCACCACCGGGCGCAGGCCCAGCTCGGCGTAGGCCGCCAGCA
This sequence comes from Stenotrophomonas sp. 96582_Sma, assembly GCF_056480905.1. Classification (NCBI taxonomy): domain Bacteria; kingdom Pseudomonadati; phylum Pseudomonadota; class Gammaproteobacteria; order Lysobacterales; family Lysobacteraceae; genus Stenotrophomonas; species Stenotrophomonas sp. 96582_Sma. The sequence continues at coordinate 1,546,234 of NZ_CM151122.1, read as the reverse complement.
CGCGGCGCAGCACGTTGCGCGGTGCCAGCTCGTGCGGCTCACCGCTCTTGGTGTAGCAATCGTGGATGACCTGCGCGGTGGCATCGGCCGCCCACGGCACCATGCGCACCGTGTCCGGATCGGGGCGCAGCATCATGTCCGAGTCCGACGGCGAGGTCAGGTCGTAGTAATCGTCAGGGAACTCGCCGGTGACGGTGGTGGCGAAGATGCCTTCGGGCAGCCGCGTGCCGTAGTCGTGCGAGAACTTGTCAGCCGGAATGATCTTGCCGCGCGCGTTGCCGGTGATGTCCGGCACCAGGCACTCGACCTCGGTGATGCGCCGCTCCTTCAGCCAACGCAGCAGACTGCTTTCCTGCGGTGCGGGGGGCGTAGCCGTCTTGCGCGGGCGCGTTCGGGAACTCATCGGGAATCCAGTCGGTTCTGTTGGTGCTGCCGGCAAGCTTGGCCGAACGCACGGAAAATAGCGTGATAGAACGGCGAATCCATGACACGCCACTCCGGGTGCCACTGTACGCCGAGCACGAAACCATGGTGCAGGCTGCGTGCCGCCTCGACCAGGCCATCATCGGCCACGGCTTCGACCTGGAGCCCCTGCGCCAGGCGGGCGATACCCTGCCCGTGTACCGAATTGACCTGCGTCCGGTCACTGCCGCTCCACCGCGCCAACCAGCCATCAGCGGCCAGGGTGACCGTGTGGGCCGGCCCGTACTGCACCTCCACCGGCGCCTGCGGGTCTTCGCGGTGGTCGGCCAGGCCCGGCACCGCATGCACCTGCGGATGCAGGCTGCCACCGAGCGCGACATTCACTTCCTGGAAGCCGCGGCAGATCGCCAGCACTGGCAGATCCAGCGCCAGCGCCTCGTGCAGCAACGCAAAGGCATTGGCATCGCGCGCCGGGTCGTGCGGATTGCCTGGCCAGCTGCGGCCGCCCTCATAGTGCTGCGGTTCGATGTTGCTGACCGCGCCGGTCAACAGCAGGCCATCGAGCCCCTGCAGCCATTCGCCAGCCGGCAAAGGAGGCCGCAGGCTCGGCAACACAACCGGGGTCACCTCGGCCGCCTCGGCCAGCGCGCGCACGTACTTCTCGCCGGCCACCGCAAAGCGGTGATGGCCGAGCACGGTGCTGTCGGTGGGCAGGCCCACCCAGGGCAGGCGGCGCATGGGAAAACTCCTTGGCGTGCCGACACGTTACCCGTCGCCCGGCGAACGCGGCAAGTCGTCGCCGTCACACCATGGCCGTCACGCATCGGCGAAACTAAGCGCGTGAACGCTGATCGCCCTCCCCCGCTCCGCCCGTCCGTACTGCGCCCGCAAGGCCTGCGATGAGCGCCGCCTTCCCGCCCAGCTGGTACGCCGCCAGCTTGCCCGAGCCGCCCGCACTTCCCTCGCTGCAGGGGAATGTGCAGGCCGATGTCGCAGTGCTTGGCGCGGGCTACACCGGCCTGACCGCAGCACTGGAACTGGCTACGCGTGGCCAGCGCGTGGTGGTGCTGGACGCGCAGCGGATCGGTTGGGGCGCGTCCGGTCGCAACGGTGGCCAGGCGCTGGTGGGCTATGGCTGCGAGGTGGGCGAGCTGGAGCGCCAGCTCGGCCGCGACGATGCGCGCCACCTGTTCGACTGGTCGCGTGACGCGGTGCAGGCGATGCGCACCCGCATCGATCGCCACGGCATCGACTGCCATTGGGTGGAAGGCCATGCCAGCGTCGCCATCCGCGAACGGCATGAGCGTGAACTACTGGCCAACTGCGAGCACCTGCAGCGCCACTACGACTACCCGATGCAATGGTGGAACCGTGATGCCCTGCGCGCGCAGCTGGACAGCCCACGCTACCGCGCCGCGATGTTCGACCCGCTCAGCGCGCACCTGCAACCGCTGGCGTATGCACGCGGGTTGGCCGATGCGGCGCGCGCCGCCGGCGTGGTGATCCACGAGAACTCCGCGGTGACCCGCGTGCAGCGGGGACCACAGCCTTCCCTGCATACCGCTCAGGGCAGCGTGCGCGCTGCGCATCTGGTGGTGGCCGGCAACGCCTGGCTGCAGGGCCTGCTGCCCGTGCTGGAGCGGCGGATCATGCCGGTCGGCACCTATATCGGCGCCAGCGAACCGCTGGGTGCTGAACGCGCCCGGGCGCTGATCGGCAACAACATGGCCGTGGCCGACACCGCATGGGCTCTGGACTACTTCCGCCTCAGCCACGACCACCGGCTGCTGTTCGGCGGCCGCGCCAGCTACTCGGCCCTGCCCCCACCCGGCCTGCGCGGGGTGATGCAGCGGCGCATGCACCAGGTGTTCCCGCAGCTGGCCGACGTGGCACTGGACCAGGTCTGGGGTGGTTATGTGGACATTACCCGCAACCGCGCCCCGCATTGGGGCCGGCTGGACGGCAACCTGTACTTCGCGCAGGGGTTCTCCGGCCATGGGGTGGCCGCCGCCGGGCTGGCCGGCGAGGTGATCGCCGCCGCCATTGCCGGCCAGAGCGAGCGTCTGGACGTGTTCCAGCGCCTGCGGCATGCGCCCTTCCCCGGTGGCCGGCTGCTGCGCACGCCGCTGCTGGTGGCGGCGATGTCCTGGTACAAATTGCGGGATGCGTTGTGGTGAAGCAGTGAGCTGACACGGAGAGATTCCGAAGAACCGGCAATTCCTGGTCCTCCACGGCATGTGAAGAGCACTCATCCAGGAGGGCGTGACGGAATTCTCATTTGATCGGCAGATCGCATCGGCAATTGCATTATCTATTTCATGCCGATACCGTCCCTCAGAACCGGGTCCCGCGGCGAATGGATACTGACAGGGAACGTACTAGAGGGAGATGTGCGATTGAACTGGTGGAATGAAGGCCTGCAGTTGAAGTTGCGTATCCGCCCGGCGGGGCTGGTCCTTGCGCTGTTGTACGCCATCGCATGCTGGGCGTCTCGCCAGTTGTCGCTCGACCAGTTCTACCTGCCCGCCGGCGTCCGCGTGGCTGCGGTGCTGTTGTTTCCCCCTCGATGGTGGCCGTATCTGCTGCTGGGCGAATACGCCTACTTTGCACAGATGCGCGTGCCAATGATCGAGAAGTATGGACTGGCCTGGATAGTGCTTGGTTCGGCACTGCTGATGCCTGCAGTGATGCTGATCGTGCATCTGCACCGGAAAATGATGGTGACCACGAAGAATGCGTGGCTGATTTCAGTCGCGGCGGCTTCGGCCATGGTCGTCACAGCGCTCAATCTGATGTTGGCGCACCTTCTGTGGCCGACACCGCCGGAGATGCCGGTGCTTGCCAGCATCGCGCGCTTGGTCGTTGGCGACTTCATCGGCATACTAACCCTTGCACCGCTTGCGTTGCTGTGGACACGCCGGACCGGCAACGCCCGTTGGACATCAGGTTTCGCCCCGCCTGCACTCGCTGCCCTGACGCTGATGGCGATGATTGGCCTGTATGCCGCACAGCTCCCCCTGGATGAAGCCAACGCCAAGACATCGATGCAGCTGCTGATGGCTCTGCCGGTCGTCGTGCTCACCTGTCTGTATGGCTGGCGAGGTGCGGCGATCGGAGTACCGTCGCTCAACCTGATCATTGGCCTGACCACCCCAAGCCCCTATACGGGTGCATTCGATCCAGCTGCGTTCGCGACCCAGCAGATCATGGCGGTCACCGGCGCTGCACTGCTGGTGTTAGGGTCGCGCATCACCCACTATTACCACCGTTCGCGATTGGGCGAAGTGGGTGAAAGAGATGCGCTCAAGCACGCGCGGAATTCACTGGTCGCAAGCGAGCTTGATCTCCGTGAGCGCGCGCGGCACCTGAGGAAGCTGGGGGACGGCATCGACACCTCGCTCGGCGAGGTAGTGAATTGGCTCAATGCGCATGGCCATCCCACGATAGCGAACAGTCTCCTGCATATGGCTTCGGTCCATTCGCGACAATTCCGCGAACAAACCAGCATGGTCTACCCCGCAGCATTGGAACATCTTGGGCTCTACGTCGCCCTACAGGCCGGCGGCGTACGCGAAACCTGGGACCTGAGCCATCGCGTGATGCGCCCTCGATTGCTCGGCGATCCCTGTCAGCTCAGTGTCGGCCTGCAGCTGGCCGCCTATCGCGCCCTCACCGATGCCGTTTCGCTGTTGATCAACAGTGAATCCGGCCAGATCAGCATCCGCGTGCGTTGCGGCAGGAGAGGAGGACGCCGCGGCATCCTGATGACGGTCGCACTGCTGGATTCATACCGCAGCCTGTCGCCGTCCACTGTCACCGCCACTGTCGAGCGCTTGGCTGGCCGAACGATCGCCTATGGCGGAACAGTGCAGTGCCATCGGAATCGGATACGAATGGCGATGGTGGAAACGGGGGACTCCGCCGCCATCGGCATTGCGTCGTTCAACGCTATGGATCACGTGACGACCTCCGGACAAGGAAACTCGCAGACCCAGATCTGATGGCCGGTGTCCGCCAAAAGGCCGGCCTTACCATAATCGCCCTCTGCCCGCGTTCATCGCGGCAAGCGCAGCGGCGCAGAAGATCCCGACGCCGCTGCGCACTTCTGCGCCTTTACGGTGTTTCAACCGACCAGATGACTTCGCCGCCACTACGATAACGCACCAGCGAAAAATCGCTGCCGCTGTAGATCTGCGAGCGGCTGGCGCCTGCCGGTATCTGGATCTTCTGCTGGGGCAGCGAAACCCTAGCCACATTGTTGCCTGCCGGCAGCACCCAGTAGGCCCCACCTGCGTTGCCGATGATCAACTGCACGTTTCCGAGGAGGTCGTTCACCTGCAAATAGGTGATGCCGTCACGCTGGAATCCATACAGCTGCCAGCTGGGATCCTGGCTGAGATTGACTGCAGCCGGACTGGCCTGCCCCAACCCAGCCGTAGCCAATGGCTTCCCATGAAAATCCGAGGGACCGCCCGCGATTGCCGGGGCAGCGGCAAGCATCAGAAATCCAGTGGCCGCACCAAAACATGAAAATCGCACAGTGACCTCCAGGTCGAAGTTGAAGTCGAGAACCTCCAGCTGATACTAACCGCTTCCCATCTGAGCAATAGGCTAAACGACGAGCACGGACGTTTTCGTCCTAAAGTTACACCCGAAACCGCCGCTATCCGTGCCGAGCCCTCCTTCGTGAGCCACCGCATCATGCCCGTCCTGCCGCAGGCCGCCGTCGATGGCGACCTGGCCGATCCGTTGCCACAGCGGATCCTGCTGGTCGAAAACTCCCGTGCGTTCACCGGCATGCTGCGCGAGGCCATCGAGCAGCGCCTGGAACTGCCGGTGGTGATCGCCTCCACCCTGGCCGAGGCCGATCGCCTGCTGAGCGAGGGTGGCGGCTGGTTCCTGGTGCTGACCGGGTTGGTGCTGGCCGACGGCGACCGCGATGCGGTGGTCGAGTTCTTCCTCAAGCGCGACCTGCCGACCGTGGTGGTCAGCGGCGTGTACGACGAGGACCTGCGCAAGCGCGTGCTGCAGCAGCAGATCATCGACTACGTACTGAAGAACACCCCCGGCAGCATCGACTACCTGGTGTGGCTGGTGCAGCGGCTGGAACGCAACCGCCGCATCGCGGCGCTGGTGGTGGACGATTCGCCGTCCGCGCGCGGCTATGCCGCCGCCCTGCTGCGCATGTACGGCCATGAGGTGCACGAAGCGGCCGATGGCAACGAGGGCCTGGCCGCGATCGAGGCGCATCCGGCGATCCGCCTGGCGGTGGTCGACCAGGAAATGCCCGGCATGCAGGGCGTGGAATTCACCCGCCGCCTGCGCACCCTGCGCTCGCGCGACAAGGTGGCGGTGATCGGTATCTCCGGCAACACCGACGCCTCGCTGATCCCGCGCTTCCTGAAGAACGGTGCCAACGACTTCCTGCGCAAGCCATTCTCGCGCGAGGAATTCTTCTGCCGGGTCTCGCAGAACGTGGACCAGCTGGAATTGATCGGCACCCTGCAGGATCTGGCCACCCGAGACTTCCTTACCGGTCTGCCCAACCGCCGCTGCTTCCTGGAACAGAGCCAGCGCCAGCTGCCACAGCTGCAGCTGCATGGCCAGTGCGTGGCGGTGGCGATGATCGACATCGACCACTTCAAGCACATCAACGACACCCACGGCCACGAGGCCGGCGACGATGCGCTGCGTGCGGTGGCCGGTGCGGTGGCCGCGCATGCACGCAGCCAGGACCTGATCGCACGCTTCGGTGGCGAGGAGTTCTGCCTGCTGGTGCCGGACATGGAACAGGACGAGGCACTGCAGTACTTCGAGGAACTGCGACAGCGCATCGCCGCACTGGAAGTGGACATTGGCACCGCGACGCTTCGCATGACGGTCAGCATCGGCCTGTGCTGCCTGCGCCCGCAGCGTGATGCGCTGCACCGGCTGATCTCCGAGGCCGACCGCCAGCTGTACCTGGCCAAGGCCGGTGGCCGCAACCGGGTCAGCTGCACCACGGTGGCCAGCCCGCTGCGCCCGCGCGAGCCGGCCCTGCCCTGACCGGCCCGCTTTGATCCAGATCAACGCCGCACCCGCGCGGCGGCTCTACAGTCGGCCCCGACATACGCATGAAGGGGAGCCGGGGATGGCACTACTGGTCTGGCAGGACGATCTGAACATCGGCATCGATGTGATCGACCAACAACACCGCCGCATCATCGAAATGCTCAACCACCTGCACGTGGCCCAGGCCAGCATGCAGCGTGCGGCGGTGGGTGAAGTGATCGACGAGGTGGTGGACTACACCATGTCGCACTTCGCGTTCGAAGAAGAGTTGATGGAAGAAGCGGGCTACCCGTTCTGTGCCGCGCACAAGCGCGTGCATGAGGTCTTCATCAAGCGGGTATCGGAATACCGCATGCGCTTCCAGGCCGGCGAGGACATCAGCGACGAACTGCGCACCATGCTCTCACGCTGGCTGTTCAATCACATACGCGGTGATGACCAGGCCTATGCCGAACAGGTCAAGGCGCACCTGAACCAGTTCGCCCGCGAGCACCAAGGGGGCGGTTGGCTGGGGCGTACGCTCAAGCGCTTCTTTGGTTGAGCCTCAGGGCGCGCCGGTGCAGTGCCACCAGCGCGCACAGGGTCGCCACCGCAGTCAGGCACAGGTAGTAACCCACCGCGACCAGGCCGAAGCGTTCGGCCAGCCAGGTGGCCAGGTACGGCGCCGGTGCCGCGCCAAGGATGCCGGCCAGGTTGAATGACAGCGACGCGCCGGTATAGCGCACCTCCACCGGGTAGATCTCGGCCAGGAAGGTGCCGCAGGGGCCGTAGGTCAGGCCCATCAGGAACAGGCCCAGGCACAGGAAGCCAGTGACCAGCCACGGGCTGTGCGGCTGGAACAGCGGCGCGAACAGCACACCGAAACCGACGATCAGTATGCTGGCGACGATCATCGTGCGTCGCGTGCCCCAACGGTCGCCATAGCGCGCCGACAGCGGGATACCCAGCGCGAAGAACAGCATGCCGGCCATCTGCATCAGCAGGAACTGCTCGCGGCTGTAGCCCAGCACCGCGGTGCCATGGCCGAGACTGAACACCGTCATCAGGTAGAACAGCACGAAGGTGGCGAACGCGCCCAGCGTGCCCAGCAGCATCGGTACCGGATGGTCACGCAGCACCGTCCACATCGGCAGCCGCACCGGCGCCTTGCGCTCCAGCGCCTTCTTGAAATCGGGCGTCTCGTGGATGTTCAGGCGCACCCACAGGCCGAGGCCGACCAGCAGTGCGCTGGCCACAAACGGGATACGCCAGCCCCACTGCAGGAAGTCGTCCTGGCTCAGGCAGCGGCCGAGCACCAGGAAAATGCCGGCCGACAGCAGGAAGCCGAGCGGCGCACCCAGCTGCGGGAACATGCCGTACCAGGCGCGCTTGCCCGGCGGTGCGTTCTCGGTGGCCAGCAGCACTGCCCCACCCCACTCGCCGCCCAACCCCAGGCCCTGGCCGAAGCGGCACAGCGCCAACAGCGCGGGGGCCCACAGGCCAATCTGCGCGTGGGTCGGCAGCAAACCGATCAGCACCGTGGACAGGCCCATGGTCAGCAGCGCGGCCACCAGCGTGGCCTTGCGGCCGATACGGTCACCGAAGTGGCCGAACACTGCCGAGCCCACCGGACGCGCGATGAACGCGACCGCGAACGTTGCCAGTGACTGCAGCAGCGCCGCCTGTTCGCTGCTGTCCGGGAAGAACAGGTGCGGGAACACCAGCACCGCGGCCGTGGCGTAGATGTAGAAATCGAAGAACTCGATGGTGGTGCCGATCAGGCTGGCCAGCAGGACTCGACTGGGGGAATTCACGGACGGCGCGGCAGCGGTGATCGTCGACATCGGCAACACGGGTAACGGCGGATCGCCCGATTCTGCCACGGGCCGGTGGCCGCACGGGGCGATGGTTTCAGCCGACACCGATGCCAACGGAATTTTTCGGGCCACCCGCTAGGCTGCGCCACCGGTCCCTGCATGGATGCTTTGCCGATGACTGCAGTCGCGCTGTCGTGGTCCGATTCGCCGAAGCTGCCGCGCATGGCGGCATGGCTGGTGGTGCTGCTGGTGCATGGGTTGATGGCAGTGTGGCTGCTGGGCAGCGGCAGGATCATGCTGCGCAGTAACGACGACGCAAGGATCTCGCTGCGCTGGCTGCCGCCGGAACCGCCGACGCTGGCGCCTCAACAGCCTACCCTGCGCTCCGCACAGGTGACGCGTCCGGCCGCTTCGGCGATGCCACGTCCTGCCCCGGCTGCCCAGACAGATTCCACCCTACCAGCCGCAGAGGAAACGGCCGTTGCGGCGCCGCTGATCCTGGGCCTCCCGGCGGGCAGCATCGACGGTGGCGACGGCATCAGCGCTGCGGGTGTCGCTCCGCGCCTTATTGGTCGCCGCGAGATACACCCGGCATTCGCGCCGCGCCGCAATTACTTCCGGATCCGCCGGCAGATGACGCCGGAGCAGATCGTGCATGGCGTAGCGCAACTGCTGGGTTTGTGGCCACCGGGGTACATTGTCGACCCCTGCGAGCTGGGCAAGCAGGACATGGAGTATTTCCAGAACGCCGTCGAAGAAGCCGACCGCGACATGCTGCGTGCGGCAGTGCTGCAGGTGAGTACCCGCTGCCGGTAGCTCGACAGCTGTCTGCCTTCTGTAGAGTCGAGCCATGCTCGACTGCTCTTCGCGAGAAGCAGCCGAGCATGGCTCGGCTCTACCGAAGAACGAAAAGTAGTCGAGCAAGGCTCGACTCTACAAAGAGCGAACAGCGGTCAAGCAGCCACGTCGTTACAACTGGATCCAGGTGGCCTTGATCTCGCTGTACTTATCGAAGGCGTGCAGCGATTTGTCCCGGCCGTTGCCGGACTGCTTGTAACCACCAAACGGTGCGGTCATGTCGCCGCCATCCCAGCCGTTCACCCATACGCTGCCGGCGCGCAGCTGGCGCGCAACCCGATGCGCGCGGCCCAGATCGCGTGTCCAGAGACCGGCGGCCAGTCCGTAGCGGCTGTCGTTGGCCAGGCGCACCGCTTCGGCCTCGTCGTCAAAGCCAAGCACCGCCAGCACCGGCCCGAACACTTCCTCGCGTGCCAAGGCCTGCTCCGGGCGCACCTGGTCGAACACCGTGGGCTGCACATAGCTGCCACCCGCCTCCACCTCGGCACGATGCCCCCCCAGCAGCAGGCGGGCACCTTCAGCTTCGGCGCGTGCGATATCCCGCATCACCTTGTCCAGATGCGCGGCGTCCACCAGCGCGCCCATCGGCGCGTCGGCGTCCAGCGGATGCTGCGGCTGCATGTGCTGGCCATAAGCAACCACCTGGTGCACGAAATCCTCACGGATCGAGCGCTGCACCAGCAAGCGCGACCCGGCGGTACAGACTTCGCCCTGGTTGAAGAAGATGCCCTGCGCCACGGCCTTGGCCGCCGCGTCCAGATCGGGAGCGTCGGCGAACACCACGTGCGGGCTCTTGCCGCCGCATTCCAGCCAGACCCGCTTGAGGTTGGATCGCCCGGAATACTCAAGCAACTTCGCGCCGGTGGCAGTGGAACCGGTGAACGCCAACACATCCACGTCCATGTGCAGGGCCAGCGGTTCGCCAACGCGCGCGCCATGGCCCGGCAGCACGTTCAGCACGCCCTCCGGCAGGCCCGCCTCGGCGGCCAGCGCCGCCAGCCGCAGCGCACTCAGCGGCGACCGCTCCGAAGGCTTGAGCACCACCGAGTTGCCCATCGCCAGCGCCGGCGCGATCTTCCAACAGGCCATCAGCAACGGGAAATTCCACGGCACGATGGCCGCCACCACGCCCGCGGCTTCGCGGGTGACCAGTCCGAGTTCGTGCGGGCCAGTCGGCGCGATCTCGCCATACAGCTTGTCCACCGCTTCGGCGGTCCAGGTCAGGCACCGCACCACGCCGGGCAGGTCGATACGGCGTGCGTCACGCACCGGCTTGCCCATGTCCAGGGTTTCCAGCAGCGCCAGCTCATCGGCGTGCTTCTCCACCAGCGCGGCCAGCGCCAGCAACACGCGCTTGCGATGCGCCGGGCTCGCCTGCGACCAGTGGCCCGCCTCGAAGCTGCGCCGCGCGGCCAGTACCGCGCGTTCGACATCCTGCGCGTCGCAGTCGGCAACCGCGCCCAGCACGCGACCATCGATCGGGCTGATGCAGTCGAAGCGGGCGCCGCTGGCGGCATCGACATAACGGCCATCGATGAAGGCCTGGCCCGGCATCGAGAGCTGAAGGGACAGCGCCTGCCAGTGGCTGCGGTCGGGGAAATCGGCCATGGGAAGCTCCAGCGGTCAACGAGCTTTGGTTATACCGGGACCGCCGCGACTCCACCGTGACGCGGCTGCGCTACATTCGTCGCATCGGACCCGATGGAGCTGGCATGAAGCGTCCCGAAAGCGACCTGCACGACCTGGCCACCCAGCGTCCCGAGTCACTGGACGCGTACTGGATGCCGTTCACCGCCAACCGCCAGTACAAGGCCGCGCCGCGCCTGCTGGTACGCGCCGAAGGCATGCACTACGAGGACGTCGACGGCCGCCAGATCCTCGACGGCACTGCCGGCCTGTGGTGCTGCAACGCCGGCCACGCCCGCCCACGCATCGTCGACGCCATCGTCGAGCAGGCACGTACCCTCGACTACTCGCCGGCCTTCCAGATGGGCTCGCCGCCGGCCTTCGCGCTGGCGCAGCGGCTGGCCGCACTGGCGCCTGCCCCGCTCAACCATGTGTTCTTCACCAGCTCCGGCTCCGAGGCGGTGGATACCGCGATGAAGATCGCGCTGGCCTATCACCGCCAACGTGGCGAGGGCCAGCGCACCCGCTTCATCAGCCGCGAGAAGGCTTACCACGGGGTCGGTTTCGGCGGCATGGCGCTGGGTGGGCTGCCCAACAACCGCAGGGCGTTCGGCCTGCAGCTGGGCGGCGTGGACTACCTGCGGCATACCCTGGACCTGCCGCGCAATGCGTTCAGCAAGGGCCTGCCACGCCAGGGCGCGGAGCTGGCCGACGACCTGGAACGGCTGATCGCGCTGCACGATGCCTCGACCATCGCGGCGGTGTTCGTCGAGCCCATTGCCGGTTCGGCCGGGGTGATCCTGCCCGCGCCCGGCTACCTCCAGCGCCTGCGCGAGCTGTGCGACCACCACGGCATCCTGCTGGTGTTCGACGAGGTCATCACCGGTTTCGGCCGGGTCGGCATGCCCTTCGCCGCGCAGCGCTTCGGGGTCACCCCGGACCTGCTGACCTTCGCCAAGGCGGTCAGCAACGGCGCGGTACCGCTGGGTGGCGTGCTGGCCAGCGACGCCGTGCATGCAACCCTGATGCAGGCACCGCCGCAGGCCATCGAGCTGTTCCATGGCTATACCCATTCCGGCCATCCGCTGGCCTGCGCCGCAGCGCTGGCCACGCTGGAGGTCTATGCCGAGGAGCGCCTGTTCGAGCGTGCCATCGAACTGGGCGAATATTGGCAGGAACGGCTGCACGCGCTGCAGGGCCTGCCCAACGTGATCGACATCCGCAACTTCGGGCTGGTCGGCGCGGTCGAGCTGGCGCCGCGCCGCGATGCCCCCGGCAGCCGTGGCTACGAGGTGTTCCGGCGCTGCTTCCAGGACGGCCGGCTGCTGGTGCGCTGTACCGGCGACATCATCGCGCTGTCGCCACCTCTGATCGTGGACAAGGCACAGATCGACCAGATCACCGGCACCCTGGGCGAGATGATCCGGGCCACCGCCTGAGCCCGGGCCGGCGGTGGCGAGCGGGTACAATGGGCGGTTCCGCTCCTGCTCGCTGCCGTGCCCATGGATATCGTCGTCAAAGAAGAACTCAAGGCCTACATCGACCCGCTGACCGCGGACGAACATGACGCGCTGGAGCGCAGCATCCTGGCCGAAGGCTGCCGCGATGCGCTGGTGCTGTGGGGTGATGTGCTGGTCGATGGCCACAACCGTTTCGGCATCTGCCAGAAGCATGGCCTGCCCTTCAATACCGTGCAGAACACCCGCTTCCAGAGCATGGAAGACGTGCACCTGTGGATGATCGAGCAGCACCTGGGCCGCCGCAGCGTGTCCGACTTCCAGCGCGGCGTGCTGGCGCTGCGCAAGCGCGACATCCTGGCCGCCCGCAAGCAGATCGAGCAGGCGCAGCTGCAGCGCGAGAGCGACGGCACCGCCGAAGCCATCGAGGACGCGGGTGAGGACAGCCCGCCGTGGGAACCGGCACCGAAGATCAGCCGCGCCGAGCTGGCCCGCGAGGCCAAGCTGAGCACCAGCCAGGTCGGCATGATCGAACGCATCCACGCCCAGGCCGCGGCCGAGGTGGTGGAAGCGGTGAAGGCCGGCGTGATCTCGATCAGCGCTGCTGCTGCCGTGGCCGACCTGCCGGAAGACGAGCAGCGCGCCGCTGCCGCCGGTGGCAAGGATAAGCTGAAGCAGGCCGCCAAGCGCGTGCGCGAGTCCAAGCGCAAGCCGCGTGCACCGAAGCCGGAAGCAGCCGAGATGGACTTCGAGGAAGCGGACGAAGAGCAGATCGCCAGCCGCGACGCCGAGGTGCTGTCGGCACTGGAGCAGCTGGGCGAGGATGCCCCGGCGCTGCGCCGCCGCGTGGTCGCGCTGACCCGCGAGAACGACACCCTGCGCGCGCAGCTGGCTGCGTTGCGCAAGCAGCTCGAAGCGCTCTGAACCAACGGGTAGTGCCGGCCGCTGGCCGGCAACCCCATGGACGTTCCGGGTGCGTTGCGGATGCCGGCCAGCGGCCGGCACTACCAGATGCTCATGCCCTGCCGGTTAGACTTCCGGCATGACGTCTGCCAACGATCCGCGCCGCGCACAGCTGCGGCGCCTGAAAGCCCTCGCGCTGGGCCTGCTGCTGTTGATGCTCGCCGGTTTCGCGGTCAGCCACTGGCAGGGCGAGCGCGGCATCTGGGCCTGGGTCTCGGCCTTCTGCGAAGCAGCGGCCGTCGGCGCACTGGCCGACTGGTTCGCGGTCGTCGCGCTGTTCCGGCGGCCGATGGGCCTGCCGATCCCGCATACGGCAATCATCCCACGCAGCAAGGAACGCATCGGCGACAGCCTGGCGCTGTTCGTGCGCGACCAGTTCCTGGAGCCGGGTGTGCTGCTGGCCAAGCTGCAGGTGTTCGATCCGGCCAGCCGCCTCGGCAGTTGGCTGGCCGATCCGGCGCGCTCACGGATGCTGGCCGACATGGCCCGCGGCTGGGCCTTGCAGGCACTGGACTTCTTCGACGAAACCGCGGTGCGCCGGCAGCTGCACGCCTTCGTGGTGCAGCAACTGCGGCAGTGGAATGCCGCCGCCACCGCCGGTGAGCTGCTGGCCCTGCTGACCGCCGATGGGCGCCACCAGCGCGTGCTGGACGAGGGCCTGCAGCGCTTGGGGCGCTGGCTGGAGCAGCCGGAAGTGAAGGAGCGCGCCTCGCAGCTGATCGTGCGTTACATCCAGCGCGAGTGGCCGACGCTGTCGAGCACGGTGAACTGGGTCAAGCCGATCGACGAGATCGGCGATAGCCTGGCCGAGCGACTGGCGCGGGCGGTGCTGGAAGAACTGCAGCAGGTGCTGGCCGAGCCGCAGCATCCGCTGCGCCAGGACTACGAGAGCTGGCTGCAGAACTACGTGCAGCGCCTGCGCGAGGACCCGGCCCTGGCCGAGCGCATCGAACAGCTCAAACAGGAAATGATCGACCACCCTGCCCTGCAGGAGTACGTGCAGGGGCTGTGGGCGCGCATCCATGCCAGCCTGCGTGCCGACCTGCAGCGTGAGGATTCTGCGCTGGTCGGCCACCTGCATCGCAGCCTCGCGTCACTGGGCAGCAGCCTGCAGGCCGACCCGGCCCTGCGCGACGCGCTGAACCAGCATCTGCTGGAGGGCGCCCAGCGCCTCACCGGCCGCCTGCGCGAAGGCGTGACCGCGCACATCGCGCAGACCGTGAAGAGCTGGGACGAACGGCATCTGGTCGAACAGCTGGAACTGAGCGTGGGCCGCGACCTGCAGTTCATCCGCTTCAACGGCACCCTGGTGGGCGGCCTGATCGGCCTGCTGCTGCACGCCGCGACGGTGGTGTTCAGGTTCTAGGACCCCATCCGGCAGTCGATCCACGCCCTGCGTGGAGACGGAATTCGTCACGCTTGATTAACGAAATGCGAATGCCTATCATTTGCCGATCGGTTGTACGCTTAGCCAAGCGGGGCACGGAAGCACGCACCTACCCGCCCCTTCGCCCGTGTACATCCCCCGACTAACGGGTCGCCCGCACCAAGCGGGTGGCGCACCGTCGATGGGACTCGCTGGGCGACGTGCGCGAAGCGCATGGCTGCTGCGTCTGCGCATTCCATCGCCTGTTTCGTTCTGCATGGAATCGCACCGATGGCAATGCCGCTGAACCACCCTCATCCCACTCTGCTGGCCCTGGCCGTGACCGCACTGATGATCGCCCCGCTGGCCCACGCCGACGGCACTGCCGATCCTTCCGCGCGCACGCTGGATACGGTCCAGGTCACCGCTGACGGCGATATCGTCGACAGCTATACGGTCAAGCGTGCCAGCACGGCCACCAAGCTCGGCCTGTCGCTGCGCCAGACGCCGCAGTCGATGACCGTGGTCACCCGCCAGCGCCTGGATGACATGGGCTTGTTCTCGCTGTCCGATGTGATGGGTCAGGTCACCGGCGTGGCGGTATCGGTTACCGACAGTGAGCGCATCAACTACGTCTCGCGCGGCTACAACATCACCAATTTCCAGGTCGATGGGATGCTCAACACCTTCGGTGGGTACATCAAGACCAACACCGACAGCGTGATCTATGACCGCATCGAAGTGGTGCGCGGCGCAACCGGCCTGACCACCGGTGCCGGCGATCCCTCGGGCACCATCAACTTCGTGCGCAAGCGTCCTACCGACAGCTTCCAGATGAGCGCCAACCTGACCCTCGGGCGTTGGGGCAACCAGCGCCTGGAGGCCGACCTCGGTGGCCCGGTTGCGCTCGACGGCCGCATCCGCGCGCGCGTGGTGGCGGCCAAACAACAGAGTGACTCGTTCCGCGATGTCTACAAACTGGACAAGGACGTGTTCTACGGCATCGTCCAGGCCGACATCACCGACACGACCCTGCTCGAGGCCGGCTACGAATACCAGTCGCCGCGCACCACAGGCGTGACCTGGGGCGTGGTGCCGTACTGGGGGTCCGATGGCCAGCCCGCCAACCTGCCGCGCTCGACCAACCTGTCCGCCCGCTGGAGCAGTTGGCCGATCATCGAAAAGAGCGCATTCGCACGCCTTGAGCAGCAGTTGGGCAACGGCTGGACCGCCAAGGCCGCCTATACCCGCTCCAAGCGCGAAACCGACGGTGCGGTGTGGTACGGGGCCTCCGGCTACCCGAATGCCGATGGCAGCGGCATCAGCGCCTTCGTCGGCAGCTTCGGCGAGAACGGCGACATGCAGGTGTTCGACTTCAACGTTGGCGGTCCGTTCCGGCTGTTCGGCCGGGAACACGAGCTGGTGCTCGGTTTCGGCCAATCCGTGCGCAAGGGTGAAGTGCCTGCCACCGACACTGCTGCCTACCCGGACAGCTACACCCGTGTACCGGATTGGCATCGCTGGAACGGCGACGTCGCGCCGCTGCAGGTCACCCGCCTGGGCTATCTGGCTTCTGAAGACGAACTGCGCCAGCGCGCGGCCTATCTGGCGACGCGCCTGCAGCTGGCCGATCCGTTGACCGCGGTGCTCGGCGCGCGCTACGGCAGCTGGGAAACGCGCACCTGGAACTACACCCATGACGCCGCCGGTCGCCTGACCGATACGCGTCGCGGCGGCTACAAGCCGGACGACTCGCTCACTCCGTATGCCGGCTTCATCTACGACTTCAACCGCTACTTCAGCGGCTACGTCAGCTACACCGACATCTTCCAGCCGCAGAACTACCGTGACCGGGACAACAACTACCTCGAACCGGTGGTCGGTGACATGTGGGAGGCCGGCGTCAAGGCCGAGTTCTTCGACGGTCTGCTGAATGCTTCCGCGGCCGTGTTCAAGGGCCAGAAGGACAACGTTGCCGAGCTCGACGACTCGGTGCCGGAAAACTCGCTGCCGGGTGGGGTCAGTGCCTACCGCTCCACCGGCAAGGGCAACAAGGTCAAGGGCTGGGAGATCGAAGCACAAGGCAGCCTTGGTGAGAACTGGAACCTGGCGGCCGGCTTCACCCACACCGTCAGCCGCAATGCGCAGGGCGTGCGCCAGAACACCGTCGTCCCGGTCGATCTGTTCCGCCTCAACGCCAGCTGGCGACCGGGCGGTGCTGAAGGCCGCTTCTGGCTGGGCGGTGGCGCCACCTGGCAGAGCGGAATCTGGAGCCTGAGCAACAAGCCGCGTGCGGATTTCCTGACCAGCGGCAAGCGCGACCGCGTGGCAATCGAACAGGGCGACATCTACCTGCTCAACCTGTCGGCGGGCTATCGCTTCAACGAGAACTTCACCGCGCAGGTAAACGTGAACAACCTGCTGGACAAGAAGTATTACAACCGCGTCGGTTTCTATGACGGCGTGTTCTGGGGCGAACCGCGCAATGTGACGATGACACTGCGCTGGAAGCTCTGACCCTCGATGGATGGCACCGGTTCTGCGACCGGTGCCCGGCCACGGATGGCCAACCCCGGCGCGCTGCGGTGCGCCGGTTCCTTTTCACTGAAACCTGCAGGAACGCCGTGGACCGCTCGCCCGCAACCGCCAGCCCCCGCACCTTCTTCTCCAACCCGCGCTGGGGCGTGCTGTCACGCTCGCTGGCGGCGATCTTCGGCGGCTACACGCTGGCTTCTGTGACCAGCGTATTCTGCGCGGTGGCGCTGCCCGGCGCACGTGGCCAGACCGTGCTGACCGGCATGCTGCTGGCCATTCTGGTGGCCGCCTGCGCGGCGCTGTGGGCGTTCGCCACCCGCAGTGCGCTGCGTGCGTGGGTCGGCATCCTCGCCCCCACCCTGCTGATGGCAGTCATCGCGCGCATGCTGGGGGCCTGGGCATGAAGAACGGATTCCGCCAGTCGATGGCCTGGCTGCACACCTGGACCGGCCTGCTGGTCGGCTGGCTGCTGTTGCTGATTTTCATGGCCGGCACGGCCAGCTACTACCGCGAGGAAATCAGCCGCTGGATGCGCCCGGAACTGCCCTCCAGCAACGTCAGCATCGATGTGGCCGCGCAGCGTGCCGTGGACTACCTGCAGGCCGACGCCGCGCAGGCCGAGAACTGGTTCGTCACCCTGCCACAACCGCGCAACCCCGCCATGCAGATGTTCTGGCGGCTGCCGCCGGAGCTGGCCGACCCCAGCCGTGGCCGTCGAGGGGGCTTCGGCGACGCAACACTGGACCCGAACACCGGGCAGGCACTGGAGGCCCGCGAGACCCGCGGCGGTGATTTCTTCTACCGCCTGCATTTCGACCTGCACTACATCCCGGTGCTGTGGGCGCGCTATCTGGTCGGCTTCTGCGCGATGTTCATGCTGGTGGCAATCATCACCGGCGTCATCACCCACAAGAAAATCTTCAAGGACTTCTTCACCTTCCGCAAGGACAAGGGCCTGCGTTCCTGGCTCGATTTCCACAACGTCAGCGCGGTGATGGCCCTGCCCTACCACGCGATGATCACTTACACCGGCATCGTCACCCTGATGATCATGTACCTGCCGTGGGGCGTGAAGGTGGCTTACCCTCAGGACGAGGACAAGTTCTTCAGCGAAGCATTCGGCGGCATGCCGGAGGTGACCGCGCCGGCCGAAGGCCGCGCCACGCCGCTGCCGATCGCGCAGCTGCTGGACAGCGCGCGAGCGCATTGGCACGGCGTGGAAGTGGCCGGCTTCACCGTGTCCAACCCGGGCGCGGCCAATGCAGTGATCGACATCCGCCAGCGTGACGGCAAGCGCCTGTCCACCGACACCCCGGCCGTGCGCTACGACATGGTCAACGGCACGCTGCTGGAAGAAACACCGCCTTCCGGTGGCGCCACCGCCACCCGCGGCGTGCTGTACGGCCTGCACCTGGCGCGCTTCGCCGACTGGGGCCTGCGTGCACTGTTCTTCCTGTCCGGACTGGTCGGCTGCCTGATGGTGGCCAGCGGCGTGGTGCTGTGGGCGGTGAAGGAACGGCCCAAGCACGCCAAGAGTGGCCGCACAGGCTTCGGCCTGCGCCTGGTCGATGCGTTGAACATCGGTACCGTGGCCGGCCTGCCGATCGCCTTTGCAGCGTACTTCTGGGGCAACCGCCTGCTGCCGCTGGACATCGCCGAGCGCTCCAGCGCCGAGGCCAACGTGTTCTTCTACGCCTGGGGCGCGGCACTGCTGGCCGCCTTCATCTGGCCGAAGCGGATGATGTGGGCCTGGCAGCTGTACCTGGGCGCAGCCGCGTTCGCGCTGGTGCCGGTGGTCAATGCGCTGACCACGCATGCGCATCTGGGCAACACCCTGCGCAACGGGGACTGGGTGCTGGCTGGCTTTGATCTGTCGATGATCGCGTTCGGCGCGATGCTGGCGCTGTGCGGCTGGCGCATGCAGCGCTGGACACCACCGCTGAGCGCGGCCGAGAAGAAGAAGCGTGCAGCGGCGGCGGCGGCGCCCAAGGCCCCGGTGGACGCTGCAGAAACCGCCGAAGCGGAGGCCAGCGCATGATGCTGCTCGCGTTGACCCTGTCGTTCTCTGCGTTCACCGCGCTGTCGCTGGCGATGGAGAAGCACCAGCACGACCTGCACGGCAAGGCTGCAGCCACCCCGGCACGGCGCACGCAGTGGCGGGTGCTGGGTTGGGCCCTGCTGACGATAGCGTTCGCACTGTGCGTGGTCGACCACGGCTGGGCGATGGGCCCGGTGCTGTGGCTGGGCGTGATGACCGTGGGCGGCGTGGTGCTGTCGTTCGGGTTGTACCCGTACCGGCCGAAATGGATCGCGCCGCTGGCGATCGCGCTGCCCGTGGCCGGGCTGCTGGTGGCGTTGCTGTAACCGCCATCCACGCATGGCGTGGATCTACTGAACAGCCCTCCACGCATGGCGTGGATGTACCGGCCAGAGATGGGGAGTGCCGGCCGCTGGCCGGCATCCCATGAACCCTCTGCGGATCTGACACCGTTGCCGGCCAGCGGCCGGCATTACCGGACTTACCCCAACCGCTTCAGTTCCCACGCGCGGTGGATGCGCGCGTTGCGCTCGAAATCCGGGCCGATGGTGCGTGCGGTGATCTCGCGGCACTGGGCAAATTCGGCGATGGCGTTCTCTTCCAGCTTGAAGCGGCGGAAGTTGTTGGAGAAGTACAGCACGCCGCCCGGTGCCAGCCGCGCAACCGCCGCGCGCAGCAGCTTCAACTGCTCGCGCTGCACGTCGAAGTCATCGGCGCGTGCGGAGTTGGAGAACGTCGGCGGATCGCAGAAGATCACGTCGTACTGGCCACGGTCGCCTTCCAACCACGCCATCGCATCGGCCTGCACCAGCAGGTGCTGGTTGCCGCCCTGCCCGTTCAACGCCAGGTTGTCGTAGCACCACTGCAGGTAAGTCGCCGAAAGATCGACGCTGGTGGTGCTGGCCGCACCGGCCACGGCGGCCTGCACGCTGGCCACGCCGGTGTAGCAGAACAGGTTGAGGAAACGCTTGCCACGCGCCTGCTCGGCCATCATCCGGCGCAGCGGGCGGTGGTCGAGGAACAGGCCGGTGTCCAGGTAGTCGAACAGATTCACCTGCAGCAGCGCGTTGTTCTCGCGCACCACGATGAACTCGTCACGCTGCTCGAAACGGCCGTACTTGCTGCCGCCCTTGCCGCGCTCGCGCGACTTCATCGACACCTGTTCCGGCGGCACGCCGAATACTTCCCGTGCAGCGGCCAGCAGTTCGTTGCGGCGACGGCGCACGTCGTTCTCCGGAATCGCCGCCGGTGCCGCGTACTCCTGCACATGCAGGAAGGTACGGCGCTTGCCACCGTCTTCCTCGTAGACATCGATGGCCGCCGCGTACTCCGGGAGATCGGCATCGTAGGCGCGGAAGCAGGTGATATCCTCGCGGGCACGCCAGCTCTTGAACTTCTTCAGGTTCTTGCGCAGGCGGTTGGCCACCATCTGCGCACCTTCGCTCAGCTCGCGCGGCTGCGCCGGGTCACGGCCCGGCACGGCGATCGGGTCGCAGACGATCAGCGCGCATTCCAGCGCACCGTTGAACATCTGGTACTTCTTGCCCGCACGCAGGCCGGTGGCAAAGGCCAGTTCGTCGTTGCCGCACAGCAGGCTGGCGCGCCACTGCGGCACCGCCTTCTGCAGGGCATTGCCCAGTGCGCGGTACAGCGCCGGGTCGGCGGCCAGGCGTTCGTCATACGGCGGGTTGCAGACCACCGCACCGATCTCCTGCTCCGGCGCGGCCAGGTCGGCCACATCGGCGCGGGTGAAGCGGATCGCGTGGGCGACACCGGCCACCTCGGCATTCTCGCGTGCCGCCTGGATCGCGGTCGGGTCGATGTCGCTGCCGTGGATGACCGGCTTCAGCGCGGCCAGGCCAGCGGCCTCGCGATCGCGTGCTTCGCTCTGGATGGTCTTCCAGGCCGCCTTGTCGAAGCCCAGCCAGCGGCTCGGCGGCAGGCTGCCGTGGCGCATCAGGCCGGGAGCAACGTCGGCGGCCATCAGCGCGCCTTCAATCAGCAGCGTGCCACTGCCGCACATCGGGTCCAGCAGGCCGCCACCGGCGGCGTGCAGCCGCGGCCACTGCGCGCGCAGCAGCAGCGCGGCGGCCAGATTTTCCTTCAGCGGTGCCTCGTGAGCGGCGCCGCGCCAGCCACGGCGATGCAACGGGCCGCCGCCGAGGTCGATCGACAGCGAGGCACGGCCTTTGCGCAGTGACAGGTTGACCCGCACATCCGGCAGGTCGGTGTTGACCGACGGGCGCTCCAGGCCTTCATCACGCATGCGGTCGACGATGGCGTCCTTGATCCGCTGCGCGGCAAAGCGGGCATGGGTGATCTTGTCGCCCGACACGTGCGCGTCCACCGCCAGGGTCATCTCCGGCTTGAGGTGCTCGTGCCACGGCAGCGCACGCACGCCGTCATACAGGGCCTGCTCGTCCGGGCACTCGAATTCGTCGATCGGCCACAGCACGCGACTGGCCAGGCGTGACCACATCACGATCCGCAGCGCCTGCTCCAGTTCGCCCTCGGCGTTGACGCCGGCAATGGTGGCAGTGGCCTTGCCAAGGCCCAGGGCCGACAGTTCATCGGCAAGCAGGTATTCCAGGCCCTTGGCGCAGGAGACGAAGAATTTCACAGGATCGGTTCGCAGGTGGTCGGGCGCGGCACTGGGGCCGGGCCAGTCGGAAAGGAGGGCCGTAGGCACGGCCGGCAAGCCCGCGCCGGGGGCGGCGGGGCTGCCATTGTAGTCAATGCGGGCGGGCGCGCCGTGCGCCCGGGCTTCACAGTTGCCGCAGCAGGCGCTCGAAGGCCTGCGCGGAGGCCTCCACGTGGTGCTCCAGGCGGTGGCCGTCGTCGACCAGCAGCAGCTGCGCGGAGCGCGCCTGGGCCCAGGCGATCACTCCAGCGGCCGGCACCACGTCGTCATGCCAGGCCTGGACCACGGTGGTCGGCACGGCGGCGGCGTCCAGCGCCGGCATCGGGCCCATCGTGGTCGGCGGCACCATCAGGAACAGGCCGGCGACCGGGACCTGCAACGAGGCGATGGCGGAGATGTAGGCGCCCAGGCTGGAACCGGCCAGCACCACCGGACCCTGCCGGGCGGCGATGGCGGTGCGTTCAACCAGGCGGCGCAGGCGGGTCGGCACGTCACCTACGCGGCTGACCTCGCTCATCGCGTCCAGGTCTGTATAGTCCGGGCGCTCATGAGTCCAGCCCAGGCGCTGCGCCACGTCGGCCAGCGCGGTGACCTTGGTCGCCTCCGGGCCGCTCTCGAAGCCATGGGACAGGATGCAGTGGCCGCGGCTCATGCGCGTGCTCCGTGGGCGCGGGCCAACGAGGAAAGGGAAGGCAGGTTCATGCCGCAATGCTAGCATCGCCAGATGCCCAACCCGCTCCTGCCCGGCCTGCAACTGCAGCCCCTGCCCTACGAAGACCGTCTGCCACTGCGCGACCCGGCCACGCTGGAGATGGTGGTGATCCACTGCACCGAGCTGCCCGACCTGGCGATGGCCCGCGAGTACGGTGAGCGTGTGCTGTACGACAGCGGTGCCGGCAACAGCGGCCACTTCTACATCGACCGCGATGGCAGCGTGGTGCAGTACGTGGCGCCGGAGCGCGTGGCGCATCACGTGCGCGGCATGAACGCGTATACGCTGGGCATCGAGCTGGTCAACACCGGGCGCTACCCGCACTGGTTCGACAGCCGCCAACAGGCGATGGACGAGCCCTACACCGAGGCACAGCTGCAGGCGCTGGAAGGCCTGCTGCAGGCGCTGGTGGCGCACTATCCGTCGCTGCGGCGGATTGCCGGGCATGACCAGCTGGACCTGGACCAGGTGCCGGCCAGCGACGATGCGACGCTGACGGTGGCACGCAAGCGTGATCCGGGGCCGTTGTTCCCGTGGGCGCGGATCCTGGCGAAGGTGCCGTTGCAGCCGGTTGGGTGAGGGTTTGCAGGGCTGCGCCCTGCACCTGCAGAAGCCTAAGCCAGAGCAACAGCAGAACCTGACTTCCTGAGGGGAGGCGAGGTGGGTCCGGTTGCGGGGGGCGCTGCAAGTCCCCCCTCCGGGGCCCGGCCCAGCCGCTGGCGGCTGGGCGTTCGGGCGCTTGCGAAGCAGTGCTTCGCAAACAGAGCGCCCTCACCCATGTAAGCTCGGTCGCGCCATCCATGGCGCTCACGCCCCCGCAACCGGACCCACCCCGCCTTCGACAGATTCCCGCTGCTGTTGGTGGGTGCCGACCGTTGGTCGGCACGGGATCGAATCGATCGGAGGGTGCCTTTGTAGAGTCGAGCCACGCTCGACTGCTCTTTGCGTGCGAATCGGGCACGAGGGGGGTCAGAGCCGTTTTCCGTTGGAAAACGGATCCGCCCCCGCGCGCCTCAGGCGCCGGTCGCCACCGGGCGGCTGCTGTCGCTGACCCAGCCGCTCCAGGAATCGGCGTAGATGCGTGCGCCGGACAGACCGGCCGCTTCCATCGCCAGCAACAGGTGGCAGGCGGTCACGCCGGAGCCGCACATCAGCACCACTTGCTGCGGATCACGGTTGCCGATCACGCCCTGCAGTTCGGCGCGCAGTTCCTGTGCATCACGCAGGCGGCCGTCGGCGACGTTCAACGCAAACGGACGGTTGACCGCGCCCGGCACGTGGCCGGCGACCGGGTCCAGCGGCTCCACTTCGCCGCGGAAGCGCTCGCCTGCGCGTGCGTCGACCAACCAGCCCGGCGCGTGCTTCAGGCGTGCGCTGATTTCCTCGGCATTGGCGATCTGAGTGGTGTCGAAACGGCCTGGGTAAGCCGGCAGCGCGGTCACCTCATCCTGCCCCGTCGCCAAGGGATGCCCTGCGCCCTGCCATGCGGCGATACCACCATCAAGCACGGCCACCTTGCTGTGCCCGATCAGGCGCAGCAGCCACCACAGGCGCGAGGCGGCCATGCTGCCATCGCTGCCGTCGTAGACCACCACCTGGGTGTCGGGACCGATGCCCCACTGGCCGAGCTTCGCGGCGAAGGCATCGCTGTCCGGCAGCGGGTGACGGCCGTGGCCGCTGCGGGTCAGATCCGACAGGTCCCGATTGAGGTCGGCATACACCGCGCCCGGAACATGCCCCGCCAGATACTGGCCGTTACCCGCCTGCGGATCGGCCAGCGAGGAACGTGCATCGACCACGCGTACGGCGGTACTGGCGGTGGCACGTGCGTCGACCACACGCACACCTTCGCCCAACACTGCGGCCAGGGTGGTGACATCGACCAGGGTGGTCCACGGCGGATCGATCGGCTTCATTGCACTTGCTCCAGTCGGCGACGCAGGTTGTAGAGAATGGCGGCGGTTGCGCCCCATATACGCTGGCCGGGCCAGCCGTACTCGAGGACGTGGCGGATGCGGCCGCGGTGATTGATTTCGACCTGGCGCAGATTGTCTGCGGCCATCAGGTAGGCCAGCGGCACTTCGAACACTTCGGCCACTTCGCTGGGCTGCGGCACCGGCACGAAGTCCGGATCGACCACGGCCACCACCGGCGTGACCCGGTAGCCGGTGATCGTCACGAAGGGATCGAGATAGCCCAGCGCCTGCACCTGGCCGGGCGCCAATGCGATTTCCTCCTGGCTCTCGCGCAGTGCAGCGGCCAACGCATCGCGGTCATCGGGTTCGGTGCGGCCACCGGGGAAGCCGACCTGGCCACCATGCTGGCGCAGGGTTTCGGTGCGACGGGTGAGGATGACCTGTGCGCCGTTGGCGCGTGGCACGATGCCGGCCAGTACGGCAGCTTCCACGGGTGGCCCCGGCGGCAGCAGGTCACTCAGTTCGCTGCGGTTCCAGCCGTCGCCGGCCGGCGGCTCGGCCAGTGGATGCAGCGCGCGCATCAGGCGCTCGTGATCAGCCAGCGAGCCGCGCAGTGATTGCTGCAGCTGTTCACGCAGAGGTTGCACGCGATGCAGGATGCGGCTGCGTTCCTCGTTGCTCATCGACGACCACCGCGCGATCTCATCGATATGCCGCCCGCAGCCGGTGCATTGCCGGTGCGGATCCAGCGTGCACACTCCGATGCAGGGACTTGCGACAACACGCGCCGTTTTTTCCATTGTTTGCACCCGACAACAGTAGCGCGATCGGGCTGAATTTGCGCGGGGTCAATATGCAGTGCACGGCAGCGTCGCGCTCCGCGCAAACAAAAACGCGCCGGTGGGATCACCGGCGCGTTTCGTTTACCGCTTCGATTTACTTGACGCTGACCAGCTTGATCTCGAACTGCACAGCCACGTTCGGCGGGAACGGGGTGCGCGGGTCGGCACCGTAGGCCTGGTCCGGCGGCAGGGTGACTTCCCACTTCGAGCCAGCCGGCATCTGCAGCAGGGTCTCGCGCATGGCCTTCATTTCGACTTCGCTGACCTTGATCGACGGAATCTGCTGGGCCGGGCGGGCTTCAGTCGGGCGCTGGCCGTACGGGAACGGACCGGCCACTTCCAGCTGCACGGTGCTGGCCTGGGTCGGCTTGGCGCCCTTGCCGGCTTCAATCACGCGGTACTGGACGCCGCTCGGCAGGGACTGCACGCCGGCCTTGGCCTTGTTCGCCGCGATGAACTGATCGCTCTTGGTCTTGTTTTCGGCAGCAGCCTTTTCGTACTCGGCCTTGGCAGCCTGGGCACGGCCCTGCTCGCGCTTCTGGAACGCTTCAACGGCCGGCTTCAGCTGGTCGGCGGTGATCGCCGGCTGCTTCTTGGCGTAGGCGTCCTGCAGACCCTTCACCACCGAGTTGATGTCCAGCTGCTCACCACGACCGGTCAGCTCCGCCAGGTTGTTGCCGTAGTCGTAACCGAAGTAGTAGCTCAGCTTGCCCTTTTCGGACGAGACGTCCTGGGCGAAGGCATTGCCCGTCAGGGCCAGGGCCGCGACGGCGACCGCGATAGAACGCAACTTCATCAAACAGTTCTCCAGGGGTGGTAACTCAGGGACGTTCTGCGCCGCCCTGAGGCGACGGGTTAGGATAACGGGCACAACGTGTAACCGCTACTCACGACGCAGGCTAAGACCCGTCTGCGTTGGCGGAGTTCAATCTCACTTTTTTTTAACGTTTCAGGAGTTTCCCCGTGGCCGATGCCCTGATCGCTGTCGCCGACGACGGCGCCATCCGCACCGTGACCGTCCAGCGCCCGGACAAGCTCAACGCCTTGAATGCCGCGACCCTGCAGGCGCTGACCGAGGCGTTCAGCGCCGCCGCCGCCGCCCCGGACGTGCGCGTGGTGGTGCTGACCGGTGCCGGTCCGAAGGCTTTCGTGGCCGGGGCCGACATCGCCGAGATGAACACACTCAGTGCGGTTCAGGGACGTGATTTCTCCCTGCTCGGCCAGGCCCTGATGCGCCAGATCGAGCGCATGCCCAAGCCGGTGATCGCACGCGTGAACGGCTTCGCCCTGGGCGGCGGGCTGGAGCTGGCCATGGCCTGCCACCTGCGCATCGCTGCCGATACGGCCAAGGTCGGGCAGCCGGAGATCAATCTCGGCCTGATTCCCGGCTTCGGCGGCAGCCAGCGCCTGCTGCGCCTGTGCGGCCGCGCCGCCACCCTGGAGCTGTGCCTGCTGGGTGCACCGATCAACGCCGCGCGTGCGCTGGAACTGGGCATCGTCAACGAGGTGGTGCCCGCCGATGCGCTGGACAACCGTGTACAGGACATCGCGCGCCAGCTGGCACGCTCGGCCCCGCTGGCCCTGCGTGGCCTGCTCGACGCGGTACACGTGGGTGGCGAATGCAGCCTGGAGGCTGGGCTGGAGTACGAAAGCGCGCAGTTCGGCCTGCTGTTCGCCACCGAAGACATGCGCGAAGGCACCAGCGCCTTCCTGCAGCGCCGCCCGCCGGCCTTCCAGAACCGCTGACGCCATGGCATCCCGACCCAACCCCGCGCAGCTGTTCGCCCGGGTCCAGGCAGACGATCTCGATGGCGCCCTGCAGGCCGGTCTCATGGACTACGTTGCCCGTGCCGGCGACGAACAGCTGCTGCCCGGCCACCCGGACCTTCCACGACGCCTGCAGCAGGCCCAGCAGCAGCTGCACGCGGCCTGGGCCGCACGCGAACGCTACCGTGCCCGTGCCGTGCGCCTGGCGCGCCGCGAGGCCGAACGCGATGCGCGACGCACGCCAGCCCCGGCGCCGGACGTGAAGCCCGCCCTGCCCCCGGCGGCCGCCGCGATTCTCGCCCGGGCCAAGGCCCGCGCCACCGGCAAGGAGCAGTAATGGCCGCTGCGAATGCGAAGAAGACCCCGCGCGCGCCGGCGCGACGCGGTGGCAGCATGCCGCGCGCCGATGTGGTGGAAATGTTCACCCGCCTGCGCGAACTCAATCCGCACCCGAAGACCGAACTGGAGTACAGCTCGCCGTTCGAACTGCTGGTGGCGGTCGCGCTGTCGGCGCAGGCCACCGACGTGGGCGTCAACAAGGCCACGCGCCGCCTGTTCCCGGTGGCCAATACCCCGGCAAAGATCCTCGCGCTTGGCGAGGACGGGCTGAAGCAGTACATCGCCACCATCGGTCTGTTCAACGCCAAGGCGAAGAACGTGATCGCCACCTGCGCGATCCTGCTGGAGAAGCACGGCGGTGAAGTGCCGCGCGATCGCGATGAACTGGAAGCGCTGCCGGGCGTGGGCCGCAAGACCGCCAACGTGGTGCTCAACACTGCGTTCGGTGAGCCGGTGATGGCGGTGGACACGCATATCTTCCGCGTCTCCAACCGTACCGGCCTGGCCCCGGGCAAGAACGTGCGCGAAGTGGAAGACAAACTGGTGAAGGTGATTCCGGCCGAGTTCCTGCTCGACGCGCATCACTGGCTGATCCTGCACGGACGTTATGTGTGCAAGGCGCGCAAGCCGGATTGCCCGGGCTGCGTGATCGCCGACCTGTGCCGGTTCAAGGAAAAGACCCCGGCCGAGGCGTGACCGCGTTCGTGGTGTGGCAAAACAAAGACGGCGGGCGCAGGGCCCGCCGTCTTTGCTTGTAGACAAGAGTGCTTCAGGACATCAGAACGACAGGTCGCCCCAGACGCCGAACTCCTTGGTCTTGTCGTTCTTCTTGTCGCTGGCGTTGGCCAGGTGCGTGTACTTGTACACGGTCGACAGCTTGAGGTTCTTCATGACCGGGAACTCGACGCCGACGTTCCAGTACTTGTCGCTCAGGGTCGGGTCCAGCGTCTTGCTGACGTCGGTGTCATCGTAACGACCAAACACGTTGATGCCGCCGTCGGTGACGCGCACGCTGCCCCACACCGACCAGCCGCTGGTCTTGTCGGTGGCAACGGTCATCACGTTGTTGAGGTTCTTGGCCTGGAAGTACTCGCCACCGACGCGGAAGTCGCTGCTGGCGTAGGCCACCATCGCATTGGCGCGGGTATAGGTGTTCTCGGCGCTCTGGATGTCGGTTTCCTTGCCCAGCTTGCCGCTGTAGCCACCGACGGCAACCACGAAGTTCTCGTTCGGGGTATAGGCCGCGCGACCTTCCACGTCCATGCCCTTGCTGCGGGTCGGGTTCTTGTAACCGGCGCCGGACACAACCGAGACCGCGTAGTTGAAGTTGTTGCCCAGGTTGCCGAAGCCATGCAGGCCCCAGTCGGACGAGTTGCCGTACTTCAGGCGGTCGGTCAGGGTGTTCTCGACATAACGCATGCCGTAGAACTTCTCGACGTACGGGATCCACGGCATGTCGGCGGCACCGACGCGCAGGTTGAAGGCCGGGTCGAAGCTACCCTGCACGTAGGCCTTCTTGACGAACAGCTCGGTGTTGCCGATGGCCGAGCTGTACTGGAAGTCGGTGGTCAGGTTGGCCGACCAGATGTCGTTGAACTTGTGGTCGACGGTCAGGTAGAAGCGCTTGACGTCCAGACCGGTGCCGCTGGCGGCGGTGTCCTTGCCGTTGCTGGTCTTGTCGATGTTGGTCAGGTCGAAGAACATGCGACCGCCGATCTTGTTGTCATTGACCAGCTTGGCCAGCTTGTCGACGCTGGTCTGGGTCTTCTGTGCACCTTCCAGGGCCTGGGCCTGGGTGATGTTCACTTCGGACTGTGCGTCAGATTGTGCCTGCAGCGCCTGCGAATCGTTCTGCAACTGCTGGACCTGGGCCTGCAGGGCAGCGATCTGCGCCTGCAGCTGCTGCAGCTGTGCCTGGGATACGCCCGTGCTGGCGGGAGCTGCGAAGGCGTCGGCGGAAACCAGACCGAGGCTTGCAACGACCGCGGCGGCGAGCAAATGGGAACGCATTTTGGATTTCTCCAGAGGGTTGGAATGGCTTGGGCAGAACGCCACGCCGGCTGGCCGGTCAAGCGTTTTGCGAACATTCCGTTAAAACCATGACAGCCGAATGACAACCTGAGCACCAACCACAGATTTCTTCGTGCGGTCATGCGTACGACTCATTTGCCGCCACATGCTTGTCGATCCCTTGCGGCATATGGCGTCACGTATCAGCGTCCCGGCCCGGGCCGACCGCCGCGCAGCGCTCACCTGCATTGATGGTTTCGTGTGGATGACGCGGCATCACTGCGGAATGCCAGGCCGGGATGGCATTGACGACCACACCGGGCAGTCCATCAGCGACATATAGAACGTGATCGCAACCGGGCCACGTCCGTCTCCGGCGCATGGTCATCACGTTGCCCGCAGCACTCAGAACCTTCACGCCCCTGGCTGTGCGGGCGCCCGGTAGCGCTGTAACGGTTGCGTCATACAACGGTCCCTGCGCTGTCATCGAACCGTTATGGAATGTGCGCCGGGCGGGTAACCCCGCATCCCATCAACCCAGGAGCCACCCCGTGATCCACGCCTTCAAGTCGCGCGTTGCCGTTGCCGTCTTCGCAGCGTCGTCCGTGTTCGCCGCCAACGCCGCTGAAATCACCGGCGCGGGCGCCTCGTTCATCTACCCGGTGATGTCGAAGTGGTCGGCCGACTACAACGCCGCCACCAGCAACAAGGTCAACTACCAGTCGATCGGTTCCGGCGGTGGTATCGCCCAGATCAAGGCCAAGACCGTTGATTTCGGCTCCTCCGATGCTCCGCTGAAGCCGGAAGAACTGGCCGCTTCGGGCCTGGCGCAGTTCCCGTCGGTGATCGGCGGCGTGGTGCCGGTCGTCAACGTGGCCGGCATCGCCCCGGGCGCACTGAAGCTGGACGGCACCGTGCTGGCCAACATCTTCCTGGGCAAGATCAAGACCTGGAACGACCCGGCCATCGCCGCACTGAACCCGGGCGTGACCCTGCCGAGCGCCAAGATCACCGTCGTGCACCGTTCGGATGGTTCGGGCACCACCTTCAACTTCGTCAACTACCTGTCCAAGGTCAGCCCGGAGTGGAAGAGCTCGGTCGGTGAAGGCACCTCGGTCCAGTGGCCGGCCGGCATCGGTGGCAAGGGCAACGAAGGCGTTGCCGCTTACGTGAAGCAGATCAAGGGCGGCATCGGCTACGTCGAACTGTCCTACGCGCTGCAGAACAAGCTGTCGTACACCGCGATGAAGAATGCCGCCGGCCGCTTCGTGCAGCCGAGCGACGCGTCGTTCGCCGCCGCTGCTGCCAGCGCCGACTGGGCCAGCGCCAAGGACTTCTACCTGGTGATGACCAACGCCCCGGGCGCCGAGTCCTGGCCGATCACCGCCACCAACTTCATCCTGGTGCACAAGAAGCCGAAGAACCCTGCCAACGGCAAGGCCACCCAGGAGTTCTTCCGCTGGGTCTACAAGAGCGGCGATGCCCAGGCCCGCCAGCTGGACTACGTGCCGCTGCCGGACAGCCTGGTCCGCCAGATCGAGACCTACTGGTCGCAGAACCTGAAGTAAGCAAGCGCGTTCCCCCGCAGGAACGGGATCGGCGGGTCCTCTCTCCCCCACCGATCCCACCCCGGGCGCGAGATCCTCGAGATCTCGCGCTCTTCTTGTTTTTGGGGGTTGGACGTGAAGAGCGCTGCGCTTCCAATCTACTGGCCGGAGCCGACGCAGGGCCCAGCCCGGGACACGCCGTAAACCCGTCCATGGGGGCTCGATCGCGCCATCCATGGCGCGAACGGTCCCGGGCTAGGCCCTGCGCCGACTCTGGACAGTTCATCGGGGGCGCGGTGGGGTCATGAAAGGCAGGAGCAAAGGCAAGAGCGTTTGTAGAGCCCCGGCCGTCATATCGGTGCGCAGATCCGGGGTCTCCGGGGGTCTCCCGGACCGTGGCCAACTCCGTGAAACCCTTGTCAGAACGTGATCCAGGACACCTCTGTCATGGTCGTAATACGGCTGTAACAAAAACATCATTTCATAGCCGCATCCGCCGACGACGTCGGCTCTTCCCCGCTATGGAGTGACCATGAAACTGCACTCGGCCGGCCTTGCCGCCCTTTCCCTGGCCATCGCCCTGGGCCTGTCGGCCTGCGGTGGCGACAAGCAGGCCGCGCAGCAGCCGGCTGCCGACGGTGCCGCCGCCCCGGCCGCTGCCGGTGCCAAGGTGACCGCCGAAGTGTCCGGCGCGGGCGCGTCCTTCATCTTCCCGCTGGTCTCCAAGTGGTCGGCTGACTACAACACCAGCACCGGCGCCAAGATCAACTACCAGTCGATCGGCTCCGGTGGCGGCATCGCCCAGATCAAGGCCGGCACCGTCGACTTCGGCTCCTCCGACAAGCCGCTGAGCAGCGAAGAGCTGGCCCAGGCCGGCCTGGCGCAGTTCCCGTCCGCCATCGGCGGCGTGGTGCCGGTGGTCAACATCGAAGGCCTGGAAACCGGCAAGCTGCGCCTCAGCGGCGCCCTGCTGGCCGACATCTTCCTGGGCAAGGTCAAGACCTGGAACGACCCGGCCATCGTCGCCGCCAACCCGGGCGTGAAGCTGCCGGACGGCAAGATCACCCTGGTCCACCGTTCGGACGGTTCGGGCACCACCTTCAACTTCTCCAACTACCTGTCCAAGGTCAGCCCGGAGTGGAAGAGCAAGGTCGGCGAAGGCACCTCGGTGCAGTGGCCGGACGGCGTCGGTGGCAAGGGCAATGAAGGCGTCGCTTCCTACGTGAAGCAGATCAAGGGCTCGATCGGCTACGTCGAACTGGCCTACGCGCTGCAGAACGGCATGCCGTACACCGCCATGCAGAATGCGGCCGGCAACTGGGTCGAACCGAGCGCGGAAACCTTCGCCGCTGCGGCTGCCAGCGCCGACTGGGCCAGCGCCAAGGACTTCAACCTGGTCATCACCAACGCCCCGGGCGAGCAGGCGTGGCCGATCACCGCCACCAACTTCATGCTGATGCAGAAGCAGCCGAAGGACGCCAAGCGCAACCAGGACACCCTGGCCTTCTTCAAGTGGGCCTTCGAGAACGGCCAGGCCCAGGCCAACGAGCTGCACTACGTGCCGCTGCCGGCCGAACTGGTCAAGCAGATCGAGGCCTACTGGGCGACCGACCTGAAGTGATGGACACGACGGTGCCCGCCCCGCGCGGGCACCGCTTCTTCCACGCCGTGCCGCCCCGCCCCTTCCTGGCCCTGCCGTCCCCATGAATGCCATCGCCCAGCCTGTAGCCGCCCCGTCCACGCGTGATGCGCGTGATGCCCGCAACGACAAACTGTTCCGATGGGTGCTGGTCGGCACCGTCATCTTCGTCCTGATCGCCCTGGCCTGCGCTGCGCTGTCCATGCTGTGGGGCGGCCGCCATGCCCTGCAGATGCAGGGCCTGAGCTTCTTCTTCTCCGCCGACTGGAATCCGGTCGAAAACAAGTTCGGCGCCCTCGCTCCGATCTACGGCACCCTGGTCACCGCGCTCATCGCGATGGTCATCGCCGTGCCGGTCAGCTTCGGCATCGCCTTCTTCCTCACCGAAGTCGCGCCGCGCTGGCTGCGTGGCCCGGTCGGTACCGCCATCGAACTGCTGGCCGGCATTCCCTCGATCATCTACGGCATGTGGGGCCTGTTCGTGCTGGTGCCGGTGATGACCGAGTACGTCACCCCGTTCCTCAACGAGACGCTGGGCGAGATGCCGATCATCGGCCCGCTGTTCCAGGGCCCGCCGCTGGGCATCGGCATGCTCACCGCCGGTTTCGTGCTGGCCATCATGGTCATTCCGTTCATCTCCTCGGTGATGCGCGAAGTGTTCCTGACCGTGCCGACCCGCCTGAAGGAATCGGCCTACGCGCTGGGCTCCACCAAGTGGGAAGTGAGCTGGGACATCGTGCTGCCCTACACCCGCTCGGCAGTGATCGGCGGCATCTTCCTCGGCCTCGGCCGCGCCCTTGGCGAGACGATGGCGGTGGCCTTCGTGATCGGCAACAGCGTGCGCCTGTCGCCGTCGCTGCTGGAACCGGGCACCACCATCGCCGCGCTGATCGCCAACGATTTCGGCGAAGCCACTGAAACCTACCGCTCGGCCCTGCTGCTGCTCGGCTTCGTCCTCTTCATCGTCACCTTCGTGGTGCTGGCCATCGCCCGCCTGATGCTGATGCGCCTGTCCCGCAAGGAGGGCAACTGATGTCCACCACCGCTGATTCGCTGTACCTGCGCCGTCGCATCGGCAACGTCGTTGCGATCACCGCCTCCTGCGCCACCGCCCTGTTCGGCCTGTTCTTCCTGGGCTGGATCCTGTTCACCCTGGCCTCCAAGGGCCTGGCCGGCATCAACTGGGATCTGTTCACCAAGATGACGCCGCCGCCGATGCAGGAAGGCGGTCTCGCCAACGCCTTCTTCGGCAGTGCGGTGATGTGTGCGCTGGCGATCGGCATCGGCACCCCGCTGGGCGTGCTGGCCGGCACCTGGCTGGCCGAGTACGGCAACGCCCGCAAGGCCGGCACCGTGGTCCGCTTCGTCAACGACATCCTGCTGTCGGCCCCATCCATCGTGCTTGGCCTGTTCGTCTACACGCTGTACGTGATGCAGACCGGCGGCAACTTCTCGGCGTTCGCCGGTGCACTGTCGCTGGCCTTCATCGTGCTGCCGGTGGTGGTGCGCACCACCGACGAGATGCTGCGCCTGGTGCCCTCGCAGATGCGTGAGGCAGCCCTGTCGCTGGGTATCCCGCAGTGGAAGGTGATCGTGCAGGTGCTGTACCGCAGTGCCTCGGCCGGCATCATCACCGGCATCCTGCTGGCGCTGGCCCGCATCTCCGGCGAGACCGCACCGCTGCTGTTCACTGCCTTCGGCAACCAGTACTGGAACAACAACATCTTCCAGCCGATGGCCTCGGTGCCGGTGGTGATGAACCAGTTCGCCGGCAGCCCGTATGAATCCTGGCAGGTGCTGGCCTGGGCCGGTGCCCTGGTGCTCACCGTCTTCGTGTTGCTGGTCAGCCTTGCCGCCCGCGGCATCCTGCTGCGCAACCGTATCTCCCATGACTGACCTTTCCGTGGATAACGCCATGAACGACCTTTCCAACGCCGTGCCGATGCAGCGCATCGCCGTGCCGTCCTCGCACGAGAGCCTGCACACGCCGTCGCCGGTGAAGCTGGCTGCGCGTGGACTGGACTTCTACTACGACAAGTTCCATGCCCTGAAGGGCATCAACCTGGAGATCCCGGAAAAGCGCGTGACCGCGCTGATCGGTCCCTCCGGCTGCGGCAAGTCGACCCTGCTGCGCATCTTCAACCGCATCTACGCGCTGTACCCGAAGCTGGAGGCGCGTGGTGAAGTGCTGCTGGACGGCGAAAACATCCTGTCGCCGAAGTACCCGATGAACCGCCTGCGCAGCAAGGTCGGCATGGTGTTCCAGAAGCCGGTGCCGTTCCCGATGACCATCTTCGAGAACGTGGCCTACGGCATCCGCCACCACGAGAAGCTGAGCAAGGCCGACATGGCCGACCGCGTCGAGCAGGCACTGCGCCAGGGCGCGCTGTGGGACGAAGTGAAGGACAAGCTGGGGCAGAGCGCACTGGGCCTGTCCGGTGGCCAGCAGCAGCGCCTGTGCATCGCCCGTGCCGTGGCCCTGCGCCCGTCGGTGCTGCTGCTGGACGAGCCGACCTCGGCGCTGGATCCGATCTCGACCAGCCGCATCGAGCAGCTGGTGGAAGAGCTCAAGCACGAGTACACCATCGTCATCGTCACCCACAACATGCAGCAGGCCGCGCGCGTGTCCGACTACACCGCCTTCATGTACCTGGGCGACCTGATCGAGCACGACCGCACCGAAGTGATCTTCTCGCAGCCGTCGCAGCGGCAGACCGAGGATTACATCACCGGTCGCTTCGGCTGAAACGTCAGTCGACAGACAGACAATGTCAGTCGAGCATGGCTCGACTCTACAAATCACGCCAGCCAGGCATGGCCTGGCTCTACCCGGATTGCAGACCATGAATCTTCCCAACGACCACATCGTCAAGAGCTACGACGAAGAACAGCAGCGGCTGGTGGCCGAAATCGTGCGCATGGGCGAGATGGCCGTCGCTCAGCTCGAAGCGGCGATGGACGTGATCGAGAAGCGCGACGAGAACGCCGCCCATCGCATCATCGCCAACGACGAAGCGATCGATGCGCTGGAGCAGCAGATCAGCCATGACGTGATGCGCCTGGCGCTGCGTGGGCCGATGGCGCGCGACCTGCGCGAGATCCTGGCCGGCCTGCGCATCCCGGCCGACATCGAGCGCATCGGCGACTATGCGGCCAACGTTGCCAAGCGTTCGATCGCGCTGGGCAAAGTGCCGCCGCTGCCACAGATCCAGGGCCTGCGGGCGCTCGGCCGCCTGGCCGCGCAGCAGGTGCGCCGCGCCATTGCCGCCTACCGCGACAACGATGCCGACGCTGCGCTGGCGCTGCGCGAGGACGACGCCCGCCTGGACGCGCAGTACACCGCGCTGTTCCGCGAGCTGCTGACCTACATGATGGAAGACCCGCGCAACATCACCCCGTGCACCCACCTGCTGTTCATGGCCAAGAACCTGGAGCGCGTGGGCGACCACGCCACCAACATCGCCGAGAACGTGTGGTTCCTGGTGCATGGCGAGCAGCCGCTGCCGCCGCGTGAAAAACGCGACGAAACCTCCAGCACCGGACAGCCCTGACGCTGCACTGCAACACCGGAGTTGACTCCAAGGTGGCCGCTGTCCTGGTGACAGCGGCCCTTTTGTTTTGGGCGTTCTGGCCACCGGTCTCCCGCTCTGTAACAAATCTCACGAAAATTTGAGTTCTTGGCGAGGATTCGTTGAGTAGGATCGCTGCACCATCGATTCACCCCGGGCGCCTGCCCACCACCTAGGAGTAAGACCGATGAGCAGTTCCAACAAGACCCTGTCCCTGCTGACCGCTACGGCCCTGGCCGCCGGCCTGGGCATGACCGCCAGTGCCTCGGCCCTGAGCATGAGCGACCTGGCCCAGGGCTACCTGGTGGCTGGCCAGGCGGCAAAGGCTGCCGATACCAAGCACGCCGAAGGCAAGTGCGGCGCCGACGGCAAGACCGCTGAAGGCAAGTGCGGCGGTGACAAGGGCAAGGCTGCCGAAGGCAAGTGTGGCGAAGGCAAGTGCGGTGCCGACAAGGGCAAGGCTGCTGGTGCAGCCGCTGCCAAGACAGGCGACAAGAAGTCGGCTGAAGGCAAGTGCGGCGAAGGCAAGTGCGGTGCCAAGCACTGACGTCCGCGCCAGCGCCGTCCACCTGCGGTCGCCGCTTCGTGCGGCGGCCGCCGGGTTGGGGCTGCGCCGGGCGCTGCTGCAGGATCTGCGCGATGCACCGGCCGGTGACTTCGACTTCCTCGAATGCGCGCCGGAGAACTGGATCCATGTGGGTGGTCCCGCCGGGGATGCAATGGCCGAACTGGCGCAGCGCCATCCGTTGAGCTGCCACGGCCTGTCGTTGTCGCTTGGCGGCAGCGCGCCGCTGGATACGCAGCTGCTGGAACAGGTCGGCCAGTTCCTGGAAAAGCACCGCGTGCCGCTGTACAGCGAGCACCTGAGCTACTGCAGCGACGACGGTCACCTGTACGACCTGCTGCCGATTCCGTTCACCGACGAAGCCGTGCGCCACACTGCGGCACGCATCGCTCACGTGCAGGATCTGCTGGGCCGCCGCATTGCAGTGGAGAACGTGTCCTATTACCTGGCACCAGAACCGGCGATGGACGAACTGGCCTTCACCAATGCGGTGCTTGCCGAAGCCGACTGCGATCTGCTGCTGGACGTCAACAACGTCTACGTCAACGCCTGCAACCACGGCTACGATGCCGACACCTTCATCGCCGGGCTGCCCGCAGAGCGCGTCGTCTGCCTGCACGTGGCCGGGCACCTGGACGAGGCACCGGACCTGAAGATCGATACCCATGGCAGCGCGGTGATCGACCCGGTCTGGGAGCTGCTGGCGCGTACCTACGCGCGCATCGGCCCACGCCCCACCCTGCTCGAACGCGATTTCAACTTCCCCCCGTACGCCGAGCTGCAGGGCGAACTGCAGACCATCCGCCGCCTGCAGGCGACGCACGGGGGGACTGCACATGACTGACGCTCGCGGCACCCTGCGCGCGCAGCAGCACGCGTTCACTGCCCATCTGCGCGATCCGCAGGGCGTTCCACCGCCGGCTGGGCTGGAGGCACGCCGGGTCACGGTGTACCAACGGCTGCTGTTCAACAATCTGCTCGGCCTGTTGAGCAACGGCTTCCCGGTCTGCGTGCGCCTGCTCGGCGAGCCCGCCTGGAGCGACCTGGTGCGCCACTACTTCGCCACCCATCGCTGCCAGACACCGCTGTTCACCGAACTGGCCGCCGAATTCGTGCAGTGGCTGCAGGCACAGCCGCAGCTGCCGCACCCGGCGTTGGCCGAACTCGCTCATTACGAGTGGGTGGAGACCGCGCTGTACCAGTTGCAGGCCGAGCCGCTGCCGGCACCCGGCGACATCGATCCGCTGCAGGTACCGCTGCAGCGCTCACCCCTGGCGTGGCCGCTGCTGTATCAGTGGCCGGTGCATCGACTCGGTGCCGAGGATGCGCCAATGCAGCCGCCGGCGGAACCGACCGGCCTGCTGGTCCGCCGCGAGGCCGATGGCGAAGTGCGCTTCGCCGTGCTCAGCCCGCTGGCGGTATACCTGCTGTCCAGCGTCGGCGAACGACCCGGCCTCGATGGACATGCCTATCTGCGGCAATTGGCCGCTGCGAACGGCCTGGCTGAGGAGGCGCTGGCCGGGCCCGGTGCCGCGCTGCTGCAGCAGTTCCTGCAGGCCGGCGTGATCGGCCCGCTCACAGTCCCTGGCTGACGCCCTTTCCCCCACGGAGAACCACCGATGAACCTTCCGACCCTGGCCGCCACGCGTGGCCAGCTGGACCGTCTCGCCCCCTGGTTGGCCCCGCTCGGCCTGCGCCTGCTGCTGGCCTGGGAATACTTCGAATCCGGCCGCGAGAAACTGCGCGGCCAGAACTGGTTCGCCGACCTGCAGGACGCTTTCCCGTTCCCGTTCGACCAGCTGCCGGCCGCGCTGAACTGGCAGCTTGCCACCTGGTTCGAACTGCTCGGCGCGGCCTGCCTGTTGTTCGGTTTCGGCACCCGTTTCGCCGCCGCCAGCCTGCTGGTGCTGACCGTAGTGGCTACCTATGCGGTGCATTGGCCGATGGAGTGGAACTCGCTGGCCGACCTCGCCATGGGCTACGCGATCACTGACCAGGGCTTCGGCAACTTCAAGCTGCCGGTGCTGTTCATGGCCATGCTGCTGCCGCTGATCCTCACCGGCGCCGGCAGGCTGAGCGTGGATGCGTGGCT
Organism: Stenotrophomonas sp. 96582_Sma; assembly: GCF_056480905.1. Classification (NCBI taxonomy): domain Bacteria; kingdom Pseudomonadati; phylum Pseudomonadota; class Gammaproteobacteria; order Lysobacterales; family Lysobacteraceae; genus Stenotrophomonas; species Stenotrophomonas sp. 96582_Sma. Next base: position 1,507,482 of record NZ_CM151122.1, on the reverse strand, counting down.
GGCGAGGTGGTCTCCCTCGGCCACGCCTGCACGGCCAGCAGTCCGGTAATCGCCAACCCTGGTCGGCGCACCGTGTGCCAACCAGGGTTGGCAGCTACCGGAATCCTGAGCGCGCGCTGCCCCGGTAGGTGTCGACCTTGGTCGACACACGCCCGCGCAGGGAACGCATGCACCGAAGGCTGGCCGGGCGCTCAGGGTCGCTCTGCTAGAATTCACGCATGACTGACCCCACCCCCGCACCTGCCGCCGCTCACGATTCCGCAGTCCCCCAGGCGCAGCGCGCGATGTCACAACGCTTCCGCGGCTTCCTGCCGGTGGTGGTGGACGTGGAAACCGGCGGCTTCGACAGCCAGCGCAACGCACTGCTGGAAATCGCCGCCGTGCCGATCGAGATGGACGAGAACGGCCTGCTCTACCCCGGCCAGACCGCCAGTGCCCACGTGGTGCCGGCCGAGGGCCTGGAGATCGACCCGAAGTCGCTGGAAGTGACCGGCATCATCCTCGACCACCCGTTCCGGCTGGCCAAGGAAGAGAAGGCGGCACTGGACCACATCTTCACCCCGGTACGCGCGGCCATGAAGAAGTACGGCTGCCAGCGCGCGATCCTGGTCGGCCACAACGCGCATTTCGACCTCGGCTTCGTCAATGCCGCCGTGGCGCGCACCGGCCACAAGCGCAATCCGTTCCATCCCTTCAGCGTGTTCGATACGGTGACCCTGGCCGGCATCGCCTACGGGCAGACCGTGCTGGCGCGTGCGGCCACCGCCGCCGGGCTGGGCTGGGATGCCAACGAGGCGCACAGCGCGGTGTATGACACCGAGCAGACCGCGCGGTTGTTCTGCACCATCGCCAACGCCTGGCCGCGGTAAGCCAGCCAACGGCGCAACCGCATCCACGCAGTGCGGACCAACGGTCCGCACCCACCACTCACCGGACGGTAGATCCACGCCATGCGTGGATGCGATCAACCAATACTCGTACGATCGCGGCCGTCGCTCTTGGCGCGGTACAACGCGCGATCTGCGCGCTGGTACAGCAGTGCCGGGGTGCGGTCGTCGGCATCCAGCTCCACCAGCCCTGCGCTGAAGGTCACGCGCAGTCCGTCCACGCCGGCCCAGTCGGGGTGGTCATGGAACAGGCCGCGCAGGCGCGCGCACAGCTGTGCGGCTTCCTCCAGGCGGGTGTCGTTGAGCAGCAGCGCAAACTCTTCGCCGCCAGTCCGCGCCGGCAGGTCCGAATCGCGGCTGGCGGCGGCGATCAACCGCGCCACCTGCACCAGCACCGCATCACCGATGCTGTGGCTGTGGCGGTCGTTGACGTCCTTGAAGTGGTCGATATCCAGCACCACCAGGCACAGCGGATGACCGCTGCGCTGCGAACGCGCGAAGTCACGCGCCAGCGTTTCATCGAAGGCACGGCGGTTGGCCAGGCCAGTCAGTGCATCCTCGCGGGCCTGCCGTTCGAATGCCTCGGCCTGGCGTGCGAGGCGCTCGGCCAGTTCGGTCTTTTCCTGGTTCAGCGCCTGCAGGTGCACGGTCTTGGCCTGCAGGTCGAAGGTCGCCTCGTCCACGCGCCGTGCCAGGCGCAGGTTGCTGGCCTTCAGCTGCTGCAGCAGCAGCCGGTACAGCGCCACCAGCCCGGCCAGCAGCAACAGGCCACCCAGCACCTGCACGCTGCGTCGCTGCCACCAGAACGGCTCCACGGTGAAGCTCCATACCGCTTCCTGCTGGCCCCAACTGCCACCCGGATGGGCAGCGGCCACGTGCAGGGTGTAGTCGCCCGGCGGCAGGCCAACGAACTCCACGCTGCGCTGCGGGCCGCGTTCGACCCACCCCGTATCCAGGCCATCCAACCGCGTGCGGTAGCGGATCCGGTCAGACATCAGGTAGCTCAGGCCGACATAACTCACCGCCAAGCGGCGACCGCCGGGAATGTAGTTGCGGTCCGGGCCTTCCCAATGCACCGGTGCGCCATCCACCTGCACGCTTTCAATCGCTGCCGGCGGTGAAAGACGCTCGCGGAAACGCTGCAGGCGTTGCGGATCGACGGTGCTCAGGCCTCCGGCGGTGACCACCCAGAACGTGCCGTCCTGGCGCAGGATCGCCGATGGCCCGGAGCTGCCGTTGGCCTGCGCGTTGGCCATGCCGTCAATCTCGTTGTAGCGCTCCACCACCACCCGGGGTGCGCGGCCATCGGCCACGGCGTTGAGGGTGGCCATGTCGGTGCGCAGCACGCCGCGGTTGCTGCTGATCCACACGTTGCCAAGGCGATCCGGCACCAGTTGGAACACCGCATCCACCGGCATGCCCTGCTCCAGCCCCACCCGTGCCAGCGTGCCGTTGCGCCAGCGGTACAGGCCACGGTCGCTGCTGATCCACATCGCGTCACCCAGCTGATGGAAGCCGAACACGCTGCGGCCACCTCCCATCGGCGCGAGGTCGATCGACTGCAAGTGATCGCCGCGCAGTACGCGGATGCCCTCGATGGTGCCGATCCACAGGTTGCCCTGGTGATCGTGCTCAAGCGCGGTGATCAGGCCGCTGGGCATACCCGCAACGCTTGATACCTGCACGCGGTCGCCGTCGATGCGGACCACGCCCTTCTGGGTGCCGGCCCAGACCACACCCTGCGGGTCCACGCTGATCGCGCGGATGTTGCCGCCCGGCATGCCATCGGCGGCGGCATAGTTGTGCCGCAGCCGGCCATCGGGGCCAAGACGGTAGACGCCATCACCGAACGTTCCGACCCACAGGTCACCGTCCGGGCCCTGCGCCAGGCTGAGCACCGAAGGTGCCTTGCCGCCGCGGTTGTGCAGCGGCATCGCGCGGAAGCGGCCATCAGCAGTCTGCAGGTCGAGGCCGCTGGCACTGCCGACCCACAGCTGGCGATCGCGGTCCTCGAACACGGTGCGCACATAGTCGCCACTGAGGCCATCGCGCTCGGTGTAGCTGCTGAACAGTGTTTCGCGCAGGCGGTACAGGCCACCGTTGGCACCCACCCAGATGCTGCCCTCGGCATCCTCGCGCAGGCTGACCACGCGCCCACCCGGCAGGTTCAGGCCCGCCGGCAGGCGCTCCAGGCCATGCGCTGAGATCCGCAGCAGGCCCTGGTTCTCGGTGCCCAGCCACAGGTCGCCATGGCGATCCTGCAGCATCGAGGTCAGGTGCAGCTGCCCCGGCAGGCGGTGCATCAGCACCAGCTGATCATCCTCCACCCGGTACAGGCGCTCGCCGGCGACGATCCACAGCGCGCCATCTGGAGCGCGGTACGGCCACGACAGGCCACTGCCGGCGCCCAGCCCCCACGCCGCGGGCGCCCGCTTGAGCACCCCGTCGTTGTCGCGCAGCACCAGTCCATCCAACGTGCCGGCCCAGACCCGGTCCTGCGCGTCGACCACCAGCTTGGTGAAGCTCATCGCCATCGGCAGGTCGGCGGCCGGAGCCTGGTAGACGATACCGGTGTCCGGCGTCAGATAGCCGATGCCCTTGCCTTCATACAGCAGCCACAGGCGGCCCTGGCTGTCCATCTGCATGGACTGGATCAGGACCTGCGGGGTATCGGCCTGGTGCTCCCAGACACGCCACTGGCCATCGTTGCCGCGATGGCTGACATTGCCCCGCGAATCACTGATCCACAGCCCACCCTGGCGGTCGACGAACAGCGCGCCGATGCCGTTGTCGCGCAGGCCCGGGCGGGTACTGCGGTCGAACACGGTGAAATCCAGCCCGTTGTAACGCACCAGGCCTTCCCAGGTGGCGAACCAGAGGTGGCCTTCGGGGGTCTGCGCGATGTCGCGCAGCGAGTTGTGCGGCAGGCCGTTGCGCGACGTCCATACATCAATGGCGTAGTCGCGCAGTGGCGGAGCCCCCTCCTGCGCTGCCACCGGCAGTGCAAGGGCCAGCAGCAGCCACAGCAGGCCCTGTCGCAGCCATCGACCGATATCTGATCCGCAGCGCTCCACCCAGCGCCCGATGTCCCCCTGTCCGGCCATCAGTGCAGCGGCGGCGGCCAGGCAGGGCTGCCGGGCCTGGCAGCATGCGGGAACTGCCGGGCAGCGCGGGACGGCATGCCGGCGGGAACGGGCTGGCTCATCGGGGGGGAACTGGGAAGATGCGCAGATGATAGGCCAAACCCGGCCCAGGGCGTCACCATCGCCAGCCGCGAAGGCTCAGCCCGCGCGGCCCGGCGGCGTCACCTGTGCACTGGCCGGCCACTGCACTACCGCCTCCAGCCCGCCTTCAACGCGGTTGCGCAGCCACAGCCGCGCCCCGTCTTTCTCAGCCAGGGCGCGGGCGATGGTCAGGCCCAGACCGGCGCCGCCGGTTTCGCGCGAACGCGAGGTTTCCACCCGCACGAACGGGTCGAACACGGCTTCCAGCTGATCCTCGGCCAGGCCCGGGCCGTCATCGGCCACCACCACGGTGATCGCGCCACCACTACGCTCGACCCGTACCCGCACCCGGTAGGCATACATCACCGCGTTGTCCACCAGGTTGGAAAACAGGCGATGCATGGCCAGCGGACGCAACATCAACACCGCTCCGCTGCCACCTTCGAAGACGACATCACCGCCGCCCTCGGCCGTGTCTTCAACGATGCTCTCCAGCAGCGAATCCAGGTCCAGTGCGGCGCGCTGCTCGGCGCTCTCCGCGCTGCGCGCCAGCTCCAGGCCTTCGCGCACCAACGCCTGCATCGCGGCCAGATCGCCGATCAGGCGCTCACGCAGCACCTCGTCGCTGACATTCTCCAGGCGCAGGCGCAGCCGGGTCAGCGGGGTCTGCAGGTCATGGGTGATCGCCGCCAGCATCTGCGTGCGCTCGGCCAGGTGCCGCTGCAGGCGATGCTGCATGGCGTTGAAGGCCTCTGCGGCGCGCTGCACTTCGCGCGGGCCGCGCAGCGGCAGTGGATCGCGCTGCAGGTCGTCGCCCAGGTCTTCGGCGGCTGCGGCCAGTTCCTGCAGCGGCGCGCTGGCCATGCGCGCGACGATATAGGCCAGCACCGCGATCGCCAGCACCAGCAGGGTCAGGAACCACGGGTCCACGGCGAGGATGCCGTTGTGTGCCACCGCCGGCGAATCCAGCGCCAGCTTCAGCAGCGTGCCGTCGTTGAGGGTCACGTCGACCGCACGGCACTTGGGCGGGATGAACGCCGGATCACGTTCGCGCGGATGCTTTCGATGCCCCGGTGGCGGCGGGGGCAGCAGGTCCTGCAGCTTGGGAATGCAGGAGCGGAACGAAGCGAAGTGCACATGCGCGCGTGCGACCGGGCCGGGCCGGTCATCGAGCACTTCCATCAACGCGGTATCGGCCCGTCCCAGGCGTGCGCCGGGTTGCAGCGCACGCACGCTCGGCCCACCGATTTCGAGCAGGCGCTCGCGCAGTTCGGGGTTGCCGTCGAGCAGGTTGACGTAGCCCTGGAGGCGGTCGGCGATGCGGTTCAGGTTCTGCCGCTCGAACTCCTGCTGGCGCTTGGAGGTGGCCAGCATGGTCGCGCCGATCGCGGCCACGCTCATGCCCAGCAGCAGGATCACGAACAACCGCCCGACCATCGAGGACAGGAAATGGCGCAGGCGCTTCATCGCGGCTTATTCCAGGTTCACCGAGGAGGCCAGTACATAGCCTTCGTTGCGCACGGTCTTGATCAGTCCGTCCGGGCCACCGTCGTCGCCCAGCTTGTTGCGCAGCCGGCTGACCTGCAGATCAATGGCGCGGTCCTGTGCCTCGTAGTTGCGGCCGCTGCTGAGAGCGACCAGCTGCTCGCGCGACAGCACCTTGTTGGCGTGGGCGATGAACACCCGCAGCAGGCGGAACTCGGCGCCGGACAGCACCACCACGCGATCGTCCGGGTCCACCAGGTGGCGATGCTCCAGATCGAACACCCAGCGCGAGAAGCGCGCACGGCGCACCGCCAGCGGCTCCAGGTTCGCCGGCAGCGCCTCGGTCCGGCGCAGCACGTTGCGGATGCGTGCCAGCAGCTCGCGCGGTTCGAACGGCTTGGCCAGGTAGTCGTCGGCGCCCATTTCCAGGCCCAGCACGCGGTCGATTGGCTCGGCACGCGCGGTCAGCATGATCACCGGCGTGTTCGAGCGCGCGCGCAGATCGCGGCACAGGGTCAGGCCATCCTCGCGCGGCAGGTTGAGGTCGAGCACGATCAGGTCCACGTGTTCGCGGTCCAGCAGCTGGCGCATGGCGGTGCCGTCTGCCGCCGTGCTCACCTGGTAGCCGGCCCGGCCGAGCTGTTCGGCCAGCAGGGTGCGGATGTCGTTGTCGTCGTCGACGATCAGCAGTCGATGCATCGTGTTTTCAGTCTCCATGTCGCGATCATCCCGTGTCGGCAGCTGAACCGCATCCGGGGCAATGCGTACCAGTGTATCCAGCCATGGGCGGGATACCTGTGGTTACGCGTATTCACCGACAGTGTTACATAGAGACATACCCCGAGGATTGAGCCGCCCATCGCCCGGTCTTCACAATGCCCACCAACGCCGCCACCGCGGCCCCGAGAGTGAAGCCACGACGTGACGTTCCGCCTGCTGCCCGCGACCCGCCGGGGTCGCCTGATACTGATCGCCCTGCTCGCCCTTGCCGTTGCCGCAGCCGCCTGGTGGCTGCTGCGCAAGCCCGCCGCCCCGGCGGTGGCGACCACGCCCGCCAGCCGTGGTGACATCGAGCAGACGGTGGAAGCCACCGGCGTGATCGACGCCTACAAGCTGGTCAGCGTCGGTGCCCAGGCCTCGGGCCAGATCAAATCGCTGAAGGTGCAGCTGGGCGACACCGTGAAGGAAGGCGACCTGATCGCCGAGATCGACGCCACCACCCAGCAGAACCAGGTGCTCAATGCGCAGGCCTCGCTGGACCAGGTCACCGCCCAGCGCGCCGTGCAGCAGGCCACCCTGCGCCAGGCCGAACTGGAATTCGCGCGCCAGCAGCAGATGCTGGCCGCCGAGGCCACCTCGCGCCAGGAATACGATGCCGCCGAGGCGCAGCTGAAGACCGCCCGCGCCCAGCTGCAGTCCTACGAGGCGCAGATCAAGGGCCGCGAAACCGAGCTGGGCACCGCCCGCGCCAACCTGGCCTACACCCGCATTACCGCGCCGATGGACGGCACCGTGGTGGCGGTGGTGGCCGAGGAAGGTCGCACCGTGAACGCCAACCAGACTGCACCGACCATCGTCATGCTGGCGCGGCTGGACGTGGTCACGGTCAATGCCGAGATCTCCGAGGCCGACGTGGTCAAGATCAAGGCCGGCATGCCGGTGTACTTCACCACCCTGGGTGACCCGGATCGCAAGTACCACGCCACGCTGCGCCAGATCAATCCGGCGCCGGCCTCGATCGCCAACGAGAGTTCGTCCAGTTCCAGCAGCTCGTCCAGTTCCAGTTCCAGCAGCGCGGTCTACTACAACGCGTTGTTCGACGTGGAGAATCCGGATGGCACCCTGCGCATCGACATGACCGCGCAGGTCTCGGTACTGCTGAAGCAGGCCAAGGGCGTGCTGATGGTGCCGGCGGTGGCACTGGGGCCGAAGCGCCGTGGCGACGAGCGCATGGTGCGGGTGCTGGACGACAAGGGCCAGCCGCAGCCGCGCAAGGTTACCGTGGGCATCAACAACGGCGCCTCGGCCGAGATCCTGTCGGGACTGAAGGAAGGCGAGCGCGTAGTGGTCGGCGAAGCCGGTGCGGCCGGTGCCAGCGCCGGCGGCGGCAACCGCGGCGGCATGCAGATGCGGGTCGGCGGCCCGGGCATGGGGCGCCGATGAGCACGACGGCGCCGCTGCTGCGCCTGCGTGACCTGCGACGCGAATTCCCGGCCGGCGACGATGTGATCGCCGTGCTGCGTGACGTCAACCTCGACATCCACGCCGGTGAGATGGTGGCCATCGTCGGCCAGTCCGGCTCAGGCAAGTCGACGCTGATGAACATCCTCGGCTGCCTCGATCGTCCCACCCGTGGCAGCTACCAGGTGGCCGGCCGCGAAACCGGGAAGATGGAGCCGGACGAGCTGGCCGAACTGCGCCGCGAGCATTTCGGCTTCATCTTCCAGCGCTACCACCTGTTGGGCGACCTCGATGCACGCGGCAACGTGGAAGTGCCGGCGGTGTACGCCGGCAGCCCCGGCCCGGTGCGCAACGCGCGTGCCGAACAACTGCTGCAGCGGCTGGGCCTGAGCGACCGCATGCACCACAAGCCGGGCCAGCTGTCCGGCGGCCAGCAGCAGCGCGTGTCGATCGCCCGTGCCCTGATGAACGGCGGCGAGGTGATCCTGGCCGACGAACCGACCGGCGCGCTCGACACGAAATCCGGCGAGGAAGTGATGGCGATCCTCGGCGAGCTGCACGCCGAAGGCCACACCATCATCATCGTCACCCACGACATGAGCGTGGCCGAACACGCGCAGCGCATCATCGAGATCCGCGACGGCGAGATCATCGCCGACCGCGCCAACCCGAATGCACCGACCTACCGCGCGCAGCGCGAGGCCAGCACCGGCGTCGCCCGCGGCAACAGCTGGCGGGCCGCGCGCGACCGCTTCACCGAAGCATTCCGCATGGCGTTGCTGGCGATGAATGCACATCGGCTGCGCACCTTCCTGACCATGCTCGGCATCATCATCGGTATCGCCTCGGTGGTCTCGGTGGTGGCGCTGGGCAACGGCTCGCAGCAGCAGATCCTGCAGAACATCAGCGCGCTCGGCACCAACACCATCGATGTCTACCCCGGCCGTGGTTTCGGCGACATGCGCTCGGCCCGCGTGCAGACGCTCAAAGCCAGTGATGCCGATGCGCTGGCCCGGCAGAGCTACGTCGACAGCTCCACGCCCAGCGTGTCGACCTCGGTCACCGCGCGTTACCGCAACCAGTCCTCCACCGCCCAGGTCAGCGGCGTCGGCGAGCAGTTCTTCCGGGTCAAGGGCGTGACCCTGCTCAGCGGCAGCTTCTTCGATGCCGATGCAGTGAAGGGCCTCGGCCAGGTGGCGGTGATCGACGAGAACACCCAGGCCCAGTTCTTCCCCGATGTCGATCCGATCGGCCAGGTGATCCTGCTGGGCAACGTGCCGGCGCGCGTGGTCGGCGTGGCCAAGCGCCAGAGCTTCGGGTTCGGTGGCAGCACCAGCCTGAGCGTGTGGCTGCCGTACACCACGGTGATGTCGCGCATGCTCGGCCAGAGCCACGTGTCCAGCATTACCGTGCGCGTGGACGACGCCACGCCGATGGACGCCGCACAGGAAGCGATCACCCGACTGTTGACGATGCGCCATGGCACCGAGGACTTCTTCCTCAGCAACAGCGCCGAGATCCGCCAGACCATCGAGCAGACCACGCGCACGATGACCCTGCTGATCGGCGCCATCGCCGCCATCGCACTGCTGGTCGGTGGTATCGGCGTGATGAACATCATGCTGGTGTCGGTGACCGAGCGTACCCGCGAGATCGGCGTGCGCATGGCCGTCGGTGCACGGCAGAGTGATATCCGCCAGCAGTTCCTGATCGAAGCAGTGCTGGTGTGCCTGCTCGGCGGCGTGCTCGGCATCGGCCTGGCCCTGCTGCTGGGCTCGATGATCGGCCGCTTCGCCAGCGACTTCCAGGTGCTGTTCTCCACTGCCTCGATCGTTGCCGCGTTCGCCTGCTCGACCCTGATCGGCGTGGCGTTCGGCTTCCTGCCCGCGCGTAACGCCGCGCAGCTCGACCCGGTGGAGGCCCTGGCCCGCGAATGAAGATGATGACCCGACTGCCCTTCCCTGCCCCCTCGCGCCTGTTGCTGGCGGGCGCTGTACTGCTCGCTCTGTCAGGCTGCGCATCGATGGGCCGCTATCCGGTGCAGGCCCCCGACGTGGCGGCGACCTACGGTCGTGGCGATGCCACCCTCAATGCGCCCGCCGACGATCCGCGCAGCAGCCTGGATACTCCGGGCCGCGACATCCGCCAGGACACCTGGTGGACCGGTTTCGGCGATGAACGTCTCGACCGTCTGGTGGCGCAGGCGCTGGCCGCCAACAGCGATCTTGCCGCCGCTGGCCTGGCCGTGCAGCGTTCGCGCCTGCAGGCCGGCCTGGCCAGCAACGCGTTGTGGCCGCAGCCTTCGTCTTCGGGTGTGAGTGGTAGCGCCAGCCGCGCCACCGACCAGGCCGACGACTGGCGCCGCAGCTATTCCACCGGCGTCTCGCTGGGCTGGGAAGTGGACCTGTGGGGCCGCCTGCGCACCCAGCGCGACATCGCCCGCTGGGAAGCCGAGGCCAGCGAGGAAGACCGGCAGAACACCGCGCTGCTGGTGATCAGCGACACCATCAACCAATACTGGAACCTGGCCTATCTCAACCAGTCCATCGCCACCGGCCAGGCCAACCTGGAGCGGCTGGAACGTACCCGCGAACTGGTCCAGGCCCGCTTCGACGCCGGTGCAGTATCGCGCCTGGAAGTACGCCAGGCACTGCAGAACCTGCAGTCGCAGCGTTCCTCGCAGAGTGCGCTGGAACAGCAGCGGGTGGAGGCCCGCAATGCACTGACCGTGCTGCTGGACGGCACGCCCTGGCCGCAGCAGGACGAACCGCAGGACCTGCTCGGCGCACGCAGCCCCAGCATCGCGGAGGGCCTGCCGACCGACCTGCTCGGTCGCCGTCCCGACCTGCGCGCGGCCGAACTGCGCCTGCGCAACAGCCTGAAGACCATCAAGGTGACCGCTACCCAGTACTACCCGGCGCTGAGCCTGACCGGCAGCCTCGGCTCCAGTGCAACGTCGCTGGGTGACGTGCTGCGCAACCCGGTGGCCACGCTGGGCGCCGGCCTGTCGCTTCCGTTCCTCAACCTGCAGCGCGCGCAGCTGGATACCGATATCGCCGGCACCGCCTACCAGATCGCCGCGACCAATTTCCGCAAGACGCTGTATACCGCGCTCTCGGAAGTGGACAACGCGCTGTCGGCACGCGAGCAGCTGGCGCGCCAGGTGGCGGCCTCGCAGGCTTCGTACGACGAAGCGGTGGAAGTGGAACGGGCGCAGGAAGTGCGCTACCGCGTGGGTGCCACCGACCTGCGCACCTGGCTGGAAGCGCAGCAGACCCGGCGCGATGCCGAGCTGTCGCTGGCGCGCGTGCGCCAGGGCCAGCTGAACAACGACGTCACCTTGTTCAAGGCACTGGGCGGCAGCGCGGGGTGAGGCGGCAAGAGCGCCAACCAAGGTTGGCGACTACCGGTAGGTGTCGACCTTGGTCGACACGGCCGATCCACGCCATGCGTGAATCGGATCGCCGGTAGCGCCGGGCCATGCCCGGCGAAGCAATCCGCCGGGCATGGCCCGGCGCTACCGGAAAGCCGATCAACCGCGCTGGCGCACGGCCTCGAACAGGCTGACGCCGGCAGCGACGGAGACGTTCAGGCTCTCGATCTCGCCCGGCATCGGGATCTTGACCAGGCCATCGCAGTTCTCGCGGGTCAGGCGGCGCAGGCCATCGGCTTCACCGCCCAGCACCAGCGCGATGTTGCCCTTCAGGTCCAGCTGGTACAGCGAGGCGGTGGCTTCGCCGGCGAGGCCGTAGATCCACACGCCCTGCTTCTGCAGGTCCTTCAGGCAGCGCGACAGGTTGGTCACCGCCACCACCGGGATCAGATCGGCGGCACCGGCCGAGGTCTTGCGCACGGTAGCATTGACCGTGGCCGACTTGTCCTTGGGGATGATCACGGCAGTCGCGCCGGCGGCAGCCGCCGAGCGCAGGCAGGCACCGAGATTGTGCGGGTCCTGCACCTCGTCCAGCACCAGCAGCAGGGCCTTGCCCTCGGCTGCAGTGACCAGGCCTTCCAGCTCGTTCTCGCTGTAGGTGCGGGCGGCGGCATAGCGCGCGGCCACGCCCTGGTGGCGTACCGAACCGCCGACACCGTCCAGCGCCTGGCTGTTCACCTTGCGCACGTCGATGCCCTTGCGGCGGGCGTTTTCCTCGATCTCGGTCAGGCGCGGGTTCTTCGCACCGGCCTCGACCAGCACTTCGCGGACGTTCTCGGCGTCGTTCTCGATGGAGGAGGCGACGGCGTTGACGCCGACAATCCACTGGCTGTTCTTGCTCATGCGGGCGGGGACCGGAAAGGGGGTGGCTATGGTAGAGCATCGGCGCCGACCGCGCTGCGCGCTCGCCGGGCACGGCCCGGCGCTACCCGCAGCTCAGCCTTCGGCGGAGCGGCTGCGCGGCGGCCAGTGCGGGGTGTCGTGGTCGGGGTGCTGGTGGGACACGATGGTGGCCAGGAACTCCAGCGCCGCGACGTCTTCCTCGGTACGTCGCGCCGGCTGGCTGGACAAACTGTCGACGAACGGCAGCTTGCGCTCCACCCCGTACTGGATGGTCGGTGGCAGGCGTTCCGGCTCGTCGAAGGCACCGGCGGCCACGGCCACGCCATCCGGGGCTTCGTAGGTCAGGGGCGTTCCGCAGTCGGCGCAGAAGCCACGCCGCACCACGTTGGACGACTGGAAATAGCGTGGCTGGCCGCGGGTCCAGCTGAACTGCACGCCGCGCACCGACACCAGCGGCGCATAGTAGGCACCGAAGGCCTTCTGGCACATCCGGCAATGGCAGATCGAGCTGTCGGTCAGCTCGCCTCGCGCCTGGAAGCGGATCGCGCCGCACTGGCAGCCGCCGCTGTATTCGGGTTGGCCCTGCATTGTGAGTTCCTCCGAAACGTCGTGCCAACCAACGGTTGGCACCTATCGGGTGAGGTGGGTGCCGACCGGGTGAGGTGGATACCTACCGGGTGAGGTGGGTGCCGACCGTTGGTCGGCACACCTTTCAATACTGCTTCTTGGCGCGCTTGGCCGGCTTGCCACGCTCGGGCAGCGGCGGCAGGCCATCGCCTTCATCCTCACCCTTGTGCTCGACCAGGCGGAAGTCGATCTTGCGCTCTTCCATGCTGGCCTTCAGCACCAGGATGCGCACGCGATCACCCAGCCGGTAGCTGCTGCCACGGCGCTCGCCGGTCAGCGTCTTGCGGGTCGCGTCGAACTTGTAATAGTCCTGCGGCAGCTGGGTCACATGGACCAGGCCCTGCACCTTTGACTCGTCCAGTTCCACGAACAGGCCGAAGCTGGTCACGCCGCTGATCACGCCATCGAACTGGCCGCCTACGTGCTTTTCCATCCACGCGGCGCGGTAGCGCTCGTCGACCTCGCGCTCGGCCTCATCGGCACGGCGCTCACGCTCGGAGCACTGCAGCGCCAGCGCAGCCATCTCGCGTGCGTTGTAGGTGAACTTGTCCAGCGGCTTGCCGGACAACGCGTGCTTGATCGCGCGGTGCACCAGCAGGTCAGGGTAGCGACGGATCGGCGAGGTGAAGTGCGCGTACGCCTCCAGCGCCAGGCCGAAGTGACCGTGATTCTCCGGGCTGTAGATCGCCAGACTCTGGCTGCGCAGCAGCACCGATTCCAGCAGCGTGGCATCGGGGCGATCCCGGATCTTCTTCAGCAGCTTGGTGTAATCGCCCGGACGCACCTTGGACCACGGCGGCAGGCTCAGCTTGAACTCCTTGAGGAATTCCAGCAGGTCGGCGTACTTGGTTTCCGGCGGCTTCTCGTGGATGCGGTACGGGGCCGGCACATGGCGCGACAGCAGGTACCTGGCCGCCTCGACGTTGGCCGCGATCATGCATTCCTCGATCAGCTTGTGCGCGTCATTGCGCACCAGCATGCCGGCCTGGGTGACTTCACCGCGGTTGTCCAGCACGAAGCGCACTTCGCTGCTTTCGAACTCGATGGCGCCGCGCTTGGCACGTGCCTTGGACAGCACCTTGTACAGCTGGTGCAGGCGCTGCACCTGCGGCAGCAGGTCGCCCATCCAGGCCTTGGTATCGGCATCGTCCTCGCCCACCGCCTTCCACACCTGGGTGTAGGTCAGGCGCGCGTGCGAGTTCATCACCGCTTCGTAGAAGCGCGAATGCGTGACCAGGCCGTCGCGGTCGATCTGCATGTCGCAGACAAAGCACATGCGGTCGACCTTCGGCATCAGCGAGCAGATGCCGTTGGACAGCGTCTCCGGCAGCATCGGCACCACGAAGCCCGGGAAGTACACCGAGGTGGCGCGCTTCTGCGCCTCCTCATCCAGGGGCGTGCCGGGGCGCACGTAGTTCGAGACATCGGCAATCGCCACCACCAGGCGGAAACCCTCGGCATTCGGTTCGCAGTACACCGCGTCGTCGAAGTCCTTGGCATCCTCGCCATCGATGGTGACCAGCGGCGTGCTGCGCAGGTCGACGCGGTCGCCGATCATCGCCGGTTCGACCACCAGCGGTACCGAGGCGGCTTCGTCCAACACTTCCTGCGGGAACTCGAACGGCAGCTCATGACCGTGGATGGCGGTTTCCACCACCAGCGAGGCGGTCAGCTTGTCGCCGAGCACGGCGATGATGCGGCCGATCGGCGGGCGGCGGCTGTCCGGCGCCTGGGTCAGTTCACAGACCACCAGCTGGCCATCGCGCGCACCACCGGTCTGGTCCGGCGGCACCTGCACGTTGCGCTGCACGCGCTTGTCGTCGGGCACCACGTAGTTGATGCCCATCTCGATGCTGAAGCGGCCGATCAGGCGGGTCATGCCGCGCTCGAGCACGCGGGCGATGCTGCCTTCGCGACGGCCACGATGGTCGATGCCGGTCACACGGGCCAGCACCTTGTCGCCGTGCATGACCTTGCGCATCTCATACGGCGGCAGGAACAGGTCGTCACCGCCCTCGACCGGGCGCAGGAAACCGAACCCTTCCGGGTTGGCGATCACCACGCCAGTGACCAGATTCAGGGTCTGGATCGGGGCGAAACCGCCGCGACGGTTCTGCACCAACTGGCCGTCGCGGACCATGGCACCGAGCCGGCGCGACAGCGCCTCGGCCCGGTCCGGCGCGGTCAGGCCCAGGCGCGCGCCCAGTTCTTCGGCGGTCTGCGGCCCTTCGCAGCGCTCCAGCAGGGCCAGGATGGCCTCGCGGCTGGCGATGGGCTGTTCGTACTTCTCGGCTTCGCGGGCGGCATAGGGATCGTCGATCACCTTGCCGGTCGGCGGCAGCTTGCGGCCCGGGGCCGGGCCCGGAGCGGCGGCATCGGCGCTGCGGACCTTGCGACCACGCGGTGGTGCGCCGCCTTCATTCAATTCGGGGAACCAGCCCGGCAACGGCTTGCCCGGCTTGGTGGTGCGGGCCGTGCCCGCCTTGGCGCCCTTCTTCGGGGCCTGGCTGCGGGAGGTGCTCCCGCCCTTGCTTGGTTTTTTGGTAGTCATCGCCCTACATGGTAGCCGCTGACGGCGTGCAGAACGGGTCAGCGGCTGTCTTGAAGGCCTTGCATGAAAAATATTCAGGAAGTCGTTGACAGCCTGCGGATTCATCTTCACAATTGCGCCTCTGGAACGCCCAGGTGGCGGAATTGGTAGACGCACTAGTTTCAGGTACTAGCGGGTAAAACCGTGGAGGTTCGAGTCCTCTCCTGGGCACCAACGAAAAAACTCCTCGCTTCGGCGGGGATTTTTTTTGCCTGTAATCCGGCCCTGAGGCTCGACTCTTTCTCCTCCAGGAAGGAACTCCGACCCGGTATCGGCAATGATCTTCACAAGGGTGTTGACACCCCCGTAACAACACCCCATAATCTCGCTCCTCGACGCCCAGGTGGCGGAATTGGTAGACGCACTAGTTTCAGGTACTAGCGGGTAAAACCGTGGAGGTTCGAGTCCTCTCCTGGGCACCACGTCGAGAATGAGAAAAACCCGCGAAAGCGGGTTTTTTCATGCCCGTGATTCGGCATCGCCGCGACCGGCGGCCGGCATCACAACAGCGGCCGCAGCACCAGCTCCAGCCCGAGCAGCAGCAGGAAACCCAGGAAGCAGGCGCGGAACACCCGCGCACTGATGCGCTGCCGGATCACCTGCCCCAGCCACATGCCCAGCAATGCCGGCAGCACCGCCAGCGTACTCAGCCCCAGCTGCTGGATGCCGAATGCGCCGTGCAGCACCAGGCCAGTGGTCAGCGAAATCGTCGACACAGTGAACGCCAGTCCCAGCGCCTGCACCAGCTCCTCGCGCTGCAACCCCAGCGACTGCAGGTACGGCACCGCCGGCATCACGAACACGCCGGTGGCGCCGGTCACCACACCCGACAACGCCCCCACCAGCGGCCCCAGCCATCGCTCGCGCCGCTGCGGCACGCGGAACACCGGCGCAAGCAGGGCATAGGCCGCATAAACCACCAGCGCAACGCCCAGCGCAACACGCGACCAGGTGCGATCGACCCGCACCAGCAGCGCTGCCGAACCCAGCGTCACCACCACCACGGCCAGCATCATCGGCCACAGGCGCCGCACGATGTGGCCCAGTGAGGGGCCGGACAACAGCTGCCACGCATTGGTGACGAAGGTGGGGATGAACAGCATCGATGCCGCCGCCACCGGCGACAGCGCGCCACCGAGCAGACCCATCGCCACTGTCGGCAAGCCCATGCCGGTCACGCCCTTGACCACACCGGCCAGCACGAACACCACCACCAGCAGCACGTAGAAGTACATCGATTCATTCATGCCTTCATTGGATCGGCCGGCCGCTCGGCGCACAATGCGGTCTTCCCGGCCTCGCCTTCGGCTGATCCGAAGGCGCAGGCGTTGCGATGAGGGCATCACATGCGGATGGATATCGCCGACCTGCGCCTGTTCCTGGCCATTGCCGAGGCGGGCAGCATCACGGCCGGTGCCGCGCAGGCAAACCTGGCACTGGGCTCAGCCAGTGAGCGCCTGCGCACGATCGAAGCCGATGCCGGTACCCCGCTGTTGAACCGGCACCCACGCGGCGTCAGCCTGACCGAAGCCGGTGCCGCGCTCGCCCACCATGCACGCTTGATCCTGCAGCAGCAGGCACAGCTGCGCGGTGAACTGCAGGCGTTCGCGCACGGTGCGCGCGGCACCCTGCATCTGTATGCCAACACCGCAGCGCTGACCAACTACCTGCCTTCGCGGCTCGCACCATGGCTGGCCGAACGCCCGCGCCTGCACGTGGAACTGCTGGAGCGCACCAGCCCTGAAGTCGTGCGTGCGATCAGTGCTGGCCAGGCCGAGGCCGGCATCATCAGCGATGCCGTCGACGCTGCCGGCCTGCAGCAGCATGTGGTCGCCGAAGATCCGCTGGTGATGCTGCTGCCCGAAGACCACCGCTTCGCATCGCGGCGCAGCGTGGCCTTCACCGATGTTGCCGGCGAGACCTTCGTCGCACTGGCCGATGGCAATGCACTGCAGACCTACATCGAGGACCAGGCGCGCGACATCGGGCGGCGCCTGGATGTACGCATCCGCATGAAGACCTTCGAAGGCGTATGCATCATGGTCGGCCACGGCATTGGTGTCGGCATCGTGCCGCGGACCATCGCCCGCCAGCATCGGCGCAACACGCATACCGTCGCCGTACCGCTCGCCGATGCATGGGCACAGCGCCGCCTGTGCGCCTGTTTTGCCGAGTGGGCGCAGTTGTCATCGGCGATGCGCAGCCTGCTGCTTCACCTGGGCGTACAGCCGCAGAAAAAGGTGTGAAATGTTGTTGACACATCTTCTGTCGCTCCCCATAATTCATCTCCTGAGTCGCCCAGGTGGCGGAATTGGTAGACGCACTAGTTTCAGGTACTAGCGGGTAAAACCGTGGAGGTTCGAGTCCTCTCCTGGGCACCATGACTCAAGATGATCAAACCCGCGAAAGCGGGTTTTTTCGTTTCCGGGGTTTGGCGAGCCTGGCATCGCATCTACCGCTGGAACTGTCGTATCTAGCACCACCCGGCAGTCGCCTGCTGCTGCATACCGCCTCCCGGCGCGTCGTTACCAGACCTTGAACGGCCTCCTTTTGGGGCGCATTTCACGTCAGCCGTTCATTTCGTACTTTTCCTAGTCGAGATTTACCCGATTCCTTTTCGGTGGAAGGCAGATTTACAGAAGCCGGTTGCAGGTGTATCGCCACGACCTGACCAGCGCCCTCCCCCTTCCCCAAAGGACGCACCCATGCAGCGCAGCATCATCTGCCCTCACTGCCATACCGGCTCGAACCACGGCGTACGCGTATGCGTGGGATGCCAGGCCGAGGTCCACTACGGCGCATCGAAGGAGGCCGTAATGCTGGTCTTTGTTGCCGCCATCATCTGCGGCGCACTGGTCGGCAGCCGATTGCAGGCCACGGCTGGCTGGCTCACATGCGGCGCCGTACTTGTGGCGGGAATGTGGGCCATCTCCCGATTGTTCTGCGATCGGGTGGAGTTCAAGCGCGTCTATCGCACGCGCTGAACCTGCGCCACGGCAGGACCCCAAGGGCAGGGCCTGTGCGACCCGCGGTGCACAAACAAAAACCCCGCCTTGCGGCGGGGTCAAAATACAGCACGTGTTTCCAGGGAGTTTCAGTGTCCGCCACCGGCGGCCGCACCTGCGCCTGCGCCAAACGGCGGTTTGGCCAGCCACAGGAACGCGATGATCGCCAGGAAGATCCAGCCCAGCAGGAAGAAGATGTCGTTGAAGCCCATCTGCGATGCCTGGTGGTTGATCATGTTGTTCAGTACCGCTGCGCCATGTTGCAGGTCGCCCTGCCCCATCGCTGTCACCTGGTCCTGCATGCCCGGCTGATAGACCGAGATGTGCTCGGTCAGGTCGGCGTGGTGCACCTGGGTGCGCCGCGCCCACAGCCACGTCGTCAGCGACGCCGCGAAGCTGCCACCCAGCGTGCGCAGGAAGGTGGCCAGGCCTGAGCCCGCCGCGATCTCGCGTCCATCCAGGTCCGACAGCAGGATCTGCAGCACCGGCATGAAGAACAGCGCGACGCCGATGCCCATGATCAGCTGCACGCCCGCCACATGGTTGTAGTCCACCTGCAGGTTGAAGTTCGAACGCAGGAAGCTGGTCATCGACAACACAATGAACGCAATCGTAGCCAGCATGCGCATGTCGAAGCGCGATGCATACTTGCCCACGAACGGGGTCATGATCACCGGCAGGATGCCGATCGGCGCTGTCGCCAGGCCCGCCCAGATCGCGGTGTAGCCCATGTCACGCTGCAACCACTGTGGAATCAGCAACGCCACGCTGAAGAACGCCGCGTAGGCCACCACCATCGCCAGCGTACCGGCGCGGAAGTTCCGATGCCGGAACAGCTTCAGGTCGACGATCGGATCCTTGTCGGTCAGTTCCCAGATCAGGAACACCGTCAGCGTGACCACGGCCACACACGCCAGCACCACGATCTTCATCGACGAGAACCAGTCCTCGTCGTTGCCCAGGTCGAGCACCAGCTGCAGCGCACCGACACCGATCACCAAGGTGACCAGGCCGACGTAGTCCATCTTCGGCTTCTCGATGTGCTCCGGGCGCCCCTTCAGCTGGTTGCCCACAACGAGCGCAGCGAAGATGCCCAGCGGCACATTGATCAGGAAGATCCATTCCCAGCTGTAGTTGTCGGTGATCCAGCCACCGAGAATCGGGCCGCAGATCGGCGCCACCACCGTGATCATCGCCAGCAGCGCCAGTGCCTGCCCGCGTTTCTCCCGTGGATAGATCGAGACCAGCAACGACTGCGTGATCGGGTACATCGGGCCGGCCACGAAACCCTGCAGCGCACGCGACAGCACCAGCATGCCCATGCTCTGCGCCAGGCCGCACAGCAGCGAGGTGATGACGAAGGCCAGCGTGGCCCAGACGAACAGCTTGCGTTCGCCGAAGCGGCGGCTGAGCCAGCCGGTCAGCGGCAGCGCGATGGCTGTGCTGACCGCGAACGAGGTGATGACCCAGGTCGCCTGCTGCGAACTGGCGCCGAGGTTACCGGCGATGGTCGGCAGCGAGACGTTGGCGATGGTGGTGTCGAGCACCTGCATGAACGACGCCATCGCCAGGCCGACGGTGCACAGGGCGACGCTGGGCGGCAGGAACCCGGAGGCCGCACCCGGCGCCGCCGGGGCGCCCGGAGCACCGGGCGCGGCTGGAGCTTGTGCGGACATGGCGACCTCAGCCCACCTTCGCCTGCTGCGGCAGGTTGCCCTGGATGATCGTGTGGATCACCTCGTCGGCATCATGCAGCTGCTTGGCATACACGTCGGTGTCGAACACCGTGCCCTTGGCCGGGGTGCTCGGCAGCACTTCGCCCTTCTGGTCGCGCAGGCTCACTTCGGCCTTCATCGACAGGCCGATGCGCAGCGGGTGTTCGGCCAGCTGCTTGGCATCGATGGCGATGCGTACCGGCACGCGCTGAACGATCTTGATCCAGTTGCCGCTGGCATTCTGCGCCGGCAGCAGCGAGAACGCCGAGCCGGTGCCCAGGCCCAGGCTCTGGACGCGGCCCTTGTACTTCACGTCACCGGCATACAGGTCCGACTTCAGCTCCACTTCCTGGCCCAGGCGCATGTGGCGCAGCTGGGTTTCCTTGAAGTTGGCCTCGACCCACATCTGCTCGGTCGGCACCACCGCCATCAGGGCATTGCCCGGCTGCACGCGCTGGCCGACCTGCACCGAACGACGGGCGACGTAGCCGGTGACCGGCGCAACGATGCCGGCGCGGGCGTTGTTGAGGAAGGCCTGGCGCAGCTGCGCGGCGGCGGCCTGCACATCCGGCTGGGTGGCGATCACGGTATCGTCGACCAGCGCGCGGTTGCGCTCGACCGTCTCGCGCGAACCGGCCACGGCCGCTTCGGCAGCGGCCAGCTCATCGCGGGCGTGGGCCAGTTCTTCGTTGGAGATGGCGCCGGTGGCGGCCAGATCCTTGCGGCGGGCGAAGTCGTCGCGCACGCGCTTCAGGGTCACCTGGCGGGCGTTCAAGTCCGCCTGCGCACCTTCCACGCTGCGGTACAGGCCGCGGGTCTGGCGCACGGTCTTGGCCAGGTTGGCTTCGGCCTGCTGCAGGGCTACTGCGGTGTCGGACGGATCCAGCTGCACCAGCAGCTGGCCGCGCTCCACGCGCATGCCGTCATCGGCGTTGATGGCGACTACGGTACCGGCCACCAGCGGGGTGATCTGCACCTGGTTGCCCTGCACGTAGGCGTCGTCGGTCTCTTCGAACCAACGGCCGAACATGAAGTACCACAGCGCCAGTGCGGCAAGCAGCAGCACGACGATCACGAACAGGCCGCGCAGCAGGTTGCCGCGGCGGTTGGGGGCGGCCGGGGCCGCAGTGTCTTGGGTCTGGCTCATGGCGGAAGTCTTCAGGAATGCGAGGAATCGGAATGGGAGGCGATCGGTGCGCGGTCGGCGTCAGAGGGCTGGAAACCACCGCCCAGCGCCTTGCTCAGGCGCACCGAGGTCTGCACCTGCTGCGACTGCAGGCCGGCCAGCTGCTGCTGCGACTGCAGCAGGGTGGACTGCGCGGTCAGCACGTCCAGGTAGCTGCCGATGCCGGCGCGGTAGCGCTGCTGGGCCAGGTCGAAGGCCGAACGTGCGGTATCCACCGCCTGCTGCTGCGAATGCGCCTGCTGTGCCAGCGAACGCACCGCGTTGACCTGGTCGGCCACGTCGCGCAGTGCATCGAGCACGGTCTGGTTGTAGTTGGCCACCGCCAGGTCGTACTGCGCATCGGTGTTGGCCAGGTTGGCGCGCAGCTTGCCGCCTTCGAAGATCGGCAGGCTCAGCGCCGGTCCGATGTAGGCGAAGGTCGAACTGCTTTTCAGCAGATCGCCCACGTTCGGTGCGACGACGCCAGCCAGTGCGGTCAGGTTGAAGCTCGGGTAGAACTTGGTCCTGGCGACCTTGATCTGCTTGTCGGCCGCTTCCACGCGCCAGCGCGCGGCAACGATGTCCGGGCGACGACCCAACAGTTCGCTGGGCAGCACGCCCGGCAGCTGCAGCGCCATCGGATTCAACGCCTGCGGGCGCTGGATCGACAGGCCACGGTCCGGACCCTTGCCGACCAGCGCGGCCAGCGCGGTGCGGGCCGCATCGATGCGCTGCTGCGCGGCCTGCACCTGCTGCTGCGCGGCGGGCACGCGGGCCTCGGCCTGGCGCACCTGCAGATCACTGTCGATGCCGGCGCTGCGGCGTTGGCGGGTCAATTCCAGCGACTTCTGCGAGCGGCCCAGCTCTTCTTCGGCCACGTCATTGAGCTGCCATGCATACGCCAGGTCGGCATAGGCCTGGGTGATGCCGGTGGACAGGTTCAGGCGTGCAGCCTGGGCTTCGACAGTGGCGGCATGGGCGCCGTCCACGGCCGCTTCCCAGGCAGCGCGCTTGCCGCCCCACAGGTCCACGCCATAGCTGAAATCAAACGCGACCTGGCTGCTGCCAGCGTAATGGCCACCCATCTCGCTGCCGGCCATCGACTCGGGCAGGCGCAGACCGGTGTAACCACCGGACACCGACAGGCTCGGCAGGCGATCGGCACGCGCGGTACCGACCTGCGACTGCGCCTGGCGCAGGCGCGCATCGGCAGCGTCCAGGCTCGGGTGGCCAGCCAGGCCCTCGGCGACCAGCGCGTCCAGCTGCGCATCGCCCAGTGCCTTCCACCAGTCCTGCGCCGGGAAGCCGGTGGCGCTCAGGTCGGTGTCGGCCAGGGTGCGTTCGCTGTGCAGGCTGTCCACGTCGAGCACGTGGCCCTGCGGGTTGAGGCCACGACTGCTGGCGCAGGCGGCCAGGGCCAGGGCCAGCGCTGATACCAGCAGCGCGCGCCCGGACCGGCGGAGAGTGGATTGCGGGATCGGGTTCATGGGGTCGTCAGGGAATCGCGGATTCGGGTGAGGAGGGACAGCAGCTGCGTGCGCTCGTCGGCGGAAAGATCACGCAGGGCGTAATCCATCACCGCGTCGCCACGCAGCTTCAGCCGCGCCCACAGTGCGCGGCCTTCATCGGTCAGCACGATCTGCAGCGCACGCCGGTCCTGGGCATGCGGTTCGCGGCGGACGCAGCCCAGCGACTCCAGCTTGTCCAGCAGGCGGGTCACCGCACTGGGCACCTGGTCGATGGCCTGGGACAGCTCGTTGGCCGTGCACGGAGCCATGTTGGAAAGCACCTTCAACCCGATGTAATGGGTGAAGCCGATACCCAGGTCTTCTTCAGCCATGGACGCGTCGAGTTGACGGACCAGGCCATCGCGCACCTGGCGCAGCAGCAGGCCGAAGCTGGGGGGAGTGGTTGCAGGACAGATCATGGGGGAGCATTCTCTTCCAAAAAAAATATTTCTCAATGGAAATATTCGATCTGGCATCGAATGCTGTGTTGCAGCAGCGGGCTGGATCAACGAAGGCGCCTACCTTAATGATCTGGTCAGGTGGCCCGGTAGTACAATTCAGCCAATGGATGACACATTTCAGCCAGCGGATATGATGAACAAGGCAGAAATCCCCCCTCCCAAGCGGTTGCTGCGCGACGACGCCCTGGATTGGTTCGAGCGCAATGACGGGCCACCGGTTGTCGCCTTCCGCTTCGACAGCCCCTTGGGCCTGGTCCGTGAAGTGGACTGGCACCACCATCAGCGCGCGCAGCTGATCTGCGTCGAACGCGGCCTGTTGACCACCCGCACCTCGCACGGAACGTGGTCACTGGCGCCGGGCTCGGCCGGCTGGATGCCGCCGCTGGAGCCGCATACGGTCACCCTCGACGGCCCGCTGCGTGGCTGGGGCATGGCGCTGGCCGCACCGGCCTGCGCCACCCTGCCCGCCGATCCCTGCGTACTGGGCCTGTCCAAGCTGGCGCAGGCGCTGGCCGACCGCATCTGCGAATGGCCGCAGGGCTACGACACCACGCCCGAGCGCCAGCACATCATCGAGGTGCTGCTGGACGAGATCCGTACCGCGCCGCGCCAGCGCATGCACCTGCCGATGCCGCATGACCGGCGCCTGCTGAAGATCGCCTCGCAGCTGCTGGCCGACCCGTCCGACGAGCGCAGCCTGGCCGAATGGGCGCACTGGGCCGGACTGTCGCCGCGCAGCCTGACCCGCCACTTCCGCGACGAGACCACGCTCAGCTTCGCCCAGTGGCGGCAGCAGGCCCGGCTGTCCGAAGCCCTGCGCCAGCTGACCGACGGCCGCAGCGTGGCCGATATCGCCCACGCGCTGGGCTTCAGCAGCGCCAGCGCCTTCGTCACCGTGTTCCGCCGCCACTTCGGGCTGCCACCGGGGCGCTACCTGGCACGGGCCGGACACGGCCTGGAAACCGGGCTGGACCCTGCGCGCGGCTTGGCATCCCCCGCCGCATCCGGATAATCACAGGATTGCGAGCGGCGACCGCCGTCGCCGCCTCCCGACAACAGGTAACAACGCCGCATGACCGAACTTGCCCGCCCCGTGTTCCACGGATTCGAACAACTGCCGCTGCGCGAGTACGCCGAACGCGCCTACCTCGACTACTCGATGTACGTGGTCCTGGACCGCGCCCTGCCGTTCATCGGCGACGGCCTGAAGCCGGTGCAGCGCCGCATCATCTATTCGATGAGCGAGCTGGGCCTGAATGCCGCGTCCAAGCCGAAGAAGTCCGCGCGCACCGTCGGTGACGTCATCGGTAAGTACCACCCGCATGGCGACAGCGCGTGCTACGAGGCGCTGGTGCTGATGGCGCAGCCGTTCTCGTACCGCTACCCGCTGATCGAGGGCCAGGGCAACTTCGGCTCCAGCGACGACCCGAAGTCGTTCGCGGCGATGCGTTACACCGAATCCAAGCTGACCCCGATTGCCGAAGTGCTGCTGGGCGAACTGGGCCAGGGCACCACCGACTGGGCACCGAACTTCGACGGCACCCTGCAGGAACCGACCTGGATGCCGGCACGGCTGCCGCACCTGCTGCTGAACGGCACCACCGGCATCGCCGTGGGCATGGCCACCGACGTGCCGCCGCACAATCTCAACGAGATCGTCAGCGCACTGCTGCACCTGCTGGACAACCCCGATGCCAGCGTGCGCGACCTGTGCGAGCACGTGCAGGGCCCGGACTATCCGTCCAGCGCCGAGATCATCACCGCGGCCAACGATCTGCGGAACATCTACGAAACCGGCAACGGCAGCGTGCGCGCACGTGCGACCTTCACCAAGGAAGCACACAACATCGTGGTCACCGCGCTGCCGTTCCAGGTGTCGCCGTCGAAGGTGATCGAGCAGATCGCCGCGCAGATGCGCGCCAAGAAGCTGCCGTGGCTGGAAGACATCCGCGATGAGTCCGACCACGCCAACCCGGTGCGCGTGGTGCTGGTGCCGCGTTCCAACCGCGTCGACGCCGAGCAGCTGATGGGCCACCTGTTCGCGACCACGGACATGGAACGCAGCTACCGCGTCAACCTCAACGTGATCGGGCTGGACGGCCGTCCGCAGGTGAAGAACCTGAAGATGCTGCTCAGCGAATGGCTGACCTTCCGCAGCAACACCGTCACCCGCCGCCTGCAGCACCGCCTGCAGAAGGTCGAGCGCCGCCTGCACCTGTTGGAAGGCCTGCTGGTCGCGTTCCTCAACCTGGACGAGGTGATCCACATCATCCGTACCGAGGACGAACCGAAGGCGGCGCTGATCGCGCGCTTCGGCCTGTCCGACGACCAGGCCGAGTACATCCTGGAAACCAAGCTGAAGCAGCTGGCCCGCCTGGAGGAGATGAAGATCCGTGGCGAGCAGGACGAGCTGGCCAAGGAGCGCGAGAAGATCCTCGGCATCCTCGACAGCAAGGCCAAGCTGAAGAAGCTGATCCGCGACGAACTGACCGCCGATGCCAAGAAATTCGGCGACGCGCGCCGTTCGCCGCTGGTGCAGCGCCAGGCCGCGCAGGCCATCGACGAGACCGAGCTGGTGCCGAGCGAGCCGATGACCGTCGTGCTGTCGGAGAAGGGCTGGATCCGCGCCGCCAAGGGCCACGACGTCGATGCGTCCGCCCTGTCCTACCGTGATGGTGACGCCCTGCAGGGCGCGGTGCGTGCGCGCAGTACGCAGCAGGTCGCGTTCCTCGACAGCGAGGGCCGCGCCTACTCGACGCCGGTGCACACCCTGCCCTCCGCGCGTGGCAACGGTGAACCGCTGACCGGCCGCTTCTCGCCGGCCGCGGGCACCAGCTTCGTGACCCTGGCCAGCGCCGAGCCGGACACCCGCTTCGTGCTGGCCTCCACCCACGGCTACGGCTTCGTCACCCGCTTCGAGAACCTGATCGGCCGCAACAAGGCCGGCAAGGCGATGCTGAACCTGTCAGCCGGTTCGACCGTGCTGACCCCGTCGGTGGTGGCCAACGTCGCCACCGACCGCATCGTGGCGGTGACCAGTTCGGGCAACCTGCTGGCGATCGCCGCCAACGACCTGCCAGAACTGGACAAGGGCAAGGGCAACAAGATCATCGAGATCCCCAAGGCCAAGCTCGCCACCGAACGCGTGGTCGCCATCGTGGCGATCAGCCCGGGGCAGACCCTGCAGGTACGCAGTGGCCAGCGCACGATGGGCCTGAAGTTCAACGAGCTCGACGCCTACCTCGGCGCCCGCGCCACCCGCGGCCACCTGCTGCCGCGCGGCTGGCAGAAGGTCGAAGGCCTGTCGGTGGAATGAGGGCTGGGGGTCGGATCCCGTTCCGTCGGAACGGGCTCTGACCCCGGGCAACGTCCCTGGTAGGTGTCAACCTTGGTTGACACGCCTTGCCGGAGACCAGACACGAAAAAGCCGGGGCATTCCCCGGCTTTTTCGTTGTCGGCTGGCGGGCGGTGGAGCGGCTGGCTGGCGAAAGCTGGCTGGCGATGCTCCGGTGCTGGCGGGCGACAGAACGCTGTGCTTCTTCTGGTAGAGCCGACCGCTGGTCGGCTGCTTTTTGCCTCTGGTAGAGCCGACTGTTAGTCGGCTGCCGTTTGGAGAGCGGCCGACTAACAGTCGGCCCTACCGGATCGCGGTGCCGGCTCAGTGCGCCGGGGCGCCGTTGCCGTCGATCTTGCTCAGCTGGTACAGCTCCAGGCCGATGCGCTTGATCAGGCCCAGCTGCTGCTCCAGCCACCAGGCGTGGTCTTCCTCGGTGTCCTTCAGCTGCGCCAGCAGCATGTCGCGGCTCACGTAGTCACCCTTCTCTTCGCACAGCTTCATGCCGGCGGCGAGATTGTTCCGAACCGCGTATTCAGTGTCGAGATCCTTCTGCAGCATCTCTTCCACGGTCTTGCCCGGCTCGGTGGCATGCGGGCGCATGTCCGGGTCGCCGCCGAGGAACAGGATGCGGCGCAGCAGCGCGTCGGCGTGCTGGGTTTCCTCTTCCATCTCGTGGTTCAAGCGTTCGTACAGCGCGAACAGGCCCTGGTCCTCGTAGCGGCGGGAATGGATGAAGTACTGGTCGCGGGCAGCAAGCTCGCCGCGCAGCAGTTCCTTCAGGCAGGCGATGACGTCCGGGTTGCCTTTCATGGGGGGCTCCTGTGAATCGATGTGGCATAGGGTGCCGCATTTCAAAATACGGTGATCTAATCGGAATCAGTCGCAGTTGCGCCTGCGGCTACAATCGGCCCACGAGTTCGGAAAGGACGTGCGATGCGACGTACATGGCGTTGGGTGCTGGGTGTGTTGGTCGCCATCGTGCTGGTCACCGCACTGGCCCTGTGGCTGCTGCTGCGCGGCAGCCTGGCCGACCTGGACGGCGAGCATGCGCTGCCGGGCCTGGCCAAGCCGGTCACCATCGAGCGCGATGCGCTGGGGGTGGTCACCATCACTGCCGGCAGCCAGGCCGACGCGATGCGCGCACTCGGCCATGTGCATGCGCAGGAACGCTATTTCGAGATGGACCTGATGCGCCGCAGTGCCGCCGGCGAGCTGTCGGCGCTGTTCGGACCGAAGGCCATCGACGCCGACAAGCGCATGCGCGTGCACCGCCTGCGCGCCCGCACCGAGGCGCATCTGGATACCGCGCTGGGCGACAACGGCGCGGTCGTGCGCGCCTATGTGGATGGCGTCAACGAAGGCCTTACCGATCTCTCCGTGCGGCCATGGGCCTACCTGCTGCTGCGGCAGTCACCGCAACCGTGGCAGGCCAGCGACAGCGTGCTGGCCGGGCTGGCCATGTACGCCGACCTGCAGGACCCGAACAACCAGACCGAGCTTGCCCTCAGCCGCATCCGTGCGGTGGTGCCGCCGGCGCTGTACGCGCTGATTGCCCACGACGGCACCGAATGGGATGCACCGCTGTTTGGCGAAGCCACCGGCAATGCGATTCTGCCCGATGCCAGCCAGCTCGATCTGCGCACATTGAAGGGAAAGCCGGGCACCGAGCAGGAGGAGGCGGACGTCATCGGCAGCAACAACTTCGCGGTGGCCGGCGCACTCACCGCCGACGGCCGCGCGATCGTTGCCGACGACATGCACCTGGGCCTGCGTGCGCCGGGGCTGTGGTTCCGGGTGCGCCTGCGCTATCCGGACCCGCAGGCCGCCGGCGGCCAGGTCGACGTCACTGGCTTCTCGCTGCCTGGCCTGCCGGCGGTGATCGTCGGCAGCAACGGCCACGTCGCCTGGGGCTTCACCAACAGCTACATCGACACGGCGGACTACCGCACGGAACCGGCCAACGCCACGGTGACCGTGCACGAAGAACGCATTGCGGTGGCCGGCCAGGCCGACGTGCTGTTCCCGGTACGCGAAACCGCCTGGGGGCCGATCCTGCACACCCATGCCGATGGCAGTGGCGATGCCCTGCGCTGGGTCGCACACCTGCCCGGCGCCGTACGCCTGGATTTCGCTGATCTGGCCCGCGCCGGTGACCTGGACGGTGCACTGCACTTCGCCGACCGCGCCGGCATTCCCGCGCAGAACCTGGTGGTCGGCGACCGCAGCGGCCGCATTGCCTGGCGGCTGATCGGCGCCCGCCCTGACCGAGGCCCCGGCTGTGCGCCGGCCGGCTTCACGGCCGCCAGCAACCAGGACTGCGCACCGTGGCCGATCCGCAGCGATGCCTCGCCTGCATTGATCGATCCCCCCAACCATCGCCTGTGGACCGCCAACGGACGCGTCCTCGACGGCGAGGCACTGGCCAGCGTCGGCAACGGTGGCTATGACCTCGGCGCGCGTGCGCAGCAGATCCGCGACCTGCTCGCCATCCAGGACCGCTTCGACGAACACGACCTGCTGGCGATCCAGCTCGATGATCGCGCCGTGTTCCTGCAGCGCTGGTGGGCGTTGCTGCATGACGTCATCGAACGCAGTGACGACCCTGCACTGAAGCGCTTGAAGGCGGTCAGCCATCAATGGGGTGGCCGGGCCTCGGCCAGCTCGGTCAGCTACCGGGTGGTGCGCGCGTTCCGCACGCAGGTGATGGATACCCTGTCCGAAGCACTGCTGGCGCCGGCCAACGCGCAGCTGGGCGATGACTATCTGGACCCGCGCCTGGCACAACTGGAAGGCGTGGCCTGGCCGATGCTGCAGCAACGCCCCGCCAACCTGTTGCCACCGGCCTACGACAGCTGGGACGCGCTGCTGCTTGATGCCGCACGCCGCACCGAGAGCGAGCTGGCCAAGCAGGGCCCACTGGCCCAGCGCACCTGGGGAGAGCGCAACACCGCGGCGCTCTGCCATCCCATCGCGCGTGCATTGCCGGACATCGCCAAGCGCTGGCTGTGCATGCCCGCCGACCCGCTGCCCGGCGACCGTGACATGCCGCGCGTGCAGACGCCGAACTTCGGCGCCTCCGAACGCATGGTGGTTTCGCCAGGACATGAGGCCGACGGCATCGTGCACATGCCCGGCGGCCAGAGCGGCCATCCGCTGTCGCCGTACTGGGGCGCCGGCCACGAGGACTGGGTGCATGGGCGGCCGACACCGTTCCTGCCCGGCAAGGCGCAGCACACGATGACGCTGGTACCGGCGCGGTAGCGGTAGTGCCGGCCGCTGGCCGGCATCCATGCAGGTGTGTCCAGCATCATGAGGATGGATGCTGGCCAGCGGCCGGCACTACCGTCCAGCGCTCAGCCCCGGCGCCGCTCGATCAGGTTCAGCAGCGGCCCGGTCATCGCCGTGGTCACCAACGCCATGATCACCAGCACCGCGAACAGCCGATCGCCGAGCAGGCCCAGCTCGTAGCCCAGGTTGAGCACGATCAGCTCCATCAGGCCACGGGTGTTCATCAGCGCCCCCAACCGCCACGCTTCGCGCGTGGGCATGCCCGCACTGCGCGCGGCACTGAAGGTACCCAGCAGCTTGCCCGTCGTGGCCACCGCGATCACCACCACGCACAACACGACATCGCTGGCCTGCAGCGCATCGGCGCGCATGCGCAGGCCGGTCATGGCGAAGAACAGTGGCAGCAGCAGGGTCACCGCGAACGGTTCGACGCGGGCCATCAACAGGTCGCGCAGCTGCGCGTTGGACGATACCGCGACGCCCGCAGCGAATGCACCGAACAACGCGTGGATGCCCAGCATCTCGGTGATCAGCGCACTGGCCAGTGACAGCAGCAGGATACCCAGCAACCAACGTCCCTCACGGCCCGGCGCGATCTGCTGGCGGGCAAACCACGGCTTCACCAGCCCCAGCATCAGCGCCACGAACACGACCACGCACAGCAGGTTGAGGCTGGCCGGCAACCAGCCGCTGGCCTGGGCGGCGGCGACGATCAAGGCCAGCAGGCACCAGGCGGTGGCATCGCCCAATGCCGCGCAGGCGATCGCGGTCTGGCCCAATGGCGTCTGTGTGATCCCACGATCGGCAAGGATGCGCAGCAACACGGGGAACGCGGTGATGCTCATGGAGATGCCGACGAACAATGCGAATGCAGTAAAGCCCACACCCTGCGGACCGTGCTGCGGATACAGCCAGATCGCCAGCGCCACGCCGAGCACGAACGGCACTGCAATACCGGCATGGCTGACCGTGAAGGCGAAGCGCCGGCGACCACGCAGCGCCGCCAGGTCCAGCTCGGCACCGGCTACCAGCAGGAACATCAGTACGCCCAGCTGGCTGAGCATGCCCAGCGGACCCAGCGAGCTGGCCGGGAACAAGGCACCATGCAGCTGCGGCAGCAGGTTGCCGAGCACCAGCGGCCCCATCATCAGGCCAGCGGCCATCTCGCCGATCACCGCCGGTTGTCCAAAGCGCTTGAGCAGCGCGCCCGCGCCCTTGGCCACCAGCAGCAGCACCAGCAGCTGCAGCAGGAACAGGCCCAGCGGTGAGGCAAGGTGCTGCGCCCAGCTGCCTTCGGCGGCGGTGGCGCGGGCAACCGCCTCGGGTGCCGCCGGCCCGGCATACCGCGCCAGCAGTACGCCAGCCAGCAACGGCACCCCGGCCCAGGCCAGATAACGCCATCCCCATTTCGTGGGCGGCACGTCGCCACCTGCCTGTACGTCCATGAACATTCCCCAATGCGCAGGGGGCGATCATACAAAAAGGGGACGGAGGGGATTAAGTCGTTAGTGGCACAAACGACTTAATCCCCTCCGTCCCCTTTTTGAGGGCTTAGGCCAGTGCTTGTTCGTGCACCCCGGCGATCGCGCGGCCCGACGGATCTGCCGCCGCGGCGAAGCTGGCGTCCCAGGCAATGGCGGCCGGCGACGAACAGGCGATCGACTTGCCGCCCGGGACGGTTTCGGCGGCCGCACGGCTCGGGAAGAACTGCTCGAACAGGTGGCGGTAGTAGTACGCCTCCTTGGTCTGTGGCGGGTTGTGCGGGAAGCGCTTGTCGGCCGCCGCCAGTACACGGTCGCTCACCTGTGCTTCGGCATGCGCCTTCAGCCCGTCGATCCAGCCGTAGCCAACGCCATCGCTGAACTGTTCCTTCTGCCGCCACAGGATGCTGTTCGGCAGGTAGCCCTCGAATGCTTCGCGCAGCACCGCCTTCTCGATGCGGCGCCCACCGAAGCCGGCGCCGACCATCTTGTGCGCGGCATCGAAGCGCATCGCCACATCAAGGAACTCACGATCGAGGAACGGCACGCGCGGCTCCACGCCCCAGGCCATCATCGACTTGTTGGCGCGCAGGCAGTCGTAGTTGTGCAGCGCGTCCAGCTTGCGCACCAGCTCGTCGTGGAATTCACGTGCATCCGGCGCCTTGTGGAAGTACAGGTAGCCACCAAAGATCTCATCGCTGCCCTCGCCGGACAGCACCATTTTCACGCCCATCGCCTTGATCCGCCGTGCCAGCAGGAACATCGGCGTCGAGGCGCGGATGGTGGTGACGTCGTAGGTTTCGATGTGGCGGATCACTTCCGGCAGCGCGTCGAGGCCTTCCTCGAAGGTGTATTCGAAGCCGTGATGCACGGTGCCAAGAGCCTCGGCAGCGATCGCCGCAGCAGCAAGATCCGGCGAACCCTTCAAGCCGATCGCGAACGAATGCAGGCGCGGCCACCAGGCTTCGGTCTGCCCGCCATCCTCGATGCGGCGACGCGCATAGCGCGCGGCAACGGCCGCCACCAGCGACGAGTCCAGGCCACCGGACAGCAGCACGCCGTACGGCACGTCACTCATCAGCTGGCGCTCCACCGCATGCTCGAAGGCCTGGCGCAGTTCGGCCAGGTCGGCCTGGCGGCCCTGCACGTCAGCGTAGTCGCGCCACGGCTGCTGGTAATAGCGCACCAGCTCACCGCTGGCACTGTCGAAGTAGTGACCCGGCGGGAACTGTGCGACGTCGGCACAGGTATCGACCAGCGCCTTCATTTCCGAGGCCACCCGCAGGCGCCCCTGGGCATCGTGGCCCCAGTACAGCGGCACCACGCCCACCGGGTCACGCGCCACCAGCACGCGCCCGCTGTCGCGGTCCCACAGCGCGAAGGCGAAGATGCCGTTGAGCTGTTCCAGCCACTGCGCCGGCGAACTGCCCTGGCGATACAGCGCATTGATCACCTCGCAGTCCGAGCCGGTCTGGAAGTCGTAGGCGGTGGTCAGCGCCGCCTTCAATGCCTGGTGGTTGTAGATCTCGCCGTTCACCGCCAGCGCCAGCTGGCCATCGGCCGACAGCAGCGGCTGCGAACCACCGGCCGGGTCGACGATGGCCAGCCGCTCATGGACCAGCAGCGCACCTTCGTCGAGGTATACGCCGCTCCAGTCCGGGCCACGGTGGCGCTGGCGCTGCGACAGTTCCAGCGCATGGCGGCGCAGGGCGGGAAGATCGTCACCGGCCTGCAGGCCGAAGATTCCGAAGATCGAACACATGGGAGAGCTCCTGTTGGGGGATTTCACGGGTGGGAGGGTGTTCGACCGGCCATCCAGGCCCGGGTGGGGCTGCGCCCGGGCACAAAAAAACCCGCATCGGCTGATGCGGGTTTTCTGGTGTCCGGGCGTGTGTTGCTGTCTATCTACCCAGGGCGCAGTCCCGCATCGGCCGCGCACGATTATTCGCGCGCAGATTATTGCGGTTGTTGTTATTGACGGCGGTGGCCAGGCGGATCGACATGGCATCGACCCTACCCCGGTTTCCGGCACGGCGCAACCGTTGCGTTGGCAACCACTCCCCGGCGCGCATAATGGCCCGCCGTGAAACGTGTAATGGAAATGCAACACCGCACTGGACGCAACGCGGCGCTGGCCGCCCTGCTCTGCCTGGGCCTGGCCGCCTGCCAGACCCTGCCTCCGCCCTCCACGCTGCCGCTGGCGCAGCAGCAGGCACTGGAGCAACGCGGCACCGACGGCAGCTTCGACGGAGCCTGGGACACCGCGCAGACCTTCGAACGTTTCAACGATCCGCGCGCCGTCGCCTACTACGAGCGTGCTGCCGCGGTCACGCCCTGGACCTTCCACAACACCAAAGCGGAAGAAGCACTGGGCCGGATCTGGATCTCCGGCAGGCTGCAGCATGCCGACAGCCCCCACATCAACCCTGCACCTGTCCTGCGCGCGTCCTGGCGACGTGGCGAACGCGCCTATCTGGCGGCTGCCAACCACGGCAATCCCTATGCATTCTACGGGCTCGCCAAGGCCTACCGCCAGCGAGGCGACGCGCAGCAGGCGCTGCGCTGGGACCTGCGCGGAATGATCTACGAGCGCTACCCGAGTTCGTCGTCGCGACTGCCGGATGCGGTGGCCGCACAGGGTGACACCGTGCATCCGCTGGTGGCGCAGATCCAGCGTCGTGCCGAGCACGGCGACGCCGAAGCGCAGGTCGACCTGGGCGCGCTGCTGGAGAAAGGCATGGGACTGCCGCGCGATCCGGCGCGTGCGCTGCAGCTGTACCAGCGCGCCGGTGAGAAGGGCAATGTGTTCGGCCAGTACTTCGCCGGTCTGCTGCTGGGCCGCAGTGCGCCGGGTGTGGAGAAAGACACCGACGCGGCGGCGCGCTGGTTCGCCAGAGCCGAGGCGCAACACTTCTACATGGCCGCGCCAAGTTACTGGAAGAAAGCGGTCGAGCCGCCGTTCTTTATTTTTTCAGAGTAGAGAAGCGGCCCCGGCGGGAGGCGTGCCGACCAACGGTCGGCACCCACCCTCGCGGGATTCATTCCGTCATGGGGTTCCCACCAGCAGCCGTTCCACCAGGCGCTGGTACAGCCCCGGCAACGCTTCCAGATCGTCCACGCGCACGTTCTCATCCACCTGGTGGATGCTGGCGTTGACCGGCCCCACTTCGATGCACTGCGCACCCAGTGGCGCGATGAAGCGTGCATCTGACGTGCCGCCGCCGGTGCTTTCTTCCGGCGCACGGCCGATGTGCTCGGCCAGCACCGCACGCGCGGTGGCGCGCAGCGTGCCTTCCGGGGTGTAGAACGGCTCGCCGCTGCGGTGCCACTTCAGCGTGTACTGCAGGCCATGGCGGCCCAGCAATGCGGTGATCTCCGCCTCCAGCTTCGGTGCATCCCAGTGCGGGTTGTAGCGGATGTTGAAATCCACCTCCAGCTCGCCGGGAATCACGTTGTTGGCACCGGTGCCGGCATGGATGTTGGAGATCTGCAGGCTGGTCGGCGGGAAGCTCTCATAACCTTCATCCCAGCGCCTTGCGCTCAGGTCGGACAGTGCCGGTGCCGCCTGATGGATCGGATTGCGCGCCTTTTCCGGGTACGCCACATGCCCCTGCACGCCCTGCACGCGCAGCTTGGCCGACAGGCTGCCACGACGGCCTACGCGCAGCAGGTCACCCAGCGTCGAGGTAGACGATGGCTCTCCGGTAATGCACCAGTCGATGCGTTGGCCGCGCTCGGCGAACAGCCGTGCAACGTGACGCACACCGTCGATGGCATCGCCTTCCTCGTCGCTGGTCAGCAGTACCGCCAGCGTGCCAGGGTGATCGGGATGCGCAGCGACAAACTGCTCGGCGGCGACCACGAACGCCGCCACGCTGCCCTTCATGTCGGCGGCGCCACGGCCGTACAGCACGCCGTCACGGATCTGCGGCGTGAACGGGTCGCTGGCCCAGGCCTCGCGCGGGCCCGTCGGCACCACGTCGGTGTGGCCCAGCAGCACCAGCACCGGCGCGCCCTGGCCGTGGGTCGCCCACAGGTTGTCGACCTCGCCCAGGCGCAGGTGATCGCACTGGAACCCGGCCTGCTTCAGGCGTGCCGCCAGCAGTGCCTGGCAGCCGGCATCGTCCGGTGTCACCGAAGGCCGTGCGATCAGTTCGCAGGTCAGGTCGAGGACCGCACTCATGCGTCACCCACGCCGAAGCGTGCCTTGAAACCGTTGTCGCTGAAGCCCTGGCTGACCGTGCCATCGGCCGTGACCACCAGCGGGCGCTTGATCAGCTGCGGGTATTCACGCAGCAGCAGCTTCCATTCGGCCTCGGAGTCGGCGGCCTTGCGGTTGTCCGGCAACTGCCGCCAGGTGGTGGACGACTTGTTCACCATCGCGGCCAGGCCCCCCAGCTGCCCAGCCCACGCCAGCAGTGTTTCCGGGCTCGGCTTGTTCTCGCGGTAATCGACGAAGGTGTAAGGCACGCCGAAGCGGTCCAGCCACTTGGTCGCCTTCTTGCAGGTATCGCAGTTCTTCAAACCGTAGACAGTGGTGCTCATGGCCATCTGTGATGCTGGAAAACAGAGGGCCAGAATCTCACAACAGGCGCTCGGACACGACCCGGAACGGCACCCGTGGCAGCCGGAAGGCCAGCCCTTCCTGCAGCGCCAAGTCCATCGCCTGCAGCCGCGGACACTGCTGCTCACCGATCAGGCGCAGGGGCTGCAGGCTGTCGATCTCCACCGGCAGCGCGATGCGGGTGCTGGCCCAGCGGCCGTCGCAGGTACGGGCGATGGCCTCGTCCTGGCAGGTCAGGAAACGCAGCAGGGCCTGATGGCTGCCGAAGGCCGCCGCCCACCCGGCATCGTCCCAGCCCGCGGCGGCCTGCCACTGCAGGTGCAGCGCCGGGGCACTGCCCTGCCCGCCCTCGATCCGTGTGTGGCCACTCCCTTCGGCATCCAGCGCATGCGTGAAGCGCACCGACAGGTGCGGCTGCATGGCATCGCTGAAAGCGCGCGCGCCGGCGACGAAGGCCAGCTGGTCCATCACGTTGCGATCGAACAGCACCACCGGCGCCCCATCCGGAGCGTCGTCGCGACGCAGGTACCAGCGCCAGTTGCTCTGCCTGGGAGACGGCATCAGCAAACGCAGCGGCCCGGCCAGCGCGGGCCCGAAGTGCCCGTGCCGGTAGCTGAGGATGGTGTAGGGCGTGCGCCCGGCGTGGACCACGTAGTGATGGCCTGGTGGTGGCATCGGCGCGTGGCGTACGTCGATCCACCAGCTCACGTAGACCACGTCGCGTACATCGCTGACCAGCGCCGGCATCGGCCAGCGCCGCGACAGCGCGCGGCGCAGCCGGGTCCAGCGCGGGGCGTGCAGCAGGCGCGGCAGCATCCGCCCGAACAGGGTGTCGGACGGATGCTGGTAGATCGCGGACTGCGCCAGATCCTCCGGCGCCGTCATCCTCAGTCGGCCAGGCCGCGCAGCAGGTCGTTGACGCTGGTCTTGCTGCGGGTCTTGGCATCAACCTGCTTGACGATCACCGCGCAGTACAGCGAATGGGTACCGTCCTTGCTCGGCAGCGAGCCGGACACCACCACGCTGTACGGCGGGATGTAACCGTAGGTGATTTCGCCGGTGGCACGGTTGTAGATGCGGGTGCTCTGGCTGAGGAACACGCCCATGCCGATCACGCTGTGGTGGCCGACCACCACGCCTTCCACCACTTCCGAGCGCGCACCGATAAAGCAGTGGTCCTCGATGATGGTCGGGCTGGCCTGCAGCGGCTCCAGCACGCCGCCGATGCCGGCGCCGCCGGACAGGTGGCAGTGCTGGCCGATCTGCGCGCAGGAACCGACGGTGGCCCAGGTGTCGACCATGGTGCCTTCGCCGACATAGGCGCCGATGTTGGTGAAGCTCGGCATCAGCACCACGTCCTTGCCGAAGTAGGTGCCGCGGCGGGCGATCGCGCCCGGCACCACGCGCACGCCGCCACGGCGGAACTTCGCCTCGTCATAGCCGGCGAAGCGCGATTCGACCTTGTCCCAGAACGGCGCCGGACGGGCGTCGACCACGGCCATGTCATTAACACGGAAGTACAACAGCACGGCCTTCTTCAGCCACTCGTTGACCTTCCAGCCACCCTGGCCGTCCGGCTCGGCAACACGGAACTCACCGCTCTCCAGGCCGTCAATCACGCGGTTGACCAGCGGCTTGGTCGAGCCTTCCAGCTCGTGCAGGGTCAAGGTAGCGCGGCGCTCGAAGGCACTCTCGATGCCGAACTTCAGCTCTTCCACGCCCGGGGCTGAAGGCTTGCGCAGCGACTTGCGGGCGATGGTTTCGGCGCGGACCGCTTCGGCACTCTTGGACGGCGCCGGCTTCTTCACAGCACGCTTCACCGCAGCCGCTTTCTTCGCCGGGGCCGTCACCGCAGCCGCTTTCTTCGCCGGGGCCGTCACCGCAGCCGCTTTCTTCGCCGGGGCCTTCACCGCAGCGGCCTTCTTCGGCGCTGGGGTCTTCTTCGCGGCCGGTGCGGCAGCAGCAGGTTTCCGGGCCGCTGCGCTCTTGGGGGTCGCGGCGGTCTTCTTGGCGGGCTTGGTGGCCATCAGGCGGGGTCTCCGGCGTTTCGATCAGGGTCCAGGCAGGCCAGCATCGCGTCATGCAGCTGCTGCCGGGCAGGTTCAGTCAGGGGGAGGTCGTGTTCGTCACTGATCACGAAGGTGTCTTCGGCGCGTTCGCCGAACGTGGCAATGCGCGCATCATGCACGCGCAGGCCCTGATTGCGCAGCACGAACGCCACATCGGCCAGCAGGCCGGGGCGGTCGGGGGCGACCAGGGCGAAACGGGTTGCGCCCGGCTCATCGCGGAATTCGATGCGCGGGGCGAAGCGGAAGTGCCGCAGCTGCCGTGGCACCACCCGGCGTGACGGCCGCAGGCGCGACAGGTCACCACTGAGTGCCTCGCGCAGCGCCGCTTCCAGGTTGGCACTGCTGCCATCGGCGAAGGTATCGGCCGGGTTCACTTCGAAGGTATCGAAGATGGTATCGGCCGGACCGTCCAGCACGCGTGCGCGGTGGATGCCGTAGCCCTTGCGGTCCAGCGTCATCACGATCGCGGCGAACAGGCCGTCGCGGTCCGGCGAATGCACGAAGACTTCCAGCGCAGGATCGTCGACACTGATCCGGCGTACCTTCACCAGCGCCTGGCCCTGCTTCACCGGCACCAGCGCGGCAGCCTGCCAGGCCAGCTGCTCCGGGCGCAGGCGGATGAAGCCTTCGTCGGGCATCACCGCGAACTGGCGATCGATGGTGGCATCGTCGTAACCCCGCTCGCGCACCAGCGCGCGCACGCTGTCACGCGCTTCGGCCACGCGCTCGGCCGCCGGCACCGGGTGTTCCAGCCCCTCGCGCAGCGCGCGCCGGGTGGCGAAGTACAGGTCGGCCAGCAGGCGGTCCTTCCATGCATTCCACAGCTTGGGGCTGGTGCCGGCGATGTCGGCGCAGGTCAGCAGGTACAGGTAGTCCAGGCGGTCGCGGCTGCCGACCAGGGTGGCGAAGCGATGGATCACCTCCGGATCGGCGATGTCCTGCTTCTGCGCGGTCACCGACATGCGCAGGTGCTGTTCGACCAACCACGCCACCAGTTCGGTGTCGGACGTGCTCAGCGCATGCGCCTGGCAGAACGCGCGCGCGTCCACCGCGCCCAGCTCCGAATGGTCGCCGCCACGGCCCTTGGCGATGTCATGGAACAGGCCGGCCAGCAGCAGCAGCTCGGGCTTGCGCAGGCGCGGCCACACTTCGTGCGCGATCGAGAAGCGCTCGTCGGCGCGACTGCTGGCGAACAGGCCGATGTTGCGCAGGACCATCAGCGTGTGCTGATCGACGGTGTAGACATGGAACAGGTCGAACTGCATGCGCCCGCTGACCTGGGCGAACGCGGGAATCCACTGGCCAAGCACGCCCAGCCGCGCCATGCGCGAGAGCGTATCGACCGGGCGCTGGCCGCGCAGCAGCGCCAGGAACTGCTCGCGTGCATCGGCATCAGCCTGGTCGTAAGCCGGCAGCAGTGGCAGCGCTTCGGCCAGCGCACGCGCGGTCAGCGAATGCAGGCCGCGCACCTGCGGATTGTTGGCCCAGCTGGCGAACAGCGCGAACACCTGGCCGATGTCGCCGCGCGGCCAGTCGGCTTCGTTGGCCGCCAGGTAACCACGGCGCAGGGAAAAGCCCACGGTCAGCGGCTCCGGCTGCGCCTCGCCATCGAACTGTTCCTCGAAGCGCTGCAGCAGGCGGTCGCTGATCCGGCGCACGACCAGCGCGGCGCGGTAGAAGCCCTGCATCATCTTCTCGACACCGAGGTTCTCGGCATCGTCTTCAAAGCCCAGGCGTGCCGCCAGGGTCTTCTGGTAATCAAAACGCAGGCGCTCTTCCGGGCGACGCGCGACCAGATGCAGGCCAAAGCGCAGCCGCGCCAGCACCGCACGTTCGCGCTTCAGTGCTGCCGCTTCGTCTGCGCCCAGATGGCCGAGCCCGACCAGCGCCTCCAGGTCACGCACGCCGAAGGCACGCAACGCCATCCAGCCAAGCGTATTGAGATCGCGCAGGCCGCCGGGGCCATCCTTCAGGTCCGGCTCCAGGTTGTCGGCGGTATCGCCGAAGCGCTGGTGTCGGTTGCGCAGCTCTTCCAGCTTGGCCAGGAAGAAGGTGCGCGCCGGCCACAGTTCACGATCGTCGACGGCCTCGCGCAGCGCGCGGCGCGCCACATCATCGGCCAGGATCGGGCGCGCCTCGATCAGCGCGGTCAGCACGGTCTGGTCCACTGCCGCCTCGCGGCACTGCGATGCAGAACGCACCGCATGGCTGACGGCCAGCCCGCAATCCCATAGCAGCGCGAACAGGCGCGCCAGCGCCGCCTCATGGGCCAGCTGTGCCGGCGGATCGCCGAACACCAGCAGGTCGATGTCCGAACGCGGAAACAGTTCACCGCGGCCATAGCCGCCGACCGCGAACAGCGACAGCCCGCTGTCGGCCGGCAGGCAGCGCTGCCAGGCCAGGCGGATCAGATGGTCGGCAGCGCGCGCGCGCAGCGCCAGCAGGCGCTCGATGTTGTCGCGCTGGTCGAAGCGGCGGTACAGGCGCGCGTCGGCCTGCTGCAGCGCCTGGCGCGCGGCAGCAGCCCAGTCCGGGTCGTTGAGCGACGCGGCCGGCGTGTCCAGCAGCGAACTCGCCGGCAGCATCCTCAGGAGACCTGCGACTCGCCCGGCAACAGGGTCAGCACGTCCACGCCGGTCTCGGTGACCGCGATCATGTGCTCCCACTGTGCCGACAGCTTGCGGTCCTTGGTCACCACGGTCCAGCCATCCGGCAGCACCTTGTTGTAGCGGGTGCCCTCGTTGATCATCGGCTCGATGGTGAAGGTCATGCCAGGCTGCAGCACCAGGCCCTGGCCCGGGCGGCCGTAATGCACCACCTGCGGTTCATCGTGGTAGACCTTGCCGATGCCGTGGCCGCAGTACTCGCGCACCACGCTGAAACGCTCGCCTTCGGCATAGCTCTGGATGGCATGGCCGATGTCGCCCAGGGTCGCGCCCGGACGCACCGCGCGGATGCCGCGCCACATGGCTTCGTAGGTGGTTTCCACCAGGCGGCGGGCCATCACCGACGGGGTGCCGACGAAGTACATGCGGCTGGTGTCGCCGTGCCAGCCATCCTTGATAACGGTGACGTCGATGTTGATGATGTCGCCATCCTTGAGCACCTTCCCTTCGCTGGGGATGCCATGGCAGATGACGTTGTTGACCGAGGTGCACACGGTCTTCGGGAAGCCGCGGTAGCCGACGTTGGCCGGAACGGCGCCCTGCACGTTCACGATGTGGTCGTGGCAGATGCGGTCCAGTTCCTCGGTGGTGACACCGGGCTTGACGTGGGGGGTGACGATGTCGAGCACTTCGCTGGCCATGCGGCCGGCGATTCGCATCATCTCGATTTCCTGCGGGGTTTTCAGATTCACGCTCATGGCCCCCATTATCGCCGATCCGGCCACAATCTGAACGAACGCCACCCAACTGGCGATCCGGGCCATGCACGGTTCCGGCAAGGAAAGTGAAAGCGTGATCGCCGCCCCCCTTTCGCCTCCCTGTTTATCACGGAATACAGACACTTACGCCTCCTAAGCTGGGGTCACCGTCGCCGAAGCGGTGCCGAACGTGCCGCCTTCGCCTTGTTCAACGGACCTTCGGGTCAGGGAGGTTGTCCATGCGATCCGCGCTTCGTTCCCCGCTTGCCTGGGCCCTGGCCGGGGTGCTGCTGTCCGGCCCGGCCCTGGCCGCAGACACCACCACCTTCAATGTCACCCTGGTGGTGACCAAGGCCTGCACGATCACGGCTGCTGCCGCCACCAACGTTGACTTCGGCACGGCGGCCTCGACCACCGCGACCCCCACCCTGGGCCAGGGCACGGTGACCGCCCAGTGCTCGGCACTGACCCCGTACACGATTTCACTGAATGCGGGTGCCAATGCCAGCACCGCCAATGACGTCACCACTCGCCGGATGAAGAACACCAACGCCGCGGTGACCGCCAACAACTACGTCGGCTACCAGCTCTACCAGGACGCCGCGCACACCCTGGTCTGGGGTGCCACCTCCGGCACCAACACTCAGGCTGGCATCGGCACCGGCCTGGCCGTGCCCTACATCGTCTACGGCCAGATCCTGAACCTGAGCACCAACAACCCGGCGACCGGCAACTACCTGGATACGGTTACCGCCACGATCACCTATTGATGGAGCACGCCCGCATGGCCGGACCCCGCCCGTGGCGCGCCACCGGCGTGGCGCTGCTCGTCCTGAGCCTGGTATTCGCCGCCCCGGTCGAAGCCACCAGCCTGCAGGTCGCCCCGACCAGCCTGCAGCTGGAAGCGCGCCAGCGTGCCGGCGAGCTTTGGCTGACCAACAGTGGCACCTCGCCGGTGAAGCTGCAGGTTCGGGTGTTCCGCTGGGTGCAGCAGGACGGCCAGGAGCAACTGCTGCCCACCGATGAACTGGTGGTCACCCCGCCGATGCAGGAACTGGCTGCCGGGCAGCAGCAGCTGGTCCGGGTGATGCGTCCGGACAGGACGCCACCGCCGGCACAGCAGTACTACAGGCTGATTGTCGACGAGGTGCCCGACCTGGCCACCCGCGCCGACGGCATGCAGTTCGTGCTGCGCTATTCGATACCGGTGTTCGTGCAGCCCGCCGCCGGCAAGCTTGCGCCGCAGCTGCAGGCCCGCCTGGTGCAGTTGCCCGATGGCCGCAACGGCGTCGAGGTGGCCAACGCAGGCAACAGCTATGCGCAGATCGCCGATCTTGCGCTGGGCAGCCCCACGCGCCCACGCATCGTGCATCCCGGACTGCTGGGTTACGTGCTGCCCGGGCAGGTG
Source organism: Stenotrophomonas sp. 96582_Sma (assembly GCF_056480905.1). Lineage (NCBI taxonomy): Bacteria > Pseudomonadati > Pseudomonadota > Gammaproteobacteria > Lysobacterales > Lysobacteraceae > Stenotrophomonas > Stenotrophomonas sp. 96582_Sma. Next base: position 1,464,847 of record NZ_CM151122.1, on the reverse strand, counting down.
ATGCGCTGGCCGATCGAGCGCACGGCGATCGACCGCGACAACGACCAGATCACGGCCAAGCTCAATGGCGAGTCGGAACAGACGCCGCTGTCGCCCCCATCGGCTCGCTGAGGCGTTGATGGGCGCGCTGCTTGCTGCCCTGGCTCCTGCGGCGACCCAAGCCGCCGATGTGTCCGGTGCAGCGGCTACCGCCACCGCCGATGTATCAGGCATCTCCGCCGATGCGATGCTGCCACCGCCCACACCGTTGACCGCCAACCAGACGCTGTACCTGGACGTTTCGCTCAACAGCACCCCACGCGGACTGCTGCCTTTCATCGAGAACCGTGGCCGCCTGCAGGCCAGCCCCGACGTACTGCGCCAGCTCGGCTTCAACGCCCACGGCGATGCACCGGTGTACCTGGACCAGATCAGCGGCGCGGTGGTGCGCTATGACGCACGCCTGCAGACCCTGGCGCTGGACGTGCCACTGGACCAGCTGACCCTGCCAACCACCGTGCTCAGCCGCCCGCAGACACGCGCGCCCGCAGGCAGTGCCTCACCCGGACTGCTGCTCAACTACGACGTGTATGGCAGCCGGGTGGATACGCTGGGCAACCTCAGCCTGAGCTCCGAACTGCGCCTGTTCGGCGTCGGCAACGGCACCTTCGAAAACACCGCGGTCAGCAGGCGCTACCAGCAGCCTGGCGACCGTCGCTGGCGAGGGGAGAGCGTGCGCCTGGATACGCGCTGGAGCCTGGATTTCCCCGACCAGGCGATGACGCTGGAGGTCGGCGATTTCTACAGCGGCTTCGTCGACTGGACCCGTCCGGTGCGCCTGGGTGGCCTGCAGATCGGTCGCAACTACGGCCTGCAGCCCTATCGCGTGCTGACCCCCACGCCCAGTTTCCTCGGCCAGGCGGTGGTGCCGTCCACGGTCGAGCTGTACGTCGATGGCCTGCGCCAGTACAGCGGCCAGGTCCCGGTCGGCCCGTTCCAGCTGGCCGCACAGCCGGGCATCAGCGGCACCGGCAGCGCACAGGTGGTGGTCACCGACGCATTCGGCCGCATGCAGACCCTGGATTTCAGCTTCTATGGCACCCAGCAACTGCTGGCCAAGGGCCTGTCGGACTGGTCGGTCGGTGTTGGCCAACTGCGCGAGGACTTCGGCCAGCGCTCCTTCGCCTACGACGACCGCACCGTGGCCAGTGCCAGCTGGCGCGGCGGCATCAGCGATACCTTCACCGGTGAAGCGCATGCCGAAGGCGGCGGTGGCCTGGCCCAGGCCGGCATCGGCGGCGGGTGGCTGCTCGGCGGCGCGGGCGTGTTCAACGCCGCCTATGCGCACAGCAACTACCAGGGCCTGCAGGGTGGCCAGTGGGCGCTGGGTTACAGCTGGAACAACCGCCGACTCAACGTCAATCTGCGCACCGTGCGCAGCCATGGTGATTACCGCGACCTGGGCGCACTGCAGGGCAACCTGCCACCCAGCATCAGCGAACAGGCCACGGTCGGCGCCGACCTGCTGCGGCTGGGCACGCTCAGCGCCAGCTACCTGCGCCTGCGCTACCCCGATGGCGAAGACAACCGCTACGCCAGCCTGTTCTGGTCGCGGACCTGGAGCCAGCGCTGGTCAGCCTACCTCTCGGTGAACCAGAACCTGGACCAGAGTGATGACCGCAGCATCTATCTGTCGGTAACCGCCAGCCTGGGCAACAACCGCCAGGCCAGCCTGTCCAGCCAGCGCAATGGCGACAGCCAGACCTGGGTGGCCGACGTCACCCAGCCGGTGCCCGGCGATGGCAGTGCAGGCGGCATCGGTTGGCGCGCGCAGGTGCGCCACGGCGAGGACGGCAGTGGCGGCCTGGCCGAAGTCGGCATCCTCAATGACGTCGGCCGCTACTCCTTCGGGGCCTCGCGCCAGGGCGGGCTCAACTATGCCTACGGCAGCGCCAGTGGCAGCCTGGTCTGGATGGGCGGGCACGCGTTTGCCACCCGCGAGGTCTCCGATGCATTCGCGGTGATCAGCACCAATGGTGTTGGTGGCGTGCCGGTGCGGCTGGAGAACCGCCTGATCGGCGTCACCGATGATCGTGGCCTGTTGCTGGTCAGCCCGCTGCTGTCCTGGCAGCGCAACCGGGTCTCGATCGACACCCTGGACCTGCCCGAGGACATGCGTGCCGACCGCATCGAGGACTGGGTGACGCCGCGCCAGCGCGCTGGGACCCACGTGACATTCCAGTTGCGCTCGCGGCCCTCTCTGAGCCTGACGCTGCAGAGCATGGACGGGCAGCCGCTGGAAGTGGGCAGCGAAGTGCAGTTGCCCGGCGGACGCCAGGCCACGGTGGGCTATGACGGCCTGCTGTATCTGGAAGACGTCGCTGCCGGCAGCGTGCTGTACATCACCACCAGCCGCGGCCAGTGCCGGGTGAAGGTACCCGAGCAGCCCAAGGTAGTGGCGTCCGGCGCCCGGCCGAAGCCGGCACCGCTGCCGTGCATCCCGGAGGTGGCGCCATGAGAGTGCTGCTGCTCGGCATGCTGCTGTTCGCCGGCCTGCTCGTGGCACTACCGGCCCAGGCGACAGCGGTCTGCACGGCAACCGCGAACCCGACTCTGCCGTTCGGCAACATCAACAGCAACGCTCCCGGCCCTACGGCGGCGACGCTGAACATCACGGTGACCTGCACCACCGCCGCACTGAGCCTGCTGGCCACCACCGGCGTCCGCGTCTGCGTGGGTGTCGGCGCAGGCAGTGGCGGCGGCAGCAGCTCCACCTTCCGCACGATGTCCACTTCCAGCAGCGACACCATGAATTTCCAGCTCTACAACAACGCCAGCTACGGCCAGGTCACCGGCCTGGTGCCACGCGGCACGCCGCCGGCGCAGGAACTGACCATGAGCTACAACGTGCCGCTGCTGACCGGCGGCAGCGGTGCGCAGTCCGTGCAGCTGTTCGCGCAGATCCCCGCCAACCAGATCCTCGCTTCGGGTGCTTACAGCAGCACCTTCAGTGGCGCCAACGTGGTGCTCACCTGGGCCTGGAATGAAGTCCTGCTCGGCAACGCCACCGTGCCGGCCACCTGCAACGGCGGCGCAACCGGCACCAACAGCGCCAGTGCGGCCTTCAGCTTCACTGCCACTGCCAACGTGCTGCCGCAATGCGGCAGCTACGTCACCACCAACATGGACTTCGGCAACGTCACCGGCAGCATTTCCGCCAACATCGACCGGACCGCCACGCTCACGCTGACCTGCCTGAAGAACACCGCCTACCAGATCAGCCTCAACAACGGCCAGAACAACCCCGCCGCCTCCACCACCCGGCGCATGGCCACCACCATTGGCAGCGGCACCTACTACCTCCCCTATGAGCTGTACCGCGACGCCGCGCGCAGCCTGCGCTGGGGCAATACCCTCAATGTCGATACCGTTGGCGGCACCGGAAATGGCAGCGCGCAGCAGCTGACCATCCATGGCCGGGTGCCGCCGGTCACCGGCCAGCCCCCGGCCGGTACCTACAACGATCTGGTGCAGGTGACGATCACTTACTGACCTGTGTGCCGACCAACGGTCGGCATCCACCGGGATGGATTGGAATGGTCGGCATCCACCGGGGTGGGTTTGGAACGGTCGGCACCCACCGGGGTGGGTTTGGAATCGTCGGCACCCACCGGGGTGGGTTTGGAATCGTCGGCACCCACCGGGGTGGGTTTCGGTAGATCCACGCCGTGCGTGGATGTGCGCATCCCTCCTGCGCCAGGACCAGTCGACTGGCAGTCGAGCCTACAGATTCGGCCGATCCGGCCGATACCGCGCAACGGGTCCTACAGTACGGTGGATGGCAGGTGGTTCGCGCACTTCTGATCGGGGCGATGCTGGTCGCCAGTACGCCCGCGTGGGCCGATCCCGGCAGCACCTCCCTGCAGATCCGGCTGACTGTGGTCGAGGGCTGCAGCAGTGATGCCGGCAACACCCGATGCACGGCACCGCACCGGCGCAGCGACGCGCCCGAGCTTCCGCAACAGATCCGCGACCTCGCGCCGCCGGCCGACAGCGACGACGCGGCGCCTGCCGTGACCCTCATCTACTGATGCGCATCCTGCTGAGCCTGCTGGCACTGCTGCTGGCACTGCCCGCTGCGGCGCTGGACCTGGTGCCCACCACCCTGCAGCTGCCCGCCGAAGGGGGGCACGGCGAGCTGTGGCTGTACAACCCCGGGCCCGGCCGCTGGCAGGGCGAGGTTCGGATCCTGGCCTGGGAACAGCAGGTCGATGCGGAAAAGCTGCGGCCCAGCGACCAGATCCTGGCCAGCCCCGCCCGGCTCGACCTCCCGCCCGGCACCCGTCAACGCATCTGGCTGCTGCCTCGGGAGACGTCGCCCGTTGCCGTCGAGCAGGCCTACCGGGTGATCCTGAGCCCCAGCGGACCGGGCCTGCCACGCTACTCGCTGCCCTTGTTCCGGGGGCATGCGGCGCCCCTGGCGCGGCCGGACCTGCATGCCGGAATCGAATCCGGCACGTCGCAGCCTCTTCTGCGACTGCGCAACGCAGGTTCCGTTCACGCCCGCCTGCACGATCTTGCGTTCGTCGCCGGCGATGGACGCCGCACCCTGCTGCTGCCGGGACTGGCCGGCTACCTGCTGGCGGGCCGGGAACGCCGCTGGGCCCTCCCCGTCCATGCCGACAGCTATGCCGGTGGCCATTTCCAGGCCCGGCTGCAGGACGGCCGCGTGGTCGATCTGACCGCGCCGGACCCGGCAATTGCAGCGAGCGCTCCCAGCGGGCTATAATCGACCGGATTCCTGCCGCCTGCGTGCGCGGGAGACCGTCCACACCGGACGTCACCGGTGAATCCACACCTGCTGCCCCCATCCGTGCCGGGGTGCTCCGCAAGGAGTTCGGCCACGGAGGCAACAGGGAAGCCCAACCCCGGAACCATCCGCGCTTCCACGCGTCCCGCATACCTATCCCCGCGGGCGGAATCGCCGGTTCCATATCAGGAGTATTGCAATGCCCCAGGTCACCATGCGTCAGATGCTGGAAGCCGGCGTCCACTTCGGCCACCAGACCCGCTACTGGAACCCGAAGATGGCTCCGTACATCTTCGGCGCCCGCGGCAAGATCCACATCATCAACCTGGAAAAGACCGTCCCGCTGTTCAACGATGCGATGAACTTCATCTCGTCGGTTGCCCAGAAGCGCGGCACCGTCCTGTTCCTGGGCACCAAGCGCAGCGCCCGCGAAACCATCAAGGAAGAAGCCGAGCGTTGCGGCATGCCGTTCATGAACCAGCGTTGGCTGGGCGGCACCCTGACCAACTTCCGTACCGTCAAGCAGTCTGTTGCCCGCCTGAAGGAACTGGAAGCCGGTGAAACCGACGGCACCTTCGAGAAGCTGGTCAAGCACGAAGTGCTGGGCCTGCGTCGCGAGCGCGACAAGCTGGAAGCCTCGCTGGGCGGCATCAAGGACATGAACCGTCTGCCGGACGCCATCTTCGTGATCGACATCGGCCACGAAGACATCGCGATCAAGGAAGCCAAGAAGCTGGGCATCCCGGTCATCGCCGTGGTCGACACCAACTACAACCCGGAACTGGTGGACTACGCCATCCCGGGCAACGACGACGCCATCCGCGCTGTGCAGCTGTACGCCCGCGCCGCTGCCGACGCCGTGCTGGAAGGCAAGGCTGCTGCTCCGCACGCTGCTTCGGTGCGTGAGGAAGAGTTCGCCGAAGCCGCTGCTGAAGGCGAAGAGAAGCCGGCCCGCCGCGCTCCGGCCAAGAAGGCTGCCAAGAAGGGCGACGACGCCCAGGCCTGATCCAGGCCCCGGGGTGGACGCCCGGCGTCCACCCTCCCTGCGCGCAGCCTTTGGCGCGTGACAGGACCGTGTCACACGGGCCGGCCACCATGCCGGCCCAACCCCTTTCTTTCGTGAGGTAATCCCGTGGAAATCACTGCTTCCCTGGTCAAGGAACTGCGCGAGCGCACCGGCGCCGGCATGATGGAATGCAAGAAGGCTCTCACCGAAGCCAACGGCGACATCAACGCTGCTGCTGAAGCCATGCGCAAGTCCGGCGCTGCCAAGGCCGACAAGAAGGCTGACCGCGTGGCCGCCGAAGGCCGTCTGGGCCTGGCCCAGGATGGCGGCAAGGCCGTGCTGGTCGAAGTCAACTCGGAAACCGACTTCGTCGCCAACGATGACAACTTCAAGTCCTTCGTCAATGCCGTCGCCGCTGCCGCCCTGGCATCGGGCGCCAACGACGTCGAAGCCGTGAAGGCTGCCAAGCTGGCCGATGGCCGCACCGTTGAAGAAGCCCGCGCCACCGCCGTGCAGACCCTGGGTGAAAACATCCAGATCCGTCGCATGGTGAAGGTTGATGGCAACAACACCATCGGCGCCTACGTCCACACCAACGGCAAGGTTGGCGTGCTGGTCGACCTGGTCGGCGGCGACGTCGAGCTGGCCCGTGGCCTGGCCATGCACGTGGCAGCCCTGAAGCCGCCGCACAACAAGGCTGCGGACGTCCCGGCCGAGTTCGTCGAGAAGGAAAAGGAAATCGAGCTGGCCAAGATGTCCGAAAAGGACAAGGCCAAGCCGGCCGAGATCCTGGAAAAGATCATCAGCGGCAAGATCAACAAGATCGTCAGCGACGTGACCCTGTACGGCCAGACCTACGTGCTGGGCGACACCACCGTCGAGCAGGTGGTCAAGGCCGCTGGCGCCGACGTGGCGGGCTTCAAGCTGCTGATCGTCGGCGAAGGCATCGAGAAGGTGGTGGAAGACTACGCCGCTGAAGTTGCCAAGGCGATGCAGGTCTGATTCCAGCCTTCCGGCTGTGAAGCGACCAGAAGGAGCCGCGGGAAACCGCGGCTCTTTTTTTATGTATGGGCCAAGGGATGAACCCATGCCCCATCGGCCGGTGCGCACCGTTGGTGCGCACAACCGGCACCTTTGCGTTGCGCGCGAATCAAGCCGATACTCGGCGCAGGGAATCCACAGTCACATAGCAGGAACGAAAATCGCGGACTGTGATGCATTCCTAGGTATTCTTGTCCCAATGGAATTGAACGACCCGACATGCCTCCCGAGCTGACAGCTGCCCTGGCGCTCTGCCGCAACCTGCCCTCGCCACCCGGTATTGCCCTGCGCATCATCGAGCTGGCCCAGGACCCGGAAGCGGATATCGCCACCGCCGCCGACATCATCGCCATCGACATGGCGCTGAGCGCTCGCATGCTGCGCATCGCCAATTCGCCGCTGTACGCCAGCCGCCGCCGCATCGAGAACCTCGGCCAGGCGCTGACCATGCTCGGCCTGAATGCCACGATCAGCCTCGCCCTCGGCTTCACCGTCACCCAGGGCCTGACCGGTGGCGGCGGTGCCGACCACGACCTGCGCCAGCGCGCGTGGAAGCGCAGCATTCTCAGCGCCCTGGCCGCCAGCCAGCTGGGCCAGGCACGCGGCCTGCGCCGGCTGGAGGAACTGATGCTGGCCGGGCTGCTGCAGGACCTGGGCGTGCTGTGCCTGGCCCAGGCCGAATCGGAGCGCTACCTGCCACTGCTGCGCGAAGCCCGTGACAATACCGATCTGGTCGCACGCGAGCGCGAGGAACTGGGCTGCAGCCACGCCGATGTCGGCGCCTGGGTGGCCGAACAGTGGGGCCTGCCGCGCTACCTGGTGGAAAGCATCAGCCACAGCGAGGACGACGACGCTGCCGATTCGCCGTTCCAGGCATGCGTGCAGCTGTCCGGCGCTGTTGCCGACATCTGGCTGGACGAAGACGCCGATGCCGCCCGCGAACGCGCTCTGCACCAGGTGCATGACCGGCTGGAGCTCGACAGCGCCCGTTTCGATCAGGTGCTGACCCGCATCAGCGATGCCCTTCCGGATATCGCCAGCCTGTTCGAGGCCGGCCTGAACTCGCCCTCGCGGGTCCGTGAGCTGATCGACCACGCGCAGGAACTGGCCACCCTGCGCAACCTGCGCGAGCTGCAGGATGCCGATCAGGCACGCCGCCGCGCCGACGAATTCGAGGCGCGGGCCAAGCGCCTGGCCGACCAGGCCCACCGCGACGCCCTGACCGGCGTGCTCAACCGCCGCCAGCTGGAGGCGGTGCTGGAACAGGAGTTCCTGCGCGCCGGGCGCCAGGGCTGGCCGCTGTCGGTGGCCTTCATCGACCTGGACGACTTCAAGAAAATCAATGATGCCCACGGCCACCTGACCGGCGACGAGGTGCTGCGCGCCTTTGCAGGCAAGCTGCAGGGCCAGCTGCGCAACAGCGACACCGTGGCCCGCTTCGGTGGCGAGGAATTCGTCGCGCTGCTGCCCAACACCAGTGAATCGGTGGCGCTGGACGTGATCCGGCGTGTGCTGGCCAACATCGTCGCCACGCCGATGGCCGAGCTGGAGGGAGGCCCGCTGTTCGTCACCTTCTCCGCCGGCGTGGCCACCCAGGGCGGCTACGAACGCTTTGCCGACGTGCAGGACCTGCTGCGCGCAGCCGACGATGTGCTGTACCGCTCGAAGAACCTGGGCCGCAACCGGGTGATCGCCCGCTCCCCCGGCGCCCTCGGCCACGACGAGCTTTCAGCCACCGCCGGCGCCGAGCTGGGCTGAACGGGACGCCCCGCGTGAGCGGGGCGGACGGCAGGATTTCGCGCCGCAGTGCACAAAACACTTTGGCCCAACGCCGCATGCGCGTAGAATCGCCCGCGATTTCCACGCACCCGAGGTCCCCATGTCCAAGCTCGCCTATCGTCGCATCCTTCTGAAACTGTCCGGGGAGGCGCTGATGGGAGATGAGGACTACGGCATCGACCCGAAGATCATCAATCGCCTGGCCCGTGAGGTCATCGAAGCCCAGCAGGCCGGTGCCGAAGTGGCGCTGGTGATCGGCGGCGGCAACATCTTCCGCGGCGCCGGCCTGGCCGCTGGCGGCATGGACCGGGTCACCGGCGACCAGATGGGCATGCTGGCCACGGTCATCAACGCCCTGGCCATGCAGGACGCCCTGGAAAAGCTGGGCGCCAAGGCCCGCGTGATGAGCGCGATCAAGATCAACGACGTGTGCGAGGACTACATCCGCCGCCGCGCCATCCGCCACCTGGAAAAGGGCCGCCTGGTGATTTTCGCCGCCGGCGTCGGCAGCCCGTTCTTCACCACCGACTCCGGCGCCGCGCTGCGTGCGATCGAGATCGGTGCCGACCTGCTGCTGAAGGCCACCAAGGTCGATGGCGTGTACGACAAGGACCCGAACAAGCACAGCGACGCGGTCCGTTTCGACAGCCTGAGCTACGACGAAGTGATCCGCCGCGGCCTGGAAGTGATGGATACCGCGGCCTTCGCACTGGCCCGCGACAGCGACCTGCCGATGCGCGTGTTCGACATGGGCCAGCCGGGCGAGCTGCTGAAGATCCTCAGCGGCGCGAACATCGGCACCCTGGTCCAGGGCCGCGACCCGGCCTGAGCCTGAGCGCCAGGCGAGCTCCGGGCCGATTCTGGCCCGGCAGCGTCCCGTATTCGCCTATAATCGCCCGATTCCAGTTACACCCAGGACCGGGCGATGCTCAACGACATCAAGAACAACGCGCAGACGCGCATGGCCAAGAGCATCGACGCTCTGAAGCACACCCTCACCTCGATCCGCACCGGCCGCGCCACCCCGGCCCTGCTGGACCGCGTCACGGTCAGCGCCTATGGCAACGCCAGCACCCCGCTGAACCAGGTCGCATCGATCTCCAACGCCGACGCCCACTCGCTGCTGGTCACGCCGTTCGACAAGAGCATGATCAAGGAGATCGAAAAGGGTCTCTACAACGCCGAGTTCACCCCGAACACCCTGGGCACCGCGATCCGCATCAACATGCCGCCGCCGACCGAAGAGCGCCGCAAGGAGCTGGCCAAGCAGGTGCAGAAGGAAGGCGAAGGCGCCAAGATCGCGATCCGCAACATCCGTCAGGACGCGAACAAGGAAATCGCCAAGCTGGTCAAGGACAAGGCGATCAGCGAAGACGAGAAGAAGCGCGGTGAGGACGACATCCAGAAGTTGACCGACACCAACATCAAGGACGTCGACAAGGTCGTTGCCGACAAGGAAAAAGAACTCCTGTCGGTCTGAAGTCGATGCCTTCAGTCCCGCCTCCGTTGCCGGCCGCCCTGCCCCGCCACATTGCCATCATCATGGATGGCAATGGGCGCTGGGCACAGCAGCGCCGTCGTCCGCGCGTGATCGGCCACCGGGCCGGCGCGCGTGCGGTCAACCGCACCATCGAGCGCTGCCTTGAGCTGGGCATTCCGGCGCTGACCCTGTTCGCGTTTTCCAGCGAGAACTGGGGCCGGCCGCAGGAAGAAGTCGATGCGTTGATGAAGCTGTTCCTCGGCGCGCTCGACCGCGAAGTGGACGAGCTGCATCGGCGTGGCGTGCGCGTGCGCTTCATCGGCGAGCGCGAACGCTTCGGTGCCGGGCTGGTCAGCCGCATGCAGCTGGCCGAGCAGCGCACCGCAGACAACACCACCCTGACCCTGTCGATCGCCGCCAGCTACGGTGGCCGCCAGGACATCGCCCGTGCCGCGCGCGCGCTGGCCGCTGAAGTCGCCGCCGGCCGCCTGCTGCCCGAACAGATCGACGAATCGCTGCTGGGCAGCCAGGTCGCCCTGGCCGACCTGCCGCCACCGGACCTGTTCATCCGCACCGGTGGCGACACCCGCATCAGCAACTTCCTGCTGTGGCAGCTGGCGTACACCGAGCTGTGGTTCACCGAGGCGCTGTGGCCAGACTTCGATCCCGCCCTGCTGCAGCAGGCGCTGGACGCCTACGGCAGCCGTGAGCGTCGTTTCGGCCTGACCAGCGCCCAGATCGCCGCACTGGCCACCGAGACTTCCAGCCCATGACCAAGACCCGAGTCCTTGCCGCGCTGATCATGGCGCCGGTCGCCATTGCCGCGATCCTGCTGCTGCCGACCCAATGGCTGGCAGCGGCGGCCGCTGCGGTGCTGCTGATCGGCCTGTGGGAGTGGCTGAAGCTGGCCGGCATCGAAGACACCCTGGCGCGCACCGTGCTGCTGGTACTGAACCTGCTGCTGATGGTGCTGCTGGTGTGGGCCGATGGCAGCACGCTGGTGCTGTTCCAGATCACCACATTGGCCGGTGTTGCCTGGTGGCTGGCGGCGCTGGTCTGGCTGCGCTTCTTCAATTTCGGCGCGCAGCCGTCGGCACCCTCGCGCATCGTGAAGATGCTGGCCGGTACGCTGGCCATCGTTCCGGCCTGGGCCGCGCTGGTGCTGATCCATGCCGGCGGCGATCCGCCGGGCAAGCAGGGCCACCTGTGGCTGCTGGCTGCGCTGGCACTGGTCTGGGCGGCCGATTCGGGCGCCTATTTCGCCGGCCGTCACTTCGGCAAGCACAAGCTGGCCCCGCGCATCAGCCCCAACAAGACCTGGGAAGGCCTGTTCGGCGGCCTGCTGGCCGGTGTCGCCGTGGCCGTCGGCCTGGGCTGGCTGGCCGGCATCGATACCGCACACCTGCCGGGCCTGCTGATCACTTCGGTGGTGGCGGTGTTCGCCTCGGTGCTGGGTGATCTGTTCGAAAGCCTGATCAAGCGCCACGCGGGCGCCAAGGACTCGGGCCACCTGATTCCGGGCCATGGTGGCGTACTCGACCGTGTCGACGGCGTCCTGGCTGCAGTGCCGGTGTTCGCACTCGGCAAGGAAATCTTCGGGTTCTGACCATGAATGCTGTCGCAAACCTGCGCCGGGTCGCCGTATTCGGCGCCACCGGCTCGATCGGTGCCTCCACGCTGGACGTGATCGCCCGCCACCCGCAGCGCTACCAGGCCACCGTGCTGGCCGCCGGTCGTCAGGTGCAGGCGTTGCTGGCACTGTGCCGCCAGCACCGGCCCGCGCACGCGGTGATCGCCGACGAATCGCTGTTCGCTGAGCTGCGCGATGGCCTGCGCGATGCCGGACTGGCCACCGAGGCGCATGCCGGCCATGCCGCGCTGGACCAGCTGGCCGCCAGCGATGCCTGCGACACCGTGGTCGCCGCCATCGTCGGTGCGGCCGGGCTGTCTTCCACCCTGGCCGCCGCCGCCGCGGGCAAGCGCATCCTGCTGGCCAACAAGGAATCGCTGGTGCTGGCCGGTGAGCTGCTGACCCGCACCGCAGAACGCGCCGGCGCCGAGATCATCCCGATCGACAGCGAACACAGCGCGATCTTCCAGTGCCTGCGCTCGCGCGATGCCAGCGTCGATGGCGCCGGCGTGCGCCGCATCCTGCTGACCGCCTCCGGCGGCCCGTTCCGTGGCCGCAGCCGCGCCGAGCTGGCCCAGGTCACCCCGGCCCAGGCCGTTGCCCACCCGAAGTGGTCGATGGGGCCGAAGATCTCGGTCGATTCGGCGACGTTGATGAACAAGGGCCTGGAAGTGATCGAGGCCCACCACCTGTTCGGCATCCCCGGTGAGCGCATCGAAGTGCTGGTGCACCCGCAGAGCCTGGTCCACTCGCTGGTCGAGTTCGTGGACGGCTCGACTCTGGCGCAGATGGGCCTGCCGGACATGCGCACCACACTGGCCGTTGGCCTGGGCTGGCCACAACGCATTGAATCGGGCGTATCCGGGCTGGATCTGCTGGCCCAGGGCCGGCTCGATTTCGAGGCCCCGGACACCGACGCCTTCCCCTGCCTGGCCCTGGCCTGGCAGGCGATGCAGGCCGGCGGCACCGCCCCGGCGGTGCTGAACGCTGCCAATGAAGAGGCGGTTTCAGCGTTTCTTCAGGGCCGGATCGGTTTCCTGACCATCCCGGAGCTGGTTGCTAACGCTCTTTCAACACTGCCGACCCAGCCAGCCGATACACTGGAGGTCCTGTTGTCCGCCGACCAGCGGGCACGCCAGCTGACCCTGAACGCCATCGACGCCGCCTGAACGACCGCCTCGCCCAGCATGACGACGCCGCCCCTGCCCGCCACTGTGAGCCTGCATGACTGACTTCATCGGATCGGTCTGGTGGATGATTGTCAGCCTCGGGCTGCTGGTCACGTTCCACGAGTTCGGGCATTACTGGGTCGGGCGCCTGTGCGGGGTAAAGATCCTGCGCTTCTCGGTCGGCTTCGGCCGGCCGCTGTGGTCGCGCCGGGACAGGCACGGCACCGAGTTCGCCATCGCCGCCATCCCGCTGGGCGGTTATGTGAAGTTCCTGGACGAGCGCGAGGTCGAAGTGCACCCGCACGAGCGCGGTCAGGCCTTCAACCACAAGACCGTCTGGCAGCGCATCGCCATCGTCGCCGCCGGACCGATCGCCAACCTGCTGCTGTGCATCCTGCTGCTGTGGGCGATGTTCGTGATCGGCAAGCAGGATTATTCGCCGACCATCGGCCGTGTCAGCGGCATCGCCGCCAGCGCCGGCCTGACCAGCGGCGACCGCGTGCTGCGCGTGGACGAGCGCCCGGTGGTCACCCTCGGCGAGGCCAGCATGGCGCTGACCGCCGCCGCGATGGACCGCCGCGACGTGAAGCTGGAAGTGCTGGACCCGGCCGACCAGGTGCGCGTGCGCAGCCTGCCGCTGTCGCAGCTGCCCCCCGGCTTCGATGAACGGCGCGTGCCGATCCTGGCTGGCCTGTACTGGCAGTCGTGGCTGCAACCGGCGCTGGTCGAGTCGCTCACCGCGGACTCCGTGGTGGCCGGGCAGCTGCAGCCGGGCGATCTGATCGTAGCGATCGACGGCCAGCGCATCGACGGCGCCGACCAGGTCATCGGCGAGATCCAGACGCTGGGCCGCGCCGGCGGCCCGGGCATGATCGAGGTCCTGCGGGGCGGCGAGCGCCTGGCGCTGGAAGTCACCCCGCGCCAGGGCAAGGATTCAAAGGGCGAGCCGATCTGGCAGATCGGCGTGCAGTTCCCGACCTCGTTCAGCCCTCCCTACGACACCCTGCTGCGCTATGGCCCGCTCGACGCGGTCACCGTGGCCGTGCGCGAAACCGGCCGCCTGGCGGCCGATTCGCTGGGCATGATGGGCCGCATCGTCACCGGCAAAGCCTCGCTGCAGAACGTTTCCGGGCCCGTCACCATCGCCCGGGTAGCCAACATCTCGGCCAAACGCGGCCTGGACTGGTTCCTGCAGTTCCTTGCCCTGCTGTCACTCAGCCTGTGCATCATCAACCTGTTGCCGATCCCGATCTTGGACGGCGGCCACCTGCTGTATTACCTTATCGAGTTGGTCAAGGGCAGCCCGCTGAGCGAGCGTGCCATCGCCGCCGGCCAGTACATCGGCCTGGCGTTGCTGGCCGGGCTGATGGGGTTGGCGTTCTACAACGACATCCTCGGCCTGGTCCCGCGATGAACTTTTCCACGTTGTTGCCGTCTACAGCGTCGGCATCCCGCACCAATGAAATCGACCTTCCTACCGGACGTGACATGACGCGACTCCCCAATCGCCGCCTGCTGGCCCTCGCCCTCGCCGCCGTCACCGGCGCTCCCGCCCTGGCCCAGGCAGCCGAGCCCTTCACTGTCAGCGACATCCGCGTGGATGGCCTGCAGCGCATCAGCTCGGGCACGGTATTCACCTACCTGCCGGTGGAGCGTGGCGAGACGGTCACCGACAACAAGGTCGGCGAGACCATCCGCGCCCTGTACAAGACCGGCTTCTTCGAAGACGTGCAGCTGGACCGCCAGGGCAGCATCCTGGTGGTGACCGTCAAGGAACGCCCGGCGATCAACAAGCTGACCGTGACCGGCAACAAGGACATCAAGTCCGAGCAGCTGCTCAAGGGCCTGTCCGACATCGGCCTGACCGAGGGCGGCACCTTCGATCGCCTGAGCCTGGACCGCGTGACCCAGGAACTGCGTCGCCAGTACAACGACCGCGGCAAGTACAACGTCGAGATCACCCCGACGGTGAGCCCGCTGGACCGCAACCGCGTGGACATCGCGATCGCCATCAAGGAAGGCAAGGCGGCCAAGATCCGTCACGTCAACCTGGTCGGCACCGAGAAGTTCGAGAGCAAGGACATCCTGGAGACCTGGGAGTCCAAGGAGCACAACTGGGCATCGTGGTACCGCCGTGACGACCAGTACTCCAAGGAAAAGCTGTCCGGCGACCTGGAAA
Organism: Stenotrophomonas sp. 96582_Sma; assembly: GCF_056480905.1. Lineage (NCBI taxonomy): Bacteria > Pseudomonadati > Pseudomonadota > Gammaproteobacteria > Lysobacterales > Lysobacteraceae > Stenotrophomonas > Stenotrophomonas sp. 96582_Sma. The sequence goes on along the minus strand of NZ_CM151122.1, from coordinate 1,449,774 downwards.
AGCTCAATTCCTGGTACCTCGACCGCGGCTATGTCGACTTCAGCATTGATTCGACCCAGGTGTCGATCAGCCCCGACAAGCGCGACATGTTCCTCACCGCCGGCGTGACCGAAGGTGCGCAGTACAAGATCTCCGAGATCAAGGTCAGCGGCGACACGATCCTTCCGCAGGAGGACGTCGAGCGCATGGTGATCCAGAAGTCCGGCGACACGTTCTCGCGTGCGCTGCTGGAATTCAGCTCGGACACCATCACCAACTCGCTGTCCAACATCGGCTACGCGTTCGCCAAGGTGAACCCGATCCCGACCACCAACCGCCCCGAGCAGACCGTGGCGATCAACATGCAGGTCGTGCCCGGCCCGCGCGTATCGGTGCGTCGCATCCTGTTCCGTGGCAACACGCGTACGTCCGACGAAGTGATGCGTCGCGAAATGCGCCAGTTCGAGAACAGCTGGTACTCGCAGGCCGCGATCGACCGCTCCAAGATCCGCCTGCAGCGCCTGGGCTACTTCGAGTCGGTGGACGTTGAAACCCCGGCCGTGAGCGGCAGCAACGACCAGGTCGACGTCGTCTACAACGTCAAGGAAACCACGTCCGGCAGCTTCGTGTTCGGCCTGGGCTACTCGCAGTCCTACGGCATGACCACCTCGGTGCAGCTGTCGCAGAACAACTTCCTCGGCGGCGGCAACCGCGTGTCGGTCGAAGCCTCGCGCAGCAGCTACCTGCAGCGCTACGGCTTCAGCTACACCAACCCGTACTTCACCGATGACGGCGTGTCGCTGGGCTACAACCTGTCCTGGCGCGAACTGGACTACTCCGACTTCAACACCGCGCAGTACAACAGCACCAATGGTTCGGCGCAGGTGGTGTTCGGCGTGCCGATCACCGAGACCGATACCGTCTCGCTGATGTTCGGCATCGACAGCAACCAGATCACCACCTACCCAGGCTCGACGCCGCAGTCGATCATCGACTACATCAACGTACTGGGCAGCAAGACCTTCCATGCATGGCGCACGGAGCTGGGCTGGGCACGCGACTCGCGCAACGACTACTTCATGCCGACCCGTGGTACCTACCAGCGCGTTGGCCTGGAAACGACGCTGCCGGGCTCGACCATCGAGTACTACAAGCTGAACTACCAGATCAGCAAGTACTGGCCGATCATGCCGTCGCTGGTCATCAACACCCGCGCCGAAGTGGGTTACGGCGACAGCTATGGCAGCGACAAGACCGCGATGGTGCCTGACGAGGCCGGCAACCTGCGTTCGGTCACAGCCAAGGGCCTGCCGTTCTACGAGAACTTCTACGCCGGTGGCACCAACTCGGTGCGCGGCTTCGAGGACAACACCCTCGGCCCGCGCGAAGTGACCCGCGGTTATCCGGAAGGCCAGCCGCTGGGTGGTTCGCTGAAGACCGTCGGTTCGGTCGAAGCCTACTTCCCGCGCCTGTTCGACAGCCCGTCGGCACGCGTGTCGGCCTTCGTCGACTTCGGCAACGTCTACACCGGCGTGGACAACTTCAAGGCCAACGAACTGCGCGTGTCCACCGGTGTGGCCCTGCTGTGGCGCGCCCCGGTCGGCCCGATCTCGATCAGCTACGCCTTCCCGCTGAAGAAGGAAGACGGCGACAAGATCGAGCGGCTGCAATTCACGTTCGGTGGCCAGTTCTGAGGAACAACGTTCCTCAGAACTGATCCACCTCCGGTGAATTGCCCGCGCATTTCACCTATCCCCCGCGCCGCTGGCGCGCCCCCCTAACAAAGGGGGGCTCTCCACCAGACGGGGTACGAAGCGCCGGGCATTGCCCGGCGTTTTCGTTTGGCCTGGATGCCGGAAGCGCCCGCTCTGCTTTTGATCTTTTCTGTTTTTCCGTGGCTGGCACTCGCGCCACGCCCTCGGAGGTCGGACGGGGTGGGGCTGCGGGGGTGTGAGCCGCATGGATGCGGCGACCAAGGCTACATGGACGTACTTGCGCCGCCCCCCGCAGCCCCGCCCCGTCCGACCCAGCCCATGACACTGGCTCTGCCGGCCGCGAGGGGCCCTGCCGTTGGCTGCATGACCGCCCCGCATGACCGCAATGCCGTCACACGTTAAACTCCCGCCGTGAATACTCCCACCTACACCGCCCAGCAACTCGCCGAGCAGTTCGGCCTGCAGGTCCACGGCGACCCCGCCACCGCCATCCATGGCGTGGCCACCCTCGCCCATGCCGGTCCTGGCCAGCTGACCTTCCTCGCCAACCCACGCTACCGCGCCCAGCTGGCCGACAGCCAGGCCTCGCTGGTGGTCCTGCGTGCCGACGACGCCGAGGCCGCCCCCGGCGCCGCGCTCGTGGCCAAGGACCCGTACACCACCTTCGCCAAGATCGCCGCGCTGTTCGACATCGCGCCGACGCGCCCGCCGGGCATCCACCCCAGCGCCGTCATCGATCCCAGCGCGCAGGTCGCCGCCAGCGCGCATATCGGCCCGTTCGTCTCCGTCGGCGCACGCAGCGTGGTCGGCGAAAACTGCATCATCGGCACCGGCAGCGTGATCGGCGAAGACTGCAGCCTGGACAACGGCTGCGAGCTGATCGCGCGGGTCACCCTGGTCACCCGGGTCAAGCTCGGCAAGCGGGTTCGTGTGCATCCCGGTGCCGTGCTCGGCGCCGATGGCTTCGGCCTGGCCATGGACGCCGGCAAATGGATCAAGGTGCCGCAGCTCGGCGGCGTGCGCATCGGCGATGACTGCGAGATCGGCGCCAACACCTGCGTCGACCGTGGTGCGCTGGAAGACACCGTGCTGGACGAAGACGTGCGCCTGGACAACCTGGTGCAGATCGCGCACAACGTGCAGATCGGTGCGCACTCGGCCATCGCCGGCTGCACCGGCATCGCCGGCAGCGCCAAGATCGGCCGCTACTGCCTGCTCGGCGGCCACGTTGGCGTGGTCGGCCACCTCGAGATCTGCGACAAGGTCGTGATCACCGGCAAGTCGGTGGTCCGCAATTCCATCCATGAGCCGGGCGAGTACTCGTCCGGCACCCCGTTGACCGACAACCGCACGTGGCGCAAGAACGCCGCGCGCTTCAAGCAGCTGGACGCATTGGCTCGCCGCGTCCTGGCTGCTGGCAAGGAGAAAGAATGAACGACACGCTGCAGCTTCCGATCGACGTCTGCCAGATCCAGGAACTGCTCCCGCACCGCTACCCGTTCCTGCTGGTGGACCGGGTGCTTGAGCTCGACATCGACGCCAAGCGCATCCTTGCGCAGAAGAACGTCAGCATCAACGAGCCGTTCTTCCAGGGCCACTTCCCGGGCCGCCCGATCATGCCCGGCGTACTGATCATCGAAGCGCTGGCGCAGGCCGGTGGCGTGATGACCCAGCTCACGCTCGGCCGTGACTCGCAGTCCAAGCTGTTCTACATGGTCAAGGTGGAAAACGCCCGCTTCAACAAGCAGGTCGTTCCCGGCGACGTGCTGATGCTGGATGTGCAGATGAAGCGCCTGATCCGCAACATGGGCTGGTACTACGGCGAAGCCAAGGTCAACGGTGAAGTCGTTGCCTCGGCCGAAGTCATGTGCGCCGGCGCCAAGGGCTGATCCACTGGAGGCAGGAATGACTGACAACGCACCGCGGATCCACCCGACCGCCGTCATCGACCCGGCCGCGCGCCTGGCCGATGACGTCCAGGTGGGCGCGTTCACCCTGATCGGTGCCGATGTGGAAATCGGTGCCGGCACGGTGATCGGCCCCCACTGCAGCATCCACGGCCCGACGAAGATCGGCCGCGACAACCGCTTCATCGGCCACGCAGCCGTCGGTGGCGAACCGCAGGACAAGAAGTATGCAGGGGAGCGCACCGAGCTGGTGATCGGCGACCGCAATGTGTTCCGCGAGTTCGTCACGCTGAACCGTGGCACCGGCGGCGGCGGCGGCATCACCACCATCGGCGACGACAACTGGATGCTGGCCTACACGCACGTGGCGCATGACTGCCATGTCGGCAACTTCTGCGTGTTCTCCAACAACACCACCCTGGCCGGCCACGTGACCGTGGGTGACTACGTGATCATCAGCGGCTTCGCCGGGGCCCACCAGTTCTGCCGGATCGGCGCGCATGCCTTCCTCGGCATGGGCGCGCTGACCAATGGCGATGTTCCGCCGTTCACCATGGTCGGCACCGATTCGTTGGGCCGCCCGCGCGGCATCAACAGCGAAGGGCTGAAGCGCCGCGGCTTCGACGCCGAGCGCATTTCCGCCATCAAGCGTGCCTACCGCACGCTGTACGTGGCGGGCCTGCCACTGGCCGAAGCCAAGGTGCAGCTGACCGAACAGGCGCGCGACAGCGATGACGTGAAGGCCATGCTGGACTTCATCGAGCACGCCGAGAGGCCCTTGCTGCGATGAGCAGCACGACCGGCCAGGCGCCGGCCGGCGCCGCCGTGATTCCGCTGGCCTCGATGGCCGGCAGCGTCCCCGCGCAGCGGGTGCTCAGCGAGCGCCCCTTGCGGATCGCGCTGGTGGCCGGTGAGGCCTCTGGTGATCTGCTGGGTGCGGGACTGGTGCGCGAACTGAAGGCACGCTTTCCGAATGCCGAATTCGCCGGCATCGGTGGCGATGCCATGCGCAGCGCCGGCTGCCTGACCTGGCACGATGCCAGCGAGCTGGCGGTGATGGGCCTGACCGAAGTACTGCGCCATCTGCCACGCCTGCTCAAACTGCGTTCCGCGTTCCGCCAGCGTGCGCTGGAATGGCAGCCGGACGTGTTCATCGGCATCGACGCGCCCGACTTCAACCTGGGCATCGAACGCTGGCTGAAGCAGCGCGGCGTGCGCACCGTGCATTACGTGAGCCCCTCGGTCTGGGCCTGGCGCGAGAAGCGCGCCGAGAAGATCGGCAGCAGCGCCGACCTGGTGCTGTGCCTGTTCCCGATGGAACCGCCCATCTATGCCAAGCACGGCATCGACGCGCGTTTCGTTGGCCATCCGATGGCCGATGACATCCCCCTGCAGGGCAACCGCGAGGAAGCGCGCGCCGCGCTTGGCCTGCCGACGTCGGCCAAGGTGCTGGCGGTGTTGCCAGGCAGCCGCCTGGGCGAAATCTCGCGCCTCGGTGAACCCTTCTTCGAAGCCGCCTGGCAGGTCTCCGAGCGCATCCCCGGCCTGCACGTGGTGGTGCCTGCCGCCAACCCCGCATGCAAGCGGCTGATCGAAGAGCAGCTGTCGCGCTCGGCGCTGCCGGTCGCGTACTCGCATGTGCTCGACGGCCAGGCGCGCAACGCCATGATCGCGGCCGACGTGGTGGTGTTGGCGTCCGGTACCGCGACCCTGGAGGCGATGCTGGTGAAGCGGCCGATGGTGGTCGGCTACCGTGTCAACGAGCTGACCTACCGTCTGGTCAAGGCATTCGGCCTGATCAAGGTCGACCGCTTTGCCCTGCCCAACATCCTGGCCGGCCAGGACCTGGCACCGGAGCTGATGCAGCATGACTGCACGCCGGACAAGCTGGCTGCGGCCATCCAGCAATGGTTCGACCACCCGCAGCGGGTGACCGACCTGCAGGACACCTATGCCCGCCTGCATGAGCGCCTGCGCCGCAATGCGTCGGCACGTGCCGCCGACGCCGTCGGCGAGCTGCTGATGCGCGACCAGGCCCAGGCATGAGCCGCCGCCACGCCGCAGCGGCCAGCCTGACCCTGTTCGATGGCGCGGCGGTGGTCGAGCCGGAGCGCCTGGTCGCCGGCGTCGACGAAGCCGGTCGTGGCCCGCTGGCCGGGCCGGTCGCGGTGGCGGCCGTGGTGTTCGACCCGGCACGGCCGCGCATCAACGGCCTGGACGATTCCAAGCAGCTGACCGCGGCGCGCCGCGAGCAGCTGCATGACCGCATCATCGAGCGCGCCCTGGCCTGGCATGTGGTGCTGGTGGACGTGGACACCATCGACCGTCTGAACATCTACCAGGCCACCCTGCAGGGCATGCGCGACGTGGTCGCAGCGGTCGCCCACGTGGCCGGCTTCGCGCGCATCGATGGCAACGTGGTGCCCAAGGGTCTGGTACTGCCGGCGCAGGCGCTGGTCGGCGGCGATGGCATCGACCGCGCGATCATGGCCGCCTCGATCCTGGCCAAGGTCTCGCGCGACCGCTACATGCAGGAGGTGCATGCCCGCCATCCGCAGTACGGCTTCGAGCAGCACAAGGGCTACGGCACCCCGGCCCACCTGGCCGCCCTGCGCGAGCACGGCCCCTGCGTGGAGCACCGGCGCAGCTTCGCCCCGGTGCGCGAGTGCCTGGAAACAGCGCCAGCCCCCGCGATCACAGCCATCGCTTGAACAACGGCTGCCGGGTATCGTCCGGCGCTTTCACGGCAATGTGAACGCCTCCGCTGGCGCCGGGCCATGCCCGGCGACATTCGCGCAATCGGCGCACCGTCAAGTCCTTGTCGCTTCCCCCTACCCTCGCTACCCTGACCGGGCACTCCAGCGCATCCCGACCCCGGCGACGATCTTCCGTCAGCACCCGGGGCCCGCGCGCTCCAACCTGGTCCGGCATGTCCAACTCCCGCTTCGTACATCTCCACGTCCACACCGAGTTCTCGCTGGCGGACTCGACCATCCGCGTGCCGGCCAAGCCCGACCAGGCGGACCCGAAGAAGGCCAAGCAGGCCAACCTGCTGTCGCGCTCGGTCGAGCTCGGCCTGCCCGCGCTGGCGGTGACCGACCTCAACAACCTGTTCGCGCTGGTCAAGTTCTACAAGGCCGCCGAAGGCGTAGGCATCAAGCCGATCGCGGGCGCCGACGTACTGATCGCCGAGGAAGGCCAGGACCCGTGGCGGATGACCCTGCTGTGCCGCGATCGCGAAGGCTACCTGAGCCTGTCGCGGCTGCTGACCCGCGCCTGGATGGAAGGCCATCGCCCGGAAGGCGGCGTGGCAATCCACCCGGACTGGCTGAAGGCCGGCAACGCCAACCTGTTCGCACTCGCTGGCCGGCAGAGCCTGGCCGGGCGCCTGGCGTTGGACGGCAAGCATGAACTGGCCGAGCAGCAGCTGGCCGACTGGCAACGCGTGTTCGGCGACGGCCTGCACCTGGAGCTGACCCGCACCGGCCGCGAGGGCGAAGAAACCTTCAACCAGTTCGCGCTGATGGCGGCCGGCCAGCGTGGCCTGCCAGTGGTGGCCAGCAACGACGTACGCTTCCTGTCGCCGACGGATTTCAGCGCGCACGAAGCGCGCGTGTGCATTTCCACCGGCCGCGTGCTGGACGACCCCAAGCGCCCGCGCGAATACAGCGACCAGCAGTACCTGAAGTCGGCCGAGGAGATGTGCGCGCTGTTCGCCGACATCCCCGATGCGATCGACAACACGCTGGCGCTGGCCGAGCGCTGCAACATCGAGATGCGGCTGGGCACCTACTTCCTGCCCAACTACCCGGTGCCGGACGACGAGACCCTGGACACCTGGATCCAGAAGATGTCGCGCGATGGCCTGGAAGAGCGCCTGGAGAAGAATCCACTGGCGCCGGGCAAGACCCGCGAAGAGTATTTCGAGCGCCTGGAGTTCGAGCTCAACACCATCATCAAGATGGGCTTCCCGGGCTACTTCCTGATCGTGGCCGACTTCATCCAGTGGGGCAAGAACCAGGGCATTCCGATCGGCCCCGGCCGCGGTTCGGGTGCCGGTTCGCTGGTGGCCTGGGCGCTGAAGATCACCGACCTGGACCCGCTGCCGTACAACCTGCTGTTCGAGCGATTCCTCAATCCCGAACGCGTGTCGATGCCCGACTTCGACATCGACTTCTGCATGGACCGCCGCGACGAGGTGATCGACTACGTCGCGCGCAAGTACGGGCGCGAGCGCGTCAGCCAGATCATCACCTACGGCACCATGGCCGCCAAGGCGGTGGTGCGCGACTCCGGCCGCGTGCTCGGTTTCCCGTATGGCCTGGTCGACGGTGTCTCCAAGCTGATCCCGAACATCCTCGGCATCCACCTGAAGGATGCGCTGGGCAAGGGCAAGGAAGGCCCGAGCTCGGAAATGGCGTCGGCCGAACTGATCCAGCGTTACGAGACCGAGGACGATGTCCGCGACCTGATCGACCTGGCGCTGCAGCTGGAAGACCTGACCCGCAACGCCGGCAAGCACGCCGGTGGCGTGGTGATCGGGCCCGAACCGCTGAGCGAGTTCTGCCCGCTGTACGCCGAACACGACGAGAACGGCCTCGGCAAGAACCCGGTCACCCAGTTCGACAAGAACGACGTGGAAGAAGTGGGCCTGGTGAAGTTCGACTTCCTCGGCCTGCGCACGCTGACCATCATCGACTGGGCGGTGAAGGCGATCAACAAGCGCCATGAGCGCGCCGGCATCCCGCCGGTGGACATCGCCGCGATCCCGCTGGACGACACGCCCACCTACAAGGACATCTTCGCCAACGGCAATACGGGCGCAGTGTTCCAGTTCGAATCCTCGGGCATGCGCCGCCTGCTGAAGGACGCGCGCCCCGACCGTTTCGAAGACCTGATCGCGCTGGTGTCGCTGTACCGCCCCGGCCCGATGGACCTGATTCCCTCCTTCAATGCGCGTAAGCACGGCCAGGAAGAAATCATCTATCCCGATCCGCGCACCGAAGCGATCCTGAAGGACACCTACGGCATCATGGTGTACCAGGAGCAGGTGATGCAGATGGCGCAGATCGTCGGCGGCTACTCGCTGGGCGGCGCCGACCTGCTGCGCCGCGCGATGGGCAAGAAGGTGCCGGCCGAAATGGCCAAGCACCGTGAGATCTTCCGCGAAGGCGCGGCCAAGGACGGCGTGGACGAGGCCAAGGCCGACGCGATCTTCGACCTGATGGAGAAGTTCGCCGGCTACGGCTTCAACAAGTCGCACGCCGCTGCCTACGCGCTGGTCAGCTACCAGACCGCATGGCTGAAGCGCCATTACCCGGCCGAGTTCATGGCGGCCACGCTGTCCTCGGACCTGGACAACACCGAGAAGGTGGTCGGCTTCCTCGACGAGGTGCGCAACCTCGGCCTGACCGTGCTGCCGCCGAAGGTGAACCACTCGGCCTTCATGTTCGAAGCCGTCACCCCGGACACCATCCAGTACGGTCTGGGCGCGATCAAGGGCGTCGGCCAGGGTGCCTGCGAAGCGGTGGTGGACGAGCGCCTGAAGGGTGGCGACTACAAGGACCTGCTCGACTTCTGCACCCGCGTCGGATCGGCCAAGCTCAACCGGCGCACGCTGGAAGCGATGATCAACTGCGGCGCACTGGATGAGCTCGGGCATAACCGCGCCTCGCTGATGCTGCAGCTGCCGGAAGTGATCAAGGCCACCGACCAGATGGCGCGCGAACGTGCGTCCGGGCAGAACTCGCTGTTCGGCGGCCCCGACCCGAGCGCGACCACGATCCAGCTGGACCTGCCCGAAGCCGAGGAATGGCCGCTGCTGCAGCGCCTCAATGGCGAGCGCGACACGCTGGGTTTCTATCTCAGTGGCCACCCGTTCGATCCCTGGCGCGACGATGTGCGCGACCTGGTCGGCAACGACCTGGGCTCGGTGGAGAAGATCTGGAGCGCCAACAGTGGCGGCGGCGGCGGCGGCGAGAAGCGCTGGCGCCCGGAAGTACAGACCGTGCTGGCCGGCCAGGTGGTCGGCGTGCGCCGCAAGGGTGAGAGCCAGATCTTCATCCAGCTCGAGGACGGCCGTGGCCGCGTCGAGTGCAGCGCGTTCTCCGACGCGATGGCCGAGTTCGGCCACCTGATGACCAAGGACCGCATCCTGGTGGTCAAGGGTGGCCTGCGCGAGGACGAATTCAACGGTGGCTTCGCGCTGCGCATCCGCCAGTGCTGGGACTTCGACGAAGTCTGCGCCAACTACGCCACCCGGCTCTCGCTGCGCCTGGACCTGCGCCAGCAGCGCCCGGTCTGGGAACGCATTGATGCGCTGCTCGACCGCCATCGCCCTGGCCGCACGCCGCTGCGCCTGGACCTGCTGCTGAAGGGGCCGCACGGCGGCGTCGCCGGCATGCTCGATGTGTCCGGGCAGAGCGCGGTACGCATCGATTCCAAGCTGATGGAGGCGCTGCGCGCCGACCCCGCCGTGCGCACCCTGAAGGTGCGCTACAGCCCGCCGTGGGCCAGCTGAAGCTGGCTCCCTGGTTTTGCTGAAACCCCTGCTTTCCCGTTCCATGTATCAAGGACGATTGCCGATGAAGACCCTGCTGTTCCCGTTCGCCGCCGCGCTGGCCCTGGCCGCCTGTTCGCCCTCGAAGGTCGAGTTCCAGATCGACAACCCGACCGACACGCCGCTGGCACTGAGCATCGATGGCAAGGACCTGCCGGTGGCCGCACAGGGCTCGCGCCCGATTTCGCTGGCCGTCGGCGAGCATCGCCTGCATACCGACAAGCTCGGTGATGTGCGCTTCATCGTCTACGTCGATGGCCGTGGCGGCCTGATCAACCCGACCCTGAGCGAGTACGTGGTCGCCCGCGAGATCTACGTCACCGACGAGAGCAAGCTGAAGAACTTCGGCACCGGCAAGGCCGGCATCGAGCTGGGTGGCGTCGACTTCGAAGGCCCGTTCGAGAAGCACCACGAACTGTTCATCGACAAGACCTGGACCTACGGCGTGCGCGAGCCCTTCCCGAAGGAAAAGGTGGTGGCCCACGTCGACGCCAGTGGTGGCCAGATCGTGGCCAAGGTGTTCACCGCCCCCGCCTTCATCGCCTACGTCGAAGAAGGCATGGGCGAGCCGGGTGCGTTCAAGCGCGAGCAGCCGGCCGGCTACGTGGCCCCGGCGTTCAGCCTGGAACCGGCCCCGGCCAGCCTGCCGGCGCTGGTGCCGGCCTTCGAGGCGCATGCCGCGCCGCTGCGTGAGGTCTATGCGCGCTGGCTGAAGGCCACCACCGCCGATGAACAGAAGGCCCTGCGCAAGCAGGACTTCGCCGCGCAGATGGCCTTCACCTCGGCCACCGCCACCCTGGGCAGCGGGCTGGGCCGGGAGGCCAACGAGGCCTACAACGACTTCGTTTCCCAGCGCAGCCAGCTGATGGGCCGCAGCGCCCTGGTGGTGCCCTGAGCTGACTGGCGCCCCCTGCCCGGCTGCGCTACCGTCGCCTTCCAGACGAAGGCGTACGGGTGGTTTGCACGCATTCGGCTAGAATTCCCCTCTTCTTTACACGACGGCTTCCGATGAATCCGAACTACCTCGACTTCGAGCAACCCATCGCCGACCTGGAAGCCAAGATCCAGGAACTGCGCAACGCCAGTGCCGGGCCGGCGGTCAATGTCGAGGCGGAAGTGCACGCGCTGCAGGACAAGCTGCGCATGCGCACCGCGCAGATCTTCCGCAACCTGACCTCGTGGCAGGTACTGCAGCTGGCCCGTCATCCGTCGCGCCCGTACACCGCCGACTACCTACGCGTCATGTTCGATGAGTTCCAGGAGCTGGCCGGCGACCGTGCCTTCGCCGACGACAAGGCGATCATGGGCGGCCTGGCACGCATCAACGGCCGTGCAGTGATGGTGATCGGCCACCAGAAGGGCCGTGACACCAAGGAAAAGATCAAGCGCAACTTCGGCATGCCCAAGCCGGAGGGCTACCGCAAGGCCCTGCGCCTGATGAAGATGGCCGATCGCTTCGGCCTGCCGGTGCTGACCCTGATCGACACCGCCGGCGCCTGGCCGGGCATCGATGCCGAATCGCGCGGCCAGTCCGAAGCGATCGCACGCAACCTGATCGAGATGGCCGAACTGAAGGTGCCGATCATCTGCACCGTGATCGGTGAAGGTGGCTCCGGCGGCGCGCTGGCGCTGGGCGTGGGCGACCGCACCGTGATGCTGGAGTACTCGGTGTACTCGACCATCACCCCGGAAGGCTGCGCCTCGATCCTGTGGAAGGATGCCGGCAAGGCCAAGGATGCCGCCGAACAGCTGGGCCTGACCGCCCCGCGCCTGAAGAGCCTGGGCCTGGTCGACAAGGTCGTGCGCGAGCCGACCGGCGGCGCCCACCGCAACCCGACGCAGATGGCCAAGCGCCTGAAGGCGGTGCTGCTGAACGAGCTGGACGCGCTGGACAAGCTGTCCACCGAGCAGCTGCTGGAACAGCGCTACGCCCGCCTGCGCAGCTACGGCACGTACGAAGCGGCCTAAGCCCGGTAGTGCCGGCCGCTGGCCGGCAACACGCAGGTGATTGCAGAAACGAAAGAGCCGGGCAATCGCCCGGCTCTTTCGTTTGCGCCCTGGCGGCATCCACGCATGGCGTGGATCTACCGGGTGCAGATGACCCCGCGTCAGAATGGCTTGGCCAGCACCAGCCACACGATCGGGATGAAGGCCAGCAGCGGGATCTCGTTGATCCAGCGCAGCGCGCGCGACGACGGCAGCGCCCTGCCCTTGGCCACGCCCTTGAGCAGGCGCCCGATCCAGATGAAATACGCCAGCAGCAGCACCACCAGCCCCAGCTTGGCATGCAGCCAACCGGCGCCGCCCGAGGCAACCATCGTCGGGAAATCCGGAATGACCTTGTAGCCCAGCCACAGCACCAGACCCAGCAGGAATGCCAGACCGAACATCGAGTGGCCGAAGCGGTACAGGCGCAGGCCCATCAGCTGCAGGCGCTCGGTCACCGCCGGCTGGCCAGCGGTCTCGGCCAGGTTCACCAGGATGCGCGGCAGATAGAACACCGTCGCCATCCACGCCACCACGAACACGATGTGGAAGGTCTTGACCCAGTAGTAGCTCTGCATGCGCTCGCTCCGGCGGCTGGCGTAGGTTGGCGGCCATTCTCGCATGCCGTGGCCGGGCCACCCCACGCCCCAGCGCCGCGACACATCGACGCATGGCACGCCGCAACGCCGTACGATAAGCGCCGTTTTCACCACTGCGACCGCCCCATGGACAAGACCTACGACGCCGCCTACTTCCAACGCTGGTACCGCAGCGCCGACATCGGTGGCAGCGCCCGCCTGGCACGCAAGGTGGCATTGGCTGTGGCCAGCGCCGAGTACTACCTGGAGCGACCGATCCGCAGCGTGCTGGATATCGGCTGCGGCGAAGGCGCCTGGCACGCGCCGCTGCTGAAGCTGCGTCCGAAGGTCGAATACCTCGGCTTCGACAGCAGCGAGTACGCTGTGCGCCGCTACGGCCGCACCCGCAACCTGCACCTGGCCCGCTTCGGTGATTTCGCCTGGCTGCGGCCCTGCGCCCCGGTCGACCTGCTGATCTGCTCGGACGTGATGCACTACGTGCCCGACCGTGAGCTGCGTGCCGGACTGGCCGGCGTGGCGGAGCTGACCGGCGGCGTGGCCTTCCTGGAGACCTTCGCCGCCGAGGACGCGTTCGAGGGCGACCACGAGGGTTTCCAGGCCCGCCCGGCGCGCTGGTACCGGCGGACGCTGGCCCGGCACGGTCTGCAGCCGGTAGGGTCGCATTGCTGGCTCGGCCCCGCCCCGGCAGGCGATGCGGCCGCGCTGGAACGGATGTGAATCCGGATTCATTATTTTCAGCCAACTTAACCTGCGGGACACCCGGATGGGATATGCTGCGCGGCAACATATGACCATACATATTCGGTCGTCATGCTCTATCAACTGCACGAACTGACCCGCAACCTGCTCGCCCCCTGGGTGCACCAGGCCCAGGCCAACGCCAGGTTCTTCGCCAACCAGGGCCACTGGTGGTCGCAGATGCCCGGCGCTGATCGCCTGGCGGCGGTCAATGAACTCTTCCATCGCATCGGCAAGGATTACGAGAAGCCCGAGTGGGGCATCAACGAAATCGACGTCGATGGCGAGCGCGTGCCGATCGTCGTGCACGAGGAAGTGAGCAAGCCGTTCTGCAAGCTGCTGCGCTTCAAGCGCCACAGCAATGAAGCCGACCAGCTGCACACCATGCTCAACCAGCCGTTCGTGCTGGTGGTGGCGCCGCTGTCCGGCCACCACGCCACGCTGCTGCGCGACACCGTGCGCACGCTGCTGCGCGACCACCGCGTGTATGTGACCGACTGGGTCGACGCGCGCATGGTGCCGGCCAGCGAAGGCGAGTTCGGCCTGGACGACTACATCGCCTACATCCAGGAGTTCATCCGCCACCTCGGCGTGGAGCGCCTGCACGTGGTCAGCGTGTGCCAGCCGACCGTACCGGTGCTGGCGGCGGTTTCGCTGATGGCCAGCCGTGGCGAGCCGACGCCGCGCACGCTGGTGATGATGGGTGGCCCGATCGACGCGCGCTGCAGCCCGACTGCAGTGAACAACCTGGCCACGCAGAACCCGCTGTCGTGGTTCGAGAACAACGTCATCCACACCGTGCCGGCCAGCTATCCCGGCGCCGGCCGCCGCGTGTACCCGGGCTTCCTGCAGCACGCCGGGTTCCTGTCGATGAACCCGAGCCGCCACTTCAGCTCGCACTGGGATTTCTACACCGACCTGGTCAAGGGCGACCTGGAAGACGCCGACGCGCACCGTCGTTTCTACGACGAGTACAACGCGGTGCTGGACATGCCGGCCAAGTACTACCTGGATACCATCCGCGTGGTGTTCCAGGACTTCCTGCTGCCGCGTGGCGAGTGGGTGGTCAACGGTGAGAAGGTCGATCCGTCGGCGATCCGCGACACCGCGCTGCTGAGCATCGAGGGTGAGCTGGACGACATCGCCGGCCTCGGCCAGACCGAAGCCGCGCAGGCGCTGTGCACCGGCATCGACGCTGGCCGCCGTGAGCATTTCATCGTCGAAGGTGCCGGCCACTACGGCATCTTCAGCGGCCGTCGCTGGCGCGAAGTCGTGTACCCGAAGGTGCGCGACTTCTTCGCCGCGCATGCCGAAGCACCGGCGGCGAAGGTCACGAAGAAGAAGAGCAACGTCACCCCGTTGCGGCGAAAGGCGGGGTAACTCGCCCAGGGTGGGTGCCGACCTTGGTCGGTACGCCCTGATAGATGCCAACCTTGGTTGGCGCTCTACCCTGAATCCCGGTATCTGAAGGATTGTGCCGACCAAGGTTGGCACCTACCAAAGCGAATTCCGCCAAGCGCCCCTGCACTGATGGATCGTGCCAACCAAGGTTGGCACCTACCGGAGCGTCCGCACCCGCTTACAGCCGCACGAGCAGGTTCTTGGCGATCAGCCCATGCAGCTTGCCGATGCCGCGTGCCAGATGCATCGTCAGCAGCAGCAGCAGCGCCCCCGCCGCGGCAACCGCGATTGCCACCAGCGGCGAGGCCGCCATCGGCAGTACGTTCACGTCGTTGATGTACACGCCGGGGATGTCGCCACTGAAGATCGCCGCGACCGGCGCCCAGATCAGGCTCAGCGACAGCGACAGCAGCGTCACCGCGATGGTGAAGTAGATGACGCCCAGCGGCAGCATCAGCACGAAGTACAGCAGCGTCAGCCAGGTGCGGCCATCGGTGAACATGTCGCCGATGCGCTGCAGCCAGGTGCGGCTGCGGTCGGTGTAACGCGGACGACGTGGCATGCGCTCGCCCAGCAGCGCTTCCACCAGCCGCCCTTCCAGCAGCGCCAGCCCGCGCACCGAACCGAAGAACAGCACGGTCAGCGGGATGCCGATGATCAGGATCAGCAGGCCCAGCGACAGCGACAGGCCAGTCACCACCCAGGTGAAGAAGAAGATGCCGGTGGCCAGCGACAGCAGCATGTAGAACAGCGCACCGTAGGTATGCGGATCCGTCACCACGCCGAAGAAGCGCGCCAGCAGCGAACGCGGCACCGGTACCGGCCGGGGTGCGGCCGGCTCGACGCCACTGGCTTCCGCCGCCGCACGCAGCACCGGTGCGGTATCCGCACGCGGTGTACGCAGCGCGCGATTCACCGTCACTTCGGTCTCGCGGTAGATTTCGGCTACCTCGTCCGGCGCACCGTAGCTGCCGGCAACGTCGGCGATCACCTCGGCCTCGCTGCGGCCGGGCTGCGCCGCCAGCTCCGAGCGCAGGTATTCCTCGGCGTCGTACAGCGCGTCCTGCACCATCGCCGGGTCGGCGCCTTCCAATGACGCGCGCAGCTGCGCCAGGTACTGCGGGATGGTCGTGGGCAGGGCTCGGCCTGCCAGGCTCGGGTCGTTCATTGCGGTACCCCCTCCAACACGGAATCGACGGAATCGCGTGTGGCCTGCCAGGCCCGGCGCCATTGCGCCAGCACCTCGCGGCCACGTTCATTGATGCGGTAGTAGCGCCGCGGCGGCCCGCTGCTGGACGGCTCCACATGGCTTTCCAGCAGGCCGGCGCCCTCCAGATTGCGCAGCACCGGGTACAGCGCGCTCTGCTTGCCGCTCAGCACGCCCTCGCCCACCCGCTCCAGCTCCTTGGCAATGAGGTAGCCGTACAGCGGCTCCCCGGCCCGGGCCAGCACCGCCAGCAGGGCCAGCGACACCGTTCCGGCGCTGAGCTCCTTCTGGAACTTCTTCAGCTGGACATCGTCCTCGGACATGACCGGCCCTCCACTACGTTGAAGTCCACAGTAGTGCGAAGTTCGGTATAGCGAGTGTGTCGTTAGTCACTCTGCCGGTTGGCGTGGCCGGGCCGCTCACGCAGAATCGAAGCCTCGTTCATGTTCCGGGGTTCCCATGCCGCACCGCCGTCGCCTTGCCCTGACCGCCCTCGCCCTGTCCTGCCTGCTGCCCGTCCTGGCCGGCGCGGCCACGCCCTACCGCAGTCCGCAGCAGATTCTTGATGCTTCGGCGGCCAGCGACTGGCGCACCCCGGACCCGGCCAACCTGCTGTACATGGAACTGCCGGCCGGGCGGGTGATCATCGAGCTGGCGCCGCAGTTCGCCCCGCGCCATGTCGCCAACATCCAGACCTTCGCCCGCGAGCACTTCTGGGACGGCACCAGCATCTACCGCTCGCAGGACAACTTCGTGGTGCAGTTCGGCGATGCCGACGCCGATGACGCCGCCAAGGCCAAGCCGTTCGGCAGCGCCGCGCGCAAGCTGCCGGCCGAATTCGAACGCGCCAGCGCCGGCCTGAAGGTCAGCGTGCTGCCGGATCGCGATGGCTGGGCCGCGCAGACCGGTTTCGTCGACGGCTTCCCGGTCGGCCAGGACCCGCAGGCCGGCAAGGCCTGGCTGGCGCATTGCTACGGCATGCTCGGCGCTGGCCGCAGCAACGAGGAAGACAGCAGCATCGGTGCCGAACTGTACGTGGTGACCGGCCAGTCGCCGCGCCAGCTGGACCGCAACATCACCCTGGTCGGCCGCGTGCTGAAGGGCATGGAGCTGCTCAGCGCGACCCCGCGCGGCCCGGCGCCGATGGGCTTCTACACCGACCCGAAGCTGCGTACGCCGATCGTGTCGATCCGCCGTGCCAGCGATGTGCCGGTGGCCGAGCGCACGCCGATCCAGGTACTGCGTACCGACTCGAAGACCTTCGCCGATACGGTGGAAGCGCGGCGGAATCGCGTGGATGATTTCTACAAGCGCCCGGCGGGGCATATCGATCTTTGCAATGTTCCGGTGCCGGTGCGGTGATGGTTTCCGCACGTTACGCGTGCTGAAGGCGCTTCATCGTTCATGGGCGTTACTTTTCTTTGTACGCAAAGAAAAGTAACCAAAAGAAACGTTCCGCCGGCCGCGAGCCGGTGCTACGCACCGGTGCCCTGCGCTCCTCGGCCCGTCGAGGGACGGCGCGGGAACTCGCTGCGCTCAGACACCCGCGCCTCTTCGCCCTCGCCGGACCTGCGGTGCTCGGCTCGCTCAAGGCGGACTGGAAGGTCAAGATCAACGGCAAAGGCATCCACACATGGCGTGGATCTACTGGGTGCAGCTGCGGTCTTTGATCTGGGTCCGCCTTGAGTGAGCCGAGCATCGCAGGGGAATCAGGGGCGAAGAGGTGCCGATGTCTGAGCGCAGCGAGTTCGGCACCGTCCCCTGATTCACCGAGAAGCGCAGGGGACCGACGTGCGAAGCACGGCGGCTCGCGACCTGGCGGCGCGTTTCTTTTGGTTACTTTTCTTTTCGCGCGAAAAGAAAAGTGACGCCCATGAACGATGAAGCACCTTCAGCACGCGCCACGCGCAAAACGCCAACGCATCAGCCCTTCTGACTCACCGCCACACTACCCAGGATCAACGCACCGGCAATCAACATCTGCACCGTCACCGCTTCCCCCAGGAACAACCACGCGAACGCAGCGCCGAACAGCGGAATCAGATAGGTCACGGTCGACGCACGCGACGGGCCGATACGGCCGATCAAACGATAGAACATCAGGAACGCCAGCCCGGTGCAGGCCACGCCAAGCGCGATCGCTGCGCCCCAGGCCTTGGCCGGAATCGCCGCCTGCGGCCAATGGCTGACCGCCATCGGCAGCATCCACAGCGAGGCACACGACAGCGTTGCCGCCGCCGCGGCCGCCGACGGCAGGCCGGTCATGTGCCGCTTCACCAGGTTCACGCCCAGGCCGTACAGCAGCGAGGCCGCCGCACCGGCCAGCACCGCGGTGCCGATGCTCAGGCCAGAGACCTTGGCCGTGGCCAGCACCACCACGCCGGCGAAGCCGACCAGCAGCGCGCCCGCACGGCGCATGCTGATCTTCTCGCCGAAGAACAGGAAGGCGATCAGCGCGGCGAACAGCACCGTCATCGCATTGCAGATCGCGCCGATCGCGGCCGGTGCCTGTTCGGCGGCATAGGCGAACAGCACGAACGGCAGCGCCGAGTTGATCAGGCCGATCGGTGCCAGCCACAGCCAGCGCCGCGGCGGGAACTGCGCGCGGGCGCGCCACAGGAACGGCAGCAGCACCAGCGCGCCCAGCACCAGCCGCACCTCGACCAGCGCGAACGGGCCGAACGACGGCACCGCCAACCGCATGAACAGGAACGAGCAGCCCCAGATGGCGCCCAGCAGGGTCAATTCCAGCGGCGTGCGCCAGTCGCGCTCGGCCGCCTGTGGGACCGCATTCATGCCCTGCCTCCGTCCATCGTCTGTTCCTGGCCAAGGCAGACAGGATCAGGCGCAGACGCCCGCCACACAAGCGCGTAGTATCGCTGCCAGCCACAAATATGGTTTGAGGCTGGACATGCAGCTACGCCCCTCCCTGCTCCCCGCACTGGCCGTGTTCGCGGTTGCAGCGCGCCACCAGAACTTCGCCCAGGCCGCCCAGGAGCTGCACCTGACCGCCAGCGCGGTCAGCCACCATGTGCGCCGGCTGGAGGAGGTGCTGGAGACCCGGCTGTTCCTGCGTCATGCGCGAGGCGTTCGCCTCACCGCCGAGGGACGGCAGCTGGCCGATGCCGCCAGTGCGGCATTCGCTGATGTGGCTGCGGTCGCCCATCATCTGCAGCCTGACGCCGACAGCGTGCCACTGCGGATCACCACGCTGCGCTCGTTGTCATACTGCTGGCTGCTGCCACGACTGCCGCGCTTCACCCAGGCCCATCCGCACATACGCATCGAGCTGCACACCGGCAGCGGCCTGGACCGCTACGACGACAACGGGCCGGAGGTCGGCATCCGCTATGGCCTGGGCCAGTGGCCCGGCCTGCGTGCACAGCACCTGATGGATGACTACCTGTTCCCGGTGGCCTCGCCGGCGCTGGCCGGGGTTGAAACGCTGGTCGATCCGGCGCGCATCGCCGACCTGCCGCTGCTGACCGATCTGTCGCCGCAGGGCTGGCGTGACTGGTTCCGCCATGCCGGCGTGCGCCCACCCTCGCCACTGCCGCCGATGCACACCTTCGCCGACAGTACCGATGCGATGCGTGCCGCGGTGTACGGCATGGGCACGGTGCTGGCACGTACCCATATCGCGCAGCCCTACCTGCAGCGCTACGAGGTGGTACGCCTGCCTGGCCCGGCGCTGAAGGCGCGCTACGCGTATCACGTGGTGCATGCCGAAGGGCAACCGCCGAGCCACGCCGCGCGCCTGTTCATCGACTGGTTGCTGGAGCAGGCGCAGGACGAACGCACGCCGATTCCCGCGTTGCCGGAAAGCCTGCTCGGGCGCCCGGCCACGCACGGCTGACTGCGCCCTCACCCGTTCTTTGCTTCACGCTGGCTAGGCTGCAGGCAACCCCACACCGTATCGACGCCATGGCCATGCTGCGACTGCGCATCACCGGAACCGAAGACGACGCCCGTGCCATCAGCGACCTGCTGCTCGGCCTGGACGGCATCGAACATGTCGAGGAAACCGACGACCTGATGCCGCACATGGACGACGACGATTCCAGTTCTGCCGGGCTGTCCGATGACATCGGCCCGGGCATCCACGAACTGGAGGTGGAAGTCGGCAACGAAAGCACCGCGCAGAAGGTGCGCGATGCGGTGCAGGAACTGGCGCTGGAGCTGGATGTGTTCGTCGAGTACGAGACCGACGAGGGCTGATGCCGGCTGGCTGCCGGCATCAACCTTCACCTCAGAGGCTGGGCGGCAGCCTGCGGCGTCGGCGACGCCACCACGCCCGCACACCCCAGGCCGCGATCAGGGCCAGCACCGCCACCGGTAGCAGCGCGGCCGCGGCGCGGATCAGGAACGCAATACTGGTGCTGAGGATGCTGCCCGATTCGCTCAGCGCCTCACCGATCTCGCTGCGGCTGCGCTGGCCCGAGGTGGTGTCGAAGTGCATCGTGACCAGCTGTGTATCGATGCGCCGGCGCTGCTGCGCAGAATCCTTGTTGGCCTGCTCGACGCCCGCTTCGATCTCCGACAGGCGCGTGGTGATCGCCATCAGGTCTTCGATCTTCAGGTCCTTGCGGTCCTGGTAGGACAGCAGCCGCGCATGTTCCTTCTCCAGCCGCGCCTTGGTCAGTGCGGTGTCTGCTACCTCCTGCGCCAGGTCTTCGGCGCGCGTATTGCGCGACTGCAGCGTGCCCCCCTCACCGGCCAGAGCGATCAACGGCTCGGTGCCCTTCGGCGCGATGCGTACCTTGACCTCACCGCTGGGCTGCTCGCCACTGCGCTGGTCGACCTGCAGCACCGCGCAGTCACCGAACTTCGCGCTCTGGCAGGCCTGCGCCACCTGCTGGATGCGCGGTGCAATCTGCGCCGCTTCCAGCTGGATCTGCACGTCATGCTCGTAGGCCAGAAACGCACCTTCCGGCGAAGCGACAGCAGCATCGGCAGCGGCCGCACCCGCCTCCTGCGCCCTCTCGCCGTTCTTGGCACAGGCCGCCAGCGCCAGCAGCAGCACCGGCATCGCCACCACACGCGTCCACGCGCGCAGCGGCGTCACAGTGCCGCTCCGTCGTAGGACATCACCGCCAGCGTGGCCAGGTCTACCTGCGGTACGCAGCGCACGTTCACCGCCACCATCGGCGTACCGGTGCGCGGGTCCACCGCTTCGCTGTAGGGGGCAACGCCGCACTCGCGGCAGTGGTGATGATCGATGTGGGCTTTGTTGAAGTGGTAGGTGGCCACGTCCGCGGGATTGGTGCTCAGCTGGAACGCCTCGCGCGGGGCAAACCACAGCAGGCTGCCGCGGCGACGGCACATCGAGCAGTTGCAGTCGATGACGTCGCTGATCGGCGCCTCGGCCTGTACGGTGAATGCGATCCTGCCGCAATGGCAGCTTCCCTGGTATTCCATGTCCTGCGCTCCGCTGGAGGGTCCTTGTCAGTGCCCATGGTAATCCTATGGCACGGGGACAAAGCAGCCCCGGAGGCCTATGCTCGGGAATTGACCCCAGTACAGGAACGCCGATGCGCCCGCATCTTCTTGCCCTCGCCCTGGTCGCCGCCCTTGCCGGTTGCCAGCCGGCCGACGCCCCGACCAACGGTTCCACCCCGGCCGCCAGCCAGCAGGCCGGTGACGCGGCGGTTGATGCCGCCTTCGCCGACCTGTCCAAGCGCGCCCTGGACACCTGGATGCAGCTCTCGCCGGTCAGCGCCACCCAGATCGGTGACCACCGCTACGACAGCGAGATCGACGACCTGAGCGCCGCCGGCCAGCAGAAGACCCTGGCCGCCTACAAGGCGCTGCTGGGCGAGCTGGACAAGATCGAGGTGGCCAAGCTCGGCCGCGAAAACCAGGTGGACGCGGCGATCCTGCGCAACCAGCTGCAGTCCGAGATCTGGAATGCCGAGGTCATGCAGTCCGGCAAGTGGGACCCGCAGCTGTACAACGGCGTGGCCGGCAGCGCGATCTACGGCCTGATGGCCCGTGAGTTCGCACCGCTGCCCGAGCGCCTGAAGTCGGCCACCGCGCGCATGGAGAAGCTGCCGGCGATCTTCGCCCAGGCCCGCGAGAACCTGGATCCGGCCCGCGTGCCGAAGATCCATGCCGAGACGGTGGCCAAGCAGAACAAGGGCATCCTCAGCATCGTCGATACCTTCATCACCCCGCACATCGGCGAACTGCCGCAGGCCGACCAGCAGCGCCTGCAGGCCGCCATCGATGGCCTGAAGAAGGCGGTGGACGAACAGCAGACCTGGCTGGACAAGACCCTGGTGCCGAACGCCAAGGGCGACTTCCGCATCGGTGCGGAAAAGTACGACCAGAAGCTGAAATTCGCGCTGAACTCGTCGCTGTCGCGCCAGGAGATCGGTGAGCGAGCACGCGCCGAACTCAAGCGCGTGCGCGAAGACATGTACGGCATCGCGCAGACCGTGCTGAAGGACAAGCCGGGCGCACCGGAGATGCCGTCACAGCCGACCGACGAGCAGCAGCAGAAGGCGATCGAGGCCGCGCTGGAGCTGGCCTATGCCGACAAGCCGGCGCGCGACAAGGTGGTCGACGATGCCAAGGCCGCACTGGAGCAGTCCACCGCATTCGTGCGCGAGCACGATCTGATGACCCTGCCCGACGCGCCGGTGGACATCATCCTGATGCCGGAATTCCAGCGTGGCGTGGCCGTGGCCTACTGCGATTCGCCGGGCCCGCTGGACAAGAACCTGAAGACCTTCTACGCCGTGTCGCCGATTCCGGACGACTGGAACGACAAGCAGGTCGACTCGTTCCTGCGTGAGTACAACTCGCGCATGATCCACCTGCTGAGCATCCACGAAGGTACTCCGGGCCATTACCTGGAAGGCTGGCATTCGGCCAAGTTCCCCTCCACCCTGCGTGCGGTGCTGCGTTCTGGCCTGTTCGCCGAAGGCTGGGCGGTCTACACCGAGCGGATGATGCAGGAGCAGGGTTACCTCAACAACGACCCGCTGTTCCACCTGGTGCAGCTGAAGTTCTACCTGCGCACGATCTCCAACGCGATCCTCGACCAGGGCGTACACGTGGACAACTGGGATCGCGAGAAGGCGATGCACCTGATGACCCACGACGCCTTCCAGCAGGAGAGCGAAGCCTCGGGCAAGTGGGTGCGCGCGCAGCTGACCTCGGCACAGCTGCCGACCTACTTCGTCGGTGCGCAGGAACACTTCGACACCCGCAAGGCGATGCAGGACAAGCTGGGCGACAAGTTCAACCTCAAGGCCTATCACGACCAGATGCTGTCCTACGGCGCGCCGCCGGTGCGTTTCGCACGCCAGCTGATGCTGGACCAGCCGATCGAGTGATCGCGCAGGTGTGAGTTGGAAACGGAACGGCCCGGGGAAACCCGGGCCGTTTTCTGTTCGGCGTCCCGGGATGGACCCATCCACGCATGGCGTGGATCTACTACCCGCCTGCCAGTAGATCCACGCCATGCGTGGATGGCATTCAATTCACCGCGCGATGCAGCACGCGCTCGAACTGCACGTCACTGCATCCATTCTGCCCACACCCGGGAAGCGCGAGCTCCACCCGACCGGGTGGCTGTACATCGCTCAACGGCAGCGCATCTCGCAGTTGCGCGGTGGTCGGGTAGACGTAGGCCAGGCGGAAACGCACTTCGCTGGCCCCACGATCACGCCAGCGTTCAAACTGCAGCAGGCCGCCGATCGGTGTCTTCTCATACTGGCCCGGCAACGTGTAGTCCGTGATTCCCAGCGCCGCCAGCACGGAACCGATGTTGGAATCGTGGCCGACCAGCAGGCTCACCTTCGGTGACGCCGGATCTTCGAACAGCCCGTTTATTCTTGCCAAAAGCGGCGCAGCCACGTCACGCGCCACCTCGGGTGTTCCGAACAGGATGTCCTGGTAGCGGTTGCGGACCTGCGCCAGCGCCTGCCATTGGTCCTCCGTGTTCAATCGGCCCCAGCCTTCGCCGGGAATGCCACTTCCCTGGTAGTGCTCCATCAACAAGGCATCGACCAACCCGCTTGCCAGGGCCAGCGAACCGGAAGTACGCGGTTCTTTGCCCGGCTCTGCGCTGAAAATGGAATCGGCCGGCGTCAGGTGGCATTCGCTGCGGCCTGCGCATGCAGCCGACTGCGGGTAGCGGGTGATCGCCTCCACCGCCGCCAGCGCCGGTGCCAGATCCGATGCGGCCTGCGCCTGTTGCATCGCCGACAGCGCACGCTCGCGGAAGAGCGTGTCTCTGTTGTGGATCACCGGATTGAACAATGGATCCATCGTGCCCAGCGGCATGCGCTGTTCCACCGTCACGTGGCAGCCCGGGAAGGCACCTGCAACGAAGAACTGTGCGGTCGCCTGGGTGCGCTGCAGGCTGTTGGCGTGCGCGTGGAAGTCGCTCGGCTGCGGACAGCCCGTTGCCGGCATCAACTTTGCCTGCCGCAGCCATTGGCCGATGTAGCGGCCCATGTAGACCTCCAGCACGCCGCCCTTGGTGGTCAGCTCGCCGGCGCCTACGTCCCAGCTCGGCCAGCGCTCCGGAGTCGCATTGGCCAACGCACCCGATGCCACCACCGGTGCGCGCAGGTTGTGGCGGCTGAGAAGGATGACCTGCTCGAGGGCTTCGCCTTCCACTGATGGCGATGCAGCGGCTGCGGCAGTGGCGACCAGTGCCAGCACCAGCGCCAGCAGCAGGGGGCGTAGAGAACGAATCATGCGGGCCTCCGACCCCAGGGAATGCATCCACGCATGGCGTGGGTCTACTGGTCTGCAGCCACAAAACCACCGGTCTGCCGCGCCCACAAGCGCGCGTACAGGCCACCGGCCGTAATGAGCTCGGCATGGGTGCCGGTCTCGACAATGCGGCCCTGGTCCATCACCACCAGCCGGTCCATGCGTGCGATGGTCGACAGCCGGTGCGCGATCGCGATCACCGTCTTGCCGCCCATCAGCTGGTCCAGGCTGTCCTGGATCGCCGCTTCCACTTCCGAGTCCAGTGCCGAGGTCGCCTCATCCAGCACCAGGATCGGTGCGTCCTTCAGCAGCACGCGGGCGATGGCGATGCGCTGGCGCTGACCACCGGACAGCTTCACGCCGCGCTCGCCCACGTGCGCGTCGTAGCCACGCCGGCCCTGCCCGTCCACCAGCGTATCGATGAAGGCTGCGGCGCGCGCCTTGGCCACGGCGGCATGCAGCTGCTCGTCAGTGGCATCGGGGCGGCCATACAGCAGGTTGTCGCGGATCGAGCGATGCAGCAGCGAGGTGTCCTGGGTGACCACGCCGATCTGCTGGCGCAGGCTCTCCTGGGTGACATGGGCGATGTCCTGATCGTCGATCAGGATGCGGCCGCTTTCCAGGTCGTACAGGCGCAGCAGCACGTTGACCAGGGTCGACTTGCCGGCACCGGAAGGACCGACCAGGCCGATCTTCTCGCCCGGCTTCACCACCAGATCGAGGCCGGCAATCACACCGCCCTTCTTGCCGTAGTGGAAGTGGATGTCCTGGAAGTGCACGCCACCACGGGTCACCTGCAACGGCACTGCATCCTCGCGGTCCTGCACGGTCAGCGGCTGGGCGATGGTAGTGATGCCATCCTGCACCGTACCGATGTCCTCGAAGATGCCGTTGATGGTCCACATGATCCAGCCGGACATGTTGTGGATGCGGATCACCAGGCCGGTCGCCAGCGTGATCGCGCCAACAGTGATGTGGCCACCGTTCCACAGCCACAGCGCGAGCCCACAGGTACCGGCAATCAGGAAACCGTTGACGATGGCGATGGTCAGGTCCATGCCGGTGGTGATGCGGGTCTGCGCACGGTGCTTGACCGCCAGTTCCTGGATCGACTCGGCCACATAGGCCTGCTCGCGTCCGCCATGGGCGAACAGCTTCAACGTGGGAATGTTGGTGTAGCCATCAACGATGCGGCCCATCGCCTTGGAACGCGCTTCGGAGGCGATCCATGCGCGTTCCTTCGCGCGCGGAACGAAGTAGGCCAGGATCACTGCATAGGCCAGCAGCCACAGGATCAACGGCACCATCAGGCGCCAGTCGGCCTGCGCGAACAGGTACAGCGCGGTGCCGGTGTAGACCACGATGTACCAGAGCGAGTCGACCATCTGCACTGCCGATTCGCGCAGCGAGGTACCGGTCTGCATCACCCGGTTGGCCACGCTGCCGGCGAAGTCGTTCTGGAAGAAGTTCAGGCTCTGCCGCACCACGTAGTTGTGCATCAGCCAGCGCGAGCGGTTGCTCAGGCCAGGCACGATGGCCTGGTTGACCAGCAGGTTGTGCAGGCCGACCAGGATCGGCCGCGCGATGACCGTGATGAACAGCATCCAGCCCAGCTCATTGGCATGGCGCTTGAAGAAATCGCCCCCCGGCTGCTCGGCGACCATGTCGACGATGCGGCCCAGGTAATCGAACATTGCCACTTCCACCAGCGCCAGCAGCAGGCCGGCGATCAGGGTGGCCAGCAGCACCGGCCACACCGGGCGCAGGTAGTGCAGGTAGAACGGCACCACCTTGCGCGGCGGCATGCGCCCGTCCACGGGCGGGAACACCGGAATCAGGGATTCAAACCAACGGAACATCGCATTCCCTCGCCATCAATAGCCGGCGGAGTATCCCACGCCGCGTGTGTACGCCAGCCGATGATCGCCGCGGTTCCGGTAGTGCCGGACGCTGGCCGGCCCCCTCGCGACGCTTCCGGGGATCATCAGGTTGCAGGCCAGCGGCCGGCACTACCGATGGGATTCGTCAAACGGCAGCGCCGGGCCACGCCCGGCGACGTCATTTCACCGGGGCGAACAGCAGGTCCTGGAAATCGAAGCTGAAATCGGTCAGGTCGGAGATCGACTGCATGCGCACCTCGCGCACCTTGCCGTCCGGATCCAGGCTGAAGTTCACGAACGCGTCGGCGTTGAGCGAACGGTCGTCCCAGCGCACGATGAAGGTGTCGTGCTGCCAGTGCTCCAGCCGACCGCTCAGCTGTGCAGTCTTCATGAAGCGCAGGCGCAGGCCCTTGCCCTGGGCGCTGATCTGCATGTCGCCATACCAGCGGTCGCGGAACGTGCCGGTGTAGCCGGCCAGTGCCAGCGATGGCTTGCTGCCCTTGTCGCGCGCGTTCTGGTGCTTGGCCCAGGCCTCGTCAGCCTTGTCCTGGCCCTTGGCCACGGCCTTGGCATAGGCATCCACCCAGTCGTGCTTCTCGCCGCCCAGATAGGCATCAAGCACGCTCAGGGTGATCGCGTTGAACGCCGCGCCCACTTCCTGGTTGGTCAGCACCACCACGCCCAGCTTCTCGCCCGGCACCAGGGTCAGCCGCGAAACCATGCCCGGCCAGCCACCGGTGTGCCAGACCAGCTTCCGGCCACGGTAGTCGCTCAGGCTCCAGCCTTCGCCGTAGCCGGCAAAGTTGGCCCGCGCCGGCGCCAGCTCCGGCACGCTCGGCGCCGGAATCGACTGCGGCGTGATCATCCGCCACATCTGCTGCTGGCTCTTGTCGCTGAACAGCGCGGTGCCATCGGCCAGCTTGCCTTCGTCCAGCTGCACCTGCATCCAGCGCGCCATGTCGTGCGCACTGGAATAGATGCCACCGGCGCCGGCATTGTTCGACCAGGTCAGCGGTGCAACGGTACGCAGGTCCTTGAAATCGTACTTGGCGTGGCCGACCGCGGCCTTGTCGCCCGGCTTCAGGTGATCGGCGTTGTAGCGTGTGCCGGCCATGCCCACCTTGTCGAAGATGCGGGTCTGCAGGAACTGCTGGTAGCTCATGCCGGAGACATGCTCGATCACCTGCTGGGCAACCGCGTACAGGATGTTGTCGTACGCATAGCTCTCGCGGAAACCGCCCTTCAGCGGCACCTTGCCCAGCCGCTCCACCACTTCGGCATTGCTGTAGGAGGTGGTCGGCCAGAACAGCAGGTCACCTGCGCCCAGGCTCAGCCCGCTGCGATGCGACAGCAGGTCGCGGATCGTCATCTGCCCGGTCACGAACGGATCGGACATGCGGAACGACGGCAGGTGGTCGATCACCTTGTCGTCCATCTTCAGTTTGCCGTCCTCGGCCAGCAGGTTCAGCGAGGTGGCGGTGAACGCCTTGGTGTTGGAAGCAATGGCGAACAGCGTATCGGCCTGCACCGGTTCCGGCTTGCCCTGCTCGCGCACGCCCCAGCCGCGTTCCAGCACCACCTGGCCATCCTTGACCACGGCCACGGCAATGCCGGGCACGTCGAACTGTGCGCGCACGCGCTCGACGGTGGCATCCAGGTCCTGCAGCTGCGCCGGGGTGGCAGCATTCGCCATGGTCGTGCACGCCAGCAGCACGGCTCCTCCAATCCAGGTTTTCATCCAGCACGATCTCCGAACAGGGGTGGCGGCCATGTGCAGGCCGTCACCAGGGTTTCGCGCGATGGTAACGGCCCCGGGCGCAGCCTGCCCTGTGCCATAGGAGGGGTGTCATGGGCGAGAACGGACAACCGAGCAACGGGTCGACCATCATTCCGTGCCTGCGCTACCGCGACGCGCAGGCCGCCATCGAGTGGTTGCAACGCGCCTTCGGTTTTCACGTCCAGGCGGTGTATGCCGACGGCGATACGGTGTTCCATGCGCAGCTGACATACGGCAACGGCATGATCATGCTCGGCTCGAGCAGCAGTAGCGGCGAATGGTCCAAGCTGGCGGTGATGCCGGACGAGGTCGGCGGCCGCCAGACGCAGAGCGCCTGCGTGATCGTCACCGATGCCGATGCGCACTATGCGCGGGCCAAGGCTGCCGGTGCCCGCATCGTCATCGACATTGCCGACCAGGACTACGGTGGCCGTGGCTACGCCTGTGCCGACCCGGAAGGTTACATGTGGTGGTTCGGCAGCTACGATCCGTGGCGCGCGGACCACGGCCAGTGATGGCCGCAACGACGCAGGCCGCGATCCGCTGCGGTATCGGTGGCTGGGTGTTTCCCGAATGGCGCGGTGGCATGTTCTATCCGCCGGGCCTGCCGCAACGCGAGGAACTGGCCCATGCCAGCCGCGCGCTGCGCTGCATCGAGATCAACGGCACCTTCTACCGCACGCCCACTGCCGCCCAGTGCGCGCAATGGGCGGCGCAGACGCCGGACGGCTTCCGTTTTTCGATGAAGGCGCCACGCTACCTGGTGCAGCGCCGCGACCTGTCCAGCACTGTGGAGGCTGCAACGCCGTTCCTGCAGGCGGCGCTCGCGCTGGGTGACCGGCTCGGCCCCTTGCTGTGGCAGTTCGACCCACGCCATCCGGCCGATGCCGAAGCGCTGGACGCACTGATGGCACAGCTGCCGAAGCAGTTGGACGGCGTGCCGCTGCAGCATGCGCTGGAGGTCCGCAACGCCGAGGCACATGGCCCGGCACTGGTCGCCGCCGCGCGCCGCCATGGCGTGGCGCTGGTGATCGAGGACAGCGACGAGGCGCCACTACACGGCGATGTCAGTGCCGGCTTCGTCTACGCCAGGATCAAGCGCAGCCAGGCCCGCTTGAACGAGGGCCTGCCGGCACCCGTGCAGCAGCGCTGGGCGGAGCGCGCAGGACGCTGGTCACGCGGCGAGCCGGTAGCCGACCTGCCCTGCCTCGCCGGGCAGGCACCGTCAGAGCCGCGCGAGGTCTACCTGCTGTGCATCGGCGCCGCCAAAGCGCGCAATCCTGCGGCGGCGATGGCGCTACAGCGGCACGTGGACGGCGGCGCATAGCACGACCGATGCGCGACGGGCGCCGCCTTGCCTCACAATAGGCGGATGAGCACACCCGACACCCGCAAAGCGCTGTGGCAGATCCACTTCTGTGTCCTGCTGTGGGGCGTCACTGCCATCCTCGGCAAGCTGATCACCCTGCCCGCACTGCCGCTGGTGTGGTGGCGCATGCTGCTGGTGACAGCGATGCTGGCGCTGCTGCCGCGGGTCTGGCGTGGATTGCGCACCCTGCCACTGCGCCTGGTGGCGGGCTACGCCGGCATCGGCGCGCTGGTCGCCCTGCACTGGCTGACGTTCTACGGCGCGGTGAAGCTGGCCAACGCCTCGGTGGCCGCCACCTGCATCGCGCTGGCGCCGGTATTCACCTCGATCATCGAACCGTGGGTAGCCAAGCGACCGTTCCAGCTGCGTGAACTCGCCTTCGGCCTGGCCGTGCTGCCGGGTGTTGCACTGGTGGTCGGTGGCGTGCCCGATGGCATGCGCCTGGGTGTGTTGATCGGCGCGATATCGGCGCTGCTGGTGGCGGTGTTCGGCTCGCTCAACAAGCGCATGGTCAGCCACGCCGATCCGCTTACAGTCACCGCACTGGAGCTGGGCGCCGGCACCCTCACCCTGACCCTGCTGGCGCCACTGATGCCCTACCTGCTGCCGGCGCTGGCCAGCCCGCTATGGGTGGTTCCGGACCTGCACGACGGCATCCTGCTACTGGTACTGGCCGGGTTCTGCACGCTGCTGCCGTTCGCCCTGGCCTTGGTCGCGCTACGCCACCTGAGCGCCTACACCGTGCAGCTGGTGACCAACCTGGAACCGGTCTACGCGGTGGTGCTGGCAGTGGTGCTGCTGCGCGAGCAGCACGAGGTCACGCCGTGGTTCTACCTGGGCGTGGCGATCATCGTCGGCGCGGTGTTCCTGCATCCGTTGTTGAACCGCCGCAAGCCGGTGCAGCACCCGGAGATTCTCGGTACGTCGGAAGCACGCAACATCGCCGATTGAGCATATCCGCGCAGGGTGCGAATCGCCTTGTCAGCGCTGCGGCCAGTGCCATGCCGGGGCATCCAGCAAGCCCTGCCCGCTCAACAGCGTGCGCCCCTGTTCCTTGTGCAGATGCAGCGAATGACAGCCGGGCGCCTGCTCCAGTGCTGCGATCAGTCGGCTGGCGTGTGAGACCACCCACACCTGGCTGCGCGCACTGGCCGCGATGATCAGCCGCGCCAGCGCCGGCAGCAGGTCCGGATGCAGGCTGGTCTCCGGTTCGTTGAGCACCAGCAGCGGCGGCGGGCGCGGCGTGTGCAGTGCCGCGGCCAGCAGCAGGAAGCGCAGCGTGCCGTCGGACAGCTCGGCCATCGACAACGGCCGCAGCAGCCCCGGCTGGTGGAAGCGCAGGGCCAGCCGGCCATCCAGTTCCTCGAACCCCACCGTGGCGCCCGGGAACGCATCCTCCACGCTGCGCGCCAGTGCGCCCGGATCACCGATCTCGAGGATGGTCACCCAGGCCGCCGCCAGATCGCGACCGTCGTGATGCAGCACCGGCGTGCGCGTGGCCATCGCCGGTTGCCGTGCCGGGGCATCGGCGTCGCTGCGGAAATGGTCGTAGAAGCGCCAGCGACGGATGTACTCGCGCAGGGCGATGGTTTCCGGCATGCGCTGCGGATCGCCAACCTGGGTGAACAGACTGTCGAACAGCGACAACCGGTCATCGACCAGATCCCAACCGCGCGCATGGCGTTGCCGCACCATTGCCCCACGTCGGTCGACCAGCAGGTTGGCGCTGCGCAGGAACGGCCCGGCCCAGATCGCCTCGGCCTTGATCTGCGGGTCCAGTGCGAAGGCCGAACGGCTGGGCGGTGGGTAGCCCAGGTCAATGGCATAGCCGAACTCGTCGGTGGTGAAGCCCAGCTTCAATCCCACCGATTCCTGACGTGGGCCGCCCTGCAAGGGGATTTCGCCGGCAGCAACCCGACGGTCCATTTTTTCCGGCCCCGCCCACAGCGCCGAACCGAGCCCACCTTCGCGGGCCAGAACCGCCGCGACGCCGCCCTGCGCGGTCTCTGCCAGCAGGCGCAGCGCGCGGTACAGGCTGGACTTGCCACTGCCATTGTCGCCGGTCACCACATTCAACTGCTGCAGCGGCAGTATCAGCCCGTGCAGCGAGCGATAGTGGGCGATGGCCAGGGTCTGCAGCATGGTTGTGTCCGTGGGAACAGGAACGGCATATTCGCCGGGCGCAATCGCACAGGCCGCGACACGGCGTTACCTCATCTGCAAAAGCATCCCCGCATGGCGTGGATCTACTGCATGCAGGGCTCAGCCCGCCCGTTCCACCCGGTTGCGACCATTGCCCTTGGCCCGGTACAGCGCCTTGTCGGCGCGCGCCAGCATGTCATCCACGCTTTCACCTGGCTGGTGCTGGGCAACACCGATGCTGATCGTGACCGGGAATCCAAGCGGCAGGTCAGCCACGGCCAGGCGCAGGAACTCGCATTGCAGTTCGGCCGTGTGCAGGTCGGTGCCCGGCATTACCGCCACGAACTCCTCGCCGCCGTAGCGCGCGGCCATGCCGCGGCCGGCGAAGTGCGAGCGCAGCAGCACGCCCAGCTCGGCCAGCACCCGGTCGCCGGTGGCGTGGCCCTGGAAATCGTTGATGTGCTTGAAGTGATCGATGTCGAGCAACGCAACGCAGGCGACGCCCGGTTGCCCATCGATCTCCACCACCGCCTCTTCCAGTGCCGCCGCCATTGCGCGGCGGTTGGGGAGGCCGGTCAGCGCATCGGTGCGGCTCTGCTCGGCCAGGTCGGCATTCTGCGCCAGCAGCACGTCCTGGTACTCCGCCAACAGGCGCTCGTAGTCATCGCGCTCCAGCATGTGCTTCTGGATGTCGAGCGCGAAACGGCGCAGCTCCATCACCAGCATCACCTGCCGTGACAGCGCGGCCAGTGCCTCGGCCTTGTCGCTGGGCAGGTGCTGCGGATGTGCATCGAACACGCACAGCGTGCCCAGAGGCAGGCCATCGGAACTGATCAGTGGCGCACCGGCGTAGAAGCGGATGTGCGGGTCGCCGGTCACTACCGGATTATCGTGGAAGCGGATGTCCTGCAACGCGTCCTCGACCACCATGATTTCCTGCGGCTGCAGGATGGCGTGGCCACACATCGATTCGCTGCGCAGGTTTTCCGCCGCGTCGATGCCCTGGATCGACTTGAACCACTGCCGTTCGACGTCGATCAGGGTCACCGCCGCCATCGAGGTACCGCAGACCGCCTTGGCGATCGCGACCAGGTCGTCGAAGGATTTCTCACGCTGCGAATCCAGGATCCGGTAGCGGTACAGCGCCTCGAGCCGAAGGGCTTCGTTGGCAGGCTTGTCGGGCTTGATCATGCAGCGTCACATTCCGGCAGGTCACTGCGGAGTCTAGCTGATGCCGGTGCGCAATCCGCACAACGGGGAGTGCCGGCCGCTGGCCGGCATCCCGCGCTCATTCGATGCCTGGTGCAGCCGGCCAGCGGCCGGCACTACCGCGCGTTACCAGTCCAGCTGCTTCGGCAGCAGGCCCTGCAGTTCCTGCTCGGTCAGGTTGCGCCACTGGCCCGGCTTCAGCGCGCCGATCTTGATGTTGTCGATGCGCACGCGGCGCAGCTGGGTCACGCGATAGCCGAACTCGGCGGCCATCAGGCGGATCTGCCGGTTCAGTCCCTGCTGCAGGGTGATGCGGAATCCGAACTTGGCGATGCGCGAGGTCTTGCACGGCAGCGTCATCTGGTCGTGGATGCGCACGCCGCGCGCCATGCCACGCAGGAACTCGTCGGTGACCGGCTTGTTCACCGCCACCAGGTACTCCTTCTGGTGGCCGTTCTCGGCACGCAGGATCTGGTTGACGATGTCGCCGTTGCTGGTCATCAGGATCAGGCCTTCGGACTCCTTGTCCAGGCGGCCGACCGGGAAGATGCGCTGTTCGTGGCCGACGAAGTCGACGATGTTGCCCTTGACCGAGGTTTCGGTGGTGCAGGTGACGCCCACCGGCTTGTTCAGCGCGATGTAGACGTGGCGGCGGGCGCCGGGCTTGCGTGCCACGCGCGCGCGCAGCGGCTGGCCGTCGACCAGCACCTGGTCTTCCTCGCCCACCACCGCACCGGTGCCGGCCGCGTGGCCGTTGACGGTGACGCGGCGGGCGGCGATCAGGCGATCGGCCTCGCGGCGGGAGCAGAAGCCGGTGTCGGCGATATGTTTGTTGAGTCGGGTGGTCATCGGTCCATTATCCGGCATCGCCGCCCGCTGCGCTTCATGCCGGGGCCGGCGGATCGAGCTCTTCGCCGTCGAACACCCGGTTGCGACCCGCCCGCTTGGCCACGTACATGGCATGGTCGGCCCGCCGCAGCAGCCCGGCCAGGTCATCCTC
Organism: Stenotrophomonas sp. 96582_Sma; assembly: GCF_056480905.1. NCBI lineage: Bacteria > Pseudomonadati > Pseudomonadota > Gammaproteobacteria > Lysobacterales > Lysobacteraceae > Stenotrophomonas > Stenotrophomonas sp. 96582_Sma. The sequence goes on along the minus strand of NZ_CM151122.1, from coordinate 1,415,576 downwards.
ACCCGGCCGCCACTGCGCCAGTCCGATGCTGGCGGTCACTTCCAGGCCCGGCACCTGCAGGGCCTGGCCGGCTTCGGTGATGCGCTGGCGCAGGCGGTCCAGGCGTGCCGACGCCGCCTCGCGCGGCATGCCCGGCATCAGCAGCAGGAACTCCTCGCCGCCCATCCGTACCACTTCGTCCTGGCTGCGGACTGCCGTGCGCAGGGCACGCGCTACCGCCACCAGCACCTGGTCGCCCACCGCGTGGCCATGGCGGTCGTTGATGTCCTTGAACAGGTCGATGTCGAGAAAACCGATCACCAGCGGGCCGCGCTCACGGTCGACCTGTGCCAGGTGACGGGCCAGCTGCTGCAGGCCGGCCCGGCGGTTGGGCAGCCCGGTCAGGCCATCGGTTTCGGCCAGCTGGCGCAGTTCATCGCGCTGCTGGCGCAGCCGGCCCAGCCGCTGGTTCATGGCATAGGCGGCCATCATCAGCAGCCAGGTCACCGACAGCTGCAGTGCTTCCACCCGGTACTCCAGCAGCCACCCTACACTGCTGGCATCGGCTGCGATCATCACCAGCAGTGGCACCAGCGCCGCCAGGCCCGCCAACGCCCAGCAGTCACCGCGCAACCAGGCACGCATGCCAGCGGCCAGTGACAACAGGCAACCGAGGATGAAGGTCAGCTGCAGGCTCTGCGCGACCAGCGCCAGGGTGTCCCAGCGCAGCCACGGCACCAGCGCGGCCAGTCCCATCAGGCCCCACAGCACAGCCTGCTGTGCCGGCCGCGAGCGCGGCAGCAAGCGGTCCCCACCGTTGAGGCGCCACAGAGCGGGCAGTACCAGCGCCTGGGTCGCGGCGGTCAGCGCCAGCAGCCACCATGCGCCGCGCTCGCCCACCGGCAGCCACGGTTCGGGGTAGCCGCTCAAGCCGCCAAGAACCGCCTGCCACACCACCACCACGATCGTCGCGCCGATGTAGACCAGGAAGCTGCGGTCACGGGTGGTCAGGTAGGCCATCAATGCCGACAGCGCCAGCGCGATCGCCACCGCGATGCAGGCCGCGCGCACCAGCAGGCGGGCGGTATCGTTCTGCTGGACCGGACTGGGCGCCCCCAGCCGCAAGGTCGGCACCCAGCGCGCTTTCAGCGGCGCCTGCCACGACACCAGGAACGGCTCATGGCTGCCTGCCGCTGGCACCGCCACCAGGCCGATGCCGGCGCGGAAGCGCGAATCACGGGTGCGCGCATCGTGCATGTTGCCGCAGATCTCGCGGTCACCATGCTGTACGCGGACTTCGCCAGCGAACACGTTGAACACATCCAGCGCCTGGGGTTGCCCCGACCAGCCCCCGGGCGGCGCCGGTACCTCTACCTGCTCGCGCGGCCCGGCCAGCATCGCGGGCGTACAGCCACGATGGGGTGTCGGTTCGTCCGTCGGTGCGCCAACCAGCAGGAAATCCCGGCCGGCCTCGGCCAGGCGCGCGTGCACCAGACCGGGAAGCAACACTCCCATCAGCAGGACGACCAGCAGCGCCCCTGTTTCGTACCGCCACTGCCTGACGCCCACGCCACATCCTGTTCCTGCTTACGTCCGCGCCCACTGCGCGTCGCCCCTGGCGCGCATTATCGCAGCCGGGCACGCCACGCATGTGTAGACCAAAGTCGCCGTGCGCCGTTCAGCCAGCGGCCGGAGGCCCCTTCACCGCCACCAGGCGGACCGGCCTCAGGTCACTCAGGGTCATCCGTTCCAGCGGCTGCGGCCGCTCGATCGCGTAGCCCTGCAGGCCCTGCACGCCGAGCCGGGTCAGTGCGCCAGCCACCTCGGCGGTTTCCACCCATTCGGCCACCACCTCCATCTGCAGTTCCCGCCCGAGCTCGCTGATCGCCCGCACCGTGGCGTGGCTGACCGGGTCGGTGTCCATGTCACGCACGAAGGTGCCGTCGATCTTCAGGATGTCCGCAGGCAGCTGGCGCAGATAGCCGAACGAGGACAGGCCGGAGCCGAAGTCATCCAGTGCCATCCGGCAGCCACGCGCTTTGACCGCATCGATGAAAGCGCGTGCCTGGCTGAGGTTGCTGATCGCCGCGGTCTCGGTGATCTCGAAACACAGTTTCGAGGCCAGCGCGCGGTTGCGCTCGAGCAGGTCGCAGACGAAGGCGAGGAATCCCGGCTCGGCGATCGACTGCGCCGAAACGTTGACGTTGCACAGGCCCAGCTGGCGCACGTGTGCCGGGCAGACCTGCAGGTGGCGGAACAACAGCCCGAGCACGTGCCGATCCAGCGCCACCGCCATGCCGTATCGCTCCACCGCCGGCATGAACTGACCGGTGTAAGCGGACAGTCACTCTGCGAAATCGGGACACGGGGTTTGCAGAATCCCCAGCTCTGGCCAGTCTGGGCTGAATCGACCTTGTGAGCCCCCTTTGCCTGACCGTTCGATAGCCCCTCAAACGGGGTTAGAACTCCGCCTCAAGCGGGGCTCAAATCGGGGGGAGCTCATCCGCCACCCACCCGCCGCTGCGGAACTGGTTGCCGCCAGCGTGCCCAGCGGACCCGGCCACCACCGTGCCATACAGTGCCGTCCGATGGAGCTCCTCCGTGTCCAGGGCGCCATCCTTCCCCCAACGCGGCACCAGCGACAACCGCGCGCCACCTGCGGCCGCCATGGCCAGCCGCTCCCAGTCCATCCCGCCACCCAGGCCGCCCTGGCGGGCGATCTGCAGGCGGTCGGTCTGAGGGGTAAAGCGGAGGCGCCGGTAGGTGCGCCGAGCCACCACGTTGACGCCTGCGCCCAGGGTGCGCTCCACAATGCTGGGGTCGATGCGCTCAGTCTCTGAACCGGGCTCAATGGGTAGGTCTACCGCCTGATGGGCGAACAGCTCGCCCACGTCCAGGCCCGCCACCCCAATCTCCACCTGGATACCCACGAGGGCCGCAGTGCCCGCTGGAAGAACCCACCAGGCCGCGCGGCTTCCATCCACCAACTCGACCACCTTTTGCGTGAGTGAGGCCCCACCGAGGGCCTGGCCATATGTAGCGTCACCAGCCTTGCGCCCAGTGAGCTTGAGGGAGGTGCCGACCGGGCAGGACAAACCGAGCATGCCAACGACACGGACGCCAGCGGCCGCTGGCCAGGTCAACCGCAGTCGGACGGCGGAGGCGCCACCGCTGAGCCGAGCAATGCTTGTGGGCCGTCCATCGATCAGGGCGGCGATGTTCGCGGCAGTGGCGCCGTCAGCAGCAGCGGTAACGCCCGCAGGGGAAAATCCGATAAGCATGTGGCAGTCCTTATGCGCCCCAAAATTTCAGGGTCTGTTCGCCATTGATGGGGTTGCTGGTCACCGCCGTGACGATCACCTTTCGACCTGCAGCGAGGCCATAGCGCGGGTAGCGGATGCGCCCGACCTGGCCCGGCCGCAGCTGCAAGTCAGGCCGCGCGGTCATCCGGCCGGCATAGAAGTTGCGGGGCACTGCGTAGAGCTTCACGACGCGATCAATCTCCGCCTGAGCGTCAACGCGGCTATCGAAACAAGACTCCACCGCTGGCGCAGCCTCCGCGTGCTGGTAGCAGGCAGGCAGATCCCCGGTTGCGTAGACCTGGCCACGGTGGCTGGCGGACAGTTCCTTGCGGATGCTGGGCGGCACCTGGTCCAGGCCGGTGGCCATATCGCCGTCAGCCAGGACTATCGCGTTGGGCCGATAGCCCATGCGTCGGGTAAGTCCGGGGGCAAGGTCCGGCATCACAACGAGCGGAGCGGCGAGCTCGACCAGGTCGAGCTCGAATGCCAGGCTCGCATCGGCAACGCTCTCGGGGTCGATCAATCGCGCCAGGCGCAGCACGCCATCCCCATCCTGCCACCAGTCGGCGCAGTAGCTGCCCAGGATCGCAGCCAAGGCCTCGCGCGGCGTGCTGTTGCCGTCCGCAAAGTAGCCCACCCCGGCATAGCCCGTAGCCTGATCGATGGCCAGGGCGTCGGCACTCTGCCATGCAGATTTCCCGATACGGCCGAACACGTCGGAAAGCGCCTGCTGAAGCGTTGCCGGCCGGTCGGCTCCGATGGTCGACACGTCAGCCGTCAGCGGCCCGAGCGGCGGCGACTGCAGGGACAGCTGCTGACCACCAGCAACCAGGCTGTAGCCCGTGCCGGCAACCAGTTCCACTGCGCGGTCACGGACACTCATCACTGATTGCAGCCGCGAATCGCAGATCCACTGTAGCGAGCCATCACTGTTTACCGCCGTGGCCGGCACGCTCCGCACCAGCCCGATCACCACGGGCTGCGGCTGCCAGGCAATGCTGTCGCCGTGGGTCGGGAGAAATACGGCCCTGCTCAGCGGCTCATCCAGGTCACTGTGCGCGTCCTTGAACGTCAGGCGCTTGTAACTGTCGTCTTCGACCTCGATTCGATCCAGTACATAGCGGGCGACTGGTACCGCACCGGCCATCGACTGGCCTTGCCCGACCTGGCGCACCGTGACTGGCACGTCACGAATAGCGGACAGCGCAGCGGCATCCAGCATCCCTGCAGCGTCCTGCACGCGGACCTGGGCGCTGCCGGCACGCGACTCGTTGCCCCACATCCAGAACGAAACTGCGCTGATCGTACTCAGGCCCTCGGTAGCGATGATTCCAGCGAACGCGGTGTTCGCTGGCGAGTCGCTGGCAGCGCTCATGTAGTCCTCACTTGCGACCCGGATTGTGGGGATCGGATCGGCAGCCTGGGCCCATCCCGCAAGTGCGGCCGGACTGAGCCCCTGCCACTGGCCAGCGTTCACGACACAGCGCAGGCCGCGCGCTTTGGTGGCAGCGATGGACACAGCGAAGTAGTACGGCCCACCCGCTGAGACATCAACACTGGCAACCTGCTGGCCATCCCGATAGAACTGCGCCTGCGCGGGTGTGCCAGGCAGAACACGCACGCCCAGTGCCTCTCCCTTGAGGGGGATTGGCAGGCCGCTGGCAATCACAACGCCGTTGCGAACGACTTGGCCAGTGTGCAGCTTCCAACCCACCCCGTTGGATGCGCCCAGCTCGGATGACAACGGCGCTGCGGCGTTGCAGAGGCCGATGATCGCAGTAAGAGGATCATCGCCCCACAGCATGAACTCAGCGCCGGCAGGACCGACAAGTGGAAAGGTGCTCCTGGCGATTCGGGCAAGAACGACCGCCCCCGGTGAGGCCACGGTCAAGCCGCCATCCTCTACGAGCAGACCAGCACCGAGCGGAGACGCCGCCCAACGGCCAAAGGTACGCACGACGGATCAACCCTCCTGAGGAATTTCAGTTGCCTCAAAGCGGTAGACAGCACCAACCTTCAGCGCGGCCGCGTCGGCCGGGTCAACCGTGAGATTGATCTGCGGCATGTTCGGCTGACTGACTGGACGGAACTGCAGAGTCACGCCGGGCTGGTCAGCGGACTCGGTGCGAAGGTACAGGCGAGCGTCAAAGCGCATGGGTGTTTCCTCTTGATGGATGAGCGGCGTATCCCGGCCGCTCGAACGGGTCACTCTTCGATTGAAACCAGGGAGAGGCTGGCCGAGATGTCTTGTCCGGTGAAACTTCCCGACTGATGGCTCACATCCTGTTCGCTGAAACCGACGATCTCTGCGCGGTAGGTGCGGTCTTGCGTGCCTTCGCTGTCATTGAGGGTTACAGAGCCTGCCCAGCGGGAAGTAGCAATGTCGGGGCCGTCGCGCTCGTTCATAATCATCACGCCGCCACTGGCTTCAAAGCTGGTCCAGAACTGCTCAGCGTTGTTGCCGAGCTTGCGGTAGACGTTGACCGCACAGGCATTCCGTCCGCCGCCCGCGACAAAGCCAGTGGAATTCATGTTCCCGTGCCTGCGTGTCACGGTCCGCTGATAGCTGACAACTACGTTCTTGTTCCGACCGCTGGTGCTGAAGGGACCAACGACAATTGAAACGCCGAGGGTCTGCGTTGTGGTGGACTGCGCCGCATTGCGGCGGATGCCAGCCGCGATGGCACCGCCCCAGTAGGCGCTCCCATTTACATCCATCCACACTGTCGCATTCTGCTTGGTGGCACCAGCAGCGCCGACGTTCGGACCAAAGTAGTCGATCAACCCATCAGGCCCGAATCCATTGCCGATGATGCGTTGTGCGTTGCCACGCCAGACCCGCAGGTAGCCGTCCTGGATCTCCATGCCGTCCGGTGTACCTGGACTTATGAGACGCAGGATCTTGGAGAGAATTTTCAGCTCACTCTTTGCCCCGGTCGCCTCCATCTCCATGCCAGATACAGTGCCATCCACGTCGAGTGCAAAGCCCCACTTGGCACTGCTCTCCGAGCCGCCGGCATTCCACGGCGGTGCTTGTGTCGCATCTGGCTCAACCCGCGAGAACATTGGGCGGAACATCCAGAAGTACGGCCACGCCTCCCCGTTGGGCTTGACGATGATCCTGAACCGAGCGAGCGCAGCTCTCGGAGGTGCAACGGTCTTGATGCTTGGGCGTGGCATCTCGGAAAGCAGTGGCGGGCCACTGTTCCCCGTATGCCCTGTTTCCGGCGAGCCCCATTGCGCAAGCCAGTTCCCTGTCTTGTCCCAGTAACTGATCTCGATGTAGCAAGAGCAGCGGTGAGTGTTGAACCAGGCGGAAGCCATGTAGGTTTGGCCGGCTTCGACAGGGATGCCGTACTCAGTTCCCCACCAGACAATTTGCGTTGAGGTAGTGCCACCGGAGGTCGAGCCGACTCCATAGATGCCAGGGGGATGGAAACTGTCGTTGCCGGGAGTCGGATCGCCAAGCTCTACCCATGCTGCACCAGGATTCGAGCCCCAACCCCAGCCGTTGCGCTGATACTTCGGGAACGTCGAATTGATGAGCAGATTCCCACCGCTGCCATGGTTGTTGACCTTTGCCTCAAGCGTCTGAACGACAGAGGCGCTGGCTTTTCCCTTCACTTCGGCCTGGACGCCAGTCACCGACTGGCCCAACGCCGTGATCTGCTGCCCCTGTTGGGTAACCGTCGAAGTAAGGCCAGCCGTTGCCGCAGCGTTTGCCGCCACTGCCGCTGCTGCCTCCGCCCCGCTTGGGGCGTACTCCGTGGCTACCAGGCCACGCTGGAACTGCACATTGTCGATCTCCAGCCAGTAGGCGCCTGGGACATCCGCGAACTGGCGGCCCACATACACGCGAGCGCGCGCCGCAGTGGCGTTTGACCGTGCGGGCAGGATGATCCGCTGCCAATTACCAGTGGCCCCCACCACCGGAGACGTGATGGTGCCCAACCCTTGAGTCCCGGCTTCATCCATCCACACCACGTAAACGTACAGCTGCGTTCCCTGTGTGGCCCGGACCCAGCTGGACAGCACGTAGTCCGTCAACGGTGCGACACGCAGGTAGCCTGCGCCAGGCCCCGCTCGGTTCAAGCCACACCAATCCCGCGAGTTGATTGCCTTCCAATCCAGGCGCACGGCCTTGCCGCCACCAGGCAGTGGGGAATCAACGTATGAGAACGTGCCTCCCACGTCGCTTCGGATGCGCTCCAGGTTCCAGCCGGTTGGGGCTGCCGTTGCTACCGGGGCGTCTTCCATGCTGCTGTTCCACAGCAGGTTGTCACCACCAATCGCCTCGATCTTGGCATTGACGTTGGTCAGCGACTGCCCCAACGAGGTAACGCTGCTCTCGTTGGCCAGCGTGCGCGCTTCAAGGCTGGAGTTTGCAGCCGCGTTTGCCTGCGTGGCCCGCTCCAGCGCGGATACGTCCAGGCTGCCTTGCGGACGCCCGTTGACGAACTCCACGATGAGCTCAACCCACTGGTCGGCGCGGGCGGTGGACGGCCGGGGCGACAGACGCTGCAGGCCTGCCGCTTCACCAGTGCGCTTGCGCCCGATCAGCACGAACATGCGAATTCCGTCCAGGGCCTCCACGTTGCGACGCGAGGCACCGGCATCAACGAGGCGGTCCCTGGTCCCGGCGATGTCCGCGCTTACGCCATTGCTCAGCGGCCCGGTGTGGTCGCTGGTGAACAGGATGAAATACTGATTGTCGGCCAGGGCGTTGTCGTACCAATCGTTGAAGCTGGCGCATGCCGATGCGCCGTTGCCGTAGGTATCAAACGTTTGGCGGGGCCCCAAGGTGCTGTCGGCATTGACCGCCTGGACATTGAGGCCGCGCGCAGCACCGCCCACAGCTGCGCCCGCTGCGTTTCGTGTTCCCGACGAGCGCGGCCCTCCAGTGGGCTGACTGGTGATGGTTGCGTTGGCGGTGATTTCGTAGACCGTGGCGTTACCAATGCCGGCACGAACGGCAGTTAGTGCCGTGCCCTGGGACAGCAGCTGTCCCTCCGCGTTGGTGACGCGCGTATTGAGGGCGCTGTTCGCTTCGGCGTTTGCATTGGACTGCGCGGCCGTCTCCTCCAGGGAGGGCGCGTAGCCCGTGGCGGCGGCACCGGTCTGCAGCTGCGCGTTGTCCACCTCAATCCACTGGTCCGCCGAACCATCGCCGTATACCCGGAGGTAGAGGGTGGCACCGGTCGCGCTGGCGAGGATCTGCGACGCCGGGAACGTGTAGGACTTACGCTCCCATGCTTCCGTGACGACCATGCCCGCGCCAGCAGCTGGCCCGCCAGGCCAACCGACAGATGCACCGGCCGCATCCTTCAGCCCGAGCTGGAAGAAGAAGCGCGCCCCCGGTTTGCCACGCACGTTGCAGGACACCGTGACGGGCTGCTGAGGATCGATGCGGTACACCGACGAGTAGCACTCTGCATAGGCGGTGGCAGGGATGCCCGCCATTTCCCAGCGCCAGGCCTTGGTGCTACCTGGCAGCACAGAGTCCACCAGCTTGCGAGTGGTCTTGTTCGCTGCGTCCGTGGATGACGATGAGGGCGCCCAATACTGAGGAACGCCGTTGGGCAACAGAACCTCAAAGCTGCTGTTGCGCAGGCGATTGTCTCCGCCAAGGTTGTTGATGGCGGCCTGGACGCTGGTGAGCGCTCCACCCTGGCTGGTGATCGTGTTCCCCTGAAGCGTTACCTGGGACTGCAGAGCCTGGAGGGCACCGTTGGTTGCCTTGCCATCCACGTCAGTGCGCAGGGCGCTGATGAGGCCAGACTGTGCATTGATGAGGCCAGCCTGCTGGGTGACCGTCCCGCTCAGCGAGCTGAGGCCATCGGCAACAGCGAGGATCTCGGTGACCTCCTCAATAGCAACGTCATCCACCCACAACGTACCCGCTGTGTGATCCACGTTGATATTGAGTTTTAGACCGGTGATGGACGTGTTTTCTGGGATGGCATAAACCGCGCCCAGGTAGGTCCACGCTCCCTGGTTCGCGGAGAAGTAGGTGGCGCCACCAATCAGCGCATTGTCCTGCGTGGCCAGACGGAGCTTTCCGTTATTCGCGCTCCCGTTATAGTCCGCCGTTGTCTTGTACCAGCAGCCATAGCGGTACTTCTTTCCAGGCGCGACAGGGATAGGCACGCCGCCGTTGGCGGTTGCGCCACGCACAACAGTGGTTCCGCCGTCTACCCGTAGGCACGCACCACCTGCGCGGCCCTCGGTGGCCGCCACGCCGAGTGACGCATGGTTGTAGGTCCAGGCCACGTCCCGGCCGGATTGCCATCCACCGTTGAGCACCATGTTGGCGCCCTGGGCAGCAATCACCGGCAGCGTGGCGTTCACCTGGTCAATGCGTTGTCCAATTGCTTGGTCGCGGGTGACGCTTGCCTGCTCGACGGAATTGACCTTGGCCTCAGACGCGAGCGCACCTGTTCCTGCAGGCAGGCGAACCTCCACGGCCGACTGGCGCTGGCTAAGCGCTTCGTCCGCGCCGACACGCGCCCTCATTTCGTTGTAGGCCAGGCCGCCCGTCAGCTTCGCCGGATCGTTGCCGAGGTAGTCGCCGCGCATCTGCACGGCCAGCGTGTTGCGCTGGCCAGCCTCAGCGGCCAGTGCGGCGGTGCGCGCCTCGCTCTCCTGCTGGACCATGGCGACGGATGCGCCAGGCGATGGGCGGCCCACGGCAATCCAGTCGTATTCGATGTAGGCGCTGGTGGTCTGCGCACCCGTCAGTGCCAGACGAATGGCACGCAGTGGTGAGGGTCCGTTCCAGGGCAGATGATCAACGTCCAGGACGGCGATGCCGTTGGTGTCGAATGCCGGCACAGGGATGGAAAGCGACTTCGCTTCGTTCCACTCCTGGTCGGCGGCGGTGATCCAGCGAATCAACCCCATCCAGGCGGGATTGCCTACCTTGCGCATGCGCAGCTTGATGAAGCGATAGGCGGCACCGTCGATGTTGAGCGGCGCCGGGGACTGGATGCCGGAGTTGTTGGCGGTGTTGATCGGCCGCAGCATGCCGTCGGCGATAGTCGGGGTTCCATACACGCCCGTCCAGCCTTCCAGCCCTGCGTTGAAGTGCCAGATGCCGGCAGAGTCGAACTGGGTGCCGCTACCTGCGGCGACCTCGGCCAAAGAGCGCGCCATCGAATCCAGGCCGTTCTGGACTTTCGTGTTGACGGCACTGATGTCTGCGGTGCGCTCGGTCTTTTCGTTGAGCACGCTCTGGATTCGGGCACGCTCCTCATTGGCCAGGTTGGTGGCCAGATCCTCGGCACGCTTGGCCACTTCGCCCACGGCGGCCGCACTCTTCTGACTCTCTACCAGGATCTGCGCCTGTGCAGCCTGGAAGTCCGCCATTCGCTGCTGTGCCTCGGCAGCGTCTGCCAGTGCCAGGTCGCGCAGGCCCTGGTCCACCTTGCCCTGCAGCTGGACCAGGTCCGCCGTGGTCGGCGGGACCATAGGGGCCTGAGCCTTGGGCGTGGAGTCTGCAGACGACACGCCGTTGACCTGGACAGTGACCTTCCACCAGCTCACAACGCCACTGGCCTCGGTGTAGGTGTAGCGCGTGTCTGAGGTTTTGGTGACGTACTTCCATTCACCCGGCTTACCGCCCGCATCGGCTGCGCGCCAGAGGACGTAGACAGCGCCAGCCAGCGGCGAAGCGTTCCAGGTAATGGTCACGCTATCTGCTGCCGGCTTGGTCTCCACGCCTTCGGCTGGAGGAACCACAACAGCCGGCTTGGCCGACGCCACCCAGTTGGAGGGCTGCCGGGTCACAGGCGTGACTGCAGGCAGGCCCTGGCCACCGATTTCAACGAGCAATACTTTCCGGTTCATAGCGCCATCAAAGCGTTGTGTTCACCCTGGCGAGCCAGGGACTGGATGCCGTCGCGGACCTGCAGCAGCACCTCATAGGACGGATCGGTGTAGCCACGCCCAGGCGCAACCGGCGCTGCTGGTGCTGCAGGCGTGCCGCCACCGCCCGGCGCTGCCGACGCCGGGACCGGAACGCGGCTGTCGGTCAGCACCGTGACCATTTCCTGGGCGATACGCTTGGGCAGATCGAACAGGATTTCTGCCAGGTCGGTGATGTCGGTCTGCTGGTTCTGCAGGTACTTGGCCAGCTCGTCCGTCGTCAGGCCCAGATCCTTGGCCAGCGCCTCAGCGCTGATCCCAGTGACGTTGCGCAGGATCTCCAACGGATCGCCGCCACGGGCGCCAGCCAGATCGGCCACGCCCTGGGCGATGCGCTGAGCGCGCTCCAGGCGGGCGGCGGCTTCCTGCTGCTGTTCCAGGGCAGCCTTTTGCGCGTACAGCTGCTGCAGCGATGCGGCGGTTCCATCACCACCAAAGCGCTTGGCCAGCTCCAGCACCTGGGCATAGTCCACCTGATAGCCCTGGCCGCTGGCATTGAGTTTGCGGCTGACTTCCAGGAACTGCTGGGCGTACTGGGTGAAGCTCTCCAGGTTGCCGGCGCTGGCCGCGCTTTGCATCAGATCCGATGCCGTGGAGCGCTTCTGCGTGTCGGTGTCCGGTGACAGGGTGCTGCTCAGCTTGAGCGAGTTGATGAAGTCCTGCAGCTTGCTGCTGGTCCCGTCGATGGAACCGCCCAGACGTTCGATTTCATCATTGACGCGGTTGAGCGCCAGGCCTACCAGCTCCGACTCCAGCGACCTGGCCAGCGCGTCGGCCTTGAGCTGGGCGGCCTGGCGGACGGTGGCCAGATCCTGCTCGCGGGCTGCCAGGCCGCCCAGGGCCTTGGCCTGCTGCTGCAGCGTGCGGATGCGCTCCTGCTCCTCCTGGCGTACAGCCAGGAGCGACTTGGCGAAGCCACTGAAACCATCCGTTGCGATCTCCTGCTGCGCGTTGCCCACCACGCTGCCGTAGGAGGAAGCGGCAGTAGTGATCGCCTTGACCTGTTCCTCCATGGTGGTGCCGGCCGCCTTGGCCATCCGCTGGAACATGGTTGTCGTGCGCTTGACCAGGTCGATTTCCTGGGCATTGAGCGCGCGGCCCAGTTCCTGGGCGTTGCCAGTCATCAGCTCGATGGACGCCGCCAGGCTGTTCATCACGTCGCCGGCTTCAAACCCCTTGTTGAGGAAGTCGCCGAATCCGAGGATCGACACGCCACGCCCGGTCAGGTTCTTGGCCGCGCCGGTAATCAGCTGCTCCAGCTGCGCCTGGGCCTTGTCCGGGTCCGCATCGAGCTGAACCTTGCCGAGGTCTACGCGGACGGAGGACAGCTGGCTGTTGATGTCCACGCCCAGCTGCTCGGCCAAGCTGATGACGCCTGCACGCGCCCGCCCAGTGGCCTGGCTGAAAGCGTCCGTGATCGTGGTATCGACCTGGCCATACTCGGTCCACTTCTTGTCGCTGCGGAACAAGCCGCCCTTGGCCTTGATGTCGGCGTAGGACTGGCCAGCGAACCCGTCGAAGCCATACGAGCCGGTAAGGCCCTGCGCCTGGATCTGCGGCTTCTTGCGGCCGAACAGGGCAGCGTGGATCGAGGAGCCAGACAGAATGGAGGCTGCCTTGGCGTTGAGTCCGAGCTTGCGCGCCATCTTATCGACGTGGCCCACGGCGCCCAGGGTGGCGATCTTGCCAGCCCAGCTTTCGCCATTGGCGATGTCCCAGCCCTGATCGAACAGCTCGGCATTCTTCATCATGGCCGCGACCACCCAGCCGATGATCGGCACGGCCATCGATGCGGACGCCGCGCCGCCGCCAGCAGCCCCGGTGCCAATGAAACCGCCGACGTTGTTGCCAAAGCCCATCATCTTGCCTGGCGCCGCGACGCCGGCACGCCAACCGCCCCCGGCCAGCATGGCGTTGGTGCCAGTGAGGTTGCGGCCGCCACCGATCATGTTGGCCAGGCTGCTCATCCAGCCGGAACCCGCGCCGCCCTGGTTGCCGCCACCGAACATGCCAGCGATCTTCGACAACCAGTTGCCATCGGCCTGGCCGCGCGACACACCGGCCAGCGCGCCATTCATGGCATTAGTGAGCGCATCCTGGAACGGGCGCACCAGGTTCTGCTCAAGCATGGTGCGCACGATGTCGCGCCAACCACGCTTGAAGATGTCCTTGAGGCGGCTGAAGAAGCTCTCAGACTTGTCCAGGCCGCCGCTGAACATATCGGCCAGCATATCGGCCACATCGGCGACACCGCGCGTGCCGACGTTGGCCCATTCCTCCAGGTCGGCGGTCTGCTGCTCGATACGAATAGACGCATTGGCCCACGCCCGTGCCTGGGCCATCAGGCCTGCGGTCGCCTCTGCGTTGATGCCGGCGCCGGCCTTGTTGGCCTCGTTGATCGCCTGGAGCATGTCCTGCTCGTTGCGCAGCTGGCGGGCGCGGCGCTCGCGCTCGATCCCTACCATGCCCAGCAGTTGCACCTCGCCGCTCAGCGTATCGAGCAATGCCGTGGGCGCCTGCTGCTGCTTGGTGACCTCGGCGGCATTCTTGGCCAACTCGGCCGCTGACGACTTCACCAGGCTGGCGTAGGCCTCCTGGGTAATGAGGTGCTTGGCCAGCTCGCGGTCGAGCTCGGCAATGCGTTGCTTGTGCTGCTCCTGGGCAGCGGCCATCGGCCCGGAGAGCTCGGCAGCGGCCAACGCGGCCTGGCGGGTGTACTTGGCCTGGGAGTCGGCCTGTTGCTCTGCCAGGCGCGCAGCCTGCTCGCCGGAGCGCTTGGCCTCGGTCTGGGTTCGCGTCAGATCACGGGTGGCCGCATTCTGCTTGTCCAGCGTCAGGGTGAGCTGGATAAGCTGCTCGTTCTTGGCCCGCGCCAGTTGATAGTCGGCGCTGGTCGGGTCCAGACCCTTCTGCGCGCTTTCCGTGATGAACTGCGCGCGCATGCGGGCTGCCTTGCCCTGGGTCTTCTCGATCAGGTCCAGCTGGACGCTCTGGATCTGCTTATCCAGGCCTTCGTTGACCGACTGGAGAGCAGCCTTGATCGCGGCGCCAGAGCTGCGCGCTGCGGACGCCACGGCATCGAAGCTGGCGGCAGCGATGCGGTTGGCGCTTTCGACGCCGACCTGGCCCTTGGCCCACTGCTCCAGCAGTGGCCGGGTTTGCTCCAATGTCTGACCCTGGTTGGCCTGGCGCTTGAGCAACTCCTCCAGGGAGCGGCGTTGGGCGTCCGTGGCATCGGTGACGTTGGCGGTGCGCAGCACAACGCCAGCCGAAACCGAGATGGCCCTGTCATACCCCTTGGTCAGGTTGTCCAGGCGAAGGCGCGCCGACTCCATGGCCGCCGAGGCGCTTTCCAGTTCCTTGTCGAGTCCGAAAGGCAGGGCGCGGTCGCGCGCCTGAAACGCGCGGCGCTTCGCCGCCAGACGTTCATATTCATCGCCAAAATTCTTGAGCTCTTGCCGCGCCGTATCAATGGTTTCAACGGTGTTTGCGAGCTCCGCGAATGATGTGTTCGCAGTCTCCTGATTGAACTCCTGCAGCACCCGCATAGCCGGCTGGAACCCAGCAGTGACCGCCTTCGACAGCTCCTGCGCCTTCTGGCTGCTGTTCATCGCCCAGGCCACGAATAGCGACAGTGCGGTGATCGCAAGGCCTGCAGGGCCGCCAAACGCGCCCATCGCCACGTTGAGGCCTCGCATGGCGGCAGCCTTTGCGGTAAGCGCAACGGACGCGGCCTGGGCAGCAGCGGCGGTGCGCAGCTGGGCGGTGGCCAGAGCCTGCTCAGCCGCGGCTACGCCACCTGCCACGCTCATGCCGGCGCGAGCGGCCGATAGACGGCCTGCCGCCTGCTGCTCGGCAATTCGGGCTGCAGCCAGCTCCTCGCGGGCCAGCGCTCGCGATGCGGCGGCGGCCGTGATCTTCTCGGCGGTAGCCTTGGCCAGGCTGACGACCAGGCGGCTTCCCAGGGCGACGGCCAGGACACCGGCGATCTGGTCCAGGTGCTGCATGTTGTTGGCCAGGAACGCGATGCCCTGGGCGATCCCACCGCTGGCGCCCAGCTCCTGGGAGGACTCGCCGACAAACTTCGTGACGCTGTTGCGCAGCAGCTCCATGGCGCGCCCGACCGTGAGCGGGATCTGCTCAAACTCGGCGGCGATGACGGAGGACTGGTTCTCAAGCGCGGCCACCATCTGATCGACGGTCACCTTGCCGTCGTTGACGTGCTTGCGCAGCTCGCCCATCGACAGGCCCATACCGTCGGCCAGCGCCTTGGCCAGACGCGGCGAATTTTCCACGACAGAGTTGAATTCCTCTGCGCGCAGCACTCCCCCAGCCAGGGCCTGGCTGAGCTGGACGATGGTGTTGGCGGTGGCGACGTTACTGGCGCCTGAGATGGCGAACGTCTTGTTGATGGACTCGGTGAGCGCCAGCTGCCGTTGCTGGGTGATCCCATACTCGGCGGTGGACTGGGACAGACGCGCGTAGAGGGTGGCGGTACTGTCGAGCGCGGTGGCGGTGCGCTGGGAGATGTTGAACACCTGGGCCGATGCGGTGGCATAGGCCTTGTGTCCATCCGTTGCCAGCTTGAGGCGCGCTGAAATGTTGGCGTAGTTGTCCGCAACGGAAATGAGGGCGCCGGCCGTCTGCGCACCAATGTAGGTGGCCACCGTCGCCCGCGCCGATGCCAGTGCGCTCGACACCGCAGAGACACGGCGAGCAGTGGAATCCGCCGCCGTGCCGATGCTGGAAATGCCGGCAGCACCACGCCGTGCCTGGTCGCCGGTTGTGCCCGCCGTGGCCCCCAGTCGTTTGAGCTCCGCATCCGATGCCCGAACGGCTGGCACCAGGCGGCTGTTGTCGGCATCGAGGCGGAGGGTGACGGTTGGGTTCACGGGCTATCCGAGGCTTCGCGATGGGCCATGGCCGTGGTGCCAATCAGCACGTCCAGCGATGGCATCAGATCTGGCAATAGGTGCGGGGCAATGCCCTGGAGGCAGGCAGCGGCTTGGATCTCGCGGGCTTCAATGCCGTCGTAAACCGGGGCGTGCATGCCGGTGATCCAGCGGGCCTTACAGCGCACGAACAGTTGGACGACTTCCCAGTTCTCATCCAGGACCGGGATAACGCTCGGCGGCTCCTCGCCGCCGCCCCCGTCGCGCAGAAAGTCCGCCGCGCTGACGGCGCCGTCAGGTTCATGGTTCCTGTCAGCGCCGTCAGTGCGTGGACCCTTCCCAATCAGCGCCCGCGCGACGGCTTCGAGTTTTTTACGTGCGCCCGGCCGAACTGGTCGAAGTAGGCGCCGATGATGGCCGGCTGCAGGAAGGCGTAGAACGGGCCATCGAAAACTTCCTTGATCGCGGCTTCGCCCTCGATGGGCTTGCCGTCTGCATCACCCAGGCCAGCGACGCTGACCAGGATCTTGCGCAGGTACTCCTCATCCTCAACGGGGTTGTCCTGGATGGCTTTGATTTCTTCGCGCACCAGGATTTTGACCTGGCACTGGATGGTGCCGGTGACGAAAACGTTGGGCTGGTCGGTGGGGATGCGCAGTTCCACCGGCAGGTGCACGGTGTTGGTTCGGGCGAGACGGAGCATGGGAAAGTCCTTGGGAAGTGGTTAAACAGCCCCTTGATCGGGGACAGGTCCACTTTGCCCAGGCACAGCCGCCGTTCGGGACTAAAGCGCTTCACTGAAAAAGAAAGGCCCCGCACAGTGGCGGGGCCGTTGGGAGTGTAGCGCAGTGCCTGCGAATTACGGCGGCGTGCTGTCGCCGAATTCGATATACAGCTCATCGCCGCCAGCGTCGCTGGCAACGCAGGGGCCAGTGAGCTCCCAGCCGTAGTCGCCATCAATCTCGACTTCGTTGATGTTCTCGATCTGGCCGCGAATGCCCAGCTCGCTGTAGAGCTTGCTCTTTTCGGTCAGGCGCAGCGCAACCTCCAGGACGCCGGCCGAGTCGCGCACTGCCCACGGATTGAAGTCAGCCAGGGCCGTCTTGGCCAGGCGCAGCGTCCAGGTCGGGGCGCGGTCGCTGATGCCGCTTTCCTTGTGGCTGGTGTACTCCTTCGACGTGATCGTGTTGCCCACGTCCACCGAGAGGGACTTGGCCCACACGATCAGGCCCGCCCCGCCATCAACCGTGACCGTGGTGCGGGTGTTGTCCGCGCGCGCGACGGTGGGCACCACGGCGGTGGTGGTGATGTTGGGCAGAGCGTCCTCGGCGATGGTGTCGTAGTCGCCCTGGATGCGGATGTTGCCCTTGAAGCGCTCGCCAACGGCCAGTGCCAGGTTGGTGAGGTTGTGACGTGCGGCGCCGATCTGCTTGACCGTGCCGGCATGCCAGAACTTGGCATCAGAGATCGGGATGTTCGCGCTGATCGGGTTGTAGCGCGTGGTTTTCGCAACGGCATCCTTGACGGCGGTCATGCCAGCGGGCAGCAACAGCGGCGCACAGACGGCATCGGAGTCAGCCGCTGCACCCGGCTTGCTCGGCGGGAACAGCTCAAACTCGCCCTCAATGAAGGCGCGCTTGGCACCGACTGCGAAGGGCTGACCGGTCAGGAACGGTCGATCCACCGGGCGTTCGATCTTGTCGAACTCGGTGCCGCTGCTGCCGTTGAACAGCAGCACGCCGTCGGCGGCGGCGGTGGGGACAATCGGCACCGAGGCCGATGCACGCAGCGCCAGGGCCAGGCCGCGACGCTTGAAGGATTCCAGGTTGGGCTGGGCCATGGTCAGTTCTCGGGTGAGGTTGCAGAGGAGCGACGCGAGCGGTTCTGGCTCGATGCCGGCGGTGGCGGCGGCTCGGGTGCTGGAGCGAGTTCGGCGGGCAGTACGGACTCATCCACGAGCTGGCCATCGATCACGCGCCAGGCACCGCCGCTGGTGGGGGTGTGCTTGGTAGTCATGGGAGTGGTGTGTGTTGTGTGCGGTAGTTGGTGACGAATACCTGCTGGTTGACCAGCCAGCCGGCGCGGTACTTCTCATCACGACCAGCCTGGAAGCTGAGCGCATCGAACGCATCGACTGGGGTCCAGCCGATCAGCGCTTTGCGGACGCCTGGAATGACTTGCTCATCCATCTGGCGGCGCGCGCCGCTGCCACTGGCCTGGCCGCTGAAGTTGCGCACCATCAGGACCACGCGCAACGTGACATCCACGTTCTGGATGTGCTGATCGCCCGTGTACCGGGGCCGTCCGCCAATCTCGGCTGACGTTACGTAGGCGGCACAATCCTTGGCTGGCTGCTGTTCCAGGGCCGTGTCCAGGTCGGCCGCATCGCCGACCTGGAGCAATGCCTGGACGTGTTCCCGCAACCGCTCCAGGACGGGCGTGACCGGGAACGGCCCGACAGTCACGGCCGGCCCTCGCGGCCGAACACTTTGTTGCCGGCATGGAAGATGAATTCCCCTGCAGAGCCGGTGGACGTGGTCGGATCTTCGATGCCCAGGTGGAACTTTTCCTGTGCCGTTTCCTGCAGCAGTCGAATCGCGTCACGGTAGTCACGCACGATGGGATCGGTGCGCTCGTCCGTCTGGCGATCAGGGTGCAGCAGGTAGCGCGTGATGCTGCGCGACCAAACGGCCAGCAGCGGCACGGCCTTGGCCAGCGGCAATCTGTAGCGCCGTGCCAGGTAGCCGTCGATGATCGCATCTGCCTGACGGGTGGCCTCCTTGATGCGCTCCAGGGCCGCATCCGCCTTGGCCACCTCGCTTGGCGGGAAGGCGCTGCGATCCCCCCCACGCAACGTGGCATCCATCAGCTCGGAGGCAACCGGGCGCTCATCGCGCCCACCCGCCACCTGGGACAGTTCCAGCGCCCCTGGGAGCTCGGCCAGTTGCGTGAGGGTGACGTAGGCCATTACGCGCCGGCCTCCAGCGCTGCCTCGATCAAGCCCACGCGATCAGCTGCCGACTGGTTCGCCCAGGCTTCCTCGGCCAGGCCAGAGGCAGTGCGGGCACGAGTCTCGGCGTCTTCCCACTTGCGCTTGGCATTGCCGGACTTGGTTGCCTTGCGTTCGCGGGCCAGAGCCAGCTCGTTGGGGTCGCCCGACGCTGGCAGCTCCGTCACGATCAGCTCGGGGTCGCTGTTGATCGCGTCAAGCTGTTTCTTGTCCAGGTCATCCACATGCACTGTCCGGCCCTGCCGGGTGAAGTGCATGCCGGCACGCCAGCGGCCACGCTCCAGGCGGGCCTTTACCAGGATCTGTTCGGCCATGGGCCGCTCCTTCTGTATTCGGGGAAGTTACGACCGGCACCCCTGCGGTGCCGGTCAGTGGTCGAGGCTCAGAGCAACCAGGCGCTGTCCATCGCCTCAACAACGCCCTTCATCACGTTGTCAGTGCCGGCGATCTGGTTGGCGGTGAGGATCTTGGCGGCCTTGAACTTGTCGTTCGGCACGCACACCAGCAGATCCGGCACCAGGCCCAGCGGACGGCCGTGGTCGCCCGTGCGCGAGGTGAAGGCGGTATAGGCTGCCTGCAGGTTCTCCTCGGTCAGCGGCTTGTTGCAGGCGTAGGCCATCTGCCAGAAACCGAAACCGACGTTGCGGCGGCAATCGGCGCCGTAGCGGAATTCCTTCTTGTTGAACACGCCCTCATCGGTATCCGTGTCCATGGAAACGAACTGCGGCGGCTTGCGGTTCTGGAAGATGATCGGCTTGAGTGCGCGCTTGGTGCACAGCAGATACCAGTAGGCACCATTGCCGCCCGAGTCCACGTTGCTCTGGACCGTTTCCTTGCCGTCCTTGTCCAGCACCGGGTGATCGGTGTCGAAGAAATTCTGGCCGTCGTAACAGGCGGTGGAGATGCCGTTCTTCAGCAGCTCGAACGTCAGCTGGTCCGGCTGTGCGCCGACCGACTCGCCCATGCTCTGCATGAGCGGGCTGTAGATGCCGAGGTTGTCATCCTCGATGTCATCCTTGTCCACGCCGACAGTCAGCTCATACGGCTTGTTCTTGATGGTGTAGCCATGGTTCTGCAGGCCATGCACCACGCGTTCGCCGATCCATTCGCGCACGTTGGGCAGCTTGCCCAGCCAGCCGTACTCGTTGGACTTGGTGGTGGACGGCACCACCGTGGCAATGCGCTGGAACTGGGAGGGTGCCTGGCCGAGGCCAGCGTTGAATGCTGCGTTGAAGGCGACGTACAGCGTGGAAAGATTGCCGCGATTGACGATCATGGGATTGTCCTGGTGATAGGGGAACGGATGGGCCGGCTCAGCCGACCACGATCCACACGCCGGCCGCATCCACGTCCAGGACGACACCAGCGCGCTTACGGGCGCCGCTGTTGTCAGTCTTGGCCACGGTCTGGTCATCGACGATGTAGGCAGTTGCGCCGATGTCGGCGCGGGCGATGGCATCAGCGCCAGCACTGTTGTCGAAACGGAAGCCGGTGCCGCGCTCGCATTCGACGGTCTCGCCTTCGGCAGTGCCGGTGACGGAGCGGAGTGCAACGCCGACTGCGTCACCGGAGCCGGCAGTGCCTGCCGGCACTGCGTTGCCGTTGGTGGCCAGCAGCGCAATCAGCGTGCCCGCATGGAGCGCGATGCCGGGGTTGGAGGGATGGCCGACACGATGTGCGTCCCGGCGCGGGGTGTTGCGAGCCTGGGTGGCTGCGCTCATAGCGGACTCCGGTGAGAGGTGAGGTGTAGTGCTCAGGCCGTGGCCTGGGCGGTGTCCTTCTTGGATTTCGCGAAGGCTTCGGGGGTGACGCCGGTAGCGCTGCAGACGGCCATTTCAGCCGCGTCCAGGCCATGCTCGTTGGTCGCGCCGGCCGGCTTCTGGCCTCCGGTCTGCGTACCGCCCAGGGCTGCGATCGGAGCGGCCTTGTCCAGGTAGGACGACAGCGCGGCCAGGTTCTGCTTGCCCAGGTCGGTGGCCCAGTCCTTCATGCCCGGCAGCAAACGCCCATCAGCCAGGCCACCCTCAACCAGCGCGCTGACCTTGTCAGCGGTGCGCTCGGCAGACAGAGCGGCGACCTGGGCGCGCACTTCTTCCAGGGCGGCGATGGGGACGAACTTGGCCGGGTCCGGGGTGGCGGTGGCCTGGGTCTTGAGGGCACTGCAGGCCGCAACGGCCGGCTCGCCCTCGGCGCCCAGCTCGGCCTGCAGTCGGCGCAGCACGCCCAGGCTGGTGGTCAGGGAACTGCAGGCGGCGATGGCGTCCGCTTCGGAGGTGGTTTCGGGCAGGCCCAGGGCAGCCAGGAAGGCTTTGAGCAACGGGTTCATGGAGGTTTCCTTGTCAGGATCGATGTCGTGGGCAAAGCAAGCCGCTGCGCGCAGCTCCATGGCCTGCATGCCGTCGATGGCGGGGTCATTGGTGAAGGCGGCCATCTGCATGGCCAGCACCTCGCCGGTGGTCTTGTCGTAGAGGAACACCGGAGAGACATAGCGATAGGCGCCGGTTCGGATCTGCTCCGCAGCCTGGGGAGTCAGCTCGGTGGTGGCCCAGAGGCCAGATCCCTCGCGCCATTGCAGCGCACGCATCCAGGCAGCGGCCGGCGCGGGCTGCCCGTTGGTTTCTTTGTGCAGGGTCTGGTGTTCGTAATCGACCACTGCCGGGTTGACGCGAGCGTTGAAGCGCTCGATCACGCGAGCCGCCACCGAGGCGTCGATGTACCAGGCGGGGACATCCATCTTTCGCCCGTCGCTGGGCTTGAAGTGACCGGCAGGGGTCAGTTGGATGGAGATGATGCGGTCATCGCCTACGGCGTCGGCCTGCAGCTGGAAGCTGCAGGCAGCCAGGGCAACGGCGGTATGGAGGCGGCGGGCGGGCTGATTCATCCCCGCCAGATTCGCCGCCCTCGATCAGGCGGCGGGACTAAAGCCCTTCACTGATTTCCGGGCGTGGCCCGATGGGCGGGATGTCGGCAGGGACTCTACACCGGACCGGGTGATTTTTGTCCCTCGCCGGGGTGGTCACTTGAACAGCCGCCTTCAATGGCGTTTGAAAGGCGTTTAAATCGACCGCCGCTGCCCGTTGGGGGTGAGCCATGGACGGTGGCCGCGCCCAGGGGGCCTCCACGGGCCGTACAGGCCGTTTTAGGCGGGGGTCAATCCAGCGGGGTCCGCGTCCAGTTCCAGCCACGCGACGGCCAGGCGTTCGATGCTCTGCTCATCCTCGGCGCTCAAGCCCATGAAGGGACGGGCCGGCAATCCAGGATGATTCACCTTGGCCACGAACGCGGGTCCGTCCTTGCCATCCTTTCCTGAGCGCGTCTGCATGCCGGGCCAGTAAAGCGCCTTTCCGTTCTTTGCTCGGATCTCGTATGGCTTGGTGCCTTCCTGGTGCCAGCGCGCCTGCTTGGAATCGGCGCGGATCTCCACCCAGTCAGGGCCCGACAACGGGTGGATGCCGTCACGGGTGCGGCGGGTATCGTTGAGCGGGGTCCGGCCCGATCCATCGGCCAGCGGCTGCCAGGCAACGCCGTCCGGCCCAATGCCGGTATCGAATCGGGCCTGTGTGCTCTCAGTCAGATCCTCGCCAACCTGGGCCATCAGGCCCGACAGGTTGACGCTGCGCTCCAGGAGACGGGCAAACCACTGTTCGGCCTGCCGCGCATCGATAGTGAGAATCAGGGGTTCATTGGCCATGGTATTCTCCGCAAACGGGCCGGGGCCAAGCCGCCCCCGGCGTAGCGGCTCCGCCGCAATCCTTCCACAGGGTGGGCCAGCCCCCGAGGCCCTGCAGGAAGCGCCGCAGAGCGGACTGGCGCGTCTGTAGGCAAAGGCTCATTCCTCCGGCCGTCCCCATACCAGCAACCCCTGTCGCGAACGCGGCTGAGCCTTGCTGCCACGGAAGAAGTCGAACGATCCCCACACCCCGCCTGGCAACACCTCGGCAATCACTGTCAGGGCGTAGCGCTTCTGCGCGCCGCCTTCGGACTCGGTAACTTCGATCCGCTTGACGTAGTAGCGGCGCAGGCCGAGCTGGCCAGCCTCGTTGCGGGCGAAGTTGGCCCACACCTCAAACGGGCTCTGGATCGTCTCGGCCAGCAGCGGCAGATACTTCTCCCGACCATCCAGGCGTGACGGCTTCTCCAGCCAGTGCTCAATCACCTGGTCGGTAAGCAGCACCTCGGCCCCGGATGGATCGGTAAGGGTGGCAGTGCGGCCGTACAGTTCCTGCCAGGCCTGGCGCACCTGTTGAGGATCACGAATACCCGTGGGCAGCGGCCGCGCAATCGCAGCGTCCAGTGGAACCTGAGCGGGACGCCCGTAGTCCTCGGCGCTTCGCCCTGGCACCTCCGACCACTTTGCCGCTGCATCCTTGGCAAGCATGCTGTCGGCGATGTGGCGGCCGCTGGCAGCGTGGCCGACGTGATAGGCCCACTCCGGTGGCGGGTCGCCCTGGATGGGCGCTGGCGGCTCGCTGACCTTCCAGCCCATGGCCTTCATCTTCGCGGCCGATACGCCAAACACCGTGCAGTGACAGCCCCAGCCATTCGGCGTGTAGTGCGTGTCCCACCAGGGATGGTCGGACGGCAGGATGACGCCATCCCACGCCTTGTGCTGCTCGCGCGGGTTGCGCACGGTGTTGTGCTTGTAACGCAGGAACGGGAAATTCTTGAGCGTCTCCCAGCGGCCAGCCTGGTACGCCGTTCGCAGGTTGGTGTGGTAGATGGTCGCGGTGCGCCAGGCCTGACCGCCGGGGCTGCCTTCGCCGGTCCAGCCATGCCATCCGTTGCGCTGGACAATGTCCTGGAAGCGAGCGCGGAAATCTTCCAGCGTCTCGCCCTGGGCGATGGCCGCATCCACCGCTTCGCGCAGATCGGTCAACAGCGCATCGCGCGTGGCGCCGGCAACTACAAACGCCCGAGCGTGCTGCCCGTGCATCAGGTCATCCCACCGCCGCGTCGGAAGGTTCACCTTCCCGCGAAAGTAGCGCTCCGCCTCGGGCATGCTCCCGAAGTTGCCCCGGATCTCAGCCACGGCTTTCGTCCAGGGCGTCGAGCATGCCCGCTGCACCCGCAATAGCCAGTGCGTGCTGCATGGCCTGGCCGAACTGCGCCACGCTCAGGTTGGGCAGGAGAGCCAGCAGGCCATCGCGGATCTGCTCCAGATCCTGGGCGCCGTCCACCAGCTCGCGGATCGCGCCTACCCACTCGGCCACCACAGGGTCGAGCTCGGTGGCCACCAGCCGCGCCAACTGGTCCTCGCGGTCGCGCGACGACACCGAGACGGGCTGGGCGGCCGCTGCCGTAGTCCGCACACTGCTCAACGCCACCTGATCCGTTACTGCGGGAGCTTGCCCCAGCATCGGCTCATCTTCGCCGGCTTCGGGGATGCCCAGCTCGGTATGCGCCCAGGCGCATGGGATCTTCATACCCATGGCGACCAGCGGGGGCAGTGCCGTGGCGTAAGTGCCGATGTCCTTGATCTCGGCCAGGTCGAACACCAGGCGCGGGCAGCGACGGTAGTCCCCCGGTCGCACCAGCCCGTTGAGCACTGCCAGCGGGTAGATCAGGTCACGCGACAGCGTGCTGGCCAGCTGGCCAGCATCGGCATCCTTGATTTCCTTGCGCACTTCGTTGTGCACCGTTCCCAGCGCATTGGTGCTGGTCTTACCATCGGCCTGGCTGGTCAGCGTGCCGCCCAGGATGGCCTTGCTCTGGCTGCGCTCGCACCAGTTCATCATCAGCTCAAAGGCCTGGGGATCACCCTCAGCAACAGCGGGGAACTCCATGCTCATCCCCTCGGGGATGATGCCGGCCGCGTTGTGGCCGATTTCCATCAACGCGCGCAGCAGTGACATTTTCTCGCGGTCGGACGCTCCTGGCGGGTACTTGCCGATCCGCATCGGGATGCCGTAGACCTCCAGGAACTCGGCCAGGTCGCCGACGGCATAGTTCTTGAACAGGTACGGCCACACCAGCACGCGGAACAGCGCAGCGCGCTCCAGGTAGCCGCTCTTGGCCTTGTGGGTGTGGGTGATCCAGCCGAACTGGCGCAACGGTTCGCCCTCGCCGGTTCCGTTGCGTAGACGGATCTCCTGGCGATAGCCGCGGTGCAGCTGAAACCAGGACTGCGGTCGATGGGTGATGGACTTCGGCAGCCACTCCTGGGAACTGCGGTCCCATTCGATTTCCAGATTGGCGAAACCCTTACCGATGGCGTCGGTGGTATCGAACACGACTCCATCGAAGTCATCGATAGCCAGCACCATCGCCTGCAGCTGCTCGGCGGCGTTCTTCTCGGCTGCACTGGGGTTGGGCGGTGCGCTGATCTTGAACGGCAATCCGGAGACGGCACGGCGGCGCTTGGACATCTCCGAGAAAACGTGGGCGTCGCGCTCCTCGATGTCTTCAAACAGCTCGTATTGGCGGATCAAATCGCCCTGTTCTGCCGCCAGGAGAATCGAGGCCAGACGGCTGGGCGTGAGGCCGCGCGAGGGATGTCCCTGAAACTCGCGCTGCAGCGAATTCGCGTGCGCGGTCTGCGGCTGTGCCAGATCGGCCACGGTAAAGGGTTGGCCATCGGGGCCAAGAATGCGGGTTTGGGTCACCATGCTTGCGGTTCCGGCAGATTGAATTCGTCGTCCTCTGGACGCTCGTGCCCGTGGTTGGCCACGGAATCAAAGCCGCGCACTGAGCGCGGCACAGGGGTCCAGTCCATCTCTGCGCCTGGATGGCGGCTGGCGTAGTACATGAGGGCAACTGCGATAGCCGAGTCGCCATGGCGCTGGCCACCATCGCGCCCAGTGGTCCGCTCGGGCACCCTGGCCACACCCTTGATGACTCGCACCACGCGAAGGTCTGCCATCGTGTCCTTGTCGCGCGGCAGCGAAATGGTGTTGTCCTCAAATGCCTTCTTGACTGGTGGCATGTGCTCGCGATACCAGCCCTCGGTGGCCATCACCAGCGCCACCCGGCTATAGCCGAATTCCTGGGCGAGGAACTCAGAGACGGCGCTACCATTGCCGCGAGCATCCACTGCAGCTTTGACGAACCTGGGCAAACGGTGAATGACGAACTTTGCCACTTGCTCCTGTTGGCGATGCGGCATGTTGCGCAGTTCCAGAATGAACGGAACTTTGCGCGCCAGCGTCTGGGTGATCTGCGCAGGCACCATCACAGTGAGATCGCCCGTCCGGCCGAAGTCCTGGCCATAGACGCTCTGTAGCTCAGGGTCCAGCTTGTCCAGATGTGGTCCAACTTCGTCATCCAGCCACGTCTGCACTGCCTCCCATCGGACGTGATCGCTTTCCTGTTCAAAACCGATTGGGCAGGTGTAGCGCAGCACCGGGGCATCGGTCATACGCGCTTCAATCAGCGCTGCACTGAGCCATGCGCCACTGCCCTGCGACGGGATGCAGTCCAGTTCCTCGGCGGCGGCATCGCCATAGGTGCCATACACCTCGGCGATAAACTCTTCCTCGGCTTCCTGTGACCAGGCTTTGCCCAGGCGCATACAGACACGGCGGTAAAGGCCTTCTTCGACGGCCTCACGGAAAGGCACGCGGTGGATCGATCCGCGACGACCACCCGCGCGGATCTCCTCGATCAGCTCATTGAATGCGTTGTCATGGCCATCATGGGTGGAGATGAGGCGAACTTTTCCGCCCCACACCAGGAACGCAACAGCTGCCTTGAGCAGCTCCTGCAGATCATCGACGAATGCGGCTTCGTCGCCCACCAGCACGCCCTGGCGACCACGCAACTTGCGCGGCCGGCTGGCCAGTGCAGTGATCTTGAATCCACTCTCCGGAAAGCGAATGGTGAAGGTCTTGATGTGCTTGTCATCTTCCTCCTCATCCCAAAAGCCTTCCTCCACCAGTCCGGCCGCATAGTTGAACGCCTTGGCCCACATGGCGCAGGCCTGGATGTATTCCTCGGTCATTTCCTTGTCGGTGCCGAGGTAGTACACGTTCTGACCGCCCGCACCCTTTGCGCTGGCGGCAATCAGAACGTCGTCGGCAGCCTCCGCCCAGGTGATGCCGGTACGGCGTCCCTTTTCCATAACCTTGAGGTTGGCGGGATCGGCGATCCAGCGCTGCTGATACGGCATCAGTGCCGCAGGCACGTCGGCGGCGGCAGTGTTCGGAACAAGCTGGCGGGCGTTCTCACTCATTCGGTGCGGATTCCCAGGATCTGAGAGCGAATGTCGGCGGCGGCAGCGGCGGACAGCCCGCCGCTCTTGACCACCTTCTCCAGCTTGGCGGCCTGCTCGCGCACCATGGCATCGCGCGCTTCCTGCATGATGGCGCGCCGCACATTGACGCTCACGCGCTGGGTGTCCATCGCGTCCTTGGCAGCGCGGGCCAGTTTGCGGATCTCATCAATGCTCACGTCCTCCTTTTCGTGAGCCCGCAGCGCCGCATTGGTGGCCAGGGTGGTGATGGCTTGGCCGAGGAGCGCGCCAGCCTTCTCGCCCACACCTTCGCCCAGCTCGCCCACCACAGCCTGGGACACTGCCTCAATCTCCCGCATGCGAGCCGTCAGCTCAGCAAACCCCGCACCATAGCGATGCAGGGCGGAGCGCGAGATGTCGGCCGCAGGCTGTCCTGGGAACTGCTGTTGCAGTGCCTCGATCATCTCGGCCAGCGTGAGGCGATCTTCGCGCAACAGCTTCTCGATGAACGTGCGTTGTTCTGCGGGCAGGCGCTGAATGCTGGACTTGCCGCGACGGCGTGGTGTGGTGCTCATCGTCGTTACCGGGGGCTGGGGCGGCTGACACCGGGCACACTGGCCATGCCACGCGAAACGTCGTGACCGCGAGCGCTCAGCTCAGCAACCATCACGCCCGGCACGGGCTCATCAACGCGCACCAGCGATTGCTCGCTCAGCCAGGTCAGGTCGGTCAGCACGTCATCGCGGCTGGCGGCCACGGCCAGGACGTTGAGGCCGGCATGCAGGACCGAACTGTTGGCGCGGTAGCCGTTCTGTTCCGAGAGCAGCCGCAGCAACACCAGGCGGCGGTCCTCGCGGTGGCGCTCCGCAAAGGTCTTGTGGGACATCAGTCTTTCTCCATGAGGTGTTCTTGGACGGTTTCGAGCATGCGATTGGTGGCGGCTGCCATGCCCTCCAATCGGGCAATTCGGTCAAACAGTTCGCCGGTTTCCTTGTGGGTCAGGTGGTGTGCGTGCTGAACCTCTAGTTTCGTGACTCGATCAGCCAGGCCGGAGTGGCGCCACCACAGCACCACACCGACCAGGAGGTTGAGCGCGACCAGTCCAGCAACCAGCACCAACAGCCCAACCACGATTGACGCATCCCATGCGGCGGCGGCGATCATGGGCGGAATCCTGCGCCTGCGCAGGCGGTGCAATGGCGAGTGCCTGGCACTGCCTGCAGGCGACCGACTGGGACGATGGCGCCGCACTCCTCGCATTCGGTATCGCGCATCGGCTTGGGCGTTGGTTGAGGGGTGAACTGCGGGCGGCTGAGCCTGAAACGATCCCAGGCGCGTTCGGTTACTACGTCGGCCTGGTCAGCGTCGTCTGCCACTCGGGTGCCTCTTGCCTTGGATGATTTCAGTCAGGTCCACCGCCACGGCACGAAGCGTGGCCACGCGCCCTCGGTTGATGAGCCCTGCGTTGCCTGGCTGCCTGCTGCCGCTTTCGGCATCGCGAGCCATCTGCTCGTACTCGTTCCGCAAGCGGGTCAGGTCAGCGACCTTGATCGTGGGTTCCGCCTTCACGGGCACAGGCCTCCACGGGCAACTGCAGCTGGGTGACCGCTGTGCAGTACCAGCCCCAGGCGGTCGCCTCCCAGTCCGACACTGCCTGCGTCAGCCTTCGCTGCTGGTTGCGGCAGTCGTGGTACAGCGCCGCGACTTGGTCGTGATTCCCCAGCAGGGTTTCCCAGAGATCGTCCTTGGCTGCTGGCAGCTCCGGGCACTCGGCCTTGAGCGCTGCCGGCATCGGCGGGGCGGGCGGCTGGGGGAGCGGCGCCTGCGTTACTGCGGTTCCAGTGCTGCAGGACATCAGCCCCGGCGCGACCAGTGCGCAGATCAGGGCGATTACGCAGGAGCGAAGCGAGCGCCTCTTGCTGCTGCAGGTTGAATTGACGTTGGTTCTCACGGTCCAGCTCCTGGAGCTCGGCAATGTGGTTGAGGCGCTGGGTTGCGCGGTAGTAATTGGCGGTTGCCTGGGCCGATTGGGTCTGCAGCGTCTTGGCCGACTGCTGCAGTTGGCGCAGCTGCAGCTCCAGGCCCTCGCGCTGCTCGATGGCCGCTGATCCGGCTGCCCAGCGATGCCCCGTCGCAAACCCGATGCCGAGCAACGCGGCAACGGTCAGGCACAGCACCAACAGCAACGAGAGGAAGCGATAGGGGCGGGTCGGGTCTGCGATCAGGGGCATGTGGCCACCCCCGTCCAACCGGCTGCGAGATATGCCGGCTCCAGTGTCAGCAGGATGCGTTTCGGATAGCCGGTGTTCTCTCTGTGCGCCCACTCTGCTCGGGCGCGGAACGGCTCGACAGCCCGCCAGTCGTTTGCATCCGCACCGCTGGTGTACGCCAGCGCCCGCTCGCGGTTGAGCGCCTTTTCACCGCCGTTGTAGGCGCGGAAAGTAAAGGCCCACCGGCTGCAGCTGCTCATACGCCCCTGGCTGTACTCGGCGACCCGGTCGAATAGCCAACGGTCATACAGGGCGGCAGCCAGGATGGCCTGCTGCGGGTTCCAAGGATCGAATCCAGCCAGGTCGGTCGGATAGATCGTGGCGATCCAGCGCGCCGTGGACGGCATGAACTGGGCGATTCCCTGGGCACCCACAGGTGAGCGCGCATCAGCCCGAAACGCGGACTCCTGGTGCAGCTGTGCGGCCAGGCGCGCGGAGCTCGCATTGACGCCCCATGCGCGGGACGCTGCCTGTTCCACGCGATGCCGATACAAGGCGGATGCGGGGGCAACCTTGACGATTGCGCGGGCGGGTGCAGCTTCTGCCTTGCCGCAGATGGCCCACGTTGCGAGGGCCACAAGCACCAGGCAGACCGCGATGGCCAGGCGCAGGCCAGGATCGGGGCGGCCGTGCCGGGTCATCCGATCAACCCTGCCGCGATCATGGTCGCGGCGATCAGCGTCGCTCTCCGCGTTTGCGCCATGGATTTCTCGATGCCATCGAGATACCTGGGATCGGCGCCACGGAACAGGGTGAGGTCAACGCCGTGACCGATTACTGCTGCCATCGTCAGCTTGGCCGCTGCCCAGGCGTAGGAGGCCACCAGGATGGGATTGAGGATGGCCACGCTGGCCAGCAGGAACAGGCTCAGCGCCAGCCACAGCCAGATGTAGCCGATGCGGTCGAAGAGCGAGCCGAGGTAGGCGATGGCTCGGGTACGGCGATTGTTGGGTTCCATGTGCACTCCGCTGTTTGGGTAAGCGGGGTGCGTCCGTGCTGCGCACGTTGACCGTCCCCCGGTGCACACAGCTTCCGCGCGCGCGAAAGTGGACAGGGACTAAAGTGCTTCAATGAAAACGCCCCGCAAGGCGGGGCGTTTGTCAGGGGTGAGAGCCGGGAAACTGCTACTTGACCAGGTTGCCCGTACAAAGCTCTTGAATTGCGCCGTCAAGCGTAACCTCATCTGTACCGGGGAACGCAGCCTTCGTCAGCAGCGTTCCGTCCGGGTGCCAGGCGAAGGGCTCGAATCCAGCAAACCCGCCGAATCCATTCTTTGCATTGAATTCACCGCAGACGATGGGAGCTGGGCCGGCCGGCGTGCGCAGCTGAACAACAGAGACTTTGCGAAACTCCGCAGATCCTGGATCTTTCAGTAGCTGCTTCACCGCGTCCTGAGCTTCAGCTACCAGCGCCTTGTCCTTGCTGCCACACGCCGTGCCGGAAGCCAAGACAAGGCCCAATGCCGCCGCACCCATCCACTTAATCACGCTGCCGCTCCTTAGAAGTCAAAATTCCGCTGCACTCTGGCAAGGTGCAGCTGGCGTTGCTGACGAATGATCTCGTAGACCCGAACCTCTGTAAGGCCATACTCGGTCACCAGCTGCGCAATGTTACCGCGCTTGGCCTTGCGGTAGATTTCGGCGTCCCGCAGGGCATTACGAAGGCGCATCCCCTGCGGGATGTAAATCTGACGGCCGCCAGCATACTCGGCTTGCGCCAGCATGCCGGCAAGGGCCAGCCTGGTGGCCTGTTCTTCATCCAGACCGGCGCGACGGAACGCAGCTTCCATGACCGCGACCAACGCGACCAGGGTGCCCTCCCATTGCTTTTCGGTCAGATCCAGCGGTGCGGCCGCGATCAGCTCGGCGGCTGCATCGGCGTCCGGTGTTCCGACCCAATCGCGTTGCTCGATCATCAGTGTTCTCCGTACTTCTCGCGCGCCTCTGCGCGCTCGCGCTCGGCATCGTCGTCGGACATCTGGCCCAGCGATACCATCTGGCTGATCCAGGCCAAGCGCTGATCCAGCCTGGATTCGCCAGCACCAGGATTGACGCGTGCCGTGGTGCCCAGGTGCCGGCCTGCGCGGGCGTGTTCTTCTCGTTCACGCTCAGCGGCTGCATCGGCCTGGTCGGCCAAGCCGAACACGACCGCACGCAGGTAGCCGTGCGACTCCAGCGGGAGGGTCAGGTTCGGTCGTGCCACCAGCATTTGATCGATGCCTGCCACCCAGTGACGAACCTGCGCCGGGCGGCGGATGCCGCCGCGTTCGTCCTTGCAGACCGTGCCAGAGGCGACCAGGTCGGCCACTTCCTGGGCGAGCTTCACCGCGCGCCCCATTCGCAGGCCCTGTTTGGCCGGTTTGAACAGGCCCAGATAGGCCAGCACCGCTCGGCCAAGCTCGGGCGGCATTGCCGCCACGGTAACCGCCAGGCGCTTGCCTTCCTCCTCCAGGAGAAACGCATTGATGTGGCCCTGGCAGCCACAATCGGGACATGTGGCTCTCATTGGTGCGTCCGCAGATCCTTCAACGTGAAGATGGGCGGGGCATCCAGGGCGGCCAGGGCTCCCTCCAGAAACTCCCTTACATACGCATCCTCTCGTCCATTGGCGCGCAGCAGTTCGATTCCGACCAGCGCAACGCTGGTCAGATACTGAATCACCTGCGTCGGCGGGAGCGCCTTGATACGCTCGAAGGTTACGCGCAGGGCTTCGCCGGTGGCCTTCTCCCGCTCCTGTTCCCGCTCGGCGTCGCTTACGGTGTTGCTCATCCTTCCCTCCGGTTGCAGTCGATCTGTAGCGCAGCAATCAGGCTGTGCAGTTGGTCATGCTTGAGAAACTCCAGGCGGTCCACCTGAAACATGCGCACTGACATTGCGTGCGCGTAGCTCCAGGGACGTTTGGCGCTGGCCAGCAGCGCCTCCACCTTTCGCAGCATCGGCACCTGGTCCGTGTTTTTCGGGCGGTCCGGGTGAGGCTTGCCCGGCTTGGCCTTCCAGCCAAGGCGGGTCAGCTCAGCCAGCACCGCATCGCGCTCGCTCGGCGACATCTGCGTGGATGACTGCTTGCCTGTCACGCGCTGCAAGAGCGCGCGATAGCCCGCCTCATCCATGCCGAGCTCCTTCTGCGCAACCTTGATCTTGGCGATCTGTGCGCGGCGCAGCGGGTCGGTTGCAGGCTTCATAGGTGACCCTCCGGCACCCGTGCGGACCATCCAGCGCGGATCAGCTCGATGCTTGTGCAGGTGCGGCTGAGGTGACGGCGCAGGGCAGCTGCCGAAGGCCAGCCTGGATCGTAGATTGTTCCCGTTCCCTGCTTGACCATAGTGGCAGTGCGACGCTTGCCCAGGCTCTTGACCATCCGCGCTTGCTGAGCCCTGCTATAGATGCAGATTCTAGAGGGGCGGTAGAACTTGGCGCCGATGGGGCTGCTTTCCTGCATGTACTCCTGCTTTATCTTCCCATCAACGAACACGACAACCGCGTATCGCAGCGTCTTGATCTGCCGTACCTGGATCACCAGCCGGTGTTCATCAGCGATCAGCTCCACGTCACCGCCGTAGGGCGTCGCAAGTGCCTTCTCGACTTGCGCCCACTGTTCTGTGCTCAGTGGTGATTTCTTATGCGCCGACATCGCGAGGCTCCTTATCGCGGAAGCAAACGAGGGTCGGGGCGCTGATGTGCCGCACCAGGCGCCAGGGAAACACGTCGCCGCGTGCCTCGATGTAGGCGGCTGCCCGCTGGATGTAGCCCATGGCTTCCGGCGAACGCGGGTCATCGGCACAGCTCAAGTCATAGAACATCAAGCCTTCGATGTCCTGCTGGCGGGCAAACAGCTCGATGTCGGCGCGCACGGTCGCATCGGCCACGGCCAGTGCCAGCTCGGCGAGGTCGGCAGGAACGCGCGCGGTCACAGTGCCACCGCCGACAGGTCCAGGGTGATGGGCTGATAGGCGCCATCCTTGTCCCGCTGGTACACGCGGACGTAGGACTTGCTGCCCATGACCTGGACGGCTTCGCCGATGGCGCGCATGGCTTCCTGCCAGCGCGGATCGTCAATCTCCAGACGTCGCAGCTGCAGCACCTGTCCGGTGCGGATGTTGCCCTGCTGATCGACCCGGAACGCATCGTTGATGATGGTGCGGATCTCGGTGCGTGCACCTTCGGTCCACTCTGCCAGGCACTGGTCGATGAGTGCCTTGGCAGCGAGCAGACGTTCGTCAAACTTGATCGTCTCCTGGAACTGGCGGATCACCTTGTATCGGCCATCGTAGGCCACCAGCGTGACGTTGCCCTTCTTGCCGCCGATGTGGACGCGGTACTGCTCTGCGCTCAGGGACACGAACGCGGCGATGCTGTTGAAGGCATGGCGCTTGAAGTCTGCCATGCGCTTGTGCAGATCCTGGGCGCGTTCAGCGAGCTCCTGCACCAGCTCATCGCGCAGCTTGTCGATCTCCTTGATGTGCTGTTCTGGGACCAGGTGCCCTTTGGCGTCTTGTCGGTAGCCTTCGGGAATCGCGTTAGCTTGCATGGGTGGGATTTCCTTGTTCATCACGGGGTGAGGTGGTTACGGGCTTCGCTGAGGGCGCCATCGCACTGCATCAGCAGTCGCACCAAGGGCGCTGGCAGGCCGGCAGCGCGGGCATCCAGTGCCGTGTCCAGAACATCCTGGGCAATGGCTTCCAGGCGTCGATCCACGGCGAGCGCTCGGGCGTTGTGCAGTGACCGCTCGCAACCGGCCAGCGTGGGCTCCGGCACGGCAGCAAACTCGGTGCCCGTGGAGCCACGGACCAGCCAGAGCATCTGCGGATCATTGCCTTGGCGTTCGACCTGGTTGCGGTCGATCAGCTCCTCCAGGGTGTCGTCGATGTCCAGCGGGCGCGCATCGTGCAGGGTGGTGGCCAGCTGGACGCGCGTCATGCAGCCACCTGCCTGGTCGATTGCCTCCAGGATTCGCTGCAGCAGCTGCTGCAGCGACTTGGGGAACGGAACATGCTTCTTCATGGCGTATTGCTCAGTGCAGCCCACTGGTGGGCGTGGACTGGCACACGTCCCATTCCACCTGGCAACCGTGGAATGGGGTCGCCATCTTCGTGCGGGTCACCAGCTGGCCCTTGCGCTCGCGGATGTGCTGGGCGCCCACCAGCGAATCGCCACGCGGGCGGTCGATCACGATCACGGGCCGAGCGCCAGTGATCGAGACGGAACGAGCCGTGAGTCCCTTGTCGGCCAGGGCATTGATGGCCTCCAGCGCGGCGGTCAGCTGGTGCTGGATGGCGGTGCGGTTCTTGTCGGTGGTGGTCACGGGAGACGCTCCTGGTTGTCGATTGGTGCCGTTTGAGCGGCGCTTGCGATGGCTTCATTGCTCCACTGCAGCAACTGGCCGATGGTCAGCGAATCGAATGGGGTGGCCAGCGCATAGCAGCGCTGGACAATCAGGCAGCGCGCCGGCAGTGCATCCGGTGATGCCAGCCTGGCGATGCCGCCCACAGCCGACACCAGGTCGGCCGTGAGATGGGAGATGGACGTGGTCACACCAGCACGCCCAGTTCTTTGGCCGCGTAGCGGATGGACTCGCAGCAGATCCGCTCGTTCTTGGCCTGGGAGTAGATCGAGGCAAGGCGCAGCACCTTGTTCAGGACGCGGAGTGCGCCCGGAAGGTCGGCGATCTGCCGGATCTGATCGCGGCAACCAGCGTCGGCGATGTTCCAGGCGTCAATGATCGCGTCGGCGTCACCCTTGACCACCTTGTGAATGACCAGTCGCTTGCCCACCCGGCTATACAGGCGATCAAGGAACGGGGCGCGATTGCCGCCCGTCATCTGCGTGATGACACGATCATTGCCACACAGCACAAGGCCGATGCTGGTCTGATCGTTGATGGCGCGGACCATGTCCAGCGCCTGCACGGTCAGATGCTGTGCTTCATCCAAGATCAGCAGGCCGCTGGTGTTGCGCACCTTCTGGAAAATGGCCCGCTGGATGTAGGCGGCGGAGTTGACCAGGTCGCGCAGGCCCATGACTGCGGCAATTTCCTGCAGGCAGGTAAGGACGCCACCTGTTGCCGGGGTCAACTCGACGTGCCAGACGTTCGGGCTCACGGCTGCATAGCGCTTATTCGTGACGGTCTTGCCCAGACCTGCACCGCCAGCGATCACTGCGATGTCGCCAGCCATGTGGGCGTACTGCAGCACGGCGCGCAGCTTCTCGCTGGTCGGCGTGGTGACGAACTCGGGGCCTTCGGGCAGCTTGCCGTTGCTGATGCGCTCATCGCGGACATTGAGCCAACCGGCCAGCTTGCGAGCCACGTTCTGCTGGTTGCCCGCGTAGGTGCCGCCCAAGAACTGCGACAGCGTGGCGCTGCTGATGTCCGATTCCTTTGCCAAGCGGGCCTGGCTCAGGTTCTTGTCTTCTTCCAGGGTGATACGCAGACGGTCGCGCAGATCGGCGAGCTGCTCCGGTGACAGTTCTTCGGGGGTGATCGGGGTGACGGCCAGATTCATCGTGTTGGGTTCCTTGGATTGGTGCGGGTGCAACGGGGCAACGGGTGGAAGGGGCGGACGTTTGAGGGCGGCGAGCTTCGATCTGCGGCGGGCGATGCCACCGCCTGCTGCTGTCGCTTTCGGGTTGGTCCGGGTGTCTACGCCGGATCTGAAACGGGCTTGTGCCTGGTGGCGAAGTGGGTGCGAACCTTCATTGCGAATGCGCTGGAGGTAGGCCTGCCGACGCTGGTAGCCGGTGGCGGGGTTGCTTTGCATCAGGCCTCCCCGTCGGGCGTGGTCCACAGGCTGTTCCGGCGCTGCTGGGCCTGCATGCGATCCATCAGCGACACGAACGCGCTTTCGTTGTCGTCGGTGCCGGTGCGCAGCCGTTCGGCGGGCTCGGCTTCCTGTACGCGCGGCGGCTGCCGACGACCGAACAGTGGCGCGATCACGCCTGCAGGCGGCAGCGATTCGGGCATCGGCGACGGCAGCTGGTTGGCCACGCTGGCCGCTTCCATCCGGCGTTCCGCGTCCAGCTGCTTACGTGTTGCCTGGCGGTACTGCTTCTTTGCCCTGGCGTGTTCGCGGGCGGCGCCCGTATCGGCGAAGCCAACGGCGGCGATGCAGTCCAGCTGGCCGATGTAGACGTTGGCCAAGGTGTACGCATGCACAGCCTGGTGCAGATGCTCGGGATCAAAGCGAAGCATCACCTTCTGACCTGCAAACGGGGCGATGGCGTCACTCCAGTACCGATTGCCGGACAGGCGAACGCTGCTATCACGGCGGTCACAGGTGACCACGTCCGTGGACAGGAGCATTTCCCGCAACTGCTCAGGCGATGCCTTGCGGATCGTGGACTGCGCATAGCTGGACTCAAACGCGGAATCAAAGCTCCGGCCTGCAGCGGTGCGAGTGCGCCGGCCCTCGCGAGCGTTGTGGGCCGCGATTTCCTCATTCAGGACACGCACGAACTCATCCAGCGGAATGGCCTTGCTGCCGTAGTTCTCGGGCTTTGCGTCGGGCTTGTTACCCGTATAGGCACCAGCGAATGCCGGGTGCTTGGCAACCCGGTCGCACAGGTCACGCCAGGCGCGCTCGATGGGCTTGGCCTGGCCGTGATACGGCGTCGCCCAGTGGATCTCGCAGCCCATTGCGGTCAGGAGGCCGGTCGGATCGTCCTCTTTCACCTTGAATCGGAAGCGATTCGCGGTGCCGCCGGTCAGCATCTTGGACGCGAAGCCGCGACCGTTGTCCAGCCAGACCTTGCCGGGAATGCCATAGCGCTCGATCACGTCACGGAACGCGAAGCGCGCAAGGTCCGACGACTCGGTTTCGGCTATGCGGTAGCCCAGCAGCTTGCCGCTGTAGAGATCCTGGACGCCCACCATGATCGGGCGTGCAACCGTGCCGTCCGGCCAACGTGCGAACACGTCGAACTTGTGGCCGTCGCTGTTCACTGCCTCCAGGGCGTGGAACACGCTGCGGTCGCGCTCCTGGGCCGGGAACGTCTGATTGAATCGCTCCTGGCCTTCGCGGGCCATCACCAGGACGGCGCGCGGCAGTTCTGCCTCAACACGGCGGGTGAACGTCTTGGCGCACGGAAGTGCGGGCCAATCCTTGGTGGCGGCGATGCGCTGCAGCCGGTCATAGCAGCTTTGCGCACTCGGAGCCTCTACCCGCAGATAGTCGGCCTTGAACAGATCCCAGGCCTCGGCGTGAATCTCGGCCTTGGCCTTGGTCGCAGCGTATGCCGGCACCAACAGCGCCAGGCGGTGCTGCTTCTCGGCTTTGGCCACCAGCGCGGCCCAGCGGCCCAGGCTGGCCACACTCACGCCGCCGACCTGGTCGCGCTGCATCTGGCTGGCGACGATCTGACGCGCTGCCATCAGCGGATGGCCGGCAGCCTGCAGCGCCTCAACGGCCTGCAGGGCGCGCAGGCGGCGTGCAGCCTCGTCCTTCAAGTGCTGCGGGACAGCCTCGTAGCGCTTCCATGCGGACGCGATGGAATCGACGCTGGCCTGGCGAACCGCCACGGCCCGCTGCGGCGTCTCGCTGACCTGGCCGGCAATGACTGCTGCGGCCTGTACGTCTGGCGGTAGCGCATCAACGGCATACAGTCGGCGACGACCACCGCGAGTGGCCTTTTCCTCAAACGCCCAGCCTTCGCGCTTTGCGCGGATCTCGACGGCTCGCTTGGTCTTGCCCAGGCTGCTGGCCAAGGTGGCCAGGTCCAGCATCGAACGGGGGGACATGTTGCCGTCCGCCATTAGGATGCCCTCACGCTCAGGCGGTGCAGCTGGCGCAGGCGCTGGCTTGCGACGACACGCTCACGGTGGGCGCGGCCGATTTCAACGTCCAAGGTTTCGGCGCCCAGCAGCAGCTGGCCACCGATAACCTGGGCCTGCCACTCAGCGAGCAGCGTCCCGCCGCAGATCACTTCCAGCACGGGCGCAACCCATAGCGGAATGTTGAACGTCTCGCGGCTGGGCGCGGTGTAGCCGTCGAGCATCGCCTTGGATACGTTCTGGCCAGTCAGGCGACTGGCGCGTGCGGCCACTTCGTGCCGGTCCAGGCCAGCAGCGTGCGCGGCCTCCAGCATCTGGCCGACCAGCATGCTGACGGATTTGCGGTAATCCATGGTGCCGTTGACCGGCGCCGAGGGGCGTGGGGTCAAGAAGAAGTCATAGGGCTGGCTGGGCTGACGATTCATCCTTGCGTCTCCTGCTCGGTGGGGGCGCCTGTGCGCCGGGGGGAAGCGGTAGATAGAGGCGCTGTTCATTGCGGGGCGCCAATTTGTGGATTGCGGCCTGTCCGCAGGCTGCTAGGCTTTGCATCGGGGGGCAGCAGCGGTTTGCGGCCTCCTGAGCCACGGTTCGGTTTACCGTCGGCGTCGTATCGGGTGGGCCAGATGGCCTGGGGCTTCTTTCCAAGGGCCTCGGCGATCAGCGCCTCCGCCTGCGGGTACGGCCGGCGGAGTGCTGTATTAAGGCTGTTAGCGTTGGTGTAGCCGTTCAGTAGTGCGAGCTGCCGCAGGGAGATTTCCTTGCGATGCAGCGCCGCTACGACATCGGCGGGATGCCAGTCCTTGGCGGGACTGGCTTTTCTCGGGGTAGTCGTTGCTGACACTTCGTATCTGTCCGTTGAGTGATGTCTACGGCGCAGATCATACGTCCAAACGGACGCGTGTCAACGTCCAATCGGACTTCGCACTTCCCTTTTTGCGCCCATCCGGAAAACGTAATGATTTTTAGCTTTACAAACAGACACTTACGGGAAGTGCGAAACTATGAATGACACGTCCGAAGCCTTTCGCGCTTCACCCGACGAAAGTGCGAAGTCCGAATGGGCGCAAATTGGCGCGCGACTCGTTTCCGTTCGGGCGCAGATGACCCAGGCGGATATGGCATGTGCACTGGGGGTGTCAAAGACCACGTACAGCCGATGGGAGCGGGGCGTCAGAGAGATCGGGGCGGATGGGCTGGGCGCGCTTGTCCGGGGCGGCTGGAACGCCAATTGGCTCCTGACAGGCTTGGGCGATGAACGCCTGGATTCCGGCACGATTCCGCGTCAAAACAATGACTTGCGGCAGTCTCAGGTAGTGAGCCAGTCGTCTGTGAAGATCGCCGCGCAACTGCTCCAGGAGGCGCTTGATGACGCGGATGCTGTACTGGCCCCGGCCCAGTATGGCGAGGCGCTTGTTCTGCTGGCTCAGCTGCTGGAAAAGGGACTGCCGGAAGCGGACGTAAGGCCGTTTGCCCGGCAGACAGTCGGGATGATCGTTACAGGGGCAAAGGATGCAGGAACAGCGGCAACTGGTAGGTAGATTGAGGGCGATTCTGCGGGACGCGATCCCTCGGAATCATTGGGAGACAAGGCTTTCGGACCCCGTGCTGGCAATGCCAGTGCATCTGCGTCGCGCTCGCGCGCGCTATGAGATCCAGGATCTCGCCGCCCGCTATGGTTGGCAGCGGGAAGTGGAACGGGATCTGTTCCGCCTCGGCGTTCCTTCCCTCAAGTATCTGAGCCAGGAGCAGCTCGATCAGGTGCTGGTCAGGCTCAAGGGCCTGGAGGATTGCCTGCAGAACATCTGCGATCCGCCCGATGGACCGCCAGCCCGTTGAAGCCCCTTTAAACACAAATCAAACGGCCGCCAGCGATGGCGGCCGTTTTGCATTTCTGATGTCCAATCGGGTCAGATGGGGCTCGTTTCGCAAACCGAGCTCTATCTATCAATAGATGTCACTCGACGGGTGAAACGCTTGCCGCGCGGGGCTTTCGTCCCATTTCATCCCGTTTCATCCCGTTTTTTCCCCGTTCTCAATCTCTAAGTCCCCCAACAACCGGGCAGATGCAGGCTGCCATCGGTACCACGCATGCGCACCAGCACCTCGTAATGCAGGTAGGACGGATCGCCCACGCGGGCGATGCGCTGCGCGTACAGCAGCATGCGATTCTCCGCCATGGCCAGGCTGACACCCTGCAGACGCTCGGCCTCCTGCCGCCGCTCCTCCAGCGCCATGCGGTTCTCGTTGAAGCAGTGCACACGGTTGCGACCGGCCTGCTTGGCCGCATAGCAGGCGCTGTCGGCGGCGCTCATCAACCAGTTCGCGTCCGGCGCCTCGGCACTGACCTCGACCACGCCGATGCTGCAGCTCAACTGCGGGCTGCCCTCGCTGATCGGGAACGTGGCCTGGCCCAGGTTGCGGATCACCCGCTGCAGTACCCGCTTGGCTTCATCCTGGCCGGCGTGGGCGAGAAACACCGCGAACTCATCGGCCCCCAGGCGGCCGACCCAATCGCCATCACGCACCGCCGCCACCAGATAGTCGGCGAAACCGCGCAGCATCTGGTCGCCGGCGGCATGACCGAAGCTGTCGTTGACCAGCTTGAAGTGGTCCAGGTTGATGTAGCACAGCGCATGCGTACCACCGTCCGTCCGGACCTGCAGCAGCGCGCGTTCCAGCAGGCGTTCGATCTCGCGGCGGTTGATCAGGCCGGTCAGCGGATCGTGGCTGGCGTGATGCTCGATCTCGCGCGCCAGTGCATGGTTCTGGCTGACATCCTCGATGATCGCGAACACCGACAATCCACCGCCCGAGCTGCGAACCGCGGTACCGCTCCAGCGTCCCCAGACGAGGCTACCATCGCGCCGCCGGAAACGCAGCTCGCTCGGCCGCAGCTGCCGGTCCCAGTCGATGCGGCCGACACCGTCGAGGACCAGTTCCCCCTCCATCAGCAGGTCACCCAGCAGCATCTGCAGCAGCACATCGCGCCGGTAGTCGAGGATATCCGCCATCGCCTGGTTGGCCTCGACCACGCGGCCATCGGTGTCGAGCTTCAGCATGCCGACATTGGCCTGGTAGAAGGCCGCGCGGAAGCGGCTCTCGTGCTCGGTCAGATCCTTGCCGACGCGACGCGCCAGCGCCACTGCCATCAGGCTGATCACCAGCACCGACAGGCCGCCAACCATCAGCGTGGCGATCCGGACCATGGTGGCCATCCTCAGCAGCGCCTGCGAGAACGCCTGGGCCTGCACCTGCAGGCGGCGGTCGAGATCCCGCAGCTGCTGCAGGTAGCGATTGCGGTCGGCCACGGGCAGTTCACCTGCCGCATGCCTCCGTTGCAGCTCGGCGACCAGGGCCTGCACAGCCTCCAGATCACCATCGGTCTGCCGCCACAGTGCAGTGGCTTCGCGGAATGCTCCCAGGTCACGGGCGTAGCGGAACGAGAACACCAGGCGTGGAATATCGGCGCGCGCGTTGCCGCCCTGCAGGAAACCCTGCCGGGCCTTCTCCTCGTCCGGTACCGCCTGTTCCAGCGCCAGCCGGGCCTGCAGATCCCCCAACGGAATCCGCAGGGCCTGGCGCGCGTCATCCAGGTCCTGCGCATCGCCACGCGCCAGGTAGCGGCTCAGCGCAGCGGTCGCATCCTGCTGCCCCCGCGACCAGTAGCCCTGGCCGGCAATCCAGGCCGTCGAGGCCGCCTGCAGTTCCTGGATCAACGCGGACAGCGCGACCAACCCGATCGCCATGCCCGTCAACAACGCAAAGCGCAATCCCAGGCCACGGGTCATCGGCACCCGCCGGCTCTGCTGGTCCGTGCCACTTCTACCCATCCCGGATCCCCCCGAATGTGCTGCGGTGACAACCTCCCTTGGAACCGACCCAGCCTATGACCGGCAATGTGTTTGCCATGCGAAAAGGGGACGGAGGGGATTAAGTCGTTTTCGGCATAAGCGCACTGCCGGGCATAAACGACTTAATCCCCTCCGTCCCCTTTTCCAGGCCCATAACGGACAACGCCAACCCGGAGGCTGGCGTTGTTCAGGACCGCAGGTGCGGCTTAGAAGCTGCGCGGGCCGCGCGGCTTGAAGCCGTCACGACGCGGCGGGCGGCTGTCGCGGTCACCGCCGCGGTCGCCACCGTGGCCACCCGGACCGCCCGGGCCACCGCGACGCGGGCCACCCGGGCCGCCCGGACCACGCTTGTCGAAGCGCGGCTTGAACGGACGCGGGGCCGGGTTGGTGTCTTCACCCGGAGCCAGCGCACGCATCTGCAGCTGCTGGCCGGACACCCACACCTTCTGCAGGTGCGACAGCACGTCCGGCGGCATCTGTGCCGGCAGGTCCAGCAGCGAGAAGTCGTCGTGGATGTCGATGCGGCCGATGAAGCGGCTTTCCAGGCCAGCTTCGTTGGCAATGGCGCCAACGATGTTGGCCGGCTTCACGCCGTGCTGGTGGCCGACCGAAATGCGGTAGGTCTCCATGCCCTGCTCCGGCGCACCACGTGGCGGAACCTCACGGCGCGGACGCTGCTCGAAGCCACCTTCGGCGTCGTCGCGGCGCGGGCCACGCTCGAAGCGCGGACCACGCTCGTTGCGGTCGAAGCGATCGCCACGTTCCGGGCGGTCACCACGGTCGAAGCGTTCGCGCGGTGCGCGCTCTTCACGCGGGGCACGTACCGGCGGCTGCAGCAGGAACGGGGTGTCACCCTGCAGCATCTTGGCCAGCGCGGCAGCCACTTCAATGGCCGGCACGTTCTGCTCGTTCTCGAAACGCTCCAGCAGCTGGCGGTAGAAGTCCAGGCCACCGGCGCCGAGGGTTTCGCTGATGCGCGAGGTGAACTTGTTGATGCGGGTGTCGTTGACCGCTTCAACGCTCGGC
The DNA here is from genome assembly GCF_056480905.1 of Stenotrophomonas sp. 96582_Sma. Taxonomy (NCBI): domain Bacteria; kingdom Pseudomonadati; phylum Pseudomonadota; class Gammaproteobacteria; order Lysobacterales; family Lysobacteraceae; genus Stenotrophomonas; species Stenotrophomonas sp. 96582_Sma. The sequence goes on along the minus strand of NZ_CM151122.1, from coordinate 1,372,393 downwards.
AGCTGCATCTCTTCGATCGGCTGGCGGGTGGCGCGCTCGATCTGGCGCAGCATGCCCTTCTCGCGCGGGGTGGCGAACAGGATCGCCTCGCCGCTGCGGCCGGCACGACCGGTACGGCCGATGCGGTGCACGTAGCTTTCGGTGTCGTACGGGATGTCGTAGTTCAGCACGTGGCTGATGCGCTCCACGTCCAGGCCGCGGGCAGCCACGTCGGTGGCGACCAGGATGTCCAGCTTGCCTTCCTTCAGCATGGCGATGGTGCGCTCACGCTGGGCCTGCTGCATGTCACCGTTGATGGCGGCAGCGGCCAGGCCACGGGCCTGCAGCTTGCTGGCCAGTTCTTCGGTGCCGGCCTTGGTGCGCGCGAAGATGATCATCGCGTCGAACGGCTCGACTTCCAGGATGCGGGTCAGCGCGTCCAGCTTGTGCATGCCGCTCACCCACCAGTAACGCTGGCGGATGTTGGCCGAGGTGGTGGTCTTGGCCGCGATGGTCACTTCCACCGGGTCCTGCAGGTAGGTCTGCGCGATGCGGCGGATCTGCGGCGGCATGGTGGCCGAGAACAGGGCCACCTGGCGCTGCTCCGGCAGCTTCTTCAGCACGGCTTCGACGTCGTCGATGAAGCCCATGCGCAGCATTTCATCGGCTTCGTCCAGCACCAGCGTCTTCAGCTCTGACAGGTCCAGGGTGCTGCGGTCCAGGTGGTCGATCACGCGGCCGGGGGTACCGACCACGATGTGCACGCCGCGGCGCAGGGCCGACAGCTGCTGGCCGTACGGCTGGCCGCCGTACACCGGCAGCACGCGGAAGCCCGGGATCTTCGACGAATAGGACTGGAACGCCTCGGCAACCTGGATGGCCAGTTCGCGGGTCGGCGCCAGGATCAGGGCCTGCGGCTTGATCTGCTGCAGATCGATGTTGGACAGAACCGGCAGCGCGAACGCTGCGGTCTTGCCGGTGCCGGTCTGGGCCTGGCCCAGCACGTCGCGGCCTTCCAGCATCGCCGGGATGGTGGCGGCCTGGATCGGCGACGGGGTTTCGTAGCCGATGGCGGTGACCGCCTGCATCACGGGCTCGGACAGGCCGAGCTGCGCGAACTGCAGCGGCGCTTGGGAATCTTGGGACATGGGGAACTCCGAAGACACTGCCGTCTTCCTGGCAGTGCGATAAAAAAGGTGATGGTCCGCGCTTTGGGCGCCCTTCTTATCGCGTGCCCTGGCGCTGCTCGGTTGGAGGAGATTTCACTCGCTCAGAGCGGAATCATACCGCATTGATCCTGAACAAGGCGTACAGCTTGCCGTGCGCGTACCGTCATGCCCCAAGCTGGCGCACAATACGCGCCCTCTTCACCGGCCCGGCCGCTGGCTGCGCCCTTCCCCAGGAACCCCGCTCCATGCAGATTCTCGAATTCGACCTCGACGGTGACTACGTCGAACTCAAGCAGCTGCTCAAGCTGGCCGACCTGGTCACCAGTGGCGGCGAGGCCAAGATGGTCATCGGTGACGGCCAGGTGCGGGTCGACGGCGAAGTCGAACTGCGCAAGGCCTGCAAGATCCGCGCAGGCCAGGTGGTCGAGTTCGCCGACAGCCAGATCCGGGTGCTGGCCGCCGGCTGATCTGAACGGGCTGATCTGAACCGGTTCAGGCCACGCGCTGGGTCAGGTGCGAGGCGATCAGCTGCCTGAACGGTGCCACGCCTTGTGCCAGACGCAGGCCCGCCGCGCGCAGCAGCCGCGCCGGGCGGCGATCGTCGGTATACAGGCTGGCGATGGCATTGGTGGCCTCGTACAGCGGCCGCGACGCCAGCCGGTGACCACGCTGGTAGCTGGCCAGCATGCCGGCAGCGGCAATGTCGGCACCACGGCGCTGCTGTTCGACGATGCCCTGCGCCAGCCGCTGCGCACTGGCCAGGCCCAGATTGAAGCCATGTGCGGTGACCGGATGCATTCCCACCGCGGCATCGCCGATCAGCGCCGAACGCTCGCCGATGAAGCGATGCGCGTACACCCCAACCAGCGGATACGCCTGCGGCGTGGCCACCGGCTGCATCCGGCCCAGGCGGTGTTCGAAGCAGGCACCGATGGCCTCACCGAAGGCCACCTCATCCATCGCCAGCAGTTCTTCAATCTGCCGCGGTGGCAGCGTGATCACCGCCGATGCCTGACCCTCGTTGAGCGGCAGCAACGCCATCGTGCGGCCGTAGCCGAACCATTCCCAGGCAGTGTGGTGATGATCACGCTCAACCTGCATGCGGCACACCAGCATCGACTTGCCGAAGTCGCGCATCTGCGCGCCGATGCCGAGCATGCGGCGGGTTGCGGAGAAGCGGCTGTCAGCGGCGACCAGCAGGCGCGCATGAAGTTGGCTGCCGTCATCGAGTTTGACCACGTGGCCCTGCGCATCGGCCTGCACGCCCAGCACCTTGCGCCCGTCGAACAGCTCCAGGCCGTCCTGCCCCTGCACGGCATCCCATGCAGCGCGGCGGATCAGATGGTTGGGCACCAGCCAACCCAGCGGCTGACCGTCCACCTGGCTGCTGGCGAAGGTCAGCGCGAACGGCGAACCGCCATTCATCACCTTGGCATCGCGCAGTTCAGCGACTTCGGCCTGCGGCAGGCGCTGCCACAGCCCCAGCTGCTCCATGCTCTGCCGCGAGGCATGGGTCAGCGCGATCTCACGGCCATCGAAGGCGGCCTCGGCAAGGGCCTGGCGCGGTTGAACTTCGACCAGCCCGACCTGCAGGCCGCTACCGGCCAGCGCACGCGCGAAACACAGCCCCGCCGGTCCGGCGCCGACCACCACCACGTCCATCCTGCGCATGCGCGCCTCCTGCCGTTGATTCAGTCCGCGCCAGCATAGCGCCGCGCACCTGACCGGCCTTGATCTGGATCAGGCCGGGATCACAACAACGCGAACACCAGCGCCAGGATCGACAGCAGCGACACTGCCCAGACCAGGCTGCGCACGTAGGGCACGCCCGCGGCATACAGCGGCAGGTAGACCACGCGCGCCCAGAAGTAGGCCTGCGCCGCCAGCGCCGTGGTGTCGTTGCCGCGCCCGGCCACGACCACTGCGATGGCGGCGGCAGCGAAGAACGGGAACGTCTCCAGGAAGTTGGCCTGCGCACGCTGCAGGCGCCCGGCCAGCGGGCTGAGTGGCCTGGCTTCGCCATCACGCGCCGAGGCATTCCACTTCATCCCGCGCTCGCGGGTGACCACGGTGGAGGTAGCGAAGATGTAGACAAAGCCCAGCAGCACCGACCAGGCCAGCATCGTCAGTTCAGTTGCCATCGATCATCTCCTCAGGGTGCCGACGCACGCAGGCTGTAACCGGCCAGGCGCCACACCTGGTCCTCGTCGAAACGGAACGAGACGAGCTCGCGTACCGGCTGCGCGCTGTTGGCGAAACGGGTCGGGAAGCTGACGTTGATGTACAGCCCCTCCGGCACCGCGGCACCGGCGCTGTACTTGACCCGGGTGATGGTCGGCTGGCCACGCCCGGCCAGCGCGCCCAGGCGCGTGCGCTCGGCAGTCAACTGGCTGACGAAGGCGGCCTTCGGTACTGCACGGCGCGCGACGGCCGAAGCGCCATCCCACAACTCGCCTGCGCGGTTGGCATCGACCAGCTGCGCCGCCTTCACTGCGGCCGCGCCCATTTCCGCATCCTGCTTCTGCACCTGCGCCTGCTGCGCGGCAGTCAACGCCGGAGCGCCGGCCGTGGCCGGTTTCGCAGCCGCCGGCGATGCCGGTGCGGGGCGCGCGGGTGCCGGTGCAGGCGTGGCCGGCGCGGGTGCCTGCGCCAATGCGGTCAGGGGCAGCAGGGACAGCAGCAGGAGCACGCGCTTCATGGACACCGCCGGTTCTCGGGAAAGAACCGCAGTCTACGCCAGCGCGGTGAGCTGTTCGTCAGCGCGCGTGGGCGCTGCCTTCCACCGCTGCGGCATCGGCCTGCGCGGCAGGCGTGCCGGTGTCTGCTGGCGCCTGTTCGGCCACCGGCGGCGGCTCCGACGGTGCCGGCGGCAACGTTGCCACATCGATTTCCGACAGCGGGCTTTCTTCCGGGCACACCGCATCCGGGAAACCGAAGCGCTGCTTCAGTGCCTGGCCGCAGCTGTTGATCGATTCCATGTCGGCGCCTTCGCGCTTGCACTGCTGGTCGAAGGCGATCAGGAACGCATCCTTGCGCTGCACGAAGTCATCGCCGCAGGCGCGCATCTGCTTGATCCGTTCCAGATCGTCCTGCACCGCGTTGGTGCCATCCAGACCGTACTGGCGTAGTTCGTCCGGCGTCAGCAGGCGCAGGCTGCGGTTGGGCACCGTCATCATCAGATCGGCCACGCCCACCGCCACGCCGTTGCGCTGCAGGTAGTCCTTTACGTTGTCGTAGACCTCGTGCAGCTCGCGGTTGAGCTCAGCGCGCGAAGTGGCCTTGGAACTGATGCGCATCATGCGGTGGATGCCGACCTTGCCCGACAGCAGGCGGTTGTCACCGGCGGCCAGCACGAACACGCACGCGCTGTGGCAGATCGAGCCCTCGCGCACCCAGATGGTCCAGCCCGATTCACCGATGCTGTCACCGGCGACGATCGCCGATTCCACCTGGCCGCCGCTGGAGTCCAGATCGAGGATGCGCTTGTGGATCTTCTGTTCATCGGCGACCACGGCAAGTCGCCACATCATTTCGGCGAAGCCCGGATTGATCTTGCCGGCGTAACGCACCCGCATCAGACCACGCTCGGCACACGGCGCCAGGGCCTGGGCAATCTGCTCGCGCTGCAGGCCCTCCAGCTCGACGCCATCGCCCGCCTCACCGGCGTACTCGGTACTGCAGCTGACCCAGGCGCGGCCATTCTCCAACTGCGCCTGCGGCCACGGCCGATCCGCCCGGCTGCGCGGCGGCGCCGGCGGTGGCGGTGCGTCAGCCGCATTGATCGACACCATGTTCTCGCCATCGCTGGCCGGCGCCCGCGCCGCCTTGTCGGCAGCCGTCACATTGCCCGGATTCTCCAACTGACTGCAGCCCGCCAGGGCCAGGCACAACAGGGGCAACCAGCGGAATTTGGCGGACATCGGGCAACCGGGATTCATGGGAGCAAGAACCACAGTCTACCCGTCCAGGCCGCGCATTCAGCGCGTGGCACTGAACCCCTTCTGACCCTTGGGAAAAAGCGTGTCGACCAAGGTCGACACCTACCAACAGCAAAAGCGTGCCGACCAACGGTCGGCACCCACCAACTGCAGCGACCAACTGTCAGAGGTGGGGCGGTGTGGGCTGACAGGACCGTTGGCGCCATGGATGGCGCCATCGAGCCCCCATGGACGGGTTTACGGCGTGTCCTGACAGCCCACACCGCCCCGCCATCCCACGGACTGCCAGCTTTTGATTGAGACGTTGACGTTGACGTTGCGGGTGCAGGGCTGCAAGCCCTGCCAGCCCCCCCTCCAGCATCCATGTCCGAATCCGGCGAGTATCCCCGCCCGCACACGCCTAGACTGGCGCCATGGACACCGCCCTCGCCCTCGACACCGCCGCCTGCGACCGCGCCCGCCTGGCCCGCGACGCACGCTTCGACGGCGTGTTCTTCACCGCCGTGCGCAGCACCGGCATCTATTGCCGCCCCATGTGCCCGGCACCGCCGCCGAAGCCGCGCAACATCACTTACTACCCGACCGCGGCCGCGGCTGCGGCAGCCGGTTACCGCCCGTGCCTGCGGTGCCGCCCCGAGCTGGCACCGCAGGCGCAGCAGGCATTGGCCGGGCAGACCGTACAGCGCGCCTTGGCCCTGATCCATGGTGGCTTCCTGCAGGAACAGCCGGTAGCCGACCTCGCAGAGAAGATCGGACTCAGCGCGCGCCAGCTGCAGCGCCTGTTCGTCGAACATCTGGGCGCAACGCCAGGGCAGATCCACGCCACCTATCGGCTGCTGCTGGCCAAGCAGCTGCTGACCGAGACCACGCTGCCGGTGACCGACGTCGCGCTGGCCGCCGGCTACAACAGCCTGCGCCGTTTCAATACCGCCTTCCTGCAGGGCTGTGGCATGGCACCGACGGCACTGCGTCGCCAGCACCAGCCGCTGGCCGCCGACGATGGCTGCCTGGTACTGCGTCTGGCATACCGGCCACCACTGGATTTCCCACGCATGCTGGCCTTCCTGCGCAAGCGCAGCCTGCCCGGCATCGAGCTGATCGGCGAAGACAGCTACCAGCGCGTGCTCGGCACGCCGGAGCGCCCCACCCTGCTGAGCGTCACCGCCGACCCGAAGCGCCCGGAACTGCGCCTGCAGCTGGGCGCGGTCGATCCGCGCCTGATCCCCGACATCGTCCGCCGTGTGCGTCGCGTATTCGATCTGGATGCCGACCTGCAGCAGGTCCACGCCGCACTGGATGAGGAACCCTTGCTGGCGCGTGGCATCGCCGAGCGCCCCGGGCTGCGCGTCCCCGGCGGCTGGGATGGCTTCGAGGTGGGCGTACGCGCCGTGCTCGGACAGCAGGTCAGCGTGGCCGCGGCCACCACCTTCGCGCGGCGGCTGGTGGATGCCTATGGCGCACACCTGCCAGGCATGCCGCCGGAGTTCGATCGCCAGTTCCCGGCCCCCGAGCTGCTGGCCGAAGCGCCGCTGGAATCGATCGGCCTGCCGCGCAGCCGCGCCGCCACCGTGCGTGCGCTTGCCGCCGCCTGTGCCAGTGGCGCGCTCGACTTCGGCCCGGGCCAGGCGCTGGAAGAGTTCGTTTCCCGCTGCGTGGCACTGCCCGGCATCGGTCCGTGGACCGCGCAGTACATCGCCTTGCGCGGGCTCGGCCAGCCCGATGCCTTCCCCGCCGGCGACCTGGTACTGCAGCAGGTGCTCGGCCATGCGCAGGGCCAGCGCCTGAGCGAACGCGCGACCGAAGCGCGCTCGCAACCGTGGCGCCCCTGGCGTGCCTATGCCGTGCTGCATCTTTGGCACCTGTCCGGCACATTCGTTGGAGAACCGACATGACCTTGTTGTTCGACCGTTTCGACAGCCCGATCGGCGTGCTGACCATCGCCGGTGACGAGCGTGGCCTGTCCCACGTGCTGTTCCCGGAAAACCGCCACCCGGCACGCGGCCGCGACGACTGGCACTACGCGCCGGATGCGCTGCCGGAAGCACGCGAGCAGCTGCTGCAGTTCCTGCACGGCGAACGCAGCAGCTTTGACCTGGAGCTTGCGCCACGCGGCACGCCGTTCCAGCTGCGCGTGTGGCAGGCGCTGGCATTGATTCCGTTCGGCGAGACCTGGAGCTACCTGCAGCTGGCCCAGCATCTGGGCCAGCCCAGCGCGACCCGCGCGGTCGGCGCTGCCAACGGCCGCAACCCGTTGCCGATCATCCTGCCCTGCCATCGCGTGATCGGCAGCAACGGGGCGCTGACCGGCTTCGGTGGCGGACTGGAAACCAAGGCCGCGCTGCTGCGACTGGAACAACGCCAGGCCCCGCTGTTCGCCTGAGAGGGCTGGCCGGGCTGCGCCCGGCACCCGCAGAGGCTAGAGCAACAGCAACAGCGGGCTTCCTGCGCGGAGGCGGGGTGGGTCCGGTTGCAGGGGACGCTGCAAGTACGTCCCTGTAAGCTCGGTCGCGCCATCCATGGCGCTCACGCCCCTGCAACCGGACCCACCCCGCCTTCGACAGGTTCCTGCGACCTGTCGGGACGGCGCACTACGCGGCTGCTGGTAGGTGTCGACCTTGGTCGACACGGTAGATCCACGCCATGCATGGATGGAAGCATCAGGAATATGTCTGGAGAAAAACCCCCTTCTTGTTGAAGGGGGCGCGCCGACAGGCGCGGGGATAAGGAAAAATGCGCGGACACGCTGCGCCCTTCGGCGCAACGTGTCTTGGGGTGGTCATTGCACCGGCTTATCATGGGCGGATGACTTCCGTACGCCTGACCTGCGCGCTGGCGCTGCTGCTGCCATTGGCCGCCTGCACCACCGCGCCCGCCCCTTCCGCCTCCGCTCCCATCGCTGTCGCTGCGGCTGCGCCGCCGAAGCTGCTGCTGATCTCGATCGACGGCCTGCGCGCCGATGCGCTGGACCGCGGCCTGACCCCGAACCTGCAGCGCCTGATCGACGGCGGCGTGCGTGCACGCTGGATGACCCCGTCCTATCCGTCGCTGACCTTCCCCAACCACTACACCATCGTCACCGGCCTGCGCCCGGACCACCACGGCATCGTCAACAACAGCATGGACGATGAAGCCCTAGGCCGGTTCGAGCTGAGCAACCGTGAGGCGGTCACCACCAGCGGCTGGTGGGGCGGCGAACCGATCTGGGTCGGCGCCGAGAACGCCGGGGTGCGTTCGGCCACCACCTCGTGGCCGGGCAGTGAATCGGAAATCCGTGGTGTGCGCCCAAGCCAATGGCGCGTGTACGACGGCAAGGAACCGCTGGAACAACGCGCGGGCACCGTGCTGGACTGGCTTGCACAGACCGATGCCGACGCACCGCAACTGACCACGCTGTACATGGAGCACGTGGACAAGGCCGGCCACAACTACGGCCCCGAATCGAAGCAGTACGCCGACGCCATCGTGCGCGCCGACCAGATCGTCGGCCAGGTGCTCGATGGACTGCAGCAGCGCGGCCTGGCCGCGACCACCAACGTGATCGTGGTCTCCGACCATGGCATGGCCAGCGTCCCGGTCGGCCAGGTGATCTCCACCGAATCAATGGCCGCCCCGGCCATCGCTCGCAACGTCAGCCAGGGCCAGTCGGTGGGTTTTGCGCCGTTGGCCGGTCACGAAGCCGCAGCCGAGCGCGCCCTGCTCGGTCGTCACGCGCACTACGAGTGCTGGAAGAAAGAGAACCTGCCGCCGCGCCTGCACTACGGCACCCACCCGCGCATTCCCGCCATTGTCTGCATGATGGATGAAGGCTGGGATGCCCTGCACCAGGAGAAGATCGCCAAGCGAGACCATCAGGATCGTGGCTCGCATGGCTACGACAATGCCCTGCCCTCCATGCGCGCGGTATTCGTGGCCAGCGGCCCGTCGTTCCGCCAGGGCCTGGTGATCGATGGCTTCGACAATGTCGACGTCTACCCGCTGCTGGCGCACCTGCTGCAGGTGCCGGCTGCACCGAACGACGGCAATCCGGAAACGCTGAAGAAAACCCTGCGCTGATCCGGTTGTAGAGCCGAGCCCACGCTCGGCTCGCCGGACAGGCATAAAAAAACGCGGCGCCAGGCGCCGCGTTTTTCGTTGAACCGGTCTGGGCCGGATCAGGCCTTGGCGACGGCCTTCTTCGCCACAGCCTTCTTCGCCGGAGCCTTGGCCACGGTCTTCTTGGCAACCGGAGCGGCGGCGCCTACGGCGACCTTGCTCGCGGTGTGCGAACGGGCGTTGCCGTAGCTGGCGTTGTAGCGCTTGCCCTTGGCGGTCTTGCGGTCACCCTTACCCATGTCTTCAACTCCTCAAATGTGAAATCTGGTTACCCCGTACTGACACGGGTTCGGCGGGGCCGCCTTGCTGGGCGCCCCCGCGCACGATCGAAAATCCTATCACGGAGCGCCTAGTGCGCGCAGCTGGCGTCGTGCACGTGACCGTGGTTGAGGCGCAGGTTGACCAGATGGGCGACCCCCACCAGCAGTCCACCAATGGTCATCACCACCGCGTGCGGCACCGCATTGTGGTGCAGCGGGTCGTACAGCACGCCAGCCCACAACGCGACCAGGCCGGGGATCAGGAAGCCCAGCGCACGCAGCGCGCCGTGCCGGCGGTAGCCCCAGACCAGGCTGAACAATCCGAGCAGGGTCACGAACACCACCAGCGCCTGTTCCACCCCATCGCTCAGCCAGAACGACAGGCCCAGCGACGGCGCCGCGGCCAGCAGCACGGGGATCACCGCGCAGTGCACCGCGCACAGCATCGAACCGGTGGCGCCGAAACGGTCTAGCAGGTGGCGCAGGCGTGAGGACAGGGACATGACTTCCAGCAGGGTCGGCGAATCGTTATGGAATAATATAACATCTGCTCCCGACCCGCACGGTTTCCCTCCCCCTGTCCCGCTGACGGGATACGTGCGCCCAGCGATTGATACACTGTAACAAAGGACCCGCTCCATGCCCGCCCACACCCCGCGGTTGAAGCCGCATTCCCTCGCTCTGGCCCTCGCCGCCCTGCTGCCTTCGGTTGCCTTTGCCGCCGGCGATGACAGCGCTCATCGTGACCGCCACCTGACTGAACTGTCGTCGGTGCAGGTCACCGCGTCGCCACTGCAGGGCGATGCCGAATCGCTGGCGCGCCCGGTGGAGGTACTGGCCGGCGAACGCCTGGACGAGCAGAAGGCCGGCACCCTCGGCGATACCGTGGCCAAGCTGCCGGGCGTGCAGAGCACGTTCTTCGGCCCTGGCGTCGGCCGCCCGATCATCCGCGGCCAGGAAGGCCCGCGCGTGGCCGTGCTGTCCAACGGCATGGGCAACATGGATGCGTCCACGGTCAGTGCCGACCATGCCACCAGCATCGAGCCGTTCCTGGCCGACCAGATCGAAGTGCTGAAGGGCCCGGCCACGCTGCTGTTCGGCAGTGGCGCCATCGGTGGCGCGGTCAATGTGGTGGATGGCCGCATCGCCCGCGAGCTGCCGGAGCGCCCGCTCAGCGGCCGCGCCGAGCTGCGCGGCAATTCGGTGAACAACGAGCGCAGCGGCATGTTCCGCCTCGATGGCGTCAGCGGCAATGTCGTGCTGCATGTGGACGGCCTGGTGCGCAATGGCGACGACTACCGCATTCCCGGCTATGCAGTGATCGACAGCCTTGAAGACCATCACGATCACGACCATGACCACGCGGGCGAAGAAGGCGAAGAACCGCGCCGCGGCCGCCTCGACAACAGCTCGATCCGCACCCGCGCCGGCGGCGTCGGCGCGACCTGGCTGGGCGACGACGGCTACTTCGGCGTATCGGCCAGCACCTATCGCACCAACTACGGCATTCCCAATGGCGCGCACGTGCATGCCGATGGCGATGATCATGGCCATGACCACGGCCACGACCACGACCATGGCGATGAAGAGGAAGGCGGCGACGAGCATGACGTGCGCATCGACATGGTGCAGAACCGCTTCGAGACCAAGGCCGGCATCTACAACCCGGTCTCGTTCCTGAAGAACATCAATGCGCGCGTGGCCTACACCGACTACGAACACGTGGAGCTGGAAGCCGGCACGCCGTCCACCCGCTTCACCAACCGTGGCATCGAGGCGCGCCTGGAAGCCGTGCAGCAGCAGATCGGCGGCTGGGACGGCGCCTTCGGCCTGCAGTTCGGCAACAGTGATTTCGGTGCCAAGGGCGAAGAGGCGTTCGTTCCGGATACCGGCACGAAGAACATCGGCCTGTTCGTACTGCAGGAAAAGCAGTTCGGCCCGTTCAAGCTGGAACTGGGCGGCCGCCACGACCAGGTCAAGCTGGACCCGACCGGCGACTATCGCCGCCGCACCTTCGGCGCCACCAACCTGTCTGCGGCCGGCATCTGGAAGCTCAACGATGCCGTTGACCTTCGCATCGGCGTGGACAGCTCCGAGCGTGCACCGACCAACGAAGAGCTGTATGCCGCCGGCGCGCACATCGCCACCCGCTCGCTGGAAATCGGCGACGCCAACCTGAAGACCGAGCGCGGCCAGCGCGTGGAACTGGGTATCCACACCCACAGCGAACGCCTGGACTTCTCCGCGTCGGTCTACCAGACCAGGTTCAAGGACTTCATCTACCTGGCCGACACCGGCGTTACCGAGGGTCTGCCGGTCCGCGCCTGGACGCAGCAGGATGCGGTGTTCCGCGGTGCCGAAGCCGAAGCGCTGGTGCACCTGTTCGAAGGCGGCGCCGGTGACTGGGATCTGCGCCTGTTCGGCGACTACGTGAAGGCCAAGCTGGATGGCAGCGGCAGCCGCAACCTCGACATCGCCGTGCCGCATGGCGACCACAACCACAACTACAGCGTGGAGCTGGCCAACACCGGCTACCTGCCGCGCATCGCCCCGGCCCGCGTCGGCGCCGACCTGCGCTGGTCGAAGGACGGCTGGCGCGCCTCGGTCGGTGCGGTCCGCTACAGCCGCCAGAAGGATGTCGCCCAGAACGAAGCGCCGAGCGACGGCTACACCCTGGTCGACGCGCATCTGGCCTACCGCTGGGATCGCAACGCGAGCAACAGCTACGAGGTGTTCCTGGATGGCAGCAACCTGACCAACCGCGAAGTGCGTCCGCATACCTCGCTGCTGCGTGATTACTCGCCGCTGCCGGGCCGTGGTGTCGCATTCGGCATCCGCGCGTTCTTCTGATCGCGTAGTGGAGTCGGATCCCATTCCAGAGGAATGGGTTCTGACCCCAGCCTCAGCCCACGCATGGCGTGGATCCAATGCAAGCAGATCCGATGGGGGCCTTCTGGCCCCCATCTCTTTGTGCAGCATCCATCACGCATTCGTCACAAAGATGTGCGTACCACAACAAGCGGACAATCCCGTCACTCAAAGTCTCGCCAATCGGACACTTTTGTCCGAAAATAATTCCATGACTGCCCAACGTGCCGATGCTGCTGCCCGCCGTGCCCTCATCCTCGACGCCGCCGATCATGTGTTCGGCCAACACGGTGTCACCGCCCCGCTGGACCTGGTGGTCGAACGCGCCCAGGTGGGCCGCGCCACCCTGTACCGCAACTTCCCCGACCGCACCGCGCTGATCCAGGCGCTGCTGCAACGTACGGTCGACCGTATCCGGCGCCAGGTCGAGCAGCTCGGCGACCGCGACGATGCCCTGTTCGAAGTGTTCGAGGGTATGGCCCAGCGCATCATCGATTCGCCGGCACTGGCCGATTACTGGCGTGCAGTCGATTCGGACGTGCCGGCCATGCGCACCGCGCGCGAGACCGTGCGCGATCTGCTGGAAGCACCGATCGCCCGTGCCAAGGCCGCCGGCCTGTGCCGGGCTGACCTGGAGAAGACGGATATTTCACTGATCTCGGGCATGCTGGGCGCAGCCCTGCGCGGCAAGACCCGCGACGAGCGCGCCCACCTGGCCGGGCGCGCCCTGCAGCTGCTGCGCGGTGGTCTCCAGGGAGCAACCAGCGAGGCCCGCTGATGGTCCAGCCGTATCTGAAGCCGGTTCCGGATTGGGAGGAGCACGAGAAGCCGACCATGCCCGGTTCGGCGTCGATGCCCTGGCACCCACCGTATCGACGCGTGGCCTATGCACTGGTGTCGCTGCTGGTGGCGATCACCGGTGGCCTTGGCAATGCACTGGTCACCGCCAACCTGCCCTTCCTGCAGGGCCAGCTGGCACTGACGCCGACCCAGGGCAGCTGGCTGGTGGCGGCCTATGCAATGGTCAACGTCACGGCCAACCTGCTGGCCTTCAAGTTCCGCCAGCAGTACGGCATCCGCCTGTTCGCCGAGATCGGCCTGGGCCTGTACGCAGCACTGGCGGTGCTGCACCTGTTCGTTGGCAGCTTCGAGACCACGATGCTGACCCGTGCCGCCAGCGGCTTCGCTGGCGCCGCCTGTTCGACACTGGGCACGCTGTACATGCTGCAGGCGCTGCCACGACGGTTCACCGGCAATCTGCTGGTGGTTGGCGTGGGCCTCTCGCAGCTGGCGGTGCCGATCGCCTGGATCGTCTCGCCGGGCCTGGTCGATACCGGCCAGTGGCATCAGCTCTACTCGTTTGAAGCCGGGCTGGCCCTGTGCGCGTTCGCGGCGGTGGTGGTGCTGAAGCTGCCGCCCGGCATCCAGGTGAAAGCCTTCGAGCCGCTGGACTTCCTCACCTTCGCCCTGCTCGCACCGGCCGTCGCGCTGCTGGTGATCGTGTTGGCGCAGGGCTACACGCGCTGGTGGCTCAACACGCCATGGCTGGGCTGGGCGCTGGTCGCCTCGATCGTGCTGTCCACCACCGCCTTCATCATCGAACACTACCGGCGCAATCCGCTGCTGCAGATCCGCTGGCTGTCGAAGCTGCCGGTGCTGCACTTCATCGTCGGCGCGTTCCTGATCCGCTTCCTGACCACCGAACAGTCCTATGGCGTGGTCAACCTGATGCGCACGCTGGGCATGGGCCCGGACCAGATGCGCCCGCTGTTCGTAGTGATCCTCGCGGGCGTGGTCACCGGCATCGCCGGTGCCTCGCTGACGTTCGGCCCGAAGCGGCTGATCGCGCAGCTGCTGATGGCGATCCTGCTGCTCGGCGCTGCCGCCTTCTTCGATCAGCACCGCACCAGCCTGGACCGGCCGCACGACTTCTATGTCAGCCAGTTCCTGGCCTCGGTCGGTGCCGGCATGTTCATGGGCCCGTTGATCATGCTCGGCATTTCCGCCGCGCTGAAACAGGGCGTGGACCACATGATCACCTTCCTGGTGACGCTGTCGATCACACAGACGCTGGGCGGCCTGGCCGGTTCGGCGGTGCTGGGTACCTTCCAGCTGCACCGCGAGCAGCTGTACTCCAGTGCATTGACCAGCCAGCTCGACCCGGCCGACCCGGTGGTGGCACAACGCCTGCGCCTCCAGCAGCAGCTGTACAGCGCACAGATCACCGACCCGGTGCTGCGCAGCGCGCAGGGCAGCGCGCAGCTGGCGCAGACCACGCGCCGCGAAGCCAACGTGCGTGGCTTCAATGATGTGTTCACGCTGAGCGGTTGGCTGGCGATCGGCTTCCTGGGCTGGTTGCTGCTGCTGTCGCTGCGCACCGCCGTGCTCAAGCAATGGCGCAAGCGCCACCCCACTTCCCCCGCTGCGGTCACGCCGGCCGCGCCCCGCTGAGTCCTCCTCCATGCCTCCCGTCCCGCCCCGCCCCGACGACATCGACGCCGACAACGTCACTCCACCGCCGCCGACCGATGCGGCGCCTGCGCCCACGCCCGCGACACCGGCTGCCGCGCCGAAGTACCTCAAGCCCAGCGCGCGCAGCGTGGTGGTGATGGTGGTGGTGGCCTTGCTGGGCATTGCGCTGATCCTGCGCGCCTGGCACCTGTGGCCGTTCACCAGCAGCGTGATGGTGACCGACAACGCCTATGTGCGCGGGCAGATCACAGTGATGGCGCCACAGGTGAACGGCTACGTGACCGAAGTGCTGGTGAAGGATTTCCAGCACGTGAAGGAGGGCGAGCCACTGCTGCGCATCGATGACCGCATCTACGCGCAGCGTGTGGCCCAGGCACAGGCGACGCTGGACAGCGCACGCGCGGCACTGGCCAACTCGGACCAGTCGCAGGCGCAGAACCGTGCGCAGATCGCTTCGGCGCACGCCACGCTGTCGGCCGGCCAGGCTGAGCTGCAGCGTTCGCGCAATGAATTGAAACGCTACGAGGAACTGGCTGCGCAGCAACTGGTGTCGGTCAACGACCGCGACAAGTTCCGCACCACCCAGGCCTCGGCACAGGCCAGCGTGCAGCAGTCGCAGGCGCAGATCCGCATCGCCGAGGAAACGCTGGTGTCGACCCAGGTGGCGCGCAAGAGCCTGGAGGCCCAGGTGGAAAGTGCACAGGCACAACTGGAACTGGCGCGCATCGACCTGGCCAACACGGTGATCCACGCACCGCGCGACGGCCAGATCAGCGAAGCCAGCGTGCGCGTGGGCCAGTACGTCGCCGCCGGTTCGCAGCTGCTGTTCCTGGTGCCTGACACGCTATGGGTGGTGGCCAACTACAAGGAAGGCCAGACCTGGGGCATGGCGATCGGTCAGCCGGCCACGTTCTCGGTGGACGCGTTCCGGGGCCAGGTGCTGCGCGGCCGCGTGCAGGAGATCGCACCCGCCACAGGTTCGGAGTTCAGCGTGCTGCGCCCGGACAACGCCAGCGGCAACTTCACCAAGGTGGTGCAGCGGCTGCCGGTGCGGATATCGATCAATGAAGGTCAGACGCTGGCCGCGCAGCTGCGGCCCGGCATGTCGGTGATCGTGCGGGTGGATACCCGGTCCAAGCCGATGGACTAGGGTGCAGGCTGCTGGCTGCCTTCACCCCATTGATCCGCTACCGTTGCGGATCTGGATCAGGATCGCTGGAAGACGATGAAATTCACGACACTGGCCAGGCGGGCGGCCAAGGACACGCTGGAAGCGGAAGATCTGATCGCCTTCGTACAGGAGCACGGCGCCGAAGGTGGCGAGGAGATTGAGCGGCTGCGGATACTGCACGGTTGGCCGGATGATGGCCTGCTGGGCGATGGTAGCCGGGTCGTACCGTTCGGCGGCTGGGCCAAGGCCTGCACCGCCTGGGGACGCCAGGGCGTGGAAGGCCTGCGCGATATGCTGGGGGACCCCCAGCTGGCAGTGTTCGCGCTCGGCACACTGGCCGATGTGGGTGGCCCCGCAGCCATTGCCGTCCTGCTGGACTTTGCCGAACGCGCTGACTGGTCGCGTGCGGGCACATCGCGTGATCTGCCCTGCCAGGCGCTTTACTGCCTCAATACTGCGCTTTCGGGGAAGACCGGCGTTGAGGTTACACCCGGCATGCAGGCGTCGATGCTGCGTATCGCCAAGCTCATCTGGGACGCCAGGGTGCCCAATGTGCATTTCCTGGCGCAGGCACTGTATTTCGTGCGCCGTGCCGACCCGGTACCAGCGCTCGCCTGGGTCGAGCAGTTGCGGGTGGACGACCCTGTGCTGGTCGACGCACAGCGCAGCGTCCTGAAGCGTCTGAAAGAGCACGCCGCCCGGGACTGAGCGTGCAGCTCAGTCCGGGTACGCGCCGCGACTCAGCCCGCGCAGCGCGCGCAGAGGCCGTGCACTTCCAGGGTCTGCGCCTGCGGCTGGAAGCCCAGCTCCTTGGCGCGCTTCTCCAGCTGGGTGACGATCTCGCGGTCTTCCAGCTCCACAGCACTGTGGCAGCTGTTGCAGATCAGGAACGGCACCGAGTGCGCGGCACTGCTGGGATGGTGGCAGGCCACGAAGGCATTGACCGATTCCAGCTTGTGCACGAAGCCATTGGCCATCAGGAAGTCGAGCGCGCGGTAGACGGTGGGCGGGGCGTCAGCGCCCACGCCCTTGCCGTTGCGCACCCATTCCAGCAGCTCGTAGGCCTTGACCGGCTTGCCGGCCTCGGCGATCAGCTTCAGCACATTGGCGCGGATCGGGGTCAGGCGCAGCCCGCGTTCGCGCGAGACACGCTCGACCACCGCCACGAAATCCGATGCGTCGTGGACGTGGTGGTGCGGGGCGGTACAGGCAGTGGCGGTCTTGGCGGGCATGCGTGTTCTCCGGTTCGGGCCTGGCAAGGATGCCTCAGGCCGTTGCTACCTTGGTGATGGCCACATCAATGCGTTTCAAGGCCTGCTCGCGGCCGGCCAGGTAAACGGTATGGGAAATGTCAGGACTGACTTGGGTGCCGGTGATGGCCACGCGCAGCGGCTGGGCCACCTTGCCCATGCCGATTTCCAACGCTGCGGCCGCGTCGTGCAGGGCGACGCCCACCGACTCGGCGGTCCATTCCGGCAAGGCGGCCAGCAGCTCGCGGGCCTTGCCCAGCGCCACTTCGGCACCGGCCTTGAAGTGCTTGGCCACCGCCGCTTCGTCGTACTCGGTCAGCGGCTGGTACCAGACCACCGCCTTCTCGGCCATTTCCTTCAGGGTCTGCACGCGTTCACGCAGGGCGATCACCACATCCTCCGGGGCGGGGCCGGCGGCCACGTCCAGGCCCAGCTTCTGCAGCTGGTAGACCAGGTGCGGCACGATCGCGGCCACGTCCTCGGTCTTCAGGAAGTGCTGGTTGACCCAGCCCAGCTTGGCCATGTCCAGACGCGAGGCCTTGGAATTGCAGTCCTTCACGTCGAACAGGTCGATCAGCTCCTGGCGGCTGAACAGCTCCTGGTCACCGTGCGACCAGCCCAGGCGGGCCAGGTAGCTCAGCAGCGCGTCCGGCAGGTAGCCGGCGTCCTTGTACTGCATCACGTCGGCCGCGCCGGTGCGCTTGGACAGCTTGGCGCCCTGCTCGTCGAGGATCATCGGCATGTGGCCGAACTTCGGCACCGGCGCGCCGATGCTTTCGTACAGGTTGATCTGGCGCGGGGTGTTGTTGATGTGGTCGTCGCCGCGGATGACCTCGGTGATGCCCATGTCCCAGTCGTCCACCACCACCGCGAAGTTATAGGTGGGGTAGCCGTCCGGGCGGAAGATGACCATGTCATCCAGCTCGCTGTTGGCGATCTCGATGCGGCCCTTGATCAGGTCGTCGAACACCACCGTGCCTTCCAGCGGGTTCTTGAAGCGGATGACGCGGTTCGGGTCGTCCTTGCGCGGCAGGCCCAGTTCGCGTGCAGCGCCGTTGTAGCGCGGCTTCTCCTGCTTGGCCATGGCGGCCTCGCGCATCGCGTCCAGCTCTTCGCGGGTCTCATAGGCGTAGTACGCCTTGCCGTCGGCCACCAGCTGCTCGGCCACTTCCAGGTAACGGGCGACGCGGTCGGTCTGGTAGATCGGGCCTTCGTCATAGTCCAGGCCCAGCCACTCCATCGCCTCCAGGATCGCGTCGATCGCGCCCTGGGTGCTGCGTTCACGGTCGGTGTCCTCGATGCGCAGCACGAACTCGCCGCCACGGTGGCGGGCCTCCAGCCAGCAGTACAGCGCGGTGCGGGCACCGCCGATGTGCAGGTAACCGGTGGGGCTGGGGGCGAAGCGGGTGCGGCAGGTCATGGACGGCTCGAGGAACGGGAATCCCCCGATTTTACCAGCCCGCCGCCCCCGACGGAAAAAGGGGACGGAGGGGATTAAGTCGCGATTGCCCAGCCGCTGGGCCTGCAACCGGGAAACGGAGGGGAGAAACGACTTAATCCCCTCCGTCCCCTTTTACGGTTCTACCTTGCGTGGGAAGGACTGCTCGCGCATTGCGGCGTTGTAGGCGAACGAGGCGACGATGGCTGCGGCCTGCTTCAGGTCTTCCGGTTCGGCGTGGTCCCAGGTGTCCAGGTGGCTGTGGTGGACGTTGGTGAAGTAGTCCAGCCGGTCCTGGATGAACTGGAAGCCCGGCAGGCCGATGCGGTCGAAGCTGATGTGGTCGGTGCTGCCGGTGTTGCGGGTGGCCACGGTGGTGGCGCCGACGTCATGGAACGGGGCCAGCCAGGCTTCGAAGATCGGCATCGCCGCCAGGTTTTCCTGTGCATAGATGCCACGGAAGCGGCCCGAGCCGTTGTCCATGTTGAAGTAGACCTGGAACTTGCCGTAGTCGCGGGTCTTCTGCAGCGCGCCGGTCGGCTCGCGCAGCGAGGCCGGCAGCGCCTTCTGCGCCGGGTCGGTGGGTTCCGGGAAACGGCCGAAGTGCTTGGCCACATAGGCCTGCGAGCCGATCAGGCCCTGCTCCTCGCCGCTCCACAGCGCCACCCGGATGGTGCGCTTGGGCTTGGCGCCGGTGGCCTTGAGGATGCGCATCGCTTCCATCATCACCGCCACGCCGGCCGCGTTGTCGGCCGCACCGGTACCACTGTGCCAGGAATCCAGGTGCGCGCCGATCATCACCACTTCATCGGGCCTGCTGCTGCCACGGATCTCGGCCAGCGTGTTGTAACCCGGCTGGTCGGCCTCGTCGGTGAAGCGCGCGGCCACATCCACGCGCAGGCGCACGGTCTGCTTGGCCTCCAGCGCGCGCACCAGCGGATTGAAGTGTTCGCTGATCATCGCCAGTTCGGGGATGCCCACCGATTCACCGGCCTTGCGCGAGCCGCCACCGGCAACGCGGATGATGCCGTTGTCCCAGCTGCTGATGCTGATCGAGGCCAGCGCGCCTTCTTCCACGAAGAACGCATTGACCTTGGTCGCCAGCTGCTGGCGTTCCTGGTATTCCTTGACCCGCTTCGCACGCTCGGCGGTGGCGTCCTTGTCCTTGGGCAGGGTGAACTCCTGCAGGCCCTCCAGCGAGGTGGCGTCGTGGCGGTGCGAATCCGCCTCGGTGCCGCGCTTGTACTCGCGCGCCTCGCCCAGCAGCAGGATCTTGCCGCGCAGCTTGCCGCGGTACTTCTCGATGTCCTCGGGCTTCTTGATCTCGACCTGCACCAGCTCGCCTTCAACCGGTCCCTTGGTACCAGGGGTCCAGGCCTTGGGCAGCGCATGCAGCGGCTGCACGCGGTCCCCCAGCATCTCCACGCTGGCCGAGGTGAACTCCCAGCCGCGCCCGAAGTCGTCGAAGGCTTCGTCGTGGACGTTGTCCAGCTTCCATTCGTTGAACTTGCCGCGGGTCCACGCATTGGCGCGGCCCATCGCCGGCGAGTTGGTCAGTCGCGGGCCGATGCGTTCGGTGAGGTAGCTGAAGGTGTCCATCACCTGCGAACGGTGGAAGGCCTCCTGGCGGATGCGGCTGACCATGTCCAGGTCCACCGGCTCGCGCTGCTGCGCGCCTGCATTGCCACCCATCGCCAGCGCTGCGGCAAGCATGCCCCACTTCAACACATCGCACCCCTGCCCTTCGGCTCGATCATCAACCCATCGAGTCTAGCCAGCAGGGGCGCGCCGATACCGTCCCATCGGTCATGGACAGCGACAGTAGATACAGGTCATGCGTGGATGAACAACCGAATCACCCACTCCATCCCAGCCACAACTGCGCCCGTTCCGGCAGCAGCAGCAACCAGTGCCGCCGGTCGATGCTGCTGCAGCCGTACACCGCCGCGTGTGCCGGCCAGCCATCCGGAAGGCCGCCGATACCTATCTCGGCCAGCGCCTCCGCCCCGGCCTTCCATGGCCGGTAGCGCGGCACCCTGCCGGCCAGCGCACCGCGTCCCTGCCGTGCGCCCTGCAGCCAGGCCAGTCCCTGGCCCTGCAGTCCCTCGCAGGTCGCCGCCGCCAGCTGGAAGCGGACCAGGCCGGGGGCGATCCGTGCCCCCGGCAGGGCCGCCAGCACGCCATGTGCCTGCAGCAGCGCATCCACTTCCAGCAGGGCCGGAATGCCCTGCCGTGCCCGTTGCCGCAATCCCTGGCGCCAGCTCATGGCGTGCTCCTTACTTCAGTTCCGCGCCAAGCGCGTACCAGTCCACCCGGCGGGTCACCCACATCGCCAGCGCCAGGATCACGAACAGCAGCAGTGAACCCATCAGCAGCGCGTTGTTCTCCGACACCAGCAGGCCATACAGCGCGCCATACAACACGGTCAGCAGCGCAGCGAAGCCGAGGCCGCGCTTCCAGTGGCCCAGCACGTTGGCCAGGTACACCGCCTGCAGGCCGATACAGGCCACCGCCGAGACCAGGTAGGCCTTCCAGAACGCGATGTGCTCGGACAGGCTGATCAGCAGCAGGAAGAAGATCGCCAGCGCCAGGCCCACCATGAGGTACTGCAGCGGGTGGATGCGCAGCGACCTGATCAGCTCGAACAGGATGAAGCCGACGAAGGTGAGCAGCACGAACAGCACGCCGTATTTCGAGGCACGGTCGGCCTGGGTGTAGGCATCGACCGGATCAACCAGTGACACCGTCACCGCCTGCGACTCGACCGCACCATCATTGCGCAGCTGTCGCTGTGCATCGGAGGCCAGCGAAGACACCGCCCAGCGCGCATCGAAGCCCTGTGCGTCGACGCGACGCTCGTTGGGCAGGAACGCACCGCTGAATGACGGATGCGGCCAGCTCGAACGCAGTGCGATCTTGGTGTCATCGCCCACCGGCACCACCGACAGCATGCGGCTGCCATCCAGGCGCAGCTCGAGTTCGACGGTGCTGGCAGCCAGCGTGCCGCCATGGTCTTCGGCGAATCCGGCCACCGGTGCGTGCAGGCCTCGCCCCACCTCGCTGGCCGCACCAACGCCAGGCAGCAGGCGCAGCTGCTTGCCATCCACGCGCAGGTTCGGCGTACCGACCAGGCCACGCACATCGGAAATGCCCACCGCCACATACGGCTGGCCATAGCTGCGGCCGGCCTTCACCGGATAGTCGTCTGCAGCGAACGTCGCCTTCATCTGGCCGTTCCAGCTGTACACCGGCACCTTGAACAGGCCGACCTCACGCTGGCTCGGCAGCATCTCGCCGCCCACCTCCAGCGACGCCGGCATCTGCAGCCAGTGCCCCTCGGTGACCTGCACCTCGGTCTTCTTGACGCCCAGCGGGTCGACCAGTTCAACCTGCTTGCGTTCCACCCACGGCACCACCCGCACCGGGCCCACCAGCTGCTGTGCACCGGCGCGGCTGTCGGCCACCCGTGAGAAGGCCTCGTCGCGGTACGCGCTACGTTCGTTGATGACCCCGCGGATCATCGTCAGCGGCACCAGCAGCAGCAGGATCAGCCCGCCGACAATGGCGAACCGCAGCAGCATCTTCAGGGATTTCATGGTCCATCCTCGTTGGAGAGGGCTGCAGGATGGACCGCCGCGGTGAGCAGGGTTTGTGGCGAATTTGAAGCGAGTGTGAAGTCAGCGGCGCGGGCGCTGGCCTGGCACACCCAAAGGCAGCCACAGGCTGGCCACGGTGCCGCCGCCCTCGCGGATATCCACGCTGGCACGCCCATCATGCAGGCGCGCGACCTCCTGCACGAACGGCAGGCCCAGGCCGGAGCTGCGCCGCCCGCTGCCGGGGCGGGCCAACGAATAGAAGCGCTCGAACACCCGCTCACGCGCGTAGTCGGGAATGCCGGCGCCACGGTCGGCCACCTGCAGGCGCACGCCCTGCCCGTCCACCTCGGCCTGCAGCGCGATCTCCGCGCCGGCCGGCGAGAAGGCAATCGCGTTGTCGATCAGGTTGTGCAGTGCCTGCCGCAGCAGGTAGGCGTCGCCCTGCACCCGCAGGTCGGGCACGCTGCCGATGCGGACCTGCACGCCGGCCGCCTGCGCGCGCACCTGCGCGGCCGCCGCCGCATCGGCCAGCAATGCCGGCAGCGCGATCGGGTCACGCGTCTGCAGCCAGCCGTGCTGTTCCACTTCGGCCAGCGCCAGCAGCTTGTCGATGGTCTCGGTCAGCCGCTCCTGCTGGTCGACGATGCTGCGGGCGAAATGCACGCGATCGGCCTCCGGCAATGGCTCCTGCAGCAGCTCGGCGGCACCGCGGATCGCCGCCAGCGGGCTCTTCATCTCGTGCGTCAGCGACTGCACGTACTGCTCGACGTAGGCCTTGCCTTCGAGCTTCTGGCGCATCGTTTCCAGCGCCTGGCCGAGATCGCCGATCTCGTCGCGGCGGCGCCGTGGTGGTGGCACCGGTTCGCCCGCGCTGACCGCGCGTGCATAGCGGCTGAGCTGGCCGAGGCCGGTGGTCAGCCACATCGTCACCAGCACGCCGACCAGCGCCGACAGCCCGATCAGCCACGCACCACGCTCGATGATGGCGCGCTGGCTGGCAGCGATGAACGGATCGATGCTGCGGTTCGGCTGGGCCAGGCTGAGCACGCCGATCAGCGTGCGGCCGTCGGCCGGGTCATATACCGGCGCCGCCACATGCATCACCGTATCGCCCTCTTCGCCGGCAATCTCGGGGCTGGAACGCGCGCCGTACTCACCGCGCAGGGTGCGGTAGACATCGTTCCAGCGCGAATTGTCGCGGCCCAGGTCACGACCCAGCGAGTCGTAAATGACGATGCCCTTGGCATCGGTGATGGTCACCCGGTAATCCAGCGAGCGCTTGGGGAAACGCCAGACCATTGCCTTCAGGTCGCGCTGCCGCGCCTTGGCCAGGTTGCGGGTGAAGCTGCCGCTGCGGATGGTGCCGTCCTTGACGTCGGCGGCGGCCATCTCGGCCAGCACGTTGGCCGCATCGACCAGGGTCGATTCCATCGCCTGGCGCACACCGGGCTTCACCTCGTTGACGAACACGCGCATCACGAAGAACGCGGCGATGCCGGTGATCAGGAAGAAGCCGAGGAACAGCTTCAGTACCAGGCGCATCGGCTAGACCTCCAGCGCGTAGCCGAGGCCACGGTGGGTGCGGATCGGGTCGTCGCTGGCACCGGCCGCGCGCAGCTTGGCGCGCAGCGTCTTGACGTGGGTGTCGACGGTGCGGTCGGCACTGTCGGCACTGCTGTCCCAGCCCCGGTCCATCAGCTGCGCGCGGCTGAGGATGGCACCCGGGCGCTGCAGCAGCGCTTCCAGCAGTGCGTACTCATAGCGGGTCAGGTCCAGCGCATGGCCGCGGAAGCGGATGCGCCGGCCCTCGCGGTCAATGGCGAACGCGCCATGCTCCTGCCAGCCCGCATCGGCGCTGGGCGCTGCGACGACCGGCGCCGCACGGCGCAGGCGTGCACGCACCCGTGCGACCAGCTCGCGCGGCGAGAACGGCTTGGTCATGTAGTCGTCGGCGCCCAGCTCCAGGCCGAGCACGCGGTCCACTTCGTCGTTGCGCGCGGTCAGGAAGATCACCGGCAGCTGCGCCGCCGGCCCCGGCTGCGCACGCAGCCGCCGGCAGACCTCGAAGCCGCCAAGATCGGGCAGGCCCACGTCCAGCACCAGCACATCGATATCGCCGGCCTGCAGCCGCTGCAGGGCCTCACCGCCCAACAGGCAGTGACTGGCGGCATAGCCCTCGCTGCGCAGCGCATAGAGCACGGTTTCGGCGATGGCGGCTTCGTCCTCGACCACCAGGACATGGGCAACAGGAGCTGTCATGGCGCGCAGCATAGCCGCTGCGGCCGCCGCCCCGTACACTGCCGCCCATGAACTATCGCCACGCCTTCCATGCCGGCAACCACGCCGATGTGCTCAAGCACATCGTGCAGCTGGCCCTGATCGACAGCTTCAAGCGCAAGGACAGCCCGTTCTTTGTGCTCGACACCCACGGCGGCGCCGGCCGCTACCTGCTGGCCAGCGAAGAGAGCCGCAAGACCCTCGAGGCTGAATCCGGGATCATGCGGCTGATGGCCCAGCCCAAGCTGCCGGAGGTGGTCGAGCGCTATCTGAAGGCGGTGCAGGCCGATAATCCGGTGGGCGCCCTGACCAACTACCCGGGCTCGCCGCTGCTGAGCGCGCAGGCGATGCGCGCGCAGGACCGCATGGCGGTCTGTGAGCTGCAGGAAGCCGAAACGGCCACGCTGAAGGCCCTGTTCGCCCATGACAGCCGCGTCGACGTGCGGGCGGGCGATGGCTATGCGCTGCTGCGCTCGCTGCTGCCGCCGAAGTTCAACGGCAGCAAGATCGGCCGCGGCCTGGTGCTGATCGACCCGCCCTACGAGGCCCAGGACGCCGAATACCAGGCCGTCCTGGCCGCGCTGGCCGAGACCCTGGCGCGCTGGCCGCAGGCTACCTGCGCGGTGTGGTTCCCGATCAAGCAGCGCCGCACTATCCTGCACTTCCTGCGCAAGGCCACCGCCCTGCCGGTGAAATCGGCGATGACGATCGAGTTCCTGGTGCGGCCGGACGACTCGCCGCTGCTCCTCAACGGCAGCGGCATGCTGCTGCTCAACCCGCCCTGGCAGTTCGACCGGGTGGTCGGCCCGGCCCTGCCGGCGCTGCGCCAGCACCTGGGTGAACCCGGTGCCAGCACCCGCCTGGATTGGCTCAAAGCCCCCGAATAACGGCCTTCACGAGGCTGTACCGCTGTGAGCCTTTCGTTCACGGAATGCAGCCCCGGTGATGCCACAATCGATGGACCACCAAGGAATCACCCGGTATGGCCACTCGCAACCGCATGCCGCCCTGGCATGAGATCTTCAAGGCTCCCAGCGGCCACGAGCTGCTGATCCGCCCCATCCGCCCGGAAGATGGCGCGCCGCTGCAAGCGGCGTTCAGCCTGTTCGGGCCGGAAGAAATCCGTGATCGTTTCCTGCAGGCGGTGACCGAGCTGTCGCCGGAAACCACCCAGCGCCTGACCCACCCGAATCCCAAGACCGAGATCACCCTGGTCGCAGCCGAATCCCTGCCCGCTGGCGAAGCGGTGGTCGGCGCGGTCGCCCGGGCCTCGATCATCCCCGGTACCCGTGAAGCCGAGTACGCGATCCTGATCAGCCGCTTCCTCATTGGCCAGGGCCTCGGCCGGCAGCTGATGCGCAAGCTGGTGAAGTGGGGCCGCGGCAAGTACCTGGACCGTCTTTACGGCGACGTTGCCGCCGAGAACGAGCCGATGAAGCAGCTGGCCGCCTCGCTGGGCTTCAAGCCGGTCCCGCACCCGACCGGTGCCGAAGGCCTGGTGCGGATGGTGCTGGAGCTGGACAACTGATGGATGCGCCGGGCATCGCCCGGCGCGTCATTCCGGTAGTGCCGGCCGCTGGCCGGCATTGCGTTCCCCCAACCGCACATGAGGCGGCCGGCCAACGGCCGGCACGACTCGCCGGGCTTCGATCGGGCTTCTGCTAAAATCCGGGGTCCATGTCGCGTACCTCATACCCCGCCCCGCCGCTGCCGCGCGCCGGCCAGCTCCGCGCCTGGTGGCGCGCCCCCGCATCGCCGACCGCCCTGGCCTGGTATCTGGCCCAGGCCGCGCGTGCGCACGACGCCCCGCTGCTGGTGATCGCCCGTGACAACCACGGAGCCAACCAGCTTGAAGCCGACCTGCAGACCCTGCTCGGCGGCGATCCGGCCCTGCCGGTGGTGGCCTTCCCGGACTGGGAAACCCTGCCCTACGACCGCTTCAGCCCGCATCCGGACATCATTTCGCAGCGCCTGTCCGCCCTGCACCGCCTGCCCACGCTGAAGCGCGGCCTGGTGATCGTGCCGGTGCAGACCCTGCTGCAGCAGCTGGCCCCGCGCAGCTACGTGATCGGTGGCAGCTTCGACATGAAGGTCGGCCAGCGCCTGGATCTGGAAGCCGAGAAGCGTCGCCTGGAAAGTGCTGGTTACCGCAACGTCCCGCAGGTGATGGACCCGGGTGACTTCGCCGTGCGCGGCGGCCTGCTCGATGTGTTCCCGATGGGCGCCGACGAGCCGCTGCGGGTGGAGCTGCTGGACGAGGACATCGACTCGATCCGTGCCTTCGACCCGGAAAGCCAGCGCTCGCTCGACAAGGTCGAGGCGGTGCACATGCTGCCGGGCCGCGAAGTGCCGATGGACGAAGCCAGCATCGCCCGCGTGCTGGCCACGCTGCGCGAACGCTTCGATGTCGATACCCGGCGCAGCGCGCTGTACCAGGATCTGAAGTCCGGGCTGGCCCCGGCCGGCGTCGAGTACTACCTGCCGCTGTTCTTCGAACGCACCGCGACCCTGTTCGACTACCTGCCCGACGGCAGCCTGCCGGTGGTCTGCGCCGGTGCCGGCGAAGCCGCCGAGGCGTTCTGGGCGCAGACCGGCGAGCGTTACGAGCAGCGCCGCCACGATGTGGAACGGCCGCTGCTGCCGCCGTCGGCGCTGTATCTGTCGCCGGAACTACTGCGCGAGCGTCTGAACGATGCCCCGCGCATCGAAGTGTGGTCGGCTGACCACGCGCGCATCGCCGATGCCCATGCGTTGGGCGACCAGCCGCTGCCGCCGCTGCCGGTGGCCGCGCGCGAGGCCCCCACTGGCGACGCGCTGAAATCCTTCCTCGGCCATTATCCGGGCCGGGTGCTGATTGCCGCCGATTCGCCCGGGCGTCGCGAGGCGCTGCTGGAAGTGTTGCAGGCCGCCGAGCTGAAGCCGCCGGTGGTGGCCGACTTGCCCAGCTTCCTCG
Organism: Stenotrophomonas sp. 96582_Sma; assembly: GCF_056480905.1. Taxonomy (NCBI): domain Bacteria; kingdom Pseudomonadati; phylum Pseudomonadota; class Gammaproteobacteria; order Lysobacterales; family Lysobacteraceae; genus Stenotrophomonas; species Stenotrophomonas sp. 96582_Sma. Next base: position 1,344,930 of record NZ_CM151122.1, on the reverse strand, counting down.
CCGACGATGCGCGCTTCGCGATCGCGGTGGCGCCGCTGGAGGATGGCTTCGCACTGGACGATCCGCGCATCGCGGTGCTGACCGAGCGCCAGCTGTTTCCCGAGCGCGCCGGCAGCACCCGCCGCACGCGCCGTGCCGGCCGCGAGCCGGAAGCGATCATCCGCGACCTCGGTGAACTGACCGAGGGTGCGCCGATCGTGCACGAGGATCATGGCGTCGGCCGCTACCGCGGCCTGATTGCGATGGACGTCGGCGGCATGCCCGGCGAGTTCCTGGAAATCGAATACGCCAAGGGCGACCGCCTGTATGTGCCGGTCGCCCAGCTGCACCTGATCAGCCGCTACTCCGGTGCTTCGGCGGAAACCGCGCCGCTGCATTCGCTGGGCGGCGAACAGTGGAGCAAGGCCAAGCGCAAGGCCGCCGAGAAGGTGCGCGACGTGGCTGCAGAGCTGCTGGAGATCCAGGCCCGCCGCCAGGCCCGTGCTGGCCTGGCGCTGCAGGTAGACCGCGCGATGTACGAACCGTTCGCGGCCGGTTTCCCGTTCGAGGAAACCCCGGACCAGCTGGCCGCGATCGACGCCACCCTGCGCGACCTGGCCAGCAGCCAGCCGATGGACCGCGTGGTCTGCGGCGACGTAGGCTTCGGCAAGACCGAGGTGGCGGTGCGTGCGGCATTCGCCGCCGCCAGTGCCGGCAAGCAGGTGGCCGTGCTGGTGCCGACCACGCTGCTGGCCGAACAGCATTACCGCAACTTCCGCGACCGTTTCGCCGATTACCCGCTGAAGGTCGAGGTGCTGTCGCGCTTCAAGACCACCAAGGAAATCAAGGCCGAGCTGGAAAAGGTCGCCGCCGGCACCATCGACGTCATCGTCGGTACCCATCGCCTGCTGCAGCCGGACGTGAAGTTCAAGGACCTGGGCATGGTCATCGTCGACGAGGAGCAGCGTTTCGGCGTACGCCAGAAGGAAGCGCTGAAGGCGCTGCGCGCCAACGTGCACCTGCTCACACTGACCGCCACGCCGATTCCGCGCACGCTGAACATGGCCATGGCCGGCCTGCGCGACCTGTCGATCATCGCCACGCCGCCGCCGAACCGGCTGGCGGTGCAGACCTTCATCACCCAGTGGGACAATGCGCTGCTGCGCGAAGCCTTCCAGCGCGAGCTGGCGCGTGGTGGCCAGCTGTACTTCCTGCACAACGACGTGGAAAGCATCGGCCGCATGCAGCGCGAGCTGTCCGAGCTGGTGCCGGAGGCGCGCATCGGCATCGCCCACGGGCAGATGCCCGAGCGCGAGCTGGAAAAGGTGATGCTTGATTTCCAGAAGCAGCGCTTCAACGTACTGCTGTCGACCACGATCATCGAATCGGGCATCGACATCCCCAACGCCAACACCATCATCATCAACCGCGCCGACCGCTTCGGCCTGGCCCAGCTGCACCAGCTGCGTGGCCGCGTCGGTCGTTCGCACCACCGCGCCTACGCCTACCTGGTGGCGCCCGACCGCCGCTCGATCACCCCGGATGCGGAAAAGCGCCTGGAAGCGATCGCGTCGATGGACGAGCTCGGTGCCGGCTTCACCCTGGCCACGCACGATCTGGAAATCCGCGGTGCCGGTGAACTGCTGGGCGAGGACCAGAGCGGGCAGATGGCCGAGGTCGGCTTCAGCCTCTACACCGAGCTGCTGGAGCGCGCGGTGCGCAGCATCAAGCAGGGCAAACTGCCCGACCTGGATGCCGGCGAGGAAGTGCGCGGTGCCGAGGTCGAGCTGCATGTGCCGGCGCTGATTCCGGAAGACTACCTGCCGGACGTGCATACCCGCCTGACCCTGTACAAGCGTATTTCCAGCGCGCGCGACAGCGATGCGCTGCGCGAACTGCAGGTGGAGATGATCGATCGCTTCGGCCTGCTGCCGGATGCGGCCAAGCACCTGTTCGCCATCGCCGAGCTGAAGCTGAAGGCCAATACGCTGGGCATCCGCAAGCTGGACCTGGGCGAAAACGGTGGCCGCATCGTGTTCGAGTCCAAGCCGAACATCGATCCGATGGCGGTGATCCAGCTGATCCAGAAACAACCCAATCTCTACGCCATGGAAGGGCCTGACAAGCTGCGCATCAAGCACCCGCTGCCGTTGCCGGAAGACCGCTTCAATGCGGCCCGCGCCCTTCTGACCACCCTCGCCCCGGGTTGATCGCCCCCGAATACCCCGCACCGGTCCCCACCCGGTGCGGGCGGATGACCATGTTTCCTGACGCCGTACCCGCCCCCGACCTGCTGCACGCGCAGGCCTGCCTGATCGATGCCCTCTCGATGTCGCTGCAGATGCGCGACGCCTACACCCGCCACCACTGCGATCGCGTCGGACTGCTCGCGCAGCGCCTGGCCGCACGCTGCGATCTCGACGATGAAGCCTGCGCGCAGATCGGCCTGGCCGCCCGTTTCCACGACATCGGCAAGATCGGCATTCCCGACGATGTGCTGCTGGCCCCGCGCCGGCATACCGACGAGGAGCGCGCGATCATGCGCGAGCATCCGGTGCGTGGCGAGCACATTTTCATGGCCACCGGCCGCAGCGATGCCGTACCGGTGGCACGGCTGATCCGCACCCATCACGAGGCCTTCGATGGCAGTGGCTATCCCGATGGCCTGCGCGGCGAAGACATTCCACTCGGTGCACGCATCGTCACCATCGCCGATGCCTACGACGCGATGACCAGCGTGCGTCCCTACCGCACCGCGATGGAGCACGAAAAGGTGCTGCGGATCATTGACGAGCAATCCGGCGGCCTGATCGATCCCTACGTGCTGCAGCGCTTCCATCGCATGCTGGCGCAGGAGCCGGCGCTGGCCTGAGACGGGCATGGCCCGGCGCTACCGATCAGACAAACAAAAGGCCCGGCGTTCGCCGGGCCTTCTGCATCACGCATCACCTGCGATCGGTTACCAGATCACCACGCGCTTGTCGTCGGCACGCACCATCGCGTCGCCGGCCTTGCACTGGAACGCAGCGGCATACGACGGCATGTTCGACGGCGCGCCGTTGGCACGGAAGTTGGCCGGCGCGTGCGGGTCGGTGTTCAGGCGGACGCGCAGCTCACCGTCGGTGAAGTTGCGGCGCCACACGGTAGCCCAGTTCATGAAGAAGCGCTGGTCCTGGCTGTGACCATCGACTTCGACATTCGCCTTCGGATCTTCCTTCAGCGCCATCTGCAACGCGTCGTAGGCCACGGTCAAGCCGCCCAGGTCGCCGATGTTCTCGCCCAGGGTCAGCTTGCCCTTCACGAACACGCCCGGCACCGATTCATAGCCATCGAACTGCGCGACCAGCTGGTCGGTACGTTCGGTGAAGGCCTTGCGGTCGGCGTCGGTCCACCAGTTGTCGAAGTTGCCGTTGGCAGCGAACTGGCTGCCCGAGTCGTCGTAGCCGTGCATCATCTCGTGGCCGATGACCGCACCGATGCCGCCGTAGTTCAGCGCCGGATCGGCCTTGGCGTCGAAGAACGGTGCCTGCAGGATCGCCGCCGGGAACACGATCTCGTTCTTGGTGGCGTTGTAGTAGGCATTGACGGTCTGCGGGGTCATGCCCCACTCGGTCTTGTCCACCGGCTTGCCGATCTTGTCCAGCATGTAGCGGTAATTGAACGCACGCGCCGCCTGCATGTTGCCCAGGTAGCTGTCGCCGTTGGTCTGCAGGCCCGCCCAGTCACGCCACTTGTCCGGGTAACCGATCTTCGGGGTGAAGCTGGCCCACTTCTCCAGGGCCTTCTTCTTGGTTTCTTCGCCCATCCACGGCAGCTGCTCCAGGCGCGCCTTCAGCGCCTGCGACAGGTTTTCCACCAGGTGCTGCATGGCCACCTTGGATTCGGCTGGGAACACGGCGTCGACGTACAGCTGGCCCAGGGCTTCGCCCATGCCACCGTTGACCGACTCCAGCACACGCTTCCAGCGCGGCTGCATTTCCTTCTGGCCACGCAGGGTGGTGCCGTAGAAATCGAAGTTGGCCTTCTCGAACTGGCTGCTCAGGTACGGCGAGGCGTCGTCGATGGTGTGGAAGCGCAGGTAGGCCTGCCAGGTGCTGGGCATGGTATCGGCCAGCATCTTGTCCATTTCACTGAAGAAGCCCGGCTGGGCCAGCGAGAACTTCTGCGCGGCCGGCACCTTCAGGGTGTCGAACAGCGCGGTCCAGCTGAAGTTCGGGGTCAGCTTGTCGGCGTCGGCGGCGCTGAGCGGGTTGTAGCGCTTGGCCGGGTCACGCATTTCGATGCGCGACATCGAGGCCTTGGCCAGGCGGGTTTCAAAGGCCATCACGGCCTTGGCCTGCTCGGCGGCCCGTGCCGCGTCCACGCCGGACAGGGTCAGCACCTGTGCGATGTAGGCCACGTAGGCATCGCGGATCTTGGCCTGCGCATCGTCGAAGTAGTAGCCCTTCTCCGGCAGGCCCAGGCCGCCCTGGCCGACGTAGGCGATGACGTTGGCCGAATCCTTGTAGTCGGCATTGGCGAACAGCGAGAACAGCACGCCCTTGCCCTCGGCCTGGCTGTCGCGCAGGTACTGGGTGATGGCGGCGGTGTCGTTCAGCGCGGTGATCTTGTCCAGCTGCGGCTGCAGCGGCGCCAGGCCGGCGGCTTCAATCTTGGCCTCGTCGTTACCGGTCTTCCAGATGTCACCGATCTTGGCTTCCACCGAGCCGGCCTTGGCCTGGCTGGCGGCGGCCTGCTGCACCAGCGTGTGCTGCACTTCCAGCGAACGCTCGCGCAGGATCTCGAAGCTGCCCCAGGTGGTCTGGTCGCCCGGCACCGGGTTGGCCTTCAGCCACTTGCTGTTGACGAAGCCATTGAGGTCGGTACAGGCCGAAATGGCCGGATCCAGGTCGGCGCTGTTGAGCGAGATCAGCGGCGTCTTGATCTGCGACAGGTCGAAGGCCGGCTTGGCGTCGGCGCTGGCCGCCGGCGCGGTTTCATTCTTGCCACAGGCCGCCAGCGAGGCAGCGATGGCGATGGTCAGGCCCAGCGGGACCAGGTTGCGGACGTTCATGAGGCTCTCCTGCAGGTAATTTCACAGGGTAGCCGGGGGGGCCTGCGGTGGGACCGGCCAAAGGTCACAGGACGCGCTTATGTAGAGTCGAGCCATGCTCGACTGCTCTCCGTTCCGGGTTTATTGTCCTTGCGGCAAGAGGCCAACAGCAGTCGAGCATGGCTCGACTCTACAAAAAGCGAAGGCCGGCTTGCGCCGGCCTTCTGTTTTATTTCGCCTTGCCCTGGTTGGCCACGGCTTCAGCGGCCTTGCGCGCTGCTTCCGGGTCGCCCAGGTAGCGGAACGACTTCACCGTCAGGTCGTCGTTCAGTTCGAACAGCAGCGGGATGCCGGTCGGGATGTTCAGCTCGAGGATTTCCTCGCGCGAGACGTTGTTGAGGTACTTGTACAGCGCGCGCAGCGAATTGCCGTGGGCGGTGACCAGCACGGTCTTGCCGTCCTTCAGCTGCGGCGCGATGGCGTCGTGCCAGTACGGCAGCACGCGGTCCAGCGTGGTGGCCAGCGATTCGGTGCCCGGCAGTGCGTTGCGGTCCAGGCCAGCGTAGCGGCGGTCATGGATCGGGTGGCCCGGATCTTCCAGGTCCATCGCCGGCGGCGGGATATCGTACGAACGACGCCACACCTTGACCTGGTCCTCGCCGTGCTTGGCGGCGGTCTCGGCCTTGTCCAGGCCCTGCAGGCCGCCGTAATGGCGTTCGTTGAGGCGCCAGGACTTGTTCACCGGCAGCCAGTCCTGTTCCAGCTCGGCCAGTGCACCCTGCAGGGTGTGGATGGCACGCTTGAGTACGGAAGTGTGGGCAACGTCGAACTGCAGGCCTTCCTCGCGCATCAGGCGACCCGCGGCAGCCGCTTCCCGGCGCCCCTGCTCGGTCAGGTCGACATCGACCCAGCCGGTGAAGCGGTTGTCCAGGTTCCACTGGCTCTGGCCATGGCGCAACAGTACGAGTTTACGGGTCACTGCAGGGTCTCCAACGCGAGGAAAGGCAGGCCGCCATTGTAGCCCCGGGCGCCGCTCACCGGGCCGTGGCACCGCGCATGCGATGCTGTGACCAATGAATACGGTGATCGACCCCGGGCGCTGGGAAGGCAGCGTCGCCGCGGCACGCAAGCAGCAGATCCAGCTGGCTGGCCGCGTGGAGCGCCAGGACCGCCTGCCACGCAACGTGCGCTGGCTGGCCGGGCTGGATGTCGGCTTCGAGGACGATGGCGCCATCACCCGCGCCGCGGCGGTACTGCTGGACGCAGAGACGCTGCAGCCCGTGGCGCAGGAGATCGCGCGCATCCCCACGGTGATGCCCTATATCCCCGGACTGCTCAGCTTCCGCGAGCTGCCGGCACTGCTGGCCGCGCTGGCGCTGCTGCCGCATACGCCGGACCTGGTGTTCGTCGATGGCCATGGCATCAGCCACCCGCGACGATTGGGCGTGGCCGCGCATCTGGGCGTGGTCACCGACCTGCCGAGCATCGGCGTGGCCAAGTCGAAGCTGGTGGGCAGGTTCGTCGAACCGGGCGCCGAGGCCGGTGCGCATACGCCGCTGCTGGATGGCGATGAACAGTTGGGCTGGGTGCTGCGCAGCAAGATTCGCTGCAAGCCGCTGTTCGTGGCCGGTGGCCATCGGGTCAGTGCGGATACCGCGCTGGACTGGGTACAGCGCACCCTGCGCGGGTACCGGCTGCCGGAACCGACCCGGCTGGCGGATCGGCTGGCCTCGCGACGGGACGAATGACCGCACCGGGCATCACCCGGCGCGGTCGCCATCCTCGTTCAGCGATGCACGTGGCCGCGGTGGCCCTGCGCGTCCTCGCCGTGGTCATGGCCTTCATGGCCCTCGTGCTCGCCGGCCTTGGCCGGCGCCGGCTCACCACAGGCTTCGCCGCAGTGGTCCGCTTCGATCTGCAGTGTCACGTGCTCGATGCCGAAGTCATCGTGCAGGCGCCCGCCCAGATCACGACGCAGCGCATCGGCATCGGTGCCGTCGCGCATCACGATGTGCGCGGTCAGCGCCGGGGTGCTGGAGGCCAGCGCCCACACATGCAGGTCATGCACGTCCAGTACCGCAGCGTGGCCGGACAGGCTGTTGCGCACCTTGGCCACGTCCATGCCCTTGGGCACGCCTTCCAGCAGCACGTTGATCGCCTCGCGCATCAGCACATAGGTGCGCGGCAACACCCACAGGCCGATCAGCACCGCCAGGATCGGATCGATCGGCTTCCAGCCGGTCCACTTGATCAACAGCGCGCCAGCAATCACGGCCACCGAGCCGAGCATGTCTGCCCACACTTCCAGGTAGGCGCCCTTCACGTTGAGGCTCTCGCCGCTGCCGGCCTGCAGCAGGCGCATCGAGATCAGATTGATGACCAGGCCCGCCGCGGCAATCACCAGCATGCCCGACGAGGCAATCTCCTGCGGCTCGCGGAAACGTCCAATGGCCTCCCACAGGATATAGCCGGCAACCACGAACAGCATCGCGCCGTTGATCATCGCGCCCAGCGCTTCCAGGCGCGCATAGCCGTAGGTGCGGCGCGCGTCCGGCGGGCGCCGGCTCAGCCGCACCGCGACCAGTGCGATCATCAGCGCCAGCGCATCGGTGGCCATGTGCGCTGCGTCTGACAGCAGTGCCAGGCTGTTGGTCCAGAACGCGCCCACCACCTCGACGACGAGGAAGGTGGAGGTCAGGCCGAGTGCCCACCACAAGGGTTTCTCGTGGCGGATCTCGGATGGCAGGTGATCGTGGTCGTGGCCCATGGCAACAGCTCCTTTGCGATGGGAGGCAGGCTACGCCGGAGGGCGTTGGGAAACTATCACGGTGTTTATAACATTGCAGGCCACGCGGTCCCTCACCGGGCATGGCCCGGTGCTACCGGAGCGCGGCCGGCAACGCCAGGCCACGCCTGGCGAACGCAGCGGACCGACGTCCGCCTGCGGTCAGAACCCGAAGCGCAGGCTGGCCCAGTACGCGCGGCCCGGCTCGTTGTAGGTCGCCGCGCCGGCATCGCTGCTGTTGGCCTCGCGGAACAGGCGCTTGTCGGCCAGGTTGTTGACGCCGAAACCGAAGCTGACCGTCTCGGTCACCTTGTAGCGCGCGCTCACGCCCCAGATGTTGTACGCACCACGGTCCTGCAGCGCGATCGACGGATCGCAGGTGCCGGTGCAGCGCGGATCATTGTTGATGTTGGTGGTGGCCGGCTTCTGCTTGCCGTAGAAGGTGCCGGTCAGCAGCAGCGACAACTTGTCGGTGGCCTGCCAGTCCAGCATCGTGTTGACGGTGTACTTCGGAATCACCGACAGCGGCTGGCCGGTGCTCTTGTTCTCGTTCTCCACCATGTAGGTGAAGTTGTTGCTCCACTTCAGGCGGTTGCCCTGCTCGCCCAGCAGCGGGACCACCAGGTTGCCTTCCAGACCCTGCACGATCGCCTTGGGTGCGTTCTCCCAGCGGAAGATGCGGCCCTTGGTGTCGGCGGTCAGCCCGATCTGGTTGTACCCGGCCTGGATCTTGTCCTTGTAGTCGTTGTGGAAGTAGGTCAACGACGCTTGCCAGCCGCTCTGCGGTGCCCACTCGATACCCAGTTCCTTGTTCAGGCTGGTTTCCGCCTTCAGGTCCGAGTTGCCGCGCATGTAGCAGCCGGCGCCCAGGCTCGGCAGTGCATTCGGGCAGCCATTGCCCCGGGTGTAATACAGATAGTCCGGATTCGACTGGTACAGGTTCGGCGCCTTGAATGCACGGGCGATACCGCCCTTCACCACCCAGTCGCGGTTGATGCGGAACTGCGCGTTGAGGCTGGGGCTGGTGTTGTTGCCGAACTGACTGTGGTGGTCGAAGCGCAGGCCCGGGGTGACGATCCAGCGCTCGCCCAGGTAGATGTTGTCTTCCACGAACACGGCGGTGGTCTGCGCGTCGGACTTGCCGCGTGCGCGATCGGCCGACAGCCCCGGGATGCCGCCGCCGCTGCTGCTGGACTGGCTCATCGAGTACGGGTCGGTCAGGCGGCTGTCCAGGTATTCAAAGCCCAGCGTCCAGATGTTCTCGGCACCACCCAGCGTGGTCGGGAAACTGACTTCGCCGTCCAGCTGGTAGTTGCGCAGGCGCGAGGTCGACCAGTCGGTGCCGTTGAAGCTGCCCTCCGGGCCACCGGCCAGGCCTTCGTTGATGCGCGAGTTGTTCACCGCCTCCACTGCAGCCGTTACCCGCGAGGTCACATCACCCCAGCGGCCGCGATGGGTGATCGCGCCGGTGTTGCGGTACATGCGGTTGGTCTCGGCCTGCTGCTCGGCCAACGCCCCCAGATCGATCGGTGTCGAGGTACCGGTGGTGCTGACCGCGCGGTCGCCAGCATAGATGTTGCCCTGGCGACTGGTGCCGGCTTCGAATTCGACCACCTGGTTGGCGGTCACGTCCCAGCGCAGCAGCGCGTTGACATCGCGGTTCTTGACGCCCTCGCGACCGGCCGGCGGCACCGCGTTCGGATTCGTCGCGAAGTCACGATTGAGTTCCAGCGAATCGGCGTCGGTCTTGTTGAGATTGCCGTACAGGCGGAACGACAGGGTGTCGGTCATCGGCCCGCTCAGCTGCAGGCCGACGCGCTCGCTGCCGCCTTCGGCGCTGTGCTCGGGCACCAGGCCATACAGGTCGACCGCGCCGGTCAGGTCGCCGGTCGGGCGCTTGGTGATGATGTTGACCACGCCACCGGAAGCACCCGAGCCATAACGTGCCGCTGCAGGGCCACGCAGCACTTCGATGCGCTCGATCATTTCCGCCGGCACCCAGTTGGTATCGCCGCGGGTATTGCGCTCACCGCTGCGGCCCATGCGCACGGCATCACGCGCACCGATGCGCTTGCCGTCGACCAGGATCAGGGTGTTTTCCGGGCCCATGCCACGCAGATCGATCTGGCGGTTGTTGCCGTACTGGCCCGAGGCACTGTTGCCGGTCAGGTTGACGCCGGGCATGGTGCGCAGCAGCTCGGCGATGTCGTTGGCCGGCGGGCGCCTGGCGATGTCCTCTGCGGTGATGGTCGAGGTACCCAGGGCCTGGCGCGCGATCTGCGAGGCGGTGACGTGCACCGTGTCGATATCGGTGGCGTCGGTTTCGGCGTGGGCGGTCAGGGCGCTGCCGGCCAGCAGGGCGGCAACGGCAAGCGCCAGCGGGCGCGGCGAAAGGACAACGGCAGGGGACATGATCAGGACCTTCTGGCAGGGCTACGGGGCCTCTGGCAAAGGGCTTGAGGCAACGACGAGGGGGAGGCGGAGCAGTCCTGCAGCAGGCACCTGCAGCCCGTTCCGTGCGCGCATTCTCCCATCAATGCGATTGATTCTCAAATGCGTTCACTCATTGCCGCAGCGGCGCCGATGTGGTTTGCGCACCGTGCAACCCTGCACCGCGCGTAAACTGGCCGGCTAACCCGCCATCAACCGTATGCCGCCGCGGCCGATACCCGTGGTTTGCCGTACGCAGTCAGAGATCGACGTGGAACCACCCCAATTGGACGATGCCAGCCAGCCGCTGGCCGAGGCCTGGCAGCAGTGTCTGCTGCAGGCCGGCCCTGCCGCCACCGCGCTGCTCACGGCCGCTGCTACCGATGCCCCACCCGCGCTGGCCCAGCGCTTTTACGAAGTACTGCTGCAGGACACCCGTGCGCGCCGTTTCCTGTCCCACGACCAGGTCAAGCAGCGCCTGCAGCCGGCCATGCAGCGCTGGCTGGCGCAGCTGCTGACCACTGATGCCAGCGGCATCGCCAACACCGTGGCCTCGCAGCGGATCATCGGCGACGTGCACGCCCGCGTCGGCATTCCGGTCGACCTGGTTACCCGCGGTGCGCGTGTGCTCAAGCACGAACTGTTCGTGCGCCTGCGCGACGATGCACCGGACAGCGACACCGCATTTGCCGCCATCGACTGCCTCAGCGCGATCATGGATATCGCCATGGAAGGCATGACCCTGGCCTACACCCACGCGCGCGAGCGCTCCACCCGTGCCGACGCCGCCTACCGGCTGTTCTCGCTGGTACAGAACGTCGGTACCGAACGCGAGCGCCAGCGCGCACTGCTGCTGGACTGGGAAAACGCCCTGCTCTACGCGTTGGCCGGCCACGTGCAGGCCAGCGACAACGCCAGCCTGGCTACCTCGGAGTTCGGCCTGTGGTTCACCCACAAGGGCATCCCCAGCTTCGGCGAAAGCAGCGAAACGCAGCAGGTGGGCCAGTTGATGGCCCGCATTGATGGCCACCTGCAGCGCGCGAGCGGCGATGCTCCGGCGCAGCGACTGGCGGTGCTGCCGGCCATCCGCGAGGACCTGGCCGCCATCCGCACCCTGATGACACTGCTGTTCGAGCGCATCGGCGAACTGGATGCCGGCAGCGACGCGCTGACCAACCTGCTCAACCGTCGCTTCCTGCCCACCGTGCTGCGCCGGGAAATCGAGCTGGCCACACGCAACCGCACACCATTCTCGCTGCTGCTGCTCGACCTGGATCACTTCAAGGCAATCAACGACGGCCACGGCCACGATGCCGGCGACCGCGCGTTGCAGCACGTCGCCGGCCTGCTCGGCCAGCTCACGCGCGGCAGCGACTACCTGTTCCGCTATGGCGGCGAAGAATTCGTGGTGGTACTGGTGGCTGCCAGCGAATCGCAGGCGACCGTGATCGCCGAGAGCCTGCGGCGGCAGATCGCACAGTCGCCGGTGGCACTGGCCAACGGCCAGGTGCTGGCACTGACCGCCAGCATCGGCGTGGCCGGCCACGACGGCCATCCGGACTACGAGCGGCTGATGGCCCGTGCCGACGCGGCAATGTACGAGGCCAAGCGCAGCGGCCGCAACCGCGTGGTGGTGGCCAGTGCGGACCTGCAGGAAGCGCCGGGACGGCGCGCACTGCAGCGATGACGGCAGGACAGGTAGAGTCGACCGCGGGTCGACTATCGCGCGCACCGCGGGGTTTTTCGCACGCAGGGCGAAGAGCAGTCGACTGACAGTCGACTCTACTGACAGCCGGCACTACCGATACGGCCGCCGGCCGCTGCTTTCACCGCCACCACCCACCACGCTGCCCACCAGAGCAGTGCCAGCAACGCGATGACCGCCCCCAACAGGCATACCGCCGGCCAGCCATGGCGCGCCTGCATCCACGGCCCGGCCGCTGCACCGGCACCACTGCCCACCGCATAGAACAGCATGTACAAAGCCACCAGGCGTCCATGCTGTTCAGCCGGCGCGCGCAGCAGCAATGCCTGGTTAGATACGTGCAGTGCCTGCCCACCCAGGTCGAGCACAATCACGCCCAACAGCAGCAACGACAGCGACTGCGGCAGGCCCAGCAAGGGCCACCACGCAACCAGCATCAACAACAGCGCACCGACGCTGACCGGATGCGCGAAACCACGGTCCATCCAGTGCCCTACCCGCGCCGCCAGCAGCGCACCGATCACCCCGGCCAGGCCCAGTGCACCGATGGCGGCGGTCGACCAATGCAGCGGTGGCGCCGAGAGCGGCAAGGGTGCCGCCGCCCAGAACACATTGAGGCCGGCAAACAGCAGCAGTGCCAGCGGCCCACGCTCGCGCAGCGTTCGATCGCGGCGCAGCATGGCCAGCATCGAGCCCAGCAGCTCGCGCCAGCGTGGGGGAACCGACGGCACCGGTACTGGGGGCAGGCGCCGCCACAGCAGCGCCGCCAACCCCGCCATCACCATTGCTGACAACAGGTAGACCATCTGCCAGCCAAAGGCCGCCGCCACCGTACCGGACACCACGCGCGCCAGCAGCAGGCCGATGAACACGCCGCCCTGCACCACACCGACCACGCGACCGCGCTGCTCGGGCGGTGCCAGCATGGCGGTATAGGCGATCAGGCCCTGGGTCAGCGCCGTGCCCAGCAAGCCGGCCAGCAGCATGCCCGACAACAGCCAGCCCGCCGTGCGTGACGCTGCCAGCCACAGCAGCGCCAGCACCAATGCGATCAACTGCAGCCGCAGCAGGCGTCGCCGGTCACCACGGTCCGCCAGCGGCAGCAGGCCAAGCAACGCCAGCACGCTACCGGCCTGGGTAGCAGCCAGCACCGCGCCAGCCATGGCCCGGTCCAGCGCAAAGGCGCGTGCAAGCTGATCCAGCAGCGGCTGCGCGTAATAGACGTTGGCAACGCTGGCACCTGCGGCAACCGCGAGCAGGACCAGCAGCGGGCGGGGAAGTGATATGGCACTCATGATGTGGTTGCAATTTGAAACTTGATGCAGGCTACTGCCATTGGTTTTAAACTGCAACCACATCAGAGAGGTCCACCATGCACACCGACAGCCCCTGCCCCGTCGCCCGCAGCGCCGATCTGCTCGGTGACCGTTGGGCGCTGCTGGTCATCCGTGATGCCTTCGATGGCGTCACCCGTTTCGGTGATTTCCAGCGCAGCCTCGGCGCGGCGCGCAACATCCTCAGCGACCGCCTGCGCCGGCTGGTAGAGGCCGGCGTCCTGCAGCTGCAGCCGGCCTCCGATGGATCGGCCTACCAGGAATACGTGCTCACCGCCGCTGGCCAGGAACTGTTCCCGCTGCTGGTCGCGCTGCGCCAATGGGGTGAACGCCATCGCTTCGAGGCCGGTGAAGCCCATTCACAGCTGATCGAATCGGCGACACGGCGGCCACTGCCCTACATGCAGCCGCGCGGGCGCGACGGCCAGCCACTTCAGCCCAGCGCCACCCGCGTGCGCAAGCTCAGGGACGACGGGCGCGACACCTGATCCGCCCATTCGCGCACACCGACGAACATCCGCGCCGGTTAGCATCAGACCTTTCCGCCACTGGATGCCGCCGATGTCGCGCGATCGCCCTTCCCTGCTGACCGCCCTGCTGTTGCCGCTGCTGGCCTGCGCCACAGCAACCACGCAGGCCCGCGAGGTTGCCGCGCCCGCCGACCACGTGCAGGCCGATGGCCCCTATGTGTTCCGCCAGGGCGACCAGCTGCAGGCCAAGTGGATCTGCGACGACAAGGTCGAGTCGCACACGCTTGCCACGCAGGCCGCAGGTACCGACATCGCCCCGCGCTGCGGCTACGAGCACTCGGTGCACGTGGCTGCCCCGAATGCGCCTTCGGTTTCCGTGCTGCCGGCCGTGCCGCGCATCGTTGCGCTGTCCGACATCCATGGCCAGTACGGGCTGCTGGTGCGCCTGCTGCGCGCCCACCAGGTCATCGATGCCCAGGATCGCTGGGCGCTGGGCAAGGACACGCTGGTCATCGCCGGCGATGTGTTCGACCGCGGCCCGCAGGTGACCGAGGCCTTCTGGCTGCTGTATGGCCTGCAGCTGCAGGCGGCCGCCGCCGGCGGCGCGGTGCACTTCGTGCTCGGCAACCACGAAACCATGGTGCTGTACGACGACCTGCGCTACGTCAACCCGAAGTACCTGCGCAGCGCGCAGCTGCTCGGCCGCAGCTACCCGCAGCTGTACGGTGCCGATTCGGTGATCGGGCAGTGGCTGCGCACCCGCCCGGTGCTGCTGAAGATCGGCGACACCCTGTTCCTGCACGGCGGCATTTCGCCCGAGGCAGTGCAGCTGGCGCTGGACCCGGCGCGCACCAATGCGGCCTACCAGGCGTCGCTGGGGCTGCCCAAGGCCGAAGTAAAGGCCGACCCGGCCACCGCACCGCTGTATGACGGCAAGACCAGCCCGATCTGGTACCGCGGCTACTTCGATGGCCGCCTCGACACCGCGGGGGTGCAGACCGTACTCGACCGCCTGCAGCTCAAACGCATCGTGGTCGGCCACACCTCGATGCCACACGTCAGCAGCTTCCATGGCGACCGCGTGATCGCCATCGACAGCAGCATCAAGAACGGCGAGAACGGCGAACTGCTGTTCATCGAAAATGGCAGGCTCAGCCGTGGCCTGCTGGATGGCTCGCGGGTGCCGTTGGCGCCGGGTGAGCCGGGCCTGCAGGACTGAATGAAGGGACAGCGCGACGGCACCGGGCGGCGGCGGCGCGCTCCACCTTCACCCGGTTTGCGGCTACCCTCGGCAGCCGAGAGAGGCCCACCCCGTCCATCCGGTGGGCCTGACCGTTACAGGAGCCCCCGCGCATGCGCGTTCTGATTGCTGAAGACGACCCGGATATCGCCTCCGGCCTGTGCGCCTCGCTGCGCCGGCAGGGGCACGTGGTTGACCACGTCGACAACGGCGCGCACGCCGACGCGGCACTGGGCTCGACCCAGTACGCATTGCTGGTGCTGGACCTGGGCCTGCCTCAGCTGGATGGCCGCGATGTGCTGCAGCGCCTGCGTCAGCGCGGCGATGGCCTGGCGGTGCTGGTGGTGACCGCCCGCGATGGCCTGGCCGAACGCGTGCGCGTGCTCGACCTGGGCGCCGATGACTACCTGGTCAAGCCGTTCGCGCTGGACGAATTCGAAGCACGCGTGCGTGCGCAGCTGCGGCGGGTCACCAGCAATGGCAACCCGGACCTGCGCATCGGCCGCCTGCGTATCGATCTGGCCGGGCACCGGGTGTGGATCGACGACCAGTCGCTGGAACTGACCGCGCGCGAGTTCGGCCTGCTGTCGGCACTGGCGGTACGCGCCGAGCGCATCGTGTCGCGCGCGCAACTGGTGGAAGCGCTGTGCGACTGGGGCCAGGACCTCACCGACAACGGCCTGGACATCGCCCTGCACCGCCTGCGCCGCAAGCTGCAGCCCGGCGGCATGGGCATCCGCACTGTGCGCGGGCTGGGCTACATGCTGGAAGACGCGCAGGACGACAGCGCCCCGTGATCAGTGGACCACCCAGCCTGCGTCGGCGCCTGCTCGCCTTCCTGGCGTTGCCGATGCTGGGCCTGCTCACGTTCAACACGATCCTGGCCTACTACGTTGCGCTGGACTATTCCAACCGCATCCACGACCGCAACCTGATCGACGACACGCATTCGTTCGCGCAGATGCTGAGCACCATGCCGGTGACCAGCGACCTGTCTCCGCAGGCGCGCTTCCTGATCGAGTACGACCCCGACGGCCATCGCTACTTCAACGTCGACAGCAGCCGCATGGGTACGCTCAGCGGCAATGCAGACTTCAGCCCGTACGCCCCTTCGCAGGACTGCACCGGCGTGCATCCGGCGCTGTACGACGGCAACCTCAATGGCCAGCAGGTGCGCATGGCCACCGTCTGCACGCAGGCGATGAACGATCCGCAGGACCAGCTGGCGGTGACCGTGGCCGAGAGCATGGCCGACCGCCGGCAGCGTGCGCGCGAGATCCTGATGATCATCATCCCGCTGATGACCATGCTGGCGCTGGGTACCGCAGCGCTGGTCTGGTTCGGCGTGACCTATGGCCTGCGTATCCTGACCCCGCTGAGGACCCGCCTGGCCCAGCGCCGCGGCGAACTGGCGCCGATCTCCGATGCCGACGTGCCCGAGGAGATCCAGCCACTGATCAGCACCATCGATGATCTGTTTGCCCGCCAGGCGGAAATGATCACCCTGCAGAACCGTTTCATCGCCGATGCCGCGCACCAGCTGCGTTCGCCGCTGGCGGGCATGGCCCTGCATGTGGACCAGGCACTGGCACATGGCGACCCCGATACAGTGCGCGAGGCGCTGCAGCACATCCGCCGGCTCAACCAGCGCACCGCGCGGGTCAGCACCCAGCTGCTGGCACTGAGCCGGGCGCAGACCGTGCCCGATACCGTGGAGGCACTGGACCTGTGCGAGCTGGTACCGCAGTGGGTCGGCATGCGCGTACCGGAGGCGATCCGCGATGGCATCGATCTGGGCTACCGCGGCAGTCCCCATCCGCTGCGTGTACTGGGCAACGGCGCCATGCTGCAGGAAGCGCTGGACAACCTGATCGACAACGCCCTGCGTTATGCCGGCCGCAATGCAACCGTCACGGTGGGCGTGCACGCGCTGGACGACAATGATGTCGAACTGTATGTGGAAGACAACGGCCCTGGCGTGCCCGACGACGTGATGCCACGGCTGGGCGAGCGCTTCTTCCGGGCGCCGGGCACCGCTGCCAGCGGCACCGGCCTCGGCCTGGCCATCGCGCACGAGGCGGTGGAGCACTTCGGCGGCCGCCTGAGCTTCCTGAACCGCCCAGGTGGCGGACTGAAAGTCGCCATCACGCTGCCGCTGCTGAAGGCGCCCTGACCCGGCCCGGGGCGCTGAAAGGCTGGCGAAAATCGCGCTTGCGATCCTGCCATCCCCACTGCCGTCCCGGAGCCGCCAGGTGACCGAATCGCACGACTTCTTCCTCCCCGGTGGCCCACAGGGCGTGCTGCTGGTCCATGGCCTGACCGGCACCCCGGCGGAAATGCGCATGCTGGGCAAAGGGCTGAACAACGCCGGTTTCACCGTGCACGGCGTGCAGCTGCCCGGCCATTGCGGCAGCGTGGATGACCTGCTGGCGACCACCTGGGAACAGTGGTACCAGGGCGTGGAAGATGCGGCGGCAACCCTGCGCGGCAAGGTCGACCAGCTGTTCGTCGGCGGCCTGTCGATGGGCGCGGTGCTGTCGCTGGCACTGGCTGCACGTCGCCCCGAGTGGGTGTCCGGGGTTGGCGTGTACGGCGCCACCTTCCGCTATGACGGCTGGAACATCCCCGCCGTGGCCCGCTTCTCGTTCCTGCTGCCGTGGTTCAAGCGCTTCAACATCGGCCGCGACCGCATATTCATGGAAGAGCCGCCGTACGGCCTGCGTGACGAGCGCCTGCGTGCACAAGTCAGTGCCGCCATGCTGTCCGGCGACAGCGCCGCCGCCGGCCTGCCGGGCAACCCCTGGCACGCCCTGGCCGAAATGCGCGCCCTGAGCAACTGGACCCGCCGCCACCTGCACCAGGTCACCGCGCCGTGCCTGGTGATGCACGCCCGCGAGGACGACGTGGCCAGCATGGGCAACGCCGAGCTGGTGATGTCGCGGGTCAGCGGCCCGAAGGAACTGGTGGTGCTGGAAGACAGTTACCACATGATCACCATCGACCGCGAACGCCGCGATGTGATCCGCCGCAGCGCGCGCTTCTTCACCGAAATCGGTGAACGCACTGGCGTGCTCAAGGCGGTGGCCTGACATGGGGGCACTTGCCACGCTGCTGTGGCTGGCCAATGTCGTGCTCGATACCGGTGGCCAGCTCGCCTTCAAGGCCGCCGCCAGCGATCCGCAGGAGGGCGAAGGACTGCAGCGCTGGAAACACATGCTCAGCCGTCCCTGGCTGTGGATCGGCATCGCCTGCTACGTGCTTGAGTTCGTCGCCTGGATCGCGTTCCTGTCGCTGGTGCCGCTGTCCAAGGGCGTGCTGCTGGGCTCGATCAACATCGTCGCGCTGATGATCGCCGGCCGTTTCCTGTTCCGCGAGAAACTCACGCCGCTGCGGGTGACCGGCATGCTGCTGGTCACCGCCGGCGTAGCCGTGGTGGGGGCCGGCTCATGAGGCGCCTGTATGTGATCGGCTTCCCGCTGCTGATGGCTTTCGACACGCTGGCCCAGCTGTGCTTCAAGTACGCCGGTGACGCCGCGTTGCCGGTCGAGGCCAACACCGCCTGGCTGCTGCGCGTGCTGTCGCAGCCGTGGGTTTACGGCGCCATCCTCGGCTACGTGGGTGCATTCTTCACCTGGATGAGCCTGCTGCGCCATGCGCCGATCGGTCCCGCCTTTGCTGCCTCGCACCTGGAAGTGATCAGCGTGCTGCTGCTGTCGGCGTGGCTGTTGAACGAGCCGCTGACCCTGCACCATCTGCTCGGTGCGGTACTGATCGTGGCCGGCATCGTCTGCCTCGGCCGCGCCGAGGCGCACGACCCGCACAGCCCTGCCGAAAGCACCCCGTGAGCGCGCTGCGATGAGCCTGTTCGCGCGCGAACTGCCACCAACCGCCGGCCTGCCGATGCAGGCCAGCGATTTCCTTCCCGGTGGCGGCGACCTGCGTGACATCCTTGCCAGCCAGCTCGGCACACCGCCGCTGCAGCTGACCTGTTCCGGCACGCACGCGCTGCTGATCGCCCTGCGCACGCTGCGCAAGCGTGCGCCAAAGCGCGACACCGTGATCATGCCGGCCTATACCTGCCCGCTGGTGCCGATCGCGGTGCACAGCCTGGGCCTGCGCGTGCAGTTGTGCGATACCCGGCGCGGTCATTTCGACTTCGACCCCGGCCAGCTTAAGCGGCTGGCCGATGCGCGCACGCTGGCGATCCTGCCCACCCACCTGGGCGGGCGCATTGCCGATGTCGAGCTGGCCTGCGAAGTCGCCCGCAACGCCGGCGCCTGGGTGATCGAAGATGCCGCGCAGGCACTCGGCGCACGGGTCGGCAACAGCAGTGTCGGCCTGCGCGGCGATATCGGATTCTTCAGCCTGGCCGCCGGCAAGGGCCTGAGCCTGCATGAAGGCGGCCTGCTGGTCAGCCGCGATGACGAACTGCGTGCTGCGCTGGCCGAACATGCCGTCCAGCACGTTCGCTCCAGCCTGCGCTGGGAGCTGCTGCGGAGCCTGCAGTTGCTGGGCCTTGCTGCCTGCTATCGCCCTTCGCTGCTGTCACTGGTGTATGGCAATCCACTGCGCAATGCGCTTCAGCGTGGCGATCTGGAAGATGCGGTCGGTGACATTTTCCCGCTGGATATCCCGCAGCACCGGGTCAGCCAGTGGCGGCAGAACATCGGCGCGCATGCCGCGCGGCGCTTGCCGGCATTCCTTCAGGCCGGTCGGCTGCGTGCGTTGCAGCTGCGGGTGCAGCTGGCACAGCTGCCCGCCGTTGAGGTGGTCGATGGGCTGGCCGGTAGCGGTGGCACCTGGCCACTGTTAATGCTGCTGCTGCCCAGCCAACGCGCCCGCGATGCGGTACTGAAGGACTTGTGGCCACGCGGGCTTGGCGCCAGCCGCATGTTCATCCATGCCCTGCCCGGCTATGCCTACCTGCGCGGCATCGTGCCGCAGGACGACATGCCCAACGCACGCGACTTCGCCGCACGCATGCTGACCCTCGGCAACAGCGCCTGGCAGACCCGTGAAGAGACCGCCGAAATACTGCGGGCACTGGCCCGCGCGTGACGCCAGGACGCACGGATGGAGTGCGCCTCACGCATTCATCCATGCACCTTCCTGAACGCTTTCCGCGCCCTGCAATGCAGGCTTTCAACAGGAAAGGAACGAGAAAGGCTGCCTGCCTACATTGAGCCTGGCCCGGCATCGCGCCGGACGTTCCTTTCATCGACGGACCTGCCCATGCACTGGAGCATCCTGTGTGACTTCGACGGCACCATCAGCCTCGAAGATGTCATTGACTCGCTGCTGGAGAAATACGGCCAGCCGGGCTGGCAGGAACTGGAAGACCAGTGGAAAGCGGGAGAGATCGGCTCGCGCGAATGCATGCAGGGCCAGGTCAGGCTGCTGAAGCTGGACCCGGCCACGCTCGACGCCCACCTGGACCAGGTGCAGATCGATCCGGGCTTTGCCGCCTTTGTCAGCCGTGCCGAACAGCTGGGCGTGCCGCTGCGCATCGTCAGCGACGGCCTGGACTATGCGATCCACCGCATCCTCGCCAACCACGGCCTGTCGCAACTGCCGGTGGTGGCCAACCACCTGCGCTGGTGCGATGACCACTGGGAACTGGAATCGCCCTACCAGGCCGAAGGCTGCCGCAGCGGCACCTGCAAGTGCACCTGCGCTGCGCAGGCGCGCGCCAACGAAGCACCGCGTGTGCTGATGATCGGCGATGGCAGTTCGGATTTCTGCGTCTCCGAAGATGCCGACTTCGTGTTCGCCAAGCGTCGCCTGATCACCCATTGCACCCATGCCGGCATCGAGCATGCCGCCATCGATACCTTCCACGATGCAATCGCACTGCTGCCGCGCTTGCTCGATGGCAGCCTGCTGCAGCCACGTCGTATCGACGCCAGCCCGCAGCCCGCCGTACTGCCCCTGCTGCTGGCCACCGCCTGAGCACTCCCTTCCAAGCACGCCCCCGCTACCTCTTTCGAACGTCCTTCACGGAACCGAACTGCATGAACATTTTTGACAAGAACGCCGACGCCGCCGCCTCCGACGCGCAGCTGCTGGCCGACGAAGCCCGCTACAGTTCCTTCGGCGACACCGTCCACTACGTCGACCCGCCGAAGATCTTCCAGCGCGGCGAAGGCAGCTACATGTTCGACGGTGCGGGCGTGCCCTACCTCGACCTGCAGATGTGGTACTCGGCCTGCAACTTCGGCTACAGCAACAAGCGTCTGAACGACGCGCTCAAGGACCAGATCGACACCCTGCCGCAGGTCGCCAGCCAGTACCTGCACCCGACCCGCGTGCAGCTGGCCAAGACGATCGCCGTGGACATGCACGAAAAGTTCGGCCTCGACGGCCGCGTGCACTTCAACGTCGGCGGCGCGCAGGCCATCGAAGACTCGCTGAAGATCGTGCGCAACGCACGCGGCGGCAAGAGCCTGATGTTCGCCTTCGAAGGTGGTTACCACGGCCGTACCCTGGGTGCGTCGTCGATCACCTCCAGCTACCGCTACCGCCGCCGCTACGGCCACTTCGGCGAGCGCGCGATGTTCATTCCGTTCCCTTACCCCTTCCGTCGCCCGAAGGGCATGACCCCGGAAGAGTATTCCGACCACTGCGTGTGGCAGTTCGAGCGCCTGTTCGAAAGCGAATACAACGGCGTGTGGGATCCCAAGGTCGGTCAGGCGGAGTACGCCGCATTCTATGTCGAACCGATCCAGGGCACCGGCGGCTACGTCATCCCGCCGCGCAACTTCTTCACCGGCCTCAAGCGCGTGCTGGACAAGTACGGCATCCTGATGGTCGTCGATGAAATCCAGATGGGCTTCTGGCGCACCGGCAAGCTGTGGGCCATCGAGCACTTCGGCGTGACCCCGGACGTGCTGGTGTTCGGCAAGGCGCTGACCAACGGCCTGAACCCGCTGTCGGGCCTGTGGGCGCGCGAAGAGCTGATCAACCCGACCGTGTTCCCGCCGGGCTCCACCCACTCCACCTTCAACTCCAACCCGCTGGGCACCCGCCTGGGCCTGGAAGTGCTGAAGCTGGGCAAGGAAATGGATTACGAGCGCACCGTGCCGGAAAAGGGCGCGTACTTCCTCGATGGCCTGCGTGGCCTGCAGAAGCGCCACCCGGAAATCGGCGACGTCGACGGCCTGGGCCTGGCCCTGCGTGCAGAAATCTGCCAGACCGACGGCTACACCCCGAACAAGGAACTGCTGGACCGCATGGTCGACATCGGCCTGGCCGGTGACCTGCTGCACGACGGCAAGCGCATGGGCCTCGTGCTCGACGTGGGTGGCTGGTACAAGAACGTGATCACCTTCGCGCCGTCGCTGGACATCAGCTACGAAGAGATCGACCTGGCGATCACCCTGCTTGACCAGGCGCTGACCAAGGCCAAGGGCTGAGGTCCGATGCGCTGCCGGTTCCCGTGCCGATGGAAATGACGTCACGCGCATCCAGCACCGCGCTGGAACCGGCCGCGCTGCTGGAGGGCTTCCTGGCCCACCCGCCGCTCGGGTTCGAGGCAGGCCGCCTGCCCAGTGGCCTGCCGACCTTCCGTGCGCCGCTGGATCTGACCACCACCATGGACGACGACCTGCGCGGCAAGCTGCTTGGCCTGCCGCTGTCGCGCCTGTGGCGGCCATGGATCACCTGGAAGACCCGCTTCGTCGGTGCCACCAGCACCGAGTACACCCCGCTGCCCGCGCACGTCGCACCAGAAGCATTGGCTGAGGACGTGACGCGTCACGCGATCGGCGATACCCGCCTGCTGGTGGTCAAGGACCTGGCGATCGATTCACCGCTGCTGGATGATGCCGCCAACGCACATAGCGGCGCCTTCCTGCAGGCATTGCTGGCACGCGGCTTCGTCGAACTGGAAGGCATGCCGCTGGCCTGGGTGGCGATCGATTTCGATTCGCTCGATGGCTATCTCGGCCGCCTGTCGTCTTCGCGCCGCAAGAACATCCGGCGCAAGCTGCGCTCGCGCGACGACCTGCAGATCGACTGCATCGCCACCGGCGATCCGGCCCTGGCCGACCCGCAGCTCCAGGCCGAACTGTATGCCTTGTACCTGGGCGTGTACGCGCAGAGCGCGGTGCATTTCGACCAGCTCGACCTGCCCTACTTCCAGCATCTTCTGGCCGACAGCCAGGGCCAGGGACGGATGTTCCTGTACCGCCACCAGGGCCAGCTGATCGGCTGGAACCTGTGTTACGTGCATGCGGGCAAGCTGGTGGACAAGTACATCGGCCTGGCCTATCCGCAGTCCCGCGAGCACAACCTGTACGCGGTGAGCTGGATGCACAACCTCGAATACGCGCTGCAGCACAGCCTGAGCCACTACGTGGCCGGCTGGACCGATTCGCGGATCAAGGCCGAACTGGGTGCCAGCTTCACCTCCACCCGGCATGCGATCCACGCCCGTTCCCCGCTGCTGCGCGCCGCCCTGCGCAGGCTGGCCCCGTACCTGCAGGGCGAACCTGATGGAGGCGGTTGAACGATGCCGTTGCGTTCCCCGTTGATCCTGGACCTGGACGGTGGCGTGCTGCCGCTGCCCCAGGCGCAGACGCTGGCCCTGCCGCAATGGCACGGTCCACTGCGCTTCGCCTGCAGCAATGCCACCCTCGACCGTTTCGCCGCTGAAGTGCTGGCACCGCTGCCGGCCCAGCTCGGCACGGTGATGCTCGGCAGTGGCGACTTCCACCACCTCAGCCTGCCGCTGCTGCAGCGCATGCGCACGCAGGCGCCGTTCCAGCTGGTGGTGCTGGACAACCATCCGGACAACATGCGCTTCCCGTTCGGCATGCACTGCGGTTCGTGGGTGAACGCCGCCAGCAAGCTGCCGCAGATCTCGCACATCCACGTGCTCGGCATCACCTCCAGCGACATCGGCCTCGGCCATGCCTGGGAGAACCACTGGCGCCCGCTGATGAGCGGCCGGCTGACGTACTGGTGCATGGATGTGGACGTGGGCTGGGGGCATCGTCTCGGCATGGGCCACGCCTTCCGCCGTTTCGAGCATCCCGAAGCGCTGGTGGCTGCGTTCGCTGCCGAGCAGGCCAAGTCGCCGCAGCCGACCTACCTGTCGATCGACAAGGATGTGTTTGCCGAGGACGTGGCCCGCAGCAACTGGGATCAGGGCCGCTTCCAGCTGGAACACGCGCTGGTGGTGATTGAAGCGCTGCGTGCCGGCGGCCTGGTCGGCAGTGACATCACCGGTGAGGTGTCGCTGGCCAGCTACCAGAGCCGCTTCAAACGCTGGCTGTCGTCGCTGGATGGCCAGCCTGACGTCAGCGCCGGGGATCTGCCGGTGTGGCAGGCCCGGCACCAGCAGGTGAACCGCGAACTGCTGGCGGCGATGGCCGCGGTGCCGACCGCCCTTTGAGCGCCTCGGTAGTGCCGGGCCCATGCTCGGCTATCGCTATCGCTTTCTGTAGAGTCGAGCCATGCTCGACTCAGCGGACGGCAAACAGCAGTCGAGCATGGCTCGACTCTACAGGGGGCGATGGCCGAGCATGGCTCGGCACTACACTGGGTTCCCGCCCCAGGAGCCGCCACCATGGCCCAGACCGTCATCCCGCAGCTGCGCATGCGCCACGCCGACACCACCCTGCCGTTCTACGTGCAGGGACTAGGCTTCGTGGTTGACTGGGAACACCGCTTCGAACCCGGCTTCCCGCTGTTCGCCCAGCTCACCCGCGATGGCCAGACGATCTTCCTCACCGAACACAGCGGCGACTGCGAGGTCGGCGGCGCGGTGTACTTCATCGTAGAGGACGTCGACGCCCTGCACCGCGCCTTCAGCGCCGCCAACGTGCCGATCGAGCAACCGCCGCATGACACCGAATGGGGCAGCCGCGAGATGCTGCTGGTCGACCCCGACGGCAACCGTCTGCGCTTCGCCACCGACGCGAGCTGAACCGGGCGGCCTTGAGCCGGATATACGAAACATATACGCTTCGTATACCCCCTCCTTCAGGACCGCCCATGGGCATCGTCAACATCGATGACACCCTGCACGACCAGCTGCGCCGTGCCTGTACCGTCTCCAGCCGCTCGATCAACGCCCAGGCCAACTTCTGGATCCGGGTCGGCATGCTTTGCGAGCTGAACCCCACGCTGAGCTTCCAGGACATCGTCGCCAGCGAGCTGCGCGCGGCTGGCGTGCAGCCCCCGTTGCTGCCGCCGGGCCAGGTCTGAGCCGATGGGCATCATCAAGCGCCCCGACGAGATCGCGCTGATGGCCGAATCCGGCCGCCTGCTGGCGGAGGTGTTCGCCGCACTCGACCAGCTGCCGCTGCAGGGCCGAAGCACCATGGAGATCAACGATTTCGTCGAACGCATGATCGTTGATGAGCTGCAGGCGAGGCCGGCCAGCAAGGGCCAGTACGGCTTCCCGTACGTGCTCAACACCTCGATCGACAACGTTGTCTGCCACGGCGTACCCAGCACCACCGACGTGCTGCGCAACGGCCAGATCGTCAACCTCGACATCACCCTGGAGAAGAACGGCTACATCGCCGACTCCAGCACCACCTACCGGGTCGGTGAGGTCGACTACGCCGCGCGCAGGCTGGTGCAGACCACCTACCAGGCGATGTGGAAAGGCATTGCCGCCGTGCGTCCTGGTGCGCGCCTGGGCGACATCGGCCACGCCATCGCCCGCCACGCGCGCAGCCACGGCTACAGCGTGGTGAAGGAATACTGCGGCCACGGCATCGGCCAGGAGATGCACGAGGAACCGCAGATCCTGCACTACGGCCATCCCAACACCGGCATGGTGCTGGAAGAAGGCATGGTGTTCACCATCGAACCGATGCTCAACCAGGGCAAGCCGGCCATCCGCCAGCAGCCGGACGAATGGCCGGTGTACACCCGCGACGGCAAGCTGTCGGCGCAGTTCGAGCATACGGTGGCGGTCACCCGCACCGGCGTGCGGGTACTGACCCTGCGCCCCGGCGAGACGCCGTTGTGCGCGGTGGATGCCGCCTAGAGTGGCCGTTGCTGCATCCCGGCACCCTCGTGCACGGCGCGCTTCCGTGCCGTCAGCGGTTCGCGTACCCGCTGTGCCACGTAGCCGACGCTGGCTGCGAGAATGAAGGTGTAACCAAGGAGTTCGGTGGTCTCCTCGATGGTGTTCTTGAACACGCGGATGTACTGGTCACCCAGCAGTCCGGTCCACAACGACGTCATGCCGATCAGACGCGAATAGAACAGCAGCAGAACCAGGCCGATCGTCATCACGGTACCCGGCCGGGATACGAGAAAACGCACCAGCGCCGGCATGGCCCGGCGCCAGTCGCGGCTGGCCCAGGCCAGTGAACCGATGATCAGCACGGCCACCGGGTACTTCCAGAAGCCGTGTGCGATCAGGTCCAGCGCCTCATCCATTTCACGCAGGAGCATGCAGGCGAACAGCGCGGCCGCCAGAACGGCAAAGGCCCGATCATCGGCACGTCGCAATGCAAGCCGGACGAAGGCAGCCACGCTGGCGACCAGGAAGCCTTCCTGGGTCAGTTCGACCAGCGACCACTCGCCGACTGCATTGCCCAGCCAATGGATGTCGAGCCAGGCCAACGCAGGCGGAAGCGCCATCATCAGGCCGAACAGGAAGGTGCGCCCCAGGTGGGACAGGAGCAGCTGTAGATTGTCTTTCATGCAACACCGATGCCGCGCCGTGGCGGTCGTACAACGAGAACACAGGCGACCGGGGGGCTGCCGAACGACGGCATGCGCGGCGGGGTCGCGACCAGGCGCGCATTATCCGCGCTGTATCCGGCCACGTGAACCGTACCGGTGGAACACATACGCAACACCGGCGTACGTCACGCACTCATGGCGATAAAGGACGCAGCAGCAACAACGTCGCCAGGCAGAACATGAAGATCGCCACGCCTGCATCCAGCACACGCCAGGCGCCCGGCCTGCGGAACACCGGCTGCAACAGGCGCGCGCCATAGCCCAGCGTGCAGAACCAGACCACACTGGCAATGCAGGCACCGGCGGCGAAGGCCCAGCGCAGATCGCCCGGGTAACGCGTGGACAGACTGCCCAGCAGCACCACGGTATCCAGATAGACGTGCGGGTTGAGCAGGGTGAAGGCCAGGCAGGTCAGCAGTACCTGCCGTCCGCTGCCGCCCTGCGCCTCGGCGGCGGCCAGCGCACTGCCACCGCGCCATGCGCGCAGCCCCGCCTGCAGGCCATACCAGAGCAGGAAGCCCGCACCACCGAAGCGCAGCACCTGCAGCAGCAGCGGCCACTGCAGCACCAGCGCGCCCATGCCGCCGACGCCGGCCAGGATCAGCACGATGTCCGCGCCGGCACAGGCCAGCACCACCCTGCCCACATGGCGCTGCTGCAGGCCCTGGCGCAGCACGAAGGCGTTCTGCGCACCGATGGCGATGATCAGGCCGGCACCTGCGAACAGGCCGGCGGCGGTAGCGGCGATCCACATCAGGACAGGCCAGGCAGCGAGAGGACGCGCAGGGTGCGGCCGCTGACCCTGTTTAGACAATCTGATTTTTCTTTATCCTGTGCAGGAAAACTGAAGAGGCACCGGCATGGATCTGGTACATCCGCAACTGGCCGCGTTTGCTGCGGTGCTGGAAGAAGGCAGCTTCGAGGCTGCGGCGCGCCGCCTGTCGATCAGTCCGTCGGCCCTGTCGCAGCGGATCAAGGCACTGGAGGATCGGCTCGGCCAGGTGCTGGTTGTGCGCCAGGCACCGAGCCGGCCCACCGCCGCAGGCGAAGCGCTGCTGCGCCGGGTCCGGCCGATGCAGGCGCTGGAGGCCGAGGCATTGGCCGAACTGCTGCCCGAACGCGGCAGCGATGCCGCGCGCACGCCGATCCCGTTGGCGGTCAACGATGACTCGCTCGATACCTGGTTCGTGCCGGCCATCGCCGACCTGCACCAGCGCCATGGCTACCTGTTCGACCTGCGCATGGATGACCAGGACCATACCCTGCAGCTGCTGCGCGATGGCAGCGTGCTCGGCGCGGTCACTGCCGAAAGCCAACCGGTGAAGGGCTGCAACGTGCATCCGCTCGGCGCCATGCGTTACCACGCTGTCGCCTCGCCCGGCTTCGCCCGCCAGTACTTCCGCGACGGCATGCAGGCCACGGCCCTGGCGAGCGCACCGATGCTGGTGTTCAACCGCAAGGATGAACTGCAGTGGCGCTTCGTGCGGCGGCTGACCCGCGCGCGACTGCAGCCGCCGCTACACTACCTGCCCTCCTCCACCGGTTTCGTCGAAGCCGCTGCGTGCGGACTCGGCTGGGGCATGGCCCCGGAAACCCTGGTCGCGCCCGCCGTGCGCGCCGGCCGCGTGGTGGTACTGGAACCCCGCCGCTGGCTCGACGTGCCGCTGTACTGGCAGCATGCTGCCGTGCGTTCAAGCACGCTGCAGCACATCACCCAGGCGCTGCGCACTGCAGCCAGCGGCACCCTTCGTTGAGGACAATCCAATGACCGCAGACCCGGGCTTCACGCCGCGCGCACTACCGTTTGCGCACTTCTTCACCATTGGGACGGCATGAGCGTGATCGGCCGACGTACAAGGATGCACTGCGCGAAGGCCGCGCTGGCGCTGGCGCTGACGACCTGCCTGCCACTGGCTGCGCAGGCGCAGACCCTCACCGATGCACCCGCATTGGACTGGGAGCAGGCACGGCAGCGCCTGGAGCAGGTCTCCGATGCACTGGCCGCCGCCGATGCAGCGGTACGCAACAAGCAGGACCTGCAGGACGCCACCCGCCTGCTGCGCCTGCCGGAGATCACCGGCGAAGTGCGCCGCCTGCAGTTCCAGAAGACCCTCACCCTGCCACTGGGTTCGCTGGCACCGGTGGCCGAGGCCTATGGCATCGACTCGCCGCTGTCGTTCACCGAACGCGACTGGCGTACCCGCCCGGTGGTGACCGCGGTGCTGCCGCTGTACACCGGCGGTGTGATTCCGGCCGCGCAACGTGCGGCCAGCGCCGCCCACGAACAGGCCAGTGCCGAACGCGAAGCACAACGCCAATCGCTGACCGTGCAGCTGGCCCAGGCCTATTTCGGCCAGCGCCTGGCCGAGCAGGCAGTGGATGTGCGGCGCGACGTACGCGATGGCCTCAACCGCCACCTGTCCGACGCGGAGAAGCTGGAACGCGAGGGCTTCGCCACCCGCGCCCAGCGCCTGCAGGCCACCGTGGCCCGCGACAAGGCCGAGCGCGAATACCAGAAAACGGTGAACGACCTGGCCACGCTGAAGGCGGCGCTGGCCACGCTGCTGCGCAGTGGTGGCGAGGTACAGCCGGTGTCGCCGCTGTTCGTGCAGCGCGTGCCATTGGAACCGGTCGCCAGCTTCGAGCGCACTGCGCAGGCGCGCCAGCCGCAGATCGCACGCCTGCGGGCGATGGTGGCGCAGGCCGAACAGGGCGTGCGCGTGCAGCAGGCCAAGCTGAAGCCGCAGATCTTCGCCTTCGGCCAGTACGACTTCCGCCGCCGCGACGAAATGCTGACCGATCCGGACTGGGCGTTCGGCATCGGCCTGAAGTACACCTTCCTGTCGCCGAACTCGCGGCCGGCGCAGATCAGCGCCGCGCGTGCACAGCAGGAACAGGCCGAAGCGGGCCTGCGCGAGGCCGAGAACCAGGTCGCACTGGGCGTGCGCAAGGCCTGGAACGAGCTGGAAACCGCACGCCAGCAATACGTGCTGCTCGAAAGCAGCATCACCCAGGCACAGGAAAACCTGCGCCTGCAGGAGCTGGCGTTCCGCGAAGGCCAGGCGACTTCGCTGGATGTGATCGACGCGCGGCTCGGCCTGGGCGGTGCCCGCGTCGAGCGCGCACAGGCCGCCTACCAATACGATATTGCGCTGGCACAGTTGCTGGAGGTCAGTGGACAGATGGACCGTTTCGAAGAGTTCCGGCGGCGTGCGGACGAGGTGATCGACCATGAGTGATGTGCTGCACGACGATGCAACGACGCCCCCGGCCAAGCGCCGCCTGGGCCCGATCCTGATAGTGGTGCTGCTGGTCGTGGTGGTGCTCGGCCTGTGGCTGGCCTGGCGCAGCCCGGCCGACCAGATCCAGGGGATGGCCGACGCCGATACCATCAACGTGGCCGCCAAGATCACCGCGCGCGTGGCCGAACTGAAGGTGCGCGAGGGCGACCGCGTGCAGCCCGGGCAGGTGCTGTTCCTGCTCGACAGCCCCGAAGTGGCCGCCAAGGAGCAACAGGCGCACGGCGCATTGGCCGCCGCACAGGCGGTGGCCGACAAGGCCGACGAAGGTGCGCGCAGCGAAGACATCCGCGCCGCTGAAGCGAACTGGAAGCGGGCTGAAGCCGGTGCGACGCTGGCTGAAGCGACCTACCAGCGCGTGCAGAACCTGTTCAACGAAGGGGTGATGACCCGGCAGAAGCGCGATGAAGCGCACGCCCAGGCCACCAGCTCGCGCGAACTGGCCCGTGCCGCCCGCGCGCAGTACGACATGGCGCTGGCCGGCGCACGCGAGCAGGACAAGCGTGCCGCGCAGGGCCAGGTGCAACAGGCACAGGGCGCGGTGGCCGAAGTCAACGCCGCACGTGTCGAAGTGGAAGGGCGCGCGCCGGTGGCGGGCGAGATCAACAAGCGCATGGCCGACCCCGGCGAACTGGTACCGGCCGGCTACCCGGTGTTCACCCTGGTCGACATCGACCGCATGTGGGTGGCGATGAACCTGCGCGAATCGCAGATGCAGGGCCTGAAGGTCGGCAGCAAGCTGCGCGGCAGCGTGCCGGCGCTCGGCCAGGACGGCGAATTCGAGGTCTACTTCATCAACCCGGCCGGCGACTATGCAACCTGGCGTACCACCCGCCAGTCGTCCGGCTACGACGTCCGCAGCTTCGAGGTGCGGGTGCGCCCGGTACGCCGCATCGAGGGCTTCCGCCCCGGCATGAGCGTGCTGTTCGCATGGCCCCAGCACTGAGCCCCGACAGCAGCAGCTTCGCCGCCAGCTGGCGGCGCGAGCTGCGGTCGCTGCGCGGCAACCGCGCCGACCTGCTGCTGGTCACCCTGCTGCCGCTGCTGATGCTGGCCGTGATGGCGTGGATGTTCACGCCCTCGGTGATGCGCGACATCCCGATCGCCGTGGTCGACCTCGACCACAGCAGCGACAGCCGCCTGCTGCTGCGCATGCTCGATGCCAGCCCCGGCGTGCGCATCGCCAGCCAGCCTGCGGACATGCAAGATGCACGTTCGCAGCTGCGTCGGCTGGATGTATTCGCCATCGTACTGGTGCCGCGCGATGTCACCCGGCAGGCGTTGCGTGGACGCCAGGGCACGGTGTTCGCCTATTACAACGCCACCTACATGACCACCGGCCAGTCCGCAGCGCGCGATATCGGCGACGCGGTCTCGGCCTGGAACGCACGCCTGCTGCGCGAGCGCATCGGCCTGCAGGTCGGCCCGGGCAAGCTGCGTGCGGCACCGATCGCGGTGCAGTCGGACATCCTGTACAACCCGGCGCGCAGCTACGAGCTGTTCCTGCTGCCGCTGATCTTCCCAGCGGTGCTGTCACTGGTACTGGCGCTTGCCGTGGCCGGCAGTCTCGGCCGCGAGATCCGCGACGGCAGCCTGCCCGCCTGGCTCGGCCGCACACCGTGGCCGGCGATTGCCGGCAAGATCGCGCCGTACGTCCTGCTGTTCTCGTTGTATGGCGCACTCGGCATCGGCTACCTCGCCTGGCTGCGCGGCGATGGCGTGGCGGGCAGCGTGCTCATGCTGCTGCTCGCACAACCCTTGTTCTATCTGGCTACCGCCGCCTACGCGCTGTTCTTCGTCGGCGTCACCCGCGACATGGGCACCGCACTGTCTGCGGTCGGCCTCAGTATCGGCACCGCGCTGGCGTTCTCCAGCGCCACCTTCCCGGTGCTGGACGGCCCGTTGTTCACCCGCATCTGGCACCAGCTGCTGCCATTGAGCGCCTACATCAAGCTGCAGACCCAGCAACAGTTCATCGGTTCGCCGCTGCAGGTTTCGGTATGGCCGCTGGCCACGTTGCTGCTGATGTCAGTGGTGGCTGGCGGCATCGGTGGCCTGCGCCTGATTGCCTTCGCGCGCACGCCCGAAGCCGCACAACCGGCAGGAGCCGACGCATGAGCGCACTGTGGCGCAGCCTGCGGCAGACCCTGATGGCGGTGCTGTGCGACCGCTATGCGATCGTGGTGATGGTCGGCGCGGTGATCCTGTACTCGTTCTTCTACCCGGCCGCGTATCGCCACCAGGTGGCCGGCAACCTGCCGGTACTGGTGGTGGACGAAGACCACAGCGCGACCAGCCGCGAGCTGCTGCGGAAGCTCGACGCGTTGCGGGTCGCACGCGTGGTCGGGCAGCCTGCGGACATCAACAGCGCGCGCCAGCAGCTGGAAGCCGGTCATGCCGAAGGCATCGTGCTGATCCCGGCCAACCTGGAGCGCGACATCCTGCGCGGCCACCCGGCCAAGCTGGTGCTGCTCGGCAACGGCGCCTACCTGGGCCGCGCCAGCTGGGTGCTGGGCAGCGTGGCCGATGCACTGGGTGCGTTCGGACGTGAGGCGGTGGTCGGCCAGGCCGCCTTCATGGGCGCGCCGCAGGCACCACCGGTGACCCTGGTGCAGCGCCCGCTGTACAACACCCAGGAAGGCTACGGCAGCGCCATCGTGCCCGGCGTGGCCGAGCTGATCGTGCACCAGACGCTGCTGATGGGCATCGGCGTCCTGCTCGGCGGCCGTCGTCTCGCGCTCGGCCGGCGCCTGCGCTTCGACCTGCCGACGCTGGCCGGCATGGCACTGGGCTTCGGCCTGATCGGCCTGTTCGGCCTGTTCTACTACGCCGGCTTCACCGCCTGGGTGCAGGACTATCCGCGCGGCGGCAACCCATTGGGCCAGCTGCTCGGCGGCACCTTGTTCATCGCCGCCACCGTGGCCTTCGGCCTGTTCGTCGGCAGCTTCTTCCGAACCCGCGAACGCGCCTTCCAGTACATCATCGCCACCTCGATCCCGCTGTTCTTCCTGGCCAACCTGTCGTGGCCGGCGGTGATGACGCCACAACCGCTGGTCTGGCTTGCGCAGCTTCTGCCGACCACCTCGGGCATCAACCTGATGGTGCGCCTGAACCAGATGGACGCCCGCCTGACCGAAGTCAGCCACGAACTGATCACCCTCACCGCCCTGCTGCTCTACGGCAGCCTCGCCAGCTGGCGCCTCCTCGCAAAAAAGGGGACGGAGGGGATTAAGTCGTAAGCGGCCGGTTTGGGGAATTACGACTTAATCCCCTCCGTCCCCTTTTCCTGCAACGAAGAACGCCGGCGCGAGGCCGGCGTTCGGATACTGCATCGTGGAAGGGCCAACCAGGTCGGTCAATCAGCGGTAGACGCGTTCGCAGCGACGTTCCACCACGCGGTCGCCGTTCTTCTGCTGGCTGTTGCCCTGGATCTGGCGACCGGCCGCACCACCTGCAACGGCGCCTGCCACGGTGGCCAGCTTCTTGCCGTTGCCGCCACCTACCTGGTTGCCGAGCAGGCCGCCGATCACCGCGCCGGTAGCGGTACCCGTGATGCGGTTCGGATCGCGCGAGTTGCGCTGCACTTCCACGTTCTTGCAGACCACGCGGCTGCCGTCGTTGAACTTGCGTCCCTCATCGCGCGGGCCATAGGTCTGCGCGCCGGCCACCGACGAAGCTGCCAGCAGGGTGCCCAGCACAAGCAATCGGGTCGAGGTCTTCATGGCCATCTCCTGAGTTCCGGTATGGCGCCAGTGTCCTCCCGCGGTTGGCAACCGGAAGTGAAATGCGCGTGTCCGCCACTTCATCGGCCATCGCACGTTCAGGAAGAAAATCCGCGCCCATCGCGACCAGCCGTCGCGATGGGCGCCGTCTCCCTGCCGGCCTTGCTCTCTTCTAGAACTCTTCCCAACCACCCGCATTGGCGGCCAGCGTCGGCTCGATCCGCGGCGACAGCACCGCGGGCCGGCGCACCGGCGCAACCGATGCCGCCACGGCTGCCAGCGCCGGGCGCACCGCGGCGGCAGCGGTCACCGCCCCCGTGCGGAACACCGAAACCGCCTCGGCCAGCAGGTTGGCCTGCTCCTCCATCGAGCGTGCCGCCGCACTGGCCTCTTCTACAAGCGCCGCATTCTGCTGCGTGGTCTCATCCATCTGCACCACCGCCTGGTTGACCTGTTCGATGCCCGAGCTCTGCTCCTGGGAGGCAGCAGAGATATCGGCCATGATGTCGGTCACGCGCTGCACCGAGGCCACGATCTCGCCCATCGTGGTGCCCGCCTGGCGGACCAGCGCCGAGCCGTCGGCGACCTTGCCAACCGAATCCTCGATCAGGCCCTTGATCTCCTTGGCCGCCCCCGCCGAGCGCTGCGCCAGCGTACGCACTTCGCTGGCCACCACTGCAAAGCCCCTGCCCTGTTCCCCGGCACGCGCAGCTTCGACCGCCGCGTTCAGCGCGAGGATATTGGTCTGGAAGGCGATGCCGTCGATGACGCTGATGATCTCGGCGATTTTCTTCGACGATGCCTCGATGGCCGACATCGTGGTGACCACCTGGCCCACCACTTCACCGCCCTGGGAGGCAACACCATGCGCGCCGATGGCCAATTGGTTGGCCTGCCGTGCATGCTCGGCATTCTGCTTCACGGTGGAGGTCAGTTCCTCCATCGATGCTGCCGTTTCTTCCAGGTTTGCCGCCTGCTGTTCGGTACGCCGCGACAGGTCGGTGTTGCCCGAAGCGATTTCACCTGCGGCCAGATTGATGCTGGAGGCGCTGGACTGGATGCGGCCGACGATCTGCTTGAGCTGGTCGACGGTGGCATTGCAGTCATCACGCATGCGGGCGAACACGCCATGGAAATCACCCTGCATGCGCACGGTCAGGTCGCCGCGCGAGATGGCCTGCAGCAGGGTCGAGACCTGCACCAGGTTCTCGTCGGTGGTCTGCATCAGGCGATTGAGCCCAGCCACCATGTCGCGGAAATCATAGGCGAAGCGATCTTCGTCGCCGCGCAGGCTGAAGTCGCCTGCCGCAGCCGCTGTCGCCAACCGGCGGATCTCGCTGTTGATCGCCGACAGGCTGGACTTGGTTTCGTCCATCGCCTGGGTGATCGCCGCCTTCTCGCCGGGCAGCGGGTCCATGTCCACCGACAGATCGCCGCGTGCGTAGTGTTTCATCACCTCGATCAGCCGGTTCTGTACCTGCACGTGCGATCCAACCAGCGCATTGGTCTCATGCACCATGCGCCCGTAGTCACCGGGGAACGCGCTCTCGTCCATGCGGTAGCTGAGGCTGCCGGCATCGTGCTGGCGGGCCAGCTCCCCCTGTGCCGCCATCACCGACTGCAGCTGTGCCTGCATGCGCTGCATCGACTTCAGCAGCTGGGTCACCTCATCGTTGCCGGTGGCGTCGATGCTGCTGTCCAGGCGGCCACTGGCGATGCCGTCGGCCAGCTTCACCGCTCCTTCCAGCGGGCGGGTCAGGCTGCGGGTGATCGCCCAGGCCGCCAACGTCCCCAGCAACAGGCTCAGTGCCCCGAACGCGATCGACAGCGTGCCGGTCCACGATTCGGTTGCGCGGTACTCTTCGCGGCTGCGTTCGGTCAGTGCTTCCTGGTGGCGCAGCAGGGCCGAAATGGATTCATTCCAGGCCGTTGCCAATCCGTGCTCGGCCAGCAGCTCCTTCGCTGCACCATCGAAATCCCCCGCCTTCATGCGCTCATGCAATTGCTGGGTTGATGCATCGGTGGCCTTGCGGGCCGCCTCGATGCGCGCGACCAGGGTATCGCCGGTAGCGTCACGCGGAATCTTGATGTACTTGGCCCAGATACCGTCATAGGTCCGCGACAACTCCTGGGCACGCTGGTAATCCTTGTCGAACTCGTCACCCCGCTTGATCACCATCAGGCGACGATGCATCAGCACCGCGTTGTTGGTATCAAGCATGTCATTCAACAGGCGCATCTTCACCATGTTGACGTCCACCACTTTCTCGAACTGGGCGGATTTCAGCTGATTCCCATACAGCACCAGGCCGACGATGGCCATGATGAACAGCAGCAGCAGACCGAAGCCGGCGCCAAGCCGGGATCCCACACGGAGATTACGTAAGGCAAGCATCTCAATTCCCTTGATCGTGGCCGTACGTTCGATGGCGGCGCAGCGGAGGGAAACTTTACGGGACTTTATATATGGACCGATCCAAATATATGGAACTGTGCAGGCAGTCAGAAAATGCGGCGACCGATAATGGCGCCATATCCTTATCGAATAGCGCTGACACGCCAGCGTCCGATGAAAATCACGCAGGATTAACACCATAATAACGCCTCCCCATCCAGCGCGGCCCGGATTATCTGCGCCGGACACAACCGTCGCCCCGGAGGGCTACAGTCTGCAGATGACACGGATCCTGCACATCGAAGGCGCGTCCATCAACGACATCGCCAGCCTCTACGTGGAAATCAATCGTGTGTTCATGGCCGACGAAGACTGGCAGCTGGGCGCAAGCCTGGACGCGCTTGATGACCTGCTGCACGGGGGCTACGGCGCGCTCGCCGGTCATGCCACCGCCACGGTAGTGTGGCGCGACATCGCCCACAGCCGCGAGGCACTGGGCCGCGAGACCACACGCGCCTGGCTGCAGTCGAAACTCGATCAGGGCGGCAGGTTCAACGGTCCGGCCATCCACGCTCAGTTGACGGCACTGTCACTTGGCCAGGGACAGACCTACTTCGAGATCGTCATGGAGATCTTCGGCAGCCATCCGCAGATCACCCTGGTGCCAGGCTGAGCACTCTGCAGCAACCAGCCGCATCAACTCAAAGCTTGGCCAGGGCCTCGCCCAGCCGGCGTGGGAACGCCACTTCGCTGGCCAGGTGCCATGCGCGTGCATTGGCGCCCAGCCGGGTCCACTCGGCCTCATCCATCGCCAGCGCACGCTCGACGGCCTGTTCCAGCGCCTTCTCATCCACATGCCAGGTCCTGGACAGATGGCAGGGCTCGCCCTCGTGCGCGGCAACCAGGATGCCGCGGCTGTCGTCGATCATCTGGTTCATCGGCGCGCCGTCGCAGGTGATCACCACCGCCCCGCAGCTCATCGCTTCCACCAGGTAATGGCCCCAGCCTTCGGTCTGCGACAGGCACAGGTGGAACGCATGTTCGTTCTGCAGGCGCTGCACCTCCTGGTCGGGCAGGCGCTCGCGGACGATCCGCAGGTTCGCGGCCCCGCCCTCATCTTCGTCCGAAGGGCCGCCGCGCAGGATGGTCAGCAAGGGCCACTCCGGATGGCGCTTCCAGACCTCGACCAGCGTTGCCGTGCCCTTCATGCGACTGGTACCAGCTGCATGCAGGAAGCTGCGCGGTCTGCGCGGCACCGCCGGGTCGTAGCGGTCACGGCTGCAGAAACCGACTTCCAGCGCGCGCATGCCCAGCGCATTGAAGATGCGCGTAGCGTCTTCGGTCTTGGTCAACAACGCATCGAACCGCGGCAGGATCCGCAGGCTGCGTGCGGACACCCATTCCGGATTCGGAATCAACAGATTGACCTCGGCCAGTCCGAAGCTTGCCGGCCGGACATGCTCCAGCGAGATGTTGATGTCGAACCGGGCCGGCGTGCGCCCCAGGCTCAGCCACGAGGCCAGCAGCCTGCGCAGGCGCATCCCGCGGAGCTTCCAGGCCCCCCCATTGCGCACCGCGTCCAGACGGCTGACCGTCACCGTGTGCCCGAGCTGCTGCAACGAGCGCTCGATCACCTGGATGTCATGGGACAGGCCACGCTGGTTGTCGGCGGCCAGCAGGTGGATATGCGCCATCAGGAGGGACTCCCTGGCCGGCGCAGGTCGCGCGCAGGCAAGGCGGTCGCCAGCATGAAGCCCAGCACCAGGTAGAAATAGAACGAATGGGGCATCGCCCGGTAGAACACGTTGTCCGTGAACGCCGACAGCGCATAGACGATGACCACGGCAAGTCCGGCGGTGGCGATCATCGCGGTGATGTCGTCGGCGTGGCCGAGGCGCCGCACGAAATGAATGCCGGGCAGGATGAAGACCAGCAGCATGATCAGCAGCAACGGCACGCCACCGGTCACCGCCGCTTCCAGGTACTCGTTGTGCGGGTGGTTGTAGCGGAAGATCGACTCGGACACCTCGCCGCGGGCGATGCCCTCACGTGCATAGGTACCGAACTGGTTCAGGCCCACACCCGCCACGGGATGCTCGGCGAAGGCGTCGACCGCCACGCCCCACATGGCGATGCGCTCACGGACCGAGCCGACCTCGTTTTCCTGGTTGAAACCGGAGATCTCGCCACTGACCTCACCGAAGCGCTGGATCACCTCATGGTTCAGCACCGAGGTGGCACCGACCACGCCAATGACCAGGGCACCGACGAAGGCCAGTGCCCCCCGCCAGCGCCGGGTGCGCCGTACGTGCACCGCAATCACCATCAGCATGGCGGGAATGAACGCCAGGATCGGCCCGCGGCTCTGCGCCAGGATCGAACCGTAGACGCCAACGGCGATGGCCACGCCGTGCAGCCAGCGTTCGGCCGGATGCACATTGGGCTGGATCAACCGGATGACCGAGAACAACGCCATGCACAGCGTCACCATGGTGAACTCGATGGCGGTCCATTCGCCGCCACTGAAACCGTGCGCGCGTTCAAGGCCCATCACGTGGTGCTGCACGATGCACGACCCGCCGAAGACCAGGGTGGACACGGCGAAGATCTTCCAGATCAGGCGCCAGTCCAGCGCAGTGGCGAACACGGCAGCGGTACCCAGGTAGAGCAGTGTCTGCGCCGGCAGATCCAGCTCGTTCCAGCGCAGCCCGTGCCAGAGGATGCTGTAGAAGGCATAGGCCAGGCGCAGGAAGCAGACGATCACGATGAACCGGGCGATGCGGTAGCGCAGGCGGACATCGGGCTGGCGGCGGATCAGAACCACGCCGGTGACCAGCAGGGCCAGCAGCAGCACCGCCTTCAGCAAGGTGTAGGGTGCGGAGCCGGCAAGCGGAACGATGGCGACCAGGATGCTCAGCAGGACGGTACGCCAGGTGTAACGAGGTTCGGCGGCCATGCAGGCTGCAGTCATGCTTGTTCTTTCCATCAACGCCCGCCCGGGGGATAAGTCGCCCCGGTTTCCATGGAGGCCGCTTGGCGGAAATCGCCGGGGCTGACACTACCGTGGGCCCCTGGGGAAATCAACCAAAGTGCCGGCGCAGGGGCGCAGGCGTTGGCACACGGACAGCCCCCGGGCCCAGCGCGGGTGCCGCGGATCATCGACCGCCCCAGGTCGCTACACTAATGTCCTCTCCGGCCATGCCTGCGCATGGCCACGCCCCGACGCCCTGCCCAAGACGCGAAACGCCCCAAGTGACTGATACAAAAGACAACACCAGCAACGCCAAGGCGTCCAAGGAACACACCCCGCTGATGAAGCAGTTCTTCGCGGCCAAGTCCGATTACCCGGACCTGCTGCTGTTCTTCCGCATGGGTGACTTCTACGAACTGTTCTATGACGACGCCCGCAAGGCGGCGCGCCTGCTCGACATCACCCTGACCCAGCGCGGCAGCTCCGGCGGCGCACCGATCCCGATGGCCGGCGTGCCGGTACATGCCTATGAAGGCTACCTGGCACGGCTGGTGGCGCTGGGCGAGTCGGTGGCGATCTGCGAGCAGATCGGCGACCCGGCGCTGGCCAAGGGCCTGGTCGAGCGCAAGGTGGTGCGCATCGTCACCCCCGGCACGGTCACCGACGAGGCGCTGCTGGATGAACGCCGCGACACCCTGCTGATGGCCCTGTCGCGCAGCAA
Organism: Stenotrophomonas sp. 96582_Sma; assembly: GCF_056480905.1. Lineage (NCBI taxonomy): Bacteria > Pseudomonadati > Pseudomonadota > Gammaproteobacteria > Lysobacterales > Lysobacteraceae > Stenotrophomonas > Stenotrophomonas sp. 96582_Sma. The sequence goes on along the minus strand of NZ_CM151122.1, from coordinate 1,305,138 downwards.
GCAGGGCTACGGCCTGGCCTGGGCCGACCTGGCCGGCGGCCGCTTCCTGGTCAACGAGGTGGAAACCGACGACGCGCTGGAAGCCGAACTGGCGCGGCTGGAGCCGGCCGAGCTGCTGGTGCCCGACGAGGAGAACTGGCCGGAGTTCCTGCGCCAGCGCACCGGCGTGCGTCGCCGCGCGCCGTGGCTGTTCGATGCCGACAGCGGCCGCCGCCAGCTGCTGAATTTCTTCAAGCTGCATGACCTGAGCGGCTTCGGCATCGACGACAAGCCGCGCGCCACCGCTGCGGCCGGTGCCCTGCTTGGCTATGTCGAGGAAACCCAGAAGCAGCGCCTGCCGCACCTGACCTCGATCGCGATGGAAACCGCCGGCGAGGCGATCGCGATGAACGCCGCTACCCGCCGCCATCTGGAACTGGATACGCGTGTTGATGGCGACACCCGCAATACGCTGCTGGGTGTGCTCGACAGCACGGTTACGCCGATGGGGGGGCGCCTGCTGCGGCGCTGGCTGCACCGCCCGCTGCGCCTGCGCGAGGTGCTCGTACAGCGCCACCATGCGGTGGAAACCCTGATCGATCGCGGCAGCGATGCGGACATCCGCGAGCAGTTCCGCCGCCTCGGTGACCTGGAACGCATCCTCACCCGTGTCGCGCTGCGTTCGGCGCGGCCGCGCGATTTCTCCACCCTGCGCGACGGCCTGGGCCTGCTGCCGGCGGTGCGCGAGGTGCTGGCACCACTGGATTCGCCGCGCCTGCAGACGCTGCATGCGGCGCTGGGCGAACACGACGAGTGCGCGCAGCTGCTGGCCAGCGCCATCGCCGAAATGCCGCCGCTGAAGCTGAGCGATGGCGGCGTGCTGGCCGATGGCTTCGATGAAGAGCTGGACGAGCTGCGCCGCCTGTCCACCCACGCCGACCAGTTCCTGGTCGACCTGGAACAGCGCGAGCGCGAAAGCAGCGGCATTCCCACCCTGAAGGTGGGCTACAACCGCGTGCACGGCTACTACATCGAGATCAGCAAGGGCCAGTCCGACCGCGCGCCGGTGCACTACACCCGCCGCCAGACGCTGACCAATGCCGAGCGCTACATCACCGAAGAACTGAAGGCGTTCGAAGACAAGGTGCTGTCCGCGCGTGACCGCTCGCTGTCGCGCGAGAGGTACCTGTACGAGCAGCTGCTGGACACCCTCGGCGGCCAACTGGAACCGCTGAAGCAATGCGCCGCCGCGCTGAGCGAACTGGACGTACTGGCCGCCTTCGCCGAACGCGCGCAGGCGCTGGACTGGGCGCGCCCGGAGCTGCAGGCCGAGCCGTGCCTGAAGATCGAGCGTGGCCGCCACCCGGTGGTCGAGGCGGTGCGCGAGCAGCCGTTCGAACCCAATGATCTGGATCTGCATCCGGACCGTCGCATGCTGGTCATCACCGGCCCGAACATGGGCGGTAAATCGACCTACATGCGGCAGAACGCGCTGATCGTACTGCTGGCCCACATCGGCAGCTTCGTGCCGGCCAGCCGTGCGCTGATCGGCCCGATCGACCGCATCCTGACCCGCATCGGCGCCGGTGACGACCTCGCCCGCGGGCAGTCGACCTTCATGGTCGAGATGGCCGAGACCAGCTACATCCTGCATCACGCCACCGCCCATTCGCTGGTGCTGATGGACGAGATCGGCCGCGGCACGTCCACCTACGATGGCCTGGCGCTGGCCGACGCGGTGGCCCGCCACCTGGCCTACCAGAACCGCTGCTACACGCTGTTCGCCACCCACTACTTCGAGCTGACCGCGCTGGCCGACGAGCAGCACGAGGGTGGCCGCAGCGGCATCGCCAACGTGCACCTGGATGCCGTCGAGCACGGTGAGGCGCTGGTGTTCATGCACGCGGTAAAGGATGGCCCGGCGAACCGCAGCTTCGGCCTGCAGGTGGCGGCACTAGCCGGCCTGCCGCGCGCCACCGTGGCACAGGCACGGCGTCGCCTGGCCGAGCTGGAACAGCGCGGTGGTGAAAGCCATGCCGCCGAGTTGGCGCCGCAGGCGTTGGATGCGCCGCAGCAGTTCGGCCTGTTCGCAGCACCGTCGAGCAAGGCGCAGGACGCGCTGGCGGCGATCGACCCGGACGAACTGACGCCGAAGCAGGCGCTGGAAGCCCTGTACCGGTTGAAGGCACTGCTGTAGCCGCAGCGCACGCCCATGGCCTCCCGCTCGCCTTGCGGGAGGCCTGTTGAAAGACTGTGCAAATCCGATTCTGCGTTTCAATTGACAGAATCTATCAACCTGAATGGATCATTCGATTATTCATTTCATCTGGCCATAGCTAAAGTCGAGTGAAGATGTTTCTCCCACGTCTTCACCGCCACCAGGAGCCAGCCGATGAGCCAGTCCGACAACAACAACGCCAAGTGCCCGTATCACACCGCCCCGTCGCCGGAGCAGGGCGCCGAGCAGCAGCGCGAGCTGAGCACCACGCCCAAGCAGAAGCACGGCGATGATCCGGTCACGCCGATGACCACGGCCTTCGGCGCACCGGTGGTGGACAACCAGAACAGCAAGACCGCCGGCCCGCGTGGCCCGCTGCTGATGGAAGACGTGTGGCTGCTGGAAAAGCTGGCCAACCTCAACCGCGAGATCATTCCCGAGCGCCGCATGCATGCCAAGGGCTCGGGCGCGTTCGGCACCTTCACCGTCACCCACGACATCAGCAAGTACACCCGCGCCAAGCTGTTCGAGAAGGTCGGCAAGCAGACCGAGATGTTCGCCCGCTTCACCACGGTGGCCGGCGAGCGTGGCGCCGCCGACGCCGAACGTGACATCCGCGGCTTCGCGCTGAAGTTCTACACCGAAGAAGGCAACTGGGACCTGGTCGGCAACAACACCCCGGTGTTCTTCCTGCGCGACCCGCGCAAGTTCGCCGACCTCAACAAGGCCGTGAAGCGCGACCCGCACACCAACCTGCGCAGCGCGCGCAACAACTGGGATTTCTGGACGCTGCTGCCCGAAGCCCTGCTGCAGGTGACCGTGGTGATGAGCGACCGCGGCATTCCGCGCAGCTTCCGCCACATGCACGGTTTCGGCTCGCACACCTACAGCTTCACCAACGCCGACAGCGAACGCTTCTGGGTGAAGTTCCACTTCGTCAGCCAGCAGGGCATCGAATCGCTGACCGACGCGCAAGCGCAGATCCTGGTCGGCCATGACCGCGAAAGCCACGGCCGCGACCTGTTCGCCGCGATCGAGAAGGGCGACTTCCCGAAGTGGAAGCTGTTCATCCAGGTCATGCCGGAGCTGGACGCGGAAACCTACCGCGTGCATCCGTTCGACCTGACCAAGGTGTGGCCGAAGAGCGACTACCCGCTGATCGAAGTGGGCCAGTTCGAACTGAACCGCAACCCGGTCAACTGGTACCAGGACGTGGAGCAGTCGGCGTTCGCACCGAGCAACCTGGTGCCGGGCATCGGCCCGTCGCCGGACAAGATGCTGCAGGCGCGCCTGTTCGCCTATTCCGATGCGCAGCGCTACCGCCTGGGCGTGAACCATCACCAGATTCCGGTGAACGCAGCGCGCTGCCCGGTGCACAGCAACCACCGCGACGGTGCGATGCGCGTGGACGGCAACTACGGCGGTCTGCCGCACTACGAACCGAACAGCTACGGCCAGTGGCAGGAACAGCCGCAGTACCGCGAACCGCCGATGAAGATCCGCGGCGACGCCGACTTCTGGAATTTCCGTGAGGACGACGCCGACTACTTCAGCCAGCCCGGTGCGCTGTTCCGCAGCTACAACCAGGCACAGAAGGACCGCCTGTTCGCCAACACCGCCCGCGCCCTGGGCGATGCGCCGGACTTCATCAAGCAGCGCCACATCGACAACTGCAGCAAGGCCGACCCGGCCTACGGTGCCGGTGTTGCCGCGGCGCTGAAGGCGCTGGCCAGCCAGCCGTCGGATCCGTTCAAGCCGGCGCAGCCGGAAGCGGACTTCCCCACCGCCACCCCGGGCGCTGAAGACATCGAGCTCTGATCGCCCTTCCCCGTGAACGGCACGCCGCCTCCCCGTGAGGCGGCGTCGCCGTTTTAACGGTCCGCGTCGTACCTTCTGCACGCCCAACCCCAATCAAGGATTCCGCAGATGAGCCTGACCGATGAACTTCTCGCCAAATTGCAGGGCGCCCCGCTGCAGCAGGTGTCGCAGCAGCTCGGCATCAGCGATACCCAGGCTTCCGGCGCGATCAGTGCCGCGCTGCCGGTGCTGATGGGCGCGCTGGGCAACAACGCCTCGCAGCCGCAGGGCGCGCAGGCCCTGCTCGGCGCCTTGCAGAACAACCACAGCGGCCTGGACCTGGGCAGCGTGCTCGGCTCGGTACTGGGTGGTGGTGGCGGTGGTGCCGCCAGCGACGGTGCCGGCATCCTCGGCCACATCTTCGGCGGCAGCCAGCAGAAGGTGGAGACCGGCCTGGCCCAGGCCACCCAGCTCGACAGCGGCCGCACCAGCCAGCTGCTGCAGATTCTTGCCCCGATCGTGATGGCCTTCCTCGCCCAGCGTCTCGGCGGCGGCCAGGCCGATGCCGGCTCGCTCAGCCAGGCCCTGGGCCAGGAAAAGCAGCAGGTGCAGCAACAGGGCGGTCTTGCCGGTGGCCTGCTCGGCAGCCTGCTGGACCAGGATGGTGATGGTCAGCTGGGCGTGGGCGATCTGCTCAAGCTGGGCGGCAATCTGCTCGGCGGCAAGCGCTGAGGGAAAGCCTGGCCGGACATGGGCCGGCGCTACCGGCATCGCCATGGGTAGCGCCGGGCCATGCCCGGCGGCTTACCGGTTGCCCGCCTTCAAACGCTGCAGGATCGGTGCGAACAGGGGCGCCTGCATCGAACGCGGCGGCTCGACATGGCCGCCCTTTTCCTGCGCCTGCCAGTACGACCACGGCAGCGGCTTGTCGCCCAGTTCGTAGTCCATGCCGTCCCAGCCATCCTCGCGGAAGGCGTAGAAGGCCCAGTGCACCTTGTCCTGCTCCAGCACCTGCAGCACATCCTGCAGGTAGCGGCTGCAGTCCGGCCACCGCCGCATGCAGCCGAATTCGGCCACCACCATGCGGTTGGCACCGACGCCATGCGAGGCGGCCCACGTCATCGGCTGCTGCAGGTAACGGCGTACACGCGCCGCATCCCAATGCTCGCTGCCTGCACCGAACGGCACCTGCGCCGGATAGCGCCAGGGTTTGGCACGCGTCTGGTTCGGTGCACTGGTTGCTGCATACGGCTCGTACATGTGCACGCTGTACAGCAGCTTCGAATCCGCCAGCGGTGCCGGCCAGTAGTTGAAACCGTCGGCGGCGGCATACCAGCCCGCATCCAGCATCAGCGGCATCGCGGTGTCGACCTCGCGGATGCTGGCGATCAGTTCCGAGTAGAAGCGGCGCAGATCGCGTGGGCCGTCCTGCACACCGGCATACCACCGCTGCATCGCCTCAGTGGACGCATGCTCGGCCAGGCCTGCACCGTACTCGGGCACCGGCTCATTGATGAGGTTGTAGGCGGCCAAGGCAGGATGACCCTTCAGCGCCGTGGCCAGGTCATGCCAGAAGCGACGGGCCGGCACATGGTTGTCGAAGGACTGCCACAGGCGCTGGTCGACCACATCGCCGTTGTGCTGCTTCCAGCGCAGCAACGGCAGCGACAGCGGCGTCAGCACCACTTTCAGTCCGGCCGCATCGGCGTCATCCAGCACCCGCCGCAGCGTGGCCAGATCGGCCGGAACCAGTCCGCGATAGTCATCGGCGTTGCCGATCAGGAAGTCACGACCGCCCTGCCCCTTCCACTTGTCCGGCACCAGCCGCACCCAGGTCGCACCGGTCGCACGCAGCGCCTCGAAGTATTTCCGGTCCGGAGGCGACATGTTCATGCTGTTGCCACCGCGTTGCGGAACGTCCCAGAAGGTGATGTCGGCAGCGTGCAGTGGCGCAGCAGCAAGCAGGGACAGGCATAACAGCAGACGACGCATGGGCAGGCCTTCGATAGGTGAAAAACCAGCCTGCCCAGCGCAATCCGAACGTACCGTGACCGGCGCCTTGTTTCGCACCGCGATAGGAACAATCCGTTGGAATCAGGATTTCGCTAGAGCGCGTCGATGTCACCCAAGGCCCGGATCAAACGCCGCGCGCGCTTGTCCGGCTTGTGTTCCGGCGGCTGGAAACCATCGCGTGCCGCGATGCGCAGTGCACGCTGTTCGGCACGGCGCGCCTTCGAAGCCTCGCTCTCGGCGTACAGCTGCTGTGCCGTTGGCGCCGGCCCGCGCTGGTCGCTCAGGCCCAGCACCTGGATCTCGAAATGCTCCTCGCCGCGGTCGACCTGCAGCTGCTCACCCACGCGCACCGCGCGCGAGGACTTCGGGCGCTGCCCGGCCACGCTGACCTTGCCGGTCTCGATGGCCTGCTTGGCCAGGCTGCGGGTCTTGAAGAAACGGGCCGCCCACAGCCAGATGTCCAGGCGGACACTGGGCGACAGCGGGGAAAGCTCGGTCATCGGCAGGGACTACTCCGTTCGCTTGTTCAGGGGACGCGGGTTGTCGGGGTCGGTGCGGCAGCCGCTGCCCCCGATCAGGGTGGGAACGCCGGCGGAAAGATCCTGGCGCTGGCTGCCGACCAGGCACTCGGCGCGGTCGGTTGGCCGCACCTGGGTATCGCCCAGCCGGTCACTTGTCGAACATGCGGCCAGCGCGGCGCCGATCAAGGCCAGCGCCAGCCTTCGCTTCACCTGCAGTCGTTGATGCATTGCCACATCCTGCAAACCGGCTTGGTGCTAGTGTGCGCCTCCCGGGATTCGATCACCACTCCATGGCCAAAGCGCCGCTTGACCTGACCTCCGGCCCGATCGGCCGCAATCTCCTGTTGTTTTCCCTGCCGATCCTGGCCGGCAACATCGCGCAGTCGCTGAACGGTTCGGTGAATGCGGTCTGGGTCGGGCGCTTCCTCGGCGAGGCGGCACTGACCGCCACCGCGAACGCCAACAACATCATGTTCTTCCTGATCGGCTCGGTGTTCGGCTTCGGCATGGCCTCGACCATCCTGATCGGCCAGGCGATCGGTGCGCGCGACATCGCGCAGGCACGGCGCGTGGTCGGTACCAGCGCCACCTTCTTCATCGGCCTGTCGGTGATCATCGCCATCGCCGGCTGGTTCATGGCCCATCCGCTGCTGGCGGCGATGGGCACGCCGGCCGCCTCGCTGCCGCTGGCCGAGGCCTACCTGCAGATCATCTTCCTGGCGATGCCGACGCTGTACGCGTTCGCCTTCCTCACCGCCGCGCTGCGCGGTGCCGGTGATTCACGCACGCCGTTCCGTTTCCTGATGGTGTCGGTGGCGCTGGACATCGTGCTGAACCCGGTGCTGATCTTCGGCATGGGGCCGTTCCCGGCGCTGGGCATTGCCGGTTCGGCCTGGGCCACGCTGGTCGCGCAGACGCTGTCGCTGGCCGGCCTGCTGCTGTACATGCGGCACAAGCGCCACACCCTGTGGCTGGGCCGCGCCGACATGCGCCTGTTCAAGCTCGACCTGACCATCCTCAAGGCGCTGGTCATCAAGGGCGTGCCGATGGGCCTGCAGATGGTGCTGATCTCGCTGTCGGTGATCCTGCTGATGACCATGGTCAACCAGTACGGCACCGACACCGGCGCCGGTTACGGCGCTGCCCTGCAGCTGTGGAACTACCTGCAGATGCCGGCGATGGCGATCGGTGCGGCGTGTTCTTCGATGGCGGCACAGAACGTCGGTGCGCAGCGCTGGGATCGCGTGCGCGGCACCGCGCGCCAGGGCGTGCTGTTCAACTTCCTGTTGACCGGCGCGCTGATCCTGCCGCTGGTGGTGTTCGATCGCCAGCTGCTGGCACTGTTCCTGCCACCGGCCAGCCAGGCGCTGGACATCGCCCGCCACCTCAACCACGTGGTGATCGGCTCGTTCCTGTTCTTCGGCGTCAGCTTCGTGATCTCCGGCGTGGTTCGCTCCACCGGCGCAGTGATTCCGCCGCTGCTGATCCTGGCCGGTTCGCTGTGGGGCGTACGCGTGCCGTTCGCCGAACTGCTGCAGCCGTACTGGGGCGCCGATGCGATCTGGTGGAGCTTCCCGGTCAGCTCGCTGGTGTCGATGCTGCTGTCGCTGGCCTATTACCGCTGGGGCGGCTGGCGCAAGGCGAAGATGATGGGCAAGCCCTCGCACGCCGAGGAACTGGCCACGCCGTCGGAGATTCCGGCCTGCCCGCCGTCGCCGGTGGCCGACCCGGATACCGCGCCACTGCGGTAGTGCCGGCCGCTGGCCGGCAACCTCATGGGCCGTTCAATGCGCGGTACTGCCGGCCGCTGGCCGGCAACCTCAAACTCCTCCGGAAGCATCGCGCAACAGCCGGCCAGCGGCCGGCTCTACCGTTTCTTCTTTTTGGCAACGTTGAACGTGGCCGCCGCGCGCAGCAGTGCCTTCAACGCGGCGGCATCCGGCATCGCGCCTTCATGGATGTCGATCGCACGTCGCGTGTTGCCGTCCAGGCTGGCGTTGAACAGACCCTTCGGATCGGCCAACGCCGCACCGTTGGCAAAGGTCAGCTTCACCGCCTGTTTGTAGGTTTCGCCGGTGCACAGGATGCCGTTGTGCTCCCACACCGGTGTACCGCGCCACTTCCAGGTTTCCTGCACGTCCGGCAGCGCCTCGTGGATCAAGGCACGCACGCGTGCCAGCGCCTCGCCACGCCAGTCGCCCAGCTCGGCGATGCGTGCATCGATCAGTTCAGCGGCCGGGGTTCCGGCATCGGCAGGGTTCGGTGCATGCGTGGCCATCAGCGGTTCTCGTCGGCAGGGAGATCGGAACGATGCACTTACATGCGCTCGCCGGGCAATGCCGCGGCCTGGCGCACCCAGTCGAGGAACTGCGCCTCATCCAACGCACCCTCCTGCTGGATGTGCAGGTAGCGCGTATCGGCACTCCTGGACGGCTCGGGCGGCACCGGCTTCAGCGCAGCGCCGCGGAAGAACGCCACCTTGATGTAGCGGGTGAAGCAGTGGAAGCTGAGAAACCAGCCTTCGCCCGGCGCAACCGCATACATCGGCGAATTCCACTTCACTGCCTTGTGCACACCGGGTACAGCCTGTTCGATCAGCGCGTCCAGCTGTGCTCCGATCGGCCGCTTCCAGTCCGGCATCGCCGCGATATAGGCCTGCACCGGCGCATCGCCTTCGCCCTTGGCGATCTGCGGGTTGCCGCCTGACAACAGCGCGGGCGCGGTGGAAGGTGCGGTTCGCTTGGCAGGCATCGCACGGCACGTCCATCGGGATGAAACCGCAGCCTAGCGCGGCCTGTCCCCAACGGTCACGGCGCAGTGCGCCATCGGCTCAGTCCGCTTGCCGCGCCCGGAACTGCTGCCAGTCCGGCAGCTTGCGGTGGCGGCGCAGCGAGCGCATCAAGGCCGCCATCACCACGCCGAACAGCGCACCGGCCACCAGGCCGGCCGCCAGCAGCAGGGCCAGCGGGCGTTCACTGCCCTGCCACAGCATCAGCCACATCAGCGCGGTCCAGAACAGCCCGAACAGCAGGCCCTGCACCAGCGCATTGGTGCCGAAGCCGGCCAGGATCGGCGGTGGCAGTGCGATGCCCATGCGCCACAGCACACGATGCAGCAGCGGTGCCGACTGCACGCGCGCCAGCCCTTTTCCGTCGAGGAAGCGCAGCGCCGACTGGATCACGGCGGGGTAGCGCGGGTTGATGTCGTTCATCACCTGATCGTGGCCGATGCGATACCGGAAACGCAAACGGCCACCCGAAGGTGGCCGTCGCGGCAACAACCGAAGTTGTTTATCAGGCCTTTTCGGCCAGACGGGCAGCCTTGGCGGCAGCAGCGGCAGCCAGGTCTTCCTTGATGCGGGCAGCCTTGCCTTCCAGGCCACGCAGGTAGTACAGCTTGCCGGCGCGGACCTTACCACGACGCTTCACTTCGACCGAGTCGATGATGGCGCTGTGGGTCTGGAAAACGCGCTCGACGCCGTAGCCGTGCGAGATCTTGCGGACGGTGAACGAGGAGTTCAGGCCGGCGTTCTTGGTGGCGATGACAACGCCTTCGTAGGCCTGCACGCGCTCGCGGCTGCCTTCCTTCACCTTCACGTTGACGACAACGGTGTCGCCCTGGCTGAACTTCGGCAGTTCACGGGTGATCTGGGCGGATTCGAATTCCGCGACGATGGACTTGTTCAGCTTGCTCATGGGTTACACCGATTCTTGTTCGGGTGGGCGTGTCGTATCGACAACGTAGGCTCATGCAGTCACCGGACTGTGCTGCACGTTTGTTTTGGGTACTGCGCGCGCCGGCCGGGGCCGACGGGAATTGGCCATGATAGCCGATAACGCCAGCCCTGCGCTAGGGGCTGGCCTTGTGTTTCTGGGCCTGACGGCCCTGCTCCAGCAGCTTGCGGTCGGACTTGCCCAGCGCCTGTTCATCCAGCAGGTCCGGGCGCCGCTGGGCGGTACGGACCAGCGACTGCTGGCGGCGCCAGGCCGCGATGGCCGCGTGGTTGCCCGAGCGCAGCACGTCCGGCACATCACCCAGCGGGTGCTGGGCCGGCTGGCTGTAATGCGGGCAGTCGAGCAGGCCGAGGTCGCCCTCGAAGCTGTCCTGCGCCGCCGATTCCGCGTCGTTCAGGGCACCGTCCTGCAGGCGGGCCACGGCGTCGATGATCACCGCCGCGCCCAGCTCGCCACCGGACAGCACGTAGTCGCCGAGGGAAATCTCCTCGTCGACATTGGCCTCCAGGAAACGCTCGTCGATGCCTTCGTAGCGGCCACAGAGCAGGACCATGCGCGGCAGTGCCGCCAATTCCCGCACCTTGGCCTGGGTCAACGGCGCCCCCTGCGGGCTGAGGTAGATCACCCGCGCCGGGGTCGGATCAGCATCACGGATCGCCTGCAGGCAGGCCTGCAGCGGCTCGATCAGCATCACCATGCCCGGGCCACCACCGAACGGACGGTCGTCCACCCGGCGGTAGTTGCCTTCGGCGTAATCACGGGGATTCCAGCCATGCAGGCTGAACAGGCCCTTCTCCTGCGCGCGCCCGACCACGCCCAGTCCAGCGGACTGGGCGAGGAACTCGGGGAACAGGGTGATGACGTCGAAACGCATGCTCACACTCAGAACTCGGGATCCCAGTCGACCACGACCAGGTTGGCCTCGAAGTCGACCGACTTGACGAAGTCCGGCTGCACGAACGGAATCATCCGTTCGCGGTCACCACGGACCACCACCACGTCGTTGGCGCCGGTGCTGAACAGGTGCGAGACCTGGCCCAGGGCAACGCCCTCGGTGGTCTTCACGTCCAGGCCTTCCAGGTCCACCCAGTAATACTCATCGGGCTTCGGCGGCGGCAACGCACTGCGGGCCACGTAGATCTCGGTGCCGTGCATCGCTTCAACGGTATCGCGGTCCTCGACGCCGGGGAAACGGGCGACCAGGTGCTTGCCGCTGTCGCGGCCGCGTACACCTTCAATCGTGGTTTCCACGCCGGACGGGCTGCGCACGATCCACGGCTGGTAACGGAAAATGGCGGAACGTGGCTCGGTCCAGGACTCGAGCTTGATCTCGCCGCGCACACCAAAAGCGCCGACAACCCTGCCCAGCAGGATGCGGCGCTCGATATCTTTCATCTGCTTCAACCAAGAGGGCCACGCCGAAGCGTGGCCCGTCAGGATCAGGCCGCAGCGGCCTGGGACTTGGTCGCTTCCTTGATCAGGTTGCGGACCTTGTCGGTCGGCTGGGCGCCGTTCTTGACCCAATGGTCAACGCGGGCCAGGTCCAGCTCGATGCGCTTCTCGGCGCCCTGGGCGACCGGGTTGTAGAAGCCAACGCGCTCGATGTTGCGGCCGTCGCGCGCGCTGCGCACGTCGGTGACGATGATGTGGTAGAACGGACGCTTCTTGGCGCCGCCGCGGGTCAGTCGAATCTTGACCATGGTGTTTTTCCTATTGCCCAGTCGCCAGGATGGCGAGGTAAGCGGGCGATTATAGCGGCAGAGCCCGGCCGAGCCAACCCCAAGGATGGCCTACCTTCACGGTAGCGCCGGGCCATGCCCGGCGGGGGTTTTCACCCCAATCTGTCCCAAGCCACCGCCGCCAGCACTGCCCTGCCCTGTTCAGCCAGTGCCTGCGAACCCGGCAGGACATGCCCGTCGATGGCGTCCAGCGCCCATAGGCCGCTGGCGTTGCAGGCAAAAGCGGCCTTCACGCTATCCAGTTCAGCCAGTGCCAACGGCCGCGTCAGCTGTGCCCCCTGCCAATGCTGCTTCAACAACGTCTCGGCAGTACCGCGCAGGGCCGGCGCCTGTGGCCAGAGCAGGCGCTCACCATCGTGCACGGCCAGGTTCCAGGTGCTGCCTTCACTCATCACGCCATCAGCGGTCACGAACAGCACATCGTCGAACCCTTCCGCCATCGCCGCACGGCGCTCGGCAAACAGGCCGAAGGTGCCGACGTGCTTGATCTGCGGCAGTTCGCGCTGCCACACCACGCTGCGCACCCGCTTCGGTGCGGTCAGCGCCACCGGCGCGGACACCGCCACCAGCACGTCCACCGGTACGGCCGCCAGCGGATTGCGGAAATCGAAGCGGCGCGAGTACACCGTCACCCGCAGCGAGGCATCGGCCAGGCCAGCCTGCTGCAGCGCCTGCGCCATCCAGCCCTGCACCTGCGCCGCATCCAGTTCGCTGCCGAACAGTTCGCGCGTGGCCTGCGACAGCCGCGCCAGATGCAGGTCCAGTCCCTGCACGGCGTGACCGCGCACCTGCAGCGAGGTGAAGTGGCCATAGTTGACCAGCGCAGGCAGCAGATCCTCCACCTGCACCGGTTGGCCGTTGCAGGTCACCGTCATCGCAGCAGCGCCTGCGCCTGTTCCCACATGCCGCGCAATACGTCGGCGGCCGGCTGTGCCGGGGCCATCCACGCCGACTGCCCGGCCCAGGCCTGCATCGCTGCCAGACGATTTTCCTGCACGGCCTGCCTGCGCATCGGCGCGGTCAGGCCGCGCTGCACCGGGTACGGGCGTGGCGCCGGTGCGCCTTCCGCAGCGGCGGCGCGCACATAGGGTGTCGCCAGGCCACGGCCCAGGCGGCCGCTGAAGGCGCGGGTCGGCCAGGTATCTTCGGGTTCGCTGGCCGCCAATCCATCGGCCCACGCTGAAGCGATCGCCGCTTCGGGCGTGCGCAGGAAGGCAGTGCCGATCTGCACGGCACTGGCCCCCAGGGTGAGTGCGGCAGCAATGCCACGGCCATCGGCGATGCCACCGGCGGCGATCACCGGAATCTGCAGGTGATCGGCCAGGCGCGGCAACAACGCAAACAGGCCGACCAACTGACGCTCGGCCATCGCCGGATCGAACGCGCCGCGATGGCCACCGGCTTCCACGCCCTGTGCCACCACCGCGTCGGCACCGGCGTCCTGTGCCGCACGCGCTTCGGACAAGGTGGTCGCACAGGCGATCCAGGCAATGCCGGCATCCTTCAACTGCTGTACGTGGCGCGGCAGCAGCACGCCCATGATGGTCGAGGCCACCGCCGGGCGCGCCGCCAGCAGTGCGGCGAACTGTTCTTCGAAGTCGGCGGGCGTGGCATCGGCGGCGCTGGCCGGCACGTCCGGACCCCACTGCGCGAGGAAGGCGCGGCTGGCGGCTTCAGCGGCGACATCACGGGTCGGTGCCGGGTCCGGCACCCACAGGTTCACCTGTGCGGGGCCCGTCGAGGCAGCGCGGAAGTCATCCATCCAGTGGCCGATATCGGCCGATGACGACAGCACTGCGCCCATCGCCCCCATGCTGCCGGCATTGGCCAGCGCAGCCGACAACGGCACCGGGCAGGCGCCGGCCATCGGGGCCAGCAGGATCGGAACGGATACGCCAAAGCGCCGGCAGAACGCCTCGACGCGGGAAGATACAGATACAGCGGAACTCTGCATGACGGCCCATCGTTTCGGACAGGCCCCCATGGTGCGCGCAGGACAGGGGTGGCGTCGAGCTTGCTCGACTCTACCTCGACCCGGGCACCGGCAGAAAAGTAGTCGAGCATGGCTCGACTCTACAAAAAAAGCCGGTGTTCAACGCATCAACGGAACGGCATGCCGCGGCCGCCCATGGCACCCATCATGCCCTTCATGCTGCGCAACATGCCCTTCATGCCGCCGCCGGCCATCTTGCTCATCATCTTTTCCATCTGCATGTACTGCTTCATCAGCTTGTTGACGTCGGCGGGGGTCACGCCCGAGCCCTTGGCGATGCGCGCGCGGCGCGAGCCGTTGAGCAGGTTCGGGTTGCGCCGTTCCTTCTTGGTCATCGAGCTGATGATGGCGATCATGCGCGGCACTTCCTTGCCCTGGCTGACCTGCTGCTTCAGATGGTCGGGGATGTTGCCCAGGCCCGGCAGCTTGTCCATCAGGCCGCCGATGCCGCCCATGTTCTGCATCTGCTCCAGCTGGTCACGCATGTCGTTCAGGTCGAACTTCTTGCCCTTGGCGACCTTCTCGGCCAGCTTGGCGGCCTTGTCCTTGTCGACCTGCTGCTCGACCTGCTCGACCAGCGACAGCACGTCGCCCATGTCGAGGATGCGGCTGGCGATACGGTCCGGGTGGAATACGTCCAGGCCCTCCGGCTTCTCGCTGACACCGACGAACTTGATCGGCTTGCCGGTGATGTAGCGCACGCTCAGCGCGGCACCGCCACGGGCGTCACCGTCGGTCTTGGTCAGCACCACGCCGGTCAGCGGCAGGGCGTCGCCGAAGGCCTTGGCGGTGTTGGCCGCGTCCTGGCCGGTCATGGCGTCGACCACGAACAGGGTTTCGGCCGGATTCACCGCCGCGTGCAGGGCCTTGATCTCGGCCATCATTGCTTCGTCGATGGCCAGGCGGCCGGCGGTATCGACCAGCAGCACGTCGACGAACGACTTGCGCGCATCGTCGATGGCGGCGCGGACGATGGCTTCCGGCTTCTGGTCGGCGCTGGACGGGAAGAACAGCACGCCGACCTGCTCGGCCAGGGTCTTCAGCTGCTCGATCGCGGCCGGACGGTAGACGTCGGCCGAGACCACCATCACCTTCTTCTTGCGCTTTTCCTTCAGGTGCTTGGCCAGCTTGCCCACCGTGGTGGTCTTGCCGGCGCCCTGCAGGCCCGCCATCAGGATGATGGCCGGAGCGGGCACATTGAGGTTCAGGTCGCTGGCTTCGGCGCCCATCACCGCGGTCAGCTCGTCGCGCACGACCTTGATCAGGGCCTGGCCTGGGGTCAGCGACTTCAGCACTTCCTGGCCGACCGCGCGCACCTTGATGCGCTCGATCAGGGCCTGCACCACCGGCAGCGCAACGTCGGCTTCGAGCAGCGCGATGCGGACCTCACGGGTGGCCTCGCGGATGTTCTCCTCGGTCAGGCGGCCGCGGCCACGCAGGCGCTCGATGGTGCCGGAAAGGCGCTGGGTCAGTGACTCGAACATGCGGCGCAACCTGTCTGAAAGCGGGGGACAATAAGGCAGACAGTATAACGGGTCCGCTCCCCTCTCCGGACTGCGACCACGGGGCCGTCGCCAGCATCACGGGGGTATGCGAAACTGCAACGATGTTAATCGTTCTCATCGCCGCCCTGCTCTACCTGGCCGCCAGCGCCCTGCTGGTGCGTGCGCTTGGCCGCGATGAAAGCACCGGCTCCCCCGCCTGGCTGTGGCCCGCCCTGCCGGCGATGCTGCTGCACGGCGGCTACCACGTGATGGTGGCGATGCGCACCAACGGCGGGCCGGACATGCACTTCTTCGCTGCGCTGTCGCTGGTCGGCCTGGGCATGGCCTGGCTGACCTCGCTGGTCGGCGCGCGCGGGCGCATGTCGGCACTGGGCGTGGTGGTGTTCCCGCTGGCCGCGGTACTGCTGCTGGCCTACCACGGCTACGGCCACGAACCGAGCAAGGTGCTGGGCTGGCGCCTGGCCAGCCACGCCTGGCTGGCGCTGCTGGCCTACGCCACGCTGAGCATCGCCGCGCTGCTGGCGATCATGCTGTGGCTGCAGGAACGCGCCCTGCGCCGCCGCGAGTTCCGGCCATGGCTGCGCGCCCTGCCGCCGCTGGCCGATCTGGAATCGCTGCTGTTCCGGGTGATCACCGTCGGCTTCGCGCTGCTGACCCTGACCCTGGTCACCGGCGTGCTGTTCGTCGACGACCTGCTGGCGCAGAAGCTGGTGCACAAGACCGTGCTGAGCGTGCTGTCGTGGATCGTGTTCGGCGTGCTGCTGATCGGCCGTCGCCGCTACGGCTGGCGCGGCATGAAGGCGGTGCACTGGACGCTGGCGGCGATGCTGTTGCTGCTGCTGGCCTTCTTCGGCAGCCAGTTCGTGATCGAACTGGTGTTCGGGCATTCGCGATAGCGGTGTGCCGGCCAACGGTCGGCACCCACCCCGGTAGTGCCGGCCGCTGGCCGGCAACAGGACCGCACCCTGCGTGTATGCCGCAGACGGTCAAGGCAGCGGCTGGGCCAGGATCTTCCGTACCGAGCGACCGCTGTTGGTGAGGATGTCATCCACCTGCCAGCAGCCCTGCCCCTGGCGCACCATCGGCAACCGGGTCACGTAGGCCTTCTTCCATACCGAATAGCGCATCTCGACCTGGCCGGACGTCGCCGAGACCTCTTTCCAGATGTAGCGCACCGGACTCTCGATGTCGCCATCCTGCGCATCCAGCCACGGGTCCGAATCGATGGTGCAGATGCCTTCCTCGCGCGTCTGGCAGGCGCGCTCGCCACGCAGGGCCTTGCCGAAGGCCGGGCTGACCAGCGCCGGCGGCGGTTCCAGCAGATCGCCATTGCCGGTGGTTGCCTCGTAGAAGGCACGGGCGACAGCCACTGGTTCCTGGCAGGCCGGTGCGGCCTGCACGGCGGGGGCCAGCAGCAGCCCGGCGATCATGAACATCCCTGTCTTCCGCATGTATTTCTCCTTGAGGTAGTGCCGGCCGCTGGCCGGCAACACAGGATATCCCGGCGCTGCCGGCCAGCGGCCGGCACTACCCGATACCAGGCTTACAAGCCGTAACGCTCGATCACGTCCAGGTGCGGCTGGCGATCCTGGTCGCAGGCTTCGGCCAGCCGCAGCCAGCAATGCGGATGCTGCCACTTCGCGGTTTCCTGCTGCAGGAAGCGGTGCAGCGCCAGCGGTGCATGGTCCTGCGGCTGGGCGACGGTGAACAGCAGGCCCGGCAGCGTGCCCTCCTCCTCGTCCGGATCGGTCACGGTGTAGTCCGGGCGGCTGTGCGACCACACCTGCCAGCCCTGCCCCTCGGCCGCTGCGACAAAGGCATTCCACGCGTCTTCGCCCGGGTGCGCGCCGTCGATCAGCCAGCTGCGGGCGAAGCCGCCGCGCTCCAGCACATGCACCTGCGCATAGGTCGGGATGAAATGCTCGCGCGCTTCCTCCTCCTCCGGCGCCGGGTGCACCAGCGCAGCATCGAACACCACCCAGTCGCCCACCTGCTGGGCACGGTTGGCCGGTGCGTTCTCGACGATACGTGCGGTGACCGGGCCACTGCGGCGCGCGTAGTACTCCATCGGCTCGCCGTTCTCTTCGCTGCGGATGATCACCCAGCCCCACGGCTCCTCGACCACGCCGTCCTGGCTGGACAGCTCCATGCCGATCGCAGCCGCCGAGCGGCGCACCGCATCCCAGTCGCGTGCCGCGCTGGCCGCGCTCATGTGGTCCCAGTGTGCGGCGTTGGGTTCTTCCAGCAGCTCCACCAGCTGCGCATAGCAGGCCTGCGCCTCGCTGAAGCGACCGGTTTCCATGTACATCCGCGCCAGCGTACCGCGTGCGCCATGCGAGCCCGGCGAGGCCGCCAGCAGCGCCTGCGCGGCCTGCTCCAGTGCCGGCCAGTCGGACACGCGACGGGCGCGCTGCACCTCGCACCAGTGCGCGAACACCGGCACGCTGCCACGATAGAGATCAGCCAACTGGCGCAGGCCTGCATCGTCGCCCTGCTCGGTCAGCCAGCGCATCAGCGTGTAGGCGGCCGGGCCATCATCCTGCGCATGTGCGCGCACGAAGCGCCACAGCAATGCGCGCGCTTCCGTCTGCGCCCCACAGGCGCTCAGCGCGGAGGCAGCCATCTCGGCCAGCGCCTCGTCATCTGGCAGCTGCGCCTGTGCCTGCAGCAGCCACTGCGCCTCACGTTCGGGATCGCGCGACTGATTCTGCTCTCCCTGCTCGTTCAGCCAAACCAGTAGTTCAGCGGCTGGCACCGGCAGCGGCGCCACATCCGGCAATGCATCGATGCGTGCCGCCAGGCCGGCCACCAGCGCAGCCGCACCCCGGTCCTGGCGCAGCTGTGCCAGATGGGTACGCGCCAGTTCCAGCTGGCGCAGCGCCACCCAGCGTGCGCCACGCTGCAGGGCCAGCTCCAGGCTCAGCGCAGTGACTTCGATCAGCAGGCGGTGCGAGCCAACCTCGGCAAAGTGTTCGATGATGGTGTTGAAGCGCGTACCCAGGTCCCAGGTATTGCGTGCGGGATCACGCCGGCACAGCGCTGCGGCGGTGTTCGCCCACAGCCGCCAGTAGGTAGGCGTCAGCTCGCTCCACGGCACCAGCTGCTGCAGGGCCTCTTCGTCGCGGTCCAGCTGGGCCAGCGCCCACGCCTTGGACAGGCGGCGCGGCACCGTGCAGTTGGCCGGCTCGTACTCGCCGGACGCGGCCACTTCGGCCTCGCGCTTCTCGATCAGCAGCAGCGCTTCTTCGGCGCGGCCCATGCCCAGCAGGATCTTGATCTGCATCTCCGGGAAGCTGTCGAACACTTCCTTGCCGCAGGCCTCGATCGCGTCGGACTGCACCTGCAGGTAATCCAGTGCCTCCTGGCCGCGGCCATCATCAAGCAGTGCATCGGCCTTCTCGCAGCTCAGGCACTGGAAGCAGGCCCAGCTCGGGTCGATGCGGCCCAGTGTTTCATCGCACACCTCGATGCGCTCCGGCACCCAGCCCGGGCCATCGATGTTGCCATAGCAGGCAGCCAGATCCTGGGTCACGCAGATCGACTGCGGGCATTCCAGCGTGTCATCACGGTGCGCACGTTCGAACAGCGCCACCGCTTCGCCCAGCGCGCTCTCGCCTTCGACGCGGTTGCCGACGCGGTTGCGCAGCGCCCAGTGGCCGACATAGACGTCGACCCACGGGTTGTCCAGCGCCTTGCCCAGCGCACGCGCTTCGGGCAGCAATGCATCGACGCGGTCGATCTGCAGTTCACTCACCTCGTCGGCGAGACGGTTCAGCAGGTGCGCGTTCTGCGCCTGGCCGGCCTGGCGCAGGTCACCCTGCAGTTTTTCGACCCAGTTCCAGATGTCCATGGGGTAAGTGCTCCTGTCTAGCGAAGGCTGGATGAGAAGGTACGGTGCTCAGCGCAGCATCTGCTGCAGGGCACCGGCAATATCGGTAAAGGCACCGTTGAGATCCGGGCCGGGCGTAGCGTTCGCGCGTGCCAGCGGGCGGCCCTGCGCGGCGACGATGATCTTCAGTGAGCGCAGCAGACGGGCTGCGGCTTCGGCCTGTGGATGCCCCTCGCGCTGGGCGCGCAGCAGCGCCTGCACTGCCGGGTTGTCGAGGTTGAGGTACAGCCGCGACGGCGCGCGCGATTCGATGCGGGCGGTGAACTGCCGGGCCAGGCGCAGCGCGGCCATCGACACGCGCTTGTCGTTCTCGTCGTCTTCCAGGCGCTGCTTCAGCTCGGCTTCGCGGTCGGGCACCACCACCACCGGCAGCGACTCGGGGCTGAAGCGTGCCGGCAGCAACTGTTCGCCGTCACCCAGCTGCTCGCGCAGCCATGCCAGCTGCGCCTCGTCGAGGCTGTCATCGCTTCGGAACAGTGCACGGTTACCCTGCTCGGTCCCAAGTTCAACCAGGCGCAGTCCCTTGGCCTGGGCCCAGCGACGCAGGAACGGCACGACTGCATAGCGGTGGCCATGCGCGACCGGTACCCCCATCGCGCGGAACAGCATCTCCTCGAAGCCACCGCCATTGTCGAGAATCACATGCACGGCACCCCGTGCCGGCAGCGCACTGGCCGGCAGGTCGCCCTGCGAAGTCGGCACGCGCACGTGCTCCAGCAGCAGGTCGAACAGGCGGTCATCGCACAGCGCCGCGCCCAGCAAGGCCTCATTATGGCGCGTGAGAACGCGTCGCCAGGCTTCCGGCTGCTGCCGTGCGACGTCGGCCAGGCCATCAATCAGCGCCTCCAGCAGCGCGTGCTGCACGGCCCGGTACTGGTCATCGCGCTGCAGGTCTTCGCGGCTGGCGGTCGGCGTCAGACGCGAGGATTCGATCACCCCGCCGATGAAACCGGCCCACGGCGGCAGCAGGTCGCGCGCATCGTCGTCCAGCAGCATGCCGCGCACGAACACCGAAAGATTGCGGTTGTCACTGGTGCCGTAGGTAGCGCCGTCCTGGACCCACAACAGGCCGGTGGCATCGCTGTCGCCATCCGCGCGCAGTGGCACGGTGACGATCGGCTCGAAATCATGCTCGAAGCGCGCAGCGAACTGCAGCGCCTGGCGACGCGCCTGCACCGGATGCACGACGACGTCACCCTGGCTGCGCCACGGCGGCGGCTCGGGGTTGAGCGCCTCGGCCGCAGCACCGATGAAGATCGGCTCGGACAGCAGCGCGCAATAGCGGCCCAGCACCTCGTGCAGGCGCGCCTCGTTGGCCAGCGGCAGGAAATCCGGATGCAGCTCCAGTTCCACCTCGGTGCCAACCGCGCGCGCCGGCATTTCGCTGACGGTGTACTGCTCGGCATTGCTGGACACGTACAGATGACCCAGTTCCGGCGTCTGGTACGAGGTGGTACGCACGCTGACCCTGCGCGCCAGCACGAAGGCCGACAGGAAACCGAGGCCGAACATGCCGATCAGGCCCTCATCGTCCTCGCCGCCCTGGCGCAGGCCACGGGTGTAGCCGACGCCCACGGTAGCCAGGTAGTCGTGGATTTCCTGGCGGGTCAGGCCAGCACCGGTATCGGTGATGCGCAGCACGCCGGCAGCGGCATCGACCTGTACCGAGATGCGCGAAGGCACTTCGATGCCGGGCTGTTCGATGCGACGACGGATGATCGAGTCGTGCGCGTTCTGCACCAGCTCACGCAGCGCCACCACCGGAGTGGAGTACAGGTGCTTGCCCAGCACCGTCATCAGTCCATTGAGATCGACCCCGGCACGACGGATTTCAGCGTTGGGGGCGGTGAGCGCGGTGTCCTGCATGTAATCGTTTACTCCTGGGCACGGAAAGACGCCGGAGGGCGCCTTCGTCGAGCGGGAAAAACTAGCACAGGCAGGCTGACCGTTGCCGTATATGACGTTTGTAGAGGCAGGGCCGCGCGCATCACGCCGCGTCAATGGCCTCGGACAGGCGCTCCACCGCGATCACTTCCATGCCCTTCACCGAACCGCCCTTGGGCGCGTTGGCCTTGGGCACGATGGCGCGCTTGAAACCATGGGTGGCCGCCTCGCGCAGGCGGTCCTCGCCGTTGGGCACCGGGCGGATCTCGCCGGACAGGCCAACCTCGCCAAACGCAATCGTCTTTTCCGCCAGCGGCCGGTCCTGCAGCGAGGACAGCACCGCCAGCAGCACCGGCAGGTCGGCCGCGGTCTCCTGTACGCGGATACCCCCGACCACATTGACGAACACGTCCTGGTCGCCGACGAGCACGCCGCCGTGACGGTGCAGCACGGCCAGCAACATGGCCAGGCGGTTCTGCTCCAGGCCGACCGCGACACGGCGCGGGTTCGACAGCGGCGATGCATCGACCAGTGCCTGCACCTCCACCAGCAGGGGCCTCGTGCCCTCGCGGGTGACCATCACGCAGCTGCCCGGCTGATGGGTGCTGCCGCCGGACAGGAAGATGGCCGATGGATTGGAGACTTCCTTCAGGCCCTTGTCCCCCATCGCGAACACGCCCAGTTCGTTGACCGCACCGAAGCGGTTCTTGAACGCGCGCAGCAAACGGAAGCGGCTGCCGCTCTCGCCTTCGAAGTACAGCACCGCATCGACCATATGTTCGAGCACGCGCGGGCCGGCGATGCCGCCCTCCTTGGTCACGTGGCCGACCAGGAACACGGCGGTGCCGGTCTCCTTGGCGAAACGCACCAGCCGCGCCGCGCTCTCGCGCACCTGGCTGACCGAACCCGGCGCGGCGGTCAGGCTCTCGGTCCACAGGGTCTGCACCGAATCGGCCACGATCAGCCGCGGGCCCGCCCTGGAGGCATGCTGCAGGATCGACTCGACGCCGGTCTCGGCCAGCGCGTTGACCCCATCCAGTGGCAGTTCCAGCCGGTGCGCACGGCCGGCCACCTGCGCCAGCGACTCCTCGCCGGTGACGTACAGCACCGGCAGTTCGGCCGCCATCTTCGCCACTGCCTGCAGCAGCAGGGTCGACTTGCCGATGCCCGGGTCACCGCCGACCAGCACCACCGCGCCCTCGACCAGGCCACCGCCGAGCACGCGGTCGAACTCGCCGATGCCGGTGCTGACCCGGCGGTGCTCGGTCTGCTCCACGTCCTTCAGCGCGGTGATCTTCGGCGGATCGATCTTGCCCGCCCAACCCGCACGGCGCGACGCCGGCGCCTTGGCCGCCGCCGCGCTCTCCAGCACGATTTCCGACAGCGAGTTCCAGGCGTTGCACTCGGTGCACTGGCCCTGCCACTTGCTGAATTCGGCGCCGCATTCATTGCAGACGTAGGCGGTGCGGGCTTTGGCCATCGGATGATTTCCAGCAACGGGAACAGGCGTGGCAGGATAGCCGAGCCGGGTCGCAGGTGCTGCGACCGCTCAAGTCCCGCCTGCCCGCGCCGATAGCTGTCGCGGGCGTGCGCCTTGCGGGCGCCCCCTCCCTCCCCCTCTGGATTCAACATGACTGGCAGTTACAGTCAGAGCCTGGTCGCCATCTCCCTGCTGGTGGCCATTCTTGCTTCGTACACGGCGCTGGACATGGCCGGCCGCCTGGCCACCGCCGAGGGCCGCGTGGCCCGCTGGTGGCTGGCCGGCGGCGCGGCGGCGATGGGCCTGGGTATCTGGTCGATGCATTTCATCGGCATGCTGGCCTTCGACCTGCCGATTCCGGTCGGCTACGACCTCGGCATCACCCTGTACTCGCTGGCCGTGTCGATCGGCGCCTCGGCCTATGCGCTGTGGCTGGTGTCGCGGTCCAGCCTGCCCTGGCGACGTCTGCTGGCCGGCGCCGTGCTGATGGGCCTGGGCATTGCCACCATGCACTACCTGGGCATGGCCGCGATGCGCATGCAGCCGGGCATCGACTATCACCCGGGCTGGTTCGCTGCCTCCATCGCGGTTGCCATCGGCGCCGCCGGTGCGGCGCTGTGGATTGCCTTCCGCCTGCGTGCCGAGCAGCGCAACACCACGCGCCTGCGCCTGCTCGCCTCACTGGTGATGGGCCTGGCCATCGTCGGCATGCACTACACCGGCATGGCCGCGGCGCGCTTCCCGGAGGGCAGCATCTGCGGCGCGGTCGGCAGCGGCGGCATCGACACGCGTTGGCTGGCGGTGCTGGTGATCGTCACCACGGTGGCGACCCTGGGCATCGCCCTGGTGGCCTCGCTGTTCGACCGGCAGATGCGCGTGCGCACCGGGCTGCTGGCCGATTCACTGGCGCACGCCAACGACAGGCTGATCCAGGCCGCCCTGCACGACCCGCTGACCCAGCTGCCCAACCGCATGCTGCTGCAGGACCGCATCGAGCAGGCCATCGAGAAGGCGCGGCGGCGCAACCAGGCGGTGGCGGTGATGTTCTGCGACCTGGATGGCTTCAAGGCGGTCAATGATGCGTACGGACACCAGCTGGGAGATCGCCTGCTGGTGGCGGTGGCGCAGCGTATCGGCGGCCTGCTGCGGCCGCAGGACACCTTCGCCCGCCTCGGCGGCGACGAGTTCGTGATCGTGCTGGCCATCGATGTTCCCGACGATGCAGTGGTGGTCGCCGAGCGGATCATCGCGGCGGCGGGCGAACCGTTCCTGCTGGATGCAGCCGAGCTGCAGGTCAGCGCCAGCCTGGGCATCGCCCTGTATCCGGCTGATGCCGGCAACGAGCGCGAGCTGATGGCACACGCCGATGCAGCGATGTACCACACCAAGGAGACCGGCCGGAACGGCTATACATTCTTCACCCCCTCGATGCAGCTCAGTGCCAACCGCCAGCTGCGCCTGCTGCAGGACCTGCGCAAGGCCATCGCCCGCGACGAGCTGGTGCTGCACTACCAGCCCAAGTTCCCTGCCGCCGGCGCACCGGCCACCGGCGCCGAAGCGCTGCTGCGCTGGCAGCATCCCGAGCTGGGCCTGCTGGCGCCGGATGTGTTCATTCCCATCGCCGAACGCAGCGGTCTGATCCTGCCGATCGGTGACTGGGTACTGGACCGTGCCTGTGCACAGCTGCGCGCGTGGCACGATGCCGGACATTCCGAATGGTCGATGGCGGTGAACCTGTCACCGTTGCAGTTCGCCTCGCCGGCGCTGCTGGACAGTGTGCGCGAGGCGCTGCAGCGGCACCGGATCGAGCCGGCGCGGTTGACCCTGGAGATCACCGAGACCACGGCGATGAAGGATGTCGACGCCAGCCTGGCGATCCTCAACGACCTGACCGCGATGGGCGTGCATATCGCCATCGACGATTTCGGCACCGGCTACTCCAGCCTGCTGTACCTGAAGCGGATGCCGGCCACCGAACTGAAGATCGACCGCGCGTTCGTGCATGACCTGGAACGCAACGACGAAGACGCCGCCATCGTGTCGTCGATCATTGCGCTGGGACGCACCCTGCAGCTGCAGGTGGTGGCCGAAGGCGTGGAGACGCAGGCGCAGCGCGAATACCTGAGCGAACTGGGCTGCGACCAGCTGCAGGGCTATCACCTGGGCCGGCCTATGGATGCCGAAGAGTTCCTGCGCCGGGTGGCGGGGTAGAGCCGGCCGCCGGCCGGCTTCCCGCGATTGCCGGTCAGCGGCCGGCACTACCCATCCGCAGACAAACAAAAAGGCCGCCCGAGGGCGGCCTTTCTGCGTGGCAACGTCGCGAGGACGTCAGTGCATCATGTGCACGTTCATGTTGTGCATGACCCACAGGGTACCGACCACGATGATGCCGATCACCACCACGGTGAAGGCCGCAGCGTTGACGTTCCAGCGGCTTTCCGAAGAGCGGTCCAGGTGCAGGAAGAACACCAGGTGGACCAGCATCTGCAGCACCGCGGTGATCGCGATCACCACACCGTTGACGGTGCGCGAGAAGTCGCCCGACATCACCATCCAGAACGGGATGACGGTCAGCACCACCGCCAGCACGAAGCCGATCAGGTACGACTTCACGGTGCCATGGCTTTCGCCGCCGGTGCCGTGGTCGTGTGCATGGTTGTCATGTGCCATTACAGGGCTCCATTGAGGTAGACGACGGAGAACACGCCGATCCAGATCAGGTCCAGGAAGTGCCAGAACAGGCTCAGGCACGCCATGCGGGTCTTGTTGGTCGGGGTCAGGCCGTACTTCTTCAGCTGCACGAACATCACCAGCAGCCACAGCAGGCCGGCGCTGACGTGCAGGCCGTGGGTACCGACCAGGGCGAAGAACGCCGACAGGAAGGCACTGCGGTCCGGACCGTAGCCCTGATGGATCAGGTGCTGGAACTCCCACACTTCCATGCACATGAAGCCGAAGCCCAGCAGCCAGGTGATGCCCAGCCACAGGTACATCTGGCCCATCTGCTTGCGGTGCATGGCAATCATGCCCAGGCCGAAGGTCAGCGAGGAGGTCAGCAGCAGCGCGGTTTCCCATGCCACGAACGGCAGTTCGAACAGGTCCTTCGCGGTCGGGCCACCATCGGTACCGCCGGCCAGCACCACGTAGGTGGCGAACAGCGAGGCGAAGATGAGGCAGTCGCTCATCAGGTACACCCAGAAACCGAAGACGGTGTTGCCGCCGGTGTCGTGGTGCTCGTGGTCGTCATGGCCATGGGCCGCCGCTTGCGCGGCGTGCCCGTGGCTCAGGGTCGAGGTATTGGTGCTCATGCCTTCAGCTCCGACTTCACCAGGCCCTGGTTTTCCAGGTGCTTGCGGTGTTCGTTCTCGATGCGTTCCACCTCGGCGGCCGGGACCCAGTAGTCCACGTCCTGGTCGAAGGTGCGGTAGATGAACGTGGCGATCATGCCGACGAAGCCGACGATGGCCAGCCACCAGATGTGCCAGATCATCGCGAAGCCGAACACCAGGCTGAAGGCACCGATGACCACGCCCGTGCCGGTGTTGCGCGGCATGTGGATGTCGGTGTACTTGGCCGGCTTCGGCCAGGCTTCACCACGCTGCTTGCGCTCCCAGAAATCGTCCAGCTCGGTGACTTCCGGCAGGCTGCCGAAGTTGTAGAAGGCCGGCGGCGAAGAGGTTTCCCACTCCAGCGTACGGGCATCCCACGGGTCGCCGGTCAGGTCGGCGGTCTTCTTGCGGTCGCGGATCGACACGGCCACCTGGATGATCTGGCACAGGATGCCGGCACCCACGATGAAGGCACCTGCGGCAGCGACCAGCAGCAGCGGCTCGTAGGCCGGGTTGACGGTGCTCTGCAGACGACGGGTCATGCCCATGAAGCCCAGCACGTACATCGGCATGAAGGTCACGTAGAAGCCGATGAACCAGCACCAGAACGCGCACTTGCCCCAGAACTCATTGAGGCGGAAGCCGAACATCTTCGGCCACCAGTAGGTGATGCCGGCGAACATGCCGAACACCACGCCGCCGATGATGACGTTGTGGAAGTGGGCGATCAGGAACAGGCTGTTGTGCAGCACGAAGTCGATGGCCGGGATCGCCAGCATCACGCCGGTCATGCCGCCGATGGTGAAGGTGACCATGAAGCCGATGGTCCACAGCACGGGCGTGGTGAACTGCACGCGACCGCGGAACATGGTGAACAGCCAGTTGAAGATCTTCACGCCGGTCGGGATCGAGATGATCATCGTCGTGATGCCGAAGAAGGCATTGACGTTGGCACCCGAGCCCATGGTGAAGAAGTGGTGCAGCCACACGATGAACGACAGCACGCCGATGCAGGCGGTGGCGTAGACCATGCCCTTGTAGCCGAACAGCGCCTTGCGCGAGAAGGTCGCGATGACTTCGGAGAACACACCGAACGCCGGCAGGACCAGGATGTACACCTCCGGGTGACCCCAGATCCAGATCAGGTTGATGTACAGCATGGCGTTGCCGCCACCGTCATTGGTGAAGAAATGCGTACCCAGGTAGCGGTCCAGGGTCAGCAGCACCAGGGTGATGGTCAGCACCGGGAAGGCAGCGACGATCAGCACGTTGGTCACCAGGGCGGTCCAGGTGAACACCGGCATCTGCATCAGCTTCATGCTGGGGGTACGCATCTTCAGGATGGTGATGAAGAAGTTGATACCGCTCAGCGTGGTACCCAGGCCTGCGACCTGTAGACCCCATATGTAGTAATCCATGCCGACGCTTGGACTGTATTCGATGCCCGACAACGGCGGGAACGCCAGCCAGCCGGTGGCAGCGAACTCACCGATCCACAGCGACAGCATGATCAGCACCGCGCCGGACACGAACAGCCAGAAGCTGAGCGAGTTGACGAACGGGAACGCGACGTCGCGCGCACCGATCTGCAGCGGCACGGCCAGGTTCATCAGGCCGGTGATCAGCGGCATCGCCACGAAGAAGATCATGATCACGCCGTGGGCGGTGAAGATCTGGTCGTAGTGGTGCGGCGGCAGGTAACCCTCGGACCCGCCGACGGCGAGCGCCTGCTGGGTACGCATCATGATGGCGTCGGAGAAACCGCGCAGCAGCATGACGAAGGCGACGATGAGGTACATCACGCCGATCTTCTTGTGATCCACCGAAGTGAACCACTCCTTCCACAGATAGCCCCACAGCTTGAACTTGGTGATCAGGGCCATGACGCCCAGGCCACCCAGCACCGCGCCGACCAGGGTGGTCAGCACGATCGGATCGTGGGGGATCGACTCAATTGAGAGTTTACCCAACATGTTCATTCTCCCGAGCCCGCATGGCCGGCGTGGCCTGCGTGTTCGTGTTCGTTGGCATCCAGGTTTTCACCCGATTCCTTGGAATCATGCGCGTCACTGGGGGCATGGCCCTCGTGCGCTTCATGGCTGGCGGCATCGGCAGCGGCGGCACCGGCGTGTTCGTGCTTCATGCCGTAATGCTTGTTGTCGCCCATGTGCTTGGCGATGACCCAGTCGAACAGGCCTTCTTCGGTCTTGCCGAAGTAGGTGACCGGATACCACTCGGCGTTGCGTGCTTCACCCAGCGCCTTGAACGAGGCCTTGTCCAGGGTCTGCTCGCCGGCGCGGACCTGGTCCAGCCACTGGCGGTATTCGGCATCGGTGACCGAGTAGGCGGTGAAGTGCATCTTGGCGAAGCCCGCGCCGCTGTAGTGCGAGGACATGCCCGGGAATTCACCGGTCTCGTTGGCGATCAGATGGAGCTTGGTCTCCATCGCAGCCATCGAGTAGATCATGCTGCCCAGGTGCGGGATGAAGAACGCATTCATCACCGAATCGGACGTGATCTTGAAGTTCAGCGGCGTGTTGACCGGGAACTTGATTTCGTTGACGACCGCCACCTTCTCTTCCGGATAGATGAACAGCCACTTCCAGTCCAGCGAGATCGCCTCGATGGTGACCGGCTTGACGTCCGAATCCAGCGGCTTGTACGGGTCCAGTGCGTGCGACGAGCGCCAGGTCAGGACCGCCAGCACCAGCACGATCATGCAGGGAATGGACCACACCACCACCTCGATCGCCGTCGAGTGGGACCACTTCGGCTCGTAGCGGGCCTTGGTGTTGGAGGCGCGATACTTCCACGCGAAGGTCAGGGTCATGATGATGACCGGGATGACGACCAGCAGCATGAGCACGGTGGCCGTGATCAGCAGGGTCTTCTCATCCTGGCCGATCTGGCCCTTCGGACTGAGGATGGCCACCGCATCGCAGCCAGTGAGCATCACCAGCAACGACAGCAGCAGGCCCGGGCGCAACCAGCGCCCAAGGGTTTTCAACGGAATCATCGGTCGATCCAATTGCGAGGGAATGCCGTTCCCCGTCCTGCCTGTTCCGGCCAAAGCCGGTCCCACCGGTCCGGAAGACAGGTAGGGAGGTGGGGTCGAGTCAGCCTTTCAATTTTAGGCCGTCACCCACCATTTAAGAAAGGCATTGACAATGATCGAGCGCAGGAAAGGCCCGTTTCTGGCTGCGACACGTTGTCGCACCGCGCAACCGCGGCGGGCAGAACACCCGGGGGCGGCATCCTAGCATCGGGCGATGGCGGCTGCTCCGCCCGTGTTCGGCAAAGTCGCCTGAACATGTTCAGGCATGCCTGCGAAAGCAAGGCGTGGGATGCTCGGCACAGGAGGAAGGTGCATGGACAAGATCGACTTCAAGAAACGCGACCGGGCGCTGTACCAGCCACCGGCAGGCCAGTTCGTTCCGGTGCAGGTGCCGCCCCTGCCCTACCTGATGGTCGACGGCCACGGCGATCCGAATATCGCGCCAGCCTATCTGGAGGCGGTGCAGTGGCTGTACGCGGTGAGCTATGCACTGAAGTTCGCACTGAAGGCCGGGGGCCAGGACTACGTGGTGCCACCGCTGGAAGCCCTGTGGACCGCCGAGGATCCGTCGAGCTTTGTGGCTCGCCGCAAGGATGAGTGGAAGTGGACGGTGATGATCCGCACGCCGGACGGGATCAGTCCAGCGCAGTTGGAGGCTGCCATCGCCAAGGCGGCGGAGAAACTGGGCGACGTTCCGGCCAGCCTTCGCCACGAAGTTCTTGAAGAAGGCCTCTGCCTGCAGACCCTGCATGTAGGCGCCTACGATGACGAGGGTCCGGCCCTGGCCCATCTGCACAACGAACTGATGCCTTCGCTGGGCTACGCCTTCGCCGGCCCCCATCACGAGATCTACCTGAGCGATCCGCGCAAGACCGACGCGGCGCGGTTGAAGACCGTGCTGCGGCAGCCGGTGCGCGCGCTTGGACCTGATTGAGGTTCGCGCTCATGACACAAGGAATGCCATGCGCCTGATCAGCCGACTGCTGCACTGGACCACCCTGCCCGCCGGGCGCCGGCTATTGGCCACGCTTGGGGCTGCGCTGGTGATCGTGCTGGCCTGCAATCCGGCGCTGTCGCCGTTGCTGCCGGTGTTGGATGCGCTTGGGCTGGACGTGCTGATGCTGTTGCTGGGTGCGCAGGTGGTGGCGGTACTGCCTTGGGTGCGGGAGCGAGCCGCGCGCGGGACCAGAGTGCTCGCACGCCTGCTGATCGGCGCATCGGCGGGAGCAGCAGGTGGCTATCTCCGGCAGCTCGCGTGGTGGCTGGCACGAGGCGCAGGGATGACGAGGCGTTGATGAAGGCTTGCAGCCTTCGGTGAGGTGGTAATCCAATGATCACCGGCGGGCGCAAACAAAAAGCCCCGACCAAGGCCGGGGCTTTTCATTACAACTGGTGCCGGAAACAGGAGTCGAACCTGCGACCTACGCATTACGAATGCGGGAACACTTGTTTACAGACAAGCACTTAGCTACGCTTGGGACATTCTCGGGACACAACCCGGCAAACGGGGTTTTTGAAAATGAACGCTGGCAAAACAAAGCGTGAGAAGACGCAAACCAAGTCGCCAGGGGTCTATGAGCGAGGCATCGGAAGCAGCAGCCCTTATTTCCAAGTCAAGCTGCGCTCCAAGGGTCAGAGCGAGACCTTCCGCTTCCCCTACGTTCCCGGTCTCCCTGCGATTCATGAGAAGAGCCGTCTGAGAGCTTTAAAGGACGCAAAGCATTGCAAAGCTCGCTTTGAAGCCCTCTCTCATTTTTACGATAAGCCGGTGGACGAAATATACAGCGAACACCGTCTCCGAGATTGGATTGAAGCCTGGATTCGAGAGTCATGTGAGCGCATTGGACTGGATGGCCAACCTCTTTCCGGAATGGTTGAGCGAAAAGGGGCAAAAGAAGACTCGAAACAAATTCGACGACTCGTGTTCATTGCTGATGCTTATGCAGAAGAGCATGGGACTGCCTCGATCATGGAGAAGTCGATTCGCTCTTTGAAGAAATCCGATTTTGTGGGAAAAGAGGGCTTGCTCAGCATGCTGACCGGGCGAGCACCGAAAAGAGCAAACCCCAAGGTTCCAGAGAAAAAGCCAGAGGCGTCGGCTGCCACAAAGCGTCGAGCATTGGCTTTATTAGGTATGGTATGGAAGCATGCGAATGACTTCTGGAAAGCAGACGATGCCCCAGACTACCCGAAGCCGTGGGCAGGCTTTGAAATCGTGTCGAGCCACCACGCGAAGACCACTCGCGCCCTTTCCGTCCAAGAATTGCATCGGGTCGAAGAAGCGATGAAAGCGCTTCACCCGACCACCTTGGCTGCTATCCATTTTTTGCGGTGGACTGCCGCTCGCGCAGGCGAAATGAAAAAACTGGAATGGCAGCACGTGTTCTTGCCATCCCGCCCCGGTGAACTAGGGGAAGTTCTTTTCGTTGGAACCAAGACTCCAAGGCGCGGTGCTTACCGCGAACGCCGCATCCCACTCCCCGAAGGGGCAGAAGAAGCGCTGCGGACCCTCTTTACGGGAACGAAGCCTGGAAAAGGATTGGTTTTCCAGTCACCGACTGACCCGACCAAAAGCATCTCTCGCGATTCGGTTTACCAAGCTTTTGTGAGAGCGGTGAACCGCGCCGGGGTGCCGCATGCTCGTCTGCACGACTTGCGTCACACCCGCACCACTGAACTCTCCAAGTCGATTCAGCCCGCCCAGGCCATGGCAGTGACCGGTCACTCTGACCCCCGCACGTTCATGCGCTACACGCACGTGTCCAGTGAAGTGGCTCGACAGATTTCAGAAGCGGACAAGCAACGCCAGAAGATTGGCGGGGTCAGAGCTGAGGCCCCTGATTCGCTGGAATCGCAGCTGAAATCGCTTTCACCCAAGGAGCGGAAGAAATTGGCTCTACAAATGCTCTCTGATGATCTTGACAACGACTGAAAGTCGATCAACGATCCAAAAATATCAAAACAGAAAGGGGGTGCGACATGTATTACATTGCCAAGCCGAAATCGTTCGCGACGACGATGCTGACGGCTCTTGTCTGCTTCTCCATCCTTCCAATCGTCGGAGCGATGATTTCGCTCTCGATTCTGTTCGTCTACTTCTTCTTCTCGAACCCGCGTCATATGCGTGAAGTCCCTCTGCACGCGAAGTTCTTGCGTAAGCAGCAATGGAAAACTGTGGTTATTTGGTCTGCGGTTCTGTTTGGCGTCTTCTACATCTTCTTGCTCGGCATTCCGCAGATGTTGTTGCTGCGCGGCTGGTCAATCTTTTCGTAATCGAATCAATCAATCGCCCCGGTGTCCTTCGCCCCGCTTCTCCGGCGGGGCTTTTTTATGCCTGACGATCTTGCGCAATTCGCATTTTACGTTACTTCTTAAAAGATGCTTATTAAACTTTTTAAGGAGAACACGAATGCAGAAAAAGAAATGGGGTCGCAGCCAAAAATACTATAAGCGCACTCGCTATCTTTACGCGCTCTTCTTTGACAACGAGAGAGCCGTTTATATCGGCCAATCAGTCGATTTAAAGAAGCGCTGGGCACAACACCGGTCAGCGGCAGGGAAATGGAACCGGCACTTTCGTCCGGTGGAGCTGGCGGCTTATGAGATGACTCAGCACGAAGCAGAAGCCATGGAAGAGCTATGGCGCTGCAAAGCCGTCCAGATGGGTTGGCGCGTCTATGGCCTCCCTCCCGGCATCCTTATCAACCCCTATCGGAGAGCGGGCCTCTGGAAGCGCTGGAAGGCCAGGAAGCTGGAATGGAAGACAGGGATGACGCCACTGCCACCGAGTCGCTTCCCGTGGAAGGGATTGGGAATGGGTATTGGGCTTCTCCTGGTCATGACAACAGCCCTTCCGTGGGCTGCAACACTCTTGCTGGTCAGTGGAATCTGAAAGACTGGGAAGGCATCGGACGCTCTGCGATTAGGCTTTGCTTTTCCGCTTCCTCTCGCTCCTTCCTCAACTTCATCGCATGAAGCCTGAGTCGCTGCATCGCGTCTTGTCTTCCATCCGCTTCCTCGCACAAACCGGTCTCAAACACGTTCTCTTTGAGACGTTCCAGCGCGACACGCGTGTGCAACCGCTCTTTCTCATCGCTGGTCACGTAGAGACGGTATTTCCCGGAAGTCAGTCGAGTGAACGCCACCAACGCAGAAGCGTTGTCGGTCATCCCGATGTTGCCTAAGTGGAAAACCTCCTTAGCCCCCTGCCCCTGGGATTTGTGAACGGTCATCGCGTAAGCGTGATCGAACGTGTTGTAGAACTTCTCGTTGAAGTGAAAGCGATGCCCGTCTGCTGTCCTGACGTGGATGTTCAAGCTGTCGTCATTTCTCGAACGGCTCAGCTTTTCAATGACCGCTTCTGTGCCGTTGATGACCCCAAGATTTCGGTTCTTGACGTTGAAGCGGATGCGGTCTCCCTTGACGAACTCCCGGCCTTCAAACTTTCCGTTTTGCAGCGTCTTGACCACCACATCTTTGGGGCCCAGCTGCCCCAGCTTACGAAGCTCTTCGCGAATCCCTTTATTGATCGCCCGGACCTCCGCGCGTGCGTGAGCCAAGATGATCTTGTCGGATGACGGCTCTTTGCTTGCCATGAAATCCTTGATCAGGGCAGCAATCGACTGAGACTTCTTCTCGTATTCGTCAATCGCACCACGTGCTTCCAGCATACCGACAATGCCCACTCCTTTTTCCAGCGTTTCGCGATGAGACCGCGTTCCGATTTCGAGACGCTCGTGCCCGTTGTTGACGTAGAACGCTTTCGCAATGTCCAAGTCTGCTTGCGCCTTCTGGCGGCGGATTTCCGTGAGCTTTTCAGAGCCGATCACGTCCCTTACCAGGGTCATTCCACTACCAGCGCCAATGGGTTGGAGCTGCTCTGCATCTCCCATCAGAACAAGTTTGCAAGCGGCCTTCTCCGTCAACGCCATGATTTCGAGCAAGTCCCCTGTTGAGACCATGCCGCACTCATCCAGCACCACAACATCGTCGCGGTGGAACTGGACCTTGCCTCGGTCTACGTCAGCAAGCAATTGAGCGACAGAACTGCACTCCATGCCTGACTCTTCTTGCAGCTTCTTCGCCGCAGCATTGGAGACAGCGATGCCGAACATGCGCTTGCCCTGGCTTTGGAACGCGGCGTTCGTGATCTTGGTAATAGTTGTCTTGCCGGTTCCTGCCAACCCTTCTACCAGCACTACGCCTTGGTTTGAGGTGACGTGGTTGACAATGAGTCGCTGCTCATCGGAAATCTTGAAGCCCGCCTCTCTTTGGAAGTGGCCGATGCTAGAAAGAACGGCGGCTGCCGGGATCTCATGATGGTCCTCTTTCATTCGACGCTGCGCGCTTTGCAGCACCACGATCTCTTGGTCTGCCATCCAGCCTGCGGCGTAGCGATTCTCAGTGAAACGCCGCGCCAGATGCGGCCCGTGATCTTCCTTTGCCAGCTTCTTGGCTCCAACTGTAACCAGTTCTTTTTCCTTCAAAAACGCAGTCAACTGTCCTTCTATCTCAGCAGCAGACATGAGACCGCAATTCTCGTGATAGATCTCGCGCACTGCGTCTCTGTGAGTGAACACCGATTCGTTTTCGTGCAGACGCTCAACGATTTGCTCGTTCGTCTTTGCTGCCAGCAACTCTTTTTGTTCGATGCCCTTCAATTCAGCAGTGTTCTGAATGAAGTCGCCTTCTTGCGATGCGAGCCACCCCTTCCACATTTCGAACATTTCTTCCAACGGTGGTTCGTCTTTGTTCTGACGCGTTGCCATGCATGCCGCCTGGGCACTGACTCCATGTTCTTTCTGATAAGCCAGGATCTCTTTGCGACGGCTGCTCGCGCTCTCGATCAAGTCTGCGTCTACGCCTGCAATCCGAGTGATGACTTTACCCGTTTCGCGGCGTGAGTCGTCCAATTCGTTGAAACGTTCAAGCTTGTAGCCTAGTTCGTGCATGTTGCTGTAAAGATGTGCTTTGTAGATCTCATCAGCCGTTCGCGCGTGATTGTAGATTTCAAACGCGTCAAACGTGCCCCATACCCCATCAACCCCGCGCGCCACACCATAAACCAAATGGTGCGTGTGCAGCTGCGCTTCCAAATTCCGATTAGCGAAGTGCGTGTGCGCCGAATAGATCAGGCCTTCCGTATCGATCACGGTCTTTCCTTTGTGGCCTCGTCGCGTTTCGACCTTGCTTTCGTAGTATTTCATTGCGGCGCGACACGCATCGTTGTGCGCCTTCACGATGCGCCGTTTCTCTTCTTCGTCTGCAATGATTAGAGCGATGGAGATGTCTTTGGGCGCTGACATGGTGATGTCAAAGCCGATGCGATGACCTCCCTTGATCAGTTCAATCGGCTTTCCGTTGGTGTCAAGAACCACCTTGCCCTGCTTGTCCTTTTTGATTTCCAGCTTGGGTTTCTGGCCTGCGTTCTGACAAAGCGCTCTGCCGTCATCCGGAGCAAAGCCTTCGGCCAGCTTTGTCATTGCTTCAATCGTGACTTCTTTTCCTTCGAGCTTTAAAGCCAAAGTCAGATTGCCACCCCAATACGTCAGACCGCTCCGCTCTTTCCCATCTTCTTTATAGTAGTAGCCCACGGCGTGAGCATCACTGCTCTCGTTTTTGAGATACGCGATGGCGTTCTGCACACCCGCTCTTGTTTGTTTTAGCGCAGTTACGTTTTGCATGTGTCACTCCTATTTTTTTTTATTTGCACATCAAATAGAAGTAACATGAGTTAGAAAAAAGGCAATCAATCAAACCCAAACGGATTCTCATCACCAACGGGCGGCTTATCAATTTTGACTCGCACAACGTCTCTCGCACCATTGCGCTTCAAGTGCTTTTCAAGAATAGAAGCAACGGAAAAAGGCGCTCCATCTTGCACCTGGGTGTCTGCTTCCTTGATGGTTTCAACGCTATACCCTTCGCCGTTATCCCCCGCTATCACCTCGATCTTTGGCGCTGGAACGTTGGGCTTTGCGACTTCTCGCATCCACTTTGCTTCCACCTGCCCTTCTCTGCGTTTCGGGTATTTGCGACCAGGAAAGAGAAGCAACATCGGGTCCCAACCGGAGATTGAGACGATGGCTTTGACTCCAAAGCCGTCCGGTTTGATCTTCTTGCTCTTGATCGGCCCGAGTTCTGCGGTCAATTCATGCGGAGACACAGCGTTACGGCTTTCTTCGTGCACGACAGCTTTGTCTTGGTGGCTATACCAAGACACCTTCTTCTTCCCAAAGCGCTGAGAAATCAGGTCACGGGTTTCAGACGGCTGAATTTGACACGCGATGTGCGTTCCAATCATTGATTGAAGCGTTGCCGCCTCTTTGTCTCCATACACCCGCTGGACTTGCATAAAGTCTTGGAAGCCAATGTATGCCACTACGCCTTTTGACCGGCCCATTTCGAACAGCCCATCGATGTTGAGACGCGCAATAGAGGTCAACTCATCGAAGAAGAACCCCAGGAACCGGCCTTCTTCGTTGTCCGGCAAACTTGGCGAGAGGATCTCGGGCACTGCGCAGTTGATGAGCGCGCCGATGTATGCAGCCGTCAGCCCTGCGTCCGGGCCAGCTTGCACGATGACTTGCTTACGCCCCTCATAGCCGTCTTTGACCCACTCTGACATCGCAAAACGGCGCTTGCCGACCGTTGGCCAAGCGGTTGCCAAGTCGTTGATCATGCGGCTGAGCCCCGCTAGGGTGGCTTGGATCGACTGGACGGTCTCTCCGCCGCCAGCTACTAGATTTGTGGCTTGTTTGTGCCACGTCATCATCGTCACCACCCACTCTTCCTGCGAGCGGTTGATAGACGCGGCGAGGTCTGCAAAACCCCAGGCTAAGGGCTTAGTGGCTTGCAGCTCTTTGATTGCGCCCACTAACAATGATCGGGCAGCGAGAATCCAGAAATTGCCTTTGTCGTTCCCTGGATCGTTGATGATTGACGCGGCAAAGACCTCAGCCTTAATCGGCGTATCCACGTCTTTCGCCACGTCCCAAACGTATGACCGTTGGTCGAACGGACAGACGATGATCGGTTGCCGGAATATGGACGTGTAGGTGCCTTTTACATCGTAAATAAAGCACTTTTGGTTCTTCTTGATCGCGTGCCGGATGGTCTGACTCATGATGACCGACTTGCCGGAGCCTGGGCTTCCGACGACCAGGACATGCCTGCTCGCTTGCTTCTTCGAGATGACCAATTCCGGATGGATAAGAACGGAATGTGGGTCTGTCTGCTGCTCTTTGACTGACAACGAGCGATGCCGCATCTCGCTAACGGCTTCCTTGTCTTTCAGCAGCCGTGGCCCGGAAATGTCTCGCTCGTTGTTGCGAGGCTTGAACGCAGAGCGAGACGCAAACCAGCTTAAAGAAAGCGCTGCTCCCCATGCCAACCCGATTTGGAGATAGATGAGGGCGGGATAGACCGTCTCTGTTCGGACCACTCGCAGGAATTCAGACAAGACGGGGCTTTGGTAACCTCCCAGGGCGAACACGTCGAACGATGTCAGCAGGCTTCCAGGAAGAAGCATCCGAAAAGGGAGTGGGGTTGGATTGGGAATGAATTGAGTCGCGAACAGCGACAGTGGGTAGGCAGCGCAAAGGATGAGAAGGAAGACCAAGAGGCCTTCATTCCAGTAGCGAACAGGTGTAGACGGCTCAACTGTGCCTGGAACCGACCCAAAAAAATGCTGGTAGACCCTTCTTCTATTTCTTGCCATAAAAACACCCCTTTCCCCAATGCGTTAGAAAAAGGGTATTTCAGATTCGGCATTCGTCAATTGTTCGCAAACCATTTCTGTTGGTCATACGATGAAGGCGAGGGCCATTTCAGGTTGTTGACCAAGCATCGGTTTTCTTTGACACGTCGATTCCAAATCAGCGGTAGAGGGTTGCCGGTGGAACACGTCTCTACCGCTTTTCCACCGTCAATCCAGAGGACCGCATCAGAAAGCCCCTGCTTCTCTAAGCTCATCAGGACTTCATTTCTGACAGCGGGACAACCTTCCGAGCGCCCCACCCGTCCAGGGCGAACATAGGTGGCTGGATGCATAACTACGGCACGCTGCCGGGCGTTCGTATTCCAGCCTTGGGTAAGGCCGTCTAAGCGCCTCGACCAGCCCGAGACGCCTTGATAGCGCTCAGATATGCGGTAGAGCCCAAGAGAGGTGGCAAGGCTCCCTTCGACGTTTGAGAAGCGCTGAGGCACGTCTGCGCCACTCCCAACGCCATGAGCTACGTAGTCAGTGAGGATGATTTTTCCAGTGTCCAAGTCTAACACACGGAGACGCGGCGAGTCCTTGGATTTGGTCATGTCTGCAATAAGCAGGAGCCTTGGGGCTAGACCAGCGCACTGAATTGCTTCGAGGGCCCTGCGGGCTGGCGCATCTAAACTCGTGGTGAGCACAAAAGCGTTGCCTGACAGCGGCAGAAGAGCGAGGGAAGTTAGTAATAGCGTCTTTTTCATTGTCATGTTCTCCTATATTTCAAATGTTGTTTGTGAGTAGTCAGACTACCCATAAATTAATTGAAACAGAGAACAGAAAATGGACAAGTATTGATGAATGACTAAAACCCGTAAATGTGAAAAAGGGCCGATTTTTCAATCGACCCTTTTACTCAAACCGCGCTTCAATTTCAGGAGAACGATGGACCTTTGTCCCCGCGACCTGGACCGTCATACTTCTTGTCCAACGCCCTTTGTTCTTTTTGACGCTCTTCATAGCGTTCGATTTCCTCTTCCTGGAATGCAGCCCACCGGTTAGTTGTAACCTGCTTCGGCGCTCTTTCATCGATTACCATACCCTTACGCACGCGACGATCTTTCAACTTTTGCAGAACGTCGGTCTCAACGAGTTCGATGTTGCGAGGTTCAGTGCGACCGAACTGAGACCTCATCACGTGCTCAACGTCTTCCGGAGTTTGAAACGAAGATACCTCTTTCTCATACCTCCGTTGACCTTGGACCTGTTTTGCATGCACTTCTTTCAACGCTTCTTCCTGCTTCGCTCGCTCTGATGGAATCACTGACGGCTTCTCGCGTAACAGATTCACTTCTTGTTCGAGAAGTTGTCTGCGCCTACCTGCGGCCTCTGCAAGAGCGTTTGCTCTATCTAAACCGTCTTGTTGTCTTTCAATGTCGTTCATTAGATACCTCCAAATTCAAGTAAACAGTCTTTTAAATATTGCACAGTTTCCGGTTTTGACAAGTCGTCAATGTCTTTCGATTGCACAAAATCAACAGTGATGTAGTCAACTGATTTGACGCCAGCACGATGAAGACCCATAAAGGGCTCCCCGAGACCGACATGCGCGGCAAACTGCTCTTGCTTGACGATTTCCTGCTCTTTATGCTGCACACGAGCCGAGTTCTTTCTCATGAGCGCTACTTCTTCGTAGTTTATTTTGTCCGGATTTCTATCCAGCTTATCCGCTGCTGAGTTTCGATTCATCAACACTTCGTATTTGCGCATCTCACGCAAATTCGAGTAATTAGGATGATTCACGTCATTCATAATCGAAGTTGACAAATCATCGTAGGTAGACGAATAGTCAACGCCTTGGACTTGATGAACAGAAGAAGTCAGCTTTGCCCTACCGTATTTCTTTTGAATGTAAGCCAAGGTCTCCGCAGACACGTTGAATGCCACGTCGCTTGTCATTTGAAGCAAGAAGGCGTCGGCGGCGTTGTTGCTACCCAAAGCGATTCTAAGTGATTCGACCCCTTGCGTGCCCGCAAAAATGGTCATTCCAAGGCTTCTGCAAATCGAGAAGAACTCCGCGTCTTTGAGCCCGCAAATCAAGTGAACTTCATCAATGATGCAGACGACCTTCGTTTCTGTTTTCGACCACTGCGGCCTTTCTCCGCGTGACTTGATGAGACGGAAAACCCGTTGTTTTACGAGTGAATTGATGATCGTTGATGCTGCTCCATAAACAGCTTCGTTGAGGTCAATGGTGACGCTTTTGCCTCTGATCACTTCCTCGGGGTGGAAGTCTCCCTTCTCATGAAGCATCCAAGGCACGTTTTCAGAGCAAACAAGCTTAGTGCCCTGTGCGAGCTGATCGAACTTGTTTTGCAGCGACAACGTGAAACTCGTCTGTTGTTCCGCACTCAATTTTTGAAACTCGCTAGTGTAGTGCCCGATTGCACGAGTCAAAAGAGAACCAGGGCGAGCCAGCTCAGGATGAATGAGACCCCTTGCTTTTCTTTCTTCAAAGTCGGAAATCGACAGATTCTCGTCTTGATAGCCGATGAAGTCGAATAGTCTAACGAGGTCTGAGGAGTAGTGAGTTTTAGTGACACCATTTTTATCGGTGCTCGACTGAACCCCTGAACGTAGAATTTGATAGATAGAGATTAGACCTTGTGCCGAATCTCGATAGGGTTCTGCAAGAAGAAGTTCGGTGATTGTCTGCACTTCTTCGTGAAGATCAACAATGCGTTCGTCGTATATGCTCTCTTCTCCCTTTAAATAGGCCTGGTGAGATTTAAGCTGCAAGAACGCCAATTCTTCGTCGTGTTCAATCAGCTTGTCGCAGTAATAGTTGCGCATCTTTGATTCCATATCTCTTGACGCAGCAGACCAGATGTGAATGGCATACCTGCACAGCGTTCTTGAACCGTCATCCCAGAGTTTGGATCTTGCATCAACTTCCGAACCCCCAACGTCGAACAACCCAGCTTCGATTTGTTCGATGTCTAAACCCTCGAACATGCCGAACCGAATGCCTTTTCGAAGAACTTGATCGAAAGCATTCGCATACTCAGCGCCAAGCGCCCCTTTCCCGCATAAGGCGAGAAGGCCAAGCTTCTGTCTTCCAGATTTGGTTCTAAGCAATTGACTGACGACCTTTTTCTTAATATCTCTATCGTTCTTGTTGGCCAACCCCAGTTTGAGCACTTGGCTTAGTCTCAAAGACGACTCATCGTCCGTTCCAGTAAGAGTGGTTGGTTTAAAATTTGTGCTTTCTAGTAAAGTCATTGTTCACCTCCGTTGTTTTGAGAATTTGGTTTTTCTTGATGGGTTAAATCGTATGCAATATTGTTTGCAAGCACACAGTAAGTAATGTTGTTGATAACGACCGTCTTACCAGAGCCAGTCGGCCCCATGGTGACAGCTCCCCGTCCCGCATCGTTGATGCTGAAATTGATGCCTACCCCAGGGGCTGGGGAATTCGCATATCCTTTTTGAGAGACGATGCCTTTGCTTTGGCCGATTTGAATGCGCAACGACTGGTCTTCAACCGAAGCTTTCGCCTGCCGAGCTTTTTGAATTTGGAACGCTTCTCGCTCCGATCCCAACCTGCTCATTGAATTGTCGTTGCTGAAATTCGCCAAATTCACGGCACGCACGTTGGATTGCTGCTTGCAATAGTAGAGCGCATAAAGAGACGTTAGACCGAAGATGAAAGACGAAAGCACGGAGCCTAGAAATCCGCTAATTGCGAACGCAGAAGCCGATACCACAGCAGTCAGGGTAATCAACACACTAACGCTGACCGCCATCCAAAGTCGTCGAACTCTCAGAAAAGCCATGTCGTTCTGCTTTCCAAAAATGAACGGCAAAACACTTACAAAAACCCATGCCAAACACGCAGTCGATAAGAATCCAATCATTGAAAGAGACGCTGAGCTACCCATTGCGGATGATGCGGCAACGGAATAAGGAAGAAGCAGCAGAAGAAGGGCTGACTTCATCATTTCAACCTGCCCGTTCCAGGCTCTTTGATAGATCGTCAGCAGATATGGGGCCGACAGAAACAAAAGCGGGATACTCAGGAGAAGAGACCCGGTGACTTGGAATCCAAAGAAAGCCAGTGCTGCAATGGCAGGCAAAGCGGCATACATGAGAGGCATTGCGAGCGATGTAACGCCTGTTGATGAGTCTTGCGGAAGTCGATACGACTCCAAAGGCTTCCCGCTTCTCGTCAAGTAGTTTTTCGTGTCCTTGGGCGGTATTAGGTCCGCTTCGACTCTGGGGAACCAGCGTTTGAACGCTTGCAAATCGAGATTCTCTGGAACGACAAAACAACGAATGTCGGAATCGTAATTGGCTCCCGCCAGGATTGCGGCTTCTTCTTCTTCAAGAGGGACGTCCAGGTATCTGGACTCGACAATGTGAATTGAATTGGGGTCAATCGTCACATCTTCATATCGATCTACCGCCCTCTGCAAAATTCTTACATCTGTATTTCTTGTAAATTTTCCAACTAACATAAGCACCTCCTTTTTATTAATATCTGGACATTGGATCTGGATGCGATGGGGCTTCCTCTTGCTCTTGGGTCTTGGAAGACACGACCGCTTTCTGCACAAGGGATTGAATGAATGACCCAGAACCCGTTCCTGCGGAGACGGCTTTCTTAGTGAAAGCTCCTGCTGTCCCGAGCGCAAGGGAAAGCAGGAGGGCGAGAGCTACCGCTCGAATCCCTATCACGCTTCTGAATTCCTCGACAACCTGGGTAGCCAACAATTGATCTTGCTCCCAAATCTCAGCACTCTTTTTATCAGTGGGGAGGTAGCGGTCTTGCTGCAAATAGTAGAACGACTGCGCCACAGAACCTTCCATATTTTTTCGTATACCCAAAAATTCTGTTGGGCTTGCAATAAGCAAGCGCCCGTGAAGGGCGAGGAACTTAGACCCGAAGTGAATTTTCTTCTTTGACTTCTCAAACATTGATTTCTCCTTTTAATTGAATCATTATTTATGTATACAACGAATTCTGTGAGTGACAACCCCTACTCACAGAAAATTAAAGACTAAAATTGATAGCCTTCCAGCTTTTGAGCCACTTCTTTTTGCCATTGGCTCTTCTCGGGCTCTGCCCTCTTCTCCACCGGCTTTGCAGCGCGTTCGCCCTTTACAGTTGGCCGTTTTGCTTCCGGTCTTTTCTGCGCGACAGCAGTTGGAGCTTCCAATACGAGCTGTTCTTCTACACCTGGTTGCAGGGGAAGCGGCGGCAACGCTCGGGGTGGCTCTTCAACCGTTGGAAGAACTGCTTGGATCGGTGCGAGCACTTGCGTTGGCTCGGCTGCGCGCTCCGTCTTTGTTTGCTCTGTCGATGAAGCCTTAGTGACTTCAACAGTGTCTCGGG
This sequence comes from Stenotrophomonas sp. 96582_Sma, assembly GCF_056480905.1. Classification (NCBI taxonomy): domain Bacteria; kingdom Pseudomonadati; phylum Pseudomonadota; class Gammaproteobacteria; order Lysobacterales; family Lysobacteraceae; genus Stenotrophomonas; species Stenotrophomonas sp. 96582_Sma. The sequence continues at coordinate 1,261,906 of NZ_CM151122.1, read as the reverse complement.
TTTTGAACAACCAAGCTCCGACAAGAACGATGCTGAGGGCGATTGGAATACTGCACAGCATCCAAAACTTTGTCCGTGTCTGACGCTGCACACTGTTGTTTCCCGCTGATGGCTCTCGACTGCTTTTGGTTGCCAGAGCTTCAACGTCTGCACCCTTAATCGCCTCTTGCTCTTCGCGTTTCAGCCGCCGCTTCTCTTTCTCCGCTTGAATTTTCGCTTCCGTCTTTTCCTTGAACGCCTGCAGAGATTTCACTGCAATCCTCGCTCCTTTCTCCGCGAATTGAGTTGCTGCTTTTGCTTGCGCAGCAGCCAAGTCGGCGTTCTTCTTGATGCGCTCCCGATTCTTTGAAGAGATGATGCGAGACTCTTCTTCCCAATCCAGTTCCGGCTCCGGCTCAACGCGCTTTTCCTCCGCACGAACGGGCGCAGGCTTCTCAGTGAGCGTTCCCTCTTCTCTCTCTTTCATTAGTCGCTTGATGCGTTCTTCTCTCGTTTCTGTATTCATAAGATCACCGAACCATCATTCGCAATTTTCTTGATAAAAAACCCGTCTGTCATCTCTTCCTGTGGCCGTTCCAGATCGCAAAACGGCAGACTGCTATATCGATAGTTTGGTTCAGAAGTAGTTGCTGCATCCTTAGCTCCGACGACAATTTGGCACTTCGCCGTTGATGAGACGGCAATCACTACACCGTCGATGCCTAGTTCTTGATCGTGAGTAGCGTTCGTATCGCAAAACGGCAGACTGCTATATCGATAGTTAGGTTCAGAAGTGGTTGCTGCACCCTTAGCTCCGACGAAAATTTGGCACTTCGCCGTTGATGAGACGGCAACAGTCTCATTCTTGATTTGTTCGGCATGCACAATCGCCGATGAAAACAGCAGAAGGGCAGTGGCTATTGATGATTTCTTCATTTCATTTCTCCTTGTTTAGAAAGAGCGGTCAGCGCATGACTAACCGCTCCTATGGTTTGCTTACAAGCTGGTGATTGGGCTGATGACAATCTCGTGCACCCCGATACAATTCGCCGAAACGGTGGCATGCGGCATTTGTGCGTCACCAACAACCGCCCCTGAAACGATTGCTTTGGGGGGAGTTGAGTAAGCGCCAAGATCAAGCAACCCGACTCCCCTGTTTCTCAAAAGCTCAGCGGGCTTCAAGCACATCGCTTTGTCTGATCCTCTCAACTCAACTTCCAGCTTCGAGTCGGGCTTCTTGTTCTTGATCAAGCTCGCAAGCTTGTCGAAGACCGCTGCTGTTTCAGCCGACGGGTTGCGAAGATCATTGGGGTCGTATTGCAATCGCAATTCTTTCAATTCGCTCTTGCGTTCACTTCCTTGCACCACTTCTTCGGTCTTCACTTGCGCTTGCAATCCCGCGCGCTTCGCTGCTTCTTCGACGGCCTTGGCTTCTTTGAGCTGAGCCGAATAAGACGCGACACCGGCAACGACAGCGCCACCCGCGCAAGCTCTGAGGGCGTTGTCGCTGTTGCCCGTGAACTTCGCCAGCAAAGCACCTCCCGCACAGCCCACGATTGAGGCTCTTGCGACACGGCCCTTGTCGGCGTGGAAGACACCTGGGGCGGTCGCGCATGCACTCAAAGCCAGAGCGGTAACGATGGATGTGACTAATAATTTAGATTTCATAGATGGTTCTCCTGTGTGTGATAAATGTTTTTGACGGGTTATTGATCAGCCAAACTCTTGCCCGTCTGATGCTTCTGAGCTGGCTGTTCTTGAATGCGAGGAGATGCTAAAAGGATCTCGCTCATTGCATTGATGAAATGACTCATCTGTTCTTTCGTCTGCGCAATCGATTCATCGTGCGAACGTCGCATGAGTTGAACTGCGTCGTAGATTTTGATTTGGTTTTCAATCGAATCGCGCTCAATCTTCTTGGACAGATTCGTCAATTCTTTTTTCGTCTGATCGTCAGTTGAAGAAAGGCCCCGCTCGAAATAAAGGCGCGCGAGGGCGTTTTCTGGAATCCGCAACTGCTTCGCTCTCTCGCTCATTTGACTGAGCGTTGTCGCATCAATGTTGTATGTTTTTCGCTTCTTCAATGCTCTCTCCTTTTACTTTCTTCAACTCTATGGTTTAGGTATAGATCGGATTTCAAATTCGTCAATACCATTGCACTCAGCTTTTCTTTCAAGCACGACAAGGCTCTGGCCGCTTTTCAGCGTCAGATTGAGTGCAACACATTGGATTCACCGGCTAACGCTTACGGCTCTAAGAGTTTTGCGGCGGTACTCACGCAGAATTGGACGCAAGACGAAAACACCACGGTGCGTCTTGTGTATGTTCTAACCCCTTAGATCCATCAGGGGGAGACGCGTCAGGTTTTTCTCATGAAGGCTGCAAGTGATGGCGCAAGACTTTTGAAAAAAGTCGCCGCTAGCCATCGCCAGCCGCTAACCTCCAAGCCAGCATTCCCGGATTGGACACGTCAGGTTCGGCTTTTGATTTTTTGCTTTTACGCTTCTGCTCTTCGCTCTACCGCGTTTCGCATTACCTACCTGTCAACCTTCTAAGCCTGCATCCGCTTATTAAACTTTTCCCGTCCCCCTTCCCATCGCCCGCCTCTTCCTTTTCCCCAGCCTCACTCACCTATCCAACGCCCCTCACTCCCGCACGACCGCCTCATCACCATCCACCTTCGTCCTGGACAATCACCACCCGCCCACACTCACTTCCGTCCGCCACTCCCCTCGCTTCCGGCCAACTTCAATGACTACTCGCGCCTGCCGAAATCCACGCCTCAGCCCGCGTTTTAGTCAAGTGAGAGGGCGAACATGAGTGGGAAGGGGTTGGGAGGATGGGACAGGAAAAGTTAAATAAGCGCCTGCCAAAATCCGAGCACAAAAAAAAGCCTCCACGAATGGGAGGCTTTTTCAGGTCAAGCGGAGCGAAGTCCGCTTTTAGTCAATTGTCTTCGTCTGGCAATTCTTTCACTTTGTCGATCAGCGCCGCATCAAACGCACGGTTGAAAAACTCAGAGATGTTCATGCTTTTGTCTTTGCAATAACCCTTCACGCTCTTCACGTAAGAGCCTTCTTCCTTCGCAATCAACGCGAACTGAGCGGTGACTTCTTCCGCAAGAGGCAGGGCTATTTTCGCGTAGTAGTCGAGTGAAGCCGAGAACGCGGAGTAGTCATTTGCTCCTTTTTTCACTAGCTCTTTACGATAGACATCAGTCAGGTGTTTGGCCGCGCTATTGGGAATGATGCGCGCAAAAGTCTCGATCTTTTCTTCGTCGCTCTTGCTTTTGCCTGCCGTCAACGCTCCGCACGACAGCGGGTCGGGCTCTGCCGAACTTGCGCCCAAGGGTGTAGCGACAAGAGCGGCAATCAACATCCATTTGCTCACTATTCGCTCTCCTGATTTCGGCCAGCCATCACCCACTTACACGTCTTGACGACTGCCAAAATCAGCAGATATGCGAAAGCGTAAGCAAGCGCGTAGACGATCATCCAACCCGGCAACTGCTCCTTGAAGACATACGCGAGATCATCGTCTTGCTGCTTTGACATCTCATCGAGACAAATGCGTATCGCCTCCGAATGAGTGCTTTCCCCCGAACCAATCAGCCTCTCCTTGCAGCGCTGCATGTCTGACGTTCGGTATTCCGCAAGCTTCGAATCGGACATGAAGGCAAGAGCAACCGGCCACGCAAAAATCGCCAGGAACGCCCCCACAATTGCGAGACGGTTCCACATGCCTAACCGCTTTTTCTTCTTGGTCTTTTCCACGTTACCCCCTGTGTGCTGTCGTCAAAACTTTCGCTGGTAAAGGATGCGCTTCGTTTGATCATCGGTGTAGCAAACAAGCGAAACCACCTTTCCAGAGACACCCACTCGGTCAACCGACCATTCGTTTCTGTATTCGGGGTATGTGTGCAGATCAACGGTGGTCTTGACGAAATCCGGCGCGTTAAACGTGACTCCGTAAGCGATGGCCACCGGCCCAATCTTCCTCGCCTCCTCGACGGGAACCGGGCACTTGCCCGGAAATTCATAGCTCGCGTATTGCGACGTGCGCGTGCCAAATTTGCGCACCTGGGCGAGTGGCATCAGGATCGAATACTGCGTATCGGTTCGCTTCTCGAAGAGCTGAACTTGTCCGTATACGTCACGCTTGTTCACCATCGGCTTCCCTTCCACAGAACCGATGCTGCACGCCAAGACGTTCTTCAAGTCCGAGAATTCGTAGTCCGTGCAATACGTTTTTTCCGCGACATACGCGCCCCGGTCGGCGTCGTATTTTACGCGGCTACCAGACTCAAAAAGGTAGACCGCATCGGCCCTGATGCCGGTAGGCAAAGCCAACTCTGCCTTTCTCTTCTCGTAGGCAGCAGTCGTTTCGAACTCGTTCTTGCTGACCCCGTTTCGAGCGTTGACGATCTCTTGGTAGAAGCGCTCCGGTGTGTTGAGTCGAACCTCTTTGTCGTCGAACGCCTTCCCTGCCCAAGCCTCCTGCGTGAGCACTAGGGGTGGCTGAGCGGGCTTGGCTGTGCCTTGCGGCGCGGAGCGCGGAGACGCTTCCTCCTGCTGACAACCAGCCAGGCCTAGTGCCAGGCCTACGGCCCCGAAGATGATAGAGCGCACGAACTTCCCCTGTTCTCACTGATGACCGCTTCATTGTAAGCGTTGCGTGAAGCCAGTCACATGTCAGAAAAGTCTGACAGATGGGCCAGTCAAAAGTGCTAAATGACCGACAGACGCCCAAAGAAAAAGCCTCCGGTTAGGGAGGCCTTATTTCACGCTCTTCATTTCACTCCACCTTTTACATCTTCCTACCCCGGCGGGGAGGTTTATCATGACCTTGCTCTTGCTGAGCCCTCTTCACCGCCCTCATGATCCTAATCGCCTGCCTTTCTTCCGGGGTCTTGGTGAACCAATTGCAAAAATCTTCGAAACGCTCTTTGATGTATACCACGCTCATTTTATCTCCTTTGGTTGGGGTGAGGCTTAATTATATATCAATCCAACCCAAATATCCTTATTCCCAGACGTTTTTGTAATCCTCATTCATGATCTGGAAAGCAAAATTGACCACCGTCTCAATCTCCTTTCGGCCGAATTTTTGGCTGTAATCCGCAAACGCATCGAACGCTTCTAAGAGTTCCGCGTCGGTTACCAGGTGGTCACCCGATTGTCGCTCCACGAACACCGCTACTTTTGACTGGCCCGTCGCAATGACGCGTTTTGTCTCTTCGTAGACCATCTCTTCAATGGCTTTTGTCACGCTCTCGTATTCTTTGAAGACCACACCCTGATGCGGCAGATAGCTCAAAACGAAGGTCTGAGCTGAGAATTCGGGATGCGCGATGACTAGCTCCTTGATGATGCTGAGTGAGTGCCTTCTCATAAGTCAGCCCTCATGCTTTCAGAGATGATCTCTTCAAGCTGAGCCTCCATGTCAGCGAGTTTCTCATTGTATTCGCTGCCAGGGCCGACCTTTTCCAAGTCGAAGCAGAACGAGTCAACTTCGAGGTAGTGCGGATTACCGATAAGCTTTCCCGCTTCATACAAGTTGTCGATGCCTTCTTGGTCAGTGACCAGGAGCTTTACAACTCCACGCCTACTTGACCATCTATTCGACTTTAAAACCATCTCAACGATAACGACTGTTTTGGATTCTGATAATTTTTGAGATGCAATAATATTTCTCATGATGCTGTTCCTTTTTTAGTTGATTGAACGAGACTCAATTGATACGAGACTCTTAATTAAAGGTTATTAGAAAAAGTGGAAATGGCAAGATGGAAGAAATGACTAAACATCAGAAGTGGGAATAGTTCACAGATTCGAGTGAAGAAGTGCTTGTTAAACTTTTTCAACCCCCTCCCTTTTCGTTCACCCAATAAAAAAGCCCCTAATGCGGGGCTTCTCAGTCAAGGCATTTCATGCCTTCTCCTTTTTACTGGGCTAGCCGCTGGCGGATGTATCGCAACTCCGTTTCCAGCTGACTTTGACGCTCAGACAGCAACATACACTCCTCCTTGGTCAGTCTTTTCCGCTCAAACATCTGAATGTCCGCCGCTAAGTCGGGCGCAAAGAGTCTCAGCTTGGAAAACATCAGGTAGAGAACGATGTCTTCAACGCAAGACACTCGCGTCTTATCAGCATAGACAGAGCACGCATCGCGAACGAGATAGCGGTCTTCGCCTTCTTTGGTAATGACGATTGGCTCTTGCTTGATTGCGAAGCGCTCAGAGCTATCCATCTGAACCGATTCAAGTCCAGGATTTGAATCAAGTTTTTTGAGCGCGTCTCGAACGGCAATTTCGACTCGGTTCTGTTCTTCGTTCAAGACCCGAACCAAGGCGAGCGGCAGGCAAACGGACAGACGGCGTTTGATCTCAGCCAGGATTACGGGTTTTGGGCGTTTGGTAATGTCTCTCATATCATTCTCCTATTGTTGTTAAAAAATTGAGTTGTTCTCGCTCTGCTCTTTCCAGCGCTTCACCGCCGCTTGCATCATCAGCCGAACCATAGTGGTTCTCGAAAGATCAAGCGCATCTGCGCGCAACCGAATTGCAGCCTGGTCTTCCTTTGAGATCCGAGTCATCTGCAACCAGCTCCCGCTCTGAGCCTGGGCATCTTCGTAAGTCTCTTTCGATTCTGCCAAGTCCAATTCAAGCCGTAGCTCTTCATCATCGAAGTTGTTCAAGTAGTGCTGAATGATTTGACGTTGGAGTTTGGCTTTGCGGCATTGCGCTTCTGCGCTCCAATCCCGCAGGTCTTCGTTCAATTGAAAGCTGACGCGGGGATTTGGGGCAACGCGGTTCAGCTGTTCGTCTTTCGGTTCTAGGTTTCTTTTCATAGCTCTCCTTATGTGTTGGATTGTGGCTCAATTGAGTCCTGCTCTTTGAGAGTAGATCGGATTCAAGAGTTGGCAAGAGCGAAACGAGCACCAGAATTAAAAAGCGGGAATAGTTCACGTTCTTGGAAGGAGCAGGATGTAGAGAATATGGGGTTGAAGAGAGAACACGGATTGCACTGAAAAAGTTTAATAAACTCGTGAAAGCGCGAAGCCGCGCCAAAGGCGCAACTGAGCGACAGCTTCCAGGCTTTTGCCTTTAGCCGCTTTTTCTGGCTTTTGCTCTTGTCAGAATCGGCTTACGTGCTACCAATTAATTATCAATTCTTTAATTGGAGAAGCACGATGGCTAAGACATGGATCAGACGAAGTTTAAGAGAGCAACAAAAGAGCTTATGCGCTTATTGCGGTGAGCCACTTCCAGCGCGAGCGAAAAGCTCTTTGCTCATTCCTGTCCAGGTTGGTGGATCTAAGAACGCAGGCATTGTTCTCGCGTGCAATGAGTGCTTGGGAAGCAAGAGCCAGTCAGACCTATTGGGGTGGCTGGCTACGCCCTTTCACCGCGTGCTTCCGAAGAACGCCCCAAGCTTGCTGGTGAAGCGCTTGGAAGCCGCTGAGCAAGCCCAGAACCATCAGCTGCCGGTTGCCCACTCCGCGCATAGAAAAGCGGTAAGAAGAGCGCTGGAAGAGCGGTGGAAGAGCCCACGAGTAAGAGTGAGGGTCGAAGACAGCACCTTGATCTTCGATAGGGAACAGCACGGGCGCGGAGCCGCCCTGGTTGTCTTGCGGAGCCAGTTCGCAGGGATCATTGACGAACGGGCCGGAGAAGTGAAAGTGCGCGTGCCGCTGCAACACCTCGAAAGAGCAAAGAGCGTGCTCGCTGCACTGAACTGTTGGGTAGGCGGACTACCCACAAGTGGCACATTGGGCGAGTTGAAACGCGCTAAAAAGAAGACACCGAAACGGGGCATCAGTAAGCGGCAAAGACAAGAGATGATGATGCTCAGAGACACCGATCAGCTGAGCACACTTGGACGTGCTGATGTTGAGCTGGCGTTGCTAAGAGATAGACTGAGAAGTCGGTGAGCATATGGGCTTAGTCCCGCCCCTTGAATTTGTCCATTTCGCCCCAATATCGGCGCAGCCGTCCGGCAAACCCAACCATCCACGCTATTGACCTGTAAAGGGGGATTTATGTCTTCTAAGGAATACATCACAACTTATGTAAAGGCAGCAAAAAGTGTTATCGATTCACCCAATGGGACTGCTCGACTCTTGTCCGGGTTCAGCACGCTGAAAAATGCCGCTGATGCAGGGGTGACTCCCAGTCAGATGCGCGCAATTTTTCCGGATCTGAGAAAGTATAGCGACGCCACGATTGACGGCTTTGTCCAGATGGGCAGTGATATGACCGAAGGCAAAACCATTGTCGCGAGCGCAGTGTTTGAGAATCCCGACCCGAGTAGTGCTATTGCTCAGTAATGATATCTAAGAGAGCACCGCAAGGTGCTCTCTTTCTTTTTGCGCTTTGCATGGTCTTCATAGCCTGCGTTTCCAGCGCTCTACCCCCGCTTCAAAGATCATCCGTAGCATAGTGGTCTGCGGCAGATAGAGAGCCTGGGCACGTTGAACAAAAGCGTCTTTGACCTCCGCTGTCACGCTTACCTTTTGACTCATCACCTGTTCTGCTTTCGCAGAACGCCGAATGGGAGCATCTTCAATTTCCAACCGCATCGGTTCTTCTTCGATCTGCAAGTAGTGATAGAGAATGTTGCGCATGACTTGCACTAGCGGCTTCTGTTGAAGCTCTGCCAAAGCTCGTAGATCAGCGTCCAGGCCTGCGTGCATGCGAACGCTGGGTAGCGAGCAAGAAAGCCTCTGAATTGGCATTTCTGCGAATACTGCGGTCATGCGGCACACTCTTCCAGGAAGTAGTGATTGTTCAGCGCTCTTTCTTCTCGCATCAATTCTTGAAAGAATTTGTCGTGAGCAGAGTAGAAGCCATAGACTGCGTTGCTGTCTGCGGAGACGTAGAAGAAGCGGTATTTACCCATCTGCAACCCCTTGAAGATCTGCACACCTTCTAGGTCTTGGCTGTAAACGGCTTGATGCATGTTGCCGAATTCGCGGTAGTCGAAGAAGCTTGCGAAGGCTTCTGCGCTGTAAATCACTGCTCTGTCAGACACGCGTGCTCCTCCCGCTGATGCAGCGTTAAACAAGACGTGCAAATCGCTGATGATTTTTCTTTCGCTGATATAGTGTTTTGAAGATGCCTGTTGTGCAATCGCGCCCATGAGTTCTGCTCCGTATTTTTTTGTAAGATTGAAGGAGGAAGCAATAAAATGACTTCCTTAAAATCAATGTAAACCGGAGCGGAGATTTGGCAATGGCGTTGGGCGAACCAGATTAGACTAAAACGCAAAACCGGTAATATTTCACAATATTGGAGACGCCGAGTGACCATACCGACACATTGCGGCATGCCGCCGCTTCATCTAAACATTGAAGGCCTCCGCTCGCATGCCCTGATGATGAGCATATTTATTCCAGAACCAGGCGTTTCAGCCGAAAAACGGAAGTGGCGTTCATGGCTGGTGCACTGCCTCGTCAAAACGGCACGACATTACAACGAAGCGCGGTCCTTGATACTTGACCAAGTAAGTGAGGGCCAACGATCTTCTGCCGAGATGGCCAAAGGCCGATCTTTGCCTCTGTTGGACTTTGCATTCGCCATGGAAGACTGCATCACGTCGCTTGAAAAAGCGATAGCCTGCATCCGCGCTTTGTCAAAAAAAGGGGAAATGACATCCGAATTCGTCCTGGCACTAGATAGCGAGCAGCAGTCCCTGAATGCTTTTCGCAGGCAGCAGGAACATATGCACTCTCAAATCGCCGCAGGACAAACGGGCGATGGTCCAATCCTCGTGGCGCTGTCTGACAATGGCGACGGCATGAGGCTTCGGGGACTTACGATGGGGTTCGATGCTCTATACAGGTTGATCGACGCTGTATATCGGGACATATCGAGCCTCTTCCCAATTCACGATGTTCAGTCGCCTCCGTTGCAAGGAGGGGCACCTCACCTTTCAATGTCTATGACCACTACGGTAATCCACGGCGATGGAACGCAATCAGAGGTTTGGTAACCAGGGGTGCCAAACCGCAATGCTTCATAAGAAGAACCTCTCGCCTGCGTAAAAACGCGCAAGGCGGTCGAAGTCGCACAAGAACTCTGCGTGTTCAGTCACAACCAAATACGGCCTACGTCGGTCTGTCGCGATGTAGTGCACGCTATGGTCAATTCCTTCGTAGCGTTGACCTGGACGAATCTTCGAAGAGACTTCGCGGGCTTCCAGGAAGCCTTGTGCGAGTTTCTTAGATGACGTGTCTTTGTAGAGAATGACAAAGAGCGTTAAAGCTGAGATCGCAATGAATGCGAACATGAGCCCGGCTGAGAAATGGGGCCAAAAGTTATCGGCAACGTTGAGTGCGAAAGTAGTCGTGTTCATAGTTTTCTCCGGTTTTTAAGGGGCAGAGATGAAAAGTCATCTCATACTGAGACCTTAAAACGCGAAGAAAAAGACGCAAGAGGCGCTTTCCGACTAAAACGAAGATCCGTGAAATAGTTCCGTTGTGGGTAGGTAGACTACCCACGTTTAATGGCGGAGCCGCGCCGCAGGCGCAACCAGGACCAGCGGTCCAAGCGGTTGCTTTTAGCGCTTCTTTCTAGGCACAAAAAAGCCCACCGAAAGGTGGGCTTATCATGCGTGAACTGCATTAGAACTCAGGCAGCAGGCCACTTCTGTTCCGGGTTAGCTTCACGCCACTTCTTGGCGGCGTCAGACTTTTCCCATTCCACGAATGCCGTAGGCGTGCGGCCACGACCGCTCCAAGTCTCGCCATTCGGCAGCTTGAATTTTGCAGCCACAGGAGTCTTGCTGCCCTGATTGCTGACGGACTTACGACCACGAGTAGCACCGGATACCACGTAACGCGCGATTTCAGCCCGCTGACGCGAATCAAAGAATTCAGCGAAATCTTCGAGCAGGCTCACAATGTTGCTGTGTGCACTCTCGGCTTCCGCCTGACGCTCTTTGTTTTCCTGTTCTTCAATCTTGCGCAGTTCTTCCAGAAGCTTCTGCTTCTGAGCTGCCAGATTGTCGAGGTTGGTCTTCTTCTCTGCCATTTCTGTTGCTCCAATTGCAGCGGGTAGTGGTGTGAAATCGATCCTAAAAGGACCTGCAATTTTTAGCAAGCCCTTTTCCAAAAGAATTCTGTCTTCCTTTAATTTCGCCCGTTCCGCTTCTTCACTACTCGCCTGTAAAGCTGCCGCTGGCTCTTTCTGTCGTCTTCCCAAGCTTTTACGGTCAATGACTTACGCTCATCAACAAGCTTTTGAGCGGCATATGACGCAAGGGCAATGATAGAAGTCGCAATGGGCACCTCATAGTCAAACTCAGCGCCGGTCAGCCTACGCAGCTGTTCCCGAAGCTTTGGCGGCACCGTCATCATCATTCGATTCACCCGTTTTCCATCGTCGTTCCGGTAGTCATGCAAGGATGGCTTGGTGTCTAAGTCACCTCGAATCCCAAATCTCAGGTGAACCGGCATTCCTGTGTGTGCGTTTCTGCGAGTCAACGCCTCTTCACTGAACTGAAAATACGTTCTACGCCTGGATTCATCCCCGGCAGCCAACCGGTCCCCAGGCAGCACGTTTTCCAGGCTCTCATGCATCACTGCGTCGTGTCGGCTTTGATGCACGACAGTGAGTGCAGCAGACAGGTCTTTCATTTTTTTCATACGTTCACCTCTGATTTGATTTTTTTGATGATGGAGAGCGTGTCGAACTTGACGTGTCGAATCCCTCTCCCCTTGATTTGGTAGATGGTTGTCCCCTCTGCATACGCGCGGGAAAACCCGGCTCTGTCCGGGATGACAACAGCGCCTTTCAACTCGGTGCTGGACAGCCGTTCCCTATGCTCTGCTCTCGCTTTGTTGACCCTATTCGCAACAACGATGAAGCGCTTCTTTTTCCGTTTTAAGAGGTCAATCGTGCGCAAGAACACAACATAAGAAACGGCATCCAAGGCGGTGGGGACGATGTAGAGATCAGCGTCCGGAAGGACTTCGTTGTCGTTGAGACGTGGCGGCGTGTCGATGATTTCCACGTCGAACCCTTTGCTGCGCGAGCGAGCGACAGTGAAGGGTGTTTCATCGGCCAACGCTGACCACGCCAAAGCGCTGCCCTGGGGGTCTTGGTCGATCAACAGGACTCGCTTCTTTTCGATTTCAGCGAAGAAGCTTGAAAGAGCAAGACTAAGAGTGGTGCGCCCTACCCCACCTTTCGCGGATAGCAGGCATAAACGGACGGTCATGAGTCACCTCGATTTGGTTGAATGGGGCCGATGATCAAAGCGAAGACGATGGCGAGAGCAAGAAGAATGGTGAACATCAGGCGGCCTCCTTGTGCTCTTCAACACGCTTTCCTGGGACCGGAACGCGCTCCGCATCGGCTTTGATGAAGGCTTTTAATGCTGGCGGGATTCGGCCTCCGCAGATCTCAGCAATGGTCTTCCCAGGGCGTCTTTCGAACTCTCTGCGTCCGGTCCATGCGTGGTAGTGTTTCACAAGCGTCACGCCGACTTCCTGGAATGGGTTCGCTTTGAATTCCAAGAGAAATGCCGTAATCGCGTCCAGTTCTTCGCGTGCGTTTGCATCCGGCTCCTGGTTCCATAAGATACTGGCAAGCGCGAGGGCGGTGATGCCACGCGAATCGGCATCATTGATGAAGTCGTGCTGGGGGCGATGCAATACTGCGGTTCCAACCGCTGCTTTCACCACGTCTAATTTCTTGGTCTGCACAGCAGGCAGTAGCAGGTATGAGTAGTTCATTCCCACACCCCCTGCTCCATTGCGTTCAGCACGTTTTCCTTTGGCGCTTTTCGGTCATAGCGCTGCTTCAAGCTTCTGCGTGCATCGCGCTTCGACTTTTGCGATTGCCTGAAAAACGCAAATGCGTTGTCTTCGAGCGAGAATGCGGCTTCGTTTCTGTATAAATGCTCCAACTTCATAAATCGTCTCCTGTTTTCATTTGAATTTATGGGTAGTGCGACTACTCATAAATCCAGTTAAACAGAGGACTGAAAACTGTCTAGCTTGAAAAACGAGAGATATTTCTCAATTTTTCTGTTTAGTCAAAACGTTCTCCTTGCGCTCTTGCCTGAATCGCTTTCAATCAAAGAAGGCCAAGAGAAAGGGAGCGCACGCATGAAAAGACGAAAAGGGTATTCATTGACAGAGCTGCTCATTGCAACTGGCATCGTCAGTGTGATTGGCGCTGTCGCATTCGTGCTCTACCAACCCGTGAAAGCGCGTGCACAGACGCGCGCCGAAAGCGAGCGACTCAACAAACTGTCATCGGAAATCCAGCAGGCGTTTGGAGTGGTTGGAAGCTATGAAGGCGTCAGCAGTGAGCGCTTGATTGAAGAGCGCTTCATCAAGCCAGAGCACTTTGAGGGCGGCAAAATCCGAAACGCCTGGGGCGGCGTCGTTGATGCACAGCCGTTCGGCATTCGGCATTTTGGAGACGCGTTTACGCTCGACTACACCAACGTCAGAGCTGCCAGCTGCTCAGATTTCGTCTCTGCCAACGCGGGCAATGCTCACGATGTCGTGATCGACGGCACAAGCATCGTGAAGAACAACAACGATCGGTTGGATGTTGCTGCATTAACGAAAGCATGTGCGAGCGCTCGTGTCGTGAGCTTCGTCTATCACAACGAAAACATCGGTCAGTTCATTGCCACGCCTTTGAACCTTCCTCAGAGCGATCAGGCGCAGAAGAACCCGCCTCAGAGCCGCAGCCCTACTGCTCCTGACTCGGCGGTCGGTGGACAGGAAGCTACCCCAGTCCACCCATACGTCCCGCAGTGCGGTCCAAAGCCAGCACTGCCCTCTTGTCCTGGGATCAGCAATCAGGCCTGGGAAGCCACAACGTTTCCCCAGTGCTGGAACCTGATTGGCTCTTGCGCTCTTCCTGCAGATCCAACCCCGGCTCCCGTTCTGCCGGCACTACCTGCGCCCGTTCCTCTTCCAACCCTTCCTTCCACACCCCCGGCGCTTTGCAGTGCTTCTTCTGAGTCTCAGCCAGCAGCCTGCCTAGCTGGCAGCTATGGGAATGCAACTTCTACACGTCAAAAGACGTGCCCCGAAGCATGGGGGCAACCGGTATGGACAGGATGGGAAACGGACAGAAGCAGCTGTCAAAGTTGCCCTGGCAGCAGTCAAGAAGAGAGCTATCAGACCGTCACCAGAAGCGGCTCGTGCCCGTCCGGCATGACCGGTTCGATGACGTATCAGACGCGGCTCAAAGCCACACGGAACGTTTCTTACGCGTGCCCTGTGGGTCAGACCAATGCGCCTTCGCCTTCTTACACAGATTGGGTCTGGATCGAGACCGGGGAAGTGCTATCCAAAGATGAGAGCGCGTGCCGCGCGGAAGGCCTGACGGTTGCGAGCGGCAAGCTCTTCATCTCAAACACGAACACGACTCGAACCATCCAGGAAGGCTTGGTTCTTGTTCAAAGCTCGGAGTGGACCACTCTCGCGAGTGTGTCGAGCGACTGGCCCCAATCTTATGGGCCCGTGCGTGCATGGGCAAACGTGAGCTTCACCTTTAACGGTTCTACGCAAGGCTTCTATCAAGCAGCAAACGGGAATACCCCTAGTCCTGGCAACTCTATCAACTCATCGGAAATCCGAACCCTCAACTTTAACGGGACGCTGGTGGACATCGATTTCAGGACTTTCGGAACCTCTGACGGCACCGTGATTAATGGAGGAATTCGCATTCTTTATCGCGTTCGTTGACCTGTGCGCAGCACGCCAAACCTCTCTCGCGTCACCTACTGCAAAACCGGCTTTGAGTGCTCTTGTCAAATTGGAATTCAGTGTTAGAAATAAAGAATGTCCAGAAAAAACAGGAGCACTCAATGAAAAACAAATTAGCGTTATCTGCTATCGCTTTGGCGATTCTTTTTTCCATATCTACTGCAAACGCCGCAGAACCCATCGAAATTGGTGAAGACGTGCGAGCCTGCCCCGATGGGGTGGCTATTGGCGTCAACGCCAATAGCGACATCATCTGCGCAAAAAATGGCGGAGTAACAATCGGCAAAAACGTTAAGTCGAACGGTGGTGTGGTAATAGGCGATGATTCGAGCCAAAGCTACGGAAGTAATGGCAACATCGTCGGAACCCAATCCGTGGGAGCAGGCGATTACGTCAACGTGTTCGGCAATGAGAACAACGCAACGTCCGCGAACATCTTCGGCAATCGAAACAAAGATGTTAGGGGCAATATTGTCGGTAATGACAACAAGACCATCATGCTCAATAGCGTGATGGACGACCCCAACATTCACGGCAACCGCAACGTCATCAGGACGGACGACAACGCAGCAGCAAGCAGCGTTTCAAGTGCAGTGTTCGGGAACGACAACAGCATAAAGGGCAGCAACAACGCCATTGTAGGAAACAGCAACCTTTTAGATGCGAGCGGCGTGGTCATAACCGACTCTGTGTTCGTCGGAAGCAACATCTACGCAAACAGCGCCAGCGGAAAAATCACAGATGCCGCTGCGTTCGGCAAAAACGCAGGCGTTCAAGGAAGCCGCACTGTTGCGCTAGGTGCAGGCGCAAGCGCACTTGCTGACGACTGCACAGCCGTAGGCGCGGGAGCAATGTGTGTGGAATCGAAGACCACCGCGTTTGGCGACACTCGACTGACGAACATCGCGAACGGCGTGAGAGACACAGATGCGGCAGCAATGGGGCAACTGACAGGGGTGGCGCGAATCATCGGGGGTGGCACCCGCTTTGAGAACGGCAACCTAGTCACACCTACCTGGTATTTCAGAGACAACAGCACACACACAACCATCAGCAGTGCCTTGGACAATCTTGACGAACGAATTGAACGTGCCGGAAGCGGTAGTGCCGGGCAAGACGGCTACTCTGCGTATGAGCTGGCGCAACAATACGGCTATGAAGGCACCGAACGAGAGTGGCTTGCGAGTCTCAAAGGAGACAAGGGCGACAAGGGAGATCCAGGTGTTGCCGGGGAGGCTGGTGAAAGCGGCCAGCCTGGACGCGACGGTCAAGACGGAGCGAACACTGGTGCAGCAAGCAAGGTGACAGCTGGACGCAACGTTGAAGTGTCAGACAACGAAGATGGAACTCAGTTTGTTGCACTGGCTGACAACGTGGAACTGTCAGAACAGGGAAGCGTCAAAGTAGGTGCAACCACCGTTTCCAGCAATGGCGTCGCGGTTAAAGATGGTCCGTCGTTGACAGCGAATGGCATCGACGCGGGCAACCAGCGAGTGTCCAACGTTGCAGAGGGCCGCATCGAACAAGGCTCGACAGACGCCGTGAACGGCGGACAGATCTACGATCTCAGAAACGAACTGAACGACAAATGGGAAGCCACAAATCGTCGCTTCGACGGCATCGAAAAAAGACTCAATGGCTTGGGTGCTCAGACTGCCGCAATGGCGATGATGTCGGCGTCTGGCGCAGGCCTTCCAGTGGGTAAGGTAGCCATCCAAGCAGGCGTTGGATTCAACGGCGGAGCGTCAGCCATGGCTGTGGGCTACCGCGTTCGCACAAGCGAAAAAGTGAGCTTCTCAGCGGGGCTTAGCTTCGGCGGCAACGGAACCAAGCCTATGGGTGGGGTGGGCATGAGCATCATTCTTGACTGAGAGAGCAGCATGAAATTGCAAAAAACCCAAGGGAGCTTCGGCTCCCTTTTCTATTTTTGAGTCGGATCGTTGCTCGATCCCAGAAAAGCCCTTAACATTCTTCATCGCCTGAACTCTGGAAAAATGTGTGAGCATCGACAAGGAAGCAATCACACTAACGCTCAGCATATCTGCTGGCATTGTAAGTGCCGCAACGTTCGTCGTCGCACTTGCACAAATGAAGATTGCCAGCGCCAAGACGCGGTTAGAGCTTTACAATAAGCGATTCAACATCTACACGTGCGCGTTGGACTACTTTCAAGCGGCCTGGGGGAAGTCGGACAAGCCCGCAGAGACTCATCAGCGCGAATTCATTCGATGCTATCGCGAGTCACAATTCCTGTTTGAAGACCGCGATGGCGTCTACGAAACTCTTACAAAGATTAAAGACGCTGGCGCGCAGGCGATTGGCCTTGAAAAAATGATTCATGAGTTGGAGTCCTCTCCGACCGGCGACCCACGAGTGGCCGCGTCATGCAGAGAGAAACGCATGGAACACTTGGGTAGCTTTGAAAGATCGTTGATGACCTTGGAAAAGCAGCTATCCAAATACATCAGATTTGAGCGTGCAAGCGGCTGGCATCCGTTCAAGTAAACACCTCCCTACCGTAATGGAATACATCATGAAAAAGATCTCCCCAATCCTCCTGGCGCTCGCTCTCTCTGCGTGCAATCGGCAGAGCGAAAAGACCGCTGACGCTTCCCCACAGCCCCAGCCCACTCCGGTTAAAGAGCTTCCATCGAAGCAAATTGGAGGCATCGAACTCGGACAACCCGCAACTCTACAAGAGTGCGAGAAAGAGCGCGCCTTCGGCTCCGTTCGATACAAGTATGAGCCGACGAACACACCGTGCTGGCAAGCCAGCATCTTCGACCAGGGCGGCAAGCTGAAGCTGGAACTTGGCGAGATGCCGCAAAATACTTCTGTGGAAGTGAATTTCGGTCGGAAAGCCATTCCTGACGGCATTTACTTTGTAGGCAAAGTCACAACCATATCAGGCAAAATCGAAGACGTGACGCTTGAAACGCAGGGCGTTGACCGGCAACAAGAGGTCTATGAACTTCTGACTGCGAAATGGGGTCAACCCAGTTCTACGAACGTCGAGAAGCTTCAAAACGGGTTCGGTGCTCGCTACGACAGCGTTGAAGCGTTTTGGGCACTTCAAGGCATCTCCGTGCAATACGTCGGCATGCTCAATCATGAACAAGGCTTGATCATCTTCCGCTCCGACGTATCAAACGCTCAGATGCGCGAGCGTGACAAGAAGCTGAAAGGGGCGGAATCGTTCTGACCGGAAAGGGGCTTCGGCCCCTTTTTTACTGCTTCTCGTAAGCTCTGCCTGAAATCATCGCTTCGTAGAAGTCTTCGCCCGCATCGGCAGCAGCCGTGACCCTTTTGTAGGAAGTAGGCGACCTGACTTGCTGTCCGGTAATCTCGGCGATGCTGATCGCTATCGTGTCCAGGGCTTGAAAGGCCCGGTCTTTAAACGCCAGTTTCGGATGGTAGAGAACGAATAATAGGGTGGCGCAGCACGCGGCTGCGCGAATTAAACTGAACATGAGTGACTCCTTTTTTGTGGGATGGAAGAAGGAAGCGGAAAACTAGCTTCCTTCTTTGAACGTAGATCAGAAAAGACGGGCGTCAACCCGTCTTTCTGTAAAAGTGTGAAATTATTCCGCTTTAAAGAACGCGGGTGAGCTTGGAGATCTGTTGGTAAATGCTTGAAGCACTCTGCTCCAACGACACATCCAAGAGCGAAGCAATCAATTGGATTGCTCTAACATCGATGACTGAGCTTTGGTAGCGCAGCGCACAGTGATGAATCGACAAACAGGAGTAGAAGTAAGTCTTTGGTGTATCGAGCGTTGGAGCGGTCAGCGACAGTCGTTCTTCTTCACTCATTTCTGCCGGGTCTGGAATCCATACACCTTCATCATTGAGTTCGCCCTTGGGGCGGTCGTCAGGGTATTGCTCGGGCTTCTGTCTTGCTTCAAACAATACGGCTGCTCGAATCGAAGGAAGACGGTCGTCTTTCTCGATCAAGTCCCAAGCTCTGATGGCTGCGGATTTTGTCTTGAATTCCGAGATGCGGGATTTATCCAACAACGGTGGAGCGGTCTTTCGATGTTCTTTGTGGGTAGTTGCACTACTCATAAATGCCTCCGATATTTAAAGATTGAACTTTAAATATAGATCGAAAGCGCAATCGCGCAACCCAAGCGCTTATTAAACTTTTCCAGCCCCCTAACTCCCGTTCTACATCGCCAATCCCCGACTCTTCCGCTTCACTGCCCTGGGTGCTGGGAACTCAATCACGTTGCTCTTCTCTTCGACCTGAAACGCTTCCCGCTTCGCGAGCGCTTGTTCAACGCCTAAGAATTTGCAGATGCGCTCCGCATCCGCGCAAGCCTTGAAGATTGCCCTGGGATCGTCTTGGACGACCTTGATCCACGACTTCACGTATCCGGCGTGCCTTTCAGGTTCGTGCGGAAGATCAAGCCGCTGACTGCACATGTAAGAAAAGATCTCGGCTCTCAACTCTTCCTGCGCGTATCGCTCATCACCGAACGCTCCAAAGGTTCGATTGAGTCTCGACGGATGACCTGTCCAGTGGCCCAATTCGTGGAGTGCAGTGGCGTAATAGAGGTCAGCGCTCTTGAACTGCTGAATTTGCGGCAAATGGATGGAGTCAGTCATGGGGCGATAGAACGCCTGGTTGCCGCCGTCATGCTTGATCGAGGCCCCGGATTCTCGCAGCACGCGCTCGGCTTCTTCGTGCCTCCACTCCTCGGGCATCACGGTAGGAGGCGCATAGAAGCGCTCTGGAATGCCGGAGATCTGAGAAGCGTTGAACACGTTCGCGTAGAACACCCGTGGGCCCTTGCGGCCTTGGGTGGCCTCTTCTTCCGCATCCCCCTCTTGCTCGTTCTTCTTGTCGGGCCAGTCCCAGAATTCAACCTGGGTGGCCTTCTGGCCTTTGTTGACCTTGCCTCCCAGGTCAGAAGCTTGCTTGAACGTCATCCCGGCATTGGACTCGTAGCCTTGGTAGAGCTGCTGCATGTGCAGGTAGAGCGCGTTGACGCCATGGTAGTTCCGGCCCGAAGTGCCGTTCACTGGCGCTAGGTTCGCGGTGTGACGCGGTTGCCCTGGGGACCAGGGGCGTTGGAAGGGAGCCAAGTCTTTCTGCATCAATTCGATGAAGAGTTGAGCAACTTTTTCGGTGTGATCGGTCATCTGGCTCATCGAATGTCTCCTTCTCTCAGCAAGATGATCTGTTGGCCGTTTCGGAGATGAGACAGCAAAAGTTTAATGAACTCCTGCTCTTCCAGCTCTGCGACCATCTGTTCTTCGTTCCAAAAATGCGCGAAATCGCCATTGAGGAAGTGAACCCCGTCGCTCTCCATCTTTGCGATGTATGACGTTCCAACGTCCAATGATTCCAACGCATCTTCCAGTGACATTGCGCGCTCTTCAAACGCGTCGTTCTTTTCGTTCAACATAAGCACCTCAAAAAAATCCAGACAGTGCTTAACAACTAACAGAAGAACGGAATTTGGCAAGCAGGCATGAAAAAAGCCCCTTTTTTCAGAGGGGCTTTTTTATTGGCTGCTCATGAGCGGCACCTTTTTAAATAGCAGTCAGAACGGAACTTCATTGAAATCATTGTGTGAAGATAGATCTATTTCCTCACCCTCTTCTTTCGTGCACCATTTTACGTTCGCAACATACGTCGGCTTATTAACACCTCCAACCCTCATCCGAACTCTCTTTTGCTCAAAGCCTGAGATGTAGCTGCTCATACTTCGCCAAAAAATAGATGTATCAACAGGAATAGTTTGAAAAAGCTGACAGAAGTCGAGATAGCGTTGATAGATGACCGCCTTGTCCTGAAAGCCTTCACTCTTGCTCACCTTTTCCTCTTTCATCCACATTTTGATGTTGTTAGAGACCGTCTTGACTTCTTCCTTCATAGCGATTGCTTCTGCTGGCCACTGACTTTCAGGCAAGAATCGCCCTCTTTTTACGAGACGCTGCGCCCCCTCCAAGATCCAACATAAAATAGCATCTCCCTCCTCCTTGAACATCTCGATGTAATAGTCCTTTTTCCTTTGCTCTTCTGGAACAACGTTCGTCCATTTTAGAATCGTCATTCGCCGCCAAACGCCGTTCGTCTTGTCTACAACAAACGGAGCATCGTTTGAGCAAATCAGCCATTTGGCTCGATTTCGATAAGTCTTGATCGTGCTGATGTTCTTTCGCTCAACACTGATGCCGTCTTGCGCAACAATCTTCTTCCAGGTCTCTTCGCACCACTTCCCAGATGTCACTTCACTTGTCACGAGAAGCGATGCTCCGAGAATCACTTCTTTGCCGAAGCTCTTATCCAACGCGTGCAGATCAGGTCGGGCCGGATTAGATTGATACAGACACATCAATTCAGCGAGCGTCGATTTGCCGGTGCCTCCTTCCCCCCACCACCAGACAGCCATCTGATAGTTTTGGGGAAGCAGCAGCATGGCGCACTGCTCTTGTAGAAAATCATGCATTGCAGCAGAACTGACCGCGTCATTAATGAACGCTTTGAACTTTGAATTCTCTTTAAAAGGAACAGGTCGGTATGCCTGCCCTGGCTTACCCAATTCAATGTTCAGCGAGTGCGTCAAACCAAAAGCGGGGCTGGGAGAACGAACTGAGATATCTCCCTCATCATTCATATGAATGTAGGAATTGCGGCAGGGAATCACAACTCTGTCAGGGTCAGATGCAGGAATGGGACAGCGCCAGCGGAGATGACTCTCTAAGAACTTCCACGCTTGCTCTTCGGCTTTTTTTGTGGCTTGATCTGGGGCGTGCTCGGTCAGCCATTTATTAGCCATAGTCATGCCGTCAGAGTCTGAAATATAAGCATAGTGGCTGCCGTTCCATTTATGGATCAGCGTGCCTCCTTCTTCAACCCGACCTCCCCACGCGCCCCCGTTTCTTTGAGAAAGAAGATGGTTCGCAAAGCGTAAAGGGACACTTGGGGGCTTTCTTTTCTTAGAAGAATTCTCCTCACCCTTTGCCTCTTCGGAACTCTCCTCTGTCGATAACTCAACCACTTCTGCGACCGGCGCAACCTCTTCTTCGACCAAAGCGACTTGGCCTGGCTCTTCAACTTGAATCACCGGCAAAGCAGAAGCAACCGTGCTCAATGGACCGCATTCAGCAGCAAGAGGGTCTCCGTCATCAAAGAAGTTGACATCGCTGAAATCAATGTTATTTTTGTTCTGTAAGTTCATGTTTTTTCCTTTTGTGTTGTGCCCGTGTTTTTTTAAGCCCCCTCTGCAAAGGGGGTTTTTTTATGCCTGTGATTTTTCAACCCTGTCCGCTAAAAGCTGTCGAGCCAACTCGGACAAGGTCGTGTTCTCACGCCTTGCCTGTTCGCTGAAACGCTGCAATTCAGACATTGAAACTCGGAATTGAAAAGTGGCTCGTTTTGAATCGTCTTGCTTACTCATGAATTTACTCCGCTTATAGTTGGCTATGTAATGACAATACATTTATACAAATAGAAGTCAATTCATTTTAGAAAGATTTTATTTTTAATCGTTAGAAATGAGAAGTACCGCTCAATTAATACAATAATCAATTGGAGCAATTAACCTCCATTCAAATCTTTAAGTGATCTGGGTGATCTGGGTATGATCCGGGTTAAAAAGAGCAACCCAGATCGGGCTTAGCCCTAGTGGCACAAAGCTTTTAAGAGCACTGATCTGGGTGATCTGGGTTAAATACCCATTACTGATATATTTGAACCAACGAAAGCGACCAGGTATTGGCGCTTTTGTAGAATACATATATAGCGACTTGGGCCACTGGACCCGGATCACCCAGATCACTCAACGGAAAGTATTGGCGTGCAAGGCTCTCCGGCGTTCTGGGCTGGCTTTTTGGCAACCCAGATCACCTAGATCACCCAGATCACCTGCTTCGTTGCTTGGACGTGCCCAGCGTGGGAGAATCGGCCCTAGTTCAGGGAAGGCTCCAAATATGCTCGGATGGTTCAAAAAGAAAGACCCGTTCCAAATCAACGATTCGAGGGCGGGAGATGTTGCGAAAGATGCAGCAACGTTGCTCTACATGCCGCTCATGATGTGTAAGAGCTACCCCAACTTTCACGAGCGTCTGGAAGACCCGGAAGTGCGGGGATACATGGTCGGCTTCTTCGATGCTGCGTCCCAAGCAACCCAGTTGTCGCTTCCCAACGACTCTCAGTTCTTTACCTTTGTTGGTCTGTGCCACAAGCTGTTGCTCAATGAAGTGCTGTCTGACCCTGGCACTTACGCTATGTCGTCGTTGCTGATGCAGCATATACCAGCGTTTGATAGAGGCCAGAAGTTGGGCGGGAGCGAATACTTCGAGTTCATCAAATCTAGACGCCCGCCGATGGGACTAGGCCGCTTGATCGGCCAATACGACCAGGAATAAAAAAAGCCCACGATTTGGGGGCTTCGTTCTTTCTGCAACTCATATATCGATTACCTTAGCGGAGTCACCCGCATCTGATTGCCTCTGCCTGATACGAACACGTGATCCCCTGGACGA
This sequence comes from Stenotrophomonas sp. 96582_Sma, assembly GCF_056480905.1. NCBI lineage: Bacteria > Pseudomonadati > Pseudomonadota > Gammaproteobacteria > Lysobacterales > Lysobacteraceae > Stenotrophomonas > Stenotrophomonas sp. 96582_Sma. Next base: position 1,238,695 of record NZ_CM151122.1, on the reverse strand, counting down.
ATCACTTGGTCATCGTCTTGAACGACTGAGAAGATATCGCTCTTGCCTTCCAAACGAATGTAGATCTCCACCGCTCTCCGCTTCATCACTTGCCTCTGCACCGCCGTGCCAATGGCACCTCCTGCTAGCCCAGCAATCGCTCTCTCTGAGCCCGTGCGGTTCTTGCTGAGCAGGTAACCTGTGGAAGCGCCCACCGCTGACCCTGTGTTGAGCCGGTAGCTCTGGTCTTGAATACGGACTTCTTGAACGTAGAGAACCTCTCCCAGCTTGACGTTCTGCTGCGAGAGCGCTTGTTGCTTGCCGTAGACGCGAGCAGACGTGTCGGAAGCCTGGGCGAAGCCGGGAGCGCTTAAAGCAAGGGCTAAGAATACTGCGCCGATTGATTTCACTGACATACAACCTCCAAAAAATAGAAAAGTGGGAAATTCCACTCTTTCAAGCTATTTCAGATTCGGAAGTTGTCAATTGAACAGGGAACAAAAAAGCCCCAACGTAGGGGCTTTTAGGAATGCGTAAATGCAGGTGCTTCATCTCAAATGAATCACACGATCCTGCGGCGTGGAAGTTCTAAGCAAAGCGAACTGGGTGAGTGTAATTGTGCGGTTTGACTGATCGAACTCACAGACTTCCGGAAGCGCTGAAAGAGCAAGCACGGGGGACAGCCGGTGCCACGCCAGGAAATTCTGCGACAGCCACCCCCTGACCGCCAGGAACAGCACTCGGGAATGAGGAGCATGGAGCTTTCCGGAACTATCGACCGCGATTCCTGTGAGGCAGAAGCGCACCACGTTCGCTACCCCCATGCCAGCAATTCCTCCGTTGACTTGGAGCATGTCGAAGAGTCGGCGACGAATTCGGTGCAGGATCGTCTTCCCTGCCCAGCTGTTCAAGTGAGGCGAGGTAAACGTGCGTTGAGTGACGATCTGTGTCAAATCCAAAGCTGTCCAGTAGTCGAGCCGGAGCGCCGCCACGTTTAACACCTGGACGACGATCAGGTTCACCCAATCGTCCAGCATGTCTGGCGACGCGGCCTCATCGGGTTCTGACACACCGTGCCAGCGAAGTGCCGCTACGCCGCTCTCCACAAATTGCATGACGACCCGCAGCTTGGCAACACTCTCATGGCTGAGAACATCATCGCTTCCGATGACAGATGTCAGTCCATCTGCCGCGTCACCCATGATCGAGAAGACAGGTGCGAGGGCAGTAGGGCGCTCGTTCAGCCTCATCATCGAGAACCCGTTGTAAGCAGTGATAGCCAGCGCTGCATACAACCGCAATTCTTTTGAAGACCAAGTTCTCGAAGCCTCAAAATCGACACGAAGGAGGTCGGGTTGCGCTTTCAGGAGTGAGTAGTCGCTAAGCATCGTCCGGATTATTGAACGCTCGAACACGATGAAACCTCCTACTCTGGTGCGACTTTCCGTGTAGAACACGGAGTCTTTGTCCGCAATTCCTTCTTCTATCAGGTAGCGTCCCAGCGTCCCAATGGGAACCTGATAGCGCCACGTTGACCTCACCGCTTCAAACAAATCGACGGCTGCGCCAGGGCAATTTCTCACGATGACTTTACATAGCCGTCGATCAGAAAGGATGCCGTAAATGTCGTTTGCGCTTGATTCCAGCTCTGGCAAGCGGCGTCGTTCTTGTGGCGTCCTCGCAAAGTAAGCCTCGTCTAATCTTGTCGCCTGCTCAGCGAGCGTTTTCGCATACCTCCGAACCTCGTCGGCCACAATCGCGAGTTCTTGGGGTGAGCCGTTCGAGATCGTTTCAAAGAGTTGGTGGTGAATCTTCTTTCCCGTTCGAGAAGTGAGCGCTGGTGGCGAAATGACCGCATACCAGACCCATACGAAGAAGCTCAGGAGGAACAATGTCGCGAGCACAAATTGCCAGGAAGAGGCCGTTAAAGGTCCGCCGCTTGGGACCAACCAACCCTCTGCTCTCCATAGGTCAGTGAGAAGTGCCAACACTGAGACGCTTAGCACCACTACTGAGGAGAGGCGAACAACAGGAATCGGCGCTGTGGCGATGCGGAACTTGAAGCGGAAGTCGGCAATTGTCCATGCCACAACGATAAGCGCTAGCCCAGCTAACAACTCTGCAAATCCGAAGATCTTCGGTGAAGTCGGGTCCAGGTGGAAGAAGCACACCGGCCCGATGCAATGTTCAAGCGCCATCCCTTGCACCCCTGAGTTTTTTAGAAGCGTTCCGTTTTTACAGTGCTCTGCGAGTTTGTCGCCGAGATCTTGGTGACAGATGAATCGAGGTGCTGAGACAACGCAAACTGCTCTCTCAACTGAGACAGCGCGTCATACTTCTCCCAAACTTTCGTCCAGGCGCCCTGGGATTCCAATGCAAGAATTCCTGGTCGGTGCCCAATACGGCTCTTCGAACGTCCTCGCTTCAAATGAGTCCCCGAGCGCATGGGAATGAAGACAGGCCCTTGGTTGTGCCTGCCCTCCTCTTTCATGACTGATACCGGCTTTTCCAGCGCTTCCAGGCTCGCCACAAGCGAAGCGACAGGGATGAGCCACCGGCCACCGCTCTTCTTCAACCCCGGCAGTAGGCTTCCCTTGTCCAAGCGCTCTCTGACGCGCTGTGCGCCGCTTTTGTCACCGATGCCAAAGAGCACCAGAGCGACCTCTGCGGGAGTCAGGGTGGCTCGACCTGGGAACGTCGTTTGGACGATTTCGGCAGTGGAGAGAGCGAGGATCTGGAAGTTCATCATGCACCTGGCTTTACAAGCGCGTCGCCGACTTCGGACTGAATGCGGTTAGCAATCACGTAAACGTCAATTGACAGCTTTCCAATCGCTTTCTGCGTAACTGCATGCTCGCCTCCACCGACGATGCGACCGCTGCGGTGAACAATATCGTGCCGAATCTTCAAAGCGTCATCCAGAATGCTGGCGTCCGGCATTTTAAACGAGAACGCTTTTTCATACAGCTCTGCAACCTTGTCTCGCTGATGCCAGATCACGCGCTGCAAGTAAGACTTTATTAGGAGACGACCGGCCTCCATTGGGTCTGAAACATCCAAGAGTTTATGATAGGGCATCGCCGCGCTTTTAAAGTCTGGATGTCGAGACAGAAGACGCTGCACTGTTCGCGAGTCGTTGTTCACCCAGAACAACAGCGTTTCCCACAAAAACGATTCGTAAGCGGAAATGATTGAGGCGTAGACCAAATTGCGTGCCGCGATTTCTGTTACACCGTCCCCTTTCATCTGCGCAATCTTTTGCAAGCGCCCTACTCGTCTGTCTAGAACAGACAACATGTCTGCTTCCATACCGATCTCCGCATCATTCTCGGCGATGTAGAGCGCCAGCGGAGTCTTCACCCATAGCACGCCCCAATCGTCAGTAATGTCGTCGGCAACGCTGTCGATGAGAACAGGGTCTACTAAGCCATCAAAACGCTCACGAAGAACTTTGTGAGCGTCCTGCGGACCTCCGTCCGGGACAACGGCACCCTTTCCGTCAGTCGATTCGATTCCAGCCTGAGCAGGGAGACGGAATCGGGCCATGAACCATCGGTCCATAGCGTTCTTTCGGTGAGCGTCCGTCGTGCTGCTGTCCTTCAACCAATCCTCGTTCACCTCGTGGGTGTCCAAGCTGACAAAGGCTTCATCGGGCGCAACTCGAAGCTGTCTCTCTGCTTCAATCTGCGCCATCACCTCTTTGAAGTATTTCTGAGAGCTTGTGACCATGCGAAACTTCCTTGTGCAGTTGATTCAATACTATCGGCTGCAATCGGCCAAAAAAAAGCCCCTGGCTTTCGCCGGGGGCTACAAAAATTTTTTGTTGGTGCCGATGAGAGGAGTCGAACCTCCGACCTACTGATTACGAATCAGTTGCTCTACCAACTGAGCTACATCGGCGCAGTTGCCTAGTGTAGCGGAGGCCTTGCATCCGCGCAAGCGACCTCCCCACGACGACCATTACCTGATGTGGCAAGGCCCTCCTGGATGGCCTGCAAGACTGCATCGACCTCAGTCGATTGCAAACAAGCCCAGATGCGGCGTTAGAGGTATGCTCGCACTTAAGCGGCTCCGAACCCGCCTGGCCCACCCGCCAAAGATCTCCGTGGAAGAGAGCATTGCTGGGCTGCGCCTACCAACTATTCCTCGCCATGGAATGCTATGAACATTGTCGAAAAAGTCATCATCAAGGGATTCTGGGAATCGAGAGATATTGCAATCGATTTCCACAAGGACATTAATTTCTTCATCGGACCAAACGGGTCCGGAAAAACCACAGTCATAAATATCATAGCTGCGGCTTTGACTGCGGATTTTGAGAATATCCTTCGCCTTCCGTTCACTTCGATCAAGATTCACCTGAGGGAAGTCGGCGGGAGAAAGCGCCCCACTATTGAACTCTCCAAAGAACTCAGCGAGCGGTCCACTTATCCCAAGGTGGTATACACCATTAAAGAAAGAGCGACGGCAAGCCCTAGCACTTTCGAACTCGATGCCTACGAAGAAGAGATGCTTGCGAGACGAAGCATGGCTCGTGCAGCAACTCTGAGTTTCCGGAACACGGGAAGAGGCCTTTTCGAAAAGCTCGCGGAAATGGTGAATGTGAGCTGGCTCTCCATTCACCGGGTATCCACCGGACTTACACGCGGCAGGCGAGACGAAAACTTCGAGTCCTCCGTCGATCAGAAGCTTGAAGAACTCAGTGTATCGCTCGCCAAATACTTTTCCGTCCTGGCGTCCAAAGTAGCGGAGGAAATCGCCGAGTTCCAGAGAAATATGATCGTCTCTCTGATCACCGAACAAGCTGAGCAGACGATCTTTACCTCTATTCAAAGCCTGGACCTGGAGGATGAAAAGAGGTCGCTGGTTGATATTTTCAGCAAGCTAAACATTAAAGGCAGCGCTCGCACGAAACTCGATAAGCACTATGCAGAAGTCGAGAAATCGCGCACAGCGATGCGTGATGGACAAGTCGCGCTTTCCGGTCTGATGACGCTCGTAAGCGCGTATCGCAGCCACAAGGTCGTGCAAGAGTGGAATACACTCCTCAAAAAGCAAGAGGAAATTCTGCAGCCGCGAATCACATTTCTCGCCGTGCTGAACAGCCTCTACATGCGCAAGAAGATAGAAATTAATCAGCGGAACGAGCTGGAAGCAACGACCGTCTCTGGCAAGAAAATGCCGATTAAAGCTCTTTCGTCCGGCGAGAAGCAACTTGTCATTATTCTCGGCGAAGCTCTTCTTCAGCAGAAGTCCGCTTGGATCTACATCACGGATGAGCCGGAGCTTTCACTCCACGTTAGTTGGCAGGAAAAGCTGATGGATAGCCTGGTCAAGCTTAACCCACGCGCTCAGATCATTTGTGCCACGCACTCGCCCGACGTTGTGAGTCACTACACTGATAAAATCTTCTCCATGCAGGAGATGATTGAATGAGCTTTGTTCGAACGGACTCGGGCCTGTCAAACCTGCATTTGTTCGAAGGTGCTGACGCAGTGGTCTACTTAGAGGGCGGTGCCAGCCTCAGTTCCGAAGAAATCGAGAAGGGGAACTTCTCTGCTTCTTCCGACGACATTAGATTTTGGCAGGAGATCTTTGATCACTTCCGACCGGACAAGCGGATTGCCTTTAAATCTATCGGGTCAAAGACAGCAGTTTTGAAGATTGCTGAAAAAATTGAGGCAGGTTCTGTATCCTCCGTGATCGCAGTCATGGATAGGGACTTCGATCACTTGCAATCAAAAGTCATTTCGCACCCGAATGTCCTCTACACTCATGGCTACAGTTGGGAAAACGATTGCTGGCAGGAGTTGGCAGTTCAATCTGCCGCCACTTCGCTTTGCGGAACATCAAAAAATTCAAGCCAAGGAGCGGCTATTGCCCAGGACGTATCGCTCCTTTACAAGAAGATATCCGTGCAGCTGAATCGGCACGTGAGAATGGATGCTGGCCTGCGCCTCCTTGATCTTCCTTACTTTGATCGCGACACTTTTCAGCGATATGTTTTGGTCCGGGCGGGCAAGCCTGAATTAAACACTCCACAGCTCCGGGCCACCGCAAACGCTGCGCGAACCAGCCGAACAAGCAAGTTGACCTTCCCAGGCTTGACGGTCTCATGCATGAAAGACTGCTACGGTCATTTGGCGGGATGGATTTGCTACCGAATACTCTGCTCTATATTGTCGAAGAATCGAGCTTCTGACGCATCAATCTCGAAAGGCTATGCGAGCGCCATAGTTATTTCCAAGCTGATCAGTGCAATCAATCAGCCCCCGCTCTTGCCCATCAATCAACACTATCAATCGAATACCGCCTCGATTGTTTTTTAAAAAGCCTAGGTCTTAATTTTAACCAATTAATCCTATTGACAATCACTGAACCTGATCTAGATTGAAAGAGTCAGCGGTTTTTTATCTCCTATTTTCCCGTTGACACTTCGCCCCATGAGTGGGGATGTGGTTTTTAAGGGGAACCACAACTGCCCCCGCAAGGGGGCTTTCTTATGGGCGACAGAAAAGCCATTGACAAAAACGGATTCGCGTTCAATGTGAAAAAGAGGCAATCCGCCTTTTCTTGAAACGGAGAAAAAACGATGAGCAAAAGTATAGACAGTTTCTTTAACGATGAAGAGAATTCAGCGTCAGCAAAAGAACGCGCCACTGCCCTAGGCAATTTAAGGCTGAACTCGTCAGCCGGTGAAATAAGCCTCGACGACAAGCTGAAAAGCTTTGAAGTGCTCGAAAGACAGCTTCGACAGCAGTATATGGATTCCGGAAACCCCCTACCCTTCGACCGTTCGGCTTACTCGCCGCAAATGGACGACTTGCGCAACAGCGTCATTGAACGTCAGATCAAAGCACTTCACATTGACAAAGACTTCCTGAGTCACATGATTACCGAAAAATTCATCGACCCCAACGGCAGGAACGGTGAATACTTGCGCGATGCGGAAGTCAATCCAGACGCTCGAAAAATATTGATCGAATTTGGGGCTGACGCAGAGAGAGCTAAAAAGCTCGATCAGAATCATCTAACATATCAGCTCAACAATCACGTTCAAGAAGTCAATGATTTAAGGGAAAGCGGAAAAGTTGCTGATTACAATGTGAAGCTTATCGACTCGCTCATCAGAAGAGGAGCTGACGTGAACGGCAAGTATCATCTGGACAGCGACTACATCCATGACTATGACAATCTTTATGACATCAATTACAGACTTCTAGAAAAGGAGCGCAGATATCCAGTTGTCTGCCAAATCCAGGATCGGGATGTTTTTGAGCACTTGATCGAAAATCATGTGACTGACTTAAACTTTGAAAACGAGCAGTCACCGCTGGTCCAGGCTGTCGCTCAGAACGATCTTTCGAAAGCTCAATATTTGATCGATCAGGGAAGCAGCATCGATTCAAGCCCTCAATTTCACGGTCGCGGCTTGGATTTTTGGTGCGGCAGTTCCGAAATGACAGAGCTACTTGGCGAACACGGGTTTGACTTCAATCACACAACGGGTGAGTTCAGCGCTCCTCCGCTCACAACGACTCTCGAAAGAATTGAGCGGAACTTAAAGGAAGGAAATCATGAAAAGGCAAATACAAATATTGCGATTGCTGAAAAGATGATTGAATATGGCGCTGATATTAACGCCACCAACCGCCATCATCGCGAATCGCCCGCTCAAATGATTGAAAAATTAGGCTTGAATGATCACTTCAAAGAACATCTCAAAGCGCCAACTCTTGAAGCGGCGAGCCCTCAAAGAAAGCAACAATTCCAACGCGGCTTTGCTCAGTAAATATGAAACACCAAAAAAGGAAAAGGCCCCAGTAGCGGGGCCTTTCTAGTTCAACTGGCTCATCGCCAATTCCTTTTTTTCAGTGAAGCGTTAGAGATTCAGATCAAGGCTCATCTGACTCATCCGATTGAGCGACAAGAAGTGCCCTTCGATATCGCCGTTCCGCCAAGCTTTTTCCAATCGCTTTTCTGCCTTCTTGCCATAAGCAATAAAGACGGACCCGGCAGGAGATGCTTGCCCTTCGATGCCTTTCGAATTGCAGAACTTCAAACGGCCCTCGGTGAACAGAACGGCGCGGGCTTTTTCATGGTTGAAGACAAATCGATGCATCCATTGCGTATCGGTGCGCGCAAAGACCAGCGTGATGTTATTGCCATGCGTCGAGGCCTTTTCCATCCAAGCTTCCTGACCCCGGCCATACGGCGGGTTGTGCCAAGCGAACTTCTCTTTCGGCCAGGGCGTTTCCAGACCGTCATCCACAGGCGTCCACATCTCTTCTGCCGTCGCCCAGGGCATCCCCTCCGCAGGAGTGCAAGGATCAAGATCAAAAGGCCCCAGGGCTTCAATGATGCGCTTGGGGGTCAACCAGGTGGTGGTGGTTTCAACTGCGTTTGCGTAATTCGCTTTATTCATAAGTCTCCTTTTATTTCGCAAATCGGAATTGATCTGCGATGGAGAAATTAAAAGCTAATCGAGGGAAGTGGTCCACCAGATCTTTTGGCTGGGACGCTGGGACAAAGTTGGGACAATCTTTGCCGTTTTTTGCCGTTTTGCCCCGTCCCAGGAATGATCACTGGAACGGAGAATCAATGACTTAGGTGTCGTTTTGCTGAATCGCTGGTGAACAAAACAGGGCGTCTTGTCATTACGAATGCGCCGCTCTACCAACTGAGCTATTCCGGCGGAGCCCGCGATTTTACGGGCTGGGCGCCCCGGCGGTCAATCCATCCGGCTCAGCCCACCTCTACCCGGTTGGCGCACACCCGCCCGGCCGCGAAATCCTGCAGATTCCCCAGCGTGATCGCCGAGATCTCCTGCAGCGCCTCCACGGTGAAGAAGCCCTGGTGGCCGGTCACCAGCACATTCGGGAAGGTCATCAGGCGCTGGAAGGCCTCGTCGTCGATGATCTCGCCGGACAGGTCCTGGAAGAACAACGCGCTTTCCTGCTCGTACACGTCGATGGCCAGATGACCCAGCCGGCGCGACTTCAGCGCGCGGATCACCGCATGGGTATCGACCAGTGCGCCGCGCGACGTATTGACCAGCATCGCGCCCGGCTTCATCCGCGCCAGTGATGCATCATTGATCAGGTGATGAGTCTCAGGCGTCAGCGGGCAATGCAGCGACACGATGTCGGCACGCGCCAGCAGTTCATCCAGCCCGACCATTTCGCCGATACCGCCGAACGCGGGTGACGGATAAGGATCGTGCCCCAGCACGGTGCAGCCCATGCCGTTGAAGATGCGCGCGGTGGCCAGCCCGATCTTGCCGGTACCCACAATGCCGACCGTGCGCCCATGCAAGGTGCGCCCGAGCAGGCCATCCAGCATGAAGTTGCCCTCGCGCACGCGGTTGTAGGCGCGATGGGTCTGCCGGTTGAGGGTCATCACCAGCGCCAACGCATGCTCGGCCACCGCCTCCGGGGAATAGGCCGGTACGCGTGCGACGAACAGATCCAGCGCTTTCGCGGCTGCCAGGTCCACATTGTTGAAGCCGGCACAGCGCAGCAGTACGGCCCGCACGCCCATCGCATGCAGGGCGTGCAGCACCGGCGCATCCAGGCGGTCGTTGACGAACACGCATACGGCTGCGCAATCCTGCGCCAGCGCGGCCGTGTGCACGTCCAGCGCCACATCGAAGTACACGAACGCAAAGCCGTCCCCAGCCGCATCACGCTGGTTCGCCTCATCAAGGAAACGACGGTCGTAGGGACGGGCACTGAAGACGGCGATCTGCATGGACGGGCCTGGGTGGAATGGCAGACCGACCATACCGCAGCAGCACCCGCGTTGGGATGGCACCGGCGATGCCGTCATCGCCGGTGCCGGGCGTCACTTAGAACTTGTAGCCCAGGCCCAGCATCACGCCGTTCTGGATCTGCCCGTCGCGGCGCTCACCCACGTAATCGGCCATGATCGACAGCCGCTCGCTGGCACGGCTGGTCACACCCAGGTTCCAGGCCAGCACCTGCTCGCCCACCGCCTGGCTGCTGGCGCCGAACACCAGATCCGGTGCCGCGGCGAAGCCGGTGCTGTAGCGGGCCTGCGAATCGCCCAGTTCCTTCTGCCAGACCACCCGGGCGCGCGGGGTGATGCGCTCGCCGTTGTTGCCTTCGAAGGTCTTGAACAGCTGCAGGCCCGCACCCACGCGGATGCTCTCCAGGCTGCCGCTGCGGCCAACCAGCGCACCGGCGCCCTGCCCTTCGTTGAAGCGGGTGGCCGAGGTGCGCGCGTAGTCCACCACCGGCAGCAACGGCTGGATCACCAGGCCCTTGCCGGTCGTGAAGGAGAACGCATGTTCCACCCGTGCGGAGATCGCATCGTTGCTGTACTTGGCGCGCAGCGGCTGCTGCAGGCCATCGATGCCGTTGATGCTGCGACGCGTATCGTGGCGCAGATCGGTGTAGCGCACGGCCGCCGACAGATAGCCGCGCGCGTACGTCGCATCGAGGTAGCCGCCCACGTCCAGCGCACGCACGTCACCAGTGAAACCAGAGCCATCGCTGGCCTTGGTCGACATGTCTGCCGCGGCCACGCTGACGCCCAGGGTCACGCGGTCATCGGCCACGCGGGTATCGGCACCGACCACGATGCCACCGATGGTGTGGCTCAGGCCGGCCACGCCACCGTCGGCATCGAGGCGGCCATGGCTGGCGAAACCACGCGCCCAGATGCCATGGCTGCGTCCAGCATCAGCCCTGCCCGCAACGCTGCCCGACGCCGGCTCGACCAGGTGCATCGCCAGCTGGTTGAACAGGCTGCCATGGCGCATGCCCGGCTGGGAGGAGACCGACTGCGCCACCTGAGAGGCCAGGCCATCGGCATCACCGCCGCTGCGCATGGCCGACTGGTGCTGCTGCACGACGTTGCCGATGCTGCCCACCAGCGCGGTGTCGGCCAGTCGCAGGCTGGCGTGCGCATCACCGCGCAGAGCACCGGCCTGTTGTGCGATTACATCGCGGTCGGCGAACTGCAGTGCACCCAGCAGCGATCTCAGTCCCTTGTCCTGGCGATCGGAGGCGGTCGCCAGCGCGCGGCCCAGGCCGTCGCCGGACGTACCGTTGGCAAACAGGCCCAGCTGGTCAAAGCCGGGGTTGGCGGTCAGCCACAGGCCGTCGGCGGTCTGGTTGACGTTGAAGCTGAGCAGTGAATTGTGGCGCGGGCGGAACACTTCACCGGCAGTGATGCTGGCACTGTATCCGGCGTCCCCCAGCCGCACGACATCCTGGAAGCCCCCCTGGTAGATCGGCCCTTCCACCAGATCGCGGCGGTAGGCACCGGCATAGAAGCCCTGGGCCACATTCAACGCAAGGTGTGCGCCCTGCGCGATCACCAGCGCGCCCTCCTCGGTGCCGCCGTCGTAGAAGCTGCCGACGCGCAGGCGGCCACTGCCGGTACCACCGGCTTCGGTAACATCGAACAACACCTGGCCGCCGGGCATGATGTTGACGTAGCCGTGGGTCACCAGATCCCCACCGCGCGGCATCAGCGTGCCGAACACGCGCAGGCGGTTGAAGCCATCTTCGCGGTAGGACGGGCCGGTGCCATCCAGCAGCGCATCGCTGTCGGTGCCGACCGATGCGATATCACCGTGGCCAACCACGATGCTGCCCGGCATCACCCGCAGCTCGGGGGTGCGCAGCGCACCACCCTCCAGTGCGATGGTGCCGTTGTCCACCAGAATGAAATCGGCGCCGGTGGTTTCAGCGGTGCGCCAGGTGGCGCCATTGCTGACACGGATCACGCCGGCGGAGTTGGCCAGGGTCGAGGCATCCAGATCGGCCAGCCGCAGCTGGCCGCGCAGTTCATCCTGGAGGTCGGGGTCGGCGAGCAGCTGCTGCAACGACTGCGCGCCGATACCGTTCGCCCCCCGCGTGGAGAAGTTGTACAGGCTCACCGCATAGTTGATGTAGGTGCTGGCCCAGTCGGTGTTCCAGCGCGCGAAATCGTCGTCGACAAAGGCCTGCAGCTGGCGCGCGGTACGAAGGTAGCCCGGGTTGATGTCGCCGCTGACGTTGCTGGTGACACGAAGGGTGTCGCCCGGATCGCGATAGCCCGCCGTGTTGATGATGCTGTTGCTGCGGATGTCCTGGCCCGGGAATGACTCCAGCTTGCTCCCACTGCCATCCGGATCGAAGGTAACCGACGTACCCGTGGTACGCGCCGGGTCGCGGAATACCAGCAGGCCATTGGGCTGCACCACTTCATACATGGCCTTGTGCAACAGGCCCGCATCCATGCCACCGCCGTAGTTGCCTGTGTAGATCTGGGTCATGCGCGGCGACGGCGCATAGGTGATCCTGCCACCACTGCTGGCGGCATGGATCTGCACCGAGTCGACCATCGGCAGATCGCCGCCGAGGTAACGGTTGACGCCACCGGACTGCATGATCGAGCAGGACGAAATGCAGTGGCCGGACACGATGGTGTCCAGGCCCTGGGTACGGATCACCGCCTGCAGCCACTCGCCGGCAATCAGCGCGCCACCGTTGGACGTTCGCAGCACGACTTCGCGGATCGGACGGCCTTCAGCCTGCGCCTTGGCCAGCAGTGCGGGCAGCGCCACCACATCGGCGACGGTGACGCCGCCGCTGAGGAAGACGCGATCGTCCTGCACGTGATAACTCATTGCCATGACGTCATCCACCACGGATATGGCGGCAACGCCCATCAGCCCGGCCAGGGCCAGGCTCAACTTCGAATACTTCATGCGTTCTCTCTCCACCCGCAACACGCGGGTAGAACGATCAACGCCGCAGCGGGGCGATCTCCCCCAGTGGAACGGATCCTGAAAAATGAATACATTCACAATGAGGATTCGATCGATACACACTCTTCCCCATCCGGTCATCGTCGCGTAAAACTCGATGACGCATTCGCCACCGACAGTCGAGGCCAGCCCTGTCCACCCCGTCTCCCCTGATCCATCGCGCGCCGGAGCCGCCCGCACCTGCGGATGCCTTCATCGCGTTCGTACGCGAAGAGCGCGCACCGCTGTGCGCGTTCCTGCGCACGCGGGGGGTCGGGCCTGAGGATGCGGAGGATATCGCGCAGGACTGCATGGAGCGGCTGATCCGCTATCGCGCACAGGGCCCGGACGAACTGCGCCTGCTGCTGTATCGTATCGCCCGCAACCGCCTGGCAGACCGCGGCCGCTCGCCGCAGTCGCGGCCGCATCTGCCGCTGGCCGAACACGATGGCAGCGACGAACCGTCCAGTTCCTCGCCCGATCCATTGCGCCAGGCCGAGTCAGGGCAGATGCTGTCCCTGCTGCGGCAGGCCCTGTTCAAGCTGCCCGAACGCGCACGCGAGGTCTATCTGCTCAACCGCATCACCGGCATGAGCTACACGCAGATCGCGCGGCATTGTGGAATTACTGCCAAGACCGTGGAAAAACATATCGCCCGGGCCCTGCAGGGCCTGCGTCAGGAGTTGGGATCGGATCCGCTGCACAACGACAGGGACGGCCAATGAGTGGCACCCCGCACAGGGATGATGCACAGCTGTTTGAACGCGCCAGCGCCTGGGTAGCCCGCCTGGAAGCCCCGGACTGCACATCGGCCGAACGCGAAACGTTCGAGGACTGGCTGGCCGAAGATCCGGCCCACGTCAAAGCCTGGGTGCAGGCCGAAACCCTGTTCCAGCAGGGTGCGGAGCTTGCGGCTGACCCCTGGCTGCGCACCGCCGCGGCACGGGCGGCGCGTCCGCCGCGCCGGCGCTGGTTGCCGGGCGTGGCCGCTGCCGCCGGTGTCTGCATGGCGATCGGCATCGGCTGGATGGTTGCCGTCGACGGCAACCCGACGCCACAGGTCTACGCCAATGATTCGCACCAGGCACAGCAGCAGACGCTGGCCGATGGCAGCGTCGCCATGCTGGATGCCGGCACCACCCTCCGCGCCCGCTTCGGCTGGCGTCATCGTGATCTGGTGCTGGAGCGGGGTCGGCTGCAACTGCAGGTCGCTCCGTCGAACAAGGCGCTACAGCTGCACGCCGGCGGCAGTACGATCCGCGACATCGGCACGACCTTCCAGGTGGAACGCCTGCGCGACGGCCTGGTCGAGGTCGCACTGCTGGAAGGTGCCGTGGAAGTCAGCAACGGCGCAGCGCAGCACACGCTGGCACCCGGCCAACAGCTGCAGGTATTGCCCTCCGGCCGTATCCAGCCGGGCCCTGCCCTCTCGTCCAACGCAGCCGCTGAAGGCTGGCTGCGTGGGCAACTGGTGTTCGATGCCACGCCACTGTCGATCGTGGTCGAGCGCATGAACCGTTATGGCCGCACGCCACTGGTGATCGTCGATCCGGAGATCACCGACCTGGCTGTAAGCGGCACCTTCCGCGCCGGTGATGCACAGGAGCTGCTGTCGGCGCTGGAACTGGGTTGGTCCGTGGCTGGCCAGACGCGTCCGGATGGCGCGCTGGAACTGCGCCGCACCTACTGAGGAGACCGGCAGTGAAGGCAGGTCCGGGTGCGCTGCAGTGGGGGCTGCTCCGCGTCCTGCTATGCCTTGCACTGGGTGTTGCCGCACTACCGATGGCCGATGCCGGCGAGCCCGCCGGCACGCTGGAGATCGACGTGGGCGCCGGCCCACTGGTGCCGGCACTGCAGCAATGGGCCCGGCAGAGTGGCACCGCCCTGCTGTTCGACGCACGTGAACTGGATGATCTGCGCACCGGCGGCAGCCGTGGCCAACGCGATACCGGCGCCTCCCTGAAGCAGCTGGTCGCCGGCCTGCCGGTGAACATCCTGCGCACTTCATCCGGTGCCTTTGTCGTGCGGCGCGTCCATCCCGAGCCCCCTGCCACGCCGCCGAAAGCGGTCGCAGCCCCGCGCCTGCCGCGCCCGGCTCCCAAGTCCGCCGACACGCCACACCAGGTGGAACTGGCGCCCATCCATGTCACCGGCAGCCGGCTGCCGCGCTCTTCGGTGCAGACCACACTGCCGGTCACCACCATCGATCGCGACGATATCCTGCGCAGCGGCTACGGCAATCTGTTCGACCTGCTGCGGCACCTGCCCGGCATGAACGGCCATCCGGCCATGAGCACCTCGCGCGGCGGCGATTCGCAGTACCTGCCGGTGGGCGCAGCGGCCACCACCAGCCTCGACGGCATGGGCCCGCGGGCGACGCTGTTCCTGGTCAACGGCCGGCGCCTGCCGCGCTATCCGATGGTGTCGCTGGAACAGGGTGGGCTCACCGACCTCGGCGGCATTCCGCTGAGCTTCGTCGACCGCATCGAACTGGTACGCGGTGGTGCCTCGGCCATCTATGGGGCCGACGCCATGTCCGGCGTGGTCAACATCATCCTGCGTGACCAGGCCGATGGGCCCGAAGCCATGCTGCAGACCGGCCTGAGCAGCCGCGGCGATGCGGGCCAGTACCGCCTGCAGGCCGCCACGGGCGGCGCGCGTGGCAACGGGGACCGCTGGTTTGCCGGACTCGATCTGCACCGTGTCGAACATGTCGCCGGTGACCAGCGTGACTGGCACGCGGAAACCTCGCTGTATCCGATCGGCGCGATCTTCGGCAACTGGTACGTGCCCGCCCGGCGCTGCGAGCCGCCCCTGAAGCGGCGCGAGGATGGCTGCTGGTTTGACAGCGCGCGGCCGCGGTCGCTGCAGCCCGCCTCGGATACCGCGTCGGCCTTCCTGCACTACCGGCATGAACGTGGTGAGGGACGCTATGCCTATGTCGAGGCGCGGGCCAGTCACAACCGCCAGCGCTTCGATCTGGGCCCGACCGCCGTTGCGGTGGTCTCGCGCGGAATCACCTTCAACAGTGTGCTGCGTGAGGCCGGCAACGTGCGCCCCAGCGTCCGCGCCACCGATGCCGACCTTACCTTCGGCATCGGCCGCGACCAGGGCCGGCGCAGCTGGGAGGCGGGCATCAGCGCGCAGCGCAGCGACGTGACCTTGTCCACTGCAGGCACCGTGCGCACGACACGCCTGCTTGAAGCAACGCAGGCGCGCAGGTTCACTCCCGGTTTCGACGCGCCGCCGGCGGCCGAGGCGGACACGCTGTTTCCGTCCATCCGCAACCGCGGCAGCACCGCACAATGGCAGGGCTGGTGGGGCGTGCAGCGTGAGCTGATGGCAATGCCCGGCGGCAATGCGCAGCTGGCCACCGGCATCGACCTGCGCCATGAACGCTGGACCTCGCGCCCGGACGCACTGCTGAGCCAGGGCGACCTTGCGCTGGGCCTGCCACAGCAGCGACGCCGCCTGTCGCGACAAAGCAGTGGCGTCTACGCCGAGCTGGGCCTGCCGCTGGCCCCCACGCTGCGCGCGGACCTGGCTGCACGCTGGGACCGCGACGGCGGCTTCATGGCGTTCTCGCCTCGTGCCGGGCTGCGCTGGAGCCCTACGCCGCACTGGTCGTTCCTGCTGGCCAGCGGGCGCGGCTATCGTGCACCGAGCCTGTTCGAGCAACGGCGGCCGCCCGGCTACTTCGGCTCGATCACGCTTCCGGTGTCCAGTGCCCTTCCGGAATGTGCGATCGCCACGCGTGGTGGCGGCTGCAGCGTCACGGCCAACGTGGTTGAGAACGATGCACTGAAGGCCGAACGATCACGCAGCCATTCGCTGGCAGCCACGTGGACGCCCGACGACACGTTCTCGCTGTCGCTGACCCACAACATCGTGGAACTGCGCAACGAGATCCTCGCCCTGCAGCCGAGCGATGCGGTGTGGAACCGCAGCACGTGGGAACTGGATGAAGACGGCCACCTGGGCAGCCTGCGCCTGTCGTTCGACAACATCGGCCGCACCACCTCCCGCAACTGGGTGCTGCGTGGCGAGTACCGCATCGACAGCGGCAGCAACGGCCAATGGTTGTTTTCGCTCGATGCGCTGAAGCAGCAGGAACTGCTTCGCCGCCGTGACCATGAGGCCGCCGTGGACCTGCGTGGCCATGTGACACCCGAGCTGGCTGCGGTGTTGAACGTGCAATGGCAGAACAGCAACTGGGACATCGCGCTGCGCGGCAACCAGATCGGGCGCACGCGTGCCTGGCTGCCGGGGGCGGAGTGCCCGCAGAAGCAGGTCGACAGGAACCACTGCATGAACCCACGGCAGCTGCGCTGGAACCTGCACCTCGCACGCCGGCTGGGGCCGCGCATCGTTGCAGCGCTGGACGTGCACAACGTGCTGGACACGCAACCGGTGAACTATCTGGTCGGCAACGGCGGGCAGATGCCCGGGCTGGACGATCCGCTCGGCCGCTACTACCTGCTTACCCTGCAGTTCCGCTGAAGCGTAGTAATCTACGCGCCCTGTTCCACCGCGGTCCACTTCCCCCATGAAAGCCTATCTCTGGTTCTGGGGCGCGTTCCTGCTGTTCTTCGCGTTGCCTTTTCCCTGCATTCTCTATTTCGGCACTTCGTGGCCGGTGGCGCTGGTCGACCGCAGCGCACCGTGGCTGGCACTGTTGCTGCTCGCACTGTCGATGGTCCTGTGGCTGACGCTGCTGTTCGCCTTCCTGCACTACCTGTTGCTGGGGCCGCCACGCGCACTGCACCGGGTGCAGTCGATCCTGGCCGACGGTGAACCGCGCAGTGCGCTGATCGAACAGGCCGAACAGACCGGCGTGCAGGTGCGTGGGTTCGCGCAATGGAAACTGCAGTTGTCCTTCAAGAACCTGTCCGGTACGCCGGTCCGCGAACAGATGCTGGTGGTCGACAGCAAACCCCAGCTGCATCGCTTCGAGGCCGGCAGGCACATTGATGCACGCCTGGGGCGGACACCCGGGGCATTCCCCAACATCGTGCTGGACGGTGCCCAGCCCGAACTGAATGTCGCCAGCCTGTGGCGGCGCGGCATCGGTGCAGCACTCGGCATCGCCATCGTTGCCGCTGCCTATGTGTGGGCCTACCAGCTGCAGAGCGAGGGGCTGGGCTGGACCTTCCTGTCGTTCGGTCACCCGCTGCTGGTGTGCCCGCTGGTGCTGTGTGGCTATGCGCTGGGCCTGCGCCTGCTCGGCCGCCTGCTGCACGCCGATGCCCGCGGCGATGCACTGAAGTATCGCGGCATCGGCGTGGAGGCCAGGGTGTTGAAGGTGCGTCAGACCGGCACCTACCTCAACGAACAGCCACAGGTGGAGTTCCAGCTGGAATACATCGATCGCGAAGGCAACATGCAGCAGGCCCGCGTGCGCCGCTTCATCCCGCTGATTGAACTGGCCAACATCCCGCGCGAGCATGTGACGCTGCTGTACGACCCGGATGACCGCAGCAACGTGCGCCTGGAGGGAGTATGAAACAGCCGCCCTCAACCCGCACCGTGTTCCTGGTACTGCTGCTGGTTCTGGCGGGCGTGGCCGTTGCCGGAGGCGCCCTGCAGACCATCAGCGAAACGCTGGGGCATTCGGTACAGCCGGACCGGTTGCCTGCCTCCGTCTCGTCCCAGTCGCCGCGCGAGCAATCCGCATCGCTTGTGCCGTCCCCAGCGCCCTTCCCCGCCGCGGGCACCGCTGGAGCGCCCGAGCGCAACAACCGTCTGTTCGATGCGGACTACCTGCTGGCTGCCCGTCAGGCACTGGAGCAGATGCCAGCGCTGGCCGGCCAGCGGCTGACGGTCTTCCACAGCATCCACTTCTACGACGATGGCCGCATCAACCTCGATCTGGTCGATCCGCAACAGCCGGGCCACGTCGACAGCTATCACTTTGAACGTGGCCAATGGCGCAAGGGCAATCCGGTGAACCCGCAGCAGTTTGCGCCGACCATCAGCCTGCAGCGCAGCAGCACATCCCTGGCCAGCATCGATTTCGAGGCTGTGCCGCGCGTGGCGCAGGCGCTGCAGGAACAGCGCAATGCGCTGCAGAACCCCGCATCTGAAGTCGGCCACGTCTACGTGATCGTGCGCAAAGCCGGCAAGCTGGTATGGCTGCCGGACGAAGTCGCCGGTGACCGCGAATCCGTGCGCCTGCAGTTCGATGCGCAGGGCGCCCTGCGCGGCGTGAGCCGCCGGTAGGCCACACAAAAAAGGGGACGGAGGGGATTAA
The DNA here is from genome assembly GCF_056480905.1 of Stenotrophomonas sp. 96582_Sma. Classification (NCBI taxonomy): domain Bacteria; kingdom Pseudomonadati; phylum Pseudomonadota; class Gammaproteobacteria; order Lysobacterales; family Lysobacteraceae; genus Stenotrophomonas; species Stenotrophomonas sp. 96582_Sma. Next base: position 1,219,706 of record NZ_CM151122.1, on the reverse strand, counting down.
GTCGTATGTGCCTTGGTGCGGTTTGCGACTTAATCCCCTCCGTCCCCTTTTTCTATTTCACCGAGCGCGCGATGGCGTACTGCGCGGCGTAGTACGTGGACAGCACCAGCAGGCTGGCCAGCGGCAGGCCACCGGCGAAGCGGTCCCAGGCCAACAGTGAATCGCTGGCGACGAACAGCACGGCACCGGCAGCGGCCCAACGGGCACTGGCGGCCTCCATGGCGTCAGGCTGCGGGCGGCGCCACTGCCGTGCCAGGGCCAGCACCGCCATCGATGCCAGCACCACCACGTACGCCAGCACCGGAATACGCATCGGTGCGGGCAGGTGTGGCCACAGGCCCAGCACGTTGAGCACGGCAAACGCACCGAGCAGGACGCTGGCGCCGACCAGCCCACGCCCGGCACGCAGGCCTCCGCGGAAGGCGATGATGTAGCAGACATGCGCCAGCAGGAATGCGACCAGCCCCGGTACGAACGCATCCATTGGCAACATCAGCGCGATGTCACCCACGCACGACAGCAGCATGCCGGCCAGCACCGCGCGACGGTAGAACGGCTGCACCGGATCATGCACGCGCCAGACGATGGCAGCGATCAGCAGCGTGGTGGCCGGCTTGGCCAGCCAGTGCAGCCAACGCCCATCGCCGTGCAGGAATGCGCCCACGATGGCGAGGACCGCCATCAGCAGGATCACGCCATCGCGGGCACGCGGTTTCATCGCGCCTTCCACAGGTCCGCCAGGCGGTCAGGCTTGCCGGCGATGCGCTCCAGCACCGGGTACTGCAGGCCACCGTGGTAGGCGATGCTCATCGTTTCGATGCGGTCGAACTGCTTCACCAGCAATACGATCGGCGCCTTGTCCTTCGCCGCTGCCGCCACCGCATCCTTCAGCCGCTGGCTGCTGTATTCGCGCCCGCCAACCGCGATCACCTTCATGCCCGGTGCAAGACCGGCGTTGAACGCCGGACTGTCCCAGATCACGTCACCGACCGTGCCGCTGTCGAGCACGGTCGCACCCAGTGAGTACGCCAGCAACGCTGCCTTGGCGCGCTTTTCCTGCGCCTTGTAGGCGTCGTTCGGGGTATCGCGGTAAACCAGCTTCCAGCCCGCCAGTTCCAGGCCACCGGTCAACGAACCATGGCCATCCAGGCGCCCGCGCAGGAACGTCGCCCAGTCGTACGGCGCGATACCGTTCAAGGTCGCGACCACGTCATCAAAGGTGTACGGATTGACGTCCCAGTCGCCATTGCCGACGCCGAAGAACGCACGCGCGAAGTCGTCCAGACTGCGACGGTTGCCACTCAGCTCGCGCAGCTTGCCCTCCACTTCCAGCCACAGCATCTGGCCGCCGGAGTAGTAGTCCTCGCTCATCTGGTAGTTGCGGTAAGGCAACGTGCGGCGCTGGGCGATGGTCGGGTCGTTGGTGGTGTCCTGCAGCGGCCGCCAGGCCAGGCCCGGGCGACCACGGTCATAGGTCGCGGCCACGTTGGCCAGCATGTCGCGCGCCTGTGTGGTCGACCACAGGCCCGACCGCGCCGCCAGCACCTGGCCCCAGAACTGGGTCTGGCCCTCGTACACCCACAGCAGGCTGTCGCCCATCGGCACGTTGAAGTTGGCGGTGGCCAGATCGGCGCCGCGACGGTACTTCCCGTTCCACGAATGGGTGTACTCATGTGGCAGCAGGTCGCGCATCCACGCGTTGCTGTCCCACTCTGTGAAGTAGCCTGGATCGGCACTGTTCTCGCTGGAGCGGTGATGCTCCAGGCCGATGCCGCCGAGGCGGTCGGTCAACGCCAGCAGGAACTCATAGTGGTTGTAATGGCGCGCGCCATAGAGCTTGTCGGCCTGCTGCACCAGCGCGCGGTGCATCGTGATCTGCTCGTCACTCGGCTTCAGCGACTTGGCTTCGTCTGCAAACACATTGAGATGCACCGGCACCTTTGCGCCCGGATCGAGATCGATGCGCTGGTAGTGCTCGCCGGCGAACAAGGGCGAATCAACCAGATGGTCATACGAAATCGGCTTGAACACCACGGTGTCACCGTCGCGACGCGCGGTCTCCAGCGCGGTGGCGAACGACCAGCCCCTGGGCAGGGTCACGCTGGCCTGCGCCTGCAGCTGGCGCGCATCGACACCGGCCGGATACAGCGAGTTGGCGTTCCACTGCAGGTTGAGCATTTCCGGGGTCATCACCACCCGGCCCTGGCTGCCGCCCTGCGAGGACAGGAAATCGAAGTGGGCGACGATCTCGCTCACGCCCTCGGGCACGTTCACCTTGAACGCATAGACGTTGAACTGGTCACGCTGCCAGGCCAGCGGCTTGCCGTTGGCAGTCACGCGCAGCCCGGCCAGCTTGTCGATCGGGCCGGTCGGCGAATGGTTGCCGGGAATCCACTGCGGGTACAGCAGGGTCATCGGGCCGGGCTTGGCCGGCACCGTGGCAGTCACCTTGAAGATGCGCCGGGCCAGGTCACGCGCGTCCACATCGATGCGCAGCAAGCCGGGGGCCGCTGCGTTCGCCGGGGGCGAGGTCTGCGCCAGCGCAGGCGTGGCGGCCAGCGCGAACAGCAACGACATCGCCAAGGCTCGGGTCTTCATCGGACAGCTTCCAACAACGGAGAATCTTCCGATGCTAGGCCTGTAAAGTGCCCCGCCCCATGGCCAAAGGTCATGGGCGCGCGCCCATCCGTGCATGCCCAGAAGCGTGCGAACCAAGGTTCGCACCCACCTTGTGCTGGTTCGCACCCACCTTGTGCTGGTTTGCAGCCACCTTGTGCTGGTTTGCAGCCACCAGAGCAGTTTCAGTAGATCCACGCCATGCGTGGATGAGGCGCTTCCCGGTCAGTCGACCAGGCGCAGGCGCAGTTCCTTCGGCAGCGCGAACACCATCGATTCCGGTTCGCCGTCCAGCTCGCCCACGCCGCTGGCGCCCAGCTCGGCCAGGCGCGCCAGCACGCCATCGACCAGCACCTGCGGCGCCGAGGCACCTGCGGTCACGCCGATATGCTGCTTGCCTGCCACCCACGCCGGGTCGATCTCGTGCGCGCCGTCGATCAGGTACGACTCCACGCCCTCACGACGGGCCAGCTCGCTCAAGCGGTTGGAATTGGAACTGTTCGGCGAGCCGACCACCAGCACCAGGTCGCAGCGTTTGGCCAGATCGCGCACGGCGTCCTGGCGGTTCTGCGTGGCGTAGCAGATGTCGTCGTTCTTCGGGCCCTGCATCGCCGGGAAGCGCTCACGCAATGCATCGATGATGCCGCGCGTATCGTCCACCGACAGCGTGGTCTGGGTGGTATAGGCGAAGTTTTCCGGCTGGTTGATGTGCAGCGTGGCAACCTGCTCGACATCCTCGACCAGATAGATCTGGCCGGTGCCGGCTTCGCGGTTCCACTGGCCCATGGTGCCCTCCACTTCCGGGTGACCGGCGTGGCCGATCAGCACCACGTCACGGCCGGCACGGCAGTGGCGGGCGACTTCGAAGTGGACCTTGGTCACCAGCGGACAGGTGGCGTCGAACACCTTCAGGCCACGACGCTCGGCCTCCTGGCGCACGGCCTGGGACACGCCATGCGCGCTGAAAATGACCGTGTTGTTGTCCGGCACTTCATCGAGTTCCTCGACGAAGATCGCACCGCGCTGCTTCAGGTCGTCGACCACGAAGCGGTTGTGCACCACTTCATGGCGGACGTAGATGGGCGCGCCCAGCGTTTCGATCGCGCGCTTGACGATCTCGATCGCACGATCGACGCCGGCACAGAATCCACGCGGGTTGGCGAGCAGCACATCCATCAGTTCAGTCTCCCGGCAGCGGCCGGCTTACGGTTTCGGATTGGCATTATCCGCCTTTTTGGCGGACTTGCCGTCGAACAGGCCAAACAGGGCGATGCCGATGGCACCCACCACGATGGCCGAATCGGCGATGTTGAACGAGGGCCAGGTGTAGCTGCCCACGTACCACTGGATGAAGTCGACCACATGGCCATGCACCTGGCGGTCGATCACGTTGCCGATGGCGCCGCCGATGATCAGCGCGTACGGCACCGCGGCCTTCCAGTTGCCGCGGGCAGTGCTACGCAGCCACCAGGCCATCAGGCCGCTGATGACGATCGCCAACACGGTGAAGAAGTGTTTCTGCCAGCCACCGGCGTCGCTCAGGAAACTGAACGCGGCACCGGTGTTGTAGGTGCGGTACCAGTTCCAGAAGCCGTCGATGACCACCACCGGCTGGAACTCCGGCAGGCTCGACAACACCCAGGCCTTGGACCACTGGTCCAGGCCGATGATGGCGGCCGACAGCAGCAGCCAGACCAGGGCGTTCGGATGCGGACGGGGCGCGGCCATCAGAACCAGCTCCGCACTTCACCGGCGCCGGTGATGTTGCTCACGCAGCGACCGCACAGTTCCGGGTGGTCGGCGTTGCTGCCAACGTCGGCGCGGTGGTGCCAGCAGCGCACGCACTTGGCCTTGGTGGTCGGCTGGGCGCTGACGAACACCTCGTCGGTGGTCGCCGGGCGCACCTGCACGTCGCCACTGATGAACAGGAAACGCAGTTCATCGGCCAGCGGCTGCCACTTCGCGGCCTGCTCTTCGCTGGCGGCGATGGTGATTTCCGCTTCCAGCGCGGCACCGATCGCGCCGTTGGCACGCATCGGCTCGAGCACCTTGGCCACCTGCTCGCGCACGGCCAGCAGCTGGTCGAAGTCGGCGGCGTTGAGCTGGGCATCGGCCGGCAGCGGCGCCAGGCCGTCGTACCAGGTGGTGAACAGCACATGGCCGGCATGCTCGCCCGGCAGATAGCCCCACAGCTCGTCAGCGGTGAAGGTCAGGATCGGCGCCACCCAGCGGGTGAACGCTTCGGCGATGTGGTACATCGCGCTCTGTGCCGAACGGCGACCGTGCGAATCGGTCGGCATCGTGTACAGGCGGTCCTTGGTCACGTCCAGGTACAGCGAGCCCAGGTCCACGCTGCAGAAGTTCAGCAGCAGCTGCACGATCTCGGCCATGTTGTAGCCGTCGTAGGCCGCCTTGATCTTCTCCTGCAGCTCCCACGCGCGATGCACGATCCAGCGGTCCAGCGCGACCATCTGGTCGAGCGGCTGCAGGTGCTGGGCCGGATCGAAACCGTCCAGATTGCCGAGCAGGAAGCGTGCGGTGTTGCGCAGGCGACGGTAGGCGTCGGCGTTGCGCTTGAGGATCTCCTGCGACAGCGACATCTCGTTGCTGTAGTCGGCCGAGGCGATCCACAGGCGCAGGATGTCCGCGCCCAGCTTGTTCATGATGTCCTGCGGCTCGATGCCGTTGCCCAGCGACTTGGACATCTTGCGGCCGTGCTCGTCCACGGTGAAGCCGTGGGTCAGGCACTGCTTGTACGGCGCGCGCTTGTCGATCGCCACGCCGGTCAGCAGCGAGGACTGGAACCAGCCGCGGTGCTGGTCGGAACCTTCCAGGTACAGGTCGGCCGGCTTGCCGAAGCCACGCGCCGCAAGCACGCCTTCATGGGTCACGCCCGAGTCGAACCAGACGTCGAGGATGTCGGTGACCTTCTCGTAGTCGGCCGCTTCGGCGCCCAGCAGTTCGGCGGCATCCAGCGAATACCACACGTCGATGCCCTCGGCTTCGACGCGGTCGGCGACTTGCTGCATCAGCTCCACCGAACGCGGGTGGATCTCGCCGGTCTGGCGATGGGTGAACAGTGCGATCGGCACGCCCCAGGTGCGCTGGCGCGAGATGGTCCAGTCCGGACGACCGTCGACCATGCTCTGGATGCGCGCCTTGCCCCAGGTCGGGAACCAGCCGACGGTATCGATGGCGGCCAGCGCATCGTTGCGCAGGTTGGCCTTGTCCATCGAGATGAACCACTGCGGGGTGGCGCGGAACACCACCGGCGTCTTGTGGCGCCAGCAGTGCGGGTAGCTGTGGCGGATCGGGTGGAAGGCCAGCAGCGAACCGTTGTCGCGCAGCACGCCGACGATGGCCTCCTGCGCCTTCCACAGGTGCTGGCCAGCCAGCACCACGTCACCGGCCGGCGGGGTCGATTCCAGGTACACGCCACGGCCGTCGATCGGGGTCACCTGGCCGGCGTTGTACTTGTCCAGCAGGCCGTACTTCTGGCTGACCACGAAGTCTTCCTGGCCGTGGCCGGGGGCGGTGTGCACCGCACCGGTACCGTCCTCGTCGGAGACGTGCTCGCCGTTGAGCACCAGGATCTCGCGCTCCGGGTAGAACGGGTGCGCCAGCAGCTGGTTCTCCAGCGCGGCACCGGTGGTTTCACCGTGCAGCACCACGTTTTCGACGCCATAGCGCTGCAGCGCGCGCTCGGCCAGGGCCGCGGCCAGCACCAGCCAACGGCGCTTGCCGTTGTGCGCCGGGCCTTCGGCCAGCACGTAGTTGATCTCCGCGCCCAGCGACACCGCCAGCGAAGCCGGCAGCGTCCACGGGGTGGTGGTCCAGATCGGCACGGCCACTTCCACGTCAGCCGGCACGCTCACGCCGAACGCCTGGCCGATGGCCTGCGCATCGCGCGCGGCGTAGGCCACGTCGATCGCCGGCGATTCCTTTTCCTGGTATTCGATCTCGGCCTCGGCCAGCGCCGAGCCACAGTCGAAGCACCAGTACACCGGCTTGGCGCCACGCACCAGGTGGCCGTTGGCCACGACCTTGGCCAGCGCACGGATTTCGTTGGCTTCGAAGTCGAAGCTCAGGGTCTTGTACGGGTTGTCCCAGTCACCGGTCACGCCCAGGCGCTTGAAGTCCACGCGCTGGATGTTGATCTGCTCTTCGGCGAACTCGCGGCACTTCTGGCGGAATTCGACGGCGTCGAGCTTGGTGCCGACCTTGCCCCACTTCTTCTCGACCGCGATCTCGATCGGCAGGCCGTGGCAGTCCCAGCCCGGCACGTAGGGCGCGTCGAAGCCAGCCAGGTAGCGCGACTTGACGATGATGTCCTTCAGGATCTTGTTGACCGCGTGGCCGAGATGGATGCGGCCGTTGGCGTACGGCGGGCCGTCGTGCAGCACGAACAGCGGGCGGCCGGCGGCGTTGTCGCGCAGCTGCTGGTAGAGCCCCTGTTCTTCCCACCGCGCCAGAATGCCCGGCTCGCGCTTGGGCAGGTCGCCGCGCATCGGGAATTCGGTGGCTGGCAGGTTCAGGGTGGTCTTGTAGTCCTGGCTCACGCAGTGGCTCGCAATCTATGTTCGGAAAGGATGGCGCGCGCCTGTTCGGCATCGCGGTGCATCTGGTCGGTCAGTGCCGCCAGATCATTGAATTTCTCTTCGTCGCGCAGCTTGGCGACGAACTCCACGTCGATGTGGCGCCCGTACAGGTCGCCCTGGAAATCGAACAGATGGGCTTCCAGCAACGGCTCCACGCCGTCCACGGTCGGCCGCGTGCCGAAGCTGGACACCGACGGCCACGGCTGGTCGAACACGCCGTGCACCCAGGTTGCGTAGATGCCCGACAGCGCCGGCGTCTTCGGGAACCGCAGGTTGGCAGTGGGGAAGCCCAGCGTACGACCAAGCTGGCGGCCGCGCACCACCCGCCCGCTGATCGCGTACGGACGCCCGAGCAGGTCGCCGGCACGGGCGAAGTCGCCGTCCTGCAGCAACTGGCGGATGCGGGTACTGGAAATGCGCTCGCCATGCAGGTCGACCGCTTCGATCTCGCCGGCGCTGAAGCCGAGCTCGGCACCGAGCTGCTGCAACAGGGCCAGGTCGCCGCGACGGCGGTTGCCGAAACAGAACTCCGGCCCGATCCAGACCTCACGCGCACTCAGGCGATTGACCAGCAGCTGGCGCACGAAGGTCTCGGCCGGCATCGCCGCCATCGCCGCATCGAAACGCAGCAGACCGATCGCATCGACACCCAGCTCGCGCAGGATCTCGACCTTGCTGCGCGCCAGGGTCAGCCGCGGCGGCGGCGTGCCCTGGGCGAAGAATTCACGCGGCAGCGGCTCGAACGCCACGGCCACCGCGGCCACGCCCAAGGCGCGCGCGCGGGCAACCGCGTGGCGGACCAGCGCACGATGGCCCAGGTGGAGGCCGTCGAATGCACCGATACAGACCACGCTTCCGTTGGGGAACAGCTCCCCGCCCTCGACGCTTCTGAACAGCCTGCTCATCAACTCTCGTTCCGGCCCGACCGGGGCCGCTGCTTCAATGGTGTAACCCTGAAGTATAGCCGCCACGGGCCGCGATCAATGCCCACGCAGGTCGCGCGGGCGGAAGCCCATCGCCAGCATGGCCACCGCATAGGTCGCGCCACCGCCGCCGACCAGCAGCATCAGGCCACCGATACGGTGCCATTTGTCCATGACGGTGAAGTCGGGAACCCAATGCAGCAGGGCCAACAGCACGCCGACCATGGCCGCACAGGCCAGCAGCAGCCGCACCAGATAGCCGCCCCAGCCCGGCCGGCGCTGGTAGACATCGGTCTTGCCCAGCCAGTACCAGAGCAGGCCCAGGTTCAGGTAACTGGACAGTGCGCTGGCGATGCCCAGCGCCAGGTGCAGGCCCGGCTGCTTGCCGATGGCCGCCATCACGCCCTGCGCCTTCAGCTCGTCCGGCACCATGACCTGGTACAGCACGGCCAGCAGGGCGAAGTTGAACACCATGTTGGCCACCAGCGCGGCCACACCGGCACGGACCGGGGTCTTGGTGTCCTGGCGGGCATAGAACGCCGGCAGCACCACCTTCAGCAGGGCGAACGCCGGCAGGCCGAAACTCAGGCCGTACACCGACAGCGCGGTCATGCGGGTATCGAAGGCGGTGAACTGGCGGTACTGGAACAGAGTGGCGATCAGCGGCTCGGCCAGCAGCAGCAGGCCCAGCATGGCCGGCACCGAGATCAGCAGGGTCATCCGCAGGCCCCAGTCCAGCGAGCGCGAGAAGCCCTCGCGGTCGGTGCTCACATGATGACGGGCCAGCGCCGGCAGGATCACCGTACCCAGCGCCACGCCAAACACGCCCAGCGGCAGCTCCAGGAAGCGATCGGCCAGCGACAGCCAGGACTGCGAGCCGTCGGTCAGCTTGGCGGCGATGACGGTGTCCAGCAGCAGGTTGATCTGTGCCACCGAGGAACCGAACAGGGTCGGCACCATCAGCGTCATCACCTTGCGCACGCCCGGATGGCGCCAGCCCCAGCGCGGCAGGGTCAGCAGGTTGATGCCCTTCAGCGAGGGCAGCTGGAACAGCAGCTGCAGGATGCCGGCGGCGAGTACCGCCCAGCCCAGCGCCAGGATCTGTTTTTCCGGGGTGCCACCGAGCCGCGGCGCCAGCCATAGCGCACCGGCGATCATGCACAGGTTGAGGATGACCGGGGTCAGCGCCGGCATCGCGAAACGCTGGAAGCTGTTCAGCGCGCCACCGGCCAGCGCGGTCAACGAGACGAACAACAGGAACGGGAAGGTCAGGCGGAACAGGTCGACCAGCAGGGTCTGCTTGACCGGGTCGGTATCAGCACCACTCGAGAATGCGACCGCCAGCTGCGGCGCGAAGATCAGCGCCAGCGCGGTAACCAGCATCAGCACCCCACCCAGGGTGCCGGCGGTGCGGGCCATCAGTTCACGCAGCTCGGCATGGCTGCGGGTTTCCTTCACTTCCGTGAACACCGGCACGAAAGCGGTGGCGAAAGAGCCTTCGGCGAACAACCGGCGCAGGAAATTGGGTACCCTGAAGGCAACCCAGAACGCATCGGTAACCGCATTGGTGCCGAACGTGGTGGTGATCACCTGGTCACGGACAAGTCCGAGCACCCGCGAGACCATGGTCATGCTGCTGAACGACAGCAGGCCTCGCAACATCTTCGGTGAACTCACTCAGCGTCCCTCTTGACAATCGACTTGACGTGCATTTCTCGGGCCATCATACTAGCTAGCTTGCTGTTCCCATAACACCGATTTTTTCAGGAAACCACCACCGTGGCCAATATCAAGTCCGCCAAGAAGCGCGCCAAGCAGACCGTCGTGCGCAACGCGCGCAACGTGGCTCAGCGCTCGATGCTGCGCACCGCTGTCAAGAAAGTGATCAAGGCGCTGGACGCCAACGATGCCGCCGGCGCCGAAGCCGCCTTCGCCGTTGCCCAGCCGATCCTGGATCGCTTCAGCGCGCGTGGCCTGATCCACAAGAACAAGGCTGCTCGCCACAAGAGCCGCCTGAACGACCGCATCAAGGCCCTCAAGGCCGCCTGATCCGGCGTTGCCGCCCTGCCCCTTCGGGTAGGGCAGCAGACAAGAACCCGGCCCCGGCCGGGTTTTTTGTTGCCTGCGATCCACGCGATCCGGTAGTGCCGGCCGCTGGCCGGCAACCCCGAGGAATGCCGGCCAGCGGCCGGCACTAACGGAAAATGAAAAACCCGGCCGAAGCCGGGTTTTTCGCATGGAACCACAACAGCATTACTGCGCGTTGCGGGCTTCCAGCTCGTCTTCCTTCTGGCGATCGAAGAAGGCCATGATCCGGCTCATGATCGGGAAAGTACCTTCGCGGCCCAGCGCGGAGACCAGGAACCACGGCTCCTTCCAGCCCAGCTCGGCAACGATCTGTTCGGCCGCAGCCTTCGCTTCGTCTTCGAACATCAGGTCGGCCTTGTTCAGCACCAGCCAGCGCGGCTTCTGCAGCAGCTCCGGATCATGCTTTTCCAGTTCGCGCTCGATCGCGCGCACCTGCTCGACCGGGGAAATGCCTTCCACCCCGCCCTCCATCGGCGAGATGTCCACCAGGTGCAGCAGCAGGCGGGTGCGCTGCAGGTGGCGCAGGAACTGCGCACCCAGGCCGGCACCGTCGGCAGCGCCTTCGATCAGGCCGGGAATGTCGGCAATCACGAAGCTGCGGTAGTTCTCCACCTTCACCACACCCAGGTTCGGGTACAGCGTGGTGAACGGGTAATCGGCCACCTTCGGCGTCGCCGCCGAAACGGCACGGATCAGGGTGCTCTTGCCAGCGTTGGGGAAGCCCAGCAGGCCGACGTCGGCCAGCAGCTTCAGCTCCAGCTTCAGCGTGCGCTCTTCGCCCGGCTCGCCCGGCAGCGCCTGGCGCGGCGAGCGGTTGGTCGAGCTCTTGAAGTGCATGTTGCCGAGGCCACCACGACCGCCCTGCGCCACCAGCAGGCAATCACCATGCTGGGTCAGGTCGCCGATGATTTCATCGGTGGCGACGTTGATCACCACGGTGCCGACCGGCACGGTGATGGTCAGGTCTTCGCCGCCCTTGCCATAGGCCTGGCGGCCCATGCCGTTCTCGCCGCGCTGCGCCTTGAAGATGCGGTCATGGCGGAAGTCGACCAGGGTGTTCAGGTTCTCGTCGGCGCGGATGTACACGCTGCCGCCCGCACCGCCGTCGCCGCCGTCCGGGCCGCCGAGCGGAATGAACTTCTCGCGACGGAAGCCAATGCAGCCGTTGCCGCCGTTGCCGGCGAACACTTCGATTTCTGCTTCGTCTACCAGTTTCATTGTTTCGATGCCTGCGATGGGCGCGGCCTGCCAGCCGTCGCCTTGAATGTTATGCCAGCCGCTGGCCGGCAACTCGGCCTGGCCGGTCTTGCTTTCACTCTAACGAAAAGCCCCGCCGAAGCGGGGCTCTTCATGCAGCACCCCCATGCCGAGGCACGGGTGCCGGCGATGCCTGGATCAGGCGTCGGCCGAGACGATGCTGACGGTGCGGCGCTTCTTGGCGCCCTTGACCGAGAACTCCACCTTGCCGTCCACGAGGGCGAACAGGGTGTGGTCACGGCCCAGGCCAACGCCCGAACCCGGGTGGAACTGGGTGCCGCGCTGACGCACGATGATGTTGCCGGCTTCGATGGCCTGGCCGCCGAAGATCTTGACGCCCAGGTACTTCGGGTTGGAGTCGCGACCGTTGCGCGAGGAGCCTACGCCCTTTTTATGTGCCATGACTGCTTCTCCTGATGCTTAGCCGGCGATGCCGGTGATCTCGATTTCGGTGTAGTACTGACGGTGACCCTGACGCTTCATGTGGTGCTTGCGGCGACGGAACTTGATGATCCGGACCTTGTCAGCACGACCCTGGGACAGGACCTTGGCGGTGACGGCAGCGCCCTTCAGCGCATCGCCCAGCTTCACGCCGTCGCTGTCACCCAGCATCAGGATGTTGTCAAACTTGATCTCGCTGCCGACTTCGACTTCGAGCTTTTCAATGCGGAGCTTTTCGCCCTGCGCCACGCGGTATTGCTTACCGCCGGTGACCAGTACTGCGTACATGACCAGGCCTTCCTCTGTAGTTATTGTGGTCTGAGCTGCCGCCATCGAGGGCGGACAGGAGCGGGATTGTACGCAGATCAGCGGGCGCGGGTCAAGTCAACCCCTGAACGGCCCGGGGGCCCGGCCGGAACGGGGTCAGATCCCTTTTCACGTTGTGAAAAGGGATCTGACCCCTGCCTGTCGGCCTGTCTCATCAGGTGAGACATCGGGCTGGCATTGTCGCCCATTGCCCCCATCTGGTCACCTCGGTAGGCTGACCGATTGCCGTTCCCTGCTGGCCCGGCACCCAGCCAACGCCCCCACAACCGGATCCCCCATGGCGATGGATTTCATCCGCATCCGCGGCGCGCGGACGCACAATCTGAAGAACCTCGACCTCGACCTGCCCCGCGACAAGCTGATCGTGATCACCGGCCTGTCCGGTTCGGGCAAGTCCTCGCTGGCGTTCGACACCATCTATGCAGAAGGCCAGCGCCGCTACGTCGAGTCGCTGTCGGCCTATGCGCGCCAGTTCCTGAGCGTGATGGAAAAGCCGGACCTGGACCACATCGAAGGCCTGTCCCCGGCCATCTCGATCGAGCAGAAGTCGACCTCGCACAACCCGCGTTCGACGGTCGGCACCATCACCGAGATCTACGACTACCTGCGCCTGCTGTACGCCCGCGTCGGCACCCCGCGCTGCCCGGACCACGGCTACCCGCTGGAAGCGCAGACGGTCAGCCAGATGGTCGACCAGGTGCTGACGCTGGACCCGGAACAGCGCTACATGCTGCTGGCGCCGGTCATCCGCGACCGCAAGGGCGAACACGCACAGGTGTTCGACCAGCTGCGTGCGCAGGGCTTCGTGCGTGTGCGCGTGGACGGCGAGCTGTATGAAATCGATGCGGTGCCGCCGCTGGCGCTGCGCCAGAAGCACACCATCGAGGCGGTGATCGACCGCTTCCGCCCGCGCGAGGACATCAAGCAGCGCCTGGCCGAGAGCTTCGAGACCGCACTGAAGCTGGGCGATGGCATGGCCTCGGTGCAGAGCCTGGACACCGCCGACGCCACGCCGGCGCTGTTCTCCTCCAAGTACTCCTGCCCGGTGTGCGACTACTCGCTGCCGGAACTGGAGCCGCGCCTGTTCTCGTTCAACGCACCGATGGGCGCCTGCCCCGGCTGCGATGGCCTGGGTATCGCCGAGTTCTTCGATCCCTCGCGCGTGGTGGTGCATCCGGAGCTGTCGCTGGCCGCCGGTGCGGTGCGCGGCTGGGACCGCCGCAACGCCTACTATTTCCAGCTGATCGCCTCGCTGGCCAAGCACTACAAGTTCGACGTGGACGCCGCCTGGAACTCGCTGCCGGCCAAGGTGCAGCAGGCCGTGCTGTACGGCAGCGGCGACGAAACGATCACCTTCACCTACTTCACCGAAGCTGGCGGCCGCACCCAGCGCAAGCACCGCTTCGAGGGCATCATTCCCAACCTCGAACGCCGCTACAAGGAAACCGAGTCGCCTGCGGTGCGCGAGGAGCTGTCCAAGTACATCAGCGAACAGCCGTGCCCGGAATGCAATGGCGCGCGCCTGAACAAGGCAGCACGCAACGTGTTCGTGGCCGATCGCCCGCTGCCGGAGCTGGTGGTGCTGCCGATCGACGAGGCACTGAAGTTCTTCAGTGAACTGAGCCTGCCGGGCTGGCGTGGCGAGATCGCCGCGAAGATCGTCAAGGAGATCGGCGAACGCCTCGGCTTCCTGGTCGATGTCGGCCTGGATTACCTGACCCTGGAGCGCAAGGCAGACACCCTGTCCGGTGGCGAGGCACAGCGCATCCGCCTGGCCAGCCAGATCGGCGCCGGCCTGGTCGGTGTGATGTACGTGCTCGACGAGCCGTCGATCGGCCTGCACCAGCGCGACAACGAACGCCTGCTCGGCACCCTCACCCGCCTGCGTGACCTGGGCAATACGGTGATCGTGGTCGAACATGACGAGGATGCGATCCGGCTGGCCGACTACGTTCTGGACATCGGCCCGGGCGCGGGCGTGCACGGCGGCGAGATCGTCGGCCAGGGCACCCTGCAGGACATCCTGGAGGCACCGCGTTCGCTGACCGGCCAGTATCTGTCGGGCAAGCGCGCGATCGAGATTCCGGCGCGCCGGCACACGCCGAACCCGAAGATGACCCTGCACCTGCGCGGGGCGACCGGCAACAACCTGAAGGGCGTGGACCTGGCGATTCCGTCGGGCCTGCTGACCTGCGTGACCGGCGTGTCCGGCTCGGGCAAGTCGACCCTGATCAACGACACCCTGTTCTCGCTGGCCGCCAACGAGATCAACGGCGCCTCGCACCCGATCGCTCCGTACAAGGAAATCGATGGCCTGGACCTGTTCGACAAGGTGGTGGACATCGACCAGTCGCCGATCGGCCGCACCCCGCGCTCGAACCCGGCCACCTACACCGGCCTGTTCACGCCGCTGCGCGAACTGTTCGCACAGGTGCCCGAAGCGCGTGCACGCGGCTATTCGCCGGGCCGCTTCAGCTTCAACGTGCGCGGCGGCCGCTGCGAAGCCTGCCAGGGTGACGGTCTGATCAAGGTCGAGATGCACTTCCTGCCGGACGTGTACGTGCCCTGCGACGTCTGCCATGGCAAGCGCTACAACCGCGAGACGCTGGAGATCCTGTACAAGGGCTTCAACATCAACGACGTGCTGGAAATGACCGTCGAGGATGCGCTGAAGCTGTTCGAACCGGTGCCGTCGATTGCGCGCAAGCTGGAAACACTGGTCGACGTCGGCCTGAGCTACATCAAGCTGGGCCAGAGCGCGACCACGCTGTCCGGTGGTGAAGCGCAGCGCGTGAAGCTGTCCAAGGAACTGTCGCGCCGCGATACCGGCCGCACCCTGTACATCCTCGACGAGCCGACCACCGGCCTGCACTTCCACGACATCGAAGCGTTGCTGGGCGTGCTGCACAAGCTGCGCGACGAGGGCAACACGGTGGTGGTGATCGAACACAACCTGGACGTGATCAAGACCGCCGACTGGATCGTTGATCTGGGTCCGGAAGGCGGCCATCGCGGCGGCACCATCCTGGTCACCGGCACGCCGGAAGACGTGGCGGCCTGCCCGCAGTCGTACACCGGCCAGTTCCTTGCGCGCATGCTGCCGTCCACCCACGCGCGCCCGGAGCAGCCGGCCGCCGTGGCCAACAAGCCCGACGCCCGCCCGCCGCGCAAGGTGAAGCCTGAAAAGGCCGAGAAGCCGGCGAAGAAGGCCGTGGCTGCCAAGAGCACCGGCAAGACCAGCAAGACCGCCACTGCCAGCAAGAAGAAAAAGGACGCCTGATGAGCAGCGAACACAAGATCCTGGCCCGCATCCCGATCAGCGTGCGCTGGCGTGACATGGACAGCATGGGCCATGTGAACAACGCCAAGTACATCTCCTACCTGGAAGAAGCGCGCGTGCGCTGGATGCTGGGCGTGGAGGGTGTGTCGATGACCGACCGCATCGCACCCGTGGTGGCCGCGACCAACGTCAACTACCGGCTGCCGATCGTGTGGCCCAACGACATCCTGGTCGAGCTGTTCGTCGAGCGCCTGGGCAACAGCAGCGTGACCATCGGCCACCGCATCGTCGACCAGCAGGACGAATCGAAGCTCTATTCGGACGGCAACGTGGTGGTGGTCTGGATGGACACCCAGACCGGCAAGAGCGCACCGCTGCCGGAGGCGATCCGCAGCGCGTCGACCTGACGCGCCTGTGGTAGTGCCGGCCGCTGGCCGGCAACCTCCAGATGTATCGCGGATGCCGGCCAGCGGCCGGCACTACCGATCCAATTCAAAGGACTGACATGATCCACCAGACTGAACTGCGCGACCTGCTGCCCGGCATGGTCGCCTTCCCCACCGATGTCTTCCCCTCCGACCAGGCCTGGCTCGGCCAGCACCTGCTGCCGCTGCTGAAGATCGACCTCGGCGTGCTGCGCCCGGAACTGGCCGGCCAGGTGGCAACGATGCTGTGCCCGATCGAGCCGTATGACGGCTGCATCGGCGAGACCACAGAAGAACACCACAACGATTTCACCGGCACCAACTGGATCGCCTTCGAACTGACCGCCGGCAACGAGATGCGCTTCCTCGGCAACGCGGGCTATTTCATCGGTGATGCGGTGCAGGACAAGGATGCGCAGGAACACATCGCGCAGATGCGCGAGAGCTACGCCAAGGCCCGCGATTACCATGCCACGCATGGCCGTCTCGCCTGCTACTCGCGCTATGGCAAGGGTGAGGCCAGCGAGCGCGATTATCTGGATACGCTGGGTGGCCCGATCAGTTTCGGCAACTGGACCGAAACCGCAGAGATTCCCGCGGCATTCGAGCTGGGTTTCACCGAAGCTGCCGATGACCCCAACGCTGCGGACGATGCCGAAACAGTGATCATCACCCGCAATGGCAACAAATTCTTCGCCGTGGCCGACGTGGCCGGCTACAACTGGTGCGCCACCGGTGCCGATGCGATCGTGATGCTGTACGAGCCGGAAAGCCGCACGGTGCTGTTCTCGTTCGACTGGTCGTAAGCCCCCTGGTAGTGCCGGCCGCTGGCCGGCATTTCGCGTCCTGCCGGCCAGCGGCCGGCACTACCGGATATTCCGTTCGCGCCCAGCGTCCTCAAAGCTACGGCAGCCATCCCAATCGTCGCTTCATCCGTAGAGTCGAGCTTGCTCGACTGCTGCAGGCCGGGGCCGTCGAGCAAGCTCGACGCTACGACGGCCATCCCAACCCCTTGCGTCAGCAGCAGCGTGCCGTTTCCCCGCGCGCTTACGGCGCGGCCTTGCGCACCACCAACGTCGCGCTCGCTTCGCCACCGCCTTCCAGCTGCAGCCGCAGCGGCAGCGCCTGGCCTTCCTTCAACGCGCCCTTGCCCTGCATCAGCATCAGGTGCAGACCACCGGGCTTGAGCTCGGCGCGCGCGCCCGGTGCCAGCGGCAGACGCTCGATCGCGCGCATGCGGCTGACCCCATCGACGATCGTGGTCTCGTGCAGCGACACATCATTGAAGCTGCTGCTGGTCGCGCCAGTGATCGCCACCGCCTTGCTGCAGCCGTTGTGGATCACGCCGTAGCCGGCGGTCATCGGCATCGCCGGATTCGGTGGCAACCGCGCCCAGCCCTGCTCCACCGTGACGCAGTCCGGTTCCGCCGCCGACGCCGATGCTGCGGCCGCACACAGAACCAACAGTACGCCAACGAATGGTTTGGTTATCATCGCCCAGGTTCCTTCTTCGCAACGAGACCGCAGCATGACGACGCTCATCGAGGTGATCAACCATGGCCCCATCCGCGAACTGCGCCTGGCGCGGCCGCCGGTCAACGCACTGGACACCGAACTGTGCCGGCAGTTGATCCATGCCATCGAGCTGGCCATGGCCGAAGACGCGCACGGCATCGTGCTGTCGGGCAGCGAGCGCATCTTCACCGGCGGTATGGACGTGCCGCACCTGCTCTCGCATGGTGATGACAAGCACAAGTTGCTGGACACCTGGAACGCCTTCTTTGGCGCCGTGCGCACGCTGGCCGAGAGCCGGATCCCGGTGGTCGCGGCGATCACCGGCCACGCACCGGCGGGCGGCTGCGTGCTGGCCCTGTGCTGCGACTACCGGGTGATGGCGCGCAGCGCCGATCCGTCGCGGCCGTATGCCATCGGCCTGAACGAAGTGCAGGTGGGCCTGATCGCGCCGGAGGGCATCCAGCGCCTGCTGCGCCGCGCGGTGGGCGTACACCGCGCCGGCGTCCTGCTGACCACCGGCTCGCTGGTGCCGGCCGAACAGGCGCTGCAGATCGGCCTGGTCGATGAACTGGCCGAAGGCGACCTGGTGGTGGCGCGCGCCATCGCCTGGCTGCAGAACCTGCTCAAGCAGCCGCGCCAGCCGATGCTGCTGACCCGCGCCATTGCCCGTGCCGACCTGCACGAAGCCCTGCACCCGGACCTGATTCAGCTCGACCGCTTCGTCGAGGCCTGGTTCGCCCCGGACGCGCAGAATGCCCTGCAGGCGCTGGTCGCCCGGCTGGGCAAGTAACCGGTAGTGCCGGCCGCTGGCCGGCAACCGCAGGTGCCCCAGGAGGATCATGAGGTTGCCGGCCAGCGGCCGGCACTACCAATGATGGACTGGCCTGCAACGGTATAATCGGGGCCTCTTCATTGCTGTGGCCGCCCCCTTGAACGACACGCCCGAACCCGTCGTCTCCGAGCTGATCGACCTGCTCACCCTGGAGCGGCTGGAGGACAACCTGTTCCGCGGGCAGAGCCGCGACATCGGCACCAAGTACGTGTTCGGCGGCCAGGTGCTGGGCCAGGCGCTGGCTGCGGCGCAGGCCACGGTCGACAATGGGCGCCACGTGCACTCGCTGCACGCCTACTTCCTGCGCGCCGGCAACATCGACCACCCCATCGTCTACGACGTGGACCGTACCCGCGACGGCGGCAGTTTCTCGGTGCGCCGCGTCACTGCGATCCAGCACGGCAAGGTGATCTTCTTCTGCGCGGCCTCGTTCCAGCAGGCCGAGACCGGCGCCGAGCACCAGCACAAGATGCCCGAAGTGCCGCAGCCGGAAGACATCGAACCGAACCGCCCGCTGCCGGCCGAAGTGCTGGAGCGGCTGCCAATCAAGGTGCAGCGCTGGCTGTCGCGCGGCGGCCCGTTCGAGTTCCGCCACGTCTACCCGCGCGATGAACTCAACCCGCCCAAGCGCCCGCCCTACCACCAGGTGTGGCTGCGCCTGAGCGAGCCGGTCGGCGATGCGCCCGAGCTGCACCAGGCGCTGCTGGCCTATGCCTCCGACTTCCACCTGTTGGGCACCGCCACGTTCCCGCATGGCATCAGCTACTACCACCCGCACGTGCAGATGGCCTCGCTCGACCACGCGATCTGGTTCCACCGCCCGTTCCGCGCCGACGACTGGCTGCTGTACTCGCTGGACAGCCCCAGCGCGCAGGATTCGCGCGGCCTGGCCCGCGGCCAGTTCTTCACCCGCAATGGCGTGCTGGTGGCCAGCACCGCGCAGGAAGGCCTGATCCGCGTGGTTCCCGACCAGGCCACGGCCGCCGCCGTGCCGGCCAAGGACTGATCCGATGCGCCAGATCTTCAGCAGCCAGCGTGTGGAAACCGTTGAAGGCGTCGCCGAGCTCCTGCGCGGGCATGGCATCGACGTCAAGGTGACCAATGGGCGCTCGTACAAGACCCGTCGCCGCGGCCAGTTCAGCTATACCGACCTGGGCAACGCCAACGCCTACCCAGCGGTGTGGATCGTGCGCGCCGACGACCAGCCGCGCGCGCGTGAAATCCTGCGCGAGGCGCGACTGCTCGACACCACCCGCCGCGACCATCCGACCGCCGAATTCGCCTTCCGCGACACCGCAGAGACGACCGGCGGCGGCCGTGGCTGGGCCTGGCGCATCCGCATCGCCCTGCTGGTGGTGATCGCCGGCGTGGCGCTGGTGATCGGCCTGCGCCATCGTGGCGCCCCGGCGCCGGTCGCACCGGCCCCTGCCCCGCAGACCCAGCCGCAGCAGGCGCAACCGGCTCCGCAGGCCGCACCGGAAGAGGAAGAAATCCGGGTTCGCATCCAGCCCTCGAAGTGACGCACGGGTAGTGCCGGCCGCTGGCCGGCAGCCGAAAAAGGGGACGGAGGGGATTAAGTCGTTTGTGGCACAAACGACTTAATCCCCTCCGTCCCCTTTTTTTGTCATGAGGTTGCCGGCCAGCGGCCGGCACTACCGTGCAGAAGGCCGGTCACATTCGGCGCGCGGCTCCGTCTTGGGACACAATCCCAGCAGGAGAGCCGCCGCCATGACGACGTTCGCCGCATCGATCGACCAGACACTGGAACGCGAACTGCCTGCCGCCGCCAGCGGTTGCCAGCACGCCTATGGCCGCATCGTGCTGGCCTGCCAGAACACGGTTACCGCCATCGCGCTGGCCATCACCCGCGATCGTCAGGCCAGCGAGGACATCGCCCAGGAGGCCTTCGTGAAGGGCTGGCAGCAGCTGCACCAGCTGCGCAGTTCGACCAGCTTCCTGCCGTGGCTGCGGCAGATCACCCGCAACCTGGCCCGCGACTGGCTGCGCGCGCAGCGCGGCCGGCCACTGACCGGCGAGGCCGCCGAGGTGGCAATGGGCATGGCGGCCGACCCGGCCCCGGGCGCGGCCGACCGGCTGCAACGGGTGGAAGAAGAGATCGCCGCCGAGGACATCATTTCCGCGTTGCCGGCCGACAGCCGCGAAGTACTGTTGCTGTACTACCGCGAAGGCCAGCGCTCGCAGCAGGTGGCCGACCTGCTTGGGCTCAGTGACGCCGCCGTGCGCAAGCGCCTGTCGCGTGCCCGCGCGCTGGTGCGCGACGGCCTGCTGCAGCGCTTCGGCGAGTTCGCGCGCAGCAGCGCGCCGAGCGCGGCATTCGCCACAGCCGTGGTGTCGATGGTGCTGGTGGCTGCGCCCGGCACGGCCAGTGCTGCGGTGCTGCTCGGCACCGGTGTCGGCATCGGCGGCAGCAAGCTTGGCCTCGGCGGCGCCAGCGCTGCGGGCGGAACCGCGATGGGCTCGTTGACCGCCACGCTGGGCCAACTGCACGTGCTGCCGGCCGAAAGCTGGGGGGCGGTCATTGGCGGCGTGGTCGGTGGTGCGATCGGCAGCTATCTGGGCGGACGCTTCCTGATGTCGTACACGGAAACGGCGTCCGAGCGCGCCGACGTGCGCCGCTTCCTCTACCTCAACATCATCACCGGCATGTTCTGGTGCCTGGCGATCCTGCTTGCGGTTCTGCTGCAGACACCGGTCTGGGCACAGCTGACGGTACTGGCCGTGGGCCTGGGGGTGGTCAACTACCAGTGCCTGGTGCCGCTGCAACGGGTGATGGCACCGATGATCGCGCGCGATTCGGCACGGCGCGGGCGCACCGGGACCAACTGGAAGTACGAATCGATGTACGGCCGCACCGGCATCATCGCCATGAACCTGATGGTCATCGCGCTGGTGGTGTACTCACTGATGCGCAGCGGCCGCCTGTAACGGACAACGCCGGCAGTGCGCCGGCGTTGTCGTCATTCACTGCGTTGAACCTCAGCGCTGCGGCTTCGGCGCCGCGCCATCGCGCGGACCGCCGTGGCGCGGGCCACCGTGCATCGGGCCCTTGGCCGCGTCGAACTCGGCCTTGCTCAGCTGGCCATCCTTGTTGGTGTCGGCGGCGGCGAACCAGGCATCACGACGCTGCTTCATGCGCAGCTCGCGGTCGGCCTTGTCCAGGTAACCGTCCTTGTTGAGGTCGAGCTCGTCGAAGCGCGCGGCCAGGCGCGGATCGGCCTTGGCTTCCTCGCGGCTGATGCGGCCGTCCTTGTTGACGTCCAGCTTGGCCCAGCGCTCACCGCCGTGGCCACCACGGCGACCGTGCTGCCAGCGCGGCAGCTCATCGCGCGAGAGCTTGCCGTCCTTGTTCTTGTCCAGCTCGTCGAACTTCGCGGCCAGGCGCGGGTTGGCAGCGGCTTCGCTGCGGTCGATGACGCCGTCGCCGTTGGTGTCCAGCTTGGCCGGGCGCTGCGCCGGCGCAGTCGGGGCATCGGCGGCCAGCGCGATACCGGTAGCGGATGTGCCGAGCAGCAGGGCCAGCAGCAGGGGGGTACGGATCATGAGGTCACTCCTGGGGATGGGAACAGCGTCGGGGTGATCACGTCACCCTCGGGGAACAACAACGCCCGGGCGCGACATCGGTTGACGCCACTGCCGGTTCCATTCATCCGGCGGACAGTCGCCACCACTGCGACAGGCTGGGGCTATGCTGTGCCCATGGCGATTCACGGCGACAGAGACGACGAACTGCGACTTTTCCAGACCGGCGAGCACCCCTGCGGGTACTGGTCGGACCGGGTGGCACGCGACCTGGTGCTGGATCCGCACGACCGTCGTCTCGGCGGCCTGTACCCGCTGGCATTGAGCTGGGGCTTCCGGCGCAGCGGCGACCTGGTCTACCGCCCGCACTGCGCACATTGCCAGGCCTGCGTGGCGGTGCGTATTCCGGTGGCCCGCTTCGCCCCGGACCGCAGCCAGCGCCGCTGTGCCGCCCGCAATGAAGACCTGGAAGTACGCATCACCGCGGCCACCGCCCGCGATGACCTGTTCGCGCTGTATCACCGCTATCTGGTGCATCGCCACGCCAACGGTGGCATGGACGACCATGGCCCGCACGAATTCGAGCAGTTCCTGATCGGCAGCTGGTCGCACACCCGCTTCATGGAGATGCGCCTGCCCGGCCACGACGGCCAGCCCAGCCAGCTGCTGGGTGTGGCGGTGACCGACGTCACCGAGCACGGCCTGTCGGCGGTCTACACCTTCTTCGACCCGGACCATGCCGCGCGCGGGCTGGGCACCTTCGCGATCCTGCAGCAGATCGAATGGGCCCGCCGCGAGGGCCTGCCGCACGTCTACCTGGGCTACTGGATCCGCGGGCATCAGAAGATGGACTACAAACGGCGCTATCGACCGCTGGAAGCCTATGACGGCCGCCGCTGGCACGATTTCGACGACGAACTGGACGGACGCTGACAAACCACTGACACCGGGCCGGGTGCACAATACGGCGCATGAACCTCCGACCCCAGATCCTCGCCCTGGCCCTGCTCTGCGGCGCCACCGCCCCCGCCTTCGCCACGTCACCTGCGATGACCGAAAAGCCGTCCGCTGCGCTGCGCCTGGCCACCTACAACACCTCGCTGTACTCCGATGAGACCGGTGGCCTGATCAAGGAACTGGAAGGCGACAGCGAGCACGCGCGCAAGATCGCCGCGGTGCTGCAGCAGGCGCGCCCGGACTTGGTGCTGCTGAACGAATTCGATTTCGACGACGCCCACCGCGCCGCCGACCTGTTCCAGAAGCGCTACCTGGAAGTGGCCCAGCCCGGCGGCGGCAAGCCGCTGCACTTCGCCTACCGCTACCTGGCCCCGGTCAACACCGGCGTGCCCAGCGGCCTGGACCTGGACAACAACGGCGTGGTCGGCGGCGAAGGCCGCAGCCGCGGCAACGATGCCTGGGGCTACGGCCTGCACCCGGGCCAGTACGGCATGCTGGTGCTGTCGCGCTACCCGATCGATGAAGCCAAGGTGCGCAGCTTTCAGCTGCTGAAGTGGAGCGCGATGCCGGGCGCGATCCGTCCGGTCGACCCGCGCACCGGCAAGAGCTTCTACAACGACCACGTGTGGTCGCAGCTGCGCCTGTCGTCGAAGTCGCATTGGGACGTGCCGGTGAAGACCCCGGTCGGCGTGGTCCACGCGCTGGTCTCGCACCCGACCCCGCCAGTGTTCGATGGCCCGGAAAAGCGCAACGCCGCGCGCAACCACGACGAACTGCGCCTGTGGCAGGAATACCTGTCCAAGGGAGACAAGCCGTGGCTGTGCGACGACAAGGGCCAGTGCGGCGGCCTGGCGCAGGACGCGCGCTTCGTGATCCTCGGCGACCTCAACAACGACCCGGTCGACGGCGATGGCCGCCATGAGGCGATCGTCGAACTGATCGAGAACGCCCGCGTGTTGCGCTACCCCACCCCGCGCAGCGTTGGTGGCGAGCAGACCAGCCTGGCCTATGCGGCCAAGGGCATCGAGCGCGAGGGCGCACCGTTCCATGCCACCGGCGATTTCGGCCCGAAGTCCGGCACCATGCGCCTGGACTACGTGCTGCCCTCGACCGGTTTCGAGTACATCGGCAGCGGCGTGTTCTGGCCGGCCAATGAAAGCCCGGAAGCGAAGATCGCCGATGGCAGCGACCACCACCTGGTGTGGGTGGATGTGAAATAACAAAAAGGGGACGGAGGGGATTAAGTCGTTTGTGCCACAAACGACTTAATCCCCTCCGTCCCCTTTTTGCTTTACGGGCGCAGTTCGACGCCGATTGCGTCGGCGGCATCACGCGCGATGGCGCGCGCTTCGTCGATGGTTTCCGCGCGCGCCAGGGTCACGCCCACGCGGCGATGGCCGTGCACGCTCGGCTTGCCGAACAGGCGCACGGCGGTGTCCGGCACCTGCAGGGCGGCGGCGACGTTGTTGAAGTACGGCACGCCCTCGCCATGCGCCAGCAGCGCGCACGAGGCCGACGGGCCGCTCTGGCGGATCACCGGGATCGGCAGGCCAAGGATGGCGCGCGCGTGCAGCGCGAACTCGCTCAGTTCCTGCGAAACAAGCGTCACCAGGCCGGTGTCGTGCGGGCGCGGCGACACTTCGCTGAACCACACCTCGTCGCCCTTCACGAACAGCTCGACACCGAACAGGCCCCAGCCGCCAAGGTCGTCGGTGATCGCGCGCGAAATCTCTTCGGCACGCGCCAGCGCGGCGCTCGACATCGGCTGCGGCTGCCAGCTTTCGCGGTAATCACCATCCTTCTGCAGATGGCCGATCGGCGCGCAGAACGAGGTGCCACCGGCATGGCGGACGGTCAGCAGGGTGATCTCGTAATCGAAGTCGATGAAACCTTCGACGATGCAGCGGCCGGCGCCAGCGCGGCCACCGGTCTGTGCGTACTCCCACGCCGGGGCGATGTCCGCCTCGCTGCGCAGCGTGCTCTGGCCCTTGCCCGAGGACGACATCACCGGCTTGACCACGCACGGCAGGCCGATGGCGGCCACAGCGGCGCGGTACTCGGCTTCGGTATCGACGAAGCGGTAGGGCGAGGTCGGCAGGCCCAGGGTTTCGGCGGCCAGGCGGCGGATGCCTTCACGGTCCATGGTCAGGCGGGCGGCGCGCGCGGTCGGGATCACCCGCAGGCCCTGCTCCTGCTCCAGCTGGACCAGGGTCTCGGTATGGATGGCCTCGATCTCCGGCACCACAAGGTGCGGCTGCTCCTGGGCGATCAGCGCGCGCAGGGCCATCGCATCCAGCATGTCGATCACATGCGAGCGGTGCGCGACCTGCATGGCCGGGGCATCGGCATAGCGGTCGGCGGCGATCGCTTCCACGCCCAGCCGCTGCAGCTCGATGGCCACCTCCTTGCCGAGTTCGCCCGAGCCGAGCAGCAGCACGCGGGTGGCGGAGGGGGACAACGGAGTTCCAAGCTTGGCCATGGCGGTTCCAGCAGCGATGTGAAGGCGGGTGGGCATTCTAGCTGGCCGACCGTCCCGGCCACGGCATCCGACGAACGGTAGTCTATAAGTGATATCACTTTGATATCTTCATTCCGAACCCTCAAGGACGTACCGCCATGAAAGAGAAGTCGCTGTCTTCGCTCAACGGTCTCGGCACGCTGGCCGGCGCCCTGCTTGTCGCCCTCGCCGGCGGCGCCCTGTTCGTACTGGGGGTAGCAGCCAAGGCCAGCACCGGTTCCCCCAACCTGCTGCTGATGCTGGCCGGCATCCTGGTGGCGGCGCTGGCGATCTTAGCCCTGGCCGGCCTGTACACCGTCCAGCCCAACCAGGCGGCGGTGCTGAGCCTGTTCGGCAAATACGTGGGCACCGTGAAGGACAACGGCCTGCGCTGGAACAACCCCTTCTACGCCAAGCGCCGGGTCAGCCAGCGCGTGCGCAACTTCGAGAGCGGCAAGCTGAAGGTCAACGAGCTGGACGGCAGCCCGATCGAGATCGCCGCGGTCATCGTCTGGCAGGTGGTCGATGCCTCCGAGGCGGTCTACAACGTGGACGACTACGAGAGCTTCGTGCACATCCAGTCCGAATCGGCGCTGCGCGCGATGGCCACCAGCTACCCCTACGACCAGCATGAGGATGGCCAGCTGGCCCTGCGCAGTCATGCCAGCGAGATTTCCCAGCACCTGAAGAACGAACTGGCCGAGCGCCTGGCCGACGCCGGCGTGCAGGTGATCGATGCGCGCATCAGCCACCTCGCCTACGCCGCTGAAATCGCCCAGGCGATGCTGCAGCGGCAGCAGGCCAACGCGGTGATCGCCGCACGCACGCGCATCGTTGCCGGTGCGGTCGGCATGGTCGAGATGGCCCTGGCCGAACTGCAGAAGAACGGCGTGGTGCAGCTGGACGAGGAACGCAAGGCGCACATGGTCAGCAACCTGCTGACCGTGCTGTGCTCGGACCGCGGCACCCAGCCGATCGTCAATGCAGGCTCGCTGTACTGAGCCACCCTCGCAACGGGGCGCCCCACCGCCCCGCCAGGAGCCCCCATGAGTGAGAAGAAAGCCTATCCGCTGCGCATCAATGCCGAGGTCCTGGCCGCGGCGCAGCGCTGGGCTGATGACGAACTGCGCAGCCTCAACGCTCAGATCGAATACGTGCTGCGCGACGCGCTGCGCAAGGCAGGACGCCTGCCCAAACCCACGCCATCGTCGGAGGACAAGGAATGAGCAAGCGCTGGAGCTACCAGACCATCGAGGTCAAGACCTCCATGATGGGCGTACTCAAGGCCGAGGATGTCCAGGCCGAGCTGAGCCGGCAGGGCCAGCTGGGCTGGGAGCTGGTCAACATCATCATCCCGGCGCCGATGCGCCCGGCGATGCTGGTGTTCAAGAAGGAGGCCTGAACCATGGGCGGCAGTGACCCGAAATCCTTTGACGTGGCCGAGAGTTCGCCGCTGCGCGTGCTGTGGATCGTGCTGCCGCTGCTGGCTGCCTTCGTGGCCTGCCTGTATGCGCAGCTGTACAAGGCACCGGCGAACGCACCCTGGATCGAAGTTACGCTGTCGCCGCCCTGGTTCCGGATGGGCGGCAGTGCGGCATGGAGCCTGATCGTCATCGCTGTACTCGCTGTCGGGCTGGGGGCCGCATTCTTCCGCCGCCGGGTGGAGCTGGCCGGCAACGTGCTGGACGTGCGCTCGACGATGTACCGGCGGCGCGTGCCGGTGGCGCAGCTGCGGCTGGACCAGGCCGAGGTGGTCGACCTGCAGCGTGACCGCCGCTATGGCATCCGTGTCAAAACCAATGGCTATTCAATGCCGGGCTTCTACTCGGGCCACTTCCGCCTGCAGGGTGGCGGCAAGGGCTTCGCGCTGGTCACCGACCGTGCGCGTGTCCTCGCCCTGCCGGTCAGTGATGGCAGCACGCTGCTGCTCAGCGTGGACCGGCCGCAGGCGCTGCTCGATGCGCTGCGCAAGGTGGCCGCGTCGGCACCACGGCAGTAAGCTGAGGCGATGCAACGACGCCCGCCCCTGCTGATCAATTCCGAGGCCATCGAGCTGTGGCCCGCCCACCTGTTGCGCGCACGCAGCAACCTGGATGCACGCCTGCTGTCGCAGGCGCAGTGGGTGCTGCGGCGCAAGCGTGATGGCCGCTATCTGGCGGCGGTACTGCCGCACGGCGTGCATTCGATGGTGCCGCGCCTGCCGCGCGAGCCCGGGGTCGAGGATGCACTGGCGCTGCTGGACACCGCGGCTGCACGGCCCTTCGGCGCCGGACTGGAAGATCAGTGGCTGCCGCTGGCCGGGTTGCAGCAGCGCCTGCAGCAGCTTGGCCTGGACCCGCAGCGCTACGCCGACGACAGCGGCCTGCCGCTGGAACCCGAACCCTGCCTGCTGCATTTTGCCGGCCGCGATCGCTTCGCCCGCCCGCTATGGCTGCGCCGTGGCGCCGCGCAGGGCTGGCGACGGATGCGACTGCATGCGGCACAGGATGGCATTGCGCTGGACGCCATCTCCGGCTTCCGCAGCCATGCCTACCAGTTGGGCATCTTCGAACGGAAGCTGGCGCGCGGCCTGAGCGTGGCGGAGATCCTGAAGGTGAATGCCGCACCGGGTTTCAGTGAACACCACAGCGGCCATGCGCTGGACATCGGTACACCGGGCGACGCCCCGGCTGAAGAATCGTTCGAAGCCACCGACGCGTTTGCGTGGCTGCAGGCGAATGCCGGTGGGCATGGCTTCCAGCTGAGCTACCCGCGCGACAACCCGCATGGGATCGTCTACGAACCTTGGCACTGGTGCTGGAGACCGGCCAACGGCTGAGCCCCTCGTGGCGGCTGCACGGCGAACTTCATGGAGCTGTCCGGGCGGATTCCGCGCGCGCCCACCACGAGATGGAACAAGAAGGCAAAGACAGAAGCCGGTCGCTTCGCTCGAAGCCTCTACAACGGATCAGCGCGCGGCTGTTGGGTCCGCCTTCAAGCGAGCCGAGCACCGCAGGTCCGGCGAGGGCGAAGAGGTGCGGGTGTCTGAGCGCAGCGAGTTCCCGCACCGCCCCTCGACGGGCCGAGGAGCGCAGGGGACCGGTGCGCAGCACCGGCTCGCGGCCGGCGGCGCGTTTCTTTTGGTTACTTTTCTTTTCGCGCGAAAAGAAAAGTAACGCCCATGGACCATCACGATCGCATCGGCATGGATCGGAGCGACAGCCCTGCGACCGTCACCGCCTCAACGCATTGATCGCCAGCAGCACCCATCCAGCCATCATGCTGGTGCCACCGATCGGTGCCATCCGTGTCGGCCACTGCCACAACGCACCGCCCACCAGGCTGCCGGAAAACAGCAGCACGCCCAGCAGCAGCACGTACAACGCCAGGTGCGCGATCGCGCCCTGCGCGCGCGGCCCGAGCGCCACCAGTACCGCGCCATGCGCGAACGCATAGAGCGCCGCCATGTTCAGATGCTGCTGCGCCAGCGGGTCGGCCACACCGTGCGAGGCATAGGCCGACAGGCCGATAGAGGCGGCAGCCAGCAGCGCCCCCAGGCAGGCCAGCAGTGATGGCTTACGTGCGCGACGTTCGAGATTGAACATGTGGGCTCCTTGCGCAGCGCCCTTGCCGGGCGCCAGATGAAAAAAAACGCGCCGCAATGAGCGGCGCGTTTTCGTGTCCAACACTACATGGGTCAGCCGAGGCTTACTTGACGGCCCAGTAGATGTCGTAGGTCGCTTCCGGGGTGAACGACTTGTCCAGACCGTCCTTCCAGGTTTCGTACGGGCGATCGACCACTTCCGAACCGTTGGTCACAGCCCAGGCACGCAGGCCGTTGCGGGCCACGTCCAGACCCGCCATGTGGCCGGTGTAGGCGGCATGCGCCGAACGGTGCGGGGCCACGTGCACGTACTTGACCGGAGCGCCGCCGTCGATCTTGACGGTCAGCTCTTCAGCGGTGGCACCTTCAGCACCCTTCTTCTTCACCGGCTGGGCGATATCGAAGGCGTACTTCTCCTGACCGAAATCGGTGGTGATGATGCGGAACGGACCGGCGGCTTCAAGGCCGTTGGCCTCCATCACGCGCTTGATCCACTCCTGGTTGTCCTTGATGGACTTGGTGATCGTGTCCTGACCGCGGTCCACGTTACCGGCGTTGACGACCAGCAGGTCTTCAGCCGGCACATTGACGATGGCCAGATCGGTCAGCGGGGCTTCCGGGGTGCGGTAGTCCACGTTCGGGACGCTGGCCAGCATGTTGGCCATACGCGACAGACCCATCTTGATGTCGTCGCCGATCTGGCGGCTGACATACAGGCCGGCATAACGGCCGAACAGGTCGAAGCCGTACTTCACCGAGTAGTCCTGGGTGATCTTGACGTTGCGGCCACCCTTGCCGGTCGGCTCCAGCGTGAAGGTGGTGATCTTGTCGTGACCCTTGGTGGCGTCATCGATGGCGATCGCAACACGCTTGTTCTCTTCGGCTTCGGTGATCTTCCAGGAACCGGTGCCCAGGTCCTTGGAGGTGAAGTCGAGAGTGGCACCGACGCCGGAGGCCGGGCCGGACAGCTTCAGTTCAACGGCGGGATCGCGCAGTACCAGCGGGTTCCAGTCCTTGAAGCGGCGCAGGCTGCTGACCGTGTCGTACACGATCGTCATCTTGCGGTTGGTCTCGATGCTTTCGGTGATGTGACGCTCGCCCGGCAGACATACGCCAATGATGACGAACAGGCCAGCCACGATCCCCAAGGCGATCAGGAACTCGATAATACGGGTCATTCAGAGAGTCTCCGGGGCCGATCCCACGGCCGGGTTGATTGAAGCGAAGCGCCAATCCTAGCAGGCTTCGCGGGCATTGTTTATCGGGATTGGCGCACCGGTTTCCCTGCCGGCTGCGTATTTGTATGGACAAAGAATTCGAAGGGTACCGCATACCGATACCCGTGAAGTAGGGGGCAACCCCACCCGAGGGCCATGACTGGAACTCAAGTCATTGTCCTGAAAAGGTTTTCCTCAGACCAGCTGGAGTTCGAACGCCTTCAGTACGGCGCGCGTACGGTCGCGCACGCCCAGCTTGGACAGGATGTTGGACACGTGGTTCTTGATGGTGCCTTCGGCCACACCCAGCGAGTTGGCGATCTCCTTGTTGGAGAAGCCACTGGCCATCAGGCGCAGGATCTCGGTCTCGCGGTCGGTCAACGGGTCCGGGCGGTCCAGGCTGACGAACTCGTTGCGCATGTGCTCCAGGCCGGACAGCAGGCGCTGGGTCACGGCCGGCTGCACCAGCGAACCGCCGTCGGCCACGGTGCGGATGGCACCGACCAGCTGCGCCAGGGTCACGTCCTTGAGCAGGTAGCCCTTGGCTCCGGCCTTGAGCCCGGCCAGCACCAGCTGGTCGTCATCGAAGGTGGTGAGGATGATGGTCGGTGGCAGCTGCTCCTGGCGCGACAGCACCTGCAGCGCCTCCAGCCCGGACATCACCGGCATGCGCATGTCCATCAGCACCACGTCGGGGCGCACCTGCGGTATCAGTTCGACCGCCTGCCGGCCATCGCCGGCCTCGGCCACCACCTCGATACCGTCGTCGAGCGCCAGCAGGGAGCGGATTCCCTGCCGCACCAGGGTTTGGTCGTCGACCAGGCAGACGCGAATCATCAACGCACTCCTTCAGGAACCTTGGTAAGGGCGGCCACCAGCACCGTTGCCGGCACCGTCGCCCGCAGCCGGAAGCCTTCACCGGGACGGGTTTCGACCTGCAGCTGGCCACCACATTGTTGCAGGCGCTCGCGCATGCCGCGCAAACCATTGCCCACATTGACCATATCCGCGCCGACGCCGTCGTCGCGGGCCTCCACCACCACCCGGTCGGGGGCTTCACGGTACACCTTGATCCACAGGTGGCGGGCGCCGGCATGGCGCACCGCGTTGGTGATGATCTCCTGGGTACAGCGCAGCAGCACGTGGGCCCGCTGCGGGTCCTCCACGTTCAGCGGATCCTCGATCTCCAGCTGGATGTCCAGCGAGGGCACGTTCTCGGTCAGCGGGCGCAGCGCCGCCGCCAGATCGATGGCGCCGGTCTCGCGCAGCTGGCTGACCACCTCACGCACGTTGCCCAGCAGCAGCTTGGCCAAGGCATGCGAGCGCTTCACATGGTCCAGCGCCTGGCCCTCGGCCAGGTGACCGGCCACTTCGAGGTTCAGGGTCAGTGCGGTCAGCTGATGCCCCAGAAGATCGTGCAGCTCACGCGAAATGCGGGTTCGCTCGTTGACGCGAGCGCTTTCGGCCAGCAGGGCACGAGTGGCACGCAGCTCCGAATTGAGCCTGCGCTGCTCGTCGCGGGCCTGGGTCTGCTGTCTCGCGACAAGGCTGGTCACGAAGATAAACATGGAAAAGCCGCCATACAGCAGCGATTGCATCACGGCTTCGAACAGCGGGAAGTTCAGCAGTATGTAATAGACCGGGGCCACCGCCAGCTGGCTGACCAGCAGCCACAGCACGCACAGGCGCGCCGACAGCATCCACGGAATGACGCCGGCAGCCACCATCATCAGGATGCTGCCCAGGCCCGAACCACTGAGGAAACTGACGCCCAGCGCCGAAACCGTCAGCAGCAGCAGCAGGCCGCGGTCCAGCCAGGTGGTGTGACTGTCGCTGTCACTGCGCAGGAGGCGGGTCAGCCAGTAGTACGCGGCGCCGAAGGACAGGTAGGCGACGAACAACAGGATCGCCCAGCTGCCCATATCGCTGCGGCTGTGCAGGTTCTCGAATTGCGAGTACGCCAGTGGCAGGCCGACCATGACCCAGGTAAACAGGCCGGCCAGACGGAGGACGCGGGTATGGCTGAGGACTCCCAACATGCCAGCACTCTACGGGCCCGGCCCGCGTCGCGCACTCCCACGGAAGTCATGCATCCGAGGTCCCCTGTTCATGCCGCAGCCCACCCCGGGCATGCAATAATCGTGCGCAGGGTCCAATTTGACGGACCAACCGCGTTACCCCACGGAGTCACAATGTCGATTGTCATCCGCGACGTGCGCGAGCACGAGCTCGATTCCGTCCTGGCTTTGAACAACAACGCTGGCCTGGCCATCCTTCCCCTGGATGCGGCCCGCCTGCGCCTGTTCTACGAAACCGCTGAGTATTTCCGCGTCGCCGAGCGCGACGGCAACCTGGCCGGCTTCCTGATCGGCTTCGGCAGCGACAGCCAGCACGACAGCAGCAACTTCGCCTGGTTCAAGCAGCAGCTGGACACCCCGTTCTTCTATATCGACCGCATCGTGGTCGCCAGCCGCCGTCGTGGCGGTGGCGTCGGCCGTGCGTTCTATGCCGACGCGCAGAGCTTTGCCGAGCTGCGCTTCCCGCAGATGACCTGCGAAGTCTTCCTCGACCATGGCGCCGATGCCGCCCTGCTCTTCCACGGCAGCTTCGGCTTCCGCGAGCTGGGCCAGAACACCATGCCGCAGGTCGACGTGCGCGCCAGCATGCTGGCCAAGGAACTGTGCAGCTACCCGTGGGTCCAGGAGACCTACGGCGGCAAGCTGCCGGATGTGGCATGGACACGTGCCCGGCATCTGCCGGCGCAGGCACAGCGGCCGACGGGGACCTGAGCGTGGCGGTGAATTTCGATTACGAACAGGCCGGTGAACTGAAGATCGGCCAGGTGGGCATCGCCAACCTGCGCATCCGTACCCTTGATGTCGAACGCCTCGTGCAGGAAATGCGCGAACGCGTCACCCGTGCGCCGAAACTGTTCGGCCGCGCCGCGGTGATCCTCGACTTCGGCGGCCTGAGCCAGGTGCCGGACGTGGCCACCGCGCAGGCGCTGGTCGATGGCCTGCGCAGTGCCGGCGTGCTGCCGGTGGCGCTGGCCTATGGCACCAGCGCGGTCGACCTGCTCTCGCAGCAGCTCGGGCTGCCACTGCTGGCCAAGTTCCGCGCCCAGTACGAGCGTGCCGAGGCCGAGCCGGCCCCGCCGCCGCCGCCCGCGCCGGAACCGCGTCGCGCAGCCCGTGCCGAACCGAAGCCGGCACCGGCCACGCCGGTGGCCAAGGTTGCCGACGCCGCCGCACCGCAGCCGGGCCGCATGCAGCTGGGCAACGTGCGTTCGGGCCAGCAGCTGTACGCAGAAAACTGCGACCTGACCGTGATGGCCACCGTCGGCGCCGGCGCCGAGGTCATCGCCGATGGCAGCATCCACATCTACGGCACCCTGCGCGGCCGCGCGCTGGCGGGGGCACAGGGCAACACCGCGGCACGCATCTTCTGCCGTGATTTCCATGCGGAACTGGTCGCCATTGCAGGCCACTACAAGGTACTGGACGATGTCCCGGACTCCCTGCGCGGCAAGGCCGTGCAGGTGTGGCTGGAACAGGACCAGATCAAGATCGCTGCGCTGGACTGACGCAGCACCCAAACAGAATCATCAGGAGAAGTCCTTTGGCTGAAATCATCGTAGTCACCTCCGGCAAGGGCGGCGTCGGCAAGACCACTTCCAGCGCGAGCCTGGCCTGCGGCCTGGCACGGCGCGGCAAGAAGGTGGCGGTGATCGACTTCGACGTCGGCCTGCGCAACCTCGACCTGATCATGGGCTGCGAACGCCGCGTGGTGTACGACTTCGTCAACGTCGTGCACGGCGAAGCGACCCTCAAGCAGGCCCTGATCAAGGACAAGCGCTTCGAGAACCTGTACGTGCTGGCCGCCTCGCAGACCCGCGACAAGGACGCACTGACCCAGGAAGGCGTGGGCAAGGTCCTGAAGGACCTGGCCGCCGACGGCTTCGACTACATCATCTGCGACTCCCCGGCCGGCATCGAGAAGGGCGCCTTCCTGGCGATGTACTTCGCCGACCGTGCGGTGGTGGTGGTGAACCCGGAAGTGTCGTCGGTGCGCGACTCGGACCGCATCATCGGCCTGCTCGACTCGAAGACCCACAAGGCCGAGTCCGGCCAGGACGTGCCGGCCTTCCTGCTGCTGACCCGCTACACCCCGCTGCGCGTGGAAAGCGGCGAGATGCTCAGCATCGCCGACGTCGAGGAAGTGCTCGGCCTGAAGGCGATTGGCGTGATCCCCGAGTCGGGTGACGTGCTCAACGCCTCCAACAAGGGCGAGCCGGTCATCCTGGATGTCGAGTCCGCAGCCGGCCAGGCCTACGACGACGCCGTCGCGCGCATCCTTGGCGAAGAACGCCCGATGCGCTTCACCAACGTCGAGAAGAAGGGCTTCTTCAGCAAGCTGTTCGGAGGGTAAGCATGGGCCTGTTTGATTTCCTCAAAGCGAAGAAGACCACCGCCGAAACCGCCAAGAACCGCCTGCAGATCATCATCGCGCAGGAGCGCAGCAACCGCGGCGGCCCCGATTACCTGCCGCTGCTGCAGCGCGAGCTGCTGGAAGTGATCAAGAAGTACGTGAACATCGACGTCGATGCAGTGAAGGTCGACCTGGTGAAGGATGGCCAGCACGATGTGCTGGACATCTCCGTGGCGCTGCCTGAAGGCCCGGACAAACCCTGAAGCTCTGCCCCGCCCGTGCCTGCACGGGCGGGGCTGCCTGACCCGCATGACCGATACAACAACCGCCGTGGACATCACCTGCGTGGGCGACATCGCCTTCGCTGATGCGCAGTGCCTGCTCGCCGCGCATGGCCTGCAGCTGCACCACGTCGCGGCCGGTGAACCGATTCCCGGCAGCTACTGGGGCGAGCCCGAGGCCGGCATCATCGCCAGCAACGTGTACGTGCGCGATGACACGCCCGTGCACTCGATGCTGCACGAAGCCTGCCACCTGATCGTGCTACCGCCGGAGCGGCGTGCGCAGGTGCATACCGACGCCACCGACTCGGTGGCCGAGGAAGATGCCACCTGCTACCTGCAGATCGTGCTGGCCGGGCAGCTGCCTGGCGTTGGCAGTGCGCGGTTGATGGCCGACATGGATGCCTGGGGGTATACGTATCGGCTGGGGTCGACACAGGCGTGGTTCGAGCAGGATGCCGAAGACGCGAAGGCGTGGTTGATCGAACGCGGATTGCCGGTGGCGTAACGCATCGGTAATGCCGGCCGTTGGCCGGCAACCTCATGAACCCGTGCAGCATTACCTGGTTGCCGGCCAGCGGCCGGCACTACCCCATCAGCCCTGCCCTGCCAGCGCGCGCAGGGTAATGCCGACGATGTAGGCCAGGTAGGTGCCGGTGGCGTAGCCCATCGTGCCCAGCAACACGCCCACCGGCGCCAGGGCCGGATGGAAGGCTGCAGCCACCACCGGCGCCGAAGCCGGGCCACCGATGTTCGACTGCGAACCGATCGCGAAATAGAAGAACGGCACCTTCAGCAGCTTGCCCAGGCACCACAGCAGCGCGATGTGCACGGCAATCCAGATCAGGCCGAGCAGGAACAGCCACGGGCGGTCCAGCAGCGCCAGCAGATCCATCTGCATGCCGATGCAGGCAATCAGGAAGTACAGCAGCAGCGAACCCAGCCGCGAGGCGCCCGCACCTTCCAGCGTGCGTGCACGGGTGAAGCTCAGGCTCAGGCCCAGCGTGGTCGACAGCACCACCACCCACACGAACGGCGCATCCAGGCTGAACTGCGGGGCCCAGCTGACATTGGCCTTGAACCATGCTGCCAGCGGCGCACCGATCGCTTGTGACAGACCCACGCCGCCGAAGGCCACTGCCACGATCAGCATCAGGTCGGTGAGGCTGGGAACGCGCTCATGCTCGGCCTGGAAGCGCGCGATGCGCTCCTTCAGCTCATCGATGGCCGACGTGTCGGCACCGCTGCGCGCGTCGATCTTCGCTGCGCGCCCGGCCAGGAAGATCAGCGCGGCCATCCACACGTAACCGACACCGACATCGACCACCGCGAACTGGCCGAACGTGGTGGCGTTGACGTCGAACACTTCGCGCATCGCCAGCATGTTGGCCCCGCCGCCGATCCAGCTGCCGGCCAGTGCGGCCATGCCGGCCCAGGTGTCACCGGCCACGGTGTCGGGATGGATCGCGCGCATCACCAGGAACGCCACCACCGCACCCAGCATGATGCTGGCGGACGCACCCAGGTACATCAGCACCAGCTTCGGGCCGAGCCGCAGGATGCCTTTGATGTCCACCGCCAGGGTCAGCAGGATCAGCGCTGCCGGCAGCAGGATGTCGCGTGCGATCGGGTTGTAGAGCTTGGTGTTCTGGCCGTCGATCAGGCCGACGGTGTTGTAGATGCCGGGAATCAGGTAGCACAGCAGCAGTGCCGGCACGAAGGTGTAGAAGCGTTTCCACAGGCCCTGCTCGCGCGAGGCGGTCCAGAACACGGCGCCCAGGGTGGCGGCGATCAAACCGAAGACGACGATGTCGTTCTGGATCAGGGCGGTCGAGGGCATGCAGGCGCTCTGGGTAGAGCCGGCCGCTGGCCGGCTGCTGTTGGCGGCAGATCAGGAAGGTGTGCCGACCAACGGTCGGCACCCACCGGTACAGCAGATGGCGAAACAAAAGCGCCGCCCCGAAGGGCGGCGCTGCAGTCATCAGTTGCCGATGTGCTGCTTCAGCCAGGCATTGACGGTGTCATGCCACAGGATGCTGTTGTTCGGCTTCAGCACCCAGTGGTTTTCATCCGGGAAGTACAGGAACTTCGATTCGATGCCCTGGCGCTGGGCAGCAGTGAACGCGGCCAGGCCCTGCTCGACCGGAATACGGAAGTCCTGCTGGCCGTGGATGACCAGGATCGGCTTCTTCCAGTCCGCCACGTGGTTGACCGGGTTGAACTTCTCGTAGTTCGCCGCCTTCTGGTACGGCGTACCGCCCTGCTCCCACTCGGTGAACCACAGTTCTTCGGTGGCGTAGCCCATCATGCGCTGGTCGAACACGCCGTCATGGTTGACCAGGCACTTGAACGGGCCGTTCCAGTTGCCGGCGATCCAGTTGACCATGAAGCCGCCGTAGCTGGCGCCCAGCGCACAGGCCTTGTCACCGTTGAGGAAGGAATACTTCTTCAGCGCCGCATCCCATCCCTTCTGCAGGTCTTCCAGCGGGCGGTCGCCCCAGTGCTGGCTGATCGCATCGGTGAAGGCCTGGCCATAGCCGGTGGAGCCGTGGAAGTCGATCATCACCACGGCGTAGCCCTGGCCCGCATAGGTCTGCGGATTCCAGCGGTAGCTCCAGCCATTGCCGAAGCTGCCCTGCGGGCCGCCGTGGATCAGGAACGCGACCGGGTACGACTTGCCTTCCTGGTAGTTGTGCGGCTTGACCACATAGCCGTGCACGGTGTCGTTGTTCCAGCCCTTGAACTCGAACTGTTCGTAGTCACCGAAGCTGACGTCCTTGAGCACGTCGCCAGCGGCCGGGGTCAGCGCGCGCAGCTCGCCGATGGCTTCGCCGGCGGCCGGCAGCAGGCCGACCAGCACCTGGTCGTTGCTCTTCAGGCTGTTGCGGGTGATCGCCACGCTGGTGCCGGCCACGTCCACCGAGGTCACGCTGCCGTCGCCGATCAGCTTGGTGGCCTTGCCGCTGGCCACGTCGATCTGGAACAGCGGGTGCTCGCCGAGGTCATCGGCGGTGGTGTAGATGCTGGCGCCGTCGGCGGACAGGGTGATGCCGCCCGCCGAGCGATCCCATTGCGGCGCGATCTCACGGCTCTTGCCGCTGGCCAGGTCCATCGCCATCAGGCCGAAACGGTCGGCCTCGAAGCCCGGGCGCTTCATCGCACGGTAGAACAGGGTCTTGCCGTCGGCACTGAACACCGGGCCGGCATCCCAGGCCGGATTGGAGGCGGTCAGATTGACCGGCGCCTGCTTGCCCGCAGCGTCGAAGCGGTACAGGTCGAAGTTGGTCGACCACGGCTCCTGCTTGCCGGCCACGCGGATGCTGGCCACCACGCTGGCGCCATCCGGCGACCACGCGAAATCGTCATTGCCACCGAACGGCTTGGACGGTGCATCGCCGTCGATGGTCGCGCTCAGCGCCGAGGCGCCCTTGACCGCGCCGGCCTTGGCTGCCGGCAGCGGTGCCACGAACAGGGTGTTGCGGCGGCCGTCGTTCCAGGCATCCCAGTGGCGCACGAACAGCGAATCCCACACTTGGCCGCTGGCCTTGGCGTCCTTCTTTTCCTTCAGCTTCTTCTCGGTGCAGGCCAGATCCGAGGCACAGGCCTGGAACACGCCGGCACTGAACAGCACGCGGTCGTCCTGCGGTGACACGTGGTAGCTGTCAACGTCCACCGGGAAGTCGGTCAGCTGGCGCGGGGTGCCGCCGTTGATCGGCTGCGCGTACAGCTGCTGGCTGCCGTTCTTGGCACTGAGGAAATACACGGTCTGGCCATCGGCCGACAGCGACGCGGAATTGACGCTCCAGCCGGCCGGGGTGATCTGCTTCGGCGGGGCCGCGTCACGCGTGCGCAGGTTGCGCGCGAACAGCGCGGTGGAGGCCTTCAGGTTGGCGTCCACGCTGCGCTTGGCGAACACCACAGTGCCACCGTCCGTGGTCAGTACCGGCGCGGAGACGCGGTCCATGGCCACCATGTCGCGGACTTCCAGGCCACGGGCAGCGGCAACGCTGGGCAGGGCAGCCAGCAGGCTCAGTGGCAGCAGGGCATGACGCAGTTTCATCGGGGTCTCCGCAGGACGGCAAAAAACCGATGGTAGGCCCGTGCGGCCGGGGCTGCCAAGGCCATCGGTCATGGCTGCGCGCGGGGTTGGCCCCGCCGCCAGAAAAAGCAAACCGCGCCGTAGCGCGGTTTGCGGTAGTGCCGGCCGCTGGCCGGCAACCAGGGGTATCACGGGATTCCGGGATTGCCGGCCAGCGGCCGGCACTACCCATCCCTTACGCCTTGGTGTACTTGCCGGTGCGGTAGATCAGCCAGCCCACCAGGAACAGCACGGCCAGGCCGATCCACTGCGCGCCCGGCAGGTGGAACGGCACGGCCAGCACGTCGGCGCGGCTGCTGACCACGATCGGAATCGCGATAGCGATGCCCATCAGTGCCTCACCGGTGATCAGGCCCGCAGCGAACAGCACACCCGGCTTGTGCACGCGGTCGCGGCCTTCTTCGTCATCGGCTCGCACCTTGTGGAAGCGCTCGACCAGGTGGGCGATCAGGCCGCCGAGGAAGATCGGCACCATCAGCTCCAGCGGCAGGTAGATGCCGATGGCGGCGGCCAGCACCGGCACGCGGAAGCGTGCGTTGCGCGACTTCAGCCAGCTGTCGAAGGCAATGATGGCGGCACCGACCACGGCACCGATGCCGATGAAGGTCCACGGCAGTTCGCCACCGAACAGGCCCTTGGCCACCGAGGCCATCAGGTTGGCCTGCGGCGCAGCCAGCGCGTTCGGGTGCAGCTCGGACTTCACGCCGATGCCGTAGGCGGTGGCCAGCAGGTTCAGCACCGGGGCCATGATCAGCGCACACGAGAAGGCACCGATGCCCAGCATCAGCTGCTGCTTCCACGGGGTGGCGCCGACGATGTAGCCGGCCTTGAGGTCCTGCAGGTTGTCACCGCCAACCGCTGCGGCGCAGCACACCACCGCGCCGATCATGATCGCCGCCACCGCGCCCAGCGGCGCACCGCCGGCACCGACCGGCTTGAGGCCATCGGCGCCCAGCAGCACCACCAGCACGGCCGAGGCGAACAGGATGGTGGAGATGGTGATGCCCGACACCGGGTTGTTGGACGAACCGATCAAGCCGGCCAGGTAGGCCGACACCGACACGAACAGGAAGCCGGCAACGATCATGATGATGGTCATCGGGATCGACACGTGCCACTGGCCGACGATGGCCTGGTACAGGGCCAGCAGCGGCAGCACGAAGACCACCAGGGCCACCAGCATCCACTTCATCGGCAGGTCGCGCTCGGTGTGCGCCAGCACCGGGCCACCGCTCTTGCGGGCAGCGGCAAAGCCGCTCTTGACGCCGTTGAGCAGCGACTTGCGCAGCGAGATCAGGGTCCAGATGCCGCCAATCAGCATCGCGCCCACACCCAGGTAGCGCATCTTCGCGCCCCAGATGGCGAACGCCGCCTCGGTGGAGGATGCGGTAGCCACCGAGGCGGCCAGGCCCGGATCGGTGTTCATGAAGAACGCCTGGTAGATCGGAATGGCGATGTGCCAGGTCAGGATCGAACCGGACACCACCACGATGCCGACGTTGAGGCCGACGATGTAGCCCACGCCCAGCAGTGCCGGCGACAGGTTGGTACCGATGAAGGCGGTGACCTTGGAGCTGCCGACGTAGGCCGAGGTGGCCCAGGCGTCCGGGATCAGGCGCATGCCGCTTTCCGCGGCCAGCTTGACGAAGGCACCGATCACCGCCGACAGGCCGAGGATCTTCAGGCCCGGGCCCGGATTCTCACCGGCCTTGAGCACTTCCGCCGCAGCCTTGCCTTCCGGGAACGGAAGCGGGTCTTCGACGATCATCGAACGGCGCAGCGGCACCGAGAACAACACGCCCAGCAGGCCGCCGAGGCCGGCGATGCCCAGCACCCACCAGTACTTGAAGTCCGGCCAGTAGCCCATGATCACCAGCGCCGGGATGGTGAAGATCACACCGGCGGCGATCGACGAACCGGCCGAAGCGCCGGTCTGCACGATGTTGTTTTCAAGGATGGAGCCACCGCCCAGCAGGCGCAGCACGCCCATGGAAATCACCGCGGCGGGAATGGCGGTGGCGATGGTCAGGCCTGCGAACAGACCGAGGTAGGCGTTTGCGGCCGACAGCACCACCGCCAGCACGATGGCCAGGGCCACAGCGCGGAAGGTGAGCTGCTTGGGCGCAGCGTCGTGGTTCATGGAAGCCCCTGCTGGCAAAAAATCCCTTGCACGCTAGCGTTCAGGAGGCAGCAAGTCCAGTGCGGTTCGGGAGGGTTGCGGCCAGGTCGGCAGTGAGATAGTCGCTTCTGGCCAAACTCGGCCAACGCATCAAGCGCATGGGGCACATGCCGGAGGGCTGCCGCGCCTCGCGGTCTCATGTCCTGCAGGGGCCAGGCCAACCAGTACTGCAGCATTCCAGCCATCATCGTTTGAAGTGCCTCAACGCCCCGTGCATCGTGTTCATGATCTGAACCGATGACGCTGAGCCGCCCGATGAACAACCCACTGCAGATCCGCCTGATCAAATTACCGGTCGTGGCTGTCGTGACCCTGACCTGCCTGATGCCGCTTTGCGATTACGCATCTGCCTGGAGCCGCATTGGCGCAGTCGAGATCACCGACCACGCCGGCAAACCTTGTTTCGGACTACCCAGGAAGGAGCGCAAGCGTATCGGTAAAACTCCGGAGGTGTTTGGTGTGGAGGTGCATGACGCAATTACTCCACCGCTGCGGCGGCAATGGTCGTTCTACTTTGCCCATCCCGCATCAATCGCACTTCCACCCGGAGCCTGCGTGGTCTACGGAGAAGTGCCAGCCAACGCCATTTCAAGGCAGACGGCGATGCCGCTGCAGCCCGGACGCCTGTACGACGTTTCGCTTTCGGCCACCAGGACCGGCGCCACGCAACACCACAGCGCCCGATTCTGCTTGAAGGCCAACCCCGACGGGAGCCTGCGAGCGATCCAGGTCCACTATGACGAGGCGCTGGGCTGGAGCCCCTCGGTTTGCCTGCCCTGAGCCGACGCGCGCGCTCGTCGGAACCGCCCAGCACACGCTGGAAAGACGTAATTGTAATGTTATATCCTGTCACGCCGACCGAACCTCGTACGTGGCCCCTTCCCCCACTACCCGCCTGGCCTCCATCGACCAGCTGCGCGGCACCGTGATGCTGTTGATGTTGCTCGACCACGTGCGCGAGACCTTCTTCCTGCAGCACCAGGTGAGCGACCCGATGGACGCGGCGACGGTCTCCCCCGCGCTGTTCGCCTGCCGTCTGCTGGCCCACCTGTGCGCACCCGTGTTCGTCCTGTTGACCGGCCTGTCGGCCTGGCTGTACGGCCAGCGCCAGGCGGATCCGCGCCGCGCCACCGCCGCCTTCCTGCTCAAGCGCGGGCTGTTCCTGGTCGTGCTGGAACTGACCCTTGTGAATTTCGCCTGGACCTTCCAGCTGCCGCCGGAAACGCTGTACCTGCAGGTGATCTGGGCCATCGGGCTGAGCATGATCGCGCTGGCCGGCCTTCTGTGGCTGCCGCGCCCGGCCCTGCTGGTGCTGGCAGTCGCGGTGGTGGCCGGGCACAACCTGTTCGAC
Source organism: Stenotrophomonas sp. 96582_Sma (assembly GCF_056480905.1). NCBI lineage: Bacteria > Pseudomonadati > Pseudomonadota > Gammaproteobacteria > Lysobacterales > Lysobacteraceae > Stenotrophomonas > Stenotrophomonas sp. 96582_Sma. The sequence continues at coordinate 1,177,272 of NZ_CM151122.1, read as the reverse complement.
GGCTTACGGGTGCAAGGCAATGGTCTGCTGGCGGTGCTGTGGAAAGTGCTGCACCAGCGCGACTGGATCGAGGCCGGCGCGCTGCGCCTGCGCACCTCCTATCCGGTGCTGCCGTGGATCGGGGTGATCGCTCTGGGTTATCTGTTGGGACCGTGGTTCGCCCGCGACCGCGACCCGGCGCAACGCCAGCACTGGCTGCTGTGGGCAGGCGTCGGTGCGCTGGCCATGTTCGCGCTGCTGCGGTTCGCCAACCAGTATGGAGATGCACCGTGGCAGTACCAGACCAGCGCGCTGCGCACCTGGATGAGCGTGCTCAACATCACCAAGTACCCGCCGTCGCTGCAGTTCCTGCTGTTGACTCTGGGCGTGGGGCTGTTGCTGCTGCGCCTGTACGAATGGCCGCCACTGGCGCGTGCGCTGCGCCCGCTGGCCGATATCGGCGCCGCGCCGATGTTCTTCTACCTGCTGCACCTGTATGTGCTGAAGGCGCTGTACCTGGGCGCGCTGGCGGCCTGGGGGCCGACCCATGGCGAGTTGTATGCCCTGGACTCGGTCAGCGGCCTGCTGCTGGTGGCCTGCGCGCTGGCGGTGGTGCTGTACCCGCCGACCCGGGCATTCGCGCGGTTCAAGGCGCGAAGGCGTGACCTGGCGTGGTTGCGGTACCTGTGATCGCCCAGGCCAGTCCGGCAATCCACGCATGGCGTGGATCTACTGAAAGCGGATCGGGCCACAGGCCTATAATTCCGCGATGAATTCCACCGCTATCGCTTCCGACGACTTCCTGGGCCATCCCAAGGGCGTCTACGTCTGCTTCTTCACCGAAATGTGGGAGCGCTTCTCCTTCTATGGCATGAAGGCGCTGCTGCTGCTGTACCTGACCAAGTACCATCTGTTCGGCGACAAGGCCGGCCTGGACCTGCTCGGTGCCTATGGCGGCCTGGTGTACTGCATCCCTGTATTCGGCGGCATGCTGGCCGACCGCTGGCTGGGCATGCGCCGGGCCGTGCTGTTCGGCGGCATCCTGCTGGTACTCGGCCACCTCGGCATGGCCTTCGAAGGCCACGCTGCGTACCGGGTGAACGGCGACGTGGTGCGCGACACCTCGGCACTGGCGGTGACCTACCTGTCGCTGGCGCTGATCATCATGGGCGTCGGTTTCCTGAAACCGAACATCTCCACCATTGTCGGCAAGCTGTACGCCAAGGACGATCCGCGCCGCGATTCGGGTTTCTCGCTGTTCTACGCCGGCATCAACCTGGGCGCGCTGTTCTCATCGCTGGTGTGCGGCTTCCTCGGCGAGGCCTACGGCTGGAAGTACGGTTTCGGTGCGGCCGGCATCGGCATGCTGGCCGGCCTGGCCATGTTCCTGTGGGGCCAGAAGTACCTGCAGGGCCACGCCGAGCCGCCGCAACCGGCGGCGTTGAAGCAGAAGGTGCTGGGCCTGCCGCGCGAATGGCTCATCTATCTGTGCGCGGTGCTCGGTGTGTTGCCGGTGGCGTGGCTGATGTGGGCGGCCGGCAACGGCGCGTTCGCGCTGGGCGGTGAAATCAGCCTGGCACTGATGTTGATGGTGGCGGTGCTGGGCGGCGTGCTGGTCTGGTTCGCCTGGTTCACCGGCAGCAAGTGCACGCCGGTACAGCGCCAGCAGATGATCGCGCTGATGGTGCTGATCTTCATGGCGCTGGTGTTCTTCACCATGTACGAGCAGTCCTACGGCTCGTGGGTGACCTTCACCGACCGGCTGCTGACCAAGGACATCGTGCCCTCGCTGGTGATCACCGGCGGTACCCCGCTGCCCTGGTCGATCATCTCGCTGCTGCTGGCGCCGCTGGGCTTCGTGGTCAGCGCGCGGCTGTCCGAGCGCCGTCCGGGCTCATCTGCGCCGCGAACGTTCTTCGCCGCCATCGTCGTGCTGATGCTGGTGCTGCTGGTGCGCGACTGCCTGGTGATTCCGCAGACCGCCGGCTCGCTGACCTACCTCGGCGGCCTGTTCCTGGTGCTGCTGGCGCCGGCCTTCGCCGCACTGTGGACGTGGATGGACCGCCGCGGCTGGGAACCGGGCAAGCCGGTCAAATCGGCCTGGGGTCTGGTGATCGGCGCGCTGTCGTTCGTGCCGCTGGCATTGGCCGCACAGCAGGTCGGCGCCACCGGCGAGATGGCCAGCGTGTGGTGGCTGGTGCTGGCCTACTTCCTGCTGGCCAGCGGTGAGATGTGCCTGTCGCCGGTCGGCCTGTCGGCGGTGACCCAGCTGGCCGTGCCGCGGGTGATGAGCCTGATGATGGGCACCTGGTTCCTGGCAACCGCGTTCTCGGAAACGCTGGCCGCGCTGTTCGGCAAGCTGGCCGCGATCGAGGTACCGGAAGGCGAATCGCTGGACATGGTGGCCGCGGCCGGTGCCTATGCGCACCTGTTCTGGCTGCTGATGTGGATCGGCCTGGGCTGTGCGCTGGCCGCCTTCATCGCCGCGCCGCTGCTGAAGAAGATGATGCACGGGGTCAAGTAAGCCCGATGCAGGCGAACTCCGGGGGCGGCGGATCGATCATCCGCCGCCCCCGGCTTGTTCAGGGCGCGCTGCTCTTCTCCGCAGGTGCGGCCTGCCCGGCCACCTGGCCCCCCAGGCTGCGCGAGAGGAAGGCCAGCAACCTGCTGTAGTACGCACGTTGGTTGGCAGGGGAATAGAAACCATGCCCTTCATTCTTGACGTACAGGGTTTCCACCGGCGTGCCGGCCTTCTTCAACGCAGCTTCCATGCGTTCGCTGTGCACGATCGGCGCACGTTGATCCTGACCACCCGCGGCCAGGAATACCGGCACCCGCACCTGCGCGGCCAGATTCACCGGGGAACGCTCTGCAAGATCCTTGGGCGATCCCAGCCAGTTCCGCAGGTAGGCCAGGCCTGACTCGTCGCTCTGGATGTCTCCGCGGGCGTACATCAACGGCAGGTCGTAGATGCCGACGTAGCCGGCCGCGCACTGGTACAGGCCCGGTTCGCGCACCGCCCCCATCATCGCCGCATAGGCACCGTAACTGGCCCCATAGATGCAGATGCGGTTCTTGTCGGCCACGCCCTGTTCGATCGCCCAACGCGTGGCATCGGTGACGTCATCCTGCATCGACAGCCCCCATTGCTTTCGCGCGGCCTGCATGTGGGCCCGGCCATAGCCGGAAGAGCCGCGGAAATTCACCTGCAGTACCGCGTAACCTGCCGCCGCCAGCATCTGTGTCTCGGTGTCATAGGCGCCCTGGTCGGCAACACCGATCGGACCTCCGTGCGGCACCACCACCATCGGCAGCGCACGGGCCTCGCGGCCATGCGGGACGGTAAGGAAGCCATGCAGCGAACGCCCATCACGCGCCGTCAGGCTGATCGGACGCACCTCCGCCGCCAGCGCGGGGTCGATCCAGTCGCTGCGGCTGATCAGGTGCCGTGCACTCTTGCCAACCGTGTCATAGAGATAGAAATCGCCCGGATTGCTGCCTGACCAGGTTTCCACCAGCACCGTCTTGCCATCGCGCGTGCTGGAGGTGATGTAGACCGCTCCGCCAAGGCCGGCTTCGAGGCTGCGGTACAGGCGAGCGTCGTCCGAGGCGTCATCGAAGAATGCCGTTCGCGGCGCACTGCCAAGGAACAGGGCCCCGACCGGCACGCGGCTGCCGGGGCGCCGGATGATGCGCGCCGGGTCGGCACTCCCATCGCGCAGCACGGTGCGTCGTTCATTGCTCTGGGGGTCCCAGCTGACAATGGCATCAGGTCCATCTGCCTGCTCGACCTGCAGGTACGCCAGGCGACCATCGGCCGAGAAGCCGAGCGGCGCCTCGATGCGCTTGCTCAGGGATTCATCATTGAGCAGGACCCAGTCGCTGTTGCTGCCCGTGCGGTAGTAGAGCTTCTGCGTGCCATCGGTAACGACAGCGCGTGCGAAACGCACCTCGCCCTGCTCATCGGTCGTGAAGTCCGCATCGGGAATGGGAGCGCGCGCCACGGCGTTGCGGCGACCGGTGATCACGTCCATGCGCTCGACCTGCGCATGCGAACTGCCGACCAGCGGGATCACCGTCACCAGCGCGTTGCGGTCATCGTCCTTGAGCTCATCACTGAGGTAGGCGGCCACCAGGCCTGCCGGCTTGACCTTGATGTTGGTGCCCAGGCTCTGGTCGGCAACCCGGTACCCCACCAGCAGCTCGCCACCCTTGCCGTTGGCATTGATACCGAACAGTTCGCCGGTCGGCGTCGGCCGGTCCAGCACGCCGAACTTCTGTGCCATGCCCACCAGCAGCCGCTCGTTGCTGACCCAGTCGAAGGTGTGGGCGTGATCGTTGCGGGGCGGGCGGAAGCTGCCGACCATCTTCATGTCGGCAATGCGGTAGATCGCCAATGCGGTTCCCGCCTCCAGCGGAACCGTCGCGGCGATGTACTCGCCCCCTGGTGAAATCTTGATGTCGGTAAACGACTCCTGCCGCAGATAGCGATCCAGGTCCAGCGTTGCGGCCGATGCCCCACCCACAACCGCGCCCAGCAGTACAGCCAGCACAATCCTGCGCATCCTTCCCCCATGGAAAACCGGACACCCTGTCCGGATGTACGATTCTAGGCACGTGACCGTTTGCCGCGCCACATCGGCAGAAAAAACGACGGCACCGTTGCCGGTGCCGTCGTTACCACTACCTTGGAGAGAGAGTCAGGACGTGGGTTCGGGGGGCGTGCGCCGGGTCAGTGGACCCCGCGCACCGCCAACGTAAGGGCCAGGATGCTGAGGATCACGGCGATGGTGCCGTCGAGCACGCGCCAGGTACTGGGCTTGGTGAACAGCGGCGCCAGCAGGCGTGCGCCCAGGCCCTGCGCGGTCAGCCACAGGCAGCTGGCAGTCACCACACCGGCGGCGAAGGCCATGCGGGCGTTGCCGAAGTTCTCGGCGATCGAGCCGATCACCATCATGTCCAGCCAGAAGTGCGGGTTGATCAGCGAGAAGCCGACCGCGGCCATCAGCACCGCGCGGCGGCTGCCGTCGTCGCTGTCAGCCTCGCCCATGCCGCCGCCACCGGCAATCGCACGGCGTGCCGACTTCATGGCGTACCAGGCCAGGAACGCCACGCCCGTCCACAGCACGGCGGTGGTCAGCCACGGCAGCGCTGAAGTGAGCGTGCGCAGGCCAGCCACGCTGGCAAAGATGAAGATCGCATCGATGGCCGCACAGGTGGCAACCACCGGCACGATGTGCTTGCGCAGGATGCCCTGGCGCAGAATGAAGGCGCTCTGGGCCCCGACCACGGCGAACAGGCCGATGCCGGTAGCTGCACCAGAGAACCAGGCACCGAGGCCGGTGCTGGCGGAGATGACCGAGAACATGGGATTCACTGCCTTTACTTGCTTGGGGGGACGGTGCCTCGCGAAGGCGGACAGCACCGGAACGAGCGCCATTGTCGCGCCGCAACATGGAAAAGACGAGCTAAACTTCCTAAACCAACATTAGCGGAACTTAATTCGATGCGTATCGACCATGCCCAGCTGCGCGCCCTCGCCGCAGTGATCCGCGAAGGCAGCTTCGACCGCGCCGCGCAGTCGCTGAATGTCACCCCGTCCGCCATCTCGCAGCGGGTCAAGGCGCTGGAGGACCGGATCGGCCGGCTGCTGGTCAAGCGCGGCACCCCGGCCACCGCCACCGCCGAGGGGCAGTTGCTGGTGCAGCTGGCCGAGCAGACCGCCCTGCTCGAGCACGATGCGCTGCACCGGATGGGCCTGGCCGATGAGGACCTGCCGCAAGCCAGTATTCCGGTGGCGGTGAACCACGACAGCCTGGAAACCTGGTTCCCGCAGGCGGCCTACCAGTTCGCGCAGACCACCGGCACTACGCTGGACCTGCGCGTGGAGGACCAGGACCACACCGTCGAACTGCTGCGCCAGGGCACAGTGCTGGGTGCGGTGACCACGCTGGACGAGCCGGTGCAGGGCTGCCAGATCCACGCGCTGGGCAGCATCCGTTACGCCGCCACCTGTACCCCCGAATTCCGCGAACGCCATTTTGCCAAGGGCGTGACCGCGCAGGCGCTGGCGCAGGCGCCGGTGCTGGTGTTCAACCGCAAGGACGAAATGCAGTCGCGCTTTGCCCGGCGCATGGCCGGCGACGACCTGCCCAGCACCGCACCGACCTGGTGGATTCCCTCCACCCGCGCCTTTGTGCAGGCCAACCTGGGCGGCATGGGCTGGACCATGAACCCGCTGCCGCTGGTCAAGCGGCACCTGGACGCCGGCCGCCTGGTCTACGTACGCCAGCGCGCGTGGGAAGACGTGCCGCTGTACTGGCAGCACTGGAAGGGTGACGTCCAGACCATGGCCCTGCTGACCCGCGCCGTGCTGGACGCCTCATCAGCGCTGGTGCGGCGCAAGCGCTGAGGCAGCCCTGCAAAAAAGGGGACGGAGGGGATTAAGTCGTCTTTGCCCAGAATGTCGTATAGGCCTTAAACGACTTAATCCCCTCCGTCCCCTTTTTGCTCCATCCAATCTCCACGAAGTCTCCACACCAGGTCCATGCGCGATGCGGATACTGGTCGGCCGATCACTGCAAGGATGCCCTGCATGCCTGTATTCGTCCGCGATGCGCGCCCCGAAGATGCCGCCGCCTGCATCGACCTGCGCGGGCGCACCCGCGAAAACGCCTTCAGCGCCGCGCAGTTGGCAGAGCTGGGCATCACCGAGGACAGCTGGGCGGCCGGCATCGCCCAGGGCGATTCGATCGGCCGCGTCGCCTGGGAGGGCGAGCGCATGGCCGGTTACTGCTTCGCCGACCGCGACACCGGCGAAGTGCTGGTGCTGGCCCTGCTGCCGGACTACGAAGGCCGTGGCGTCGGTCGGCAGCTGCTGCAGGAAGTGGTCAGCCTGACCCGCGATGCGGGCCATACCCGGCTGTTCCTGGCGTGCTCGGCCGACCCGCGTTCGCGCTCGCATGGCTTCTACCGGCGCCTGGGCTGGCGCCCGACCGGGGAGATCGATGAGGCCGGTGACGAGATTCTGGAGCTGGTCTGATTGAAGGCGTCGCCAGGCATGGCCTGGCGCTACTGGGGCTACGATCGCCAGGCTTGGGCCCGCCGCTCACGTGACGGGGCCGCGAAACGTCGGATGCTGCGTTGCATCAAAAACGGACCGGATCCGGTTAGAATCGCGGATGGATGGCGCAAGGCGTTGTTTCTTCACGCCCTTTCCCTGCCCCACGCGCATCCTGACCCCTTCCCCTCCGCCAACGATCCCGCCCCCATGAAGAAATTTGGCAAGGCCCTGCTCGCCCTGCTCGTGCTGCTGTTGCTGGCCGCCGCGCTGTTCCTGTACTGGCCGCTGACCCAGCGCTCGGTGCCCGCCGCCAGCAACGACAAGCCCGTCGACGTTGTGCTGGTCGGCGCCGGCATCATGAGCATCACCCTGGCCACCTACCTGCAGGAACTGCAGCCGGACTGGAACATCCAGGTCTACGAACGCCTCGACGGCGTCGCCGGTGAAAGCTCCGACGGCTGGAACAACGCCGGCACGGGCCACTCGGCCTTCGCCGAACTGAACTACACCCCCGAACTGCCCGACGGCAGCATCGAGACCAAGCGCGCGGTCGGCATCGCCGAATCGTTCGAGGTCTCGCGCCAGTTCTGGTCGCACCAGGTGAAGGAAGGCCGGCTGAGCCAGCCCAGCGACTTCATCAACCCGACCCCGCACATGAGCTTCGTCTGGGGCGATGACAACATCGCCTACCTGCACAAGCGCCAGCAGGCCCTGGTGAAGAATCCGCTGTTCTACGGCATGCAGTACTCCGAGGATCCGGCCCAGATCAAGCAGTGGGCCCCGCTGCTGATGGAAGGCCGTGACCCGAAGCAGAAGGTCGCCGCGACCTGGATGCCGCTGGGCACCGACGTCAATTTCGGCGTGATCACCCGCCAGCTGACCGCCGGCCTGCAGCGCAGCCCGAACTTCAGCCTGCACCTCAACCACGAAGTGAGCGCGCTGCGGCAGAACGCCGACAAGAGCTGGAACGTGACGGTGAAGGACCTCAAGGCCGGCACCGAGTCCACCACCCACGCCCGCTTCGTGTTCATCGGTGCCGGTGGCGCTGCACTGAAGCTGCTGCAGATGTCCGGCATTCCGGAATCGAAGGACTACGCCGGCTTCCCGGTCGGTGGCCAGTTCCTCGCCTTCCAGGGCCAGGACGTGACCTCGCGCCACGGTGTGAAGGCCTACGGCATGGCCGAAACCGGTTCGCCGCCGATGTCGGTGCCGCACCTGGATGCGCGCAAGCTGGACGGCAAGCCGGTGGTCCTGTTCGGGCCGTTCGCGCTGTACAGCACCAAGTTCCTCAAGCACGGCTCGTGGTGGGACCTGTACTCCTCGGTCACCCACAACAACGTTGGCCCGATGCTGGAAGTGGGCAAGGACAACCTGGACCTGGTGCAGTACCTGATGGCCCAGGCACGCCTGAACGATGCCGATCGCCAGGCCGAACTGGTCAAGTACTTCCCCAATGCCAAGCCGGGCGACTGGAAGCTGGTCACCGCCGGCCAGCGCGTGCAGATCATCAAGCGTGATCCGCTGAAGGGCCCGGTGCTGCAGTTCGGTACCGAGATCGTGACCGACAAGGACCACACCCTCGCCGCCCTGCTCGGCGCTTCGCCGGGTGCGTCGACCTCGCCGCCGATCATGCTGGACCTGATGGCCAAGGCCTTCCCGGACCAGATGAAGGCCGGCTGGGAAGCCCGCCTGCGCGAGATCGTGCCGTCGTACGGGCGCAAGCTCAACGACAGCGCCGCGCTGGTCAACGAGATCCGTACGCTGACCAGCCAGACCCTGCATCTGCCGTATCTGGAGGTGCCGGTGGATGCGAACGCGGCGGCGCCGGTGCCGGCAGCGGTTCCTGCAGCGGCTCCGGCACCGGCCAAGGAAAAGCGCAACGCCAACGAGGAACTGCAGGCGCTGTAAGCCTGGCAGATTCCCTGCAGCAGACACGGACGGCCACCTTCGGGTGGCCGTTCGCGTTTGGGCCGCTCCCTGCTGCAGAAAGCGATGCCCGGCGCCGGGAATCCTATGCACAATGACGCGAATTGTAATGTTGTTAAGAATTATTTACATTTGCGTCCTTCGCAGTGACCGCGCCCCTCCCAGATGGACCTGATGTGCCCGAAGCCGCCGCCCCGGGTGCTGGACGACTGTTGCCGCCCCCTTCCCGTCTCCGAGCTTCGAACCCACCATGTCCCTGACGTTCCGTAACCGCCTGCCCCGCCGTGCGCTGCTGCCGGCTGCCCTGCTCTCTTCGCTCGCGCTGGTCGCGTCTCCGGCGTTCGCCGAGGCCGCCGCCGATGCATCCGATGCCAAGACCCTGGACCGGGTCAGCGTCCGTGCCGAGCAGTCCGCTCCGCCATCCAGCACCACCCGCCTGCCGATCACACTGCAGGAAACCCCGCAGTCGGCCACTGCGATCAGCCTGAAGCGCCTGCAGGACGAGTCGCTGTTCAGCATCAACGACGTGATGCGCAACGTCACCGGCGTCAGCGTGTCCTTCTATGACACCCAGCGCCCGCTGTACTACGCACGCGGCTTCGCCATCACCGACTTCCAGGTCGATGGCATTCCCACCTACAGCGGTTCCACCAACCAGGAATACGACACCGCTTTCTACGACCGCATCGAAGTGATCCGCGGTGCCAACGGCCTGCTCAGCGGCGCCGGCGTGCCGTCGGCCACCGTCAACCTGCTGCGCAAGCGGCCGGGCAAGGAGTTCGATGCCTCGTTCGCGATCAGCGCCGGCAGCTGGGACTATCGACGCATGGAGGCGGACGTGACCGCGCCGCTGACCGATGACGGCCGTTTCCGCAGCCGCGTGGTCGCCGCCTATACCGATCGTGGCCTGTATTACGACCGCTACGACGAGAACAAGATGGCCGGCATGGCGGTGCTGGAAGGCGACGTCACCGACAGCACCACGATCACCCTCGGTTACCAGAGCCAGGACAACAATCCGACCGGCTCGACCTGGGGCACCGTGCCGTTCTTCGACAACCAGGGCAATTTCGCGCACCTGCCGCGCTCGACCAACCTGTCGCCGAAGTGGAGCTACTGGAAGCGCGAGAGCAACACTGCCTTCGCCAACCTGGAACAGCGCTTCGGCGACAACTGGCTGCTGAAGATCAACACCGCCTACACCCGCGGCAACGTGCAGAATGTGCGCCTGTACGGCACCGGCAACCCGGACCCGGTGACCGGCTCGGGCATCTTCCTGCGCGCGGCCGCCGGTGATTCGAGGGACACCCGGCGCAACGTCGATGCTTACCTGACCGGCAGCTTCGATCTGTTCGGCCGCGACCACGATGTGACCCTCGGCGCACAGTGGTCGGACCTGGAAGGCACCACCAACACCCTGGCGCTGAACTTCCCGAACGATTGGGCACGCTGCGGCGGCGAACGCTGCTACTACATTCCCAACGTGTACAGCTGGAACGGCGACATCTCCGAGGTCACCTACCGCCGTACCGGCGCGCGCCGCGTGGCCAAGACCACGCAGAGTGGCGTCTATCTGGCCACCCGCCTGCGCCTGGCCGATCCGCTGTCGCTGATTGCCGGCGCACGCCTGAGCCGCTGGGAAACCCTCAGCCGCTCCTACAACGCCGCAGGCGCCTACACCGGCACCAGCGGCGCGTACAAGGTGAGCGATGAAGTCACTCCCTACGTGGGCCTGGTCTACGACATCACCCCGAACGTCTCGGCGTACGCCAGCTACACCGAGATCTTCAACCCGCAGAACTTCAAGGACCGCAACGAGAACCTGCTGGCGCCAGTACAGGGCTCGAACCTGGAAGCGGGCATCAAGACGCAGTGGTTCGATGGCCGCCTCACCGCCAATGCCGCCGTGTTCGAAGCCAAGCAGGACAACTACGCGGTGCGTGACATGGGCGTGCCGGAGGGTTCGCTGAGCGATGGCACCTCCGCCTACGTCGGCGTCAACGGCACCAAGGCGCGCGGTTGGGAGATGGACGTCAACGGCGAGATCCTGCCGGGCTGGACGGTCAACGCCGGCTATACCCACGTCAAGGTCACCCGCGCCGCCACCGATCTGCTGTACGCCAACCCGCCGAAGGACCTGCTGCAGCTCAACACCCAGCTGCAGCTGCGCGGCGCGCTGGAGCGCCTGAGCATCGGCGGTGGCGTGCAGTGGCAGAGCAAGGTGCAGGGCTACAACATCGCCTACCCGCTGGGCGGCACGGTGACGGTGAACCAGCCGGCCTACATGCTGGTCCAGTTCAACGCCAACTACCGCATCAGCGACAACTGGACGGCAACGCTGAGCGTGCGCAACGCGCTGGACAAGACCTACTGGGCGAATCTGGACTACAACAACTACGGCGAACCGCGCTTCGTGTCGGCCAGCCTGCGCTGGAAGTTCTGAGCCACCAGAAACGGTAGTGCCGGCCGCTGGCCGGCTCCAAGCGATGCATCGATGACGCGGAGCCGGCCAGCGGCCGGCACTACCCCGATCGATGCGGGTCATCCTCCATTTCAATCTGAATGGGCCCGCCTTCGCGCGGGCCCTTCTTTTTGCTGCAGTGCGGGTTGCATGCCCGACTGTAATTATGCCGTAATTACATTGACACCAATCGGAAGCCGGTCGATGAACCCGAGCTGGGATACGTTGGAACGCAGCCGCCAGGCCCGCCTGCAACGTGCCGCGCCGTGGGCCCGGGGACGTGAGGTCGCCGCCACCGACGTGGGCGAGCTGCTGCACGCACTGCTGGAGCCAGGCGACAAGGTCTGCCTGGAGGGCAACAACCAGAAACAGGCCGATTTCCTCGCCCAGGCCCTGGCCGACCTTGACCCGGCCCGGGTGCACGACCTGCACATGGTGCAGTCGGTGCTGTCTCTGCCGTCACACCTGGATGTATTCGAGCGTGGCATCGCCTCGAAACTGGACTTCTCGTTCTCCGGCCCGCAATCGGTGCGGCTGGCCAACCTGGTGGCCGAAGGGCGCATCCAGATCGGTGCCATCCACACCTACCTGGAACTGTTCGGCCGCTACTTCATCGACCTCACGCCCCGCGTAGCGCTGGTCGCCGCGCAGGCCGCCGATCGCCACGGCAATCTCTACACCGGCCCGAACACCGAAGACACCCCGGTCATCGTCGAGGCCACCGCGTTCGGTGGCGGCGTCGTCATCGCCCAGGTCAACGAGATCGTCGACACCCTGCCCCGCGTCGATATCCCTGCTGACTGGGTCAACTTCGTAGTGCAGGCCCCGAAGCCGAACCACATCGAGCCGCTGTTCACCCGCGACCCGGCGCAGATCTCCGAGATCCAGGTGCTGATGGCGATGATGGCGATCAAGGGCATCTACGCCGAGTACGGCGTCAACCGCCTCAACCATGGCATCGGCTTCGACACCGCGGCCATCGAGCTGCTGCTGCCGACCTACGCCGAATCGCTCGGGCTGAAGGGAAAGATCTGCCAGCACTGGGCGCTCAATCCACACCCCGCACTGATTCCGGCGATCGAATCGGGCTTCGTCAAATCGGTGCATTCGTTCGGTTCCGAACTGGGCATGGAGAAGTACATCGCCGCACGCAGCGATGTGTTCTTCACCGGTGCCGATGGCTCGATGCGCTCCAACCGCGCGTTCTCGCAGACCGCCGGCCTGTATGCCTGCGACATGTTCATCGGTTCCACCCTGCAGATCGACCTGCAGGGCAACAGCTCCACCGCCACGCGCGACCGCATCGCCGGCTTCGGTGGCGCACCGAACATGGGCTCCGATGCACGTGGCCGCCGCCATGCCAGCGAGGCCTGGGTCAAGGCCGGCCAGCAGGCCGCACGCCCCGGTGAGATGCCGCGTGGCCGCAAGCTGGTGGTGCAGATGGTGGAAACCTTCCGCGAACACATGGCACCGGCCTTCGTCGATCGGCTGGACGCCTGGGAGCTGGCCGAGCGCGCGGACATGCCGCTGCCACCGGTGATGATCTATGGCGACGACGTCAGCCATGTACTGACCGAAGAAGGCATCGCCAACCTGCTGCTGTGCCGCACCCCTGAAGAGCGCGAACAGGCGATCCGCGGCGTGTCCGGCTATACCGCCGTGGGCATGGGGCGCGACCGCGCGATGGTGGAGAACCTGCGCGACCGCGGCGTGATCCGCCGTCCCGATGACCTCGGCATCTCCGTGCGCGATGCCAGCCGTGACCTGCTTGCGGCGCGTTCGGTGAAGGACCTGGTGCGCTGGTCAGGCGGCCTGTACGACCCGCCCAAGCGCTTCCGCAACTGGTAAGGGGCTGAGCATGGAAACCCTCGACTATCGATTCGAAGGACACACGGCGGTGCAGTTTCCGCGCGATGCAATGCTGGTCGGCGTACTGGCCTCGGGCAACCTGGAAATCCTGCTGGAACCGGCCGCACTGGACGGCGCGATGATGGTGCGCATCATCACCGCCGCGCAGGGCTTTGGCCGCGTCTGGGAGGCGGTGATCGGTGATTTCGCACAGCGCCATCCACTGCGCGATGTACGCGTCTCGATCAACGATGCCGGTGCGACCCCGGCGGTGGTCAGCCTGCGCCTGGACCAGGCAGTGGAAACCCTGCTTGCTGGAGATCCACGATGAGCCGGACGCAGCGCCACAGTTACTACGAAGCCGATGCACGCGAGCGCATCGCCGGCCTGGCCGACGCCGGCTCGTTCCGTGAATTCCTCGGCCCGGCGCGGCGGATGATGAGCCCGCACCTGGCACAGCTCGACCAGCCCGCGGCGTTCGACGACGGCATCGTTGTCGGCGAAGCCACACTGCGCGGCCGACGCGTGCTGCTGGCCGCACAGCAGGGTGAATTCATGGGCGGCGGCGTGGGCGAGGTGCACGGCGCCAAGTTGACCGGGCTGCTGCACCGTGCAGCGGAAACCCGACCTGACGGTGTGCTGCTGCTGCTCGATACCGGTGGCGTGCGCCTGCACGAAGCCAATGCAGGGCTCATCGCCATTTCCGAGATCATGCGCGCCACGCTGGATGCGCGCGCTGCAGGCGTCCCCGTGGTGGCGCTGATCGGCAGCGGCAACGGCGCGTTCGGTGGCATGGGCATCGTCGCCCGCTGCTGCAGCACCGTGGTCATGTCCGAGGAAGGCAGGCTGTCGCTGTCCGGACCGGAAGTGATCGAAACCGTTCGCGGCGTGGAGGAATTCGATTCCCGCGATCGCGCACTGGTCTGGCGCGTAACGGGAGGCAAGCACCGCTACCTGATCGACCAGGCACAGGTGCTGGTGCCCGATGCCATCGAGGCGTTCGCGCAGGCGGCCAGCAACGCGCTGCAGCCTGATACCAGCAGCACCGATCCAGATACTGCACTGGCCGCGCTGCAGGAACGCCATGCGGCACTGAAGGCGCGCGTGCAGGCCTGGGGCGATTGCCGCGATGGCCTGGAGATCTGGGCGCGGCTGGGTATCACTGCCCCCGAGCGACTGCCGCTGCTCGACACCGATGCGTTCCTCATCGCCACCGCCGACCGGAGCCTGCCATGAGCATGCCGCTGCAGACCCTGCTCGATGCCCTGTTCCCGCATGGGCATGCCATTGCCGTGAACGATTCGGTGCTGACCGGCAGCGCCACCACCGAGGATGGCGAGGTGACCGTGATCGGTACCGCCGACAAACTCGAAGTCGGCGTGGACCACGCATTGGCACTGGCCGAAACCGTGCTTGCCAGCACCGCCGCGCTTCCACAGCGACCGATCGTGATGCTGGTGGACACCGCTGGCCAGCGCCTGGCGCGGCGCGACGAACTGCTTGGCATCAACGGCTGTTTCGCGCATCTGGCACAGACGCTGGATCTCGCGCGTCGACGTGGCGCGCGGCTTGTCACGCTGGTCTATGGTGAATCCGTCAGTGGCGGCTTCCTCTCATTCGGCCTGATGGCCGACCACATCCACGCCCTGCCCGATGCACAGGTGCGGGTGATGGACCTGCGCGCGATGGCGCGGGTGACCAAGCAACCGCTGGAGAAACTGCAGGCACTCAGCCAGAGCTCGCCGGTGTTCGCGCCGGGCGTGGAGAACTACGTGGCGATGGGTGCGGTGGAATCGCTGTGGGAGGGCGATCTTGCCCAGCACCTGCTGCAGGCGCTGCGCACGCCCGCCGAAGGCGACCTGCGTGCCGCACGCGGCGCACAGCGCGGCGGTCGTGCCCTGGCGGCAGGCGTTTCATCTGCGGTGGCCCACGGCGATGCCTGAGCGGCCCGCCCGCCACACGCTGGCCTGGCTGTCGGCCGATGCCGACTGGCGGGCTGACGTGACTGCACAGGAACCACGCCTGGCAGCGTGGTTCGCGCAGGGCTTGCCGGCCATGGTGGCGCGCTGTGCGGCGGACGACCCCGACCCTCGGCTGCGTCTGGGGGTACCGCTACCGCCAAGCGAAGGCAAGCAACGGCTGGCGCTGCGCGTGGCCCTGCAGGACGTCCAGCAGCTGCAGCCTCCCCCTGCCTTGGATGACGTTCTCGCCGGCGGCGTTCCGGCGGATTGGCAGGCGGCGTTGCAGGCAATGCTGCGGCTTGCACCAGCCCGCGTATTCGGCGCCTTCGCATGGCAGCACCTCACCGGACTGCCCTATGTGCACCCGCGCTCGGACATCGACCTGCTGTGGCAGGTGGATGACGCGCGCCAGGCCGACCTGCTGGTCGAACGCCTGCAGCACTGGGAAAGCGCCTACGGGCATCGCGTGGATGGCGAACTGTGCCTGGTGGATGGTGGCGCGGTGAACTGGCGCGAATACGCCGGTCGCAGCCGCGAAGTACTGGTCAAACGCATTGATGGTGCCGCTCTGGAACTGCGCGAGGCCTTGTTCAACGCCACTGGAGTTGTCGCATGAACGCTGTCGTGAAGCGCGTCGCCCGGTCCACCCCGGCGGTGGACAGCGCGCGCCTGGGGCGCCTTGCCATCGCCAGCCTGCACGCCGAACTGGCCCTTGCCCCCAAACCGGGACTGGTTACACCGTTCGATCGCGGCAGCCACCACGACATGGATGCCGGCACCTTCCTGCGCAGCCTGTTCGCGTTGCGCCACTATTTCATCGCCGTGGCCGACGCCGGTGCCAGCGCGGCGCCGTTCCAGACGCTGCGCCGGCATGGCATCGCCGCCGAGATATCGATGCTGCACGCCACTGCGGGCATCAACACCCATCGCGGTGCGATCTTCAGCCTTGGCCTGCTGGTGGCCGCGTCCGCTGCCTGCTGGGGCCGCGCGGGCCGTGTCGCCGCAGCCGAGCAGGTCTGCCAGGAAGTGCGCCGTTGGGCGGCCGAGCTCGCCGACGCGCCTCTGGATGCGAACAGCCCTGGCCAGCGCGCGCGTGCACGGCACGGCGTGCAAGGTGTGCGCGAACAAGCGGCCGCCGGCTACCCGCTGCTGCGCGAAGTGGCACTGCCTGCCCTGCGCCACGCACTGGCCAGCGGCCTGCCACGCGAGGCCGCGATGTGCCAGACCCTGATGCAGCTGATCGCGTGCGTGGATGACCTCAACCTGCTGCACCGCGGCGGCGCCGACGGCCTGCGCTGGGCCCAGCGGCAGGCACGCACCTTCCTGGACGCCGGTGGCACCTTCGCGCCGGACTGGCAGGTACATCTGCGTCGCATCGGTGACGGCTTCGTCATGCGCCGGCTGAGCCCGGGCGGCAGCGCAGACCTGTTGGCCTGCAGCGTGTTCCTGCTGCAGCAGGAGCAGGCATGAGCCTGGCCCTGCTCTGCCCTGGCCAAGGCGCGCAGCACGCGGCGATGTTCGATCGCGTGCGCGATCTGGCTGCCGCGCGGCCGGTGCTCGATGCCACGAGCGAACTGCTCGGCCGCGATGTATTCGCCGCTGCGGCGGCCGACGACCGCTTCGACAATGTGCGGGCGCAACCACTGCTGTGCGCAGCAAGCCTGGCGCATTGGCAGGGCCTGCGCGAGGTATTGCCAACGCCGACGGTGATCGCGGGTTACAGCATCGGCGAGCTGGCCGCACATGCCATCGCCGGCGGCGTCGATGCGGCCACCTGCCTTGCCCTGGCTGCGCAGCGCGCGCTGTTGATGGACAGTGCCAGCCCCGCCGATGCAGGCCTGCAGGCAGTGCTTGGCCTGGAACGCCATGTACTGCAGCCGCTGTGCGATCTGCACGGAGCGCACGTGGCCATCGCCAACGGGCAGGACCATTTCATCGTTGGCGGCACGCACGCCTCATTGCAGCGGCTGGCCGATGCCGCGCGGCCGCAGGGTGCGGACATCCGTCCACTGCCGGTGCACGTGCCTGCACACACACCGTTGCTGACAGCGGCGGTCGCACCGTTCGCTGCCGCACTCGACGCCTCGCCACTGCAGGCCCCACGCCTGCCGCTGCTGGCCGGCATCGATGCGCGACCGGTGCGGGATCGCGCAACGGCAGTCCACACGCTGTCGGCGCAGCTCGCGCAGACCATCGAATGGGCGCAGGTGATGCGCCAGGCCTTCGAGCGTGGCGCGCGGGTGTTCCTGCAGCTGGGCCCGGGCAACGCATTGGCGCGCATGGTCGCGCCGGCCTATCCGTGCTGCGAGGTGCGCGCGGTGGAAGAGTTCCAGAGCCTTGAAGGCGCCGCGGCGTGGGTCCGCAGCGCGCTGGAGAGGCTGCAGTAACGGGTTCGAGCAGTACGTATCACGCAACACGCAGTACGTCGCCTTACCCCGGGATGGCGGGTCTCCATCCGCGCTGTACGTGAGTCACGTGTCTGGGAGGGCGCATGAGTCCACAAATCGCAACGATCATCGGTCTGGTGATCATGTTCATCGTCGCCACCGCGATGCCGATCAACATGGGTGCCGTCGCCTTCGCGCTGGCCTTCATCATCGGCGGACTGTGGGTCGACATGGGGGGCAAAGAGGTGCTGGCCGGCTTCCCCGGCGATCTGTTCCTGACCCTGGTCGGCATCACCTATCTGTTCGCCATCGCGCAGAAGAACGGCACCATCGACCTGCTGGTGCACTGGGCAGTGAAAGCCGTGCGCGGCCATATCGTGGCCATTCCGTGGGTGATGTTCGTGATCACCGCGGTCCTCACTGCGTTCGGTGCACTGGGCCCGGCGGCGGTCGCGATCATCGGTCCGGTCGCGCTGCGCTTTGCCAAGCAGTACAACATCAACCCGTTGATGATGGGCCTGCTGGTGATCCATGGCGCACAGGCGGGCGGCTTCTCGCCGATCAGCGTATACGGCAGCATCACCAACGGCGTGGTGCAGAAAGCCGGGCTGGAAGTGACCGAGATGGCGGTGTTCCTGACCAGTCTGGGCTTCAACTTCATGATGGCGACGATCTGCTTCTTCGCCTTTGGTGGCGTCGCCCTGCTGCGCCGTGGCTCGATCACCGCAGCAGGAACACTCGGCAATGCCGAGCTGGCGATGGCCGGTGGCCCGCAGGCGTCGTCGCGCCAGTTCGCGATCGAAGGTCATGGCGCGCTGGTCGCGGCAGGCGGCGGCACGCTCAGCAATGATCCGGTGGCACTGGATGCGGTGAACCTGACCCGCGAGCGGTTGTTCACCCTGATCGGCCTGCTCGGCCTGGGCGTGGCCGCGCTGATCTACAACCTCAACGTCGGCCTGGTCTCGATCACCGTGGCGGTGGCGCTGGCGCTGTTGTCCCCGCAGAGCCAGAAGGGTGCGGTCGATGGCATCAGCTGGTCCACCGTGCTGCTGATCTGCGGCGTGGTGACCTACATCGGCGTGCTGGAACATGCCGGCGCGGTGGACTTCATCGGCAACGGTGTCTCCGACATCGGCATCCCGCTGCTCGGAGCGCTGCTGGTCTGCTATGTCGGCGGCATCGTCTCCGCATTCGCTTCGTCGGCAGCGGTACTCGGCGCGACGATTCCATTGGCGGTGCCATTCCTGATGCAGGGTCACCTCAGCGCCGCCGGCGTGATCTGCGCGCTGGCGGTGTCATCCACCATCGTCGATGTCAGCCCGTTCTCGACCAATGGCGCACTGGTGGTGGCCTCGGCCGCGAAGGAAGAGCGCGAGACCCTGTTCCGCCGCTTCCTGGTCTACAGCGGCCTGGTGGTTGCGCTCGGACCGCTGCTGGCCTGGCTGGTGTTCGTGGTGCCGGGCTGGATGTAACCGCCCAGCGGTAGTGCCGACCGCTGGCCGGCACTCTCATGAAGCCATCCAGCGATCATGGGTTGCCGGCCAGCGGCCGGCACTACCTGGCGGTACACTTCCACCATGGCCATTGCCCCTGCCCCGCGGTCACCGAAGAAGCGCGCACCTCTGTACGAAGAGGTGGCCGAACACGTGCGCGAGCGCATCTACGATTACCGGCTGCCGCCGGGAGAATGGATCGACGAGCCCGCGCTGTGCGAGGAACTGGGCATCAGCCGCACGCCGCTGCGCGAGGCGCTGAAGCTGCTGGCCGCCGAAGGCCTGGTGCAGATCGATGCGGGTCGTGGCAGCCGGGTCACGCGACTGACGCTGGAAGACCTCAACCAGCTGTTCCCGGTGATGGCGATGCTGGAAGGCCGCTGCGCGCATGAGGCGGTGAAGCACATCGACGATGCAGGCGTGCAGCAGTTGGAAGACCTGCATGCAGCGATGGAAACCGCGGCGGCCGAGGGCAACATCGCCGAGTACTACCGCAACAACTACCTGATCCACGAAACCGTGCAGCATTACGCGGGCAACCCGTGGCTGATCCGCATCACCCACGACCTGCACCGCATCCTGAAGATGCATCGTGGCCGTCAGCTGCTGACCCCGGGTCGCACCGCGCAGTCGCTGGCCGAACACCGCGAGCTGATGGAATGCTTCCGCCGCCGCGACGCGCAGGCTGCCGAACGCACCATGGAACGCCATCTGCTGAGCCAGGGCCAGGCACTGGCCGCCTATGTGGCGGCAGGGGGCCTGTTGAACGTTCCCGCGCCGTTGCCGACCGAAGGCGGCGGCTGAGCTGTTGGGGTTGCCGGCCAGCGGCCGGCACTACCGGCCGCAGCCAACCGCTGTTCTGTAGAGTCGAGCCATGCTCGACTGCCTTTCGATCAGGCACCGCGGCGTTGGAGCGAAGTGCAGTCGAGCATGGCTCGACTCTACAGAGACCTCAATCGCTGCAGCTGCCACCACCACCGTCACCGCTGCCGCCGTCGCTTCCACAGTCGGAGCTGCTGTAGCTGTGATGACTGTGGCTGTCCCCGGAATAGCCGCCGGAGAAATCGGCGGGCCCACCGCCACTGCCATCGCTCCGCGCGGGTGAGCCATCGGCCGTGGCCACTGCCATGCACAGGATCGCGCCGACCAGCGGCAGCAGCCAGACCAGCAGCAACTGCACTGTCCGGCCACCCGCCGACAGGCCATCACGCCTGACGATCACCACGGTAGCCACCACGTTCAGGCCCAGCACCAGCAGGACCAGCAGAAGGGCAACGATCAGCATTCGGCGACTCCGTGCCTGGACTGGGGGCATTATGGCCTGCCACCCCGGCAATGGCCCTGCCTGTCATGAAGATGGGACAATGTAGGGCGCGCCGGCCTGCCTCCGGGCCGCCGGCGCCCCCCGCACCACACGGAAGAAGAAGAACAACAACATGCTGAAAGTCATTTTCGATACCGACCCGGGCGTCGACGACGCCCTGGCCCTGCTGTACCTGCACAAGCACGCCCAGATCGACCTGATCGGCGTCACCACCACCTTCGGCAACGCCTCGGTGGAGTCGACCACCCACAACGCGCTGTACCTGAAGCAGGCCTGGGGCTTTGCCGCTCCGGTCGCGCGCGGTGCCGGCGGCCCGCTGCAGCCGGAAGCCACCCCGGAAGCCTGGCCGGTGCACATCCATGGCCACAACGGCCTGGGCAACCACCCGGTGCCGGCCAGCCTGGACGTGGCCGCCGATGCGCGCCCGGCCCATCAGCTGATCATCGACCTGGTCCGCGCCCATCCGGGCGAGGTGACCCTGGTCGCGGTCGGCCGCATGACCAACCTGGCCCTGGCCCTGCAGCAGGCCCCGGACATCGCCGGCCTGGTGCGCGGCGTGGTGATCATGGGTGGCGCTTTCCACGTCAACGGCAACATCACCCCTGCCGCCGAGGCCAACATCTGGGGCGATGCCGAAGCCGCCGACGTGGTGTTCACCGCCAGCTGGCCGGTTACTGCGATCGGTCTGGACGTGACCACCCGCGTGGAAATGGACCGTGATGGCCTGGACAAGCTGGCTGCCATCGGCGGTGCCGACGCCGAGCTGGTGCGTGCGCTGTCGCAGGACTATGTGGACTTCTACCTGCAGGCCGGCCACAAGGGCATGGTCGTGCACGACTGCTGCGCGTGCATCGCGCTGATCCGCCCGGAGCTGTTCCAGTTCGAGCGCGCCAGCGTGCGCGTGGCCACCGACGGTGTCGCCCGCGGCATGACCATTCCCAAGCCGGAAGGCCTGGCGTTCGGTCCCAGCGTGTGGGATGGCCACGTGGTGCAGTCGATTGCCATCGGCGTGGATGCGGCCGCGGTACTGGCCGACATCGAGCAGACCCTGAAGGTCTGACCCGCTAGCGCCTGGCCCTGCCCGGGACCGTCTCGGGCAGGGTCCACAGCACCGGCAGCACCAGCACCGCCACCAGCGCAATCATCGCGCCCGGCGCCGCTGCCCAGCCGCTGCGCTCCACCCACCATTGCGCCAGCCATGGCGTTGCCCCGCCGAAGAAGGCGGTGGCCATGGTCACCCCCAGTGCCAACCCGCTGACCCGGCCCTCGCCCGGGAACTGCTCGGCCGTAGCCGGGGCCGCCACCGCGCTCACTCCACCGGCTACACAGGCCAGCAGCACCGCCGCCAGCGCGATGCCCAGCGCCGTCGCCTGTGCCATCCACGCGAACAGGGACAGCGGCAGCAGCGCCGCCAGCAGGGTCAGGCCCAACAGCATCGGCCGTCGCCCGACGCGGTCGGACAATGCGCCACACAACGGCGTGATCGCAATGACCGCCACTGCCGCAATCGTCGACAGCCACAGTGCATCACCTTCGTCATGACCCTGCGCATGCAGGAATGCCGGCACATAGGTGATGCCGACGTAATAAGTGATCGATCCCAGCGCCGAAATCGCAAACGTGCGCGCTACCGCCAGCGGGTGGTTACGCAATACGTGGCGAAGCGGCGTAGCCGGAATACTGCCCTCGCGACGCTGGCGTTCGAACTCCGGCGATTCGTGCATGCCCGAGCGCGCAACCAGGATCACCAGTGCCAGCGCGGCACCGAAGAAGAACGGAATGCGCCAGCCCCAGCTGTCCAGCTGCGCGGTGGGCAGCAGCGCAACCGTAAGCGCCGAGATCGCCACCGCCAGCAGCGCGCCCACCTCGCTGGCCGCCGATGCCAGCGAGGTCACCAGGCCGCGTCGGCGTGCTGGTGCGCTTTCCAGCAGGTACGCCACCACGCCGGTGTACTCACCGCCCACCGAAAATGCCATCACGCAGCGCAGTACCAGCAGCAGCACGCCCGCCGTAGTGCCCGCCGTGGCCGCTGTCGGCAGCAGCGCGGTGGCCAGCATCGCCGCTGCCATCAAGGCCATCGATGCCAGCAGCATCCAACGCCGGCCCAGCCGGTCCCCCAGGTGGCCGAAGCACAGTGCGCCCAGCGGGCGCATCAGGTAGGACACCGCAAAGCCGGCCAGGGTGACCAGCAGCGCCTGCTCGCCACCACCGAAGAACACCCGCGACAGCACCGTGGCGAAGTACAGATACAAGGTGAAGTCGTACCACTCCACCACCGTGGACAGGCCGGCCACCCACATCGAGCGCTGCCGCTCGGCAGTCATTGCGTGTTCGCCTTCAACAGCCTCGATCCCGGTTGCGCAGGTTCGGGGCAGGATGTCATGGCCGGGGTGAAATACCGGTCATCGGCTGTCCGTCGCCTGCATGTACTGGGTTTCATGGCCGGTGAAACGCTCACCGTCAAAGCCGAAACAGAAGCGCCCTTCCTCGAACACGCGGTACACCAGCAACGTGCCATCGAGGCAGAACTGCTGCTGGTCCACGCCCGTTTCCAGTGTCCCGTATCCGGTTGCATCACCGCCCTTCCCCGCCGGCCCGGTGAAGGCATCGAACGGCAGTGGCGTCGCCCTGCCCGTGCGGGTATCGACCAGCATCAGCGTGCGCTGGAAGTACTCTGGACGATCATCGACCTGTACCAGCAGGTAGTGCTGGTTGAAATTGGGCTCCTGGTGCTGGAGCGCATCGTCGATGGCTGCGCGGTGCCGCGCATCGCAGAAGTCGACCGGGCTGTAGCGGTAGCTGCAACCGTCGTGGTCGTAGGGCAGGTTCATGCCGGAATAGCTGACGCTGCCCTTGCTCCCCGCATCGTCCCCCGGTTCGGGCGTGCTGCACAGCAGCCACGAACGCTGCGCATCCTCCGGGTCGGCCAACAGCTTCGGCTCACGGCCCGCTTCGTAAGCCGCGCCACCCGGGAAGTCCTGCCCCAGGTGCTGGCGGGCGATTGAACGCGCCTTCTCCAACGGCAAGGCAATCCTGGCCCCACGGAACGAGACGAACGTCATCGTCGGCAGGATCACCTCTTCCACCGGCAATCCTTTCCATTGCCCACCCGTGCAGAACGTGGCGATCTCATTCTCTTCGTCCACCTTGCAGGGTTTCGGCGCATTCGCGGCCAGCCAGGGATGTGCCGGGCGATCGGTCTGAACGTCGATGTACCAGCCGTCCAGCGCACAGCTCGGCAGGGCATCGAGCAGCGGAGAGAGGTCTTCTGCCATGGCCGGGGCGGCAAGCGGTGTGCCCGCTGCGGGTGCCCCGGTCGGCGCATCCGTTGTGCGCTGGCATGCCGCCAGCGCGAGCAGACCAACCAGCAGCGCGACGTGGCGCGGACGCCGGATTGAATGATGCGCTCCCTGCATTGCGTGTTTCCTGGTTTCAGAACCCAGTGCAGATGATCGCCGATCCGGGGCCGGCTGGGACGCTGGGTGCTGCGCGACCTCCACGCATGGCGTGGAGCTACCCGGTGTGCTGGCTTCCCGCCCGGTAGGCAGCGTAGGCATCGAGGATCTTCTGCATCCGGGCCTGCTGCTTCGCGCCCATCGGCACCCGCTGCACGCGCTTCAGCAGCGTCTTCCACATGTATCCGGAACGGAAGAAGTACGGGCGCACCTCAAGGAAGGTCAGCACGACATCCACCGTATCTGGATCGCGTTCGGCAAGTTGCTTCAGCGCATTGGCGTAGCCACCCGGGAACGCAAGCTGTTCATACCGCTGGCGGTATTCCGCGCAGGCTGCCGCGTGCTGCTGCATTTGTTCCGGGCCACGCCAGCGCGCACCAGCGGCTTCGCGGATGGCTTGGCGCAGCCGATTGATCTCGTCCGCATTGGCGCGGATCAGACGTTCCATGGGTGCGCGGGGATGGGCCATGGTTCCTTCCATGTGGTTTGTCAGGGGTCACGGGGCGCGGCGCAGGGTGATCAGGGTGATCTCCGAAGGAACGCCGATGCGTGCCGGGAAACCGGCCCACAGGCCAGCGCCATTGCTCACGTACAGTGTCATGCCATCCACCTCGTAACGCCCGGACACAAAACCGCCGTTGGCGCGCTTCACCAGCTGGTCCATGCCGATGATCTGGCCGCCATGTGTATGCCCGGACAGCTGCAGCTTCACACCGCGCGCGGCGGCCTCGCTCGCATTACGAGGGCGATGATCGAGCAGGATCACCGGTGCGGACGGATCAGCGCCTTCCAGTGCAGCCTGGAGATCCGGCAACGGCAGGCCGTAGCGTGCCGCCACCGGGTCGGTGACACCGGCGATGGTCAGCGCCGCGTCACCGCGTCGTACCTGCAGATGACTGTTCTCCAGCACCTGCATGTGCAGCGCGCGGAACGCCTGCATCCAGTCCTGGTACTGCGCGTAGTACTCGTGGTTGCCGGTGATGGCAATGACGCCATCCGGCGCCTGCAGGTCGGCCAACGGACGCGCGTCGTCGCGACGGGCCTCGACACTGCCGTCGATCAGATCGCCAGTGATCACGATCAGGTCCGGCTTCAGCGCATTGCTCTCCTCCACCACCCTGCGCACCCAGTCGCCGGTCAGCAGGCGACTGGCATGGATGTCGGTCAGCTGCAGCACGCGATACCCGTCGAACCCGGCCGGCAACCCGGCGATGCTCACCTCGATCTGCCTGGGCTTGGGCACCGCCATTCCCTGGCTGACGCCATAGGCGCTGACCAGCAGCGCCAGTACACCCGCCACCGGGCGCAGCTTTGGCGCGCGCAACGCCGATACAGCACGTGGCCTGCGCAGGATGCGCGACACCAGCAGGCCCACGTCCAGCACCAGCAGGACCAGCGCCAGCAGCAGTACGGCAGTCGAACCCGTGGCCAACGAGGCGATGGCCAGCTTCGGGATTTCCGGCGACGCCATCGAGCCCCAGAAGGCGGCCACGATGCGCAGTTGCACGGCCACGGCCACCAGCAGCAGCGACAGCACGACCTTCATCCAGATGGGCATGCGCAGTGGCCAGAACAGGCGCCAGGCCACATACAGGCCCATCAACAAACCGATCGTACTCAGCACTGCAACCATCCGGGAAGGAAAACGGGCCCGCCATGGTGACGGTTGCCGGCAGTGTTGTGTAGAGCCGAGCCCGTACCCGGCTGCTCAGGAGGCAGTCGAGCATGGCTCGACTCTACAGAGGGCCAGTCGAGCAGGCTCGACTCTACGAAAGCCCGATGCGTTCAACCCGCAGGCGCGCGATGCGACGCTTCTCCATTGCCAGTACGGTGATGCGTACATCCGCAATCTCCACCGTGTCACCGATGTCCGGCAGGCGCCCCAGACGCTCCAGCACCAGACCGGAGATGGTCATGTAGTCGGCACTGCGCGGCAGCGAGACGCCGGCCAGGCGCTGCAGGTCGTCCAGGGTCAGCGCACCGTCGGCCTCCCACTGGTTCTCGCCCTGCGCCTCCACGCCATAGCGCTCGTCCTGGGTGTCGACCAGGTCACCGGCAATGGCCGCCAGCAGATCGTTGGCGGTCACCAGGCCTTCCACACTGCCGTACTCGTCCACCGCTACCGCCAACGGCACCGGGTGCTGGCGGATCAGTTCCAGCGCCTGCAGTGCGCTGGCGCTGGACAGCACGTACTGCGGCTCGCGCAGGTTGCCCTCCAGCTGCAGCGGCCTGCCCTGCAGCAGGTCGGCCAGAAGGTCGCGGCTCTGCACCACGCCGCGCAGGCTGTCCAGGTCGCCATCACCCACCAGCAGGCGGGTGTGCGGCGATGCCACCAGGCGCGCCACCACGTCCTCCTGCCCACGTGCCAGGTCGATCCACTGCACGTCGGCACGCACGGTCATCACGCTCGACACCGGCCGATCGGCCAGGCCCAGCACGCTGCGGATCATCTCGTGCTCGGCCGGCTGCAACCGCTCTTCCGCATCGACGTGTTCGTCAGCGTTTTCGTCGTCGTGGCCATTGGCCGGGCGCGCGCCCAGCATGCGCAGCACGGCGTCGGCGGTACGCTGGCGGAACGGCTGGCGGCGCTCGTTGCGCTCACGATTGAAGCGCACCCACTGGTTGAAGGCTTCAACCAGGATCGAGAAGGCGATCGCCGCGTACAGATAACCCTTCGGGATCTTGTAGCCCAGGCCTTCGGCCACCAGGCTGAAACCGATCATCAACAGGAAGCCCAGGCACAGCACGACCACCGTAGGATGCTTGTTGACGAAACGGGTCAGCGGCTTGCTGGCCACCAGCATCAGCACCATCGCGATGGTCACCGCGGCATACATCACGCCCAGGTTGTCGACCATACCAACTGCGGTGATCACCGAGTCCAGCGAGAACACCGCATCGAGCACCACGATCTGTGCCACCACCATCGCGAAGCTGGCGTAGACCTTCTTGCCATCCTCGTGATGCTCGCGGCCCTCCAACCGCTCGTGCAGTTCCATCGTGCCCTTGAACAGCAGGAACAGACCACCGCCCAGCAGGATCAGGTCACGCCCGGAGAAGCTGTGGTCGAACAGCGTGAGCAGCGGTTCGGTCAACTTCATGATCCATGCCAGCGCGGCCAGCAGCACCAGCCGCATCAGCAGGGCCAGCGCCAGGCCGATCACCCGCGCGCGGTCACGCTGGTGCGGCGGCAGTTTGTCGGCCAGGATCGCGATGAACACCAGATTGTCGATGCCGAGAACGATCTCCAGCACGACCAGGGTTGCAAGGCCCATCCATATCGAGGGGTCAGCCAACCATTCCATTTCAGGTCCGTTTCGTCAGTAGGTAAGGGAAAAGGGGAAACACTCAGTCAGCCTCCTGCGCCTGCGCCGGGTCATGCCCGAGCAGGTCACCGGGCGTGCACTGCAGCTCACGGCAGATCGCATCAAGTGTGGAAAAGCGGATGGCGCGCGCCTTGCCGGTTTTGAGGATCGACAGGTTGGCCAGGGTGATGTCGATGCGCCCGGCCAGCTCGGACAGGGTCATGCCCCGTTCCTGCAGCATGCGGTCCAGGGTGATGACAATCGCCATCAGATGACACCGTCGAGGTCATCGCGCATTGCCGCACCCACGACAAACACGCGTGCCAGCACGAACAGCATCAGCACCGCGACCAGGCCGGTGATCGACATGCCGCCGCCCACCTCCATCCAGGTGAAGTCCGGGCCCATCCAGGCGGCGTAGGCGCCGATCAGGATCGACAGCACCTCCATCGACAGCATCAGCCAGGCCATGCGCTGCAGGCGCTGTGCATTGGCGTGGGTGAACGGCCGCTCGCGCGCCGCCGACTTCAACAGCCGCAGCAGGTGGCGCAGGAACATCAGGCACAGCACCAGCAGCGCGACGATCGCGCCCAGGCCCAGGCAGAAATGCAGGAACAGGCCGCTGCCATGCACGGCAGCGGCATCAGCGTCGTGGATGCTGTCGAGCAGCCAGCTGCGGTCGTGGGCGACCAGCGGCACGGCCAGCAGTGCGGCCAGGATGCCCAGCCAGCACATCGCCCGCACCGCCTGTACGGCGGCCTGGGCCAGGGTGAACAAGCCTCGCGCGGGTCTGGCGCGGGCGGGACGAGCGGTCAAGCGGCCTCCGGCATTGGGGTGGCCTCGCCGCCCCGGGTGAATTTATCGATAAACGATATACCACTTGCCGCGTGAAAGGCTGAATCGCGAGCGTGGGCCCTTCAGGGCCCAGGCGCGCCCTGCGCCAGCATCGCTTCGCCCGGGGCCGCCGAGGCCATCGCCTGCACGCCGGCTTCGGCCGCCTGCCGTGTGACCAGGCGGAATCGCATCTGCAGCTTGCCCTGCCCCGGCGTGGCCCAGCCGTACTGGATGGCCACCTGATCGGCCGACAGCGGCCCACGCCCTGGCAGCGACCGCACCTGCAACGGCTTCGGTGCGGCCTGCACCAACCGGGCGAATCCCTTCTGCACGACCGCCGCGTCGGCCTTTTCGGCGTAGACCGTACACGTGCCATCGTCAGCCCAGCTCACCGCATAGCGGCCACTGGCCAGAGGCACCATCCAGGCCACGCCCGATTGCCCCTGCAACAGCGTCGCGGCTTCGGCGGGCTGCAACGGCGGCAGCCCATTGGATTCCATCAGCGACTGCAACCGTGCCGGGGCACCGATGTGCTGCATGCAGGCGGTGTCGAACAGCTCGCTGAAGGGATCCTGCGCAGGGGCCTTGGCCTTTGCAGTACGCGCGGGTTGCGCCACCGCCAGGGTGGGCAGCAGGGCCAAAGCCAGCCAGAACACAGGACGCATCGGAATTCCACGCTACGGAAAACAGCAGGGAGGATGGCAAAGCCCGGGCGCCACGCGCAACGGGTCATGGCTTGACGGGCGCCGCTGGCGGGAGGAGTATAAGTTAACGAATTAGTTAATTAGATCGCCATGGACCGTATCTTCGAAGCCCTCGCCTCCACCGCCCGCCGCCAGATCCTGGCCTATCTCAGCGCCGGCGAGCTCAGCGCGGGCGAGCTGGCCGAACGCTTCGACTTCAGCAAGCCGGCGCTGTCCAGCCACCTGCGCATCCTCGAGGAAGCCGGCCTGATCGAACGCGAGAAGCGCGGCCAGTTCGTCTACTTCCGGCAGGTGCCCGACCGCTTGGCCAACACGCTGTTTTCCTGGGCAGCCGAAGTGTGTCCGGTCGGCGGCCCGCTGAAGCGCGAAGCACGCGCGCGCCGCAAGTCCCCTGCCCGCTGAACCGCCCCGCCAAGGAGCATGACCATGCCTGGTTCGACCCGCGACCGCCGTTCGTTTCCAGGGGTGCAGCTTCCGGGGCAGAAGGGCGGCAGCCCGACCGAAGTCACCTTGATCGCGCAGCTCGGCATCGGTGCCGGTGATGCGCTGGTGACCGACGCCAGCCAGCGCCAGCGCCACCACCCGGCCTTCATCGATGCGCTGGACGAGCCTTCGGCGCGACTGGGCGGCATGCATCTGCAGCAGGGCGACGCCTCCTCGCTGTACAGCTTCACCGTCGGTGCCGGTGGCCACCCGTTTCATCGCCATGCAGGCCCGCGCATGTTCACCGCCATCGCCGGAAGCGCGGGCGCGGAGCTGCGCTTCGCCACCGCCTCCGACGCGCAGCTGGCGCGCGATCCCGCTGCCTTCGCACGCACGCTGCGGCGCATCCGCATTCCACCGGACTGCCTGTTCACCGTGCGCTTCGGCGGCGGCACCTGGCACCAGTTCGCATCGAACCACCGCAACCATCCGGCGCTGTTCGCGCTGTCGTGCCACAGCAATGAACTGGCCGGTGCGTTGAGCGAGCACACCCGTGCACAGGTTCAACGCAATGCGGCCGATATCCCCAGCCTCACCGACGTACTGCCGGGAGCCTGCTGGCCGACGGCCACCGCACTGGCAGCCACGCCACTGATGCAGCTGTCACTGCAGGCTGCGCCCCCCAGCCTGCGTGCCCGGCTGTGTGCGCGCACCCGTGCATGGTTCGGCCCGCTGCGGCGGATCACATTGCAACCGCTGCGTGGGTTCGTCGAACGCGCTACACCGGCCTATCCCATCCAGTCGCAGGCGCCACACAGCGACGGCCTGCTGGCCACTGCGCTGCCGCTCAGCCACTACCAGGACCTGACTACGCTGCAGCTGGACAGCACACAGCTGCGGCAGCGTTCCGCGTCGGCACTGCTGGCCGACGTACTGGAAGGCTTCCTGCGCAATCCCCCCGGCGGTGTGGGCCGGTTGATGGCGCTGCGTAACCGCCTGGTTGCGCCACTGAGACTGCGCACCTCACCGCTCGGCTGCCCGGTATCGTCACTGCTGTCGACCGACCGCAGCCGGTTGTTCGCCGGTCGCTATCCAGTGTTGGATTCGCACGTCGATGCAGAAGATGACTGTGCCGAAGTGCTGCTCGGCGCCGACGATCGCCATCTGCGTTTCCGCAGCAGCGTGCGCGTGCAGCGGCATGGCGATGGCCGCATCGAGATCAGCCTCGGTTCGCGCGTGCAGACCCACAATGCGTTCGGTCGCATCTACATGGCGCTGATCGACAGCACGCACCGCCACTGCGTCGCACCGGCACTGCTGCGGCGTGCGGTCGAACATGCGCTGGCGCCGGAACTGGCCGATCTCGATGACTGGGCGGAGTACTCCGCGTACAGATGATGCCGGCCCGTGGCCGGCACCACCTGCCACATCAGCTCACAGGTGCTGCTTGAAGAAGGGAACGACCGCTGACAGGGCCTCGCGCACCGGCTCCGGCTTGTCATACAGGTCGTAATGCGACCAGCCTTCCACCACCTTCAACTGCTTGTGCTTCGACGCCGCACGGCCATGGATCTCCAGGCCATCGCGGTAGGCACCAAAGCCACCCGGCTTGTCACCGATCACCACCAGCAACGGTTGGGTCAGCAGGACTTCGGCCAGGTGGAAGGCATCCCAGCCCACCGCTGCACCGCGATGCGAGAACAGCGCACTGACCACGCCGTTGGGCTGCGGCTCGCGCGTGCGGTAATAGTCCGTGGCCTCCAGCACATCGATATCCGTGATGCCGGCGGCGCGCCCCTGTTCCACCGAAGGCGGCAGGAACAGGTCCACACGGGCCTCGCCGCCGCGCATCTCGGCGGTGCGCTGGGCAGCGATGGCCTCCAGCGTGCCGATCGGATCGAATCCGCCAAAGCCCTCACGACTGAGCCGGCCAAAGTTGACACCGGTGATGCTGGTGACCGCCTTGATGCGGCGCTCGGTCATGGTGGCGTTGATCGCGTAGCCACCACCGCCACAGATGCCCAGTACGCCGATGCGTTCGGCGTCCACGTACGGCAGGGTGACCAGATGGTCGACCACGCGGCGTACATCCTCCACGCGCTGGGTCGGGTCTTCGACCCGACGCGGCTCGCCACCGCTGGCGCCCTGGAAGCTGGCGTCATAGGCGATCACCACGTAGCCCTCGCGAGCCAGGGCCTCACCGTAGATGTTGCCGGCGGTCTGCTCCTTGCAGCTGCCGATCGGATGCATGCTGATGATCGCGGGATAGACCCGGTTGCGGTCGAAGTCCGGCGGGAAATGCAGGTCGGCGGCGATCGGCCAGGCCATGTCCGGATTCTGGATGTTGATGGTTTCCATGCTGCGGCTCCTCGATAGCGGCGGGAGGCGACGGGTGTCGCCGTTGCAAGCACGATAGACCTGGGATTGGGGCCGAAAAAGCGGCCAATCACAACCAAAGTAGTAAGCTGCAATTACCAAATAGCGACAACCTGTGCCGCCATCTTCTCCCGCCGTCCTGCCGACCGAGCCCCATGAGCGCCCCCAGCCCGATCAACCCGGCCCTGCTGCCCCAGCTGGCCTGGTTTGCCCACATCGCCCACCACCGCAGCTTCACCAAAGCGGCCGTTGAGATGGGGGTCTCGCGCCCGGCGTTGTCGCAGAGCCTGAAGACCCTGGAGAAACAGCTGGGGGTACGCCTGCTGCACCGGACCACCCGTGACATGTCGCTCACCGAGGAAGGCCAGCGCCTGTTCGACGCACTGCGGCCATCGCTGAGCACCATCGAAACCGCAGTACGCGACCTGCGCGCCAGCCATGACGCTCCGTCCGGCCTGCTGCGCATCAACACCGCGCGCCTGACTGCCAAGACGCTGATCGAACCGCATCTACCGGAGTTCTTCGCGCGCTACCCCGAGCTGCGCATAGAGCTGGTGATGGACGACGGCCTGTCCAGCATCGTTGCCGACGGCTGTGACGCCGGCATCCGCCTTGGCGAGCGGTTGGCCGAAGGCATGATCGCCGTGCCGGTCACGCCGATGCTGGAAATGGTGGTGGTCGCCTCGCCGGCCTACCTGGCCCGCCATGGCACGCCCACCACGCCCGCCGAACTGGCCGCCCACGAGTGCCTGGGCTACCGGCAGACCGGCAGCGGCGGGGTCTATGCCTGGGAATTCAGCACGCCGGGCCAGCCCGGTCATGACTTTGAAGTGGAACCGCGCGGACGCTATGTCACCAACGACGATGAGGGCATGATCCGCGCCGCACTGCAGGGATTGGGCGTGATGCAGCATATCGATCTGTCTCTGCAGCCGATGCTGGCCGATGGGCGCCTGGTCCGCCTGATGCCGGCGTGGTCGGCACCGTTCCCCGGCTTCTACCTGTACGTGCCTTCGCGCGAGCAGATGCCACCGCGCGTGCGCGCCCTGATGGAATTCCTGATCGAGAAGCGCGAAGGCGTCGCCAAGGCGCTCGGCCGCACGGTACAGGCCCCGGCCACGGGCAGCTAGGCGTCAGCGCGGGTAGCGATACACCAGATCATCGGCATCACTGCGCACGGCGTGATCGTCCAGCACGCCGCCCAGCCGCTGTGCAACGGCCTGCGACGCCAGGTTGTCCGATGCCATGTAGCTGACCAGGGTCGGCAGCTGCGCCACCACGAAGGCCCAGTCGCGCAGCGCGCCGGCCGCTTCGGTAGCGAAGCCCTTCCCTTCATGGCCGTCATACAGCAGCCAGCCCAGTTCCTTTTCCGGGAACAGCGGGCCATGATTGATCCCGACCTGGCCGATGCAGGCTCCCGTATCGGCACGCTCGATCATCAACGCGCCATGGCCGAACAGATGCCAGCTGGCGAGGTCATGGCAGAACTGCCCCCACGCCGCCACCTCACCGAACGGCCCGCCCATGCCCCGCGCACGCGGCGACGCCAGGAATGCGGCGTAGACCTCGAAGTCATCGAGCCGTTGCGGGCGAAGCCGCAAGCGTTCGGTGTAAAGCGTGGGAATCTCGAGCATACCGTCGCGCGACCTCAATACACCGCCAGGTGGCCACAACCGCGGCGCTGCGGCTGCCCTTCCATCGTCACCTGCACGCTGGCCAGGGTGTCCACACCTTCGGCAGTGCGACACGACTCACGCTTGATCTCGACGATGGCGGGCTGCTGGCCAAGCTCGCCGTTGAGCACGATCAGCGAGCTCGGTGCATCGGCCGGTTGCCCCGGATAGCGCAGCGTGCCCTTGTGGGTACGGCCGTCAGCGCTGAGGCTGGCATCGTGGTTGCCCTGGCCGGTGGAGGCGATCTCAATGCTCCAACCCGCACCGCCGCCGGTGAAAGCCGGCACCGGGCTCAGGTCGGCGGCAACCGAGGGGTGGCGTGGCGCATCCGCAGCGGTCTGCGACGAAGTGGAGGTACAGCCGGCCAGCATCCCGGCCAGCAGCGCTGCAGCAACGACGGGGCGAACGGTCATGATGCGCTCCTGCCAAATGGTCGAAGGTCCAGTCTAGGCGGCCATGCGTGCGCCAGCGATGAACATGATGTTTCAGCGTGGAATGCGCCCACCACCGGCGACCCGCACGCGGTCGCGGCCCTGCGCCTTGGCCTGGTACATGGCCGCATCGGCGGCACGCAGCAGGGTCCGCCAGCCCAAGGCGTCGGTAGCACCGCGGGCCACGCCGAAGCTGGCGGTCACCCGCAGCACGGTACCGCCGGCCACCACGATGTCCAGCTGCTGCAGCGCAAGCCGCAGCGATTCGGCCAGCTGTCGGCCAGCGGCCAGGTCACCGTCGGCCAGCAGCACCAGGAACTCCTCGCCACCATAGCGGGAAATGCTGTCGCTGCGGCGAAGATGGCGCTGCAGCAGTTGCGCCACCTGTACCAGCACTTCATCACCCGCATCGTGGCCATGACCATCATTGATCGATTTGAAGCGATCAACGTCCAGCAGGATCACCACTGCGCTCATCCGCCCCTCGTCGTGGCGCTGCTGCACCAGTTCCTCCAGCGCGCGACGGTTCAGCAGTCCGGTCAATTCATCGGTGCCGGCCAGCTGGCGCAGCTCGCTGGTCAGCGCCGAGCGTTCGCGCGACTTCTCGCGCAGCACTTCAATCGCATCGAACAGGCGCTGCATCTCGGCCAGCGGATGGGTGACATGCTGCTCGGGCCCAGGCGCTTCGGAGGCAATCTGGATCACCTGCCGTTGTGCCTGCAGCAGAGGCCGCAGGATCTGCAGATGCGCGATACGCAGCGCCACACCCAGTACCACCAGGGTTCCCAGCGCGGTGGCCAGAAGTACCGCCAGCCGCGTGGCCTCCCGGTTGCGGGTGTGCTCGAACCTGGCGATGGACACACTCAGGTAACCGTCACGCAGCGCCTCAAGCGACTGCAGGGTCGGCACGTAGCGCGTGGTGAACTCGGCAGCGGTCCACGGCGGCGGCAGGCCACGCCGCCCGTCGTCGATCAGCTGTTCGATCATCGGCAGTGACTCGCCGAAGAACTGCCGGCGCGCCATATCCCAATGCCAGGACAGCGTCGGATCACTGCGGAACACCGATTCGTGGCTGCCGGCCAGCCGCCACAGTTCCAACAGGCGGCCCTCGGTCTGCAGCGCCGCGCGCACCTGTTCGTTGCGCCAGGCACCGGGTACCGCCACCGGCGCCATCACGTTGGAGGCCAGACGCCCGCCGTGCTCGCGCAGGTCGATCAGCACCTGGCCCTGCATGGCTGGAATCGCCGCTTCGCGGTCGGCCCTGACCAGTACGTTGATCTGTGCCGAGGTCAGCAGGTGCAGGCGGTCGACCACGGCAAACATGCCGCTGATCGCGCGCTCCACGTCTTCGACGCGTCGTGCGTCGCGCGGCTGCGCTGCCACCCGGTCCACGCCCGCGCGTGCCGACTGCAGGCGACGTTGCGCGTCCGCCAGCATCCCATGCTCATCCACCACGCCCGGATCAGCCGTGAACACGGCATCCAGCTGCTGCAGCGCGGTGTCCACACGCCTGCGCACCACCGCCAGCTGCAGCGTAAGCCGCGCATGCTCGCTGGCATCGGCCGGGTCGGCACCGAGCAGGCTGTTGGCCGGGCCGCGTTCGGCCGAGACCAGGTTGGCCAGGTCGAAGGTCTGGCGCAGCTGGCGCAGGCTGACCAGGTTGTCCTCGGCAGCGCTGTAGCGCAGCGTGCCCTGGACCAGCGCGATGGCCATCAACGGCAGCGTACAGACCACGAACGACCCCGCCAGGATCCAGACCCAGGTCCGCAGTCCGATGGGCGATGCCTTGCCGGCCATGCAAATTTCCCCTGAAGTGCGGATCACTGTAGCCGCCGGTCCCGGCAGCGCCAAGCCAGTGCCGCGCGAACCGTGACCATGGGTATACCGCAGCCACCGCGAACGCGCCGGCAAGGTCTCACCCCGCGCCGGGCTGGGGCGAATGCGTCACACCCTGCCGTACTAGATCCAGCGCTGGTCGACCAGTTCGCGCTTCACGTAGGCGTAGAACACCGGCGCCGCCACCAGGCCGGGCAGGCCGAACGCCGCTTCCATCACCAGCATCGCCAACAGCAGCTCCCAGGCGCGGGCCTGGATTTCGCCGCCAACGATGCGCGCATTGAGGAAGTACTCCAGCTTGTGGATCACGATCAGGTACAGCAGCGCCGCCACGGCCACGTAGAACGAGACCGACAGCGCGACGATGGTGATGATGGTGTTGGAAATGATGTTGCCCACCACCGGCAGCAGGCCGGCGATGAAGGTGATCAGTACCAGGGTCTTGGACAGTGGCAGGTGCACGCCGAGCAACGGCAGCACGCCCAGCAGGAAGATGGCGGTGAACACGGTGTTGAGCAGCGAGATCTTCACCTGCGCGAACACCACCTGGCGGAACGCGGTGGCCAGGCGGCTGGTGCGGCCGATCAGCTCCTGCGCCAGCGGGCCCATCTTCGGCAGCGGCAGTTCGTCATACAGCGCGATCATCGCGCCCAGCACCATACCGATCAGTACGCGTACGCCCACCTGCACCACCGAGGTACCGGCCACGCCCAGCTGGCGCTGATGCTCGGCGGCCCAGTCGTTCAGTGCCGTGCGCAGCGCCGGCATGTCCTCGGGGATGTACGGCTGCAGCAGCGCCGGCACCTGGTGCCGCGACGAATTGAGGATCTCCATCAGCCGCGCCAGCAATGCGTCCGGTCCACCGGTCTCGTTGCGGAAAAATGACGCCACGCCGATCCCGGCCAGCACCAGCGCGCTGATGATCACCGCTGACAGCACGATCACCGCGATCGCCCGCGCCCGGCCTGGCGGCAGCTTGCCCTCCACGGTGGAGGCCAGCAGGTGGGTCAGCTGGAACACCAGCAGGCCCGACAGCAGGGTCACCACCAGGCCCAGCTTCAACGCCAGCCACATGCCCAGCAGCATCATCAGCCAGGCCGCGATCCTCGGGACGGGGGGCTTGGGCTGGGCAACGAGGGCGTCTTGCATGGGCGGCACGTCCGGGCAGGGTGGCCCATGGTAGAGGATTGGCGGCGATGATTCCGGGTGCAGGATGAACAGGCAACACACGCGGATTCCGCCGCCCCTTCTCCGTCCATCGGCACGTCCGCAATCACGCCCGGATCACACCCGGTCCAGTGCCAGATACCGCGCCGTGCGCACGATCGTCTCACGCTCGCCGAAGCTGGCCAGCTCGCCGGCAACACGCCCGCTGTCGCCAGTCGCTGCGATCTCCTGCAGGGTGCGCTGCATGGCCCGGATCGCAGCGCGCTGCAGGTCCGAGGGAATGATCACCAGCCGGTAATCGAGTTCGGCCAGCCGCGCCACGGGCACCAGCGGCGTCTTGCCGCTGTGGAACATGTTGATCAGCTTCGGCCCGGGAACCTGCTGCGAAATCACCTCGATCTGCTCCAGCGTTTCCGGTGCCTCGACGAAGATCATGTCCGCGCCCGCGTCCACATAGGCCTGCGCCCGTTCGATCGCCGCATCCAGGCCTTCGCAGGCGATGGCGTCGGTACGCGCGATGATCATCAGCTCCGGGTCGATCCGCGACTGGCAGGCAACACGGATCTTCGTGCACATCTCGCCCGCGTCGACCAGCGACTTGTCATCCAGGTGTCCGCAGCGCTTGGGGAAGGCCTGGTCCTCGATATGCAGGGCGGCAACGCCTGCCCTTTCGAACGCCCGCACCGTGCGTTCAACATTCGCGGTGCCGCCGAAGCCGGTGTCAGCGTCGGCGATCACCGGCAGATCGCAGGCATCGACGATCCGTTCAACCTGCGCAAGCACTTCGCTGAGGCCGAGCAGGCCGATGTCCGGCACGCCGGCCGAACGCGCGATGGCGCCGCCGCTGGCATACACCGCATCGAAGCCGGCCAGCTCCACCAGGCGTGCCGACAATCCATCGAATGCACCTGGCGCAATCACGCTGCCCTGGCGGAGCAGATCGCGCAACTGACGTGTCTTTTTCATGGGGTCTCCCTTGTCGTTGGACATCTGCCGTGGGATACCGATGATGTTGCCGCCAGCGGCGACCGTCCAATACCGTGTTCGTACAGCACCAGAACGTTTGAGGTTCCAATGGAACTGCGGCACCTGCGCTACTTCGTCATGACTGCCCAGCTGCAGAGCTTCACCAAGGCCGCCGAGGCCCTGCATATCGCCCAGCCGCCGCTCGGGCAGCAGATCCGCGCCCTGGAGGAAGAGATCGGCACACCGCTGTTCCACCGGCAGGGACGCGGCATCGTGCTCAGCGATGCTGGCCAGGTATTCTGGAAAGCCGCGGAGGACATCCTCGCGCGCGTCGACCAGGCCAAGGAGGAGGCGCTGCGCGCCGCACGCGGCGAGGTCGGCACGTTGACATTGGGGCTGACCGAATCGGCGACCTACAACGAGGCGGTCACCGCGCTGATGCGCAGCTTCCAGCGGGCGCATCCGGCAGTGCAGGTGCGGCTGGTAGAAGATGGCAGTGAATCCCTGGTCCGGCGCCTCGATGATGGCGAGCTCGATGCAGTGATCGTGCGCCCGCCGTTTTCCGATACCGGTGAACGGATGACACAGCAACTCAGTGCCGAACCCCTGGTGGCAGTACTGCCGGCCGATCACCCGTTGGCGTGCCGGACGAGCATCGCGCTGATCGAGCTGCGCGACGAGCGCTTCATCCTGTTCTCGCGGAAATCGGGCCAGGGCCTGAGTGCAGACGTCGTCGCTGCCTGCCGCAGCCAGGGCTTTGCGCCTACCATCCAGCAGGAAGCGCCGCAGGTGGCTTCGGCGATCAACCTTGCCGCTGCCCGCCTGGGCATCGCCATCGTGCCGGCCTCGATGCAGAGCATGCACCGCAGCGGCCTGGCTTTTGTTGCGCTGGAACTGGGCATGCCGACCACTACGCTGCAGTTGGCGGTGCGCTGCAAGCCTCCGGCAACGGCCGCCCAGCTGCTGGCCTGCGCCAGAGACGTGTCAACACCTCATTCGCCATAGCTGGCGTTGTTCTTGCCCTGGCGCTTGGCGTGGTACAGCGCGCGGTCGGCCAGTGCCAGCCAGTCCTCGACGCTGCCACCGCGCGGCGTCGCCGCGATTCCGATGCTGACGCTGAACTCGATGCCCGGGGTTGCCTGCCGTGCTGCCTCCAGAAGTTGCAGCCGAACCCGCTCTGCCACATGCATCGCATCGACGGGCGCACAGTCCTGCAGCAGCACGACGAACTCGTCGCCTCCCAGCCGCGCAGGGGTATCGCCGGGCCGGGCGAAGGCGCGCAAGGTGGAGGCGATATGGCGCAGCACTTCGTCCCCGGCGCGATGACCGTGCGAGTCATTGATGCGCTTGAAGTCATCCACATCAAGCATCAGCAGGCAGGCAAAACCACCCTGCCCCTGCGCCTTGTCCAGTGCCTGCTGCGCACGGACGATCAGGAAGCCGCGGTTGGCCAGCTCCACCAGCGGGTCCATGCGGCTCAGCCGCTTCAACTGGCGGTTCTGCGATTTCACCCGCCGCGCCAGCTGCCAGCTGAGGATGCTGAGGCCGATGCCGTAGACGAACAGGAACGGCACGCTGAGCACGATCGTGCGCTGCGATGACACCG
The DNA here is from genome assembly GCF_056480905.1 of Stenotrophomonas sp. 96582_Sma. Lineage (NCBI taxonomy): Bacteria > Pseudomonadati > Pseudomonadota > Gammaproteobacteria > Lysobacterales > Lysobacteraceae > Stenotrophomonas > Stenotrophomonas sp. 96582_Sma. The sequence continues at coordinate 1,138,054 of NZ_CM151122.1, read as the reverse complement.
GCTGGTAAGGAAACCCGAGCCCCCACCAGGTGAGCGCGAATCCCGCTACCAGTGCCAGTGTGGCCCGTACCGCCAGCTTCACCCCACCGGCGGCGATCTTGTCGGCGACCAGCAGCGCGGCGAACAACGCACTGGGTACCACGCTGAGCCCCATGAAGGCGATCCAGCCACCGCCAAAGAAGGAATCAACCACCATGCAACGGAACTGGACCACCGCAGGCTGCCGCTCGCGCTGGGTCAGCACCAGCGCGAGCGCCGGCCAGGCCAGCGCGTTGAGCAGCAGCAACACCCAGGCCCACGGGCCGTCCTGACGTTCAAGAATGATCGAGGCGATGGGAATCGCGCCCAGCCCATTGCCCACGAAGCGCATCCAGCCGATGCGACGTGCCGCGCCGATGCCTTCGACCGCGACTTCCGTCGAGTCCGTCAAGAACGGCATTGCCGACCCCCTTGCGCGATCGCACGCCCTTGCCGGGCGGCCTCTGGTGAGTCTGACAGCTCTGCGTCAATTCGGGATCAAGGATTCACGGCGGTTACCCTGCCTCACCCACGCCTGGGTGGCGCCGTTGAACCCCGCAGCATCAGGCTGAAATCCAGCGTCTGCTGCAGCGGCACATCCATGTGCTCGATGATGGCAAGCAGCAGGTTGACCGCGCGCTCACCGATCTCCCGCATCGGTTGCCGGATGGTGGTCAACGGCGGCGTGAGGTAGCGGGAAGATGCCAGATCATCGAAGCCGACGATGGACAGGTCCTCCGGCACGCGGATGCCCAGATCGCGGCAGGCCGCCAGGGTGCCCAGCGCCATCTGATCGCTGAAACAGAAGATCGCCGTTGGCGCAGACATGCCGTCCAGCAGCGCCATGGCAGCCGCATGGCCGGATTCCACCGAAAAGTCACCGGGCACGATGTTCAGCTGGCGCAGGCGTCCACGCGCCTTGCCAGCCGCCCGCACCCCTTCCAGCCGTTGCTGGTGCAGCGGATTGTCCGGCGGTCCGCCGACCACGGCGATCCGCTCGTGTCCCAGCCCATACAGATGTTCCATCACCACGCGCGCGGCCGCGGCGTTATCGATATGGACGCTGGGAATGCCCAGTGCGGGGTCGAACTCGCAGCCGTTGATCACCGGCGCGGCGGCACCGCGCTGCTGGACGATCTCGCGCGCCGTGGGCGGCAGGCGGTGCCCCAGCACGATCATGCCGTCGGCCTCGTTGCGCCGAAGCATCTGCGCATAGCGCTCCTCGCGGTCGGGTTGATGCTGGGTATCGCCGAGCAGAACCGCATAGCCGACCGCCTGTGCGGCGTCCTCCGCCCCCTGCAGGATCTGCGCGAAGAACGGATTGGCGATGTCCGGGACGGTGACCAGGATCTTGCCGCTGCGCTGGGTCTTGAGCGTGCGGGCCACTGTGTTGGGCACATAGCCCAGTGCGGCGGCGGCCTGCTCGATGCGCGCGCGGGTAGCCGGCAGCACTTTGTCCGGCCGGGAAAGCGCCCGCGACACCGTGCCTGCGGAGACGCCGACGTGCTTCGCGATGTCGTAGATGGTGGCCATGGCGTTAGTTCTCCTGTCTGCTGTGCAGTGCACAACAGGTCCTGCGTGAGCCCCTGCTAGGATAATGCAATCGATTGCATCGAGGGCGAATCACGTTGAAGACGCTCAAGGGTCCAGCGCTGTTCCTGGCGCAGTTCATCGGCGACACGGCTCCTTTTGATCGGCTGGACACGCTGGCCGGATGGGCCGCGGGTCTGGGCTATTCTGGCGTACAAGTCCCCACCGGCGCGCCCCACCTGTTCGATCTGGCCGAGGCCGCGCGCAGCCAGGCGTACTGCGACGACGTCGCCGGCATGCTGGCCGGTCATGGCGTGCAGATCACCGAGCTGTCCACCCATCTGCAGGGGCAGCTGGTCGCGGTGCATCCGGCCTACGACAGCCTGTTCGACGGATTCGCGCCGGCGGACAAGCGCGGCGATCCGGCTGCCCGCCAGGCTTGGGCAGTCGAGCAGCTTCTGCTGGCCGCCAAAGCCAGCCAGCGCCTGGGGCTGACCGCGCATGCCACGTTCTCCGGCGCATTGGCCTGGCCCTATTTCTATCCCTGGCCGCAGCGTCCACCGGGACTGGTGGAAGAAGCCTTCGCCGAACTCGGCCGCCGCTGGCGCCCGATCCTGGATGCGTTCGACGCCTGCGGCGTGGACCTGTGCTTCGAGATCCACCCGGGTGAGGACCTGCACGACGGCGCGACCTTTGAACGCTTCCTCGATGTGGTGGACCATCACCCCCGCGCGAAGATCCTGTACGACCCCAGCCACCTGCTGCTGCAGCAGATGGACTACCTGGGTTTCATCGACCGCTACCACGCGCGCATCGGCATCTTCCACGTCAAGGACGCGGAGTATCGCGCCAGCGCGAGCAGCGGCGTCTATGGCGGCTACCAGGACTGGATCGATCGTCCGGGCCGGTTCCGTTCGCCCGGTGACGGCCAGATCGACTTCAAGGCGATCTTCTCCAAGTTCGCGCAGTACGACTTCCCCGGATGGGCGGTACTGGAATGGGAGTGCTGCCTGAAGCACCCGGAGGACGGCGCACGCGAAGGTGCCGCCTTCATTCGCGACCACATCATCCGGGTGACCGAGCGCGCCTTCGATGACTTTGCCGACAGTGGCACGGACGCCGCATCACTGCGCCACATGCTGGGAATCTGAGCCATTACCGCCCCGGGAGGGCAAGCCATGTCGCACGCCATGTCGCGCTTGGGCGCGATGATGTTTCTGCAGTTCTTCATCTGGGGAGCGTGGTTCGTGACCCTCGGAACGTACCTGGTGCAGGGCCCGCTGCAGGCCAGCGCCAGCCAGGTCGCAACGGCCTTCCTCAGCCAGTCCATCGGCGCGATCGTGGCGCCCTTCCTGGTCGGCCTGATCGCCGATCGCTACTTCGCCGCGCAGCGCATCCTCGCGGTGCTGCACCTGGCCGGCGCGGTGCTGATGTGGCTGGCGTCCACTGCTTCCAGCTTCAGCATGTTCTCGGCCTACGTGATGGGTTACATGCTGCTGTTCATGCCCACGCTGGCACTGGCCAACAGCGTGGCGATGCGGCACATGCAGTCGCCCGAGAAACAGTTCCCGCTGGTACGCGTGGCCGGCAGCATCGGCTGGATTGTCGCAGGCGTGCTGATCGGCTGGCTGGGATGGGAGCAGGCCCATCGGCTTGAACTGACGTTCCGCATGGCGGCGCTGGCATCGCTGGTACTGGGCCTGTATGCGTTCACCCTGCCACACACGCCGCCACTGGCACAGCAGCGCGATGCCGGGCTGGGGCAGATCCTCGGGCTGGATTCATTGCGGCTGCTGAAGTCGCGCGCCTACCTGGTGTTCTTCCTGGCGTCCATCGCCATCTGCATCCCGCTGTCGTTCTACTACAACTTCACCAATCCGTATCTCAACGACCTGGGCGTGCGCGGCGCCGCGGGCCTGCAGTCGCTGGGCCAGGTTTCCGAGGTGCTGCTGATGCTGGCCATGCCGTTCCTGTTCGTTCGCCTTGGCGTCAAGACGATGCTGGCGGTCGGCATGGCGGCCTGGGTGGTGCGCTACGTCCTGTTCGCCTTCGGCGATGCAGGCAGCGGCTTCCCGCTACTGGTGATCGGCATCGTGCTGCACGGCATCTGCTACGACTTCTTCTTCGTCACCGGCCAGATCTACACCGATGCCCACGCCGGCCCCGCCGCGCGCAGCAGCGCGCAAGGCTTCATCACCCTGGCCACGTACGGCGTGGGCATGCTGATCGGCACCTTCCTGTCCGGCGCGGTGGTGGAGCACTTCACCACCGAGGCCGGCCCCGACTGGCAGCAGATATGGCTGTTCCCGGCTGGCGTCGCGCTGGTGGTTCTGATCGCCTTCCTGCTGCTGTTCCGCGACCGGCCCGCCGTGGCCGCCGCATCTTCCACACGCTGAGGACCACAGCCGATGCCAAAGCTTGGAATCGCCATCGTCGGCGCCGGCATGATCGGCGCCGTGCACCGCCGCGCGGCCTTGCTCGCCGGTGCCGAGGTACGCGGCGTTGCCGCTTCGTCAGCGCAGCGCGCGCGTGAGATGGCGCAGCTGTGGAATGTCCCGCGCGCCTATCGGGATATCGAAGAGGTGATCGCCGATCCGCAGGTGCAGGTCGTGCATGTCTGCACGCCCAACCATCTGCACCGCGCGATGGCGCAGGCCGCGCTGGAAGCCGGCAAGCACGTGATCTGCGAGAAACCGCTGGCGACCACGCTGGACGATGCGCAGGCGCTGGCGGCGTTGGCCGCCTCGACCGGCTTGGTTGCCACGGTCCCCTTCGTCTACCGCTACCACCCGGTGGTGCGCGAGGCGCGCGCACGCATCGCCCAGGGCGATCTCGGGCCGCTGCACCTGATCCATGGCAGCTACCTGCAGGACTGGCTGCTGGACCCGGCCAGCAACAACTGGCGCGTGGACCCGGCGTTGGGTGGCGCATCGCGCGTGTTCGCCGACATCGGCTCGCACTGGTGCGACCTGGTGGAATGGGTCAGCGGCGAACGCTTCGCCGAGGTCAGCGCGGCGTTCTCTACGGTCATCGCCGAGCGCGGCGCCGTCAGCGGGCAGAGCTTCAGCACGCCAACCGCAGCCAGCGCAATGCAGGCGGTAACGAGCGAGGACGTAGCGGCGGCGATGTTCAGGACCGGCGCCGGTACGCTGGCATCTCTGACGGTCAGCCAGGTCTCGGCCGGACGCCACAACCGCCTCTGGTTCGAGATCGACGGTGCCAACGCCAGTGTGGCCTTCAACCAGGAGGACGCCGAGCGCCTGTGGATCGGCCTGCCCGACCAGCGCGAGGAGGTCTTCGTGCGCGGACCAGGCGCCGGCAGTGCCGATCAACGCCGCCTTTCCGTGCTGCCGGCCGGCCACGCGCAGGGCTACGCCCAGTGCTTCGAAGCATTCGTCGCCGACAGCTATCGCGCCATCGACGACGAGCGGCCGCGGGGCCTGCCCACCTTCGAGGACGGCCTGCGCTCGGCGCAGATCGTCGATCGTGTCATTGCATCGGCCAGGTCGCGTACCTGGACCACCATCGGTTGAAACCCGGGAGGATCTGTTGATGAAAGCCCTTGTCCATGGAACTGCAAGCCTCATTCTGCTGCTCGCTGCCCTGCCCGCTTTTGCAGTCGAAGCTGTCAGCACGCAGAAGCCGATCGCGGTACAGATGTACACCCTGCGCGATGCCGGCTCGCTCGAGCAGCAGCTGAAGATCGTCCACGACGCTGGCGTCCATGCGGTGGAAACGGTCGGCACGCAGAACACCAGCGCCGCCGAGCTCAAGCAGCTGCTGGACCGGTATTCGATCAAGGCAATTTCATCGCATGTGCCGCTGGCCGAGCTGCGCAGCAACCTGGATGGGGTGGTGACCTTCAACCGGTCGATCGGCAACACGACGCTGGTGGTGCCGTACCTGGACAAGAAGGATCGCCCGGGCGATGCCGCCGGCTGGACCGCCCTGGGCCAGGAACTGGGCCGCATCGCAAAGCAGGTGCGCGGCAAGGGCATGCGCCTGGCCTACCACAACCACGACTTCGAACTGGCCGACTTCGACGGCAGGACCGGACTGGAGCTGCTGTTCGCCGCCGCCGGTCCAGACCTGCAGACCGAGCTGGACCTGGCCTGGGTCGCGCGTGCAGGCCTGGACCCGGCAGTGATGCTGGCAAAGTTCCGCGGCCACGTGTTCGCGGTACACGCCAAGGACAATGCACCGAAGGGCCAGGCCCAGGACGAAGGCGGATTCGCCGCGGTGGGCCAGGGCGTGCTGGACTGGAACGCGATCCTGCCTGCTGCGGCAGCCGCCGGCGTGCATTGGTACATCATCGAGCACGACCAGCCACGCGATCCGGCCAGGATCATCCAGACCGGTGCGGACTATCTGCGTGAACACCTGACCACCCGCGTGCCCGCCCGTGCGCGGCGCTGACGCATCAAGGAGCCCCACATGAAAATGATCCTGGCAATGGCGGTGGCCCTGGGCGGCATGAGCGTTGCGACAACCGCCTGGTGCAAGGACGACCCGGCTGCGGGTGCAAAGCTCTACACCGCGAACTGCGTGGCCTGCCACGGCGCCGATCGTGCGGGCATGCCGGGCGCGTTCCCGGCGCTCACCGATATCGGCAAGCGCATGGCACCCGCACAGATCAAGGAAAAGATCAGCAAGGGCGGCGGGCTGATGCCGCCCTTCTCCCAGCTGTCACAGCAGGAGATCAATGACATCGCCAGCTACCTGGCGAAGTAAGCGGCCGGCGACCACGCCGGCCGCGTGCCCCTACAGCTCGCGCGCCCAGATGTTGCGGTAGCTGACCCTGGAGTCATGTTCCTGCAGATAGAGCGGCGCACACCCATGCGGCGCGTAGGAAGGCGCACCGATGTATTCGGTCTTGCCGGCCAGCACAGTGTCGTCCTGCACCAGCACGCCGTTGTGCAGTACCGTGATGCGCGCGGGCGAGACAAGCCCACCGCCCGCCGAGAAGCGCGGTGCTTTCCAGAGGATGTCGTAGGCCTGCCACTGTCCCGGTGCGCGCGAGGCGTTCACCAACGGCATGGCCTGCTTGTAGATCGAACCCGCCTGGCCATTGGCATAGGTCGGGTTGTTGTAGCTGTCGAGCACCTGCAGTTCATACAGCTCCTGCAGGAAGATGCCGCTGTTGCCGCGGTTCTGTCCGTCGAAGCCCTTCGTGTCGGTGGGCGTACGCCACTCGACATGCAGCTGGACGTCGCAGAAGCGTTGCCTGGTGCGAATGCCCTTGCTGCCGGGCACGACGGTCATGGCGCCATCGGCAATCTTCCAGGGCACGCGCCCGCCCTGCTCCGACTCCCACGCGGAGACATCCTTGCCATCGAACAGCACGATTGCGTCGGACGGTGCCTTGCCTGGCGGCGTGGCAACGGTCGCAGGCACCGGCGTCCACACCTCGGTCTTCTTCGGATCGCGCGCGGCGTCGGCACCGTTCTGCGCGAACAGGGGTGCGGCGGCCAGCACGGTGGCCGCGATCAGCAGCGGCTTGATCATCCTGTTGCACTCCATCAGCTGGTCCCCCAGGCGGGCGTGCCGGGAACATAAGCAAGATCGCCGTCGTAGCGCCCCGGCACGGCAACGTACTGCAGCACCCCGGTGGCACCGACCTTGGAGGTGAAGAAGCCGAAGATGGCCAGCTGCTTGAGCATCGTGAAGTAGTGCGGCATCGCCTCGCCTTCTTCAGGCGTACCGGTTTCGGTCACATCGGCATGACGTGCCTTGGCTTCTGCATCGAGCGTGCGCAGCAATTCGGAGCGGGCGTGCGGCGTGAGCGACACGAAGCGGCCACCGGCCCGTTTGTCGATATCGGTCAGCCCTGCGCGGAACGCCGCCTGCTGCCGGGCGGTGTAGCAGTCAGTGACGAACGTCGCCATGAACAGGCCGGCGCCGGCATCCTTCGCCCCTGGTGTCCGGGTCCGCGGCAGGATGGTCTCGGCGATCTCGTCCAGCGTAGCGACGTCGGTATCGGAGAAATGAATCTTGGTGGCGCCCGCCGGTGCCTGACCCTGCACAAGGGCAGGCAACCCAACCATGGCCGCACCGGTGGCGGCGACGATCATCTTCAACAGCTCGCGGCGATCCATCAGAGATTCCCCGCTTTCAGTTCGCGCACCGCATGATCTGCGGCCCGAGCCGTCAGCGCCATGTAGGTCAGCGAAGGATTCACGCAGGCGCTGGAGGTCATGCAGGCCCCGTCGGTCACATAGACATTGGGTGCATCCCAGACCTGGTTGTGCTGGTTCAGCACCGAGCTCTTCCGATCACGTCCCATGCGCGCGGTCCCCATTTCGTGGATGCCCTTGCCCGGGGCGTAATCGTTGTCGTGCATCTTCACGTCCTTGACGCCGGCCGCCTCCAGCATCTCGGCGGCATCGGCGGCCATGTCCTTGCGCATCGCCAGTTCGTTGGCGCGCATGGCAACGTCCATCGCCAGCACCGGCAGACCCCACTTGTCCTTGCGGTCGCGGTCCAGGCGGATCGTGTTGTCGTGGTGCGGCAGCATTTCACCGAACCCGGTCATGCCGATGCGCCAGTCACCGGGCACGGTCAGCGCCTCCTTCAGATCGGCACCGATGTTCAGCTCGGCGATCTCGCGCGACCAGCCGGTGCGGCTGGCACCGCCCTGGTAGCCGAACCCGCGCAGATAGCCGCGCTTGTCGGCCGCAACGTTGCGGAAACGCGGAATGTAGAAGCCGCAGGGGCGACGCCCGAAGTAGTACTTGTCTTCGTAACCCTCGACCCGGCCGGAGGCGCCCGCACCGAAGTGATGGTCCATCACGTTGTGCCCGAGCTCGCCCGACGATGAGCCCAGCCCGCCCTCCCACACATCAGTGGCCGAGTTCATCAACAGCCACGTCGAGTTGAACGACGACGCGTTGAGGAAGATGACCTTGGCCGTGTACTGGTAGGTCTGGCCGGTTTCGGCATCGATGACCTCCACACCGCGGGCACGCTTGCGGTCCTTGTCGTAGAGCACTTCCTTGACGATCGAGAACGGCCGCAAGGTCAGGTTGCCGGTCTTCATCGCCGCCGGCAGTGTCGCTGCCTGGGTGGAAAAATAAGCGCCGAAAGGGCAACCCAGGATGCACTTGTTGCGGTACTGGCAGTTGACGCGGCCCTGTTCCGGCATGGGCTTTGTGATGTTGGCAGTGCGCGAGTGGATCATATGGCGCGTTCCGCCGAAGGCCTTCTTGATACGCGCGGCCACATCCTTCTCGACGATATTCAAGGGAATCGGCGGCAGGAACTCGCCGTCCGGCAACACGTCCAGTCCTTCGCGCGTGCCGGCGATGCCGGCGAACTTTTCCACATGGTCGTACCACGGCGCGATATCGGCGTAGCGGATGGGCCAATCGGCCGCGATGCCGTCCTTGAGGTTCGCCTCGAAATCCAGGTCGGAGAAGCGATAGCTCTGCCGGCCCCATAGCAATGAGCGGCCGCCGACGTGGTAGCCACGGAACCAGTCGAAACGTTTGGTCTCGATGTAGGGCGAGTCCTGTTCGTTGGCCCACATCCCTTCCAGATTCTCAGCCAGGCCGTAGTCGCGCATCAGCACCGGGAAGTCGGCCTTCATCGCCTGCGTTGGCCGGTTGCGATGCGGGAAGTCCCACGCTTCCTTCATCGCATTGACGTAGTCCTTGACGTGCTCGATGTTGCGTCCGCGTTCCAGCATCAGGACCTTCAGGCCCTTTTCGGTCAGCTCCTTCGCCGCCCAACCGCCACTGATTCCCGAGCCAACAACAATGGCGTCGTAATGATTATCTGCCATGGGTTTCTCACCTGGGTGGATATCGTTTCAGACGTCGCAGAGGCGGATCGCCTCGCGCAATGAGCCAACGGGATCGGGCGCTGCAGGCGTGAACTCCTGCGCCAGATACCCCTTGAAACCGGTGTCGCGGATCGCGCGGCAGATGGCCGGATAGTGGAGCTCCTGCTGGTCTCCGATCTCGTTCCGGCCGGGCACGCCTGCGGTGTGGTAATGCTTGAAGCAGGCGTGATGCTTGCCGATGGTGGCGATGATGTCGCCCTCCATGATCTGCATGTGGTAGATATCGTAGAGCAGGCCGAAGTTGTCCGAGCCGAGTCGCTGGCAAAGCTCCACGCCCCATGCCGAGTGGTCGCACAGGTAGTCGCGATGATCGACCCTGGAATTCAGCAGCTCCATCACCAGCACCACCCCGCGCCTCTCGGCGTGCCCGAGGATGCGCTTGAGGCCGGCCTCGGCATTGGCCATGCCTTCGGCGGGGTCCATGCCGTTGCGGTTGCCGGAGAAGCAGATGAGATTTCGGTAGCCGGCATCGGCGACCAGATCGATGTGCCGCGTGTAACGCTCCACCAGCTGGTCGTGGAATTCGCGGCCGGCGAAGCCCTTGGTCAGGCCCAGCTCCGCGCCGTTGCACATCGAGCTGTACACGCCATTCGCCTTCAGCGTGGACCAGTCTTCCGGGCCGACCAGGTCGATCGCGGCAAAGCCGATGTCCTTCACCGTCGCGCAAAGCTGGGCGACGGACAGCTGCGGGAACGTCCAGCGGGCCACGGAGTGCTTCAGGTTGCCCTTGAGCGCTGCGGTGGCGGCGAATGCAGGCAACGCTCCCGCAGTACCCAGAGCTACGCCTCCAGCAACCGCCATGCGCAACGCATCGCGCCGCGTGAGGCCCGTCGCCGGGGCCGGTCTGATCGAATGGATGGACATCCACCTGCCGGCCTCCCAACCGGTATCAAACGCAACGATTCACAGCAATGCAATCGATTGCACCATAGGGGAGGAAATTGTCTGTTTGCAAGTCGCGGTGCACGAAAACCGATGCTGCGGGGCACAACTCCGAAGGGATTCCGGATAAAGAAAAGCCCCGCATGAGCGGGGCTTTCTTTTCTGCTGCGAACGAGCGTTCGATCAGAACGGAATATCGTCGTCAGCGAAGTCATCCATCGGCGGCGCCTGCTGCGGCTGCGGGCGCTGGTTGCCACTCTGGTTGCCGTAACCGCCACCCTGGTTGCCGCCCTGGTTGCCATAGCCACCGCCCTGGCCGCCGCGCTGGCCACCGCCACCGCCGCCGTACTCCTGGCGCGGCGCCTGCTGGCGCTGCGGGCGATCGCCGCCGTAGTTGCCGCCACCGCCGCCACCGCCGCCTTCACCACGGCCGCCCAGCATCTGCATTTCATCGGCAACGATGTCGGTGGAGTACTTCTCCACGCCGTCCTGGCCGGTGTACTTGTCGTAGCGCAGGCTGCCTTCGACGTAGACCGAGCTGCCCTTGCGCAGGTACTCGCCGGCGATCTCGCCGAGCTTGCCGAAGAACACCACGCGGTGCCATTCGGTACGTTCCTGCTGGTTGCCATCCTTGTCCTTGCGGACGCTGGTGGTGGCCAGGCTGATGCGGGTGATCGCCATGCCGCTCTGGGTGTACTTCACGTCCGGGTCGTTGCCGAGGTTGCCGACCAGGATGACTTTGTTGATGCCGCGCGCCATAGGTAAGTGATTCCATTGTCCGGGGGCTGGTGCCTGTCATAGCACACAGCCGGAGTTGCCGATACCCGGCCGCCCATGGGTGGGCACTGCCAGAAACCCGGCATTCTATCATCGAGCCCCGGCCCACCGGGCTTGCCTCTACTCCCCCGACCGCCAGCGTGGCGACCGGGGCGGACGTTCACCTCTCCCGGATCAGGCCGCCTGCGACGGCACGCCGCCCAGGGTCACCTTGTCACGCCGGCCGGTGGCCGGATCGGTCCGGTGCATGGACAGACTGCGCCCCGCGAACGGCCCGGTCAGCAGATCGCCCAGCATGGCCTCGGCCAGGCCGTTGCCGGGCTGGGCGAAGGGAGTGATGAACTCGATCAGCCACAGGCGATCGCCGCTGTTCCAGTCGTCCAGTTCCAGCCGCTCGCCGGCTTCCAGCTTGCGCTCGGCCTCCTCTGACAAATTGGCCCAGATTGCAACTCCAAGCGGCAACTGTTCCAGCGCCTGCTGGGTCACCCCGGCGAAGGCCGCACCGGCCTCCTGCATGCCCGGCAACGGCGGCAGGGTGCCGAAACGGAACACCCGGAACTGCTCCTTCAGCAGCGGCGGCATGAATGACCATTCGAGGTCCTTCAACTGCATCTCACGGTGCAGCGGCGACTGTGAAAGCAGCCAGACGATCTGGCCGAGGGCCTCGGCAACGGTGCGCGGCGCCCCGTCGGTGGTGGTGGCGGTGGCGGTGGCGGTCGTGGACGTGATCATGAACGGGAAATCCTGTAGTCGGGAATGGCGGTCAACAGTTCCATGGTGGCCGGATCGCGCGCCGCTGTGCTGATGCCCTGGGCATAGGGCTGGGCGTCGAACGTGGACATCGCTTCGATCATCTGGAACCGCTTCTTCTGTGCCAGCGCCAGATTGTCATGCAAGGCTGAGCGCTGTGATGCCTGGCCGGAGGGAATGCTTTCGTCGATGGGAGCACGATGTTCCGAACGAGCCGATTGCTGCATCCGCTCGGCGGCTGTGGGCTCAACGCCACCGAAACGATCCCCCGGTTCCGTCACTGCTTGCGCCACCGGGGCCTGCGGCAGGTCAGCTGCAGGCGCGAAGCGTGGATCGCCGCCTCGACGGTTGACCCGGCCGGAGGCGGCATCACCGCTGCCCAGGTCGCGTCCGCCCTTGCCGGCGCCAGCATTCAGATTCAGGCCGTCACCGTTGCCCTCCTCATCGCGCTCGCCGAAAGCGAAGAACATGTCCGACAGCGCCGCCTGGGTGCCATCGGTACGGGTGTACTGACCGTTGGCATAGGTGGTGTTGTCCGCCGATGTACCCGGCATCTGCCCGGTACGGCGCGCATCGAGGTTGATCGACGCCACGCCGGCCTGCTGCAACGTCAACAGCTCACCCGCCTGGCTGATGCCATCGCGGTTGGCGTCACGCCAGACCTGGAACTCTCCGAAGCGGGCGTCATTGGCATCCAGACGCCGATCACCATTGCTGTCATAGGCAGCCAGACCTTCGAGGTCGGAATGGGCCCCCTCCAGATCCATCGTGAACGAGATTTCGGCGCCGGAATCAATCGTGCCGTTGCGATTGCGGTCGAGCACCAGTAGACCGTCGTGCGGCCCGACCCAACCGGTCAGATCACGCACGCCATCACCGTCCATGTCAAAGCGCGTGGCGCTCTGCGCCCAGCCCACGGTCTCCACGCCGTCGCCATCCAGGTCAAGTACGACCGGACCGAGGCGCCCGCCCCATTGGTTGACGACAAACTTCAAAGGATCACTCCACTGCCCTGCAGAATCCACCGCCTGAACGACGATTTCATACCAGGTGTCGTAGTAGGTTTCCTGGTAGTAGCCCGCGCCGCTGCCTCGCGGATCGCCCCAGTTTCCAGATATCTCCGTTCGACGGCCGCCACGGCCCACGATGCGCGAATCGAAGATGTTGCTTCCGTAAGAAGTAAGGAAACCATCGCCCGAGATACCGCGCGTTGTAATACCTCCATCGAGCATTTCGGTTTCACCCGAGTAGGTATCCCAATACTGGCTGGAGATGCCAGTGAACTCCACTGCACTGGTGACATGCATGATGGCGTAGAAGTCCTCCTGGTCACTCGCTGAGAGCACCTGATAGAAATTCCCATCCTGCCAAGTCACGACCGTCGGCCGCTCATTGACGTTCTGCACATTGATCGTCACCCAGGTGCTGCTGGACAAGCCACCACGATCGGTGACCGTCACCTGTATCTGGTGGCTCTGCGCGGTTTCATAGTCCAGCTGCCCGTGCAGCGCGATCTGACCCGTGGTGGCGTTGATGCCGAACAGGTTGCTGGCACCACCTGTGATGGCAAACCGGTGGTCGCGGTTGTACCACTGGCTGTCGGGGTCGGACCAGTTGGTGAACTGGAACACGGTCTGGCCCGCGCCCGGCGCCGATTCGGCCAGCGTCAGACTCTGGCCCCAGGTCGTCGGTGCCTCGTTGACGTCTTCGATGCGTACCGTGATCTCGCGATTGCCCGACACCAGCGCACCATCCGTGGCACGGACCGTGACGTTGTAGTAAGCCTCCAGCTGGCCGTCGCCGTCGCCGTCGATCAGCTGCAGGTACGGTGCAACCGCTTCGAAATCGAAACTGCTGACGTTGTACTTGAGCTGGTTTCCGGAAATGACGAACCAGGCAAAGGGGTCGTTGATGATCTGATACGAGGGTACGGTCCCGTCCGGATCAGACGAGGACAGCGTGGCTACCACCTGCCCGGACACGCCGGTGTTCTCGGAGGTGAGCGCCACGTGCTGTACGACGTCCGGCGTTCGTGGTGCTTCGTTGACGTTGGACACGCCCACTTGGAACACCTGGTCGCGGGTCGCGCCGTGGGTGTCGGTCACCCTCACCGTGATTGCATGCGAAGTGGCGGCCTCGTAGTCCAGCAGCCCGCCATTGGCAACGCTCAGTACACCAGCCGCGGTGATGGCAAAGCGGCCGCCAGCGTTGTTGACCAGGGTGAAGGTCAGACCGTCGGTAACGTCCTGGTCCTGGCCGCTGAACCTGCCGACCTCGGTGCCGTTGCCCGAGTTCTCGGCAATGCTGAGCGAGCGGTCGGCAGTGATGCCATGAGGCGCGTCATTGACGTCCTCCAGGCGTACGGTAATGGTGCGCGCACCTGCCGAGGTCAATCCACCGGATACCGCCTTCACCGACACCGAGTACACCACTTCCTGGCGGCCATCGCTGTCAGCATCGCTCAGGGTCATGCCGGCGGCCTTCAGCGCCTCGAAATCCAGTACCAGGCCATCACGGAACTTCAGCTGGTTGCCGACCAGGGTGAACCAGCCGCGCGCGTCGCCCTCCAGCACATAGCTGTAGGTGCCATTGCCACCGCTGGAAGCCAAGTTGGCAATCACCACACCACCCAATGCTGCATTCTCCGCAGCAATCGCCACCGGCTGGCTGGAGACGGTCGGCGTGGCCGGGGCTTCATCGACGTTGGTCACCGCGACGGTGAAGGTCTTGTCGCGGGTCAACCCGCCCGAATCGGTCACCCGCACCACGATCTGGTGCGAGGTGTTGGCCTCGTAGTCGAGCAGGCTGGCATTGGCCACGGTCAGCACACCGGCTGCGGAAATCGCAAAGCGGCCGCCGGCGTTGTTGGTCAGGCTGAAGGTGAAGCCATCGTTGTCCGCATCGACGCGGGCGAAATTGCCGAGCACCGTGCCATTGGCCACCGGTGCATCCGCGGTTGACTCGACCGTACTCAACGCGCGGTCGACAGTGATGTCGGTCGGACGCGCATTGATGGTGACCGACAGCGTCTGCGTCTTGCTGCTGGTCTTGCCCGTCGCGGTCTCCTTGGCGATGGCAGTCACCGTCAGCGCCGCAGTGCCGGTCAGGTCGGCCGACCACGTGGCCGGACCGACCAGCGCTAGACCGGCCAGCTGCGCCAGCGTCAGCGACCACACGCCGTTGCCCAGGTTCGTGCCCTTGTTCAGGGTCAGCCCGGTCGGCAGGTTCGAGATGCGGATCTCCAGGGTCTCCGAACCATCGGCATCGGACAGCGCCGCCTGCACATCCAGCGTCAGCGTGCCACTATCAAGTGTCTTGCCGACCTGCACGGCACGGGTAATCACCGGCGCGTCCACCACCGGCGCCACATTCATGAAGAACACGCGCTCGGTCACCAACCCACCGGCATCGGTTGCGATCAGCTTGATCGCAACGCGTCCGCTGGCGTTGCCCTTCGGCACCAGCGTCACCGTACGCTCGCCGTTGGCCCCCGCAGTGATCGTCGGAGTATTCATCCAGGCCACCACCGTCGTGAGGTCAGTGGCATCCACCGCCACGGCACGTACGGTGACCCCGGACGCCGGGGTCAGGTCATCACCGACGGTGAACTGCAGGGCGACCTGGCCATCCTCGTTGATCGACTGATCCGGCACGATGCTGATCGACGGCAGGCCGTTGCCATCCCAGTAGTGCCGCCACTGGTTCTCGAACGTGCCGTCGGCATGCAATGCCTGATAGGCCGCGACCGTGGCGGGCTTGGTGCGGCCGGCCATCAACGCGACCAGTGCCTCTGCATTGATCGTGCTGCTGGCGTGCTCGCCGGCCAGGAAGAAATCGATCTTGTAGTTGGCGCGATCATTGGCGTTGGTGGTGGTGTACCAGCCCTTGATCGTGGTCACCACACTGGTACCAATCACCGAGATCACCAGATCGTCGCCGGTTCGACTGAACCACAGATCATTGCGACTGATGTCGCGATAGCCGATGACGTCGATATCGTCGCCACTGGAGTCGTAGTTGCGGATTTCGTCGGCACCGGAGTTGCGGTCGATCAAGTAGACGTCGCTATCATCGCCACCAATCAGGATGTCGTTACCGGCGCCGCCATACAGGGTGTCATTGCCTGCCTGCGCATCGAGCAGGTCGTCACCATCACCGCCATACAGCGTGTCATTGCCAGCGCCGCCGTAGAGCTTGTCGTTGCCCGCGCCACCCTCGATGTAATCATCCCCCGCGCCACCAGTGATGACGTCGTCGAACCCACTGCCGATCACGCGCTCGAACGCATCTTCCAGCACATCGCCGGCGGCCGCCCCGCCATGTGTTCCGGTAGCCAGGTTCAGCACGATGCCCGCCGTCGCCGAGGCGTAGGTCAGCGTATCGACACCGGCGCCTCCGGACAGGGTGTCGGCACCGACGCCGCCATCGAGGATATCGTCGCCATCGCCACCGCGCAGGATGTCGTTGCCGACGCCGCCGCGCAGCGTGTCATTTCCGATGCCCCCTTCCAGCAGGTCATTGCCGGCACCGCCATCGAGGATGTCATTGCCGGCGTCGCCGTACAGGCGGTCATCACCGTCTTCGCCATACAGGTTGTCATCGCCATCACCACCACGCAGTTCGTCGACGCCTGCGCCACCGTACAGCGTGTCGCGACCCAGCTCGCCCCACAGTTTGTCGTCGCCAGCCTCACCGCGCAGATTGTCATCGCCATCGCCGCCGTACAGGTCGTCGTTGCCACCGCCGCCGTTGATGATGTCGTTGCCGCCGAGCCCCTGGATCACGTCCCGGTTGGCCTGGCCGACCAGCGTTTCGCCAGCGGCAGTGCCGTACAGGTAGTCATCCCGGTTGACCACGGTGAAGACCAACTGCTTGCTGACGCTCAATCCGGCGCCGCCGCGATCGGTCGCGGTGACCGTCACGGTGACGTTGCCTCCCGCTTCATAGTCAACGATCGCACCGGCCTTAAGGCGCAGCTGGTTGCCGTTGATGATTTCGAAGCGGCTGTCGGACACGCTGTACACCATCGTGGCGAAGTCAGTGCCTGCCGTGGTGTCTGGGTCGGTGGCCGACAGCGTGCCGAGCAGGATCGCCGGCAGCGCAGTGCCGGTGGGAACGCGATCGTTTTCGCTGAGGCTGGTGGTGGTGGCCGCGAACACTACTGCCGTCGGCGCTTCGTTCTCGTCTTCGATGGCATAGGTGAAGCTGAGCGTCGAAGCCGATGCCAGGCTGCCGTCGTAGGCTCTCACGCTGGCGGTCAGCAGCACCTCCTTGATGCCATCGCCATCCAGATCGACCAGGGTCGCGCCCTGCGCGGCGGCCAGCGTCTCGAAGTCGATCGCAACGCCCGCACGCACACGCACCTGGTTGCCCACCACTTCCAGCAGGCCACCCGGGTTGGTCACCAGCTGCAGGGTCGGCGTGGTCTTGTCGGGGTCCCCGATCACGAAGGTGCCCACCACCGTACCGGCCCCGGTCTTCTCGCCGGCCAGTACGGCCGCAGTGTTCGGTGGCCGGGTCGGCGTGAACGGCGCCTCGTTGACGTTGCGGACGTCGATCTTGAAGTCCTTCTCGAACCACGCGCCGGCACCGTCGGTCACGCGCACCCGGATGGTGTGCGCGGTGGCGGTCTCATAGTCCAGCTTGGTGCCATCACGAACGCTGAGCGTGCCATCGGCGGTGAGCTTGAAGCGGCCGCCGCCATCATTGATCAGGGTGAAGCTGGCCGTATCTTCCGCGCCGTCGCGATCGACATGGCCGAAGCGGCCCAGCGACAGGTTGTTGGCGGCGTTCTCGTCCACGGCCAGCGGACCGGGTGCGAGGATGTCGCTGGGCGCGTCGTTGACCGAGCGCACCTCCAGATCGACGATCTGGTCGGCGGTATTGCCGTCGGCATCGGTGACCCGGACCACGAAATGGTCATTGCCGTGGCGGTCCGCCGCCGGCGTGTAGACCCAGGCGCCGGTGGCCGCATTAAGCGTGACGGTCCCCATGCCGGGGGCGGTGATCACCGTGTACCCGGTGATGTTCCCGTCATGGTCGACGGCATTGACGCTGCCACTGAGCGGCACGTCCTCGTCGGTGGCCAGGTACTGCGTTTCGACCAGCGGTGCCGGCTTGCTCGAGTTCTGCCAATAGCCGCCGAGCAGGCCCTGCAAGCTGGAGGACATCCCGGCCGGCACGGACGCCGATTCTGCGGCCATTGCCGCGAGCAGCGGCTCGGCGTGGGCAAGGAACAGCGAGCCCGCACCGGTCGCGATCTCGGTGATCCGGCTGGCGCCGGTGTAGTAGCCCGCGATGGTGATCCGCGTGCTGCCCCCGATCACGCTGACCAGCAGATCGTTGCCCACCTTCTGCAGCCAGACCTCGTGGTTGGCCACGTTCTGAAGCACGATGCGATTGACGCCCAGTGCATCTTCGATCCGGTCGTTGCCGCCGTCCCGATCGAACAGGTAGGTGTCATTGCCGTCGCCGCCCCGCAGCAGGTCGTTGCCGGCCTCACCGGCCAGGGTGTCGTTGCCGGTACCGCCGTCCAGCAGGTCGTCGCCCGCGCCGCCCACCAGGGTATCGTTGCCGGCCTCGCCGTAGAGCTGATCGTCTCCGTCCTGGCCCCCCAGGGTGTCATTGCCTTCGCCGCCCCAAGCCTTGTCGTTGCCCACATCGCCGCTGATCTGGTCGTCGCCCAGCCCGCCGTAAAGCTCGTCGGCACCGGCGCCGCCGGCCAGCACATCGTTGCCCCCGCCACCTTCAAGCCGGTCATCGCCGGCATCACCGGACAACGCGTCGTTGCCGTCGCCGCCCATCAGGGTGTCATTGCCATCACCACCGATGAGCACGTCGTCGCCCCCCCGCCCATCCAGCCAGTCGTTGCCACCCAGCCCGATCAAGCGATTCGCGCGTGAATCACCACTGATCGTATCGGCGAAGCCGTCGCTGCCAACTACGTTCTCCAGCGTGCTGACGCCGTTGACTGCAACCAGGGTATCGCCATCGGCGTGCCCGCCCGACAGAGTACCCGCAGCCAGGTCCAGCACCAGCGACGCAGTGGAGGTCACGTATCGGACGGTATCGCCATAGGCTTCACCCGCCACCGCGGCCTGGCCGAGGCTGATGCGATCGCTGCCGCCGTCGAGGATGTCGGCACCGGCGCCGCCCTCCAGCGTGTCGTCGCCGTCGCCGCCCCGCAGCGTGTCATTGCCATCTCCACCCGCCAGCACGTCGTGACCTGCAAGACCCGTAAGCGTGTCCGCGCCATCGGACCCGAACAATACATCGTCACTCGCGCTACCGCCTTGGGAAAGCTGGCGGAACTGGCGCAGATCCAGCACCAGTCCGTCCTTCAACTGCATGAACTCGACGCGACGCTGGGCATTCGTATGATTGGCGAGCTTGATCGTACCGTTCTGTGCGGCGAAGACATCCACCTGGAGCGTCGTCCCGCTCAGCGCCAACCGAAGATTTGAGAGGCTGAGCCCTGCTCCCAGTACCAGCGTATCCTGGCCCCCGTCGGTGGCCTGGAACACTTCGCGCACGATCTGTTGCCCATTTGGCCCGTTTCGCCAGGTCGACGAACGGAACTGCCCCTGCGCCGATGGCCACGTGGTGGAGGCTGGCGCGTTCGCCACTGGGGCGTCAAACAGGAAGTCCACCTTGTCCACGCTCTGGTAGACAACGGTGCCGGATGCGATCTCCTTGACCGTCAACCGATACTGATGCTTGTTGCCCGCCGTTGTCTCGCCAAGGCCCAGATACTCCCAGGACGCCGTGTAGGCTGATCCAAACGTCCCTGAGCTGGACATCACCTCATCCAGATAGAAGGCGCCTTCATAGATGACATCACTACCGTCGCCGACGTTGTACTCATAGGCATCGTCGCCCTCACCGCCGTACAGCGCATCCGCGCCACCACCACCGCGCAGCACGTCCGCGCCGATGCTGCCGCCGAGGCGATCGGCACCGGCACTGCCTTCAATACCCTCGATGCTGCTGTAGACATCTCCCTTGGCGTCGCCGGTATTGGCGAACGTGCCTTCCAGGTAAACGCGCACCGCCGCACTTCCCGCGTAAGAGGCGATGTCCACGCCACCGCCGCCGAACAGGGTGTCCGCGCCGGCACCGCCGTGCAGCAGATCATCGCCCTGGCCGCCGTACAGGATGTCGTCACCCGCACCGCCACGCAGCGTATCGTCGCCTTCGTTGCCCATCAGCAGGTCATTGCCCGCGCCGCCGTCGATGACGTCATCGCCACCGTTGCCGGTCAACCAGTCCTTGCCGGCCGTACCGGCAATGGTGTCATTGCCATCGCCGCCCCCCAGCAGGGTCATGTCGGTGAGCGCATGGCGGCCGGTCGCGGCAAACACCATGTTCTCGATCGATCCACCCAGCGCGTACCAGTCCTTGATTGTGATGCGGTCACTGGACGCCGAGAGGCGCTCCTTCTCACCATCGCGGCCGATCACCAGGCGCAGGTCATTGCCATCGCGCTGCAACATCACATCCTGGATGTCGATGCCAACGCCAAACTCCAGCGAATCAACACCCGCGTTGCGCGCAATCAGGCCATTGAGCGCGCCCTTGTGCCGGCGCAGCACCTGCGCCTCATCATTCCAGTCGTTGTGGCTGATCCAGGTGGAGCCATCGAAGTAGACCACGCCATCCTTGCTGACAGTGCCATCGGCATTGCGCACATAGCCGTTGACATAGGCGCCCCTTTCCCAGACCAGATCCCAGTTGTCGACATAGTCGTCCATGACGATGTCGTCGCCATCGCCGCGCTGGTAGCGGAAGACGTCATCGCCTTCACCGCCGACCACTTCGTCGTTGCCACGGCCGCCGACCACCAGGTCCGAACCCGTACCGCCATACACACGATCATTGCCATCATCGCCAAACACCGTGTCATTGCCCGCGCCGCCCAGCACCTGGTCGTTGCCGGAGCCGCCCATCACCCAGTCCTGGTCGCCATCGCCAGCAACGAAATCGTCGCCCGAGCCACCATTGCCGAAGTCATTGCCGGCCAGGCCCCGGATCTCGTCATTGCCGGCGCCGCCATAGAGGAAGTCCGCACCGTAGGTGCCCAGGATCACATCCGAGCCACCGGTGCCGATGATGTACGAGGTCATGTCGCCGATGCGGATGTCCTCGCCATCGGCAAACCGCAGCCACTCCACGCGATGCGAGGATTCGAACCAGTCCTTGATGGTCAGCTCATCGCCGGTGAAGGTCGCGTTGCCGGCGGCGTCATAGCTGACCAGGGCGATGATCAGGTCGTTGCCGGCACCGCTGGCCGAGGAGCGGCGCATCTGGATGTTCTGCAGCGACAGGCCGGTGCCGAACACGATCGCGTCCTCACCGCCCTTCACCGAACCGTTGACCTCGTACTCGCCGCCACCGGCCCAGTTGCGCGCCAGCTGTCCATTGGCGATCTTGGCGAGGCGATCATTCAAGCTGTCGCCGCTGCCACGGATGGCGCCTGCGCCCTCTTCGTCGTAGATCACGTCGCGGCCGTCACCGAGCCGGAACAGGTACTGGTCCGCGCCGCCCCCACCGAACAGGCGTGCTTCGCCATTGGCACCCCGATCATCGCCGGCGCCACCGGCGATGATGTCGCCGCCCTCGCCACCCACCAGCAGATCGTTGCCGGCGCCGCCTTCCAGCCAGTCCGAACCGGTGCCGCCATACAGGCGATCGTCGCCGGCACCGCCGTCGAGGTAGTTGCCGTTGCCACCACGCGCGGCGATCGCCAGCGCCTGTGCGCTGGCATCACCGATGGCGAAGTTCACATTGGTGACATTGCCGGCGAACAGCACGTCGTTGCCGTCACCGCCAAGCAGCCAGTCATCGAGCAGGCCCCCCACCAGGGTGTCGTTGCCGCTGCCGCCGAGCAGATCGTTGCCGAGGTCTCCGCCGCGGACCAGATCGTCGCCAGCACCGGCGTCAATGACCGCAGCGATGCCAATGCGATGGGTGGCCGGGGCGGCCTTGCCATTGATCAGCAGGCCGGTGGTGCTGGACAGCGTGGCACCATTGACGATGATGCTGTCGTTGCCGATGCCACCGAGAATGCGATCCTTATCCGCGGTGACGATGGTGTCGCTGATCGAGAAGAGCTCTTCGTCGCTTCCGCCAGTCAGGACGAACTTTCTGCCATCAATGGCATTGTATCGCGCACTGACGTTCGCGGCGTTCAAGCCACGCCCGTCCAGCTCACCGTCAGGAAGCTGGTCCATCCACGCTGCAAATCCCCCTGTCCAATCGGTCGATGCGCGCTTGTTGAGGCCCAATTCGATCGCACGCGCAAGCGTGATCGCCCATTGAGCTGCCAACCCGCTGTCTGGCGCACCGGCGATGAGCGAATTGACCTGGAAAGGATCCATTACATACTGACCATAATCAGCAGCCATGGCCAAGTCGCCAATCATTGACGTCACATTGAAACCGCGAGGCGAAGGCAACATACCCAGATGTTGGACGATGGCCCGCTTGATATAGATGTTTCCGCCAACCATCTTGTCCGCCATCCCCGCCAGAGCCAGCGCAGAGCCGTGACCGATAAGCTCCTCAGCCGTCGCAAACCCGACGGGCGTTGCAGACCAGTATCGATAGTCCTTTCCGTAGGTACCGTAGGTACCGCCATCGATGCTGGCCCCCGAAGCCACACGGCTTCCCGACATCTTCAGCACCGCGTTGAGGTTGTCCGCTACGGCATTGGCAAGAACCCTCGCCCCAGCCTTGGAGCCACCCGATCGGGAACGAATGCCGGTGACCACGAAGCCGTCCGATGCCTCTTCCCAGCTGACCGACGCCCACGAACGCGGCTTGCCACTTGAGAAGAACGAGCCAACGAGCCCGCCCAGGATGTAGCCCACCAGCGCACCGATTGCCGCTCCGATTGCGCCATACGCGGCACCTCCGACCTTGCTACCTGCTGCAGCCCAGGTGGTCGCAACGGACGCACCGACATAGGCGCCGATCGCCGAACCAACCTGTGCACCGATTTGCCCTCCGACCGTATCGAACTTGACCAAACTAGCGCCCAGCCGTGCGCCAACGTAGCCACCGACTGCGTTGAATATCTGCGTTGCACCCAGACCTTCGAACACGCTGATCTTGGCACCATCGGCGATCAGGTTCGCATTCTGGATAACTTGACTCAGTGCTGCACCAGCAGCGGTCTGTGCAATTTCACCGAGCGTCCCTTCGATACCCAGTGTCCTGAACAGCTCTGCGGTCAGGTAGGAAGAGACAGCTCCAGCCCCTGCGCTCCTGAGATTGGCCTGAAACTCCTCAGGAAGATCGGCAAGAATGCTGCTGAAGTCCCCACTGGACAGCCGAACCCCGAGGCCCCTGGCCGAGATCGCCTCGGCGAAGTTCTCTCCGATGGTCGACAGCGTTGCCGAGGAAATGACCTGCCATGCCGGGTCATTCAACTTCAGGGCAGAAGAGATTGCGCCACCAATCACCCCACCAAGCGCACCCGCCTGGGCAATCTGCTGCAGGCGCGTACGATCGAAGAAGGCATTCCATTGGTCCGGATCAAATCGCGGCCCCGTCGTGGTTCCGCTGCGCTGGAAGCCGTTGTTCGGGCCACCACCAAGGTCGGTATAGAAGAAGATATCTCCTTTGCCTTGGAATGTCAGACCCGCGACCTCCAGCGCTGCCTCTGTCGTTCCCAGAGCGGCAAGATTGATCTGTACCAGTGCCCTGTCGGGATCCCCGTACTGGTTGTTGTAGCGCTCCATGCGCACAATCAGGCTGACGCCGTAGGACAAGTAGTAATCGGTGTAGGAAGACTTTCCTTGAGGCCCCAGGCTTCCCTTGCTGCCATCAAAGTAGCACTTTGCGAATGCTTCAACGGATTGATCTGAAACATTTGCAGTGAGATCGGCATTCAGCACGATTCCGGCAGCCATCTGATAGACGCCATTGACCTCGATGACGCATCGCGGATTAACTTGGGCCATCCTCTCCAGAACTGCGGCTCGGTCTAGAGGACGGCCTCCACTGTCTGCGATCATCTTGGAAATGTTGGCGTTCCAGCCTCCGATAGCTGCGACAGCCTCATTCCTTCGTGCGGCAGCAAGGAAATTCTGGAGGACCGCGGTGTAATTGCGAGTCTCTGTTCTCTCAAACGCCAGCTTCTCTACTTCTTCACTCAGCACATTCAAGGCAAAGTCGTAGCCTTTATAGTGCGCATGCGCGATCTCGTGCCCCAAGGTATCGCGGAGCTGGTCCATGAACTCAGTGGTCGCGTTGCCCACGACGGCATCCCGGCCTATCGCGAGCACTCCCTCGTCCGACATATGAGCTCTTTCGGTCGCCGATCTAGGCAGCAACTCAATCGTTTTCAACTTGCCCTCGGCAATAGCCGATTCGAAGCGCTTGACCAAGCTTGGTGACGAGGAAATTGCCTGACGTAGCCTCTGCGCTGCGGTACGCGTATCCGCATTTCGCGATGCGAACTGGTCCAGCAAGGTGTTCAACCTGATGCTAAGTTCAGACATTGTCATGCTCCGGCGGGGCTATGGTCAGGGTATCTACACACTGTTCAGGCAGCGCGGCATTGATGGCCGCGTCGAACGTCGTGATATGGACAGAGACGGAACCCCGAGAGTAGGTTCGGGTGTCCGGGCTGAGCGGCGCGGCGTTCCTTCCTCCATGGAATCCCGCAGCCAGCATTGAAGACGTCATTGCGTCAGCCTTGAACGT
Source organism: Stenotrophomonas sp. 96582_Sma (assembly GCF_056480905.1). Taxonomy (NCBI): domain Bacteria; kingdom Pseudomonadati; phylum Pseudomonadota; class Gammaproteobacteria; order Lysobacterales; family Lysobacteraceae; genus Stenotrophomonas; species Stenotrophomonas sp. 96582_Sma. Next base: position 1,113,549 of record NZ_CM151122.1, on the reverse strand, counting down.
GCATGGCCGTTCAAGATCGTTGAATCGGCGGGACGCCAATGCGTCGAATTTCACCGCGCGACCTTCCCGCCTGTACTCCACCTTGATTGCGGCGGACCACCCTTCACGTGTCAGCAGCCTCGACTGAATCGTTCTCGAGTTGACATCCAGAGATGACAGATGTACACCGAATCTTCGCTCGACATCCGAGCGTTCGACGCCACGCCAACTACCGTGGCGCGGTTGCTCCAGGACCAATGCGATAAGCATCTTCTCCAGCTCGGATGCTGCCCAGACGTGACGCTCCCGCGCGTTTGCCGGGGATGCCGCAGTGAGGCAAAGGACTGAAGCGCCCAGGATTTGCCAGAACGGCATTCTCCTCATCGCTCCCTCCCCGCTTCCTGCACGCGCCTGGACAGCGGCGACAACAGGTATTCAATGATGCGGCGGTCACCGGTCTTGATTTCCGCCGTTGCGGCCAGGCCCGGCGCCAGCGCGCGGCGCCGGCCATCCACTTCGATCCAGGGCCGCAGCAGGCGCACGCGCGCCGGATAGCGCAACCCCTCCTTCTCGGTCTGCACCGCATCACGGCCCACAGTCTCGACCACGCCATCCACCACACCGTAGCGGGTGAACGGATAGGCCTCCAGCTTCACCTCCACCGGCTGCCCGTCGCGGACGAAGCCGGCATCGCGATTGGGCAGCATCGCATCGACCACCAGCTCGCCGTCATGCGGCACCAGCACCATGAGCGCGTCAGCCGGCTTCACCACGCCGCCGATGGTGTGCACCTGTAGTTGCTGCACGACGCCATTCACGGGTGCGCGCAATACCGTGTGCCCAGCCTTGTCATGGGCCTTCTTCAATTCTTCGCCTCGCAACGCGCGTGCCGCTTCCGCCTCAGTCAGGGCGTCCAGTGCTTCACGTGCGAACTCGCTGCGGCTCTTGCTCATCTGCTGGCTGGCCGCCAGCTGCGCAGCGGTCGCTTTACGCTGCTCTTCGCGACGGATCGCCAGGTCCTGGCGCATGCCGACAACACGCTCCTTTACTTCGGCCACCTGCAGTCGCGGCACATAGTTGTCGCGGCTCAGCTCCTCCAGCTTGTTCAACTGGTCGGTAGCCAGCGGCAGCTGCTCTTCCAGCTTGGCGATCTCGGCCAGGATCATGCCGTGCTCGCCATCGCGCTGGCTGCGCTCCTGCTGCAAGCCACCCACAGTGGAATCGAACTCGCGCTGCTTGGCGGCCACCAGTGCCTGCTGGATGGCAATGATGCTGTCAGGTGCTCCCTCCGGTGCGATGAAGCGACCGGCCCGACCGGCAACGTGGTCAACCACGGCCTGCGCCCGTGCCACATCGATCTGCGCGGTCAGCAACGCCTGGCGCGCCTGCTCGACTTCGGCATGGCTGACCGTCGGGTCCAGTTCGAGCAGCGGCGTGCCGGCCTTCACCGACTGCCCTTCAACCACGTGGATCGCACGGACCACACCCTGGTCCGCAGCCTGGATCACCTTCACGTTGCCGCGCGGAATCACCTTGCCTTCGGCCACCGCGACCATGTCCAGGCGGCCAAGGCACGACCAGGCCAATGCGATGGCGAGAAAGGCGATCAGCAGCCAGAGAACGGTGCGGCCGATCGGGTTCGGGGGCTTTTCCAGGATCTCCAGCGCCGCCGGCAGGAAGTCCGGCGCCGCCGAGTCGCGTTGGTCCGGCTGCGCACGCTCCGCGCGCAGGCTCTCGCGCAGGATGCCCAGGTGATGCCTCAGTCCCTTCAACATGCGTGCTGTCCTTGGCTGGGCCCGCGGTGGTCAGTTCAGCGGGGCCGCCACGGCGGGCAGGCCCATCTGTTTGGTGTAGAGCAGTGAGTAACGGCCTCCCGCGCGGAGCAGATCCTCGTGCGTGCCGGTCTCGGTGATGCGGCCACGTTCGAGGGTCACGATGCGGTTGGCCTGGCGTACCGCCGAAAGACGATGCGCGATGATGATCACGGTGCGGCCAGCGGACATCCGCTTGAGGTTGTCCTGGATGACTTCCTCGCTCTCCGCATCCAGCGCCGAGGTCGCTTCGTCGAAGATGAGGATCTTCGGGTCGATGGCCAGCGCGCGAGCGATCGCCAGGCGCTGACGCTGCCCGCCGGAGAGGTTGCCGCCGCGCTCGTCGATGCGCGTGTCGTAGGCCTCGGGCAACTCCAGGATGAAGTCGTGCGCCCCCGCCAGCTTGGCCACCTCCACCACCCGGCTCATCGGCATCGCCGGGTCGGCCATGGCGATGTTCTCGCGCACGCTGCGGTTGAACAGCAGGTTTTCCTGCAGCACCACACCCACCTGTCGCCGCAGCCACGCCGGATCCACCATGGACAGATCGACACCATCCACCAGCACACGGCCGCGCTCCGGGGTGTGCAGGCGCTGGATCAGCTTGGTCAGGGTCGACTTGCCGGATCCCGAGGGCCCGACCACGCCGAGGATCTCACCCGGAGCAATCTCCAGACTGACCGACGACAACACTTCCTGCCCCTCAGGCCGATAGCGGAACGACACGTGCTCCAGCGCGATGCGGCCATCCACTGCCGGCAGGCTGGCACGCGAGGGTGAGCTGGCCGGTTCGGTAGGGGAGTTGAGGATGTCGCCCAGCCGCTCCACGGCAATGCGCGCCTGCTGGAAGTCCTGCGCCAACTGCGCCAGGCGCAGCACCGGCCCGGCAACCTGCCCGGCAAGCATGTTGAACGCCACCAGTTCGCCCACGGTCAGCTTGCCGTCAATCACCAGCCGCGCGCCGAAGAACAGGAGTGCCACGGTGGCCAGCTTGTGGATCAGCTGCACCGCCTGCGAGCCCCAGTTGGCCAGCATGCTGGCGCGGAAGCTGGCCTGGATGTAACCCGCCAGCTGCTTGTCCCAGCGGTTCTGCGCCTGCGGCTCGACCGCCAGCGCCTTGATGGTCTCCACACCGGTCACTGCTTCGACCAGGAACGACTGGTTTTCGGCACCGCGCACGAACTTTTCATCCAGGCGGCGCCGCAGCATCGGCCCGACCACCATGACCACCACCGCGTACAGCGGCAGCGTGATCAGTACGATCAGCAGCAATGCAGGGCTGTACAGCCACATCACGGCCAGGAACACGATGGCGAAGAACAGGTCCAGCACGACCGTCTGCGCCGAAGAGGTGAGGAACTCGCGGATGGTTTCCAGTTCGCGCACGCGCGCCACCGAATCGCCCACCCGGCGCGCCTGGAAATAGGCCAATGGCAGATGCGTGAGGTGGGAGAAGAGCTTCGAGCCAAGTTCGGCATCAACGCGGCTGGTGGTGTGCGAAAACAGGTAGGTGCGCAGTCCGCCCATCAGCACTTCGAACACCGAAACCACCAGCAGGCCGAGGGCAAGCACTTCCAGCGTGGTGATGCCTTTGTGCACCAGTACCTTGTCGATCACCACCTGGAAGAACAGCGGCGTGATCAGTGCCATCAACTGCAGGAAGAACGAGGCTACCAACACGTCACGCAGCAGGCGGCGATACTTCACCAGGGCAGGAATGAACCAACCGACATCGAAGCGCCTCACGGCGCCGGCCACGCTTTCACGCGTGGTCATCAGCAACAGGCGGCCATCGAACTCCTGCGAGAACTCGCCAAGGGACAGCGTGACCGGGCGTCCGTCGGCCGCCGCGTCGAAGCACAACACGTTCTCGGCGTCAGCCTTGAGCACGAGCGTATAGCGCCCGTCGGCCAGGCAGGCGATGGCGGGCAGCGGATGGTCGCGCAGCGCGGTTACCCGCGCCTGTACCACGCGTGCTTTGACGTCCATCCGCTTGGCCAGGCGCAACAGATCCTGTGTATCGATACGGCCTTCGGGGTGGCCCAGCTGGTGCCGGAGCTGGTCGGGGTCGGCAGGCCGATCCAGAAACCCCAACAGGGCGACGAAGCACGCCAGCGCGCCTCCATCGTCCACGCACAGTGACTCCTGCAGATCGATCCCTGATCCGTTACTGCCCACGTCAACTGCCTTGTTGTCCCCTGGTGCGCGGACTCTAGGGCCATGCCATGGCAGCTGTCCATCTGCTGAATGCGCTTTTGTGCAAATCAGGTCAAAGTGACAAATTGGTCACATTTTTCAACATCAATCCCGTTCATCCAGACAGGAGCGCACCTGCGAGCGGAGGGCCAGCCTCATGGCATCATGATCGCTGCACGTTCCCTATCCGTTCCCATGACGATCAAAGGCAAAGCCACCTCCCTGGACATCGCCCACCTGGCCGGGGTCTCCCAGCCGACCGTGTCGCGGGCGCTCCGTGGCAGCCCGATGGTCAATGCCGAGACCCGCGAGCGCATCCTGCGCATCGCCCGCGAACTGAACTACAAGGTCGACAAGAACGCCTCCAGCCTGCGCCTGCGCAACGCCGGCACCCTGGCCCTGCTGTTCTTCGAAGACCCGACCAACGACGACTCGCTGATCAACCCGTTCTTCCACTCGATGCTGGGCTCGATCACCCGCGCCTGCGCCCTGCACGGGCAGGACCTGCTGGTATCGTTCCAGCAGTTGTCCACCGACTGGCAGGCCGATTACGAGGACAGCAACAAGGCCGACGGCATCATCCTGCTCGGCTACGGCGACTACCACGAATCGCGCGACCGCCTGCAGCGGCTGGTTGAACAGGGCACGCACTTCGTGCGCTGGGGCGCCGCCCTGCCCGGCCAGCCCGGCTTGTCGATCGGCAGCGACAACTTCCAGGGCGGGCATGACATCACCACCCACCTGTTGCAGCAGGGCTGCCGCCGCATCGCCTTCCTCGGCCATGCCTCCAGCCATTACCCCGAATTCCAGGAACGCTACCGCGGCCATGTCGCGGCCCTGCAGGACCACGGCCTGGGCGCCGAACCGGCGCTGCAGCACGATGCGATCACCACCGAGGCTTCCGGCCAGGAGGCCTGCCAGGTGCTGCTGGCGCGCGGTGAACCGATCGATGCGATCTGCGCCGCCAGCGACCTGATCGCCATCGGTGCGATGCGCGCGCTCCGCGAGGCTGGCCTGCGGGTGCCACAGGACGTGGCGGTGACCGGCTTCGACGACATCCCACTGGCGGCCTCGGTATCCCCGGCGCTGACCACCGTGCAGCAGGACACCAAGCAGGCCGGACAGCTGCTGGTGGAGCGCCTGCTGGCACTGATCGGCCGGCAACCGGTGGAGAGCCAGAGCATCCCGGTGAAGCTGGTGGTGCGGGAATCTTCGCTGCGCGGGTAAGCGCTGCCAGGCCACCGCCCCACGCCCCAACGTGCGACGGCGGAATTCTCCCCCCATGACCAACGGCGGATGCGCACGGAGGCTGATGCGCGGATAACGCGCAGACATCGCCCATTGAAAGGTGTACGTCGCATGCTGAAGATCGATTCGCTGTCCAAGACGTACGCCAACGGCGTGCATGCCCTCAACAACGTCAACCTGGACATCCCGCGCGGCATGTTCGGCCTGCTCGGCCCGAACGGCGCCGGCAAATCGTCGCTGATGCGCACGCTGTCCACCCTGCAGGAGGCCGACAGCGGCACGGCCGTGCTCACCATCCCCGGCGAGACACCGATCGACGTGCTGCGCGACAAGGACGCGGTGCGCCGCCGGCTGGGCTACCTTCCGCAGGATTTCGGCGTGTACCCGAAAGTCAGCGCGCTGGACCTGCTGGAGCATTTCGCGGTGCTCAAGGGCCTGACCCAGCGCGCGCAGCGCCGCGAGGTGGTCGATGGACTGCTGCAGCAGGTGAACCTGTGGGACGCCCGCAAACGCAAGCTGGGCACCTACTCCGGCGGCATGCGCCAGCGCTTCGGCATTGCCCAGGCGTTGCTGGGTGACCCGCGGCTGGTGATCGTCGATGAACCCACCGCCGGCCTCGACCCGGAAGAACGCAACCGCTTCCTCAACCTGCTGGCGGCCATCGGCGAGAACGTGGCGGTGATCCTGTCCACCCACATCGTCGAGGACGTAACCGATCTGTGCCCGACGATGGCGATCATGAACAAGGGCCAGGTGCTGCTGACCGGCCGTCCTGCCGAAGCCATTGACGCCCTGCAGCACCAGGTCTGGCGCAAGCAGGTCGATCCTTTGGAACTGGCCGACCACGAAGCGCGCTATGTGGTGCTGTCGACCCGCCTGGTCGGTGGCCGCCCGGTGATCCACGTGCACAGCGCCAACGACCCCGGCGACGGCTTTGCGGCCGTAGCTCCCGACCTCGAGGACGTGTACTTCCAGCGCCTGCGCCTGCAGGCCCGTGCCCGCGCGGCAGCCTGAGCGGAGCACGCCATGATCCTCAACTTCTTCCGCTTCGAGCTGCGCGAGCAGCTGCGTTCCCCGCTGCTGTGGCTGCTGGCCGGGCTGTTCGCCCTGCTCGCCTTCGCCGCCGCCTCCAGCGACGCCGTGCAGATCGGTGGCGGCACTGGCAACGTGCACAGCAACGCGCCCACCGTGATCGCGCAGATGCTGGGCATCTTCACCCTGCTTGGCATGCTGGTCACCGCACTGTTCGTCAGCAATGCGCTGTTGCGTGACTTCGAACTCGGCACCGCCGAACTGATCTTCGCCAGTCCGGTGAAGCGCCGCGATTACCTGGCCGGGCGCATCGCTGCCGCCCTGGCGGCCGGGCTGCTGGTCTACGTCCTGATCGCGTTCGGCCTGTGGCTGGCGCCGTTCATGCCGTGGGTCGATCCCGAGCGCATGGGCCCGATCAGCTGGCAGGGCTATGCGTGGACGTTCGCGGTCATCGTCATTCCGAACCTGCTGTTCACCACCGCGCTGCTGTCGCTGCTGGCGGCGCTGACGCGCTCGATCCTGTGGGTCTACATCGGCCTGGTGGCCTACCTCGTGCTGTATGGCGTCAGTGCAGCCCTGCTGCGCGACATCGACAACACGTGGATCGCGGTGCTGAGCGAACCGTTGGGCATGCGCGCACTGGGCCGCACGATCCGCTACTGGTCCACCGCCGAACGCAACAACGGGATTCCCGAGCTGGCCGGTTACCTGCTGGCCAATCGCGCCCTGTGGTTGGGCGTGGCTGCCGCGCTGTTCACCGCCACCTTCGCGCTGTTCCGCACCGAACGCAGCGGCAGTGGCCGTCGGCGCTGGGGCCTCAGGCAGGCGCAACCGGTTGCCGATGCCGGCGCCGTCCGCCCCACCCGCGCAACGCTGCCGCGCGTGGTACCGGCGTTCACTACCACCACGGCGTGGCAGCAGTTCCTGCGCCAGGTCCGCTTCGATACACGTGGCGTCCTGCGCAGCGTGCCGTTCATCGTGCTGCTCGTGCTCGGCCTGGCCAACTTCCTGCCCAGCGCGCTGTTCCGGCAGACCCTGTACGGCACCTCGATCTGGCCGGTCACCTCGCAGATGATCATGGGCCTGCAGGGCGCCTTCAGCTGGCTGCTGGTGATCATCGTGCTGTTCTTCGCCGGTGAGCTGGTCTGGAAGGAACGCAGCGCGCGCATCAATGAAGTGACCGATGCCATGCCGGTGCCGAACTGGGTGCCGCTGCTGGCCAAGTTCACTGCACTGCTGGCGGTGATCGTCTGCTTCCAGGCCGCCGGCGCGCTGGCGGCGATGGGTGTGCAGCTGGCCAAGGGCTACACGCATCTTGAGCCGCTGCTGTACCTGCGCAGCCTGGCCCTGGATTCGGTGGTCTACATCCTGATGGGCGGCCTGGCGCTGGTGCTGCAGGTGCTCACCAACAACAAGTTCGTCGGCTACGCACTGCTGATCGTGGTGATGATCGGCCAGGGTGTGCTCGGCCTGCTCGACTACACGCAGAACCTGTACAACTTCGGCAGCTGGCCCAACGCGCCCTATTCGGACATGAACGGCTACGGCCACTTCCTGACCGGGCAACTGGCGTTCCAGGGCTACTGGGCCCTGTTCCTGCTGACCTTAATGTGCCTGGCGTCAGCCTTCTGGGTACGAGGTGTCAGCCAGGGCCTGCGCCAGCGACTGGCCCTGGCCGGCCGCCGCCTGCGCGGTCCGACCGGCGTCTTCGCTGGAGTAGCGGCCTTGGCCTTCATCGGCGTGGGCGGCTGGCTCTACTGGAGCACCAACATCCGCAACGAGTTCATCTCGCCCGACCAGCAGCTGGATCTGCAGGCCCGCTACGAGCGCGAGCTGTCGAAGTACCGCACTTTGCCGCAGCCTCGCATCGTGGCGGTGGACAACCGCGTGGACCTGTTCCCCGAATCGCAGTCGATGGTGATCGATGCGAACTGGACGGTGCGCAACACGCATGCCGTGCCGATCCAGGACGTGCATGTCTCGATGGGCGACGACAAGCAGCTGGTCGCGGCTGACCTGGGTGGGCAGACCTTGTCGATGCACGACGCCGACCTTGGCTACCGCATCTACCGCCTGGCCGCGCCACTGCAACCGGGTGAAAGCCGCAACGTCCACTTCCGGGTGGTGCAGAAACCCAATGGCATCACCGCCGGCCAGGCGCCGAGCAACATCGTCGACAACGGCACGTTCTTCAACAGCCGCGTACTGCCGTCGTTCGGCTACAACGAAGGCGCCGAGATCAGCGACCGCAACGAGCGGCGCAAGCGCGGCCTGGGTGAGCCGCGGCGCATGCCCAAGCTGGAAGACGAAGCCGCGCGCGCCAACACCTACATTTCCAACGACGCCGACTGGCTCGATTTCCACACCACGGTCTGCACCGCACCGGACCAGGTGGCGCTGGCGCCGGGCTATCTGCAGAAGGAGACCACGGTGAATGGCCGCCGCTGCTTCAGCTACGCCATGGACCGGCCGATGCTGAACTTCTACGCCTATCTGTCGGCACGCTGGGAGGTGCGCAAGGCGAAGTACAAGGACATCCCGATCGAGGTCTACTTCGACCCGGCGCACGGCTACAACGTGGACCGGATGATCGAAGCGGTGCAGAAGTCGCTGACCTACTACGAAGCGAACTTCACGCCTTACCAGCACCGCCAGGTACGCATCATCGAGTTCCCGGGCTATGCGCGCTTCGCGCAGTCGTTCGCCAACACCATCCCCTACTCCGAGGCCATCGGCTTCATCGCCGACCTGCGCGATCCGGACAAGGTGGACTACGTGTTCTACGTGACCGCGCACGAGATCGCGCACCAGTGGTGGGCGCACCAGGTGATCGGTGCCAACGTGCAGGGCGCGACGGTGCTCTCCGAATCGTTGTCGCAGTACTCTGCGCTGATGGTGATGGAGCAGGAGTACGGCCGCCAGCACATGCGCCAGTTCCTCAAGCGCGAGCTGGATGGCTACCTGTCTGGACGCGGTGGCGAGGCCATCGAGGAGCAGCCGCTGGAGCGCGTGGAGAACCAGCAGTACATCCACTACCAGAAGGGTTCGCTGGTGTTCTACCGGCTGCGCGAGGAAATCGGCGAGCAGGCGCTGAACCGCGCGTTGAAGCGCTTCCTGCAGGACAAGGGCTATCAGCAACCGCCGTACACCACCTCACGCGAACTGCTGGACTACATCCGGGCGGAGACCCCGGCCGACCGCCAGCAGCTGGTCACCGACCTGTTCGAGAAAATCAGCTTCTACGACAACCGGGTGATGGCCGCCAGCGCCCGCAAGCGTGATGACGGCCGCTACGAGGTGACCCTGGACCTGCACGCCGCCAAGCAGTACGCCGACGGCAAGGGCAAGGAGAGCGACGGCACGATGGATGACTGGGTCGAGATCGGCGTGTTCGCCAACGGGCCGTCGGGCAAGGAGCGCGACCAGAAGGTGCTGTACCTGCAGCGCCACCACATCACCAGCGCCGCGCCGAAGATCACGGTAACCGTGGATGAAAAGCCGGATGAAGCGGGCTTCGACCCGTACAACAAGCTGATCGACCGGGTGAGCGATGACAACCGACGCAAGGTGACGATGTGAGGCAACGGGGCGCCGGCCTGTCCGTCGGCGCTCCACGCAACACCTGCGGGCTTGGCTCGGCCTTACTGTAGTGCCGAGCCATGCTCGGCACATTGTCCACGACAGCCGCGAAGATTCAGTGCACCGGGGCTTTCGGCCCCAGCAACGCCAGCAGCACATAGACCACGATCGAGGCGGCGGTACCGAGCGCTGCCGGCAATCCGTATACCCACGCCGAACGGCCCTGCTGGCGCGCCCACTGGGCCAGATGCCAGGCCGCGCCCAGATTGATCAGCCAGGCAATGACGAACACCGGCCACAGCACCATGCCCACCGCGCGCAGCAGGGGCATGGAGACCAGTGCGGCAACGATGGCTGCGATCAGGAAGATCAGTGCTGAGCGGGGGTGCCGGGCCGTTGCGGCGCTCATGCGGCCAACCTGCGCACCATCACCAGCACGCGGTGGCTGCGGTTGTCCGCTTCCTGCAGCGGCTTCCAGCCCAACCGCGCATACAGGCCGCCATCCAACGATTCGGTCTGCAGGTACAGTTCGGAAACGCCCATCCGCACCGCCTGCGCCGCGGCCTGTTCGACCAGCGCGCCAGCCAGCCCACGCCCGCGATGACTATCGGCCACGAACACGCTGCCCAGCCAATGCTCGTACTGCGGGAAGGCCTGCATTTCCCGGCGCTTGAGCTGCACGGCACCGACCACCTGGTCTCCATCGAAGGCGGCGATCAGGTGCGGGAAACCCTCGGCGTCCTGAGGTGTGTTCAGCCGCTGCAGTTCCTGTTCCAGCGACAGGCCGGCGTCGCGGCCCCATTCGGCGTGGTACCACCGGGCCAACTGCTGCCGTTCCGGTGCATCGGCGGGTAATACCCTGAATTCCATGGCAATGCCTCGATGGGGAAGCGTTCTGTAGAGTCGAGATCCTATGTTCGTGGTCAAGCCTGCTGGAAGCAGGCTTGACCCACCTTCAGCATGGCCGGATCGAAGTCCCGGCCGCTTTTGAAGACACCCCAGGCGATCCTGGCCAGCTTTCTGGCCAGGATGTTGAAGACGGCGGTGCTGGGGTGACCGCGTTTTGACAGCTCGTCGTAGAGCGGTTGCCCCTGGCGACACCGCTTGAGCCCCATTGCGGCCATGTAGAGCATCTGGCGCAGCACTGGCGCGCCCTGTTTGGACAGCCGACGCCGTCCCGTTCTGCCGCCAGACTCGTTGGGCCGGGGATCCAGGCCGGTGCAGGCGATCCACGCGTTGGCGTTGGCCAACGGCCAGCGCGTCATGTAGTAGATCAGGTGAGCGGCGACGGCGGGGCCGATACCAGGGATGGTCAACAGGCGCTTGTAGAGCGTGCCATGCTCTCCATCGCGACCCAAGCGCTGCAGTTCGCTTTCCAGCTCGGACAGCGTCCCAGCCAGAGCGCAGAACAGATCTGACAGCTCCCCGGGGGCACTTTTGCTTACCCCGAAGGATTGCTCCAGGCGCGCGCGTGTCTTTACCAGCGTCTGCCGCTTGCGCAGCAAATCGTGCATCTGTTGCTGCTCGTCGGTACGCGGTACGTATTCACGCAGGCGATCGTTCTCCTTCTTCACGTACCGGGCGATCGCTTCGGCGTCCATGGCGTCCGTCTTGCCACGCGAGCCCGTCGCCCGGCCGTAGTGCTTGATCAGACGTGGATTGATCACATAGACAACGTGGCCTGCCTGGCCAGCCATCCGAGCCAACAACTCGTAGTACCGCCCCGTCGCCTCCATGCCAATCCGGCATCGCTGGGGCAAGGTGTTGAGCCACTGGGCTATGCCGGCCCGGGTGTTGGCGATCCTGTCGCCGGCCTTGCGGTCGGCCACTGCCGGTACGAACTCCTTGGAGTCCACGTCCACGCCAATATCGAGAGAATCAGACATTTGTACGGCTCCCAGCTATCTTTAAGGGGCTGGGGTGGTACCGCACCGACGTTAGCTTGCCTACATCGACGATCCCCTTTGGGGGCCGTACGATCCTTTATCGACGTTCGTGTGCGGGATGGGGATCGCTCGACTCGTCTGTCGGCTAGTATCCGCAGATGCATGCTTGACGGTCCCTCCACCCTGGCTCCTACATACCTCGTAGGAGCCGGGAGGAACATACAAGCCATGCTCGACTGATCTGGCACTGTGCGAAAGGCAGTCGAGCATGGCTCGACTCTACAAATATAGCGCGGTGGCGGTTCAGCCCTGGGCGAAGTCCTTCAGGATCTCGCCCACGCCGCTTGGCGAAATCTCAAAGCCCAGCGAAGTGCCCGGATTGATCACCACGCCATAGCCACCCGGCACACGGCGCAGCACGTCCAGCATCAGCCAGCGGATCTGGTGTTCGGCCTGCTGGCTGTAGATGCCCACCCGCGACGGGTCGGTGAACACGGCCACGTGCAGGGTGCCCTGCTTGTCGAACAGCAGCGGGTCGAAGCCGCTGCCGTCGGGAGTGACCAGGCTGCCGGTCAGCAGCACCACTTCGGAGGCGACGAAGGCCTCCATGAAGGCGCGGATCGGCACCGCCCCGTCCATCGCCGCCTTCAGCAGGGTTTCGATCGGGGTCTGCGGGACGAGCTCGGTCATGGCGGTACGGCGGGGCGTGAGGGGTGCCTATTGTAGAGTCGAGCTTGCTCGACTGCTCGAAAAGCGTGCCAACCAAGGTTGGCACCCACCAGAGCGGTAGGCAGGTGCCATGGATTCATGGGTTGCCGGCCAGCGGCCGGCACTACCGCCCCAGCCGCTGATCCCGCGCCTTCTGGTCGGCCATCGCCTTGTCCAGCTCGGCCTGCAATGCCGGCTGCTGCACGGCGGCGTCCAGCACGTAGACCTTCACGCCGTGCGCGGGCACGTCGGCCTTCAGGGATGCATCCACCTGCAACGAACCGCCGTCCAGTGCATCGCGCCAGCGGCCCGCCTGCACGTAACGCGACACGGTGAGGGTCCTGGTCCGGTCGCCCTTGTTCAGCAGCACCAGCGCGGTCTGCGCCACGTCGCCATACTGCAGCACGCGGAAGAACACCGCTTCATCACCCTGCAGGCGCTCGTTCACCTGCAGGCCACGCTGCAGCGCGGGCGTGGCTTCGCGCAATCGCGCGATACGCTGCAGCGGCGCGAAGATCGGACTCTCCGGTGCGGCGTCCACACGCGGCTGGCCGAAGTAGGCACGATTGCCGGCATGCTCGGCGCCGCGCATGAAGCCGGTTTCCGAGCCGTAATAGACCACCGGAATGCCGCGTGCGGTGAACAACCAGTTGTGCGCATCGATGAAGCCGCTGTCGCTGGCCTGCAGGCGCGGCATGTCGTGGTTGTCGTAGAAGCTCATCAGCTCGTACGGATTGGCATACGGGCCACCGCTCAGGTGCAGTGGCTCAGCCAGGGTCTCGAAGCCCTTGGCGGCGGTGCCGAAGGTCTGCTCCAGTGCGCCGCGCAATGGGAAATCGAGCACGCTCACGTTCGCGTTGGCGTGCCAGGTGTGCTCGGCGATGCGCGCGGCATCGTAGTCGAACGCTTCGCCGAACATGAACATGCCCGGATGCTCGGCGCGGATGCGCTTGACGAATTCATGCCACCACGGGTGTGGCAGCCAGCCGATGGTGTCAATGCGCAACGCGTCCACGCCCTGCGCGGTCCACTGCAGGTAGGCGCCGACCAGGTAGTCCATCACCGCCGGATTGTCCTGGTTGAAGTCCGACAGCTCGGCCAGGTTGCCGTCGAAGATCGAGCCGTCCTTGCTGTCGACCGGACCGATGTTGTTGTAGAACGCGTGCAACGGGTTGTGCTTCGGATCCAGTTTCTGCGGCGGCAGGTTCTGGTGGTCGGCAATCAGCGTTCCGTCCTTGTCGAAGATCTGCCCGAACTGCGGCTGTCGCGTCGGCATGGTCCAGGCCGGCGAGCCGTGGTTGCCCACGATATCCAGCACCACCTTCAAGCCAGCACCGTGCAGGCCCTTGGTCAACCCGGCGAAATCCAGGTCTTTGCTGGGCAGGTGCTCATCAAGTTTGTAGAAGTTGATACCCCAGTACCCGTGGTAGCCGGTCTTGCCGCGGTCGGTCAGCGTGCTGGTGCAGCTGATCGGCTTGCTGCCGGTGAACGCCTCGTCCGGATTGTCCACGATCGGCGTGATCCATACCGCGCCGAAACCGAGGTTGCGGATGTACTGCGCGTTGTCGAGCACGCCGCGAAAATCACCACCGAGGTAGCCGATGTTGCCGTCCACCTTGTCCGGGCACGGCACCGGGATGTCGAAGGTGCGGTGCGCGCCACCCTGGTCACGATGGTCATTGGACGGGTCACCGTTGACGAAGCGGTCGGTGACCACGAAGTACACCGCATCGCTGGCGAACGGTTCGGTGGTACCCACATAGTCCGGGCGTGGCGCGGCCGCCGCATGGCCGGCCAGCAGTACCAGGGAAACAGCAACAGACAGCACACCGCGCATCACACCACCTCCGGACGGGACGGAACCCGCAGCACGCACAGGCCGGCGACGAACAGGCTGCAGCCGCCCAGCACCAGCACATGCATCGGCTGGCCACCCAGCCAGGCGCGCAGGGCGAAGCCGAGCGCACTGGCCGCGACCAGCTGCGGGATCACGATGAAGAAATTGAAGATGCCCATGTACACGCCCATCTTCGAGGCCGGCACACTGTCGGACAGCAGTGCGTATGGCAGCGAAAGAATGGATGCCCAGGCGAAGCCGACGCCGACCATCGACAGCAGCAGCCAGTGCGGGTCGCGGATGAACATCAGCGAGACCAGGCCGGCGCCGCCCAGCCACAGGTTGACCAGGTGGCTCCAGCGCAGGCCGATCGCACGCACCATCGGCGGGATCAGTACCGCGGCCAGCGCAGCGAAGCCGTTGTAGGCACCGAACAGCACCCCCACCCAGTTGGCTCCCTCGTTGTAGGCCGCCGACTGCGGATCCGTCGAGCCGAAGTGGATACCCGCCACCGCGGCGGTGGTGTAGATCCACATCGCGAACAGCGCGAACCACGAGAAGAACTGCACCCACGCCAAACGACGCATGGTCACCGGCATCGCGCGCAGGTCGCCGACGATGGCGGCCAGCATATGCGTGGCCGGCAACGCACGCGCGGCCGCCAGCAGCAGGCCGTAGCCGGCGCACAGTCCTGCCAGCACATACAGCATCCTGTCGCCCTGCCGCCAGGCGATCAGCAGCGCCAGCACCACGCCGAGCCCCAGCCACAGCGCCATCTGTGCCCACGGCGCGGGGCCACTGATCGCAGCCCCTGCGTGGTGCGCCGGCGGCTCGGCATCGTCAAACCCGGCCAGCTCCGCCGGCGAGTACTCGCGGGTGCTGACCACCGTCCAGGTGATCGCCGCCAGCAGCACCACCGCGCCGAAGTAGAACGCATAGCGCACGGTATCGGGCACTTCGCCGGCAGCTGCGGTATTGGCAACACCGAAGTGGGCCAGGATGAACGGCAGGAAGCTGGCGACGATGGCGCCCACACCGATGAAGAAGCTCTGCATGGCATAGCCGGCCGGACGCTGGCGCGGCGCCAGCTGATCGCCGACGAAGGCGCGGAACGGTTCCATCGACACGTTGATCGAGGCGTCCAGCACCCACAAGGTACCGGCGGCGATCCACAGCGTCGGCGAATTCGGCATCACCAGCAGCGCCAGCGTAGTCAGTACCGCACCGATCATGAAGAACGGGCGGCGACGGCCCCAGCGCGTCCAGGTGCGATCGGACAGGTAACCGATCACCGGCTGCACCAGCAGGCCAGTCAGTGGCGCCGCGATCCACAGCCCGGGCACCGCGTCCATGTCCGCGCCCAGTGTCTCGAAGATGCGGCTGGCGTTGGCGTTCTGCAGGGCGAATCCGAACTGGATGCCGAGGAAGCCGAAACACATGTTCCAGATCTGCCAGAACGACAACTGCGGTTTGACGGGACGACTCATCGTGCGCCCTCTTCCATCGCCACCGGCGCCACCTTCAGCGCCTGCACCTGGGCCTGGTTGAGCACACCCTCACGTCCACCCTTGCCGCCCGTGTAGTGCGCGAAGTGCTGCAGCGCGCTCATGTTGAAGCCCTCTTCAAGCGCGACCGTGCATTGCCCCTTGGGCACCGTGAATGTCGCCGAGGTCGAGTCCTGCATCGCCACGCTGTGCGGCAGAGTGACCGTATGCCGCTGCAATGGCTGGCCCGGGCACTGCAGCACCAGCTGCTTGACCGCAGCGGTGACGCCGGTGTTGATCGGCCCGTTCGCGTTGCGGTACTGCAGGCGCAGGCGCACCTGCCCGGCCTTGACCGAGGTGAACTGCCAGCGTTCCTCGCCCTTCAGCACCTGCTGCGGACCGACGCAGAGCGTCGGGCTGTGCAGCGACTCCAGCGCACCCTCGCGCAGGGTCAGGCTGAGGCAGTGCTGCAGGCCATCGTCGCTGATGTGCACCGGGCCATTGCTGGCGACGAGGGCCCTGCCGTCCTTCCACAGAACCTGCTCGGCTTGCACCGGAACGTTCCAGCCCGTGCCCATGCGCAGGGCCTGCGGTGCCGCCGGTGTTGCGGGCGCACGCGCGTTGGCATCCGCAGTCGTGGCAGCGAAACCGGTTGCTGCCGGGGCAGCGACCAGCTGCACCGTGGTAGTCGTGCCACGTGTGATGGTGCTGCCGGCCACCAGCAGGCCATCGCCCACGTTCTGCGGGCGCTCCAGCACATAGCGCCTGCCGTTGGCTTCCAGCGTGATGCGGGGATGCGTGCCGAACAGCTCCGGCACCAGCACGGCCGGCAGCTTGGGCTGCATGCGGCCATCGTCCTGCACGCCGAACACGCCCTCGACCACCATCGACAGATAGCCGGCCACCGACCACAGCTGGCGTTCGGAGTTGACCACCGGGCCGCTCAGCGCTCCTTCCTCGACATGCACGGCCTGGCTGACCAGTTCGTAGTTTTCCATGTTGGAACCGGCCAGCGCCGCGCCCTGCATCAGCGAACGGATCTCAGCGGCGATGCGCGGCGCATCGTCCAGCTGCCGCGCCGCACGCAGAGAGTACGCGCTGACAAACGGCCAGATCGCACGGTTGTGGTAGATCGGCTGCTGCGATTCCTGCGGCCAGACCACCGGGCTTCCGGCCGGCCCCATCGGGTAAGCGGCCAGCGCACGGCGCGCACGCTCGGCCGGCAACACCTCGGCGAGGATGCCCAGCGACAGGCCGAGCAGATCGACCTTGGCGTAGGGCACCGGGTGCGCGGCTTCGCCGATGTAGCTCATGTACTGGCCCATTTCCTCGCGCCAGAAGCGCGCATCGATCTGCTGCGCCAACGCATCGGCCCACGCCTTGTAGTCAGCCGCGCGGGCATCACCATGTTGGCCAGCCAGGCGTTCGGCCAGGCGCAGCGCCTGGTAGTGCAGCACGTTGGTGGACAGCGCATAGGAATCGCCGATGAAGCGCACGTCCTCGCGGGTCCAGTCCGGATAGGTCTGCTCGCGCCAGTCCAGGAACGAGGTCTCACCACGGTACAGGCCCACCTGCGCGTCGAACACCATCGCGCGGTCCTGCGCCAGCGTGCCCTGCAGCGCCTGCCAGACCTGGCCGGCAAACGCGCGATCGTCCAGCAGGTGGCGTGCCGCCAGGAACCACACCACCCGGTCGCTGCTGATCGGCCAGCTGCCGCCGGAACCGGTGTCCTGCGCGACGAACAGGCCGGGCGTATGGCCATCGCGCGCTGCCGAGAGCTTGAACTGAAGCGACTGCCGGGTGCGCTGCGGGTCCAGCCGCGCCAGCGCCAGGTCGGCGGCGAAGCTGACATCGCGGGTCCACACGTAGGGCCAGCGCGCGCCGGTCTGGAAGCACTCGCATGGCACCGGCCGGCCTTCATCGAACGCGGGATCGCGGATCGCATCCACGCGGTCCTGGTCCATCTCCTGCTGGGCCAGCGCGAACAGTGCATCGAACATCACGCTGCCGGTCTGGCTGCGCATCGGCATGGGCGCGATACGCACCTCAGCCTTCGGCGCATGCAGCACGTAGCTGCCGTTGGCAGCGGCTTCGGCGCGCGCATGGCGGCCGTCGAATTGCAGGTCGGCCGCCTGCGCGGTCGATCCCAGCGCTGCCCCCAGGGCAGCGGTCAGGCAAATGATCTTCAGCATCGAAGCGGCGGACCGGCTTTCGCCCGTCGGCCTCCCTCCCTCTCTGCACGCGTTGTAGGTCCGCACCGTCGTTGTCGGCGGGCGGGCGCGGCCCCTCCCTCAAGGTGCCTTGGCCCCATGGTAGACGCGGGGCTGTCGGCTGCGTCCAGCTGCATACGTATTCATGGCGTTGCGCGGCAGCGGGCCTGCCGCGCTGGCTTATGGTCCGGGTCTGCCAACGGCGCCTTGGGAGGGGAAATGCCGATGTCACCCACTGCTGTACGCGCGGTGTTCGCGCACCTGCTCGGTCTGGCTCTGCTGGGCCTGGCCACGCTGGCGCAGGCCGCGCCGCAGGTGGCCAGCGTCGAATCACCGGGAAAGGTGCTCAAGGTCAGCCTGGTGCTGGTCGGTGGCACCGCGCGCTATCGCGTCGAGCGTTTCGGCGAGACCGTGGTGGAAGATTCGAAGCTGGGCTTTGCCTTGCGCGATGGGCGCCTGGACCGGGATTTCGCCCTGCTCGGCCAACAGCAACGCAGCGTCGATGACAACTGGGAACAGCCCTGGGGCGAACGCCGGCTCACCCGCAACCACTTCAACGAACTGACCGTGCAGCTGGCCGAGACCACCGGCAGCAAGCGCCGGCTGGATGTGGTGTTCCGCGTGTACGACGATGGCCTTGGCTTCCGCTACGTATTCCCCGAGCAGCCGAACCTGCACGAAGCGATCATCGATGACGAGCTGACCGAGTTCGCCATCGCGCAGGATTCCACCGCGTGGTGGATCCCTGCCGGCGAACCGATCCACTACGAGTACCTGTACCAGCGCACGCCGCTGCGCGAGGTTCCGCTGGTGCATACGCCGATGACCCTGCGCAGCCGCGATGGCCTGCACGTGGCGATTCACGAGGCTGCGCTGGTCGACTACGCCGGCATGTGGCTGCGCCGCACCGAGGGCCAGCGCCTGCGCGCGCAGCTCTCGCCCTCGGCCGAAGGCTGGAAGGTGCGCCGCGGCCTGCCCTTCGCCACGCCGTGGCGCACGCTGCAGATTGCCGACCGTGCCGGCGGCCTGGTCGAATCGGACCTGATCCTCAACCTCAACGAACCCAATGCGCTGGGTGATGTGAGCTGGGTGAAGCCGGCCAAGTACCTGGGGGTGTGGTGGTCGATGCACCTGGACAACGAGAGCTGGGCGACCGGGCCGAAGCATGCGGCCACCACCGCGAAGACGAAGAAGGTGATCGACTTCGCCGCCGCGCACGGCTTCCGTGGCGTGCTGGTGGAAGGCTGGAATCCGGGCTGGGACGGCATGTGGGTGGGCAATGGCTACGACTTCGATTTCACCCGTGCCACGCCCGATTTCGACATTGAAGCGCTCTCGGCGTATGGCCAGAACAAGGGCGTGCACCTGATCGGCCACCATGAAACCGGCTGCGCCATCGAGCACTACGAGGAGCAGCTGGATGCTGCGCTGGACCTGTACGCGCGGCTGGGCGTGGACCAGTTCAAGACCGGTTACGTCTGCGACGACGGTCAGGTCGACCGCCGCAATCCCTCGGGCGGCCCGCTGTGGCGTGAGTGGCATGACGGGCAGTTCATGGCGCGCCACCACCTGAAGGTGGTCCAGGAAGCGGCGCGGCGGCACCTGTCGGTGAACCCGCATGAGCCGATCAAGGACACCGGCCTGCGCCGCACCTATCCCAACTGGATCTCGCGCGAAGGCGCACGTGGCATGGAGTACAACGCCTGGGGCCAGCCGCCGAACCCGCCGGAACATGAGGTCAACCTGGTGTTCACCCGCATGCTGGCCGGGCCGATGGATTACACCCCCGGCATCCTCAGCCTGAAGGGCCGCCACGGCCAGGCCATTCCCAGCACGCTGGCACGCCAGCTGGCGCTGTACGTGGTGCTGTACAGCCCGATCCAGATGGCCGCCGACCTGCCCGAGCACTACCTGCAGCATCGCGAGGCATTCCGTTTCATCGAAGACGTCGCCGTGGACTGGGAGCAGAGCCGCGTGCTCGATGGCGAAGTGGGCGACTACGTGACGATCGTGCGCCGCGACCGCAACAGCCGCGACTGGTTCCTCGGCAGCATCACCGACGAGCACGGCCGCGTGCTGCCGGTGTCGCTGGGCTTCCTGGAGCCGGGCGTGCGCTATCGCGCCGAGATCTACCGCGATGGCGAGGGCGCGGATTTCCGCAGCAATCCCTTCGCATTCGCGCGCGAAACCCGAGAGGTGACCAGCGCCGAGGTGCTGACGCTGGTGCTGGCACCGGGGGGTGGGCAGGCCATTCGCTTCACGCCGCTTTGAATGCCCCGGTAGTGCCGGCCGCTGGCCGGCAACCCGGTGAACGCGATTGCCGGCCAGCGGCCGGCACTACCGCAAACAGAACCTGAAAGCGATTACATCCCTGCAAACGCCATTGAATACGTATGCAGGGTGATTCCCGCGAAGAACGCGCTGCCTACCATAGCGGCGACGACAGCGGCCACCGCGTCGCACGTCCACGGTCACTCCGGGACGTTCACGAATCGATCTGCAACATTGCCTGGGAGGGGAAAATGTTGAACCACAAGCGCAGCGCGCTGAGCATCGCGCTGGCCGTTGTCCTGGCGCCGACGCTGGCGTCGGCACAGTCCACGCAGAGCACCACCACGCCGGCCGCCACCGCCGCCACCAACCTGGATACGGTGCAGGTCACCGGCATCCGCCGCGGCATCGAGAACGCAATCGCGATCAAGCAGGACGCCACCTCGGTGGTCGAAGCGATCTCCGCCGAAGACATCGGCAAACTGCCCGACGTCAGCATCGCCGAATCCATCTCGCGCCTGCCCGGCCTGGCCGCGCAGCGTGTGGCCGGCCGTGCGCAGGTGATCAGTGTGCGTGGCCTGTCGCCCGACTTCGCCACCACCCTGCTCAATGGCCGTGAAGTGGTCAGCACCGGCGACAACCGCGGCGTCGAATTCGACCAGTACCCGTCCGAGCTGGTCAACGGCGTGACCGTGTACAAGACCCCGGACGCGGCGCTGGTCGGCCAAGGCCTGTCGGGCACCATCGACATGCAGACCGCACGCCCGCTCAGCTTCGGCGAGCGCGTGATCGCGGTCAGCGGCCGCTACCAGAAGAGCTCCCTGGGCCGCGCTGCCAACATCGACCCGTATGGCAACCGTTTCAGCGCCAGCTACATCGACCAGTTCTTCGACAACACCCTGGGCATCGCCATTGGTTATGCGCACAGCGACATGCCGATCCAGGAGAACCAGGTCGGCCTGTACGAGCCCTGGACCACCGAACACACCGACAAGGGCGAGCGTCGCGGAATCGCACCTGGCACCTACTTCACCGATGGCATCAAGGCCCTGCGTCGCACCGGCAACAACAAGCGCGACGGTGTGATGGCAACGATCCAGTTCCGCCCCAGCAACAGCTGGACCAGCACCTTCGATGCGTTCCATACCGAAGCCGAGCAGATCGACACCGCCAACCAGTTCGAGCTGAGCCTCAGCGGCAACGGCGAGGACAGCAACAATCCCAACGCGATCCTGCCGGTGTTCAGCAATGTCGGTCGCAATGCCGATGGCAGCTTCACCGGTGGCACGATCAACAATGCGTACCCGCTGGTGCGCGGCATGTACAACAAGCGCAAGGACAAGATCGATGCGTTCGGCTGGAACAACGAGTTCAACGTCGGTGGCGTGAAGCTGGTCGCCGACCTGAACTACTCCAAGGCGACCCGCCGCGAGATCAACCTGGAAAACAACCTGCAGCTGGTGCCGCGCCCGCAGTTCGACACGATCGGGCTGGTGGTGAACAACAACAGCTTCTCGCAGATCACGCCGGGGCGCGACTATTCCAATCCGGACAGCCTGTTCCTGACCAACACGATCTATGGTTCCGGCTACGGCAAGGTGCCAGAGGTCGAAGACCGCTTGAAGGGCGCCAAGCTGGCGGCGACGCTGCCGGTTCCCGAGGCCATGTCCAGCTGGTTCTCGGATGTGGACGTGGGCGTGAACTATGCCGACCGTCGCAAGCAGAAGGCTCAGGCCGAAGGCAACATCCTGCTCGGCGCCCAAGGCGAATCCAGCATCGCACCGGACCTGCAGTACCGCCCGGTCAACCTCGGTTTCGCCGGCATCGGCTACATCCCGTCGTGGAATGTGCCGGCAGCCGTCGGTCGTTACATGACCTTCAACCCGGTCGACAACCTGGACTACCTGATTCCGAAATCCTGGACGGTCGAGGAGAAGATCACCACGGCGTGGGCACGCCTGAACATCAACACCGACATCGGCGTGGTCGGCGTGCGCGGCAACATCGGCGTGCAGATGCAGCACACCGACCAGAGCTCGGATTCGCGCTACTGGGACAGCTCGCAGCCGGCGGGCAGCAACATCCAGCCCTTCTCTGCCGGCAAGACCTACAAGGATTGGCTGCCTAGCTTGAACCTGGTGTTCATGTTCCCGCACCAGCAGACGCTGCGCTTCGCCGCCGCCAAGCAGGTCGCGCGCCCGCGCGTGGACCAGATGCGTGCCGGCCTGGAATTCGGCGTGGATACCAACAACGGCCGCCCCGGTGGCAGCGGTGGCAATCCGCTGCTGGATCCGTGGCGCGCCACCGCGCTGGATCTGTCCTATGAGAAGTACTTCGGCGAGAAGGCCTACGTGGCTGCGGCGATCTTCTACAAGGACCTGAAGAGCTACGTCTACACGCAGTCGGTGGACAACTACGACTTCAGCGGCCTGCTCGGCAACTACGTGCCACCGCCGGGCATGACCGCACCGGTGCTGACCACCGGCACCTTCTCCACGCCGCAGAACGGCAAGGGCGGCACGTTGAAGGGGCTGGAGCTGACCGGGTCGTTCCCGCTGGAGATGCTGACCGACAGCCTGCGCGGCTTCGGCGTGCAGGCCAGCGCGACCTTCAACAAGAGCGACATCACCATCCTGGATCCGGAGAGCGCCTCCAGTGTGGGCACCGACCCGATCAGCCTGCCGGGACTGTCCAAGCGCGTGTACAACTTCACCGCCTACTACGAGCGCAGCGGCTTTGAAGCACGTGTGAGCCAGCGCCGCCGTTCGGACTTCATCGGTGAGATCGGCAACTTCAACGGCAATCGCACGCTGCGTTACGTGGTCGGCGAGAATGTGACCGATGCACAGGTCAGCTACACCTTCAGCGACAGCAGCAGCCTGCGCGGGCTGACCCTGCTGCTGCAGGGCAGCAACCTGACCAACGAGCCGTACCGCACCTACGCCGGCAGCAAGGACCGCCCGCTGGAATACATCGAGTGGGGCCGCACCTACATGCTGGGCGTGAACTACAAGTTCTGACCACGACCGGGTAGTGCCGGCCGCTGGCCGGCAGCGACTCATCGGAAACCCGCTGCGCAGGCAGCGGGTTTTCTTTTGCGCGGATGCCGGCCGTTGGTCGGCAAGGCCCATCCACAAAAAAGGGACGGGGCGCTTCGGCCCCGTCCCCGCAAGTACCGCCACCGGAGAAAACGGTCAGCTGCGTCGGGCGCAATACACCGCGCGCGGCGGCAGCTGGAGTTCATTGCCCTGCACCGTGCCCGCATCCGGGCCTGGCACCGCCACCTGCTGCCAGTTGCCCGGCGGCAGCGGATGGCTCACCGCCTCGGCCGACAGGTTGAAGGCCAGCAGGAGGGTTTCATCTGCAAGCATACGCTCGAACAGCAGCACTGGCTCGGCGCTTTCGATGAATCGGATGCTGCCATGCAGGAGTGCCGGCTGGCTATGCCGCCAGGCCAGGAACCCGCGGAACGCAGCCAGGACCGAGTCCGGGTCGCGCTCCTGCACCGCCACGGCCGCGGCGCGGTGCTCGGGCGGAATCGGCAGCCACGGCTGGCCGGCGGTGAAACCGGCCAGCGGCGCGTCGGTCCACGGCAGTGGGGTCCGGCAGCCATCGCGGCCCTTGAAGTTGGGCCAGAAGGTGATGCCATAGGGGTCCTGCAGGGCCTCGAACGGCACCTCGGCCTCGGCCAGGCCCAGTTCCTCGCCCTGGTACAGGCAGACCGAGCCGCGCAGCGAGCACAGCATCGCCACCAGCATCCTCGCCAGGCGCGGGTCAGCCGGGTGGCCGCCCCAGCGGCTGACCGCCCGCTCCACGTCGTGATTCGAAACCGCCCAGCACGGCCAGCCTTCGGTCATCACGGCTTCCAGGCGCGAGACCGTATCGCGGATGTAGGCCGCGCTGTAGTCGTCCACCAGCAGCTCGAAGCTGTAGCCCATGTGCAGGCGACCATCGCGGGTGTACTCGGCGGTGGTGGCCAGCGAGTCCTCCGAGGAGATCTCACCCAGGCTGACCGCCCCCGGATACTCGTCCAGCAGCGCGCGCAGCCTCTCCAGGAACGGCAGGTTCTCCGGCTGGGTGTTGTTGTAATAGTGGTACTGGTAGGCGTACGGGTTGTCCGGGCTGAAGCCGCGACCGAAGCGCTTCTCCGCCGGCTTGGCCGGGTTGTCGCGCAGCTGCGCGTCATGGAAGCAGAAGTTGATCGCATCCAGGCGGAAGCCATCCACGCCGCGGTCCAGCCAGAAGCGCACGTTGTCCAGGGTCGCCTGCTGCACGTCCGGGTGATGGAAGTTCAGGTCTGGCTGGTCGACCAGGAAGTTGTGCAGGTAGTACTGCTCTCGGCGCGGCTCCCACTGCCAGGCGCCGCCGCCGAACAGCGACAGCCAGTTATTGGGCGGCGTGCCGTCCTCGCGCGGGTCCGCCCATACGTACCAGTCGGCCTTGGGGTTGGTCCGGTCCTGGCGGCTCTCGCGGAACCAGGCGTGCTCGATCGAGGTATGGCTCAGCACCTGGTCGATCATCACCTTCAGGCCCAGACCGTGCGCCTTGGCCAGCAGGCGGTCGAAGTCGTCCAGGCTGCCGAACAGCGGGTCGACGTCGCGGTAGTCGGCGATGTCGTAGCCGAAGTCGGCCATCGGCGATTTGAAGAACGGCGAGATCCAGATCGCGTCCACGCCCAGCGTTGCGATGTGGTCCAGGCGCTGGATGATGCCCGGCAGGTCGCCTACCCCGTCGCCGTTGGCGTCAAGGAAACTGCGCGGGTAGATCTGGTAGATGACGGCTCCGCGCCACCATGGATAGTGCGACATCGACAGCCCCCCTCCGGGCGTGCGGGACCCGCCGGGAGCGGGCCGAAATCCTGATGCCGCAAGCTTAGCGGTGGCCTCACGGGCATGGCGCAACCTGCATACGTATTCACGCAGGCGGCATCCGTGGCCGGGCCGCGGACGCCGGCCTGCCCGGTTTGCGCCCGAATTCACAGGCAACGCCTATAATCAGCGATGAGCCTGAAAGCCTGATCGCATGACCATCACCGAAGACACCCGTCCCGCCCTGGGCCTGCCCCAGATCCAGTCGCTTGCCGCGGCCGACATGGCCGCCGTCGACACCCTGATCCGGCGCCGCCTGTCCTCGGACGTCGTGCTGATCAACCAGATCGCCGACCACATCATTTCCGCCGGCGGCAAGCGCCTGCGCCCGATGCTGGTGATGCTGGCCGGCCATGCGGTTGGCCAGGCCGGCCCGGACCACCACCAGCTGGCGGCGATCATCGAGTTCATCCACACCTCCACCCTGCTGCACGACGACGTGGTGGACGAATCCAGCCTGCGCCGTGGCCGCAGCACCGCCAACGCCCTGTGGGGCAACGCGCCCAGCGTGCTGGTCGGCGACTTCCTGTACTCGCGCAGCTTCCAGCTGATGGTCGAGCTGGAGCGCATGTCGGTGATGCAGATCCTGGCCGATGCCACCAACCGCATCGCCGAGGGTGAAGTGCTGCAGCTGCTGCACGTGCACAACCCGGATACCGACGAAGCGGCCTACCTGCGCGTGATCGAGCGCAAGACCGCCGTGCTGTTCGCCGCCGGCACCCGTCTGGGCGCGCTGGCCAGCGGCGTGGACGAAGCCACCCAGCAGGCCCTGTTCGACTACGGCATGCACCTGGGCTACGCGTTCCAGATCGCCGACGACGTGCTGGACTACTCGGCCAATGCCGAGGAGCTGGGCAAGAACCTGGGTGACGACCTCGCCGAGGGCAAGGCCACGCTGCCGCTGATCCATGCCATGGCCCATTCGGACGCCGCCACCCGCGAACGCCTGCGCACCATCGTGCAGGACGGCGACGCCTCGGCGATGCCGGAAGTGCTGGCCGCGATCCGCGCTACCGGCGGCCTGGAGTACAGCCGCGCGCGTGCCGAGGAATATGCCGAGGCCGCCGAGCGCGCGCTCGATGGCCTGGCCGACAATGATGCCGTGGCTGCCCTGCGCGGCCTGGCCCGCTACGCGGTGCAGCGCTCGCATTGATGGGTTGAGGTGTGCCGACCAACGGTCGGCACCCACCAAACCGGCATTCCGGTGGCTGCCGACCGTTGGTCGGCACGGAAACATCGGTAGCTGCCGACCGTTCGCATTGACCGCATTGTAGTGCCGGCCGCTGGCCGGCAACCTCATGATGCTGCGGATGTCACGGGAATGCCGGCCAGCGGCCGGCACTACCGCTGCACGGTTCAACGTTTCTCGAAGCGCTCCTCGAAGAACTCATCCAGCGCCTTCCATGCGCGCTTCGCCGCGCGCTCGTTGTACTGGCAGCCCGGCGGGCTGTTGGCATCGCGCTCGGCAAAGCAGTGCACCGCGCCGCTGTAGTTGGTGAATTCCCAATCGACCTTGGCCGCGTTCATTTCTTTCTGGAAGCTGCCGATGTCCTCGGCGGTCACGCTGGTGTCGTCGGCGCCATTGAGCACCAGCACCGACGGGTGGCTGCCACCAGCCTGTGCCGGCAGCGGCGAACCCAGCCCGCCGTGCAGGCTGACCACCCCTGCCAGCGGCGCACCGGCACGGGCCAGCTCCAGCACCGTGGTGCCACCGAAACAGAAGCCCACCGCACCGATCCGGCTGGCATCGAGCGGCGCCTTGCCGGCCTGGGCCTTGAGCACGTTCACCGCCTCCAGCGCACGCGCACGCAGCAGCGGCCGGTCGTTGCGGAGCTTGGTCGCCACCGGCCCGGCCTCGGCATCGGTCTTCGGCCGCACGCTCTTGCCGTACACATCGGCCACCAGCACCACATAGTCATCGCCAGCCAGCTGCTTGGCCTTCTCCACCGCCGACTCGTTCACGCCTTTCCAGTTCGGCACCATCACCAGCCCGGGGCGCTTATCGTTGTCGCCGTCGTCATAGACCAGCACGCCACTGAAGGTCGTACCCTGGTGCTTCCACTCCACCGGCTGCGTCTTCATCGCCGCCCACGCCGGCATCGCCGCCAGCCCCAGAACCACCGCCACACCGCATCGCCAACGATTCATGCGCCTGCTCCGCAAGAAAAAGGGGACGGAGGGGATTAAGCCGTATTCGCCCCTCCCGCGTCGCATTCTGCATTGGCGACGTGACGCAGGTGTGGTTGGATACGACTTAATCCCCTCCGTCCCCTTTTTTCGCATGAATCTTGTTGATCGCTTCCTGTCTGGCCTTGTTCCGCGTCTGCCTGCCGAGGATGCCCCGCAGTGGGCTTGGGTCCAGGGCGCCAGCGCCGAAGACCTGCAGCGCCTGCGTGCGCAGTGGCCGCAGGTGCCGGACAGCCTGGTGGAACTGTTGTCCCGCGTGGATGGCACCCATTTCCGCGAGTATCCCGGCGGTGAGGTCTGCGTGCTGATGCTGGGTTCAGATGTGGGCGATTACCCCTACTACCTGCGCTCGGTCGCGCAGATCTTCGAGGACCAGCAGCAGTGGGACGACAGCATCCGTTCCATCTACGAAGAGTGGCTGGATGACGAGCCGGAGATCCTGGGTGAGGGCATCGACGCCGATCTGCCGATGAACCGCCGCCTGTGCTTCTCGCACTGCATGAACAACGGCGGCACCTCGATGCTGTACCTGGATTTTGATCCCGCGCCGGGCGGTACGGTCGGCCAGGTGGTGCGCTACCTGCACGATCCGGACAGCTATGCGGTGATCGCGCCCAGCTTCGATGCGTACCTGCAGCAGTTGATCGACGGCGGCTACGCGTTCATCGATCAGGAGCAGTAGATCCACGCCATGCGTGGATGAATTTCTCCGGAGGTTGCCGGCCAGCGGCCGGCACTACCTTCAAGCGATACCCAGCCCGGGAATCGCGCTGATGCTCTCCGGGTCAAACCCAGCCAGCTCAGCGAAATGACGGCCACGCGCCACGTAATCCCGGTAGGCACCAAAGCTCGGCGCGCCCGGCGACAGCAATACCACCCCGCCTTCAGAACCCAACGCGGCACGTGCCAGCGCCATTGCCTCGGGCAGATCCGCCGCCGCGTGCAGACCGAAACGACCGGCGTCGGCCAATGGCTGCAGCATCGCGTGGATGCGCGGGCCGTTGCTGCCCATGGTCACGATCTCCACCGGCGGCACGTCGTGCGCCATGTGCTGCATGAAATCGGTCCAGTCCAGGCCACGGTCATGCCCGCCCACCAGCAACGCGATGCGCTGCCCGGCGAAGCACTCCAGCGCGGCCAGGCTGGCATGCGGCGTGGTGCTGATCGAATCGTTGACGTAGGTCAGGCCATCGGCCGCGCCGATGCGCTGCAGGCGATTCGGCAGCGGACGGAAATCCTGCACCGCCGGTGCCAGCGCCACGGCGTCCAGCCCCAGCGCTTCCAGCGCCGCCAGTACCGCACACAGGTTGCCGCGGTTGTGGCGACCCGGCAGCGGCGTGTTGCGGGTATCGAACACGGCCTGCTCGCCGCGATGCACGATGTCACCGCGCATATGCCAGCCCTGCGGCTGGTTGAACCAGACCACTTCGCTATCGGGCAGCGACAGCGCAGCCAGATGCGGATCGGCGGCATTGAGCACGGCGATGCGCGGTGCGGCTTCAGTCACCAGCCGCAGCTTGTCCTCGATGTAACGCTGCTCGCTGCCGTGCCAATCCAGGTGCTCCGGGAACAGGTTCAGCACCACCGCCACCTGCGGATGGGCGCCACTGCGCGCCACTTCGCCGGTCTGGTAGCTGGACAGTTCCACCGCCCAGTACTCGGGCGCGGGCTGCGGGTCCAGCACTTCCAGTAGCGGCAGGCCGATGTTGCCGACCAGACCGGTGCGGTGGCCGGCGGCACGCAGCAGGTGCGCGACCAGCGCGGTGGTGGTGCTCTTGCCCTTGGTACCGGTCACGCACACGGTGTCGTGCACGATGCCATCGGCACCTGCATGTTCGGCAAACCACAGCGCGGTGCCACCGATGAAGGTGGTGCCCTGCCCCGCCGCCGCCAGCGCGACCGGCTGGTAGGGGCTGATCCCGGGCGACTTGATCACCACGTCGAACGCGGCCAGCGCTTCAGCAGAAGGCTCGCCACGCACATCCAGCGCGCCCCGCGTTTCTGCGCGTGCGGCCTCGACTTCTGCCGCCGGGCAGAACAGGCTCAGCGGCAGCGTGGGCAGGCGCTCGCGCAGCACCGCAAACGCGGCGCGGCCCTCACGGCCCCAGCCCCACAGCGCAACGCGCTTTCCTTCAAGCTTCGAAATCTTCACGCACCCGTTCCCACAGCGCAGCCGGAACGCGGTGCTCGCCCTGCAGCTGCAGCAGCGGTGCCAGTTCCAGTTCGGCGGCATCCAGCTGCGGCTGGATCTCATTGCAGAAGCGCTTCACCAGCACGTCTTCCTTCCACTCCGGGCGCTGCGCCAGGGTCGCCATCGCCGCACGCGATTCGCGGCCTTCGCCCACGCACTCGAACGGCTTGTGGTCCTGGAATTCCAGCAGCGCGTCGAAGCCACCGGCCTGCTCGGCATCGTCCAGCAGGTTGCGGCCGAAGATGCGCACCAGGCGCGTCTTGGGCATGAACGGGGCCAGCGCCAGGAACACGAAATGGCACTTCGGGCAGACACCGCACCAGCGGTTCACCGGGCGCTCGCCGAGGATGTGGAAGTTGCGGTTGCAGCTGGAGAAATGCGCGTCGTAGAAATCGGTCTTGGCGAACTGGCGGGCCACTGCCAGCTCCGACATCGGGCGCAGCAGCGAGTAGTACTGCAGGTCCGCCGCTACGTGCGTCTGCACATGGCTGCCGAACGCCTGCTCGAACGCCCACCCCTTGGACCACTGGTGGTTCACTTCGCCGGTGCCCGGAATCTGGCTGCCGTAGCTGGCCGAACGCTCATTGGAGAACACCACCTGGTCTACGCCCTGCAGCAGCGCGGCCAGCACCATGATCGCCGAGTTCACCGCAGTGACCGGGATATGCCCGTTCCACGCACCCTGGCGGTTCAGCTCGAACAGTTCCGGCGCCAGCGCGCGGCCCAGGTTCAGCGTCGGCAGGCCGGTGCGTTCAGCGCAGGCACGGATCAGCTGCGAGCCACCGATCCAGGTCACCGTCTCGTCCACGCCGGCACGGCGCAGCGCTTCGATGCTGACCAGCGAATCCTTGCCGCCACCGATCGCCACCAGCGCGTGCGGCTGCAGGCCCAGCACCGGCGCCTGCACTGCCTCGCCCTGCACCGGCAGGCGGAAGCGCCCGCGCAGGTTCAGGCCGTTGCGGTAGGCAAATTCACCCAGGCCATTGAGGTAGACCGTCTCCACCAGCGCAGCGGTATCGGCATCGATGGCGTAGCTGTCGATGCTGACCGTCTCCGGCACGCCCGCCTTGTAGTAGCTGACACCGGCGATCAGGTGCAGCAGCTGCAGCGCGCGCTGCACAGCGGCGGTACGCACTTCGTCCAGCACGAACGGGGCGCCCGGCACGGTGATGGTTTCCACCATCTCCGGGCCGTCATCAAAGGCGTAGACCAGCTTGGCCACGCCGGTGTCCGCGGCGAATTCGCAGCGGACGAAGCGGAAGCGGGAAACCTGGTGTTTGTCGAAAGCAGTCATGGTGTATCCGGTCAGGCACGGGCCCGCGCGATGGCGCGGGGCGTGTCGGTGGGCGGGTGCAGGGCGCGCGCGGCGATCATTCGATCACGTCTTCGCGCGGCAGCATCCGCTGGTTGTAGGTGTTGGCCATCGAATAGCCGTAGGCGCCGGCATCGGCGATCAGCATCACGTCGTCCGGTGCGGTCGACACCGGCAGCTTGCGGCGCTTGCCGAACACATCGCTGGATTCGCAGATCGGGCCGACCACATCGAACGCCGCTTCGGCATAACCGCCCTGGCGGCTGAGGTTCTCGATGTCGTGCCAGGCGTCGTACAGGGCCGGGCGCATCAGTGCGTTCATGCCGGCATCCAGGCCAACACGGCGCACGCCGTCCTTCTCCACCACCTGGGTGACATGGGTCAGCAGCACGCCGGACTCGGCCACCAGGTAGCGGCCCGGCTCGATCGCCAGGCGGAATGCCGGATGCAGCGCCTTGACCTCGGCCAGGCCCTCGGCCCAGGCATCCAGATCGAACGGCTCGTCTTCGTCGCTGTACGGAATCGGCAGGCCACCGCCGATATCGATGGTGTGCACGCTGCCGATGCGGCGGGCGAAGCCGGCCAGCTCATCGCACATCAGGCGCCAGTGCTGCGCGGTTTCCACGCCGCTGCCCAGGTGCGCATGCAGGCCGACCACGCGGCTGCCCAGATCGGTGGCCGCGCGCACGAACTCATCGACGCGGGCGATCGGCAGGCCGAACTTGGAGTCCTTGCCGCCGGTGCGGACCTTGGCATGGTGGCCTTCGCCACGGCCCAGATCCACGCGCAGCCACAGCTCGCGGTTGCGGAACAGGTCCGGCCAGCGCTGCAGCGCTTCGACGTTGTCGACGGTGACGGTCACGCCCAGCGCGAACGCGGCTTCGTACTCGCTGCGCGGGCAGAAGCTGGGGGTGAACAGCACACGCTTGGGCGACAGTTCCGGCAGGTGCTGGAACACGTGCTTCAGTTCGCCGTGCGAGACGCACTCCAGGCCGAAGCCCTCGGCCTCCAGCAGCTGCAGGATGGCCGGGTGGCTGTTGGCCTTGATCGCGTAGTAGCGCTGGTCGATCGGCTTGATCGCGGCCAGCGCGCGGGCGCGGGCGCGCACCGTCGGCAGGTGGTAGACATAGCGCGGCGTACCGGCGTCGGCCAGCTGCAGCAGGTGCGCACGCTGGCCCCGCCACCACGGCGTGCCACGCGGGCGCACGGTGCCGGCGATCTCGCGCCAGCGTGGGCCGAACACTTCGGTCTCTTCCACCGGCATCGCACCGCTGTCGATCAGCTCGGCGTGCAGGATCGGCAGCAGGCCATCGGCATCGGCTTCGTCGATGACGAAGGTCAGGTTCAGGTCGTTGGACGACTGCGAGATCATGTGCACGCGCTCGCGGCCGAAGGTGGCCCACACGTCCGACAGCTTGTGCAGCAGCGAGCGCATGCCGCGACCAACCAGGGTGATCGCCGCGCACGGCACGATCACCTTCACCTTGCAGATCTGCGACAGGTCGGCCGACAGCGCGGCCAGCACATCGGTGTTGACCAGGTTCTCGGACGGGTCCAGCGACACGGTGACGTTGGTTTCGGCCGAACCGATCAGGTCCACCGACAGGCCATGCTTCTTGAACAGGTTGAACACATCGGCCAGGAAGCCGACCTGCTGCCACATGCCGATGCCTTCCATCGACACCAGCACGATGCCGTTGCGGCGGCTGATCGCCTTTACACCCGGCACCGGCGCAGCGCTGCCATCGATGCTGGTGCCCGGCAGTTCCGGGCGCTCGGTATCGAGGATGGCCATCGGCACGCCGGCATCACGGCACGGCTTGATCGAGCGCGGGTGCAACACCTTGGCGCCAGTGGTGGCGATTTCCTGCGCCTCGTAATAGTCCAGGCGGGTCAGCAGGCGCGCGTCCGGCACGTCCTTCGGGTTGGCACTGAACATGCCCGGCACATCGGTCCAGATCTCCACGCGGCTGGCACCGAGCAGCGCACCGAAGTACGCCGCCGAGGTATCCGAGCCACCACGGCCGAGGATGGCGGTACCACCATCGGCATGCCGCGAGATGAAGCCCTGGGTGATCAGCAGGCGGGTCGGCTGCGCGCGGAAGCGCTGCATCCACTCCGCATCGGCGCGCCACTGGCAGTTCACCGACAGCCGCTGCGACCAGTCGCTCTGGTTCGGCTGCGGCGGCATCGCGTCCAGCCACTGGCGGGCATCCATCCAGCCCATGTCCAGGCCCGAGGCGTGCAGGTAGGCCGCGCCCAGGGTGGAGGACAGCAGTTCGCCCTGGCCCAGCACTTCGGCCTGCCACTGCAGCGGCCGGGTGGCCGCGCGCGCGTCGTCGAGCAGCCCCTGCAGCGCCGCCAGGCGCTCGGCCAGCACCTCGCGGCCCAGGCCGAGTTCAACCAGGAAGGCCTCGTGGCGTTCGACCAGCGCCGCCACGCGATCACGGCTGTCCGGCGCGCCATCGGCGATCGCGGTCAGTTCGTTGGTGACCCCGGACAGCGCCGAAACCACTACCAGCACGCGCGAGCCAGTCTCTTCCGCACGTTTTTTCGCCAGCTTCCCGATCGTGTCCCAGCGATGACGACGCGACACCGAGGTGCCACCGAACTTCAGTACGATCCAACGATCGACAAGGGGGAAGGCTGACATGGATTGGCTATGTAGAATGTGGGGAAGCCGCCCTCGGGGGCGGAACCTTTGATTCTAAGCGCAATATCCTCGTAGATGGCCGTCCTCCGTTACCTGCAGCTCGATGTCTTCGCCCCCCGCCCCGGCACCGGCAACCCACTGGGCGCCATCCTGGACGCCGACGAGCTCTCCAGCAGCCAGATGCAGGCCCTGGCCGCCTGGCTGAACCTGTCCGAGACGGTGTTCTTCCTGCGCCCCAGCGCGCCCGGCGCCGATTACCACATCCGCATCTTCACCCCGACCCGCGAGCTGGCATTTGCCGGCCACCCCAGCGTCGGCGCCGCCTGGGCGGCGGTGATCTGCGGCCTGGCGCAACCACGCGACGGTGCCCTGCTGCAGCAATGCGCGGCGGGGTTGCTGCCGGTACGGGTGAGCGGCCCGGCCGAGGCACTGCAGATCCAACTGGCCAGCCCACCGGCGCAGCAACTGGACACAGCGGCGGACGGAGCGCCGGAAACGCTGCTGGCGCTGGCTGCCAGCGGGCACGTACCCGAACTATGGGACAACGGCGCTCGCTGGTGGCTGCTGCCGCTGCGCGACGCCTCCGCCGTACGCAACCTGGTGCCGGACATGGCCGCACTGGCCGACTGGAGCCTCGCCACTGATGCCACCGGCCTGGCCGTGTTCGCCGACGAAGCTGGCACCGACCACACCCGGGTGGTGCGCGCCTTCTGCCCCGCTGATGCGGCCGCCGTACCCGAGGACCCGGTGACCGGCAGCGCCAATGCCCTGATCGGTGCCTGGCTGCGGCAGCGCGATGCCCTGCCCGGCCGCGAGGGCCACTACGTGGCCAGCCAGGGCCGCGAAGTCGGCCGCGATGGCCGCGTGCAGGTGCAGGTCGATGCGCAGGGCACGGTCTGGATCGGCGGCCAGGTGCAGGCGGTCATCGACGGCCACATCCGCTGGTAGCCCACGGAAAAAAGGGGACGGAGGGAATTAAGTCGCTTATGGCACATGGGGCAAAAGCGACTTAATTCCCTCCGTCCCCTTTTGGGTGCCCCGCGCTACGCTATGCGGCCTGTTTACTGGAGTGCCGCCTGATGTCCACCCGCCGTTTCCTGCAGCTGGATGTGTTTTCCCCGCGCGCCGGCGCTGGCAATCCGCTGGCCGTGGTGCTCGATGCCGAGGGCCTGGACGACGCCAGCATGCAGGCCATCGCGCGCTGGACGCGCCTGCCCGAAACCACCTTCGTGTTCCCGCCGCAGGTCGCCGGTGCCAGCTACCGGCTGCGCATGTTCAGCCCGCAGAAGGAAGTTCCGTTTGCCGGCCACCCCAGCGTCGGCACCGCGCATGCGGTGCTGCAGGCCGGCCTGGCCGCAGCGGTCGATGGTGTGCTGGTGCAGGACGGCATTGCCGGTGCCCTGCCGCTGCGCGTCAGCGGTGAAGGTGCGCAGCAGCGCATCGCCATCCGCACGCCGCGCGCGCAGCTGGCCGAGACTGCCGAGGCGACCGATCCACGCCTGCAGGCCGCACTGAAGGACTGGCCGCTGGGCACGCTGCCGCCGGCGCGGATGCAGGGCGGACGCAGCTGGTGGGTGGTGCAGGTGGCCGATGAGGCCGCATTGCGCGCATTGCAGCCGGACTGGGATGCGGTGGCCGCACTGGCCGAGTCCACCGACAGCATGGGCGTGTTTGCCTATGCCTTCAGCGATGGCGGTGAGGGCTTCGATCTGGCGGTACGTGCCTTCGTCGGCAATGGACGCCGCTTCGAGGACGCCGCCTCCGGTGCCGCCAATGCGGTGCTGGCCGCATGGCTGGACCTGCGCGATGCGCTGCCCCGTGGTCGCGCACCGTTCGAAGTCAGCCAGGGCCGCGAAGTCGGCCACGACGCGCGCCTGACCCTTTTCGTCGATGAAGACGGGGAAGTCTGGTCCGGTGGCCAGGTGCAGACGGTGATTACCGGCACCCTTGATTGGTGATTGTGATGGGGGGTGGTAGAGCCGAAGGCAGCGGCAGGAGCCGCTGCCAACGTCGGACGCGACGGCCTGGAGGGTGGCGGCCAGGAAGGCCGCCATAACGCTGGCCGGCTGTTACCTGGACCTCGACATCATGCGGTTGCCGGCCAGCGGCCGGCACTACCCTCAGCCCAGCTCGGCTTCCAGGCTGATCGGCACTGCGCTCAGCGCCTTGGATACCGGGCAGTTCTGCTTGGCGTCATCGGCAATCGCACGGAACTGCGTCGCGTCGATGCCCGGCACCACGGCCTTCACCTTCAGCCGGATCTGCGACAGCTGCGGGCCGCCTTCCAGCGACAGATCGACCTTGGCTTCGGTATCCAGCGAAGTCGGGGTAAAGCCGGCTTCGCCGAGCTTGGCCGACAGCGCCATGGTGAAACAGCCGGCGTGCGCGGCAGCGATCAGCTCTTCCGGATTGGTGCCCTTTTCGTCGCCGAAGCGGCTGTTGAAGCCGTAGCGGGTCTTGTCCAGCAGCCCACTCTGCGGCGTGCTCAACTGCCCCTTGCCCGACTTCAGATCGCCTTCCCAATGCGCGGTGGCGTGTCGCGAGATTCCCATGTGCTGCTCCTGCGTGACGGTGATGAACGGTCACCCTCGCACGGGAGGCGTTAGCCCTGCGTCGCTCCGCCGCACGCCACAGGTCCGCCGGAAACCGGACAACTGGTCACTTCTTCGCCAGGCCGGCGCGCATTTTTCCCTTGTTTTCAGTGGTTTCGCGCATTCCTCCGATGGGCAGGCGCGGGCCATCGCGCGCGCTGCCACACCCCCTTCCCCCACTGCCGGCCATGTACTGAATCGGCCTGGATATGAAAAAACATGCACTTTCCGCGCTTCGGGCTATTGGCGGCGCCCGAGAGTTGCCCTACATTGCGCTTGCCGACGGGGTTCGGCGCCGACCAAACAACCAACCGTTCACGGAACAGGAAACCATGGCAAAGACCGCTAAGAAGGCTGCCCCGAAGAAGGCAGTGAAGAAAGTCGCGACGAAGGCAGCCGCCAAGCCGGCCGCTCCGAAGCCGATCAAGGAAGTGCTGACCAAGTCCGGCCTGGTTGCACACATCGCTGAAGCCTCCGGCGTCATCGCCAAGGACGTCCGCGCTGTGCTGGCCTCGCTTGAAAGCGCCGTCGCCTCCTCGGTGCACAAGAAGGGCGCTGGCTCCTTCACCCTGCCGGGCCTGCTGAAGATCACCACCGTCAATGTGCCGGCCAAGCCGAAGCGCAAGGGCATCAACCCGTTCACCAAGGAAGAGCAGTGGTTCGCTGCCAAGCCGGCCACCACCAAGCTGAAGGTGCGTCCGCTGAAGAAGCTGAAGGACGCCGCGCTGTAAGCGCGCGCCCCAACGCGGATTCCGACGGGACGGCTCTGGCCGTCCCGTTTTTTTTGTCCCAACCACAGCCCGCAACACAGCGTTGCCGCATCCCCGGGAATGCGCGTACAGGCCCGTCGCCATTGGCTGGACGTGGTCCGTTGCGGCCCCGGAACGTACCGGGTGGAACACTGCGTGCAGCCCCGGCCATCGCCGCCGAGCACGGCCTTGCCTAAGGTGGGCACATCCTCCACAGCTACGGCGAGCACACCCTCATGGCCAGCCCCTCCACCCGCTACCGGATCTCGGTGACCCCCATCGAAAAGGACGGGTTGCAGTGCACCGGGCGCTGCACCATCGAACTGGAACATCGCGCAAGCCGCGACCTGATGCGCCTGCTGGAAGCAGCACCGCGTACCGCTGGTATCAGCGGCGACGAGCGCGCGACGCTGGTGATCGCCACCCAGCTGCTGCGCGACATCGTGCAGCGCCACGCCGACACCGAAGGGCATGCCCTGGCCGCCATCGCCACGCAGGTGCTGCCGGCGCTGGATGCACTGGAACAGCTGCCCTCCTCCCGCTGATCGCGGAACAGCCGATACACTGCCTCCTTCCGTTCGCCTCGGGGAGGAGGCAGACATGCGCAGGTTCCTGATACTGCTCGCACCGCTGGTGCTGCTGGCCTGTTCCCGGCCGACATCGCAATCCGATCCAGCGGATGCCACACCGTCGGCCACGGCCGAGGCGGCTGCCCGCACGAAGTCACAGACCGCCGCAGAAGGCGATGCACCGACCGTGCAGGCCATCGATGTCGATCCCCTGTTTGCCGCCGTCGCGGCCGAGGCCGAGCTGCCGGCGGGAATGCTCAATGCCTATGTCATGGCCCTGCTCAATCGCGATCGCAAGGCCGTCGACGCCGCGTGGACCTTCCCGCCCAGCGATGCACGACGCGCCGACGATGCCGCATTGCGCCAGCTCACGGACGTGCGCAGCCTGCGCCTGACCAGCGAACTACCGATCGCGCGCGACGGTCACCAGCCGCCGCAGCTGCTGGAGGTTCCGGTACAGATCCGCGCAGTGACCCCTGAGGGCACCTTCCGCTTCGGCGGCTGGTACCGGGTGCAACCCCGTGCCGATGGCCGCGCCTGGCAGATCCAGTCGGCGCAACTGCGGCCAACGCTGGACTGAACCGTTGCAGCGGCATGCACGCGCGATTCAGCCGGCACGGCTACTCTTTGATTCGTCCATTCATATCCACCGGTCACCGCCATGCGCCTGCGTTCACTGATGACCCGCCTCGCGGCCTCCACCGTGCTGATCGCCGCTGCGATCGGCGCCCAGGCCGCCCCTTCCATTTCCGGCCGCGAACTGTCGGTCGGCGCCAGCGACGTGCAGCAGTACCTCGATGGCAGCTTCCCGCGCACCCAGGACGCCCTCGGCGGCCTGATCGCCCTGACCATGAGTCACCCGCAACTGAGTCTTCCGGCCGGCGAACGGTTGAACCTGGGCATGGATGTGGCACTGGCCACCGCCGGTGGCAACCCGGCCAAGCTGGGCACGGTGAAGCTCAGCAGTGGACTGCGCTACGACGCGCAGACCCAGGGCTTCCACCTGCAGCAGCCGAGCGTGGATGACTTCACCCCGGCCAACCAGGGCGGTCGCCTCGATTCGCGCACCCGCGGCCTGCTCAATGCCTGGCTGAGCGACTACGCCCAGCGCGAACCGATCTACAAGCTGGACCCGGCCGTGGCCGGCCTGCTCGGCGCCCTGCAGGTGCAGTCGGCGCAGGTGAAGAACGGCAAGCTGGTGGTCACCTTCAACCAGAACCTGGGCAACCTGGTGCCGGCAGGCGTCCTGGGTAAGTAAGGTAGTGCCGGCCGCTGGCCGGCACGCTTTTCACATGTGTGCCGGCCAGCGGCCGGCACTACCCGCTGCGGGTCAGCGCTTGGGCTGCAGCATGGTGCCGGTGCACTTGGGCGAGCCGCAGCGGCACTCCCAGATCTTCTTCAGCTTGGCGGTGTGACGCTCGGCCAGGGTGATGCCGTAGTTGTAGGTCAACTCTTCGCCGGCCTTGATATCGCGCAGCGCCTCGATGAACACCTTGTCGCCGCGGCTGTCGCCGTCCTCGTCTTCCTCGATCACCGCCTCGCAGTTCGGGTCGCAGCTGTGGTTGATCCAGCGCGCGTCATTGCCCTTGTAGTTGGCATCGATCACCCAGTCGTCGTTGAGGGTGAACAGGAAGGTATGGCCACTTTCGACGTCGCCGCTGTCATCGGCATCAACGTCGCCGTGGCTGCGCAGCAGGCCCTTGTACTGGATCACGCGCTCGCCCTGCTTGATCGGGGCCACGGCGAACACGCCGTTGCCATGGATGGCGGACTTGCGGGCTTGGATCTTCTTCGGCATCGGCACGGGCTGTTTGCAGCGAATGGAACAGGGATTCTCGCCCATTCCGGGTGATTGCGAAAATCACCCCGTTGGCGCAGCATTGCGCCCTGGCAACGGCCCCGGTGTGTCCTCCCGGCCCGGCCCCAGCGCCGGCTGAATGCCCGGGTTGGATGGCGGCGAATAAAAGCGTACAATTTCAGTCCGCTTTAAGAACCACTCGCATCCCCATGTTGCGCGTCACCAAACTCACCGATTACGCCACCGTCGTGCTGACCGTGCTCGCCGCCCGTCCGGGCGAGGTGCTCAGTGCCACCGAGCTGGCCGAATTCACCGGTCTGGAGCCGCCCACCGTCAGCAAGGTGCTCAAGCCGCTGGCCCAGGCCGGCCTGGTTGAAGGCCTGCGCGGCGTCCGTGGCGGCTATCGCCTGACCCGCCCGGCCATCGAGATCTCGCTGTTCGAAGTGGTCGAAGCGATGGAAGGGCCGCTGGCCCTGACCGAATGCAGCCACGACCACCATCAGTGCGGCATGGCGCCCAAGTGCGGCGCGCGCAGCAGCTGGCGGCTGATCAACGACGTGGTTTCCGAGGCCCTGCGCGATGTCACCCTTGCGCAGATCCTGCCCCCTCTCCCCCTTGCCGATGACGAACAGCGCCGCACCATCGCTGTCGACGTCGTCTCCTGATCCGTAGGCAGCCCCCCATGGCCACCGAAACCATCGAAAACGTCGCCCACGACGACACCCCCAACCGCGAGATCCACGAGCAGCTCGGCCGCAAGTATTCGGCCGGCTTCATCACCGAGATCGAATCGGACTCCCTGCCGCCGGGCCTGGACGAGGACACCATCCGTGCCCTGTCGGCCAAGAAGGAAGAGCCGGAGTGGATGACGCAGTGGCGCCTGGACGCCTACCGCCACTTCCTGACCATGCCGATGCCGGACTGGGCCAAGCTGGAGATCGCGCCGATCGACCTGCAGGCGCTCAGCTACTACTCCGCGCCGAAGGGCCCGAAGTACGCCTCGCTGGATGACGTGCCGAAGGAACTTCTGGACACCTACGACAAGCTGGGCGTGCCGCTGCACGAGCGTGCCAAGCTGGCCGGCGTGGCGGTGGACGCGGTGTTCGACTCGGTGTCCGTCGGCACCACGTTCCGCAAGGAACTGGCCGAGAAGGGCATCATTTTCTGCTCGATGTCCGAGGCCATCAAGGAACACCCGGAACTGGTCCGCCAGTACCTGGGCACCGTGGTGCCGGTGGGCGACAACTACTTCGCCGCGCTCAACTCGGCGGTGTTCTCCGATGGCAGCTTCGTGTTCATTCCCAAAGGCGTTCGCTGCCCGATGGAACTGAGCACCTACTTCCGCATCAATGCCGGCCACACCGGCCAGTTCGAGCGCACCCTGATCGTGTGCGAGGACAAGGCTTACGTGTCCTACCTGGAAGGCTGCACCGCGCCGATGCGCGACGAGAACCAGCTGCACGCTGCGGTGGTCGAGCTGGTCGCGCTGGAAGATGCGGAGATCAAGTACTCCACCGTGCAGAACTGGTACCCGGGCGACGAGAACGGCGTCGGCGGCATCTACAACTTCGTCACCAAGCGTGCCGAGTGCCGTGGTGCGCGCAGCAAGGTCACCTGGACCCAGGTCGAAACCGGCTCGGCGATCACCTGGAAGTACCCGTCCTGCGTGCTGCTGGGCGACGACTCGGTCGGTGAGTTCCACTCCGTGGCGCTGACCCATCACCGCCAGCAGGCCGACACCGGCACCAAGATGATCCACGTCGGCAAGCGCACCAAGAGCAAGATCGTCAGCAAGGGGATCAGCGCCGGCCGCGGCCAGAACACCTACCGCGGCCTGGTGCGTGTGGACCGCAATGCCGATGGCGCGCGCAACTACACCCAGTGTGATTCCCTGCTGATCGGCAAGCAGTGCGGCGCGCACACCTTCCCCTACATCGAGGTGAAGAACCCGGGCGCCACCGTCGAGCACGAGGCCACCACCTCGAAGATTTCCGACGACCAGCTGTTCTACTGCCGCGCCCGTGGCATCAGCCAGGAAGACGCGGTGTCGATGATCGTCGACGGCTTCTGCAAGCAGGTGTTCCGCGAACTGCCGATGGAGTTCGCGGTGGAAGCCAAGAAGCTGCTGGAAGTCTCGCTGGAAGGTTCGGTGGGCTGACCGTCCGCCCCTGCCCCTCGCAAACGCATTCTCTTTACCGGCGGGCCGCGGCCCGCCCCACGGAAACCCCCACCATGCTGAAGATCGAAAACCTCCACGCCCGCATCGGCGACAAGGAAATCCTCAAGGGCCTGTCGCTGGACGTCCAGCCGGGCCAGGTGCACGCCATCATGGGCCCGAACGGCGCCGGCAAGTCCACCCTGGGCAATGTCCTGGCCGGCCGCGACGGCTACGAAGTGACCGGAGGCAGCGTGCAGTTCGACGGCGTCGACCTGCTGGAGCAGGACCCGGAAGCGCGCGCCGCCGCCGGCCTGTTCCTGGCGTTCCAGTACCCGGTGGAAATCCCGGGCGTGAACAACACCTACTTCCTGCGCGCGGCACTGAACGCCCAGCGCAAGGCGCGCGGTGAGGAAGAACTCGATTCCATGCAGTTCCTCAAGCTGGTGCGCCAGAAGCTGGCCGTGCTGCACCTGAAGGACGAACTGCTGCACCGTGGCGTCAACGAAGGCTTCTCCGGCGGCGAGAAGAAGCGCAACGAGATCTTCCAGCTGGCCGTGCTCGAACCGAAGCTGGCGATCCTGGACGAAACCGACTCGGGCCTGGACATCGATGCGCTGAAGAGCGTGGCCGATGGTGTCAATGCACTGCGCGCCGCCGACCGTTCGTTCCTGGTCATCACCCACTACCAGCGCCTGCTGGACTACATCAAGCCGGACGTGGTGCACGTGCTGGCCGATGGCCGCATCGTCAAGAGTGGCGGCCCGGAGCTGGCCCTGGAACTGGAAGCGCACGGCTATGATTTCCTGAAGGACCGGGTCGTGCCCGAGGCGGCGGTCTGATGAGCGCCCTGCTTGATTCGATGGCCCAGGCCTTCTGCGGCAGCGATGCGCGCCGCGAAGTGCTGGACGCGGCCCTGCGCGACGGCCTGCCGGCCGCCCGCAACGAAGCCTGGAAGTACACCTCGCTGCGCCAGCTGGAGCGCCGTGCGTTCGCGGCTGCACCACTGCAGGGCCCGGCGCTGGATGCCGCGCTGCTGGAGGACATCCCGGCACCGCGCCTGGTGTTCGTCAACGGCCGCCTGGATGCCGCGCTGAGCGACGTGCAGGCGCTGCCGGCCGGCGTGCAGCTGCAGCCGCTGTCGGCCGCACTGGCCTCCGGCGAAGACGCCGTGCGTTTCCTTGGCCGTCGCTACGAGCGCAGCGAAGAGATCTTCTCCCGCCTCAACGCTGCGCTTGCCGATGAAGGCGCGGTGCTGCGCGTGGATGAAGGCGTGCAGGTCGAAACGCCGCTGCAGCTGGTATTCGCCAGCGTCGCCGGCGACACCGATCTGGCCTGGCACCACCGTCACCTGATCGAACTGCGTGCCGGCACCAGCCTGGGCGTGGTCGAGCACCGCTTCAGCGTGGGTGACTCCGCCCACCTGGACAACACCGTGCTGCATGCCCACGTCGCCCGTGATGCCGTGCTCAAGCACGCCCGCGTGCAGGCCGGCAGCGCGCGCCAGACCAGCTTCCTGCGCACCGACGCCGTGCTGGCGCGCGACGCGCAGTACCACCGCGTCGACCTGGAACTGGGCGCCGCGCTCAGCCGCCATGAACTGAACGTGCGCCTGGAAGGCGACAATGCCCAGCTGACCGCCAACGGCGTGCTGCTTGGCAATGGCCGCCGCCACGTCGAAACCCGCCTGGGCATCGACCACATCGCACGCGATACCTCCTGCGAACTGCTGTGGCGCGGCGTCGCCGCCAACCGCAGCCGCGTGGTGTTCCATGGTGGCATCCAGATCCGCGAAGGCGCCGATGGCACCGACGCGAACCTGTCCAACAAGAACCTGCTGCTGTCGGCCGATGCCGAGATCGACACCCAGCCGACGCTGGTGATCGACGCCGATGAAGTGAAGGCCGCACACGGTGCGACTGTCGGCCAGCTCGACGCCAATGCGCTGTTCTACCTGCGCTCGCGCGGCCTGCCGCAGGCACAGGCGCAGGCTCTGCTGAGCGCCGCGTTCTGCCACGAGCCGCTGAAGGTCCTGCCGGACGCGCTGCGTGCGCAGCTGGCACGTCGCCTGGACAAGGCCCTCGCCGAGGCGGGTGTGGCATGAACCTGTCCACGCCGCGACCGATCGAAGAACGCGCCGGCGCCCCCGACTGGGACCGCGTCCGCCTCGACTTCCCGCTGCTGATGCGTGAAGTGCATGGCAAGCCGCTGGTCTATTTCGACAATGCCAACACCGGCCAGAAGCCGGTGCAGGTGATCGGCGCGGTGGACGAGTTCTACCGCCGCTACAACGCCAACGTCAGCCGTGCGGTGCATGCACTGGGCAGCGAGGCCACCGATGCCTACGAAGGCGCACGCAACAAGCTGGCGCGCTTCCTGAACGTGCGTCCCAGCGACCTGGTGCTGTGCAGTGGCACCACCTTCGCCATCAACCTGGTGGCCTACTCGTGGGCGCTGCCGCGACTGAAGGCTGGTGACGTGATCCTGA
Organism: Stenotrophomonas sp. 96582_Sma; assembly: GCF_056480905.1. Classification (NCBI taxonomy): domain Bacteria; kingdom Pseudomonadati; phylum Pseudomonadota; class Gammaproteobacteria; order Lysobacterales; family Lysobacteraceae; genus Stenotrophomonas; species Stenotrophomonas sp. 96582_Sma. The sequence goes on along the minus strand of NZ_CM151122.1, from coordinate 1,069,747 downwards.
TCACGCGCATGGAGCACCACGCCAACATCGTGCCGTGGCAGCTGGTCGCGCAGCGTACCGGCGCCACCATCCGCGTAGCCGAGATCACCCCTGATGGCGCGCTGGACCTGGATGCGCTGCGCGCGGCGATGACCCCGGAAGTCAAGCTGCTGGCGGTCACCCATGTCTCCAACGTGCTGGGTACGGTCAATCCGGTGCGCGAGATCTGCCGTGAAGCGCGCAAGCGCGGCATCATCACCGTGGTCGATGGCTCGCAGGCCGTGCCGCACCGCAAGGTCGACGTCGCCGCGATCGGCTGCGATTTCTACGCCATCACCGGCCACAAGATGTGCGGCCCGACCGGCACCGGCGCACTGTGGGCGCGCCGCGAGCATCTGGATGCGATGCCGCCGTTCCTCGGCGGCGGCGAGATGATCAAGGAAGTCAGCTTCGACGGCACCGTGTTCAACGATGCCCCGCACAAGTTCGAAGCCGGCACCCCGAACATCGCCGGTTTCATCGGCCTGGGTGTGGCTGCCGACTACCTGCAGCAGCTTGGCCAGGAGAACGTGGAAGCCCGCGAAGCCGAACTGCTGGCGCACTTCACCGAAGAGCTGCGCCGCGTCGACGGCCTGCGCATCATCGGCGAAGCGCCGGAGAAGGCTGCGGTGGTCTCTTTCCTGATCGATGGCGCGCATGCGCACGACCTGGCGACCCTGCTCGACCTGGAAGGCGTGGCCGTGCGCTCGGGCCAACACTGCGCACACCCGCTGCTGCAGTACTTCGGCGTCGCGGCTACCTGCCGAGCTTCGCTGGCGTTCTACAACACGCATGCCGAGATCGAGCGGTTCATGACGGCATTGACGAAGGTGCGAAAGCTGCTGGGCTGAGGATTCGCCAGAATCGGGGAAGTATGAGAGCGCCGCAGGAAACTGCGGCGTTTTTTTATTGCGCGCTGGACGAAAGCAAGCAGAGGCGTGACCGGGAAACACCGAGTGATGCCAGGAACGGGCAATCTCACCGTAATGCCGATCCATCCACCATCAACGGCCTTGAGGCGCCGTCTTTTACATGCCAACAAGCATGGATACCCCGGAGGCAATCAAGAAGACGTACATCATCACGACGCCCCTCAACACCCACCGTTCCCCCTGATGGAGCGTCTGCCCTTTGGAAGTAAGGGCAAGCACTGCAATACCGCGCAAGCACCTAAGCCACCAATCAACCTTGATGATTCCGACTGCAGCGAGTACTTCCGGCCGTTCACGCTCGATTTTAAGCAGTATCCTGTGAGCCGCAGATGCGTTTATCCACATGGCGCCTAGAATAATGGAAGCCAAAATGGGGAAGCTTTCAACAAACCCTGGCACTCAGCTCCTCCTTTTGAGGCTACTCCATCAAATAGCACCTGCACACCCAATCTTCTACGCAGCAAACAGCTATGGAACCGATGCGTTCAAGGGCGCAATATGACCTCTGATGTATTCCGCGGGGCCATCAACGTCCTCAGCTGCGCCAGCAAACCCTCCTCATCTAGCGGCCTTCCTTAATTCCGTCATCAGAGGCAGCAATGCCATCATCAATGTAGAGGTGAACATTGTCTTTGCCAATCAGACGCGCATACAGGGTAACCACCTGATCTGCTCTTACCAGTGCGGAGCAAATCTCTCGAGTAGCGAAGACCCTGTCCCCCGCGACCACGCGTCGCCACAGGTCACCCAGCAGCACGTCATCCGCTGAAGTTAATGTTTCAACGGCTGAAACCTCCCAGATATCTCCAGGTCCCGCGAGCGACTCGAGTGCATCAGCAACTGCTCTCCCTGTAATAGGAAATTGGGCAAACCCTTCACTCATGACCTACCCTCCATTCAATGGTCTTTCATCGCCACGCATTGGTGTTCCGCCCGTCTTATTCGGAACATACGGGTGTTCATGTGGATTCACATGCTGACTTGGGCGACCGTGGTCAGTGAAATCAATGTCTTTCACCGGCTTTCCATCCCCATCGAACTCTCGAGCCTGATCATATCGTGACTTCCTTCCGTCCTTCTGACCAAGCTGAGTATGTGGTCCTTTTGCACCAGGATCCGGGGTGGGATTTCCGTGTTGATCTCGCGGTAGATCTCGATCAGGAAATCGATTTCCAGAACCTTCGCCACCTGCTGATTCCGGCTTAGAACTATCAGGCTTTTTCTCCGTGCGAGGAGAACCTTTGGGAGCAGCCTTGGGAGCGGGCTTTGGCGATGCCTTTGGCAAAATCTTAGGAAGAATTTTCTTTATCAATTCCGCGATTAGCTTACCGATCCGCCCATCTGGATCGGCATACTTGTAAGGATTCCCATTCGCATAGAGATATCTCGCAAAATTTCCTCCCGTCACCGTATCCGCCGCGACGGGATCAACTGAAAGGAATACGCCAGTACTTGGGTCGAAATACCTCTGCTGCATGTAGATCAACCCGGTCCCCGAGTCCGTCACATGCCCCGTATATCCCGGCCCATCCTTCAACGGCCGGTTGACCACCGCCCCATACGGCTCATACACCGTACGCTCGATGACATTTCCACCAGCATCGGTGATCGCCACCGGTGAACCCAGTGCATCAGTGTGGATGTACTCGACGACTTCCTGTGCAACTGCCGGAGCCACGCAGGCCACCAGCACCACCACCGCGAGTACCGCCCGAATCAACAGCGAAGAGAGTCCGTTCATGGCTTAGTCCCAACTCAGTACGCCGCGGGTGACCGGCCGTTCGGCCGACCACGGTGAGCAACCACCTGCGTTGCAGGCACGCACGCGATACTCATGCGCGCAGTATGCCCCGCCACTGTCGTTCACGTAGGTCTGGGGGCCCGTGTACAAACGCTGGCCACCGCCACCGCTTTCGAGCTGATACTCCGTTGCATCTGCCACCGGGCTCCACCCGGCAGAACACTGGACCTGATAAGGCGGCCTGCGTGTGGTCAGCCACTCTGCCAGATAAAGGCTCGTCGCCCCCGGCGGCAACACCACCGCAACAGTCACGACTCCGGAGTACGGACTGCACCCAGCGAAGTTGCACGCCCTCACACGATAGGCGTAGCTGCCTTTGCCACGGCTGGCACCAAAGCTGTTCCCGCCGCCGTTATGCACCACCGTCCAGCCACCACCATTGGCACTCTCCTCCAGCACGAAGCTCTCGCTGTTGGCCGGCACCGACCAGCTCAGGCTGTACTGCGGCACGTTCACCAGGCCCGGCGCGCTGATCACCGGCTCGATCGTCGGCGGCCCGATCACCGCTACCGTCGACGTGGCCGACCACGGCCCGCAGCCTGCGCCATTGCAGGCGGCAACCCGATAACCATAGCTGCCCACACCACGCACAGCGGTGGCATAGGAACCCGCGTTGCCGTCGAACAGCGTGACCCATCCGCCACCATTACTGCTCTCCTGCAAGGTGTAACGCGTGGCACCAGCCACCCCGTTCCAGCCAATGCCGATACTACCCGGCGCAGCGCGTGCCGGCGCAGAGAGACCTGGCGCAGTGGCAGGCGGATACACCACCGTCACCGCAGCCGTGGCGCTGTATCCCGTGCACCCCACCGGGTTACATGCGCGAACCCGGTAGTTGTAGCTTCCCGCTGCCTTGCCACTGAAGGCCTTGGACTGACCGATGGCGTTGTGCACCTGGACCCAAGCGCCGCCATTGGCGCTTTCCTCCAGCTCATAGCGCTCGGCACCGGAGGCCGCAGACCATGCCACGCTGTAACTGCCATTGAAGGCCGTGGCAGGCAGGTTCAAGGTCGGTACGGTGGATGGCGCCAATGCCACGGCCACTGATGCGACATTGCTCCATCCGCCGCACACCGTCCTGCAACCGCGCACGCGGAACTGATAGGTTCCCGTGACCAGACCGGTGCTGGTGAACGATTGCGCCGCGCCATCGAAGACCGTACTCCAGGTGCCTGCAAGGGCACGCTGCAACTCATAGCGGTTGGCACCACCGGCAGGGCTCCAGGTCAGGTTCACGCTGCCCTGGGTGATGTAGCCCGGCGCACTCAGCGCGGGAACGCTGGGTGCGGCTTCACCATGCACCTGGGAGACCAGGCTGCCTGACAGATAGAGATAGTCGGTCTGCTTGCCGGTGCGTTCGTTACGCTGGAATCGCAGCACGCCGCCGTTGTCGTAGAACGAGTAGATTGCCCCCTTGCCACTGGCCCCGCCCTTCACCCGGCGACCGTGGGCGTCGTACTCGTAGCTCTCTGCCGTCCCCGCCGCGCGCAGCCGGTTGCCGTAGTCAAACGTGAAAGCTTGACCATTGCGCACCGAAAGATTGCCCTGCACGTCATAGCCAAGACCGGTCACGGTCGCCCCGGTTCCGGTTTCGATCACGTTGACCAGCCGATTGGTCGGATCGAAATAGTGCGTACGATCGCGGCTGCCAACCTTGGCACGGCGCAGGTTGTCCAGCGCGTCATACTCATACAATGCGTTGCCGAAGCCCGGTGCAGTGACCGTCCGCAACCGGTCCAGGCCGTCATAGGTCATATCCCGGTTACCGGGCGCCCCGGGCAGGCCATCGGAAATGGCCATCACGTTGCCGCCAGCATCGTAGTCATAGCTGTCATCCAGCACTGCGGCCGCTGCGGTGGCATCGCGGCTGCGGTCGGGCAGCCCGCGGGCATTCTGGGTCAACGTGTGCACGATCCCATTGCCATATACGAAGCGGGCCAACGCGCCGTTGGCAAAGTAACTGGCCTCCTTCGCATAGCCGCCGACCGTCGTCGCCCGACCCAGTGCGTCCGGCGTATAGCTGACGACACGCCCACCCGGATAGGTATTGCTGGCCAGTGTGCCGTTGGCATCGTAGCCATAGGCCAGGCTCAGGCTTCCCAGATCCGGATGCTGCAGGGTTTCGCCGCTGAGCAGGCGGCGGCGGTTGTACTGGTAGCGGTTGACGACCATCGGCCGGGCCGGATCGTTCTGCGTGCTGATCTCGGCCGGCAGACCATCAGGCGCGTAGGACCAGTTCTGATTTCCGCGCCCATCCGGGAAGATCAGGGACGACAAGCGGTTGGCGGCGTCGTAACTACGCTTCACCGCACGTCCGCTGGCCAGGGCTTCACTTCGGTTGCAGTCGGTGGTGCTGGTCAAACCCGTGCCGGCCGCCGACCACAGCACGTTGCCTGCCGCGTCGTAGTCCTGCACGGTCGCACCGGTTTCCGGCTCGATGGTCTTGCACAGCTGCTGGTAGCCGTCATAGACGTAGCGGCGGGTGAGCGACTGGCTGCCGTCTGCATTGCGGCGGGTGATCGCCAGCGGCTTGCCCAGCGTGTCGCGCTGGATCTCGGTCACCACGCCTTCCGGGTGCTGCAGCGTCAGCGGCATCTCGTAGCTGGGCTGGTCGTAGGCAAGATGACGGGTCGTCGTGGCCTGGCCGCGGGGGTTGGTCACCTTCACCGACAGGTTGCCCACGTACTCGGTGCGGGTAACCAGTGCCCCAAGCTCGGACGATTGACTGACCACGGTGGGGCGGCCCAACGCGTCGTACTGCGTCGTGGTGCCGGTCAGGGCGGCATTGATATCGGAGAGCTGCCGCGTGGGATACGAGGCAAACACGGTCTTGCCGCTGGTGTCGTAGCGGGTCACCACGGCGCTGTCCAGCACGTTGTTGGCGTTCTCGGTCACCAGCACCGGGCGGAACATCGCATCCAGGTAGGTATCCGTGCGCCGCCCGCCCTGCGTGCGCGAGTGCTTCCATGCGCCGGCGGGCACCCCCAGCTGCGCGCCACCCAGTCGCTGCAGGTCCATGGTTACGCCATTCCAGTTCACGCTGTCGCCGCCAGGGAACTGCTGGCTGCGCAGCCTGCCCATGCTGTCGTAGCTGAAGCTGGTGGTTGCGCCGGTTTCGTCGGTCAGCGAGGTGATCCAACCGTTGTCGTCCACGGCAACCGTGCGCACTGCACCATTGGGCGCTTCGGGCGTGGCCGGCATGCGGAGCTGCTGCGGAACACCACGCTTCCATCCCGACAGATGGCTGGTATTTCCACGGCCATCGGCCACCGAGGCAACCGTGCCGTCGGCTGCGTAGGTCACCTGCTGCGCCAGGCGGCCAAATGCGTAGGCTCGCAGCGGCAGTGCTTTGGCCGTATCGAATTCGGTGCGGGACTGTTCGATGCCATTGAGCACACTGCGCGCCGTCTGGCCGTTCACCCATAGCGCGGGATTGTCGTAGTAGCTGGTGCTGGTGGTGCGACTCTGGCCTGCGGAATTGGCTTCTGCGACGGTGACTTCGCGGACGAAGGCATCAAAGGCCTGCACAGTACGCGTGAACTGCACGCCATCCTGATTCACAACCGTGCTCTGCACTGGGCGATTCAGATGCTCTCCCAGTTCCCTGGCCCCGTACTTGAGATTCCGGCCCGCCTCGCGCGGGAACGGCGCGCTGGCAAGCTGCGCGTCCGGGTAGTAGTTGCTGCGCTCGATGCGAACCACCGCGCCACCAGAGCTGGTAGTCGTGGACAGCAATAGACCGTCGTTGTAGCCGACTTCCTTACCGAATTCGTAGGTCCGAATAACCCCATCGGGTAGGGTTTCAATCGTTATCTTGGGCTCTGCCTGCCCCACCGGAATCATCGGCCACCCGGCCTGGTCGACTCTCCTGTCGTACTGCCACCCCAGATTGGTGTACTGATAGCTCCACTGCGCGGTGGGCATCCCCGGGCCGCTTATCCGCTTTGCCACCAAAGACATCGCGTCCCGATAGAGGGGCGTGAGATTCCATCCGTCGGCCAGCAACTGATCGTCGCCGGAGGTCTGGCAGTTGAACGGAACATTCTTGCGCCCGTGTCGGAACGGTCGAAACACAAAAGTACCGAGTGCGCCAGAGGGATGTGTGACAGTAGCCGTGACCTCGGTCTGCACAATCTTGTTCGTCTTCGCGCACAGCCCAGCGAAGTCCATGTAGGCTGAAGGGTCCTGCCCGGTGTATTCGGGGTACTTCTTCGTCACGTGGACCGGAGGCAGGTCGTAACGCCAGGCGGAGCCATCCGGCAGCGTCACCGACTGCAACACACCGGCCGGAGTGTAGCCATAGGTCCAGGTGCGGCCCGCTGCTGTTGCGGTTGCGATGCGGCCCAGGGAGTCATAGGCAAGGCTGATGCTGCGCCCATCGTTGGCAACGATTCGATCCAGCCGCCCGCCACTCCATTCGTAGCGGACCCAGTTGCCGAAACGATCGACAACCTGGGATGGATAGAGGAAGACCTTTTTCCGTTTCAGCGTGGCATGGGTGATGGTGTCGTAGGGCTGGAGAACGGCAGACTCGTTCTCGCGCGCCACCATCCAGTCGAAGTAGTACTTGGTTCCGTCTGGCGCGTGGCCCAGGAAACCTTCGCCCGGCTGGCCGCTCTTGAGCGCACTGAGGCATGAGAAGAACCATCCCCCTTTTGTGTTCCAAGGCGTTGGCGTGCCAATCTGGGGCGTTGGCTGGCGTGCGTCCCCGCTGCCCGCCAGGACGGTTTCACCGCCTCCGCCCGGCAATGAAAGCCTCACCCCATCCCAATAGGTGTGGGGAGAAAAATTGATGGTCTGGGTATGCTTGTAATTCCAGACATCCAGCGACGGGGGTGCGGTAACTGTCGAGCAACGGGCGCTTGGCATCCAATGCCCGCCGATCGCGGTTTCGGGCTGGTCTCCGTATGTGCCTGAAAGCGACGGAATGTCGAGATCCCAGTTTCCATATTCCTTGTCATTTGCACCGCCGCTGACATCCCCGTAGCTGCGGCTGAGTGAAACCGCGAGCCCGCCATTGCCTGGAATCGAAATATCCGTGGCCTTGAAGCTGATCGAGCCGTCATAGAGGTTGACCTGCTCGCCGAAGATCTCGCCCTTCAGCGGTTCGACAAGGTCCCCGTACTTCAGCCGCTTGTCGTACTCCTGGCGCCAGGTGGGAACGATCTGGGCTGAAACGCCGACCGGTGCCAGCACACACAGGGCAATGACACCGAGAAACAGACCCTTGGCAGCCGTTGCGGCGCGCGGATGAGAAATGAGGCCAGACTGCATGAAGATCCTCCCTGGATCGACGTCCCTGTGTGCCCCACCTGCGCCGAACGGCAGTTGGCCTTCGACCAGGCGGCACCCACTCCGGCAGACAGCCACGCGTTGCTTCACGGTGGGCGGGTGCTGACCATGGATATGAACGAATAATGAAGACGACGTCAACCCTGCGTATTGGCCACACTCGGCAAAGTCGACCCAAGCGGCAGCCTCCCGCGCCCTTCCCCGCTCCACCTAGAATGTCCCCATGAGCACCCTGACCTTCCGCGCCGCCACGCCGGCCGACATCCCCGCCCTCATTGCCCTCGTCACCTCGGCCTACCGGGGTGATGCCAGCCGCGTCGGCTGGACCACCGAAGCCGACCTGCTGGACGGCGCCCGCATCGATGCCGAAGGCATCCAGGCCGACCTGGACCGCCCGCGCTCCACCATCCTGCTGGCCGAACGCGACGGCCAACTGGTAGCCTGCGCCCACGTCGCCGATGTCGACGGCAAGGGCTACTTCGGCATGTTCTCGGTCGACCCGGCCCAGCAGGGTGGCGGCGTCGGCAAGCAGCTGATGGACGCCGCCGAAGCGCACGCCGCACGCGAATGGAAGGTGCCGGTGATGCAGATGACGGTGATCGACGTGCGCGACGAGCTGATCGCCTTCTACGAGCGCCGCGGCTATCTGCGCACCGGCATCAAGAAGCCGTTCCCGTACGGCGACGAGCGTTTCGGCATTCCCAAGCGCGACGACCTGCGCTTCGAAATCCTGGAAAAGCCGCTGGCCGGAGCCGCCGCGTGAGCAATACCTGGACCTTCGTCTGTGCCGGCACCGAGCTGCTGCCGGGTGAAATGAAGAGCGTGTTCGACGAAGTGACCGGCACGCCGATCGTGGTGTTCAACCTCGACGGTGAGTTGTACGCGCTGGAAGACCAGTGCACACATGAAGAGTTCGAGCTGTCCTCGGGCGAGTTCAACACCACCGAGGGCAGCGTGGAGTGCGTGCTGCACGGCGCGCGCTTCGACGTGCGTGACGGCCGCGCCCTGTGTGCCCCGGCCTACAGCCCTGTGCCCAAGTTTCCGGTGAAGCGCGAGCACGACGCTGTCTGGACCCGCGACGACCGGGATTGAGGCGGCGCTCAGCCCAGAGAGCCCCCCCCCCCCAGAGGGCGCCCCGCGGGAGAGCATCCACCCATGAGGTGGATCTACCGGAAGGCCATGAGGGCGCCCCCAGGCCGCTCCGGGGCGGCCCCAGCGGCCCGTCACGCCCCGCAGATGCGAATCATTATCGTTTATGTTATTCTACGTAACATCTTCGTAACGACTCCGCCCCCGCGCCATGGCTTCGCCCGCGCCCACCGCCACGCTGTGCCAGCTTGCCCGTCAAGGGTGGCCGCTGCTCGTAGCCGTGCTGCTGACGCTGGTGTTGGGCTGGTCTGCGTTGCATGAAGGCAGGCACACGGCGACCGCCGATGCGCCGACTCTGTATGCTCATGATGTGTCGCCCGCGTCCCCACCACACGTGCTGCCGCACGAACAGGCGATGCACCCCGCTGAATCCGAACCCGATGGCAGTCGCGGTGACAAACCTCGTGCCCTGCGGCGACTCTGCCTGCAGCACCCTGACAATGCACCTGCAGACGCTCCGGCGCCGGTGACACCGACCCCTCCGGTGCTCGCACCGGGCCGGCGCCAGCCCCCATCCCACGCACCGCCCGCGCTGCTGGCCTGACGCTCTGCTGCGCCATGCGCAGCCGCATCCGCACGCCCCCCCCCCCCTCGTTCTACGTACTGCTGCCGCGCGGCCCGCGCCGGCCGCCTCTCCCTGTTCCCCTTCTGCAGACGCCCATGAACCCGATCAAGAGCCGCAAGCACGCTTCGCCGCTTCGTACCCTGCCGCTGGCCACCGCCAGTCTTGCCGCCGGCCTCGGCCTGGCCACCCTGCCCACGCTGGCCCACGCTGAAGCCACCGACAACGCCCGCACGCTGGACAAGATCGACGTGCACGCCACCCGGGGCTACAAAGCCGACAAGGTGGCCTCGCCGAAGTTCACCCAGCGCCTGCAGGACACGCCGCAAACCATCCAAGTGATTACCAGCGACCTGTTCAACCAGCAGGGTGCCACCACGCTGACCGAGGCGCTGCGCAACAGCCCGGGCGTGGGCACCTTCTATGCCGGCGAGAACGGCAACACGACCACCGGCGATGCGCTGTTCATGCGCGGCTTCGACACCTCCAACAGCTTGTATGTGGACGGTGTGCGCGACCTGGGCTCGATCTCGCGCGATGTGTTCAACATCGAACAGGTGGAAGTGACCAAGGGGCCGGCCGGCACCGACAATGGCCGTTCGGCGCCGACCGGCGCGATCAACCTTGTCAGCAAGCAGGCCAACCTGCAGGACGCGACGTCGGCCAGCATTTCGCTGGGCAGCGACCAGCAGCGCCGCGCCACCACCGACTGGAACCAGTCGCTGGGCACCACCAGCGCGCTGCGCATCAACGGCATGTGGCAGGACAGCGACCAGCCCGGCCGCGACCACGTGCAGAACAAGCGCTGGGGCATCGCACCGTCGCTGGCCTTCGGTCTGGGTACCGCCACCCGCTACTACCTCAACCTGCTGTATGTGAAGCAGGACAACGTGCCAGATGGTGGCGTGCCCACCCTGGGCCTGCCGGGCTGGACGCCGCAGCCGACGCTGGAAGCGCTGGCCGGGCACCCGGTCGATCCGGAGAACTTCTACGGCACCCGCGCCGACCACGATGACGTGACCGCGAAGATGGCCACGTTCCGTTTCGAGCACGACTTCAACGACAGCGTGCGCCTGACCAACACCGCCCGCTGGGGTCGCACCGAACAGGATTACCTGCTCACCGCCTTCATGGGCACCGGCGTGCGCGGCGCAGGCGGCCGCCCGACCGGCAACATCACCTATGCTAACCCGGCCGACCTTTCCAGCTACGCCATCGCGCGCAGCCTGCCGACCTTCAAGGACCAGCGCAACACGATCCTCACCGATCAGCTGAACCTGCGCGCCGACTTCGCCACCGGCGCGGTCGGGCACGCATTGAGCGCTGGCCTGGAATTCACCCGTGAAGAACTGGACAGCTATGGCCAGGCCGCCGCTGCCGGCACCAGCTGGCCCGCTGCGAACCTGTACAACCCGGACTGGAACGTCAGCGGCCTGAACTGGGCGCACAACGGCGCCGATGCACATGGTAAGACCACCACCTCCTCGGTGTACCTGTTCGATACCCTGTCCTTCGGCGAAAGCTTCCTGTTGACCGCTGGCGTGCGTGCGGACCACTACAAGACCGAGTACGCCAGCGCGTCGGTGTGTGGTGGCCGCGGCGGCCCGGCGTGCGGCGGCAATCCTACCGGCACGGTGCTGCGCAACCCGACGCTGGACGCGTCCGATACGCTGCTGAACTGGAAGCTGGGCGCCCTCTACAAGGTCGGCGATACCGTCAGCGTCTACGCCAACTATGCTATCTCGCAGCAACCCCCGGGTGGCGCCAACTTCCAGCTGAGCAGCTCGGCCAGCAGTGCCGACAATCCCAAGCTGGATCCGCAGAAGGCCAAGACCTTCGAAGTGGGCAGCAAGTGGGCCTTCCTGGATGACGCTCTGGCAGTGAACCTTGCATTGTTCCAGACGGACGTGGACAACGAGATCAACACCACCGTGCTCGACGATGCCGGCAACCCGACCCAGACCGGCAGCAAGCGGGTCAAGGGCGTGGAGCTCTCCGCAGTCGGCCGCCTGACCGACAACTGGTCGGTCAGCGCCGGATACAGCCACCTGGACACCGACGTAAGGGAAGGCGCGAAGGTGGCCGCCGATGGCACCACCAACCTGACCTATACCCCGGACGACACATTCACCGGCTGGACCAGCTACACCCTGCCCTACGGCATCACCGTGGGCGGCGGCGTACGCTATGCCGCCGGCATGCACCGCGGCACCGACGGCGCGGTGGGCACCCCGTCGTTCACCAAGTCCTACGTGGTGTATGACGCGGTCGTGTCCTGGGCAATCAATGAGACGATCTCGCTGCGCTTGAACGGCTACAACCTGTTCGACAAGCAGTACGTGGCCAGCATCAACAAGAGCGGCTACCGTTACACCCCGGGTGCCCCGCGCACCTTCCTGCTCAGCGCGGACATCCGCTTCTGATGCAGCACGCGGGGGAGCCCACTCCCCCGCGCCCCCCAAAGGAACCGCCATGCTGCTGCACATTCCCGACGTGCTTTCACCCCAGGACGTGGCGCAGGCACGCAGGCGACTCGACGCTGCAGACTGGACCGACGGTCGCGAGACCGTCGGTGCACAGGGCGCGATGGTCAAGCACAATCTGCAGCTACCCGATGCATCTCCCCTGAAAGCGGAGCTGGGCAGGGACCTACTGGCCGCGCTGAGCCGCAGCCCCTTGTTCTTTGCTGCCGCGCTGCCCCTGAAGATCCTGCCGCCGCGCTTCAACCGCTACAGCGGTGGCGGCACCTATGGCTTCCATGTCGATGGCGCGGTGATGAACCTGGCCAACGGCGAACAGCTGCGCTCGGACATCTCCTGCACCCTGTTCCTGTCCGATCCGGACGAATACGAAGGCGGCGAGCTGATCATCAGCGATACCTACGGCGAGCACGAGGTAAAGCTGCCGGCCGGCGACCTGATCGTGTATCCGTCCAGCAGCCTGCACCAGGTGCGGCCGGTCACCCGCGGTGCGCGCGTGGCCTCGTTCTTCTGGGTACAGAGCATGATCCGCGACGATGTGCAGCGCCGCCTGCTGTGGGAAATGGATGGCTCGATCGAGCGCCTGCGGCAGACCGGCGGTGACGCCGAGGCGGTGCTGCAGCTGACCGGCGTGTACCACAACCTGCTGCGACGCTGGAGCGAAGTCTGAGCCCCATCCGGCCGATCCGCGACAATTTAGCAATCATTCTCATTTGCAACAGCTAACAGCTCTCATTACAATCACGCCCCGTTGATGCCGGCCGCTGCCGGCAGACCCTTGGGGACCCCTGCTTGCTGCGCCCGCTTCGCCCTCGCCCACTCATCCATCGCAAGATGGGCACCGCCATGCGCGGCCAGCGTCCTGCGCTGGCCAGTCTGCTGGCGTGGGTGGCGATGCTGGCTTTGCTGCTGGGCACCCTGCCGCTGCTGCCACACGGCCGGGCCGGAATGGCCGTGCAGATGCCGCTGGAAGAGCGCGGTGGCGAAGCGTCCCCGCAGGAAGAAGCACCGGCCAAACTGCGCCGCTGTGCTGCCGCCCCGGTGAAATCGGCCGAGAAGGCGCGCCCGCCGTTGCTGCTGGCCAGCCAATGGCTGCGCACCGAGCTTGAACTCGTACCCGCCACGCCGGCCATGCCCGGCGTGCGCCCGGACTGGCCGCTGGCCGCTCCGGACACGCCCTGGGCCGACGCGCCCGGGCGCCGCCAGCAACGCGGCCAGGCGCCGCCGCTCGCCTGAATCACGGCCCCGCGTGACCGCCTGCGCGGTCGTGCCCGCACGCCGCTGCCTGCTTCATCCCTGCCGCCCCTGACCGGGCCTCCCCGTGCATGCCGCGCCGTTCGCGCTTGGCATTGCACCACCCTGCATCCTTCGAGGTTACTGCCATGGCCCAGCGCCATCGTGTCCGTTCGTCCCTGTCCCGTACCCTGCTGACCAGCGCCGTGCTGGCAGCCATGACCGCCCCAGCCTTCGCCCACGGTGACGCTTCCGGCGCGCCACAGACGCTGGACAAGGTGGTGGTCACCGCCTCCGGCTTTGAGCAGAAGGTGGTCGATGCACCCGCCAGCATCAGCGTGGTCAGCCGCGAAGAACTCAGCAAGCGCCCGTACACCAATCTGGTCGACGCGCTGCGCGACGTTGAAGGCATCGACGTCGGTCTGGAAGCCAGCGACAAGAACGGCCGTGCCACCATCTCGATGCGCGGCCTGCCCTCCGAGTACACCCTGGTGCTGATCGACGGCCGCCGCCAGAGCAATGTCGGCCAGCTGTATCCGAACAACTTCGGCGGTGGCCAGTTCGCCTACCTGCCGCCGCTGGATGCCATCGAGCGCATTGAAGTGGTGCGCGGCCCGATGTCCACGTTGTACGGCTCGGATGCAATGGGCGGCGTGATCAACATCATCACCCGTCGCAACCAGGACAGCTGGCACGGCGCTGTGACCCAGGGCTTCACCGTGCAGCAGGATGACCAGTTCGGTGATGCACGCACCACCGACCTGTACCTCAGCGGCCCGCTGGTCAAGGACCGCCTCAGCCTGGCGGTGCGCGGCAGCTACTACGATGCCAAGGCCTCCAATCCGGAGTGGGATGCGCTGACCCTGCCCGACGGCAGCCTGTGGGAGCGCAGCATCGGCTTCGGTGGCGGCGGCAAGTCGGTGGCCAACACCAACTGGAACACCGGTGTGCGGCTGAACTTCCACGTCAACGATGACCACGAACTGTGGCTGGACTACGACGTGTCGCGGCAGAAGTACGACAACAGCGAGGGCCAGACCGGCACCCTCGACAGCCTGGCCAGCCTGTGGCGCGTCGGCAATGCCGTCATCCCCAACCCGAACGGCAGCGGCACCGTCACCCGCCGCGTGGTGCAGCCGCGCGTGGGCTACACCGCCTACCAGCGATACGAGCGCGACCAGTTGTCGCTGACCCACCAGGGCCGTTACAGCTTCGGTACCTGGCAGACCTCGCTGACCCACAGCAAGAGCAGCAACCTGGGCCGCTCGCTGCCGCTGACCCTGGACGAACGCGCCAACCTGCAGACCCTGTGGAACGACGTCTGCCGCCGCACCGGCGGCGCCAACAACTGCGCGGCCGGCCGCGGCAATGCACTGGCCGCCCTCAACCCAAGTGAAATGGCACGCCTGCAGGCATTCCTGCCGCGTCCGCTGCGCACCATGGAGCTGGAAGGCTACGTGCTCGACACCATGCTCGACCTCGACTTCGGCGCGCACAAGCTGACCGTCGGCGGCCAGTACAACGACACCGACATGATCGACGGCGTGTTCGGCATGGATGGCGCCGGCTACCGCAGCAACACCAAGCAGAAGCACCGCATGTGGGCGCTTTTCGCCGAGGACAACTGGTCGCTGACCGACACCCTCACCGCCACCTTCGGCCTGCGCTACGACGACCACAACGTGTTCGGCAGCCATGTCAGCCCGCGCGGCTACCTGGTGTGGAACGCCACTGACGCCTGGACCTTCAAGGGTGGCGTCAGCACCGGCTACAAGACCCCGCGTCCGGACCAGTTGTTCCCGGGCATCACCGGCTTCGGTGGCCAGGGCGTGCTGCCGCTGGTGGGCTCGCCTAACCTGAAGCCTGAAACCAGCACCAACTACGAGCTGGCCGCGTACTACGAAGGCCAGCGCTGGGGCTTCAATGTCACCGGCTTCTTCAACAAGTTCGAAGACAAGATCGCCAGCGGCGGCACGTTCCCGAACTGCGAAGTGGCCCGCGCCGGCAGCGGTTACTGCGTGGACATCGGCCCGGGCTGGGCAGCACTGGGCTACAGCACCTTCACCCAGAGCGTGAACATCGACAAGGCCGAGACCCGCGGTGCGGAACTGGCCGGCCACGTCGACCTGCTCGACAACCTGCAGCTGCGCGGCAACTACACGTGGACCAAGAGCGAGCAGACCAGCGGCCCCGACAAGGGACGCCCGATCTCTGGCACCACGCCGGCAAAGCACATGGCCAACGCCAGCCTCAACTGGCAGATCAACGAAGCGATCAGCCTGTCGCTGATCGGCGAAGGCCGCTACGACCGCTATCGCGACACCCTCATCGACAGTGCCGGCACCCGCCACGTGCGCTATTACGAGGACTACACGATCTTCCATCTCGGTGGCAGCTGGAAGGCCACGCCGTGGCTGACGGTCAACGCGCGGGTCAACAACCTGTTCGACAAGGACTTCGTTTCGCAGTCGTGCCTGCTGCTCAATCCCAGCGAGTTCAGCTGCGTGGACGACTACGCGACCAAGGACCAGCGCCGCAGCTACTGGATTTCGCTGAACGCGAAGTTCTGATCTCTGCGCCCTGCCCTGGTGGGTGCCGACTTTGGTCGGCACCGCTCCATCCACGCATGGCGTGGATCTACTGATCCGCGGGATTGCCGGCCAGTCGGTAGTGCCGGCCGCTGGCCGGCAATTCCCCTCCAGGGATACAGAACGATACGCAATTGCGAGCTATTCTCATCAATGATGTAATGGGCAGTCCCCGTCCGCCTCGAACCGTGCCGTGAGCCGTCCTGCCCCTTCCACCGTGCAGCAGCAACAGAGCCGTGGCTTCTGGCTGCGGACGCTGCACCAGTGGCACTGGATCAGCTCGGCGGTCTGCCTGATCGGCATGCTGCTGTTTGCGGTGACCGGCCTGACCCTCAACCATGCCGCGAAGATCGAGGCCAAGCCCGAGGTGCAGAACCAGCATCTGGAACTGCCGGCCGCGCTGCTGGGCCAGCTGGGCACGCGCGAGGACGGCAACGCGCCGATCCCGCGCCCGGCCCGGCAATGGCTGGACACGCAGCTGGGCATCGCCATCGGCGGGCGCCCGGCCGAGTGGTCGGCTGAAGAGATCTACCTGTCACTGCCACGCCCGGGTGGCGACGCCTGGCTGAGCATCGATCGCGCGACCGGCGCGGTGGAGTACGAATCAACCTCGCGCGGCGCGGTGTCCTACCTCAACGACCTGCACAAGGGCCGCAACGCGGGCCCAGCGTGGGGCTGGTTCCTGGACCTGTTCGCCGTGGCCTGCCTGGTGTTCTGCATCACCGGCCTGTTCCTGCTTCACCTGCATGCACGGCAGCGGCGCATGACCTGGCCGCTGGTCGGCCTCGGCCTGATGATCCCGCTGCTGATCGCCCTGCTGCTGATTCACTGACTTTCCTTCGTTTCCGGAGCCGCCCCATGCGCGTCACCCTGACCATCGCCCTCAGCGGCCTGCTGGCCACCTCGCCGGCCTATGCCACCACCCTCGACATCAACGTCGAAGTGCCCAAGCTCAACGTGGCCGAGTACCACCGCCCGTACGTGGCGGTGTGGCTGGAAGGCGCCGACCAGAAGGTCGCGGCCAACCTGTCGGTCTGGTACCAGCAGACCAGCAACAGCGAAGGCCACGGCACCAAGTGGCTGCCGGACCTGCGCCAGTGGTGGCGCAAGAGCGGCCGCACCCTGCAGGTGCCGGTGGACGGCGTGACCGGCCCGACCCGCCCGGCCGGCAAGCACGCGCTGTCGTTCAACGACAAGCAGCCGGCGCTGAAGCAGCTGGCTCCGGGCAACTACACCCTGGTGGTGGAAGCGGTGCGCGAAGTCGGCGGCCGTGAACTGCTGAAGATCCCCTTCACCTGGCCGGCCACCGCCGCGCAGAACGGCAAGGCGCAGGGCGCCACCGAACTGGGCCAGGTCACCCTCGCCGTCAAACCCTGAAAAGGGGACGGAGGGGATTAAGTCGTAATTCCCCTCCTCTCGCCGCACCACCCTGCATCCACCTGGAGTCTTCCGCATGAAGCGCACGCTCGTCCTCGCCGCCGCTCTGGCCGCTGCCCTTCCCTTCTCCGCCCTGGCCCACAAGGCCTGGCTGCTGCCCTCGCAGACCGTGATCGCCGGCAATGCGCCGTGGATCACCGTCGACGGTGCGGTCTCCAACGACCTGTTCTATTTCAACCACGTGCCGCTGCGCCTGGAGTCGCTGGTGATCACCGCGCCGGACGGCAGCACCGTGCAACCGCAGAACGCGTCCACCGGCAAGTACCGCAGCGTGTTCGATGTCGAGCTGAAGCAGCCGGGCACCTACCGCATCGCGTCGGTCAATGACGGCCTGTTCGCCACCTACGAGCAGAACGGCGAGCGCAAGCGCTGGCGCGGCAGCGTCGCCACCTTCGGCGAACTGCCCAAGGATGCGAAGAAGCTGGAAGTGAGCCAGTCGGTCGGCCGCGTGGAGACCTTCGTCACCAACGGCGCCCCGAACGACACCGCGCTGAAGCCGACCAACCGTGGCATCGAGCTGGTCGCCGTCGGCCACCCGAACGATCTGTTCGCCGGCGAGGAAGCCACCTTCCGCGTGCTGGTCGACGGCAAGCCGACCGCCGGCCTGGAGTTCGAGATCGTGCGTGGCGCCACCCGCTACCGCAACGCGCAGGACGAGCTGAAGGTCACCAGCGATGCCAAGGGTGAGATCAAGGTGACCTGGCCGGAAGCCGGCATGTACTGGCTGGAGACCGGCACCGAAGACAACAAGACCTCGGTGAAGCAGGCCGCCAAGCGCCGCCTGAGCTACGTCGCCACGCTGGAAGTGCTGCCGCAGTAATGACGTGGACCGCGATGCCGGGCACGCCCCGGCATCGCGCCTGCAGCACACCACCATGACCGATCCCCTGCTCGACATCGCCCGCCTCGGTGGCACCACCATGGGCACCATCTGGAGCGTGTCGCTGGTCGCGTCGCGCCAGCGCGACCTGCACCCGCTGCATGCTGGCATCCAGGCGCGGCTGGACGAGGTGGTCGCGCAGATGAGCACCTGGGAGCGTGGTTCGGATCTGAGTCGCTACAACCGCGCCGACGCCGGCCAATGGTGCGTGCTGCCGGCCGAAACCCGTCACGTTCTGGTCTGCGCACAGGCCATCGCTTCCGCCAGTGGCGGCGCCTTCGATCCCACCATCGGTCCGCTGGTTGCACTGTGGGGCTTCGGGGCACATGCCGGTGAACGCCGCCAGCCCGACGACGCTACCCTGCAGGCCACGCGTGATCGCTGCGGTTGGCAGCGCCTGCAGTGGCAGGACGATGCGCTGCTGCAGCCGGGTGGACTGGCACTGGATCTCTCTGCGATCGCCAAGGGCTTCGGCGTCGATCACGTGGCCGCCTGGTTGCCTGGACAAGGCATCACTGCCGCGCTGATCGAAGTCGGCGGCGAACTGGCCGGCTACGGCCGCAAACCGGACGGCCAGCCGTGGCGCGTACTGGTGGAATCCGCACCCGAAGAAGACGTGCACACCGATACCCCGCCACGGGTGCTGGCGCTGGACGGCAAGGCGGTGGCCACCTCCGGCGATCGCTGGCACCAGTATCAGGCCGATGGCGAGGCCTACAGTCACAGCCTGGACCCGCGCTCCGGCAGACCGGTGCGGCAGGTTGCCGCGGCAGTAACCGTGGTGGCCGACGACGCCATGCACGCCGATGCCTGGGCCACCGCACTGACCGTACTCGGTCGCGAACAGGGCATGGCACTGGCCGAGCGCGAAGGACTGGCTGCGCGCTACCTGCAGCGTGCGGCAGACGGCCCGCAGGAATTTCTCAGCAGCGCCTTCCAGCGCCTGCTCGACGAGCAGGACGCATGAGCGCACGTCCATCGCGCGCCTGGCTCGGCAACGCACTGGTTCTGCTCCTGCTGGCAGCGATCGGCTGGGCACTGCTTCGCCTGCATCTCGGCGAAGCGTGGTGGCGGGGCGCACCACCGGCGCGGCAGTCGCAGATCGCGGTGCTCGCCACGGTGCTGTATGCGCTGGCCTGCGCGGCCCTGTGGTGGCGTGGGCGCCCGCGCGACGACGCCGCAACCGGAGACACCGCGCCCATCCTGCTGGTCTGGTCCAGCCAGACCGGCTTCGCCCGCGAACTGGCCGAACGCAGCGCCGAGGCCCTGCGCGGTGCCGGCGCGCCAGTGCGCGTGCGCGGACTGCATGAGGTGGATGCAGCACTGCTGGCTTCCAGCCAGCGCGCGCTGTTTATTGCCAGCACCACCGGCGAAGGCGATCCACCCGACCACGCCCTGCCGTTCCTGCGCGGGGTGATGGCCACCCCGCCCCCGCTGCAGCACCTGCACTACGGGGTGCTCGCGCTGGGCGACCGCAGCTATGGCCACTTCTGCGGATTCGGCCACCAGCTGGACACTTGGCTGCGCCAACACGGCGCGCATCCGCTGTTCGACGCCATCGAGGTCGACAACGCCGATCCGGCAGCGCTGCGTCATTGGCAACAGTTGCTGGGACAACTCGGCGGTAACGCCAGCGAACTGCCCGACTGGAGTCCGGCCGAGTACCAGCCGTGGACGCTGCTGCAACGCGAGCATCTGAACCCGGGCAGCCCCGGTGGTCCGGTGTACTGGTTGCGCCTGCAGCCACCGGCCGATGCAAATGCGCAGTGGCAGGCCGGTGACATCGCCGAGATCGGCCCGCAGCACGCATCGCACACCGTGCGTGCATGGCTGGATGCACAACGCTTCGACGCGGACACCGTGCTGGATGACGGGCAGACGTTGCTGGCACGCGTCGCGCGCTCGCACCTGCCCTCATTGGTTCCCCCGGGTGATCTGCCTGCCTTGCTGGCGACCCTGCAACCGCTGCCGCATCGCGAGTATTCCATCGCCTCGGTCATGGCCGACGGTGCGGTTGAGCTGCTGCTGCGCCGCCAGCTGCGCGCTGACGGTACACCCGGCATCGGCAGCGGCTGGCTGTGCGACCACGCTGCCATCGGCGAACCGGTACAGCTGCGTCTGCGCCGCAACGACAATTTCCATGGCGCGCCCGCCGACGTGCCGCTGCTGCTGATCGGCAACGGCACCGGCATCGCCGGCCTGCGCGCGCATCTGCACGAACGCGTACGCAGTGGCGCACGCCGCACCTGGCTGCTGTTCGGTGAGCGCACCGCCGCGCATGACTTCCACTTCGGTGAAGAACTGCAGGCGATGCTGGCCGACGGCACGCTGGTGCGGTTGGATGCAGTGTTCAGCCGCGATGGCGGTGCGCACCGCTATGTGCAGGACCGGCTGCTGGCCGAAGCGGCAACGCTGCGCCAGTGGGTGGATGAAGGCGCCACGATCCTGGTCTGCGGCAGCCTGCAGGGCATGGCCCCGGCGGTGGATGCAGTGATCGAGCAGGTGCTGGGTACCGCGGGCAAGGAAGCGCTGTTGCTGGCCGGTCGTTACCGGCGCGATGTGTATTGAGGCCACCGCATCCTGGTGGGTGCGAACCGATTCTTGGTGGGTGCGAACCGCTTTCTGGTGGGTGCGAACCTTGGTTCGCACCATGACGCGGTGTCGGTGGCCGCATCCACGCATGGCGTGGATCTACTGAACAGATTCGGCTGGCGCGAACCGCATTCTGGTGGGTGCGAACCTCGGTTCGCACCATGACGCGGTGTCGGTGGCCGCATCCACGCATGGCGTGGATCTACTGAACAGATTCGGCTGGCGCGAACCGCTTTCTGGTGGGTGCGAACCTTGGTTCGCACCATGACGCGGTGTCGGTGGCCGCATCCACGCATGGCGTGGATCTACTGAACAGATTCGGCTGGCGCGAACCGCATTCTGGTGGGTGCGAATCTTGGTTCGCACCGTGACGCGGTGTCGGTGGCCCCATCCACGCATGGCGTGGATCTACAACGGCGTGTCCAGGCGTGGTGGCAACCACACCCAGTAGATCCACGCCATGCGTGAATCGAGCCACCGGCGCCCAGGAATCATCCCGCCGCTGCACTGACCCGTATCGCCAGCAACTCGCCACCGCCCTGCAACGCGTGCCGCTGCCGTTCACCGGCCGCCAACCACGCAGTGTCTCCCGCCTGCAGCGCCGGCAAGCCGCTATCTGCACCGAACTCCGCCTGACCAGCCAGCAGATGCAGCGCCCAGGCAACGCCCGGTTCGCAGAAGAAGAACATCGTGCCCACCAGCGGCCGGTGCAGCAGTTCGGCCTGCAGCAGCTCGCGCTTCCACATCAGGTTGAAGTCGTGGGTGGTGCCATCGACCAGTTCGCCGTGCAGCGCTTCCTCACCGGCAAAACGCACACGCCCGTGCGGTGGCAGCACCTCGGCCACCCGGCCATCCTCGAAACGCAGGCGCACGCCATTGCCCTGCAGCAGCACCAGTTCGCGCTCCACGCCGGGGAAAGCAGAGAACGCGGCGTCCTGTTCGATCTCGGCCACCGACAGGCGTAGCGCCCAGTCATCACCCTGCGCCGGCAGTCGCAGGATCTCGCGGGTCCAGCCCAGGCCGTTGCGCCAGCGTTCGCGGCGATAGTCCAGGCGGGAGATCACCTGGCTCGGAGTGTGCAGCAGGGAGTCGATGTTCATCGGCGCATTGCATCATGCCGCGCGCCGTCATGCATCACCGCGTGGCGAGCGTGCCCTGGCCACCGCACTCACCGCCCAGCAGCTGCGAGTGCTTCAGCCAATCCTGGTCGGGGTAGTAGGCGAACACCATCGTGCCGCCACGCAATGCGTCGATCAGTGGCTTGGCCACCGACAGGCGCACTGCCGGACAGCCCAGGCTGCGGCCGAGCCGCCCCTGCAGCTGCGCAGTCGCCGGGTTCACGTACGGCGCGCCGTGGATGACGATGGCGCGTTCGCGCGCGCGGTCGTTGAAGCCCGGTTCCAGCCCGGCCAGGCGCAGCGAATAGCCGTTGCCGCCCATGTAGGTCTCCTGCGCGGTGAACGCGCCGAGGCTGGACATGAAGCTGCCATCGCGATTGGAGAAGTGTTCGGTACGGTTCTCACCGCTGTTGCGGCCATGCGCCACCCATTCCTCGAACAGCAGGCGCTGGTGGGCCAGGTCGAACACCCACAGGCGCGGCTCGGTGGACGGCCGCGAATAATCGATCACGCTGAGGCGATCACCATTGATGCCCAGCTCCGGCCGCTGCAGCGCGCAGCGCATGGCGTGCGCCGCCAGCTGCAATACGTGGCGGTCGGCCTTGGGCGCACTGCGCGACAGCAAGGCGGCCAGATCATCGGCACTGGTGGCAAGGGCGGGCGTCTGTGCCAGCGCCGGAGCACTGGCCGAGGTCGCCAGCAGGCCGAACGCGGCCAGCCGGCACAGGCGGGATGCAGTCATGGGCACAACGAAGGGACTCAGTTGCCCTTGAGGGTGGACCCTGGCGGCTCGGATTCCAAGACCGGCTGCATTCCGGATTCAGCCGGGCTTGGGCGGACCGCCGGCAGCGAGGTCACCAGCAGGGTCGTGCCCGGTACCAGCACCTGGTACAGCTGGCGGGCGAAATCGGCCGGCAACGCCATCGGCAGCGAGGGCGTGGCCAGCAGGTCCGGCGTGGCCTGGGCACGGTCCTGGCCCAGCAGCGGATAGGCCGTCCACTGGTGCAGGCGCTTGTTCGCGTCCAGCGGGCTGGGCGTATCGCTGTAGCCCTGCCCCATCACGAACAGGGTGGTGCCCTGGAACGCCGGCAGGGCGTCGGCCTTCAGCGGCGACTCGCCGATCATCACGCCATCGCGCAGCACGTACAGGCGCTGGTCGTGCAGACTGACCAGGATGCCGACCTGCCCGGCCGGCGCCGCGGCGTCATCCCACCGGGCCTGCGCCGGGGCCCCACCCTCGGTTTCCGGAAGGGCCTGGCCGCGCGCGTTGACCGGCGCCAACACCGACGGATAGGCCAGCGTCATCGGCGAGCTCTTGGCATCGGCCACGACCACGGTGTCGCCACGCTGGGTTTCACTGAACAGCTTCTGCGCGAAGGCCTGCGGCAGCCGCACGCAGCCATGCGAGGCCGGATGACCGGGCAGGCTGCCGCCATGCAGGGCGATGCCGTCCCAGGTCAGCCGCTGCATGTAGGGCATCGGCGCGCTGTTGTAGAGGTTGGACTTGTGGTCCTTGTCCTTCTGCAGGATGGTGAACACGCCGGTCGGCGTCTCATGCCCAGCCTTGCCCGAGCTGATCGTGGTCAGGCCGATGGCAATGCCGTTGCGGTACACGTACGCGCGCTGCTCATCGAGGCTGACCACCAGCACGATCGGGCCGGTCGGCGAAATTTCCGGATGCCACAGGTATTCGCCCGGCTTGAGGTCGGTCGGTCCGCGCACTTCGGCGCTGCTGGCTGCGGCAGCGGCAGGCTTGGCAGCCGGCGTCGGCGTCGGCGCAGCGGCATGGCCCAGCAGCGGCAGGGCCAGTGCAAGGGCGAGCATCAGGGTGGTGGGGCGGTGCAGAAGCATCCAGCGGGGGTCCTTTCCATGCGGTGCGGCCACCGTACACCATCGACCCGTGGTGGCCGCGGCAAAACCAGGCGCCGGAAATGAAACTGCCCGGCGACACAGCCATGTGTCGTACCGGGCAATCGTTACGTCCTTGTCGGCCTGCTGCCGCCCCCTCGCATCCTGCGCTGTGGGGGTAGCGTTGCATCCTGCACGCGGCCGCGTCTGTCCTGTTTGTATCTCAGCCCCTTCCACAGGTCTGTGATGCCACCATCCTGGTGATTGGTGCCGCGTCCTGCGGCGGTCGGTGGTCACGGCCTTCCTGTCCGTGTCCGGTGAACCAGCCTCCTGCCGGTTCCGACGATTCCTGCTGTCAGCGCCTCGGTACGGTTCGCACCGGTACCGATCCGGGTACCGGATCCGCCGGCAACAACCTGTTGCCTACGGTGATCCGCTGTCGATTCCGTTCGACGATTGCTTTCCCTATCCCCTTCACCTGCGTCAGGTCCTCGACGCGATGAAACGGGCCGTGTCTGCGCCGGTGCTCGACGATCGCCTCGGCCTTGGCGGCTCCGACCATCGTCAATCCCTGCTGCAGCGCCTGGGCATCGGCGCGGTTGATGTCGATCGGTTCGGCGGCATGCGCCCCAGCGATCCACACGACCAGCACCAGTGCCCTCAACACGACACTCCAAGGCACGACGTGTATCTCCTTGTGATTCTGGCCGTCCCGACCGGCAATCCCGTCGGTAGGAACAGTGTCCGTCACCACATGCACACAGCCTATCGGTTTCCTGGATTTCTAAAAGCCAGCCAAATACCCGACGTGATGTAGGAAAAACCCTACCCACGGCACAGGCGTAGAATGGCTGGATCAGCCCATGCAACCGGAGTTTCAGATGGACAGCGCCAAGCTCGGCCAATTCGTCAATGACAAGTGGGACAGCGAAATCGTCCCGCAGTTGGTCGACTACATCCGCATTCCCAACAAGTCGCCGATGTTCGACGCCAATTGGGTGCAGAACGGCTACATGGAACAGGCGGTCACCCTGATGGAGAACTGGGCCAAGGCCCAGCAGCTGCCCGGCCTGAAGGTTGAAGTGGTGCGTCTGGAAGGCCGTACCCCGCTGATCTTCCTGGAAATTCCGGCTACCGGCGCCGAAACCGGCGACGACACCATCCTGCTCTACGGCCACCTCGACAAACAGCCGGAAATGACCGGCTGGGACGACGACCTCGGCCCGTGGACCCCGGTCCTGCGCGGCGACAAGCTGTATGGCCGCGGCGGTGCGGACGACGGCTACGCCATCTTCGGCTCGCTGGCCGCGGTGCTGGCGCTGCAGGCCCAGGGCCTGCCGCACGCCCGCTGCGTGGTGCTGATCGAAGCCTGTGAAGAGTCGGGCAGCTATGACCTGCCGGCCTACGTCGACCACCTCGCCGACCGCATCGGCAAGCCGTCGCTGGTGGTCTGCCTGGATTCGGGCTGCGCCAACTACGACCAGCTGTGGTGCACCACCTCGCTGCGCGGCCTGACCGGCGGCAACTTCACCGTGAAGGTCCTCAACGAAGGCGTGCACTCCGGCGATGCCTCCGGCGTGGTGCCGTCCAGCTTCCGCCTGCTCCGCCAGCTGCTGTCGCGCATCGAGGACCAGGACACCGGCCGCATCCTGATCGACGGCATGAACGTTGAGATCCCGGCCGAGCGCCAGGAACAGGCCAAGCGCGCCGCCGAAGTGGTCGATACCGAGATCTTCGAGAAGTTCCCGATGGTCGACGGTCTGCGTCCGATGAACGAGGACCTGACCGAGCTGGTGCTCAACCGCACCTGGCGCCCGGCACTGTCGGTCACCGGCGTCGGTGGCATGCCGGCGCTGGAATCGGCCGGCAACGTGCTGCGCCCGCAGACCTCGGTGAAGCTGTCGCTGCGCCTGCCGCCGACCGCCGATGGCAAAACCTGCGGCGAGCTGCTGAAGGAAGCGCTGCTGCGCGATCCGCCGAACGGCGCGCAGGTCACTCTGGATCTGGAAAAGGCCTCCACCGGCTGGAACGCCCCGGCCATGGCGCCGTGGCTGACCCAGGCCATCGACGACGCCAGCCAGGCCTTCTTCGGCAAGCCGGCGATGTACATGGGCGAAGGTGGCTCGATCCCGTTCATGGGCATGCTGGGTGAGAAGTTCCCGGGCGCCCAGTTCATGATCACCGGCGTGCTCGGTCCGCACTCCAATGCACACGGCCCGAACGAGTTCCTGCACATTCCGATGGGCAAGAAGGTCACCGCCTGCGTGTCCAAGGTGATCAGCGAGCACTACGCCGCCAGCCTGCGCGGCGAGACCAGCGGTTCGCCGGTGGCTGCCGACAGTGGCACCCGCCACGGCGACCACGGCTGCTGCTGAATCCGGCACACCGTGACGGACGCAGCCTGGCCTTGCTAGGCTGCGTCCACCCTTGGTGGAAATCGCGCGCATGAATGGTCTGTTCGGCAGCAGCAGCTGGCTCTACATCATCCTGGTCGGCTTCTTCGTCGGCCTGCTCGGGCGATTCTTCATGCCCGGCAACAACCGCATGGGCTGCCTGCTGACCATCGTGCTGGGCATCGTCGGCGCGCTGCTGGCGGGGTGGTTCGGCCAGTACATGGGCTGGTACGCCCCCGGTGAGCCGGCCGGCTTCCTCGGTGCGGTGCTGGGCGCGGTGGCCGTGCTGGCCGTCCTGCGTCTGTTCAGCGGTCGCCGCTGATCCCGCACCCTCTTCCCTTCCTGTTCCCGACGTAGGCGCGCCCGGCGCGCCCGGATATGCCTGCATGACCGAACCCGCCTCCGATCCCCAGCGCAGCGCGCAGCGCCTGCAGTGGGCCCGTACCCAGCTCGATGACTCCAGTGCGGTGGTCGAACGCGCCTCGGTCGATGCCGGCATGCGCAGCTACTGGCGCACCACCAGCACGCGCGGCAGCCACATCGTGATGGATGCCCCGCCGGGGCTGGAAGATCCGCGCCCGTGGCTGCGCATGCGCGGCCTGCTGGATGACAACGGCCTGCGTGTGCCCGCGCTGCTGGCACAGGATCTGGATGCCGGCTTCCTGCTGCTGGAAGATCTCGGCGGCCCGACCCTGGCGAAGATCCTCGACGAGCGCAACGCCGATGAATGGTTCGGCCGTTCGATCGAACAGCTGCTGCGCCTGCAGGCGATCCCGGTGCCGGCCGACTTCGGCCAGTTCGGCGAAGCGCTGCTGCAGCGCGATGCCGGCCTGTTCGACGAATGGTTCCTGCAGCGCCACCTGAACCTGGAACTGGACTGCGGTGAGATTGAAGGGCTGCAGCTGGTACACCGCCGTTTGATGGACAACGCGCTGGGCCAGGCCCAGCTGATGAGCCATCGCGACTACATGCCGCGCAATCTGATGCCGGTCGAGAATGGTCCGGCAGTGCTGGATTTCCAGGACCTGGTGCGCGGCCCGATCGCCTACGATGCGATGAGCTTGTTCAAGGACGCGTTCCTGAGCTGGCCGCTGCAGCGTGTGGACGAGTGGCTGGCGCAGTATCACGAGCGCGCCCGCAACGCCGGCCTGCCGGTGCCCGACCGTGCCACCTTCCTGCGCGATGCCGACTGGATGGGCATCCAGCGCCACGTGAAGATCCTCGGCCTGTTCTGCCGCCTGCGCTATCGCGACAACAAGGGCCATTACCTCGACGACGCGCCGCGCTTCATCACCTATCTGGATGAAGTGCTGCCGCGCTACCGCGAGCTGGCACCGCTGCAGCAGCTGCTGGAAGACCGCATCAAGCCAGCGCTGGCCGACCTGACCGCACCGATGCGCGTGGCCCGATGAAGGCACTGGTCTTTGCTGCCGGCCTCGGCGAGCGCATGCGCCCGCTGACCCTGCACACGCCCAAGCCGCTGCTGGACGTGGCCGGCAAACCGCTGATCGTCTGGCACCTGGAACGCCTGGCCGCACTCGGCGTGCGCGAGGTAGTGGTCAACACCGCATGGCTGGCCGAACAGTTTCCAGCGACGCTGGGCGATGGCAGCCAATGGGGCTTGCGCCTGCATTTCATGTACGAAGGGCAGACCCCGCTGGAAACCGGCGGCGGCATCCTCAACGCGTTGCCGGTGCTGGGCGACGCCCCGTTTCTGGTCGTGAACGGCGACATCTGGACCGATTTCGATTTCGCCACGCTGCCGCGCGAGCCGCAGGGCCAGGCGCATCTGGTGCTGGTCGACAATCCGGTTCAGCACCCGAACGGTGACTACCGGCTCGACGCGCAGGGCGTGTTGCATCACGACCGCGAAGGCCCGTGCCTGACCTATGCCGGTATCGGCGTGTATCGCCCTTCCATCGTGGCCGACTGGCGCACGGTGATCGGTGATGCACCGGGCAGCGAGCGGCTGCCGCCGAAGTTCTCGGTGGTGCCGCTGCAGAAGCACTTCATGGCACAGGGGTTGATGACGGGGCAGCACCATCGCGGGCGCTGGACCGATGTCGGCACCGTGGATCGCCTGCGTGCGCTGGATGCGGAGTTGGCAGCGAACGGCTGAGCCCCTCGTGGCTGGGCTTATTGAAAGCAGAAGCCTTGCTTGGCCGGGCGGGGTGGGCTGCGCAGGGGACGCTGCAAGTCCCCCTCCGGGGCCCGGCCCAGCCGCTGGCGGCTGTGCGTTCAGGCGCTTGCGAAGCAGTGCTTCGCAAGCAAAGCGCCTTCACCCCTGTAAGCTCGGTCGCCGCATCCATGCGGCTCACGCCCCTGCGCAGCCCACCCCGCCCGGCCTCTGACAGTTTCCGTGGGCGACCAGCCACGGAAAAGAAAAAAGAAAAGCAAAAGCGGGTCGCGTCGCTGCGCTTGCTCTGGTGACGACCAACGGTCGTCACCCACCACAAGCAAGACACGTGTCGACCAAGGTCGACACCCACCAACAGCAGTGCAGTATGCAGTCCCGGCAGATCGCGGGAACCTGTCGAAGGCGGGGTGGCTCAGGTTGCGGGGGCGTGAGCGCCATGGATGGCGCGACCGAGGCTACATGGACGTACTTGCGCCGTCCCCCGCAACCTGAGCCACCCCGCCTCCCCTCAGGAAGCCAGCTTCTGCTGTTGCTTCAGCTCTTGCTGTTGCCGGCCAGCGGCCGGCACTACGGCGGGTGCAGGGCGCAGCCCTGCAAAGCAAACCCCACCCTCAGTAACGCGGCCGGCCTTCTTCCAGCACCTGGCGCAGGAACGGCACGGTGATCCGCCGCTTCGCCGCCAGCGACTCCCGGTCCAGCCAGTCCAGCAGCGTGATCAATCCACCCAGCTCGCGACCGGTGTGCGACAGCAGCCACTCGATCGAGGCCTCGTCGATCGCCAGCCCACGCCGCAGCGCGCGCTCACGCAGCACCGCTGCCCGTCCTTCCTCATCCAGCGGCTGCAGCAGCACACGCACGCACTGGCCCAGCCGCGAACGCAGATCGGGCAGTACCAGGCCCAGTTCTTCCGGCGCCTTCTGCGCCGTGTACAGCACGGTCACGCCCGCAGCGCGCGCGCGGTTGTGGAAATCGAACAGCGCGATCTCGTCCTCGCGGTTGCCGGCCACCTCGTCCAGGCCGTCCAGCGCCACCAGCTCGCGCGCCTCCAGCCCATCCAACGCCGCGCGTACGCGGCCGGCGGCGCTGGCCAGCGGTACGTAGGTCGGCAGTCGCCCGGCCTGCTCGGCGCTGGAGCACATCGCCAGTGCCTGGTGGGTCTTGCCCGTGCCCGCCGCACCTTCCAGATAGACCCAATCGTGGCTGGCACCCACCGCGATCGCGCGCAGCTGCGCCAGCGCGCCGTCCGGCGCGCCGATGAAGGTCTCCAGGCGCTGGTCCCGCGGGTAATGCAGGGCCAGCGGCAGTTGCGGCACACCCATCACTTCAGGTCGGGGCCCTTGTCGTTCGGAAT
Source organism: Stenotrophomonas sp. 96582_Sma (assembly GCF_056480905.1). Classification (NCBI taxonomy): domain Bacteria; kingdom Pseudomonadati; phylum Pseudomonadota; class Gammaproteobacteria; order Lysobacterales; family Lysobacteraceae; genus Stenotrophomonas; species Stenotrophomonas sp. 96582_Sma. The sequence goes on along the minus strand of NZ_CM151122.1, from coordinate 1,039,936 downwards.
GATGATATGGGGGGCATCGACCACGCCATCAAGCACGATCGCCGGCTTCTCACCCACGTACAGCTCGCTCTGGCGATAACGCTGGTGCGCGTAGCGCAGCAGCACGTTGGTCACCGCTGCCACCGGCAGCGCCAGCAGCATGCCGAGGAAGCCGAACAGCTGGCCGCCGGCCATCACCGCGAAGATCACTGCCACCGGGTGCAGGCCGATCTTGTCGCCGACGATGCGCGGGGTCAGTACGTAGCTTTCCAGCAGCTGGCCCACGGTGAACACCACGCCGACCAGGATCAGCAGCTTCAGGTCGAAGCCCTGTGCCTGCACCAGTGCGGCGACCACCGCCATCAGGATGCCGGTGGTCGCGCCCAGGTAGGGAATGAAGCTGATCAGGCCGGCAATCAGGCCGATCAGCAGACCCAGCTTGAGGCCGACCAGCGACAGGCCGCCGGCATAGATCACGCCCAGCGCCAGCATCACCAGGAACTGACCGCGGATGAAGGCGCCCAGCACCTCGTTGGACTCACGCGCCAATGCGCTGATGGTGCCGATCTGGTTGCGCGGAATCACCGACGCCACGCGCTCGACCAGCTTGTCCCAGTCACGCAGGAAGTAGAACGCCAGGATCGGCAGCAGCAGGATGTTGACCACCCAGGTCACCATCGCAAAGCCCGAACGCGAGACGTAGCCCATGAACGTGGTGGCGAAGCCGCCGGCCTGCTGCCAGTGGCTGCGCACCCATTCGATCAGGCGGTCCGGGTCCAGCCACTGCATCACTTCCAGGCCGGTCTTCTGCTCGAACCAGGGAATGCCCTTTTCCATCAGCCACGCCTGTGCCTGCGGCGCGACCGCAATCAGGGTGGTGATCTGGCGCTCGATCATCGGCACCAGCACCAGCAGCAGCGCCACGATCACCAGCACCATCGCCGCGAACACCAGCACCACGCCGGTCATGCGCGAACGGCCGGTGGCCTCGATGCGGTCCACCAGCGGATCGCCCAGCCAGGCCAGCGCCAGCGCCAGCACGAACGGGGTCAGGATCGGCGCCAGCAACCACACCACCCAGCCGATCAGGCCGGCGAACAGGATGTACTTCAGGCGGCGCAGGAACTGCGCGATTTCCGCTTCCGGGGTCAGGTTCATCGCAGGCGGTACTCGTTGCTGACCGGCGCAGCGACCGGGGCACCGGTGGTGTCGTCGATCGGCGTCGGCAGGGCCGGCAGCGGTGCGCTCGGCACCAGCACGCCGTTGTCGCCCAGCATGCGGTTGAAGCCGGCCAGGCCGGTGGTCATCTCCAGGCTCAGCTCCAGCTGGCCAGCCGAAGCGTGCAGCGGGGTGACGTTGCGCACCACCGGCACCTCACGCAGGCCGGCAGCCAGGCGCAGGTAGTCGTCGGCACTGTTGATGCCGGTGACCACCACCCGATAGGTGCCGGCCTGGCCGACGGCCGCGCCGGCCTTGGCATAGCGCTTGACCAGCGCATCGGCGGCGCCGTCGGCACCGGCGGCCATCGCGCGCATGGCGTTGGCGTCCTTGCTGGTCCACTTGTTCAGCTCACGGCCGTTGTCGACGAACACCCAGTCCGCCTGCCAGCCGCCATTGGCGCGGTACAGCTTGCCGATCAGCTGCATCGGCGGCGAGTAGCGCGAAGAGGCACGGGCCACGGCGGCACTGTCCTGGCGCCAGATGGCACCGGCCAGCGCCTGTTCGGCGGCACCACCGCTGGGCAGGCCCAGCTTGTAGCCGCGTTCAATGGCGCGGTTCAGCAACGGGCGGGCGGCGTTGGCCTGCTGCACGCTGACCAGGCGCGGACCGCTGCCGTCATCGACGGCCAGCCACAGCACCGGCTTCGGCCGCGGCTGCGGCCACAGCGGCAGGCCCAGCGCCGACACCAGCGAATCGACATCGTCCTCGCGGAAGCGGGCCACCAGCAGGGTACGGAAGCTGGGGGCGCCACTGGCGCTCACGCTCTGGTCCTGCTTGTAGTCGTAGCTGGCCACGTAATCCTTGGCATTGCGCAGCGCCTGCGCCACGCCAGGGCGCGACACCACGCTGCGATCGCCGGACAACTTGCCCAGTACAACGCTCAAGGCGCGGGCCAGGGCGCCGTTGCGGTCGGCTTCGGCCTGGCTGTTGACGGGCACTTCGGCCTCGTACGCGCCAGTGGCGGTGGCAACATCACCCTCGGTGCGCAGGCCGCTCTGGGCCATCGTGGCCACCGGCAGGCTCAGCGCAAGGAGCAGGGTCAGAATCAGGCTGCGGCGCATCAGGACATCCATTGGCTCGACGTATCCGGGGGAATTGTTGCCCGAATACGGCCTTTGCGCCAATGCGGCCTGTTAAAATCGCCCGTTCAACCCCTGCCAGCGCCGACGCCCGTGACCAACACCCCGTCTTCCGCCCCCTCCCCCCTCACCTACCGTGACGCGGGTGTCGACATCGACGCCGGCAACGAACTGGTCGAGCGGATCAAGCCCCTGGTCAAGCGCAGCTTCCGCCCGGAAGTGATGGGCGGCCTGGGCGGCTTCGGCGCCCTGTTCGACCTGTCCAACAAGTACCGCGAGCCGGTGCTGGTGTCGGGTACCGACGGCGTGGGCACCAAGCTGAAGCTGGCCCACCAGCTGAACCGCCACGATACGATCGGCATCGACCTGGTCGCCATGTGCGTGAACGACGTGCTGGTGCAGGGTGCCGAGCCGCTGTTCTTCCTGGACTACTTCGCCACCGGCAAGCTGGACATCGACACCGCCGCAGCGGTCGTGGGCGGCATCGCCAACGGTTGCACCGAGGCCGGCTGCGCGCTGATCGGCGGCGAAACCGCTGAAATGCCCGACATGTATGCCCCGGGCGAGTACGACCTGGCCGGCTTCACCGTCGCCGCGGTCGAGAAGAGCGAGCTGAAGGATGGCGCCAGCGTGGCTGTCGGCGACGTGCTGATCGGCATCGCTTCGTCCGGCCCGCATTCCAACGGCTACTCGCTGGTGCGCCGCATCTACGACCGCGCCGGCCGCCCGGCCGAGCTGGAGCTGGAAGGCGGCGTGAAGCTGGTCGATGCGCTGATGGCGCCGACCCGCCTGTACGTGAAGCCGATCCTGTCGCTGCTGAAGTCGCACGGCGCGGCCATCCACGGCATGGCCCACATCACCGGTGGCGGCCTGACCGAGAACATCATCCGCGTGGTGCCCGACGGCCTCGGCCTGGACATCCAGGCCTCGTCCTGGACCCTGCCGCCGGTGTTCCAGTGGCTGCAGAAGGAAGGCGCGGTCGCCGACAGCGAGATGTGGCGCACCTTCAACTGCGGTATCGGCTTCGTGCTGATCGTGGCGCCGGACCAGGTGGCCGCGGTATCCGATGCGGTCAAGGCGCAGGGCCTGGAGCACTGGACCATCGGCCAGGTGGTCACCGCCGAAGGCGCCGAGCGCGTCCACATCGCCTGATCCCGACAACCCAGGAGCCCGCATGGACGCAACGCCCCCCTTGTCGCCCGCCCCCGTGCCGCCGCCGCTGGCGACGGTACCGGTGTTCAACGCGCAGGATGCCGACCACCTGCGCATGCTGGCCATCGCGCACTACGTGGTCGGCGGCCTGATCGTGCTGTTCTCGCTGATCTTCATCATCCACATCGTGCTGGGCATCACCGCGCTCACCGGCAACCTGCCGATGAATTCCGGCGGCCAGCCGTCGTCGCCGGCCGAACAGCGCCTGTTCGGCTGGATGTTCACCCTCATCGGTTGCGTCGCCGTATTCGGTGGCGTCACCCTGGGCGCGTTCGTCGCCTATGCCGGCCGCTGCCTGGCCCAGAGACGCCGCTACCTGCTGTGCCTGATCGCGGCCGGCCTGGCCTGCCTGTTCACCCCCGTCGGCACGGTGCTGGGGGTGTTCAGCCTGATCACCCTGCTGCGCCCGCAGGTGAAGGCCGCCTTCGACCTTCCCGCCACGCCCGCATGACCGCCTCCGGCAATCCGCCGCCGCTGCCGCATCAGACCCTGGCGCAGCTGCAGCTGACCAGCCATCTGCAGACGCTGAAAGTGCTGTTCTACGCGTTGGCCGGCTTCCATTGGTTCGCCACAGTGGCGTTTCTTGGCCTCAGCGGATGGGTGGCCCACTCGCGCGGGCTGGACGATGCCTGGATGCTGACCACGGTATATGCGTCCATCGCCGTGCTGGCGGCCGTGCTGGGGTTCGTGCAGTTGTATACCGCGCGCCAGCTGTCACATCGCACCGGGCTGGCCTGGTGCCGGCGCGCGGCGTGGCTGGGCGTACTGGCCGGCCCGCTGGGCATGGCCTTGGCCGCCTATGCCTGGGTGTTCCTGTCCAAACCTGACATGGCCGCGCTGTTCGACCGCGGCGACCACCTCAGTGTCTGAACCTGCCGGCAGACGCCCCGTCCTTTCCTGATCGATTTCCCATGTCCGCGCCTGCCCTCCCCACGTCCGCTTCGCCCACCACCCACCGTTTCTCGGGCCCCAAGAAGCTGGCCTTTGCCGCCGTGCTGGCGGTGTTCGCAGTCAGCTGGGTCCACCCGCTGTGGCCTACCGAACAGGCCCTGCACAGCACCCTGACCGTGATCGGGCTGGCCGCGCTGCTGTGGGTCGACCGTCGCGGCGGCTGGCTGGGCAACGGTGCCTTCATCGCGATCTGCGGCTTCATCGCCCTGCACTGCGTGGCCGCGCGCTGGTTGTATTCCAACGTGCCCTACGACGCCTGGGCGCAGACGCTGAGCGGCTGGTCGCCGAATGCGGCCTTCGGCTGGCAGCGCAACCATTTCGATCGCCTCATCCACTTCCTGTTCGGCGTCTGCTTCACTCCTGCGCTGCTGCAGCTTGCCCGTCATGCGTGGCCGGCGCTGCGCCTGGGCCAGGCCTTCACCCTGGCGGTGATGACGGTGATGTGTGCCAGCCTGGTCTACGAATGGTTCGAGTGGGCCATCGCGCTGGCGCTGTCACCGGATGCTGCCGAGGCCTACAACGGGCAGCAGGGCGACATGTGGGACGCGCACGCCGACATGCTGATGGCCACCCTCGGCAGCCTGCTGATCTGGCCGCTGATCCGCCGGAGCGCCCAGCAGTGACCGCGACCACCCGCATTGCCGTGCTCGCCTCCGGCCGGGGCAGCAACCTGCAGGCCATCCTCGATGCCATTACCGACGGCCGACTGCCCGCCGAGGTGGTCGGCGTGTTTTCCGACCGCCCCGCCGCAGAGGCCCTGCAGCGCGTCGCACCGAACCTGCGCTGGGCGCATGCACCAAAGTCCTTCAGCGACCGCGCCAGCTACGAGCAGGCGCTCGGCGATGCGCTGGCCGCAGTACAACCGGACTGGATCGTCTGCGCCGGCTACATGCGCATCCTCGGCGCGGCCTTCGTACAGCGCTTCAATGGCCGGCTGGTCAACATCCATCCATCGCTGCTGCCGCTGCACAAGGGCCTGGACACCCACGCACGGGCGCTGCAGGCGGGCGACGCCGAGCACGGTGCCAGCGTGCATCTGGTCGTGCCCGAGCTGGATGCGGGCGCCGTGCTGGCGCAGGTGCGGGTGCCGGTGCTGCCCGGCGATGACGCCGACAGCCTGGCCGCGCGCGTGCTGGCGGTGGAGCATCCGCTGCTGATCGCCACCCTGCAGCTGTTGTGCGCCGGCCGCCTGGCTGAACGGGAGGGCCAGCCGCAACTGGACGGTCACCCCCTGTTTAGCCCGTTGGCCCTAGATTCCGCCGGGAACCTGAACCGGTAGTCCCCATGCACACGCCCCGCTGACTGCGGGGCTGGCATCCTGCCCCCTCCTGCGGTCCCTGTCCTCCATGAAGACCACGACCCTGCTGTCCACTCCATTGCTGTTGTCGCTTGCCGTGTTCCCCGGCGTGGGCTGGGGCCAGGCACAGGGGCCCGCCCCCCCGCCGGCACCGGTGCCCGCAGCGCAGCCGCCAGCCGATGCGCCGGCCGTACCGATGCCACCGGCACTGGCCTGGGAGCCACCGCCGCTGCAACCGTTCAGCGCCACCTACCAGGCCTTCTACAAGGGCAAGGAAGCGGGCGATGCCAGCATGCAGGTCACCCACACCGGCGGCAGCCAGTGGCGGGTGGACATGCAGGTGGTCGGCCGCCGCGGCTTTGCCAGCGTGCTGGGCCTGAACATCGAACAGAGCACGGTGTTCGAGGAGCGCAGCGGCGTGTATGCGCCGCTCAGCCAGAGCACGGTGCGCAAGGGCCTGTTCCTGGGCAAGAAGGCGGTCGGCACCTACAACTGGCAGGCCGGCACCGCGCAATGGACCGGTGACGTCAAGAAGGAACGCGCGCAGCCGATCCCGCTGCAGGCAGGCGACCAGAGCGCGCTGCTGATCAACCTGGCGATCATGCGCGATGCGCGTCCAGGCGCCTCCATGCATTACCGCTACGTGGACATGGGCAAGGTCCGCGAACACGACTACCAGGCCGCGCCGCAGACCGAGAACGTCGAGGTCGGCGACCTGTCCTACAACGCACTGCGGGTCTACCGGACCAACGGTGGCAGAAACGAAACCATTCTCTGGATCGCCAACGGTGTCCCCACCCCGGTGCGCATCCTGCAACGCGAAGACGGCGAAGACCGCGTCGATCTGCGCCTGATCGAATACCAAGGAGTCTGAGCATGAATACCCTGACCCGCCCCCTCACCTGGATCGCAGCCGCTGCCCTGACCGTGGCCAGCCTGCCGGCCATGGCGCTGGAACCGTTCAAGGCCGATTACCTGGCCAGCTACATGGGCATGCAGGCCAACGGCACCATGACCCTGGCCAGCGAAGGCAGCAACAAGTGGCGCTACAGCCTGCAGGTGAAGAACCAGCTGGCCGACCTCAGCCAGAGCACGGTGTTCGAGGAAGTGCGTGGCCAGCTGCGCCCGCTCAGCAGCCAGGACCGTTCGGCGCTGCTGGTGAAGAAGCGCAACGTGCAGGCCAACTACAACTGGACCAGCAACCAGGCCACCTGGACCGGTGACATCAAGCCGGATCGCGCTGGCCCGATTGCGCTGAAAGCCGGTGACATGGACGCGCTGCTGATCAACCTGGCGATCGCCCGTGACCTGGCGGCGGGCAAGCCGCTGACCTATCGCATGGTCGACGAAGGCCGCATCAAGAACATGACGTACCGTGTGATCGGCAAGGAATCGATCACCGTGGGCGGCAAGAGCTACGAGGCCACCAAGGTCTCGCGCGCCGACGGCAACAAGGAGCTGATCGCCTGGATCGTGCCGGAATTCCCGGTGCCGGCGCGCATGCTGCAGCGTGAGAGCGGCCGCGATGCGCTGGACCTGACCATCAAGGCGATGAACTGACGGGAGATCCACATCATCCACGCATGGCGTGGATCTACTGGAAACCTGAAGTAGATCGACGCCATGCGTGGATGGGTGTACCCCAAAGAAAACGCCCGCTTTCGCGGGCGTTTTCTTATTTCTTCGCTTCAGCCGGTTTCTGTTCCTCGGCCGGCTTGAACTCGGTCCGGCAGTCCACGCGGATCTGCTCACCGGTGCTGCGCCAGACGAAGGTGCGGCAATGACGGTTGCCGTCCTGGCTGTCGTTCACTGCGACCGCATAGAACGACTCGATGATTTCATCACGCGAGACCGTGCCATCGCCGTTCCAGTCCATGTCCTTCTGCTCGATGCCCTGGGTGATGGCGATGTTGGCGTACCAGGCATAGCCCAGCCACGCCAGCACGATCAGCACCAGGGCCAGCAGCGCCTTGCGACGCGGGCTGAACTTGCCGCGCAGGATCATGGCACGCGCCGGATGGTGGCGCCGAGCGAAGACAGCTTCTCTTCGATGTTCTCGTAGCCACGATCAAGGTGGTAGATGCGGTCGATGGTGGTATCGCCGCTGGCCATCAGGCCGGCCAGGATCAGCGAGGCCGAGGCGCGCAGGTCGGTGGCCATCACCGGCGCGCCGCTCAGGTGCTCGTTGCCACGCACGATGGCGGTATGCCCTTCGACCTGGATGTCCGCGCCCAGGCGCAGCAGTTCGTTGACGTGCATGAAACGGTTCTCGAAGATCGTTTCGTTGATCACGCCCACGCCGTCGGCCACGCAGTTGAGCGCCATGAACTGCGCCTGCATGTCGGTCGGGAATGCCGGGTACGGCGCGGTGGTCAGGTTGACCGCCTTCGGCCGCTTGCCCTGCATGTCCAGGGTGATGCTGTCGTCGGTGGTCTCGATCTTCGCACCGGCTTCGACCAGCTTGGACAGCACCGCGTCCATGGTGTTCGGGCGCGCACGGTTGACCGTGACCTTGCCACCGGTCATCGCTGCGGCCACCAGGAAGGTGCCGGTCTCGATGCGGTCGGGCAGCACTTCATGGCGGCCGCCGGACAGGCGCTCGACACCTTCGATCACCAGGCGGGCAGTGCCCAGGCCTTCGATCTTCGCGCCCAGCGCGATCAGGCAGTGCGCCAGATCGGTCACTTCCGGTTCCATCGCGCAGTTGTCGAGGATGGTGGTGCCTTCGGCCAGCACCGCGCCCATCAGCACGTTCTCGGTGCCGGTGACGCTGACCATGTCGAAGGTGAAGTGCCCCCCCTTCAGCCGCTTGGCGGTGGCCTTGATGAAGCCGTTCTCGACCACGATCTCGGCACCCAGCGCCTGCAGGCCCTTGATGTGCTGGTCGACCGGACGCGAACCGATCGCGCAGCCGCCCGGCAGCGATACTTCGGCCGCACCGAAGCGGGCCAGCAGCGGGCCCAGCACCAGGATCGAGGCGCGCATGGTCTTGACCAGCTCATACGGTGCGACGTGCTGGTTGACCGGACGCGGGTCGACCACGATCGCGCTGCCGCGCGACAGCGTGCCCTGGTCGATGGTGACCTTGGCGCCCAGCTCGCCGAGCAGCTTCACCGTGGTGACCACGTCGTGCAGGTGCGGCACGTTGGTGATCTCCACCGGCGCATCGGCCAGCAGGGTCGCGCAGAGAATGGGGAGGACGGCGTTCTTGGCGCCGGAGATGCTCACTTCACCGTGCAGCGCAGCGCCGCCGGTCACAACGATCTTGGCCATGTATTCGGGATCTTCTGCGGTTCAGCCGGCTTCGGCCGGGGTCACGGTTTTCAGCGCCAGCGCGTGGATCGCGCCGCCCATCAGGTCGCCCAGCGTGGCATACACCATGCGGTGGCGGGCCAGCGGCATCTTGCCGGCGAAGGCCTCGCAGACCACGGTCGCTTCGAAATGCACGCCATCGTCGCCCTGCACGTCGGCGCGGGCGCCGGGCAGGCCGGTTTCGATCAGATTGCGGATGGTGTCGGCGTCCAACGGGCTTTCCTAATAAAATGTGCCTCCATTCTACTTCCGCTGCGTGGCGTCCGCATGGCCGAATCCCTGTTGCCCCCCCGTTCCGTCGACCCTGCCGGCCTGGTCGCCAGCGGCCGCCGCGTCTTCGAGATCGAGCGGCAGGCGCTGGACGCCGTGGCCGACCGCCTTGGCGAGGCGTTCCAGCAGGCCTGCCAGGCGATCCTGGCCAGCCGCGGCCGGGTGGTCGCCACCGGCATGGGCAAGTCCGGGCACATCGCCCGCAAGATCGCCGCCACCCTGGCGTCCACCGGTACGCCGGCGTTCTACGTGCACCCGGGTGAAGCCGGCCACGGCGACCTCGGCATGATCACCGAGGACGACGTGGTGCTGGCGCTGTCCTATTCGGGCGAGTCGGACGAAGTGCTGATGCTGCTGCCGGTGCTCAAGCGCCAGGGCAACGTGCTGATTTCCATGACCGGGCGCCCACAGTCCAGCCTGGCCACCGCCGCCGACATCCACCTGGACGTGAGCGTGCCGGCCGAGGCCTGTCCGCTGGCGCTGGCGCCGACCTCCAGCACCACCGCCTCGCTGGCGATGGGCGACGCGCTGGCCGTGGCCCTGCTCGACGCACGCGGCTTCACCGCCGACGATTTCGCCCGTTCACACCCGGCCGGCAGCCTCGGCCGCCGCCTGCTGCTGCACATCACCGACGTGATGCACACCGGCGACGACCTGCCCAGCGTGGGCGCCGACGCCAGTCTCAGTGAAGCGCTGATGGAGATGAGCCGCAAACGGCTGGGCATGACCGCCGTGGTCGATGCCGGCGGCGTGCTGATCGGCCTGTTCACCGACGGCGACCTGCGCCGCGCGCTGGACAGCGCGCTGGACGTGCGCACCGCCAAGATCGCCGATGTGATGACGCGCAACCCACGCACCATCGGCGCCGACCAGCTGGCGGTGGAGGCGGCCCGGCTGATGGAGACCCACAAGATCACCGGCCTGATCGTGGTCGATGACCAGGGCCGTGCGGTCGGCGCCCTGAACATTCATGACCTGTTGCGGGCCCGGGTGGTTTAACCGACAGTCCGTAGACCCCATTCAGTCTGTACTGCCCCACCCGAACCCACCGAGCCTGCCGCCCTGATGCCCTGGTCCCCCCTGCCCGCCTTCCCTGCCCACCTGCATGCCGCCGCGGCCCGTATCCGCCTGGCCTGCTTCGACGTGGACGGCACCCTCACCGACGGTCGGCTGTACTACGACAAGGACGGCAACGAGAGCAAGGCATACTTCGTGCAGGATGGCCTGGGCCTGAAACTGCTGCAGCAGCACGGCATCCACCCCGTGCTGATCACCGCGCGCAACAGCCAGTCCGCGCTCAAGCGCGGCGCCGACCTCGGCATCGACACCCAGATCGCCGTGGGCGACAAGCTGGCCAGCGTGCAGGCGCTGTGCGCGCAGCATGGCATCGGCCTGGAACAGGTGGCCTTCATGGGCGATGACCTGCCGGACCTGGCGCCGCTGGGCGCGGTCGGCCTGGCCGTGGCGCCGGCCAACGCCCATCCGTGGATCGCCGAGCGCGTGCACTGGCAGACCCGTGCCGATGGCGGGCGTGGCGCCGCGCGCGAGCTGTGCGACATCCTGCTGGCCGCGCAGGGGCATGTGGATGCGGTGCTGGCGAGGTTCGGCGCATGAACCTGCCGACCGTGAACTGGCGCACCCTGCTCGGCATCGGCCTGCTGCTGGCCGCCCTGCTGAGCAGCTGGGCGGCGCTGCGCAACCGCGACAAGGGGCCAGCCAGTGGCGGCCAGGAAGTGGGCGTGGATTACATCCTGCACGACTTCCAGATCGTCGCCCTGGATGAGCAAGGCAAGGAATCGACCACGCTGCGTGCGCCGTTGCTGGAACGCCAGCGCGGTGACCAGACCATCAACATCGCCACGCCGTTGTTCGAGATGCCGGACAAGGATGGCAGGCACTGGACCCTGCGTGCCGAAACCGGCTGGCTCAGCGCCAAGGGCGACGAGATGAAGCTGCGCGGCAATGTCGCCGGCGACAGCCCGGTCGGCCCGGGCACGGTGCCGACCACCTTCCGCACCGATCATCTGGACGTGTTCCCGAAGGAAAACCGCGCCCGCACCGACGCCCTGGTGACCATGACCCGCCCGGGCATGGAACAGTCCGGCGTCGGCTTCGAAGTGGATTCGAAGAACAACACGTATCATTTCCTCAGCCAGTCCAAGGGCCGCTACACGCCCAAACGCTGATTCCGCCGCCAGCCTGCGACGTCTCCGGACAGGCGCAAGGCCGGCAGCCCCACCCGCCCGCCCCCGGTCCACCCGGGAGGCCCCCACCGGTAGAACGGACCCCGATGAAGATTCCCTTTGCCGCCGTACTCGCGCTTGGTCTTCTTGTCCCCAGCGCCGCCTTCGCCAAGTCCACCGACCGCAACGAAGACATGCACATCGATTCCGGCGCCCAGTCGGGCATGCTCACCGGCGACGGCAAGACCGTGCTGTCGCAGGGCGTGATCATCACCCAGGGCACGCTGGACCTGCGCTCGTCCGAGGCCGAGATCTACCTCAAGGACGGCGAAGCGGTGCGTGTGGTGTTCACCGGCAAGCAGGCCAAGATGAAGCAGCAGCTCGATGATGGCACCTGGATGGACGCGCTGGCCGATCGCATCGACTACGACATCAAGACCGAGATCATCACCCTGACCGGCAACTACAAGGTCACCAGCGCGCGCGGCACCAATGCCGGCCAGCGCATGATCTACAACACCCGCACCGGCGAAATGAACTCCGGTGGTGACGGCAGCCGCGTGCGCACCGTCATCCCGCCGAAGAACAAGACCCCGGCCGCACCTGCGGCACAGCCCAAGGCCACCACGCCGGCACAGCCGGCCGGGAGCAGGAAGTAATGCTCGTCGCCAAGGGCCTGCGCAAGAAGTACAAGCAACGCGAAGTCGTCAAGGACTTCGGGCTGACCCTCGACGCCGGTGAAGTGGTCGGCCTGCTCGGCCCCAACGGCGCCGGCAAGACCACCTGCTTCTACATGATCGTCGGCCTGGTTGCCGCCGATGCTGGCAGCATCGTGCTCGACGGCAAGGACATCACCGGCGACCCGATGTATACCCGGGCCAAGCAGGGCGTGGGTTACCTGCCGCAGGAGCCGTCGGTGTTCCGCAAGCTGACCGTGGCCGACAACATCCGCCTGGTGCTGGAGCTGCGCGAGGGCCTGGATTCGGCTGGCCGCGAGCGTGAATTGAACAGCCTGCTCGACGAACTGCAGCTGGGCCACGTCGCCGACCAGCTCGGCGCCAGCCTGTCCGGTGGCGAACGTCGCCGCTGCGAGATCGCCCGTGCCCTGGCCGCGCAGCCGCGCCTGATCCTGCTCGACGAACCGTTCGCCGGCGTCGACCCGATTTCCGTCGGCGAGATCCAGCGCATCGTCACCCATCTCAAGCAGCGTGGCATCGGTGTGCTGATCACCGACCACAACGTGCGCGAGACCTTGGGTATCTGCGACCGCGCGTATATCCTCGCCGAGGGCAGCGTGCTGGCCCAGGGTTCGCCGGAAGCGATCCTGGACAACGCCGATGTACGTCGCGTCTACCTCGGGGATTCCTTCAAGCTGTGAAGCAGTCGCCGGGTTCCTCTCCTTCCCTTCGGCACAGGCATGAAGACTCGGCTGCAGACATCGATGGGACAGCAGCTGGTGCTCACGCCCCAGTTGCAGCAGGCGATCAAGCTGCTGCAGATGTCCACCACCGAGCTGGAGCTGGAGATCGCCCAGGCGGTGGAAAGCAATCCGCTGCTGGACTGGGCCGACAGCAGTGACAGCAGCAGCGCCGGCAACGAAGGCAGCGATGGCAACGACGGTGACGCCCCCGCAGAACGTACCGATGCTGGTGACGACTGGGCACCGGCCGAACTGGACTGGAGCGCGGCCGGCAGCGGCGGCAGCTTCGACGATGACGACGACACCGGCAGCGCCGCCGAGCGCGTAGCCGAAACCGAAACACTGGCCGACCATCTGCTGTGGCAGCTGCATCTGTCGCATCTGTCCTCGCGTGATCGCAGTATCGGTGCCGCACTGATCGATGCGCTGGACGACGACGGTTACCTGCGCGAGCCGCTGGCCGGCATCGCCGAAACCCTGTTGCCGGCGATCCACGCCGACGAGGACGAGATCCTCGCCGTGCTGCATCGCATCCAGCGTTTCGATCCGGTCGGTGTGGCTGCACGCACGCTGGGCGAATGCCTGCTGCTGCAGCTGGATGTGCTGGCCGGTGACACGCCCGGCCTGGTGCTGGCGCGACAGATTGCCGCAGGCCCGCTGGAACGGCTGCCGCGCAGCGGCGTCGCCGGGCTGGCCCATGAACTGAAACAGCCCCTGGACGAGGTCGAGACGGCAGTCACCCTGCTGCGCTCGCTGGACCCGCGCCCGGGCACGCAGATCGCACCGCTGTCGCAGGACACCTACGTGGTGCCGGATGTGGTGGTGTGGCGGCAGAACGGCGTATGGCGCGCAGCGCTGGCCGCGCATGCCGGGCCGAAGGTGGTGATCCACCGCGGCTACGAACAGCTGATCCGACGTTGTGGCGACGCCGATGCCGGCTACCTGCGTGCCCAGCTGCAGGAAGCGCGCTGGCTGCTGAAAGGGCTGCAGCAGCGTGGCGAAACCCTGCTGCGGGTGGTACGCAGCCTGATCCTGCAGCAGGCCGGCTTCCTCGAATTCGGCGAGCAGGCGCTGCGTCCACTGACCCTGCGCGAGATCGCCACCGAGCTCGGCCTGCACGAATCCACGGTCTCGCGCGCGATCGCCCGCAAGCACGTGCGTACCCCGCGCGGCACCCTGCCGCTGCGCGCCTTCTTCGCCTCGGGCATCGATACCGAGGGCGGTGGCGAGGCGTCCAGCACGGCCATCCAGGCGATGATCCGGCGCCTGATCGACGACGAGAACCCACGCAAGCCGCTTTCTGACGCCAAGCTGGCTGACCTGCTCAAATCGTCGGGAATTCCAGTAGCGCGACGCACCGTGGCGAAGTATCGTGAAGCCATGAACATTTCCGCCTCGCACGAAAGGGTCAGAATCGCTTGACGCGCCGCCGCGCCCGGCGGAGAGGTTCATTGGCACATCCGAACACAGGAGAAACCCGATGCGCATCGAAACGTTTGGCAAAGATGTCGAAGTCACCCCGGCCCTGCAGTCCTATGTAGAGGAGAAGCTGGCCCGGATCGGCAAACACTTCGACCAGCACTGCGAAGCGCGGGTGACCCTCAAGCTGCAGAAGACCGAACACCACGTCGACGCCAGCCTCAACATTCCCGGCCAGACCCTGCACGCCGAGGCCAATGCCCAGACCATGTATGCCGCGATCGACCTGCTTGCGGACAAGCTTGACCGTCTGGTGATCAAGCACAAGGAGAAAAAACAGCAGCACGCACCGCTGCCGGTGGGCGACAATGGTGGCTGATCGCCACCGTTCCCCGCAGACATGCCCCTGACTGACCTCCTGGCGGCCGTGCAGACCCAGCTCTGCACGGCCACCGACCGCGACAGCGTCCTGCAGGCCGCCGCCGGGTTGCTGGCCTGCCGCCAGGCCAACGCCGAACAGATCTATCTGAACCTGTGTCAGCGCGAAGCGCTGGGCAGCACCGCGATCGGTCACGGCATCGCCATTCCCCACGGCCGCGCGCCAACCCTGGACCGCCCCCGCGGCGCCCTGCTGCGGTTGGCCACCCCGGTCGACTTCGGTGGCGACGAGCCGGTGGACCTGGTGTTCGCCATGGCCGTCCCCGCCCACTACACCCACCAGCACCTGATGCTGCTGTCCGAGCTGGCCGAGCTGTTTTCGGCGCCCGACATCCGCCAGGCCCTGCGCGAAGCGGGCGATGCCCGGGCGCTGCGCGAGGCGCTGGACATGACCCCACCTGCGAGTGCCGCATGAATACCAGCATCACCGCCCGTGAACTGTTCGAACAGCAGCGCGAGCGGCTGGGGCTGCGCTGGGCTGCCGGCAAGTCCGGCGAGAAGCGCGAGCTGGAGGCCGGCAACACGGTCTCGCGGCGTCCATCGCTGGCTGGTTATCTCAATGCGATCTACCCCAACAAGGTGCAGATCCTGGGCACCGAAGAGCTGTCCTGGCTGGATGCGCTGGAACCACGCCAGCGTTGGGAGACCATCGAAAAGATCATGCAGTCGCACCCGCTGGCGCTGGTGCTGACCCGCAACCAGGCCTGCCCGGAAGACCTGCGCGCCGCCGCGGATGAATCCGGCACGCCGCTGTGGCTGTCACCCAAGCGCGGCCACGAACTGCTCAACCATCTGTCCTACCACCTGGCCCGCACGCTGGCGCCGCGGGTCATCCTGCATGGCGTGTTCATGGAGATCTATTCCATCGGCGTGCTGATCACCGGCGAGGCCGGATCGGGCAAGAGCGAACTGGCGCTGGAGCTGCTCAGCCGCGGCCACCGCCTGGTCGCCGATGATGCGCCCGAATTCACCCAGATCGCGCCCGACGTGCTCGATGGCACCTGCCCCGAACTGCTGCAGGACCTGCTGGAAGTGCGCGGCCTGGGCGTGCTGAACGTGCGCGAGATGTTCGGCGACACGGCTGTAAAGAAGAACAAGTACCTTCGGCTGATCGTCCACCTGACCAAGCCGATGACCGAACCCACCCCGCATGGCTACGAGCGCCTGACCGGCGACTCGGGCACCCGCCATGTGCTGGACCTGGATGTACCGCTGATCACCCTGCCGGTGATGCCCGGCCGCAACCTGGCCGTGCTGACCGAGGCCGCGACCCGCCTGCACATCCTGCGCACCAAGGGCATCGACCCGGCAGCCATGTTCATCGCCCGCCACAGCAACCTGCTGGAACGGCGAACACCCTGATTCCCCTGTCCTTCGAAGAGCCTGTCCATGAGCACCGTCACCCCCTCCGCCCCGACCCTGATCATCGTCAGCGGCCTGTCCGGCTCGGGTAAATCCGTCGCCCTGAAGACCTTCGAGGACCAGGACTACTACTGCTCGGACAACCTGCCGATCAATCTGCTGCCCGACTTCGTGCGCAGCCTGCTGGCCAACCACGACGGCAGCGCACCACGCCGCCTTGCCGTAGGCATCGACGTGCGCGGCCAGGCCGACCTGAGCCAGCTGGGCGACTGGCGGCAGCTGGCCACCGATGCCGGCGTGGAAGTGAAGGTGCTGTTCTTCGAGGCCAGCGACGAGGCCGTGCTCAAACGCTACGCCGACACCCGCCGCCGCCATCCACTGAGCCAGCTGGGCCTGTCGCTGCCCGAAGCGATCGCGCGTGAGCGTGAATTGACCGCACCGCTGCGCCGCGAGGCCGATGCGGTGATCGATACCAGCAATCTCAACGTGCATCAGCTGCGGCGGCGGATCATCACCGAGTTCACGATGGACCATGCCACCGGCCTGTCGTTGCTGTTCGAATCGTTCGCCTACAAGCGCGGCGTGCCGGCCGAGGCTGACTTCGTGTTCGATGCGCGGGTGCTGCCCAATCCACACTGGGACCCGGATCTGCGTGCGCTGAGTGGCCGCGAACCGGGCGTGCGCGACTACCTGGAAGCGCAGCCGGACGTGCAGCGCTACCTGACCCAGCTGATGGATTTCCTCGATACCTGGCTGCCGAAGCTGGGGGATGGCACCCGCAGCTATGTGACCGTGGCCTTCGGCTGCACCGGCGGCAAGCACCGTTCGGTGTTCCTGGCCGAGCGCCTGGCCCGGCATGCCCGCGAGATGGGCTGGGAAGACGTGGCGACCTACCACCGCGAACAGGATTGAGGGGTGCGGCCGGGCTGCGCCCGGCACCCGCGGGTAGTGCCGGCCGCTGGCCGGCAACAGCAAAAGCAAAAGCGGCATTCCCTGGGATGGCGAGGCGGTGTGCTGTTGGTGGGTGTCGACCTTGGTCGACACAGTAGATCCACGCCATGCGTGGATGAATCCCGGTCAGGCATCGAAAAACGGATGGGGTCGGATCCTTTTCCAACGGAAATGGGCTCCGACCCGAGCAACACTGAATACGGGACACAGTGCCCCTCATCTGCTGCTATCGCCAATTCACCTTGACCTGTTAACGTGCAGTAATGACCTGTGGCATTCTCCTCGTAACACATCCCGGGGTCGGGACCGCCCTGCTAGACGTGGCGACCCGGCTCCTGCGGCAATTGCCGCTGAAAACCGAAGCTTTCGAAGTACCGTTCGACGCAGACCTGGACGCCCTGCTCCCGCTCGCCTCAGCCGCTCTGCGGCGGGTCGACAATGGTGAAGGCGTGCTGATCCTGACCGACCTGTACGGCGCCAGCCCCGCCAACCTTGCCGGGCAGCTGGCCCGGCTGGGGACCCCGGTTCGCCGGGTGTCGGCGCTGAGCCTGCCGATGTTGCTGCGGGTGATGAATTATCCGGAACAGGGACTGGATCAACTGCCCGCCACAGCCGCGGCGGGTACCCGTAATGGAGCGATAGTCGACGATGCTTGAACGAGAACTCACCGTGAGCAACCGCCTGGGCCTGCACGCCCGGGCCACCGCCAAGCTGGTGCAGACCCTGGCGCCGTTCCGCTGCAACGTGACCATGGCCGCCAAGGGCCGTGAGATCAACGCCAAGAGCATCATGGGCGTGATGCTGCTGGCCGCCGGCCAGGGCACCCCGGTCACGGTGCGCATCAACGGCGAGGACGAAGCCGCCGCGATGGAAGCGGTGGTCGGCCTGTTCGAACGCCGCTTCGACGAGGACAGCTGAGCGTGCCACGCGCGCGCGCCGGCCAGGTCCCTTCCGGCCAGCGGCCGGTACAGCTGCTGGCCGGGCACGGTGCTGCCCGTGGCGCGGCGATGGGCCGGGCGCGGGTGCGCCTGCCACATGCGCTGGAAGTGGCCGAGCAGCGCGTCGCCGCCCATCAGGTCGAGGCCGAGCTGGCCCGCCTGCACCGCGCGGTGGATGCCGCGCGCACCGAAATGCACGAACTGCGGCAGCGCCTGCATGGCGCCCTGAACCAGGAGGTGGGCGAGTTCCTCGACCTGCATGCCCTGCTGCTGGACGACCCCGAGCTGTTGTTCGGGCTGGACGAGCTGATCCGCAGCGGCCCGTACAGCGCCGGCTATGCGCTGCGCCTGCAGCGTGACCGCTTGGCCAAGGTCTTCGATGGCATGGACGATGCCTATCTGAAGAGCCGCATGGACGACCTCGACCATGTGATCGGCCGCATCCACGCCTTCCTGCAGCCCGAACGCCCGCCGGTGATGAAAGGCCTGGCCGGTGAAATCCTGGTCTGCGACAACATCGCGCCCTCCGAGCTTGCCCAGTTGCAGGCGCAGGGCGTGGTCGGCATCGTCACCGCCGCCGGCAGCGCGCTGTCGCACAGTGCGATCCTGGCGCGCAGCCTGCACCTGCCCTTGATCGTCAACGTGCCGCAGCTACTCAGCCGCATCGCCGATGGCGACGTGCTGATCATCGATGGCGCCGACGGCAGCATCACCGCCAACCCGCAGGCCGACAACCTGCGCGACTACCGCGCGCGCCTGAAAGAACATGCGCGCGAGCAGCGCGAGCTCGGCCGCCTGCGCAGCAAACCCAGCCGTACCCGCGACCAGGTCGACATCGCCCTGCTGGCCAATGCCGAATCGCTGGAGGACGTCACCCAGGCGCATGCGCTGGGCGCGCAGGGGCTGGGCCTGTACCGCACCGAATTCCTGTTCCTGCAGCGCAACGAGCTGCCGGACGAAGAAGAACAGTTCCAGACCTACCGCGATGCCGCGTTGGGCATGAGCGGGCGACCGGTCACCATCCGCACGCTCGATCTGGGCGCGGACAAGGCCGACCGCACCGGCCTGACCCTGAGCAACGAAGAAAACCCGGCCCTGGGACTGCGCGGCGTACGCCTGTCGCTGGCACGGCCCAAGGTGGCCGACACCCAGCTGCGCGCGATCCTGCGCGCCTCGGCCTACGGCAAGCTGCGCGTGCTGGTGCCGATGGTCAGCACCCGCGAGGAACTGCTGGCGGTGCGCCGGCGCATGCTCAAGCTGACCGAACAGCTGCGCAGCGAAGGCCACATGGTGTCCGACCATGTGCCGCTGGGGGCGATGATCGAGGTGCCCGCTGCGGCGTTGGCGCTGGAGAGCTTCATCGACCTGGTCGACTTCCTGTCGATCGGCACCAACGACCTGGTGCAGTACCTGCTGGCCGCCGACCGCAACAACGAGGCACTGGGCGAGCTGTATTCGCCGCTGCATCCGGCCGTGCTGCGGTTGCTGCAGATGGTGATCGAGACCGGCGCGCGGCATCGCATTCCGGTGGCGGTCTGCGGTGAGATGGCCGGTGATGCACGGATGACTCCGCTGCTGCTGGCGCTGGGCCTGAGCGAATTCAGCCTGCACCCCGGCACACTGCTGGAGGTGCGCCGCGCGATCCGCGAGGCCGACCTGGCCGCGCTGCGCGCGCGCGCACCGAAGCTGCTGGCCGCACGCGACCGCCGCGCGATCGAGCGCTGGCTGGCGCTGGTGGCGGATACGCCCTGAGCGCCAAGGGTAGTGCCGGCCGCTGGCCGGCAACCTCATGGCCTTCGATGGGGCCGCTTGCCGGCCAGCGGCCGGCACTACCACCGCCCGGCGGCTATGCGTTGAAACATCCCCTTGCGATAATGACGCGCTGAACACCCCTGTTGCCGCATCCTTGCCGGGATCGCGGCTTTTCTTATCCCGCGGGAGCTGCGATGGCTGAAGCTGTACGCCACGACAAGACTGCGCGCCAACTGCGGATGCTGTCCGACGCACTGGACAGCGGTCGGCTGGGCCCGGTGCGCCGCCTGGTCAACACCCTGGCCCCGGCCGAGATCGGCAACCTGCTCGAATCGCTGCCGCCGGGCAAGCGCGAGGTGGTCTGGGGCCTGGTCGATCCGGAAGATGACGGTGAGGTGCTGGTCCACGTCGGCGACGACGTGCGCGAGAGCCTGCTCGCCGACATGGACCCGGACGAGATCATCGCCGCGGTCGAAGACCTGGACATCGACGATCTGGCCGACCTGGTCGAAGATCTGCCGGACACGGTCATCGACGAAGTCCTCAAGTCGATGGACCGCGAGAACCGCGAGCGCTTGGAGCAGGTGCTGTCCTACCCCGAGGACAGCGCCGGCCGCCTGATGAACCCGGACGTGGTGACCGTGCGCGCCGACGTCAACGTTGACGTGGTGCTGCGCTACCTGCGCCTGCGTGGCGAACTGCCCGACCACACCGATCATCTGTTCGTGGTCAGCCGTCGCCATCAATACCTCGGCCGGGTGTCGCTGGCGGCACTGGTGACCCACGAGGACACCACCCCGATCAACCGCCTGATCGACGACGAGCAACCGGCGATCGATGTCGGCGAAAGCGACCAGGAGGTCGCCCGCCAGTTCTCCGACCATGACTGGATCTCCGCGCCGGTGGTGGACGACAACAACATCCTGGTCGGCCGCATCACCATCGATGACGTGGTCGACATCATCCGTGGACAGGCCGAGCACCAGGCGCTTGGCGCCGCCGGCCTGGACGAGGACGAGGATCTGTTCAGCCCGGTCTGGCGCGCCATGCGCCGCCGCCTGATGTGGCTGTCGGTCAATCTGTGCACGGCATTCCTGGCGTCCAGCGTGGTCGGCCACTTCGAGGGCACCATCGACAAGCTGGTGGCGCTGGCGGTGCTGATGCCGATCGTTGCGGGCCTCGGAGGCAACGCCGGCACCCAGGTGCTGGCGCTGATGGTGCGTGGCCTGGCGTTGGGCCAGGTGGGCGCCTCCAACGCGCGCACGCTGCTGTGGAAGGAAGTGCGGGTCGCCTTGTTGAACGGCGTGATGCTGGGTTCGGTGCTGGGCCTGATCGTACTCGCTTGGTTCCACTCGCCCGGGTTGTCGGCGGTGATCGCCATCGCGCTGACCTGCAACCTGCTGTTCGCCGCGTTGGCCGGCGTGCTGGTGCCACTGACCCTGAAACGCTTCGGCTTCGACCCGGCGCTGGCCAGCGGCATCTTCCTGACCGCCGTGACCGATTCGATGGGCTTCTTCACCTTCCTCGGCCTGGCCACCCTGGTGCTGCTGCACTGACCGCATCAAGGATCGGGCCCCGCCAAGCGGGCTCGGACCCCACTCAACGGGAACACCCATGGCAACAACGATAGAAAACTACTTCCAGCCCGGCTGGCGCGACCAGCAGCACACCTGCCCGGCCTGCGAATGGAAGGGCAGCTCGCGTGCCATGGAGATGGAGCTGGACGAGGACGCCACCGAGTACGACTGCCCGGTCTGCGAGAACCCGCTGCTGGTGGTGCTGCACCCGGATATGGCGCAGGTGCAGGCTGCGGCCGCCGAAGGCAATGCCGAGGCACAGGAGCAGCTGGACATCATCGCCAGCTTCCCGCGCCCGCAGTGACGCGGCGCATGATGCCGGGCCGACGTTGGCGGACTACGATGCAGGCGTTCTCGCCGCTTCGGAAAACCCCATGGTCCGTTTGCTGTCGCGCTGGCTGCCATTGCTGGCCCTTCTGATGATGAGCGGTTGCACTTCGCTGCCGGACAGCGCGCGTGGCCGCTTCGAAGCACGTGCGGTGAAGGTGGACGGGCACACGGCTTACTACCAGGTGTTCATTCCCGCGGGCCTGCAGGCCCGCAGCCCTGGTGGGCAGACGCCCGCAACCTCCAACGTCCCGGTCATCCTGTTCCTGCACGGTTCGGGCGAGCGCGGCGCCGATGGCATCAAGCAGACCCACGCCGGGCTGGGGCCTTATCTGCGCGAGCATCCCGACTTCCCTGCCCTGGTGGTGTTTCCACAGGTACCGGGCCATGAGGAATGGAGCGGCCGCAACAACCGTGCGGCCGTTGCCGCGCTGGACGCGACGATCACCGAGTTCGGCGCCGACCCGGCACGGCAGTACCTGACCGGCATGTCGATGGGCGGCTACGGCAGCTGGAACATCGCCCTGGATGACCCGCGCCGCTTTGCCGCGATCGTCCCCGTGTGCGGTGCCGTGCTGGCACCACGCGCAAAGCGCCCGACCCTGTTCGTCGAGCAGGTCGCCCAGGAAACCGATCCGTATGCCGTGATCGCGCAGCGCCTGCAGCACACGCCGGTCTGGATCTTCCACGGCGCGCTGGACGACGTGGTGCCTCCGGATGACGACCGCAGGCTGCATGCCGCATTCCAGAGCGCCAACGCACGCGATGTGCGCTACACCGAGTACCCGGAAGGCAATCACAATGCCTGGGACGCTACCTACGCCGACCCGGCCATGTGGGCGTGGCTGTTCGCGCAGAAGCGCTGAACCGCAGTTTCTGCTGGGAAACAACTGTTGGTGGATGCCTACCCGTTGCTCGGCTTGGGTATTGGTGGATGCCTACCGTTGCTCGGCTTGGGTATTGGTGGGTGCCGACCGTTGGTCGGCTTGGGTATTGGTGGGTGCCGACCGTTGGTCGGCACTATCTCTCCGCCTCGGGGTAATCCATTGCTTGGTACCTCCCATCGATCTCCCATCGGCACCAGGCATACGGATACTCTCCCACGCAGCTCACCAAGTTCGCCCTGACCGGGTTGGCGACGATGTACATCGCATGGCGAAACAGTGATTCTTCAGAACGAATGGCATGATCGTGATAGCTCGATTGCCAGAATGGTCCTGTCCTGCCCAGCATGCGGTTGATCCGCAATTCACTGCTCGATTTGAATCGTTGCATGATGTAGTCCAGCGAGAACGCACGGAGCTCCACAAGCCAATGGATGTGGTCCGGCATGACTACATAGGCAAGTGAGTACGTCAGGCCTTCAGTATCAAGGCGACGGACCACGTCCATCACCAACTGCGCCGCTGTGGCATCGTCGAAGTAGCGTCGACGCCCCTGGGTGACGGTCGTCAGGATGTAGGATTGCCCGATCCGGGAATGGCGGCCAAGCCTCAGGCGTGCGCGGTTCATGGGTACAAGCGTGTGCCTCCCGACCGCCTTCTTCTATCGGGCAACCCCATCAGTCCAGGTAGGCCCGTAGCTATTCAATGTCTGAGCCCGGCACTTCACGGGACTGATGGTTCTGTGCCGACCAACGGTCGGCACCCACCCAGACAGTTCAAGGTGAATCCTATTTGTGCCGACCAACGGTCGGCACCCACCCAGACAGTTCAAGGTGAATCCTATTTGTGCCGACCAACGGTCGGCACCCACCCAGACAGTTCAGGGTGAATCCCTTTTGTGCCGACCAACGGTCGGCACCCACCAGGGCAGGTCAGCCCAGCAGCGTTTCCAGCACGGCCATGCGCACGGCGACGCCGTTGGCGACCTGGCGCAGCACCCACGACTGCGGGCCGTCGGCCACCTCGTCGGTCACTTCCACGCCGCGGTTGATCGGGCCTGGATGCAGCACCGCGGCATCCTTGCCGGCGCGGGCCAGGCGTTCGTTGGTCAGGCCGTACTGCGCGTGGTACTGCTCCAGCGACGGCACCAGGCCTTCTTCCATGCGCTCGCGCTGCAGGCGCAGCATCATCAGCGCGTCGACGCCTTCCAGCATCGCGTCGAAATCATCGCCGACCACGCAGCCCTTCAGGGTCTCGTCGTCCGGCAGCAGCGACTGCGGGCCGCACACGCGGATCTCGCCCACGCCAAGCGTACGCAGCGCATGCAGGTCGGTGCGGGCCACGCGCGAGTGCTTCACGTCGCCGACGATCACCACTTTCATCTTCGAGAAATCCGGGCCCTTGGCCTGGCGCAGGGTCAGCATGTCCAGCAGGCCCTGGGTCGGGTGCGCGCTGCGCCCGTCACCGGCGTTGATCAGTGCAGTGCCCTCACCCGCTGCCTCGGCCAGTGCGGCCACGGCGCCATCATCGGGGTGGCGCACCACGAAGCCGCGCACGCCCATCGCCTCCAGGTTGCGCAGCGTGTCGCAGGCGGTTTCGCCCTTGCGCGTGGACGAGGTCGATGCATCGAAGTTCAGTACGTCGGCGCCCAGGCGCTGCGCGGCCAGCTGGAACGAGCTGCGGGTGCGTGTGGACGGTTCGAAGAACAGCGTGCACACCGCCGAACCGGCCAGCACGTGGCGCTTGTTGCCGACACGACCGACCGCGGCGTCGCGGATCTGCCCTGCCCGGTCAAGCAGCTGCAGCAGGGTGTCGCGCGGAAGGCCTTCGAGGGTCAGCAGGTGGCGCAGGCGGCCGGAGGCATCGAGTTGCTGGGCGGTCATGGCGGTGTCGGGCAGTCAGGGAATGGGGGTGGCGTCGTCCGGCGACGACAGCCAACGGTCGATGATCACCGCCGCGGCCACGGCATCGAGGGCGGCCGCATCACGGCGGCGCTTGCGCCCTTCGGCGCGCTCGACGGCGAAGCGGCGGGCGGCCTCGACCGAGCTGGAACGCTCGTCGATCATCACCACCGGCAGCTTGAAACGTTCCCGCAGCTGGCGGGCAAAGCCCTGCGCGCGCTTGCGGTTGGGCTGGTCCTGGCCGTCCAGGGTCAGCGGGTCGCCGACCACCAGGCCGTCGGGCTTCCATTCCTTGAGCAGGCGTTCGATCGCGGTCCAGTCCGGGCCGTTGCCGTGCACATCGACCACGGCCACCGCGCGCGCATGCGCAGCGAAGGCACTGCCGATGGCCACGCCGATACGCCGCGAGCCAACATCGAAACCCAGAACGGTGCCATCACGGCGGATGGCCGGGGCAGCAGAATCCGGCGCGGGCGCGATGGGCTCAGACATGGCCGCTGTAGTCGGTCAGCCGGAACAGGTCCACACCGATACGCGAGGCTGCACCCTGCCAGCGCTGCTCCAGCGGCAGCTGGAACACCAGCTCGGCATCGGCCGGCACGGTCAGCCAGCTGTTCTCGGACAGCTCGCTTTCCAGCTGCCCTGCGCCCCAACCCGCACAGCCCAGCGTGACCACGGCATTGGCCGGGCCTTCGCCACGTGCCATCGCTTCGAGGATGTCGCGCGAGGTGGTCAGGTACAGGCCTTCACCCACGATCAGGCTGGAATCCCATGCGCGTGCGTCGTCATGGATGACGAAGCCGCGCTCGGGATGCACCGGGCCGCCGTTGAGCACCATGCGCGCCTGCAGGTCGCCATCACCGGTGGTGATGTCCATCTGTGCAAGCACTTCCCCCAGCGTGTACTCGGAAGGCTGGTTGACCAGCACGCCCATCGCCCCGTTCTCGTCGTGCTGGCAGATCAGCGCGACGCTGCGGGCGAATGTCGCGTCGAGCAGCGACGGCAGCGCGACGAGCAGGTGATCGGCAAGGGAAGTCGGCGTAACAGGCATGGGCCCATTCTACCTGCTGGGGGCGGGATGGTCGCGCGATGGCGCCGAACCGCGATGGGCTAGGATGGTGCTTTGCCATGGAAGGTCATCGATGCAGTCTTCATCGCCCCTGACCCTGCCGGCACGCAGCGCCATCGTCCTGATCGCGCTGCTGCAGGGCCTGATGCTGTATGCCGCGCAGGAGCTGTCCGATGCGTGGCCGTTCCGCGATATCGGCTGGCGCTACTGCTGGTACGCCTGGGTGCTGGCCATTCCCAGCGCGGTGGCGCTGAGCCTGGTCGAGCTGGGCCAGCGCCGCCTGTGGCTGCAGGCCGCGCTCGGCTCGGCGGTGGTGCTGGCGCTGGCCGCCTGGACCGGCTGGAACCTCAACGGCGAGACCGCACTGGAATCGGGCGCGCTGCAGTTCCCGCTGACCCTGGGCATGGCCGTGGCGGTGTTCGTGGCCCTGCCCTGGTGGCAGTTCCAGCTGCAGCACGGGCATTGGCGTGCCAGCTACCCGGAGCTGTTCGAGCGCGCCTGGCAGAATGGTTTGACCCTGGCCCTCGCCGCGCTGTTCACCGGGCTGACCTGGCTGCTGTTGTGGCTGTGGGCGGCGCTGTTCCAGCTGCTCGACGTGACCGTCTTCCGCGACCTGTTCCGGCAGGACGCGTTCATCGCGCTGGCCACCGGCAGCCTGGCCGGGTTCGGCGTGCTGATCGGGCGCACCCAGCACCGCGCGATCCAGATCACCCGCCAGGTGCTGTTCGCGATCTGTCGCGGGCTGCTGCCGCTGCTCTCGTTCATTGCCGTGCTGTTCGTGCTGAGCCTGCCGCTGACCGGGCTGGAACCGCTGTGGAAGACCCGCTCGGCCGCCAGTCTGCTGCTGGTGCTGTCGCTGCTGCTGGTGTCATTCACCAATGCGGTCTACCAGCAGGGCGACGACACCGCGCCCTACCCCGTCGTGCTGCGCCGGCTGGTCGAGGCCAGCCTGCTGGCGCTGCCGGTCTATGCGGTGCTGGCGCTGTATGCACTGGGCCTGCGCGTGGTGCAGTACGGCTGGACCCTGGACCGCTTCTGGGCGGTGCTGATCGCGTTGGCCGTGGCCGGCTATGCACTGGGCTACGCGCTGGCGGTAGTGCGCCGGCAGGGCCGCTGGCTGCAGACGCTGGAGCCGGTCAACCGCTGGATGTGTTGGGCGGTGCTGGCACTGGCATTGCTGGGCAACTCGCCGCTGCTGGACCCGGTGCGGCTGACCCTGTCCAGCCAGTTGGCGCGCCTGCGTGCGGACCCGCCAGCGATCACCAGCAGTGACGTCAACGTGCTGCGCTTCGATCTTGGGCGCCGTGGCGTGCAGGCGCTGCGCGAGCTGCAGCGTGATCCGGCCATCACCGCCGATGCCAACGCGCCACAGGTGATCGCTGCCGCGCTGGCACGTACCTCGCGCTGGGACGATGGACAGCGCCTCGACAAGGGTCTGCAGGACGTCGCCGCCCTGCAGCGCGCGCTGAAGCTGGCCAAGGGATCCAGCTCGCCACCGGACGATTGGTGGCAGGCACTGGCCACCCGCGCGATCAATGGCGAATCGTGCGCCCAGAGCGAGCGCGACTGCCTGATCGTGCATCGCGACCTGGATGGCGACGGCAACGCCGAGGTACTGCTGTGCGAGCTGTACACCCACCGCGGGCCGGACTGCGTGCTGTACGCACGTGGCAGGGATGCCCAGTGGCGCCGCGCCGGTTCGCTGTTCGGCACCGTCAGCGGCCAGGCCGAGGCGATCAACCAGGCCCTGCGTGACGGCGAACTCATGCTTGTGCCACCGCGCTGGCCGATGCTGTCCATCGGCGGGCGCCCCGCGGTGGCCATCGATCCCGAACCCGAATCCAACGAGTCTTCTCCATGAGCGGTTACTGCCTCATCGCCCCGGGCCATCCGGTGCACGACTACTACCACGCCAACGAATACGGCTTCCCGCAGCGTGACGAGCGCGAGCTGTTCGAGCGGCTGGTGCTGGAGATCAACCAGGCCGGGCTGAGCTGGGAGACCATCCTGAAGAAGCGCGAGGGCTTCCGCGCGGCCTATGACGGCTTCGATGTGGACCGCGTGGCGGCGTATGCCGAGCAGGACATCGAACGCCTGCTGTCGGACGCGGGCATCATCCGCAACCGGCTGAAGGTGCTGGCGGCGATCCACAACGCACAGGTGATCCAGCAGCTGCGGGCCAGCCACGGCAGCTTCGCGGCGTGGCTGGACGCGCACCATCCGCGCAGCAAGGCCGACTGGGTGAAGCTGTTCAAGAAGACGTTCCGCTTCACCGGCGGCGAGATCACCGGCGAATTCCTGATGAGCCTGGGCTACCTGCCCGGTGCGCACGCCGAGGACTGCCCGGTGCATGCGCGGCTGCTGACGCTGTCGCCGCCGTGGTTGCAGGCCTCCCGGTAGCGCCGGCCGCTGGCCGGCAACCTCGGAACGCCTCAGGTGTTGCCGGCCAGCGGCCGGCACTACCGTCGAATCGTCACACGCCCATGTAACGGCCCGGGCGGTGGTTGAACATCAGCACCAGGCTGAGCACCACCGCGCCGATCGCCGAGTACAGCACCTTCGACGGCGACAGCACGAAGAACGCGGCCACCATCAGGCAGGCGTCGTAGGACATCTGCACCTTGCCCGCGCTCCAGCCGCGGGTGCGCTGCAGGTACACCGCCAGGATACCGATGCCGCCGAGGCTGGCGCGGTGGCGGATGAAGAACAGGATGCCCAGGCCGGACAACGCACCACCGACGATCGCCGAATACAACGGGTTGATGTGCGAGAAGTCGATCCAGCGCGGCAGCAGGTCGGTCAGCACGCCACAGGCGGTGACCGCGGCGAAGGTCTTCAGGGTGAATTCCCAGCCCATGCGCCGCAGCGCCACCCAGTAGAACGGCAGATTGACCAGCACGAACACCAGGCCGAAGTTCCAGCCCATCGAGTAGTGCAGCAGGAAGGCCATGCCGGCCATGCCGCCGATCATCAGCCCACCCTTGGCGAAGATGGCCAGGCCCAGCGAGGCCACCATCGTAGCCAGCACCATGCCCTGCACGTCCTCGGCAATCGAGTGGCGAAGCGCTTTTTCGTCGGCGGTGGTGCCGGCGCTGTCGGGCGGCGGGGTCAGCGGACCAGCGGTGACCAGGTGGCCGTCAGCGTCGTCGCACGGCGCAGAGCCATGGGCGGGAAGGGACATACGGGTGGGGAACAGCAGGTGGGGAGCGGTATTAGACACGATCTGCATGACAGTTGCAGATGAAATCGTTCAGCTGAATGCGCCCCGCCCGATCTCCGGCCCGCCGCTGCTCAGCCCTTGCCGGCCAGATGGTGCGCCACCAGCGCATTGGCATGGCCATGGCCCAGCCCATGCTCACTTTTCAGGAAGCTGACCAGTTCCATGTGTTTCAGGCCCTTCTTCCCGGCCAGCAGCCCGAACCAGTGCGCCACCGGCTGCCCGTAGGTCTTCTCGATGGAGGGGAAATACGAGGCCGGGCCTTTCGGCTTGGTGTCAGTGCTCATGTGCAGCTCCCGTTGAAGTCATTCATTCGACGAACCACAGTCCCTGAAATCGACACACCCTCACGTCGTGGGGCCGGATCCCGTGCCGACCAACGGTCGGCACCCACCAACAGCAGCGGGAAATTGTCGAAGGCGGGGCGGCTCAGGTTGCGGGGTGTAAGCCGCATGGGCCCGAGGCATGCCTCGGGCGGGTTGGGCAGGATGCCCAGCCCCGGTCTTGCCGTGTGCGCAGGACAGCGCACACGAGCAAGCGCGACCGAGCTTCATGGGTGAGGGCGCTTTGCTTGCGAAGCACTGCTTCGCAAGCGCCCGAACGCACAGCCGCCAGCGGCTGGGCCGGGCCCCGGAGGGGGACTTGCGCCGTCCCCCGCGACCTGAGCCACCTCGCCTCCCACGGGAAGCCAGCTTTTGACGTTGCCGTTGACGTTGATTCGGCAAGTGCCGGGCGCAGCCCGGCCGTATCATCCCGTCATGCCCCGCGAAAACCTCAACGACCTGCAGGCCTTCGTCCACGTTGCCCGCGAGGGCAGCTTCACCAAGGCCGCCGCCCAGCTGGGCGTGTCCCAGTCCGCGCTCAGCCATGCCATGCGCGGCCTGGAAGAGCGCCTCGGCGTGCGCCTGCTGACCCGCACCACCCGCAGCGTGTCCACCACCGAAGCCGGTGCGCGCCTGCTCGAGACCCTCGCCCCGCGCCTGGCCGAGATCGAGGACGAACTGGCCGCACTGGCC
Organism: Stenotrophomonas sp. 96582_Sma; assembly: GCF_056480905.1. Lineage (NCBI taxonomy): Bacteria > Pseudomonadati > Pseudomonadota > Gammaproteobacteria > Lysobacterales > Lysobacteraceae > Stenotrophomonas > Stenotrophomonas sp. 96582_Sma. The sequence continues at coordinate 1,010,161 of NZ_CM151122.1, read as the reverse complement.
GAGTACCGCGAACGCCCGGCCGGCACCATCCGCATCAATGCCACCGGCCATGCCGCCGAATACATCGCCTGGCCGCGGCTGGCGCCATTGCTGCAGCAGTATCCGGACCTGAAGGTGGAACTGGCTGCAGACTACGGCCTGGCCGACATCGTCGCCGAGCGCTACGACATCGGTATCCGCCTCGGCGAACGGCTGGCGCGCGACATGATCGCGGTACCGGTCAGCCCACCGCTGCGCATGCGCGTGGTCGGTGCGCCCAGCTACTTCCGCCAGCATGTGGTGCCACGGCATCCGCACGACCTGGCCAACCACAACTGCATCACCCTGCGCCTGCCTACGCATGGCGGACTGATGCCGTGGGATTTCGGCCGGGACGGCAACGAACTGAGCGTGCGCGTGACCGGTCAGTGGACCTTCAACACCATGGGCATGACCCGCGCGGCTGCACTGGCCGGCAGCGGGCTGGCCTGGCTGCCGGAAGACCAGGTGCAGCCGATGCTGGACGATGGCCGGCTGCAGTCGGTGCTGGACGATTGGTGCCCGCACTTCGATGGCTACTACGCGTATTACCCGTCACGCCGCCACGTCACCGTGGCGATGCGCACGGTGCTTGATGCGTTGCGCGGGCCGATGGCTGGATGAGGTGTGCGGACCAACGGTCCGCACCCACCTCAGTTTGCACCCACCCCGGTCCGCACCCGCCAGAGTCAGGGTGGCCCGGCGGTCAGCCCTTGGCCTGCGCGGCGCGCTGCGCGTTGTAGCGCTCGCCGACGATGGAGATTTCCTCCAACGTCAGCGCGATGCGCTGCAGTTCCTCCGGCGCCAGCTGCAGGTCAGCCGCGCCCAGGTTTTCTTCCAGGCGATGGACCTTGGTGGTGCCCGGAATCGGCACGATCCACGGTGCCTGCGCCAGCAGCCAGGCCAGCGCTACCTGCGCCGGCGTCGCGCCACGTGCGGCAGCGATCGTGCTGATGCGGTCAACCAGCGCCTGGTTGGCACGACGCGCCTCCACTTCAAAACGCGGTACGGTGTTGCGGAAGTCGTTGGCGTCGAAGGTGGTATCGGCGTTGATCGCGCCGGTCAGGAAGCCACGGCCCAGCGGGCTGAACGGCACGAAGCCGATACCCAGTTCCTGCAACGTCGGCAACAGTTCGCGCTCCGGCTCACGCCACCACAGCGAGTACTCGCTCTGCACGGCGGCCACTGGCTGCACCGCATGCGCACGGCGAACGGTCGCGGCGCTGGCCTCGGACAGGCCGAAGTGGCCGACCTTGCCCTCGGCGATCAGGTCGCGAACGGTGCCAGCGACATCCTCGATCGGCACGTTGGGGTCGACGCGGTGCTGGTAGAACAGGTCGATATGGTCGGTGCGCAGGCGCTTGAGGCTGGCCTCGGCCACCGCGCGAATGTTCTCGGGGCGGCTGTCCAGCCCGGTATCGACGCGCGCATCCTTGAAGCCGAACTTGGTGGCGATCACCAGCCTGTCGCGGTACAGCGCCAGCGCCTCGCCGAGCAGGTCTTCGTTGGTGTAGGGGCCATACACTTCGGCGGTGTCGAAGAAGGTCACGCCACGCTCGACGGCGGCCTGCAGCAGGGCGATGCCCTGGCTGCGCTCCACCGGTTGGCCGTAGCCATGGCTCAGGCCCATGCAGCCCAGGCCCAGGGCGGAGACCTTCAGGCCACTGCGGCCGAGTTCACGTGTCTGCATCGTCGTGCTCCAGAGGGGGAGCGCTGACGATACGCCTGCAAGGGCAACCGATTGAATGCGCAGCGTTGCAGTTGGTCATGACTGGAATTCATCAATACGCGCAGCCGCCCGCCCGTAGCGTCGAGCTTGCTCGACTCGACAAGAACAGTCGAGCAGGCTCGACGCTACGGAACACCCAGGTCACCGGATCTCGGAAATCTCCACGCCATCCAGCCCCTGCGACAGGGTGCGGGCGTCGCCGCCCTGGCTGAGCTTGATGCGCAGGCGCACTTCGTTCTGCGAATCGGCGTAGCGCAGCGCGTCCTCGTAGCTGATCTCGCCCGCCTGGTACAGCTCGAACAGGCTCTGGTCGAAGGTCTTCATGCCCAGCTGGACCGAGTCCTTCATCACTTCCTTCAGCTTGTGGATCTCGCCGTCGCGGATGTAGTCCTGCACCAGCGGCGTGCCCAGCAGGATCTCCATCGCCACCTTGCGCGAGCGGCCATCGGGCGACGGCACCAGCTGCTGCGCGACCACGCCCTTGAGGTTCAGCGACAGGTCCATCAGCAGCTGGTTGCGGCGGTCTTCCGGGAAGAAGTTGACGATGCGGTCCATCGCCTGGTTGGCGTTGTTGGCATGCAGGGTGCACAGCACCAGGTGGCCGGTTTCGGCAAACGCGATGGCGTGGTCCATGCCTTCGCGGGTACGCACCTCGCCGATCATGATCACGTCCGGCGCCTGGCGCAGGGTGTTCTTCAACGCGGCTTCCCAGCTGTCGGTATCGATGCCGACTTCGCGCTGGGTGATGATGCAGCCCTCGTGCTTGTGCACGAATTCGATCGGGTCTTCAATGGTGATGATGTGGCCAGTCGAGTTCTGGTTGCGGTAACCGATCATCGCCGCCAGCGAGGTCGATTTACCGGTACCGGTGGCACCGACGAACAGGATGATGCCGCGCTTGGTCATCGCCAGCGTCTTGATGATCGGCGGCAGGCTCAGCTCTTCCACGGTCGGAATGCGCGTCTCGATGCGACGCAGCACCATGCCGACCTGGTTGCGCTGGTAGAAGCAGCTGACGCGGAAGCGGCCGACGCCGGACAGGCCGATGGCGAAGTTGCACTCGTGGGTCTTCTCGAATTCCTCGCGCTGCGCCGGGGTCATCACGTTGAGGACCAGGTCGCGGCTCTGCTGCGGCGTGAGCGGGGTCTGCGTGATCGGCGAGATCTTGCCGTTGACCTTCATCGCCGGCGGCATGCCGGCGGTGATGAACAGGTCCGAGGCGCGCTGGTGCGCCATCAGCTTGAGGAACGAAGTGAAATCGATGGTGGTCGCGGTGGTGTTCACGGCGGGCTCCCAATGGGGCATGTACCAGGAAACGGTCGGAGGCGGAAACGGCGCGGGAACGGCGGCGCACTGGCGCCCGCCGCCCCGTTGCTGCCCGCCTTACTCGAACAGGCGCTTGTCCTTGGCGTAGTCGCGGGCCTGGTTGCGGGTGATCAGGCTGCGCTTGACCAGGTCCTGCAGGTGCTGGTCCAGGGTCATCATGCCGTACTGCTGGCCGGTCTGGATCGCCGAGTACATCTGCGCCACCTTGTCCTCGCGGATCAGGTTGCGGATGGCCGGGGTGCCGACCATGATTTCCCACGCAGCGGTACGCCCGCCACCGACCTTCTTCAGCAGCGCCTGCGAGATCACCGCACGCAGCGATTCGGACAGCATCGAACGCACCATCGGCTTTTCGCCGGCCGGGAACACGTCGATGATACGGTCGATGGTCTTGGCCGCCGAGCTGGTGTGCAGAGTGCCGAACACCAGGTGGCCGGTTTCCGCGGCGGTCAGTGCCAGGCGGATGGTTTCCAGGTCACGAAGTTCGCCGACCAGGATGATGTCCGGGTCCTCACGCAGTGCCGAGCGCAGCGCTTCGTTGAAGCCATGCGTGTCGCGGTGCACTTCGCGCTGGTTGATCAGGCACTTCTGCGAGGTGTGCACGAATTCGATCGGATCCTCGACAGTGAGGATGTGGCCGTATTCGTTTTTGTTGATGTAGTCGATCATCGCCGCCAGCGTGGTCGACTTGCCCGAACCGGTCGGACCGGTCACCAGGATCAGGCCCTGCGGCTGCTGGATCACTTCGCGGAACAGCGGCGGGCAGGCCAGGTCCTCGAGGGTGAGCACCTCGGACGGAATGGTACGGAACACCGCACCGGCACCGCGGTTCTGGTTGAACGCGTTGACACGGAAGCGCGCCAGCGACGGGATCTCGAAGGAGAAGTCCACTTCGAGGAATTCCTCGTAATCGCGGCGCTGCTTGTCGGACATGATGTCGTACACCAGCGCGTGGACCTGCTTGTGGTCCAGGGCTGGGATGTTGATCCGGCGCACGTCGCCGTCCACGCGGATCATCGGCGGCAGGCCTGCGGACAGGTGCAGGTCGGACGCTTTGTTCTTTACGGAAAACGCCAACAGCTCGGCGATATCCATGAGCGGCTACTCCCCAATAACGGCTTCGACTGGAAGGATCTTTCCCCGGGCGGCAGTATAGCCTCCTGATTCAACGGAACGCGTTACGTGGCCACTCCCCTGCCCCAGATCCTGAGCAACCTGCACGCCGCCGCCGAGGCCGCTGGCAGGCCCGACCCACGCCTGCTGGCGGTGTCCAAGACCCAGCCGGCCGAGGCCGTGGCCGCGCTGGCCGCACAGGGCCAGCACGCCTTCGGCGAGAACTACGTGCAGGAAGCACTGGCCAAGATGCAGGCGCTGCAGCACCTGGCGCTGGAATGGCACCTGATCGGCCACCTGCAGTCGAACAAGGCCGATGCCGTGGCCAGCCATTTCGACTGGGTGCAGAGCGTGGACCGTTCCAAGCTGGTGACCGCGCTGGCACGCCATCGCCCGGCCGCGCGTGGCCCGCTGAACGTACTGATCCAGGTCAACATCGACGATGAATCCAGCAAGCATGGCTGTGCACCGGAAGAAGTGGATGCACTGGCCGCCGCGATTGCCGCCGAACCCAGCCTGCGCCTGCGTGGCCTGATGGCGATTCCCGCACCGTGGCCGGAAGCGGAGCGCCGTCGGGATGCATTCGTGCGCATGCGCACACTTTTCCAGTCGCTGGCTGCCCAGCACGCGCGGATCGACACGCTGTCGATGGGCATGAGCAGTGACTACGCCGAAGCCATCGCCGAGGGTGCCACCCTGGTACGCATCGGCACCGCCCTGTTCGGCGCCCGCCCGCGCCCGGCCTGATTTTCCAAGGAGACTTCCATGGCAGCTGATTCCATCACCTTCATCGGCGGCGGCAACATGGCCCGCAGCCTGATCGCCGGCCTGATCCGCCAGGGCGTGCCTGCCGCACACATCCACGTGGCCGAACCGGCTGCAGCACTGCGCGAGTCACTGGCGGCGGACTTCGGCGTGCAGGTGCACGACAACGCCGCCGATGCCGCCGCGCACGGCCGCACCTGGCTGCTGGCGGTGAAGCCGCAGGTGCTGCGCGATGTGTGCCAGTCGCTGCAGGCGCTGGCGCAGGCGAACCAGCCGCTGGTGGTGTCCCTTGCCGCCGGCATCACCAGCGCCCAGCTGGAACGCTGGCTGGGCGGGAACCTGCCGGTGGTGCGCGCGATGCCGAACACACCGGCCCTGCTCGGCGCCGGCGTGACCGGCCTGTACGCCACCGCGTCGGTGGATGCGCAGCAGCACGCACGCGCCGAACAGGTGCTGGCCAGCGCCGGGCGCACGGTGTGGATCGACAGCGAGTCGCTGATGGATTCGGTCACCGCCGTATCCGGCAGTGGCCCAGCCTATGTCTTCCTGCTGGCCGAAGCGATGGAAGCGGCGGGTATCGCACAGGGCCTGCCTGCAGAAGCGGCGCGCACGCTGGTGGTGCAGACCCTGCTGGGTGCCTCGCGCATGCTCGATGAAGCCGGCGAAAGCCCGGCCGAACTGCGTCGCCGCGTGACCTCGCCCAACGGCACCACCCAGGCCGCGATCGAGAGCTTCCAGGCCGGTGGTTTCGAGGCGCTGGTGGATAAGGCGCTGCGCGCCGCGCAGGTGCGTGGGCAGGAATTGTCGGCGGCGAATGATTGATCCCGATGTGTGCCGACCAACGGTCGGCACCTACCAGCATCCACGCATAGCGTGGATGCTCACTGCCCCAATGTGGCCATGACGAAATCGACGAAGCACTGCAGGCGCGGACGCGGCCGTCGATCCGGCAGGTAGATCAGGTGCATCGGTCGCGGTTCCGGCAGGTAGTCGCGCAGCAGGGGCTTCAACCGCCCTGCCGCGATCTCGCCGGCCAGCAGTGCGGTCGGTTGCAGCACCAGCCCTGCCCCGGCGACGGCGGCCTCGCGCAGTGCAACACCATCATTGCAGGTCAGGCGCGCCTCCCAATCCACCTGTTCACCGTTGGCCAGCTGCCAGCCATGGCCGCCGCGCCAGGCCAGGTGGCTGAGGCAATCATGCCCCTGCAGATCCGCGGGCGTGCGCGGCGTGCCGCGCCGGCGCAGGTAGGACGGTGCCGCACACAGGCTCATTGCATACGGCGGCAGCGGCCGCGCCACCACCTCCTGCGATGGCAGCGGCCCGACCCGGATCGCCACGTCGAAGCCATCCTCGATCAGGTCTACGCGGCGGTTGCTCAGGTCCAGCTCGATGTTCAACTGCGGCTGCGCGCGCAGCAGGCCGGCCAGTTGTGGCGCCAGCACGCAGCTGCCCCAGGTGGTTGGCGCGCTGACCCGCAGCAGCCCGCGGGGTTGTACCTGCAGTCCGGCCACGTCCGCCTCCGCCTGCTGCACCTGCTCCAGCACCTGCCGGCACCCGGCCAGGTAGGCGCTGCCGGCTTCGGTCAGGCGCTGGCGGCGGGTGTTCCGCTGCAGCAGCGCGGTCCCCAGGTGCGCCTCCAGCTGCTGGATGTACTTGCCGACCATCACCGCCGACACCTGCAGCTGTTCGGCGGCGCCTGCAAAGCTTCCGCACTCGGCCACGGCGACGAAGGCCTGCATGCAGCGAAGGGTATCCATTGCTAATCCAGAGTTAGGAATCTGCGAAGCATACGCCGCTTACCTAACCCCACTGTGAGGCGCAGACTGCGCCCATTCCCCCTCTCGCAAGGAACGGCCATGAAGATCCTCCTCGTCGGTGCCAGCGGCACCCTCGGCCAGGCAGTCGCCCACCAGCTCGGCCAGCAGCATCAGATCCTCGCCGCCGGCCGCAACAGCGGTGAGCTGCGCGTCGACCTGACAGACGACGCCAGCGTCGCCGAACTTTTCGCGCGCACCGGTCCGGTCGATGCAGTGATCTCCACCGCTGGCAAGCTGCACTTCGGTCCGCTGAAGGACATGACACTCGAGCAGTTCAACCTCGGCCTGCAGGACAAGCTGCTGGGCCAGGTGCGGCTGGCACTGGTCGCCCAGCACCACCTCAACGCCGGCGGCTCGATCACCCTGACCAGCGGCATCGTCAGCGCACAGCCGATCCGCGATGGCGCCAACGCCACCTCGGTGAATGCCGCGCTGGAAGGCTTCGTGCGTGCCGCCGCGTTGGAGCTGCTGCCGCGTGGCCTGCGCATCAACGTGGTCAGCCCGAACGTGCTGATCGAATCGATGGCGGCTTACGGCCCCTATTTCCCAGGCTTCGAAGCGGTGAGCGCGCAGCGCGCGGCGCTGGCCTTCCAGCGCGCGGTGGAAGGCATCCAGAGCGGCGAGACGATCACGGTCTGGTAAGAAAAAAGGGGACGGAGGGGATTAAGTCGTTAATGCACAAACGACATAATCCCCTCCGTCCCCTTTTCGCGGATCACTCCCAGCGCATCGGGCCGTCGCCGCGTTCGCCGAGGACGTCTTCGGGGTTGGCCAGGCGGCAGCGCTGCAGCGACAGGCAGCCGCAGCCGATGCAGCCGGTCAGTTCATCGCGCAGCAATTCCAGCATGTGGATGCGCTCCTCCAGCTCGGTGCGCCAGCGCGCGGACAGCTTGGCCCAGTCGGCCTTGGTCGGCGCGCGGCCCTCGGGCAGGCTTTCGAAGGCACGGCCGACAGCTTCCAGTGGCATGCCCACCCGTTGCGCGACGCGGATCACGGCCAACCGTCGCAGCACGTCACGGCTGTAGCGCCGCTGGTTGCCCGAGGTGCGCAGGCTGCTGATCAGCCCCTTGCGCTCGTAGAAATGCAGCGCGGAAACCGCCACGCCACTGCGCTGGGAGACTTCGCCAACGCTGAGTTCCTGGGAAACCATTGCTTGACCTAAACTACAGTTGAGGTGGCATGCTGCTATCTTCGCCGCCAGTTGACAAGCGCGGCCCGCATCTGACTCGTATGTCCCCCACTCTTTCGCCCGCCGACGCCCGTGCGCCGGCTGATACGTCGATCCTGTCTCCCCGCTATCGCGCCACCACCATCGGCATGGTGGCACTGGTGGCGCTGCATGCCTTCGAGGCCCTGGCGGTGGCGGCCGCCATGCCGACCGTGGCCGAGGCGCTGGATGGCCTGCGCCTGTATGCGCTGGCCTTTGGCGGCACCCTGGCCACCAGTGTCATCGGCATGACCCTGGCCGGACGCTGGGCCGACCGCCAGGGACCAGCTCGGCCGCTGTGGTATGGCCTGGGCTGCTTCGTGCTGGGCCTGCTGCTGGCCGGCTTCGCCATGCGCATGGGCATGCTGGTGGCCGGGCGCCTGCTACAGGGCCTGGGCGCAGGCGCGATCTCGGTCTCGCTGTACGTGATGGTTGGCCGCAGCTATCCCGAACACCTGCGCCCGAAGGTGTTCGCCGCGTTCTCCGCCGGCTGGGTGGTGCCGTCGATGATCGGTCCCGCGCTGAGCGGGCTGATCGTGCAGCATCTCGGCTGGCGTTGGGTGTTCCTGGCCGTACCACTGCTGGCGGTCCCGGCCGCGCTGCTGCTGCGCCCGGCGCTCGCACGCATACAGCCCACTCATGCTGTCAGCAGCGACGATGGTCGCGGCAACGTGGTGCGCTGGGCCAGCGGCGCCTCGCTGGCGGCGCTGCTGCTCTACTTCGGCGGCCAGCAGCGCGGCCTGCCCGCCCTGCTCTGCATTGGCGCAGCGCTGCTGGCGCTGCTGTTCTGCGTGCATCGCCTGCTGCCCGCCGGCACATTGATCCTGCGCCGCGGATTGCCCAGCGTGATCGCGCTGCGCGGCGTCGCGGCGGCCGCATTCTTCGCCTGTGAGGCCTACCTGCCACTGCTGTTGCAGCGCGAACGCGGGCTCTCGCCCAGCTGGGCCGGTGCCGTGCTCAGTCTTGGTGCACTGGGCTGGTTCGCCGGTTCATGGCTGCAGGGCCACCAGCAGCGCGGCTGGTCACGCCAGCAGCTGCTGCGCGTTGGCACACCGCTGATGACGATCGGTATCGCCGCCACATTGGCCGTGCTGTTCAACGCAGTGCCGCTGCCGGTGGCCCTGGTCGGCTGGGCCATGACCGGCTTCGGCATGGGCATGATCTACGCTAGCCTGTCGGTGCTGACGCTGTCGTTGTCCGCACCGCACGAGCAGGGTGCCAACACCTCGGCGCTACAGTTGAGCGAGGCGCTGTCGGTAACCACCGCGCTGGCGGTTTCCGGTGCGCTGTTCGCGCTGTTCGTGGAAGCCGCGCCACACACCGGCTACCTGTTGTGCCTGGCGATCACCTTCGGCCTGGCGCTGCTGGCCACGGTGATCGCACGACGGGTGTAGCACCGCCGCATTGCGGGATTGCCGGCCAGCGGCCGGCACTACCGGCTGCCGGTCCCCATGTCATCGATATCCCGGTGCAGGATGCGCCTCACCTCCAGCACCGCCTGCGGGGTTTCCTGCACGCTGTGGCCGGAGATGATCACCTTCTCCGACAGCGCGCCCGGCAGATGTGCGCTCCAGTACGGCACCAGCCCATCATCGGATTTCTCCACCGGCAGCTCCGGCTTGCGCTGGGCGATGATCGAGTGGTACTTCAGGCCCGCCTCAATCGGCAGCTGTGCGGCGGCCTTCACGAACGGATCGCTGGCCTTGAGGTTGTCGATGCTGTTCGGGATCTTCGGCTTGGCGGTGCCATCGACCTGCTGCTCGGCCTGTGCCAGTGCCATGAACACGTCCTCGAACTTGCCGAGAATGGTCAGCGGCAGGCGTACCAGGCGACCGATCAGGCGACCGACCTTGTTGCCGGCAATGTCGGTGCCCTGGTGCGGCGCGGCGATGAAGATCGCACGCTCCACGTTCGGCTGTGCCTTGAAATGCAGCAGCGGGCCCAGCTTGTTCTGCACCCGCTTCAGCCGTTCCCCCTTCAGGTCGTAGTTGGCCAGCAGGTCGTTCCACAGTACATCGCCGGAATCGCTCACCAGCAGGCGGGCCAGCACGCCGCCCATGCTGTGACCGATGTAGACCATGTCCTTCGACGCACGCGTGCTGCCGTTGGGATCGAAATGCTTCAGCGTGTCGTTGAATGCATTGGCGATCTCGTAGCGGTTCAGCGCGATCGGCGCATTGGTCGGGTAATAGACCTGCCACACCTGGAACTGCTGGCGCAGCTCGGGGTCACCCATGATCTCGTTGGCCAGGTTCACCCACGCTTCCGGGCTGCTGGCCAGGCCGTGCAGCATGAAGATGATGCGGCGGTTCGGGTCCCACGGCTGCATCAGGTAGATGTGCGGCTCGCCGATGCCCTCGCTCATGCCGAACAGGGTACGCAGCGACTGCCGGGCGAAGCCACTCTGCGCCAGCCACAGGCCGTAGGCGGCAGTGAAGTTGCCGGCCAGCGGTACCTGCTCACCGTGCAGAGTGATGCGCTCGGTCGCTTCCGGCGAATAGGCATCCAGCTCGACCCGGCGCGTGCGCATCACGTCTTCCAGGCTGCTGCCCTCGAACCGCAGCAGTGCGGTGACGTTGATCGAGGACATCTCACTGAACTCGGGCACCGAATCGTCATGGCGGTGGCGGCGGCCACGACGCTCGTCGTCCTCGTCGTCCTGCGCGGTTTCAGCCTTCGGGCCGTCGGGCGCGATCACTGGCGCGACCAGTTTCGGCGGGTCCATCACCATCACCAGTTCGGCACCGAAGCCATCGCGGCGATAGGTGCTGCGCAGGCCAACGAAGCTGACCGTTCCCGCCGGCACCAGCTGCGCCGGAATGCTCTTCAGGCCCAGCTGCTGGTAGTTGGAGGCCAGCGACCAGCTACCGACCGTGAGCGGCTTCGTATAGTCCTCGCCGGCCAGCGCAGCGGCGCGTGCGCGCACGAACAGCACCACTGCCGCCTTCTCGGCCGCGTAGTTGTAGTAGTCGCGCACCTGCGTCTGCCGGTCCTCGAAGGCCCGGTCGGACGGTGAGCGGCCACTGTAGAACAGGTAGGCATAGGCATAGCGCGCGGCTTCCAGCCAGGCATCCAATGCCGCATCGCTCATCGGCGGGTCGCCTGCGGCGGTCTTCTTTGGCGTCATCGCCAATGCAGCCTTCACCCACAGCTCGGACAGCGCCGACAGCCGCTGCTCGACATTGAGGTCGTCGGTCATCAGCAGCGTGCTGCGGCAGACCAGGAAGTCCTTCTCGCACTGCGATTCGTCCAGGCCCGCTGCGCTGAGCGTTTCACGCGCGGCCGGGCTGAGCTTGCCGGTGTTGAGCACATCCGCGCGCTTGTTGACCAGCGAATCGCTGGACTTGACCTGCTTGACGGTGACCATCGCGCAGCCGCTGCTGCCCAGCAGCAGGAAGGCGGCGAACAACACCGGCAGCAGGCGCTGCCAGCGGGTCAGAAAGAGTTGGGTCATTACTGCGGGTCCTGCTCGGTGCCGGGCACGCCCTGGCGGATCACGGTGGAGAAATGCTCGCCATCACCCAGGTCCAATGCGCGCTGGGTGATGCGGCCCTTGTCGTGCAGCTCGGCGTACGGCACGCCCGGCGTGAGTGCACCGACCTCCTGCGCGTACTCGGCCAGATAGCCGGACAGCAGCAGCCGATAGTCCAACGGCAGGCGCGGTGCGATGTGGCGGGCCAGGTCGAAGACGATGGTCGTGCAGTTGCTGGTCAGCGTGTTGTAGAAGCCCGGCTTGGCATCCAGGTCACGCGCCTGTTCGATGTACGCGGCGAACAGTTCCTTCAGCTGCGCGCGGTCCATGCCATGCAGGCGGTACAGGTAGACATCTTCGCCACGTGCGTTGGTGCGGGTGCGGATGATGTCGGTCTCCTCCGAAGCCACCAGGGTCATCTCGAACTTGCGGAAGAAGCCGCCCAGCGCGGAGAACGACTCACCGCGCTCCTTGCGGATCTCCAGCGAGAACACCACGTGGCGACCATCCTCGAAACCGAACGAGATCAGCGTGTGGGCGATCGCCGGGCCCATCCAGTACGACAGCACCAGGTCGGCCGAGCGCAGCTGGTCCAGGTCGTATTCGCGGCGCACCCAGTGCGCGTCGTAGTCGGTTTCGCTGCGCCAGCTGAAGTCGCGCACGTTGTCCAGCACCACGTGGCGCCCGTCGAAGGACACCACGTGCAGGCGCTGGGCCACGTCGTCGGCCCATACGCGGTCCTGGCGCGGGGTCAGCAGCAGCCACCACAGGCCGGCCAACGCCAGCGCCGCACCGAAGGCCGTCCCCAGGCGGCGCGAGGCACCCCCGCGCGCGACCCGCCACGACGCCCACAGCGCCACCAGCAACCACAGCACGGCCACGCCGGTGGCCAGCCAACCCGGCCCCGGCAGCTGGTAGGCCAGCAGCCCGCTCACCCACAGCGCCGCCAGCGCCATGGCACTCCCTGTCATCCAACGTCCTGCGGCGTTCACTGGCATCCTGTCGAGGTCTTCAAGCCGCATAGTTAGCCACAAGCGGGTTCACCGTGGCATCTACGGACCGTTCAGGCTGGGCGGCGCACCGTCGGCGGCGGCCTCTGCGGCCAGGTTTACTTCACAGGAGCAACGATGGGCATCACTTCCGTGGCCGGCGTTCCGGTCCAACCCCGGCACCGAGCCACCTGCCACTGCGGCACGGTCGAACTGCTGCTGGACCTGCCGGACGGTATTGTCGAACCCCGCCGCTGCGACTGCTCGATGTGCCGGCGCCGGGGGGCCATTGCCGCCAGCGTCAGCCGCGCGGGCCTGCAGGTGGTGCGCGGGCAGAACCACCTGCAGCTGTACCAGTTCAACACCCATGTGGCCGAGCACTATTTCTGTGGCGTGTGCGGCATCTACACCCATCACCGGCGCCGCTCCAACCCGGAACAGTACGGCTACAACGTGGCCTGCCTGGAAGGCATCGACCCGTTCGCGCTGGGCGTGATACCGGTCAACGACGGGGTCAACCACCCGGCCGACCGCCGCACCTAGTGGCGGGTGCGCCGTGGCGGTGCGGCGACCTTCTGCCACGGTGCCATGCCACTGCGCCCGGCGCGCGCCGGGCGCTTCAGCCAGGGCCGTCGCGGCGCGGCCTGCGGCTGCGCTTCGACCGGGGCAGGTAACGGCCTGCGGCCAGGCCAGAGATGGTCGAGCAGCCACATGGCAGGTCTCCGTGGGGGACGGGGACGACCTACGCTAGCGGCACCTGGGCAAAGAACGGGTGAGGGTGCTGCGGCAGCCAGATGACAGCCGCGCCCCCCTCAGTCCTGCGGCCGTGACCGGCCCAGGCGGCGCACCAGCACGAAGAACAACGGCACCAGCACCACTGCCAGCACCGTGCCGGAGACCATGCCGCCGATCACGCTCATGCCGATTTCACGGCGGCTGACCGCGCCTGCACCGGTGGCCAACGCCAACGGAATCACACCAGCCACGAAGGCCAACGACGTCATCACGATCGGGCGCAGGCGCAGGCGTGCGCCCTGCAGGGCCGCTTCCACCGCTGAACTGCCGGCACGATAGCGAGCCTCGGCAAACTCCACGATCAGGATCGCGTTCTTGGCCGACAGGCCGATGGTGGTCAGCAGCCCCACCTGGAAGTAGATGTCGTTGACGAACCCGGCCGCGGTGGTCGCCAGCACGGTGCCGATCACGCCCAGGGGAATCACCAGCACCACCGCCACCGGCACCGTCCAGCTCTCATAGAGCGCCGCCAGGCACAGGAAGATGAAGGCAATGGAGGCGATGTACAGCCACAACGTCTGGTTGCTGGCCAATTGTTCCTGGTAGGACAGGCCACTCCACTGCAGGTCGAACCCGGGTTGATCGGCAACCAGCGCCTGCATGCGCTGCATCGCCTCGCCCGAGCTGCGGCCTTCGGCAGCGCTGCCCTGGATCTGCATCGCCGGCAGGCCGTTGAAGCGCTGCTGCAGTTGCGGCCCACGCGCCCAGTGGCTGCTGGCGAAACTGGCAAACGACGCCATCTGGCCGTTGCCACCGCGCACATACCACTGGCCGATGTCGTCGGGCACGCTGCGGTAGGGCTGGTCGCCCTGCATGTAGACCCGCTTGACCCGGCCACGGTCGAGGAAATCGTTGATGTAACTGCCGCCCCAGGCCGCGGACAACGTTGAATTGATGTCGGCCTGGGCCAGGCCGAGCGCGCTGGCCTGGGCATGGTCGATGTCCAGCCGCAGCTCGGCCTTGTCGCCCAGACCGTTCAGGCGCACCGAGGTGAGCCCGTCGTCTTCGCCGGCCGCACGCACCACCTGTTCCTGCGCTGACTGCAGGGCCACGCGCCCGGCCGCGCTGGTGTCCTGCAGCCACAGTTCGAAGCCGCTGGACTGGCCCAGTCCACGCACCGCCGGCGGTGCCAGTACATTGACCTTGGCATCCGGCAAGCTGCGGAAGTAGGCATTGGCGCGTGTGATGATCGCTGCAGCGGTGTTGTCGCCCGTGCGCTCATCCCAGGGTTTCAGTGCGAGAAAGCCCTGCCCCGCGTTCTGGCCGGTGCCGGCATTGTTGCGGCCGACCACCACGAACACCACATCCAGGTTCTGCTTTTCGTGCTCCATGAAGTAGCGGCTGATCTGCTCGCCCAATGCTTCGGTACGCGCCATCGGCGTGCCTTCCGGCGTGGAGAACTGGAAGGTTACCTGGCCCTGGTCTTCCACCGGCAGGAAGCCGGTGGGCATGCGCGCGTACAGCGCGACCATGGCGACCACCAGCAGCAGGTAGAACGCCATCCAGCGCCGCGGCCGGGTAACGACGCCACCGAGCTTTCCCTGGTAGGCCAACTGGCTGCGCTCGACGCCCCGGTTGAACGCCCGGAAGAAACGACCCTGTGGCTTCTGCGCCGAAGACGGCTTGAGCAGGGACGCGCACAGCGCCGGGGTCAGCGTCAGCGCCACCAGCGCCGACAATGCCATGGCAGATGCAATCGTGATCGAGAACTGCCGGTAGATGATGCCGGTGGAACCACCGAACAGCGCCATCGGCAGGAACACCGCGCCCAGCACCACGGTGATGCCGATCAACGCGCCGGTGATCTCGCCCATCGATTTTTCGGTCGCTTCGCGCGGCGGCAGATGCTCGTCGTGGATGATGCGCTCCACGTTCTCCACCACCACGATCGCATCGTCGACCAGCAGCCCGATCGCCAGCACCATCGCGAACAGGGTCAGTGTGTTGATGGTGAATCCGGCAACGGCCAGCACGCCGAACGTGCCCAGCAGCACCACAGGCACCGTGATCGCCGGAATCAGCGTGGCGCGCAGGTTCTGCAGGAACAGGAACATCACCACCACCACCAGAACGATGGCTTCGATGAGGGTATGGATGACCCCCTCGATCGAGACCCGCACGAACGGTGTGCTGTCACGCGGGTAGGCCACCTGCAGGCCGGGCGGGAAAGTCGGCCGCAGCCGCTCGATCTCCGCGCGCACCGCATCGGCCGTGGCCAACGCATTGGCGCCGGAGGCCAGAGTGACCGAGAAGCCAGCCGCCGGATAGCCATTGAGATAGCTGCTGGTCTGGTAGTTCTCCGCGCCGATCTCGACCCGTGCGACGTCGCCCAGCAACACCGCCGCGCCATTGGGCAGCGTGCGCAGGATGATCGCGCGGAACTGTTCGGGCGTCTGCAGGCGCGACTGCGCGGTGACCGTGGCGTTGAGGCTCTGCGTCGGGCTGGACGGCATCGCGCCCAGCTCACCCGCCGTCACCTGGGTGTTCTGCGCCTGGATCGCAGCGCGAACGTCCGACGGCATCAGGTCGTAGGCGCGCAGCTTGTGCGGGTCCAACCACACCCGCATCGCATAGGCCGAGCCGAACACGTTGATCTCGCCGACACCGGGAATGCGGCTGATCGGATCCTGCACATTGCTGACAAGGAAATCGGAGACGTCCACGCGCTCCATGCGCCGGCTGGTGTCGTACAGCGAGACCACCATCAGCGAATCGCCCTGCGACTTGGCGACCGTCACGCCCTGCTGCTGCACTTCCTGCGGCAGCCGGTTGATCGCCTGATTGACGCTGTTCTGCACCTGCACCTGGGCGATATCCGGGTTGGCGCTCTGGTCGAAGGTGACCGTGATGCGCGCCTGCCCGGACGAGGAACTGGTGGACGAGAAATACAGCAGGTGGTCGATGCCCTTGATCTGCTGCTCGATCACCTGGGTGACGCTGTCTTCCACCGTCTGCGCCGAGGCACCGGTGTAGTTGGCGGTGATGTTGACCTGCGGCGGCGCGATGTCCGGGTACTGCTCCACCGGCAGCTGGGTCACCGCGATGGTGCCGAAGGCCATGATGCAGATCGCCAGGACCCAGGCGAATACCGGGCGATGGATGAAGAAGCGCGGCAGCATCTGCTCAGTCCTTCCCGACCGGTGCCGGTGCAGGCTTCACCCGCACCGTCATGCCATCGGCCAGGCCCTGCGCGCCGGCCACCACCACCTGCTCGCCGGCGGCCAGGCCATCAAGGACCAGCCACTGGTCGCCGATCGCACGCGCGGTGCGGAACAGCCGCAGCCGCGCCTTGCCGTCCTTGTCCACCAGCCACGCCTGTGCCTCGCCCTTGGGGCTGCGGTCGACCGCAGCCTGTGGCACCAGCAGCGCCTGCTGGCGGATTCCCTGTCCCACCAGCGCGCGCACGTACATGCCTGGCAGCAGCTGCCCATCCGGGTTGGGGAAACGCGCCCGCAGGGTGATGCTGCCGGTCTCCTGCTGCACGTCCACGTCGGCGAATTCCAGCGTGCCGGGCAGCGGGTAGTCGGTGCCATCGGACAAGCGCAGCCGCACCGGTGCTGTGTCGGCCTGCACGCCACCGTCGGCGATGGCGCGGCGCAGTGCCAGGTACTCATTGCTGGACTGGGTGATGTCCACGTTCATCGGGTCCATCTGCTGCACCCGTGCCAGTGGATCGGCCTGGCCCGAGGTGACCAGCGCCCCCGGCGTGAACAGCGCGCGGCCGATGCGCCCGGCAATCGGCGAGGTCACCGTGGCGAACCCCAGCCGTGTGCTGGCCGTGTCACGCGCGGCCTGTGCGGCCTGCGCCGCGGCGGCAGCCTGCTGGTCGCTGGCGATCGCATCGTCCACGTCCTGGCGCGCGGCCAGCTGGTCCTTGCCCAACGCCTGCATGCGCTGCGCCCGCAGGCGCGCGGTCACCGCAGCGGCCTCGGCGGTCTTCAGGTTGGCCTGCGCCTCGTTCAGCGCCGCCTGGTACAGCGCGGGCTCGATCTGGAACAGTGGCTGCCCGGCCTTCACCCACTGGCCCTGCTCGAACAACCGCTTCACCAGCACGCCATCGACCTGCGGGCGCACGTCCGATTCCTGCGAGGCGACGCTGCGCCCGGGTAGTTCCTGCTGCAGTGCCAGCGGCTGGCTGCGCAGGGTCAGCACGGTCACCTCCGGTGCCGCGGCGCCGGGCTTGGGCGCGTCCTTGCCGCAGGCGCTGAGCAGGCCCGCCAGGGCAAGCGCCAGCAGCGGCAGGCCCGCGGTTCGCGGCAGCCGCCAGGCACGGTACGGACGGGAGGGGTTCGGAAGGATCATCGGCTGCAGGGTTCCACGCGTGGGGGAGCGTTCGGCGCCGAATATAGAAGACGTGGCGGCACGATCCTGCTAAATCGCGCATGAAACATTTTTCATTTGCAGTCGCTGCCCACGATTGCGAGGATGCCCCTGTCCCACTCTGCACACTGGCCCATGCCGCGCGTACTCACCATCGAGGACGATCTTGTCACCGCCGAGGAGATCGCCACCGAACTGCGCAGCCACGGCTTCGACGTGGACCTGGCCAGCGACGGCAGCAACGGCCTGGCGCTGGCACGTGCAGGCGACTACGCGGTGATCACCCTGGACCGCATGCTGCCCGGCATCGACGGGCTGGCCCTGGTCACCACCTTGCGCCGCGAAGGCATCACCACGCCGGTGCTGATGATCAGCGCACTGTCGGACGTGGATGAACGCGTGCGTGGCCTGCGCGCCGGTGGCGACGACTACCTGACCAAGCCCTTCGCCTCCGATGAGATGGCTGCACGCGTGGAAGTGCTGATCCGGCGCCAGGGCCCGACTGGCGCCATCGATAACGTGCTGCGCGCCGGTGACCTGGAACTGGACCTGATGACCCGTTCGGCGCGACGCGGCGGGCATGAAATCGCGCTGTTGCCGACCGAGTTCAAGCTGCTCGAATTCCTGGTGCGCAACGCCGGCCAGGTAGTCACCCGCAGCATGCTGTTCCAGGAAGTCTGGGGCTACCACTTCGATCCGGGTACCAACCTGATCGACGTGCATATCGGTCGCGTGCGCAAACGCATCGAACAACCCGGCCGGCCGCAGCCGATCATGACCGTCCGTGGAACCGGCTATGTCTTCGACGCGCAATCCTGACCACTGGCGTTCCTCCAGCAGCAGGCTGCTGGGCCTGTACTGCATCCTGTTCGTAGCGTGGTCGAGCCTGCTGCTGGGCGTGATGTACTGGCGCATCTCGGACTACCTCAGTGACCTGACCGAATCGGGCCTGCAGCAGCGCGCCCACCTGTTCATGAGCTTCGACGGGCCGGCACTGGATGAAGCATTGCGCGACAGCCAGCGCTTCGATCTGCACCAGGTCTATACCTATGGGTTGTTCGACAAGGCCGGCATGCCGATGGCAGGCCCGCTGACAGCGATCCCCGCGGGACTGCCGCTGGATGGCAACTCGCATGCGGTGGACGGTTGGACGCTGGCTGATGGCCGCCACGACAACGGCGGCAGTGCGCTCGGCGTGGTGACCCGCGATGGCCGCACGCTGGTATTTGTGCGCCAGAACGGCAAGCTCATGGCGGTCAACAGCATCATCCTTGATGCACTGCTGTGGGGCGTGTCGCTGACCGTCATTCCCGGCCTGGTGGGCTGGCATCTGCTGCGCCGGCGCCCGTTGAAACGGATCCAGCAGATCGAAGCGGCCACCAACCGCATTGTTGCCGGCGACCTCGGCCAGCGCCTGCCGGTCTCCAGCCGTCGCGACGAGATCGATCGGCTGTCGAGCATCGTCAATGCCATGCTGGAACGCATCGAACAGCTGATGACCGAAGTCAAAGGAGTCTGCGACAGCATCGCCCACGATCTGCGCACCCCGCTGACCCGCCTGCGCGCGCATCTGTACCGCATGCGCGTGGGCCTGGACGAACAGAACCCGCATGCCGATCCACTGGACAAGGCGCTGGCCGAGACCGACATGCTGATGGCGCGCTTCGCCGCGCTGCTGCGGGTATCCGAGCTGGAGAGCCACCAGCGGCGTTCGGCCTTCGACGCGGTGGACATCGCCGATCTGCTGCAGGAACTTCACCAGTTCTACCTGCCGCTGGCCGAAGAGAAGCAACAGCTGCTGGAACTGCAGGTGGACCCGAAGCTCGGGCAACTTCGTGGCGACCGCGAGCTGCTGTTCGAAGCGCTGGCCAACCTGTTGTCCAATGCCCTGCAGTTCACCCCTGCACACGGCCGCATCCTGCTGCGTGCGGTCGATGATCACGGCGCCCCGAGGATCGATGTGATCGACAACGGGCCGGGCATTCCGCCACAGGACCGCACGCTGATCTACCAGCGCTTTTTCCGCGGCAGCAGCAGTGCCGGCCAGGGACCGGGATTTGGCCTGGGCCTGTCGATCGTGGCCGCCATTGCCGGCCTGCACGGCTTCCGTGTCCGTGCCGGCAGCGCCCCCGGTGGCGGCGCCTGGATGAGCATCCGCGGCGCAACGGACGGCCTGCCCTGAGGTCTGGCCCGGGCGCCTCAATCGCATTTGGGAATCATTTGTATTTGAGGGCGAGCATCCGGATAATCCGCCGTCAGCGCCCTTCCCGGATCATTCCCGATGCCCGCCCTGCCGTCGCGTCCGCTGCTGTACACGCTCGCCCTGCCCACCCTGCTGGCCTCGGCCCTCGCCCAGGCCCAGGACAACCCGGCGGCGCGCACCCTGGACAAGGTGACGGTGGTGGCCGAGCGGGCCAGCACCGCGACCAAGACCGACACCGCCCTGACCGAGACGCCGCAGGCGATCAGCGTGGTCACCCAGCAGCTGTTCACCGATCGCGGCGCGCACAATCTGCAGGAAGTGCTGCGCTACAGCGCTGGCGTCACCGCCGATGCCTGGGGCCTGGATACCCGCAACGATGCCACCTCGGTGCGCGGGCTGGACCCGGTGCAGTACCAGGATGGCCTGCGCCGCAGCTACGGCTTCAGTCCCCTCGCCCGCCCGGAGATCTATGGCCTGGAACGGGTGGAAGTGCTGCGCGGCCCGTCCTCGGTGCTGTACGGTGCCGGCGCCACCGGCGGCATCATCAATGCGATGAGCAAGCGCCCGACCTTCGGCGCCCTCAACGGCGAGGTCGGCGTGCAGTTCGGCAGTTTCGACCGCAGGCAGCTGCAGGGTGACATCGGCGGCGCATTGAACGATGCCGGTACGCTTGCCGGTCGCTTCGTCGGGCTGGTGCGCGAATCGAACATGCAGACCGATGTATTGAAGGACGATCGCGTCTACCTGGCACCGTCCATCAGCTGGCGTGGCGAAAGCAGTACGTTGACCCTGCTGGCCAGCTACCAGCGCGACAAGACCGGCTCCAGCCAGCAGTTCCTGCCGCTGGCTGCGACCCTGCTGGCCCCGCCCGGACGCCGCCTCGACCCGTCCACCTTCATAGGCGATCCCGGCTTCGACCGCATCGACTCGCGTGTGTACAGCCTGACCGCGCTGTTCGACCACAGCTTCAACGACACGCTCAGCCTGCGCTCGGCAGTGCGTTACATCGATGGCAGGACCACCCTGCAGCAGATGTACGTGGACAGCTACAGCAATCCGGCTGATCCCTTCATCGACGCCGAGCGGCGCGTGGTCAACCGCACCGCCTACGGCACCCGCCCCGACGTGCAGATCTTCAGCGCCGACAATGCGCTGCAGTTCGACTTCGCCACCGGTGCCTTCCAGCATCTGCTGCTGGCCGGCGTGGACTACAGCCAGTACAAAGAGCAGCTGCAGCGGCTGGACGCCACCGGCACGCCGATCGACATCTACACTCCGGTATCGGTCGCACCGATCGTGCGTGGCTGGGATCGTCAGCCAGACCAGACCTCCACCCAGCTGGGTGTCTATGTGCAGGACCAGATCCGCTGGGCCGACCGCGTCTCGCTGGTGCTGGGCGCGCGCCGCGACCATGCACGCTCGAAGACCGAAGGCCAACCCAGCCAGACCGACAACGCCACCACCTACCGCGCCGGCCTGATCGGCGACCTCGGCGGCGGAGTATCGCCCTACCTGAGCTACAGCGAATCGTTCCTGCCGGTGTCGGGCCAGGATCTGTTCGGCAACGCCTTCAAGCCGATGCGCGGACGGCAGTCCGAGGCCGGCATCAAGTGGCAACCCGCGCGTAGCCTGCTGCTGACGCTTGCGGCGTACCGCATCACCGAAACCAATCGCCAGACCAACGATCCGGACAACGTGCTGAACGTGGTGCAGACCGGCCAGATCCGCTCCAAGGGCGTGGAGCTGGAAGGCCAGTTCCAGTTTGCCAACGACCTGACGGTCACCGCTGCCGTTGCGCGCAACGAGGCTGAGGTCAGCCGCAGCAACTTCGCATTGGAAGTGGGCCAGCGCCTCAACGACACCCCGCAGGACCTGGCCTCGGCCTGGGTCTCGAAGGGCTTCCAGCTGGATGATGCCGCACGCCTGCGCCTGGGGCTGGGCGTGCGCCATGTGGGCAATACGGTGTCGCTGGGCAATGGCGGGCGCATCATCACGCCCAGCTATACGCTGGCCGATGCATTGCTGGAAGTGCAGGTAACCGACTGGACGATGGCGTTGAACATCACCAACCTCACCGGCAAGCGCTACTACGCGCCGTGCCGCACTTTTGGCGACTGCTTCGCCGGCTACCCGCGCGTGGTGACCGGCACCATCAGCTATCGGTTCTGATCACGGCCAACGCTGGCCGCCGCAGCAGCAGGTGCAACAGCACAGCGCATGCGGCGGTCAGGTCCCGCCACGGTGGCCTGGCATACGCCCGCAGGCGTCATCGACGACGCCGTTGCGCATCTGCTCCGTAGTGCTCAGGCCCAGCTGATCCACCGGATCAGCTCGCGGTCGCGGCGTCCAGGAAATTGCGCAGCACTGGCGACGGAGCTTCCGGGCGCGCGCAGAACTGCAGCGCGAAGCGCGCTGCGTCATCGGCCAACAGGCGATAGACGATTTCCTGCGAACGGAAACTGGCCATGCTGGCCGGCACGATCGCCACGCCGGCGTCCACCGCCACCAGCGACAGCACCGCGTGCATGCCCTGCGCTTCCTGCACCACGCGCGGGGTGAATCCTGCTGCGGTGCACAGGCCCAGCACCTGCGCATGAAAGCCGATGCCCTCGCCCGCCGGCCATGAAACGAACGGCTCATCGGCGAGCATCGCCACACTGACCTCCGGCGCGTTGGCCAGCGCATGTGCACGCGGCAGCGCAATCGCCAGGCGGTCGTGGTCGAAGCCGTACAGCACCAGCTCGGCGGCGGGAATCGGTGGGATCAACACGCCGACATCGATGCGCTGCTCACGCAGCCACAGCTGCTGCTGACGCGAGGTCGCTTCCTGCAGATGCAGCTGCACCTGCGGGTACTGCTGGCGGAAGCGGCGGATCAGGCCCGGCAACCGGCCATACAGCGCACTGCCCACATAACCCACGCGCAGGCTGCCAGACTGCCCGGCGGCGGCTTCGCGCGTGCGCTGCAATGCCTGCTCGGCCTGCTGCAGCGTTGCCCGCGCCTCCACCAGCAGCGTCTGCCCGGCCACGGTCAGGCCCAGGGTACGGTTGCCGCGCACGATCAGCTCGCTTCCGAGTTCGTCTTCCAAGCGTCGTATTGCCGCGGTCAGCGGCGGCTGCGACATGTGCAGGCGGGCTGCGGCGCGGTGGAAATGAAGCTCTTCGGCTACGGCCACGAACTGGCGCAGCAGGCGCAGGTCGATCATCTCGATGCAGGCAGTGGGAACCCGCCTAGGGTACGCCCTCAGCTGCGCGCGTCCACGCTGGCGCGGGCAATGGCTGGCCATTGCAGCGCCACCGACTCGATGCTGTCGGCACTGACCGCGCGCAGATCCCGCGGATACGCCACATGCTCGGCCTCCTGCAGGCGCAGTGCGTGGAACTGGCCATTGCTTGCGCGCAGCACCCATCCGCCGTCCTGGCAGCGCGTGGACGCCAGATAGGCCACGCCCTGCGCGACCGCGTCCGGATGCAGTTCGTCGGGCTCGCCGTCGATGCCCCACATGCGCGTCTTTGCCACCGGCGAAACCGCGTTGACCACGATGCCATGCTCGGCGCCTTCCAGCGCCAGCACATTGACCAGGCCCAACGCCGCCAACTTGCCCATCGCGTAAGCGGACAGCCCGCGCTGTGCGTACTGCGGATACAGCGCGCGATCGGAGGTGGTGATGACGATGCGCCCACCGCCCGCCGCGCGCATTGCCGGCCACGCCGCCTGCGCCAGCCACAGCGGCGTCTTCGCGGCCAGGGACAGCATCTGCTCCAGCGCGTTGTCCTCGATCGCTTCCAGCGTCTGGTACTCGACCCAGCCGGCGTTGTGGATCAGGAAATCGATGCGGCCGTGCTGCTGCAGCAGATTCTGCACCAGCGCGCGGCAACCGGCGCGATGGTCGATGGGATCACTGACGGCCTGCACCGATAGCCCCCGCGCCAGCAGTGCTTCGACACTGCGTTGGATGCGCTGCGGTTCCACACCGCGACCATCGGTGCCGGCACCGACGTCATGCATCACCACATGCGCGCCACGCTCGGCCAGCAGGCGGCTGTAGGCCAGGCCCAGTCCACCGGCGGCACCGGTCACCAGGCCCACCTGGCCTTCGAAGGAAATACGCGAGATCGGCTTCATGCGCCCAGCTTCAACCAAGCACGCAGGCCGCAGCCAATACCGTTCACCGCCCTCCACGATACGCGCACGCTATCGTCGAAAAGGGGACGGAGGGGATTAAGTCGTTTCAGGCACAGTAGGGCCGATTACGACTTAATCCCCTCCGTCCCCTTTTTCGCTCAGCGGCTGAAGCGGCGCGCGCCTGCCACGCAGATCACCGCGACCACGGTCACCAGCACCATGCTGAGGCTGACCGACTCGTGCAGCAGCAGCGCAGCCAGGGCCAGGCCGAAGAACGGCTGCAGCAACTGCAGCTGGCCAACAGCGGCGATGCCGCCCTGGGCCAGCCCGCGGTACCAGAACAGGAAGCCGATCAGCATGCTGAACACCGCCACGTAGCCCAGCGCCCACCACGCCGACGCACCGACCGCGGTGAACGAGGCCGGGCGCATCAGCACCGCCAACGGCAACATCACTGGCAGCGCCAACAGCAGCGCCCAGCTGATCACCTGCCAACCGCCAAGGTGGCGGGCAAGTCGACCACCTTCGGCATAGCCGAGCCCACACACCACGATCGCCGCCAGCATCAGCAGGTCAGCCTGAAGCGAGGCCTCGATGCCGTGGCGTACCGCATAGCCGACCACGCAGGCACTGCCCAGCAGCGAGAACAACCAGAATGCGGGACGCGGCCGATCGCCACCGCGCAGTACACCGAACACAGCAGTGCTCAGTGGCAGCAGGCCGAGGAACACGATGGTGTGTGCCGATGAAGCGTGGCGAAGGGCCAGTGCGGTCAGCAGTGGAAAACCGACCACCACGCCGAGACTGACCACGGCCAGGCCCGCCAGATCGGTGCGCTGCGGACGCGGCTGGCGCAGCAGCAGCAACAGGCTGACGCCGAGCACGGCGGCAATGGTGGCACGTGCAGCGGTGACGAACCCGGCGTCCAGCTGCAGCACTGCCAGACGGGTTGCCGGCAACGAGCCCGCGAAAATCACCACGCCGATGAAGCCATTGATCCAACCACTCGCCGACCGTTCCACGCCTGTACTCCTGAAGGTGCCGGACGATGCCCGGCTGGACCTGTATGGAAGCATCCAGCGCGGAACGACCCCAGCTACAATCCAGTACAGTCGCAAGTAACTGTACTGCCCACACTTCCACTACGGTTCCGCCATGCCACGTTCGCCCACCCGCATCGAATCGGTCATCCAGTCCGTCCGCACCCGCATCGGTGCGCGAGTGGATGGCCCCGGCTCCCGCCTGCCCTCGGTACGTGCGCAGGCGGCGGCGATGGGGGTGTCGGTCTCGACCGTGGTCGAGGCCTACGAGCGCCTGGCGGCCGAAGGCCTGATCAGTGCGCGCGCAGGATCCGGCTTCTACGTCAGTGGGCCGGCCGCACCGCTGGCGCTGGCTGAAATGGAGCCGCGGCTGGACCGCGCGGTGGATCCGCTGTGGGTGTCGCGGCAATCGCTGGAAACACCGGCCGGCCATCTCAAGCCGGGCTGCGGCTGGATGCCCAGCAATTGGCTGTACCACGACGGCATGCGTCGTGGCCTGCGCCGGCTGGCGCGCGCCGATGCATCACAACTGGTCGACTACGCCGGGCCGCTCGGCCTGCCTGCGCTGCGCCAGTTGCTGCAACGGCGTTCGGCCGCAGTGGGCATCGATGCGCCGATGGAACAGATCCTGCTGACCGAATCGGGCACGCATGCGGTCGAGCTGATCTGCCGTTTCCTGCTCAAGCCCGGCGACTGCGTGCTGGTCGATGACCCCAGCTACTTCAACTACCACGCGTTGCTGAAGGCACACCAGGTGCAGGCCATCGGTGTGCCCTACACGCACAGCGGCCCGGACCTGGAAGCGTTCGCGCAGGCACTGCAGGCGCATTCACCGCGGCTGTACATCACCAATTCCGGCCTGCACAACCCGACCGGCGCGGTGCTTTCCGCGAGCACCGCACACCGCCTGCTGGGCCTGGCCGAACGCAGCGAACTGATCATCGTTGAGGATGACATCTTCGCCGACTTTGAACTGCAGCCTGCACCGCGACTGGCCGCGCTCGATGGACTGTCGCGGGTGATCCACGTCGGCAGCTTCTCCAAAACACTGTCGGCTGCATCGCGCTGCGGCTACATCGCTGCCCGCCACGACTGGATCGAGGCGCTGACCGACCTGAAGCTGGCCACCAGCTTCGGTGGCGGTCACCTGGCGATGCAGTTGATGCACATCGCGCTGACCGACAGCGGCTACCGCCGCCACATGCAGTCGGTGCGTTCGCGCCTGGCCGATGCGCGCCGGCACACGCTGCGGAAGCTGCAGGCGCTGGGCATCACGCCGTGGCTGCAGCCGGAAGCCGGGCTCTTCCTGTGGTGCCAGCTGCCCGATGGCCGCGATGCCGCCGCACTGGCCCGGCAATGCCTGCGCGAGGGCATCGTGCTGGCACCGGGCAACGCGTTCAGTCAGTCGCAGCGCGCGGCCGACTATGTACGTTTCAACGTTTCGCAGTGCCAGGACCCGAGGATCTGGCAGGTACTGGCGCGGGAACTGCGCTGAGCTGGTTGTGAACCGGCCCGCGCAGGCGGCAGTATCCAGCCGCAAAGGCGCTTGCGCGCCGCGCTACAGTGGTATGTCCCCCGCTGCAGGAATCCGCGCATGTCCACGTTCTCCGATCCGCAGGCGGTGGCCCGCTATGCCGAAGCGCCGCTGCGCCAGGTGCCCGGCTTCCTCGCCCTGCAGCAGATGAGCCGGCTGCTGCTGGCCGAACGTGTCCCTGCGCAGGGCCGCGTGCTGGTGCTGGGTGCCGGTGGCGGGTTGGAACTGAAGTCCTTCGCCGAGGCGCAGCCGGGCTGGCAGCTGCTGGGGGTCGACCCGGCCGCGCCGATGCTGGCCCTGGCCGAGCAGACACTGGGTCCGCTGATGTCGCGCGTGCAGCTGCTGGAAGGCTATATCGACGATGCACCCGATGCGCGCTTCGACGGTGCCAGCTGCCTGCTGACCCTGCACTTCCTCGATGCCGGGCAGCGCCTGCACACGCTGCGCGAACTGCGCCGGCGCCTGCAACCCGGTGCGCCGCTGGTGGTGGCGCACCACAGCGTGCCGCAGGACCCGGCCGGCAAGCTGCGCTGGTTGCAGCGCTACGCGGCGTTCGCCGAAGCCTCGGGGGTTGCCCACGCCGATGCGCAGCGCGCGATCAACGCCATTGCCGAACGGTTGCCGCTGCTGGCACCCGAGCAGGAGGTCGCACTGCTGCAGGAGGCCGGCTTCGACGGTGTGGAGCTGTTCTATGCCGGCTTCAGCTTCAAGGGCTGGGTGGCGTACGCCGGATGATGCCTACGGCACCACGGTAATGCCGATGCGCTGCATCAACAGCGCCACCTGCTGCACATCCAGTGTGGCGCCACGCAGGTTGGTGCTGCGCAGGTCCAGCTCGCCCAGCTCCGAGTTGGTCAGGTTGCAGTCGGTGAAGTTGGCACTGTTCCAGTCGATCCCCTCGAACTGGCCACCGGACAGGTCTGAGCCCGCGAAGCTGGCACCGCTCACGTTCGCGCCGTCCCAGCGGTTCTCCCACAGTTCGCACTTTTCCAGCGTCACTCGCGAGAAATTGGCATAGCGCAGGTTCGACTTCTTGATGAACGCGCTGCAGAACCAGCTGCGTGTGGTGATCTGATTCATGAAGCTGGCGTTGCTGAAGTCCGCGCCCTGCGCACGGCACTCACTGATCTCCAGGCCCAGCGCCTTGATGAAACTGAAGTGGCACATGCTGATGTCGCAACTACGGAAGCTGGCTTCCTTCAATGTGGCGCCGTTGAAGCGGCAACCGGCGCGGTTTTCAGCGTCGTAGAAGCTGCAGTTGATGAACTCGGTGGCGGTGAGGTCAGCGCCGGAGAAATCGCATTCGTAGAACTGCTGGTCGACCACTTTCTGGCCGGTGTACTGGTCCGCGCCGATGCGCAGCTTGCGGTGAACGGTGGAGGACATCAGGGATTCCATGCCAGGTGCCCCGCCATCATGCCGGGCCGCGAGGGCGATCCATAGACGTGGACGCGGGCGAATTCACCAGCAGTCCAGCCGCCCTGTGTCCCCCCAATGCCGAATGCACGTTGTTGCACGTTAATGCACGAACGTGCAGACTTGCGGCATGAGCTCCGATCCCAGCCCCCTCCCCGCCCAGCGCACCCTGCAGATCCTCGAGGAACTACGCCAGCAGGGCCGCGTGGTCGCCGCCGAACTGGCGCGCCGCTATGCCGTCTCCGAAGACTCGATCCGCCGTGATCTGCGCGAGCTGGCCGCCCAAGGCCTGTGCCAGCGTGTCTACGGCGGCGCCGTGCTGCCGCCCCCCAAGGAACGCCCGCTACGCGAGCGACTGACCCGCGACCGCGGCGACAAGGCCGAGCTGGCCGCCCGCGTCTGCGCGCTGCTGCAGCCCGGCCAGGTCGTACTGCTCGACGCCGGGTCGACCAACCTGGCGATCGCCCAGCAGCTGCCGACCGCTCTCGGCCTGACGGTGATCACCAATGCTCCGCAGATCGCCACCGCCGCCAGCATGCTTGAAGGCACCTCGGTGCAGCTGATCGGCGGCCGCCTGGCCAGCGGTGGCGGCGCGGTCGGCGCTGAAGCGTTGGCGCAGGTGCAGCGCCTGCGCGCCGACGTATACCTGCCCGGCCCCTGCGCGGTGGACGGCGACACCGGCGTCTGGGCAATGGATTCGGAAGAAGCCACGCTGAAACGCGCGATGGTGGCCTGCAGCAGCCGCGTCATCGTCGCCGCCACCACTGAAAAGCTCGGTGCCCGCGGCAACTGGCAGATCGCCAGCCTCGATGAAATCGACGATCTGGTGCTGACCACCTCGGCTCCGCCGGCGCTGGCCGCGCGCTTCCGCGCAGCCGGCATCGCGGTACACCCCACTCCGCCCTGACCGTACCGCCCATGTCCCTTGCCAACCGCGCGCGTGCCGAACAGCACGCGACCCGCGCTGCGTTCTTCATTCCCGGCTTCGCCACTGCGTTGTGGGCCACCCTGGTGCCATTCGCCAAAGCACGCACCGAGATCAATGACGCCACGCTGGGGCTGGTGCTGCTCTGCCTCGGTGCCGGTTCGCTGCTGGCGATGCCGTTGTCCGGCGTGCTGGCCGCGCGCCTCGGTTGCCGCCGGGTGATGGTGGCCAGCAGCCTGCTGATCTGCCTGACCGTGCCCGGCCTGGCGCTGGCCGGTTCGGCCTGGACGCTGGGGCTGGTGCTGTTCGTGTTCGGCGCCGCCGTGGGCGCGATGGACTGCACGATGAACGTGCAGGCCGTCATCGTCGAGCGCGAAGCACGGCGCGTGATGATGTCCGGCTTCCATGCCTTCTTCAGCATCGGCGGCTTCCTCGGCGCGGCCACCATGACCGTGCTGTTGTCCGCACAGCTGCCGCCACTGGCATCGGTGCTGATCGGCGTTGGCGCCATGCTGCTGGTGATGCTGTTGTCGGCAGCGCACTGGCACAGCGAACGCATGCCACACGACACACCAATGCTGGCCCTGCCGCACGGCATCGTGCTGTTCATCGGCGTGCTGGCCTTCGTTGCCTTCCTCGGTGAAGGCGCGATGCTGGACTGGAGCGCGGTCTTCCTCAGCGATGTGCGTCGCGTCGATGCCAGCCTCGCCGGTATCGGCTATGTGACCTTCACCCTGACCATGACCGTCGCGCGCCTGTTCGGCGACGCACTGGTGGAGCGCGTTGGCCGTGAGCGCGCGATCGTGTTCGGCGCGCTGCTGGCCGCCGCGGGCGTGCTCGTGCTGACCCTGGTCACGCCGTGGCAGGCGTCACTGCTCGGCTATGTGCTGGTCGGCCTTGGCTGCGCCAACATCGCACCGGCGCTGTTCTCGCTGGCCGGCCACCAGACCCGCATGCCCGGCGCACTGGCAATCACCGCCGTTTCCACGCTGGGCTTCGCCGGCATCCTTGCCGGACCGGCGCTGATCGGTTTCGCTGCCAATCACTTCGGCCTGATCGCCGCCTTCATCGGCGTGGCCATGGCCTTGTTGCTGGTGGCGATGTCCACGCGCTGGCTGCGGGTGTAACCCAAGGCATCAGCGCCGCCTGCGCCGCAGCTTCATCCGCAATCGCCGATAGCCGATCACCGTCGCCGTGGCACACAACGCGGTGCCAGCAGCGCTCAGCAGCAGCAACACCGCCAGCCGGGCACCCTCTTGGCGCAGCATCGCGGGCAGATCCCAGCTGTGCAGGAAGTAGAACAGCCAGCGTCCCACTCGTTCCCGATGCCCCATCGTCAGCAACGGATCGCCGGTAGCCAGATCGAGATAGACGCGCGTCGCCTCGGCATCACCGAAATCCGCCACCGCAACCGGGAAGCGCCGCACCGCCGCGCCGTTCATGGCTTCCGGTGCACGCGGATAGAAGTAGGCATCCGCTGCCTGCTGCACCACGAACTCCTGCATCGGCGCATCGGACAGCGCACGCACCTTCTGCTGCAGCCACGGGGCCGGCAGCAACCGCGCCACCTGCAAATGCCCATTGCCGCTGGACACGATGCGGGTCTCGCCCCGCCCGTCCAGCAGCACTGCGAACAGCTCGCCTCCGATGCGGCGCCACTGGATCTCGACCGGTTGGAAGCGCTCAGCATCGGCCACCGCCAGAAGCTTCACCGGCTCACCCAACGCGCCATCCACCGTTACCGCGCTGCCACGATAGCGTTCAACATCGATCGCCTCGGGCGTGCTGCTGAAGACCCCCAATGGATTCATCGACATCAGCCCGCTGAAGATCCAGGTGAACACGAAGGCCGCAGCCATCAGTCCGATCAGATGGTGCCAGCGCATCCACGGTTCGACGTACGGCGTCTTCGCACCGGAGCGGTAGCGCCCGCGAAAACGCCAGCGCCACACACCCACCACGATGCCGCTGACCGCCGCCACCATGCACAGCGCGGACAGCACGATCACCACCCACGTCCAGACCGGATCCACCGACTGCATGCGCAGGAAATACAGCCAGTGCAGCCAGGCCCCCACATAGTTCCAGCGCTGCTGCACATGCGGTGCGTCCAGCACCACTTCACCGGTGCGCGAGGACACATACAGGTCACCGGGCTGTGCGCCCCCCACCTCCACCCGGTACAGCGGCCGGTGCGCGTCCAGCGCGCGCGAATGCGTCCAACGGTCCTCTTCCACGCGCATTGCACCGACAAAGGCCGGGCCGCCAGCAAACTGTGCCGCTGACGCTTCGGCGCGCTGTGCCGACACCGGCAGCAGGGCCTGGCCGGTGACGGCTGACCACGCCCCCACGTTGCTTCCCGTGCGCACCACATACACAGGCTCGCCACGCAGCGTGGTCAACGCCACAGCCTCCGGCTCGGCCTGCACAGCCGCAGGCAGTATCGACAGCCCCTGCAGGTCGCGGGCCTCACCCAGCACCGGCAATGCCGCCAGACGTTCACCGGGCGTCAGCTTCGGGTAGCCAATGAACAACATCACCATGCCGCTGACGAACCACAACAGCATCAGCAGGCATCCGCCGATGCCGAGCCAACGGTGCACCAGGTAGGTCCAGCGCTTGGCAGTGGATCGCAGCGACATGGTGCGCGTCCTCAGAAGCGATGGTCGACGGTGAACTCGACGCGACGATCCGCGCCCAGCAGCCACTGCGTGCTGGTGTAGTACGCGGTGGCGTAGTACGCCTTGTCGAATACGTTGAACAGGCGCGCTGACAATCGCGTGCGCGGTGCCGCCTGCCAGGTCAGTGCCAGATCGGTGGTGCTGTAGCCGGGCAGCTCCAATGTGTTGGCGTTGTCGGCATAGCGCTTGCCGACGTAGCGAACGCCACCCGCCGCACTCCAGTCCGGTGCGAACTGCCAGCTCAACCACACACTGGCCAGGCGCTCGGCCACGTTCGGCGGCACGTTGCCATCACGCGACACCAGCATCGCCGGCGAACCCGTGGTTTCCAGGAAGTCCTCGAACTCGGCCTTCAGCACCGTGGCGTTGGCATCCAGCGTCCAGTGCGGCGCGACGTTCCAGTTCAAGGACGCTTCAATACCACGCGAGGTCTGCGCGCCCACTTGCACGCGGCGGTCCGGCACCAGCGGATCGCGGCTGAGCAGCCCGGTCTTGCGGATGCGGTACGCCGCCAGCGTCCACTCGCCGCCATCGAAGGCCTGCTTCAGGCCCACTTCGATCTGCCGGCCCTTGGCCAGATCGAAGGCACCGTTGGCCGGGCTGATCATCAGCAGGCCACTGACAGGGTCCGCCGCCTGCGAATACTGCGCGTACAGGCTCAGCGTCGGCTGCAACGCGAACACCGTACCTGCACGCCAACCGGTGCTGCTGTAGGTCTTCGAGAACGCGTTCTGGCCGCTGATCAGGTCGGTACGGTCGATGCGCGCGCGGTCGTGGCGCAGCCCCCCCAGCACCGACCAGCGCTCGCTCAGCGCCAACCGGTCTTCCACGAACAGCGCGTACTGCTCGGCACGATTGCGGTAGCGCGGCAGGTTCGGCGCGTCGCTGGCGAACTGGCCCGGCACCGGATCGAACGCGTCGACCGGGCCCGAACTGCCAGCATAGGTGTTGTTGGTGTGCTTGAAGTGCGCACGGTTGGCATCCAGGCCCACCGCGAAGCTGTTCTGCAGGCCACCCGCGGTTCCCTGCACACGCAGCGTCGAGGTCAGCCCGGTCTGGTCCTGGTTGTGAGTGATCTCGGTGTTTCCCGAGCGATCGATCAAGCCGGTAGGGCGGTTGTAGACATAGGCTTCGGCATTGCGCCAATCGCGCTGGCTGTCGATCTGGTAGAGGCGCGTGCGCCATTCCACGTTCGCGTTCGGCGCCCACAGCGCATCGAGCTGGGTCCAGCGGTCGCGATAGCGGATCTGGCTGTCGTCCACGTTGTAGTTGCGGTGGCGCAGCGCCTCCAGCTGGCGGCCCTCGACCAGCGGCGTGCCGAAGTAGCGCATCGGTTGCTGGTAGCCCTGCGCATGGGTGAGGGTCAGCTGCAGGTCCGCGCGCGGCTGCCACAGCAACGCACCGGAGAATGTCGCGTCACTGTTGCGCCCACGATCGACCCAGCCACCGCTGTAGTTGCCACTCACGTCCAGCCGGTAGGCCAGCTCGGGCGTCAGCGCGCCACCGCTGCCGAAGCCCAGGCGTGCGGTGTCCTCGCTGCCCACGGTTACGCTGATCTCGTTCTCGATCGCACCACGCGTGGGCTTCTTCGGCACGATGTTGATCACGCCGCCGATCGCACCGTCGCCATGGATGACCGAGGCCGGGCCGCGCAGCACTTCGATGCGCTCGATCGACCAGGTATCGAACGGGAAGGTGATGCCCACGCCACCGTACTGGCGCAGCCCGTCGTACAGGCGCATCACCGAAGCGCCATCGGTGAAGCCGCGGCTGGACAGCGCGCTCAGGCCGTTGCCCGGGTGCGGCATCGCACTGATCGCACCCGCCCGGCTGATCGCATCGTTGAGGTTGCTGTCGCCACGCTGCTCCAGTTGTTCGCGCGAAATCACCGTCAGGCTGGCCGGTGTCTGCAGCACGCTCAGGCCCAGCGCGGAACCGGCGTTGGCGGTGGACGAGAGCTCACCGCTGCGGGTATCGACCACCCGCACGGTGTCCAGCGTGGTCGGTGGTGCCGCATCGGCGGCAAGTACGGGGGCGGTGTGCAGGAGCAACGCGCACAGGACAGGCAGCGTCGCCCGGCGCAGGTGCGCGGAGTTGGGGTTCGTTTTCATTTTTTTCACGGCATGCAAGGCCACCCCGCAATGGCAGGGCAGCAATCAGAAAGGGGCAAACACGCGCGTGCGGGCACCGGCCGTGGCCGGCAACCTCATGGAAAAATGTTCAATGCAACGCGCGTGCGGCTCAGGCAGCCATCATGGCTGGCGGCCCACGCGCTCCCAATGTGCCGCTGATCCGTTGCGGCAACGCCCGCACCGCACCGCGCAGCGCGCGGCACACCGGTGCCATCGGCGCCAACAGCAGCACTGCCGCCACCAGCAGCGTGATGAGCCGTGCAGCGATCAGGCAGTAATCGCAGTCCACGCCCATCTCATGATCGGCGTGTGGATCGGCAGGTGGCTTCTTTGCGGCCTCGCCGTGCGGCATCGCCATCGCGTGGTGGTCGTGATGGCCTTCCATCGCGTGCTGCGCATGCTCTGCGTGCATCGCGTGGTCCATGGCGGCCACCGGTGCTGCAGCAGCCACGTGACCGTGCGCCTTCCAGCGGCTCACCAGCGGAGCGAGCAGCACCAGCAGCATGGCGAGCCATGCCAGGGCCTGGAACCGGCGGTGGAGGACAGAACGACGCACGCCGCCATTCTACGGGGCCATGGCCAACCTTGGACCCCGTTCAGGGTTTACCCCCTGCGACACGGTGACGCAGGGCTGTGCTGCCGGCCACAGCGATGGGCACGCCCTCCCTGCGCACGCCCACCACGCTGTGGATCCACGCCATGCGTGGATGCGCTTCGCGCATCAACTCACGTACTGCGCCTGCCCGTTCCCGAACGACCAGTTTTCCCGCTTCACTTCCACCAGGTTGATGAACACATCCTCTCGGCGGATACCCACCGCCGCGTGCAGGCCCTCGGCGATGCCGGCATACAGCGCCTTCTTCTGCTCCAACGTGCGCCCTTCGTTCCAGGTGATCTGGATGCAGATGAAGTCGTCGGTGCGGTCCACGCCCAGGTAGCCGGGGTCATAGATCAACGTGCCCGGCTCGTGTTGCTGGAAGATCTGGAAGCGATCATTCTCCGGCACGCCCACCGCGCGCATGGCCTGGTAGATGGTTTCGCCGACGCGTTGCAGGTAGTCGGCGGATTTACCTTTGCGCAGATCGATGCGGGCGAGCGGCATGGTGGCACTCCAGAGTGGATGGGCACGGCAACGGGCCGAGACTACGCCTGCCCAGGGCGGTGGGACAGCGCAGGAATGGAACCCTCTGCTTCCATTTGTGGCACGGGCCCGCCCACGTGCGTAACGAAGGCGACCCGGACGAACAGTTGGGCGCCTTCCACACCGACGGGCTGATCGTGGCCGCGCGACAGCTGGTACGCGAGGCACATCATTGCCTCTCCGGCGACGACGCCTGACCGGCCCGGATATGCGCCCGCTACAATCGCGCAGGGAGCGCAGGAGACCGCAATGGACGCCGAATACCTGGAGTACTTCAAGGCCGCACTGGAAGGCCGCGCAAGCGTGGGCTGGAACGTCTGGTTCACCGCCAACCAGCAGGCGCTGGCACAACACCTGAGCCGTCCTGCACTGCTGCGCTTGAAGTTCAGCAAATTGGATGAAGCCGAACGCCTGCTGGCCGAGGCCGGCATCGTGCCCTGCAGCACAGCGGGCAAGCGCTACGAAATGTACTGCGCGCAGTTCTCGGCGGACGTGGTGGACGCGAACGGTCGCCCGCTACCGGCCATCTGGCGCGCGGCGCACGGCGGTGCCATCGGCCTGCTTGCCGATGGTGAGCAGGAGGCCGGCCAGGCGAAGCTGCTCGCGGAGTTCCGCCGCGTCCGCAAGCGCGGACTGCAGCAGGCCCATGAATGGTTGGCCGATCTGTGCTTTGAAGGCGAGATGGAACTGAGCGGCGGCAATGCCGATGTGGGCCGTAGCCTGCTGGCGGTGGTGGTGCGGGCCGGCAGCGGTCACGACCTGCTGGATGCAACCGCGATGATCGCGCGCGAGCTGCTGGAGGACCTCGGCTGAAACGGTGATTGCTTCGGCGGGCACCACGGAATCACAGGCAACAAAAAAGCCCCCATTGCTGGAGGCTTCTTTCGTTCTGCAACATGGTGGGCGGTACAGGGATCGAACCTGTGACCCTTGCCGTGTGAAGGCAATGCTCTACCGCTGAGCTAACCGCCCGGTGTGTTGCTGAGCCGCTCATTATAGGGGCTTTTCAGAGGCCGTCAACACTTTTTCACATGGGTGTTCACGGGCATTTCGAGGGGCGCCGCCGGGCATGGCCCGGCGCTACCGAGGGCGGCTATCCGCGCGCCGTTACATCGTATGCGTCGGCTTGTCCGAGCTGGTCAGGCCGGCCAGCAGGGTCTCGATCTTGTGGCGCACGCCCTCGCCTTCGGCACCGTCGGCCAGCTGCACGCCGATGCCGGCGGTGCGGTTACCCTGCGCGCCGGCCGGGGTCACCCAGATCACCTTGCCGGCCACCGGCAGGCGCTCGCTGGAATCGGGCAGGGTCAGCAACAGGAACACTTCGTCACCCAGGAAGTAGCGCTTGGGCGTGGGCACGAAGATGCCGCCGTTCTTCACGAATGGCATGTACGCGCTGTACAGCGCGGCTTTGTCCTTCACGGCCAGGGACAGGATGCCCTGGCGGGCGTTGCTGGCACTCATCGATTTCCCCTTGCGGCAGGCCGCTCGTTCACCTTGTTCCAGGCCAGCAGCAACTCGACCACGGCAAGGTCTGCACGCACCGTGGTGCGCAGCAGGTCGCGGGTGCGGTTGGCCGCATCGAACCAGGCTGCAAGCTTGTGCAATCGCTCCGGCGTGGTCAAGGCATCGGTGCTGGCCTGGGCCAGCGCCAGGTCGGCGGCAAAGCGCAGGCGCAGCGCCGCGTTGTCATCGGCGCACCACTTCTGCGCCAGCTCCACCGCGCCGGTCTTGCCGGCGGCCAGCTGTTCCAGCTCGCGGCCCACTTCGCGGCGCAGGCTCAGGCCATCTTCGCGCAGCCAGTTGTCGGCCTGGCCGGGGTGGCCGCGCGCCGCGTCCAGCGCTTCGCGTGCCGATGCTTCGCTGTGGCCCTGCTGCTGCAGCCAGGCCAGCGCTTCGTGCTGCGGCGGCGACTTGAATTCCAGGCGCTGGCAGCGGCTGCGGATGGTCTGCGGCAGGCGCGCCGGGTCGCTGCTGATCAGCCACAGGTAGCGGCCGGGCTGCGGCTCTTCCAGCGTCTTCAGCAGCGCGTTGGCCGCCGAGCGGTTGATCGCATCAGCGGGGTCGACGATCACCACCTGCGCCACGCCGTACTGCGGGGTCAGCGCCAACTTGTCGGTGATCTCGCGCACCTGCTCGATGACGATCTCGGTGCGCAGCTTGTCGCCGCTCTTGTTCGGAATGAAGCTGACCAGCTGCAGGTCAGGATGGGTGCCGGCGGCGATCAGCTGGCGCGTGCGCGTGGCATGCGCGGCATCACCGCGCGCCAGCACGTGGTCGGCCAGCGCCAACGCCACCTCGCGCTTGCCCAGCCCGGCCGGGCCGCAGATCAGCAGGCCATGACCAAGGCGGTCGGCATCGAGCGCTGCCACGGTCTGGTCGAACGCGCGCTGCTGCCACGGCGAGAATGTGCTCATGCGCCCTCCCCGTCCTGCAGCCAGCGCTCGACCTGCGCGACCACATCGGCCGCTACACGCGCCTGCACCTGGCCGGCGTCGATCAGCGCGAAGCGCTGCGGGTCCTGCTGCGCGCGGCTGCGGAACACTTCGCGCACGCGCTGGAAGAAATCATCCTGTTCGCTCTCGATGCGGTCCGGCCACAGGTCGCGGCCATTGGCGCGCGCGCGGCCCACTGCCACGTCCACGTCCAGCAGCAGGGTCAGGCCCGGCAGCAGGCCCACCGCGCGTCGTTCCAGATCGGCAATCCACTGCGGATCGAGGCCACGGCCACCGCCCTGGTAGGCATAGCTGGAATCGGTGAAGCGATCGCTCAGCACATAGGCGCCGCGCTGCAGTGCCGGCTGGATCACCTGGCGCACATGCTGCGCGCGTGCAGCGAACACCAGCAGCAGCTCGGCTTCGGCGCTGAGCGGCTCGGCGGCGATCTCGGCATCGGGTTTCAGCACCAGGCCACGGATGCGCTCGGCCAGCGGCGTACCGCCCGGCTCGCGGGTCAGCACCACCTCGTGGCCGTGGCTGCGCAGGCAGTCACGGATGGCATTGATGGCGGTGGTCTTGCCTGCGCCCTCGCCGCCTTCCAGGCTGACGAAACGCGGGTGGCGAAGCAGCGCGGGACTCATTGCGCCGGGGTCTCCTTGGTACGTTGCTGGCGCAGCTGCTGCAGGTAGCGGGCCACTGCGGCGTTGTGCTGGTCCAGGCTGGGCGAGAACACGTGCGCACCACTACCATCGCCGACGGCGACGAAGTACAGCGCGTCGCCCGCTGCGGGTTGCGCGGCTGCCATCAGCGCATCGCGGCTGGGCATGGCGATCGGGGTCGGGGTCAGGCCAGCGCGGGTGTAGGTGTTGTAGGGCGTATCGGTGGTCAGGTCGCGGCGGCGGATGTTGCCGTCATACGCAGCACCGATGCCGTAGATCACGGTCGGGTCGGTCTGCAGGCGCATGCCGATCTTCAGGCGGCGCATGAACACGCCGGCAATCTGCGGACGCTCGCTGGCCAGCGCGGTTTCCTTCTCGATGATCGAAGCCATCGTCAGCAGTTCGTAGGGCGTGTTGATCGGCAGGTCCGGCGCGCGGCTTTCCCAGGCTTCATCCAGTGCGTCCTGCATTGCAGCGTGAGCACGCTTGAGCACATCCAGATCGCTGTCGCCACGCTGGTAGACGTAGGTCTCCGGCAGGAAGCGGCCTTCCGGATGCTGGCCACCGAAACCGAGGCGCTGCATCAACGCGGCGTCATCGAGGTTGTCGGTGGTGTGCAGCAGCGGCTCGGCGCGCTTGAGCGCGGCACGCAACTGGCGGATGTTCCAGCCTTCAATGATCGTGACGCGGTGCTGCAGCACCTTGCCGGCGCGCATGCGCAGCAGCAGATCACGCGGGGTCAGGTCGCTGCTGAGCGCGTACTCACCCACCTTCAGCTTGCCGGCTGCATCGAGCTGGCGCGCCAGCAGCTGCCACTGCGCGTCCTGGCCCTCGTCCACGCCGGCGTCGCGCAGCTTGCGCAGCACGCTGTTCATGCCATCGCCGCTGGCGATGACCACGCTCTCGGCGGACGGGGTGATCGGGGCGTCGGCGAACCGGGTCTGCTGGTAGAAGAACCATGCGCCCGCGCCGGCCACGACGGCGGCCAGCACCACCACCAGCGTTACCACGAACAGACACCCGCGCTTGGCTCCCGCCATGGACTACCTCTGAACTCGATTCCGTCGTGCAGGATACCGTGCCGGTGGATTGGGGTCATGACCGGGGGCATGCGCCTGTGCCGACCGACGGTCGGCACCCACCCGAACAATGGCACCCACCGGTACCGGTAGTGCCGGCCGCTGGCCGGCAATCGCGCGGATCATGGGTGCATGAGGTTGCCGGCCAGCGGCCGGCACTACCGGAATACGCCTACCCCTGCTGGCCCAGCGCGCGTAGCAGGCCGCGGGCCTTGGCGCGGGTCTCGTCCAGTTCCTTGTCCGGGTCCGAGTCGACCACGATGCCGGCGCCGGTGCGGAAGCTCATCTCGTGGCCATCCACTTCGGCGGTGCGGATCAGGATGTTCAGGTCCAGGTCGCCATCGCGGTTCAGCCAGCCGAACGCGCCGGTGTAGGCACCACGCGGCACCTGCTCCAGCTCGCTGATGATCTGCATGCAGCGCACCTTCGGGCAGCCGGTGATGGTGCCGCCGGGGAAGGTGGCGGCGATCACCTCGCCGGGGGTGACCTCCGGGCGCAGATGGCCGCTGACGTTGCTGACGATGTGATGCACGTGCGCGTAGCTCTCCACGGTCATCAGCTCATCGACCACCACGGTACCGGGCAGGCAGATACGGCCCAGGTCGTTGCGTTCCAGGTCGATCAGCATCACGTGCTCGGCACGCTCCTTCGGGTGACCGACCAGCTCCTGGATGCGCGCAGCATCATCGTCCCCCTCGAAGCGCGGACGCGTGCCGGCAATCGGACGGGTCTGCGCGTGGCCGGCATGCACCGACACCAGCCGCTCCGGCGAGGAACTGACCACATGGCGGCCGTGCGCGCTGAACAGGCCGGCGAACGGTGCCGGGTTGGCACGGCGCAGCTGCGCGTACAGCGCCTGCGGGCTGACCGGTGCGGCAAACTGCGCGCTCCAGCGCCGCGACAGGTTCACCTGGAACACATCGCCGGCACACAGGTATTCGATCACCCGGCGCACGCCGTCGGTGAAGCGCTGCGGCGCGTCCTCGCCGACCGACTGCGGTGGCTGCCAGCCCTGCCCGGCTTCGGGCAGCGTGGCCGAGGCCAGTGCCACCAGCGCATCCAGCAACGCCTGCTCGCCGGCTTCGGCGATGACGAAGCTGGCCTCGTGGTGGTGGTCGTGCAGCACCGCGGCCGGGCAGCGCAGCGCCAGCGCGGTCGGGCGGCCGTCCTCGCGTGCGCGCGCCGGCAGCACCGGTTCTATCTGGCTGGCCACTTCGTAGTCCAGCATCAACGCCCAACCGCCGCGGAACGGCAGGCTGTGGCTGCCGTCATGCGGCAGGCGTTCCTGCTGCCAGGCGCGGTCCAGCACCTGCAGGAAGCTGCCGGCCTGCACCGCGTCGTGCTGGTCGCGCACCTGGCCATCGGCATCCAGCCGCAGGCTATCGCCCTGCGCCGCCAGCAGCAGGCTCCAGCGGCCCTGGGCAGTGCCCGAGGCGGTGGATTCCATCAGCAGCGGGAAGCGCGACGGGTCGTGCTGCTGCAGGGCCAGCAGATCGATCGGGTGCGGCAGCGGGTGGATCAGCGGTGCGTGGGTCATGGCGGCCAGTTCGGGGATTCAGATGCACGGAAGCCGCCTTGCGGCGGCCTCCTCGTGCGTAGAG
Organism: Stenotrophomonas sp. 96582_Sma; assembly: GCF_056480905.1. NCBI lineage: Bacteria > Pseudomonadati > Pseudomonadota > Gammaproteobacteria > Lysobacterales > Lysobacteraceae > Stenotrophomonas > Stenotrophomonas sp. 96582_Sma. The sequence goes on along the minus strand of NZ_CM151122.1, from coordinate 969,639 downwards.
TCGAGCTTGCTCGACTGTGTTGCACGTTCAGTCGAGCATGGCTCGACTCTACACAAGGGCGGAGTCGAGCAAGCTCGACTCTACAACGTCGGTCAGACGCGCTTGAAGATCAGCGTGCCGTTGGTGCCGCCGAAGCCAAAGCCATTGGACATCACCACGTCGACCTTGGCCTGGCGTGCTTCATTGGGCACGTAGTCCAGGTCGCAGCCTTCGCCCGGCTGCTGCAGGTTGATGGTCGGCGGGATGACGTTGTCCTGCAGCGCCATCACCGAGAAGATCGCTTCCACGCCACCGGCAGCGCCGAGCAGGTGGCCGGTCATCGACTTGGTGGAGCTGACCATCATCTTGTAGGCGTGGTCGCCGAAGGCGGTCTTCATCGCCATGGTCTCGCCCAGGTCGCCCAGCGGCGTGGAGGTGCCGTGCGCGTTGAGGTAGCCCACCTGTTCCGGGGTCACGCCGGCGTCCTTCATGGCCATGACCATGCAGCGCGCGGCGCCTTCGCCGTTCTCGCTCGGTGCGGTCATGTGGTACGCGTCGGAGCTGGCGCCGAAGCCGGCCAGTTCGCAGTAGATCTTCGCGCCACGTGCCTTGGCGTGCTCGTACTCTTCCAGGATCAGGATGCCGGCGCCGTCGCCCAGCACGAAGCCGTCACGGTCCTTGTCCCACGGGCGCGAGGCCTGTTCCGGGGCGTCGTTGCGGGTGCTCATGGCCTTCATCGCGCAGAAGCCGCCCAGTGCGGTCGGCGACGAGCCACGCTCGGCACCACCGACCACCATCACGTCGGCATCGCCGTACTGGATCATGCGCATGGCGGTGCCGATCGAATGGTTCGAGGTCGCGCACGCAGACACCGCCGAGAACGACGGGCCCTTCAGGCCGGTGATGATGCTCAGCTGGCCCGGCAGCATGTTGATGATGGTCTTGGGCACGTAGAAGGGCGAGATCTTCTTGCCCTCATGGAACTCGATGGTCTGCTCTTCGATGCCGAGCAGGCCGCCGATGCCGGCGCCGACGATGGCGCCGATGCGCTCGGCATTGGCGTCGGTGATCTCAAGGCCCGAGTCGTGCAGGGCCATGAACGAGGCACCGAGGCCGTAATGGATGAACGGGTCCATCTTCTTGGCATCCTTGCCGCTGACCCGGAACTTGCCGAACAGTTCATTGTCGGCGGTGATGTCGAATCCCTTGACCTCACCTGCAATCTTGGTGGTGAACCGATCCAGATAGGCATCAGAAACGTTGGTCAGCGGACCGATGCCCGAACGACCCTGGGTGATGCCTTCCCAGCTGCTGGCCAGATCATTGCCCAACGGCGAGACGATACCCAGGCCGGTTACGACGACGCGACGCTTCATTGCTGATTCTCCTGGCCCGGATGATTTCAACGGGCAACTCGGTTTGCTTCGGTGTGATGCTCAAACACACGGGGCCGCAACAGCGGCCCCATGGGGTGCGGTGCGCGGCGAGCGTGAGCCCGCGCGCGCACTGCCGTCTGACATCAGGCCTTGACGTGGGCCTTGATGTAGTCGATGGCGGCCTGCACGGTGCTGATCTTCTCGGCTTCTTCGTCCGGGATCTCGCACTCGAATTCTTCTTCCAGGGCCATCACCAGCTCGACGGTGTCCAGCGAGTCAGCGCCCAGGTCATCGACGAACGATGCGCTGTTGGTGACTTCTTCTTCCTTGACGCCAAGCTGTTCGACGACGATTTTCTTGACGCGTTCTTCGATGGTGCTCATGGGATCTCGCTCCAGATGGAGTTGTGGTTCAAAAGTGGTCGCCATCAAAGGCGATGGCCGTGGGATAGTGTAGTGGAAACCGACGCGGCCTTGCATCGCAGCAAAAACCTCCGCAGATCAACCACTTGCGGCGCAATCCCTGCGCCCCTTGCTTACGGCATGTACATGCCACCGTTCACATGGAGGGTTTCGCCGGTGATGTAACCGGCAGCCGGGCCGGCCAGGAAGGCCACCGCATGGGCGATGTCTTCCGGCGAACCCAGGCGTTCGAGGGCGATGTCGTTGATCAGCGCGGTACGCGCTTCTTCCGGCAACGCCTTGGTCATGTCGGTGTCGATGAAGCCGGGTGCGACAACATTGACGGTGACACCGCGCGAACCGATTTCCTTGGCCAGCGACTTGCTGAAGCCGATGATGCCGGCCTTGGCGGCAGCGTAGTTGGCCTGGCCGGCATTGCCGGTCACGCCCACCACCGATGCGATGTTGATGATGCGGCCCTTGCGCGCCTTCATCATGCCGCGCATCACCGCCTTGCTGGTGCGGAACACGCTGGTCAGGTTGGTGTCGATGATCGACGCCCAGTCCTCGTCCTTCATGCGCATCAGCAGGTTGTCGCGGGTGATGCCGGCATTGTTCACCAGGATCGAGATCGGGCCGAATTCCTTGGCGATGCCATCGAGCACACTGTCCAGCGCAGCTGCGTCGGTGACGTTCAGCGCGCGGCCGTGGCCACCGTGGGCGGCCAGGCGCTCACCGATCGCGGCGGCGCCGGATTCGGTGGTGGCGGTGCCGATGACGGTGGCGCCCTGGGCGGCCAGCAGATCGGCGATGGCGGCACCAATGCCACGGCTGGCGCCGGTGACCAGTGCGATTTCACCCTGCAGGGGCTTGCTCATGATGTTTTCCTCAGGCTGGGACGGCCGCCGTACCCGTACCGCTTGCAGCGGCCACCGGTACGGTCGGCAGGAACAAGGGGGATCAGGCCGACCATGCCTCGCGGGCGGCTTCGAAGTCGCCTGGCGTGGCCAGCGAACGGCCGTCGATGGCCTTGTCGATGCGCTTGACCAGACCGGTCAGCACCTTGCCCGGGCCGCACTCGGCGATCCGAGTGACGCCACGGCCAGCCAGCGCCTGCACGCACCCGGTCCACTGCACCGGCTGGTACAGCTGCTGGACCAGCGCGGTACGGATCGCGTCAATGCCGTCATGCACCTTCGCGTCGACGTTCTGCACCACCGGCAGCTGCGGCGCCTGCCAGGCCAGGCCGGCCATCACTTCGGCCAGGCGGTTGGCGGCTTCGCGCATCAACGGGGTGTGCGAGGGCACGCTCACGGCCAGCTTGACCGCCTTGCGCACGCCCTTCTCGGCCAGCAGCGCCAGCGCACGGTCGACCGCGTCGGCGTCGCCACCGATCACGATCTGGCCCGGCGAATTGAAGTTGGCCGGCACCACCACCTGGCTGCCTGCGGCTTCGGCGCAGACGTCCAGCACCAGCTGGTCTTCGGCGCCGAGCACGGCGGCCATGGCACCGACGCCGGCCGGTGCGGCTTCCTGCATCAGCTGGCCGCGCAGGCGCACCAGGTGCGCACCGTCATGCAGGCTCAGCGCGCCAGCGGCAACCAGGGCGGTGTACTCGCCCAGGCTGTGACCGGCCAGCACCGACGGGCGCGGACCGTCCACGGCGTTCCAGGCGCGCCACACGCCGATGCTTGCGGCCAGCAGGGCCGGCTGGGTGTATTCGGTGCGGTTGAGCATTTCCTCCGGGCCACCCTGGGACAGCGCCCACAGGTCGACGCCGGCACCATCGGATGCCTCGGTGAAGGCTTCACGCACCTGCGGGTGCAGTTCAGCCAGCTCGGCCACCATGCCCACAGACTGCGAGCCCTGGCCGGGGAAGACAAAAGCGAGGGTGGATACGGTCACGCGGTCATCCGCTTGTTGCAATCGAAGCGGGCCATGATAAGGGGGAACATGCCGTGTCGTCTGTACGTGCGCGTATGCACGCGTATGGTGGGCCAGCCGCGGAACGCCGCCGGGCATGGCCCGGCGGACGCACAGTCAGCAGAACAGCTGCAGGACGTCCAGATCGCCGTCGGCGAGGAAATCCACGCACAGGCCCACCAGCATCAGCACGCCAGCGGTGCTGGCGCCATGGGCGATGAAGATGGAGTGGGCCAGCGCGCGCGCCGAGCGGCCCAGCTTCATGCAGACCCGGGCCAGGCTGCGCAGGCGGCCAGTGACCGCGTGCACGTGCTCGCGCACCGGCGCCTGCGCATCGCCCATCGCCTCGGCCATCATCGCCTGCAGGTGCTCGGGGCGGTCGGCGTAGTACTTGGCCACGCCATAGCCGAACATCAGCCAGTCGCGGGCCTGCGCTTCGGACAGATCCATCACTTCCAGCGGATCTTCCTCGAAGTCGATGAAACCGACCCTCTCGCCATCCCAGGTGAGATTGCGCGGCAACGGCTGGCCGAAATAGGCGCCGCGCGCATGCGCTGCGGCAATGGCCAGCATGGCCGCCATCACCAGGCGGTCGCGACCGGCCTCGTCGGCTTCGCGCAGGCAGGTATTGAACGAACTGCCGTTGTCGCCGATCACCAGCGCAGCATGGCCGGTGCCCAGCACATCGGGCACGTTCACGCCCTGCGCCTGCAGTTCTGCAAGGCGACGGGCTTCGGTTTCGCGCGCGGCGTCACCGCCACGGTGCGGCGGCGGGCGCAGGGCATCCAGATGAAAACGACGGGCAACAAAATTGAGCAGGCCAAGGGCCAGCGCGCGGCTTCCCTTGCCGTACTGCTTCAGCCAGGCACGTTGCCCTTCGATGACGATGGGCTCAACCATGACAGGTCCTCCTTAAACGCGTTACGGCCCCAGAGGGGCCGCAACGACAAAGCTTCACGTTGTCGTAACTTGCACTATCAATAGCGCAGCAGAGCCGAACCCCACGTGAAGCCGCCGCCGAAGGCTTCCAGCAGCAGCAGCTGGCCACGTTCGACCTTGCCCGAGCGCACGGCGGCGTCCAGCGCCAGCGGCACCGAGCCGGACGAGGTATTGCCGTGCTTGTCGACGGTGACCACGACCTGGTCCATCGACATGTCCAGGCGCTTGGCGGTGGCTTCGATGATGCGCAGGTTGGCCTGGTGCGGAATCAGCCAATCCAGGTCGGACTTGTCCAGGCCGTTGGCAGCCAGAGTCTCGTCCACGACCGAGTCCAGCGCCTTGACGGCGTACTTGAACACGTCGTTGCCCTTCATGTTGATGGTGCCGCCGCCATTGGCGCCGTCCTTGAAGCCGGTCGAAACGCCAACCGGGTTCCACAGCAGCTCCTTCTTGCTGCCATCGGCATGCAGGTGGGTGCTGAGGATGCCGGTGTCTTCGTCCGCCTTGAGCACGACAGCACCGGCGCCATCGCCGAACAGCACGCAGGTGGTGCGATCGTTCCAGTCGACCATGCGGGTCAGCGTTTCGGTGCCGATCACCAGCACGTGCCTGCAGTCGCCGGAGCGGATGAACTTGTCGGCCACGCCCAACGCGAACACGAAGCCCGAGCAGGCGGCGTTGACGTCGAAGGCGGGGCACCCGGCCACACCGAGCTTTGCCTGGATCAGGCACGCGGTGGACGGGAAAATGAGATCAGGGGTGGTCGTGCCGACCACGATCATGTCGAGCTGCGAGGCGTCGATGCCTGCGGCTTCAAGCGCGCGCAGGGCGGCGTTGTAGCCAAGGTCGCTGGTGGTTTCGCCTTCGGCCGCGATGTGCCGCTCACGAATGCCGGTGCGCGACTGGATCCACTCATCCGAGGTTTCGACCATTTTTTCCAGGTCGGCGTTGGTCAGGACTTTTTCCGGCAAATAGCTACCGGTGCCCGCGATCCTCGAGTAGATCCGCTTGCTCATCATGTTTCCTGTTGCGCGGGCCGCCGATCACCGGCACACCCGGGAAAGAAGGCAAAGGCCGCTGCCCGGGGGCAGCGGCCTTCCCGGCACATCAATCTTCTTCGACGGCCGAGGTCTTGGTCTGGATGACCTTCTTGCCGCGGTAGAAACCATCGGCAGTGATGTGGTGACGCAGGTGCACTTCGCCGGTGGTCGGGTCGGTCGACAGCTGCTTGGCGCTCAGGGCGTCATGCGCACGACGCATGCCGCGGCGGGACGGGGTGACACGGGATTTCTGCACAGCCATGGGATTGCTCCAAACTCGGTTCGTTTTGCTTCGTCGTATCGTCGCGCAGGACGCCAGCGCCCAGCACACTTTCGCTTTCGCCGCAGCCGCCGACGACAATCCGGCTGCTATTGTTTCTTCAGTGCCGCCAACGCCGCGAACGGGTTGGCCTGCTTTGTTTCTTCTTCGCTCGGCGCCCAGTCCTTGTCGACTGCTTCACCGTCGGGCGACAGCGGCACCACAGGCACCGCCAGCACCAGCTCGTCCTCGACCAGGTCCAGCGGACGCAGCTGGCCGTCTTCCGGCACCAGCAACGCCTCGTACTCCTCCGGCAGGGACGATTCCTCGTCCTCGTCGCGGATCAGGCCAAGCCTCTGGGTCATCTTCACCGGCAACAGGAATCGCTGCATGCTGCGCTGACAGGTCAGCGGCAACGCGGTGTCGATGGTCAATTCCACATAGGATACCCGCAAGACGTCGTCGCGACCGAATTCAAGCGAGTAATTGCACTCACCGTCGGTATCTGCGACCAACCCCTGCAGGCGGGTCAATTCAGCCAGGGACACCTGACCGTCGAAGCGCCTTCGCGCTACAACCATCCGCCAGGCATCCAGCGTTTCGGGCACGTTCGCGGACATAAGCCGCTGAATACTAAGGATCGGGGCGGCGGCTGTCAAATGCCCGCCATACAGGACTTGCCGCTGGCGCTGCGGACACGCCAGACTGCCGCGCCCTGCCCCGGTATTCTCGCATGTCACTGGTCCTGGCCTCCACCTCCCGCTACCGCCGCGAGCTGCTGCAGCGATTGGGCCTTGCCTTCGACTGCGCGCGCCCGGAGGTGGATGAAACCCCGTTGAATGGCGAAGCGCCGCGGGCTCTGGCCACGCGCCTGGCTGCGGCCAAGGCCGCCGAGGTGGCTGCCCGCCATCCGGGCGCCTGGGTAATCGGCTCGGACCAGGTCGCGGACCTGAACGGCCAGCCGCTGGGCAAGCCCGGTACGGTCGAGGCCGCCTGTGCGCAGCTGGCAGCGATGTCCGGGCAGACCGTGCGCTTCCACACCGCCGTCTGTCTCAGCCGTGATGGAGAATCATTCACGGCCGTCGATCTGACCGAAGTCTGCTTCCGCGCACTGGAACCGGACGAGATCGCCCGCTACGTGACCACCGAGCAGCCACTGGACTGCGCCGGCAGCTTCAAATGCGAGGGCCTGGGCATCAGCCTGTTCGACGCCATCGACAACCGCGACCCGACCGCGCTGGTCGGCCTGCCGCTGATTGCGGTATGCGGATTGCTGCGCAGGGCGGGATACGCGGTGCCCTGAGGGCTTCCGCCAACCTGTAGAGCCGAGCCCATGCTCGGCTGCCCTTTTGTAGAGTCGAGCCATGCTCGACTGTCTTTGGAGAAGCAGTCGAGCATGGCTCGACTCTACAAAAGCAGGACTCAACGAACTTCGAACGGCTGCTCCTGCCACTCTTCCACGCTGCCATCGTTGCCATGCAGGCGCAGGCCCAGCCAATGCCTGCCCGGCGCCAGCGTGGTGGTATCCAGCGATGCGTCGAAGCCCACCGCCGGGTGCTGCGGATCGGTGCTGTCCGGCCACACGGGGCGCACGTCGAACACACGCCCATAGCGGGCGTCACCGATGGAACGGCCATCGACCAGCACTTCGACGCGTGCCAGGCCGACGCCATCCTTGAACGCCCAGCCCTTGATCGCGAACGTGCCGGACACCTTCTCGCCATTGGACGGCGCATCCAGCCACGCCATCGCCGGCGTCACGCACGGCCCTTCCGCGCGCTGCACCGGCAGGCGGAACAACAGGAAGCGCTGGAACCCGTGATCACTGCTGACCACGCGTGGCGCCGGCATCGGCCCCACCTGATCGCAGATGGCGTGATAGCGCTCCAGCAGTTCGCGATAGCGCTGGTCGCTGGGTGACAGCACCAGCAGCATCGGCGCCGTGCGCTCGCCCTCATGCAGCAGGCCCCACTGTGCCAGCTGCGCGGTGCGGCCATGCTTGTCATTGAGCGGATGCGGCAGCACCTCGATGTTGCCATTGCCCAGCTGGAAGCCCAGTTCGGCGCCGACCTTGAAGTTGCCGGCCAGCACGCGCGTCCCTTCCGGCATCTGCCGAAGCTCTTCATGGACCGCTACGGCCAGTGGTTGCCAGCCAGCGAAATTGCGCGGGTAGTACTTGCTGCCGGCCATCTGCTCGCGCAGTGCCGGCGTGGATGCCATCAGGTAGTAGCCGAACGCCAGCACCATGCCCGCGCCTGCCAGCCACCAGCCGGTGCGGCGCAGCCAGCGCGGCCAGCCGTTGAGCACTACCGGCACCGCCACCAGCAGTGCGAGGTAGCCCGGCAGCGGCCAATGGAAACTGATCCGCTCGACGTCAGTGAAGAAGCCAAGCACGAAAATGCCCAACGTGGATACGCCGCCCACCAGGCCGAAATAGCGCCACTGCACGCGCGCACCGCCACCGCTCCGGGTTCCTGCCAGCGCCACCTTCCACATCGCCATGCACAGGATCGGCGTCACCAGCATCGGCTGGATCACCAGGAACCACAGCCCGCCCCATTCAAAGGCCCAGGGATGACGCTCGACCACCTGGAATTTCAGACCGGCATCGTGGTTGTCCGCATTCCACGCCAGCAGTGGCAGCCATGCCAGCACGCCCACCGCCAGTGCGACCCACACGCGCGGATCGGCCAGCATGCGCCGCCCCTGCGGCAATGCCAGCAGCGCGATGAAACCGACGCCGATGACACCGATGAAACGGTAGTGGCTGAGCGCACCGATCAGCAGGCCCAGCGCCAGCTTCATCGCCGAGGAGGCATCCACGTTGTGCAGCAGGCGCGCACCGGCGTGCAGGCAGATCACCGCCGCCAGCGCCATCGGCACGTCGGGTACCGCCAGCAGGCCCAGCGTCGCCGACAACGGCATCAACAGCGTGAGGCTGCCCGCCTGCCAACCCGCCACATTGCCGAACCAGCGCGTGGCCGTGCGCACCACCAGCAGCGGCAACAGCGCACCGATGGCCAGGAACGGCAGGCGCAGCGCAAGCACGTGATGACCGCCGAGCTCCACGCCCAGGCGGGCCAGCCAGGCGGTCAACCCGGGCAGATCCGAATAGGCCGCGGCCAGATGCTGGCCTTCCTGCCAATAGAACGCTTCGTCGACGAACAGCGGCAAGCGCGCGGCAACGATCAGCTTGGCCGCTGTGACCAGCGTCCATAACCAGAGAAATATCGTCCGTGCGCGCTGTTCGCCTTGCATTGCTCTATGGATAATCGAGTGGATTCCAGATCTGAGACGATCATGCCAGCTTCGTCCCCCAACCCCAGCATGCTAACCGATCAATTGCGTCAGGCCCTGCGGGAGGCACAGGATCAGGTGAACGCACTGGTACTGGGCAAGGTGCCGGAAGTCAGGCTGGCGTTCGTCGCATTGCTGTCCGGCGGTCACCTGCTGATCGAAGATCTGCCCGGCCTGGGCAAGACCACGCTGGCGCATGCGCTGGCCAGCAGCCTCGGCCTCAGCTTCCAGCGCGTGCAGTTCACCTCCGATCTGTTGCCCGCCGATGTGCTGGGCGTGTCGGTGTATGAAGCCGGCAGCCGTCAGTTCCAGTTCCACCCCGGCCCGGTGTTCACCCACGTACTGCTGGCCGACGAGATCAACCGCGCACCACCGCGCACGCAGAGCGCGTTGCTGGAAGCGATGGCCGAGCAGCAGGTCACCCTGGATGGACAGACGCATCCGCTGCCCGACCCGTTCTTCGTGATCGCCACGCAGAACCCGGTCGACCTGTCCGGCACCTTCCCGTTGCCGGATTCGCAGCTGGATCGTTTCCTGCTGCGGCTGGCGATGGGCTACCCGAGCGCGCAGGCCGAGCGCGAGCTGCTGCGTGGCAGCGACCGTCGCGACCTGATCGCGCGTGCCGTACCGAAACTGGATGACACCCAGGTGCGCGCGCTGCGCGACGCAGTGAACCAGGTGCATGCCAGCGACGCGCTGATCGACTATGTGCAGGCGCTGCTGACCCGCAGCCGCCAGCATGCCGGTGTGCGCGTGGGCCTGTCGCCACGTGCGGGCCTGGCGCTGCTGCGCGCGGCCAAGGCACATGCACTGCTGCTGGGGCGCGGCCATGTGGTGCCCGAAGACGTGCAGACCCTGTTCGTGGCGGTGGCCGGTCACCGACTGGTGGCGGAAGCCGAATCCAGTTCGGGTCCGGCACTGGCGCGCGCGATCCTGCAGACCGTCGCGGTGGACTGAGCGTGGCCACACGCTGGGCACGCATGCAGCTGCTGGCTCGGCCACGCAGGCCCGAAGCCTTGCCGAGGCGGCTGGACCGCCATCGCATCTATGTGCTGCCCACCCGCTTCGGCCTGTTCGTTGCCACCCTGCTGGCGGCCATGCTGCTGGGCGCACTGAACTACAACAACAACCCGGCGCTGCTGCTGGCCCTGCTGCTCGCGGCAGCAGCAATCGCCAGTGCCATTGCCGCGCATCTCCAGTTGTCCGGCGTGCAGATCGATGCGATCTCCGCCGAGCCGGTAGCGGCCGGGCAACCATTGCGTCTGCGCGTGGACCTCTCACTGCGTGACCCGCGTGCGCGGCACGGCCTTCATCTGCAGCTGGGTGACAGCAACGCCTGGACCTCGCTGCCTGCGCACGGCCGTGGCGAAGTGGAACTGGACGTCCCCAGCGAGCGCCGTGGCTGGCTGGAACTGCCGCGCATCCGACTGTCCACCACCCAGCCGCTGGGCCTGGTGCGGGCGTGGTCGTGGGTGTGGCCGGAACAGCCGCTGCTGGTCTACCCGCTGGCCGAAGCCGTGGCGCCTGCACTGCCGGAGAGCGGCAGCGATCCGCTGCACACCCGCGCCCATGCCAGCGGCGAGGAACTGCATCAGCTACGCCCCTACCGGGCCGGCGATGCGCCGCGCAGCATTTCCTGGAAGCACTCGGCACGCCGCGACAGCCTGCTGGTGCGCGAGTACGAAAAGCCGGTCGGCATCGAAGTGATCCTCGACTGGCGCTCGTTGGCGCCGTTGGGCCATGAAGCACGCATCGCTCGATTGGCGCGCTGGGTGGATGTGGCCGAGCGCGAGGGCCGCCGCTACACCCTGCTGCTGCCTGCACACCCGCCGTTCGGGCCCGGTCAGGGCGCCAGCCACCATCACCTGTGCCTGCGCGCGCTGGCGCTGATGCCGCATGACTGAGACCCCCGCCCTGCTCGACCGCAATGCCCGCAACTGGACCCTGGCCAGCGCGGCGCTGGCCTTGTTGCCGTTGCTGCTGCAGCTGCCGCCACTGCTGGCTGGTGTGATCGCGCTGGCGGCGATCATCACCGCCGCCCTGTCGTGGCGGACAGTGTTGCCGATGCCGGTACGCCTGCTGCTGGTGCTGGGCATGCTCGGCGCCATCGTCTGGCAGATGGGCATGGTGCGCCCCGGGCGCGATACCGGTTGCGCACTGCTGGCCGCGATGCTGGCGATCAAGTCCAGCGAGCTGCGCAGCCTGCGTGATGCCCGCAGCCTGCTCGGCTTCGCGCTGTTCTCGCCCTTTGCAGCATTCCTGCTCGACCAGGGGCCGCTGACAACCGCGCTGGCCGCGCTGGCCGGGGGCAGCGCACTGATCGCGCTGCAACGCCTGGCCCAGGATGAAGGTCATGCCGGCCGCCTGCCACTGCGCGGGCAGCTGCATGGTGTCGGCCGCCTGTTGGCGATCGGCCTGCCGCTGGCATTGGCCTGCTTCTGGCTGTTCCCGCGCCTGGCCACACCACTGTGGGGTGTTCCCGAGCGCGCCGTGGGTACACCGGGGTTGTCCGACAGCATGGAGCCCGGCCAGTGGTTGGACCTGATGGCCGACGACAGCCCGGCGCTGCGCGTGCAGTTCTTCGGCACTCCACCCGAGCCGGCGCAGCGTTACTGGCGCGGCCCTGTACTGACCGCCTTCGATGGACGGCGCTGGACACGCGACCGCGCCAGCGCGCGGCGGCCTGCTGCGGTGGTTGAAGCAAGTACACAGGGCTGGGATTACCAGATCGACTACGAGCCGACCGACCGCCGCCAGCTGGTGGCGCTGGACCTGCCCAGCCGCGCGCCTGCAGGCAGCATGCTGGATGCGGACATGAGCCTGAGCAGCGAACGCCCGCTGGCCTCGCTCAGCCGCTGGCGGTTGCATTCGGCCCCTCCCCTGCGTTTCGACAGCACGCTGTCGCCCTATCTGCGCCGCGCGACGCTGCAGCTGCCGACCGGCTTCAACCCGCGAACCGCCACGTTGGCGCAGCAATGGCGACAGGAGGCTGGCAGCGATGACGAGGCCATCGTGCGCCGCGCGCTGCAGTGGATCACCACCGACTTCTCGTACACGCTGGACACCCCTGCGGCGGGACGCGACCCGATCGACGAGTTCCTGTTCGGCTACAAGGCCGGCTTCTGTGAACACTTCAGCTCGGCCTTCGTGGTGCTGATGCGCAACGCCGGCGTCCCGGCGCGGGTGGTGACCGGTTTCGCCGGCGGCACCCGCAACCGCATCGGCGACTACTGGGTAGTGCGGCGAATGGATGCCCACGCCTGGGCCGAGGTGTGGCTGCCGCAGCGCGGCTGGGTCCGGGTCGACCCGACCGCAGCCGTGGCACCGGAACGCATCCTGGACACACTGGATGACCGCCTGCAGGCCGGCACGGACACGCCACTGCAGCAGCGTTGGCTGCAGCTGGGCCAGATGGGCGACTGGCTGCGCCGCGGCTGGAACGACCTGGTGCTGTCGTTCGATGCGCGCCGCCAGCAACAGCTGCTCAAGCCGTTCGGGCTGGACGATCTGGGCCCCGGGCAGCTGGTCGCTGGCTTCGTGGTGGCCGCACTGCTGGCGCTGGCGTGGATGGCCTGGCTGCTGGCCCGTGGCGAGCGCGAACGCGACCCGCTGCTGCGCGCCTGGCACCGGCTCGGACGGCGCTACGCCCGCCTCGGCCTGGCCCGTGAACCGCACGAAACCGCCCAGGACTGGGCACAGCGCGTACACCGGCAGCGTCCTGACCCGGCCCTGCTCGCGCTCAGCCAGCGTTTCGCTGATGCGCGTTACGCTGGAACTTGCACCGACCTCGCTTCATTATTGCGGGACCTGCGCAGGCATCGCCCGACTTCCGGAGCCTCCCCATGAACACCAAGTTCCTTCTCACCGCTGTGGCCACGCTGGCCCTGTCGGCCTGCGCCACGGCCCCCAAGCCGCTGCAGGGACAGTTCAGCCTGGTCTCCCCTCGCGATTCGGTCGCTACCCAGCAGGTCGGCACGCCGGTCCGTTGGGGCGGTCGCATCATCGAAACCAAGCCCGGCCAGGGCGAGACCTGCTTCCAGATCATCTCGCGCCCGCTCAATGGCAGTGGCCGCCCGAACACCACTTCGTCCGATGCCAGCGACGGTCGTTTCATCGCCTGCCGTGCCGGCTTCTACGACCCGGCGGTGTTCGAAGCCGGTCGTGACGTGACCTTCATCGGCAAGATCGACGGCTACCAGAACACCCGCATCGGCGAATACGACTACCGCCTGCCGAAGCTGTCGGCCGATGTGATCTACCTGTGGCCGGAACAGCGTCAGGTCGACGTGGTGCCCTATCCCTATGGCCCGTGGGGCCCGAGCCCGTATGGCCCGTACTGGGGCGGCTATGGTCGCTGGGGCTGGTGGTGATCATCACCGCACAGGCATGACGGAAAAGGCCGCCCTCGGGCGGCCTTTTCCATCCACGCCGGGATACGGTAGATCCACGCCATGCGTGGATAGGGGCTTCAACGCCCCGGGGTACCGAAGTGCCCCAGCGGCGCACCGGCCAGCAGGTGCATGTGGATATGGAACACGGTCTGCCCGGCATCCTCGCGGCAGTTCATCACGATGCGGTAGCCGTCCTGAGCAAAGCCCTCGCGGCGCGCATACTCGGCGGCAGCCAGCGCCAGCTTGCCGATCAGGTGCGCCTGCGACGGCTGCAGGTCATCCAGGGTCGGAATGATCTCGTTCTTCGGAATGAACAGCACGTGCACCGGCGCCTGCGGTGCGATGTCCTTGAAGCCCAGCACCTCGTCATCCTCGTAGACGATGGTGGCCGGGATCTCGCGACGGATGATCTTGCTGAAGAGGGTTTCGTTGCTCATGGTCGGCCTCGGCGGGGATGTCTCCCGCATTGTAGGCCGCCCGCGCCCGGCCATGCCCGGCCGTTGCTCAATCGCGGAATTCGCTGCGCGTCCCGAACGCGTGCGACAGCGTGCCACGATCGACGTATTCCAGTTCACCGCCCAGCGGCAGGCCCTGCGCCAGGCGGCTGGGCTGCACCTTGCGTGCGCGCGCCAGCTGCGCCAGGTAATGCGCGGTGGCCTCCCCCTCCACAGTGGCGCTGGTGGCGATGATCAGCTCCTGCACCTCGCCTTCGGCCAGCCGCCGCTCCAATTGCTCCAGGCCCAGCTCGCGCGGGCCGATGCCATCGAGCGGCGACAGCCGCCCCTGCAGCACGAAGTAGACACCGCGGAAACCTGTGGCGTTTTCGATGGCCAGGCGGTCGGCCGGCGATTCGACCACGCACAGCTGGCTGCGTTCGCGGCTGCTGTTGGCACAGGTCGGGCACAACTCGGTTTCGCTGAAGTCGCGACATTGCGAGCAGTGGCCAATGCGCTCCACCGCCAGCGCCAGGGTTTCGGCCAGGCGCTGGCCACCTTCGCGCTCGCGCTCGAGCAGGTGGTAGGCCATGCGCTGCGCCGTCTTCTGGCCCACGCCAGGCAGCACCCGCAGTGCGTCGATCAATTGTTCAAGCAGGGGTGCGGACACGGCGGCAGGCTTTCATTGCGTCGAGCAGGCTCGACGGCTGTTTGTAGAGTCGAGCCATGCTCGACTGAAGGTTGGAGCAGTCGAGCAAGCTCGACTCTACGGGATCCGTGGCACCCGGTTACGCGGGTGCCACGCTGAAAATCAGAACGGCAGCTTCATGCCCGGCGGCAGCTGCATGCCGGCGGTGGCCGAACCCATCTTCGACTTCGACTCGGCATCGATCTTGTTCGAGGCATCGTTGAAGGCGGCGGCGATCAGGTCTTCCAGCATCTCCGGGTCGCTGGCCAGCGACGGGTCGATGCGCACCTTGCGGCATTCCTTGGCGCCGGTCAGGGTCACGCTGACCATGCCGCCACCGGCGCTGCCGGTCACTTCGATCTTGGCGATTTCTTCCTGGGCCTTCTGCAGGTTTTCCTGCATCTTCTGGGCCTGCTGCATCAGTTGGGCGATGTTGCCGCGCATAGTGTCCTACTCGTCAAAAGAACGGATGGAATCGGAAACAACCCGGGCGCCGTGCTGTTGGATCAGCACCTGCACTTCCGGATCGTCCATGAAAACAGCCTCTGCCACCTGCTGCCGCTCGCCACGCTGGCGATCGGCACGCTGGTGCAGGGTCTCGGCCGGAACGTGTTCGGTTTCCACGGTCTCGACCACGATCTTCGGCGCCTGGCCGATGGCCTTCTCCAGCATCTCGCCCAGGGCGGCCAGCGCGCGCTCCGAGCGCAGATATTCAAATCCGGGCGAAAGACCCAGTTTCAAGGTCCCGTGCTGGCAACTGATGAAGGCGGCGTTGGCGGCCAACTGCCGCGACGGGCCGCTCAGGCCACTGTTGGCGACCAGATCCAGCCAATCCTCGGCGCTGGCCAGGTCGCTGACACCTTCCTGCGGCACGGCATCACGTGGCGGGGCCGGCTCGGCCGGCGCGATGGCAATGCCTTCAGTGCGGAACGGGCGCTCGGGCAGCGCAGGCTCGCTGGGAGCCGCGACGGGAGCTGGCGGTTCAAGCCAGGGCGCCACCATGGCGGCGTCCGGCCCAGCCATCTCGGCCGCCAGCGCCTCGTCACGCGCCTCGGCTTCGTCGGTGGCCCACGGCGGCAGGTCGTCGCCCGCTTCGGCGTCAACGGATGCCGGTGCCGCTGCTTCGGCCTTCACCGGCGGCGGTGACACGGGCTCTTCCACCGGAACCGGCTCGGGCTCCGGGGTCGGGTCCGGTTCGGGTCGTGGGGCCGGCTCAGGTTCGGGTTCAGGTTCGCGCGGCGCGGCCTGCGCCGGAGCGGCCACCTGCGCTACTACGGCCGGGCTTGCCGAAGTGGCGGCAGCAACCGGTGTCGCTTCGTGGGTACCCGTACCGCTGCCACCACCGGCAGCATTGCCACCCGGCGCATTGCCTGCACCGTCCACCGACTTCGGCACCGGCGGGACCGCCGCGGCCGGGCGGAACGCCAGCATGCGCAGCACAGCCATTTCAAAGCCCGCGCGCGGGCTAGGCGCCAGCGGCAGGTCACGACGGCCGTTCAAGGCCATCTGATACCAGAGCTGCACCACTTCCGGACGCAGGCGTTCGGCGAACACCGTCGCGTCCAGGCCTTCGGCAGCCGCTGCGGCACCCGGTACCAGCTGCTGCACCTGGATGCGATGCAGGCCTTCGGCCAGCGCTTCCAGCACGCCGCTCCAGTCCGGCGAGAACTCCGCCAGCGCAGCCACTACCTGCAACAGGCGCGGACCATCGCCTTCGGCCAGCGCATCGAGCATCGCTGCCACCTGGGTGCGGTCGACCGTGCCCAGCATGGTGCGCACTACGTCCTCGCGCAGCGCGCCGCCGGCGTAGGCGATCGCCTGGTCCAGCAGCGACAGGCCGTCACGCAGGCTGCCGTCGGCGGCCTTGGCCAGCTGCACGATGGCGCTGCCGTCGGCCTCGATTTCCTCAGCCGCCAGGATGCGGGTCATCTGGCCCTGGATCTGGTCCTCGTCCAGGCGCTTGAGGTTGAACTGCAGGCAGCGGCTGAGCACGGTGACCGGCAGCTTCTGCGGGTCGGTGGTGGCCAGCAGGAACTTCACATGTTCCGGCGGTTCTTCCAGCGTCTTCAGCAGCGCGTTGAACGCCGCCTTGGACAGCATGTGCACTTCGTCGATCAGGTAGACCTTGTACTTGCCACGCGAGGGCATGTACTGCGCGTTCTCGATCACCTCGCGCACGTCATCCACACCGGTGTTGGACGCGGCGTCGATTTCCAGCAGGTCGATGTAGCGGCCAGCGTCGATGTCCAGGCAGGCCGCGCACTGGCCGCATGGGTCTGCGCTGGTGCCCTGCTCGCAGTTCAGCGACTTGGCGAAGATGCGCGCGATGGTGGTCTTGCCCACGCCGCGGGTACCGGTGAACAGGAACGCATGGTGGACCCGGCCGCTGTCCAGCGCGTTGCTGAGCGCACGGACCACGTGTTCCTGGCCCACCAGCTCGGCAAAACGCTTCGGACGCCACTTGCGGGCAAGGACGAGATAGGACATCAGGCCACCGTTTTCCATCGGATGTTCCATTGTGCCATGCCTGTCCAGCCCCCTCGCCTCCGGCACGTCCTTCGCAGGTTCCTGACCGGGGTGCTTGTGAAGTGCCGCGCGGCCCGCTAGAATCTGCGCCCCTGCTGAGGCGTTTGCCGATGGCAGGGATCCGGAGAGGTGTCCGAGTGGTTGAAGGAGCACGCCTGGAAAGTGTGTAAGCGTCTAAACCGCGCTTCGGGGGTTCGAATCCCCCTCTCTCCGCCATATAAAAGACTAAGCCCCTGATTTCAGGGGCTTTTTCTTTTCCATCGCCTAACATCCCAACATCTATCCCAACACAGCTAGAAGCGTGTGCTACGCGCAGCCTCTGCTTTAGAGACTGCAAAAGCTAAAAAGTGGTACGGGCTCACTCAAAGCCCGGAGTCCACGATGAAAGCGGCCTTCGCCCTGCTCAGCCCAGCCTGCGCGCTCCCATTGTCTAGGTCAGACCTCGAAGAGGCTTTGCGGATAGCGTCAGCGTAGGCCAGTGATGCGATATAGATCTCTTTAGCGGCGGCTTTCGCGTCGTCTTTCGGTTGCGAAGCTATCATTCCTCTCGATCTTTCGGCACATCTGGCCGCTTAGGTGACTTATGGGAGGGCGGTCGCTTGCAGTGGAAAGATTTCATCCAGTGCATACATGTCCCTTGATCTTGTCTCGACCGTTTCTAGCCATACCCCCCGCCTGGGGCTGTAGCCCGAGTGATGCAGGTACAATCTGGCAAATTGCTAGGAGAGTACAAGGATGGCCTTAGTAGCTTGTCACGAATGTGGGCACAACATCAGCACTACTGCAAAGGCTTGTCCTTCATGTGGCGCAGCCCCTCCGCCGACGCCCATGCCGTATGTGCGGCCTCCTTTGCTCACTGGCGCTGGGTGGGCAATCCTGATTTGTGGTTTGAGTGCAGGCTTATTGGTTTTACTTCTCCTGATTGCCGCGATGCGGGAGCCGTCGCCTAAGGCTAGAGAGAAGGGCCAGGAGCGCGCCGCAATCGATCTATGCTGGAAAGACTACGAGCGAAGGTCTCTTGATCCATCCACCAAGAGATTTGTAGCTAGTGCATGTGAGCTGATGGAAAAACGGTTCCGGGAGAAGCACGGGGTGGAGCCCTGAAAGAAGGCCAGATCCATCGGCCTCCAGTGAGCTTCCGATAGCGCCTAGCCTTTAGGGGGTGAAGAAACTGGATCTTCGCCCCTTTTTGGTGGCGCGAAACGCCCCAGCTCTCTCAGCCCTAGGTGGTATGGAGAGCCTATAAGAAACACATGGGGTGGCAACAGTATCTGTGTAGTTGGCATGGCTACACAATGGCCATCTAAATCGCCCCTTCGGTAGCTGGATTGGCTACCACAAGGGCGATTCATTCTCATCAATACTCTTCACTGTAGCGAATGCGGCTACCGAACCTACGCACAATGATTACCGATGTTTTTTAATCGGCGGGTGTAGGCCTCCATCGAAGGTAGGCTTTGCCCGGGCTGGCCCCAGGCGCACACGTAGCTTCGCTTGTCAGCCGATAGCTAGTGGCATGGCGCGTCTTTTGTTGGAAACCGCCCGGCGTCTCCACAGTAATCCAGCCACGCTCGATAAGATCGGAGAATCCACGCTGAACACGTCTCTGCCCGATGTTTAGACGCGCCATTGCTTCTCTAATAGAAAGAAATACAACATTTCCGTAGGACGGTCTGTAGAGGCTGCGCAGTTCAAACAGCAGCGCGCGCGCATCAGGCGTCATAGTCTGCCAAGCCAAGCAATTCTGTTCGTACCAGTAGAGCCGGACATGAGCGTCGCCGTGGGCCTTACTCCTTCGCTTCGCCACGGATTTGCTCCAGCACATTAGTAGGAAAGTAGTAACTAGCAACGCGCGCAGTACGCGAACCTCTAACGGCGACCTCCACGGTGCAGGACGCAATACCCCAGCCCATCCTCTTGAGCTCGTATATGTCTGCTGCCAACCGTGAGGCACCGTACTCTCGCCACGCCTCCGCGCTGGTCAAACTCCTTCCCTCTAGAAGAGCGCGCAGAATGCTCGCTCTAACAGAGCGTATTGCCGGCGAAGGCCTGTGTGGGCTACCATTATCGAAGCTGTCGTGGCTGTAACCTCTTTCGAAACCCGGTCCGCCATCCGGGTTTCGTTTTTTGTATTCCGCGCCCCCATAGTGTTGTTCACTTGTCCCAAGGACGGGCCGATTCTCAGCATCGACGTGACCTTGTTGGCCTGAGCCATTTTGGTTTGATCCTCCTACCTCTGCCTTTTCCTGTCTTGCCGTAATCTTGGCGTCCCACATGCTTCGGTTGTCAGCCCTCATCGTTTCGGGCCTCCCTGTGTCTGCGCATCCAGCCAGCAGCGTACGTCCCCCCAACGCCAGCACGTAATTCGGCCGGGAAGGCGATGGGGGCGCGGGAATTGCCCCTCTTTGATCCGTCGCCAGCACGTCGCTTGGGAATAGGGGATGACGGGAAGTAGGTCCCGAATTCGCAACATTGCGTCATCGGGCAGCGAGGGAAAATGAATAGCTGATTTCATATGTGCCCTTAGGCGAGGAGATGAGGCTATTAAAGCCAAGCACCGTCCCCGCAACTGGACACAAAATGTGCGATTTTCTAGAGACTTGGGTAGATGGGGTGCAGCCCGTCGAGTACACCTGAACGTCCATTCGCGATTACTTGGTCAAAGACAAACCAGTATTTAGGGTAGGTTTTTGCCCAGACGCGCCTTAACGTCCTTTCATCTCTATTGCCTTGAGCCTTACCCAGCCGTTGCAACCTCTCGAGAACTAAGCGACAGGCCTTGCCTGGCCGGCTGATATCGCCGTTCAACGCCCCTAGCTGGTCCGCGACCAAGATGCATATGCGGTAATCTTGATCGTCTAAGAACTGCGAAGTTATAACTCCTCGGCGAGGCCGCTTAGCTCTCTCTGCAAAGCTGATGAGAAGCGCCTTAGCGCCCTCAGTACCCAGCCCATAGTCAACGAAGTGATCTAGGAGCGGTTCCAATAGGCGGTGCTTCCGGTACACACTCACAAGGAAGTGCTCAGCAACCTCACGCCCGCAGTGACTCTGTCCGGACGAGCATCGCCAGCAAGGCCGACCGTCTGATCTAGTTCCGTTGTGGCGATATGCCCTCTGGCTAGCAAGGGTACCCTCGATGCCAGCCATGTCATCCTTGTTGATGCGGGTTCGCGGTCGTCCCTTTCCCTCCCTGCGCGCTCTCTTTGCTAAGGTGGCAACCAGCTCTCGAGCCTCCTTGGTGGCTAAGCCGTAAGCTCTCATCTGATCCAGCAATGGCCCTGACTCTCCGTACGCTTCGTACAAAAAGCGAACGCGGATCTCCTGCGCGCCACGGCCAGTCAAACTTTCACACTGTGAGCATACAAACGACGATAGTCCGCGATTTCCCGCTGCGGCGAAGTTGTCCACCTCACTCACCTGCCTGTGCTCCACGTCGAGTGCTGGGGAACCTAAGCACAGTGTTTTCAGACTTAGCGGAGTCTATAAAATTGGCCCAGTCTTCCATTAATCCCGTCCGTTTTACGAATAGGTCCCCCCGGCGGTATGCTGCCTCAACCTTGTTGCTGATTGCATGGGCCAGTGCCATCTCTGCTACGTCGCGAGGATAGTTGGTTCGTTCGCTGCACCAGTCGCGGAATGTAGAGCGAAAGCCATGCGGCACAGCGTCAACCTGCATCCGGCGCATTACGGCGGAGATGGTCATATCCGACAACCTGCCACCCCTTGGGGCGGGAAAGACAAGCTCAGTGCCTCCCATGCGCGGCAACTCCTTGAGAAGCGCTACTGCGCGCGCGCTGAGCGGGGCGCGATGTTCTTTGCCAGCTTTCATGCGCTCCGCTGGAACGGTCCACACAGCGGCATCTAGGTCAACTTCCTGCCATGTGGCCCCGCGAACCTCACCGGACCGAGTGGCGGTCAAAATCAGGAACTCCAGCGCGCGCGCCGCCATGCCTTGCTGCAAGCGGAGCGAAGCCACAAAGGTGTGCATCTCATCAATTGGTAGCGCCTTGTAATGGCTCACCTTTGCAACCTTGCTGGGCTTCGCCAGGACAGCGTCTAGGTTCCCCTTCCAGCGCGCGGGGTTGTCGCCTTTGCGGTAGCCCGAGGCGGTCGCCCAAGCCAACACTGCTTCCAGCCGGGCGCGTAGGCGTGTGGCCGACTCGCATTTAACCGTCCAGATGGGGACCAGCACTTCCAGCAAATGAGATAGCTCGATTTGATCTACAGGAGTTTTCCCGATGACGGGATAGGCATCGGCGGCAAGCGTGCTGGTCCACTGGGCGGCATGCTTGGCAGACTTCCATTCCGGACGCTTCGCAGCAATGGTTTGCTCGGCACACCATTGGAAGGTTGGAATGGCCTTGTACGCCATTCTGCGCGCTTGCTTGTCCGCTACAGGGTCAGCGCCACTTGCTACAGCCTCGCGGACCTTGCGGGCCGCTTTGCGTACGTCTGCGAGGGTTACGGCAGGGTAGCCGCCCAAACCCATGTCACGGCGGCGGCCGTTGATCACGATTCGCAGAATCCAGCTCTTTGCTCCCTTGGGAGTAGCGCGTAAATAAAGCCCGGTAACAGTGCCCTCCGGATGGAAGCCCGGCTCTAGCTCAGGAATCTGAATGGCTGTTAGCCCGTCGGCAGCCTTCTTTGGCATGGCAGTCCCAACATCTGTCCCAACATTAGATGATGCCACAGGATGCTAGCCAGTGACGCCGCATGATGCGACGAGAGCCTTAATTTACTGGGTCTCAATGCTCGCTTGAGTCCATGTGATGCAATGTGAATCATGGCGGAGGCTGCCCCTCTCTCCGCCAGATTACGCAAGCCCCTGTTAACGCGGGGGTTTTTGCCCTTCTGGAGGAGGGTCAGACGGGACACAAATCGGGACACAATCCAATGTGAATTTCCCATCACCTCTTCCGCTCTCCCACCGGCTACTGGCACTTCCGCCGGCGAGTCTCCTCCGATTTCCATGCCAAGCTGGACCAGACGGGCATCAAACGAAGTCTGTAAACCACGCATCTGTGCCAAGCCCAATTGCAGGCATCATCTTGGCGTCGCGCTATGCTGAGATCTTGAACGCAGTTCGGGGCTGCCAACGAACGAGATCACCACTATGGTAAGTATGTGGACGCGCTCATCGAGCCTTTGGCCAAGGGAACAGGTCTGCACGACCTGACGCTTCATCGCACCCATGTACCGGATGGCACTCTCAGCGGACGCACTACCAACCAATACTAGAAGGAAAGCACTCCATGGACTGGATTAGTTTTTTGACCCGCGATGTTGCGATTGGGTCCATCCTGGGCATCTCGGCAGCGGCACTTATAATCTGCTGGCGTGTCGGCTCGTTCCATCCGGTCAACGTTCGCCTGCTGCGATTCTTTATCGCAAAGGATGAGATCGAAGATCCCATCATCAAGAAGAGCATTGCAGATCAAACGGCACTGGTCAGCTTTCGAATGACACACGGCGTTAAGGCAAGGACGATTCGCGACGCGCAAAACCTGTCGCAATTCTCCGACAGAACCAACATTCCGCTCGATCTGATAGGAAGATCTGGCTGGGCATTCAATTTAAAAACTCTCTCCCTAATTCCCAGCCGGGTGCCTCACGGAGCATGGCTCGCTCTTCCAGGGATACTCTTGTTTGTTCTGATACTCTCGACCGCTGGCTTCTCGGCAGTGGCAGCGAGCAGCAAGCTGCTCGTTTCGTTGAAAGCCACTGACACTTGGCTGTGGCTCTCCCAAGAGGACGCTCGCGCAGTTCGACCTTTCGGCGACAGAGCCGTAATCAACAAAGCCTCTTGCGATAAAGAGCAAGACGCTGCCGAGCCTCCAGTTGGCTTTCATAAATATGACCGTAAAATTCTTTGCGAACTTTGGTCTGACCCAGCTCTTGAAAAGCACTTCTCCAAAGAACTACCTGAGCAACGAATCACATTTCTTGTAGCAGCAGCCATCTTTGCGTGGTACGCATTTATGAGCTTTTCACTTCTTCGTGAGTGGCTTGCCCAGAGAGAACTTCGAGACCTCTTGGAAGAAGTTAAAGATGACACGATAGAGTCCGACCCAAAGCCTATTGAAAATAACAAGTGATGAACAACTTCTGTTATGACCAGGCAATAGCACCAATCCCCGGAGCCATCGCTGGATATTATTCAGGTCTACTCATGGCAAAAGTATCAAGTCGAAGGATGAGTTCACAGGGGAATGCTGTTGGACGTCGGAGGCAAAAGGCAGACCAGTGAATCTGGCTGGTATTTCGGCCTGAGGGATACACACACGGCATCCGGCCCATGAATCCACGTGTAGCGTGGATCTACTGACGATCGTCTATCGTGGGCCCATGAACCTCCGCCTCTACCGCCCCGCAGATGCCAGCGCCTGCCTGTCGATTTTCGACAGCAACGTGCCCACCTACTTCGCGCCCGAAGAGCGCAGCGACTTTGAACGCTTCCTGCGTGAGCAGGCCATGGACTGCGCCTTCCAGGTGATCGAGCGCGACCACCGCATCGTGGCCTGCGGCGGCCTGTCGCGACGCGGCGATGGCAGCGCCGGTTTCTGTTGGGGCATGGTGCAGCGCGCGCTGCACCGGCATGGACTGGGACGCGAACTGGCGCTGGCGCGCCTGCGCCAGGCCGAAGCGGATCCCTCGATCAAGCGCATCGCGCTCAGTACCAGCCAGCACACCCAGGGCTTCTATGCCGGCCTGGGCTTCCAGGTGACACGTGTGGTGCCCGATGGTCACGGCGCCGGGATCGACGCTGTGGAAATGGAGCGGGAGCTCTAGCGCTCCCGCCCCGGTCCCATCCACGCCCGCCGTGGTTCTACCGCTGGCCCGCTCCCCTCAGAAGCCCACGCGCAGGTTGATCTGCCCGCCGACATCGCGGCGACCGTCGCCGTGCTGGCCCTGCACGAACATCGACAGCTGGCTGTTGCGGCCGAGCCCAACCGCCACGCCGACCTGACTGACCAACGCATTGCGTGCCATCACCGCGCTATAGACGTCGAAGGAATTGCCACCGACCGCGAAGCGGTTGCGGCTGGCCACGTCGGTGTCACCCGAAGCATGCTGCCAGCCGAGGCCGACCGTCAGCTGTGCAGGGAAGCGCTCGCCGCTGCCCACGTCCCAGCGGCCCCGCACACCCACGGTGCTGACATTGAGCGTGTCCTTGCCGCCTTCCAGCTCCAGCGCAGCAGTGCCGCCCTGCTCCACCGCGCGATCACTGTCGACCCAGTGCTTGGTGAACTGCACGTACGGCTGCAGCTGGGTCCTGCCGTGGGTCCAGGTCCAGCTGCCCTCCACCTGGGCGATGGTCACATCCGAGTCCTGGCGGCTGTACAGGGTCTGGCCCAGCAGCGGCACCTCACGCGTGGTGCGCGTGCGGTAGTCGCCGCGCGACACGCTGCCACCGACCGCAAAGCCGTTGTTCCATTGGCCCTGCGCATACAGGCCGAAGGTGTTGCCACGCAGGCGGGCGCGCGAGCTGCGATCGTACAGGCGCGTATCCAGCCGTTCGTTGCCGGCCGCTGCACCCAGCACCACGTGCTCGCCCAGCTGCCAGTCCACGCCGGCCATCAGCGCATTGCGATTGGAGCGGATGTCATCGCCGTTGCCATCACCATCCTGCCTGAACACCTTGCCGCTGCCGGCCAGCCAGGCCGAGGCACGCTCACCGCGCACGGTCGGCAGCTCACTGCCCAGACGCTGGCGGATACCCTCTTCCAGGTAATTGTCGTACAACAGCACCGCACGGCTGGCCGCATGCACTTCACCGGACAGCTGGTCGAAGGCCGCGCGCGCGGTACCCGCGTCATACATCAGCAGCGTGTTGTACAGGCCCAGCGCCGGACCACTCTGCGGCAGGCTGTCCAGCGCTGCGGCGGTGTTGTACTGGTTGCGCGTCTTCGCCGCCGTGGTGAAGGCTGCGGTCTGCGCCACATCGATCTGCAGATTGGCCGTGTTCGCCGTGTAGACCGGGGTGATGGTCAGGAAGGCCGACGGCGTCTTCGCCGAAGCGAACTGCCCGCTCACGCCACCGCCCGCATTGACCACGGTGTACTGCTGGCCCTGCTGGTAGCTGGTGCTCGGCGAGATGGTATTCACCTGCACGCTGCTGCCACCCACGTTGGCACTGCCACCCACCTGCACCGTGTCGCTGCCGGTGGCACCCAGATCGATGCCCAGCGTGCTGCCCGGCGACAAGGTCAGGTTGCCACCCACCGTGATCGTGCCGGTGCCATTGCCCGCACCGCTGCCATTGCCTGGGCCATTACCCGGCGACAGCACGCCGCCACTGGATACCGTCACGCCACCACCGGTACCCCCGATGGTGCCGGTGCCGGACAGCGTGGTACCGCTGCCGATGGTCCACTGGCCGCCGATGTTGCCGGTGACATTCAGGCCACCGCCGGTGACCTGGCCGGTACCGCTGAAACCACCGCTGTTGCCGCCAAGGTTCAGGCCCCCCGGACCGGCCTGCACGATGCTGCCGCCACCGCTGATGCTGCCGCCCAGCGTGGTGCTGCCACCGGTGTTGATGATCAGCCCACCGTTGTTGGTGATGTTGCCGGTGATCGAGCCACTGGCGCCGCCATTGCCAACCTGCACGGTGCCGCCCGCATTGATGGTCGTGCCACCGGTATAGGTGTTGTTTCCGATAAGCGTAATGGTGCCGTTGCCAGCCTGGGTCAGGCCACCGCTGCCGCTGATGGTGCCACCCACGGTGGTATTGCCACCGACGTTGAACACCAGGCTGCCGTTGTTGCTGACGTTGCCGGCAATCGATCCGCTCGCGCCGCCGTTGCCGACCTGCAGCGTGCCGGTGTTGATGGTGGTGCCGCCGGTATAGGTGTTGTTGCCGCCCAGGATCAGCGTGCCGCTGCCGGCCTGGGTCAGGCCACCGCTGCCGCTGATGGCGCCGCCGACGGTGGTGTTGCCACCCACGTTGAAGATCAGGCTGCCGTTGTTGGTGACGCTGCCGCCAATCGCACCGGTCGCGCCGCCATTGCCCACCTGCAGGGTGCCACCGGCAGTGATGGTGGTCGGGCCGGTGTAGGTGTTGTTGCCGGTCACGGTCAGTGTGCCGCTGCCGGCCTGGGTCAGGCCACCGCTGCCGCTGATGGTGCCGCCCAGCGTGGTGTTGCCCGCGACGTTGGACACAAGCGTGCCGTTGTTGGTGATGTCGCCGACGATCGAGCCGGTCGCACCACTATTGCCCAGCTGCAGCGTGCCGCCGGCATTGATGGTGGTACCTCCGGTGTAGGTGTTGGTGCCGGTCAGCACCAGCGAGCCACTGCCCGCCTGGGTCAGGCCACCCGTACCACTGATGGTGCCGCCCAGCAGGGTGTTGCCCGCGACGTTGGAGATCAGCGAACCATTGTTGGTGATGTCGCCAGCGATCGAACCGGTCGCTCCACCATTGCCCACCTGCAGCGTGCCACCGGCAGTGATGATGGTGCCGCCGGTGTAGGTGTTGTTGCCGACCAGCGTCAGCACGCCGGCACCGGCCTGGGTCAGGCCACCACTGCCACTGATCGCGCCGCCGACCGTGGTGTTGCCCGCCACGTCGAAGACCAGGCTGCCGTTGTTGGCGACGTTGCCGGTGATCGCACCGGTCGCACCGCCATTGCCGACCTGCAGCGTGCCACCGGCATTGATGGTGGTGCCGCCGGTATAGGTGTTGTTGCCGGTCAGAGTCAGCGTGCCAGCGCCGGCCTGGGTCAGGCCACCGCTGCCGCTGATGGTGCCGCCCAGCGTGGTGTTGCCCGCCACGTTGGAGACCAGCGCACCGTTGTTGGTGATGTCGCCGACGATCGCCCCGGTCGCACCGCCATTGCCGACCTGCAGCGTGCCGCCTGCATTGATGGTGGTACCGCCGGTGTAGGTGTTGTTGCCGGTCAGCACCAGCGTTCCGCTGCCAGCTTGGGTCAGGCCACCGCCACCGCTGACCACACCGCCTACGGTTGCCGTGGTGCCCAGGTTGTAGACCAGGCTGCCGTTGTTGGTGATGTTGCCCAGCACCGAACCGGAGCTGCCGCCGTTGCCGACCTGCAGCGTGCTGCCACCATTGATGGTGGTGCCGCCGGTGTAGACATTGTCACCGCTCAAGGTCAGCGTGCCGGTGCCGCTCTGCACCAGGCCACCGGTGCCACTGAGCACACCGCCGAAGGTGGTGCTGCCGTTGTTGCCGCCGGTGGTCAGGGTCGCACCACCCAGCACCACGCTGGATCCAGCTACACCGGCCAGGCCACCAATGCTCTGGTTGCCACCGGCACTGATGTCCAGCGTACCGGCACCGGTCAGATTGACCGTGCTCGCACCCGACAGGGTGCCACCGGCCCCCACCGCCAGCGTGCCGCTGTTGATGGTGGTGTTACCGGTGTAGGTGCTGGCACCGCCCAGGGTGACCGTTGCTGCGCCATCCTTGAGCAGGCCGCCAGCGCCGCTGATAGGGCCGTTCAAGGTCAGCGCGTGGCTGCCGGCAAGGGTCAGCGTGCCGCTGGCCAGCTGCACGGTATTGGCCAGGGTCAGCGCGCTGGTGCCGTCCAGGCTGGCATTGCCGCCCACGGTCAGCGTGCCGGTTCCCAGTGCATTGTTGTTACCCAAGGCAAGGCCACCGGCGTTGAGTGCCACGCCACCGCTGAAGGTACTGCTGCCGGTCAGGCCCTGGATGCCAGCACCATTCTTCACCAGGCCACCGGTACCGGTAATGTCACCAGCGAAGGTCGTGTTTCCTACGCCATTGAGGGTCAGCGTGCTGCCGCCGAGCGCGACCGTACTGCCGGTAACACCGGCCAGTGATCCGATGCTCTGCGCACCACCGGCAGAAATATCGAACGCTGTTCCGGCGTTGGCCAGTGTCACCGCGCCATTCGCTGCCAGGCTTCCTCCGGCGCCAATCGCCAGCGTGCCCGCATTGATGGTGGTGCCACCAGTGAAGGTATTGGCACCGGTCAGGGTCTGGGTGCCGGTGCCTTCCTTGATCAGCCCACCGGTACCCCCCACCGAACCACTGAACGTGCCATTGACGGGACCACCAATGGTCAAGGTGTTGCCGCCCAGGTTCACCGTGCCGTTGCCGATCAGGGTACCGAACTGCTGCGTGCCGCTGCCCGCCGACAGATCGAAGGTCGCGCCCGAAGCCAGATTGACGATGCCACTGGCATGCAGGCTCGCGCCGGCGCCCAATGCCAGCGTACCGGCATTGATGAAGGTGCCACCGGTATAGGTATTGGCACCGTTCAAGGTCAGCGTTGCCGCGCCCTCCTTGGTCAGCGAGCCGGTGCCACTCAGGCTGCCGTTGAGGGTGAGGTTGTTGCTGCCGAGCACGGTCAGCCCGGCATTGAGGACGAAGTTGTTGGCCAACGTCACCGCAGTGTTCGAATCGAGCGTACCGTTGCCACCCACCGTTACCGCCCCGGTGCCGAGAGCGGCATCGTTGCCGACCACCAGGCCGCCTGCATTGAGCGTTACACCGCCACTGAAGGTGCTGGCGCCGTTGAGGGTCTGCACGCCTGCGCCGTTCTTGACGAGGCCACCATTGCCGGTGATCGCACCGTTGAACGTGCTGTCTACCGTGCCGCCCAGGGTCAGCGCACTGCCCCCCAGCGCCACGGTGCTGCCGGCCACACCGGCAAGCGAACCGATGCTCTGGTTGCCCGCAGAGATATCGAGGGTACCGGTACCGGCCAGGTTCACCGCGCCGGTCGACGCCAGGCTGCCGCCGGCGCCGATCGCCAGCGTGCCGCTGTTGATGGTGGTGCCTCCGGTGTAGGTATTCGCACCGGTCAGGGTCACGGTGGCCGCACCGTTCTTGATCAGCCCACCGGTACCGGAAACGATGCCGCCCAAGGTCAGTGCATTGCTGCCCAGCAGGTTGAGGTTGGCACCTGATGCCAGCGTGATGTTGTTGGCCAGGTTGGCCGCGGTCGAAGCATCCAGCGTAGCGCTGGCCCCCACCGTCAGCGCACCGCTGCCGAGCGCAGCGTTGTTGCCGACCACCAGGCCACCGCCGTTGAGCGCCAGGCCGCCGCTGAACAGGTTGGCGCCGCCCAGCGTGAGGATGCCGGTGCCGTTCTTGACCAGGCCACCGGTGCCGGAAATCGCGCCGTCGAACACGCTGTTGCCGTTGCCGCCGAGGATCAGCGACTGCGCGCCCAGAGTGACCGTGGAGCCGGTCACGCCGGCCAACGAACCAATGGTCTGGCTGGCACCGGACGTCGAGATGTCGAAGCCGGTTCCCGCTGCGGTAAGTGTCACTGCACCGGTGGCCGCCAGGCTGCCGCCCGGACCGATCGCCAGTGTGCCGGCATTGATGAAGGTGCCGCCGGTGTAGGTGTTGGCACCGGTCAGCGTCTCGATGCCCGCACCGACCTTGGTCAGGCCACCCGTACCTGCGATAGAGCCACTGAAGGTGCCATTGGTCGCCCCGCCGACTTCGATCGAATTGGCGCCCAGGTTGACCGTACCGTTGCCGACCAGGGTGCCGAACACCTGCGTGCCACTGCCGGCCGACAGATCCAGCGTCGCGCCGGTGGCGAGGTTCACGGTACCGCTCGCCGCCAGGCTTGCACCGGCACCCAGCGCCAGTGTGCCGGCGTTGATGTTGGTACCACCGGTATAGGAGTTGATACCGTTCAAGGTCAGCGTTGCGCCACCATCCTTGGTCAGGCTGCCGGTACCGGAAATCACCCCGTTGAGCGTCAGCGCATTGGTGCCCAGTACGGTCAGGCCTGCGTTGAGTGCGATGTTGTTGGTCAGTGCTGCCAGGCCGGTGGTGTCCAGCGTGGCGGCCCCGCCGACGGTGAGCGCGCCAGAGCCCAGCGCCGCGTCATTGCCGAGCACCAGCCCACCTGCGTTGAGCGTCACGCCGCCGCCAAACGTGTTGGCACCGGACAGCGTCTGCACGCCCGCGCCCACCTTGACCAGACCGCCACCACCACTGATCACGCCGTCGAAGGCGGCATTGCCGGCCGTGCCGAAGGTCAACGAATTACCGCCCAGCGCCAGCGTGCTTCCGCCCGCACCGTTGAGCGCGCCGATGGTCTGGCTGCTGCCGGCACCGGAGATATCGAAGCCAGCGCCTGCGCCCAGCGTGACATCACCCGCCGCGGCAAGGCTGCCACCTGTTCCCAGTGCCAGCGTACCGGCGTTGATGGTGGTACCGCCGGTATAGGTGTTGGCACCGGACAGCGTCAGCGTGGTGGCACCGTTCTTGATCAGGCTGCCGTTGCCATCGATCACACCCGACAGCGTCAGCGCATTGCTACCCGGCAATGTCAGTGCGACACCCGAGCCCAGCGTGACCGCATTGCCGAGCGTCGCTGCAGCACCCGCATCCAGCGTGGTGCTGGCATTCACCGCCAGCGTGCCGGAACCGAGTGCGCCGTTCGCGCCGACCACCAGGCCACCACCGTTCAAGGTCAGGCCGCCACCGAAGGTATTGGTGTTGTTGAGCGTCAGCAGGCCTGCACCGTTCTTGATCAGGCTGCCGCTGCCGGCCACCACGCCTGCAAGGGTGAGATCGCTGCTGCCGCCCAGCGTCAGCTGCGTACCCCCACCGAAGTTCACGGCGTTGGCCAGATTCAGTGACGTCGTTCCGTCCAGGCTGACGTTGCCGCCGATGCCCAGCGTGCCCGTGCCCAGCGCCCCCGAATTCCCGAGGATCAGGCCACCTGCATCAAGCGCGACACCGCCACTGAAGGTATTGACACCGGACAGCGTCTGCACGCCAGCACCGACCTTGATCAGCCCACCGCTGCCATCGATGACACCGGCAAAGCTGCCATTGCTGGCGCCACCGAAAGTAAGGGTCTGCGTGCCCAATGCCACATGGCTGCCTGCCACGCCGTTCAACGCGCCAATGGTCTGCCCGGCACCCGCTGCGGAGATGTCCAGCGTCGCGCCGGCACCGGCGAGGTCCACCGCACCGATGGCGGCAAGACTGCCACCCGCGCCGAGTGCCAGCGCACCTGCGTTGACCGTGGCGCCACCGAGGAAGGTATTGGCACCGGACAAGGTCAGCGTCGAGGCGCCGTCCTTGATCAGGCCACCGGCACCACTCACCACACCGCTCAGAGTGAGATTGCTGCTGCCCGGCAGGGTCAGCGTATTGGCGCCCAGGTTCACTGCATTGACCAGCGAAACCGGGGCGCTCGCATCCAGAGAAACATTGCCGCCGATGTTCAGTGCACCGGTACCCAACGCACCGTTGGCGCCGACCGACAGACCGCCCGCATTCAGCGTCAGACCACCACTGAAGGTGTTGCTGTTGTTCAACGACAGCACGCCAGTGCCGGTCTTGATCAGGCCACCGGTGCCAGTGATCAGTCCGCCCAGAGCAACATTCTCATTGCTGGTCAGGCTCAGCTGCGCACCGGCATCGAGATCGATGGCATTGCCCAGGTTCAATGCCACCGTACTGCCCAGGGTCGCGTTCGCGCCCACGGCAAGCAGCCCGGTTCCCAGTGCGCCAGCGTTGCCCAGCATCAGGCCACCGCCGTTGAGCGTCAGCCCACCGGCGAAGTTGTTGGCGCCGTTGAGCGTGAGCGTGCTGGCGCCGTTCTTGATCAGGCCACCGGCTCCGGAAACCACCCCGCCAAGCGTGATCGCCTGCGAACCCGGCAGCGACAGCGCAGCCCCACTACCCAGAGTGACATTGTTGACCAGGTTCAACGCCGTGCTGCCATCGAGCGATGCATTGCCACCCACGCTCAATGCGCCCGTCCCGAGTGCACCGCTGTTGCCCAGCAGCAGGCTGCCGGCATTGAGGTTCAGGCCGCCGCTGAATGCATTGGTACCGTTCAAGGTCAGCAGCGAGGCACCGTTCTTGGTCAGGCTGCCGGTGCCGGTGATGTTGCCGCCCAGGGTGAGGTTCTGGCTGCCCGGCAGCGTCAGCACCGCGCCAAGGTTGATGGCATTGCCCAGATTCAGTGCTGCGGTTGCGTCGAGCGAGCCATTGCCGCTGACCGTCAATGCGCCGGTACCGAGTGCACTGCCGTTGCCCAGCAACAGGCCACCGGCCGCCAGGTTCAGGCCACCACTGAAGGTATTGGCGCCGCTGAGCGTCTGCGTGCCCGTTCCCTGCTTGACCAGGCCACCGGTACCGCCGATCACGCCGCCGAATGTCTGGTTGGTGGCATCACCGAAGGTGAGCGTGCTGCCGCCCAGCGAGAGGATGCTGCCTGCCGAACCGGACAGCGCACCGATGGTCTGGTTGCCGCCGAGCGAGATGTCCAGTTCGGCGCCGGCCCCCGCCAGGCTCACCGCCCCGGTGGCCGCCAGACTGCCGCCACTGGCCAGTGCCACCTTTCCTGCGTTTACGTTCAGACCGCCGGTGAATGCGTTGGCCCCACCCAGCGTAAGCGTGGAGGCGCCGTTCTTGACCAGGCTGCCGGTACCACCGATCACGCCGCCCAGCGTCAGCGCGTTGGAGCCCAGCACGTTGAGCGAACCACCCACCCCCAGGTTGATGCCGTTGCCCACGGTCAGTGCCGAGCTGGCATCAAGCGTCACCGCGCCACCGACATTCAATGCGCCGGTTCCCAGCGCACCGCCGTTGCCGAGCACCAGTCCTCCAGCCGTGAGCGACAGCCCTCCACCAAACGTGTTGGCGTTGTTGAGGGTCAGGGTGGCCGCGCCGTTCTTGACCAGGCTGCCGGAGCCACCGATCACGCCGTTGAAGGTCAATGCCTGGTTCCCGGACAGATTGAGGATGCTGCCCGCGCCCAGATTGACCGCGTTGGTGAGAGCGAGCGCCCCGGTGCCATCGAGAGACACGTTGCCGCCAACACTAAGTGTTCCAGTACCCAGCGCGCCTGCATTGCCCAGCAGCAGGCCACCGCCGTTGAGCGTGACGCCACCTGTGAAGGTATTGGCGCCCGACAGGGTCTGGGTACCCGTACCGACCTTGACCAGCGCGCCGCCGACACCGCCGATGACGCCGGAGAAGCTGGTGCTGGTGTTCAGGCCACCCAACGTGAGGCTGCGCGCGCCAAGGTTGAGCGCACCGGATCCGGCGAGTGAGCCGATGGTCTGGCTGGCCGCAACCGAGAGATCGAGGTTGGTACCTGCGCTCAGCGAGATCGCACTTGTCGGCGACAGGCCGCCACCGGCGCCCAATGCCAGCGCACCACCGGTGACCGCGAAGGAGCCCGTAAGCAGGTTGGCACCATTCAAGGTGAGGGTACCCGGACCCGCCTTGACCAGGTCGCCAGCGCCGGAGATCGAACCATTCAGGCCCAGCGCGTTGCTGCCCAGCAGGTTGAGCGTGCCGCCACCGTTGATGACGAGGTTGTTGCCCAGATTGAAGTTGGCCGAGGTATCCAGCGAAGCGTTGCCACCGACGGTCAGACTGCCGCTGCCGAGCGCACCGGCATTGCCGAGCACCAGGCCGCCAGCATTGAGGTTGACGCCACCGCTGAACAGGTTCGCACCGCCCAGGGTGACGATGCCGGTGTTGTTGACCGTCAGCCCACCGGTACCGGATAGCACGCCACTCAAACCGAAGCCTTGGGCACCGCCCAGGTTCAACCCGCCATTGAGGGTGAAATTGTTGCCCAGCGACAGGCCTGCACCACTGGCCGCGATCGAGCCGCCAGTGACGGTAAACAGGCCGGAACCGAATGCGGCGTTGTTGTTGAAGTTCACCACGCCGCCACCGAGGGTGATCGCGCCCGTGCCCGACCACGGCCCCTGCAGGTTCCAGGTGCCGCTGTTGACGGTGAGCTTCTGGAAGCCGATGTAGTTGGTCCAGCCGATGCTCGACGCAGGCCCGTTGTTACTGGCGTTGTCCTGCAGCACCAGGGTGTTGTTGGCGGCACCGGTGCCGATGCCTGCATCAACCGTGCCCGCCGCTGCGACCTTGACCCCGGTTACGCCGGCGAGCAGGCCTGCAGGTGCGCTACCGCCACCGGTAACCACGGTGGACCCTGCCACGGCAGTGAAAGTATTGCCGCCGGTGGAATCACCCAGATGCACACTGCCCGAGATCGTGCCCGAATTGGTGAACGTATTGCCTGTCGAAGCGCCCAGGCCGACACGACCGGTGATGCTGCCACGGTTGGTCACGTTGGCCTGTGCTCCGCCATAGGTCACCACCGACGTCGCATCCGCAAGCTGCCCTATCCCCAGCAGCGACATTCCAATCGAACCATCATTGACCAGCGTGGTGGTCCCACCTGCGGCATTCTGCGCGGTGACCGCCTGGCCGCCGAAACCCAGCAAAGTGCCGATGTTGAAGATGCCCTTGATCTGGCCGCCAGTCTGGTTGTTGACCGTGATCGCGCTGCCACCGGCGGTGTTGTTGCCGACCACCAGGCCGGCCGCGGCCAGGCTGAGACCACCGGTCAGGAACGGATCGATCGTGCCGGCGTTGTTGACCGTGGTGTTGCTGCCGCTCAACGTCACCGCATTGCCGCCCAACAGCAGAGGCACGCTGAACACCGCGCCATTGGCGATGTTCAACGTCAGGCCGCTGGTCGGGTTGACGTAGTTGTTGATGTTGGTGGAGCTGTCGCAGTTGACGGTCGTGGTGCCAGTGCACGCTGCGAAGGCCGAACCACTGGCCAGCGTGGCAGCCAATGCCACCACCAGCTGGTGCGCCCGCAATCGCGGCACCCGCCCTGCGCAGACCGCGCTTCCGCCGGGATTCTGGGTGACCTCCGAAGCAACCTGCATTACGCCGAGGGCGCGATTGAAAACCAGACGGTAAATGCGGTTCATCGGTAAATCTCCATGAAAAGACCGGATGGCACTGCAGGCAGGTTTTTTTTGAAGACAATGCGGCCCACCCCGGCTCCCGACACGGGAACAAGGCCTGGCTTCATTAACTTCTGAAAATCTTCACATCTTCACGCGACCGCACCTGGAAAAGGCAGGTCAACGTGTCCGTCAAGGCGAAAACTCCCCGATTTCGCATGACGAATGGCGGCACTGTGCGGCCGATGGCGCCAGCGGCATGTGAATCACGCTCGCTATTTTCATGACGCACGTCAAATAAAACGGGCGGACAAAATGGTTTTGCCGAAAATGCATATACCTGCAGCAGGCGGAGATTCCTTTCTCCGCCCAACTAAATGCATTCAGCTGCTCGAGAGTTTCATCAGCACCAGGCCGGAAACGATCAGCACCGCCGCACCGATCCGCATCGGGCTGACCTGCTCACCGAGGAAGACGATGCCGACCACGAACGCACCGACCGCGCCGATGCCGGTCCAGATCGTGTAGGCGGTGCCCAGCGGCAGGCTGCGCATGGCCACCGCCAGCAGCCAGAAGCTGGCGATCATGCCGATGATGGTGACCACGGTAGGGGTGAGCTTGGTGAAGCCTTCGGACTGCTTCATGGACACGGCCCAGACGATTTCCAGCAGGCCGGCGAACAACAGATAGATCCAGGCCATGACAGCCCTCCTCTTGGTAGGGCCAGGCCGTCCTGGTCATTGATTCCCGATGCGGGGGAGGTCGTTCCTCCTGGCCGGCATTCTAGCAACGCCGGTCGGCGCGGGGCGTTGCCGGCAGACGCGGGTTACAGCCGATTCAGTGCACGAAGCTGGCGTCGATGTACCTGCCTGCGCTATAGTTGCCGTCTGCCATCGGCCAGCCGATGTGCAGTCCGGCTG
Organism: Stenotrophomonas sp. 96582_Sma; assembly: GCF_056480905.1. Classification (NCBI taxonomy): domain Bacteria; kingdom Pseudomonadati; phylum Pseudomonadota; class Gammaproteobacteria; order Lysobacterales; family Lysobacteraceae; genus Stenotrophomonas; species Stenotrophomonas sp. 96582_Sma. The sequence goes on along the minus strand of NZ_CM151122.1, from coordinate 933,766 downwards.
TGGTCTCCGGCGCATCGCGCGCTGCTTCCCCTGATCCGTGAACCGGCCGCCCACTGGGCGGCCAACGTCTCTATGGTGGCCCCGTCGGCCCCTCGCGACGCTAGGTCGAAAATCCCGCCAGGGCCGGAAGGCAGCAACGGTATCGATCGACGCGGGCGCCGAGGTCAGCCGGCGGGGCCATCGCCTTTTCGGGCGTGGCCCCACTTCTGGTAGCTGCCAATCTTGGTTGGCGCTTTTCGCCGGGCATGGCCCGGCGCTACCGCGCCTCAGGCGTGCCCTGGTGAAACACCACCCTCCATTCCTGCGCATGCCGTCGCCACAGCGAACTGCGCAACACCCAGCCCTGGGCCTGGCCATCAACGTGATAGCGGCTGCGGTAGCGCACCTGGGCCAGATCCTCGGCCAACAGCCACACCGCGTACTGTTCCGATTCGATCAGCACCTGAGCGCGCTCCAGCGGGATCTCCTGCAACGCCGCATCACGGCCGTAGCACCGCCCGGAACTGCCGATCTCGCTGAAATCCTCGTCCAGAAGTGCCGCCAGTTGCTCGCGATCGGCCCGCACCTGCGGCGCATGCAGCGCGCGTTCCAGCGCCTCCAGCTCGGCAGCCAGCGCCGCGTCGGCGGGCTGGCCAGCACCGCTCACGGCGGATCCTGCACCAGCACGTGCGGTGCAGTGGGGTTGGCCAGCGGCACGCACTGCCCCGGCTGCGCCACACGGTGCCCCCGCGCGGCCAGCGCCTGGCCGTCGGCCGCGCTCGCATAGTGGTAGAGCATCATCCGCGCCTGCAGTTCGGCGCTGTACTCGCGCTCCAGGTCGTCCACGCCGGTGTGCGACGGGTTGCCATGCAGGCCGCAGTCGTGCGCGATCAGTTCATTGTCGTTGGCGAAGCGGGCCAGCATCTCCGGAATCGGCCGGGTATCGCCGCTCCAGGTCAGCGCGCCCTGCAGGCGCAGGCCATAGGCCGTCTCCGGCCAGTGGTGGCGCACCGGGAACACTTCCAGGCGCACGCCCTCGTGCCAGAACGCCTCGCCCACCACGACCAGCTGGAACGCATCCCAGAAGTTGGCACCGCCCTCGGCCAGCACATTCGGATAATCACCGATGCGCTTGTGCAGCAGCGGCACCACCGTGGCGGGCACGTACAGGCGCACCTTGCCGCACCGGTGCGCGTTGAAGAAGGTATCGACGAACAGCCGCTCGAAGCCCGCTACGTGGTCCAGGTGCACATGGGTGACGAACAGCGCCTGCGGCATGTGCCCGTAGTGCGCCTTGAACGCGGTCAGGCCTTCGCCGCCACAGTCGATGGTCAACCACGGCCGACCGTCCCGTTCGATCACCGACATCGGCGACCCCAGCTCGACCGCCGACGCATTGCCGACGCCGAGGAAACGCAACGACCAGTCCATCAGGTGCCCCGGTTCCAGGCCATGTCATAGGCGCGGCGCAGCCGCGCGTAATCCTTCTGCACGTCTTCCATGCTGCGCTCGCCGCGCAGCTTGATCAGCGAGCGCAGCAGGCGCTTGAGATTGCGTTCGCGCCAGGCGGTCGCCGGGATGCGGATCACCCCGCGGTCGAAGTCGATCAACCAGCCGTGGCCGTTGCCGTCGAACAGGATGTTGTGCGCATTGAGGTCGGCATGGTCCAGGCCGGCACGATGGAAGCGGGCGATCAGCCGCCCGGTCTCCTCCCACGGTGCGCCCCGGCCCGCGACCAGCGCGCGGTCGGCCAGCGAACGGACACCCTCGATCCGCTCCATCAGGATCGCAGCCCGGTAGCGCAGGCCCTCACGCATGTAGAACGCCGCCAGTGGCCGGGGCACCGGCAGCTTTTTCTCGCGCAGCGCGCGCATCAGCCGGAATTCGGCGAAGCTGCGCGTCCGGTCCGCGCCGCGCCAGAGGTACTGGTCATGGCTGATCTTCGCCGCCAGGCCACCGCGCAGGTAGTGGCGCAGCACGCTGGCGCCGAACGGCGCATCGACGAACCAGGCGCTGCCACGACCGCCCTCGCCCACCGGCCGAGCCCTGCTGCCCCAGTGCTGGGGCGAGAACAGGCCGATCTCGGCTTGCCGCAGCCGCTCGCGGTCGAACAGAATGGCCCCGATGCCGCGACCCTCGCGGCATGGCGTCAGCGCTTCATTGGCGTCGAATGCGACCATTTCATTGAGTCTAACAACACATGGCATCAGCGTCCTCCTCCTTGTGCCTCCTGCGCCTGTCCGCACTTGGCGATGTCACCCACGTGGTGCCCCTGGTGCGCACCCTGCAGGCTGCGCGCCCGGATACGCCGATCCACTGGATCATCGACAAGGCCGGCCACAAGCTGCTCGACGGCCTGCCCGGTGTCACCTTCCATGCCTACGACAAGAAGAGCGGCATGGCCGGGGTCAAGGAACTGCGCAGGCAGCTGCCGCCGGGGCGCTTCGAAGCGCTGTTGCAGATGCAGGTGGCGTTCCGCGCCAACCTGCTGTCGGCCTTCATTCCCGCAGAGCGTCGCATCGGCTATGACCGCAGCCGCTCGAAGGACCTGCATGGTCTCTTCATCAACGAACGCATCCCCGACCGCCCCGGCATCCATGTGCTGGATGCCATCGGCAGTTTCTGTGAACCCCTTGGCCTGCGCCAGACCGAGGTCAGCTGGGACCTGGCGGTGCCGCAGTCCGCATATGAGTGGGCCGCCGCGCAATGGCAGGACGATGGCCGCCCGGTGTTGATGATCTCGCCCTGTTCCAGCCACGTGCGCCGCAACTGGTATGCAGACCGCTACGCCGCCGTGGCCAACCACGCCGCACAGCGCGGTTGGCAGGTGGTGCTGTGCGGAGGCCGCAGCGAACTGGAGCGCAGCATGGCCGATGCCATCCAGGCACAGCTGCACACACCGGCGCTGGACCTGGTCGGCAAGGACACCTTGAAGCAGCTGCCGGCGCTGCTGGCCCGCGCCAATCTGGTGATGACCCCGGACTCGGGCCCGATGCACATCGCCAACGCGATGGGCGCCAAGGTACTGGGCCTGCACGCGGCCAGCAACCCGAACCGCAGCGGTCCCTATTCCGACCGCCGCTACTGCGTGGACCGCTACGACGATGCCGCGCGCAAGTACCTGGCCAAGCAGGCCACCGATCTGAAGTGGGGCACCAAGATCGAGTTCGACGATGTGATGGAACTGATCACCGTGGAAGACGGTATCGCTGCGTTCGAACGCTACGTCGCCGACCACCCGGGGTGAGCGGCAGGCTGCCCCGGATTACGCGCGCTGCGCGTAATCCTGGTAGGACTTCTCTTCCACGTACGCCGAACCCAGCGCCAGGTTGATCGCCTTCTTGATGCGCGCGCGTTCGTCATTGCGCAGGTAGACGCTGCGCGCCAGGTCGATGAAACCCTGGTCGAACGCCTGCGCCTTCTCTTTCAGGCGGATGTCGTCCTCGATGTCCCACAGCTGCTCGTTGACCGCCTTCAGCTCGGCACGCAGCTTGGCGATGTCCTTCACCGCCGCCGGGTGTGCCATCCAGGTCTGCTCCAGCGCCGACAGTTCTTTGCGCACATTGGCCAGCTTGCCCTCGTCACTGATGCGCTCGGACTTGATCTGCAGGATCGAGATCTTGTCCAGCAGCTCGCCGAAAGAAACGGGGACGAGGATTTCAGCAGTCATGGGGAAAGCTCCAGCAGGTGATGCAGGCAGTTTAACCCGCAGCTCGCGATGGAATGGGTAGATCCACGGCATGCGTGGATGAGCCTGCCAGCAGGAACAGCATCCACGCATGGCGTGGATCTACTGATGCACCTGCCCCGACAGGGGCGGGGAGAGGCCGGCAAAGGGAGGGGCCCACAGGTTGCGCAGCAACGTGTGGGGCGACGCGCAGAGCGCGGCGCGTCCCGCGCCAGATTAAAGAAAAAGGGCTGCCTTTCGGCAGCCCTTTTTCTTTAATCTGGCGGAGAGGGGGGATTCGAACCCCCGAGGCGCTATAAACGCCTGCCTGATTTCGAGTCAGGTACATTCAACCACTCTGCCACCTCTCCGGGTGGTCCCCGGCGGACCGGGGACGCGCATCATACGAGGAAGTGAGGCCGACGACAAGTCATTCCGGCCAACGAAGTGAAAATTTCCTGAGCGCATGCCTTGCCGGATGCGCGCAGCCACCCGATGATGCCTGTCTCCCCAGCAACACCCCGCCCCAGCGCCCATGATCGAATTCGGACACCTCACCCACCCCGGCATGCGTCGCGAGCTCAACGAGGACACCTACTACGGTGACAGTGAGCTGGCCCTGTGGCTGGTGGCCGATGGCATGGGCGGGCACGCCTGCGGTGAAGTGGCCAGCGCGCTGGCGCGCGAGACCATCGTGCGCGAGATCCGCCGCGGCGCACCGCTGGCGCAGGCCATCCGCACCGCCGACGAAGAGATCATCCGCGCCTCGCGCCGGCGCAACGACACGTTGCCGATGGGCACCACCGTGGTCGCCGCACGTGTACAGGGCAACCGCTATGAAGTGGCGTGGGTCGGCGACAGCCGTGCCTACCTGTGGCGCGACGGACAGCTGGCCCAGCTCAGCCAGGACCACAGCGTGGTGCAGGAGCTGGTCGCGCAGGGCAACCTGACCGCCGAACAGGCGCGTGCGCATCCGCACCGCAACGTGGTCACCCAGGCGCTGGGCGTGACCGATCCGGCGCATCTGAACGTGGCCACCACCAGCGGCGAACTGCGTCCGGGCATGCAGCTGCTGCTGTGCAGTGACGGCCTGACCGAAGAAGTGGACGACCGCAGCATTGCGCGCACCCTCGCCTTCGAGGATGCCAGCGCACAGGAATGCGTGGACACGCTGGTCGCCGCCGCGCTCGATGGCGGCGGCCGCGACAACATCAGCGTGATCCTGGTGCGCTGCCACTAACCGGTAGATCCACGCCATGCGTGGATGCGACGCTGCCGGCCAGCGGCCGGCACTACCCCATCCCAGGCATTACGCGCTGGCGGGCTCTTCCACCTTCGGGCCATCCCACAGCGCATGGCCAGCCTTCTTGCGCAGCCGCTCCAGTCGCGCCGCATGCGCTTCCAGCTCCGACGGCGTGGCCACCACGCGCGGGCGCGGCAGCAGCTTGCTGATGTCGAAGGCCTGCAGCGCCGCACCGGCAGCACCGCCATCGTCATCGCCCAGACCGAAGCCGATTTCTTCCTGGCCCGAGGTCAGCGCGATATAGACGTCGCCCAGGATCTGCGCATCGAGCAGGCCGCCGTGCAGCGCACGGTGCGAGTTGTCCACGCCCAGCCGCTTGCACAGCGCATCCAGCGAGTTGCGCTGGCCCGGGAAGCGCTCACGCGCCATCACCAGGGTATCGATCACGGCGCAGCGGTCGGTGATCTTCCCGTACTGCGGCCCCAGCAGCGACAACTCGTTGTCGAGGAAGCCGAGGTCGAACGCCGCGTTGTGGATGATCAGCTCGGCGCCATCGATGAAGGCCAGGAACTCGTCGGCGATCTGCGCGAAGTCCGGCTTGTCATCGAGGAACTCCAGGGTCAGGCCGGTGACTTCCTGCGCGCCCTGTTCGAACTCGCAGTCCGGCTTGATGTACTGGTGATAGTTGTTGCCGGTCGGGCGGCGCTTGAACAGCTCCACGCAGCCGATTTCGACGATGCGGTTGCCCTTCTTCCACTCCAGGCCGGTGGTTTCGGTATCGAGGATGATCTGACGCATGGGCTCAGTTTACCGGGCTGGCGTCGCGGATCTGGATCGCCGCGTTGCGGGCCAGCGTATCCACCCGCTCATTGTCCGGGTCGCCGGAGTGACCCTTCACCCAGCGCCAGTCGATCTGATGCCGCAGCGTGGCCGCCTGCAGGCGCTCCCACAGCTCGCGGTTCTTTACCGGATCGCCGCCAGCCGTCTTCCAGTTCTTGCGGATCCAGCCCGGCATCCACTGGGTCAGACCCTGCCGCACATACTGCGAATCGGTATAGAGCACGATGTTGCACGGCTCGGTCAGCGACTCCAGCCCGGAAATGGCCGCCATCAGCTCCATCCGGTTGTTGGTGGTGTGCGCCTCGCCACCGCTCAGTTCGCGCTCGTGGCCCTTGTAGCGCAGCAGCGCAGCCCAGCCGCCGGGGCCGGGATTGCCAAGGCAGGAACCGTCGGTGTGGATTTCGATGGTTTTCAATACAACTCCAGAATCAGGTAGCTACGGTGCCGTGCCAGCGCACCGGCAGCGGTTTCGGCCCAGGCAGGGCCAGCGTACGTTTTTCCGCATGGAACAGGCAGGCCGCGCGCAGCGGTGCCCAACCTCCGGGACGACGGCTGCCCGCACCGCGCCAGAGCGGGCCCAGGTAACGCATATCGTCGCATTCCAGCCCATGACGGCCGAGCAGCAGGCGGATCCGCTGTGGCGTGCGCACCACCAGTCCATGCTGGCGCCATCGCGTGCGATACGGACTGAACGGATTGAGGCTGCTCAGCCACAGATGGCCGCCCGGCATCAGTACGCGCTCGCACTCGTCGAGCAGCCGATCGGCGTCGGCCGCAGTGACATGCTGCAGCACGATCGCATTGACACTCTCATTGGCCAGCGGCAGCGGCAGCGCACAGCGGGTGTCGCCGGCATAGCCCTGTCCCTGCCGATACAGGCGCAGACCGCGTCCACCCAGCTGTGCATCGTCCAGCCAGGCTGCACTTGGTGCGATCCACAGCCAGGGCTGCGCCGGCAGCACCGACAGCTGCGGCAGCAGCAATTGCCGCTCCAGCACGCGCAAGGCCTCCGCCGGTTCGCTGTCGAACCACGGGGTCTGGCTCGCTTGACGGGTGCTCTGCAGCGCGGGCATGGTCCAATTCTATGCGACTGACTGCCCTGCCCGCATTTGCGGATAACTACATCTGGACGCTGATCGACAACGAGGGCGCTGCCGTGGTCGTCGACCCCGGCGATGCCGCGCCAGTGCTCGCACTGGCCGATCAGGGCCTGCGCGTGGACACGATCCTGCTCACCCATCACCACGACGACCACATCGGTGGCGTGCCGGCATTGCAGGCGCGTTTCCCCGGCGTGCGGGTCATCGCGCCGGTCGAGGAACGCATTCCCACAGCCACCGAGCGGGTCGGCGAAGGTGAACGCGTTCAGGCACTGGGCCGGACGTTCCACGTACTATCCGTGCCCGGGCATACCCGCAGCCACATCGCGTTTCACACTGCTGAACATCTTTTCAGCGGAGATTCGTTGTTCAGCCTGGGCTGTGGACGCCTGTTCGAAGGTACGCCGTCCCAGCTGCTGGCGTCGATGCGCAAGCTGGGTGCCCTGCCCGCGCAACTGCTGCTTTGTTGCGCTCATGAGTACACCGTGTCAAATGCCGTCTTCGCGCGGCATGTCGACCCCGCCAACGCTGCCTTGTGGCAGCGCCAAGAGGAGGCTTTGGCCATGCGCCGCGATGACCGTTCCACCCTGCCGGTAACCCTGGCCAACGAATTCGACTGCAATCCCTTCCTGCGTGTGCACGCTGCACCGATCCGTGCGTCGGTGTCGGCACACCTGGGCCGTGACGTCGTGGACGACGTCGACGTGATGGCCGGTCTCCGGCACTGGAAAGACGGCTTCCGCGCATGATGCGCCGAAGTCTGCCGCTGGCCCTGGGCCTTGCCCTGGGGCTGGCCGGAACCGCGGGCGCACAGTCGCTGGGCGCCGGCATCAGCCAGAACCTGACCGCGGCTGCGGCGCTGCCGCTGGATCCGTCCGCGCTGCCTGCGCCCTCGGTGCGCAATGGCCAGGAGATCTTCACCAGCTTCCGCGACGGTCTGGCCGAGCCCAGCTGCGATGCCGAGGCTACCAGCCCGCGCTGGCAGAAGCAGTTCGCCCACGCCCCCTCGCGCCTGGCCAACCAGGATGACGATGCGCTGGTGCTGTTCGGCTATGTGGTCGAAGAGCTGCGCAAGGCGAACCTGCCCACCGAATTCGCGCTGATCCCATTCGTGGAAAGCGGCTATCGGCCCAATGCCCGCAACGGCAGCGGCCCGACTGGCCTGTGGCAGTTCATCGCCACCACGGCGCGCAACCACCGCGTGCCCATGGCCAACGGCTACGACGGCCGCCTGTCGGCGGTTGATTCCACCCAGGCCGCGGTGCGCTACCTGAAAACCCTGCACGGCATGTTCGGCGGAGACTGGCGACTGGCCACCATGGCCTACAACGCCGGCGAGTACCGGGTGCTGCAGTCCATGCGCAAGGCCGGCATGAACGCGCAGAATGCCAAGCCGGCAGCCCTGCCGGGGCTGTCGCCGGTTACCCATGCCTATGTCGAGAAGCTGCATGCCCTGGCCTGCGTGCTGGAAGACGTGGAGGACCAGCCTCGCGTAATGGCCTCGCTGGACCGCACCGTGCCGGTGTTGAAGGACCACACCCTGCCGGCCGGCACCAGCGTCCAGCAGTGGGCCGCACAGCGCGCCCTGGACCCCGCCAGGATCGCCCGCCTCAACCCGGCCCTGGCCGCCGGCAACCGCGCCTCCGGAACCACCCGGGTCCTGGCCCCGGTCTCGGCCGCCAATGCGACGGTGACGGAAGCCGCGACCACGCTGGTGGCCAGCACCGCACCGGTTGCCACGACCACGCCGACGCCGCAGGTGGCCAAGGCCGTGGCCGCGATCGCCGACCGCCCGCGCAGCCGCCGCCACACCGTGCGTGATGGCGAGTCGGCCTGGACCATCGCCCGCCGCTACGGCATGCCGGTAAAGGCCCTGCTGTCGCTGAACGGCCTGAGTGGCAGCAGCGTGCTGAAGCCCGGCGCGGTACTGCGCGTCGAAGACTGACGGCCCCAACACCGCGGTATCTGCTCTCTGTAGAGTCGAGCCATGCTCGACTTCCGTTCGCGGGATGGTCGGCGCAAAAAGCAGTCGAGCATGGCTCGACTCTACATAGCCGCAAGCACAAAAAAAGGCCCGGCATTGCCGGGCCTTCTTCGATCCTGCCCCGCCGCGAGGCTTACAGGTTCTCTTCGGTGGTCTGGATCACGAACTTCCTGCGCATCGCCTCGACGTAGGCCTTGGCTGCGGCCATGCCGTCGATCTGGCTCAGCTGATCCTTGAGCTGCTTCTGCTGCTCGGCGGTCACTTCCTTGATGTCGCCCGGGTTGACCTTGTTCACTGCGAACAGCAGCGCGTGGCCGTTGACGTCGACCTTGCCGTAGCTCGGCTTGCCTTCCGCCGGCACCGGCGCACTGAAGATCGCGCGGTTGATTTCCGGGGTCGGCACCGGCTGGCTGCGCGGCAGGCCCGGCATCGGGCTCAGCTGCAGCTTCTCGCTGGCGGCCAGCGACTGCAGGGTGGCACCAGCCTTCAGCTTGGCCAGCACGGCGTCGGCGGCCTTGTCGCTGGCCTGGCGCTGGCGGTCGGCGCGGATCGCGGCGATCACCTGTTCACGCGCCTTGTCCAGCGGCGTTGCCTGTTCCGGGGTATGCGCGGCAACGCGGATGACCACGCTGTGGTTGGTGGCACCGCCCAGGGCGATCGGGTCGCTGGCAGTACCATCCTGCACCAGCACTTCGGAGAAGGCCGCACGCAGCACAGCCGGATCGGTGGCGATGCCACTGGCGGTTGCGCGGGTGATCGGGCCCAGGGTCTGCAGCGGCAGGTTTACTTCCTTGGCCGCAGCAGCCAGATCACTCGGGCTCTTGTTGATGGCATCGACCAGGTGGCCGGCCAGCTCGTTGAAGCCGCGCTCGCCGTCGGCCTTCAGCTGCTCGGCGGCCAGCGTGTCACGCACTTCCTCGAACGACTTGCCTTCGCCGCCACGCACCGCGGCGACCTTGATGACGTGGTAGCCGAAGTCGGTCTTGACCGGGCCGATCACGTCACCCGCCTTGGCGGCGAACAGGGCGTCTTCGAACGGCTTGACCATCGCGCCACGCTCGACCCAGCCCAGATCACCGCCCTGGTCCTTCGAACCCGGGTCTTCCGAATTGGCCTTGGCCAGTGCAGCGAAGTCGGCACCCGCCGCCTTGGCTTCGGTGGCGATCTTGTTCGCCTTGGCTTCGGCACCGTCACCGGTGATCAGGATGTGCGCGGCCTGGCGCTGTTCCGGCGAAGTGAACTTCGCCTTCTCGTCCTCATAGCGCTTGCGCAGGGTCGCTTCGTCGGCCGCGGTCGGTGCCGGCAGGTTGGCGCCATTGATCTCGACGTATTCCAGCGACACGCTTTCGGCCTGGCGGAAATCCTTGCCGTGGCTGTCGTACCACTGCTTGATCTGCTCATCGGTGACCGGCGCGGTATCGGCCGGAACCTCCGGCAGCGCGGCCAGTTCGACGTCGCGGGTCTCACCCAGCAGCTTCAGCAGGCGCTCGGTCTCGGCCTGGGTGACGAAGCCCGAATTCTGCAGGCCCGACGGGATCACCGACTGCTGCAGGCTCTCGCGCACCAGCTCCTGGAACTGCGTGGGGGTACGCGGCGGATTGCCACCGGCCAAGGCCAGGCGGTAGTTGTTCTCGTTGAACTTGCCGTTCGAATCGAGGAAGGCCGGGATGGTGGCGATGTACTCGCGCACCGCGCCATCGCCGATCACAACACCGGCCTGCTCGCCCACCAGGCGCACGACCTGCTCGTCGATCAGCTGATCGAGCACGGCCATCTTGTTTTCAGTGCTTTCGAACGCGCGCGGGTCGAAGTTCTCGCCCTGCTGCTGGCGCTCACGCATGCGCTCCTGCTCGAAGCGGGTGCGGAAATCCTGCGCGCTGATCTCGTGGTGCTGCCACAGCATGCGCACCGGCCACCACGACGGTGCCGAACGCCACCAGGTCGGAGGCGCGGAAACCTTGGCCACGTTCTGTGCGCCAACGCCACCCAGGTAGCTGTTGTCGATCACGAACAGGAACGGAATCATCAGCAGCCCCAGGATCACGGTGACGATCCAGCCTGAGGTCTTGTCGCGGAGTTTCTGCAGCATGGTGAGGAATCACAAGGCCTGATTGGCGAGCCCGGCAGTGTAACCCGCTTCGTCGCAGGGACCAAAAGCAGCGCCGGCGCGGCCTGCGCCGATCTCCGCGGACCTGTGCCGTCAGCACCTCGGCAGGCCTGCCGCAGGGCACAAAGAAAAAGCCCCCGGCTTGCGCCGAGGGCTTTTAAAGTTGGCGGAGCGGACGGGACTCGAACCCGCGACCTCCGGCGTGACAGGCCAGCATTCTAACCAGCTGAACTACCGCTCCGCGCTGAAACTTTGCAGGCGCCCAGTATATCCGAAGACTCCCTGGAAACCCAGCCCGATGAACACTTTTTTCAAAGTTTTTTCACAGGGACTTAAGAATTCTGCAATGGCGGAGCGGACGGGACTCGAACCCGCGACCTCCGGCGTGACAGGCCAGCATTCTAACCAGCTGAACTACCGCTCCGTTCTTGCAAAAACCTTTTCGCCTTCCTTCCGAACCTGTCGGTGAGAAGACAAGGCCCCCAGCTTTAGGCCGGGGGCCTCGATGTAGTGGCGGAGCGGACGGGACTCGAACCCGCGACCTCCGGCGTGACAGGCCAGCATTCTAACCAGCTGAACTACCGCTCCGCATTGTTGCTATTTCCTGTTTTCCCACCGGCCTGGACCAGGGAGAAAACAAAGCCTCCAGCTTTTGGCCGGAGGCCTCGTTGAATGGCGGAGCGGACGGGACTCGAACCCGCGACCTCCGGCGTGACAGGCCAGCATTCTAACCAGCTGAACTACCGCTCCACACTCAAACTTTTACCGCGGTGCTGTGGTGGGTGCTGAGGGTTTCGAACCCCCGACCCTCTCCGTGTAAAGGAGACGCTCTACCGCTGAGCTAAGCACCCCAGCGAGCCGCTTAGTTTACAGCATCCTTCAGGGCCTTACCAGCCTTGAACGACGGATTCTTCGAAGCAGCGATCTTGATGGTGTCGCCGGTCTTCGGGTTGCGGCCGGTGCGGGCAGCACGGTCGCGGACCTGGAAGGTACCGAAGCCAACCAGGGTGACCGCATCGCCGTCCTTCAGCGCCTTGGTGACGGCAGCAACGACGGCATCGACAGCGCGGCTGGACTCGGCCTTGGTCAGGTCGGCAGCTTCAGCAACGGCATCGATCAATTCGGTCTTGTTCATTCTCTACAACTCCTTTGGCGGTGGGTTCCGCTTATTCGACAGGGAAGCAACCGCACGCCTTCTGCATGCGGCCGCCATGTGGAAACGGTTCGCCGATTCAGTCATCGCTGACAGCGATCACTCATTCGCGAGTGCTGCTTTTATACCAGTGGCCCTACCCCCACGCAAGCTGGAAAGCCAGCAACGACGCGGGTTTCGGGCCATCGGACAGCGCGCGTCAATGCTTGACGCGCGCGCTTCCACTCGGTTTGGCCTTGCTGCGCACCGTGACACGCTGCGCACTCTTGCGCGCCTTCTTCGGTGCCAGCGGGCGCTCCAGCGCCAGGTCCAGGACTTCTTCGATGTACTTCACCGGCACGATCTCCAGATCGCGGGTGACGTTGGCCGGAATGTCTGCAAGGTCCTTGCGGTTCTCTTCCGGAATGATGACCGTGCGGATACCACCGCGCAGTGCGGCCAGCAGTTTCTCCTTCAAGCCACCGATGGCGGTGACACGACCACGCAGGGTGATCTCACCGGTCATCGCCACGTCGGCACGCACCGGCACCTTGGTCAGCATCGACACCAGCGAGGTGACCATTGCCGCACCGGCACTCGGTCCGTCCTTCGGCGTGGCGCCATCGGGCACGTGCAGGTGCACGTCGTGCTTCTGCAGGAAGTCGCTGTCGATGCCAAAGCCCACGGCGCGCGAACGCACCACCGACAACGCCGCCGACGCCGATTCCTTCATCACGTTGCCGAGCTGGCCGGTCAGGATCAGCTGGCCCTTGCCCGGCACCAGCGTCGATTCGATCTGCAGCAGATCGCCACCGACTTCGGTCCACGCCAGGCCGGTGACCAGGCCGATCTCGTTCTCTTCCTCGGCGCGGCCGAAATCGAAGCGACGCACACCCAGGTACTTGTCCAGGTTCTTGCTGGACACGCTCACCAGCGCCTTGGACTTCTTCGCGCCCTTCTTCGCCTTCACCGGCTGCGGACCGGCCAGCGCGATCTCCTTCACCACCTTGCGGCAGATCTTGGCGATCTCGCGTTCCAGGTTGCGCACGCCCGATTCGCGCGTGTAGTAGCGCACGATGTCCTGGATCGCATCGCTGCCGATCTCCAGTTCTTCCGGCTGCAGGCCGTTGGCCTTGATCTGCTTCGGCACCAGGTAGCGGGTGGCGATGTTGAGCTTCTCGTCCTCGGTGTAGCCGGGGATGCGGATCACTTCCATGCGGTCCAGCAGCGGGCCGGGAATATTGAGCGAGTTCGAGGTGGCCACGAACATCACTTCGGACAGGTCCAGGTCCACTTCCAGGTAGTGGTCGTTGAACGCGTTGTTCTGCTCCGGGTCGAGCACTTCCAGCAGCGCCGACGACGGATCGCCACGGAAGTCCATCGACATCTTGTCGATCTCATCCAGCACGAACAGCGGGTTCTTGCTGCCGACCTTGTTGAGGTTCTGCACGATGCGACCCGGCATCGAACCGACGTAGGTACGACGGTGGCCACGGATCTCGGCTTCATCGCGAACGCCGCCCAGCGACATGCGCACGAACTTGCGGTTGGTAGCCTTGGCGATGGACTGGCCGAGCGAGGTCTTGCCCACGCCCGGCGGCCCGACCAGGCACAGGATCGGGCCCTTCATCTGCTTCACGCGCGACTGCACCGCCAGGTATTCAAGGATGCGCTCCTTGACCTTCTCCAGGCCGTAGTGGTCGGCGTCGAGGGTGTCCTGCGCGGCCTTCAGGTCCTTGCGCACCTTGCTGCGCTTCTTCCACGGCACGCCCAGCAGCCACTCCAGGTAGTTGCGCACGACCGCCGCTTCGGCCGACATCGGCGACATCTGCTTGAGCTTGTTCAGTTCATTGCGTGCCTTGGCTTCAACCGCCTTCGGCATGCCGGCTTCGGCGATCTTGCGGGCCAGCTCTTCCAGCTCGCCTGGTGCGTCGTCCAGGTCACCCAGTTCCTTCTGGATGGCCTTCATCTGTTCATTGAGGTAGTACTCGCGCTGGCTCTTCTCCATCTGCGACTTCACGCGGCCGCGGATGCGCTTTTCCATCTGCTGCACGTCGATCTCGCCATCGACCAGGCCGACCAGCATCTCCAGGCGGTCACCGACGGCCAGCGTTTCCAGCAGGCGCTGCTTGTCGGCCAGGCGCACGCTGATGTGCGCAGCGATGGTGTCGGCCAGGCGGGCCGGCTCATCGATGCCCGACAGCGTCTGCAGCAGCTCCGGCGGCAGCTTGCGGTTGGTCTTCACGTACTGCTCGAACAGCGACATCAGCGAGCGGGCGATCGCCTCCACCTCGCGTGCTTCGCGCTCGTCGGTGGCGTCGATCTCCACGGCCTGGCCGTGCAGCGAGCCGTTACGCTCGTCGACGTGGGTGACCTGCACGCGCGACAGGCCTTCGACCAGCACCTTGATGGTGCCGTCGGGCAGCTTCAGCAGCTGCAGCACCTGCGCCAGCGTACCGACCTGGTAGAGGTCGGCCGCATGCGGGTCGTCGGTCTCGGCCGACTTCTGCGCCAGCAGCAGGATGCGCTTGTCCGCTTCCATTGCCTGTTCGAGCGCGTGCATGGACTTGTCACGGCCGACGAACAGCGGGATGACCATGTGCGGGAACACCACTACGTCGCGCAGCGGCAGGACCGGCAGGTCGAGGGTTTCACTTGGGGAACGGGCCATGGGGGCTCCAGGGAAGGGGAAAACCGCCTCCGGGAGGGCATCTTCCGGAGACAAAAAAAGCCGATGGCCCCGTTATGGGGCCATCGGCTTTCAGATGCAAGGCATTCCTTGAAAATCCTTTCCAATCAACAACCTGGAAGGATCACTCGGCGCCTGCGGCCTTCTGTTCAGGGGCCGCCGGGGTCTGGTAGATCAGGTACGGCTCGGACTTGTGCTCGATCACCGACTCGTCCACCACCACCTTGCTGACGTTTTCCTGCGACGGCAGGTCGTACATGGTGTCCAGCAGGACCGATTCGACGATGGTGCGCAGGCCGCGTGCACCGGTCTTGCGCTTGAGCGCCTTCCTGGCGATGGCCGACAACGCGTCCGGACGGAACTCCAGCTCGACGTTCTCCATCTCGAACAGCTTCTTGAACTGCTTGGTGATGGCGTTCTTCGGCTCGGTCAGGATCCTGATCAGGGCCGGCTCGTCCAGCTCCTCCAGGGTCGCCACCACCGGCAGGCGGCCGACGAACTCGGGGATCAGGCCGAACTTGATCAGGTCTTCCGGCTCGACTTCGGCCAGCACCTTGCCCACTTCCTGCTTGCGCTCGCTGCTCTTCACCTTGGCGCCGAAGCCGATGCTGCCGACGTCGGTGGAACGGGCCTGGATCACCTTGTCCAGCCCGGCGAACGCGCCGCCGCAGATGAACAGGATGTTCTTGGTGTCCACCTGCAGGAATTCCTGCTGCGGGTGCTTGCGGCCGCCCTGCGGCGGAACGCTGGCCACGGTGCCTTCGATCAGCTTCAGCAGGGCTTGCTGCACGCCTTCGCCGGACACATCGCGGGTGATCGACGGGTTCTCGCTCTTGCGCGAGATCTTGTCGATTTCATCGATGTAGACGATGCCCTGCTGCGCCTTCTCGACGTCGTAGTCGCACTTCTGCAGCAGCTTCTGGATGATGTTCTCCACGTCCTCGCCCACGTAACCGGCTTCGGTCAGCGTGGTGGCGTCGGCCATGGTGAACGGCACGTTGAGCAGGCGGGCCAGGGTCTCGGCCAGCAGCGTCTTGCCCGAACCGGTCGGGCCGACCAGCAGGATGTTCGACTTCGCCAGTTCGACGTCGTCGTTCTTCTGCCGGCTCTCGATGCGCTTGTAGTGGTTGTACACGGCCACGGCCAGCGTGCGCTTGGCGCGGTTCTGGCCGATCACGTACTGGTCGAGGACCTCGAGGATCTCGCGCGGTTTGGGCAGCGAACTGCGCGCCGACTGCGCCTTTTCCTCAAGTTCCTCACGGATGATGTCGTTGCACAGCTCCACGCACTCATCGCAGATGAATACGCTCGGACCCGCAATCAGCTTGCGCACTTCATGCTGGCTCTTGCCGCAGAAAGAGCAGTAGAGGATCTTGCCGGTGTCCGTGGAACGACCTTGGCGGTCTTCGCTCATGCTTCGCTTACCCAGTTACCCCACCCGCTGAACGGGGGTTCGATTCGAGAATAGCACAGGGCCGAGGGGACACCAGTCCCGCCCGACCCTGCAGGAACGGGGCCTCCATGGCCCCGTGATGGCCGGTCAGCCGGCCTGGATCGACTCGTCCGGACGACGCTCCAGGACCTGGTCGACCAGACCATAGGCCTGCGCCTCGAAGGCGCTCTTGAAGTTGTCGCGCTCGGTGTCGCGGGCGATCGTCTCCAGCGACTGGCCGGTGTGCTTGGCCAGCACCTCGTTCAGGCGCGAACGCAGGGTCAGGATCTCACGCGCGTGGATGTCGATGTCGGTGGCCTGGCCCTGGTAGCCACCCAGCGGCTGGTGGATCATCACGCGCGAGTTCGGCAGCGCATAGCGCTTGCCAGCTTCGCCCGCGGCCAGCAGCAGGGCGCCCATCGAGGCGGCCTGGCCGATGCAGGTGGTGCTCACATTCGGCTTGATGTACTGCATGGTGTCGTAGATCGCCATGCCGGCGGTGACCACGCCACCCGGCGAGTTGATGTAGATGTTGATGTCCTTTTCCGGGTTCTCCGACTCCAGGAACAGCAACTGCGCCACCACCACGTTGGCCATGTGATCGTCGATCGGGCCCACGAGGAAGATCAGGCGCTCCTTCAACAGGCGCGAATAGATGTCGTAGGCACGCTCGCCGCGGCTGGTCTGCTCGACCACCATCGGAACCAGGTTCAGGGCTTTGGTTCGGTTGTCCATTACGTGAGGTACCTATCTTGGGGGGCAACAACCCCGCGCCGGCAAAGGCGCGGGGCATCCGGTGATCCGCCCGGGCTTACTGGCGGATCGCGTCCTGGAACGACAGCTTCTCTTCGGTGTGCTGGGCACGCTCGGCGATCCAGTCGATCACCTGCTCTTCCATCACACGGTTCTGCAGGCCAGACATCAGCTGGGGGTCGTTGCGGTACATCTCAATGACCTGTTCCGGCTCTTCGTAGGTCGAAGCGATCAGGCGCATCGTTTCGTTCAGGCGCTTGGCTTCCAGGCGCAGGTCGTTGATGCGGGCCACTTCACCGACCAGCAGGCCGACCAGCACGCGCTTGGCGGCCGCTTCCTTGAAGCCTTCGTGGGCATCGGCCGGGATCTCGCCGACGTTCTGGCCGTTGCGGCGGATCTGCTCGACCTGCTGGGCCAGCATGGCGCGGGCTTCGTTCTCGACCAGGCGCGGCGGCATTTCCACCGACGAGTAGGCGGCGATCAGCTGCTCGCCCACTTCGCGGCGCAGGCGGTTCATCAGAGCGCCCTTCAGCTCGCGCTCCAGGTTGGCGCGGATGTCGCTGCGGAACTGCTCGACGTCGCCGCCCTTCACGCCGAAGCTCTTGATGAAGGCTTCGTCGACCGCCGGCACGACCGGCTCGGACACTTCGGCAACCTTGACGGTCACCTGCACGGTCTTGCCGGCCAGCACCGGCACGCGCCAGTCAGCCGGGAACTCGACGTCCAGGGTCTTTTCTTCGCCCTTGGCCAGGCCGACCAGGCCCTTTTCGATGGTGTCGAACATCATGCCCTGGCCGAGCACGATCGAACCCTTCTCGGTGCCCTCGGCCGGCAGGCGCTCTTCGCCGGCCTGCGACCAGGTTTCCACCGCGACCAGGTCACCGTCCTGCGCGCCACGGCTGACCGGGGCCCAGGTACGACGCTGGTTCTGCAGGTTCTCGATCATCTGGTCGATGTCGGCGTCGGTGATCTCGGCACTGTGGCGCACGACGGTCAGCTTGCTGACGTCGATGTCGCCGAAGTCCGGCACCACTTCCACGGTGGCCACGAAGGAGAATTCACCCTCGTCGCCCTTGTCGATGCGCGGGCTGCCGACGATGCGCAGGTCGTGCTCACGCACGGCGGCATCGAAGGTTTCGCGCAGCAGGCCGTCCAGCGCCTCGCCACGGACCTGCGCGCCGAAGCGCTGCTCGATCACCTTGGCCGGCACCTTGCCCGGACGGAAACCCTTGATGCGGGTGGTACGGGCGATTTCGCCCAGGCGGCCGACGATGTGGCTCTGCAGACGCTCTTCCGGCAGCGAGAAGCTCAGGCGGCGTTCCAGGTTGCCGGTGGATTCGATCGAAGCTTGCATGTTGACTCCTGCCACCGGTGGCCCACGCCCCCGGCTCGATGATTGGGATGAAACGGTTGTAAGGACACGACGTCTGGGACGCGCCTGCTTGCCGCAGCCCTTTAGTTTCGCCCAATTCGGCCTGCACTGCCAGCGCGTGCCGGTCAAGGGGGCGCAGATGGCCCGATCAGGGCGGGGACAGGCCGGCACTGGTGCGAAAGGGGGGACTCGAACCCCCACGCCTTGCGGCACTGGAACCTAAATCCAGGGCGTCTACCAATTCCGCCACTTTCGCGTGGCCGGCTCAGGCGTTCATTGTCGCAGGCGGGGGCTGGAAGCGGAAGGCCTGCACAAAACTGAATCTGCCGCGATGCGCGCGGCCCCTGCATCGCTGCCGCCCCGGCGGGCGCACCACCCGCCAGGACGACTGCGGCTTACTGCTGCGGTACAGCGCGGGCCGGCGCCATGCCGGCATGTTCGGCGGGCGCCTCCCCCTTGCGGATCTCCACGCCCCCGTCATCGGTGCGCCGCAGAGCCACCGACTCCGGCATGGCCTTGCGCACATCCACCGAACCGTCCGCATTGCGCTGCACATCCACCGCGTCAGGCAGGACCTCCGCTTCCGCAGGCTGAGCCGGCCGCATCTGCATGGCGTCACCCACCGGGCGCGCCGGAGTGCTCTCCGTGCCCGCATCGCGTTCAACGGTCTTCGCGGGATCATTGGCTGGCGCGCAGGCAGCCAGCGCCATCAACGCGAAGGGAACCCACAGCGTGCGGTGCAATCGATTGATATCAGCCATCAACATCTTCCTTCGTGCATGCGCCATCGGCGCGGAAGATCCATTGGGTGCGATACAGGACGCGATGCGGTGAGAAGCAGCGCACAGCATTGAAAACACTGATGACGCGTATGTCCCTGATTTCAGCATCGCTTCAGTAGATTCACGCCATGCGCCGTTTCAGCAGATCCACGCCATGCGTGGATGAAGCGCAACCCGGCGTGCAGACAAGAAAAAAGCCACTTGGATGACCAAGTGGCTTTTGTCTGGTGGGCTGTCAAGGATTCGAACCTTGGACCTATTGATTAAGAGTCAACTGCTCTACCAACTGAGCTAACAGCCCGAAATCGGGGCGCGAATTATGACCCGATCCGCTCGGTGGGTGCAAGCACTTTTTTCAACATCGTTGAAACCAGCACTGCGGTCCCGCTGCATTGCAGATCCACGGCCAAGCGGGGCTCTGCAACCCGTGATCCATCGAAACGATGGGAGTCACACTTATAAGAAAAAAGCCACCTGGGATACCAGGTGGCTTCTGTCTTGGTGGGCCGTCAAGGATTCGAACCTTGGACCTATTGATTAAGAGTCAACTGCTCTACCAACTGAGCTAACGGCCCGTGAAACTCAGACGCACATTGTAGCGTGCTTTCTGTTTATTGCAATACCGTTTCGGCTGCGCCGATGCGGTTGAATCAGTGGGGTGGCTGAGGGGATTCGAACCCCCGACCACCGGAATCACAATCCGGTACTCTAACCAACTGAGCTACAGCCACCACTGAAACTTTCGCTCCACCGCCGATGAGGCTGACGCTGGACCTTGATGCTTTGCTAGCGGGTGGAACCAGAAGTCCGTCCCCCGAAGCGAGTCCGGCATTTTCCGGGAGTCGCGAAGGAATTGCAAGCACTTCTTCACATTGATGTGCAGGGGCCGGAACAGGAGATCAATGCTGCTCCGCCGAGGTCACGCGCGCGATGTCCGCATGCCCATCCAGGAATGACAGCGTGGCCTCCCCTTTCGGCGTGACCTGCAGCTGCAGGCGTGGCTGGCCCGCTCCGTCGAGCAACTGAAACATCACGTTGCGCGACTGCGTCCTGCCAAGAAGCACTCGACGGGTAATCGCTTGCACACCCTGCGCGTGCAAGCGCTCATCGTCGGCCCAGAACATCGGTCGCAACTGTCCATCGGCGACATCGTTTCGATCACATCGAACGACGTGTTGCGTTCGGCCGTCACCTCCATCAGCAGGCCAGCAAACGCCCGCAAGGCGACAGCACCGCGGCAGAAGGTAAGCCGCCGTTGGCGCCTGCGCCGCCGATGTACTTCGATCAGCACCTGCTTCACCTCACCCACGCCGTTCGAATCTGCATCCATCCCGAGCTAGAGAAGGCGCGTGCCGCACGCACCGGATGTCAGGCGCTGGCGAACAGCCCGCCCGTCGTCGGGCACGCCCCGAGAGCATGAACGCTTAGTGAACAAATCGTGAATGAATCTCAAATAGGGATGGGGGAGATCCATTCATACAACGTTAGCTGCAGGACATGGAACGCAGGGCGCGCGTTTGCAACCATGCCGATTCCTGCAATGAAGGTGAGATCAATAGATGAGCAAGCGGCTAATCGGATTCGTCGCGCTGGCAGCCGTGCTGGCAGTGGCAGCCGTTGCAATGTCCGGCTACCGGCAGCAGGCAACTGCGGATGCCACGGCAGAGGAATCCGGGAAGAGTGGCAGCCTCGATGAACGGCCTGACCAGGGAAGGCACCTTCCGGCGTCAGGTGCGGCGGCCGCGCAAAGGCTTGAGCGGGACAACAAAATCCCGCCGGGCTCGTACAAGGCCGTGGGCCCCAAGGCCTACGAAATCGTAAGAGGCAATGAGTTCCGGCCTCCCGGTGACGCGCTTGCCCACGTCAAGCAACTGATGCTGCGCTCCGAATCCGGAGATGCCACGGCAACCTACGAAATCTATCGAACCATCGAGCAATGCCAGACCTTCATCTCGGATCGCGCTGACAAGCTGGCGGATTCGGCCACCACGGTCGGGGCCGGCAACTGGTTCCTGGAGCGGTCGGAACGAATCCTCAAAGAGTGTGAGTCGCTGGCTCTGGATCAGGACATCTATCACGCCGATTGGCTTTCGAAGGCCGCCGCCATGGGCTCGCAGGAAGCGATGCGCGCCTACTCGCGATCGCCGGAGAAAGTCATCGGTTCGCTTGATGACGCAATCCGTGATCCCGCGGCGCTCGAGGCGTGGAAGGACACCGCCACCGGATATCTGCGCGAACTGGAATCACAAGGGAACGTCAATGTCATCAGCGACATGGCGATGGCCTACACCTATGGCGGCATCGTTCCTGCGGATCCCGTTGCGGCCCTGGCGTACACCCGCGTCCTCAACCGGCTGGACCCACGTTTTGCCACCACCAATGACATTGCCAACCATGAGAAAAACCTGAGCAGCCAAGAGAAAGAGAAAGCCCGCATTTCATCGAACGAAATCTTCAAGAACTGTTGCATCCCACGATAAGGACCTATTGTGAAAGCTAGACTGATTGGGATTATCCCTTCGCTTGGTAGAAACTCCATTCCCGCCATTGCAGGCGTGCTGCTGTTCATGGCGGCCGGGAGCCTTCAAGCGAAAAAGCTTCCTGGCGTCATCAACTGCACCGCCGGATGCACGCTGACAACCCCGTATCCCGATCCGGTGACCAACCAGCAGCTTTCCCAAGAGGTCCAGAAGCTCAATGACGGCCGGACCACGGTCTGGACTGCCCAGACGCGCGTCCAGACCGGCGATGTCCTGACCGTCTGCAACGGTATTTCCTGCGTCAACTACACGTGGCGAGGTGCAGGTTTCGACTCCGGCGAAGTGATTTCGACCGTCCTCCCGCCCAACTCCCGCGGCGGTGGTGGTGGTGGCGGCGGCGGTGGCGGCGGTGGTGGCGGCGGCAGCGGCCCGATCAGCGGCGGCTGCCACGGCAACTGCGGCGGTGGCGGCAAGGTGCGAGTGGGCGAACTGGAACAGATGTGATCCATCCGGGGTGCACTCGACCAGAGTGCATCCATCGCGACATTGAAAAAGGCCAGCGCATAGCGCTGGCCTTTTTTCTTTGCCGGGTGCATTGCCCCATCCCAGGCGGCGCTGCTCAAGCACCTGCGGAGTGAGCCGATCGACGTCAGACGCCGGTCAACCGCAACCGGAATGACATCACGTCGTGCGACTGCACCCCATGCAAAGGGTATCTTTCATCGGAAAAGAGGAAGGTGGAATGCTCGCCACCCAGGGTCGTGCAGCCATCGAATGGGAACCAATGTTCACGGATGTGAGCACTTAAACCATTGATTCCAATGGCGCGCCCGACAGGAATCGAACCTGTAACCGCCGGCTTAGAAGGCCGGTGCTCTATCCAGTTGAGCTACGGGCGCCCGAACCGGAACGGTGTCCAATCCGACGTGATGTGGGATTGGTCGGGGTAGAGGGATTCGAACCCCCGACATCCTGCTCCCAAAGCAGGCGCGCTACCAGACTGCGCTATACCCCGGTCTTGCAATCCCCTCGGGCCATGCCCGGGGAGCTGGTCATTGTCGCCAAGCGCATTGGGAACTGTCAACGCAGGATGCGTAGATCCGGCGCCTGCCACAACGCCGAAAGCAGTCATCGGCTATGCTCACGCCCATCGGCCGGATGGCCGTCCTGACCCTCATTCGCACGGAGAACGCGTATGCGCAGCGGCAACCCGGCTCTTTCCGAGTCCACCTTCCTCGACCTCGCCAGTGGCTCGGTGGTGACCAGCCCCGACCAGGCCATGACCCTCAACGGCACCGTCAACAAGACCGGTTTCCTGCTGCTGTTGACCGTATTAACGGCCGCTTTCGCCTGGAACCAGACCATCGGCGACTACGGCCAGGTCTTGCCCGGTGCCAGGCTGTATGCCATGGGCGGCGCCATCGGCGGCCTCGTGCTGGTGCTCATCACCGTCTTCAAGAAGGAATGGTCGCCGGTCACCGCACCGATGTATGCGCTGGTGGAAGGCCTGTTCCTGGGCGCCATCTCGGCCGTGTTCAACGCCAAGTTCCCGGGCATCGTGTTCCAGGCGGTGCTGCTGACCTTTGGCACCCTGTTCGCGCTGCTGTTCGCGTACCGCAGCGGCCTGATCAAGGCCACCGAGAACTTCAAGATGGGCGTGGTCGCCGCCACTGGCGGCATCGCCCTGCTCTACCTCGCGTCGTTCGTGCTGGGCTTCTTCAACATCGACGTGCCGGTGATCCACGACTCCAGCTGGCTGGGCATTGCTTTCAGCCTGTTCGTGGTAGTCGTGGCCGCGCTGAACCTGGTGCTGGATTTCGACTTCATCGAAACCGGTGTCGCCCAGCGTGCACCGAAGTACATGGAGTGGTATGGCGCATTCGGCCTGATGGTGACCCTGGTCTGGCTGTATGTTGAATTCCTGCGCCTGCTGTCGAAGATCCAGCAGCGCTGAGCCGAAACATGCCGTAGACGACAAAGGGCGCCCTTCGTGGCGCCCTTTTTTGTTCTTCCCTCAGCGCGCCAGCAGTACCGGCAGCGACGACGCCAGCAACGCGATGCCTGACGCGGTCAGCAGGCCCAGCACGACCTGCCGGAAGCGTGCCTCGCTGATGCCGATGTAGACCCGCGCGCCCAGCAGGGTCGGCACCAGCATGGCCGGTGCCACGATGGCGAAGTACGGCAACATCTGCCGGCTCACCAGGCCGCTGCCGACATAGGTGGCCATGGTCACCGCCAGCATCGCCAGGTTGAAGTTCTGGATGACCGCGCGCTGCTCGTCCTTGCCGAAGCCTCGCAGGGTGCTCCACAACGTCGGCACCGGCCCGGCAAAGCCGCCGATGCCACTGAGCACGCCACCGGCCATGCCAGCAATCGCATCACCGATACGGCCGCCGACGCGGACCGGAGGCAACGAGCGCGCCATCAGCATCACCGGGCACCACAGCGCCAGGAAGCCACCCAGCAGCGCCTTGAACCAGTCCATGTCCAGCCGTGGCAGCACCGTCACGCCCAGCGGAATGCCGGCCAGCCCACCCAGCACGAACGGCAGCAGCAGGCGCAGGTTGAAACCGCGGCGCACGGTGAACACTGCGACCAGCTGCCCGACCAG
Source organism: Stenotrophomonas sp. 96582_Sma (assembly GCF_056480905.1). Lineage (NCBI taxonomy): Bacteria > Pseudomonadati > Pseudomonadota > Gammaproteobacteria > Lysobacterales > Lysobacteraceae > Stenotrophomonas > Stenotrophomonas sp. 96582_Sma. Next base: position 909,595 of record NZ_CM151122.1, on the reverse strand, counting down.
CGCACCAAACACCGAAAGCGTCGCCGCCAGCCGCGGCTCCAGTCCCCACGCCCAGAACGACATCGCCACCATGCCAAAGGCGAAGCCGGACAGGCCCTGCACGAATCCGGCGACGATCGCGCCCAGCGCGACCAGCAGATACACCGACTCCATCACCACCTCGGTTGCTGCCGCGCGACTACCCCGCCGCGCCCACCTGTGCAGCGTAGTGCGCCGCAAGGTGCTCGACCAGCGCACGCACCTTCGGCGCCAGCGCCCGCGCGTGCGGATACAGCGCGAAGTAGCGCCGCTGTCCGGCGTGCCAGGCGGGCAGCACGCGGATCAGGCGGCCGGCACGCAGGTCCTCCTGCACGGTCAGCGCAGTGAACAGGCTGATGCCCATGCCAGCCAACGCAGCGGCATACAACGCTGGCGTCGCATCCACCCGCAGGCGCTGCCCCGCCTCGATGCTCGCGGCGGCACCGCGTGGCCCCTGCAGCTGCCAGGGCGACATCGCCGCTGTGGGACTGAAACCCAGCAGCGTGTGCTGTGCGAGGTCCGAAGCCTGCCGGGGCAGACCGTGCCGCGCCAGATAGGCCGGTGCGGCGACCAGGATGCGTGGGCAGCTGGCCAGCTCGCGGGCGACCAGCTGGCTGTCCGGCAAGGAAGGCGCGATGCGCAGGGCCAGATCGAAGCCACCCCCGACCACATCAACCAGCTGGTCGTCGGCGGAAAGATCCAGCGTGACCTCTGGATAGCGCTGCAGGAACGACGGCAACCAATGCGGCAGCTCCTGGCTGGCGACCACCTGCGGCACGCTGATCCGCACGGTGCCGCTGGGCTGTGCCTGCCCTGCGCGTGCGCGGTCATCCGCCTCCTGCAGGCGATCCAGCAGCGCTGCCGCCTCGCGGTAGTAATCGCGACCGGCTTCGGTCAGTGACAGCCGGCGGCTGTTGCGATCGAGCAGTCGAACCTGCAGATGTTCTTCCAGCTGCCGCAGTTGCCGTGACATCGCCGAATGGGTGGTACCCAGTCGTTCGGCGGCGGCGGTGAAACTGCCTGCATCGACGATGGCGCGCAGCGCACGCAGGGCGGCGAAATGGTCCATCGGCGGGCGGCTCCAGGTGGCGGGGCCCGCGGCGTGCGGGCCCCGTCAGCTTATCAAGCGCCGTCGCCGGCCTTGCGCACCGGCAGTGCCAGGATTGCATCGGTGCCCAGGACGTCGCCGAAGGTGTCTTCAATCTGCGCCAGCGAGGCGTCATGCAGCGCGCGATGACCGATGCGCTGGCCTCCGGCAAGATCCAGATCACGGCTGGCAGTTGCATCGGACGACACGATGACGCGGTAGCCACGCGGTGCCGCTGCGGCATCGCGGGCGGCACCGGCCACGCAGGCATGGGTCTGCAGGCCGGTGACGATCAGGGTGTCGATGCCGGCATCCTTCAGCACCTGGTCGAGCACTGCGGCCGAGTCACCGGCGAACACGCTGACGTTGTCCTTCTGCACCACGGTCTCGCCCTTGCGCGGCTGCAGGTCGCGATGGAAGGCGGCATTGACGCTGCCCTGCGCGAACAGCGGCGCACCCGCCGGCAACACGTGCTGTACATGGATCACGCGGATGCCGTGGGCATCGGCGAATTCGACCACCCGCTTCGCCTGCCGCAGTGCGGCCACGCCATCGGGGATGACCATACGGCCACCGGCGAAGCCCGGCGCAGCGCTGCCGTCGAAGTATTCGTTCTGGAAGTCGATCACCAGCACGGCGGTCTTCGCCGCATCCAGCGAAGCCACAACGGGTGCGCCAGCCATGTGGCGAATGGTGGGATGGGCCGGTTCGGCAGCGGTGACGGGGGTAACGGTGGCCATGCCGATCAGGCTGGCCAGACCAAAGGCGGTGAGGTTCATGTTCAAGCTCCTGTGCGGTGGAAAGTGGGCACATGATGCGGAGCGGACGGCGCACGAACCAGCCATGTAAAAGCACATGATCTGTGCAAATTTCGCACAGAATGTCCTTGTAGCGTCGAGCCATGCTCGACTACGCAGGAGCAGTCGAGCATGGCTCGACTCTACTGGGCCAGCTTGACCACATTGAGTCGCACGATCATCGCGTGGTCACGACCCAGCACCACTTCGGCGGTATTGCTGCCCGCGCGCACGGCACGTGCAAGGCCCGCCGGATACTTCACTGGGACGCCGGCCAGGGTCTGCACATGCTGGGCCGGAGAGATCCTGCTCCTGATCACGAACTCGGCACAGCTGCCTTCGAGCAGATACACAGGCGATCCTGCCGGAAATTCGATCAACCGCAGGATGCGCGCCTCGCCCTCCTGCATGCTGCGGAGGGGCGCCCCCTGCGTCCGCAGGCGGCGCAGCGCGCGCTGGGCGCGGGACCACGGCCAGTAGAAGATGGCGTAGATGGCCACGCCGACAGCATAGACGGCAACGGCCGCCACGACCCACACGGCCGCATCAGGCATCTGAAAAAATCCTGTCGGTGAAAAGCCGCAGTTGAAAACGCAGACGGGCCGTACAAGGACGGCCCGTCTTCAACGCATGCAGGCCCGGACTGGGCATCGCCGAGACGATCTCCAGCCGGAACGACGGCCGCTTACAGGCGGCTGGCGATGGCCTGGGCAAAGCCCATGGTGGTGCCGGTGCCGCCCAGGTCGCCGGTCAGCGAATCCTTGGCTTCCATGGTCGCCACGATGGCCTTGCGCAGGCGCTCGGCATTTTCCGGCTGGCCGACATGGTCCAGCATCTGCGCGGCTGCCAGCAGCAGCGCGCACGGATTGGCCTTGCCCTGGCCAGCGATGTCCGGCGCGGTGCCGTGCACGGCTTCGAAGATCGCCGCGTCCTTGCCGATGTTGGCACCCGGGGCCAGGCCCAGGCCGCCGACGAGGCCGGCGCACAGGTCGGAGATGATGTCTCCGAACAGGTTGGTGGTGACGATCACGTCGAACTGTTCCGGACGCATCACCAGCTGCATGCAGCAGTTGTCGACGATCATTTCCTGGAATTCGATGTCCGGGTACTGCGCAGCCACTTCACGGGCGACATTCAGGAACAGGCCCGAGGTCGACTTGATGATGTTGGCCTTGTGTACGGCGGTGACCTTCTTGCGGCCGGTGCTCTTGGCCAGCTCGAAGGCGTAGCGCACGATGCGCTCGGAGCCCTTGCGGGTGATGCGGGTGCCGGAGAAGGCGGTCTCGCCGTCGGCCGACACTTCCTGGCCTTCGGCCAGGTAGGCACCTTCGGTATTCTCACGCACGGTGATCAGGTCGACGTTGTCGAAACGCGACTTGGTGTTCGGGAAGGTGTGGGCCGGACGCACATTGGCGTACAGGTCGAAGTGACGGCGCAGGCTGACGTTGATCGAGGTGAAGCCACCACCGACCGGGGTGGTCAGCGGGCTCTTCAGCGCGACCTTGTTGCGCGCGATCGATTCCAGGGTCACCGCCGGCATCAGGTCGCCGTGCTTTTCCAGGGCCACCAGGCCGGCGTCGGCGTCTTCGTACTCCAGGCCAGTCTTGAGCTGGTCGAGCACGAACAGGGTGGCGTCCATGATTTCCGGGCCAATGCCGTCGCCGCGGATGACCGTAATTTTCTGCGTCATTGATCGATGTTCCGAACAGGGGGAAAAACGCCGTCCGGACGTGCCCGGAAACGCCGGCGCAAAGGAAGTTTCACCGGCAATTATGCCTGAGCCGGGGCCGAGGTCCCAAATAGACCATGGTCCCAGTGCCCGGCTCAGGCAGAATTGCCCGCGCATCCCACCATATCCCCGCGCCTGTCGGCGCGCCCCCTTGAACAACAAGGGGGCTCCTGGGCTGTGGGATCACGGGGAAGGCGCCCCGCACGTCCGGTAGTGCCGGCCGCTGGCCGGCAACCTCGGCCATGTGGGGTTCACGGAATGCCGGCCAGCGGCCGGCACTACCCTTTAGTGCGCGTGCGCTTCGGGGGCGGCGGCGCCGCCTTCGAGCTGGTCGAGGAAGTCGACCGCGCGGCGCAGGTGCGGGATCACGATCGAGCCGCCGACCACCAGGCCGACCGAGAAGGTCTCGAAGAACTCTTCTCGGGTCACCCCGGCGTCCTTGCACTGGGCCACGTGGTAGCTGATGCAGTCGTCGCAGCGCAGCACCATCGAGGCCACCAGGCCCAGCAGTTCCTTGGTCTTCACATCCAGCGCGCCGGCCTGGTAGGTCTGCGTGTCCAGCGCGAAGAAGCGGCGCACCACCTGGTTCGGCTCGCCCAGGATCCGCTCGTTCATGCGCTTGCGGAAGTCGGTGAACTCGGCGATGCGGTCCTTGCTGCCGTCGTCGGCCGCGCTCATGCCTGGCCCTGCCCGGCCAGCAGCGGCTCGAGCTTGCCTTCACGGTGCAGGGCCATCATGTCGTCGTAGCCGCCCACGTGGACGTCGCCGACGAAGATCTGCGGCACGCTGGTACGGCGGGTCAGTGCCATCATCTTCTCGCGCTCGACCGGGTCCAGGTCGATGCGGACCTCGGTCCACTGCTGGCCCTTGCTCTTCAGGAAGTTCTTGGCGGCCACGCAGTACGGGCAGACGGCGGTGGAATAGATGGTGATGGCGGGGGCACCGCCGGCGGTCTGGGCTGTCACGGGAAACTCCACGATGGATCGACGGTCTACATATGGTACCGGTGCGCTGGAATTTCCACGCCACGGCCGCAACACTGTGGATTAACGAATGGTTGCCCCCCACCCTGCCACGCTTGGCGCGCCCTGCCCGAGGACCCACTGCTTGCGAGCCCTGCTGCTGACTACCGCCGTCACCCTGGCCCTGGCCATGCCGCTCGCCCAGGCCCAGGAGAAGCTGCCCGACATCGGCTCCTCGGCCGGCGAGCTGCTGACCCCGGCCCGCCAGGCCGAGTACGGCGCGATGATGCTGCGCGAGCTGCGCAACTACGGCTACCTGCTGGATGACCCGCTGGTCAACGACTGGCTGCAGACCATGGGTACCCGGCTCGGCTCCAACAGCGACCAGCCTCGCCAGCCCTACACGTTCTTCGTGATGAAGGACCGCCAGATCAACGCCTTCGCCACGCTGGGCGGCTACATCGGGGTCAATGCCGGCCTGGTGCTGACCGCCGAGCGCGAGGACGAGGTCGCGGCGGTGCTGTCGCACGAAATCGCGCACGTCACCCAGCAGCACGTGCTGCGCGGGGTCGAGCGTGCCCAGCGCGACCAGATCCCGATCCTGCTCGGCATGCTGGCGGCGGTGGTGGCCGCACAGGCCAGCAACAGCACGTCGTCCGGCAACGCGACCATGGCCGCGATCAGCTCGGGCATGGGCCTGATGCAGCAGCGCCAGATCAACTACACCCGCTCCAACGAATCCGAGGCCGATCGCCTCGGCATCCGCACGCTGTCGCGCAGCGGTTACGACGTGGACGCCATGGCCGGCTTCTTCGAGCGGATGGCATCGGCGATGCGCGGCAACGAGGGTGGCTACAGCGTGCCCGAGTTCCTGCGCACCCATCCGGTCAACATCACCCGCATCAGCGAGGCGAAGGCCCGCGCCGACCAGATGAAGAAGGACACGGTGCTGCTGACCACCAGCACCCCCAGCGGCGAGCGCAGGGAGCGCGTGGACCCGGCCGATCCCAGCCTGGCCGAACCTCTGTTGCGCGGAACCAACCCGCTGCTGCCCAGCAGCGTGCTGCGCATCCCGATGGGCCAGCTCAGCCGCGGCGCCAGTGGCGACTTCGACTGGGCCCGCGAGCGCCTGCGCGTGCTCAGCGCGGATTCCACCCCCGAGCTGGAACGCGAGTATGCCGATCTGGCCAAGCGTCAGAAGGACGGCCTCAACGATGCCCAGCGCTATGGCCAGGCGCTGGCGGTGATGCGCAGCGGTCGCGCTGGCGCCACCCAGGCCCGGCAGACCCTGGCAGGCCTGCTGCAGACCCGCCCGGACAACCTGTGGCTGGCTCTGGGGCTGGGCGAGGCCGAATCGCGTGCAGGCCAGACCGCCCAGGCCAACAGCCGCTTCGAGCAGTTGCTGCGTCAGCACCCCAACAGCCGTCCGGTGGCGCTGACCTATGCCGAGATCCTGAACGAACAGGGCAGCCGCGAGGCGGGCCAGCGCGCGCAGGCCATGCTGCGGCCCCTGCTGTCGCAAAGCGGTAACGATCCGGTCTTCCAGCAGCGGTACGCCCGCGCAAGCGAGTTGGCCGGCGACAGCGTGCGTGCCAGCGAGGCCTACGCCGAGGCGGCCTTCCTCAGCGGCCGGCCGGAACAGTCGCTGATGCAGCTGCAGGCGCTCAAGCGCAACCCGGCGCTGGACTACGTAGGCCGGGCGCGGGTGGATGCGCGCATCGAGGCGATCACCCCCACCGTGCTGGAGCTGCGCCGGCAGGGCGTGCAGGACCCGGACCTGGACCGCCGCTGAGCGCTGCATGACCGGCCGATGGCAATCCCGAACGGTTCCGGCCAGGTAGTCACAAACATGTCATCAAACCGTAGTCTACTGGCACCACTCCAGTAACCGAGCCCTACGGTGTCCTCGTGCAGAAACGCATCCTGATCGTCGATGACGAGCCCGCGATCCGTGAAATGGTCGCCTTCGCCCTGCGCAAGGGCGATTACGAACCGGTCCACGCCGGCGACGCCCGTGAGGCCCAGACCGCCATCGCCGACCGCGTCCCCGACCTGATCCTGCTGGACTGGATGCTGCCCGGCACCAGCGGCCTGGACCTGGCCCGGCGCTGGCGCAAGGAAACCCTGACCCGCGAAGTGCCGATCATCATGCTGACCGCCCGCGGCGAAGAGAACGACCGCGTGGGTGGCCTTGAAGCCGGCGTCGACGACTATGTGGTCAAGCCGTTCTCGGCGCGCGAACTGCTGGCCCGCATCCGTGCGGTGATGCGCCGCGCCCGCGAGGACGACGAGGACGGCAGCGTGGCGGTCGGCCCGATCCGCATCGACGGCGCCGCCCATCGCGTGTTCGCCAACGACCAGCCGGTGCCGATCGGCCCGACCGAATACCGCCTGCTGCACTTCTTCATGACCCACCCGGAGCGCGTCTATACCCGCGCCCAGCTGCTGGACCATGTGTGGGGCGGCAGCGTGTACGTGGAGGAGCGCACCATCGACGTGCACATCCGCCGCCTGCGCAAGACGCTGGAACCGTTCAACGCCGAAAACATGGTGCAGACCGTGCGCGGCGCCGGCTACCGCTTCTCCACTGCTACCTGAGCCTCGTCGTGCCGGCACCGCGCACCTGCGGGTGCCGGCGCCGGCAACTCTGCTATAACCCTCGGTTCACCCCAGTGAACCGCCGCACCTCAACGACGAGATCGCAATGCCCCGCCACATCCGCTCTGCCTGGTTGAAGACCCTGGCCACCGTTGCCGCGGTACTGCTGTTCGCCGGACTGGTGGGGTGGTTCACGGGCCATCTGTGGTTGTGCATCGCGTTGGGCGCGCTGGCCACGCTGGCATGGCATTACTGGCGCCTGCGCAGCGTGCTGCGGCGGCTGACCGCGCGCCAGCGATGGGATACCGCCGAAGAAGGCACCGGCGTCTGGAACGAGCTGGACCGCCTGCTGTACCGCAACCAGGTGGAAATGCGCGTGCGCAAGCGCCGCCTGCTGGACATGCTGCGCAGCTATCGCGCTGCGGCCGCCGCACTTCCCGATGCGGTGGTGGTGCTGGACCGCAACAGCCAGCGCGTGCAGTGGTTCAACGAAGCGGCCACCGCCCTGCTCGGCCTGCATCACCCCGGCGACCTCGGCGAAGCCCTGGTTGAACGCCTGCAGCCGATGCCGCTGGCGCACTGGCTGGCCGGCGGCCGCAACGCCGAACCGATCCTCGACGTGCCTTCGCCGGTCGATCCGGCGATCCGCCTGAACCTGCGCCTGATTCCCTATTCGTCGGATTACTGGCTGCTGATCGCCCGCGACGTCAGCAAGCTGCTGCGCCTGGAACAGGTGCGCCGCGATTTCGTGGCCAACGTTTCACACGAACTGCGCACGCCGCTCACCGTGGTGCACGGCTACCTGGACATGATGGACCCGGAGGACTTCCCGGGAACCGGACCGATGCTGGAAGAAATGCGCAAGCAGAGCCAGCGCATGGCCCAGCTGGTGGAAGACCTGCTGACCCTGTCGCGCCTCGAATCGCAGGAACACAGCGAGGAAGAGACCGTGGCCATGCAGCCGATGCTGGCGACGCTGCGCCGCGAAGCCGAAGCGCACAGCCAGGGCCGCCACCAGATCAGCATCGACGACCTGGCCGGCGTTGACCTGCAGGGCTCGACCAAGGAACTGCACAGCGCCTTCTCCAACCTGGTCACCAATGCGGTGCGCTATACGCCGGCCGGTGGCCGCATCGCCGTGGAGTTCCGCCGCGAAGGCGACGGTGCCGTGCTGGCGGTGCGCGATTCCGGCTATGGCATCCCGGCCTCCCACCTGCCGCGCCTGACCGAACGTTTCTACCGTGTCTCCAGCAGCCGCTCCCGCGAAAGCGGCGGTACCGGCCTGGGCCTGTCCATCGTCAAGCACATCCTCGGCCTGCACCACGCACGGCTGGAGATTGAAAGCGAAGTCGGCAAGGGCTCGGTGTTCTCCTGCCATTTCGATGCCGACCACGTGCGCCCGCGCGAGTCCGCCCCCCTGACCTCCATCGAAGAATGACGCCATGAGCAGCCTCGGATCCCTCCCCCTCCCCGTGAGCCCGGACAACGATCCGTTGCGCGACCCGGCGCTGTACATCAACCGCGAGCTGTCGCAGCTGGATTTCAACTTCCGCGTGCTGGCCCAGGCGATGGACCCGCAGGTGCCGCTGCTGGAGCGCCTGCGCTTCATGTGCATCTCCTGCACCAACCTCGACGAGTTCTTCGAGATCCGCGCCGCCGCCGTACGCCACGCGCAGGAATTCGGCCTGCCGCCGGCGCCGGACGGGATGAGCCCGCAGGCCATCCTCAACGCCATCCATGACCGCGCCGCGGAACTGGTGGACCAGCAGTACCGCTGCTGGAACGAGACGCTGCGCCCGGCGCTGATGGACGCCGGCATCGGCGTGCTCGGCCGCCATTCCTGGACCGATCGCCAGAAGCGCTGGCTGCGTGCGTACTTCCGCAACGAGATCATGCCGGTGCTGTCACCGCTGGGCCTGGACCCGGTGCACCCGTTCCCGAAGATCCTCAACAAGTCGCTGAACATCGTGGTGGTGCTGAAGGGCACCGACGCGTTCGGCCGCGCCGGCCACCTGGCCATCGTGCGTGCGCCGCGCTCGCTGCCGCGCATCATCCAGCTGCCGGAAAAACTCGGCGGTCCGCAGAACTTCGTGTTCCTGTCGTCGGTGCTGTCGACCTTCGTCGATGAGCTGTTCCCGGGCATGGAAGTCCAGGGGGCCTACCAGTTCCGCGTCACCCGCAATTCCGAGCTGGTGGTGGACGAGGAGGAAGTGGAGAACCTGGCGCTGGCGCTGCGCGATGAACTGGTCGACCGCGGCTACCGGCCGGCGGTGCGCCTGGAGATCGCGCAGGACATGCCACGCGACATCGTGCGCACCCTGCTGCAGAACTTCGGCCTGACCGAGAACGCGGTGTACCGCATCGACGGCCCGGTCAACCTCAACCGCATCATCCAGCTGTACGACCTGATCGCACAGCCGGACCTGAAGTACCCGCCGATGACCCCGCGCACGCTGCGCGACAGCGACGGCATCTTCGAGACAGTGGCGCGCCACGACCTGCTGCTGCATCACCCGTTCGATGCCTTCACCGCCGTGCTGGACCTGATCCGGCAGGCGGCGGTCGATCCCAACGTGCTGGCGATCAAGCAGACCCTGTACCGCACCGGCAAGGATTCGCTGATTGTCGATGCACTGATCCAGGCCGCACGCAACGGCAAGGACGTGACCGTGGTGGTCGAACTGCGCGCCCGCTTCGACGAGGAAGCCAACCTCGGCCTGGCTGATCGCCTGCAGGAGGCCGGCGTGCAGGTGGTGTATGGCGTGGTCGGCTACAAGACCCACGCCAAGATGCTGCTGATCGTGCGCCGCGAGGGCCGCAAGCTGCGCCGCTATGTGCACCTTGGTACCGGCAACTACCACAGCGGTACCGCCCGTGCGTACACCGACATCAGCCTGATCACCGCCGATGCGGACATCGGCAACGATGTGCACCTGCTGTTCCAGCAGCTGTCCGGGCTGGCCTCGAAGATGAAGCTCAAGCGCCTGCTGCAGTCGCCCTTCACCCTGCACACCGGCATCCTCGGCCGCATCGAGCGCGAGACGCGCATCGCCGCCGCCGGCCGCCCGGCGCGGATCATCGCCAAGATGAACGCCCTGAACGAACCGCAGGTGGTGCGCGCGCTGTACGCCGCCTCGCAGGCCGGCGTGCAGATCGACCTGATCATCCGCGGCGCCTGCACCCTGCGCCCGGGTGTGCCGGGCATCTCGGACAACATCCGCGTGCGCTCGATCGTCGGCCGCTTCCTGGAGCACAGCCGCGTCTACTGGTTCGGCAACGACGGCGCACCGGAGATGTACTGCGCCAGCGCCGACTGGCTGGAACGCAACCTGCTGCGCCGGGTCGAGACCTGCTTTCCGATCCTCGACCCGGAGCTGGCCAAGCGGGTCTACCGCGAGGTCCTGCAGAACTACCTGGACGACAACCTCAACGCCTGGGAACTGGATGCCGACGGCATCTACCACAAGCGTGCGCCCGCCCACGACGAGGCACCGCATTCTGCGCAGATGGCACTGATGCAGGGTCTGTAACCCGGTGTGTCGACCAAGGTCGACACCTACCAGGAGCGGTAGGCACCGATTTGGGGCTGGATAGGATCAGTGCCGACCAACGGTCGGCACCCACCATCAGATCGCAGAAATCTGTCGAAGGCGGGGTGGGTCCGGTTGAGGGGGCGTGAGCGCCATGGATGGCGCGACCGAAGCTACATGGGTGAGGGCGCTTTGTTTGCGAAGCACCGCTTCGCAAGCGCCCGAACGCCCAGCCGCCAGCGGCTGGGCCGGGCCCCGGAGGGGGACTTGCAGCGTCCCCCTCGACCGGACCTACCCCGCCATCCCACGGATAGCCAGCTCTTGACGTTGACGTTGCCTCTGCAGGTGCAGGGCGCAGCCCAGCCGCACTCCCCTCTTCCAAAATGTGAAGGTCGCGCGGTGACGAGCACACCGCCCCTTCGGCTAACATTCGTCCATGCCGCACACCACCACGACTCCGCCCGCATTGCAGGATGGCGACCTGCTGGCCGCCATCGACCTTGGCTCCAATAGTTTCCACATGGTCATCGCGCGCTACACGCTCGGCCAGCTGCGGGTAATCGACCGCCTGCGCGAGACGGTGCGCATGGCCGACGGCCTGGATGGCAAAGGGGGACTCTCCTCCGCTGCCCGGCAGCGCGCGCTGGAATGCCTGGCCCGCTTCGGCCAGCGCATCCGCAATGTACCGCCGCACCGGGTGCGCGCACTGGCCACCAACACCGTGCGCCAGCTGCGTTCACCGCAGTCGTTCCTGGTTCCCGCCGAAACCGCGCTCGGGCACGCCATCGAAGTGGTCAGCGGCCGCGAAGAAGCGCGCCTGATCTACCTGGGCGTGGCCCATGCACAACCGCCCAAGCCCGGCCAGCGCCGGCTGGTCATCGACATCGGCGGCGGCTCCACCGAATTCATCATCGGCATGGGCATGCAGACCCTGGAGCGCGAAAGCCTGCAGGCCGGCTGCATTGCCAGCACCCGGCGTTTCTTCCCCGGCGGCAAGCTGAGCAAGAAGCGCTGGAAGGACGCGCTGGCCGAGATCGGTCGCGAGTTCCAGCCCTTCGCCAGCAAGTACCGCGCGCTGGGCTGGCAGGAAGCGCTGGGTTCTTCGGGCACGCACAAGGCGATCAGCGAGATCTGCGCGACGATGAAGCTGAGCAAGGGCGCGATTACCGCCGAGGCCCTGCCGCAACTGCGCGACGAACTGCTGAAGGCCAAGAAGATCGACGACATCCAGTTGCCGGGACTGTCCAGCGACCGCCGCCCGATCATTGCCGGCGGCATCCTGGTGCTGGAGGCCGCCTTCCAGGCACTGGGCCTGCAGAAGCTGCTGGTCAGCAAGGCCGCGATGCGCGAAGGCATCCTCTACGACATCGTCGGCCGCGCTGGCGAGAACGATCTGCGCGATGAATCGGTGTCCGCGCTCAGCCAGCGCTACGGCATCGATACCGTGCAGGCCGACCGTGTGCAGGACACCGCGCTGTCACTGCTGGAACAGGTGCAGGAACGCTGGCGGCTCGATGCCGACGACGCGCGCATGCTCGGCTGGGCCGCGCGCCTGCACGAGCTGGGCCTGATGATCGCGCACAGCGGCTACCACGTGCATGGCAGCTACGTGCTGGAACACTCAGATATCGCCGGCTTCTCGCGGCAGGAACAGCAGATGCTGGCCGCGCTGGTGCGCAGCCATCGCCGCAGCGTGACCAAGGCCGCCTTCGACGCCCTGCCCGAGCGCCTGCTGCTGACCGCTCGCCGGCTGGCCGCCCTGCTGCGCCTGGCGGTGCTGCTCAATCGTGCCCATGAGGACGATCCACTGCCGGCGTTGGAACTGACCGCCGACGACAACCGCCTGTCGTTGATCGTGCCGCAGGCCTTCATTGATGCCCGGCCACTGCTGCGCGCCGATCTGATCGGCGAGACCGACGGCATCGCCGGGCTGGGCATCCAGTTCCGGCCCTTCGTAGCCTGAGGCTCACGCTTTCCCGCGAGGGAAAGAAGGTCACACACCGTTACGGTTCGCGCATGCGCCCCCGGTTGACCTGCTGCGACGCAGCAGATCAAGTCGGGGGAGCGCATTCAGCGTTACAGCTAAGCGACTGCTTTTGTTGAGCTTTCGTGAAATCTGACGATGAAGCCTGGTACAAATCGACACGACCTCTTTACACAGCATTAACCAACGAGACTACTATCGGGTCATCGGTCCGCTTGTGGGCGGCCGATTTCTTCGACGCCCCTTTTGGCGTCCCTGCACGACCTGAGAGAGAGAGAGCTCGTCATGACTTCACGTACCACCCCCCTGGGGCAGGCCATCCGCTACGCCCTGGCAACCACTGCGACGCTGGCCGCCCTGCCTGCGTTCGCCCAGAGTGGCAGCACCGCCGCGCCGACCACCCTGGATCGCATCGAGATCACTGGCTCGCGCATCCGCCAGGTGGACGTGGAGACCGCTCAGCCGGTCCTGGCACTGAGCCGGTTGGACATCGAGCGCCAGGGCTTCAGCTCGGTGGCCGACATCCTGCAGAACGTGACCGCCATGGGCAGCCCGGCGATCAGCCGTGCAAACGCACTGAGCTCGGGCGAAAACACCGGCGGCACCTACATCGACATGCGCAACCTGGGCGCGCAGCGCACCCTGGTGCTGGTCAACGGCAAGCGCCTGGGCATCAGCACCTCGGGCCTGCAGGACGTGTCCTCGCTGCCGGTGTCGGCGGTGGAGCGTATCGAAGTGCTGAAGGATGGCGCGTCGGCCATCTACGGTTCCGATGCGATGGCCGGCGTGGTCAACATCATCACCCGTTCCAACGTCAACGGTGTGACCGCCAACGTCTACCACGGCCAGTACAGCGAAGGTGACGGCGCGCGCGACCGCTTCGACGTGGTGGGTGGCTGGAGCAATGACCGCGTGTCGCTGACCCTGGCACTGGAACACTCCGAAGAAAAGAGCGTCTGGGCCAAGGACCGCTGGTTCAGCAAGTACGGCGTGAGCGACCGCCACCCGAACGATGCCTCCAACTGGACCACGCTGAGCCAGTGGGGCCAGGTCACCGGCCTGAAGGGCGGCCCGGGCTGCACCAACACCAAGGACGGCTGCGGCTACTCGCTCAACCGTGGTGCTGACCCGACCAACCCGGCCAACTACCACCTGACCGATGCGACCCCGTTCACCGGCGACGTCAGCAACGCCAACGAACAGATGCACGTCATGTATCCGCTCAAGCGTGATTCGGTGTACTTCGACGGTCGCTTCAAGATCACCGACCAGGTCAACCTGCGCACCGAATTCGGCTACAACAAGCGTTCGGCCGAGCGCCAGATTGCAGGCTACCCCCTGCAGTCCAGCTCGGTGTCCATCTCGGGCGACCCGACCGCCACCGGCCTGATGTCCAAGGACAGCTACTTCAATCCGTTCGGCAACCAGCACGGCTATGCCAAGCCTACCGACGTGGCCTGGAACCGCCGCACCTGGGAAATCCCGCGTGTGAGCACCAGCGAACTGAAGACCTACCGTGCGGTAGTGTCGCTGGATGGCAGCTTCGAGATCGGCCAGCGCTACTTCGACTGGGACGTGGGCTACCAGTACAACCGCAACGAGCTGACCGCTACCGCCACCGGCAACCTGCACAAGAAGCGCGTGCGCGATGCTGTGGGTCCGTCGTTCCTGGATCCGGCCACCGGCAAGGTGATGTGTGGCCGTCCGGGCGCGGTGATCAGCGGCTGCACGCCGTGGAACCCGCTGGTGCCCTACGGCAAGAACGATCCGAACGGGCTGACCGGCAATGAAGAACTGATGGCCTGGCTGTTCCCTGCGGAACGCACCACCGGCCGCACCACCACCAAGAACGCGTTCGCCAACCTGTCCGGCAGCATCATGACCCTGCCGGCCGGCGACCTGGGCTTCGCTTTCGGCGTGGAAAGCCGCAAGGAAGATGGCCGCTACACCCCCGATGCCCTGGCCCAGACCGGCGCCACCACCAACCTGGCCGCAGGCCCGACCGGTGGCAGCTACAACGTGAAGGAAGCCTACCTGGAGCTCAGCGTGCCGGTGCTGGCCGACCTGCCCGGTGCGCGTGAGCTGAGCTTCAGTGCCGCCACCCGTTACTCCAAGTACAACACCTTCGGCAACACGCTCAACAGCAAGTTCGGCTTCAAGTGGAAGCCGATCGACCAGCTGCTGGTCCGTGGTACCTGGGCAGAAGGCTTCCGCGCCCCGACCATCAACGACCTGTACGGTGGTGGTTCGGAGACCTTCGCGCAGTTCAGCGATCCGTGCGACACCGTGTTCGGCTCGGCCAAGGGCAGTGCTGAAGTCCGCGCGCGATGCGCACGTGACATCGCCGATGCCGGCAACTTCCGCCAGCTGAAGCAGGGCAACACCCCGGTGACCACGGCGCAGGATGCGACCCCAACGCCGTTCGTGTCCGGTTCGAACCCGCTGCTGGTTCCGGAAACCTCGACCAGCAAGACGCTGGGCCTGGTGTGGAGCCCGACCTTCCTCAGCAACCTCAACGTGGCACTGGACTGGTGGAAGATCCGCATCGACAACACCATCGTCGGTGACAGCCCGAACCAGATCCTGAGGGACTGCTACGAGCAGGGCATCGAATCGCGCTGCAGCCGCTTCAGCCGTGACCCGTCCAACGGCATCGTCACCGGCCTGAAGTTCGGCAACCGCAATGCCGGCTTTGCCGAGACCGAAGGTTACGACCTGGATGTCAGCTACCGCGTCGACACCAGCTACGGCAAGCTGAGCGCAGGCTGGACCAGCACCTATGTGAGCAAGAACGTCTACCGCTCCACCAACGATGTCCGCGAAGCGATCACGCCGATCAACGGCGTTGCCAACACCATCGGCACCGCCACCAGCCTTGCGTTCCGCGTGCGCTCGAACCTGGTGCTGGGCTGGGATGTGGGTGACTTCGGCGTCAGCTGGACGGCACGCTACTACTCCGGTGTGAAGGAGCGCTGCCTCAACGCCTCGCGTTATGCGGACGAATGCTCCGATCCGACCTTCCTGGCTCCGTGGCTGAAGTCGCCGACCGCGTACAACGAGCGCGGTGCCGTGACCTTCCACGACGTGCAGTTCCGCTACAACCTGCCGTGGGATGCCACCGTTTCGGTGGGCGCGAACAATGTGTTCGGCAAGGAAGCGCCGGTGATGTACAGCAAGCCGAACTCGTCGTTCTCCTACTACGGTGGCTACGACATCGGTCGTTTCATGTACATGAAGTACCAGCAGCGCTTCTGATCCATCCGCGCTGTTGAAGCTCGACGACCACGGCCCTTCGGGGCCGTGGTTTTTTTCTGCCTCCGCGCAGACTGTCGCTTTCCACATTGACCGTGATGCGTTCAATCAGGGACACGGTCCTCTGCGCTGCGTCCGCCGCGATGCCACAGGTTGGAGCAATCGATTGATTTGCTTCCGCTTTGTGCAGAAGCGTCACGGCCGTCTGCAGCGCTTTCGTCGCTTGCCCATACGTCTCCCCATCCATCTTCACTAGGTTCGAACATCCACCGCCGCGGTGGAGTTGACGCAGCCCCGCTTGGCTGTGTTCCGAAGACTTCGAAGACTGAGAGAGAGACCCATGACCATCCGTATTCCCGAGCTCGGGTTGGCGATCCGTCGTGCACTGGCGATGACGGCCACCACCGCACTGGCCCTCCCCGCATTCGCCCAGCACGCACCGGAAGCCACCACGCTGGACCGTATCGAGATCACCGGTTCGCGCATCCGCCAGGTCGACCTGGAAACCGCGCAGCCGGTGCTGACCATCAGCCGCGCCGACATCGAGCGGCAGGGCTTCAATTCCGTTGCCGACATCCTGCAGAACCTGACCGCAACCGGCAGCCCGGCCTTGAGCCGTGCCAGCCCGCTCAGTGCGGGCGAGGCCGCAGGCGGCAGCTACGTGGACATGCGCGGCCTCGGTGCACAGCGCACCCTGGTGCTGGTCAACGGCAAGCGCCTGGGCATGACCACTTCGGGTTACCAGGATATATCCAGCATTCCCGCCGCTGCCGTGGAACGCATGGAAGTGCTGAAGGACGGCGCCTCGGCCATCTACGGTTCCGACGCGATGGCCGGCGTGGTCAACATCATCACCCGGCGCAACGTCCAGGGCGTGACCGCCAACGTCTACCACGGGCAGTTCAGCGAAGGCGATGGTGCCCGCACCCAGTACGACGTGGTTGCCGGCTGGTCGAATGACCGCGCTTCGATCAGTGTCGCCGCCGAGCATGTCGAAGAAAAGGGCGTTTGGGCGAAGGACCGCGGCTTCAGCGCCTACACCTATACCGATCGTCATCCGGACGATGGCTGGACCACGGTCGGGCAGTGGGGGCGCATCGTCGGCTTCAAGGGCCCGGGCTGCAGCAGCGCCCGTGGCTGCAGCTATTCGCTCGATCGCGGCAGCCAGCCGGGCGGGCCGGACAGCTTCCACCTCAGTGACAACACACCGTTCACCGGTGATGTCAGCAACAGCAATGAACAGATGCACGTGCAGACGCCGATCAAGCGCGATTCGCTCTTCGTCGATGCACGCATGGATCTGAACGACCAGATCCGCTTCAACACCCAGCTGGCCTACAACCGACGCACCACCACGCGCCAGATTGCCGGCTATCCGTTCCAGTCCGGTGCGGCCGGCATCACGCCGATGTCCGCCGACAGCTGGTTCAATCCGTTCGGCCGCCACCACGGCTATGAACGCCCAAGCGACGTGCACTGGAACCGCCGCACCTGGGAGATTCCACGCATCAGCACCAGCGAACTGACCACCTGGCAGGGTATTGCAGCGTTTGAAGGCAGCTTCCAGTTCGCCGGTCGCGACTTCGATTGGGAAGCCGGCTACCAGTACAACCGCAGCGAGCTGGAGCAGCGTGCCACCGGCGACCTGCACAAGCAGCGCGTTGCCGATTCCACCGGTCCTTCGTTCTACAACCCGGCCACCGGCAAGGTGGAATGCGGTACACCGGATGCACCGATTGCCGGCTGCAAGCCCTGGAATCCACTGGTGCCGTATGGCCAGGAGGACCCGTACGGCCTGACCGGCAATGGCGAACTGCAGGACTGGCTGTTCCCCGAGGAACTCACCCGTGGCCGCAACACCACCCGCAACCTGTTCGCCAGCCTCAGTGGCGGCCTTGCCACGCTGCCCGCCGGGGAACTGGGCTTCGCCCTGGGTGTGGAGAGCCGCCGCGAGGAGGGTCGCTTCATTCCCGACGCGCTGGCCCAGACCGGCGCCACCACCAACCTGGCGGCGGGCCCGACCGGCGGTGGCTACCGTGTCGACGAGGCCTATCTGGAGCTGAGCGTGCCGGTGCTGAGCGACCTCCCCGGTGCACGCCAGCTGACCCTGGACATGGCAACGCGCTACTCGGACTACACCACCTTCGGCGGAACCCTCAACAGCAAGTTCGGCATCTCGTGGAAGCCGATCGACCAGTTGCTGGTCCGTGGCACCTGGGCCCAGGGTTTCCGTGCGCCGACCATCTCGAATCTGTACGGCGGCGGCTCGCAGACCTTCACCACCGGCTTCCGTGACCCCTGCGATACGGTCTATGGCGCCGCCGCCAGCAGCCCGGAGGTACGTGCACGTTGCGCCGCCGACATCGCCAACGCGGACAGCTACCGCCAGCTCGGCCAGGGCAACGAGCCGATCACCGGCAGCAGCGGGCAGACGCCCCTGCCCTTCACCAACGGCTCCAATCCCGACCTGAAGCCGGAAACCTCGACCAGCCGCACGCTGGGGCTGGTCTGGAGCCCGACGTTTGCCGAAGGACTGAACATTGCGTTGGACTGGTGGAAGATCCGCATCGACAACACCATCGTCGCCGACCATCCCAACGACATCCTCCGCGACTGCTACGAACTGGGCATCGCCGAGCGCTGCGGCAGTTTCACCCGCGACCCGGAACTGGGCATCGTCAACACGCTCAACTATGGCAGCCGCAACAGCGGGTTCCGCCAGGCCGAAGGCTATGACCTGGAGATCGGCCACAAGATCGAAACGTCCTGGGGCACGCTGAGCGCCGACTGGAAGACCACCTATGTGGTCGCCGCGGAAGAACGGACCACCAACGAGGCGGATGCGCCGCCCATTCCCAGCAATGGCATCGCCAGCAACGGCGGCATCGGCTTCCGTGTGCGCTCCAACGCATCGTTGGGCTGGGAGCGTGGCAACCTCGGCCTTAACTGGGGCCTGCGCTATTTCTCCGCGGTCAAGGAGCGTTGCCTGGATGCAGCCACGTATCCGGGTGAGTGCTCGCACCCGGGCCAGCGCGCGCCGTGGTTCAGTGGCAGCCGTGACTACAACCGTCGCGGATCGGTCACCTTCCACGACGTGCAGGCGCGCTACAACCTGCCATGGGATGCGACCGTCTCGATCGGTGCCAACAATGTGTTCGGCCGCCAGGGACCGGCCATGTACAGCCAGCCGAGCGCCAACTTCTCCTACTACGGTGGCTTCGACATTGGTCGTTTCATCTACATGAAATACCAGCAGCGCTTCTGATCCACCGCGCCCCCTGCACGACCGCCACGGCCCTTCGGGGCCG
The DNA here is from genome assembly GCF_056480905.1 of Stenotrophomonas sp. 96582_Sma. NCBI lineage: Bacteria > Pseudomonadati > Pseudomonadota > Gammaproteobacteria > Lysobacterales > Lysobacteraceae > Stenotrophomonas > Stenotrophomonas sp. 96582_Sma. The sequence goes on along the minus strand of NZ_CM151122.1, from coordinate 890,330 downwards.
TGGCTTCGTACAGGGACCTGACCACCGTCATCCCGTGGTCGCAAAGCGGTCATATCGGCTACATCGCCAGGCCCGAGCATGCCGGAAACCCGGAGGCCCGCCATGCGCTATGCCATCGTCACCGAGACCTACCCGCCGGAAGTGAACGGCGTTGCCCTCACCGTGCAGGGCCTGGAGCAGGGACTGCGCAATTCCGGCCATGACATCGACCTGATCCGGCCACGCCAGACCAGCGAAGCACTGGACTCGGCACCGGGCACGCTGCTGGTGCCGGGCGCCGCACTGCCGCGCTACCCCGGCCTGCGCTTCGGCCTGCCTGCACCGATCCGGCTCAACCGTCACTGGCAGCAGCAGCGTCCCGATGCGGTCTACATCGCCACCGAAGGCCCGCTGGGCTGGTCGGCGCTGCGCACCGCGCGCCGCCTTGGCATTCCGGTCGCCAGTGGTTTCCATACCCGCTTCGACGAGTACCTGCCCGACTACGGCGTGGCCTGGCTGCAGGCTGCCGCGATGCGCTGGATGCGCCGGTTCCACAACCAGGCCGATGCAACCCTGGTGCCCACCCGCGAGCTGCAGCAGTTCCTCGGTGAACAGGGCTTCGAACGCGTGCGCCTGCTGGCACGCGCGGTCGACAGCCAGCAGTTCGATCCGGGCCGGCGCGACCCGGCGCTGCGCGAGGAATGGGGCGTGGACGGCAACGGCCTGGTCGCGATCCATGTCGGCCGCATCGCTGCGGAAAAAAACCTTGGCCTGGCGGTGAGAGCCTTCCGCCGCCTGCAGCAGATCCGGCCCAAAGCCCGCTTCGTCTGGGTGGGTGATGGTCCGGCCCGCGAAAAACTGGCACATGAAAACCCCGATTTCATTTTCTGCGGCATCCAGCGCGGCGAATCCCTGGCACGGCATTTCGCAAGCGGTGACCTGTTCCTGTTCCCCAGCCGCAGCGAGACCTTTGGCAACGTGACCCTGGAAAGCATGGCCAGCGGCCTGGCCACCGTCGCTTTCGACTACGGTGCGGCCCGCGAATACCTGCGTGATGGCGAGAACGGTGCGGCCGTGGAAAACGATGAGCAGTTCATCGAGGCAGCTGTGCAGCTGGCCGCCGATGATGCACGGCGCCGCGAATTCGGCAGCAGCGCCGCGCGTGCGATGAAGCGCCTGCATCCACAGCAGGTGGTTGCCGAATTCGATGCCCTGCTGGCCGAGCTGGCCCAGTCGCGGAGGAGCGGCCATGCGCACCACGCCGCTTGAGCTGCTGGCCGGCCGCGAGGCGCGGCTCTGCCGCCGGGCCAACCACTACTGCCGGCGTCGCCGCGTGCGTCGCCTGTTCTCGGTCATCAGCCGGCTCGGCGATGGCGTGTTCTGGTACGTGCTGATGGGCGCGCTGGTGGCGGTGGACGGCTTCGACGGACTGCGTGCATCGGTGCACATGGCCGCCACCGGCCTGGCCGCCCTGCTGCTCTACAAGGGCCTCAAGCGCTGGACACGGCGCCCCCGCCCGTATGCGGCCGATCTGCGCATCCGTGCCTGGGTGGCGCCGCTGGACGAGTTCAGCTTCCCCTCCGGGCACACCCTGCACGCAGTGTCGTTCACCATCGTCGCGCTGGCCTACTACCCGTGGCTGGCGCCGCTGCTGGTGCCGTTCACCTTCGGCGTCGCGCTGTCGCGGGTGGTGCTGGGCCTGCACTACCCGTCCGATGTACTGGCCGCCACCGGCATTGCCATCCTGCTGGCATCGGCCAGCCTGGCTTGGTTGCCGCTGCCGGTGTAGCCCCCGGGGTCAGATCCCTTCGGTAGCGCCGGGCCATGCCCGGCGGTGGATGCCCTAGAATGCCTGCATGACCACGTTGTTCATTTCCGACCTGCACCTGGACCCCAGCCGTCCGGAGATCACCGACCTGTTCCTGCGCTTCCTGCGCGAGCAGGCGCCCGGCGCCGATGCGCTGTACATCCTCGGCGACCTGTTCGAAGCCTGGATCGGCGACGACACCCCCTCGCCCGCCGCCGATGCGGTGGCCGATGCGTTGAAGGTGCTGACCGACAGCGGCGTGCCTGCATACTTCATCCGAGGCAACCGCGATTTCCTGCTCGGCGAGGACTACGCACGCCGCGCCGGCCTGCGCATCCTGCCCGACCCGTGCGTGATCGAGCTGTACGGCCGCCCGGTGCTGCTGCAGCACGGCGACCTGCTGTGCACCGATGACATCCCCTACCAGCAGTTCCGTGCACAGACGCGCGACCCGGTGTTCCAAGCGCAGTTCCTGTCGCAGCCGCTGGCCGCACGCATCGCCTTCGCGCAGAAGGCCCGGGAAACCAGCCAGGCCCGCCAGTCGGAAATGAAGCAGGATGATCGTGCGCAGTTCGAGTCGGTAACCGACGTGTCACCCGCCGAAGTCGATGCCACCTTCGTGCGCCATGGCGTGGACACCATGATCCACGGCCACACCCATCGCCCGGCGGTGCACACGCTGCAGGCCGGTGGCCGCGCCTGCAACCGCATCGTGCTGGGTGACTGGTACGAACAGGGATCGGTGCTGCGCGTGGATGCCGGCGGCTGGTCGCTGGATACGCTCGCGCGCGAATGATGGATCGCGGGGTGCCAACCAAGGTTGGCATCTACCAGGGCAGGTGAACGCACCCGGGTAGACGCCGACCTCGGTCGGCGGTTGGCCTCAGCGGAAGGCCGCGATGGTGGCCTTGGTATTGACCAGCACGCGCTGGTTGTCGGCGGTGCTGGCATTGCCCATCGGGATGCCGTTGTAGTTGATGTTCGGGTTGGACCAGTAGTTCAGGCGCGGGCAGCCGGCCGAGCAGTCATAAGCCATGATCGTGCGCCAGCGCGAACCGGAGGACGGCTCGTAGCGATAGCCGTGCCCATAGGCATAGGGCGACGTGCTGGGATCACTGGCGATATCGTGCCGCGCACTCTGCAGGTGGCCGATCTCATGCGCGAAGGAGTAATAGCCGGTCGCGCAATCCCAGTACACCGCCGCGAACGCCGTCGATGCCGTCGAACCGATGCCCGAGGCCAACCCGCAGTAGCTCGTGTTGTTGATCAGCAGCACGCCGACATCGGCCGCAGTGTTGTTGCGGCTGGTGTGGATGCTGTCCATGTAGCCGTCGCTGGTGTTGCGGAAGCGGGTCAGGTCGGTGGTGAAGTTGCCGGATTCGGTGTAGCTGGTGGTTTCATAGCCGGCCAGCTGCAGGGTGATGCCCACGTTGCTGTTGACGTAGCCCTGGTTGGATTCGGCCACCGCCAGCTGCACCAGCGACTGCATGTTGCCGCCATAGGCCGTTACCGCTGCATTGGTTGCCACCACCAGCACGCGGATGGTGGCCGGGGTACCGGACGAGGCCTGCGCGATGCCGATGCGGTCATTGTTGCCCATCGGGATTTTCGGCAGCTGGTTGTAGTCGGCCGGATGGTCGGCCGGCATCCGCGATTCATCCACTTCCACCAGTACATGCCGGTTGCCCAGTGGGCGCAGGCGATACAGCTTGCCGTCCTTGCGGATCGAACCGGTGAGGGTGTTGCCCGAACGCACCAGGATCACTGAATTACCAGGATCATCCTGGCCATTCGAAGTGGCGGCAGTCAGCCGATCGGACGGCGAGCGCAACTGGCCGTACCAGATGCTGCCGCCATCGGGCAGGGCTTCCATCTTGCTGCGCACCGCCTGCACGCGCTGGCCAAGCAGTTCGAACTCCAGCTGCGGCTGCGCAGTGGCAGCAGCGTCGACACGCACTTCCTGTACCGTCGCGGTGGACGGGGTGGCCAGCAGCTTGCCCAGCGCGGGCTCACTGTTTGCCGATGCGCGGCTGATGACCGTCACCGGCTCGAACAACGGTGCCGCATGCGCGGCCGCTGCCACCGACAAACCCAACACCAGGCCACCTGCCGCTTTGCCAATCGATCTGGACAACATTGCGTCGCTCCTTGAATGATGTGAACAGCGTTGATGCAGCACGCCCGGGTCTACCGGGTCTGGCCATCTGGCCTGCGCGGGTCGTGTGAATTCAATAGAAGATGGGAATGAAAATCAGGAACTGTGATCGACCGCATCTGCGTTAAGTAAGGTCAAAAGCGTCACTACACTTCGCCAATACACCGCTTTCGCGCTACCGTGACGCAGCCACGACGGGGAATGCACATGGCACCATCGCAGGACACGGACGAAGATGTCGGCTTGCTGCGGATCGGCCTGTTCTTCGATGGCACCCGCAACAACGCACACAACCTGGCACGCGGTCGCCCACAGGTTCCGCAGCCACGCCCGGCGCAGCTGCGCGCGGATGATGATTCGACCTACCAGAGCCGGCTGACCAGCAGCTACGACAACGGCCTGACCAACATCGCGCGCCTGCAGCAGCTGTATCCGGACAGCCGCCGCGATGCGATGGCCGCGCCTTCGCTGTCGATCTATGTCGAGGGCGTGGGGACCCGCGATGATGCCGATGACGATCTGATCGGACTGGCCTTCGGCATCGGTGCCAGTGGCGTTCGCGCGAAAGTGCAGCGCGCGCTGCAGGTGCTGCTGCCGGCGGCACTGGCCGAGCTGTCCGCGCGCTGGCAGCGACCGCTGCGTGGCGTGCAGCTGGATCTGTTCGGCTATTCGCGCGGTGCTGCCGCGGCACGTGATATCGCAAACCAGCTGCAGGCCTGGGACAGCGCGCGCTGGCGCCAGCTGCTGCAGGGCGCCGGCCTGCCCTGCACTGCGGACTTCGCCGCCGTCACGCCGGTGCTGCGCTTCATCGGACTGTTCGACACCGTGGTTGCAGTCAATGGTGGCCGCGCCGATCAACACCCGCAGCTCGCCCTGCGCAGTGGCATCGCGGCACACGTCGTGCAACTGGCCGCGCGTGACGAGCATCGCCAACACTATCCATTGACCAGCGTCGCGCCAACGTTCACCGAGATCGCCCTGCCCGGCGTGCACGCCAACATCGGCGGTGGCTACAACCAGCTGGAAGAAGGGCCCAAGCTGCTCAGCCGTCCGCGCCGGCAGCAGCTGCGCCGCCCAGCGGTTTCCGACTACCAGGTCCCTCCACTGGCGTTGCTGCAGGCCACCACGGCCTACGCCGAAACGCAGGCCGACGCCGAACGCTGGCGGCAGCAGCTGGGCGTGGGTGAAAAGGAGATCTGGGTGGATGTCTGGCACCAGTGGCAGCAGCAGCGTCGCGCCGGCAGCCGCAGCGTGCTGTTGTCGCCGGTGCTGTATGTGACCGCCGCGGTGGTGCTGCGTCGGCGCATCGACTGGCGTTACCAGCTGATCGCACTGCAGGTGATGCAGCAGCAGGCCATCGATGCTGGCGTGCAATGGACCGCCAATGCCGCTGGAGTTCCCGGCTGGGAGCTGCCGTCCGCCCTGCAGCCGATTGCACGCCGACTGGTGGCCGGACAGCCGCTGACGCAGACACAGGAGGCGCTGCTGCGACGGCGTTACCTGATGCAGTCGGCGCACTGGAACTTCGATGCACTGGGCGACACCGCACTGACCTACGCCGCCGATGCCGGCGTCAGCGAACTGCCGTACCGGCCGGGTCCCGGCCTGTTCTACATCAACCGGCCAACGGTGGATGGCAAGCGCGTGGTGTTGCCGAACGCATGAAAAAAGGGACGGAGGGGATTAAGTCGTTTGTGCCACAAACGACTTAATCCCCTCCGTCCCCTTTTCTTCAACCGGCCTGTTCAATCAGGTTGGCCAACTCATCCGCATCGAACCCGGCCAGCAGGCGCGCTTCGATGTTGAATGGCCCATGCAGGTAGCCGCCGGCGTACTCCACCAGCAGTTCCTTGAAGCGCGCACGCGGCTCGACAGCGGCGCGGTCGCAGTACCAGCGGTACCAGCGCGAACCGGCAGCGACGTGCGCCACTTCCTCGCGCAGGATCACTTCCAGCACATCGGCGGTTTCGCCATCGCCGACATTGCGCAGCTTCCCGATCATGCCGGGCGTTACGTCCAGGCCGCGCGCCTCCAGCACGCGTGGCACCAGTGCCATGCGTGCCAGGCCGTCATGGGCGGTCTTTTCGCACATTTCCCACAGGCCGTTGTGCGCTGGGAAATCGGCATAGTCGTGGCCATGCACCTGCAGGCGTTCGCGCAACAGCATGAAGTGCCGCGATTCGTCGTCGGCACAGCTGACCCAGTCGGCATGGAACGCCGGCGGCAGGCCACGGAAGCGGTATACCGCATCCCAGGCCAGGTCGATCGCGTTGAGTTCGATATGGGCGATGGCGTGGATGAAGGCGGCACGCCCTTCCACTCCGCCCAGTCCACGCCGCGGCACTTCACGCGGATGCACCAGCACCAGCTGCGGCGGCCGGCCGGGCATGCGGATCGGCTCTGGCGGTAGCGCGTCGGCCGCCACCTTCAGGCGGCCAGCACGGAACGCGGCGGCATAGGCCTGGGTCAGCGCCACCTTGCGCAGCGGGTCGGCTTCGGCCAGGCACTGCTGCGCAGCGCGCAGCAGGTCGCCACCAACGTCGGGTACATCGACCACGCCTGGACCTCAGGCGCGGCGCTTGTGCTTGGCGTCGTCCGAACGCAGTTGCTGGATGCGCTCGAAGTAGCCCGGCTCGATACCCGTCGGGTAGTGGCCGTTGAAGCAGGACGAATCGAAGTTGCGCAGCGCCGGGTTGCCCTCGCTCACCGCCGCTTCCATGTCTTCCAGGTCCTGGTAGATCAGCCAGTCGCAGCCCAGGTGGGCTTCGATCTCTTCCACGGTGCGGTTGTGCGCGACCAGCTCTTCGGCCGCCGGCATGTCGATGCCGTAGATGTTCGGGTAGCGCACCGGCGGTGCCGCGCTGGCCAGGTAGACCTTGCGCGCGCCCGCATCACGGGCCATCTGCACGATCTGCTGGCTGGTGGTGCCGCGCACGATCGAATCGTCCACCAGCAGCACCACGCGGTTGCGGAACTCCAGGTGGATCGGGTTGAGCTTGCGGCGCACCGACTTCACGCGTTCGCCCTGGCCCGGCATGATGAAGGTGCGGCCGATGTAGCGGTTCTTGATGAAGCCTTCGCGGTACTTCACCCCGAGCACGTTGGAGATCTCCAGCGCGGCATCGCGCGAGGTATCCGGGATCGGGATGATGGTGTCGATGTCGTGGTCCGGGCGCAGGCGCAGGATCTTCTCGCCCAGCTTGATGCCCATGCGCATGCGCGCCTTGTGCACCGAGACGTTGTCGATCATCGAATCCGGGCGCGCGAAGTACACGTATTCGAAGATGCACGGGGTGTGCTCGGCCGGCTCGGCGCAGATTTCCGAGAACAGCTCGCCACGCGCGGTGATCACCAGCGCTTCGCCCGGCTGCACGTCGCGCACGCGCTGGAAGCCCAGCACGTCCAGCGCGGCCGACTCGGAGGCGACGATGTACTCGTCACCTTCGGCGTGGCTGCGCTTGCCCAGTACCAGCGGCCGGATGCCATGCGGATCGCGGAAGGCGACCAGGCCCAGGCCCAGCACCACGCTGACCACCGCATAGCCACCCTTGCAGCGGCGGTGCACGCCGGCCACCGCGCGGATCGCGGCTTCCGGGCTGAGCTGGCGCTGCTGCTCCAGTTCATAGGCGAACACGTTCAGCAGCACTTCGCTGTCCGAATCGGTGTTGACGTTGCGGCGGTCCTGTTCGAACACCTGCTGGCGCAGCGCTTCGGTGTTGATCAGGTTGCCGTTGTGGGCCAGCGCGATGCCGTACGGCGAATTGACGTAGAACGGCTGTGCCTCGTCCATGCCTTCCGAACCGGCGGTCGGGTAGCGCACATGGGCGATGCCGACGCTGCCTTCCAGGGTGGACATGGTGCGGGCATCGAACACATCGCGGACCAGGCCGGTGGCCTTCTGCACGCGCAGGCGGCTGCCGCTGGCGGTGGCGATGCCCGCCGCATCCTGGCCACGGTGCTGGAGAACGGTCAAGCCGTCATACAACTGCCCGGCGACGTTCTGGTTGCCGACGATTCCGACGATGCCACACATGGTGCGAGGTCTCCGCTGGGCTGTGCCCAGTTACAAGGAAGGTGGCCGTACCTGGCCGCGGTGGTCGCCGCGCGCGCGGTCGACGTTGGCCGGATCGCCCGGCTCGATACTGTCCGGCAGTGCAGGAGCGTCCGGGCGCACTTCGGCCGGATCGTAGGAATCGCCCTGTTCCGCTTTCGCAGGCCGCAGCCATCCGCTGCCTGCCACTACCTGGTTGAGGATGCCATTATCGCCTGCCGCGCCCGGCTTTCCCAACCCGGCGCCTGCGTTCTTGCCCAACTCCATCAATGCAGATGGGGACAGCGCGTCGGTCGGCAAGGCCTTGGGCAGCAGATCGGCCCCGGGAACCTCCCAGTGCGGCAGTTTGCTGTTCATCCAGGCCACGGTCGGGTTCAGCAACGGACGCACCGCCGAGCGCTGCCAGGAGGGTTCGGCGGTCAGCGGGGTGAAGCTGCCCAGCAGCAGCAGGACCGCGGCGATCAGGCCGCCTCGCACCGCGCCCAGCACCCCGCCCAGCAGGCGGTCCAGGCTGGTCAGCATGCTGCGGTGGACCAGGGCCTTGATGACCATGCCGATCACCGCGACCACGATCATCACGCCGATGCCGACCCCCAGGTAGCCACCGACGAAGTGCTCGCCTCCGGGGGCCGCCGGCGCGGCCCACCAGTGGGCCGCGTCATTACCGAAGGCGAAGGCCGCCCACGCGGCCAGCAGCCACGACAGGGTGCCGATGACGATTCCGACGAAGCCGCGCAGCATCCCCAGCAGGGTCGAGGCGGCGATCACGATCAGCAGCACCACGTCGATCATGGCGCCCCGCTCCTTCGGCGGCGCTGGCAACGGGGCTGCGCGTGGGTCATGGGTGCGGTCGGACCATGCCGGCCACGCCGACCTTGGCGGCGACCTGCGCCTTCAGCTGCTCGGCGTCAGCGCGGTTGGCCACCGGCCCGACGCGGACGCGATGCAGGGTTCCCTTGTCCGTGCGCACCTGCTCGACGAAAGCGCTGAAACCAGCGGCACGAACCTTGTCGCGCAGGGCATTGGCATCGTTGGCCTGACCGAACGCGCCCAGCTGCACGGCAAAGCCGACGCCGCTGGCAGCCGGTGCTGCCGGTGTGGTCGGCACCGTCGCCGGCTTGCTGGCGGTGGCCTCCGGCTTCGGTTCGGGCTTCGGCGCCGGCTTCGGCGGTTCCGGCTTGGCGGCCGGCGGCGCGGTCGCCGTTGGCGTGCTCGGCGGCAGGCTTTCGCTGCGGACCGGGTTGCCGCTGGCCGAGGGCGCAACAGCTGCGGACGGGGTGCTGGCGCTCGGCGCAGCCGGTGCCGGGGCGGCCGCAACCGGAGTACTGCTGCCGGCCGCCGCGTCCAGGGTGATCACTTCGGCCTTCACATCCGCACGGATCTTCACCGCCTGCAGGCGGGCCGCTTCGGCCTGGGCACGGTCGGCGTAAGGTCCAACGCGCACGCGCCATGCCTGGCGGCCGTTGATGGTGGCCGTTTCAGCGAAGCCCGGCAGCTGCGAGCGCTTCAGGTAGGCGATCACCGCATCGGCGTCGGCCTTGCTGCCGTAGGCACCGAAGGTGACCGCATAGTTGCCGGCGGCGACTGCCGGCGAGGTGTCCACGGTCGGCGGCGTAGCCGGCGTGGCAGCCTCCTGCAGCGGCTTGGCCTGCCCGGTCTGCAGGCCGGTGGCACCACCGGCCGGGGCGACCAGCGGCAGCTCACGGGTTTCGAACTGGCCATCGGCCGGCGCATCCGGCGCGGCGATCGGCACATTGGCGACACCGCTGTCGGGTGCGGGTCCCTTGACCAGCATCGGCAGGAAAATCACGGCCAGTGCCACCAGCACGATGGCACCAATCAGACGCTGTTTCAGAGGCGTATCCACGTGAGGCAGGCAACTGTCCGGAGATTGCCGTCGATTATACGGGTGCCGGACCGGCCGGCGTCGGCGTTGGCTGAACGCGGATCAGGCGTCGCCCTGCAGCCACTGCAGGGCCGCAGCGGCGGTATGGAAGGAGCCGAACACCAACACCCGGTCACCCCGCTCAGCCTGGGCCAGCACCTGCGCCAGGGCCTGTTCGACGCTATCGGCCAGCGGTGCCTTGGCCGCCACCGTACCGCTCAGGCGTGCCTGCAGCTGAGCGGCGCTCTGCCCACGCGGACCGTCCAGCCCGGCCAGGGTCCACTCGCCCACCACGTCCTGCAGGGCCTGCACCACACCCGCCGCGTCCTTGTCCTGCAACGAGGCGTACACCGCCAGGGTGCGGCCGGCTGACACTTCGGCCTTCAGCGCACGCGCCAGCTGGCCCGCCGCCTGTGGGTTGTGGCCCACGTCCACGCGGATCTGCACGCCGTCGCGCTCGAATGCCTGCATGCGGCCGGAGATACGCGCTGCTGCGATGCCCGCGGCCCACGCCGCACGCGGCACCGGCTTGTCCAGCGCGCGCAGGGCGGCGATGGCAGCACCGGCATTGGCCAGCTGGATCGGGCCGGCCAGCGCCGGGGTCGGCAGCTCCATGCGCAGGCCGACGTCGCGCCAGCGCCAGCGCTGGGCGTCGATCGGCTCGTAGAAGTAATCGCTGCCGCCGCGGATCGCGTTGGCACCGACCAGATAGGCACGCGCCAGCACGCTGGACGGCGGATCGGTCTCGCCCAGGATCACCGGCTTCCAGCCACGGATGATGCCGGCCTTCTCGGCGCCGATCGCTTCGCGGTCCTCGCCCAGCCACTCGGCATGGTCGATGTCCACGGTGGTGATCACCGATACATCGGCGTCGACGATGTTGACCGCATCCAGGCGGCCGCCCAGGCCCACCTCCAGCACCGCCAGGTCCAGCCCGGCGTCGGCGAACAGCTGCAAAGCAGCGAGCGTGCCGTACTCGAAATAGGTCAGCGTGGTGTCGCCGCGTGCCGCTTCGACGGCATTGAACGCAGCAACCAGCGCCGCATCGTCCACGTCCTGCCCGTCGATGCGCACGCGCTCGTTGTAGCGCAGCAGGTGCGGCGAGGTGTAGGCACCCACCTTCCAACCGGCAGCACGGCCGATGGCCTCGATGAAGGCCACGGTGGAGCCTTTGCCGTTGGTGCCACCGACCACGATGGTGCGCCCGGCCGGCGCGCCAAGACCCATCGCCGTGGCCACGGCGCGCACGCGCTCCAGGCCCATGTCGATGGTCGCCGGGTGCTGGCGTTCAATGTAATCCAGCCAATCGGCCAGGGTGGTCGGGGTGTTCGTCACGGCAGTGCTTCCAGCAGGTACAGGTGGTTCGGTGTGGCGGGTCAGAGTGCGCGGTGCTTGGCTTCGCCGAAGAACGGCGTGTGGTGGGCGCAGTCGTTCAGGCGCACCACTTCCAGGCTGTCCAGGTCGGCGCCTTCGAGCAGGTTGAGCGTGGTCGGTGCCTGGCGGAAGGTCCACAGGCGGGAAATCGGCAGGCCCAGCACCTTGCACAGGATCACGCGGTTGACCGCGTCATGGGCAACCACCAGCAGGGTGTCGTGCTCGCCGAGGCCTTCGGTGGCACGGGCCAGGCCACGCCAGCTGCGTTCCAGCACCAGGCGCAGCGATTCGCCACCGGGCATCAGCACGGTATCGGGCTCCTCGCGCCAGGCCTGCAGGCGCGACGGATCCTTTTCGTTGATCTCGCTGGCGAGCAGGCCTTCCCACTCACCGTGGGCGATTTCCTGCAGCTCCGGCTCGGTCAGCAGCATGTCGGCACGCGCGGCGCCAAGCGCCAGCTGCGCGGTGCGCTGGGCGCGCGACAGCGGCGAGGCGACGGCACGGGTGATGTCCACCGAGGCCAGGCGGGCACCCAGTGCCTGGGCCTGGGCTTCACCGATCGGCGAAAGCGGAATATCGATCTGGCCCTGGTAGCGGCCTTCGGCGTTCCACGGCGTTTCGCCGTGGCGGGCAAGCAGGATGCGCATGCGTGCAAGGGGTCCTGGGGGGAGGAGGTTTCCGCGTTTCGTTCACATCCTGTGAAGTACGCGGAACAGGGATGATACCTGTTCGGCGCACCGGGCCGGGCCGGGCATGAAAAAACCCCGCGACGTGGGTCGCGGGGTTTCGGAAACTCCGGATATCTGGTCGAGGTTGCCGGCCAGCGGCCGGCACTACCCTCGGTACAGGCAGTAGATCCACGCCATGCGTGGATGGACCGCCCCGAACCGCGAACCTTACTTGACCAGGTTCAGTTCCTTCAGCAGCTGCGGCGCCGGCGCCACTTCCTGCATGATCCACTGCATGTAGCGGCTGTCGACGGCGATCATGCGGGTCATCACCGGGTCGAACACCCAGTTGGAGCTGACCGATTCCCAGTTGCCATCGAAGGCCAGGCCGACCAGCTTGCCGTTGGCATCCAGCACCGGCGAACCGGAGTTGCCGCCGGTGATGTCCAGGTTGGACAGGAAGTTCACCGGCACCGAACCAATGCGCTTGTCTTCCAGGCCGCCGTAACGCTTGGCCTTGACCGCATCGAGCAGCGCCTTCGGCGAATCGAACGGATCTTCACCGGTTTCCTTCGCCGCCACGCCTTCCAGGGTGGTGAACGGGGTGTACTTCACGCCGTCCTTGCCATAGCCCATGACGTTGCCGAAGGTGATGCGCAGCGACAGGTTGGCATCCGGATAGACGAACTCGCCCTGGCTCTTCTTGTAGTCGGCCACGGCCTGCAGGTACAGCGGGCGGGCGGTCAGTGATTCGCCTTCGCGGATCTTCTTCTGCTCTTCCTGCTTCAGCAGTGCCGGCATGACGGCCACGGCGTACTGGATGGCCGGATCGCTGCTGGCTTCAAACGCGGCACGGTCGGCCTTGAACCACTTCAGGCGATTGTCCAGGCTGCCCAGCTCGGTGCCGCCCAGCTTGTTCACCAGCGACTTGACCGCAGCGGCATCGCTGCCGGCCAGCCACTTGTTCAGCACTTCGTTGTCGCGCTGCGCGGCCGGCAGGGCCACGTACTGGTCCAGCCAGTAGGTCTGCAGCTGCTGGTCCATCTTTGCCACGTAGCGACGGTCCATCTGCTTCAGGCCACCTTCGATGGTGGTCAGGTCGCGTTCCTGGTAACCGGCTTCGCGCTCGGCATCCGGCTTGCTGCGTTCGATCGACAGGCGGTACAGGGTGATCGCTGCGCCAACGGCCGAGGTGTTGTTGAACTGGCCGACGAACAGGTCGCGTTCGCGGGTCGACTTGCTGGTATCCAGATGCTTGAGCAGCTGCGCGTGGGCGGCCAGGGCCGGCTTGCCGGCAGCACCCTGCTTCTTCAGCCAGGCCAGCACGGCGGCTTCTTCAGCCTGCTTCTGGCCGGCGGCGTCGATGCGCTTGAAGCCTTCCAGCTGGCCCAGGTAGTTCTTGGCCACGTTGTTCATGCTGGCGGCGGTCGCTGCGTACTTCACCTTGACGTCGGCGTCGGCCTTGCCGGCGTCGGCGATCATTTTCAGCACTGCGTTGTAGTGCTTGGCGATGGTCGGGTAGGTGAAGCTGGCGGTTTCGTTGAACTCACCGGCCAGTGCATAGCGGTTGGTGCGGCCCGGGTAGCCGGCCACCATCACGAAGTCGTCTGCGCCCAGCGGCTGGTCGGCGAACTTCAGGAAGTGCTTGGGCTGGTACGGCACGTTGTCGGCGGCGAAGGCGGCCGGCTTGCCGTCCTTGCCCACATAGGCCCGGTAGAACGAGAAGTCGCCGGTGTGGCGCGGCCACATCCAGTTGTCGACGTCGCCGCCGAACTTGCCGACGCTGCCCGGGGGCGCGTAGACCAGGCGCACGTCCTTGATTTCCATGTTGCGGAACAGGCGGTAGGTGTTGCCGCCGGAGAAGCTGTACAGGCGGCAGCGGAAGCCGGCATCGGCTTCACAGGCGGCGACCTGGGCCTTGTCGAAGGCGTCCAGCGCGCGGCTGCGGGCCAGCGGATCGTTGCCGGCGCCAGCAATGGCGGCCTTGGCCTGGGCGGTGACGTCGGTGATCTGGTCGAGCACGAACACGCGGGCGTTCGGGCCGGCACTCAGTTCGTCCTTCAGGGTCGGCGCGTTGAAGCCGTCCTTGATCAGGTTCTTCTGCGCGGTCGAATTCAGCTGGATGGCGCCGTAGGCGCAGTGGTGGTTGGTGACCACCAGGCCCTGCGGCGAGACGAAGCTGGCGGTGCAGCCGCCGAGGGCGACGACCGCGCCCATCGGGTCGCCGGTCAGGTTGGCCAGCTGTTCCGGGGACAGCTTCAGGCCGGCCTTCTGCAGCGGGCCGGCGATTTCCGGCAGCTGCTGCGGCACCCACATGCCTTCAGCGGCATGGGCGACCTGGGCCAGCCCAAGGCTGGCGACGATGGAGAATGCAAGCAGGTTCGAGCGCATGGAGCGGCCCCTGGTAGTGGAACCTTCGATTGTAGCCCGCCGCCCTGCCCCGGCCCGAACCCCGGAAGTCATGGGCCTACTTCTTGCTCTGCCATGCGCACGTCGGCCGCGCACATGGAATCGTCCAGAGGGGGCGTGGTCACCCTGGCCGGGACCGTTGGCGCCACGGATGGCGCCATCGAGCACCATGGAGGGGCTTTTGCGTGTCCTGGCCAGGGTGACCACGCCCCCTTTCCCGGATCAGGGAGGCGCCGCTGTTTGCAGCACGTTCGAAACGCCCGCCAACACACGCCTTTCGTTCCGTCACTGCACCCGCAGCGCAACATGGGAAATCCGCGCGGCACCCTATAATCCGCGCTTTCCCCCTGATGAGTTCCACCCCGATGGCGCAGCAAACGATGAAGGCCCTGGTCAAGCGCGAAGCGGCCAAGGGCATCTGGCTGGAAGAAGTTCCGGTTCCGACCCCGGGCCCGAACGAGGTCCTGATCAAGCTCGAGAAGACCGCGATCTGCGGCACCGACCTGCACATCTACCTGTGGGACGAGTGGAGCCAGCGCACGATCAAGCCGGGCCTGACCATCGGCCACGAGTTCGTCGGTCGCGTCGCCGCACTCGGCTCGGCCGTGACCGGCTATGAAATCGGCCAGCGCGTCTCGGCCGAAGGCCACATCGTCTGCGGCCACTGCCGCAACTGCCGTGGCGGCCGCCCGCACCTGTGCCCGAACACCGTCGGCATCGGCGTCAACGTCAACGGCGCCTTCGCCGAGTACATGGTGATGCCGGCCAGCAACCTGTGGCCGATCCCGGACCAGATTCCGTCCGAGCTGGCCGCGTTCTTCGATCCGTACGGCAACGCCGCGCATTGCGCGCTGGAGTTCAATGTGATCGGTGAAGACGTGCTGATCACCGGTGCCGGCCCGATCGGCATCATCGCCGCCGGCATCTGCAAGCACATCGGTGCACGCAACGTGGTGGTGACCGACGTCAACGACTTCCGTCTGAAGCTGGCCGCCGACATGGGTGCCACCCGCGTGGTCAACGTGGCCAACCAGTCGCTGAAGGACGTGATGAAGGAACTGCACATGGAGGGCTTCGACGTGGGCCTGGAAATGAGCGGCAACCCGCGCGCGTTCAACGACATGCTCGACTGCATGTACCACGGCGGCAAGATCGCCATGCTCGGGATCATGCCCAAGGGCGCCGGCTGCGACTGGGACAAGATCATCTTCAAGGGCCTGACCGTGCAGGGCATCTACGGCCGCAAGATGTACGAGACCTGGTACAAGATGACCCAGCTGGTGCTGTCCGGCTTCCCGCTCGGCAAGGTGATGACCCACCAGCTGCCGATCGACGACTTCCAGAAGGGCTTCGACCTGATGGAAGAAGGCAAGGCCGGCAAGGTGGTGTTGAGCTGGAATTGACCCTTCGCCGCGCGCGATGGGTGGGTGCCGAGCTTGCTCGGCACACCTTGAAATTGAAAAAGGCGCCCGATGGGCGCCTTTTTCTTTGCCATCCCGATGTTGCCGGCCAGCGGCCGGCACTACCGGTAACGCCTGCGGCGTTACTTGCCGATGGCCACGCTCAGCATCACGCGGCTGTGGGCCAGCTTGCCGGAGTTGTCGCGGCCGTTGCCGTCGGTACCGTAGTAGCCCAGGCCGACCTTGGCCATCCCGAACTGGCGCTCAACGCCGACATTCCAGTCGGTGTAATCCTTGGCGATGCCGTCTTCAAACGTGCTGCGGCCGACATTGGCATTCAGGGTGAAATCCTTCGGCAGGCCCCAGCTGCCGCCCAGGCCGAAGTACCAGCCATCGGTGCTGCTGTTCCATACATCGTTGGTGTAGGCCACCGTCAGCTTGTAGGTGTCATCCAGCGTGGTGGTGGTGATCAGCTCGTTGTAGTTCTGGTGGCTGGACTTCAGGTAGGTGTAGCGGTTCAGCAGCACGTCGACGTTGACGCGCTCGGTGACGTCCACGCCGTAGCCGATCAGGTAGTCGACCTCGGTCTTCGGATCACCTGCACCGAAGTCCACGCCCGAACCCCAAACGCCGGCATACAGGCCAACCGGGCTGGTGTAGGTGAAACCGGCCTGCAGGGTCGGATCCTCGTCGGTCTGCGACACACCACGGAACAGGTAATCGGAAACAGCGGTGACGTTCCAGCTGTACGGCGATTCGTTTTCCTGGGCGCTGGCGGCGAACGGGGCGGCCAGGGTCAGGGCAGCGGCAATGGCGAGGCAGGCACGGGCGTGCTTCATGAGCGTCTCCGGTGGGGGCGGTGGCGTGGAAGGCGGGGAGCGGGCGTAGCGGCCGGAGCGGGACAGCTCCGGTTCACGAATTTTTAACCAGTTTGCTATTGCGATGCAACATGTGCCGGCCGTGGCGATGCCCCATCCGGGCCGGTCGGCAAGCGGCGATGCCCGGTAGAATCAGCGGTTTCCCCGTTCAGAGCCGTGCCCACGCCATGACCGACGCCTCCTCCGCCCTGACCCGCCACTACGCCGAGGAACTGGACGCCATCCGCGCCCAGGGCCTGTTCAAGTCCGAGCGGATCATCACCAGCCCGCAGTCGGCCGAGATCACCCTCGAGGACGGCCGCAAGGTGCTGAACTTCTGTGCCAACAACTACCTGGGCCTGGCCGACCATCCGGACCTGATCCAGGCCGCCAAGGATGCGCTGGATACCCACGGCTTCGGCATGGCCTCGGTGCGCTTCATCTGTGGTACCCAGGACCTGCACAAGCAGCTGGAGAAGCAGATCGCCGACTTCTTCGGCAAGCAGGACACCATCCTGTACGCGGCCTGCTTCGATGCCAACGGCGGCCTGTTCGAGCCGCTGCTCGGCGAGAACGACGCGATCATTTCCGATGCGCTGAACCACGCTTCGATCATTGACGGCGTGCGCCTGTGCAAGGCCAAGCGCTTCCGCTATGCCAACTGCGACATGGCCGACCTGGAAGCCCAGCTGCAGGCCGCCGACGCCGCCGGCTGCAAGACCAAGCTGATCACCACCGACGGCGTGTTCTCGATGGACGGCTTCATTGCGCCGCTGGACGAGATCACCGCGCTGGCGAAGAAGTACAACGCGCTGGTGCACATCGACGAATGCCACGCTACCGGCTTCCTCGGTGCCAGCGGCCGCGGCTCGGCCGAAGTGAAGGGCGTGCTGGAAAAGATCGACATCATCACCGGCACCCTGGGCAAGGCCATGGGTGGTGCACTGGGCGGCTTCACCTGCGCCAGCGCCGAGGTGATCGAGCTGCTGCGCCAGCGTTCGCGCCCGTACCTGTTCTCCAACTCGCTGCCGCCGCATGTGGTGGCCGCCGGCATCAAAGCGTTCGAGATGCTGGCCGCCGCTGACGATCTGCGCGACACCCTGGTGGAAAACACCCGCTACTTCCGCGAAAAGATGGTCGCCGCCGGTTTCGACGTGAAGCCGGGCGTACACCCGATCAGCCCGGTGATGCTGTACGACGCACCGCTGGCGCAGAAGTTCGCCGAGCGCCTGCTGGAAGAAGGCATCTACGCGATCGGCTTCTTCTTCCCGGTGGTGCCCAAGGGCCAGGCCCGCATCCGCACCCAGATCAGCGCCGCGCACAGTCGCGAGCATCTGGACCGCGCGATCGATGCGTTCACCCGCATCGGTGTCGAGCTGGGCGTGATCAAGGGTTGATCCCCACCGGCCAAAGCGTGCCGACCAAGGTCGGCACCTACCGGGCGTGAGGGCGTGCCGACCGAGGTCGGCACCTTCCCGGCATCAC
Organism: Stenotrophomonas sp. 96582_Sma; assembly: GCF_056480905.1. Lineage (NCBI taxonomy): Bacteria > Pseudomonadati > Pseudomonadota > Gammaproteobacteria > Lysobacterales > Lysobacteraceae > Stenotrophomonas > Stenotrophomonas sp. 96582_Sma. The sequence continues at coordinate 872,260 of NZ_CM151122.1, read as the reverse complement.
TTCTTTTTCTTCTTGCCCTTCGGCTCGTCCTTGCTGGCCACCACCACCGGCTTGGCGGCAGCATCCTGGCCGTTACCCTTGGCAACGCGGATGCCATTGGCCTTCATCCAGGCATCGAACTCATCGGCGGTCATCTTCTTGTCGCCGTTGCTCATCAGGAAGCGGTAGCTGCCGCGACCATCCAGCTCCGGGGTCTTCACTTCCACCACCGGGGTCTCGGCCGGCATTTCCGCCTTGGCCACCTTCTTGTGGCCACCACAGGCGGTCAGCAGCACCATCGGCAGCAGCAGGCCTGCGCAGCGCAGGGTTTGGTTGAGGGTCGGGTGGTACATGGGCAGGCTCCGTTCGGGAAATTCAGCAGCCAGACGCCCCCTACGCCTGGAACGGTGGCCGGCAACCGCCGGCCGCGGGCGATGATCAGCCCGGTGCAGCGGCCCCCAGCCGCTGCTGGTCACTGACCTCCAGCACCCGCCACTGGCCCTTGCCGAGATCGCCGAGCTGCAGCCCGCCGATCGCAACCCGGACCAGGCGCAGCACCTGCAGGTCGAAGGCCGCCAACAGGCGGCGGATGTGGCGGTTGCGGCCCTCGTCGAGGACCACCTCCAGCCACGCGGTCTTATCGCCGCTGCGCAGCACGCGCACAGCCTGGGCGACGAGGAACTCGCCCTCGTCTTCGACACCGGCGCGCAGCGCGGCCAGGGTGTCCTCATCGGGCAGACGATCCACCTGCACGTGATAGGTCTTCTGCGGGCCGGTCTCTGGATCGGTCAGGCGCGCGGCCCACTGCGGATCGTTGCTGAACAGCAACAACCCTTCACTGGCCTTGTCCAGGCGCCCGACCGGCGCGATCCACGGCAGACCGGCACCATCGAAGCAGCGGTACACGGTGTCGCGGCCACGTTCGTCCTGCGCGGTGGTCACCACCCCACGCGGTTTGTTGAGCATCAGGTACAGGCGCTGCGGCGCGCCCATCGGCTGGCCATCGACCTCGATCGGCGGCGCCGGCTGCCCAATCGGGAATTCGGGATCCCGCACGATGCGGCCGGAGACGCGCACGCGGCCATCGGCGATCCAGCGCGCGGCCTCGCTGCGCGAACACACACCGGCCTTGGACAGCACGCGCGCCAGGCCATGACGGACACCGGCGGCTGTGGCAGCGGGAGTCGCACGCCCACGCGATGCGTGGGAGCGGGCGGCGGGGGCGGCAGGTGGGCGGCGCGTGCGCAAGCCTCTGCTCCCCGCGGCGCTTACTTCTTGTCGACCGGCTTGGTCTCAGCCGGTGCTTCGGCCGGGGCCGGAGTGGCGGCCGGAGCCGGACGCGCCTTGACCACACGCACGCCACGCGCCTTCATCCAGGCGTCGAACTCTTCGGCGGTCATGCGCTTGCCGTTCTGGCTCATGTCGAAGCGCCAGGGCGTGTTGTCGAATTCGGTCTGCGGCTTGTAGGCCGCCGGATCGTTCGGCTTCACTGCCGGGGCGCTCGGAATGGCCTTGGCGATGTTCTGGCAACCATCGATGCGCAGGCGCTGCAGCACCTGGTCCAGCGACTGCGACGGATCGTAGTTGCTGCTCAGCACGCCGGCCGGCATGCCCAGCTGGTTGCCACGGATGTAGAGCTCGTCGGCCACCGGCGCGATGGTCGTGGCCGGCAACGGCAGCGGCGAAGCGCTGGTGTTGACCGAGCAATCGACCGCAGCGTGGGCGGCGGGAACCAGGGCCAGCGCCAGGAAGGCGGCCGATGCAGAGCGCAACATGAAGGGCATCCAGGAAAGGAAGTGACGCGGCGAGTTTAGCAATGCCGCGACAGCTTTCAAGCGCCACTTTCAATGAATACGGCAACTCATTGGTTTTACGGATAAAAACCCGACGAACGGTTGTTCCCGGACCGACGGACACGCGGATTTCGGGCCGCAGAAACAACAAGACCCGGCCGAAGCCGGGTCCTGCTGTGTCCTACTGGCAGAGCGTCAGAACTTAGTTCTGGACGTTCAGCTCGGTACGACGGTTCTTGGCGCGACCTTCCGGGTTGTCCGAACCATCCGGGTTGGTGTTCGGAGCAATCGGACGGCTCTCGCCGTAGCCGATCGGGCCGACCAGGCGACCGGCGTCAACGCCGTTCTTGGTCAGGTAGTTGTACACGGCGGTAGCGCGACGCTCCGACAGCTTCTGGTTGTAAGCGTCGGTACCCTTCGAGTCGGTGTGACCGGCAACTTCAACGCGCAGATCCGGGTAACGCTTCAGGATCTCGGTGGCTTCGCTCAGGATCGCCACGGCGTCCGGACGCAGGTTCGACTTGTCGAAGTCGAAGTTGACGCCCTTCAGGTCGATGGAGACCGGAACCGGGCAACCGTCCGGACCGATGGTCTGACCCGGCTGCGAGTTCGGGCACTTGTCGTCGCAGTTGTTGACGCCGTCACCGTCGTCATCCAGGTCGGCGCAGCTCGGGGCAACCGGAGCCGGAGCCGGAGCAGCCGCGACCGGAGCCGGGCCCAGCGGGATCACGACGCCGACCGAAGCCAGCACGTCACCGAACCAGTCTTCCTTCGGAGCGGCAACGCTCTGGTCGTCGAAGTCAGCGCGGTAGGCCACTTCGGCGCGGACAGCAACGCGCTTTTCGAAGGTGGTCTGCAGGCCGACGCCCAGCTTGGCGGCAACGTTGCCGTCCTTACGCTGGCGCGGACCGTTGGCATTCAGCGCCGGGTACTCTTCTTCCGACTTCTGGTAGCCCAGGCCACCGACGATGTACGGGTTCCAGCCGCGGCCTTCCTTGATGAAGTGGCGACGCAGGTCCAGCGAGACGCCGTACTGCGACCAGTTCAGGTCCTTGTTCGAATCGAAGTTCGGGTTCTGATAGTTCAGCTCACCGTCCAGCGACCAGTTCGGGCTGATGAACTTGCCCAGGCCCAGGGTCACGAACGGAGCGTCATTGGTCAGACGGTCGCTGTCCTGGAAGTTGAAGCCGGCCGAACCGGTCAGGTACCAGCGGTCATCGAACTCCTGCGCCGAAGCTGCCTGGGCAAAAGCCAGGCCGCCCAGCAGCGCGGCAGTAAGGATCTTCTTGTTCATTGAGTACAGCTCCTATTTCGGGGGTATGAAACCGGTAGAGGCATGGGCCAGCACAAGTGCGTCGATGTACGACAGCCGATTCAGCACGCCACCGCCGCGAACATTATGCTCAGGCGGGTGAAGGCCATGTTAACAGTCCCGTAACATGTGAAGTGTTGCGCCCGACCGTCCGCCGGTCCGACGTTGAAACCCTATACAGGATGATGAAAATCCGCAAGACCCTCACGCTGCAAGGGTTTGACGGGGTTTAGGCGGGGAAAACGACATATTGCGCAACGCGCTGCATCAAACGGTTCAGCGCGTCTGCGGAAACGTGAGGAACCTTATGATGGAGCCACGAACCCAGCCGGAGCCGTGATGAAAGCCGTCGCCCTGAGTCGTGAATCCGCCCCTGCCCTGCGCGATATGCACCTGCCTCCGCCGCTGCCTCCCCGGGGGCGTGACCTGCTGGTCCGGGTCGAGGCGGTTTCAGTCAACCCCGTCGATGGCAAGCAGCGTGCCAGCACGGATCCGGCCACGCTCCAGGCACCCCGCGTGCTGGGTTGGGACGCTGCCGGCGTGGTCGAGGCAATCGGCGACGAGGCGAGCCTGTTTGCCTCCGGTGACGAGGTTTATTACGCAGGCGATGTCACCCGCCCCGGCTGCAATGCGCAGTACCACTGGGTGGATGAACGCCTGGTCGCGCGCAAGCCAACCACGCTGGATTTCGCTGAAGCCGCAGCGCTGCCGCTGACCACGCTCACCGCCTGGGAGCTGCTGTTCGAGCGCATGCCGCTGCGGCTGGACGATCGCCGCCACGCCGGCCAGCACCTGCTGGTGATCGGCGGTGCGGGTGGGGTCGGCTCGATGGCAATCCAGCTGGCCCGCCATGCGGGTTTCGAGGTGATCGCCACGGCGTCGCGCGAGGCCTCGGCCGACTGGTGCCGGCAGATGGGTGCCCGGCACGTGATCGACCACCGGCAACCACTTCAGGCCCAGCTGCAGGCGCTGGGCATCGACACGGTGCAGGTCGCACTCAACCTGGCCGACACCGATCACTACTGGGACGAACTGGGCCTGCTGCTGGCGCCGCAGGGACATGTAGGCCTGATCGTCGAGCCGCGTGGGCCGCTGCGCATCGGCGATCCCTACAAAGCCAAGTGCATCGGCATCCACTGGGAGTTCATGTTCGCGCGCTCGCGCTTTGCCACTGCCGACTGCATCGAGCAGCACCGCATCCTCAGCCGCACGGCCAGCATGATCGATGCCGGCCAGCTGCGCGGCACCCTCAGTGAAAGCCTGGGCCCGATCAATGCGGCAAATCTGGACATCGCGCATCAGCGCCTGGCCAGCGGACGCACGGTGGGCAAGCTGGCGCTGGCAGGCTGGGGCGACTGAGCCAAGCTGGAACGCCGCTGTAAAGCCGAGCCCATGCCCGGCCGTGCGGTCTGATCGTAGCGTCGAGCGTGCTCGACTGATTCATCAGGAGCAGTCGAGCACGCTCGACGACACTGTAGCGGCGGATTGGTCGGCATCTGTATCTATGGAAGTGACTGAATCGGGATTACGGTGGAAACAGATTCCTCTCCCCCGAGACCGCCATGCCCACCGCCCTGCCCTTGCGCCTGCTGCAACTGATCACCGGCCTGTTCCTATACGGCTTCGGCGCCTCGCTGATGATCCGTGCGGCCATCGGCGTGGCGCCCTGGGATGTCCTGTCACAGGGCATCGCCGCGCAGACGCCGCTGTCGTTCGGCCTGGCGACCAATGTCATCGGCGCACTGGTGTTGCTGCTGTGGTGGCCGCTGCGGCAGAAACCGGGTGTCGGCACCGTTCTCAACGTGATGCTGATCGGCCCCTCCGCGCAGTTCGGGCTATGGCTGCTGCCGCCGGCCGTCGGCCTTGGCTGGCAGCTGGCGATGTTCTGCGCGGGCATGCTGCTGGTCGCCCTGGCCACCGGCCTGTACATCGGCGCCAGGCTTGGCCCTGGCCCGCGCGACGGCCTGATGACCGGCCTGCATGCCCACACCGGCTGGCCGATCTGGAAGGTGCGCAGCCTGATCGAGGGCAGCGTGCTGCTGCTGGGCTGGTGGCTGGGCGGCAATGTTGGGCTCGGCACCCTCGCCTTCGCCCTGCTGATCGGTCCGCTGTGTGGTGTCACGCTGGGCTGGTTCGGGATCGGTCGCACCCCGGTAGTGCCGGCCGCTGGCCGGCAACCGCAAGCACCCTGATCTGCCCAGGATGCCGGCCAGCGGCCGGCACTACCCCCCGGAGTTCGGGGGGAGCGCCGCAGGCGCGGGGGCGTGGAGGCCGGTAAGTGGGGCCCGCGGTTCGCGCAGCGAATTGCGGGAGCGACAGCACGCATGTGCCGAGCGTACCCGGCCAGCGGCCGGCACTACCCCCCGGAGTTCGGGGGGAGCGCCGCAGGCGCGGGGGCGTGGAGGCCGGTAAGTGGGGCCCGCGGTTCGCGCAGCGAATTGCGGGAGCGACAGCACGTATGTGCCGAGCGTACCCGGCCAGCGGCCGGCACTACCGCCCCCCGGAGTTCGGGGGCAGCGCCGCAGGCGCGATCCAGCGGCCCTTGCCCCGGCCGCCGTTTCGCGGCACGCTTCGCGCTTCCGTACGCAAGCGTATCGACAATGTCGCCAGCCAACGAAAGCGCCTACCCCCATCTGTTCGCCCCGCTGGACCTGGGCTTCACCCAGCTGCGCAACCGCGTATTGATGGGCTCGATGCACACCGGCCTGGAGGATCGCGCCCGCGACTTCCCGCGGCTGGCGGCCTACTTCGCCGAACGCGCCGAGGGCGGTGTCGGCCTGATCGTCACCGGCGGCTTCGCGCCGAACGTGGTCGGCTGGCTGAAGCCGTTCGGCGGCAAGCTGTCCTGGCCCTGGGAAGTACGCCCGCATCGGCAGCTCACCGCCGCCGCGCACCAGCACGGCGCGAAGATCTGCCTGCAGCTGCTGCATGCCGGCCGCTATGCCTACCACCCGCTGTCGGTGGCGCCGTCGAAGCTGAAGGCACCGATCAACCCGTTCACCCCGCGTGCGTTGTCGGCCAGTGGCGTCGAGCGCCATATCGCCGACTACGCACGCAGCGCGAAGCTGGCCCGCGAGGCTGGCTACGACGGTGTGGAAGTGATGGGCTCGGAGGGCTACCTCATCAACGAGTTCATCGCCCCGCGCACCAACAAGCGCACCGACCGCTGGGGCGGCGATGCGAACCAGCGCATGCGCTTCGCGGTCGAGATCGTGCGCCGCATCCGCGAGGCCTGTGGCCCGGACTTCATCATCATCTACCGCCTGTCGCTGGTGGACCTGGTGGAGGACGGCAGCAACTGGGAGGAGATCGTGCAGCAGGCGCAGGCCATCGAGGCCGCCGGCGCGACGATCATCAATTCCGGCATCGGCTGGCACGAAGCCCGTATTCCGACCATTGCCACCTCGGTGCCGCGCGCCGCCTTCGCCGGGGTCACCGCCAAGCTCAAGCCGCATGTGAAGGTGCCGCTGGTGGCGACCAACCGCATCAACATGCCCGACGTCGCCGAGCGCATCCTCGCCAGCGGCGGTGCCGACATGGTGTCGCTGGCGCGTCCGCTGCTGGCCGACCCGCAATGGCCGAACAAGGCCCGTGCCGGCCGCGCCGAGGCAATCAACACCTGCATCGCCTGCAACCAGGCCTGCCTGGACCACGTGTTCGAGAACAAGCTGGCCAGCTGCCTGGTCAATCCGCGCGCCGCCCACGAGACCGAGCTGGTCTATCGCCCCACCGCCACGCCGAAGAAAGTTGCCGTGGTCGGTGCTGGCCCGGCAGGCCTGGCGTGTGCCACCGTCGCTGCCCAGCGCGGCCACCAGGTCACCCTGTTCGATGCCAACGAGGAGATCGGCGGCCAGTTCAACGTGGCCAAGCGCATCCCCGGGAAGGAAGAGTTCCACGAGACCCTGCGCTACTTCCGCCACACGCTGGCCGAAACCGGCGTGCAGCTGCGCCTCGGCACCCGCGCCGATGCCGCCACCCTGGCCGGCTTCGACGAGGTGGTGCTGGCCACCGGCATCACCCCGCGCAAGGTCGACTTCCCCGGCGCCGACCACGCCAAGGTGGTCAGCTACCTGGACGTGCTGCTGGGCCGGGTTGAAGTGGGCACCAATGCGGCGATCATCGGCGCCGGCGGCATCGGCTTCGATGTCGGCGAGTACCTCAGCCACGCCGGTGAGTCCCCCTCCCTCGATCCGGAACGCTGGATGGCCGAATGGGGCGTGGACAGCGCGTTCGAGGCCCGCGGCTCGCTGGGCCGGCCCGAGGTCGAGGCATCACCGCGTCGGCTGTGGCTGCTGCAGCGCAGCCCGGGCAAGCCCGGCGCGCGACTGGGCAAGACCACCGGCTGGATCCACCGCGCCACGCTGAAGGCCAAGGGCGTGCGCATGCTCGGTGGCGTCGAGTACCTGGGCGTCGATGACGAAGGCCTGCGCATCCGCGTGGAAGGCAGCGAACAGCTGCTGCCGGTCGACCATGTGGTGATCTGCGCCGGGCAGGAACCGAATCGTGCATTGCAGGCCGAACTGCAGGCCGCCGGCATCAACGCGCAGCTGATCGGGGGTGCCGATGTAGCGGCCGAACTGGACGCCAAGCGAGCCATCGACCAGGGCAGCCGGGTCGCCGCCGCGCTCTGATGAGCGCCTGAATGGGGGGCGGAATGTGATTTCCGTCACCCCTGCCGAACCTGAATGTCAAGCCGGGCGGTTCACGATGCGTTCGGCTATCCCCCCCTACCTTGCGCCATCTTTCCGCTCACCAGCCAGTTTCCGGTGAGCCGGCGCAGCCCCCTCGATCGGTACTGATCGTTTCTTTTGGGGCTGCCCACGGGGCGGCCCCGATGGCCGCCTCCCCATGACGCCAAGTCGTACCCCGCCTCCTGTCGCCCCTGCGGCCGGAACCGGAGGGTGCGGCCCACACGGAGCAAGGAGTTATATGAAACTGGCCTGGATTCTCTGGCTGTCGCAGTTGTTGCCTCAACCGGCCGCTGATTCATTGTGTTTGAGCACCACCGTTTACCTGGAAGCCCGCGACCAGACCCTGCGTGGCCAGCAGGCCGTCGCCGAGGTCGCCCTGCGCCGCCTCGACAGTGGCCTGTGGGGCGACTCCATGTGCCAGGTGGTCACCGCGCGCAAGCAGTTCGCACCGACCATCGTCTCGCCCGGCACCCAGCTGGGCAATGATGCGGCCTGGAGCGAGGCGATGAACGTGGCCTTCGACGCCGAGCGCAACTGGGCGCTGCCGGCCGGCGAGCGCCGCGAGATCGTGCCCGGTGCCAGCCACTTCGCCGCGCTGTCCATTGCCAGCCCGAACTGGCGCAATGCCTACCAGGTGGCCACCATCGGCGATCACACCTTCTATAAGGTGCAGAACCTCAAGCCGCGGCAGTCGTAACGATCCGTGCTGGCGGCAGCGTTGCCGCCCGCTGGCAAGCTCTGGGATAGTGGGCGTTTCCCGCCCGCATCACCTGGAGTTCCCATGAAGCTGTACAGCAAGCCCGGTGCCTGTTCCACCGCCGACCACATCGCCCTGCAGTGGACCGGCCAGCCGTTCGAGGTTGAACTGCTGAACAAGGACACCCTGAAGGGCCCGGAATTCCTCAAGATCAATCCGGCCGGTGCCGTCCCCGCACTGGTCGACGGCGACTTCGTGCTGCTGCAGAACGCCGCGATCATGGGCTATATCGCCGACAGCTTCCCGCAGGCCGGCCTCGGCGGCGACGGCAGCCCGCGCCAGCGCGCCGAAGCCACCCGCTGGCTGGCCTTCGTCAATTCCGATGTGCATCCTGCCTTCTCGCCGCTGTTCGCGCCGGGCAAGTTCATTGCCGACGAGAGCCACTTCGATGCGATCCGCGCCGCCGCGCACAAGCGCCTGCGCGCCCTGTTCGAGACCGCCGACAAGCAGCTGGCCGACAAGCCGTGGCTGGCCGGCTTCCGCAGCTTCGCCGACCCGTACTTCTACATCACGCTGCGCTGGGCCGCCGGCACCAAGGTCGACCTGTCCGGCCTGGACAACCTGGCCGCCTACAAGGCGCGCATGGATGCCGATGCCGGCGTGCAGGCCGCGCTGAAGGCCGAAGGCCTGGCCTGAGCCAGACCATGGGTCGGAGCCGTCTGCACAGCAGACGGCTCTGCCCCCATCGGTGCAATCGCCACACTCAGCCGATCTGGCGGATCACTTCGCCCTTGGCATCGCGCAGGTAGGTCGGCACCACTTCGATGCGCAGCGCCGCCGCCACCGGGTAGATGCCGCGCTCGGCACGCACGCCCGCCAAGGCTTCCAGACCCGTCTCGTCCAGTGCCCAGCGCGCGCTGTCGGCCGATACCTCGCCGGTTTCACCGCGCGCGGCCGGAATGAATTCCCACTGCCGCTCGCGGCTGACCAGTTCCAGCGATTTGCCGTGGCGCAGGCGCAATGGCAGCAGCTCGCACACGCTGGCCACCTGGCCCGCACCGAGCACCAGGGTGGTGACGCCCGCCTCCTGGCGCCAGTCCAGCGTCTCGATGAACAACATGCCGGTGCTGGAGCCCTCGCGCTCGCTGCCGGCCTGCACCTGTGCGGCCAATGCCGGATCCTCCAGCAGGTTGCCGCGATGCAGGTCGCTGATCCACAGCGGCATCGCCGGTTGCAGCGCCTGCAGCACGCCGCGCGTCGACCAGCGCTTGACCGCTTCCATCTCCTCATCGGTCAACCCGACCAGCTGCAGGAACTGCAGGTGGCCATTGGCAGTGTCGCGTGCGGGTAACTGCGGATCTGCGACGAAGGCCAGATGGCACAAGCGCGTGTTGGTCTCCAACGCGATCGGGCCGTTGGCATTGAGGTGGTGGCCATCCTCGAACACGTTGCCACTGCCGAACACATAGCGCGCCAGGTTCTGCAGCAGGTTCATCGGCCACACCGGCGGCGTGCTGCCGGCGTTCTCACCGACGTCGGCAGCGAGGCGGAAGGTCAGCTCGAAACCATAGCCGCTGGCGGTGGCATCACTGCTCTCCTTGGCGTACAGCTCGGAGAAGCCGTAGGTGATGTAATGCCAATGCGGTACCGGCGCATCCGCCCAGTACACGCTGATGCCATCCAGCGGATCCTGGCCACCGAGCGTGTACGGAAGCGCGGTGCCGTAGTGACGCGGCTCCTGCCCGGCATACAGCGGCGCCAGCGCCGCATTGATCGCGTCCCAGCCGGGGGTATCGGTGTCGTCGTGGTCGTCCTGCACGCGGGACTCCTTGTGGGGAAGTGAACCGATCACTTTACGCGGTGGCTCAGGCCTGCACGACCTCGCCGCCACCATTGACCACGGCCGCCTGGGTCTCCTGCCACCAGCGCTGCGCCAATGCCGGGCTGCGCGCCTTGCCCACCGCCGCCAGCAGTTCCGGGCACAGGCGTTCCAGTGCCAGCGCATCGGTGCAGCGTTCGATCTTCAACTGCATGAAATAGCCCTTCAGGCCCAGATGCCGACGCACGGCCTCACTCATCGCGTCGTACAGCTGCTGGTACAGCGCCGGGTCCTGTTCACGGCCGGTGCTGATGCTGCGCGTCGGTGCGGTTTCGACACTTCCGCCGATCACTTCAATCAGGCCCTGCGCGGCCAACTGCTCCAGTGCATCCGGCGGTGCCCGCAGGCCTTCGAACAGGCCGCGCAGTTCAGTGTCATCGCGATGGCCGTCGACCATCAGCAGGATCGAACGCAGTGCCGCCGGCAGACGCCGACCACGGTCTTCGATTTCCTGACGGCCAGCAGCCGTCTTGGCGTGCAGCAATGCCATTGCTTCCCCCTCCCTCGATGCGCAATGCCTGCGCGCCCTTGAGGGCACGCTCCCCTGTGTGCCATCCCCGGACGGCACGCGCCTTCCCCGGCGCGCACCGCGTGTTGCAGGTCGATGACAGGCCGAGCTTAGCGCAAGTGCTGCGGGTAGTGCCGGCCGCTGGCCGGCAACCTCAGGATTGATGGGGGTGCCGGACAGCGGCCGGCACTACCGGGTCAGCGTCCCAGCGCGCGGCGGATCTCCTCCAGCGCGCTGGGGTCGTCCAGCGTCGACAGGTCACCCGGGTCGCGCTGCTCGGCCAACGCCTGCAGCGAGCGCCGCAGCAGCTTGCCAGAGCGGGTCTTGGGCAAGGCATTGACCACGTGCACATGCGCAGGGCGTGCGACCGCGCCGAGCGAGGTGGTCACCGTGGCCATCATCTCGGCCACCACCGGCGCCGGATCCTCGCCATCCAGCCCCTGCTTGAGGGTGACGAACACCAGCGGCACCTGCCCCTTCAGTTCATCCTTGACCCCGATCACCGCCGCCTCGGCCACGCGCGGATGGCTGGAGATGGCCTCCTCGATCTCGCGCGTGCCCAGGCGGTGCCCGGCCACGTTGATCACATCGTCGGTACGGCCGAGGATGAAGGTATAACCATCGTCGTCACGGATCGCCCAGTCCAGCGAGCTGTACAGCAGCTCCTTGAAGTGGCTGAAGTAGCTCTGCAGGAAACGGCTGTCGTCGTTCCACACCGTGCTCATGCAGCCCGGCGGCAGCGGCGGCGACACCACCAGCACGCCCTTCTGCCCCGGTGCCACTTCCTCGCCGGTGTTCTCGTCGATCACCTTCATCCGGTAGCCGAGATTGGGGAACCCGGGCGAGCCGAAACGCACCGGCTTCATCTCCAGGCCCGGCAGCAGGGTCAGTGCCGGCCAGCCGGTTTCGGTCTGCCAGTAATTGTCGATGATCGGCTTGCCGAGCGCTTCGCTGATCCAGTGCGCGGTCGGTTCGTCCAGCGGCTCGCCGGCCAGGAACAGGTACTTCAGCGCGCCCAGGTCGTGGCGATGGATGAAGTCCGCGTCGTGCTTCTTCAGCACGCGGATGGCGGTGGGCGACGAGAACATCGTGCGCACGTTGTACTGCTCGCACAGCGCCCACCAGATGCCCGGGTCCGGATTCGTCGGCAGCCCTTCGTAGAGCAGCGAGGTACAGCCGCCGATCAGCGGGCCGTACACGTTGTAGGAATGGCCGACCGCCCAGCCGACGTCGGAGGTGGAGAACATCACCTGGCCCGGCCTGCAGTCGAACACCGTTTCCATCGACTGTGCCATCGCCACCGCATAGCCCCCCACATCGCGCTGCACGCCCTTCGGCTTGCCGGTGGTGCCGGAGGTATACAGCAGATAGCTCGGCTCGCTCGCTTCCAGCCACTGCACCGGCACGTCGACTTCACCGATCTGCGCACGCAGCTCGGCGTAGTCCACATCGCGGCCCGGCACGCGTGGTTCGGCGGCATCCAGCCCACGCGACACGATCAGCACGTGCGGCGGTGGCGACGTGGCTTCGGCGCAGGCTGCATCGACCATCGGCTTGTACGGAATCAGCTTGCCACCGCGCATGCCGGCATCGGCGGCGATCAGCAGCTTGGGCTTGGCATCGTCGATGCGCAGCGCCAGGTTGTGCGCGGCAAAGCCACCGAACACGACCGAATGCACGGCGCCGATGCGCGCACAGGCGAGCATCGCGAATACCGCCTCGGCCATGTTCGGCATGTAGATCACCACGCGATCGCCGTGGCCGACACCCAGGTGCTTGAGCACGGCGGCGAAGTCATTCACCTCGCGATACAGCTGGCGGTAGGTGATCTCGCGGGTGCTGTTGGTCTCGGTGGAAATGGCAACCAGTGCGAGCTGGTCGGCGCGCTCGGCCAGGTGGCGGTCGACGGCGTTGTAGCAGAGATTGGTTTCACCACCGACGAACCAGCGCCGGAACGGCGGGTTGCTGTAGTCGAGCACCTGCTGCGGCGGTTTGTGCCAATGGATGCGCTTGGCTTCCTCGCCCCAGAAGGCCTCCGGCTCGTCGATCGAGCGACGGTAGGTTTCCTCGTAGTTCATGACGCAGCCCTCCCAGACAAAGTCATGGGTTCGAGGATAGTCCGGTGCTGCCGCGCGGGCCGCCCTACCTTGGTAGGGGGTGGGGTTTTGTTCTGCAGGGCTTGCAGCCCTGCACCTGCAGAATCAACGTCAACGTCAACGTCAACGTCAAAAGCGGGGCCATTGAGGGATGGCGGGGTGGGTCCGGTTGCGGGGGGCGCCGTAAATCCGTCCATGGAGGCTCGGTCGCCGCGTCCATGCGGCTCACGCCCCCGCAACCGGACCCACCCCGCCTTCGACAGTTTCCTGCGATCTGTCGGAAAGGCGTATTGCTCTGGTAGATGTCGACCTTGGTCGACTGCTCTGGTGGGTGTCGACCTTGGTCGACACGGTAGATCCACGCCATGCGTGGATGATTCATTCGATATCTGACAGAGAAATCGTGTCGACCAAGGTCGACACCTACCAACTGCCGCGCGGAACAACGGCCGTGGTTGCCAACAGCCGCGGGAATCTGTCGAAGGTGGGACGGTGTCGGAGTGCGGGGTGTCAGCCGCATGGATGCGGCTGCCAAGCCTACAGGGACGTACTTGCGGCGTCCCCGCACTCCGACACCGTCCCGCCAACCCACGGATAGCCCGCTTCTGACGTTGACGTTGATTCTGCGGGTGCAGGGCTGCAAGCCCTGCCGAACCCCTAGACAAGCCCTGCCGAACCCCTAGAACGGAGTCGCGGACTCGAACGCGAGCGCTTCGCCCGTCACCGGATGGGTGAACCGCAGGCTGCGCGCATGCAGATGCACACGCTGCGCCGGCGCGGCGTCATACAGCACATCGCCAACGATGGGATGGCCGAGACTGGCCATGTGCAGGCGCAGCTACAGGGACGTACTTGCGGCGTCCCCGCACTCCGACACCGTCCCGCCAACCCACGGATAGCCCGCTTCTGACGTTGACGTTGATTCTGCGGGTGCAGGGCTGCAAGCCCTGCCGAACCCCTAGACAAGCCCTGCCGAACCCCTAGAACGGAGTCGCGGACTCGAACGCGAGCGCTTCGCCCGTCACCGGATGGGTGAACCGCAGGCTGCGCGCATGCAGATGCACACGCTGCGCCGGCGCGGCGTCATACAGCACATCGCCAACGATGGGATGGCCGAGACTGGCCATGTGCAGGCGCAGCTGATGGCTGCGGCCAGTGATCGGTTCCAACGCCACGCGGGTGCGCTGCGCTTCAACATCACGTGCCATTACGTGCCAACGTGTCAGCGCCGGTTTGCCGCGTTCGTGATCGACCATCTGCTTCGGCCGGTTCGGCCAGTCCACGATCAGTGGCAGGTCCACCTCGCCGGCATCGCCTTCGAGCAGCCCCTCCACGATCGCTTCGTAACGCTTGCCAACCTGGCGCTGCTCGAACTGCATCGACAACGCCACCTGCATCTCCTTGCCGCGCGCATGCAGCAGCAGGCCGGAGGTCACCTGGTCCAGGCGATGCACGGTCAATGCATCCGGGTACAGCGCCTGCAGGCGCGCGACCACGCAGTCCTGGTTCTCGGCGCTGCGGCCAGGCACGGACAGCAGGCCGGCCGGCTTCTCGGCCACCAGCAGCGCGTCGTCGATGTAATGCAGGTGGATCATCAGTTCCTGTATTCCTCAAACAGAAACGGGGAAGCCTGAGCTTCCCCGTTGCTGCGTACCGGCCAACGGCCGGTACCTACCTCGATGGAAGACGTACCGGCTCGCGCCGGTACCGCCTGCATCAGCCCAGCAGGTGGGCGACGCCGGCGCGCTCTTCTTCCAGCTCGGCCAGGGTCTTGTCGATGTACTTCTGGCTGAAGTCGTCGATCGGCAGATCCTTGACCAGGGTGTACTTGCCGTTCTCGGTGGTCACCGCGAAGCCGAAGATCACGCCTTCCGGAATGCCGTAGGAACCGTCGGACGGCACGCCCATGGTGACCCACTTGCCGTTGCTGCCCAGCACCCAGTCACGCACGTGGTCGATGGCTGCGTTGGCGGCCGAAGCAGCCGAGGACGAGCCACGGGCTTCGATGATCGCCGCGCCGCGCTTGCCGACGGTCGGGATGAAGGTGTTGGCGTTCCACTCCTGGTCGTTGATCGCATCGGCGATCGACGCACCATCGGCGGTGGCGAAACGGTAGTCCGGGTACATGGTCGGGCTGTGGTTGCCCCACACGACCAGCTTCTCCATGCCGCCGACCGGCTTGCCGAGCTTGGTCGACAGCTGGCTCAGCGCGCGGTTGTGGTCCAGGCGCAGCATGGCGGTGAAGTTCTCCGGCTTCAGGTCCGGGGCCGACTTCATCGCGATGTAGGCGTTGGTGTTGGCCGGGTTACCGACCACCAGCACCTTCACGTCACGGCTGGCGACCTTGTTCAGCGCCGCGCCCTGGGCGGTGAAGATCTTGGCGTTTTCCAGCAACAGGTCCTTGCGCTCCATGCCCGGGCCACGCGGACGCGCGCCGACCAGCAGGGCGATGTCGGCGTCCTTGAACGCGACTTCGGCATCATCGGTGCCGACCATGCCGGCCAGCAGCGGGAAGGCGCAGTCTTCCAGCTCCATCATCACGCCCTTCAGGGCGGCCTGGGCCTTGTCGACCGGCAGTTCCAGCAGCTGCAGGATGACCGGCTGGTCCTTGCCCAGCATTTCGCCGGAGGCGATGCGGAACAGCAGGGCATAACCGATCTGGCCGGCGGCGCCGGTCACGGCAACACGAACGGGTGCTTTCATGGGGGTTTCCTCTTGCTTGCAAGCGTTTGATGGGACGCCGCGGGCGTGGCCACGCAGGCCTGGCGGGCGGCGGGGAACAGGGAAACGGCCACCCGAGGGTGGCCGTTTCGAAGGGGGATCAGGCGGCGAGGTGCTTGTTCCACTCCGCGACGCGCTCGGCCTGGGCGGCCAGCACGGCGTCGACGTCGCCTTCCAGGGTGATCGAATGGATCACGTCGCCCTGCTTGACCGAATCGACGATGGCCTGGCCTTCCAGGACCTTGCCGAAGACGGTGTGGCGGCCGTCCAGCCAGTCGGTCTTGATGTGGGTGATGAAGAACTGGCTGCCGTTGGTGTTCGGGCCGGCGTTGGCCATCGACAGCGAGCCGACCTCGTGCTTCACGCCATTCTTCTCGTCTTCGAACTTGTAGCCCGGGCCGCCGGTGCCACGACCCTGCGGGCAGCCGCCCTGGATCATGAAGTCGGCGATCACGCGGTGGAAGATCAGGCCGTCATAGAAACCGTGCTTGACCAGGTTCACGAAGTTGGCCACGGTCAGCGGCGCCTTGTCGGCGAACAGCTCGACCTTGATCGGGCCCTGGGTGGTGTCGAAAGTGGCGATGAGGGACATGAAGATCCTTGATGCAGAGGGGAACGCGTCTAGCCACCTAGTTTACACCTGCCTCGTGGCGGCGGCGGCTTCGACCATGGGCGCAGATCCGGGCTTCAGCCACGGGACGGGGTGCCCCGTGGTGCAGGCCAGGCGGCCTCGACCGGCGCCGCGGACCGCCAGCTGAATGGGCCCCGTGACGGGCGTGAAATCCACCTTTTCGCGAATCGTCAAGTTCGACGTATAATGTTGGACTTCTTTTTCCAAATCCGGCGCCGACTGGCCCCCTTTCGTATGTCCATCGAAAATCTTCGCAACATCGCCATCGTCGCCCACGTCGACCATGGCAAGACCACCCTGGTCGACCAGCTGCTGAAGCAGTCCGGCACCCTGTCCGAGCGTACCGTCCTCGCCGAGCGCGTGATGGACAGCAACGACCAGGAAAAGGAACGCGGCATCACCATCCTGGCCAAGAACACCGCCATCACCTGGGAAGACAAGAAGACCGGTATCAAGAACCGGATCAACATCGTCGACACCCCCGGCCACGCCGACTTCGGCGGTGAGGTCGAGCGCGTGCTGTCGATGGTCGACACCGTGCTGATCCTGGTCGATGCGATGGACGGCCCGATGCCGCAGACCCGCTTCGTGACCCAGAAGGCCTTCGCGATGGGCTTCAAGCCGATCGTCGTGGTCAACAAGGTCGACCGTCCGGGCGCCCGTCCGGAATGGGTGATCGACCAGGTCTTCGACCTGTTCGACAAGCTCGGCGCCACCAACGAGCAGCTGGACTTCCCGATCGTCTACGCCTCCGGCCTGAACGGCTATGCCGGCCTGGAAGACACCGTGCGCGACGGCGACATGACCCCGCTGTACGAAGCGATCATGCAGCACGCGCCGCGTCCGGAAGTGGACCCGGAAGGCCCGTTCCAGATGCGCATCAGCCAGCTGGACTACAACAACTTCGTGGGCGTGATCGGCATCGGCCGCATCCAGCGCGGCACCCTGAAGAAGAACATGCAGGTCGCGGTCATCGACCGTGAAGGCAAGAAGCGCAACGGCAAGGTGCTGCAGGTGCTGGGCTTCATGGGCCTGGAGCGCATCGAGCAGGATACCGCCGAGGCCGGCGACATCGTGGCCATCTCCGGCATCCAGGAGCTGACCATCTCCGACACCATCTGCGCACCGGACTTCCCGGAAGCGCTGCCGGCACTGACCGTCGACGAGCCGACCATCTCGATGACCTTCCAGGTCAACAACTCGCCGTTCGCCGGCAACAAGGACCTGTCCGGTGGCAAGTTCCTGACCAGCCGCCAGATCAAGGACCGCCTGGACCGTGAAAAGGTCCACAACGTGGCCCTGAAGGTCGAGCAGCTGGAAGACGCCGACAAGTTCCTGGTTTCCGGCCGTGGCGAACTGCACCTGTCGGTGCTGATCGAGAACATGCGTCGCGAAGGCTACGAGCTGGCCGTGTCGCGCCCGGAAGTGATCATCAAGGAGATCGACGGCCAGATGATGGAGCCGATCGAGCAGCTGGTGGTGGACATCGAAGAAATCCACCAGGGCGGCGTGATGGAAAAGCTGGGCACCCGCAAGGGCCAGCTGAAGAACATGGAATCGGACGGCAAGGGCCGCGTGCGCCTGGAATACTCGATCCCGGCCCGTGGCCTGATCGGTTTCCAGAACGAGTTCAAGACCCTGACCCAGGGTTCGGGCCTGCTGTTCCACGTGTTCGACCACTACGGCCCGAAGGAACAGGGCGCGATCGCCAAGCGCATCAACGGCGTGATGATCGCCAATGCGCCGGGCACCACGCCGGCCTACTCGCTGGGCCCGCTGCAGGAGCGCGGCAAGCTGTTCGCTGCTGAAGGCGACAACGTGTATGAAGGTCAGCTGGTCGGCATCCACTCCAAGGACAACGACCTGACCGTCAACGCGATCAAGACCAAGCCGCTGACCAACATGCGCGCTTCGGGCAAGGACGATGCGATCCAGCTGACCCCGGCGATCAAGTACTCGCTGGAACAGGCCCTGGACTTCATCGAAGACGACGAGCTGGTCGAGATCACCCCGAAGGAGATCCGTCTGCGCAAGAAGTTCCTGACCGAAAGCGACCGCAAGAAGGCTTCGCGCGGCGGCTGAGCCAGCACCCCGTGAACCAGAGCGGCTACAACCCGGATCCACACCGGCATCCGGGTCTCCATGTCATCGCCCTGCTCGAAGCGAGCAAGGCGATGCTGGCGCTGTTGGCCGCCACCGGGCTGGAAGTGCTCGGACCGCAGCCGCTACGGCACGGCATCATGGCCCTGATCCGGCGTTTCAGCCTGGATCCGGACCATGGCACCCTGCCCTCGCTGCTGCACATGATCAGCCCCGACGCGGTCCACCTGGCCGCGGCGGGGATGATCGGCTACGGCCTGCTGCACCTGGTCGAAGCCTGGGGCCTGTGGCGGGCCAAGGCCTGGGCCTCCTGGCTGGGCTGCCTGACCGCCGCCCTGTACCTGCCTTTCGACATCTTCGCGATCATCCGCCACCCCGGCTGGCCGTCGTGGACGATCCTGGCGATCAACCTGATCGTGGTCTACGTGCTCGCCCGCGACCTGCGCAAGCGCCACCGCTGAGCACCGGCTACACTGGGGATTGGAGCCGACCAAGCCGCCCCATGCGCCCGTCCTTGCCGCCTCTGCTGACCTGCCTGCTCGCCGCGCTGCCGGCGCTGCTTTCGGCTGGCTGCAGCCCGGCCACGCCCAGCGCGCATGCGGCCGAACCTGCGAGCCGCAACGTGCCGTTCCCGTACGCCGAAACCGATGTCGCCGACCTGCAGGCGCGGATGACCGCCGGGGAACTGGACAGCACCACCCTGACCCAGGCCTACCTGCAGCGCATCGCCGCGCTGGACCGCACCGGGCCGCGCCTGCGCGCGGTGATCGAGCTCAACCCCGATGCCCTGAAGGAAGCCGCCGCGCGCGACCGCGAACGCCGTGACGGCCGCCTGCGCGGCCCGCTGCATGGCATCCCGCTGCTGTTGAAGGACAACATCAACGCCGCGCCGATGGCCACCAGTGCGGGTTCGCTGGCCCTGCAGGGCTTCCGCCCGGATGACGCCTACCTGGTGCGCCGGCTGCGCGACGCCGGTGCGGTGGTGCTGGGCAAGACCAACCTCAGCGAATGGGCCAACTTCCGCGGCAATGATTCGATCTCCGGCTGGAGCGCGCGTGGCGGCCAGACCCGCAACCCCTATCGCATCAGCCATTCGCCGTGTGGTTCCAGCAGCGGCAGCGCGGTGGCCGTGGCCGCCAACCTGGCCAGCGTGGCGATCGGCACCGAAACCGACGGCAGCATCGTCTGCCCGGCGGCGATCAACGGCGTGGTCGGCCTGAAGCCGACGGTCGGCCTGGTCAGCCGCGAGGGCATCATCCCGATTTCCTTCAGCCAGGACACTGCCGGGCCGATGGCACGCAGCGTCGCCGACGCTGCCGCCGTGCTGACCGCGATCGCCGGCCGCGACGATGCCGATCCGGCCACCGCGACCATGCCCGGCCGTGCGGTCTACGACTACACCGCGCGACTGGACCCGCAGGGCCTGCGCGGCAAGCGCATCGGCCTGCTGCAGACACCGCTGCTGAAGTACCGTGGCATGCCGCCACTGATCGAACAGGCGGCAACCGAGCTGCGCCGCGCCGGCGCCGTGGTGGTGCCGGTGGAGCTGCCCAACCAGGGCGCCTGGGCCGAGGCCGAGCGCACGCTGCTGCTGTACGAATTCAAGGCCGGGCTGGAGCGCTATTTCAGCACCCACCGCGCACCATTGCGCAGCCTGGCCGAACTGATCGCCTTCAACCAGGCGCACAGCAAGCAGGAACTGGGCCTGTTCGGCCAGGAGCTGCTGGTGGAGGCCGATGCCACCGCCGGCCTGGCCGACCCCGCCTATATCCGCGCCCGCAGCGATGCGCGCCGGCTGGCCGGCCCGGAAGGCATCGATGCCGCCCTCGCCGCCCACCAGCTTGATGCACTGGTGGCGCCCACCACCGGCGTGGCATGGCCGATCCGCAGCGAAGGCGACGACTTCCCCGGTGAAAGCTACAGCGCCGCCGCCGTGGCCGGCTATCCCAGCCTCACCGTGCCGATGGGGCAGATCGATGGTCTGCCGGTGGGTCTGCTGTTCATGGGCACCGCCTGGAGCGAGCCGAAGCTGATCGAGATGGCCTACGCCTACGAACAGCGCACGCGCGCGCGGCGCCCACCGCACTTCGATACCGACGCACTGATCGACGCTGGCGAGCCGTGATCCGGTAGTGCCGGCCGCTGGCCGGCAGATCCGGAGTTGCCGGCCAGCGGCCGGCGCTACCGTCCGGGTTCCGGCTCCACCGGCACGATTGCCGCCTCACCATCTTCAGCACCCGGCGAACGCACATCCGCGGTGCGTGCACGTGGACCGCGCGGCATATCCAGCTCATCTTCGTGTTGCAGCCGCGCACGCACCTGCGGCAGCGACTGCGGATGCTCACGGGCGAGGAAATCGAGCATGCGCTCGCGCACCAGGCAACGCAGATCGAAGGCATCGCCCGAGCTGCGCGCGCTGACCAGCAGGCGCACCTGGATCGCACGCTCGCTGGTCTCGGTCACCTGGGTCACGCAGACCCGGCCATCCCACAGCGCTTCGCCACGGCAGATGCGTTCCAGCTCAGCGCGGATCGCGGCAATCGGCGCACGGTAGTCCAACCACAGGAACGCGGTGCCGAGCAGATCGGCGCTGCGCCGCGTCCAGTTCTGGAACGGGTTTTCGATGAACCAGGTCAGCGGCACCACCATCCGTCGCTCATCCCAGATGCGCACCACCACATAGCTGCTGCCGATCTCCTCGATGCGGCCCCACTCGCCCTCGACGATCACCACGTCATCCAGCCGGATCGGCTGCGTCACCGCAATCTGCAGGCCAGCGATCAGGTTGCCGAACACCGGCTTGGCCGCGATACCCGCCACCAGGCCGATCAGGCCTGCCGATGCCAGCAGCGCGGTGCCGATCTTCTGCACCATCGGGAAGGTCAACAGCACCAGCGATGCGCCCAGCACGATGATGCCGCCCATCAGCACGCGGCTGAGCACCCGCGTCTGGGTCTGGATGCGGCGCGCTTCCAGATTGTCGGAGACATCGATGGGATGACTGCGCAGGATCGCGCGCTCGCCCGCCGCCACCGCGCGTACCAGCAACCAGATGAAGCACGCGGTCAGCGCGATGTGCAGCACATGCTGCAGGTTGCCCAGCACCGGCTCCTGCAGTGGCGTGGCCTGCAATGCGGGGATCAACAACAGCAGCGGCCATGCGGTGGCCAGTGGTAACCCGAGCACGCGACCGATGCGTGCACGCCGGCGATCACGCCCTTTCAATCGATGGTAGATCCAGAGGATCAGCCACGCGCCGATGCCACCCACTACTGCTGCCAATCCCAACGGCCATGCGTAGGCCTGTGCGCTTTGCCAGTGCACCGTTGCCACCTCCACTCGAACAGCAAGCGGACAGCCTCGCGCATGACGCATGAGTGTCACGTCAGTCGTTCGTAAGGAGGGTGTTGGTCGGCAGGGCTTGCAGCCCTGCACCTGCTGCGAGCCGAAGCAACAGCAACAGCAACAGCCGAAGCAGAAGCGGGTTTCCTGTGGGGTGGCGGGGCGGGTCCGGTTGCGGGGGACGCTGCAAGTCCCCCTCCGGGGCCCGGCCCAGCCGCCGGCGGCTGTGCGTTCGGGCGCTTGCAAAGCAGTGCTTCGCAAGCAAAGCGCCCTCACCCATGTAAGCTCGGTCGCCGCTTGCTCGTGTGCGCAGTCCTGCGCACACGGCAAGACCAGGGTTGGGCGTCCTGCCCAACCCGCCCGAGGCATGCCTCGGGCCCATGCGGCTCACGCCCCCGCAACCGGCCCCACCCCGCCTTCGACAGTTTTCTGCGATCTGTCGGCATTTTTTGTAGAGCCGAGCCATGCTCGGCTCAAATCTCACAGATATCGAAATATTCGATTCCATTGGAAATTCATCCACGCATAGCGTGGATCTACCGTGTCGACCAAGGTCGACACCTACCAACAGCCGCCGGAATCTGTCAGAGGCGGGGCGGTGTCGGAGTGCGGGGTGTCAGCCGCATGGATGCGGCTGCCAAGCCTACATGGACGTACTTGCGGCGTCCCCGCACTCCGACACCGCCCCGCCAACCCACGGAATGCCCGCTGTTGACGTTGACGTTGACTGCAGCAGGTGCAGGGCTGCAAGCCCTGCCGAAAAACCCTTACCGCACTTGTTCCTGCTTGCGCACGATCGCCATCGCGATCTCCAGCGACTGCTCGTAGTTCAACCGCGGGTCCACCGTCGAACGGTAGGCGCGCTCCAGGTCACGTTCGGTCAGTTCGCGCGCGCCACCGGTGCACTCGGTCACGTCTTCGCCGGTCAGCTCCAGGTGCACACCGCCCAGTCGCGTACCTGCGGCCGCGTGCAGATCGAACGACATCTCCACTTCGCCACGCACGTTGTCGAAGCGGCGTGTCTTGAAACCATTGGCAGTGCTTTCGGTGTTGCCATGCATCGCATCGCACACCCACAGCACGCGGCGGCCATCGCGCTTGACCGCATCCAGCAGCGGCGGCAGCTTCTCGGCGATCTGCGCTGCACCCATGCGGTGGATGAAGCTCAGTCGGCCCGGCTCATCATGCGGGTTGAGCACATCGATCAGGCGCAGCAGCTGGTCCGGCGTCACCGACGGGCCCACCTTGATCGCAATCGGGTTGCGCACGCCACGCAGGTATTCCACGTGCGCGCCATCGAGCGCGGCCGTGCGCATGCCGATCCACGGGTAGTGCGTGCTCAGGTTCAACCAGCCCTGCTGGCGCGGCACCTGCCGGGTCAACGCCTGCTCGTAGGGCAACAGCAGCGCTTCATGCGAGGTGTAGAAATCGATGCGGTTGAGGTTGTGCACGCGGGCCCCGGCCAGGGTCTCCATGAAATGCACTGCATCGCCGATCGAGGCCACCATCTTCTGGTAGTCGGCGGCCAACGGCGAATGGCTCACCCATTCCAGGTTCCAGTACTCGGGGTGGTGCAGGTCAGCGAAACCGCCGTCGATCAGCGCACGCACGAAGTTCATGGTCATCGCCGAGTGCGCGTGGGCCTGCAGCATCCGCTTCGGATCCGGCAGCCGTGCCGCTTCGGTGAAGGCCGGCGCGTTGATGACATCACCGCGGTAGCTGGGCAGGGTCACGCCGTCGCGGGTCTCGGTATCGGCCGAACGTGGCTTGGCGTACTGGCCGGCGAAACGGCCGACGCGGATCACCGGCTGGCGCAGGCCATGCACCAGCACCAGGCTCATCTGCAGCAGCACCTTCAGCCGGTTGGAAATGGTGCCCGATTCGCAGTCGCTGAAGTTCTCCGCGCAGTCGCCGCCCTGCAGCAGGAAGCGCTTGCCTTCCTGCGCCTCGGCCAGCTGCTGCTTCAGCGCCAGGATTTCCCAGGAGGTGACCAGCGGCGGCAGCCGCTTCAGTTCGTGCAGAGCGGCGTCCAGCGCCACCGGGTCCGGGTAGGTCGGCATCTGCAGCGCGGTCTTGCCACGCCAGCTCTCCGGCGACCAGGCGGCGCCAGTGGCGGCTGCGGCGGGATCGGGCACGGGCGGAACGGCGGACAGGCTCATTGCAGACTTCCGGGATGGGGGGCGGTCATGGTCGCAGAGCCAGCCGTTGGCGCAAAGGGCCGACCTGCTCGGCCAGGCCGCCTGAACGGCAGGGAAAGGCCGATGCGAGCAGCCAGATCCCGCATGGTCAGCCGCTCAAGGCTGGCGCATGATCTGTTACGGAGTAACACTTCCACGTCATGGACCGGCCCCTTCCACGCCCTGCCATCACTCTTCCCATCATGAAGCCCTCGCCCCTCGCTACCGGCATCACCTTCGCCCTGGCCCTGGCCAGCCTGCCCGCCTTCGCGGCCGCCGCCGATGGCGCCGGGCCTGCGGTCAAGGACCTGGACACGGTCACCGTCAGCGCCCAGCTCGACCAGGCCCGCAACGCGTTGTCGCCGGACATCGGCAGCAGCCAGTACCAGATCACCGCCGAGGACATCCAGAAGCAGCCGCTGGGCGCCTCCGCGCCGCTCAGCCAGGTGCTGCTGCAGGCACCCGGCGTGGTCCAGGATTCCTATGGCGGCGTGCACGTGCGCGGCGACCACGCCAACCTGCAGTACCGGATCAACGGCGTGTTGCTGCCCGAGTCGATTTCCGGCTTCGGCCAGACCCTGGATGCGCGCACCATCAAGAGAATCCGCCTGATGGACGGCGCGTTGCCGGCGCAGTTCGGCGAGCGCACCGCGGCGGTGGTCGACATCACCACCCGCAATGGCGCCGAGCTGGGCAACGGTGGCAGCGCCGGACTGACCACCGGCTCGTTCGGCAAGGTGAACCCGAATGCCTCCTGGTGGGGCAACCAGGGACGCTGGAGCTGGTTCCTGACCGGCAACTACGACCAGAACGAAGTCGGCCTGGAGAATCCGACCAACTCGCGCAAGCCGCTGCACGACGATACCCACCAGGGCAAGGCCTTCGCCGACCTGACCTACCTGGTCAACGAGAACACCCGCCTGAGCGTGTTCGCCGGTTTCGCCAACAACCGTTTCCAGATTCCGGTCAATCCAGGGCAGACGCCGCAGTTCGGTTACCTGGACACCACCACCTTCGATTCCAGCCAGCTGGATGAGACCCAGCGCGAGACCACCCGCTTCGGCATGCTGGTACTGCAGGGCACGCTGGGCAACACCGCCTACCAGCTGTCCGCCGGGCAGCGCTACAGCGATGCAGCGTTCAACCCGGACGTCATCGGCGATCTGGTGTTCAGTGGCGTCGCCTCGCAGGTGCAGCGCAGCAACCGTGCCAACACCCTGCAGGCCGACTTCTCCACACCACTGGGCAACGACCACACGCTGCGCTACGGCTTGTACGGCAACTACGAGAACGCACGGGCCAGCAGCAACACCTGGGTGTTCCCGGTTGATGACGGCGGCCAGCAGTCCAGCACCACGCCGCTGCTGATTCCTGACCACAGCGCCTTCCATGCCAGCATGCTGGCGTTGTACGTACAGGATGAGTGGAAAATCGGCGACGACTGGACCGTCAACTACGGTCTGCGCGGTGACCGCTACAAGGCCTTCGGCCGCACCGAGGGCCAGCTCAGCCCGCGCGTGGGCGTGGTCTGGAATGCCAGCGACAGCACCACCGTGCATGCCGGCTATTCGCGCTATTTCACGCCACCGGCCAGTGAACTGATCGCCAGCAGCGACATCGCCCTGTACGACGGCACCACCAACCAGCAGCCCAGCGGCGGCAACAACACGCCGCTGGCCGAGCGCAGCGACTACTACGACATCGGCGTCTCGCAGCAGCTGGGTGAACACCTGACCCTGGGCCTGGACGCTTACGACCGCCGCGTCGCCCGCCTGCAGGACGAAGGCCAGTTCGGCGCCGCCTACATCTACTCGACCTTCAACTACCGCCGCGGACACATCCGTGGCCTGGAGTTCAGTGCCGACTACAGCAACGGCCCGTTCAGCGCCTACTTCAATGCGGCGCTGAACAAGGCCATCGGTACGGATGTCATCACCAGCCAGTACAACCTCGATCCCGAGGCGCTGGCCTATGTGGCCAACCACTGGATCCACCTGGACCACGACCAGAAGCTGACCTCGTCGGGTGGCCTCAGCTACGCCTTCGCCGGGCACAACCGGATCGGGGCCAACTACGTGTTCGGCAGTGGCCTGCGTTCGGACATCGAGGGCGTACCCAACGGTGGCGAGCTGCCGTCCTACCTGCAGGTGAACCTCAGCGCCGGGCACGACTTCAACGTCGACAGCGGCCATCCACTGCATGTGCAGCTGGCGGTGATCAACGCGTTGGACCGCAGCTACCAGCTGCGCGATGGCGGTGGCGTCGGCGTGTTCGCCCCGCAATGGGGACCGCGCCGCGGCGCCTACCTGAGCCTGCAGCAGGATTTCTGAGATAGTGCCGGCCGCTGGCCGGCATTCCCGCGGTGTGCCGGCCAGCGGCCGGCACTACCCTGCTTCAGCGCTTGACCTTGCGCAGCGACACCACCAGCGCCCACAGCGCCAGCAGCACGAACCACACGCCCGACCACATCGGCATGGTCAGGCCCAGGAAGGTCCAGTCGATGTTGCCGCAGTTGCCAGTGCCGGTCAGCACCGTGCGGAACACTTCCAGCGGCCCCATGGTTTCGCTCAGGAAGGCCAGCGGCGGGCCACAGGTGGACCCCATTTCCGGCGGCAGCATCTGCACGTAGACGTGGCGCGCGGCGATGCCCACGCCCACTGCGGCGGCAATGAACGCCAGCACGCCATAGGTCGCGCGTCCGGGGCGGTTGGACGGACCATGCAGTGCACCGATCAGGAACAGCAGGCCAAGCGCAGCGAAGGCCAGGCGCTGGAAGATGCACAGCGGACACGGCTCCAGGCCCATCTTCAGCTGCAGGAAGATCGCGTAGCCAAGCAGGCCCGCGCAGATCAGGAAGCCCAGGAAGAACTGGGCGCGGAAGGGCCAGCGCAGTGGATTCATCGTCAACGCTCGAATGGATCAGGCGCCAAGCGTAACCGAGAGTGCGCGCCATTCGAACCGCCACAGGTGACGCCTGTCGGAACGGTGTGGGTCAGAGCCCTGTCCTGCAGAAAGGGATCCGCCCCCGGAAACGCAAAAGCCCGGCAGAGGCCGGGCTTTCGCTGTGTCGCATTGGAGCGGTCCGATTACTCGGCCACTTCCTCGGCCACGACCGGACGGTCAACCAGCTCGACGTAGGCCATCGGCGCGTTGTCGCCAGCGCGGAAGCCGCACTTCAGCAGACGCAGGTAGCCGCCCGGACGGTTCGCGTAGCGCGGGCCCAGGATGGTGAACAGGTTGCCCACGGCTTCGTTGTCGCGCAGGCGGGCGAAGGCCAGACGGCGGTTGGCGACGGAATCGACCTTGGCCAGGGTGATCAGCGGCTCGGCAACGCGGCGCAGTTCCTTGGCCTTCGGCAGGGTGGTCTTGATCAGCTCGTGCTTGAACAGCGAGGCAGCCATGTTCTTGAACATCGCTTCGCGGTGGGCGCTGGTACGGCTGAACTTACGGCCAGACTTCTGGTGACGCATGGTGATATTCCTTGGTTAATGATGAGACTGTGCGGATCGTTGTCGCCATCCTGGCGTTGCTGCGCGGACTGCGGTTGGTCCTGGCCGCCCGTCCTGGACGACCTGCCACGCGAACCTGGGGTTCGTCATGGCATGTTGTGTTGCGTTGAAGGCCCCACCGCGAACGGTGGAGCCTTCAGGCATTACCGATATCAGCCCAGCATGCCGTGGCTGGCGACACCGGCCGGCGGCCAGTTCTCCAGCTTCATGCCGAGCGACAGGCCGCGCTGAGCCAGCACTTCCTTGATCTCGGTGAGCGACTTCTTGCCCAGGTTCGGGGTCTTCAGCAGCTCCACTTCGGTCTTCTGGATCAGATCGCCGATGTAGTAGATGCTTTCAGCCTTCAGGCAGTTGGCCGAACGCACGGTCAGCTCCAGATCGTCGATCGGGCGCAGCAGCACCGGATCCACGCCGTTGTTGGCCGGCTTGGCTGCACCGCGGTCGCGGTGGGTGAAGTCACCGAACACCGACAGCTGGTCGCTGAGGATGTCGGCGGCGGTGCGCACGGCTTCCTCGGCGTCGATGGTGCCGTTGGTCTCGATATCGATGACCAGCTTGTCCAGGTCGGTACGCTGTTCGACGCGGGCCGCTTCCACGGCATAGGCGACGCGGCGGACCGGCGAGAACGAGGCATCCAGGACCAGACGGCCGATGGCACGGGTTTCTTCGTCCGGACGACGACGCGCGGCAGCCGGCTGGTAGCCGAAACCACGTTCGATCTTCAGACGCATGTTGATCGCCGTATCCTTGGTCAGGTGGCAGATCACGTGTTCGCCGTTCAGGATCTCCACATTGTGGTCGACCTTGATATCGGCAGCGGTGACAACGCCCGGGCCCTGCTTGGACAGGGACAGGGTGGCGCTGTCGCCGGAGTGCATACGGATGGCCACGTCCTTGAGGTTCAGCAGGACTTCGAGCACGTCCTCCTGCAGACCTTCGACCGTGGTGTACTCATGCAACACGCCGTCGATTTCGACTTCCGTGATGGCGAAGCCCGGGATGGACGACAGCAGCACGCGACGCAGGGCATTACCCAGCGTATGCCCGTAACCCCGCTCCAAAGGTTCGATAACGACCTTTGCACGGGTGTCGGTAAGGCGTTCGATCTGCGGACCGCGAGGACGCAGAACCTGGTTGGCGGTAACCGTCATGTTGCGGGTTCTCCTAGTGAACCCCCGGCCGTCGCCGGGGGCTCTCCAATGTGAATTACTTCGAATACAGCTCGACGATCAGCGCTTCGTTGATGTCCGCAGGCAGATCCGAACGATCCGGAACAGCCTTGAAGATGCCGGTGAACTTCCCGGAATCCACTTCAACCCACGACGGGCTCAGGTCATGCTGGGCGGCGACGGTCAGGGCTTCCTGGACGCGCAGCTGCTTGGCAGCCTTTTCAGACAGAGCGATGGCGTCGCCAGCCTTGACCTGGTACGAAGCCAGGTTGACCGACTTGCCATTCACGGTGACGCCGCGGTGCGACACCAGCTGACGGGCAGCCGGACGGGTCACGGCGAAGCCCATGCGGTAGACGACGTTGTCCAGGCGGGTTTCCAGCAGCTGCAGCAGGTTCTCGCCGGTGTTGCCCTTCTTGGTCGAGGCCTTCTTGTAGTAGTTGCGGAACTGACGCTCCAGCAGGCCGTAGATACGCTTGACCTTCTGCTTTTCACGCAGCTGGGTGGCGTAGTCGGACAGCTTGCCCTTGCGGGCAGTGGCGCCGTGCTGGCCGGGCTTCTGCTCCAGCTTGCACTTCGAGTCCAGCGCACGCGCCGGGCTCTTCAGGGACAGGTCGGCGCCTTCGCGACGGGCGAGCTTACAGGTAGGACCGATATAACGAGCCATTTCTTATCGCTCCCTTTAGACGCGACGCTTCTTCGGCGGACGGCACCCGTTGTGCGGGATAGGCGTCACGTCGATGATGTTGGTGATCTTGTAGCCGACGTTGTTCAACGAACGCACGGCCGACTCACGGCCCGGACCCGGGCCCTTGATGCGGACTTCCAGCGACTTCACGCCGTAGTCCAGCGCAGCACGACCGGCCTTTTCAGCAGCCACCTGGGCAGCGAACGGGGTCGACTTGCGCGAACCGCGGAAGCCAGCGCCACCGGAGGTCGCCCACGACAGAGCGTTGCCCTGGCGGTCGGTGATGGTGACGATGGTGTTGTTGAACGAAGCGTGGACGTGGGCAACGCCGTCGGTGACGACGCGCTTGATCTTCTTCTTGGTCTTAGCAGCGGGCTTAGCCATTTCTCAGTCCCTTACTTCTTGATCGCCTTGCGCGGACCCTTGCGGGTGCGGGCGTTGGTACGGGTGCGCTGGCCACGCAGCGGGAGGCCACGACGGTGACGCAGGCCGCGGTAGCAGCCCAGGTCCATCAGGCGCTTGATCGCGATGCCGATCTCACGGCGCAGATCGCCTTCCACGATGTACTTGCCGACTTCGGCGCGCAGGCGCTCGATTTCCGGCTCCGACAGATCGCGGATCTTGGTGGTCGAAGCAACGCCTGCGACTTCGCAGACCTTCTTCGAACGGGTACGGCCGATGCCGTAAATGCTTTGCAACCCGACCCAGACGTGCTTCTGGGCTGGCAGGTTGACGCCTGCAATACGCGCCATGACGCGGTTCTCCAGCTGAGTGATGGCCGACAGCGCGCCTCGGGCACGCCAATCCGGCAGGATGGATCAAAAAAGTGAACTAGCGATACTAACAAGGTTCCGGTTTACATGGAAGCCCGTGAAACCATTGGTTTCATGAACCCGGCCTGGGGAGTGTGCCCAGGCTCCGGCGCCGGATGGGGTTGGACCTGGGGTTTCCCCCGGAGCCGCCCGCGCTACTCCAGCGCGGGACCACCTCATCACACCCCCACCCGGAACCGCTGCGGGGGCCGCCCTTCGTTTGTGTGGCCGGAGTCCGCGAAGCGGAGGGACCATCACGTCAGGAAGACGAAAGTATAACAGGCCAATCAGCCGCGGGCAAAACCGCCGCGGTTGCCGCCCTTCAGGTTGGCCTTCTTCAGCAGGCTCTCGTACTGGTGGGACATCAGGTGCGCCTGCACCTGGGCGATGAAGTCCATCACCACCACCACCACGATCAGCAGCGAAGTACCACCGAAGTAGAACGAGGCGTTCAGCTGCGTGCGCATCAGTTCCGGCAGCAGGCAGACGATCACCAGGTAGGCCGAGCCGGCTGCGGTCAGGCGGGTCAGCACGCCGTCGATGTAGTCGGCGGTTGCCTTGCCCGGACGGATGCCCGGAATCAGCGCGCCCGACTTCTTCAGGTTGTCGGCGGTTTCCTGCGAGTTGAACACCAGCGCGGTATAGAAGAACGCGAAACCGGTGATCAGCGCAGCGAACACGATCATGTGCAGCGGCTCGCCCGGGCCGAGCGCGTTGGCGACCTTCTGCAGGACCTGGCCGAAGCTGCTCTGGTTGGCAGCCTGGCCGGACCACATGGCCAGGGTGGCCGGGAAGGCCAGCAGGCTCGAGGCGAAGATCGCCGGGATGACGCCGGCCATGTTGAGCTTCAGCGGCAGGAACGAGGTCTGGTTCATGTACGCGTTGCGACCGCCCTGGCGGCGCGCGTAGTTGACCGTGATCCGGCGCTGGCCACGCTCGACGAACACCACGAAGAAGGTGAAGGCGAGCACGACGATGGCGATCAGCAGCAGCTGGATGAACTGGATGTTGCCGTCGCGGTAGGCGTCGAAGGTGTGGATGATCGCACCCGGCAGGCCAGCGACGATACCGGCGAAGATGATCAGCGACACGCCGTTGCCGATGCCGCGTTCGGTGACCTGCTCACCGACCCACATCAGGAACATGGTGCCGGCGGTCAGCGCGACCACGGCGGTGAGCACGAAGCCCATGCCCGGTGCGTACACGACCGGAGCGCCCGACGGCGAGACCTGGCCCTGCAGGGCCAGTGCGATCGAGCCGCCCTGCACCACTGCCAGCAGCACGGCGCCGATGCGCGAATACTGGGTGATCTTGCGGCGGCCGGACTCACCTTCCTTCTGCATCGCCTTCAGGGCGGGGAAGATATGCACGGCCAGCTGCATCACGATCGATGCCGAAATGTATGGCATCACGTTCAGCGCGAAGATGCTGAAACGGTGCAGGGCGCCGCCCGAGAACATGTTGAACATGTCCACGATGCCGCCGCCCTGCTGTTGCATCATGGCAAGCATGGCATCGGGATTGACGCCCGGCACCGGCACGTAGCAGCCGATGCGATAGACGATCAAAGCCCCGACGACGAACAGCAAACGTTGGCGAAGTTCAGTGAACTTGCCCATTCCGCCCGCGAGGTTACCGATGCCAGCTTGCGCCATGATTTTCTTACTCCGTTACGCTGCCGCCGGCAGCTTCGATCGCAGCCTTGGCACCAGCCGTGGCAGCGATACCCTTCAGGGTGAACGCCTTGGTCACTTCGCCCTTGACGACGACCTTGGCCTTCTTTGCAGTGCTCGGGACCAGCTTGGCAGCACGCAGGGCGGCGAAGTCGATCTCACCGGCCGGCAGCTTGTCCAGCGCGTACAGCAGCACTTCAGCGGTGTCCTTGGCGATCGGCGAACGGAAGCCGATCTTCGGCAGACGACGCTGCATGGGGGTCTGGCCGCCTTCGAAGCCAGCCTTGATCTTGCCGCCACCCTTACGGGCGAACGAACCCTTGTGGCCGCGGCCGGCAGTCTTGCCCAGGCCCGAGCCGATACCGCGACCGACGCGGGTGCGCTCGGTGCGGGCGCCCGGTGCCGGGCTCAGTTCATTGAGACGCAGAGTCATGATCGATTACTCCTCAACCTTGACGAGGTAGTGAACGGTGTTGATCAGACCGCGAACCTGCGGGCTGTCCTTCAGTTCACGCACATCGTTGAGCTTGTTCAGACCCAGAGCACGCACCGACAGGCGGTGACGCGACTGAGCACCACGCAGGCCGCGCACCAGGCGCACCTTCACAGTCTTGTTGGACTCATTAGCCATGGTTGAGTTCCTCCACCTTCTTGCCGCGCTTGGCCGCGATGCGAGCCGGCGACTGCGCAGCAGACAGGCCCTTCACGGTGGCACGCACCAGGTTGATCGGGTTGCGCGAACCGGTGGCCTTGGCCAGCACGTTCTTCACGCCAACGGCTTCCAGCACGGCGCGCATGGCACCGCCGGCGATGACGCCGGTACCTTCCGAAGCCGGCTGCATGAACACGCGGGCTGCGCCGTGACCATCCTTGATGGTGTGCCACAGGGTGCCGTTGTTCAGGTCAACGCTGACCAGGTTCTTGCGGGCCTGTTCCATCGACTTCTGGATGGCGACCGGCACTTCGCGGGCCTTGCCATAGCCGAAACCGACCTTGCCTTCGCCGTCGCCGACCACGGTCAGGGCGGTGAAGGTGAACTGGCGGCCACCCTTGACGGTCTTGCTGACGCGGTTGACCGCGACCAGCTTTTCGATCATGCCGTCATCGACTTTCTCTTCGCGGTTACGGTCGCGATCGCGACCCCGCTGCTGACGCTCTTCTGCCATTTTGATTCCTTGGTAGTTTGGGTATGTACGGCTCGGGGCCGCTTATGGTTGTGGAATGTCGCGTTGTTCCGGTGGGCCACTGCAGAAGAGTGGCGCCGTCCAGCCTCACTCAGGCGGGCGAGCAGGCGGGCAGGAGACCACAGGTCCCCTGCCCTTATCCCTTAGAACTGCAGGCCGGCTTCGCGGGCGGCTTCTGCCAGGGCCTTGATGCGGCCGTGGTAGCGGTAGCCCGAACGATCGAAGGCAACCTTCTCGACGCCGGCGGCCTTGGCGCGCTCAGCGACGATACGGCCGACCTTGGCGGCGGCGTCGGCGTTCTTGCCGTTCTTCAGGCCTTCCATGACGTCGGTCTGGGTGGTGTTGGCAGCAGCCAGCACCTTGGAACCGTCGGCGGTGAAGACCTGGGCGTACAGGTGCTGGCCGGTGCGCAGCACCGACAGGCGGGCGACGCCGAGCTCACGGATGTGGGCGCGGGTCGACTTGGCGCGACGCAGGCGGGCGATGTTCTTGTTCATTTTGATTATTCCTTGAAAGCTGAAGGTTGGGCTTTTCCCTGAGGAGTCCGCACAAGGATGTGCGGGCTCTTGCGAGGGACTCGCACTTACGCCTTCTTGGCTTCCTTACGGATGATGACTTCGTCGGAGTACTTCACGCCCTTGCCCTTGTACGGCTCCGGCTTGCGGAACGCACGGATCTTGGCGGCAACTTCACCGACGACCTGCTTGTCAGCGCCCTGGACCAGGATCTCGGTCTGGGTCGGGGTGGTGATGGTGATGCCTTCCGGCGCCACGAACACGACCGGGTGCGAGAAGCCCAGCGACAGGCTCAGGTCCTTGCCCTGCATGGCAGCGCGGTAACCCACGCCGACCAGCTCCAGCTTGCGCTCGAAGCCTTCGGACACGCCCTTGACCATGTTGGCCAGGATCGCACGCACGGTACCGGTCAGTGCGACCAGCTCGGCGTTCTCGGTGCTCAGGGTGGCAACGCCGTTGTCGACGTTGATGGCAATACCGGCCGGCTTGGCCAGCGACAGGGAACCCTTCGGGCCCTTGGCGGTGACGCTGTCCGACTGGACGTTCAGTTCAACCTTACCCAGGTCGATCGGCTTCTTGGCTACGCGGGACATAGTTCTACTCCTTTCGCCTTAGGCCACGAAGCACAGGACTTCGCCGCCGACGCCCAGCTGGCGCGCCTGCGCATCAGTCATGATGCCCTTGGAGGTGGAAATGATGGAGATACCCAGGCCGTTCATGACCTTCGGCAGCTCGCTCTTGCCGCGGTACTGGCGCAGGCCCGAACGCGAGAAGCGCTTCAGGGTCGCGATGACCGGCTTGCCTTCGAAATACTTCAGCACGATTTCCAGCTCGGACTTGTTGTTTTCCAGCTGGGTCACGCGCAGGTCGGTGATGTAACCCTCGTCCTTCAGGACCTGGGCGATCGCAACCTTGATCTTGGACGACGGGGCTTTCACCGTCTGCTTGCCAACCGCGGCCGCATTCTTGATGCGGACCAGCAGGTCGGCGATGGGATCAGTCATGCTCATATGAGTACCTTTGAGTGCACCGATATCCGCTTTCGCGAAAATCTGTTGTCTCCTGGAAACGGGCCAGGTCCCTTGATGCAGCGGGCCAAGGGCCCACTCCTACAACCCCGTTTGCACAGGGCAAGACGCGGGAGTATACGCCAAAAGAGCCCGGCTTGCGCCGGGCTCTTCGGTTTTTTTGCGTCGGGAAAGCTGAATGCCTCCCCTGCCCGGTTCAGGCACCCCCGAAGGGGCGCCTGATCGCAGGGCCGGCTGGGATTACCAGCTGGCCTTGCGCAGACCCGGGACGTCGCCACGCATGGTGGCTTCACGCAGCTTGTTACGGCCCAGGCCGAACTTGCTGTAGACGCCACGCGGACGACCCGACAGCTCGCAACGGTTGCGCTGGCGGCTCGGCGACGAATCGCGCGGCAGCTTGGCCAGCTTGGTTGCGGCGTCGATCTTCTCTTCGTAGGTCGCGTCCACGGAGGACACGATCTTCTTCAGAGCTGCACGCTTTTCAGCGTACTTCTTTGCCAGCTTTTCCCGCTTGATGTCGCGGTTGACCATGGAGGTCTTTGCCATTTCGGTTTCCTCGACAGATCAGTTACGGAACGGGAACTTGAACGCTGCCAGCAGCGCCTTCGCTTCCGCGTCGGTCTTCGCAGTGGTGGTGATGGCGATATCCATACCGCGGATCGCGTCGACGGCGTCGAAGTCGATTTCCGGGAAGATGATCTGCTCCTTCACACCCATGTTGAAGTTGCCGCGGCCGTCGAAGGAACGACCGGAAACACCACGGAAGTCGCGCACGCGCGGCAGCGAGATGTTGATCAGGCGATCCAGGAACTCGTACATCTTGTGGCGACGCAGCGTGGTCTTGCAGCCGATCGGCCAACCATCGCGGATCTTGAACGACGCAACCGACACACGCGACTTGGTGACAACCGGCTTCTGGCCGGAAATCTTGGTCATGTCGCCGACGGCGTTTTCCAGGATCTTCTTGTTGGTGGCCGCTTCGCCGACACCCATGTTCAGGGTGACCTTGACCAGCTTCGGCACTTCCATCGGATTGGTGTAGCCGAACTGCTTCATCAGCGCCGGCACCACTTCGTCCTTGTAGAACTTTTCGAGACGGGAACTCATCTTCTCATTCCTCAGGCGTCGAGCGCCTCACCGCTGGAGCGGAACACACGCAGTTTGCGTCCATCCTCCAGCACCTTGAAGCCAACGCGTTCGCCCTTGCCCGAAGCCGGGTTCAGAACATT
The DNA here is from genome assembly GCF_056480905.1 of Stenotrophomonas sp. 96582_Sma. Lineage (NCBI taxonomy): Bacteria > Pseudomonadati > Pseudomonadota > Gammaproteobacteria > Lysobacterales > Lysobacteraceae > Stenotrophomonas > Stenotrophomonas sp. 96582_Sma. The sequence continues at coordinate 836,527 of NZ_CM151122.1, read as the reverse complement.
CACGTTGGAGATATGGATCGAAGCTTCGCGCTCGACCACGCCGCCGGCAACACCTGCCTGCGGGTTCGGCTTGGTGTGGCGCTTGACGATGTTCACGTTGGCGACGACCACACGGTCGCCGTCGACGCGGACGACTTCGCCCTGCTTGCCCTTGTCCTTGCCAGCGTTGACGACAACCTGGTCGCCCTTCTTGATACGGTTAGCCATGATTATCTCCTGTCGCTCACAGCACTTCGGGAGCGAGCGAGACGATCTTCATGAACTTCTCCGAACGAAGTTCACGGGTCACCGGCCCGAAGATACGGGTACCGATCGGCTCCTGCTTGCTGTTCAGCAGAACGGCAGCGTTGCCGTCGAAGCGGATCAGCGAGCCGTCGGCGCGACGCACACCCTTGCGGGTACGCACCACGACGGCGTCATACACTTCACCCTTCTTGACCTTGCCGCGCGGAATCGCATCCTTCACGGTGACCTTGATGATGTCGCCGATGCCGGCGTAACGGCGCTTGGAACCACCCAGCACCTTGAAGCACATCACCTGCTTGGCACCCGAATTGTCCGCGACGTCAAGGTAGCTCTGCATCTGGATCATGATTCAGCTCCTTATTCAGCCGCGCGCGTGATGACTTCCACCACGCGCCAGTTCTTGGTCTTGGACATCGGAGCAATCTCGGTCACGCGGACGACATCGCCTTCCTTGCAGGCGTTGTCGGCATCGTGGGCGTGCAGCTTCGTCGAGCGCTTGATGTACTTGCCGTACAGCGCGTGCTTGACCTGACGCTCAACCAGGACGGTAACCGTCTTGTCCATCTTGTTGCTGACGACACGGCCTTCGACCGTGCGCAGCGTCTTCTTTTCAGTATTGTCGCTCATAGCGGCCATCCTTACTTCGTGCTGCCGAGCAGGGTCTTGACGCGAGCAATCTCGCGACGGACCCGGCGAATGTCGTGGGTCTTCGGCAGCTGGCCGGTGACCTGCTGCATACGGACAGAGAACTGTTCCTTACGCAGGTCGATCAGGTGGGCCTTGAGTTCGTCAGCCGACTTTTCACGGAGAGTTTTGATATCCATCAGCGCACCGTACGGGTCACGAAAGTGGTGGTGACCGAGAGCTTGGCGGCGGCCAGGCGGAACGCCTCGCGAGCCACTTCCTCGGAAACACCCTCGATTTCATAGATCATGCGGCCGGGCTGGATCTGGGCCACCCAGTATTCCACGTTGCCCTTACCAGAACCCATTCGGACTTCGATGGGCTTCTTGGTGATGGGCTTGTCGGGGAACACGCGGATCCACATCTTGCCGCCGCGCTTGACGTAGCGGCTGATCGAGCGGCGGGCCGCTTCGATCTGACGCGCGGTCAGCTGACCGTGTGCGGTTGCCTTCAGGCCGTATTCGCCGAAGCTGACAGCGTTGGCGCTCCAGCTCAGGCCATCGTTACGGCCCTTGTGTACCTTGCGGTACTTGGTTCGCTTGGGTTGCAACATTGTCGTTACCTCGCTTCACGGGCCGGGCGCTGACGGTCACCACGGTCGCCGCGATCGTGACGATCGTTGCGCGACGGGGTGTCGTCCTGCTTTTCCTGGCCAACCTGGGAGAAATCGAAGACCTCGCCCTTGTAGATCCAGACCTTGATGCCGATGATGCCGTAGGTCGTCTTGGCTTCAGCGAAGCCATAGTCGATGTCGGCACGCAGGGTGTGCAGCGGCACGCGGCCTTCGCGGTACCACTCCGAACGGGCGATTTCTGCACCGTTGAGGCGGCCACCGACGTTGACCTTGATGCCCAGGGCACCCAGACGCATCGCGTTGCCGACCGAGCGCTTCATTGCACGGCGGAACATGATGCGACGCTCCAGCTGCTGGGCGATCGACTCGGCAACGAGCTGCGCGTCCAGTTCCGGCTTGCGCACTTCGGTGACGTTGATGTGCGCCGGGACGCCCATCATCTCGCTCACTTCCTTGCGCAGCTTCTCGATGTCCTCACCGCGCTTGCCGATCACCACGCCCGGACGGGCGGTGTGGATCGTCACGCGAGCGGTCTTGGCCGGACGCTCGATCAGGATCTTGCTGATGCCGGCCTGAGCCAGCTTCTTGCGCAGCATTTCGCGCACTTTCAGGTCGGCTGCCAGGTAACCAGCGAACTCGGCCTTGTTGGCGTACCACTTGGAGTTCCAGTCCTTGGAAATGCCGAGGCGGATACCAATCGGATGAACTTTATGACCCATGGTCTTTTCCTTATCCGCTTACTTGGCGGCGCCCACAACCACAGTGATGTGGCTGGTGCGCTTGAGGATGCGGGTACCGCGGCCTTTCGCCCGCGCCATGAAACGCTTCAGGGTCGGACCTTCATCAACCATGATGGTCTGAACCTTCAGCTCGTCGACGTCGGCGCCCTGGTTGTTCTCGGCGTTGGCAATTGCCGACTCCACCACCTTCTTGATCAGGTGGGCAGCCTTCTTGTCCGAGAACTTCAGCAGGTTGACCGCACGCTCGGCCGGCAGACCGCGCACCTGGTCAGCGACCAGACGAGCCTTCTGCGGGGAGATGCGCGCAGTGCGCAGGATGGCTTTCGCTTCCATTGTCATCTCTCCTTACTTGCCCGACTTCTTGTCACCACCGTGACCCTTGAAGGTCCGGGTGATGGCAAATTCGCCGAGCTTGTGGCCGACCATGTTCTCGTTGACGAGAACCGGGATGTGGTTCTTGCCGTTATGCACGGCAATGGTGACGCCTACCATGTCAGGCAGGATCATCGAACGGCGCGACCAGGTCTTGATCGGCTTCTTGCTGCCCGCAGCGGCCTCCACCTTCTTGACGAGGTGGTGATCGACGAACGGGCCCTTCTTGAGTGAACGTGCCATGGTCGATTAGCCCCTACGATCGCGGACGATGAACTGCTGAGTGCGCTTGTTATGGCGCGTCTTGTAACCCTTGGTCGGGACACCCCACGGGGTGACCGGATGCGGATTACCCTGGCCGGCCTTCGCCTCACCACCACCGTGCGGGTGGTCAACCGGGTTCATGGCAGCACCACGAACGGTCGGGCGGACGCCGCGCCAACGCTTGGCACCGGCCTTGCCCAGCTTTTCCAGGCTGTGCTCGTCGTTGCCGACTTCGCCGATGGTGGCGCAGCACTCGACCGGAACCTTACGCATTTCACCCGAGCGCAGGCGCAGGGTGGCGTAGATGCCTTCGCGAGCCACCAGCTGCACGGCCGCACCAGCGGCGCGAGCGATCTGAGCGCCCTTGCCCGGCTTCAGTTCGATGCAGTGGATGGTGGTGCCGACCGGGATGTTGCGCAGCGGCAGGGTGTTGCCAGCCTTGATCGGAGCATCCGAACCAGCGATCACCTGATCACCAGCCTTCAGGCCCTTCGGGGCGATGATGTAGCGACGCTCACCGTCGACGTAGCACAGCAGAGCGATGTGCGCGGTGCGGTTCGGATCGTATTCGATGCGTTCCACGCGCGCCGGGATGCCCAGCTTGTTGCGCTTGAAGTCGATGATGCGGTAGTGCTGCTTGGCACCACCACCGACGTGACGCACGGTGATGCGGCCATGGTGGTTACGACCACCCGAGCGGCTCTGCGACTCGACCAGCGCAGCGTGCGGAGCACCCTTGTGCAGGTCGGGAGTGACCACGCGCACGGCCGAACGGCGGCCGGGGGAAGTGGGCTTGAATTTCATCAATGGCATGGGATGTACCTCAGGCCTTGGCCGTTACATCGATCGACTGGCCATCGGCCAGGCGAACGTACGCCTTGCGCCAATCGCCGCGGCGGCCAGCACGGTTACGGAAGGACTTGTTCTTGCCCTTGACGTTGACCACGTTGACGGCTTCGACCTTGACGTCGAACAGCTGCTCAACCGCGGCCTTTACATCGGCCTTGGTGGCTTCGTTCGAAACTTCGAAGACATACTGGTTGGAGAGTTCCTGCAGGCGCGCGGTCTTTTCGGAGACACGCGGGGCACGCAGCACGCTGAAGATTTTTTCGTTGCTGTTCATGCCAGCCACTCCTCGACCTTCTTGACCGCGTCAGCGGTGATGACGACCGTGTCGGCACCCACCAGCGAGACCGGATCCAGACCCTGGACGTCACGCACCTGCACGTACGGCAGATTGCGGGCGGACAGGTACAGGTGCTCGGACGCTTCTTCGGTGACGATCAGCGGGCGCTTGCCCACTTCCAGGCCGGCCAGCTTGGCGATCAGACCCTTCGTGTTGGTCACTTCGACGTCGAAGGACTCCACGATGGTCAGACGGCCCTGACGGTTCAGCTCGGACAGGATCGCGCACATGGCGGCACGGTACTGCTTACGATTGACCTTCTGCTCGAAGCTGCGCGGCTTGGCCGCGAAGGTGACACCGCCGCCGACGAAGATCGGAGCCGTCAGTGCGCCATGACGCGCGCCGCCGCCCTTCTGCTTCTTCGACTTCTTGGTGGTACCAGCCACTTCGGAGCGAGTCTTCTGTGCCTTGGTGCCGGCGCGACCGGCGTTGCGGTAGGCAACGACGACCTGGTGGACCAGATCTTCGCTGAAATCGCGACCGAACACGGCGTCGGAGACCGAGACCTTGTTGTTGCTACCCGTGATAACGAGTTCCATCGTCATCTCTCCTTATGCCTTGCTCGCCGGACGGACGATCACGTCGCCACCCGCCGCGCCCGGAACGGCGCCGCGAACGGCGATCAGACCGCGCTCGACGTCGACCTTGACCACTTCCAGGTTCTGGGTGCTCTGCTGCACCGCGCCCATGTGGCCCGACATCTTCTTGCCCGGGAAAACGCGACCCGGGGTCTGGCGCTGACCCAGCGAACCCGGCGCGCGATGCGACAGCGAGTTACCGTGGGTTGCATCGCCCATACGGAAGTTGTGGCGCTTGATGGTGCCCTGGAAGCCCTTACCCTTGGTGACACCCTGGACGTCGACGATCTGGCCGACTTCGAAGATGTCCGCCTTGACTTCGCCGCCAACGGCGAAATCGCCGAGCTGCGCGTCTTCAACGCGGAATTCCCACAGGCCACGACCCGCTTCCACCTTCGCCTTGGCGAAGTGGCCGGCTTCCGGCTTGTTGACCAGGGCAGCGCGACGCGCGCCGACGGTCACCTGCACGGCGCTGTAGCCGTCGGTTTCGACGGTCTTGATCTGCGCGATGCGGTTCGGGGTTGCTTCGATCAGGGTCACCGGGATGGAGCGGCCATCTTCAGTGAACACGCGGCTCATGCCAGCCTTGCGGCCCACGAAGCCCAACGAATACTTCTTCGTCATGGTCGTAGTCCTCAGGTCAGCTTGATCTGAACGTCGACGCCGGCAGCCAGTTCGAGCTTCATCAGCGCGTCCACGGTCTTGTCATTCGGGTCAACGATATCGAGCACGCGCTTGTGCGTGCGGGTCTCGTACTGGTCACGCGCGTCCTTGTCGACGTGCGGGGAAACGAGAACGGTGTAACGCTCGATCTTGGTCGGCAGCGGGATCGGGCCACGCACTTGCGCGCCGGTCCGCTTTGCCGTTTCAACGATCTCGCTGGCCGAACGGTCGATCAGACGATGATCGAACGCTTTCAGCCGGATCCGGATCTTTTGGTCCGCCATGGCGGTAGGTTCCTTCGTTAAAAGAGCGACAGACAAAGCCTCTGGGTTGCTTTGTCCCATGAAATTCCTGAATACGGACGACCCACAGTCCTGCAGGCCGCCAAGGTCACTCCATAGACCTCAAAAACGTAGGCAGACCAGTTACCCGGCCTGCCCAGACGTAGAAGCATAATGGCACGCAAGGCAGCTGTCAACAGTCGCCTGTTGACGCCGCCTGAATGGCATTGACCCTTCCTGGTCCGGGGAACACAAGGCACATCCTGTGCCTGCTTTCCCATTTGATACGCCCCGATGCCCTACCCAGGCAACATCGGGGCGCAGATACTACCAGATTACTCGATGATCTTCGAGACCACGCCGGCGCCGACGGTACGGCCGCCTTCGCGGATGGCGAAGCGCAGGCCTTCGTCCATTGCCACCGGGTTGATCAGGGTGACGACCATCTTGACGTTGTCACCCGGCATCACCATTTCGACGCCTTCCGGCAGAGCAGCTGCGCCGGTGATGTCGGTGGTGCGGAAGTAGAACTGCGGACGGTAGCCGTTGAAGAACGGGGTGTGACGGCCGCCCTCGTCCTTCGACAGGACGTAGACTTCGCCTTCGAACTTGGTGTGCGGCTTGATCGAACCCGGCTTGGCCAGAACCTGGCCACGCTCGACGTCGTCACGCTTGGTGCCGCGCAGCAGCAGGCCAGCGTTGTCGCCTGCCTGACCCTGGTCCAGCAGCTTGCGGAACATTTCAACGCCGGTCACGGTGGTCTTCTGCACCGGACGGATGCCGACGATTTCGATTTCGTCGCCAACCTTGATCACGCCGCGCTCGATACGACCGGTCACCACGGTGCCGCGGCCCGAGATCGAGAACACGTCTTCCACCGGCATCAGGAACGGCTTGTCGATAGCGCGCTCCGGCTCCGGAATCCAGCTGTCCAGGGCATCGACCAGCTTCAGGATGGCCGGCACGCCGATGTCGCTCTGGTCGCCTTCCAGCGCCAGACGGGCCGAACCGGCGATGATCGGGGTGTCGTCGCCCGGGAAGTCGTACTTGCTCAGCAGCTCGCGCACTTCCATTTCGACCAGCTCGAGCAGCTCGGCGTCGTCAACCATGTCGGCCTTGTTCAGGAACACGACGATGTACGGCACGCCGACCTGACGCGACAGCAGGATGTGCTCGCGGGTCTGCGGCATCGGGCCGTCAGCGGCCGAGCACACCAGGATCGCGCCGTCCATCTGGGCGGCACCGGTGATCATGTTCTTGACGTAGTCAGCGTGGCCCGGGCAATCGACGTGGGCGTAGTGACGGACCGGGGATTCGTATTCGACGTGCGCGGTCGAGATCGTGATACCACGCGCCTTTTCTTCCGGCGCGGCGTCGATCGAGGAGTAATCCTTGAACTCGCCACCGAAGCGCTCGGCACCGATCTTGGTCAGTGCAGCGGTCAGCGTGGTCTTGCCGTGATCGACGTGACCGATGGTGCCGACGTTGACGTGCGGCTTGGTGCGCTCGAACTTACCCTTTGCCATTGTTCTATACCTTGATTGTTCGTAAGTGGTTTCAAGAGAGGCTGAGCGAGGCTCAGCCCTTCTTCATGACGGCTTCGGCGATGTTGGTCGGAGCCGGCTCGTAGTGATCGAATTCCATGGTGAAGGTGGCGCGGCCCTGGGTCTGCGAACGCAGCGCAGTGGCGTAGCCGAACATTTCACCCAGCGGGATCATCGCGTTGATGATCGAAGCGGAGCCGTCACCGGTGGTGTCGGAACCCTGCAGCACGCCGCGACGACGGCTGACGTCGCCCATCACGTCACCCTGGTAATCCTCCGGGGTCACGATCTCGACCTTCATGATCGGCTCCAGCAGCACCGGCTTGGCCTTGGCGAAGCCCTGCTTGAAGGCCATCGACGAAGCCAGCTTGAACGCCATTTCCGAGGAGTCGACGTCGTGGTACGAACCGAACACCAGCTTCACCTTGACGTCCACGACCGGGAAGCCAGCCAGCGGACCGCTGGTGATGGTTTCGCGCAGGCCCTTTTCAACCGACGGAATGAATTCCTTCGGGATCACGCCGCCGGTGATGTCGTTGATGAACAGGAAGTCGTCCTTGATGGCCGGAGCCAGCTTCGGATCGGCACGGTCGGCAGCGGTGATCGGCGACAGTTCGATCACGACGTGACCGTACTGACCCTTACCACCGGACTGCTTGGCGTGCTTGTAGTCCGACTTGACGTCGGCCAGGGTGATGGTTTCGCGGTAGGCCACCTGCGGCGCGCCGACGTTGGCTTCAACGTTGAACTCGCGCTTCAGGCGGTCGACGATGATGTCCAGGTGCAGCTCGCCCATGCCCGAGATGATGGTCTGGCCGGATTCTTCGTCGGTCTTGACGCGGAACGACGGATCTTCCTGCGCCAGACGGCCCAGGGCCAGACCCATCTTTTCCTGGTCCGACTTGGTCTTCGGCTCGACGGCCATCGAGATCACCGGCTCCGGGAACGTCATGCGCTCCAGGATGATCGGGGCGTCCACGGCGCACAGGGTGTCACCGGTGGTGGTGTCCTTCAGGCCCACGGCAGCGGCGATGTCACCGGCCAGAACTTCCTTGATTTCCTCGCGGTTGTTCGAGTGCATCTGCAGGATGCGGCCGATGCGCTCCTTCTTGCCCTTCACCGAGTTCAGCACGGTGTCGCCACCGTTCAGGGTGCCCGAGTAGACACGGAAGAAGGTCAGCGCGCCGACGAACGGGTCGGTGATGATCTTGAAGGCCAGCGACGAGAACGGAGCCTTGTCGTCCGACTTGCGGGTCATTTCGACGGTGTCGTCGTCAACGTCCACGCCCTTCACGTCCGGCACGTCGACCGGCGACGGCAGCAGCTGGATCACGCCGTCCAGCATGGCCTGCACGCCCTTGTTCTTGAAGGCCGAGCCGCAGTACATCGGCACGATCTCGGTGGCCAGGGTGCGGGTACGCAGCGCGTTGATGATTTCAGCCTCGGCCAGCTCTTCGCCGCCCAGGTACTTTTCCATCAGCTCTTCGCTGGCTTCGGCAGCGGTCTCGACCATGAACTGGCGAGCCTCTTCAGCCGGGCCCTGCAGATCGGCCGGGATTTCACCGTATTCGAACTTCATGCCCTGCGAAGCCTCATCCCAATGGATGGCCTTCATCTTCAGCAGGTCGACAACGCCCTTGAAGTTGTCTTCAGCGCCGATCGGCAGCTGCATCGGCACGGCAACCGCGCCCAGCTTGGCCTTCAGCTGGCCGACGACCTTCTGGAAGTTGGCACCGGTGCGGTCCATCTTGTTGACGAACGCGATGCGCGGCACGTGGTACTTGTTGGCCTGGCGCCACACGGTTTCCGACTGCGGCTGCACGCCACCGACGGCGCACAGGACGAAGACGGCACCGTCGAGCACGCGCAGCGAGCGCTCCACTTCGATGGTGAAGTCGACGTGCCCGGGGGTGTCGATGATGTTGAAGCGGTGCTCCGGCAGGGACTTGTCCATGCCCTTCCAGAACGCGGTGGTGGCAGCGGACTGGATCGTGATGCCACGCTCCTGCTCCTGCTCCATCCAGTCCATGGTGGCGGCGCCGTCGTGCACTTCACCGATCTTGTGGCTCTTGCCGGTGTAGAACAGGATGCGCTCGGACGTGGTGGTCTTGCCGGCATCGATGTGAGCCATGATGCCGAAGTTACGGTAACGCTCGATGGGAGTGGAACGGGCCACGGGAGCCTCTCAGATTTCTTGGATTTCGGATGGCCGAACGCCGCCTTTCGGCGGCCTTCGGATTGGCGCAGTCCTTCTGGGACCGCGAGGCAGCACGCACCGAAGTGGTGCTGCCCTGCCTGTTTTACAAGGCCGTCAAACTCACCAGCGGTAGTGGGCGAATGCCTTGTTGGCTTCGGCCATGCGGTGGGTTTCTTCGCGCTTCTTGATGGCGCCGCCACGGTTTTCCGAGGCGTCGATCAGTTCAGCAGCCAGCTTCTTCGGCATGGTGTTCTCACCACGCTTGCGCGCGGAGTCGATCAGCCAGCGCATGGCCAGGGCCATCTTGCGCGACGAACGCACTTCGACCGGCACCTGGTAGGTGGCACCACCGACGCGACGCGACTTGACTTCGACCGCCGGAGCGACGTTGTCCAGAGCCTTCTGCACCAGTTCAATGGCGTTGGCGCTGCTGTTCTTCTCGGTGATCACGTCCATGGCGCCGTACACGATCTTTTCGGCGACGGACTTCTTGCCGCTCTGCATGACCATGTTGATGAAGCGGGCGATGGTTTCGCTTCCGTGCTTCGGATCGGGCAGGACGGAACGCTGCGGAGTATTACCCTTACGCGACATAGTGCTCTCTCCTTATGCCTTCGGACGCTTGGCGCCGTACTTGGAACGGGCCTGGCGACGCTTGGCAACGCCGGCGGCGTCGAGCGAGCCACGAACGGTGTGGTAACGCACACCCGGCAGGTCCTTGACGCGACCGCCGCGGATCAGGACCACGGAGTGCTCCTGCAGGTTGTGGCCTTCACCACCGATGTAGGAAATCACTTCTTCCTGGTTGGTCAGGCGGACCTTGGCAACCTTGCGCAGAGCCGAGTTCGGCTTCTTCGGAGTGGTGGTGTAGACACGGGTGCAGACGCCACGGCGCTGCGGGCACTTGTCGAGCGCCGGCGAGGCACTCTTGTAGGTGGTCGCTTGCCGCGGCTTGCGGACCAGCTGGTTGATCGTCGCCATCAGTAGGTTCTTCTGATTGGTGGCCGGAAAATCCGACCAGAGATGCGGAAATGTTAAAGCAGGCCAAAATTCTGGCCTGCTGAGACAGACGATTGTAGCAACCTGCCAGGAAAGCAGTCAAACGCCTCCTGTCAAGCCCGTTCCTGATCCCGGAACGTTACTGGGGGGCCTCCATGTACCCCGTTCAGGTTGGCCGAGTCGATCGCGGACGATCTCCCCTGCCCTTTCCCTATCCCATCGATGGACCGATGGGGTGGTCCGGCCCTGCGGCCGGACCGGATACCTCATTCTTCGCCCGAGGCCTGTTCAGCTTCGGCTTCAACCACCGGTGCCTCGACCGCAGCCGGGGTGCCGGCCAGGGTCTGCATTTCCGACTCGGTGAGACCGGAAGCACCGCGACGGCGGTTGCTGTGGTACGCCAGGCCGGTACCGGCCGGAATCAGGCGACCCACGATGACGTTTTCCTTCAGGCCACGCAGGTTGTCCGAGGTGCCGCGGACGGCCGCTTCGGTCAGCACGCGGGTGGTTTCCTGGAACGACGCGGCCGAGATGAACGATTCGGTCGCCAGCGAGGCCTTGGTGATACCCAGCAGGACCGGATCGAAGTGCGCCGGCAGCTCGTTGCGGGTCGACAGGCGCGCATTCTCCTCGATAACACGCTGACGCTCCACCTGTTCGCCGTTCAGGAACTTGCTGCTGCCCTGGTCGGTGATCTCGACCTTGCGCAGCATCTGGCGGGTGATCACCTCGATGTGCTTGTCGTTGATCTTCACGCCCTGCAGGCGGTACACGTCCTGGATTTCCTTCACCAGGTAGGCCGCCAGCGGTTCGACACCCAGCAGACGCAGGATGTCCTGCGGGCTCGGCTCGCCGTCCACGATGGTTTCACCCTTGGTGACATGCTCGCCTTCGAACACGATGACCTGGCGGTACTTCGGGATCAGCTCTTCGTGCTCCGAACCATCGGTGTCCTTGATGATCAGGCGCTGCTTGCCCTTGGTGTCCTTGCCGAAGCTGATGATGCCCGAACGCTCGGCCAGCACCGCCGGATCCTTCGGCTTGCGCGCTTCGAACAGATCGGCCACGCGCGGCAGACCACCGGTGATGTCGCGGGTCTTCGACGCTTCCTGCGGAATCTTGGCGACCACGTCACCCACGCCGACGGCAGCGCCGTCCTGCAGGTTGACGATCGAGCGCGGCGGCAGCAGGTACTGCGCCGGCAGGTCGGTGCCCGGGATCGACAGGTCGTTGCCCTTGGCGTCGACGATGCGCACGATCGGGCGCAGGTCCTTGGCCTGGGTACCACGACGCTTCGGATCGGTGATTTCGCGCGACGCCAGGCCGGTCAGCTCGTCGGTCTTCTCGATGACGGTGATGCCGTCGACGAAGTCGATGAAGCGGATGAAACCGGCCACTTCCGACACGATCGGGTGGTTATGCGGATCCCAGTTGGCCACGGTCTGGCCAGCCTTGATCGCATCACCGTCCTTGGACGTGATGGTCGCACCGTACGGCAGCTTGTAGCGCTCACGCTCACGGCCGTGGGCATCGAGCACCGAGATTTCGCCCGAGCGCGACACTGCCACCAGCGAGCCATTGGCATGCTCGACGGACTTGAGGTTGCTGAACTTGACCGAGCCGGTGGTCTTGACGGTGATGTTGTCGACCGCAGCAGCTCGCGACGCCGCACCACCGATGTGGAACGTACGCATGGTCAGCTGGGTACCCGGCTCACCGATGGACTGGGCGGCGATGACGCCGACCGCTTCACCGATGTTGACCAGGTGGCCACGGGCCAGATCGCGGCCGTAGCAGCGACCGCAGACACCGAAGGCCGATTCGCACGAGATCGTCGAACGCACCTTGATGCTCTGCACGCCGGCGTCTTCCAGCTTGGCGACCCAGGCTTCGTCCAGCAGGGTGTTGCGGGTGACGATCGGATCTTCGTCGTTGCCCGGCAGGAACACGTCCTCGGCAACCACGCGACCCAGCACGCGATCCTTCAGCGGCTCGACCACGTCGCCGCCTTCCACGATCGGGGTCATGATCAGGCCTTCGGTGGTACCGCAATCCACCTCGGTGATCACCACGTCCTGCGCGACGTCGACCAGACGACGGGTCAGGTAACCCGAGTTCGCGGTCTTCAGCGCGGTATCGGCCAGACCCTTACGGGCACCGTGGGTGGAGTTGAAGTACTCCTGCACGTTCAGGCCTTCACGGAAGTTCGCCTTGATGGGCGTCTCGATGATCGAGCCGTCCGGACGCGCCATCAGGCCACGCATACCGGCCAGCTGACGGATCTGCGCCTGCGAACCACGCGCACCGGAGTCGGCCATGATGTACAGCGAGTTCATCGACTTCTGGTCGATGGTCTCACCCTTGGCATTGACGACCTTCTCGGTACCGATGGTGTCCATCATCGCCTTGGCGATGCGCTCGTTGGTGCGCGACCAGATGTCGACCACCTTGTTGTAGCGCTCGCCGGCGGTGACCAGGCCCGACTGGTACTGCTCCTGGATTTCCAGCACTTCGGCTTCGGCCTCGGTGAGGATGCCCTTCTTCTCGTCCGGGATCAGCATGTCATCGATGCCGATCGAGACGCCGGCGCGGGTCGCGTAGGCGAAGCCGGTGTACATCAGCTTATCGGCGAACACGACCGTGTCCTTCAGACCCAGCTGGCGGTAGCTGGAGTTGATCAGGCGGCTGATGTTCTTCTTGGTCAGCTCGGTGTTGGCCAGCGCGAACGGCAGACCTTCCGGCAGGATTTCAGCCAGCAGGGCGCGACCGATCGTGGTGTCCACGATCGAGGTCTTGTTCTGCTTGACGCCGTCTTCGTCGGTCACCACCTCGGTGATGCGGACCTTGACGCGCGCGTGCAGTTCCACCACGCGGTTGTCGTAGGCACGCTTCACTTCGGCGATGTTGGCGAAGGCCATGCCCTCGCCCTTCTTGTTTTCCAGCGAGCGGGTCATGTAGTACAGACCCAGCACGACGTCCTGCGACGGCACGATGATCGGCTCGCCGTTGGCCGGCGACAGGATGTTGTTGGTCGACATCATCAGCGCACGCGCTTCCAGCTGGGCTTCCAGCGAGAGCGGCACGTGGACGGCCATCTGGTCACCGTCGAAGTCGGCGTTGAACGCGGTGCAGACCAGCGGGTGCAGCTGGATGGCCTTGCCTTCGATCAGCACCGGCTCGAACGCCTGGATGCCCAGACGGTGCAGGGTCGGCGCACGGTTCAGCATCACCGGATGCTCGCGGATGACCTCTTCCAGGATGTCCCAGACTTCGGCTTCTTCGCGCTCGACCAGCTTCTTGGCGGCCTTGATGGTGGTGGCCAGGCCACGACGCTGCAGCTTGGCGAAGACGAACGGCTTGAACAGCTCAAGCGCCATCTTCTTCGGCAGGCCGCACTGGTGCAGGCGCAGGTACGGACCGACCACGATGACCGAACGGCCCGAGTAGTCGACGCGCTTGCCCAGCAGGTTCTGGCGGAAGCGACCCTGCTTGCCCTTGATCATGTCGGCCAGCGACTTCAGCGGGCGCTTGTTGGTGCCGGTGATGGCACGGCCACGACGGCCGTTGTCCAGCAGCGCATCGACCGATTCCTGCAGCATGCGCTTTTCATTGCGCACGATGATGTCCGGCGCGCTCAGTTCGAGCAGGCGGCGCAGGCGGTTGTTACGGTTGATGACGCGGCGGTACAGGTCGTTCAGGTCGGAGGTCGCGAAGCGGCCGCCATCCAGCGGAACCAGCGGACGCAGGTCCGGCGGCAGCACCGGCAGCACGGTCATGACCATCCACTCCGGACGGTTGCCCGATTCCAGGAAGGCTTCGATCAGCTTGATGCGCTTGGTGAGGCGCTTGAGCTTGGTTTCCGAACCGGTAGCGGCGATTTCCTCGCGCAGGCGGGTCATTTCCGACTGCAGGTCGATGGTGCGCAGCAGTTCGTACACGGCCTCGGCGCCCATCGCGGCGTCGAAGTCGTCACCGTGCTCCTGGCGGGCCTGCAGGTACTGTTCTTCGGTCAGCAGCTGGCGGCGCTCCAGGGCGGTCAGGCCCGGCTCGGTCACCACGTAGGCTTCGAAGTACAGCACGCGCTCGATGTCGCGCAGGGTCATGTCCAGCATCAGGCCGATGCGCGACGGCAGCGACTTCAGGAACCAGATGTGCGCGACCGGCGAGGCCAGGTCGATATGGCCCATGCGCTCACGACGCACCTTGGCCAGGGTCACTTCGGTGCCGCACTTTTCGCAGACCACGCCGCGGTGCTTCATGCGCTTGTACTTGCCGCACAGGCACTCGTAGTCCTTCACCGGGCCGAAGATGGCGGCGCAGAACAGGCCGTCACGCTCCGGCTTGAAGGTACGGTAGTTGATGGTTTCCGGCTTCTTCACTTCGCCGAAGGACCACGAACGGATCAGGTCCGGCGAGGCCAGCGCGATCTTGATCGCGTCGAAGTCCAGCGTCTGGCGCTGCTGGTTGAAGAGGTTGAGCAGGTCTTTCATGGTGTTCTCCAGAAGGAGGAATGCTGTGTCGATGGGCTTTCAGTTGACTGCCAGCGGCGCGGCGGCAGAGGCCGCCGCGCCGGCATGGATCAGTTGTCTTCCAGTTCCATGTTGATGGCCAGCGAGCGGATTTCCTTCACGAGCACGTTGAAGGATTCCGGCATGCCCGCGACCATCTCGTGCTCACCGTCGACGATGTTCTTGTACATCTGGTTGCGGCCCTGCACGTCATCGGACTTCACCGTCAGCATTTCCTGCAGGGTGTAGGCCGCGCCGTAGGCTTCCAGCGCCCAGACTTCCATTTCACCGAAGCGCTGGCCGCCGAACTGCGCCTTGCCACCCAGCGGCTGCTGGGTGACGAGCGAGTACGGACCGGTCGAACGGGCGTGCATCTTGTCGTCGACCAGGTGATTCAGCTTCAGGTAGTGCATGTAACCCACGGTGGTGTGGCGATCGAACGCTTCACCGGTGCGGCCGTCGTACAGCTGGGTCTGGCCACTGCTCGGCAGGTCGGCCAGTTCCAGCATGCGCTTGATTTCCGCTTCGGTGGCGCCGTCGAACACCGGGGTGGCCATCGGCACGCCGTCGGTGAGGTTACGGGCCAGACGCAGCAGTTCCTCGTCGCTGAACTGCGACAGGTCGACACGGTTGGCCACGTTGGTGTCGTCGTGGTTGTAGATGTCGTCCAGGAACTTGCGCAGGTCGGCAACCGCCGCCTGGGCTTCCATCATCGCCTGGATCTTGCGGCCCAGGCCCTTGGCAGCCCAGCCCAGATGCACTTCCAGGATCTGGCCGATGTTCATACGCGACGGCACGCCCAGCGGGTTCAGCACGATGTCCACGGTTTCGCCCGAGGCCATGTACGGCATGTCCTCGACCGGCACCACGTTGGAGACCACACCCTTGTTGCCGTGGCGGCCTGCCATCTTGTCGCCCGGCTGGATGCGGCGCTTCACGGCCAGGAACACCTTGACCATCTTCAGCACGCCCGGGGCGAGGTCGTCACCGGCGGTGATCTTGCCGCGCTTGTCGGCGAAGCGACGCTCGAATTCCTTCTCGTGCGCCTGGATCTGCTTCTGGGCGCGCTCGATGGCTTCCGAAGCGTCCTCGTCCTTCATGCGCAGGGCGAACCAGTCAGCCTTCTTCAGGCCGTCCAGGAAGGCGTCGCTGATGACGTCGCCCTTCTTCAGGCCAGCGCCACCGTTGACCACCTTGCCCACGATCTGCGAACGCAGACGCATGTAGATGGCGGCTTCCAGGATGCGGAACTGGTCGTCGAAGTCCTTCTTGACGCGCTTGATTTCAGACTCTTCGATCTGGCGGGCGCGCTTGTCCTTCTCGATGCCGTCGCGGGTGAAGACCTGCACGTCGATGACGGTGCCGTCCATGCCCGGCGGAACGCGCAGCGAGCTGTCCTTCACGTCCGAAGCCTTCTCGCCGAAGATCGCGCGCAGCAGCTTCTCTTCCGGGGTCAGCTGGCTTTCGCCCTTCGGGGTGACCTTGCCGACCATGATGTCGCCGGCGCGGACTTCCGCACCGATGTACACCACGCCGCTCTCGTCCAGGCGGTTCAGCGCCTGCTCGGAGACGTTCGGGATGTCGGCGGAGATTTCCTCCGGCCCCAGCTTGGTGTCACGCGCGACGCAGGTCAGCTCTTCGATGTGGATCGTGGTGTAACGATCCTCTTCCACCACGCGCTCGGAGAGCAGGATGGAGTCTTCGAAGTTGTAGCCGTTCCACGGCATGAACGCGATCAGCATGTTCTGGCCCAGGGCCAGTTCGCCGATGTCGGTGGACGGACCGTCGGCCAGCACGTCGCCGCGGGCGATGACGTCACCCACCTGGACCAGCGGACGCTGGTTGATGCAGGTGTTCTGGTTCGAACGGGTGTACTTGACCAGGTTGTAGATGTCCACGCCTGCGTCGGTGGCGCCAACGATCTCTTCCTCGTTGACCTTGACCACGATGCGGGCCGCGTCGATCTGCACGATCTCGCCACCACGACGGGCGTTCACGGTCACACCGGAGTCACGCGCCACGGCGCGCTCGATGCCGGTACCGACCAGCGGCTTCTGCGCACGCAGGGTCGGCACAGCCTGACGCTGCATGTTGGCGCCCATCAGTGCGCGGTTGGCGTCATCGTGCTCCAGGAACGGAACCAGCGCGGCCGCGATCGACACGGTCTGCATCGGCGAGACGTCCATGAAGTGGACTTCCGCCGGCGGCTTCAGCAGCGACTCGCCCTGGAAGCGGCACGGAACGAACTGCTCGGTCAGCACGCTGTCGGCATTGGTCAGGGCGTTGGCCTGCGCAATGACGTACTCGTTTTCTTCGATGGCCGACAGGAACTCGACTTCGTCATAGACCTTGCCGTCCACGACCTTGCGGTACGGGGTCTCGAGGAAACCGTACTGGTTGGTGCGGGCGTACACGGCCAGCGAGTTGATCAGGCCGATGTTCGGGCCTTCCGGGGTTTCGATGGTGCAGACGCGGCCGTAATGGGTCGGGTGCACGTCGCGCACTTCGAAGCCGGCGCGCTCACGGGTCAGGCCGCCCGGGCCCAGGGCCGAGACGCGACGCTTGTGGGTCACTTCCGACAGCGGGTTGTTCTGGTCCATGAACTGCGACAGCTGCGAGGAGCCGAAGAACTCCTTGATGGCAGCGGCGACCGGCTTGGCGTTGATCAGCTCCTGCGGGGTCAGGCCTTCCGACTCGGCCATCGACAGGCGCTCCTTGACCGCGCGCTCGACGCGGACCAGGCCCACGCGGAACACGTTCTCGGCCATTTCACCGACCGAACGCACGCGACGGTTGCCCAGGTGATCGATGTCATCGACCACGCCGCGACCGTTGCGGATCTCGGTCAGAACCTTGATCACGTCCAGGATGTCGGAGCTGTCGCCATGGGCGGCAACCAGGCGCTTGGACTCTTCGTCGTTGCGCTCACCGTAGTACTTGCGGTCGTACAACACGGCTTCGCCGGTGGTTTCCTTGCGGCCCACGCGACGGTTGAACTTCATGCGGCCGACCGCAGACAGGTCGTAGCGCTCGAAGGTGAAGAACAGGTTGTGGAACAGGTTCTGCGCGGCATCCTTGGTCGGCGGCTCGCCCGGACGCATCATGCGGTAGATCTCGACCAGGGCTTCCAGCTGGGTCTTGGTCGGGTCGATGCGCAGGGTGTTGGACAGGTACGGGCCACGATCCAGATCGTTCACCCACAGGGTGCCCACGGCATCCACACCGGCCTTGCGGAAGGCCTGCAGCTGCTCGTCGGTGATCTCGTCGTTGGCCTGGGCCAGCAGTTCGCCGGTCGAAGCATCGACCACGTCGTGCGACAGGATGCGGCCGACGATGTAGTCGTCCGGCACGGCCAGGGCGGCGATGCCCGAGGCTTCCAGCTGCTTGATGTGGCGCGCGGTGATGCGCTTGCCGGCTTCCACGATGACCTTGTCGCCGTCGGCGAGGTCGAAGCCCAGGGTTTCGCCGCGCAGGCGCTCCGGCACCAGCTCCAGCTGGACGCCTTCATCCGGGTTGATGTGGAAGGTGTTGATCTCGAAGAACTCGGCCAGCATCTCTTCGTTGCTGTAGCCGAGCGCGCGCAGCAGGATCGACACCGGCAGCTTGCGGCGGCGGTCGATACGGGTGAACAGCGCATCCTTCGGGTCGAACTCGAAGTCCAGCCAGGAACCGCGGTAAGGAATGATGCGGGCGCTGTACAGCAGCTTGCCCGAGCTGTGGGTCTTGCCACGGTCGTGGTCGAAGAACACGCCCGGCGAACGGTGCAGCTGCGAGACGATGACGCGCTCGGTGCCGTTGACGATGAAGGTGCCGTTCTCGGTCATCAGCGGGATTTCGCCCAGATAGACCTCCTGCTCCTTCACGTACTTGATGGCCTTGGTCGACGACTCACGGTCGTAGATCACCAGGCGCACGGTCACGCGCAGCGGGGCGCCGTAGCTCATGCCACGCTGGCGGCACTCACGCTCGTCGAAGACCGGTTCGCCCAGCTTGTAGCCGACGTATTCCAGGGCAGCGTTGCCGCTGTAGCTGGCGATCGGGAAGACCGACTTCAGCGCAGCGTGCAGGCCGTGGTCCGTGCGCTTGGCCGGATCGACGTTTTCCTGCAGGAATTCACGATAGGAATCCACCTGGATGGCGAGCAGGAACGGCACTTCGAGAATCGAGCGCTGCTTGCCGAAATCCTTGCGGATACGCTTTTTTTCGGTGAACGAATAGGACGTCATGAGGTCTTCCACCTTGTTGTGCGGATCGTGCGCCCACGATCCGAAGGGAACTTGAAATTGTCAGTTGGAAGTCGCTGGTATTGCCGGCACCAGCACGCCTTCTCCCGCTACTTCCAACTGCCAACTCGTCTGCATCCACTCCCCCGCTGCCGCGCTCTGCGCTGGCCTGCCGGGGTCTGACCGCAGCCCGTGTTGGGCTTTTTCTGCTTTTGAAACAGTCGACTAACAGTCGACCCTACCGGTACTGCAACAACGACCAAAGGCCGGGGGCTTACGCCCCCAGCCTTGGCTGCATCGCCGTGAATCGGTGACGATGCAAGGTAACTGCTTACTTGACTTCGACAGTCGCGCCAGCAGCTTCCAGGTCCTTCTTCATCTTCTCGGCGTCGTCCTTCGAAGCGCCTTCCTTCAGGACGCCACCGGCTTCGGCCAGGTCCTTCGCTTCCTTCAGGCCCAGGCCGGTGATGGCGCGGACGGCCTTGATGACTTCGACCTTCTTGTCGCCGGCCGACTTCAGGGTGACGGTGAACTCGGTCTGCTCTTCAACAGCAGCGGCCGGGCCAGCAGCAGCAGCCACGGCAACCGGAGCAGCGGCGGAGACGCCGAACTTCTCTTCGATGGCCTTGACCAGCTCCATCACTTCCATCAGGGACTTCTCGGCGATGGCGTCGACGATCTGTTCGTTGGTAAGGGACATGATTAATACCTTTGGATGATTTTCTGGGTTGAGGTTCCGTCAGGAACCACGGTAAGTCGAAACTCAGGCGGTCTCGGCGGCCGGCTCGGCAGCGTCGGCGGCGACGTCGCCACCACCCTGCTTCTCGCCAACGGCCTTGATGGCGCGGGCAAACATCGTGACCGGCTCGGTCAGGACGCGGGCCAGCATGGCCAGGGCCTGGTCGCGGGTCGGCAGCGAGGCCAGCACTTCGACGTGGCTTGCCGGGAACACTTCGCCACCGATGGCGACGACCTTAGCCTTCAGCTTGTCGTTGCCCTTGGCGGCTTCCTTGATCAGGCGACCGGCAGCGCCGGGCTCCTCGAGCGAGAACGCGTACAGCAGCGGACCAACCATCTGGTCCTGGGCGACTGCGAACTCGGTGCCTTCAACGGCGCGCGAAGCCAGGGTGTTCTTGACAACCTTCAAGAAAACACCGGTTTCACGAGCCTGCTTGCGCATCGCGGTCATCTGGGCGACCGTGGTGCCAGCGTATTCGGCTGCGATCAAGGAGTGGGCCTTGGCGGCGACGTCTGCCAGCTCGGCGACTACTTCTTGCTTCTGGGACAGATTGAGAGCCATTGCACTCCTCCTATTGAACTCCGCTTACGGCTCCTGCCGTGTGCGGTCCTGTGCGGCATCCGTCCTGGACGCCGGGAACATCGGGATGATGTTCCGGGGGTGGGCCGTTCTAGACCTGGAGTGGGCCAACCTGGGAAACCCAGACGTGCGTGAACCAGAAAAACTCCAGAAGGGCACCATCTACGCAGGGTGATTCCGGGGAATCGATTAAGCGCTCATGACTGCTCCGGCGGCGACTCCTTGCCAGATCGAGCTTCCGTGCCCGTCGCCGGTATTGCCACGACCGCGCCTGCGGTCTTTGACGGCTACCGCGGGCGATGTACGGCCAGCGATGCCTTCAAATGTCACGGTCACGGCACCGAAGGTACCGTGACCGCTTGAAACAATTACTTCAGGGTCAGCGACGACTGGTCGACGGTGACGCCCGGGCCCATCGTCGAGCTGACCGAAACCTTCTGCAGGTAGGTGCCCTTCGAGGTGGCCGGCTTGGCCTTGATCAGGTCCAGCAGCAGCGCGGTCAGGTTCGACTTCAGCGCGTCTTCGGCGAAGTCGGCCTTGCCGATGGTGCAGTGGATGATGCCAGCCTTGTCGGTGCGGTAACGGACCTGACCCGACTTGGCGTTCTTCACGGCTTCACCCGGGTTCGGGGAAACGGTGCCGACCTTCGGGTTCGGCATCAGGCCGCGCGGGCCCAGCACGGTGCCCAGCTTACCGACGACGCGCATGGCGTCCGGGGTCGCGATGACGACGTCGTAGTTCAGATCGCCGGCCTGCATCTTCTCGGCCAGATCATCCATACCGACGGCTTCGGCGCCAGCGGCCAGGGCTTCGTCAGCCTTGGCACCGGCCGGAGCGAACACGGCGACGCGGACCGACTTGCCGGTACCGGCCGGCAGCACGGTGGAGCCACGGACCTGCTGGTCGGACTTCTTCGCATCGACGCCCAGGCGCACAGCGACGTCGATCGACTCGACGAACTTGGCCTTGGTGGCGCTCTTCAGGATGTTGATCGCGTCCTCGAAGGCGTATGCCTTGCCCGGAACGACGGCGGCCTTGATGGCCTTCTCACGCTTGGTCTGTGCCATCTTATTAACCCTCCACCACGAGGCCCATGGAACGGGCAGAGCCAGCGATGGTACGCACGGCGGCGTCCAGATCGGCGGCAGTCAGATCCGGTTCCTTCGCCTTGGCGATCTCTTCCAGCTGCTTACGGGTGACCTTGCCGACCTTCTCGGTGTTCGGGCGCTTGGAGCCCGACGAGATGCCAGCGGCCTTCTTCAGCAGGGTGGTGGCCGGGGTGCTCTTGGTGATGAAGGTGAACGTACGGTCCGAGTAGGCCGTGATGATCACCGGCACCGGCAGACCCGGCTCGAGCTTCTGCGTGGCAGCGTTGAACGCCTTGCAGAATTCCATGATGTTCAGACCGCGCTGACCCAGCGCAGGACCGACCGGCGGCGAGGGGTTGGCCTGACCGGCCTTCACCTGCAGCTTGATGTAACCGACAACTTTCTTTGCCATGTGAGTACTCTCCGGGTGCTAGCGCCTTTCGACAACAGGCTCCCCATCGGACCGGGAATCACGCGTCCCGGCATCGCGTTTTGAAATCATGCTGAAGGCCACCTTGCGGCGGCCTCGTCCTGCTGGCTTCCCAGCGGGGAGCCGCGCACTATATCAGGTTTTTTCTTCACATGCCTGAAGCGGCACGTAAACGAACGAAACCGGGCAAAGCCCGGTTCCCCTTGTAGAGTCGAGCCATGCTCGACTGCACCGCCATCCGGAGCCTGGAGTCGAGCATGGCTCGACCCTACAGGACCGGTCAGACGGCCTTTTCGACCTGGCCGAACTCGAGTTCGACCGGAGTGGCACGACCGAAGATCAGCACCGAGACGCGCAGACGGCTCTTCTCGTAGTTGACTTCTTCGACGACGCCATTGAAATCGTTGAACGGGCCGTCGGTAACGCGGACCATCTGGCCCGGCTCGAACAGCACCTTCGGACGCGGCTTCTCGACACCTTCCTGAACGCGATTCAGGATGGCTTCGGCCTCGGAATCGGCGATCGGCAGCGGACGGTCGGCGGTGCCGCCGATGAAGCCCATCACGCGCGGGGTTTCCTTGACCAGGTGCCAGCTTTCGTTGTCGATGCGCGGAATACCGGCTTCTTCGTGGGTCTCGATCTGGACCAGCACGTAACCCGGGAAGAACTTGCGCTCGGAGCGGCGCTTCTGGCCAGCGCGCATCTCGACCACTTCTTCGGTCGGGACCAGGACATCGCCGAAGCGCTCTTCCATGCCGTCACGGACGATGCGATCGCGCAGAGCCTGCGCCACCGACTTCTCGAAGCCCGAATAGGCGTGAACGACGTACCAACGCTTCATGCAATTCTCCTTAGCGGCTCAGGAACAACTGAACCAGCCACTGAATGACGTAATCGAACCCACCCAGCAACAGACTGAGAATGGTCACCACCACCATCACGACCCAGGTCATGCGGATGGCTTCCTGGCGCGTCGGCCAGACCACCTTGCGCAGTTCGAAGCGCGACTCGGAGAGGAATTCGCGGGTGTCGCGCCCCTTGCCGGTCAGCATAAACACGCCGATACCGCCAACCAGACCGACCACAACCGCCAACGCACGCAGCTGACCCGCCCACGCACCCAGCTGGGTGGCGCGACCGGAGTCGGCGGAGAACCAGAACCAGACGAACAGACCGGCCAGCACCAGCAGCGATGCGGCGACGTACTTGACGATATCCCCGCCGTTGGCGGAGTTGTCCTTGGAGTGTTCGATCTTGCTATTCATCCGGCTGTGTCTGCTTTAGCGGCCCAGGCCGCTGGATAAGGTGGGCAGATGGCACGCCAGGAGGGACTCGAACCCCCAACCTGCGGTTTTGGAGACCGCTGCTCTGCCAATTGAGCTACTGGCGTACGTGTTGAAACTTGCCTTCCCTTAGACGGCGAAGGCGGACCGAGGTTCCCGGCCCGCCATTCGCGTAACCGGCGGCGCTATGCAACCACCGGTACTGCAGGCTTACTCGATGATCTTCGAGACCACGCCGGCGCCGACGGTACGGCCGCCTTCGCGGATGGCGAAGCGCAGGCCTTCGTCCATTGCCACCGGGTTGATCAGGGTGACGACCATCTTGACGTTGTCACCCGGCATCACCATTTCGACGCCTTCCGGCAGAGCAGCTGCGCCGGTGATGTCGGTGGTGCGGAAGTAGAACTGCGGACGGTAGCCGTTGAAGAACGGGGTGTGACGGCCGCCCTCGTCCTTCGACAGGACGTAGACTTCGCCTTCGAACTTGGTGTGCGGCTTGATCGAGCCCGGCTTGGCCAGAACCTGGCCACGCTCGACGTCGTCACGCTTGGTGCCGCGCAGCAGCAGGCCAGCGTTGTCGCCTGCCTGACCCTGGTCCAGCAGCTTGCGGAACATTTCAACGCCGGTCACGGTGGTCTTCTGCACCGGACGGATGCCGACGATTTCGATTTCGTCGCCAACCTTGATCACGCCGCGCTCGATACGACCGGTCACCACGGTGCCGCGGCCCGAGATCGAGAACACGTCTTCCACCGGCATCAGGAACGGCTTGTCGATCGCACGCTCCGGCTCCGGAATCCAGCTGTCCAGGGCATCGACCAGCTTCAGGATGGCCGGCACGCCGATGTCGCTCTGGTCGCCTTCCAGCGCCAGACGGGCCGAACCGGCGATGATCGGGGTGTCGTCGCCCGGGAAGTCGTACTTGCTCAGCAGCTCGCGCACTTCCATCTCGACCAGCTCGAGCAGCTCGGCGTCGTCAACCATGTCGGCCTTGTTCAGGAACACGACGATGTACGGCACGCCGACCTGACGCGACAGCAGGATGTGCTCGCGGGTCTGCGGCATCGGGCCGTCAGCGGCCGAGCACACCAGGATCGCGCCGTCCATCTGGGCGGCACCGGTGATCATGTTCTTGACGTAGTCAGCGTGGCCCGGGCAATCGACGTGGGCGTAGTGACGGACCGGGGATTCGTATTCGACGTGCGCGGTCGAGATCGTGATACCACGAGCCTTTTCTTCCGGCGCGGCGTCGATCGAGGAGTAGTCCTTGAACTCGCCACCGAAGCGCTCGGCACCGATCTTGGTCAGTGCGGCGGTCAGCGTGGTCTTGCCGTGGTCGACGTGACCGATGGTGCCGACATTGACGTGCGGCTTGGTGCGCTCGAACTTACCCTTGGCCATGGCTGCTTATCTCGAATTCGTCTGAGAGGTGATGCTTAAGATGGTGCTCACGAAAGGAATCGAACCTTCGACCTCTTCCTTACCAAGGAAGTGCTCTACCGACTGAGCTACGTGAGCCGAGTTTTGCATTATGACATGAACTCGATAATATTCAAAGTTCATTCAATGGAGCGGGAGACGGGAATCGAACCCGCACCATCAGCTTGGAAGGCTGAGGTTCTACCATTGAACTACTCCCGCGCCGGGAATGTCACAACGTGAAACTGGTGGAGGGAGGTGGATTCGAACCACCGAAGGCGTAAGCCAGCAGATTTACAGTCTGCCCCCGTTGGCCGCTTGGGTATCCCTCCTTACCACCCCATTCCGTTGCCGCCGAAGCGTTGCGGTGTGTGGTGGTGAGCCGCTTATTCTGCTGATGGGACGGGGGGCTGTCAACGCTTTTTTCCACTTTTTTCACACGCTGTCGCAAACCCATTGATACGCAAGGTTATTGCCCCGGGACCGCAAGGGTCTCGTTGGCGAAAATTGCGACATGAGGGACGCCGTCGCCGCCGATCCAGCCCCGATACATGCCCTGGGTGTTGAATGGCGTGGCCATTTTTCCGTCTGCAGCGAGCACGATCGCACCGCCGTCACCCCCCATCTGCGGAATCGTCTCGTTGATCACGCCCTTGCCGGCCTGTTCCGGCGTCTGCCCCTGGTAGCGCATGCGTGCGCAGATCTCGTGCGCGGCCGCGGTGCGGATGTAGTACTCGCCCCAGCCGGTGCCGGACACCGCACAGCGCGCATCGGCCCAGGTGCCTGCACCGATGATCGGCGAGTCACCCACCCGGCCATAGCGCTTGTTGGTCATGCCGCCAGTGGAGGTACCGGCGGCCAGGTGCCCCTGCACATCCAATGCGACTGCACCGACGGTCCCGAAGTGCTTTGCAGTCTCCAGGTCGGCATGCGCCTGGCCACTGGCCTCTTCTTTCAGTGCACGCTGCAGCTGCTGCCAACGCTTCTCCGTACGGAAGTAGGAGGGATCGACCAGAGACATCCCCTGCTCGACCGCGAAGGCTTCGGCGCCCTGCCCCACCATCATCACGTGCCTGGATTTCTGCATCACGGTCTGCGCCAGCAGGATCGGGTTGCGCACCCGCTGCACGCCGGCCACCGCGCCCGCCGCCTGGCTCGCGCCATCCATGACAGCCGCATCCAGCTCGTTATGGCCGTCGTGGGTGAACACCGCGCCCTTGCCGGCGTTGAAGGTGGGATCGTCCTCCAGGACGGTGATCGCAGCGGTGACTGCAGCCAACGCGGGGCGACCCGCCGCCAGCTCCGCATGCCCCTTCAACAGGGCCGCCCGCAGCGCGTCACGTGCGGCCTTTTCCTCGGCCGGCGACAGGTCCTTGCGCTCGACGCCGGCGCCGCCGTGGATGACCAGCAGCGGTGAAGCCGCCGGTGCGGCCTGGGCAAGCATGGGCAGGGACAACAGTGCGGACAGCGCCAGGCGCAGTTTCATCGGGTACGTCTCCAGCAGAACGAGGGAATGGATTGCAGGGTAGTGCCGGCCGCTGGCCGGCAAGGGGCGCATCAGGGAAGGCGAGTTGCCGGCCAGCGACCGGCACTACCGAAGCGTGAACTCAATCTCGCCGTCGCTGACGTCGGCCACGGCCTGGTAGTCGGCGTCGGCCTGGAAGTCATCCAGGCGCATGCGGCTGCCGCTGGCGACCACCGTTACCGGCACCGCGTGGAAGCGCAGCGGCTCGCCCTCGACCAGACGGTCGGCATCGCGGCCGGGGCTGACCACCCAGACCTTGCCTTCGCCGTCGGCGCTGTAGACCTGTGCCTGGCCATCGGGCTCCACGCACAGGGCGGTGTCCTCGTCGACGCCGATGCCGACGATGTCGGGGTCGCCACTGTCCTGCGCGGCGCGCGCCACGAACACGATCAGGCGGCCGAGCCGATCGCGCTTGTCGAAGTGGGTGTCGGTGACCACGCGCTGCAGGTAGGGCATCTGCAGGAAGCCACTGTCCATGGTCACCGCACTGCCCATCGGGTCGGCCAGCGCACCGGCGGAGGTGATGCTGCCGCCGTCCATCGCGCCGTAGGCATAGCCACCGAGGATGGCCAGCCCGGCGCTGGTACCGGCAATCGGCTTGCCGGCGCGCACATGGGCATTGAGCGCGCGGTTGAGCGCGGTGCCCTTCCAGAAGCGGATGTAGCGCGACTGGTCACCACCGGCAATGAAGATGGCATCGGCCGCAGCCGCCACGCGCAGCACGGCCGGATCGTCGGCGCCGCGGCGGCTGTCGAAGACCAGCGTCTGCACTGCGGTGGTCCCGCCAATCTCGCGATACAGGCGGTCCTGCAGCTCATCACTGCCAGAAGCGCGCAGGATCAGCACGCGGCCGTTACCGGCCTGCTTCAGCCACCAGTGAAAGGCCTCCGGCACCCATTCGCCACCGCCCATCAGCATCATGGCCGGCGCGCGCGGGCCGGGCCGGGGTGCGTCGAGATCCCCGGCTTCGTAGTAGGCGAAGCCCGGGCCCTGCAGGTCCTGCGCAGGGGCGGCCAACGGCACGGCCAACACCAGCAGCGCCAGCCAGGCGAAGGGGGCACGCAGGGTGCAATGGAGGCGTCGCATCTTGATCTCCCTGAACAAAATCGACTTGCAAGCGTTTTCACTCTTTGCCAGATAGGGGCCCAGTAGTCAAGGGCATAAAAAAGGCGTTAAATGCGCGCGCCCATTCCGGAAATCTGAATGGGGGACAGGGCCCCTCCTCTGCGGGCCGGCTTCATTTCCGAGAATTCCTCATGCGTAGAAAGGCGATGGCGTGGTCGATCCAGCTGGCGTTGATGGGCGTGGCTGCTTCCGCGGCGGCCCAGGCACCGGCCTCCTCTTCGGTTCAACAACTGGATGCGGTGCAGGTCACCGGTTCGCGCATTCCGCGCGCCCAGGTGGAAGGCCCCGCCCCGATCACGGTGATCAGCGCCGAGCAGATCCGCTCCAGCGGCTTCACCAGCGTGCCCGACGTGCTGCGCTCGATGACCCAGAACGGCGGTGAGACGCAGAGCCAGCAGTCGTCCAGCGGCGCCGACTTCTCGCCGGGCGCCCAGCAGGTGGACCTGCGCGGGCTGGGCCCGAATCACACGCTGGTGCTGGTCAATGGCCGCCGCATCGCCGACTTCCCGATGCCGTTCAAGGGCCGCAGCAACTTCACCGATGTCTCCAACATCCCGCTGGGCATGATCGAGCGCATCGAAGTGCTGACCGGCAGTGCCTCGGCCATCTACGGTTCGGACGCGATCGCCGGCGTGGTCAACTTCATCCTGAAGAAGAAGGCCGACGGCACCACCGTCGACATGCGCATGGGCACCACCAGCGAAGGCGGTGGCGAGTCGTTCGACATGAGCCTGGCCAGTGGCTTCAGCCGTGGCAACTTCAACGCCGTATACAGCGTTGAACTGCAGTCGCAGACCCCGCTGTGGGCGTACGAGCGCGACATCCAGGATTCGACCCAGGACGGCCCCACCGAGGGCTCACGCATCGCACGCCGCGCTTACCTGCGCACGGACTACAACGACGACTACCTGGATCCGGGCGCGGCCACCTGCGAAGCGCTGGCCGGGCAGAACCAGGGCAGCACCTACCGCGCCTACCGCCCGCGCTACGGTTACTACTGCGGCAGCGACAGCTCGATCGGCTACGGCACCATCCTCAGCAAGCGCCGCGGCGCCAATGGCTACGCCTCGCTGAGCTACGACTTCGACAACGGCCAGCAGTGGTTCGCCGATGTGCAGCTGGGCTACCACACGATGTCGCTGATGCGCGACGTCACCAAGTGGGGCCGCATGGACGCCAACGGCGATGAGTCGGGCTATTTCAACAACCAGGCCACCGGCGAGATCGAGTTCTGGCAGCGCCAGTTCTCGCCCGAGGAGATGGGTGGCCTGCGCAATGCAATGGTGCGCAGCACGCAGAAGACCTTCAGCGTGACCACCGGCTTCAAGGGCAACCTGGCCGGCAACTGGGACTACGAAGCGGCCCTGAGCCATTCGCAGTACCAGTCGCGGATCAGCTGGGCACAGATCATCGCCGCCAAAGCCAATGACCTGTTCCTGGGCCCGCAGCTGGGCGTGGACGACGACGGCTTCCCGATCTACAACGCCGACCCGTCGCGCCTGTACCGGCCGCTGACCCGCGCCGAGTACGATTCGATCGCGGCGCGCACCACCTACACCCCGAAGTCGCGCACCGAGACGGCTGCGTTCACGCTGACCAATTCCGCGCTGTTCGGCCTGCCGGGCGGTGATGCCGGCTTCGCCGCGACCGTGGAAGTGGGCCAGCAGGCGTACTCGCTGAACCCCGATCCGCTGGCGACCCAGTACTACTACTACAGCTGGAAGGATTCGGACGGCAAGGGCTCGCGCAACCGCTGGGCGACCGCTGCGGAGCTGCGCATGCCGCTGCACGAGACGGTCAACCTGAGCGTGGCCGGCCGCTACGACCAGTACCGCTATTCCGGCCACACCATCGGCAAGGCGACCTGGAGCGGTGGCCTGGAATGGCGCCCGATCGACACCCTGCTGGTGCGTGGTTCGTACGGCACCGCGTTCCGTGCGCCGGACCTCCACTACGTGTTCGCCGGCCCGGGCAACGACGAGACCAGCGCAGTGGACCTGTACAGCTGCCGCGCCGACGATGCCGCCGACTGTTCCGACTACGAGCACAACCTGATCCGCAGCCGCACCGGCAACCGCCAGCTCGACCCGGAAACCAGCACCTCGTGGAGTGCCGGCTTCGTCTGGTCGCCGGCGATCGGCCTGGACCTGTCGGTGGACTGGTTCGACATCGACATGCGCAAGCAGGTGCAGGACATGGACGTGCGCACGATCCTGGCCAGCGAAGCGAACTGCCGCCTCGGCAGTGCCGACATCAACTCGCCGACCTGCGTGGACGCGCTCGACCGCATCACCCGCACCAGTGATGGCCGCCTGTACGGCGTGCGTGTCGCCCCGATCAACGTCGCCCGCGAATCCACCTCCGGCATTGACATTGGCCTGCGCTACCGCCTGCAGACCGGCATCGGCGACTTCATCCTCAACGGCACCCACACCTGGGTGAAGAAGCACGATTTCCAGCGCTACCCCGGTGATCCGATCCAGGACCAGTTCGCGGTCAACAGCAACTTCGACATCCCGCGTACCAAGACCAGCCTGAGCGTGACCTGGGAGAAGGACGCGTGGTCGGCCACGGTCTATGGTTCGCGCCTGGGCAAGCTGCCGACCTCGGACAGCTACGACCAGGTATTCAAGTGGGACAGCGGTGACAGCCCGTACATCAAGGCAACCTACCGCTACAACGCGTCGCTGCAGTACCGCTTCGACGACCACTCGCGCCTGTCGCTGTCGGTGGTCAACGTGTTCAACAAGATGCCGCCGAAGGACGCCACGTACACCGCGTATCCGTACTACGACGTGTCCTGGTTCGACAGCGTCGGCCGCACCATCAACCTGCAGTACACCCACAAGTTCGGTGGCAGCGCGCTGTAAGGCACGCCGCATTGCAGAACGTGGACGACAGGGCCCGCCATTGGCGGGCCTTGTTGTTTGGGAACCTGGCTCTGGTAGATGCCCACCTTGGTGGGCACTGATCTGCCACGCGCCCACCAAGGGGGGCGACTACCAGAGCGGGCCACGCGGGTTTTCCACACCGCGCGTGGAAAGCGATGGGAACTTGGTGTGGACAAGTGGCCGCGAGGCTTGCAGTGCGGGCTTTTCCGGACGTGGTGATTTTTTGTCCATGTCCTTCGATTGTTTTCCACACCGGACGTGGAGAGCGATGGGAACTTGGTGTGGACAAGTGGCCGCGAGCATTGCAGCGCAGGCGTTTCGAAGCGTGGTGAAATTCTGTCCACGGTCCGACTGCACTGATCGGGGCGGAGCCCTTTCCCGTGGAAAGGGCTCCGCCCCCAAGGTTTTCCACATCCGGCGTGGAAAGCGATGGGAGTTTGCTGTGGACAAGTGCCGGCAAACGTCGCACCGCAAGCGTTTCGCAGCCTGGTGCTTTTTTGTCCATCACCAGAAACGCGAACGCCCCGCACAAGGCGGGGCGTCCGGGGTCGATCCGTTGCTGCTGGATCAGACGTTGAAGCGGAAGTGCAGGATGTCGCCTTCCTGCACGCGGTATTCCTTGCCTTCCAGGCGCAGGCGACCGGCTTCCTTGGCACCGGCTTCGCCCTTGTACTTGATGAAGTCGTCATACGCGATGGTTTCAGCGCGGATGAAGCCCTTCTCGAAGTCGGTGTGGATGACCGCGGCGGCCTGCGGGGCGGTGGCGCCCTTGCGCACGGTCCACGCACGGACTTCCTTCACGCCGGCGGTGAAGTAGGTCTGCAGGCCGAGCAGGCTGTAGGCCGCGTTGATCACGCGGTTCAGGCCCGGCTCGCTCAGGCCCAGATCGGCCAGGAAGGTATCGCGGTCTTCGTCATCGAGCTGGGACAGCTCCTCTTCGATCGCGGCCGACACCGGCACCACCTGCGCGCCTTCGGCGGCAGCATGCGCACGCACGGCTTCCAGGTGCGGGTTGTTGTCGAAACCGTCTTCCAGCACGTTGGCAATGTACATCACCGGCTTCAGGGTCAGCAGGAACAGATCGCGCACCAGCGCCTTCTCTTCCTCGTCCAGGCCCACCGAACGGCCGGACTTGCCGTCGGACAGCGCCGCCTGCAGCTTGGCCAGCACCGGCTTGCGCGCCGCGGCGTCCTTGTCCCCCCCTTGGCCGCACGCTCGGCGCGGTTCAGCGCCTTCTCGACGCTGTCCAGGTCGGCCAGCGCCAGCTCGGTATCGATGGTTTCGATGTCCGAGATCGGGTCGACCTTGTTGTTGACGTGGATGACGTCGGCGTTCTCGAAGCAGCGCACCACGTGGGTGATCGCATCGACTTCACGGATGTGCGCCAGGAACTTGTTGCCCAGGCCTTCACCGCTGGCGGCACCGGCAACCAGGCCGGCGATGTCGACGAATTCGACCGCGGTCGGGATGACCTTCTGCGGGTTGATGATCGCTGCCAGCTCGTTCAGGCGCGGATCCGGCACCGGCACGATGCCGACGTTCGGTTCGATGGTGCAGAACGGGAAGTTCGCCGCGGCGATACCCGCCTTGGTCAGCGCATTGAACAGGGTCGACTTGCCGACGTTGGGCAGGCCGACGATGCCGCATTTGATACCCATGGGTGACAGCTCTCTGGGGTGAAAGTGATTGGTGAAACAGCGCGCGCGCTGCTTGGCCAATCCATCTCGGTGTTCAACATCTGCCAACCAAGGTTGGCAACTACCGGGCCGGTTGATGCCCGTTGCCGACCAGCGGTCGGTACCTACCGCTTATTTCGGGGTGTGCAGCCGCTTCATCGCTTCGCTGAAATCGCCCTGCACCGCCAGCGGCAGCACGTCGATCGCATCATCGATGGCGCGCGCGATCAGCACGTCGTCGTCCTTCGACGGGCGCCCAAGCACCCAACCCACCACGCGGTCCTTGTGGCCGGGGTGGCCGATGCCCACGCGCAGGCGATGGAACTTGCCGTGGCCGAGCAGGCGGATGGTGTCGCGCAGGCCGTTCTGGCCACCGTGGCCACCGTCGAACTTCAGCCGCGCCACGCCGGGCGCCAGGTCCAGTTCGTCGTGGGCCAGCAGGGTTTCTTCCGGCTCGATCTTCCAGAACCGCTGTGCGGCGGTGACCGACTTGCCGCTGAGGTTCATGAAGGTGGCGGGCTTGAGCAGCCACACCGTCTGCCCGGCGATCTCGACCTTGGCGGTCTCACCGAACAGCTTGCTGTCCACATTCCATCGTGCACCGGCTTTTTCCGCCAGGGCCTCAACGAAATGAAACCCGGCATTGTGCCGGGTCCGGGCGTGTTCCGATCCGGGGTTGCCCAGACCGACGATCAGTCGCAGTCCTGCCATGGTTCCTTCCAATACGGTGCCTGCCCGGAGGCAGGCACCGTAGCGGTATTACTCGGCGGCAGCCGCTTCTTCGTCAGCCGCGTCGGCCTTGCCGGCCTTGGCGGTGACGATGGCGTCGTCGTGGTCCTTGCCCAGCGCCAGGGCCGGGATTTCCACGCCCTTCGGCAGCTTGATGTTGGACAGGTACACCACGTCACCGGCCTTCAGCTCGCCCAGGTCGACTTCGATCGACTCCGGCAGGTCCTTCGGCAGGCAGGTGATGGTCACTTCCTTCAGTTCGTGGGTGACCACGACGTCGGCAGCCTTGCCGGCCGGCGAGGTGTCTTCGTTGATGAAGTGCAGCGGGACCGAAGCGGTCAGGGCTTCGTTCTCGTTCACGCGCTGGAAGTCCAGATGCATGATCAGCTGCTTGTACGGATGGCGCTGCATGTCACGCAGCAGGACCTTCTGCACCTGGCCGTCCAGGTTCAGGTCCAGGATCGAGGCATAGAACCACTCGTTCTGCTGGGCCAGCCAGATTTCGTTGTGGTCCAGGCTGATGGCGACCGGCTCGGCGTTGCCGCCGTACACGATGGCCGGGATCACACCAGCGTGACGCAGGCGGCGGCTCGCACCCTTACGCTGCAGTTCACGCTTGGTGACCTTGATTTCATGGGTCTTCGACATTTTCGACTACTCAGGTTGTTGCCGCGCCTTGCGGCGTGGCGGTTGAAGATGCTTCCGCGACCAGAAGCACCCGGGGTATGTCCCCGCCGTTGCCGGCAGGGACGAAAAACTCAGTCGACGTACAGCGAGCTGACCGACTCGCCGAAGGCGATGCGGCGCATCGTTTCGGCCAGCATTTCCGCCACGCTCAGCTGGCGGATCTTGCTGCACACCCGCGCTGCGTCTTTCAGCGGGATGGTGTCGGTCACCACCAGCTCGTCGAGCTGGGAATTGGTGATGTTGTCCACCGCCGGGCCCGACAGCACCGCGTGGGTGCAGTAGGCGGCGACCTTGAGCGCACCGCGCGCCTTCAGGGCAGCGGCAGCGGCGCACAGGGTGCCGGCGGTATCGACGATGTCATCGACCATCACGCAGGTCTTGCCTTCGACGTCACCGATGATGTTCATCACGGTGGAGACGTTGGCGCGCGGGCGGCGCTTGTCGATGATCGCCAGATCGGCGTCATCCAGGCGCTTGGCGACCGCACGGGCGCGGACCACGCCGCCCACGTCCGGCGACACAACGATCAGGTTCTCGGTGCCGTAGGCGCGCCAGATGTCGGCCAGCAGCAGCGGGGACGCATACACGTTGTCCACCGGAATATCGAAGAAGCCCTGGATCTGGTCGGCGTGCAGGTCGACGGTCAGCACGCGATCAGCGCCAGCGGTGCTGAACATCTTCGCCGCCAGCTTGGCGGTGATCGGCACGCGCGAGGAACGCATGCGGCGATCCTGGCGCGAGTAGCCGAAGTACGGCACCACGGCGGTCACGCTGGCCACCGATGCGCGCTTGAGCGCGTCGATCAGCACCAGCAGTTCCATCAGGTTTTCCGCGCTCGGCGCGCAGGTCGGCTGGATCACGAACACGTCCTGCTTGCGGACGTTCTCTTCGATTTCCACCTGCACTTCACCATCGGAGAAGTGCGAGACCAGCGCCTTGCCCGGGCGAACCCCCAGTTCCTTGCAGATGTTCTGCGCCAGACGTTTGTTGGCGTTGCCGGAAAAGACCAGCAGGTTCGGGGACTCTTGCATCATGATTGTCTCGGGCGGGGACGAGTGGCGGGGATCCGGAGTCGGCAAGGACCCGATGGACCCTTGCTGCTGACAACACCGCGATTGTTTCCACGTCCCGCGCAGGCGATGCGCTGGAAGGCGCGGACACAGCCGCTATTGGCAGGGGCGGTAGGATTCGAACCTACGAATGCCAGGATCAAAACCTGGTGCCTTGGGCCTCTTGGCGACGCCCCTGCATTGATAAATCAGTGTTGCTCGAGTGCATCCAGCAGTGGCGAACGCGCAACGCCCGCTGCCACCCTTG
Organism: Stenotrophomonas sp. 96582_Sma; assembly: GCF_056480905.1. Taxonomy (NCBI): domain Bacteria; kingdom Pseudomonadati; phylum Pseudomonadota; class Gammaproteobacteria; order Lysobacterales; family Lysobacteraceae; genus Stenotrophomonas; species Stenotrophomonas sp. 96582_Sma. The sequence goes on along the minus strand of NZ_CM151122.1, from coordinate 801,980 downwards.
CCCGCAACTCCTTCGGCAACTTCGACCGTCCCTGCTCTGCGGCAGACTGCGATGCGAACTCGACGAAACAACCACTTCCCGAACCGGTCAGCCGCGCCGTGCCGATGTCGCTCAACGCTGCGAACGCTGCCTCGACGGCAGGCTCACGGCGGCGCAGCACCGGTTCGAACGCGTTCCCGACCAGGGTTCCGGAAGCGAAGTCCTCTATTTTCGCCACTGGGCTGTCGCGCGTCAAATCCGGGTCTGCGAACAGGGCCGGGGTGGGAACATGAACGCCCGGTTCAACCACCACATACCAGGCCGGTTCCAGCGCGATCGGCTGCAGGCGCTCGCCCACCCCTTCGGCCCAGGCATTGCGCCCGCGCACGAACACCGGCACGTCCGCCCCCAGGCGCAGGCCCAGCGCGGCAAGCGCGCCCTCGTCCAGACCGGCCCGCCACAGGCGGTTCAGCACCACCAGCACGGTGGCGGCATCGGACGAACCGCCGCCGAAGCCACCACCGGCAGATACATGCTTTTCAACGATGATGTCCGCACCTTGCGCGACATTTGCCACTTCTTTGAGCAATCGCGCGGCACGCACCGCCAGATCATCGGCCTCGGCCACGCCAGCCAGCCCCTCGCCCTGCCGGCGCACCTGGCCGTCTTCACGCAGGCGCAGGCCGATGCGGTCGCCCCAGTCCAGCAGACGGAACACGGTCTGCAGCTCGTGGTAACCGTCGGCGCGGCGGCCGGTGATGTGCAGGAACAGGTTCAGCTTGGCCGGGGCCGGCCACCAGGACCAGCCCGCGTCGTCGACTGCCCCGCTCATGGCGCGCCCTGCCCCCACTGGTCCACCAGCAGGCGTACCTTGGCGTCGCCATTGCTGGCTTCGATCCGGCGCGGCAACGCCGGGCGCCCGGCCTCGGCCGGGTACCAGTCCAGGTACTGCACCTGCCAGCCCATCTGCTGCATGCGACGCGGCCGGCCTTCACCATCGCGCTCGACCTTCTCCGGGCCAGCGGCGTCGCCGGCCACCAGGCCACGGATCCACTCCGGCAGCTGGTTGACCGGAATGTCCCAGCCGGTCGCCTCCAGCAGCAGCTGCTGGGCATCCTCGCCATCGCGCGGACCGCCGGCCAGCCCTTCCAGGCGCCCAGCTTCGGAATGGGTATCGCCGGTCAGCTTCCAGCTCTGCCGGGTCACCGGCGCGCTCAATTCGACCACGTAGCGGCGGCCGTCCTGCTTCCAGTCGATGCGGCCACTGCCGCCATCCTTGCCCTTGCTGACCGCGACCCGGCCCTGGAAGGCCCAGTCCGGCTGTGCCTGCAGCGCGGCCACGCGTGCGGCCTCGGCCTGCGCCGCTTCGGCCGAAACGATCTCGACCACCGCCGGCGCCGGGGTCTTCTGCGTGCCCACGCTGGTGCAGGCGCTGACCGCCAGGGTCGCGGCCGCCAACAGCAGCGGCCGGATCAGGAAAACACTCATGGATTGAATTTCTCGCGGGCGCGCAGCAGCGCGCGGTTTTCAGGGTCGAGCTTGGCCGCTTCCTCGAAGAAATGACGGGCCTCATCGTGCTTGCCCAGCACCCACAGCACTTCGCCAACGTGCGAAGCGATCTCCGGGTCCTTGGCCAGGGTCCAGGCCCGGCGCAGTTGCACCAGAGCCTCTTCCTTGCGGCCCAGGCGATACAGCACCCAGCCGTAGCTGTCGACGATGGCGGCGTTGTCCGGTTCGGCCACGCGGGCGCGGTCGATCAGCTCCAGTGCTTCCTGCAGGCGGCCGGTGCGATCGGCCAGGGTGTAACCCAGCGCGTTCAAAGCCGGCACGTTCTCCGGCTCCGTCACCAGGATCTTGCGCAGATCGGCCTCGGCGCGCGGGATGTCGTCGCGGCGTTCCCAGGTGAGCGCTCGGGCGTACAGCAGGCCGTTGTCATCCGGGTAAGCGGCCAGGCCGCGGGCCAGCGCATCCAGTTCACCGGCGCTGTCGTCGGCGCGCTGGCGCAGTTCGGCTTCCAGCAGGTAGGCGTCGCGGCGCACGTCGTCGTCGACCACCGCATCGGACTGGATCGCATGCACTTCGTCCAGCGCCAGCGGCAGACGCCCGGCCAGGGCCTGGGCATTGGCCGCGCGCAGGCGCGCCTCGCTCAGCTCATCGCCACCTGGCACGCTGTGGTACCACTGCACCGCCTCGGGATAACGCTTCAGGTACTCGGCGATCTTGCCCAGCAGCAGGCGCTGCGCCGGGTCCGGCTTGGCCGCCTGCCGCGACAGTTCGTTGTAGAGATTGGACAGCGCGGCCTTGTCGCCCTGCTTGGCCAGCAGCGAGGCCCGCATGCCCCAGGTCTGCACGTCCTGCGGGCCGAACGCCAGCACGCGCTCGGCGGCGGACGGCTGGCCGAGACTGTCATAGGCAATGGCCACCGCATTGCGCAGTTCCGGGTCCTGGCGGGTCTTCGGCTCCACATCGTGCAGCAGCGACAACGCCTTGCCGGTCTCGCCCGCCTGTTGCAGCTGGCTGGCACGCAGCAGCGCCACACGTGGCTCTTCCGGGAAGCGCTTGACCACTTCATCGATCATGCGCCGGGCCAGCTCGGGCTTTTCCATGCGCAGGGCAAGGCGGCCAAACTCCTGCCAGGCTTCGATCTTCGGCGGAATGGCATTGGCGTCGACCAGCTCACCCAGCACCTGCGCGGGCACCGCTGGATCACGGCCGCCACCGATCAGTGCGGCCAGGGCGAACTTCCAGCCGCGCTCGTCGGGGTCGGCCAGCAGGCCCTGCAGTTCGGTGCGGGCAGCCTTCACATCGCCCTGGCGCATGGCCAGCGCACCGGCCGCACTGCGCATGGTCAACGAACGCGGGGCGCGCTGCTGCCACAGGGCCAGGCCCTTGGCGGCGCTGGCATCATCGTTGGCGAGCATGGAAATGCGGGTCGCGCGCTCGGCCAGGCCGGCGTCGCCGTCGGTCTGCTGGGCCGCCTGCAGGTACCAGCGCGCGGCCTCGGCCAGCTTGCCGGCCTGCAGGGCAAATTCCCCGGCCATCACCGGTTCCAGCGCCAGTTGCTCAGTGGCCGCGGCCCGCACGGGGGCCTTGGCCGGCACCGCTGCCAGGGCCTGGCTGCAGGCCAGGGACAGCAGCAGAACACTGGGGATGCGAATCAATGCGGGCATCGTCGGCATCGGGGCCTTAAAATGTCGTCCAATGGCCAGCAGCTTATCGCAAGCAACTGAACAATGACCCTGTGGGTGCTCGGACTGAATCACCAGACCGCACCGGTGGAGCTGCGCGAACGCGCGGCCTTCGCCGGTGAGGCGTTGCCGCGCGCGCTCGGTTCGCTGCGCGATACCCCGCAGATCGCCGAGGCGGTGCTGCTGTCCACCTGCAACCGCACCGAGCTGTACGCCGTGGCCGATTCGGCACAGGCGCTGGACCAGTGGCTGCACACCCAGGCCGGCGACCTGCAGGGCTACCTGTACCAGCACGCCGACGCCGAGGCCGTGCGCCACCTGTTCCGGGTCGCCACCGGGCTGGACTCGATGGTGCTGGGTGAACCGCAGATCCTCGGCCAGGTGAAGGATGCCTGGTCGACCGCGCGCGACCATGGCCTGCTCGGCCAACGCCTGGACCGCCTGTTCCAGCAGACCTTCTCGGTGGCCAAGCGTGCGCGCACCGATACCCAGGTCGGCGCCAACCCGGTATCGGTGGCGTCGGCGGCGGTGCGCCTGGCGCAGAACGCGTTCGCGCGGCTGGACGATTCCACCGTACTGCTGGTCGGTGCCGGCGAGACCATCGAACTGGCTGCACGGCACCTGAGCGAAGGCAAGGTACGCCGGCTGCTGATCGCCAACCGCACCCTCGCCCACGCGCAGGAACTGGCCAGCCGACATGGTGGCGTGGCGCTGCCGCTGACCGAACTGGACCGCCACCTGGGTGAGGCCGACGTGGTGTTCTCGGCCACCGCTGCGCGCGAACCGGTGATCCATCGCGAAATGGTGGCCAAGGCCCTGCGCGCGCGCCGGCACAAGCCGATGCTGCTGTTCGACCTGGCCGTACCGCGCGACATCGAGGCCGAGGTCGGCACGCTCAACGATGCCTTCCTCTACACCGTAGACGATCTCGAACGCGCGGTGGAAGACAACCGCCGTGGCCGCCGCGAGGCCGCCGCCGAAGCCGAGGCGATCATCGACCTGCAGGTGTCGCGCTTCGTCGAGACCCAGCAGGCCAGCGCCCATCAGGCGCCGCTGCGGCAGCTGCGCGCGTTCGGCGAAGCCACCCGTGCCGAGCTGCTGGAGCGCGCACGCCAGCAACTGGCCAACGGCAAGCCGGCCGACGAAGTGCTGGAGCTGCTTGCCCACGGCCTGACCAACCGCCTGCTGCATCCGCCGACCGCCGCCCTGCGTGCGGCCGCGCTGAGTGGCGATGCCGACCTGACCCGCGCCGCCGAGCGCCTGTTCCCGGCCACGCCGGGTTACCGCCACCCACCCGTGAGACCCGATGACGCCGACCCTGCGCCGTAAGCTGGAAGCGCTGGCCGAGCGCCGCGAAGAACTGGAACGCCTGCTCGCCGAACCCGATGTGGTCGCCGACAACACTCGTTTCCGCGACCTTTCGCGCGAATTCGCCCAACTTGAACCGATCGCCATCGCCCTGGCCGATGAAGCCCGTGCCAAGGCCGATCTGGCCGCCGCCGAAGGCATGCGCGCCGACCCGGACCTGCGCGAGCTGGCCGATGAGGAAATCGCTGCTGCACAGGCGCGCCTGCAGGAACTGGAGCAGGAGCTGGCGCTGCTGCTGGTGCCGCGCGACCCGCGTGACGAAGGCAACCTGTTCCTGGAAGTGCGCGCGGGTACCGGCGGCGACGAGGCCGCGATCTTTGCCGGCGACCTGTTCCGCATGTACGCCCGCTACGCCGAGCGCCAGGGCTGGAAGGTCGAGATCGAATCGGACAGCCCGGGCGAGCATGGCGGCTACAAGGAAGTGGTGGCGCGCGTGGTCGGGCGTGGCGCGTTCTCGCGCCTGAAGTTCGAATCGGGCACGCACCGCGTGCAGCGCGTGCCGGCCACCGAATCGCAGGGCCGCATCCATACCTCGGCGGCCACCGTGGCGATCATTCCCGAGGCCGATGAGGTCGATGACATCGTCATCAACCCGGCCGACCTGAAGGTGGATACGTTCCGTTCGTCCGGTGCCGGCGGCCAGCACGTCAACAAGACCGAATCGGCCATCCGCATCACCCACGTGCCGACCGGCGTGGTGGTGGAATGCCAGACCGAGCGCAGCCAGCACGCCAACCGCGACAAAGCGATGAAGCGCCTGAAGGCACAGCTGCTCGATGCCGAGCGCCAGCGCCAGGACGCCGCGCAGGCCGAGTCGCGGCGCCTGCAGGTGGGCAGCGGTGACCGCAGCCAGCGCATCCGCACCTACAACTTCCCGCAGGGCCGGATCACCGACCATCGCGTGGAAGGCCTGACCCTGTACGACCTGCCCAACGTGCTGGCCGGCGACCTCGACCCGCTGCTGCAGCGGCTCAGCCACGAGCACCAGGTCGACGCCCTGGCCCAGTTGTCGGCGGGCTGAGTCGCATGTCGGCCTGGCAGCAGCGGCAGCACCTGCAACAGGCGATTGCACGCCAGCCGGGCGACTTCGTCGCCTGGGTGATGCTGGCGGACCTGGAACTGGAAGCCGGCGACATCGCCGCCGGCGAGCAGGCCGCGCGCCGTGCACTGCAGCTGCGCCCGAACCACCCTGAAGCACTGGCACGGCTGGGTCGCGTGGCCTGGATGGCCGGCGCGCATGCCGATGCGGCGAAGCTGCTCGGCCAGGCCTCGGCCTTGGCCCCGCAGCACCCGGGCATTGCGCTGTGGCTGGGCCATGCGCTGGAAGATGCCGATGATGCCGAAGGCGCGGCAGCAGCCTATCGCCGTGCGCATGCACTGATGCCGGGCGAACCCTATATCGCCGCCCAGCGCCTGGCCTGGCAGCGTCGCCTGTGCGACTGGCAGGACGTGGACGTGCTGGCGGCACAGGTACGTGGTGCACTTGCCTCTGGGCAGGGCGTGGTCGAACCGTTCGCGTTCCTCAGCGAAGATGCCAGCGCAGCCGAGCAGTTGGCCTGCGCGCGTGCCCGTGCATCCGCCGTTGCCGCTTCTGTGCGGCCGTTGCCGCCAGTGAAGGTGCGTTCCCAGGGCCCGCTGCGGGTCGGCTTCCTTTCCAATGGTTTCGGCGCCCATCCCACCGGATTGTTGACCGTGGCCCTGTTCGAGCAGTTGCGTCATGACCCGGCGTTGCAGCTGCACCTGTTCGCGTTGAACCAGGATGACGGCAGCCGCATCCGCCAGCGCCTGCAGGTGGCCGCACAGCTGCATGATGTGGCCGCGCTGCGCCATGCAGACACTGCTGCACGCATCCGCGCACAGGGCATCGACCTGCTGTTCGACCTGCGCGGCTGGGGCGGCGGCGGTACGCCGGAAGTGCTGGCGATGCGCCCTGCCCCGCTGCAGTTGAACTGGCTGGCGTATCCCGGCACGTCCGGTGCGCCGTGGATGGATGCGGTGATCGGCGACAGCTTCGTTCTGCCGCCGTCACTGGAACCCCACTACAGCGAGCGCGTACTGCGCCTGCCGCGTGCGTTCCAGCCCTCGGACAACACCCGCATGCTGGAGCCGGCACCGTCCCGCGCGGAGTGCGGGCTGCCCGAACAGGGCGTGGTGTTCTGCTGCTTCAACAACAGCTACAAGCTCAATCCACGCAGCATGGGCCGCGCCTTCGCGGTGCTGCAGGCGGTGCCCGGCAGCGTGCTGTGGCTGCTGTCCGGTCCCGGCCATGCCGACGCGCGCCTGCGCAGCGCCGCACAGGCCGCTGGCCTGGATCCGGCACGCCTGGTGTTCATGGCCAAGCTGCCACATCCGCAGTACCTGGCTCGCTATCCGCTGGCCGACCTGCTCCTCGACACGCATCCGTACAACGCGCACACCACCGCGTCCGACGCACTATGGGCCGGCTGCCCGGTGCTGACCTGCCCCGGCGACACCTTCGCCGCGCGCGTGGCCGGCAGCCTCAATCACCATCTGGGGCTGGCACGGATGAATGTCGCCGACGATGCGGCATTCATCGCCACCGCCAGTACGCTGGGCAATGACCCGTCGGCGCTGGCCACGCTGCGCGCCGAAGTGGCCCAGGCACGCGAGCGCAGTGGATTGTTCGACATGGCCAGCTTCGCCCGCGACCTGTCGGCGCTGCTGCAGCGACTGGCCGGCGAGCATGGCTGGCAGGGCCTCGACATCGCCTGAGCGATCCCTGCGCTACGCTCGGGCTCCCTCCCCGCGTGGTGTGATGATGGCCAAGCTCAAGCGCAAGGACTACGACGAACTGCTGCTGCCGCTGCAGCTGGAACTGACCGCGATGGCGCGCTGGGTGCAGCACAGCGGGCAACGCCTGCTGGTGCTGTTCGAAGGCCGTGATACCGCAGGCAAAGGCGGCGCGATCCAGGCCATCAGCCAGCACCTCAACCCACGCCAGTGCCGGGTGGTGGCACTGCCCAAGCCCACCGACCGCGAAGCCACCCAGTGGTATTTCCAGCGCTACGCCTCGCACCTTCCTGCCGCCGGCGAGATCGTGCTGATGGACCGCAGCTGGTACAACCGTGCCGGCGTGGAGCGGGTGATGGGCTACTGCAGCGAAACCGAGTACCAGCAGTTCCTGCATCAGACGCCGGTATTCGAGCAACTGCTGGTGGACGACGGCATCCTGCTGTTCAAGTACTGGCTGTGCGTGGATCAGGAACAGCAGGAAAAACGCTTCGCCGAGCGCCACCTCGATCCGCTGAAGGGCTGGAAGCTCTCCCCGGTGGACCTGAAATCCCGCAGCAAGTACAGCGCCTACACCGAGGCCCGCGAGGCGATGCTGCGCGCGACGCATCGCGAGGCGGCACCGTGGACGCTGGTGGATTTCAACGACCAGCGGTTGGGTCGGCTGACGCTGGTGCGCAACCTGCTGGACCGGTTGCCGGACACGCGGGTGGATGCACCGTTGCCGGAGCTGCCGAAGCTGAAGGGCAAGCTGCATCGCGAGCACTACGATGTACTGAAGCCGATCGAGGACTTCCCGGTCGAAGATTAGGGTGGGTCGGCAGGGCCTGCGGCCCTGCACCTGCTCAACGCAACGGCAACAGCAACAGCGGCTATCCGCGGGATGGCGGGGCGGTGTGGGTGGGCAGGACACGCCGTAGACCCGTCCATGGGGGCTCGATGGCGCCATCCATGGCGCCAACGGTCCTGCCCACCCACACCGCCCCACCTCTGACAGATCCCTGCGGCTGTTGGTAGGTGTCGACCTTGGTCGACACAGTAGATCCACGCCATGCGTGGATGCTTTTCGATTCCCATTCGAAATATTCGATTCCGATGGAGATTCATCCACGCATGGCGTGGATCTACTGCAGATCGCGGAGATCTGTCGAAGGCGGGGTGGGTCCGGTTGCGGGGGCGTGAGCCGCATGGGCCCGAGGCATGCCTCGGGCGGGTTGGGCAGGAGGCCCAACCCCGGTCTTGCCGTGTGCGCAGGACAGCGCACACGAGCAAGCGGCTGCCAAGCCTACATGGACGTACTTGCAGCGGCCCCCGCAACCGGCCCCACCCCGCCATCCCTCAGGAGACCCGCCTTTGCTTCGGCTGTTGCCGTTGCTGTTGCTCTGGCCTCCACGGGTGCAGGGCCGCAGGCCCTGCCGACCAACCCACTACTTTGCGCTGGCGATCTGCTTTTCGATGTCGGCGGCCGTCACCGGGCCAAGGAAGGTGTGCGCCAGCTTGCCCTGCGGATCCAGCAGATGCGTCAACGGCAGGCCACGCGGCGTGGCGAAGTCCGCCGGCGGATCGAACGGGTCCACGATCACGATCGGATAGGTCACCGGGTGCTTGGTCAGGAACGACTGCATCTCCGGCACCTCGATATCCTCATAGGCCAGGCCAACCACCTCGATGTTGCTGCGCATCGCATGCAGCGCCGACAGCTCCGGCATCTCCTTGCGGCACGGGGCACACCAGGTCGCCCAGAAATTCACGATCACCCACTTGCCGCGGTGCGCGGCCAGGTCGTAGTCGCTGCCATCCACCGCCTTCATCCTCAGCGTCGGGAACTCGGCAGTGGTGCGCTCGGCCGGGGTCTCTTCGACCGGTGCCGGTGTGGTCGGCGTCGGTGCCTGTGCTGGCGGCTGGCTGCTGGCGGGGGTCGGCTCCTGGGCCGGTTTGCAGGCCGACAGCGCCAGCAACAGGGCCAGCGGGAGCAGCAACGGGGTCTTGCGGGTCATGGCATGTCTCCGGAATCGGTGTAGATATCGCTGACCTTGCGCTTGAGGCGTTCGCGCAGGGGCAATCGCAGATCGTCCAGTGCCGCCAGCGCAGCACGGCCCAGTGTGTCGTCGCGGTATGGCAGATGCTGCTCGGCTACCGGAATGCGCAACTGGGTACATTCGTACAGATCGGCCAGGCTGACCTGGTCCAGGTCGCGCGAGAGCAGCCATTCGCCACGTTCATCGCGGCGCAGCAGGCCGATCTCCTGCAGGTTGCAGGCCAGGTCCTGCAGCAGCGAATCGGTCAGCATCGGCTCCAGCCGCAGGATTTCATCATCGGCCAGGCCCTTGCCCTTGGCTCGGGCATGGTGGAAGCGGCCGAGCAGGCGCAGCAGGCCATAGAACTCGTAGCCCTGCGGCAGGCGCAGTTCCACCGGCTGGTAGCGGAAGGCGGCCATCGACGAGGACAGCGACGCGCCCAGCAGCACCGCCACCCAGCACAGGTAGATCCACAGCAGCAGGATCGGCACGAAGGCGACCGTGCCGTAGAGCTTCTGGTAGGACTGGAAGCTGCCCAGGTAGGCGCCGATGCCCCACTTCACCAGTTCCAGGATGACCGCCGCGAGAATCGCGCCGGGCACCGCGTGCCGCCATTTCACGGTGTGGTGCGGCACCACCCGGAACATCAGCGTGATGCAGACGAACTCGATCAGGATCGGCGCCAGCCGCAGCGCGAACTCGGCCAGCCAGCGGCCCTCCTGGGTGCCGAACAGTGGCATCGCGAACACCCGCGCCGACACCGCCAGCGAAGCGGCAGCGAGCATTGCGCCCAGGGTCAGCACGGTCCAGTAGACCAGGAAGCGGGTCAGCTTGGGCCGGGTCGAGCCGACCCGCCAGATCTGGTTGAAGGTCTCTTCAACGCTGTTGAGGGTGATCAGCAACGAGACCACCAGTGCGATGAAGCCGGCAGCCGTGAGCTGGCCGGCACTGGCCGAGAACTGCCGCAGGTAGCCTTCGGCCGCACGCGCGGCGTTGGGCACGAAGTTGGAGAAGACGTAATCGCTGAGCTGGTCGCTCCAGCGGTCGAAGACAGGGAAGGCCGAGAGCACGCCGAACACCACGATGGCCAGCGGCACCAGCGCGAACACCGTGGTGTACGCCAGTGCCGCCGCCGCCTGGAACAGGCGGTCGTCGAGGAAGCGATGCCACAGGAAGCGGCCGAAACTGATGGCCCGTGCGCGATCCCGCGCGCGCTCCATCCACAGGTTGAGCGTATCCAAAGGTTCCATCGGCGAAAGGGTACCCGATGCGGAATGCTCGCAGGATAGCCATACTGGTGGCCACACGACGAGGAGAAGCGGGCACGATGGGCGAGATTCTGGTGCTGTACTACAGCCGGGGCGGTTCAGTGGCACGGCTGGCGCGCCAGATCGCGCGGGGCATCGGCGAAGTGCCGGGCATGACCGCGCGCCTGCGCACAGTGCCGCCGGTGGCCGCCGTGACCCAGACCGCACAACCTCCGGTCCCCGACGATGGTGCCCCCTACGTGAGCGTGCAGGACCTGGTCGAATGCCAGGGCCTGCTGCTTGGCAGCCCCACCCGCTTCGGCAACATGGCGGCGCCGGTCAAGCACTTCCTGGACGGGCTGGGCGCCGAATGGGTCAACGGCACCCTCTCCGGCAAGCCGGCCGGCGTGTTCACCTCCACCGCCTCGATGCATGGCGGCCAGGAATCGACCCTGCTGTCGATGCAGGTGCCGCTGCTGCACCATGGCTGCGTGATCGTCGGCATCCCGTTCACCGAGCCGGCGCTGAGCCACACCACCAGTGGCGGCACGCCGTATGGCGCCAGCCATGTGGCCGGTGCAGCCGACGACCCGCAGCCGACCGACGATGAAGCCGTGCTGGCGCGCGCGCTGGGCCGCCGGGTGGCCGACATCGCGCAGCGGTTGGCCCGATGAGCGCCGCGCCGCGCACGGCCCTGCTGCTGGCCCTGATGGGGCTGGCCGCGCTGTTCGCCGGCTGGTTCATCAATGACAAGCACTGGCTGGCCACCCAGCTGGTGTTCACCGCGCCGCCGCTGGCGTTGGCCGTTGCCCTGCGACTGGGCTGGCGCAAGGCCGGTTTCTGGGCCTCGGTGCTGGCCCTGGGCTGGTTCAGCCACGGGGTGATGAGTGCCTGGAGCCACCCGGAAACACGCTGGCTGGCGCTGATCGAGATCGCGCTGGCCCTGCTGGTGATCTTCAGCGCCAGCCTCCCCGGGCTGCGCGCCCGCTTCGGCAAGCGACGCTGACGCTGCGCCCGCCGGGCCGTATCATCTGTGTTCCTGGCCCCGCGCCGCTGTACCTGTCCTGGTTTCGCGCATGCACATGATGGAAGAGCTCCTGGTCGTCACCACCGGTGGCACGATCGACAAGATCTACTTCGACGACAAGTCGGACTACCAGATCGGCGACCCCCAGATCGGCATGATCCTGCGCGAGCTGGGCGTGACGTTCCGCTTCAACGTGATTCCGATCCTGCGCAAGGATTCGCTGCACATCAACGATGAGGACCGCGAACTGATCCGCGCCACCATCGCCGCGCAGCCGACCCGCCACGTGCTGGTGACCCACGGCACCGATTCGATGGTGCAGACCGGCCAGGTGCTGGCGACGATCCCGGACAAGACCATCGTGATGACCGGCGCGCTGAGCCCGGCGCGTTTCCGCGGCTCGGATGCGGAGTTCAACATCGGCTGCGCGATCGGTGCGGTGCAGTCGCTGCCGAGCGGCGTGTACATCGCGATGAACGGGCGGATTTTCGACCCGCAGCACGTGCGCAAGAACGTGGCCGCGAACCGCTTCGAATCGGTGTGAGGAACAGCGTGCCGACCAAGGTCGGCACCCACCACGACGCGGCGGCTCGCATCACCGCGCGTCCCCATGCAAAAACGCCCCGGCCGGAGCCGGGGCGTGCCCATGGAGAGGGGCTTGGGCTCAGTACTGGGCGTTGAGAGTCAGGCCCGAGAAGGTGCTGTAGGCCTTCACCCGCACATACCACGTGCCGGCAGCCGGACTGTTGATGGTGCAGGTCTCGCTGTTGCCGCTCAGGTACGGGCGGCAGGTGTAGGCGGTATCGGTCGGGGCACTGCCCTGGCGCACGTACAGGTCGGCATCACCGCTGCCGCCACTGATCGCCACGCGCAGCTGGGTGCTGCCGGCCGGAACGTTCACGGTGTAACTCAGCGAAGCGCCACTGGCAGCGCCGAGGCCGGTGACCGGAACGTTGTTCTGCAGGACGTTGCCACCCGGGTTCGGGCCGCCACCGTTGATCGCCGCAGCCACGGCCGCGTCGGCGTCGATGATGCCGGCGCCGCAGCCGCCCGAGCAGGCGCCCGGCAGCGGACGTGCAGTGCTCTTGATGATGCTCTCCACCTGCGCCGGGCTCAGCGGGCTCGGGGCTACGGACTGCATCAGCGCGACCACGCCGGCCACGTGCGGTGCCGCCATCGAGGTGCCGTTGTACGAAGCGTAGCTGGCACTGCCCGGGGTGGTGGTGCCGCTGTTGAGGGTGGACAGGATGCCCTGGCCCGGTGCCGAGATATCGATGCCGTTGCCATAGTTGGAGAAGCTGGCACGCGCACCGGCCGAGGTGGTGGCCGCCACTGCGATCACGTTCGGGCAGTTGGCCGGCACCGACGAGGACACGTTGGTGTTGCTGTTGCCGGCGGCGACCACCACGGTGGTGCCACGCCCGACAGCGCCATTGATCGCGTTCTGGTAGGTGGTCGAACAGCTGCCGCCGCCGCCCAGCGAGAGGTTGATGACCTCGGCCGGATTGGCATTGGCCGGCACGCCGCTGACGCTGCCGCCGGACGCCCACACGATCGCGTCGGCAATGTCGGAGGTGTAACCGCCGCACTTGCCGAGCACGCGCACCGGCACGACCTTGGCGTTGAACGCAGTACCTGCCACGCCGGTGCTGTTGTTGGTCACCGCCGCTACCGTGCCGGCCACGTGGGTACCGTGCCAGCTGGAGTTCGAACCCGGGTAGCCCGCCTGGCACTCGTTGTCGCCGTACCAGTCGCCCTCATCGTTCGGGTTGTTGTCGCGGCCGTTGCCGTCGCGCGCCATCGCCGCATCACTGATGAAGTCGTAGCCCGGCAGGATGTTGGCATTGAGGTCGGCGTGATTGGTGATGCCGGTGTCGATCACCGCCACGACCACACCGGTGCCGGTGGCCTTGTCCCAGGCCGGCCGGATGTTGATGCCGGCATTGGAGGTGCCGAAGCCCCATTGCTCGCTGAAGCGGGTGTCGTTCGGGGTCAGCGTGGCGCGCATGATCTGGTCGACTTCGACGTATTCCACGTTCGGGTCGGCGGCCAGCTTACGCATCAGCTGCTCGGATTCGGCCTGGTCGAGCGGACGATCGGTCCTGACCAGGGTCGGGCCGACGGCCAGCTTGCGGACCTGCTGCAGGCCCAGCGCACGGCCCTGGCTGCTGGCCAGGCCGGCGGCGGCACTCTTCAGTGAAGAGGCCAGTGCGGTGGTGTTGGCCACCGGGGCACTGCCGTCGCGGTACTTCACGATGAAACGCTGGTGGGTCTGTGCGGACTGCAGGCCGCTGAGCTGGACATCACCGGCCAGCGCAGGCGTGGCCAGCAGCAGCGATGACAGAACGGACGCACCAAGGACCACCCACACTCGACGCACACGCGGTTGCGTTACCTGGGACATCGTATTTCCCTTTCTTGTGGTGTGAATGCCGGAATCGGCAGAAGCACCGGCCCGAACCCTGGGCTGGCTTGCGTTGGCGAGGTTCGAAGTCCGGCGAGCCAGCGGATCCCCCTAACGATCCGCCGTGCAGATGACGCTAATGACCAAAACCGGACACCACAAGATTTTCAGCGTCTTTTCAGCAAGATGAAATGTTCGTTCTGAGACTTTCCGGGTCGAGGGTTTGTGAAGGTGAAGGAACTTTCTCCTGCCCTGCACGCACCTGACTGGGTCATCACGTGTCCTGCGATGACTTTGCCGACATCGGCGTCCACTGCTGACACCAACGACGGCGCAGCGTGCCCGCGGCGTGCCTGCCCATCGCGTCGGACGCGCTGACTACTTTGCCTGCGGGAGGCGCGCCGGCCGGATCCGCTGCCCTTTGACCGGCTCGCCGCGTGCAACTGGCTGGTCATCGGCCACATAACCGGAGAACTGTGCCGGGAGCGCTTCGCCGACACCGAACACGGGCCCGGCCTGCAGCTGGTAGTGCAGGTGCGGCTCGGAGGAGTTGCCGCTGTTGCCACAGTCACCGAGGTGCGCGCCGCTGCGGACAGCCTGTCCCTGCGCCACACGCACACTGCCCTGGCGCAGGTGCGCCAGCACCGAGTATTCCTCGTTGCCGTGGTCGAGGATGACGCGGTTGCCGGTGAGCTGGGCGGCATTCATCTGGCCCGGCACGTTGTCGGCGACACCCTCGATCACCTCCACCACCGTGCCGTCGGCGGGCGCGAGGATCGGGCGACCGAAGCAGTAGTAATCATCGTTGCGCAGGCCATCGCCACGGTGCGAGCGGCCATCGCGGACCACCAGCAGATCCAGCGCGAAGCGCTGGCCGGCATGGGCCGCATGGTAGTTCTGTTCGACGGTACGCCCGCCCCAGAACACGTAGTACTCATCGTTGAACGGCAGTTGCAGCCGTGTGCGGGTCTGATAGTCGAGGAATCCGCTCGCTGCGGCCTGCGGTGGCGTGGTCTGGAGCGGGCGGATGTAGAAGCCGCCAATCCGCCCGTCGGCATCGATGGCCCACAGCACCTGGATGACGTCTGGGCTCCTGGCGAAGCGCGCCTGCCGCAGATAGGTGTCGAATCCATCAACCTTCTCGACCTTCTCACTGACCAGCTCGGTTTCTGCGCCCCAGCCCGCCAGCACCTGCTCGCGCAGCGCCACCAGGTTCTGCGGGGACTGCAGCCCCGCCTGCATCTGCGGCGTCATCCGTTCCCACAGGGCGTCGATGTGCCCTTCGTAGAACTGCGTGGTCAGCGTGGCTCCCTGATGGCGCGGATCTGCGGCCGCGGCCGCGCCGATGAGGGCAGAGAAGGAAACGACCAGAACTGCAAACAGGCGCGGGAGCAATGTCATGTCAGGCGTCCTTTCGATCCGGATCGGGAATGCCGGCAACGATCGCCGCCAGCTGTGTGCGGTACTCGGCCAAGGCAGTGCGGCCCATCGGCGTCAACTGCAGGGTGGTCAGCGGGCGCTTGCCGCGGAACGACTTGTCGATGGCGACCAGTCCAGCAGCCTCCAGCTTGCTCAGATGGCTGGAGAGGTTGCCCTTGCTCAACCCGCTGAGATGTTCGACAAAGCCGAACTCGGCGGATTCGGCACCTGCCAGGATCGACAGGATCAGCAGGCGTGCCGGCTCGTGGATCAAGCGGTCGAGCTGGAGCAGCGCTCTGGAATCAGGCAGCTGCGTCATCCGACGTTCGTCCGCGCCGCCATGAACGCGCGCATCTCCACCTGCAGCCGCTGGAAGCGCTGGTGGTCACGCCAGCCGACCACGATCAGTGCGACGGATGCCAGCGGAAACACGGCCGTGCTCAGGGCGAAGCCATACGCCTGCCCGGTGAAGGCCAGCGCAGCCTGGCACAACAGGAACACGCCCACGATGAACTCCAGCGGTGTACGCAGCCAGCGCCACACCACCCAGGGCAGCAGCGCTACCACGGCCAGGTAACCGATGGCGCGCAGGTCCCAGGGCAGCTCGCCCATCGGCGCCAGCCGGGTCAGCACGCTGCCGATCACCAGCACGCTTACCAGCGCGGTGAAGGCAATGAAGAAGCGCTGGAAATTGCGCTCGACCGGCGTGACCTGCTCCTCGACCTGGCCCAGCCGCTGGTAGTAACGGCGTGCCAGCCATTGCTTGCCGACGATCCACAGCACCGGCACGGCAATCAGCACGATGCGCAGCGCCAGGGTGGTCGGCAGCAGCGCGCCGGCAAGGAACGAGGCCAGGCAGGCAATGCCGCCTGCCATCGCCGACAGGCCCCCGGCACTTCGCGAGTACCGCGAATATTCACGGGTCAGCGCCTGCAGGCGCGAGGAAGGATCAATGACGGACGGCTGCTGCATGACACGCTCCATCGGGGTCGCTTGAATTTAGTTTGCAATGCAAACCTATTTGCGTCAAGCGCCCGCCTGCTGCGGTCGACGGGCGGGCCCACAACGCAGAAAGCCCGTCACTGGGACGGGCTTTCAAGAAGCGCCGCCGGGCATGGCCCGGCGCTACCGGTTCAACGCGGGCGATCAGCCCAGCTTGACCAGCCAGTTGTGGCGGTCCGGCAGGCGGCCGTACTGGATGTCGGTCAGTTCCTTGCGCAGCGACATGGTCACTTCGCCGGCCGGTGCGTTGATGTCGCCCACCGAGAAGCCTTCGCCCTTCAGCTGGCCGATCGGGGTGACCACCGCAGCGGTACCGCAGGCGAACACTTCGGCGATCTCGCCCGAGGTCACACCCTGCTTCCACTCATCGATGGTGACCTTGCGCTCTTCGACCTTCATGCCGCGGTCGCGGGCCAGCTGCAGGATGCTCTCGCGGGTGATGCCTTCGAGGATGCTGCCGGACAGCTGCGGGGTAACCAGCGTGCCGTCCTTGTAGACCAGGAACACGTTCATGCCACCCAGTTCTTCCAGGTACTTGCCTTCGACCGGGTCGAGGAACAGCACCTGCGAGCAGCCCTGTGCCTGTGCCTTCTGCTGCGGCAGCAGCGAGGCGGCGTAGTTGCCACCGCACTTTGCGGCACCGGTGCCACCCTTGGCCGCACGTGCGTACTCGGTCGACAGCCAGATCGACACCGGGGCGACGCCCTTGGCGAAGTACGGGCCGGCCGGGCTGGCGATGACGTAGTAGCCGGCCTTGTGCGCGCCGCGCACGCCAAGGAAGGCTTCGTCGCCGATCATGAACGGACGGAAGTACAGGCTCGACTCATCGGCCGACGGCACCCAGGCGCTGTCGACGGCGATCAGCTGCTTCAGCGATTCAACGAAGATCTCCACCGGCAGTTCCGGCAGCGCCAGGCGCTGCGCCGAACGCTGCAGGCGACGGCCGTTGGCATCCGGGCGGAAGGTCCAGATCGAACCGTCGGCATGGCGGTAGGCCTTGATGCCCTCGAAGATTTCCTGGCCGTAGTGCAGCACGGCCGCGGCCGGGTCCAGCTGCAGCGGACCGTAGGCGCGCACGTTGGCGTTGTGCCAGCCGGTGTCCTTGTCCCAGCGCACTTCCACCATGTGGTCGGTGAAGTGCAGGCCGAAACCCGGCTTCTCCAGGATCTGGGCGCGCTCTTCAGCGCTGCGCGGGTGGTCCGAACGGGTGACGGCGAAGCTGGGAATGGACTGGGACACCGGAGATTTCCTGTTCTGGTTGCGGGTAATGCCCGGCCCGCGTCACTGCGGGCCGTGGGTCAAAGCATGCCGGTCTCGAGCCGGGCCGCCTCGGACATCATGTGCTGGTTCCACGGCGGGTCGAACACCAGGTCGACGTCGGCCTCGGCCACCGTCGGAATCATTTCGAGCTTGCTGCGCACGTCGTCGACCAGGATCTCGCCCATGCCGCAGCCCGGTGCGGTCAGGGTCATCTTCACGTCGATCTCGCGCTTGCCTTCGTCCAGGTGCTTGATCTCGACCTCGTAGACCAGGCCCAGTTCGACGATGTTCACCGGAATTTCCGGATCAAAGCAGGTGCGCAGCTGCTGCCACACCAGCTGTTCCACCTGTTCATCGGTGGCGTCAGCCGGCAGCTCGAGCGGTGCCGGTGCCTCCTTGCCGATGGCGTCGCCGTCCTTGCCGGCGATGCGGAACAGGTTGCCCTCGACGAACACCGAATAACTGCCGCCCAGCGCCTGGGTGATGTACCCATAGCTGCCGGCGGGCAGGGTCACGGTGTCGCCCTGCGGGACCATCACGGCCTCGCAATCGCGTTCGAAGTGGACAGGTTCGCTGCTACGGGAATACATGGGGACCGATATGGGGCCGTGGCCAAGGCCACGCAAGACGGCATTCTAGCCCAGCCGCCCTGCCGCCGCCGGTGCACTGCGGCAAACCACAGTATCCTGTGGGTGATCTTCAGGGAGCTTCGATGTCCTCCAATGCCGCGCGTGCCAGGACCGTGACCTGGCTCTGGCCCATCATGCTGTTGCTGGGTCTGCTTGTTGCTCCCCTCGCCTGGATGATGCTGGCGCTGATGACCGGCCGGCAGGTCGGCTGGATGGCGGTACTGACCGCCCTGGAACTGGTGTTCATGCTGCGCATGGGCACGCTGGGGCCGGGCCGGCTGCGCATCGCCCTGGTCGTGCTGGGCACCCTGCTGGTGGCGGCCGTGGCCAACTGGGCCATCGCCAGCGCGTGGATGGGCGGCTCGATCGGGCTGGACCTGTGGGACGCCACCCTGCGGATGGGCCCGCACCTGGCCTGGACCCTGATCACCCTCGCCAATGGCGCGATGGAATGGCTGTGGCTGGCCCTGGGCGTGGCCGTGGGCGCCTGGCTGGCGCGCTGACCCACCGGCAGGTAGTGCCGGCCGCTGGCCGGTAGAAGCGTGCGGACCAAGGTCCGCACCTACCCGATGCAACCACCACGCGTGGATTCGGTAGTGCCGGCCGCTGGCCGGCAGAAGCATGCGGACCAAGGTCCGCACCTACCCGATGCAGCCACCACGCATGGATTCGGTAGTGCCGGCCGCTGGCCGGCAAATGCGTGCGGACCAAGGTCCGCACCTACCCGATGCAGCCGCCGCTCAATGCCCGCCGTCGAGCGCCTTCAGTTCGCTCACCAGCGAGGCCGCCGCTTCCGCACCATCGCCGTACAGCATGCGGGTGTTGTCGGCGTAGAACAGCGCATTCTCGATGCCGGCAAAACCGGTGCCCTTGCCGCGCTTGATCACCACCACGTTGCGCGCGTTGACCACATCCAGCACCGGCATGCCGTAGATCGGGCTGGCCGGGTCGGTACGCGCGACCGGATTGACCACGTCGTTGGCACCGATCACCAGCACCACATCGGTGTTGGCAAATTCCGGGTTGATGTCGTCCATGTCGGCGATCAGGTCGTAGGGCACACCCGCTTCGGCCAGCAGCACGTTCATGTGCCCAGGCATGCGCCCAGCCACCGGGTGGATCGCGAACTTCACCTTCACCCCGCGCTGGCCCAACCGCTGCGCCAGCTCCCAGATCTTGTGCTGGGCCTGCGCCACCGCCATGCCATAACCGGGCACGATCACCACGCGTTCGGCGTAGGCCATCATCGCCGCGACGTCCGACGCTTCAATCGGCTTCTGCGCGCCAGTGATCGCCTGCGCTTCGCCGCCGGCGCCGCCGCCGAAGTTGGAGAACAACACGTTGCGGATCGGCCGGTTCATCGCCTTGGCCATCAGCCGGGTCAGCAGGATGCCCGCCGCGCCGACCATCATGCCGGCGATGATCAGCGCCTCGTTGCCCAGCACATAGCCTTCGAACGACACCGCCAGGCCGGTGAACGCGTTGTACAGCGAGATCACCACCGGCATGTCGGCGCCACCGATCGGCAGCGTCATCAGCACGCCCAGTGCCAGTGCCAGCACGAAGAACGCGACGATCGCCCAGGTGTTGAGCGTGCTGGCCGCGATGATCGCCAGCACCACCACCGCCAGTGCTGCCACCAGGTTCATCACCTGCTGACCCGGCCAGGTCACGCGCTTGTCCAGGCGGCCATCGAGCTTGGCCCAGGCAATCACCGAGCCGGACAGCGACACCGCACCGATGGCCGCGCCGACCACCGCCAGCAGCAGCACCATGCCCGAGGGTTGGCGGGCAGCGAGGTCGGCCAGCGCCTGTGCGCTCCAGTGGCTGGTATCGCGTTTGGCAAGGAAGGCGTAGCGCAGCAGTTCCACTGCACCGATGGCCGCGGCCGAGCCGCCGCCCATGCCGTTGTACAGCGCCACCATCTGCGGCATGTCGGTGATGGCAACCTTGCCGGCCGACCACCAGGCCAGGCCCGCGCCCAGTAGCAGCGCCACCAGGATCAGCGGCACGTTATGCAGTTCGGGCAGGAAGAACGTCGCCACCGTGGCCAGCAGCATGCCCAGCCCGGCCCAGCGGATGCCGCTTCGCGCGGTCAGCGGCGAGGCCATGCGCTGCAGGCCCAGCAGGAACAGCGTGGCGGCGACGAGGTAGCTGGCCTTGACCAGCCAATCGAGCAGTTCGACGGTGCTGATGTTCAAGCCTGCGGCTCCTTCGGCTCGTCCTTGCCGCCCTTGGGCGCGCTCGGCTTGAACATTTCCAGCATGCGCGCGGTGACCACGTAGCCACCGGCGGCGTTGCCAGCACCAAGCACCACGGCGAGGAAGCCCAGAGCTTTCTCCAGCGGTGTCTGCGCGTGCCCCAGCACCACCATTGCACCGATCAGCACGATGCCGTGGATGAAGTTGGAGCCCGACATCAGCGGGGTATGCAGGATCACCGGCACCCGCGAAATGATCACGTGGCCGGCGATGGCTGCCAGCATGAAGATGTACAGCGCTACGAACCCGTCACTCACCGGCAACGCTCCTGCTCTGTCTTCGTCGTCCCATCATAACCATGGGCTGAACCCGGTGCGCGCCCGGCGTCAACCGAAGCCGCGCTCACGCGTTGTCGATGGTGACCCCGAGCGAGGAACCGTACCCTGTGCTGGTGAGCAGCCCCGTCCCCCCGAGCGCCGAGACCGATGCCCTGCCGGCGTCGCTGGAGGCGTTCCTGGCCAGTGTTGGCCCGCGCGCGTTCCGCTTCGCCGAGGCCGGCCTGCGCCAGCGCGAAGACGCCATGGACGCGGTGCAGGACGCGCTGCTGCGCATGCTGGACTACGCCGACAAGCCGGCTGCCGAATGGGCCCCGCTGTTCTGGAGCATCCTGCGCCGGCGCGTGATCGACGTGCAGCGCCGGCGCCGCTTCCGACTGCCGTTCTGGCGCGACAACCAGGACGCCGACGACGGCGAGATCGACTGGGCCGACCCCGGCCCGGACCCGGCACAGGCGCTCGAACAGCGCCAGCAGTACCAACAGCTGGTGGACGCGTTGCGCCGCCTGCCCGCCCGCCAGCGCGAGGCCTTCACCCTGCGCGTGCTGCAGGACCTGGACGGGGCCACCACCGCCCGCGCCATGGGCTGCAGCGAAGGCGCGGTAAAAACCCATCTGGCACGCGCCCGCCAGGCGCTGCAGGATTATCTGGAGACCCACCCGTGAACCGCTCCCTGCCTTCCGATGACACCCTGCGCAGCCTGCACGCGCAGTCGCTGCACGCGCTGTCGCCGGCAACGCTGGCCCGGCTGCGCCAGGCTCGCCACGGCGCCACGGCCGCCCATCGCGGGCGCTGGCGCTGGTGGCTGGCCAGTGCCTGTTCACTGGTGGTGGCACTGGGTATCGGCCTGCAGTTCACCGGCCACGGCACCCTGACGGGCCCTGCGCCGGCACCTGTGCTTGCCTCGGCGGAAGACAACAGCGCGCTCTACGACGAAAATCCCGATCTGTACCTGTGGCTGGGCGATACCGACCTGGCGATGGAGTGAATCATGTCCCGACTGCACACCCTGCCCCTGCTGATGACCCTGTTGCTGCTGCCGGCCTTCCCGGCCCTGGCGCAGAGCGCCGCGCCCGCCCCTGCCGCACGCCCTGCGCCGGCCGCACCGCTGCCGGCGTGGGAACACCTGAGCGAAGCGCAGCGCGAATCCCTGCTGGCGCCGCTGCGCGACCGCTGGAACAGCGCCGATGCCGGCCAGCGCCAGCGCATGCTTTCGCATGGCCAGCGCTGGCAGTCGATGAGCCCGGAGGAGCGCGACAAGGCCCGCCGTGGCCTGCGCCGCTTCGAGCACATGAACCCGGAACAGCGTGAGCAGGCCCGGGCCCTGTTCGGTCAGATGCGGAACATGCCGCCGGAACAGCGCGACGCCCTGCGCGAGCGCTGGTCGCAGATGACGCCGGAACAACGCAAGGACTGGGTGCGCGACAACCCGCCGCCGGCGAAGCCGCGGTAACGCCGGCATCCGCAGGGTGGGTGCGGACCCTGGTCCGGACGCTGGGCCGTTCCTCCACGCATGGCGTGGATCTACCGGGAAGGCAACCGGCGCTACCGGCTCACGCCTGCCAGCGTGTCTTCGCCAGCAACTCGTCGTCCCAGTCGAAACCCAGCTGGCCCTCGCGCACGAACAAGGCGACGAAGTTGAGCAGGTTGCGCGCGTACATCTCGCTGGCCTGGGTCGCGCCGCGGCTGGCCAGGCCAAGCGGGCCATCGATGGTCACGCCCTGATGTTCGATGCACTGCCCCGGCTGGGTCAGTGCGCAGTTGCCGCCGCTCTCTGCCGCCAGATCGACAATGACGCTGCCGGTGGCCATGCCTTCCACCATCGCGGCAGTCACGATCGTCGGCGCCGGGCGCCCCGGTACCGCTGCCGTGCAGATCACCACATCCACGCTGCGCAGGTGGTCGGCCAGCCGGCGCTGCTGCTCGGCGCGTTCCTCATCGGTCAACGCACGCGCATAGCCGCCTTCACCGGCTGCACTCACACCAAGATCAAGGAAGCGCGCGCCCAGCGACTGGATCTGCTCGCGGGTTTCCGGGCGCACGTCGAAACCTTCCACCTGTGCACCGAGACGACGTGCGGTGGCGATGGCCTGCAGACCGGCCACACCGGCACCGATCACCAGCACCTTGGCCGGGCGCACGGTACCGGCGGCGGTGGTCAGCATCGGGAAGAAACGCGGCGCACGCTCGGCCGCGATCAGTGCCGCCTTGTAACCGGCCATGCCGGCCTGCGAGCTGAGTACATCCATCGCCTGCGCGCGGGTGCTGCGCGGCAGCTGCTGCAGTGGGAACAGGTGCAGGCGGTCGCCAGCGGCCAATGCCGCAAGCGCCGGATCACTGGCCGGAGTCAGCAGGCCGACCACGCTGGCAGCGGGCTTGAGCTGCTCCAGCACCGCCACCGGCGGTGCCTGCACGCACAGCAGGATATCGATCTCGGCCCAGCGACCTTCATCGAACACACGTGCACCGGCGTCGTCATAGGCAGCATCGGTAAATCCCGCCGCCAGACCGGCGCCGGCCTCATACCAGACAGTGATGCCCAAGACACCGAGCTTGCGCGCGGTTTCCGGCGTCAACGCCACGCGCCGTTCGCCCGGCGCGGTCTCCTTGATCCCCAGCAACGCCACGGCCATGCAGGTCCCCGCTGATCGGTGAGTTTTCCCGATCCTAGCAGGCGGCCACGGCTCAGTGCAGTGTTGCGCTGCCCGGGTCCAGCCGATCGATCACACCCTGCATCGCGCTGTCGAAGGCGCCATCGTCGACGTGGGCGCGCAGGCGGCCCAGCCGCACCATCACCGCCAGTTCTTCCGGCGAGGCCACGCAGAAGCGCACGCCGCGGCGGTTGACGAACAGCAGGCGCGAGGAAATCGGGCTGACCCAGGACAGCTTGCCGGCCTGCACCTTGCCGTCCTTGTCGACGAAGTCCAGCCAGTTGCCGATTTCCATGCGTCGGAAGCGGTCGGCGTCGGCGTTGTCGAAATCGTCGGCGTCGATCTGCCCGCCGAGCTCCACCGCTGGCGACTCAGCCACCGGCGGCGCCGGCAAGGCGACCTGCGGCAGCTCCGGCAGCGCGCGCTGCAGTTCCGGTCGCGATTCCGCAATGCCCTGCAGGGTGTCGTGCAGGGCGTCGATGGCACCGGTGGCGGCATCGCCGTGCACGCCGACGCTGGCAAATACCTTGGCCAGCACCGGCTGCCAGGCCTGCAGCCACGGCTTGCCGACGATCTGGCGGCGGGCCTCGGCCACTTCCTCCAGCAGGCCGTCAGCCAAGCTCAGTGCCTCGGCCACCGACGCGCCCTCCTCGCCCTCGCGCAGCAGCGCCAGGGTCAGGTGGTGCTGCCATGGCTGGCGCAGGAACTCAGCGATGGCCGGCGGCAGGGTGGCATCGCCGATGCGGCGATCCAGTTCGGCACCGGCCCGGCTGCGGGCCATTTCCAGCTTCTCCTGGCCGCGCTGCGTTTCGGCGGCGCGGCGCTCGGCGATTTCCACGCGGCGGCGGTGCTGCACGAGGAACTCGCGGAATTCTTCTTCCAGGGTCAGGAAGATCGCCAGGTTCTCGTTGAACTCAGCCACCAGGCGCTCGATGATTTCCTCGACCTTGGCCATCAGCATGCGCTCGGCCTGGCTTTCGCCGGTATTGCCCTCGCAGGCTTCGGCCAGCGAGTTGAGCAGCTTGCGGGCCGGGTGGGTCTTCTGCACGAACATGCGGCGGTCGAGCATCGCCACCTTGACGAAGGGCACCACCAGGCGGCCGATCAACTCGCGCGAACGGCCCTCCAGCTCGCGTTCGTCCAGCATCACGTCGAACAGCATGCCAACCAGATCGATCGCATCTTCGTCCTGCGGGTCCAGCCGGGTCTGGCCAGGATCGACGCCGAGACGGGTGGCGCTGGACAGCACTTCACTCTTCAGCCGCTGCGCCAGTGATTCGCCGTCCTCGCCGATGGCCGCACGCAGGGTGGCGCTGGGCGTGGCCTGCAGCAGCGACAGCACCGACATCATCTCGCGCTGGCTCAACGGGCGGTGCTGGCCGACCGCGACCTGCGCTGCCGAGGTGGCGTCCTCGCGAACGTGACGGGTCTGCTGCAGCAGCTCATGCAGGGCCTCCAGCAGCATTCCC
Source organism: Stenotrophomonas sp. 96582_Sma (assembly GCF_056480905.1). Taxonomy (NCBI): domain Bacteria; kingdom Pseudomonadati; phylum Pseudomonadota; class Gammaproteobacteria; order Lysobacterales; family Lysobacteraceae; genus Stenotrophomonas; species Stenotrophomonas sp. 96582_Sma. The sequence goes on along the minus strand of NZ_CM151122.1, from coordinate 777,032 downwards.
TGCTGGCCGGCATACGCCTCGCCGTTGCCGGCATCCTCGCTCCCGAGGTGCTGCTGCATGTGGCCACGGCGCTCGGACCAGCGCGCAGCGAAGCGCTGTGCCCAGGCCGGCGCGGCCTGTTCATCATCGCTGAATTCGGATTCGAAGCCCGCCGCGTGGCGCGGCTCGACCAGATCGTCCGACCCGGGCGCCATGCGCGGGTCGGGCGCGGCAGACAGTGGACGCCGCGGCGCCCCCATCTGCGACATCACGCCAGCGGCGGCCAGCTGCTCGTCCAGCTTCTCGTAGATGCGGCCCACCGGCGCGCGCAGGTCGCGCTCGCACAGCTTGATCAGCACCAGGTGCACTTCCGGCGCCAGTTCGCAGCCGGCAAAGGCCTCATGGATGGCCACGCCCAGGTGTTCGGGGCTGACCGGGTTGTGGTCGGCGTCCAGCTCGGCGCCGCCGATCAGGCGGCCGAGGCGGCGGTCCAGCCGCGCCAGCACCGGCTTGAAGTCACGCAGCAGCACGGTGGCGAAATTGCGCACCGCCAGCCGCGATTCCAGTACATGTTCAGCCAGCAGGCTCAGGCCATCCTCGGCCGGCCCGGACAGGGTGGCTTCGGCCGACAACGGCTCGCCACTGGCCAGTGCATCCCAGGCCCGCTGCAGGTGGCCGGCGAAGGCGGCGGCGATGTCCTCACGGCGACGGCGCAGCTCGCGCATCGCATCCAGGAACAGCAGCTGCGACGAGCCAGCATTGCCGGCGCGGTCGAACAGTGCATCGTCGAAACGCGCCAGTGCGGCCCCGAACGCCTGGCACAGCGCCGGCAGGACCATGTCCCGGGCACGCTGAAGCTGGACCGGGTCACGGCCCGGCGATCCCATCGGTGTGGGCGCGCTCATCATTCGGGAAGGCTCCCCACCTTCTCTGGTACGACAGACAGCATGGACATCGCGACGGCCGGCACACCCCATGTGCCGGTACGTCGATGGTAGGCCGGCCAGCCCGTCACGGACAGTGAAACAGTCCTCACTTCAAACCTCATGACCGGCGGCCCGGCAAGATAGATATCGTAAGCCGTGCGAGGCCCACGAGGCGAGAGGAAGCGGTCGTCCCTTTCCCGCCAGTGGCATGATGTTCATCACAGTTTGATATTCAGGGGCGGGACGCGACACAGACGGCGTCATTGACCACCCCGACTATAATCAAACACCCGTGATGACCGGTTCAGACTCCATGCCCGACCCCGCTGCCCTGCTTGCCCTGGATGCCCGCCGCTCGGTGCCCTCGCGGCAACTGGGCGAGCCCGGACCGGATCCAGCCACCCTGCAGCGCATGCTGGCCTCGGCCGTGCGCGTGCCCGACCACGGCAAGCGCGTACCGTTCCGCTTCCTGAAGATTGCCGGCGATGCACGTCACACTCTGGGCGACTTCCTGGCCGAGCGCAGCCGCCAGCGCGACCCGCATGCCGGCGAGGCGGTATTCGAGAAGGACCGCCAGCGTTTCAGCCATGCGCCGCTGGTGATCGTGGTGGTCGCCAGCCCGCGCCCGGACCCGAAGGTGCCCGAACAGGAACAGCTGATGACCGCCGGCTGCGTCTGCTTCGCCCTGCTGCAGGCCGCGCAGGCGCTGGGCTTCGGTGCGCAGTGGCTGACTGCATGGATGGCCTTCGACCCGGTCGTGCAGGCACATCTGGGCCTGGCCGAAGGCGAAGGCATCGCCGGCTTCATCCACATTGGCACGCCCAAGGCCGATGTACCCGAACGCGAGCGCCCCGATCCGGCGGCCCTGCTGCGCGACTGGACGCCACCGGCATGACCCTGCCGGCTCCGCCGCCGTCGCTGTACCTGGTTGATGCCAGCATCTACGTGTTCCGCGCCTGGCATTCGCTGCCAGACCAGTTCCAGGACGCGCAGGGCTGGCCGACCAACGCCGTGCACGGCTTCGCCCGCTTCCTGCTGGACCTGCTGGAGCGCGAGCGCCCCCAGCACATCGCCATCGCCTTCGACGAAGCGCTCGACAGCGGCTTCCGCCATCGCCTGTACCCTGCCTACAAGGCCAATCGGGACCCGGCGCCGGAAGCGCTCAAGCGCCAGTTCGTACACTGCAAGGCGCTGTGCGCGGCGTTGGGCCTTGCGGTGCTTGCCCACCACGAATACGAAGCCGATGACCTGATCGGCAGCGCCCTGCACGTGCACCGTGGCAGCCACCGCGGGGTGATCATCTCCGCCGACAAGGACCTGTCGCAGCTGCTGCTGGATCACGACGAGCAGTGGGACTACGCACGCAACCAGCGTTGGGACGTAACCGGAGTGAAGGCGCGGCACGGCGTGCACGCGCACCAGATCGCCGATTACCTGGCACTGTGCGGCGATGCGGTGGACAACATTCCCGGTGTCAGTGGTGTCGGCAGCAAGTCCGCCGCCGTGCTGCTGGCCCACTTCGGCAGCATGGATGCGCTGTACGAACGCCTGGACGAAGTGCCGTTCCTGCGCCTGCGCGGCGCGGCACAGATGGCGGTGCGCCTGCGCGAACAGCGCGAGCACGCCCAGCTCTGGCGCCAGCTGATCACCATCGCGCTGGACGCGCCGCTGGACGGCAGCCAACCCGGTCTGCTGCGCCAGGCGGCCGACCCGGAGCTGCTCGGTGGCCTGTGCCAGACCCTGCGCTTCGGCCCGATGACCCGCCGCCGGCTGTTCGATGCCGCCGGTGTGGCCGACCCCGTTCCCACTCCATCCTTTTCCAATTCCAGCGAGCCCGCATGAGCCAGCGCAACACCGAAGCCCCGCGCGTCGTCTATGAAGGCAAGTACCAGCGCATGCTGGTGCGCGGCACCTGGGAATACAGCGAACGCACCCACGCCGGTGGCCTGGCGGCGATCATCATCGCCGTCACCCCCGAGGACAAGGTGCTGTTCGTCGAACAGTTCCGCGTGCCGTTGCAGGCCCCGACCATCGAGATGCCGGCCGGCCTGGTCGGCGACATCCACGCCGGCGAATCGATTGAAGTCTCGGCCGTGCGCGAACTGGAAGAAGAAACCGGCTGGACCGCCGATCACGCCGAAGTGCTGATGATCGGCCCGACGTCCTCCGGCGCCAGCAGCGAGAAGATCGCCTTCGTACGCGCTACCGGCCTGCGCCGGATCGGCGAAGGTGGCGGCGATGACAGCGAGGACATCACCGTGCACGAGATTCCACGCACTGAGGCCGCGGCCTGGCTGGTGCAGAAGATGGGCGAAGGCTACGAGCTGGACGCCAAGCTCTGGGCCGGCCTGTGGATGATCGAGCACCACCTGGACGGGCGCCCGCGTGGCTGACGCCGACCTGCATGCGCTGCCGGCGCTGCTCGGCGCCGACGACCCGGCGATCTACACCCTTCACCGGCCGCAGGGCGCTTCGCCGTACCTGCTGCTGGCCGACCACGCCGGCCAGCAGGTGCCGCGCGCCCTCGCCGGCCTGGGCTTGCCACAGGTCGAACTGGACCGCCACATCGGCTGGGACATCGGCATTGCCGGCACCACCCGTGCACTGGCCGAACGGCTGGATGCCTGGGCGATCGAACAGACCTATTCGCGGCTGCTGATCGACTGCAACCGCCCACTGGCCTCGCCGACGCTGATTCCGGAAGTAAGCGACCACACCGTGGTCCCGGGCAATGCCGGGCTGTCGGCGGCGCAGCGGCAACAGCGCATTGATGCGATCCACGCGCCGTACCACGCACGCATCGACACCGAACTGGACGCACGCCGCGATGCCGGTCGCCCCACCCTGCTGGTGATGATGCACAGCTTCACCCCAGCGATGAACGGCGCGCAGCGGCCGTGGCATGCCGGCGTGCTGTACCACCAGGACACGCGCTTTGCGCATGCACTGGTGCAGGCACTGCGCGACGAAGGCGACCTGGTGGTGGGCGACAACGAACCGTATTCGGTCAGCAGTACCAGCGACTACGCGGTGCCGGTGCATGGCGAAGGCCGCGGGCTGGTGCACGTGGAACTGGAGATCCGCCAGGACCTGATCGCCGATGCCGCCGGGCAGCAGGCATGGGCGCAGCGGCTGGCGCGGATCTTCAGCGCGCTGCAACCGCAGTTGCTGGCCGCCGGGTGATTTACCCAGGCTTGGTAGTGCCGGCCGCTGGCCGGCAACTGCAATGATCCAACGAACCTGAGGTTGCCGGCCAGCGACCGGCACTACCGCAATACGGGCGCATCCATCCACGGGAACGGCTTGAACCCGTGCACCTGCACGGTCGCACCGATCGCTTCGAGATCATCCTTGATCGCCTGCGCGCGGCGACGATCCAGCGCCTCACCCAGCACCAGCGGCAACGCACGGCAGCGCGCCAACGCCTCGCCCACCGGCATCTCCAGCAGGCGCGCCACGCGCTGCGCAGCAGCCTTCAGCTGGTCTGCCGGGCACGCCACCAGGCACAGATCGAACGAAGCGAAGATGCCTGCGCCCACCCCTGCCTCGCGCGCCTCCGCTTGTTCCTCAGCACCCGCTTCGCCCAGAGCCTCGTCGATACCCTCGACCTGCTGGAACGCGTCGTACTCGGCGTAGTACGCCAGTGCCTGCGCGTAGTCCTGCAGCGACGACAGCGGGCGTTGCCGCTTCTGCACATCCAGCACGTCGGCAAACGTGGCCGGCTCCAGATACGGGAACAGCCCCATCGCTGCCGAAGCGGCCGATCGCTCGCCGTCGTCATCCAGCGCTTCATCACTGGATGACGGCAACCACAACCGCGCAGCGAGCAGGTCCTCGTTGCTGGCCATCACCCAGCCGAAGGCGTTCCACACCTCATCGTCATCGTTGCAGACAGCGAAGGCATGCAGGGTCTGTTGCAGGTCCAACAGTTCGATCATGCGTCGGTGCTCAGGCAGGCAGTCGCTGCCGAGTCTACCGGCGCCGGGCGCAGGCCCAGCGCGATCACCACGCCGAGCGCGGCGAACAGCGCGGCGCCGTACTGTGCATTGACCATGCCCTGCAACGCATCAGGGCTGGTTGCCGCCTGCGTGCCGCGCGCGGCGTTGGCGACCATCACCAGTACCGCCAACCCCAAGGCGCCGCCGATCTGCTGGGCGGTGGCCGCCATGCCGGACGCGACGCCTTGCTGCGGACCCGGCACGCCCTGCCCGGCCACGATCCACATCGCCGTCCAGCTCATGCCCTGGCCGACGCTGAGCACCACGATGCCCGGCAACAGCGGCCAGTAGCTGGCGCCATGCGGCATCGCCAGCGCCACCGCGGCGATGCCGACGGCACCTGCGGCGAAGCCCCAGGCCAGCACCTGCCGTGGCGAACGGCGCCGCAGCATGCGTTCGGCAATACGGATGCCGAAGGTGCACACCAATGTCGGCAGCAGGAAGGCCATACCGGCCTGCAGCGGGCTCCAGCCATAGCCATCCTGGAAGTAGAGCGCCAGGAAGTAGTACTGCACGCCATAGCTGCTCATGAAAGCGAAGGTCAGACCCAGCGCGGCGCGGAGGCCGGGCAGGCGCAACAGCGAAAACTGCATCAGCGGGTCACGGCTGCGCTTTTCGATCTGTACGAACACCGTCAACAGTACGGCTGAAAGCAGCAGGCAGATGAGCGTAGCCGGCGCCGTCCAGCCCCACTCCGGCCCTTGCACCAGGGTGGTGACCAACAGGCTGCCGCCGGCGGTGACAGTGAGACAACCGGCCAGATCGAAGGAACGGCCCTGCACGCGTGGACCATCGGACGGCAGCCATGTACCGGCCGCGACCGCGCACGCCGTGGCCAGCGGCACGATCACCGCCAGCACCGCCGGCCAGCCGAACGCCTGGGTCAGCACGCCGCCGAGCAGCGTGCCCAGCGCCAGGCCCACCGCACTGGCCATGCTCCAGATCGCCAGCGCACGATTGCGTACCGGGCCTTCGGCGTACAGCGTGTTGATCAGCGCCAGCGTGGCCGGGAACAGCAGCGCCGCCCCGACGCCTTGTGCGGCGCGCGCGATGATCAACAGCGTGGCGTTCGGCGCCAGCGCGCCGAGCAGCGAGGCCAGCGCGAACAGCAGCATGCCCAGCCGGTAGAAGCGGCGGCGGCCGATCAGGTCGGCGGCGCGCCCGCCGAGCAGCAGGCTGCCGCCGAAGGCCACGGTGTAGGCACTGACCACCCATTGCAGCTGCTGCGCGTTGATCTGCAGCGCGCGGCCCATGTCATGCAGGGCAACGAAGATGATGGTGGCATCCAGGGCGATGATCAGCTGGGCGGTGGCCAGCAGGGTCAGCGCCCAGCGCGGGTATTTGAGGGGAGGCATCGGCGGTCTGGCGCGGTGGGGGAGCGCAGTCTCATTGATGCGAGCCAATCAATAAACCCCTCCCCGACCATATCTGTCATGATTTTCGGCATGAATGGAGCCTCGATGGACCTCAATGCGGTGCGCATGCTGGTGCAGGTGGCCGAAGCCCGCAGTTTCACCGTGGCCGCCGGCCAACTGGGCCTGAGCCAGTCCGGCCTGTCGCGCGCGATCGGAAGGCTGGAAGCCACGCTGGGGGTGAAGCTGCTGCAGCGGAACACCCGCAATGTGGCGCTGACCCCGGATGGCCGCCAATTCGTCGAACAGGTGGCACCGCTGCTGGCCGGCCTGGACGATGCCGAGCGGCAACTGGCCGACCGCCCGTGCACGCCCTCGGGCACGTTGAAGATCAGTGCGCCGTCGATGTTCGGGCGCAAGGTGCTGGTGCCGATGCTGGCGCCGTTGCTGCAACAGCATCCGCAGCTGCAGGTGGAAGCGGTGCTCAGCGACCGTCTGGTCGATCTGGTCGAGGAAGGCTTCGATGCCGCGCTGCGCACCGGCGTCATCGCCGACCAGCGCATCGTCGCGCGGCCATTGCGGCCGCTGCGCTGGGTGACGGTGGCCAGCCCCGCCTATCTGGCCCGCTGTGGCGCACCGGACGATGTGGCCGCGCTGCAGGACCATGCCTGCCTGGCGGTGCGCAACCTGCGCAGTGGCCGGCTGGTGGACTGGCAGTTCCTGCAGGACGGGCAACTGCGCGAGTTCACGCCGCCGACGCGGATGGTGTTCGACAGCGGCGATCCGCTGGTGGAAGCGGCCATCGCCGGTATCGGCATCGTGCAGGTGATGGATTTCGCGGTGGCCGACGCCTTGGCCGATGGCCGCCTGCAGCGCGTGCTGCAGCCGTTTGAAGGCCGCAGCCGTGCACTGTCACTGATCTATCCGCCCTCGCGGCAATGCTCGCCGAAGCTGCAGGTACTGGCCGACGCGTTGCTGGCCGGGCAGTGGTAGCGCCGGCCGCTGGCCGGCGTCTGCGCGCATCCAACCGTTTCCGGGTTGCCGGCCAGCGGCCGGCACTACCAGGCTGCGGTAGATCCACGCCATGCGTGGATGAGGGCCGGTAGCGCCGGGCATGGTCCGGCGTTACCGATCAGGCGAAGCTATCGGTGGCGCGCACCAGCGCGTCCACGTTTTCGGCTTCGAACGCCGAGTGGCCCGAGGCCGGCGTGATTTCCAGCTTCGCCTTCGGCCACACCTTGGTCAGGTCCCAGGCGTTGGCCAGCGGGCAGACCACGTCGTAGCGGCCGTGCACGATCACGCCGGGAATGTCAGCGATGCGGTGCGCGTCGCGCAGCAGCTGGTCTTCCACCTCGAAGAAGCCGCCGTTGACGAAGTAATGGTTCTCGATGCGGGCAAAGGCCAGCGCGAAGTGCGGGTCTTCGTGGCTGTTGATGAAGTCGTCGTCGACGTGCAGGAAGCTGGTCGCGCCTTCCCACACCGCCCAGGCTTTGGCCGCTTCCAGGCGGGTGGTTTCGTCTTGGCTGGTCAGGCGACGGTGGAAGGCCGAGATCAGGTCATGACGCTCCACCGACGGAATCGGCTTGAGGTAGTGCTCCCACGCATCCGGGAACAAGCGGTTGGCGCCTTCCTGGTAGAACCATTCCAGTTCCCAGCGACGCAGCATGAAGATGCCGCGCAGGACCAGTTCGGTCACGCGCTGCGGGTGGGTTTCGGCATAGGCCAGTGCCAGGGTCGAACCCCAACTGCCGCCGAACACCTGCCAGCGATCAACCTTGAGGTGCTCGCGCAGCTTCTCGATATCGGCGACGAGGTCCCAGGTGGTGTTGTCCACCAGGTCCGCGTGCGGGGTGGAACGGCCGGCACCGCGCTGGTCGAACAGGATGATGCGGTACTTGGACGGGTCGTGGAACTGGCGCATCTTGTCGCTGCAACCACCGCCCGGGCCACCGTGCAGCATCACCACCGGCTTGCCATCCGGGTTGCCGCACTGTTCGAAGTACAGCGTGTGGCGGTCGTCGACCTTCAGGGTGCCGACGTCGTAGGGGGTGATGGCGGGGTACAGCGTACGCATGCTTGCAGCTCCAGGGTGATGCCCTGCCGGGGCAGGAGAACCTCCATTCTAGGCCGGACGCCGGCCCAGGGTGATGCGGTCGCGCTGTTCCAGGTCCTGTACGGTCTGCACCTGTGCAAAACCCGCGGCGTCGAACAGCGCGCGGATCGCTGCGCCCTGGTCCCAACCGTGCTCGATCAGCAGCCAACCGCCGGGCAGCAGGTGGGCCTGGCCACCGTCTACGATGCGGCGGATGTCATCCAGGCCATCCACGCCGGAGGCCAGCGCGGTAGCCGGTTCAAAACGCAGGTCGCCCTGCTCCAGATGCGGGTCGTCGCTGGCGATGTATGGCGGGTTGCTGGCAATCAGGTCGAAGCGTGCACCCTGCAGTGGCGCATACCAGTCGTGCCCGCCCTCGGCGAAGCGGACGTTGCGCAGTTCATGGCGCGCAGCATTGCGCGCGGCCACGGCCAGCGCGCCCGGGCTGGCATCGGTAGCCAGCACCTGCGCTTGGGGCCGTTCGCTGGCCAGTGCAAGTGCAATCGCACCGCTGCCGGTGCCCAGGTCAGCCAGCTGCAGCGATTGGTCTGGCGGCAGCCGCTCCAGCGCCAGCTCGACCAGCAGCTCGGTTTCCGGACGCGGGATCAGCGTGGCCGGGTCGACCTCCAGGTCCAGCGTCCAGAAACCGCGGCGGCCGGTCAGGTAGGCCACCGGCTCGCCGGCCACGCGGCGGGCCAGCAACGCTTCGAAGGTGGCCTGGTCGGCGGCGGCCAGCGGATCGGTGGCATGCGCGAACAGCCAGCTGCGCGGGCGCTCCAGCACATGCAGCAGCAGCAGTTCGGCCTCGTGGCGGGCCTCGACGCCGCCGAGGCGGGCACTGGCCTCGGCCACGATCTGGCGCAGGGTGGGTTCGGTTTGGGAAAGCATGCCGCAATTGTAGAGCGGAGCCCATGCTCGGCTGCTTCTGGCGCAGTCGAGCTACACATCCACAGGTCCGCAGTCGAGCATGACTCGACTCTACAAAAGGCTGCAATCCGTTCAGGTTCTGCCCGAGCGGATAAGGAGGGACTATTGGCCCTATTCAGCCGTTCCGGAAGATTTTCCTTGTCACACAGGCAGTTGCAGGATGAAAGCGTCCGGGTTCAGTGCCTGCTCAGTGCATTTTGATAGACTACATCTATCAAATAGATGCAATCAATGGATTGTTCTTATCGATAGCGAGTCGGTACTCTAGGTCCTGTCGATTCACCCACTCCCCTTCACCCAGAGGAAAAACGATGTCCCTGATCAACACCCAGATCCAGCCGTTCGAAGCCAATGCTTACCTGAATGGCGAGTTCATCAAGGTTTCCGACAGCACCCTGAAGGGCCAGTGGTCGGTCCTGATCTTCATGCCGGCCGCCTTCACCTTCAACTGCCCGACCGAGATCGAAGACGCCGCTGACCATTACGCCGAGTTCAAGAAGGCCGGCGCCGAGGTCTACATCGTCACCACCGACACCCACTTCTCGCACAAGGTGTGGCACGAAACCTCGCCGGCCGTCGGCAAGGCCCAGTTCCCGCTGGTTGGCGACCCGACCCACCAGCTGACCAACGCCTTCGGCGTGCACATTCCGGAAGAAGGCCTGGCCCTGCGCGGCACCTTCATCATCAACCCGGAAGGCGTGATCAAGACCCTGGAGATCCACTCCAACGAGATCGCCCGTGACGTCTCCGAAACCCTGCGCAAGCTGAAGGCTGCCCAGTTCACCGCCGCCAACCCGAACCAGGTGTGCCCGGCCAAGTGGAAGGAAGGCGAGAAGACCCTGACCCCGTCGCTGGACCTGGTCGGCAAGATCTAAAGCGGTACCGGCCTGCCGTGGCCCCACGCCACGGCGCGCCTTTCATCCCCGTGCCGGTCCCCCCACCGGCGTGGGGGTGAACCCAAGACAGCCAACGCTCGCCCGCCTTGGCCAGCCAGCCCCTTCCACGGTCGCTGTCTTGGGTTCACCCCTACCCCCTGCTGGTCCGCTACCTTCTACAGCGGTGCCACGCCCCCTGTTTGCCTGAAGCCAGGAGATGACCCGATGTTGGACGCCAACCTGCAGTCGCAGCTGAAGACCTATCTGGAGCGCGTGACCCGCCCGATCCAGATCACCGCGCACGCCGACGACGGCGCCAAGTCGCAGGAAATGCTGGAACTGCTGCAGACCCTGGACAGCCTGTCGGACAAGATCTCGCTGCAGGTGCTGCGCGATGGCCAGGGCCGCGTGCCGTCCTTCGACCTGGGCACCCCGGGCCAGGATATCCACCTGACCTTCGCCGGCCTGCCGATGGGCCACGAGTTCACCTCGCTGGTGCTGGCGCTGCTGCAGGTCGGCGGCCACCCGTCCAAGGCCACCGCCGAGCTGATCGAGCAGGTGCAGAACCTGGAAGGTGAATACAAGTTCGAAACCTACTTCTCGCTGTCCTGCCAGAACTGCCCGGACGTGGTGCAGGCACTGAACCTGGCCGCGGTACTCAACCCGCGCATCCAGCACGTGGCCATCGACGGTGCCCTGTTCCAGGACGAAGTCGAGAAGCGCGAGATCATGTCGGTGCCGACCGTGTACCTCAACGGTGAAGTCTTCGACCAGGGTCGCATGACCCTCGAGCAGATCGTCGCCAAGCTGGATACCAACGCCAGCAAGCGCGATGCCGAGAAGATCGCCGCCAAGGACGCTTTCGACGTGCTGGTGGTGGGCGGTGGCCCGGCCGGCGCGGCAGCAGCGATCTATGCTGCACGCAAGGGCATCCGCACCGGCATCGCCGCCGAACGTTTCGGTGGCCAGGTGCTGGACACCATGGCGATCGAGAACTTCATCTCGGTGAAGGAGACCGAGGGCCCGAAGCTGGCCACGGCGCTGGAACAGCACGTGCGCGAGTACGAGGTGGACATCATGAACCTGCAGCGCGCCAGTGCGCTGGTGCCGGCCGGTGAAGACGGCCTGGTGCAGGTGCAGCTGGAGAACGGCGCGGTGCTGAAGTCGCGTTCGGTGATCCTGTCCACCGGCGCACGCTGGCGCCAGATGAACGTGCCGGGCGAAGACCAGTACCGCAACAAGGGCGTGGCCTACTGCCCGCACTGCGATGGTCCGCTGTTCAAGGGCAAGCGCGTGGCGGTGATCGGCGGCGGCAACTCCGGCGTGGAAGCGGCCATCGATCTGGCCGGCATCGTGTCGCATGTAACCCTGCTGGAGTTCGATTCCAGCCTGCGCGCCGACGAAGTGCTGCAGAAGAAACTGCGCAGCCTGGCCAACGTCACCGTGCTGACCAGCGCACAGACCACCGAAGTGCTGGGCGACGGCAGCCGTGTCACCGGCCTGGTCTACAAGGACCGTGTCGGCGGCGACGCCCACCGCGTCGAGCTGGAAGGCATCTTCGTGCAGATCGGCCTGCTGCCCAATACCGAGTGGCTGAAGGACACCGTGGCGCTGTCGCCGCGTGGCGAGGTCGTCATCGATGACCGCGGCCAGACCAACCTGCCGGGCGTGTTCGCTGCTGGCGATTGCACGACGGTACCCTACAAGCAGATCATCATTGCCATGGGCGCCGGTTCGACCGCCGCACTGAGCGCGTTCGACCACCTGATCCGCTCGTCGGTGAGCAGCAGCAGCGGTGCCGTTGCTGAAGCTGCCTGATCCATCGTTCCCAGATCACCGGGAACATTGTCTGCCTGTCGGGTAACCATGCCGTCAGCCGGTCCGTTACCCCTGGGGTGTAAGGATGAACCTACGTGATCTGAAGTACCTGGTAGCCCTGGCCGACCACAAGCATTTCGGCCGGGCTGCCGCCTCCTGCTTCGTCAGCCAGCCGACGCTGTCCACGCAGATCCGCAAGCTGGAAGAAGAGCTGGGCCTGCCGCTGGTGGAACGTGCACCGCGCAAGGTGATGCTGACCCCGGCCGGCCAGGAAGCAGCAGCACGGGCACGGGTGATCGTGTCCGAAGTGGAACAGCTGAAGGAAGCGGCACGTCGCAGTCGCGATCCGGAAGCCGGTACGGTGCGCCTGGGGATCTTCCCGACCCTGGGCCCGTACCTGCTGCCGCATGTGATTCCGCGCATCCGAGATCGCTTCCCGGAGCTGGAACTGCTGCTGGTCGAGGAAAAGAGCGATGTGCTGCTGGACCGCCTGCGCGAAGGCAAGCTCGACGCTGCACTGCTGGCCCTGCCGGTGATCGACGACCAGCTGCATGCCGAGTTTCTGTTCGAGGAACCCTTCCTGCTGGCCGTATCCGGGCGCCACCCGCTGGCCCGTCGCGAACACCTGGACGTGCAGGAGCTGGCCACGCAGAAGCTGCTGCTGCTGGAAGATGGCCATTGCCTGCGCGATCAGGCACTGGAAGTCTGCCGCCTGTTCGGTGCCAACGAGAAGTCCGAGTTCCGCGCCACCAGCCTGGAAACCCTGCGGCAGATGGTCGCCGCCGACGTCGGCATCACCCTGCTGCCAAGCCTGTCAGTGCAGCCGCCGGTGCCGCGCTCGAACAACATCCGCCTGCTCGACTTCACCGGCGAAGGCCGCCCCAGCCGCCGCATCGCCATGATCTGGCGCCGCAGCTCGGCCATGAACGACTTCCTGATGGAGCTGGCCGATCAGTTCAAGCGCCTGCCGCAGGCGCTGTTCACCCTGGAAGCGGTCAACGCCGCCGGCGACACGACCGCCCTGCCCGGCCCCGCGCTGAACGGCTGAACCCCCGCAGCACCGGCCTGGAATCGGCAGGAGTCGATTCCGGTCGCATTTGTCCCCACAATACAGTCAGGCGGCGCCAGCAGGTGCCGCCTTTTGCATGGCTTTCAACCAAGGAGCTTCACCATGAGTACCGCCAGCGGCCTGCCGCCGTCGATCACCGTTTCCACCTTCGACATGGACCGCCTGGACGCCATGCTCGAATCCCCTGCGCTGAGCCAGACGCCTGCCGCGCTCGCGCTTGCTGAAGAACTCAACCGTGCCACCGTGCTGGCACCGGACCAGATTCCCGAAGGCATCGTCATGATGCATTCGCGCGTGGAGTGCGAAGATGAAGTGTCGGGCGAGAAGCACGTCCTGACCCTGGTCTTCCCCCGCGAAGCCAACGTCGATGAAGGCAAGGTTTCCGTGCTGGCCCCGGTCGGCAGTGCCCTGCTCGGCCTTTCGATCGGCCAGAGCATCGACTGGAACGCGCCCGGCGGCCGCAAGCTGCGCCTGCGCGTGACCGCGGTCCACAACGACCGCCCCTGATTACCGCTGCGCACCGCGCGCGATTCGATCCCCCTGCACCAGGAGCCGTAATGAGTACCCCGTCCAAACTGTCCCAGCTGCGCGAACTGTCCGTGGTCGTTGCCGATACCGGTGACTACGAGGCGATCAAGCGCCTGCAGCCGGTGGACTGCACCACCAACCCGACCCTGGTGAAGAAGGCGCTGGACCTTCCGGTCTACGCCGAGCTGATCGAACGCGAACTGGCCTGGGGCCGCCAGCAGAGTGGCGACCGCGAAGCCGTGGTGCACGCCGTGGCCGACCGCCTGACCATCGGCGTCGGCGCGCTGCTGAGCACGCTGGTGCCGGGCCGCGTGTCCACCGAAGTGGATGCCGACCAGGCCCACGACACCGCTGCCACCGTAGCCAAGGCCCGCCAGTTCATCCAGATGTACGCCGATGCCGGCGTGCCGCGCGAGAAGATCCTGATCAAGATCGCCGCGACCTGGGAAGGCGTGGAAGCCGCGCGCATCCTGCAGGCCGAGGGCATCGACTGCAACCTGACCCTGATCTTCAACCCGACCCAGGCGCTGGCCTGCAGCGAAGCCGGCGCGTTCCTGATCTCGCCGTTCGTCGGCCGCATCCTGGACTGGTACGTGGCCAACGGCCAGACCCCGGCCAACATCGATGAAGACCCCGGCGTCGTGTTCGTGCGCGGCGTGTACGCCGAATTCAAGCGCCGCGGTTCGCCGACGGTGGTGATGGGCGCCTCGTTCCGTTCGACCGCGCAGATCGAAGCGCTGGCCGGCTGCGACCGCCTGACGATTTCGCCGGACCTGCTGGAGAAGCTGGACGCCGACCACGGCGAGCTGCCGCGCAAGCTGGTGGCCGGTGCGGCCGACGGCGTGGCCGTGACCCCGATCGACGCGGCGAAGTTCGCGGCCGACCTGGCGGCCGATCCGATGGCGACCGAGAAGCTGGCGACCGGCATCGATGCGTTTGCCAAGGATCTGGAAGCGCTGCGCGAGCGCATTCGTTCGGAACTGTGATTCCGGCGAACGGCTGAGCCCCTCGTGGCGGGGGCTTGGTCGCGTTGAAGCAAGAGCGAAAGCCGCGCTGGGTCGGGCGGGTTGGGTTCGCGGGAGACGCCGTGAATCCGTCCCTGGAGGCTTGGCCGCGGCATCCATGCCGCGGACACTCCCGCGAACCCAACCCGCCCGCCCTCTGACAGTTTCCGGCGGCCGCCCGCCACGGATGAAAGAAAGAAGAGCAAAAGCGGGTCGCGCGCTTCGCTTGCTCGCAGCCGAGCATGGCTCGGCTCTACAGAAAGCACTGCAGGATCAAACAAAAAGGACGCGGCGAAGGCCGCGTCCTTTTTGTTTTCTTTCAGTTCGTCAGTAACCCATGCTCTTGCCCACCGTCACCGGGAAACTGTCGGGGGTGGGGCGGTGTGGGTTGGCAGGACCGTTGGCGCCATGGATGGCGCCATCGAGCCCCCAAGGACGGGTTTACGGCGTGTCCTGCCAACCCACACCGCCCCGCCCAACCCGCAGAAACGCAGAGCCGCTTTGGCTTTGGCTTCTGCCGTAGATTCTGCCCGCCGCAGGCGGACCACCGCGCGTCAGCGCGGCGCCTCCACATCCAGCCCGATCGGGCAGCTCACCCCGGTGCCGCCGATACCGCAGTAGCCGTTCGGATTCTTCGCCAGGTACTGCTGGTGATAGTCCTCGGCGTAGTAGTACGCCGGTGCCGGGTACTCGATCTCGGTGGTGATCACCCCGTAGCCGGCTGCGGCCAACTGCGCCTGGTAGGCCTCGCGGCTGGCCAGCGCGGCGGCGTACTGCGCCTCGTCGGTGGCGTGGATCGCCGAGCGGTACTGGGTGCCGGTGTCGTTGCCCTGGCGCATGCCCTGGGTCGGGTCGTGGCTTTCCCAGAACAGCTGCAGAAGCCGCTCCAGGCTCACCACCGCCGGGTCGAACACCACCTGCACCACTTCGGTGTGGCCGGTCAGGCCCGAGCACACCTCTTCATAGGTCGGATTCGGGGTGATGCCGCCGGCATAGCCCACCGAGGTGCTGTACACGCCCGGTTCGGTCCAGAACTTGCGCTCGGCGCCCCAGAAGCAGCCCAGCGCGAAACGGATCTGCTGCAGGCCGGCAAAACGGTCCTTCAGCGGATGGCTGTTCACGAAGTGCTGGTTGCTGTGCAGCGGCAACGGTTGCTCGCGGCCCGGCAGTGCTTCTTCCGGGCGCGGCAGGCGCTGCTTGAAGGCGCCGATGCCGAGGATGCCCTGGCCAATTCCCAACATGATGCGCTCCTACGCCGGAAGGCCGGCTATGTCGTCTGCATCGGAAATGGGGGCGTCCGGCGCGTGGCCCAAGTCCAGCGCCGCCACGATGTCCTCGGCCTGCGGCCGTGCCGCATCAGGGATGCCCACCCGCAGCACGCCGAACAGTGGCAGCTCGCCCATGCCGCCCAACAACGACTCGCCGAACACGAAGGCCGGGATGCCGGCATCCTCCAGCGCGTGCTTGACCAGGTGGGCGTCGAACAGGTTGTCGGCCTTGTACACGATGTGCATGCGGCAGCTCCGTGGGACAGGGTTCCAGCATACGCCCGGGGGCTGAATGGTGGTGGTGACGGCGCATGACCGTTCTGCCGGCCAGCGGCCGGCACTACCCAATTGCACGGCGATCCACATTCCGCCGGCCGGCTGCCGGCGCTACCGGAAGAGGGGTTGGTAGTGCCGGCCGCTGGCCGGCATCCCCACGCCCCACCGGGCAGCCCTGCCCGGTACGCGCTAGACTGTTGGTCTTTCTGCCTTTCTTTTCGCCGACTCATGTCCGAGCACACCCCCGCCAGCCCCGAGACCCCCGCCGACAGCCACGAAAAGCGCGATTTCATCCGCCAGATCGTGCGCGAGGACCTGGCCAGCGGAAAGCACCAGGCGATCAAGACCCGTTTCCCGCCGGAACCGAACGGCTACCTGCACATCGGCCATGCCAAGTCGATCTGCCTGAACTTCGGCATCGCCGGCGAGTTCAGCGGCGTCTGCAACCTGCGCTTCGACGACACCAACCCGGCCAAGGAAGACCCGGAATACGTGGCCGCGATCCAGGACGACGTGCGCTGGCTGGGCTTCAGCTGGAACGAGCTGCGCCATGCTTCTGACTACTTCCAGACCTATTACCTGGCGGCCGAAAAGCTGATCGAACAGGGCAAGGCCTATGTCTGCGACCTGTCGGCCGAGGAAGTGCGCGCCTACCGCGGCACCCTGACCGAGCCGGGCCGCCCGTCGCCGTGGCGCGACCGCAGCGTCGAGGAAAACCTCGACCTGTTCCGCCGCATGCGCGCCGGTGAATTCCCGGATGGCGCGCGCACCCTGCGCGCGAAGATCGACATGGCCAGCGGCAACATCAACCTGCGCGATCCGGCGCTGTACCGCATCAAGCACGTCGAGCACCAGAACACCGGCAACGCGTGGCCGATCTACCCGATGTACGACTTCGCGCACGCGCTGGGCGACTCGATCGAGGGCATCACCCACTCGCTGTGCACGCTGGAATTCGAAGATCACCGCCCGCTGTACGACTGGTGCGTGGACAACGTCGATTTCGCCCATGACGACACGCTGACCCAGCCGCTGGTCGACGCCGGCCTGCCGCGCGAAGCCGCCAAGCCGCGCCAGATCGAGTTCTCGCGCCTGAACATCAATTACACGGTGATGAGCAAGCGCAAGCTGATGGCGCTGGTTACCGAGCAGCTGGTGGACGGCTGGGAAGACCCGCGCATGCCGACCCTGCAGGGCCTGCGTCGCCGTGGCTATACCCCGGCGGCGATGCGCCTGTTCGCCGAGCGCGTGGGCATCAGCAAGCAGAATTCGCTGATCGACTTCAGCGTGCTGGAAGGCGCGCTGCGCGAAGACCTGGACAGCGCCGCGCCGCGCCGCATGGCCGTGGTCGACCCGGTCAAGCTGGTGCTGACCAACCTCCCGGAAGGCCACGAAGAACAGCTGACCTTCAGCAACCACCCGAAGGACGAGAGCTTCGGCAGCCGCGAAGTGCCGTTCGCACGCGAAGTGTGGATCGACCGCGAGGACTTCGCCGAAGTGCCGCCGAAGGGCTGGAAGCGCCTGGTCCCCGGCGGCGAAGTGCGCCTGCGCGGTGCCGGCATCATCCGCTGCGACGAAGTGATCAAGGATGCCGACGGCACCATCACCGAGCTGCGTGGCTGGCTGGATCCGGAATCGCGTCCGGGCATGGAAGGCGCCAACCGCAAGGTCAAGGGCACCATCCACTGGGTCAGCGCCGTACATGGCGTGCCGGCCGAGATCCGCCTGTACGACCGCCTGTTCTCGGTGCCGAACCCGGATGATGAATCGGAAGGCAAGACCTACCGCGATTACCTCAATCCGGAATCGCGCCGCACCGTCACCGGCTATGTCGAGCCGGCCGCGGCCAGCGCCGCGCCGGAGCAGTCGTTCCAGTTCGAACGTACCGGCTACTTCGTGGCCGACCGCCGCGACCACACCGAGGCCAGGCCGGTGTTCAACCGCAGCGTGACTCTGCGCGACACCTGGTCGGCCTGAGGACCTGCGCGGGCGCCGGGAAGGCGCCCGCACGAATCCGACGATGATCACCGCCCTCTCCGTCCTGCTCTGGTTCATCTCGCAGCATCCGCTGCTGACGTTCTTTTCGGCGATGGTGCTGGCCGGGCTGGTCTCGTGGTGGCGGCGTTTTCCGGGCTACGCCATCGTGGTGTTCCCGCTGGCGATGCTCAACATCTTCCTCGGCCACTTCCTCAACGCCGCCTTCCTCAACGTGGTGGGCGAGCCTGGTGAAGCGGTGATCGTGAAGTCCGAGCGCACCAGCTCGACGATGAACGAGCAGTACATCTGGCGCTACGAAGGAGTGCTGCGTACCGCCGAGGGCCGCGACGTGGAAGTGGTGTTCCACACCAACACCGCTTCGCTGTGGCCGCTGGAAAACGCCATCCGTATCCCGGCGCGCGACCAGCCGTTCGTGGTCAAGTACACGCCGGGTTTCCCGCGCAACTTCGTCATCCTCACCAATGAATCGCCGCACGGCATCGCCCAGGCCCGGGCCAGCGCGCGCGAGCGGGTGGAAGTGGCGGCGCGCAAGCTGCACTTCAGCCCGGGCAATGCCGATTTCCGCGCGGACTATCGCCGCGAGCTGGAAACCTGGCTGCGCGACCACGGCAACGATTCGCAGCAGCAGTCCGACGCGCAGCGATATCGCGCCGAACTTGACGCGCTCGACCGCTAGATCCCCAGGCCTTGCCTGGATGTTCCACCCCATCCATCCACAGGCCTGACATGACCACGACCTCCACCGACCTCCTCCCGCTGCTGCAGCAGGTCCTGCAGGAGGCCGGCATCGCCAGCCACGTCGACGGTGACGCGCTGCTGCTGGACAGCGGCCTGCGCCTGACCCCGCATGCGATGGCCGCGCACGCGCGCGACAACGGCGGCTGGCAGACCTCTACCGTCATCGAGAGCCAGCATCCGCTGCTGTTCGCCGATGGCCTGTTCGAGTACCAGCACGCCAACGGTGCCGATGAGCAGGCATCGCTGCTGTCCGGCTTCCAGACCTGGGTGCGGGTGGACCTGGCGACGCTGCAGACCGCGATCGGCGCCGAAGACGCGCAGGGCCTGCCGATGATGGGCCTGACCTATCCGGCCGGTGACGATGGCGAGGAACACGAGCGCACCGTGGTACTGGGGCCGCTGGCGCACTACCGCGCACAGGAGGTGGATGCCTCCACCTGCAGCGAGGACGACCACGGTTCCTGCCCCTGCTGCCTGTTCACCCGCAGCATGGAGGCCTTCGATGAGCTGCTGAAAGCCCGCCAGTTCCTCGCCATCCGCCTGTTCGCCTCGCGCGATGCCGACGGCCTGTGCGAAGCCGACTGCCGGGTCAACGGCCACGACTTCGCCGCCGCCCTGCCCCTGCTGCGCGCCTACGCGGCCAGCTGGCCGCAGGCCGGGCTGGAGTTCCGCAAGCAGTACGTAGTGATCCGCACCGGCTCGCCGGGCTGACCCACCGCCACACCCGATACAGGCCGGTGCGGCTACACTGCGCGCCGGTTTCCCAAGCAACCGCACCTTCTTCCATCCCATTACGAGGCACCCCCGCGATGCTGTACGCGCAAGTCCACCTGACCCTTCCCGCCTGGATCCACGACCAGATCGACCTGGATCGTCGATATCCGGGCGATGAGGCCAAGGTCGCGCTGGCGATCGAGCTGTCGCGGCTGAACGTCGAGCACGCCAGTGGCGGCCCGTTCGGTGCGGTGGTGTTCGGCCCGGATGACAAGGTCATCGCCGCCGGCGTGAACCGGGTGATGCCGCACGCGACCTCGCTGGCGCACGCCGAGAACATGGCCTACATGCTGGCCCAGCAGCGCCTGCAGACCCCGCGCCTGAACGCAGTGCTGGCGCCGGTCACCCTGGCCACCAGTTCGCAGCCGTGCTGCCAGTGCTACGGCGCCACCGTGTGGGCCGGCATCGACCGCCTGCTGAT
Source organism: Stenotrophomonas sp. 96582_Sma (assembly GCF_056480905.1). Lineage (NCBI taxonomy): Bacteria > Pseudomonadati > Pseudomonadota > Gammaproteobacteria > Lysobacterales > Lysobacteraceae > Stenotrophomonas > Stenotrophomonas sp. 96582_Sma. The sequence continues at coordinate 756,989 of NZ_CM151122.1, read as the reverse complement.
CGGTGCCAACTCGGCCGACGTCGAAGAGCTGACCCCGTTCGACGAAGGCCCGCTGCCGGCCGACTGGGTGGGTGAACTCAACAAGCGCGGCATCGAAGTGGTGCAGGGCCTGAACCGCGACGCCGCACGCAGCGTGCTGCGTGCCTATGGGGAAAGCGATGGCGCCCGTTACTGAGGCCGGCATCGGCCTGCTGTGCCTGTGCCGGCAGGGCTTCGAGCCCGAGCTGGCCGGCGAACTGCAGTTCCGCGCCGGTGAAGCCGGTTTCGCCGGTTATGCGCGCACCCAGCGCAATGATGGCTACGTGCTTTTCATGTGCGACGAAGCTGCGGCACTGGCGCCGCGCCTGCGCTGGCGCGAACTGATCTTCGCGCGGCAGAAGCTGGTGGTGCTGGCCGAGCTGCCGCAGCTGGACCCGGCCGACCGCATCACCCCGATGCTGGAGGTGCTGGCCGATGCGCCGCGCTTCGGCGACCTGTGGGTGGAGCATCCCGACTCGGACGCCGGCAAGCCGCTGTCCGGGCTGGCCCGTGCCTTCGGCAATGCGCTGCGCCCGGCGCTGCGCAAGGCCGGCAAGCTCACTGACAAGCCGAACGACCGTCTGCCGCGCCTGCACGTGGTGTTCGTCGACGGCACCCACGCCTTCGTCTGCGTAGCCGACCCGGCCGACAGCGCACCGTGGGCATTGGGCATCCCGCGATTGAAGCTGCTGCCCGAAGCGCCGTCGCGTTCGGCACTGAAGCTGGACGAAGCCCTGCTGACCCTGCTGGCGCCGGAAGAACGCGAAGCGCTGGCCAGGCCCGGCATGCGCGCGGCTGACCTGGGTGCCGCACCCGGCGGCTGGACCTGGGTGCTGACCCGCCAGCACATGCACGTGCTGAGCATCGACAACGGCCCACTGCGCCAGCACGTGCTGGACACCGGCCTGGTCGAGCACCTGCGTGCCGATGGCTTCCACTGGCACCCGGAACAGCCGCTGGACTGGATGGTCTGCGACATGGTCGAGCAGCCGCGGCGCGTGGCCGAACGCATGGCCACCTGGTTCCGCGAAGGCTGGTGCAGGCACGCGATCTTCAACCTGAAACTGCCGATGAAGAAGCGCTGGGACGAAACCCGCTTGTGCCTGGACCTGTTCCAGGAGCAGGCCGGCAAGCCGCTGGTGGTCCGCGCCAAGCAGCTCTATCACGACCGTGAGGAGATCACGGTACTGGCCTCGCCGCTGCGCTGAGGAACATGCCCGCCGGGCATGGCCCGGCGCTACCGAGGAAGGGAAACATGCGATACCACCCGCTCGCCATGCTGATCACCGTGCTGGCAGCCGCACCGGCCATTGCCCAGCAGCTGCCGCACACCCCTGCACAGAGCCAGCCACTGGGCCCGACCGGCGGCGCGATCCGCCAGCAACCGCTGGATGCCGGCCGGGTCAGCGGCAGCGTCGAGATTGCACGGCCAGCCGGCGAGGCACAGGTGACCGTGCGTTCGCTGGAACCGAGCAGCGTGGTCGGCCAGTACCGCATCCACTTCGCCGCGCTGGATGTGAACAGCGATGGTTTCATCAGTCGCGAAGAAGCGCAGGCGAATCCGGCGCTGGCCGATGAGTTCAATGCGTTGGACGTGAAGCGTCGCGGCAAGCTGGATCGTGCCGACCTGGCTGGTTGGCTGGTTGATTGATCCACCGGCGCGATCTTCATCCACGCATGGCGTGGATCTACTGGATCAACGGCGGTAGCGGAGCCCGCTTCTGGTAGGTGCCAACCTTGGTTGGCACATCCATCAGGCATCCTGGGCCCAGATGAGGCGAGGGTATTTCCAGCCTTGTGCCAACCAAGGTTGGCACCTACCAGAGCGGCGTTGGCACCTGCCAGAGCGACCTGTACTCCGGTCAGACCCCGGCGGCGCGCTTCCAGAACGCCTGCACCAGCGGCGGCCATTTGCCGACGCAGCCCAGTGCGCGTCCACGGGCCAGGGTCAGGTGCATTTCGTCGTTGGAGAACAGGCGGTTGATCGCATCGAAACTGTAGGCGGCGATGTGGTTGTCGCTGCGCCGTTCGCGTGCCCAGCGCTGCAGGCGCTGCGGCGACAGCCGCGGCTGGCCGCGGCGTTCGGCCGACGGCGCCAGCCACTGCTGCAGGGCGGCGACATCGCGCAGGCCCAGGTTCACGCCCTGCCCGGCCAGCGGATGCACCACATGCGCAGCATCACCCAGCGCCAGCACGCGGCCAGCCACGTAGTGACGGGCCAGCTGGCGACGCAGCGGGAAGGCCGCACGCGGTGATGCCAGCCGCAGTTCGCCCAGGCGCGCAGCAAAGGCCCGTGTCAGCTCGCGGTTGAAGGCGTCCTCGTCCAAGGCCAGCACGCGAGCCGCTTCGTCTTCGGGCAGGGTCCAGACGATCGAACTGCGCCGCTCGGCCACCGGCAGCAGCGCCAGCGGTCCGGTCGGCAGGAAGCGCTGCCAGGCGGTGGCCTGGTTCGGCAGCTCGCTGTCCACGTAGGCCACCACGCCACGCTGGTGGTAGTCATGCCGCTCGACCTCGATCCCGGCTAGCTGGCGCAAGGTTGACTCGGCACCGTCGGCGGCCACCGCCAGCGCCGCTTCCAGGCGGCGCCCGTCATCCAGCCGCAGGCGCACGCCGTCTTCATCCTGTTCCAGCGCTTCCACCCGTGCCGGGCAGTGCAGCTGCACGCCCGCCGCCGGCAGCGCCGCCCACAGGCGATCCTGCAGCAGGCCGTTCTCGACGATGTAGCCCAGCTCACGACGGCCGAAGCGATCGGCGTCGAACAACAGATCCTCGCCACCCGCGGCATCCCACACCTGCATGCGCCGGTAAGGCCAGGCGCGGGCCTGCGCGATGGCTGGCCACACACCCAGGCGGTTCAACAGCTGCACGTTGTCGGCGGCGAAGGCGAACACCCGCAGGTCCGGCTGTGCGGCCTGCCACGGTGCCGGTTCGCGGCCTTCCACCAGCGCAACCGACAGGCCGGCATCGGCCAGCGCCAGCGCACACGCGGCACCGACCACGCCACCACCAACGATGGCCACATCAAGACGCGTGCGCCGGCTCATGCGGCTTCTCCGCGGCACAGGCGCGGCACGTCACCACGGAAGCCCATCGCACCACCGACCAGCATCGACTGCACCGACGCGCGCTGTGCGGCCACCAGGCCGAGGCTGCGCAGCGGCCGCATCAGTGGTGCCGGGTTGCTGGTCAATCGTGCCAGGCCACCGGAGAACGCCACCGTCTGCCGGCGATCTTCCTCGCGGCGCGCGACGTAGGCCTTCAGCAGCGCATCGCTGCCGGCATCCTCATGCGCATCCTCCAGCAGTTCGGCCAGGGTCAGCGCATCGCGAAGGCCCAGGTTGAAGCCCTGTGCGCCCAGCGGATGGATGGTCTGCGCGGCATTGCCGAGCAGCACCGTGCGCTCACCGGCCAGCGCGCGCGCCAGCACCTGGATGAGCGGGTAGGCACTGCGCGGGCCGGATTCAAGCAGGCGGCCGGCACGCCAGCCGATCGCGTTCTGCAGGCGTTGCAGCCAGGCCGCATCGTCCAACGCCATCACCGCATCGACCTGGTCGCGCGCTACGCCGTGCACGGTTCCGAAGTGACGATCGCCACGCGGCAGCAGGGCGGTTGGGCCGGTATCGGTGAAGCGTTCCCAGGCGGTGCCATCCGGCGCGCGCTGGCTGCGCACGCGGGCCACGAACAGGGTCTGCTGGAAATCATGGCGGTCGACTTCGATGCCCAGCGCGCCACGCACGCCGCTGGTGGTGCCATCGGCCCCCACCACCAACCGTGCCAGCAGCACGCGTTCGCCAGCCTCGTCAGCCACCCGTACCTGGCGGTAACCATCGACCACCTCACCCAGCCCCAGGAACCGCATCGGCCGGTAACGGCGCAGGCGCGGCAGTTCCTGCAGGCGCGCTTCCAGCGCCTGGCCGAAATCGCGCGCGACCACCACCTGGCCGAACCACGGCCGGTCGTAATCGGCCGCTTCGAGCTGCACACGGCCGAAATCGCCGGCACGACTGACATGGATGCGCCGGATCGGGCCCGGTGCCATCGCCAGCTTCTGCATCACCCCCAGCGCGGTCAGCGCATTGACGGTGGCAGCGGCGAAACTGAGATTGCGCTGGTCGAACACCGCAGGCAGCTCGCCGGCCGGGCTGGCCTCAAGCAGGCCCACGTCGCGGCCCAGGCGGTCCAGGGCAATGGCCAGGCTGGCACCCACCAGGCCACCACCGACAATCAGCACGTCATGTCGTTCACTCATGTGTTCATGATACGCGCTCGCCCCGACTGTACGCCGAACGGGCGGCACCTGCGCCAACCTGCGCGGCGGGCTAGAATGAAACCTGAATCCGCTCCGGGCCCCCACCATGTCCGATACCGCCAACCGCGCCTTCGTCCTGTCCGTACTCGTACTGCTGCTGGCGGCGACCCGGGTCAATCACTTCGCGGCCATTCCGGATGCCTCCTGGGCCGTGTTCTTCATCGGTGGCTTCTACCTGGCGCGCTGGACGCGCTGGGCGTTCCCGCTGCTGATGGTGTTCGCGGTGCTGGTGGACTGGATCGTGATCCGCAGCAGCGGTCTGGATTTCTGGCAGCACTACTGCGTGTCGCCGGGCTACTGGCTGCTGCTGCCTGCCTACTTCTCTTTGTGGGCCGGCGGCATGCTGCTGGGCCGCAACTACCAGAGCGCGCGCTGGCCGGTACTGGCCAAGGGCGCACTGCTGCTGGTCGCTTCGGTGGCGGTCTGCCACCTGCTGGCACAGGGCGGTTTCTACTGGAGCAGCCGCAACGTGGCCGAGCCGACCCTGGCCGGCTGGGCACAGAACTACGCGCAGTGGTTCGGGCCCTACCTGCGCACCACGGCGATCTATGTGGCGCTGGCCGCCGCCCTGCAGCTGGCCGTGGAGCAGGTGCTGAAGCTCCAGCAGGCCCGCCGCGACATCCGCCACTGAGCCGCGCCATGGGTCATCGCCTCTCGCGCATCTACACCCGCACCGGCGACGACGGCAGTACCGGCCTTGGCGACGGCCAGCGCGTAGCCAAGGATGACGCCCGCGTGGCGTCCTACGGCACCGTCGACGAGGCCAATGCCGCGCTCGGCCTGCTGCTGGCCGCGCCCCTGCCCGAGGATGTGCGCGCGCTGGTGGTGCATCTGCAGCACCAGTTGTTCGACCTGGGCGCCGAGCTGTGCATTCCCGGCCATGCCGCGATCCACGCCGCCGACGTCTCGGCCCTGGAACAGCAGCTGGACCATTACAACGCCGACCTGCCGATGCTGAAGGAATTCATCCTGCCGGCCGGCGGCGAAGCCGCCGCGCGCTGCCATCTGGCCCGCACCATCGTCCGCCGCGCCGAGCGCGAGACGGTCACCCTGGCCCGCCACGAGGCCGTGCGCAGCGAGGCGCTGCAGTATCTCAACCGGCTGTCGGACCTGCTGTTCGTGCTGGCCCGGGTGCTGGCCCGTGCCGATGGCCACGGCGAAGCGCTGTGGCAACCACAGCAGCGCCAGCGCTGAGTCGGCACGATGCTGGTCTATACCCACCCGTCCTGCCTGCTGCATGACCCCGGCCCCGGCCACCCGGAGTGCCCGCAGCGCCTGCAGTACGTACTCGACGCACTGCACGCCGCCTTCCCTGATCAGCTGGACTGGCGCGAGGCGCCGCCGGCCAAGTTCGGCGAACTGACCCGGGTCCACGACAGCGCCCTGCTCGACTTCGTGCTGCAGCCGCAGACCGCGCCGCTGCGCCAGCTGGACATGGACACCTGGACCTCGCCCGGCTCGGCCAGCGCCGCCGTGCACGCCGCCGGTGCCGGCGTGGCCGCGGTCGATGCGGTGATGCTGGGCGAGGACCCGCTGGCCTTCTGCGCGGTACGCCCGCCGGGCCACCACGCCACCAGCAGCACGGCGATGGGCTTCTGCCTGCTGAACAACATCGCCATCGCTGCCGCCTATGCCCGTGACCGCCATGGCCTGGAGCGGATCGCGGTGGTCGATTTCGACGTCCACCACGGCAATGGCACCCAGGACATCTTCCAGCACGATGCCCGGGTCTCCTACTACAGCACCCACCAGGCCGGGCTGTTCCCCAATTCCGGCCTGCGCCGCGACCGCGGTGCCGGCAACCTGATGAACATCCTGTTGCCACCGGGCAGCGGCGGCTTCCGCTTCCGCAACGTCTGGGCCGACGAGATGCTGCCAGCCATCGACGACTTCCGTCCGCAGCTGCTGCTGATCTCCGCCGGCTTCGACGCCCACCTGCGCGACCCGCAGGCCGATCTGATGCTGGAGACCGACGATTTCGCCTGGATCACCCGTGAACTGCATGCGCTGGCACGCCGTCACGCCGCCGGCCGGGTGGTCTCGATGCTGGAGGGAGGCTACGACCTGCAGGCCCTGGCCGAGTGCAGCGTGGCCCATGTCCAGGCCCTGATCACACCCTCTGCGGGTGCCTCCGCCGGATGAACCCGAACCGGCAGGCTCCGGCGCCCTTCATTGCCCCTATGCAAGGGATGGGGCAAGCTACCGTCCGTTTTCGCCCGAATCCGAACCGCGTGCGCCGAGCCCTCCGCCTGCTTCCCCTGCCTCTGAGCATCGCCATCAGCCTGCCGGCGATGGCCGATGATAAGCCGCTCAACTGGGGCCTGTGCCCGGCCACCGACGTCATTCCCGCATTCACCGACGCCCCTACCCCGGTCCCGGCCCAGGACAAGGCTGCTGCCGCAGCCGCCCGCGAGAACCAGCCGACCGACATCGAAGGCGACCAGCTGCTGGGCACCACCACGGTGCCGCAGTACGAGGGCAACGTGGCGCTGCGCCGGGGTGACCAGTTCGTCGGTACCGACAAGCTCAGCTTCGACACCGAGACCGGCAACTACATCGCCGACGGCAATGTCCGCTACCAGGACGGGTCGATCCGGATGGTCGCCAAGCGCGCCGAAGGCAACCAGGAAAGCGACACCCACAAGATCTCCGACATCAAGTACCAGCTGGTGTCGCGCCGGGGCAACGGTGATGCCGAGTCGGTCGACCTGCAGGGCGCGGTCGGCCAGATGCACCGCTCCACCTACACCACCTGCGACCCGTCGCAGCCGGTATGGAAGCTGTCGGCGCCGCAGATCGAAGTGGACAACGACGAAGGCTTCGGCACGGCCCGCAACGCCGTGCTGCGCATTGGCAAGGTGCCGGTGCTGTGGGCGCCCTACTTCAAGTTCCCGATCGATGACCGTCGCAAGACCGGCCTGCTGTTCCCGCAGCTGGGCATGTCCGGCCGCAACGGTGTCGACTACGCGCAGCCGATCTACTTCAATCTGGCGCCGAACTACGACGACACCCTGACCCCGCGCTACATGAGCCGGCGCGGCCTGCTGCTCGACAATGAGTTCCGCTACCTCTACAACGGCGGTCGTGGCGAGGTGCTGACCAGCTACATGCCCAACGACAAGCTGCGCGACCGCGACCGCGGCCGTGTGATGTTCGACGGCTACCACAACGTGAACAGCCACTGGCAGGCCCGCGCCAACCTTGCCTGGGTGAGCGACGAACGCTATGTCGAGGACTTCGCCAACCGCCTGGTGGGGGTGACCGCCTCCAACCTGCAGAGCACCATCGGCCTGTACGGCACCGGCCAGAACTGGACGGCCGGCATCATGGCCGACCGCTGGCAGCTGACCGACTACACCCTCGACGAGCGCGCCCTGCCCTACAACCGCGAGCCACGCCTGTTCTTCAACTGGAACAAGCCGGTGCTGCCGTGGCTGGAAACCGGCATCTACACCGAAGCGGTGCGTTTCACCCACGACGACGTCAACTTCAAGTACGACGCCAGTGCCGGCACCGACCTGCAGTACACCCGCAACGGGCAGGTGCAGCGCATGTTCGGTGGTTCGCGCCTGGACGTGAAGCCGTACGTGTCGTTCCCGATCAGTGGCGCAGCCTGGTACGTAACCCCGACCCTGGCCTACCGCTACACCGCCTATGACCTGGATCGCGGCCTGGCCGACAGCGTCCGCCGTACCGTGCTCACCTCCCAGGGCATCGATCCGAACACCGCCACGCCCGAGCAGCTGCGCGGCAATACCTCGCCCAGCCGCAGCCTGCCGATCGGCAGCCTCGATGCCGGCCTGTTCTTCGACCGCGAGACCACCATCCGCGGCAAGTCGTTCCTGCACACCCTGGAGCCACGCCTGTTCTACCTGCGCACGCCCTACCGCAACCAGGACGAGCTGCCGATCTTCGACACCCGTGACTTCACCTTCAGCTGGGGCCAGCTGTTCCGCGACTCGCGCTATACCGGCGCCGACCGCCAGAACGATGCCAACCAGCTGACCCTGGCACTGGGCACCCGCTTCATCGACCAGACCACCGGCAAGGAACGCTTCTCGGCCGCGATCGGCCAGATCCAGTACTTCGACGAATCGCGGGTGAGCACCACGCCGGGCGGCGCGCCGGTGGAGAAGGGCAAGTCGGCGTGGATCGCCGACGGCAACTACATGATCAACGACCGCTGGACCCTGGGCGCCACCTACCAGTGGGACCCGAAGTACAAGCGCGAGGATCTGGCCAGCGTCCGCGCCCGTTATCTGATGCCCAACGATGGCGTGATCAACCTCAGCTACCGCTACCGCATCAATGCCGGCGCCCCGGCAACCGCCAACAAGCATGACCGGACCCTGCTGGAGCAGGCCGACCTGTCGTTCCTGTACCCGCTGAATGCGCGCTGGAGCCTGGTGGGCCGGTATTACTACTCACTGCAGGACAAGGAACCGCTGGAGATCATCGCCGGCGTGCAGTGGGACAGCTGCTGCCTGGCCGTGCGTGCAGTGGCCCGCCGCTACGTGCGCAACCGCGAAGGCGACATGAACAATTCCATCCAGCTGGAGTTCGTCCTCAAGGGCCTCAGCTCCATCGGCCAGGACACGGACCGTACGCTGCGCCGTGCTATCCTCGGCTACAACCGCGACGACCTCTATCTCGTGCCGCCCAGCAACACCGGGGCGACCCGGGATGACTACGATCCGAATCAGATCCCATGACCAAGCGCTTCCCCGTTCTTCTCGCCTCCCTGCTGGCGGTGTCCAGCGTGTCCGCCCCCCTGCAGGTGCTCGCGCAGGAGGCGCAGCCGTTGGACCGCATCGCCGCCGTCGTCGACGAGGACGTGATCCTGCAGAGCGAGCTCCAGCGTGCGATCGCCAACATCAAGGCGCAGTACGCCGGCCGTGAGAACCAGCTGCCGCCGGAAGACGTGCTCAGCCGCCAGGTGCTCGAGCGCCTGGTGCTGGTCAAGCTGCAGGTGGCCCGCGCCCAGGGCAGCGGCATCCGCGTCAGCGACCAGGAGCTGAACCAGGCGATGAATGCCATCGCCCAGCAGAACGGCTCGAACCTGGATGCACTGCGCCAGCGCCTGGCCCACGACGGCATCGACTTCAACGATTTCCGCGCTTCGGTGCGCGATGAAATCACCGTGCAGCGCCTGCGCCAGAGCTTCGCGCAGAGCCGCATCAGCGTCAGCGAGGGCGAAGTCGACGCCGCCCTGAAGCAGCAGGCCACGGTTGGCAACCAGTACCACCTGGCGCACATCCTGATCGCCCTGCCCGACGGCTCCAACGCCGACCAGATCGCCACCGGCCAGAAGAAGGCCGAAGGCGTGAAGGCCCTGCTGGACAAGGGTGAGCTGGACTTCAACGCCGCCGCCGTGCGTTATTCGGACAGCCCCAACGCGCTGGAAGGCGGCGACCTGGGCTGGCGCAGCCTGGACGAAATCCCGCAGGCCTTCGCGCAGATGATGGAAAAGATGAAGCCCGGCGAAGTGGTCGGCCCGATCCGCGGCCCCAGCGGCTTCCAGCTGCTGAAGCTGGTGGAAGTGCGTGATGCCAGCGCCGCCAGCGGTGGCGAGCACACGGTCACCGAGTACCACGGCCGCCACATCCTGGTGCGCGTGGACGATCACCAGACCGACGCTGCCGCCAAGGCCAAGATCGATACCCTGCGTGCCCGCATCGCCGGTGGCGCGGACTTCGAGACCGTGGCCAAGGAGTCCTCCGAGGACAACAACAGCAAGGGCCAGGGCGGCGATCTGGGCTGGTTCCCGGCCGACGCGTTCGGTCCGGCGTTCGGCCAGCAGGTGTCCGGCATCCAGGACGGTGGCGTCAGCCAGCCGTTCCGCACCGATGCCGGCTGGCACATCGTGCAGCGCGTGGGCACCCGCCAGACCGACGTGACCACTGACAACCAGCGTGCCCAGGTCCGCGAGACCATCGGCCGCCGCAAGCTGGAAGACGAGTACAACCGCTTCCTGCAGGAACTGCGTGGCGAAGCCTACGTCAGCTTCCGCAGCGGCGACCGCGCGGAAAACACCGCCACGCCGCCGCAGTCCTGACCGATGCGCCCCGAGCTCGCTCTGGTACCGGGCGAGCCCGCCGGGATCGGCCCGGAGCTGTGTGTCCGCCTCGTCCAGCAGCCGCGTGAAGATTGCCGGCTGCTGGCCTTCGCCGACCCGGATACCCTGCGCGCGGCCGCGGCCGCGCTGAACCTGCCCCTGCAGCTGTTGCCCGAGGACGCCGAAGCACGCGTCCCCGGCGATCTGCGTGTGCGCGTGGTAGCCAATACCGTGCCCAGCCACTTCGGCCAGGCCAATCCGGCCAATGCCGGCGCCGTCATCGGCGCCCTGCTCGGTGCCGGCCAGGCCTGTCTGTCCGGCGAACTGCACGGCGTAGTCACCGGCCCGGTGCACAAGGCGGTCATCAACGAAGGCGGCATCGCCTACAGCGGCACCACCGAACTGCTGGCCGACCAGGCCGGGGTGAAGGTGGTGATGATGCTGGCCAACCACATCGTGCGCGTGGCCCTGGCCACCACCCACCTGCCACTGCGCGAGGTGGCCGACGCGATCACCGCGCCCGGCCTGGAACACACCCTGCGCACCGTGCACGCTGCGCTGCGCCGCGAATTCGGCCTGCCCGCGCCACGCATCGCCGTGCTCGGCCTGAACCCGCATGCCGGTGAAGACGGTCATCTGGGCCGCGAGGAACTGGACCTGGTCATCCCGCTGCTGCAGCGCCTGCGCGCGGAGGGCATGGACCTGATCGGGCCGCTGCCGGCCGATACCGCCTTCCTGCCGGCCAAGCTGGCAGGCTTCGACACCGTGCTGGCGATGTACCACGACCAGGGCCTGCCGGTGCTGAAGTATTCGGGCTTCGAGCAGGCGGTGAACCTGACCCTGGGTCTGCCCTACCCGCGCGTGGCGGTGGACCATGGCACCGCGCTGGACCTTGCCGGCCGCGGCATTGCCGATCCTTCCAGCCTGCAGGCGGCAACGACGTTGTGTGCGCAGCTTGCGCGGCAACGTACACTGAGCGCATGAATTCCCCGCATTCCCCCTCCGGCCCGGTGTTCACCGCCCCGGCCAAGAAGCAGCTTGGCCAGCATTTCCTGGCCGACCGCCACTACATCGACAAGATCGTGATGGCGGTCAACCCGAAAGACGGTGACCGCCTGGTCGAGATCGGCCCCGGCCAGGGCGCGATCACCCTGCCGCTGCTGCGCGTGCATCCGAAACTGACGGTGATCGAGTTCGACCGCGACCTGATCGCGCCGCTGACCGCCGCCGCCGAGCCGCTGGGCGAGCTGACCATCGTCCACCGCGACGTGCTGCGCGTGGACTTCACCGAGCTGGCTGCCGGCCAGTCGATCCGCCTGATCGGCAACCTGCCCTACAACATCTCCTCGCCGATCCTGTTCCATGCACTGGAACATGCGGCGGTGATCCGCGACATGCACTTCATGCTGCAGAAGGAAGTGGTCGACCGCATGGCCGCCGGCCCCGGCAGCAAGGTGTACGGCCGGCTCAGCGTGATGCTGCAGGCCTACTGCCAGGTGACCTCGCTGTTCGTGGTGCCGCCGGGCGCGTTCCGGCCGCCGCCGAAGGTCGATTCGGCCGTGGTGCGGCTGGTGCCGCGTGACCCGGCCACGATCAACATCCACGACCACAAGCGTTTCGCCGAGGTGGTCAAGGCCGCCTTCGGGCAGCGCCGCAAGACCCTGCGCAACGCCCTGAACAACGTGGTGTCCGCCGAACAGTTCGTTGCCGCCGGCGTGCGTCCCGATGCCCGCGCCGAACAGCTGGACGTGGCCGAATTCATCGCTTTGGCCAATGCCTCCTGATTACACTGCCGGTATGGAAGACGCTGACGTTTATGCCATCTCCGTCGAAGTCGCACCGCGCTTCCTCGACGATCAATCCGCGCCGGAAGACGGGCGCTATGCGTTCGCCTACACGATCCGCATCCACAACCAGGGGCGTGTTGCCGCGCGCCTGGTCGCACGCCACTGGCGTATCACGGATGCCAACGGCCGCGTCGAGCATGTCGATGGTGACGGGGTGATCGGCGAGCAGCCGCGCCTGCGTCCCGGTGAAGACTTCCATTACACGTCCGGTGTCATGCTGGGGACCGATCACGGGACCATGCAGGGCCACTACGACATGGTCGCCGACGACGGCACCGAATTTGCCGCGCCGGTCGCACCTTTCGTGCTGGCCATCCCGCGTACCCTGCACTGACACGGAGGCCGAACGATGAGTGTGTGGGCGATCGGCGACCTGCAGGGCTGCTATGACGTCACCCAGCGACTGCTGGAGAAGATCCGTTTCGACCCGGCGCAGGACACCCTGTGGTTCTGCGGCGACCTGGTCAACCGCGGTGGCCAGTCACTGGAAACGCTGCGGCTGGTGCATTCGCTGCGCGAGCACAGCGTAGTGGTGCTGGGCAACCATGACCTTTCGCTGCTGGCCGTCGGTGCGCGCACCGAAGAGGAACAGCGCAAGGTCAACCCGGACCTGCTGCGCATCGTGCAGGCCGAGGACCGCGACGAACTGCTCGACTGGCTGCGCCTGCAGAAGCTGCTGCACGTGGACCGCGAGCTGGGCTGGATGATGGTGCACGCCGGCCTGGCGCCGAAGTGGACCACGCAGATGGCCGAGAAGCATGCAGCCGAAGTCGAGGTGCAGCTGCACGGCGCCGGCTACCGCAAGCTGTTCCGCAACATGTACGGCGACAAGCCGAGCTGGGCACCGAACCTGTCCGGCTACGACCGCTCGCGCGCGATCATCAACGTGCTCACCCGCATGCGCTACTGCACCCCGCGCGGGCGTATCGGCATCGAGGACAAGGGCACGCCGGGTACCCAGGAACAGGGGCTGTATCCCTGGTTCGAAGTGCCGGGCCGGGTCGAGCGTGACCTCAAGGTCGTCTGCGGCCACTGGTCGGCGCTGGGCCTGACCATCACCCAGGGCGTGCACGCCATCGACACCGGCGCGGTCTGGGGCGGCAAGCTGACCGCGATCCAGCTCGATACCGATGAACTGCGCGTGGTGCAGGTGCCAGGCCGCGATGTACCGGCACCCGTGCCCAACGCCCGCCCGCCAGCGCGCCCGGCGCACGAGCGCCCGGCCGCACCGGCGCAGGGCAAGGAACAGGGCGGCGGCAATGCTCCGGCCGCCAACCCGGGCAACCGCGGCCCGCGCCGTCGTCGTCGCCGTGGTGGCGGTGGCGGTGGTGGCTCCGGCGGTCCCAACAACAACAGCACCCCGCCGCAGGCATGACGCGGCACGGCTGGGCACCATGGACGGTGCTGCTGCTGACGCTGGCCCTGGCCAGCGGCTGCCAGCCCGGCTCGCCGACTGCTCCCACGGCTGCGGACAGCGCTGAACGCACACCGACGCCACCACAGGCGCCTTCGCCGCCACTGGTGGCTGCGGCGCGCGCGCAGATCGGCGTCACCACCCGCTACGACCCTGCCTATCAAGTGCTGGCCTATCCCGGCGGCGACGTGCCACTGGATCGCGGCGTGTGCACCGATGTGGTGGTGCGCGCCCTGCGCAGCCAGGGCCTGGACCTGCAGGCACGCGTGCATGAAGACATGCGCGGCAACTTCAGTGCCTATCCGGCGATCTGGGGCCTGTCACGGCCGGACCGCAACATCGATCATCGTCGCGTACCGAACCTGATGCGCTGGTTCGAGCGGCAGCGCTGGCAGCAGCCGATCAGCACCGCCGCCGCCGACTACGCAGCCGGCGACATCGTCGCCTGGAAGCTCAACGGCAACGGCCTGCTGCATGTGGGTATCGTCTCCGACCGGCGCTTGGCCAATGGCACGCCGCTGGTGCTGCACAACATCGCGCGCGGCACGCGGGAAGAGAACCTGCTGTTCCAGCACACGATCATCGGGCATTACCGGATGCCGTAGGCAATCCTGTAGAGCCGAGCCATGCTCGGCTACGGGATGTGTCCGGCAACAGCAGCCGAGCATGGCTCGGCTCTACAGATGCGCAGCGATCAGCGGCGCACGTAGTGCACGAAGCGGAACGCGTAGGCGTGGCGTTCGTCGGCCGGGTGCGGCTCGCTGCTCACTTCCCGCCAGTCCTGCGCATCCACTTCGGGGAAATGCGTGTCGGCGGGCACTTCAGCATTCACCCAGGTCAGGTACAGGTCACTGGCCTGGTCGAGCAGCTGGCGGAAGATCTCGCCGCCGCCGATGATGCACAGCTCGCTCGCGCCCTCGCCTTCGGCAATCAACTTCGCTTCGTCCAGCGACGCCACCGCACGCATGCCCTCGAATGGCACCTGGCCGCTGCGGGTCAGCACCAGGTTGGTCCGCCCCGGCAGCACGCGGCCGATCGACTCGGCGGTCTTGCGCCCCATCAGGATCGGCTTGCCCAGGGTGAGCGCCTTGAAATGCTTGAAATCATCCGGCAGGTGCCAGGGCATGGCATTGCCCTGGCCGATGCCACGGTTGCGGTCCAGCGCCACGATCATCGACAGCTTCATTGCTACCACCTCCTCAGCTGGCGTCGATCTGCAGGCGTTCGCAGGCAGCGTTTGCGGCACTGGCGGCCTGCAACGCCGCAGCCAGCGCAGGGCTGGACGTGGTCTGCTCATCCAGGCCAGCGAGGATCTTCTGCTTCTGCGCCTCTTCGATCTCCTTCAGGCCCGGTCCCGACAGGATCTCTGCCGACAGCGCAGCGATATCGTCGCTGGCGCCGCGCGCCAGGAACGCTTTCAGCTGGTCGTTGGAATAGACGGTGGCCAGACCCTGTTCAAGCTCACGCTGATACGCCGGGTTCTCGACGCCCGCCTTCAGGTGCTCGGTCATCGCCGTGTACATGCCGGTTACCGCCTCACGCATCTGCGCCCGGCAGCCTTCCGGAACATCCTGGGGCAGCATCGTGCTGCCGTTGAATGCTCCGGCGAACGCCTGCACTTCCTCGCGCATGTGCTTGTGCACGATCTGCTCATTGACCTGCCTGGCCAGCGACAGTGTATCCGCCGCTGCGGCCTGGGCCATGCCCAGAGGCAGCGCAGCGCACAGCGCCAACAGACACCGGGACAGCATGCGCGCGCTCATACCGCCACCGGCGCCTTGATCGCCGGATGCGGATCGTAGCCGTCGATGCGGATGTCGTCGAACTGGAAGCCGAACAGGTCGGTCACCTCCGGGTTCAACCACAGCGTCGGCAGCGCGCGCGGTTCACGCGACAGCTGCTCGCGGGCCTGCTCGAAGTGGTTCGAATACAGGTGCGCATCGCCCAACGTGTGCACGAAGTCACCCACGCCCAGGCCGGTGGCCTGCGCCACCATGTGAGTCAGCAGCGCGTAGCTGGCAATGTTGAACGGCACGCCGAGGAAGATGTCGCCGCTGCGCTGGTACAGCTGGCAGCTGAGCTTGCCGTCCACCACGTAGAACTGGAACAGGTTGTGGCACGGCATCAGCGCCATCTGCGAGAGCTCGCCCACGTTCCAGGCACTGACCACCAGCCGGCGCGAGTCGGGGTTGCGCTTGATCTCGTCCACCAGCCACTGCATCTGGTCGATCTCGCGACCGTCGGCGGTAGCCCAGCTGCGCCACTGCTTGCCGTAGACCGGGCCGAGGTCGCCGTTCTCGTCGGCCCACTCGTCCCAGATCCGCACCTGGTTGTCCTTCAGGTAGCCGATATTGGTGTCGCCCTTCAGGAACCACAGCAGCTCGTGGATGATCGAGCGCAGGTGCAGCTTCTTGGTGGTGACCAGCGGGAAGCCTTCGGCCAGGTTGAAACGCATCTGCCAGCCAAACACGCTGCGGGTGCCGGTGCCGGTGCGATCACTTTTCTCGGCGCCGTGTTCGAGCACGTGCGAGAGCAGGTCCAGGTAAGCCTTCATGCCTTGCCCTCGGCAGCTACCAGCGGCTGCGGCTGCAGTACCGGCGCGCGGCGCGACATCACCAGCAGCACCAGGCCGAAGGCGATCAGCGGCAGGCTGAGGATCTGGCCCTTGGTCAGCCAGCCGAAGGCGATGTAGACGCCGTTGTCGGGCATGCGCACGAACTCGAGGCCGAAACGGAAGATGCCGTACATCAGTGCGAACAGGCCCGATACCACATAGCGATGACGCGGCTTGGCCGAGACCCACCACAGCACGGTGAACATCACCAGGCCTTCCAGTGCCGCCTCATACAGCTGCGAAGGGTGGCGCGCGTACTGGTTCAGCGCACCGGTTGCAAATTGCGCCTGCAGGGTCGCGTGGTCGAGCTGGTTCAGCGGAGCCGGCAGGCCGGACGGGAACACCACGCCCCAGGTACCGTCGGTGTACTTGCCCCACAACTCGGCACCGATGAAATTGCCAACCCGACCCAAAGCCAGGCCGATCGGCACCAGTGGGGCGATGAAATCAACAGTGTCGAACAGGTGCAGACGGTTGCGGCGCGACCACCACCAGCACGCAACCACGACGCCCAGCAGGCCGCCATGGAAGCTCATGCCGCCATCCCACACCTTGAACAGCAGCAGCGGGTTGTGCAGGAAATCGCCCAGCGCGTAGAACAGCATGAAGCCGATGCGCCCGCCCAGCACCACGCCGAGCATGGCGTAGAACAGCAGGTCCGAGAAGCCGTTGGCATCGACCCCCGGCAGGCGCCCGTCGGCGATGCGCTTGCGGCCCAGCAGCCAGGCCGCAGTGAAGCCGAGCAGGTACATGTGATGCCGTACCAGTGCACCTTGATCGGCCCCAGCGAGAGGGCGATGGGGTCGATGTCGTGGAAATAGATCATGGAAGGTGCCTTGCGGTTGAACGCCTATTCTCGGGCCAGTGCCGCCCCGGCTCAACCAAGGAGCTGGGGCGTGTTGGGCAGGCCGTCATCGTTCGACCGCGTCGAGGCCGGAAAGTGCCCTTCGATCAGGCTGGAGACCTCGTCGATGGCATCCTGCAGCGCTTCCACCGGATGGGAACCACGCAGCCCCTCGCGCAGGTGGGTGCAGACCCGCTGCCACTGTGCCGGGCTGACCCGGCCCTGCAGGCCACGGTCGGCGACGATCTCGATGGCGTGGTCAGCCAGCAGGAGGTAGATCAGCACGCCGTTGTTGTGGGTGGTATCCCAGGTGCGCAGGCGCGCAAAGGCGTGCTCGGCGGCCTGGCGCGGGGTCACCCTGTGCCACAGCGCACCCAGCGGCAGGTCCGCTTCCACTGCGAACATCACCTGCCCACCGTGGCGCTGCTCACCGGCCGCGATGGCCTCGGTGATCGCCTGCAGTGTGGCCGGCGGGAACGCGCGCCGCACCGAGGGCGAAAACACGTGCCGACATAGACGTTGGATCATCACCAGCCCCCCGAAGCACCGCCACCACCGGAGCGGCCACCACCGCCACCCCAGCCGCCGCCACCACCAAATCCACCGCCCCCGCCGAAGCCGCCTCCGCCACCCCAGCTGCCACCGCCCCAGCCGCCGCCGCCGGCAAAGCGGCCCGGATGACCGGAGAGCATGGCCACGATCAGCCCTACGACGCCTGCCAGGCCACTGGCCAGCAGCGTGGACGTGAACAGGAACGCCGCCAGCGCTGCACCGGCACCACCCAGCAGGCCACGCAGCGGTCGCGGCACGCGCGAGAACACGCCGCGCAGGATGCTGCCGGCGAACACACCGATGAACAACGCCAGGAACCAGGTATCGCCGCCACCACCAGGTTCCCGACCGCGATGGCCGCTGACCGGTGCCGGCAGCGTTTCGCCGTCGATCAGCTTGACCAGCACCGCCGTGGCGTCGGTGATGCCACCGGCGTAGTCGCCGCTGCGGAAGCGCGGCACCAGGTATTCCTGGATGACCCGGTTGGCGATGGCATCGGGAATGGCGCCTTCCAGACCGTAGCCCGGCTCGATGCGCACGCGCCGGTCGTCCTTGGCCACCACCAGCAGCACCCCGTCATCCACGCCCTTGCGGCCGATCTGCCACTGGTCGAAGACCCGCGTGGTGTACTGCGCGATGTCTTCCGGCTGGGTGGTCGGCACCACCAGCACCTGCAGCTGGCTGCCCTTGCGCTGCTGCAGTTCGATCGCCTGCTGCACCAGCGCCTCCTTCTGCGCGGCATCCAGCGTGCCGGTGGTATCGACCACCGGCGAATCCAGCGCAGGAACCGGCGCCAGCTGCTGCGCATGCGAGGCCAGCGGCAGCCACAGCAGCAGGGCCAGCAGCGCAGAGGCCAGGCGCATCGATCAGGTCCCCGGCTGCGGTGCCGGCTGCTGCTGCGGCGCGTTGCCGAAATCGACCGCCGGCGCGTTGGAGATCTGCGCTTCGTTGTCCACGGTGAAGTTCGGCTTGGTCTTGTAGCCGAAGATCTTGGCGGTGATCACCTGCGGGAACGAGCGGATGTAGGTGTTGTAGTCCTGCACCTGCTGGATGTAACGGCCACGGGCGACGGTGACCCGGTTCTCGGTACCTTCCAGCTGCGCCTGCAGGTCGCGGAAGTTCTGGTTCGACTTCAGTTCCGGATAGTTCTCGGTGACCACCAGCAGCCGCGACAGCGCGCTGCCAAGTTCGCCCTGGGCCTGCTGGAACTGCTTGAGCGAGGCTTCGTCGTCGGCATTGACGTTGATCTGGCCGACACGCGAACGGGCGTTGGTCACTTCAGTCAGCACGCGCTCTTCCTGGCTGGCGAAGCCTTTCACGGTCTGCACCAGGTTGGGCACCAGGTCGGCGCGGCGCTTGTACTGGTTGATGACCTCCGACCAGCTGGCCTTGACCGCTTCATCCTTCTGCTGGATGGCGTTGTAGCCGCAGCCGGAGAGCAGGGAGGCCAACAGCATCAGGGGCAGGACACGGGTGAACAGGCGCATGGCGGAGGTTCCGGGTGGGCTTGGCGCCGAGCATGCCATGGTTCGGGTGAAAGACCGGCCATCGGGCGCCGCCCCCTCCGCGGTGGTTGTTTGCTGGTTCTCTGGGGGTGGCCGGGAGGGTGGGTTGGCTGGGGGGCGCTGCAAGTACGTCCATGTAAGCTCGATCGCCGCTTGCTCGTGTGCGCTGTCCTGCGCGCACGGCAAGGCCAGGGTCGGGCGTCCTGCCCAACCCGCCCGAGGCATGCCTCGGGCCCATGCGGCTCACGCCCCCAGCCAACCCACCCTCCCGGCCACGGACAATTTCCTGCGCACCGCGGGAAGATCACAAAGAAAAAAACAAAAGCAAAAGCCGGTTCTTCAGGCATTCGTGTCGACCAAGGTCGACACCTACCAAAGCAGAACGACGTTCCGACAGACCGCGGGAATCTGTCGAAGGCGGGGTGGGTCCGGTTGCGGGGGTGTACGCGGCATGGATGCCGCGGCCAAGCCTCCATGGACGGATTCACGGCGTCCCCCGCAACCGGACCCACCCCGCCAACCCGCGGAATGCAGGCTCTTGCTGTTGCTCTGGATTCTGCGGGTGCAGGGCTGCAAGCCCTGCCGGAACCCCACATCACTCAGCAAGCCTCAGCCACCGCAGTGCGCGGACGCCCCAGCCATGCCAGCAGCAACCCCGAGGCCGCCAGCAGGCCACCGGCCACCGGAATCGCGGCATAGCCCAGGCCCGAACTGATCACCGCACCGCCCAGCGCCGCACCCACGGCATTGCCCAGGTTGAACGCACCGACGTTGATCGACGACGCCAGTCCCGGCGCCTCGCTGGCCGCCTGCATCACCCGGATCTGCAACGGCGGCACGATGGCGAAAGTCGCCGCGCCGAACAGCAGCACACCCAGCGCCGCCGTGGCGTGATTCATGAAGGCCAGCGGCAGCACGAACATCAACACGGCCAGGACCGCCAGCAGGATGCGGGTGGCACCATCCAGCGACCAGTCGGCCATGCGCCCACCGATGCCATTGCCGAAGGTGAAGCCGATACCGATCAGCGCCAGCGACATCGCGATGAAGGCGTTGGAGGCACCGGTCAGTTCGGTCAGCACCGGTGCCACGTAGGTATAGAGGGTGAACATCGCGCCGGCGCCAAGCACGGTGGTAGCCATCGCCAGCAGCACCTGCGGCTGCAGGATCGCTCTCAGTTCGCGGCGCACGTCCGGGCGCGGCCCCGGCGCGGATGCCGGCAGCGCGAGGCCGAGCGCGGTGATCGCGACCAGGCCCAGCACCGCAGTACCGGCGAAGGACAGACGCCAGCCCAGCTGCTGGCCCACCCAGGTGGCCAGCGGCACACCGCCGATGTTGGCGATGGTCAGGCCCATGAACATGGTGGCCACGGCGGCAGCCTGCTTGTCCTTCGGCACCAGGCTGGCGGCAACCACCGCACCGATGCCGAAGAAGGCACCGTGATTGAGGCTGGTGACCAGACGCGACAGCAACAGCAGGCCGTAGTTCGGGGCCAGTGCCGAGAGCAGGTTGCCGACCACGAAGATCGACATCAGCAGCATCAGCGCGGTGCGCTTGCCAAACCGTCCCATCAGCAGGGTCATCACCGGCGCGCCCAGCATCACGCCCACGGCATAGGCGGTGATCAGCATGCCGGCTGTGGGAATGTTCACGCCGACGCCGTCGGCAATGACGGGCAGCAGGCCCATCGGCGCGAATTCAGTGGTGCCGATGGCGAAGGCGCCGACAGCAAGGGCCAACAAGGCGGCTCTGGAGTTCATGGGGTCATCCTGCGTGGGGCAGGTCCTGGAAAAGAGCGCGTAGCCTGCGCGCTTTGCTGCCGCGGATTAAGCCTCGCCCCGGGAAAACACTGTTGACCTCAATTCACAGCTGGCGGGAACCTCCCCGCCGGGCATGGCCCGGCGAGCCCAATCGGTCCCATAACGCAGAACCCCCGGCGCTGGCCGGGGGTTCTGGAAGACACATTGGCCTGTGATCTGCTTACCAGTCGCCAGCACCCGGCACATGGTGATCGCGTGCGCGGCGGCGCATCAGCAGGTTCAGCCATTCCACCAGCACCGAGAAGCCCATGGCGGCATAGATGTAGGGCTTGGGCACGTGCACGTCCAGGCCATCCAGGATCAGCACCGCACCGATCAACAGGATGAAGGCCAGTGCCAGCATCTTCACGGTCGGGTTTGCGTCGATGAAGCGGCCCAGCGGGTTGGCGGCCAGCAGCATCACCAGCACCGACAGCAGGATGGCGGCGACCATCACCGGGATGTGATCGGCGATGCCGACGGCGGTGATCACCGAGTCCAGCGAGAACACGATGTCGATGATGGCGATCTGCAGGATGACCATGCCGAATACACCCGAGGCCTTGCTGGTGGCTGGGTTCTCGTCTTCGCCACCGGTGATCAGTTCCTTGATCTCCATGTAGCCCTTGATGATCAGGAACAGGCCACCGACGATCAGCACCAGATCTCGGATGGAGATGCCCATACCAGCCACGGTGAACAGGTTGGCGGACATGTGCGCCAGATAGGCCAGCGACACCAGCAGGGCGATGCGGGTGATGCAGGCCACGGCGATGCCGAGCTTGCGCGCGAACGGGCGACGCTCTTCCGGCAGCTTGCTGACCGCGATGGAAATGAACACCAGGTTGTCGATGCCGAGCACGATTTCCAGTGCGCTCAGGGTGAACAGGGTCACCCAGGCATTGGGGTCGGCGAGGAACTCAAAGGACATGGAAACTCTTCAGGGCAGTGGGGGAATGGGGATCAGCCGTAATTGCCGGCCATTGCATGCGGGACCACAACCAGCGCCCAGCACAGAAGCACGTTCATCATCAGCACGAAGACCGCCGCCGAACCCATGTCCTTGGCGCGGCCGGCCAGCTCGTGGATCTCGCTGCCGTAACGTTCGATCACCGCCTCGATGGCCGAGTTGGCCAGTTCCATCGCCAGCACCAGCAGCATCGAGCCGATCAGCAGCGCGCGCTCGACCGGGGTCTGGCCCAGCCAGACCGCGACCGGCGTCAGCAGGATCAGCAGGTAGACCTCCAGCCGGAACGAGGACTCATGCAGCCAGGCGGCGCGCAGGCCCTGCCAGGACCAGCGCGCGGCCTGGAAGATGCGGCGCGGGCCGCGGGGCAGATGGCCGAACTGATCAGCCACGGGTGGAACATCCAGCAACAGGGGCGCGGCGCAGCGACCGCTCAGACGCACGGCAGGGAATCATGGGTGCACAGGGATAGGCAGATGGCCGCCATTTTGCCACAAGGCCGCCAGCCGCATCCCGGCACCGGCCCGGTGAATGGACTGCCAGGGGCAAGCCCCGGCCCGCCCCAGCTTCTATGATGGCTTTCCTCTTCCCTGCTGGAGCGCCTGATGTCCCGTCGCCGTACCTGCCTGCTGATGCTGGGCCTGCTGACCGCCGCCCCCCTGGCCCAGGCGCTGAGCCCGGCCAAGCCGCCGCGCGTGCCCGAGCAGGTCTCCAACGTGGCCTGGGCCGGCGACATGGCCCACTTTGCCAGCGCCGACCAGGCCAGCCCGCCGCCACGGGGCGGCATCGAGTTCATCGGCAGCTCCTCGATCCGCATGTGGGAAGGCCTGGCAGCCGACTTCCCCGGCCAGCCGGTGTTCAACCGTGGTTTCGGCGGCTCGGAAGTCCGCGACAGCACCTGGTATGCCGACCGCATCGTGGTGCCGTATGCACCGTGCAAGGTGTTCTTCTACGCCGGTGACAACGACCTCAACAGCGGCCGCAGCGCCGTGCAGGTGCGCGACGATGTGGTTGCCTTCGTGCAGCGCGTGCAACGCGACCTGCCGAAGACGAAGGTGGAGTACCTGTCGATCAAGCCAAGCCCGTCGCGCGCGCACCTGCTGCCGGCGATCAACGAGGCCAACACGCTGATCAAGGCAGCTCTGGCCAGGCTGCCCAACACCGGTTTCACCGACGTCTACACGCCGATGCTCGGCGCCGACGGCCAGCCGGATGCGTCGCTGTTCCGCGAGGACATGCTGCACATGACCCCGGCCGGCTATGCGATCTGGACCAGGGCGCTGGCGCCGAAGGTGAAGTGCGATTGAAGAAGGCTGCGGCCTCGCTCCGGTAGATGCCAACCTTGGTTGGCATGGGGCACCGGCGTGAATCCTGTTGAAAGCGCCGACCAAGGTCGGCATCTACCGAGGCCGCTGGTGCCGCGTCAGCGGAACACCACCGTGGCCTCGGTGCCCTGACCCGGCTCGCTGGCCAGGCTGACCTTCCAACCAAAGCGATCGCACAGCCGGCGCACGATCGACAGGCCCAGGCCGGTGCCCTGCGGGCGGCTCGGCTCGGCGCGGTAGAACGGCTCGAAGGCCCGCGACAGTGCGTCGGCCGACATGCCGATACCAGTATCGCGCACCACCACCCGATCGTTGTGCACATGCACGTCGATGCGCCCCTCATCGGTGTAACTGCACGCGTTGCGCACCAGGTTGCTGACCACCACCTGCAGCACCCGCGGCGGCGCATGCAGCTGCACCGGGCCATCGCTGTGCAGGTGCACCGACACCGGGCGCGTACCCAGCAGTTCGTTGGCGTTGTCCACTTCGTAGCGGACGATGTCGTTGACGTCGAACAGCTCGACCTGGGGCTCGACGTCGGCCTCGCGGGCCAGGATCAGGAAGGCATCGATCACCGCCTCCATGTCACGGCCGGCACGCTGGATGCGCTGCAGGCTGCGGCGCAGGCGCGGCTCCAGGCTGTCATCGCCCAGCGCCATGTCGCTGGCCACGCGGATGACGGTCAACGGTGTGCGCAGTTCATGGCTGGCATCGCGGGTGAAATTGCGCTCGCGCGCCACGTGCGCGCTGACCCGGTTGGCCAGCGAATGCAGTGCGGCCGCCAGCTGCCGGGTCTCGCCCTGCATGTCCGCCGGCAGCTTGTTCGGCTCCAGGTCGGCCGCCTCCGGGTGGCCCGGGTCCCAGCGCGAGACGCGCCGCGCCAGCCAGTTCACCGGCGATACCAGGCGCTTGGACGCACGATAGGTGACCCAACTGGCGCCATACACCGCCAGCAGGGTCAGCAGCACCGGCACGATGCCGAACCAGAACGCCAGCATCTCCGCACGCGAACGCAGGAATACCAGGTAAAGGCGGCCGGCCGGGCGCACATCGACCAGCACCAGCTGGTCGTCCTTGGGCAGTTCGTGGAAGCCGGGCTCCAGGTTGCGCAGATTGGCCGGCAACGACAGGGCCGACTGCCCGCTTTCCAGCAGGTAGCCACGGATGTTCTGGGTGTTGGGTGGCGGCTGCACCGGCGAGGCCTCGTGCAGCGTCCAGAAGTACGCCGCCTCCTCGCGCAGGGCGGCGCCGACCAGGCTGTGCTTGATCACCAGCGAAACCAGCCACGCACCGAGCAGGATGCCCAGGCTGGCCAGCACTGCCTGCAGGATGAAAGCGATACGGATCTTGCGCGGCAGGCCGTGCGGCATTGCGGGGTCCCGGTCAGAGCGCTGCGATTATAGGCAGCGCACCGCGCCGTTGGGATGCACGGGCGATGACCGGCGGCACTGCCGGACGGTCATCCCCTGCCCTTGTGCCTGGCCGCAGCCCGGCCCGGCCTGCGGCTGCACCGGCGCGGGCCTGCTCAGGCCATCGGCTGGGCGATGTCGGCAATGCGGTAGCCGGCACTCTGCACGGTATGCAGCAGCGGACGGTCGAACGGCTTGTCGATGATCTTGCGCAGGTTGTACAGGTGGCTGCGCAGGGTGTCCGAATCCGGCAGGCCGTTGCCCCAGATCTCGCGTTCGATCTCCTGGCGGGTGACCACGCGCGGCGATTCGCGCATAAGGATGGTCAGCAGGCGCAGGCCGATCGGCGACAGCTGCAGCTCGGTACCGGCACGGGTGGCACGCATGCTGACCGGATCGAGCACCAGGTCGGCGACCTTCAGCACTTCCGAACCGACCTGGCGACGCTCGCGGCGGATCAGCGCGCGCAGGCGGGCTTCCAGCTCCTGAATCGCGAACGGCTTTGTCAGGTAGTCATCGGCGCCGAAACCGAGGCCGGTGAGCTTGTCGTCCAGCGTGTCGCGTGCCGTGAGCATCAGCACCGGGGTGGACTTGCGCGCATCGTTGCGCAGGCGACGGCACACTTCGATGCCATCCAGGCGCGGCAACATCAAGTCGAGCACCACGACGTCATAGCTGTTCTCCGCCGCAAGGCGGTAGCCATCCAGGCCGTCCTGTGCATAGTCGACTTCGAAGCCGCGACCTTCCAGGTATTCCCCGATCATCTCGGAGATGTTGCGGTTGTCTTCGACCACCAGCACCAAGCCGGAGGTCTCCTTCGTCTGACGCATGTGATTCCCTCTAACTTCAGCTTTGTGAAACATGCCGGATCGACGGTGGACGCGATGTGAAGTTCCGTCAAGAGGTAAACAAACGGTTCAGAGCAGCGGTCTGAGCAGCGGCCAGACGTTGTCCAGCACCTTCGGCTGCGCCTGTGCGGTCGGGTGCAGCCCGTCGGCCTGCATCATGCCCGGCTGCAGGGCCACGCCCTCCAGCAGGAACGGCAGCAGCGGCACCTTGTACTGCGTGGCCAGCGCCTTGTAGGCCGCCGCCAGGCGCTGGCGATAGGCTGGCCCGTAGTTGGGCGGCACGTCGATGCCCAGCAGCAGCACCTTGGCACCGGCCTTCTGGCTGGCCTGCACCATCTTTTCCAGGTTGCCCTGCACCTGCGCCGGGGTCAGCCCGCGCAGTGCATCGTTGCCGCCGAGGGCAATCACCACCACGGTCGGGTTTTCCTTCGCCAGCAGGCCCGGCAGGCGGGTCAGCGCGCCGGCGGTGGTTTCCCCGCTCATGCTGGCGTTGACGATGCGCGCCGGTGTTTTCGACTGCTGCCTGACCCGCTGCTGCAGCAGGCTCACCCAGCCGGCGTCGGCAGGGATATTGTGGGCAGCACTGAGGCTGTCGCCGAGCACCAGCACGGTGCCAGCCGGACCTTTGGCACAGGCCAGCCCAGGCAGCAGCAGGAACCCTAGCAGCAGCACCATCATCACGCCGGCTCGCCGGCTCCATCCCGTCTTGCGCATTGGAGTCTCCTCATCGACAGCCTGTCCCCCCGCAGCGCGTCCGTTGCCATCGCCGTCGACCAGGTCGGCAAATCCGTGCAGGGCCCGGAGGGTGAAGTCCACATACTGGACAACATCACCCTGACCGTCCATGAAGGGACCAGCGCGGCCATCGTCGGCGCCTCCGGTTCCGGCAAGACCACCCTGCTCGGCCTGCTGGCCGGGCTGGACCTGCCCAGCCGCGGCCGCATCGCGCTGGCCGGCCAGGACCTGGCGGCGCTGGACGAGGAGGCCCGCGCCCAGCTGCGCGCGCGTGAGGTCGGCTTCGTGTTCCAGAGCTTCCATCTGCTGCCGGCACTGACCGCCGCCGAGAATGTCGCGCTGCCGCTGGAACTGGCTGGGCGCGAAGACCGGGCGCGGGTCGAAGAAGTGCTGGCCCAGGTCGGCCTGGCCCATCGCGCCCGCCACTATCCGCGCCAGTTGTCGGGCGGCGAGCAGCAGCGCGTGGCACTGGCACGTGCCTTCGTCACCCGCCCGCGCATTCTGTTCGCCGACGAACCGACCGGCTCGCTGGACCACGCCACCGGCCAGCACATCAGCGACCTGCTGTTCGAACTCAACGCCGGCAGCGGCACCACCCTGGTGCTGGTCACTCACGACCTGCGCCTGGCCCAGCGTTGCCAGTACATCCACCGCATCGACGACGGCCGCCTGCTGCCGGTCGAGCGTGGGGCGCAGGCATGAACCTGCTGCGGCACGCGTGGCGCGCGCTGCGCCGCGAGGCGCTGGCCGGCGACCTGCTGACCGTGTTCGCCGCGCTGGTGCTGGGCGTGGCGGTGATGACCGCGGTCGGCACGCTGGTGAACCGGGTCAACCTGGCACTGACCGGCAGCGCAGCGGAAATGCTAGGCGGCGACCTCGGCATCGCCGGGCGCGATGACCCGCCGCAGGCGTTCGCCGACGAGGCGCAGCGGCGCGGACTGGCCTACACCCGTATCGCCAGCTTCGGCAGCGTGCTGTTCAACGGTGATGCCAGCCAGATGGCCAGCATCAAGGCGGTGCAGGCGGGCTATCCGCTGCGTGGCACGCTGCGGGTGCGGGCCACGCCCGGGGGCGCCTTGATCGACAACGCCGGCATGCCGGCCAAGGGCCAGGCCTATGCCGACCCACGCCTTCTCCAGGGGCTGGGACTGAAGGCCGGTGACGACCTTGAATTCGGCGCTGGCACGCTGCGCATCGCCGGCATCATCGAGGCCGAGCCGGATACCGGCGGCGACCTGCTTACGCTTTCCCCCACCCTGCTGGTCAACCGCGCCGATGTGGAAGGCACCGGCCTGCTCGGTCCGGGTAGCCGCATCAACTACCGGCTGATGTTCGCCGGAGCAGCAGAGCCGATCGCGGCACTTCGGCAATGGCTGCTGCCGCAGGTGAAGGGCCTGCGCCTGCTGAGTGTGGACGACACCCAGCGTGGCGTGCGCCAGGCGTTCGACCTGGCCGGGCGCTTCCTCGGCCTCAGCGCGCTGCTGGCGGTATTGCTGGCCGGTGTTGCCACGGCGCTGGCGGCGAACCGCTTCGCCCTGCGCCGCATCGACCAGGTGGCGATCCTGCGCTGCCTGGGCGCGCGCCAGCGCGACATCCTGTCCGGTCTGGCACTGCAGCTGCTGATGCTGGCGGTGCCGGCCTGCGCACTCGGCATCGGCCTGGGCATGGCGGCGCAGGAGGGCCTGGTGCAGGTGCTGGGCAGTCTGGTGCCGCAGCGCCTGCCGCTGCCCGAGGCAATGCCTGCGCTGACCGGTGCCGGCATCGGGCTGTTGCTGCTGTTCGGCTTCGGCCTGCCGCCGCTGCTGCGCCTGCGCGGGGTGCCGCCGATGCGGGTGCTCAACCGTTCCTTCGCCGCCCTGCCGCCGGCCTCGCTGCTGGCCTACGTGGCTGCCCTGGCGGCCAGCCTGCTGCTGGCGGTGCAGGTCACCGGTGATCTCAAGCTGGCGCTGTGGGTGCTGGGCGGGTTGGCCGCGCTGGCGGTGGCGGCCGGCGTGGTCGGCTTCGTGCTGCTGCAGCTGCTGCGTGGCCTGCAGCACCGCCTGCACGGCCACTGGCGACTGGGCCTGGCCGCGCTGACCCGGCGCCGGATGCTGGCGGTGATGCAGCTGGTCGGGCTGTCGCTGTCGCTGTGCGCGCTGTTGCTGCTGGCGGTGACCGGCCCCGGCCTGCTGCAGCAATGGCGCGAACGCCTGCCCGCGGATACGCCGAACTACTTCCTGATCAACATCCAGCCCGAACAGCGCGACAGCGTGCTGGCCGCGCTGCGTGGACTGGGCGCCAACGACGCCAGCATCGAACCGATGGCCACTGGCCGCCTGATCGCGATCAACGGCAAGCCGCCGCTGCGCGTGGACCGCTCGCCTGAACAGAACGGGCAGCCGGCACAGGGCGAAGGCCAGCGCGATGACGACGACGAGAACCGGCCGTTGAACTTCAGCTGGCGCAGCAGCTTCCCGCCGGCCAACACACTGGTCAACGGCACCTTCTGGAAGGCAGACAGCACCGCCGCCGAAGCCTCGGTGGAAATCGGCTGGGCCAAGCGCTACGGCGTGCATCCCGGCGACCGCATCACCATTGCGGTGGGCGAGCAGGAACGCGAGTTCACTGTCACCAGCGTGCGCAAGGCCGACTGGAACACCTTCCGCCCGAACTTCTTCGTGCTGCTGAACCCGAATGCGGTGGGCGATACGCCACACAACCTGCTGTCGGCATTCCATCTACCGGCCGGCAAGGCCGCCGGACTGGGCGAGCTGGTACGCGCGCAGCCGAACCTGTCGCTGCTGGACGTGGACGCGGTGATCTCGCAGGTGCGCGATGTGATGGAACGGGTGGCGCAGGCGGTGCAGCTGGTGATGGTGTTCAGCCTGCTGGCCGGCATGCTGGTGCTGCTGGCCGCGCTGCAGGCCACGGCGGGCGAACGGCGCTACGACAGCGCGGTGCTGCGCACGCTGGGCGCGACCCGGCGCCAGCTGCGTGGCGCGGTACTGGTGGAATTCGGTGCGCTGGGCACACTGGCGGCGTTGCTGGCGGTGGGCGCGGCCGCTGCGATCGGCGTGGCGGTTTCGCAGAAGGTGTTCGAGCTGCCGTTGCTGCCGCCGTGGCCGGGCCTGCTGATCGGCGGCCTGGTCGGCATCGGCTTGAGCCTGCTGGCAGGCTGGTGGGGTACGCGGGCGATCCTGCATACGCCACCAGCACTGGCCCTGCGCGAAGCCTGACGCGATCGTGACACGCTCGGGTGGGGCGCTATGCTGCGCGCCCCACCCGATCAGATCGTCCGGAAGCGCGGAAGGTTGCTCCCGCGCTCCCGAGGTTCAAGGAATGAAGATGAAATACAGCCTCTGCCTGCGCATCCTTCTGGCCAGTTCCCCGCTGCTCACCGCGGTGCTGCCCGCAGGCGCCCGCGCGGCGGAGGGCTATGTTCCTGACGCGGTGCAGGCCTTCATACTGGAAACGGTGCTGGCCGACGAGGCGCAAGCCTTCCACGAGGGCCATCCGACCTATCTGGTTCCGGCCAGCATGTCACGCACGCGCAGCGATGCCGACGTGGTGGCCGACCTGCGTGCTGAGTTCGACCGGTTCTACCGGGGCCAACCGAAGCCGAGAAAGGAAGTGGCGCACATGGCGATCCTCGTCGCACAGACCGCGCTGCTGCCGGACCGTAGCGCCTGCAGCACGGATCGAGTGCGTTGCCACCAAGCTGTCATGGGCGTCCGCACCCGCGATGACGAGGCCAGCCTCCAGGCTACCCTGCGTGCCTTCCAGGACGCCGGGCTGGACCTGACCACCTTGAGTGGGCCGGCGTCCTGAGTGCATCGCATCCACGCATGGCATGGATGCAGCGTGCGATCACCGATGGAGAGCGTGCCGAGCAAGCTCGGCACCTACCAGAAGCAGCGGTCGGTAGATCCACGCCATGCGTGGATGCTGCCGTGGAGTCGAGCATGGCTCGACTTACTGGGCCTTTTCCACGTACTTGGCGAACACGTCGTCGATCTGCTTGTCCTTCACCTTCTTGCCGGCCTGGATCTCTTCGGCCTGGGTGAACATCGGGATGATCATCGCCATGCCGTCGATCTTGGTCTTCAGGTGCACGCCCGGCGCCTGGCCGAGGAAGCCGTCCCAGCGCTGGCGCACCTTGGCCCAGTAACCGGCAGTGGCCTTCCAGTAGTTTCGCGCCGGGGTGAAATCGACCTCGGTGGTCTTCACGTAGTCGTTGAAGCCGAACTCGCGGGCGATCTCCACCTGGCTGCCATCGGCGTTGCGCTGCACCTTGGTGTTGAACTGCTCGTGGGTCCAGCCGTTCGGGGTCAGCGTGTGGCGGTTGATCACGGCCAGCGCGTTGTAGTCACTGCGCTTGGTGTACTCGCGGCGCGGCAGCGGACGCCAGCTCAGGTCGCTGGTCCAGCTCGGCACGTTGTTGGTGTAGGTCCAGGTGCCGGTGCCGCAATAGCGCGGTGCGTCGCTCACTTCGTATACGCACTGGGTCCAGGCGCCCTGGTTCACCGCCGCCGGAATGCTGCGCACCTTCCAGGTCTGGTCGGCACTGAACTCGAAACGGTTCGGTGCTTCGTACACCCAGTCCTGGCGCCAGTGCTTGGTGATGTGGCCGCTCTTCTCGTCCAGCAGCAGGTGCTGCAGCACGATGCGCTTCGGCGTGTCTTCGACCACGATGACCACTTCGCTGCCGCCGCTGCGCATCGCCGGCGCGCGCTCGTAGCCCGGCTTCAGCAGCACGGTCTCGTCGAAGGCGAAGTCCACGGTGTACTCACCCTGCATGGCAAGGATGCTGTCGTGGTCACGGGCGATATCGGAGGGCTGCGCGCTGGCCACGCCGCTGGCGGCGAGCACAAGCAGGGCGCTGGCTGTCTGGAGCTTCATCGGGGTCTTCCTTCGGGGTTGCAGATGCGTTGAGAGGCCGTCCGTGGCCGACAGGCGTTCCATCAGGAGTGGGTCACAGGCGGATCAGCGGCAGGTCGCCGGGAATCCGCGGCGCCGGACGCCGCGCGGCATCGGCACAGCAGCAATCGTCGATTGCCAGCTCGCCTTCGGCACCTTCCAGCCGTGCAATGCGGCGCGCGGTGGCTGCGCCCAGCGAGGACAGGGTCGACAGACTGGCGGCCAGCGTGCGGCCATCGTCGGCGGCATGCAGGCGCAGCGCGCACAGGCGCCAGCGCTGGCCACCCAGATGACCGGCCAGGCGTCGCCACAGGCGTTCGCCGACGCTGCCATCGCTGTCGTGCTCGGGCCCCGGCGGCAGCGCAGCCACCAGCCGGTCCCAGGCCAGGAAGTCGCTGTCCGGCAGCAGGTACAGGCGCCACACGCAGCGGCCGCGGCCATCGAGGAAGCACAGGCTTTCGCGCAGGCCTTCGCTGTCCACGCCCTGGCAGGCATGCACGCGTACGGCCTGGCGCCAGCCGCCCAGCTCGTTGCCGTCGGCGTGGTACAGGCACAGCACGGTGCCGAGCGTGGCCAGCTGTGCCGGGGTCGGCCAGGCCGCGCTGTGCGGCGCGGCGATGGAGTCATTCCTGCGTGCGGACAGTGCTCGGCTCATGAGGTCACCAGGAAACGGCAAGGCTGGCGGAGAAGGTGCGGCCCGGGCTGCTGAAACGATCGCTCAGTGCGCGGTTGGTGATCAGGCTCGGGGTGATGGACGACCATTCGATGTAGCGCTTGTCGGCCAGGTTGAACACGCCGACATTGAAGGTGGCACCCGGTGCGAAGTTCCAGTGCGCCATCAGGTCCAGCACGCCATAGCCGGCCGGCTGGTAGACGAACGGCGCCGGTGCGTTCGGATTGGTCTGCGCCGCCGGCGGCGGCAGGCGCTTCTTGCGCTGCACGAAGGTACCGGCCAGTTCGACGCCCCAGGTATCGGTGTCGTACATCAGGCCCAGCGTGCCACGCAGCGGATCGACCGAGGCCAGCGGTTCGTCATCGGTCCGGTTGTCACCACGCGACCAGGCCAGCGCACTGCGCAGCGCCCAACCCTTCAGCGCCGGGCTGAGTTCACCGAACTCGATGCCGGCCTTCATTTCCGCGCCATAGATGCGCGCGTCGGCGATGTTCTGCGACTGGAACACCATCAGGCCCTGTGCGTTGCGGCCGGTGTTGACGTTGGACTCGATGAAATCCTTGTAGTCGTTGTAGTAGCCGCTGACGCTGACGTACGCAGCCGGCGCGATGAAGCGCAGGCCCAGTTCGTAGCCGTCGCTGGTTTCCGGCTTCAGGTCCGGGTTGGCGATGGCGGTGTAGCCGAAGGCCACGTTGGTCAGGCCGATGTTGACGTCGTTGTACGGCGGCGAGCGGAAGCCACGCGCATACCCGGCGAACAGCGACCACTGGTCGGTGAAGCGCCAGACCATGCCCAGCTTCGGCGACACGCTGGTCTTCTTCAGCTGCGCCACGGCCGTGGTCGGGTTGTCTTCGGCGAAGATGCTGTCCACTTCCGGCTTCAGCTCGTAACGGTCGACGCGCACGCCCGGCACCAGCGACAGCTTGCCGTCGGCCAGGCGCATTTCATCCTGCGCGTACAGGCCCAACTCGGTGGTCTTGCTGATCGGGAAGTCACGCACCGGGAAGGTGTCGGGGGTAACGGTGTTGCTGACCACACCGGCACGGTTGACCTGATAGCCGTCGCGCTTCTGGCGGATCTCGGTGCGCGTGCCCTCGAAGCCGTAGGTCAACGCATGTTCGACCGCACCGGTGCTGAAGGCCTTGTTGAACTGCGCCTGCAGGCCATAGGCATGCTGGTCGAAGGAAAACACGCGGTGGCGACGACTGCCGTCGGTGCGGGTCTCGTCGGTCTGCTGCCGGGTTTCGCTGTTCTGCGCATACACCTGCCAATGCAGGCTGTCGGCGAACGGCTGTTCCAGCGCATCCATTTCGTGGGCAAAGGACACGCGGGTTCGCTTCTGCGTGTCGTGGGACTTCATGCCAGTGGCCGCAGCCATCGCGCCGGGGCGCGGTGCAACGCTGGCAATCGCCGACAACACATTGGTATCGGTGGTGTCTTCGTTGCCTTCCACGGTCAGGCGGAAGCGCTGGTCTTCGCTCGGTGCGTAGACCAGCTTGCTGAGCAGGCTGCGGCCGTCGCGGTCCTGCGGATTGGACGCGGTACGGGTGTCGTTGTCGCTGCGCACCGTGCCCTTGTTGTCCGTTTCCTGGCCCTGGTGGTGGTTGACGTTGACCAGGCCGCTCCAGTGGTCGCCACCAAAGGCGGCGGTGGCACCGCCGAGCAGGCCCTTCCACTCACCGTCGTAGCCGAACTTCAGTCCGAAGTAGCTGTTCTTGCCGTCCTTGAGGTAGTCGGCCGGGTCCTTGGTGACGAACGCCACCACGCCGCCCAGCGCATCGGAGCCGTACAGCGAGCTGGCCGGGCCACGCACGATCTCCACGCGCTTGAGCGTATCGAGGTCGGTGAAGTTGCGGTTGGAACTGGCGAACGAACCGATGTCGAACCGGGTCGGCATGACGATGCCGTCGGTCTGGATGCGCACGCGGTTGCCGTCCAGGCCACGGATGCGGAAACCATCCAGGCCGAAGCGGGTCGCGCTGCGGGTGACCGACAGGCCCGGCTCGTAGCGCACCAGATCCTTGATGTCCTGCACCAGGTGCCGGTCCATCTGCTCACGGTCGATGACGTCCACGGTGGCCGCCACGTCACTCACGGCCCGCTCGGTGCGGGTGGCGGTGACCTGCACCCGGTCGAATTCGCGCGCATCAGGGGCGGCGGTGGCAGCAGCGTGGGCGGACAGCGGCAACGCCATCCAGACAGCAAGACACAGGGCGGTATGGCGGGTCATCGGGTTCGTTCGGTCAGGCAAGGGAACCCCCGGTTACCGGCACACCCGGAAGGTGCACGCGGTAGACCGAGGGGGAGAGAGCGGGAGCGGACGGGTCGCCCACGCTGTCGGCGCTGCCGGCAGGAGGGAGGGAGGCGGGCGACCAGGCCGCGATTACTTGGTCAGGATCAGCTTGTCGTTGCTGGTGTGCCGCAGGCGATAGAAGCGGTCGCCGTGCTGGATCAGGATTTCACGACGGCCCTTGAGCAGGGCTTCACTGTCGATGACCTCTTCCGGCGGAACGACGCGGACCGGTCGATCGCGGAGGGTCAGCGTTTCGGGGCGCAGCAGTACAGGTTGAGCATTCATGAGCATCTGGACTCGTGCGAGGGACGAGTTAAATGATAATGATTCTCAGTTGACAATCAACAACCATTCTCAATTTCATTGATGAGATTAATGATCGAATTCTGAAATGCGATAGATTTCATCTATTGAAATATGGGGGCACACGGCTTTTGTAGAGTCGAGCCACGCTCGACTGCTCTCGCGCCGTCGCCTGGAAATGCCCGCGCTACGTGCGGAGTCGAGCATGGCTCGACTCTACAAAGGCCCGACCAACCTGGAGTCGAGCGTGGCTCGACTCTCCAAAGAGTTGTCAGGCGAAGACGGCTTCGACCTGGGCCCAGCCGGCCGCATCGACCTGCTCCAGCACGTCCAGCGCCTGCAGGTTCTGCAGCAGCTGGCTGACCCGGCTGGCGCCGAGGATCACGCTGGAAACGTTCGGGTTGCGCAGGCACCAGGCGATGGCCAGCGTGGCCGGGGCATGGCCGAGCGCGCGTGCCACCTCGCTGAAGCGCCGCACCTGGCCCAGGCGGGCCCCGGCGTCGGCCCCCAGCACCAGGTCCTGCAACCACTCCATGCCTTCCCGCCCCAGCCGCGCATCGGCCGGGATGCCCTGGTCGTACTTGCCAGTGAGCAGGCCCGAGGCGAGCGGCGAGAAGATGGTGGTGCCCAGGCCGGCACCCGCATACAGCGGCGCGTACTCGACCTCGACCCGCTCGCGGTGCAACAGGTTGTACTGCGGCTGCTCCATCGACGGGCCCTGCAGGTTGCGCGCCTCGGCGATGTCCAGCGCCTGCTGGATCTGCGCCGCCGACCACTCCGAAGTGCCCCAGTAGAGGATCTTGCCCTGCCGTACCAGGGTATCCATGGCGTGCACGGTCTCGGCGATCGGCGCGTCCGGATCCGGGCGGTGGCAGTAATAAAGGTCCAGGTAGTCCACCCGCAGGCGCTTGAGCGCGGCATGGCAGGCGTCGGTCACGTGCTTGCGCGACAAGCCGCGCTGGGTCGGTCGCGGGTCCTTGGCACTGCCGAAGAACACCTTGCTGGACACGCAGAAACCGTCGCGCGGCAGTCGCAGGTCGGTGATCACGTCGCCCATGACCTGTTCGGCACGGCCGTTGGCATAACCCTCGGCGTTGTCGAAGAAGTTGACGCCATGATCCCAGGCGGCGGCCACCAGGTTGCGGGCCTCATCGCGCGGGACCTGGTCGCCGAAGGTCACCCAGGCGCCGAAGGACAAGGCGGAAATCGGCAGGCCGGTGGAGCCCAGGCGACGGTATTGCATGCGAATCTCCTGCTGCGGGCCCGCATCCGGGCCGGGATCGAACCCCATTCTACCCGCCGCCGCCAGCCGCAAGCCCTTGCCGTTGCTGGCCTGATCGGTACCGTTGGCCGCGCACACGCTGCTTTTTCTTGCCCCGGCCCCTGCCCTGCACTAGGCTTCCCGTTTTTCGCGACGCCCCAGGGGAGTCACTCACATGGTCGAAGGTTTGGGCAGGATCGGCTTCGGCCTGTTCGGGTTGGCGGTGCTGATCGGCATCACCTGGTTGTTTTCCAATAACAAGCGCGCGGTTGACTGGAAGCTGGTTGCCACCGGTATCACCCTGCAGATCGCCTTCGCGGCGCTGGTGATCCTGGTCCCGGGCGGACGCGACGTGTTCGACGCACTGGGCAAGGGCTTCGTCAAGATCCTCAGCTACGTCAACGAGGGCTCGGGCTTCATCTTCGGCTCGTTGATGGACACCAAGAACTACGGCTTCATCTTCGCCTTCCAGGTGTTGCCGACCATCATCTTCTTCTCTGCGTTGATGGGGGTGATGTACCACCTCAACGTCATGCAGGGCATCGTGCGCGTGATGGCCTGGTCGATCACCAAGGTGATGCGCGTGTCCGGTGCTGAAACCACCAGCGTCTGCGCCAGCGTCTTCATCGGCCAGACCGAGGCGCCGCTGACCGTGCGCCCGTACATCGCCAGGATGACCCAGTCCGAGCTGCTGACCATGATGATCGGCGGCATGGCGCACATCGCCGGCGGCGTGCTGGCGGCCTACGTGGGCATGCTCGGCGGTGGCGATCCGGCGCAGCAGGCCTTCTACGCCAAGCACCTGCTGGCGGCCAGCATCATGGCGGCCCCGGCCACCCTGGTCGTGGCCAAGCTGCTGATCCCGGAGACCGGCACCCCGCTGACCCGCGGCACGGTGAAGATGGAAGTCGAGAAGACCTCCAGCAACATCATCGACGCGGCCGCCGCCGGCGCCGGTGACGGCCTGAAGCTGGCGCTGAACATCGGTGCGATGCTGCTGGCCTTCATCGCCCTGATCGCGCTGCTGAACGCCCCGCTGACCTGGATCGGCGATGTGACCGGCCTGGCCGCTGCCATCGGCAAGCCGACCAACCTGTCGACCATCTTCGGTTACGTGCTGGCCCCGATCGCCTGGGTGATCGGCACCCCGTGGGCCGATGCCACCACCGTCGGTTCGCTGATCGGCCAGAAGGTCGTGATCAACGAGTTCGTGGCCTACACCGAGCTGTCGCAGATCGTGAACGGCCAGATCGCCGGCGTGAGCCTGTCCGAGGAAGGTCGCCTGATCGCCACCTACGCGCTGTGCGGCTTCGCCAACTTCAGCTCGATCGCGATCCAGATCGGCGGCATCGGCGGCCTGGCCCCGGAACGTCGCCACGATCTGGCCAAGTTCGGTCTGCGCGCGGTGTTGGGCGGTACCATTGCCACCTTCATGACGGCGACCATCGCCGGCGTGCTGACGCACTTCAGTTGAACCCTTGGTTGAGAAAAGATTCCCTATGAGCAGCAGTGTCGTTGTCGTCGGTTCCTTCAATGTCGATCACGTGTGGCGGTGCGAGTCGCTGCCGGCACCGGGTGCGACCATTGCCGGCCGTTACAGCACCGGCCCCGGTGGCAAGGGCTTCAACCAGGCCGTGGCGGCCTGCCGCGCCGGTGCCGACACGCACTTCGTATGCGCGCTGGGCGACGACGCCGGTGGTGCCACCGCCCGTGAGCTGGCCGCGCAGGATGGATTCGCGCTGATCGCCGAGGCCAGCAGCGAGCCGACCGGCACCGCCGGCATCTACGTCGATGCCCGTGGCCGCAACACCATCGTGATCGGACCGGGTGCCAACGCCGCGCTGAGCACCGACTTCCTGCAACAGCAGCAGGCCCTGCTGACCGGCGCCAAGGTGGTGCTGGTGCAGCTGGAATCGCCGGTGCAGACCATCGAAGCGGCACTGGCCACGGCCCGCGAGGCCGGCGTCACCACCGTGCTCAACACCGCACCGGCCGACGCCCCTTCGACCATCGGCCTGCTCAAGCTGGCCGATGTGATCACCCCGAACGAGACCGAGTTCGCCGCCCTGCTCGGCCGCCATGTCGGTGAGCGCGTGGATGCCAACGACGTCGCCGCGCTGGATGGTGCCAGCCTGCATGCGCTGTGCCGCAAGCTGGTCGGCAACGGTACCGTGGTGGTGACCCTGGGTTCGGTGGGTGTGTTCGTGTCGCATGCCGACGAGAACCTGCGCGGCGATACCCAGCCGTACTACCGCGTGGGTGCCGAACAGGTGCAGGCGATCGACACCACCGGTGCCGGTGACGCCTTCAACGGTGCGCTGGCCGCGTCGCTGGCGCAGGTGGCCGACGCCCCGTTCGCCCGCCACGTGCGCTTCGCCAACCAGTTCGCCGGTCGTTCGACCGAGAAGGAAGGCGCTGCGGCGGCGATGCCGCGCTTCACCCCGGCCGACGTGGAAGTGAAGTAGATCCACGCCATGCGTGGATGAACGAGCCCGGGCATGCAGATGCCCGGGCTTTTCATTTGCGCATTCTGCAGGCCCGCGCGCACCTGCGACCGCTTGTCGCATTGCCCGCATCCAGGTCCTCGCCCACCATCCGCGCAGCTTCTCTGCGTGGGCAGGACATGGACGGATTCCCCTGGCTGCTGATCGCGGCCGCCGGCAGTGCCATCGCGGCCCTGCTGCACATTGGCTGCATCGCCTTCGGCGCGCCCTGGTACGAGCGTTTCGGCGCCGGTCCGCGCATGGTCCGGTTGGCCCAGACCGGACACTGGTGGCCGCCACTGATGACCGCCGGCATCACCGCCCTGCTGGTTGCCTGGGCGCTGTACGCGCTGGCTGCTGCCGGCTGGCATGCGCCGTTGCCGGCCAGCCGCCTGGTCCTGCCAGGCATTGCCGCGCTGCTGTTGCTGCGCGCCACGATGGGCTTCGGCCTGGCGCTGTTCCGACCGGGTTACAACGGCACGCGCTTCTGGGCGGTCAGTTCGCTGGTCTGCCTGGGCCTGGGGCTGGCCTTCGCCGTGGGGACCCGCCAGGCCTGGCAGAGCCTGGGCTAGCCGCCCACCATCGCCCGCCCTTGGGGGCGGCGGAAGCAACCGTCAAGCATCTGTTGATGCCGGTACGGCATGAGCTGGGTGCGGATCGGCCTGAACCGGAACGCCCCCGACACGGCCGTACCGCCGCCCGCGCCCTACAATGGGCGCATGCAGATCGGCCCGTACACCATTGCCCCCAACGTCGTGCTGGCGCCCATGGCCGGCGTTACCGACAAGCCTTTCCGCCTGCTGTGCAAACGGCTGGGCGCGGGACTGGCCGCCTCGGAAATGACCATCAGCGACCCGCGCTTCTGGACCACGCGCAAGTCGAT
The DNA here is from genome assembly GCF_056480905.1 of Stenotrophomonas sp. 96582_Sma. NCBI lineage: Bacteria > Pseudomonadati > Pseudomonadota > Gammaproteobacteria > Lysobacterales > Lysobacteraceae > Stenotrophomonas > Stenotrophomonas sp. 96582_Sma. Next base: position 717,956 of record NZ_CM151122.1, on the reverse strand, counting down.
CCATCGCATGGACCATGACGGCGAGCCGGCACCGATCAGCGTGCAGATCGCCGGCACCGAGCCGCAGAAGTTGGCCGAAGCCGCCCGCTACAACGTGGACCACGGCGCGCAGATCATCGACATCAACATGGGCTGCCCGGCCAAGAAGGTGTGCAACGCCTGGGCCGGTTCGGCACTGATGCGCGACGAACAGCTGGTGGCGCGCATCCTCGAAGCGGTGGTCAACGCGGTGGACGTGCCGGTTACCCTGAAGATCCGTACCGGTTGGGACTGCGACCACCGCAACGGCCCTCTGATCGCCCGCATCGCCGAGGACAGTGGCATCGCCGCACTGGCTGTGCACGGCCGCACCCGCGACCAGCACTACACCGGCCAGGCCGAGTACGCCACGATCGGCGAGATCAAGGCCGCACTGCGCATTCCGGTGATCGCCAACGGTGACATCGATTCGCCGCAGAAGGCGGCGTTCGTCCTGAAGGAGACCGGCGTGGACGCAGTGATGATCGGCCGCTCGGCACAGGGCCGGCCATGGATCTTCCGGGAGGTGGCGCACTACCTGGCCACCGGCGAGGAACTGCCGCCGCCATCGCTGGCGGAAGTGCGCGACATCCTGCTCGGCCACCTGCATGCACTGCATGCGTTTTATGGCGAGCCGCAGGGCGTGCGCATCGCGCGCAAGCACCTGGGCTGGTACGCCAAGGATCGACCGGAGAATGCCGCCTTCCGCGCGGTGGTCAACCGTGCCGAAGATCCGGCCAGCCAGATCGCATTGACGACCGAGTACTTCGACCGCCTGATCGCCGGGGAACCGGCGTTGTCATCTGCTGCCTGAGCGTATTGCCACGCCGTCGAGTCGAGCTTGCTCGACTGATTTCCCGGAGCCGTCGAGCAAGCTCGACGCTACAAGAGCCCGCCCCCATGACCCCGCCGATCTCCTCCCCGACCTACCTGCACGGATTCTCCGGCACCGAGCAGCAGCGCCTGATGACCCAGGCACGGCTGCTGGAATCGAGCATCTTCGGCCAGATCGACTACAGCGGCGCGCGTCGCCTGCTGGAAGTCGGCAGCGGCGTCGGCGCGCAGACCGAAATCCTGCTTCGCCGCTTCCCCGATCTGCACGTGACCGGCGTGGACCTGAGCGAAACACAGCTGGCCACCGCGCGCGAGAACCTGGCGCGCACACCGTGGTGCAGCGACCGCTACACCCTGCAGCAGGCCGACGCCGGGGAGCTGCCGTTCGAAGCACGCAGCTTCGACGCGGCGTTCCTGTGCTGGGTGCTGGAGCACGTGCCGTCACCAGCACGCGTATTGAGCGAGGTGCGCCGCGTGCTGGCCCCGGGTTCGCCGGTCTACATCACCGAGGTGATGAATGCCTCGTTCCTGCTCGACCCGTATTCGCCGCATATCTGGCGCTACTGGATGGCCTTCAACGATTTCCAGTACGACCACGGGGGAGATCCGTTCGTCGGCGCCAAGCTGGGCAACCTGCTGCTGGCCGGCGGCTTCCGCGACGTGCACACCGAGATCAAGACCATCCACCTGGACAACCGCGAGCCGGCACGTCGCAAGACGATGATCGCGTTCTGGGAACAGCTGCTGCTGTCGGCCGCCGACCAACTGCTGCAGGCCGGATCGGTGGACGAGGAAACCGTGGAAGGCATGCGTCGCGAGTTCCGCCTGGTGCAGAACGACCCGAACGCGGTGTTCTTCTATTCGTTCGTGCAGGGCCGCGCCACGGTGTATTGATTCGGTGGAGCCACGTCATGCGTGGCTGCCTTCGCCGATGCCCCCCGCCATCCACGCATGGCGTGGATCTACGGATGCGACACTGCACCGCCGATGGAGGCAGTAGAGCCACGCCATGCGTGGCTGCCTTCGCCGATGCCCGCGTCATCCACGCATGGCGTGGATCTACGGATGCGACACTGCACTGCCGATGGAGGCAGTAGAGCCACGCCATGCGTGGCTGCCTTCCGATGCCCGCACCATCCACGCATGGCGTGGATCTACGGATGCGACACTGCACTGCCGATTGAGGCAGTAGAGCCACGCCATGCGTGGCTGTCTTCGCCAATGTCCGCGCCATCCACTCATGGCGTGGATCTACGGATCAATGCACGGCGCTGTGGTCGGCCGCACCCGGCTGTGCTGCCGGCTCCTGCCAGATCCGCTGCCACATCGCGGCCAACCGGCGTCCGACGTCGGCGCGTGCAGCCGGGCTGCTGTATTCCACCCGCACCTGCTCGGGCGTGATCGCCCGCCACTGCCCATCAGCCTGCTCGGCCACCGTGAAGTTGAAGGTGTAGTCCGGTTCCAGCCCCATACGCAGGTCGCTCAGCACCAGCCGGCCGTCCACCACCTGCGCACGCATGAAGCCACGATTGAACCACGTCAGCTGCTGCACCGCCGGGATGGCCTGCGCTTCGCGCAAGGCCTGCACATTGGATGCGTGGCCTTCGAACTGCATCGGCCCGTGGTCGGCCACCAGCGAGCGGTCGCCCACCACGTAGCCGTTCGGCGTCATTGCCACCACGCGCCACAGCAGGGTGTTGAATGGCATCGGCACCGAGAAGCGCGGCGCATCGCCCAGGCCCATCGCCACCAGGCTCTGCTGGGCAGCACGGTCGACCTGCGCCTTGGCGATCAGGCCCCAACCCAGGTACGCACTGCTGACCAGCAACGCCACACCCAGCACCTTGCCAGCCCAGGGGCGGGCGCGACCAAACCAGGCCAGCACGCAGCCCAGCAGCAGCCATACCGTGTAGCCGAGATCGATGATGAAGACACTGGAACCCATGGTCGGGTGTGGGCGCAGCGGCCACCACAGCTGGGTGCCGTAGACGGTGAACGCATCCAGCATGGGATGGGTGACCAGCGCCAGCTGGATCGCCCAGAACCAGCGCACAGGTGACTGGGCGACGCGGCCATTGCCGAAGCGCTTGAACAACCACCAGATCAGTGCCGCCACCCAAGGCAGCACCAGCAGCGAGTGGCTGAAGCTGCGGTGCTCGATCATGTTCGCCACCGGGTCGGCGGCGGTGAAACCGAGCCACAGGGCGTCGAGGTCCGGCAGGGTGCCGAGCGCGGCACCGGCCAGCAGGGCCGCACGGCGATGTCCGGGCGGGGCGATGACAGCAGCGACGGCGCCGCCGAGCACGATCTGGGTCAGGGAATCCATGGGCCGATGCTAGCGGCTTGCGGGCGTGCCGTCTTGATGGCACAGCCGCTCGCGCTCTTTTGTAGAGTCGAGCCATGCTCGACTGCTGTACGCGGGGCAGTCTGAGAAGAGCAGTCGAGCATGGCTCGACTCTACGAGAGTGGGTCAAGCCGCTTGCTTGATGCGCGCGCCAGGAAGTTCGACCAGGGTCTGGCCATTGTGGTCGAGCAGGCGCAGCGCGCCATCATGGTCTTCGGCCAGCGCGGTCAGGCTCTCCACCCAGTCGCCGTCGTTGGCATAGACCAGGCCATCGTGCTCGATCAGCGCGGCGCGGTGGATGTGGCCACAGACGATGCCATCCAGTCCGCGCCGCCGCACGTCGTCCAGCCCGGCCTGCACGAAGCGCTCGATGTAGCGTTCGGCCGCACCGCTGCGCTTCTTCAGGAACTCCGACAGCGACCAGTAGCGCATCCCCAGCAGCCGCCGCACCGCATTCAACGCCTGGTTGCCGGTCAGGATGCGGTAGTACAGCCAGTCACCGAACTTTTCCTGCAGGCCACCGAAGTGGGTCACGCCGTCGTACTCGTCCCCATGCGCAACGAGCAGGCGACGGCCATCGGCGGTCACATGGATGGCGCGGCGGCGCACCTGCATCGCTGGGAGCATCAGCCCGCACACGTGGCGCAGTGACGCGTCATGGTTGCCGGGGATGTAGACGATCTCGGTCCCGGCACGGCGCAGCGCGTGCAGGGCCTGGATGACTTCGCTGTGCGACTGGCGCCAGTTGGCGCGGCGATGCGCCATCCACCACAGGTCGATGATGTCGCCCACCAGGTACAACCGTTCGCAGCGCAGCTGCGAGAGGAACCGCGCCAGCTCGGTGGCATGGCAATGACGTGACCCCAGGTGCACGTCGGAGACGAACACTGCGCGCCGGTGCGGCGACAGGTTCGCCAGCGCGCTCATGCCGGCGCCCCCGCGTCGCGCAGGTAGCGTTTGCGCTTGTTCGGCCTGATCGCGCACAGGTCGACTTCAATCAGGCCGTCGATCGAATCACTGAAGTCCGGGTCGACACCGAAGGCAAGGAAACGGGCGCCACCGGGTTCGCACAGATCGGTGTACTGGCGATACAGCGTCGGCACGCCAGTGCCGAGTGCGGCCAGGTTGGCCTTGAGCACATCGAACGCGGCACCTGCATCCAGCTCGCCGAAACTTGGCGGCGCGGCGAAGTACTGGAACGGGCGGTTCGATTCGGCCAGGCCGGCGGTACCGCTGTAGTAGCGCTGGTAGTACGCCACCAGCTGCTCGCGTGCATCGCGTGGCAGCGCTGCGCTGATCGACACGGCGCCGAACAGGTAGCGGATGCCGGGCCGGCACTGCAGGTAGGCGCCGATGCCCTGCCACAGGTAGTCCAGGCTGCGGCTGCCCCAGTAATCAGGCACCACGAAGCTGCGGCCCAGTTCCAGGCCTTCGGCGATGTGGGTGATGGCGTCGTCGGAATAGCGGAACAGCGACGCGCTGTAGAGCCCGGACAGGCCGTGCCGGGCCAGCGCGTGGGCACCACGCATGATCCGGTAGGCGCCGGCGATGCGCTGCGCGGCGGCGTCCCATATCACGATGTGTTCGTACCGCGGGTCGTAATCATCCAGATCGCGGCTGCGCCCGGTGCCCTCGCCTACCTGGCGGAAGGTCAGCTCGCGCAGGCGCCCCAGCTCCAGCAGCAGCGGCGAATCGGCGGTACAGGTCGCCAGCAGGATCTGCTTGCCGTCGGCGGTCTGGCCCAGCTGGGTCGCCGCGGCGATGCCTGCGGCCACCTGTGAAGGCGGCACCGGGGACGCCAGCGGCTCGGGGCCTGCTACAGCAGCTGCATCGCCCGCCGCCCCATTACGGCCCAGCGCATACAGCGCGCGGCGCACCGCCAGCAGCTGTGCGCCCGGGTCGCCGCCCTTGCCCAGCTGCATCGGCTCACCGATGCTCAGCCGCAGCGGACGGCCACGACGGGTGAACATCTCGCGCGCCAGCAGCGCGGTGCCCGCCGGCTTGAACAGGGTCGAGGCGCCGTAGAACAGCGCCGAGTTGCGCGCCTCCACCCGCACCGGCAGCACCGGCGCGCCAGCGGCACGGGCAAAGCGGACGAAACCGCGCTGCCACCGGCCATCACGGATGCCGCGCAGCGACAGCCGCGAGACCTCGCCGGCCGGGAACACAATCACGCACTGCTCGGCGGCCAGCGCCTCTTCGACGGCATGCAGGCTGCCACGCTGGGCCTTGCCACCGAGGATGCGTACCGGCAGCAGCAGGTCCTGCAGTGGCGCGATTGCCCCCAACAGGTCGTTGGCCACGATCCGCACGTCACGGCGGATGCGGCCGACCGCGTCCAGCAGGGCGAGGGCATCCAGTGCCCCGGAGGGATGGTTGGCGACGATCAGCAGGCGGCCGGTGGCCGGGATCCTGGCCAGCGCGGCCGGGTCCACCTGGTACTGGCCGTCGATGAACTCCAGGCCGGCGGCGACGAAGCCGAAGCCACGCAGGCCTGAGCTGCGCTGCAGGAAGGCTTCGATCTGGTCCAACCGCGACCAGCGACCGACGCTGCGCAGCAACGGCCGCGCCAGTTGGCCCCGGCGGCCATGGAACCAATCGGGGAAGCGTTGCTGGAGACGCTGTTCAAGTTCCTGCATGGCGGATCCACTCATGCCCGGCGGCCGGATTGGCCGACAGCCTGCGCCCGGCAGGCGGCAGCCAGATGGCGGTTTTTGGGCAGAACGATGACGGCCGCACAGCCGCTGCCGGGCGTTGTGGCCCGCGCAGTCGGGGCCGGTAGCCGCGCGCTGCGTTGTCACGCTGGTGGAACACTGGACCTCGAGGCTGAGCCCCAATCCCGGCCGGACGGCCCCTGCCGGGCCTACGCGGGCTTAACCACCGGCAACCGGTACAGGTTCACAATGCACAGGCGGCGCACCCCGTGTATCATTCGCGCCCATCTTTCCATCCGAATCAAGGGATATTACGCCTGATGTCCAGCTATCTCTTCACCTCCGAGTCGGTCTCCGAAGGCCATCCGGACAAGGTTGCCGACCAGATCTCCGATGCGGTGCTGGACGCGATCCTGACCCAGGACCAGCGCGCCCGCGTGGCCTGCGAGACCATGGTCAAGACCGGTGTTGCCATTGTGGCCGGTGAAATCACCACCAGCGCCTGGATCGACCTGGAAGCGCTGACCCGCAAGGTCATCACGGACATCGGCTACGACAGCTCCGACGTCGGCTTCGACGGCGCCACCTGCGGCGTGCTGAACCTGATCGGCAAGCAGTCGCCGCACATCGCCCAGGGCGTGGATCGCAAGAAGCCGGAAGAAATGGGCGCTGGCGACCAGGGCCTGATGTTCGGCTATGCCACCAACGAGACCGACAGCTACATGCCGGCCGCGATCCACCTGTCGCACCGCCTGGTCGAGCAGCAGGCCAAGATCCGCAAGAAGAAGAACTCGCCGCTGTCGTGGCTGCGCCCGGACGCCAAGAGCCAGGTCACCCTGCGCTATGAAAACGGCGTGGTCTCGGCCATCGACGCCGTTGTCCTGTCGACCCAGCATGCCCCGGGCATCAAGCAGAAGGACCTCATCGAGGCCGTCCGCGAAGAGATCATCAAGCCGGTGCTGCCGGCCAAGTGGCTGCACAAGGGCACCAAGTTCCACATCAACCCGACCGGCAAGTTCGAGATCGGCGGCCCGGTGGGCGACTGCGGCCTGACCGGCCGCAAGATCATCGTCGACACCTACGGCGGCTGGGCCCGTCACGGTGGTGGCGCCTTCTCCGGCAAGGACCCGTCCAAGGTCGATCGTTCGGCTGCCTACGCGGCCCGCTACGTCGCCAAGAACGTGGTTGCCGCCGGCCTGGCCGACCGTTGCGAAGTGCAGGTCTCCTACGCCATCGGCGTGGCTGAGCCGACCTCGATCTCGGTCACCACCTTCGGCACCGGCAAGATCAGCGACGACAAGATCGAGAAGCTGATCCGCAAGCACTTCGACCTGCGCCCGTACGGCATCATCAAGATGCTGGACCTGGTGCACCCGATGTACCAGCAGACCGCGGCTTACGGCCACTTCGGCCGCAAGCCGAAGGAGTTCAGCTACCTCAACGGCGAAGGCGAGACCGTCAACGCCACGGCCTTCTCCTGGGAGAAGACCGACCGCGCCGCCGCCCTGCGCGCCGATGCGAAGCTGAAGTAAGAAACACGAAGGGCCGCGCAAGCGGCCCTTCTGCTTCTGGTAGAGCCGGCCGCTGGCCGGCTTTTTCATGGCCTCCGGGAACAATCGCGTGGTTGCCGGCCAGCGGCCGGCACTACCGGTTGCCGATACAATCGCCCCATGTCGACCGAACTGAAAACCCACCAGCTGTCCATGACCGTGCTGATGTCGCCGGAGATGGCCAATTTCTCCGGCAAGGTCCACGGCGGCGCCATCCTGCGCCTGCTCGACCAGGTCGCCTACGCCTGCGCCAGCCGTTACGCCGGCAGCTACGTGGTCACCCTGTCGGTGGACCAGGTGATGTTCCGCCAGCCCATCGCGGTGGGCGAGCTGGTCACCTTCCTGGCCTCGGTGAATTACACCGGCACCTCGTCGATGGAGATCGGCATCAAGGTGGTGGCCGAGGACATCCTCAAGCGCAGCGTGCGCCATGCCAACAGCTGCTTCTTCACCATGGTGGCCGTGGATGAGGAAGGCCGGCCAACGCCGGTGCCGTCATTGCAGCCGGTCACGTCGGACGAGAAGCGCCGCCAGGCGGCCGCATTGATCCGCCGCCAGCTGCGCCAGGAAATGGAGCAGCGCCATCTGGAACTGCTGGCGTCGAACCCGCCGTCGCCGGAAGAGTGAGGTAGTGCCGGCCGCTGGCCGGCAACCTCGCGCGTGTTGCCAGACATCATGAGGTTGCCGGCCAGCGGCCGGCACTACCTTTTCGAATTCGCCGGGCCATGCCCGGCGGATGCGGATCAACCGGTGTTCTGCACACCCTGCGAAACACCGTTCACGCAGGCCACCAGTGCGCGCAGCAGGTCGTCATCCTCGCGCCCGCTGGCTCGCCAGCGCTGCAGCAGATCCACCTGCAGCACGCTGATCGGATCGACATAGGGATTGCGCAGACGGATCGAAAGCGACAGCCGCGCATCGTGGTCGAGCAACGTCTGCTGGCCCATCAGCGCCAGCAACCAATGCCGGGTGAGTTCAAGCTCCTTCTCGACCTGGGGGAAGAAGCGCCCGTGCAGATCACCTGACAGCTTCGAGAACTGCTCGGCAATGGTGATATCGCCCTTGGACAGCACCATCGCGATGTCGTCCAGGAAGGTACGGAAGAACGGCCAGTCACGCGCCATCTCGCGCAGCGTCTGTTCGTGGCCAGCATCCACCGCCGCCTGCAGGCCGCTGCCCACCCCGTACCAGCCGGGAATGACGGCACGCGCCTGGCTCCAGGCGAATACCCACGGAATCGCGCGCAGGTTGCCCAACGCCGCGTCCTGGCCGAGCCGGCGCGACGGACGCGAACCCAGCGTCATCCGCTCGATCACGTCGATCGGCGTGGCCGTGCGGAAGTAGTCCATGAAGCCAGACTGGCCGACGAAGGCGCGGTACACCTCGCTGCTGGAGCCAGCGACCACATCCATCACCGGTCGCCACTCATCCTCGCGGGGTTCGGCAGCCCGCGGGCGGAGGCTGGCGCGCAGTACCGCGCCGGTGGCCTGTTCCAGCGAGCGCAGCGCCAGCGCACGGATGCCGTATTTGCGATGGATCACCTCGCCCTGCTCGGTCACCCGCAGGCGGCCATCGATGCTGCCGCGCGGCGAGGCATCGACCGCATGCGTGGTCTTGCCGCCACCGCGGCTGATCGAACCACCACGGCCATGGAAGAAGGTCAGGCGGATGCCGGCCTCGGCCGCCACCTCCAGCAGTTCCACCTGCGCGCGTTGCAGGCCCCAGCGCGAAGCAGCGATGCCGCCGTCCTTGCTGCTGTCCGAATAGCCCAGCATCACCATCTGCACGTCATCGCGTGCATGCAGGTGTGCGCGGTACACCGGATCGGCCAGCAGGTCGCGCAGGGTCGCGGTGCCACGCTTGAGGTCGTCCACCGTCTCGAACAGCGGCGCAATATCCAGCGGCACCGAACCGCCCTCTTCCACCAGGCCGCCACGGCGTGCCAGCGCAAGCACCGCCAGTACATCGCTGCGGTCATGCGCCATCGAAATGATGTAGCTGCCCAGTGCATCGCCACCATGGCGCGCACGCGCATCGGCCAACGCCGCGAACACCGCATCCAGTCGCTGGTTGCCTTCGTCGTCGCCCTTCGGCATCGGCGCGTCACCACTGGCATGCGGCGCCAGCAGGCGCGCGCGGCCCAATGCGTCCAGACCGTCCCACGCCGCGTCGCCGCCCAGCACGGTGGCCAGCGCGCGCGCGTGCACGCTCGATTCCTGGCGCACGTCCAACCGCGCAAGATGGAAGCCGAACGTTTTCACCCGCCACAGCAGGCGCTGCACCGCGAAACCGCCAGCATGTTCGCCACGATTGGCGCGCAGGCTGTCGAGGATCAGCTGCAGGTCGTCGATCAGTTCGTCCGGACCAGCGTAAGCGCCTGCGCCATCATCCAGCGTGGCCTGCAGGCGCGCGCGCATGCGGTCGTTGAGCAACCGGTACGGCATGTCGGCATGGCGCGGGCGCGACTGCACCTGCGGCAGCAACTGCTGGTAATGCGCTACGCGCGCCTGCAGCGCATTGCTCACGCCCACCCGCTCGGTGGACTGGCTGAGCAGGCTGGCCAGCTGCAACAGTTCCTTCTGGTAACGGCCCAGTACCGCCTGCCGCTGCGCATCCAGCGTATTGCGGATGGTATGGGCATCCACGTTCGGGTTGCCGTCCATGTCGCCGCCCACCCAGGTGCCGAAACGCAGCAGGCGCGGCAGCGGCAGTTCTTCGCCATAGGTATCGCGCAACGCCTGCTGCAGCGATTCGTACAGCACCGGAATCACCCGGTACAGCACCTGCACCAGATAGAAGCCGACGTGCTCGCGTTCGTCATCGACGGTGGGCCGCACCGGCGAGGAATCGGTGGTCTGCCACGAAGCGGTCAATGCCATGCGGAAGCGCGCGGCATCGGCGGCGGCTTCACCCGGTGTGCGCTGGCCATCGAGATTGTCGACCAGGCTGGCCACCATCAGCTGCTCCTTCTCCAGCAGCGCGCGGCGCACTGCTTCGGTCGGGTGTGCGGTGAACACCGGTTCAATGTCGATGCGTGGCAGCCACTGCGCCAGCTCGTCCAGGCCCACGCCCTGCGCCTTCAGGTGCTGCAGTGCATCCTGCAGGCCATCGGGCTGCGCCCCTGCGGTACCGGCGCGCTGGTAGTCACGGCGACGGCGGATGCGATGCACGCGCTCGGCGATGTTGACCACCTGGAAGTAGGTGCTGAAGGCCCGCACCATGGTTTCGGCCTGCTGCGGCGTGCGCCCGGCCAGGCCATCGGCCAGCTCCGACAACGGCGCCTGGTTCTCGCGGCGGGCGATGGCGCGGGTGCGCACGTCCTCGACATCGTCAAGGAACGCGGCGGAGACCTGTTCAAACAGCAGGTCGCCAACCAGCGCGCCGAGCCGGCGCACGTCATCGCGAAGCGGAAGATCGGGGGAAGCAAACTCGATGCTGCTGCGGTACTCGTTCATCGGCGACGCACAGGCCTCGGTCAACGGATCCAGACCCCAAGCCTAAACCAGAACGGGCATCGTGCTGCGATGCAAAAATGGTTTCATCTGGTAGTGCCGGCCGCTGGCCGGCAACCTCATGGACTCACGCGACCTGAGGTTGCCGGCCAGCGGCCGGCACTACCGGGTCACGTCAGCGCTTCTTCTTCGCCTTGCCCTGCTCGGCCGGGCCGATGGTCTGTTCCAGCCAGCGCTCGCTTTCGGCCAGCATGGTCATGATCGACTCGCGTGCACGGTAGGCATGCGATTCGTTCGGCAGCATCACCAGACGCGCGGTACCACCCAGGCCCTTCACTGCGGCGAACATGCGCTCGCTCTGCATCGGGAACGTGCCGGAGTTGTTGTCGTCCACGCCGTGGATGAAGAGGATCGGATCCTTGATCCTGTCGGCGTAGTTGAACGGCGCCATCTTCTGGTAGACGTCCTGCGCCTGCCAGTAGTTGCGCTCCTCGGCCTGGAAGCCGAACGGCGTGAGCGTGCGGTTGTAGGCGCCGCTGCGCGCGATGCCCGCCTTGAACAGGCGCGTGTGCGCCAGCAGGTTGGCGGTCATGAACGCACCGTAGGAATGGCCACCAATGGCGATGTGATCGCGATCGGTCACGCCACGGCGCACCACTTCATCCACGGCTGCCTGCGCGTTGGCCACCAGCTGTTCGATGTAGGTGTCGTTCGGCTCCTTGTCGCCTTCGCCGATGATCGGCATCGACGGGCTGGCCAGCACCACATAGCCCTTGGCCAGGAACGCCTGCGGGCCCCAGTAGCTGACCGCATTGAAGCGGTACGGCGAATCGGTCACCTGGCTGGCCGCAGCCGCACTCTTGAACTCGCCCGGGTAGGCCCACATCAGCAGCGGCCGCGGGCCGTCGCGCTTCGGGTCGTAGCCCGGCGGCAGCAGCAGGGTCGCGGTCAGGTCGACGCCATCCTTGCGCTTGTAGCGGATCTGCTCCTTCTGCACGCCCTTCAACTGCGGCAGCGGATGCGCGAAGTGGGTCAGCGCACGCGGCGCAGCACCGGCATCGGCCAGCGACTGCACGTAGAAGTTGGCCGGCTCATCCGGGCTCTCGCGGCTCAGCAGCAGCGAGCTGGCCTGGTCGTCCAGCAACGCCACCGGCAGCGCATAGCTCGGCGCCTGCGAGTGGAACAGGCGGGTGGCCTTGCCCGTGGCAACGTCGAAGCGGTCCACGAACGGACGATCGCCTTCCGGCGATGCACCGGCACCGGCCAGATACAGGCTGCTGCCATCGGCGCTGGTCTGCAGCAGCGAGCGGCCGCGGTCGTCGCTGGACAACAGCGGCCGGCCCGGATCGGAATAGCGGTCCTGCCCGTCGCGATCCCACAGCAGGCGCGGCTCGGCGCCGGCATTGTCCGGGGCGATCAGCCAGGTCCTGGTCTTGCGCGTCTTCCACCACGACTCGGTCAGCAGGGCCAGGTCGCCACGGCCCCAGTTGATGCCCACCAGACGGCTGCCGAGCTGGGCCAACGTGACCGGCGGCTTGTCGAACGGCGCAGCCTGCATCAGCACCGCATCGCGCACCTTGGCGTCCCTGTTCGGGTCGCCGCCGTCCTGGGCTTCGGCCCAGACCAGCGTTGCGTCGGCATCACCACGCCAGCTGATATCGCGCACGCCGGTCACTTCAGCGTCGTTGCCGGTCGGCAGACCTTCCACCAGCGGACGCACGGCCACGGTGTGCACCAGCTTGCCGCTGGCCCGGTCGATCACTTCGATACGGCGCGGGAAACTGCTCACCGGCACCACGTAGGAATACGGCCGCTGCACCGGCTGGCGCAGCACGAAGCGGCCATCCGGCGACACCGAGAAACCCATGAAGATGCCGGCCGCGCCGATCGCGCGGGTGTTGCCATCCAGGCTGACTTCCATCGGCTGGGTGGTGGCGTAGTAATCGAACTGGCGCGCGTCGGCCTCGTTCTTCAGCAGGTCCTGGTAGGTACGGATCGACACCACGCCGCCGCCCTGGCTGGTCTGCTGCACGGCCGGGCCGGTCGGAATGCCGTCGGCGGCCGGGGACGCACCAAGGTTGGCCGGACGGGTGAACACCACCAGGCCGCGGCTGTCCGGCAGCCACTGGTAGCCACTGCCGATCACCGTGTTCAGGCCGGCGACCAGACGACGGGCGCTGCCGCCGGCCACATCCACCAGCCACAGTTCATTGGCGCCGCTGGCGGCGTCGACCTGGTTGAAGGCCAGCCACTTCTGGTCCGGCGACCACATCACGCTGGCGATCGACAGCTTGGCCGGCAGGCCGCTGATCTGCCGTTCCTTGCCGTCGGCCACGTTCATCAGCCACAGCTTCTCGCCGAAGCTGAAGCGGCTGTCGGAGAAGGTGCGCGGGTTGATGCGCAGGCCGGCCAGCTTCAGTTCCGGCTGCGCTACCACCTGGATCGACGGCAGCGACGGCATCTGCATCATCGCGGCGACATCGCGGCGTGGCGACAGGTACAGCGAGGGCGCGCGCGGCGCGTCCACCACCGCCTGCAGCGCGGCCGACGGCAGTTCGTAGCCGTTGACGCCCTGGGCCTGTGCGGCCACCGGCTGCGGCGCTGCGGCCCAGGCCAGCGGGGCCACCGCCAGCAGTCCCATCGACAGGACCAGGCCGGTCCAGCGCCGAGTACGGCGCGCGTGCATGCTCATCGTTCCACCTGTGTGATGCGTGAAAACACCGACCTTAACAGGCCGTGCACGCGGCCCCATCTGCCGATGGTTGGGTCATCCGGATGTCACGTCGGGGCCGCGATATAATTGGGGTTCTCCCCTGCCGAGGGGCGCTGCGACCGGATCCCACGAGGCCCGGCCAGGCTCGGTAAGGTGGCTTTGTAACAACGGCGCCCGGCTAGATGCGAGCATCCGCTCGTCCACAACCGGAGCACACGAATGAACGCTGTTGCCAAGACCTTCTCCACCGAAGGTGACTACAAGATCCGCGATATCACGCTGGCCGACTGGGGCCGCAAGGAACTGGACATCGCCGAGCACGAAATGCCGGGCCTGATGTCGATCCGCCGCAAGTACCAGGCCGAGCTGCCGCTGAAGGGCGTGCGCGTGACCGGCTCGCTGCACATGACCATCCAGACCGCGGTGCTGATCGAGACCCTGAAGGACATCGGCGCCGACGTGCGCTGGGCCTCGTGCAACATCTTCTCGACCCAGGACCACGCCGCTGCCGCCATCGCCGCCACCGGCACCCCGGTGTTCGCCTGGAAGGGCGAAACCCTGGAAGAGTACTGGGACTGCACCCTGGACGCGCTGACCTTCACCCTGGCCGACGGCACCCTGACCGGCCCGGAGCTGGTGGTCGACGACGGTGGTGACGTGACCCTGCTGATCCACAAGGGCTACGAGCTGGAAAACGGCAGCGACTGGGTCAACACCGCCTCTGCCTCGCACGAAGAACAGGTCATCAAGAACCTGCTCAAGCGCGTCGCCAAGGAGCGCCCGGGTTACTGGGGCCGCGTGGTCAAGGACTGGAAGGGCGTCTCCGAAGAGACCACCACCGGCGTGCACCGCCTGTACCAGCTGGCCCAGGCCGGCACCCTGCTGATCCCGGCGATCAACGTCAACGACTCGGTCACCAAGAGCAAGTTCGACAACCTGTACGGCTGCCGCGAGTCGCTGGCCGATGGCCTGAAGCGCGCGATGGACGTGATGCTGGCCGGCAAGGTGGCCGTGGTCTGCGGCTACGGCGACGTCGGCAAGGGCTGCGCGGCCTCGCTGCGTGCCTACGGCGCGCGCGTGATCGTCACCGAGATCGACCCGATCTGCGCCCTGCAGGCGGCGATGGAAGGCTATGAAGTCAACACCATCGAATCGACCCTGGGCCGTGCCGACCTGTACGTCACCACCACCGGCAACAAGGACATCATCCGCATCGAGCACCTGAGCGCGATGAAGGACCAGGCCATCGTCTGCAACATCGGCCACTTCGACAACGAAATCCAGGTCGATGCGCTGGTGTCGTTCGCCGGCATCAAGCACGTCAACATCAAGCCGCAGGTGGACAAGTACATCTTCCCGAACGGCAACGCGATCTTCCTGCTGGCCGAAGGCCGCCTGGTGAACCTGGGCTGCGCCACCGGCCACCCGAGCTTCGTGATGTCCAACAGCTTCGCCAACCAGACCCTGGCACAGATCGACCTGTGGGCGAACAAGGACAGCTACGAGAAGAAGGTCTACCTGCTGCCGAAGAAGCTGGACGAAGAAGTGGCCCGCCTGCACCTGGAAAAGATCGGCGTGAAGCTGACCACCCTGAGCCAGGAACAGGCCGACTACATCGGCGTGCCGGTGGAAGGCCCGTTCAAGCCGGACCACTACCGCTACTGATGCCTGCGCGGTGCCGGCCAGCGGCCGGCACTACCGGTGCATGCAACACACGGAACGGGCGCCTTCGGGCGCCCGTTCTGCATTCGCGTGTGGCCGTACACCACGTATCCACGCATGGCGTGGATCTACTGATCGTCCGGCCCCAGTAGATCCGCGCCATGCGTGGATATCCCCCAGCCAACCCACAGTAGATCCACGCCGTGCATGGATGTTCCCCACCGGAGCGGGAACAATAGCCTCGGTCAAGGCAACACCCCTGCCCCGCGCTAGGATGCCCCCATGACTCCGGCCATCAACCTGCTCAAGCGCGAGAAGATCGCCCACACCGTGCGCAGCTACGTGCACGATGCTCACGCCGAATCCTATGGCGGCGAAGCCGTCGACAAGCTCGGCCTCGACCCGGCCCAGGTGTTCAAGACCCTGCTGGCCAGCACCGAGACCCATGAACTGCTGGTAGCGATCGTGCCGGTGGCCGGCCAGCTGGACCTGAAGGCGCTGGCCGAAGCGGCCGGCTGCAAGAAGTGCGAAATGGCCGCGGCCGATGCCGCACAGCGCGCGACCGGTTACCTGGTCGGTGGCATCAGCCCACTCGGGCAGAAGAAGCGCCTGCGCACCTTCCTGGACGCCAGCGCGCAGGCATTGCCCGCGCTGCATGTCAGCGCCGGTCGCCGCGGCCTGGAAGTGGAACTGGCACCAGCCGACCTGCTGCGGCTGACTGCCGGCCACTACGCTGCCATCGGCAAGTCACGCTGATGCGCTGGCCGTGGTCTGCAGCACCGATACCCCGGCTCGACGATGCACAGGCCGATGTGCTGCTGCAGGACCTGTTGTCGCGCGATGCAACGCGCATCAACGATGCCACGCGTACGGTCGCTCGGCTGTTCAGCGCCTCATCGTTGGACGCGCTGGTCGCGCATGTGGATACGATCGAACGCAGCTGCCAAGGCATCGCCCTTGGCGGCATGCTGATCAGCAACCAGGTGCACCTGAAGGCGGCCCTGCAACGGCTGCGCTACTGGCAGGCACGCGAAGGCTGCCTGTGCGCGCTCTACCCATCCTATGTGTTCTTCAGCCCCGAGCCGCTGCTGGAACAAGGTCACGTGCAGCTGCGTGCACGGGGCGAAGCGGAGGACGGCTGGGGCGAATGCTACCGGCTGACGTGCACCTGCTGCGCGCAGCAATGGAGCGCGACCGAGCGCGAGTACCACTATCGCTGGTGGGAGTGGAAGCCCGAGCCCGCCCTGCAGACGCCTTAGTTGAGCTTGAACGTGACCGTGCCGCGTATCAGGCTCATGCTTGGTGCCTTGCCTGCCGCTTCACGCTCGTAACGCCAATCACGCGCGTGCTTGAGCGCCGCCGCATCGAGCAGCGGGTAGCCGCTGGATCGGGACAGGATGATCGCCTGGGTCTTGCCCTGCGCATCCAGCAGCAGCATCAGCTCGACACCTCCCTGCTGGGCCTCGCGCATGGCGGCCGCAGGATACGTCGGGACCGACGAAAGTCGCCGCTGGTGCCAGCCTCCTTCCCGGGCAATCAAGGGCGTGCTGGAAGAGAGTGGGCAACGTGCAGGCATCTGCAGGTCGAAGCCTGCAGCCCCTTGCGAAGGCCGGGTGGTGGCTGGCGCACTACAGGCGATCGCCGACACGCTCTGCAGCAACGACTGCTGACGCGAAAGCGCTGCAGCGTCATCCGCTTCCACATGGAACGTGCAGCGCCCCGACGTTGCCTGCGCCTGCAGTGAACCCACGCCGGCATCGCGGATCGGCGTCACGTCGGACAAAGCACCACAGGCAGCGCCTGCATCGTATTTTGCTGCAGAGCCCTCACACGCGGCCAGCAGGCCTGCGGCGACCCATGCGAACGGCATCCAACTGCGAACATCCATCCCTGTGCTCCCTGCGTTGATCCACCGCCATGGTAGCGTCCCGCTGCAATCTTCCCTGTTCACATGCCGACTGTCCGGCCGCAGCGTGGGCTCACGGCCGCCAGTTGGCGTTGTTCTCCCAGAACGCGACGGAGCGCTGGTAAGCCTCGCGATCCAGCGGCACACCGGAACCGCCCTCCTCCACGCCCAGTGCATTGCGCATCATGGTGATCGGCGCCATCGGTACCTCTTCGGGTTCGGCGGTGTAGATACAGCCGACGATGCCCCAGTCGGCCTCGATCGGTGAACCCTCCTTCGCCAGCTGCCCGGCGCTGTACAGGATCACCACCAGATAGTTCGCGCGCGGCGACTCCACCCCCTCGAACCAGCGCACCAGTACCGGCAGTTCCTCGCGGTTGCGCGCTTCGTAGCCGCTGCGCAGCTGGTGGCGGTTGGCGTCGGTGACCGGCACCGTCAGGCAACGAGTGCTGGTCCAGTTCTCGTAGACGAACAGCTTGCAGAACGGGGCGTAGCCATCGAGCACCTTCAGCGGCGCGTGCGCATTGAGGTGTGCCTCGAACTGCTCGGCAGTGCAATCCTGGATGGTGTTGCCGCGCGGCACGCGCGGGAACAGGCGGGGACGGGCGAAGTCGGTGAGGACGATGGACATGGCATGCACGAACGGGAACTGGCCCTCAGGGTAACCGTCGATGCGCTTGAAGTCTGCTTCACATTTGCCGGCCACAGTGCGCGCACATCTCCCGGAGAGTCCTGCATGAACCGCTTCCGCTCCCCCCTGCTGTCCGGCCTGCTGGCCGTCCTTCTCCTCCCTGCCATGGCCCCATCTTCCGCATCTGCCGCACCATCGCGCGTGCTGCTCGTCGTCAGCAGCGAAGGCCGGGACCAAGGGAAGACCCGTCCGGGCTTCGAGATGGACGAATTCGCCCAGGCCTGGCTCATCCTCAAGCAGAACGGCTTCGACATCGACGTGGCAAGTCCGCGTGGCGGCGCCGTCGAGGCTGACAAGTACAACCCCTCCGAGGCCTTCAACGCAGCTGTCCTTGCCGATTCCCAGGCCATGGGCAAGCTTGCCGCGACCGTGCCCACTGCACAACTGCGTGCCAGCGACTACCAGGGCGTCCTGGTGATCGGCGGCAAGGGTGCCATGTTCGACCTTCCGGCCGACAAGGCCCTGCATGCCACGATTGCCGGAATCTGGCAGCAGGGAGGACTGGTCGCGGCGGTATGCCATGGTCCGGCCGCACTGGCGGGTGTTCGCCTTCCCGATGGCCGGGCCATGGTGGAAGGCCGCGCCATGACCGGATTCACGGAAGAGGAAGAAGCACTGTTCGGCAAACGTTGGGCGAAGGAATTCGCGTTCCAGCTTGAACCGCGCATGCGCGAGCTGGGCGCACGCTGGCAGGAGGCACCGCTGATGATGCCCAAGGTCGTAGTCGATGGACGCCTGCTGACCGGTCAGAACCCGTTCTCGACCGCCGCACTGGCTGACGCCTTCGTGCGCGCCAGCGGGCGTGTGCCACTGGCACGCCAGGCATGGCGCGATGAGCGCAGCATGGCGCTGGTGGAGCAGCACCTGCAGCAGCGTGATGGTCAGGCGGCGCAGATACTGGCGCAGCGCCCGTCCGACCATCACGTCGAGCTGATCGGCATGCTGGGTTTCTACCAGCTGAAAGCAGCAAAGGACGCCACTGCAACCGCCGACGCGCTGTCCATCATGCAGCTGGCCAGCCCGCATATGGACGAGCCGAGGCTGCAGGTCGCGATGGCAGAAGCGCACTGGCGCCTGGGCCGGACCGATCTGGCCCGTTCGCAGGTACTGGCTGTGCTGGAAAAGCAGCCCGGTCTGGACGAAGCTAACGCTCTCCTGGCCCGCATGCAGCCCTGACCATGGACGCCGAGCGCCTGCGCCTGCTGTTGATTGAAGACAACCTGCCGCTGGCCTCGGCCATCATCGACATGCTGCAGGCGCATGGCCATCTGGTCGATTTCGCCGCTGGCGGACACGTCGGGCTGCAGTTGGCGCTGGCGTCACCGCCGGATGTGCTGCTGCTCGATATCGGGTTGCCGGGCACCGATGGTACGACGGTCTGCCGTCGGTTGCGCGAGTGCAGTGATCGGCACGTCCCCATCCTGATGCTGACCGCACGCGATGCGATCGACGACAAGCTGCAGGGCTTCGCTGCGGGCGCGGATGACTATCTGGTCAAGCCCTTCGACGATGCCGAGCTGCTCGCCCGCTGTCTCGCCCTCGCCCGCCGCCATCGCGTGGGTCAACCGAACCTCCTGCAGATTGGGCCGCTGAGCATCGACCGCCGCAGCGGCCAGGCCTGGCGCGCGGGATTGCTGCTGGAGCTGGCACAGGTTCCGCAGCGCATCCTGCTCGTACTGGCCGAGGCCTGGCCGCGAACCGTCACCCGCAGCGAGCTCGTTCAACGCCTGTGGGGGGATGAAGCACCTCCTTCCGATCCGCTGCGCTCGCATCTGTACCTGTTGCGGCAGGTACTGGACAGGCCGTTCGAAGGCGAGATGCTGCGCACCGTCCACGGTGTCGGCTTCCGTCTGGAAGCTTCGCCATGAAACCGCGGCCCACCCAGCACCTGCGCCGTCGACTGCTGATCACATTCACAGCCTTCGCGCTGTTCACCGCCATGGTGTTCGGCACCTACTCGCTGGTGTTCATGTATGTGGTGGAAGACAGCATCTTCAACGCCCAACTGGACCGTGAAGCACGGGCTCAGCTCGCCCGGCACGCGCTCGAAGGGGACTGGCGTACACCTGCCGATGCCGCAATCCAGCTGCATCGTTCACCCTCTACCTTCCCCGACGATCTGCGCAGCGAGTTCGCAAAGGAACCGTGGCGCTCGGAGTTCGCGGGCGTCGATGGTCGGCACTACCATCTCAAGCGGATCGATCCCCCGGCCGGCGCCCGCCCTGCTTGGCTTGTGTCGGAGGTCAGTGCGCAACTGGTGGTCCGGCCGATCCGCGATCGGGTCGTAATGCTGCTTGCTGGCACAGCACTGCTGGTCCTGATCGCGGCGATCTTCCTCGGCATCTGGCTCGCCCATCGCAGCACAGGCTCGCTCTATGCGCTGGTCGAGGAGGTTGAAGCGCTGCAGCCGGAACCAGGCCCCGGCGTGCGCCTGGCAGCACGTTTCGACGATGACGAGATTGGCGTGCTCGCGCGCGCCCTGGATGGATTGTCCGCACGCGTCGCTGCCTTCGTTGCCCGCGAACACGCGTTCACGCGCGATGCCAGCCACGAACTGCGCACACCCTTGAGCGTTATCTCCAGTGCGGCAGGCCAGTTGGCCAGCGAGTCGGGCCTGTCCGAGCGTGGCCGCCAGCATGTGCAGCATATCCGTCTTTCGGCACTGCAGCTGCAGCAGGCCATTGCGGCGCTGCTGGCGCTGGCTCGCGAGGAAACCGCCAGCCACGGCGCTCCGCCGGTCAAACTTGTGCCGCTGCTGGAACGGGTGATCATCGAGCAGTCTCCGTTGCTGGCTGCACGGCCGGTCGAGGTACAGCTGACCGTGCCCGACGGGGCCACGCTGCGCGCGCCCGAGGCGGCCCTGCGCGTAGTCCTGGCCAATCTGGTCGGCAATGCGTTCGCGCATACCGCGCAGGGCCAGGTCCTGATTGCATGGCAGGACGCTCAGCTGCTGGTGCACAACACGGCAGGTGCTTCACCCTTCCTTGGCAACTGGCCCGAGCCGCGGCCATTCGACAAGCGTGATGGCAGCGAGGGCAACGGCCTGGGCCTGGATATCATGCGGCGACTGTGCAGCCACTACGGGCTCGAACTGGTCATCCAGCACGGCGGTGGCGGGGTGATGGCCCGCTTGAGGGGGCAGCCAGCCGAGGCATGAAGCGCCTCCGGCGGTCCAGCCCGGTCAGTGCCGAGCTGTAGCGGCAGCTACAACGCCATCCGCTCGCGCAGTTCACGCGCCTGCCGCCGCGACACCTCCACCTCGCTGCCGTCATCCAGCGCCAGGTCATAACCATCAGCGATGCTGGGCGTCACGCCTCGGATGCGGCGCAGGTTGACCAGCGTGTTGCGGTTGGCACGGAAGAACAGATCCGGCGGCAGGCGTGCTTCCAGCGCGCTCAGGCTGCGGGTCAACAGGGCGTTCTGGTCGCGGAACCACAGCCGCGTGTAGTTGCCATCCACCACCAGCCGGCGGATCTCCGAGACCGCGACGAACCAGCAGCGTTCGCCCTCGCGCACGAACACCTGGTCCTGCGCACCCAGCGTGCTTCGCAGTTCCGGCGCGCCGCTCGCCACCACGTCGCGCTCGCGCGCCCGCTCCAGTGCTTCCAGCAGGCGCGGTGCCTCCACCGGCTTGACCAGATAGTCCAGCGCGTTGGCCTGGAATGCGCGTACCGCATAGGTGTCATAAGCGGTAACGAACACCACCGCCGGCACCGTCTCCAGTCCATCCAGCACATCGAAGCCGCTGCCGGAGGGCATCTGCACATCCAGCAGCACCAGGTCCGGCGCCAGTGTGGCGATCGCCTCGCGCGCGGCCGGCACATCGTCGGCCTCGCCCACGCACTGCACCCACGGCAGCGCCGACAACAGCGTGCGCAGCTCCTGCCGCGCCAGCCGCGCATCATCAACGATCAACACGCGCAGCACGCCATTCATTGCGGAATCTCCAGCAGGGCCTGCATGCGGTCGCCGACCGGCTGCAGGGTGAAACGACCTTGCGTACCGAGCTGCGCACGCAGGTAGGCCAGGCCGACGCCATGCCCGTGGGTGGGCTCGTTGGCGCTGCCCAGCGGATTGTCCACCTGCAGGCGCAGCACGTCATTGTCCAGCGTGGCACGGATCTGCACCTCGCCGCCGCCGGGGCGGCTGGCGATGCCGTGCTTGATCGCGTTCTCCACCAGCAGCTGCAACGCCATCGCAGGCAGCTGCGCCTGCATGGCATCGGCATCGATCTGCTGCCGCACCTGCAGGCGCTGTTCAAAATGGACCGCCTCGATGGCCAGGTAGTCGTCCACCACCGCCAGTTCCTCGGCCAGCGTGACCTGCTCGCTGCGGTTGTGCGCCAGC
Source organism: Stenotrophomonas sp. 96582_Sma (assembly GCF_056480905.1). NCBI lineage: Bacteria > Pseudomonadati > Pseudomonadota > Gammaproteobacteria > Lysobacterales > Lysobacteraceae > Stenotrophomonas > Stenotrophomonas sp. 96582_Sma. The sequence goes on along the minus strand of NZ_CM151122.1, from coordinate 695,785 downwards.
GCCTGGCGCAGCGTGCGCGACAGACGGGTGACCATGTCGCGCGCACGCTCAGGATCTTCCAGGATCAGCGCGCGCAGGTTGTTCAGCGCATTGAACATGAAGTGCGGGTTGAGCCGTGCACGCAGCGCATCGCGTTCCAGCGCACTGCGCTCGGCTTCGGCGCGCAGGCGGGCCAGTTCCGCCCCGCGTATCCGGCGCAGGCTGTGCAGGCTTGCCCAAAGCGCTGCCCACAGGGCCAGCATCACCGCAGTGGTGTACCAGTAGAGCAGCAGCGCCTTGGAGCTGAAGTCGGCCGTCTGCCGCCCCAGGCTCACCCAGTTCCAGGCCAGCGCCGAGTGCAGCGCGATGTTCACCAGCAGCTGCGCCACTGCCGCGCCCAATGCCACCGACAGCGCCAGCCGCAGCAACAGCCCGGCCGTTCCGCGCGCCCACCAGTCTGCACGCAGCGCCAGCGCGCGGATGGCACCGCTGCATCCGAACAGGGCCAACGCCAGGCCCAGCGTGATCAACACGCCTGCGCTTCCGGCATCGCTGAAATAGGCTTGGCGCAGGCCGATTCCGGCAACGCCATAGAGCGCCCATACCAGCGCATTGAGCAGCCAGAAGCGTACCGTCGAGGAGGAATCCGGCATGTCCATTCCGAGGCGTGTTGAAACTCAGTGGTGGCGGTCGAGGAAGGCCTGCACCTGTTCCTGCAACCAGCGCGGATCATCCCACATCAGGAAGTGGAAACCCTGCGCGCTCATCGCGATCTGTACGCCCTGCAGTTTCGCGTACTGCGACTGGAACACCGCCCGGGTGCCGTCCTCGGTGCCACCCATCGGCTGGTAGCCGGCCCAGCTGCCCAGCACCAGCGTCGGTGCGGTGATCGAGGCAATGCTGTCACGCAGGTCAGTGGTCATCACCGCATGCATGGCATCGGCCGTGGTCTGGCGATCGCTGTCTTCGCCCCAGCGGCCCAGTTCGGCCTGGCGCTGAGTATCGCGGGTCATCCCCGGCAGGCCCGCCTTCAACTGCGCCTGCCATTGCGCGGCGTCGGCGGCCAGCATGCCCTTGCGCAGCTGGTCGACCACCGGCCGCACGCTGTCAGCGGTGGCCTTCGGGTCACGCGCGGCCGGCAGGAATGGCAGGGCGTCAACCACCACCAGCGCGCTGACCGCCTTCGGCTCGGCCTGCGCCATCTGCAGGCCCAGCAGGCCACCGAGGCTGTGGCCAACCACCACCACCGGCCCCAGATGCTGGTCATGCAGGTAGGCCAGCAGCTGCCCGCGCATCGCCGGCAGGAACTCGACCGGGCGCGGATCGGCCGCGAGCGCACCGGCAAAGCCGGGCAGCTGCACCAGATGGCACTGCACATCCTTCAGGGCCAGGCAGGTCTCGCGCCACACCTCGGCGCTGCTGTTGAGGCCGGGAATCATCAGCAGCGGGCGGCCCTTGCCGACCACCTCGACCTGCACCTTGCCCGCCGCCGGGGCGCTGGCGGCGTGCGCCGAGCCGGAGCCGAGCACGGCCATCGCCATGCCGATCATCGCCAGCCGGGCCAGGGCCTTCATTGCATACCAGAGTGCCAGGAAGATCTTCATCGTCTGCTCCTTCGTCAGGTGGGTGGTGCCGGAATGGGCTCAGCGTGCCGCCGGCCACGGCACCCGGGGGGCGATTTCGGAGCAGCGGCCGATCGCCGGGGCGAACGGTCGCAGGCGGCTGACGATGTTCGCCCGCAGAAATTGACAACATCCATCTTGATGAAGCGATATACTGATCCGCACCCGCCGCTGCCGCCCGTGCCATGACCGCCATCAGCTTCGAGTTCTATCCGCCCAAGACCGACGAACAGCGCAGCCAGCTGGACCGTGCCGCGGCCAGGCTGAAGGACTACGGTCCCGAGTACGTGTCGTGTACCTTCGGCGCCGGTGGCTCGACCCTGAGCTATACCTCCGAGACCGTGCGCCACCTCAACCAGCACCATGGCTTCGATGCCGCACCGCATCTGTCCTGCGTCGGCGGCACCCGTCAGGAAATCCGCGAGTTGCTCAAGCTGTACCGCGCCATCGGCTGCCGCCGCCTGGTCGCGCTGCGCGGCGATCTGCCGTCGGGCATGGGTTTCCCCGGTGACATGCGCTATGCCGCCGAACTGATCGACTTCATCCGCGCCGAGCACGGTGATGCGTTCCATATCGAAGTGGGCGCGTACCCCGAAACGCACCCGCAGGCTTCCGACGCACTGGCCGACCTGAAGCATTTCAAGGCCAAGATCGACGCCGGTGCCGATGCGGCGATCACCCAGTACTTCTTCAACCCCGATGCCTACTTCCATTTCGTCGACGAAGTGCGGCGGCTGGGCGTGCAGGTACCGATCACGCCCGGCATCATGCCGATCGCCAACTTCAGCCAGCTGCGCCGCTTCTCCGAACAGTGCGGTGCGGAGATCCCGCGCTGGATCAGCCGCAAGATGCAGGCCTATGGCGATGATGCAGAGTCGGTGCGTGCATTCGGCACTGAAGTGGTGGCCAAGCTGTGCCAGCGCCTGATCGAAGGCGGCGCACCCGGCCTGCACTTCTACACCTTGAACCTGGCCAAGCCGACCACTTCGGTGCTGAAGCTGCTGCAGGGCTGAAAGCACGGCGCGCAAGCGTGATCGGCGCTACCCTGCGAGGATGATCCGGCTTTCCTTCCTGCTGTTGCTGCTGCCGCTGTGCGTGCTGTCGAGCGTCGCCCACGCACAGTCCACACGCCTGAACCGCTGCACCGATGCCCAGGGCCAAAGCGTCTACACCGACCGGCCCTGCGACAGCCTGGGCGCGCGGTCGCGGTTGCCACCGCCTGCGCCCGCCGGCAATACCCTGCAGCGCGACACCCTGGGGGCACGCTGCCCGCGGCGGCTGAGTGAACTGGTGGACGCGCTGCGCGTCGGCATCGTCAGCAACGATGTGAATCGGCTGTCCTCACTGTATCTGTGGGGCGCGGTTTCCGATGCGGGCGCGCAGCGCATCCTCGGCCAGCTGGAATCGTTGGCGCGGCGGCCCCTGGTGGACGTGGTGCCGGTGTATCCGTCACAGGCGCTGCCGCAATCGCAGGATGAGGATCAGAGCCCTGCCGCGTTGGGATCCGACCCTGTGGCCTCTGTGGCGCGGCATCCCATCGGCCTGCGCCTGGAGCAGACCCTGCCCGGCAGCGCGTCGCGCGCTTCGACGGTGCTGGGGTTGCGACGGCAATACGGGTGTTTCTGGATCACGCTGTGATCGCGAGCATCCATCCACGCATGGCGTGGATCTACTGCCTCCATCCCACACGGTAGCGCCGGGCCATGCCCGGCGAGCGAAGCAGCTTTACTCCGGCCACAGCGTGCGGATGGCGGCGATGCCCTGCCCACCATGGCGACGCGCTTCGGCGATGTGACCGCGGCCCATGCCGCCCAGGGCGTAGATTGGCAGTGACACCTGCGCGCGCAGCTCGGCGAACGCGTTCCAGCCCAGCGGCACGGCATCCGGATGGCTGGCCGTGGCCTGCACCGGGCCCAGCACGGCGAAGTCGCAGCCCAACCGCTGTGCGGCCTGCAGCTGCTGCAGGTCATGGCAGGACGCGGCCACCAGCTGGCCTTCGGGCAGCGGACGCTGCGACAGCTCCAGCAGCTGCTCGCTGCCCAGGTGCACCCCAACGCCCAGTACGCGCGCGCGTTCGATATCGCGGTTGAGCAGCCACTGCACCCCGCTGCGACGATGCGCGCGCACGGCCTGTTCGACCATCGCCTGGCGCTGCGGATGCGCCGTCGGCAACCGCAGCTGGATGCGCTGCTGGCCCGCGTCCACCGCGCGCTGCAGCTGTTCATGCCAATGCTGCATGCCGCCCTCATCATCGGCCGGCGCCGGGGTGATCAGGTAGCTGTCGGGCTGGCGCAGCGCGGCCACCACCGGCAGATCGGCCGGTGGCATCGAATAGCGACCCAGTTTATCCGGCGCTACCCAGGTAATGGCCTGGCCCTCGCGGCCACGTGGCGTCCCCTTCCAGCTGCGCACGTGGCGCACTTCCAGGGTCAGGTGCTTGTCCGGGTAGCGCTGCGGCACATCCATCAGCCATTCGCCGACATCGGCTTCGATGCCCAGTTCCTCGCGCAGCTCGCGAACCAACGCCTGCTCGGAGGTCTCGCCGGATTCGCGCTTGCCGCCGGGGAACTCCCACAGGCCGGCCATGTCGCGGTTCTCGGTACGACGGTTGAGCAGCACGCGGCCACGGGCGTCGGTGATGACGGCGGCCACGACGTGGATCGATCGGGTGGGGGGAGCCATGGGGGAAGCATGCCCAGAACAGGGCGGCCCGCGCAATCTCGGATCGGGCCGGATCAGCCCCGCGAAACAGCCGCCATGAAAAAAGAGAGCCCCGCTTTCGCGGGGCTTTTCGGGGTCAGCTCAGCTGGCCGTGGCAGTGCTTGTACTTCTTGCCACTGCCGCACGGGCATGGATCGTTGCGGCCGATCTTCGGCTCATCGCGCTGCGCCTGTGCAATGCCCTGCTGGGCAGCCTGCACCTGCGCGGCTTCCTCGTCGGCGCTGTAGCCGCCCACGTCCTGGTGCTGGAACTGCGACTGGCTCAGGCGCGCTTCGGCCTGCTGGCGTTCGGCCGCTTCCAGCGCCTGCACTTCCTCGTCGCTGCGGATGCGCACGCGCGACAGCAGGGTCACCACTTCGCGCTTGACGTTCTCCAGCATGTCCGAGAACAGCTCGAAGGCTTCCTTCTTGTATTCCTGCTTCGGCTGCTTCTGCGCGTAACCACGCAGGTAGATGCCCTGGCGCAGGTAGTCCATGCGCGCCAGGTGCTCCTTCCAGCTCTGGTCCAGCACGGTCAGCATCACGTGCTTCTCCAGCGCGCGCATGGTTTCCTCACCGACACCGGCTTCCTTCTCGGCAAAGTGCTGGTTGACGCGCTCCTGCACCTTGGCAGCGATGGCTTCGGCGTCCAGCTCTTCGTGCGACTTGACCAGGTCGGTCAGCGACATCTGCAGGCCGAAGTCCGACTCCAGGGTCGCTTCCAGGCCACGCAGGTCCCACTGCTCGTCGATCGAGTTCGGCGGCACGAAGCGGGCCACCACGTCGAAGATCACGTCGTCGCGGATGCCGTCGACGTTGTCCTTCACCGACTCGGCGTCCAGCAGTTCATCGCGCTGTGCGTAGATCACCTTGCGCTGGTCGTTGTTGACGTCGTCGAAGTCCAGCAGGTTCTTGCGGATGTCGAAGTTGTGGGCCTCGACCTTGCGCTGCGCCTTCTCGATCTGGCGGCTGACCAGGCGGTCCTCGATGACGTCGTCTTCCTTCATGCCCATCATGCGCATGGCCTTCTGCACCCAGTCGGAGGCGAAGATGCGCATCAGGTTGTCTTCCAGCGACAGGTAGAAGCGGGACGAACCCGGGTCACCCTGGCGGCCCGAACGGCCACGCAGCTGGTTGTCGATACGGCGCGATTCGTGGCGCTCGGTGCCGACGATGTGCAGGCCGCCGGCAGCCTTGACGGCCTCGTGGCGCTTCTGCCAATCGGCCTTGACCGCGGCCTTCTGTTCGTCGGTCGCGCCTTCGCCCAGCTCGTGGATTTCCGCTTCCAGCGAACCGCCCAGCACGATGTCGGTACCACGACCGGCCATGTTGGTGGCGATGGTGACCGCGGCCGGACGACCGGCATTGGCGACGATGGTCGCTTCGCGGTCATGCTGCTTGGCGTTGAGCACTTCGTGCTTCACGCCGGCCTTGCGCAGGTGCTCGGACAGCATTTCCGAGGTTTCGATCGAGGTGGTACCCACCAGCACCGGCTGGCCACGCTTGGCGCACTCTTCGATGTCGGCCAGCACCGCATTGAACTTGCCCTTGCGGTTCAGGAACACCTGGTCCGGGCTGTCCTTGCGGATGGTCGGGCGGTTGGTCGGGATCACCACCACTTCCAGGCCGTAGATGCTCTGGAACTCGAAGGCTTCGGTATCGGCCGTACCGGTCATGCCGGACAGCTTCTTGTACATGCGGAACAGGTTCTGGAAGGTGATGCTCGCCAGCGTCTGGTTCTCGCGCTGGACCGGCACGCCTTCCTTCGCTTCCACCGCCTGGTGCAGGCCATCGGACCAGCGGCGACCGGACAGGGTGCGGCCGGTGAACTCATCGACGATGACCACTTCGCCATCGCGCACGATGTAGTCCACGTCACGCTGGTAGATCGCGTGCGCGCGCAGCGCGGCGTTCAGGTGGTGGACCACGGTCAGGTTCTGCGGCGCGTACAGGCCTTCGGTCTCGCCGTCGAGGATGCCGGCCTCGACCAGCAGCTGCTCGGCGTGCTCCATGCCCGCTTCGGACAGGTGCACCTGCTTGCCCTTCTCATCGACCCAGAAGTCGCCTTCGCCGTCTTCCGCTTCCTGCTTGACCAGGTTCGGTACGACGCGGTTGACGCGGATGTACAGCTCCGGGGAATCGTCGGCCGGTCCGGAGATGATCAGCGGGGTACGCGCTTCGTCGATCAGGATGGAGTCGACTTCGTCGACGATGGCGTAGTGCAGGCCGCGCTGGTAGCGGTCGGCCTTGGACAGCGCCATGTTGTCGCGCAGGTAGTCGAAGCCGAATTCGTTGTTGGTGCCGTAGGTGATGTCCGAGGCATAGGCTTCGCGCTTGTCGCTGTGCGGCATGCCCGGGTACACCACGCCCACGCTCAGGCCCAGCCAGTTGTACAGCTTGCCCATCTGCGCGGCGTCGCGGCGGGCCAGGTAGTCGTTCACGGTGACCACGTGCACGCCCTTGCCTTCCAGCGCGTTGAGGTACACCGGCAGGGTCGCCACCAGGGTCTTGCCTTCACCGGTGCGCATTTCTGCGATCTTGCCCAGGTGAAGCACCATGCCGCCGATCAGCTGCACGTCGTAGTGGCGCATGCCCAGCACGCGGCGACCGGCTTCGCGGCAGACCGCGAACGCTTCCGGCAGCACCTTGTCCAGGGCTTCACCGTCGGCGATGCGCTGCTTGAACTCCGGCGTCTTGGCCTGAAGCTGCTCGTCGGAAAGCTTCTCGATCTCCGGCTCCAGCGCATTGATCTTGGCGACGATGCGGTTGAGCTGGCGCAGCTGTCGTTCGTTACGACTGCCAAATACGCGGGTAAGCAGGCTGTTGATCATTGAAGGAACCGGGTTGGATGGACACGACGCCCGGCCTCCCCCTTGGGATCCGTCCGCCGCAAACGAAACAGGGCGCCTGGCGCCCTGTCGATGGCAACACCCATTGTAGCTTGGGACGGCCGCAAGGGGTTTCAACCCTTTGGCGGCAATGGCATCCGAACATTCCCGGTAGTGCCGGCCGCTGGCCGGGTACGCGATGCTGCCGAAGATCATGAGGTTGCCGGCCAGCGGCCGGCACTACCAGATCAACGGAATCGGGCCAGGGCCCTTCCGCGGCGCGGAAGGGATCCGACCCGGGCATCAGCCGCGGCTGACGCGGCCGACCGGCGTGTTGCCGCCGTCGCCGAGGAACTTGCGCGGGTTGACCACGTTGCCGTTCTCCCACACCTCGAAGTGCACGTGGGCGCCGGTCGAACGACCGGTGGAACCGGCCTTGGCCACTTCCTGCCCGGCACGCACCAGGTCGCCGACCTTCACCACCAGGCGCGAATTGTGCGCGTAGCGGGTGACGTAGCCGTTACCGTGGTCGACGTCGACCACGTTACCGTAGCCGCCCTTCACGCCGGAGAAGCTGACCACGCCTTCGGCCACGGCCATCACCGGGTCACCGACCCTGGCGTGGAAGTCCATGCCCTTGTGGGTGGCGGCACCGCGGCCGAACGGGTCGGCACGGGTGCCGAAACCGGAGGTCACGTAGCTGTTGCGGATCGGCATGCGCGACGGCACGGCGTTCTGCTGCAGCTGGTGGTCGAACATCAGCGATTCCATCACCGACAACTGGCGGCCTGAAGCAGCGAAGCGCTGCTCCAGCACCTGTAAGTCGGCGTTGACGTCCTTGACCGGGATGTCGCTGGTCGGGCCGCCGGCGTCGCCGTCACCGAGACCGGGGGTCTCGTTGAAGTCGAACTCGCCGTCTTCCAGCTTGCCCATCTGGGTCAGCCGTTCGCCGAGGGCGTTGAGGCGGGTGGCCTGGGCCTGCAGCTCGCCGAGGCGGGCCGCCAGCGCGTTGACCTGGGTCTGCGCATCGCGCTTGACCTTGGCCAGCTCTGCATCCTGGCGCTCGACCTTGGCCTGCAGGCGGGAATCATTCAGCGCGCTGGCGCCAATGCCGCCGGCAAGGCCGATAATGCAGCCTACCCCGAGCACGCTGCCCAGCAGGGCGCGGGGGCGGTCCTCGAAATAGAACCGCAAACGCGCGATCGGCGACGCTTTGGCCTGTCCTTCACGCGTTTTGATTACGATCTTTTTGAATGCCATCAGTGAGTTTTCATGTCTGAGCCGAAATCCAGCGTTCGCCCCGCGTCAGTGCCGAAGCCGGCGCTGGATGCGGTGATGGCGGACAAAAGCGGGAACCCGCTGCGGCGTGCCTTGTGGCTCGACGCGCTGGACCGTCAGTTGCGCCCCCAGTTGCCGCCACCTCTGCGCAGCCGTTGCCGGCTGGCCAATGTGGACGGGGAACACCTCGTTTTTCTCGTCGAGTCCCCGGTCTGGCATGCCAAGTTGCGGCTTGCCGAAGCCCAGTTGCTCGACGCGGCCCGTTCCATCGGGCTGAAGGCCACCAGGGTGACCATCAAGACTGCGTCTCCCACTCCCACGCGCTCCCCAGCGCTCGACAACCGGAATGGACCCCACGCAGTTTCAGCCGCCACGCACAAAGGGCTACGCGACGCCTTGGCTTGCCTGCAGGACGTTCCTTCGAAGCCGAAGAAGCGGTCCTGACGACAACGGAGCATCCGGCTCCGCTCCCCGTCGCGCGTGTCACCACGGCGTGAAACAATTCGGGGGCCGGGTCGCATCCTAGCTGCCATCCGGGGGCCTGTCGTTAGATTGTTGTTAAAACCGCGTTAAATTCAGGCTTCCGATCCAACAGGTTCACAAAACCGTGACCTCGAACCGGCCTTGACTCGCGTCAAGCATGCTGAATGCGCCGGACACGCCTGAAACGACAACGCCGCCCTGGAAGGCGGCGTTTTTGTCTTTCAATTCAACGATCTACAGGAATCAAGCGTAAGCCGGAGTGGCATATTCCACCGGGTCCGGGGTGGCCGGCGAGTCGAAGCTGACCCATTCCCAGGCGGTGGCGTCGGCCATCAGCGCCCGCACCAGCTTGTTGTTGAGGGCGTGACCGGACTTGAAGCCTTCGTAGGCACCCAGCACCTGGCCACCGGCCAGATAGAGGTCGCCGATCGCGTCGAGGATCTTGTGGCGCACGAACTCGTCGGCGTAGCGCAGGCCGTCTTCGTTGAGCACGCGGAACTCGTCCAGCACGATGGCGTTGTCCATCGAACCGCCCAGGCCCAGGTTGCGCTCGCGCATGTATTCCAGGTCGCGCATGAAACCGAAGGTGCGCGCGCGGGAGATTTCCTTGGTGTAGGCCAGCGTCGAGAACTCGATTTCCTGGCGCGACTGCTTGGCCGGGATCATCGGGTGATCGAACTGGATGGTGAAGCCCAGCTTGTAGCCCTCGTACGGGCTGAAGCGGGCCACCTTGTCGCCCTCGGTCACTTCCACGGTCTTCAGCACGCGGATGAAGCGCTTGGGCGCGTCCTGTTCCACGATGCCCGCCGACTGCAGCAGGAACACGAACGGGCCGGCCGAACCGTCCATGATCGGCAGCTCGGCCGAGGACAGTTCGACGATGATGTTGTCCACACCCAGGCCGGCCAGCGCCGACATCAGGTGTTCGACGGTCTGGATCTTGGCGTCGTTGCAGGTCAGGCCGGTGCACAGGGTCACTTCGGTGACCAGTTCGGCCTTGGCCGGCACTTCCACCACCGGGTCCAGATCCACGCGACGGAACACGATCCCATGGTTGACCGGTGCCGGGCGCAGGGTCATGTAGACCTTGTCACCGCTGTGCAGGCCAACGCCGGTGGCGCGGATCGTGTTCTTGAGGGTGCGTTGCTGGATCATGGGGGATGGGCCGGAAGTGACACATTAGATTAACACGCGCCCTCCCCTACCCTGGCTGAAACGCCAGTGAAGGCTGCCGGCAGGACGCACCGGCACGCCGCGGGGACGCGCGTGAAGCAGGGCAGCCGGACCCATCCTGGCCCGGCGCCCGCGTTTTCAGGACATGGTGGCGCAACCCGGGGAGGACAAGCCCCGGGCGCCCCGCTTAGTCCGCCTGGCGGCGCAGGAACGCCGGGATGTCCAGGTAATCGTTCGGCAGTTCCGCCGCCGCCGGGGCCGAAGCGGCCGGGGCCGAAGGAGCGGAGGCTGCCGCGGTATCGCTGCTGGCGCGACGCAGGCCCAGACCCATGCCGCCCACGGCCTTGGACACGGCGTCGCCGCCGTTGTCGAAGTCACCGAATTCCGGCTGGCCGGTGGTGGCATTGCGGACCAGCTTGATCGGCGCACGCTCGCCCGGACGCTGGGTCTTGCTGGCCGACACGCGGTTCAGGCCGGTAGCGACCACGGTCACGCGCACTTCGTCCTGCATGTCCGGATCCAGCACGGTACCGACCACCACGGTGGCGTCCTCGGAAGCGAAGCCGTCGATGGTGCGGCCGATCTCGTCGAACTCGGCCATGGTGAAGTCGGCGCCGGCGGTGATGTTGACCAGGATGCCGTTGGCACCGGCCAGGTTCACATCGTCCAGCAGCGGGTTCTGGATCGCGGCTTCGGCCGCGGCCTGGGCGCGGTCATCACCACGGGCGGTGCCGGTACCCATCATCGCCAGGCCCATTTCGGACATGACGGTGCGCACATCGGCGAAGTCGACGTTGATCAGGCCCGGACGCACGATCAGGTCGGCGATGCCCTGCACGGCGCCCTGCAGCACGTCGTTGGCGGCACGGAAGGCTTGGATCATGGTCGCGTTGCGACCCAGCACGGTGATCAGCTTCTCGTTCGGGATGGTGATCAGCGAGTCGCAGTGCTGGCTCAGTTCCTCGATGCCCTTCAGCGCCACCTGCATGCGGCGACGGCCTTCGAACGGGAACGGCTTGGTGACCACGGCCACGGTCAGGATGCCCATTTCCTTGGCCAGCTGTGCCACCACCGGCGCAGCGCCGGTGCCGGTACCACCGCCCATGCCGGCGGTGATGAACACCATGTCCGCACCCTGCAGGGCGTCCATGATGCGCTCACGGTCTTCCAGCGCGGCCTGACGGCCGACTTCCGGGTTCGCGCCTGCGCCCAGGCCCTTGGTCACGTTGGTACCCAGCTGCAGCTGCAGCTTGGCACCGCAATTCTTGATGGCCTGCGAGTCGGTGTTGGCGGTGATGAATTCCACGCCGTCCACCGCCGAGTTGACCATGTGCGCCACGGCATTGCCGCCGCCGCCGCCCACGCCAACCACCTTGATCACCGCATTGGGTGCCATCTTTTCGATCAGTTCAAAATGCGCCATGTCCGTGTCCTCGTTGTATCCGCTTTGGCTGGCATGGGCATTCGGGCGTCCTGCCGTCCTGCTGCATGCCGACGTTGCGGCTGTGTGGGTTGTGTGTTGCCGGTGTTGCGTTGTGCTACGGGTACTGCGGGTGCTGCGCCCGGGCGATGCCCGGTGTTACGGGTTCCGCGTCAGAACTCGCCGCGGAACCAGGTCTTGAGTTTCTTGAACATGCTTCCAGCGCGCCCGGTCGGCAGCGACGGCCGCCGCGGGTGCTCGATCTGGCTGCCCATCAGCAGCAGGCCCACGCCGGTGGCATGCACCGGGTTGCCCACCACTTCGCCCAGGCCGGTGACGTGTTGCGGGATGCCCACGCGAACCGGCATCTGCAGCATTTCCTCGGCCAGTTCGACCACGCCTTCCATCTTCGAAGCGCCACCGGTCAGCACCATGCCGGCGCGCACCAGTTCCTCGAAGCCGGAGCGGCGCAGTTCGGCCTGCACCATCTCGAAGATTTCCTCGTAGCGGCCCTGCACGGCCTGCGCCAGCGAATGGCGCGGCATGCGGCGCGGCGGGCGGTCGCCCACCGACGGCACCTGGATGCTTTCCTCGGCGGTGGCCAGCTGGGCCAGGGCGCAGGCATAGCGCACCTTGATCTGCTCGGCTTCCGGGGTCGGCGTGCGCAGCATGTGCGCGATGTCATTGGTGACGTGGTCACCAGCGATCGGCAGCGAAGCCGTGTGGCAGATCGCGCCCTGCACGAACACCGCGATATCGGTGGTGCCGGCGCCCATGTCGACCAGCACCACGCCCAGCTCGCGCTCGTCAGCGGTCAGCACCGCCACGCTGGAGGCCAGCGAGGACAGCACCAGGTCGTCCACCTGCAGGCCGCAGCGCTGGACGCATTTGCTGATGTTGGCCGCAGCCGACTGCGCGCACACCACCAGGTGGGCATGCACTTCCAGGCGCACGCCGGTCATGCCGACCGGGTTGCGGATGCCTTCCTGCGAATCGTCCAGGACGTACTCGCGCGGGATCGCGTGCAGGATCTTCTGGTCGGCCGGAATCGCCACGGCCTTGGCCGCATCGAGCACGCGATCCAGGTCGCCCCAGGTCACTTCGCCGTCGCGGATCGGCACGATGCCGGGCGAATTCTTGCACTGCACGTGGTTGCCGGAGATCGAGGCATACACCGAGCGGATCTCGCAGCCGGCCATCAGCTCGGCTTCTTCCACCGCGCGCTGGATCGACTGCACGGTCGATTCGATGTCCACCACCACGCCACGCTTGAGCCCGCGCGACTCGTGCGAGCCGATGCCGATCACTTCGATCGGGTTGCCCGGCGAGTACTCGCCCACCAGCGCCACCACCTTGGAGGTGCCGATGTCCAGGCCAACGATCAGCGATTTGTCACCCTTGCGATTCATGTCCTTTCCTGCGTCCTGCTGGCTGGGGTCGCCGGCGTTTTCGCCGGCGTGGCCGGGGTACCCCAGCTCAGCGTGAAACCATTGGTGTAACGGAGGTCGGCGCGCTCGATCGGCGCGTCCTGACGGTTGAGCTGCGGCAGCACCTTGACGAAGCGCTGCATGCGCGAGCGCGCGTCGTCGCGGCCGACCACCACTTCGGTACCGTTGCTCAGCACCAGCGACCAGCTGCCGCGCGCATCCATCGTCACCCGGCGCACGTCGACGCCGGCCGGTGCGAACAATGCACGCGAGTCGCTGTACAGCTTCATCACTTCTTCGGTCTGGCTGTCGGGGCCATCCAGTTCGGGCAGCGCCAGATCGGCCAGCTTCTTCGGCGTGGGGAACAGCTTGCCCTGCTCGGAAACCAGGCGGTCGTTGCCCCAGCGCGCGAACGGCTTGTGCTCGACCAGGGTCACTTCCAGCACGTCCGGCCACTGCTTGCGCACCTGCGCGCTTTCCACCCACGGCAGCTGTTCCAAGGCGTCCTGCGCGTCCTGCAGCTTGACCGCGAAGAAGCCCGCGTGCGCGTACGGCAGCAGCACCTGCTGCAACTGCTCGGCCGGCACCCGCTTGAACTCACCATGCACGCGCAGCTTCGCCAGCGGCCAGCGCTCGGCGCCGACCCAGCCATTGACCACGGCCACCACCGGCAGTGCAACCACCGACAGCGCCAACAGCCAGACGAAGATGCGCAGCACCGCGTTCATGCGTGCGAGGCCTCCAGGGTCTGTTCCAGCACGCGCCACACCAGCTCTTCGAAGCTGATGCCGGCCTGGCCTGCGGCCTTGGGCACCAGCGAATGGCTGGTCATGCCCGGCGCGGTGTTCACTTCCAGCAGGAAGAAGCGGCCGCTGCTGCGATCGCGCATCACGTCCACGCGGCCCCAGCCACGGCAGCCAGCGGCACGGAACGCGGCCAGCGCGATGCGGCGGATTTCCTCTTCGTCGTCACCGTCCAGGCCTGGGCACAGGTACTGGGTGTCCTCGGCGATGTACTTGGCGTTGTAGTCGTACCACTGGCCCTTGGGCACGATGCGGATCGACGGCAGCGCGACATCGCCGAGGATGGCCACGGTCAGTTCGTCGCCGACCACCATCTGTTCCATCAGCAGCTGGCCGTCGTAGCGCGCGGCCAGGGCCACCGCTTCGTCCAGGCCGGCGTCATCGGTGACCCGGCTGATGCCCACGCTGGAGCCTTCGTTGGCCGGCTTCACCACTACCGGCAGGCCCAGTTCGGCTGCCAGTGCATGCACCGTGGTCGCGTCCACCTTCCGGTACTGCGGGGTGGGCAGGCCCAGCGACAGCCACACCTGCTTGGTGCGGATCTTGTCCATGCTCAGCGCCGAGCCCAGCACGTTCGAGCCGGTGTACGGCACGCCGAAGGCGTCCATCAGGCCCTGTACGATGCCGTCCTCACCGCCACCGTTGTGGCCATGCAGGATGTTGAACACGCGATCGATGCCACCGGCGGCGAGCGCCTTCGCCAGCGCCGGAATGCCATCCACCGCGAACGCATCGACGCCGCGCGACTGCAGCGCTTCCAGTACGTTGCGGCCGGAGTCCAGCGACACCTCGCGTTCGCTGGAGCTGCCGCCGAGCAGCACGGCGACGCGGCCGAACACGGCCGGGTCGGTCACGCGCAGCGGCGGGAAGGTCAGCGCGCTCACGCCTCGCCCTCCCCCTTGAAGCCTTCCACCGCGATATGGGTGGCCACGGCACCGATGTCGCCGGCACCCATCATCAGCAGCAGGTCACCGTCCTGCAGCACGTCCGGCAGCACGCTGGCCAGCTCGGCGGCCTTGCCCACCACCACCGGTTCGCTGCGGCCGCGCGCGCGGATGGCGCGGGCCAGCGCATGCGAATCGGCACCGGCAATCGGTTCCTCGCCGGCCGGGTAGACCTCGCTCAGCACCAGTGCATCGACGCTGGACAGCACCGCGGCGAACTTGTCGAACTGGTCGCGGGTACGGCTGTAGCGGTGCGGCTGGAAGGCCACCACCAGGCGCTTGTCGGCCCAGCCACCACGGGCGGCGGCGAACACCGCTTCCAGCTCGCTCGGGTGATGACCGTAGTCGTCGATGATGCGGACCTTGGCGCCGCTGGCGGTGGTCACTTCGCCCAGATCGTTGAAGCGACGGCCGACACCGGCGAAGCCTTCCAGTGCACGCGCGATCGCGTCCGGTGCCACGCCCAGCTGCCAGCCCACCGCAGCGGCGGCCAGCGCGTTGAGTACGTTGTGCTTGCCCGGCAGCGCCAGCACCACTTCCTGGCTGGTGCCCTGCGGCAGGCGCAGGGTGAAGCGCATGCGCGAGCCTTCCTGCACCACGTTCTCGGCGCGCACGTCGGCCTGCGGGCTCATGCCGTAGCTCATCACGTGGCGCGGGGTCTTGGCAGCCAGAGCCGCGACTTCTGGATCGTCGATGCACAGCACCGCCAGGCCGTAGAACGGCAGGCGCTGCAGGAACTCGGCGAACGCCGCCTGCACGCGGGCAAAGTCGTTGCCGTAGTTCTCCAGGTGATCGGCGTCAATGTTGGTGATGATCGACATCAGCGGGTTCAGGCGCAGGAAGCTGCCATCGCTTTCGTCGGCCTCGGCCACCAGCCACTGTCCACCGCCCAGCTTGGCGTTGGCGCCGGCAGCCAGCAACTGGCCACCGATCACGAACGTCGGGTCCAGGCCGCCTTCGCTCAGCACCGCAGCGGTGAGGCTGGTGGTGGTGGTCTTGCCATGGGTACCGGCCACGGCGATGCCGCGGCGGAAGCGCATCAGCTCGGCCAGCATCGCCGCACGCGGCATGATCGGAATACGCTGGCTGCGCGCTTCCATCAGTTCCGGGTTGTCTTCGCGGATGGCACTGGAGACCACCACGCAGTCGGTGCCCAGCACGTTGGCTGCGGAGTGGCCGCGCATGATGCGCGCACCCAGGCTGGCCAGGCGACGGGTCGCCACGTTGTCGGCGTTGTCCGAGCCGGACACCTCATAGCCCAGCGTCAGCATCACTTCGGCGATACCGCTCATGCCGGTGCCGCCGATGCCGACGAAATGCACGCGCGGGAACGCGCGCACCAGGTCGTTGGTGTCGTGCAGGCGACGGATCATGCGCGGCCTCGCGCAGGGCAGGCGCGGTGGCATGCCTTCTTCATACGGCTTCCTCAAGAATGATATCGGCGATGCGCTCGGCGGCATCGACCTTGGCCAGGGCACGCGCGGCTTGCGCCATCTGCATGCGACGGGCGGGATTTTCGGACAGATCGCGCAGCAGTGCGGCAATGCCGTCAGCCAGCGTTCCGTCCTGCTTCAGCAAAACCGCCGCGCCGCGCTCGACCAGGTACTCCGCGTTGCGGGTCTGGTGATCGTCGACGGCGGCGGGGAATGGCACCAGCACGCTGCCGACACCCACCGCGCACAGCTCGGCCAGAGTGGAAGCGCCCGCACGGCACACCACCAGATCGGCCCAGGCAAAGGCCTCGGCCATGTCGGCGATGAACGGCGTGATTTCAGCCTGCACGCCGGCCTTGGCATATGCCTCGACCGCTTCGGCATGCAGCTTTTCGCCGCTCTGGTGGCGAACCTGCACCGGCACACTCGTGCCCAGCGCAGCAATCGCCTGCGGCACGCCGGTGTTGAGCGCACGCGCGCCCTGGCTGCCACCGACCACCAGCACGCGCAGCGGACCCTGGCGGTCAGCGAAACGCTGTTCCGGCGGTGCGATGGCGGCGATCTCCGCACGTACCGGGTTGCCGACGAACTCTTCGCCCTTGGCGAAGGTGCCCGGGAAGCCGGTCAGCAGCCGGCGCGCATAGCGCGACAGGATGCGGTTGGTCATGCCGGGAGCGCGATTCTGTTCGTGCACCAGCAGCGGCAGGCCGTGCAGGCGTGTGGCCATGCCCCCCGGGCCGGACGCGAAACCACCGAAGGCCACCACCGCACGCGGCTGGCGCTTGCGGATGATCATGCCGGCGGCACGCAGCGCGCGCATCAGCCGCCACGGCGCGCCCAGCAGGGCCAGCTTGCCTTTGCCGCGCAGGCCGGTGATGGCCAGCGTGTCGATCGGAATGTCGTGCTGCGGCACCAGGCGGGTTTCCATCGCACCATCGGCGCCCATCCAGGTGACCGGTACGCCGCGCGCGCGCAGCACGCGGGCCACGGCCAGGCCGGGGAAGATGTGACCGCCGGTGCCACCGGCCAGGATCATCACCGGGCGCACGTTATCGGTGGCTGCGCTCATGACAGCCTCCCGAAGGTCGGTTCGATGCGCGACTGCAGGCGGCTGGTACCGCGTGTGGCGTTCGCTGCAGCGGCAGCCGTCGGCTCGGCGCTCATCGGCACGCTGGCCGCAGCCGGTGCGGCCGGCGCGTCCACGGGTGCATCGGCCACGGCCTCGTCGCCACCGCCGATGCGCACGGCCTGGCGACGCTCGGCGCGCTTGAGCTCATAGGAGACGCGCAGCAGCAGGCCCATCGCCACGCAGGTCATCAGCACCGACGAACCGCCGGAGGAGATCAGCGGCAGGGTCAAGCCCTTGGTCGGCAGGATGCCCAGGTTCACGCCGATCGAGACGAAGGTCTGCATGCTGATCCACAGGCCGATGCCGAAGGCGATGTAACCGGAGAAGTGGCGCTTCATTTCCACGCAGCGCATGCCCAGCCAGAAGGTGCGGCCGACCAGCAGCGCGTACAGGGCCACGATCACGCAGGTGCCGAGGAAACCGAATTCCTCGGCAGTAACCGAGAAGATGAAGTCGGTATGTGCTTCCGGCAGGTAGTACAGCTTCTGCACCGAGTTGCCCAGGCCAACGCCGGTCCACTCGCCGCGGCCCACGGCCATCAGCGCGTTGGACAGCTGGTAGCCGTCGCCCTGCTGGTCGGCCCACGGGTCGAGGAAGGAGGTGATGCGGCGCATGCGGTACGGCTCGATGATCGCCAGCGCGCTCATGCCGACCAGGCCGATGATCACCGGCATCGACATGCGCGGCATGTTCACACCGCCCAGCACCAGCATGCCGGCGGTGATCGCCAGCAGCAGGGTCGAGGAACCGAAGTCCGGCTGCAGCAGCAGCAACAGCACCAGCGCACCGGCCACGCCCAGTGGCTTGAGCATCGCCGGCCAGGTCGCGTTGACCTCGTCGCGGAAGCGCACCAGGTAGCTGGACAGCCAGACGATATAGAGCACCTTCACCGCTTCCACCGTCTGGAACTTGGAGATGCCCAGATTGATCCAGCGGCGTGCGCCGTTGACCGTGCTGCCCAGGCCCGGTGCGAACACCGCCAGCAGCAGCACGAAGCAGCCCAGCAGCAGCATCTGGTTGTACTGCTCGATGGACTTCAGTTCAGTGCGGGCGGCAACGACCGCCAGCACGATACCCACCGCCAGGAAGATCAGGTGGCGGTTGAGGTAGTAGAACGGGCTGCTCATCAGAGCGATCGAGCTGGACGCCACCATCACCACGCCGATGCCCGTGAGCGCGATGATCGCGCCCAGCAGCCACTTGTCGTAGCTGCCTTCGATGGCCTCAAGGCGTGTTGCCTGGCGGGACAGGTCGTTCATCTCAGCGCACCTTCAACGTGGCCAGGCCGATCAGCACGAGCACGACCGAGATGATCCAGAAGCGCACGATCACGCGCGGCTCCGGCCAACCCTTCAGTTCGAAGTGGTGGTGGATCGGCGCCATGCGGAACACGCGCTTGCCGGTCAGCTTGAACGAGGCGACCTGGATCATCACCGACAGCGTTTCGATGACGAACACGCCGCCCATGATCACCAGCACCAGCTCCTGACGGGTGATCACTGCGATCGTACCCAGCACCGCACCCAGCGCCAGCGCGCCGATGTCGCCCATGAACACCATGGCCGGATAGGTGTTGAACCACAGGAACCCCAGGCCCGCACCGGCGATGGCCGCGCAGATGATGACCAGCTCGCCGGCGCCCGGGATCTGCGGGATCTGCAGGTAGTTGGCGAACACCACGTTGCCCGAGGCGTAGGCGAACACGCCCAGTGCGCAGGCCACCAGCACGGTCGGCATGATCGCCAGGCCGTCCAGGCCGTCGGTCAGGTTCACCGCGTTGGAGAAGCCGACGATCCAGAAGTAGGCGATGGCCACGAATCCGATGCCGGCCAGCGGCAGCGCGATCGACTTGAACATCGGGATGTAGAAGGTCAGCGCTGCCGGCACGTCGGCCGTGTAGAACAGGAACAGGCCCGCGGCCAGGCCGAAGATCGACTGCAGCAGGTACTTCCAGCGCGACTTCAGGCCGTTCGGGTCGCGGCGGACGATCTTGATCCAGTCGTCATACCAGCCGATGGCGCCGAAGCACAGCATCACCGCCAGCACCAGCCACACGTAGCGGTTGCGCAGGTCGGCCCACATCAGCACCGACAGGGTGATGGTGAGCAGGATCAGCGAACCGCCCATGGTCGGCGTACCGGCCTTGGAGAAATGGGTCTGCGGACCGTCCTTGCGGATCGGCTGGCCGCCCTTGAACTGGGCAAGCTTGCGGATCATCGCCGGGCCGAGCCACAGCGACAGGAACAGGGCCGTCAACGCGGCAAGGATGGCGCGGAACGTCTGGTAGTTGAACAGCCCGAACAGGCTCTCCAACTGCTGCAACCATCGAGCCAGTTCATACAACATGCGGGGATTCCTCTCCTTGCGCCAGCAGCGCTTTGACAATCGTGTCCATGGCGCTGCCACGGGAACCCTTGACCAGGCAGCGCACGCCGGCGTGCAGCTCGTCCTTCAGCGCCTGCGACAGCGCGTCATGGGTGGCGAAATGACGGCCGCCTTCACCGAAGGCGGTGGCGGCAGCGGCGCTGAGCGGGCCCAGCGCATACAGGCGCTTGAGGCCAGCAGCGCGCGCGCGGAGCCCTGCCTGCGCGTGCAGCGCTTCGGCGTCCGGACCCAGCTCGCGCATGTCGCCCAGCACCAGCCAACCCTCTTCCGGTGCGGCGGCAAGGGCGTCGATGGCCGCGGCCAGCGAACCGGGGTTGGCGTTGTAGCTGTCGTCCACCAGCACCGCGCCGTTGCGCAGCTGATGGGCGATCTGGCGGCCCGGTACCGGCTGTGCTTCGGCCAGGCCGGCCGCGATCAGCGCCAGATCGACACCGGCGGCCAGCGCCAGGCTGGCAGCGGCCAGCGCATTGCTGACGTTGTGGCGACCCGGCAGGCCCAGCACCACGCGGGCTTCGCCGCCCGGTGCGACCAGGGTGAACTGGCTGCCCTGCGCGCCGGCGCGGATGTCGCGCGCGGTGATGTCCGCGGTGTGCTCCAGGCCATAGCGCAGTACGCGGCAGCGCGGCGGGGTGCCGACGAAGTGCTGTTCGAACCAGCGGCCGTAGGCATCGTCGACGTTGATCACGGCCACGCCATCGGCAGGCAGCGCGGCATAGATCGCGCCCTTGGTCACTGCCACGCCGAGCAGGCTGCCCATGCGTTCCAGGTGCGCCGGGGCGATGTTGTTGACCAGCGCATAGCGCGGGCGGGCGATGTCGGTCAGGTAGGCGATGTCACCCGGCTTGCCCGCGCCCATCTCGTAGACAGCGTAGTCGGCATCTTCCGGGGCATCGATCACTGCCAGCGGCAGGCCGATCTCGTTGTTGCGGTTGCCCGGGTTGGCGTAGACCACCTTGTGCGCATGACGGGCCACCTGCTGCAGGATCGACAGCAGCAGGCTCTTCACGCTGGTCTTGCCGTTGCTGCCGGTGATCGCGAACACCTCGGTATCACGGTCACGCTGCATGCCGGTGGCGATCTTCGCCAGCGCCAGTTCGCTGTCGGCCACCAGCACCTGCGGCAGTTCGATCGGCAGCAGGCGCTCGACCAGCAGCGCGCTGGCACCGCGCGCCTGCGCGTCGGCGGCAAAGTCATGGCCATCGAAACGCTCGCCGCGCAGCGCCACATACAGGTTGCCCGGGCCGAGGCTGCGGGTGTCATTGCTGACCGCATCGATGGCCACGTCGTCGCCGTGGATCTCGCCGCCGGCCCAGTGTGCGATCAGCGAAAGCAGAGTGCGCTTCATGCGATGCCCTCCCCGGCCTGCGCGCTGAGCACACCGGCCTTGGCGGCCAACGCAGCGGCGGCCACTTCGGTGTCGTCGAAGTCATGGCGCACGCCATGCACTTCCTGGTACGGCTCGTGGCCCTTGCCAGCGATCAGGATGATGTCGCCGGCACCGGCACGCTTCACCGCCAGGCCGATCGCACGTGCGCGGCTGCGCTGCACGGTCACGGCGGAGGCATCGGTGAAGCCGGCCAGGATGTCGGCTACGATCACGTCGCCATCTTCGCCACGCGGATTGTCGTCGGTGACGATGACCTGGTTGGCCAAGCGCTCGGCGATCGCGGCCATCTGCGGGCGCTTGCCGGTATCACGCTCGCCACCGCAGCCGAACACGCAGAACAGCGTGCCCTGCAGGTGGCCGTGCAGGCTGTCCAGCGCCTGTTCCAGTGCGTCCGGGGTATGTGCGTAATCGACCACCACGGTCGGCAGGCCGTCTTCGCCGCCCAGGCGGTTCATGCGGCCACGGATCGGCTGCAGCGCCGACAACACCTCGGCAATGCGCGGCAGCGGCTGACCCTGCGCGTGCAGGGTGCCGGCCACGGCCAGCAGGTTGTCCACGTTGAAGCGGCCCAGCAGCGGCGACTGCACCGCCGCGCGCTGGCCGTCGATGACCAGTTCGAAGGCAATGCCACGGCCATCCAGCTGCAGCGCCTCGGCGCGCACGCTGGCATCGGTGGCACCGCGCGAGCTCAGGCCGATCGGCTGCACACCGGCCGGCAGGCCGGCGAACAGCTGGCGACCGAACGCGTCGTCAAGATTGATCACCGCGGCCTTCAGGCCCGGACGATGGAACAGCCGCGCCTTGGCCGCGCCGTAGCTGGCCATGTCGCCGTGGTAGTCCAGATGATCGCGGGTGAGGTTGGTGAATACCGCCACGTCGTAGTGCACCGCATCCACGCGGCCCTGGTCCAGCGCATGCGAGCTGACTTCCATCGCCACCGCGCGCGCACCGGCATCACGCAGCTGCGCCAGCAACGCATGCATCTGCAGCACCAGCGGCGTAGTGAAGCCGGTCGGCTCAACTGCACCGTAAAGTCCGGCGCCCAACGTGCCGATACTGCCACTGGGCGTTCCGAGCAGGTGCCAGGCCTGGGCCAGCAGCTGCACGGTGGAGGTCTTGCCGTTGGTGCCGGTCACGCCCACCATCGCCATCGCCCGCGACGGTGCGCCATGGAACTGGTCGGCCATCGCACCCATGCGCGCGCGCAGGCCCGGCACAGCGATCGCATCGTCCGGTGCCGGCAGTTCGACCGGTGCCGGCGGTTCGAACAGGATGGCGCCAGCGCCGGCCGCACGGGCCTGCTCGACAAAGCCCAGGCCATGCGCGCCGAAACCGGCAATGGCGACGAAGGCATTGCCGGGGCGCACGGCGCGACTGTCCAGCACCAGGCCGGTCAGAACGGGATCGTGGCCCGCCAGGGCCACATCCGGAAGCAACTGCGAAAGCAACATCGAAGGACTCATTGCGTGCCTCCCGTAGCGGGCGGCGTCTGGGCTTGCGCGCTGGGCAGCGCAGCGTCGAATTCAGCGGCGGCATCCACCGGCAGCGCGGCCTCGGCCGGCGGCGCGGGCAGGATCGAGGCCGAATGGCCGACCTTGCCGGACTGCTGTGCGGCCAGCCACGACTGCAGGTCGTCCAGCGGCACGTCCATCAGGCGCAGGGTGCCTTCCATCACGTTGTGGTAGACCGGCGCCGACACCAGGCCGCCATAGAACTTGCCGGCCTGCGGATCGTTGATGACGATGACAGTGGCGAAGCGCGGATTGGTGGCCGGCACCACGCCGGCGAACAGCGCGTTGTAATGGCCGCGCTCGTAACCACCCGGGCCGGTCTTGCGCGCGGTACCGGTCTTGCCGGCCACGCGGTAACCCAGCACCGCCGCCTGCTTGGCGCCGCCCTGGGTAACAACCGTTTCCATCATCGCCACCACCTGCCTGGCGACGCTCTCATCGATGATCTGATGCGCTTCGTTGCGCTGGCCTTTGACAAAGGTCGGCGCGATCAATTTGCCGCCATTGGCCAGCGCCGAATAGGCGGTGGCGATCTGCAGCGGGGTCACATTCAGGCCGTAGCCGTAGGACATGGTGGTCTTGGTGGCACCGTCCCAGTTGGCCGGGCGCCGCACCACACCACCGGATTCACCCGGGAAGCCGCTGTGCGGCACCGAGCCATAGCCGAAGCGGCGCACGCCGTCATAGAACACCTGGTCCGGCATCTTCGCCGCGACCTTGGCCGCGCCGATGTTGGAACTGCGGGTGATCACACCGGTCACGTTCAATACGCCGTTGTTGCGCGGCACGTCGCGGATGGTGAAGCGCGCCACCTGCATGTAGCCCGGATTGGTGTCGATGACGGTGTCCTTGGTCACCGCACCTGCCTGCAATGCGGTGGCGATGGTCAGCGGCTTCATCGTCGAACCCGGCTCGACCAGGTCGGTCACCGCACGGTTACGGCGGGTATCAGGAGCCGCACCACCCACCGAATTCGGGTTGTAGGTCGGCAGGTTGACCATGGCCAGGATCTCGCCGGTGGTCACGTCCATGATCACCATCGAACCGCCGGCCGCCTTGTTGGCCACCAGCGCATTGCGCAGTTCCTTGAACGCCAGGTACTGGATGCGGCGGTCGATGCTGAGGGTCAGGTCCTTGCCCGGTTCGGCGGCGCGCAGCAGATCGCTCTCGACGGTCTCGCCCTTGCGGTTGCGGATCACCCGCTTGGCACCGGCCTTGCCGCGCAGCCATTCGTCGAACGCCAGCTCCAGGCCTTCCTGGCCGCGGTCGTCGATGTTGGTGAAGCCCAGCACGTGCGCCATCGCCTCACCCTGCGGGTAGAAGCGGCGGAACTCGCGCTGCGCGGCCACGCCTGGAATCTTCAGCGCGACCACCTTCTCTGCCTCGTCCGGATTGATCCGGCGGCGCAGGTACATGAATTCCTTGTCCGACTTCTGCGACAGGCGGCTGCTCAGTTCATCCACCGACATGCCGACCGCCTGGGCCAGCTCGGGAATCCGCTCAGGCGAACGCAGCAGGTCCTGCGGGTTGACCCAGATCGAAGCGACCGGGGTCGACACCGCCAGCGGCTCGCCGTTGCGGTCGGTGATCATGCCGCGCGAGGTCTTGATCGGCAGCTCGCGCAGGTAGCGGGCCTCGCCCTGGCGCTGGTAGAAGTCGCTGTTGATGATCTGCACGTAGGCCGCACGGCCCACCAGCGACACCGAACACAGGCCGAGCGCCAACGCCACCCAGCGCAGGCGCTGGCGCAGGTTGAAGGCGTTGCGCGGGCGGTTGCGGCCGGTCTTGCTCATGGGCGCACCACCACGATGTCGGCGGCCTCGGGGAACTTCATGCCGAGCTTCTCGCGGGCGATGCGATCGACACGGTTGGCTTCGGCCAAGGTGGCCTGCTCCAGCTGCAGGCGGCCGAATTCCAGATTGATGTCATCGCGCTTGCGCTCAGCGCGCGACAGCTCGATGAACGTCTGACGGTGACGGTGACGCACGAACACGACGCCGATCGCCGAGGCCACGGTCGAGGCCAACAGGATGATCAGCAGCAGCCGGCTCATGCATCGGCCTCCCGCTTCTGGGCCACGCGCAGCACGGCGCTGCGGGCACGCGGGTTGGCCGCCAGTTCTTCGTCGGTGGCCTTGATGGCGCCACCGATCAGATCCAGCGTCGGTACGAACACCTCCGCCTCGGGCAGGCGGCGGTTGGCCGGCGGCGCCTTGGCCAGGCGGTTCATGTACTGCTTGACGATGCGGTCTTCCAGCGAGTGGAAGCTGATGATCGCCAGACGACCGCCGGGCTTGAGCCGCTCCACCGCCGCATCGAGGCCGGCTTCCAGATCGGCCAGCTCGCGGTTGATGTGGATGCGGATGGCCTGGAAGCTGCGCGTGGCCGGGTGGATCTTGTCCTTGCCACGCGGCATCACCGAGGCGATCAGCTCGGCCAGTTCTGCGGTGCGGGTGAACGGCTGCTTCTCGCGGCGCGCCACGATGGCACGGGCGATACGGCGGCTCTGGCGCTCTTCGCCGTAGGTCCACAGCACGTCGGCAATCTCGCGATCTTCGACGCGGTTGATCCACTGCGCGGCGCTTTCACCGCTGTCCGGGTCCATGCGCATGTCCAGCGGGCCGTCCTTGCCGAAGCTGAAGCCACGTTCGGCCACGTCCAGCTGCGGCGACGACACGCCCAGGTCGAACAGGACGCCGTCCAGGCCTTCAGCCGTCGCATCCCACTGCAGCAGCTGGGCGAAGCTGCCACGGAAGATGGACACGCGCGGGTCCGGCGCGAAATCGCGCTCGGCTACGGCGATGGCTTCCGGATCCTTGTCCATGACCAGCAGGCGCCCCTCGGGACCGAGCTGGGTGAGCACGCCACGTGCATGACCGCCACGACCGAACGTGCCATCCAGATAACGTCCGTTTTCGATCACCCTCAGGCCTTCAAGGACCTGGGTGTACAGGACCGGCAGGTGCACCGCCGGCGACTGCGACACCGGAAGGTGACCGGCCTGCGCTTCTGGGCGCATCCGGGCACCCCGGCTCACAACTTCAGGTCGAGCAACCCATCACCCAGATCCTCGTCAGACAATGTCTGCTGGATCAGGGCCCGATGCGCCTGCTCGCTCCACAATTCGAACTTGTCGCCCATACCGAGCAATACCGCCTTCTTCTCAATGCCCACCGCACCGCGGTGGCTGGCGGGGATGCTGATGCGACCGTTGCCGTCCAGCTCAAGATGGGCGGCCGAGCCGACCAGCTTCTGCTGCAACAGGCGCACGACGCGCTGGGTGTTGGGCTTGGACATCACGTCGTCGCGGACCCGCTCCCATTCCGACTCTGCATACAGCCACAGGCAGCCGGCTTCGAACGGGTTGTAGGTCAGCACGAGACGGTTGTTGCTGGCGCGCGCGACGAGGTCGCGGTAAGCGGTGGGAACCGCCATGCGCCCTTTATCGTCAACTGTGATGGCCGTCTCGCCCTGGAACACGACGCGTGCACCTATCCTTCGCCCGGTGAAACATTGAACCACGAAAACCCACAAAACACCCGGATTTCCCTCTGATGCCCACCTTAGCAGCGGCCGAAGGGTTGTCAACAACTTTTCAGCGGGGAAATCGCCAGCCACATCAATGGCTTGCAACAACCTTTAGAGAATTGTTCAAGGCTTATCCACAAGTTGCTGATCCGTCTCAATTTTTGAGATTGAACGGAAGTTCAGGGCTGTGGACAGCGCGTGAAACATCGGCCGCGCATTCATCCAAAACGGGCCGGAAGCGGCGCCAGACTGCGCAAACCGTGCACAATGAGGCCATGTGCCTGCTCGCTCTTGGCTGGATGCACCACCCGCGCTGGCGGCTGGTGATGACCGGCAACCGTGATGAGTTCCACGCCCGCCCGACGGCGGCGCTGGCCCCCTGGCAAGATGAGACCTCCGTCATCGGGGGGCGCGACCTGCGCTCCGGCGGCGGCTGGGCGGGCGTCGGTGCCGCAGGCCGGATGGCGGTGGTCACCAATGTGCGTGATCCGCTGGCCGCCCAGACCGGTCCTTCACGGGGCGCGCTGGTGGCCGACTTCCTGCGCGGCCGCGACCCGGCCGCCGTGCATATCGACCGACTGGCAACCGTGGCCGGCGCCTACGCGCCGTTCAACCTGTTGCTGGCCGACGGCCACAGCCTGGAGTTCCTGGGCAACCACCCCGCCGAGCGGCAGAGCCTGGGCCCGGGCGTGCATGGCATGTCCAACGGCGCGCTGGACGCGCCCTGGCCGAAGACCCGGCGGCTGACGGAGGCCCTTGAAGCCTGGCTGCAGGAAGACCGGGTCAGATCCCTTTCGCAAAGCGAAAAGGATCTGACCCCGGACCTGACCCCGCTCTGGGCCGCCCTGGCCGACGAACATCGCCCCGCCGACAGCGACCTGCCCGACACCGGCATCGGCCTGGAACGCGAGCGCTGGCTGAGTCCGGCGTTCATCCGCGGCGACGACTACGGCACCCGCGCCAGCACCGTGCTGCTGATCGACGCCGATGGCCACGGCCAGATCCACGAGCGCCGCTTTGGCCCACAGGGCGCAGCCAACGGACAGAGTCACGTCATTTTCTGACCGGGTCGTGCCGGCCGCTGGCGGGAGTTCCTTTCCAGCAGGGTAGTGCCGGCCGCTGGCCGGCAACCTCTGGATCTTTGGATGCGCCATGAAGCTGCCGGCCGGCGGCCGGCACTACCGGGCATCGCGTTGTCGCGATCCACGCGACGGCAGTCGTCATCGCAACGGGCTCGAAACGTCATTCAGCTTCCAACCGCGACCGCGATCCGCCCACGCCACAGGGGCTCCGGCGTCGCAGTCCGCCCACTGTGCCCTTTTCGCAATCGGCACTGTGTCTATAAATGTCGCCCCTGCCCCCCCAGGGTGGTGGCGCCCGGCACCCCGCCGCGCGATCGACCGCAACCCCCATGGAGGCCCCATGCGCCGCATCCTCATCCTGATCGTCACCCACCTGCTCACCCTCGGCCTTGGCTTCGGCTTGGGCGTGTACTTCCTGCCGATCCTGATTGCCCCCGATGACCCGCCGGTCGCACAGGTGCAGGCCGCCATGACTGATGCCCCCTACCGCACCACCTTTCGCCGCGACCTCAAGGGCAGCGATGCAGTGCATTGGGCGGAAGGCAAAGTCAGCGTCAGCCCGCGCCAGGTCGCCTTCGACGGCAAGATGGGGCCGGGCCCGGATTACAAGGTGTACCTGGTCCGCGACTTCGTCGACAACAAGGCCGACTTCCTGAAGATCAAGGCACAGGCGAAACGCATCGGTGAAGTGAAGACCTTCAACCGCTTCCTGGTCGATGTACCCGATGACGTCAACGTGGACGACTACACCACGGTCGTGGTGTGGTGCGAGCGCTTCTCGCAGTTCATCTCCGCCGGGCAGTACCGCACGCCGGGTTGAGGAACACGCGGCGTCGAGGTAGTGCCGGCCGCTGGCCGGCACTCTGTCCGCCCTGCAGGCATCGTGACGCTGCCGACCAGCGGCCGGCACTACCGATGCGCGGTTCACGCATATGGAAGAAGGAGGCGGAGCCGGCCGATAAGCCGGGTTCTGTCGTGGACAGTCATTCCTCTAGGCGTTACGTCACCGCAACGCTCAAGCAACCTACCCGGATCCAACGCGGGCCGCGCCAAAGGATCCCTATTTGGTCTTGCTCCAGGTGGGGTTTGCCGTGCCGGTCTGTTGCCAGACTCGCGGTGCGCTCTTACCGCACCATTTCACCCTTACCGGCCTTCCGAAGAAGACGTAGGCGGTATCTTTCTGTTGCACTTTCCGTCGGCTTGCGCCGCCCAGGCGTTACCTGGCACCTTGCCCTATGGAGCCCGGACTTTCCTCGGCACCCCCGAAGGGATGACGCGACTGTCTGGCCGGCTCCGCCAGTGCACATTCTAGCCTACGCACGCCCTTCCTGCCGTGCTGATCGCGGCGTCAGGTTCAGCCATCCACGCATGGCGTGGATCTACCGATTCACTGGACAGGGCCGGCGAAACCCGCGCGGCTCTGGTGGGTGCGGATTCCGCTCTGGTGGGTGCGGACCTTGGTCCGCACCATTCACTCGTCACTCGCCGCAGCCAACGATGTTCCTTTTTGTCAGTCGATATTCAAAACACCCGACATTATGGAACAATGCCGTCATGGGAAACGCCGAGGCCAAGGCACGAAAGCTATTGCGACGCGCAGGCACCCTGCGCGCCCGCGAACTGGTGACTGCCGGGATCGCCCGCGCCCAACTGACCCGCCTGGTCGAGGCAGGCGCACTGATCCGGTTGTCCCGTGGCGTCTACGCGTTGGCGGAAAGAAAGAGCGACGACACCGATGATGGACTGCGGATCATTGCAGAACGCCTGCCACACCCCCGTCTATGCCTGCTGAGTGCCCTGCGCCTGCATGGCCTGACCACCCAAGCACCATTCGAACGCTGGGTCTCCATCGGCAACAGCGACCGCGTTCCGCGGATCGACTGGCCGCCCCTCCGTGTGGTCCGCATGTCGGCAACGACCCTCAATGCGGGGCTGGAAGAACGTCGCGTAGGCGGACGTCTCATATACGTCAGCAACGCTGCCAAAACCGTCGTCGATTGCTTCAAGTTCCGCAATCTCGTAGGGCTTGATGTCGCACTTGAAGCCCTGCGTGACGCGCTTCACAGCCGTGCAACCACGCCGGATGCGTTGATGGAGTATGCGCGGATCTGCCGCGTTGCCAGACTGATGAGACCGTACCTCGATGCCCTGGCTTGATCCCCTCTCTAACACCTCCCCACCGCGTTGCTTCCATCCGGCAACGGCTGCTCGATCTCGCACGCAAGCGGGGTGAGGACTTTCAGTTCGTGCTGGACAGGTTCGCCGTTGAGCGCCTGCTCTACCGGCTCTCCGCTTCTCGATACCGCGACCAGTTCCTGCTGAAGGGTGCCATGCTGTTCGCAGTGTGGTTCGACGCGCCGCACCGCCCTACACGGGATGCCGATTTCCTGGGATCCGGCAGCGCTGAGCCCGATCGCCTGCTACATATCGCACTTTCGCTCTGTGGAATGCCCGGGGACGACGGCCTGCGCTTCGATCCAGGCAGCATCGTCATCGAGGCCATACGTGAAGAAGCCACGTACGAGGGGCTGCGCATGCGCCTGATCGCACATCTGGGCCGCGCACGCTGCCATGTGCAGTGGGACGTCGGGTTTGGCGACGCGGTGATCACCCCGCCGCCGGAAATCACCTATCCGGTGATTCTGGAGGGATTCCCTCCAGCCTGCCTGCGCGTCTATCCACGCGAAACCGTGTTTGCCGAAAAGCTCGAGGCTATAGCGGCACTGGGCATCGCTAACAGCAGGATGAAGGACTTCTTCGACTTGCTGGCACTGATCCGCGAAGACGCCATGGATCGCCCGCACCTTGTTGCGGCCATTGGCGCGACGTTTGATCGACGAAGGACCCCGGCGCCAACGCCCCTGCCCTACGGACTGACTCAGTCATTCGCCGCAGATACCCAGAAGCAGACCCAGTGGCGCGCCTTCCTGCGCAGGAATCGCCTGATCGCGCCGGACCTCTCTTCGGTGATTGCCGAGATTGCCAACTATCTGGACACCCTCGACACACCCGTACAGTCCTGACGTCGCAAGGCCTGGCGCTATCGGTCCGCCCGGGTGGGTGCAGACCCCGGCGTGGCCCGTTCATCCACGCATGGCGTGGATCTAC
Source organism: Stenotrophomonas sp. 96582_Sma (assembly GCF_056480905.1). Classification (NCBI taxonomy): domain Bacteria; kingdom Pseudomonadati; phylum Pseudomonadota; class Gammaproteobacteria; order Lysobacterales; family Lysobacteraceae; genus Stenotrophomonas; species Stenotrophomonas sp. 96582_Sma. The sequence continues at coordinate 665,567 of NZ_CM151122.1, read as the reverse complement.
CGATTCCGCTGCTCTGGTGGGTGCAGATTCCGCGTTGGTGGGTGCGGACCTTGGCCCGCACGATCCATCAACTCCCGTACAACGCCTTGCGCGGCGCGCCGGTCAACTCGGCGGCCAGCTTGGCGGCGGTCGACGGCGGCAGGTGCTCGCTCAGTTTGGCGTAAACGCGGCGGCCATGCGCCAGTTGCGCTTCTTCGTCATCACCCGCGCCCTGCACCATCACCACGAACTCGCCCTTGCGCTGGTTCTCGTCGGCTTCCACCTTCGCCAGCAGGCCGGCCAGGTCACCATCAAGCACGGTCTCGAACAGCTTGGTCAGCTCGCGGGCAAGCACCGCCGGTCGTTCGCCGCCGAAGATCGCCGCCATGTCGGCCAGCGATTCGGCGATGCGGTGCGAGGATTCGTAGAACACCATCGTGCGTACTTCACCGGCCAGCGCCTGCAGGCGGTCGCGGCGGCCGCTGGCCTTGGCCGGCAGGAAACCCTCGAAACTGAAACGGTCGCTGGGCAGGCCGGCCACGCTCAGCGCAGCGATGGCGGCACAGGCGCCGGGAATCGGGCTGACCTTGATGCCCGCCGCGCGCGCAGCACGCACCAGGCGGAAACCGGGGTCACTGACCAGCGGGGTGCCGGCATCACTGACCAGCGCCAGCGATTCACCGGCCTGCAGGCGCGATACCAGGCGCTGGGCCAGGGCCTCTTCATTGTGTTCGTGCAGGGCCACCAACGGCTGCTGGATGCCGAAATGGGACAGCAGCTGGCCACTGCGGCGGGTGTCTTCAGCACAGATGGCCGCCACCGACCGCAGCACCTCCTGCGCGCGCGGGCTCAGATCGGCCAGGTTGCCGATCGGGGTGGCGACGACGTACAGGGTTGGCACACTCATTTCAGCGGTACTCACGGGGCAAGGGTAGAATCGTAGCGTGTACCCGGCCAAGGCCGCTGCCCTCATCGCATGGACCCGATCATGAACAAGCCCGCCGCACGGATCTCCGCCCTGTCGCTGTCGCTGATGCTGCTGGCCGGTTGCGCCACCACCAGCCTGACCAGCACGCCCGATTCGCCGGCCCAGAGCCAGGCGCTGGCGCTGATCGAACAGGGCAAGCCGCGCGACGCCGCGCTGCAGCTGGAAGCCCTGGCCGCCACCCTCCGCGGCGGCGCCCGCAGCAACGCGCTGGCCGACGCGGCCTGGGCCTGGCACCTGGCCGGTGACAGTGCGCGCGCGCGCAGCCTGCTGGGCCAGCTCACCGCGCGCCAGCTGTCCGGCGCCAGCCTGCAGCGCTACCAGCTGACCGGCGCCGAGCTGGCACTGGCCGACAAGCAGCCGGCGCAGGCCCTGGCCCTGCTGAAGGATCATGCCGACAGTGTTGCGGTCGGCCTGCGCACCCGCTGGCTGCTGGCCCGCGCCCAGGCCCTGCAGGGCACCGGCGATGCCTTCGGCGCCGCCACCGAACGTGCACGCGCCCATGCCAGCCTGACCGGCAGTGCGCGCAGCGAGAACCAGGCCGCCATCGCCGGCCTGCTCGGCACCCTCGACGACGCCACTTTGCGCAGCCGTGCCGCCGCCCTGCCGGCCAACGATCCTCTGTACAACTTCGCCGGCCGTGCGCTGATCGCGCGCGGCCTGCCGCTGCCGCGCCCGTTCGACCGCGATGGCGCGGCTCAGTTCGACACCAGCAAGCGGCCGCCGGCGATGAGCGACGGTTACCGGCCGCCGGCCAAGCTGGCGGTGCTGCTGCCGCTCAGCGGCCGCCTGGCCACCGCCGCACAGCCGGTGCGCGATGGCCTGCTGAGCGCCTACTACGGTGAAAGCCGTCGCCGCCCGGACATCAATTTCTTCGACACCGCTGGCACCCCGGCTGGTGCCCTCGCCGCCTACGACAAGGCCGTCGCCTCCGGTGCCGACTTCGTGGTCGGCCCGCTGGGCCGCGACGAAGTGGACGCCGTGTACGGCCGCCAGCAGCTGCAGGTACCGGTGCTGGCCCTGAACCGCGGCAAGGATGCACCGCCGGCCGGCAGCGCCGGCTTCTCGCTGGCACCGGAAGACGACGGTATCGTCGCCGCCGAGTACCTGCGTGGCCGCGAGCGCAACCGCGCGCTGGTGATCAGCAGCAACGACGACACCGGCCGCCGTTCCGCCGCCGCCTTCGCCCAGCGCTTCGCACAGCGCGGCGGCCAGGTGGTGGCCACGGTCAATGTCAGCGAAGCCGTCGGCGATGTCGGCGCGCAGGTGCGCAATGCCGGTCAGGTCGACGCCGTGTTCCTCGCCGTGCGCGCCCCGCAGGCCCGGTTGCTGGCACCGCAGCTGGCGTTGGCCGGTGCCGGCGGCGCGACCCGCGTCGGCACCTCGCAGCTGACCGTCGGCAGCGGCAAGGTGGAAGAAGACGTGGCGCTGGACGGCATCGTCTACCCGAACGAAGCCTGGAACGTGCGCAGCGTGTCCGGCCTGCCGTCGGCCAGCCAGGTGGCCAGCGCGCTGCCCAGCGCTCGCGGCGCCGCTGGCCGTCTGTTCGCCTTCGGTGCCGATGCATGGAAGATCACCGCCTATCTGGACAAGCTGTCCAACGAGGGCGGCCTGGACGGTGCTACCGGCACCCTGTTCCTGGACAGCAACGGCAACATCCTGCGCCAGCCGGCATGGTCCACCTTCAATGGCGGCCGGCCGATGCCGATCGTCGGTGGTCGCTGAGCGCAGCCAACGTGGCTCGGCGGTGGAAGCCGCCGCCGAGCTGCATCTGCAACAGGCCGGACTGCAGCGGCGTGCGCGCAACGTGCGCTATCGCGGTGGTGAACTGGACCTGGTGATGGACGACGCCGGCACCGTGGTGTTCGTGGAAGTGCGCTATCGCGCGCGATCGGATTTCGGTGGCGGCGCCGCTTCGGTGGATGCGCGCAAATGCCGGCGCCTGGCCCATGCCGCGCAGCTGTTCCTGCAGGACAATCCGGCGTTGGCCAATGCACCGTGCCGCTTTGATGTGGTGGAAGCCACGGGTGAACCGCCGCAGTTGAACTGGCTGCGCGATGCGTTCCGGCTGGATGATTGCTGATGGTTTCCGTCCGCTCTGGTAGAGGTCGACCTTGGTCGGCGCTTCTGTGCCAACCGAGGTTGGCACCTACCGGAGCGCAGCCTGGCCGGCACAACCACGGTGCGTGACTGATGCCTTCGATCATCACCCATGCCGCTGTGCCGTTGGCGCTCTGGTGCGCCGCTGACCGTGGCCGCATCCCTCCGCGCCTGCTGGCGGCCGGTGTGATCGCAGCGATGCTGCCCGATGCCGACGTGCTGGCCTTTGCACTGCATATTCCCTACGCCGATGCGTTCGGCCACCGCGGTGCCAGCCATTCGTTGCTGTTTGCCGGCGTGCTGGCGGCATTGGCCGCGGTGTTGGCGTTCTTTGGTAGCCGCCGGCCTTGGTCGGCGCCCCGCAACTCCGGTAGTCGCCGACCTTGGTCGACGCTTCTGTGCCAACCAAGGTTGGCACCTACCGAAGAGGCGATGGCACGCTCTGGTAGCGGCCGACCTTGGTCGGCACCACGCAGCTTCGGTAGTCGCCGACCTTGGTCGGCGGTTTCGTGCCAACCGAGGTTGGCACCTACCAAGGCAGGGCCAACGGTGGCATCGACCGTACAAGCGGCGGTGTTCGTCTTCGTCTGCGCCGCCAGCCATCCGTTGCTGGATGCGACGACCTCCGGCGGCCTCGGTGTCGCCCTGGCCTGGCCATGGAGTGAGCAGCGCTTCTTCGCGCCGTGGCGACCCATCCGCGTTTCACCCTTCGCGCCACAGTTCTTCAGCGCGCGTGGCGTGGCCACCCTGCTCTCTGAACTGCGCTGGGTGTGGCTGCCACTGGCTACCGCCGTTGTTGCCTGGAAACTGATCCAACCCGCTCCTGCTGCCCCACGAGATCCGTCATGAGTCCTGCCCTGCCTGCTGCCCTGGTTGCCGAACTGTCCGCCCTGCTGGGCGCGGAGGGCTGGCGCATGGATGACGGCGCGCTGGAGGCGAACGCGCAGGACAACTCATGGCGTCACCAGCGCCCGGCGGCGGTGGCGCTGCCAGCCGACATCGAACAGGTGCAGGCTTTGGTGCGGGCCTGCCGTGCGCATGGCGTGGCCTTGGTCGCACGTGGCGCTGGTACCGGCACCACCGGCGCGGCGGTGCCGCTGCCCGGCAGTATCGTGCTGTCGTTCACCCGCATGGACCGCATCGTCGAGATCCGCGCCGGTGACCGTTGCGCGGTGGTGCAACCAGGCGTGCTCAACGGCGCCCTGCAGCAGGCGCTGGCCCCGCATGGCCTGTTCTGGGCGCCGGACCCCTCCAGCGCCGAGATCTGCAGCATCGGCGGCAACCTGGCCTGCAATGCCGGCGGCCCGCGCGCGGTGAAGTACGGCACCAGCCGCGACAACGTGCTGGGTCTGGTGGCGGTGACCGGCACCGGCGACGTCATCCGCTGCGGCGGCGCCTACACCAAGGACGCCACCGGCTACGACCTCACCCATCTGCTGGTAGGCAGCGAAGGCACGCTGGCATTGATCGTGGAAGCCACGCTGAAACTGACCCCGCTGCCGGTCAGCCAGGCCGGCCTGCGTGTGCTGTACCGCGATGCCGATGCCGCCGCAGCCGCGGTATCGCGATTGATGTCGCAGCCGGTAGTACCCACCCGCCTGGAGTTCATGGACGCACGTAGCCTCGAGCTGCTGCGGCTGAACGGTGCCGACGTGCCGGAGGCCGGTGCAATGCTGCTGGTGGAAGCCGATGGTGACCACGACACCCTGCCCTATCTGCTGCAGGCCCTGGCCAGCGCCGCTGAAGGCGACGGCATGATCGAACTGGATGTGGCGATGGAAGGACGCGCGCGCGACCAGCTGTGGGCCGCACGCAAGGCGTTGTCGCCTGCGCTGCGCAGCGTTGCGCCGGGCAAGATCAATGAAGACGTGGTGGTGCCGGTATCGCGCATTCCGGAGCTGGTGGCGGGCGTGCAGGCACTGGCGCGCGACTACACGCTGACCATCGTCACCTTCGGCCATGCCGGCAACGGCAACCTACACGTCAACATCCTGTATCACCCGGACGATGCCGACGAGAACGCGCGCGCACATGCCGCGCTGCCAAAGATCTTCGCGCTGACGCTGGCGCTGGGTGGCACCCTGTCGGGCGAACACGGCATTGGCCTGGCCAAGCGCGATTTCATGGCGCAGGCCTTTACCCCGGAAACGCTGGCGACGATGCGCGCGATCAAGGCCGCGCTGGACCCGGACGGCATTCTCAACCCCGGCAAGGTGCTGCCGCCGGTGTAGTGCCACTGCCAATGTGTTGACGACGACCCGCAGGAGCCCTCCCCAGCTGGAGGCGTCGCACTGTACCCGCTACGGACCTTCACGCTGCCAGCCGTCAACTGAAGCTCCATCCGGTGTCCAGTGTGCTTTGCAACTTGTTGCATGGGAAAACTGCTCCTTTGCCAGGAACATATCGCCAACAGCACCACACAGCTCTGACCCACGCCCGTCGTGAGCGCCAGCTGCCTGGTCCAGCGAGCCTGCAGTGACAGCACCATCGGCATCTCTGTGAGCCGTTGGCAACCGCCGAACGGGTTGGGTCGAAGCAACAGCGCCCACGCCCTGCGAACAAGGATGCCGAGATGTACAAGCCTCTCTATCCCCATGTCATCACCACTCTTGGCGAAGCCGCTGCGCGCCTGCCACATGACCTCGCGCCGATCCTGGAGCAGGCCCTGGCCGCGGTCAACGATGCGCGGTCGCTGGCAACGGTCACGTGTGAGTCCTGCCTGCAGCAGCGTCGCGGCAGGCAGCCGCAGGCTGACTGAGTACTGGATGTGCAGTTGCAGGCAGCTTAGCGACATTTGCAGAGCCGAGCCCATGCTCGGCTGCCATGGGGCACATCGCGATGAAAGCCGCGCTTCGCGCGTGAGCCGAGCGTAGGCTCGGCTCTGCAGCGTCGATGTCATCCAGCAACCGCGCACCGATACGGCAGCACCCGGTCATGCCCGGCGGTTTCAGTCGCGTGGCAGCGCCGGGCCATGCCCGGCGTCATCAATCAGACGAAGTGCTGGTATCCACCGTCGGCGGCTTCGCCATCCACGTGTACGCCCTGCCCTTCGGCAGTACGACCAATACGGGTGAGCGGCACGTCCAGCGATTCGGCCAGGTAGTGCAGCGCGTCGCGCTGGTCGGCGGCGGCGGTGAAGCACAGTTCGTAGTCGTCGCCACCGCGCAGTGCGCAGTCGCGCGCGCCATCGCGGCCGAGCAGCTCACGCAGCGCGTGGGAGATCGGCAACGAATCGGCATCGACATGTGCGGCCACGTTGCTGCGCGTGGTGATGTGACCCAGATCGGCCAGCAGGCCATCGGACACATCCACCGCCGCGTGTGCGAACGCACGCAGGCGCAGGCCCAGGGTCACACGCGGCGTCGGCCGCAGCAGACGCAGGCGCAGGCTTTCGTAGTCGGCCAGCAGCGTGGCGGTGGCGATGCTCAGCGCAGCTTGCTGCCACAGGCGCAGCGCGCCAGCGGCATCGCCGAGCGTGCCGCTCACCCAGATGTCATCGCCCACCTGCGCGCGGTCGCGACGCAGCGCCTGGCCACGTCCCACCTGGCCCATCGCGGTCACCGACAGCGACAACGGACCACGCGTGGTGTCACCGCCGATCAACGCGATGTCGTGCTGATCGGCCAGGGCGAAAAAGCCATCGGCGAACGCATCGATCCAGTCTTCAGAGGCTTCCGGCAGCGACAACGCCAGCGTGCACCACGCCGGGCGCGCGCCCATCGCAGCCAGGTCCGACAGGTTGACCGCCAGGGTCTTCCAGCCGATGTCGAAGGCCGGAGTTTCCGCCGGGAAGTGCACGCCGCTGTTGAGCGTGTCGGCAGTGACCACCAGTTGCTCATTGGCACGCGGCTGCAGCAGCGCAGCGTCGTCGCCGATGCCGAGCAGGATGTCGTCGCGCTCGAGGGTACGGGCGCGGATGCGGTCAATGAGGGCGAATTCGGCCAGGGACATGGGGCGTTCCCGCTGTTGTACGTGCCGCGCAGTGCGCGGTGGGCGGTAGTGCCGGCCGCTGGCCGGCAACCTCAGGATCCCTGCAGCTGCCGGCCAGCGGCCGGCACTACCACAGGTGGGTCAGTGACCCGATTCGACCTTGCGCCATTCCACGGCGGCACGATCCAGCACGCCGTTGACGTAGGTATGACCATGTTCGGAACCGAAGCGCTTGGCCGATTCGATGGCCTCGTTGATCACCACGCGGTACGGCACGTCCAAGCGGTAGCGCAGCTCGTACGCCGCCAGGCGCAGCACCGCGCGTTCGATCGCGTCCACTTCTTCGATGCCACGGTCCAGGTACGGGCCGAGCGCTTCGTCGATGTCGCGGCGGTTGTCGAGCACGCCGTGCAGCAGCGCCTCGAAGTACGCCAGGTCGGCGATTTCGCGGGCCTGCTCGTGGGCGAACTGGGCGATCAGCGACTGGGCGTTGCCGCCGGAGATCTGCCAGGCGTAGATGGCCTGCACAGCACGACGGCGGGCGCGCGAGCGCAGCACCGGATCGACGCCATCACGGCGGACGGGTTTACCGGAGGGCTTGCCCTGGGTGTTCTTGTTCATGGCAGCTGCTCCAGAAGATTGACCATTTCCAATGCGGCGAGTGCGACTTCCTCGCCCTTGTTGCCGTGGCTGCCGCCTGCGCGGGCCTCGGCGTCTTCAACGCGTTCCACCGCCAGCACGCCGTTCAGCACCGGCACGCCGAAGTCCAGCTGCACGCGCATCAGGCCTTCGGCGCAGCGATCGGCCACGTGCTCGTAGTGGCGGGTATCGCCACGGATCACGCAGCCCAGGGTAAGGATGGCGGCGTGTTCGTGGGCGGCGGCCAGGCGCGCGGCCACCAGCGGCAGTTCCCAGGCACCCGGCACGCGGATCACGTCGATGTTGGCTTCGGTGATGCCGTTGCCAGCCAGGCTCTGGCGGGCGCCAGCGACCAGCGTGTCGGTGATGCGGGCATTCCAGCGGCTGGCCAGGATGGCGAAGCGCGCCGATTCGGGAGTGCGAAGATCGCCTTCGAAGTGGCTCATATGCGGCTTGGGGGACTCGATAAGGGGGTAATTCTAGCGTGGATGGGCCCCGGTCGTGGCCGATGGGGGCCCGGGGCGTGCCGACCAACGGTCGGCACCCACCGGTGGCACGGGGTCGCCACCCACCGGTAGTGCCGGCCGCTGGCCGGCAATCACGGGGACTGCGGTTGCCGGCCAACGGCCGGCACTACCCCTTACAGGGTCACCGTCTCCACCACTTCCAGGCCGTACCCGGCCAGGCCGATCTGGCGGCGCGGGGTGCCCAGTACGCGCAGCTTGCCCAGGCCCAGGTCGGACAGGATCTGTGCGCCAGCACCATTGCGGCGCCACTGGCTCACGTCCTTGTCCTTGCCCGGTACCACCGGCGCCGGCTGCTGGCGCAGGCGGGCCAGCAGGGCCTCGCCGTCGCGCGGGGCCGACAGCACCACCATCACGCCGGCGCCTTCGGCATCGATCGCGCGCAGGGCATCGGTGGCGGCCACGCCGAAGTCATCGCGGCGCCAGTGCAGCAGGTCGGCCAGCGGGTTTTCCACCTGCACGCGCACCAGGGTCGGCGTTTCGGCATCCGGGGTGCCGCGCACCAGGGCGAAATGCACGTCGTGGGCGATGCGATCGCGGTAGGTGACCAGCTTGAACGGGCCGAACTCGGTCTCGATCTCGCGCTCGTCCACACGCTCGACGGTCTTTTCGGTGGCCAGGCGGTAGGCGATCAGGTCGGCGATGGAGCCCATCTTCAGACCGTGCTCGCGGGCGAACACTTCCAGTTCCGGGCGGCGTGCCATGCTGCCATCCGGGTTCAGGATCTCCACCAGCACGCCGGCCGGTTCCAGCCCGGCCAGCATGGCCATGTCCACGGCCGCCTCGGTGTGGCCGGCGCGGGTCAGCACGCCGCCCGGCTGAGCGATCAGCGGGAAGATGTGGCCCGGCTGGTGCAGGTCCGACGGCTTGGCGTTGGGCTTCACCGCGGTGCGGATGGTATGCGCGCGGTCATGCGCCGAGATGCCGGTGGTGACGCCCTCGGCGGCCTCGATGCTGACCGTGAAATTGGTCTGGAACTGCGCGGTATTGGCCTGCACCATCGGCGCCAGGCCGAGATCGGCGGCGCGGGTGCGGTTCAGCGGCAGGCACACCAGGCCACGGCCATGGGTGACCATGAAGTTGATGTCGCTGGCCTTGACCAGCTCGGCGGCCATGATCAGATCGCCTTCGTTCTCGCGGTCTTCGTCATCGACGATGACGACCATGCGGCCCAGGCGGATGTCTTCCAGGATCTCCGGAATCGGGGCGAAATTCATGCTGCATCTCCATGCGGGTGCTGACCGTTGGCCGGCACACTGATCAGGCGCTCCACGTATCGGGCCACCAGGTCGATTTCAAGGTTGACCGCACTGCCCACGCCTGCGGCGGAGAAGGCGGTGTTGGCCACCGTGTGCGGGATCAGGGCGACTTCAAAACCTTCATCGTCCACTTCGTTGACGGTGAGGCTGACGCCGTCCACGCAGATCGAGCCCTTCTTGGCGATGTAGCGGCGCAGCGAGGCCGGCGCTGCGAATCGCCAACGCTGGGCACGCGCGTCTTCGTGGATGGACAGCACCTGGCCGAGGCCGTCGACGTGGCCGCTGACCAGATGGCCGCCGAGGCGGTCGGTCGGGCGCATGGCGCGTTCAAGGTTGATGACCGCCCCTTCGGACAGCTGGCCGAGCGTGGTCAGGCCCAGGGTCTCGGTGGACGCGTCAGCCTGGAAGCTGCTGGCGTCGAATGCGATGACGGTGAGGCAGACGCCGTTGATGGCAATGCTCTCGCCCATCTGCACGTTGTCGAACGGCAGATTCCCGACATTGAAGGTGAAGCGGACATCGCCGCCGATGGATTCGCGTGCGGCCAGACGGCCGACGCCTTCGATGATTCCAGTAAACAAGTAACGTTCTCCGCGAAAAGTGAGCGAAAAACGCCGCAAGGCAAACAGGCGCACGCAGGGCATGAGCCCTGTGGCACCGTCTTCTTTCATCCGGACTATGACCGTCGGCTCCGGCATTGGACCGGATCTGCTGACCCCCGGCCGTGGGCCGGGGCGCTCGCGGGCTCGTGCTTGCGCACCTACCGCCGGTGGGGAATTGCACCCCGCCCTGAAGACGTTTGTGTACCGGCGAACCGGCGTGGCTAGTGTACCAGCCCGTGCTGAACGGGGTCGGATGCCACAGCTGTGACGGCCGTCGCTCGCAATTTGTAAAACTTTCATTAAAATTCTGCCCCGGACGACATGAGGTCGCCACGGGCAGCCCGCTGGGCAGGCCCGCCAAAGGACTGAAATTCACAGGAATTCCCATGCGCAAGATGCTGATCGTGGCCGCCCTGCTGGCCGCCGCCCCGCTCTCGGCTTCGGCCGACGCCCTGAGCTACACCTACGTTGAAGGCGGTTGGACGCAGGTCAAGGTTGACGACAACGCACTGGACGACCCGAAGGTCGACGGCGGCTACCTGCGTGGCTCTGTGGCCATCGCCGAACAGGTCTACGTGTTCGGTGGCTGGTCGCGCACCAGCAAGACCTATCACTACAGCGACGGTTCGCTGAAGGTTGAACTGAATCAGCCGGAGCTGGGCATCGGCTACCACATGCCGTGGACCGACCGCGTCGACTTCACCGCCGACATCGCCTGGGTGCGCCAGAACGCTGAGCTGACCGATCGTTATGACGGCTACAGCGACCGCTACAAGGACCACACCAACCTGGCCCGCGCCACCATGGGCATCCGCGGCAAGCCGTCGCGCATGACCGAAGCCTGGGCCAAGGCCGGTTACATGGACGGCGGCAACAACTACAAGGGCACCTGGGTCGGCACCATCGGTGGCCAGATCAACTTCACTAGGACCTGGGGTCTGGTGGGCGAGATCTCCGGCTACCGCGACGTCACCCAGTACTCGGCCGGCGTCCGCGCCAGCTTCTGATCCAACGATCGCTCCTCGTCGTGCGATCGAACGGGCCCCGCAAGGGGCCCGTTTTTTTGGCCGGCATACACGACCTCGTGACCCCATCGCGCCATCGAAAGTCCACGCAGATGCGCTAGGCTTGCGCGCCTCTGGAACAGGAAAACACCGTCATGAAGACCCCCACCCGTACTCTGCTGGCCAGCATGCTGCTGTGCGCCCCGCTGATCGCCACGGCCGCCCCGGCCACGCTGTCGCCCGAACAGGCGTTCGACCTGTATGCACGCACCCTGCTGGAAGACGACGCGACCGCCACGCGCGCGCTCAACGACGCACTGAAACCGGCATTCGAAGGCCAGGACGCTGTGACCCCGAACCCGGGTGCGCTGGCCAAGGCATTGGCCGAACCCTGGCAGACCGTACTGGCCAGCACCGGCGCCAAGGTAGACGCTGCAGCCACCGAAGCGCTGTATGCCAAGGCGCTGCGTGATTCGAAGTGCCGCGCGACCAAGAGCGTGATCGAAGATAACGAATACGTTGAAGACCAGAAGCTGGCGCGGATCACCTACAGCTGCCAGCTGCCCGACCTGGGCAAGGTGCGCCCGCTGTTCGCCGCCAGCCTCGCATCCGATGCCAGCCCGGCCTCGCGCAAGCAGTTCACCGATGCCTACACCCAGGCGCTGCAGAGTGGCGCGCGCGTGCCGGTCAGCGGCACCTTCACCCTGTACCCGGCCAAGGACAACGGCTACTGGTACAGCGGCAACTTCGATGACCTGGTGGGCACCTTGGCCGGTGCGCTGGCACCGTTCGAGGACTGGATGCAGGACGCGCAGGCGGCCAACGCGCCGAAGGTGACCGGCGTACCGGGCTGCGACCTGTTGCTGCAGCAGCATCGTGCCTGCGTGGCGAAGATCGCACCGGACCAGATCAGCGGCGTGGACGCCATGGCCGAGGAGCTGAAGGCCAAGGCACAGGTGCAGTCGGCCGATGAGATGACGCAGGAGTGCAAGGCACTGCGCCCGATCGCCGAGATGATGTGGACCGACGAGTGCGCGTGAGCCGCGTGTAGAGCCGAGCCCACGCTCGGCTCATTGTCGCCGACGACGAGGGCGGCCGCACTTTCAGAACCGTTGCATGGCCCTGCGTGGCCTGCATGGTCAATGCTGTTGCCCTCTTCCATCGGGGCAACCGCATGAAACACCGCACGACGTCGACCATGGTCATGTTGCTGACGCTGCTGGCGCTTGTGGCGTGCGGGCAAGCCAAAGCTCCCAAGTCCAGGATTACGACCTTCTCGGTCATCCCAGCGGTTGCCTTCGAGTCAACCCTGCTGAGCGACCGGCAGCTGGATGCGTGGATGAGCGAAGACGACGACTGTCACGCGTTCCTGATGTACCACGATCAGTGTGCCGTGTTGGTGTTGCCCCATGAGTACGACGACGGCTTTACCCGTCACCAGCTGCGATTGAAGGCGAAGAAACTGCCGGGCGAGGCACTGGGCGCGTACTGCCGCAACCTGCATGCGCTGTGGAAGCAGCAATGGAAGGGCCAGTGCCCGGTCGGCGAAGAAGACGACGAGGATGCCTGACGACAAGGGCGTCGCCCCTGCTTCGCGTCATTGCCTCACGGGCGCAGCAGCAGCCTGATGTCCTCACCGACCTGACGCTGGTCAACCACACGCAGGCGACGCTGCTGGTCCATGGCATCGATGCCGAGGCCAGCCAGCAGCGGGCGGCCGTTGTCGCCCAGCAGCGTGGGCGCCTGATACAGCAGCAGTTCGTCCACCCAGCCGCCGCGCAGCAAGGTACCGGCCAGCGTCGCGCCGGCTTCGGTATGCACTTCGTTGATGCCGCGCTCGGCCAGCAATGCCAGCACCGCGCCAAGATCGAGACGGCCGTCAACACTGGGCACGCTGGCAAATTCTGCGTCAGCCGCATCCGGTGCACTCACTGCAGCATCGTGCAGGTACAGCGTCGGTGCCCCACCCTCGCGCACACGGCTGCACTCCAGTGAGCGCAGGCGCGAATCCAGCACTACGCGCAGTGGCGGCATCACCTCGGCATCAGCCAGGCGCACGGTCAGCATCGGGTCGTCGGCCAGCACGGTTTCGGCGCCGGTCAGGATCGCACCTGCGCGCGCGCGCCAGTGCTGCACGTCTTCGCGCGCGGCCGGGCCGGTGATCCATTTGGAGCTACCGTCGGCCATCGCGGTGCGACCGTCGAGGCTGGCCGCCAGCTTCACCCGCAGCCACGGCCGGTTGCGCTCCACACGCGACAGGAAGCCCTTGTTGAGCTCACGTGCCTGCGTCGCCATCAGCCCTTCGGCGACTTCGATGCCCGCATTGCGCAGCAGATCGAAGCCACCACCATCGACCTTCGGGAACGGATCGCGCATCGCGGCAACCACACGCGACACGCCCGCTTCAATCAGGGCCAGCGCACACGGCGGTGTGCGCCCGTAGTGCGCACAAGGCTCCAGGGTGACGTAGGCGGTGGCACCGCGCGCCTCGCTTCCTGCCTCGCGCAGCGCGAACACTTCGGCGTGCGGTCCACCGGCGCGCTGGTGCCAGCCCTGCCCGACCACGCGTTCGCCAAGGGCGATGACGCAGCCGACCATCGGGTTGGGGCGGGTGGTGTAGGCGGCACGCTCGGCCAGACGCAGTGCGTTGGCCATGTGCAGGTGGTCGAGAACGGAGAACGGGGTGGTCATGCGGCCATGGTAGCGCCGTTGGTGCCGGTGTAGATCCACGCCATGCGTGGATGGGCGCCACTGTGCCAACCAAGGTTGGCACCCACCGAAGCAGATATCTGTGCCAACCAAGGTTGGCATCTACCGGGGCGTCAGCCCTTCTTCTTCTTGGTCAGGGCGATCACGTCGCCCAGCAGCTGCAGCTGTTCGGTACTGGAGGGCAGGTCGCGTTCAAGCTTCTCGATCTCCTCGCGGAAATCGGCCACGTCCTCGAAGCTGCGGTAGACCGACGCGAAGCGCACATAGCCGACATGGTCGAGCTTGCGCAGTTCGTTCATGACGAACTCACCGACCTTGATCGAGGGCACTTCGCGCTCGCCGCTGATGCGCAGCTGGTGGACCACGGCGCGTACCGCCGCTTCGATCTTGTCTTCGGCCACCGCACGCTTCTGCAGCGCGCGGTCGAAGCCAGCGCGGACCTTGCGCTGGTCGAATGCTTCACGGGTGCCATCGCTCTTGACGATGGCGGGCAGTTTCAACTCCACCGTTTCCATGGTGCTGAAGCGCTCGCCACAGGCTTCGCATTCACGCCGACGACGGATCGTCGCGCCGTCTTCGGAGACGCGCGAGTCGATGACCCGGGTATCGGCATGTTGGCAGAAGGGGCAGTGCATGGAACGCCTGGCTCAGGAAAGTACCTATTGCCACGGTCATGGCAGCGTCGCAAAGGTACCTGAGAAAGGGCCCCGCAGCAAATGCTGTCTGCGCGGAAGTGCCTGCATTTCGGCCGAACAGAGCCGCCAGCGCGGTCACGGCTGCGCGTTCAACCGGGTGCCGGCGGCGCCGAGGCCGCGGGCGCCCAACGCAGCCACGCCAGATGCCCTGCCATCACCAGCAACGGCGGGCCGAACCCGAGGAAGGCCAGGGTCGAGATCTCCCCGTGCTTGAAGGTGAAGTACAGCGTGGCGCCAACCACGCCCAGCGCGGCCAGGGTCCCCAGCGCCAGGCCGACCCAGGCGACAACCGGCGATTGGCGCAGGCCGCTGACACCGCGCCACAGGAACAGGCCGCTCAGCCACAACCACGACAGCAGGCCGATGATCCCGGCCGACGACCACAGCAGCAGGATCCTGTACTCGTCACCGGTCAGGTACTTGCCATCCCATACGACCATCAGACCCAGCACGGCACCCGTGCCTCCGGCGGCCACCGTGGGCAGGCCCACCAACAGGCCGGCAATGGCCATCCAGCGTTTGTGCAGACGCTCATCCATGCGTTCGGTTTCCTTCCCTGGGCCGCATCATCCGCGGCGTTTGATCCACACCAGCATCGCAGCCGGCACCAGCATCGACGGGCCCAGCAGCAACAAGCCGAGGCCTTCGCCGTGCACGGCGATGCCCCACCACAGCGCCAGCCCCAGCGGGGGCAAGGCGGCGAGACCGCCCGCCAGCAGCATCCACCACCAGAGGCGGTGCACGTGCAGCCCGGCACGCCCCTGCAACAGAAAACCCGCGCTGAGCCACAACCAGGCCAGGCAGCCGGCAATGCCGGCCAGGCCCCACAGCGGCATCACCGTCACCGAGGCCAGCGTGCCATGACCAAACTGGCCCAGCCCCATCAGCAGCAGCATCGTCGCCGCCGCGCCGCCCATCGCCAGGCTGGGCAGGCCGAACAGCACCGCCAGCGCGGCGTAGAGGTACTTGAGGTGGCGCTCATCCATGCGCGGTTACTCCCATACCGGTGTCGGAGCCCTTCCCGGCAGGAAGGGATCCGACCCCTGCTGCGATCAGCCGTAGACCGGGTACTTGCGGCACTGCGCGCTGACGGCGTCGCGCACGCGGGCGATGACGGCGTCATCGTTCGGTGCGTCGAGCACGTCGGCGATCCAGTTGGCCAGGTCCACGCAATCCTGTTCGACGTAACCACGGGTGGTCACCGCCGGGGTGCCCAGGCGCAGGCCCGAGGTCACGAACGGCGAACGCGGGTCGTTCGGCACCGAGTTCTTGTTGACGGTGATGTGGGCCTTGCCCAGCGCGGCTTCCGCGTCCTTGCCGGACACGTCCTTGCCGATCATGTCGACCAGCATCAGGTGGTTCTGGGTGCCACCGGAGACGATCTTGTAGCCGCGCGCGATCAGCGTGTTGGCCATCGCCTGGGCGTTCTTCACCACCTGCTGCTGGTAGGCCTTGAAGCCCGGTTCCAGCGCTTCCTTGAAGGCCACGGCCTTGCCGGCGATGACGTGCATCAGCGGACCACCCTGGATGCCCGGGAACACGATCGACTGCAGCTTCTTGACCAGGTCTTCGTCGGCGCCCTTGGCGACGATGATGCCGCCGCGCGGGCCGCGCAGGGTCTTGTGGGTGGTCGAGGTGACCACGTGCGCGTGTTCCAGCGGGCTCGGGTAGACGCCAGCGGCAACCAGGCCGGCAACGTGGGCCATGTCCACGAACAGGTAGGCACCGACCTTGTCGGCGATGGCGCGGAAGCGCGCCCAGTCGATCACCTGCGAGTAGGCCGAGAAGCCAGCCACGACCATCTTCGGCTTGTGCTCCAGGGCCAGGCGCTCGACTTCGTCGTAATCGATCAGGCCCTGGTCGTTCACACCGTACTGCACGGCGTTGAACAGCTTGCCCGAGGCATTGACCTTGGCACCGTGGGTGAGGTGGCCGCCGTGGGCCAGGCTCATGCCGAGGATGGTGTCACCCGGCTGCAGCAGAGCGAAGTACACGGCCTGGTTGGCCTGCGAGCCGCTGTGCGGCTGCACGTTGGCGTAGTCGGCGCCGAACAGCTGCTTCAGGCGATCGATCGCCAGCTGCTCGGCGATGTCCACGTATTCGCAACCACCGTAGTAGCGCTTGCCCGGGTAGCCTTCGGCGTACTTGTTGGTCAGCTGGCTGCCCTGCGCTTCCATCACCGCCGGGCTGGTGTAGTTCTCGCTGGCGATCAGCTCGACGTGGTCTTCCTGGCGCTGGGTTTCAGCGGCGATGGCCTTGGCCAGTTCGGGATCGTAGGATTCGATGCGGACGTCACGCGGGAACATCGGGTACTCCAGCAGGCAGGGAAAAGGGGTACGGCTCAGCCCCCGATTGTAGCTCCGCACCGGGCCTGCCGGGGCCGAAACGGACGGGGCCGGCATCCCCGAAGGAATCCGGCCCCGTATGGTTTCGAGTGCGCTGTACCGGCGTACCGGTAGATCCACGCCATGCGTGGAGGTGGCTGCGGACTCAGCGGCTGCTGAGCACGTACTGGGCGATCACACCGGTGGCGATGGCCACCAGCAGCATGTTGCCGCGGTCATCGCGGATCCAGTGGTGACCATACGGCGGGCGACGCAGGTGATAGCGCGGGTAGTCGTTCACCACATAGACCGGGCCACGGTAGTAGTCGCGGTAGCGATGGCCGACCTTCCAGCCGTAGCCCGGGCCATAGGCCGGGCGGTACACCACACGCGGCGGTGCCGGGCGGTAGTAGCGGTCATGGTCGCGGTGCCACTCGCGGCGATCCTGGCGGTAGTCGCGCCGGGCCTCGCGGCGGTCGCGCTCCCAGTCACGGCGATCCTGGCGCCACTCGCGGCGGTCCTCGCGCCACTCGCGGCGATCATGGTCGCGGCGGTGGTCGTTGTCGGCGAAGGCCGGGGCCACGGCGCCGGCCATTACTCGATTGATGCGCATGTCAGACCTCTGCTCGGGTGGGTGGTGAACCCATATTGCGCATCCGATCTGAACCGTTTCCGGCTGGAAACGCTTCCCGCTACAGGACTGTGACCGGGTATTCAGGCCGCGGCCAGCCCGGCGCCACTGCCCGGGCGCGGCCCGGAACCGGTTCCGGCTATAATTGGCGGTATTCCATTTCAGTCTGTGCCCGCTGCCGCAACGGGATGTTCCCGTGACGGATCGGGCGCAGGGCCGCGCCTACGGAGACCGCATGTCCTCGCAATACATCTACACCATGAACCGCGTGTCCAAGGTGGTCCCGCCCAAGCGGCAGATCATCAAGGACATCTCGCTGTCCTTCTTCCCGGGCGCGAAGATCGGCCTGCTGGGCCTGAACGGCGCCGGCAAGTCCACCGTGCTGAAGATCATGGCCGGCGTGGACACCGATTTCGAGGGCGAAGCCCGCCCGCAGCCGGGCATCAAGGTCGGCTACCTGGCGCAGGAACCGGAACTGGACCCGACCAAGACCGTGCGTGAAGCGGTCGAGGAAGGCGTGGGCGAAGTGCTGCAGGCCCAGGCCGCGCTGGACGCGGTGTACCTGGCCTACGCCGAGGAAGGCGCCGACTTCGACGCGCTGGCCAAGGAACAGGAGCGCCTGGAGGCGATCCTGGCCGCTGGCGACGCGCACACCCTGGAGAACCAGCTGGACGTGGCCGCCGATGCGCTGCGCCTGCCGCCGTGGGATGCCGTGGTCGGCAAGCTGTCCGGTGGTGAAAAGCGCCGCGTGGCGCTGTGCCGCCTGCTGTTGCAGAAGCCGGACATGCTGCTGCTCGACGAACCGACCAACCACCTCGACGCCGAGTCGGTGGAATGGCTGGAACAGTTCCTGGCGCGCTACACCGGCACCGTGGTGGCCGTTACCCACGATCGCTACTTCCTGGACAACGCCGCCGAGTGGATCCTGGAACTGGACCGCGGCCGCGGCATTCCGTGGAAGGGCAACTACACCGACTGGCTGACCCAGAAGGATGAGCGCCTGAAGCAGGAAGACAACCAGGAAAAGGCTCGCCAGAAGGCGATCCAGAAGGAACTGGAATGGTCGCGCCAGAACGCCAAGGGCGGCCGCACCAAGGGCAAGGCCCGTCTGGCCCGCCTGGAAGAGCTGCAGTCGGTCGATTACCAGAAGCGCAACGAGACCAATGAAATCTTCATCCCGCCGGGCGAGCGCCTGGGCAATGCGGTGATGGAGTTCAAGAACGTCTCCAAGAAGTTCGGCGACCGCCTGCTGTTCGACAACCTGAGCTTCCTGGTGCCGGCCGGCGCCATCGTCGGCATCATCGGCCCGAACGGTGCCGGTAAGTCGACCCTGTTCAAGATGATCACCGGCCAGGAAAAGCCGGATACCGGCGAGATCGTGGTCGGCCCGACCGTGAAGCTGTCCTACGTGGACCAGAGCCGCGACGCGCTGGAAGGCAACCACAACGTCTTCCAGGAAATCGCTGGCGGCCTGGACATCCTCAACATCAACGGCATCGAGATCCAGTCGCGCGCCTACATCGGCCGCTTCAACTTCAAGGGCCAGGACCAGCAGAAGATGGTCGGTTCGCTGTCCGGTGGTGAGCGTGGCCGCCTGCACATGGCCAAGACCCTGCTGCAGGGTGGCAACGTGCTGCTGCTAGACGAACCGTCCAACGACCTGGACATCGAAACCCTGCGTGCGCTGGAAGATGCGCTGCTGGAGTTCCCGGGCAACACCTTCGTCATTTCGCATGACCGCTGGTTCCTGGATCGCATCGCGACCCACATCCTGGCGTTCGAAGGCGACTCGCACGTGGAGTTCTTCCAGGGCAACTACCGCGAGTACGAAGAAGACAAGCGCCGCCGCATGGGCGACGACGCCGCGCCGAAGCGCCTGCGCTTCAAGGCGCTGAAGTAAGGCAACAGGAAAGGCCGCGCTCGCGCGGCCTTTCTCATTTCGGTAGGTCACCACCGTTGGTGGTGACGCTGTGAAGCGTACCGACCAACGGTCGGCACCCACGTTCTGCATTCGGGTAGGTCACGACCGTTGGTCGTGACGCATTATTGTCGCGAGATTCCCCCATGTCCCTGTTCGAACGCCTGTTCCAGCTGCAGCAGCACGGCACCACCGTGCGCACCGAGCTGCTGGCCGGTGTCACCACCTTCCTGACGATGTCCTACATCGTCTTCGTCAATCCCGAGATCCTTGGCACCACCGGCATGGATGCGGGCGCGGTGTTCGTGGCCACCTGCCTGGCTGCTGCACTGGGTTCGGCGGTGATGGCGCTGGCCGCCAACTTCCCGGTCGGCATGGCGCCCGGCATGGGCCTGAACGCGTTCTTCGCCTTCACCGTGGTCGGCGCTGCCGGCCTGCCGTGGCAGCAGGCACTGGGAGCGGTGTTCATCTCCGGCCTGGTGTTCCTGGTGCTGTCGCTGACCGGTGTGCGTGCATGGCTGGTGTCGGGCATTCCTTCGTCGCTGCGCTCGGCCATCGTGGCCGGCATCGGCCTGTTCCTGGCGATCATCGCGCTGCAGAAGTCCGGCGTGATCGTCGGCAATGAAGACACGCTGGTGGCGCTGGGCCCGTTGAACACGGCGCCGCCGCTGCTGGCGCTGGCCGGTTTCCTGCTGATCGCGGTGCTGGAAGCGCGTCGCATCCGTGGCGCGATCCTGATCGGCATCCTGGCGGTGACCGGCGCCGGTTGGGCGCTGGGCGACGTGCAGTACCAGGGTCTGGTCTCGCTGCCGCCGAGCCTGGCACCCACCTTCCTGCAGCTGGACCTGCCGGGCCTGCTGCACCATGACGGCGGTGCGCCGATCGCGGTGCTGCTGCAGGTGGTGCTGGTGTTCGTGCTGGTGGAAGTGTTCGATGCCACCGGCACCCTGTATGGCGTGGTCGGCCGCGCCGGCCTGCTGAAGCTGCCGGGCGCGCAGAAGCGCTTCGGCCGTGCGCTGCTGGCCGACAGCACCGCGATCGTGGCCGGTTCGATGCTCGGCACCAGCAGCACCACGGCCTTTGCCGAAAGCGCCTCGGGCGTGCAGGTCGGCGGCCGCACCGGCCTGACCGCACTGGTGGTATCGGCGCTGTTCCTGGCCGCGCTGCTGTTCTCGCCGCTGGCGGCGATGGTGCCCAGCTATGCCACCGCACCGGCGTTGCTGTTCGTGGCCGGGCTGATGCTGCGTGAGCTGGTGGAAGTGGACTGGAGCGACCTGACCGAATCGGTGCCGGCCGCACTGTGTGCGCTGGCGATGCCGTTCACCTACTCCATCGCCAATGGCCTGGCGTTCGGCTTCATCGCCTATGCCGCGCTGAAGGCCGGTACCGGCCGCTGGCGCGAAGTGCATCCGGCGGTGTGGCTGGTGGCGGTGCTGTTCACCCTGCGCTACGCGTTGGAGTAAGCGTTGGGCGGTGCCGGCCAGCGGCCGGCACTACCGGGCGGTGGTTCACCTGCCGCGCACGGTGCTTTGGGATGATGCGGGCATGGTGCCGCCAGTCCTTCCTGCTGATCCGTCCTCGCCGTTGCGCCGCCGGCTGCTGCGTGCGGCAGTGGTGGCACCGCTGGCCGCTGCGCTGACCACCCTGCCCGGCTGCTCGCCGCCGGTGCAGGTCGATGGCACCTTCCTGCAGCCCTGGCGCAGCCACCTGCAGTGGGACCTGGCCGACTGGCAGCGATCCTTGAAGCTTGCACGTACGCTGGGCTGCCGGCAGCTGGTGCTGCAGTGGACCGGCATCATCGGTGGCAGCGACGGCGACTGGTCACTGCCCGACGGCAGCCTGCAGCAACTGTTCACCGCCGCCAGCGAGAACGACATCCGCATCCGCGTCGGCCTGCCCTTCCAGCAACGCTGGTGGCAGGCCATCGGCGCCGACGATGCCACGCTGCAGGCCTTCCTGGCCGACAGCCTGGCGCAGGCACGCCGCTGGTTGGCACAGGCGCCCTGGGCGCAGCAGCCGGCCTTCGGGGGCTGGTACCTGCCCTACGAGCTGGAGCAGTACCACTGGGCCGATCCGGCCCGCCAGCACTGGCTGGCGCAGTGGCTGCACGGGCTGGTGCAGGCGGCCAGCGCACGCGGTGGCGACTGCGCGATGTCCTGCTACTTCAGCCGCCTGCAGACCGATGGCAACCTGGTCACGCTGTGGCAGGCCGTGCTGGCCCAAGCGGCGGTGCGGCCGATGGTGCAGGACGGTGTGGGGGTGGCCGGTGTCGGCAACGTGCAGCAGCTGCAACCGCTGCTCGATCATTTCCACGCACACGGCATCGGTTTCGATGCGATCGTTGAACTGTTCCGCGAACTGCCCGGCGGCCCTGCCGACGGCAGCGGATTCAAGGGCGAAACTGCCAATGCCGCGCGCGTCCAGCGGCAGTTGGCATGGGCACGCGGCAGCGGCGCACAGCACGTGCTGGTCTATGCACTGGAGCCATGGCTGACCCAGGACACGCCGCAGGCCGCGGCGCTGCGACGACGTTGGGGCCTGCCTCAGTAGTAGAGGATGGCGGTGGCGAACAGACCCTTGGCGCGCTGCGTATCACCGCCGCCGATCGCGAAGCGGTACTGCACGGTCAGGTCCAGGTAGGAGCGCGGTGTGTTGTAGTGGTCCTCGCGAAACCAGTAGCGCACGCCCACGCCCGGGCCCGCGCCAAGGGACCAGCTGCGCTGCGTATCGTTGAGCGCGAACGACTGCGCCGGGAACAGCGGGTAACGGATGTCGCGCACGCGCGAGCGCTGGTCCAGCCAATCGGCGCCAACCACGACATAGGGTGTGACCACCCAGTGCGTCTGCCCGGCACCGAAACGGAAGCTGCGCCCGGCACGCAGTTCACCGGCAGCGAACCACTGTTCGCGATGCAGGCGCCCGTTGGCCTCGCCAAGGCGCCGCACCGGCGTGCCGTTGGCATCGAGCGCGTCGAGGGTGAAGGTGGCACCGTTGTCGTCCCAGGTATATCCCCCCTGCGCATAGCCACTGACCATCCACCACTGGTTCACATCGGTGCGCAGATCGGTGCCGTGGTAATAACCGTAGGTCAGGTAGGACATCCATCCACCGGAACCGCTGGCCAAGCGGTAGCGCGCCAGCGTGCTGGCTTCCAGTGGCCGGCTCAGGGCCAGCTGCAGGCGGCACTGCACCGCTGCCGATGCGGGGTAGACCTCGCCCTGGCGGGTGGCGCTGCCGAGGAACTGGCGGCGCTCGATGCCGGCGCTCAGACCGGTCTGGCCAAACGCGTAGCGCAACCCGAACGAGGCGATGGTGGACGGCCAGCCGGTGGTCGAGCGCGAATGACTGAGGCGCTCGGCGCGTGCACGCGCATCCGGCGTTGATTCGCCGGTGCACGGATCCACCGCACGGATCGACTCGTAGGTGCCGCCCTCGTCGTACAGCGTGTTGAGCAGGCGTGCGTAGAGCTCCAGCGTGCCATGCTGGTCGTTGAAGGCCGGGGGCCGCCAGAACGCCTCCAGCGTACTGAACACCGAATCGCCGGGCGTACTGATCGCCGCACCGCCGACATTGGTTGCGGCCTGGCGCGCCCCCCGGAAACCGGCCGAGGCGATCACGCCCCACTCGCGTGAATAGTTGGCGATGGCATTGCGCACGTTGTAGCGCTGATGCTCATCCAGCGGCAGCTCACCGACGTCGGCGCGGTCGATGGCGCTACGCAGCAGGGTCACCGCCTGTGGATGATCGCCGTTGGCTGCGCTGGCGTAGGCCTGGTCGAGCACCACGCTTTTCGGTGCCTTGCCGGTGGCCTCGGCGGCACGGAAGTCGGCCAGTGCCTGCGCCGGTTCGTGCGCCTTCTGGTTGAGGTAGCCGCGCTGCATCAGCGCCTCCGCATCGTCAGGACGCTGTGCCAGTGCCGCATCCAGGCGCTGCCGTGCTTCGTCCTGCTGTGCGCGGTTGCCCGCTGCCAGCGTGGTGGTCAGCAGGGCTTGCAGGTTCGCGTCGTCCGGTGCGAGTTGCACGGCCTGCCGCGCCTCACCGATGGCATCGGCGTAGTCCTCGCGCGCGTAGGCAGCGTAGGCGCGCTGTGCGGCACCGCCATCGCCCTGCAGGTCGGCCGGCGTCAGCTCGCAGACGTTACCGGTATCACCGGACTGGCAATGCTGGACGGGTGCCGGGTAGGTCTGGGCGCTGATGCGGGGAAGCGCGCGACTGGAACGGATCGCCCGGGCGCGTTGCTCGATGCCCTGCTGCAGCAACTGCTGCGCGCGTGCATCGCCCGCATCCGTCGGCAATGCCGACTGCAAGGGTGCCAGCAGCGCCGCGGCGCGCGTGCGGTCGGCACTGGCCAGCGCCGCATCCACCGCCAGCAGACGCACGTTGTGTTGCTGCGTTGTCGACCCCGGCGCAGCGAGTGCGGCGTCGAAATCTTCATTGGCCCGCAACGTGCTGCCCTGGCGCTGGCGCAGGTAACCGCGCATGACCCGTGCATTGAGGTCGTTGGCATCTACCTGCAATGCCTGATCAGCACTGTGCTCAGCGTCGGCCAGCTGATCGCCCTGCAGCTGCGCGGTGATCAATAGCAGCCGGTATGAAGCCACGTCGGGGGCCAGTTCCACGGCAGCGTGTGCCTGCTCAATGGCGGCGGCATCCTCGCCTCCGGACAGCGATTGATAGGCCTGCTGGGCCTGCAGCAGGGCGCGTTGGCGACCCAGTGCCACGCGCCGCGTGCGCAGCGCCTCGGCATTCGGTGCACCCAGCTGCAGCGCGGTGCCGATGGCGGCGTCGGCCTGTTCGGGCTGTTGCTGTGCCTCCAGTGCTGCCACCCATAGCAGGGCCCATGCGCCCTGTTTCGGCTGCTTCCGGAACGCCTGCTCGGCCTTGCTGGCCGCCTCTCCCATCCGCCCGGCGTCATAGGCCGCGTACGCCTCGGTGGCCAGCGCGTAGGCCTGCTGCCTGCTGCGGTGTGCGGCGCTGCCGACCGGACGAGATGGGGATGTCGTGCGCGCACCTTCGCCTCCGGTTGCCGCGCTACGTGCAGCGGTGGCAGCCGCCAGCGCCGGCAAGGCCGGATCCTTCATCCCCGCGTCCAGCGCACGCCGCGCCTGCTGCTGCGCTTCTGCACCACGCCCGAGTTTCTGCAGCGCATAGATCTGCAGCAGGCGCAGCCGCACCACGTCCGGGCGCAGCCGGATCGCTTCAGTGGACTGCTGGTACGCCGCTCGGTAGTCACCACGCTCATAGGCGGCAAACGCCTGTTCGGCGATGCGGTAGGCCGCACCGGACAATGGCAGCGGCGCATCGGCCTGTGCCAGTACCGGTGCGGTGGCTGTAGCCAGCGCGACAGCAATGACGGTGGACAGCAGCGTGGTCTTCATGCCGGCAAGGCTCCTGGAGGCGGCGACTGCAGCGTGGCCGCACGCCGGCGCTGTTCCTGCATGGCCTGGGCCACGGCCTCCTCGGTGGTGATGCCCTGCTTGACCAGGTAATCGCCGATGCGGCCGTCGCGCTGCGGCATGTAGTCATCCAGTGCGATCTCGAAGCGCGCGTGGTCGATCAGGCGCATTTCCACCAGCAGGTCGCCCAGCAGCGGCACGTTGTCCAGGTGCCACTGCCGGTCGCCGCCGATCAGGCGCAGGCCCGCGTTGATTTCGCTTTCGCGGGCGATGCTCTGTTCGACGTGCTCACTGCGGGTTTCCTGCTTCAGCAGCGCCAACGCCTCTTCGGGCAATGGGCTGGCGACGGCCAGCCGCAGGGTGCCTTGCTCACGCGGTGGCAGCGGCAGCATGCGCCATTGCACGCAGGCATCGGCACTGACCGGGAACTGGCAGGCGCGCAGGTAGTCCACGTCGATGACCGCGCGTGGCAGGTCGCCCTGGAAGGCGATCGCCTCGGCCAGCGTTTCATCATCCAGCCAGCCCTGGGTGAGCAGGATGCGGCCCAACGGCTGCTGGCGGCCTGCCTGCTGCTGATCCAGCGCCTGCTGCAGGCGTTCGGGTTCCACCGCCTGCCAGGTGGTCAACAGCTCACCGAGCTGCTTGCGGGTCTGCACCAGCTGTGCCGCATCCGGGAAGTCGTGCATGGTCTTGTCCCAGACCATGCGCTTGCCGAACAGCAGGTAGGCCAGGAACACCTTCCACGCGCGCGCGGTGGCCATGAAATTGATCATGTTGCCGACCACCATGCGAGGGATCGACATCAGCGCATGCTCCCAGCCATACAGCCGGTTGACGAAGTAGAAGCGCTGCACGACGCGGGTGGCCAGCGCCGCCGTGGTCAGCAGCGCCACGTTCATCTGCCAGGTACCGGCCTGGAACACGCTGGGAAACTGCATCGTCCACAGCCCGGTCATCTTCAACAGCCAGAACAGCAGCAGCTGCAGGAAGATGACGTAGGCGATGATGCTGACGAACGAGGTGATGATGCCCTTGCGGTCGCGCGCCAGCAGGTACTTGGTGGCCAGCGAGCCGCGCCAGCCCAGCGACTCCCAGCTCTGCAGGCCGATGCCCAGCACCCACCGCGCCTTCTGCCGGTACGATGCGCGGAAGTTGTCGGGGAAGTACTCGCGCACGCACAGCGCCATTTGCTGGGTGCGCTCGCGTACCGGGCCCCAGCCGAACCAGGACGGGCGACGCACGCGGAACTGCACCGGGAAGCGCGCGAAGATCGACTGCATCCCCATCGCCGCCAGCCGCGCACCGACGTCGTAGTCCTCGGTGAGGCTGTCGGTGTTGAAGGGCTGGTTGTCGGTCTGCGCGCTCAGTGCCAGCAGCGCGCGCCGCGAGAAGCAGGTGCCGACGCCCGCCGACGGCACCATGCCGGAAACACTTTCACGCACCACCAGATCCTTGGCATGCCATTCGGCGAACTCGTCCATGTAGACGCCGGCCACCAGTTCGTACCACTCGCGGTCCAGCGAGGTGACCGGCAACTGGATCATGTCCTTGCGCGGCAGCAGGTAGTTGTAGAAGCGCAGTTCCATCGGGTGCAGCACGTCCTCGCTGTCGTGCAGGATCACCCCGGCGAACTCGATGTCGTGGCGTTTCTCGTAATCGAAGATGGCCAGGATCAGCCAGTTCAGGCAGTCGGCCTTGCTGGTCGGCCCGTCATGCGGCACTTCCACGCGGCGCAGGCGCTTGTAGCGGCGGCGCATGCGCTCCACTTCGTCGATGGTCTGCTGGTCGTTGGGATAGGTGCCGACGAACACGACGTACTCGCGGTAGTCGAGTACGTTGATCATGTTCTCCACCATCTGCGCGATGACGTCGTACTCCATCCACGCCGGCACCATGATCGCCAGCGGCTGTTGCGGCCGCTGCAGCAGGTCTTCCTGGGTCAGTGGCCGGTACGCCTCGCGACGCTTGATGGTGAGCGCCCGCCAGCTCTCGCGCACCCAGTACCAGACATCGATGAACAGGTCATCGAGGCTGGAGATCAGGATCAGCACGGCCACCGCAGCCGCCGTGGTTTCCAGGGCAGCGTAGTAGTTGGCCAGCTGGATGTTCCAGAACAGACCGTCCACGGTGGATCAGTGCCCTGTGTTGGCGGACTTGCGGCGGCGCACCTGGGTAACGCGGGCGGCCAGCAGCGCGAACACGATCACGCCGACCAGCAGCAGCAACCAGACCATGTGCCGTTCCCACTTCGATTGCGGATTGCCGTCCTGCGCGATACGCGTGCCATAGGGATCCTGGCGGTCGAATTCGCGCACGGCCTCACTGCCGTCGAGCACGGCGAGATCACCGCGCAGCAGCCGGAACGGTGCGCCGAACGGCGGTGCCTGTGCGCCCAGGTCGCTGTACAGCACGCCGAGCTGTCCGCCGGCGGTGCCGACCTGCACCACCGCGGCACGATCCAACCCGCTGACATCCAGCAGCGGCTGCGGCTCCCCGCCGAGCAGCAGATGACCGTCCTTCAGGCCGGCCACATCGACACCCGATGGCGCCACACCGAACGCCAGCCACGGCGCACCCGGGCTGACCGCCGCACCGGCATCGACCACCTTCAGTTCCGACGCCTCCGGCGAGGCACCCACTGCACTGGCCACCGCAATCACCTTGCGCAGCGATGCCGGTGCATCCTGCAGCCACGTGGCCGGCACGAACACCTGGTTGCCGCGCGACAGCTGACTGCTGGCGCCGACGAAATCACTGCCCAGCGACCGCTTGGCCAGGGTCAGGTGGCTGCTGGGCAGGATCGAGACCGGATAGGCGGTGGCAGGATCGTGGCAATAAGGTCGTGCCGGCTGGCGCAGGAAGCTGACGCGGATCTCGTTGCGCGCCGACAGCGCGTAGGCCGGCACCTTGGCCACCAGCCGTTGCGGCTGGCCATTGGCCGACAGCACCTTACCGCCCAGCAGGTAATCGTTGAAATGGATCGTGGCCACCGCGCCCTGCCCGGCGGCGTTGGGCGCCGCCGAGACATCGATCACCACTTCCTCGGGCAGGCGCCCATCGGCCGACAGCGTGCCGAGGTCGAAGGTGGCACTGCGGTCCGCGCGGGTTACCACATCCATCGTACCGGCGATGTTGCCGAGCCGGCTCAGCAGCACCTGGTCTCCGTCCAGCTTCGGTGTTCCCGCCGCGCTGACCTGCAGGCTGCGGCCCAGCGCATAGCTGCGCCACTGTTCGGCGAACAACCCGGCGACCTTGCCCGCCGCCGCCGGGTCGACCACCAGCGTCGGACGGCCAGCAACGGCGACCACGCTGACCGATGCGTTGGCCGTGGGCTTTTCCAGGCCGCCCATATCGGTACCGCGCCACGCGGCGAAGGCAGCGCCCGCATCGGCACCCGTAGCCGCAACCTGTACGGCCAGCGCGTCCAGTGCCGCGCGTACGCCGGCCCGCAGCGCATCGCTGCCGATCATCACGTCAGCGGCCAAGGGTCCGCTGTCACGCAGCGACAGCAGCGCCCCCACTTCGGCCAGGTCCTTGATCGCATGCGTGCGCTCGCCCGCAGCCAGCGCGGCATAGGCTGGCACGCCCTGCAGGCTGGCCGGGATGCTGATGCCGGCCAGGTCGACACTGTCACCGACCTTGGGCAGCGCCACCACCTGCACCTGCTTGCCACCGCCCTGCAACGCGGTACCGATGCGCCAGGCGGCGTCGTAGGCGGGCGCCTGCAGCGCCTTGCCGTCCACCAGCAGGCGCACCTGCGGTGGCAGCGCGCCCCAGGCCTTGGCCACGGTGTCCACGGCGCGGCCGTCGAAGCGGTAGCTGAAACGCGAGTCCGGCGACAGCCGCAAAACGTTGGCCGGCGCGCTCTGGTCGGCACATTGGTAGTCGGAGACGATCGACCACCAGCCGACGCCGACCCGCACGAAGCCGTTCTGGCGAGGTTCGCCATCAATGGCCAGCAGCTGGCTGGCGTCGCCCTGCGCATCGGTGATCGAGCGCGCGGCGATCGGATCGCCATCGACCGACCACAGGCCGGAAGTGCGCCCGGCGTGGCCGCGCACATAGCGCCCGTCCAGCTGCAGCTGCGCATCGCGGGTGGCGACGCCGGCCGGCACCGGCAGGTAGACCTCGCGCTGGCTCTCCTGCCCGCTAAGCACCAGCGGCTGGCGGAAACCGAGTTCACGCAGGGTCATCTGCCGGTTGACCGTGCTGTCGCCGCTCCATTCGGCGAATTGGCCGGCGACGCTGTCGGCGGCATGGGCACTGGCAACCACGCCCGACAGGACGAACGCGGCGGCGGATGCAAACAGGGGAGAGCGGCCGGTCTGGGTCATGGCGTCACTTCGCGTGGATGGGGGTGGGCGGCACCGCTGTTGCGGAGGCCGGGCGAGAATTCGGGAAGGGGCGTGCCACGCAGGGCGGCGACGATGCGCGCGCTGGCACGGCCATCGCCGTAGGGACTGGCATCGGGGTCGAAGTGGGTCGGCTGCGGTGGTTGGGCCAGTGCTGCGTTGACCGCCTCGACAATGCGCGAGGGCGTGGTGCCGACCAGCGTCACCACACCGGCCTCGACCGCCTCCGGGCGTTCGGTGACGTCGCGCATGACCAGCACGGGCTTGGCCAGCGCAGGCGCTTCTTCCTGCACGCCACCGGAGTCGGTGAGGATGACGTCGGCGCGCTGCATCAGGCGCACGAAGCGCAGGTAGTCCTGCGGCGGCACCAGGTGCACGTTGTCGAGATGGCCGAGGTGGGCGTTGACCGGGCCCTGCACGTTCGGGTTGAGATGCACCGGGTACAGCACCTGCAGGTCCGGCCGCCGCGCCAGTTCGGCCAGTGCACGGCAGATGTCCTCGAAGCCCTGCCCGAAGCTCTCACGGCGGTGGCCGGTGACCAGCAGCAGGCGACGATCGGGGTCAAGCATGTGGAAGGGTTCGTCAGCCCGCGCACGCAGCGCCGGGTCGGCATCCAGCCGCTCTACGGTCTGCTGCAGGGCATCGATGACGGTATTGCCGGTGACCAGGATCTGCCCGCCCAGGTGTTCACCGGCCAGGTTGGCGCGCGAGCTGGGCGTGGGCGCGTACAGCTGGTGGCCGACCACATCGATCACCCGCCGGTTCATTTCCTCCGGCCACGGCCGGTTGATGTCGCCGGTGCGCAGGCCGGCCTCGACGTGACCGATCGGAATGCGGTGGTGGAACGCGGCCAGTGCGGCGGTCATCGCCGTGGTGGTATCGCCGTGCACCAGTACCCGGTCCGGACGAACCTGCGTGTAGAGCGCGTCAAGCCGTTCGAACAGCTTGGAACACAGGCCATTGAGGGTCTGGTTGGGCACCATGACATCGAGGTCATGGTCGGCGGTGATCGCGAACAGCGACATCACCTGGTCCAGCATCGCCCGGTGCTGGCCGGTGATACAGACCACCGATTCGATGTCCGCAGCCTCCGCCAAGGCCCTTACCAGCGGCCCCATCTTGATCGCTTCCGGTCGCGTGCCGAACACCGACAGGACCTTCATCGCAGCGCTCCGAAAGGTCGGCGCGAGGGAATGCCAGGAGCTGTAGCCACGTCTGGATCCTTTCGGCGTTCCCGTCCAACACCCGCAGGCAGGAGACGGTCACCTCATGAGGAAACTCCAAAATCGCGACGTACATCACATTCGAATGATGGTACGTGCGTCGTGGCATTGATCTTCATCGTTGGAAGATCAAGACGCAGTCAACGCCGCCCGTGGAACGGGCGACGTTGCGGTGGAACGCAGCAGTGGCGCGGCCTGCGGCCGACTTACTCGTACTGGATGGTGAAGGTGGCCTGGCCGTTTGCGACACCTGCACCCACCGTGCCGGCCTGGGTCTGCACGTAACGCGCGCGCAGCGGCAAGGTCATCGTGCTGGTGCCGGGCGTGGTGGTACCGACGTTGACGGTCTGGCCGAAACGCACTTCGCGCTCGGTGCTGCCATCACGCTGGACCATCTGGATGCCGATGCGGGTGGCACTGTTGGTGGCCGCGCTGAGCTTCAGCACGCCCGGCATGTTCGAGCTGTCCTGGTCGGCATCCAGGCGGATGCCGATCTTGCTCTGGTAGGCAGCAACGTTGCTGCCCTGGCAGTTCAGGCGGATCTCGAAATCGCGATCGACAGCCCTGGAACCGACACCGGTGAAGGTGGTGTTGGGCACGCTGCCGAAATCGACAGCAATGTTGCGGCTGCCGGCCTGCACTTCACAGGTCGGGCTGACCACGGTGGTGCCCGAGCCCCTGAAGGTGGAGGTCAGCACCGGGCGGCTGGGGCCATCACCATCGAAGTAGTAGGTGGTGAAGCGACCGTTCGGTGCGATCACGCCCGAACCGGTCTGCGCGGCGGTCTTGATCAGCTGGATGCGGAACTGGCCACCGATCAGCGAGATCGTGGAGTTGGCCGCGAAATTGATGGTATGTGGGTAATAGGCCTGGATCGCGCCGGAGTCGCGGAACAGGCGGATGCCCACACCGGCCACGCCGGTCTCATAGACGTTGGCAAAGCCGGCCACCGGTCGCTTCTGCGGCGCGTTGACGTACTCGCCTGTCGAGTAGCCGCTATACCAGTAGTCACAGCGGGCAACGCTGTTCTGCTGGTTGATCGGCACGCTGATTTCCTTGATCACGCCACCCACCGGTGTACTGGGCAGGATCACGATCTGACCCATGTCCATCTGCACGTCCTGTGCAACGAAGCCGTTGATCTGGATGCGGCAGGCCGCACTGGCCTGCTGCGCCAGCAGCACGCCACCCAGCAGGGCCAACGCGGCCAATGCCTTGCGGCCACGGGAAGAAATCATCGGCATGCTGCCTCCAGCGGGATGAAGCCGGTCTTGGACGCGTCGGCGCCCGCCGGTACCTGGTAATCAATGGTGCAGCGCTGATCGGCACCTGCGCCCCACTCGACCTGCAACTGGCCCTGGTTCTTCTCGCTGCGCACGTACAGGCGGCCGCCCTGGCTGACCATGCCCACCGGCTGGCCCTGCTCGTCCTTGACCTGCGCACCGAACGGCATGGTGCGGCCATCGGGGTTGCGCACCTGGATCAGCAGCGCGTTGCCCTTGCGGGTATCGAAGCGCAGGTAGCTGATGGCTCCGGCGAACGGCGCGATCGACTGGCTGGTGCTTTCCAGCTCGACGTCGTGGGCCATGCCCTGCGGGTCGAGGGTGACGGTATTGAGGCGGTACGGCGACACGTACGGGACCACCGCGTAGCCGCGGCCGTCGACGCGCAGGCCCGGGGCGTTGCTGACAATCGCATCGCGTGCGCCCGGCGCTTCCACCAGCACCATGGTGTCGCCACGCTGCGGGGTGAAGGTGAAGCCGCCCGGATGCACGACCACGCTGCCGTTGGCACCGACCGACGCCTGGCGGAAATCGCGCGAGTGGCTGTAGGTCGCGTTCAACGCGCTGTAGCGGCTGCGGTATTCCGCACTGCCCACCGCGGTGGTGCCACCTTCGCGGGAGTCGGACAGCGCCACACCGTAGCTGAAGTTGTTGTCGATGCCGGTCGAACCGGTGATGCCAACGCGGCTGTTGTCGTAGCCACCGCGCTCGCGCACGCCGAGGTCGGCGCTGAACGACACCGGATGCGAACCACGGCCCAGCGGCACGCTCATCGACAGCAGGTACTGGGTGTCGGAGCGGCCGAGCACGCCCTCTTCGGTGCGCAGCGCCGAGAAGCCGTAGTTCACCGAACGCCAGGCGTTGTTGTAGCCCACCTGATACTGCTTGGAGGTGCCGGGGCGGTCGTAGAAGTCACGCACCGAGCCGGTCACGTACAGCGCGCCGCCGCGACGGCCCAGCGGCTGGTTCAGCGTTACCTGGAACTGGCTGCGCTGACGGCCACGGGTGGTCGGATCGATGCCGCGCTTGTCCGAATCACGGCCATACAGCGCGTCCTGCAGGCTGTAGAAGCCTTCGGTCGAATAGCGGTAGGCGGCCAGGGTCAGGTTGGTCCCGGTCTCGCCGATCATGTTGCTGTAGCTCAAGCGCACGCTGGCACCGGTGTGGTTGCCGTAGTGGTCGAACGTCGTACGTGCGTGGGTGACGTCGGCGGCGAACGCGCCAACCGGCGTGGACAGGCCGACGCCGTACAGCAGCGACAGGTAGCCGTCGCTCAGTGCACTGCCGCCGTACAGCGTCAGCTGGTTGCCGATACCGCGCTGGTAGGTGCCCTGCACCAGCCACGGCTCATCGGCCAGCAGCTTGTTGCGCACCTGGCCGGCGGTCAGCGAGTAACGCGACACGCCTTCGCGCAGCATCTGCGGCACCGAACCGAACGGAACCTTGAATTCGCGGCGGCGGCCATCGGCCTCGATCACGCTCACTTCCAGGTCGCCGCCGTAGCCGGTCGGGTACAGGTCGTCGATGACGAAGCTGCCCGGCGACACGGTGGAGGAGTAGATCAGCTGCTCGTTCTGGCGTACTTCGATGCGTGCGTTGGTCTCGGCGATGCCGCGCACGACCGGCGCGTAACCGCGCAGCGAATCGGGCAGCATGCGGTCGTCGCTGGCCAGGCTGGCACCGCGGTAACCGATCGAGTCGAACAGTTCACCGGTGGTGTAGGCCTCACCGATGGTGAGCATGCCGCGCACCTGCGGGATGCCGCGCTGCGCATAGGTGGCGATGCTCTGCCAATGGCGGCCATCGCCCTCGGACCAGGTCAGGTTCGAATCGTGGCGGAACTGCCAGCCACCCAGGTTCATGCCGGCGTTGAGGCCGAGGTAGGCACTGCGGTTGCGCTGGCCACCTTCGACACGGCTGTCGCTGTCGATGGCATTGAAGCTGTAGCCGACGAAGCCGGCATTGATGCCGCGGTCCCACAGCGCCGGGTTGACGTAGCCGCGTGCCTCACGGCGCAGGAACACCTGCGGGATGCTCAGGTCGTAGCGCAGGTTGCCGCTGTCATAGACACCATAGGCATTGGCCATGCGCTGCTGGACCGGCACGCAGCTGGTCTTGTCGGTCGGCACGGACGGATCCTGCTGCAGCAGCACGGCTTCGCTGTCCACGCCCATTTCTTCCAGCATCGGCAGCGGCAGGCAGGCGTCGACACGGCCCTGCGCATCGGCCTTGAACTGCAGATCGCGACGGCCCTGCCAGGCACCGTTGACGTAGACGTCGACACGGTAGTTGCCGGCCACCATCGGGTTGCCGTTGCTGAAGGCCGCCAGATCGACCTGCTTGGCCTGGCCAGACAGGAAGCTGGAGTTGAACTGGGCCGATTCCGGTGCACGCGCATTGGCCGCACCACTCTGCGCCATCAGCGCCTGTTCGCCGAGATTGGCCGGGGCAGCCAGCGCCCATCCTGGGCAGGCCACGCCAGCAACCAACAGGCAAAGCGCCTGATGGATCGACAATGTCAATCTGTTTCCGATCACACTGACATTCCTTCAATTCGCCGCACAGCGGCGGTGGCGGGATGCGCAGGCCCAAGGCCGGCGCGGCGCGTTCAGCCCCCGGTGCTGCCGAGGCGGATGGTGTGTTCCACCCGGCCGCCGTAGTCGTTGATGGTGATGAAGCGGACCTGGTCGGTGCCCGCCGGTGCGGCGAACTCCAGGCTCTGCTTCGGCGCGACCATCGCGCCCTTGTCCTCGACGGCCTTTTCACTGCTGCCGGTCACGGCATGTACTTCGGCCAGAGTGACGTGGAAGGGGCTCGGGTTTTCCACCCGCAGACGGTCGCCCGTGCGGGTCCAGCGCAGCGCTGCGGGCGCGTCGTTGGCGACGCCCTTCAGGCCCTGCGGCCGGTAGAAAAGCTTCAGGCGCGAACGGAACGCGACCTGCAGGTAATTCTGTTCGCCGCTGTCGGCGTTGTCCGGGGACGGCGGAACATCCAGCACGTTGAGCCAGAACACCGACTCGCGGTCGGTCGGCAGCTGCGCGCCGGAGAAGATCAGTCGCAGCGCCTGGCTGCGGCCCGGCTCGACGCGCGCGATCGGCGGCGTCAGCACGAACGGGGCATCGCTGGTATCGGCGGTCTGGTTGGCGTCGCCGCTGTCGATCCAGGCCTGCACCAGCGCCGGCGAATCGCCCACGTTGTCGACCTGCACGGTGACTTCGCGCGCCTGCGCCGGATAGATCACTCGCGTGCCATTGACCACCACGCCGGCCAGAGCGTTCTGGCAGAAGGGCAGCGTGAACGCTGCCAGCAGCAGCGCCCGGGGAAAGAATGCTTTCATCGGAAGTACTACGCTCGAGGTATGTGGCCAGGGGCCGCGAGGCACTGGCCGGCGCGTACGCCGGCCAGTGCGGGTACGACTACGATCAGTTGTAGATGATCGTGTACTTGACGCTGCTGGTGACGTCGCCCGGGGTGGCGGCGGCAGTGGCGTAGTACTCAGCGTAGTAGTTCAGATCGGCCGAGCCGTCGGTGCCGACGGTGACCCACTGCGAGTTGGTCTGGGCCTGGCCAGCGCCTGCAGCCTTGATCGGCAGGACCTGGTTGTTCGAGCCCAGCAGCTGCAGCTGCACGTTGGTGGCAGCGTTGGCCGAAGCCTGGTTCAGCAGGCGGCCGGTGTTGAAGTCAACGGTCGAACCCGGCTCGAAGTAGGTCGCGACGTTGCCGGCGCTGCACTTGGTCAGGTTGATGGCGAACGGGGTGCGACCGGCAACGTTACCGGCGGCGGCCAGGGTGTTCTTGGACACGGTCGGCAGGTTGACGGAGAAGTCCTTGCCGCCCGGGGTCGAGATGGTGCAGGTCTTGTCGGTCACCTTGCCGTTGAAGGTGATGGTGCCGTCGGCGGCGTTGGCGGCCAGCGGAGCGGCGGCCAGCATCAGAGCGGCGATGATATTGATCTTGTGCATTCGCTTTTACCTAACCCTACTGAAGAGATGAGAAGTAGAGGAGGAAGCAAGGAGCACTGCCGGGCTATCAAGACCCATCCTTGCGTCTCACCTGTGGCCGGACTCGGACATACCTTCCCCTGAATCCGTGACGCAAGTATAGGCACAACTGTGATGAAAGTCTCATTATTTTTCTGAACGCCAATTCATTGACGCCTCAAATGTGACGTGGTAGGCGGAATGAGAGCCCGGCGGGCGTGGGGGATTTGACGGCAAGGCGATCAGGTCACAAACGACCCTGCATGACGCTTCCCGTGGCGCGTTCGACATGCGCGAAAACAGGCTTTTTTCAGGTGGAAATCGCCTTATTTGATGCGCATCACTCTTTCTTGGTGATGGCCCTAGCAGATTCGGATTTGTCCTATTAAAGACGGATCGAACCTGTCGCTAACTAGGACACACCGAACCAGAGAACGTGTCATGAGGAACTCCATTCTGCTGTGTGTGGCCCTGATGTCCGTCAGTGCGCTGGCCCAGGCCAGCAGCGGCAGCATCCGTTTCAGCGGCCGTATCGCCGAGCCGGGCTGCACGACGAACCTGTCCCAGGGTGAGCTGAGCCTGGCCGCCTGCCCGCCCTCGGCCAAGGGCTCGACGGTGGCCGTGACGGCGCTGGCCGATGGTCAGGCCGCGACGCTGCGCGACGGCAAGCGCCAGGGCCAGAAGCTGTCGGTGTCGGCCAGCGCGATGCGCGCCGGCGATATCGCCTTCTCCGAGCGTTACAGCGTGCAGGCTTCGAAGCAGCAGCCGCTGCAGGGCGCCTACCTGGTGGTGGTCGACTACCTGTAAGCCGACGTGTTTACGCCGGCGGCAGCTCGAACACCTGGCGCAGATAGGCCAGGTAGCCCGGGTCGTCGCACATGCTCTTGCCCGGCGAATCGCTGAGCTTGGCCACCGGCTGGCCGTTGCAGCGGACCATCTTGATGACGATGTTGAGCGGCGTTGGCCCCAGATCATTGGTCAGGTGGGTGCCGACGCCGAAGGCGACCTGGCAGCGACCACGGAAGTAGTCGTACAGGCGCATCACCTTGGCGATGTCGAGCCCATCGCTGAACACCAGCACCTTGCTGCGTGCATCCACCCGGCGCTGCTGGAAGTGCGCCAGCATGCGGTCGCCCCAGTCGAACGGATCGCCGGAGTCATGGCGGACGCCGTCGAACAGCTTGCAGAAGTACATGTCGAAGTCGCGCAGGAACGCATCCAGGCCGACCACGTCGGACAGCGCGATGCCGAGGTCGCCGCGATACTCGCGTGCCCACGACTCCAGTGCCGCCACCTGCGAATCGCGCAGGCGCGGGCCCAGCGCCTGGAACGCCTGCAGGTACTCATGGGCCATGGTGCCGTGCGGGGTCATGCCGTACAGGCGGGCGAAGTGCACGTTGCTGGTGCCGACCAGCTGCGGGCCGAGCGCATCGCGCAGCAGCGGCAGCAGACGGGCATGCCAGTCACGCGAGTAGCGGCGGCGGCTGCCGTAGTCGGCGATGCGGCACTGCTCGAACCCCGGGGTATCACGCAGCAGCGCGGCCTTGGCCTGCAGGCGGCGCTCGCCCTCGGCGAAGTCGGCGGTGGTGGTGTTGCGGAACCAGACTTCGTTGATGATCGCCAGCAGCGGCACTTCGAACAGAATGGTGTGCAGCCAGGGCCCGGTGATGTCCAGTTCGATCTCGCCGGGCACGGTCTTCGACGCGCGCAGCTGGATGTACTTGCGGTCGAGGTGGAACAGGCCGAGGAAATCGGCGAAGTCCGGCTTCACGAAGCGCAGGCCACGCATGTAGTCCAGCTCCGCGTCGCTGAAACGCAGGCTGCACAGGTGGTCGATCTCTTCGTCGATCTGGTCGATGTAATGGGCCAGGTCGATGCCGGGCGTGCGGCACTTGAACCGGTACTGCACCTGGGCGCCGGGGTGCTGGTGGAGCACCGCCTGCATCATGGTGAACTTGTACAGGTCGGTGTCGAGCAGGGACTGGATGATAGGCATGGGGCGGATTATGCGCCCGGCGGAGTGAACCGTGGGCGCGCCCGCCCTCCGTAGAGCCGAGCCCACGCTCGGCTGGATGTGTTGCCTGAGCCGAGCGTGGGCTCGGCGCTACAGCGCCCTGCGCAGCAGCTTCGGCACCAGCATCAGCGCGTGCGCCCAGATCGCGCCCCACACCGCTACCCGCACCGGCAGCGAACGCTGCCTGGCCTCGAACTTCTGGAAATAGCGCCACAGGCCCTTGTGCTTGTGCCATTCCACGAAGAACGGCCGCGAGCGGCTGGAGACGCCACGAACGTGGGTGACCTGCAGGTCATTGGCGATCGCCACCACTGCTCCGGCTTCGCGTGCACGCCGGCACAGGTCCAGGTCTTCGGCATGCAGGCGATAGCCGGCGTCCCAACCTCCGATGCAGTCGAACAATGCACGCGGCATCATCAGCAGCGCACCGGACAGCGCCGGCACCCGCTGCAGCGCCTGCTGCGGGTCACGCGGCACCGCCAGCTTCGAGCCCTTGCCCGGCGAGCGCAGCATCATCAGGAAATCCGGGTCGCGGCGGCGCACGGCTTCGTCGGCATGGCCCTGCTCGTCCACCTGCTCGACACCGAGCAGGCAGTCGCCCAGTCCTTCCGCGCGGCTGCGCAGTGCGGCCAACGTCTCCGGTTCGACCATCAGGTCCGGGTTGATGAAGGCCAGCCATGGGCTGTGCGAATCGGCCACGCCCTGGTTGTTGGCGGCGGCAAAGCCGGGATTGTCCGGATTGCCGACGAAACGCACGCGCGGGTCGTGGCTGGCATGGCGCTGCACGATATCCAGCGTGCCATCCATCGAGCCATTGTCGATCACCCGGATCTCGGCCACGTCCTGCGCCTGGCGCAGACGCGAGAGGCAGGCGTCGATGGTGCTGCCGCTCTGGTAGGTGACGACGATGGCGGCAATGGCAACATTCAAGCAGGAGGCTCCGGCGCGGAAGACGAGACGAACAGGTCACCCTGTTCCTTCGGCATTATCGCCTGCCGCATGCGCTGCTGCAGATCGGCACGCAGGCCATGCAACGGATCGTGCATGAGGAAGTCAGCCAACCGTGGCACCCACCCCGGCCAGCGCGCGGCCAGGGCCTCGAGATCGCCATCACGGCTGACCGCCTCCCGCTGCCCGGCTGACGAAGGCGGTCTCGCACAGCACGTTGCGCCATCCCAGGCCAGCCATGCGCAGGCTCAGGTCCACCAGTGCCGCGTTCCAGCCGGCGTAGCTGTCCACGTCCAGGCCGCCGGCGCGGCGACGCGCGTTGCCGCGCACCAGTACCGCGTGGGTGACCGCCGAGGGCAGCTCCGGATGCAGCACCGGCAGCGTGGCACAGGTGTGTGCCAGCAGCGCCGGGTCCTCCGGTTCGGGATTGATTTCGCCCAGCCGCGGCCATGCAGCGGTTTCGCCGGCATTGCACCACGGGGTTGCGGTGGCGATGGCGGCGTCGCGGGCGAAGGCATCCTGCAGCTGCTGCAGCCAGCCCGGCGCGGGCA
Source organism: Stenotrophomonas sp. 96582_Sma (assembly GCF_056480905.1). Classification (NCBI taxonomy): domain Bacteria; kingdom Pseudomonadati; phylum Pseudomonadota; class Gammaproteobacteria; order Lysobacterales; family Lysobacteraceae; genus Stenotrophomonas; species Stenotrophomonas sp. 96582_Sma. The sequence goes on along the minus strand of NZ_CM151122.1, from coordinate 626,521 downwards.
CGCTGTCCGGCGCCAGCACCGCCACGTCCATGCCCTCGCAGGCGCGCAGCATCTCATCCAGATGGGCGACCTCGCCCAACGGCCGCGCGCGGCGGGTGTATTCGGCCTGCAGTGGCGTATGCGCCAACCAATGCTCCACCACCGCCTGCGCACGCGGGCCGGTCTGCGCGTCATCGGCCAGCCAGACCGCGGTACCCGGCGCGGTGCCGGCATCCAGCGCGGCCAGGCAGCGGTCGAGTGCGGCATCGTCCACGCACAGCGGCAACAACACGATCGCCCCCATCCCGCCTCCGTGGTTGTCGGTAGCCACAGCCTAGCACTGGGAGGGTATCGGCCGGGTTGCACCCGGCACCTGCAGAGGCCAGAGCCAGAGCCGAAGCAACAGCCGGAGCAAAAGCTGGGTTCCTGGGGGATGGCGGGGTGGGTCCGGTTGCGGGGGACGCTGCAAGTACGTCCATGTAAGCTCGGTCGCCGCATCCATGCGGCTCACGCCCCCACAACCGGACCCACCCCGCCTTCGACAGATCTCTGCGATCTGCAGTAGATCCACGCCATGCGTGGATGAATCTCCATCGGAATCGAATATTTCGAATTGGAATCGAAAAGCATTCACGCATGGCGTGGATCCAGCGTGTCGACCAAGGTCGACACCTACCAACAGCAGCAGGAAACTGTCGAAGGCGGGGCACTGTGGGTTTGCGGGGTGTGAGCCGCATGGATGCGGCGACCAAGCCTCCATGGACGGATTTACGGCGTCCCCGCAAACCCACAGTGCCCCGCCCCCCCTCAGTAAACCCGCTGTTGCCGTTGCTCCAGCTCTGGCCTCTGCGGGTGCCGGGCGCAGCCCGGCCGTAACCCCTTACTTCTTTGCGCGCGGCTGGTTCAGCGGTTCCATCGCGCGGAAGCGCTGGCTGTACTCGTCGGTCAGGGTGCGTGCCTCCTGCCCGTTGCGCACGATGCTCGGCGTCAGCAGCACGATCACCTCCGAACGACGGCTGGTGCGGCTCTTCTGCCCGAACAGTGCGCCCACCACCGGAATCCGGCTCAGGCCGGGTATGCCGCTGCTGCCATCGGTGGCCGTGTCGGTGATCAGGCCGGCCAGCATGATGGTGTCGCCGCTCTGCACCGCCGCTTCGGTCGACAGCTTCTTGGTGGAAATCCGCGGGTTGCAGTTGCGCTCGGTCGGGTTGCAGTTCTCCGGCACGTTCGAGGCGCTGCTCACTTCCTGCACGATGTCGAGGAATACCGTGCCGTCTCGGGTCACGCGCGGGCGCACCTTCAGGATCACGCCGGTGTCGATGTACTGCACCGAGCTGTAGCTGCTGGTGCCGATACCGGTGTTCACCGTGGTGGTATTGATCGGCACCTTGTCACCCACGTTGAGCGTGGCCTCGGCGTTGTTGCGCACGAACACCGAGGGGGTCTGCAGCAGGCGCACATCGGTGACCTTGTCCAGCGCGCTCACCACCGCCGCGCCATTGTGGCCGGTGAATGCCCAGCCAAGGCCTTCGCCACCGGTCGCGGCACCGGCAAAGCTGCTCCAGGAGCCGCCGGCGGCGGCCGGCAGGGTCACGCCGGCCAATGCGCCGGTCAGCGCGCGCCCGGCCACCGCGTTGTCGAAGAACCAGTTCACGCCGTACTTCAGGTCCCCCTCCAGTGCGACCTCGGCCACCTGCGCTTCGATATGCACCTGCAGCGGCATCACGTCCAGCTTCTCGATCACTTCGCGGATCGAACGCCAGGCCTGCGGGGTCGAGCGCACCAGCAGGGTGTTGGTTTCCTCCACCGCCGACACGCCCACGCGATCGCCTTCCACTTCCAGGCTGACGCTGACATTGCCGGACTGGCGCTGCGGCAGGTTCATGCTGCCGTTGCCGGTGCCACTGGAACCAGTGCCCGGCGTCGAACCGAAATTGCTGCTGTTGTTGCTGTCCATGCCACGCTCACCGTCGCTGCCCAGCTGCGACGGCATTGCACCCGGTGCCAGCGAGGCCGGGCTGGAGCCGCCGCGGTTGCCGCTGCTGGCGAAGGCTTCACTGAGGCGTTCGGCCAGATCGCGCGCCTTGATGTAGCGCAGCTCATAGGAGAACAGGCGGGCGCTGCCACCGGCGGTGTCGATGCGGTCCAGCCACTGCTGGATCTGGTCCAGGTAACGCACCTGCGGGGTGATCACCAGCACCGCGTTGGCGTTTTCCAGCGGCAGGAAGCGGAACATGCCGGCGCTGGGCGTCTTGCTCTCCTCGCCGAACACCTTCTCAAGGTCGGCGGCCACCTGCTCGGCCTTGCCGGACTGGATCGGGAACACGCCCACCGACATGCCCGACAGCCAGTCGACATCGAAGATCTCGACGGTGCGCATGTAGTTTTCCAGCTCGGCGCGGGTACCGCCCAGGGTGATCACGTTGCGGCCGCTGTCGACGTTGACGATGGCGTTGGGGCGCGCGTACGGCTCCAGCACCTTCTTCATTTCAGTTGCGGAGATGAACTGCAGCGGGATCACCCGTACCTCGAAGCCACGCGCACTGGCTGCCGGCGCCGTGCTCGGCGCGACAGTACCGGCCAATGCCTGATCGGCGGCGACGATGTTGTAGCGGCCGCCGCTGTAGACCATGCGGGCATTGTTCCAGCCCAGCACCATCTCCAGCAGGTTCAACGCCTGCGCCGGCGACACCGGCTTGGGCGTGGCCAGGGTGACTGTGCCCTGCACCCCCGGTGCGATCACGTAGTTCTGGCCCAGCATGTCACCGAGGATGGCCTTGACCACCGCATGCACCGATTCGCCTTCGAAATTGAAGGTTGCTTCACCGGTGCTGGCGCCATGCAGTGCCGGAGCCGGTGCGCGTGCTGCTTCGCGGTTGATCATGGTGCCGGTGCCACGGCGGATCACCGCCTGCGGAGCGCCCTGGGCGTCACGGGCAGCATCAGCGGCGACTTCGGCCGCCTGGCCGGCCTCGGCAGTGGGCGACAGATTGCCCTTGCGCTGCACATGCGGTGCGGACACGGTGCTGCAGCCGACCAGCAGCGCGAGGGCAAAGGACCAGGGAAGGAAACGCAGGCTCATGCATTCACTCTATCGGTTGGTGCCATCGCCCGGGGGCGGCGACGGTTGTTGCTGCTGTTGTTGTTGCTGCAGCTGGCGGCGACGGGCCTGGATGCGTTCGCGGATGGCCTGCATCTGCGCTTCGCTGGGGCCGTTGTTGTTGGCAGGCGGTGTGGCGGCCGCCGCAGCCGAGGATGCTGGCGCACTGCCAGCAGGCGACGGCGATGCGGTTGCCGCAGCCGGCGGCGGTGCCGGCGGAGCGCCTGCCGGGGGCGGCACAACGATCGCACCGGCCGGTGGCGCACCGTTGGCGCCGCGCAGCACGGTCGGTGGTTCACCCCCCTGCCCGTTGAATACCGCCAGTTCCAGCACCTGGTTGCCACCGGGGCCGATCACGGTGGCCTGACGCGGCTGCAGTGCGACCAGCTGCCAGCCGTCGACGGCTTCACCGTTGAGGCGCAGGCGCAGCGAGCGGTTCTGTTCGGTGGTGAAGGTGGCCATGCCGAAGTCGCCGGTCAGCAGCACGCCGGTCAGGCGCAGCGCGGCGCTGGCGGCGGGCTCGCTGCCGCCGAGCAGGTAGGGCTTCGGCCTGCGGTCCTCGGCGAACAGCGGTCGCTCGCCGATCGCGCTGTAGCTGTCGGCGCTGGCCATGCGTTCTGCGGCCAACGGCGGCAGCACCGGCAACGAAGGCACCGCATCGGCATCACCGTCCGCACCTGGCAGCTGGCTGCCCAGACCGAAGCCGGTGGCCAGCCAGACCGCTGCCGCCCAGCCGGCCAGTGCCAGCAGGAAGCCGGTGCGCAGGCTGATCTGCTCAAGCTTCATCGGCCACCTCCTGCCCTTCTTCCGGCGCAGCCGGTGCGGCGGCCGGTGCAGGTGTGGCCGAAGGCGGTTGCGGCGCCGCGCCCGGTTCGGCTGCAGGTGCCGGCGCAGCGCCATCGGCCGCAGCACCGGGCAGCAGGTAACCGGCCAGTTCGAACGACACGTCCAGGCCGAGCCCGGACTCGTTGGGCGACTGCTGGAAGCGCTGCGCGATCAGGTTGAGGTTGTCGACGAACAGGCGCGGGCTGCCGGTTTCCAGGCTGTGCAGCACCGTGGCCAGTTCGGCCACACCGCAACGCAGGCGCACCTGCATGGCCACGCGCACGAATTCGGCGTCACGGCGGTTGTCGGTCAGTGGCGTACGGTTGCTGATGGTGCAGCTGCGGTTGCCCGGGCTGGCCATCGCCACCGCATCCTGCAGCTTCGCGCCCAGCGCAGCGGCCGCAGCTTCGGCGGTGGCTTCGCGCAGGAAGCCCGGCCGCTGCTGCAGTGCCTCCCGGGTGGCGCGCAGGCGCTGTTCGATCTGCGGCTGCTGCTGCAGCTGCGCCTGCACGCGCTGCTCGCGCTCGCGCAGGGCGGCCACGTCGGCGTCGATTTCGCGCAGTGGCTGGGTGAACCAGGGGTGCACCAGCAGCAGGTAGGCCAGGCCCAGCACTGCCAGCAGCAGCGCCAGTGCCAGCCAGCGGTCACGGCGTGCGCTTGGCATCGGCATCGGCCGCCTCCCGGGTCGGGGCCGCAGCCGGCAACGGCTGCAGTTCGGCGGTCATGGTGAAGCGGTCACGGCCACTGGCGGCGCCATCGGCCTGCAGTACGCCGGTCAGATTGACCTTGCGCCACTGCGGTGCGTCCTGCAGCAGCTGCACCAGCTGCGAGGCCTCGCGGCTCAGGCCGATCAGCTGCAGGTTGTTGTTCTCGATGGCCAGCTTTTCCAGGTAGGTGCCCTCCGGCAGGCGCCGGGTCAGTTCATTCCAGATTTCCACCGTTCCGGCGCGCTGGCTGCGCTGCTTTTCCAGGAATGCGGCACCATCGATCAGCGCCTGCAGCTGCGCGCGTTCGCTGGCGACACCACGCGCACTGCGTGCACTGCGCTCGACCTGCGCACGCAGTTCGTCGGCGGCGGCGCGGCGGTTGTCGAGCAGCTGCAGGGCCGCCAGCACCAGCATCACCAGCGCGGCCACGGCCAGCAGCACATTCCAGCGCCGCGTCGGGTCTGCCCGCAGCTGGCGCTGCCCCGGTGGCAGCAGATTCACCTGCAGGGGTTCACCCTCGGTGTCGATGGCATCGACACCGGCCAGTGCATCGGCCCATTCGCCTACGCTGGCCCGCCACGCCTCAAGCTGGCGCAGTGGCCAGGCGATCAGTTCGACCTGCAGCTGGCCCTCGGCGGCGCCCCCGAGTTCACGCACGTCATAGCTGACCTGGCTGGATTCGAACGGCGTCTGGCGGTCGATCTCGAAACCGACCACGGCGCGCAGCCGGTCGGCCGCAGCCGCAGGCAGGCGCAGATGACGACGCAGTACCTCGCTGGCCGGCAGCAGCCACACCCGCGGCAGGCTGCGCAGTCGCGGTTCCAGCACGCGGTCCAGTTCGGCCGGCGACAGCGGCCATGGCACGCTGGCAACTGCTTCGCGGCGTTCTCCGGCCTCTCGCCAGACCTGCAGCTGCTCACCCTGGCGCTGCAGCAGCAGGCGCGCCTGTGCCCAGCCCAGTGCCCACTGCCAACGTGCCGGCACCCAGGCCAGCAGCGATTGCCGCCACCAGCGCAGGAAACGGCCGGCGCCAGGGCCGATCCGGCCCTGCACCTGCCGCACACTGTCCTGCCATGCCGTCATCTTGCTGTCATTCCCTGCTCCCAGCGAAGCACTGTGTAGGACCGCCCGGGAACCCCGCCCGAGCCATTGCGTACCACTGCCTGCAACACCGACCGGCGTCCACTGCCGTCGGTTGCACGAGACTCGATACTATAGGTGCCGCTGCTGCTGGCAAGCGTTGTCGCACCACCAGCGGTATCTGCGTCACGCTCCTGCTGTGCGCGCTGCGCCAGCACGGTATCCGCATCCAGGCCCAGTGCGGTCAGCACCGGCGCGCTGGCGAACTGGGGATCCGGGCGTGCCTGGCGGCTGTACAGGGTCAGGTGCGGCAGCATGGCCTTGTACAGCGGGCCGCGCATGCCCAGTACCCGCTGCAGTTCACCGAGCGTCTCGAAACGCTTGTTGCGTGGGCCATACGGCAACCCCGCCGCCGCATAGTCCGGGGCTTCGGCACCGCCGCCCGGCTGCAGCAGGCTGTCTTCATCACGCCAGTCGACAATGGCACCGGCCAGCTGCCGGGCTGCCCCTTCGTCTTCGCCGAGCGCCTTGAGGAACGCGGTCAGCAAGGTCACGTCGGCCAGGTTCAGGTTGATCTTGCCGTTCTCGTCCAGCACCTTGATTTCGATGCTGGCGTCATCGAACTGCCAGCGGTAGGTTCGGCCATCAGCGCGCCAGGGCGCCCGCAGCGGATCGGCGGACAGGCGCAGCAGCGCGTACTCCAGGCCGGCGCGCGCCCGTTCCTGGCCGCGTGCATCGTCATCCAGCACCCGCTGCTGCAGATGCTCGACCCGTGCGCTCAACGCGAACGCACCGACCAGCGCGGTCATCAATGCGATCAACCACAGCACCAGTACCAGTGCCGCACCGTGTTGCCGGTTCATCGCGCGCCTCCGCTGCCACCGTTACGCGGCGCCACCACCAGCGTCGGCCAGGGCGCGCCCCTGGCCGGGACGATCCTGATCTCCACCAGCATCGGCAGGCGGCGGGTATCGTCCCAGCGCGGCATCCAGTCGCTCACCTGGCCGGTACTGGCATCGATGCCGCGATAGCGCAGTTGTACCGACTTCAGGTTTTCCACCAGCACTTCCGGCGGGCGCGGCGGGTTCTCGGCGATGCGCTCGCCTTCCTGCAGCAGCACCAGGTCCAGCAGCAGGCGCTGCTGGCCATCGCGGCCGTCCACCTGCAGCGCGTGCAGGTAGGGTCCGCCGCGGCCGAGGTAGCCCGGCAGATCGGCGGCGAACAACATGCGCTGCTCTTCGCCCTGGAAGAAGATCGGTTCGCGGGTGGGATCGGGTACTTCCAGCGGCGTGCGCAGCGCACCGGCCAGCTGCCGCCGCAACAGCGCCTGCACCGCGCGCATGCGCTCACTCTCGGCCGCGATCTGCTCGCCACGCTGACTGACCGCCATTGCCGAACGGACGCTGGCGAACGCCAGCGCCAGGCCACCGGCCAGCAGCACCGTGGCCAGCATCACTTCAATCAGCGTGAAACCCGCGGCGCGGCGCTTCATCGCGCGCTCTCCAGGTCCGGCGGCAGCAGGCGCAGGCTGCGCCAGCGCAGCTGCTCGCGTTCGCTGTCGCCCCAACGCACCTGCAGCTGCAGTTCGGCCAGCCAGGGGGCACCGGCCGACTGTGACTGCACGGCGTTGCCGGCACGTGGCTCCACCCACGGCTGCACCTGCAGCTCCCAGTGGTAGCGTCCCTGTTCCCAGTCGCCCTGCTGGCTACCCACCTGCAGTGGCGTGGCGACACCGGTTTCGGCCAGCAGCGACTGCGCATGCAGTATCGCGCGCGTGCGCAGCTCGGCCTCGCGCACCTGCCTGGCACCACCGGACAGACTGCCCAGCAGCAGGGTCAGCGCCAGCCCGAGCAGGGCAAAGGCGATGATCACTTCCAGCAGGGTGAAGCCGCGAACGTGCCGCTTCATTGTGCCCGCCAGGGGCCGGAGCGGACCTCACCGGTCAGCCAGCCCACGTCGATGCGCCATTCGGCATCGTCACGCTGCAGCCGGATGCGGCCACCGCTGGAGCCACCATCGGGATGGAACTCGATCACGCCCTGCCCTGGCGCGGTGGCCAGCTGCGCGGCGCCTTCGAACTGCACCTGCAGCTGTGCCGGCACGTCACCATGGCGCTGGTTGGCGCCTTCCCAGCGCCGCTTTGCCGGTTCGATGACAAAGCGTTGCGGCTCGCCGCGGGCGATCGCCTGCGCGCGTACCACCCGCAGCTGGTTGGCGATGTCCTTGCCGGCGCTGCGCAGCTGCATGCCGGCGAAGCCGCGCGACAGGCCGGCGGCGGTAATCAGGCCGATCGCTGCGATCAGCGCGATCACCAGCAGCATTTCCAGCAGCGACAGGCCCGCTGCGCGCCTGCCGTGCAGGCGCGGGCGAGGCAGCCGGCGCGGCAGGAAATACGTCATGCAGGATTACGGCTGGTAGCGGATGTCGGCATCGACGCTGCTGCCGCCGGCCTTGCCATCCTTGCCGAGGCTGATCAGCTCGTACGGCTGGCCTTCGCCCGGCGCACGGTACTCCAGCGCGTGGCCCCACGGGTCGTTCAGGTCAGCCGGCTTGGCATACGGCCCCAGCCAGCCACCGACACCCGCCGGTGCGGTCACCAGATCGTTGAGCGAGCCGGGCAGCTTGCCGGTATCGATCTGGTAGTTGTCGACCTTGGACGCAACGGTCTGCACCTGCGCCTTGGCGATGTTGGCCTTGCCGCGATCAGCGCCGCCCAGCACGCGGCTGGCGACCAGGGTCAGCACCGCACCGATCAGCACGATGACGATGATGATTTCCAGCAGGCTCATGCCCGACTGGTTGCGCGCGGCGGTGAAGGAAAGGCGGATCGGTCGACGGGAAGCAATCATGGTCGGTCCTTTCAGTTGCGGAGTGTCGGGGTTGCGTAGGGATCCATCGTCAACCGATGGCATTGGTCAGGTCGTACAGCGGTACCAGCACGGCAACGATCACCGCACCGACCACCGAGGCCAGCACCAGGGTGATCGCCGGCACCATCGCCGCCAGCAGGCGGTCGATGCGCCGGGCGCTGTCCTGTTCGAAGGTATCGGCCGCTTTCAGCAGCATGGTATCGAGTGCACCGGATTCCTCGCCGACCTGGATCATCTGCAGCGCCAGGCGCGGGAAACGCTTGCCGCGCGACAGCGCCAGCGACAGGCCGGTACCGTTTTTCACTTCATCCGCGGCGGCTTCCACATCGGCGGCCAGCGCGCGGTTGCCCAGCACGTTGCGGGCGATGCCCAAGGCACCCAGCAGCGGCACACCATTGCGCAGCAGCGTGCCCAGCGTGCGGGCCAGCCGCGCGGTTTCCAGTTCGCCGAGCAGGCGGCCGATGCCGCGACGCTGCAGCAGCCAGCCATCCAGCGCCAGCCGGAAGGCTGGTTGCCGCGCCTTGCGTTCGAAGAACAGCGCAAGTATCCCTGGCACCACCAGCAGCAACACCCACCAGTCGCGCACGAACAGACCCAGCTGCAGCACCGCGTTGGTGAACCACGGCAGCGCCACATCCAGGCTTTCGTACATCTGCGCGAACTGCGGCACCACGTAGCCGAGCAGGAACAGCAGCGCGCCGCCCACCACCACCAGCAGGATGGCCGGGTACACCAGCGCGTTGATCACCTTGCCCTGCAACGCGCGGCTGCGTTCGAGGTAGTCGGCCAGGCGCTGCAGGGTTTCGTGCAGGCTGCCGCCGGCTTCACCGGCCCGCACCATGTTCACGTACAGGCGCGAGAACAACCCATGCTGGCGCTCCAGTGCGGTCGACAGCGGCGCGCCACCGCGCACCACATCGCGGATGTCGGTGATCGCGCGGCGCGAGCGTTCGTCTTCGGGCAACCCGAGCAGGATCGACAGCGCGCGATCCAGCGGCTGGCCTGCACCGAGCAGTGTCGCCAGCTGCTGGGTGAACTGCAGCAATGCAGCGCCCTGCAGCGGCCGTTGGCGGAACAGGTTGCGCCAGGTACTGCCACCGATCGCACCGCCATCGGCCAGCTGGGTCTCCATCGGCAGATGGCCCTGGTCCTGCAGGCGCGCGACCAGCTCGGCCTCGCTTGCCGCTTCCATCTGCCCGTCGAAGATCTCGCCGTGCGGATTCAGTGCCTTGTAACGGTAGGTCGGCATGTCAGCCCCGGCGTCCTGCGCGCATCAGCTTTCCTCGGTGACACGCAGGACTTCCTCGATGGTCGTCTGACCACTGAGGGCCTTGGACAGACCATCTTCGTACATCGTGCGCATGCCGGCTTCGCGGGCAATGCGTTCGATCTCGCCCATGCCGTCGCGGCGCATCACCGCGCGCCGCAGCGCGTCGTTCATCACCAGAAATTCCATGATGGTGGTCCGGCCGAGGTAACCGGTCGGCGCCAGCGCGGAGGGCTTCGGGCAGTACAGGTGGATCGGTCCTTCCGGCTGCAGGCGGCGCAGCTCGAAGCGTTCGATCTCTTCCGGCGAGGCTTCATAGCGCTCGGCATGGGTCGGCTCCAGCCGACGCACCAGGCGCTGGGCCAGGATGCCGTTGATGGTGGAGGTGAGCAGGTAGTCTTCCACGCCCATGTCGAGCAGGCGCGTGATGCCGCCGGCTGCGTTGTTGGTATGCAGGGTGGACAGCACCAGGTGGCCGGTCAGCGCCGACTGGATCGCGATGCGCGCGGTTTCCAGGTCGCGCATTTCGCCGATCATGATGATGTCCGGGTCCTGGCGCACGATGCTGCGCAGGGCGTTGGCGAAGTCGAGCCCGATCTGCGGCTTGGCCTGGATCTGGTTGATGCCTTCGATCTGGTATTCCACCGGGTCTTCGACCGTGATGATCTTGACGTCGGCAGTGTTCAGCTGGCTCAGCGCGGTGTACAGCGTGGTGGTCTTGCCTGAACCGGTCGGGCCGGTCACCAGCAGGATGCCGTGCGGCTGTTCCAGCACCTTGCGGAACTGCGGCAGGAAGGCGTCAGTGAAACCGAGACGATGGAAATCGAACACCACCGTTTCGCGGTCCAGCAATCGCATCACCACGCTTTCGCCGTGCGCGGTCGGCACCGTGCTCACGCGCAGGTCCAGCTCCTTGCCCTGCACGCGCAGCATGATGCGGCCGTCCTGCGGCAGGCGGCGCTCGGCGATGTTGAGCCGGGCCATGATCTTGATGCGGCTGATCACCGCAGCAGTGAGGTTGGCCGGCGGGCTTTCGCCTTCCACCAGCACGCCATCGACGCGGTAACGCACCTTCAACCGGCTTTCGAACGGTTCGACATGGATGTCCGAAGCGCGCAGCTCCACTGCACGCTGGATCACCAGGTTGACCAGGCGGATCACCGGCGCTTCCGAGGCGAGGTCACGCAGATGCTCGATATCATCGACCGCACCGCCCTCGCCATCGGCGGTTTCGACGATCGCGCCCATCGCGCTGCGGCCCTGGCCGAACCAGCGCTCGACCAGGTCATCAATTTCTGCGCGCATGCCCAGCACCGGTGTCACCGGTACCCCCAGTGCCAGCTGCACGGCCTGCTGCGGATAAGGATCATGGGCATCGGCCAGCCACAGCCGGACCCCGTGTTCATCCAGCGCCAGCGGACAGACATGGAACTGCTTGAGGAAGCGCAGCGACAACGGCAGGCCCTCGGCCAGCCCCTGCGGCGGCGCCTCCGGCAGCTGTTTGCCTTCCAGCAGCGGCAGCCCCAGCACTTCGGCGCTGGCCTGTGCCTGGTCACGCTCGGAGACCAGCCCCAGCCGCACCAGCAGGCCCAGCAGGCTGCCGCCGGCCTCTGCGTGCAGCGGCCGCGCACGTGCCAGATCGCCTTCCTTCAGCCGGCCGCGCGCCAGCAGCGCATCCAGGATGCGGCCTTCAGCGTCGTCGGCAGCGGCGGTAGCAGCAAGCGCGTTCACATGACTCTCCTGTCAATCGGCTCGACTTTAACAGTTAAGCCATGATTTCCGCCGCCCCTGCGCCACCTTTCGTAAAAAGACGAAGCCCGTCACATGGGATGACGGGCTTCGGCCATTCAACTACGACAGTTCAAGCTTACTGCGTGGCGAGAATGCTCACCCCGTTGTAGGCCGCTTCACCCACCACCTTGATGTAGTAGGTGGCCGCCACCGGCTTGGTCACCCGCACCGTCTCGGAGGTGCCCGGACGGGTCGACTTGGCGTCGTTGTCGCTGGCACTGGGCTCACGGCCTTCAGCCACGTAGACCGAAACGTTGCCGGTGCCACCGTAGGTGATCACGCTGAACTGCTTGCCGGCAGCCGCTTCGAAGCTGTAGAGCTTGCTGCTGCCGGCCGCACCGGACAGGCCACCGACGGCAGCCTTGTTGGTCAGCGGCGTGGCCACCGGCCCGCAGTTCTCGGTGCACGGTTCTTCCAGTGCCTTGGCCAGCGCGGCCTTGGCATCGAGGATGCCGGTACCGATCGGCGTGGCCGCCGGGATGGCGACCGGGAACGGACGTGCGGTTTCCTTCAGCAGGGTACGCATCGCGGCCGGGGTCAACGGATCCTTGCCCTTGGCGATCAGCGCGCTCTGCACCAGTGCGGCAACGGCGGCCACATGCGGCGAGGCCATCGAGGTACCGCCCATGCCCATGTAGCCCGGCGTGCCCGATTCCGGCGTGGTGGCCGCATTGGAGCCGGTCTGCCAGATGTAGCCACCCGGGTTGCCGTCGACACTGCCGCCGCCACCCGGACCGGACAGGTCCACGCGGGTGCCATAGTTGGAGTAGTAGGTGATGCCACCGGTGATGCGGGTGGCACCCACGGTCACCACGCCTTCGCAGCTGGCCGGACGGTACTTGGACGCGTTGTCGGCTTCATTGCCCGCCGCGACCACCACGGTGGTGCCACGCGAGATCGCGCCATTGATGGCGTCCTGGTAGGTGCTGCCGCAGGTACCGCTGCCGCCCAGGCTCATGTTGATGATCTCGGCCGGGTTGGTGTTGGCCGGGATGCCGGTCACCGTGCCACCCGATGCCCAGACCACCGCGTCGGCGATGTCGGACAGGTAGCCGCCGCACTTGCCCAGCACACGTACCGGCAGCACCTTGGCCTTGTAGGCGACACCGGCCATGCCGACGCCGTTGTTGGTCTGCTCGGCTACGGTGCCGGCTACGTGGGTGCCGTGCCAGGAACTGTCCTCGGCCAGCGAGCCGTCATAGCACTCGTTGTCGTTCTCGACCCAGTCACCGTAGTCCTGCGCACCCGGCACACGATCGTTGGTCGGGCGCCGCGAGGTCTCCGCATCGCTGATGAAGTCGTAACCCTCCAGCAGGTTGCTGACCAGGTCCGGATGCTGCGGCAGGATGCCGGTATCGATCACCGCCACCACGATGCCCTCACCCTGCGAGACATCCCATGCCGCCGGTGCGTTGATGCCGCCGACGGCGTTGTGCAGGTGCCACTGGTTCTGCTGGTAGAAGGGATCGTTCGGCACCAGCGCCGGCTGTACGTTGCCGGCACGCAGTTCGGTGCGGCGCAGCTTCACGTCGGCTTCGGCGTACTGCACCGACGGGTCGGCCTTCAGTTCCTTCAGCACACGCTGCAGTTCGGCCGGGGCCAGGCGGCCCTGCACGCGGATCAGGTCCGCACCGGTAGCGAGCTTGCGTACCACCTGCGGGCCGAGGGTACTGGCACGTGAGGTACCGCCGGACAGGCTGGCCCGGGTCAGCGCCGACTGCACGGTGGACAGCTTCGCCGAGCGGTCGGTGGCGGCGGCAGCGCCGGCCCGGTACTTGACGATGATGCGCTCGGCGCCCGGCTGGGCGGTGCTGGCCTGGCGCACCGGTTCGTGGGTCGGCAGGCCGGCGGCGTGGACGGCACCGACGGCCGTCATCGACAGCACGGCGGCGGCAAGCACATTGATGCGAAGGTTCTGCTTCTTGATCACGTCGAATTCCTCTTCTGGGTCATGGATCGAACCAACACTGCGGCCATCATTCCTTGACGACTCCCGGCCGGCCCAGCCGGGATTGCCGTGACCTCCCCCCAGGCCCTCACTGCAGGTGCTGCGCCGGCGTGGGTGGCCGCCGGCGCGATGGAGTGGCTTACCAGCCGAAGCCGGCACCGACGCCAACCGAGCTGTCGTCGCTGCTGAAAGCACCGCCGAAGGTCACCGTGGCGCGATCGCTGATCGCACGCTGGTAGCCCAGCGACAACGCCGACTCGCCGCCCTGGAAACCAATGCCGACGCCGACCCGGTTCTGGGTGCGGATACCGGCGGCACTGGTGGCCATGTTGAGCATCGCCGCGCTCATCGCACCCTGGCGGTCGATGCGGCGATCCATGTGGCGCAGGCGTCCGTCGATCTCGCCCTTGAACACATCGAAGCTGTCGGCGACGGCCTGGACGCGGCTGTCGGTGTAGCTGTTGGCTGTGGCCATGCCACGGTCGAGCTGGCCCTTGTTGACCGCATCGGTGGCCGTGGTACCCGCCGCCACATTGGTGACCTGGCGCTCTTTGCCTTCACTGCCCACCGAGACCGTGTTGGCACGATCGGCAACCGAGCCCTGGCCCAGCGCCACCGCGTTCGCCGCGGTGGCATTGGCGCCCTGGCCGATGGCCGTGGACGAAGCGCCACTGGCGACGGCGCCCTCGCCCATGGCGACGGCATTGAAGCCCGTCGCGGGAGTGCCAACCGGAATCCCGGCACCGGCGGCAGCAGCGGTCGGCGTGCCCTGCACACGCGCGGTGCTGGCCGGTGCCGCGTCGGCCGTTGCAGGTGCATCAGCGGTGCTTGCCAGCGGGCTCTCATCCAGCGAGGCACTCATCGCGCGCAGGTTGGCAGTCCCGGCACGCGAGCCACCGGCGGTTCTGCGGTCGATCTCGCTGACCTTGCGGTCCAGCGCGCCCAGCGCATCGCCGACGTTGCTGTAGGTGGCGCCCTGGATCACGTAGTTCGGAGCCACGAACACCCCCTGCATGCCGACGCTGGCACCACCGCCGAGGAAGCTGGCGGCATCGCTGAGCGACTGGAACAGCTGGCCGCCGTTGATCGCCTGGCGACTGCCCGCGGCAATGCTGCCGGCACCGACGTTGTCGATGGTGGTGCCCTGGAAGCCGGACAGGGTCAGGCGGTCACGGCTGGCGTCGTCGTAGCTGACCGCGCTGGCCGCGGTGGTTTCCACGGTGGCGATGCGCGAATCGAAATCGCCCACGCGCGTTTCCACCGCGCCCACCCGCTGGTTGGTGACGTTGAGCTGGGAGCCAGTGATGGCATCGCTGCTGCCGGCGGCGATGCGGCCATCGGCTACATTGACGATGCGGCGCGTGGCTGGACCATCGGTGCCATTGCCACCGCCGACCGACACCACGTTGGCATCGAGCGCACGCGAGCCCGCACCCAGCGCCACCGAGTTGGCACCGGACGCGCCGGCACTGTTGCCCAGTGCAAGTGCACCGTTGCCGATCGCCATCGCGTTGGCGCCCAGCGCATTGCTGCGCGCGCCGCTGGCACTGGCCGCCGAACCGATCGCGGCGGCATCACTGCCGCTGGCGCTGGCGATACCTGCGCCGGTGGCCTTGACGTAACGTGCCGTGCCATCGGCAGTCGCTGCGACCGCATCAAGCTGGCCACGATTGACCGCATCGGTGCGCTCGGTACCGGCAGCGACGCGGGTGATCTGACGATCACTGGTACTGCTGCCCACCGACACGGTGTTGGCACGGTCGGCCACCGAGCCTGCGCCCAGTGCGATGCTGCCGGCCGCCGAAGCGTTGGCACTGACACCCACTGCGGTGGCATTGGCGCCGGTGGCCTTGCTGCCGTAACCCACTGCAGTGCCAAGGCGACCACTGGCTTCGGCATAGCTGCCCAGCGCCGAAGCGCCGTCGGCCGAAGCATTGGCGCGGAAACCACTGGCCTGCGACTGGGTGCCGCTGGCCGTGGCCTGCGCGCCGCTGGCAGTGCTGTAAGCGCCCTTGGCCTGGGCGCCGGCGCCGGTAGCACTGGCGCCGAGTTCGCTGGCGCTGGCGCCACTGCCCACGGCTACGCTGTCGACACCAGCAGCCTGCGCCGCGTTGCCGAGCGCCGCCGCATTGTTGCCGGTGGCCAGCGCATCGAAGCCCACGGCCGTGGCATTGCCGGCCATGGCATTGGCACCACTGCCCAGCGCGGTGGCGCCGTTGCCGATGGCGTTGGCCGCGTTGCCGGCGGCCAGTGCGTTGTCACCGTCCACCAGGGCACCGGCCTCGCCATCGGCATTGCCGCTGGCCTGGAACTGCCGGCTGGTCTTGTCGGCGACGCTGGCGACTGCATCCAACTGGCCCTTGTTCACCGCATCGGTGGCTTCGGTACCGGCTGCGACATGGGTGACCTGGCGCTCACCGCCCGCCTTGCCGACGGCCACCGTGTTGTCACGGTCGGCCTTGGAGCCGGCACCGAGCGCGACGCTGTTGCTGCCGTTGGCGGTGGCATTGGCACCCAGCGCGGTGGCGCTGCTGCCCGCCGCCCACGAATTCCAGCCGATCGCCGTGGCGTAGTCTTCGGTGGCCCACGCGCCCGCACCGAATGCCGCGGCACCGGTGCCACTGGCACGCGACGGGATCAGGCCGAAGAAGGTGCTGCCGCCGATGGCCACGCTCTCCTCGCCACTGGCCTCGCTGGACTGACCCACGGCAACGGCACCGGTACCGGCCGCAGCGGCACCGAAACCGACTGCAGTGGTGTTGGCACCACTGGCTGCCGAGCCGTAGCCCAAGGCAGTGCCGAGGCGACCGCTGGCTTCGGCGTAGCCGCCGACAGCGGTAGTGCCATCGGCAAACGCGGCGCTGCGGAAGCCACTGGCCAGTGCCTGGGTGCCGCTGGCATTGGCTTCGGCGCCGCTGGCGGTGCTGTACGCACCACTGGCCTGCGCACGCGCGCCGACCGCGCTTGCGCCCAGTTCACTGGCGCTGGCGCCGGTACCGAGCGCCAGGCTGTCTTCGCCGGTGGCCTGTGCCGTGCTGCCCAGAGCCGCCGCGTTGCTGCCGGTGGCCAGCGCATCGATGCCTACCGCCGTGGCGTTGGCCGCGAGCGCATTGGCACCACTGCCCAGCGCGGTGGCGCCGTTGCCGATGGCATTGGCGGCGTCACCTGCGGCCAGCGCGTTGTCGCCCTCCACCAGCGCCCCGGTTTCACCATCGGCATTGCCGCTGGCCTGGAACTGCCGGCTGGTCTTTTCCGCTGCCGCGGCTACGGCATCGAGCTGATTCCTGTTGACCGCATCATTGCCCTGCGTGCCATCGGCCACGTTGGTGATCTGGCGGGTGTTGCCACCGCCGCCCACCGACACGGTGTTGTCGCGGTCGGCAATCGAGTCCGCACCCAGCGCCACGCTGTTGGCACCGCGCGATTCGGCGGCGTTGCCCAGTGCGGTGCTGTTGATGCCCCCCGACCAGGCGCCACCACCCACCGCAGTGGAGTAGTTGCCCGATGCCTCGGTGGCCAGCAGACCGAACAGCGAGCCGCCAACGGCGACACTGTTGGTGCCGGTGGCCAGGCTGCCCTGGCCGGTGGCGGTGCTGTAGGCGCCGGACGCTTCCGAGTCGCCACCCACGGCCACGCTGTTGGAGCCGGAGGCGTTGGCGAAGTTGCCGAACGCGGTGGCGTTGAATGCCGAGGCCTGTGCGTAGCCACCGATGGCGGTGCTGTAACCGCCGCTGGCTTCGGCACCGATACCGAAGGCCGCTGACGCCGTGCCACTGGCCACGCTTTCGCTACCCACGGCGGTTGCCGCGTCACCGCTGGCATTGCTGAAGTAACCCACAGCCACGGCTTCTTCGCCGGACGCTTCGGACAGCACGCCATTGGCAGTGCTACCGGCGCCGCTGGCGATGCTGGCCGCACCGAACGCCGCGCTCTGCTCGCCGCTGGCTTCGCTTTCCGCGCCATGCGCGGTGGCGTACTCGCCCGTGGCCTGTGCGTTGGCACCAACAGCGCTGGCGTTGGCTGCGGTCGCCAACGCATTGAAGCCCAGCGCCTGTGCGTTGCTGGCCAGCGCGTTGGCGCCGCTACCCAGTGCGGTGGCGCCATTGCCGATGGCATTGGCGGCATCACCGGCCGCCAGTGCGTTGTCACCTTCCACCAATGCACCGGCTACGTCGTCGCCGTTGCCGCTGGCCTGGAAGAAGCGGCTGGTGGTGGTGGCCGTGGTCGCCACCGCATCCAGCTGCGCCTTGTTCACCGCATCGGTGGCCTGGGTGCCGGCGGCGACGTTGGTGACCTGGCGTTCGTTGCCGGCGCTGCCCACCGACACCGTGCGCGCGCGGTTGGCGACCGAACCGGCACCCAGCGCGACCGTGTTGCTGGCGCTGGCATTGCTGCCGGCACCGAGCGCGATCGCACTCTCACCACCGGCCACCGTGTTGGTGCCGATGGCGATGCTGTTGATGCTGTTGCCCAGCGCCTGGAAGCCCAGCGCCACGCTGTTGTCGCCATAGCCGAAGGCACCGCGGCCAACGGCGGTGGAACTGGCGCCGTTGGCCCAGCTGTTGTAACCGATGGAGGTCGCGCCGCTGCCGCTGGCCCAGGCCGCGTTGCCGAACGCTGACGCGTTGGTGGCGGTGGCCCATGCACCCGAACCGAATGCTGCTGCGCCACTGGCAGTGGCCCAGCTGTATCCGCCTACTGCGGTGCTGTCATCGCTGCTGGCGAATGCGCTGTCGCCGACCGCAACCGCATAGCTGCCGGTGGCGCGCGACTTGCCGCCTGCGGCGAAGCTGTTGTCACCACTGGCCTTGGCCGCGTTGCCGAAAGCGCTGCTGGCAGCCCCGGTGGCCTGCGCACCGCTGCCGACTGCGGTGGCATCGGCAACAGCGGTGGTGCCCACCTGCTGCGCCGTGCCATCGGCACCGATGATCGGCTGGTTGAACTCGTCGTAGGCCTGGCCGAGGCCACCGATGGCGACACCGCCATTACCGGTGGCCGCGCTGTTGCGGCCCACGGCCACGCTGTCATCGCCGATGGCCGACGCGGCAGCACCCTGCGCGATGGCACCTGCGCCGATCGCATTGCTCGACGAACCCACAGCGATGGAGCCTTCGCCATCAGCCAGTGCGCCAGCATCACTGCCCGCCTCCGGCTGTGCCTGGAAGAAACGCGCGGTGGTGTCGGCAGTGCCGGCCACGGCGTCGAGCTGGGCTTTGTTCACCGCATCGGTGGCTTCGCTGCCTGCAGCGACGCTGGTGATCTGCCGCTCGTTGCCGGCGCTGCCGACGGCCACGCTGTTGGCGCGCACCGCTTCGGAATTCGCGCCGAGTGCCACACTGTTCGCGCCGCGTGCGGTGGCGTAGTAACCCACGGCCGTGCTCTGCGCTCCGCTCGCCCAGGTCTGCGCGCCCAGGGCACTGGCGTTCTCGCCCGGTGCATAGGCGAAGTAGCCGACCGCGGTCGCTTCGGCGCCGGAGGCTTCGCTGAGGCTGCCGTTGGCCACGGCACGGTCGCCACTGGCGATGGCACCGGCACCGACGGCGGTGGCGGCTTCGCCACTGGCCTGGGTCTGCACGAAGAAGCCCAGGCCGGGGATCAGGTCAGCCGGGCCACCGATGGCGACGCTGCTGGTGCCCGTCGCGTTGCTCTGCGTACCCAGCGCGGTGGAATAATCGCCGATGGCATTGGCCACGGCGCCGAAGGCCGACGCCTGCGCACCGGCCGCATAGGCGCCGACGCCGTAGGACGACGCCGCAAAACCACTGGCTTCGGCACTGGCGCCGACCGCAGTGCCGCCGACGCCTGCGCTGGTTGCGCCGGTTTCCACCGGCACGCCGCCGCTGGTGATCAGCGGGTTGCCGTCGGCATCCACCGCAGCGCCACCCACGGCAACGCTGCCCGGACCGTTGGCCTGCGCGTTGTTGCCGAACGCGGCACTGTTCTGGCCCGAGGCCAGCGCGTTGTTGCCAACGGCGGTGGCGTTCTGCGCGACGGCGGTGGCGCCGGCACCGACTGCAGTGGTGCCGTTGCCGATGGCATTGGCGGCCTCGCCGGCCGCCAGCGCCTCGTCGCCCTCGGCCAGTGCACCGGCATCGCTGTTGCTGCTGCCATTGGCCTGGAAGCGCTTGGCGGTGGCATCGGCCACGGCGGCGACGTCCTTCAGCTGACCGACATTGACTGCATCGTTGTCTTCGGTGCCTGCGGCCACGCTGGTGATCTGCCGGGTCAGCCCGTATTCGGCGGCACCAACGGACACGGTATCGACGCGGTCGGCCAGCGAGCCCGCGCCGAGCGCCACGCTGCCGGTGGCCACCGCCGCGGAATTCGAGCCCAGCGCGGTGCTGTATTCACCGACGGCGGTGCTGAACGCACCCACCGCGATCGATGCTTCGTTGGCTGCGGTAGCGCCGCGGCCCAGCGCGGTGCTGCCCGGGCCCATCGCCACGGCACCGCCGCCGACAGCCGTGGCGCCATCGGCAGTCGCTTCGGACAGCGCACCCAGCGCGGTGGCCGCGCCGTTCTCGCTCGCGGCGGTCGCGCTTGCGCCAACCGCGGTGTCGCCGAGACCGAAGGCCGCAGCGCTCTGCCCGACCACCACGCTGGCATCGCCGATTGCCAAGGCGCCCTGGCCGAACGCGCTTGCGCCCAGGCCCGCGGCAATGGCCTGGGTTCCGATGGCAGTGGTGGCATTGGCCAGCGACTGTGCGCCGGCACCGGCCGCCACTGCGCCCTGCCCGTCGATCTTCGCCGCGTCGCTGTCATCGCCTGCGCCATCGGCCTTGAAATAACGGCTGCCGTCTGCGGCGACATCGGCCAGCGCAGCCTGGGTGGCGCGCGCCTGCGCGTCCAGCTGCGCCTTGTTCACCGCATCGGTGGCCTGGCTGCCTGCGGCAACATTGGTGATCTGCCGTTCCTTGCCGGTATCACCCACGGACACCGTGTTGGCACGCGTGGCCTTGGAGCCGGCGCCCAGCGCTACGCTATTGGCCGCACTGGCGCTGCTGTTGCTGCCGATCGCCACCGCGTTGCTGCCCTTGGCCGTGGCCGAGCCTTCGATCAGGCACTTTTCGAGCAGCTTGCCGCTGAATGCCACGCAGGTGGCGCTGCCGCCGATCTGCACCGACTGTGCTGCGGCGATACCGCTCATGCCCAATCCCAACACCAGGCCCAGTGCCATCGCCAACCTTGCGGGCGCAGCCTGCGTTGCATCGCGGCGCTGGTCGACGACCCCGCCGCCGCTGTCGGAGGAGGCCAGTTCCGAGGCCACCACCAACTGACCCAATGCTTTGTTCCAGACCTTGCGATAAATCCGATTCATCGGTACGGCTCCTGATTGGACTGGTTTTGGGCAAAGCAACGCCACCGCTGGGCTTTCCGGCCCAACGTCCCCTGGGGGCGTTTATTCGCGTGATTTACTGCGGGGTATTGCCGAACGGCGCGCAGCGACAGAAAACCGAGCGCGTGCGCCAAGCGGTTACTGCGAAATGAATGATTCTGAAACGGGGTTCAAGTGTTAACGGCAACTTTGCAGATCGTCAAGACTTTGACACAGCAAATCCTATTGCCGTGAAGCACATCACTATTTCACGTGTTTATGAAATGATTTTGTTATGCATGCGTGACGATTCCTCGACGCATGAAAATGCATGTAACTAGCGGTCGCGACTGGAGTTTCAAGCGCGCAAAGAAAAACCCGCCGATCAACGGCGGGTTTTTCCATACGCGATGGCATTGAGGCCTGCGCGATGCAGTGCGATCAGCCGCACCACACCCGCGCGTTGCGGAACATGCGCATCCACGGCGAGTCACCCTGCCACTCGGCCGGAGCCCAGCTCAGGTTGAGCGCGCGCGGGGTGCGCTCCGGGTGCGGCATCATGATGGTGACGCGGCCGTCGCTGCTGGTCAGGCCGGTGATGCCGTCCGGCGAACCGTTCGGGTTCAGCGGGTACTGGCTGGCGACGTTGCCATTGCCGTCGATGTAGCGCAGCGAGACGCGTGCGGCGGCCTGGTCGACGGCGTTGTCGAACACGGCCTGGCCTTCGCCGTGCGCCACCGCTACCTGCAGGCGCGAGCCGGCCATGCCACGCAGCAGGATCGACGGCGATTCCACCACTTCCAGCAGCGCGGTGCGGGCTTCGAACTGCTCGCTGGCGTTGCGACGGAACTGCGGCCAGTGCTCGGCACCCGGGATGATGTTTTTCAGCTGGCTCATCATCTGGCAGCCGTTGCACACGCCCAGCGCAAAGCTGTCTTCGCGCGCGAAGAACGCGGCGAAGGCATCACGCAGTGCGCTGCGCTCCAGGATCGAGGTGGCCCAGCCACGGCCGGCACCGAGCACGTCGCCGTAGCTGAAGCCGCCGCAGGCGACCAGGCCGGTGAAGTCCTGCAGGGCCACGCGGCCTTCGATCAGGTCGCTCATGTGCACGTCGAACGCGCGGAAGCCGGCACGTTCGAAGGCGTTGGCCATTTCAATCTGGCCGTTCACGCCCTGCTCGCGCAGCACGGCCACGCGCGGGCGCGCACCGGTGCTGATGAACGGCGCCGCCACGTCTTCGTTGAGGTCGAAGCTGAGCTTCGGCTTCAGGCCCGGCGCATTGAAGGCACGGGCGACCTCGCGCTCGGCATCCGCGTTGGCCGGGTTGTCGCGGCGCTTCTGCATCGCGTGGGTGACCGACCACCAGGCGTCGAACAGCGCGTCCCAGCGCCACTCGGCCAGGTTCTCGCCACCCAGCGACACGCGCACCACCGGTGCAGTGGTCGGCTTGGCGATGCGCTGCGCGCATTCGGTCAGTGCATGGCGCTCGACCAGGTCGGCGAAGGCCGCACGGTCTTCGCGTGCGATCTGCACCACCGCGCCCAGTTCTTCGTTGAACAGGCTGCGGAACGGATCATCGCCCCAGGCATCGAGGGTGATATCCAGGCCCAGGCGCGAGGTGAAGGCCATCTCGCACAGCGCAGCGAAGGCGCCGCCGTCGCTGCGGTCGTGATAGGCCAGCAGCAGGCCGGACTGGCGCGCATCGCGGATCAGCTCGAAGAAGCCACGCAGGCGCTGCGGGTCGTCCAGATCCGGGGCAGCGCCGGCGAACGCCGGCAGATCGCCGTGGTCGGCATGCACCTGGGCCAGGATCGAACCGCCCAGGCGCTGCTTGCCGGCACCCAGGCCGATCAGCCACAGCTCGCTTTCCACGTCGCGGTCGAGCAGCGGCGTCAGCTGCTGGCGCACGTCGGCCACCGGCGCGAACGCCGAGATCACCAGTGACACCGGCGACACGCTCTTGTGTGCTTCGCCCTGGTCGTGCCACTGCGCCTGCATCGACAGCGAGTCCTTGCCCACCGGGATGCTGATGTCCAGCTGCGGGCACAGTTCCATGCCCACCGCCTTCACCGCGTCGTACAGCAGCGCGTCTTCGCCCGGGTGGCCGGCCGCGGCCATCCAGTTCGCCGACAGCTTGATCTCATCCAGCGCATCGACCGGGGCCGCGCACAGGTTGGTCAACGCTTCGCCCACCGCCATGCGTGCCGAAGCAGCGGAGTCGAGCAGGGCCAGCGGGGTGCGCTCGCCGATCGACATCGCTTCACCGGACACGCCGTCGAAGTCGGCCAGGGTGATCGCCACGTCGGCCACCGGCAGCTGCCACGGGCCGACCATCTGTTCGCGTGCGGTCAGGCCGCCGACGCTGCGGTCACCGATGGTGACCAGGAAGTTCTTCGAAGCGACCGTCGGGTGCGCCAGCACGCGAAGGCCGGCTTCCTGCAGGTCCAGGCCGCCGGTCTTCAGCGCTGGCCAGCGCGGGGCCGGCGGGTGCGCGGTGTCGCGGTGCATCTTCGGCGGCTTGCCGAACAGCACGTCCATCGGCAGATCAATCGGCGGATCGGCCGGGGTGTGGCCCGGCACGGCACCGTAGGCCACCACCAGGTGCTCCTCGGCAGTCGCCACGCCAACCGCGGCGAACGGGCAGCGCTCGCGGGCGCACAGTGCGGCGAACTCGGCCAGGCGCTCCTGGGCCACGCCCAGCACGTAGCGTTCCTGCGACTCGTTGCACCACAGCTGCATCGGCGACAGCGACGGATCATCGGTGGGCACCTTGCCCAGATCGATGACACCGCCGACCTTGGAGTCGTGCAGCAGTTCCGGGATGGCATTGGACAGGCCACCGGCACCGACGTCGTGGAAGAATTTGATCGGGTTGTTGGCGCCCATCGCCACGCAGCGGTCGATGACCTCCTGGCAGCGGCGTTCCATTTCCGGGTTGTCGCGCTGCACGCTGGCGAAGTCCAGGTCCTCGGCGCTCTCGCCGGAGGCCACCGAACTGGCGGCACCGCCGCCCAGGCCGATCAGCATCGCCGGACCGCCGAGCACAATGACCGCATCACCGGCCTGCAGCTGGATCTTGTCGACCTGCACGCGGTCGATCGCGCCGAGGCCACCGGCCAGCATGATCGGCTTGTCGTAGGCACGCACCAGATCGGCGCCTTCCGGCAGCTCGAAGCTGCGGAAGTAGCCGAGCAGGTTCGGGCGGCCGAACTCGTTGTTGAACGCAGCGCCGCCAAGCGGGCCGTCGGTCATGATTTCCAGCGCCGGTGCCATGCGCGGGTTCAGCGCGCGCGGCGCTTCCCACGGCTGCGGCAGTTCCGGAATGCGCAGGTGCGAGACCGAGAACCCGGACAGGCCCGCCTTCGGCTTGCCGCCGCGGCCGGTCGCGCCTTCGTCGCGGATCTCGCCACCGTTGCCGGTCGATGCACCCGGGAACGGCGCGATCGCGGTCGGATGGTTATGCGTTTCCACCTTGATCTGGAACGCGCTGGGCACCTGCGGCTCGCGGCGGTATTCGCCGCTGGCCGGATCCGGGCGGTAACGCGACGCCGGATGGCCTTCGATCACTGCGGCATTGTCGCTGTACGCGCTGAGCGTGTGCTGCGGGGTCTGCTGGTGGGTGTTCTTGATCATCCGGAACAGCGAGCGGTCCTGTTCCTGGCCGTCGATGGTCCAGCTGGCGTTGAAGATCTTGTGGCGGCAGTGCTCGGAATTGGCCTGCGCGAACATCATCAGCTCGACGTCGGACGGTGCGCGGCCGAGCGCGGTGAAGCGTTCGCGCAGGTAGTCGATCTCGTCCTGGGCCATGGCCAGGCCGAGGCGCTGGTTGGCAGCCTCCAGCTGGTCCACCGGCACGCGTTCCAGTTCACCGCGGGCCGGCGCCGAGAACAGCACCTGGCCCTGTTCCACGGTCTCCAGCACCGACTGCGTCATCGGGTCGTGCAGCGCCTTGACCAGCGCCTGCTGGGCGGCGGCATCGGCCGGCCAGCCCTGCACGTCGATGCGCAGGCCACGCTCGACCCGGCTGACCGGCTGCCCGGCACCGCGGACCAGTTCGGTGGCCTTGCTCGACCACGGCGACAGCGTGCCCAGGCGCGGCACCACGATGCGGCTGACCGCGCCGTCGGCCACGGCCTCGGCCTGCGGCGCGGCTTCGAGGATGCGGCACAGGGTGGTCAGGTCGGGGGCGGCGCTGCCTTCGGGCTGCACGAAGTAGACGTGCCAGGCACCGCTGATACGCAGGGAGGGAGCGATGGACTGCAGGCGGGATTCAAGACGTTCGCGGCGGAACGGCGACAGGGCGGGCGCGCCCTCGAGGACCATCATGTCCGGGGAACCGTAGTTGGGA
Organism: Stenotrophomonas sp. 96582_Sma; assembly: GCF_056480905.1. Classification (NCBI taxonomy): domain Bacteria; kingdom Pseudomonadati; phylum Pseudomonadota; class Gammaproteobacteria; order Lysobacterales; family Lysobacteraceae; genus Stenotrophomonas; species Stenotrophomonas sp. 96582_Sma. The sequence continues at coordinate 601,291 of NZ_CM151122.1, read as the reverse complement.
AACGGGCCCGACATTGTACCGGAAGCGGGGGAAGGGCTTTGGCCGGGCGGCGCCCGGCACCCGCCGAAGCCAAGGCAACGGCAACTGCCAAAGCAAAAGCGGGGTTCCCGTGGGATGGCGGGGTGGGTCCGGTTGCGGGGGACGCCGTGAATCCGTCCATGGAGGCTCGATCGCCGCATCCATGCGGCTCACGCCCCCGCAACCGGACCCACCCCGCCTTCGACAGATTTCCGCGATCTGCAGTAGTTCCACGCCATGCGTGGATGCTCCCCGGTAGTGCCGGCCGCTGGCCGGCAACCAGGAAATTTCAGAAATCAGGCATTGAAGAGCGAAGCGATCGGCTTCTGCTTTTGATTTTTTGTTCTGTCTTCCGTGGCTGGCCGCGCAGGAACCTGTCCGTGGCCGGGCGGGTGGGCTGCGCAGGGGCGTGAGCCGCATGGATGCGGCGACCGAGCTTACAGGGACGTACTTGCAGCGTCCCCTGCGCAGCCCACCCGCCCGGCCAAACCCCAGAAATCCGCTGTACGCGACCCACCCCAGCCACGAGGGGCTCCGCCGATGGCCGCCGACCGCGCGCAGCGCCGCTCTCCGCCAAATCCCCGAACCATGCACTCGCTCACGGATTGACCACGCGATTGATGACAACGTTGTCCCCACCTGGCGCCGGACTCTCTCCCCGGCCTCCCAGGTACCTCCGTCCGCCCCCTCCGTCGCCTTCCCGGGCGACGCCCGGACCTGCGTCACGCGCGGCGCCATCGGGGCCCGCGCGCCCTTTGATCGGAGACTTACCCATGTACGACCCGATTGTGCGCAGTGCCGAACGTGCGACCCGAAGCTGTCGTCCCCGCCGCCTGGCCTGGCTGCTTGCCCTGGCCGCCGGTACCGCCGCCCTGCCCGGCCTGGCGCAAGCCGCCAGCTGTGCCGGCGTGGCCCAGTGGGACCAGGCCAAGATCTACCGGGCCGGCGATACCCTGCAGAAAGGAGGCGTCCTCTATCGGGCGAACCAGGACATCTGGAACGCGCCGCCGGACCATCCGGCCGGTGCGCCCTACTACACCAACCTCGGTGCCTGCGATGGCAGCGGCAGCAACCAGCCGCCGGTGGTCAGCCTGACCTCGCCGGCCAACGGCGCCACCTTCAGCGCCGGCAGCACGGTCAACGTGACAGCCAACGCCAGTGATCCGGACGGCAGCGTCGCCAAGGTCGAATTCTTCCGCGATGGCAGCTCGCTGGGCGTGGCCACCAATGCGCCGTATGCGGCCAGCTGGGCCAATGCCAGCGCCGGCAGCCACACCCTGCGTGCAGTCGCGACCGACAACAACAACGCCACCACCAGCACCGCCACCATCACCATCACAGTCAACGCCGCCGGTGGCGATACCACCGCACCGAGTGTGCCGGGCGGGCTGGCGGTCGGCACCCGCACCGCCAACAGCATCGCGCTCAGCTGGAGCCCGTCCACCGACAACACCGGTGGCAGCGGCGTGGCCGGCTACGACGTGTACCGCAACGGCAGCCTGGTCGGTTCACCGTCCAGCGCCAGCTACATCGATGGCGGGCTGACTGCCTCCACCACCTACCGCTACCGGGTTCGTGCCCGCGACAACGCCGGCAACGCCTCGGCCCAGGGCACCGAGATCAGCGCCACTACGCTGGCCGGCGACGGCGGCACCACCGGCAAGCGGGTGATCGGTTACTTCACCCAGTGGGGCATCTACGGCCGCAACTACCGGGTCAAGAACATCGACAGCAGTGGCTCGGCCGCACGCCTGACCCACATCAACTACGCGTTCGGCAACGTGCGCAACAACCGTTGCGAAGTGGGCATCACCCAGCCGTCGGATCCGAACAGCGGTGCCGGTGGCGATGCCTTCGCCGACTACACCAAGGCCTTCAGTGCCGCCGAGAGCGTCAGCGGCAGCGCCGATACCTGGGACCAGCCGCTGCGCGGCAACTGGAACCAGCTCAAGCAGCTCAAGGCCAAGTACCCGGGCATGAAGGTGCTGATCTCGCTGGGTGGCTGGACCTGGTCGCGTGGTTTCTCCAGCGCGGCGCGTCCGGAAAACCGCCAGGCCTTCGTCGCCTCGTGCATCGACGCCTACATCAAGGGCAACCTGCCGGTGACCGACGGTGCCGGTGGCGCCGGTGCCGCACTGGGCGTGTTCGACGGCATCGACGTCGACTGGGAGTACCCGGTGGCCTGTGGCATCGAATGCGGCAAGCCGGAGGACAACGCCAACTTCACCGCGCTGATGGCCGAGTTCCGCCGCCAGCTCGATGCGGTGCGTCCGGGCCTGTTGCTGACGGTGGCGGTGGGTGCCGGCATCGACAAGATCCGCGTCACTGATCCGGCCGCGTACCACCCGTACCTGGACTACATCAACGTGATGACCTACGACTTCCACGGCGCGTGGGATGCGAAGACCAATCACCAGTCGGCGCTGTTCGATTCGCCGAATGATCCGTCCACCGGCGACCAGAAGCTGTACAACAGCAACGACGCCATCGAGGCCTTCATCAGCCGTGGCGTGCCCGCCGCCAAGCTCAACCTGGGCATCGGCTACTACGGGCGTGGCTGGACCGGTGTGGCCAACGCCAACAACGGCCTGTACCAGACCGCGACGGGTGCCGCACCGGGTACCTACGAGGCCGGCATCGAAGACTGGAAGGTGCTGAAGAACCTGGCGTGGCCGGGCTACACCGACAACACCGCCGGTGCCACCTGGATCTACAACGGCAGCACGCTGTGGAGCTTCGATACCCCGGCCAACATCACCCGCAAGATGGGTTACGTGAAGACCCAGGGCCTGGGCGGCGCGTTCGTCTGGGAGTTCAGCGGTGACGATGCGCAGGGCACGCTGACCAAGGCGGTCAGTGATGGCCTGAAATAAGCAAAAAGCCGGGGGCGCATTGTGCGCCCCTGGCCTCTGATCTGTAGCGCCGAGCCCATGCTCGGCTGATGGTCCCGCAGTCGAGCATACCTCGACGCTACGATTCCGCGTCAGCGCTTCTCGGACAGCTTGTCCAGCGCCGCACGCAGCTGCGCCGGCGGCAGGTAACCGCCCAGCTGGGTGCCATCCGGCGCGAAGATCGCCGGCGTGCCGTTCACGCCCAACTGCTGGCCCAGCGCGTACTGCATCGCCACCGGGTTGGTGCAGTTCTTGGCCGGCACACTGCCACCGCGCTTGGCGTTGGTCAGGGCCTGGCGGCGATCCGCTGCACACCAGACCGAAATCATGTCGGTGTAGTCCTTGCTGCCCAGGCCCATGCGCGGGAATGCCAGGTACTCGACCGAGATGCCGTTGCGGTTGAGTTCTGCGATGTCCTGATGCAGCTTGCGGCAGTAGCCGCACTCGATGTCGGTGAACACGCTGATGGTGTACTTGGCATTGGGCGCAGCGAATACGATGCGGTCGCCGTGGTTGGCCTTGGCCAGCAGATCGCGGCGGTAGCCCAGCAGGCCCTCGCTGTTGGCCGGGCCCTTGGCACGCGTGTCGTAGGGCTGCGACTGGAACAGGTAGCGGCCATCGTCGGACACGTACAGCAACTGGCCGGAGACCACGACCTCGCGGAAGCCGGGGAACGGCGCAGCACCGATGTAGTCCACCTGGAAGCCGGGATTCAGCGCGGTCAGCGCGGCGCGCACGGCCTGGTCGGCCGAAGCGTTGGCGGCCGGGGCGGCCTTGGCCGCAGCCGCGGCGGGTGCCTTGGCGGCCGGCGGAGCCGGCTGGGCGCAGGCGGTCAGGCTGAGCGCACCGAACACGGCGGCGATGGCAAATCGGAGCATGGAGCGATCCGCAACAGAAGAAGATCCCGGATTCTGACACAGCCACCAGAACCGGGCCGCGACGCCCGGCACGGCCCCGGGCAGCGATTCAGCCCGGCGCTCAGCCGCGCGGATGGTGGCGGGCGTGCAGCTTCTGCAGATGCTCGCGCGCCACCAGGGTGTAGATCTGGGTGGTCGACAAGGAACTGTGGCCGAGCAGCATCTGCAGCGCGCGCAGGTCGGCACCGCGGTTGAGCAGATGGGTGGCGAAACTGTGGCGCAGGCCATGCGGGCTGATCCGCGCCGGGTCGATGCCGGCCACCTGCGCGTGGCGCTTGACCAGGTGCCAGAACGCCTGCCGGGTCAGTGCATGCAACGTCGGCTCGATGAACAACGGGGTCTGCCCATCCGCCAGGGCATGCACTTTGCCCTTGCCGACCAGCTGCGGGCGCGACGCCTGCAGATAGCGCTCCAGCCAGTGCTGCGATTCCTCGCCCAGCGGCACCAGCCGCTCCTTGCTGCCCTTGCCCGTGACCCTCAGCACGCCCTGGCGCAGGTTGACTGCCGTGGCCGGTAGCAGCACCAGCTCGCTCACGCGCAGGCCGGCCGCATACATCAGCTCCAGCATGGCACGGTCGCGCAGGCCCAGCGGACTGTCGATGTCCGGCGACGCCAGCAGCGCGTCGATCTGGCTTTCGGCCAGCGCCTTCGGCAACAGCCGCGGCAGCTTCGGCGGGTCGAGCAGCGCACTGGGGTCTTCGCTGCGTTCGCCACGGCGCACGCCATCGGCGAAGAACGCCCGCAGCGCCGACAGCAGGCGCGCATTGCTGCGCGGCGACCAGCCATGCCGGGTGCGCCAGGCCAGATAGTCGAACAGCCCCGGGCGCTCGATGCCGGCCAGGCCACCGTCGCGCCCATCCATCCAGCGCGCCAGCCCTTCCAGGTCGCGCCGGTAGCTGTCGAGGGTGGCGCGGGCCAGGCCGTTCTCGGCCCAGATCGCATCGAGGAAGCGCTGGATGCGCGCGCTGTCGTCGGCGCGCAGCTCGGGCAGTTGCTGGACCAGCTGGCGGCGTTCGGCGGGGGTGGAAACAAGGGCCATGGGTGCAGGATACGAGGGCCACTGCGGGCACGGCCAGCTTTGCGTATGCTCGGCGCATGTCCCGCCCCGCCACCGACACGGCCCCTGCGGCCGCTACCGAAATGCCCCGCCCACGTGCCTTGTTGGCCTGGCGCGTGCTGGCGATGGTCTACGACGCACTGCCGGTGCTGGCGCTGTGGATGCTGGCCGGCACGCTGTTCACCCTCGCCTACACCTTCAGCGGCCACGCGCAGCGCGAGAACATCGCACCGTTCAGTGCCTGGCAGTGGCTGCTGTGGGCGGTGTGCTGGGGAATCACGGGGGGGTACGCCACGGCCAGCTGGCGACGCGGCGGGCAGACGCTGGGCATGCGACCGTGGCGGCTGAAACTGCAATCGAGCGATGGCACGCCGCTGCGGCTCGGCCAACTGTGGCTGCGCTTCGCGGTGGGCACGCTGTCACTGCTGCTGGGTGGACTGGGGTTCTGGTGGGCATGGGTCGACCGCGACCGCCTGACCTGGCACGACCGCGCCAGCGGCACCCGCCTGATGCGCATGCCGAAGCGGTGATGCACCACGTGTAGAGCCGAACATGGGCTCGGCTCCACACGATCAACGCAGCGATCAGCCGGCTGGCGCCGGATCCGGCAGGATCACCGCCGGCTGCGTCCAGAGGTCGAAAAAGGCGGACGCAAACGCATTGGCCTGCACATCATCGGCCACCGGCGACTGTCCGCTCAATTGCGCACGGGTCTTCACGAACTCCTGCCACAGTTTCAGGCTGGCCTTCTTCAGGCGCTTCTGCTCGCCTGCATCGGTTGCGGCAAGGTACTGCGCGTACAGCTCGCGCATCGGTTTGCCCTGGGCCTCATAGGCCGCCGGAAGCGGCGGCAGCTGGGCGGCAGTGAAAGCCACCGATGCTGCCGGCGGCCGGTAGCCATCCGGCCCGAAAGCCTCCTTCAGCTCGTCCCCGGCATCCAGGTATTCGAAGAAGCCAGGCACGTTGTAGAGCTTGGTCCGGTAGTCGGACGAGGTATCCGGGCTGCTGGAGACCACCGTGTCAGGCAGTTCGTCCTTCAGTCCTGCGTCCCAACGGCGCGGAATGAAGAAGCCGGTCGCCTTCACGTAGGGACCCTCGATCTCCACATCGTTCAGTTCGATCTTCGATGCCAGGTTGCCGGTATTGGTTTTGCTGGTGACGTACTGCTCGGTGACGATCACGTACTCGGCCATGGCCGGGTTGATCAGCCCGCCGATCCCGTCGGCGTAGACAACCATGCGTACGCTGCCGATCTTCTCGCTCTGCAGCCGGTACTGGCCCGGCTCCAGGACCAGGGGCATGGAGGTGTGCGGCGGCAGGGTATGCACCTGCTGGTCGACCGACAAGGTCAGCGGTGCATCCGTCGGGTTGTCGATCTCGAAGTCGACGGTGGACCGGCTGCAGCCGGCAGAAAGCAGCACGGCCGCGATGTACGGCAGAAAGCGTTGGAAGCTCATGTTCGTCCTTGAAGTGAAACGGAAACAGCAGGGCCTTGCCCGGCTCCCTGGGAATCAACCCGATTTGCGCCGGAACAGCAATCCAGACACCGCCAGCATCACGATCGGTGGCAGCGCATAGGCAATTCGGTAATCGAACTTCAGCGCGCCGGCCATGCGCCCGAAGAACAGCTGCAGCAGCCAGAAGCCCAGCGCGAACAGGATGCCCAGGAACAGGCGCTTGCCCATGCCGCCGCTGCGCAGCGAGCCGAACGCGAACGGCACCGCCGCCAGGCACAGCGCCAGCACGTTCAACGGGTAGAACCAGCGGCTCCAGTACACGTCCTCGAAGTCACGCGCGTCCAGCCCGTTGCGCTGCCGGTAGGTGATGCTGGTGCTCAGTTCGGCCAGGCTGAGGTTGCGCGGCTTGGCGATGCCGGTGGCCAATGCGGCCGCATCCAGCTTCGAATTCCACGGTTCGCGCGCGACTTCCTGGCGGGTCGCCGAGCGCTCGCCGAAGGTATCGCGACGTACCCCGGTCAGCACCCAGCCATCCCTGTCATGCTCGGCGGTGTCGGCATGGGTCAATGAGGCGATGCCCCCATTCTCGGCGATGCGGTACAGGCGCACGTCGCGCAGGATCAGGCGCGTGCCCTTGTCGCCGACCAGCTGCTCCTCGCCGCTCTGCGCGTTGAGGAAGGTATCGCCCTCGCGTGCCCACAGGCCCGAGTAGCGGCTGGTGGCGATATCCCGCCCCCACTTGGCGCTGGACTTCAACGCATCGGCGCGGTCCTGGCCCCAGGGGCCCAGGGTCTCGGCGCTGAGCACCATCACCGCGGTCAGCAGCGACAGCGCGATCGCCACCGAAACGCTCAGGCGCTTGCGCGACAGGCCCAGCGCACGCAGCGCGGTCAGCTCCGAGGTCGCTGCCAGCTGGCCCAGGCCCATCAGTGCACCGATCACCGCGGCGGTGGGGAACATGGTGTAGGCGCGGCGTGGCACCGTGTACAGCACCCAGGCGGCAGCATGGCCCAGCGTGTAGCCGTTCTTGCCGATGTCCTTGAACTCGCCGGAGAACGCCATCACCACGTCCAGGCCGACCAGCACGGCCCAGGTCAGCAGCACCGTGGTGAACACCGACCGGCCCAGGTACAGGTCGAAACGCATCGGGCGCAGCCTCATGCGCGGGCTCCCTTCGGGCGGCCCAGGCGGCCATCACGTGCATACATCCAGATTGCCAGCGCCAGCAACGGCAGGGTCAACCACCACAGGCCAAGCGCAGGGGGGATCTTGCCGTTGGCGATCCAGCCGCTGCCGATGAACATCAGATTGGTGCCGACCATGTAGGCCATCAGCGCCAGCATCATGCGGCCGTAGCGCTGCTGGCGCGGCGAGCTGCGGCCCAGCGGCACGGTCAGCAGGGCGAACGCCAGCGCGATCAGCGGCGGCGCCAGCCGGCGGTGCAGCTGCGCCTGCGCCTGCGGACGCTCATCGCCGATCAGCTGCAGGGTCGGCATCAGTTCCGGGTCATCCTCGGTGCGGGTCTGCGCGCCATCGGGCAGGGCCACGTCATTGCGGGCAAAGGTCGCCAGGCGGTAGTCCAGGCCACCAGCCACCGGCCCTTCCACCTGGTGGCCGTCATCCAGCTCCAGGAAGCGCTGACGGGTGCCCTCGAAGAACATGCGGCCGCCATTGGCCGACACCACCTCCAGGCGGTCATCCTTCTGGCGCTGCAGGAACACCTTGCCCAGCTGGGTGCCATCGGGCGAGATCGAGGACAGGTAGACCACGCCGCCATTGGGCAGCGGGGTGAAGCGGCCCGGCTCCAGACCGGCCATCAGCACGCTGCGGTTGGCCTCGATGATCATCTGCTCGGCCACCCGGCCGGCCCACGGGCCCAGCCACAGCGAGCAGGCGCCCACCAGTGCCACCACCGGCACCACCAGCATCAGCAGTGGCCGCAGCAGTCGCTTGGGGCCGACACCAATGGCGGTGATCACTGCCATTTCCGAGTCGCGGTACAGGCGCGCGATCGCCAGCAGCAGGCCCAGCATCAGCGCCAGCGGCAGGATCAGCGGCAGGTAGGCGATGAACTGCAGGCCCAGCTGCGAGAACAGCAGCTTGGCCGGCAGGCGCCCGTCGGCGATGTTGCCGAGGATGTCCACCAGCACGCCGCCCACGCTGACCACCAGCAGGACGATCAGGGTAGCCAGGAAACTCTGGACGAAATCGCCCAGCAGGTATCGGTCGAGCTTCAGCATGGGGCGGTGGTTTAAACTCTGGGGTTCGTTCGCGGTGCCGCCCAGTCTACTGTCTGGGCGTAAACGGCCTGCGATTGTACGGACTCGCCAATGGAATCTGCTCAATGGCCCTCGAATTCACCCTGAACCACGTTGCTCCGGCCGCCGCCACCGTCGATTGCCTGGTGGTTGGCGCGTATGCCGACCATACCCTGACCCCGGCCGCACAGGCCCTGGACGCCGCCAGCGGTGGCCGCCTGGCCGCCCTGGCCCAGCGCGGCGACCTGTCCGGCAAGACCGGCGCCACCACCCTGCTGCATGACCTGCCGGGCGTGACCGCCCCGCGCGTGCTGGTGGTCGGCCTGGGCGAAGCCGCCCGCTTCGGCGTGCCGCCGTACCTGAAGGCCGTCGGCGACGCCGTGCGCGCGCTGAAGGCCGGTGCTGCCCGCAGCGCACTGTTCACCCTGTCCGAAGTGGCGGTGAAGGACCGCGACGCGGCCTGGGCGATCCGCCAGGCGGTGATCGCCGCCGATCATGCCGCGTACCGCTACACCGCCACCCTGGGCAAGAAGAAGGCCGACGACGCCGGCCTGGCCCAGCTGGCCATCGCCGGTGACGACGCGCAGGCCCTGGCCCAGGGCCAGGCCATCGCCGCCGGTGTCGAGTTCGCCCGCGAACTGGGCAACCTGCCGCCGAACTACTGCACCCCGGCCCATCTGGCCGAGGTCGGCGTGAAGTTCGCCGGCGAGCACGATGGTGCCGAAGCCGAGATCCTCGACGAGACCCAGATGGAAGCGCTGGGCATGGGCTCGCTGCTGGCCGTGGCCCGTGGTTCGGCCAACCGCCCGCGCCTGGTCGTGCTGAAGTGGAACAATGGCGGCGACGCCAAGCCGTACGTGCTGGTCGGCAAGGGCATCACCTTCGATACCGGTGGCGTCAACCTGAAGACCCAGGGCGGCATCGAAGAGATGAAGTACGACATGTGCGGTGGCGCCAACGTCATCGGCACCTTCGTCGCTGCGGTCAAGGCCAAGCTGCCGCTGAACCTGGTGGTGGTGGTGCCGGCGGTGGAAAACGCCATCGACGGCAACGCCTACCGCCCGTCCGACGTGATCACCTCGATGTCGGGCAAGACCATCGAAGTGGGCAACACCGACGCCGAAGGCCGCCTGATCCTGTGCGACGCGCTGACCTACGCGCAGCGCTTCGAGCCGGCCGCGCTGGTCGACGTCGCCACCCTGACCGGCGCCTGCATGGTCGCCCTGGGCCACCAGACCGCCGGCCTGATGAGCAAGCACGACGACCTGGCCAACGAGCTGCTGGCCGCCGGCGAGCAGGTGTTCGACCGCGCCTGGCGCCTGCCGCTGTGGGACGAATACCAGCCGATGCTGGATTCGACCTTCGCCGACGTCTACAACATCGGCGGCCGCTGGGCCGGCGCGATCACCGCTGGCTGCTTCCTGTCGCGCTTCGCCGAAGGCCAGCGCTGGGCCCACCTGGACATCGCCGGCGTGGCCAGCGATGAAGGCAAGCGTGGCATGGCCACCGGCCGCCCGGTCGGCCTGCTGAGCCAGTGGCTGCTGGACCAGGCCGCCCGCGCCTGATGCCGTACCCGACCCTGGCCGGCCCCGCCGGCCAGGGCCTCGCCCGGCACTGCCGGGCCCCTGCCTGACCCGGACCCTGCCATGCCCCGCGCCGACTTCTACCTGATCGCCAAGCCCCGCTTCCTGACCGAGCCGTTGCGCCTGGTCTGCGAGCTGGCGCGCAAGGCCAACGACGCCGGGTTGTTCACCCTGGTGCTGGCCCGCGACCAGGCCCAGGCCGAGGAGCTGGACGAACTGCTGTGGGCGTTCGACAACGATGCCTACATCCCGCACCAGATCGCCGGCGAGGACATGGACGAGGAAGAAGCCCTGGTGCTGATCGCCGTGCCGGGCACCGATGCACCGGCGCGCCCGCTGGTGATCAACCTGCGTGATGAACCCTGGCTGGGCGAGTGCGAGCGCGTACTGGAAGTGGTTCCGGCCGACCCGGAAGCGCGCGAACCGCTGCGCGAACGCTGGCGCCAGTACAAGGCCGCCGGTTACGACCTGAACAAGCACGACATGTAAGTCCAGCGAGGACCCCTTGATGCGCCTGTTGATCGCCCTGATTCTTCCCTGGCTGTCCTTCTTCACCATCGGCCGGCCGTTTGCCGGCATTGTCTGCCTGATCCTGCAGATCACCCTGATCGGCTGGCTGCCCGCCGCCATCTGGGCCGCCTACGCGGTCAGCCAGTACCACACCGACCAGAAGATCCGGCGCGCCCTCGGGCCGCGCTGATCTCCCTTCCGCCTTGATTACCGGTTCCCCCGCATGACCCAACTCGCCTCCAGTTACGACCCGAAGTCCTTCGAGACCGACCTCTACGAGGCCTGGGAGAAGGCCGGCCACTTCAAGCCGTCCGGCACGGGCGAGCCGTACACCATCCTGCTGCCGCCGCCGAACGTGACCGGCACCCTGCACATGGGCCACGCCTTCCAGCAGACCCTGATGGACGCGCTGGTGCGCTACCACCGCATGCGTGGCTACGACACGCTGTGGCAGGTCGGTACCGATCATGCCGGCATCGCCACCGAAATGGTGGTCAGCCGCAACCTGGCGCTGGAAGGCAAGGGCGAGACCCGCGATTCGCTGGGCCGCGAAGGCTTCATCGGCAAGGTCTGGGAGTGGAAGCAGCAGTCTGGCGACACCATCGAACGCCAGATGCGCCGCCTCGGCACCTCCGCCGACTGGTCGCGCAGCACCTTCACCATGGACCCGCAGCCGTCGGCGGCGGTCAACGAGGCCTTCGTGCGCTGGTACGAGCAGGGCCTGATCTACCGCGGCCAGCGCCTGGTCAACTGGGACCCGGTGCTGAAGACCGCCATTTCCGACCTGGAAGTGGAAAGCGCCGAGGAAGACGGCTTCCTGTGGTCGATCGCCTACACGCTGGATGAGGGCCTGAGCTACGAACACGTCGAGCGCGATGCCGACGGCGTGGAAACCCTGCGCGAAACCCGCGACTACCTGGTCGTCGCCACCACCCGCCCGGAAACCCTGCTGGGCGATACCGCGGTGATGGTGCACCCGGAAGACGAGCGCTATGCACATCTGATCGGCAAGAGCGTGGTGCTGCCGCTGACCGGCCGCCGCGTCCCGGTGATCGCCGACGACTACGTGGACCGTGCCTTCGGCACCGGCGTGGTCAAGGTCACCCCGGCGCACGATTTCAACGACTACGAAGTGGGCGTGCGCCACAGCCTGCCGATGATCAACCTGTTCACCCCGGTGGCGGCGCTGAACGAAAACGCGCCGGAGCGTTTCCAGGGCCTGGACCGCTACGCCGCGCGCAAGGCCGTGCTGGCCGAACTGGAAGACCTGGGCATCCTGGTCGAGACCAAGGCGCACAAGCTGCAGGTGCCGCGCGGCGACCGTACCGGCCAGGTGATCGAGCCGTACCTGACCGACCAGTGGTTCGTGAAGATGGACGACCTAGCCAAGCGTGGCCTGGAGCTGGTCGAAGACGGCAGCATTTCCTTCGTGCCGCCGAACTGGATCAACACTTACCGCCACTGGATGAACAACATCCAGGACTGGTGCATCAGCCGCCAGCTGTGGTGGGGCCACCGCATTCCGGCGTGGTTCGACGAAGCCACCGGCAGCTGCTACGTCGGTCGCAGCGAAGAGGAAGTGCGGGCGAAGCACAACCTGGGCAGCGACGTGGTGCTGAACCAGGAAAGCGACGTGCTGGAGACCTGGTTCTCCTCGCAGCTGTGGCCGTTCTCCACCCTGGGCTGGCCGAACGAACAGGCCATGGCCGAGCGCGGCTTCGACCGCTACCTGCCGTCGTCGGTGCTGATCACTGGCTTCGACATCATCTTCTTCTGGGTGGCGCGCATGATCATGGCCACCGACAACCTGGTCGGGAAGATCCCGTTCAAGGACGTCTACTTCACCGGCCTGATCCGCGACGGCCAGGGCCAGAAGATGTCCAAGAGCAAGGGCAACGTGCTCGATCCGCTGGACATCATCGACGGCATCACCATCGACGATCTGGTCGCCAAGCGCACCGGCGGCCTGATGCAGCCGAAGATGGTGGAGAAGATCGAGAAGGCCACCCGCAAGGAATTCCCGGACGGCATTGCTGCCCACGGTGCCGATGCGCTGCGCTTCACCATCGCCGCGCTGGCCACCCACGGCCGCGACATCAAGTTCGACATGAACCGCGCCGAGGGCTACAAGAACTTCTGCAACAAGCTGTGGAACGCCAGCCGCTTCACCCTGATGAACACCGAGGGTGCAGCGTTCACCGGCGTGCCGACGCCGCGCACCGATGCCGAGCGCTGGATCCTGGCGCGCCTGGCGGCGGTGTCCACCGAGGCGCAGGGCCACTACGCCAACTACCGCTTCGACCTGCTGGCGCAGTGCCTGTACGAGTTCGCCTGGAACGAGTTCTGCGACTGGTTCCTGGAGCTGAGCAAGCCGGCACTGAATGGTGCCGATGCCGCCGACGCCGAAAGCACCCGCCACACCCTGCTGTACGTGCTGGAAGCGCTGCTGCGCCTGCTGCACCCGCTGACCCCGTTCATCACCGAACAGCTGTGGCAGCAGCTGGCGCCGCGCCTGGGCCTGGCCGAAACCACGCTGTCGCTGCGCCCGTACCCGACCGCCGCCGAGTTCGAAGGCGATTTCGCCCAGGCCGAGGCCGACGTGGAATGGCTGAAGGCCGTGATCAGTGCCGTGCGCCGCGTGCGCAGTGAGCTGAACGTCGCGCCGTCCAAGCTGGTGCCGCTGCGCCTGCAGGCCGGTCTGGAGCAGGACCGCGTGCGCATCGAACGTTTCAGCGCCTCGCTGTCGTTCCTGCTCAAGCTGGACAGCATCCAGTGGCTGGCTGAAGGCGAAAGTGCACCGCCGGCTGCCGCCGCGATTGTCGGTGAGCTGAAGCTGCTGGTGCCGCTGGAAGGCCTGGTCGATCTCGATGCCGAGCGCGCGCGCCTGGACAAGGAGATCAAGCGCGTGGAAGGCGAGCAGGAGAAGAGCGAGACCAAGCTGGCCAAGTTCACCGACAAGGTGCCGCCGGCGGTGGTCGAGCAGGAGCGCGTGCGCCTGGTCGACTGGAACACCCAGCTGGCCGGCCTGCGCGAACAGCGCGCGAAGCTGTAAGTGCAGGGAAACGCCGGGTACTGCCCGGCGTTTCCTTTTGTAGAGTCGAGCCGTGCTCGACTCATGACAGCAGTCGAGCATGGCTCGACTCTACATTTCCCGCGCATGGCATCATCGGCGGATGCCGCTTTCCATCTTCCTGCTGGTTCTCGCCGCTGCAGCCCTGCACGCCAGCTGGAACGCGATCGTCAAGCGCGGGCCGGACAAGTTCCTCGGCACCGTACTGGTGACCGGCAGTGCCGCGCTGCTGTCGGCTGCCGGCCTGCCCTTCCTGCCATTTCCCGCCGCGCACAGCTGGCCGTGGCTGGGCGCGTCGGTGCTGCTGCAGGTGACCTACTACGGCCTGGTCGCACGCTGTTACCAGCAGGTCGACATGAGCCTGGCCTATCCACTGATGCGTGGCAGCGCGCCGATCCTGGTCGCGTTGGCGGGCACCCTGCTGGGCGAGCAGCTGCCACCGGCAGCGTGGCTGGGCGTGGTGCTGGTCAGCACCGGCATCCTGTGCATGGCATTGGGTGCACGTGGCGGTCAGCTGCGCCTGCCGCTGCTGACCGCGGCGATGATCGCCACCTACACGCTGGTCGATGCGCAGGGCGCGCGTCAGTCCGGCAGCGCACTCAGCTATACGTTGTGGCTGTTCCTGCTGTCGGGCATTCCACTGCCACTGTGGGCGCTGTACACGCGCCGCGGCGCGGTGCTGGACTATGCGCGACAGCACTGGCCGCTGGGGCTGGCCGGTGGCGTCGGCACCACCGCCTCGTATGCGATGGCGTTGTGGGCAATGACCCAGGCGCCGGTGGCGATGGTCTCGGCGTTGCGCGAATCGTCGATCCTGTTCGCGTTGCTGATCTCGGTGTTCCTGCTGCGCGAACGGATTCCGCGCGCGCGCTGGCTGGCGGCGGCGTTGATCGTCGGGGGTGTGTTGGCACTGCGGCTGGCGTGAGGAAAGCGTGCCAACCAAGGTTGGCACCTACCACGGTAGGTGATGTGTCGATGGCAACGGAGATCCATCGGTAGTGCCGGCCGCTGGCCGGCAACCCTGCTCCGTTACAGCGGCGGCATCGCCTGCAGGTCGCCGTCGACCAGTTCGATCGCCATCACCACCGCGTCTTCGCGGCCCTGTGCGGCCGGGTAGTAACGCGGGCGGCGACCGATCTCGTTGAAGCCTTCGCTGTGGTACAAGGCCAGCGCCGGTGTGTTGGACGGACGCACTTCAAGGAACACACGCTGCGCACCCCGGTCGCCGGCCAGCTGTACCAGCGCGCGCAGCAGCTGACGCCCGAGCCCACGCGACTGCGTCAGCGGGTCGATGCAGACGTTCAGCACATGGGCTTCGTCGGCCGCGATGCTGAGTACGCCATAGCCGATCAACTGGCCATCGCGCTCCATGGCCAGGCCCGGATAGCCCGCACGCAGGCAGTCGACGAAGATGCCGCGGGTCCAGGGAAACGGATAGCCGCGTACTTCAATCGCCATCACCGCGTTGAGGTCGCTCTCGCGCAGCGCGCGCAGGCTGACCGGACCGGGCTGGCTGACCGCACTCATGGCGCACCCCGCTTGCGCAGGGCGCGCAGCTGCGGCCACAGCGCGCGCTTGGCGGCCGGGTCCTGACGCAGCTGGTCCAGCGGCCAGCTGTCCATCAGCGCCTGCGTGGCCGGATCATTGGGATTGCAGCCGGACGCGCGCAGCAAGGCGATCTGCAGGCGATCCGGCAGGCGCACCACCGGCTGCCGGGCATTGCCGCCAGGCAGCGGCCGGGCAGCCGCGGGCGCGGTGTCCGGTGCGCTGACCGGGGTCTCGCGGCGCGCTGGCGCCGGGCGTTCCTGGCGGGAAACCGGTGCGGCCGCAGCCAGAGGTTCGCGCGCGGGTGCGGTTGACGCCCGCGCCTGCTCCGCCGCTGGTGTGGCAGCCGCCTCGGCGTCGGCCACGCTCAGCTGCAGCGCGGCATCCAGCTCGGCGGCCAGCTGGCCGTCGTGATAGACGGTGTAGCCCATGGCCTGCAGCCAGGCCTGCTGGGCCGGTGACCACAGCAAGGGCAGGTCCTCGCTCACGCGGCCTCGGGCTTCTTGCGCAGGCGCTGCACGGCCCACATCACCGGGCCCGACAAGGCATACAGGATGCCCACCGCGAACAGCACGCGCGGCAGGTCGATGACCGCAATGGCGATCGCCACTGGCACCAGGGCCAGTACCAGGAACGGCACGCGGTCGGAGCGGGTGCCCTTGGCGCCGCCGCCCTTGAAGCTCCAGAAGCGGATGCGGCTGACCATCAGCAGCGCCGCGATGATCGTCACCGCCAGCGCCACGTAGCGCAGCTGGTTGCCGTCCCAGCCCAGGTTGCCATCGGCGAACGCCCAGACGAAGGACATCATCAGGCCGGCTGCGGCCGGGCTGGCAAGGCCGACGAACCAGCGCTTGTCGACCACCGCTACCTGGGTATTGAAGCGGGCCAGGCGCAGCGCCGCGCAGGCGGCATACAGGAAGGCCACGGCCCAGCCGACGCGACCCAGCAGCGGGTCGTCGAACTTCAGCCACGACAGCGACCAGTGGTACATCACCAGCGCCGGGGCCATGCCGAAGCTGACCAAGTCGGCCAGCGAGTCGTACTGCACGCCGAATTCGCTGCTGGTGCCGGTCAGGCGCGCCACGCGCCCATCCAGGCCATCCATCACCGCCGCCACGAACACGGCGATGCTGGCGTTGACGAAGTCCCCGTTGGCCGCGGCGATGATCGCGTAGAAGCCAGCAAACAGGCCGGCGGTGGTGAACAGGTTGGGCAGCAGGTAAATCGTGCGCGAACGCGGCGGCGGTGTGATCGGGTCCATGGAATCCAGTTTAATCGACTTGCCAGTGCTCGGCGCCAATGCTGCAATCGGCGTTCTACGCCCATTCCGTGGAGTTTGCCATGCGTGCCCTGTCCTGCCTTGGATGCCTGCTGTTGTTGGCCAGTGCCAACGCCGTGGCCGGCCCGGTCTACAAATGGAAGGACGCCAATGGCGTGACCCAGTATTCGGAGACCCCGCCGGCGGGCAGGAAGTTCGAGACCCGGGCGCAGGCGCGCAGTCCCCAGGCGGCGGCCAGCGCCGAGACCCCGGCCGCGCCGGTGCCCGAGCAGTGCAGCACCGCCCGCGCCAACCTGGCCCTGCTGGACGGCGGCGGCCAGGTAATGCAGGACACCGATGGTGATGGCAAGGCCGATACCCCGTTGGCTCCGGAGCAGCGCAGCGCGCAGAAGGGATTGGCTGAAGCCGCCATCAAGGCCTACTGCCCGGCAGAGTAAGGGTATCGGCAGGGCATGCAGCCCTGCACCCGCAGAGGCAATGGCAAGGGCAACGTCAAAAGCGGGCATTCCGTGGAATGGCGGGGCGGTGTCGGAGTGCGGGGACGCCGCAAGTACGTCCCTGTAGGCTTGGCAGCCGCATCCATGCGGCTGACACCCCGCAATCCGACACCGCCCCACCCCCGACAGATTCCCGGTGGTCAGTAGATCCACGCCATGCGTGGATGAATCTCCATGGAAATCGAATAGTTCGAGAATTGATCGAACAGCAGCCGAGCATGGCTCGGCCCTACAAAAGGGCGGCAGATCGCGGAAAACTGTCGAAGGCGGGGTGGGTCCGGTTGCGAGGGCGTGAGCGCCATGGATGGCGCGACCGAGCCACAGGGACGTATTTACGGCGTCCCCCGCAACCGGACCCACCCCGCCATCCCACGGGAAGCCCGCTGTTGCAGTTGCAGTTGACGTTGCTTGAGGCGGGTGCAGGGCGCAGCCCTGCCGATACCCCTCCCCCCGGCCGGGCTGGCAGAATAGGCGTCTCTGCCGTTATCCGAAGCCGACGATGCGCCTCTCCCAGTTTCACCTGCACACCACCAAGGAAACCCCCAGCGACGCCGAGCTGACCAGCCACCGGCTGATGCTGCGCGCGGGCATGATCCGCAAGCTGGCATCGGGCCTGTACACCTGGTCGCCGCTGGGCCTGCGCGTGCTGCGCAAGGTCGAGCGCATCGTGCGCGAGGAAATGGACCGCGCCGGTGCCGTGGAATTCCAGATCCCGACCATCCAGCCGAAGGAACTGTGGGAGCAGACCGGGCGCTGGCAGAAGTTCGGCCCGCAGCTGCTGAAGATCAAGGACCGCAAGGACCAGGTGTTCTGCTACAGCCCGACCGCCGAAGAAGCCGCCTGCGACTTCGCGCGCAGCGAGCTGTCCAGCTACAAGCAGCTGCCGGTGAACTTCTACCAGGTGCAGACCAAGTTCCGCGACGAGATCCGTCCGCGCTTCGGCGTGATGCGTTCGCGCGAGTTCCTGATGAAGGACGCCTATTCGTTCCACCTGCACGATGAGTGCCTGGTGCGCGAGTACGAGAACATGAAGTCGGCCTACAGCCGTATCTTCACCCGCCTCGGCCTGGATTTCCGCATGGTGCAGGCCGACTCCGGCGCGATCGGCGGTGATGCCTCGCAGGAATTCCACGTCATCGCCGATTCCGGCGAAGACGCGCTGGTGTTCTCCACCGGTTCGGACTACGCGGCCAACATGGAAGCGGCGATCGCTGCCGATCCGGCACCGCGTGCGGCCGCCAGCGAAGCCATGCGCAAGGTCGATACCCCCACCCAGAAAACCTGCGAGGATGTCGCGGCGCTGCTCGGCATCGACCTGCAGCGCACGGTGAAATCGGTGGCGCTGATCGCCGGCAAAGGCAAGGCACAGCAGTTCGTGCTGCTGCTGGTACGCGGCGACCATGAGGTCAACGAGATCAAGCTGGCCAAGGTTGCCGGCCTGGACGAACAGCGCTTCGCCAGTGAGGCGGAAATCGCCGAGCACCTGGGCAGCGTGCCGGGCTTCCTCGGCCCGGTCGCCCCGGCCAAGGCCATCCGCGTGGTGGCCGATCGCGAAGTGGCGGCGATGTCCGACTTCGTCGTCGGCGCCAACGAAGCCGGTTTCCACCTGGCTGGCGTCAACTGGGGCCGCGACCTGCCGGAACCGGAAGTGGCCGACATCCGCAACGTGCGTGCCGGTGACCGCGCGCTGGACGGTGGTGAACTGAAGATCGCCCGTGGCATCGAAGTCGGCCACGTGTTCCAGCTCGGCCGCAAGTACGCCGAAGCGCTGGATGCCACCGTTCTGGACGAGAACGGCAAGGCGGCGGTGATGGCGATGGGCTGCTATGGCATCGGTATCTCGCGCGTGGTGGCTGCCGCGATCGAACAGAACCATGACGATGCCGGCATCATCTGGCCGGACGCGATGGCGCCGTGGCAGGTGGTGGTGTGCGTGATCAATCCGAAGGGCGACGCCGCCGTGGCCGACGCCGCGGCCAACCTGCTGCAGGAGCTGCGCGATGCGGGCCTGGACGCGGCACTCGACGACCGTGGCCTGCGCCCGGGCGCAATGTTCGCCGACATGGAACTGATCGGCATCCCGCACCGCGTGGTGGTGAGCGAACGTGGTCTGGCCGCCGGCACCTACGAGTACCGCTCGCGTCGTGCCAGCGAAGCGGAAAGCCTGGACAAGGCCACCCTGCTGCAGCGCCTGCAGGGTTGATCAGGAAAAGACCGGGGCATGCCCCGGTCTTTTTTTGCCTGACGCCCATTTGAGCAATATTGCAGCGGACATAATCCGGTCAAAATCGACGCAATGCAGCCGGGATGCTGCCAGGCCATGACCGGTCTGCATTTGTGCTGCGATTAATTCATCTTTATTCTGTCCCGCGACGCCAGGGACTGGCTCGTCCCGTCCACTTATTAGTTTCCGGAGTAACCGTAAATGAGCATTGACCTGACCGGCCTGTCGGCACGCGAGCTGGGCGCCCTGATCCGCACCGCCAAGAAGCAGCAGACCATCGTCGCCAAGCGCCGGCCGATCACCAAGGTCCGGGCACAGCTGACCAAGCTGGCCAAGACCGAGGGTTACACCATCGAGGAACTGTTCGGCGACGCCCCGGCCCCGCGCGCGCGCAAGGTGGCCAAGGTTGCCAAGGTTGCCAAGGCACCGTCGAAGACCGCTGGCCGCAAGCTGGGCAAGGTTGCGCCGAAGTACCGCAACCCGGCCAATCCGAAGGAAACCTGGACCGGCCGTGGCAAGCAGCCGCGCTGGATGGCCGAGCTGACCGCCAAGGGCAACAAGAAGCCGGAAGATTTCCTGATCAAGAAGGCCTGAGGCCGGATCGGGATGCAATGAAAAACGCCGGCGAAAGCCGGCGTTTTTTCATTCCCCGGAAAGGAAAGGGGTGTGGACCAACGGTCCACATCCACAGGAAGCAGCCCAGAGGGCGATTACAGGGTTTTGCGGGCCGGCATCAGCAGGTTGCCGAACAGCAGGCCAGCGACCAGCGCCATCACCACGTTGAGCACGGTGAGGAACACGCTCTGGCCGGCGCCCACGTCCTGCTGCTGGACCAGGGTCAGCACGCCGCGCAGGCTGGTGCTGCCGGGCACCATCATGATGATGCCGGGCAGGCGGATGATTGCGCCCGGGCGGCCGACGAGGCGGCCGAACAGATTGCCACCGGCGGTCAGCAGCATCGCCGACAGGAAGATGCCAGCCGGCGCGCCCCAGGCGTGGCCACCGAACTTGGAGATCGCATAACCAGCCACCGAGGCCGCGATCACCCACGGATAATCGCGGCGGTTGGCCTTGAACAGCATCGCGAAGGCAAACGCCGCGGTCAGCAGTGAGCCCCACTCCACCCACGGCCCCTGCGGACGCGTGGCGCGGATCACCGGATCGAGGCCGAGCACGTCGGCCAGGGTCACCGCGATCATCGCGCCGACGCTGAGCTTCATGATGGTGGTCAGCGCGCCGGCAAAGCGCGCGGTACCCGACACCCAGTGCTGGCTGGCCAGTTCATTGACCGCATTGGTCAGCGACATGCCGGGCAGCAGCACCACCAGCGAGGCGATGATCACCGTGTTGAGATTGAGCGCGCCGATGAAGGACGCGACCAGGGTGGCGACCAGGCCGGCCAGCAGCGCGGCCAGTGCCTCGGCGGCTTCGCGGGTGGCCGGGCGACGGTCGGTGACCATGCCGAGCAGGCCGATCATCAGGCCAATGACACCGGCGGTGGCAATGTCCAGCCACGGCAGCTTCCACATGCCGGCCACACCGGCCGCGCCGAGGGTGAACGAAAGGATGGTGCGCAGCTTGCCGCGCCGGCCCGGATCCTTGTCCAGCTGGCGCAGCGCGGTGTGGCCCTGGGCGATGCTCATCCGCCCGTTGGCCACTTCCTCGGCGATATGATCGGCCACGCTGAGCTTGTGCAGGTCGTTCTCGCCGGGGGCCAGGCGGATCACGCGGGTGATGTCACTGGAGCCGATCGCCTGCGCAGGGTCGCTGAAGCTGAGGATGATACCGGTGGGATTCGACCACGGTTCACAATCCAGATCGAGCTGGCGGGCCAGTGCCACCACTGCCGTTTCCAGGCGCTGGGCCGTTGTGCCGTAGCTGTGCAGGCGTCCGGCGATCTCGGAAACGAAGGCCACGCGCTGCGCGTAGGTGGCCTGGGGCGTGGGGATCGTGTGAGCGTCTGCGGACATGCGCCGTAGTATTACCTAGGCTGGGCCTTACCGGAGAAATTCATCCGAGTTCGACGCGATGCCCAATACAGAACGGTTATGCTGCGACCCGAATGGCCCAAGTGACCCCGAACCACGCCCCCCAGCTCGAACAGGATGCCCATGACCCGGGCGTGATCCGCCTGTCCGGCACCTGGACCTTGAAGACCGCGCTGGCCGCGGCCGAAGTGCTGCGCGGCGTTCCCGACACGCTGACCGGCATCGATGCCACCGCCATCGAGAAGATGGATTCGGCCGGCGTGCTGCAGGTGCTGCGCGTAGCCCACCGTGCCGACCTCGGCGAAGACGCACTGAAGTTCCGCCCGGACCATCAGGCGCTGGTGTGCACCATCGAGGAAGTGGCCGACGACCGGCCCAGGCCCAAGCGCGATTTCGGCGTGCTGGCCGCGCTGGAACGGCTGGGTGTCAGGGTCCATGCCACCGGCCACAACATCAAAGCGCTGTGCAGTTTCCTCGGCGAGAACCTAGTCAAGGCCGCACGCCTGGTCAAGGAACCCCGCCGTTTCCGTCTGACCGCCACCGTGCACCAGATGGAGCAGGTCGGGCTGGACGCGGTACCGCTGGTGGCACTGCTGTCCTACCTGGTTGGCGCGGTGATCGCCTTCCTCGGCTCGACCATCCTGCGCGACTTCGGCGCCGAGATCTATGTGGTCGAACTGGTCAACATCGCCTTCCTGCGCGAATTCGCGGTACTGCTGACCGCGATCGTGCTGGCCGGCCGCACCGCCAGCGCCTTCACCGCGCAGATCGGTGCGATGAAAGCGCGCGAGGAAATCGATGCGATGCGCACTCTGGGCCTGGATCCAATCGACCTGCTGGTGCTGCCACGGCTGCTGGCGCTGCTGGTCACCCTGCCCCTGCTGACCTTCATCGCCATGGTCGCCGGTCTGGCCGGCGGCATCACGGTGGGTGCGTTCGACCTGGATATTCCGCCGCAGATGTACATCGCGCGCATGCACGAGACGATGGAAGTGCGCCACATGCTGGTCGGCCTGTCGAAGGCGCCGGTGTTCGCGCTGGTGATCGGCCTGATCGGCTGCCTGGAAGGCCTGAAGGTCGAAGGCACGGCGCAGTCGGTCGGCGAACGCACCACCTCCAGCGTGGTGCAGACCATCTCGCTGGTGATCATCATCGACGCCTTCGCGGCGTTGTGGTTCATGCACATGGACTGGTGACATGAGCACGCATGCGACGCCCGAAGAAATTCCCATGCAGGACGACAACGGCCACGAGCTGGCCATCCGCGTGCGCGGGCTGGTCAACCGCTTCGGCAGCCAGACCGTGCATGAGGACCTGGACCTGGATGTACGCCGCGGCGAGATCCTGGGCGTGGTGGGTGGTTCGGGTACCGGCAAATCGGTGCTGATGCGTTCGATCCTCGGCCTGCGCGTGCCCGATGCCGGGCAGATCGAAGTGCTCGGCCGCGACGCGCGTGCCGACGATGCTGAGAGCCGCCTGCACATCGAGCGCAACACCGGCGTGCTGTTCCAGGACGGTGCCCTGTTCTCCTCGCTGACCGTGGGCGAGAACGTGCAGGTGCCACTGAAGGAGCACCATCGCGAACTGCCCGAGCGCTGGCACTACGAGCTGGCGCTGCTGAAGGTGAAGCTGGCCGGCCTGCCCGCCGATGCGATCAACAAGCTGCCCTCGCAGTTGTCCGGTGGCATGCGCAAGCGCGCCGGCCTGGCCCGAGCGCTGGCGCTGGATCCGCCGCTGCTGTTCCTGGACGAACCGACCGCAGGCCTCGACCCGATCGGTGCGGCTGCATTTGACCGCCTGATCAAGACCCTGCAGGAAGCGCTGGGACTGACCGTGTTCCTGATCACCCACGACCTGGACACGCTGTACGCGATCTGCGACCGGGTCGCGGTGATCGCCGACCGCAGGGTGGTGGCCAACGCGCCCTTGCCTGACATCGAGAAACTGGATCATCCGTGGATCCAGGAATACTTCCACGGACCCCGCGCGCGTGCCGCGCGTGGCGAACAGATCGAGAGTGCCTGAGCCATGGAAACCAAAGCCAACTACGTGCTGATCGGCGCGTTCACCCTGATCACCGGCCTGGCCCTGCTGGCCTTCGGCCTGTGGGCCGCCAAGTACTCTTCCGACCGCACCTGGCAGGAATACCGCGTGGTGTTCCGCGAAGCGGTGACCGGCCTGTCTGTGGGCAGCCCGGTGCAGTACAACGGCATCGCGGTGGGCTCGATCACCGAACTGAACCTGGTACCGGACGACCCGCGCCAGGTGGTCGCGCGCATCCGCCTGAACTCCAACACGCCGGTCAAGACCGATACCCGCGCCAAGCTGGCGATCACCAGCCTGACCGGCCCGTCGATCATCCAGCTCAGCGGTGGCACGCCGCAGTCGCCGGCGCTGACCACGGTCAACAAGGACCCGGCGCCGATCATCCCGACCACGCCGTCGGCGTTGCAGAACATCACCGACGTCGCCAACCGCATCGTCGAGCGCATGGACCAGATTCTCAGCGACCGCAACGTGGCTTCGATCAACGCGACACTGGCCAACCTGGAAACCATCAGCGGTGGTCTGGCCGACCGTGACCAGGGCACGCAGGCGCTGCTGCTCAGCGCGCGCGACGCCGCGCGCAGCCTGGACACCACGCTGAAGACCACCAACGGCACCATCGAGCGCCTGGACAAGAACCTGGTGCAGCAGCTGCCGGGCATCATCGACAAGCTCGACGGCACTCTGGCCAAGCTTGATTCGGCCGCAGGCAACGCCGATTCGATCCTTGGCGAGAACCGCGCTGCCATCAACAGCTTCGCCAACGATGGCCTCGGCCAGCTCGGCCCGACGCTGACCGAACTGCGCGGCCTGATCCGCGACCTGCGCCGGGTCAGCGACCGCCTCGAGAACAACCCCGCGCGCTACCTGCTGGGCCGCGACGCACCGAAGGAGTTCGAACCCAAATGAGCCCGACCACCCTTCCGCGCCTGCTGCTGGCCGCTTCGATGGTCACCCTGCTGGGCGGCTGCTCCATCCTTGGCAGCAGCGAGAAAACCGCAGTGACGCTGTACTCGCCGTCCGTGCAGGTCAAGGCGGACCCGGCGTGGCCACAGGCCAGCTGGCAGCTGGTACTGGCCAAACCCAGCGCCGCGCGCATGGTCGACAGCCCGCGCATCAACGTGCGGCCGACGCCATCGCAGCTGGAGATCTACAAGGGCGCCAGCTGGGCGCAGCCGGCCACCGACATGATCGAGGACACCCTGCTGCGCGGCTTCGAGGATTCCGGCCGCATCCGCGGCGTGGCCCGCAGCACCGCCGGCATCCGCGCCGACTACAAGCTGTCCACCGACGTGCGCCGCTTCGAATCGGATTACCAGGGACAGGCCACGCCGACGGTGGTGATCGAGGTCAACGCCAAGCTGATCCACGTCGCCGACCAGCGCGTGGTCGCCGACCGCACCTTCCGCCAGGCGCAGCCGGTCGGCAGCACCGACGTACCGGCGGTGACCGCGGCCTTCGAGCGCGGCCTGCAGCAGCTGGCACAGGAGATGGTGGGCTGGACGCTGACCAGCGGGCAGGCCGACCAGCCGACCGTCGCGCGCTGATCGATCAGCGCGGCGTGATCCAGCGGAACGTCAGGTTGATCCGCTCGCCCTGCACCCGCGCCATCTTCGGCAGCGCGTGCTGATAGAACTGTTGGGTCTGACCGGCCATCACCAGCAGATCGCCGTGGCCGAGCAGATACTCGGCCTTCCGCGCCGGGTCATCGCGCCGGCGTAGCAGGAAGCGCCGCGCCGCGCCCAGGCTCAGCGAAGCAATCACCGGGGCCGGCCCCAGCTCCGGCTCGTCATCGCTGTGCCAGCCCATGTAATCACCGCCGCCGCGATAGCGGTTCAGCAGCACGCTGTTGAAGCGGCCGAGGCCCTCCACCTGCAGGCGATCACGCATGGCCTGCAACGCGGGTGGCCAGAAGTGCGGCACGAATTCAGCCCCCGAATAGCGGTAGCGCGCCTGCGGATCGCCGATCCAGCAGCTCAGCCGCGGCGAATCCACCCAGTTGCCGAACATGCGGATGCGGTGGACTTCCCAGGGGACTTCGGCCTGCAGCACGGACAGGAGCCGGTCGGCATCGGTCGCGGCCAGCCAGCCCGGCAGGTGCTGGACATCGGCATCGGGCAGGTCGTGAGGGAACAGCATGGCGCCATGTCTTCAGATGAAATCAGCTCCAGCTTGCCCGATTTGCCCGGTTCAGTCACAGACGGGACAATGCTCCATCTCGACCTATCCTTCCAATTCAACTGATGCCGCGCCTTAAACCCAGCCAGTCCAGCTCTGCATCTGACCAACGGAGTGAACGGTGAAGCTCCGTCGTTACCTTGATGCAATCCAACGCTCGGTTCAGCGCCACGGAGGCGGATTGCCGGGGCTCTGGTCGGTGGTCCGTCGCGCACTGAAGATTGCACGTGTCATGGGTATCGGTGGACTGCTGCGCCG
The DNA here is from genome assembly GCF_056480905.1 of Stenotrophomonas sp. 96582_Sma. NCBI lineage: Bacteria > Pseudomonadati > Pseudomonadota > Gammaproteobacteria > Lysobacterales > Lysobacteraceae > Stenotrophomonas > Stenotrophomonas sp. 96582_Sma. The sequence goes on along the minus strand of NZ_CM151122.1, from coordinate 575,515 downwards.
CGTGCGCACTTCCGGCGCAACTCATCACGCGAGTACTCCACCAGTATGCGACACACCATTGCCAGCACCAGTCCCACTGGAGCTGATTTCATTGAAGGTCGGAGTGATGGCGCATGTCTTCTATCCGGACCTGATTGAAGAGCTGGCCTCGTCGCTGGAACAGATGCCAGTTCCCTATCGGCTTATGGTCTCGGTGGTGGATGACGTCGCTGCAGAGCAGGTTCGTGCACGGTTTGGGCAGCTTCCCAAGCTGATCGACCTGCAGGTAGCGAAGGTAGCCAACCGTGGCCGCGACATCGCGCCACTGATGCTCGCATTTGAAACCAGCATCCGTGAGCTGGACGTGGTGGGCCACGTACACACCAAGAAATCGCTTTACACCGGTAGCACCCAGGAACAGTGGCGACGCTATCTACTGGCATCGCTGTTTGGTGACCACGATCGCCTGGCTTGGTTGCTTGGCGTGCTGCAGGCGGCCCCGGATTTGGGGCTGGTCTATCCGGAAACCCATGCGTCACTACCGCCATGGGCACATACTTGGCTTTCCAACGCTTCAATAGGTCACGCTTTGTGCGCCCGCCTGGGTCTGGGGTGGGACGGCACCGGCTACTTCGATTACCCCGCCGGCTCGATGTTCTGGGCGCGAGTGGATGCCCTGCGGCCACTGTTCGAGCTGAGACTTTCGTTGGATGAGTTTCCCGCAGAGCAGGGCCAGATCGATGGCACTCTGCAGCATGCGATCGAACGTCTTTTCGCATTGATCGCTCGCGATCGTGGCTATCGAATCGGCGTACTGCCGGCCGATGGCAGTCGCCACATGGCCACCGAAGGTGAGCGAAATGCCGGTGCTGCCTTCAGGTATCCGCTGGCAGAGCAACTACGGATGGCGGGCATCGAAGCCAGGGTGGTGACGCTGGATGTATTCGACACCATGGTTCTGCGCCCCTTCACGACGCCAAATGGCGCGCGCCAACTGCTGGCACTTCGTGCTGAACGCATATCGGGATTGACTGCGTTCGCCGAGATTCGGGAGGACGCGGAAATCGCAGAACGGCAACGTCTGGGCCGCGATCCGGAACTGGCCGAAATCTACCAGCAGGTGGGACGCATCGGGCACCTTGACGGCGCCATGGCCCAGCGTCTGCTGGCACTGGAAGTGCAGACAGAGCAGGAGCTGTTGCGCCCGCGCCAGGGGCTTCTGGAAGCACTACCGACGTTGGCCGGAAAACGGCTGATCGCTCTGTCGGACATGTACCTGCCCGCAGCTGTACTGCGCAGCATACTGCCACCACCAGTGGAAGCCATTACCGACACCTGGTGGATCTCCTGCGAAACCGGGCACCGTAAGGATGCCGACGACAGCTGGGCGCGATGGGCGGAGCAGTTGGCAATATCTCCGGATCATTGGCTGCATGTGGGCGACAATGAACATTCTGATGTCCAGCTGCCGCAACGTGCCGGCCTGATCAATCCGGTCCACGTGCTACGTCCCGGCGCACTGTTCGACATGGTCCCCGCTCTGCGCACCTTGCGCCATCGTTCAGCAGCGCAGGCACCTTGGCCTGAGCAGCTATGGCGTGGGTTGCTGGCCAATCGTTTGACGTACATAGCCGACACCGCCCCACATCGCGTGTACCCGACGCCACAACTTGCAGCGGAAGACACGGGCTACTGCGTGTTGGGTCCCATCCTGCTTGATTTCCTGTTGACAACCGCCACTGCCGCCCAACGGCGGGGTATCGGTTCAATCCTGCTGCTCGCTCGAGAAGGCCATCTGCTGGAGCAGGCTTGGACGCTGTTGGCCAAGGTCCATTCCGGAATGCGAGCACTGCGCACAGAGTATTTTCTTGCATCGCGGCGCTCCACGGCCTTGCCGGCACTGGCAGCGGATGCAGATCTATCTGCCGTACTGGCCGGTAGCTTCAACGGCAACATGCGGCAACTTCTTGTGGCACGCCTTGGCACGCAGGCCATGGACGTGATTGCCCAAGTTGACTCTACGCTGCTGGAGCGCGACGTCTTTTTGCCTGAAATGGCAGACACGGTCTCGCTGTGGCTGCAACCTGCACTTCCCTCCCTCCTTGAGCTGGCCGAGCAGAGCCGACAGATCTGGCAAGCGCGCCTGTCAGAGGCCACTGGCGGCGAACCAGCCATGGTCGTCGATCTGGGTTATGCAGGAACCATCCAGCGCAATCTGATCCGCCTTAGCGGCGAACCGATTGGCGGCCAGTACTTCGCCTTGCGGGAAACGGCCAAGCAGCTGGACGGATTGGGCTGGGCTGAAGCGCGCTACTTCGACGGCCGCCAGGATCCCTCAGGCTCATCCTTGATCCTTCAGCACGACCTCTTGCTGGAAGCACTGCTAAGTGCCCCGCACGGTCAGTTCAACGGCTACTTCCGCGACATGAGTGGAGTGGTGCACGGCGAGTTCGGCGAACAGACCTTGGGGGAGCGTGGACTGGAAGCTCTCGCCGCAGTGCAGACTGGCGCGCTCGCATTCATCAGTGATGTCTGCTCGGCGGTCGGCACGGACGTTGTCAGCATCACGCTCGATGAACGGAGTGTGCTGGAACCACTGCGCCTGCTTGCCGAGGGAAGCTGGCAGGCAGGCACCTGGCTGCAGGATTTGGCCACCGAAGACGACTTCAGTGGCCGTGGCAATGTAGCCGTGAGCAGGCCTTACTGACGGAACGCGACGCCGGTCTTTTCCTTCAGTTCTTCATCGCTGACACCCGGCGCGGCTTCCACCAGCAGCAGGCCCTTGTCCGTCACGTCGAACACGGCCAGATCGGTGATGATGCGGTCGACCACGCCCACACCGGTCAGCGGCAGCGTGCATTCGGTCAGGATCTTGTGCTCGCCGTTCTTGGCGGTGTGCTCCATCAGCACCACCACGCGCTGCACGCCGGCCACCAGATCCATCGCGCCGCCCATGCCCTTGACCATCTTGCCGGGCACCATCCAGTTGGCCAGGTCGCCCTTATGGGTGACCTGCATGGCGCCGAGGATGGCCAGGTTGACGTGGCCGCCGCGGATCATCGCGAAGCTGTCGTGGCTGCCGAAGTAGCTGGCACCGGCACGTGCGGTGACGGTCTGCTTGCCGGCGTTGATCAGGTCGGCGTCCACTTCGGCATCGGTCGGGAACGGGCCGATACCGAGCAGGCCGTTCTCCGACTGCAGCCACACATCCACGCCTTCGGGAATATGGTTGGCGACCAGGGTCGGCAGGCCGATGCCCAGGTTCACGTAGGCGCCATCAGTCAGTTCGCGGGCGGCGCGTGCCGCCATCTCATCGCGGGTCCACGCCATGTCAGTTGCCCTCCGCGCGGATGGTGCGCTGTTCGATACGCTTTTCTGGATGCGGGTTGTGCACGATGCGGTGCACGTAGATGCCCGGCAGGTGCACCAGGTCCGGATCGATGGCGCCGACCGGCACCACCTCTTCCACTTCCACGATGCAAACCTTGCCGGCCATCGCGCAGGCCGGGTTGAAGTTGCGCGCGGTCTTGCGGAACACCAGGTTGCCTGCTTCGTCGGCCTTCCACGCCTTGACCAGCGCGACATCGGCACGCAGCGCGGTCTCCATCACGTAGTGCTTGCCGTCGAACTCGCGGGTTTCCTTGCCCTCGGCCACCACGGTGCCGTAGCCGGTGGCAGTGAAGAACGCCGGGATGCCCGCGCCGCCGGCACGCAGGCGCTCGGCCAGGGTGCCCTGCGGGTTGAATTCCAGCTCCAGCTCGCCGGCCAGAAACTGGCGCTCGAATTCCTTGTTCTCGCCCACGTAGGACGAAATCATCTTCTTGATCTGCCGGGTTTCCAGCAGCTGGCCCAGGCCGAAACCATCGACGCCGGCATTGTTGGAGATCACGGTCAGGCCCTTGGCGCCACTGTCACGCAGCGCGGCGATCAGGGCCTCGGGAATGCCACACAGGCCGAAGCCGCCCACGGCCAGCGTCTGGCCATCGGCGACCACCCCTTGCAGGGCCTCCGCCGCACTGGCGAAGCGCTTGCCGCGCTTGCCGGTGGAAGTCGATTGCTGCATTGCTGTACTACCCTGCACGTTGAGGATGACCGCATTCTAGCTGGAGGGCGGCGAAGGGCCTGGATGCGCCGCAGCATTGACGGAGCACCAGGCGGGCATTGGGTAGAATGGGCGATTCCACGCAGAAGGGTGCTTCAGCGCCTACGCCCCTCGATCTACGATGACGCCGACCTTCACAGACGAAGACCTGTTCCGCTGGATCGACGAATGGACACTGCAGAAAAGCGAGCAGTGCCTGGGTGGCGTGCGCAACCGGCAACTTCGCGATGGCCTGCTGACGGCCGAGGTACAGGGTTCGGCCAGGCATCCCTACTACGTGGAGATCGATCTGACGGCCAGTACGCGCACCGCGCGCAGCCGCCTGCAGAGTGCCTGTTCCTGCCCCGTCGGCCGCACCTGCAAGCATGTGGCGGCGGTGCTGGTCTCGTACATGCTGGATTCGCTTGCCATGGACGACGAGAGCCCCCTGACCGAACAGGACCTGGCGCAACCGCCGCGTCCTGAACTGCTGGCGGAGCTTTCGCGTTGGAAGAGCGCGCGGATCCGGCCGGCCCAGCCACGCCGGAACGGTGTCATCTTCGAACTGTCCACCTACAACCACCACCCCGCCGTGCTGGTCCGGCGCGTCAAGTACGGGACCGATGGTGCGATCAGCACGGGCAAGTGGATGGATATCACCGCGGACCTGCTGCTGGATCCTCCGGCCTATCTCACGCCGACTGATCTGGCGGTGATGATCCAGCTACGCACCCAGCGGCAGCCCGCGACGAAGGACGAATGGATCGACTTCGCGGCCACCCTGCAGTTGATCGTCTCCAGCGGCCATGGCTGGGTCTCCTGCGGTACGCACGGCGACGTGCCGGCCCGGTCAGGAGCTCCACGCCGCGGCGAACTGGGCTGGACCGTTGGCATGACGCAGGGCGCGACGCTGCTGGAACCCGCGTTGAGCGTGGAGGGCGGCGCCAGAGGCGTGGTCCTGGGCCGGAGTGCGTGCTATCTGGACCCGGTCACCGGCGAGGTCGGTCCGCTGCTGCTGGATGTCAGGGCCGAGGACGCCGACGCCTTCCTGAGCCTGCCCAATCTGTTACCCAACGAAGAAGCGGTGGTCGCACAGATGCTGCAACAGATCGACCCTGCCCTGCCGCGCCCCGGTGCAAGCGACACACTGCCCACCCTGCAGATCAGCGCGATGATCCCCGTGCTGCGCCTGCATACGATTGAGTTCCGGCCGGCGTGGCTCGGCCGCCGCGACCCGTCGCAATGGGCCGATATCGCGACCGTGGCCTTCGAGTACGACGAGCACGTGCGGTTCCTGGATGATCCGAGCCTGTTCGCACTCGATCCGGAGGGCCAGCTCGCCCTGCTGCCCCGTGACCTGGCTGAGGAATCACGGCGCGAGGCCGAGCTGCGCACGGTGGGACTGTATCGCGACACGGACCCGCGGGCGTCATTGGACGGCGCTGGCCCGCAGTTCCAGCTGCGCACCCATGACTGGACACGGTTCCTGCTGGATGACGTGCCGCGCCTGGAAGCCTTGGGCTGGAAGGTGGAGACTGACGACGACTTCCGCCATCGCATCACCCGGGTGGATGAGATCGACCTGGACATCCAGGCGGACCCGGCGGATGCGGGCTGGTTCAACCTGGGTCTGGACATCCAGGTGGAAGGCCGCAACGTATCGATGGTTCCGCTGCTGCAGCAGGTGCTGCAGTCCGATCCCCGCTGGATGCGTGGCCAGCTGGACGCCATCGGCGACGACGAGAACGTCCTGTTGATGGCAGGCGACAACACCCGCCTGGCACTGCGGGCCGCGCGACTGAAGCCGATCATGGCCCTGTTGGCGGACCTGTTCGCCCAGCGTGGCGCGCCGCTGCGCTTGTCAGCGCTTGACCGTGGCCGCCTGCAGGCACTGCAGGACACGGCGCGCCTGCAGTTCCGGGGCCGCAAGGATACCCAGGCGCTGGTGCAGCGGCTGATGCAGGCACCCGCACTGGGCGAAGTGCCGCCACCAGCGGGGCTGGTGGCAACGCTGCGTCCCTACCAGCTGGAGGGCCTGTCGTGGCTGCAGTACCTGCGCCAGCAGGGGCTGGGCGGGGTGCTGGCCGATGACATGGGGCTGGGCAAGACCCTGCAGACACTGGCGCATCTGCTGGTCGAGAAGGAAAGTGGCCGCCTGGACCGGCCGGCGCTGCTGGTGGTGCCGACCTCGCTGCTGCACAACTGGCAGAGCGAAGCGGCACGCTTCACCCCGGGCCTGCGCGTACTGACCCTGCACGGACCGGCACGTGAAGCACTGTTCGAGGCGATCCCCGAGCACGATCTTGTACTGACCACGTATCCCCTGCTGTGGCGCGACGAGCAGGCGCTGCAGGCACATGCCTACCATCTGCTGATCCTCGACGAGGCCCAGCAGGTGAAGAATCCGAAATCGCGTGCGGCGGTCACCCTGCGCACGCTGCAGGCCCGCCATCGCCTGTGCCTGACCGGTACGCCGCTGGAAAACCATCTGGGCGAACTGTGGACGCAGTTCGATTTCCTGCTGCCCGGCCTGCTCGGCAGCGAGAAACAGTTCAACCAACATTGGCGCCATCCGATCGAACGCGGCAGCGACCACCGTCGCGCCACGTTGCTGGCGCAGCGTCTGCGCCCCTTCATCCTGCGCCGGCGCAAGGATCAGGTCGCGTCAGAGCTTCCGCCCAAGACCCTCATTACCCGCGCGGTGGAGATGGAGGGTGGCCAGCGTGATCTCTATGAAACCGTGCGTGCCGCGATGGAAAAGCAGGTGCGCGAAGCCATCAGCGGCAGCGGGCTGGCGCGCAGCCATATCGTGGTGCTGGATGCCTTGCTGAAGCTGCGCCAGGTCTGCTGCGATCCGCGCCTGCTGCCGGGCGACGCCCCTGCACGCAATGCCGGCTCGGCCAAGCTGGAGCTGCTGCGCGACATGCTGCCGTCGATGGTCGAGGAAGGCCGGCGGATCCTGGTGTTCTCACAGTTCACCGGCATGCTGGCGCTGATCGCGCAGGCGCTGGAGGAGCTCGGGCTGGCCTATGTGACGCTGACCGGCGACACCCAGGACCGGGCCACGCCGGTGCAGCGTTTCATGCAGGGCGAGGTACCCGTGTTCCTGATCAGCCTGAAGGCGGGTGGCGTCGGGTTGAACCTGACTGCTGCAGACACCGTCATCCACTTCGATCCCTGGTGGAACCCGGCGGCCGAAAACCAGGCCAGTGACCGCGCCCATCGCATCGGCCAGCAGCAGCCGGTGTTCGTCTACCGGCTGATCGCCGCAGGCAGCATCGAAGAACGGATTGCCGAGCTGCAGGAACGCAAGGCCCTGCTGGCGGAATCGATTCTGGAAGGCGGCGGCAGCACGGGTCCACGCTTCAGTGAGGAAGACGTCCAGGCGCTGCTGGCGCCGTTGCCGGGCCTGCCGGCCAAGCGCACCCGCCGGCCAGGCCGACGATCGCCGCAGGCCTGATCCGTGGCGCCAGTCAGGTGGCGTTCTCCGATGGAAACGATTCCCAAACGGGACTGGGACTACAATTGAGGGCTGAGCTCACAAAGGATCTGATCGATGCCCCTGCCCGCCTTCAAGGCCTACGATATCCGCGGCCGCGTGCCGGAAGAACTGAACGAAGACCTGGCGCGCCGCATCGGCGTCGCCCTGGCTGCGCAGCTCGCTCCCGGCCCGGTGGTCCTCGGCCACGATGTGCGCCTGACCAGCCCGGCGCTGCAGGATGCACTGGCCGCAGGCCTGCGTGGTACCGGTCGTGAGGTAATCGACATCGGTCTGTGCGGTACCGAAGAGGTCTACTTCCAGACCGATCACCTCGGCGCAGCCGGCGGCGTGATGGTGACCGCCAGCCACAACCCGATGGACTACAACGGGATGAAGCTGGTCAAGGAGAACGCCCGCCCGATCAGCTCCGATACCGGCCTGTTCGCGATCTCCGATGCGGTTGCCGTCGATACGTCCGAGGCCCAGCCGCCACGCGCCGGGCAGACCGCCCAGCATGACAAGAGCGCCTATATCCAGCATCTGCTGAGCTACGTCGACGCCGCCAAGCTCAAGCCGCTGAAGCTGGTGGTCAATGCCGGCAACGGTGGTGCGGGCGCCATCGTCGACCTGCTGGCACCGCACCTGCCGTTCGAGTTCATCCGCATCTGCCACGAACCCGATGGCAGCTTCCCCAACGGCATTCCCAACCCGCTGCTGCCGGAAAACCGCGCCGCCACCGCCAATGCGGTGCGCGAACACGGCGCCGACTTCGGCATTGCCTGGGACGGTGACTTCGACCGCTGCTTCTTCTTCGACCATACCGGCCGCTTTATCGAGGGCTACTATCTGGTCGGCCTGCTGGCCAAGGCCATCCTGGCACGCAATCCCGGTGGCAAGATCGTGCACGACCCGCGGCTGGTCTGGAACACCGTGGAAATGGTTGAACAGGCAGGCGGCGTGCCGGTGCTGTGCAAGAGCGGCCACGCTTTCATCAAGGAAAAGATGCGCGCCGAAGATGCGGTGTACGGCGGCGAGATGAGCGCCCACCACTACTTCCGCGAATTCGCCTATGCCGACTCCGGCATGATCCCGTGGCTGCTGATCGCGCAGCTGATCTCCGAGAGCGGCCGCTCGCTGGCCGACTGGGTCGAAGACCGCATGGCGGCCTATCCCTGCAGCGGCGAGATCAACTTCAAGGTGGCCGATGCCAAGGCCGCCGTGGCCCGCGTGATGGAGCACTTCGCCGCGCGGTCGCCCGCGCTGGACCATACCGATGGCATCAGCGCCGATTTCGGCGACTGGCGCTTCAACCTGCGCAGTTCCAACACCGAGCCGCTGCTGCGCCTGAACGTTGAAGCCCGCGGCGACGCAGCCCTGATGCAGGCGCGCACCGACGAAATCTCCCGCCTTATCCAGCAGTAATCAAGGAAGATCATGAGCAACATCCAGCCCGTCATCCTGTCCGGTGGTTCCGGCACCCGCCTGTGGCCACTGTCGCGCGAGGCGTATCCGAAGCAGTTCCTGCCGCTGGCAGGCGAACAGACGATGCTGCAGGCCACCTGGCAGCGCGTCGCGCCCATCGCCACCCACGGCCCGTTGGTGATCGCCAACGAAGAGCACCGCTTCGTCGCTGCCGAGCAGCTGCAGCAGGTCGGCGCCGAGCCGGCTGCCATCATCCTGGAACCGGTTGGCCGCAATACGGCGCCGGCGATTGCGGTCGCAGCATTGGAGGCCACCCGCGACGGCGCCGATGCGCTGCTGCTGGTGCTGCCCTCGGACCATGTGATCACCGATGAGGCTGCGTTCCGTGCAGTCGTGCAGGCTGCAGCCAGCGCTGCCGAGGCCGGCAAGCTGGTGACCTTCGGCATCGTGCCGACCGGTCCGGAAACCGGCTACGGCTATATCAAGGCCGCCAATGGGCAGGGCCTGCGTGCCGTCGAGCGTTTCGTCGAAAAGCCCGACCTGGACACCGCCACCGGCTATGTGGCCAGCGGCCAGTACTACTGGAACAGCGGCATGTTCCTGTTCAAGGCCTCGCGCTACCTGCAGGAACTGGAGCGCTTCCAGCCCGACATGCTGGCCAGCAGCCGCCAGGCCTGGCAGCAGGCCCGTCGCGATTCGGATTTCACCCGCCTCGACAAGGAGGCGTTCGCCACCGTTCCCTCCGATTCCATCGACTATGCCGTGATGGAAAAAACCGAAGACGCCGTGGTGATTCCGTTGGACGCCGGCTGGAACGACGTCGGTTCGTGGACCGCACTGCGCGATGTCTCGCATCAGGATGGCGATGGCAATGCGCACCAGGGTGACGTGATCGCGATCGACTGCCGCAACACCTATGCCTATGCACAGCGCCTGGTGGCACTGGTCGGTCTGGATGACGTGATCGTGGTCGAGACCGACGACGCGGTGCTGGTCGGCAAGGCCGACCGCATGCAGGAGGTCAAGACCGTGGTGGCGCAGCTGAAGGCCGACGGTCGCAGCGAGGCCACCTGGCATCGCAAGGTCTACCGCCCGTGGGGCGCCTACGATTCGATCGACAACGGCGAGCGTTTCCAGGTCAAGCGCATCACCGTCAAGCCCGGCGGTACGCTCAGCCTGCAGATGCATCACCATCGCGCCGAGCACTGGATCGTGGTCAGCGGCACCGCCGAGGTGACCCGCGGCGACGAGGTGATCCTGCTCAGCGAGAACCAGAGCACGTACATCCCGCTGGGCGTGACCCATCGCCTGCGAAACCCGGGCAAGCTGCCGCTGGAGCTGATCGAGGTGCAGTCCGGCAGTTACCTTGGCGAAGATGACATCGTGCGCTTCGAGGACACGTACGGGCGCAGTTGATCCGACGCCCTGCGGCGGGTGCCGACCGTTGGTCGGCACGTCGCCTACCGGGTCAGGCAATCTCCGCCATCACCCGCTTCAGGCCGTCCTGCCATGTCGGCAGCACGATGCCGAAATCCTGCTGCAGCTTGCGGTTGTCCAGCACCGACCAGGCCGGACGCTTGGCCGGGGTCGGGTATTCGGAACTGGGAATCGCCTCGACGGTCGGCACCTTCGCCAACACGCCGGTCGCCAGCGCTTCGGCGAAGATCGCCTCGGCGAACCCATGCCAACTGGTCTGGCCGCTGGCCGTCAGATGCCAGGTGCCGCACAGCTGCCCCGGATGCTGCAGTGCCTGCGCGGTGACATCAGCGATCAGCGCAGCCGGTGTCGGCGTGCCGATCTGATCGGCTACCACACGCAACTGGTCGCGCTCGGCACCCACACGCAGCATCGTGCGCAGGAAATTGGCGCCATGCGAGGCGTACACCCACGCCGTGCGGAAGATCAGATGGCGGCCACCGGCAGCGCGCACGGCCTCTTCGCCATCACGCTTGCTGGCGCCATACACACCCAGCGGCGCGGTCGGCTCGTCCTCGCGGTACGGCGTGGTGCCCTGGCCATCGAACACGTAGTCTGTGGAGTAATGCACGAAGGGCACGCCGTGCGCCGCACACCAGCGCGCGATCACGCCCGGCGCCTGCGCATTGGCGACGAAGGCGGCCTCGGCATCCTGCTCGGCACGATCAACCGCCGTGTAGGCGGCCGCGTTGACCACCACCGATGGCTGCAGGCGATCCAGCAAGGCTGGCAGGCTGTCGGGCTGGCCGAAATCAGCCACCTCGCAGGCGCTGCCATCAGGCAGCTGACCACTGCGGGTGGTGGCAACCACTTCACCCAGCGGCGCCAGCGCGCGCAGCAGCTCCTGGCCAACCTGGCCATTGCCACCGAACACCAGAACGGTCATGGCACGTAGACCGGCAGGCGATCTTCAGCGATGTCCTTCAGGAACGGCGCGTTCTCGTCCTTGGCCGACAAGGTCGGTGCGCTGACCGGCCAATCCACTGCGATATCAGCATCGTTCCAGCGGATACCCGCATCCGCCTCCCTGACGTAGACATCGGTGCACAGGTAGCTGAACAGCGCACGTTCGGACAGCACGGCAAACCCATGCGCGAAGCCTTCCGGAATCCAGAACTGCTTCCTGTTTTCCGCACTCAGCACCACCGCTTCCCACTGGCCGAAGGTCGGCGAGCCACGACGGATGTCCACGGCCACGTCATAGACCTCGCCCTCCAGCACGCTGACCAGCTTGCCCTGTGGGCGCGGCCACTGGTAATGCAGGCCACGCAGCACGCCCTGTGCGGACGTCGATACGTTGCTCTGCACGAAACGGTCCGGCAGGCCCAGCGCAGCAAAGCGCTCGGCGTTCCAGGTTTCGAAGAAGTAACCGCGGGCATCGCCGAACACGGCCGGCTCGATCACCACACAGCCGGGCAACTTGGTTTCAACTACTTTCACGGAACCACTCCACGTAAAGCGAGTTTATGCAGGTACTGGCCGTAGCCATTCTTGATCAGCGGCGCAGCCAGCGCCTCCAGCTGCTCGGCATTGATCCAGCCCTGACCGAACGCGATTTCTTCCGGGCAGCACACCTGCAGGCCCTGGCGGGTCTGGATGGTCTCGATGAAGTTGGACGCTTCCAGCAGCGACTGGTGCGTGCCGGTATCGAGCCAGGCATAGCCACGGCCGAGTGCTTCCAGGTGCAGATTGCCTTCTTCCAGGTAGCGTTTATTGAGATCGGTGATCTCCAGCTCGCCGCGCGGCGACGGCTTCAGCTCGGCCGCGTAATCGCTGGCCTTGCCATCGTAGAAGTACAGGCCGGTAACTGCGTAGTTCGAACGGGGATTCTCCGGCTTCTCGACCAGATCGATGACCTTGCCGCTCTTGTCGAACTCGGCCACGCCGTAGCGCTCCGGATCATTTACCCAGTAGCCGAACACGGTCGAACCATCCACGCGCTCATCAGCGCGCTTGAGCACCTCGCGCAGGCCGTGGCCGTGGAAGATGTTGTCGCCCAGCACCAGGCAGCTCGGCTTGCCGGCCACGAAGTCGCGGCCGATCAGGTAGGCCTGGGCCAGGCCGTCCGGGCTCGGCTGCACCGCGTACTGGATGTCCATGCCCCACTGCGAGCCGTCGCCCAGCAACTGCTGGAACAGCGCCTGTTCGTGCGGGGTATTGATGATCAACACTTCGCGGATGCCCGCCAGCATCAACACGCTGAGCGGGTAATAGATCATCGGCTTGTCGTACACCGGCAGCAGCTGCTTGCTGACGCCCTTGGTGATCGGATACAGCCGGGTGCCGGAGCCGCCGGCGAGGATGATGCCCTTGCGCTGGGTCATGTCGTCTCCCGGGTTCAGGCCGCAGTGCCGATGCGCTGCAGGCGGTAGCTGCCGTCCAGCACGCCGTTGACCCACTCCTGGTTGTCCAGGTACCAGTCAACGGTGAAGGCGATGCCCTGCTCGAAGGTGTAGGCCGGTTCCCAGCCCAGGTCGTTCTTCAGCTTCGACGCATCGATCGCGTAACGGCGGTCATGGCCCGGGCGGTCGGTGACGTAGGTGATCTGGCTGCTGCGCGGCTGGCCATCCGCACGCGGGCGGCGCTGGTCCAGCAGCTCGCAGATGGCCTGCACCACTTCAATGTTCTGCTTTTCCGAGTTGCCGCCGACGTTGTAGGTCTCGCCGACCTGGCCCTTGGCCAACACGGTGCGGATCGCCTCGCAGTGGTCGGACACGAACAGCCAATCGCGCACCTGCTTGCCATCGCCGTACACCGGCAGCGGCTCACCGGCCAGCGCCTTGGCGATCACCAGCGGGATCAGCTTCTCGGGGAAGTGGTAGGGGCCGTAATTGTTCGAACAGTTGGTGGTCAGCACCGGCAGCCCATAGGTGTGGTGGAACGCACGTACCAGATGGTCCGAAGCCGCCTTCGACGCCGAATACGGTGAATTCGGGGCGTACGGGGTGGTTTCGCTGAACTTGCCGGTCTCGCCCAGGGTGCCGTACACCTCGTCGGTGGACACGTGCAGGAAGCGGAACACCGCGCCCTGCTCGGCCGGCAGCGCCTTCCAGTAGTCACGGACCGATTCCAGCAGGCCCAGGGTGCCTACCACATTGGTCTGGATGAAGGCGCCGGGACCATCGATGGAGCGGTCAACGTGGCTTTCAGCTGCAAAGTTCACGACCGCGTCCGGCTGATGCTCGGCCAGCAGGCGGGCGACCAGATCACGGTCGCCGATGTCGCCCTGCACGAACAGGTGGTTCGGGTTGCCATCAAGGCTGGACAGGGTCTTCAGGTTGCCGGCGTAGGTCAGCACATCGAGGTTGATGACCTTGACGCCGCGCGCGACGGCCTCGAGAACGAAGTTACCGCCAATGAATCCGGCGCCGCCGGTGACAAGCCATGTGGGCACTACCTGTTCTCCTGATCGAAATTCGTGGGACGGGGCCTTCATGGCCACGACAATGCAACGTTGAAGGATACAACGGGCCTCCGGTAACACGCGATCACACAAGTGAACTCAGGCCGACTGCATTGCTGCATCGCAACAGCCGGAGCTCCCACCATACGCATTCGCATGGTCACCCCAAGCCAGCTAGAATCGGGGTCCCACCCCCGAACCGGTTGCTGCTCCAGGACCGGACGTTCTCTCCGTTATTGAAGGACCCCGTACCAGATGAAAATCCTCGTCGCGTACAAGCGCGTGGTGGACTACAACGTCCGCATTCAGGTCAAGCCGGACGGTTCCGGCGTGGTCACCGACGGCGTCAAGCTGTCCCCCAACCCCTTCGATGAAATCGCCCTGGAAGAAGCCCTGCGCCTGCGCGACAAGGGCATCGCCAGCGAAGTCGTGGTTGCCACCATCGCCCCGGCCGACGCCCAGGCGCACCTGCGCAACGGCCTGGCCATGGGCGCCAACCGTGCCATCCACGTCGTCACCGACCAGGCGATCCAGCCGCTGACCGCGTCGCGCACCCTGCTCAAGCTGATCGAAAAGGAGCAGCCGGATCTGGTGATCCTCGGCAAGCAGGCCATCGACGACGACGCCAACCAGACTGGCCAGATGCTGGCCACGCTGTGGGGCCGCCCGCAGGCGACCTTCGCCAGCAAGCTCGAAATTGCCGATGGCAAGGCCACGGTGACCCGTGAAGTCGACGCCGGCCTGGAAACGCTGGAAGTGGATCTGCCGGCCGTGGTCACCACCGATCTGCGCCTGAACGAACCGCGCTTCATCAAGCTGCCGGACATCATGAAGGCCAAGGCCAAGCCGCTGGAGACCCTGCAGCTGGCCGACCTCGGCGTTGAAGCCGCCGACACCTTCAAGACCACCCAGTACGCCGCGCCGTCCAAGCGCAGCAAGGGTGTGATGGTCAAGGACGCGGCCGAACTGGTTGCCGCACTCAAGCAGAAGGGGTTGCTGTAATGAGCAGGATTCTCGTCATCGCCGAGCATCACGACGGCAAGCTCAACACCGCCACCGCCAAGACCGTCAGTGCCGCCGCCGCCATCAGCGGTGCCAGCATCGACGTGCTGGTGCTGGCCGCCGATCCGGCCGCTGTCGCCGCTGAAGCCGCGAAGATCGCTGGGGTCGCCAAGGTCCTGACCGTGGCCAACGCTGCCAACGCGCAGGCCATCGCCCAGGTGCTGGCGCCGCAGATCGCACAGCTGGCCAAGGGCTACACCCACGTATTCGGCCCGTCGACCACCTTCGGCAAGGACCTGATGCCGTGCGTGGCCGCCCTGCTCGGCGTCAACCAGGTCTCCGACCTGATGAGCGTTGAAGGCAGCCACAGCTTCAAGCGCCCGATCTACGCCGGCAACGCGATCATCACCGTGGAAGCGCCGGCCGACCAGATCGTGGTCGCCACCGTGCGTGCCGCCTCGTGGCCGGAAGCCGCCCAGGGTGGCAATGCCGCCGTTGAAGCAGCAAGCGTCGACGCTGCCCTGCCGACCCATACCCGCTTCGTCGGCCTGGCCGCCGGTGCCAGCGACCGTCCGGACCTGCAGAGCGCCAAGCGCGTGGTTTCGGGTGGCCGTGGCGTCGGTTCGGAAGAGAACTTCAAGGTCATCTTCCAGCTGGCCGACAAGCTCGGTGCTGCCGTCGGTGCCTCGCGTGCGGCCGTCGATGCCGGCTACGTGCCCAGCGACCTGCAGGTCGGCCAGACCGGCAAGATCATCGCGCCGGAACTGTACGTGGCCGTTGGCATCAGTGGTGCGATCCAGCACCTGACCGGCATCAAGGACGCCGGCACGATCGTGGCCATCAACAAGGACGCGGATTCGCCGATCTTTGAAATCGCCGATATCGGCCTGGTGGGGGATCTGTTTGCAGTCCTGCCGGAGCTGGAAAAGGCACTGTAAACTCTGGAGCTGCCGCCGCGACGCCCCGTCTGCCGACGGGGCGTCGTCCGTTCTAGAAGAGGTCATTGATGAAAGTAGCTATTTTTGGTGCGGGCTATGTCGGCCTGGTAACGGCCGCTTGTTTGGCCGAGGTGGGCCATGACGTGATCTGCGTCGATACCGATGCGCGCAAGGTTGAGCGGCTGGAGCAAGGGATCATACCCATCTACGAGCCTGGCCTGGATTTGATGATCACGGCCAATGTTGCTGCAAAGAGATTGTCATTCACAACCCATGCTGAGGTCGCAGTTCGACACGGCAACATCATCTTCATTGCCGTCGGCACACCTCCTGGGGAAGATGGAAGCGCTGACCTCACCTATGTTCTTGCCGTGGCTGACACCATTGGCCGACACCTGGATCATGACGCGGTCATCGTTGACAAGTCGACGGTACCCGTGGGTACTGCGGCGCGGGTCGAGACACAGATCAGTCAGGCGCTGGCTGACACCGGCCGGGAAATTGCCTTCCATGTCGTTTCGAATCCGGAGTTCCTCAAGGAAGGCGACGCAATCCGAGACTTCATGCGTCCGGACCGAATCATTGTGGGCACCGCGGATTCGTCGGCTGCTGAACGGATGCGGGAGCTCTATCTACCGTTCAATCGAAACCATGACCGCCTTATCGTGATGGACGTACCTTCGGCCGAACTGACCAAGTACGCGGCAAACGCGATGCTGGCCACCAAGATCAGCTTCATGAATGAAATCGCCAACATCGCTGAACGCGTTGGCGCTGATATTGAACAGGTGCGCAAAGGCATTGGATCCGATAGCCGGATTGGCTATTCCTTTATTTATCCTGGCGCAGGATATGGCGGTTCGTGCTTCCCCAAGGATGTTCAAGCACTGGCCAGAACATCGGATTCGGTCGGCTACCAGGCCGAGCTGCTCAGTTCCGTCGAAGCGGTCAATTACCGCCAGAAGCAGAAACTCTCGCAACTGATCTCTCGCCACTACGCTGATGATGTAGCCGGCAGAACCTTCGCCTTGTGGGGATTGTCATTCAAGCCCAACACTGACGATATGCGCGAGGCACCCGCGCTTGTTCTCATTGCAGACCTGGTAGCTCGCGGCGCAAAGATTCGTTGCTACGACCCGCAAGCAATGACTGAGGCGCGCCACCTGCTTTCCCCTCTCGGCGACAACGTTTCGTTTGCCAGCTCTGCCGAAGAAGCGATCACAGGCGCGGATGCACTTGTGGTGGTCACGGAGTGGAAGCAGTTTCTGCTTTCCAGCTTCGAATCGCTGCTGCAGCTCCGTGATCGGGTCGTATTCGATGGCCGCAACATGTATGACCCCGCAAAAATTGAATCTACCGGAATCGCCTACTACGGCATTGGCAGGGGTCGCTCAGTAACCAGTGATCGCAACGGGAATTTAAAATGAGAAATTACAACAGTCGAAAGCGTGTCCTGGTGACTGGGGGAGCGGGTTTCCTGGGCTCCCACCTGATCGAACGCCTCCTGGACCGAGGCAACGAAGTGATCTGCGCCGACAATCTATTCACCGGCAGCAAGCGGAACATCGAGCACCTGTTGCAGAATCCGCACTTCGAATTCCTGCGTCACGACGTGACGTTCCCCATCTACGTTGAGGTTGACGAGATCTGGAACCTGGCGTGCCCCGCGTCGCCAATCCATTACAGCCACGATCCAGTACAGACCACCAAGACGTCGGTGCACGGAGCAATCAATCTGCTTGGCCTAGCCAAGCGGCTCAACTGCCGCATCTTCCAGGCTTCCACCAGTGAGGTCTATGGAGATCCCAATATCCACCCTCAGCGCGAGGAATACTGGGGCAACGTCAATCCTATCGGCCCTCGCTCGTGCTATGACGAGGGCAAGCGCTGCGCCGAGACGTTATTCTTCGATTACCATCGCCAGCACGGACTCGACATCAAGGTCGCGCGGATCTTCAATACATACGGTCCGCGCATGCACCCCAACGACGGGCGCGTGGTGTCGAACTTCATCGTGCAGGCACTGCGGGGAGAAGACATCACGATCTATGGCGAAGGTAAGCAGACCCGTTCATTCTGCTATGTCGACGACCTGATCGAGGGCTTCCTGCGGCTAATGGACAGCGAGGCAGGCTTCACCGGGCCTTGCAACCTCGGGAATCCCGGCGAATTCACGATCCGAGAACTTGCCGAAAAGGTCATCGCACTGACCAACTCGGGATCCAAACTGGTATTCAAGCCGTTGCCGGTTGACGATCCGATGCAGCGCCAACCAGACATTTCGCTGGCCAGAAGCAAACTTGATAACTGGGAACCCCAAGTCCAGCTGGAAGAGGGCCTGCGTCGCACGATCACATACTTTGATAACCTGCTCAGCGAGAACAGCTGAAGTGAATAGGGGCGCCTTTCAGGCGCCCCTTTTGCATTGCAGAAGTTCCATACCAGTTTGCCCGCGACAGCGGATTCGCTACTGGCTTCCACGTCCTGCACCTCACCTGCAGCGATAGTCCACATCCTGCAGGCTATGACGGAACGGGTCGGTAAGGTCATCGGAATAGACGCCAAGCAAGAGCCTGCGCTTGGGCAGCAAGTTCTTGCGATAGAACCTGCTCAGTGTGGCAATGCGCTCGCCCTTATCCGTCAAGCGGACGCATCCATTGACGATCTCTACGGTTCCGGAGCTCTCCTGCTCGGTCAAGCGCACATCAACCAGACGATGTTCAACCATGTACTCCTTGGTGAACACCTCCTGGAAGGCATCCTGGCGGATCCCACCGCCACGCTGTTCTAGCTTCTCCAGGATGTAGAACGAAAGCGATCGGTCGAGCACCGTGGGAACCGAGATCGCAAACGAGTACCCCCCCAGCAACCAGATCACGCAAAGAAGAAATTTCTCAAGCCCGGACAAGGTCCTGAACCACGGCAGCAGCAGCATCAGACCGGTGATGACAAGCGCAATGAATGCATCGCCGATCGCCGCATAGAAGACGACGTCGACAGCGAAATAGCGCATGTGGATCACATACACGACAAGCAGCACGACGACATAGACAGCGGTCAGACCCGCGGCCTTCAGGAACCTGTTCATACTTTGAATACCAACATGCGATTACCCAGGAAAGAGAGGACGAGCTGAATACCGCTGATGACGACGAAACCGATTCGGTAGTCGAAAGCAAGCACGTCAGCCCATAGTGCCATCAGCGCGCCACTCAAGAGCGCCAATGTCGCATACAACGCGGAAAACCTGAGCAGCTCCCTGCGCAGGCTGCCTGTCTTCGAGGCAAATACGAAGAAGCGATTGCCCAGAAATGATGCAAAGATGCCAAGCACCGCTGCGATGGAGTTAGCCACCCCTTTGGATCCTACGTTTACTACTTCAACCAGAAAGGTCAGTGTCCCGAAGTGAACCGCGGTCGCAGCCAACCCATTCACTACAAATCGGGCGAACTGGCGAAGATCAACGCTGCGCAGCACTGATACCCACCTCGCTGGCAGAGGTGACGTAATCCATGAACGCCCCCCGCTTCTGGATACCACCGCGGACAATGCCGCTAAGCATGAGAGTCATGAGGGTGAGCGTGCCCGTCTGCAGGAACACAAGGAACAGGACACCCAGTGCCATCGAAAACCAGCCGGGAGTAGCGTAGCCCGCCAGCTTCAAGAGCGTTGCCACGACGGCGAACGCGATAGAAACGGAGGACACCACCACGCACATCAAACCGACCCTGACCAGCACATCCTCTGCAAATACCATGAGGGCACGGAAACCGTGCAGCGTCAGGCCGACAAAATTCATCTTGCTGTGGCCCGCATAGCGGGGCCCCCGGTCTATCGGGCACACAGCCAAGCGTAGCTTGCTGGCGATGATACCGCCGGCGACGTGTGTCCAGACCTCATGCATTGCATTGGCCCGGCAAAGGGCCGGACGTTTCAAAGCCATAAAGTTCCCGAAGCTGATGGATCGCCCAGTCAGCAGCTGGAAAATGAACTTGTAGACAACATAGAAGAGCTTGAATCGAAAGGTCTCGACCCGGCTTTTGCGCTGCGCCACCGCGACATCCACGTTCTCAGCATCCAGTGCGCCGAGCAGATCGGAAATGGTGGCCGGCAGATCCTCGCCATCCGAGTCCATCACCACTACACGTTGCGCATCGGGCAGGGCGCTTTCCACATAGCTGAGCCCAATAGCAATGGCCTTCTGGTGCCCCACATTGCGGCGCAGCGTAAGCACCACGCCATTGACCCCCGCCGCCTCCAGATGCTCGGCAAGTACCGGCTCGCGCAATGAGCCGTCATCTACGGCAACCACATAGACGCGGCTACCGTAGCAGGATGCCAGTTCGCTGAACAAGCGGCTCGACGCTGTGCGATCCTCGTAGACCGGAGTAACGACTACGAACTCGAACTCAGGCTGCATGTTTGACCTCAGATATCCAACAGAAAAATTTGGCACGCCGCCTACTCCCTCTCACTGTTGCGGGTCAGGTCAACGAGCAATGCGCAGGCCGCCAAAAGCCACACTGGGAGCAACGTGCGGTCAGCGCTGGTAGAAAGATGCCAGGCAAGATCGTTCGGAGTGCTCATGTAGACCACAAAAAGAACTGCGAGATAGCTCACGCATGCAGACATCGCATAGAGCGAAATACTGTCCCTGCGAGCGGTAAAGGCGAACAGCAACAGGGGCGGCAGCAGTATCAGGCTCGGCAGGCGGAACAGCAATGCATCGATCAGCAGCCAGTAGGACTGAACGCTCCTGAGCCGACCGGATATCTGGCCCATCAGGTCAGACCCGGCAAGATCGTTGGACAGGCCTGCATTGGAGACGCTCAGCTTCCAAGCCAGCAAGGGCAACAATGCCGTAGCAAGGCTGACCACCATCGCAAAATTCACTCTGCGCCTGCGGACAAGCAGGCCGGCAATCCCCGCCAGAGTTGCGCACAGAAGCAATGCGGCGCCTTCATTCTTCACCAGTGCCAACAGCGCTGCCATCACGACCAGCTGCAGATACTGCTCGAGCCCAGGCGCGTCGGTCGCCGTGATCTCATTGATCAGAAGGAACACCGCAACGAACGCCAACGCAAGTAAAGCGTCAACGTAACCGTCAACGAGGTGAGTCCCACCGAATGCGACCAGCGCGACCAGGAACGCCATGCGCCACTCCAGTCGGGGAAGCCGGCGAAGGATAACCAGCAGAGGGGGGAGCATCGCCAACGGGACAACAACTTTGGGAAATACGTCGTTCCAATGACCGAGCACATGTGCAACCGAGGCCATCAGCGCTGGAACGAATGACGGGTAGTCGTTATGGCTCCAGACCGCATAGTTATCCAACTGCGCGTAAAGCGAAGCGTCATAGAAAATCCGCTTTCCATGAAACAACCAGATCGAGCGCGCATCCCATGCCGGCGATGGCGTGGCCAGTGCGATGACGCACAACGCAAAAACAAACAGGACTACCAGAAGATTCTGTCGGGAGAGCAGCTGCGTCGACGCGACAGTCACGAATATGCCAAGGCACGCTATTACCAAGGCCGTGAGCAGCATCCCGCCCACACCCGCTGCATAGAACAGGTAGACAAGAAGCAGTGATGCACCAAGCCAGGTTGCAGGATAGCTGCGTGCATTAACCACAATTGAAGATGCGCGCATGGTCGCCCTCCGACTTTAGCCTGCAGGCCGACGCAGCCGCAGTTGCGCCCGTACTCAGTACGCAGCTGGTGCTGCTCGGATCAATCCTCACGGGGTAGACGGCCTCATGACTCCGCTGCATCAGCAGGCTGTCCGACGCCACCTCTTCACTGAGCGAACAGGACACCGGCGCCTTCGTCTGGATGCGCAGAAGGTGCGCAAACTCGCCCACGGCTGGCGGCAACGATTCTGATTCTCCAGCGAACGGCAGAAAGGCGGTGCGCAGAATCCCGACCGAGAAGCCCAATGAGGTTGCTAGCGACGAAATCTGCCAGATCAGCAAGATTCCCAACATGAGACGGATCGCCGGCGTAATCGCGCGTGACGTGCCGTGCTCGTCGTAGCGATTTCGTTTCGTCATCTCAGGCCTCGTAGGATGCGGGTCCACTTCCAGGATGACGACTGCAGAATCTGCCTGATATGGAAATCAAGGTCAGCCTCATTCATCAGCCAGATCCGAGGCGGACGCGCCCAGGGCCTGCGCTTCAAGGCGCTGAACAGCACCCGCAGGGGCGCGGTAATCTGCCAGGATTTGGATGTGGTCAGCTCGTAATAGCGCTCTTTGAGCTCGGCCAGTCGTTGCTCGTCATCAAGCAGCACACCATTGGCCAGGGACTCGACACCGGTCTCGGCGGAGACGTCGACATCGCCCTTCAGGCGCTGCAACTCCGCATACATATTGCGCAACCGGTTCACGGATCCTTTCGGAAGCAGGAATGGTCGATCGTTCAACTTCTTGAGAGTGTTCAGATAGTTGCCGGTCCACTCGAACTGTGAATGGGTCGTATAGGACGTACCAGTGGCCCAGTGTCGATAGATACAGCCAACATCTGTAGAGGTGCTCACACCGCACAACGGGGCAGCACGGATGATCAGATCCCAGTCCTCAGCGGTGCTGTGACCGGGATCGAACTGGAAACCGAGATGGCTGAACAGTGCCCTTGGGAACGCGATTGAGTGAAGCGGCGTCCGATTCTCCACGATGTGCGCCAGCAGATCGAAGTTCGCGGGATAGATGGACTTCATGCCGCCTATTGATCGAGAAGCGGCATCGCCACCTGCAGCCGCAACCCGATCCCAGTCCTGCGCAACGGTGCACTGCCGCAGAAGCGCGCCAGGCGCTCTTTCAGCCAGATTCCTGAAGGTCTCGACCCAACCACCAAACAGCAGATCGTCGTCATCAAACGCGACGATGTATTCTCCGTTCGCAGCGTTGAAGCCGGTATTGAGTGGCACAGAGCGCCCGCCGCCGTCCACGCGCACGAGACGGACCCGGCTGCGGAAGGCAGGGTGCAGCTGCTCGATGAGGCGCTCGACTTCAATCTGAGCAGGGATCTCCAGATTGTGTCCAACGATCAGGACTTCAAAATCCTGATCACTCTGCGCAGACAAGCAGAGCAGCCCCTCGCGAAGAGTGCCGATCCTCATCCCCGTCGTGCGGATCACAACGCTGAGGAAGGGGTTGGCTACCTTCTGGACCACGCCATCGACATCCGCACCCACCTTGAGCGTCGGTCCAGGCAGGTATGCACGGATGAACTGATTCACATATCCGTACTGATCAGCGCCTTCTCTCACCTGGGCAAGGAACTGGCCTAAGGGCGTGTCAGCAGACAGACCCGGCAACGTGCCAGGAAAGTGTTGATCGCTTTTCCTGAGGCTGAAATCGTGCTGATAGACCTCGTGCCATCCGTGATCGTGCGTCAGCCTTGCCAGTACATCGTTGGTGAAAAATCGGATATGCGTGCGATCCAACAGACCAGCATCAGTCCAGTCGAAGCGACCGAGGGCGAGCTTGGTCCCGACATCCCGATGAGAGACATTTGGGACCGACAGGATCAACGGCGCATTCCAAGGTGCTGCGATCGTCGCCAAGTCAGCCAACAGCTGTCCGGGATCGTTGATATGCTCTATGAAATCGAGCGCGGTGATCGCGACTACCCGGGCGCCCACGGGCAGAGCAGCGAAGATCTGCGCCGCCAGATCCTGCTGACCTGCTATGAACTGGACCGCATTGAAACCCCGCGAACGCAGCGACTCAAGGGACTCGAGGTCCGCGTCCAAGCCGAGATACTCAATACCAAACCTGTCTCGAAGGATTTCCGCAATCCGTCCATAGCCACAACCAACATCAACAATGTAATCACCGGGGCCCGGTTCAAAGCGAGCCACCAGCTGGACCACATGCCCATACGGATTGCTTTCTGAAAAGGCGTTGTCGTAGATATCCATCTTCAAACGTACCTGTGACGAGCGTAGAGGCCATCGCGGAAGTACGCGACTTTGTGATCGGGATCAAGTCGATCAGGCAACGTTCCATCTTCCCGGCGTTTCTCGAAGGATGCCAGCGCATCAAGCCATACCTGGTCGCCACTTTCCGCGAAAAACGTGGCGATCTGTTTCACGCGATCATCCCGGCAGTATTTATAGGCCATGAGCAACCCCGCTTCCGCTGAGTAGAATTTCTCCGCCCAACCAACGGGGCGCTCGCCGCCAAACTGCATCCTCTTGTCATGAAAGACCGCTGCATGCGGACAGTAGATGAGCTTGTAGCCCTTCAGGCGAGCACGCCAAGAAAGATCCACGTCGTCGCAGTAGAGGAAGAACGTCCGCGCATCGTAGCCTTCGAGCTCGCTCAGGACAGCGCGGCGGACCAGAGTGCAGGCCCCGGATGCCCAAGGGGTTTCGCCGGATGACGGGTTGTATTCCTTGGGGTGTTCAAACGGCAGCTGCTTGGGCTCACTCATGCCCACGGAAGGGTCGACGAATGGGCGTGCGAGCTCGATCAGGGCATCTGGGGCAAACATGATGTCCGGATTCATCAGAATGGTGAAGTCCGTCTGACCGAGCTCCATCAAAGCATTGTGGCCACCGGCCGAACCCATGTTCTTGCCAAAGTGGACGTATTCGACATCGGCAAGGGTGCTGCAGGTCGCCTTGGCATCTTCAACGACCGAGCGCAGGGAATCTGTCGGCGATGAGTCGCCGTATGCAAGCGTGACTTGACCAAAGGCACCTATCTGGACTGCAAGCTCCGCGGCGCGATCCAGGTGCTGGACCGTTCTTAGAATCGAGTCCGGCTCGTTTCCGTAAAGAACAGCCTGCACACGCAGGCGTCCAAGTTTTGGAAGCTCATTGTTTCCCATCTTTGCCTCTCCAATGCATTGCGGCGATCGAGCGCCAATCACGTAAGGCCCTGCGCCATCAGGCAGGTTCAATTGGCCACATCCATCCTGATATCCAGCATCGGTATCCCGATAAGGCCCGTTGACACGCTGGTTGATCGGCTTGAAAGGATGAGCGCATCATGAATCCACTGGTGCATGACATGTTGCTTCTGGGTTCCATCACTGACAGCAACACTGATGGCATAGTCTCCTGAAGGCAGCACGGGCATACGGAAGGTAAACGCTGCCGTACAGAGCTGCTGCGCAGCGAGCGCCAGGGGACTGTCCAGGTAGGTCAGCTGGGTATTTTCGCCGAACAATGGCTGCCCCTGCTTGTCTTTGACAACGAAGCCGACCAGCAACGAATTGATGGCGATATGTGCCCTCAATTGAAGTCGCAGGGTCACCAGTTCGCCCCCAATGACCCAACTGAGCCTTCGCCCACTTTCATCGAACAGCCCACCGGCCTCGAACACGACGCCGCCCGATCCGAAGTCGTGCTGGATCGCGAATGGAAATACTTCGATGTCGTTGCGCAAGGAGGTTGTGTTGATCCACGCCAGACGTGCATCGACCTCATCGGCGGTAAATGCCGTGACCGGAGAGGCGCGCTCGGCGGACGAATCAACAGCCTCTGCCGTGTCGGGCTGTTCATACAGATCCGCCAGATATGCACCCGCTACCTCTTTCGGCGACGCATCCATGAACACTCGACCATCCTTCAGCCAAATGACCCGATCACAGAGCGCGGTGACCGCACCCATGTCATGGCTGACGAACACCAAGGTCCCGCCATTATCGCGGAACCCATGCAGGAAGCGCATGCATTTCTGCACGAAGAAGGCATCACCTACCGCCAAGGCCTCATCCACGATGAGCACGTCTGCATCCACGTGAGCAACGACCGAAAACCCCAAACGGGTGAACATGCCGCTGGAGTACGTCTTCACCGGACGATCAATGTAGTCGCCGATATCCGCGAACGCGATGATCGAATCCCGGCGGGCGCTGATCTGCTCCTCGGACAGCCCATAGATCTGTGCGCAAAGGTCAATATTCTCGCGGCCGGTCAGTTCGGGATTGAAACCTGCTCCCAATTCAAGCAAGGCGGCCACTTTCCCATGTATGTGGGCCACCCCACTACTAGGGGTAAGCGTGCCGCACAGAATGCTCAGCAGGGTCGACTTGCCTGCGCCATTGCGACCCACAAGGCCGAGCGTCTGACCTCGCGGAACCTGGAAACTAATGTCCTTGAGAACCTGATGCTCTCGATAGAACGTCCGCCGGTTGCCGACCAGCATCTGCCACAGGCGGTGAGATGGTTTGTCGTACAAGAGGAAACTCTTGTCGACATGGGCGACTTCGACGATCAACTGATCAGAGCACATCAGCAAAGCCCTTGCGCGTACGCATGAATGCCCAGTATCCGAGACTCATAACCAGCAGCGCCACCACAGAGTAAGTAGCAAGAACGAGGAAATCAGGCATCTGCCCATGTATGGCCACAGCCCGGACCTGCTGGATGATCACCGTTGTCGGATTCAGGTAAAGAAACGGGCGGTACTGTTCAGGCACCATCTCCATGGGGAAGAAGATGGGACTGGCGAACATCATCAGCGTGAGTACCAGTGGAACAACCTGCTGGGTATCACGAAGAAAAACCGCAAACGCGGACAGCAGCCACGACAACCCGAGCATCAGGGGCAACGCCGGCAATAGTGCAACGAAGATCAACGGCCAGGTCGGCGGGACACTGCCGACGATGAGCAACTGTCCCACCAGGAGGATCGAAAGATTCACACAGAGATGGAAAGCCGCCGTTGCAAGAGTCATCCAAGGAAGCACCGTCAACGGGAACACCACTTTTTTCACATAGGTGGCATGTTCGAAAATCAACCCCGAAGAGCGGCCGATTACTTCTGCAAAGAAGAGATGGGTAATGAGTCCAGAAAAGAGAATTACGGGGAATGCAGCCTGGGGAGCCGCTCCGAAGCGTGCCTGCAGCACGACACCCAAGAAAAACCAGTATGCGCAGAGCAGCAGCAAGGGCGTAGCGAATGACCACAAAGCCCCGAAGATCGAGCCCTGATACCGCCCCCGAATATCACGCTTGACCATGCGTCCCAGCAGGGCGCGATGATCCCACGCGTCACGCAGCGGACCACGTCCGTCGACAGTGCTCATCGGATCAACCCAACGCCCTTTCCAGATCCACCTGCAGATCCCCCAGATCCTCCACACCCACGCTCAGCCTTACCAGCGCATCACTGATGCCCAGCTGCTCCCGCCGCGCGACCGGGATCGAGGCATGCGTCATCACCGCCGGGTGGTTGACCAGGCTTTCCACGCCGCCCAGCGACTCGGCCAGGGTGAACAGCTCGGTCTTCTCGCAGAAGCGCTTGGCCGCCTCGAAACCGCCCTTGAGCACGATCGAAACGATGCCGCCGTAACCGGCCATCTGCTTGCCGGCCAGCTCGTGCTGCGGGTGCGAGGCCAGGCCCGGGTAGATCACTTTTTCCACGGCCGGGTGCTTCTCCAGCCACTGTGCCAGGGCCAGCGCATTGGCGCAGTGTGCCTTCATGCGCAGCGGCAGGGTCTTCAGGCCACGCAGGGCCAGGAAGCTGTCGAACGGGCCCTGCACGCCACCCACCGAGTTCTGCAGGAAGGCCATCTGCTCGGCCAGTTCGGCGTTGTCGCCGACCACGACCATGCCGCCGACCATGTCCGAGTGGCCATTGAGATACTTGGTGGCCGAGTGCAGGACCAGGTCAGCGCCCAGCTCCAGCGGGCGCTGCAGCATCGGCGAGGCGAAGGTGTTGTCGACGACGACGATCAGGCCATGGCGCTTGGCGATGGCAGCGACCGCAGCGATGTCGACGATCTTCAGCATCGGGTTGGTCGGGGTCTCGATCCACACCATCTTCGTCTTCGGCGTGATGGAGGCCTCGAACGCGGCCAGATCGGTCAGGTCGACGAAGCTGAAATCCAGCCCGGCGGTGCGGCGACGCACGCGCTCGAACAGACGGAAGCTGCCGCCGTAGATATCGTCCATTGCCACCACATGGCTGCCGGCGTCCAGCAGCTCGATCACGGTCGAGCTGGCCGCCATGCCCGAAGCGAAGGCAAAGCCGCGGGTGCCGCCTTCCAGCGACGCCACGCAACGCTCATAGGCGAAGCGGGTCGGGTTGTGGGTACGCGAGTACTCGAAGCCCTGATGCTCGCCCGGGCTGGACTGGGCGTAGGTCGAGGTGGCGTAGATCGGCGGCATCACCGCGCCGGTGCTGGGGTCGGGCGACTGGCCACCGTGGATGGCCAGGGTAGCCAGGGCCAGGGCGCGATCCTGGGAAGTTGCGTTGGACATGTTCTTTCCTGAGGGGCGCCGACGCACGGCGCCATCGAAGGTGCGGAAGTCTACCAGCGCGGCCTTAACGACCTTTGACGCGGATAAACCAGGATTCAGCAGTGAACGTCGGCGATCAGCGGCTTACTGCACGCGACGGCGCAGATAGTTCAGCAGATCGATACGGGTGATCAGGCCCAGGAAAGTGTCGCCGTCCATCACGATCGCCACCTGGCCGCGGTCGAACACCGGCAGCAGCGCCTCGATCGGGGACTTCACGTCCAGCCGGTCCAGCTTGCTGACCATCGCGGTGGCGACGGTGTCGCGGAAGCGTGCCTCATCGCCATACACGTGCAGCAGCACGTCGCTTTCGTCGACGATGCCGACCAGCTGCTCGCCGTCCATCACCGGCAGCTGCGATACGTCGTACAGCTTCATGCGCTGGTAGGCGGTGGTCAGCAGGTCGTTCGGACCGATCACCACGGTGTCGCGCTGGCCGTACGGGCGCAGGATCAGGTCGCGCAGGTCACCGTGCTGCGGGCGCTGCAGGAAACCGTTGTCCAGCATCCAGTAGTCGTTGTACATCTTCGACAGGTACTTGTTGCCGGTATCCGGCACCAGCACCAGCACCTTCTTCGGCGTGGTCTGCTCCTTGCAGTACTTCAGGCCGGCGGCCAGCAGGGTGCCGGTGGACGAGCCACCCAGGATGCCTTCCTTGCCCAGCAGTTCGCGTGCGGTGTGGAAGCTCTCGGCGTCGCTGATGGCATAAGCCTTCTTGACGCGGCTGAAATCGGAGATCGACGGCAGGAAGTCCTCGCCGATGCCTTCCACCAGCCAGCTGCCCGACTTGTCGTTCAGATTGCCGTCGTTGATGTACTCGGCCAGGATCGAACCGACCGGATCGGCCAGCACCAGCTCGGTCTTCGGCGACAGCTTGGCGAAGGCACGCGACAGGCCGGTCATGGTGCCGGAGCTGCCGCAGCCGAACACGATGGCATCGAGGTCGCCGCCCATCTGTTCGAGGATTTCCGGGCCGGTACCGAATTCATGCGCGGCCGGGTTGTCCGGGTTGCCGAACTGGTTGATGAAGTAGGCGCCCGGGGTCTGCTCGGCGATGGTCTTGGCCAGGTCCTGGTAGTACTCCGGATGGCCCTTGGCTACGTCCGAGCGGGTCAGGCGCACTTCGGCGCCCATCGCCTTCAGATTGAAGATCTTTTCCCGGCTCATCTTGTCGGGAACGACCAGAATGAGCTTATAGCCCTTCTGCTGGGCCACCAGCGCCAGGCCCAGGCCGGTGTTGCCAGCCGTGCCCTCGACCAGGGTGGCACCGGGCTTCAGGTCGCCGCGCTTTTCCGCCGCCTCGATCATCGACAGGCCGATGCGATCCTTGATCGATCCGCCCGGGTTGGCGCTCTCCAGCTTCAGGTAGAGCTCGCAGACGCCGGTGTCCAGGCGCTGGGCCTTGACGATCGGGGTCTGGCCGATGAGTTCGAGGACGGAAGAATGGATGGGCATTCGGAGGACTTTCGGTTCGCGCCGCACAGGGCCGGACCGATGATTATCCGACGGATGGCGATGAAAGTCAGGTCGGCAGGGCCGCAGCCCGTCCACCGTAAAAAGAGATGCGGACGGCCCCGGATCGACGAGGAGACCGGTACCGCCCGCATCGGTGAGCTGTGCCTGCAGGCCAAGGCACCACGGCCTGTGGTGCCTTGGCGCGGCCGCCTCATCGGCGGTGCCGCGATGCCGGGGCAGGAGCGCCCGGCGGGGCCATCGATGGCCGGGTCACGCCGTTCCGGGCGTGACGGGGTGCGTCAAAGCGTGGGGGACGTCATTGGGAGCGGTGTTTCGTACATTCGCAGAAGTCGTTGCTTGGCCAGCAGCTTCTCGCGCTTCATGCGACCCAGGGTGACATCATCGATCGGGAGTACACCCAACTCCGCGTCCATGCACTTCTTGTTCAACTTACGGTGCTGGTCATGGAGTGCCCTGAACTCCGGATCACGCGCGCGACGGGCGTCGATCTCGCTCTGGGGCTGATCTTCAAACATGATGGACCTCCTTCGACAGATACACGAACGCCCCGGCCGCAAGGCACGGGGCGTTGTTCATGGAGGAGCGCCGGTCGATGGCCACCTGGACGCCTGCAACGACCTGCGGCACTGGCCTGCGCACGTCGATCTGCTGCGGTTCGCGCCCTATTTGCATCGGCCCGGCCCTCCCATCGTCCGGTCCGCGGCATTGCGTCCCGGACGATTGACCCTACGCCTGCTCAAGGCGGGGTACAAGACCCCTGCGGCAAAAAGACCGAACCCCGCCGGGGCGGGGTTCAGGCTGAATGCTCATCGCAACGAAAAACAAACAATATCAAGCAATTACGGGGCGATGATGACCTCGGCCGAGCGTGCCCGGGTGGACGCCGCCTTCTTGCCACTGAGCTGGATCCGGTTGCTGGCGACACCGCCCGCGACCAGGGCGTCGCGCAGCGCTTCGGCGCGCTTCTGACCGACCCCGTTGGCGCTGTCATAGGCCTCGATGCGCAGGCGGCCCTTCTTGCCGATGTTCAGGTACTCGGCCAGCGCCTTGGCCTGGTTGCGGGCCCCACCGGACAGGCTGGAGGCGCCAGCGGCAAATGCGTCACCATTGAAGGTGAAGACTTCGCCACGGCCATCGAACTTCGAGCCCGGCAACTTCTGCCCGGATACCAGCTCGGCTTCCTCGCGGGCCAGCTTGGCGGCGTTCTGCTGGGCGGCGCTGAGGCGCTGCTGCTGCTTGCCGGCGACGCTGGTCAGGGCGTTCTCGGCGTCCTGGCGGGCCAGGGTTTCGGCCTCGGCGGTCTGGCGCAGGCGCTCCGCCTCCTCGGCCTGCATCTGCGCCTGCATTCTCAGCTGCTCGGCTTCCTGGCGGGCGCGGGCGGCATCGCGGCGGCTGGCCTCGATCAGCAGGTCGCTGCGGGTGCGCTCCAGGCGGTCGACCTCACGCGCGGCCAGTGCGGCACGCACGGCAGTCTCGGCAATCTCCACCCGGCGCTCGGCCAGGTAGGTGGCCAGCTCCTGGTCGCGGCGCTTGGCCTTGTCCAGGGTGGCGATGGCCTGCTGGGCCTGCATGCGCTCGAAGGCGCCCAGCTCAGCCGTGTCGGGATTGGCCTGGATGGCCATCAGACGCTGGCTCAGCTGCGCCACCATCGGGTTGTCGGCGGCCAGAGCCAGGGTCGGCAGCGCCAGCAGCGCAGCCAGGGTTGTGGCAGTCATCGGCTTCACCGGCGGTCCTCCCCGGTCGACAGCTGGCGCTGCAGCTGGTTGACCTCGTTGCGGCGCAACTGCAGCTGCGCGGTGACGGTGGCTTCCTCGCTGCGGGCGCGGGCCAGGTCGGCATCGGCAGCGGCGCGCAGGGCGATCGCCGGGGCGTTCTTGCGCTCGCGGCGGTCGCCGGCAGCACGCTGGGCCTGTTCCAGCCCCTGCCGGGCCAGCCCGATCAGGTCCGGGGCGTACTGGTCGGCGTCGGCCTGGGTGGCCTTGTCGACCGCCTGCCGGGCCTGGGCCAGTTCCAGTGCGCCGTCCTGCGCCCAGGCGGGGGCAGACAGTGCGAATGCAAACGCCATCACATACAGGCCATGGCGCATTCGTGCGAAGCTAAGTCGTTTCATTGGGGAGGCCGTACCGGTTGTCGGTTCACGGCCATTGTCGTCAAGCCGACACCGTGCTGGCAACGGGCGTCGGCCGTTTCGTTGGGGAAAATTCGCAATGGATATCGGCTACTTCCTGAAGCTGATGACCGAAAAGAACGCTTCGGACATGTTCCTGACCACCGGAGCACCGGTCTACATCAAGATCGAGGGGAAGCTTTATCCGCTGGGCAACACCGGCCTGCCGCCGGGCATGGTCAAGAAGATCGCCTACTCGCTGATGGACGAAGGCCAGGTGCCGCAGTTCGAGCGCGAGCTGGAGCTCAACATGGCCATCGCCCTGCCCGATGCCGGGCGCTTCCGCGTCAACGTGTTCAAGCAGCGCGGCGAAGTGGGCATGGTCATCCGCGCCATCCGCAGCCGCATCCCGAGCATCGAGGAGCTGAACCTGCCGCAGGTGCTGAAGGACGTCATCATGACCCCGCGCGGGCTGGTGCTGGTGGTGGGGTCCACCGGTTCCGGCAAGTCCACCTCGCTGGCGTCGATGATCGACCACCGCAACAGCACCACCACCGGTCACATCCTCACCATCGAGGACCCGATCGAGTACCTGCACAAGCACAAGATGTCGATCGTCAACCAGCGCGAGGTCGGGCTGGACACCCATGCCTTCCACAACGCGCTGAAGAACGCGATGCGTGAAGCGCCGGACGTGATCCTGATCGGCGAGATCCTGGATGCGGAAACGATGGAGGCGGCGATCGCCTTCGCCGAAACCGGCCACCTGTGCCTGGCCACCCTGCACTCCAACAACGCCGACCAGACCATCGAGCGCATCCTCAACTTCTTCCCGGAAAGCGCGCACAAGAACGTGCTGATGAACCTGGCGCTGAACCTGCGTGCGGTGATCAGCCAGCGCCTGGTGAAGAACAAGGAGGGCCGTCGCCTGCCGGCCACCGAGGTGCTGATCAACACGCCGATGATCCGTGACCTGCTGCGTCGCGGCCAGGTGCACGAGATCAAGGCGGCGATGGAAGGCTCGCTGGAGGAAGGCATGGAGAGTTTCGACCAGTGCCTGTTCCGTCTGGCCAAGGCCGGCATCATCGAGCAGGAGGAAGCGCTGCGCGCGGCCGACTCGCGCGATGGCCTGGCTCTGAAGTTCCGCCTGTCCGAAGGCAGCAGTGGCGAGCACGACCCGTACGCGGATTTCTCGGCCGGGCAGCCAAGCATCACCCACGGCTTCTGACCGCACGAAAAAGGGGACGGAGGGGATTAAGTCGTAAGTGCATTTACGACTTAATCCCCTCCGTCCCCTTTTCCTGAAGAATTCAGGGGCGGTCTCATCCAATGAGACCCCTCATCCGTAGGTTTCCTCAATGGAAACCATCCGCAAGCTGGCCATTCTGGCCGATGCCGCCAAGTACGATGCCTCCTGCGCCTCCAGCGGCTCGGGCAAGCGCGATTCGCGCGTCAGTGGCGGTATCGGCAGCACCGAGGGCATGGGCATCTGTCACAGCTACACGCCCGATGGCCGCTGCGTTTCGTTGCTGAAGATCCTGCTGACCAACTTCTGCATCTACGACTGCGCCTATTGCGTGAACCGCGTCTCCAGCAACGTGCCCCGCGCACGTTTCAGCGTGGACGAGGTGGTCGCACTCACCCTGGACTTCTACAAGCGCAACTACATCGAGGGGCTGTTCCTGTCCAGCGGCATCATCCGCAATGCGGACTACACCATGGAACAGATGGTGGAAGTGGCCCGGCAGCTGCGCGAAGAACACCGCTACGCCGGCTACATCCACCTCAAGACCATTCCCGAGGCCTCGCCGGAACTGCTGGCCAGTGCCGGGCGCTACGCCGACCGCCTGTCGATCAACGTCGAACTGCCCACCGAAGCGGGACTGAGTGCCTTGGCGCCGGAGAAGACGGTGCATTCGATACGCGGCGCGATGGGCGAACTACGCTGGCGCATCGAGGAAGCCAAGGAGGCGCGCAAAGCCCCCGCAGCGGTGGCGCCGAGGGCCAGCCGCAGTCCACGCCCTCCCCGTTTCGCACCCGCCGGGCAGAGCACGCAGATGATCGTCGGCGCGGACGGGGCCAACGACCAACAGATCCTGGCCAGCGCCGATGCGCTGTACGGCAACTACCGCATGCGCCGGGTGTACTACTCCGCGTTCAGCCCGATTCCGGACGCCAGCCGGCAGCTGCCACTGCAACCGCCTCCGCTGCAGCGCGAACATCGCCTCTACCAGGCCGACTGGTTGCTGCGCTTCTACGGTTACGGCGTGGATGAGATTACCGATACCACCCAGGACGGCATGCTCGACCTGGATATCGACCCGAAAATGGCTTGGGCGATCCGTCACCCCGAGCGCTTTCCTGTGGATCTCAACCGTGCGCCGAAGGAAATGCTGCTGCGCGTACCCGGGCTGGGCGTGCGCAACGTGAAACGGGTGCTGATGGCACGCCGCCACGGTCGCCTGCGGGTTGCCGATGTAGCACGCCTGAAGGCACCGATGAGCAAACTGCTTCCGTTTGTGCAGCTGGCTGACCACCATCCACGCAAATCGCTGGACGATCCGGCGGCGCTGCGCGCGCAGTTGGCCCCACCGCCTCGTCAGGGATCGCTGTTTGATGCACCGCCCGCCGCCTGACGCGCAGCGCTGGTCGCTGCGGGTGGACCCGCAGTGGTCGCTGCAGGCCTGGCGCGATGCTGCGCGCGAAGCGTTGCTGCGAGGCGTGGCCCCGCCTCAGCTGGACTGGCTGGAAGGGAGCGAAACGTCGTTGCTGGATGCGCCGGCCGTGCAGCGGGCGCCGATGCTGGCCGATGCCAGTGCACCCAACGTGCCCCGCGATTTCCTGGAACTGGCGGCCACCTGCCTGTGCCATCGCGACCCCCAGCGACTGGCCTTGCTGTATCGCCTGCTGTGGCGCATCGTCCATGGCGAGCGTTCGGTGCTGAGCAACCCCGCCGACGCCGATGTCCTGCGCGCAACGGCGCTCGCCCAGGCCGTCCGCCGTGACACGCACAAGATGAAGGCATTCGTGCGCTTCCGCGAGGTGCCTGGCCAGCCTGATGCGTTCATCGCCTGGTTTGAGCCACAGCACCACATTGTCGACCGGGTCGCGCCCTTCTTCGCGCGCCGCTTCACCGGCATGCGCTGGGCGATCCTCACGCCTTCGCGCAGCGTCGCATGGGATGGGCAGGCGCTTGCCTTCGGCCCCGGCGCACGGCGCGAGGATGCCCCGGCCGAGGATGCGCGCGAATCACTGTGGCAGACCTACTACGCCAGCATCTTCAATCCGGCGCGACTCAATACACGCATGATGATGCAGGAGATGCCGGCAAAGTACTGGCGCCACCTGCCGGAGGCCCAGCTGCTGCCACGCCTGGTGCGCGATGCGGCCGACCGCGTACAGGAAATGCATGACCGTCCCGCGCAGGCACCGCAGCGCAGGATCCCCCTGCGTGCAGGTGTTGCGATGCCAGCAGCGGATGCCAGCAGTCTGGAGAATCTACGCGGACAGGCCAGCACCTGCCGCCAGTGCCCGCTGTGGGAGCAGTCCACGCAGACCGTGTTCGGGCAGGGGCCTGCAGACGCCCGCATGATGCTGATCGGGGAACAACCTGGCGACACCGAGGATCTGCGCGGACAGCCGTTCATGGGTCCTGCCGGTCAGCTGCTGGACCGTGCGCTGACCGAATTGGGAATCGATCGCGCGGCGCTGTACCTCACCAACGCCGTGAAGCACTTCCATCATGAACGGCGTGGCAAGGTGCGACTGCACAAGCGACCGGAAAGCCGGCACATCCAGGCCTGCCGCCCTTGGCTGATGGGTGAGATCGCGCGCGTGCGGCCCCAGGTGATCGTGTGCCTCGGCGCGACAGCGGCAGCCTCGGTGTTTGGTCGTGGGTTCGACCTCTCACGCGACCGCGGACGCTGGCACACCCTCGAGGACGGCACCCGCGGCTATGCCACGGTGCACCCGGCATGGGTATTGCGGCAGACCGACGATGCGCGCCGCGAGGATGCCTACCGGCTGTTCCGCGATGACCTGGCCCGATTGCAACAAAAAGGGGACGGAGGGGATTAAGTCGTAAGTGCACAAACGACTTAATCCCCTCCGTCCCCTCTACTTTCAGGCGGCGTCGGGCTGGTTTTCCGGGCGTGCGCGGTCGAAGGCGTCCAGTGCCTGGCAGGCAGCTTCGATACGGCGCAGGGTCGGGTACGGCGTCAGGTCCAGGCCGAAGCGATGCGCGTTGTACAGCTGCGGCAGCAGACAGATATCGGCCAGGCCGGGACGGTCACCGTGGCAGAAGGTGCCCGTCGCGCTGCTGTTGGCCAACATTGCCTCCATGGCAGCGAAGCCTTCGGCGATCCAGTGCAGGGTCCACTGCGTGCGGACATCGGCCGGCACCTGCAGGCTGCGCTCCAGGTACTGCATCACCCGCAGGTTGTTGATCGGGTGGATGTCGCAGGCCACCAGCTGGGCCAGCGCGCGCACCCGCGCACGGCCGGCGGCATCGGCCGGCAGCAGCGGTACCTGCGGGAAGCGTTCTTCCAGATACTCCAGGATCGCCAGCGACTGGATCAGCGCATGCCCTTCATGCAACAGGGTTGGCACCAGCTGCTGCGGATTGAGCGCGCGATAGGCGTCAAGGTGCTGCTCGCCACCGTCGCGCACCAGGTGCACCGGCCGGGCCTCCCAGGCCAGGCCCTTCAGCTCCAGGCCGATGCGCACGCGGTAGGCGGCGCTGGATCGCCAGTAGGTGTACAGCACGATGCCGTCGTCGACCGGGATCTCCATCGCCGCTTCCATGCTCAGGGCTTGGTCGCCTGTTCGATGCGCTGCTCGATCGCACCGAAGATGCTGTTGCCGGCGGCATCGAGCATCTCGATGCGGACCACGTCCCCGAACGACATGAACGGCGTACTCGGCTTGCCGTCGCGCAGGGTTTCGACCACCCGCTGTTCGGCAAAGCAGGAGGCACCCTTGCTGGTGTCTTCGTTGGCGATGGTGCCCGAGCCAACGATGGTACCGGCGCTGAGCGGACGGGTCTTGGCCGCATGCGCAACCAACTGGGCGAAGTTGAACTGCATGTCCACGCCCGCTTCCGGCGCACCGAACCACTGGCCGTTGATGTGGGTCAGCAGCGGCAGGTGCACCTTGCTGTCCTGCCACGCGGCGCCCAGCTCGTCGGGGGTGACGAACACCGGCGACAGCGCCGAGCGCGGCTTGGACTGCAGGAAGCCGAAGCCCTTGGCCAGCTCGCCCGGAATCAGGTTGCGCAGCGAGACATCGTTGACCAGGCCGACCAGCTGGATATGGCCTGCGGCCTGTTCCGGGGTGGCGGCCATCGGCACGTCGTCGGTGATCACCACGATCTCTGCTTCCAGGTCGATGCCGTAGTCCTCGCTGACCACCTTCACCGCGTCGCGCGGACCGTAGAAACCGGCGCTGGTCGCCTGGTACATCAGCGGGTCGGTGTAGAAGCTCTCCGGCACCTCGGCGCCACGGGCGCGGCGCACGCGCTCGACATGTGGCAGGTAGGCGCTGCCATCGACGAACTCATAGGCACGCGGCATCGGCGCGGCCAGCGCCTGCGGGTCCAGGTCGAACACGCCATCGGCGTCGCCCGCGTTGAGCGATTCGTACAGGGCGTTCAGGCGCGGCGCGATGTGGCTCCAGTCCTCCAGGGCCTGCTGCAGGGTGGCGGCAATGCCGGTGGCGCGCACGCCGTGGCGCAGGTCACGCGAGACGACGATCAGGGTGCCGTCGCGGCCGCCTTCCTTCAAAGAACCAAGCTTCATGGGTGGGTGTCCGGAGTCGTGGGCAAACAAGTTTCAAGTGTAATCAAATCTGCGTCGACGCCAAGCTGCAGCGCGGCATCGGCCCACCCTACCGTAGTGGGGGGTTCGGCAGGGCTTGCAGCCCTGCACCTGCTTCAAGCCAGGGCAACGTCAACAGCAACAGCCGGCTCTGGGTTGTCTGTGAGCTGGGCGGGACGGTGTGGGTGGGCAGGACACGCCGTAAACCCGTCCCTGGGGGCTCGATGGCGCCATCCATGGCGCCAACGGTCCTGCCCACCCACACCGTCCCACCCCTGACAATTTCCCGATGACGGATCGAACATCCACATCATTCATCGTCGAAATCCGTCAGATATCGAAATTGATCGAATGAGATTCGACAGATCGCGGAAGACTCTCGAAGGCGGGGTGGGTCCGGTTGCGGGGGCGTGAGCCGCATGGATGCGGCGACCGAGCTTACATGGACGTACTTGCAGCGCCCCCCGCAACCGGACCCACCCCGCATCCCTCAGGAAACCGGCTTTTGACGTTGACGTTGACGTTGCTTCGGCCTCTGCGGGTGCAGGGCGCAGCCCTGCAGAGAGCCCGCCCTACCTGAACAGGCCTTTTTGCGTGAAGTCTCAAACATCGTTTAGACTTGCAGGGTCTGCAGCGGCCGTCCGTTTCCCTCCGGGACCGCCGGCGACCAGGGTCCGCCCTCTTCGCCCGCCCCCACTCCGACGCCGTTCGTCACGCATTCCAGCCTGCGCTTCGTGCCGGCTGCACCCAATTCTCGCAGCGCGGTTCACGGGAACGCTCCGAGTCAGCCGATCAGTTTGATCTGCCCCCGTCTGTCCAGTCGGACAGGCGTTTCTTGTACTTGGAGCAAACTCAATGTCTTTTGAATCGCTGGGCCTGGCGCCCTTCCTGCTGCGTGCGCTTGCCGAGCAGGGCTACGAAAACCCGACCCCGATCCAGCAGCAGGCGATCCCGCTGGCGCTGGCCGGTCGCGACCTGCTGGCCGGTGCACAGACCGGTACCGGCAAGACCGCTGCCTTTGGCCTGCCGCTGCTGCAGCACCTGGGCACCGCCTCGCAGGAAGTGCGCAGCGGCCCGCGCAAGCCGCGCGCGCTGATCCTGGCCCCGACCCGCGAGCTGGCCACCCAGGTGCATGACAGCCTGCGCGGTTACAGCAAGTACCTGCGCATCCCCAGCGCCTGCATCTACGGTGGCGTCGGCATGGGCAACCAGCTGGACATCCTGCGCCGTGGCGTGGACCTGCTGGTGGCCTGC
This sequence comes from Stenotrophomonas sp. 96582_Sma, assembly GCF_056480905.1. Lineage (NCBI taxonomy): Bacteria > Pseudomonadati > Pseudomonadota > Gammaproteobacteria > Lysobacterales > Lysobacteraceae > Stenotrophomonas > Stenotrophomonas sp. 96582_Sma. The sequence goes on along the minus strand of NZ_CM151122.1, from coordinate 536,825 downwards.
CCGGGCCGCCTGATCGACCACCTGGAGCGTCGCAGCATCGACCTGTCCGGCATTGAACTGCTGGTGCTGGACGAAGCCGACCGCATGCTCGACATGGGCTTCCTGCCGTCGATCAAGCGCATCCTGGCCAAGCTGCCGAAGCAGAACCGCCAGACCCTGCTGTTCTCGGCCACTTTCGAGGACAACATCCGCCAGCTGGCGCTGGAGTTCATGCGCAACCCGGAACAGATCCAGGTGACGCCGAAGAACACCGTGGCCGAAACCATCACCCACCGCGTGCACCCGGTCGATGCCGGTCGCAAGCGTGACCTGCTGCTGCACCTGCTGGCGCAGGACAGCCGCGAGCAGACCCTGGTGTTCGCCCGCACCAAGCACGGCAGCGACAAGCTGGCCACGTTCCTGGAAAAGTCGGGCATCAAGACCGCGGCGATCCATGGCAACAAGAGCCAGGGCCAGCGCCTGCGTGCGCTGGGCGACTTCAAGGCCGGCCGCGTGACCGTGCTGGTGGCCACCGACATCGCCGCGCGCGGCATCGACATCAACGAGCTGCCGAAGGTGATCAACTTCGACCTGCCGATGGTGGCCGAAGATTACGTGCACCGCATCGGCCGCACCGGCCGCAACGGCGCGACCGGCCAGGCGATCTCGCTGGTGGCGCAGGATGAAGTGAAGCTGCTGCGCGCGATCGTGCGCCTGCTGGGCCGCGACATGGACATCCGCGATGTGCCGGGCTTCGAGCTGCAGACGCCGATCCGCTGGGGCAACAGTGCGCCGGGCAAAGCCGAGCACGATACCGGCGAGCGCGCACCGCGCAAGAGCCACGCGCGCCGTCCGCACGGCGATGCGCCGCGCCATGCGCATGCGGGCCCGAAGAAGGCCGGTGGTGGCCGTCGCGAGGGCGGTGGCAATGGCCAGCAGCGTGCAGGTGCCGGTCAGGGCCAGCGTCGTGGCGGTGGCGGCAATGGTGGCGGCCGTGGCCGCGGCCAGGGTGGCAACGGCGGCGGTCGCGCCGGCTGATCCCAGCTGACATGGAGGGTGCTTCCCGCTGCGCGGGGGCTATCGAGGGACGGCGCTGACGCGCCGTCCTTTTTTGTTGCGGGCTACCGGGTGATAAAGCACGCGGTGGCAGTACCGAGGGCGAATGGGCATGGGGGCAGCGCAGAACACGCTGTAAATACGTCCATGTAAGCTCGATGGCGCCATCCATGGCGCCAACGGTTCTGCGCTGCCCCCATGCCCATCCGCTTCAAGCATTGCCTGCGCCTTCTTGTCCCGCCGGGTAGCCGGGAGAAGAAAGATCAAATTCAAATTCAAATTCAAATTCAAATTCAAAGGCAAAAGCCGAAGTCGCAATTCCTGGCTTTGCTTTTGCTTTTGCTTTTGTATTTGCCCTTGCTCCCGCCTTGGGGTCTGATGCGTCCGCGCCCGCAGGAAACTGTCATGGGAGGCAGGGGGCCTCAGCCAGGACCGTTGGCGCCAAGGATGGCGCCATCGAGCCCCCATGGATGGGTTTACGGCGTGTCCTGGCTGAGGCCCCCTGCCTCCCAAGCACAACAGAAACTCGGCGCCAAACACCTCAACCCCGCGCTTTACTCGGATTCACCAGATTCCCGAAGAAGACCGCGTTGATCAGCAGTCGATCCGTCCCGTGCCAGTACTTGCGATGCGCCGGATCATCGGCGAACAGCACCACGTTGCCCTGCCCTTGCGCCGACACCAGCAGCCACGCGCTGCCTGCCACCCGCGCGCGGTTGCGCTCGGACAGATAACCATTCACCCGCGGCGGCGTGTCGATGCGCACCACCGTCGAGAACGGGTTCGTGCTCGGCTGCAGCGTTACCGTGTTCTCCTTGTTGATCGCCAGCTGCCGGCGCGGCACACCGAACGCCAGCGGATGACTGGTATCAACATCGACACTGAGGATGTTGCCGCTGACCCGCTCGATCGCGGCGATGTCGCGCTGATCGCCGAACGCGCGACGGCTTTCGTCAGCTGCATCTTCTTCCTTGCCGAGCTTCTCGCCGTCGGCGAGCTTCTGTTCGATCGCCCACTTCGAGGCACTGCCGTACGTCACCAGCGAGCCACCGGCCTGTACCCAGCGCTTCAGTGCAGCCACCGCCGTGGCATCGACGCCGGTATAGGTGCCGCCGGACAACACGATGGTGGTGTAGCGGTCCAGCGGCACTTTGCCCAGCTGTTGCGGATCCAGCTTGCTGGCCGGCAACCGCAGCTGCTGGTCCAACAGGAACCACGCCGATCCGATTTCGGTGGCGGCCACGCCCTCGCCCATCACGAGTGCCACCGCAGGCTTGCGCAGCGCTTTGACGCCGTCACTGCCGAGGTCGATGCCTTCGCGGCTGCGGCCACTGGACAGCGCGTGCACCTGCACACCTGCCTCGCGTGCGGCGGATGTAACTGCCTCAAGCAACGCCGTGCCCTGCAGTGGTTGCCCGGCTACCGGAATCACCAGGCTGCCGGCGGCGAAGCTGGCCTCGCCCTGCGCCGTCGCGGTGGTGAACGGCTGGAATGCCGCGCGTGCATTCACGCCCTTGCCCTGCAGCGCGGCCAGCGCGCGCCCGGCATTGTAGTCGCGCCAGTCGATCGCGTAGGCGAATCCTGCCTGGCCGCCCAGCACGGTGCCCTGCTCCGCCGGCAGCGCCGCCACGCGTGCGCCGCCGTCGATGCGGCTGCGGCTACCGGCGAAGGCCACGCCGTAGGCCGGTGCAATCGCGTAGCTGGTGCTGCCGTAGAACACATCGCCCTTGATCGGCGGCGTCTCGGCAAAGATCGAATGCACCAGGCGGAACTGCGCCTGCTGCACCGGCACCGCGTAGGCGCTGCCGGCATCGAAGCGCTGGCCATCGACACTGACGTCACGATCCAGCGCGCGCACCTCGATGCGATGCAGCAGCAACAGTTCCAGCAGGCGCCGGGTCAGTGCCGGATCATGCGCATCGCCGAACACAAAGCTCTTCACCGGCTGCTGTGCGGCCTGCTTCAGCGCGCTCTGGAAGAACTGCTTCTGCAGGTCGAACAGGCCGCTGCGCTCGGTCACTGCACCCCGCACCGTGCCCAGCCCGGTAGCCACCTGGTTGCGGATGGTGAACGGGAAGGTCAGCAGGCCGTTCACTGATTCCTGCACGCGGCCGCGCGAACTGGCCTGTTCAACGGTGACGCCCACTGCACCATGGAAGTCCGGATAGGTGGAGCCGTAGACCGGCGAGAAGTTGTCGAAATTCTCGCCGGTGTAGTACAGCGACCCCAATGCATCCAAGGCTTGCGCGTGGTACTTGGCCAGGGTCTTGTTGAACTCGTACGACGCCGGCGGAATCAGCGGGCTGTGCATGCTCTTCGGCGACGGTTCGAAGTAGTAGGTGCTGTCCTTGCCCATCTCGTGGAAATCGATCTGCACGTTCGGGTACCACTGGTGGAACACCTCCACCTTCGGCCGCGAGTCCTGCTGGGTCAGGGCCAGCCAGTCGCGGTTGAGATCGGTGAAGTAGTGGTTGGTGCGGCCCTGCGGGAACGGCTCGACGTGTTCCTTGTCGGCCGGGTCGGCCGAAGCCGGATCGGAGGCCCAGGCGTTGTGCCAGTTGGCGGCACGATCACGGCCATCCGGATTCTGTGCCGGGTCGAACAGCACCACCGCCTGCTGCAGCCACTGCTGGGTTTCGGCACTGCGGTTGGCCACCAGGTAGTACGCCGTCAGCATCGCCGCTTCGGCACTGGAGGTCTCGTTGCCATGCACGCTGTAGCCCAGCCACACCACCACCGGGCTGTCACCGGCGGCGCTGCGCGGCTGCGCCGGATCGGCCAGGGTCGCGTGCTGCTGGCGGATCTGTTCCAGCCGCGCGTGGTTGCCTGCAGCAGTGACGGTGGCGATCAGCAGCGGGCGACCTTCATAGCTGCGGCCGATCTCGCGCACGCTGATCTTGTCCGAGCGTTTCGCAAGTTCCTGGAAGTACGCCACCAGCTGATCGTGCCGGGTGTAACGGCTGCCGATCGGGTAGCCGAGGAACTGCTCCGGCGTGGGCACCGCTGCATCGAACGCCGCTGCGTCGGTGACCTGCGGGAAGAAGTACGCGCTCTGTGCCTGCGCCGGCTGCGGCGAGGACAGTGCGGTGGCGGCGGCAAGCAGCAACGGAAGAACGGCACGGCGATGCAAGGACACGATGACTCCCCTGGAACACAACGGCAGACAGTCGCGCGGCCGGTCCCTTCAGGTGACCGGCCGCGGCGGATGGATCAGAAGCGGTAATCGAAGCCCAGCGTGAAGTAGCGGCCACGCAGGTCGTACTGGCTGAAGTCGTACGGCGCGCGGATGCCCGGGAACGAGGCGTCGTACGGCGGCGTCTTGTCGGCCAGGTTCTGCACCTTGGCGTACACGGTCAGCTTGTCGATGCCGGTGTAGGCCAGGTACAGGTCGTACTGGCTGTAGCTGCCGACACGCTGCTGCACGTCCTTGGCGGCGGTACTGGCTTCCTGGCGGTAGCTGCTGGTGTAGTACCAGGTCACGGCTGCGTTGAAGTCGCCGTACTTCCAGTCCAGCGTGGTGGTGGCCTTGTCCTTGGGCAGGGTTGCGCCCAGGTTGCTGCCGGCGTAGTCCACCAGTGGGCCACCGACCACGGTCGGGCGACGGTAATCGCGCACGTGGGTATAGGCCGAAGACACGATGAAGTCGCCGAGCGCAGCGGTCGGGATGCGCTGGCGCAGCTCGACGTCGATGCCCGAGGTCTTCAGCTCGCTCAGGTTCTGGTAGCGGTTGTAGACCGCCTGCAGCTTGCCGCGCTCATCGCGCTGCACTGCGCCGGCCACGTTGTCGTTGATCAGGGTCTGGGTGTTGTTGGTGCCGACCAAGTTGTCCAGTTGGATGCGGTAGTAGTCCACGCTCAGGTTGGTGTTGGCCCACGGCGACAGCACCACGCCGAAGTTCACGCTCTTGGTGCGCTCGGGCTTCAGTTCGTTGTTGCCGACGGTGAAGAAGGTGGGGTTCTGGCGCGAGCCCGGCACGTCCGGGTCACGCGGATCGACCACGCTGCCGTAGGCGATGCTGGTGCTGTTGGAGTTCTCCGACAGCGACGGCGCACGGAAGCCCTTCGAGGCGGAGGCACGCACCAGCAGGAAGTCGAGCGGCTGCCAGCGCAGGCCGATCTTCGGCGAGAACGCATCGCCGAAATCATCATAGTGATCGGCGCGCGCGGCAGCGGACAGCTCCAGCGTCGATGCCAGCGGCACGTTCACTTCGGCGTAGGCCGCACTGACCTGGCGCTTGCCGTGCACTTCGGCGATGGCCGGGCGCACCTGCAGGCCGGCGTCGATCTGCCACGGGTTGTTGGAATCGAGCTTCTCGCGGCGCCACTCGGCACCGGCGGCGAATCCGATCTCGCCGGCCCAGGTATGGCCGAGGCTGCCGGAAATCTTCGCATCGATGCCCTGCAGCTTGGACTCGGCCGGACGCAGCGTGGCGATGTTGATCGAGTCGCGCACCGACTGCGGCGTGGCGGCCGGGTTCAGCAGGTTGTAGCTGCCGGTGGCCAGCGCATCGGCCAGCGCCCAGCGGTTGGCGAAGCCACCGGAGACGCTCTCGCGCTCGCTGCTGCGCGCGCCGAACGCTGCGACTTCCCAGTCCCACTTCGCGGTGGTGCCACGCAGGCCGAACACGCCGCGGTAAGCGGTGGAGCGGTTGGTCTTGAGGGTGCCGCCCAGGTCGAAGAAGGTGTACTCGATCGGGATCGCACGGCCGTACGGGTTGTACGGATTGTTGGCCGGCAGCAGCGACGACACCGGCTCGGCCAGGCCACTGTCCGCGTTCAGTGCGAAGCGGCCGCTCTCCAGAGTGAAGAACGGGCTGCTGCCAAACCACGCGGTGCTCTTGATCTGGCTGTACAGCACTTCGCCGAAGGCTTCGACGTTGTCGTTCAGGCGGAAGGTGCCGTTGGCATAGGCCTGGTAGCGCTTGGTCGAGGGAATCAGCGTGGTGAACGGCGCCTGGTTGAAGCCGCAGGTATCACCGGCCAGGCCGTCGATCGGCGCGCTGGCAACGCGGGTGGTACCGGTCGGGCAGTTACCGTTGGCATCGAGCATCGGCACCGACACGCCGTTGACCAGATAGCGCGCACCTTTGGCCGACCAGCCGTTCCAGCGGCCGCCGGGCTTGTCGGTGTAGATGCCGCTCTTTGTCAGGTTGCGTTCGTCCTGATCCAGGCGTTCGCGGTTGTAGCCCTGCAGGCTGAAGAGGATGTTGTAGCCGTCGGTATCGAGATCACCGAGGCCGCCGACGAACTTCAGGTTCTGCTCGTGCAGGCCGCCCTGGTCGGCGCCGCCGAAGCTGCCGCCGATCTCGGCGCCTTCGAAGTTCTGCCGGGTGATGATGTTGACCACACCGGCCACGGCGTCGGAGCCGTAGACCGCCGAGGCGCCATCCTTGAGCACTTCGATGCGTTCGACCGCGACCAGCGGAAGCGCGTTGAGATCAACAAAGGTGTCGGACAGGCCACCGGCCGGGAAGCCGTAGTTGGCCAGGCGACGGCCATTGAGCAGCACCAGCGTGTTCTTCTGCGACAGGCCACGCAGGCCGATGCCGGCCGAGCCGGAGGCCCAGCCGTTGTTGGTGGTTTCGTTGCTGGCGTTGCCGGTGTTCGCCGAGATCGAGCGCAGCACATCGGCCACGGTGGCCTTGCCGGTCTGTTCCAGCTGCTGGCGGCCGATCACCTGCACCGGGTTGGAGGCCTCGGTATCGGTGCGCTTGATGTTGGAACCGGTGACGCGCACGGCGGCCAGGGTGCTGGCTTCGCCACTGGCGTCGGCGGAGGTTTCGGCGGCGGCGGACAAAGGCGCGGCCAGAGCGACGGCCAGGGCCGCCACGAGCAGGGTGTGCTTGGGCATGACGATGTGGGGGAGGTGGTAAGGGCGACGAAGTTCCGCAGTAGTCCATGCCTGGCCGGGGTCCGGCCAATAACATCTCTTCATACGGATATAAGAGAAACTATCATCTCTTCATCCGGATGGAAAGACTGGCTTCACGAAAGTCCAACATCCGCTCAGGCTGGCCGGCCACCTGCGGCGTACAATCGCGTCATGGAAATCTTCAAAGTCTTCATGCTCGAGGCGGCGCACCGCCTCCCCAACGTGCCGCCGGGGCACAAGTGCGCGCGCCTGCACGGCCACTCGTTCCGGGTGGAACTGAAGGTCGAGGGCGAGCCGGGTGCGCAGACCGGCTGGATCATGGATTTCGGCGACGTGAAGGCGGCCTTCCAGCCGATCTACGACCGCCTGGACCATCACTACCTCAATGACATCCCCGGCCTGGAGAACCCGACCAGCGAGAACCTGGCGGTGTGGATCTGGAACGAGCTGAAGCCGAGCCTGCCGGCGCTGAGCGAGATCACCGTGCACGAAACCTGCACCTCGGGTTGCCGTTACCGCGGCCCAACAGCCTGATCAACCCATTGATCTGAAAGGTCCTTCAAAGGCGCCCTGGGCGCCTTTGTTATTTTTGTTGCATTGCCGCATCAACGGCGTATGCTGCACTGCATCAAGCCACTCCCTGATGCCCCCATGGCCACCGCCTTCAGCGATCGCTTCAGTGATGCCACCCGCCAGCTCGCCGCCGCGGCAACGCGCGCGAACCGGTTGGCGTTGGAGAACGCGGAAAGCATGTTCGGGGTGCAGCTGAAGGCGATAGAGCGCAACCTGACCGCGACCGGCGGCTGGCTCGGCGAGCTGGCCCGCAGTGACGACGCGGCCGGGGTGCTCAACAAGGGCGCACAGCTGTGGCAGGACAACCTGCAGCGGCTGGGCCAGGCCCAGCAGGACGTAGTCGGTCTCAGCCTGCAGGCCGGCAAGGCCTGGTCCGAACTGGTGCAGGGCTACAACGAATCAACGGCGGACGCGAACAACCACTGACGCGACGCAACGCTCATTGCGTGGGTCCCTCCCCCCACGCAATCCGGACCCGGCAGATCCCTCCCTCTGCCGGGTCTTTTTTTGCCTGGCGTTCGGATTCCAAAGCGCTTCCTCGTCTGGACTCTCTGCGAGCTGAGGGGCCCCGCCGGGGCGGGCAGGGGCCTGGGCAAATGTCCCCCGGCGCCGGCCGTTGGCCGTCACCTCCTCCTTTACTTTGCCCAGACCCCTGCCCATCCCGACGAGGCTCGGCGTGCGGTGAGCAGAGCGCAGCGCTCGCGACAGCTTCTCAATGAGGCGCCGACGAACTCCGAACGCGGGGCGGATGCCCTTGCGTACGAAGTAAAGGGGGAGGTGACGGCCAACGGCCGGCGCCGGAGGACATTCGTACGCAAGGGCATCCGCCCCGCGCCACGCTGATTCAATCCGCTGCACGCAATGCAGAAACCGCTCAGCGCCCGCGACCACCGTGCCAATGCTGGTGCCACGCCTGGAACATCAGCACGTTCCACAGGTGCGTGTGCCACTTGCGCTCGCCACGCAGGAACGCCTCCCAGATACCGCGCACGCGCGCAACATCGAAACACCCCTGGTTGCGCAACAGCTGCGGGTCCAGCAGCGCCTCCGCCCAATCGCGCAGCGGGCCCGCCAACCAACGCGCCATCGGCGGGCCAAAACCGCGCTTGGGGCGGTACACCAGCGGTTCCGGCAGGTAGCGCGCCAGCAGGTGCTTGAGGATCCGCTTGTGCTCACCATCGTGGTACTTCAGGTGCTGCGGCAGGCGCCAGGCCAGACGCACCACCTCCATGTCCAGCAGCGGCGCACGCGTCTCCACGCCCGCCGCCATGCCCGCACGATCGACCTTGGCGAGGATGCCCTCGGCCAGATCCATGCGGAAATCCAACAGCTGGATGCGCGCCTCGGCCGGCAGCGCGGTGTCCTGCTGCTGGAAGATCGTCATCGGCTCACGTGCGCCCAGCACCACCTGCGCCGGCTGCCGCCAGCGGGTGACACGCTGCAGGTAATGCCCTTCCACATCGTTGGCGGCAACCTCGGCCACCAGCGCACGCCAGCCGCCCAGGCGGCCACGCTCGACGTTCATGCGGTTGCCACTGCGCCGCGCCAAGTCACGCACCCAGTCCGGCAAGCCACCACAGAGGCGTGCATTGCGCAGCGCCCGGCCATAGCTGGGATGACCGAAGAACAGTTCATCGCCACCGTCGCCGGTGAGGGCCACCGGCTTGCGCGCGCCCAGCAGTTCACTGGCCAGCAGGGTCGGCAGCTGCGAGGCATCGGCGAACGGTTCGCACCAGACCTGTGGCAGCCGCTGCAGCAGATCCAGGCCTTGTCGCGCGTCCATCCGGTGCAGATGATGCTGCACGCCCAGATGCCGCGCGACCTGCGAGGCCCAATCGCTTTCGTCGTGGCCGGGATCGTCGAAGCCGACCGTCCAGGCCTCGATCGGCAGCGTCGACTGCGCCTGCATCATCGCGGTCACCAGCGACGAGTCGGTGCCGCCAGACAGGAACGCACCGCAGGCCAGCGGCGAATGCATGCGTGCCGCGATCGCCTTCTGCAACACCACTTCCAGCTGGTCGGTGGCCTGTTCCAGGCTCGGCGCCGGCTGCAGGGGTTCCTGCAGCGCACTCTGCATCGCATCGCGTGCGCACCAGTAGCGCGCGCCCCCTTCCGCCGCCTGGCTGGAACCGCCGGCAGCGTGGTCATCCAGATCGACGCGCAGCACCGCGCCGGCCACCAGCTTGTGGATGCCCCGGTAGATGGTGTGCGGCGCCGGCACATAGTCGTGGCGCAGCAGCAGGCTCAGCGCATCCTGGTCGATGCTCGGGGCGAAACCGGCGAAGGCCTGCAGCGCCTTCATTTCCGAAGCGAACAGGAACTGGCCCTGGAACCAGCCGTAATACAGCGGCCGCTCGCCCACCGGATCACGCGCCAGCCACAACGCTCGCGACTCACGGTCCCAGACGCTGAAACCGAACGCGCCTTCGATACGCGACAGCGCCCGCTCTACGCCCCATTCAACGATCGCCTGCAGCAGCAGCCGGGCGTCACTGCAGCTGCGTGGCAGATCGCGCAGCTGCGACTGCAGGTCAGCCCGGTTGTACAGGCGACCGTCCAGGCACAGCACGTAACGGCCACAGTCCGAGCTCAGTGGCTGCAGCGGGGTGTCGGTCGGCGCCCGGCAATGGCCCAGCGCGAGGCCGGCCTCGGCGTCGGTCCAGTAACCGATGCGGCCCCGGCCACGCTGCTGCAGGGCGCGCAGCATCGGTGCCAGCTGCTGCAGCAGATGTTCGTCCTCGGCGGGCGGCAACCAGGCCCCGACCACGCCGCTCATCGGGCACCTCCGCAGCGGCAGCGGCGGGACGGGTTCAGCAGGCAGGGGGCGGCGAGCGACATGGGAACGGCACGCGGAGCGGAGGAGACTCCATGCTCGGCGCCCCACCTGCCCCGCGTCAGTCGCTTTGCTGTCAGCGATGGTCACCAGACGTATCACGAAGGTAACGTTTTGTAACGGCAACAAGCTATGCTGGACGCCAAGTTGTTGCCAGGCCTGAGGCCCGGCCCGAGCGCCAGCAACCCCGGCTGAATGGCGCCCGCCCCCGGGACCCGGGCGGCCCGCAGGCTGGGATAGCATCGCCGCGCTCGTGCCGTGGCGGTACGTACGCCCCACGGAGGCCTTGAAAATGCTGGATATCGTACTGGTTGAAGACGATGCCCGCCTGGGTACGATGGTCAGCGACTATCTGCAGCGGCATGGCTATCAGGTGGCCCATGAGCGCAGTGGCGAGCGCGCGGTGGCCCGGATCCTGGCCGAGAAGCCGGCCCTGGTCCTGCTCGATGTCGGCCTGCCCGACCAGGATGGTTTCGAAGTGTGTCGGCAGATCCGGCCCCACTATGACGGCATCATCTGTGTGCTGACCGCCCGCACCGACAACATCGACCAGGTGCTGGGACTGGAGCTGGGGGCCGACGATTACATCGGTAAACCCATCGAACCGCGGGTGCTGCTCGCCCGCCTGCGTGCCCACCTGCGCCGCCATCGCCGGGTCGAACCGCGCGACGGCAGCCTGCGCTTCGGCGAGCTGAACATCGACCCGTCCACCCGCAACGTGCACCTGCAGGGCGGCCTGCTGGAGCTGACCACGGCCGAGTTCGACCTGCTGTTCCTGCTGGCCAGCAACGCCGGCCAGATCCTGGACCGCGATGCGCTGCTGCGCGGCCTGCGTGGCATCGCCTTTGACGGCCTGGACCGTTCGATCGATGCGCGCATCTCGCGCCTGCGCCGCAAGCTGGGCGACAACCCTGAACAACCGGAGCGGATCAAGACCGTCCGTGGACGCGGCTACCTGTTCAGCCGCTCGGCATGGGGATGAAGCGCACGCACTCGGCGATGCGCGGCCACGCCTTCCACTTCCTGCGCTACGGCATCGGCTTCCTGGTCGCCCACCTGCTGCTGATCGTGCTGGGCCTGTGGGCCTGGGATGCGCTGCTGGAAGACCGCACCGAAGCCAGCCTGCTGGCCGAGATGCGTGGCACCCATGCGCTGCTGCAGCAACGCTTCGCGGAAACACCACGTGACCAGTGGCCGGCGCTGGCACGAGGGCTCGACGCCGACTTCGCCTATGCCCTGCGGATGGTGCCGCTGGCCGAGGCGGAGAAGGCGCTGTCGACCAGCCAGCGACCGCCGTTCAACAACGGCCGTGTGCAGATCGACCTGGAACACATGCGCAGCCTGCAGCGGATCGGCGACAGAGACTATGCCGTGATGCTGGGGCCACTGGATGAAGCGTTGCCTGAGGAAGGCTGGCAGGACAGCGAAGTGTCCGGCGTGGCGATCCTGCTGCTGATCCTGATGGTGGCCGTGGCGCTGCCGATGTATGTAATGGTCTACCGCCTGTGGCGCGATGTGTCGCAGCTGGCACAGGCGGCGCGGCAGATGCGCGACGGCCAGCTGGATACGCGTGCGCCGCGTGCCGGCACCGCGCTGGTGCGGCCGCTGGCCAATGCCTTCAACCACATGGCCGAGCAGCTGCAGCAGCTGCTGGAGAGCCAGCGCGTGCTGGCGCAGGCGGTCGCGCATGAAGTGCGCACGCCGTTGGCGCGGATGCGTTTCGGCCTGGCCGACCTGGAGGACACCGCGCTGGACGAGATACAGCGCGATGCGCTGGGCGGGCTGCGCACCGATGTCGATCGGCTGCAGCACCTCACCGATGCCGGCGTCGAGTACGCCGCGCTGGGCCGCTGCCATCAGCTGACCCGCCAGCGCCTGCAGCTGGCGGCACTGGTCCGTGGCGTGGTGGCCCAGTTCGCACCGCTGCCGCTGCCGGTACAGCAGGTGCTGTCGCCGGCAGGCCTGGTCAACGTCAACCGGCATATGCTGGAACTGGCGCTGCGCAACCTGCTCGGCAATGCCCTGCGTTACGCACGGCGGCAGATCCGTATCGCCAGCACGGTCAACGACGGCTGGCTGTGCCTGCAGGTGGAGGACGACGGCCCCGGTATCGCGCCCGAACTGCGCGGCCAGGTACTGCAACCCTATGTGCGGCTGGATCCGGGCAGCCCCGGTTTCGGCCTCGGCCTGGCGCTGGTGCAGGTGGTGGCCGACAAGCATGGCGGCCACGTTGAAGTGACCGATTCGGAGCTGGGCGGTGCCTGCATCCGCCTGCACCTGCCGCTGGAAAGCGGCGGTGCCGTGGAGAGCGAGGCGGCCTGCTAGGCCGCCGGCTCCGCGCGCGGCAACGCGAACACGAACAGCGCGCCACGCTCACTGTCACGCAGTTCGATGCGGCGGCCATGCAGCTGCACGATCCGCTGCACGATCAGCAGGCCAAGCCCACCGTTCTCGCCACGCCGTGCGCCCAGCGCGGCCGGCGCCTGGAACAACTGCGCACGCAGCGCCGCTGCCACGCCGGGACCATCATCGGCCACGCTCACCTCGATGCTGTCCGCGGTCGCACGCAGGCACACTTCGATCCGGCCACCTTCCGGTGCGTGCCGCAATGCATTGTCGAGCAGGTTGGTCAGCACGCGCTCGACCAGGCCCAGGTCGGCACGCACCAGCGGCAGGCCGGGCGGGAACGCGGCGTGCAGGCGCTGGTTGCGTGCCTGCGCCGCCAGCTCGAATTTCTGCAGTACGTCCTGCAGCAGTTCCGGCAGCGCGAACACTTCCCACTCCAGGCGCACTTCGCCATGCTCCAGCCGCGCCAGCTCGAACAGCGCGCGCGCCAGCCAACCAACCTTGGCGCTCTGCGCCAGCGCGATACCGAGGTAACGGCGGCGCTCGTCCGGGGACAGCGTGGCGTCCTTCAGCGCCAGCGTTTCCAGGTAGCCGTGCAGCGACGACAACGGCGTGCGCAGGTCATGCGAGATGTTGGCCACCAGTTCGCGCCGCTGCAGGTCCTGCTGGCGCAGCTGCTGCCATTGCTCCCCCAGGCGCTGCGCCATCTGCGCATGTGCGTGTTCCAGGATCACCAGTTCATCGCGCTCACCGGGCCGCAGTGGCTCCGGCGGCGGCAGTGGGGTCGGCGCGTCGATGTCGAACGCCTGGATGCGTCGGGTCAGGCGCCGCAGCGGACGCGTCACCCAGTAGAACGCCACCAGCCCGGCAAACAGGCCGAGGCCCCCCACCAGCACGACTGACCACAGCGTGGTGTTCCATTGGCTGCCCGCGGCAAGATCGTCGGCGAGCATCTGCCGGTGCTCGCCGACCAGCACCACGTATACATAGCCGGCCGGCCGGCCCTGCACGATCAATGGTGCGGCGCTGAACACCTTGCGGCCATCGGCGCTGCGCGGGTCATCACCGAGGATCGGCAGCGGCGCACCGGCCAGCAGGCGACGCAACGGTGCCACGTCCACCTTGTTGCGCACCAGATGCCCACTGGGTGCATCGTGGCCGAGGATGCGACCCTGGTCGTCCAGCAGGTAGACCTCGACGCTGGGATTGACCGCCATCAGCTGGCCGAACAGCGCACGCACCGCCGCATCGCGCATGCCGCTGGTGTCCATCAGTTCGCTGCGCTGGGCGATGTGTTCGGCCAGGCCCAGCGACAGCCGCTGCACCACTTCCTGCTCATGGCGGGTGTTGGCGCGCATCTGCAGTGCCAGCAACGCCATGCAGCACATCAGCATCAGCGCGGCGATCACCGCCGCCAGCTTCTGCCATAGATTGGGCTTGATCATGCCGCCGCCCCGGCCGGGTCGACCAGCTTGTAGCCGCGGCCCCACACCGTCAGCAGCCGCCGCGGGTTGGCCGGGTCCGGCTCGATCTTGCTGCGCAGGCGGTTGATATGGGTATTGACCGTATGCTCGTAACCATCGTGCTGATAGCCCCAGACCTGGTTGAGCAGCTCCATGCGCGCGAACACCTGGTCCGGATGACGGGCGAAGAACAGCAGCAGATCAAATTCGCGCGGCGTCAGCTCCAACGTATTGCCATCCACCGACGCGGTGCGCGCGACCGGATCCAGCTGCAGCCCACCCAGCTCGATTGCGCCGGCATCGATGCGCGCGCTCTGCGCCATCGCCTCGGCGCGGCGCAGCAGCGCGCGTACCCGTGCCACCAGTTCCGGCATCGAGAAGGGTTTTGCCAGGTAGTCGTCCGCGCCCAGCTCCAGGCCGACAATGCGCTGGGTTTCGCTGCCGCGCGCGCTTATGATGATGATCGGCACATAGCGCGCCATCGCGCGTGCACGCTGGCAGACCTGCAGGCCGTCGACACCGGGCAGCATCACGTCCAGCACCAGCGCATCCCATGGGCCGTCCTGCTCGAGCAGGCGCAGGCCGGCGTCGCCACTGGCGGCATGGGCGACGTCGTAGCCCTCATCGCCCAGATGCATGCGCAGCAGGTCGGCGATGTGGGCATCGTCTTCAACGATCAGCACGCGTTTGGTGGACATTGGCAGCTCGGGGCCAGTGGGGAAGCTGGCTGCATTGTGGCGCGGGACGGCCGCCGATACCTCACGAAAAATTGAATCCTGCGTGAGGATTCGTTGACCCGGGCGGGCGCAGCATGGCCCCGTCGCCCCTTCCCGGAGTCCGCCATGTCCCTAACCCGCCGCCATCTGTTGGGCCTGGGCGGTGTTGCCACCGCCGCCGGCCTGCTCGGCCTGGGGGCCTGCAGCCGCGCAGCCCCGGCCGCCGCCGAAGCGCGTCCGTCGCGACAGTTCGAGGTCATGCACAGCGATGCGCAGTGGCGCCAGCAACTGACCCCGGCGCAGTACGCGGTGCTGCGCCAGCAGGCCACCGAGCGCCCGTACAGCAGCCCGCTCAACAAGGAACATCGGCAGGGCACTTTCGCCTGCGCCGGCTGTGCGCTGCCGCTGTTCTCCTCCTCCACCAAGTTCGAGAGCGGCACCGGCTGGCCCAGCTTCTGGGCACCGCTGCACAACGCCATCGGCGAAGACCGCGACGTCACCTTCGGGATGCTGCGGGTGGAGGTGCACTGCCGCCGCTGCGGCGGCCATCTCGGCCATGTGTTCAACGATGGGCCACGCCCGACCGGGCTGCGCTACTGCATGAACGGTGCGGCGATGGTGTTCGTTCCCGGTGCCCCTGCTGGCACTGCCGACGGCTGGCGGGTGCCGGTCGGTTCTTCCCCTGCTTCCGGAGCCTGACGATGCTGCTGTTGCTGCTTGCCTACCTCGGGGGCGCGCTGACCCTGCTCAGCCCCTGCATCCTGCCGGTGCTGCCGTTCGTGTTCGCGCGTGCCGACCGTCCATTCCTACGCAGCACGCTGCCGCTGCTGCTGGGCATGGCGCTCACCTTCACCGTGGTCGCCAGCCTGGCCGCCGTAGGCAGCCAATGGGTGGCGCAGGCCAACCAGGTCGGGCGCTGGATTGCCCTGCTGCTGATGGCGCTGTTCGCGGTCGCCCTGTTGTGGCCACGGCTGGCCGACCATCTGCTGGCGCCGTTCCAGCGTGTGGGTGCACGCTTGAGCGCACGCGCCGATGCCGCGGACGCCGCAGGACGTGGCGGCGCGTGGACCTCGCTGCTGATCGGCGTCGCCACCGGCCTGCTGTGGGCGCCGTGCGCCGGTCCAATCCTCGGCCTGGTGCTGACCGGTGCTGCCCTGCATGGCGCCAGCGTCGGTACCAGCACCCTGCTGCTTGCCTATGCATCGGGTGCGATCACCGCGCTGGCGCTGGCGGTGTGGGTCGGCGGCCGGGTGTTCCGTGCGCTGCAGGCGCGGCTCGGCCTCGGCGATGTCCTGCGCAAGGTGCTGGGTGTAGCCGCGCTGCTGGCCGTCGTAGCGATCGGCCTCGGCTGGGATACCGGCCTGCTGACCCGTCTTTCGACGGTCAGCACCGCGCGCATCGAGCAAAGCCTGCTGGACGCAGTACCCGGCGCGCAGCCGGCGGCACCGCCGATGATGATGATGGCCGGCGCCAATGCAGGTGCCGATGCACCGCTGCCGGTGGAAGGCACCCTGCCCGCGCTGGACGGTGCCACCGGCTGGCTCAACAGCCCGCCGCTGAGTGCACAGCAGCTGCGCGGCAAGGTGGTGCTGGTCGATTTCTGGACCTACTCCTGCATCAACTGCCTGCGCGCGATGCCGTTCGTGCACGAATGGGAACGTCGCTACCGTGACCATGGGCTGGTGGTGCTCGGCGTGCACACGCCGGAGTTCGCCTTCGAACGCAACCCGAGCAATGTGATGAAGGCGGTGCAGCAGCTGAAGGTCGAGTACCCGGTGGTGCTCGACAACCAGTACACGATCTGGCGCGCCTTCAACAACCGCTACTGGCCGGCACAGTACTTCGTCGACGCGCAGGGCAACATCCGCGGCCATCAGTTCGGCGAGGGCAACTATGCGCGCTCGGAACAGATGATCCGTCGCCTGCTGACCGAAGCCGGGCAGACCAACTTGCCACCACCGGCCGATCCCGCTGCCGCCGACCTGAAGGGCGTGGCCGTGCAGGCCGACATGGGCAACCTGCGTTCGCCGGAAACCTACCTGGGCCACGCCCGCGCCGAGCAGTTCGCCTCGCCCGGCGGGCAGCGCAGCGACACCGCGTTCGACTACACGCTGCCCACCACTCTGGCGTTGAACCAATGGGGACTGTCCGGGCGCTGGACCGTCACCGACGAGGCCGCACAGCTGCAACAGGCCGGTGGCCGCATCGCCTTCCAGTTCCACGCACGTGACCTGCACCTGGTGCTGGCACCGAACGAGGACGGCAAGCCAGTGCGCTTCCGCGTCTGGCTGGATGGCAAGCCGCTGCCCGCCGCCGATGCCGGCAGCGATGTCGGCGCCGATGGCAGCGGCGTGGTCAACGAACACCGCCTGTACCAGCTGGTGCGCCAGCGCGGCGCGGTCGGCCCGCATCGCTTCGAGATCGAATTTCTCGATGCGGGCGTGCACGCCTATGCCTTCACCTTCGGTTGAAACGGGAGCACACGATGAAACTCTCTTTTGAACAAGGTATCGCCGCCGGTGTCGCCGGCTTGGTAGCTACTGCATTGATCGCTGGCGTGCTGCTGGTCGACCACGGCGCAGTCGCGGCACCGCTGGAAGCCAGCGCGCAGGCCAAGGCACTACCGGCGCCCAGCGGCGACGCCGCGTTCCGCGATGACGCCACCCATGCCAGCGTGGTGTTCGCCGGCGGTTGCTTCTGGGGCGTGCAGGGCGTGTTCCAGCACGTCAAAGGCGTGAGCAATGCGGTGTCCGGCTACATCGGTGGCAGCGCGGCCAATGCGCGCTATGAGCGCGTCAGCGGTGGCCAGACCGGTCATGCCGAGGCGGTGAAGATCGACTACGACCCGCGCCAGGTCAGCTATGGCCAGCTGATGCAGGTGTTCTTCTCGGTGGTGCACGACCCGACCCAGCTCAATCGGCAGGGGCCGGACCAGGGCAGCCAGTACCGCTCGGCGATCTTCAGTGATGACGCACGCCAGCAGGCGGCCAGCCGCGCCTACATCGCCCAGCTCGGCCAGGCCGGCAGCTACCGCGCACCGATCGTCACCCAGCTGGTCAGCGGCCAGCACTTCTACCCGGCCGAGAGCTACCACCAGAACTACATGACCAACTACCCGCAGGCGGCCTACATCCGCTACTACGACGCACCGAAGCTGGCGGCACTGGGCAAGCAGTTCCCGGCGCTGTACCGGCGCGACGCGGCACTGGTGCCGATGCGGTAACGACCCGGGTAGTGCCGGCCGCTGGCCGGCTCCTGCGGATCTGGGGATCGCCGGCCAGCGGCCGGTACCACCTCCAAAAAAGACGCACGGCCATCCAGCCGTGCGCTTGGGAAGTATCGGCCGTGCCCCGATCAGGCCCGTCCGACAACGACATGCTAGGCTCGCCATCATCATGGGTACAGAACCAGATGGCGGGAAGTTCGATGGATACAGATGACCAGAGCGCGATGATCCCACCCCGCTACCAACGGCTGTCCGACGAACTGGCCGAGGCCATCCACGGCGGACGTCTCCCGGTCGGCAGCCGCCTGCCTTCACTGCGGCAGATGGCCCTGCAGCGAAGGCTCAGCCTGAACACGGTGATCGCGGCCTATCGCCAGCTGGAGGACGCCGGCCTGGTCATTCCGCGGCCCAAAGCCGGCTTCGAGGTCGCGCCGCGATTGTCGGTGCCGGAACGTTCGCTGCGCGACACGCCGTCTGCGCCCACCGCGCCGCTGCAGCAGGTGTTGATGGCTCGCGTGCTGGAGGCACAACGTCGCTCCGGAGTGATCGACCTGGCGTTCGCCGGTCCGCGCGGTCGCCAGTTCTATCCGGGCGCACAGCTGGCCCGTCACACCGCGCAGGTGCTGCGTCACGGCCAGCAGACGGTGGAGACCTACGCGCGCCCCAACGGTTCACCCCGGCTGCTGGCGCAGATCGTGCGCCGTGGTCCACGCATGGGCCTGCACACCCACAGCGAGCGGCTGCTGCTGACCCACGGCGCGATGGAGGCCCTGCAGCTGGCGTTGCGTGCGGTTACCCAGCCCGGTGATGCGGTGGGCATCGAGGCGCCGTCCTACTTCAACCTGTACCCGTTGCTGGCCAACCTCGGCCTGCAGGCCATCGAGCTGCCCACCCACCCGCAGCACGGCCTGGATGTCGATGCACTGGAAGCGATGCTGGAGCACACGTCGCTGGCCGCACTGGTGGTGATGCCGACCGTGCACAATCCGCTGGGCTGCACCATGCCGACACCCGCCAAGCAACGCCTGGCCGAACTGGTCAACGCTCTCCAGCTACCGCTGATCGAAGATGCGGTGTACGCCGAACTGCAGTTCTGCGAGCCGCCGGCACCGCTGCTGAAGGCGTTTGATCGCGATGGCTGGGTGATGGTGGTCGGTGGTTTCTCCAAGACGCTGGCGCCGGATTACCGCATCGGTTGGCTGGACGGGGGGCGCTTCGCCGAGCGCATCGCACTGCTCAAGTTCCAGTCCACCGGTGGCGAACCGCAGCTGCTGGGCGATGCGGTGGCGGCGTATCTGGAAGCAGGCAGCTACGAACACCACCTGCATCGCATGCGCCGGCTGTACCGCGAACAGGTGGGACGGCTGCGCCAGCTGGTGGCCGAACACTTCCCGGCCGGCACCCGTGCCACCGAGCCGCAGGGCGGCTTCCTGCTGTGGCTGGAACTGCCGGGCGTGGATACGCGTGAGCTGTTCGAGCGTGCGCTGGCAGAGGACATCGTGTTCATGCCCGGCCAGGTGTATTCACGTGGTGCGCGCTATCGCCACTGCCTGCGGCTGTCGTGCTGCCAGACGCTGGATGCGCGCTTCATCGGTGCGGTTGAGCGGCTCGGTGCGATCGCGAAGGAGCTGGCGGCTGCGGCACGGTAACGCCGGCCGCTGGCCGGCAACCTCGGGATCGCCGAGTGGATGCAGTTGCCGGCCAGCGGCCGGCACTACCCAGGGTCACTCGAGCAGGTACGCGCTCAGTGCTTCGCCATCCACTCCCGGCAGATACGGCAGCCGCCCCCAGCACGGCATCGGCAGGCGCTGCTGCAACGTCGCGATGTTCTCATCCTGGCGCTGCATCACCGGGTCGATGTGGTTGCCGATCCAGCCCAGGCACTCCACGCCGCTGGCCTGCAGCGACTGCGCGGTCAGCCGCGCATGGTTGACGCAGCCCAGCCGCATGCCCACCACCAACAGCACGGGCAGCTGCAGTGCGCGCACCAGATCAAGCTGGTCGAGCGTGGCCGAGACCGGCGCCAGCCAACCGCCAACGCCCTCCACCACCACGACATCGGCCTGCGCACGCAGGCGCGCGAACGCGGCCACGATCTGCGCCAGCTCCACCTGCACGCCATCCTCGGCAGCGGCCAGCTCCGGCGCCAGCGGTTGCCGCAGCGCGTACGGGTTCAGGTCGGCATAGTCCGGCACCGGCCAACTGGCCGCCTGCAGCGCCAGCGCGTCCTCGTTGCGCAGGCCCTGCCCCAGATCTTCACTGCCACTGGCCACGGGCTTCATGCCGACTGCGCGCAGGCCGCGCCGGCGCAGTGCATGCAGCAGCGCGGTGCTGGCCGCGGTCTTGCCGATCTCGGTATCGGTGCCGGTGACGAACAGGGCAGGCGGCAGCGTGGCGGGCAACGGCATCGATAAGCTCCAGCGGGGCAACAGAGCGTGCATTATCGCCGGCCCGGCGTGCTTGCTAGACTGCGAGCATGTTCGCCAATGCCTCGCTCACCGGCAGCAAGCCGGAACAATACGCCCAGCTGCTGGAACAGGCCCGCGGCCTGGTCTACGCCGAGTCCGACCGCATCGCCAACGCGGCCAACCTCTCCGCACTGGTCTATCACGCTCTGCCCGACCTGAACTGGGTGGGCTTCTACCTGTACGACGGCAAGGAACTGGTGGTCGGCCCGTTCCAGGGCCTGCCGGCCTGCGTGCGCATCCCGCTGGACAAGGGCGTGTGCGGTGCCGCCGCCAGCCAGCGCGTGACCCAGCGCGTGGAGGACGTCGATGCCTTCCCCGGCCATATCGCCTGCGATTCGGCCTCGCGTTCGGAACTGGTGGTGCCGCTGCTGCGCGGCGATGAACTGATCGGCGTATTCGACATCGACAGCCCGAAGGTCGGCCGCTTCGATGCCGATGACCAGGCCGGCCTGGAAGCCATCGCCCGCGTGTTCGTCGAGGCGCTGGGATGAGCGCACCGAAGCTGCGCAACATCGGCCCCAAAAGTGCAGCCTGGCTGCGTCAGGTCGGCCTGCGCAGCCGCGAGGATCTGGTTGCGATCGGCGCGGTCGGTGCCTTCGTCAAGGTCAAGCGCGCGGGCTTCAAGCCCAGCCTGAACCTGCTCTATTCACTGGAAGGCGCGTTGCTGGACTGCCATTGGCAGGAACTGAGCGAGCCGCAGCGTGAGGCGCTGGTGCAGGATTATGAGGCGCGCATCGCCGCGCATCCGTTGAAAGCGGCCGGCCCGGCCTCGGGACCGGTGCATGAGCAGCGCTTCGACACCGATGATGACGCGGAAGACAGCGTGGCGGAGAGCGCCGACGAGGATTGACCGGTAGCGCCGGGCCATGCCCGGCGAGCGCGTAGCGCGGGTGATGTGGAATTCGCCGGGCATGGCCCGGCGCTACCGGATTCGTCAGGGCTGCTGCAGCTCCAGCAGTTCGCCCACCAGCCCGACCTCGCCGCGCTCGAGCCACACCCGCAGGCGTGTGCCGTGGTCAATACGCAGGGCCCAGCACAGCGACATCGGCAGGCCGCAGACCTGCGACAGCACCATGCGCAGCGGGCCGCCGTGGCTGACCACCAGCGTCGGCACCGGATCGTCATCATCCAGCAGGCGATCCAGCGCGCGCGCGATGCGCCGCTCGAAGTGGCCCCAGCTTTCGCCGTTCGGCGGCGGGAATGCATGCGGGTCGGCATGGAAGGCCGCCAATGCGTCCTCCGGCAGGTCGAACAGCGACTGCCCGTCCCAATCGCCGAAATCCAGCTCTTCCCATTCCTCGTCCGCTTCCACGTCCAGCCCGCGCGGCGTGGCCAGGGCCATCGCCGTGTGCAGCGAGCGCAGCCGCGGCGAACTGATCACCCGCTCCCAGGGCTGCGCAGCGTAGGCGTCGACCAGTTCCTGCGGCAGGCGGGCCAGCTGCGGTGGATCGCTGCGGCCATCGAGGAACTCATCGCGACCGTTGCCGGCATGGCGGACCAGGTCGAGGATCATGCGTGCGTCCTGTACAGGCAACGCGGGAACAGCGGAAAACGGGCGGACATCGGCAACGGCACCACGGGATCGAGGGACCATTCTAAGGGCACAGCAAAGGCAGTCGAGCACGCTCGACACTACGGGCCGCCTGCGATGCCGTAGACTGCGCGCACTTCCAGGTGACCTGCGGCCACGGCCGGCAGGTTGAAACGGGAAGCCGGTGACGCGTGATTCCACGCCAGGCCGGCGCTGCCCCCGCAACGGTAAGCACGTCAGTTCCAGGCAACAACGCCACTGTGCCGCAGGCATGGGAAGGCGCCTGGACGGTGGCCTCGCGCCACCCGGCGGCAAGCCCGGAGACCGGCCAGGAAGCCTCAGGTCGCGATGCGGTGGGCATGGCGCTGGATGACCGCAGCCTGCGCTGCGGCGTCGGCGCATGCCTGCCTTCGCGGCTCCTCCCCTTCGCCACGCGGGCGTGCGTGGTACCTGGAGTCCCCCATGAAGCTGCAGTCCCGAATGCTGTCCCTGGCCGTGCTGGCCGCCCTGCCCGCGCTGGCCCAGGCCACCGATGACACCACCGCGCTCGACCAGATCCTGGTTACCGCCACCCGCACCCCGATCGCCCTGCAGGACAGCATCGCGCCGGCCCAGGTGATCGACCGCGCGCAGATCGAATCCAGCCAGGCCACGTCGCTGCAGGAACTGCTGCGCGGCCGCGCCGGCATCAACCTGACCAACTCCGGCGGCCTCGGCAAGCAGAGCTCGCTGTTCCTGCGCGGCACCAACTCGGGCCACACCGTGGTGCTGGTGGATGGCGTGCGCATCAACAGTGCCGACCTCGGCCTGGCCATGTACCAGGACCTGCCACTGGCGCAGATCGAACGCGTGGAAATCGTGCGCGGCCCGCAGTCCAGCCTGTACGGTGCCGACGCCATTGGTGGCGTGATCCAGATCTTCACCCGCCGCAACCAGGGCGATTTCGCTCCGCACTTCCAGCTCGGCGGTGGCAGCAACGGCCTGCGCGAAGCCAGCGGCGGCATCGGCGGTGGCACCGAACGCGGCTGGTTCGGCGCCGACATCGCCTACCAGCATTCCGACGGCATCGATGCCTGCCGCGGCTCCGCCTCGGTGTTCACCGCGGGCTGCTTTGCCGACGAGCACGACCGCGACGGCTACCGCAACCTGTCCAAGAGCCTGCGCGGCGGCTACAGCTTCAACGACCAGTGGACCGTGGAAGGCAGCGCACTGCGCGCCGACGGCAAGAACCACTACGACGGTTACTACAACTATTCGGAAACCCGCCAGCAGGTGCTCGCTGGCAAAGTGCGCTACACCCCGTCTGAACGCCTGGCTTTCACAGCCAACGTCGGCCGCAGTGACAACGAGTCGGACAACTTCGGCGCACCGGGGGTGTTCGGCAGCGCCCAGACCCATCGTGACAGCGCCTCGCTGCAGGGCGACTTCGGCGTGGCCGAGGGCCAGCTGCTGAGTGCAGGCGTGGATTGGAGCGAAGACAACCTGGACGGCAGCAGCGCCGGATATCTCGTCGACAGCCGCCGCAACACCGGTGTGTTCGTGCAGTACCAGGGTCGCTTCGGCCGCCATCAGCTGCTGGCCAGCGCGCGCAATGACGACAACCAGCAGTTCGGCAACCATGCCACCGGCAGCGTGGGCTGGGCGATGGAACTGGAGCACGGCCTGCGCGTCAATGCCAGCTACGGCACGGCGTTCAAGGCGCCGACCTTCAGCGACCTGTACGACCCGTGGAGCGGCGTGCCGACGTTGAACCCGGAGAAGTCCAAGAGCGCCAACCTCGGTGTTTCGCAGCAGGGCCAGGGCTGGCACTGGGGCCTGGACGTCTATGAGACCCGCATCGATGACCTGATCACCTACGATGCGTCCACGATGAAAATGCAGCAGGTGGAGAAGGCGCGCATCCGCGGTGCCGAGCTGACCGGTGGCGTGCTGTTGGCCGGTTTCGACATCAACGCGCAGCTGAGCTACACCGACCCGCGCAACCGCACCCATGGCAGCACCCAGTTCGACAACTGGCTGCCGCGCCGTGCGCAGCAGACCGCGCGCCTGGACGTCGACCGCCGCTTCGGTGACGTCCGCGCCGGCCTGACCGTGCAGGGTGCGGGCAAGCGCTATGACAACGCCAGCAACTCGGTGAAGGTTGGCGGCTACGGCACGCTGGACCTGCGCGCCGAGTACGCGCTGACGCCGTCGTGGTCGCTGCTGGCGCGCGCCGCCAACGTATTCGACCGCACGTATGAAACCGTGGCGTGGTTCAACCAGCCGGGCCGCGAGTACCAGCTGAGCGTGCGTTACCAGCCGAAGTGACCGCGACGGTCATGGCAGTGCCGGCCGCTGGCCGGCACTACCATGACCTTCGGCAACGCATCCCGGGTTGCCGGCCAGCGGCCGGCACTACCCAATGCGCCGATCCGGGATTGCCGGCCAGCGGCCGGCACTACCCATTTCGTCAGCCCGGGTTACCGGCCGGCGACCAGGGATGTCCGTTGCATCAGCCCTGCAACCCCGGCAACTCACGCAGGTCGTCGATCACCGCCACCGCATGCGCGGTGGCCAGGTCCAGGCCACGCGGATAGCCGTAACGCACCAGTGCGATCGGCATGCCCGCATCTTCGGCGGCGCGGTAGTCGGTCAACGAATCACCCACCATCAGGCATGCGTCCACCGGCAGCCCGAAGTGCGCGGCGACGTGCCGCAGCGGTTCACCACTGGGCTTGCGCTGCGGCAGGGAGTCGCCACCCAACACCAGCGCGAACGCATCACCGATGCCCAGGTGCTGCAGCAGCGGTGGCACCAGCGCTTCGGGCTTGTTGGTGCAGATCGCCAGCGGCACGTTGCGCGCACGCAGCTGCGTCAGCGCTTCGGCCACGCCATCGAACAGGCGCGGGCTGCGCAGCAGGCACTCACGGTAGTGCACCATGAACACCGGCATCACTTCGGCCAGGTCGACTTCGCGACCGGCGGCATGCACGGCCTGCTCGACCAGGCGGCGCACACCATCTCCGATCCAGCCCAGCACCGTGGCTTCCGGCACGCGTGCCACACCGATGTCCTCCAGCGTGCGGTTCAGTGCTTCGGCGATATCGGCGGCGCTGTCGACCAGCGTGCCATCAAGGTCGAACACGACCAGCGGATAGGGATACGACAAGGGACGGCACCTGCATGACGTGGGGCCGTCCATTGTACGCCGCTGGTTTTTGCGCCGATCCGCCTCAGCCGATCCGGCGCGCGCGGGTCGCCAGGAAGGTGGGCAGATAGCGATCGATCAGGAAGCGCGGCTGCGGCTGCCAGTCTTCCATGAAGCGATCGATGATGAAGCCGGCATCGAGCTGACCACCGATCAGTTCGGTCAGGCTGTGGCCGAAGGTCAGCGCGTCACCCCGTGCCAGCTTCGCCTCGCGCTCGGCCGGCGCCAGGTCTTCCAGGTCCGAATAGGGAATGGCGTACTGTGGCCGGATCAGGCCTTGTGCATCCAGCTGCGGATCGCGCGCGCCAACGAACAGCACCGGGTTGTAGAAGCTGGCCATCAGCATGCCATCGCGTGCCAGCACGCGGCGGCACTCGGTCCACACCGGGCGCACATCAGGCACGTACAGGTTCGAGATCGGGTGGAACACCACATCGAAACTGTCGTTGGCAAACACGTGCAGATCGCGCATGTCGCCCTGCACGGTGCGCAGCTGCAGGCCATCGCGCGCGGCGACCCTGCGGTCCTGTTCCAGCTGCCCGTCGGAGAGATCGAACACGGTGACGTCAGCGCCCGCAGCGGCCAGCACCGGTGCCTGCTGGCCACCGCCCGAGGCCAGGCACAGGATGCGACGGCCGCGCACATCACCCATCCAGTCCAGTGGCAACGCGCGGGGCGTCAGGTGCACCTGCCAGCGGCCTTCGCGCGCGGCGGCAATCGTTGAACTTTCCACCGGGCGCGACCATTCGCGCACTTCGCTGGCCTGGCGGTCCCAGGCAGCACGGTTGTGGTCGATCAAGGCCTGTCCATGGTTCATGTGTTCTCCTTGCCCGGTGGGCGCCAATCCAGATCCTGGAAGGCCGGGCTGGCGAAGCACTCGGCCAGGAAGTCCAGGAATCGCCGCATGATAGCGGGCTGCTGGCGCCGTGACGCGTACACGGCATGAATGCCGAGTTCGTCCAGGCTGAATTCGGGCAGCAGTTCGATCAGTTCGCCACTGCGCAGCAGCGGCGCCACCTGGTAGGTCGGCAGCATGGCGATGCCGGCACCGGCGCGCACCGCCTCCAGCAGCAGCGAGGCCTCGTTGGCACTGATGTTGCCACCCACCGCCACCGACAGCGAACGCCCATCGCGGTGCAGCTGCCACAGGCTCTTGCCGACGTAGTGGTGGGTCAGGCAGTTGTGCGCGGCCAGGTGCTCGGGGGCGGTCGGTGTGCCACGTGCCTGCAGGTAGGATGGCGTCGCGCACAGCACCGAGCGGCAGGTGGCCAGCCGCCGTGCGATCAGGCTGGGATCGATCTGGCGCGCGATGCGCACGGCCAGGTCCACCCGCTCCTCCACCAGGTTCACCGTGCGGTCGACCAGCAGCAGCTCGATGCGCGCCGCCGGATGGCGCGCGACGAAGCCGGCCACCGCCCGCGCCAGGTGGCTCTGCCCGAATGAGACGCTGGCGGTCACCCGCAGCGTACCGTGCGGCTCGGGATCATCACTGGCCAGCTCGCCCTGCAGTTCTTCGCCGATCGCCAGCATCTGCCGGAAGCGCGCCAGCGCTGCCTCGCCGGGGCCGGTCAGGCTGACCCGGCGCGTGGTCCGGTGCAGCAGGCGTGCGCCCAGCCAGCTCTCGACCTCGGCCAGGTAGCGGCTGACCATCGCCCGCGACATGTCCAGCACCTCGGCGGCGGCGGTGAGGCTGCCGCGCTCGGCCACCTCGACGAACACGGTCATGGCGGTCAATCGGTCCATATGCTCGATCCATGCAACAAACAAGCGCGTTATACGCTGTTTTTCGAGCAACTGCAGCAGCCTAGAGTGGCCCCATTCCCACCCCACACCGCCCCACGGAGTCATGCCATGAAAATCGCCCTCGTTGGTTCCACCGGCAACATCGGCCGCCAGATCGCCCGCCACGCGCTGGCCCGCGGCCACGAACTCACTGTCATCGTGCGCAGCGCGCAGGACCTCCCGGCCGAGCTGGCCGGTGCCCATCCCGTGATCGCCTCGCTGGATGACCAGGACGCGCTGGTTGCCGCCATCACCGGCCACGACGTGCTGGCCAGTGCCTACGGCCCGCGCCCGGGCGATGACATCGGCCGCGTCGGCGAGGTCGCCGCGCAGCTGGCCGCCGCCGCACGCAAGGCCGGTGTACCGCGCCTGGTGGTGGTCGGTGGCGCCGGCAGCCTCGAAGTCGCACCCGGCGTGCAGCTGGTCGATACCCCCACCTTCCCGGACGCCTACAAGCCGTACGCACTGGCACACCGTGAGGCGTTCAACCGCCTGCAGGCGGTGGATGACCTGGACTGGACCTTCTTCTCGCCGGCCGCCGAAATCGGCCCGGGTGAACAGCGCGGCCAGTACCGCGTGCAGGCCAAGGCCTTCCTCGCTGATGCCAGCGGCCACAGCCGCATCAGCTACGCCGACTACGGCGCGGCGTTCGTCGCCGAGCTGGAAGCGCACCAGTACCCGAAGCAGATCATCACTGCGGCGTACTGATGCCAGGCCGCCGGGCATGGCCCGGCGCTACCCACCTGTGAGCCAGGCCCACGCCCGGCTCGCCGTCCGCCACAAGGAATGCCCCATGCGTACCGCTGCCCTGCTGCTCCCCCTCGCCCTGGCCGCCAGCTTCACCAGTGCGCCACTGCTCGCCGCGCCGGCCGCCGCAGCGCCGGCCACGGCCACGAAATCCCAGCTGCACCTGCAGACCTTCCATCCCGGCCCGCAGGCGATGTTCTCGGTGTCCTCGGTGCTGATCGAAGGCCGCCACGACGCGATCCTGGTCAATGCGCAGTTTGCTGCCAGCGACGCGCGCAAGCTGGTCGAGCTGATCCGCGCCAGCGGCAAGCAGCTGACCACCATCTACATCAGCCACGGTGATCCGGACTACTACTTCGGCCTGGCCACGCTGCAGGACGCGTTCCCGCAGGCGCGCATCGTCGCCACCGCGCAGACCGTCGCCCACATCCAGCAGACCCAGGCCGGCAAGCTGGCCTACTGGGGGCCGAAGATAGGTGCCGACGTGCCGGCGCGCATCGTGGTGCCGCAGGTGCTGGACGGCGATGCCCTGCAACTGGAAGGCCAGCGCCTGCCGCTGATCGGCCTCGATGGCCCGACCCCGGACCGCACGGTGCTATGGGTGCCGTCGCTGCGCGCGATCGTCGGTGGTATTCCGGTGGTAGCCGGTGAGCACGTGTGGATGGCCGATACGCAGACGCCGAAGTCACATGCCGACTGGCTGCAGACCCTGCAGCGGCTGCAGGCACTGAAGCCGAAGGTGGTGGTGCCGGGGCACTACGCGCCGGGCGCGGCGCTGGATGCCAGTGCGCTGCGCTTCACCGCGGACTACATCCGTGCGTTCGATGTTGAGGCGGCAAAGGCGAAGGACAGTGCGGCACTGGTGAAGGCGATGCAGGCGCGCTACCCGAAGCTGGCGGGCGTGGCGTCGCTGGAGTTGAGTGCGAAGGTGGCCAAGGGCGAGATGCAGTGGCCATGAGGTAGGGAGTTTTCTTTTGCAGGGCTGCGCCCTGCACCTGCTCAATGCAACGGCAACAGCCGAAGCAACAGCAACAGCTGGCTATCCGTGGGATGGCGAGGTGGGTCCGGTTGCGGGGGACGCTGCAAGTACGTCCATGTAAGCTCGGTCGCGCCATCCATGGCGCTCACGCCCCCGCAACCGGACCCACCCCGCCTTCGACAGTTCTCTGCGATCTGCCTGGATGGCATGTCTCCGCAACCTGTCTGGATGGCATGACCTGCTCTTGGTAGGTGTCGACCTTGGTCGACACGAAGATCAGCTACGTGGGGACTCGTTCGGCCCGTGCTCGAACAGTTCCCCCTGCACCACCGGCTCCTTTTCGCGGAAGCCACCGAGTCCGACACCCACCAGCCGGTAGCGGGTCTCCGCCGGCAGGTCGACGCGGGCGCGCAGGGCCAGGGCGATGTCGCGCAGTTCTTCCATCGATTCCGGCGGGCGCTCCGGGGTGAAGCTGCGGGTGAGGATGCGGAACTGCGCGGTCTTCAGTTTCAGCACCACGGTGTGGCCGACGCGTTCGGTCTTGCGCGTGGCATTCCAGGTCTTCTCTGCCAACTGCACGATTGCCTCCCCCAGGTCTTCCAGCGGCAGATCCTCGGCGAAGGTGTCTTCGGAGGAAATCGACTGCACCTGCTGGTCCGGCTTCACCGGCCGCTCGTCGATGCCGCGTGCGCGGTTGTACAGGCTGCGGCCGAAACTGCCGAACGCCTCTTCCAGGTCGATCAGTGCCCACTGCCGCAGGTCGCCGCAGGTGACGATGCCGCGCGCGGCCAGCTTGCCTTCCATCACCTTGCCGACGCCGGGCACGCGGTTCACCGGCAGCGGCAGCAGGAACGCGTCCACCCGCTGCGGCGGAATCACGAACTGGCCATCGGGCTTGCGCCAGTCCGAAGCGATCTTGGCCAGGAACTTGTTCGGCGCGATCCCGGCTGAAGCGGTCAGGTTCGTCTCCTCGCGGATCTGCGCACGGATGGTGCGCGCGATGTCGGTGGCCAGTTCGATGCCACTCTTCGGCTCGGTCACGTCCAGGTAGGCCTCGTCCAGCGACAGCGGCTCGACCAGGTCGGTATGGCGCAGGAAGATCGCGCGTACCTGCTGTGACACCGCCTTGTAACGTGCGAAGTCCGGCGGCACGAAGATCGCGTCCGGGCATAGGCGCTCGGCACGCACGGCAGGCATCGCCGAACGCACGCCGAACACGCGCGCCTCGTACGAGGCCGCGCACACCACCGAGCGCGCGCCGCGCCATGCCACAACCACCGGCTTGCCGCGCAGTGACGGATCGTCGCGCTGCTCCACCGACGCGTAGAACGCGTCCATGTCGACGTGGATGATCTTGCGCAGTCGGGTCATGTCAGGCGGAAAGGGCGGGGGCGTGCCGAACGGGCCACACGCCGAAGTATGGTCGTTGCACATCAACAGGATGCGCGTATTCCATTGAAAACACTACGGTTGCGTACGGTTGAAATGTTTGATCGGCGCAGTTTCCACGGGCATCCTCGAGCGCTTGTTTCCCTGTTTCCCCGCTTCCAGGATTGTGCTTCATGACCCGTCTCCACGCGTTCAACCGCGAACAGCTGCTGGCCAGCGCACGCGGTGAACTGTTCGGCACCGCCGCCGGCCGTTTGCCCAACGATCCGATGCTGATGTTCGACCGCATCACCGACATCCGCGAGGACGGCGGACCGCATGGCAAGGGCATGGTACGCGCCGAACTGGATATCCGCCCGGACCTGTGGTTCTTCGGCTGCCACTTCATCGGCGACCCGGTGATGCCCGGCTGCCTCGGCCTGGACGCCATGTGGCAGCTGACCGGCTTCTTCCTGACCTGGCTGGGCGCCCCCGGCAAGGGCCGCGCACTGGGCTGCGGCGAGGTGAAGTTCACCGGCCAGGTACTGCCGGAGGCCAAGCTGGTGCGCTACGAGATCGACATCAGCCGTGTCATCAACCGCAAGCTGGTGATGGCCCAGTCGGACGCCCGCATGTACGTGGATGACCGCGAAATCTACAGCGCGCGCGACCTGCGCGTCGGCCTGTTCACTGAAACCGGGAGCTTCTGATGCGTCGCGTCGTCATCACCGGCATGGGCATCACGTCCTGCCTCGGCAATGATCTGGATACCGTTTCGGCTGCGCTGCGCGAAGGGCGCTCGGGCATCACCGCCCTGGCCGACCACGCCGAAGCGGGCCTGCGCAGCCAGGTCGGCGGTCGCGTCGACCTCGACCTGGAGGCGCTGATCGACCGCAAGCAGAAGCGCTTCATGAGCGATGCGGCAGCCTTCGCCTACCTGTCCATGCGCGATGCGATCGCCGATGCCGGGCTCAGCCCCGAGCAGGTCAGCAACCTGCGCACGGGCCTGATCGCCGGTTCCGGCGGCGGCTCCAGCGAATGGCAGATCGGCGCAGTCGACCTGCTGCGCGAACGTGGTGTGCGCAAGGTCGGCCCGTACATGGTGCCGCGCACGATGTGCTCGACGGTCTCGGCCTGCCTGGCCACCGCCTACCAGATCAAGGGCGTCAGCTATTCGCTGTCGGCCGCCTGCGCGACCTCGGCGCACTGCATCGGCGCCGCCGCGGACATGATCCGCCATGGCGCGCAGGACATCATGTTCGCCGGTGGCGGTGAAGACCTGCACTGGTCGATGAGCGTGATGTTCGATGCGATGGGTGCGCTGTCGACCAGCTTCAACGAGACCCCGGCCAGCGCCTCGCGTCCGTACGACAAGGACCGCGACGGCTTCGTCATCGCCGGTGGCGGCGGCATGCTGGTGCTGGAGGACTACGACCACGCCGTTGCGCGCGGTGCGCGCATCCATGCCGAGCTGATCGGCTATGGCGTGACGTCCGATGGCGCCGACATGGTCGCGCCGTCCGGTGAAGGCGCGGTGCGCTGCATGAAGATGGCGCTGCAGGGCGTCGATCGTCCGCTGGACTACCTCAACACCCACGGCACTTCCACGCCGCTGGGCGACGTCACCGAGCTCAACGCGATCCGCGAAGTGTTCGGCGATGCGGTGCCGCCGCTGTCCTCGACCAAGGCGCTGTCCGGCCATTCGCTGGGGGCGGCCAGCGTGCACGAGGCCATCTACTGCCTGCTGATGATGCGCGATGGCTTCGTTGCCGGTTCGGCCAACATCGGCGAACTGGACCCGAAGGTGGAAAGCTTCCCGATCCTGCGCGAGAGCCGCGAGCAGAAGCTGGATACCGTGATGTCCAACAGCTTCGGTTTCGGTGGCACCAACGCTGCGCTGGTGTTCGGCCGGGTGTGATGGGAAGGCGTGCCGACCAACGGTCGGCACCTACCAGGGCGTTTGGGCGTGCCAACCAAGGTTGGCACCTACCGGGGCATTGGGTGTGCCGACCCACGGTCGGGCGCCCACCGTTACCTCGGCAGCAGCGGCAGCAGCAGCGCGTGCGCGTCCACCAGCGAGCCGACGATGCGGTGGCCCAGCGCGCGCAGCTCTTCATCCGGATGCACCAGGTCCGGCACCTGGATCACGGTCATGCCTGCCGCCAGCGCTGCACGCGTGCCGGCCGGTGAGTCTTCCAGCGCCAGGCAGCGCTCGGGCACCTGGCCCAGCCGCTGCGCGGCCAGCAGGTAGATATCCGGCGCCGGCTTCGGCCGCGCCACATCACCACTGGTGATCACGGCATCGAAATACGGCAGCAGGCCGGCAGCGGCCAGCTTGCGGTTGGCCCGCGGCTGCCGCGTGGTGGTTGCCACCGCGCGCGGTACCGCGTGCGCTTTCAGCAGCTCCAGCAGCTCCAGAATGCCCGGACGCAGCGGCAGGCCGGTCTGTGTGCGTGCTTCGTACAGCTCATGGCAGCGTGCGGCCACCGCTTCGATCACGCTGTCCTCGATACCCTGCGCACGCAGCAGCGCGTGCGTGTCACGGTCACCGAGGCCGACCATGCGCAGGAACACGGTCTCGTCCAGGCCCAGCCCGAATTCGTCGGCCGCCTCGCTCCAGCAGGCCAGCGAGACCCGCTCGCTGTCGATCATCAGGCCGTCCATGTCAAAGATGACGGCGTCGGGCAGGAACGGCAGCGCAGCGATGGTGGTCATGGAGCGAACAGCGTATCCAGATCGGTGGAGGTGAGCTGCCGCCATTGCCCCTCGTCCAGTCCCTGCAGGTCCAGCCCGCCGACACGGCTGCGGTGCAGGGCCTGCACGTGGTTGCCGGTGGCGGCGAACATGCGGCGTACCTGATGGTAGCGGCCTTCATGCAGCACCAGGCGTGCGCGGCGCGCATCCAGCACTTCCAGTTCAGCCGGCAGCAGGGGGGTCTTCTCGGACTCCAGCATCAGCGTACCGCTGGCGAACAACGCCACTTCGTCGCCGCGCAGGTCGTCGCTCAGTTCCACTTCGTAGACCTTGGGCAGCTTCGACTTCGGCGAGATGATCCGGTGCAGCAGGCCGCCATCGTCGGTCAGCAGCAGCAGGCCGCTGGTCTCGCGGTCGAGGCGGCCCACGGTGGACAGCACCGGATCGCGGTCGCGGAAGCGCGGCGGCAGCAGGTCGTAGATCAGGCGGCCGGTGTCCTTGGTCGAACAGGTGTAGCCGGCCGGCTTGTGCAGCGCGATCGACAGCCCCACCGGCGGGTCCAGCGGCTCGCCGTCGACCCGGATCGCCTCGTGCGGCACCTGGTCGTCGGCATACAGTACCTCGCCGTCGGCGTCGGTGACGCGGCCTTCGCGGAACATCCACTGCACCTGCTTGCGGCTGCCATAGCCCAGGTTGGCGATAAGCTTGACCAGCTTCACTTGCCCTTCCCCTTCACCGCTTCCACCAGCTTGAAGCCATCACGCTCGGCGATCACGCGCACCGCGCCAAAGCTCTCGTTGAGCGTGTACTCGTACGGCAGGTGGCGGTTGGCCACCACGTACAGGCGTCCGCCCGGGCGCAGCGCCTGCGCGGCCACGGCGATGAAGCGCTGGCCGATGTCCGGGCGATCGGCGCGCGAGGGCGTGTGGAACGGCGGGTTGCTGATGATGACGTCGTAGCCCGGCTCGATGCCGGCGGTGACGTCCTGCCACAGGAAGCGCAGCGGCAGCGCGCGCGGCGGCGGCGCCAGGTTCAGTTCGGCAAGGGCCAGCGCACGCTGCTCGGCTTCGTACAGATCCAGCGCGGTGATCTTCGGGCAGCGCTCCAGCAGCTCGCGCGACAGATAGCCATAGCCCGCGCCGAGGTCGGCGGCACGCCCGGCCAGGTCGGCCGGCAGGTGCTCGGCCAACAGCGCCGACGCCGGGTCGATGCGATCCCAGGCGAACACGCCCGGGCGGCTGAGGAAACGGCCGCCGACGATCGGCCGCACCGCATCCAGTGCCGACCAGCGCTTGGCCAGGTCGGCGTCGTGCTGGCCCTGCATCGGGGCGGTCCAGTACACGCGACAGTGGTTCTTGGTCAGGCTGCCGCCGAGGCCGGTCAGTTGCTTGAGGTCGCCCTCGCCCGAACGTGCGCCTTCGTTGTTGGACTGGCAGGCGACGATGCGGCCGCCGTCGGCGACCAGCGCCAGCGCGCGCGCGAACAGGGCACGGGCCTCCTCGCGCTGGCGCGGCGGCAGCACCAGCACCAGCGGGTAGCGGCCCTTGCCGGCCACATCATCCAGCTGGCCGCTGACGGTCCAGCCGGCGGCCTGCTGCAGCGGCTGCGCGAACGGGGCAAAGCTCTGCTCGCAATGCACTTCGCGGTTGCCGGCCACTTCGCGCAGCGGCCAGCCGTCGCGGGCACGCAGGAAGGCCACCGGGCCCTCCGGCCAGCGCAGGGCGCCTTGGGAGAACGGCAGGAACAGGGTCTGCAGGGGGGCGTCGTCGCTGGAGGCCATCGGCGCGGGTACTTCAAGCGTGAGGGCCGTCCATTGTACCGGCTTGGCCGGGCCGGCCCCGGCGGCCGCTTTGCGAAACCCGAACGGGGCCTTGATCTGCCAGCAACATTGAAACGTTCAGGGTAGAGGCTCCCCCCGGAAACCCAGGAGAACCTGCATGCGAGCCTTGTTCGTCGGTGGCGTGGTCGACAACAGTGAAATGGACCTGGAAGGCAGCCATCCGCCCGTGCATTACCCCGAGGACACCGGCGGTGGCCACTCGCGCTACCGGCTGCACCAGGTCGGCCATGGTGCCGACGGAAGCGTGGCCTATGCGGTGTACGGCGCACCGGACCTGGCCGACGACGAGGTGGCGAGGGTGGCGGAAGAACGCGCCTATGCGCGCCGGTTCGAGGCGACGCCTACGTTGTTCGAGCATTGATCCCAACAGCCACGCATGGCGTGGCTCTACTGCAACCTCTGGAAAATCCACGCTGTGCGTGGACGGCATGAGGCCTGGCCGATGACGAGGTCACGCACATCCATGCGTGGCCCTTTCCAGTAGATCCACGCCATGCGTGGATGGGGTTGGCAGGTTGCCGTCAGACCCTGGGCGGCAACCTGCGGATGCTGGCGATCTCGTCCAGCCACACATGGTGCTGCTGCACCGGCGTGTCGTAGTCATCCAGGCGCAGCTGGCCGTTGCTGCCTTCGTCGCCGGCCTCGTTGCGGTACTGCTGCACTGTCGGTTTCACGGCGACGGTGCCGAGCAGGCGGCGACCATCGTGCAGGGTCAGTTCCACCTGCGTTTCGCCTTCCAGCTGCGGCAGCAGGGCTTCCAGGCGCGCAATCTGCGTCGGATCGGTGTGGATGCGGGGAGCTGTACGGGACATCGGCGACCTCCTGCGTACAGGGTCGCCGATCGGCCGTGAATGCTCAGTGCAGCGCGCTGTCCGCGCGTGGCACCTGCACTTTGCGTACCGCAGCCACCAGCTGCGCCACCGAGTACGGCTTGGCCACGTGTTCCTGGAAGCCCGACGCCAGCGCCCGGCGCCGGTCATCGGCACGTGCCAGCGCGGTCACGGCAACCGCCGGCAGGGTCATCGCATCCACGCCCATGTCCTCGCGCAGCGTGCGCACCAGGCCATAGCCATCCATGCCCGGCATGCCGATGTCGGTCAGCATCACGTGGTACTGCAGGTGCCCGGTATCGGCCAGCAGCGCCAGCGCTTCACCGGCCGAGCTGGCTGCCGACACGCTTGCGCCCTGCTCTTCCAGCATGCGCCGCAGGTACTCCAGCACTTCCGGCTGGTCTTCCACCGCCAGCACATGCATGCCGCGCAGCGGATACGGTTCGACGATCACCGGCTCCAGGATCGGTCCGCTGATCACTTCGCGCAGCGGCCGCCGTTCGGCATCGGGAATGTGCTGCGGCAGGCGCACGGTGAAGGTGGCGCCGTGGCCATGGCCCTCGCTGGCAGCGGTGACGGTACCGCCATGCAGTTCGACCAGCTGCTGCACGATTGCCAGACCCAGGCCGAGGCCGCCATGGCGTCGGGTGGTGGTGCCATCGGCCTGGCGGAAGCGGCTGAACAGATGATTGAGGAATTCGGGCGCGATGCCGTCGCCGGTGTCGCGCACGGTGATCACCCAGTGGTTGCCGTCGGCCTGCAGCTGCAGATCGATGCGGCCTTCGGCCGGGGTGAACTTGATCGCATTCGACAGCAGGTTCCACAACACCTGCTGCAGGCGGGTGGCATCGCCCAGCACCAGGCTGGGCTGCTCCGGCAGCTGCAGGCTCACGTCCAGCGCCTTGCCTTCGGCGACCAGCTCCTGCGCGCCGATGGCTTCGCCCAGCAGGTCGCGCAGATCCAGTATCTCCACCTCCAGCTGCACCTTGCCCAGCAGCATGCTGCTGAGGTCGAGCATGTCCGAGATCAGCCGCTTCTGCGCACCGGCGCTGTTGGCGATCACGTTCAGGCCCTTGTACAGCGGGCTGGTGTTGTCCACGCGCTGCAGCAGCAGTTCGCTCCAACCGAGGATGGTGGTCAGTGGCGTACGCAGTTCATGCGACAGCGTGGCCAGGAACTCGTCCTTCAGCCGCGCCATGTTCTCCGCGGCGCTGCGCGCGGCACGCTCGGACTGCAGCAGCTCCTCGCGGGCCAGTTCGATCTCGCGGCGTTCGGTCACGTCCGGGCTGCTGCCGGCCAGGCCGATGAAGCGGCCCATCCGCGAGAAGCGCGGACGCGCGTTCATCTCCAACCAACGCCAGTCGCCATCGGCGCGTCGGGCCCGCACCAGCGCATGCATCGACCGCTGTGCCTTCAGCGCTTCCTGCAGTTCGTACTCGAACACCGACGCATCGTCCGGGTGCACCAGGCCACGCCAGACGTCTTCCGGCACGCGCGTCTCGTCGCCGCCGAAGAACTCACTGAAAGCGCTGTTGACGAAACGGGCATGGCCGCGCTCGTCGAGCACCCACACCGGCATCGGCAGACCGTCGGCCAGCGCACTGAAGCGGGCTTCGCTTTCGCCCAGCTCCACTTCCATCTGCTTGCGCGCGGTGATGTCGAAGAACAGGATGCCGACCTTGTCCTCACCCGGGCGGCCCACGCGCACCGCATCCACCGCGAACGAGCGGCCCAGCGCACGCGCTTCCATCTCGAACTGTGCCGGCCGGCCACTGCGGGCAACTTCGCCGTAGATACGGAACCAGTCTTCCTCGTGGCCCGGTTCCAGCGCCGTCATGCGCTGGCCACGCGCATCCTTCAGGCCGGTGTGGCGCTCGAAGGCGTCGTTGACCTCGATGAAACGATAGTCGACCGCACGATCGCCCTCGAACAGCACCTGGATCACGCAGAAACCGGCGTTGATGCGCTCAAGCACGCCATGATGCAGGTCGGGTTCGGGCGCCGGCACCATCATCGGTGGGCGCTCCACAAGGGGCGGCAGTGTGGACAAGGGCGTCAGTGCAGGCCGGGTTGGAGGCACAGCATCTTCCAAAGGGCGTATTCACAGCGTCAAGCGCCGTCAGTCATGGTTGACGACGATGAATTGGCGGCAACCACTCTTGTGCATGACGCAATCTGCCATTGCGGCGGCCCGGCCGCAGGATCACACTCGATCCGTGATCAACATCGTCCCCATAGCGGGGACGCAGGAGACCGTCATGAAACGCTCACTCGCGATTGCCCTGCTGGCAGGCGCCCTGGTGGCGGGCGGCGCCAACGCTGCACCGCGCACCGTGACCGATGCGGACGCGCCACGTGCGTTGCAGGCCGATGGCCCGGTCAGCGTGAAATGGGAGGACCCGGCCAAATTCACCGAGATCCGCCAGAGCACCAACCGCTTCGAGGCCGAGCGTGGCGACTGGGTACAGCAGCTGGCACGCTACCTGCAGACCACCGCCGCCAAGCCGCTGCAGCCTGGGCAGACCCTCGATGTGACCCTGGTCGACATCAAGCGCGCCGGTGACTACGAGCCGTGGCATGGCCCGCGTGGCCGCGACATCCGGATCATGCGTGACATCTACCCGCCGCGGATCAGCCTGCAGTACACGTTGAAGGACGCCAGCGGCCGTATCGTCAGCGAGGGCGATGCGCGCCTCAGCGATACCGGCTACCTGCACAACCTGGGGCTGAAGAGCGACAGTGATCCGCTGCGCTACGAGAAGCGCCTGATCGATGACTGGGTGAAGCGGCAGCTGGCCAGCCAGGCCACCGCGGCGCGATGATCCCGGGCGACGCGACTCACCGGTAGGTGTCGACCTTGGTCGACACGCATTCAAGGCACCGACCAAGGTCGGCCGCTACCAGAACCGCGCCCGGCGGCCACTGCGCGTTAGACCCATCGGTAGGCGTCGACCTTGGTCGACACGCATTCACAGCGCCGACCAAGGTCGGCCTCTACCAGAGCCGCGTGCGGCGGCCACTGCGTGTTAGACCCATCGGTAGGTGTCGACCTTGGTCGACACGCAATCACGGCGCCGACCAAGGTCGGCCGCTACCAGAGCCGCGCCCGGCGACCACTGCGCGTAAAGCCCGTCGGTAGGTGTCGACCTTGGTCGACACGCATTCACAGCGCCGACCAAGGTCGGCCGCTACCAGAGCCGTGCACGGCCAGCGTTCGGTCAGTCCTGATAGACCTTCGCCACGCGCTTGACCGCGCAGGGCAGCTGGTACGCACTCACGCCGCAGCGCGGCGCCAGTTCGGACAGCGTCGGTGCACTGCCCCACAGTTCCACCACGCTGCCGATGCCGGCCTGCGCGTGCGCGGTCAGGTCCACGGTCAGCATGTCCATCGACACGCGCCCGATCAGGGCACCGGGCTGACCATCGATCAGCACCGGGGTGCCATTCGGGGCGAACTGCGGATAACCGTCGGCATAGCCGAGCGCGACCACGCCCACGCGGGTGCGTGCCTTGGCCACGAAGCGCGCGCCATAGCCCACCGGCTCACCGGCCTCGATCCAGCGTTCGGCGATCACCTTCGACTGCATCGTCATCACCGGGCGCAGGCGCTCGGTCAGTACGGTGTTGTCAGGCAGCGGATTGGCGCCGTACAGCATCAGGCCCGGGCGCACCCAGTCGCTGCGTACATCCGGCCAGCCCAGCAGCGCCGGCGAGTTGCACACACTGGTCTCGCCATCGAGGCCGTCGATGGCCCGCGCGAACGTCGCCGCCTGCTCGTGGGTGCGTTCGCTATCCAGCTCGTCGGCACGCGCCAGGTGGGTCATCAGCACGATCCGTTCGACCTGCGGCAGCGCCGACAGGCGTGCATGCGCGGCGCGGAAGCTGTCCACGTCCAGGCCGAGGCGATGCATGCCGCTGTCCAGCTTCAGCCACACCGTCAACGGACGCGGACTGTCGAAGGCAGCGACGGCTTCCAGTTGCCACGGCGAACCGACGGCGAACCAGAAATCATGCTCGGCCACCAGCGCCATGTCGCTGGGCTCGAAGATGCCTTCCAGCAGCAGGATCGGCGCACGGATGCCGGCCTGGCGCAGTTCCAGCGCCTCTTCGATGGTGGCCACGCCGAAACCATCGGCCTCGCCTTCCAGTGCCTGCGCACAGCGCACTGCGCCGTGGCCATAGGCATCGGCCTTGATGATCGCCAGGGCCTTGCCACCGCCCAGTTCACGGGCGAGCCGGTAGTTGCTGCGCAGGGCGCCCAGATCGATCAGCGCGCGGGCAGGACGCATGTGCGGTTCTCTTGTTGCGGCGCGTGACCGTACTGGCCGTAGCGGAAAATATCCAGGCCTTCGGTGCTGATCTGCGGCTGGCGCGCGCTCATCAGGTCGGCCAGGTAGCGGCCCGAGCCGCAGGCCATGGTCCAGCCCAGCGTGCCGTGGCCGGTGTTGAGGTACAGGTTGCGGAATGGCGTGGCGCCGATCACCGGCGTACCGTCCGGCGTGGCCGGGCGCAGGCCGGTCCAGAACTGCGCGCGCGACAGGTCGCCGCCCTTCGGGTAGAGATCGCTGACCACCAGCTCCAGGGTCTCGCGACGGCGCTGCGACAGCGACAGGTCGAAGCCGGCCACTTCGGCCATGCCACCGACGCGGATGCGGTCGTCGAAACGGGTGACCGCCACCTTGTAGCTCTCATCGAGGATGGTCGAGGTCGGCGCCATCGCCGGGTCGGTGATCGGCAGGGTCAGCGAGTAGCCCTTCAGCGGATACACCGGCAGGCGCATGCCCAGCGATGCGACCAGCGCCGGCGAATAGCTGCCGAGTGCGACCACGAAGCGGTCGGCGGTTTCCAGCTTGCCATCGATGCGTACGCCGGTGATGCGATCGCCATCGAACTCCAGGCCGGTGATGTCCTGGTCGAAACGGAACTCGACACCGGCATCCACGCACATCTGCGCCAAGCGGCGGGTGAACAGCTGGCAGTCGCCGGTCTGGTCACGCGGCAGGCGCAGCGCGCCGACCAGGCCATCGACATGGGCCAGGGCCGGTTCGGCCTGGATGATGCCGGCGCGGTCCAGTACCTCGTACGGCACGCCGTACTGGGCCAGGATCTCGATGTCCTGCGCCGAGGCATCCAGCTGCTGCTGGGTGCGGAACAGCTGGGTGGTGCCCAGGTCGCGGCCTTCGAACTCGATGCCGATCTGCGCGCGCAGCTCGTTCAGGCAGTCGCGGCTGTACTCGGACATGCGCACCATGCGCGCCTTGTTGATCGCGTAGCGCTCGTGGGTGCAGTTGCGCAGCATCTGCCACAGCCAGCGGTACTGGGCCAGGTCCATGCCCGGCTTGATCGCCAGCGGCGCGTGCTTTTCGAACAGCCAACCGATGGCCTTCTTCGGCACGCCCGGGGCGGCCCACGGCGAGGTGTAGCCGAACGACAGCTGGCCGGCATTGGCGAAGCTGGTTTCCAGCGCCGGGCCGGGCTGACGGTCGATGACCGTGACTTCAAACCCGGCCTGTCGCAGGTACCAGGCACTGGTGGTGCCGATCACGCCGCTGCCGAGGACTAGGACTCGCATGGGACTTCTCCAACCCGATCATTCCCTGCACTGGAGCGTGCCGGGACCATAATTGGGGAAGTATAGACAGCCAATACCAGTTGATTTGCCTGATTTGCGATCAACCGGCAGGATGTTCTCCTGCAATTCATTCCCCAAGGTTGACGGCCATGGCCACACGTACCCGTGAACTGGACAAGATAGACCGCAAGATCCTGCGCATCCTGCAGGCCGAGGGCCGTATCTCCTTCACCGAACTGGGTGAACGGGTCGGGCTGTCGACCACCCCGTGCACCGAACGGGTGCGCCGCCTAGAACGCGAAGCAGTGATCACCGGTTATCACGCTCACCTGGACCCGGCGGCGGTAAAGGCCAGCCTGCTGGTCTTCGTGGAAATCAGCCTGGCCTACAAGTCCGGCGACATCTTCGAGGAGTTCCGGCGCGCGGCGCTGAAGCTGCCCAACGTGCTGGAGTGCCATCTGGTCTCGGGCGACTTCGATTACCTGCTGAAGGCGCGGATCAGCGAGATGGCGTCCTACCGCAAGCTGCTCGGCAGCACGCTGCTGACACTGCCGCACGTACGTGAGTCGAAGAGCTACATCGTGATGGAAGAGGTGAAGGAGACGCTGAGCCTGCCGATTCCGGATTGAGTCCGGAACGGTAGTGGGGCCAGATCCCGTGCAGCGGGCTCTGACCCCCGGGTCCGTCAGCGCTGCTGCGGATGCTTCTGCGAGCGCTGTTCCTGCTGCTTGCCGCCCTTGTGCGGCTGCTGCGGGTCCATCTGTTGCTGTTGCTGCTGTTGCTGCGGGTTGCGGCCCTGCGGTTCCTTGCCGGGATGACGGTTCTGCTGGTTTTTCATGATCGCGATCCAGTGGACGAAGGACATGCGGCGGCGGAATGCCGGCGCACGGTCACGTTGGTCCCGGAACGGTTAATCGCAGGCGAAAAAGCAGTGATCTGCAGCGGGTTGTTTTCGTGCGTTCAGGCCGGACAGCGTGCGCTAGCTGCCAACCTCGTTTGGCACCCGAGATCAGCGCTTGATCTGCTGGCCATCGCCGGCCGGCACGCTGTCGTAATAGCGGCCGGTACGCGAATCGAACACGCGGTTCGGACCGGCCGGGCGTACCCCGGGGACGATGCGGCCATTGCGGTCGTACACCTTGTCGGCCGGCTTCGGCGCCGGGGTGGGCGCGATCTGGGCGGGGCCGGTGGACCTGATCGGCTGCGCCGGCTGCGGCGACGGCAGGACCTGCGGCTGCGGGCGAGCGGCCTGCGGCGGCGGCATCACCGGCTGCGGTGCCACGGTGGTGGCACTGCGGGTGGCGGTCGGGCTCGACGACGTCGGTACCTGGGCCTGCGCGACCAGGGGCAACAGGGCCATCAACAGCAGGGAAAGGGTCGGTTTCATGTCACGCTCCGGCGTGGATCACATTCACCTTGCGCCTGCACCTGTGTGCCGGCCATGAACGGCCATCACACTTGCAAGCGCGCGCCGGCACCCCCACGTTTTCCGCCATCCCCAGGCCATCAACCCCACGGAGCGCCGCCATGACTGCCTTCGACCTGACGCCCCCCACCGCCACCCAGACCGAGGCGCTGATCGCCGGCCTCAGCAGTGAAGAGCGCCGCGTGCTGCTGCAGCACGGTACCGAGGCGCCGTTCTGCGGCGTGTTCCTCGACAACAAGCGCGAGGGCGTCTACTGCTGCCGGCTGTGCGCGCTGCCGCTGTTCCGCTCCAGCACCAAGTTCGATTCCGGCACCGGTTGGCCGAGCTTCTTCGCCCCGTTCGACCCGGCACACGTGCGCGAAATCCGCGATACCAGCCACGGCATGGTCCGCACCGAGATCACCTGTGCGCGCTGTGGCAGCCATCTGGGCCACGTATTCCCGGACGGCCCGCCGCCCACCTACGAGCGCCACTGCCTGAACTCCGTCTCACTTTCGTTCACCGGCAATGGCGAGCCCTGGCCCGACCCGTTGCAGCGTGGCGGCGCCGAAAGCGGCGTGGCGGGCTGAAACACCCCGCTGACCGATTTCACAGAATTCCCTCTTCAGAAAACCGGGCGACGGGCCGACAAGGAGATATCCCCTCTCCTTGCGTCGCCCCATGCTCATCATCGTTGGATTCCTGGTCGTCATCGTCAGCGTGATCGGGGGCTATCTCGGTGCCCACGGCCGCCTGGGTGCCCTCTGGCAGCCCTACGAGCTGGTCATCATCGGTGGCGCCGCGCTCGGCGCCTTCCTGGTCGGCACCCCGGCCAAGACGGTCAAGCAGACCCTGCAGGCCATGGTCGGCGTGTTCAAGGGCCCGCGCTACAAGCAGCAGGACTACATCGATGTGCTCAGCCTGCTCTACGAACTGCTCAACAAGGCCCGCCGCGAAGGCTTCATGGCGCTGGAAGACCACGTCGAGCGCCCGGCCGAAAGCGCGCTGTTCGGCAACTACCCCAAGGTGCAGGCCGACCACCACCTGATCGACTTCATCACCGACTGCCTGCGCCTGATGATCGGCAGCAACATCGAGCCACACGAGCTGGAGCCGCTGCTGGAACTGGAGCTGGAAAAGCACCACGCCGAGGCCATGGCGCCGTCGCAGGTGCTGACCAAGGTCGCCGACGGACTGCCCGGTTTCGGCATCGTCGCGGCGGTGCTCGGCATCGTCATCACCATGGGTTCGATCGGCGGGGATATCGTCGAGGTCGGCGGCCATGTGGCCGGCGCGCTGGTCGGTACCTTCCTGGGCATCCTGCTGGGCT
Source organism: Stenotrophomonas sp. 96582_Sma (assembly GCF_056480905.1). NCBI lineage: Bacteria > Pseudomonadati > Pseudomonadota > Gammaproteobacteria > Lysobacterales > Lysobacteraceae > Stenotrophomonas > Stenotrophomonas sp. 96582_Sma. The sequence goes on along the minus strand of NZ_CM151122.1, from coordinate 493,029 downwards.
ATGGCTTCGTCGGCCCGATGGCAGCCGCCATGGAAGCGCGCGCCGAGCAGGACAGCCGCATCTACGAATCGGTGAAGACCGCGCTGCTGGCCTGTCTGCGTGGCTACAACCCGAAGATCGCGCTGGAATTCGCCCGCAAGACGCTGCCGTCGAACGTGCGCCCGGCCTTCTCCGATTTCGAGCAGCACCTGAAGACGGTCAAGTAAGCCATGGCCGAGACCAAGCCCACCGTCATCGTCCGCCGGGTCAAGAAGGCCGGCCACGCCGCCCATCATGGCGGTTCGTGGAAGGTGGCCTATGCCGACTTCGTGACCGCGATGATGGCGTTCTTCCTGGTGCTGTGGCTGATGGCCACCACCAACAAGAACGACCGCGCGGCCATTTCCGAGTACTTCCGCAACCCCAGCCCGCTGAGCGGGCAGAACACCACGCCGGCGCCCGGCATGGCCGGCCCGGGTGGCGCCAGCACCTCGATGATCAAGCTCGGTGGCGCCACCGACATCTCGCGGGGCAGCAGCAACGATCCCTTCCAGAACCAGAAGGAAGCGGTGCCGCAGCCGGTGGACCAGCAGCAGCGCGACAAGCAGCAGCTGGAAGCGCTGATGAAGGAACTGCAGGAGGCGATCAGCAAGAGCCAGGCGCTGGAGCCGTTCAAGGACCAGCTGCTGCTGGACCTGACCCCGGAAGGCCTGCGCATCCAGATCGTGGACAAGCAGAACCGGCCGATGTTCGACCTCGGCAGCGCCACGCTGAAGCCGTACACGCAGCAGATCCTGCACGAGCTGGCCAATTACCTGAACCACGTGCCGAACCGGATAAGCCTGACCGGCCACACCGACATCACCGCCTATTCGGCCGCGCGCGGCTACGGCAACTGGGAACTAAGCGCCGATCGTGCCAACGCCGCACGGCGCGCACTGGTGGACGGCGGCCTGGAGGACAGCAAGATCACCCGCGTGGTCGGCCTGTCTTCGTCGGTGCTGTTCGACAAGGCCGACCCGCAGAATCCGATCAACCGCCGCATCAGCATCGTGGTGATGACCCAGGCCGCCGAAGCAGCCGCCCTGGCCGGTGCCGGCCCGCAGGTGGGGCTGTCGGCCCCCGCCGCCGACCCGGACGTGCAGGCCGCGCAGGGTCCGGCAAAGTAAACGGTAGGTGCGGACCTTGGTCCGCACATCCGGAAAAGCGTGCGGACCAAGGTCCGCACCCACCAGGGGCATGACCCGGCGCACCCGCTACAATGGCGGTCTTTCCGTTTCCAGGTGACCCCACCCCATGTCCCAGAACTCCAAGGCCAAGCGCGACAAGCGCAAGAAGCAGCAGGCCAAGCGCCCGTTCCTCCGCCTGAACGCGCAGCAGCAGGTGCAGAACCATGCCGTGCTGACCAACGAAGACGGCCAGGTGGTTGCGGCCATCGGCCTGCAGGGCCGTGAGTGGCTGCTGGCCATCGGCGGCCAGACCATGGGCAATGCCGAGAACCCGGTGCCGATGCTGGCCATGCTCAAGCACCTGGCCAACGTGCAGGAGAAGGAAGGCCGCAAGGTCAACCTGGAGTACTCCGAACTGCTGCAGAAGCTGCTGGACACCCTGGCCGCCGAATCCGAGCAGACCGCTGACGAGTACCTGGACAAGCTGGTCGCCGAGTTCGAAGGCGTCGACGCTGCTGAGGGCGAGGAAGGCGAAGCCGCCGAGGGCGACGTGGCCGAAGAAGCCGCTGCCGAGGCCGCTCCGGCCGCTCCGGCCGCTGACAGCGACAGCAAGCCGCAGGCCTGAACCGGCCGCGGCGGTGACGGTCTACGTCGATGACGCGGTGCATCCCTGGCGTGGACAGCGCTGGGCGCACCTGATGGCCGACACCCTGGCCGAGCTGCACGCGATGGCGGCGCAGCTCGGCATTCCCCCGCGGGCCTTCCAGAACAAGGCCAGCGGCGCCCACTACGACGTCACCGCCGAGCTGCGTACGCAGGCGATCGCGCTCGGCGCGCAGGCGATCTCAAGGCACACCGACCGCGCGCTGGTCAAAGCGGTGATCGCCAACGCCAGGGCGCAGTACCGGCCGTAGATGGGAGCGCCGGGCATGGCCCGGCGCTACCGATCAATCTCAGAACGGGTCGCTGCCCAGCCGGATTTCCACGTTCAGCAGCGAGCACAACGCCAGCATCGCGTCGTCGTCGCGGGTCAGCGCCATCACGCCGGTGAAGCCGTCGCTGCCGGCATCCACGCTCCACAGCGTGTAATTGTGCTCGCGCAGGCGGTCGAAGGCGGTGGACATCAGCTGCACGCCGTCCAGGTCTTCGGCGAAGTCCTCGTCGTCCAGGTCGCCGCCCCAGTCCAGCTGCAGGTTGAAGCGCGCCGACAGCTCGTTCACCGCCGACTGCAGCGATTCCAGGTCATCTCGTTCCACCTCGAAACCGGACTGCCAGGCAATGGCCGTGAACAGCGCCGGCAGCCAGTCGCTGTCCGCTTCCAGCGGCTGCCCGTCCTCGGACAGGTGCTCGCGCCAGCGGTTGAACTGCTGCAGGGCCAGCTCTTCGTCGCCCGGGTTGATCAGCACCAGCAGGTTCCAGACCCGCGCCTCGAAGCCGTCTTCGTCGAAGTCGTGGATGTCTTCCTCGAAGTCGAAATAGTCGCTGTTGTCGGGCATGGCGGAACTTCCTCTGGGGCAGGCCGGCATTCTACGGTTTATCCTGTGCCGCTGAAGCCGGCCTTGGTGGCCGTCACTGTGAATGAAGCGATGAGCGATACCCCTCCCGACCACCTGGCGATCAACCCGGCCAGCCCCTTCCATGATGCGCAGGCGCTGGAGCGCGGCGTTGGCGTGCGTTTCAACGACGTCGAGCGCGACAACGTCGAGGAATACTCGGTCAGCGAAGGCTGGATCCGCGTGCAGGCCGGCAAGGCCCGCGACCGCCGCGGCAACCCGATGACGATCAAGGTCAAGGGCAAGGTCGAGGCGTATTTCCTGGAAACGAAGCCGGAATAACCGGCTTGTGTAGAGTCGAGCCATGCTCGACTGCTTTCCGTTCCGGGTTCATGACGCCTGGGGCAAGAGCAGTCGAGCATGGCTCGACTCTACATTCGGCGTCATTCGCGCTTGCGCGATTCCAGCAGGTCCAGGTTGCGGATCAGGCGTCGCGAGATCTCATCGGAGATCACCCCGCGCCGGGTCAGCCGGAACAGCTCCTCGCGCTCGGCATTGAGGCCGGCGCTGCGCAGCTGGCGGTAACCCAGTTCCATGCGCCGCACCTTCTCCGGGTCCACGTCGGGCCCGTCGCTGTCCTTCTCCAGGTGGCGCTGGTACAGCAGGCTGACCCGCGAGGCGGCATCGTTGTACAGCTGCACGTTCTCGGTGTTCTGGTTCATCACCATCTGCTGGCGCATGCGCTCGACCCCGGCCAGTGCGGCCTTCGACGACAGCCGGCGCGCCAGATCCTCTTCCTTGCGCTCACCCGAATCGGACGGCAGCTGCAGGCCTTTCAACAGCCGCGGCAGTGCGATGCTGGCGCCCAGCAGCGAGAACAGGATCACCGACGCGGCCAGGAAGATCACCAGGTCACGCGCCGGGAACGCACTGCCGTCGGGCAGGAACAGCGGCAGGGTCAACACGCCGGCCAGGGTAATCGCACCGCGCACGCCGGCCACCGAGGTCGCCACCACAATGCGCCAGTTCGGCGCCTCGCCCCGCTCCAGGCCGCGACGGCGCGCGCGCAGCAGGTTCCAGCGCAGCGACAGCCACACCCACAGCAGGCGCAGCACGACCAGTGCCAGATTGATCACCACCACATACACCAGCAGCCACCACGCACTCTGGTGGCCGGTCTCGTTCATGGTGGTGGTGGCGCGTTCGACGATGCCCGGCAGCTGCTCGCCCAGCAGCACGAACATGATGCCGTTGAAGCTGAACTGCAGCATGTTCCAGACCCCGGCGCGCTGCACGCGCATGCTGCCGGAGACGCGTCCGGTCAGCTCGACATAGCTCATCGCGATACCGGCGGCGACCGCGGCGAGGATGCCCGAGGCATGGATCTCTTCGGCCAGCAGGTAGGCCGCGAACGGAATGAGCAGGTTGACCAGCATCGCCGCGCCCGGCTCTTCGCCGAAGCGGCGCCACAGCCAGCGCTGGAAGGTGGACACACCCAGCGTCACTGCCACGCCCACAGCAAGGCCGGCCACCGCCACCCATACGAAGGTCAGCGAGGCCGTGGCCAGCGAGAAGGTGCCGGTCATCACTGCCGCCACCGCGAAGCGGAAGCAGACCAGGCCCGAGGCATCGTTCAGCAGCGACTCGCCCTCAAGGATGTGCATCAGGCGCTTGGGAATCGGCGCCTTGGAAGCGATGGCCCCGACCGCCACCGGGTCGGTCGGCGACACGATGGCCGCCAGCGCGAAGCACACCGCCAGCGGCATCACCGGAATCAGCCAGTGGATGAGGAAGCCAGCGCCGATGACGGTGAACACCACCAGGCCGAACGCCAGCTCGAGGATCGCGCCCTTGTCGCGGAACAGGCCCTGCTTGGGAATACGCCAGCCATCCAGGAACAGCAGCGGCGGCAGGAACAGCAGGAAGAACACCTCCGGCTCCAGCGCGTGGCCGCGGTTGAACACGCCGGCGATGACCGCACCCAGGCCGATCTGCACCAGCGGCAGCGGCAACGAGAACGGCAGGACACGAACCAGGTAGCCGCTGGCGACAACGGCCACCAGCATCGCCAGGACGACTTCAATGGTATGCATGCTTCTTCCAGGAAGCGGCGCGCGGGGAGGCTCGCAAGCCAGCGCCGGAAACCCGGAAAAAACTACCACATGCGGCCATGACCGCGACGGCCGGGGCCGCCGCGCGTCAGCCCCGGCTCATGCCCCGTCGAAGCGGTACAGATCCATGGCGAGGAAGCCGGCATCGATACCGGCGTCGATGCGGCGTGCACCGAAGCCGCCCTCGCCGGCCGCGCCCATCGCGAAGAACAGCGGCAGCAGGTGCTCGTCGGTCGGGTGCGCACGTTCGGCGAATGGCGCCTGCCTGCGGTAATCCAACAGGGCCTGGCGGTCATTGGCGGCCAGACGCTGCTCCACCCACTCGATGAAGGGCCGCACGTACGGCGCTTCCTTGCCGTCCTGGTAGTCGCCCCAGTCGTGCAGGTTGTGGGTGATGCTGCCCGAGCCGACCAGCAGCACGCCCTGCTCGCGCAGTGGCGCCAGCGCGCGGCCGAGCGCGAACTGGTGCTCGGGGCCGAGCATCGGCTGGATCGACACCGGCACCACCGGGATGTCGGCCTGCGGGCGCAGCAGCCGCAGCGGCACCCAGGCACCGTGGTCGAGGCCACGCTGCGGGTCGAGTGCCACCGGCAGGCCAGCGGCGGTGATGCGGCCGGCCACCTCTTCGGCCAGCGCCGGATCGCCCGGCGCCGGGTACTGCAGTTCAAACATCGCGCGCGGGAAGCCGCCGAAGTCATGGATGGTCGGCGGCTGCGGATGCGCGCCGACCAGCGGCTGCCGGCCCAGCCAGTGCGCCGAGGCCATCACGATGGCGCGTGGCGTCGGCAGATCGCGCGCCAGCTCGGCCAGGCGCACGCCAACCTGGCCCGGATGCAGGGCGGTCATCGGCGAACCATGCGAGATGTACAGCGAAGGCAGGCGGGACATGGAATTCTCCAGTTGCAGGGTCAGGCGGCGATCAGCGCGAACGCAGGGTCCACTTGCCATCGCCGACCAGGAACAGCACTACCAGCGCCAGTGCCCAGAACGCCGGGTATTCCCAGCCGCCGCCGGCATTGGCGAAACCGAAGCCGTTGGCGCCGTGCACGGTGACGATGGTGCCCAGCAGCAGCGGCACACCGACCAGGCCCACCCAGCGTGCGTAGATGCCCAGCAGGAGCGCGACGGTGATCACCAGCTCGACGCCGATGGTGAGGTAGCCGAGCACGCCGGGCAGGCCCAGCGACTCGAAGAACGCCGCCGTGCCGGCCGGGGTGAATACCAGCAGCTTGATCAGCGCATGGACCAGGAACAGCACGCCCAGGGCCAGGCGCAGCAGGGTGGCGCCGTACGGGGCCAGCGGCGAAACAGGAGCGGTCGTGGTGTGCATGGGGAAACACCTTGAAGGGAGTGGGCACAGGTTATTGCGCCTTCGTGGACCAATAAATACGATGGATTGACCGTATTTATTTCAAAAGGCGCAACAATGGACACCCTCGAGGCGATGCGCGTGTTCGTGGCGGTGGTCGAGCGCAACGGCTTCAGTGCCGCCGCCCAGGCCCTGGATATGTCCACTGCCGGCGTCACCCGCCAGGTCGCCGCGCTGGAAAAGCGCCTGTCCACCCGCCTGCTCCACCGCACCACGCGCCGGGTCAGCCCGACCAGTGCCGGTGCCGCCTACTACGCCCAGTGCGTGCGCCTGCTGGCCGAGTTCGACGCGCTGGAGGCCAGCATCGGCGCGCAGGCGCTGGAGCCCTCCGGCACGCTGCGCATCAACGCACCGGTCAGTTGGGGCATCGCCCGCCTCGGCCCGCTGCTGGCCAGCTACCGCGAACGCTTCCCGCAGGTGGAACTGGACCTGGCCCTGTCCGACCGGCTGGTGGACATGGTCGAGGAAGGCTACGACGTCGCCATCCGCATCACCCGCGAGCCGGGGCCGACGTTGATCGCGCGACGTCTGGGCGAATCGCGGGTGAGCCTGTGCGCCGCGCCGTCCTACCTGGCCGCACGCGGCACCCCACAGACGCCGCAGGACCTGCAGGCACACGCGTGCCTGAGCTACAGCTACTGGGCCGCCGGCAACAACTGGCCGCTGCAGGGGCCCGGCGGCGAAGTGAAGGTGGCGGTGAGCAGCCTGCTGCACGCCAACAACGGCGACGTGCTGCGCGAAGCAGCAATCGCCGGCATGGGCGTGATCCTGCAACCGGATTTCCTGCTGGAAGACGCACTGGCCGATGGCCGCCTGGTGCGCGTTCTGCCCGAGTGGGAGGCCTCGCCGATCGGCATCTTCGCGGTCTATACCAGCCGCAGCCACCTGGCACCGAAGGTACGCAGTTTCATCGACCATCTGGTGGAGGCCGGGGTGTAGCCGAATCTGGCGTTTGCCGGTAGTGCCGGCCGCTGGCCGGCAATCAGACACATCCCGGTCCTGGGCGAATGCCGGCCAGCGGCCGGCACTACCACTTAGGCGGCAACCTCATCCAGCGCCTCGATGATCCGTTCCAGCGGCGCCGGCCGCCCAAGCAGGTAACCCTGCACCTGGTCGCAGCCGTGCGCAGCCAGCCAGTCCAGCTGTCCGGGCGTCTCCACGCCTTCGGCGATGATGGTCAGCCCCATGCTGTGGCCCAGCGACAGCAGCGCGCGGCAGATCGAGGCATTGCGCGGATTGGTTTCCACGTCGGCGACGAAGCTGCGGTCGATCTTCAGGATGTCCAATGGCAGGTGCTGCAGGTAGGACATGCTGGAATAGCCGGTACCGAAGTCATCCAGCGACACGCTGATGCCCTGCTCGTGCAGGCGTTGCATGGTCTGCATCGCCTGCGCCGGCTTGCGCATCAGGCTGCTCTCGGTCAGCTCCACGTGCAGCGCGCCGCGGGCCAGGCCGAACTCCTGCTGCGCGCGGGTGAACTCGGCCACCAGATCGCTGTTGAAGAACTGCACCGCCGATACATTGACCGCGATCGGCAGCTCGCCCCAACCGGCCTCGACCAGCCGGCGCTGCGCCTTCGCCGCCGCACGGATCACCCAGCGCCCCAGTGCCAGGATCAGCCCGGTGTCCTCACACAGCTGGATGAACTCGTTGGGCGGGATGAAGCTGCCATCGGCCTGCGGCCAGCGCAGCAGGGCCTCCAGCGCGGCCGGACTGCCATCGCTGGCGTGCCGGATCGGCTGGAAATACAGCTGGAACTCGTTGTCGATGGCGGCGTGGATGCGTCCGGCCAGGCGCAGGCGATCGGCCAACCGCGTGGTCACCGCCGCGTCGAACCAGACCACCACATTGCCTTCGGCGCGCGCGGCATGCGCGGCCTGTGCGGCCATGCCGATCACCTGCTCGGCGCTGTGGCCGTCGCCGGCAATGTGCACGGCCACGCCGATGCGCGGCTCGAACTGGTGCAGCGAATCCTTGCCGCGCATCGGCGCCGACACGATCTGCAGCAGGTCGTCCAGCACGCGCTGGGTATCGTGCTCGGCACCGATGGCGAACACGAAGTCCTCCGCCGGCTGGAACGCCAGCGTGCCGCAGCGCGCGCCCAGGCCACCAAGCCGGGTCGCCATCGACTGCAGCACCGCATCGCCGATCTCGCGGCCCAGCGTGTCGGCCACCAGCTGCAGGCCGCGCAACTGCACGAACGCAATGGTGTAGCCCGCATCGTGCTCGTCCAGCTGTTCGGTCAGCGCGCGCACGTTGAGCAGGCCGGTGGCCGGGTTGTGCCGCGCCTGGTAGGCCAGGTCGCGCTCGTAGGCCAGCCGTTCGCTCACATCCTCGGCCAGCACCAGGCAGGCGGGCTGGCCATCGAAATCGAGCCTGGACAGGTGTGCGCGCACTTCGAACACACTGCCGTCCTTGCGCCGGTGCAGGCGCACGGTGGCATCCTGCAGCTCGCCGACACGGGCCTTGGCGATCGCACCCTTCACCTCGTCCCAGCCTTCGCGCGGGCGGATGTCGAGGATGCTCATCGCCAGGAATTCCTCGCGGCTGTAGCCGTACTGGCGCACGGCGGCATCGTTGACCTCGATGAAGCGCAGCGTATCCGGATCGAACACCCAGAACGGTGCTGGATTGCGGTCGAACAACAGGCGGAAGCGGCGTTCCACTTCGCTCATCTGCTCGCGGGCCTGGTAGCGTTCGCTCAGGTCGGTCAGGGCACCGATCATGCGGCGCTCGCTGTCGGCCACCTCCACCCGCTGCCCGCGTGCGCCCACCCAGCGCACTGCGCCTCCGGGCAGTACCAGGCGGAACACCTGGTCGAGCACCGCGCCACCGGCGAAGGCCTGGTCGAAGGCCTGCTGCAGGCGCGCCGCATCATCACGATGCACGCGCGCGAAGAAATCGGCCACCGGCAGCGCATCGGTCTGCACGCCGAAGATTTCACGCGCCAGCGGTGACCAGCGCAACAGTGCGGCATCCTCGTCCACGTACCAGGTGCAGACGCGCCCGACCTGGTGGGCCAGGCGCAGTTCGGCATGCCCGGTCTTCAGTTCCTCCGCCATCGACTGCTGGCGGCGGGTGCTGCGGCGCACCGCGTACAGCAGGACCAGCAGCACCCCGACGTAGGCCAGCACGATCGCTACTGACGCCTGCAGGTAGGGCCACCAGGGTGCCAGCACGTCCTCATCGGCCAACCCGACCTGCACCGCCAGCGGGCTGCGCTCCAGCGTGCTGATGGTGATGATGCGGGGCACGCCATCCACCGCGCCCGGCAGGCTGCCCAGCTCGACCACCGCCTGCTTGCCGAGCAGATCGCGGCGCGGCAGGTCGTAGCGACGGCCGACCGTACCATGCGGGTCCGGCACGCGGGCCAGCATGTAACCTTCGGCATCGCTGATCGAGACCAGTCCGTTCGGACCGACATCGAGGCCACCGATGATGCGCTGCAGTTCGCCGCAGCGCAGCCGTGCCAGCAGCCAGCGGTCGCCGGCCATCGGCAGCGCCAGCGGCACCACCCAGCCGTCGTCGCTGGCACGCTGCGGCGGGCCGATGTACAGCGCGCTGCCCTGGCCACGGCGTTGCGGATCGGTCCACAGCGGCAGGTTCAGGTCACCTTTGCCGGCCGTCAGGGCGCGGCCATAGCTGTCCAGCACCACGATGCTGTGCAGCTCGGCATGCCGGCGCAGCACGCCGCCGATGGAGGCATCAAGCAGCGCCGGCGCCTGCGCGGGCACGCTGCGGAACACTTCAACGGCATCGGCGGCGATGCCGGACATCGCCCGCTCCAGGTTGCGCAGCTCCAGCGCCAGCAGGCGCTCGCTGCCCACCGCCAGTGCACGGCTCTGGCGCTGTGCGGCCTCCAGCCGGCGGTGATGGTCGTTGGCCAACATGGTGGTCAACCCGGCCACCAGCAGAATGCCCAGCAACACCCCGCCCCAGGTAATGGCGCGCAGCGGCCGGGCCAACGCCCGTTTCAGCGCGGGCATCGGTTGGTCTTCCTTGTGCAGTCGGCTGGCTTCATGCGCGAACGAATCCTCCACATCCCCGACCTCAACGGCCGGCGGACGCCATTCTTGACGCCTGACCCGCCCCTGCATGGCCACCTCCCCGTGTCCGCGCAGGGCTCCTGAGGCCAGCATGCACCACACCGGTGACGGCGTGAAGATCGCTTCCGCGCGTTCAGCCAGATCCCGCACAGGGCGGGCGGCACTACGGGAGGGCCAGCCGGGGCGGAGCGGATTAGACTTGGGGTTTTCCGCTGCAAGAGAAGTCCATGTCCAAGCTGCGCCGTCCCACCCTGGCACTGGCCATCGTTGCCAGCCTGTCCCTGGCCGCCTGCGACCGCCCGGCCGATCCGGCTGCCGGCACCGCCGCGCCTGCCGATGCCGCACCTGCGGCCGCCAAGCCGATGCTGGGCAGCTTCGGCTTCGATGCCAGCGGCATGGACCGCAGCATCAACGCCGGCGATGATTTCTTCGGCTTCGCCAACGGCACCTGGGTGAAGAACACCGAGATCCCGGCCGACCGCTCGCGCTTCGGCAGCTTCAACGTCATCGCCGAGAAGACCCTGGCCGACACCCGCGCCATTCTCGAAGGCGCCGCCGGCAACACCCAGGCCAGCGGTGACGACAAGCTGATCGGCGACTACTACGCCGCCTACATGGACGAAGCCGGCATCGAGCAGCACGGCATCGCGCCGGTGCAGCCGCAGCTGAAGGCCATCGATGCGATCGCCGACAAGGCCGGGTTGGCCCGAGCCCTGGGCGGCGAGATGCGCGCCGACGTCGACCTGCTCAATGCGACCAACTTCTACACCGACCGCCTGTTCGGCCTGTGGGTGTCGGTGGACCTGCTGCAGCCGGACCGCAACGCACCCTACCTGGTGCAGGGCGGCCTGGGCATGCCCGACCGCGATTTCTATCTGGGGGGTGGCCGCATGGCCGAACTGCGCAAGCAGTACCAGGCCTACATCGCACAGATGCTGCAGCTGGCCGGCGTTGCCGACCCGGCCGGCAAGGCGCAGCGCATCCTCGCGCTGGAGACCAAGATCGCGCAGGCACACGCCACCCAGGAAGAAACCAACGACGTGACCAAGGGTGCCAACCCCTGGACCCAGGCCGACTTCAATGCCAAGGCACCGGGCATGGACTGGAACGCCTTCCTCGACGCGGCTGCGCTGGGCAAGCAGCAGGACTTCATCGTCTGGCAACCCAAGGCCGTGGCCGGCCTGTCCAAGCTGGTCGCCACCGAGCCGCTGGATGTCTGGAAGGATTACCTGGCCTTCCACGCGCTGGACCGCGCCGCTGCCTACCTGCCGAAGAAGTTCGCCGATGCCCGCTTCGCCTTCCATGGCACCGCGCTGAGCGGCACCCCGCAGCAGAGCGACCGCTGGAAGCGTGCAGTGGACGACGCCAACCATGCCATCGGCGAAGCGATCGGCAAGCGTTACGTCGAGAAGCACTTCGACGCCAAGACCAAGGAACGCGCGGACGAGATGGCGAAGAACATCATCGCCGCCTTCGCCAAGCGCATCGACGCGCTCGCGTGGATGTCGCCGCAGACCAAGGCCAGCGCCAAGGCCAAGGTGGCCGGCCTGACCGTGGGCATGGGTTACCCGGAAAAGTGGCGTGATTACACCGGCCTGGAGATCCGCCGTGATGACGCGCTGGGCAATGCGCAGCGCGCCGAACTGTTCGAGTACCAGCGCAACATCGCCAAGCTGGGCAAGGCGGTCGACCACAGCGAGTGGGCGATGCTGCCGCAGACCATCAACGCGATGAACGTGCCGCTGGAGAACCGCCTGGTGTTCCCGGCCGCGATCCTGCAGCCGCCGTTCTTCGACGGTGCTGCCGACGACGCGGTGAACTACGGCGCCATCGGCGCAGTGATCGGCCACGAGATCAGCCACGGCTTCGACAACGCCGGTGCGCTGTTCGACGAGACCGGCAAGCTGCACAACTGGTGGACCGCTGAAGACCTGAAGCAGTTCAACGCCGCTGGTGATGCGCTGGCCGCACAGTTCAGCAGCTACGAGCCGTTCCCGGGCGTGCATGTGAACGGCAAGCTGACCCTGGGCGAGAACATCGCCGACGTGGCTGGCCTGGGTACCGCCTACGATGCCTACCAGCTGTCGCTGCAGGGCAAGCCGGGCCAGACCCTGGAAGGCTTCACCCCCGACCAGCGCTTCTTCCTCGGCTTCGCCCAGGCGTGGCGCAGCAAGAGCCGCGAGCAGGCGCTGCGCAACTCGCTGCTGACCGATGTGCATGCACCGGGCCAGTTCCGCGCACTCACCGTGCGCAACATCGACGCCTGGTACCCGGCGTTCGAAGTGAAGGAAGGCCAGAAGCTGTACCTGGCCCCGGACAAGCGGGTCAAGGTGTGGTGATGTAACCGGAACGGGCGCCGAAAGGCGCCCGTTTCATTTCCCGGTAGCTGCCAACCTTGGTTGGCACATGCCCCGCCCTGGTAGCTGCCAACCTTGGTTGGCAAATACCCCGCTCTGATGGGTGCCAACCTTGGTCGGCACATGTCCCGGCTCTGGTGGGTGCCGACCTTGGTCGGCACGGGGTAGGAATCCACGCATGGAGTGGATCTACCGGCGGGTGGTGGCAACCATCAGCAGAGCGCTCGCAGCCAACACCGCGGCAACCCACAGATTCGCATGCAGGCCCATGCCATCCAGCAGCCGGCCACCGCCCCACGCCCCGAGCGCGATGCCCACATTGAACACACCAACGTACAGCGCGGTGGCGATCTCCACGGCCTGCGGCAGCGCCTTCATCATCCAGCTCATCAGGCCCACCGATACGCCGCCATAGGCCAGGCCCCATAGCAGCAGCACCGCAATGCCACCGCTCGGCGTGCCCCCCAGCCACAGCAACAGCAGCGGCGTCAGCAGCAGGCCCGATGCGATCGCCAGCAACGTACCGCGCGGATGGCGCGCTGCCAGCGGCCCGGCAATGAAGTTGCCGGCGATGCCGGCCAGGCCGTAGGCAAACAACAGTGCACCGATCCACGACGCCTCCACGCCCGAGACGGACGTCAGCAGCGGCCGCACGTAGGTGAAGGCGATGAAGTGCCCGGACACCAGCAGCACGGTCAGCCACAGGCCACGCCGCAGGTCGCGCTGGCCAAGCTGCTGCACGAACTGCCGCAGCCGCACCGATGTACTTACAGGTAACGCAGGAACCACCCGCAGATGCAGCAGCATCACCGCCGCACTGAACAACGCCATCGCTGCAAAGGCGCTGCGCCAACCCAATGCATCCCCGATCAGCGCGCCCAACGGAACGCCCAGCACCGACGCTGCGGCCACGCCGCCGAAGATGATCGAGGTAGCCAGGCCGATGCGGTCAGCCGGCACCAGGCGCGCAGCCAGACCGCCGGCGATGGCCCAGATGCCGCCCATGCAGAACCCCACCAGCACCCGTGCGGCCAACAGCCAGCCGATGCCCGGTGCCAGCGCCGACGCGAGGTTGGCGACCAGCAGGAGCGCAAGCAGCGCGCACAGGATGCGACGGCGATCAATGCCACCGGCTGCGATCACCACCAGCGGTGCGAACACTGCCGCCAGCAGGGCCGGCAGCGAGATCATCAGGCCGGCGGTGCCGGTGGACGCGCCGAGATCTTCGGCGATCGGGGTCAGCAGGCCGACCGGCAGCATTTCGGTGGTGACCACCGAGAACGTGGCGAGGCCGACGGCGGAAACCGACCACCACGGATGACGAGGCACAGTCGCGGCGTGCGCAGGCGATGAAGCGCTCACGGGACGATTCCTTCAGGGGATGTGGTCGAGGCAGACGGGCGCAGTGCACGTTGCGCGAGCACGGCGAACAGCAGCACGCCACCGCCTGCCACCAGCGCAACAGCAAAACCGCTGCGCACGCCCCCCGCATCGACACCCTGCCCGGACAGTGCCGCGCCCAGCGCCACGCCGATGTTCAATCCGGCCAGCAACCAGGTCATGCCTTCGGTCAGGCGCGATTCGGGCACGTACTGTTCGACCAGCGACATCGCAACGATCATCGTCGGCGCGAAGAACACCCCGGCCAGCAGCACGGCAACGGCCAGGGCAGGCAGGCTGCCGACCCACAGCAGCGGTAGCGTGGCCAATGCAGTGGCCGCTGCTCCGGTCAGCAACAGGCGCGGCAACGGGATCTGCAGCTTCTGCGCACCAAACAGCAGGCCCGCCGCGCAGCTGCCCAGCGCATAGGCCGACAGCACCCAACTGGCAGCCAGTGGCTGCCCGCGCTGTTCGGCGAAGGCCACGCTGGTGATGTCGACGGTACCGACAATCACACCCATCGCCAGCATCAGCAACGCCAGCAGGCGGATCTCCGCTTGCCGCAGCAGCGAGCGCGAGGGTGTTGCGCCTTCGCAGCGCTGCAGCGGTGGTTCGGTACCGCGTTGCAGAACCAGTGCGGTCACCCCGAGCACCAGCAGCAGGGCGGCGGCCAGCACGCCGGCCTGCGGCCATACCGCCACCGACAACCCGACGGACAACGGTGGCCCGGCGATGAAGGTCACCTCGTCGAACACGGTCTCCAGCGAATACGCGGTCTGCAGCTGCGGGCGCCCGTGATGGATCGCGGTCCAGCGCGCGCGCACCATCGCCGACACGCTGGGCATGCAACCGGCCAGCATCGCCGCAATGAACAGCGTCCAGTCCGGCGCGGCCAGCAGCGTGCACGCAAGCAGCAACAGCAACCCCGCCGCACTGGCCGCGGTGGCCCACGGCAGCACCCTGCCCTGCCCGCGCCGGTCGACCCAGCGCGATACCTGCGGCGACAGCAACGCGTAGGTCAGCACGAAGGTGGCCGACACCGCACCGGCCAGTGCATAGCTGCCGCGCAGCTGGGACAGCAGGGTGATGATGCCGATACCGGTCATCGGTAGAGGAAGGCGTGCCAGCAGCCCGGCCAGGGCGAGGCCGGCGGTGCCGGGGGCAGCGAACAGGTCGCGATAGGGGGTGGCCATCAGGATCTCCAGGGCAGCGACTTGCCTGGCGCACCGAGCGCCACGACAATACATACAGAGCGTATGAATAAGAGGCTACATTCATACGTGCCGTATGTAAATAATCATGCACTGTGTATGTAAGGAGCTCCGGATGGTTCGTCGCACCCGCGCCGAGATGGAAGAAACCCGCGCCACCCTGCTGACCACCGCCCGCCGGGTGTTCAGCGCGCATGGCTATGCCGCCACCTCGATGGACGACCTGACCGCCCAGGCCGGGCTGACCCGCGGCGCGCTGTACCACCACTTCGGCGACAAGAAGGGTCTGCTGGCGGCTGTCGTCGCCCAGCTCGATGCCGAGACCGACCTGCGCCTGCAGGCGATCAGCGATGGCGCGGATGATGCCTGGGACGGCTTCGTGCAGCGTTGCCGCGCCTATCTGGAGATGGCACTGGAGCCGGAGATCCAGCGCATCGTGCTGCGCGATGCGCGCGCGGTACTCGGTGGCGCCTCACCGGAATCGCAGCGGCACTGCGTGAACTCGATGCAGCGCCTGATCGAGCAGCTGATTGCCGAGGGTGCGGTGGCGCCGGTGGATGCGCAGGCGATGGCGTCGCTGATCTACGGCAGCCTGGCCGAGGCCGCGTTCTGGATCGCCGAGGGCGAGGATGGCGACGCGCGCCTGCAGCAGGCGACGGCGGCGCTGGAGATGCTGTTGCGTGGGTTGAAGTCGGCCGGGTAACGCCCATCCACGCATGGCGTGGATCTACTGCGGAATCCGCTCTGGTAGAGGCCAACCTTGGTTGGCGCTTCTGCGACACCGCGCGAAACGCGTGCCAACCAAGGTTGGCACCTACCGGGGAACGGTGGGCCACTCGCGCAGTACATCCACCGGCACGCCCACGCGCGTGCAGGCGCGGCTGGCGAGGCCATCGGGCAGCGCGCGGCGGAACAGCGGCGCCATGCCCTGCATCAGCTTCGCCGACGCTGCAGCCTGTGCGCGCTGGCGCGCATTGCGTTCCAGCATGCCCTCGGCCCAATCCGGCAGCAGCGCCGCACCGGCGCCGAGGAACACTTCGCGCGACAGACCCGGCACCGGTACCGGCAGGCGCACGCCGGACAACACCTCCAGCACTTCGCGCGAGCGTTCGTCGACGCGCAGTTCCGGCTGCCGCGCGCAGAAGTACGCCGCCACTTCCGCTTCGCTGCGCGGTACATCCACCGCACCCAGTGCTTCGGCCACGCAGCGATACTCGTCGTAGTAGCGATCGGCGATGTGCGCAGGCACCTCGCGCCCGTAACGACGGAAGCCCTGCAGGAAACCGAAGGCTTCGGTCACGTGCACCCAGGTCAGCAGCTGCGGATCGTCCGCCGCATAGGGCTCCCCCTGCGCGGTCTGGCCGCGGATCTGCGCATGGATGCGGCGTACCTTGGCCACAAGCGCCTCCACCTCGCCGCGGGGCGCATAGCTGGTGCCGGCAACGAAGGCGGTGGTGCGGCGCAGGCGTCCCACCAGGTCCTGGCGGAAATTGGAGTGGTCGTAGACGCCGGCCAGCGCGCGCGGGTGCAGGGTCTGCAGCATCAGCGCACACAGGCCACCGGCCAGCATCGAGGGGAATTCCGCATGCAGGCGCCAGGTGACGCTGTCGGGGCCGAACCAGCCCGGGTCTCCCAGCGGGTGGTCGTAATCGATGCCGCTCTGGCCACGCGGGAAGGCCTCCAGTACCCAGCGCCGGATAGGCGCGGTCACGGGGCGGGAAAGTCGCTGCAGCAGAGCCGGCATCACAGGTCCAGGAAAGGCGGAAGAGCGGCCGCAGGTTGCGCGGTCGGCCCCGATTCTGGGCGATCACGACGCCGACGGCGAGCCTCCGCGCTCAGCCACGGTTTCATGTGCAGCCGCAGCACGTTTCACCCTGCGACATCCTGTCGCAGGCTGCGACCATGATGTTGCGATGCAGCAACATTCACCCATTCAGACAAAACCCTTACGCCGCTAGGCATTGCGCCCATTGCACGGCTCGCTGGAAGTGCTAGAACTGAACCCGCCACACCGTCCAACGCTGATCGACGCACGTTCCACAAGGAGCCAGCCATGATTGCTTTGTTCAAGGGTTTGGGACTACTGCTTCGCGACAACGAGCTCTACAGCAGCCCGTTCGAAAAACAGGTCGCGCACTGGCGCAGCCTCAGCGAGCAGCAGATCCGCGATGAAGTGGCTGTGCTGGCCCAGGCCAAGTGCCAATGGCTGATCGCCTCGATCGTC
This sequence comes from Stenotrophomonas sp. 96582_Sma, assembly GCF_056480905.1. Taxonomy (NCBI): domain Bacteria; kingdom Pseudomonadati; phylum Pseudomonadota; class Gammaproteobacteria; order Lysobacterales; family Lysobacteraceae; genus Stenotrophomonas; species Stenotrophomonas sp. 96582_Sma. The sequence goes on along the minus strand of NZ_CM151122.1, from coordinate 475,690 downwards.
GGCTGGCAGGCGGCCTCGCTGCTGATCCTCGGGCTGATCACCAACTACCTGTGGCGCGACGATTACCACATCACCTTCACCCGCGTGGTCGTGGTGTTCGGCTCATGGATCTCGATCCTGTTCGTGATCTGGTTCATGGCCAACATGTTCGACCGCACCGCCGGTTTCGAGCGTTGGATGAAGGCCTTCAACAGCCGCGCCCGCATCAGCTCCAAGGCCGACAGCGTCGAGAACGTGGCCGAGGCACTGGACCTGGCCGAGCACTACCCGGAAGTGCTGGACTACAAGCAGGCCGTCACCGCCAAGCGCGAGCTGCGCCATGAGGACATCCGCATCATGACCGAGATCGGGCGCATGAAGCAGCACTCAGAACTGGTCGGCCGCCTGAACCATGTGGGTGAGAACGAGCACCACCACGACCTGACACTGCAACCTGCCTACTGATCCTTCAGGGAAGCGGGGGGGCCCACAATGCCACCGTGATCACTCACGGTGGCATTGTTCTATCGGGTCCTGGCTGACGCATTGGTGGAAGCCCCTGGGCAGGTCACGCATCGTCTCGGTCTTTCCCACCGCCACCGCGAACCGACGCAACGGCGGCGTGGCACACGCGGCCCCGCTGCTGCATGCAGGGTCCAGCACCACGTAGTGGCAGTGGCCACTGCTGCTGGCGATGCACTGGAACCGCGCCTCGCCATCGACCACGGTGCGTTTGCTGTACAGCGTGTCCACGCCGTTGGCATTGGTACGGGTGATCGAGGTTTCGCTGGACTTCTCGCAGCCGGCCAACGACAGCGCAGCAACGCAGGCAAACAGGAACAGGCGCATGGTGCCTCCAGGGTGCGGCTACATGCCGCGGAACAGGCTCATGAAGGGTTGGCTGACCACCAGCGTCTCCGTACGCCCACGCAGGCGCAGCACCCCGCGCCCGGTATCGTCGCGGCTGACCGCTGCCACCGCCTTCATGTTGACGATGGTCGAGCGATGGATCTGGCGGAAGTGCTGCGGATCGAGCACTTCCAGCAGCTCGCGCAACGGTGTGCGCAGCAGGCTCTCACCGGCCGCGGTCATCACGGTGGTGTACTTGTTGTCAGCACGGAAATAGGCCACGTCTTCCAGCATGATCAGCTGCGTCTCGCGGCCGTTGCTGGCGGTGATCCAGGCCAAGGGCGGGCGCTCTGCCGCCCTCTGCGACGGCCCCAGGCGCTGAAGCAGGCGTTCGAGTACGGCATCGTCCTGGCGCGTTGATGGCAGCCGCGACAGGATGCGTTCGCGCGTGGCCAGCAGGCGCTCATCGCTGACCGGCTTCAGCAGGTAGTCCATCGCACCCTGCTCGAACGCGTCGATGGCGTACTGGTCGTAGGCGGTAACGAACACCACCTGGGTGCGCGGGCTCAGTTCGGACAGCGAACGGGCCACTTCAATGCCACTGATGCCGGGCATGCGGATATCGAGGAAGGCGATGTCCGGCTGTTTCTCGGCCAGCTGTTCCAGCGCACTGGCGCCATCCTCGCACTCGGCCACCAGCTTCAGGTCCGGCCACAACCGGCCCAGCTGCTCGACCAGCGACTGCCGCAGCAGTTCCTCGTCTTCGGCAATGAGCGCCTCAAGCGGCATGGCTGCGCTCCTTGCTCGACTGCGGCAGGGTCATGGTCGCGGCCACGCCGCTGGGGAAGTTGGCGACGATCGCCACGCCGGCCTGTTCGCCGCAGGTCAGGCGCAGGCGCTCGCGCAGGTTCTTCAGGCCGATGCCGGTACCGCTGGTGCCCTGGCCGAAGCCGAGGCCATCGTCGGCCACCGTCACCGTTACATGGTCATCGAAGCCACGCGCCAGGATCCAGATCGTGCCACCGCCGGGCTTCGGTTCCAGGCCATGCTTGATCGCGTTCTCCACCAGCGTCTGCAGCGCCATCGCCGGCAGCTGCACGCCGTGCAGTTCGTTCGGTACCTGCACCTCCACCCCCAGCCGTGCGCCCATGCGGATACGCAGGATCTCCAGGTAGGCACGGGTACGCTCCAGCTCCACGCCCAGCGTGGACAGCGATTCGTCCACCTGTGGCAACGAGCTGCGCAGGTACTGGATCAGGTGGCCCAGCATCTGGTCAGCACGTGCCGGGTCGGTGCGGGTCAGCACCTGCGCGTTGGCCAGCGTGTTGTAGAGGAAGTGCGGTTCCACCTGCGCGTGCAGCAGGTTCAACCGGGCCACCGACAGCTCCTTTTCCACCTGGGTCTGCTCGGCCGCGGCCTGCTCGTCGCGACGCTGGTCGGCAACACGGCGGCTGATCGCGCGGGTGACCGCTTCGGCGTTCTCGAAGTTGCTGCCCTCATCCAGTGCCAGCAGGTCGGCCCACCAGCCGGCATCCGGCTCAAACAACAGGGTGACGGTACTGGTGCCCTGCCCCGGCGTGACCGTCGCCAGCACGCTGTTGCGCTTGATCGCCAGCCGTGCCGGCAGGTTCCAGCGCGATGGCTGGCGGCCGTTCCAGGCATCCACGCGGCGCACGTAGGCCCGCACCTGCAGGCTGCCGGCCGAACTTTCCACGTCTTCAACGCGCGGCAGTTCAGCGATGGCCGCTTCCACCACCGAGAATGCCTGGCCGGCATCCATCGGCAGTTCCACCTGGCGGCGCTGGCGGCCGGAGAGCGTGGTCGAATCCAGCCGGCCGGCGACCAGCCAGACGCGGCGTACATGGGTAATCGCGCTGCCCAGCGCGGAAATCATCAGGAACATCGCCAGCAGGCCGAAGATCCAGCCGGGGCCATCGTTCATGCCGCTGAAGATGCCGCTCCAGACCATGCCGGCGACGAACAGCGCCGCAGCCCAGGCCAGCAGGTGACGAAGCAGGAGAGAGAGGCTGGCGAACACGGCGGCGCCTTGGAGGAAGGGGGTGAGCCGAGCATAGGGCGGCCCGCCGGGCAAACAAGCGGGTTGCGACGAAGGGCCGGAAAGCGGGGATGGAAGCCATTCTGGTAGAGCCGGCCGCTGGCCGGCTCCCCATGACCTCCACAAGCATCACAAGGTTGCCGGCCAGCGGCCGGCACTACCCGGGAGGCGCCGGGCAAGCCCGGCGCGTTGCCTTATTTGCGCTGGTCGGCGCTGGCGTCACGCACGGCGCGGAACGATTCGTCCTTGCTCCAGTTTGGCCAGCTGCGCGAGTTGGCCAGCTGGTTGCCCAGCGTGTACAGCACCTCCAGGTCGCGGGCGGCACCGGCGAACACCCAGTCCGGCTGCCACTCGTCGCCCTGCTGGTGGTAGCGCTTGGCGGTGTAGTCCTCGGAGGCCTTCTTGCCTGCGGCCACGCCACCGTCCACCCAGTCCTGGCCGGCCGACCAGGACAGCGCCGGCACGCCACGCTTGGCGAACGGGAAGTGATCGGAGCGGAAGAACAGGCCCGCTTCCGGCTTCGGGTCCGGCGTGTAGCGGATATCCCAGCCCTTGGCCACGTCCTTCAGCTGGTCCAGCAGCTCGAAGCGCGCGGCACCGTAGATGCCGAAATCACGCGACGGCCCGAACGGCGCCATGCCATCCATGTTGATCACCGCCACGGTCTTTTCCAGCGGATACAGCGGATGGGTGGCGTAGTACTCCGAACCCAGAAGGCCCTTTTCCTCGGCGGTGACCGCCAGGAACAGCAGCGAACGCTGCGGGCGCTTGGCCTTGGCGAAGCCACGGGCCAGTTCGATCAGCGATGCGGTGCCACTGGCGTTGTCCAGAGCGCCATTGAAGATCCGGTCGCCACGTGCGTCGGGCTCGCCCACGCCGATGTGATCCCAGTGCGCGCTGTAGACGATGGTCTCGTCCGGGTGGCTGCTGCCCTCCAGGCGTGCGGCCACGTTGTGCGAGGTGATCACTTCGGTCTTCACCGCGTACTTCGCGTCCAGGCTGGCGCCGGTCAGCGGCACCGGGGTGAAGTCGCGCTGCTGCGCCTTCTTCTTCAGCGCCTCGAAGTCCTGGCCGGCCGAGCGGAACAGCTCCACGGCCAGGTCGCGCTGGATCCAGCCTTCCAGCAGCGGGTGGCTGTCGGCCGGGTTGTCGCGCACCACATCGAACATGGTGTTGGTGTTGGAACCGGCCACGGTGGCCCAGCCGTACGACGCCGGTGCGGTCTCGTGCACGATCAGCACGCCCAGCGCGCCCTGGCGGGCGCCTTCTTCGTACTTGTAGGTCCAACGGCCGTAGTAGGTCATGCCCTTGCCGTCGAAATCACCCTGGCCGGTCTCGAAGTCCGGGTCATTGATCAGCACGACGGCGATCTTGCCCTTCAGGTCCACGCCCTTGAAGTCATCCCAGTTGCGCTCCGGGGCCTTCACGCCGTAGCCGAGGAACACCAGCGGGGCCTTGCTGATGTCGACGTTGCTGGCGCCGTTCATGGCCGCGCGCACGGCGATCTGCTTGCCCTGTTCCAGCGCAACGGTCTTGCCGCCCTGGTGCAGCGCCAGCTGCGGTACGCCGACGATGTCGCCCTTGCGCAGCGGCACGGCCTGGGTCCACAGGCGCTTGCCATCCTTGAGGTCACCGCCCGGCTGCAGGCCGGCGTCGGCGAACTGCTTGCTGAGGAAGGCGATGGTCTTCTCTTCGCCGGCGGTGGCCGGGGAGCGGCCTTCGTAGGCGTCGGAGGCCAGTTCCTTGACGTCGGCGGAGATCCGCGCGCCATCGAATTTCGGGGTGGCCGCCATCAGTGCGCTCGACACCGACAGGGCCAGCACGCCCAGTACCACTCGTTTCATTGCTCTCTCCAGCAGGGAAATCCTTCTGGAGTGTAAGGGGTTCGGCAGGGCTGCGCCCTGCACCTGCCGAAGCCGGGGCAACAGCAACAGCTGAAGCAACAGCGGCATTCCGTGGGATGGCGGGGTGGGTCCGGTTGCGGGGGACGCCGTGAATCCGTCCCTGGAGGCTTGGGCGCGCCATCCATGGCGCTTACACCCCCGCAACCGGACCCACCCCGCCTTCGACAGGTTCCCGCTGCTGTTGGTGGGTGTCGACCTTGGTCGGCACGCCGCTGTTGGTAGGTGTCGACCTTGGTCGACACGCCGCTGTGGTAGGTGTCGACCTTGGTCGACACGCCGCTGTGGTAGGTGTCGACCTTGGTCGACACGGACGGAAACAAGAAGGGGTCAGTTCCCTTTCCCGGTGGAAAAGGGCTCTGACCCCATCTGTGTGCTGCCTTGGCGTGTTACCAGTTCGGGTCTTCGGCCGGGGCGGCAGCGGGCTTGGGCTTCGGCTTGGCCGCCGGGCGCGCGGCGGCGGCCGGTGCAGCCGAGGCCGTTGCGCCGGCAGCGGCAGCGGCGGCAGCCGGCTTGCTGCCCAGCTTCTGGCGCAGTTCAATCTGGCCCGGACGGAAGCCGCCGCGCATGGCGTCGACGCCGTCTTCGATGGTGCCGTACGAGGTCTGTGCAGCCACGCGGTCGATGCGGATGGTGCAGCACGGGTGTTCGCTGCGGCCCAGCGAACGGCCGGTCTGCGGGTCCTTCAGTTCTTCGCCCAGGCGCACGGCCTGCCAGCGCTGGCCGGCCTGCACGGTGTCACCGCCCTGGCTCAGCACCACCTGGTCTCCGTCCACCGAAACCACCGACACCGGGAACAGCGTGGTGACGATGGTGGTGCCGATCTGGCCGGACAGCGATTCCATCATCGCCGCGGCCATGTTGCGGCCATTGACCACGCGCGGCAGGGTGCTCGGGCCAGTCGAGGCCAGCTGGTGGTCGAAGCTGTCGGACATCACCACCTGGCCGGTGGTGGCGTTGATCAGGCGCAGGGTGATGCGGCCGCCACCGGAGTACGAGGTCACCTGGCGGTCGGACATGCGCAGGTTGCGCACGCTGCGCGGGTACTCGAAGCGTTCGATGGTCGGGATCAGGATCAGGTCGGTAGCCAGCTGCTGGCCCACGCGTGCGGTGTCCTGCAGGCGCACGTTGCCGCTGTTGATGTGGTCGATCTCGGCCTGCAGTTCGTCGCCGAATTCGCGGTCCAGCACGATGAAGCGCTGGGTCTGGGTCAGCGTGTCGGACAGCCGTGCGCGGATCGCATCGGCCACTTCGTCCGCGTCCACGCGGCCGTCGCCCACGGCATAGCTGCCGGCCTTGGTGCGCGGCAGTGCAACCACGATCTTCGGCTTGCCCTGCTCGTCCGGCGCGCGGTACTGGGCAATCTGTGCGCGCACGCGCACCTTCCAGTAGCTGCGCATGCGGCGATGGGTCACGTCGGAATCGAACGAACTGGCGCCACGCTTGGCATCGACGCTGACCTTCTCGTCGTAGCTTTCCCTGACGCTGGCCGAGGCCGAACCGCTCTTGGCCGAGGCTTCGCCGGAGGCACTGGCCGACGCCGAGCCCTTGAAGCTCCAGCCTTCGTCGCTGGCGCGCACGCGGGCGATGGTTTCCTCGTCCAGCTGCCGCACTTCATCCTGCGACAAGATTTCATAGCCCAGCACCGCGCCCTGCGAGCCGGCGATCATCTGCTGGGTGAACGCGTCGGCGCGGATATCGCCGACGTGTTCGTCATCCACATCCACATGCAGGCCTGCACGCAGGCTCTGCATCTGGCTGGCCACGCGTACGCCGTTGACCTGCGCCACCGCCGACTGCAATGCCGCCAGCACCGCCAGTTCCGGGGTGCTGCCGATGCCGTCGGCTTCGCGCGCGACCTGGGTGGTGCCGCCGAAATCCGGCGTGCCACGCAGGGGCGCTGCTTCCACTGGCGCATTGCTGGCCAGTGCACTGGTTGCCTTGTCCTTGGCGGGCGCGGCGGCCGGGGTGTCCTGCTTGCCACAGGCTGCAAGCAGCGTGGCAGCCAGGCCCAGGCCGATCAAACGGTAGGTCATACGCATGGAGATTCGCCTCGGATCAGAGCGTGTCGAGCATCGAATCAGCGTTGGACGGCACCTTCACCTTGCTCTTCTTGGCGAAGGTCACGGCCGACTTGGTCGAACCGTACAGGCCCTGGATGAAGCCCGGCGATTCCTTGGCCACCCATGCACCTGCTGCCAGCTTGCGGCCGACGGTGGCCAGCTGAGTCGCGCCCAGGTTCTTCATGCCGGCGGTGAAGTTGCTGGCTTCGCCGCCCAGCTTCTGTGCTTCGGCCGCCGAGGACAGCAGCGAGACCAGGCCTTCGGCGTAGTGCTGCTTGGATTCAGCGTTCAGTTCCGGCTGTGCGGCCTGGCGCTCGTTGATCGCCGCCTGCGCAGCTTCACTGACCGACACCGACTTCTTCATCGCATCGACGCTGACCGAACCCGACGACAGCGCCTGGCGCTCGGCTTCCAGCAGCTGCACCTGCTCGGCCAGGCCGAAGGCGCGGGCAAACGAGGTCTGGGCCTGCAGCGAGTGCGACTGCGAGCTGACGAAACGACGCACCAGCGCTTCCTGCGCGGCTTCATCCGGAGCGGCGGCGCTGGAGGCGCTGCTGCTGGAGGTGCCGGTAGCGGCACCGGCCAGGTCCTTCAGCTTGCCCAGGCCCGCGTGGGCCGGCATCGACAGGGTGGCGGCAGCGATGGCCACGACAAGAGCGGTATTGCGGATCATATGAGTGTCCTTTGGGAGAGACGGCCGCGAAGCGGCACGTGGGAAATCGGTAACCCCGGGCGATGCCGAGCGAGCTCGGCACCCACCGGGGTGGCGGATCAACGAACTGCCTTGACGTTCAGTTCGTTGATCATCTGCTGGGCAGCCTTTTCAGCCGCCAGCTGCAGCGCGTTGGTACGGGCGACGGTTTCGTTCGGGCCGGTACCGGAGAACTGCACCGGGCCCACCGACGACACGGTGCGCGGGAAGCGACCGGTCACGTCCAGCACCTTGCCGGTAACCGTGACGAACACGCGGGTGTTGCCGCTGGCCGGGTCACGGTCGCGCATGCCGACGTCGAGGGTGCCGACGGCGATGTACGGGATGTTGGCCGCGCGGATGCCGTTGGCGGTATCACGCAGGGTGGCCGGGGCCAGGTCGTTGCCGGTGCTGAAGTCCTTGCGGATACGCTCGATGCTGAGCAGACCGCGCGATTCGCCTTCCACGTATTCGGCTTCAACCACTTCGTAGCCGGCGGCGCTGAAGGCACCGGTCATCGCGGTGTTCACTTCGGCGGCGTTGGCCACCTTCCAGCTGATGTTGTCGCTGCGCTGGGTGGTGCTGCCGCCGCTGGTGACCGACATCGAACCGTTCTGGTTGATGCTGCCGTTGGTGCTGACCGAGTTGCCGCGGAAGCTGTCGCCTTCACGGGTGTTCTCGCTGTAGCTGCTGCTGGCGTCGACGCGGCGGTATTCCTTGTCCTGGAACGACTGCACGGTGTCCTGCGAGCGCGCCATGAACAGGAAGGTCAGCAGCGAGCGCTGCGCGGCGGTGGCACCGGCCACGGCCGAGCCGGCATCCAGCTTGGTCTGCAGCAGTGTGGTGTTGATCTCGGCGCGGACGGTGACGGTGTAGGTCTTGGCCTTCTTGTCTTCGGTGTCCGACAGCTGCACGGCGCTGAGCACGTAGCGGTCGATCTCGCCGATGAACTCGGAGCGACGTGCTTCGAACAGGCGCAGCTTGGCCGCACCGGTCTCGGCGATGTACGCCTCCAGTGCATTGACCTTGGCCTTGTTCAGGGCCTGGGCGCGGGTGTCGGCACTCAGGCGCAGGCCGTAGCTGGCCGAACCGGTACCGCGTGAACTGGCGGTCTGTGCAGCGACCGGGGAGGCCACCACCAGGGCGATGAGGATGAGCAGGATGGTACGCATCAACGACATGACTTGATCAACTCCTGGAGGGCTTGGGTCTGCTGCTGCAACGGGCGGCCGCCCGGCTTCTGTTCGTCCAGCCAGCCGCGCGAATCGGCGCGCTTGGCGGCGGCGCCGGCGAAGGCGTCGAAGCCGGCCAGCAGGGTTTCGTAGCTGGCCGACCACTGGTCGACCTGCCACTGCGTGACCGGCACCACCTTGGTGGCACCCTTGCGCAGCGGCTGTTCGAAATAGACCTTGCCGGAGAACGGCTCGGTCACCTTGGCGGTGAAGAACGCGCCGAACAGCATCGTCTTCATCGCCGGGGTTTCTTCGATCACGCCGTTCTTCAGCGCATCCACCTGCAGGTTGATGACGTAGTCCGGCTCGGGAATCTTCAGCTGGTAGACCTTGCCGTCGGCAAAGCGCGCCGCCATCGCACCACCGATCGCCTGGCCCGAGGCCGGCGGCAGCAGGCCGACGCCGGTATTGGACGACAGCGTCTTGGACAGCTCATGGGCCAGCGTGGCGCGCAGCGGGGCTTCCCACTTCGGGTCGGGCAGCTTGGCGCGGACCGCGTCGGACAGGGTTACGCCACCGACCTGCAGGCGACGCACGGCGGCATCGGGCAGCCTGGCCTGGGCGAGGCTGGCAGCCAGCACCTGCGACAGGCTGGTATCGGCGCTGCCATACAGGAGATCGGCGACGATCGCGTCGATGTCGTCGTTGTCCGGCCGGTAATCCTGCACGTCGATGCGCTGCAGGGTAAGCGGATAGGACGCGATCACCTGGCGCTCGCGGAAATCGAAGAACAGCGCCTGCAGCGCCACTTCCACCAGCACCTTGTACTGGTCACCGATCGGCTCGACCGAGACCAGTTCGCGGTCCAGTGCCGCGGCCAGCACTGTCGCACTGGTGGTGCCGTCGAGCATCGCCACCGGCTGGTCGATCAGCTGCAGGTGGGCCGGGGCGCGGCGCTTGAGCGACTGTGCCAGGGCCTGGTTCAACGGGATCAGGCCGCGCTGTTCCAGCACCGCATGCGCATGCGGTGTGGTCGCCTGCACGGCAGCGGCATCAGCGGTATAGGCAAAACCGGCCCAATAGGCCTGCTGTGATTTGTCTGCCGCCTGTACGGCCATCGGCCATACGGCCAGGCACAGGGCACAGGCAAGCAGGCGCGCATAAGCGCGCGATGCGCTCTTCGTCCTTGAATACATCCAACCGCTCCTCGGTCAATACGCATGGAAAGTGGACGCTGACGCGTCCGCTGGGCGCGAAACATAACGGCTCGCGGGCCCGCCGACAAGTGCTGCCTTCGTCGAGGTCACTCCGTGGGAGGCAGGCCGGCCCGTTGCCGCAGCAGGCCCCGCTCTGCCTGGTTCTGGCTGAGTCTGGCGGCTTCCGCAAAAGCGTGACGTGCGTCCAGGTCGCGCCCCAGCGCCTGTAGTAACTCCCCGCGCACCACCTGCAGCGGCGCGTACTCACGCAGTCGCGCGTCCACCAGCAACGGCTGCAGCTGCGCCCACGCCGCGAAGGCACCGTCACTGCGCAGCACCGCCACGACCCGGTTCAATGCAACAACCGGCGAGGGCTGCACCTGCAGCAGCTGCGTATAGAGCGCTGCGATGCGCGGCCAGTCGGTATCCTCGGGGCGGCGCGCCGCTGCATGGCACGCTGCGATACGCGCCTGCAGTACATAGGGATCATCAGCGCCACCGGCGGCCAGCGCGCGCGCCAGCACCTGCTGCCCGCGTTCAATCTGCAGCCAGTCCCAGCGCGCGCGGTTCTGCTGGTCCAGCAGTACCGGCACGCCCTGCGCATCGGTCCGTGCCGCGGCACGCGAGGCCTGCAGCTCCATCAGCGCCAGCAGGCCCAGCACCGGCGGCACCGGCAGCCGGTGCGCCAGGATGCGCGCGAGCCGCAGCGCCTCCTCGCACAGTGCCGGGCGCATCCAGTCGTCACCGGCACTGGCCGCATAGCCTTCGTTGAACACTAGGTAGATCGCTTCCAGCACCGAACCAAGCCGCTCGGGCATCGCGTCAGCACGCGGGACCTCGTAGGGCACCTGCTTCTGCGCCAAGGTGCGCTTGGCGCGCACGATGCGCTGGGCGATGGTCGGCTCGGGCTGCAGGAAGGCGCGCGCGATCTCGACAGTGGTCAGGCCACCCAGCAGGCGCAGGGTCAATGCCACCCGTGCATCGGCCGGCAGCACCGGATGGCAGGCCACGAACATCAGCCGCAGCAGGTCGTCACCCAGATCATCTTCCAGCGCTTGACTGTCATCGGGCGCCGGCAGCGGCGCCGGATGCAGTTCCTCGCCCCACTGCGCATGCTGCTGCGCCACCCGCTGGTGCTGGCGCAGCACATCAATGGCACGGTTGCGCGCAGTGGTCATCAGCCAGGCTCCGGGGTTGTCCGGGATGCCCTGCTCCGGCCAGCGCTCCAGCGCGGCCAGCCAGGTGTCCTGGGCCAGCTCCTCGGCGCGGCCGACATCGCCCCCGAGCAGCCGCGCCAGGCGCGCGATCAACACCGGCGACTCCATCCGCCAGAGGGTTTCCAGACGCTGCGTCAGTGCGGGCTCGAGCATGCGCCGATCACAGCACGCACGCCCGGCCCGCACAAGCGCCGCAGCTCACGCTTCAACTATCGGCTTGAAGCCGCCCCAGAACATGCGCTTGGTGTCGAACGGCATGTCCTTCGGGCCCAGCGACGCCAGCCGTGGGTCCGCCATCACTTTCGCGTTGATACGGTCGCGCGCCGCGCGCGAACGGAACACCACGAAGGCGACGATCACCGTTTCGCCCGGTTTTGCCTTGACCGCACGCGGAAACGACGTGCTCTTTCCCGGTTCCACATCGTCAGCCACGCATTCCATGTACTGCAGCGCGCCATGGTCCTTCCACACCGCACCGGCCTTGCGGGCAAGGCCGCGGTAGGCCGCCACCTTGTCCTGGGGGCACGGCAGCACGTAAGCATCCACGTAAGCCATGAGGATTCTCCCTGCGGCGGCCGTCAGCCCGGCTCGCCGTCCATGTGTGCGATTTCCCAGAGATGGCCATCCAGATCCTGGAAGCCGCGCTGGTACATGAAGCCCAGGTCGCGCGGCGGCTGCGGTTCGCTGCCGCCGGCGGCCAGTGCCTTGTCCACCAACTCGTCAACTGCCTTGCGACTGGGTGCCGAGAGTGCGTTGATCACTTCCGTGTGGGTGTGCGCATCGGCAATCGGCTTGTTGGTGAACTGCTGGAAAAAAGGCTGGGTCAGCAGCATCACGTAGATGCTCTCGCTGATGACCATGCCTGCCGCGTCATCGTTGGTGTAAGTTGGATTGAAGCTGTAGCCCAGCGCGGTGAAGAAGGCCTTGGATTTCTCCAGGTCCTTCACCGGAAGATTGACGAAGATCATCTGCGGTTGCGGTGCATTCATCGGTGAAGCTCCTTGTGGATGAAAAGAAGAGGGATCAGGGCTGCTTCATGCAGTTGACCATCCACGGCTTGCCGTAGCGGTCGATCAACATGCCCCAGCGGTGCGCCCAGAACGTTTCGGCGATCGGCATCTGCACCTGGCCACCGTCGGCCAGCGCGGCGAACACGCGTTCGGCTTCTTCGATGCTGTCGACGTCGACATTGATGGTGGTCGAGCCACCCTCGCCACCGCCGGGACCGTCGGCCGCCATCACGATGGCGCTACCGATTTCCAGCTGGCTGTGCGCGACGTGGTCCAGGGTTTCCGGCGGCATCTCGTTGCAGCCCGGCGAGCCATCGGAGGGCGGCATGTCGCGGTATTTCATTTCCGAGGTGACCTGGCCACCGAGTGCCTTTGCATAGAACGCCATCGCCTCATGGGCCTGGCCGCTGAAGCCGAGGAAGGGAATCAATTTCATGGCAATACTCCGTCGTGGGTTTCAGGGTGGTAGCGCCGGTCCATGCCCGGCGGGGGAAATGAACCGGGTCAACCTTCCAACTGTGCACGCAGACGCTGTTCCTGCTGCTGTAATTCCGGGGTGAAGGCTTCACCGAAGTCTTCGGCGGAGATCAGCGGGCGCAGCTCCAGCGTGCCGCCACTGTTGAACGGCGCGCGGCTGGCCCATTCAACGGCCTCGTCCAGCGAGCGCACGTCCCACAGCCAGAAACCGGCGATCTGTTCGCTGGCGGGGCCAAACGGACCGGCCTCGACCTTCGGCGCGCCGCCGCCGAAATGAATGCGACGTCCGCGCTGGGTGGCATGCAGGCCTTCACCGGCCAGCATGATGCCGGCGGCCACGAGCTGTTCGTTGAAGGCGCCCATGTCGGACAATTCCTGTTCGCTGGGCATGCGGCCGGCTTCGGAGTCGGCGTTGGCCTTCACGATCACCATCACTTTCATTGCGGTCTCCCGTGGGGACGCGTGGTGCGTGCCCTTCACTGGGTACAACGAACCAGGGGGCTGGGAATCGACACGTTCTCTGAAAATTGTTTCTTCCGTGGAAAGCGCACCTTCGGCGGGAGTCGGCGAACGGCGGAGCCCCTCCGTGGTGGGTTGGGTCGCTGAAAGCTGGTTTCCTGTGGGTGGGCCGGGCGGGTGGGATTGGCGGGGACGCCGTAAACCCGTCCATGGGGGCTTAGCCGCGGCATCCATGCCGCGGATACCCCGCCAACCCCACCCGCCCGGCCCCAGACAGATTCCGGTGGCCGAACCACCACGGGAAGATCAAGAAAAAAGGCAGAAGCAACAGCAACAGCGGGTGGCTGGCGACCTCGGCTTTGCGAGCGGAGCGACCCGCTTTTGCTCTTGTTGTTGATCTCCCGTGGTGGGTCAGCCGCAGAGATCTGTCCAAGGCCGGGTGGGGAGGCAGGGCAGGGGCGTGAGCCGCATGGATGCGGCGACCGAGCTTACATGGACGTACTTGCAGCGCCCCCTGCCCTGCCTCCCCACCCGGCCAAATCCAAGAACCCGAGCTTTCAGCGACCAACCCACCCACCACGGAGGGGCTCCGCCGTTCGCCGATCGCCCGCCGCAGGCGGCCTTTCGCGCTGCAGCATGCCGGCAGGCAAACCTGCGCCATCATGGACACCCCGCCCCCCGCCAGGATCGTGCCATGCAGCAGTACCTGCTTCTGATCTACATCGAGCCTGCCCTGCTGCAGGCCCTGCCCACCGAAGAATTCAACGCGCTGATGCGCGACTGCCTCGCCCACGCCGACAAACTGCAGGCGGAAGGCACGCTGCTGGCCGCGCAGAAGCTGCAGCCGGTCGACACCGCGCAGACCCTGCGCGTGCGCGATGGCCACAGCCGCGTACTGGATGGCCCGTTCGCGGAAACCCGCGAACTGCTGGCCGGCTTCAACCTGATCGTCGCCCGCGACCGCGACGAAGCCATGCGCATCGCCCGCGATTTCCCGTGGGCACGCTTCGGCAGCATCGAGGTGCGGCCGCTGGAAGACATGGACGCCGAGCGCGAACGCTGCGGCGCCCCGGCTGCGGCTATGGCAGCAGCCGTACCCTGATCTCGCGCGGGCCCACGCCTTCGTTGCCGCTGTAGTCGCGCACGCTGGCGCGCACGGTGTACTCGCCCGGTGGCAATGCCGCCGGCTGCCAGCGCCCGGTTTCCATCAGGCCGTCACGCACGGTGTTGGTGGCCAGGTAGCGGAAACGGGTCACCGCGCTGCCATGCACGGTGATGCCGCTGTCCGGCGCGTAGGCCACGCGCACCGCTTCGTTCTGCGGCGGCATGCGGTTGAACACGATGTTCCAGCGCGGTTGCTCGTAGCCCTGCAGCGGCTGCCCGGCAGCATCAAGGATCTGGTAGCCCACCTGGTACATGCCCAGGCGGCGGCGCGGCAGGTTGTTGTCGACCTGGTCCCAGGCCTCGACCACGATCTGCACGCCGCGGCCCTGCCGCGCCAGCATCACCACGCCGTCGCTGCCGGCCGCCAGCGGTTGGTCGTTGTCGTCCAGCAGCGCCACATCGGTGATGCGCGGTGCGAAGTGGTCGGCGTAGTTGTGGAAGCCCAGCGCCACGGCGTTGGTTTCGAAGCCGCCGGTGCCCACCGCCAGGTGCACGTGCGCCTGGTTGTTGATGCTGCCCAGGCGATCGCCGACGTGGATGCGCGTGCCGCGACGCACCCGCATCCGCTCCAGCTTGCCCTGTTCGTCGTACAGCGCCTGCCAGCGCGCATCGAACGGCTGGTCGCGCGGTGTGCGGCCGACCCGCATGTGGATGTACTTGAGGCGGTCCACGGCCAGGCCCTCGGCCTGCCCACCCAGGCTCCACGCCGCTACCGGGCTGCTGATCTTGCCATCGGCGATCGCCAGCACGGTCTGGCCGACATCGCCGCGCACATCGAAACCGCCGTGCAGGTGGTGGCGGCTCTCGCCCTTGAAGTTGCCGCGCACCTCGCCCAGCGTGCCGACCACTTCATGCCAGCCATCCTGGGGTGCCAATGGCCAGCGCCCACCGGTGTCCGGCAATGCTGCATCGGCAGCGGGCCCGACCAGCGCCGGTGCCGGCAGGTCACCCACCGGCAGCGGGCGCAGGCGGTGCAGGCGATAGCTGGCGGAATCGGCGACCAGCACGCTGCCATCGGCATCCATCGCCAACCCACTGGGGCGGGCCAGGCGTGGCAGGCGGCCGTTGCCCACCAGCGCGATCTGGTGGCCCTGCGGTGTTACCTGCACGATGCGGCCATCAAGGTCACCCACGTACAGCACGCCGTCGTGCGTGGTGGCCAGCGACAGCGGCCCATTGATCACGCCGCCATCGCCCAGCAGCGTGCTGACCATGCCGTCGGCACCGACCCGACGCACCGCGTTGTTGAACAGGTCGGCCACCAGCAGCGCGCCGTGCGCATCGAAGGCCAGCGCCACTGGTGTATCGAAGCGTGCATCGCCCGCCAGGCCATCGGCCAGCCCCGGGCGCTCGCCGCCGGCCAGGGTACGCACGTTGCCGTCGGTACCGATCACCCGGATGCGGTCGTTGAAGGTATCGGCCACATAGACCTGGCCCTGCGCGTCCACCGCGATGCCCATCGGTGCATCGAAGCGCGCCTGCGCGGCAGGGCCATCGGCGTAGCCCTGTTCGCCACCGGCCAGCGTGGTCACCTGGCCATCGGTGCCGATACGGCGGATCGCGTGGTTGCCGGTGTCGGCCACATACAGGTTGCCCTGCGCGTCGGCGGCGATGCCCGAGGGCGTATTGAAACTGGCCTGCAGTGCCGGGCCATCGATACGCCCCTCGCCCTGCCCGGCCACCGTTTCAACGCGGCCATCGGGAAGTCGACGACGGATCCGGTTGTTGTCACCGGCATCGGTGAAATAGACGCTGCCATCGGCACTGCGCAGCAACGCGTACGGATCGGCGAAACGCGCCTGCGCGGACGCGCCATCGCGGTCACCCGGGTGGCCATCGCCGGCCAGCGGCTCGATCTGCGCGGTCCACGCCAGCGGCGTTGGAACCGGACCTGCCGGTTCAGCCGGCGTATGCAGCGGCGTCTCCCACCAGGTCGCGGCCAGTGCCACTACGGTCGCCAACGCTACGCCTGCCGCCATCCATTGCCACCGTGCCATCGTGCTGCGCTGCCTGCCTGCTGTCTGAAGAGGCACCGACAATAGACGCTGAACGCAGGATCCGCCAAGGCCAAACGTACTGCCGGATACCAGAGTTCCATGCGTCGCGCTTGTTCTCCCTGGCTACAGCGGGTTCAATGCTCTTCCCACGGATGGAGATCCTCCATGCCCCGCATCTTCCCCCTCGCCGCCCTGCTGGTGGCCGCACTGGCCAGCACGCCGGCCTCCGCCTCGATCTCGGTGGCACCACAGAAGCCGTCAGTCACCGCCGATGCGATGCACCAGGCCTATGCCACGCGATGGGATGAGGCGATCCAGCAGTCACGCAGTGGCAACACGCTGGGCGCACTCATCGCGATGGAACGGCTGATGGAAGATCCGATGCTGGATGACTTCGATGCTGAACATCGCGGCCGCGCCGCGCAGGTGGCCGGCTGGACCGCGATGGTGCAGAAGAAGCCGGACCAGGCTCGCCGCTATCTGCAGCGCGCGCAGGAGGCACTGCCGGACGATGCGCAGATCCTGCTGACCCTGGTCTCGGTGGAACTGTCCGAGAACCAACCGGCGCCTGCCACCAAGCACCTGGTGCAGGCGCTGAAGCATGCCGACGCGCCGTTGCCGGTGGACCACCACGCGATCAACTACCTGCAGTTCCGCCTGCGGGACCAGCCGCAGCAGCGTATGGAACTGCTGCAGGCACTATTCGACAACGGCTGGAAGAGCGGCGGCCTGGAACCCACCGGACTGTGGCTGGCACTGGCCACGCTGCAGGCCGACAACGGCCGTGGCGAGGCCATCCCCGCGACCCTGGCCCGCATCTCCGCGCCCGCCGAAATCATCCGGCTGCGCAGTGACAAGCGCTTCGATCCCTATGTCGACCGCGCCAACCCGCGCTTTGATCCCGTGCAGGCTGCACAGAAGCACCTCGACGAACTGCGGGTTTCCGGCCTGCTCGACCGGGCGCTGGACGCGCGCATGGCCGAGTTCAGCAGCACGCTGCTGATGCTGGACCGCAACGAGGAAGTGCTGGCGCTGACCGATGGCATGGCCGCTGCGGCCGCCGAAGGCGAGGCGCCTTCGGCGGCAGAAGCCGAATGGGTGGCATGGCTGCTCAACAGCCGGCTCACGGCGCTGCGCCGGCTGGGTCGCAACGAGGATGCGCTGGCGGCAGCCAAGCTGGCCGCACGCATCGGTGCACTGGGCCCCGATGGTGCCGAGCACCAGTTCAACGTCGGCTTCGTGTTCAGTTCGCTGGGCCGCATGCAGGATGCCGCCACGGCAGTGAATGACATGCCGGGCCTGGCCGGTTACGGCAAGGCAGCCCAGGCACTGCTGCAGTTCGTTGCCGCCCGTGAACGTGGCGATGCCAAAGCCGAACAGGCCGCGCGTGCAGCGATCCTGGCCCAGGGCGATGATGCGCGCCTGTTCCAGCGCGAAATGCTGCTGGACGAGGGCAATCTCGACGGCGCAGCTGCCGTGCTGATCGAACAGTTGCGCTCACCCGTTGAACGCGGTGAAACGCTGGCCAGCCTGCAGGACATGCGCACCTATCCGTCGCTGCCCGGCGACGTGAAGATCGATGCGGCCTGGCGTGCGCTGAAGCAGCGCGCCGACGTGCAGGCCGAGGTTGCCCGCCTGGGCCGCATCGAACGCTACGAACTGGTCAGCACCTCCACCTCGCGCTGAGCAAGCTCCCATGTAGAACCACGTGCGTGCAGCACCACCCGCCTAGCGCGCCGGCACCTCGGTACGGATGCCCATCGCCTCGCGGTAGCGTGCGTACAGGGCCATCACCTTGTCCACGTAGGCCAGGGTTTCGGCATAGGGCGGCACGCCCTTGTAGCGGGTGACCGCGCCGATGCCGGCGTTGTAGGCGGCCGCTGCCAGCGGCCGATCTCCGTTGTAGCGACGCAGCAACGCGCGCATGTAGCGGGCGCCGCCATCGATCGACTGCTGCGGCGAGAACGGATCATTCACCCCGTACTCCTGCGCGGTGTCCGGCATCAACTGCATCACGCCCTGTGCGCCCTTGCTGGACACCGCCAGTGCATCAAAGTTGCTTTCTGCATGGGCGATCGCGCGCAGCCACGCGTCATCCACGCCGGTGGCCTTGGCGGCGGCCTTGAACTGTTTGGCATGCTGCGCCAGCTGCGGCTTGCCCACCTTGCCCAGGCCTTCGTGGGCAGGTTCACCCGGCGGCGTGGCCATGGTGAACTTCAGGAACACCCGCGAGCCGGGCAGGTTGCGGGTGGAGTAGACCAGCGCGCCATCCTGCTCGCGCTCGTACAGCACGCCGCTGAACACGCCCATGTTGCCCCACAGATTCGGGGTCTGGATGGCGTTGTCGTCGATTTCCTTCGGGGTGCAGCGTGAACCGGGTTCCGGCGCGGTGGCCAGGCTGACGGTGTTGCCCTGCACGCAGCGATAGACGGTGCGCGCGGCGGCCAGCCCGGGCCACAGGCTGGGCAGCAGCAACAGCGCAAGCAGGAGAGGGCGACGGAACATGGCGGCCGGATCATCCGGCCGCGCCCGCTAATGCTGGGTGAATGGGGGCCAGCAGGGCTGCGCCCTGCACCCGTGGTAGTGCCGGCCGCTGGCCGGCAACCTCAACAGCAACGGCAACGGCCGATTTCCTGCGGGGGGTCGGATCCCGTTGCTGCGCAACGGTCTCTGACCCCACTCCAGAGAGATCTCTGGATCAATCGATGGAACGCAAATGCTGGATTACTTCGCGGTCCTCCGACGCACCCAGTACCCCACGCCCAACAGCACGAACCACACCGGGCTGGCGACCAGCGCCTGGCGGGTGTCGGCCTGCAGGCTCAGCAGCACCAGCACGGCGGCGAAGAACACCAGGCAGGCCCAGCACATGGCGACGCCGCCGGGCATCTTGAAGATCGAGGCAGCGTGGCGTTCCGGGTAGCGGCGGCGGTAGGCCATGTAGGCCACCAGGATCAGCGACCAGACGAAGATGAAGAGCACCGTCGCCAGCGTGGTGACCAGGGTGAAGGCGGTCACCAGGTTGGGGATCAGGTAGATCAGCAGCGTGCCGCCGAGCAGGCACAGGCAGGAGAACAGCAGGCCACGGGCGGGCACTGCGGCGCGTGACAATTTCGACAACCCGCGCGGTGCGTGGCCTTCCTCGGCCAGGCCGTACAGCATGCGGCTGGTGGAGAAGATGCCGCTATTGGCCGAAGACGTGGCCGAGGTCAGCACCACGAAGTTGATCAGGCTGGCCGCGGCGGGGATGCCGGCCAGCACGAACAGCTGCACGAACGGGCTCTTGTCCGGCACCACCTGGCGCCACGGGGTGACCGCCATGATCGCGATCAGCGCCAGCACGTAGAAGATGATGATGCGCACCGGGATCGAGTTGATCGCCTTCGGCAGGTTGCGCTCGGGGTCTGCGGTTTCAGCGGCGGTGGTACCTACCAGCTCGATGCCGACGAAAGCGAACACCGCGATCTGGAAACCGGCGAAGAAGCCGACAAGGCCCATCGGGAACATGCCGCCGTCATTCCACAGGTTCGACAACGACGCGGTGTGGCCACTGGGCGAGGTGAAGCCCCACGCCACCAGCCCGGCGCCGGTGATGATCAGCGCACAGATCGCCACGATCTTGATCAGCGCGAACCAGAATTCCATCTCGCCGAACAGCTTCACCGTCACCAGGTTCAGTGCCAGCAACAGCAGCACGCAGGCCAGTGCCGGTATCCAGGCATCCAGCCCAGGGAACCAGAACTGCGCGTAGGCGGCAATCGCGATCACGTCGGCGATGGCGGTGACGATCCAGCAGAACCAGTACGTCCATCCACAGAAGAAGCCGGCCCAGGGACCGAGCAGATCGGTGGAGAAATCGATGAAGGATTTGTACTGCAGGTTGGACAGCAGCAGCTCGCCCATCGCGCGCATCACGAAGAACAGCATCGCGCCGATGATCAGGTAGACGAAGACGATGGACGGGCCGGCCAGGCTGATGGTCTTGCCCGAGCCCATGAACAGGCCGGTGCCGATGGCACCACCGATGGCGATCAACTGCAGGTGGCGGTTGGACAGGCTGCGGCGCAGGTGCTCGGGGGGCGTTGCGGGCTCGGTCATGGGCGTGCACTGGGGCGGGCGAAGCGTTCGACGTTAGTCCTCCCCGGCCCGGAGCGCCAGCGCTGGACGGCCCGATTACGTCAATCATGGTCGCTTTCATCACATTGTGACCGAATACCGGATTCGTCCCATTCCGCCCGGCCCGGCGTCATGCTCAGATAGCCGCACCTGCCCAAGGATCGGCCTGACCATGTGCCCTGCCCTGCCCGCCCCGCTGGAGCTCCGGCCTTGAGTCGGCTGCGCGTGATCATTGGTGGCACCGCGCTGGCGCTGCTGGCCGCGGCCGTGCCGATCGCGGTGATGGCCTATGCCACCTGGGACCGTGCAGTCAGCGTCGAGCAGCAGCGGCTGCGCGACATCGCCGGTCGCGCCCTGCGCCGCGCCGACCAGTCCTACCAGGAAGCGCTGGCGGCACTGCAGTCGGCCGAGGTCGGCGCCCACGACGCCTGCGGGCCCGACCATATCCGGCGCATGCAGACGCTGGTGATGACCTCGCCGTCGGTCGACCAGATGGGCTACTTCGAGGGTGGCAAGCTGCGCTGTACGTCGTGGGGGCCGTTCCTGTCCGACGTCAACCAGCCCAAGGCCGACCACGTCACCAGTGATGGCGCCGGCATCGCCGTGGATGTGCGCCCCGAGGCCAGCGGACGGCGCCAGGTCCTGTCGTTCCTGTACGGCAACTACGACGTGCTGGTCGATCCGCGCCGCTTCGTCGATGTCATCGCCGACCCGAACGTGCGCCTTGCCCTGGCCAGCCCCGATGGGCGTCTCCTGGCCAGGCAGGACGGCATGGATCCGGCATTGCTGGAGACCCTGCTGCGCGCCCCCGATGAAGGCCTGGACCACCACACCCTGTATGCCACCGCCCGCAACGAAGAGTGGTTGGCGATCGCGACCATGCCGCGTACCGCGCTTGCCGCGACCTTCCGCCAGCAGGCGTGGCTGTTCGTGCCGATCGGCGTTCTGCTGGCCGCTGCCGGTGCCGGCCTGGTGATCTGGCTGTCGCGTCGCCGCCTGTCCCTGCGCGGCGAGCTGGCCACAGCGATCCGCCGCCGCGAGCTGTACCTGCACTACCAGCCAATCATCGAGCTGGATACCGGCATCTGCGTCGGCGCCGAAGCGCTGGTGCGCTGGCAGCGCCCGGATGGCACCCAGGTGCGGCCGGACCTGTTCATTCCGCTGGCCGAAGAGGCCGGCATGATCGGCGCGGTCACCGATCTGGTGATCGAGAACGTAGTGCGCGACATGCGTGAACTGCTGGTGGCCGACCGCAGCGCGCACATCGCGATCAACCTGGCCGCCGAAGATATCAGCAGCGGCCGTGCGCTGAAGATGATCTCCAAGCACATGGCCGGCAGCGGCATCCTGCCGCAGCAGATCTGGATGGAGGCCACCGAGCGCGGCTTCCTGGATCTGGACCGCGCCCGCACGATGCTGGCGCAGGCGCGTCGGGCCGGGCACAGCGTGGCCATTGACGATTTCGGCGTCGGCTTCTCCAGCCTGCAGTACCTGGAACAGCTGCCACTGGACGCGTTGAAGATCGACAAATCATTCATCGATGCGATCGACACCGAGAGCGCCACCAGCCCGGTAACCCCGCACATCATCGACATGGCCAAGGAGCTGGGCCTGTGGGTGGTGGCCGAGGGCGTGGAGACCGAGGCACAGCTGGCGTATCTGCATACCCGGAAGGTCGAGTTCGCGCAGGGTTGGCTGTTCTCGCGGCCGCTGCCGCGGGATGAGTTCGTGGTGTTCCATCACAAGCGGCAGCAGCGCTATGGCGCGGCGCGGGAGCACATGCAGAATCCGCGCAGCGTGCCGATCGAGCGTGAGGGGATCGAGTAGGACGGCCAACGGCGGAGCCCCTCGTGGTGGGTCGCGTTCGGCGGAACCGTCGGGGTGGGCCGGGTGGGTGGGCTGCGCAGGGGGCGCTGCAAGTACGTCCATGTAAGCTCGGTCGCCGCATCCATGCGGCTCACGCCCCTGCGCAGCCCACCCACCCGGCCACGGACACATTGCGGCGGCGTCCCACCACGGAATCAACAGAAGAATCAAAGGCCAACGCGGGTCGCTGCGCTCGGTGGATCCACGCCATGCGTGGATGGCGTGGACCACGGTAGTGCCGGCCGCTGGCCGGCACCTCGGTAACGTCTGGTCTGCGCCTACGCCCAGGCCTTCGGCCGTGCCAACAGCCACGCCGCGCTCACCGCCAGCAACAGCAACGGCAACCAGCCCAGCTGGCTCGGGCCGCTGGCCTGCAACAGCACGCCGCCGGCGACGCCACCGCCGGCAATCGCCAGGTTCCAACCGGTCACCAGCATCGACTGCGCCAGGTCGGCGGCAGCACCGGCACGGCGTGCGAGCGCGGTCTGGAACAGGGTCGCAACCGACCCGAACGCCATGCCCCACAGGATCGTCGCCAGCAGCAGCGGTGTGGCCTGTCCTGGCCACAACAGCAGGGTCAACACCGGCAGGATGAAACCGATCACGGCCGCCCACACCAGCGTGCGCAGATGACGGTCCACGCCCCAGCCGGCAATGCCGATTCCAACGATGGCAGCCACGCCAAAGGCCAGCAGCAGGCGGTCCAGCCATGGACCGGCACCGGCGTCCACCGCCAGCGGTTCGATGTAGGTGTACAGCACGTTGTGCGCCAGCACGTACAGCACCATCACCGCCAGCGCGCTGCGTACGCCGGGCATGTGCCACACCGTGCCCAGTGACATGCGCTGGCCGGCACCGGTGGCGGGCAACGCCGGCAGTGTCCAGCGCGCGTACGCCAGCAGCCCGACACCCAGTACGCTCATCAACGCGAACGCCCAGCGCCAGCCGATCTGCTGGCCCAGCAACGTGCCCGCCGGTACGCCCAGCGACAGCGCCAGCGGTGAACCGACCATCGCCACTGCGATCGCGCGGCCCTGCAGTGACGGCACCACCATGCGCGCCGCGTAGCCGGCCACCAGCGACCACAGCAGGCCACCACTCACACCGGCCAGGAAACGCGCGGCAAGGATCAGCGGATAGCTGCTGCTCACGGCGGTCAGCGTGTTGACCACCACGAAGCCGGCTATCGCCGCGAGCAGCAACGGCCGCCGCGGCAGGCGCTGGGTCAGCGCGGTCATGGGCAGTGCGGCCATCACCGATCCCAGCGCGTACACGCTGACCAGCTGGCCCACCGCCGCATCACTCACGCCCAGGCTCTCGCCCATCGGCCGCAGTACACCGGCGGGCAGGGTCTCGGTCAGCAGGGTGATGAAGCCGCCACCTGCAAGCGCCAGCAGGCCGGCCCACGGCAGGTGTGTAGCTTCGCCGGCAGGACTCGCCGCATCAATGGCATGGCCGCTCATCGTGCAGCCTCCAGATCGGCATAGACGGCGTCACGCAGTTCATCGACGAAGGCGCCATCCATGCCTTCGTACAGGGTGTTGGTCAGCGCCACCACGCTCAGCCCACGCGCAGGATCGACAAACCAGCTATGGCCGTAGGCACCGCCCCAGCGCCAGGTGCCTTCGCTCTGCGGTGTGCCACTGGCGGCGGCATCGCGCAGCACCGCAAAGCCCAACCCGAAGCCCCAGCCGGCCGGTTCCGGCGGCCCCTGCTCGCCCACCTGCGGGCTGGCCATCTCCGCCACCAGCGCGGGCGGCAACAGATTCGAAGCTTGCACATCGCGCAAGGCCTCCAACACCGCCATCACCTCGTCGGCGCTGCCAATCAATCCAGCACCGGCCGAAGGGAAACGGCTGGCATCGGTGGCGCGCGCGAGGCTGTACTCGATGCCGACGGTGCCCTCGAATGGAGCGACCACCTCGCCTTCCTGCAGGCGATGCGGCTGCGGCGCGTCGGTGACATAGGGCGTGGCCAGCCGCGCAGCATCGTCGATGGCAAACGCGCTATCGCGCAGGCCCAGCGGCGTGGCCAACAGGCGTGCGAACAATGCCTGCAGCGTTTCACCAGTCGCGGCTTCAGCCACGGCGCCCGCGACGTCCACGCCCAACGAGTACAACCATTGGCTGCCCGGCGCGAACAGCAGCGGCGCCTGCGCGATGCGATGCACGTTGTCGGTCAGCGTCAGCGGATTCGCATCCATGCCATCGCTGACGCCGGCCTGTGCGTACGGGCCATCCGCATCGGCTTCGAGGAAGCGGTAACCCAGCCCGCTGCTATGGCTGAGCAGTTGGCGCAGGCTGATCGGCGGCGTGCTGCCATCGGCCAGCGCCGGGCGGAAGTCCGGCAGCCAGCGCTGTACCGGCGCATCCAGGTCCAGCACGCCTTCGGCTACCAGGCGCAGGATCACCGTGGTCAACAGCGGCTTGCTGACCGATGCCAGCCGGAACAACTGGTCGCGCCGCATCGGCGTGGCCGACTCGCGATCGGCCAGCCCGGTCGCGCTGGCGTGGCGCAGCACACCGTGCTCGCGCACCAGCACCACCGTACCGACCAGGCGCTGTGGGTGGACCTGCTGCAGCAGCCGCTGCACCGACGGCAGCGTCGGCGCAGGTGCAAGGGAAGGAACAGCGTTCATCGCGGTGATCCGTGGGGAGAGGCTCGCCACGTTAGGCACCACGCCCCCGTGCAAAAAGCCGGTTGCCGCTCCGGGCATCATGGACCGTGCAGTCCGCAATCGGCATGATGGCCGGAACTGCAAGGCCGCAACGGGCTCCACACCACTTCGCACCACAGTGTTGCGATGGCGGAGCCGTCCGCTACAGCCGCGCCGACCTACCCTGCCGCTTTCATTGCCCGCACGCCCATGTCAGTCCTGGACAACCTCGCCAATCTGCAGACCTTCGTGCACGCGGCCGACACCCGCAGCTTCGTCGAGACCGGGCGCCTGCAGGGCATCTCGGCCTCGGCCGCCGGCAAATGCGTTGCCCGGCTGGAACAGGCACTGGGCGTGCGCCTGTTCCACCGCAGCACGCGCAGCATCACCCTCACCGCCGAGGGCCAGCTGTTCCTGGCACGCTGCCGGCGCATCCTCGACGAGCGCGATGCCGCGCGCACCGAGTTGGCGCAACCGCATGCCGCACCAAGTGGCACGCTGCGCATCGGTCTGCCGCTGGTGGGTGATCTCACTCTGCCGCTGATGGCCGAGTTCATGTCCGCGTATCCGGACATCCGCCTCGATCTGGATTTCAGCGACCGCCTGGTCGATGTCATCGAGGAGGGTTTCGATGCCGTGCTGCGCGTCGGCGAGCCCAGCGACTCACGCATGAACGCACGACGCCTGGGCGTGTTCCCACGCCGCATCGTCGCCTCGCCGGCGTACCTGCAGCGGCGCGGCACGCCGCGCACGCCGGCCGATCTGATGCAGCACACGCTGCTGCACTATCGCTTCCCCAGCACCGGCAAGCTGGAACTGTGGCCGATCCACTGGCCCGACCATGAAACACCGCAGGAACTGCCAGTACACATGGTGGCCAACACCATCGAAGCGCGGGTGGCGCTTGCATTGCGCGATATCGGCCTGGCATTCGTGCCGGTACACTCGGTGCGCGATGCACTGGCCGACGGCCGGCTGGTGACCGTGCTCAACGAGCATGTGCACTCCTGCGGCATCTTCCACCTGCTGTGGCCCTCCGGCCGCCACGTGCTACCGAAACTGCGCGTGTTCATCGACTTCGTCAGCGCGCGCTTAGAAACCGTGCCGTAGGAGATCGATCCACCCCATGCCCGGCCCACAGTAGATCCACGCCATGCGTGGATGCCTTTGTAGAGTCGCGCCATCAAACCATTCAGCCAGCCCCGCTATACTGGCCGCTCATTCCTCCCAGAGGCTCGCGACCAATGCGCCATTGATGCCGCCGTCTTCACAACAGACGGCCTGACTCTTCCCGCCCCTGCGCGCAGGGGAGAACCCGGCATCCATGGAGGTCGCATGACCCCGTATTCCCTCACGCTCGATCGCGTGTCGTATCGATTGGCCGACGGCCGTGTGCTGTTTTCCGATCTGACGTTTTCCTTCGAACCGGTTGCTACCGGCCTGGTCGGTGCCAATGGCGCTGGCAAAAGCGTGCTCGCACGCCTGCTGGCCGGCCGGCTGTCGCCCGACAACGGCCAGGTACGTGGCAGCGGCCGCGTGTTCCTGTTGCCGACACCCGGTTATCCACCCGCCGGCACGGTCGGTGAACTGGCCGGTGTGGGTGAAGCGCTGTCCGCGCTCGCACGCATCGAAGCCGGCAGCGTCGATGAGGCCGACTTCGCCTGCATAGGCGACCGCTGGGATCTGCGTGAACGCCTGCAGCAGCAGTGGCAGGCGCTGGGCTTGCCCGATGATCTCGATCACGCCCAGCCTGCTGCGCGCCTCAGTGGCGGCCAGGCCATGCAGGTGGCGCTGTCCGGCGCCTGGGCCAGCAGTGCCGGCTGGCTGATCCTGGACGAACCCAGTAACCACCTCGACGCACGCCATCGCCAACAGCTGTACGAACAGTTGCAGCAGTGGCGCGGTGGCCTGCTGGTGATCAGTCATGATCGCGAGTTGCTGGGCCGAATGCAGCAGATTGTCGAACTCGATGGGCGTGGCCTGCATCGCTATGGCGGCGCATGGCAGCACTACGCCGACACACGCGCCGCCGAACGTGAAGCCGCCACCGCCCAGCTTGACCATGCACGTGCGCAGCATCGGCAACAGCAACGCAGCGCTCGCGAACAACACGAACGTCAGCAGCAACGCCAGGCACGCGGCAATCGCGATGCGAAGCAGGCCAACCAGGCACCGATCCTGCTTGGCCGGCAGAAGCAGCGCGCCGAAGCCAGTCATGGGCGCGCGCAGCAGGTGCAGTCCGAACGCCTGCAGGCCAGCGCAGAGCAACTGCGCGCAGCGGCCTCGGCGGTTCACACCGCGCCGGAACTGGCGCTGTTTGCCGGTGCGGGGGAACGTGGCAGCACGCGCCTGCTGCAGGCGCAGGATCTGATCCTCCCACATGGCTGCAGCGCCCCGTTGCAGCTGGAGATCCGCCGCGGCCAGCGCATTGCCGTGGTCGGTGACAACGGCAGCGGCAAGTCGACACTGCTGCGGGTGCTGGCGGGTCAGCTGCCCGCGCGCGATGGGACCGTGCAACGTCACACACCGCTGGCGCTGCTCGATCAGCAGCTGCTGGGGCTGTCCGGCGAATGCAGCATCCTCGACAGCGTGCAGGCCGCCAACCCGAGTGCCGACCCCGGGGAGCTGCGCACGCGCCTGGCCCTGTTGGGTCTGGACGCACAGCGCATCCAGCGCGCCGCCAGCAGCCTCAGCGATGGCGAGCGGGTGAAGGGTGCGCTGGCCAGCGTGTTGTACGCCGATCCCGCGCCGCAGCTGTTGCTGCTGGACGAGCCCGGCAATGCGCTGGATCTGAGCGCATTGCAGGCGTTGGAGGAACTGCTTGCGGCGTGGCCGGGCGCGCTGGTGATGGTCAGCCACGACCGGCACCTGCTGCAGGCGTTGCGGCCGACCCAGGTGCTGCACGTGAGCACCGAGGGCTGGCAGTGGCATGACGCCTTGTAGATCCACGCATGGCGTATCGACCCGGGGTAGTGCCGGCCGCTGGCCGGCAGCCCAGGAAACCTCAATGCACCATCAGCGCTTCCACACCGGGAACGCCTGTGGCATCTGCTGCCACAGCAGCGGCCCCGCCCGCAGCTCCTGGTCATTGAGCAGGCACGCATCCAGCTCCGCGCGCACCGCACGCTCATCCATGTGCACACCAATCACCACCAGCTCCTGGCGGCGATCACCCCACAACGGGTGCCACAGCCGCTGCATCGCCGTGTGCGCGGCTGCATCCGGAAACTCTTCCAGCCCCGGCAACGGTGCGCTCCAGCAATCGGCCTGCTGCCGCGCCCAGCCGAGGTCGCTGTAGGGCAGCGGTGTCGGCGGCAACAACGGTGCGGTGTCTTCCAGGCCGGCACGCACGCGGTCGCGCGCGGCGTACCAGAAGCCCGCCGCCTGCGTCCGCGTCGCGGCGCCCACGGTGTTCAACTCGCCTACCCAATCCATGCGGTTGGCCAGCCAGAACCAGCCCTTGCTGCGGATCACGCCGGGCATGCCCGACTGCAACGCGCGGGCGAATCGCGCGGGGTGGAACGGACGCCGCGAACGGTAGACGAAGCTGCCGATGCCGTACTCCTCGGTTTCCGGTGTGTGCTCGCCCCGCAGTTCCTTCACCCAGCCCGGCGCACGTTGCGCACGCTCCATGTCGAAGCGGCCGGTATCCAGCAGCTCGGCCAGCGGCACATCGCCGAAGCTGGACAGCAGCAGCTTCGCGTCGCGGTTCAGGCCACGCAACACGGCCAGCGTGTCCTGCAACGCTTCGTCATCCACCTGGTCCACCTTGCTGACCACGATCACGTCGGCGAACTCGACCTGCTCGCATAGCAGGTCAACCACACTTCGATCATCCTCCGGGCCGGCCTGCTGGCCGCGCTCGGCCAGTCGCGACGTCGAGCCGAAGTCGGCAAGGAACGCGCTGCCGTCGACCACCGTCACCATCGTGTCCAGCCGCGCGATATCACTCAGGCTGAAGCCATGTTCGTCGCGCACCGCGAAGGTGGCCGCCACCGGCATCGGCTCGCCGATGCCCGTCGATTCGATCAGCAGATAGTCATAGCGACCGGCATCGGCCAGACGGCGCACTTCCTGCAGCAGGTCATCGCGCAGCGTGCAGCAGATGCAGCCGTTGCTGAATTCCACCAGCGTCTCTTCAGTGCGGCGCAGCTCGGCGCCACCTTCGCGCACCAGCTGCGCATCGATGTTGACCTCGCTCATGTCGTTGACGATGACCGCCACGCGCAGGCCCTCGCGGTTGCGCAGGATCTGGTTGAGCAGGGTGGTCTTGCCGGCCCCGAGGAAGCCGGACAGCACGGTGACCGGAAGGCGACGGTCGGCGCGGGAAACAGTGTTCATGTCGGAGCGGGTTGGCTGCGGAACGGAAATGTTACTGTATAACAATTGTTGCGCAAGGAACCTCCGCCGATGAAGTCGCCTTCTGCCGCCCTGCTTGATGCCGGCGCGGTCGCCCTGTCCAGCCTGTGCCTGCTGCACTGCCTGGCGCTGCCCCTGCTGGCCGCCGCGCTCCCCCTGTTCGGCGCGTGGGCCGAAGCGGAATGGGTGCATCTGCTGTTCGTGGCCATTGCCCTGCCACTGACCGGCTACGCGCTGTGGCGGGCCGAGCGCCGTCACCCACTGCCCGTGCTGGCCTGGGCCACCGCCGGCGCCGGGCTCGGCCTGCTGCTGGCCGGAGCGCTGGCCTTGCCCTCACATGACTTGGAAACGCCGATGACGGTCACCGGCAGCCTGCTGCTGGCCGCCACGCATATCTGGAACGCGCGGCACCGGCACGCGGGGTAGTGCCGGCCGCCGGCCGGCAACCGCATGAGCTTCGGACGCAACCTGCAGTTGCCGGCCAGCGGCCGGCACTACCCCTGCTATTTGCCGTAGCGGCGCAGCAGCTCCACCAGCACCGCAGCCTCGTCCGCCCGCTGCTGCGGGTCATCGGCACCCACCACGTGTTCCTGCAGGTGCTCGTGCAGCAGCTCCATCAGCAGGCTGTGGGCGGCACCGCGCACGGCGGCGACCTGCACCAGCACGTCCGCACAGTCGCCGGCTTTACCCTCGGGCTGGTCCAGCGCCTGCTCCAACGCCGCCACCTGGCCCGCGATGCGGCGCACCCGGGTCAGCAGCTGCTTTCGATTCTTGTGTACATGCGCCATGGCGGGATCATATACCCTATAGGGGTATCTACTCCAGCTCCCGCCGCCATGCACTTGGACGCCCTCGCCGCCGCCCGTCGCCACGAACACCGCTTCGACGACGGCAACCCGCTGGCCGAACGCAATACCCGCCGCGCCCTGTGGCTCACCGTCGTCATGATGCTGGTGGAGATCGTCGGCGGCTGGTGGTTCAACTCCATGGCCGTGCTCGCCGACGGCTGGCACATGAGTTCGCACGCGCTGGCGCTGGGCCTCTCGGTGTTCGCCTACCGCTGCGCGCGCCGCTACGCGCACGATCCGCGCTTTGCCTTCGGTACGTGGAAGATCGAGATCCTGGCCGGCTACACCAGCGCCATCGCACTGCTTGGCGTCGCCGCGCTGATGGCCGTGCAATCGCTGGAACGGCTGTGGGTGCCGGCACCGATCCATTACGACGAAGCCATCGCCATTGCAGCGGTGGGCCTGGGCGTGAATCTGCTCTGCGCCTGGTGGCTGCACGACAGCCCGGGCCACGCGCATCACCACCACGGGCATGACCATGGCCATCATCACGGGCATGACCACCAACACCAGGATCACGGCCATGCGCACGGTCACGACCTCAATCTGCGCTCGGCCTACGTGCACGTGCTGGCCGACGCCGCCACCTCGGTGCTGGCCATCGTCGCCCTGCTTGGCGGCAAGCTGCTGGGCCTGACCTGGCTGGACCCGGTGATGGGCCTGGTCGGCGCCGTGCTGGTGACGGTCTGGGCGATCGGCCTGCTGCGCGACAGCGGCCGCATCCTGCTCGACGCGCAGATGGATGCGCCGGTGGTGGCCGAAGTGCGCGAGGTAATCGAACACGGCCCGTGGCCGGCGCGCCTGGCCGACCTGCACGTCTGGCAGGTGGGTCGCGGCAAGTACGCGGTCAGCGCCAGCGTGGTTACCAGCGACGCCCGTCTGGATGCCGATACCGTGCGCAACGCGCTGGCGATTCATGAGGAGCTGGTGCACGTGACGGTGGAGATTCACCGCAGCGCATGATCCACGCCGGGTAGTGCCGGCCGCTGGCCGGCATGGCATGCTCCGGCCGCCGCTGACCAGTAGAGCCAGGCCATGCCTGGGTGCGTTGCCCACAAGTCGAGCATGGCTTGTATGTTCCTCCCGGCTCCTACGAGGTATGTAGGAGCCAGGGTGGAGGGACCGTCAAGCATGCATCTGCGGATACTAGCCGACAGACGAGTCGAGCGATCCCCATCCCGCACACGAACGTCGATAAAGGATCGTACGGCCCCCAAAGGGGATCGTCGATGTAGGCAAGCTAACGTCGGTGCGGTACCACCCCAGCCCCTTAAAGATAGCTGGGAGCCGTACAAATGTCTGATTCTCTCGATATTGGCGTGGACGTGGACTCCAAGGAGTTCGTACCGGCAGTGGCCGACCGCAAGGCCGGCGACAGGATCGCCAACACCCGGGCCGGCATAGCCCAGTGGCTCAACACCTTGCCCCAGCGATGCCGGATTGGCATGGAGGCGACGGGGCGGTACTACGAGTTGTTGGCTCGGATGGCTGGCCAGGCAGGCCACGTTGTCTATGTGATCAATCCACGTCTGATCAAGCACTACGGCCGGGCGACGGGCTCGCGTGGCAAGACGGACGCCATGGACGCCGAAGCGATCGCCCGGTACGTGAAGAAGGA
This sequence comes from Stenotrophomonas sp. 96582_Sma, assembly GCF_056480905.1. Taxonomy (NCBI): domain Bacteria; kingdom Pseudomonadati; phylum Pseudomonadota; class Gammaproteobacteria; order Lysobacterales; family Lysobacteraceae; genus Stenotrophomonas; species Stenotrophomonas sp. 96582_Sma. The sequence goes on along the minus strand of NZ_CM151122.1, from coordinate 443,996 downwards.
GAACGATCGCCTGCGTGAATACGTACCGCGTACCGACGAGCAGCAACAGATGCACGATTTGCTGCGCAAGCGGCAGACGCTGGTAAAGACACGCGCGCGCCTGGAGCAATCCTTCGGGGTAAGCAAAAGTGCCCCCGGGGAGCTGTCAGATCTGTTCTGCGCTCTGGCTGGGACGCTGTCCGAGCTGGAAAGCGAACTGCAGCGCTTGGGTCGCGATGGAGAGCATGGCACGCTCTACAAGCGCCTGTTGACCATCCCTGGTATCGGCCCCGCCGTCGCCGCTCACCTGATCTACTACATGACGCGCTGGCCGTTGGCCAACGCCAACGCGTGGATCGCCTGCACCGGCCTGGATCCCCGGCCCAACGAGTCTGGCGGCAGAACGGGACGGCGTCGGCTGTCCAAACAGGGCGCGCCAGTGCTGCGCCAGATGCTCTACATGGCCGCAATGGGGCTCAAGCGGTGTCGCCAGGGGCAACCGCTCTACGACGAGCTGTCAAAACGCGGTCACCCCAGCACCGCCGTCTTCAACATCCTGGCCAGAAAGCTGGCCAGGATCGCCTGGGGTGTCTTCAAAAGCGGCCGGGACTTCGATCCGGCCATGCTGAAGGTGGGTCAAGCCTGCTTCCAGCAGGCTTGACCACGAACATAGGATCTCGACTCTACAACTACAGCTTCAACATCATCCGCAGCAGGTACATCAGCAGCGGCAGCGCGCTCAGCACTGCACCACCGATGCCGATCCACGGCCAGCGCTCGCCGCGCACGCGCGAAGCCACCGCCAGACCGCAGCCCACCAGCGCCGCGCCCAGCACCCCCACGCCCAATCCCGCAGCCATGCCATTGCCGCCTGCGGCCACCGCCGCCTGCGCAGCGAGGCTGCCCGCGCCCCAGCCCACCACGATCCCCAGCCAACTGGCCACGCCGCACCACGGTGCCTTGCCCTTCGCCATCCGAAAACCCCTGTGTCCTTGCCGAATTTCTGTACGGACCACGCCCGTGCGCTGCCTACACTAGCCGCACCTGCCCCGTCGGGACATCCCATGCGCACGCTCCACCTGCTGCTGCCAGGTGCCCTCCTGCTGCTCACCGCCTGCAGTGGTGATGCCGGGCTTCCTTTCAGCGCCGACCCGTTGCAGGGCTGCTTCGCCACCGGCGCGCGCAAACCGGCCGACTTCCGCATCGACAAGGAAGGCGGCCAGTACTTCGTCTCCTTCAGCCGCGGCGAGCAGTGGCAGCGCGAGTCGAATGCCCTGCACAAGGCCTCCCGCAGCGAAATCAGCCGCTACTTCCGCGATGACGCCGAGCAGATCGACAGCGCATTGATCCGCATGGCCGGTGGCTTCGGCATCTTCCACTTCAACAAGGGCGCGACGCTGAAGGGCAAAGCCAGCGACAGTGACTACATGGCACTGATGCTGATCGGGGCCGGGCCGGTGTATGCGGTGAAGTGTATTTGAGCAGTTGTTTGCGACAGCTTCTTTCGTAGTTAACAGCCCGAAGCATAGGAAAAATTTCAAAACAACGATAACTGGATAGGTGTCTCGTCGGGCGACCAGAACTCAGTTCAGCATCAGCTCTCCATCCCAAAAGAGGAGCTGAGACATGAAATTGAAGCAGTTCGCCTTTTTGATAACAGCCTTTCTGCCCGCGACCGCCATTTGCGCTAGCGAGCGTCTAAGCATAGATGTCGTAGTAGCGAATCCAGACGGAAGTGTCAGCGTAGATAGGACAAGCAGCTGGCCAGACTTCAATGGCGGCATCGTGGACGTAACGCAGCGCCTGAAACAAGATGATTTTGGGAGACTCAGCTATCGCTATGAAGATCAGAGTAGAGCCACGCAGCTCTATCACCAAGCCTATTGCGAGTCGGTGGAAATGGCACCCTCAAGCGGTACCATGACGTTGTCGGGCCCCTCCACCGGCTGGTCATGCTACAGCGATGATCCCGCGCCCCCTGCCGACCCTTTGAACAGTATTGATTGGGCAACGGCGACTGCACCGAGTGGGCAGGTACCCGTTGGTCAGAATATCTTTCCCATTGGGAGCGGGAGCTGGGAGAGCTCTATTGGCGGCATGAGGCGCTCAACCCTCAGCGTAGACAATGGACGCTGTATTGCACAGGAAACCGACCACTACGCAGGGCCATTCAGAGGCAGAACCCAATTTGGCGTCAATTGCTATTTTTCGCAGTCCAAGTTTGCAAACACCATGATGGAGACCTGCATCCCCAAACAATGTGCCACCAATAGAGGGACGATCTTCGCTCAATAGCTCCTAGAGGGAGATGCCCATGCCCAAAGGCAGGGCATCTCTCATCCATGCATAAACGCCATATACTCGTTGCCAAAGGACTGACGAAATGACATTCAGTCTTGGACATTGGAACATGCTGCCCCTCCTGCTGATGGCCGGTGCAATACAGTCTCAGGGTGCCTATGACGAAGTCCGGGAACTGCCCGACGGCCAGACACTGATATTGCGCACCCTGGACTGGGATCTCGGCGATGGTCGCCACGAGCGCGTTACCGTGCATTGGCTGCTGCAGGAAGACGGCAGCCTGCGCTACGACTTTGATCGGCAGCCACCGGAAACCCAGGACGCTCATCGTCGCTCATGCGCGCGGCAGGGCATGCGGCCCTCGCGTGGCGTCGGCATGATTTCAGGGGAAGGAACCACACACGGCTACAGCTGCACCAGCCAGCTGTAGAGCCGAGCCCACGCCCGGTGCCGCCATGCCGGCACCCACGCGTGGCGTGGATCTACCGCAACAGCAGCCACGCGTGGCCCCGGCAACAGCTGCGGTACCATGCCCTCCCCCGAACCGCCCCGGTACCCGCCGTGCCCCATTACACCGGCCCCCTGCTGACCCGCGACAGCGCTGACACCCTGCGCCGTGCCCATGACAAGGGCGCTGCCGACTGGCAGGGCTCGCTCGACCTTGGCCGCAGCGAGGACAGCGTGGTGCTGGATGCCGACGGCTTCCACTTCCGTGGCCAGCGCTACCCGTGGCCGGGCAAGCTGAAGGACCGCACGCTGTACTACTGGGATGGCGAGGACTTCGCACCTATCTCGCGCTACAGCAGCTCGCTGATCAAGCTGGTGCCGACCGAATGGGGCGCACCGACCTTCGAGATCGACGGCATCAAGATGCTGCCGACCTCCAAGCTGTCACCGTTCGAGGATGCGCGACGCAAGGTCGAGCTGGTCGCCCCGGCCGGCAAGGTCATCCTCGATACCTGCGGCGGCCTGGGCTACTTCGCCGCCTGCGCGCTGGAGGCCAGCGTCGGCCAGATCCGCTCGTTCGAGAAGAATGCCGACGTGATGTGGCTGCGCACGCTCAACCCGTGGTCGCCGGACCCGGACTCGGCTGCGGCCGGTGGCCGCCTGCAGTTCAGCCACGGCGATGTCTCGCAGCAGATCGAACAGGTGGCCAGCAGCAGCGTCGACGCGATCCTGCACGACCCGCCGCGCTTCGGCATCGCCGGCGAACTGTACTCGCAGGTGTTCTACGACCACCTCGCCCGCGTCATCCGCAAGGGCGGGCGCCTGTTCCACTACACCGGCGCGCCGAACAAGCTGACCAGCGGCCGCGACGTGCCGCGCGAAGTGGCCAAGCGCCTGGAAAAGGCCGGTTTCAAGGCCGAGCTGGCGCTGGACGGCGTGCTGGCCGTCAAGCGCTGAGCTTCATTCCGAGTCAACCTTCGCCAGCTTCATCACCCACTTCGGCACTTCCGGTTCACCGGCGTAGAAGTCTTTCGGCTTCTTCTCGGCCATCGCCCAGCGGTGCAGCCAGCTCGGGCCATAGCGACCGCTGTAGCCCTCGGCGCCGCGCGCGTAAGCAGGATCGCGTATCGCCTCATCCAGTGAAACGAAGCGATAGCCGCGCCGCTTCGTCGCCGCCACCAGTTCGGCGAAGGTGGCTGCATTGAGTTCGTTGGCATGCATCAGCCAGACCTGCGGCAGCGCGTAGCCCAGCAGCGCCTGCGACTGCTTCTCGTAGTAGTCCAGCTTGTTCAGCATGTACGGCACATAGCCCTTGCGCAGCTGCGCCAGCGTCGCCTCGCGCGCCGGGGAATCGGGCTGCTCGTTCATCACGTTGGCATAGGCAAACGCCCATACCCACTCCCCGTTGTCGACCGTCACCGGTGCCACGCGGTAGCCGTGCTGCTTGAAGAACATGTCCATCTCCGCGCGTTCTTCCGGTGTGCGTCCGGCACGCAGATAGGGATGGCGCATCCACTGCGGTTTCAGTCCACGTTCGGCCAGCAACGGCCGCAGCACCGTTTCACCACGCAGGAAATCCTGCTGGAACGCAGGCACACCCCTGGCGTTCAGATCCATGTGCGAATACGTGTGGTTGCCCAGCACATACCCGGCGTCCAGCCAGTCGCGCAGCATCTGCACCCGCGCGGGCTGCACGTGTCCGTTGATCTCAAGCTTGTTCTCGTTGACGAAGCCGACCACCGGCACACCCGCCTGGCGAAGCTGGGCCATCAGCGCTTCGTGCCGCGACTGCAGGTCCGGCGGAACGATCTCATCCACCCGCGCCCACGGCAGGTCGTCGATGGTCATCGCGATCCGGCGATCCACCTCGGCGGCGTGTACCGCCAACGAACACAGCAGCAATGGCACCGCACGCAGCAACCAACGCATCAGCACATCCTTGCAGGGGCGAAGTGCTGACTCTAGCGCGATTGCGGGCGCGCGGCCGGCCCCACACCCGCTATGGGCCGGGCGACTGCTCCTGACGTTCGCGCACGATCGCCCGCCACAGCATGAATCCTGCAGCCATCGCCATCAGCATCAACGCGACCAGCACCAGGGCAAGATCATCGGGATTGCGCAGCAGCGGTGCATGCTCATGGGTGAGGATCTCGAACACCACCTGCTGCGCCTGTGCCAGCGGCAACCGGCCCTGCTCGCCCAGCTCCACCAGGCACGCCGCTGGGGACAACTTGGCCACGCCAGTCCATGCCAGGTCGTACAGGTGCAATGCCCTGAGGGCCAGCGCCAGGATCGCGGCGTGCAGCGCCATCAGCCCCCAGTTGGCACGTCGCAGGCGTTCCGACAGGCGGCCCAGCCGGTAGACGCTGATCGACATCGCGCCCAGCAGCGCCAGTACCACGCCCGCCATCGGAATCCACTGCAAGGGTTGCCACGGTGCAAGCGCAGTGGACCGCGCCAGCAGTTGTTCGGCCACCTGCATGCGCGCGACAGGGTCGGGCCCGCCGCATGCGTCATCCACCGGCTCCAGCAGCAGTCCCACACGGTAGTGGAAGAAGCCGACTGCAAGGGCTACCGCCAGCAGCGCCACCACCTGCAGTGCCAGCAGGATCGGGCCAGGACCACAGATACGACAGAAGCGGGTAGCAGCAGAGACCATCGGTTCATCCATGACAACAAAGGACCATCCTAACCAAGCGCCCTGTGCTTGTCGGCTGGCGGATACGACAACCGGCGCGCGGTCCCGGTAGGATGTGGATGAGCATGGATGGTCGTATGTAGAGGTGTTGTGGATGGTCACGCTGTATCTGTGGGTGCGAACGCTGCTTCCGCTGCTGGCGTTCGTGATCGCCTGGATGCTGCTGTCGCGCCTGATCAAGGCCCGCGTGGCGCGCCTTCCACGGGTTCCCTTGAACCTGCCCGAGCACAGCAGCAGCCCACGCAGGAAGGACCGGCGCATCTACGCGCGAAAGCTGCGGCGAAAGCCAGGTCTGCGTACCGCAACTCGCCCGGCCTCCGCGCCGCGCAGCTGGAACCTCGCAGCGCTGTTCGTTTCGCTCTTCGCGTTGATCGCCACCGTGCTGGTCGTGCCGGATGGCGCGCGCTTCCAGGTCATGGTCGAGAGCATCACCGGCTACCCGGCTACGATTGCTGAAGTACATGTTCCCGCTGCCGGGCAGCCCCTCGTACTGCAGGCCTGGCAGCCAGCACTGGCGCAACTGTCGCGGCCGGTAACGATGCGCTACCCGATCGGACGCACCGGCGGCGAGCATGATGCGCACGCCACGCTGCCGGTTCAAGTGAGGCATCAGGGTGATCGGCTGCAGGTGGCTACGGCCGCGCCGGTGGATTCCGAGCTGCTGCGTGCAGAGCTTGCGCACTTGGCGGGGCTGCCGACGGAGGCAATCACCGTCCACCAGAGCGAGATCTCACCCTGGCTGGAACCCGGCTGGACGCCGCTGGACGGCATGTAGATGCCGGGCCAAGCCAGGCTGCTGTTGCAGTAGATCCACGCCATGCGTGGATGGGCACCGTGCGGGGTCGAACACGGCTCGACTCTACAGATCAGGATCCGCGCGGCAGCTTCGCGGCCCACATGTTGTCCACCAGATTGGGATAACGCCGCCCGTTCTCTTCCGCACGCTGCCGGGCTGCCTCCTTCTGCGCAGGCGACAACGGCTGCGACGTCTGGCCCTTGGGATTGGGCTTCTTCCACGGGGGCGTCTTCGGTTCACGCATGGCCGCAGCTTACTGCTTCAGGAAGTTCAACAGCGCCAGATTGAAGTGATCAGCATGACTGGTGTTGCAGCCATGCGGCGCGCCTTCAAGGATCACCACTTCGCTGCCCGAAATGGCTCGGTGCGTGCGCTGGCCAGAACCTTCAAACGGCACGATGGCATCGCTGTCACCGTGCAGGATCAAGGTCGGCACCGTGATCTTCTTCAGGTCTTCGCGGAAGTCGGTGGTAGCAAACGCCTTCATGCACCCCAGCGCTGCGTTCTGGTCGGATTGATGGCACAACGCGATCGCCGCCTGACGCGTCTCTTCGGTCACCATCAACTGGCCATGGGCGCTGAAGAAATCGCGGGTGAAGCCATCGAAGAACGCCTCACGATCCTTCTCCAGACCGCTGCGCATTTCATCGGCCTTTTCCTGGGTGAGCGGGCCATCCGGGTTGTCATCACTGCGCAGCAGATACGGCGGCACCGCAGCAGCAAACACCACGCTGTGCAGGCGCTCCTGCCCGTGGTTGGCCACATAGCGCGCCACCTCACCGCCGCCCATCGAGAAGCCGACCAGGGTGACGCCGTGCAGGTCACGCTCCTCGATCACCCCGGCCAGGTCCGCTGCCAGCGTGTCGTAGTCATAGCCCTCGGCCGGCTTATCGGAACGGCCGAAGCCGCGCCGGTCGTAGCTGATCACCCGGTGTTGGGCGTCGCGGAGGATCGACACCTGCGTCTTCCATGCGTCGGCGGACAGCGGCCAACCGTGAATCAGAATGACCGGGCGGCCGTCGCCACCAGTGTCTTCAACGTGCAGGCGGACGGGGGAAGCAGGCATGGAACCTCCTGTGGAAGGGGAGGATTTCAGACTATGGGCCGGCCCCTATCGCGACCGTGATGGAATCGCCGGTCGCCATGACATCCCCTGCACAGACCACGGCCCCGACGTTGGAGCCGAGCCGCCAATGCGGGCATTCACTCCATGGAACGGCCGTTTCGTCAGACGCCGGCTGCAGCGCACCAAACGCCATGCGAGCCTGCGCGAACCCTCCCTGGAGACTCGTCATGCTGCTGCTCACCCTGCCCCTGCTGGCCGCCGGCCTCGCCGCCGCACCCGCGCCCTCCGATGACCTGCGCGAGCAGATCCGCCAAGCCGACACCCAGCTGTTCGCCGCCGCCTTCGAGGCCTGCGATGCCGACAAGGCCGCCGCGATGACCACCCAGGACATGGAGTTCTTCCATGACAAGGATGGCAAGTCGGCCAGCAGCCGCGAAGACTTCCGCCGCAGCGTGGCCAACATGTGCAGCAATGCGCGCAAGGGCGGCTGGAGCCTGCGCCGCGAGCGGGTGGAGCCTTCGCTGCAGGTGTTCCCGCTACACGACGAGCGGGCGCTGGAAATCGGCGACCACCGCTTCCATGAACGCGGCAAGGACGGCGTGGAGCGCTGGGTGGGCCAGGCCCGCTTCATCCAGGTCTGGCGTCGCGTGGACGGGCGCTGGTTGGCCGAGCGGGTGATCAGCTATGACCATCGGCCGGCGGACTGATCGCCGCGATGCGGTGGTTCACGGACCGGTTCTATACTGCCCAGGTCCATCACGACCTACCGCTGCAGATCGCCCCATGGCAGAGATCACCCCCAACCACCCCGAGTACGGCCTCAACCAGCAGATCCGCCAGGGCGTGGCCGCCCTGGACGCGCAGCATGGCCGTCCGTTCGACCAGACCAGCGAGCGTCTGACCGCCAGCCTGACCGTGCTCGCCCGCGAGCAGGGCCTGCAGCAGGTCGACCACGTGCTGGTCAGCAACGCCACGGCCAATCATCCGGCCGGGCACAACGTCTTCGTCGTGCAGGGCGACCCGGCCAATCCGGCGCACCTGCGCGCGATGATGCCGACGGCTGTGGCGGCGCAGACGCCGGTGGAGCAGTCGATGCAGAAGCTGGGGCTGGGTGGGCAGCCGCAGGTCGAGGTGCAGGCGCAGGAAATGCAGAATCCTGCGCACCGGATGGGGTAAGCACGCCGGCGCCGCTCAGAGCCGGCCATCACGTGACCAGGGCGTCCGCTGACCTGCAGCGCCCTACTTGAGATTCAGTCCAATCGGAAGCTATCCCGACCGGAGCCCCGCCTACCGCGAACTGCAGGGGCTGCTGGTCATATCTGCGCCAAACCACCCACAAACGACATGCCTTGACGCCAATGACACCGACTTGATATGCATTGCGGATCGATATCCCTGTATGCATTAATTGCGTCTATCGAAAATTGCGCAGGGGGCGTCGTGGGTATCAGGGACGAATTGCAGAAGGTGATGGAACTGCAGCCTCAATACAGTTCATTGCCGACAGCTGCCATGCAGGCTCGCGGCCAGATCATCAAGCATCAGCTACCCAAGCTGCTTAGCGAGAACGCCGAGCAACTTCGCCTTGCATCAGACATCGAGCCGGGGGATTTTTTACTCGTTGGGCGTGATGGGATCGGCAGAAAGTCCCAAGTTCCGTGGGTTCGTTTTGCATCCGAAGCACGCTCGCCCACCGCAACCGAGGGCTGGTATGTGGTTTGGCTGTTCCGCGAGGATGGCTCCGGCGTCTATCTAGCGGTCTCCCATGCCTCTACCGAGAAGATTGATGGCGATTTTATCAAGCGTTCCCCGGGCGAGACTCAGCGCCTAACCAGATGGGCCTTGGAGATACTTGAGAATGACATCACCGCGGATCCACGACTACTCAAATCCATGACTTTGGGCGGCGGCTCTCTGGCAAAGGCTTACGAAAGCACCACAGCTGTTTCGTATTTCTACGCCAAGGATCACGTTCCATCCGATGATCAATTGCGCGCCGACATGCTCACGATGGCGCGTCTACTGAAGAGCATCTATCGAGGTGAGCCGGCCCAGAAGCGTAGCGGCCAAACTTCACCGGATGTTATTGCAGTGGTCGAGGCGATCGAAGAGACCGCCTCGGGTCGCAAGAAGTCTGGACAGGGCTTTGGGCTCACGCAGCCTCAGCGCCGAGCAGTGGAGCTGCAAGCGATGGCACTTGCCAAGGAGCACTTCGGCAGCGCGGGATATGAAATCAAGGATACGAGTGCTACGGCCCCTTACGATCTGGAGATCAGAAAGGAAGGCCAGGTTCACTACATCGAGGTGAAGGGAACCACCGGCGGTTTGGGGGACATCGTGCTCACCAAGAACGAAGTGCAGCACCACCTAAAGCATCATCCGAACAACGGCCTGTTCGTCGTGCATGGTATCCAACTGCAGTCGCACGACGGAGTACCCATTTGCGCCGGAGGAACCGCACACATTCAGCAGCCGTGGCAAATCTCGGATGCGAACCTGCAAGCTCTCGCCTATCGATATCGTATTGCGTAGAACCCAATGAATCGGCCGCGCTTCTCTCAAGCGCGGCCGACTTTTGCTCGTTACAGCTGAATCCGCGCCACGCTCTCGTCGGCGCCCTTGTCATCCTTCTCGCCGTTCTTGATGCTCACGAACAACACGTTGTTCTTCGCATCCAGCGCCAGGCTGTTCGGGTGGGTCGGCACCTTGTAGGTCGCCACCTTCTGGTAGCTGTCACTGTTGTACGCGGTCACCGTACCGGCTTCGCGGTTGGTCACGTACAGGCGCTTGCGCGGTGCATCCAGCAGGATGCCCAGCGGGCCGGCATCGGTCGGGATGCTGGCCAGTTCCTTGCCGTTGCTGCGGTCAAGCACCAGCACGCGCTGGCCCGGATGCTTGCTGACCAGGCCGCTGCTCTTGGCCTGGTAGCCACGCAGGAATTCCGAGCCCTGGTCGGTCACGAACAGGCGCTTGCCGGCCGGGTCCAGCGCGATGTTCATCGGCTGCTCGGCGGCGATCCTGTGCTGCGCCACCACCTTGTTCGAATCGGTACCCACCACCACCAGATCGGCCAGCAGGTTGCTGGTGTAGACGCGCTTGTTGGCCGCATCCAGCGCCAGACCCGGCGCCTTGGCATTGCCCAAACCGTCGATGGTGTTGATCACCTTCAGCGTGTTCGTATCGATCACGAACAGCACGCTGCTCACATCCGGCTGGCTGCTGTGGCCGGTCACGTACAGGCGGTTGGCGGCGCTGTCGACCACCAGCTCGCGCAGGTCGTGGGTGTAAGCAGCCTTGCCGTCCTTGCCGGTCTTCTTCTCCATCAGCTGGATGGTGCCGACGGCCTTGTTCTGTGCGGTGTCGACCACGGTCACCGACAGGTCCACGGTGTTGCCCACGTACAGGCGGTTGTGGGCGTCATCCAGCACCACGCCGAACGCCTTGCGCTCCAGCGGGATGCGGGTTTCCACGGCCAACGTGGCCGGGTTCAGGCGCAGCACCTGTGCCGGGCCGGCGTCATCGCCGAAGCCGCCGGACGAGGCCACGAACACGGCGTTCTGCTTCGGGCTGTAGGCCAGCTCGTACAGGCCCTTGGCCACGGCCTGGCGCTGCACGGCGGCGGTGGCACTGGCGGCGGGAGCGTTGTCGGCGAAGGCCGAGGGCGCGCCGAGGCTGAGCGAAACGGCAACGGCCAGGGCGGCCGAGCGGAAGAGAGGATTACGGAACATGCGAGCGTCCTTGAATGGGCACGGGAGGGTGTCCTGGCTCGCTGGGCCGTACTGCGACGGCCCGCCCCGCATCTGTCTGCGCAGGGTGGGCTGGCTGGGGTTGCGGGGGAATGGTAGCAGGTGGGGGGCGTGGCGTGCGTCTGCCTGAGCGTGGCAGACGTTCGACCTTGGAACCGCGTCCGCCGGCTATGCCATCCGTGGGCCGTGGCTCTGTTGCAGTTGCTGCTCTTCCTGCAGGCGCTGCACATCGCGCTGCGGCGGGTTCTGCTGCAACTGAGCGACCCGTTCGAACGAGGCCTCCACCGGTGCCTGCGCTGCAACCTCCGCGGGCATGCTGGCGCGCTGGTGTGCCGGGTCACTGCGGTCCCCCTGCACGATGAACAGCTTCGGTGCGGTATCACCGCGCTGCTCGCCCAGCACCACTTCGTCCACGCGCGAGAACTGCTGCTCCTTCGACAGCGCGAGCAGGCTGGCACTGACATTGCCGTTGCGTGCACCGAAAGCGCCGAGGTCGGCCACCTGCTGGTGGATCTGGTTGAGGCGGGCATGATCGTCGTGCGCCGGGTCTGCGGGCGTGCCGCTTGCCGCGAGTGCACTGTTGCCGCGCCACTGCTCGCCGTTCTCGGTGAACATCCACTCGCGGAACGTCTGCTTCGGCATCGGGTTCCACTGCACCCTGTCCAGCTCGCTGCCCTTCACCTGCTGCGGGATGGCGTTGACCGCGCGGATGTTGTCCAGGACCTTGGTGGCGCCCTCGTAGTTGGTGATCTCCCCGGCCAGCCCGACCGGTCGCAGGCCTGCGTGGTTCAGGGCACCCCATGCGAAATCGGTGCAGGCGTTGGCGAAGAAGTCGTAGTTCATGTCGAAGCCGTGCTTCTTCGGGTCCGCCGAGAACTCGAGGATGCGGTCGTACTGCTCCTTGCTGATCTCGATCGTGCGCTCGAAGCGGGGCTTGTCGTAGACCGACACGTCCATGTCATCGACTTTGCCCCTGTTCGGCTCGTCCTTGGTGCCTGCGTGGGTGAAACCAATGCTCTCCGGCAAGGGTTCACCCGAACGGCGCAGCGACAGGAACATGTGCCCCGCGAACGAAGGCTCCAGCAGGAACCTGTTTCCCTCGGCATCACGGCCGTAGCGCGGCGTGCCGGGGGCCGCCAGATGGATGGTTACGCTGTAGCGTTCGGCTTCGTCCTTGTGCATGTCTACTTTCCTAGTGATTGGTAGCCAATGATCAATTCTGCTTTCAGGCCATCCAGCGGGGGTCGATCCTCCACAAGGTCGACCAGCAGAACGTAGCGCCCGGGTGCAATGCCTCCGACCTGCGCCAGCTGCAGCGTGCGATAGAGCACGTCTTCAGAGTACAACCCGGCCTCGGCCAAGCTGTTGATGTCCACACTCCCCGTCGTCAGGTCTGTGACCACGCCATCATCGGCGATCTTCTGCGAGTCGCGTCCATCGCGGGTACGCTGCCAGAGCTGTACATGACGAGCCGAGCTGCCATCAATCCGCTCCAGGCGCAGCCGCGCTGGCAAACGTCCGAGAGTGATCTTCTCCGAAGCATCCAGCAGCCGCCGCGCGTCGGTATCCTGCAGCCGCAACCCGATGTTCAGAATCGGAATGGCCGGCTTCTGGGGTGCCGGCAAATCAAACGTGACCTCGGCAATCCGACCGGCCTTCTGCAACTGCACGGCCCGCGTGATCGGCACAACCGTGCGGGACTCGGCCTGTGCGCGCGTCAGCAGGGGCGGCGCAACCTCAGGCGCTGGTGACGCACGGCATGCCGCCAGCGCGCCCAGCACCGCCAGTACCACCGCCCCCCGCCGCTGTGGCCGCGTCATTGCTCCTTCAACCGCAGCGAATCGGCCACATCCGTCTTGGCCGCCACTTCAGTGGCGATGCTGGCGCGGCGGTGCCCGGGGTCGTTGCGGTCGCCCTGCACGATGAAGATGCTCTCTGCCGCATGGCTGCTCTTGGTCGGCTGGCTGAGCAGCACGTGGTCCACGCGCGAGAGATTGTTCTGCTTGGCCAGCACCAGCAGGCTGGCGCTGATGCGCTGGCTGGCCGCATCGAACGGGCGGCCATGCGCGGCATCCAGTTCGGCCACTTTCTGGATCAGCTGCGAGAACAGGCGATGGTCGGGATGAGAAGGGTCCAGCAGCGTGCCGGCCACTTCAATCGGCGTCGGCGGCGGCGCATCGCTGGCACGGTCGCCCTGGCGATGATGTTCGGCCTCGCGCTCGGGCATCGCATGGTGGGTTTCGGCATTCAGATCGCTGCCCGGGAACGGCGCAGCAATGCACTGGATTTCCGGCAGGTTGAACAGCACTGCGAACTCGCCCAGGTTGCTGCCGCCATCCAGCGGCGCCGGCAGCGGATGCAGCCCGGCGTAGTGCAGCGCCGCCCAGACGAAATCGCTGCAGCGGTTGATGGTGGCCGGGCGATCAACATCGAATTCGAACTCGGCCGGTTCCTCGGCGAAGTCACGCAGGCAACCGTAATGCTCCTCGGTGATTTCCAGGGTGCGGCTGTAGTACGGGTCCAGATGCTCGTCGGCATCGTCGAGGCGCACCTGCGCGTACTGCACGCCGGTGCGGGTTTCGCCCGGCGCCTGGCGCGGCGGTGCGAAGCCGTAGCTGTGGGCCTCGTCGCCTGCCGCCACCTGCAGGTACATGTGGCCGCGCGGCGAGATTCCCCCACTTTTCAATGGGGTGCCGGGCGCGGCCAGATAAAGAGTTGCCGTGTAGCGTGTTGCCTGCTCCATGCCTGTTCAGCCTTGATGGGTGCTGCGGTCCTGGCTGGATGATGGCATAGGTGGGATGGGGGGCAGGTGGAGGACAAAGCTAAGGCCACGGCTGGCTTGCTGAATGTGTGAACCAGCCAGCAATCCCAAGGGGAAGAAGCTGACTCCTTCGCTACTTGGGCCTGCGCAGGTAGGCAATCAGCAGTTCGGGGTGATACGGATCAAGCTGCGTCAGAGGCGAATGCAGTTGCACTTCAACCCGGTAACGGCCCGGCGACGGATTGCGCGCCCATGCGAAGGCCAGCTGTGCATAGGTGTCGCCGGGTCGTTCCAGCCCAGCATTCTGCAGCGCCAGTACGTCAGCATCGTCCAGCCACGCGCTTGTTACTCGACCATCGGCGGGGATGGGAATCGTCCTGGCAGGTTCCCCAATGATCGATTCCAGCCGGAGCAACGGCACGTCCTTCCATCCACTCGATTCCAGGCGCTGCATGGAAACCTTCGCCTGGAACCCGGACGCCCGAACATCGGCCAGTGCCCCAAACGCCGTGGTGTTATCCGTGCGGTCAACGCGAATGCCGATCATGAGCGTTGGAGAGGAATTTTTTCTGGGAGCAGCCACATCGAACTCGACCGTCAATGGTGCATCCATTGAGGTAGTCGGCATGGCCCGCACAAGCGGCACCAGATCCGGACGATGGGCCTCTGCTATCGAGCCTGCGTCGCGAGCCGCATCGGGCCGGCACGCGGTAGCCAGAAGAACGAGTAGTCCCGCGAGCATGCATATCCGGCGCTTTCCATGTGGCGTCATCTTCAGTCCTCCGTGCAGGTCGCCAGTGCAGCGCGTGCCTTGCTCATCACATGCTCGCCGCACGAATCTGGATGTCGTGCTGCACCCGCTGATCTTCCAGCTGCTGGTCCATCTGATTGGCAAGCGCACGCTGATGCGCTTCACGGCTGACAGAGTCGAACTGCTGCAGTGACTCCTCCACCGGTGTCTGCGCCGCCAGCTCGGTCGGCATCGCAGCGCGCTGATGTGCCGGATTGCTTGGCTCACCCTGTACCACGAACAGCGTGTGCCCGGCCGGATGTTCACTCGTAGCGTTGCTCACCAGCACATGGTCCACCCGTTCCAGGTCGTTGTCCTTGGCCAGTACCAGAAGGCTGGCTGTCATGCGTTCGCTGACTTCATCGAAGCTTCGGCCGTGCTTGGCGTCCAGCGCTTCCACGCCCTCACGGATCTGCTGATATAGCGCGTGATCGGGGTGGCCGGGCTGCGTGGGGTCCTGCAGCGCCCGGTTCGGGCCCGATGCCTCATCCGGTGCGGGCGCGGCCGGTTCAGGGCCTGGCGCTGTCGTGGGCTCGGCAGGAACAGTGATAGCCGCAGTGACGGGCTGGAGGTCATACAACGGAGCCGGTTCGGGCTCTGGCACGTGTTGTGCCGCTTCCTGCTCCAAAGGCCATGGATCGCACGCAGGCTCAGCAGGCAGTGGCTCCTTGAAGGGCACCGGTTCCACCTCCTGCACTGCCATGTCCTGCTTTGGAGTGGGGGCAACCGCAGGCACCGGTGCCATCCGCTCCGGCTCCAATGCCTGCTCTGTGCGCTGCGTGGGCACCGTCTGCGTTGCCGCTGCCAGAGGCGCGGCAGAGTGTGGCGTCGCGCGCTCGTATTCGGTTGGGTGTGCCTGCATCGGCCCAGCGGGCTCCGGCGTCTGTGAAGCGGTACGGCTTTCGGTGGGCGCCTCGCTGTTTGGATGGGGCTGAGGTTGCGGCTCCGCCTCACGCCGCGGCGGATCGCGCTGCTCGGCGTGCCGTTGAGGCGCGGGCTTGTCCTGTGGCGCGGGCGTAGGTGGTGGTGCGACCGCTACCGCTGGCGTGACCGCTACCGCCGCAGGCGCAATGGGCTGCGCAGTCGCAGGCTCTTCAGGCCGCACTTCCACATTCCCGCCCTGCTCAGATGGCTTGTCGCCATGTGCCACCTGCGCGGCCGCTCGTGCAGCCTGACCTGCATCCACCTGCGCAGCCCCCTGTCGATTGGCCTCCTGCAGTGCCTGCCGGTAAGCCTCCTGCTCACCCGCCGACAGCGCGGCAATGCGCAGCTCGGGTGAGTCCGGCACCGGCGCCTGCTCATTGGCAAGCGCCCGCACCTCATTCCATGCGGCCTGCAGCTCCTGCGTACTGGTGGTCGCGACGGCGCGTGCAACGCCATCCTGGCCTACCTGGTAATGGGTGATGGGTCGGGAGGCGCCAGCGTTGCCCTCGGCTGCAGGCCCCAGTTCCTGCAGCGTGGGGCCCGTAATGCCGTGCTGCTCGCGCGTGCGCGCCGTGGCCAGCGCAATCGCTTGCTCCCATGCCGGTGACAGCGCAACGCCCGCAGCGTAGTAGCTGTGACGCAGCTCGTTCTGGTTCACTTCGGCCGCAGAAGGCAACGGCCGCGCGTCCAACGCGGCAATGGTCTGGTTGAACTGATCGAGCGACGGCTGCTGGATGGTGCGGGTCAGCTCCAACTCCAGCGCCATGTTGCCCTGCGCGATCTGGCCAGCATGGCTCCATTGTCCTGCTTCGTCGCGCTGGTAGAGCTGGTTGTCCGAGCCCTGGATGGCGTCGGGCCTGGCACGGGCCTGCTCCACCGCTTCCGGCACCAGAGGCACGAAGTCGCTGGCGCGGGTAGCGGCGTAGGTCTCCAGGTAGCTGGCGGCAATGGCGGCCTTGCCATTGGCGATGTTGTTCTCGATGCGCTGCACCGCCTCACGATTCAACTCACTGGCCCGTTCGGGGCTGGCGGTCTGCGTCTCATACACACCCCGGTCGTTGGCACCGGACACGCCGATCTTGACCTGCCGCGTCCACTGTTCGGTCTGCGCATCGCGGTGCCAGTTGGGATTGTCCAGACGGCCCTCGCCGTCCTTCGCCGGGATGCTGAAAGGATTCTGCGGCGGCGGCGCCTTGCCCAGCGCCAGCTCTACCGCTTTTACATGGGCATATGCACCCAGCTCGCGGGCCTTCTCGTAACTGGCGCCCACACTGCGCTCAGCCGGATTGCCCAGGCCGTCGCCCGCGCTGTCCATGACCGCCTGGCGCTGCCAGTTGAGGCCATTGAACTGCCATGTAACATCGGCCTTGTCGGTCTGCCGGTAGACGGCGCGGTTGTCGAGCAGATCTGCGCCCCTGTCGAACGCCTTGCTCATCAGCAGCGCATCGCCCGCGACGATGGCCGCAGGGACGAAGCTGGAGGTGCCGATCACCGACGCCGTGGCCATGCCACCGATCCAGCCACCGCCGTTGCGCGCCAGGGCGTGGGTGAGCTCGGACTGAGCGGCGGTGCCGTTGCCTTCTTCCAGCAGCTGCGAGGTGCGGCGGGCGGTGATAACGGCGTCGGCGCCGGAGGCGAGCAGGCCGCCGGAGCGGATCAGTTGGCTGGTGGAGGCTTCGCCGAGGAGGAGATCCAATGTAACTCCGCCGCGTTGCCCGACCGGAGCACGAAGGCGTGACGCGGCCTCTTCGCCCAGTACGCGCTCCACGGTCAGAATGCTCGACTCAGAAAGAAGAGTCCGCCCTTCATGATGGGCATTGGAAATTGCGAGAGACAATCCGCTTCGTTGAAGCTCAAGATTTCTGCCTTTCGTCAATTTGCTTCCCGTCAGGTCGGCATGTTCAAGCAAAGCAACGATGCGCGACTCGGATTCCGTCACCAGCAGATAGCTGCGGTCTACCGGTCCGAAGCTGGCAAGCGAACCAATCTTCGATGCGTGTAGCTGAGCGTAACTCCGGTTGTCGAGGAAGAACGACTGCGTCACGGGCCGAATGTCATCAGCGCGCATGCCAAGCGGCGCGTTCGTATAAAGGTCTCCATTGACGAGGCCGACCGTCATGGTGTCGCGGAGGTCTTTGACCTGCGCTGCTACGCGCTGGAGTGCCGCTGGATCACCACGCAGCGCTTCCTGTCCGTCTCGGGAAAACTGCAACTGCCTCAGCTCAAAACCGATGCCGTCCTGATAGTCAGCTATCGGACCGCCACTATGCGGCGAGATACGCATTGCCTGCGCAAGCTCCCGATCAGCTGGCATGTAAAGGCGATTCTCAAAGGCATCTTTCTCAATGAGCTTTGCCTTGGCGAGCACCCTGAGCAGCGGATCATTCCTGAAGGTCTGCTGCTCGATTACATGGTGATCCTGCAGGATCGGACGATCAGCCGGCATATCAACACCTCATCCATGAAATCACATATCTGCTTCAGATATCGAATGCGTCCTTGAACCTAAGGCCGCGTGTTTCACCGTCACTTCCGATTCCCGCAGCCCGTATGGCATCTCGGAATATGCGGTCACAGTAGACAAGGTCACCAGAATATGGAGTGCGGAAGACGTGACTGTCCGCGATTACATCCCTCTTGAATGCCAAGCTTGCTCCGCCACGAAGGTCGTAGAACCTTCCGCCCGGATAGCCCTCATCAACGATGACCCGGAACTTCGACGCTTCCTCGTCGACGGCATCCAGTTCGCGAGCAACCTCGCACAGGTAGTACGTTGGGCCCTCTGTGCCGTCCGGAAGCACGTAGTCACACTCTACGAACTCAAAGGCAACGGGATCTATTTCGGTGAATGCCTTCTTGAGGCGCTCTGATACCAACCAGTAGCCACTCATTCCTCCTTCGAGGTCCTGCGGTGGATCCCCCAGCTTTGGATCGAGAACCAGGCGCGGTCTCTGCGCCAGATGAGGGAAACCGCCTTCTTCGGGGCGGATGATCAGCCTGGGAGGCGTCAGCAGTGCGTCCTCATTCTCGATCTCAACGCCATGCCCTCTTCCCCTTCGGGTCGTGTCAGGCATGAGCAGATAGAACTCGCCGGGCACAGGCTGATTAGGCTTTGACGAATCCATGCGCTTGTTCCTCCCAAATTTCGTGTTCCAGCCTGGAGACAGAGCGGCGCCCCGGGAAGGCGTTCGCCGCCAGCTATGTGAAGACCTCCAGTGTAGACCGTGAGCCCTCCCGGAGATCATAGCCCGCCGCTTGCGAGAAGGCAGACGATAACGGCAATTTTGACCATCAATGGTTTCTGAGGCAATTAGGAAATCTACGATTTCTCAGCGCGCGCACCATGCTCCGCATATTTGGAGCGCAGCCGTGCCCTCCTGTCGGCGCCGGGACCGACTCAGCAGTTCACCACATCTTCAAACCAGAGCCCGTTGGATCTCTTGGCAGTGACTATGCCGGCAGCTTCCACCGCATCTTTGAACGTTCGGTCGCAGAATACCCCGCCATGGAACGGCAATCTGAACACGTGAGCCGAACCCAGCACCTCGCGTTTGAACGCCAACCGGACATCCCCGGTCAGGCGGTAGTATTTCCCTGCCTTGTACTCATCGCTGATCACGATTTTGAGCTGGGAGGCTTCTTCATCCAAGGCGTCCAGCGTGCGGACCACGTCGCAAAGGAAGTAGGTTGGTCCCTTTGAACCGTCTTCCAGGCGATAGTCGGTATCAGCGAAAACGAACGCGTCAGGGTCAATCTCTTCCATGACCTGGCGCAAACGCTCGGAGACCAGCCAGTAGCCGCTCAACCCGCCTTCCAGGTCCTGTGGAGGGACACCCTGCCGCTCCCGATAGACCAAGCGCGGGGTTTCACGCAGTGGAGGGAAGCCACCGGCCTCGGGTAAGAGGATCAGCCTGGGAGTCGCAAGCAACGCGTCCTCGTTATCAAAAACCACCCCGTGACCCTCTCCTCCACGGGTAGCATCCGGTCGTAGCTTGAAGAACTCGCCCTTGCGCGGCTGGTAGGTGGAAGTTGATCCCATGCTTGTCATCTCACGCTGTGAATGTGAATCGAAGTCGCTCGTAAGCTGCTACGCGGACCTTCCACCGCACGAGGCAGTCCTGGTGTTCGGCAGCAACTACGACGTGGAGCCGGACGATGGGCAGCGGCTACAGCCGGGCGTGCCTGACTGAACCGTGCAGCTGTTCAACACGTCGCAACTGGCTTGCCATCAGTTGTCTGCTCCCTAAGGTCAGATCGCCGCAGCGTCCACGAAGGAGATGCCGCTATCCCGAGGATTCGTGGGGAGCCCCGCCACGCGAACTGCATCAACAAACTCGCGGCTCGCGATCACGAAGGTACTGAATGGAGTCAGGAAGACATGCGCATCTCGCACCACCTGAGAGCGAATGGCCAGACTCGCCCCGCCTGCAATCGAATAGAACTTTCCGTTGATGAAGTCCTCATCGATCTCGATATCCAGTCTTGAACGCTCCTCGTCTATCGCGTCCAGTTCACGCACCACGTCGCACAGGAAACGCCGTGGCATAGGCGTGCCATCGGCCAGGCGGACATCACATTCAACAAAGTCGAACGCCTGTGGATCCACGGATTTCATTACCCACCATAGCCGTTCCGAGACGAGCCAGTAGCCGCTGAAGCCGCCCTCCAGGTCACGTGGCTCAGGGCCCTTGAAAGCATCGAAGACGATGCGTGGCTTCTCGCGAAGCGCCGGGAAACCTCCGCTGTCCGGGCGCAGAATGATGCGCGGTGGATCGAGCAACACCGACAGGTTCTCAACCTCGGCGCCACGGAAAGGACGGCTGCTTTCCAGATCTGGTGAGAACAAGTAGAACTGGCCCGCTTGAGGGCCTTGGGTAGGGCTTTGCTTCATCACCTGCGTCCCTGGATTCCCTTCAATGACACCGCAGATGGAGCTTACCCTTCTTGGCATGGTCGTTTCGAGGCAGATGCGACTGGCTCACGGTTTCCGCTGATGCCACCCTGTGATGACCGAGAGGCAGATTCCGCCCTCCATCGCATCCTCTGAGATGAAGGCAGACCATTCTCCCTCCTCCACTGGAGGATGCCCATGACCAGAATCGACCCCACATGGCTGGAAGCCTTCGACAAGGAGCTCATCCACCTGTTCGCCATCGACCATAGCGATGCCGGCATGGATGAGTACCTGCTGGGCTGCTACGCAGACCTGCCGCCGCGTGAGGCGGCGTTGGCATTCGGCAGCGACTACGACCTGGAGCGCGACGATGTGCTGTGGCCACGGCCGGGCGCGCCTGTGTGATCCGCGCAGCAGTCCAGCACGCCGGCATTCAAGGCAGGCGATGCTAGGGGATGGCCGCTATGCTGGTAGCGCACCGGAATGGAAACCACGTATGCCCCGTTTGAATACCGCCCTGGCACTGAACCTCGTTCTGATGCTGCTGGGCGCCACACCTGCCATGGCCATGGCGGCAGACCTGCAGGTGTCCACCGAAGTGTTCGTAGAGGCCGGTGACAACCCCTCCTTCAAGCTGCTGCAGGCACCTGCCATTGAGTATTCAACGGCCCCTGCCACGCCGCCCGATACCTTCCTGCAGGCTCCCATGGCGGTGCTGCTGGTTGCTCAATTGGATGAGCTGGGCCACGTCTCCAACGTGATGGTGGCGCGGTCCAGCGGACTGCGGGAGATGGATCGTGCGGCCCTTACCGCAGTGGACCAATGGCGCTTTGATCCGGTCGTGGTTGAGGGCATCGCGCAGCATGCGCGGGTGCGGGTCCGTCTGACCTTCGCGCCCACGGCCGCGGCGCCGCCCGGCTGAACCGTCGGTCCAATCTGTCGCGATTGGCTCTAGGTCATCCCCTTGGCTGCGGGCGCTCCCGCGCTTGGGGCCAATAGCGCCAAGCCCTTCAAGAGCGTTGCGGCGCAATCGCTTGCCGGCTTAACACCGTGTGCGACAATGCCGAAAGCGTCAGGACTGGCAATCGCCGGTTCTGCGGTTTTCTTGGCATTTGGTTGCTGCACGGGTATCTCTTGGCGTGCCACCGGAAAAGGGTGGCGCGGGGTTCGAAAGCCCGTTCAGTAGCCTTATGTTTTGCGCTTGTCAGCCGGCGTCACCTTGCGTGGCGCCGGCTGGCAATCCGTTCGCGTTCCATGGCGGGCGGTGCGTGGGGGTCTTCGGACCCACCGGCTTGGTTACTGTCCGGCTTTCGAACCACGCATCGTCCGCCGCCTTTATCGGTGGCGCTGCTATCTGTCCTGTACGGAGCATTGCCATGAACACATCGGACTTCCGTTCCCTGCACGCGCAGTACGATCCGGACAACGCCGAACCCGAGCGCGAACCGTCCGTCGATCCCAACGCCTTCGTCGCCACGCTGCACCGCATCGGAACCGGTGCCGCGGCGGACGGCCAGCCTTGGCCGGAACGGCATCAACTGCCTGGGCGGTGCCTTCAGCTGGCGGATGCGGATTGTGCGTTGGCGGGGCTGCGCGTGGTGGCGGAGCTGATGCTGGCTGCGGAGCGCACGCGGCAGAACGGCGCGCCCGAGGAGTACCTGGGAGACCGGGTGATGGAAGGGTTGAAGATGGCGTGCGTGGCGTTGACTGCGCAGGCTATTGAGCGGCTGCAGGTGCGGGAGTAGCGCGCACTTCGCTACGCACATCGAATGCAATGTGCGGATCGTATGCACGGTCCGAAGCATTCGCCGCTGTCTGAGCCCTCCAGCCTCCAACACTGGCCTCACTATGCCGAGCCGGACTTTGCTTGCCCTGACGGCGGCAGCACTACTGGGATTGATCATTGGCGGGGCGTACGCGCCAGCCACCACAGTGAGTATTGAGAACTACCCAAGACTCACCGAGTCGGAGTTTGCCCTGTTTCGGGCCGACGCCGAGAGCTTTGCCGAAGCGTTGTCTTGTCAAGGCGTCACCATCGGAAAGCATGATCCCAGTAGACACTTCTTTGATATGAGCCTACGTGGCGATGCCATTCTGTTCGTGGACAACTCTGGACCAAGTCTTCTGATAGCCACCATGTCTACGGTCGCAGGCGATGCAATAGGGCTACAGCGCTGGAAAGATGGATGGGGCTCACCAGAGAGACGCAGGAGGAACTTGAGCGCACCTGAGAACAGCTGCCCTAGGCCTGCACCCCAGTAGACTCCCATCTGCACCCTGCCCCGGCAGCCAAACGCGTCAATCAATGACACAAGGAACCTGGTTCTGGATAGAATCCTGGGCACTTAGCTTCTGGGACAGGGATCTAGGATGGAACTCCCATTCGAGGTGGGCGCGCTCTACAACCGTCAAAAGCAGATCCACGGTGTATTTGGCGGACAACAGCAAGGCGGCATTTCGACACCCAAGGAGCATCCGCTAGTCATCGCGTTCACTGGCGAGGCCGGCGTGTCTCACGGCT
The DNA here is from genome assembly GCF_056480905.1 of Stenotrophomonas sp. 96582_Sma. Classification (NCBI taxonomy): domain Bacteria; kingdom Pseudomonadati; phylum Pseudomonadota; class Gammaproteobacteria; order Lysobacterales; family Lysobacteraceae; genus Stenotrophomonas; species Stenotrophomonas sp. 96582_Sma. Next base: position 421,073 of record NZ_CM151122.1, on the reverse strand, counting down.
ACCACGACTTTTGGGACGACGACGAAGTCTTTCATTACTTCGGCGAGGGTCAAGTCGGAGACATGAAGTATGTGGCGGGCAACCGAGCGATCGGCGAGCACGTCAAAGATGGCAAGACGCTCGTAGTGTTTCAGATGATGGGCAAGGGGCGGCCCTACCGGTACCTTGGTAGGTTCATGTGCCAATCCTCCTATGTCCAACCTGGCATGCCAGATCGAGAAGGGCAGCTAAGGTCTGCGATCGTGTTCCGCTTGAGATCATTGGAAGCCTCGCTGGGCCTTGTGGCAAGTGAGAAGGACCAGGCTGAGATCGATGCCGCTGTCGATGACGTCGGCGCGACCAGCGCAAGACGCGAAACCGAAGTGCGGACAAAGCAACGCCTGTTCCGTGAGCGCCTTATCGGCGTAGAGAAGGGCTGTCGACTGACCGGCATTGAGGACCTGAGATTCCTTCGCGCGAGCCATATCAAGCCGTGGGCGGACAGCAGTCACGACGAGCGCGTTGACGGCGAGAACGGTCTTCTCCTCGCTCCGCATGCGGACCTGCTCTTTGATCGGGGATGGATTAGCTTCTCGTCGAGCGGTCGCTTGCTAGTTTCGAGCAGCCTACCGTTTGACGTCCAAGATCGGCTCGGTCTCAAGTTGGATGCATCGCTTCGACATGGAGTTTTCTCGCCGAAGCAACTTGGCTTCTTGGAATTCCACCGAGATGTTGTTTTTGATAGGGCCACCCCCAATAGCAGGGCTATCAGCCGGTAGAGATTTCGCCCACTTTTGGCGCCAGAGAATTTGCTTGAGGCCTGTGTTCTCGGGCGAGTTCCGCAGGGGTTTTCCTTGCCAATGCACTGTGGGGGCACTCCTCGATATAGAGGCGCCCCCACACTTCGATTTTTCTCCTTGCATCGGCCAGCGACAAGAACCAATGGTCGTTCAGGCACTCCTGCCGCAGTTTGCCGTTGGAGCTCCCCACCATCGCATTGTCCGTCGGCGTACGACGCCGGGAGAAATCCAGCTCCACGCAGTTCTCATAAGTCCAGCGGTCCATCACCTTACCGGCAAATTCACTGCCGTTGTCCACCTTGATCGCGTCCGGCCTGCCCCGTCCAGCGACCAGCCGCGCCACCGCTTCGGCCACATCGTCTGCACGCAACGAATGATCCACAACGATCTTCAGGAACTCGTGCGTGAAGTGATCCAGCACCGGTAACAACCGGAAGCGACGTCCATCGAACAACGCGTCACTGACAAAGTCCATGCCCCACAGGGTGTTGGGCGCTGTGGCCACCTTGATCGCTTGTGCCATTCCGACCATGCCTGGTACCGAGCCTGCCGACTGCACCCCTCGCCGCTTGCCTGGTGGCGTAGACGGCTGAGACCAGCACCCGTACTACGGCGAGGTCCGCTGCCGATAGTCGGCCATCAATGGAGCCAGACTGCGAAGCACGGCCTTCATGTGCGCTGCTGCCAGCGTGCTGTCCCCAATCAGCTGACGCATTAGCAAGGTGACCTCTAGAGCCGGATCACCCACAACCTCCGGTTCTTCCGCACTCAAAAGCGCATAACGGCATAGCTTTTTCATGTCCGGCGTAAGGCGCTTTCGTGCGCCCTGCAGTGCGCGACTGATCTGCGGCTGCGGGACACCGGTGAACGCTGAAACCTCCACTTGACTGTGTCCAAGCGCAATCATGCGAGCCCCCAGGGCCGCTGGAAGAGAGCGCATTAAGGGATGAAAGCTCTGGGATTTTTTAGGCATATACGCATACTTTATGGTATAAGATGCATAGAAGGAAAGCTAACCCCCACGAAACGGGAACGCGCCCTACACGTCCTGCCAGTCCGATCAGGTGTAAACCCAGCTTGTCCGGAGTTGCAGATGCAACGCTCGGCGACCAAAGAGGCTCCCCATGCAGCGTGCCTGCGTAATGCTCGAATCCATGACGGTGAACGTTGAACTGCCCTCCGCAGAGTCGGAAGTAGTTGCCGGGGTGCCGTGGGGCGCCGTCGAAGCGTTCCCCACTCCGGCGTACTGGGCATACCAGGTCATGGCCAGGCGAATAGAGGCGCGCTCGATCAAGTACAAGCTGGGTAAGACGCTTCGCGAGGAAGTGGGCGCATGCCTTCTGGGCGGTCACGGGATCCCCGCGAGCATTGGATTGCTGGCTTACAACCACCTCAAGTCGAAGGGCGCCTTTGAGGCTGATGCGCCGGACGAGCAGGATCTGCTTCAGTGGCTCTCCGAGCCGATGGAGCACGAAGGCCGCTTGGTGCGGTATCGCTTTGCCGGCCAGAAGGCACGCTATCTGGCAGCAGCAATGCGCAAGCTCTCCCAAGAGCCCTCTCCGGATCAGTCAGGTCGCGCGCTACGCGACTGGCTGACCTCTGTTCCAGGGATCGGATACAAGACCGCCTCCTGGATTGCGCGCAACTGGCTGGATGCAGACGATGTCGCGATCCTCGATATCCATATCCTGCGCGCCGGCGTTCTTGCCGGGTTCCTGGATCCAGAGCTGACAGTGGAGCGGAACTACCTCCAGCTCGAGGACCAGTTCCTGAAGTTCAGCGTTGGCTTGGGCGTGAGGGCGTCCGAACTCGATGCCGTCATTTGGCTGGACATGATGGCCTCCCCCCTGACCGTCGGCGCCACACTCAACGCGCTGCCGGAAGGCAAGTTCAAGGCCAAGCACGCGCCCTCACGGCCGCGCTCCCAGCGCCGCCAGCCCCACTCCAACCAGATGGCACTGCTCGGATAGCTGCCCCACCCACGGGTCACCAGTGATCCCAAGAAGGCAGTAGTTCAACGCCAAGGCCTCCGCGGCAATGGCCAGAGCCCCTTGCATGACACCCGCATCGCGCCATACCAGACTGCAGGGATTCTCATACTTGGCGGCGGTCATTGCCGGCTCCGCCACGAACAAGAGCAGCGAGCCTGGCTCGGTCCGAATCACCTGACCCGCCTCTTCGCACAGCCCATGCAGGACGGTGGACGCATGGCCCAAGACATCCAGGGCATGGGTCATGGAGTTGTAGCGTGCCCATTGCCCACCCTCAAGCGGAAGCTGCACCAGCAGGTGCACCGGATGGATAGCGCCTGCAGAAGGGACTGGCCGCTGCTGCAGGGAGAACCCCATTGGCGACTCGGCAGTGCACTGGCAACGCACGGTGTGCCATAGCAGCGTGCTCAGCGCGTGCATATCGATGGGCGCAAAGTCTCTACGACTTCGGCGCTGCAGGAGTGCCTCTGGCCATTGACTCACTACGTCCGAGGCGGCCGGCAGCGCGATCGAGCGCACTACCGGCCACTGCCAAGGCGCATAGGCCTCAGGGTCCTGACGAGGGACCGGATTACCCAGCGTCGCCCACATATCCTTCGAGCTCGTGCCATACCTGGAAGTACTTGTTGCAGCCGCGGCAGTTACCGCAGGCGACAGACGCTTTGTGGCAGCTGTGAGCCCAAGACAGCAGATCACGAGGTATCCCCGAGGTGCGCACCAGATCGCTGGTTTGCAGTTGGATCGCCGGGGCCTCAACCACCATGCCACCCTCCTGACTTTGCATCAGCTTGCTCATCAGGTCGACGAAACCCGGCGTGCCATCCTGATGGCTACCATCTGAAGCAACGGTACCGACCCAAAGTCTCTGCGCGCCCAGGGAGATCGCCTTCATACCAACCAGAGTAAGCAGCAGCTGGTTTCGGTAGGGCCACCAGTCACTGGCAGGCGCGTGGACGTCCGGGGTGGACCCTGCCATGTCCCCAGAACCAAGCTCACGACCGTCAAACCGAATGATGTAATGCGGGATCTGCAGTCGGTCGCTCACGGCTCTGGCCGCCACCACTTCGGCAGCCGCGGCGAGTTGCCCATAGTCCACGGTGAACGCCATATCCGGACGCTTCCACCAGGCCAGAGCGATCGAGTCCATCCCGCCAGACAGTAGGAGGGCACTCTTCATACGCAAACACCATTCCAAGCGGTCTGATAGATGGCACTGACGAAGTCGTCGCGCAGGAAGCAGTCGGTACCATCCATCATCTTCAGGTCCTCAGGCGACACGTTCTCGGCATACATCACCACCGGGATCCCCCGAGATCGCGCGTAGCCCACCTCGAAGACCGTGCCTGAGTCCAGCCCATCAGCGATGGCGAGCATGACCTGGCTCCGGTGGATGCCCTCAATGTCCTTCCCCACCACCATCTCTGCTGGGCCAGGTCCCACGTCGTGGTAGGGGGAAAACACGTCCAGGCCCATGTCGAGGAGGCAGTTGCGAGCCTGCTCGACAACCCAAAGCTGCCCAAGGGTGAAGAAGGGCCCGGCCAAGTAAACGGTAGGCGCCCGCCCCTGCAGGTAGGTGTCCGATAGCCGCAGCGGCGCCGGAGCGAAGGCATCTAGCTCCCCAACATCAGGATACCTGCGATGCTGAGCATAGAAGGCAGCCGAGCGCGATGCTCGGTCCGCAGACTCAAAGGGCGAGCGGCGCTCTTCCATCCAGGCGTATGCAAAGTTGGCCGCAAACTGATCCCCGCTACCAATCTTCCATACCCGAGAGGTGGCATAGGCAGGAACATATTCAGTGCCGCCCTCGTGGTGCACTAAGGCCCCCTTCGGCCCCATCTTCAACACCACCACTTCTGCGCCGTGCTGCGAAGCCAGCTCGGCAGCCATCTGCTCGGGCATCAAATCGAATCGTTGGAGCAAGCTCCTTGCCTCAGTCAGATTCAGCACAAGCGCCAGGTGCTGGGCCCTCGAGCCGTTAGCGCCAAAAGCTTCAGTCCCGGTAACGTTCTGTGGATCGAATACGGCGTACTCAGCGTCGACTATGGCCGTGCTCTCCAGCATGCCAAAGCGAAGCACGTGATCGGCCTTCACGCTGAGCGGCGATTGCCGCTCTGGCTGCTGGATCCACGGTACCGACAATCCGTGGCTGTAGTGAAAAGAGGCAGACCGTGGCAACGGCGCAATCGATAGGCCAAAGCCCTCATCTGCTGCACGACACTCCAGGATCGGCTGGAGGTCAGCATCAAGATAGCCGTGCAACGTCACCTGTCCACCCAGACGCGACACCGCTGACGCCGCACGTCCGGCCGATCCATACACTTCGTCCCACTGCGGGCGCAAACACACCTCGCGGTAGATACCACCGACGATGGTCAACATCCATTTATCCCCTTTCGTTGCCTTACGTCTCAAGGCGAGATGCGTATGGTTACCTGGCCGCCGGCCTTGCTCAGTACCGTGGCCTGGTACTGGGTTCCCTGCCGCATACACTCGAGCAAGCGGGACATCTTGGGTGAAGTAATACCTCCGGCCACCTGATTGCCGTACTTGATCACCACTACCTGCGCAGCCAATTGCTGCTCGATGGCCACCAACAAGACATCGCCGACGTTGATTCCAGCCACGACTGAAGGCTTGGGGGAACTCAACTGCGTCTCAAAAGAGAGACGGTCACAGGCAATCTCCTGAACCCCACCGCCCCCAAAACTACCACCACCAGATCCAGACATTTCCGTCTCCTATCCCTAGTGAACGAGGCTTGAGAGCGCCTCGGAAGAGTTACCGCACAACGGTCCATGCAATGCTTGAGTCAACTACCAACTGCTGTCAGTTGCGAAACTGGTGTCCCCACAGGCGAAGGCCGTCAAAGCAGTCACGACTACACTCTACAACCCGTGGGTGGCAGCCTCAATCTCGGAAAATCTGATCCGATCTATCAGATCACGCGCCACGATGAGGGAGAGTATGACTGGTCGCGCCACAGGGGTCTCGCCTACCCGACAGGCCCACAACATAATCTTCAACAATTCGTATGGCGAGATGCCCCGGTGCTGGGAAATATGGGTTATACCCGAACCCATGATGGTCGTTGACACATTCCTTCCCCCATAGACGCAATGCAGGCTTGTCCAAAAATTGAGCATGAACTCCAGTTCGCCGCGCCACTCAGAACTGGCGTACTTCGGCTAGCGGTAGCGACTGCCGCCTTGGATTGAGACGCGACCCTAGCGCTTAAAGGCCAGCCCCATACGCAGGTGAGTTTGCGTGCGTTCCTGCACTAGCCGGCATCTGAAGACACGAGACCTTGGTATTGCTAGGGCTGAAACCATTGGTCTCTCAAGGCAATACATGTATGGCCGATCTTACGGATAACGAGCCTGTGGGGCCAGCATCTTCCCTAGGACTTTTCACGGCCATGACTCCACGACTGGGCATAGCTGTAGCCATCCCTCACGGGGCACCTGCGCTCAAGCTCGGCAACGTTCTCCTCACCTCTGGATCTACGCATCTGCATGGACTCTATATTGGATCTAATGAAGGCCAGTCTCGGCCCCGGCGTTGCTGCGCTGGGTGTTGCCGTGGCAGCAGCACAGTGGCACACAAACAGAGTTAAGCTCCGCTTGGACTCATACGATCGCAGGCTGGTGGTTTACAAAGCGACCGTGGCGTTGCTCAATGCGATGCAGGAGGAAATCTCGACCCGACGCGGTCCATCCGCGCGCCTCAAGAACGGCCAGCCGTCCAAGGCGTATCTGCTATTACCCAGAGAAGTCGTTAGCAACTTCGAGAGCAGCTTATTGGAGGCTCCCTTCCTCTTCGATAAAGATGTGGCCATCTTCTTGCACTACATCGACCGCCACCGAACCATGATCCATATGTACGCAAACCACTGCTCAAAGATCGCCCCGGAGGCCCATGAAGTTCATAGGGCGGACTTCGAACGCCTCAAGGACTGCGAAGAAGGAGTTGATAGGGCGCGCTCAATGGTTCAACAGAGATTTGCTCCCTACTTGAGGCTCAGCAGGAGACTGTAGTCGCTCAAGCTTGCGACTATTTGCCATCAGTGGCAGCAGGCGCTCGCCGGACATTCGTGGCCCCGCCCCGCAACCGCGGGCCATCCGATCTGCTGTAACTGCTCGATGACTAGATGGGCCGAGCGCAACCATCGTAGGCGGAAAATGCCAGCCAGATGCCCTCATGCCTGATCCCTCGCTGGCCGATGCCATCATGGGCAGGCTCATGCACAGCTCCCACAGGTTGCCCTCTAGCGTCAAGGCCGAACCTCCGCGCAGGAATCAGTTGTGCCGCGATGCTCCGGGCCTGGCAAACAACTAGGACAGCACAGTCGGTCATAGGTCTCATTTAGGAGCCACGCCAATTCACTTAGCTAAACAGGGGGCTCGCAAATTGCGATGAGCACATGACCATTTGCCTCCGGTCGCCGAGGATTCTGATCTATCCTAGACTGGCTGCGCGGCGGCAGCGCCGCTAAGCTCAGGGGACTTATGCGCTGGTTATGGGATAACGCCGATAGATTATCGGGCGTAGGTGCAATCCTCGCCTTCATAGTTGCAGTATTCGCGTTGTGGGCACAGCGAAAGCACAATAGGCTTTCCGTTCGCCCACTGGCGGCGGTTATCTGCAGCGATCTTGAAGACAGGATCATCGTGACCTTAATCAACAACGGCACTGGCCCTCTAGTTGTCGAAAAATTGCGCATCGTTAGGGATCGAGAGATCTTGGGCGACGCCCTGTATCTTCAGCTCCCTGATTGGATGGCATTCCGATGGTACGTCGGGAACATCGATGGAAGATCTATCGGAGTCGGAAAGAGTATCAAGCTGCTCGTCTATGACCACCCCTCCGATCAATTTCGGGCTCAGGTCCGAAGAACCCTAGCTGATCTGGTCGTCCAGGTTCATTACAACGACATCTACAATAACGCGCAACCTGTTTATGAGCGCTCATTGAAGTGGCTCGCCGATAGAAGACCTAAGAAGGGTTGATCTACAAATGACTCGGAGGCCCGGGCTAGTGATTGGCGATGATGCACAGTCTGCGCCCAGCGCCGCAGTTTTGCCTGATGATGCCCTTCAGATCGTTTACCTCGTCCGAGGATTTCACAGGTTGCTCTACGTGCCTCCACCCCAGTGGCCAGGATGTCACTTCGAGCAGGGCGAGAATCTCGACGCCACCCTGCGTATTGCCCAGACTGAAGTGGCGCCCGGTACGGATTTAGACACCCTCATCGCACTCACTGATGCTCGAATGCAGCAGCTTGTGTTGGCCTGGGAGCTGAGTTTGGGGCAACGGCTGCAGCTTCGGCGGCTCCATGTTTCCCTACCAAGGTTGCCTGTGATGAAGGGGGGCGCCACATCCCAAGATGGGGTCTCGTTCTCGGATCGCTGTGAGGCCACGATCATTCACGCGGCGGCGCCTGTGCAAATGCCGCAGATTCCCCTTGCCGCAGAGCGCTGGGTGCGCACGCTCGCGGAGGCGGGTGATTTCGGAGGCTACGTAGAGGAGCAGCTGCGGCGGCACTTCCTGATCATCGAGGAGCTTTGGGAAACTTATGCGTCACGATTCGACAATGCCGACCAGGCGAAGTGCAAAGAGATCCGATGCGTTCGAAACTTCGTCTCCCATTACGATTGCACTCGCGAGCCAGTACTAGGCTTCATCATCATCAACCTACCTAGCGCGGAGGTGCAGCGAAGCAGTCATCGGGCGGTGCGCTTTGACCGGACCAGTCAAGAGCACCGAACCTTCGTAGCAAGATTTGCAGTCGACTCCGAGCGAATTGCACGAAGGCTCGTTGAGCTGGCAATCGTTGACCTTTGATCTTTGAGCGGCTGATCAATGGCTTGAACCAGATTTTGAGGCATCACCAGAGACTCACCTCCCTTGTGGGCCAGCCCAAAGACCAAAGCTGCCCGTACCATCCTGTCCAAGAGGTTCAAGAATTGCTTTCCGCTCCGGCAGGCGATCATCCGCATGGCTGATGCCCTCCCATGTTTCACGGTATCCGCCCGCTCGCGCGGGTTGAATCCATCGCAAGCCCGACTCCCCAGCTAATAGCGATACAAATGGTGGTCACCCAGCAGCCCTCCAGATGGGCTCAACACGCTCAAATCTCCGCGGGCCAGGTGCTTACTCGTGCGCCTGATCCAAAGCAGGACCTTAAGCCACGAGACCTGCGTCATGAAGCTCATTGATCACTCTGAGCACAGCCTCCAGCTTGGAGACATCGCTAAGCGAGCACGGCCGAGAGAGGGCCAAGCTAGGCCCGGCCACAAGACGGCCGGGCTACATCACTGCTCTAGCGAGAGAGCTGAAACCGCGCGTGGACGCGAGGTTAAAAATTGGCGCGGAGAGAGGGACTCGAACCCTCTAGCCTCCCCTTGACTACGACGTCACACGCAGGCGAATCCATCCTTCAATTTGGGTTGTAGCTCTTCCCCGACTGGGCTCCGCGAGAGGCACGCCACTAACCAAATAGACCACATAGCTTTCTTGAACCAAGCACGGGCAGACAGACCGAAGACCCATCCTGAGTCGTCGTCGCAAACCGTGGTCTGCTGACCAGCCGCCGCCGTGACAGAGCCGGCGCGAGCACCAACACTTCCTTGGCCAGACGTGTGCGGAACAATACTTACAGTGCGAGTGTTTACAGTCATATGTTTCTCCTTAGTGATGACAGCTGCATCAACCACCAGGGAAGCACTCAACCCAAACGAGGACTCGAACTTCGCCTCAATGCGCGCCGAATTTGGCGTCAAGAAGGTGGGATCAATTGATCCCGTTCGTTCATTATAGTCCACACGGTGTCCGAAGGACACGCTGATTCCTCCGCCACATGGAACCACTACAGGCGCTTGCGAAGATGCGCCTCTAAGCAGGTCAGTTTGGCCGCTCCGGCTTTGGGGACAGTGCTCATGGGAGGAAATGATGCCCCAGCCGCGCAGTATTGCCGACCATGTCGGCGAAGCCAGGTAAGCACCGTGCTACGACCTTGAATCCCATAGCGCTCTTGGGCCTTTTTGTAGGTCAGCTCCCCGCGTTCGACCTGATCTACCACCGACAACTTGAAGGCCAGCGAGTAATCCCGCTGGCTGCGCCTGATTGTTGATTTCATTGAGCATTCCTTTTCCAGAGGGAAAAGGTGTCAACCCAATTCAGGGCGGGTCATTTATAGAAAAAAGGGCGGCCAATGGCCGCCCTTTCTCACGTCAATTAATTGACGAAATCAAACCCCAACAGGATTAGCCTTCTCCGGATCAATCTTGTACTGCTTGATCGCCCGGGCCACGTCCTTCGCGGTCATCTTCCCTTCCTTCGCCAGCGCTGCAATCGCGGCATGCGCGATGTAGTACCGATCCACCTCGAAGAACCGGCGCAGGTTCGCACGCGTATCCGAGCGACCAAACCCATCCGTACCCAGCACGGTGTACGACATCGGCACGAACGCGCGGATCTGGTCCGCATACGCACGCACGTAGTCGGTGGCGGCAATCGCCGGGCCCTGGCGGCCTTCCAGCAGCTCGGTCACGTAGGCCTTGCGCTGCTCACCTTCCGGATGCAGGCGGTTGGCACGCTCCACGTCGAAACCATCGCGACGCAGTTCGTTGAAGCTCGGGCAGCTCCAGATGTCGGCGGTCACGCCGAAGTCCTTGTCCAGCAGCTCGGCCGCGGCAATGGCTTCGCGCAGGATGGTGCCCGAACCCAGCAACTGCACGCGCAGCTCGCCCTTCTTCGGCTTGCCGGCGTCGGTCAGCAGGTACATGCCCTTGATGATGCCTTCGGCGGCACCTTCCGGCATTTCCGGGTGGGTGTAGTTTTCGTTCATCAGGGTGACGTAGTAATACTCGTCCACCTGGTCTTCCATCATGCGCTTGGTGCCGTGCTGCAGCACCACGGTCACTTCGAAGCCGAAGGTCGGGTCGTAGCTGCGCACGTTCGGAATGCCGCCAGCCACCAGATGGCTGAAGCCATCTTCGTGCTGCAGGCCTTCACCGTTCAGCGTGGTGCGGCCGGCGGTGCCGCCCAGCAGGAAGCCGCGGGTACGCATGTCCGCCGCCTGCCAGGCCAGGTCGCCCACGCGCTGGAAGCCGAACATCGAGTAGTAGATGTAGAACGGCAGCATCGGCACGTTGCTGACCGAGTAGCTGGTACCGGCGGCCATCCACGAGGCGATGGCGCCCGGCTCGCTGATGCCCTGCTGCAGCACCTGGCCGCTCTGGTCTTCGCGGTAGAACATCAGCTGGTCGGCGTCGACCGGCTTGTACTTCTGGCCGAACGGCGCGTAGATGCCGATCTGGCGGAACAGGCCTTCCATGCCGAAGGTACGGGCTTCGTCGGCCACGATCGGCACGATGTGCGGGCCCAGTTCCTTGTCGCGCAGGGTGATGTTCAGGCTCTGCACGAAGGCCATGGTGGTGGAGTAGCTGCGCTCGCCGCTGCTCTTCAGCAGGCGCTCGTAGGCGTCCAGCTTCGGCGCCACGAAGGTCTTGTCGGCCTTGCGGCGGCGCTGCGGCAGGTAGCCGCCCAGCGCGGCACGGCGTTCCTGCAGGTACTGCACTTCCGGCGAATCCGGGCCCGGGTGGTAGAACGGCACCTGGCCATCGGCCAGCTGCGCGTCGGTCACCGGAATGTTGAAGCGGTCGCGGAAGTGGCGCACCGCTTCGTCGTCCAGCTTCTTGGTCTGGTGGGTCGGGTTCAGTGCCTCACCGGCGCTGCCCATGCCGTAACCCTTCACGGTCTTGGCCAGGATGACGGTCGGCATGCCCTTGGTGTTCACGGCCTGGTGGTAGGCGGCGTACACCTTGTGCGGGTCGTGGCCACCACGGTTCAGGCGCCAGATGTCGTCGTCGCTCAGGCCGGCAACCATCGCAGCGGTTTCCGGGTACTTGCCGAAGAAATGCTCGCGGGTATACGCGCCGCCGAAGGCCTTGCAGTTCTGGTATTCGCCGTCGACGGTTTCCATCATCAGCTTCTTCAGCACGCCGTCGCTGTCCTTGGCCAGCAGGGCATCCCAGTAACCGCCCCACAGCAGCTTGATCACGTTCCAGCCGCCGCCACGGAACACGCCTTCCAGTTCCTGGATGATCTTGCCGTTGCCGCGCACCGGGCCGTCCAGGCGCTGCAGGTTGCAGTTCACCACGAAGATCAGGTTGTCCAGGCCTTCACGGCCGGCCAGGGCGATGGCACCCAGGGTTTCCGGCTCGTCGCTCTCGCCGTCGCCGATGAAGCACCACACCTTGCGGTCGGACTTCTCGATCAGGCCACGGTTTTCCAGGTAGCGCATGAACTGCGCCTGGTAGATGGCGGCCAGCGGGCCCAGGCCCATCGACACGGTCGGGGTCTGCCAGTATTCCGGCATCAGCCACGGGTGCGGGTACGAGGACAGGCCACCGCCGTCCACTTCCATGCGGAACTTGTCCAGCTGTTCTTCGCTGATGCGGCCTTCCAGGAAGGAACGCGCATAGATGCCCGGGGCGCTGTGGCCCTGGATGAACAGCAGGTCGCCCGGGTGGTTTTCGCTCGGGGCGCGCCAGAAGTGGTTGAAGCCCACGTCGTACAGGGTGGCGCCGGAGGCGAACGAGGCGATGTGGCCGCCCAGGTCACCCGGCTTGCGGTTGGCGCGGACCACGGTGGCCATCGCGTTCCAGCGGATGATCGAACGGATGCGCCATTCCAGCTCGGCATTGCCCGGGCTCTTGGCCTCGAGCTGCGGCTCGATGGTATTGACGTACTCGGTGGTGGGAGAGAACGGCAGGTAGGCGCCCGAACGACGGGTCAGTTCCACCATGCCTTCCAGCAGCTGATGCGCGCGCTCGGAGCCCTCGACATCAATAACGGCCTTCAACGACTCGATCCACTCCTGGGTTTCCACAGGATTCGGGTCGTTGTTCAGCACCTCGTTCAACCAGTTCATTAGCGCTCCCATAACCGCACGCACGCGCGCGACTGTTGTATAGATTTCTAGACCGCAAAGTGTAGCGCACCAAGGGCTTTCGTCACTTGGCTACGCAGGCGTATGGATGCAACCGGCCAGTGTCCGCAAGGGGCTTGCCAGGCCCGTTGACGGCCCTGCGGCAGGCCTTCGCGGCTGCGCGGGCTGTCGCTTGCGGGCCGCTGCGCCCATGTGCAGGACGCAGTGTTACTGCTGCCGATGACGGTTGTAGGGCAGCGCCATGCCCACCTGTATCGGCTGCGCGTGCTGGCGCTGAACGGGCGACAACGTGTCGCACCTGCCTCTGGATCGCCCCCCGCCCTGCCCTCAGGGTAGGCCTCGAGTGTTGGCCTCGCCCGCTTCGGTCCGCCGTCTGGCCCTGCCTCACTCCCTTCCACAGTGTTGCCCGGGGCGCCTCGCAAGGGGCGCCCCTTTTGCTGTGCGCGGGGCTGGCCGTGGCCCAAAACTGACCTGCTTGTGGCCGGATCGATGATTGTCGTCTTCGATATATCGATATATCGTTTGCGCACTCGTTTACCGATATATCGAAATGAGCCGTACCGCTTCTCCCAGAGCCCGTTCCACCAATCCGGAAGTGCCACGCCGCAACGGCCAGCCGCGGGTGCTCAGCCGCGGCGACCTGCGCCTGCTGGTGCTGGCCCTGATCGGCGAGCAGCCGCGCCACGGCTACGAGCTGATGCAGCTGATCAGCAACCAGTTCATGCAGGCCTACACGCCCAGCGCCGGCACCATGTACCCGCTGCTGGCCAGCTTCGAGCAGGCCGGTTGGATCGAGGCCGAGGAAGTGGACGGCAAGCGGATCTTCCGCATCACCACCGCCGGCGAGTTCGAGCTGAAGGTGCAGCGCACCCAGGTGCGCCTGGCGCAGCGGCGTGCCTTCGACCGCGCCCGCGAGATCACCAAGGCCTCGCTGCCGCCGCCGCTGGCCGGTGCCCTGCGCGAGTTCAAGCGGGCGCTGGTGCATCACCACGGCCGCTGGGCCGAGGGCGAGGCGGAAGAAGTTGCGGCGCTGCTGACGCGGGCATCCGCGCTGCTCAACGGTACGGCCGGTAGCGAGAGCCCACCCATTTCAACGACCCAGCCAGACTGAATCCAGCCAGGTCTCTCCTACGCCGCGCAGCACTGCGCGACACCTTTACAGGTAACCCCATGACCGAACACAACAACACGCGCCTGCGCCTGGATGTGCGCTTCCGTGAACTGACCGTGCTGCGCACCGAAGAGGTCACCCCGCACATGCGCCGCATCGTGCTGGGCGGCGCCGAGCTGGCCGGTTTCGATTCGCCCGGCGCCGACGACCACATCAAGCTGTTCTTCCCCAATGCCAGCGGCGAGATGGTGCTGCCGGTGGTCACTGCCGAAGGCCGCAGCTATCCGGCCGGCAAGGAGCCCTCACCGGCCCGCGACTACACGCCGCGCTGGTGGGACCACGAAACCGGCGAGCTGGCCATCGACTTCGTGCTGCACGACCAGGGCATTGCCGGGCCGTGGGCCGAGCAGGCCAAGGCTGGCGACACGCTGGTGATCGGCGGCCCGCGCGGCTCGTTCGTGGTGGCCGACAGCTACGACGCCTATGTGCTGATTGGCGATGAAACCGCGCTGCCGGCCATCGCCCGCTGGCTGGACGTGCTGCCGGAGGATGCCGAGGTGCAGGCCTTCATCGAAGTGAGCGATGAAGCCGAACGCCAGGACCTGCCGCAGTACGAGAACGTGCGTATCCACTGGCTGGAGCGCAATGGCTTTCCGGCAGCGAGCAGCACGCTGCTGGAAGACATGCTGACCGACTTCGAAGCCCCGGACGGCGATGTCTTCTACTGGATCGCCACCGAATCGCGCCGCGCGCGGATGATGCGTAAGTTCATCGAAGGCCACCTGGGCGTGCCGCGCGACTGGATCCGTTCCACCGGCTACTGGAAGGCCCACCCGGACGAAACCGACGGCGATTGATCGGGCAGCCGGTGGGTGCGGACCCTGCTTGGTGGGTGCGGACCGTTGGTCCGCACGCCCTCCGATGGGTAGTGCCGGCCGCTGGCCAGCAACCTCATGAACCTTCGGCAGGAACCTGCAGTTGCCGGCCAGCGGCCGGCACTACCGCGTTGGATGCCACCTGCCGCGTCCACCCGAACCGCTGCGCGGCCCAGATCTCCAGCGCCACCAGCAGCGCGATGATCAGCAACGGCAACAGCAGCCCGAAGTACACGCCGGGCATCATGCCGTTGATCTGCGCCTTCACCAGCCGCAGCACGCCACGGGTGTGCAGCAGCTCATCGACGTGCATGGTCAGCGCCTCGCGCACGACCTTGGGCTCCAGACCGAGCGTGCCGGCCTTGTCCACCAGCGTGTCTTCCACCATGCCGCGCAGCAGGCCTTCGCGCACTTTGCCGATCACCCAACCGGTGCCGCGCGCCAACGGGCCGTTGCCAAGACGATCAAGACCGGGCAACGGATGTTCGCTGAGGTAGGCCGAGGCGATGGTGTCGGCCACATCGCCCACCGTGCCCTGGCTGCGCAATGCCTCGCGCATGCGCGGGTCGTCCAGTGAATCGGTGAAGCCTTCGCTCCAGCCTTCCACCAGGGTCTGCAGGTGCGGCTGGAAATGATCGAGCTGCTTGAACAGCGCGCGGTGCGCACCGGCAGTGAAGCCCAGCTGCAGGCCGAAGAAGGCGGTGGCCAGCGGCAGCAGCACCACGTAGCTGGCCAGCAGCCAGTGATGCCAGCGCTTGCGCCGCTGCAACCAACCCCGGCGGTGCAGCCAGCGCCAGGCAAAGATGCCCAGCACCAGGCCAAGCAGCGTACCGAGCACGCTGCCGCCCAGCAGATCGAGCACGCTCAGGCCCGTCCAGAATTCGTTCAACCAGTACTGCGTGTCCTGCATGGGTCTTCCTTCCGTGGATGCGGCTGCGCCTGAAATGCCAGCCAGGTAGAGTCGACTGTTAGTCGACTATCGCGCGCAGCGCGGGGGTTTCCGGCATCGCGCCAAGAGCAGTTGACTGACAGTCGACTCTACCAAAGCGAAAGCCTCCCGGCCCGGAGCACGCCAAGCAATGCGACAATCGCGCTCCTTTCCTGCAGCAACGAGGGCCACATGGCCAAACTGACCCTGGCCAGCGTGGATGCGCTGCGTACCCGCTTTGCCGATGACGCCGCCTGCGATGCGGCCCTGGCCGCCTTCGCCGACACCGCTGCCCTGCGCGCACCGCTGCGTGAGCTGGTGGAAGCACAACACCGCTACCTGCAGGCCGAATTCGAAGTGGCGCAGGTGGCCGATGTGCTGCGCCGCGACCAGAAGTACGCGCCGGTGGGCCGGCCGTCGGTGCACATCGTGCAGCTGCGCAAGCAGCAGGCCGCGACCAAGCAGGCGGCGCTGATCGCACGCCAGGTGGTGGCGCAGGCCGCGCAGACCTTCGTGCGCGTGAGTGGGCTGGCGGTGAAAGCCAAGCAGAGCCCGAGCGAAGCGTGCGTGGCATGGTTGGGCGCGCTGCGCTGAGGGATCGTGCGGACCAACGGTCCGCACCCACCAGATGCAGGTCCGCACCTACCAGATGCAGGTTGGCACCTACCGGGTAGTGCCGGCCGCTGGCCGGCAACCCCATCAGCATCGGGCACCTAGCATGCAGCCGGCCAGCGGCCGGCTCTACCAGAACCCAAAAGAAGAAGGCCCGCTTTTCAGCGGGCCTTCTGCCTTCTCACGACGAGTGAGCGGGGTGCATCAAGCGGCCGGCTTTTCGCCGGTGGCTTCGGTGGTGATGCGGATCTTCACTTCATCGCTGACGTTCGGGGCATACGCGCCGACGCCGAAATCGCTGCGCTTCAGGGTGGTGGTGGCATCGAAGCCGGCGGCCGGAACCTTGGCCATCGGGTGCTCGCCGCCGCCGTTGACGGTCACGTCCAGGGTGACCGGCTTGGTGATGCCCTTGATGGTCAGGTCGCCGGTGACGGTCAGCTTGTTGGTGCCAGCGGCTTCCACCTTGGTGCTCTTGAAGGTGGCATCGGCGAACTTGGAGGCGTCGAAGAAGTCGGCGCTCTTCAGGTGCTCGTCGAACTTGGCGGTGAAGCTGTTCAGGCCGCTCAGCGGCAGCTTCACTTCCACGGTGGACTTGGTCACGTCTTCGGCGTTGTACACCAGGGTGCCTTCAACGTTGCCGAAGTGCGCGCTGGGGTTGGAGAAGCCGAAGTGGCTCCACTGGGCCAGCACGTCGGTGTGGGTCGGGTCCAGCTTGTAGGTGCCCGAGGCGATCTGGATCGCTTCGGCGGCCGGCGCGGCGGCAGCGGCATCGGCAGCCGGGGTGGCGGCCTGTTCGGTGGTGGCCGGGGCGGCGGCGTCAGCAGCCGGGGCAGCGGTATCGGCCGGCTTGGAGCAGGCGGCGATGGCCAGGGTCAGGGCCAGCGGCAGCAGCAGTTTACGGGTGGCGCTCATCTGAGGAACTCTCCGGATCGTAGGGTGGGTACACGGTGCAGCAAGAGCCTGCCACGGGACGGCAGGCCCGAAACCGATACAGCGACTTACGCGATGCGCGCCGCTTCGTCGAACGACAGGCGCGGCAGACGCGGGAACAGGCCCGCCGAGTCACCGTAACCCAGGTTGACCAGGAAATTCGACTTGATGGAAGTGCCGGCGAAGAAGGCTTCATCCACCTTGGCCGCATCGAAGCCCGACATCGGGCCGGCATCCAGGCCCAGCGCGCGTGCGGCCAGGATCAGGTAGGCGCCCTGCAGGCTGCCGTTGCGGATGGCGGCTTCGTGGCGGCCTTCCTGCGGGCCGTCGAACCAGGCCTTGGCATCGGTGTGCGGGAACAGGTACGGCAGCTTCTCGTGGAAGTCCAGGTCGACGCCGATGATGACGGTGACCGGGGCGGCCATGGTCTTGTCGTGGTTGCCTTCGGACAGGGCCGGGGCCAGCTTGGCCTTCGCTTCCTTCGAGGTGACGAAGACGAAGCGGGCCGGCGTGGTGTTGGCGGCGGTCGGGCCCCACTTCACCAGGTCGTACAGTTCCTGCAGCAGGCTGGCCGGGACCGGCTTGTCGAGGAAAGCGTTCTGGGTGCGGGCAGTACGGAACAGCTGGTCGAGGGCAGCAGCGTCGAGCGCGTGGGACATCGGTGGATCTCCAGGGCGGCTAAGGGAAGTCAGTGCCCGCGGGCGGCGCGGGGCGAAACGACGAGCCGCAGTGTAGAGTGTCGCGACTGTTGCAACACCCAGCAGGGCTGAAACGAATTAATGCCACAGGTGAAACGATCGAGTGCGCCCTGGACGGTCACGGACGGCCGTGCCGGCAATGTCCGCCAGGCGGTCGCGCTGGCCTCTGCGCTGCGCCAGGGCACCCATCGCCCGCTGGTCCTGCAGCCCCGCGCACCCTGGCGCTGGCTGTCGCCGCGGCGGCTGCCTGGTGATGTGAACGGCTACGGCGAGGCATTCGCGACGCTGGCCGCGGATGCACCGCCGCTGGCGATCGGCTGTGGCCGCCAGGCCGCCGGCGCACTGCGCGTGCTGCGCGCACGTGGCAGCCAGGTGGTGCAGATCCTCGACCCGCGCATCAATGCCCGCCACTGGGACATGGTGGTGGTGCCCGAACACGATGCCCTGCGTGGCAGCAACGTACTGACCCTGCTCGGCAGCCTCAACCCGGTGGACGATGACTGGCTGGCCTGGGGCCGCGCCGCGTTCGCCGGCTTCAGTACCCTGCCCGGCCCGCGCACCGCGCTGCTGGTGGGCGGGCCGACGCCGCTGGCGCCCTGGGACGAGACCGCGATGGTGGGCGTGTTCCAGGCGTTGGCCGAGCAGATCCGCAGCGAGGGCGGCAGCCTACTGGCCACCACCTCGCGGCGCACGCCACCGGCCTTGGCCGAGATCCTGCGCGCGACGTTCGCCGACCTGCCGCACGTGATCTGGGGCGACGGCGGCGACGGTACGAATCCTTATGGCGGCCTGCTCGGCTGGGCCAACCGCGTGGTGGTCTCGCCCGATTCGGTGAACCTGCTGTCTGAAGCCTGCGCCACGCGCATGCCGGTGATGGTGGCGCTGGCCGATACCGTGCAGGGCCGGCTGGCGCGTTTCCAGCAGCAGCTGCGCGAGCGTGGGCGGTTGCAGGCGCACTGGCTGGACTGGCAGTACGACCGTATCGAGCCGCTGCGCGAGACCGCGCGGGTGGCGGCAGAGGTGAAGCAGCGCCTGGCATTGGGGTAGTGCCGGCCGCTGGCCGGCAACCCTCGGCGCCTGGCATCACGGTAGTGCCGGCCGCTGGCCGGCAATCCTCGGCGCCTGGCATCACGGTAGTGCCGGCCGCTGGCCGGCAACGCTGTACCCATTACCGAACACCCTGTCGTTGCCGGCCAGCGGCCGGCACTACCCGACCGCGCAGCGATTTCTGAACATTTCGATCCGGCTACGCGGTTAGAGTCCAGCGTCCCCCATCACTCTGAACGTCTTCATGCGTACCTTGCTCCTGTTACCCTTGGCCCTGCTCGTTGCCTGCTCCACCACGCCCACCGAGCTGGATCCGATCTCGTATCAATGCCAGCAGCAGCTGGACGCGTACCGCGAACAACCGGCGCTGCGCGATCCGAAGGGCCAGCGCCCGCCGCTGCCGGTGGCCCCGATCAGCGACGCCTGTGACAAGGAACTCCAGCGCAAGGGCCTGGACCGCCCGCTGCGCTGAGCAGCGTATGATCGGCGCGCGGGCCTGCCCGCCGTTGAAGGTATCGACATGGATCGTTTCTCCCGCCTGCCGCGCGCCGCGCTGCTGATCGCCAGCCTGCTGGCGACCGCACCGGCCTGGGCCAACAGCACCGAATGCCGCGAGCGCTACCCGAGCGTGGCCGCGCAGGCAGCGATGCTGGACGTGGCCTGGACCACCGCTGAGCGCCTGGACGCGCTGCCCGATGTGGACGTGGTGGTGGCCGCGCGCGGTGGCCAGGACCTGAGCCGCTACGGCCTGCGCCACAGCCACCTGGCCTTCCTGGTGCGTGAGGACAATGGCCGCTGGCGCGCGATGCACCTGCTCAACCGCTGCAAGACCGACAGCTCGCAGCTGTACCACGAAGGGCTGGGCAACTTCGTCGGTGAGAGCGGCGGCCATACCGACCTGCGCATCGGCGTGCCGTCGGCGCCGCTGCGTGCTGCATTGAAGGCGATGCTGGTGTCGCCGTCGATCCAGCCGAAGGCACTGCACGAAACCAAATACAACGTGGTTGCCTACCCGTTTGCCACCGACTACCAGAACTCCAACCAGTGGGTGCTGGAAGTGCTGGCCGCGGCGATGGCGCAGACCGAAGGCGCGCCGGCCATCGTCAAGCGCGAACAGGCGCAGCAGTGGCTGCGCCAGCAGAAGTACCAGCCCAGCGTGCTGCATATCGGCTTGGGCAAGCGCGTGGGTGCGCGCCTGTTCGTGGCCAACGCCACCACCACTGACCATCCGGCCGGCGAACGCATCTCCGGCAACTATTCGGTGGTGACGGTGGAATCGGTGTTCGATTTCCTGCACCAGCGCAGCCAGCTGCAGCAGGAACTGGTGATCCCTCACGTGCCGGTAGCTGGTGCTGCCGCCGCCACGCCCTGAATCCAGCAAGGAGAACGACATGCGTACCCTGCCCGCCGTCCTGATGCCGATGCTGATCGTCGCAAGCCTGGCCTGGTCCACGGCCGCTCATGCAGAGCGCCGCATCGTGATCATCCACGACCCGGGCCCGCAGGGACCGAGCCTGGAGATGTCCACACAGATGGTGACGTCGGCCCGCGCGGCGGCGGCGAAGGAAGCCCAGGATGCCGCCGACGCTGGCCAGCCGCTGGCCCGCCCGCAGCAGATCAAGCTGCCGCAGATGCAGGTGAGTGCGATCGCCACCACCGTGGATGGCCGCCGCGAAGTGCTGCTGCGCGATGCCAACGACCCGCAGAACACCGCATCGATGCAGTACCCGCGCGGCATCGGCGATCCCGCCGTGCAGTTCACCGTGGGCCAGACCGTGAACTTCGAACCGACCGGCGCCGACCAGGGCTGGCAGCTGAAGGACAACCAGGGCCGTCCACTGGAATATCTACCCGAGGCCACCGGCCCGCGCGACATCTTCGATACCCGGCGCTGAGCCGCCGTCCCCACCCTGACCAGGAGGTCTCCATGTTCCGTTGCCTGCGCGTTCCCGCCACTGCCCTGCTGCTTTCGGCGCTGGTGGTGCCCACCGTCCATGCCGGCGCCGCGCCGCAGTTGAACAGCGGCCAGACCAGCGTGCTGGTCACGTCGCTGATCGTGCTGTCGATTCCGTTGGCCACGTCGATGGGACTGGCCGAACTGTCCAAGGCCCCGTTCAAGGCCAGCGAGCGCAACGGCAAGGTCGCCGCACGCACGCCGGCGGTGCCGCTGCCACCGATGGAAGTGAAGCAGGTCGCCACCACGCCAGCCGGTGATCGCCAGGTGCACCTGCAGGTGCCCGGCAAGGCCGACCAGACCGCAACGCTGCAATGGCCGGCGGCTGCAGGCGATGATCCGATTGCCGGTTTCGTCGTCGGCCAGCAGGTGCGCTTCGACCCGACCGACGCGGGTGCCGGCTGGACCGTGAAGAGCGCGCAGGGCCAGGCGCTGGCCTATGTGCCGACCGCCTATGCCGCCGGCGATGTGATGAGCGAAACGCTGTAAAGCTGAACGGCCGGTTTTGGCATTGCCGCGAGCCGGGCGGATAATGGGGGATTACCTTTGTCCCCCTGGCTCGCCATGTCCGTGCGTCCTGCCCCTGTGTTTGCCCCGTTGACCGCCCGCGCCCTGGTGCTGGCGGTGCTGGCCATGGGCGCGGTGGTGCTGCTGTCCAACGTACTGGTGCAGTACCCGATCAACGATTGGCTGACGTGGGGTGCTTTCAGTTACCCGGTCGCGTTCCTGGTCAGCAACCTGATCAACCGCCGCTTCGGCCCGGGCCCCGCCCGCCGCGTGGCGTGGATCGGTTTCGCGGTGGCGGTGCTGCTTTCGATCTGGGTGGCCACCCCGCGCATCGCCATTGCCTCGTGCTCGGCCTTCATCGTGGCCCAGCTGCTGGACATCACCGTGTTCGACCGCCTGCGCCGTGGCAGCTGGTGGCGCGCACCGATGGTGGCCACCACCTGCAGCGCCACGGTGGATACCACCATTTTCTGGTCGATCGCGTTTGCCGGTTCGACCCTGCCGTGGGTGAGCTGGGCTGCCGGCGACCTGGCGGTGAAGCTGGCGATTGGCGTCTGCCTGCTGGCCCCGTTCCGCGCGCTGTTGTGGAAGATGGCGCCGCTGCGCGCCACCAGCTGACCGCCATTGATCTGGTAGCTGCCAACAGCGGGTCATCGCCGGCCATTGATCCGGTGGGTGCCGACCGTTGGTCGGCACGCCCTGCAGAACTCATCGCTGCCGACAGATTGTGCCGACCAACGGTCGGTACCCACCCAAAGTTGTTGCAGCATTTGCACCCACTCAGGCGAATGGCAGCTCCGCGGCGATGCACGCTGCCGTAATCGCTGCACATGCCTCCTCAATCGCGGGCGTGGTCGGTGCCAGTCGCGGACGTCGATCCAGCGTGCAGGCGAGGCCAACATCCAGCAACGTGGCATGTGCTCCATGCAATGCCTGCGCCGTGTCTTCCGGCAGAAAACCAGCAACCGCCAACGCATCGATCAACGAAGGTGTATCGCGCGGCTGCAGCAGCGCTGCATGCCGCGCGCTACGCGCCAACACACCGGTCTGCAGCAGGAACTCCAGGTCCACCACGCCACCGGCACCCTGCTTCAGGTCCAGCCGCGCGGCATCGCTGCGGTCCAGTTCGGTGCGCATGCGGCCGCGCATCTTCAGCACGTCCGCGTACAGCACACCCGTGTCGCGCTCACGCCCAAGCGTCTGCGCACGCACCTGCTCGAAGTCGGCCAGCAGGCTGGCATCGCCGGCCACGCCACGCGCGCGCACCAGCGCCTGGTGTTCCCAGGTCCACGCGCGTTCGCGCTGGTATTCGGTGTAGCTGGCCAGCGAAGACACCAGTGAACCCTTGCCGCCATCCGGGCGCAGGCGCACGTCGATGTCGTACAGGCGCCCGGCGGCGGTCACCGCACCAAGCAGCGCCATCACCTTCTGCGCGAGGCGCGCATACCAGCGCCCCGGCTCCAGCGGACGCGCGCCATTGCTGGCATCCACGCCGGCCGGGTTGTCGTGCAGGAACACCAGGTCCAGGTCGGAACCGAAGCCCAGTTCAAGCCCACCGAGGCTGCCATAGCCGATGATCGCGAAACGCCCGCCGGGAATCTCGCCGTGTGCGGCATGCATGTCCGCTTCGGCCATCGCCAACACGGTGACCACCACGGCCTGCGCCAGCTCGGCCAGTTGCCGCGTGCTGTCCACCGCACCCTGGCGGCCATCCAGCGTGGCCATCGCCATGCGGAAGCTGAGTGCCAGCCGCGTTTCATTGAGCCAGCGCAGTGCGGATTCGGGATCCTCCACTGCCAGTACCTGTTGGCACTCCGCCAGCATGCCGGCGGCATCGGGCATCGGCCCGGACACGCGCACGTCCAGCAGTTCGTCCAGCAGCAGCGGATACGCCGCCAACCGTTCGGCCAGCAGCGCGCTGCGCGCCAGCACGTCCACCAACCGCGCCAGTGCGCTGGGCTGTTCGTCCAGCAAGGCGAGATAGCTCGTCCGGCGCAGCACCGCCTGCAGCAGGCCGAGCACGCGCTTGAGCGCGGCATCCGGCTGCGGCGAACGCGTGGCCGCATGCAGCAGCGCGGGCAGCACGCGATCCAGCCGCGCACGCGCGGCATCGGACAACGACTTCACGCCGGTGCCCTGGGCGAAGTCGCGCAGCGACTGGTCAGCGCCGTTGGCATCGAGGAAACCGGCTTCGGCCAGCAGCGGTGCGTTGCTGCCTTCGGGCAGGCTGCGCCAGTAGTTGGCCAGCGCATCGGGCGCGGCCTGGCCCTTGCGCGGTGCCAGCAGCGCGGCGAATTCAGTACTGACGCGCTGCTGCTGTTCGGCCAGCGCCGCGCGCAGCACCTCCCAATCCGGATAGCCCAGACCCACGGCGATGCGTTCGCGGTCGAGCGCATCACTGGGCAACACATGGGTCTGCGCGTCACGCAGCATCTGCAGGCGGTTTTCCAGCCGGCGCAGGAACAGGTAGGCCTCGCGCAGCGCACTGCCGTCCTCGGGCGCGATCTGCCCGGCGGCCACCAGTGCGTCCAGCGCCACCAGCAGCCGACGCTCGCGCAATGCCGGTTCGCGACCACCGCGGATCAGCTGCAGCGCCTGGCACAGGAATTCGATCTCGCGGATGCCACCGGCACCGCGCTTGATGTCGTCGTGCAGTTCGCGGCGTGCGACTTCAGCGGTGATGGCCGCCTTCATTTCGCGCAGGCCGTCTAGCGCGGTGAAATCCAGGTAGCGGCGGTACACGAACGGGCGCAGGGTCTGCAGCCACGCCTCACCGGCCTCGATATCGCCGGCCACCGCGCGCGCCTTCAGCCACGCATAGCGTTCCCAGTCGCGGCCCTCGCGCTGGAAATACTGGTCCATCGCCGCGAACGACAGCGCGACCCGACCGGCGCTGCCGAACGGGCGCAGGCGCAGGTCGACGCGGTGGCTGAAGCCATCGACGGTGGTTTCGTCCAGCAGCTTGGCCAGGCGCTGGCCGAGACGGGCGAAGTATTCCTCGGCGGCCAGCGGGCGCGGGCCGTCCGATTCGCCGCCCTGCGGATAGGCGTAGACCAGATCCACATCGGAACTGAAGTTGAGCTCGCCACCGCCGAGCTTGCCGAGGCCGAACACCACCAGCTGCTGCGGGATGCCGTGTTCATCGGCGATCACACCGTGGCGCTGGGCGAATTCCTGCTGCAGGGCGTCCAGTGCCAGCCGCAGGCAGTCCTCTGCCAGCGTGGTGGCACCTGCGAGGGTCTGCGGCACGTCGTCGAGGCCGGCCAGGTCGCGCCAGATCAGCCGTGTGGACATCGCGGTGCGCCAGCGCCGGATCTGCGCCGGCCAGTCGCTGGGCTGCAGAGGATCGAGCACCGGCGCCGGGATCGGCGGGCAGCCGGGCGCGGCCAGCTGTGCCAGCAAGGCCGGTTGCCGCACCAGGGTGTCCAGCGCGAAGTCGCTGCTCACCGCCAGCCGGGTCAGCAACGGCAGCAGGTTGGCCGGGATGGGCTCGGGCAGGACCTGGGCCAGGCGCGCCAAGGCGCGGTCGACAAGAGGCTGCAGGGAGGCGGGCACGTCAGCGGGGGCGAGGGTCATGGGCTGATTGTATCGACCCGTTAACGCCGGCCGCTGCCCAGCGAATCCGATGACCCGGTAGTGCCGGCCGCTGGCCGGCAGATCCGACGATCCTGCCGAAGGTTACTGGGGTTGCCGGCCAGCGGCCGGCACTACCGATAATGGAGACCGCGTATTCATACTGGACGACAGGCAATAAAAAAGCCCGCTTGCAGCGAACTGCCAGCGGGCTCTGCTCCCTCCCCCACGTCGGGATGCAGGTCCATCGTGCGGGCTGCGAAAGCACTTTGCACGCTGCACTGCAAAACAAAACCGGCGGGTTTGGGTGACCCCTGCGGGAAAAGCCATTCCACGAAGGTAGAACCCCCCGTACGGATGAGGATGGCCGATAATCGGAATTCCCCCCAGCAACACGTGTCGTCATGTCTGTTGATCGCATCGCCAACGCGCGTCTTCGTGACCGCGTGGTCTCCGCAGAGGCCGCAGCCGCGCTGATCCAGCCCGGTGAAACCGTGGCCATGAGCGGCTTTACCGGCTCCGGGTATCCCAAGGCCGTTCCCGTCGAACTGGCCCGCCGCATCGAAGCGGTGCATGCCCAGGGCCAGCCCTTCCAGATCAGCCTGATGACTGGCGCCTCCACCGCGCCGGAACTCGATGGCGCGCTGGCCAAGGCCGATGGCATCGCCATGCGCATGCCGTTCCAGAGCGACCCGGATGCGCGCAACCGCATCAACGAGGGCAAGCTGGACTACATCGACATCCACCTCAGCCACGTGGCCCAGCACGTGTGGTTCGGTTTCTATGGCGAGATCGATACCGCCGTGATCGAAGTCTCGGCCATCCGCGAAGACGGTTCGCTGGTGCCCTCCACCTCGGTCGGCAACAACAAGACCTGGCTGGACCTGGCCAAGAAGGTGATCGTCGAGGTCAACGAATGGCAGCCGGCCGGCGTCGACGGCATGCATGACATCTACTACGGCACCGCGCTGCCGCCGCACCGCAAGCCGATTCCGCTGGTGAACGCCAACGACCGCATCGGCGACACCGCGCTGCGCTGCGACCCGGACAAGATCGTGGCCGTGGTGCGCACCAACGGCCCGGACCGCAACAGCCCGTTCAGCCCGATCGATGCGACCAGCGAGCAGATCGCTTCGCACCTGATCGAGTTCCTCAAGCATGAAGTGAAGAAGGGCCGTCTGCCGCCGAACCTGCTGCCGCTGCAGTCGGGCGTGGGCAATATTCCGAACGCGGTGCTGGCCGGCCTGG
The DNA here is from genome assembly GCF_056480905.1 of Stenotrophomonas sp. 96582_Sma. Classification (NCBI taxonomy): domain Bacteria; kingdom Pseudomonadati; phylum Pseudomonadota; class Gammaproteobacteria; order Lysobacterales; family Lysobacteraceae; genus Stenotrophomonas; species Stenotrophomonas sp. 96582_Sma. The sequence continues at coordinate 394,868 of NZ_CM151122.1, read as the reverse complement.
CCAAGAGCGGCTTCCGCGACCTGGCCGCGTTCACCGAAGTGATCCAGGACGGCATGCTCGACCTGCTGCGTGACGGCGTGCTGAGCTATGCCTCGTGTACCGGCTTCGCGCTGAGCCCGCAGGCCAACGAGACGTTCAAGGAGAACATCGATTTCTACCGCGAGCGCATCATCATGCGCACGCAGGAGATCTCCAACCATCCGGAACTGGTGCGCCGCCTCGGCTGCATCGGCATGAACGGCATGATCGAGGTGGACATCTACGGCAACGTCAATTCGACGCACGTGATGGGCACGCGGATCATGAACGGCATCGGCGGTTCCGGTGACTTTGCCCGCAACGGTTTCCTGTCGGCGTTCCTGAGCCCGTCCACCGCGAAGAACGGCACCATCTCGGCGATCGTGCCGATGGCCAGCCACGTGGACCACACCGAACACGACGTGTCGGTGATCGTCACCGAACAGGGCCTGGCCGACCTGCGTGGCCTGACCCCGCGCAAGCGTGCGCAGGTGCTGATCGACAACTGCGCGCACCCGGATTTCCGCCCGCAGCTGCAGGACTACTTCGACCGTGCCAGCCGCGAGAGCTACGGCAAGCACACCCCGCACCTGCTGCCGGAAGCGTTGTCGTGGCACCAGCGCTGGCTGGATACCGGCACGATGAAGGGCTGAGACCCGCTTTTGTAGAGTCGAGCCATGCTCGACTGCTTTCCTGGGCAGCCGAGCATGGCTCGGCTCTACAGAGGGCAGCGCCATGACCCCAGGCACGGACATCGGGTAGAGCCGGCCGCTGGCCGGCTCCCCAGAACAGCCGGCCAGCGGCCGGCTCTACCTTCACGCGGTGCGCAGCGCCGCCAGCGATTCGGCCTGCAGCCGCTCGTAGATCTCGAACTCGTCATTCACCGCCACGCCCAGCGCCTGCTCGAAGGCTTCGCGGTTGGCATGTGCGGCATAGGCGCGCTGTTCTTCACCGCCCAGGTTCGACTGGAAGATGCCTGCGGCACTGACCGGCAGGAAATCCTCGTAGACGATCGGGTCGGCCGTGGCCAGGCCTGCGGCCACCAGCACTTCAGCCGGCAGATCGGCCACGCGCTCCGGCGCGGCGCGGCCGGCATCGGTCAGCTGGTAGCGGTAATAGCCCAGGCCTTCCTGGCGCAGCGTGTCGTGGTCATCCGGGAAGCTGGCGAACACCGCCTGCAGGCGCTGGCCGTAGTCGCCGCCGGTACTGCCTTCGCCACCGGCATCACGGGCCTGCGACAGCAGCTGGTCGTAGAGCGCGCGGCCCTTCGGGGTCAGCGCAAGGCCACGCTGTTCGATCTCGCCGAAGCGCGCGGTGTGGGTGCCGGCATCACCACCCTCACTGTCCGGGAACTGCACGGCTTCTTCCAGTGCCTTGAAGCTGGTCTGCCGCAGCAGGATCGGGCAGGCACGGCGCGGCGGGCCTTCGATCACCGCCTTGGCCGCCATGCCATGCTCGATCATCGCCGCCTGCGCCGCGTCGATATCCAGCGTGCGCGGGGTCAGGTGGTTGATGTGCGGGCCACGGAAACTGACCACGTCGGCCACCAGCCGATGCGCGTTGTGCAGCGCGTGGTAGGTCGGCAGATCGACGGTGGCATCGCCGTGCCAGCGGAAGGTTTCCAGTGCTTCATCGACGAAGCGCTCGGCATCGGCCTGCGACAGCCCGCCGTCACGCTCGGCCTGCTCGATCAGCGCCAGCGCGCCCTCGGTGAAGATGCGGCGACGTGCAAGGATCTTCGCCGATTCGGCGCGCAGCGCTTCGTCTTCGATCAGCTCCAGGCGCAGCAGCGAGGTGAACACGCGGAACGGGTTCTGCGCCAGCGCGGCGCCGGTGAGCGGGCGGAACGCGGTGGAGTGCACCGGCACGCCAGCCACGGACAGGTCGTAGTAGCCCACCGGGTACATGCCCATCACCGCGAACAGGCGGCGCAGCGTGGCCAGTTCCTGCACGGTGCCGACCCGGATCGCGCCGTGGCGCTCTTCATCCAGGCGCGCGCGCTCGTCGTTGCGCTGCAGCTGCGCGGCCAGCGCAGGGTCCTGGTCAAGCACCTGCGCGTTGATCCGCTCCACCAGTTCCACCAGCGTGCCGTACAGCGGCACTTCGGTGCGGTACATGCGGGACATGGCCTGCGCGAACAGGCGGCGGATCACATCAGGCGAAACGAAAGAGGCGCTCATCAGTCACTCGATTACGGGAACGGGGAACAGCTCGAACCCGTATTGTCGCCGGAGCGCGGGGCCGCGGCGATATGCAGAGCAACATGAAGGAAATCGGTAGTGCCGGCCGCTGGCCGGCAACCTCGGGATGCCTGGAAGGGTGCAGTTGCCGGCCAGCGGCCGGCACTACCGCTTGAGCTGGCGCCTCAGGGTGGCATCCAGGGTGATCGGCCGGTCCCAGTGCTGGTAGCTGGCCACGATGGCATGGCGCACGGCGCGGTAATGCAGGTTGTCCGGCTTGGCCGGCATGCGCTTCACCACCGCCTCCCAGCCGCCCTCCGGGTCCTGGCTGAAGGCGCGCACGCTGTCGCGGCAGGTCTGGCCGCTGGCCTTGGCCCAGAAGCAGGCGAAGTAGATATCCCCGGCCTGCCAGCCATGGGTGGTGAACAGCGCGCTGATGTAACCGCGCGGCACCTCGGCATAGCGCGACACTTCGTCGAGGAAGGCGTCGGGGTAGCGTTCGGCGTAGTGGTTGATGTCCTGCAGCTGGGCATCGACCCAGCGGTCACCGGTTTCCACCGTGTAGGCCGCCGAACGCTCGGCGGTCTGCTGGGCCAGCACGGTGGCCGGCACCAGCAGCAAGGACAACAACAGTGCGCGCAGTCGGACGTTCATGCCCCGATTCTGCCGCAGCCGCCGGGTCCTGTCAGGCCGCCGCCGAGGCCTTGGCCTCGATCGCGGCCAGTGCGGCCGGCCAATCATGGGCGGTATCGGCAGTGACCATGCGCGGTTCGTCGTCGGCCACGCCGTGCTGGGTCTCGTGGGCCCAGGTCACTGCGTACGGCGTATGCACGCCCCAGCCGCCCAGGGTCACCACCGGCTCGATGTCCGAGCGCAGCGAGTTGCCGACCATCACGAAGCGCTGCATCGGCAGGTCGAATTCGGCCAGCACGCGGGCGTAGGTTTCCGGGTCCTTCTCGGAGACGATCTCGATGCGCGGGAACAGCTCGGCCAGGTTGGCGACCTTGATCTTCGCTTCCTGGTGGAACAGGTCGCCCTTGGTGATCAGCACCACCGGGTAGTGCTCGGCGATCGCAGCCACTGCTTCACGCACCCCGTCGATCAGTTCGACCGGGTGGCGCAGGGTGTCGTGGCCGATGTCCAGGATGCGCTGGATGTCCTTGGCCTCGATGCGCTGGCCGGTGATGTCGATGGCCGCTTCGATCATCGACAGCGTCATGCTCTTCACGCCGTAACCGAAGGTGCCCAAGTGGCGCTGCTGCACTTCCAGCAGGTGGCGCGCGGTCTGCGTGTCATGCACGTCGACGTAGCGCGACAGCAGGTCAAGATAATCCTGCTCGGCCTTGCGGTAGTAGTCCTCGCTCTTCCACAGCGTATCGTCACCGTCAAAACCGACCAGGCCGATGGCGCGCGACGGCGCAGGCGTGGGGGTGTTCATCGCACAAGGATACAGGGGTGCTGGTGACGATAAAAACCCGGGCGGCCGCAGCCGCCCGGGTCCCCATGCACCGGTCTTCCCGAATCAGGCGTGGATCAGCGGCCCTGCGCCGCGCCGGCACCTGCACCGGCCTGCTGGGCGGCCACGTAGGCCTTGTACTCGTCGGCGCTCAGCTCGCCGTCCTTGTTGGTATCGGCCTGGTCGAACACCTGGGCCAGGCCTGCGTTCACCTGCGCCTCGGTCTTGCTGATGGTGCCGTTGCCATCGGTATCGATGCTGGCCCAGGTCTGGCCACCGCCATTGGCCTGTGCCGAAGCCGCTGCGGCCGCGTTGGTCGCCTGGTCAGCCGCCTGCCCTGCCTGTGCCGCCGACTGCTGCGCCTGCGCGGCCTCGTTCTGTGCCTGCGCGGCCTGCTGCTTGGCCGACTGGGCCATCGCCGGAATGGCCAGCACGCTGCCGGCGGCGACGATCAGGGCGATCAGGGGCTTGCGATTGCGAATAGTCATCAGGGGTGTCTCCTACCAATTGGGTGGTGTTGCGCGGCGTGTTGTCTCCGCACGGCACCTACCCTGCCACCGCGTTTCTGAATCGATTTTGCCTCGCGACCGGCGTCAACACGCACGATTAACCACTCGCCTACGCGCATGCTTTAGCGCGGTGGTTAGCATGAAGTGAGTGGCTCATAAGCTGCGCATTCAGCGCTGCCTGATTTAACCGGCAGCGAACGAAAAACCTGCGTCAGTCGACGTTCTGAGCCGATGACCGCGAACTGAACACCACCCAGCCGAGGGCAACACCAGCGAGCGCGCCGGCGATTTCCAGCACCACGCGGCTGCCGAGTTCGTTCGGATCGTGGATGGTGGCGAGGAAAAGACGCGCATACAGCGGCGACTCCAGACGCACGATGCCCATGTAGAACAGCTTCCAGGCATCGATGCCGGCGGAGATGATCACGGCGATGACGCAGGACCAGCCGATCGCGTGGCCGACCGTCCAGTGCAGGAGCCGGCACAGCTGCGACCACAGGAAGTACACCAGCAGCCCGACCAACAGGGCGATGGCGCCCGCTTCGAGGGTACCGAGCAGGCCGAAGTGCAGGGGAAGGTTCATCGGGTGGGCAACGGTGGGATGGCGGCCAGTGTAAGGGTATCGGCAGGGTGGCGCCCTGCTGCGCGCCATCGCGCCAATCCGGTTTCTGGTAGATCCACGCCATGCGTGGACGAAATCTCCATCGAAATCGAGTACTCCGATGATTGAACGAAAGGCGTCCACGCATGGCGTGGATCTACCGTGTCGACCAAGGTCGACACCTACCAACAGCGGCGCCCCTCTGCCGATGTCCCTACCGCACGGGGACGTCGTATGCGGTGCCCGGGTCCGGTTCGGGCTGCAGGGTGTAGTGCCACCACTCCTGCGGATAGTTGACGAAACCACGGCGTGCCATCGCCTGCACCAGCTGCTTGCGATTGGCCTGTTGTGCATCGCTCAATCCGCTTGTCTGCGTGTGCGCACGAGGGCCGAAGAAATCGAAATCCGTCCCCATGTCCATCGGCCTACATGCACCACTGCCGCAATCCAGCAGCCCCAGATCCACCGTGGCACCGCGGCTATGGCCGGAGCGCTCGGCGATGTAGCCGTCGGCCAGCAGCCGTGGCTTGTCCAGATTCGGGTACTGCAAAGCCTTCCGCGAGCGCTCGCGCGGATCGTTCACCCAGGCCATGAAGGCCCGCACCGAACGCACCGGCCGGTAGCAGTCGTAGAGGCGCAGGCCAAAGCCATCCGCGCGCAGGTCCTGTTCCACCTGTGCCAGTGCCTTCGCCACCGGCGCCAGCAGGTAGCACGAGGGCGCCTCGTAGCCCGGCACGCGCGCGCCGGTGAAGTTGTTGGCGCCGGCGTAGCGGATGTCCATCTCGATGCCTGGCGACAACGTGCGGATCTCCACTAATCCGGCGCTGGCGGCATCAGTGGCCGGCGAAACACGCGGCGGCTCAGCGGCGCTGGCGCTCGCTGCCAGGGCAGTCGCCAGTACGAGTGAAATGCAGGTCCTGGAAGTCATAGCTGAAGTCGATGTCCGGGTCGATGGCACGCAGGTCCAGTGTGGGCGGCGCACCGTCACCGGGCTGCAGCCAAGCCTGTGCGTCTTCGCCCAGCGTATCCCAGCGCAGCAGCCAACGCCCCTGCAACTGCAGCACCGTGGCCTGCAGTCGGGGCGACTTGTCGACGCTGAAGCGCAGGCCGTCCTTGCCCGGGCACAGCGAAGCCAGGCCCAGCCACGGATCGCGGTAACGGCCCTGCCAGTGCGGCAGATCCGTGCGGCTCGTCTCCTGCGCCGCAACAGTGGACGGCCGCGAATGACCGGTCGCCGCCCGCGTTGCCTTGTCTGCCTTCAATTCGGCCAGGTACTCCATCGCAGGCCGCGCATCGTCCGCTGCGGTGAAGCGCTTCAGCGCGGCCTGCATCAACGCGGTACGCGCATCCTCGCCTTCGCCATTGATCAGCATCACCACACCCACCTTGCGGTCGGGCAGCAGCGCCAGCGACGAGTACATCCCTGACAGCGTGCCGGTGTGTGCCACCTTCCACTGCCCATCCATGTCAGACACGCGCCAGCCATAGCCATAGCCGTAGAAATGCGCGTTGTCCCAGCGCCGCTGGCGCTCACCCAGCGGCATCGGCATGTGTAATGTCCACAACGTGCGGCGCTGTTCACTGTCCAACCAATCCGGCACCACGGCAGGATCAAGCAGTACCTGCATCCAGCGCGTCATGTCGCGCAGCGAACAGCGGATGCCTCCGGCAGCCATGGATGGCAGGTCCGGGCTGATGGCACCGTCAGCGTTCACCACCTCATTGCGATCACCACGCCAGGCATGTGGCTGCGCGACGTTGCCTACGCGCTTCACCGACCAGGCCCCCACCTGGCAGCGCGTCATGCCGAGTGGTTCGAACACCTGCTCGCGCATCAACTGGTCGTACGATTTGCCACCGGCCGCAACGGCCACTTCGCCGGCCACCACGTACATCAGGTTGTCGTAGGCATAGTGGCTGCGGAAGCTGCTGACCGGCTTCAAGTGCGCCAGTCCGGCAATGATGTCGGCGCGGGTGAACGTGTTCGGTTCCGGCCACAGCATCAGGTCGCCGGCACCCAGGCCGAGGCCGCTGTTGTGGATCAGCAGGTCGCGCACCTGCATCTGCTGGCCCACCCATGCGTCATGCATGCGGAAACCGGGCAGGTGCCGCCGCACCGGGTCATCCCAGCGCAGCCTGCCCTGCTGCACCAGCCGCGCCAGCAATGCGGCGGTCATCGCCTTGCTGTTGGAGGCGATCTTGAACAGCGTGTCCTCGTCAATGCGGGCCCCATCACCGCGCGCCCCTTCCGCATGGCGATAGACCACGCGCCCGTCCTCGACTACTGCCATGGCCAGCCCGGGCAGATGCTCGACGCGGACCACGGCGGCGATATCCGCATCGATGGATGCGGTATCGACCGCCGAAGCGGAGGGTGCGGCCAGTGCCGCTGCGAGGATCAGCAGGGAATGCATGGGCGTTCCTCACGGGGTATGACCCAGCCCCCGCGCCACCCATCGGGATGGCGCGGGAGGGTGCCTCAGTAGCTCAGGCTTACGGTCAGCTGTGCATAGCGCGGTGACTGGAAGCTGGTCGGCCACAGGAAGGTGTCGCTGATGTGCCCAATGGCGTTCTCCTTCTCCTGGTCCACCGACATCTTCTTCTGCTGGTTGGTCAGGTTGTAGATGGACAGCTTCACCTTCAGGTCGGCCTCGCCGAACTGCTTGTTCCAGGTGATGTTCGCACCCAGTTCGTAGGTCCACGGCATGCGCCCGTAGCCTCCGCGCGGGGAATGCTCGTAGACGCGCTCGGAAGGAACACTGGAGGTGCAGTTCTGCACGCAGATGTAGTAGCTGTGGAAGGGCTTGGTGTTGCCGCTGGGGTTACCCACGCCAAACCCCGTGATCGGACCGCCGGAACGGGCATCAAGCGTGGCGCCGACCAGCAGGTTCTCGGTGATCGCGTAGCTGCCGCGCAGCTTCAACTGATGGCGACGATCATTGGCCAGGTAGCCGTAGCCCCCTCGGTTGACCCACGGATCATCGAAGTTCTCGGTGCGGCCGGTATCGGCAAAGTCGGTATCGGAGTTGACCGGGCCTTCGGCGTTGCCGCGCCCGTAAGCCAGCGTGTACGAGGCATTCATCGCCCACGTGCCGTCCCAGCCACGGTCCAGCTGCAGTTCCAGTGCCTTGTAGTCGCGACGCGGCTTGTCCCAGCCGATCTGGCCGATGTAGTTGCCCTGGTCATCGTACTGGGCAAAACCTTCCTTGCTGGTGTCCACGGTCAGCCAGCCATCGGAGGTCCCGTCGCAGTTGGTATCCCCCCACACGGTGACCTTCCTGCCCGGGTTGGCCATCACCCAGCCCACTTCGGCATTGCCGCACTGCGCGCTGGCCGTGATGTGCATGTCATCGATGGCGTTGTGCAGCTTGCGGTAGATGCCACGCACCCCATAGGACCAACGCTCGTTGAGCATCTGCTGGAAGCCCAGGATCAGTTCATCCTGGTAGACCGGATCCATGTCACGGTCCACTTCCGAGCGCAGGTCACCCACGGTGCCATCCCCCTGCGAGTTGTCCACCGGCCCGATCTGCGCACCGGTGCGCGGCACGGCATAGCGGCTGCCATTGATCTCACGGATGTCCCAGCCGTTGAAAGCGTAATAGGTGCGCTCATCAAGCAGCCCACCGGCCTGTTTGATGTTGATCACGTTGGCCACCGGCAGGTAGTAGCGGCCGATGTTGCCGAACAGCTTCATCGCGCCATCGCCCTTGATGTCCCAGGCGAAGCCGGCACGCGGCGCCCACATGTTGTCCATCTTGATGTAGCTGCGACCTTCGGCATCCTTGTTGTCGAAGGTCTCCATGCGGATGCCGAGGTTCAGCAGCAGGTTGTCGGTGACCGACCAGTTGTCTTCCAGGTAGTACGCCGAATTGGTGCTCTCGAACTCCCCCCTACTTCATTGCGCCGCGCGCGCACGTAGGCGGTAGTGCCCGCTGGTACCACGCCGCCGTTCTCCAGGATCGAACCCGGAGTGGTCTTGTAGACGTTGTAGTAGAACGCACCGGGGCCCGGATAATAGCGGTCATAGGTGGACACGTTCTTCTCGTGATCCACACCGAAGCGCAGCAGATGGGCGCCCAGCTGCCACTCGAAATCCAGGCGCGCCTGCTCGCGGTCATCCACGCGCGACTGCACGGTGGAGTTGGTGGTGCAGCCCAGCGGTACGCCTGCCGGAGCCAGTCCGCTCTCGGCCACCACACGATTGCATTCCAGGTCGGTCATGCTGCGCTGCGAGGCATAGCGCTGGTTCTTGCCGTACATCGCACGCACCGACAGGCCTTCGGTGAGTTGGCCGTTGTAGGACGCGGCCCAGTTCTTGCCGCCATTGGTGGTGTAGATCTCGTTGGTCTTGGCAGTGGGCTCGCCCTTGGCCAGGTCGAAGCCGTAGACGTCGTAGGCCCAGTTGTCCTTGTCCGAGAATCCCATCAGCGACAGGCGGTGGTTGTCGTTGATCTGCCAGTCCAGCTTGCCGCCCCAGAACGGGTCGTTGGTGCTGCCCTGGTTGAAGACGTTGCCATCGTTGTTGGTGTACTGGGCGCGGTTGTCGCGGATCTCGTACATGCCGAAGAAGAACAGGCGGTCCTGTACCAGTGCACCCGAACCCCACACGTTGAGCCGGTTGGTGGTGTGCTTGTCCTGGCTGCCGATGATGTACGGCGTGCCGTCAGCGGTGTAGTGATCGTTCTTGCAGGACTGCCAGGCACGCGGCTCGAAGGTGTACTCGACGCCTGCGTGGAAATCGTTGCTGCCCGAGCGCGTCGCAGCGTTGATCACGCCGCCGGTGGTACGGCCGAACTCCACCGAGTAGCCACCGGTCTTCACCTGGAATTCCTGGAAGAACGCGAACGGTGCCGATGAGAAGCCGACGCGGTTGTAGAAATCGGTCACGTTCAGGCCATCGATGTAGACCGCGTTCTCGGCCACCGACGAACCACCGAAGGAGATGCCCTGCGCACCCAGCGAGCCTTTGCCCGAGACCACGCCCGGGGCCAGCATCGCCACTGATTTCAGGTCCTGGTCGACCGGCAGCCGCTCGATGTCCTGGCGGCTGAGGTTCATGGACGAATCGGTGGATGTCACGTCGACCATCGAGATGACCTGTGGCGCGCGCACCTGCACGGCACCCAGCGTGCTGATGCCAGAGACGGGCACATTGACCGTGGTGGCGTTGCCAAGCGACACCGTCACCTCGCCCACCTGCGCAGGCGCGCCGCCAGCCACCGCCACCTCCAGGGTGTAGGTGCCTACCGGCAACTGTGGAATGCGGTAGCTGCCGTTGGCGTCGGCCTTCACCGAACGCGAGAAACCGGTGGCCGGATTGCGCACGGTCACCGTGGCGGCGTCCAGGCGCTGGCCCGAATCGGTGACCAACCGGCCAACCACCGAACCATCCTGTGCGAATGCGCTGGGCGCGATCATGCCCAGACACGCCCCAAGGGCGACGCACAACGCCGCCCGCTTGATGCTGTAAGCCTTCATCCCCTGCTCTCTCCTGCAAGAATTGAATGGTGTGGAGTGCGATGTGTCGCGCTAGCGTTGCCCGGCTGGCAGTACCCGCCACTGGAAGTCGTAGTTCCATTGGTCGAAGTACAGGTTGCCGCCAGCCCACTCGGCCTCGCCGCGCTGCGAGTCGACCGTTTCCGAGCGGAAGTGCTGCTTGACCGGCACCAGGGCCTGGCCGAAATCGTCGTTGAAGGCGATGCGGTAGCCGTCGAGGCCACCCATATAGAAATCGCGCAGGGCCGGCACGTCGCTGGCCAGTGCGCCGGTGGTCACGTCCATCGGCAGCCATCCATACGGCGCCAGGTAGACCTGCCCCCAGTCATGCAGGTTGTTGTAGCCGCTGCCATCGTCGGAGAACACCATGCCCGACTGCCAACGCGCGGGAATGCCGTTCATGCGCAGCAGCGCGATCAGCAACAGCGTCTGCTGGCCGCAGTCGGCATGTCCGGCACGCAGGGCATGATCGCTGAGGTTGCTGAGAGTGGAGTATTCGCGGGCGCCCGCCCACGGGATGCGGTCGACCGCGGCGTACAGCCTGCGCACTACTTCATACGGGCGGGTTTCCCCCTGCAGCACCTGGTCGGAAAACAGCTTCAGCGCCGGCGTGAAGCGCACATGCGGCAGCTGCTCGGCCAGATAGGGTTTCAGCGCCGGATCGGACGGTGTCGGCTGCACCTTGGCCGGATCGATCGCGGTATGCCGGGCCAGGATCGTGACCGCGTAGCGGACCTCGAAGCGCGTCGGCTGCCCCGCCACCGCCTTGGCTTCCAGATAGGCGGTGCGCTGCTGAGTGCTGGCCGGTGCCACGCGCGCCCTACTGGGGGTGCTGCCCAGCCACTGCACGCGTTCCTGTTGGCCAGGAATTTCGCGCGGGTAGGGAATCCAGGCGCGTACGGTCTCGCCGGCCGGCACCGCATCGGCTTTCACCGTGAGCGACTGGGTGAATTCAATGCGCTGCGGCAGTACCGACGCCCGGCCACTTTGTTCCGCTGCGGCAAGCACGCGCGCGTGGTGCGCGTTGAGCACCTCGTTCGGGCCCGGCGCCGGCATCGGTGCATCCGCGCGGCGGCGTGCGCGTGCCTCATCGCTGAGCAGGAACAGGTTCGACGGTGCGCGCTTGAAATACCAGCGCGTGCCATCGATGTCGAGATGCTCAATCAGGCCAAGCTGATCCCAGCGCGCGAATTCCTCGTCGGTCAGGTCCGGAATCCAGCGGCGCACGGCAGACTTGGCGGCGGTTTCGTCGAGGGAAAAATCCAGGCGGATGCGGCGCATGCGTTCTTCCTGGAACGCGATGTCGTCGAAACTGACGCCAGGCTCCGCCGCGTCGGCGGCCGACCAGGTGTTCAATTCGCTGTGAGCTTCAAAGAACCGTCCCGCGTCGATCATCTGCACGACCCGCGCAAACTGGATGGCCGAGGGTGGCGGCTCCGCTCCCGCCGACCACGCCCACAGCAGCAGCGCGGCACACAGGCCGGCAGTGGCAGGCAGACGTGGTTTGCGAACGGCAGGATCCACAGCGACACTTCCCCAGCGCGGGTGGTAACGGCTGTGTAACACGGGCCGGGAGACCGGTCAATAATTTATTCTTGCTTTCGACGCCGAAAGGAATAAATATTCCAACAGGCATTCGAGGAGGGTGTGCAGCGCATGATCCTGGCTTCCCGCGAACGGCATCGGCATTGGCCGCGCCGCTTGACCCTGGCCCTGTGCCTGCTGGCCGCACCGGCCTTCGCACTCGCTTCCCCGAGGCCTGATCCCGGCGCGCCGCTGCCCTATGTGATCGGCCTGCACGAGGCCTACCTCACCCCCCAGTACTGGGCCGCGCGCCTGGACAACGCCGATGTGCCGATCCTGGACCGCAGCCAGATCGAGGCACAGAACGCACGGATGCGGTCACAGGACAGCCACATCCAGGACATCGCCGCACTACCCGCGCAGCTTGATGCGGCGGCGGTGCGCGCCAGCATCACCTCGCTGTCGAGCTGGCCCACCCGCACTCTGTACAACGACAAGGGCCAGGCCGTTGCGCCGGCACTGCGCAGCGCGACCGAAGCCAATCTGGGCCTGCAGTCCATTCCCGCGCAGACGACACCGCAATACGGGCTGGTGGTGAAGCGCGCTGCACTGCGTACTTTCCCCACCCGCGAGCGCGTCTTCAGCAGCGTCGGTGACACCGACATCGATCGCTTCCAGGAATCGGCGCTGTTCCCCGGCGACAAGGTCGCGGTGGTCCATCGCAGTGCCGACGGCCGCTGGTTGTTCGTGCACAGCGAGCGCTACAGCGCGTGGATCGAGGCCGATGCCATCGCCAGCGGCGACAAGGCCACGGTGCTCGGCTACGGCGCGAAGGGACCGTACCGGATCATCACCGGCGCCACCGCGCAGACTGCCTACACCCCGGAAGAACCGCGCGTCTCGCGCCTGCAGCTGGACATGGGCGTGCGCCTGCCGGTGCTGGCCGACTGGCCGGCGTCAGAGCCGGTGAACGGCCAGCAGGCGCACGCCGCGTGGGTGGTTCAGCTGCCGGTACGCGAGGCCGATGGCCGGTTGAAACTGGTACCGGCGCTGCTGCCGCGCTCGCAGGACACCGCCGCCGACTACCTGCCGCTGACCCCACGCCTGCTGCTGCAGCAGGCCTTCAAGTTCCTCGGCGAGCGCTACGGTTGGGGCCACGACTACGACACCCGCGACTGCAGCGGTTTCGTTTCCGAGATCTACCGCAGCTTCGGCGTGCTCCTACCGCGCAATACCAGCGCGCAGGCGGTCAGCCCGGCGCTGGACCGCGTACCGTTCACCGGCAAGGACGGCAAGGACGTGCGCGACCGCGCCGTCACCGATCTGCAGGTGGGCGATCTGGTCTACATCCCCGGCCACGTGATGATGGCCATCGGCCACGTCGACGGCCGCACCTGGGTGATCCACGATACGGCGGGCGGCAGCTGGTTCGGTGCCGACGGCAAGCGCGTGCAGGCCCATCTCAATGGTGTTTCGGTCACCCCGCTGGAGCCGATGATGGCCAGCGACAGCGTCCGCTACATCGACCGCATCACCAACATCCAACGCCTGCGTGCCAAGACCCCCTGAATGAAGATCACTGCCATCGAACTGGGCATGCTGCGCGTGCCGCTGAAAACACCGTTCAAGACCGCCCTGCGCACGGTGGAAACCGTGGAAGATGTGGTGGTGCTGGTCCGCACCGACACCGGCCACACCGGCTACGGCGAAGCGCCGGCCACCGCGGTGATCACCGGTGATACCCACGGCTCGATCATCGAAGCGATCCGTCACTTCATCGCGCCGCGCCTGATCGGCCAGGACGTGGCCAACCTCAATCGCCTGTGCGGTCTGGTGCAGACCGCGATGGAGCGCAACACCAGCGCCAAGGCGGCGGTGGAGATCGCGCTGTACGACTTGTGGGCACAGCTGCATGGCGCGCCGCTGTACCAGATGCTGGGCGGCGGCGACCCAGTGATCACCACCGACATCACCATCAGCGTGGACTACATCGACAAGATGGTGGCCGATTCGCTATCGGCGATCGAGCGCGGCTTCGAGTCGCTGAAGATCAAGGTCGGCAAGGACATCGGTCTGGACATCGAACGGGTCAAGGCGATCCACGCCGCTGTGGAAGGCCGCGCACTGCTGCGGCTGGATGCCAACCAGGGCTGGACCGCCAAGCAGGCCGTGCATGCGATGCGCACGCTGGAGGAAGCCGGCGTGGTACTGGAGCTGCTGGAGCAGCCGGTAAAGGCGGCCGACATCAGTGGCCTGAAGTACGTGACCGACCGCGTCAACACGCCGGTGATGGCCGACGAAAGCGTGTTCAGCCCGAGCCAGGTGATGGACCTGATCCAGCAGCGCGCGGCCGACATCATCAACATCAAGCTGATGAAGACCGGCGGCCTGTCCAACGCGATCCGCATTGCCGACATCGCCGGCATCTACGGCGTGCCCTGCATGATCGGCTGCATGATCGAATCCAGCATCAGCGTGGCTGCGGCCGTGCACCTGGCGGTGGCCAAGAGCGATGTGATCACCAAGGTCGACCTCGACGGCCCCTCGCTGGGCCAGTTCGACCCGGTCAGTGGCGGCGTGCATTTCAATGAATCGGAGATCAGCATCAGCGACGTACCGGGGCTGGGCATCACCGAAGTGCGTGGGCTGGAGATGCTGGATTGATTTCGGCCTTTCGGCTGACGCTGCGTGCCACTGACGTTGGGTCGCGCGTTACTTTTCCTTCTGCGGAAAGAAAAGTAACCAAAAGAAACGCTCCGCCAGCCGCGAGCCGACGTGCTGCGCACGTCGGTGCCCTGCGCTCCTCGGTCCGTCAAGGGACGGCGCGGAACTCGCTGCGCTCAGACACCCGCGCCTCTTCGCCCTCGCCGGACCTGCGGTGCTCGGCTCACTTGAAGGCGGACTCAACAACTGCACCCCGTAGATTCACGCCATGCGTGGATGCTCCTGCTTCTGCTCTACCCCGTACCCCCCTCGCGTCTGGCACCCGCCCGGCCCATTCCATGACACGCTCTACGCTGCCAACCGCAACGCGCCTACACATGCACGGACTCCCCGCATGCCGCCCCTGCTGAAGATCCGTTCCGAGCGCGGGCAGATGTCGGCCATCGAGCGTCGCATCGCCGACTTCATTCTCGACAACGCCCACCTGCTGCGCGACTACTCGTCCCAGCAGCTGGCCAGCGCTCTGGGCATCAGCCAGTCCAGCGTGGTGAAGTTCAGCCAGAAGCTCGGCTTCAAGGGCTACCCGGACCTGAAGTACTCGATCGGCCAGGATGTGGCTCGCGCCGGTGCCGACCCGCAGCAGGCGCCCAGCGAACCCGACAGCGGCGATGACTACCTGCGCCTGGGCGAGGCCCTGCGCCGCAGCAAGGCACAAGCCGAAGAGGAAACCCGCCAGGCCAACCCGCGCGGGGAAATCGAGCGCATCGTGCAGCTGCTCGACGGCGCGCCGAAGCTGTTCGTGTACGGCCTGGGTGACGACGGCCTGTACGCGCGTGAGTTCGCCATGCGATTGTCGCTGCTCGGCCTGCTGGTGGTGCCGCATACCGACCCGATCCTGATGCTGGCCAACCTGTCGGCCGCGCGCCCCGGTGACGCGCTGTTGATGTTCTCCGAGTTCGGCAACCTGCCCCAGCTCTCGCAGCTGTCGCGGCAGTTCCAGGACATGGGTGGCAAGGTGATTTCCATCACCCGCCACACCGCCAACCCGCTGCGCGCGCATGCCGATGCAACGCTGGTGGTGTGTGCGCACGACCGCACGCCGCAGGTCGCGCAGCTGCTGTACCGTAGCGCCATGCACGCGCTGCTCGATTTCCTGTTCGTGCTGCTCTGCCACGCCAATCCGGACCGCAAGCAGCAACTGGCGGTGAACCTGGAGCGGATCGACCACCTGCTGGATTCCTGACCGGAGCGCACGTTGATGAAATCGCTGGTCCGCCTTGCCACCACTGCCGTGCTGCTTGCTGCAGCGATGTCCACCCACGCCGCGCCGCTGGATGGCGCGCGCCAGCTGATCGTGGTCACCAGCGAAAGCTGGGACAGCACCGAGGGGCAACTGCAGGCCTATGTGCGCGATGGCAACGGCTGGCATGCGCATGGGCAGGCGTTCCCGGTGGCGCTCGGCCGTACCGGCAGCGCGTGGGGCCTGGGCCTGCATCCGGCGCAGGGCGATGGCCCACAGAAGCAGGAAGGCGATGGCCGCAGCCCGGCCGGCGTATTCGCGCTCGTCAGCGCCTTCGGCTACGCCGTTACACGCCCCGGCACGGCCATGCCCTACCAGCCGATGCTGGAGAGCAGCTACTGCATGGATGTGCCCGGCTCTCCGTTCTACAACCGCATCGTGGATGAAAAGAAGGTCGGCAGTGCAGCGGTCAAGGGCTCCACCGAGCCGATGCGGCTGGACCTGCACAACAAGGGCGACGTGCGCTACCGGGAAGGCTTCGTCATCGCCCACAACCCGGACAACCAGCCCGGCAAGGGCAGCTGCATCTTCGCCCACCTGTGGCGCGCGCCCGGCGAGGCCACGGCTGGCTGCACCGCCATGCCGCAGCCACGCATGCAGGCCCTGCTTGACTGGCTGCGGCCGCAGGATATGCCGCGCTTCGTGCTGCTGCCGCGCGCCGAGTACAAGCGCCTGCAGGCCCAGTGGCAGCTGCCCGCACTGAGCGGAGACGCCCGTTGAGCGCGCAGGACGAACCGCAGCTGCAGCGCGCGGTCAGCCGCTGGCAGATCGTCGGCCTGTCGATCAACGATGTGATCGGCAGCGGCATCTACCTGCTGCCGGCCGCCACCGTCGCCCTGCTCGGCCCCTTCAGCCTGTGGGGCGTGGTCGCCGCCGGCATCGTCGTTGCCCTGCTGGTGCTCTGCTACGCGCAGGCCGCCAGCTACTTCGATGAACCCGGTGGCAGCTACCTGTATGCCCGTGAGGCGTTCGGGCGATTCGCCGGGTTCGAGATCGGCTGGATGATCTGGTTGACCCGCATCAGCTCGGCGGCCGCATTGAGCAATGCACTGGCCGATGCGGTCGCGCGCTTCTGGCCGTGGGCCGGCGCCGGCATGGGCCGCATCGCGGTGATCGTGGTGTCGCTGGGCTTCCTCACTGGCGTCAACATCATTGGCGTGCGCTCGGCCGCGCGCACCGGCGTGGTGCTGGTGATCGGCAAAATGCTGCCGCTGCTGCTGTTCGTGGCCATCGGTGCGTTCTACATCGATCCGCAGCTGGCCTTCTCCGGCCAGCGCCCGGACCCGCATGACCTGCAGCGCATGGGCGAAGCCGCCTTGCTGCTGCTGTACGCCTACGCCGGCTTCGAGAACATCCCGGCAGCTGCGGGCGAGTACCGCAATCCGCGCCGCGATATTCCGTTCGCGCTGATCACCATGATCATCACCGTCACCGTCATCTATGGAGCGGTGCAGGTGGTGGCGCAGGGCACGCTGGCCGGGCTGTCCAGTTCGGCCACGCCGCTGGCCGACGCCGCCGCAGGCTTCGGTGGTGAGGCACTGGCGCTGATCCTGACCGTGGGCGCGACCATTTCCATCCTCGGCACCAACAGCAACACGATGATGATGGGCCCGCGCTTCCTGTTCGCGCTGGCGCGCGATGGCTACGGGCCGAAGATCCTGGCGCAGGTGCATCCGCGCTTCCATACGCCGGCCGCATCGATCCTGTGCCAGGGCCTGATCGCACTCGGCCTGGCGCTGTCGGGTTCGTTCGTGCAGCTGGCGCTGCTGTCGATGACCACGCGCCTGTTCGCCTACATCGGTACCGCCGCGGCAGTGCTGGTACTGGCCAAGCGCTATGCCGATCGCCCTGGTGCGTTGAAGCTGCCGGGCGGCCCACTGATTCCGGTATTGGCGCTGCTGCTATGTGTTGCCCTGTTCGCCAGTGCGAGCTGGCAGAACATCGCCGCCGCGCTGGTCGCCTTCGCCATCGGCGCGGTGATCTACAAGCTGCCGCGAAAGCCCGAACTGTAGAGTCGAGATCCTATGTTCGTGGTCAAGCCTGCTGGAAGCAGGCTTGACCCACCTTCAGCATGGCCGGATCGAAGTCCCGGCCGCTTTTGAAGACACCCCAGGCGATCCTGGCCAGCTTTCTGGCCAGGATGTTGAAGACGGCGGTGCTGGGGTGACCGCGTTTTGACAGCTCGTCGTAGAGCGGTTGCCCCTGGCGACACCGCTTGAGCCCCATTGCGGCCATGTAGAGCATCTGGCGCAGCACTGGCGCGCCCTGTTTGGACAGCCGACGCCGTCCCGTTCTGCCGCCAGACTCGTTGGGCCGGGGATCCAGGCCCGTGCAGGCGATCCACGCGTTGGCGTTGGCCAACGGCCAGCGCGTCATGTAGTAAATCAGGTGAGCGGCGACGGCGGGGCCGATACCAGGGATGGTCAACAGGCGCTTGTAGAGCGTGCCATGCTCTCCATCGCGACCCAAGCGCTGCAGTTCGCTTTCCAGCTCGGACAGCGTCCCAGCCAGAGCGCAGAACAGATCTGACAGCTCCCCGGGGGCACTTTTGCTTACCCCGAAGGATTGCTCCAGCCGCGCGCGTGTCTTTACCAGCGTCTGCCGCTTGCGCAGCAAATCGTGCATCTGCTGCTGCTCATCGGTACGCGGTACGTATTCACGCAGGCGATCGTTCTCCTTCTTCACGTACCGGGCGATCGCTT
Organism: Stenotrophomonas sp. 96582_Sma; assembly: GCF_056480905.1. NCBI lineage: Bacteria > Pseudomonadati > Pseudomonadota > Gammaproteobacteria > Lysobacterales > Lysobacteraceae > Stenotrophomonas > Stenotrophomonas sp. 96582_Sma. Next base: position 376,415 of record NZ_CM151122.1, on the reverse strand, counting down.
CGGCGTCCATGGCGTCCGTCTTGCCACGCGAGCCCGTCGCCCGGCCGTAGTGCTTGATCAGACGTGGATTGATCACATAGACAACGTGGCCTGCCTGGCCAGCCATCCGAGCCAACAACTCGTAGTACCGCCCCGTCGCCTCCATGCCAATCCGGCATCGCTGGGGCAAGGTGTTGAGCCACTGGGCTATGCCGGCCCGGGTGTTGGCGATCCTGTCGCCGGCCTTGCGGTCGGCCACTGCCGGTACGAACTCCTTGGAGTCCACGTCCACGCCAATATCGAGAGAATCAGACATTTGTACGGCTCCCAGCTATCTTTAAGGGGCTGGGGTGGTACCGCACCGACGTTAGCTTGCCTACATCGACGATCCCCTTTGGGGGCCGTACGATCCTTTATCGACGTTCGTGTGCGGGATGGGGATCGCTCGACTCGTCTGTCGGCTAGTATCCGCAGATGCATGCTTGACGGTCCCTCCACCCTGGCTCCTACATACCGCGTAGGAGCCGGGAGGAACATACAAGCCATGCTCGACTGGGATTTGGGGTGCATGAGTCGAGCATGGTTCGACTCTACAGACTCGCCCTTCACGCTGCCGGACCGGGCCGTTAACCGCCTCGCAGGCACGATCAGGTTTCGTCCACAACGGAGCCCTTCCATGACCGAGTACCAGATTCCCGGCCGCGTACCGGACGACAGCACACCGCGCGATGCGGTCAGTAACTACTGGCGCGAACGCTACACGGCCGAGCCGTACTACGACGACCAGCTGTTCTTCGAGGACTATGAGCCGGCCTACCGCATCGGCCACGCCGCACGTGCGCAGGACATGATCCGCGCCTACGAGGAAGTGGAACGCGAGCTGGAATCACGCTGGGCCAGCGAACGCGGCCGCAGCCGCCTGGACTGGGCGCAGGCACGCAGTGCCGTGCGCCGTGGCTGGGAGGAAGCGCAGCAGGTGGAACCGCGCCTGGCACGCGGCCCCTGACGGACCCGATATGCGGCAACGCCGGGCATGGCCCGGCGCTACCGTTGCTGCATCACTCCTGTTCCGGCAGCGGCGGCACGGCCGTGCTGCGCTTGCTTTCACCGCCACCGGCGGCGATCAGGTCGCGGGTGTTCTTCTGCACCGCCACCGCACCGAACAGCGACAGCGCGAAGGCCATGCCGTAGAAGCCCTTCTCGCTCGGCGCCAGGGTGGCATTCCATAGGCCGACCAGCAGCAGCATCAGCGCCGACAGCAGCGCGAACCAGCACAGCGCGTAGTACAGGCCACTGACCGGAATGCCCTCGACGCGGTCACGCACGCTCTTCTGCAGCGACACCGCCGCGAACAGGCCAAACAGCAGCAGGGTCAGGTAGTAGCCCTTCTCGTTGAGCGCCATCGTGGCGTTGAACAGGCCGATCAGGTAGGCCGCCGCACCCAGCAGCAGGGCCACCCAGGAGGCGGCGATGAAGGCAGTGGACGGCTTGTGGGGCATGGCTGTGCTCATTGCAGATCCTTGGCAGGCAGGCGGGCACGCTTTGCCCGGGCGTGCCCACCCTAGACGATCCCGCTGCCGCCGCACAGGGGGCGCGGGACCTTCGGGCCACGACGATGACCGTGCAAGTGGTATACAAGGGACAGCCCGGCCATCCGCATCCCCGTCCTGGAGATACCCATGACCCGCATACCCCTGCTGCTCACCCTCGGCCTGGTGCCGATCCTCGCCACCTCCGCCTGCAACGCCGCCGACCCGGCCGCCAGCGGCTCCCAAGCCACGGCCACGGCATCCACCGCCGCCGATCAACGCCCGTTCACCGCCACCGAAGTCAGCCGCTTCGATCAGCCCTGGGCGATGACCTTCCTGCCCGATGGCAGCCTGCTGGTCACCGAAAAGCGCGGCAAGCTGCAGCATCTGGACCTGGCCAGCGGCCAAAAACACGAGATCACCGGCGTTCCGAAGGTCGCCTACGGTGGCCAGGGTGGTTTCGGCGATGTGATCCTGCACCCGCAGTTCGCAAGCAACCACGTGATCTATCTCAGCTATGCCGAGGAAGGCACGCTGGACACCCGTGGCGCTGCCGTCGCACGCGCCACGCTGGCGCTGGATGCCAAGGGTGGCGGTGAGCTGAAGGACCTGAAGGTGATCTGGCGACAGACGCCCAAGGTCAGTGGCGAGGGCCACTACGGCCACCGCCTCGTCTTCGGCCCGGACGGCAAGCTGTGGATCAGTTCCAGCGAGCGCCAGAAGTTCGATCCGGCGCAGGACATGGGCAGCAACCTCGGCAAGATCATCCGCCTCAACGACGATGGCAGCCTACCGGCCGACAACCCGTTCGCCTCGCAGGGCGGCGTGGCCGCGCAGGTGTGGTCGCTGGGCCACCGCAACATCCTCGGCATGGCCTTCGATGCCAACGGCAAGCTGTGGGCGCACGAGATGGGCCCGGCCGGCGGCGACGAGCTGAACCTGATCGTGCGCGGCGCCAACTACGGCTACCCGATCGTCTCCAACGGCAACCACTACGACGGCCGCCCGATTCCCGACCACGATACCCGCCCGGAGTTCGCCGCCCCGAAGGTGACCTGGACGCCAGTCATCTCGCCGGCCGGCTTCGTGATCTACAGCGGGAACCTGTTCCCGCAGTGGAAGGGCAGCGGCTTCATCGGTGGCCTGTCCTCCACCTCGCTGGTGCGCGTGGCATTCGATGGTGACAGCGCGCGCGAAGCCGAACGCTTCAACATGGGCGAACGCATCCGCGAAGTGGAACAGGGGCCGGATGGCGCACTGTGGCTGCTGGAAGACGGCAACAAGGCGCGCCTGCTGAAGCTCACCCCGAAAACCTGACAGGATGGTAGTGCCGGCCGCTGGCCGGCACGTTTTCCCGCAACGGCCCCGCACGCGGGGCCGTCTGCGTTCATTGAATGGTGATGACCTTCACCTCGGTCTTCGTGCAAGCCTGGTCCAGGCACTGCCCGTTCAACCACACCTGGCCATCACCGATCATCACGCCCTGGTGGTTGACGAAGACCTTGCCGAAGTCCTGTTCGGACACCGCCTTGACCACCGCCGGGGTGATGATCTTCTCGTAGTTGCGCTGGAACTCACCGGGGCCGGTGATCTTCCTTCCGTTAGCGATATTCAGCGGGAAGCGCACTTCCTCCACCACCGCAGCGCGATCACCGCCGACCACCGCGGTCTTGAACGCATTGAACACCTTCTCGTACTGCGCGGCGTCGCCGAGCAGCGTCTCAATGCGTGCACGCGCGTCTTCCGCGGGCGCATCCGTCGGTGCGGCGCCGGCCGGCTCGGCAGCAGCCTTCGCCGGTTCAGCCGCAGGCGTCGCCGCAACACTGGCCTCCATCGGCGGCGGTGCATCCGCCGCAGGCTCGGCCGGCGGTGCCGCCGGCTGCGAGCAGGCGGCCAGCACCAGGGCGGGAATCAGACAAGCCATCCGGCGCATGCGCGCACTCCATCGAAACAGGGAGCCCGATGGTAGCGCCGCCGCGGTGAGGACAACAAAAAGGGGACGGAGGGGATTAAGTCGTTAGTGGCACAAACGACTTAATCCCCTCCGTCCCCTTTTTCTCGATCAGGCCTTCAGCAGCTCGAACTGCACCGCCTCACCGGCGGCCGAAGACGCGCACACCCACACATCGAACTGGCCCGGCTCAGCACGCAGCACGCCGTCGCGGCCGGTGAACGCCAACTGCTCGCGGGTCAGGGTGAACACCACTTCGGTCGACTCGCCCGGCTGCAGCGCCACCTTGCGGAAGTCCTTCAGTTCGCGCACCGGACGCACGCGGCTGGCCACGCGGTCGTGGATGTACAGCTGCACCACTTCCTCGCCGGCCACGTCGCCGCTGTTGGTCAGCGTGGTGGTGATGGTCAGGCTGTCGTCCCAGCCAAGCTGCGCCGCACTCAGCTGCGGCGCACCGTAGGCGAAGGTGGTGTAGCCGATGCCATGCCCGAACGGGTACAGCGGCTCGTTCGGAATCTCGCGCCAGCGGGCCTTGAACTCCGACATGGTCGGCAGTTCCGGGCGGCCGGTGCGCGGGTGATTGTAGAAGTACGGCTGCTGGCCGGACACCTGCGGGAAGCTGACCGGCAGGCGGCCCGACGGGCTGTAATCGCCGAACAGCACATCAGCCACGGCATGGCCGGTCTGCGTGCCCAGGTACCAGGTCACCGCCACCGCCTGCGCATTACGCACGGCGCCCTGCAGGGCCAGCGCGCGACCATTGCGCAGCAGCACCACCAGCGGCTTGCCGGTCATCGCCACCGCTTCGGCCAGCGCCTGCTGTGCCGGCGGCAGGGTGATCTCGACGCGCGACTGCGCTTCGCCGCTGTAACGCTGCGGCTCGCCCAGCGCCAGCACCACCACGTCGGCGCGCAGCGCAGCGGCCACGGCCGCTTCGGTGCCACCGGGAATGGCCACTTCCAGTTCGCAGCCCGGCACGATTTCCAGCAGCGCTTCATCGCCGATGGCGGCGCGCACGCCGGTTTCCAGGTCCACGTAGCGCTGCTTGTCGCCAAACAGCGTCCAGCAGCCTTCGATGTTCTCGCGGTCCTGCACGAACGGGCCGATCAGTGCGATCTTCTGCCCGGTCTTCTGCAACGGCAGCACGTTGTCGCGGTTGTTCAGCAGCACGATCGAACGACGCGCCGCATCGCGCGACAGCGCGTCATGTGCGGCAATGTGCGAAGTATCGGCTTCGCGCGCCGGATCCAGCGAACGGTACGGGTCGTCGAACAGGCCGATGGTTTCCTTCAGCCACAGGATGCGGCGCACGCCTTCATCCAGCACCGCCATCGGCACCTCGCCGCTCTCGACCAGGCCCGGCAGGTGCTCGGCGTAGAAGCCGCTCTGCATGCTCAGGTCGAGGCCGGCGGTGAACGCCTTGGCGGTGGCATCGCGGTCGTCGGCGGCATAACCGTGCGCGACCAGTTCCATGTCGGCGGTGTAATCGGAGATCACCACGCCCGGGAACTTCCACTCACCGCGCAGGATGTCGGTCAGCAGTTCGGCGTTGGCACTGGCCGGCACGCCGTTGATGTCGTTGAACGAGGACATCACGGTGATCGCGCCGGCGTCGAACGCAGCCTTGAACGGCGGCAGGTGCACGTCGCGCAGGGTCTGCGGCGAGATGTCCACCATGTTGTATTCCATGCCCGCCATCACCGCGCCATAGGCGGCGAAGTGCTTCGGCGTGGCCAGCAGCGAATCGGCAGCGCGCAGGTCGCTGCCCTGGAAGCCGCGCACGCGGGCGGCGGCGAATGCACAGCCCAGCACCACGTCCTCACCGGCACCTTCGGCACCACGGCCCCAGCGCTGGTCGCGGGCGATGTCCACCGCCGGCGCATAGGTCCAGTGCAGGCCGGCAGCGGTGGCCTCGACGGCGGTGGCACGGGCGGTGCGCTCGGCCAGCTCCGGTTCGAAGCTGGCGGCCTCGCCCAGCGGGATCGGGAACACGGTACGCATGCCGTGGATGACGTCGGCAGCCAGGATCACCGGGATGCCCAGGCGGCTCTCTTCGGTGGCGACCTGCTGGATGCGGCGGCCCAGCTCGGCGCCCACGCCGTTGAACAGGGAACCGACCTTGCCCTCGCGCACCTGCTGCAGCACCTGGTCGGCATTGCGCACGTTGGCTTCCGGGTTCACGTCCGGGGCGAACGGGCGGACCATGTCCGCGAAGACACCCAGCTGGCCGACCTTTTCCTCGACGGTCATCTGGGCAATGAGGGATTCGATGCGATCGGAGGCCACCGGCAGTCCTTGATGAAAACGTTTACAAGCCCGGCATTCTAGCGATCCCGGGCGATTTGGCGAGAGGTTTCTTCATTCAGTTTCAGCCACCAGCGGGGTCCGTATGGCCCCGCCGGGGGCACCGCAGCTTACTCCGAGCCGGCCAACTGGCGCTGCCCGGCCATCAACATGGCGTCGCTGGAGGCCTGGAACACGCGCAGGCCGAAGGCCGGCAGGATCGCCAGCAGGTGGTCGAAGATGTCCGACTGCACCGCCTCGTACTCGCCCCAGGCGGTGCTGCGGGTGAAGCAGTACAGCTCCAGCGGCAGGCCCTCGGTGGTCGGCTGCAGCTGCCGCACCAGCAGGGTCATGTCGGTATGGATGCCCGGGTGACTGCGCAGATAGCGCTCCACGTACGCACGGAAGGTGCCCAGGTTGGTCACCCGGCGGCTGTTGACCTCGGCCACGCCCTGCTCGCGCAGGCGCCCGTTCCACTGGCCCAGCTCCTGCTCCTTGGCCTGCAGGTAGTCGCGCAGCAGCGCGAATTCGCCGAGGAAGGCCAGATCACCCTCGTCCAGGAAACCGACGCTGTGCTGGTCCAGGTACAGCGCGCGCTTGATCCGGCGGCCACCGGCCTCCTGCATGCCGCGCCAGTTCTTGAACGACTCGGTCACCAGCTTCTTGGTCGGGATGGTGGTGATGGTCTTGTCGAAGTTCTGCACGGTGACGGTGTGCAGCGCGATATCGATGACGTCACCGTCGGCGTTCTGGCTGGGCATCTCGATCCAGTCGCCGATGCGCACGCGGCCATCGCCACTGATCTGCACGCTGGCCACCAGCGACAGAATGGTGTCCTGGAAGATCAACATCAGCACGGCCGTGGCCGCGCCCAGGCCGGTGACCAGCGGGCCCAGCTTCACCCCCAGCAGGGTGGCGATGATGGACAGGCCGGCGGCCACGAACACCACGATCTTGACCACCTGCAGGTAGCCCTTGATCGGCTTGTTGCGCGCATCGGGCTTGCGCTCGTACAGGCTGTTGGCCGCGTCCAGCGCATGCGAGAACGCCATCGACACCGTCAGTACGGCCCACACGATGCACAGCTTGATGATGACCTTGACCAGGCCTTCCGGCAGATCCGGGATGAAGGTGATGCCCGAGGCGATCACCTGGCTGGGCACCACGTTGGACAGGCGCGAAATGACCCGCATCAAGTGGCTGCCGCGCCCGGACTCGGCGCCCGGCAGGCGCTGCAGCAGGCGCCGCAGGCCACGCACCAGGATGCGCTTGGTCACCCAGTTGGCCAGGCCCGCTGCGACCAGCAGCGCCGTGATCATCAACGCCAGGTAGGCGCCGGGATAGGGTTCCAGTGTGTTCTGCAGCTTTTCCAGCCACTGTACCGCCACCACCGCGTCCACCATCAGTTGTCTCCTTGCGTTGTCGTTGTTGTTGGGGGTGCCGGCCAGCGGCCGGCACTACCGGATCAGTCCCGCGAGCGCTCGATGATCACGCCCACCGCGCGCGCGCCACGCACCGCGCCCAGCTTGCTCAGTTTCAGGCGCAGCCACTTCACGTCGAATTCGTCCAGCACGATCTGTGCGCAGCGCTCGGCCAGGGTTTCCACTAGGCCGAATTCCGACTCGCGCACGAACTGCTCCAGGCGCTTGCTCACCGCCTTGTAGTTCAGGGTATGGGCGATGTCGTCGGAGGCCGCGGGACGACGGTTGTCGAAGCCCATCTCCAGGTCGAACACCAGGTCCTGGCGGATCCGTCGTTCCCAATCGTAGATACCGATCAGGGCGTCGATCGTCAGCCCCTCGATGAAAACCTTGTCCATTGCGCTTACCAGCCCGAGTACAGGGGGCCATGGTAACGGCACGGCGGTGAGCCTGCCCGGAACGGGCGGTGGGTGGCCGGCAGGAATGCGGCACTGGGAAAAACAAAGAGCCCCGCTAGCAGGGCCCTCTGGTACTACCGCTTGTCCCCGGGGGGAGCTGTTGAACAGCCGCGAGTCCCGGTGGCGCAGGCGTCGAAATTGAAGCGGGTGAGGTCTGCGGATCAAGAGGCGATTCCGACTATGCCCGCATTTCCAAAAAACAAAGGGCCCTGCTAGCGGGGCCCTTTGGTACCTCTCAACGTCCTCGGGGGGAGCTGGAATCCAGCCGCGAGTCCCGAAGCACACGATGCAGATCATGACGTTCATTCCCTCGACGGTCCAGAGTCAATCGCGACATGCTGGAGGAAGCCAAGGGCAATACAGGAATTCTGCTGCCTGACGCGGCGGCATTGCCCGATATCACGCCAGCGGCAACCAGCGCAGGCTGATGATCCGCCATGTGGTCCCGCATTTGATGAGAGAGCAACGAATCCTGCAGGCAGCGCTGTCACGCCCACGGTGGGCGACGTACAAACGTATCGCGGACCGGCACTCTTTGGATGCCGCCTCGCTTTACGTATGGAACATGCAGATGTGCGGCGCGCTGCTATCCCCCCTGCACGTCTGTGAAATCGTAATCCGCAACGCGGTGGCCGCGGCGCTGGCGCATGCCTTTGGGCCGCGCTGGCCCTGGCATCCTGCACTGCTGCAGCGGATGCCAGCAGATGGCGCGTTGTCGGCCTTGCAGGATCTCCATAGACAGGCTGGTCGTCGGATGGACACTCAGGAGATCATCGCCAGCCTTCGCTTCGCGTTCTGGCAGCAGCTTTTCACGCGGCGCTTCGAGGGAGCCATCTGGACGCGGGGCTTGAAGATTGCGTTGCCGAACGCGCCACAGAATGCTCTCAGCGTCGTCCGCACGAGCATCCACGCAGACATCGGACGCATCCGCCTCCTGCGCAATCGGATCGCCCACCACGAACCCATCCTGGAACGCGACATCGGTGCCGACCTGGCTGCGATCGGGCGGCTGATCCATGCGCGCTGCCCGCATACGCTGGGCTGGTTGCAACGCCATGAGCGGGCAACGACGGTATTGGCGGCGTCGCCGTTGGCAGGGCGTCCGTAATGCGTCCGCCGGGTATGGCCCGGCGCTACCGGTTCCGGGGCTTACACCGCAGGCAGGGTCGCCATGTCCCAGCGCGGGGTGACCTCGACCTTCGGCGGGCTGTGCTGGCCGGCCTGCAGCCGCAGCGCGCCGGCGAAGGCGATCATCGCGCCGTTGTCGGTGCACAACGCCGGCCGCGGGAAGCAGGCACGGCCGCCAAGGCGCTCGGCCATCTGCTGCAGGCGTGCGCGCAGGCGCTTGTTGGCGCCGACGCCGCCAGCCACCACGATCACATTGGTGCCGGCCGCTTCCAGCGCGCGCTCGCACTTGATCGACAGGGTCTCGACCACTGCATCTTCAAAGCCACGGGCGATGTCGGCGCGGGTCTGCTCGCTCTGGTCGCTGTCGCGCCAGGCCATCAGGACCTGGGTCTTCAGGCCGGAGAAGCTGAAATCCAGCCCCGGGCGGTCGGTCATCGGCCGCGCGAAGCGGTAGACACCCGGCGTGCCCTGCTCGGCCAGCCTGGCCAGCTGCGGGCCGCCCGGATAGGGCAGGCCCATCATCTTGGCGGTCTTGTCGAAGGCCTCGCCGGCCGCGTCGTCCAGAGTTTCGCCCAGCAGGCGGTACTGGCCGATCGCGTCCACCGCCACCAGCTGGGTATGGCCACCGGACACCAGCAGCGCCACGAACGGCGCTTCCGGCGGGTCGTCCTCCATCAGCGGGGCCAGCAGGTGGCCTTCCATATGGTGTACGCCCACCGCCGGCACCTCCAGCGCCCAGGCCAGCGACCGCGCCACGCCCGCGCCGACCAGCAGCGCGCCGACCAGGCCGGGACCCGCCGTGTAAGCCACGCCGTCGATATCACCTACACCCAGGCCGGCTTCGGCCAGGGTCTGGCGCACCAGCGGCAGCAACTTGCGGACGTGGTCGCGGCTGGCCAGCTCGGGCACCACACCACCGTATTCGGCGTGCAGGGCGATCTGGCTGTAGACCGCATGGGCGCGCAGGGCCGCGCTGCCGGCCAGGTCGGTGTCATACACCGCCACGCCGGTCTCATCACAGGAAGATTCGATGCCAAGGACTCGCATGCCTGCTATTATGACGCCCCTGCCGCCCCCTCGGGGGACGCGCAGGTCTCACTGCTTTCGAACCTCTGGCCCGTATTCAGGGTTGGCCGCTTGCAGTTTGTCTATTCGCCGCTATAATGTGCGGCTCGCCGGGCGTGACCCGGTTCTACTGTGTCCCGGAGATTCCATGCCCAGCGTCAAAGTCCGCGAGAACGAGCCCTTCGAGTTTGCTCTTCGCCGCTTCAAGCGCACTTGCGAAAAGGCCGGTGTGCTGGCCGAAACCCGCAAGCGCGAGTTCTACGAAAAGCCGACCCAGGAGCGCAAGCGCAAGGCCGCCGCTGCTGTGAAGCGTCAGCTGCGCCGCTCGTCGCGCGACGTTACCAAGCGTCAGCGCCTGTACTGATCGGACGCATCTTCATTGCGATGGGCTTGCCTGTCGCGATGGAGCCGAAGCCGGCACGCGCGAGCGTCGCCGGCTTTTTGCGTTTCCGGGTTCGGGCATCCGCCCCGCCCCACCTACCACCACGAGGTTCCTCATGAGCATGAAGCAGCAGCTCACCGAAGACATGAAGGCCGCCATGAAGGCGGGCGAGAAGCACAAGCTGGGCGTGATCCGCCTGATCAACGCCGCCATCAAGCAGCGCGAAGTGGACGAGCGCATCGAGCTGGATGACACCGCCGTGATCGCCGTGCTCGACAAGATGGTCAAGCAGCGCAAGGACTCGGTCAGCCAGTTCGAAGCCGCCAACCGCGAGGACCTGGCGGAGATCGAGCGCGCCGAGATCGTGGTCATCGAAGCCTACCTGCCGGCCAAGATGGGCGAAGCCGAGATCGTCGCCGCGATCCAGGCCGCCATCGCCGAGACCGGCGCTTCCGGTCCGGCCGACATGGGCAAGCTGATGGGCGCATTGAAGCCCAAGCTCGCTGGCCAGGCCGACATGGGTCTGGTCTCCAAGCTGGTCAAGCAGCAGCTGGCGTAAGCCATTGCCGGGGTCGGATCCCTTTCGCATCGCGGAAGGGCTCTGACCCCATTGATGCACCCGCTTCACCGCACCTTCGACCCCCGGCTGCTACAACATCCCCATGGTCGAGCAATCGCACTCCCCCGCCGACACGCGTCCCCACGGCATTCCCGCACGGCTTCGCCACTACGCTGACCGCCTGCAGGACAGCTTCCCGATGGCCGTCACCAAGCGCTTCGTCGAAATCGACGTGCTGACCCAGGCCGCCTCGGTCTCCTTCTACGCCCTGCTGTCGATGGCACCGCTGCTGGTGCTGCTGCTGTGGCTGACCGCCTCGCTGTACCCACCGGCACAACAGACGTTGATCAGCCAGATCGGTTCGGTGGCCGGCAGCAGCGTGGCCAGCGTCGCCGACACCGTGCTGCACAACGCCAACAGCCAGCCCAGCGTCGGTTCATTGGCCGGGCTGTGGAGCACGCTGCTGCTGTTCATCGGCGCCACCGCCGTGTTCGCCCAGCTGCAGAACGCGCTGAACCGGATCTTCCACACCAGCGGCCAGCGTCTGGAAGGCATCAAGGCCTGGCTGCGCAAGCGCGTGTTCTCATTCGGCGTGGTGTTGGCACTGGGCTTCCTGCTGATCCTGTCGATGACCGCCACCACCGCACTGCAGGTGGTGTTCGCGCAACTGCCCTCGGTACTGCCGGCAATCGGCTACCTGACCTCGCTGCTGCTGTACACGCTGGCCTTCGCCTTCCTCTACCACTACCTGCCGGACCGCCGCGTGGCCTGGCGCCAGGCCTTCATCGGCGGTGCCATCACCTCGGTGCTGTTCACCCTCGGCCGCTATGGCATCGGCGTCTACATCGCCACGGTGACCCCGGGTAGCGCCTACGGTTCGATGGGCGCGCTGGTGATCTCGCTGGTCTGGATCTACTACGCCACCGCCGTGTTCTTCGTCGGTGCGTTGATGACCGCGGTGATCGACGAACGGCAGCATGCACGGGCGCAACTGGCCAGGGCCGGGGCCGATGCGGAACAGGCCAGCCCCTGCACCGCCAGCGAGTAAACTAGGGGAACCTGCCGCCCCTGCTGCGCGCCCTGCGGCCGCGCCCCGTTCTGTTGCCCATGGCCCGTATCCCCGACGCTTTCATCGACGATCTGCTCGCCCGCTCCGACATCGTCGAGGTGGTGGGCAGCCGCGTGCCGTTGAAGCGACAGGGCAAGGAGTACGCCGCGCGCTGCCCGTTCCATGACGAGCGCTCGGCGTCGTTCACGGTCTCGCCCACCAAGCAGTTCTATCACTGCTTCGGCTGCGGCGCGCACGGCACCGCGATCAGCTTCCTGATGAACTACGACCGCCTCGAGTTCCTCGACGCGGTGGATGAGCTGGCCAAGCGCGCGGGCATGGAAGTACCGCGCAACGAGAACCCGCGCAGCCCCCAGCAGCAGGACGACAGCCGCGAGCTGTATTCGGCACTGGATGCCGCTGCCCGGTTCTTCCAGAAGAACCTGGAAGGCAGCGACAAGGCACGCAGTTACCTTGATGGGCGTGGCGTGGACGAAGAGAACCGCGCGCGCTTCCAGATCGGCTACGCCCCGGATGGGTACAGCGGGCTGCGCGATGCACTGGGCAAGGACGAGCGGCGCATGAAGCTGCTCGACCGCGCCGGCCTGTTCTCGAAGAATGACCGCGGCCACGTCTACGACAAGTTCCGCGACCGGGTGATGTTCCCGATCTTCGACCGCCGTGGCCGGGTGATCGCCTTCGGTGGCCGCGTGTTCGAGAAGGACGACGGCCCCAAGTACCTCAACTCGCCCGAAACCGCGCTGTTCCACAAGGGCCGCGAACTGTACGGCCTGTGGCAGGTGCGTCAGGCCAACCAGAAGATCGAGCGGCTGATCGTGGTCGAGGGCTACATGGACGTGGTCTCGCTGTTCCAGTTCGGTGTCACCCAGGCGGTGGCAACGCTGGGTACCGCAACCACGCCGGACCATGCCGAGCTGCTGTTCCGCAACGCGCCGGACGTGTTCTTCTGCTTCGACGGCGACGCCGCCGGCCGCCGCGCCGGCTGGAAGGCGCTGGAGTCGGTGCTGCCGCGCATGAAGGACGGCCGCCAGGCCTTCTTCCTGTTCCTGCCCGATGGCGAAGACCCGGACACCATCGTGCGCAAGGAAGGCGCCGAGGCCTTCAACGAGCGCCTGAAGCAGGCCACGCCGCTGTCGCAGTTCTTCTTCGATGAACTGACCCGCGAGATCAACCTGGGCACGCTGGACGGCAAGGCGCGCCTGGCCGAACGCGCAAAGCCGATGCTGGCGCAGATTCCCGACGGCGCCTTCGGCGACCTGATGAAGCAGCAGCTGGCGCAGCTGACCGGCCTTGGCGGCAATGCCCAGGCAGCGCGCGCACCGATGCCGCAACGCCAGCCGCAGCGGACGATCCAACCCGTGGCCAAGCGCAGCCTGGTACGCGGCGCGATCGCCGTACTGCTGCAGCAGCCGTCGCTGGCGCTGACGCTGGGCGGCAAGCACCACTTCCAGGGCCTGCGCCTGCCGGGCGTAGAGCTGCTGCTGGAGCTGCTGGACCTGGTCGAGCAACGTCCGGACATCAGCACCGGCGCACTGCTGGAGCACTTCGACGGACGTGAGGAACAGGCGTCACTGCACACGCTGGCCGCACAGACGCTGCCCGGCACCGAAGCCAGCTGGACCCAGGAACTGCACGACGCAGTGGCCCAGCTGGAGAAACAGCTGCTGGTGCAACGTCTGGAGGAGTTGTTGGCAAAGCAGCGCCAGCAGGGCCTGGACGATACTGACAAATACGAACTGCGCGAGCTGCTGAAGGCGCGCGCCGGACTGCGCCTGTAGCGGGCAGAACGTTTTCACGGAGAGGACCATGCTGCTGCGCCTGACCTGCCTGCTGTTGTTGTCGCTCCGCCTGCCGCTGACGGCCCTGGCCGAAGACGCGCCCCTGAACGAAGTCCGCCCCGGCCTGTATGTCGGCGGCCAGCCCAGTGCCGCGCAGCTGCAGGCCTTGGCCGCGCAGGGCGTGCGCACCGTGATCGACCTGCGCCAGTCCGACGAAGACCGCGGCTTCGATGAAATCCACGCGGCCGAATCGCTGGGCCTGCGCTATGTGCGCATTCCGGTGGCCGGCGCCGAGGGCCTGGATGCGGCCAATGTGCGCGCCGTGCACCAGGCCCTGCAGCAGAGCCAGGGGCCGGTGCTGCTGCACTGCGCCTCCGGCAACCGCGCCGGTGCCGTGCTCGGCCTGGTCAATGCCCGCTATGAACATGCCAGCCCGGAGCAGGCGCTTCAGCTCGGCCAGCGCGCCGGCCTGAAGTCGCTGGAAGCCGCCACCCGCCAGCGCCTGGCCACACCGGTCACCTCGCCCTGAACCACCCTCCGCACCAAGGACTCTGCCCACCATGACCCGCTGGTGGTCGCGCCTGCGACCGGACAACTTCACCCTCGCCCTGCTGTGCACCGTCGGCCTGGCCTCGCTGCTGCCGATGAAGGGCGCCGCCGCCATCGTGCTCGACGATGTCACCACCGTCGCCATCGCCGCGCTGTTCTTCCTGCATGGCGCGCGCCTGCCGCGCGAGTCGATCATCGGCGGCATGCTGCACTGGCGGCTGCACCTGACCATCCTGGCCTGCACCTTCATCCTGTTCCCGCTGCTGGGGCTGATGTTCAAGCCACTGTCGGGTTGGCTGCTGACTCCGGAGCTGTACCTGGGCGTGCTGTTCCTGTGCACCCTGCCGTCCACCGTGCAGTCGTCCATCGCGTTCACCTCCATGGCCCGCGGCAACGTGCCGGCAGCGGTGTGCAGCGCCTCGCTGTCGAGCATCCTCGGCGTGTTCCTGACCCCACTGCTGCTGACCGCGCTGGCCGGCACCTCCGGCGGCGTGCATGACCCACTGCACGCGATCGGCGGCATCATGCTGCAGCTGCTGGTGCCGTTCGTGGCCGGCCACCTGCTGCGGCCGTGGATTGCCGGCTGGGTGGAGAAGCAGCGCGCGCTGCTGCGCTACACCGACCAGGGCACGATCCTGCTGGTGGTGTATTCGGCGTTCGGCGAAGCGGTAACCGAAGGGTTGTGGAGCAAGACACCGCTGCTGTCGCTGCTGGCCGTGGCGGTGGTCGCCGCCGTGCTGCTGGGCATCGCCATGCCGCTGATCACCTTCATCGCGCGTCGCCTGCGCTTCAACCGCGAGGACGAGATCGCCATCGTCTTCTGCGGCTCGAAGAAGAGCCTGGCCACCGGCGTGCCGATCGCCAAGGTGCTGTTCGCCGGTGGAAGCCTCGGCGCGATCGTGCTGCCGGTGATGATCTACCACCAGATCCAGCTGATCGTCTGCGGTGTGATCGCGCAGCGGTATGCGAAGCGCGCGCCCTGATTGGGCGCGCGGGTTTTTGTAGAGAGCCCATCCACGCGCGGCGTGGATGACGCATACGCCGCCGCTAATCCACGATGGCCGCGGCGATGTCGTGCAGCACTCGGGCGTTGCGCTCCACGTCGCTGCCCGGCTCGCCCGTGGCGGTCAGACTGTAGGTCTTGCTGTCTCCCGTCCAGGCAAGCTCAACCCGAGTACGGCCGACACTATCCACAACCTTCCCGAGATGAGCGGGCTTGCCGTCCACCACGGTGTTCTGCGCCTCCGCGATGACCTCGATCTGCATGCCCGCAGCGAGGAAGTTGTTCTCGCTGAACTCCACGATGCCGACACCCTCCAGCCGGTAGAAACGGCTCAAGCCCGAGGACTTTCCACCCTCCAACGCACCACTGGGCTCCATGCCAATCATCTCGGCTGCGCCCAGCAGGCTGCTTTCCAGCCTGCTGGGTGGCTGCGGCAGGCGCTGGCGCAGTTCTGGAGTTGAGCGGTGAGTCCGCGGCACGGCAGCCAGCATTTCGGCCTGCGTTGGGATGCTCCCTGCTGCAACCCGCACGACACCGTTGGATCGTTCGATGTCATCGCGAAGCTGCCGCTTCACTTCTCGGGGGGCATCAAGGTCTGCCAGTTTCACCATCTGGTAGCTGCCCACGCTGGCGGACGATCTTCCCATTGCCGAGGCCTCCTGCATTGCAGCCTGCATGGCGCGTTGGTGTAGCCAGCTCCCTACCGCATCGGGAGCAGGTTCATTCTGGGATGCTTGAGCTGACATCGACGTGGCCAGCGAGAATGCGATAAAGCAAAGACTCTTCATGATGCTCACCACTCCGAAAGTTGGCAATCGACCGCACTCGTGGATTGCGTAAATACGCGTCCGCCCAGCACCCATGTGTGATATCCGTGAACAACCATTCGTTCTGGATCACTGCCATCGCCTGCGTAAAATCGCCAGGAGTACAGTCCATTGTTAGCACCGAAAGCATGCTTCGGCTCAATGTTCCCGAGGGGAACGTGCCTGGTTACGGCCGACCCCTGAAAATTGCGAAACTGGGGCCGTTCATAGGGGATTCGTTGATGAATCCAATGCAGTTGGCCCGACTCAGTGCTTTTACTTCTGCTGCCGCATTGCCAGCCAGGCAGGTAAGCGCGGCACACAGAACGATGGGCAGAGAAACATGACATCTCATTGATTGCTCCACAGAATTGCGAGTCATCCCGCAATACCTGTGTATCTACTGTTGATGATCCGGTCTGGTGGAACAGTCGGTATCTGTGACGCCTTGCGTGCAGGAAGCTGACAGCGCGGCAAAACCCTACAGCGCGACGGCTTGGTCGATGGGCGCAGTTGCAGCCATCCCGGGCGAAACCCGACACTGGCTGCGCCGGGTTCCGTGAGAGCCCATCCACGCATGGCGTGGCTCTACTCCCACCGATGGCGTGAACCACCAGTAGATCCACGCCATGCGTGGATGGGTTGCCTGCCGTTACGGGCCCACCAGCGTACCGACGCTCAACTCCGGCATCCACACCCACAGGTCGTACGGCCGTTTCGCATCGGCATCGACCCGCGGCGCCGTGGCCACCTGCTCTGGAAGTGACCGCGCCACGCAGCGGCCCGCGCATCCCCACGCCTGACCACGCTGCGCGCCCAACCGTACGCTGTAGATATCCAGGTCCCGCAGCTGCGACGCCATCGGGTGCATCTGCATTTCCGGCGGCATACTTTGCGGGCGCTGCAGCATCGCGTGCACGTTGCCGGTCAGCACCAGCATGCGTGCGCCAGCCGGCAGTCGCCGGTACAGCCGCCGCAGCTCGGCCGCCATGCGGTCATCGCGTGCCTGGTTGCCGCCATCGCTGTTGTCGACGTCATAGCCGACCACATCGATGGCACGACCCTGTGCCTTCAGCGCACGCAGGTCTTCGATCATCGCCAGCATGTCGCGGCTGCGACGGCCGTCATGCTGGTCATCGCGCACGGTCCAGAACGCGCGGCCATGCAGGTGCTGGCGCGCCGCGGCCCCGCCATCGGATTCCAGATAGTCGTGCAGCGCAGGGTTCTCTGCACGCGGCAGTTCCAGGGCCAGCAGGACAGGGCCGTTACGGCTGTAGTCGTCCACCAGCTGGCGTACCAGCAGCGGTGTCTCGCGGGTACCGTGAAATTCACCCAGCACCAGCAGGCGATGCTCATCGGCGTGCTGGCGGATCTGCACGGCGGTGTCGTCGGCATGCGCACTAAGGGCCATGCCCAGCGTCAGCAGCAGCGCCGCAGTCCAGCGGAAGATCGAATGCATCCCTGCGCCTTCCTTTCCTTGGGGTCAGGAACAGCAATGGCGACACAGCAACCGCGGTTCAAGTAGATCCACGCCATGCGTGGATGCGCCCACCATCAGACCGGGTCAGAGCCCCGACGGGGATCCGCCCCCGAGTCGAGCATGGCTCGACTCTACAGCCAGGGCAGGATCCAATGGTCCACCAGCAGGAAGGCGAACAGCGCCATCAGGTAGACGATGGAGTAATAGAACATCTTCATCGAGAACAGTTCGTCCGGCGGATTGAGCATGCGCCAGGCGTACCAGAGGAACACCGCATTGAGCACGATCGCGCCGCCCAGGTAGAACGCACCGCTCATGCCCACCAGGTACGGCAGCAGGCAGACCAGCGCCAGCACCACCGAATACACCATGATCTGCTTGCGGGTGTGCACCACGCCGTGGGTCACCGGCAGCATGGGGATCTCCGCCTTTGCGTAGTCCTCGCGGCGGAAGATCGCCAGCGCCCAGAAGTGCGGCGGCGTCCAGATGAAGATGATCAGCACCAGCAGCGACGAGTACGCCCAGTCCGACGAACCCTGCATGCCGGTCACCGCGGCCCAGCCCAGCATCGGCGGCATCGCGCCGGCCAGGCCACCGATGACGATGTTCTGCGAGGTCGCACGCTTCAGGTACACGGTGTAGATGACCGCGTAACCGATCAGCGAGGCGAAGGTCAGCACTGCGGTGATCAGGTTCACCCACAGCACCAGGATGACCATCGACAGCACGATCAGCACGCCGGCGAACACCAGCACCTGCCACGGCTTGACCTTGCCCACCACCAGCGGACGCCACGAGGTGCGGGCCATCTGCGCATCGATGTGCGCATCCAGCAGCTGGTTGATCGCCGCGGCCGCCGAAGCGGCCAGCCAGATGCCCAGGAAGCCGAGCACGCCTGCGCGCACCTGCTCCCAGCTGGGCACGCCGGGGATGGCCAGGACCATGCCGACCAGGGCGGTGAAGACAATGAGGGCAACGACCTTGGGCTTGGTCAGGTCCCAGTACTGGCGGTAATTGGAAAACATGGAATCAGTCCGGGGCACGCAGGCGGGCCAGCAGGCTGACCAGCACGAACAACAGGGCAACGGCCACGCCGTTGTGGGCCACCGCCACTTCCAGCGGCAGCGCCAGCTTCACATTGAGGATGCCGAGGGTGACCTGCAGCACCAGCAGCGCGATCAACGCGCTGGCCCAGCCACGCATGCTCGGCAACCGGAACAGGCGTACGCCCAGCCACAGCAGGTAGACGGCCACCACCACCGCAAACATGCGGTGCGCCATCTGGATGGCGATACGTGAAGCGCCATCCAGCACGCCGCCTTCGTAATCCACGCCGATGCCGCGCCACAGGGTGAAGCCTTCGACGAAGTTGTGCTGCGGCCACCACTGGTTGGCGCAGCGCGGGAAGTTGTCCAACGAGGCGCTGCCACCGCCGCAGGCCAGCGCCGCGTAATTGGCGCTGACCCAGCCCCCCAGCGCGATCTGGGTGACCAGCACCGCTACGCCGATGCGCAGCAGCCACTTCAGCTTCGGCGCCTCGGCCAGGGTGATCGGCATGTGCGTCGCGCGCCAGGCCATCCACACCAGCAGGCCGAACATCAGCATGCCACCGAGCAGATGGCCCATCACTACGATGGGTTTGAGCAGCAGGGTCACCGTCCACATGCCCAGCAAGGCCTGGAAGATCACCACCGCCAGGGTCAGCAATGCAGCGCGCGCCAGGTCGATGTTGCTCCAGCGCAGCGCGGCGATCAGCAGGATCGCCTCACCGATCAACGCCAGCACGCTGGCCGTGCCATGCCAGCCCATCATGTACAGCGGTATGCCGGCGGCCACCAGCACGCAGGCGGTCACCACCGCCGTGCTTCCGAATCGCCGCTTGCGCGTGGCCAACAGGGCCAGGGTCAGGATCTCGATGCCCAGCGCGCCAGCCAGGAAGCGGTGCACCTGCTCACGCCAGGCCTTGTGGGTCTCCAGCGGGCGGATCTCCGCCGCCGGGTGGCCGATGGTCTCTTCCACGTGCTGCGGCCAGGTGGCCTGGCCATAGCAGGTCGGCCAGTCCGGGCAGCTCAGGCCGGCATCGGACAGGCGCACGAATGCGCCGAACATGATCGTGCTCGCGGTCATGATCATGGCGAACCACGCCAGGCGGTGGAAATTGCGGTGCAGCGCCGGACGCGCGGAAAGGCTCATCAAACGGGACTCACTTCAGTTTCAGCAACGTGGCCATGTCCTTGCGCAGGCCACCCAGGTCGGTGCCCGGGGCATGACGCATGATCACGAAGCCGTTCGGATCGATCACGTAGACCGGCAGGCCAGCCGGATCGTCGACGCCGGGCAGGGCCGCGCGCAGTGCTGGCGACGGAGCCAGCGGCCGCAGCGCGGGCAGCGAGGCGATCGACGCCGGTGGCGTTCCCAGCCACAGGATTTCGACATTATCGGCGTTATGGCCGAACAGCTGCCACACCTTGCCCAGTCCCTGCGACAAAGTGACGCACTGCGCGTCGCAGGCATCGGCCGGCGCCACCAGCAGGCGCCAGGTACGGGCCTCGGGGTTCCAGGCGTAGGGCTGGCCGCTGGCCAGGGTCGGCGCCTGCTGGCGCAGGTCCACCGGCGGCTTCAGCAGCTGGCCGGCATTGCGGTGCCCGGTCGGTTGCCAGCCGGAGAAGCGCAGCACGGCGGCCAGTGCCATCGCCCCGAAGAACACGGCAAACAGCAGCACCAGGGTCCGGCGGCCGGAGCCGCGCGCCTGCGGGGACGTAGCAGTGTTCATGCGGGGCATTTTCTCATGGTTGGGTAAGGGATGCGGGTGTGGTGCCCCGGTAGTGCTCGCCGCTGGCCGGCATCCAGGAATCCAAGGGGATGCCGGCCAGCGGCCGGCACTACCGGGCCACGGCACGTCTCCTGCGCCACTCCAGCACCAGCGCGACCACCAGCACGGTCAGGGCCAGGCCGAACCACTGCACGGCGTAGCCCAGGTGACGCTGCGGCGGCAGCGTGTTCGGCAGCAGGTCCAGATCGCGTTCGTCGCCGAATGGCAGCACCGGATCCAGCCGCAGCACGCGGTCGGGCAATACCGGTAGGCCAAGCGCCGCCGCCAGGCCTTCGGCGGGCAAACGGCTGGCCAGCCAACGCCCGGCCTCATCGGTAGCGGAGAACGCCGGGCCCAGTGCCAGTCCCGCCGACGGCGGCGGCGCCAATAACCCACGCACCGCCACCGGCGAAGGCGGCGCCGGCACATCCGGCAGCGTGCGATCCGGCGGCAGCGCGCGCCAGCCGAGGTCGACCAGCAGCACGCTGCCTCCGTCACTGCGGAACGGACGATAGATCTTCACCCCGGCGCGACCATGCCGGGTCTGGTTGTCCAGCAGCACCACGCCGGGCAGGAAGCGGCCGTGGTCGGCCACGCCATGCAACGCGCCGGGCGCCGCCAGAGCCTGCGCCAGTGGCAGCGCCTGTGCCACGGCTGGACCTTGTGCATCCAACATTGCCTGTTTGGCATGCATGCGCTGCAGCTGCCACAGCCCCAATGCGCTGAAACCGGCCATCGCCAGCACCGCCAACAGCCAGCCGATCACGCGCGTGTGCTGGCGCATCATGACAAGTCCGCGCAAACGCGGTCAGATAGGCCCATCCACCCTGCCCTCGAGCCGCGCATGAGTGATTCGCTGAAGACCCTGCTGGTAATCGCGTTTCTGATCGTCATCGTCTGGAATCTGGGCGCCGGCCTGTATTACCTGCTGGTCGACCGCGGCCAGACCAAGCGCACGGTCAACGCACTGACACGCCGCATCGCGGTGTCGGTGGCGTTGATCCTGCTGGTGATCGTGAGCATCTACATGGGCTGGATAAAACCGCACGGCATCGGCGGCTGAGGCCACCGATACGTGCGCGGTCAAAGCACGTAGACGAACATGAAGAGCATCAGCCACACCACGTCGACGAAGTGCCAGTACCACGCGGCGGCTTCGAAACCGAAATGGTTGTCGCGGGTGAAGTGCCCCTTGGCCGAACGCAGCCACATCACGATCAGCATGATCGTGCCCAGCAGCACGTGCGCACCGTGGAAGCCGGTCAGCATGAAGAACGTTGAACCGTAGATGCCCGAACCGAGCGTCAGGTTCAGTTCCTTGTAGGCGTGGATGTACTCCTCCGCCTGCAGGGTCAGGAAGCCGAGGCCGAGCACCACGGTCAGGCCCAGCCAGATCAGCAGCTGGCGGCGGTTGCCCGCCTTCAGTGCGTGGTGGGCGATGGTCAGGGTCACGCCGGAGGTCAGCAGGATCAGCGTATTGATCAGCGGCAGGCCCCAGGCCGGAATGGTCTGGAACGCGCCACCGATCGCCGCCGGGCCATTGGTCGGCCATCCGGCGGAATAGCCCTGCCAGAGCAGCTCGTTGGTCATCACCCCGCGGCCTTCGCCGCTGAGCCACGACAGGCCCAGGTTGCGGGTGTAGAACAGCGCGCCGAAGAACGCACCGAAGAACATCACTTCGGAGAAGATGAACCAGATCATCCCCATCCGGAACGAGCCATCGACCTGATGGTTGTAGTTGCCGGCCTGCGATTCGCGCACCACGTCGCTGAACCACCAGAACAGGGTCAGCACCAGCATCGCGATGCCGATGTAGAACGTCCAGCGTCCCCAGCTGGCATCGTTGAGCCAGCTGGCCACACCGACCATGGTCACCATCATCGCGATGGAACCCACGAACGGCCATTTGCTCTGGGCCGGGACGAAGTACACGTTGGCGTCGGTCGGTGTCTGGGCCATGTCGGTATCCGGGGTCAGGGTGCGGCGTGCGCGCCTTCCGAGGTGGCGGCCGGAGCCAGCCGATCGGACAGCGCGTCGTTGCGGTAGAAGGTGTAGGACAGCGTGATCGTCTTGATCTCCGGTGGCAGGTCCGGATCGACGATGAAGCGCACCGGCATGTCGCGCTTCTCGCCGGCCTGCAGCGTCTGCGCGGTGAAACAGAAGCACTCGGTCTTGCTGAAGAAGCCCGACGCACGCGCCGGCGCCACCGAAGGCACCGCGCTGCCGACCACTGCCTGCTGGCTGTCATTGCGGGCGAAGTACAGCGCTTCGTTGAGTTCGCCGGGCACCACGTCCATGGTCAGCTGCTCGGGATGGAACGACCATGGCAGCCGTGAGTTGACCCCGCCATCGAATTCCACGCGCACGGTGCGCTTGCCGGTCACGGCGCCGGTACTGGCCTCGCTGCCGGGACCGCGCTCCAGGCGCACGCCGAACACCTTTTCGCAGGCGATGCGGTACAGCGGCACCAGCGAGAACGTGAGCAGGAACACCGCCACCGCCACACCGATCAGGCGCGGCAGTCCCGCACTGCGTGACGGTGTGCTGGCCGGTGCGTCGCTCATCGGCCGATCACCCCACTGAGGATGAAGCCGACGTAGACCAGCACGGCGATGGCGCCGACCCACATCGCCGTGCGCCTGGCGCGCTGGCGTTGCTGCTCGATGCTTCCACCCTGGTAGAGCCGACCGCTGGTCGGCTGCGCTTCGCTGTTGTAGAGCCGAGCCGTGCTCGGCTGCTTTTCGTCAGTCGAGCATGGCTCGACTCTACCGATCGGGAGCGGGCTTTCGTTATGCATGCCCCACCTCAATGCGTGATGTCGTCATGCGCCAGATCCCCCGGGCGGATGGTCGGCGGCGTGGTGAACGTATGCGCCGGTGCCGGCGACGGCAGCGTCCACTCCAGGCCACGCGCACCTTCCCAGGAACGGGCCTCGGCCTTCTCGCCATTGCGCAGCGAGGACAGCAGGATCGCGGCCATCATGAACGGGGTGACAAACATGCCGAACGCGCCGATCGAGCTGATCAGGTTCCAGTCGGCGAAGGCCACGCTGTAATCGGGAATGCGGCGCGGCATGCCGGCCAGGCCGAGGAAGTGCTGCGGGAAGAACAGCAGGTTGACGAATACGATCGACCACCAGAAGTGCACCTTGGCCCACTTCTCGCTGTACATCCGCCCGGTCCACTTCGGCCACCAGTAGTACACCGCCGCGATCAGCGCGAACACCGCGCCGGTCACCAGCACGTAGTGGAAGTGCGCGACCACGAAGTAGGTGTCGTGGTACTGGAAGTCAGCCGCCACGATCGCCAGCATCAGGCCGGAGAAGCCACCGATGGTGAACAGGATGACGAACGCCACCGACCACAGCATCGGTGCCTCGAACGTCAGCGAGCCACGCCACATGGTGCTGACCCAGTTGAACACCTTCACCCCGGTCGGGATCGAGATCAGCATGGTGGCGAACATGAAGTAGATCTCGCCACCCAGCGGCATGCCCACGGTGAACATGTGGTGGGCCCAGACGATGAACGACAGGAACGCGATGGCGGCGGTGGCGTACACCATCGCCTGGTAGCCGAACAGCGGCTTGCGGCTGAAGGTCGGGATGATCTCGCTGACCACGCCGAAGGCGGGCAGGATCATGATGTAGACCTCGGGGTGCCCGAAGAACCAGAAGATGTGCTGGTACATCACCGGGTCACCGCCACCGGCGGCGTTGAAGAAGCTGGTACCGAAGAACTTGTCGGTCAGCAGCATGGTCACCGCACCGGCCAACACCGGCATCACCGCGATCAGCAGGAACGCAGTGATCAGCCAGGCCCAGCAGAAGATCGGCATCTTCAGCAGGTCGATGCCCGGCGCACGCATGTTCAGCACGGTGGCGATGATGTTGATCGCGCCCATGATCGAGCTGATGCCGGCCACGTGGATGGCGAACACGCTGAAGGCGACGTTGTAGCCGCCCTGCAGCGACAGCGGCGGGTACAGCGTCCAGCCGCCGGCCGGCGCACCACCGGGCAGGAACAGGGTCAGCAGCAGCAGGCTGAAGGCCACCGGCAACAGCCAGAACGACCAGTTGTTCATGCGCGGCAGCGCCATGTCCGGCGCGCCGATCTGCAGCGGGATCATCCAGTTGGCGAGGCCGACGAAGGCCGGCATCACGCCGCCGAAGATCATCACCAGCGCATGCACGGTGGTCATCTGGTTGAAGAACTCGGGCTTGACGAACTGCAGGCCCGGCTGCGCCAGCTCAGCGCGGATCACCACGCTCATCGCCGCACCGATGATGAACATGATGAAGCTGAAACCCAGGTACAGCGTGCCGATGTCCTTGTGGTTGGTCGAGAAGAACCAACGCTCGAAGAAACTCTGCTGGTGATGGTGATCGTCGTGCCCAACTGCCGAGTGCGCCATTGCAAAACACCTCTCAGAATCGGTTGTCACCACGGCCGCGAACGGCCGCGGGCTTTACATCACGCTCCGTTGGCCGCGGTGGCAGGCGCGCTGCCCGCTTCTGCAGCAGCAGGCGCAGCCGGTGCCTCGCTCGCCGGTGCAGTCGGTGCAGCCGGTTCGGCAGGTGCCGCCGGCGTTGCCGGCTCGGCGGGCGGCGCCGGCTTGCGCTGCGCCAGCCACTGCTTGAACTCTTCCTTGGACACCGCCTCGACCACGATCGGCATGAAGCCATGGTCCTTGCCGCACAGCTCGGCGCACTGGCCGCGGTAGACGCCGGGCTGCTCGATGCTGGTCCAGGCCTCATTGATGAAACCGGGGATGGCGTCCTGCTTCCAGCCCAGCGCCGGCACCCACCAGGCGTGGATCACGTCGTCGGAGGTGATGACGAAGCGCACCTTGGTATCGACCGGCAGCACCAGGCGGTTGTCGACATCCAGCAGGTAATGCGGGTGAGTCTCGCGGGTCGGCACGATGCCACTTTGCCGCACGCGGTCGGACTCGCGGTCCAGGCGGCTGGTGAAGGTGACGTTCTCGCCGAGATATTCGTACTTCCACATCCACTGGTAGCCGGTGACCTTCACCGTCATCTCGGCATCGCGGGTGTCGTACATCTTGATCAGGTTGGCCGTGGCCGGCCATGCCATCACGATCAGGATGATCACCGGGATCACCGTCCAGATGATCTCGGCCTTGGTGTTGTGGCTGAAGGTGGCGGCGACCGCACCCTTGGATTTGCGGAACTTGAAGATGGCGTAGGCCATCGCCCCGAACACGATGACGCCGATCACCGTGCAGATGATCAACGAGAGATTGTTCGATTCCCAGGCCAGGCGCGAGGTCTGGGTCACCCCCTTGCCCATGTTCAGCTGCCACGGCTTGGGATCGGCCGCCTGGGCCCAGGCCAACGCCGGCATCAGTCCCCCGGCCACCATGGCGGCGACCGCTGCAACGCACTTCGTGCCCCACCTGCTGCTTTGCTTCATTGCCTAGACCCTTAGCGTCGTCGGTTGCCGCCATCGCTGGCGGCGAGCAAGCTTTCAAGTGTCTCTGCGAGCGTCTGACGTTCGGCCGGCGCGAGGAAACTCCCCACCTCCACCTGCCGGCCGCTGGATGCCAGCCGGACCCTCTCGTCGTCGGTGAGCAGGCGCACCCAGTGGGGGTGGGCCCGGAACACCGGCGATCCACCGGGTACGGGGATGACCTCCACGTACGCCGGCACTACCCGGATCTCCTCCTGCCGTTCACCACTGCGCCACAAGGCACGCAGTGCCGCCGCCAGCACCAGGCTGTACAGCAGCGCGAACAGGGGGGCGAATGCATTGCCGGCCAACCACCCGAGGGCGGACACCAGCCACATCGCACCCGACAACACGGTGAACAACAGGACGAACTGCCGGGCATCGAGCGCCCGTGGGGGACGCAGCCGCAGCTGCGTACCTGACCCATCCGGAGCTGGAAGCACCTCGATCATGTCGCAACCGCGTTCCTGCCGCGGGAAACGTCTCGATGGTAGCCCCGCCCTCTCGCCGGTAGCAAGGGTGCATTCACACTTTTTACCATGCTGCAACACAGCATGAGGTCGGCGGCACGAATGACGAATTCAGCACAAATTCTGCCGAGCTTGCTGAACACGCTGAATCCACCGCAGCTAGGGGCTATCAGCGCTTCACGAAGGTGGCTGATGGGCACTTCCGCAACCCGCAAAAATGATTAAAATCGCCAAGTTTTCCACTGGCCGGACCGGCATGAACGCACCTTCCTCCTCCCCTGCCGCCCACGACGCTCCGCGTCCCGGCGCGCTGCTGTCGCCGGAACTGCCGGCGCCCCCCAACCCGTTCCGCCAGGCCATCACCGATGGCTGGTTGAAGGACGAGGCCAGCCACGTGCGCGAGCTGCTGGCGCAGGCCCGCCTGCCCGCCGAAGAGCAGGCCAAGGTGCAGGCGCTGGCCGCCGACCTGGTCGGCCGCGTGCGCGTGCGTGCCAAGGACCAGGGCGCGATCGAAGCCTTCATGCGCCAGTACGACCTGGGCAGCGAGGAAGGCGTGCTGCTGATGTGCGTGGCCGAGGCGCTGCTGCGCATTCCGGACCAGGACACCGCCGACAAGCTGATCCGCGACAAGCTGGCCGATGCCGACTGGGAAAAGCACCTGGGCGGCAGCGACTCGGTGCTGGTCAACGCCTCCACCTGGGGCCTGATGCTGACCGGCAAGCTGGTGCAGATGAACGACGCCACCCGTGCCGATGCGCCCAGCGCGTTCAAGCGCCTGGTCGGCCGCGTCGGTGAGCCGGTGGTGCGCCTGGCCGTGCGCCAGGCGATGAAGATCATGGGCCACCAGTTCGTCGTGGGCCGCACCATCAGCGAAGCGCTGTCGCGCTCGCACAAGGGCGACAACGCGAATTACCGCTACTCGTTCGACATGCTGGGCGAAGGCGCGCTGACCATGAAGGACGCGCTGCGCTACCTGGAAGACTACCGTCGTGCGATCCACGCCATCGGCGGCGACCACAAGGCACGCGGCGGCCGTCCGGACGGTGACGTCAACAACGCGCCGGGCATCTCGATCAAACTGTCGGCGCTGTACCCGCGCTACGAGCACGCCAAGCGCGAGCGCGTGCTGAAGGACCTGGTGCCGGGCGTGCTGGAACTGGCACAACTGGCCAAGAGCTACGGCATCGGCTGCACCGTCGACGCCGAAGAGTCCGACCGCCTGGAACTGTCGCTGGACATCATCGAGCAGGTCTTCTCCGACGCCTCGCTGGCCGGCTGGGACGGCTTCGGCGTGGTCGTGCAGGCCTACCAGAAGCGCACGCCGTACACGATCGACCACCTGGCCGACATGGCCCGCCGCGCCGGTCGCCGCCTGCAGGTGCGCCTGGTCAAGGGCGCCTACTGGGACGCCGAGATCAAGCGCGCGCAGATCGAAGGCTACCCGGGCTACCCGGTGTTCACCCGCAAGCAGAACACCGATGTCTCCTACCTGGCCTGCGCCAAGCGCCTGTTCACGCATGCCGACGCGATCTACCCGATGTTCGCCACGCACAACGCACACACCATCGCGGCCGTGCGCAGCATCGCCAACGGTGGCGTGTACGAGCACCAGAAGCTGCACGGCATGGGCGATGACCTGTACGCGGAAGTGGTGCCGGCCGACCGCTTGAACCTGCCCTGCCGCGTGTATGCACCGGTCGGTTCGCATGAAGACCTGCTGCCGTACCTGGTGCGTCGCCTGCTGGAAAACGGCGCCAACTCCAGCTTCGTCAACCGCATCACCGACGAGCGCGTGCCGATCGCCGACCTGATCCGCGATCCGGTCGAGATGGTTGCTTCGTTCGAATCGATTCCGCATCCCAAGATCCCGCTGCCGGTTGACCTGCTGCGCAGCCAGAACCACGACAGGAAGAACTCCATGGGCGCCAACCTCGCCAACGACAACGAACTGCGCGCCCTCGCCGAGCAGATCAACGCTGCAGTGAAGCCGTGGCAGGCCGCCCCGCTGGTGCCGGGTGCGAACCCGGCCGGCGCCGCGCTGCCGGTGACCAATCCGGCCGACACCCGCGAAGTGGTCGGCCAGTGGCTGGCCGCCGATGCCGCCACCGTGCAGAAAGCCCTGGCCAACGCCGTGGCCGCGCAGCCGGCCTGGAACCGCACCCCGGCCGCCAGCCGCGCCGCCATCCTCGAGCACGCCGCCGACCAGCTGGAAGCGCGCATGCCGGAGTTCATGGCGCTGTGCGTGAAGGAAGCCGGCAAGAGCCTGCCCGACAGCATCGCCGAAGTGCGCGAAGCCGTGGATTTCCTGCGCTACTACGCCAAGCAGGCGCGCGAGCAGTTCAGCCACGCCGAGAAGCTGCCCAGCCCGACCGGTGAATCCAACGAGCTGCAGCTGCACGGCCGCGGCGTGTTCGTCTGCATCAGCCCGTGGAACTTCCCGCTGGCGATCTTCCTGGGCCAGGTCGCTGCCGCCCTGGCCGCCGGCAACAGCGTCATCGCCAAGCCGGCCGAGCAGACCAACCTGATCGGCTACTACGCGGTGAAGCTGCTGCATGACGCCGGCGTGCCGGCCGAGGTGGTGCAGTTCCTGCCGGGCGACGGTGCCACCGTCGGTGCCGCACTGACCGCCGACCCGCGCGTGGCCGGCGTGGCCTTCACCGGCTCCACCGACACCGCCCGTGCGATCAACCGCGCGATGGCCGCACGTGACGCCGCCATCGGTGTGCTGATTGCCGAGACCGGTGGCCAGAATGCCTTCATCGCCGACTCCTCGGCACTGCCGGAACAGCTGGTCAAGGATGCGATCGGCTCCGCCTTCACCTCGGCCGGCCAGCGCTGCTCGGCCGCGCGCGTGCTGTTCGTGCAGGACGACATCGCCGACAAGGTGATGACCATGCTGGCCGGTGCGATGAAGGAACTGAAGGTCGGCAACCCGGGCCTGCTGTCCACCGACGTCGGCCCGGTGATCGACGCCGACGCGCTGAAGATCCTGCAGGACCACGCCGAACGCATGGACCGCGAAGCGCGCCTGATTGCTGCCGCCGAGCTGTCTGCCGAAGCGGCCAATGGCACCTTCTTCGCGCCACGTGCGTACGAACTGAAGGACCTGGGCCAGCTGCAGAAGGAAGTGTTCGGTCCGGTCCTGCACGTGATCCGCTGGAAGGGCGACCAGCTCGACGCGGTGATCGACCAGATCAACGCCACCGGCTACGGCCTGACCCTGGGCGTGCATTCGCGCATTGACGAGACCGTCGACCGCATCAGCAACGGCGTCCACGTCGGCAACGTCTACGTCAACCGCAACCAGATCGGTGCGGTGGTCGGCGTGCAGCCGTTCGGCGGCCAGGGCCTGTCCGGCACCGGCCCGAAGGCCGGCGGCCCGCACTACCTGCTGCGCTTTGCCACCGAAAAGACGGTGACGGTGAACACCACCGCTGCCGGCGGCAACGCCTCGCTGCTGACCCTGGGCGACTGATCGCCCGGTAGTTGCAGTGAACGAAAAACCCCGCGAAAGCGGGGTTTTTTGTGCTTTTTTCCTGTAGCGCCGAGCCCATGCTCGGCTTGTACGGTGCAGCCGAGCGTGGGCTCGGCGCTACACCCGCATCAGGCCGCGCCAATGACGCAACGCCACCAGCGCGTTGATCCAGAAGCCCACGTACAGGATCGAGGTCAGGTGCAGGCCACGGCTGTAGTACAGCGGCACCGCAACGGTGTTCACCAGCAGCCACACCCACCACGATTCCAGCTTGCGCCGCATCATCAGGATCTGCGCGATCACGCTCAGCACCAGTACCGCCGAATCGATGTAGGGCGCGTAGGCGTTGGTCAGGCGGGTCAGCATCCAGCCGTAGCCGAACGTGGCCACCACCGCCAGCGGCGCCAGCCAGGCCCATGCACGCGGTCGCAATGAGGTGATCGGCAGCGGCGCACCGTGATCGCCACGCAGCCACTGCCACCAGCCCAGCACGCTGATGGCAATGAAGAAGAACTGCAGCACCATGTCCGCGTAAAGATGCGAGCGCTCGAACACCGCTGCAAACAGCGCACAGCCGACGATGCCCAGCCACCAGGTGTGCACGTTGTTGCGGCCGGCCAGCAGGATCGAGCCGGCGACGGCGATGTTGGCAGCCAGCTCCAGCTGGAAGTTCGGATCGGACAGGTTCATGGCGCTATTGTCGTGGATCCACGCCGTGGATGGCTGCGCTCTTCAGTAGATCCACACCACGCGTGGATGGCCCGGGGCCACAGAAAAGAAAGCCCCGCTTGCGCGGGGCCTTCCGTGTGCTGCGTCAGGCCGAGGCCCGAATCAGAACTTGTACTGGAACGAAGCCGCCAGCACGTCGCCACGGACCTTGTACTTGCCCGACAGCGAGTTGCCCTGGTTGGCAGTGGTCGCACGCACGTTCACGTTCGGATCGCTGGTGAACAGGTGGGTGTAGCCAAAGTTGTACTCGGTGTTTGCCGACGGGGTCCAGCCCACGCCCAGCGACAGCCACTTGCGGCTGGTATCCGGCACGCGCACGTCGCGGTGGGCGTCGGTGGTCGGGGTCTGGTCCAGCGCAACACCACCGCGCAGGGTGACGGTGTCGCTCAGCTTGTAGTCGGCGCCCAGCGACACGAAGGTGGTGTCACGGTAGCCGAACTCCAGGACCGAGTCCGCCTGCGGCGACGCATAGTCGACGGTGACGCTGTCAAAGGCGGTCGACCAGGCGGTACGGGTCACGTCGCCCATCACGGTCCAGCGGTCGTTGACCTTGTGGGTCACGCTCAGGGTGGCCGAGGCCGGCATGGTCACCGTGGCCTTGCCGCTGGTGTCCATGAACCAACCGCGGGTACGCGGCGAGTTGGTCAGCAGCGAACGTGCGCGGTCGGCGCCGCTGAAGGTCGCATCACCACCGGTGATCTTGTGCTCGACCTTCGAACGGTAGCTCAGGCCGATGTGGGTGTTCTCGTCGATCGAGAACAGGCCACCGACGGTCCAGCCCACGGCATTGTTGTCACCCTCGATCTTCAGGGTGCCATCCGCGCTGCCCGGGGCGAAGCCCGGAGCGCCGGCGCCGGCCAGGATGCTGCCGTAGTCGACGGCGTTGCTCAGCTCGATGGTCAGGTGCTCGACGAACACCGACGCGCCGAACGACACGTACGGGTTGACGTCATACGACGCGGCGAAGCCAAGGTCGATGGCCTTCAGATCGGTCTTCAGGCCGCTGTAACGACCCACCCAACCGTTGTCGTATTCGGTCTTGAAGCCGAACGGTGCGGTCAGCGACACACCGAAGTGGGCCTGCTCGCCGATCGGCATGTGGAAGTACGCAGCCGGGACCGGAGCGATCATGCCGGCGTCGCCGCCGTCACCACCGGTCTGCGGGCGGCCTGCCGCATTGCGGCCCTGGCCCTTGAACTCGGCCTTGAAGCTGATGGCGCTCAGGTCGCCCTGGACCATCGTGCCTTCCAGCTGGCGCATGCCGGCCGGGTTGACGGCGATGATGGAGGCGTCGCCTTCGGCGCTGCCGGAACCGGCGAACGCGCGGCCGAGGCCCTTGGCGCTGTTTTCCTTCAGCTGGAAGGCGGCAGCGTTGGCATCGGCGGCGGCCAGCGCACCGGCAACGCCGACGGCCAGCAGGGTCAGTCGGGCAATGGTGGAAGCGGTTTGCATCGTAGTTCTCTCTCCGGTAAGCGGTGATGGTGCTCTAAGTGCGCCTGCGCCCGGCAGGCCTTGGGGCCCTTCGGAGCGCGCCGGATTCCCCTCCCGACATACGACGCCGTATGCGAGTATTACCCAGAGCTGTTAATGAAACAATAACAGCGCAGGCGCTTTTTTCGTCCCAGAAGCTGAACAGGACAATCCCCGCCGTAAGCGCCCGCACGCTAGGCTATTGCCCATGTTCGTCTCCCTCCCGTCGCGCAAGAAGGCGGCCCTGCGCTGGGCCACGCCCGTGCTGTTTGCGGCACTGTGGCTGGCGTTCCTGTGGTCGATTTCGCGTCCGGACGACGCCCGGGGCAGCCTCTGGCTGGACTGGGGCGCCCTGTCCACCGGCCTGACCCACCCGCTGGACTGGTGGGCGACCCTGCAGGACGGCAGCGTGCTGCGGCTGTTCACGGCCCTGTTCCTGCACGCGGACTGGTCACACCTGCTGGGCAACCTGGTATTCCTGCTGATCTTCGGCCTGCCTGCTGAGCGGGTGCTGGGCCCGTGGCGGCTGCTGCTGCTGTTCCTGGTCGGCGGTGCCGTTTCCAATCTGGTGGCGATCTACACCATGGGCAGCCCGGACCAGATCATCATCGGCGCCAGCGGCGCGGTGTCCGCACTGATCGGCGCCTATCTGGCGCTGTTCCCGGGTGCACGGCTGGGCGTGGTCATTCCGCTCGGCCTGTTCCTGGAGTTCGTGCGCGCCCCGGCCTACCTGCTGATCGGCGTCTGGGCCGCCCTGCAGGTGGTGTTCGCCCATATCGGCCCAAGCTTCGGCATGGTGGCCTGGTGGGCGCACATCGGCGGCTTCGTGTTCGGCGTGGTGTACGGGGTCTACGTGCGGGCGGCCATCGCCCGCCGCCTGCGCAAGCGCCACGGCTTCTGACCCCTGGTAGTGCCGGCCGCTGGCCGGCTCCACGCGCACCCGCTCGTTCTTGGATCAGTCGAGCACGGCTTGTATGTTCCTCCCGGCTCCTACGCGGTATGTAGGAGCCAGGGTGGAGGGACCGTCAAGCATGCATCTGCGGATACTAGCCGACAGACGAGTCGAGCGATCCCCATCCCGCACACGAACGTCGATAAAGGATCGTACGGCCCCCAAAGGGGATCGTCGATGTAGGCAAGCTAACGTCGGTGCGGTACCACCCCAGCCCCTTAAAGATAGCTGGGAGCCGTACAAATGTCTGATTCTCTCGATATTGGCGTGGACGTGGACTCCAAGGAGTTCGTACCGGCAGTGGCCGACCGCAAGGCCGGCGACAGGATCGCCAACACCCGGGCCGGCATAGCCCAGTGGCTCAACACCTTGCCCCAGCGATGCCGGATTGGCATGGAGGCGACGGGGCGGTACTACGAGTTGTTGGCTCGGATGGCTGGCCAGGCAGGCCACGTTGTCTATGTGATCAATCCACGTCTGATCAAGCACTACGGCCGGGCGACGGGCTCGCGTGGCAAGACGGACGCCATGGACGCCGAAGCGATCGCCCGGTACGTGAAGAAGGAGAACGATCGCCTGCGTGAATACGTACCGCGTACCGATGAGCAGCAGCAGATGCACGATTTGCTGCGCAAGCGGCAGACGCTGGTAAAGACACGCGCGCGGCTGGAGCAATCCTTCGGGGTAAGCAAAAGTGCCCCCGGGGAGCTGTCAGATCTGTTCTGCGCTCTGGCTGGGACGCTGTCCGAGCTGGAAAGCGAACTGCAGCGCTTGGGTCGCGATGGAGAGCATGGCACGCTCTACAAGCGCCTGTTGACCATCCCTGGTATCGGCCCCGCCGTCGCCGCTCACCTGATTTACTACATGACGCGCTGGCCGTTGGCCAACGCCAACGCGTGGATCGCCTGCACGGGCCTGGATCCCCGGCCCAACGAGTCTGGCGGCAGAACGGGACGGCGTCGGCTGTCCAAACAGGGCGCGCCAGTGCTGCGCCAGATGCTCTACATGGCCGCAATGGGGCTCAAGCGGTGTCGCCAGGGGCAACCGCTCTACGACGAGCTGTCAAAACGCGGTCACCCCAGCACCGCCGTCTTCAACATCCTGGCCAGAAAGCTGGCCAGGATCGCCTGGGGTGTCTTCAAAAGCGGCCGGGACTTCGATCCGGCCATGCTGAAGGTGGGTCAAGCCTGCTTCCAGCAGGCTTGACCACGAACATAGGATCTCGACTCTACAGAATCAGGGCTTGGCCGGGACGGGTGCGGGCTTCGCTTCCGGCTTCGCTTCTGGCTTCGCTTCTGGCTTCGGTTCTACCTTCGCTTCCGGCTTCGCCGCAGCGGCCTTCGCAGCCTTGGCCGCATCCACTTTCGCCGCTTCGGCCTTCAAGCGTGCAGCCACCGAACCCGGGTTCTTCAGCTCGGCCAGCGCGTCGTTGATCGGGCCATCGCCCGGCAGTACCGCACCGGCGTGATAGCCCTCAGTGCCCTCGTCGTCACCGCGCAGATGGCCCGGCAGGGTCGCTTCGCTGTAATCGCTCAGGCTGGCCGGCAGTGCATCCTCGGCCGGCGTAGCGGCCGGCTTCAGTTCGACCTCCGGCACGATGCCCGTGGCCTGGATCGACTTGCCGCTGGGCGTGTAATAACGCGCGGTGGTCAGCTTCACCGAGTCACCGTTGTCCAGCGGCAGCACGGTCTGCACCGAGCCCTTGCCGAAGGTGCGGCTGCCAACCACGCGGGCGCGCTTGTTGTCGCGCAGTGCGCCGGCCAGCACTTCCGAGGCACTGGCCGAACCGGCGTCGACCAGCACCACCACCGGTGCGCCCTTCAGCAGGTCGCCCGGCGTTGCATCGAAACGTGCATCGCTGATGCTGATGCGGCCGCGGGTACTGACGATGTTGCCCTTGTCGAGCAGGTCGTCGGCCACCTGCACGGCAGCGGTCAGCAGGCCACCCGGGTTGCTGCGCAGGTCCAGCACCAGGCCCTTGAGCTGGCCACCGGACTGCTTCTGCAGCTGCTGCACGTGCTTCTGGAAGTCCGAACCGGTGTCGGCCTGGAAGGTGCTCAGGCGGATGTAGCCATAGCCCGGTTCCAGCAGGCGGCTGCGCACGCTGGTCACGCGGATGGTCTGGCGGGTGAGGCTGACATCGAACGGCTTGGGCTTGCCTTCGCGCACGATGGTCAGCACCACCTTGCTGCCGGCCGGGCCGCGCAGCGGTTCGCTGGCATCGATCGCGCTGATCGGCTTGCCGTCGATGGCGATGATCAGGTCACCGGCGAGGATGCCGGCCTTGGCCGCCGGCGTGTCGTCGATCGGCGAGATCACCTTCATGCTGGCGTTGTCTGGCTGCTGCTGCAGCTCAACGCCGATGCCTTCGTAGGCGCCGCTGGCCTGTTCGTCGAAGGCCTGCGCGTCTTCCTTGTTGAAGTAGGTGCTGTGCGGGTCGAGGTCGAGCAGCAGGCCACGCACCGCTGCCTGCATCAGCTTCTTGTCATCGACCGGATCGACGTAGGCGGCCCGCACTGCGTTGTAGACGGCCACGAAGCGGCGGATGTCCTCCAGCGGCACCTTCGAGGTCACCGCCTCCTCGCTGCTCGCTGCCTGCCCGCCGGTTTCCTGGCTCGGGGCGGGCGCGGTCTGCTGCGCCCAGGACAGCGCTGGCAACAGGGCCAGCAAGAGGGTGGCGGTACGGGCTGCGCGCATGGATCACTCCTGTCGACGGTGGCATGGTGCCCAAGGCACATGCACCGATTATGCGCGAAGCACAGCTAAATTCCCGTTGAATCCAGCCCGCACCTGGCGAGCGGGGATTCAGCGCCGCTGCAGCCAGCTGTCCGGATTCACCGGTTGCCCGCCACGACGCAGCTCGAAGTACAGCGCGGTGACCCCTTGGCCCCCCGAGTTGCCGACCTTGGCCACCGCATCGCCACGGCTGACCCGTGCACCGGCGTCCTTGAGCAGGGTGTCGTTGTGGGCGTACAGGCTCATGTAGCCATTGCCGTGGTCGACGATCAGGATCATGCCGTAGCCGGTCATCCAGTCGGAGAACACCACGGTACCGTCGGCCACAGCGGTGACGGTGCTGCCGGCCGGTGCGCCGATCAGCACGCCGCTGCTGGTACGCCCGTCAGGCAGCTTGCCGCCGTAGCGGGCCAGCAGGTTGCCGGACAACGGCCAACCCAGGCCCCCCACCTTCGGGGCCGGTGCGGAAGCCACCGCCGGCGGAACCTTGGTGGGCGGTGGCGGCCGTCCCTGTGCCGCGGCCTGGCGTGCGGCACGTTCGGCAGCGGCCTTCTCCGCTGCCGCACGGCGCGCAGCCGCGCGACGCTCGGCCTCGGCACGGGCGGCGGCCGCACGCAGATTGGCCAGCAGTGTTTCCAGCGCCTTGGCGTCCTGGCCCAGCGCCTGTTCCTTCTCGCGCTGGTCCTTGAAGCGCTCGTCCAGCGAGGCCACGGTCTTTGCACGATCGCGGCGGTCGGCTTCCAGCGCCGCTGCCTGCTGCTTCTGGTCCTGCTGCGCCCCCTGCAGCTTCTGCTTGCGCTCGGCAATCTGCGCCTGCAGCGCTTCCAGTTCCTTCAGGTCGGCGGTCAGCGTGGTGATGCGCTGGGCCCGCTCACGCTGCAGGTAGCGGTGGTAGGCCAGGGCACGGTTGGCATCGGCCACCGTGTCCTGCGACAACAGCAGTTTCAACGGTGCATGGTTGCCCAGCTGGTAGGCCGCGCGCAGCAGGCCGGCCAGCTCGCGGTGCTGCTGGGCGAGGTTGGCCTGCAACGTGCTGCGGCGCTGTTCGGCCTCGGCCAGGGCCCTTCCCTGCTCGCGCAGCGCGGTTTCGGTCTGCGCAAGCGCACGGCCGGTGCGGGCCACCTTCTCGTCGGCCTCACGCAGCTGCTGCGAGGCCTGGCCACGCTGGCCCTCGATCTGCCGGCGCTCCTGCGCCACGCCCTTCAGTTCACTGCGCAGTTTCTGCAGCTTGCGCTCGGTCTCGCGCGTGGTCTGCGCGGCCCCCGGCAGCGGTAACGCCAGTGCCAAGGCCAGCCCCAACAGCAGGCAGCGCCCGCCGCGAGCAGCGGCGATGTGATGTCGGCGTGATGGGAAGGCGTTGTTGCGCAAGGGCTTTCCAGTGACTTCAGGCAGTTGCAGGGGGTACCGGGGAATGGTGACATCTCCGCACGCGGCCTGCCAGCCGCACATCCATCGAGGTCCCCATGAAAGCTCTCTCCATTCCGCTGCTGTTGGGCGTACTGCTGGTCACCGGGCCAGTGGCAGCGCAGGAAAACATCAGCAAGGTCAACGGCAGCATCAGCGCCGAACCCGGCCAGCGCTACGGCAAGCTGGACACCGTCAACGGCGGCATCCGCGTCGGCGAAGGCGTCGAGACCGGCAGCATCGACACCGTCAACGGCGGGGTCAAGGTCGCCGATCGCGCGCGCACCGGCAAGATCGAAACGGTCAACGGCGGCGTACGCCTGGGCCGCGAAGTGATCGCCCACGGCAGCGTCAGCACCGTCAACGGCAGCATCTTCAGCGATCGCGGCAGCCAGATCGAAGGCGGTGTTGAAACCGTGAACGGTGGCATCGGGCTGGTCGAAAGCCGCGTCGGCAACGACGTGGAAACCGTCAACGGTGACATCACCGTGGGCATCGGTTCGCAGGTCAAGGGCGGTGTGCACGTGCGCAAGCCAAACTTCAGCGTCTCGCTGACCGCCAGCCGCAAGCCACGCGTGATCATCGGTCCGAATGCCGTGGTGGACGGCCCGTTGCAGTTCGAACGCGAGGTGGTGCTGTACGTGCACCGCACGGCCCGCATCGGCCCGGTCACCGGCGCCGAGCCGATCCCGTTCGACACCGAAACCGCTCCGGCGGACTGAGCACACCGCGCCCATCGGTTCGGTGATACTCGCTGTTACCGGTCGTACACGTGGTGCGGCCGCCCTTTGTTTTCCAGGAATCGACGATGCCCCGCAAACTCCTCCTGTGCCTGGCCGCTGCGGCCGCGCTCAGTGCCTGCAAAGGCGAAGACACGCCGGCGCCCGCGCCGGCCACCGACACCGCCGCTGCCAAGCCGGCGGCCCATGCGTTCTCGCCGGAGATCAACGCCGGCGACTTCGCCGAGATGGTCAAGACGCTGGCTTCGGATGAATTCGAAGGCCGCGCCCCGGGCAGCAAGGGCGAGGAACTGACGGTCAACTACATCCGCGACCAGATGCAGCGCATCGGCCTGCAGCCCGGCAACGGCGACAGCTGGTTCCAGGATGTGCCGATGACCGAGACCACGGCCGACGAATCGACCGTGCTGAAGATCACCCAGGGCGGCAAGACCACCGAGCTGAAGTTCGGCACTGACATGGTGGTGGGTACCCGTACCGGCCAGGCCGAGGTGAAGGTCGATGCCAGCGACCTGGTGTTCGTCGGCTATGGTGTCGATGCGCCGGAGCAGAAGTGGAACGACTACGCCGGCCAGGACTGGAAGGGCAAAACGGTCGTCATGTTCGTCAACGACCCGGGCTTCCATGTCGATGACGCGAAGCTGTTCGACGGCAAGCGCATGACCTATTACGGGCGCTGGACCTACAAGTTCGAGGAGGCTGCGCGAAAGGGCGCCGCTGCCGCGCTGATCGTGCACGACACCGCCGGCGCTTCCTACGGCTGGGATGTGGTGAAGAACTCCTGGGCAGGCCCGCAGTACGACCTGCCAGCCAAGGATGACCCGGAAGCCCGCATTCCGGTGCAGGGCTGGCTGAGTGCCGACGCTGCCAAGGCGCTGTTCGCCGGTGCCGGCCTGGACCTGGCGCAGGCCTACAAGGACGCCAGCAAGCGCGGCTTCAAGCCGGTGCCGCTGAAGGCCACCGCTGCGGTCGATCTGAAGAGCCAGATCGCGCAGAAGCAATCTCGCAACGTGGTGGGCGTACTGCCGGGCAGCAAGCGTGCCGACGAGGCCGTGCTGTACATGGCGCACTGGGATCACCTAGGCAAGCACGAGGGCGAGACCGGCGACAACATCTACAACGGCGCGGTCGACAACGCGACCGGCGTGGCCGGCATCCTCGAGGTGGCTGAAGCCATGGCCCACCAGGAGCCGAAGCCGGAGCGCTCGGTGGTGTTCCTGGCGGTGACCCTGGAAGAATCCGGCCTGCTGGGTTCGAAGTACTACGTTGCCCATCCGACCTTCCCGCTGGACAAGATCGCCGGCGTGATCAACATCGATGCGATGTCGGTGGCTGGCCGTGCCAAGGACGTGACCGTCACCGGCTTCGGCAGCTCGGAGCTGGAAGACATCCTCAAGCCGCTGGCCGCGGCCCAGGACCGTACCCTGCACGGTGAGACCTCGGTGCAGAGCGGCTTCTACTTCCGTTCCGATCACTTCAACTTCGCCAAGGCCGGTGTGCCGGCCCTATACGCCGATGGCGGCGAAGACCTGCGCGAGGGTGGCGTGGACGCGGGCCGCAAGGCTGCAGCCGACTACGGCGCCAACCGCTACCACGGCCCGAAGGATGAGTTCGATGCGGCCACCTGGAAGCTGGACGGCACCGTCGAAGACCTGCAGCTGATGTACGGCGTCGGCAAGGAACTGGCCGGTGGCGATCGTTGGCCGAACTGGTACGAAGGCAACCCGTTCAAGGCAGCCCGCGACGCGATGATGAAGGACAAGGCCCCGGCTGCGGCGAAGTAGCGTCGAGCTTGCTCGACTGAGTACTGAAGCAAGCCAAGGCGGCGCCCGCAAGGGCGCCGCTTTTTTGTGTGTGATCGCGCCCTGCAGTTGTAGATGCCAACCTTGGTTGGCGCCGTGGTTCCATGCAGAGAGCATCCACGCATGGCGTGGATCTACTTGTAGTGCCGGCCGCTGGCCGGCAAACGATCGCTGTGTGGGCCTGCTGTTGGTAGCTGCCAACCTTGGTTGGCGCCGTGGTTCCATGCAGAGAGCATCCACGCATGGCGTGGATCTACTTGTAGTGCCGGCCGCTGGCCGGCAAACGATCGCTGTGTGGGCCAGCTGTTGGTAGCTGCCAACCTTGGTTGGCGCCGTGGTTCCTCACGGAGGGCCTCCACGCATGGCGTGGATCTATGGGGCGATGTAACGCCGTCGGGTTGCCGGCCAGCGGCCGGCACTACCCGCATTTCGCGCGCACAAAGAAAAACCCCGCTGCGTAAGCAGCGGGGTTTTGAGGTGTAAACCCTGGCGATGACCTACTCTCGCATGGCTTGAGCCACACTACCATCGGCGCAGCTGCGTTTCACTTCCGAGTTCGGGATGGGATCGGGTGGTTCCACAGCGCTAATTTCACCAGGGAGACGGTTGCAGCAGCGCTTGCAGCGCCAGCTTCGCGATCTTGCCCTTGGGGCGGAAGGTACCCGGAAAATGCAGTGCCTTCACTTAATAAGAAAAACCCCGCTGCGTGAGCAGCGGGGTTTTTGGGTATAAACCCTGGCGATGACCTACTCTCGCATGGCTTGAGCCACACTACCATCGGCGCAGCTGCGTTTCACTTCCGAGTTCGGGATGGGATCGGGTGGTTCCACAGCGCTAATTTCACCAGGGAGGCGGTTGGAGCGTCGCCATCCGATACAGCCGGATAAGGCGCCTGCCTCTCGTAGTTCTTGTGACGTAGCGTGCACTTGGATGCTCTTACGACGCTGTCGTAAAGCCAAGGCAACTTGAGGTTATATGGTCAAGCCTCTCGGATCATTAGTATCAGTTAGCTCAATACATTGCTGTACTTACACACCTGACCTATCAACCACGTAGTCTACATGGTTCCTTCATTCGGGGGCTTGTGCCCCGGGAGATCTCATCTTGAGGCGCGCTTCCCGCTTAGATGCTTTCAGCGGTTATCGCTTCCGAACATAGCTACCCGGCAATGCCACTGGCGTGACAACCGGAACACCAGAGGTTCGTCCACTCCGGTCCTCTCGTACTAGGAGCAGCCCCTCTCAAATCTCCAACGCCCATGGCAGATAGGGACCGAACTGTCTCACGACGTTCTGAACCCAGCTCGCGTACCACTTTAAATGGCGAACAGCCATACCCTTGGGACCGACTACAGCCCCAGGATGTGATGAGCCGACATCGAGGTGCCAAACACCGCCGTCGATATGAACTCTTGGGCGGTATCAGCCTGTTATCCCCGGAGTACCTTTTATCCGTTGAGCGATGGCCCTTCCATACAGAACCACCGGATCACTAAGTCCTAGTTTCCTACCTGCTTGATCCGTCGATCTTGCAGTCAAGCACGCTTATGCCTTTGCACACAGTGCGCGATGTCCGACCGCGCTGAGCGTACCTTCGAGCTCCTCCGTTACTCTTTAGGAGGAGACCGCCCCAGTCAAACTACCCACCATACACGGTCCCCGACCCAGATAATGGGCCCAGGTTAGAACGTCAAGCACGACAGGGTGGTATTTCAAGGATGGCTCCGCTGCAGCTAGCGCCACAGTTTCATAGCCTCCCACCTATCCTACACAGACGAACTCAACGTTCAGTGTAAAGCTATAGTAAAGGTTCACGGGGTCTTTCCGTCTTGCCACGGGAACGCTGCATCTTCACAGCGATTTCAATTTCACTGAGTCTCGGGTGGAGACAGCGCCGCTGTCGTTACGCCATTCG